>NZ_JAJMOY010000009.1 GCF_020991415.1 Flavobacterium sp. ENC | reverse complement strand
TTTGATGGGGATTTTTTGTTTTCGAAATACTGCAGTTATGCGGGAGCCCTCCCGATAGCTATCGGGACTATCGGGGGTCGTCGCCTTTCTTTTAAAAACCCTGTTTCTAACGAAACGGGGTTTTTTGTTTATATCGATTCGTGGATTTTTAACCGCAAAGCACGCAAAAGGGTTTACTAAATCCTCTGAAATCGCAAAGGACACAAAGCTGTGTGGCAAGTATTGGAATTTGGGACTTGTCCCGATGGCTGTCGGGATTGGAGTTTTGTGTTTATACCTCAGTGCGTTAGGGATCGCAGTGATATCCTTTTGCGGGAATCCCGAAAGCCCTGGCGCAGCAACCTCAAACCACTCCCGCAAAAGATTTAGTGAAGAGCCCGGCCCGAAGGGAAACGCCCAAACAGAATACCTGATGATGTTTTAAAAAATGATTTGTTGGGTGGATTTTAACCGCAAAGCACGCAAAAGGGTTTACTAAATCCTATAAAAATCGCAAAGGGCGCAAAGCTATGCGGCAAGTATTGGAATTTGGTGCTTGTCCCGATGGCTATCGGAATTGGAATTTTGTATTTATACCTCAGTGCGTTAGGGATCGCAGCGATATCCTTTTGCGGAATCCCGAAAGCCCTCGCGCAGCAACCCCAAACCACTCCCGCAAAAGATTTAGCGAAGAGCCCGGCCCGTAGGGAAACGCCAAAATGAAATATATGATGATAGACCAAGTTGAGATTCTGTTAAATTATAATCAATTTTAGGTTTTAAATTATGGTGGGTTAGCCTATCTAAATGTGAATCTGTATTTTTGTATTTAAATTATAATTGAAGTATGAAAAAAAGTATTGTATTGTTGACATTATTTGTTATCTCAAATTTAAGTGCTCAACAACGTCCCAAATTAGTTGTCGGTATTGTAGTAGATCAAATGAAAATGGAATATTTATATCGGTTTTCTGATGATTTTTCGCCAAATGGGTTTAAAAGATTAATGAATGATGGATATACTTTTCAGAATATGCATTATAATTATATGCCTACTTATACTGCTCCGGGGCATGCTTCTATTTATACAGGGACTACACCTGCAACCCATGGAATTGTAGGTAATGAATGGTTTAGCAGAACCCTTGGTAAAAACATTTACTGTACTGATGATGCATCTGTTAAAACCCTTGGAGACGGTACAGTTGAAGAGGGCGCAATGTCTCCCAAAAACTTACAGAGTACAACTATTACTGATGAAGTAAGAATGGCGACTAATTTTGCCGGAAAAGTGATTGGTATTAGTTTAAAAGATCGTGGTGCCATATTGCCTGCAGGCCATTTTGCAAATTGGGCTTTCTGGTATAGTAAAACAGGTTCTTTTATTTCCAGTACTTTTTATGGGGATAAGTTACCGGAATGGGTTACTCAATTTAATAATGAGAAGCATTATTTGCCTTATATCAATAAAGGATGGAATTTATACAAACCAGCGGATACATATAACGAGAGCCTTCCGGATAATAATCCGTATGAAGGCAAGTTGTATGGTAGTGCAGCACCGGTTTTTCCTTATGATTTAAAAAAAATGTATGAGAAAAATGATGCCGGTATTTTAAGAGCAACTCCTTATGGAAACGATTTATTGGCAGAGTTTGCTATGAAAGCAGTTGAAAACGAAAGTTTGGGGAAGGACAATATTACCGATTTCCTGACAGTGAGCTTTTCTTCTACAGACTATGTAGGCCATTTACTCGGACCTCGTTCTATGGAGCTTCAGGATACGTATTTGAGACTGGACCAAACTATAGCTGACTTTTTAAGTTATCTGGACAAGACGGTTGGGAAAGATAATTATTTGCTTTTCCTGACTGCTGATCATGCTGGTGCTGAAAACGTAATCTACTTAAAAGATCATAAATATAATGTTGATAATTATCCTTCAAAAGACGTTAAGCAAAGCATGCAGGATTTCTCAGCTAAAACTTTCGGAGCAGATTTAATTTTAGACTATTCTAATTTTAATGTATTCTTCAATAAACAAATCATTAAAGAAAAGGGATTGGATCTAATAAATGTTAAAAAGGCTTTTAAAGATTTTTTAATTGCTCAGCCTCAAGTCAAAAAAGTATACACAGAAGAAGAGATAATGGCCAATTCCGGAAATGATTATTACTTAAACTTTGTGGCAAAAGGTTATGATGTAACTCAAAATGGTGATTTAGTTATTGTTGATAAGCCTGGAGATATTGAATATTCAACTACAGGAACTTCACACGGCACACCTTATAGTTATGATACGCATGTTCCTGCAATTTTTTACGGATGGCATATCAAAAAAGGAGAATCGTACGATAAAAAGGCTATAACTGAAATTGCACCGACAATTGCTCAAAAAATAAAAGTTTCTTTTCCTAATAGTACTGAAGCTAAAGTAATGCAGGAAGTTTTAAATGAAAAAGAAATCATTTCTGCTAAAAAATAATAAAAACTGTTTTACAACAAGTTTTTTGTAATATAAAAAAGGCTTTTCAATTAAGAAAAGCCTTTTACATTTAGTGTTTTAGTAAGCACTTATTTAATGTTAGCACTATGCGTTTGCTAACACTAATTCTTGGTTAAAAGGAAGATTCCAAGCTTCAGCAACTCCTTTATAAAGGATTTTTCCATTCGCAACATTTAATCCTTTTTTCAATTCTTCATTTTCAGCACAAGCTTTTTCCCATCCTTTGTTTGCTAATTGCAATGCGTATGGTAAAGTTGCATTTGTTAAAGCTAAAGTAGAGGTGTAAGGAACAGCACCCGGCATATTCGCTACACAGTAGTGAACAATATCATCAATAATAAAAGTAGGATTCTCGTGAGTCGTTGGGGTACAAGTCTCGATACAACCACCCTGATCTACCGCTACGTCAACAACAACAGTTCCCGGACGCATTAATTTTAGCATATCACGAGTAATTAAGTGAGGTGCTTTTGCTCCTGGGATCAAAACAGCACCCACAATTAAATCTGCATCAGCAATTGCTCTTGTAATGTTATAATGATTAGACATTTCTGTATTCACATTCGCAGGCATGATATCATCTAACTGACGTAAACGTGGCAAGCTTAAATCCATAATAGTAACCTGAGCTCCTAAACCAGCAGCCATTTTTGCAGCTTGTGTTCCAACGATTCCTCCACCAAGTACTAAAACTTTTGCCGGTGGCACACCTGGAACACCACCTAAAAGAATTCCTCTTCCTTTTAATGGTTTTTCAAGGTATTTAGCTCCTTGCTGAATAGCCATACGACCTGCAACTTCAGACATTGGAACTAATAATGGTAAACTACGATCTGCTTTCTCAACAGTTTCGTAAGCTAAACATACTGCTCCTTTTTCCAACATGGCATGAGTCAGTTCTTCAGAGGAAGCAAAGTGAAAGTATGTAAAAAGTAATTGATCTTTTTTGATTAATGGATATTCAGAAGCAATAGGTTCTTTTACTTTAATGATCATTTCAGCAATGGCATAAACTTCTTCGATAGTTGCCAAAACGGTTGCACCTGCATCTGCATATTCACTATCGGCAAAACCGCTACCTAAACCTGCAGTTGCCTGAACGTAAACTACATGTCCGTGTTTTTTCATTTCAGAAACACCAGCCGGAGTTAATGCTACACGATTTTCGTTATTCTTGATTTCTTTTGGAACACCTATTATCATATCGTTATATTTTTTTGTTTTTTGAAATTGTTTTTACAAATTTACAGTTAGAGAATATATTATTGATAATCCGCTGATAAATAAGAAAATATTATTTTATTTAGTATTTTTACAGAAAAATATTCTGTTTGGAAATGGTTTCATCTTCCAAAAAAGAAAAAATGACTTATTTTTAATCAAAATATAAAACGTTTTCGTTATGGCTTTAGATGAAACTGACAAAAAAATCTTACGTCTTTTGCAGGAAGATGCGCACTATACCTTAAAAGACATTGCAAACAAGATCAATTTATCCTTAACTCCGGTTCATGATCGGGTGAAACGTCTTGAAAAAGAGGGAGTTATTGAGAAGTATGTGTCGATTTTAAACAAGAAAAAATTAGGAAATAATCTCACGGTTTATTGTCAGGTTACGTTGACCAAACAAACCTATGATACTTCGGAAGGTTTTAATCAGTCTATTTTGAATTTGCCTGAGGTTGTAGAATGCAATTATGTCTCGGGGAACTTTGATTATATGCTCAAAATTATCATTCCGGATATGGAAAGCTATCATCATTTTCACCAGAAAAAATTGTCTGTTTTGCCTGAAGTTTCTCTGATCAATACGGTTTTTGTGATTTCGGAAGTGAAGAGTACCACAGTTTTACCAATATAATAAAACTAAAAACCACCAGGAATACCTGGTGGTTTTTAGCAATAATTGGTTTTGGTTTATATTAGTAATATGTAAACCGTCTTACTTTGGCAATATACTTGGCTAAACGGATTACCTGATGACTGTAGCCATACTCGTTATCGTACCAAATGTAGAGCACTATGCTTTTCCCATCTTTAGCCACAATGGTAGCATTGCTGTCATAAATGGATGGGGCTGAAGTTCCAACAATGTCCGATGAAACTAATTCATTGTTTAGGGAATATTTAATCTGCTCTACCAATTCTCCTTCCAGAGCATACTTTTTCATTATTTTATTAATCCCGGCAATGCTTGTTGCTTTTTTTACTTCTAAATTAAGGACTACCAGGGAACCGTTTGGAACGGGGACTCTTATCGCATTAGACGTTAATTTTCCTTCCAAAGAAGGTAATGCTTTTGCTACCGCACTTCCTGCTCCGGTTTCCGTTATAACCATATTTAAAGCAGCTGCCCTTCCGCGGCGGTATTTTTTGTGCATATTATCGACTAAATTCTGATCGTTTGTATAGGCATGAATGGTTTCCAAATGGCCTTTCACAACTCCCAAAGTATCTTCAATAGCTTTCAAAACCGGTGTAATGGCGTTAGTAGTACAGGATGCTGCCGAAAAAATATGGATTTCATCGGGATTATAATCATTGTGATTGACACCATGAACAATATTAGGAACTCCCTTTCCGGGAGCTGTTAGTAAAACTTTGCTGACACCATTTGAGGTTAAGTGCCTTTTTAAAGCCGCTTCGGTAGTAAATACACCGGTGTTGTCAATAACCAGTGCGTCATTGATGCCATATGGTGTATAATCTATTTCTTCAGGGGAATTTGCCGTAATCATGTGAACGGTAGTGCCATTGATAATCAAAGCATTATTTTTTGGGTCAGTGGTCACAGAACCCTGAAAATCTCCGTGGATGGAATCATAGCGTAATAAAGAAGCTCGTTTCTCTAAGCTATTAACATCATTTGTGTCACGGGTTACAATCGCTCTCAGGCGCAATTGATTTCCCTTTCCGGTTTTTGACATTAGCTCTCTTGCTAATAATCGGCCGATTCTTCCAAAGCCATAAAGCACTACGTCTTTGGGCTGGATTTCTTCTGATGATTTTGCTTTTTTCAATTTATCCAGAACAAAATATCTGGCATCGGGATATTTTTCATCTTCCAAACGGTACTCGTACGTTAGCTTTCCTAAGTCTAATTTTGCAGGAGGAAGATCTAATGATAAAATAACCTGAGCGATTTCAACGGAATCAAAAATGGTAATAGGTTTCCCGACAAATTCTCCGGCATACTGATGCAGGTTGATAATATCGCTGACATTTTTATCCAATAATTGATTTTTGAACAGCACCATTTCGATGGATTTGTCATACCATAAATCACTTATGATTTTAATTAATTCGACACCAGCTCTCCTTCGGTCGACTTGAAGTGATACTTCTTTTTGGTATAAAGTTTTTTTGCTCATAATTGAAAATTTGAAAAAATAAATAGGGTTCTATTTTAAAATTTTGCGCAAAAGTATCCATTTCAATCGATTTCGTAAACTATTTTAGCATTTATTTTCGAAAATAAAAAAAGCCACCTTATTTTTTAAGATGGCTTTTGAAGTTGTTATTTTCGTCCCAGTTTTCAGTTTTCAGTCACAGCGTCTGACTGAGACTGTAACTAAAAACTGAGACTAATTTTAGATAATAATTCGGAGAATTTCTCCGCTTTTATTGATCATTTCAATACGTACACTCTGTCCTTCGTCTTTTTGTTTTAAAAGTTTTGAAACAGTTTCAACATTTGTCGCTTTTACATTGTCAATACTTAAAATAATATTGCCTTGCAGTTCATTCTGATATTGCATCAGATTCTCATTTGAAATGCTTCTGATTTTTACTCCGTAATCAATTCTGAATTTCTTTTTATCAGCAGCATCAATATTTTCTAATTCTATTCCTTTAAATTCAGCACTGTAAAATTCATTTTTGCTTAGAGTTACCGGAACTGTTTTCGTTTTTCCGTCTTTAATGTAGGTTACGTTTACAACATCATTTGGACGTTTTGTATTGATATATCCTGAAAGATCGGCATAAGTAGCAATATTTTGTTCGTCCAGTTTTATAATAATATCTCCTGCTCCAAGTCCTGCTTTTTCAGCTCCTGAATTTTTGGTCACTTTTTTAACATAGAAACCTTGTGTTTGGGTAATTCCCAATTCTTTTGAGGCCGTACTATTTAATTCTCCTCCTTCAACACCTAAAATTCCTCTTTGAACATTTCCGAATTCCATAATGTCCTCGATAATTTTTCGGGCGATATTAGAAGGAACAGCGAACGAATATCCAACATAAGATCCTGTCATTGATGAAATCATAGTGTTGATGCCGATTAGTTCCCCTCTGGTGTTTACCAGTGCACCACCGCTATTTCCGGGGTTTACGGCAGCATCGGTCTGGATAAAAGACTGAATTCCATTAGTATCCAGATTTCTGGCTTTCGCCGATACGATACCGGCTGTTACGGTTGAAGTTAGATTATATGGATTTCCAACTGCCAAAACCCATTCACCAATTTTTACAGAATCTGAATTTGCAAAAGCGGTGTAAGGAAGTTTTTCATCAGCATTGATTTTTAATAATGCGATATCCATTTTCGAATCAGTACCAATAAGTTTGGCCGTGTACGATTTTTTATTGTTTAAAGTAATTTCAATTTCGGATGCATCCTTAATCACGTGATTGTTGGTTACAATATAGCCGTCCTCAGAAATAATAACACCGGAGCCGGTTCCGACCTGTTCTTGCTGCTGTTGTCCTCCGTAACCGTAGAAAAATTCCATCATCGGATTACTTACGGTTCGTCGAGAGACATTTTTTACGTGCACAACAGTATGAATTGTTTTATCGGCTGCAGCTGTAAAGTCGACAGTTTCAGCAGACAGTGCAACATTTTTGCCGTAGGAATCCGGGGCAAGGGTTACAACAGAATTTCCTTTTCCAAAAAAAGAATTGTTGCTTTCAAATAATAACTTGTAAGCACCAAGGGTAATAGCGCCGCTTAATAATGACACTAAAAATAAGGCTGAAAATCTTTTCATAATTAGAATTTATGTTTAAGTTATTTAACGTAAAATTAATTGAAAAAATTATGTAGAAAAATGGTTTAACGCTCTTTAACAATGATTAACATTTCATTAATTAATAGTTCGTACTTTTGTACTTCTTAACCGAATAAAAATGCAGATAGAATTTTATAAATATCAGGGTACAGGGAATGATTTTGTGATGATTGACAATCGTTCCGGGTTTTTCCCCAAAGACAATACCAAACTAATTGAGCGCTTGTGTGACAGGCGTTTCGGAATTGGTGCTGACGGACTTATTTTGCTTGAAAATGACGCTGAAACCGATTTTAGAATGGTGTATTATAATTCAGATGGAAACCAAAGTTCGATGTGTGGGAACGGTGGCCGCTGTCTGGTCGCTTTTGCGAATCAATTAGGGGTTATTGACGATAAAACCACTTTTATTGCCACTGATGGTTTGCATCATGCTTCAGTAGGGGATGATGCTATTGTTTCTTTGCAAATGATTGATGTGGATGAAATTCAGAAAAAAGATACGTATACTTTTTTAAATACGGGCTCTCCGCATCACGTACAGCTTGTGGATGATTTAGAGCACTATAATGTAAAGGAAAACGGAGCAGCCATTCGTTACGGTGAATTGTATGGAGAAAAAGGGAGCAATATCAATTTTGTAAAAAAAGTAGATGACAGTACTTTTTCACTTCGTACTTACGAAAGAGGCGTTGAAGATGAAACGCTTGCCTGTGGTACCGGTGCTACAGCCGTTGCAATTGCCATGAATGCCATTGGTCAGACCGATAAAACGTCGATCAATCTGAACGTGGAAGGCGGCAAGCTGGTGGTTTCTTTTGATAAAACCGGTGAACACTTTTCCAATGTTTTCTTAACCGGACCTGCAAAATTTGTTTTTAAAGGAACGATAGAAGTTTAAAAATCAATTTTTTAAATTCCAAATTCCAAATTCCAAATTCCAAATTCCAAATTCCAAATTCCAAAATCCAAATTCCAAAATCCAAAATCCAAAATCTAAAATCCAAAATCAAAAATGATAACGCTAAAAGGAGATTCTGTTTACCTGCGCGCACTAGAACCTAATGATCTGGAGTTTGTGTATGCAATGGAAAACGACCAGAGTATTTGGGAAGTGAGTAACACACAAACCCCTTACAGCCGGTTTTTGGTACGTCAATATCTCGAAAATGCACATCAGGATATTTACGAAGCCAAACAATTGAGGCTGGCGATCTGTCAGGATGAAGATTTTCCGGCTATCGGATTGATTGATTTATTTGAATTTGATCCGAAAAATAACAGGGCGGGAATTGGAATTGTCATTCAGAATAAGGACAACAGAAACCAAAAGGTTGGTTCTGAGGCACTAGGATTATTAATTAAATACTCTTTTCATAATCTAAACCTGCATCAATTATATGCAAATATTAATGTAGGAAATGTAGCTAGTATAGCACTTTTTACTAAATTTGGCTTTAAGGAAACAGGAATTAAAAAAGATTGGATTTTGCAAAATAACCAGTATCAGGATGAAGCAATATTTCAATTAATTAACAAATAACTTTAAAATTTCAGCTTTGACTATAAAAAAAATAATCACGTTAACTGCCGTAGCCGTAATTTCAGTTTTAATGATTTACGGATTCATTTTGATTAGTAGAATTTTCAGTTCCAATACAAAATTCGAAGAAAAAGAAGTATACGTATATGTTCCGACGGGAGCAAATTATACCGATGTTAAAAAGATAATAGCGCCTTACATTAAAAATTTCGATAATTTTGAAATGGTAGCCAATAAGAGAAGCTATCCTGACAATGTGAAATCAGGTCGTTTTTTGCTTAAAAAAGACATGAATAATATTGATCTGGTAAGAGCGATGCGTTCTAATGTGCCTGTGAAATTGGCCTTTAACAATCAGGAGCGTCTGGAAAATTTTGCCGGAAGAGTTGGATCTGAGATCGAAGCAGACAGTTTATCGCTGATGAAAGCCATCAAAGATTCTACTTTCCTAAAGGAAAATGGTTTTAACGAAGACAATGTTTTCGCCATGTTCATTCCGAATACCTATGAAATTTACTGGAATACTTCTGCAGAGAAATTCCGTGATAAAATGATTAAGGAATATCATAATTTCTGGACAGCTGACAGAATTGCAAAAGCAAAAGCACAGGGCTTAACTCCGGTTCAGGCTACAATTTTAGCTTCTATTGTTCATAAGGAATCCGTTAAAAAAGACGAAAGGCCTCGTATCGCCGGTGTTTATTTGAACCGTTTGCGTTTGGCAATGCCTTTACAGGCTGACCCGACCGTAATCTACGCGTTGAAATTAAAATCTAATAATTTTGACCAGGTTATTAAAAGGGTTTTTTATAACGATCTGATCATGAAATCGCCTTATAATACATATGTAAATGTGGGACTTCCTCCGGGACCCATCGCGATGCCTGATATTACAGCGCTGGAAGCTGTTTTAAATCCGGAAAAACACGATTATATCTATTTCTGTGCCAGTGTAGATCGTTTTGGGTATCACGAATTTGCTTCTACTTACGAACAGCATACCATTAACGCCAAAAAATATTCAGACTGGATTGCCGGTCAGGGAGTAACAAGATAGTTTTGAATTTAAAAAATGCCCCCATTTTATTGATTTTATTTTTTTTGAATTTTCAATTGATGAAAGCTCAGAGTAAAATCGATACCTTTTTAACGCCTTCAGATACTTTAAATTTAAAAAGACAAAATACGGTTATCGTAACTGAAGCTGCTTTAGCTTCAGCTACTTTAATTGGTTTGAATCAGATTTGGTATGTCGATTATCCGCAGTCTAAATTTCATTTTATAAATGATAATAAGGAATGGCTGCAAATGGATAAGGTCGGACATTTCTATTCTGCTTATCATTTGGGAAGATTTGGCGCAGAAGCCCTGAACTGGAGCGGTGCTGATACTAAAAAGCAATTAGTTTATGGCGCCGGAATTGGTTTTGTTTTTTTAGCCGCTGTTGAAGTTTTCGATGGTTATTCCTCCGAGTGGGGAGCTTCTTCGGGAGATATTATTGCGAATACGACGGGAACGGCCTTATATGTGTCTCAGCAATTACTTTGGAAAGAACAACGTATTACACCTAAATTTTCTTTTCACACCACTTCTTATGCTGATAGAAGGCCTGATAAACTGGGAAGTTCGCTAAACGAACAAATCCTGAAAGACTACAACGGACAAACCTATTGGCTTTCTGTTAACCTTCATTCTTTTGCGAAAGAATCAAAAATTCCGAAGTGGTTAAATGTAGCTTTTGGATATGGAGCTGAGGGAATGTTATCCGGAAATGTACAAAATGAAATTCCGGTTTCGGTCGAAAATCCGGAAAAATATCGTCAGTTTTTTCTTAGTTTTGACGTTGATTTAGCTAAAATTAACACAAAATCGCATTTTTTGAAAACTATTTTTTCCGTTTTGAACACGATTAAAATTCCTGCCCCAACTTTGGAATACTCCGCCAATAAAGGGCTTAAAGCACATGCTCTTTATTTTTAAAAATGCTAAAATACTGATTATTAGTATAATTACAATTTTTTTTATCTTTGCACCGTAGAAATTTCAAAAAGGTGACAGCGTTTTGAAGAAAAACAATTTATGATAAAGAAATGGTACTTTTACTCGAGTTTGATTGTTATTATTACATTTTTAAGCCTGGGTTTTAAACCCTTTAATCTAAAAACCAAACCGTGGTTTTTAATCGAAAAAACGGATGGATCCGAATACTTACTTCCATCACAAGAAAAGGATGATTATCCTAATTTAAATTTAAACATCCCATACACCGGAAATCATCTGATTGGGTTCAAAGAAGCAGTTGCTTTTAAAGAATCCCAAGGAAAATACCGGCTGGTTAATTCCTTAGGGTACATGGGTAAATACCAGTTTGGTTCTAAAGCTTTAAGAGCTATTGGTATTCACAATGACAAAGCTTTCCTGAAAGATCCTGCTTTACAAGAAAAAGCTTTTATTGCGCTACTGTCTAAAAACAAATGGATTTTACGCAATGAAATTGAAAAGTATGAGGGAAAAGTTATTAATGGTGTGGAAATTACGGAATCCGGAATTTTGGCAGCTGCACATCTCGGAGGCGCAGGTTCAGTAAAAAACTTCTTTAAAAACAGAGGAAACAAGCGTTTCAGAGATGCTTACGGGACTTCACTGAGAAGTTATATGAAAGCCTTCGGAGGTTATGATCTTTCTTTTATTGAAGCAGATAGTAATGCTACAATTAACGATTAATAAAGTGTAAACTTTATAAAAAAACCTGCTGTAAAAAGCAGGTTTTTTTTATGTTTAAAATTTTTAGTCAATTAAAATATCAAGAATTTTGATAGCCGCCTCACTAATTTTGGTTCCCGGGCCAAAAACGGCCACTGCACCGGCATCAAACAAGTATTGATAATCCTGTGCCGGAATCACACCTCCGACAATTACCATAATATCTTCACGACCGTGTTTTTTAAGTTCTTCAATTACCTGCGGAACCAGTGTTTTGTGTCCCGCGGCGAGTGATGAAACACCCAAAATGTGTACGTCATTCTCCACTGCTTGTTTGGCCGCTTCTGCAGGTGTCTGAAATAAGGGGCCAATGTCGACATCAAAACCAACATCGGCATAACCTGTTGCTACTACTTTTGCACCTCTGTCATGTCCGTCCTGGCCCATTTTGGCAATCATAATTCTCGGACGCCTTCCTTCTTGTTTCGCAAAGGCATCTGCCAGTTGTTTTGCCTTTTCAAACGTTTCGTCATTTTTTATTGCTGCACTATACACACCGCTAAAGGATTTAATTTGCGCTTTGAACCTTCCGAAAATACTTTCCAGAGCATCGCTGATTTCGCCTAAAGTTGCTCTGTTTCTTGCCGCCTCGACAGCAATTTCAAGTAAATTGCCTTGTCCGGTTTTAGCACAAAGGATTAATTTTTCCAGTGATTGATTTACTTTTTCAGTATCTCTTTTTGATTTTATTTCTTCCAGACGTTCTATCTGCTGTTTACGAACCATCTGGTTGTCGACATCCAGTATATGTAACGGATCTTCTTTTTCTAACCTGAACTTGTTTACGCCTACAATTATATCTTGTCCGCTGTCAATTCGAGCCTGTTTTCTGGCGGCCGCTTCTTCGATTCGCAGTTTTGGAATACCGGCTTCAATCGCTTTTGTCATTCCGCCCAGCTCTTCGACTTCCTGAATGAGTTTCCAGGTACTTTCCGTAATTTCATTGGTCAGGCTTTCCACATAATAACTGCCAGCCCAGGGATCAACTGTTTTGGTAATCTTGGTTTCTTCCTGTAAAAAAATCTGCGTATTTCGCGCTATTCTGGCAGAGAAATCAGTTGGCAAGGCAATGGCTTCGTCGAGTGCGTTGGTATGCAGGGATTGTGTTCCGCCAAAAGCTGCTGCAGTAGCCTCAATACAGGTACGGGCTACATTATTAAAAGGATCCTGTTCTGTTAGACTCCAGCCGCTTGTCTGGCAATGCGTTCGTAGTGCTAAAGATTTATCGCTTTTCGGATTGAATTGCTGAATCAGTTTTGCCCAGATCATTCTTCCGGCTCTCATTTTGGCAATTTCCATAAAATGATTCATTCCGATGGCCCAGAAAAAGGATAATCGTGGCGCAAATTCATCAATGGTCATTCCGGTTGAAAGACCGGTTCTGATATATTCTAAACCATCTGCCAGGGTATAGGCCAGCTCAATATCGGCTGTTGCACCGGCTTCCTGCATATGATATCCTGAAATTGAAATCGAATTGAACTTCGGCATTTTTTTGCTCGTAAATTCAAAAATGTCAGCTATGATTTTCATGGAAGGAGTTGGCGGATAGATATAGGTATTACGTACCATGAACTCCTTTAAAATATCATTCTGAATCGTACCTGAAAGTTTTCCGATGGCAACTCCCTGTTCTTCTGCGGCGACAATGTAAAAGGCCATAATGGGTAAAACGGCTCCATTCATGGTCATAGAAACAGACATCTCGTCCAGCGGAATCTGATCAAAGAGCACTTTCATGTCTTCAACAGAATCAATGGCTACGCCGGCTTTACCAACATCACCCACCACACGTTCGTGATCGGAATCGTAACCGCGATGCGTAGGCAGATCAAATGCAATTGACAGCCCTTTTTGTCCGGCGGCCAGGTTTCGTCTGTAAAAGGCATTGCTTTCTTCTGCAGTGGAAAATCCCGCATATTGACGTATGGTCCACGGACGTCTGACATACATGGTGGCATAAGGACCGCGTAAATTGGGTGCATAACCAGCTCCGAAATCCAAAAACTCTAAATCTTCGATATCCTTTTCAGAATAGGTTTTTTTGATCTCAATTCCTTCAGCAGTTACAAAGTTGTCCCCAGCCAATTGATCTTGCGAATCAACTTCTGACTTCTCCCTTTTAACGTCTAACTTTATATGTGTAAGGTCTTTTCTTATCATGGAAATACTCTTTTGAGTAGTTTTATTAATTACTTTGAAAAATGATTATTCTAGTTCTAAACGTTCCTGTTCCAGTTTTTCAGCCAATCTTTTTTCTATAATGGGTGTAATTAATGTTTTTCGGGGTTTTACTTTTACGAAAGGAAACAATTCCAGATCATGTTTCATTTTGTCGTCTTTATTTGGATATTTATTCGTTCCCAGCAAAACTTCTTTCTTCGAATCAAATAATTCCTGCTCTTTAGCAGCGCTTTCCTGGATTTTCTTTTTAATGGTTCCGTCGTTTAAAAGTTTCAGAAAACCTCCATTAGTTTCAATGTCTTTAAAGAGATTCAGACTTTTTTCCGCCAGTTGCATCGTTAAACTTTCAATATAATAACTTCCGTCGGCAGGATTATTTACTTTGTCAAAATAGCTTTCATGCTTTAAAACCAACAATTGATTTCTGGCAATTCGATCCCCAAATTCATTGTCTTTGTGGTATAAGGAATCATAAGGTAAATTGGCAACGGCATCTGCACCGCCCAGAATTGCCGACATGCATTCGGTTGTGGTACGGAGCATATTGACATTATAATCGTAAATCGTTTTGTTGCGTTTTGTCGGGGTCACTAATAAATGACACTCTAATTCCGGATCGTACTCACTGGCAATTAATTTGAAAAGCATTCGTAAGGCACGAAGTTTTGCAATTTCAAAGAAATAATTGGTTCCCACGGAAACTTCAAAAACGATTTGTTTCGGAAGGGTAGCCAAACGATTCAAATATTCATTGGCATGAGCCAGACTATAGGCAATTTGTTGTGTAATATTGGCACCGGCATTTTGATATAGACCGGAATCAATGCTGATCAAAGATACATTTGTAGTTGCTTTTGAAATGAAATCAATAGTTTCAAAATTATTTTTGTCAGTTGTCGTAAACCAGTTTCCTTCGCGTGCAAAATGACCAATCGGATCGAGATTGCAATAAAAAGTACTCTTTTTCTGTATTGAAATTGTATCTAATAATTTCACGAAATCGATTGAAATAAATTTCAAATTAAAGTAAACGATCCTGTTTTCTAAAGGAAGATTTTCTAACAGTTTACGAATATCTGTTTTCTCGTTTTCTATTGTGAAACGCAGACTTTCAGCGCCTCTTTCGATAGTATTTAAAGCTCTTTGAATTGATTTTTCAATATCATAAACAAAGATGTTCTGGCAGATTTTAAAATCGGCCGCTTTTGTCTGTACATCAGCTGTTTTTGAGAATTCGTCGCTGTGATAAAATGGTTTTACCTGAATGTCTTCAGGAGAATGCCAGATTACAGTTTCGTTATAATCAGCTCCATCCAGTTCAAACTGAATTTTTTGTTTCCACTGTTTGGATGAAACTGGACTAAAATCGTCGAATAGGGTAGTCGCCATTGGGTGTTTTTTCTGATTATTCTTTATTATCCTGAATAGTGTCTCCTTCAAATTGAATGATGTATATGTCTTCGCTGTCTTTTTTCATAAAGTACTTTTCGCGGGCATATTTTTCGATCTGTTCCGGATTTTTCAGTTGCTTGATCTGTTCCTGATCTTTTTTAATTTCCTCCTGATAGTATTTTTTATTGTCTTCAAGCTCATTGATCTGATTGTCTAAAAAACGATGGTCAAAATACGAGTAATTGTCTAAAAATAACATCCAAACAACAAAAAACAGTAATACCCAAACATATTTATTGCCCAGAAACCTGAACCAGGATTTGCCTTTATACGGATTTGTTATTTTAATTTTCACTTTAAACGATTATTACTTATAGTTTGATTTCTTTTTTAGCCCGATATTCTTTTTATGTCTGCCGCAACAGACATAAAAAGATAAAGGCGAAAGCGGGTCCCGATAGCTATCGGGATTATGGAATAAATTTACAATAAAAATTATGAAATTCTCTGATTTATTACTGCCCGGACTACATCGATGGCAACAGTATTGTATTTGTCGTTTGGTATGATGATGTCAGCGAAAGCTTTTGACGGCTCGATAAATTGCTCATGCATAGGCTTTAAGGTGTTCTGGTAACGCGTTAAAACTTCATCGATATCACGGCCGCGTTCTGAAATATCACGTTTCAAACGACGGATTAATCTTTCATCAGAATCAGCGTGAACGTATATTTTAATGTCAAAAAGATCGCGAAGCTCCGGATTGGTCAAAATCAGAATCCCTTCAACAATCATTACTTTTCTGGGATGTGTAGAAACCGTATCATCGGTTCTGTTGTGCTGAATAAACGAATAAACAGGCTGATCTATTGTTTCTCCGGCTTTGAGCGCTTTTAAATGTTTTACAAGTAAATCAAAATCAATAGCTCGCGGATGATCAAAATTAATTAATGCTCTTTCATCAAATGATAGATTAGTGGTTTCTTTGTAGTACGAATCCTGTGAAATTACACCAACTTCCGTATGTGGCAATTCGTTCATGATTTGGTGTACTACCGTTGTTTTTCCACTTCCTGTTCCTCCTGCAATTCCAATAATGAGCATAAATTTGTTGTTATATATTTGTCCGGCAAAAATAATAATTTAAGTGGATTATATCTAAACATATAATTTATTTAAACGATGCGTACTGTGTATTTAAAACATATAAGTTATGTAAGTTCATTTAGGTTTTATTCTCTTTACCATATAAGTTAAATAAGTTCATTTTAGCTCTGTATTTAGTTATAGCTGTAATTTATTGGGTAATTCAGGATTAAATCAGTAAATACTAAGTTTCGGAAATAAATATGCGAAAAGCTAAAATGAACTTATTTAACTTATATTGTTGAAGTAAGAAAGCATAAAAAAATCCCGACAGCAATGCCATCGGGATTTAGTGCAATCAGTATAGTTTTAAAAATATTCTGAATTTAGTAAGCACATTATTTATTTACTTATTCTTTTTTGCTTTTATCATCATTTCAAGCTGGTCCCAAAGTTCTTCTGGAATTGCTTCGAGTAGATTGAATTGTCCTGCGCCTTTCAGCCATTCCCCACCGTCAATTGTGATGACATCACCGTTTACATAAGCAGAAAAATCAGAAACCAGGTAAGCAGCCAGATTAGCCAGTTCCTGATGGTCGCCGACACGTTTCAAAGGCACTTTTTTGGCCATATCGAATTTTTCAGCTAAATCTCCGGGTAACAATCTGTCCCAGGCACCTTTTGTCGGGAACGGGCCCGGAGCAATAGCGTTAGAACGGATTCCGTACTTGGCCCATTCTACGGCAAGACTTCTTGTCATGGCTAAAACTCCTGCTTTTGCAGTGGCACTTGGTACTACGTAGGCAGAACCTGTCCAGGCATAAGTGGTCACGATATTCAGAATGGTAGCTGATGTCTGTTTGGTGTCAATCCAGTGTTTACCAAAAGCAAGTGTACAGTTTTTGGAACCTTTCAATACGATATCTATAACAGTATCAAATGCATTTGCAGACAATCGCTCTGTTGGGGAAATGAAGTTTCCTGCTGCGTTGTTCAAAAGAACATCTACTTTGCCAAAAGCTTTCAAAACTTCCTGAAGCATGTTTTCTACTTCTTCATAATGACGGACATCACACTGAACCGGTAAACATTTTCCGCCAGTTTCGCTTTCAAGTTCCGTTGCAGTAGTTTTCAGCTTCTCTAAATCTCTCGAAGTAATCGCTACCTGAGCTCCTAATTCCAGGAAATATTTAGTCATTGCTTTTCCTAAACCACTTCCGCCGCCTGTAACTACAATGACTTTTCCCTTTAAAGCGTCATCTCTTAACATTTTATCTGTATAGCTCATATTTTTTTCTTTTTATTACAATATTAAATAAATAAATAGGATGCACGCATAATAATGTTATAAAATTTTAATAAACTTTATATATTACTTAATTTTTTTGCCGCAGATTCTAAGGTAAAATCGTCTTTGGCAAAGCAAAAACGGATTAATTTCTGATCTTTATGATCCGAGTAAAAAGTCGAAATCGGAATTGCAGCCACGCCATGATCGGTGATTAGTTTTTTACAAAATGTCACATCATCCTCAGTTGAAATGTTGGCATAAGAGGCTACCTGAAAATAAGTTCCTTCACATGGTTTCAATTCAAAACGGCTGTTTTGTAGCAGTTTTTGAAAATAATCTCTTTTTTCCTGATAGAATTTCCCAAGCAGGTTTACATCCACAACCTCCAGATACTGGCTGATGGCAGCCTGAGAAATACTGTTGACGCTAAAAACCAAAAACTGATGTACCTTTTTAATTTCTTTCATCAGGTATTCAGGGGCAATGGTATAACCAATTTTCCAGCCGGTAATGTGAAATGATTTCCCGAAAGAGGAAACCATAATACAGCGATCCAAAAGAAAATCTTTGGTATGGGCCGAAATATGTTTTTCTTCAAAAGTAATATATTCGTAAACTTCATCCGACAAAACGAGGACCTCAGGATATTTAGAAAGTATTCTTTCGAGTTCTATAAAATCAGCTGCCGTCAAAATTTTTCCTGTCGGATTGTGCGGATTATTGATGATAATCATCTTTGTTTTTGATGAACAGGCTTTTTCAATCGTTTCCCAATTGGGCGTATAATCATCGTTTAAAGCTACACGAACCGGTTTTGCATTACAGAGAAGTACCGGAGATTCGTAGGAATCGTAACTCGGATCCAAAATAAGAACTTCATCGCCGGTTTTTACCAAAGCTAAAATTGAAGTAAAAATTCCCTGTGTTGCGCCCGCCGTAACCAAAAGCTCTAAATCAGGATTGATGGTTCTGTTGTAAGAACTCTTAGTTAACTTCGCAATCTCATGCATCAATGGGGGATAACCGGCCATTGGTGTATATTGATGTACGTTTTCTTTAGATAATTTCGCCAAAATATCGGTCAGTCTTTCATCAACGGGAAAATTAGGGAATCCCTGCGAAAGATTGATGGCATTGTATTCGGCTGCCATTTTTGACATGACCGTAAAGATGCTGGTCGTTACATTTGGAAGTTTACTCATAGGAAAGTTTGTCGTTTAAAAACTTGTGAGTGAAAGAGAGTCAGGTTTACCTGATCGTGATAAAGCCGGCATTTAAAGTTCGGACTTCTTTACCATTCTGTTTACCGGGATTCCATTTTGGAGCTAATTTTAAAATACGAATCGCTTCGTCTCCTGTTTTGGCACCAAGATCTCTTAGTATTTTTATATCACTTAAGGAACCGTCTTTTTCGATAATAAAAGTAAAATGGATTTTTCCTTTTACGGTTGGTTTATCGGCGGGTTTTATAAAATTCTTTTCCAGAAAATTGGTAAATTCAGTACTGCCCCCCGGAAATTCAGGCTTTGTGTCTATTCCGTTAATAGCATAGATAAGATTTTCATTAGCTACGGTGTTTGTTGGTGCTACAGCAGGTTTTCCGCGATCTTTTCCAGTTTGTGAAAATGTAAACTGTGCGAAACAAATCAAAATCAGGAATAGAAACTTTTTCATTATAAATGGTTTTAAAGTTAGTTTACATTTTATGAATGATAAATATAGTAGGTCTGTTGTGCAAATCAACTTTGATTTTCTTCCAGTCCGAAATACGCATCGTTTTGATGAATTCGGTTGGTAAGGTGATGTCGGTAGCGATACAAAGATGTGTGGCAGGATTTAGAATCTGCAAAATATCTTCAATCAATTTGTTGTTTCTATAGGGTGTTTCAATAAAAAGCTGGGATTGGTTTTTATCCTGGGATAATTTTTCAAAATACTTTAAAGCCGATTTTTTCTCGTCTTTGTCAATAGGCAAATAGCCATTGAAGGTAAAACTTTGCCCATTCATTCCGGAAGCCATCATGGCCAATAGAATAGAGGAAGGGCCAACCAGTGGAATAACCTGAATACCCTTTTCATGTGCCAGTTTTACAATTACCGCTCCGGGATCTGCCACTCCGGGACATCCGGCTTCGCTCATTAGTCCCATGTTTTTTCCTTCTAACAGCGGTTTTATGAACTCTAGATGTTCGCCCGGTTCAGTGCGTTTGTTAAGGGTGAAAAGTACCAGTTCTGATTGCTTCTTTTCGGGATAAACTGCTTTTATTGATTTTCGGGCCGTTTTGTCGTTTTCAACAATATAATAATCTATAAGTTCGATACTTCTTTTTACGGTTTGCGGCAAAACATCCATCGGATCGCTTTCGCCCATTGTGGTTGGAATTAAATATAATTTTCCTGGAAGTTTCATGTGCGTTTTTTTAAGTGATAAAACGGATTTTGTAAAAATAGAAATTTCTTTTCACGATTTCTTTAGGAGAAAAAATGAAAAGAATTAATTAAGAATGTGCTTTGATTAGTTTTTCGGAAATGATTTCAGCAACTTCATCTAACATTTGGTATACAGTATCAAAACCATTTGCTGCCCCAAAATACGGATCCGGTACATCTACATTTTCGTCCGGAAATAATTCGTTTAAAATAAGGCGGACTTTATTTTTGTGCTCCGGAGTTTTGGCCAGATGAATGACATCGCGGTAATTTGAATTATCCATAACATAGATATAATCAAACTCGTCAAAATCAGAAGGTTTAAATTGTCTTCCTTTTTGGTTGTGAATGCATAAACCGTTTTTCTGAGCCACTGCAATTGAACGTTTGTCGGGAGCATGACCTACATGCCAGGATCCTGTTCCGGCAGAATCAACAATAAATTTATCCTGAGGTAATTTTGATGCTAAAATACCTTCGGCTAAAGGTGACCTGCAAATATTCCCCAAACAAACCATTAAAATTTTTACTGGCATGACTCGCGTTTATAGCGTTAGTTTTTTGTTGATGTCTTCGACAAATTTTTTGAATTGTTTGTCTGTGGAAACTAAATTGTCAACTGTCTTACAAGCATGTAATACAGTAGCATGATCACGGTCTCCAATTTGTGAACCAATGTTTGCCAAAGAAGCTTTAGTAAATTTCTTTGCAAAAAACATCGCCAGTTGCCTTGCCTGAACAACGTGCCTTTTTCTGGTTTTGGACTGAAGTGTTTCAATATCCAGCTGAAAATAATCGGATACAATTTTTTGAATATAATCGATAGAGATTTCTCTCTTTACATTTTTAACAAATTTCTCTACAACGCTTTTAGCTAACTCAATGGTAACTTCTTTTTTGTTGAAAGAAGATTGTGCAATTAACGAAATAATGGCACCTTCCAGTTCTCTAACGTTGGTTTTGATATTACGGGCAACATATTCTATAATGTCTTCCGGCATATCCACACCATCGCGGTACAGAATGTTTTTCAGGATTGAAATACGGGTTTCGTAATCCGGCTGATGCAATTCGGCAGATAATCCCCATTTGAAACGGGACAATAAACGCTGCTCGATATCCTGCATATCAACAGGAGCTTTGTCAGACGTTAGGATTACCTGTTTTCCGTTTTGATGTAAGTAATTGAAAATATGGAAGAAAACGTCCTGAGTTCCCGATTTTCCGGATAAAAACTGAACATCATCAATGATCAAAACATCGATCAACTGATAAAAGTGAATGAAATCATTACGATTGTTCTTTTTTACCGAGTCAATATATTGTTGTGTGAAAATTTCGGCAGAAATATATAAAACCGTTTTTTCAGGGTATTTGTCTTTTACTTCAACACCTATTGCATGTGCAAGGTGTGTTTTTCCCAAACCAACTCCGCCAAAAATTAATAAGGGGTTAAAGGAAGTTCCTCCGGGTTTGTTGGCTACTGCCATACCCGCAGAACGGGCCAGACGGTTGGAATCTCCTTCAAGGAAATTGTCAAAACTATAGTTCGCATTTAACTGGGACTCAATTTTTAAATTTCTGATTCCGGGAATTACAAACGGATTTTTAAGTTCCGGATTTAAGTTTTTAAACGGAGCATCAACCTCTTGCGGTTTCATCGGCACTCTGTTGGCACTTGGCAGCTGTTCGGTAAACGGCTGTTTATTACCATAAGTGTTTTCCATTTTGATTTTATAGAGTAACTTTGCGTTTTTTCCCAGTTCTTTGGTAAGCGCAACTTTCAATAATTTAACGTAGTGTTCTTCTAACCATTCGTAGAAAAATTTACTTGGTACTTGAATATATAACGCGTTGTCGGTTAGCTCAACTGATTTGATTGGTTCGAACCAGGTTTTGTATGCCTGGTCTTGAATATTGTCTTTTATAAAGGACAAACAGTTTTCCCATACCGATTGAGCAGTTTTAGTCATAGATTCAAATAAATTTTTTATTATTGATAAAGATTCTCCTAATAAAAAAGGAGCGATTTTATTCCGAATTTCGGGATAACAAATATGTGAACAAATTTCTGTAAAAAAAAATAATTTGGCCTCTAATTTTATAAAAAAATGTTGTAAGGAGACTTTTAAAAACTAATTTTTTTTAATATATAAATAATGAAAAATCATCAAACTCAAGTGCGGGTTCGTTACTCTGAAACAGACCAAATGGGAGTTGTATATCACGGAAATTACGTTCCTTATTTTGAGATAGGACGCGTGGAATGGCTTAGAGATAAAGGGATTTCCTATAAAAGCATGGAAGAAAGCGGAATTGGATTGCCGATTGTTTCGATGCAGATTAATTACAAAAAATCGGCACGTTATGATGAACTGTTAACGATTCATACGACTTTCAAAAGTCAATCTTCTGTCAAGATCGAATTCGACTGCGAGATCTACAACGAAGCAAACGAGTTATTAACAACTGCGGTGTTTATTTTAGTATTTATTTCGTTAAAATCAGGTCGCCCGACTGCTCCTCCGGATTATATTTTGGAGCTGTTTAAAACCTTGTTATAATTGTTAAAAAGGTACTGGATTTTCTATTAAATTATATAAATTTGATGTCAATTTCAAACATTAAATCAAAAATGCTGAATACTGTTTCAGCATTTTTTTTTCGTGTTTTTATCACGATTTTGCCAATTGGCATTCCTGAATTTTCGTCCATTTCCATTTCCTGAGAAATGATATCCAGTTTTTTTTCCTTGATCACACGCATCACTTTATTCATGTTTTTATAGTCAAAAGAGATTAAAAACGGAACATCGATTGTTTTTTCGACAATCTCACAAACTTCAAGTGTCATTTGTGCAGTGGTTTTGTATGCGGCAATTAATCCGCCCACGCCCAATTTTACACCGCCAAAGATGCGGACCACTACAACAAGGACATTAGTCAGGCCAAAAGACTGTATCTGACCATAGATCGGAGCTCCGGCCGTATTGCCTGGTTCCCCATCATCATTGGTACGATAAGAGAGGTTTGGAGCTATACCCAGTTGATACGCATAACAAAAATGGACGGCATGCGGATGTTGCTTTTTTAAGATTTCAATAATGGGTTTTACTTCGTCTTCGGTTTCTATAGGAAAAGCGTAACCAAAGAATTTACTTCCTTTTTCCTTAAATAAGGTTTCTTCTGACTCAAAAGCTATGGTTTTATAGGTGTCGTTGTATTCCAAAAGTAAATTTTCAGATTAGATTTTGTGTTTAAAGTTTTTCTCTCGCAGATTTTGCAGATAAAGCAGATATGATAAATGTCCTGTAAAACAAATCTGCGGGAAAGATAAAAAGATAAGCTATAAAATTTTTTTATCAAACAAATCCACAACATCTTCTTTTCCTACCTGTAAATTCCATACCTGGAAACCCAGTGCGGCGGCAGAATCAGTGTTTTCTTTTTTGTCATCTACAAATAAAGTTCGTTTTGGGGATAACTCATGTTTGTTGATTAAATATTGAAACGCATCAGCATTTGGTTTTCGTTTTCCAATTTCAAATGAAAAATAAACTTTTTCAAAACACTGGTAAAAATCGCTGTAAAAAGAAATGCCGCTTTTATTTTCGAAAGTTTCAATGTGAATAGAATCGGTATTGCTCAATAAAAACAACCTGTATTTCTTGGAGAGCATTTGCAGGAATTCTAAACGGTACAAAGGAAAATCAGCCAAAACAGCGTTCCATGCTTTCAGGATTTCTTCTTTTGAAGCATTTGGAAGTTCTTTTTGAAAACCTTCAATAAATTCATCATGCGAAATGTCACCGGTTTCAAATAAAAGATTCAGACGATCCAGTTCAGCATTCCATTCGGTCATGCCTAATTGCTGCAATCCTGAAATGGTAGCCTGTTTGTCTAAATTGATAAAAATATCACCAAAGTCAAAAATTATAGTATCAATCATGATTTCTAATTCGTGTTAGTTCGTCGCTTTCAATATTGATTTTGCCTGATATTTTCCCGGATAAAAACGGAGCTTTCGTTCCTTTTCCAAATAAACTCTTTCCTTTAAAGATTCTGGCTTCGTCCCAAATATCCTCATCTATAAAAGTTTGAAGGGTTCTTAAACCGCCTTCAATTAGTACAGACTGAATTTGATTTCGATATAAAACGTCAATAATTTGGGGAATTATATTCTGATTAAAATCAATTGCTTCAAAGGTAAGATTTTCTTTTTCGCTGACAATTTCAGATTTTGTAATTACAATCGTTTTAACACTATTGTCAAAAATAAAACTGTCTTCCGGAATTCGGTTATTCTGATCTAAAACAATTCGAACCGGATTATTGCCACTCCAGTCCCGAACGTTCAGCTTCGGATTGTCCTCAATAACGGTTTGCGTTCCGGCCAAAATTGCCTGTTCTTCGCTTCTCCATTTGTGTACCAGTTGCCTGGAATACGGGTTGGTAATCCAAACTGGTTTTCGGTCCTGACCTTCTGTTTTTTCAGGAGCTAAAAAACCATCCTGACTTTCAGCCCATTTCAGAATAATATAAGGCCGTTTTTTTTGGTGATAGGTAAAAAAGCGTTTGTTGAGTTCGTTACATTCCTCTTCCAGAATACCAACGGTCACATTCGCTCCGGCTTCGATAATTTTTTTTATTCCTCTTCCGGCCACTTTTTCATTGGGATCAACAGTTCCGACTACTACATTTGGGATTTTATGTTCAATAATTAAATCACAGCAGGGCGGTGTTTTTCCAAAATGGCTGCAGGGTTCCAAGCTCACATAAATAGTAGCCTTTTTTAATAACGATTTATCTTTCACAGATCGAATCGCGTTTACTTCTGCATGCGGTTCTCCGGCTTTTTTATGCCAGCCTTCACCAATAATGCGGTCTTCGTAAACAATTACACTTCCTACCATAGGGTTGGGATAGGTCGTTCCGAAGCCATTTCTGGCCAGCTCAATGCATCGTTTTATGTATTTCTCCTGTATATTCACCCTGCAAAAGTAGTTATTTTTGAGTTTACCGTCCCGTTAAGAAAACTATCGGAAAACTATTTTTACTTTTGTAGTTATAAGACGAATAAATAAAGATGGAAAACTGGAGTATCAGAACGATTAAAAAAGAAGACAATCAGGCAGTCGCCACGTTAATAAGGGCAGTTTTTGACGAGATGGAAATCCCAAAAACAGGAACGGCTTATGAAGATCCGTACTTAGACTTAATGTTTGAAGAATATAATAAAACGCAATCGGTTTATTTTGTGGTTGAAAATGAAGGTGAAATTGTAGGTTGTGCCGGAATCGCGCCTTTGGAAAATGCAGATCCTAAAATTTGTGAATTGCAAAAAATGTACTTTTTGCCTGAAACCCGTGGTTTGGGCATTGGAAGTGTTATGATGGAGAAATGTTTGCAGCAGGCCAGGGATTTTGGTTTTGATAAGTGCTATATCGAAACGATGCCCTTTATGCATGCAGCTCAAAAATTATATAAAAAATCAGGTTTTGAATATTTAGATGCTCCGATGGGATGTACCGGGCACAGTTCTTGCCCTGTCTGGATGCTGAAAGATTTGCATGATGGACTGTAACATTTTTTGTTAGTATAGTACTTATTGTAGAATGCACTTGGCTTTATTTAAAATTAATGCTAAAAAAACAAAATGAGAATCAAACAATATCGCACTCAGTTTATACAGGAATTGTCGCCTTTTTATGATGCATATGAAGCGGAGAGTTTTTTCTATTTAATTTTAGAATACAAACACAAGCTGCGACAAATTGACCTGGCGCTCAATCATGAATTAAATTTTAGTACAGCCGATCTTGTTTATTGGTGTTCCATTTTAGAACAATTAAAAAAAGAAGTTCCAATTCAGTATTTATTAGGGAAAACGAATTTCTACGGAATGGATTTCGAAGTAAATGAGAACGTTTTGATTCCAAGGCCGGAAACGGAAGAATTGGTCGAGTGGATTATTAATGAAAATACAGGACTCGACAAATCCAAACGGTTAAAAATTTTAGATATCGGGACCGGAAGCGGCTGTATTGCTATTTCACTGGCGAAGAACCTTCCCAATGCAGAAGTGTATGCAATAGACATATCGAAGAAAGCACTTGAAACAGCCAAAAGAAATGCAATCAATAATAATGTTGAAGTTACCTTTATCTATAGGGACATTTTAGAACTGGAGCTGCTCAAAGACAATTTTGATATTATTGTTTCCAATCCGCCTTATGTCCGGAATTTGGAAAAAGAAGAAATAAAAAAGAATGTGCTGGACTACGAACCTCATTTAGCCCTTTTTGTAGAAGATAATAATGCACTTGTTTTTTATAAAAAAATTGCGGCTTTGGCTCAGAAGAATCTTCTGGAAAACGGGCAGCTGTTTTTCGAAATTAATCAATATCTGGGTGAGGAGATGAATAGTTTACTCGAATCAATGAATTTCAAAAATATTGAATTACGCAGAGATATTTATGACAACGACAGGATGATGAAGGGGATTGTTTAGTTTTTAGTCTCAGTCTTCAGTCTCAGTCTCAGTTTTCAGTCTCAGTTTTCAGTCTCAGTTTTCAGTCACAGTTTTCGGTCTCAGTGTTTACATAACGGCACCTGCGACTGCACACTGTGACTGAAAACTAAAAAATCACTCATAGCGCAAAGCTTCTATCGGGTCAAGTTTCGAAGCTTTAACAGCAGGGTATAATCCGGAAACAATGGCTACCATAAAACTTGTGGCAAAAGCTGCAAAAATTGCCATCCAGGGAATCACAAATGCAAAGCCCATTGCGGATGAAAAGGCAAATCCCACTAAAATTCCAAGTACAATTCCTGCCAGGCCGCCCAGTTGACCAATCAATAGGGTTTCGATAAAAAACTGAGTGGCAACGGTTATTCTTTTCGCACCTAAAGCTTTTCGGACTCCAATTTCACGTGTACGTTCGGTAACCGAAACAATCATGATATTCATTAAGGCAATCGATGAACCTAAAATCGTAATGATACTGATAATCCACGCAGCCCAGCCTAAGTATTGGGTTATCCCTAGAATTCTGTTGATTAGATCATCACTGCGGCCAATACCGAAATTATTATCACGAACCGGACTTAATTTGCGTACTCTTCGCATGATGCTTGTGGCGTTGTCAACGGCTTCGTCTAAAAGTTCTTTTTTGGAAACCATCACACTCATGGTGTAATTAATATTGGGTGCCGTAAACAAGGAACGCGCTACCTGAATTGGAATTAATACCCTTAAATCCTGACTGTTTCCAAACGTTGATCCTTTTTCTTTTAAAACGCCGATGACTTTAAAACGCGCTCCGCGAATGGAGATTATTTTATCGATTGGATTGACATCTTTCAATAGGCCTTTTTCAAAATCAGATCCTACAATGCAGGAATAGGTGTTGTTTTCAATATCAAACTGATTAAAACTGCGGCCTAAATTAATTTCTAAACCCGAATTGCCTATAAAATGCTCGTCGACCCCCAAAATGCTGATTTCCGGATCTGTTTTCTGGTCTAAATATTTTACTTCTGCTTTTGAAGTCGCCGTAAAGGAAAGGGAAGTTTCCGTAAAAGGATATTTGTATTTGTTTTTAAAAGCAACCGCTTCAGGATAAGAGATAATCGGATTAATAACTTCACGTTCGTTACCGCCACGATTTTTAACCGTGTTTTCGTATTGATTAATATTGAAGGTATTGGCGCCCATTGAGGCAAAATTGGTCGAAATGGTGTTTTCCAAAGCCGTAACCACAGTCAGAATTCCAACTAAAGCTGTAATTCCGATAGCGATAATTAAAACGGTAAGAATGGTACGTAACAATTGTGTTTTGATGGAACCAAACGCAATTCGGATATTTTCTTTGAATAATTTTAGCATCATGAACAATTTGTCACGAAAATACGTTTTTTGTTACAAGTTTGTTTTCGAACTGGCATTATTTATTTTAAAAAATAAGATATTTGCACTCGATTTAGAAGTATAGAGAAATCTAAAAATCTAAAAAATGAAATAATCAGGGAGTAGTTTCAAATTTTAAAAGGAAAATCGAATCATCTAAAAATCCCAAAATCTAAAATCTAAAAAAATGGCTTCAAAACCAACTATACCACAAGGAACGAGAGATTTTTCTCCGGCAGAGGTGTCAAAACGTCAATATATTATTCAGGTTATAAAAAATAATTTCGAGAAATTTGGTTTTCAGCCTATCGAAACGCCATCATTCGAAAATTCAGATACCTTAATGGGGAAATACGGTGAAGAAGGCGATCGTTTGATTTTTAAGATTTTGAATTCAGGAAATTTTTTCTTCAATAAAACAAAAATTGAATTACCGGAATACCTCGAACAATTGCAATTGAATTCTGCTGAAACAATCGATCTTAATCAGAGAATTGAGCTGAATAAATTTACAGGAAAAATATCCGAGAAAGCGTTGCGTTATGACCTGACAGTTCCATTTGCCAGATATGTGGTGCAGCACCAGAATGAAATTGAATTTCCTTTTAAAAGATACCAGATTCAGCCGGTTTGGAGAGCTGACCGTCCGCAGAAAGGCCGTTACAGAGAATTTTTCCAGTGCGATGCCGATGTTGTAGGTTCAAAGTCTTTATGGCAGGAAGTAGAACTGGTGCAGTTATATGACACTGTTTTTACTGCTTTAGGACTGGAAGGGGTTACCATTAAAATCAATAACAGAAAAATATTATCGGGAATTGCCGAAGTAATCGGGGCGTCAGATAAATTAATAGATTTTACCGTGGCTTTAGACAAGCTGGATAAAATTGGTGAAGACGGCGTGAAAAAGGAAATGATCGAAAAAGGAATTTCTGAAGAAGCATTGGTAAAAGTACAGCCGTTATTTAGTTTCAGCGGAACTTTTGCAGATAAAATCAATCAGCTTTCTACTTTACTGGCTTCCTCTGAAGAAGGGATGAAAGGAGTTCAGGAGCTTAAATTTATCTGTGACAATGTGGCCACTTTAGGTTTGTCAACCGCAACTTTAGATCTTGATGTGACGCTGGCCCGTGGATTAAATTATTACACAGGAGCCATTTTTGAAGTGGCAGCACCAAAAACAGTTTCGATTGGTTCCATTGGCGGTGGCGGAAGATACGATGACCTGACCGGTATTTTTGGTTTAAAAAATATGAGCGGTGTTGGAATTTCCTTCGGATTAGATCGTATTTATCTGGTTTTAGAGGAACTTCAATTGTTCCCGGAAACTGTGGCGGCAACTTCTAAAGCATTGTTTGTCAATTATGGTGATGCCGAGGCTTTGTATGCTTCACAGGCGATTCAGAAACTGAGAAAAGAAAATATAAAAGTAGAATTATATCCGGATAATGTAAAAGTAGGGAAGCAGTTTCAGTATGCCGACAAACGTTTGATTCCTTTTGCAGTCATTGCTGGCGATCAGGAGATTGCTGCTAATTTGTACTCGCTTAAAAACCTGGTTTCAGGCGAACAAATTTCAGTTGACTTTGAAGGATTGAAAAACGCTTTGTTAGGCTAGTAGTACGGAACGAACCGCAAAGGAACGCTAAGTTTTTGCAAAGTTCGCATCCCGATAGCTATCGGATTGTTTTAATTAAAGAATCCAAAATTTATAAAGCTTTGGGGATGATTGTCTTACTGAATCAGTAATGTTGAATCAGCAAAAATCTTTTTAAATCCGGGCGAAATAATTGCCGGGGAAGAAAAAATACTTTTAATTTGCGGCCAAGTTACGGGCGTAGTTCAAGGGTAGAATAGCGGTCTCCAAAACCGTTGATGGGGGTTCGAATCCCTCCGCCCGTGCATTTTTTTTATCACAAAGAACACAAGGATTTTTATCTGAAAATCCCTTTAAAAACATAAAGTTCGCAGAGCTAATAAAATAGGAAGCTTTGCGAACTTTGCATTTTATAAGAGCAAAAAGTAAAAAACTTAGCGTTCTTTGCGGTAAATTTTTCTCCCAAGAAACAAAAAAAAGCTTCGTCTGAAAATAGGCGAAGCTTTTTTTAATATAAGGTAAACTTGAATTAATAATTATTTATGAAGCCGAGGCCAACCCTTAAATTCAATTTTGATAGGTAATAGTGTAGTTCCAATTTGGAATTCAAATATAGTTCAAACTAAAACGTAATAGTCTTAAAATTATACTAAATTTTTCAGGCTGGTTTTCAGTTTTTTAAAGTACTGAATTTTAATAAAGTGACAATTTGACATTTTAAAAGATTTGGCAGTACTTTTGCAATCCAACACAAAGAATAAAAAATGAAGTTTAAAAATATTTTTAAAAATAAAAGTAATATGACTACGGAAAATACAGAGTTCGATCAGGAATTAGATGATGTAACGTTAGAGAACAATGCCAACGGTGAGCAGTTAATTGTTGAAGAATTAAGTGTTGAAGAGCAATTGGCTCAAGACTTGGCAAAAGAAAAAGATAAGTTTTTGAGATTATTTGCCGAATTTGAAAATTACAAAAAAAGAACTTCAAAAGAACGTATGGATTTGTTCAAAACGGCCAATCAGGAAGTTTTGCTGGCAATGCTTCCTGTTCTGGATGATTTTGACAGAGCTACTGTAGAGATCAACAAGTCTGATGATGAAAATTTGAAAAAAGGAGTGGAGCTTATTCATGAAAAATTGAAAAGCACTTTAGTTGCTAAAGGTTTAGAGCAGGTTGAAGTAAGAGCAGGTGATGCTTTTAATGCTGATTTTGCTGAAGCCATTACGCAAATCCCTGCACCTTCTGATAAGCTGAAAGGTAAAATTGTTGATGTAATCGAAAAAGGATACAAATTAGGAGACAAAATTATTCGTTTCCCTAAAGTGGTTATCGGAAACTAAAAAATACAGACAATATTCTGAAAGTCAATTTTTTAAGTATTGGAATTTGGAATTTTTGATTTGGAATTTAACCTAAATTATGAAAAAAGATTTTTACGAAATACTAGGCATTTCAAAAAATGCTGACGCTGCCGAAATTAAAAAAGCGTACCGAAAAAGTGCGTTGAAATATCACCCTGATAAAAATCCGGGCGACAAAGAGGCAGAAGAAAACTTTAAACTGGCAGCAGAAGCCTACGAAGTCTTAAGTGATCCAAATAAAAAAGCGAAATACGATCAGTACGGACATCAGGCATTTGATGGTTCCGGAGGATTTGGCGGTGGTCACGGTGGTATGAATATGGATGACATTTTCAGCCAGTTCGGTGATATTTTTGGAGGCGGATTTGGCGGTTTCGGCGGAGGAGGAGGCGGTCCTCGTCGCGCTAAAGGAAGTAATCTTAGAATTAAAGTGAAATTAACTTTAGAAGAGATTGCAAATGGTGTAGAGAAAAAAGTAAAAGTAAAACGTAAGGTTCAGGCCAAAGGCGTTACCTACAAAACCTGTTCGACTTGTAATGGTCAGGGTCAGGTAATGCGCGTAACCAATACCATTTTAGGAAGAATGCAGTCTGCGTCAACTTGTCCTACTTGTGGTGGTTCAGGTCAGATTTTGGATAAAAGACCCGCTGAAGCAGATGCACAGGGAATGGTACAGGAAGACGAAACCGTTTCAATCAAAATTCCTGCAGGTGTGGTAGACGGAATGCAGCTTAAAGTTTCTAACAAAGGAAACGATGCTCCGGGAAACAGTATTCCAGGAGATTTAATTGTTGCCATTGAAGAATTAGAGCACGAATTCCTGAAACGTGAAGGTGAAAATGTTCACTTTGACTTATATATCAGTTTCCCTGAAGCAGTTCTTGGCGTTTCTAAGGACATTGAAGCCATCAACGGAAAAGTTCGTATCAAACTGGAAGAAGGTATTCAGTCCGGAAAAATATTGAGATTAAAAGGAAAAGGTATTCCAAGTATAAATGGTTACGGAAACGGAGATTTACTGGTTCACGTAAATGTCTGGACACCGAAAACCTTAAACAAAGAGCAAAAGCAATTTTTTGAAAATGCCTTAAACGACGAGCATTTTGTGCCAAGCCCTGAAAAATCAGAGAAATCATTTTTTGAAAAAGTAAAAGATATGTTTTCGTAACGACACTTTTTTAAAAAGGTTTAAATAGATAAGACCCATTCTAATGTAAAATATTAGGATGGGTTTTTTGCGTATTCATACGCAGATTCGCTTTGAATTATTTACTTTTACAAACGCAGACCACGAAAGGTCAAATTGACGCAGAAAATCCTGAAAACAGCATGAGCAACTTACTCGAAGTACATAAAGTCGTAAAACAATACGGTGATTATGTAGCGCTTAACGAAGTTTCATTAAATGTGCCCAAAGGCAGTATTTATGGACTATTAGGTCCTAATGGAGCTGGAAAAACATCCCTTATCAGAATCATCAACCAAATTACGCTGCCCGATAGCGGTGAAGTAATTCTGGATGGAGAAAGATTACAGCCCAAACACGTACAGACCATTGGGTATCTTCCCGAGGAAAGAGGTTTGTATACTTCCATGAAAGTGGGGGAACAATGTTTGTATCTGGCCCAAATGAAAGGACTTTCCAAAGCAGAAGCTAAGATACAACTGGAATACTGGTTTGACCGCCTTGGAATTCAGGGCTGGTGGAACAAGAAAATTCAGGAACTTTCTAAAGGAATGGCACAGAAAATTCAGTTTGTGGTTTGTGTCCTTCATAAACCGAAACTGCTGATTTTTGATGAACCTTTTTCAGGCTTTGATCCTGTCAATGCCAATGTCATTAAAGATGAAATTTTAGCTTTGAAAGAGCAGGGAGCCACCATTATTTTCTCAACACACCGAATGGAAAGCGTGGAGGAGCTTTGTGATCATATCGCTTTAATTCATAAATCAAATAAACTCATCGAAGGAAAATTGGTCGATGTGAAACGTCAGTTTAAAACAAACAGTTTTGAAGTGGGAATCCTGACCAGTAATGTAGAGGGTCTGATGTATGACATCACACAAAAGTTTACCGTTTCACCGGCAAGTTTTAAATCTTTGAATGACGATCTGAAACTGGAGATTCAAATAGGGAATGCAACGCCAAATGAATTATTGCACCTGCTGACACAACGCGGACAAGTAACCCATTTTGTAGAGAAGATCCCAAGCGTAAACGATATTTTTATTCAAACAGTTACCGAGAATAAAAATTAAAATTCCAAAAATTAAATTCCAAATTCCAATGTTGACGTTTAAAATTGGAATTTGGAATTTGAAAATTAAAATATTTATGAGTATCATTTCATTAATTATAAAAAGAGAATTTATTGCCAAAGTCCGCAATAAATCTTTTGTTGTCATGACTTTTTTAAGTCCGCTCTTGTTTGTGGCGATTGCCGGTTTTATTGGTTATCTGAGTTCCATGAAAGCCGAAACCAAACGAATTGCAATTCATGACGAAACGGGTTTATTTGCAGGCGATTTTATAAAACAGAACAAGAAAGACGGGGAGTACAGATACCTGAACCTTTCTGAAATTGATGTAAAAGCACTGAAGGACAGTATCACCAAAGAAAATTTCAGTGGCTTGATTGTCATTCCCAAAACGGATAATTTGAGTGAGCTGGAAACTAAAGTGAACTACATTTCAAATAACAGTCCGAGTATTTCTTTTATAGAAAATACACAGGATGTCATCGCGTCGAAAATTACAAAAATTAACCTTGAAAAAGCTAAACTGGATACTTTAGCGATTCAGAAAGCACAGGGAACCGTCAATATTCATCTGGCAAAATCTTCCGGAGAAGAAAGCCTGAAGGGGCTGAACGAGATCAAAATCGGAATCGGCGGTGCGTTCGGCTACTTGATTATGATGTTCATCATCATTTACGGAAATATGGTCATGCGTAGTGTCATTGAAGAAAAAACAAACCGAATTATCGAAATCATTATCTCGTCGGTAAAGCCATTTCAATTAATGATTGGCAAAATCGTGGGAACTTCTTTGGCAGGTCTGTTACAGTTTGTAATCTGGGCCATTATCGGACTCGGCTTAATGTTTGCCGCTTCGGCATTTTTTGGTGTCAATGTTGGACCAACAGCCAGAATTTCGCCAGAATTAATGCATTCTGCACAACAGGAATTGTCAGGTCCGGCGCAAATGTACATTGCTGAATTATGGAATTTACCGATTGCCAGTATATTAATTGGTTTTGTGGTGTATTTCATCGGAGGCTATTTCTTATACAGTTCATTCTATGCTGCAATCGGAGCTGCTGTTGACAATCAGACCGATTCCCAACAATTTCTGCTGCCTATTATTATGCCGCTTATTCTTAGTGTCTATATTGGTTTCTTCACTGTCGTGAATGATCCGCACGGAACTATAGCAGTAGTATTTTCAATGATTCCGCTAACCTCACCGATTGTCATGCTGATGCGACTTCCATTTGGAGTGCCGTGGTGGCAAATTGCGATTTCGGTATCATTATTGTTTGCTACGTTTTTCCTTGTAGTATGGTTCGCTGCAAAAATCTACCGTGTCGGTATTTTAATGTACGGAAAGAAACCCACCTGGAAGGAATTGTATAAATGGCTTAAATATTAATTTACAGTAACAAAGGTTCAAAGGCACAAAGTGACAAAGGTTTTAAACTTTGTACCTTTGCACCTTTGCAACTTAGAACCTCAAAAATATGAGTAAAATACTAATCATAGAAGACGAAGCAGCGATCAGAAGAGTTTTGGTAAAGATCTTATCAGAAGAAAATGATACCTATCAGGTAGACGAAGCGGAAGACGGTGTTGCAGGTCTTGAAAAAATAAAAAACAACGACTACGATTTGGTTTTGTGTGATATCAAAATGCCAAAAATGGATGGGGTTGATGTTTTGGAAGAAACAAAAAAAATAAAACCGGAAATTCCGATGGTTATGATTTCAGGTCATGGTGATATGGAAACAGCTATTCATACCATGCGTCTGGGAGCATTTGACTATATCTCAAAACCGCCGGATTTGAACCGTTTGTTAAATACGGTTCGTAATGCTTTAGATAAAAAACAACTGGTAGTTGAGAATAAAATCCTGAAGAAAAAAGTCAGTAAGAATTACGAGATGGTGGGGGAAAGCGAAGCCATCAGTCATATTAAACTGATGATTGACAAAGTGGCTCCAACCGAAGCGAGAGTTTTGATTACGGGACCAAACGGAACCGGAAAAGAATTAGTGGCACATCAGTTACATGAAAAAAGCGAACGCGCTAATTTCCCTCTGATTGAAGTAAACTGCGCGGCGATTCCAAGTGAACTAATCGAAAGTGAGTTGTTCGGACACGTAAAAGGTGCTTTTACCTCGGCAGTGAAAGACCGTGCCGGAAAATTTGAGGCAGCAGATAAAGGAACTATTTTCCTGGATGAAATTGGTGATATGAGCCTTTCGGCGCAAGCCAAAGTTTTAAGAGCCCTGCAGGAAAGTATGATTACCAGGGTCGGTGCCGAAAAAGACATAAAAGTAGATGTGCGCGTGGTAGCAGCCACCAATAAAGATCTAAAAACAGAAATTGCAGAAGGCCGTTTCCGTGAAGATTTATACCACAGACTGGCTGTAATTTTAATTAAGGTTCCGCCCTTAAATGAAAGACGTGACGATATTCCGGCTTTGATTGCGCATTTTACAGAGAAAATTGCTTCAGAGCAGGGAAATGCCGTTAAAGTATTTTCTGCCCAGGCGATACAATTATTACAGGAATACGACTGGACAGGAAATATCCGTGAGCTTCGAAATGTAATAGAAAGACTGATTATCCTTGGTGGAAACGAAATCTCGGAAACAGACGTAAAAATGTTTGCCACTAAATAAAAGCTTTAGGCTATACGATTTAGGCTTTAAGCTTACTGCCCTGTGTCTACTGTGATAAAAGAAAGTTAAAAAAATAAAGTACTTGCTCAAGGCTTACAGCGTATAGCCTATAGCTTACAGCATTAAAATAAATAAAGTAATTGCATGGGGCCTACAGCTTATAGCTTAAAGCCTATAGCATTAAATAGTAAATCAATTTGCGCACGGCCTACAGCTTATAGCCTACAGCCTGCAGCTTACAGCATTAAAAAAAAATGAAACTAAAAAAGATAAACGAGAAGCTACAGGACGCCTTAATAGAAAACGGTTTGACAGAACCTAATATATTACAGAAAGAAACTTTTTCGACTATAAAAAGTGGCTCTGACTGTATTATTCTTTCTCCAAAACAAAGCGGGAAATCAACGACAATTGTTCTGAATGTCATTCAGCAATTGGCAGGTCAGGTAGAAGAATCACCAAGAGCTTTGATTATTGTGGAAGACAAAACCAAAGTATTGGAAATGGTTGAACTTTTTGCGAAATACGGAAAATATACCGACCTTGAAGTGTATGGGGTTCATGACAAAGGAGATATGGATTACGATAAAAACTATATTTCTACAGGAGTTGATGTTTTAATCGGAACGCCAAATAAATTGAGCGATATGTTTACGACGGCAGGTTACAATGTAAACCGTCTTAAAATGTTTATTCTGGATGATGCAGATCCGATTTTAAAGTTGCGTCATGAAACTAAAATCATGCGTATTTCAAATAGTATTACAAAAACACAGCGTCTTATTTTCGCTGAGGTGCTAACGGAACGCATCGAAATTTTGGCTGATAAAATGTTATTGGAGCCTTACCTTTTTGATATGGATGAAGAAGGAGAAGAACTGGACGAAGAAGAAGATCAGATTGAAGAAGAATAATCTATTTAAAAGTATTCATGGAGATATTAAAAACATTTAAATTTTTATCGATTGTACTTTTAGTTTTTTTCGTTGTTATTTATGTTATTATTGTTTCCTATGTTTATTTCAATCAGGTTGGAATGGTATTTCAGAGTGAAAAACTTTCAAAAGAGTATCGGTTTGATTATCACCAAAAGTATGAGGAATTAAACATTAAGTCCTTTGATGGCGCAAGGCTGAATGGGCTTCTGTTTAAATCGGAGAAATCCAAAGGGCTGGTTTTTTATCTTCACGGAAATGCCGGCACATTAGAAACCTGGGGCAAAATAGCGAGTACATATACTAATTTAGGATATGATATTTTTATTTTAGATTACAGAAGTTTTGGTAAAAGTGAAGGTGAAATTGAAAATGAAGAACAATTAAATAAAGATATTTCTATTGTTTATAGAACATTAAAAAAACGATATCCGGAAAATAAAATTATTGTTGCCGGGTATTCAATTGGTTCAGGACTTGCAGCTATTTTGGCTTCGGAAAATAATCCCAAAGCTTTACTTTTGCAGGCTCCATATTTTAGTTTTACGCAATTATCAAGTACCAGAGTACCGTTTTTTCCGGACTTTATGAAAAAGTTTCATTTTGAAACATATGAATATTTGCCCAAAATTAAAGGCCCGATTTATATTTTTCATGGAACGCAGGATCAACTGATTCCTTATGAAAATTCCATTCGCCTGGGTAAAATATTAAAATCAAATGGGCATTTTTATCCATTGAGGGATCAGGATCATATTGGAATGAATGAAAATAATGAATTTCAGAATCAGTTAAAACTAATTTTAGAGTAAGAATTAAATAATTATAAAAAATAAAATGTTATGGGATTAATGAAGGTGTTTTCAGGAAGTGAAGTACTAGCCATTGCTTTACAGCAAAGATTAGAAGAAGCAGGAGTAGAAACTACAAAAAAAGATAATATTCAATCGGCAAGATTAGGTGGTTTTGGCCAAACCGATCTGGCAGTGGAAGTCTTTATACAAGAAACAGATTTCGCAAAAGCAAATCCTGTTATCGAGGATTTCAGAATGAGTATTTAGATAAGTTTTCAGTCTCAGTTTTTAGTCTCAGTACAGAAAACAGATTGATATAAAGTAAGTAAAAGTAATCAGTCTCAGTTCACAGCTACAACACTGTCTACTTCGACTGCGGCTTAAAACTAAAAAAACATGCAATACAAAATGCTGGTGCTCGACATGGATGATACCTTGTTGACTGACGATCATAAAATTTCGGAATTAAATAAAAAAGTGCTTCTTGAAGCTCAGGCCAAAGGCGTTTACGTGGTTTTGGCTTCCGGCCGCCCGACTTCTGCGATGACTGCCTATGCCAAAGAATTAGAATTAGATTTAAACGATTCGTTTATCATTTCATTTAACGGAGCTATTATTAGCACGGTAAAAGAAGATCTTATTTTATTTGAGCAAAAACTGACAATCGAACAGATCCATGAATTGTACGATTATAGTGTGAAGATGAAAACCCACATCATTACTTATCTGGATAATGAAATTATCAGTGAAACAGATTCAGAGTATATCGAAATTGAAAAAGAGATAACCGGATTGCCACATCGCAAAGTGCCAAGTTTTAAGGATGCGGTAGACAGACCGGCAGTAAAGTGTATTTTATTGGAAGAACCGTCTTATTTAAAACAAGTCGAAAAAGATTTAAAAGTAGCGATGCCTCATTTAAGTGTTGCCATGTCTAAACCTTTCTTTTTAGAAGCGGCTCAGCAGGGAATCGATAAAGCGGCGAGTCTGAAACTTCTGGCAGCAAAGCTCAATATTCATCAAAGTGAAATTATTGCAGTAGGAAATGCCGGAAATGACCTCACCATGATTGAATATGCCGGACTTGGTGTTTGGGTGGATAATGTAACCCCTGAATTACGCGACAGGGCTAATGTAATTGTGGCTTCCAATAATAATGACGGAGTGGCTGAGGTAGTGCAGCGTTATATTTTAACTTAGAATATGAAAAAACCAATTGAAACAGAACGTCTGATCTTAAGGGAATTTCTTCCTTCAGATGCTGCCGGCATGTTTGAATTGGATTCTAATCCAAATGTACATACGTATTTAGGGAATAAACCTATTACTCACATTGACGAAAGTCGTGCTTACATTGAATTTGTGCAACAGCAATATAAAGATTTTGGCACAGGCCGTTGGGCAGTTATCCTAAAAGAAACAAACGAATTTTTAGGCTGGTCGGGAATCAAATTTATAACTGATGAAATCAATAATCATAAAAATTTTTATGAAATTGGATATCGTTTCATCGAAAGACACTGGGGAAAAGGGTATGCTACTGAAGCCGGAAAAGCTTTTACAGCGTATGCTTTTAATGTAATGAAAGTAGACGCTCTTTATGCTTATGCGGATGAAGGGAATGAGAACTCCCGAAGAATTTTAGAAAAGCTGGGTTTGCAGTACGTCAATTCTTTTGAACATGAAGAAGAAATGACCGTTTGGTACGAAGCAAAGAATCCAAACATATAAATTTTCCTAAGAAATGCATCCCAAACCTTTTTAAACTTACTCCTGAAGATTTAAAAAGATTTGGAAAACAGCTCGAAGTTTAGTTTCTGAGTATTCAGAATTATTTTTTAGCTACAGAAACAAAATATTTATTTCCGTCACCCATTGTTAATTTTACGCGTTCGTCGCAAAGATCGATGGCAAAATTTACACTTTCGTAACAAGTACAAGTTGTATTTTTATCTTTAGACATTTCTGTTTTGCAATTGTTGTTTTTAAAAGTAGCCAATTGCGGTGTGTACAAACTAACTAAGTCTGTAGAAGCAGTTACCAATGAAATGATACTTGCAGAATTATTGTTGGTAATTCTGTAAACAATTCTATCAGTATAGTTCACTTCATTTACAGTTACTTTACGGATGTAAGTATATGCAGTTGATCCTTCTCCTGGTTCCTTCACTTCAAATTTAAATCCCACAGCACGAATGGCAATATCAAATTGCGATTGAGAGTTTAAACTTGCCCAGCCAGTTAATGTACTAATTGATGGGAACGGATTAGTAGCCGGAGCAGCAGCAGTTTGCGCTTGCGAACTGAAAATGGTTAAGAACATCAAGCAGATTGTGGGTAAAAATGCTTTCATAATAAGTTTGGAGTTTTTAATTTTTGCCTACTCTTTATGGTTTTCGGCTTTCCCATTTTATTTTTATTAAACAAAACAACAACATAACGACAAAATATCAAAATTGTTATGGTAAAATCTGTTGCTAAATTAATTTATTTATGTTAAATTTTTAATTGCTTAACCTTTTGGGTACAAAGCATCTTTTTGAAAGCTAAATGTAAGAAAATTTTAATTTAATTATCAAAAAAATGTATTTAATCGATATTATTTGCATTTAATCGATGTTTTTGTCATTTTATTCTTATTGAAATAAGTTTTGCGATCTTTTAAAGATAAAACATATTTTAGATATTACCGGGTTGCGCTTATAGTTTTTCAGTCAAATTTAAATGTTCGATTAATGCAAAATGTTGATATATAGTATATTATTGATTTTATTTTAAAGAATATTGTATGTAAATTTGCAAACTCTTCAATTGAAGATGTAAATATAATATCTTACTACTTAAAATGTAGTGTATTCCTATGGAAAATAGAAAAAAAGTTGCCTTTTATACGCTTGGTTGCAAACTGAATTTCTCAGAAACTTCCACAATCGCCCGAAATTTTAATGATGAAGGTTTTGATCGTGTCGATTTTGAAGAAGTAGCCGACATTTATGTGATCAATACCTGTTCGGTTACAGAGAATGCCGATAAGCAATTTAAGCAGGTGGTAAAAAAAGCAATGAAACTTAACGAAAAAGCTTTTGTGGCCGCAGTTGGGTGTTACGCGCAACTAAAACCCGAAGAATTAGCAGCTGTCGATGGCGTTGATTTGGTGCTGGGAGCGACGGAAAAATTTAAAATTACCGATTATATTCATGACTTAAGCAAAAACGATATGGGTGAGGTTCACTCGTGCGAAATTGCTGAAGCCGACTTTTATGTTGGAAGTTATTCTATCGGTGACCGTACCCGTGCTTTTTTGAAAGTACAGGACGGTTGTGATTATAAATGTACGTATTGTACAATTCCTTTGGCAAGAGGAATTTCACGAAGTGATGCCCTTGAAAACGTGTTGCAAAATGCCAAAGAAATATCGACTCAGAACATTAAAGAAATTGTTTTAACCGGAGTCAATATCGGTGATTACGGAAAAGGGGAATTCGGAAATAAAAAACACGAACATACGTTTCTGGATTTAGTTCAGGCACTGGACGAAGTAGAAGGAATTGAACGTTTGCGAATTTCATCCATTGAACCTAATCTGTTGAAAAATGAAACCATTGATTTTGTTTCGAAAAGCAGAACTTTTGTACCACATTTTCATATCCCGTTACAATCCGGAAGTAATGATATTTTAAAATTAATGAAACGCCGTTATTTACGCGAAGTATATACCGAACGTGTCAATAAAATCCGCGAAGTGATGCCGCATGCCTGTATCGGTGTCGATGTAATTGTCGGTTTTCCGGGAGAAACGGATGAGCACTTTTTAGAAACCTACCATTTTCTGAATGAAATGGATATTTCCTATTTACACGTATTTACCTATTCGGAAAGAGACAATACTGAAGCCGCAAATATGCCCGGAATTGTTCCTGCAAACGTAAGGGCCAAACGCAGTAAAATGTTACGTGGCTTATCAGTTAAAAAACGCCGTGCTTTTTACGAAAGCCAGATTGGGACCAACAGGACTGTTTTATTTGAAAGCGAAAATAAAGAAGGTTACATTCACGGTTTCACCGAAAACTACGTAAAAGTAAAAACACCCTGGAATCCTGAATTAGTCAATACATTACAGGAAATTAATCTAACAAAAATAGATGAAGACGGAAGTGTTCGCCTGGAGTTTTTAAATAAACTGGCGGAAGCCTAAAAAACGAATTACGAGTCATTTCGTTCCAAATGACAAAAACAAGAAAGCCCTTTATCAAAAGGGCTTTCTTGTTTTTTAAAACCTTTGAAAAGGCCAATGTTTTATTTCTGATGTTCAGGACTCACTAATTCAAAGGATTGATATAATCGGTAGCCAATTCAATCACACTAATCTTCTGCGGATTAAAACTTAGTTCACTACCAAACTGTCCTTTTATGTCCGGGAATCGATGGTAAGTTCTTTATCAGTTATTTCAATCACTTTTCCTAAATAAGCAGATTTGGCATATTTTATACAAATCTGAAAATGCCGTATGCTTGTGATAGTTTTGGTCTGTAGCGAAAATATTGTAGCTATTATTAGTATAAAAAAAGGTTCATTTTTTTTATAACTTGTTCATTTCTATTGTACTACTGTCGTTTTAAATCCTAAAATACGGAATCGGTATACCGATTTTTGCCTGGAAAGAAACAAATTCTATTATCGTTTTTTTCCGTTAATATCTAAAAAATGCCATTTATTACTTCGATCTGCTATTTGTTACTTCGAGTAGTTTAATTTTCTTTTTGTAAGAAAAATTTCAAATATTTGTAAATCGCTAATTTTTAAATTTTTTTATTATGAAAAAGAGATTTATAACCCTTCGAATGGGACGTTTAGTTTTACTACTGTCTTTTTTATGTTTATTTTCTTGTGAAAATCCCAATCTTGATGCAGAAGATTCTGGTTCTAAGACCAATTTGGCAGCAAAAAAAAGTGCTGTTAATACGACTGCTATGACACCAGAGCAATACCAAACCTCGGAGGAGATGTACAGGTTTTTGCGTGGAAACAACAGACTCAATCCTCAAAGTCTTCATAGTAACATCGGAAATAAAGCCGTTTATTACTTTGGTAAACTGGATTTCGATACAGAAGATGGTCGGAATTATATCCAAATGGAAGAAAATATGATAGATTTTATCTCGCATAGATTCGAGCTCAACGGTAAGTACCTCAAACCAAAATATTATGATGATGCAGAGGTGCTAAGAAAATATTTCTCCTATATGGCAGAAGATTTAGATCCGCCATTTATATCATTTTACTCAAAAATAGACTTTCTTTATTCAATGTATGACAAAAATCTGAAGTCGCTGGTGCTTTTCAGAATTAATTCCAGAAAAAACAGCTTTTATATTGATCCGGTTAATGGTCGCCCTGTCGCTTTATTTCCTCATGCCGAGAGGGGATTGGAAGAGTATTACGGGTCAGACCCTGCCTACTTTCACCTGGACGAAAATAAACAATGGACTTTAAAAGTCTTAGATCCCTCAGAAGAGCTCATAAATAAAATTTATATGGCTCCATATTTTAATCAGTCAAATCCTTTTATAAATGAAGGGGCTCCTCTATTTCAAAGAGCTTTTGTACTTAAAAATAATGCTGTCAAACCAAATTTTATTCTTCCGGAGAGGAACCAGAGTGGTGATGATACTTGGGAGTTAATTGACGAATTCTTAGGACCGTACCCGGAAAGTCGCAATCGTGGTAATGCCGGAGACTGCTTTATACATATTAAGCCTTCAGGTGAGGTAGATTATTTTAGATTGAAAAAAGATCTTGATTACCATCAATGGACAGCAATACCAGATGACCGAAAAGATACTGATGTTTGGGAGTATATTGACCCTTTATCTAAAGGTTAAAAAGCAATTCCAAAAAGAGGATACATCTTCAATTTGTTTTGACCTCCTTTATTCGGAATTTATATTTTTCACTACCTGCGAAAAAAAACAATATTTGGAGAAAAACTTTCAACCCTTGAATTTTCAAGGGTTGTTTTGTTTAGCTGGAAACCTAAACTTGGCTACTAAAGTTCAGACAAATGTTAGATTTACGATGTTGAAAAAGTATATTTTACTTCGCATCTTCCTGAATCACCAATTTCAGGGAATTGATATAATCCGTATCGAATTCAATTACTCTTATTTTTTGCGGATTGAAGCTTAGTTCCCCTCCAAACTTTCCTTTTATATCCACGAAGTCAATTGTCAGTTCTTCGTCGGTCAATTCGATTAATTTGCCTAAATAGGCAGATTTGGCCGATTTTTTTGAAATCTGGAAAATACCGTATTTATCAGTAATGAAATTTACAATGGAAGCCAGATCCCTTATCGGAATAATATCTTCGGCATTTGTTTTCAAACCTTTCATACGGATTACTTTTTCAGTGAAAGCTAGATCCTGATCCCTGTGAACGGCTTCGATATTTTTGTTTTTTAAAATCACGAAACCATCCAGAATATAATCGACAGGATTATTTCTCAGTAAAATCCAGTCATCGGAATAATCAATAAGAAAGCCTGTAAAAATTTCTTTTTTATCTGTGAATTCTATCGCAATTAATTGTCTTAAATATTGTTCCATCCTGTTTTTTTTTAAATTCCAATCTCTGTATTGGGGGGAAAATTCCAAATTCCAAACTTCAAATTCCAAATCCAATTCAATTGGCAGTTGGAATTTGGAATTTAAAAAATATTGGAATTTATTTATTAATCTACGGATTTGTTGACCAGATACTACTGTTTTTAATGAAAACCCTGCGGCTTAATTTAAGCTGGGCAATGATCAATTCGGCGATATCTTCCGGCTGCATTACTTTCTCGGGATTTCCGTCAGTTAGGTTTAAGTCCAGCGCCAAATCGGTGGCCACTGTACTTGGCGTTAGTGCCGTAACACGGATATTGTGTTTTCTCATTTCCTGCATTAGCGAATCGGTTAAACCCAAAACCGCAAATTTAGAAGCACTGTAGGCACTGGTTAAAGCATTTCCGTTTAAACCTGCCGTAGAAGAAATGTTGATGATGTCGCCGGTTTGTCTTTCTATCATATTAGGTAAAACAGCGCGGGTCGTGTAATACGTTCCCATTAAATTCACCTGAATGATTTTCTCCCAGGCAGCTGGTTCCAGTTCAAGGAATTTTCCAAAAGCAGCAATACCGGCATTGTTTATTAAAATATCAATGTTAGTAAACTCGGCCAATGCTTTTTCTACTGCTGTATTGATAGAAGTAATATCTGAAACATCAGCACTTAAAGCCAGCGCTTTTACACCTAAACTGGAAATTTCAGCACTCAGATGATCGACATCAGCCTGCGTTCTTGAAATCAGGATTACATTGACGCCTTCTTTGGCTAAAGCTATAGCAATTGCTTTTCCGATTCCTTTTCCGGCGCCGGTAATCAGGGCATTTTTATTTTTTAAATCTGTCATGGTCGTATTTTTTGAAATGCAGAAAGCATCATTCTTAGTGACACAAAAATAATTCTTTTGATGGCTAAAATGATGCTTTCCGGTATTTTCTTAATCTAAGTTTAACAACTTTCTTATTCTTTCAGTACCATATCGATACACATAACAGCTCCAAGGATTAATTGTCTCAACGGACTGTCAGCTGCTACATGCTCTTCAATCTGAAGTACATAATTGTCGGCACTGGTAAAAAGCTCTTTACCCATTCCTGCCCATTTTTTGCTTACCTGAGCCAATTGCCTGTTTTCATGCGAAAATTTAAAATCCCAGCCTGTCCATTTTCCCTGAAGGGTGGCACAAGGTCTTTCATTCTTATCCAGAATTTCGAATTTACCTCCAAAAGAAAAGAACTTTTGCTTGAAAGTCCCTACCAGACGGTCCTTTTCATCCAGAACTTCAACAGTCGAACGGAAAACGGCAACACCACGTCTCACCGTAATTAATTTTTCACCGGAAGCAGTCGTAATTTCCACATCAAAAGGAGTCATTCTTTTATAATCAGTAAAACGAAATACTTTGGTGAAAAAGCCCAGATTGTTTTCGCGGCAATTCATGATGATCTGATTGGTTTCCGGATTATAAATATCATAGTTGTTAGCTGCTTTAAACATACCAACATGCTCTTTTACAAGGAATAAATTCTGATTTAAAATTGGATTCATTAAATTTTATTTAAAGTTAATTTTATAAAGGCTTTTATTAAAAACCAAATGTAGTAAAATAACTATAATGAAGCCTAAGGCGATTTCAAACACTTTAATAATTTAATCTCGCCTGGTTTCTTTTTTTGAGAAAGGTACCGGAAGCTTCATTAACTCAACAGCTATTTCTTCTTCTGAAAGGTTCTTGTAAATTTCGTTTTTCGTAACGATAATAATGGCTCCGTAATACCCTCTTGTGCCATACAGCGCCGTAGCCTCTTTTTCTTTTAAGACGCTGATATTCTCAATGTCATAGGGATTAATTTTGGCTATTTGTCCTGATTTCACAGGAATCCCGTCAACAATAAACAACGGTTCGCTTTTAGATGCAACAGAGTCAATAGTGCTGATTTGGGATTCCTTTAGCGGGAGATATTGTTTCTTGTTCTTTTTGTCAGCCATTTCCGGATTATAACCAGTTCTTTCAGGAAGTGGAGAAGTGGCAGTTAGTTTTACTTTAATTATATTTTCATTTCCTACGACTTGTTTTTGTACCTGACATCCCACATAACTAAAAACAAGTGTATCTCCTTTTTGGGCAGCAATTGTATATTCCCCATCGAAATTGGTGGCAGTTTCTTTTCCTGATTGCTGAATTTTAACAGACGCTCCGGCCAGCAGAACAGCATTGTAATCGGAAACAGTTCCCGTTATTGTTTTTTGCTGCGCAGCGGATACGAAACCTGTAAGCATAACAAGGACTAATGAAAGAAGTTTGAAACTTTTCATGATAGTAAATTTAAGTGAAGTTTTTGCTATTGCTGCGGAGCTGGTTTTCCGGTTTTGGTGGTGATTATGACAACTCCTTTTTTTCCTTTTTCACCATATTTTTCAGTAGCTTCAAGATCCTGAAGGATAGTAATGGTTTTGATCTCCTGTCTGTTTAAGGGTGCATAGGGGCTTTTTGGATCTTTCCCGAACAGATCATCTTCGGAATAATAATTGCCGTCAATAATATATAATGGCTCGTCCAGAACTACCAGTGATTCTACATTTTCAGGATTTAAGTTCGAAAGTTCGCCCTGCATCATCTGATCTCTTTTTTTGTCATCTGTATGGGAGATTGCTTTTCCGTTCAGGATTACCAGAGGGGCGCTTTTTTTGGCCTTCTGAGTTTCTTGCTCGGCAGCAGCCATTCGGTAAGATTCGCCTTTTAGCGGTTTTGAAGCTGCAACGGGAGCAAAAGCCTTGTCTTTTTCAACCGAATCTTCTTCACTTGAAAAACCCGAAGATATAGACGGAGCAGGTGCCGCAACTTCATCAGCTGCAATTGAAGGAGCTGCTTCATAAGCGGTTGTTGCTCTGTTCGCACTTTGTGTTTCGTGAAGGGCTACTTTTTCCTGCTGCTTTATTTGATTGTTCAGAATTTCTGTGGCTTCTGTTTTCGATACTATTCCTGAATCTTCAGAAGTTGCAATTTTATTTTTTTCTAACCCGGTTTGAATCGGTTCTTTTTGGGTTTCGTTCGTTACTACCGGGTTCGTTTCCGGAATAGTTGAGGTATGGTTTGTTTTTATAAATTGGGAACCTAAAGAAATCACCAATAGCAGAGAAGCGGCAATGGCAATTTTTTTCCATAATGCGATTGTTTTTTTATCTTCTTTTTTGTCCAGTTTTTCTTCAACGCGGGACCAGACTTTATCCATTGCGGGAAAATCTTTGCTCTCGGCGTTGTGCGAAGCTTCTTTTATTTTTTCGAATAATTTATCGTGATTGTCCATGACTATTTTGCTTTTTGATAATACAATTTGTTTACTAATTCCTTGAGCTTGGTTTTGGAAGCATTCAATTGTGATTTTGAGGTGCCTTCAGAAATGTTGAGCATGGCCGCTATTTCTTTATGTCCGTAACCTTCTATGACAAAGAGGTTAAAAACAGTTTTGCAGCCATCCGGAATATGGTTCAATAAATTGAGTAAATCTTCTTCTTCTAAATGCGTAATTTCGTCCGTAAAAGGTTGTGACAGCAATTTGACATCATCAAGATACATATTGAAATTTGTATTTTTCTTAATAGTCGCCAAACAATGGTTCACCGTTATTTTTCTGGCCCAGGCCTCAAAAGCCTGAACTTCCTTGAGCTGTTCTATTTTGGTAAATATGGTATAGAAAGCATCGGCAAGCGCTTCTTCTATTTCCTCTTCCTTTTTTAGGTATCGCTTGCAGAGGCGATACAGCTTTGGAGCCATATACTCATACACCTGACGCTGCGCATCACGTTGCATTTTTTTGCAGTTGGAAATCTGAGTTTCGTTTATCACAATTGTTGTCTTTATACTAAAGAGGGTTAAAAAGATAAAAAGGTTGGGAGGAGGATGATTTTTTTTAAAAAAGGTTCAAAGGTTCAAAGGTTCAGAGTTGCAAAGCGACAAAGGTTTATCGTAGAGGGGCGCAGCAGCGGTTCTACCGCTGTAGAGGCGCACAGCAGTGCGTCTTATCTCTCTTCCTTGTTAAAAACATTGAATTTACTTAACCGGCAAACTCAATTTAAAAATCTTAGTTTCCAATAACTCCGTGTCATTATCCTCGCAAAGCAAAAATTCAATTTTGTTGTTTTCTTTTTTGTAGAAAGTCAGGCCTTCAAATTTGTTGGTAGACGTTATTTTTTGGGTAAAATCGATTTTCATTGTTTTAAGATCGATGCGTCCGATGAAACTTCCGAGAATTTCCCCGTCGTCGTAAGTGGATTGGGTATCTTCGGCGGTTGAAAGGAAATAGATCTTGTCGTCGACTAAAACCGCATCGGTAAAACTGGAACGAACCCCTTTTATTTTAGGAAGTTTATAGTTGGTCGCTACCAGGGCAAATTCTTCCCCTAAGCTTTTAGCGTGGATCGTAAAAATGGTATTTTTATTGGAGACTCCGTTTCCGCGATTGAATAAGTACCAGTTTTCCCCATCGAAAATGGAGCCTTCAAGGTTGAAATCTTCCGGTTTGATTTCTCCGAAACTTTGCATTAGACCGTATAAGTCGACCAGGTTATTTTTTTGTAAAATCGTTTTGGTTTTCAGGTCAAACTCGATCATTTTGTTTCTGTTTTCGGTGGAACCAGAACCAAAAACATACAAAGTATCCTTGTGATGGGTAAGGGATTCGAAATCCGGTTTGATGTTTTTAGGAATGTTCTGCGATGGATTGTCAATTAAAGGATGTTGGCTTAACTGCTGGTCCTGCAGGTTGTATTCGTATAAGAATCCGCTGTTGTCACCAATGATGTAAAGGGAATTGTTATTGAAGAATAATCCTGATGCCGAACCGATTCCGATGATTTGAAATAATATTTCTAAAGTGAATTTTTCCATGAATTTTATTTTGTAAAAGAGTGCCCAGCCCTGATAGTAATGAAAATACTTTGAGGAGAAATTGTATTTTTTCCGGCAGAACAAAGCGACCGGCGGAAGCTCTTGTTATGGCTTGGAAAAAAACAATTTATTGAAAAAGTATTGCAATGAATAGCAGGAATATGCTTCGTAAAAGTACTATATTTACTAGTACGATAAAACGGAATGTTATGAAATTACCCTTACGATGCGGTAATAACATAAGAAATACCACTAATACCTAAAATTTTCAAATATGAAATCGATAGATCCAAATGATTTTAAAGTTGTTAAGAAAGTAAGTTTAAAAAATATTCCGACACTCCTGGATATAAAAGCGGATGATGACGAAAAAGAAGAAAAACTGGATAAGGTTCAGGCAAAACTGAGCGACTTGCAGGATGTGATGTATTCGCACAATAAATACAGCGTTCTGATTTGTCTTCAGGGAATGGATACTTCCGGGAAAGACAGTCTGATTCGGGAAGTTTTTAAGGAATTTAATCCGCGTGGTGTTGTGGTGCATAGTTTTAAAACACCCAATTCAACCGAATTGGAACACGATTATTTATGGAGACACTATATCGCGCTTCCCGAAAAAGGAAAATTTGCGATTTTTAACAGAACACATTACGAGAATGTTTTGGTAACACGTGTGCATCCGGAATTTATTTTAAGTGAAAACCTGCCCGGAATCAATTCGGTCGAAGATATCAAACCCAAATTTTGGAAAAAAAGAATTGAGCAGATCAATAATTTCGAAAAACATATTGCTGAAAACGGCACTATTGTCATGAAATTTTTCCTGCACCTGAGCAAAGAAGAGCAACGCCAGCGATTGTTGCGCCGTCTGGAAGAAGGAAAACACAATTGGAAATTTTCCCCTGGTGATTTAAAAGAGCGTGAACACTGGGATGAATATCAGAAATATTATCAGCAGGCCATTAATAAAACATCAACCGATCATGCGCCCTGGTATATTATTCCTGCCGACGATAAGGAAATGGCACGGTATATCGTAGCCAAAATTATCTGGGAAGAAATGCAAAAATACACCGACATTAAAGAGCCTGAACTGGATGAGGAAATCAAAGCCAATTTTGAATTGTACAAAAAAGAACTGGCAAAATAAAATATAAAACCCGACAGCCTATGAGCAACTGCCGGGTTTTTACCAAAAACAAAAGAATAAAAATAAATGTATTTTTACAAGTCAAAACCGTAGGCTACACGAAGCGCTACCTGATTGGTTCTGAAATCGTGATAATCTTCATATCGAACACTTAAATCGATGTATTTATTAGCATACCCAATTCCAGGAGCCCATAAAAACGTTGTGTCGTTGTAACCGTTTGTTACAGCAAAACCGGCACCGATTTCACCTAAAACATAAAATTGATCTTCCCATACAAAAGCTTTAAAACCTGCTTTTGCCGGAATAAAGCCAAGATCTTTAGCGTCGTCTCCGTTAAATAAATTCGTAAAACCTGTAGTCAGGGTTAATGATGTTCTTTTCGTTAAGTCATATTGCAGACGTACATCCCCACCAAGTGCCCAATCATAATCGTTGTCAGTTGGTATACCACCATTAATTCCAAATCCCAATCTGAATCCCTGATCGTAATTTTTAATTTCACTGTCCTGAGCGAAAGTTGTGTTGGCGTATAATAAAGCAATAACTGCTAGGCATAACATTTTTAGATTTCCTGATTTCATCATGACAATTTTTTTTAATTATTAATAGTGTAAAAGTAAAATCTAACGGTTTGAGCTTTGTTATATAATTCTTGACAATTGTTATATAATCTCAGGATTATTACACTTATTCTTAATATTGGCTTATATTTTTGATAATAGAAAAGAATTCAAAGCTTCTGAGTATCTTTGCCGACTTAAAAGCAGTAAAATTGAATTTAAAAAATTACACAAAAGAGTTCTCCTATAATTTAAGATTAGCGTACCCTATCATACTGGGAATGGTCGGCCATACCTTAATTGGTATTGTCGATAATATAATGGTAGGTAAATTGGGAAGTACGGAACTCGCAGCGGTTTCACTTGGAAATAGTATGATATTTATAGCGCTGTCATTAGGAATAGGATTTTCTACCGCTATCACTCCCATTGTAGCAGAGGCCGATGCAGAAAAAAATGAATCGAAAATTCGTGCTGCGTTTCATCACGGATTGTTTTTATGTATCATTCTGGGCGTTTTGCTTTTCGGAGTAATTGTGCTGGCCATGCCTTTGATGGAATTACTGCACCAGCCTGCAGATGTTATTGTCCTGGCAAAACCTTACCTGGCCTGGGTGGCCTTTTCACTGGTGCCGCTTATTATCTATCAGGGCTACAAACAATTTGCAGATGGCTTATCCATGACCAAATACTCGATGTATGCGATTATTATTGCCAATATAATTCACGTCGGAATTAACTATATGCTGATTTACGGCGTCTGGATTTTTCCTAAAATGGGAATTGTTGGTGCGGCTTTGGGTACCGTAATTTCAAGAATTATGATGGTGCTGTTCATGCACATTATCTTATCGAGAAGAGAACAGCTTAAAACCTACTTTCAGAATTTTAGTTTTGAAGAAATCAAAAAAGAAACACTTAGGAAAATTATAAGCTTAGGTTTGCCATCCGCCATGCAGATGCTTTTTGAAGTAGTACTTTTTACGGCTTCGATCTGGCTTTGCGGCAATATCGGAAAAACAAGTCAGGCAGCCAATCAGGTGGCTTTAAGCCTTTCGTCCCTGACTTTTATGTTTGCTATGGGGCTTAGTGTTGTTTCTATGATTCGTGTCAGTAATCAGAGAGGTCTCATGGATTATAAAAACCTGGTAGTTGTAGCACGGTCTGTCTTTTTGCTTTCCATTATCCTTGAAGTTGTCTTTGCAGCGGTATTTATTGCCTTTCACAGCATTTTGCCTTATCTCTTCCTGAATATGGAAAATACATTGCAGCTTACCGATAATACAGAAGTAATAGAGATTGCTTCAAAATTACTTTTAATAGCTGCAGTTTTTCAGATTTCCGATGGTATTCAGGTTGTTGTCTTAGGTGCTTTGCGGGGATTACAGGATGTGAAAATACCCATGTACATTACATTTGTGGCGTATTGGGTCATTGGGTTCCCAATTTCATACTATTTGGCAGAATATACGCCCTGGAAAGCACAGGGAGTGTGGATTGGACTTTTGGCCGGATTAACTTCTGCTGCAATTTTTCTCTATATTCGTTTTCACTACTTAACTAAAAAATTAATTAATAATTCAGTTGCAAATAACTAAATTTGAAACATAAAAAAATAAATTAAAAAATGGAATTACCTAAATTTTTACTCGGAGATAACACTGATTTTCCAGATGATATTTTTATCGTTCACCTTGATTATCCAAGATTTATTATCAACCTTAAAGATGATGAGGTTGAATTTATGGAAGAGGCCGAAGATCTTGATGAAGCTGAACTAAATGCAGAAATGGAAGGCTTGATTGTTCTGGCAAATGAATTTTACGACAGGGAAATAAACCGTTACGAAGAATAATTTTGTTTTCAATATATTTTTAAGCTCTAAATCTTTCTGATGAAAAAATTAAGTTTTTTAAAACCTGTTTTTAATTTCATAGCAATCGGATTGCTGATTACTACTTTAAGTCGAATATTTTTGTTTTTTCTGTTTAAAGAAAGAGTCGTCGAAACACCAAACTTCTGGTATATTTTTCCAATTGGTCTGCGAATGGACATGATCTTGTTATGCTACCTGTCCTTTCTTCCTTTTGTTTTGATTACATTCCTGCCGAACAAATGGGTTAAGTTTACCAATAACTTTCTGGTGATTTACAGCTTTTTATTCCTGTTCCTGATTCTTTTTGTAGAATTGGCATCGCCGGATTTTGTAAAACAATACGACACGCGTCCGAATAAAATTTTCCTGGATTATCTGATTTATCCAAAGGAAGTGGTCGGGATGCTCCTGAAAAGTTACCTGACTTCCATAATTGTGACCTTCCTTATATTGGGGCTGGTCTTGTATTTTGCTTTCAAAAAAGGGAAAAAACTTTTTCATACCACCAGTACAGCCTATAAATTCAAATTAATCGTTTTTCCAGTAGTGGCGTTTTTATTGTTTTTCGGAGCCCGTTCCAGTCTGACTTCAAAACGGCCAATCAATGCCAGTAATGCGGTTTTTTCTACCGATCAGCTGACGAATACTTTGGGACTGAATTCTTTTTATACGGTTGCTTTTGCGGCGTATTCCATTAAAAATGAAGGAAACACCAAAATGTACGGAAAAATGGACGAAGCCGAAGCGATCGCCCGTGTCAAAAAATACATGATTGCGGGACCAACGGATTTTACCGATGCTGAAATTCCGTTTCTTCACGTACAGCAGCCCGATACAACAGTAAAGCAACCGTATAATCTGGTGATCTTTTTACAGGAAAGCCTAGGTGCGGAATATGTGGGGATTTTAGGCGGAAAACCATTAACCCCGGAATTTGATAAATTATCGAAAGAAGGCTTGCTGTTTACCAATTTATATTGCACAGGAACCCGAAGTGTACGCGGAATCGAAGCCGTTGTAACCGGATTTCTGCCTTCACCATCTGAAAGTGTGGTGAAATTAGGAAACTCCCAACAGGGCTTTTTTACCCTCGCTGATGCTTTAAAACAAAAAGGATACGAAACCAGCTTCATTTATGGCGGAATGGCCAATTTTGACAATATGGCTTCGTTTTTCAACGGAAACGGTTTTCAGGATATTGTGGATCAGGAAGATTTTGAATCCGATGGAAATAAATATGCGTTCAAAGGAACCTGGGGTTATTCTGATGAAGATTTAGTGACCAAAGCAAACAATTATTTTAAGGCAAAAGGCAACAAACCTTTCTTCTCCTTAATGTTTTCGACTTCAAATCACGAACCTTTTGAATATCCGGCAGGAAGAATAAAACCATACGACCAGAAACCTGCGACGGTAAATAATGCCATGAAATATGCCGATTTTTCGATTGGAAAATTCTTCGAAATGGCTAAAAAAGAAGCTTATTTTAAAAATACGATTTTCATTGTCATTGCCGATCATAATACAAGAACGTACGGAAAGAATCTGGTACCGATCAATAAATTTCATATTCCGGCATTAATAATGGGGCCCGGAGTTCAAAAAGGACAAGTATACAGCAAACTGGCCAGTCAGATCGATATTCCGCCAACCTTATTGGGTTATTTAGGAATTCCGTTTGAAACGCCGATGGTGGGACGAAACCTGAATAAACTGGACGCTAAAGTGCAGGGAAGATCCATCATGCAGTTTAATGATATCAATGCCTTTAGAGTCGAAAATCAGGTGGTGATTATGCAGCCGAATTTGAAACCACTGCAATTTGAAATCAAAAATGATACGACCCTGATTCCTGTAAAACTAAACGAAGAACTGGCCAAAGATGCTTTGGCACATGTAATTACAGCAGGAAATTTGTACAAGGAAAACAAATATAAACTTAGAGGTACAAAAAAATAATTTTCATTTCATTTTAAAAAAAGCTGCTGGGTATGTAATTTCATACTTAGCAGCTTTTTCTTTTAAAAAGATTGATTTACTGACAATTTAAACCAGCAACGAATGAAAGCAATGGAACAATTCTTATTTTTTTTGAATTAAAAGCCAAATGAGAGGGTAACAAAAAATAAATTTAATTGATATATCATAAACCAAAAGGCGTAACCTGAAAAGCCTGTGATAGAGTAAGGTCAATTAAATTTATGTATTATGAAAAATTTACAACAAAAAAAATTAAAAAAATCTGAAGTATTAAAAGGAATGCTAGTTTTTGTGTTTGCAGCTTTTTTTATGAGCTGTAACAACGAATCCGGTGAAGATCAAAATGCTGAATCCTTAAAAACAGAGCAGCAAAATCAGTCAGTTTCCAGAAGAATCTATGACGACGATGCCATTATTGTGCGAAATTGGGGAGCGCATAACATTGATTGCAGTCAGCCGGAAGGATTTTGTTATGATATTTATACCTTTAGCTGGCACAACTTTTTTAAACCACAACCTACCGGAACACCAGTACGTGTTGCAAATGAAAAAGGAAATTTTGTTATGGAAATTCAAAAAAGTGCTTTGACTGCAGCGCATCAGAAAGAATTATTAAGAAATGGAGTGTATGTAATACCTGAAGGTCAAATTATAGCTCCGGAATTAGTTAAATCTTTAAAATTCAATTCAGACATTTTAACTCCTGGTAAATATCCTATTGAAGAAAGTGAAGAAACTTATACCATTGCAATCAATGTAAATGAGAAGTAAATGAAATTAAAAAAAGCTTTAAGGAATTTAGAGCTGTTTTTTATATTCACTTAATAAAAACCGGGCGGCTGCAAAAGGTGATATTTCATCATTTTGCACCGCTTTTTTTATTTGTTCCAATTGCCCAATAATCCCGGGCTGATTGTAAAAGTTTGATTTCAAATGTTCATCGATAGTTTCCATCATCCAGAACTGATTCTGGTCTTTTCGTTTTTCCTGAAAGAAACCAGATGCATTAGTCTGTACAAAATATTGGGAAATAGTATCCCAGATTTCAGAAATCCCTTCATTGGTGATGGCGCTACAAGTCGTAACTTTGGGCTGCCAGTTTGATTTTTTGGGTGGAAATAAATGCAAAGCCCTGTTGAATTCCAGTTTCGCCTGCTGTGCTTTTTTGATGTTGTCACCATCTGCTTTATTGATGACAATAGCATCTGCCATTTCCATAATACCGCGTTTGATTCCCTGAAGTTCATCGCCGGCACCGGAAATTTTCAATAGCAGAAAAAAGTCAACCATACTGTGTACGGCCGTTTCACTTTGCCCAACACCAACAGTTTCGATAATAATGGTGTCAAAACCTGCGGCTTCGCATAAAATAATCGATTCACGGGTTTTTCTTGCAACGCCGCCCAAAGTGTCTCCGGAAGCACTGGGTCTTATGAAGGCATTTTCATCCTTTACCAATTCTTCCATTCTGGTTTTGTCCCCCAGAATACTTCCATGCGAAAGTGAACTGCTCGGGTCAACTGCCAATACAGCCACATTTTTCCCCAAAGCGGTCAGGAATTTACCAAAGGCTTCTATAAAAGTACTTTTTCCAACACCCGGAACACCTGTAATCCCAATGCGTACGGATTTATTGGCATGAGGAAGACAGCCCTGTATTACTTCATTTGCTTTTTCAGCATGTTCGGGATGAGTGCTTTCTACTAAAGTTATGGCACGGCTTAAAGCCGTCCTGTTCTGATCGAGGATTCCATTTATTAATTCAGCCGCAGAAGGCTGTTTTCTTCTGTTTTTCTGAATCTGATGAATAGCAGCACTATTGGTGATTTCAGGAGGTGAAATCCCAGCTTTTTCGTGTAAACTGCCTGATTGTTTCTTTAAGCTTGACAAAGTGTGCTTTTTGGTTTTTGTAAAAGTACAGAAAACAAAGACAGTTTCAAAAAGTTAGTTTGCCACGAATTACACGAATTTACACAAATTTTTTTTTGACTTTTGTCATCCTAAAACAGGAAGGATCACACTCGTAACTCCACACAGAAAGTCGCCAATCTTTGTAGAATATCAATTTGATCCTTCCTGCGTCAGGATGACAGCAATAAAAAATTCGGGAAATTCGCGAAATTCGTGGCAAAAAAAAATACTTCCAAACTCAAGAACTTAGCCCCTCAGAACCTCACCCTCAGAACCTTTTCTCCTTAATATGCCGCCGTAAAACGAACCTGATGGTGTCTTGCATTTTCTGCTTCATCGGCAATAACAACCGCCAAATCTTCAACAGAAAGAATACTTCTTTGTTCGTCGTTAAAAACCGGGTTATCCAAACCTAAACGGTATTTTCCTGTTCTTCCGGTTGTAATGCCCTGATGCATTTCAAAAGCAGGGCTAAAAAAGGCCCAGTCCAGATCTTTTTCTTCTTTCAAAATATTCAGGTAATCCCTTGCTGCAGTTGCTCCGGCATGGTATTCTTTTGGGAAATCAGGTGTGTCCACCGCTTGTAAACCCGGGGCTACAAACAAACTTCCGGCACCGCCAATCGTGATAAAACGTTTCACACCGGATTTTTTTACCGCTTCCTGAATGGCTTTAGATCCTGCGATAAAATCCTCATAAATATTAGGATTAGCCCATCCCGGATTATAAGCAGAAATAATAACATCGTGTCCTTTAAGAGTTTCAGCCAATGCATCGACATTAAAAATATCCGTAGCTATCCAGTTTGCATTTGATGTTTCTTTTGGAGTTCTGGCGATCGCTGTGATGTCCTGGTTTCTGGATGCTAATTCGTTTAAGATAGCTGAGCCGACAAATCCTGTAGCTCCAATGATTGCAATTTTCATAATATATAATTTAATTAGTAATAAAAAATGTTACAGTTTTGTATAAAAAAAGGGTTAGAACTGACTCGAAAAATCTTCCAGTGTGATTTTTTTCAATTGTAAACCTACATTTTCATTGATGTCCGCATATAATTCAGCCAAATTTTGATTGACTTTTTTCCCAACCGGACAGTCAGGATTCGGCTGGTTTTTGGCATAGCCTAAATTGATATTGTCAAAAGTAAGTTCGAATATTTCCTTTAAAGTGATAGCTGAAGCTTTCTTAGATAATTTTGTACCTCCGTTTTTACCTTCTTTACTTTCTACAATATGGTGTGCTTTCAGATTCGCAATTTCTTTACGAACCAAAACAGGGTTGAGGTTCATGCTTCCTGCAATAAATTCGGATGACAAAAAATCATTCGGGAATTTAGTGAGTAAAGTTAAAATGTGAATCGTTATGGCAAACTTACCTGAAATCATACTGTAATAAAATATGTTACAAATGTAAAACGTTTTATTCAGTAAAAAAAAGTTTTAACTAAAAATTAATGTTCTTCAGTGTTTTATAAATCGCTATTTTTGTCCTGATCCTGTACTATGAACAACTTTATTCTAATATTCTTCTTCCTGGCTTTAGGTTTGCTTTTGCAAAGAATAAAGCAGTTTCCGGTGCATATCTACAAGCATTTAAACAAAATTGTCATTTATTTTTGCCTGCCAGCGATTACCTTATACCATATCCCGAAAATAAATTGGAATCCGGAATTATTGTTCCGATAGGAGCGGGCTGGATTAGTTTTCTGTTGGCTTTTATATTTTTTCATTTTTTAGGAAAACGGCTGGGCTGGTCGAATAAACTGATTGGCTGTATGATCCTAACCGCAGGATTAAGTAACAGTTCCTTTTTGGGTTATCCGATAATTGAAGCCTTATTTGGAAAAAAAGGTTTGGAAACAGCAGTTCTTGTCGATCAGCCGGGAACCTTTGTTGTGGTTTCGACTTTGGGCGTTTTCGTGGCTGCTTTTTATTCTAAGGGAAGTCCTGACACTTTCGGAATTATAAAAAAAGTGGCACTTTTTCCACCTTTCCTGACTTTCGTTTTTGCCTGCCTGATGAATGTTTTTAGCTTTGAATTTAACGACGACTTACAAGCTGTTCTATTGAAAATCGGAAGTTTTGTCACGCCTTTAGCGCTGCTTTCAGTTGGATTGCAGCTTACGTTTGACCGGAAAAGCAGACACTGGAAATTTTTGCAGCTCGGACTTCTTTATAAATTAATTCTGGCTCCTCTGATAATCCTCGTTTTATATGTTTTGATCTTAAGGCAGTATTCTGAGGTAATTAAAATAACTATTATGGAAATGGCGATGGCACCCATGATCACAGGTGCAATTCTGGCTTCGACATACGGATTAAAACCTAAATTAAGCAGCATGATGATTGGTTTCGGAATACCGGTTTCCTTCGTAACTCTTTCGCTGTGGTATTTTATCGTTAGTTTTATATAAATTTTACCCTTAATTGGAGTTTTAGCTTATTTTCTGCCAAACATTCAAAACAAGAAATAATTTATTCTCTTAAAATTGATAGAAAAGGTAGAGTTTAGTTTTTTTTAACTATTTTTTTATTAATTTTAGAGGAACTAAAAAACTTTAAATTATGTCAACATTACGATTAGGCGATATAGCTCCGGATTTTCAGGCCGAAACAACAGAAGGAACAATTCATTTTCATGAATGGTTAGGGGATTCATGGGGCGTTTTATTTTCGCATCCTGCAGATTTTACCCCTGTTTGTACCACTGAATTAGGTACAGTTGCCAATTATGTTCCTGAGTTTACAAAAAGAAATACAAAGGTAATAGCATTGAGCGTTGATGGTCTGGAGTCCCACAAAGAATGGATCAAAGATATTAACGAAACTCAAAATACAACGGTTAATTTTCCAATAATCGCTGATGAAGATAAAAAGATTGCAACTTTATATGACATGTTACACCCAAACGCCAGTGAGAAATTTACGGTGCGTTCGGTTTTTGTAATTGGTCCTGACAAAAAAATAAAATTGACATTGACTTATCCGGCTTCTACAGGAAGAAATTTTGAAGAACTGCTTCGTGTTATCGATAGTTTGCAATTAACAGCAAATTACAGCGTGGCAACTCCTGCAAACTGGAAAGACGGAGAAGATGTGGTCATTACACCAGCAGTTCCGGATAGTGATATTCCGGCGAAATTCCCAAAAGGGCATACGCCAATCAAACCGTATTTACGAATGACTCCGCAGCCTAATAAATAAGGGACTGAGGTTCTGAGGTACTAAGGTTCTAAGTTTTTTCTATTGTGAAAACTTAGAACCTTTTTTTTACTCAGTACCTTAGAACCTTAACCTCTTAGGACCTTAACAAATCAGACATTCTTTTTTTGTCTCCAACCACCCAAAGAATATCATTTTTCTCTAAGACTAAACTGGATTCCGGATTTAGTATCCTGTTTCCGTTTCGCTCAATTCCGACCACCATTCCGTTTGTCTTAGTTCTGAATTGACCGATAGATTTTTGAATAAATTCTTCCTGGGAAACTTCGAGCTGGCGTAACACTATATTAGCCTCCTCTACTTTTGCAGGAGCTTCCATTTCATTTTGATTTAGAAATTTTGTGAATTCGGTTACCTGGGCGTCGGTACCAATAACACAGATTTCATCACCGGGGAACAGGCGCTCGTTTTTGGTTGGAATTGGTATAGTGACCTCTCCACGTTTTATATAAGCAATATTGATTCCTAATTGCTCCCTGATTCTTAATTCTTCCAGCGTTTTACCTGCCAGATTCGATTCTTTTCCAATATCAAAAAATGACATGTGGCCGTCCCATGGCATTAAGTTGGCATATCTTCTGTCAATTTTTTTGTTTTCACGATCGTTCAGGTTTTTTAAGAAGTGATTTTCTATTTTATGGTATTGTTCGTTCAGCTTTTTAGGGAAGATCTGATAGGCTCCAATCGCAATCACCAATGCAATCAAAGCGATTAAAGGAGAAAAGAAGATGTTCAGTAAAAAACCAACAAAGAACAGACCAAGGCTCATTCTAATCAGAATCAGCATCAAAAGGGCACCTCTGTATTTTCGTTCTGCCCATAATTCCTCTACTTCTTCGACTGCAATGCGTCGCAGTGAAAGTGCCCATAAAAACGGAGCAATTATGATCAGGGTGATCAGTGCGGCCAATGTGTTTCCGAATCGCGTATCCACCACCAACGGCGCTACGAATTTTGACGATAGTAAGATTACGGCAACAATAACAATAGTATGTAAAATAATCTGAATAATATAAGCATGCAGTACTTTCTGCCAGGTACTGACCGATTTTATCGCCTGGGCGTTTACACTGTAGCGATTGATATTTTTGACCCATTTTTTCGGAAGTTTTCGTTCCAAAATTTCTGAAAATGGAACCGCGTATTTTACCATAAACGGAGTAGTAAAAGTAGTAACGGCAGAAACCGCAACTACTACCGGATATAAAAAGGAACTGGTAACGTTTAAAGTCATTCCGAGTGTGGCAATAATAAACGAGAACTCACCAATCTGAGACAAACTCATTCCGGTTTGTACGGACTGTTTTAAAGGCTGTCCGGCCAGTAAAGCTCCAATAGTAGAACTAACCGACTGGCCAACGATCGTGAGCAGTGTTAAGATAGCGACCGGAACGGCATGTTCGTAAAGCATTTTCGGGTCTATTAACATTCCGACTGATACAAAAAAGATAGCGCCAAATAAATCCTTAACGGGTTTTATTAAATGCTCGATATGCTCGGCCTGAGTAGTTTCGGCAATAATGGATCCCATTATAAAAGCACCTAAGGCAGGAGAGAAACCAACATTGGAGGCAAAACTTACCATCATTAAGCACAAGGCAAGGGAGATAATAAGCAGCATTTCATCTGTCAGTAAATGTTTGGCTTTTTTAAGAAGCGTCGGAATAAAAAAGATACCGCCCACAAACCAGGCCGTTAGAAAGAAAATCAACTTTAGAACCGACATCATTAATTCACTTCCGGAAAATTGCTGGCTTACGGCAATGGTCGAAAGTAAAACCATCATTAAAATAGCTACAATATCCTGTACGATTAGGGAGCCGATCACAATTCCGGCAAATTTCTGCGCTTTTACACCAAGTTCATCAAAGGTTTTTAAGATTATTGTAGTGGAAGAAATAGATAAAATGACACCCAGAAAAATACTGTCCATCTGCGACCAGCCCATCCATTGTCCGGCGAGATAACCAATAATCACCATGGTGATAATCTGAGTGATGGCAGTAATAGAGGCGGTTCCGCCGACTTTCATTAATTTTTTAAAACTGAATTCGAGCCCCAGGCTGAAGAGGAGAATAATTACTCCGATTTCTGCCCAGACTTCAACGCTTTTCATTTCGGTAATGGAAGGGAAGAAATCAAAGTGGTTTCCTGCGAGGAATCCGGCAATCAAATAGCCTAAAACAAGAGGCTGTTTCATTTTTTTAAATAAGAGCACAGCAATTCCGGCGGTAATCAGAATCAATCCGAGGTCGCTGATTAAAGGTTGTAAATGGTGTGTAGTTGCGGCAGCGGCGTTTAAGGTAATCATATAAGGAGGTGTTTTTCCAGGAGCTTAATCCGGTTTTCCATTCCAGGCTTTTACTCAAAACAACCCTTTTTTTGTAACCGTCAGAGCAGCTTTTGATTGTCGCTCTGTAACAGTCAAAAAAAGAACATTTTTTTCACAAAAGGCTTTTTATTTCAATCCGGACTAACTTCCTATGGTATTTAATAAAAAAAGCTATCGATAAAGATAGCTTTTTTTGAGAGAATATTTTGTGTTTTATTTAGATTCCGACGTAATTAGCAGGTGTTATTGCCATTAATTCTGCTCTTACAGCATCAGAAACTTCTAAAGTCGCAATAAAATTATGAATTGCTTTTTTGTCAATTGCTTCGTTTGTCCGGGTCAGGCCTTTTAAAGCTTCGTAAGGATTCGGATACGCTTCACGACGCAAAATCGTCTGAATCGCCTCGGCTACAACGGCCCAGTTTTTTTCTAAATCTTCAGCAAATTTAGCTTCGTTCAGAAGTAATTTGTTCAGCCCTTTCAGGGAAGCTTCAAAAGCAATAATGGTGTGTCCGATCGGAACGCCAATATTACGCAGCACCGTACTGTCAGTCAAATCACGCTGTAATCTTGAGATTGGTAATTTAGCCGATAAATGCTCAAAAATAGCATTTGCTATTCCTAAGTTTCCTTCAGAGTTTTCAAAATCAATCGGGTTTACTTTATGTGGCATAGCCGATGATCCGATTTCACCTTCTTTGATTTTTTGTTTGAAATAATCCATCGAAACATATGTCCAGATGTCACGGTCCAAATCTATAATGATCGTGTTGATTCTTTTTAAAGCATCGAAAAATGCTGCGAAATGATCGTAATGTTCAATTTGTGTGGTTGGAAAGGAATGGTGTAAGCCAAGACCAGTTTCAACAAATTTGCTTCCAAACTGTTTCCAGTCGATTTGCGGATAGGCTACATGATGTGCGTTGTAATTTCCGGTCGCCCCGCCAAATTTCGCCGCAAACGGAACGTTGAACAACAGACGAAGCTGCTCTTCCAAACGCTCCACGAAAACCAGAATTTCCTTTCCTAAACGGGTAGGGGAAGCCGGCTGTCCGTGTGTACGCGCCAACATTGGAATGGCTGCCCATTCTGTGCTTAATTCTTTTAATTTTGAAATTAGAGAAATTAAGGATGGCATATAAACCTGCTCAAAAGCTTCTTTTGTAGAAAGCGGAATTGCAGTGTTGTTAATATCCTGAGAAGTTAATCCGAAGTGAATGAATTCTTTGTATTGAGATAAACCCAGTTTTTCAAAAGCATCTTTGATAAAATACTCCACTGCTTTTACATCGTGATTGGTCACTTTTTCTGTTTCTTTGATCCAAAGGGCATCTTCAGTAGAAAAGTTTTTATAGATGTTACGTAAACTGTCAAATAAATTCGGGTTTACATCTTTTAGTTGTGGTAATGGCACTTCGCACAAGGCAATAAAGTATTCAATTTCAACCAGTACACGGTATTTGATTAAGGCTTCTTCAGAGAAAAAAGGCGCTAATGAAAGGGTTTTACTTCTATATCTTCCGTCAATTGGAGAAATAGCATTCAATTCGTTTAAAGTAGTCATTGTTATGTTGTTTGTTCGAAAGGTGCAAATATAAACAGAATTTGGGGATTAGAAGGCATCAAAACGGGCAATTGTACTTTTAAATTGATTTTAAACGGTCTCTTAAAATCGCCACTCCTTCAGAAGCAATTTCAGGAATGATTTCTACTTTATTCTGAATATTCGGAATTGCAATGGGCTTGGGATCAATATAAAAAACCGGAGTATCACTATAAGTGTAAGAAATCAGTCCGGCAGCGGGATATACCTGCAGTGAGGTTCCGATTACGGCAAAATAATCTGCTTCTTCCACTATCTTAATGGCTTCCTCCAAAGCAGGCACTTCTTCGCCAAACCAGACAATATGCGGACGCAGCTGATGTCCGTTTGCATCAAAATCCCCGGTAAACAAATCCTCTTGCCAGTCTAAAATCAGATTGCGGTTCTGCGTACTTCTTACTTTCAGCAGTTCGCCATGCAGGTGCAATACTTTGGTGCTTCCGGCGCGCTCGTGTAAATCGTCTACATTCTGAGTGATGATATGGACGTCAAAATCCTGTTCCAATTCGGCTAAAATCCGATGGCCAGGATTCGGCTGTACTTCTTTGAGCTGCTGGCGTCTTTTGTTGTAGAAATCCAATACCAATTCCTGGTTTTTGTGCCAGCCTTCTGGAGTTGCCACTTCCATTACATCATGGCCTTCCCATAAACCATCACTGTCCCGAAAGGTTTTGATACCGCTTTCGGCACTGATTCCGGCACCGGTTAAAACGACTAGTTTCTTTTTCATTTTTATTTGATTATCAAAAATAAAAATAGTCAATTCCAAATGAACTCAGTTACGTATTTTATAAAAAAATGAATGTGTTGACGTAGTTGTTTTTTTAGTATTTTTACTATAAATAAAACAGCAAAACATTGATTTATATCGTTTTGTTTATGCGTAAAAAATGATTTTTAAATGCTACTAATACAATTTACCGGTTTGTCAGGTTCGGGAAAAACTACATTGGCTAAAAATGTCGAACATTTGCTGGTGCAGCAGGGACACAAAGTGGAAATCGTAGATGGTGATATATACCGAAAAACAATTTGTAAAGACCTGGGCTTTTCAAAAGAGGATCGGTACGAGAATGTAAGACGCCTGTTTAATGTCGGACAGGATTTTATTCAGTCTAAGGTTATTGTTTTAATGTCGGTAATTAATCCCTATGAAGATTTAAGAAATGAAATCAGCCGGCATAATTTTGTCAGAACAGTTTATCTCGACTGCTCGATAGACAATCTCATTAAAAGAGATCCGAAAGGATTGTACAAAAAAGCACTGCTGCCCGATACTGACAGCAATAAGATCAGCAATTTTACCGGAATAAGTGATGTGTATGAAGTTCCTTTAAAGGCTGATTTAACTTTAAAAACCGATTCAGAAACAGAGTTTGTTTCAACCCATAAACTGTACTCTTTTATAGTGGAGAACATCAGCAATACCGTTCAGTAAGCACTATAACTAAATTTTAAAACATGGAAAATACAGATCACCCCCTTTTGCATTGGATTCCCAATAAGTTAATTGAAAAGGAGGGAGAGGTATATTTTGAGTGGATTTATTTGGGAGACAAAAGGTACCTGGATCCTTTTTTTGAGGAAACACTGGTAAAATGCGTAAGTCATCCGAACAATTCAAAAAGATTTAAAGTAGTGAGCACCGCAACTAATCTTATTGACTGGGCAGACCAATTGGTTGCTGCGGAATTAAAAGCTTTTGTGTTTCATGTCTCGCGTTGTGGCTCGACTATGCTGGCGCAGTCTTTGGCAGTGTCCCCGCAAAATATAGTTGTTTCAGAAGCTCCGATTCTTGATGCGATCCTAAGAAGTGAACTTTTTGATCCGGCCCAAAAAAGAATACTGATAAAAGCCGTGATCGCTTTACTGGGACAAAAAAGATTTCCTGAAGAAAAGAATTTAGTGGTAAAATTAGACTCCTGGCACATCTTTGAAGCAGATGAATTAAGAAGCCTTTTTCCTGAATTGCCTTTTGTGCTGTTGTACAGAAATCCAACAGAAGTATTAAAATCACATTCCAAACTCAAAGGAATGCATATGGTTCCCAATTTACTCCCTCCCAAAATTTTTGGAATTACCACTAAAGAGATGGAAGAAATCAGTTTCCAGCAATATAGTGCCGTAGTTCTTGAAAAGTATTATCAGGCTTATTTTGATTTTCATGAAACAGATCAAAATGTACTGGTCTACAATTACAAAGACGGGATGCGGGATATTCTCGAAAAGGTTATTGATATGATCAATGGCGATTATTATATCGAAGAAATCGACCAGATGTACGAACGTTTTAAAAAGCATTCTAAAAATGAAGGGAACACTTTTAAAGGTGATTCTTTTCTAAGTGAAAATTTAGCGATGGATCTCACCAGTGTTAATCATTTGTATGAAAAGTTAGAAAGTAAATTATCCGGACAATTGACGGACAGAAATTAAGGACTACTTTATTAACGATTCTTTTTTAGTATTTTTGCAGCAAATACAAGCAAAAATGACTGATTTAGATTACCTCGCCTTTCTTGAAAATATACTAACAGATAACCGAAAAGAAAAATTCCTAAAAGTGCTGGCCAACCGCACCAAACATTTTACGATTGCTGTCGAAGATGTTTTTCAGATGCACAATACCAGTGCCGTGATGCGCAGCTGCGAAGTTTTCGGAATTCAGGAATTAAATATTATTGAGCAGCGTTACGGTAAAAGAATCGATAAGGAAATTGCAATGGGTGCCCAGAAATGGGTAGATATCAATCAGTTTGATTCGATTACGAATTGTCTTTCTACCTTAAAAAATCAGGGCTACCAGATTATTGCCACAACACCTCATGAAAACGATTGTTTGCTGGAAGACTTTGATATCAACAAACCGAGTGCTTTATTTTTCGGCACGGAACGCGACGGACTTTCACAGGAAATTCTGGAGAAAGCGGATGGTTTCCTGAAAATACCCATGGTCGGTTTTACAGAAAGTCTGAATATTTCTGTTTCCGCTGCCATCATCATTCAAAACCTTACCAACAGATTGCGTAATTCAGATATTGCCTGGCAGTTATCGGAAGAAGAAATTCTTGAAAAACGCCTGGCTTGGGCAAAAAGTTCCATCAAAGATATCAAGAGAATCGAAGCGAGATATTTTGAGGAAAATCAGCGATAAGGTAAGTCTCTAAGGTTCTGAGTTTCTCTTCTTAGAACCTTAGAGACGTAGTACCTCAGCATCTATTTCTTTAAGAAAAGAATAAATCCCAAAACACTAACAATTAAAATAGTCAGTGCCGCCAAAACCATGGTCAAATCCCTGATGTTTTTTCCCGCCCAGTCCATAAATAAAAATTTATGCAGGATGGCAAACGAATATCCTTCCACTTTATCGGAATTTTTAACGACGGCGGCCAGTCTTGAAGTGGCTGTTTCGATAAAATAAGTGGTTTTTTCGGGTGTGTCGTAAGCCAGTTTTATTACGGGTAATCTTTTGTTGACAAAACCATATTCCCGGCTTTCAAAATCAGTTAAAATTTTTGATTCCAGTAATTTTACATTTTCCAAAGAAGGCTGAGGTTCGTCGTCATCACTTTCGATCATTTCGCAGCAAGCTTCTCTTGGGGCACCACCGGTAAAATAATAGGCTAAAAATTCTGCATAATCAAAATCCAGGTTGGGGGCGATTTTGTTTGTGACCGCATTGATATACACCACCTCTGATTTTGGCTCGTCTTTTTTATTCCATTTAGAACTGGGGTCTGCCTTTGGTTTTTTGAATTTTTTGGTTTCTGCTTCCACGAGCTGACAACGGTAATAGGTACTGTCGTTAAGGCTGATGATTCCAATGTTTTGAAAACGATTCCAGTCCAGATTTAAGTCGTTGTTAGGAAAATGAATTTCTTTGGTCGAAAATGTAGGTTCATACACCATTTGCGATAAAGTATAAGGTGCCCACTTTGTAGTAGCATGATAGGCTCCGCTAAAAGCAAACGTTAAAGTAAAAAGGGAAACCCAGATTCCGATCTGGCGATGGTATTTTCTCAGTCCTTTTTTGGGCTGTAACTGGTCTGTTTTTTTAAATTGTTTCCACAATAAACCATAGATTACAATTCCGCTCAGGGCAGAGAAACCAATGATGGACAACAGAAAAATCATGGTAATGATTCGAATACTGTTGTTCGTAATGGCATCAATAAACGACCAGTTGTGAAAAGTATCAAAAAACCAGATAAAAGCCTGTCTCGAAGTGGGGTTGTACGTGGCCAGTTTGCCTGAAGCAGTTTCCACATACACTTCCATAGCATCAGAACGATTGAAAGTTACTTTGTAAACGGGTAAATAACGGTTTACATATTTGTATTGTGAGGTAAATTCGGTAACGACTTCGCTCTTTTTTACCGGACTTTTTTGATCGTCCAGAAAATAACGTGAGAGCCATTGGGCATATTTTTGATCTCCGTTTTCGAGTTTTTTTCCAGTGGAGGTCTTAAAATACAGTAAATCCCCCGGAATCATTTTTACCTGATAAAAAGTAGTATTATTGAAAGAAACGATTCGGAAATTTTTGAAATCATTGATGCTGTTTTTCTTCAGCACTTCCTGAATCGAAAGCTGCAGCTGATTTTTATCGATGATTTGCTGTTCCAGTTTCTCATGGGCAATTTCTGGTTTAAAAAAATGTGCCATAAAAGGGTGCATCAAACCGGACAATGTCCAGAAAAGTACGGGAACAATTGTAATTAATCCAATAACACGATGCCATTTGTACATGTGCTGTTTGACTTTCTTAATGAATTTGGAATCTTTCTTTTTGGAAGATTTTTTATTTATCTCTTTACTCATGATTAGCTTCTGGTATTTTTTTTAGCCACAGATTGAAAGGATTTTGAATCGCTTCAGTCTGTGGCAAAAACTTTAGGTTACTTTTTTAGTGAAAAATTATATTGAATTCCAAAGACAAAAGTTCTTGGGGCTGCCGCTGTGTAAGTAGGCTGAGCATTTGTGGTGTTGGCTCTGGAAACATTATAAGCGTATAGTTTATCGGTAAGATTGAGTACGTTTCCGTAGATCTCAATTTTTTTCCACTGGTAACCAATTCTGGCGTTGAAGAAGTTATAACCGCCATATTTTATGGTATTGATCTGATCCTGATAATAACTGCCCACCAGCTGCCATTCGATAGAAGTCCTTAGATTTGGAAGCCAGCCTGGGTAATAACTCACCTCAGAATTTCCCGACCATCTAGGTGCTGCCGGCATTTCTTTTCCATTTAAATCCTGAATCGGGTCGCTTGGTTTATCAGAGAGTTTAAAATCGATATAGGTGTGTTGTGCATACGTCCCGCCAAAACGGATATTGAATTGTTTTGATGGACGGTACGAAGCACCGAACTCGATTCCTTTATGGCGTGTTTCTCCGGCGGAGCGATAATCGGTTGAGTTATCCGCCAGTTTAATATTCAATAATTCATTCTTGCCTTCCATATAATAAAATGCATAATCGAAGTTTAATTTGTTTTCCAGGAAAGAAAGCCAGCCGCCAATTTCGTAATTATCGAATGTTGCAGGTTCAAGATTATAATAAAAATCAGCTGGAACGCCCGTTGTTCCGCCAGTTCCGGGTTTCGTTCTGAAAATTGAAGTAATTCCGGGAGGTGCAAAACCCTGTGAATAGTTTCCGTAAAAACCGGCATATTCAACAGGATTATAATTGGCTCCAATTTTAAAAGTAGCTTTATCATACACTTTGCTTCCGGAAGAAAAATCCAGTGCATTGTCGTAGTTCACTTTCATATTGTCATACCGGCCGCCAAGAGTAAGTACAAATTTTTCGAATGGATTGATGCTTATCTGGGCATATCCCGCGGTATTAAAAATATCTGCGGTATAATCCGCCAGTTTCGAATCGGGATGCTCTGCGATAATTTCATAAGAATCAACAGTTTGTTTTCCTGCTTCTCCCGGATTTAGGTTTGCTTTTAAGTCAATGACGTACGACCAATAGGTTACGGGAGAGTAATCGTATAAAGCACCTGCAACAATTTTGGTATTCAGGAAATCAAACTTTTGGGTATGCTGTGCAATAGCGCCGTAACTTTTGAAGTTATTCGAATTTACTTCTCCTTTGGCTGTTGTGGGATTTACGGTTGGACTCCATCGGATTCCGTAGGAAGGATTCTGGCCTAATTTGTTATCTCGCAAATAAGCGGTAATGTAACTGCTTGATTTGTCATTCCAGTCGTGTTCGAGTGTTAATCTCGTTCTTAAAGCATCAGATTTTCGATATGTAAAATCAGAAGAACTTTTGTAGGTTCTGTTATTGAAAGCATCTTCATTCACACTTCCGCTCATATCGGAATAATATTTTCCGTACATGGTATTACTGATCAGTCGGGTAGAAGGAGATATGTTATAATCAATTCGGGCATTCAGGTTGTCTTTGTTATAATCCGAATATGTCATCCAGCCATTTTCCTGAAGACTTGAAATTCCGGCAATATGAAAACCCACTTTTCCAATTGTGGCACCACCGGCGGCCTGAAATCTTCTGTAGCCGTAATTATCGGCCTGGACCCCAAATTTAAATTCGGGATTGACAGGTGGTTTTAGCGAAATTAAATTGATCGTTCCTCCAACAGCTTCCGGTCCGTATAAAGAAGAAACCGGGCCTTTTACCACCTCAATGCTCTGCAGGTTATACTGATTGATTTCCAGCAGGGCATTATGATTGAAAATTCCCATGGGGCGAATCGGCAAGCCGTCTTCCAGGTATAAATAATAAGCATTGGTTGTCATCGGCTGACGAATCGACATCATGTGCTGCTCGTTGCCTAAATTGACCATTAAAACGCCCGGCGTTTTGTTGATGATCTCGTAGACAGCAGTAGCTTTTGTCTCATTAATGGTTTTGGCCGTTATTTTGCTTATGGCAACAGGTGTTTCCTTGCGTAATGTCGCAGTACGATTGGCAGTTATAAAAACGTTTTCAAGTTCCTGCGATTTTGTGGTGTCTTGTTCCGCTTTATGCTGTGCGAAGACACATTGCCCTATGATGAGTAGGGTAAAGTATATTTTTTTCATTTTAAATTATATAAATTTTAAAAGTAACAGGTATTTTTCCTGATTCTAAAACAGGAAAAAAGCTTTTCAAAAAACTGAAAAGTGCAGCTAAAATTTATATAAAAAAGGAAGGAGGGCGAAAAGTAGCATTCGAAACTGAAACAGGTTTGTTGTCAGGAAAAGCAAAGTTTTTTGCCTTTGATTCTATTAGTGCTACTAATTTGAAATTTAATATGGGAGTATTTTGAATGTAGACAACCTCAACTTTTTCTTTCAGGTTGTTTTGCATTTTCTTTTCGTTGTCGGCGTATTTTTTTAAACTTTTTTGAAGTTCACATCGGCCGTTACAGGAATTAAAAAGCATTTTGCGTTGTACACAGATGGTTTTTGAAATTTCTTCCTGATTTAATTTGAAGGAGGTATAAACAAAGAAACTGCCAAAGGATGGCACTAAAAGCATAAAGGAAAGTAATATGATCAAAAACTTCTTCAAGGTTAATTTAGTTGTTTCGGAAGCAAAAATACATCTTATTCGTTTTACAATGAATATTTTTTTTATTTTTTTAAATAATAAACCCGACAGGTTTTGAAACCTGTCGGGTTTATTTTAGTTTGCAGTCTCAGTTTTCAGTCTCGTTCGCAGTTTACAGTTTCAGACTGAGACTGTAAACTGCGACTGAATACTGAAAATTATTCTGTCACAAGAACCCAGGTGCCTGCTGCCAAAAGGGTTTCTGCTTTTTTGAATTTCATTGTTTCGGTTTTACCGGTAGCAACTTCCTGAACTGTTACAGTATCATTACGGTTGATTTTTGGCATATCTCTTACAATCGTTTCTGTAACCTGACGTTGTTGTGTTTCTCCCGCTTCACGGTTGATGTCTTCGCTGTTAACGATTTCGTCTTTGCTTAATTTGAAGTTTTCTTTCTGACGAACTTCTTTTGCCTCGTGAATTTCAGGAACGTTCTGAGCCGGTAAATCACCTTTGAATAAAAATGAAATCACCTCTTTGTTTACGTTGTCTAACATTCCTCTGAACAAGTTAAAAGCTTCTAATTTGTAGATAAGCAATGGATCTTTTTGTTCGTGAACGGCTAATTGAACAGATTGTTTCAATTCATCCATTTTACGTAAGTGTTTTTTCCACGCCTCATCCACAATAGAAAGTGTGATATTTTTTTCGAAATCAGCAATTAATTGCGCTCCTTCGCTATCGTACGCTTTTTTCAAATCTGTAACTACATTCAAAGTTTTGATTCCATCTGTAAACGGAACTACGATACGCTCAAAATGATTGTTTGGCTCTTCGTAAACTCCTTTGATGATCGGGAAAGCTTCTCTTGCGCTTCTTTCTGTTTTCTCTGTATAGAAAGCCAACGTTTCTTTGTACACTTTTCCGGTAATTTCGATGTCTGATAATTTTGTAAAATCAGCTTCAGAAATTGGGGAAGTGATTGAGAAATAACGGATCAGGTCAAATTCGAAAGTTTTGAAATCATTTGCCGCTTTATTTTGGCTTACTACTATTTCACAAGTATCGTAAAGCATGTTGGCAATATCCAGTTTCAGACGCTCACCAAACAAGGCATGGCGGCGACGTTTGTAAACTACCTCACGTTGTGAGTTCATAACGTCATCATATTCCAATAAACGTTTACGAACACCAAAGTTATTTTCTTCTACTTTTTTCTGAGCACGCTCGATAGATTTTGTCATCATCGAATGCTGGATCACTTCACCTTCCTGAAGTCCCATTCTGTCCATCACTTTAGCGACTCTTTCGGAACCGAATAAACGCATTAGGTTATCTTCAAGGGAAACATAAAACTGAGAACTTCCCGGATCTCCCTGACGTCCTGCACGACCACGTAACTGTCTGTCTACACGACGGGAATCATGACGCTCTGTACCCACGATTGCTAAACCTCCGGCAGCTTTTACTTCCGGTGATAATTTGATATCGGTACCACGACCAGCCATGTTTGTGGCAATAGTCACCACTCCGGCTTTACCTGCTTCTTCTACAATCTGTGCCTCTTGTTTGTGCATTTTTGCATTCAAAACGTTATGGGTAACGCCTCTCATTTTCAACATTCGGCTTAATAATTCTGAAATTTCTACAGAAGTTGTTCCAATCAAAACAGGTCTTCCTGCATTTGATAATTCCGTTACATCTTCAATTACCGCGTTGAATTTTTCACGTGTTGTTTTGTAGATATAATCTTCTTTGTCTTGTCTTGAAATTGGACGGTTGGTTGGAATTTCAACCACATCCAGTTTATAAATCTGCCATAACTCTCCGGCTTCTGTTACCGCTGTACCTGTCATACCTCCCAGTTTGCTGTACATTCTGAAATAATTCTGTAATGTAACGGTTGCAAAAGTTTGCGTGGCAGCTTCGATTTTTACATTTTCCTTTGCTTCAATCGCCTGGTGCAAACCGTCAGAATAACGACGGCCATCCATGATACGACCGGTTTGCTCATCGACAATCATAATTTTGTTATCCATGATCACATACTCCACATCTTTTTCAAACAAAGCATAGGCTTTTAAAAGTTGTGTTAACGTATGGATACGCTCGCTTTTTACGCCAAAATCCTGGAATAATTTTTCTCTTGCTTCGGCTTCAGCGTCTTTGTCCAGTTTTTGTTTTTCGATCGCCGCAATTTCAGTCCCGATATCCGGAAGTACGAAAAAGTCAGCATCTGTATCTCCTGAAAGGTATTGGATACCGTTATCAGTAAGCTCAACCTGATTGTTTTTTTCTTCAATTACAAAATACAAAGCCTCATCGACTTTATGCATTTCGCGATTGTTATCCTGCATGTATTGATTTTCGGTTTTTTGAAGCAATTGTTTAACGCCTTCTTCACTCAAAAATTTAATTAATGCTTTATTTCTTGGTAAACTTCTGTACGCTCTTAACAATAAGAATCCGCCTTCTTTAGTGTTTCCTTCTTTGATTAATCTTTTTGCTTCAGACAAAAATCCGTTTGCTAACTGACGTTGTTGCGCCACTAAGTTTTCGATTTTTGGTTTCAGCTCGTTAAATTCATGACGATCTCCCTGAGGAACCGGTCCTGAAATAATAAGTGGTGTTCTGGCATCATCAATCAGTACCGAATCGACCTCATCGACAATGGCGTAGTTATGTTTTCTCTGTACTAAATCGCTTGGCGAATGTGCCATGTTATCTCTCAGGTAGTCAAAACCAAATTCGTTGTTGGTTCCGTAAGTGATATCAGCGTCGTATGCTTTTTTTCTTTGTTCTGTACTTGGCTGGTGATTGTCGATACAATCCACAGTTAAACCGTGGAATTCGAACAATGGAGCTTTCCATGTACTATCACGTTTTGCCAGGTAATCATTCACCGTTACTAAGTGAACACCATTTCCGGTTAAAGCGTTTAAGTAAAGAGGAAGTGTAGCCACCAACGTTTTACCTTCACCCGTTTGCATTTCGGCAACTTTACCTTCGTGCAAAACCATTCCTCCGATTAACTGAACATCATAATGAATCATGTCCCAGGTAATTTCTTTACCGGCGGCATTCCATTTGTTAGCCCATGTAGCTTTGTCACCTTCTATGGTCACATATGTTTTTGTGGCAGAAAATTCCCTGTCTTTTGCAGTCGCAGTAACTTCAATAAAAGAATTGTCTTTAAAACGACGTGCTGTTTCTTTTACAACAGAAAATGCTTCCGGAAGAATTTCCAGTAAAGTTTTCTCTGAGATTTCGTAAGCTTCTTTTTCAAGAGCATCAATAGCATCATAAAGATCTTCTCTTTTGTCAATGTCTTCGATGTTTTCAACTTCCGCTTTAAGCGAAGCGATTTTAGCATCTTTGTCAGCTCTGGCTTCTTTTATCCTTTCTTTAAAATATACAGTTCTGGCTCTCAATTCGTCGTGAGACAAACTCATTAAGCTGGTTTCGAATGTTTTAATTTTATTTAAATAAGGTTGTAAAGCTTTGACATCTTTCTGTGACTTGTCACCTACAAAGACTTTAATAATACTGTTTATGAAACTCATGATTTATTGTATTTCTATATTATGTAAATGTGTATTTGAACCAAAAAAAAAGCCTCTGTGATGAGACTTTTTCCTTTGGTTTATTTTTTAATATTCATCCTCATTCCAAAGATAATCTTCGTCTGTTGGATAATCAGGCCAAATTTCTTCCATTGATTCATATATCTCTCCTTCATCTTCAATAGACTGAAGGTTTTCTACTACTTCTAATGGAGCACCAGCTCTAATAGCGTAGTCAATAAGTTCGTCTTTGTTAGCAGGCCATGGCGCATCACTTAAATAAGATGCTAATTCTAATGTCCAATACATCTGTTATCTGTTTAGTTTGTGCAAAAATAAATTTTTTACTGAAAAAGACAAGTAAATTTTGATTTATTTTAAGAAAATTTAAGAACGTCTCTTGTTAAATTCCAAAAAATAAATTCCAAATTCCAAAAAAGGAACATAAAACCTACTATAGAGGAACTTTTTGTATGTTGTTTAAATTCGCAGAATTTTTAATTTTTCCCTGGAATTTGGGATTTGAAAAATTGGAATTTTAAGAAAATTTATTTTCTCGGAATCCATTTCACTTCCTCCGCTTTTAAGTCAGAGGACAACTTCCGTGCCAAGACAAAAAGGTAGTCAGAAAGTCGGTTTAGGTACTGTATTGCAATTTCAGGTACCTGTTCATTATGGCTTAAATGTACTGCCAAACGCTCTGCGCGGCGGCAAATGCATCTTGCAATATGACAATGTGACACAGTAGGGTGTCCACCGGGTAAAACGAAATGCGTCATTTGTGGAAGGCTTTCTTCCATTTTATCAATCTCATTTTCCAGTAATTCGATATCCGTATCGACAATTCCCAGATTTTTTAGCCTGAGTTGTCCGTTTTTCAGGACTTCTTTTTCTGCCGGAGTTGCCAAAATGGCGCCTACGGTAAATAAGCGATCCTGAATTTCGATTAATATGGTTTTATAATGCGAATCAATTTCCTGATCACGAATGAGTCCTATATAAGAGTTGAGTTCATCCACAGTTCCATAACTGTCAATTCTGATGTGATCTTTGGGAACACGGTCGCCTCCAAAGAGAGCCGTTGTTCCTTTATCCCCGGTTTTTGTATATACTTTCATTTATTTTAGATTTTAGATTTCTGATTTTAGATTTAATATTTGGAAGCTAAAAATTATTTTAATCGATTTAAATCCTCAAAGTATGAGTTACACAACGAATCTAAAATCTAAAATCAGAAATCTATAAATTATTTGGTAGTGTCGCTTTCAATCAAACCATCGCGCAAACGAATTACGCGATGTGCATAAGCTGCGATGTCTTCTTCGTGTGTTACGAGGATTACGGTGTTTCCCAATGCATGAATGTCTCCGAAAAGCTTCATGATTTCTACAGAAGTCTTGCTGTCTAAGTTTCCGGTGGGTTCATCGGCCAATATTATGGAAGGTTTGTTGACCAAAGCACGGGCAATGGCCACACGCTGGCGTTGTCCTCCCGAAAGCTGATTCGGCTGGTGATCCATTCTGTCGGCAAGATTTACCTGTTTCAGCACTTCTGTGGCACGTAAGACACGTTCGGATTTAGAATATCCGGCATATATCATAGGTAAGGCTACATTATCTAAAGCCGTAGTTCGCGGCAAAAGGTTGAAAGTCTGGAAAACGAAACCAATTTCCTTATTTCTGATTTCTGCCAATTCATCATCACGCATCTTGCTTACATCTTTTCCATTTAAAACATAATGTCCGGAAGTTGGCGTATCAAGACAGCCAAGCAAATTCATCAAAGTCGATTTTCCGGATCCCGAAGGCCCCATTAAAGCTACATATTCACCTTTGTTGATTTCTAAGTTAATACCTTTTAATACATAAACAATTTCGTTGCCCAGGACAAAGTCTCGTTTGATGTCGGTTATTTTAATTAATGGATTTGCCATTTCGTTTTACAATTTTGGTTTTAAAAGTACAAAACACTTTTCAATAATCGATGAGTAGCCATTAATTGATTTTTGTTACAGAAAGCAGTATTTATTAGCGGTGTTTTTTCTTTTCTAAAAATTATAAAACATTTAAAAAAATCTTTGTTATATGATTCTAATTTGTTTTTACATAATTATCATATTTTGTAATTTTTATTAAATTATGTTTAAAATTTTTATTAAATTTTCTCAAATAATTTATAATTATTCAAATATTTAACTATATTTGTTCTATAACATTTAAATAATCAAAATTATGAGAAATATACAAATTGTATCAGGTATTGCATTAATAGCTTTAAGCTTCACATCATGTAAAGATGAAAAACAGGAAAATGCGAAAAAGACAATCGACGCTTATGTGACTTATGTCGATTCAGTAAAGAATGTTGCAGCAGATGATCTGAAAGCGGATTGGAAAGATGTTGATGCTGAATACAACAGAAGAGCAGAAAATGCACAATTGGCTCTTGCTGACATTAAAGATAATACAGCAGAAACAGAAAAAATAAACACTACAAAAGTTAAATACGAAGAGTTTAAAAATGAAATGACCAAAGTTTTGGCTCCACCGGCACCAAGTCCTAAACAACAATTGCGTAATGCGTTATTTGGTGAAGGAAAAATTGGTGACGATATGAGTTTTGCCTGGGTAAATGCTCAAAATATCCATAGTGTGTACCAACAATTTGTTCATACAGTAGAGAATAACAAAGACAGTTATTCACGTGAAGACTGGGATGAAATTAAATTAATGTACGAAGCACTTGACAGCCGTAAAAATACAGTTGAAAAAGAAGGTCTTACTTCTGAAGATAACAGAAAAATTGCAGGTTTAAAAGTGAAATTTGCTCCAATGTATACGCTTAACAGAATGGGAGCTAAATCTGAAGAGACAGCAGCTGCTAAAAAATAAAAATAAAATAAAAAAATTGTAATAATTATAAGAAATGACAATCAGAAATGGTTGTCATTTTTTTTATGCCCTGATGACAAAATGTTCTTTTTCCTGTTCGCGTCTGAAAAAGACAAATCCCCATTGAAATGTGTCGATCGTGACTTTTACTTTCGGGTGGTTTTTAATGATTTCCCAGGATTCCTCCATTTCAGCGGACCAGTGAATGTCATCGAAAATCCAAACGGAATCATTTGTAGTGGTAGGCAATAAAAGTTCAAAATACGCCAGCGTGGCTTTTTTAGAATGATTACCGTCGAAGTAGATGAGTTCAAAGTTTTCAGTCTCAGTTTTCAGTCTCCCTTTGATCTCTTGCAGGTACTTTTCGAATTCTGTTATAACTGAATTGACATTATTGAAATTAAATTTTTGCAATTGTAATTGAGATTGATTTGCAGTTTGAGGACAGCCTTCCAGCGTAATTACTTTTGCTTGTGGATTGCCTAACGCAAGGGCAGAAGTGGCCAAACCCAATGAGGTGCCAATTTCTAAAATGGTGTCAGGTTGAAAATAGTGAACGACGCGAAATAATAATTCGGCACGTTTTGGAGAAATTCCGGCTGTTTGTGCAATTTTTGCAATTTGTCTCGTATTCGATTTAAAAACTTTTGAACCGGCACCAAAATCGGTTACTTCTATAAAATTTTTATTTTCCAGAAGTGATTTTCTGTACTTTTTCAGAATTGCATATTCCGGCTTTGCTTTTTTATCGTAAAAACACTTCGTTATTAAATGAAATACAAACGGAGAATGAACGGCATGTTCGTTTTTGGAGTTCCAAAGAAATTTTAAGTATGATTTTATCTGAAATAGCATAGCAACAGTTACAAAGTGGCGACGAAGATACAAATACGAAAGACAATACCCAAAAGCCAATAGGTTTTAAGAAGTTTATTGCGCTCTTAAAAGACTATATTTGCGGCCTTGAAATAATACACATTTATGATGCTGAAGGAAGAATCAGAAGACAGGAAAATAATAACTCCGGAAGAAATTGAGCGATGCATTGCTATTCTGGCACAGTTGAATACGGATACCGATCAGATATTTGATATTCCGAAAGAACAGCGAATCGCGTTGATCAAAGAGGCAGGAATGTTCTCAAGACCGGATCGTGGTGAGTTTTCCAGAAGAATTAAGGACGGGAAGCAAGCGGCCAAACGCAAAATGGAAAAGAAAGACAAAACGGCCCGTAAAGAAACCGGAATTCGTCATGCCCGTGAAGCTAGTGTGTTTACGGCGCCCAAATTACTGGCTTTTAATGAGCTGGCTCATAAAGAACAATTAGAGCTGGAAACTCCCAGAAACTGTTATGTGTGCAAAACAGGCTTTACTAAAATGCACCACTTTTATGATACTATGTGTACCGACTGTGGTGATTTTAATTATGCCAAACGTTTTCAGACGGCTGATGTAAAAGGACAGATTGCTGTGATTACCGGTTCCCGGTTAAAAATTGGGTATCATATTACACTGATGCTTTTACGCGGCGGGGCAACTGTGATTGCAACAACCCGTTTTCCGGTGGACTCTGCCTTGCGTTTTTCTAAAGAAGACGATTTTATGGAGTGGGGGCACCGGTTGAAAATTCATGGACTGGATTTACGACATATTCCCAGCGTGGAAATTTTCTGCAATTTTATCGAGCAGAAATACGAGCGACTGGATATTCTAATCAATAATGCCGCTCAGACCGTTAGGCGTCCTGCAGGTTTTTATACACATTTAATGGAAAATGAGGAGCGCTCCATTGCTTCTCTGCCAAAACAGGCTCAGGAATTATTACTGGATCATATCAATTGTCTTGATGAATTGAAAATCCTGACCAGCGGAGCTTCTTCAAACCAAAATATGCCGGTGACATGGCACGGACCGGAACCGGGGATTGGGTTGCGCGCTTCGGCTAAATTATCCCAGATTCCGTATTCTTTTGATAATGCCCTGGTGGCAAACGAAGTTTTTCCGGAAGGAGAACTCGATGCCGATTTACAGCAGGTAGATTTAAGGAAAACGAACAGCTGGCGTTTGAGATTGGGTCAAATCGAAACGACAGAAATGATTGAAGTGCAACTGGTGAATTCGGTGGCTCCTTTTGTGCTTTGTAACCGCCTTTCGGAGGTCATGAAGAAAGACAATACCGGACAAAAACACATCATAAATGTTTCGGCAATGGAGGGGAAATTCCACCGCTTTTTTAAAGAAGATCGTCATCCGCATACCAATATGGCGAAAGCAGCGTTGAACATGTTAACACATACTTCTTCGGGAACTCTGGCGAAACATGGTATTTTTATGAATGCTGTCGATACCGGCTGGGTAACTGACGAAGATCCTGCTGAATTGGCAAAGAAAAAACAAGAGTTAGAAGATTTTCAGCCGCCATTGGATATTGTAGATGGCGCAGCCCGTGTTATGGATCCTTTGTTTGACGGAATAAATACAGGAAAACACTGGTGTGGGAAGTTTTTGAAGGATTATAATCCGATTCCGTGGTAGGGGATTAGTTGCAGTTTTTAGTCTCAGTCTCGGTCTTGGTCTCAGTCTTGGTCTCAGTCTTGGTCTCAGTCTTGGTCTCAGTCTTGGTCTCAGTCTTGATTTTTAGTAAAAAGAAGGTTTTTTCTTATTTTTTTTCTTATCATTGTGAAAAATTAAATTCATGGATTTTAAGGAATTACTGGCTTATAAAAAATCATTTCAGCTTGCAATGGAAATATTTGAACTATCAAAATCATTTCCATGTGAAGAAAAATACTCTCTTACCGATCAAATCCGTCGTTCCTCAAGAAGTGTTAGTGCTAATATTTCTGAGTCCTACAGAAAGAGAAGATATATAAATCATTTTATAAGCAAGCTGACAGACAGCGATGCGGAAAATTCGGAAACCAATGTCTGGCTGGAATTTTCGCTACAATGCAATTACATCAGTAAAGATACATTTGATACCTTAAATTATAAAAGCATAGAAATCGGAAGGTTGATTAACTACATGATAAACAATCCAGCGAAATTTGGATGTGTTGTTTAAGTCTCAGTTTTCAGTCGCAGTCTTCGGCGGGTTTCAACAAAAAAAAACACATTACAAAAATGCTTTTTGTAATGTGTTTTTTAATTTTAACCCAAAGAATTTCGACAATTCACTGTAAACCGCGACTGAGACTGCGACTGAGACTGAAAACTGCGACTAAAAACTAAAACTACCCTTCAATCTTCGCCGAAAGCTCAAACCAGCGTTCTTCTTTAGAATCTATTTTATTAATGATATTTTGCAGTTCGTTTGCTTTTTTCTCGATATCGGCATCTGCTACTTTTCCGTCAGAGAATAATTGTTCGATTTTGGTTTTGTCAATTTCTAAATCTTTAATTTCCCTTTCCAGTTTTTGATATTCTTTTTGTTCGTTGAAAGTCAGATTTCCGGTCGGATTATTTTGTTTCCAGTCTTTCTTCTCTGCTTTGTTTTCTTCTTTCTGCGCTACATCGGCACTGTCTTCGTAGGCTCTGAAATCAGAATAGTTTCCTGGGAAATTCTCGATTTCACCGTTTCCTCTGAAAACAAATAAATGATCGACAATTTTATCCATGAAATAACGGTCGTGCGATACCACAAGCAAACAACCCGGGTAATCTAAAAGGAAGCTCTCTAAAACGTTCAGGGTTACAATATCCAAATCGTTCGTTGGCTCATCCAGAATCAGGAAGTTTGGATTCTGAATCAAAACGGTACACAGGTACAGACGTTTTAATTCTCCACCACTTAATTTTTCGACAAAATCATATTGTTTTTTAGCATCAAAAAGAAAACGCTCCAGCAATTGTGAAGCCGAAATCATTCTGCCTTTCGCAAGCGGAATAAATTCGCCGTATTCTTTTATAATGTCAATCACACGCTGATTCGGTTTCGGGTTGATTCCGCTTTGCGTGTAATAACCAATTTTTATAGTTTCGCCTTTTACGACACGTCCGCTATCCAACGGAAGTGTTCCGGTAAGAAGGTTCAGGAAGGTTGATTTTCCGGTTCCGTTTTTACCAATGATTCCGATACGTGCGCCACGCTGGAAATCAAAACTAAACTGATCCAGAATTACGTGGTCTTTAAATTTTTTGGAGATTTTGTGAAGCTCAATAATCTTACTTCCCATACGTTCCATATTGATTTCAAGCTCGACTTTGTTTTCCTGACGACGGCTTTGTGCTTTTTCCTTGATTACATAAAAATCATCCTGACGCGATTTTGACTTGGTCGTTCTCGCTTTTGGCTGACGGCGCATCCATTCCAGTTCTTTTACGAATAGGTTTTTTGCTTTGTCAACACTTGCGTTTTCAGAGGTAATTCGTTCTTCTTTTTTCTCTAAATAATAAGAGTAATTTCCTTTGTACTGGTATAATTTTCCGTTATCCAATTCAATGATTTCGTTACAAACACGTTCTAAAAAGAAACGGTCGTGCGTCACCATAAACAAAGTGATATTTTCTTTGGCAAAATAACTTTCAAGCCATTCGATCATCTCCAGATCCAAATGGTTGGTTGGCTCATCCAGGATCAATAAATCAGGACGATTGATCAATATGATAGCCAAAGAAAGACGCTTCTTTTGTCCACCCGAAAGATTTTTTACTTTTAATTTAAAATCTTCGAGTTTTAATTTGAATAAAATCTGCTTGTATTGGGTTTCAAAATCCCATGCATTATGCTGATCCATTCCGTCAAAAGCTTTTTGGTAGGCTTCTTCGTCATCCGGATTTTCTAATGCTTTTTCGTAGGCTTCAATTACTTTAAGTGTTTCATTATCTGAAGCGAAAATACTTTCTTCGATAGTCAGTTCTTCCTGAAGGTTGTTGTCCTGCGAAAGAAAAGCCATGCGGATTCCTTTTCGTAAAACGACCTGACCGGTATCCGGTTCATCCAAACCGTTAATAATGCTCATAATGGTTGTTTTTCCAGAACCATTTTTGGCAATAAAAGCAATCTTTTGGTCTTTATTGATTCCGAATGAGATGTTGTCAAATAAGGTTCTTTCCCCAAACGACTTCGATATGTTTTCTACAGATAAGTAATTCACTTTGTAAATTATGAGTTATAAATTATAAGTTCTGAATGTTTTACAAATCACAACTTTTTTGCAAAAGTAAGTTATTATATTGCGATTTGCGAATTATTTATCGAGATCCGAATTCAAAAGCGAACTCAAATCAAAATAATGAATTTGCTGCGGAACATTGAGAATAGGTTTCCGCACCAGGCTTTCATTCGTTACATAATAATGAAGACCGTCGAGTGTTGCAATACCTTCAATCTGATGAAAAGGGAGTTTAAGGTCAATTTTCCTTTTGTTTCCGGTTAAGAAATTATGATCTTTAAAATCATACAAAAGATATAAAAAAGTTTTTCCTGTTTTGGAATACCCACAAAGTACAATCCGTTTTTTGGATTCCAGATAAGTGGCTCCGGTCACCAAACCTTCTGTGTTAAGGGTTTCCTTGTATTGGGCAATCTGTTTCCCGGGTTGATTGGGCAACACATAAATACTGGTTTTGGAAGAGCTCCACTGCTTGGAAAATAAATAAATGCTGTCGTGGGTTGCAATAAAAGCTTCACAGTCAAAATTGGTCGTGTTTCCTCTTTGGGCAGTAAAATCAGTCTGGTCTGAATAGGAGAAGGAGATCGTGTCCATAGTAGGATTTCCACCTAAAAAAGATTTTTTTTCAATTTTTAAAATATGCAGATCCGTTCGGTTTCCCCTGAAATTATTTCCAAAATCACCAACATACAAATAGGTACTATCCTGTGAAATTTCCTCCCAGTCGTGGTTTACAGTATTGAGAATTACTTTTTTTCTGATTTTGCCCAGGGAATCCAATCCGTAAAGCGTCGTATCGTGATCATCATTGTGTGACCATAACAAACCGTCAAAAGCAATTAATCCGGAAGTTTCTTTTAAGGAATCACTTAATCGGATGGAATATTCCGGTTTTATTTTTAAAGATTTATACTGGCAACTCCCGTCATTACTTGTGGCGGCCGGATTGTAATTTATGGAAAGCGGGTCTGTACAGCCGGAAATCTGACCATAAGAAACTGATATTGTTGCTATAAATAATAAAAAGTATTTTATCATTGAAGTCGTTTTAGATTCAGACAGGTTAAAAGTAAAATTTAAAAATAAATTGATTTTAAAATAAGCTAAAAAATATAATTTAAATGTTATTTTGCACCACGATTGCTTAGATCCGAATTTATTCTGAGAAAGTATTGCGCACAGTCCCCCGAATATGAAAATTTCTGAAAAAATATCACATTACCGTTTTTCCCGCTACTTCAAAATTTTGTTTGTCTGTTTAGATATTCTATTGTTGAATCTGGCAATAAATCTTTCTGCACTGGCCCGATTTGGAGGTTTGAAGGAACTCCTGCTAAAGGAGGAAAAAACGATTGCCTTATTGATGAATTTAATCTGGATCGGTTTGTTGCTGCATAGAAATTCCTATCGAATGATCCGCATTGAACGTATCGAATCGATACTGAAAAGAACCATCAATAAAATTGTGATCCATGCGGCACTGGTGGCGATTTTTGTTGTTTTTTTAAAATATGCCGACATTTCAAGGCTTCGATTATTATATTTTTATCTGTTTTTCTTCTTGCTGATCATGATTTCGCGTTACGCATTGATGAAACTTTTAAAAGAAATCAGGGCGAACGGCTTTAATTTTAAAAAAATAATTATTGTCGGGGCTAATGATACGGGAGAAAGAATGCAAAAAATCCTGGCGAAAGATTTAACATACGGTTATCGGTTTTTAGGTTTTTTTGATGATAAAGAAGGGATTGCTCCCGGCTTTTCAGGCCCGCTTTTAGGTGGATTTGACCGTATTGAGAGTTTTATCATTGACGAAAAAATTGACGAGATGTATGTGGCACTTCATATTGATAAAATTGAAGTAATTAATAAGCTCACGAAAATATGCGAACAGAACATGATTCGTATTAAATTTATTCCTGATTTTCAGTTGTATACAAAGTCAAGTAAAGTTGAGGTTACGTTTTACGAAAATACTCCCGTATTGATGTTTCGTCCTGAACCTTTGGAATTTGCTTCCAACAGGCTTATCAAAAAGGTATTTGATATTTGTTTTTCGCTTGGGGTTATTTTATTGATTTTTCCGTGGCTTTTGCCAATAGTGGCGCTTATTATTAAAGTGGAATCCCGCGGTCCGGTCTTTTTCAAACAGGAACGTTCGGGCAGGGACAACCGATCTTTTATGTGTCTTAAATTCAGAAGTATGTATGTCAATGATCTGGCACACAACAAACAAGCTGGAAAAGGCGATAGCAGGATTACCAAATTTGGAGCTTTTATCCGCAAAACAAGTATAGACGAATTGCCGCAGTTTTTTAATGTTTTCTGGGGGGATATGTCTGTTGTCGGACCAAGACCGCATATGGTCAATCTGGCAAAAGAATACAGCGAACTGATTAATAATTATTTAGTACGTCAATATGCGAAACCGGGAATCACAGGCTGGGCACAGGTAAATGGGTATCGCGGCGAAACGAAAGAGCTCATCGATATGGAAAACAGAGTCGATTACGACATTTGGTATATCGAAAACTGGAGTTTGCTTCTGGATATTAAAATTATTGTCAGAACGATTATTAATATTTTCAAAGGGGAAGAAAACGCCTACTAGCTAAAATTTGAAAAATTGATTGTTTGCAATAACCTCCTTTAAAGCAGAAGCATTTTTTATTTTTATTTTTTTACCCAATTCCTTCATGTGGTTGCGATGATGGACGTCAGAACCAACAAAATCATACATTCCTTTTTTCAGTAACTCTTCGCTAATTTTAGTGACTCCGCTACCGTAATAGCCAACGGCAGCCAGTAAATTCAATTGAAACAAACAGCCGGACTTTTTTAGTTTTTCATATTCGCTAAAGTTTTGATGATAATACAAATACCTTTCAGGATGTGCCAAAACCGGAATGTAACCCGCGACCTGCAAATCAAAAAGTGTTTTGTGTAATTGTGCCGGCGGACTGATGTACGATATTTCTACGAGTACATAATTGTCTTTTAGGGTCAGCAGTTTTTCAGTTTTAAAATGATTTTCAAACCAGTCGTCCATAAAATATTCTGCCGCGGCACGAAAGGGAGTAGTAATTCCATTTTCTTTTAATGCCATTGCCGTTTCCTGGTGATTGATCCTGATGACCTCAGGCGAATTATCCCAGAAATGGTGTTTTATGTGCGGCGTCGTTATAAATTGAGAAATGCCAATTTCGGCAAAATCCTTTGCGAGTTTTAGGGTGTCACCTATAGTTTTGGCGCCGTCATCAATTCCGGGTAAAAGATGCGAATGAATGTCGATATAATTATCGGAAAGAAGGTCTTTCAGGAATGGTTTTGATTTGAAAAGTGATAACATGCTGCAAAAATAAAAAAAAGGATGTGTTTTTGAAGAATTTGTTAAATGGAAATTCACCACTCAAAATTAAGGTAACAATGTAACTGCTCATTTCGTAATTATATTATATTTGGAGTTATTAAAAACGCAATAATTTATGAAAATAAAGGAAAACTTATACAATCAAAGGATTATTTCAATAGATGCCCTGCGCGGAATTACCATTTTTGTAATGATTTTTGTCAATGAACTGGCAAGTGTGAAAAACGTACCGCAATGGATGAAACACATGCCGGCAGACGCAGATGCCATGACCTTTGTAGATGTCGTTTTTCCGGCATTTTTATTTATTGTCGGAATGTCGGTTCCGTTTGCATTCAATGCCCGGCTGTTAAAAGGTGATAGTGCCAGAACGATCTGGACACATACTTTAAAAAGGGCATTGGCCTTAATTATTATTGGTGTTTTTATGGTCAATGCCGAATATGGCTATGACGCCTCAAAAATGATTATCACTCCGGCGCTATGGGGCCTTTTAGCGTATGCGATGCCCATTCCGATTTGGAATAAGTATGCCAAAGATTTTCCGGTTTGGTTAAAGAATACGCTTCAATATGGCGGAATGTTAGTATTAGTGGCCTTATATTTTTTATACGTTCAGGATACGGGAGCAATTGGGATGACGCCAAAATGGTGGGGAATTCTGGGCTTAATTGGCTGGGCGTACCTTTTTACAGTAGTGTATTATTGGCTCGTTAGCGGAAAATTAGGAGCCATGATTTTGTTTCTGGTAATTTGCGTACTTGCCAATTCACTTAATCTAATCGAAGGATCACTGGTTCATCAAAATACAGTACTTAGTTTTATTGCCGGACATTTAACGCACGCTGCCGTGGTAACTGCCGGTGTGATTATTTCGCTATTGTTTTTCGATCGAAAAGTCACTCCGAAAATTAATTGGCCCGTGATAGGTTTTGCAGTATTGCTTTTGGTAACCGGATATTTATTACGACCGTATTTCGGAATCTCAAAAATAAAAGGAACACCATCCTGGACGATGTTTTCGGCTGCAATTTGTACCGTGCTGTTTTACTTTTTGTACTGGCTCATGGAAATTAAAAAACAAACCAAATGGAGTAATTTCTTTATGCCTGCAGCGGCAAACCCATTGTTGATTTACATCTTACCGGGTGTTATTTATTATTTTACGCTTGTTTTTAATTTTCATATCATTCCCGATTATTTCCGTGAAGGCATTCCGGGCATTATCTGGAGTCTGGTTTTTTCAACGATTATGTTATTAGTAATGAAAATCTGCAACAAGTATAAGATTCAGTTGCATTTATAGGAGTTTTCAGTCGCAGTTTCCAGTCGCAGTCCACCTGAGACCGAGACTGCGACTGAATACTGCGACTGCGACTGGAAACTGCGACTAATTCTCAACCCTTTATAAAAACGATGCGTCTTTACCGTTGGGTTTATCTGAAAATTTCTAACTTTCCGAAAAAATAAAGAGACCCATTTTTTCATGCAGTTATCAGTTATTATTCTTAATTACAATGTACGTTACTTTCTGGAACAATGCGTCTTAAGTGTTCAGGAAGCCATTGCGACGCTTGATGCCGAAATTATTGTCATTGATAATAATTCGTCTGATGATAGCTGCATTATGATGAAAGAACGGTTTCCGGATGTCAGACTGATTCAGAACAAAGAAAATTTTGGTTTTCCAAAAGGCAATAATATTGGAGTAAAAGAGGCGCACGGAAAATACATCTGCATTCTCAATCCCGATACGGTTGTGGCCGAAGATACTTTTACCCAAATTCTGGCTTTCGCTGAAAAGCAGCATAATTTAGGGATTGTGGGCTGTAAATTAATTGACGGAACCGGACAGTTTTTGCCCGAAAGCAAACGTGGCATTCCGACGCCCTGGGTCGCTTTTACCAAGATTTTTGGTCTGTATAAAATTTTTCCAAAATGCACCCTTTTCAATCAGTATTATGCACAGCATGTTTTTGAAAATGAGACCGGTAAAGTCGAGATCTTGGTAGGTGCTTTTATGCTGATGGAAAGAAATTTATATCTTGAATTACAAGGTTTTGATGAAGACTGTTTTATGTATGCAGACGACATCGATCTATCGTACCGCGCATTACGGGACGGGAAAAATAATTATTATTTTCATGAAACAACGGTCCTGCATTACAAGGGAGAAAGTACAGTTAAAGATGAAAAATACATGAAACGTTTTCAGGAAGCGATGACTTTTTTTTATCAGAAACATTTCAGGAAATCACTGTTTTTCTCTATTTTTATCAAAATAGGGATTGTGTTTTTTTCTTTCGCTAAAATGTTTCAGGGAAAACCAAAAGACAAACCAAGACCCGAAAGTTATGTTTTATATTCTTCTGATGTGAAATTGTCTGAAAAATTGGCTGCTATTTTTGAAAATAAAGTAGTTGTTTTCAATTTCAAAAAAGAAAAAATGGTAAATTCGTGGCTGCTTTTGAAGGGTAAAACAGTAGAGATTATTTTAGATAATCAGCATGTTTCATTCGGAAATTGTATCAAAATCATAGAAAGTCTTAAAGATAAGCGTATTACTTTTAAAATTTTCCCCAAAAACACAAATTTTATTATTGGAAGTAATTCCAGAAATGACAGGGGGCAAGTGGTAAAAATCGAGTAAAAAATTATATTAAATGTAATTTATATTTAAAATATTCAGTAATTTCGCAATCTGAAAATCAAAATCACCCTTGAGGTTAACAATATGGCAAGATTTGAATTAAAACTTCCCAAAATGGGAGAAAGTGTAGCTGAAGCAACTATTACAAACTGGTTGAAAGAAGTTGGAGACAAAATTGAAGCAGACGAAGCGGTACTGGAAATAGCAACTGACAAAGTTGATAGTGAAGTACCCAGCGAGGTGTCGGGAATTTTGGTCGAAAAATTATTTGGCAAAGATGATTTAGTTCAGGTAGGGCAGACTATTGCAATTATCGAAACAGAAGGCGGCGTTGAAATATCATCATCGTTTTTAGTCGATAAAGTGGTAGAGGATGAAGCTCCGGCCGCAGCAGCTGAAATTGAAAAAACAATCGATGCGGCTAAAGAAACCGTTACGCCTCAGGATTTCTCAGCGTCCGATAAATTCTTTTCTCCGCTTGTGAAAAATATCGCAAAGGAAGAAGGTGTTTCTGTTGCTGAGTTAGAGAATGTTCAGGGTTCCGGAAAAGACGGACGTGTTACAAAAGAAGATATTTTAAAATATGTTGAAGATCGCAAAGCAGGCGCGGTTGCTGCTCCAAAAGCTGTTACAGAAACAGTTAAGGAAGTAGCTGCTCCGGTAAAAGCGGCAGAACCGGCAGCGGTTCAGAAAAGTCAGCAGGCGGTTCCGGTTTCTGTAAACGGAGGTGATGAAATCATCGAAATGGACAGAATGCGTAAATTGATTTCAGGATACATGGTGGCCTCGGTGCAGACTTCGGCTCACGTACAATCTTTTATTGAAGTGGATGTAACCAACATTGTAAAATGGAGAGATAAAGTAAAAGCTGCTTTCGAGAAAAGAGAAGGCGAGAAACTTACTTTTACGCCAATTATGATGGAAGCTGTTGCAAAAGCGCTGAAAGATTTCCCTGGAATGAATATTTCTGTTGACGGGGATTATATCATTAAAAAGAAAAATATAAATTTAGGAATGGCTGCTGCTTTACCAAACGGAAACTTAATTGTTCCGGTGATTAAAAATGCAGATCAGCTCAACCTTGTCGGAATGGCGAAAGCGGTGAATGATTTGGGGAATCGTGCAAAAGCAGGAAAACTGAAACCGGACGACACACAGGGAGGAACATATACGGTTACAAACGTAGGAACTTTTGGAAGTGTTTTCGGGACGCCGATTATCAATCAGCCGCAAGTTGGAATCCTGGCACTTGGAGCAATTCGTAAAGTACCTGCAGTTATCGAAACGCCGGAAGGTGATTTTATCGGAATCCGTCAGAAAATGTTCCTGTCCCACTCTTACGACCACAGGGTAGTAGATGGCGCTCTTGGAGGAAGTTTTGTAAAGAGAGTTGCAGAATATTTAGAAGCTTTTGATGTAGACAGGGATTTCTAAAAGGATCTGTCTTATAAATAATTAACCCTTTCCGTGTTTTAAACATAGAAAGGGTTTTTTCTTTTTACATTGTTAAAATCGGAACAGAAATCAGGAACTTTATGAAAAAAACAAGTGAAATTCAGCTTTAAAATTTATATTTGTAGACTTATAAAATTCAAAAATGGAACTCAAACTCAATAAACCAATTTGCTTTTTCGACCTTGAAACGACTGGTATTGATATCGGAAAAGACAGAATAGTAGAAATTTCAATATTTAAAGTTTTCCCAAACGGAAATAAAGAAAGTAAAACTTGGTTGGTGAATCCTACAATTCCAATTCCGCCTCAGACTACGGCTGTTCATGGTATAACAGATGAAAAAGTGGCAAACGAACCTACTTTCAATGAGTTGGCGCCACAGGTCTATAATATGATTAAGGACAGTGATCTGGGAGGGTTTAATTCAGATCGTTTTGATATTCCGTTACTGGCAGAAGAATTACTTCGCGCCGGAGTTGATTTTGACATGAAAAATAAAGTTTCTGTGGATGTGCAGACTATTTTTCATAAAATGGAAGAGCGTACGCTAAGTGCCGCTTTGAAGTTTTACTGCGGGAAAAGTCTTGAAAATGCGCATTCGGCAGAAGCCGATACCATGGCGACTTACGAAATCCTGAAAGCACAGTTGGACCGTTATCCGGAATTGGAAAACGATATGAAATCATTATCTGAATTCACAACGCGTAAAAAAATTGCCGATTTTGCCGGAATGATCGCTTTTGACAAGGACAATGAGGAAATTTTTACTTTCGGAAAACACAAAGGCGCCAAAGTCGATAAAATATTAGAAACAGAACCGGGCTATTTCAGCTGGATTCAAAATGCTGACTTTCCATTATATACCAAAAAGGTTTTAACAGCAATTAAATTAAGAAAGTTAAATACGAAATAAGTTTTCAGTCGCAGTCTCAGTATGCAGTTTTGCGCTGGGACTGATTTTGCGTTTAGTAAAGACTGTGACTGAAAACCGAGACTGAAAACTAAAAATAATGAAAATAATCTGTATCGGTAGAAATTATACCAATCATATTGAGGAATTAAAAAACGAAAGGCCAACAGAACCTGTTGTTTTTATGAAGCCCGATTCAGCGGTTTTATTAAAGCAGCATCCTTTCGTAATCCCTGAATTTTCTGAGGAAATTCATCACGAAATTGAGATAATTGTTAAAATTAATAAAGTAGGAAAGTACATTGAACCTAAGTTTGCGCATAAGTATTATGACGAAATTAGTGTGGGTATTGATTTTACTGCCAGGGATTTACAGGATAAACTAAAAGCAAAAGGATTGCCATGGGAAAAAGCCAAAGCCTTTGACGGCTCTGCTGTTATCGGTGATTTTTTGCCTAAAACAGATTTTGTTTCTATGGAAAATCTTACTTTTGAATTGACAAATAATTCTAAGACCGTTCAAAAAGGAAACACCGGCTTTATGCTCTGGAAAATTGATGAACTGGTGTCGTTTGTGTCACAGTATTTTACATTAAAAATCGGCGACATTATTTTTACAGGAACACCGGAAGGGGTTGCCTCTGTTAAACCAAACGACGTTTTGGAAGGCTTTTTAGAAGATAAAAAATTATTCAGAATACAAGTAAAATAATGGCATTAAAGTACAACCTTTCGAAAGTGTATGCACTTTCAGATAATGATCCTGAATTTGTAAACGAAATTCTAAAACTATTTGTTACCGAAGTTCCCGAGGATTTGAAACAAATCAAGGAAGGAATCAAAAAGAAAGATCATAAATATGCTTATTCTTATGCGCATAAGATAAAACCAACATTGGATTTGATGGGGTTAAATGTTGCATTCGAAGAAATCCTGCAAGTGGAGGCCTGGACAAAGGCCGAAGGCAAGAAAAAAGAAATTATCGAAACTTTTAAAAGTATAAAAATACAGGTAAAAGATGCGATTAAGGAAATCAAAAAAGACTTTGATTTGTAATATACAGACACGATCCTGTTTTTGGTTTTCTTATAATGAAATCAAAAACAGAGTCATGCCGATAGCTATTCTTTTGTTCATAAGATAGTAATGCGGTATTTCTTTTGTCGCAAAAAGATGCCGTTTCTTCCCCGCATGCAAATCGTTGCGGCAACAATCTTCTTTATAATAATGACTTACAATTCAGTAAGCAAAAATATTCCACAGCTATGAAAGCAACCATCATTACTATTGGAGACGAAATTTTAATCGGTCAGATCGTAGATACTAATTCCGGTTTTATTGCAAAATCATTAGACCGGATCGGTGTTGAGGTTCATGAAATGATTTCAATAAGCGATGACAAAAAACATATTTTAGACACCTTTGCACTATTGCAGAACAAAGTTGATATCGTTGTGATTACCGGCGGATTAGGGCCGACAAAAGACGATATCACTAAAAAGACATTCTGCGAATATTTTAATGATGAGCTTGTCGTGAATCCTGAAGTATTGGCGCATGTAACGGAATTAATAGAAGGATTTTACAAACGCCCGATATCGCAATTAAATAAGGATCAGGCACTGGTTCCTTCCACCTGTACCGTGCTCCATAATAAAGTGGGTACAGCACCGGGAATGTGGATGAAGAAAGAAAATACGGTGTTTATTTCGCTTCCGGGAGTTCCGTATGAAATGAAATATTTGGTCGAAAACGAAATAATTCCAAAAATTATCCGCGAATACAAGCGACCGTATATTATCCACAGAACGATTTTAACGTACGGGCAGGGCGAGAGTTTAGTCGCGGAACGTATTGAAGACTGGGAGAACAATCTGCCTGATTTTATCAAATTGGCGTACCTTCCAAATCCCGGCAGAGTGCGTTTGCGTCTTTCGGCAAGAGGTACCGATAAAGAAGTGCTCGAAGAGGCGCTTGAAGCCAATATAAAATCATTAGATGCTATAATTCATGATATTATAGTAGGTTATGAAGAAAACGAAACGATAGAGTCGGTAGTCGGAAAACTATTGACGAAACAAAATAAAACCATTGCTACGGCTGAAAGTTTTACGGGTGGAAAAATTGCATCGGTTTTATCAGCAGTTCCCGGAGCTTCCGGTTATTTCAAGGGCAGTGTGGTTTCGTATGCAACGGAGGCGAAGGTTAATGTTCTTGGGGTCTCACAGGATATCATTAACCAATATTCGGTCGTAAGTGCACAGGTAGCATCGGCTATGGCTTTGAATGTGAAAGAGATACTTAAAACAGACTATGCAATTGCGACTACGGGGAACGCCGGACCGTCAAAAGGTGACTCAGATGCGGAAATTGGTACCGTTTTTATCGCTTTGGCAACACCAAATGGTATAATTACGGAAGAATTTAATTTTGGCCAACCACGTGAAAAAGTGATAGATAGAGCTACGATTAAGAGTTTAGAAATATTACAGAAAGAAATTTTAAAAATTGTGCATTAATTTTTTGCTACAATGGTTTATTTTTCTTTTCTTTGCACCCTGATTTTGAATAACGATAAAAGATAAGTATAATGTCAAGAGTTTGTGACCTTACAGGTAAAAGAGCGATGGTAGGAAATAACGTTTCTCACGCTATGAACAAAACTAAGAGAAAATTTTCTGTAAACTTAGTTAAAAAGCGTTTTTATCTTCCAGAAGAAGATAGATGGATTACTCTTAGAGTAGCAGCATCTACGATAAAAACAATTAATAAAAATGGAATCACTGCTGTTTTGAAAAAAGCACAGTCAGAAGGATTTATCAAATAATCTTTTCCTAAATAAATATATAGCAAGATGGCAAAGAAAGGTAATAGAATCCAGGTAATTTTAGAATGTACAGAACACAAGACTTCTGGTGTTGCAGGTACTTCTAGATATATAACAACTAAGAACAAGAAAAATACTCCGGACAGACTTGAGATTAAAAAATTTAATCCAATCCTGAAACGTGTAACTGTTCATAAAGAAATTAAATAATTAAGTCATGGCAAAGAAAACCGTAGCATCGTTACAAACAGCTTCTAAGAGATTATCAAAAGCCATCAAAATGGTAAAATCTCCTAAAACTGGTGCATATACATTCGTAGAATCTATTATGACTCCTGAAGAAGTTGATAATTTCTTGAAAAAGAAATAATAACATACATCGCATATAGAAAAGCTACTTTCATTCGGAAGTAGCTTTTTTATTTTTTATATTTGTCTAAAATTTACAGAAACAAAATAGTATTGTTCTTCAGAAAAGGTTTCCGATTTTTCTTATAACAATTGAAAGCAATTGCTGAGGGAATCAGAAGCAGCTGAGAGTTGAATTTCTTCTGTAAACATTAAGATTATTGATTATCGAAAAATCATATAGTCTAGAACTAACAACAAATAAAAAAAATGAGTTTTTTTAAAAAATTATTCTCTACCGAAAAAAAAGAGACTTTAGACAAAAGTCTTGAAAAATCAAAAACTACTTTTTTCTCAAAGTTAAGCAAAGCTGTAGCCGGAAAATCTAAGGTTGATGACGATGTTTTAGATGACCTGGAAGAAATTCTGGTGGCTTCCGATGTTGGCGTAAATACAACATTAAAGATAATTTCGAGAATCGAAAAACGTGTTGCCGAAGATAAATATTTAGGAACAGAAGAATTAAATCAGATTCTTCGCGAAGAGATTGGTTCTTTGTTATCTGAAACAAATACCGGTGAAGCAACTGAGTTTGAAATCCCAAAAGATAAAAAACCATACGTTTTAATGGTGGTTGGAGTGAATGGGGTTGGAAAAACCACTACAATTGGTAAATTGGCTTATCAGTTTAAAAAAGCAGGTTATAAAGTGGTTTTAGGTGCTGCAGATACTTTTCGTGCTGCTGCCATTGATCAGTTACAGGTTTGGGCCGACCGTGTAGATGTGCCTATCGTAAGGCAAAATATGGGAAGTGATCCTGCTTCTGTTGCTTTTGATACCCTGCAGTCTGCTGTAGCTCAAAATGCCGATATTGTCATTATTGATACTGCCGGACGTCTTCATAATAAAATTAATTTGATGAACGAACTGACCAAGGTAAAACGTGTGATGCAGAAAGTTGTTACTGATGCTCCTCACGATGTTCTTTTGGTTTTAGATGGTTCCACCGGACAGAATGCTTTTGAGCAGGCAAAACAGTTTACTGCGGCCACAGAGGTAACTTCGCTTGCCGTTACTAAATTGGACGGAACTGCTAAAGGTGGTGTCGTGATTGGTATTTCAGATCAATTTCAGATTCCCGTAAAATATATTGGTGTCGGTGAAGGAATTGAAGATCTACAGGTCTTTAATAAATATGAATTCGTAGATAGTTTCTTTAAATAATAGCAGAATGAGTTTTTCTTCTTTAAAAAATATAACACCTGTAACTTTTTATTTCGCAAGTGTTTTAAGTTTTGTTTTGGCCAATGTTTTAAAAGATAAAAGTTTGTCTTTTTATTACATCTTATTGGTTTTGGGCCTTGTATTCTTTTTTATGGGAATGCTAAAAAGAATCCGCACAAAAAGATAAAATAAATAAATATCCAATTTTTAAATCCCAAATTCCAATACTGAAGTTTTAAATTCCAATGTATTAAATTCCAAATTCCAATTTTAAAGTTGGAATTTGGAATTTCTTTTTTTATTTATTTTATTAAACTATTGGTACAAGGCACTAATTTTCTCCCATAAAGTTTCATCAAAATCAGATAAAGCGAGGTTGACATCGTCAGCGGCGTCTCCCATTCTGATCACGACCATACTTTTACTTGGAATAACGTATATTTTCTGGTCGTTTTTTCCAAGTGCCATAAACATATCGTTGGGCGCGGTTGGAATTATACTTCCCGGAATCGTAAGCTGTGATTGTGGTAAATGGTAATTGGCTTTTCCGTTCAACCACCACAGGTATCCGTATCCTAAATTGATGTTTTGCGAAGTGTTGGTAGCTTCACTAAAATAACTTTCATTCAGAATGGTGGTATTCTCCCATTTTCCTCTATTGAGCATTAAGAGTCCGAAACGGGCCATGCTTCTTGTGGTGCTGGTGTAGACGCTATTTACGCCAAGTTGTACCCAGTTGCCGTTCATACCAATTTTGTCCCTTAGTTTAGTATTGAAATAGTTTTCCCAGGTTTGTTTACTTGCCTTCGCTACGACATCCTGCAGTTTTACGTATACATTATGATATGCCCAGCGTTTTCCGGCGTCGGCTTTGTAGATTAAGCTGGCAGGATCTACATCGTCTGTAGTGTCATCAAGTCCGGATGTCATGGTGAGTAAGTGTTTGCAGGTGATCTGGTTTTCCTGTGCAGGCAATTCACTTGTCCAGCCTGTGCCGATATAATCCGAAACCTTGTTGTTGATGTTGACCAATCCTTCTTGTTGAGCAATTCCGGTCATCGTTGATGTTAGTGTTTTCCCGGCACTAGCCCAATACCAGTTCGTGGTTGCAGTGTGATTGTTGAAATAATTCTCTAAAACAATTCGTCCGTTTACTAAAATAATAAATGATTTGGAATGTTTTAATTCTAAATAATCCAAAAGTGGCTGTACTGCATTGTGATTCCATTTGAGGTCTGAAATGGATTTTGTTTCCCAGGTGCTTCCTGTTAAAGGTGGAAAATACATGGTTTGTACCGGAGTCGATTCCGCATCGGATGATTCTTTAGTGCAACTGATAAAACTTAAGAGTATCAGCAGCTTAAAAATAGTTTTGGTCATGTTTTTGGTTTTTAGGTTTGGGGTTTGACCAAAAATATGCAAAATAGTTTAATGGGTTTTGTGAATTTTTATTTCTTTTGAATTTTTATAAGGTTAACTTTGTGACTCACGAAATTTTCTTTTTGAAAACGGGAGTCTTAGCCCTGATGGGAGCGGCATCCTTTTATGGCGGTGTTCGCCATAAAAGATAAAGCGGACAGCAGGAATCAGCTCCTTATTAATAGTATACTTATTATGAAAAACTCTTTTATGATTTTGGTTTTGTCTCTTTTGTTTGTGAGCTGCAAACAGGAAATTAAACCAGCAGATATTGCAAAACTGAACGGCTACTGGGAAATTACGAAAGTTGTTTTTGATAAAGGGGAAGAGAAGGATTATGGCATGAATGAAACTTTTGATTTTTTTGAAATTAAAAAAAATAAAGGAATCCGAAAGAAAGTGATGCCGCAATTTGACGGCACTTTTTTGACAAGTGATTCTTTTGAAAATGTTTCGGTTCGATTTGCTGATGGAAAGACTTTTTTAGATTATAAAACAAATTATGCAAAGTGGAGTGAGGAATTGATTTCGATTTCAGATGAAGAACTGGTGGTGAAAAACCAGGAAAATAAGGAATATCATTATAAAAAAGCAGGACCCATAAATTTATTAGACGATGGCAAAAAGGTTAAATAATCAGAGTTCGATTGGAGATGTGCTGCAACAGATTATTCAGGTGAATAAACTTCAGCCGGGAATGGATCAGATTGATGTAAAAGAAGCCTGGAGGCAGCTGATGGGAAATGGCGTAAATACGTATACAAAAAATGTTGTCCTGAAAGGAAGTACGCTTTATGTAGAACTTGGATCTGCCGTTTTGAGAGAGGAACTGAGCCACGGAAAATCTAAAATTGTCAAGATGATTAATGAAGAATTAGGGCGTGAAGTCGTTAAGGATGTCGTTTTACGTTAAATTCTATTTGACTTTAAACGATTTAGATCGTTAGGTTTTAATATTAAAAAATAAAATTAACACTTCTACTTTGGAAGTGTTTTTTTTATGATATATTTGACCGATAAGTATTTTTTTTAATACATATTTTTTTAATAATTAAATCCAAAAACAATCCAAAAACAATGAAAAAAGTATTCCTTATTTTAACCGTATTATTAGCTTTAAACAGTTATTCGCAAAAGAAAAAAGTTGCAGTTGTCGGTTTTTACACAGACAAAACAATCAGTCTTGCTGATTTGGGACTAGGCAGTTTGGCTGCAATAGCTGATTTAGGTAATAATCCTGATTTTAATCTTACCCCTATTTTAGAGAAGTATCATAATTCTTTTTTTAATGTTTTTTCTAAACAATTCCCTTTTGATTTACTTCCTGAAAATGAGGTAATCCAAAAACAGGAATATATTGATTTCGTTCCTAAATTTGCCAGAGAAGGAGATGCAGGGAAAACCATCATCAACTACCCTGGATACAAATATATTTATGAAGGTATGAATGGTTCTGAAAATGAAGTAGGAACTGCTACTATGTTTAAAGATGTTGCAGATGGTGTTTTATTTACTGAAATACATTTTGCTTTACAAAAAGGATTCGCTGTGGGTGGAACCGGAACGGTTAAAATGAAAGCGTATGCGAGAATTGCTTTATATGATAAAACAGGAAAAAAAGTATTTGCTTTTAGTGAAGGTGCAAACTCTAAAAAGACCGGAGCTATCATAGGAGGAATTCCGGTTTTAACTGCTGAAAAAATATTACCTATGTGTGAAAGTGCCTTAGATGAACTTTTGAAAGATTTAGATGAAAAAGTAGCTAAAATCATTAAAAAGACAGACGGTAAACTTTAATAATTTTACATCAGAATAAAAAAATCCATTCGCGCAGCGAATGGATTTTTTTTTTGCTAAAATCTAAAATCTAAAATCTAAAATCTAAAATCTAAAATCTAAAATCTAAAATCTAAAATCTAGAACTGCTCTCTTCCTGCAAAGTGGAATGCACCTTCGATAGCAGCATTTTCGTCGCTGTCTGAACCGTGAACTGCATTTTCTCCGATAGAAGTTGCGTATGCTTTACGAATAGTTCCTTCAGCAGCTTCAGCCGGATTTGTAGCTCCAATTAAAGTTCTGAAATCTTCTACTGCGTTATCTTTTTCTAAAATAGCAGCAACAATTGGTCCGCGTGACATAAATTCTACTAATTCTCCGTAGAAAGGTCTTGCAGCGTGAACAGCATAAAATGCCTGAGCATCCGCTACAGTTAATTGAGTTAGTTTTAACGAAACGATTTTGAAACCTCCGTTAGTAATCATTGCTAAGATGTTCCCAATGTGTCCGTTTGCTACAGCATCCGGCTTAATCATTGTAAAAGTTCTATTTGTTGCCATTTTCTTGCGTTTTTTAAATTTTGTGCAAAAATAGACTTTTTTATGAATTAATTTTAATTAATTGATAATTAAAACATCATGAAATGTTGTTTTGCTAAAGAAGAGTGCGTTTTTTTACCATATGAGTTATGTAAGTAAAAGCCGATATGTTTAGCGTCAGAAAAAGAAAAAGACGCACTCTTTGTGCGCCTCTCCTTATATTATGTTACATAACTTATATGGTAAAAGAAAAAACTAAACTTTAAAAATGAGTTTATTTTTGTAGAAGATCCATAAAATAAAGGTCCAGATGGCGACGTAAACTAATGCTCCGGCAAAGGAAGCCATCATTGGATTACTGAAAAACGGGGCAATTCCGTAACCATATAAATAACTGAGAAGATTAATCTGCTCTCCGGTTTTGTGCGGATTTTCAAACTGAATCATGACCAAAGCCTGTGGTATAATCTGAGAAGCAAAAAACACAATCATCGGATTGACGCCCCAGATTAAAAATAATTTGAAACCTTTTTTATAGGCTGCGATATCAATAATGTAATAGAGAATTGACAAGACGGTTGCTGCCAGTCCGGTTGTATATAATACGTAGCTGCTGGTCCAGATCGATTTGTTGATTGGGAAAACAATATTCCAAATCAGGCCCGCAATAATTAAGGCTATTCCGGCTACCATCATTTTTTTTGCAATCTCGGTTTTTGCAATTTTAAGTTGTAATAACTGACCAATCAAAAGACCAATAATTCCATTTACGATAGATGGAATAGTACTCAGAATTCCTTCGGGATCCCAGGTTACAGTGCCGCGATACATATGACCTTTAAGGAGAATGCTATCGAGCCATGAAGCTAAATTGGTCGCCTTATCAAGGTTCGCTTCACCGATTCCGGGAACCGGTATCAGGGTCATCGCTGCCCAATAGCCTAATAATAAGACAACTCCGGTTATGATTTGGGTCTTTTGTGATGTTTTTAAATATAATAGCGAAACAACAAAATACACCACTGCAATTCGTTGTAAAACGCCCGGAAGACGCACATCCTGATACGCTTCGATTCCGCTGTAGGCTAAAATGAGATAGATAAGCAATATCGAAAAAGCGAATATGTTTTTCAGTTTAGTATTAAAATTCCCCATCAGTGCATAGCCGACAGCGATTGTAATGATTAAGCGGCCAATAAGCAACGGAATTCCTTCGAGACCAAAAAGCTGTATTTTTCCGAAATAATTGAAGAAAATCCCAAGACATAACATTCGTAAGGAACGTACCAGGATTTTATTAAACGTCGTACCGTCGTATTTTTTATCCGGCATGGCAAGGGGAACTGCCACTCCCATAATAAATACAAAAAAAGGAAATACTAAGTCGGTTAGCGTACAGCCATTCCATTCGGCATGTAAAAGTGGAGGGAAAACATGTCCCCAATCTCCGGGATTGTTGACAATTGTCATTAATAAAATTGTGAGTCCGCGAAAGACATCTAGCGAAATTAAGCGTTCTTTTACCATTGGTTTTGGGTAAATTGGTTAGTTAATAATTTTAAAAGTCGCTATTTGGTTTAAAAACAATACTTTCAGAATCAGGTGGTTATTTTATCCTGAAAGTATTGCGGTAAAGTATAAATTATATTGTTATAATGGAGAAATTAGTGGATAAAGGTTTTAATTTTTGAGTTAATAACGGAATCAATTGTTCGCCTTTTTCTAAATAAAATTCAGAAAAATTAGTCTGGCGTTCCTGTAAGCTGTTGTTTGGAAACAATTGACACTGTAAATCCACAACGCGCTCCAGCTGGTCGTTTAATTTTCTTTTTTGCGCTTTAAGCAGACGCTTCTCTAAATTTTCAAGGCCTTTTTTCTGTTTTACTTCCTGTGCTTTTACCGCTCCGGTAAAGGATTTGTCTGTTTTTTGTGCTAATTCGGAAAGGTATTCAAATTGTTTCTCCAGAATTTCTTTTTGGGGTGTTAAATCAATGGGAAATTCTGAAATTTTATGCGTGACAGCATTTACCAAATCGGCTGGTTTGGTAAATAAGTCTTTCCAGCTTAAACCTAACTGATCGGCTTTTTTAGCTTGTTTTTCCGTTGTCAGCAATACCGAATTCCGAACCAGAATTATAGGGAAGGTGATGTTTACGGCATCAAAGAAAGATTTTAATTCCAGCCAATAGGCAATTTCCCCGCCTCCGCCAATATAACATAAATTGGGTAAAATAATTTCCTGATACAATGGACGCATGATCACATTGGGACTGAATTTTTCCGGATGACTTTCCAGTAATTGCAAAATTTCCGCTTTCGAAAATGAAGTTTTGGTATTATTGACAATAAATCTGTCCTTCTCCAAAACAATTCGTTCGCGCAAATCGTCTTCAATATAAAATAAATTGATTTCACGCGGATTTACCTGAACGGTATAATTTTTCAGTTTTTCAATCGTCTCCTGAACTGCTTTAAAAGAAGTTTGTTCCAGCAGTTCTTCTTTGATGTACGGAATAAAGGCACGTTTTAAATCGGCATTGTCAGCATCTATAATCACCAGACCCTGAGAAGCAAATAAACCATTCGCCAAAAAACGGGTTGCATCTGCAAGATTATCATGGTTCAGATAAGCGTCTTCAAATAGTTTTTTCAGCGTATTGGCATTCGTGCTTGAGCCTAATTGCAATGCATAAATTTCGAAAAATTCAGCCAGGCCTTCTGTGGAGAGTCTTCCTACAGGACCGGTACTTTCGGTATTCCAGCGGAATTTTTTTCCTTTAAAATTGAAATAATTGATCTCTTCAAAATCGTGGTCTTCGGTCGCCATCCAATAAATCGGAACGAAATTGAAAGTAGGATATTTCGATTTCAATTCTTTGGTCAGATTGATGGTTGAGATAATTTTATAAAGAAAATATAGCGGCCCGCTAAAAAGATTTAACTGATGTCCCGTCGTCACCGTAAACGTACTTTCGTGTGCTAAAAGGTCAATGTTTTGTTGTGTTAAATCTGAAATTTCAAGGGCAGCGTATTGCGCTTTTAAAACAGAAACCAGTGGAATTCGGTTTTGATTATCGAAATTCTGCTGCTTTTCAATGATTTGTTTTTCAAAGTTTTCCAGTGCCGGAAAATTATTATATAGCGGTTGAAGGTCCGGTTTTTGTTCTAAATAATCTTGTATCAAAGTCGAGAAATATCCTGAGTTTTGGTAGCTGATACAGTCGGTTGGCATAATTTTGGGTTTATTTTTGATAGCTGTAAATTTAAGCAAAATATGCAGTTAAAATTGGTTTTAACGATTGCTTATGACCTGAATTTTATTTTTGAATATAAATAACTGTAAATCAATATGTTTCGGTGGTTTTGAAAAATATTTCAAAAATAATTTGTTTATTAGGAAAATATTTCACAAAATTTGCCTCAGAAAAATAAATCATTAATTATTAACAACGAAGACAATGTTTGTACTAAACTTTACCTCTCAAAACATCGCATCAGGATCAGATTCTGTTGGCATGTGTCTTCGTGGCTTTTCTCAATCCTAGCAAATCAATTTTAGATATAGAAAAAAGCCCGAAGGAAAATAACTTTCGGGCTTTTTTTTATTCTAGACACTTCAGAAATTCCCGATCACGAACTTAATTTATCTGTTTAAGATAAAATGTTTTGCCCTCCATTTTTAAATGTTGGGTCAGAATTCATTTAATTTTTTTTTAATGGACAATTCTCTTTTCGACGATTACTTTGAAAGTAGTCGTCTAAAGAATAAAAGACGCAAAAAAAGATTGGTGAAAGGGGATTTTGAAAAACATCTTGTTCAATTAGCAAAACGAAAGCACGCAATTTATCTGGCAATTAAAGAGTTGCCTTTGATTGAATTGGAAGAACCTTATCAAAAAGGCTGGGTTCGTTTTTTTGTAGTTCGAAAAGATGTTTTGCACTCAGCGGAGGCGATGTTTTATGTGAATGTATTGGAAAAAATAAACACTTTCCAATTTTCAAATCAAAAAACATTTGCCAATCGGAAAAAACAATCTGGAAAAAAGACAGACCATCCAAGGGAGCAATTTCTGGCGAAAATTAGTGTCAGTGAATGGAATGCGAATAAACCCGGATTGACTGACAAGGAAAAATCCTGCTTTACACGAATCGAAAAATGGTCGGACCGATGGCGTTGTTTTAAGACCTATTATGAATTTACAGAGTCCTGGAGATTTGTATTTAAAATTGAGCCCAATATCATTACCCATAAAAAAGCGGTAGATGCCGTATTGGAAAGTGAAAATAGGCGGATAGAAAATTACATACAAAACCGGTATCTGGGATACAAGATTTATAAAACACGTAACAGAGACGCCAGCTATTATTATAGCCTGGAAAAGCTAAAAAATAGCAATCAAATAAATCATAACAATCTGAATACGATATACGAACAGTATTTAGAAGAAAAATATACCTAATGGGAAATAAATTATCCGGAAAGGACCTTATTAAAATAGGCTTTCCAAAGAATAACAGTATCAATATTGCTTTAGGGCAGATCAACAGATACAGAAAAAGAGAAAAAAAAGAGAGCATATTAACCGAAGCAAAGGAAGTTTTATTGTTTCCGGAAAAATTTACGGGGCATGGAACCTGGGGGAAAGTCGCGGAAGGACTGGTAAATCCGGTACAGGTACGCATGCATCAGCTTAACAACACTCGCGCACCGTTTTCGATATTCGGAGAAAATGAAATTGATGAACAGGCAAAGTACCAGTTGTATGACGCTTTAAAATTACCAATTTCAGTTGCAGGCGCTTTAATGCCTGACGCGCACTCCGGTTACGGACTGCCGATTGGCGGTGTGCTCGCCACAGACAATGCCGTAATTCCGTACGGAGTTGGTGTTGATATCGGATGCCGCATGAGTTTGTCCATTTTTGACATTCCGGCTTCATTTTTCAAAGGAAAAGAGCATCAGCTGCAGGCGATTTTAAAAGACCATACCAAATTCGGAATGTATGAGACCCACGCCATAAAAGCAGATCATGAATTGTTCAGCCGGAGTGAATTTCAGGATATTCCGCTTTTGAAAAATCTTTTGGGTAAAGCCTACAAACAGCTTGGGACTTCCGGCGGAGGCAATCATTTTGTGGAATTTGGGATTGCAAAAATCACCAATCCGCTTAACGAATGGAAAATTGGGGCTGGGGAATATTTTGCGGTGCTGTCACACAGCGGTTCAAGAGGATTGGGTGCCAATATTGCAAAACATTATACGTATCTGGCGACAAAACAATGTCCGTTACCTAAAAATGTACAGCATTTGGCCTGGCTGGATCTGAATACGCATGACGGTCAGGAATACTGGCTGGCGATGAATTTAGCCGGCGATTATGCAAAAGCCTGTCACGATGATATTCACCGCCGAATGGCAAAAGCGGTTGGAAAACGAGTGGTGGTGACCATTGAAAATCATCACAATTTTGCATGGAAAGAGACTGTAAACGGCAAGGAAGCCATTGTACATCGCAAAGGAGCGACTCCTGCGAACGTTGGTGAACTGGGTATTATTCCGGGTTCCATGACGGCTCCGGGATTTATTGTGAAGGGAAAAGGAAATGCGGAGAGTTTGAACTCAGCATCGCACGGCGCCGGAAGGCTTTTCTCGCGTAGAAAGTGCAAAGAATCGTTCACCCAAAGTGAAATTAATAAAGTGCTCAAAGCAAACGATGTCACTTTGATTGGAGGAAATATAGATGAAGCTCCAATGGCATATAAGGACATCAATAAAGTAATGGCCAACCAAAATGAACTCGTTGATGTACTCGGTACATTCACGCCGAAGATCGTTAGAATGGACCGCTAAATTAGTAAGAAATGGAAAAAATAATTCAAATAACATCAGGTCGCGGCCCGGCGGAATGCAGCTGGGTTGTGGCCCAGGTTTTAAAAACCTTTATAGAAGAAGCAAAAGAAAATAATATAAAAACAACAATGCTTCAACGGGAAACCGGAATTGAGAACGGAACAGTAGAAACCGCTACGATTTTACTCGAAAGTGATACGCTGGATCCGTTCATGAACTCATGGATCGGCACCATTCAGTGGATTGGGCAAAGTCAGTTCAGGAAATTTCATAAAAGGAAAAATTGGTTTATCGGCATTTTCGAAATAGAAAAATCTGCGGCAACCGAAATTTCGGAAAAGGATATTCACTATCAGGCGATGCGAAGTTCCGGAGCCGGAGGGCAGCATGTCAATAAGGTGAGTTCTGCAGTAAGGGCGACGCATTTTCCAACCGGAATCAGCGTGGTTTCTATGGATTTGCGTTCACAGCACCAGAACAAAAAACTGGCCACTGAAAGGTTACTACAGAAATTTAAAGAAGAAACCGTAAAGCAGTTTAAAGCTGAATTTCAGGCACAATGGATGAATCAGCTGCAGATTCAGAGAGGCAATCCGGTACGGATTTTTCAGGGTTCAGACTTTAAAAAACAAAAACAGGAAAAAAAATACAAACAGGAAAGACAAAAATTAAAAAGAGAAGATTATTTCGACAGGGAATAATACCCCGATTTTTGAATTTTCCAAATCTAAAAAATTATGAAAACAGTAGATAAATACATTTTTGAAGCCTTGGACAATTATCCGTATTCGTTGGTCGAAACCATAGAATCACTGGATTACGCTTTGTCTTATGACGACAAAAATACAATGGCATTATGCCTTTATGGCCGTGTTCAGGCCGATCAGCTATTGAAATATGAAGAAGCCAAGGAATATTTTCAGCAGGCCATTTCGATTAATATCAATGCTATAGAAGTATATTCGTATTACATCAATACTTTAATCCTGAATGAAGATTATGCGGAAGCGACAAGGCTTATCGATTTTGCTTTGACGATTAAAGGCATTAACAAAGTGGAGATTCTTCTTAAAAAAGTGATGCTTTTAGAAAGCCGGAAAGATTTTAAAAAGGCATTGAAAGCGCTAAAAGAAGCAAGACTTGAAACGTTAAGCAATGAATACGATTATCTTATGGAAGAAACCGAAAAGCGATTGCACAAAAAAATGAATAAAAAATCGAAAAAAACCGGATCTAAAAAAGGAAAATCAGCGGATAAAAGGAATAAGTAATACGAGAAAGGATGTCAGTACGGCATCCTTTTTATTTTTCCATTGCATTTGGAATGCGTACTATTTTGCTTTGAATTTTTCACAACGATCTTTTATTTTAACAGATAAATGTTTGTTACTTTCGAAAAATAGATTCATTTTTATACTCTATTTTCTTAAAAAAAAATCTATATCAAAACCAAATGAAAAATACCCCTAATCAGAAGAACTCGCTTCGACATGTTCTTTTTGGCAGTTTGATTGGTACCACCATCGAATTTTTTGACTTTTATATTTATGCCAATGCTGCGGTATTGGTCTTTCCGCAATTGTTTTTTCCGGGTTCCGATAAAACCATGGCTACTTTGGAATCACTGGCGACTTTTTCGATAGCCTTTTTGTCGCGCCCTTTGGGTTCTGCATTTTTCGGGCATTACGGCGATAAAATCGGACGTAAGTTTACGCTGGTTGCGGCTTTGTTAACGATGGGAATTTCAACTGTAACGATTGGATTTTTACCCGGTTATGCCAGTATTGGCGTAGCAGCTCCTTTACTATTGATGTTGTGCCGATTTGGTCAGGGTGTTGGTTTAGGAGGTGAGTGGGGAGGCGCTGTTTTGCTCGCGATTGAAAATGCACCTCCGCATAAAAGGGCCTGGTACGGGATGTTTCCACAATTGGGAGCACCCATCGGCTTATTGCTTTCGGGAGGTACCTTCCTGTTGTTAACGGATTCCATGACGAGTGAGGATTTCATGAATTATGGCTGGAGAATTCCGTTTATTGCCAGTTCTCTTCTGGTGGTAGTCGGATTTTATATTAGGACTAAAATTACGGAAACACCGTCTTTTGAAAATTCAAAAAACGAACACGAAGAGGTAAAAGTTCCTTTTCTTACGTTGGTCAAGTCGTATAAAAACCAATTGATTTTTGGAACATTTGCAGCGATTACCACCTTTCTGGTGTTTTACCTGATGACGGTTTTTACCCTGAGCTGGGCCACTTCGGATCTGGGGTATGCCAAAAGGGATTTCCTTTTGATTCAGATGTTTTCAGTGTTGTTTTTTGCTGCTTTTATTCCTGTTTCAGCAGTTGTTGCAGATAAAATTGGACGTCGCAAAATATTAATTATAACTACTATTGCTATTGCTGTTTTTGGTTTTTTCTTCTCTCATTTTTTAAATTCAGGAAGTATATTTATGGTAACTTTCTTTGTCTGTTTAGGAATGTCGTTGATGGGATTCACTTACGGACCTTTAGGAACTTTCTTATCCGAATTGTTCCCTACCAATGTTCGTTATTCCGGAGCTTCATTAACGTTTAATCTGGCAGGAATCCTTGGTGCAGCCTTTGCTCCAATGATTGCCATTTGGCTGGCCAGTACTTATAGTTTAACCTATGTTGGCTTCTATCTGACTATAGCGGCCTGCATTTCTTTGTTTTCTTTACTGCTTATTAGTAAAAAGGAGCATAAGTTTTAAGTCTGAAATAATAATTAAAAAAGGTTGTCCAAATTAAATTCGGGCAACCTTTTCTGTTTTAACGTTTCAGGCTAAAATGGCCTCTAAATTCGGCACCGTTTAAACGGGTCACTACGAACCAATAATCCGAGGCAGGCTCGTCCCGGCCTATGTAAGTTCCGTCCCATGAAGTATCAGTGGTGAGTTCTTTGATGAATTTTCCGTAACGATCAAATATCCTGATTCCTGTACGGGGAGCTAAATAAGCAAAATCAATCGTCCAGGTGTCGTTGTGGCCATCATTATTCGGCGTAAAGAATTTCGGAAAGGGAAGTTCATCGACATAATTGATACAATCGGCAGTTGTCGCTCCAAGGATTTTTATCGTTACCGGAGTTCTTTCACTTTCGCATTCATTGACGGTTTGGGAAGCATAATACGTAACTCCGTTTTCGAGCGGTGTTGATTCAGTTAAAATCATTCCTCCTATAGCCTGATCATACCATTTTATACGTTCGCCATTAATCTTAATTTTTTCTATGGAACTGTTTTGCTGGATACAGAATATTTGCGGAGAATCAATCATTGGACTTTGAGTGTCTTGTATTTTAACAGAAACCGCAAATCGTTCACTTTCGCAATTGTTGAGTCTTTGTGTTGCATAATAGATACCGTTTTGTAACAGGGTTGTTTCGGGCAAAATATTACCATTTGCTGGGGCATCGTACCATTTACGAGCTGTTCCTGTAAAGTTCAGATTGGCAATAGTTGCTTTTTCGTCAATACAAAATTGCTGATCATTATTGCCGGTTGGGAGTGGCGTGTCATCGATTTTTACCAATACCGGAACTCTTTCACTTTCACATCCCACAGTTTGTGAAGCATAATACGTTTTATTGTTTTCTAATAAAGTGGTGTTTGACAAGGTACCTGCTGCAACGGTAGAATCGTACCATTTTATATTCTGACCGTTAAGACCAATACTGTTTAAAGTAGCATTTTCGCTTTTACAAAACTTCGGATTTAAATCTCCTGAAGGTACAGAAGGTGTGTTTTGCACGGAAATCGTAACGGCTAATCTTTTGCTTTCGCATAAATTTATCGTTTGGGAAACGTAATATGTTTTTCCGTTTTGCAGACTGGTATTGTCCGGTAAGTTGTTTCCATTGGTCAGCGAATCATACCATTTTTTGTCTTCTCCGTTAACAGTGATACTATTTAAAGTTGGATCCTGACCTGTACAAAAAGGCTGATTTGTATCTCCAGTGGGCACGGGAGTGTCCTGAATTTTTATGGTAACTGCTGCTCTTTCGCTTTCACAGCCATTTATGGTTTGCGAGGCATAATATGTTTTATCATTTTGAAGTACACTTGTATTGGGTAAAAGTGTTCCGGCTGTTGCTGCATCATACCATTTGATATTTTGGCCGTTTGTAACACTGATATTGTTTATAGTTGCATTTTCCTGAATACAGAAGGTTTGTGGTGAAGTTACCGCTGGTAAAGGCTGACTGCTAATGGTAATCGTTTGATTTTGAGAAGATTTATTTCCATTTCCGTCATCATAATTCCACACAATAGTATACGTTCCGGGCAAATTGTAGGATAAAGGATCTGTCGTTGTTCCTGTAATTGCTCCTGCGCACGCATCGGTTGCTGTTGGAAATGTAGTTATTGTGGTAGTACAATCTCCGGTTATGGTTGGAAGAATTACTAAATCCGGGACGGGTGCTTCAATATCTCCAATAACAACTTTTAGGTCATAGTTTTTCTCACATCCACAATAGTCACTTGCTTTTAAATGATAGTCACCATTATTTATACCAGATACATTTGTAATAGTTGGATTTTGTAAAGTGCTTGTAAAATTATTAGGTCCTGTCCATAAATAATTATATCCCGAATCCGCAGTAAAATTTAATGTACCTCCAATGCAAACTGGTGAATTACTGCCAGGGTTCGCATTAATGTTACAATTATTTTCCTCAGAAAATTTCATTAAATAAAAATTCTTACGGCCTAAAATTTCAGGCTGATATGAATTTGCATCCGTTATTCCATCATTCATTGATGACGTCCCGCCGACTATTATCTCATTGTTGTTAACCGCTATTTCTGTCTGAGAGTATTGGTCAAATCCTCCGGCGTAGCTTCCCCATATTAAATTTCCCGATTTAGAAAATTTTCCCATATATCCACCAGCCATGCCAGTTCGTTTATAGGCACATATAGTTGTTATTGAATTATCAATTCCTCCATTACCGCCAACATATATTGAATTGTTTGTAAAAACAAGGGAGTAGATTATTGTATCAAGACCTAAAAAAGTACCCCATAATCTTTGCCCGTTCTGATCCAGTTTTGCAAGAAAACCTGTCCAGGAATATAAATTATAATCATCAAAGGAGTTGGGTGAAGCAATAGTATTAGAACTGGTAGTTTCCCCACCTATATAGATATTATTCTCATCATCAATTTCTACTGCATGAATTTTTTCCCCAGATTCCCCTCCGTAATAGGTACTCCATATTCGATCTCCATCTAAATTTAATTTAAAAACTATGCCATCGTTGGAGAGATTATAGATGTAATTGAGATTTTCCTGAAAAACTCCCGGAGTAGAAATGTTATCTGAACTATAGGAAAGACCGCCAGCTACAATGAAATTTTCTCCAACTTTAATCGATCTGAATTCATCCGTACCTTTACCGCCGTATAATTTATTCCAAAGGATATTTCCATTAGGGTTGAATTTGGCTATAAAGCCGTCGCCAATTGGGGTGTCAAAAATGTTTTCTGAATGATTGATTGAAAATCTCCCAACCATAAAAATGTTGTTATTTTTATCAATATCAACATCAAAAGATTCATCGTTATCTTTTCCTCCGTAATACGTACCCCAGAGTCGCATGCCGGAGGAATTAAATTTCACTAAAAAACCATCATCATAACCACCAAAAGAAGAACTGTATGAACCGGCTGTGCTGATATTGGTTTTACTATTTGTTTTGCCGACAATAATGACATTGTTTTGGTTATCTGTTTTTACTGCATTTATTCTGTCGTATTCTTCTCCACCGTAATAGGTTGCCCATAGTTTGCGGCCATCAGGCGAAAATTTCACAAGTATTCCGTCAGGAGCTATTTTATTAGGGTTTCCAATTGTTGTCTGATGTGCGCCCGAAGTTGCATAGGAAGAGTTAGGCACTGAAGTAAAACCAACCAGATAATTATTACCTGATAAGTCAGTTGCAATTCCGCCAAATTCATTTGAGCCATAATCCTCTTCATCCCCATAAAAAGTTCCCCAAAGCCTTGTCGGCACAGGATCAATAATCACCGTTTTATCAGAAACCGGTTCTGAACCGGTAAAACCGTAAACGTCTTTTTTAATCTTTCTGTATGCAATGGAAATCTCCTTTTTACCAGTCCCATCTTCAATCCAGCTCGCCGGAAGTGTTTCTTCCATTTTTCCAAAGCGAACATTCATACGGATTTTGTTATCTGCTAAATCAGTTTCAGCACCCTTAAATTTTAATTGAATATCAGAGATCTTTCCTTTTGGATGAATAACAAAATTGTATTCAACGACTTTTTCAGGATCATTCGGAATCGTAAAAACTACATCGATATTCGGATAAATATTCTTGTATGTGAGCTGTTTGTATTGATGTACGCCGATAATTCCCTCAGGTTTGTTTGGGACATTATAATAATTGTCAAAATCCGTTGATTTGTGATCTGTAAGCAATTCCACTTTGGAATTTGAGTTTACAAAGTCAATATCTATTCGATGAAACAGGTATTCTAAAGTATAATCAGGCTGTTCTGTTCTATCTTTGTCCGGTACTCCGGAAGAAACTGTTTTTGAGGCATTGGAGCGTACAACCGGAGTCTTTTTTACTTCATAAATGTCATAAGAAAAACCGTTTTTGCGTAACTGAACATTCAAGCCTCCTGTGTTTAATAAATATTTCACGGCATTGTTGGGCCTGCCTTTCTGGTCTGTAATCTGACCTTTGTTTTCTTTAAAACCTACAGATTGATTTTTGTTTAGTGCCCGGACAGGCATAAAAATCAGCAGTAATAAAAAAAGTAAAATTCGCTTCATAAGTAAGATTTATAGCGTCGCAAATGTAATTAAATATCTACTAAATAAGTCTAAAAGTTCCGGTTTCAAAATACAAACAGATCCTCCTGAATCTTTTCCTGAAAAAGATTATAAATATCCCGTATTTTTGCAGAAAATAATTCCCTTTGAAAACAAAACTTTTTGTAATCACACCGCCCTTTACTCAACTGAATACTCCGTATCCGGCAACCGCTTATATCAAAGGGTTTCTGAATACCAAAAACGTAGCAGCAGTCCAGGCAGATTTGGGTATCGATGTGATTTTGGAACTGTTTTCGAAGAAAGGTTTAGTTGATTTGTTTCTGTATTCCGGAAATCTTTTTGAAAACGTGTCCTCCCGAGCGGAGTCGAGGGATGAAATCTCGGATAATTCGAAGCGCATTTTTGCTTTACAGGACGAATACATCAAAACGATTGATGCCGTTATTCAATTTTTGCAGGGGAAAAATCCAACTTTGGCTTTGCAGATCTGTCAGGAAGATTTTCTGCCGGAAGCTTCACGGTTTGCACAATTGGAAGAACTCGACTGGGCTTTCGGAACGATGGGAACTCAGGACAAAGCGAAACATTTAGCCACTTTATACCTCGAAGATATTTCGGATTTTATTGTGGAATGTGTCGATGAAAATTTTGGTTTCAGCCGCTACGCCGAACGTTTGGGCCGAAGTGCCAATTCGTTTGATGAATTGTACGAAGCTTTACAACAAAAGCCGACCTATATCGATGCAATTTTAATTTCGTTACTGAAAGCTAAAATCGAAGCCGTTCAGCCTACTTTGTTTTTGATTTCAGTTCCCTTTCCCGGGAATTTATACAGCGCTTTTCGATGTGCGCAATGGGTAAAACAAAACCATCCCGAAATTAAAATTTCGATGGGCGGAGGTTTCCCAAACACCGAATTGCGTTCTCTTTCGGATGCACGTGTTTTTGAGTTTTTCGATTTTATTACGCTGGATGATGGCGAGGTGCCTATTGAAGAGTTAATATTCAATTTAGAAAACCCAAATTCCAATTCTTATAAAAGAACTTTTTTGCTGGAAGACGGGAAAGTGGTTTACAAAAACAATTCGTTAAAACACGATTACAAACAAGCCTACGTTGGAACGCCCGATTATTCTGATTTGCCTTTGGATAAATACATTTCGGTAATCGAAATCGTAAATCCGATGCACCGAATGTGGAGTGACGGACGCTGGAACAAACTCACCATGGCGCACGGCTGTTATTGGGGAAAATGTACTTTTTGTGATATTTCTTTAGATTATATAAAAGTATACGAGCCTGTTGCGGCTAATTTGCTGTGTGACCGAATGGAAGACCTGATGCAGCAAACAGGTCAGAATGGTTTTCATTTTGTAGATGAAGCGGCCCCTCCGGCACTGATGCGTGCTTTGGCTCTGGAAATTTTACGCCGAAAATTAGCGGTTACCTGGTGGACGAACATTCGTTTCGAAAAAAGCTTCTCTGCCGATTTATGTCTGTTGCTCAAAGCCTCAGGCTGTATTGCGGTCTCCGGTGGCCTGGAAGTGGCTTCCGACCGATTATTGAAATTAATCGACAAAGGCGTAACCGTAGAACAGGTAGCAAAAGTAACCCGCAATTTTACCGAAGCGGGCATTATGGTGCATGCCTATCTGATGTATGGATATCCGACACAGACCATTCAGGAAACGGTTGACAGCCTCGAAATGGTGCGTCAGTTGTTTGAAGCGGGAATTTTACAATCGGGATTCTGGCATCAGTTTGCCATGACAGCACATAGTCCGGTTGGCTTGTATCCGGAGAAATTTGGCGTTACAAAAGCAACGGAAGCCATTGGAACTTTTGCGAATAACGATATTGACTATAAAGATGCAACCGGTATCAATCATGATAAATTCAGTTTTGGCTTAAAGAAATCGCTTTTCAATTTCATGCACGGAATCTGTTTTGATTACGAATTGCAGGACTGGTTCGATTTTAAAATTCCGAAAACAAAAATTGACCCTGATTTTATTTTTAATGCACTCGAAGAAGGAAATGATTTCAATACAAAACCAAATGCAAAAGTAGTATGGTTAGGAGGGAAGCCTTCTCTGGAACATTTTACAAAATCTAAAAAAGGACAAACCTGGGAAATGATGACGCTGACTTTTCACGATAAAAAAGAAAGTTTTACCATTCAGACCAATAAAAATGAAGGGGACTGGCTGGTAGAAATCCTGAAAAAGATCACGGTTTCGAATAGCAAACATTATACTTTCCAGGAAGTAAAAGCAGACTTTGAAGCGCAGTTTGAAGATTTTGAATTGTTTTGGTATTCTAAACCGGTAAATACTTTACGGGAATTTGGGTTGTTGGTTTTGTAGATTTTTAAAATAAATTATGCTATCTTTTAGTTACCCAGTAATGAAAATCTCTTTCTAAATCATAAGCCATTCTGTTAACACTACGTCTTATTACAAAATAAGGAATCACCAGCATTACTGACATATGAATCATTAAAAAAGGAAGAATAAAGAAAGGAAAAGCATCATCATTTGAAATAGCCCCCACAAAAAAAAGGAGATAGAATAAAAGAATCATAACTCCAAATAGTAGTATTCTTTTTCTGAAACCAACAATTTCAACATTTATGGTTAATTCATTATTTTGCTGGATTATTTCTCCAATTACTTTTGCAAAAGAATAATTTGTGTCGAAGATTTTTTTTCTCTTTTTTAATTCAAAAGTATTGTTTTGAATGTTGCCTTTGTACTCATTTGTACTGGATTGAAAAACTTCAAAAGGTACATAACCCAAATCAGATTCGTCTACGTGATTTCGAAATTTTTGTATAAATTCCGTTTTTGTAATGGGTAATTGTATCGTAATATCTTTGATTAAGTTTATTTTTCTTAAGAAATTATCCATGAATTTGGCTTTGATTATAAAATCAAATATAATATTAAAACGGAAATTGTAATGGAATAATAAATTTATTTTCTAAAATAAAAATAATCAATACTCCACGCATTCCCCGTCATTCGGAACCACGGTTTTTGACATCAGATTATTTTGTATCAAAGCCTGTTTCAGCTCCTCCCTCGTGGTTGGGCAGTGGTTTAAGGCCTCCAGATGATTGGCGAAAACTTTCCCAGGAGCAAGGACGGCAAATTTCAGAATATCATCCATTCTCATTAATAAGGGCTGACCAATATCTAATCGTGCCGTACCGCAGGCAACTGTTGCAATATCAGGTTTCAGCTCGGTCAGTACTTTTTGAACATGCTCCGTAAAAATGGTATCGGAACTAATATAAACTGATTTTTCATTCTGAAGCTCAATATAAAAACCCATAACGTTTCCCATGAGTTTTGCTATAAATCCATAACCGTGAACGGCTGGTATTCCCGTAATTTTGCCATCCAGAAAATACTGAGGCTGCCAGTAATCCAGCGACTGAATGACGGTTAAGCCTCTTTGTAACAGTGCTTTTTCATCTTTGATGCTGCAGATTACCGGAATCGATTTTCTTTTAAGGAAAACCTCGCCGGCCCTGTCAATATGGTCCTGATGCAAATGCGTGATGAGGCAATGTGTTACCTTACTCAGGATATCCCTGCTGTTTTTGGGCAGTGCGGTAAGCGGGTTTCTTTTGGGCTTGTAACGGAATAGCGTAAATGGCGCAATAGTTTTTCTTTTGCCCAGCATGGGATCGATTAAAATCACGTGCTTTTCGGTTTCAATAACCAAAGTCGCGTTACGCAAATGATGCAGTTTCATATCCTGTAAGTTTGTTTGATACTAAAAATACAAAATTATATAGTTTTAAGTGTAAAAATTACATTGTAAATCGAAAACCGATTCCGTGTAAGTTTTCAATCGAAATTCCTTTTTCATTCACCAGGATCTTTCGAAGGCGGGAAATAAAGACATCCAGGCTGCGTCCCATAAAATAATCATCGTCACCCCATAGCGAAGTAAGGATTTGCTGTCTTTTTAAAACCAGGTTCTTGTTGTCCACAAACAGCTTCAAAAGATCCGATTCACGTTGGGTCAGGCTAATTTTTTCCGTTTCATTAAAAAGGATGAAATTTTCGGTATCAAAGTGATATTTTCCAATTTCATAAACGGATTTTTTGATCCCGTTTTTCTGTGAACGTTTCAGGAAAATTTCGATTTTCAGCAATAATTCTTCAATACTGAAAGGCTTGACGAGGTAATCATCGGCCCCTAAACGCAGGCCTTTTATGCGGTCTTCTTTTAAAGTTTTTGCCGAGAGGAAAATAATGGGAACATCAACATCAATTTTCCTGATTTCGGCTGCGACTTCAAAACCGTCCATTTTTGGCATCATGATATCCAGAATACAAATATCAAAAACTTCCTCCTTGAAAGCTTCTAAACTTAATTTTCCGTTAGAACAATGCGTGACATTATAGTTGTTTTGTTCTAAATTATCTTTGGTCAGAAACGCTAATGTTTCATCATCTTCGGCGTATAAAATTTTAAAATGTTTCATTTCTTATATGGAATTGTCAGCGTTATGGTAATACCTTTTTCTGAATTATTGGCGGCGTTTATTTTCCAATACTGTAAGTTACAAATTTCTTTTACATAATACAACCCAAGGCCGAAACCATTTACTTCGTTACTCTTTTCATTCTGAATGCGATAGAATTTGTCAAAAATAGAAGTGATATTTTTAGGAGAAATCCCAATTCCGTTATCGGTGAATTCTAGTTTCAAAGCCTGATTTTCTTTGGAAATGCGAATCAGTATTTCCGGTTTTTCATTGCAGTATTTTACGGCGTTGTCCAGTAAATTATACACTAAATTGGTAAAATGAAAAACGTCTGTTTGTACGGTATAATCAGGGGAATTTGTTTCAATTACAATATGGGCTTCCGGATATTTCAGCTGAATATTGGTAATCGTTTCTTCGATAATGGGAACAATTAAAACCGGTTCTGTTTTTAATTCCAGTGAAGTATGATCTGATTTGGCCACGTTCAGGATTTTCTCAATGTGGTTGTTCAGTTTATGGCTCTGATTGATAATGATGTCCGTGTAAGTATGAAGTTTTTTGTCTTCTTTTATGGCAGTCTGTTCAATTAAATATTGGGAAGCAATTAAAATAGAAGACAAAGGTGTTTTAAATTCATGTGTCATATTATTAATGAAATCACGTTGCAGTTCGGAATATCTTTTTTGCTGCAAAAGCGTAAAAATCGAATACACATAAATCAGTAAAATAAGAATCAGCACGGTGGAAAGTATAAACCAAAAACGCATTGAACTGAATAAATAAGTCGTTTCATTGGGAAAACGAACGGCGAAATAATACACCAGATTTTTATGCTTCGGGAAGTAAACCGTTTGTTTTGATTTTCCCTTCTGGGATAGTGAAATATAATTGCCATAGATCATTTCATCACTCTGACAATTGTACATCGCGTATTCAAAATCAGTCGTGATATTCATCTTTTTGAATTCTGATTTTAAATAAAATTCTAAAATATCAGGCTCAAAATCATTTTCGACATTCACGATATAATAATCATTGGCAATTTTCTGAACCGGATTTACAGCCGGCAATTCATGATTCGTTCCTTCATATAGTTTTCGCGCTACTTCCAGTAAAGCAATATGCGCTTTCTGGCTCAGTTTTTTTTGTTCCAGGTTAAATGCCTCTTTGGTCCACAGTAATTGTGCGACCAGTATGCTGATAATAGCTACAAGTCCCAGAAGAATAATGCTGTTGAGTTTATTTATTTTCAAGAGAAATAGGATTTACAGGTGTAATATTAATCAAAATTTAAATTAAAAACACCCATTAACAGGTCATTAACAAACATTTGAAACCGCTTAACATGACATTGGATTCTTACAAAGTACCTTTGAAATATAAAATGTAACCATTAACCATTTAAATAAAAAACGATGAAAATTATTAAAATTTCAATGTTGGCTTTAGCCTTAGGATTAATGTCCTTTTCAGCAATTGCACCGGTAAAAACATTAGTTTCTACTGTAAAAACAGAAACTACAGCGACTACAATTGTGTGGAAAGCAGAAACAATTGATGTTGGTCAGATTCCACAAGGAACTCCAAAAGCAATTGTGTATGAATTTAAAAATACCGGAAAAACATCGGTTGTCATTACGAGTGTTCAGGGATCATGTGGCTGCACAGCAACAGATTATACCAAAGAGCCAATTTTACCTGGTAAATCGGCTAAGGTGACTGCCACTTACAATGCAGCTAATAAAGGCGGATTTACTAAAACCGTTACAGTAACTACAAGCGCAGAAACAACACCGAAAGTCCTTACTTTAAAAGGAACGGTGATCTAAAATAAAAGGTTGAGATTATAAAGGGGAAAACTCCGGATATGTAATGTATCCGGAGTTTTTTTTGTCGATAATATTGTTTTAAGCAGGGATTTATTTTTTTGCAAAAAGGATGTTTTTGTAAAAACTTGTTTATTTTTAGTAAAAATATGAATATGAAAATTTTGTATCCGCTTGCCGCATTGATGCTGTTTTTTACGGTTATTTCCTGTAATTCTAAATCCAGTGACAAGGAAGACAACCCAAAAAATACTGCTGAGCAGGTAGTTCCCGAACTTAAAATTCCCATTGACAGCACCGATATTTCTAAATTTTACCAGACGTATCCGAAATTAGTTAAATTTCAGGGAGATGTTTTAGCCCTTTATAAGAAAAAAGGTGCTACTCAGCTTTGGCTGGATAATAAAGGAATCGTTGAATTTGGAAGTACTTTATTCAATAAATATAAAGGCCTGGAAGAAGAAGGACTGAAAGCCAATTTTCCGTATAATGAAAAAATCACTCCCATTTTTGAACGTATTTCAGACAATAAATTATCTAAGATAGATACCGATCTGATGATTACAAACTTATATTTCTATTATGCTGAAAAAGTATTTAGCGGTGTAGACGAAAAAACATCAACCTCTTTGCAATGGCTTTTACCCCGTAAAAAAGTAAATTATCAGGTTTTTTCAGATTCTATTTTCGAACATGCCACGATCAATGATGATAATAAGAGTAAAATGTTCAGTCAGTATTACAAACTCCGTGATGTGCTTAAAAAATATCGCGAAATTGAGAAAAAAGGAGGCTGGAAAACAATTGACGTCGGCGAAGATTTTAAAAATTTTAAAACAGGTGATTCCGCAGTTGCAATAGCGCAGATCAGAGAAAGGCTTGCGGTAACGGGCGAACTAAAAGAAAACAACAAAAGTGCTGTTTGCGATTCGACTTTAATTGCGGCAATGAAAGATTATGAAATCCATCACGGAAAAACGCCTAAGAATGTCATTTTAAAAGAACATATTGAAGAACTGAATGTTCCGGTTGCCGACAGGATCAAAACCATTATAGTAAACATGGAGCGCTGCCGATGGATTGACCCCGAACTGGAAAAAGGAAAGGAATATATCGAAGTCAACATTCCTGAGTTTAGACTGTATCTGATTCGCAATCATGAAATCAGTTTTGTTTCAGCCGTTGTGGTTGGAAAAGCCATGACCAAAACGGTTATTTTCAGCGGTATGATGAATAATATTGTTTTCAGCCCGTATTGGAACGTGCCTCAAAGTATTATCAATAAGGAGATCAAACCCGGTATGGCTAAAAACAAAAATTATCTGGCCGAAAAACATTTGGAATGGAACAATGGTGCCGTTCGACAAGCACCGGGCATAAATAATTCACTTGGTCTGGTAAAGTTTTTATTTCCAAATTCAAATAACATCTACCTGCATGATACACCTGCGAAAAGTTTGTTTGAAAGAGAAAACAGGGCTTTTAGTCATGGCTGTGTGCGTGTGGCAAAACCGAGGGAATTAGCGATTGAACTATTAAAGAATGATCCGAAATGGACGCCCGCACGAATTGATAAGGCCATGCATGCCGGTAAAGAAAGCTGGTATACGCTAAAAAAGAAAGTGCCCGTTTATATCGGTTATTTTACGGCCTGGGTAGACCGGGAAGGAAAATTGAATTTCTATAACGATGTGTACAGCAGAGACGAAAGCCTGATCAAATTACTGACCGAAGAATAAGTTACACAGGCAAGAAAGACTTCTCTATTTCGATAAAACATCAATACATTTATAAAAACGTTTGGTATAGTGTTCGGTATCTAATGCCGTAATCGTTACGCTATTCACTTTTCCGGAAGAGGCATGTATGAATTTGGAGTGCATGCCGTCGGCTTCGCAGATAATGCCAAGGTGCCCGACAACTGTCCTGTCTTTATAACCGTAAAAAACCAAAATATCCCCCACCTTAAAATCTTCAGGAGCCAGTGCTACTCCGAGGTTTTTATAACTATTGGAACTTCTGGGTAAGCTGACATCAAAATTCTTAAAAACATAACTCACAAATCCGGAACAGTCGAATCCTTTTTGAGGATCATTTCCGGCATACAGATACGGAGTCCCAAGGTATTTTTTGGCGTAATCAATTATAGAATCCCGGTCAGCAATTTGACTTTTTTCTTTTTTTGAAAGGACCGGATGGACGGTTTTATTTTCTTTTTCACAAAAAGAAAGAAATAAAATTGAAAAGCCAAATACGATATAAAGAGGGAATTTCATAAGAAGACAGGTTTAATTGCTAAAGGTAGACTGTTGCTTTGTAAAATCAAAGCCGTTATCTGTGGAAGCCGTAAATAAACAATAAGAAACGGATATGGTGTTTTTTTATTGCTTTTTGACGTTTTAGTATCTTTTTGATCGCTTTAGTTCCGGTATCTTTGTGAATCTCATTTATATTTTAACAGATAAATTATGTTTCTCAAAAAAATACCGCTTTTCATTTTGTTTTTGCTGATTGGGGTTGTTTCGACTTCACAAAATAAAAGTAACACCTTTCTTTACGAAGGCCGGGTCGATAAACTTCAGGACAATAACGTCATTCTTATTGGAACCGCTTCTTCGGTATCTTTCAATTTTACCGGTAATACCTGTTCGGTTTCCCTGCAAAGTGTGGATGCCTACGAACATCATAATTATGTGGCGCTGGTTTTGGACGGCAAGTATATGGGGAAATTAAGAATTGAAAAAGGTGCTGCACAATCTTTTCCGATACAAATTACTTCGAATAAAAAAGTGCATAATCTTACCATTTATAAAAATACGGAAGCCCAAAGCGGAAATGTTTTATTTGCCGGAACCACGGCCAAACTGGCTCCTATTGCGTCAAAAAAGAAAAAGAAAATTGAATTTATTGGAGATTCCATAACGTGTGGCGCGGCCAGTGACGATTCGGATGTCCCTTGTGATAAAGGGGAATATTTCGATCATCATAATGGGTATTATGCTTACGGGCCGGTTCTCTCCAGAGCAATTGGTGCAGCCTATCTTATGAGTTCTGTTTCCGGAATCGGAATGTACAGAAACTGGAATGATGAAAATAAAGAAGAAGGTATTATGCCTGACTTATACGGGAATTTGTACTTAATAAAAGATCCTTCCAAACCTAAATATGATTTTGCTTTTCAGCCGGATATTATCAGTATTGCTTTAGGAACCAATGACTTTTCGGGAGGAGACGGAAAAAAAGAACGCCTGCCTTTTAACGCCGGGAAATATATTTCGAACTATATTGATTTTATAAAAATGCTCTATAAGCACAATCCAAAAGCACAAATAGTCATTACCAACAGTCCTATGGTTGGCGGTGAAAAGGGAATTCTGTTTGAAGATTGCCTGAACAAAATTAAAGATGCTTTTAAAGAGGATAAAACGCATAAGCCGATTGTTATTTTCAAATTTAAGCCTATGACTCCAAAAGGCTGTTTAGGGCATCCCGATGTTGCAGACCAAAAAGTGATGGCAGATGCCTATGCTCCGGTTTTAAAAAAATTGCTAAATGAAAAATAATATATTTAAGTTTGCTTTCTTTCTGTTGATTTCCACTACTATGATGGCAAACGTTTCCCTTCCGAATATTTTTGGTGATAATATGGTTTTACAGCGCAATTCCGAAGTTAAAATTTGGGGCTGGGCCAATCCTAAAGAAGAAATCAGATTAGTTAGCAGCTGGAACCATCAGGAATATAAAGTGGTGGCGAACAATCAGGCACAATGGGAACTGAAAATAAAAACGCCCGAGGCCGGCGGACCCTTCACCATTTCGATAAAAGGCTACAATGAAGTGGTTTTGAAGAATATTTTAATCGGTGAAGTCTGGGTTTGTTCCGGACAATCGAATATGGAAATGTCGGTCAGCTGGGGAATTGATAATGGCGAGGAAGAAGCAAAAAATGCCACGAATCCGAATATCCGGTTTTTTACCGTTCCGAAATTAACCGCGACCACTCCACAAAATAACCTATTGGGGAACTGGACCGAATCGACTCTGGAAACCATGAAAAATTTCAGCGCTGTCGGCTACTTTTTTGCGAAGCGTTTAAGGGAAGATTTAAAAAATGTTCCGATCGGTTTAATTTCCTCGAATTGGGGCGGAACTCCCGCTGAAATCTGGATGCCGGAAGAAGTGGTGAATAATGATCCTCTTTTATTGGAAAATGCCAAAAAACTGAACGAGCAGGAATACGGACCAAGGCAGCCCGGCCGTGCCTACAACGCCATGATTTACCCTTTCGCCGGATTTAAAATTGCCGGAACACTCTGGTATCAGGGCGAATCGAATGTGGGTTCTGCCGTTTATGACAAGACACTTTCGGCTTTGATTACTTCGTGGAGAAAAGCCTGGCAGGATGACTTTCCTTTTTATTACGTACAGATCGCGCCTTATAAAACAGGCAGCAATAATTTCTCAAATGTTATAGTGAGAGATTCCCAAAGAAAACTACTGAAAGAAGTTTCGAATACCGGAATGGTGGTCATAAGCGATATTTCGGATACGATCGATATTCATCCAAAGAATAAAAAAGATGTCGGAATTCGTCTGGCAAATCTGGCTTTGGCCGCTACTTATAAAACCAATTCTAATTTGGTAAACGGACCGCTTTACAAAACTTTTAAGGTGGAGAAAAACAAAGGAATAGTTTCGTTGGATTACGCTGACGGATTGTATTTCAAAAATAAAATCTCAAATCAATTCGAATTGGCCGGAGCCGATGGAATCTTTTACACCGCAGAAGCTTCGATTAAAAACAATCAGGTGATTTTGACAAGTAAAAAAGTTACGGTTCCGGTAAAAGCTCGTTTTGCCTGGGGCAATACAACACAATCGGATTTGTTTAATAAAGCCAATTTGCCGGCATCCTGTTTTATTACGGAGTAAGAAGATTTTAGATTTTTGCCCACGGGTTTACAGGTTTAAACAGATTGGCACTGGTTTTTTTGTTGTTTTATCGCATTTTTGTCATTTCGACGGAAAAGAAATCACACTCATAATTCGACAAGGATTTACGATTATTTGTGCGGAGTTTCTAGTGTGATCCTTGTTCCTCAGGAGGACAAGATTGAGGAAATTGGAATAGCTCTTAAAAAAAACAAAATGATCTCATTACCCATTCGCGTGAGGGATAGTAGTGGAAAGCCCACAGCCTGACGAAGGAAGTGCGAGGACTTGCAGCGAATAGCCCGACCCGGAGGGACACGCCCAAATTATGAAACTATCTGATCATTATACTATCATGAATACAAAAAAAATAATAACCATTGGGCTTTTTGCCCTGCTGACCATTGGAAATATGAATGCACAGAAAAAACCATATCTGGATAAAAACAAAACAATTGAACAACGTATCGACCTGCTTTTGCCCTTAATGACGCTCGAGGAGAAAGTAGGACAGATGAATCAGTATAATGGTTTTTGGGATGTTACGGGACCCGCTCCTAAAGGCGGAACAGCCGAGCTGAAATACGAGCATTTACGAAAAGGACTGGTCGGTTCGATGCTTACCGTTCGCGGTGTAAGAGAAGTTCGTGCCGTACAGAAAATTGCTGTAGAAGAAACCCGTTTGGGAATTCCGTTGATTATTGGATTTGATGTCATTCACGGATATAAAACATTAAGCCCGATTCCGTTGGCAGAAGCAGCAAGCTGGGATCTGGAAGCGATTAAAAAATCGGCAGCGATTGCAGCAGATGAAGCTTCGGCATCCGGAATTAACTGGACTTTTGGCCCCAACGTAGATGTTTCGAACGATGCGCGCTGGGGACGTGTCATGGAAGGAGCAGGAGAAGACCCGTATCTGGGCAGTAAAATTGGATATGCAAGAGTAAAAGGTTTTCAGGGAGAAACAATTGCCGATTTGGCGAAAGTAAATACGATTGCGGCCTGTGCCAAACACTTCGCGGCATACGGTTATGTTGAAGCCGGATTAGAATATAATATCGTAGACATCAGTAATTCTAAATTGTACAATTCGGTTTTACCTCCGTTTAAAGCGACCGTAGACGCGGGAGTACGAACGTTTATGAATTCATTCAATACCTTAAACGGCGTTCCGGCAACAGGAAATGTTTTCCTGCAGAGAGATATCCTGAAAAGAAAATGGAAGTTTGACGGTTTTGTAATTTCAGATTATGCTTCCATTCGTGAAATGATCGCACACGGTTATGCTAAAGATGAAGCCGATGCAACTCTAAAAGCAGTGGTAGCCGGTTCTGATATGGATATGGAATCCTACTTATATGTGACAAAGCTGGCTGATTTGGTAAAAGAAGGAAAAGTAAAAGAAGCATTGCTGGATGATGCCGTTCGCAGAATTTTGCGTGTGAAATTTGAATTGGGACTGTTTGATGATCCGTACCTGTATTGTGACGAAAAACGTGAAAAAGCAGTTGTCGGAAATAAGGCCAATAATGAAGGTGTTCTGGATATGGCGAAAAAGTCGATTGTACTTTTAAAGAATGATAAAAACCTGCTTCCGCTAAAGAAATCCGGACAAAAAATTGCCCTGATCGGAGCCTTGGCAAATGATAAAAACAGCCCCTTGGGAAGCTGGAGAATTGCTTCTGATGACAATACGGCCGTTTCGGTTTTGGAGGGAATGCAGCAGTACAAAGACAATAAACTGACTTTTGAAAAAGGAGCTGATCTGGTGGTTGGAAAAACGTCTTTCTTAAAGGAAGTTATTTTGAATACCACCGACAGAAGTGGTTTTGAAGCCGCTAAAAAAGCGGCAAAAGAAGCAGACGTTGTGGTAATGGTTTTAGGAGAACACGGTTTTCAGAGTGGGGAAGGCCGCAGCAGAACCGATCTTGATCTTCCCGGCGTTCAACAGGAATTACTGGAAGAAATTTATAAAGTAAACCCGAATATCGTTTTGGTTTTAAATAACGGACGCCCGTTGACCATTCCGTGGGCAGCGGAGCATATTCCGGCCATTGTGGAAGCCTGGCATTTAGGAACCCAAACCGGAAATGCCGTGGCACAGGTTTTATACGGCGATTACAATCCGAGTGGGAAACTGCCGATGTCTTTCCCGAGAAATGTTGGACAAGTTCCGATTTACTACAATAAATACAGCACCGGAAGACCAACAGACAGTGATAAAAATGTATTTTGGTCGCATTATTCCGATGTAGAAAAAACACCTCAGTTTCCGTTTGGTTTTGGTTTGAGTTATACCAAATTCGATTATAAAAACCTGAAAGTAAACAAAACCTCTTTTGCAAAAGGAGAAACTGTTGAGGTTTCGGTGGAGTTGACCAACTCCGGAAATTACGACGGAAAAGAAGTGGTGCAATTGTATATTCATGATGAATTTGCCAGCATCATCCGACCAGTAAAAGAATTAAAAGGATTCGAATTAGTGGACTTGAAAAAAGGGGAAACCAAAACAATATCCTTTACGTTAACAGATAACGAACTGGGTTTTTATGATAATGAAGGAAATTATCTGATTGAACCGGGAACTTTCAAAATCATGGTGGGAGGAAGTTCGGATGCAGGTTTGGAAAGTGGTTTTGAGTTGAAGTAAAAAACTATTTTACGTTAAAAAAGAAAATATTATTCTCGCAGATTTTGCAGATTCGGCAGATTTTTTAATCTCTATAATCTGCAAAATCTGTGAGAGTTTTGGAGTTTGGTTTTTACAATAATGAACGAAATTATCTGGTTGATACGGGAACGTAAACCCGAAAGGTTTTAAAAACCTGTCGGGTTTACTGTTTTTAGATTAAAAGGAGAAAATATTTTTCACGCAGATTTTGCAGATTCGGCAGATTTTTTTTGATCTCCGTGATCTGCAAAATCTACGGGAGTTTTGGAGTTTGGTTTGGACCTGTCGGGTTTGTTGATTTTTTTAATCTCTATGATCTGCAAATCTGCGAGAGTTTTGGAGTTCGTTTTTTACAATAATGAAAAAAATATCTGATTGAACCGAGAACGTAAACCCAACAGGTTTTTAAAACCTGTCGGGTTTGTTTAACTAAAAAAAAGAAAATATTTTTCTCGCAGATTTTGCAGATTTTGCAGATTTTTTTTGATCTCTGTGATCTGCAAAATCTGCAAGAGTTTTGAAGTTGGTTTAAACCCTGATGGGGTGTTGATTTTTTTAATCTCCATGATCTGCAAAATCTGCGAGAGTTTTTTGTATTTTTAAAACCTAAAAACTGCAAACCATTAAACCAAAAAAATGAAATACAACAGATGTGGAAAAAGCGGGTTACTATTACCTGAAATATCTTTAGGATTATGGCATAACTTCGGGTCAGTAGATAATTTTGAAAATGCCGAAAGTATCGCTAAAGAAGCTTTTGATAAAGGAATAACACATTTTGATTTAGCGAATAACTACGGACCGGTTCCGGGTTCGGCCGAGGAAAATTTCGGTAAAATATTATGGCATAATTTTCAGGGAAACCTGCGAGATGAAATCGTAATTTCAACTAAAGCAGGCTACACGATGTGGGACGGGCCTTATGGAGACTGGGGTTCCCGTAAATATTTATTGTCAAGCCTGGACCAGAGTTTAAAACGCATGAATGTAGATTATGTAGATATTTTCTATTCCCATCGTCCCGATCCCGAAACGCCAATTGAAGAAACGATGATGGCTTTGGATCACACCGTAAGATGTGGAAAAGCACTGTATGTTGGGATCAGTAATTATTCGGCAGAAGAAACCAGAGTGGCCGTTGATGTTTTGAAACAACTGGGAACGCCATGTTTAATTCACCAGGCTAAATATTCCATGCTGGAACGCTGGGTAGAAAATGGTCTGCTGGATGTTTTGGAAGAAAAAGGAGTGGGCTGTATTGCATTTTCACCTTTGGCACAAGGTCTTTTAACCGATAAATATTTAAACGGGATTCCGGAAAATTCAAGGGCACATAATCCAAACGGACATCTAAAAGAAGCTGAGGTGACACCTGAACGTATTCAGAAGTTAGTGCAGTTAAACGAAATTGCGCAGAACAGAAACCAGTCTTTGGCGCAAATGGCTTTGGCCTGGCTGCAGAAAGACAAACGAATTACTTCTGTTTTAATAGGGGCAAGCTCTGTCCGACAATTGAACAACAATATTGACTGCCTGCAAAAACCTGATTTTTCATCAGATGAAATAAATGCAATAGAAAGCATTCTGCAATAATTTACCAATGCTCCCATGTTTGATCATCTTAAAAATAAATTCCCCATAGAAGACCATAAATGGGAGCGTTACCTCAATTGTTTCAACAAATTGGAGCTTCCTGCCAAAACTGTTCTTTTAAACGAAGGCGAAATTTCAGAACGGATTTTCTTTATTGAAAAAGGCTGTGTGAGATGCTGGTTTAACAAAGATGGAAAAGACCTTACCATGCAATTTTTTTTAGAAGGCGGAATGGTCGCTTCTATTGAAAGTTTCCGAAAGAAAATCCCAAGCCCCGTGACGATCGAAACGATTGAACCCAGCATTTTATGGTATGTCGACAAAAAAGAGATGGACCGCATCCTCAACGAATTAATTGAAATTCCGGAAATACGGGAAAAATTTATAGACATTCTTTTTGAGCGTACTTTCGATTATATGAAACATTTTGTCTCTTTTATAAAAGATTCACCGGAACAGCGCTACCTGAATATCTTAAAAGAAAAACCACAGTTAATTCAGCGTATTCCCCAACATTATATCGCTTCTTATCTTGGAATAACTTCTGTTCACTTGAGCAGGATAAAAAATAAACTGCTTAAATAAAACCAATCTGCATTTGATAACAAATGTTATCGTCCAACGATTTACTGCAGACTAATTTTGCTTCATAAAACTTAAATAACACTTAAAAATTTAAAATATGAAAGCAGCAGTAGTTTATAAAAAAGGAGAATTACCACAGTATACTGATTTCCCAGATCCCATTATCGAGAATGAAAATCAGTTATTAATGAACGTTAAAGCCTCGGCAGTTAAGAATTTAGACAAAAACATAGCAAGCGGAAAACATTACTCGGCAGACGACAAAGCAACAGCAAAAGTGGCTGGAGGCGATGGTGTGGGTTTTCTGGAAGACGGAACGAGAGTTTATGCCTTAGGCGTGACCGGAATGATTGCGGAAAAAGCCATTGTGGATAAAAATAAAATGGTAAAAGTTCCCGAAGATCTTGACGATTGTACAGCAGCAGCATTACCCAATGCGGTCGCGGGTTCTGCCATGGCGTTGCGATTTAGAGCCGATATTCAGAAAGGAGAAACGGTTTTAATCAACGGCGCCACTGGAGTTACCGGGAAAATAGCGATTCAGCTGGCGAGGCATTACGGAGCAGAAAAAATAATTGTGACCGGAAGAAAGGAAGAAACCTTAAAAGCCTTATTGGATTTAGGTGCAGATGAATATGTACTATTGATGCAGCCTGATGAAGACTTTATAAAACACATAAAAAAGATTCACAGTACGGCACCAATTGATATTATAATCGATTATTTGTGGGGACGTTCAGCGGAATTAATTCTAAAATCTTTGAAAGGGGATGGCTCCTTTACGCCTAGAACGAGATTTGTTTCTGTGGGTTCTTTAGGCGGAGATACGATTCAGTTATCGTCAGAAATTTTAAGAAGTGTCGATCTTCAATTGTCAGGTTCAGGTTTCGGAAGCTGGACGAAAATGGAAATGAAACAACTGATAACAGAGATTTTACCCGAAATGTTTGAACTGGCGGTATCGAAAAAGTTAGTGATTGAAACCATTTCTATCGCTATAAATGACATCGAAAAAGCCTGGGATATGCCTCTTGCTGACGGAAAAAGATTAGTTGTTACAATTTAAAAGTGTAATTTTTAATCACAAACATCCAGAGAATCGCGCTTTTTACGCCTCTGGATGTTTTTGTGCTTAATTTTTCAACTGAATAATTGCAGCCAATCCACCGCCCGGTGCTAAATGATATTTTAGTTTTGTGTTGGAGTCAACTGTAATGATTTCTCTTTTGTAATCTGTCGCTGCTTTATCGGCATTCAATCCGTCGGAGAAAATTTCAGCTTCGAATTTTTTACCTTTTTCAAGGAAAGAAAAATCAACTGTCAGCTCTCTGGAATCCCAGTTGGTAATAGCCCCTAAATACCAGGTTTTGTTTTTTCTTCTCGTGATTGCTACGAATTTTCCAACTTCTCCGTCTAAAGCTACGGTTTCGTCAAAAGTGGTTGGGGTTTTGGCTATAAAATCGGTGCTTTCCTGTTCCTTCATATAAGCCGTCGGGCTATCGGCCATCATTTGTAAAGGTGCTTCAAAAATAGTGTACAAGGCCAGTTGATGGCATCTGGTGCCCTGACTCATTGGGTTGGAATGACTTGGTTTGAATTCGTTTTTTGTGGCATTACGCATCGCACCCGGCGTATAATCCATTGGGCCGGCCATCATTCTGATAAACGGAATGGTGCAGTCGTACGTTGGAACATCGTCATTGGGTGTCCATTTGTTATTTTCTAAACCTTTTACCCCTTCAAAATTTAGGATATTGGGAAAAGTACGCTGAAGTCCCGTTGGTTTATACATGCCGTGAAAATCCAGAAGCAAATGGTGACTGGCTGCTTTTTGGGCAATATCATAAACTGATTGCACCATTTTAGCATCGTCACGATCTAAGAAATCAACCTTAAATCCTTTGATTCCCAAATCGGCATAATTCTTTAAAATTCCGTCCGTATTTTTAGTCAGTGCCATCCAGGAACTCCACAAAATAATTCCCACATTTCGTTCTTTTCCGTACCCAATCAAAGCTTCGAGATCCACATTTGGGTTGTGTTTCATAATGTCTTCTTCGAGGCTCCATCCTTCATCCAGAACCACATATTCTACTTTGTTTTTGGAGGCAAAGTCAATGTAATATTTGTATGTTTCCGTATTAATCCCGGCTTTAAAATCAATGTTATAAATGTTCCAGTCGTTCCACCAGTCCCAGGCTACTTTTCCGGGTTTTATCCAGCTGAGGTCTTTTATTTTGGTGGGTTCCGATAATTTCTGAACCATATCATTATTAGCCAAATCACTGTCGTTTTCTGAAATGACAACAATTCTCCACGGAAAATTTCGGGTTCCTTTTGTCTGAACCAAATAATCAGCTCTTTCGGTAATTAATCGGTTGATGTTGTTGAATCCGCCATTCTTTTCCTGTAAAGGATACCTGGAAAAACGACTTTCAAAACCGGATTTCGACGGGTTATGGGTTACAAATAATCCCGGATAATCTTCCAGATTGGCTTCCAGAAATACTGCTTTTTTATGATTTTTATAGTCAATTAAAAAAGGTAAAAATGCCAGGGTGTCTTTTGCAAACTCACTTATTTTTTTGTTTTCATAATGGGCTTCAAAAGACGAAATATAAGGATCTTTCGGGTTTCTTAAATCACGGACATATGGCATTAAAGTAGGATAATCCTGGTCGAATTTCAAAACCACTTCTTCCGATTTTACCGTAATGTCTTTTTTCTTTTTGGTAACAAAACGATAGGCAGCACCATCATCGAAAGCACGGTATTTAATGCTGAAATCATTTTTAAAATTTAAAATCAGCTGATTGTAATTGTTTTTAACCGATTTCTTTTTGTAGAACGGAGCATCAAATGAAGAATTAACTGTTGCTGTTTTTGAATTTAAAACTATCGCATTTTTTCCTAAAACCTGATTTTCGCTTAAAGTCATTGACATTGCCGAAGGCGCCAGAATAACATCTTTTTCATGAGAAATAGTCCAGCTAATTTTATCGTTCACCAGAATTCGGATTTTAATTTTTCCATTCGGAGATTTCAATATAAAGTCCTTCCCCTTCTGTGAAAAAGAAAGATTTACAATCAGGACAAGAAACAAAGTAAATAGTTTTTTCATGCTGTTTTTTTTACCCTATAAGTTATAATAAAAAGCTTGGACTTATATGATCTTATATTACTTATATGATTTAAATTTTTTTAAGTTCTGAATTGTATTTTTTTACAATTTCCAAAGTCGATTTATCGGTCGAAAAAACGGAATTCAGTCCTTGTGGTTCCTGCGGAGGATCTGTTGTCAGAGGATCTCCGGGATTCCATTTCCCATCGGCTGTAACTGCTTTTCCTTCACCGCCAAATCCCCAGAAGTTGGCAGCCTGAAGCGGGCCATTATTCGCCACACTTTCGGCCACGCGACCAAAAATATAATTGTAAAAAACATCTCTGTTGGCAACGGAAGAAGAGCTTAACAGACTTTCGTTTTCTCTTGGCAGGCCAAATTCCTCAATAATAATCGGACGTTTCAGGTTGTTGGCCACTTTTACATGTTTGTCGATATAAATTCCGGCATTTTCAAGCGTTGCTTGCAGCGTTTTTTCTGCATTATCTGCTTTAAACCAACCCCAGTTTTTGGGCCAGATGTGCATGGTCAGATAATCAATATGCGGATTTTGATGTGTTCTTTCAAAAATTTCCATGCTGTCATTCGAACTGTTTAAACCTTCAGAACCGGTAGAAATCAAATGATTTTGATCTAAACTATCAATTAAATCGACAATAGTATTGAGCCAGACTGTAAATTTGGCTTCGTTTTCCGCTGTAAAGGTACGTGGCTCATTTCCAACCTGCCACGCCATAATCGTGTTGTCTTCGGTGTATTTCTTTTTCGAATATTTATTTGTTCTTCCTATGATAAACTTCACATGATTGTTCAAACCTTCCATACAAGGAGCACAACTGTGAAATTGTTCTGTGTACGACATAAATTGCGGCCAGGTATTCGGGGCGATATTGGGAACCGGAATCGGGCCTTTTCCATTCCATTCTAAATACTGCGACATTCCGCCCGACCATTCCCAGTTATTCGTCAAATACAAAACCGCATACATGCTGCGTTTCTTCATTTCATGAAGCAGAAAATCCAGACCGTCAAGCAAATCTTCATCATATTTTCCCTGTTCGTATTGTAAAGCAGGACGAACGGTAAAATCATATTTTCCACCATCAGCACCCACTAAAATCCGCAGGTTATCAATTCCTTCTTTTTTTAACAAATCCAGTTCACGCAGCAATCTTTTTCGGTCTCCGATTTTTTTAGAAGCCAGGAGACTGCCGTACCAATAATTGGTTCCAATATAGGAGTACGGTTGGTTGCCTTTGTAAAATTGAGTTCCTTTAACGGTAATTCTTTCCTGCGCCTGGCAGGCTAGTGTCGAAAGAATTAAAGCGAAACTCATTATTTTGAGGAAATCATTTTTCATAATTTATTTTTTTAGGAGCTATTCCACTCATTTTTTGTCATTTCGACGAAGGAGAAATCACATAGGGAGAGCGACGTACTTTACGGATTCAGCGCATGTGATTTCTCCTTCGTCGAAATGACACGGAGTATACTTATTTTTTATTTTGGTAACTCGTACATCTTAGGCAAAGAATTCACCAATGCCGCTCTTGTTTTTTTACTAAAAGTATTAAAATCTCCCGTATTCGAAACAGAACCATTTGGGACATAATAGCCATCTTTGTTATTGTTCCAAAAAAGCACATAACTCACTTCAATAGTATTGGATGTCAGAGCATCATACAAATAAACAGAAAACCAGTCTTTTACAGGAACAATCGATTCCGTAACGCGATAGCCGGTCTCGGTCAAAGCAGCAATTTTTACTTTGGTTTTGGCTAAATCGGATACTATTTTTAATTTAGAATTGGCCGTGTTCGCTCCCGATTGTCCTTTATTATCGAAGTCGCCATAATTATCCATTCCCAAAATGTCTACGTATTTATCACCCGGATAGCGGCTTAGATAATTGCTTTCCGTGGTATACGAGTTGTCGGGAGAAAAGGCGTAGAGGATATTGTGGACGCCTTTGGTGTTTTTTAGATAATCAACCGTAAACTGATAGCCCTTTTTGTATTCTTCCGGCGTACAAAAGTTCGCGCCCCACCAGAACCAGCTTCCGTCAAATTCATGAAAAGGCCTGAAGATGATCGGAATCAATTCGCCATTAGCTGCTTTCAGGTTAGAAACCACGCTGGCTATTTTATCGAGTTTCTTCTTGTACCATTCGTGATTGGCTCCGCCCGGCAAAATACTTTTGAAGGCGTTAGTTTTTTGTTCCGTTGTCATGTCGGACACATAAAAAGATTCTTCTTTGTTGGGTTCTCTCAGGTGCCAGCAAAAAGTATTGATCATGCCTTTCGCGTAAGCCGCTTTGGTATCGTTTATTATTTTTTGTTCCTGTTGGAAAAACCAGTTGCCAGACTGATTGTTGTTGTTTTTGTCCGTGATAAACATAAAATCGGAGCCTAAAACTGCAGGATCGAAACCGGTACTTTTTTTAATATCGGAATCTCCGCCGGCATCCAAATAGAAGCTGTTAAAAGCATCCTGCTGACCAATAGCGGTTTTGGTTTTGGCGAGTTTCTTTAAATTAAAAAATAAAGCCACAGTTTCTTTGGTCGCATTTGCATCAGCCATGTAACCGGTAACGTTTTTGGTCGTTAAGGGATCACTTTGCGTTGGCGGATCAATGATGATTTCATCGTTGGTGTTTTCGTTATCAGACGAACAGCTGATGACCGTCAACATCGATAAACTTATAAATGCTGTTTTAAGAAAAGTGGTTTTCATGGGTTAGGTAGTTAGGTTAGGTTAGGTTAGTTTTTTATTCTGTGAATAAGTTCTAAACAGGCGCGGCTATTGTGATAGGGACATTTCCAGAAACCGGCCTTATCCTTTTCTATCAAAGAATAGTCGCGGTAAATTCCCCAAAACCATTCTCCGTTTTCAGCATCCAGAATGTGGTTTTTAATAAAATCCCAGTTTTTGAAAACGATGTCTAAATAATTTTCATCACCGGTAATCTGGTAAGCATTGTAAAAGCCAATTAAGGCTTCAGCCTGAACCCACCAATGCTTTTCGGCAACGAGTTCGTTCTTTTCAGCGTCAAATTCGTACCATAAACCGCCATCGGAGTCCAGCCCTTCTTGGGTCACTTCTGCCATCTGAGCGGCATGTTTTTTATAATTAGTGATTAGCGTCTGATCTTCTGAAATTTCGGCACACTGTAATAAAAGCCAGGCTGCTTCGATATCGTGACCGTAGGAGATGACGTCTGGTTTTTCGATCCAGTTTTCATCAAAAAACAAACGTAAATGCCCGGTTTCGGTATTGATGAAATGTTTTTCTATAGTTTGTAAAAGTTCAATAATATCGTTTTGAAGCGTTTTGTCTTTCCAGACTTTAAAGAGATTGGCATAGGCTTCTACGATGTGCAGATGCGTGTTCATCGTTTTCTTTTCGTTAGCATCCTTGTCGCTCAGGCGCAGATCTTCAATTGGCTGCCAGTCTCTTGTGAAAGCTTCCAGATATCCTTTGTTTACCCGATCGTAACTGTGCTTCTGAATTTTTTTATATAAATTAATGGCGATTTCTAACGCTTTTTCGTCTTTGGAAATAACATAATATTCCGATAGTCCGTAAATAGCAAAAGCTAAAGCATAAATTTGATTCTTAGTATCTTTTGGTGTTTTATCAGTATGGATGCTCCAGAACAGACCACCAAATTCGGTGTCGTAAAAATGATTCGACACGTACTCAAAAGCCCTTTGTGCTATTTTTTTATGTTCTTCCTTTTTCGTAACCTGATAACCTGAAGAAAAGGACCATAAGATTCTGGCATTTAACACGGCACCTTTTTCAGCATTTTCAATTCTGTTTTCGGAATGGTCGATCTGTCCGACGAATCCATCATTTTGGGAATCGATTGCGTTTTGGGACCAATAGCTTAAAATGTTTTCAAGCTCTGCTGCTAATTCGGTTTTGAGTTGCTTTAGTTGTACTGACACGATCAATTATATGGCGTTATTTTTATCAATCTGACTGATGATTGTATGGACAGAACCTGCCGAAATAAAAGTATCTTCAGGCGTATTCATGACGTAATCAGTTAATTTTTCTACCGATGAAACAGCCACATGCATTCTCGTGTCTGAGGAGGCGTAATAAATAAAAACAGTTCCGTCAGTATCTTCGATCCAGCCGTTGGTAAATAATACATTCGATACATCGCCCACTCTTTCGATCCCTTCAGGGCCCATAAAATGCCCGGCAGGAACATGGGTGACTTTGGCAATATCATGCAAATCGGTCATGAACATGTATAGCGTGTAACGCAAACCTGCAGCGGTATTTCGAACCCCGTGTGCCAAATGCAGCCATCCTTTTTCTGTTTTGATAGGAGCAGGACCGGCGCCATTTTTTAATTCGTAGATCGTATGGTATTTTTTTCCGAAGATGATTTTTTCGTCTTTTACCACCGGGTTTGCCATATCGTCGATGTAGCCCAAACCAATTCCGCCGCCATTTCCAACATCAATAAAACCATCTTGCGGACGGGTGTATAAAGCGTATTTTCCATTTACAAATTCGGGATGTAAAACCACATTGCGCTGCTGGCCTGTATTCGAAATTAAATCCGGTAACCTTTCCCAATTTACCAAATCTTTAGAACGAACGATACCTGCATTGGCTACCGCCGAACTTGTATCGCCCTTTGGTGCTTTAGGATCTTTTCTTTCGGTACAGAAAATACCGTATACCCAACCGTCTTCATGGTGAATCAGACGCATATCGTACACGTTGGTGTCCGGTTCTTCGGTTTGCGGAATCACACATGGTTTTTCCCAAAATTTAAAATGATCCACTCCGTTTGGACTTTCCGCTATTGCGAAAAAAGACTTTCTGTCGATTCCTTCTACGCGAACGGCAAGCAGGTATTTTTCGTTCCATTTGATGGCTCCTGCATTAAAGGCGGCGTTAATTCCGATTCGTTCCTGCAGGAAAGGATTGGTTTCCTCGTTGAGGTCAAAACGCCAGTTTAAAGGAACGTGCGCTGCTGTAACTACAGGATTTTTGTAGCGTTGGTATATACCGTTTCCGATAGTGTCCTGAGGAGCATTTCTTTGCTCAATCAGTGTGGTATGTTCTTTTTCTAATGCTACTTTTCTATCCTGAAATGTAGTTGAAGTGGCTATTGTTGTCATAATAATCGATTTCTGTATCTGTATTTTTTTAATTGTTGAGGTCTCTTTTTTCGTTTAAATCCTGTTCTATGGTTTGTAATTTTTCTTCGGATAAAGGATAAAACAAAATAAAAGCTACTGAGATAACTGCTGCGATTGCAGGGAGTATACTTAACATTAATTGTATTCCGTTTTGAGTCACTGTGGTTTGCTCTACGTTGGCCTGAAAGCCGTAATAGCCCAAAAGCCATCCGGTTCCTGCACCGCCAATCGTCCATCCGAATTTTTGTGACATGGAGGAAGCGGAAAAAACCAGTCCGGTCGCCCTGCGTCCTTGTTTCCATTCTGAATAATCGGCGCTGTCAGCATACATCGACCAGATTAAAGGAAAAATACAGCCTGCACAAATACTGATCAGCACCTGGAACCCCATGATCAGGAAAATATCTTCTTTTCCGAAGAAATAGAAAATCAGACTCAGAAGCGCTGCCAAAGCCATGGCGCCAAAAAAAGTTTTCTTTTTACCTATTCGGTTTGCAATGGGAGTCGCAATGATAACTCCGATGATATTGGCTGCCTGGCCTAAAACCAAATAAATGGAGGTTGGCGTCATGTGAAAATCAGTTCCAAACAGTGAAAAGTCAAAGTTTATATTGCCGCTTACATAATATTTAAAGTAATATACTGCTGCTCCGTCACGGATGGAATTGAATACCAAGGCACCAATTCCGGCTCCCAGTAAAATCCACCAGGGTTTATTTTTTAGTAAATCTTTTAAGTCTTCCTTTAAATCGTTTTTTTCGTCGGCAATAGGTTTTACCCTTTCTTTCGTGAAGAAAAAGCAACCCCAGAAAAAAGCAGTGGTAATCAAGCCAAATACTGAAATGGTAGCGAGCCATCCCGATTTAGAGTTCAGGCTTCCGCCGAAATAATTTACCAAAGGTTCAATCAGCCACAGCGCCAGGAGACTTCCGCCAAAGGCAAAAACCATACGGTAGGAGGAAAGTGTTGTTCTTTCTTTTCGGTCAGACGACATGACACCCAAAAGTGATGCATACGGGACATTGATTAAAGAATAAATCATCATCATGGCTGAGTAGGTAACATAGGCATAGATGATTTTTCCTTTTTCGTCAAAATCAGGGGTGTAAAAAGTTAGTACTCCAATGACAGCAAAAGGCAGGGCCACCCATAACAGATAAGGCCTGAACTTTCCCCATTTGCTTTTCGTGCGGTCAGCAATGATTCCAACGATAGGATCAAAACAGGAATCCCAGATTCGGGTAATCAGAAACATGGTTCCGACAACGGCTGGTGCCAATCCGAAAACATCGGTGTAGAAAAATAAAAGGTACATGCTGAAGATTTTCCAGAACATTGAAGATGCAGCATCTCCAAGACCGTAACCTACTTTTTCTTTTAAACTAATTTTGTCGTGCATCAGTTATTTTTTAATTGTTGTGGTTTATATTTAGTTAGTTGTTTTCTTTCTGTGTGCTGTTTTTTTTGCACGCAGATCAGGCAGATTTTTAATTCTCAATTTTTAATTTTTTAAGGTCTTTTTCGAATAATGTTTTTTCGAGCTTGTAAAAATCAACAAAATCTTTCTCGCTTGGCTGTCCGGAATACGGAACATAATAATGCATTTTCTGTTCTTTCTCCTGCCAGCCGTGGTTTCTCCAGAGTAAAACATAAGAAATTTTATAGTCTCCAATGGCTTTTAGTAAAGTTCCGGTCCACCAGTTGGCATCAGGAATGGCCTCGTATCCTGCTTCTGCCAATGCAATAGGTTTGTGTTTCTCTAAGCCGATTTCATTTAAGATTTTAAGTTGTTTCTGAACGCCTTCAATAAACTTTTTCCCTTCTTTATCATCATTGTTCTGGTAAGCGTCAAAACTCAGCATATCGACATAATTGTCGCCCGGATAATGGGCCAAAAAGTCTTCTTTAGAATCAAAACTGCCGGTGTTGTAGCTGTAAATTAAATTATGGACCCCTTTTTTCTGCAGGTATTCGAAAGTAAATTTCCAGGCGGCTTTAAATTCTTCCGGCGTGCAATTGCCTTTTCCCCACCAAAACCATCCGCCGGTAAGCTCATGATACGGTCTGAAAAGAATCGGAATGTTTTTTTCTTTATGATCTTTTAAGGACAGGAAGAAAGCTGCCGCTTTGTCTAACCATGAAGTAAATTTTTGATGGTTTTCCCCGCCGGGCAAAATCGTCTTTAGTGAATTTGGCGTGTTGTCCCAGGCACTTTTTCCGGTAGCGGGATTGTCAAAATGCCAGCTTATGGTCGAGATTCCGCCTCTTTGATTGGCTTCCTGAATGTATTGTTTCATTTTGGCAAAAGGAACCCCGTCTATATTATTGCTTTCGTCTTTTTCTAAACCGGCAATGTCCCATCCGTACAGGGCGGGATAATCACCTGTAACCTCTTTTACATCGCTGCGTCCGTCTTCGTATTTCCAGTTTACCCCATACGCCAGATCATCCTGATGGCCAAAGAGGAAACCTTTTTGAGTCAGTTGAGTCAGTTTTTTATATAAGGAAACAGTCTCAGGTGTTGCTTTTTTATCTGAAAGTGACAAATTAGTATTAGTCCCAATACGCTGCGAAGAACAGGAAGTTCCAATGAATACTGAGGTTATGAACATTAAAATATTTTTTTTCATTACGAATAAGTTTGTTTTCAGTATAATAGGCTCCAATTCCTTATTTAATATCCAATCCCGGACTACTTGTTTTTTTAATCGATAATTCACTATGCTTTGCCGGCTAAAATTATTAAAACTTTAAAAAGATATTCTATTAAAAATGATTAATGTTTATTATTAATACTCTTTTTGTAAAAATGATAATTCTATTTTTCAAAGATAAACGGATGTATATCGTATAATTAATATTATTTTATCAATTATATATCATATTATTGCAAATAAAAAAATCAAATACCACTTCTAAAAACCAATTTAAGATGAGTAGTTCCAAGAATTTTTACAGAGAAATTGCGCCGCTTTCGGCCGGAGACAGTTTTTTAGTTTTTGACAGGGTGAAGGATAGTTTCGATTTTCCGGTACATTATCATCCGGAATTTGAGATCAATTTTATCTTAAACGGAAAAGGAGTGAAGCGTGTTGTAGGAGATAACATAGAAGAAATTGACAATGTTGAACTGGTTTTAATCGGTCCGAATTTATATCACGGCTGGGAGTTAAATAAATGTACGAGTAAAAAAATACATGAAATTACAATTCAGTTTCACAACGATCTTTTTCCTGAATCTTTTCTTTCCAGACGTATTATGAATCCGATTCGTGATATGTTCAATCGTTCCATTCATGGCATTCTTTTTTCCAAAAAAGTAGCTGAAGAATTGACGCCAAGATTGGTAAGACTCTCAAAATTAGACGGAATGGATTACTTTTTGGAAATTACTTCTTTATTATATGATCTGGCGAACTCCAGGAATCAGCGATTGCTTTCTACTTATACAGTAGATTATGATACGTTTGATGACTATGATAAAATGAAGCTGGTTTACGAATATGTGCAGAAACATTTTGCAGAAAAAATTACGCTGGAAGATGTTGCCAATGTCGCCAGCATGTCAATTATTTCCTTTAATCGGTTTATAAAAAAACGCACCGGCAAAACTTTTGTCAATTATATAAATGATATCCGTATCGGATATGCGGCCCGCTGGCTTGTAGAAAAGGATATGAGCGTTTCAGAGGTTGCTTTTAAATCCGGCTTTAATAATATTGCGAACTTCAATCGTAGTTTTAAAGCTACTAAAAATTGTACGCCAAGTCAGTATAGGGAAGATTTTTCTGGATTAAAGCGTATTCTGTAGTGATACTTTTTTTGCACAAACAAATATTATTTTTAACGAAATCGTTTGCATTTTCAGCGATTCGTTAATTTTAATTTATAATTCATATTCAAATAGCGGATGTTGATTGCGAATAATGCAATTTTTAACTGAAATTATTTTTATATATGTTTTTTTAAACCGGTATAGTAAAAATATTATCATTAAATGATATAATACTATCGATTTGCTGTTTCCTTCTGTTATAGATTTGTTAAATAATTTAAGAAAATAATAACCAACTCTTTATTGCTTAATTATAACAATACTAATTTAAACTAACCAAACATTATTATGAAAAAACTAATGACTAATTTCATTCATTGGAATGCTAACCACATAGCGGTTCCTTTGATTTTATTTTTGTTGCTGACGAGTAATTGTATTACTGCTCAGGTAAAAGTTACAGGAGTCGTGTCTGATGATAAGGGACTTTCTATTCCCGGAGCAAATATTACGGTAGTTAGTACTAAAAAAACAACTTCAACAGATTTTGATGGAAAGTATGTTATTGATGCTCCCGCTAACTCCAGCATTTCAGTTTCATTTATTGGATATGTTACTCAGACCGTTAATGTAAAAAATGGCGGGCCTGTTAATGTGGTCCTGAGACTTAACGCTGAAGATTTACGTGAAGTATTGGTAAATGTCGGATATAGAAGCCAGAAGAGAAAAGATATTACAGGGGCAGTTTCTTCTGTGTCATCAAAAGATTTCAAGGATTCCCAGCAAGTTACGATCGAGCAGATGTTGCAGGGAAGAGCTGCAGGGGTTGTCGTGACTAATAATTCCGGAAAACCGGGAGGAAGTGTTTCGGTAAAAATTCGTGGAAATGCTTCTTTGGGAGGCAGCAACGAACCTTTATATATAGTAGACGGTATTCCAATTTCGGGTGATGCTACCAGTCAGGCTACGGGAGGAACGATTGTAAGTGGATACATCGGAACCAATACAGGTAGTGTAACCAATAGCCCGCTGGCATTTCTGAATCCAAACGATATTGAAACGATGGATATCTTAAAAGATGCGGCTTCTACCGCTATTTACGGTTCAAGAGCTTCTAACGGAGTGGTTATTATTACGACTAAAAGAGGTAAAAAAGGTGCCGGAAGAATAACATATGATACTGCATTTTCGGTACAGGATGTAACGAGATTACTGAAAACAATGAATTTAAGCCAGTATGCGACACAACAAAATGCATTGGCACAATATTATGGTGTGGCACCGCGTGACGAGTTTGCTGTGCCTTCTGTTTTAGGTAACGGAACCAACTGGCAGGACGAAATATACAGAACAGCCTTAATGACAAGCCACCAGTTATCTTTTTCAGGGGCGAATGACAGCACGAATTATTATGTTTCAGGATCTTACCTGAATCAGGATGGTGTGGTCATAGGATCTGATTTCAAAAGATATACTTTCAAAACTAATTTTGAATCAAAAGTAAAAGACTGGCTGACAATGGGAGTTAACCTGACAGCAGGGATCACCAATCAGAACATTACCATTGAAGGATATAGTGATGGTATTATAGGTACCACTATATTATCTACTCCCGATGTTGCGGTTAGAAATTTAGATGGCAGTTATGCAGGACCTCCTCAGGATGGCTCGCAGGGTGCGTGGATTAATCCGGTGGCGAGTACTTTAATGAATACCAATTATTTAGTACAAAAGAATTTTCAGGGGAATTTTTATTCCACTTTTAGATTAGCGAAAGGATTAGAATACCGTTTCGAATTGGGAGCGAATACCTCGCTTCAGAATTTTGAAGCCTTCCAGCCTACTTATGTTTGGGGAGCTGCTGTAAATAAAGTAAACCAGCTTCAGGAAAGAGCGAATACCTGGTATCAGTTAAATATTAAAAATATGCTGACATACCGATTTTCTTTAGGAAAACACAGCTTTAATTTTATTGGTGCTCAGGAAGCTACAGATGCAACCTGGTTTGGAAACAGTCAGTCTATTGGCGGACTATTAAGTAATGACGTTCATTCTATCAATCTTGGTGATCAGGATACATTAGTAGCAAGTGAATATAAAGGAAGCAATGCCCTGTACTCTTTTTTCGGAACTTTTAATTATAGTTTTGATAACAGGTACAGTATTCAGGGTACCATAAGAGCTGATGGTAGTTCTAATTTTGCCAAAGATAAAAGATGGGGTTACTTTCCCGCAATTTCCGGAGCCTGGAATCTTTCGAATGAGAAATTCATGGAAGGCACGAGAGATTATGTAGACAATATTAAATTCAGGGCGGGTTACGGTGAAACCGGAAATCAGGTTGTTGGAGGAGGCTTGTACCTTTCTAACATTCAAACGATCAAATCGGCTTTGGGTAATTTCTTTACTGCCGGTAATATTGCAAATCCGGGGCTGACCTGGCAGACTGCAGAAGATACCAACTTAGGACTTGATTTCAGTTTGTTTAAATCAAAACTGAATGCCAGTGTAGACGTTTACAGAAAACAATCTTCAGGATTTTTATTTGTACTGCCATTGCCAACGTATGTGACAGGTTTAGAGCAGTATCAGGGTGGTCTGGCTGCGCCGACAGTAAATCTGGGAAGTATGAGAAATCAGGGTATAGAAGCTACATTAAAATATTCAAATAAATTTAGTCCTAATTTTTCATGGGATGTAACGGCTATTTTCTCTAAAAATAACAACAAACTATTAAGTTTAGCCGAAAATTTTGATTTAATAAAAGAAGTTCAGGTGAACGGTTATACGACCAAAACAGTTACTAAAAGTGAAGTTGGTCAGCCAATAGGTCAGTTTTACGGCTATCAGACGGTTGGAATCATCCGTACCAACGAACAACTTGCAAATGCTCCAATCCCTTTTACGGGTAACAAAGCTACAAAAAGTGTTTTGGGCGATGTAGAATATGTAGATCAGAATAAAGATGGGTTAATCGATGAAAAAGATTTGACTTACATAGGGAATCCAATGCCTGATTTTACGTATGGTCTGAACAATACATTCAAATATAAAAATTTAGATCTTACTGTTTTCCTTCAGGGTTCTCAGGGAGGTAAAGTAATGAACTTAACCAGAAGAGCGGCGACAAAAAACCAGCGTCTTTACGAAAATCAACTGGCAGAAGCTGCTGATTTCTGGACGCCTGATAATCCGAACGCAAAATATCCAAGACCTGATGGCGGAGACGGACATCCGAATATTGCCATATCAGATCGTTATGTAGAAGATGGTTCGTTTTTGAGAATTTCACAGGTAACTTTTGCTTACAATCTGCCATCGGATATTCTTTCTAAAACCAAATTAAGTAAACTAAGATTTTATGCAAGTGTTCAGAATTTGTACACTTTCACCAAATACACGGGTTATGATCCTGAAATTGGAGACTATAATCAGAATGCTTTACTGAGCGGAATTGATTCAGGGCGTTATCCTACCAACCGTACCATTACGTTTGGAATGAATGTTGAATTTTAATAAAAACTATTATGAAAATATATAAAATAAATTTTAAAAGCTTAGCGGTAGTGGCTTTGCTGGCTTTATCTGCTTCATGTAGTGAGGATTATTTAGACCGACCTACCCAGGACGGATATGTAAGTGATAATTTTTATACATCAGATGAGCAGGTACAACGTACCACTTATGGAATGTATGGAAGAATGTGGGCTCCGTTTTTTACAAAATGTTTTTTCGCGCTTTCCGAAATGTCTTCCGGAAACTGCTGGTCAAATGTGGATGGAAATGAGGTAATCCAGTTTAAATTGACATCGGACAGTTTCATTTTGTCAGATCCGTGGAGATCTTGCTTTGGTATCGTTGCCCAATCAAATGATCTGATCAATAACCTGAATACCAATGCAAAAGCAGGAGTAAGTCCCGATGTGATTAAGAATACAATCGCAGAGGCACATTTTTTCAGAGCAGTTTCTTATTTCTACCTGGTACGTTTATTTGGTCCTGTGCCTATTATCGAAGATAATTTAGCATTGGCAAAAAACCCGATGGTAAATAACAACAGAATCGAAGATGTATATAAGTTTATCGAAAACGATCTGAAATATGCTGCAGCAAACCTGAAACCAAAAGTAAGATTAAGAGGCTCAAGTACGGTGAATGTATTTATATCACAGGGAACTGCAGAATCATTTTTGGCAAAAATATACCTGTACCAAAAAGATTATACCAATGCCAGAGCCATGGCTGAAAAAGTAATTAATTCAGGAGAATTTGGACTTTTACCGAACTATGGAGATTTGTTTCTGACCAGTAAAAATAACAATGAAGAATCGATTTATTCCTGGCAATGGTCCGGAGCAGTCAATGAATATCAGGCCGGAAATCCTTCTAATGTTCAGTATGGTCTGGATATTTTAAATGACAATGTCTCCTATGGAGCAGTTTATATTCCTTCGAATGATATTCAGGAAGCTTTTGAAGTAGGGGATGTCAGAAGAAAAGAATCGTATATGATTTACGGAGACTCTTATCCGGGATTAAAAGGCGGTGATGTGGTAGGCTTTACATTAGATAAAACGAAATATCCAAACGTATTAGATGCAACCGGAGCGGCTGTAAAAAAATATGTAGTGGGTCAGGCAACCAGTGAAACAGGTGTTGCGGACAGATGGGGTTCTATGAGTAATTGTAATTATATCATGCGTTATGCCGATGTTTTGTTAATTCATGCTGAAGCAATATTGGCGGGTGCGAACGAAACAAGTGATCCGAATGCAAAAGCATCTTTTAATAAAATCAGGAAAAGAGCAGGTTTAAGTGAATTGAATGTCAATACGCCATTAACCAAAAAAGCATTGTTTCAGGAAAGAAGAGTCGAATTTGCTTTTGAGGGAGAATTCTGGTATGACTTGGGAAGATTGCCAAGAGCAGAGGCTATTGACATCATTTCGAAACAAGACAGAGGTTCTGATTATGAAGGCGTAAAGCATTACACACCGGTAGAAACAGATTTTATTTTTCCTAAACCGGCAAATGATGTCAGAAAAAATCCAAAGTTAAAAGAGGCTCCGGTACCTTATGTTTTTAAATAAACTTTAAAGCGAAACAATTATGAAAAATATAAAAAAAATAATGCTATTGAAGTTTTACTTTTTAGCTTCAGTTTCAATGCTATTGTTTAGTGCTTGTTCAAACGATGAAGGCGGTAGTTCTTCGTCAGGTAAATTAGCCGTAACAGGAATTAGTAAATCGGTTATTGATGATCCTTTAGTAGAAGGAGACAGGCAAGTAGACGTTCCAACAGATGTCATAAATGCAGGGAATACCTATATTATTAGAGGTTCAGGTTTCGCCACTTTGCAATCCATATCTTTCAATGGGTTAGAATCTTCTTTTAATCCGACGTTGGTAACAGATAATGTAATTGTAATTTCTGTTGATCAGGACACTCCATATTTTAATGAAATGGATGAATTGAAGATTGTAACCAAAATCGGAACATTGAAATACACGGTAAAAGTGAGACCGCCTTCTCCAACTATTTCCGGTTTTCCTATTAACCCAAACCCGGGAGATATTATTACAATCAAAGGAGAGTATTTTCTGAGACCGATCGTTAATTTTGGAACTACAGCAGTTGAACCAATTTCTTCAACCTTAACTGAAATCACCGTAAAAGTACCGGCAGATATATTGTATAAAAAACTGTCTGTGACCAATGTTTCCGGAACTACTGTGGCAGGACAAACTTTTGGGAGCGCTATTTATGATGACGCTTATACTTCACTGCGATCTTATGATGGTTTGTGGGATGCAACAAATCCGTATGACACTGCCTATGATAAAGATCCAAAGCAGGGTTCAAAAAGCATTTCATGGAAAGCCGGCCAATGGAACGGATTGTATATCGGAATTGATAATTCAAAATTTGATATTTCTAAATATAAAGGAATCAGAATAAGTCTTAAAGGACAAAATTCAGGTTCAGTTGGTGTGTTTATTAACGGAAATGATAAAATAAAACCGGTTATTAATTTTTCATCTGACTGGACGTATGTTGAAATCCTTTTCAATACGTTAGATAGCCCAACTGAATTAACACAAATTACATTTCAGGAATTTGGAGGTAAAGAAGGAGGGAATACCATTTTTATTGATGATTTAGGTTTGATATTAAAATAGTAGAATTTTTAAAAGAATCATTTAGTACGATGAAATGATTCTTTTAATTCTTTTCATTGAAAAAAATATAAAAAAGAAAACTTATGAAAATACTATATAAACTAAAACAAATAGCAGTATGTGCCTTTTTAGTTGCCCTCGCTTCTTCTTGTGATAATGATCTTCCGGGTGTGGGAGGTGCAGAACAAAATTACAATACGGCCTATGGCTTAATCAAGGCAAACACGAATTTGATACTTTTTAATAAAGCAATACAACTGGCAGGTTTGGAAGCGACTCTGAACACCACTGAAGATTTTACTTATTTTGTTCCTGCTGATGCCATTCTGGAAGCCTATCTTGTAAAAAACGGATACGTAAATTCATTGGGTTATCCGGATATCACTTTAGTACCGGTTGATGTTTTAAAACAAATCGTATTGAGCCATGTGGTAAAAGGAGTTAAAAAAAGAGTGGGTAAACTCGCCGGCGTAACTGCTGATTATCTCGAAACAGGCGAATTGACCACATTGGCAAATGCAGCGAATCCTGATTTGTACCTGTTAAGCGTAAATGTGACCAACGGAGTTTTAAAAGTGAATGGTTCGGATAAACCTGCCACTGGTTTGGATTATTACGCAACAAACGGCTTTGTGAATGTTTTAGATAATGTGATAGCATTGTCTCCGCCTGCACCTGTTGTTTCAGCTCTTTCTCAGTCATTTGCATCACCTGGCGATGTGATTACCATTACCGGTTCAAATTTTGTAAAAGTCAAAAGTGTCAAATTTGGCGATACAGAAGCAGTATTCAAATCGATATCAAAAACAGCAATAGAAGTAACAGTTCCGGCAGATTTTGGTTCGTATGCCCTTGTAAAAGTGCAGACAGAATATGGTACATCCAATATCGCAACAATCGGTGTTAAATTTTTAGTGTATGGTGATAATTTCTCCGGATCTCCAACGCCGGTTTCTACATGGCAATGGGGTGGAAGCGAAAATTTCCAAAGTACTGAAAATGTGAGTAGGGGAACGTATTCCATTAAGCGTACTACCGATAGCTGGAGTGGTTTATATATGCAGTATAATGCAGTAAATGTTGCCGATTACGGATATTTAAAACTATCTGTATATGCTACAGTAAGTACCAGGGTTTTATTCTCCATCGGAGGCACAAATGATGATGATGGAAAAGCAATTGATATCAAAGCAGGAGAATGGAATAATATCTCCATACCAATATCAGATCTTCATCCTGAAAAATTAGGAACAACCGTAAATTCGTTGTTCATGAAAGAATATTCAGGATTGCCGGGAGTCATATATCTGGATGATATTGGATTTTTGTAAAAAAGCATTTGTTTTATTTTGAGTTTGTTTGAAGTATTCCCTAATCACTCGTTAGGGAATACTTTTTTTATAATATTAATTTGAATTTTTTATAATGAAAAATATAGTTTTAATACTTGCATTAAGCGTTTCCTTTTTGGGCTTTAGTCAGGGGAATACGCATACGCAAGCGGGCGGCAAATTTGAAGGTTTGGCGATGACACCTCCAATGGGCTGGAATTCCTGGAATACTTTCGGAACCAGTATCGATGAAAAACTGGTAAAAGAAACGGCAGATATTATGGTTTCATCAGGAATGGCCGCAGCAGGATACAATTATATTGTACTCGACGATGGCTGGATGACGAGGGAACGTGATGCGAACGGGGATTTAATTCCTGATCCGGCTAAATTCCCGAACGGAATGAAAGCAGTAATTGATTATGTGCACAGCAAAGGATTGAAATTTGGTTTATACAATTGTGCCGGAACGCAAACCTGTGCCGGTTATCCGGGAACACGCGGTTACGAATATCAGGATGCCCGGTTTTATGCCAGATTAGGAATTGACTTCCTGAAGTACGATTGGTGTAACACGCAGGGAATTACTGCCAAAGAAGCCTACACTACCATGAGCAATGCCATAAAAACAGCCGGAAGACCTATGGTTTTCAGTCTTTGTGAATGGGGCGACAATCAGCCTTGGGAGTGGGGAAAACCGGTTGGGAATCTCTGGAGGATTTCCGGAGACATTTACCCGTGTTTCGATTGTGAGTTCAAACATCCGGAAAATTGGTCGTCGTGGGGATTTATGAAAATTGTTGAAATGCGCAAAGACATTCGTAAATATTCAGGACCCGATCACTGGAATGATTTTGACATGATGGAAGTCGGAAACGAAATGAACGATACGGAGGATAAATCCCATTTCGCCATGTGGTGCATGATGGCTTCGCCGCTTGTCGCCGGAAATGATTTTAGAAAAATGTCTAAAGAAACACTGGCAATCCTTACCAATAAAGAACTAATCGCAGTTAATCAGGATAAATTGGGAATTCAAGGTTTTAAATATGGGGCAGAAGACGGATTGGAAGTATGGGTAAAACCTTTATCAGACGGAAATTGGGTAGTTACGTTTTTAAACAGAAGTGAAGTGCCGAAAAAAGTCAATTTTGACTGGAAAAAACATAACATTAAAGATGCCGATTTTGGTTACGAGGCTGATTTCAGTAAAACCGTTTTTAAGCTAAAAGATCTGTGGAAGAACAAAGAGACAGGTTCTACAAAAAAGAATTTTGTGGCAGATCTCGCTCCTCATGATTCCGTTACCTTGAGATTAATCCCCTAAACGCCAATAGTTATGAATGTTAAGAGTAGATTATTTAGTATTATTTTAGTATTACTGTTTTCTTTTTCAAATGCTCAGGTTAAAACTCATGGACAGCTGAGTGTTGTCGGAACTCAATTAGTAGATCAATATAAGGTCCCCGTTGTTTTAAGAGGAATGAGTTTTGGCTGGCATAGTATGTGGCCAAGGTTTTATAACGAAAAGGCGGTTAAATGGCTGCGAAAAGACTTTAATTGTAATGTTGTTCGTGCCGCCATGGGCGTTGAATTAGGGGAGATGGCCTATAGGAAAGAACCGCAATTTTCAAAAGATAAAATTGACGCTGTTATTAAAGGAGCGATAAAGGCTGATATTTATGTAATAGTCGACTGGCACAGTCATAATATCAACTTAGAAGAAGCTAAAGCCTTTTTTTCGGAGATATCCAAAAAGTATTCAAAGTATCCCAACATTATATATGAGATCTTTAATGAACCGGATTATGAAAGCTGGGCTGAGGTCAAAGCCTATTCCGAAGAAGTAATTAAGGTCATACGGGAAAATGATCCGAACAATATTATTTTGGTGGGTTCTCCGCATTGGGATCAGGATGTTGACCTTGCCGCAGCCGATCCTATTTTAGGGGTTACCAATATAATGTATACGATGCACTTTTATGCCGCAACTCATGGAAAGGAGTTAAGAGACAAAACAGATATAGCAATAAGTAAAGGTCTGCCTGTTTTTATATCAGAATCTGCCGGAATGGAAGCTACGGGTGATGGTCCTTTAAATCTAAAAGCCTGGCAGGAATACATAGACTGGATGGAAGCACGAAAGCTCAGCTGGATTACCTGGTCCGTATCTGATAAAGATGAAACCTGCTCCATTTTGAAAAAATCTGCAAAATCAGAAGGGAAGTGGAAAATGGAAGATTTAAAAGAATCCGGTAGTAAGGCTCGTGAATATCTTCGAAAATACAATAGGTAACTTACGATGCCAGATTATTTGGTTAAATAGAAACCCTGTCTTTTTTTCTATTGATTCATTAGCAGGGCAAAACCAATTCTTTAATTCAAATAGATTTTAAAGCTTAATGATACAGACGCACAGTAGTGCGTCTTTTTTTTGTCTTTAATCGAAATTCGATCTGTTTACGAAGAGCTGTTTAGTAAGACAAAAAGTGTTTTTGATGAGTATTTTTGTAAGAATTTAGATTATCTAACTTAACAGGCTTTATTTGTTATATTAATTTTTATTGAATATCATTTTTTAGTTTTTATTTTATAGTACCCCCATATTTTTTAGGGGTATAATTTTTTTAATGACGTTTTTGGCTTGTTTTTGGCTGTTTTAAAATAGTTTTTTTGGCTGAAACCCTTATTTTTTTTAATTTAAGAGTAAAAAATGGTTATTAAATTTTCAAAAATAATTCAGTATTAATGTCATATCACGATTATTGTTAAGGTAATTTTTGTAATCCGTAATTCTTTCCTTAAAACATCAAAAAAAGCGGCAGCTGTTCTTTTACTCTCACAAAAGTTAATAAATTCGCTAATGAAAATGAGGATGTTTTGTTGGCGAATAAGAGGTTTTAGAAATGACTTATACTATTAAATAGATATATAAAAGATTAACTAACCAGAATCAATTAATAACTAAAAACCAATTAAAACATGAAAAAAGTATTTCACATTTTAGCCGCGATGTTAACAAGTTCTTTTGCTTTTGCCCAGGATGATACTGAAGCTTCAGTTTCACCGGCAACAACTTGGGGAGGATCGGCAGACGCTTACTATAAATATGATTTTTCTAAACAAATGAATGGATTAACGAGCTTTACCAACTCACAGGATTCATTCGAACTGGGAATGGCTTCCATTCAGGCAGGGCATAAATTCGGAAAGGCTTCCGTTTTTGTAGATTTAGGTTTCGGAACCAGAGCAGAAGAGTTTTCATATAATGAAGAGAATACAAAGTTCATCATAAAACAATTATTTTTCACTTATGATATTACAGATAAATTTAAAGTAGTAGCGGGTAGTTTTGGAACTCATATCGGGTACGAATTGCTGGATGCGGTCAGCAATAAAAACTACAGTATGTCGTACGCGTTTTCATATGGGCCGTTTTTTAATACAGGGGTGAAGGCACAATATACAGCCGGAAAATTCACAGCCATGTTCGGGATTACAAACCCTACTGATTTTAAATCAGCGATGGATGCAGGATCAACTCAGAAAACCTATGTTGGACAGTTAGGATACGTTGCTGAAACAGGAAGTGCCTATTTGAATTTCACATCAGGAAGTACAAATCCGACTCCGGGTACTGTAATTCCTCCGACGGACGAGAATAAAACACAAATTGATTTTGTAGCCTCAAAAACAATTAGTGATAGTTTTGGACTTGGATTTAATGCTACTTACGCTAAAGTAACAAATGATTTTAATAGTGACTTAGACGGAGAATGGTTTTCATTAGTAGGATATGCTAATTATGCCTTTAAAGAGTCTTTAAGCCTGGCGTACAGAGTGGAATATTTTGATGCTAAAGATGCTTTGAATTTGGGGGTACTTAATGGTTCAAGTGTATTTGCTAACACACTTTCATTAAACTATAAAGTTGGAAAGCTAACCATAATTCCGGAGTTAAGATATGACGCTGCATCCGAAGATATATTTTTAGACAAAGATGCATTACCAACAGGCGGATCGTTTTTTGGACTAATTGCTACAACATACTCTTTCTAAGAGATAAAGATTGATATTTTTTTTTTTTTTTGGAGCTGTCGAAACATACTAATGTTTTGGCAGCTTTTTTAATTTTAAAATTATTTTAATGAGTATTCCGTTATTTATGGACTCATTTACTTTAAGCAAAAAACATTGAGATTCGTCAAAAAAAATCTTATTTCTCCAACAAATAGTAGTTTTCCAAAATCTAATATAGCATCCCAAATAAAGGCAACATTCAGCATCCTCACCAAAATCTAACTCACGTCCAACAGCCAACGTCTAACAATATCTAATATCCAACATCCAATATCCAACATCTAGTATCCAACATCTAATATCCAACATCTAATATCCAACATCTAATATCCAATATCCAATATCCAACATCTAATATCCAACATCCAACATCTAATATCCAACATCTAATATCCAACATCCAACAATAAAAAAAACCGCATCCCCTAAATATAGAAATGCGGTATCTTATATAAGTAAAAAAATACTACTGCAGTTGTTTTTTGTAAATAGAGTAGATAGTATCTATTGTTTTTCGGTCTAAAGTTGAGGTAGTATCAGTTTGGATATAATGCAGCTTAAAAGCCATTATCGCTGCTGACAGATTTTTGGTATTATAACCAATAATGCGCAAACCCTGCTCTATTTTAAAATCAAAAGGGGCTTCTTCCAGAATTTCATCCGGCCAGATTCCGAATCCTTTTTCGGCTAATGTTTTCCACGGAAATAAAGCGCTCGGATCTTGTTTTCTTCCCGGAGCAATATCCGCATGACCAAGTATATTTTGAGTTGGTATGTTGTAATCTTTTTTCAATTTAGTTAAAAGAGCCACAAGACTACTGATTTGCGCTTCTGTAAAAGGTTTAAAACCATTATTATCCAATTCAATACCAATAGAACTTGAGTTAAGATCTGTATTCTTTCCCCAGGTAGATGCTCCTGCGTGCCATGCTCTAAGATAATCATTAAGCATCTGAACTACTTTTCCGTTTTCAGAAATCACATAATGAGCACTCACCTGTGTTTTCGTTTTTGTAAAAGTATTGATTGTTTGCTGAACAGAATCTTGTGCAGTATGGTGAATAATGATAAAACTTGGTTTTCTTAAATTGAAATTAACAGTACCGATCCATTCTGTATTGATCCCATTCAATAAAATAGTTGATCCTGTTTTAGATAAAGTATCTTTTACAATCCCTAACTGTTGTGCATATGTTGTATCAATAACTACCGGACTAACCGAAGGTATTGGTTGGGCCTCTTTACTGGTAATTTGATTTTCTAAAGTTTTAAGTTGCTTATCGTAAACTTTTTCAGTGTTTTTATAGGGATTTGTGGAGCACGAAGTAATAATAATCGCTAAAAGCAGATAGTATAAATGTTTTTTTATCATAATTAATTACATTATTGGAATTAAGTTAAGATAATTATTCTTGAACTTTTCCTGTTTCTGTGTCTTCTTTTATTTCTTTATTTTCCTTGTTTTCTTTAGTGTCTTTTTTCTTTTTTGACTTTGACTTTTTGATTTCTTTGAAGTTAGCCATAAAACTGGTGTATTTTTCTATCTGGTCCGGATTAAGAAAAGCAGTTATTTTCTTTGTAGTGCTTTCTTGTAAAGCTTTCAATTGCTCCATTTTCACATCCTGACTACTGCTTTCGTTTTTTAACAGGATACCTTGTTCCCTCATACTGTCAGCAAAAACATTCGTGATGGCAATAGCCTGAAGTTCATCAAGATTTACAACTGGTTTCATTTGCTCTACGAACTTAGCCGCAGTTTCTTCGGCCGGGATTTCTTTGGGCTTACTCTGACTTTGAGGTCCTGCCTGTGTCATACTTCTGTCCATTCCCATTCCGCCGCCTCTTCCGTAACCGCCTCCGCCATAACCACCTCCACCGTAGCCGTTATTATATCCATTTCCGTATTGAGCAGAAACAGAAGTAATGCTTAATAACGTGAAAACCAAAAGAAATAAAGATTGAATAGGTTTCATAAGATTGTTTTATCAAAAGTTAGCAAATATCTATTGTAAATTTAAGCAGGTTCTCCGTATAAATCAAATTCTGTTGCTTCAATTATCTTGATATTAACAAAATCTCCTGTTTTTACGTAATGTTTAGAAGCGTCAATTAATACTTCGTTATCAACATCGGGGCTGTCAAACTCAGTTCGGCCTACAAAATGGGCACCCTCTTTTCGGTCAATAATACATTTAAATACCTGCCCGACTTTTTCCTGGTTTAAATCCCATGAAATTTGAGATTGTAATTCCATAATTTCGTTAGCTCTGGCTTGTTTTACATCGTCCGGAACATCATCTTCAAGTAAGTAAGCATGTGTATTTTCTTCGTGTGAATAAGCAAAACATCCCATTCTGTCAAATTTCATTTCCTGAACAAAATCTTTCAGGATTTCAAAATCTTCCTGAGTTTCACCCGGATATCCAACAATTAAAGTCGTTCTGATTGCCATTCCGGGAACAGCAGCACGGAATTCTTTTAATAATTGAGTCGTTTTAGCCTGTGTAGTTCCACGACGCATAGACTTTAATATAGAATCCGAAATGTGTTGCAATGGAATATCAATATAGTTGCAAATTTTAGGTTCACGTTTCATAATTTCCAAAACATCCATCGGGAAGCCGGTAGGGAAAGCATAATGCAGACGGATCCACTCAATACCTTCAACTTTTACTAAAGCTTCCAGAAGTTCACCAAGATTTCTCTTTTTATAAATGTCAAGACCATAATATGTTAAATCCTGAGCAATCAGAATAAGTTCTTTAACACCGTTTTTAGCCAGACCTTCTGCTTCTTTAACTAATTTTTCAATTGTTTGTGAAACGTGTTTACCGCGCATAAGAGGAATGGCGCAAAAACTGCAGGGTCTGTCGCAGCCTTCGGCAATTTTTAAGTAAGCGTAGTTCTTAGGAGTGGTAGTTAAACGTTCTCCTAATAATTCATGTTTATAATCGGCTCCTAGTGCTTTCAATAACTGAGGCAGTTCGGTGGTACCGAAATATTGATCAACATTCGGGATTTCTTTTTCTAAATCTGGTCTGTAACGCTCCGATAAACACCCGGTTACAAATACTTTATCAACAAGTCCTTTGTCTTTTTTGTCAGCATATTCCAAAATCATGTTTACCGATTCTGCTTTGGCATTATCAATAAAACCACAGGTGTTAATTACAATGATGTTTCCTTCTCGTTCTGCAGGCGCTTCATGTTCAACATCTTTTCCGCTTGCACGAAGCTGCCCCATCAGGACTTCACTGTCATATACATTCTTCGAACACCCAAGAGTGATTACGTTAATTTTGTTCTTTTTTAAAGACTTGGTTCTCATACTTTTATAAATTGGAGTGCAAAATTACACTTTTTTATTCAAACACCGCCTGTTTCCCTTTCTTTTAGCTGTTTTTTATGAAGCTTTCGATAGCTTTTAGAGCTGTTATCCAACGTGTTTTTTTTCTGACGGAAAATAAGTCAGCTAAGCGATGTCATTTTATTAGCGATAAAAAAAATCCGCCAAGCAAAATACTTAACGGATTTTCATTCATTCTATTTATCTTTAATTACAATTCAAATAATAAAGTCAGGGAAACATTGTTCAGCTTCGATGAGATGTTTGCACCATTAGTAAGTCCTTGCGCAAAGAAACCTTGATTTGATTTTCTTTCGAAGTAGGAGTAAGCCAAATCTACTTTGGTAGTACCAAAGTTATAGCCTAAACCACCCGAATAACTTGTTAAATCGCCAATTGTTGTTCCGTCTCTATAAGGGCTTCCTTCAAAACGATAACCACCGCGTAAACTTAATTGTTTGATTTTATATTCTGCACCAACCCGTAATTCTCCAGTAGAAGTTAACTCGTCACTTATCTGGTTGTTCAGGCCTTTGAAGCCTTCGTCGCTTGTTGGTTTGTATTTTGTATTTCCGTAATCTTTAATAGCATAATCAACACTGATTAAACCGGATTTTCCAAATACATAAGCAGCACTAAAAGTTGTTTTGCCGGGAGTTTGTAAAGTGTAAGGGTCATAAACATTAACAACATTCGGATTAACAGCTTTGTCTATAGGCTGGCCTCCTGCAGCCTGACGTGTAGTGTAAAGACTTTGTGAAATTTCATCATACAGTTCGTACCAGGTATTGGATTCATAAGCTAAACCAAGACGAAAAGATTCCGTAACCTTCGCGATAGCCCCAAGTTGAAAAGAAAACCCATTACCATACGTATATTGGTCATTGTTGAAACGTAAACTTGATATGGTTTCACCTGCAACTAATGGTTTGTCATTATCCTCATAAAAAGTACTAGTTCTTCTGTAGTCTGTTACATGTACATTTAAATTGGCTCCTAAATAGAGACGGTCTTTGTAGGATGTTGCAATATTGAAACTTACTTTACTATTGTAGCCTGTTTCGTAAACTTCGTTTTCCTGGTAGTAATTGCCTCCGGTAGGAACGTTAGTTGTGTATTTTGTATTATTGTTATCGCTAGTAACGGGGTTTATTACATAGCCTTCAGCGCCAAAAAAAGCTTGTTGCTGTTTATATGTTTTATTAGTATATGATATGTTTTTTATGTCCCCCAATCTAACTCCATTGTTTTTTAGAGGATCTCCATTAGCATAAGCTAAAAAGTACTGATCAATAGAATTGACAGGATTAGTTCCTACCGAAACAGTATTATTGTCAAAATTGTTAGTATTCTCATAAGTAGCTCCAATAGCAATTTTTTTCCAGTTGCTGTTTGGGTTTCGGTCATGAAAGACAAAAACGCCGCCAGCCTGATTCAGGAGAAAAGAATTTTTGTCGTCACTGGTATTTGTGCCAAAATAGTTGGAGTTGTTTTTAATACTCTGATTGCTTAACGTTATTCCGGTCTGATTATTGGCAAATATGGCCGATCCTGCAGGGTTTACACTTAAGGAAGAAAGGTCGCCGCCCACTGCTCCAAAGGCTCCGCCCATGGCTCTGAACCGGGCAGTTCCGGTAAGATTGTCTTGTGCATAACGAACGGCGTCTGAAACTTCTTGTGAATGTGAGACGCTAAAAGATAGTCCCGCTATTAATAGGAATACTATTTTCTTCATTGGATTCAAATTTTTAGATGATTGTATTAGGTGTAACGAACAGGAAGTTATCTTCTTCCGCCACCGCCACCACTGTACGATCTTCCACCGCCGCCACCGCCACCGCCGGATGATCTCATGCTTCCTCCGCCACTATTCATAGAACGTGATGGGCTAGGAGAGTAACTTCTTGTTGGGCTGCTGTTTGTCGTGTTATTGTAGTTTCGGGTTGTTGTACCGCTTGATCTTCTGTTAGAATAATCATAGCTGTTATTTTGTCCTTGCGTGTAGCTTCTGTTTGTAAAAGTTGGATTTGTTGTTGTTCTGCCATTTGCAGAAGAACTTCTTCTGAAGTCTGTATATTCGCGTCTGTTAGTAGTATAGCTATTTCTGTTGTTAGTATAACTTCTGTTGGTGAAGTTTCTATTGGTATAATTTCTATTACTGTAGCTTCTGTTAGTGTAATTTCTGTTTGAGGAGTAATCTCTACCGCCGTAATAAGAAGCAGAACCTCTTCTTCCATAATTATAGGCATAATTATTATATCGGTAGGAAGGTCTTCCCCAATATCCTGGATAACCGCCCCATCCGTAACCAGGGTAGCCCCATCCGTATCCGTATCCGTAATAAGGATATCCTCCCCATGCGTATCCCGGATAACCGCCCCATCCGTAGCCAGGGTAACCCCATCCGTAATAAGGATATCCTCCCCATCCGGCAGAAATTCCCCATGACCATGAGTTGCTAGGATAATAATTAATAGCTACTTCAGTGTTGCTGCTTCCCCATGCAGGATAGGCTGTAGCAGTTGCAGTTTCAGTACTATCGTTTACAGCATAATTACCATAATTATCTACATCTGTAAAAATTTCAGTAGGCTGATCGTCGTTCTGTAATGATTTGAAGTAGTCCTTATATTGATTGTTCGTCTCTGAGGTGGTCGCTTGTGCGTAAGTATTTCGTGTGTTACCATAAACACCATCATTGTCATAATAAGATGTATTCTGGTAAGAACCACACGATGCAAGTAGAAAACTCAATAATCCAATTAAGTAAAAATGACTTGAGTTTTGGCGAAGAGAAATAGAAGTTTTCATATCTGTGGTGTTTTTTATTGTTGCACATTACAAAAATAGTTAGTTTTGTCAAACTATTTAGTTAAAATTATTAAAACAAAATTTGTGCCAAACTATTCAATATGAGTAAGAACCTCACTACAAGATCAGAAGATTATTCAAAGTGGTATAACGAGCTGGTTGTCAAAGCAGATCTAGCTGAAAATTCAGGAGTTAGAGGATGTATGGTTATTAAACCGTACGGATATGCTATTTGGGAAAAAATGCAGGCTGAGTTAGACAGAATGTTTAAAGAGACCGGACATCAGAACGCGTATTTTCCTTTATTTGTGCCCAAAAGCATGTTTGAGGCGGAAGAAAAAAATGCAGAAGGATTTGCAAAGGAATGTGCTATTGTTACGCATTACAGATTAAAAAATGATCCCGATAAACCTGGAAAGCTAATGGTTGATCCAAATGCAAAACTGGAGGAAGAGCTTATTGTTCGTCCAACAAGTGAGGCAATTATCTGGTCTACTTATAAAGGATGGGTGCAATCTTATAGAGATTTACCTTTATTAATTAATCAGTGGGCAAATGTGGTCCGTTGGGAAATGCGTACACGTTTGTTTTTGAGAACGGCTGAATTTTTATGGCAGGAAGGACATACAGCACATGCTACAAAAGCAGAAGCGATTGAAGAATCTGAAAAAATGATGAATGTTTATGCTGATTTTGCCGAGAATTTTATGGCAATTCCTGTTGTTAAAGGTATAAAAACAGAAACAGAACGTTTTGCCGGTGCCGATGAAACATATTGTATTGAAGCGCTGATGCAGGATGGAAAAGCATTGCAGGCTGGTACATCACATTTTCTTGGACAGAATTTTGCGAAAGCATTTGATGTGAAGTTTGCTAACGCAGAAGGGAAGCAGGAACACGTTTGGGGTACGTCATGGGGAGTTTCTACTCGTCTGATGGGGGCTTTGGTTATGACACACTCTGATGACCAGGGATTGGTTTTGCCTCCAAATTTGGCTCCAATACAGGTTGTTATTGTGCCAATTCATAAAACAGATGAGCAGTTGGAGCAAATTACCACTGCAGTTAATGAATTGACAGCTAAGCTGAAGAAATTGAAAATTTCGGTTAAATATGATAACAGAACAACTCAGAAGCCAGGATTCAAGTTTGCTGAATGGGAACTAAAAGGAGTTCCTGTTAGAATTGCCGTAGGGCCAAAAGATTTAGAAAATGGCACTTTTGAAGTTGCAAGACGTGATACCCTGACAAAAGAGGTTGTTTCGGCTAATGAAATCGTAAATTATATAAATGACTTGTTAGAGCAGATTCAAAACGACTTATTTAATAAAGCATTGGACTATCGTAATACTCATATAACGGAAGTAAATAGTTTTGAGGAGTTTAAGGAAGTTTTGGATGGAAAAGGTGGATTTGTATCGGCTCATTGGGATGGAACGGCTGCCACTGAAGAGAAAATAAAAGACCTGACAAAAGCAACAATTCGTTGTATTCCTTTAGATGCTTTGGAAGAGGCGGGAGTCTGTGTATTTACAGGGAATCCTTCATCTAAAAGAGTGCTTTTTGCGAAGGCATATTAAAAAAAAATAAAAATTTTTGCTTCAGGTATTGTGCATCTTAAAAATAGATGTATCTTTGCATCCGCATTAGAGAAGCAGGCCCGTTCGTCTATCGGTTAGGACGCATGGTTTTCATCCATGTAAGAGCGGTTCGATTCCGCTACGGGCTACTACTTTTACTGCTGATTAAGTTGTTAAACTTGATGTCAAAATGGCCCGTTCGTCTATCGGTTAGGACGCATGGTTTTCATCCATGTAAGAGCGGTTCGATTCCGCTACGGGCTACAAAAATCAATTGAATAAATTGAAGAAAACTTAGAAGATTAGTTTTATTCATCTAAGGATTGGAACTACAAGATTTGGTACTGGTAACAGAAATCTGTTCCTGTGAGCACTACGAAAAAAAGAATTATAAAAAAGGTAAAAAAATAATAAAATGGCAAATCATAAGTCAGCTTTAAAAAGAATTAGAAGTAACGAAAAAAGAAGAGTTCTTAACAGATATCAACATAAAACTACTCGTAATGCTATCAAGGCATTAAGATTAGCTACTGAAAAATCTGATGCTTCTTCAAAATTATCAACTGTAATTTCTATGATTGATAAATTAGCTAAAAAGAACATCATTCATGATAATAAAGCTTCTAACCTGAAGTCTAAATTAACGAAACATGTTGCTAAATTGTAATTAATTACAGTTTCCTAAATACAACAAGAAAGCCCTCTAAAAGAGGGCTTTCTGTGTTTAAAACAAATCATTTCCGGTCTGGCAATATAAGACATTGTAGTTGTTAGGATTTAGGAAGTTGCAGGTATTGGTTGTTCGGAATAAGTGTTCCTTTGTTTGTGTGTTTTGGAATTGAGATCTAAATGTGGTTAAATTGAAAAATGCTGAATTGTCCTCGCGTTTTTCTGTTTTATTGTTTGGCTATTGTTTTTTTTATTTTTATAACGTTGTTGTTATTTCATATAGCAAATCATCATTAAAAGGTTTTATAAACGGAAAGACTAATTTATAGAAACAATTCTTCTAAGAGGATTCGAATCCGGTCGGTTGAATCATTGGGAGTCAAAAGCAAAATACTCGATAAAAAATAACTCTTCTATATAAGAACTGATTTTATTTCTATAACCCGACAGTTTTCCAAAACCTTTCGGGTTTGTTTTTGTACATTATATATACGTATACAATAATTATCCTGTCCAGCTAAGCATAGCCGAAGCTTTTGGAATTTGGAATTTAAAAATTTGGAATTTAATAAGGAGCTATTTCCCGCTGTCCGTTTCAGTCTTTTGCTTTTTTGACAGCAAAAAGCAAAAGGATTTCCACTTCCATCGGGGCTAGGCAGTGATTTTCAAAAGAGATATTCCGTAAGATGAGAAACTTTGCGCCTCTGTGTCTTTGCGTGAGCTAACGAATGTGCGAGAAAACCCAAAGCCAAAAAGGATTTCCATTTCCATCAGGCCCAGGCAGTGATTTTCAAAAGAGATATTCCGTAAGAATAGAAACTTAGCGCCTCTGCGCCTTTGCGAGAACCAATGAGAGTACCGAATTTAAAGGTGTCTTTTCTGCAAACC
>NZ_JAJMOY010000008.1 GCF_020991415.1 Flavobacterium sp. ENC | reverse complement strand
GAGTAACTCAATACGTCCGGTACAAAGGCTGTAAAAGCAACTGTATTTGGTATTGATTCTACACTCGTAGCCACATTGTCTATAGCAAATTTATCAATTATATTGTCTTTTGCTCTGGTACGTAACCATTCGATTACAGTAACACTAGACGTCGCAGTGAATGTTACACTTTGTCTGCCAGAAGTATTATCTGTTTTTTTAATTATTGGACCCGGACTTGACAAATCCGCTGCTTTAACCGTTATTTCAGGTGTTGCCATCAAATCTAAATCATACGAGATGGTATACTTTTTGCCCGCGGTGGTGCTCATAGCATAAGATACTCCTTTACTCGGGCCATCAGCAGTAATAACTGCTCTATCCGTATTGGTAGCAACGGCCTGACTGTATGTGGTATTCCAATTGCTGTTGGCTCTAATAGTTGCCCATCCTGTAAAATCAAAATTATCAAGGGCTACCTGAATTGGTTCACTACTCGTACGCACAAGTTTTCTATCGGTAATAACACTTAATACGTTTCCTAAATGGTTGGATAACTCATAATTTTTATCTCCAACAAAACGGTAGGAGGTAAGCGGCGTTCCGGCAACGGTGTCGCTTCCTTCTCCCTGATCCTCACCTTCACAGGCATCTCCAATACCATTAGCATTGCTGTCTTCCTGTCCCGGATTTGGTTTTATTCTGCAATTGTCACAAACATCACCATAACCATCTTTGTCGGTATCCACCTGGTCAAAGTTAGGTTTTAATTTACAATTATCACAGGCATCACCAACACCATCGTTATCAGCATCTAACTGATCTTTGTTAATCGTTTTTTTACAGTTGTCACAAATATCACCTACACCATCTTTATCTTCATCTTCCTGTTTCGGATTGAAGGTAAAAGGACAGTTGTCTTCTGTATTTATATAACCATCTCCGTCTGTATCTTCATCCGGATTCCCGCAATACGTTTTTTCAAAACTAACGCCTGAAATTAGAGGGTTTGGTAAAAAGGTCATAGGAATCTTAGCATCAGATAGTGCTGTCGTACCTGTTCCTTCATCCAGTTCAAATTTATTTACTTTGATGTCCTCCGGATCTTCTCCGTTATTGATACTGTAGGTAAAGTCACAAATCTGTGAGATAGTGGCCGGATAATTTTGTATTACACCCGGTTGAAATTCAATAGCAGCTTTACCAAGCGTATTGGCCGGTATCTTGATTTTAAGCCCCGAATCACCATTGTCAAATCCTACATTTTCCTGCCCGGTTAATGGCTGGCTTGTTTTGGCAACTGTCGTATAGATATTCCCATTAATGTTCAGTACGATATCGTAATTTGATGTCGCATTGTTCAATTTAATATCGGCTTTGAAATCCCATTCTTTTTCCGGAATCGAAATACCCTGATCTTCGGCTCTTTCGATTGGTTTCATGGTGTATTCTGTCAAAGTTTCATAATTCCTGAAAGAGAAACGGGTACGCTTCTTCAGTTTGATTACTTTTTTGTATTTGTTATGGTTACGACGGTATTTGATTAACGAAATGACCGGTGTATATCCAGTACCGTCTTTTTTGACACTTACTACAATCGAACTTCTGTACCCAAATGTATTATCACCGGGGAAATTGTCTCCTCCCTCAATAGAAGATCCGTGGAGTGCAGCTATAGTGGTTATGGCGTCTTTACTAGCAGCATTAGCAGCGTCGATTTTAAAGTGTGAACTTATGGATACCGATTCTGTTTGGGCTGTTTTATTTTCAAATAAATTTATCGCATTCTTCGCGTCTATTGGCCAATGGGCTGATCCAACATTTAAGGTAAATCCTAATCCCGATTTTGCTTTTATATCGGCAGCCACTTGTGCTATGACAGCATTTTTAGCATCTGCAGTGATTACGTTAGAATTTTTAAGGGCCGAAGAAACATCTTTTGTGATTTCTCTTTTTCCTTTTTCGACTCCTAAACGGCTGCTGCCATAAATATCCTGTTCAACCAGATAGTATTTGGTAACGGCTCCTTCTTTTACCATTTCGTACGTACTCAGTGTATTTCCCTGAGCATCACGTTCGTAATAGGTGGTAGTAGCAGTTGTACCGCTGCTTACGGTTTTGGCAGTTCTGTTTCCTAGACCATCGTATTCGAAACTGATAATGACCTGATCTGAAAGTCCTTTGCTTTTGGTAACAGAGGCTACTTTACCGTCCACACGCCATTTTATTTCGTCCAGATTTTCTTTGGCATCTTTGATTAACTGACCGATTTCATCGTATTCGTAATTTTTCGCACTTTGGCTATCGATATCAAATGACGTATCATCCGGTTTATCAATGAAATTGGTAAAGGCATTATTCGGAACCACATCGGTAACATGGTCCAGTTTGTTGGTGCCGGCAAGGTAATTATACGTAAGCTGATCCATTTGGGTTGTGTTTAACGCTCCGTTGGCTAAAGGTGCCCAGCTGTTCAGATAGGTAATGTTACCGTTTCTGTCGTATTTGTAATCACTTTTAAACCCGTTTACAGGAGACCCGGACAGACCACCTGTATAGGCAATTGCTTTGGAATCCATGTTCTTGATACGGTTCAGCTGATCGTATTTGTAATAATTAAACTGCGTTGGAATAGGTTCGTTATTTGTGCCTGACAAGGAAGTGATCATTTCTTTGATGTTTCCATTGTACAGGTTCGAAGTCCCTTCCAGTTTTTCCGCTTTGCTGTAACTAAAAATAGTATTGTCAGGCGTACCAAATCTTGATTTGTAATCTCCCTTATAATAATTCAGGGCAAAACCAAAAGCATCTTTGGCCACACTTAATCCGTCTTTACCGGCATCATATCCTGAACCCAGTCTTTCAGAGTTTACTCCTTTTAACCAGCCTTGCAGCGTATAAATATAATCTAAGCCCTGTACATTTTTATCTCCGATTTCCACACGGGCCAACGGACCATGTTCGTAGTACAAATAGTTGGCTTCTTTTTCCCAGACCACATTGTCTTTACTCGTGTATACTTGTTTGATTCTGTTGTCAGCATCATATTCATAACGGTGTATGAACTGGTCCTGTTCTTTATTTGGCTGATACGTTACCTGATTTACATTTCCACTAATCAAATCATAATCATACACCACTTTTTTACGGTCCAGACCTAAAGTAGTCAGTTCTGTATTGTTGTTGGTGTGGTGGATTAATTCTTTTACGTTTCCGTGCACATCATAATCGTATAATATGGCATTATCATATTTATCGTATGCTTTTATTTCGGTTACTTCTGCAGCCAGTTTGTTATAATAAAGCACCGCCGTCACTCTTTTATGATTGTTATCAGCAGCATAAGCGGTAAACCAATTGCTCGTATTTTCTACAGGAACGTCATACAACGTTTTGGTAATCTGCTCAAAACTTGCTCCCTGGTTATATGGGAATGCATCTGAAACCGCATCAACAGGAACTAAATCGGTTGTATTTCCGAATACCAGTCTTCCGTTTTCATTAATCGTAAGCGTAACACCGGCTTTCACTTCAAACTGACCGGCTTCCATGATTCGGCCTAATCCGTCATAGCGGGTGTAGCTGAAAAGAGGTCTTGTTTTGATCTGGTTGGCATTTTGAGAAGCTATAATTCTCCCCAAAGCATCGTATGCAAATCGGGTTTCTCCTCCGTCCGGCGTTTTTTGCCATACCAGCTGGTTTAAGGAATTATAACGGTATTGCGTCTGCAGTTTATGTTCCGGAGCAACTGCTACGCCATTGACAAGGGCGGTATCTGTTTTTTCCGGACTGTTGGCTCTGACATCTTTTATCGCCTCATCTGAGGTTGGTTTTAATCGGTCTACTCCTTCAGGTGGAACGGTCTGTGTTAGATTTCCGGCCTGATCGTAATAGTATAATGTATATTGGTATTCTTTATCTGCAGCAGTCTGAGTCAGTGTTTCTGTTACGCCCTCTAAGGCAGCAGCAAGATAGTTTTCTTTGAATTCTTCTTTTTTGTTGGCAAAGAAAGCTGCTTCAATTTCTTGTTTATTGGCTGCTTTTACAGAAGCCGCGTATAGTTCACATGGTGTTTTGGTGATGGTTTCATCCGGAATTTCCAGGCTAAAAGTCGGAACCATTACAGCTGGTGCACAAATTTTATTGGCAACCACATAGCGGTCTGCAAACTGCATCCAAACTAATGATTCTTCAGTAGGATTTACTTTTTGTCCTTCGATATACGTGTAGTATTCATTGATAACAGCACTTGTTGCTGTATTTCCGTATCTTAATTTAGTAGAACCAAATTCACTGATGGTTACAAACAATGGATTTTTAACACTCGTAATTTCCATTTTGGCCAGGTACTGTAAATAATCGGTACTGATATAGCCAAAGTTTGCTTCACAGAAATATTTAGGATTGATATCCATGTTTTCCGTTAATTTATAATCCGGAACCTGCATGCTGATCACCGAGGCGAAGGTACGCCACTTGTCACCGCACACTACAGGAGCAACTACACTGGTAATACATACATCGGAACATTTGAAAGTCGGAACTTCCGCTTCAATGGACTGAACGGCTTTGCTTCTTCCTGTTTTTGACGATAACGCCATTTTGTTATTTTGGAATTCTACTTCTCCGTCTTTAGAAATAGTAACATATAAATCGTCTGAACTGTCTGCTTTTTTACTCGTGGTTTTAGGCGGATAGGTTTCCGACACAAAAGGACAGAAGGCTACGGCAGGAGCTTTGGCTTCTGAACTTGTTATTTTCGTAAAGGTGTAATGCGAAATTTTACCCCCTTTTTGTGTGATGGTTCTGTTCTGACTGTCTACAAAATTAATGACAAAAGATAAATCACTTGTCACGTCTATGTAGTTGATACGTCGGGCATTTTTTAAATTGATATCATAAAAGTTGATGAAATTCTTGTTGTACACCGAACCGGAATTTTCATCAAACGTGATGCTTACCAAAGTGTTCTCTGCAATAATAGAATATTTATCGATCACGACCGGACGGAAATTGTTCTCCGTATATCGGGTTCTTTCTTTTTGGAAATGCGATACTAATTTAGAATCTCTCACAAAAGTATTCACCAAACTGTTGCTTGATACGCTTCCTGCTTTGTAGAAATCCCCTTCAGCATTAATCTCGTGGTTTCTTGAGATTAAGAAGTCGTTTAATATATTTTTTACATTTGTTTCATACGCCAATTCCTCAGCAGCAACCACATTACAAGACACAACAGGTGTATAGTTGTTACAAGGTTCCTGATTTGGGTTGGGTGTGTTTACACAGTTGTCGCAATTATCAAAAATTCCGTCACCATCGGTATCTATAGTACCACAATTTCCACCACCGCCACAAGCGTCACCTAAACCGTCTCCATTATAATCCCATTCCCCACAAGGCGAACAACAGGTTAAATAAAGTGGTCTGTTCGTATTTCCGGAAGTGATTCGTCCCGTTACTTGTCTGCTTGAAAACAAAAGACCTCTTCGGGTTGTGATTCTAACCAGGTTGTAACCACCCTGTAAATTTCCGATTGAAATACCGGTAATACGGTCCGTTCCTAAAGTGTAGCTTCCTGTATTAAGCGCAACACGTTTGTCGTCATTGACAAAAAGGGAAATACCTTCTGAAGTATTTCTCCAGGTTACCACATCATTTTCCTTAACGCCTAAGTACGTATACAAATAACCATCTGTAAAAACAGGATTTTTCGTAATATCTACACTGGCATTTCTGATTGTTCCTGCTGACTGAAGATGAAGTACTAATTTTCTAAAGGAGTCATCAAATTTTTCTTTTTTATCACAAGGTGCTGTGGCTAAATAAGAACATTCTCCAACGTTTGCTTTAGTAGTACCTTCAATAATTACTTCTTCCGGAGATTTACAGTTGGTACTGCTTCCGCTTCTTTTTACAAGGGCGATAATCTGGAACCTGTAGGTTTTGTCTACATTATCATAAGATCCCGGGATGTAATATACCGTTTTGAATCCAACGATATCCTGCCATCTTGGTGCATTTACGCTGTTTCCACAGGCATCGTGATAGTCGGAGGTGTTGTTGGTAAAACGCAATTCGATTGGTGTTGCAATATCGTTTCCTAAATAGGTAAAACCAATGTTTAAAGTGCCCGAAGCATCTTCGAAAGCTTTTATTTTCGGAGTTTCAGAAGCAGTCTGTAAATTAAAGGTTGGGTTAACCTGCGCATTGAATAAGTTTTTACTCAGATACGGCATGCTGGTCGTTTTGAAACCATTGATCAATAGTCCCTGACTTTGAATTTTAGGGTCTACTAATCCCTGAAGGAAATACTCCATTTCAAATGCCATTGGACATTTTCCGGTTTCCATAAACATCGCAGCTTCCGTGCTTGCTTTAATGTCTGCGATAGCCTGTGCATCAGAAAGGGCAGAGTCATATCCGTAATCGGCAGGTACAAATCTTTTTTCTTTGGTTTTGTACAAAGCAGAAGTTTCTTCGGAACAAGCCCATTCAATTCCGTCACTGCCTGCAGGTTTAGCGGGTTGATCAGAAATGGTGTCTATTAATTTCGTAAGTCTTACGAAATTATTATTCGGGTTTCCAACGGTTGTATATTTTTTAAACAACGTAACAAAGGTATCCGAGCTTTCAGGATTACCGATGCAATCATTGTAATTGTTATTTTTACTTGCAAAAATATGAGCAAAAACAGTTCTTGTTTTTTGTTTTAAAGCAATATAATTCGTTTTGAAATTACTCCAAACCTGTTCCTTGATTGGATCAGTAAGGGTGGTGTTAATCTTGTTCAGTAACTGATCCTGACTCAGGTTTACGAAGTCTTCATATACGGATTCCGGAGCAATTCCATTCGTGTAAACGGCAAAGTAATAAGAAGCCTGTAGCATGTTCAGTCTCTTTCCGTTGCTCATCACAATACCATCAAAATTGGTTGTTAAGGCTTCTCTCATTAAATCTTTGCGAAGTATAAAATCGTCCTCGGATTCTAAATTGTTTTTAGAAATATAATATGGATCGCTATTATCATTTACAACATCAACTTTTGTTAACAGTGAATTGATTATTCCTGTCGGTGTAAAGATGCTATTGTCTTTAACGATATTATTTTCACTGTCGTAGTAATTGATGTCTCTTATTTTTTCATCAAATCCATCTGAGTTATCTCCAATAGTATTGAATTTTTCACATATGGCTTTGTTGTAAACATAATATTGATATTCAGGGTGGTACGGCAATAAGGCATTGGCCCAGTCCGGTCTCCATGAGGGTACAAAATCGGCCACATAGCGCAGGTATTGCGGCTCTACTAAAAACACATCCGGATCGTCACTGTCAGGATCACGGTCTGCTTCTGTGACAACAGCAGCATCTACCAATTCCGGACTATACAGGTTTTCTCCCACTAATTTTACACGGATCTTAGATATGGTTTCGTCTTCTCCATCTCTGTAATGACCTCCAACAGGTTTTCTCCAGTTGTAATTGGAAACTTTAATTTCTACCACTTCCTTCGTATCCGGAACGGTATCCATAGCGGTTGTGTAACCACCATATAAAAATTGGTTCTGATCGTTGAAGATACTTAACGGGTCTGTTATTTTGCTTTTTGCTGGATCATTTATTTCATCATCTTCAGATTCCAAACCTTCTACGGAACCGTATTGCCCGTGCGGACTCACATCCCCTAATAAATTTTGCAGGTTAAGATTACACACATTCACCGGTTGTGCACATAATTCACGACAGCCTGACAATAAACTTCTGAATTCAAGTTTAAAGGCGTTTGCTTTAGTCGTGATCTGAGTTTGGGTAATGGTAGAATTAGTGTTTGAATCAGCATACTGTGATCCATTATATTTAATAGTGCTTATAGCAAATTCGGCATTTAAGTTTTTAAGAATGTATTGTTTTTCGGCATCCACAATATACGATTCTCTTTCGCTTGTTTTTCCAAGAGAAGAAGGATCAGTTGAAAGTTTCAGTTTAAAAGCATCACATTGCTCCTTGGTAAGATTTTCACATACCAGTGATTCTTCACAGCTTTTGCAGGTTACGTTACAATCTTCCTCTTTAATATCTGGTTCTAATCCCGAATAGTCCGGAAGACATTTTTTATCGAGTACCAATTGGGCGATATAATCATTGGCATATCTGTTTAAAACATCATGATCTACTCTAAGATCTTTGCTTAAAGGATAGGTTCCGACTTTTAAGAACTGACCATTATTTAAGCCTTTGTATTCTCTTTTTGCAATCGTCAGGGCAACCGGGGCAAAAGTACTTACACTCTCTGTTCCGAATTTTGCACGCAACGGATCAGCTCCTACAAGTAATTCGTCAGCACAGTCGTTTTTCATACCCATAGACCAGTCATACACAAACGGATATTGTTTTCCGGTCAGGCATAAATCGGTATAAGAACCCACTGTTTTGGTTAGGGTGTAGGCAAATGTAGTTTCACCTTCTTTCACCACAGAAACAGGAACGTTTAATCGGATTCCGTCTTCTTCTATACCGGCAACACCTGAAGAATATTTATCGTTGTTCGATAATAAATTGGTAGTAGTGATCAGATGCAGACTGTCTTTGGTTTCATCGTCTAATGACACCAGATTTCCTTTGTTGTCTCCAATAAGGGCAGTTGCTACTGTTCTTCCCTGCGGATCCAGATAACTCACGCTGGCCTGGCTGTTCGGGTCGATTACAATATTCTTTTTGTAACGTTTGAAATCACCTACTTTGTATCCAAAAAGACGGTTTAGTTCTTCCTGTTTTGGCTGACCGTAGAAATATAACATTTCATGACCGCTTCCGATCTGGTGGTCTAATCCTACGCCTCCTTTTCTTTTGATTCTTCCTGTATTATCAGGTGTATATTCTACCTGAGAGAACGGATATCCGTTGGCATTTGGAACCAAATCCTGAAAATTACTAGTAACAGCATTATTCTCTGAATAATAGTTACCAGCACCATTGGCATTGGACATTTTGGAAGCCGGTACCGGAGTACAGTCGGTGACACTCGGGTTATCCCAGTCGAAGTCATTGTGGGAATAAATTGTGTTCCCCATGTTTTTATTCAGGTCATTGTAATAATGGATCCCGGATGAATTGACAGGTGCCGGCAGTATCTCTACAGCTGGTCTTCCCTGTGTGTCGTAGATTACCTCTCCAACAATTGCTTTTCCCTGAGTGTCTACTAATTGTCCACCGGAAAGTTCTTTTCCTTCTGTATTGGTTTTGGTTACGGTCTGACGGTTACGTAAGCTTCCGTCAAAATAACTTACGATCTCTTTCTTTTTTCCGTCTTCGGCAAAAGAAGCCTGGTATTGCCAGTTCTTTTTACCCAATTCGTGTGGCTGGTCTATTTCGACCATGTTCTTCCAATCACTTATGTTTGTAAAGGTGTCGGTCAAACCCGAAGACCACATTCCGTAATAGTTTTTAGCAATATTATCCAGAAAGCGTCCAACAGGTCTTACCCTGTATACCAGGTAACCGTTTGAGTAGACCAACGGAATTCTGTACCCCAGTTCTTTGGTCTGGATTCGGGTACTGTTTTGTTTGAAATCCTGTTCGGTTAAGGCAATTTCAGACGGCATTAATTTACTGCCGTCTTTTTTGTAGTTGTCAATCCACGTCCATTCCAGTTCATATTCTACTGCAGGGGCAACGGCATCTTTGGTCCAGTTGATGATTAACTCATCTGCACCATCACTTACTTTAGAAACCACTGTTCCTCTTGTCGAATTGTATTTTACAAATTGGTGCGTAAGCGGAAGCACAGAGGTAAACTGTGTATTGCTCAATTGCATGTTGTAATAACGTTCGGTATTGAACTTCAGCTCCAGGTAGGCCGGAGCATTGGTGATATTGATTTCGGTGGTACCGTCGGCGTCAAAATATTTGATCGATTCTACGATGACCTCTGCTTTATGAACGCCCGGTAAGCGGTATACGACGTAATCGTCAAATTTCTTTTCTTTGGTAGCATAATCGTGTTTGATCTTTAAGGTCAAAGAATTCTGGAACGTTTTTACCGCTCCGGTCTTGTCCTTATAAGTAGTAATCGGGTTTCCGTTTTTATCAAGCGGAATCACCGTTAATACCACCTGGCTGTAATACACACTTGCAAAAGCGGCGCTGTTTGTCGGCTCATCGGCAAAACCAAAATGAATGGATACTCCCGGGTTTACAGAAGTAAAGACATTTTGCTTGTTGATGTCGTTAATTTTAGAGTCTGTTACTTGCAGCTTTGGCTTTCCGCTGAGTAGATCCCCCTGTTTTTTATCTCCTAAAGTTTCTTCCTGCTGGCTGAAAGCGAACAATGAAAACAGTGTAAATACAAATGCTATTAGATGCTTGTTGATATACATATATCTATTTTTTATTTTATTTATTGGAAACTCTTTGATCGATAATCTCGTACTTTTTCAATCTTTCGGCTAAAATGATTTCTTTTTTGGCCGATGTTGTAAAATAGGTCTTGCTATTAAAAATCGAAGCGTTAACCGGATTTCTGTTATAATTCGAATTGATAATCTCTAATCTCGGATAATGTGGATCCGGGCTTCGGTAATCTTTCGAAAAATTGACTACTGTACTGTAATAAAAGGTCTGTTTTTGTATTAAAAAGCCTTTCGTAATCTGTATAATAATCTTAGAATAGGGAAGACTCGAGTAGGGTTTGGCCACCAGGGTTATTTCCCAATAGGTTTTGCGATCAACAAATTTTTCAATTTTGCAGAGGGCCAGCAGGGGTTTCATATCAAAATCCCCGGCGTAATTGGGGACCGGATCCGAAATCTCCAGGGCTTTCTCCGGATGGCTTATTTTCAGATAAACGGTTTTTGAATTCAGTATTTCGGTCTCGCCGACTTTGGTATAGATTTCATTTCCCGCATTCTTATAATAAGTGCCTTTGTAACTTTCCTCGATTTTTTTGGAATCGAAATCCTTGTACAGGGCATAACTGGATTTGTATTGTAAAGGCTGGGCGAGGCTGTATTGCTTCGCTACTTTCTGAAAAACCTCATTTACCGTCTGTGTATGTGCTAAACAACAAGTGAATAAAACCCATACGTATATTATTTTTTTACAGAACATACTATTATTGGGTTATATTAATTACACTACCGGAACGGGTTTCCTGAATGGTTTTGATCCCTTTTGCGGTTTCTTTCTTGACACGAACCAGGCCGCCTTCATTATCGTACTCGTAAAAAGTACTGTAATTGTTTTCATCCAGTTCCGACATCAGTTTGAAGGTTACAGGATCGTAAACAAATGATTTGACACTTCCCTGTAGCGGATGAATTCGGATATCATCAAAATACACCGGGATACTTGGGCTCATGTTTTCCAGCTCGATTGCCATGGTAATGGTTGCTGTTGGTATTTTGAATTTCTTCACAACACGCTGCCAGCCGTCGATAATATCACCATTGGCTTTTACTACTAATGAATCAATTCTTTGGGCAGGGATGTCCAATGCTTCTTTATTGTTATAGAAAACAATTTTGATTGCCGGGTTTTCGTAATTTTTTACTTGTATAAAAGACTCTTCTTTTACCCAGGCACTCAGGATATATTCTTTTCCGGGTTCCGGTTTGAAAGAGAAACAGTCATCACAGAAATCTTTTATCGCAGCAGTTCCGCAGACTACTTTTCCATCGGCTAATTTATCTGAGAAATAGGTTTCATCTGAAGCCAGTAACTCAAAATTATCGTGTCCGTAATACGTACCCACCGTAAACTGATTGATGTCTGATAACGGCCATTCTGTTGGCGTAAGATCCAAAAGATACTGTAAAGATTTGGTAAGGAACGGTGTTGTTCTCGCTGTCAGATTATCTTTAGGCGCTAACGACGGATTGTAATTAGGGTCCTGATCTCTTGGGATGCCTTTACTGGTATACGAATCTCTGTCGATGTAGAAACCGTTTTCAATACCCACTACATATAAGTGAGGCAGTTTTGGTTCTGTTTCTGCTTTATTATTGTTGTTGAACTTTTTAAAGGTGGCTCTTAAACCGGCCACATCATCCGTTTGTGCACCATCGGTTACCATGATCACAAAAGTCGGTTTCATCTTATAAGCTAGAGCACCATCCAGTCCACTTTTCCAGTAATCGGAAGCCTGGCTGATTCCGGTTTTTTTACCGTATCGTTTTCCTAACTGATCGATCCAGTCGTTAAACAAGCCTACATTGCTCATTGTCATTTTAAGAGGTTCGATATAATCTGTTCTTGTATTTACATCACTATCCGACATACCGGTGATGGAAACATGAATGTTGGATCCGATATCGTCGTTGGTTTTGGCTTGTTGCAGCACAAATGATTTTAACTGTTTTTTGATTTTATTGAATTCAGAGGCATCAATAGAACCCGACTCATCTATAACAAGCGCGACATGCGATACACAAGACAATTCTTTAGGACAGAAATCGATATTTTTAACGTGACCGTCTTTCGTATTCGGGATACCATTAGTATAGGTAGTCGCCACAGTAGTTGCTGTAAGAGCATCCTCATATTTACTTAAATCAATTGCCGTAATCGATCCCGTAGCAGATTTAGGAAGATAGATATCACTTTCCGTAGCGGTTTTGGTGAAAGAGAAGCTTATAGCACTGCTGGTATTGATGAAATTGTAGATCATGGCAGTCTTCTCCGTGGTATACGGAGCCATTGCTGCAATCTCTTTGTGTGCATACACGTTCACATCACTGCCGTTTGGAGCGGTTGCCAGTTTACTAATCATGGTAATAAACAAACGGTGCATTTCCGGAGAAAGCGGATTGTCTTTGGTACACGAAATAAACGGTACACACTCATCAATCGTAATATTTTTGGTAAATAAGCTTACACATTGTGAAGCTCCGTTGGCTACTAATTCGATTACATAGTCTCCGGGAAGTTCAGGTGTAAAAGTATAAAGCCCCGTTCTGTTGGTTACGGTATTGACGATATTCCCTGAAGAATCGGTACTCGTCCAGGTATAGTTCAGATTCGTAGATGTTGTTTCGAAGGCAAAATCAACGGGTTCTTTAGCACAATATCGGTCTACCACTTTAACGGCTTTCGTGAATGTGGTCGAACATTGATTAGCGTCTTTCGCGATCAGGGTCACCACATAATCACCAACTTCCGTAAAAGTATATGAATACGATCCTTTGGTACCGGATGGCAATGTGTTTACCGGAGTTCCTGTTGCGGTTGCTGCAGACCATTCGTAGGTTAAACCGGTAGCGGTAGTTTCAAATGAAAACTTGCTTTGGGCATTGGTGTAGAATTTTTCTGCGGTTGATTTTAAAGTTCCCGGTGCTGATGGACAGTTTGTTATTTGTAATGTTATGGCCTCTCTTTCTAAAATTAGCGGTGACATATCAGGATTAGTACTATGATAGGCTTTACAAGTATATAACCCGGCATCTGAATCAGATAAATTATTAATTGTGTATGTTTTAGTAACAGCACCTGTAATTTCAGTGCCATTTTTAAACCATTGATAAGTGTCTAACTCATGCGATCTGTTATCTGTGTTTAAAAACATATCTAAAACAACAGAACTCCCTGAGTTTTTATTAATTGTTTCTAAATTTCCAATTTTTGCTTGGGGAGAAAAAGAAAATCCGGCTCCTTTAGATTTATGAGCGTTAAATTGGTCGATAAAGTCTACAAAACGAAATTTATTGTCACTCAAATTTAATAGTTTTAAATAGGTCTGTGTTGAAAAGTCAGATATTTTTCCTGTCAACTTATTAGAGGCAAGATTGAGTTCATATAAGGTGTTTAGCTCCTGAAAATTCAACTTCACTTCCCCTTCCAATTGATTATTATTTAATGTTAATCTAAAGAGGCCTATACAATTTGAAAGCTCAGAAGGAATTTCACCTTGAAGGGAATTATAAGCTAAAGTTAAACCTCTTAATATTTTTAATTTTCCTATGCTTGGAGGAATTGGTCCTGATAATTTGTTTATGCTTAAATCAAGAATATATAAATTTGGATTATCGCCAATATCCGTAGGTATGACGCCGGTAAAATTGTTATTTCCTAAGTATATAAAGCTTGCTTTTGTCATTTTAAAAATTCTTGGCGGAATAGTGCCCGATAGAGAGTTATCCTGAAGAACTAACCAGACTAAAGAATTTAGATTTGCTATTTCGACAGGCACTTCACCTGTAAGCTTATTTTGGCTTAGTCGCACCTCTTGAAGCTTTTGTAAATTTCCAATTTCAACAGGTATTGAGCCGCTCAGATTATTACCATTCGCATAGAAGAGATATAGTTTTGACACATTTCCAATTTGTTTAGGAATACTTCCTGACAATTGATTGGAACTTATATATAGTAAAGTTAACTCAGCCATATTACCAATTTCTGTTGGAATATTGCCGGTCAATTGATTTCCTGATAAGCCTAAGTTGTATAATATCGTTAGCTTACCAATTTCCTTAGGAATCTCACCTGTTATTTTGTTACTATTTAAAGATAGAACTCTTAAATAGGGCAGATTCTCAATTTCTTTAGGAATAGTACCAGAAAGATTATTTGAATCTAAATTTATTTCAGATACATGACCATTATTAAATTGTACTCCATACCAGGCTCCGCCTAAGCCATCCCATCCTCCTTTATTTCTCCAGTTTGCTCCATTGGTACTGTTAAATATGGCCTTTAGTGCATCTATTTCAATTTGTGGTATTTCTCCCGCTGCAGAACGATTATTCATTGCATTTGATAATTGCTCGGATCTTATTTTTTTTGAAATAGAATCCGTACTTTTTTTCATTGTCAAATACTGAGTTTGAAACAACTCTCTTCTTTTAGTTATTTCAGATTCGATATCCTGATTCTTAACACCATGCTCTCTTAAAGAAGCAGTTGCTCTGGCGACATCAAAACCAATCGTTGCATCACTCAAATCCTGCGCAAAGGACGACAATGAACAAAACACCATACAAAGAGTGGTTAGCCAGTATTTTTTTATTTTAAGATTGTTTGCCATAATCTAATTTTCTTTTTTTTATAACTACTTGTCCGTTAAAACAATTAGTGTTTTTTTATCTTAAGTGAGTTATATTTTTGAACCAGCGTTTGTTGAACTTTGCCCTGATCTTTTTGCCTGTGCAGTTGCTTTTTTGACAATGTTGATGACCCCGGTAATTGGAATACATTCTGCGATTGGACAAAAATCAATATTTCGGACATAACCACCGGAACCGTTAGTTCCGTTGCTATAATTGGTCGTAACAGCAGTGGTGCCCTGTGCGCCAAAATACTTGCTTAAATCGATGCCTGAAATGGCTCCCGACCCAGATTTAGGTATATACACATCATTTTCAGCTCCGTTTTGCGAAAACGAGAACGTTACAGCCGCACCTGAATTACTAAAATTGTAAATGCTGTTGGTAGTTCCTGCCACATAAGAAGATAAAGCGATAATCTCATTGCGGGCGTATACATTTACATCTGTTCCGTTTGGAGTATTCTCCAGTTTAGTGATTAAATTGATGAACAAACTGTGTACTTTTTGCGTAAGCGGATTGTTTACCGTACAGGAAACAATTGGAGTACAATCCTCTACAGTAATATTTTTGGTAAACAAGGTTTTACAACTGGTTGCCGTCTTCACAATTAATTCTACTTCATAGTCACCGGCAAGTTGGGGTGTAAAAGTATACAGGCCTGTTGTGTTTGTAACCGTATGTACTATATTGCCCGAAGCATCCGAACAGATCCAGGTGTAATTTAAATTTGGAGTTGCGGTTTCGAAGCCAAAATTTATAGGGTCTTTTGCACAATATCTTTCGTTAATTACCTGAATAGGTTTTGTAAAGGTTGTAGCACATCCTTTAGCATCTTTCGCAATTAAGGTTACTATATAATCTCCGGCTTCTGAAAAAGTATAGGAATAGGATCCAATTGTATTGGATGGTGCTGCATTTACCGGAGTTCCTGCCGCTGTGGCTACAGACCACTCATACGTTAAACCGGTAGCGGTAGTTTCGAATGTGAAACTACTTTCTGTATTGGTGTAGAATTTTTCTGCAGTGGTTTTTATACTTCCTGCTATTGTCGGACAAGTTGCTATCAGTAATGTAATGGATTGTCTCTCTAAAATAAGATTTTGACTTGCAGCTGCTGCATTTGTAATTTGAGGGTGTGTCGATAAACAGTAATAATATCCTGCATCGGACAGCTTTAAATTAGAAAGTGTAAGTTGTCTCGATTCGCCCGAAGGAATTAGAACTCCGCTAGGATAAAATCCTTTATACCACTGAAATTTATCATTATCGGTATACCTGTGAACTCCATCATCAGACATGGATAGAGTTACGGAAGTTCCGGCCGCACGACTTATTGTTTCGGTCTGATCTGTTTTTGCCTGTGGCGAATAAATAAAACTAACAGGTGTTAAGTTTTTGTACCTCGAAAAAACAGGCTCCATGTCAACAAACCTATAGTAGTTGCCCGATATATCAAAATAAGTAAGCTTAGAGGAAGTCAAATCGATAAGTGGACCACTAAGTTTATTTCTGGATGCAATTATGGAAGTCAGATTAGGAAACTGAGCGAATTCAGGAGGCAGAGAGGTAATTAAGTTGGATTGAATAGTAACGGTTTGTAATAAATTTGCACCCGATAGTGCTGAGATTTCTGTTATTGCGTTACCACTACAGCTAAAAAAGTTTAATTTTTTTAGTGCAGACAATTCTGAAGGTAAAGCACCTTCAAACAGATTATTGTCAATTTGTAAATTGGCTAGATTTACCATATTACCTACAACTTTCAGGTTGTTTTTAAGACCATTCTGTTCTAATCTTAAAGACGTCAGATTGGTTAAGTTTTTAAAACTTTCCGGAATGGATCTGTTGTTGTAATCCGGAGACCCTGTTTTATTAAAATTATTTCCAGTTAATGCTAAAATTGTCAAGGTAGGAATTTGCCCCAGAAGACTATAATCTCCCTCTAATTTATTAAGATATACGTCTAGTTCTTTTAACTTCGATAGTTTGTAAAAATCTTCAGGGAAAGTCCCGGTTATATTATTAGCAGGAGCTATAAAGTTTTGTAAATCTGTTAACTTCATAAGTGATTGCAGATTTCCATCAAGCTTACAAGAAGATACGTCTATAAAAGATAGTTTTGTTAATTCACTGAAGGCATCAATATTTCCTCCTGTTATTTTGTTTTTGTTAAGCGTGATTGAAACCAATTCTGTTAAACCACCCAGGTTTGGCACCGTTCCCGTTACATTGTTATTGCTTAAATTTAGGAACTGGACCCTTCCTTCCGCACTGAGTAGCGTAATCCCATACCAACCCGTTTTAGTGGCACTGTTCCAACGTGTTACGACAGCATTTGGATCATTGATGGGCCAGGCTCCTTCATTGTTAACCGTATTCTTCCATGCAGCACCATTAGTGCTATTGTAGAATGCGATTAACGCTGCTTTTTCCTGAGCAAGAATTTCAGGGCTGGCCAATGCTGCCTTGTTTGTCTCTTCTTTTTTACCTTGCTCAGCACTGCTTTTCGCATCACTTAAATTTTGCGCAAAAGTAGCCAATGAACAAAATACCATGCAAAGCGTGGTGATCCAGTATTTTTTTATTTTAAGATTGTTTGCCATAATCTGATTATCATTTTTTATAACTACTTGTCCGTTAAAAACAATTAGCGTTTCTGTCTAAGTGCGTTATATTTTTGAACGATTGTTTGTTGAACTTTTGCCTGCTCCATTTGCAGAAATAATATTCATTTTACCAATAGTAGGTGAACAGTCGGCGGCAGGACAGAAATCTATATTACGAACATATCCTCCGGCAGGATTATTAGATCCATTATTATAATTGGTAACGACCTCAGTAATTTCCTGTGAACCGAAATATTTGCTTAAATCAATACCCGAGATCGTTCCCGAAGCAGATTTTGGCAGGAATACGTCATTTTCAACTCCATTTTGAGAGAAAGAAAAACTTACACTTGTAGTGGTATTTACAAACTTGAAGATTTTAGCTCTTGAACTTGTGGTATAGGAAGCCAATGCTATTATCTCATTGCGGGCATAACGATTTACATCCGTTCCGTTTGGTGTGGTAACCAGTTTGTTGATTAAAGCAATAAACAAACTGTGTACTTTTGGTGTCATTGCACTATTCTGCGTACAGGAAACAATTGGAGTACAGTCTTCCACAGTAATATTTTTAACAAGCAATGTTTTGCAGCTGCTTGCTGTATTCACTACTAATTCTATAAGATACTCTCCAATAAGCTGTGGTGTAAAAGTGTATACGCCTGTTGAATTTGTAGTGGTATGTACTATATTTCCTGAAGCATCTGAAGTGTTCCAGGTATAACTCAACCCCGGTGTTGTAGTTTCAAATGCAAAATCAATGGGCTCTTTCAGACAATATTTTTCGGCAACTACCTGAATAGATTTAGTAAATGTTGTCGAACAGCCACCAGCATCTTTTGCGACTACTTTTATGATATAATCTCCACCTTCTGAAAAAGTATATGAATACGATCCGGCTGTAGTTGATGGAGCCACACTGACAATATCTCCAGTTGCTGTTGCTACAGACCACTCATATGTTAAACCGGTAGCTGTGGTTTCAAATGTGAAATTGCTCTCTGTGTTGGGATAGAAATTTTCTGCAGTTGTTTTGATATTTCCCGCTATCGCAGTGCAATTTTTTATGGTTAATGTAATTTGATTTCGGGTTAGAACCAGATTTTGTGTTGTTGAACTTGTATTTGTCATTTGAGGTTCGGTAGATACACAATAATAAGACCCTGCATCAGCAGCTTTTAAATTAGATAAAGTATATTCCCTTGAAGTGGCCCCAGGAATTGCAACACCACCTGGTGCAGATCCTTTGTACCATTGATAAACCTGATTAGGTGTAAATCGGCCATCTTCATGCATTTTTAGCGTTACGGAACCTGTTGGAGATCCTGTTACTGTTGCTACCGCATCAGTCTTAGCCTGAGGAGCATACTCGAATATAGAAGCACGTGATTTATAGGTGCTGTATTGCGCTGCAAAGTCTGCAAAAGTAAATTTATTCGATTGAATCCTCATCCCGGTTAATTTGGTAAGATTGGATAGGTCCGGGAATGTACTAGAGAATGAATTGTCTTCTATTGCAAGAAAATTCAAACTGGATAACGATTGAAAACTAATTGGTATTGCCCCTTCTAACTTATTAGAACTCAGTAACAGATGTACTAATTTTGGCATAGTACCCATATTGACCGGTATGGTTCCTGTCAATCTGTTTGTCTGCGCCCAAATCATGTTTAGTTTATTCAGATTCCCTATTTCGGTTGGTATAGTACCTTCTATTTTATTCCATGCTATAGTAAGTTCTTCCAGATTAACTAAATTCGAAAGTGAAGCGGGTAGTGGTCCGGTTATCCCTGATCCACTAATATCCAAGTGTTTTAAACGGGTAAGATTACCAATTTGATCCGGTATAGTTCCTCCGAAATTTGGGTTTGTATGTAAATTGATAACTTCTAAATTGACCAATTCAGATAATCTTGAAGAAATTCCTCCCGTTATATTTGAATTAGGAATTGAAAGGTCTTTCAGATTTTTAAAATTGTATATTTCATCTGGTATCGTCCCGGTAATATTTTTACCGGTAACAATTAATGTTTCTAATTTAGTTAAGGTCGCCAGCGGTAAAAGAGTATCAGTAAACTGGCAAGAATTTAAGTTTATGTTTTTAAGGGATGTTAAATATTGAAAATTAGTTAAAGGTCCGGTTAACTGGCTATTATTATATAGATTTAGAGTTTCCAGAAAAGGCAAATTACGAAGATCAGGAAAGGTAACATTCATATTATTTAGATTGTTACTGCCTAAAACAATTGAGGTAACATGACCATCGGTCACTACAATACCATACCAACCCGTTCTGGTGTTCATATCCCATGACGTAACTTCAGTCGAAAAGTCCCATCCCGTTTTATTAGTCCAGCTGGCACCATTTGTTGCATTATACAACGTTTGTAAGACATCTTTTTCACTTTGTGGTACGGCACTAGTTTTGGCGGAGCGTGCTGTAGTACTTTTTTTGGATGCTATATTTTGAAAAAAGGACTGTTGTTCTTTTTTCATTTCAGTAAAATCTTTCTGGCGATGCTCACGCATCATTGCAATTTCGCGTGCTATAGTTTCTTTGGAAAGACCGAGTCCCTTTAAGTAAACTGTTGTGCTGTTTACATCAAAACCTATTTCCTTATCCGTTAAATTCTGGGCAAAAGAAGCCAATGAACAAAGTACGATACAAAGAGAGTTTAACCAGTATTTTTTTATTTTAAGATTGTTTACCATGATAGAATTATCTTTTTTTTATAACTACTTGTTCCTTAAAACAATTAGTATGTTTTTATGTTAAGTGAGTTATATTTTTGAATGATTGCCTGTTGAACTTTTATTTGCTCCGGTTGCATGAGTGACCTTAATTTTACCAGGACTAGGTAAACATTCTACTGCAGGGCAGAAGTCAATATTTCGAACAAATCCGCCGGCAGGATTATTAGATCCGTCACTGTAATTGGTAATGACCTGAGTGCTTTCCTGCGAACCGAAATATTTACTTAAGTCAATACCTGAAATCGATCCCGAAGCAGATTTTGGCAGAAATACATCATTTGAACCTCCGTTTTGAGAGAAAGAAAAACTTACAGCAGTACTATTATTTACAAAGTTGAAAATTTTGGCTCTTGAACTTGTGGTATAAGAAGCCAATGCTATAATCTCATTCAAGGCATACCTATTTACATCCGTTCCGTTTGGCGTAGTAACCAGTTTGTTGATTAAATTTATAAACAGACTGTGTACTTTTGGTGTAAGTAGACTGTTTTGAGTACAGGAAACAGTGGTGTTACAATTTTCCACAACGATTGTTTTTGCAAAAATGGTTTCACAATTTTCTCCTGCATTCGCCACTAATTTTACTTCATATTGGCCAGGAATGCTTGTTGTAAAGGAATATATTCCGGTAGCATTTGTAACCGTATCAACAATGTTTCCTGCACTATTGGTAGTGGTCCAGACATAAGTTGCGTTTGTTACTGCTGTTTCAAACGTGAAATTATTTGCTTCACTAGTACAACGTTTCTTATCGACGATTATGTTTTTTGTGAAATTTTCTGTACAACCGGTTTCATTTTTAGAAATTAATTTTATTTTGTAATTACCATTAGTAGCAAAAGTATAGATATAAGGATCAGTTATGTCAGAATTGCTGGTGTGTAGTACTTCTCCCGTTTCTGATACAACAGACCATGTGTACGTTAGGTTTGGAACAGTCGTTTCAAACGTAAATGAAGCTTGAGCATTAGGATAAATGTTCTCAGAACCTGATTTTATGGCTCCCACTATAGATGGAGTACAGTTATTTCCTTCACCCGGACAAAATATGATGTTTCTGACTTCAGATTCTCTTGTACATTCATTAGGACCTAAAACAACTTTCGCGGTTTTTTTCTTTTTATCTTCACTCTGAACATAACAGGAAACAAAATAATCATCTGCTGCTATATATTGACTTATATCTGTATAAATCAGACCAGCTGCACTGTTGTCTAAATCTTCTAAACTGTTATATTCCGGATCGTAATAGATTGGATATCTGCTGGAGACATGAACATCATACGCTCTGTCTGGTGAAAATGAGAAATTAAAAGTATAACCGCCTGATTCATTAACAGATGATACAAAATTATAGATCTTATCTCCGGTACCATTTTTAATATAAGGCTTAAGTGCCATAAATTCCGGAGTTGCAATACTGGCATTTATTTGCTCGTCTGTTTCTCCCAAAATATATCTGATAATCAGTTTTTTTACAAAATTCACATATAATTCTTTTACTTCCTGTGATTTTGAATTATCAACGGTACAACTGTTGCTAATAAGGCAGTCAACAGTTTTTGTAGCGCTTTTGGTACATCCTGTTGTTAAATTCGTTATATCTAAAGTTATTTTATGATAACCAGGTAAGCTTAAAGTTACGGGGAAATTAATATTACTTCCCGTACTTATAAGTTCGCCGGTAGGATTATATAATTTCCAGCTGTAGGTGTAATTACCGTTACTATCAAAAAAGCGAGGACTAAATATAGAGATTTCACCAGGTTTAACAAACCAGACTCTTCCTCCCATATACTCTTTTGCAGACCGAATGTCAAAATAGTTATCATTTCCGGTATAAGTACAAATGTCTACGGTTTCAATATCTCTTTTGTAGTCAGTAGTACATCCGTTAGGATCCTTAATTTGTAAGTTAACTTGATATTTTCCTTGGGTAGGATGTACTTTAAAATCAATTTCATTACTGGTTGCTACAATATTTCCATTGGCATCAATTAGATCCCATTTATAAATAAAATTGGTCGCGTAAAAGCCAGAAGGAGAAAAAGTAAATAAAGATTCTGAATTTTCCAAAACGACATCTCTATTGGCTGGGGAATATATTGTACCGTTACGTTCCTCTGGAGAAATAACGCAGGTAGTAAGATCTCTTACTTTAAGATTGCTTTCAAATTCTGAGCAGCCTAAAGCATCAGTAAGTTTTACTTTTACTTTATAGTCGCCAATTGCCGTTAAGGTGATAGGGAAATTTTTGGTGTTTTTTGAATCTATTAGAATATTATTTGAATTATACAATTTCCATTCATACGTTAAATTTGCATTTGAAGGGCCATAATATTTATAGAAAGTCAGGTTTGTTGCTGTATTAATTGGAATTCCAATTGGATCTCCATAATTATAAGGTATGATAATAGTTCCCGTACGATAATCATGATATTCGCATACCATTGGAGCCTTTAGTGTATATGTTTTCTCAAAAGTAGTGGTACAGCCATCAGGTCTGGTAACGATTAGTTTTACTTTATAATTTCCAATCGCTGAGTAGGTTTGCGTAGCTAATGCCGTTGTCTGAGTGTCATCTTTTACGGTATTGTCAGAATTGTAAAAGATCCAATTATAACTTAAATTAGTTGCTGATGTTTCAAAAGAAAAAGTAGTATTAGTATCAGTAATTAAATCTTGTAGAGATGGTTTAATGTCGCCAATAACTACGTTGCTGCAGTTTTTAGCAACAGTAATTATTTTAGTAAAAGTAGTTTCGCAGTTGTTTTCATCCTTAACTTTTAATTCTACTTTGTAATTACCAACTGCGCTATATATGTTATCAATATAGTTTGAAGTTGAATTTCCAACAATATTATTATCTAAATTATAACAAGTCCAGAAATAGGTTAAAACCTGAGAAGACGTTGTGTTAAATGTAAAATGTATGTTGTTGCCATTTAAAATGGTTGTAGGGGCAATTATATCTCCGGTTATTGCAGTACATGCCCCAGGCAATACTTCTAAAGTTATAGGTTCTCTTTCTAAAACTAAATCCCGGCCATAATATTTAGGCTCCACCATGCTTTGCATAACTGTTATTTGCTGGTGTTTGGATTGACAAAAATAGGTTCCTGCATCTGTCGCTTTTAGATTTGAAATTGTAAGCTCCCTGGAGGTTGCTCCTTTAATTTCTTCATAATAAGGTCCTCTATACCATTGATATTTTTCGTTTTCTGTAAAAATATCATCTTCATACATTTTTAAAGTTACTGATTCGGTAACACTTTTAGTTATGGTTTTCGGAGCATCTACTTTTGCCTGATAAGCATATGAAAATTTACTTTTACCTAAAGCAGTGCTATATTTTAAATATTCAGAAATTATAAAATCTGTATAACGAAATTTATTTCCCATAAAGGATAATTCAGTAAGAGGAAGACTTGTTAAGTCAGGTATTCTGCCTTCCAGACGATTGTAGTCCAGTCGGAGTATATTTAATTTTGTTAATGAGGCTAGCTGAGAAGGAATATTTCCTGTTAATTTATTCCAGTCTAAAAATAATCGTTGCATTTGTTTGCATTGACCAAGCTCTACAGGAATTGGACCAGAAAATTCATTACTATTAAGCCATAAATCCTGAAGCTTAACAAGAGTACCGATTTCAGCAGGTATCGAGCCAGTTAATTGATTATTTTGTAAGTATAAATACGAAAGTTCTTCGCATTGTGTAATTTCAATTGGAAGGGTTCCGTTTATAAGGTTTTGATATAAGTATAATGTCTTAAGTTTTTTTAGTGCGCCTATTTGAGGAGGTAAGGGACCTGTTAATTGATTGACTCCAGCACTAAAATCAATCAAAGAGCTACATCCTCCAATTTCTGCTGGTACAACGCCGCTCAATTGATTATCTGTTAGATCAAAGTTTTCAAGATTGGTTAATAATCCTATTTGAGAGGGGATATTTCCTGTTAATTGATTGCTGCTCAACCAGGCAATATTAAGTGCTTTACATTGACCAAATTCATTCGGGATTGCATCACTTAGTTGATTGTAATGTAAAAAAAGACGTTCAAGATGTGTCAGAAATCCTATTTCTGATGGAATTGGCCCGGTTAATTGATTGTTGTCAAGATATAAGACAATTAAATTAGTTAATTTTCCAATTTCAATTGGAATAAAACCTGTTAAGTTGTTGGAGCTAAGGTATAAAGCTTCAAGTTTTGTAAGGAATTTTATTTGAGAAGGTATGGTACCGCTTAATTGATTACTCGCAAGATCCAGATAATAAAGACCTGTTAGCTGACCTAACTCTGTTGGTATAGTTCCCGTTAATTGATTCCCGGATAAGCTCAATGTTTCAAGTTTAGGCATGGACCCTAATTGTGAGGGTATGGTGCCGGTTAATCCATTCTGACCAAGCGATAGGTAAGTTAATTCTTGTAATTGCGCTATTTCAACAGGTATAGTCCCTGTTAACTGATTAAAATCTAAAAACAATGATTGAAGTTTTGGCAATGATCCTATCTGAGGAGGTATGCTTCCACTCAATTGATTAACTTCCAGATTTAAAAAAAACAGTTCTTTTAATTGCCCTATTTCTGCAGGTATGCTTCCACTTAATCGGTTATTATAAAGTAAGGCTTGGGTAAGTTTTGTTAATGATCCGATTTGGGACGGTATTTCACCTGTCAAATTATTATCTCTAAGATCTAAATAGGAAACCCTGCCTTCTGCATCAAGTACAACACCGTACCATCCTGTATTGGTATCAGGATTCCATGATGTTACAACCGCAGTAGGATCATTTATGGGCCATGCTCCTTCACTATTCATCGTATTTTTCCACGAATCACCATTGGTGCTATTATACAGGGCGATTAGCGCAGCTTTATCCTTAGCGATATCCTGTGCAGATGCAAGTGATTTACGAGCCGTTTTTGAATTATTTATTTGTATTGATGATTTTGGTTTTTTATTTTGTAAAAAAGCATTTTTAAGCTGTTTCGCTTTATTGTAACGAGTAATTTGCATTTCACGCATTCTGCTCACCTCAGGGCCAAGATCAGCATCCTTAACGCCATGTTTTTTTAACGAAACCATTGCTTTACCGACATCAAAACCTATTGTTGCATCACTTAGTTCCTGAGAAAAAGAACTCAGGGAGCAAAGCACCATGCAAAGTGTGATTATCCAGTATTTTTTTATTTTAAAATTATTTGCCATAATCTAGTTATCTATTGTTTTTTTGATACCGCTTGTTTATCAGAACAATTATTAAGTCTTTGTCTTACGTGAATTATTTTTTTGAAACAAGTTTCGCTTTACTCTTATTTGATCCTTTTGAAATACCTGCAGTATCTGTTGATTTAAGAACCCCAATAATTGGTTTACAATCCTCTGCAGGACAGAAATCAATGTATTGCGCTATGGTTTCTCTGCTACATTCGTCAAGACCTGGTTTCACCGGATTACTTCCTTTTATTTTACCGCCATTGTCTACGTAACAGGATATTAAGGGTACATCTGGCGAAGTATATTGTGTAAGACTAAAATAAATTTTGTCTTCTATAGTAGCCAGTAAGTCTTCATAACTGTCATATTGTGGGTCGTAATACATTCCCCATTTAAAATAAACACGTACATCAGAAACGCGGTCAGGAGAAAACGAAAAATCTATAGATCTTAAACTATTGGTTTCTTCATTTTTATTGTCATCTCTTACTGATTTGTAATTGTATATTTTATCTTTTACGCCATTTGTAATGTATGGGATTAAGGCTGTGAATTGAGCATTTGCCGGACTTGCATTGATTTGTTCATCCGTTTCTCCCATCATGGATCTGGCAATAAGATTTTTTACTAAATCAAAATAGAGCCCTTTTACGATTTGCGATTTGGGGTTGGTATCTGTACAGGAGTTTGAAATTACCGTACTAATGCTTTTCGAAAATTCCAGCTGACAACCAGTCTCAGGATCAAGTATAGCAACTGTTATTCTGTGAAATCCAGGTGTAGTTAAAGTCAACGGAAATGTTTCCTGATTTCCCGAATCTACAAGAGCATTATTCGGATCATACACTTTCCACTGATAGTTGTAGGTTTTTGTTTGATCTTGATAATAACGGAATGCTAAATTTTTGGTCTGATTAATATCGATAAAAGCAGCTCCGTTACTGTATTCATTAACAAAATTAATGGTTCCGTAACGTTCTTCGTCGGTGTAGCCACAGATGTCCACTACTTTTATGTCATTACTGAAATTGGTTTTACAACCATAACTGTTTGTAATTGTATAGTTTAGTTTATAATCTCCTGCTACTGTAGGTGTAGTTATAAATTCTGTTGTTGTTGAAGAACTAATCACATCACCGTTAAGATTTTTTATGGTCCATAGGCCAGTTTCACTTTCATCAACAGGAGGATAAAAGGTAAAAGTATTTGGCACATTTATTAAAACCAGAGGATTAAAACCGTATGAATGTTTGTTTACATTCTGCATAGTACCATCTCTCCTTACGGTAGTACAGTCAAATGCTACTGTAATTATCTTTTCGAATTTTGTGATACACTCATTAGCATCCTTCACTTCAAGCATTATCTTATAATCACCAGCTCCGTACTGAAGATAAAGCTGAAAAGGATTACCTCCTTGCTCATAGTTGTAATATCCACCATTTTCTGGGATTTTAACAGTCCAGATATACGTTAAATTGGTAGCTGTAGTTTCAAATGTGAAAATGGCAGTTGTATATAAAGTCGGGTGTTCCGTATTTACTTTTATTGTTCCTTCTATCAGGGGACAATCTGCAACAACTTTAACAGTTAAACCTTTATAGGTTTTGCAGCCATTTTGATCTACAAGTTCTAAAGCGACTAAATAGTCACCGGGAGCATTATAAGACCTGCTTGCTGTGCTTGTTGCTGCACGGCCAATTTCAACAAAAGCCTGATTGTAGAAAATCCAATTGTACGTAAAATTTGTCGCGGCTGTTTCAAACGAAAATGTGACATTTTGATTTGGAATAATTTTTTCACTGGAAGTCTTGATTTCTCCAACAATAGCAACGCAAGCCGGTTTTGCCGCAACTTCCATAATTTTAGTAAAAGTAGTTTTACATCCATTACTATCCGTGACTACCAAAGTAACGTTGTAGCTTCCGGGAGTAGCATAAGAATAAGTAGCTGAACTTGATGTAAAAGTGGTAGAATTACTTACGTTTTGAAAAGTCCATTCATAAGTTAATCCTGTTGCCGTAGTAGCTAAAGAGAAATTAATATCTGTGTTTGTAAATGTATTCTGAGTAGTTGGATTTAGGGTTCCTGTAACTGGAGTGCAATTAATGACATTTAATGTAATTGCTTCTCGTTCTAAGATAAGATTTTGCCTAACAATCTCCGGGTTTGTTATTTCTGAATTTTTAGACAAACAATAATATGTGTTTGTATCTGAGCTAGTTATGTTGTTAATTGTGTATTCTCTGGCAGTAGCATTTTGAATTAACTGACCATTTGGAGATATTCCTTTATACCATTGAAAAGTGTCTGTAGAAGTAAATCTATTGTCCTCACACATTTTCAGCGTTATAGAAGTCCCGGAGGGAACATTAAACGTTTTTTTAGAATCTGTTTTCGCCTGAGGGCTATACTCAAAAATGCGGATTTGTGTTTTTAATACAGAATACTGTGTTTCGAAATCTATAAAGCGAAATTTGTTTTCTCTAAATTGATAATCTTTTAGCAACTTAAAATTTCTTACATCGGGTAAATCTCCTTCTAATTTATTAATTGCAAAAGTTAATGTAGTAAGTTCCTTTAATGAATTAATTTCGATTGGTAATGTTCCTTCGAAATTATTGCAATCAAAACTTAAGGTGTAAAGTTTTGATAAATTTCCTATCAGTGGAGATATGGTACCGGTAAATGAATTACAACTTAGTTGAAGTACTCTGAGATCAGTTAACTGAAATAATTGATTAGGAATTATACCTTGTATACGATTATTATATAAAACTAGTTGTTGCAGTTTAGTCAGTTTCCCTATTTCAATTGGTAATGGACCTGTTATAATATTATTTGAACATCCCAGATAGGTAAGTTTGGTTAATAGAGTTATTTCATTAGGTATACTTCCTGTAAGTCTGTTGAAATCTAAAGCTAACATATTTAGTTCTGTTAATTGACCGATTTCTGACGGTATTGATCCTGTGAGACTATTTCCATTTAAATTTAAAAATGTTAGTTTTTTTAAAAAACCTATTTCATTTGGTATTGTACTTTTTATGAGATTACTATTCATTAGTAACTCATTTAGTTCAGTAAGCTGACCAATTTCCTTCGGTATAGCCAATAGTTTGTTACGACTTAGGTCTAACCTTTTGAGCTTCTTTAATTGTGTTATTTCTATTGGAATACTAGTTATTTCATTACTAGATATTGTTAATGAAGTAAGTTCGGATAATTGCCCTATTTCTGCGGGTACTTCATCTATCAGGTTATTAGATATATATAAGTTTGTAAGTTGTGACAATTGTCCAATTTGATGAGGAATACTACCTGTTAACAATTTATTACCGCTTATAGCTAACATAGTTAGTTGAGTTAGTTGTCCAATTTCTGGAGGTATTGTTCCTACTAATCCGTTAGCTCCTATCGCTAATGAGATTACATTGCCATTAGCACCAATTGTAATTCCATACCATCCAGTCTGAGTAAGATTATTCCACGATGTTACAGGTGTAGAGAAATCCCAACCTTTTTTATATAGCCAATTGTCGCCTCCCGTACTATTGTAGAAAGCTAATAAAGCATCTTTTTCACTCTGAGGAATATCAGTTACTGCAACCGATCGATTTGTATTGTTTTTTTGTTGTATTTGGGTTTTTATTTTTTCTAAGATAGCATTTTCCGTTTTCTTCATTTCTACATATTGACGAGTTTGCATATCTCGCATGAAAATAATTTCGCTTTCCAATTGTTGATCTGTCAATGAATATTCTTTTAAAGAAGCCTTAGATGTTTGGACATCAAACCCAATCTCCTCATCACTATACTGCTGAGCAAACCCCGCTATCGTAATAAAAAAACTAATTATAGTAAAAACTAATGTATATTTTAATTTCATCTGGCTCTTCATTATTTTTTAGCGGTTACAGCAGGTGTAGGCGTACTACATGAAACAACCTGTTTTTTTATAATTGCTTTTTTACTTGGTGCTATTTTTAAACTTTTTCTTCCGGTGTGGGATTGTTTGTCCGAAACAGAAACATCGTTAACTTTCAGTTGTGCCTGGAAATCAAAGTGCGAAGCATTTCCACAGTTTGATAAGTCATAATCCTCAAAACCATCGGAAGCCAGTTCGGTATACTTCGTGTTTGAAGCCACAGCAACCGGGAAACGATTGTTGTATCCGTACAAAGCTGAAGAATAACGTTTTAAGGCATCTTTATTTTCTACTTCCTGTCCGGCAGGGTTGTACTGCGTTACCTCTGATGCAAAAGTCCATCGGTCATAATTGGCAGCCGTTTTTCCCCAGGTATTTTTAGTTGTATCAAATACATAGAACGGGAAGAAATCATTGAAGAATCCTGTTTTACGCGGAGTCGGATCGATGGTATAATTTCTACCGGTTAGGTAGGCATACGATTTATTGGCTCTCCAGTTTCCTAGAATATTATACAGGTAAGGGTTGAATGATCTTTTTAAGATATCATCTTCCTCAGCTGTATTGTTTTCCTTCTCGTATTCAAAGGTCAGTTCACCATTAGTGGCAAAAGTCATTTTTGGTAAATCACATTCACACTGAGAAGGCCATTTGTCATTGTATTGTACCGCAGAAGCATTGACGATTCTGTTAACGGCAGTCGTAGACATATACGGATTTTCACCGATGTTTCCTTTTACTTTTACGATGGTATTATTCGCATCATAATCGTATAGCGGATTTGTCATAGATGTTACACTTGCCATAGAAGCCATTTGCATGTTTCTGTATCCGGAACGGATTACCTTCATTTTGGCCGTATTGATTACTTCCGGTTTGATCAGCAATCCTTTGTCATCAATCAGTTTGAAGTTACTGTCGGTCACATGTACTGCCCAGGCTTTCATTAATGTTTTGGTTTTTTTATCCGGTGCTAAACCTGTTAACCATAATTCGTCACCATCAATCAGATAATCAGATTCAAGATGCGTTCCGTTCAGTTGGTATTTACCGCCTGTTGCCGTGATATCCCATTCCAAACCAATATTTTTAGAGGCCTGACTCATTCCGGCATATGCCCAGTAAGCAGGGAAATTCAAACTGAAATATTTATCATTGTATTCATTGACCGTTTCAGTCAGTAACAAATCTCCGGTTTCTGCATCCCAGGCCAGGTTTTTTGTGGATACTTTTGAACCAAGGTCATAGGCTATTTTTTCTGAAAGAAGTGCCGTTGTGTGAATTACTTTAGTCGTTACTGCTGTCCTTATTATACTTTCGTGTTTCGAGTAACTTGGCAACGGAACCGCTACAATAACTAAAACCAAAAACAATGGAAGACCTGCAGTATTAAAATGAACACCCGCAGTTTCGGTAACGGATTTGCTTTCTCTGAAGTCATTGATGACGTCATAATCGACACCAACTAATTTATCACTGATGACTCCTTTTGAATCAATGGTCTGAACCGTATTGTCCAGCTTTCCTAAACTGTTGCGGCGTGTTTTGCTAGTTGGTAAGGTTTTGTATTTGTAATCAACTCCCGAAATAAAATCAGTCTGACCTTCTGCATATACCCGCTGGTTTTTCATCTTACCATCCATATCATTGGTGTGAACAGCAAATCCCTGAGATAAAGTAATATGATCTTTCACACTCAGGTTAAGAATGCTCGCCAGAGCTGATGATTTATCATAATTAGACGATAAGGTCGTACGATCCGTAATAGTCGGATAATCTTTAGACGTATAAAATTCTGTTACCACAGATCCGGTAGCGTGTTTTTTTACGATACTGGTAATTTCATTAGAGGCATTTTGTTTGTCTCTTGGCAGATTGGTAACGGTTACCCTGCTGTAGGTTATTTTAGGAGAAGGGAAGAAAGATTCCCCGAAAGGCTCTTCCACATAATTACTGCTGTCAGGTCCCAGTAATAATTCTCTTTTCTTTTCGTCGTAAAAGGGTTTCACAAATGGGTTCTCTTTACAACCTAATGGTTCGTAAGTAGCCACTCCTGAAGATTTTCCGTTTTCGGTATCATAAGAATAGATCTGACCATACGATTGCTGGTAAATCTCTTTGGTTGGATTATTAGTCATGACATTCCACTGGTCATTGATCCTGATATCATGCACTCTGCTGCCGCCACCAATTTTTCTGGATTCCGGCTGAAATAAACGGATCCATGATTTATCGGTTACAAATTTTGAGGCAATACCGTTTTGTTCCAATTTTGCATTTGGACTTTTAAAAATATCAAGAAGCGTCGGTATGTAGCCGATGAGTTCCATCACAATACTTTTCAGGTCGGTGGTGTCTTCTTCGTTATTCATGCTGTAAACCAATCGGTTCAGATGCTGTCTTCCGAAATTCCATCCCGCTTTTGTGATTGGGTTTACTTCGGATTTTGCATTAAAACCGTCTCCTTTTCCAACATAATCCACCGGAATGGCTACGTATTGTTTTCCGTTTACTTCCAGAAAGCCATAATCGGTAGCGGCTGATTTTTTCGAAATATTGACATATCCCGTTACATAATCGTATTTATCAGTTCCGTCAATTCCCGGTAGTGGATTCGGATTGACCATGTTTAAGAGGAACCTGAAATAAAGTGGATTAGCGGCTTCCCCCAGATTTCTTATATATTTATCATAAAAGATCTTAGCAATTTGCGGATCATTGATAGCCAGTTTATCATCTATTTTATGATCTAGTTCCACATAAATACATTCGCCAAGATCTCTCTTTTCAATTTTATTAGAAATGTTCGATGCAGTAAGTCCTGTTTTAGGACCGCTTCCTACCACTTTAAACATTTGCATGACGTCCTTGTTTTGTACCGAACTGTAATCATCTGACTCGTATTTTAATTCCATTTCACCACCGGATGGCAGGTGAATTGATTTTAAAAGCCAGGCCGCAGCATATTGGTCTGCAGTCTCCCTGTTACTTTGATCCACAAAAGGATACTCGGCATTAGAAAGATTAGATGTTGTATCAGGACCCAGTTTGTCTTGCGGAAGTTTGTAATTCCCCCATACGTCATAGGCTTTCATGTCATATGCAGGGTTAAAACCATAGGTAAACACATACGGAGTGAATTTACCCATATTAGAATTTTTATAGGTAAAATAGACTTTGCTTAACGTTAGTTTTCCTTCTTTGGTAATACTGTTGTCAATACCCGGACACAAACTGTAGTTGTATTCAAAGTTGGCTTCTTTTATCGGAGTCGCTTCGTCTCCAGAAGCTAAATATTCCGGTTTGGAGTATAGTGAGATTTTATCTAATTTATACATTTTAGATTTATCGCTCAGGCCGCCATTTTCACCCTCAACCCCATAGGCATCGTTTCTCACGGAAAGGTGAAAAATAGCCACGTGGGTTTTGGTTACAATTTTTTTAATGTAAATCAGTTCTTTTTCCCCGTACTGATAATTTCCTTTGTTGTCTTTCCTGCTGGAACGTAAACCTTCGTCGTAATTGGCGTGATTTTTTATAAACGGAACTCTCCATTTGTATAGATTGTCTTTGTCCGGAGTTTTGTTTTCGTACTCAAACTTGGTGTAGTTTCCTAAATCGTCATCTGTTGGACCGTCATTTTTTAAATCCTGATAATCCGGTGACAATACCGAAGTTAATAAGTAGGAGTGTGCATAAGCAGGAGTAGTTACCCTGTTGAAGTACTGGTCCCCGTCTTTTTTGTTTTTGGCAGAATTATCAACCCCCGGATTGTATTCTACCAGACCTTTATCAAATTTAACTTTTTCGTTAGGGTTGCTGGAGTTACTAACATCAAATGTTACTTCTTTTTTAATGACGTTATAGGCGGTTTTACCATAGATATAGCGTTCCCCACCTTCTTTGGTAATTCTTACCTCGGCAGTATGATGATCTCTGGCATATTCGTTTGCCTGAAGTTTTGAACCAAATCTTTTGGCTTCAAGTTTGGTTAATTTTTGAATCGACTGGTTTCTGGACAAACGGGAAGATTCTCTTTTAAGAATTCCTGTATTGGCAATCGTTCCACTGTTTTTTGAATAGTTAACGTTAGTACGTCTTGAAAATTTACTACCTTCTAATCCAAATTTTACAGCATCATAGCCTCCCATTTGGGTGCTGAATAAATCTAACTCTTTGTCTACATGTGCACCACCAATATTTTTGAAAAATACTTTTTCGTAATCGGGTCTGTTGCCGTCTTTTTTCTCTTTAAATCGGTTCAGAGCAGGATTTAATGTTTTCCACACTGCCGAGCTGCTATTTCCTCTTGTAGCGACAGCGTCAAACCCCCAGTGAAAACCGCCACCTGTACCGAACTCCAAACCAAGTGTTCCTCCGGCACTATCGTCATTGGTTTCATTATCATATACATAACCTACCTGTGATTTGTAAGGACGGTACATTCCCGATATACCCTGACCCTGAATGTTGTAGATGTCATAGGTATTGTTAGTAATCGGTAACGAAGTTGTATTTTTATTAAAGGTTCTGTCTTTTTCTCTGTTGAAATCTAAAATGTCGGAAGTGGCAGCATTATAGGTATTCTCGTAACCGTATGCCTTCTCCGTTTTATATTTTTCGGAATTTTTGATTCCCTGACTCGTTCTGTATCCCGTAAATTTCATTCCGGGCTCAATACCCCAGATTTCTCCTTCTAAATTAAAATTGAACATGAAATTGGTCGAAACCATACCCACTCTTTTTGTTGGAGTGTAAGAAGCATCAATAAAAGAGATAGCACCTCCAGTGCCAAATGATGAATAACCTTGTTCGTAGTTCCCTTTTGCTGTCCTTACGATCCTCGCTTCATTTCGCTTTCGGGTGGCTGACAGCGTCATGCCTTCAACCCCTTTTCTGCTATTGTAAGTAACACCAAGACTTCCGGTTAATATGTTGTCTTGTGTTGTATTGTTTTTGTCTTTATTGTCAAGAGTAATACTTGGAGATACAGAAACGCCTTCAGAAGCAGAGGATTGTAAATCCATTCCGACTCTTAGGTTATCCGCAATCTGAACGCTCATACCACCACTGGCAGTAGCTCCGAATCCGTCATAATTATTATATTTAATCGCCATTCCAACGCTTGCCTTGGCTTCATTAACCCCAAAGGCGGCAAAAAATATATTATAGTTGGAACCTACTGTTACGTTGGGCTTCATGCTGTTTTCATAGGTCATTTCATCTCCGTTAAAATCATCCGGAAGACCACGCAGCTGTCTTGAAATCTGTCCCACGTTAAGATCCCAGCCTAAACCTACCCATGAAGCTTCCTGGTCCATTCCTACACCTGAATTATAGGCTAAGTTGATTGGGTATCCGCCCACATCCATAATAGGAATGTTGTAATTGAAGTCCCCGCTTGACAAATCAACCATATCCGAAGTTCCGATAGGAGTAAAGGACTCAAATTCCGGTTGTGAAGGACCTCCGGTCAATGCATAAATCTGCATCGGTTGAATTGTTTCCAAAAGAATCATCATTGCTAAATAAATAGCAAGGGTTTTTTTAAACTTATTAATTTTTGGCTGAATCATAAGGCTATTTGAGTATAGGTGTCTTTAAATTGAAATTTTAATGTTCCTTTTCTAAAAAGATAATCTTCGTAGATCAGCTGTATTTTTTCGTTGGGATCAATCCCGGAAAAAAACAGTAAAACTTTTTGATAAGGCGCTATTTTGTAATTGCGTTCGTAAGTAACCCCCGAACAGGCAATGGTATCTTTTTTTGAAGTCACGACGTAAAAATCCTTGTCAAGTCCGAAAGACATATATTTTACCGCATCGGTGTAATCTATCCCGGTAAATTGTTTTTCAAGTAAATCTTTCTCTTCGTCCTGCTGAAAAGTAAATTCTATAATACGTTCTCTTTTGTTTGCTTCATACAGGGAGTCTACCGAAATCAGGTTTTCGGTTCCGAGATCTTTTAGCAGGTAATATTGAATAGGTACTTCGGTTGCGATGAAACCGATATCATCTACCTTCTGGGTGTAGGCACGGGATTTCCACCCTATTTTTTCTAAGTTAAAATAGCGATCGCGGATTTCTGATTCTCTCGTATCTTCCTTAGTCTCTTTTTTGCAGGAAATACATAAAAAAACGAAAAGGATACAAAACAACTTATTTAAGTCCTTCATATCTCTTGTTTATGTATGTAAGTAATTCTTTGGTTACAGTGAGTTTTTCGTCTGCGTATAAAACATTCGTTTTGTTTTCAGACCCTAAGATTAACTGGTAATTGTTCTCTTTGCAGAAATCTTCCGTATAGCTGTGTATTCTGGACCAGATTTTGGCGGATTCATTGGAAGCAAAATCCTGGTTGAATTGTTGAAGTTCTTCCTTTCCTTTAATAAACTCAGCCATTAAAGCTTCTTTTTGCGATGCAGAAATAGATTGTGATTGTATTTTGGAATATAAATTATCAAGAGCCGTTTTTCGGGTTATAAATTCCTTTTCGCCAACACGTTTTAATTCAGTGGTCATTACAAAGCCATCAAATAATTCGCTGTTGTTGACATAAACAATTTTTGTTTTAGAAATAAATGAACTAATTATAATATAAAATATTAGTGAGAAAATTAGTAAATAATTGAAAATGAGCAACAAACGGCTTTTATTTTTTATCACGGAAAGACTTGTTAATTTTTCGGTAAAAATATAATTTTATTTTTCTTAACAAAGAAAATCCTCATTTTATTTTTGTTAAATCATGAAATATTTCAAGTTTCTTGTGAGATTTATTGTGTTTAATTCAATAAATTAATAAAAAATGGCATTATATTGTAATGCTTTACTTACGTGTTTTTTTGTAATGCAATAATAATGAATATGTTGCGTTCCGGATGTCTTACACAATAAATATTTTGGATCGGCGTTACCTGAAAATTTTGCAGTAAATTATTCTTATAAGATTGTGAAATTGAAAAGTCAGTTGGACTGCATTTTTATTCAATAGAAGAAAATAGCAGAATAACGGTCTTAACCTATCTTTTGTTTATAATGAGGGGAGCTGTATGGAAATTAACTGAAATAAAAAAGCCACAATCATATCGATTATGGCTTTGGTACTTGTTTTATATTTGAATGTGGTATGCTTTAATTTCAGGGTACTAATTCAGAAATATTTAAAAATGATACTTAAATTCAGAAAACAGATACTATTTTATTTTTTGAAGATCCCGGATTGTTTTGCGATTTACTTCAGATATGTTTTTAGACGAATTACAATTTTATGTTTACTTAAATGAATAGGGAGGAATTAAAATAACTTACAATGCCTCCTAATTTTTTTGCAAAAGTACAAATAGAAGTTTTAATAAATTGTCAATTTTAGGTTAAATTTATCAATTATAGTGTAATTTTTGATTTCTAAATAGTGTGCATATTACACAATAAACAGTTTTGGAGTAAAAAGCCTGTTAATTTAAATAAGTAATAATTTCAAATTAACTTTAAATTTTCCGGTATATTAAGATAGGATAAAGAGGTGAAATGTTTGATAGTAAAAATCGGAGTCCGGTTGTAGGCATAGTTTTAACCTTATCATAATATGCACCAACAGAGAATACTTTATCTTTAATCTAAAATTAAAGTTATGGAAATCAATTGGACAATAATAGGAATTGTAGCTGCCGTTTTAATTGTTTTAGTCGTATTTATGATTAGGAAAAATCAAAAGGAAAAAAAGAAATTGACAACATTCTTAAATAATGACTTTAAGAAAAACGAAGAAGAGGAGCCGGATGTGGATAACACGGCAAACGAACGATAGCCTGTAAATAAAAGGAAGAAAAAAGAAAACCCTTGTGAAAGCTAGCTTTACAAGGGTTTTTTAAATGATGTGGAGAATACCGGATTCGAACCGGTCACCTCTTGCCTGCCAGGCAAGCACTCTAGCCAAATGAGCTAATCCCCCAATGCGAGAGCAAATAAAGTCAATTATTTTTCAAAAAACAAATTTCAAAACGTGTTCGGACGAAAATAGTTGCAAAATCGTAACTTTACGATCAAAAACTATTTCTATGAGTTCAGAATATCAAAGCGGATCTTTGCAGACTACTATTCAAAATGCCGTTGCAACGGTACAGTTTGGTCACCCGGCCAGTAATTCTTTTCCAAGGCAATTATTGGATCGGCTTACTTCCGAAATTAATCTGTTAAGCAGTAATGACAAGGTTTCCGTCGTTGTCCTGCAAAGTGAAGGAAGTAAGGTTTTCTGTTCAGGCGCTTCTTTTGATGAACTTCTTGCAGTCGAAAATGAGGAAGAGGGCAAAGCGTTTTTCTCCGGTTTTGCTCACTTGATAAACGCGATGCGAAAATGTTCGAAAATTATTATTGGCCGTGTTCAGGGAAAAGCGGTTGGCGGAGGCGTAGGAATTATAGCTGCCTGCGATTATGCCCTGGCAACGCCTGAAAGCGCCGTAAAACTTTCTGAACTGGCAATCGGTATAGGACCTTTTGTAATTGAGCCTGCGGTTTCGCGTAAAATAGGAAAAACTGCGATGGCCGAAATGACATTGGCAGCCCACGAATGGAAACCGGCTGACTGGGCCTTACAAAACGGACTTTTCTCCGCCATCTGTACTGCTAATGAACTTGATTCGGCTGTTGAAGATTTTGCCCAAAAATTAAGTTCGTATAATCCGCAGGCATTATCAGAAATGAAAAAAATCATCTGGGAAGGAACGGAAAACTGGGACTCATTACTTTTGGAACGTGCCGCCATTACAGGTAAATTGGTCTTATCCGATTTTACCAGAAATGCTTTGACGCAGTTTAAGAAGTAAATGTTTTAGTCTCAGTCCCAGTCCCAGTCTCAGTCTCAGTTTCTGAAAGTTGTCAAAGTGATCATCATAAGCCCCGATGTTTTTATGCGTTTAATTTTTTGCCACAGATTTCAGGATTAGGAGGATTAATCATTTAAATCTGGGAAATCTGTGGCAGAGATAACAAAGCTAAAAAAAGAGATGAAAACGGTTATTAATTTGTAAATTTGCAACCTAAAATTCAAATCGATGAGTAATATCAGAATTACAAAACAATTTAGTTTCGAAACCGGTCACGCTTTGTACGGTTACGACGGAAAATGTAAAAACGTTCATGGCCACAGTTATAAATTATCGGTAACAGTTATTGGCTCACCAATCACAGACCGGTCGAATGTGAAATACGGAATGGTTATCGATTTTTCGGATCTAAAGAAAATTGTAAAGGAAGAAATCGTCGATCAGTTTGATCATGCGACTGTTTTTAATGAAACAACACCACATATCGAACTGGCTAATGAATTGAAAAATCGTGGGCATCATGTGATTTTAGTAGATTATCAGCCAACAAGCGAAAATATGGTAGTCGATTTCTCAGAAAGGATCATCGCGCGTCTGCCTGCCGGAATTTCACTTTTTTCCCTTAAACTTCAGGAAACAGAATCTTCATTCGCCGAATGGTTTGCGAGTGATAATGTTTAAATTCCAATAAGAAAATTCCAAATTCCAAATTCCAAACGATCATAATTCACAATTCATGAAAAAAGTATATTTCGCTTCTGATCAGCATTTTGGAGCTCCGACTCCGGAGTTGAGTTTGCCGCGTGAACGAAAATTTGTAGCGTGGCTGGATGAAGTCAAACAGGATGCCGAAGCGATCTTCCTGCTGGGGGATTTGTTTGATTTTTGGTTTGAATATAAAACAGTAGTGCCAAAAGGTTTTGTACGCGTTTTGGGAAAACTGGCTGAAATTCGGGATAGCGGAATTCCAATTTATTTTTTTGTCGGAAATCACGATTTGTGGATGAGTGATTACTTTCAGACGGAATTGAATATTCCGGTTTATCATGACAATAAAGAATTCACCTTTAATGGGAAAACGTTTTTAATTGGCCACGGAGACGGTAAAGGACCCGGGGACAAAGGCTATAAACGAATGAAAAAAGTATTTACAAATCCTTTTTCCAAATGGCTTTTCCGTTGGCTGCATCCTGATGTTGGGGTTCGTCTGGCACAGTATCTTTCGGTAAAAAATAAATTGATTTCAGGTGATGAAGATGTGAAATTCCTGGGTGAAGAAAACGAATGGCTGGTTTTATATGCCAAACGTAAGCTTGAAACCAGACATTATAATTACTTTATTTTCGGCCATCGTCATTTGCCAATGATTATTCCGGTTGGGGAAAATTCCAATTATGTAAATCTGGGTGACTGGATTGGATATTTTACCTATGGTGTTTTTGATGGCGAAACTTTTGAGCTTCAGAAATTCGAAAAATAACTACTTTTTGACTGCAGGATAAATTCCGATTTTATGTGTTCTTAAAGAATAACTGGTAATCGGAGCCTTATTGGATTGCTGAAAATAAATAGCTTTCGAATCCTGTTTCGGCATATGGCATTCCACACAATTATTCGCCAGCATTGTTTTCGAAAGTGTTTTTACAGTTGCTGCTTTGTGTTTGGTTTGCTGATGGCAGCTCATGCAGATTTTAGAATAAGAGCCAAGGTTTTGCGAGGCATCCTGATGCGGATTATGACAGGACATGCAATCCATAGTCGGGCTTTTTTTGAAACATTTACTTTGCGACAGCAGCCCCATTTGATTGCCATGAACATCATAATTTACGGTATCCGGTGTACCCGATCTCTCCATGAAATAATCGGTAAGTTTCTCTCCTGGTCTGAACTTAAATCGTGATTTTAGTTTCATCTTAGCATTTCCCGAATGGCATAAAGCGCAGGCATCTATTTTTTGCTGTCTGTTTAAGTTTTTGAATGCGACAATGTCCTGGGCGATTTTTAAATCCGGAAACTTTAAATGCGTCTGAACGTGTTTTTTGGCAGGTCCGTGGCAACGCTCGCAATCTATTCCGTACAGCATTGTTTTTTTATTCATGAATTCTTCCACTTCCATGGTCATAAAAGTAATACTGTCAGAACTTGTTGTAACATATCGGCTTGCAATATTAGAACTATGGCAGGCAAAACATTCCTTGTCAATTTCTCTCTCAAAATTGGGAATTGTAGCGGAATATCCGGGACTTGTCGCCCAGCTGTTGATTGATTTGTAGTAAGAAACAGGCAGTTCGTAAGTAAAATGATTTTTCCAGTACGCACTCGTCTGGGCATGTTTGGTTCCGAAAAGAATTTCAAAAGGATAAGCCTTAACTTCCTTTCCATTTTTGTATACAACCTGATAAAGACTGTCGTTACGTTCTTCCATGACAAGCTTAGTGTCTTTGTCATAAACGAATGTATTTTTGCCATTGGTAAAATGTCCCAGGATATTTTCTTTGGTTGCGGGAGCGGAAGCTTTAAAATGGGAACTGTGAAAAGCAGATTCATATTGCGTCTGATGACATTGAATGCAGCTTTCCGAACCGGCATAATCGGTTCCGCGCGGATCAATGTATTCGTCAGATTTGTTGGTGCAGTTTGTCAGCAGAACCGCCAAAACAACTAGGGCAAAAAGAAACCTTATTTTTTTCATTGTAGTAAATATACTTTTTTTAGTTTAAATCTAAAATATATTTCTTTAATGAAAAATAACTGTTAAATAATATTAGAATGCTTCTTAGTTTAGGCCGACGCCGTAAACATACTCTTCCAGTTCAATTTTGAATAAAGAACCTTCGACTAAATCTTTAATGGATTTTAATTCTTTCATCGAAACCGCTAAATCAATCGCGGCACAAGGTGTTTTGAGCAAAAATTTATGACAGGAGTTTTTTAATTCACATGCATCACAACACGCATTTTCAATAAGACTGTTTTCAATCAAGTCGCAGAATTGATTCAGTTCTGCCACTGTAAAATAGAAACCGGTTTCTTTAAAAACTAACTGTACTTTCTCTGAGATAACTTCTTTTCCCTTTTTCCAGTAAAAGGCTATTCCAAAATTGTTGTGGTAAATTTGTTCAATTTCTCTCATCGTAAATCTTTTATTTCAACAAATATAAATATTATTTATATTAATTCTAAATAAAAAATTCATAAAAGATTGAAAATTTTCAGTTAAAGAATATTGGAATTTGGACCCGAGCGATAGCGAATAGGCGAAGCAATTTAAAAGTTTGGAATTTCTATGGTACAAGAAATTTTTACTCCATATTCTGATGGTCTTCCATATCTTTTCGAAGGTCTAAGTTTCTGAAAGTAGGAGATTTTATTCCGAATCCAAGAACCGTTAAAAGCGTCATGCTTCCTCCGAAAACAACAGAAGTTACAGTTCCCATCAGTTTGGCTGTTAAACCGCTTTCAAAAGCCCCTAATTCGTTTGAGGAACCAACGAACATGGAGTTTACGGCCGCAACCCTTCCGCGCATATGATCGGGCGTTTTAAGCTGTAAAATAGTCTGGCGGATGACAACAGAAATTCCGTCGGCAACACCGCTCAGGAATAAAGCCACAACAGAAAGCCAGAAAAGAGTCGAAATACCAAATAAGATAATACACAATCCGAAAACAAAAATGGCAACCAGAAGTTTCATTCCGGCTTTCTTATACAATGGGACGTAAGCCGAAATTAGCATGGTAATAAAAGCACCAATGGCCGGAGCAGCTCTTAAAACCCCAAAACCTTCCGGTCCGACTTTTAAAATATCCTGTGCAAAGACAGGTAATAAAGCTACCGCTCCTCCAAAAAGAACTGCCACCATATCAAGGGAAAGTACACCCAAAATGGTTTTATTGTTGAATACAAATTTGATTCCTTCTTTTAAACTTTCCATAACCGGTTCGCCAATCTTAGGATTCAGAATTGGTTTTTTCTCTATTTGAGATAAAGCCATTAAGGAAAAGACAGAAAAGCCAACCACGAGACACATAGACCAGTGAACCCCCATCCAGTTAATTGAAAAACCGGCAACAGCAGGTCCTAAAACCGAACCAATCTGCCAGACCGAACTGCTCCAGGTAGCGGCATTCGGATAAACTTTCTTCGGAACAATTAACGACAACAGCGAAAAAATAGTCGGGCCTAAAAAAGCACGAACCAATCCGCCTAAAAAGACTAGAAAGTAAATAGAATATAAAATAACAGTTGGGGACCATTCGCCTACAATTTTTGGCCACGTCAATAAAAACAATCCAAAACTAATTACCGAAAATCCCAGAATACATTTTACCAGTAATCCTTTTTTCTCTCTCTGATCGACAATGTGTCCGGCAAATAAAGCCATCGAAACGGCAGGGATAACTTCCATTAAACCAATGATTCCTAAAGAAAGCGGGTTTTTGGTTAAGCTGTACACTTCCCATTCAATTACAATAAACTGCATCGACCACGCAAAAACCATGGCAAAACGCAATAACAAAAACACATTAAATTCTCTGTAACGAAGTGCCTGATACGGATCGGCTTTTTTTACTTTATCTGTCATTTGTTCTGATATCTTTTAGCATAAGCTGAGTAGAAACGGTATTGTTCCACTCGTTTTCAGCAATGCAATAGGCGAGCTGAAAAGGTTTTTGATTTTTTGTAATATCTATTTTTTTTCCGAGTCCGAAACCAATGGCTGCAATTCCGTCTGTACTTTCAGGCTGTTTGACGAAAAGCCTCAGGTGTTCTTCATCTGCACCCAGGGTTTTGGCATAACCTGTGTCTGTTACCTCTGATGTCATAAAAACAGGCGTCATGTTTTGCGGGCCAAAAGGTTCGAATTGTTTTAAAATCCGTATCAGTTTTGGTGTGATATCTCTGAAGTTTATTTCGGCATCAATCTCGATTTCCGGGGTTCGCATTTCCGGTAGGATAGTTTCTGAAACCTGTTGTTCAAAAGCTTCTTTAAAAGGTTTGTAGTTTTCTGCTTTTAAGGTCATTCCCGCGGCATACATGTGACCTCCAAATTGCTCCAGATGATGGGCGCAGGCATCAAGTGCATTGTACACATCAAAACCTTTTACAGATCTTGCAGAAGCGGCATATTTGTCACCGCTTTTAGTAAAAACCAATGTCGGACGATAATACGTTTCAATTAATCTTGAAGCTACGATTCCGATCACACCTTTGTGCCAGTCTTCCTGAAAAACAACGGTAGAAAATCTTTCTTCTTCGTTGTTTGTTATAATCTGCTGAAAAGCCTCCTTGGTAATTTTTTTATCTAAATCTTTACGGTCAGCATTATATTGCTCAATTTCCGAGGCAAATTGCTGTGCCTGCTCAAAATCAAATTCGGTGAGTAATTCAACCGCGTGATTGCCGTGTTTGATTCTTCCGGCTGCATTTATTCGCGGCGAAATAATAAAAACAACATCGCTGATATCTAAGACTTTCTTTTTTATCTGATGTACCAAAGCTTTAATTCCCGGTCTCGGATCACTGTTGATCACCTGTAATCCAAAATAAGCTAATACTCTGTTTTCGCCTGTAATCGGAACGATATCTGCCGCAATTGCCGTGGCCACCAAATCAAGATACGGAACTAAATCTACTGTGCTTTCACCTCTGTTTTTTCCTAAAGCCTGAATCAGTTTAAAGCCAACCCCACAACCGCATAACTCGTCATACGGATAAGAGCAGTCTTCTCTCTTAGGGTCCAGGATCGCAACAGCATCAGGAAGAAATTCTCCCGGCCTGTGGTGATCGCAAATGATAAAATCGATGTTTTTTTCTTTGGCGTAAGCGATATGATCGATGGATTTGATACCACAGTCAAGCGCGATAATTAAGGAAAATCCGTTATCGTCTGCGAAGTCAATTCCTTTAAAAGAAATTCCGTAACCTTCGTCATAACGATCCGGAATGTAAGTTGCAATATTCGGATAATGTGATTTTAAATAAGAAGAAACCAAAGATACAGCTGTTGTTCCGTCGACATCGTAATCGCCGAAAACCAATATGTTTTCCTGGTTTTCGATGGCCGATTCTATTCGGGCAACGGCTTTGTCCATGTCTTTCATTAGGAACGGATCATGCAGGTGTTCTAATGAAGGGCGGAAGAAATCGCGGGCAGCTTCAAATGTTTCAATGCCACGCTGAATCAAAAGTGTTGCTACAAAATCCTCTACATTCAGGGCCTGAGCCAAATGTTTAATTTTATCTTCAGAAGGTTTTGGTTTTAATGTCCAACGCATTTTTTTATTGTAGATTTTTAGAGTGATGATTTTAGATTATCAAAACTGCTGTTTATTAAAATTAGTAAATCTTCGGGGCTTTTATTTTGACTTTTGAAAGTATAAAATTCATTATTCATCGATTTGCCCAGTGCTTTTCCATTGTTGATTTTTATTACGTATGGAAAACCTTTTCGATCAGAAATGGCAGCCAGCATATGAGAAATGTATTCCTGAATGTATTCGGTTTTTAAATTTTTACCTTCCAGAAAAACACATTCAACGTCACCTGAAAGATTTGGTATTATATTTTTTTCAATATAGTGATGACTGTTTTTTCGATTCGTATAGCAAAAGAATTTTTTTCCTTCAATGGATAATAAATAATTACTATATCTTTTTTTGAATCGCTTTCTTTGAAAAAAATCAAAGACTAAATAAATAAAAATTATAGGAAGAAATAATAGAGATAAAGGAATTGCAACTATAATTAGAAATAGTATCACCGGGATTTCTTCTAATCTTTCTTTCATTAGTAACTTTTAAAAGGTATTAGCATTTTATTTTAACTCCAAAGCATTCCCATCAAATTGAATTCCGTCCCAGCCTGTGTTGATGAAATTCCGAATGTTTTGATGGTTGGTTCCATCTGGATCTCCTAAAACTTCATCAAAGTAATAAGCTCCGAAACAGGCTAAGGTTTCGTCTTTGGTTAAGTTTTGCAATTGAGCAAAAGCAAATACTTTACACGAGCCTGAATTCTCTCCGGCAGCATTGTGCTGTGTTCCGTTTTGAAAAGCGGTTGGAGTAAAGTTGTAATTTTCTTCTACAGTTGCAATGGTTTCACTAAAAGCAATTGCAGTCGGAGTTTGTTTTAATTTTTCTAAAAAGGCTTGTATGCTCATAATTGTTAGGCTTTTTTTGCCACGAATTGCACCAATTATCGCGAATTTAATTAGTGGGAATTTGTGTAATTCGTGGCAAACTATTTTTTATTGATTTGTAAAATTTGTGGCATCAATAATTTAATCTTCTTCTTCTTTTTCATCCTTAGAAAACTTACTTTTCTTAGGTTCTTTTGTTATGGTTTTTCCGGCAACCACTACGACAATTTCACCGCGTGGGGCTGTTTTTTCAAAGTGGGCTAAAACTTCTTTGGCGGTTCCGCGTACATTTTCTTCGTGTAACTTTGATAATTCCCTGCAAACACAAATCTGTCTGTCCTCGCCGAAATACGTCACAAATTCGACCAAAGTTTTTAGCAACTTATGTGGGGAAACATACAGGATCATCGTTCTGGTTTCTTCGGCAAGTGCTAAAAATCGGGTTTGACGCCCTTTTTTCTCCGGAAGAAAACCTTCAAAAATAAACCGGTCATTGGGCAGTCCGCTGTTGACCAAAGCAGGAACAAATGCGGTTGCACCGGGTAAACATTCCACTTCTATTTTATTCTCAACACAGGCACGGGTCAGTAAAAAGCCCGGATCTGAAATGGCGGGAGTTCCGGCATCAGAAATTAGTGCGATGGTTTCGCCGGCTTTTAAACGGGCAATCAGATTTTCGGTCGTTTTGTGCTCATTGTGCATGTGATGGCTGTACATGTGTGTGCCAATTTCAAAATGCTTTAAGAGCTTGCCACTCGTTCGGGTATCTTCGGCTAAAATCAAATCCACTTCTTTCAGGATGCGGATGGCACGAAAAGTCATGTCTTCAAGATTGCCTATTGGTGTTGGAACGATATATAATTTTGACATAGTTTTTTATATTATAAAACGAATTTCACAAATTCACAGATTGCAGCTGTTTTGGAAAAGTTCAAACGAATAAATTCGTGACCGGGCGACAGCGAACAAATGAAGTGATCTGTGTTTTACTTTTATGAGAATTTCTTTTCTACGATTTCCAGAAAACGTTGTGCATAATCGTCTTTTCCTTCCCAATTGTTGTAATCCGGTTTTACCATATTGTCTATAAAATCAATAGCTTCATGGTAAGAATCAAAAGTCAGTAACTGATTTAAAACGCGGCTGTAATCTTCGGTACTGTTTCCGAAAAGGTTTTTGGTAAAGGCGATCCTGTCATTCAAATCGATATGAAAACCTTTTCCCAGTTTTTCGTTTAAGGGAACTGCTTTCGGTTTTGAAGCTTCCAGAATGGCCGTTTTTACTTCGGCTTCCTTAAATTCGTTTGTTGCCGTAGGCGGAGTAGAGGTAACATTTTCAAAACTGTCTACTTTTACAAATTGGGCATCAGCGTAATTAACACCCAGTATATCTTCAAACGAAATGTGAACCGCATCTGATTTGGCAGGAGCTTCAGCTTTCGGTTCTTCTTCTATTTTTTCTTCTGTTTCCAATTCAAACGAGGGTTTGAAATCTGGAATTGGTTTTAAATCGTTTACCGTTCTAAAAGAAAGCTCTTCAGTTGTTTCAGGTTTTTTTTCATCTTCGGTAACCGGTTCTTCGATTGCTGCGGCAGGTTCTTCAACAGATTCTTCCACAGTTTCGACAACTGGTTCCGGAAGTATTTCTTCGGCGGTTTCTGCAACTATTTCTTCTTTTGTTTCTTCAATAACCTCAGGTTCCGGTGTTGTTTCAGTTGCCGTTTCTGCAACCGGAGCAGGGATTTCTTCTTCCGCTGTAATTGTAGCCGGAATAGTTGTTTCTTCTTTTTCGAAAACAGTTTCTATCGTGGATTCGATTTCACTGCGGCCAATTGTTGGTTTTAAAGTGTCAAAATTTTCATCCACAAATTTCAAAACGGCCAGTTTCTCATATAATTTCTGTGTTTCAAGATACAATTGATTGATATCGGATTTATTTTTTAATTTTAAAATTCGATGTGCAATGCTGATTAAATCGGCTTCCAATTTTTTTTTCATAACTGTTGAAATTATAGTGAATACGGTACTTTAGGATATTTTGTAATTTTTTTGAATGTCTTTAATTTCTAAAGGAAATTTGCCTGTTATTATTTTTATTTCTGTTAATAACGGTTGGCGAATCTTCGATTTCGATAAAATTTTTCTACTTTTGAAAAAATGTAAAACATCAAATTTTTACGTTAATTTATTACCAGTACAAAGTAATAAAAACTATTCATTTTTAAAGGTAGAAAAATACAAAATGTTTCTCGAAAATACAGTAAATCACAAAGAACAGTTTGGTTGGATTGAAGTTATTTGTGGATCAATGTTTTCGGGTAAAACCGAGGAGTTAATCCGCAGATTAAAACGCGCTCAATTTGCCAAACAAAAAGTCGAAATTTTTAAACCCGCTATTGATACCCGCTATCATGACGAAATGGTGGTATCTCACGATGCCAACGAAATTCGCTCCACTCCGGTGCCTGCCGCTGCCAATATTGCTATTTTGGCACAAGGCTGCGATGTAATTGGGATTGATGAAGCACAGTTTTTTGATGATGAAATTGTTACCGTTTGTAACGATTTGGCCAATCAGGGAATTCGGGTAATTGTCGCGGGACTGGATATGGATTTTAAAGGAAACCCCTTTGGCCCGATGCCGGCACTTATGGCAACTGCCGAATATGTGACCAAAGTTCATGCGGTTTGCACCAGAACCGGAAACTTAGCCAATTACAGTTTCAGAAAAACCGATAACGATAAATTGGTTATGCTGGGAGAAACAGAAGAATATGAGCCGCTTAGCCGTGCAGCGTATTACAATGCCATGAAAAAAAATCAGGAAAAATAGATTTGTCTCCTGATTTTATAAATAATATTTAAGCTAAAATAAAAAATGCAGGAAAAAGAAAATAAAAGAAAACAGAATATACGGTTATTAGTTGCAATCGGAATTGCAGTGATTTTAGTGGTTGTGGCTCAGTTTTATTTCTATCAGAGTACTGATGCTTTAAATAGTGAAATAACGGAACTGGTAACGAAGTACAATAAAAATTGTCCTTTACTAATTCAGAAAGGTATTCGCCTGGACAGTGTAAGTTTACCGGAAAAGAAAGCGGCCCAGTATAATTTAACCTTACTGCACGTAGAAAAGAAAACGGCAGATATAAGTGTGATACAAAAAGAAATTGAAAAGAGTCTGGTGAGTACCGCAAAAGCAAATCCCGGTCTTCAGGCTTTTAGGGACAACGATTTCGCCTTGTTTTACAGTTACAGTGATAAAAATAAAGTCTTTCTGTTTAAAATTACAATAGCACCGGATCAGTATAAGTAATCAAATATTTATCAGTTAAAATAGTAAACCCGACAGGTTCCCAAAACCTGTCGGGTTTGTTATTTTTGAAAACTACTATCACCCTGAGCGAAGTCGAAGGTTCGGTTACCAGAAAAAGGCTTCGACTCCGCTCAGCCGGACAGCAATAATGTTTTTTTTAGACTTTGAATAGTAAAACAAAACCCGACAGGTTTTAAAACCTGTCGGGTTTGTTATTTTTGAAAACTACTGTCGCCCTGAGCGAAGTCGAAGGTTCGGTTACCAGAAAAAGGCTTCGACTTCGCTCAGCCGGACAGCAATAGTGATTTTTTTAGACTTTGAATAGTAAAACAAAACCCGACAGGTTCCCAAAACCTGTCGGGTTTGTTGTTTTTGAAAACTACTGTCACCTGAGCGAAGTCGAAGGTTCGGTTACCAGAAAAAGGCTTCGGCTCCGCTCAGCCGAACAGCATTGGTAGTTTTTTTAGACTTTGAATAATAAAACAAAACCCGACAGGTTTTAAAACCTGTCGGGTTTGCTGTAAAAGTTAAAAGAGAGAGATCTAAATCTTTTTCCTCATCCTTGCTACCGGAATGTCAAGCTGTTCGCGGTATTTGGCGATTGTTCTTCTGGCAATCGGATACCCTTTTTCTTTTAGGATATCAGCCAGCTGATCGTCCGGAAGTGGTTTCTTTTTATCTTCTTCTTCAATTGTATTCTGAAGTATTTTTTTGATCTCTAAAGTCGAAACATCTTCGCCCTGATCATTCTTCATGGCTTCGGAGAAGAATTCCTTGATTAGTTTTGTTCCGTAGGGTGTTTCTACAAACTTGCTGTTGGCCACACGGGAAATCGTCGAAATATCCAGTCCAACCATATCGGCAATATCTTTTAGTATCATTGGTTTTAGCTTCGTTTCGTCGCCGTCCAGGAAATATTCTTCCTGATAATGCATAATCGCATTCATGGTGACAAAAAGCGTTTCCTGACGCTGTCTTATCGCGTCGATAAACCATTTGGCAGAATCCAGTTTTTGTTTGATAAACTGAACGGCATCTTTTTGGGCAGTCGATTTATCGCGGGAATCTTTATATGTCTGCATCATTTCCTGATAATCCTTAGAAACGTGCAGGGAAGGGGCATTTCTTCCGTTTAAGGTCAGTTCCAGCTCACCATCTGTAATCCGGATCGCAAAATCCGGAACAACATTCTCTGTAACTTTATTGTTTCCGGTGTAAGATCCTCCCGGTTTCGGATTTAGCCTTTCGATTTCGTGAATTGCTTTTTTAAGCTGTTCGTTGGAAACACTGTATTTCTGTAATAATTTATCGTAATGTTTTTTGGTGAAAGCATCAAACTGATTTTCGATAATGTCAATCGCCAAATCCACATATTCGCTTGGTGTTTTGTGCTTTAGCTGCAGCAATAAACATTCCTGTAAATCACGTGCCCCGACTCCCGAAGGCTCCAGCTCGTGAATCACATGCAGCATTTTTTCAACCATTGCTTCATCGGTGTAGATGCCCTGCGTAAAAGCCATATCATCTACAATATCGGCCACACTTCTGCGGATATATCCCATATCATCGATACTTCCTACTAAGAATTCAGCGATTTCGCGCTCTTCATCATTCAGAATAAAAGTATTCAGCTGATTGATTAAATCCTGATGAAAACTGATCGGAGAAGCAAATGGCGTTTCGCGTTCTTCTTCGTCCCCGTAATTGTTAACCTGCGTTTTATAATCAGGAGTATCGTCGTCGCTTAGGTATTCATCTATATTAATGTCGTCTGCTTCAATTCTGTCCGATTCTGCATCGTCATAATCATCGTATTCTTCATTTGCAAATTCATCGGCTTCGTATTCGTCTTCTTTTCCTGCTTCTAAGGCCGGATTTTCGTTCATTTCTTCTAATAAACGTTGTTCAAAAGCTTGCGTAGGCAATTGAATTAACTTCATCAGCTGAATTTGCTGTGGAGATAATTTTTGGGATAATTTTAAATTTAAAAATTGCTTTAGCATTGATATTTGTTAAAAGTTTCAAGTTTCAGGTTTCAGATTTGCTGAACGTCCAACAACCTGAAACTTGAAACCTGAAACAAATTTTATAACTTTTTTTTAAAACTCTGCATTCCCCGGAGTTCTCGGGAAAGGAATTACGTCTCTGATGTTTGTCATTCCTGTTACAAACAATACCAGACGCTCAAATCCAAGTCCGAAACCTGCGTGGGTTGCCGATCCGAATCTTCTGGTGTCTAAATACCAGGATAATTCTTCTTCGTCAATTTCCAGGGCTTTCATTTTTTCAATTAAAACATCGTAACGCTCTTCTCTTTCAGAACCACCTACGATTTCTCCAATTCCCGGGAAAAGGATATCCATCGCACGAACTGTTTCTCTTCCGGGTTCAGTGTTGTCGTTCAAACGCATATAAAACGCTTTGATGTTGGCCGGGTAATCGTATAAAATTACAGGACATTTAAAGTGCTTCTCAACCAGGAAACGTTCGTGTTCTGATTGTAAATCAGCGCCCCATTCGTTAATAATATAGTTGAATTTTTTCTTTTTGTTTGGAGTGGACTCTCTCAAAATGTCAATAGCTTCCGTATAAGAAACGCGTTTGAAGTTGTTCTCCAGAACAAAGTTCAGTTTTTCCAGCAATGGCATTTCGCTTCTGTCAGCCTGTGGTTTTGATTTTTCTTCTTCTAAAAGTCTTCCCTCCAGAAATTTCAAATCATCACCGCAATTGTCCAAAGCATATTTGATTACGTACTGAATAAAATCTTCAGCCAGATCCATATTGTCATCCAGATCATTGAACGCCACTTCCGGCTCGATCATCCAGAACTCTGCCAAGTGGCGGGAAGTGTTTGAATTCTCTGCTCTGAAAGTTGGTCCAAATGTATAAATCTGTCCCAAAGCCATAGCGAAAGTTTCCCCTTCCAACTGTCCTGAAACGGTCAGGTTTGTTTCTTTTCCGAAGAAATCTTCTTTATAATTTACTTTTCCGTCTTCTGTTCTTGGCGTGTTGTCAAATGGTAAAGCGGTCACTTTAAACATTTCTCCTGCACCTTCCGCATCAGAACCGGTAATGATTGGCGTATTTACATATACGAAACCTTCTTCCTGGAAATACTTGTGCACCGCAAATGACAATACCGAACGCACACGCATAATCGCACCAAAAGCATTCGTACGCACACGTAAATGTGCATTCTCACGTAAAAACTCAAGGGAATGTTTTTTAGGCTGCATTGGGAATTTCTCCGCATCCGAATCTCCTAAAATTTCCAGTTTTTGAACCTGAATTTCATATTTCTGACCAGCGCCTTTGCTTTCTACCAAAGTTCCAATGACAGAAACGGCAGCTCCGGTTGTGATTCTCTTTAAAGTTTCTTCCGCTGTATTTTCAAAATCAACAACACATTGTATATTATTAATGGTAGAACCGTCGTTTAGCGCGATGAACTGATTATTTCTAAAAGTTCTCACCCATCCTTTTGCATTAACTTCCTGAAGCGTAGTAGTACTGTTTAATAAGTCTTTAACTTTTGTGTGTTTCATTTTATATATAAGGTTGAAATTAAATTATTTGTTGTGTAATACTGCAAATATAAACGATAAAAATTAAAATTAGAAGCTATTTCCCGCTATACGCTTGTATCTTTTTCTGTCTAAAGGAGCCAGAAAAAGGATACCGCTGCTATCGGGGCTAGGGCTCTGGTTTTCATAGAGCTCTGTTGTGTCATTTCGACGAAGGAGAAATCACATTCCGAGAGCAACGATCGTGGATGCACCAGTGTGATTTCTCCTTCGTCGAAATGACAAACTATATGTGAATTCTTAAGTCAAATTTTTATATCGATCGGCACTTTCATTTAACAATTTCACAAGCTGCTCATGATTTATTTGCATCGAAATTGCAGAAAGCAAGAATGGCGAACCATAATTATTAAAATTAAATTGGATTATTTTTTTTCTAATTTGATTTTTTTCATTTTCAATCCAATAATCAGGATTATTTACATTAATAAGTACCATTTTTTGGTTTTGTATTTTTAGTTCCGAAAATCCTTCAATATTGTTCCATTTTATCAAATTTGATGGATTCTTATTAGGGCTAACATTAATTCCACTTTTATCAATAATTAGAAAAAGTTTGTTTTTTACTAATTGTTTGATTGAAAGATAAAAACCTACACCAAAAAATAAAACAGAAATAATTCCAATACCTTTTACTAAAATTGGACTTCTTGTTCGAAAACCAGTCAAATTTTCAGCATTCATGAACATCCATATTCCTCCGACAACAAATAGAAAAGAACCAATTAATAATAAGAACGATTTTTTCTTACTCGAGTAGATTTCGATTTCTCCCATTACTTTTAAATTCGTGCTCATTCGTGCAATTCGTGGCAAAAAAAACATTACCCCTCCAAATTTTCCAAATCCTCTTTTTTAGCTTTCTTCTTCTCAAAAGTCAAAACCAAAGCCGGTAAAACCAATAGATTTGCAAACATCGCAAATGCCAAAGTACAGGAAATTAATCCTCCAAGGGCAATGGTGCCGCTGAAGCTGGAAAGCGTAAAAGTAGCAAAACCCAATATCAAAACTACCGAAGTATAAAAAGTACTGATTCCGGTTTCTCTTAAAGCACTGAAAACAGATTTCTTGACTTTTCCGTTGTTCTGCAATAGATCATGCTTGTATTTCGCCATAAACTGAATCGCATTATCAACCGAAATTCCAAACGCAATACTAAAGACCAAAATTGTAGATGGTTTCAACGGAATTCCGAAATAACCCATTAATCCCGAAGTAATACAAAGCGGTAAAACATTCGTAATAACCGAAGCAAAAACCATTTTAAACGAACGGAATAAATACAACATCAAAGCTGCAATGACCAAAATGGCAAAAATCAACGATTCGATTAAGTTGTCTACCAGATACGAGGTTCCTTTCTGGAACACCAGAGCTTTTCCGGTAACGGTAACTTCATAACGGTCGGAAGGGAAAATTTCATCGATTTTTGCGTGCAGTTTTTTCTCCACTTTCGCCATTTCATCCGTACCAATATCTCTCATGAAAGTCGTGATTCGGGCGTATTGTCCTGTCGAATCCACATAGCTTTTCATTAAATTGTCCTTACTGTTTTTAGTCGCATTTTTAGCATACGATAAAATAAAAGTCTGTTCCTGCGAAGTCGGTAATTGGTAATATTCCGGATTTCCGTTATAAAAAGCCTGTTTCGAATATTTAACCAGATTCACTACAGAAACCGGTTTTGATAATTCCGGCATGGAGGCAATAGTGTTTTGCAGCTCATCCATTTTGCGCATCGTCGATAATTTCATCACCCCTTTTTTGTGTTTGGTGTCGATCATTATTTCGAGCGGCATAACGCCGTTGAATTCTTTTTCGTAGAATAAAATATCTTTAAAAAACGAAGCGCTTTTTGGCATTTCACCAATCAGACTCCCGGAAACTTTCATTTGGGAAACCCCAATAACACTGAAAACCAAAAGTAATCCGTAAATCGTATAAATAACTTTTCTTTTGTTTTTTACCACATTTTCAACAAAGTCAAGCAAGGTCGAAATGTAGGTTTTGGTCAAATGATATAAATGTTTTTCATTTGGCATTGACATAAAACTGTATACAATCGGCACAATCAAAAGGGTCAGTAAATAAACCGAAATCACATTGATAGAAGTCACCAGACCAAATTCAAAAAGCAAATCATTACCCGTGATCATAAAAGTTGCAAAACCAATGGCAGTTGTTAAATTCGTCATTAAAGTCGAAACACCAATTTTAGAAATAATACGCTGCAGCGCTTTTGCCTGATTACTGTGCAATTTGATTTCCTGCTGATACTTATTGATCAGGAAAATACAGTTCGTAATTCCGATTACAATAATCAATGGCGGAATAATAGCCGTTAAAACCGTGATTTTATAATGAAACAATCCTAAAGTCCCGAACGACCAGATCACCCCAACTATTAAGATACAAATCGAAATAAATGTTGCTCTGAAGGAACGGAAAAAGAAAAAGAAAATCAAAGAAACCGTAAACAAAGCCGCTCCGATAAAAAGCCCAATTTCGCCTTTCATATTATCGGCATTGATCGTTCTGATGTAGGGCATTCCGGAAACACGAAGATCAACTCCGGTGGTTTTTTCGAATTTATCGATTTTCGGAACTAAATTTTCAAGGATAAAAGTCTTTCTTTCCGCAGTGTTTACCAATGCTTTGTTGATGTAAACTGCAGAGCGCACACTGCCGCTTTCTTTGTTAAACAATAATCCTTCGTAAAAAGGCAGATTGTGAAACAGGTCGTACTGAACGCTTTTTAAATAAGCCGGATCGTGCGTTTTACTCTGATTAATAAAAGGCGACAGAACGAATTTTTCATTAACCGTATCTTTTTCTAATTTCTTTAAATCATTTAATGAAACGACCAGATCAACTTCTTTTGAATTTTTTAAACCGGTCATCAGTTCATTCCAGGCAGCGTAATTTTTTGGTGTAAAAAAGTTCGGATCCTTAAAACCAATCACAACAAGATTCCCTTCTTCACCAAACTTATCTAAAAACTTTTGATAGTCTTTATTTGCAATATGATCTTTAGGAAGCAAATTGGCTTCGGTATAAGTCATAGCAAGGTTTTTCCATTGGAAAGCAAGGAATATGGTTAAGGCAGCAAGGACAATCAGAATTGTTATTCTGTTTTTAAGTATGATTCGGGCTATTTTTTCCCAAAATCCAACTTGAACTGTGTTTTTCATAAAATCTTTAAAAATGGTTGCAAATGTAGTGAAAAGTGCTCTAAATCATAATTATTCGAACTCGTTTTTACTTTTTGTTAACACAAATCACGATATCGCTTTTGTGATAATATTGCTTTCTTTTGATGGTTTCTCCACGGGCTTTTCTCATATTTGTATTCAAATTTAAAAAAGGAAACGAAAATGAACTGGATTTTATTGATTATTGCCGGACTTTTCGAAGTTGGATTTGCATCCTGCCTGGGAAAAGCCAAAGAAACCACGGGAATTATCTCGACCTATTGGATGGCAGGGTTTTTTATCTGTCTTTCGATCAGCATGATTTTGCTCTACAAAGCGACTCAGATTTTGCCTATTGGTACAGCCTATGCCGTATGGACAGGAATAGGCGCTGTGGGAACTGTTTTGGTTGGTGTTCTGGTTTTTAAAGAACCGGCAACTTTCTGGAGAATCTTTTTTCTTTCGACTTTAATTGCTTCGATTATCGGGTTGAAGTTTGTGTCCAGTCATTAAATTATAGGTCACGGATTTTATGGCTTATACTGATTTACACAGATTATAAAATTATTTTAATCCGTGGCCAAAAAGTTCCCGCAGATTTTGCAGATTACGCGGATTTAGGCAGACAGTGGGATTTTAAATTTGTGTAATTCGTGCAATTCGTGGCGAAAAAACATTTAAACTTTAAATAACAATGCAGGAAAACAACACTATCACATTTATATTTCTCGCAATTCTTTTATTGCTGATTGTCATTATCTGCTTTTTGATGTATCAACTGCTGCAATTCAAAAAAGCAAAAGATGATGCCGAAAAGAGTTTTTATGCACTCGAAATGAAAGTGAATGATTTGCAGCTGGAAACGCTGGAGTCAAAACTGAATCCGCATTTGTTTAAAAACATCCTGAATTCAATTCAGTCCCACGCGTATCAAACCTATTTTGCGCTGGATAAACTAGCCAATGTGCTGGACTATATTTTGTACGAAAGCAAAAAGAAGTTTGTGACGGCAAAAGAAGAAATTGATTTTGCGCTGAATTTAATCGAAATCAATAAAATCAAAATCAGTCCGCTTTTTGAGCTGAAGATCAAAACCAATATCAATAAGGAAGACAAACTGTATGAACAGCCGTTGCTCGCACCGCTGATTTCTATTGATCTAATCGAAAATGCCTTTAAACATGCGGATTTGCAAAGTGCAGATGCCTTTATCTCGGTTGTTTTTGAATTTAGGGACAATGCTTTTTTTATGACCGTTTCGAATAAAATTTCCGACAAAAAAGTATTAAAAAAAGAACGCAGCGGTTTTGGCCACGCCACTTTAGAACACCGCTTGCGAATTATTTATAAAAATAACTTCAAACTGGAAAGGTTTGTAGAAAACGATATTTACATAGCCCATCTAAAAATAGACTTACTTGAATACAAAACTGAAATGCTTGCTTCTGGACGATGAGCTGCCGGGATTAACGTATCTGAAAATGCTTTGCGAGCAAATTCCTGAAGTGGAAATCGTAAAAACGTTTAATAATCCGGAAAAACTCCTTGCTGATATTCCAAATCTCGATTTTGATTTGCTAATATCAGATATCGAAATGCCCGGAATTGACGGACTTCATCTGGCAGAAATGCTCGATAATAAATTGGTTATTTTCTGTACGGCCTATAAGGAATATGCGGCAGATGCTTTTAATATTGATGCAGTCGATTATATTACAAAACCGGTAAAACTGGAACGTCTGCAAAAAGCGATTTCAAAAGCTTTTGAACGGTTTCATAAACCGGATGCGGCCAAAAAGTTCATTCAGCTGAATACAGACAAAGGAAAAACTTTGTTGTATTTCAATCAGATTCAGTACATCAAAACCGCAGTGAGCGACAGTCGCGATAAAACGGTTCTTTTGGCAGACGGCAGTTTTCTGAATTTGAAAAACGTTAAATTCGATACCCTTTTGCACGAATTGCCCGAAGCCGATTTCTGCCGTGTAAACAAAAAAGAAATTGTAGCGGTAAAAGCGATTAAGTTTTTTAACCACAACGAAATTGTCCTGCATCACTTAGAGAAAAAAGACAAAAACACCACCCTGCTTCTGAGCGAAACCTACCGTGCTGAGTTTTTGAAAAAGGTGAAAATTTAGAGTACACCAAAAATGCCAGACACAGCGAAACCAAAAAGTCAGGCTGAACATACTGGTGTCAGGCTGAGCGGAGTCGAAGCCCTTTTTGAATATGCAAGCCTTCGACTCCGCTCAGGGTGACAGTTTTTTTCACAAAATAAAATCTTCTAAAATAGGCCAGGCTGAGCGAAGTCGAAGCCCTCCTCGCTGGCATTATAATCAGGCTTTCGATTGGAGAAACACACTTGTTTTTAGCGCAATTGTCTAACTTATTACAAAGTTTTTCAGACTTGTTACATACATTTGAAATTAAGTAAAAAAAACCTTTTTCACTTCCTGTTGAGTGTTGATATTTGCACCATTAAAATCAAAAAAACGAGTTATGAATAATATTAAAAACTCCTTATTTTACATTACGGTTATTGGTGGTTTTACAACTCTGATATATTGGGTAATTTCAAAAGGTGCCTCACTCGAAGTAGGACGCGGAATCATTCATAAAAAAATCGAAAGCAATCACTGGAATGATTTTTTACATTCCATGGTAGAAAATCTGCAGCATCCACTGGCTATTTTACTGGCCCAGATTGTGACTATTATTTTGGTAGCGCGTTTGTTTGGATGGGTCTTCAGAAAAATAGGGCAGCCCTCTGTAATTGGAGAAATGATTGCGGGTATCGTTTTAGGACCCTCTTTGGTCGGAATGTATTTCCCTGAATTTTCAGCCGCTTTATTTCCAAAAGAATCATTAGGGAACTTACAATTCCTGAGTCAGATTGGTCTGATACTTTTTATGTTCGTAATCGGAATGGAGCTGGATTTGAAAGTACTTAAAAATAAAGCACATGATGCTGTCGTAATTAGCCACGCCAGTATTGTGATTCCGTTTGCATTGGGATTGTCACTGGCTTATTTTATCTATCATACGTTCGCTCCGGTTGGGGTTGAATTTGCCTCTTTCGGATTATTCATGGGAATTGCCATGAGTATTACCGCATTTCCGGTATTGGCCAGAATTGTGCAGGAGCGGGGCATGCAGAAAACAAAACTGGGAACTATTGCCATAACTTGTGCCGCAGCTGATGATATTACGGCCTGGTGTATTCTGGCTGTTGTCATTGCGATCGTAAAGGCAGGTTCTTTTACAAGTGCTTTATATGTTATTGGTCTGGCTATTTTGTATGTAATTATCATGCTGAAAATAGTTCGTCCGTTCCTGAAACGTGTGGGAGACTTGAATTCAACCCGCGAAAGTCTGAATAAACCTGTGGTCGCTATTTTTTTTCTGACACTTTTATTCTCTGCTTATGCTGCCGAATTAATTGGAATTCACGCTTTGTTCGGCGCTTTCTTAGCAGGAGCTATTATGCCGGAAAACAATAAATTCAGAAATATTTTTATCGAAAAAGTGGAAGACGTTTCAATCATTGTCTTATTGCCCTTATTCTTTGTCTTCACTGGTTTGCGTACGCAAATTGGTTTGTTGAACGATCCTTATTTATGGAAAGTGACCGCGGTAATTATTGCAGTAGCGGTAGCCGGTAAATTCCTCGGAAGTGCTTTTGCTGCCAAATTTGTCGGACAAAGCTGGAAAGACAGTTTAGCCATTGGCGCTTTAATGAACACACGTGGTTTAATGGAGCTGGTGGTGTTAAATATTGGGTATGACTTAGGCGTTTTATCTACCGAGATTTTTACCATGATGGTTATTATGGCGTTGGTAACTACGTTTATGACAGGTCCGGCTTTAGATTTTATCGGCTTTATTTTTAAGGATAAAATAACCGCAATTCCACAGGAAATCGGAAATAAAAGTAAATACAAGATTTTACTTTCGTTTGCGACCCCGGAAAGAGGTAAAAAATTATTGAGAATTGCAAACAGTCTGGTTAAAAAACAGGGTGATAATTCTATTGTTACAGCAATGCATTTGTCCTTAAGTACAGAAATACATTCGTTTGATGTAAAAGATCACGAGCGAAAAATGCTGGTACCCGTTATTCAGGAATCAGAACGTCTGGAACAAAATATGGTTAGTATTTTTAAAGTGACGAATGATATTGATACTGATATTATCGATACCGCCAATCAGGGCGAATATGACTTATTGCTGGTGGGATTGGGACAATCTATTTTTGACGGGACCTTACTGGGGAAAATCCTCGGTTTTACCACCCGAATCGTAAATCCGGATCGTCTGATCGATAAATTTACAGGAAAAGAAGGCTTGTTCGAAAATTCTCCTTTTGATGAAAGAACCCGTCATATCATAGCCAAGAGTAAGATGCCTGTCGGAATTTTTATTGATAAGGACTTAGAAGAAGTAAATCAGGTTTTTATGCCAATATTTAGTAAAGAAGATTCTTTTTTAATTGAATATGCCAAGAAATTAATCAACAACAATGGTTCCCAGATTACGGTTCTGGATGCAAGCGGTGAAGTCAAAAATACACGTGATATTCAGGAAACAATTCGTTCGATAGAACAGATTGCTCCAAATCATATCATGATCATGCACGAAAGGACTATCAAAAAAGAGTTCCTCGAAAATCAGAACCTGATGATTATTAGTCTCGACAGTTGGAAAAAACTAATTGAATCGCAAAGTACATGGCTGAATAATACGCCATCGGTTTTGATTCTGAAACCATAGACGGAGGAAGAAATTCCAATAATTTAAAATCCCAAATTCCAATTTTCACGATTGGAATTTGGGATTTTTTTATTTGTATCTATTTACTTTTTATGGGTTGGCAGAATGATAAACTAAAGTTTGGAATTTGGAATTTAAACTTTGGAATTTTAAGGAAGCTTTGGAATTTAAGATATTTGGAATTTAATTTTTTTTAGAATTTAACCCTAAAGTCCCAAATCAAGTACATAAGAAATCTTAACAGCAATATTATCGTCAAATCTCGCTAACTGATTGGGGCCATATCTGTAAAATCCGCCTAAGCCGATCCCTTTGTAGATTTTATTTAATTCGATTCCGGATTCAAAATAACCTTTGTCCAGTGTTTTGTAAGCAGGCCCGACGTGTTGCTGTGGGTTTTCCATATTTCCCCAGGCCATTCTGGTGACTAATACCAGCGATGGGCGGACTTTTCTCATGATTTTAATACGGTCAAAACCATGTTTAATTTGGAACATAACATATTCGCTGGAGAAAAACTCATTAAAAAACATAGTTTCAAAACTGTTTCGTCCCGAAAAAGTAATACGCTGAACGATGGTCTCTTTGGTCAGGTTATTCGGAGCCGTATTGTAGAGATGTGTAATCGGAACATCTCCGAAAGCATATCCTCCCTGCAGCAGTAAACTTGTTTTCTGGCGATTGAGATATTGTTTTTCATATTCTGCCTTAAAATCGATTTTGCCAAAGTTAAAATCGTTTTCCAACACATTCGGAAGGGATTGTGTGTACTGGAAAGTAAATCTCGGAAACCTTTTGTCAGATTCGTTTCTTCCGGTTGGCGTTTGCATAAATTCACTAAAGGGTGCCCAGACTACAGATAACATAGCCGTGGTCATAATGTAACTCGAGTACAATCTTCCGTTGAGGTTAAAAAGATAATCAAATTTGGGCTCGATTAAGTTTCTCGATACTTCTAAAACCGCTTCTGTCTTCGGGATAATTTTCGATTGCACATTGGCTCTCCATCCCGTGTATTGATAAAATGTACTAATGTTAATCGGACGTGGATCATAAATTTTAAAAACACGCTTGTCAACGGCAAAAACGGTACTCGCAATTTCCCGTACATCATCCATATAATAAGCGTTAAGCCAGGTGTTGGTACTTTTGTCCAGTAAAACGCCGGCTCCGGTACTGTATTTAAAAGCACCGTCCTTAGTTCCGTAAGCTGTATAAGCTTCAAGACGGAAATCTTTAGAGAAACGATCATTGGTAATACCGCCAAGACCCAGTCTGAAACCTTCATAATTATTGTAACTGATGATTTTTTTCAGGTCAAGATCAACGGGCCCGACCGGATAGAAACCATTAATGATTTTACGGCCAATTCCAAGGCGCTTTTCCACTCTTTTTTTGATCGAAAGGCTGTCCAGTAGCAAATACGTTTTCTGGCCTCTTAAATCCAGGTTTTCTTTTCGGTAGCCTTCCCAGAAAGTTTCCGGTTTTTTGTTGGCATCTTCTTTAATTTCGATATAAAGTGCCGGATTTTTTATCGGAGGATTGGTATTGTAATGAATATCGAAGTTGTTGCTTTCGGAAAGTAAATACGTAAAGTCTGAAGCCACTTTTTTTCTAGGTTCTAAACTTTCTTCAGCATCGGCATCAAACTGAATCGTTCCGCCTAAAATTTTGATGTCCTCCTCGTTTTTACCCTTTACAATTTTGAAGGTCGTATTGCTTTGAAACCATATTTTTTCATTCGGAGCATATTCAAATTCATGAATGCCGCTAATGTCCAAAACGCCTTTGATACGCATGACTGCTTTTGCTATGGCAAAATTCTCCTGATCGATATATAAAACACCTTCTAGTCCGGATGTTTTTCTTTTCAGTTTGTTTTTGAAATAAATCATGTAGGTCTCGCGGCCTTTTATGTTTACCGTATCAAGCAGTTTGTAATTGTAATCTTTAAAAGCATTGTTTGAAATCGGGCTTTCGTATTTGGTTTCCAGTAATTCGTATTTATTATCGTAAATCGAAATAGATTGTAAATTAAAAGCGATAATCTCATACACAGGCTGTTTGAAACCGGCCATTTTTGTGCCGAGAACAGTTTCTTTGAGTTTGTTATTGCCAAATTGATATTGGGATACTTTTTCGGTCTGAAATAAATGCTGCCTGCTGATGATTTCTTTGAATTTATAATCGGAAGAATCAATATTGATTTTCTTTTTGTCTAAGTCTTTATACAATGCTGAAGAGTCAATACGGCCATCTATAGAATCAGGATTGGCGGTAACAATAAGTTTGTTGTAGGTTTTGTACTCAAAACTGTGCAGCTTTTTTTGTGGATTATTCGAGTTTTTATTTAAGATTACCTTTCGTAAAATGGCTAAAGCCGGATTTTCATTTGAAACGACGACTTCTTTTAAATCATCTGTTTTCTCGGAAAGTGAAATCGTATAGAATTTTTTGTTTTTTAGTACAGTTATGGTTTTGGTTTCAAAACCAACATAAGAAACCGTGTAATAAGCAAAATCGGCTGAAGCGGTAAAGGTAAATTTACCATCAACATCGGTTATGGTGCTTAAGTTGTCTGATGTTTTGATGGTGGCAAACGGAAGCGGTTTGTTGTTGGAATCACTTACAATTCCGCTTATTTGAAATTGCGCCTGAATGGTCAGCGTGAAAAACAAACTCAGAAAACAAAATAGCTTCATACAGAGGATTCTAGTTTCGAAAATGAAAACAATTAATTTTTGGTACGCAAAAATAAGAATAAAAAAATCCGTCTAGTACAATTTAACTAAACGGATTTTTATTTTGTGTTGAATAAGATTACACTTTCATGATTTCAGCTTCTTTTGCAGCCAGTAATTCATCAATTTTTCTAATGTACGTATTCGTTAAGTTCTGAACTTCTTCTTCGGCAGATTTGCAAATGTCCTCAGAAGTGCCTTCTTTTTCTAATTTTTTGATATCCGTATTCGCATCTTTACGTACGTTACGCACACCGATCTTTGCATCTTCAGCCTCAGATTTCGCCTGTTTGGCCAAATCTCTACGGCGCTCTTCTGTCAAAGGCGGAACACTGATAATGATAACGTCTCCGTTATTCATCGGGTTGAAACCAATATTGGCAATCATAATGGCTTTTTCAATAGTCTGCAGCATGTTTTTTTCAAACGGCTGTAAAGTAATTGTTCTCGCATCAGGAACACTGATTTTCGATACCTGCGAAAGTGGTGTTGCAGATCCGTAATAATCTACAAAGACGCTTCCAAGCATAGCCGGAGAAGCTTTTCCTGCACGAATGTTAAGAAATTCTTTCTCTAAATGCGCTATAGAACCATTCATGGATTCTTCAGTACTATCTAATATAAATTCTATTTCTTCAGTCATTTTTTTTAGATTTTTAGATTTTCAGATGGTTGATTTTTAGATTTCTAAAAATTTTGGCATCTAATTTACTAACTAATATGTTTTTTTTGTTTTTTGTATATTAAACGATTATTGAAATCCGATAATCTAAAATTCCAACAATCTAAGTAGTCTAAATGTTAACTACGGTTCCTATGTTGTCGCCTTCACAGATTTTCAACAGATTTCCAATTTTGTTCATATCAAAAACAACGATTGGCAATTTATTTTCCTGGCTTAAGGTGAAAGCGGTAGTGTCCATTACATTTAATCCTTTTTTCAGTACATCATCAAAAGAGATGAAGTCGAATTTTACTGCCGAAGCATTTTTCTCCGGATCAGAATCGTATACGCCATCAACGCGTGTTCCTTTCAGGATTACATCGGCATTGATTTCGATTCCTCTTAAAACAGCTGCTGTATCGGTAGTAAAATAAGGGTTTCCTGTTCCGGCACCAAAAATCACGATTCTTCCTTTTTCAAGGTGACGGTCCGCTCTTCTTTTGATATAAGGCTCAGCAATAGATTCCATTTTCAAAGCAGTCTGCAAACGTGTTTTCATTCCTTTGTCTTCCAGCGCACCCTGCAATGCCATTCCGTTAATTACGGTTGCCAGCATTCCCATATAATCGCCTTGTACTCTATCCATACCGGCACTTGCACCTGCAACGCCCCTAAAAATATTTCCTCCTCCGATAACAATAGCAATTTCGACTCCTTTGCTGTGAATTTGCTTAATTTCCTCGGCATATTCGGCTAATCTTTTTGGGTCAATTCCGTATTGTAAATCACCCATTAAGGCCTCGCCACTTAGTTTTAGAAGAATTCTTTTATATTTCATTTGTTGTGTTGCGTTAATTTGTGCAAATATAGACATATTCTGATTTTTAAAAATAATGTTTAGAAAAATAATTTTGATCGGTATGATTTAATCCGTGGGCTTTTTTAGATTCATTTCTCCTTAATATGACAAAAGTCACTTCAGCGTCTTTCTAAAATTTGTATTTTTATGGAATCCTAAATCAATCAAATATGAAAAGTATTGTAGCCAAAGCATTATTCAACAGTTACTCTTATGCTGAATATCGAAAATTAGTGACCGATTTATTATCCGAAGGAAAATCTACAGGTGATGTACAATCCGAAAGCCTCACGCATTACACCAGCCTGAACGAAGCCCGAATGAATCGTCTCGAGAAAACCATAAAAATTACTGAAGATACTGTTGATAAGCTGCAAAAACTGGAAAATCATTTTATCTGGCTCGTAATTTCCGAAGGCTGGTGCGGCGATGCGGCACAAATACTTCCCATTATAAATAAAATGGCCCTGGCTTCTGATAAAAAAGTGGAGCTGCGAATTGTTTTGCGTGATGAAAACGATGAATTAATGAGCCAGTACTTAACCAACGGCGGAAGGGCTATTCCTAAAGTTATTGTTATTTGCAAAGAAGCCGGAATTGTCCGTACCGATTGGGGACCAAGACCAAAAGGGGCAACCCGGTTAATGGCCGACTATAAAAAAGAATTCGGAGTAATTGATGATAAAATCAAAACCGATCTGCAATTGTGGTATCTCGCCGATAAAGGGGTTTCGGTTCAGGAAGAATTGCTTGAAATCATGGATAATATTACATATAACCGACTGTAATTTTAAAGAATAAAATCTTTAAAAGCCTTTTGAAATATGGTAATTGACTGAAGGCAAGTGTTTTAATTTTAAAAAATGTAATAAAATATTTTTTTATTCTACAGGAATGTGTATCTTAGTAAAAGAATCCCACTTCTATTATCTACTTTTTGATTTACTCTAGTATTGGTGTTTATTTAATGTTTAACTATTAAAAACTGCACTATTATGAAAAAGTTATTCGAAAGGTTTTATGACTATTTTTCATCATTCTTGTTTGGAGGAAAAAGCGTTCCTCACTATTAATCACAGAAAAACAAGTATGAAGTAACATTACTTAGGAGTTGGCACATTACAATACCCCATTGTGTAATGTGCTTATTTAGGGTCAATTTCAATAAAGATTGCCTTAAAGAATTGCTCTTAAACTAAATCACAAAAACACCAAAACGTACGGCCGACGCTTTAGAAAAAATAAAAGTGAATGCGGATTGTTTTCTATTGGAGACTTTGCTCAAACAAAGTAATATCGATGGCATTTTTCACATCGTAGTCTCCAATTTTAGTCCGGCGCAAAACCGTTAAGTGTGAACCTGAATTCATGGCTTTTCCAAAATCAAAAGCCAAAGAACGGATATAAGTCCCTTTACTGCAAACGACTCTGAAATCAATTTCAGGTAATGCAATCCTCGTAATTTCAAATTCGTGAATGGTGGTTTTTCTGCTGGCGATTTCAACAGTCTCTCCGGCACGTGCATGTTCGTACAGGCGGACACCGTCTTTTTTAATAGCAGAAAAAATGGGCGGTATCTGATCGATTTCCCCTAAAAACTGTTTTACGGTTTCATGTATTAAGGCCTCATCGATATGTTCCGTTGGGAATGTCTCGTCGATTTCAGTCTCTAAATCATAGGATGGAGTAGTAGCACCAATGTAAAAAGTGCCTGTATATTCTTTTGCCTGACCTTGTAGTTCCGAAATTCTTTTAGTGAATTTTCCGGTGCAGATCAATAATAAACCGGTTGCTAAGGGATCTAAAGTTCCGGCGTGACCAATTTTGAACTTCTTGGGAAGTCCGACTTTATTAATTAAAAGATACTTTAATTTGTTGACTGCTTGAAACGAACTCCATTTTAGTGGTTTGTCTATCAGTAAAACTTGTCCGTTTAAATATTCTTCAGGCGTCATTATAAGATGGTAAGCGGGTGAATGAAAAAGTGAATCACTAACAAAATGATTCCTGCCAGTATTCGGTAATAACCAAACACCCTGAATCCGTTTTTGGTCAGAAATCCAATGAAAGTTTTTATAGCCAAAAGGGCTACAATAAAAGCAACAACATTTCCAATAATCAAAAAGTTGATTTGGTCGTGCGATAATACGAATCCGTCTTTATAATAATCGTAACATTTTTTTACCGTTGCACCCAACATGGTCGGAACGGCCAGAAAAAAGGAGAATTCAGCTGCAGTGGTTCTGGAAAGCTTTTGGGACATACCGCCAACGATACTGGCGCCGCTTCTTGAAACTCCTGGAATCATGGCAATACATTGAAATAATCCGATTTTAAAAGCCTGCAAATAACTAATCTCCTGAGAAGTTTCGGCTGTGTCAGGTCTGCTGAACCATTCATCCACTTTCAATAAAATTAAACCGCCAATCAAAAGGGAAACAGCTACTGTAACCGGATTTTCTAATAAACCGTCTATAAAATCACTTAGCAATAATCCCAAAACTACAGCCGGAATAAAAGCTACTAAAAGTTTAAAGTAAAAATCAAGTGTCTGAAAAAAACGTCTGAAATATAAAACAACCACAGAAAGGATGGCACCAAGCTGGATCACAATCGTGAAAAGTTTAGTGAAATCGTCGTGGGCAATTCCAAAAAAAGAAGAGGCAATAATCATGTGACCAGTTGAAGAAACAGGTAAAAATTCTGTAATTCCTTCAATAATGGCAAGGATAATGGCTTGTAAAGTATTCATTTATTTAGATTATTGGATTTTTAGACTTTTGGATTTTTAGATTTCTCAGATTTTTTTAGAAAGAATCTAACCAATCTAAAATCTAACAATCTAAGTAGTCTATTTGGATTTTTTGAATATAGAATAAATCGTGATTCCGAAACCAATTAAAACGGTAGTAGGAGCCAGTCGAATACGTCTGAAGCTAAAAACATCCTCGTTGAAAACATTAGGATTATCACTTCCGCCACCCGACATTAAAATAAATCCCAAAGCAATAACCGCAATTCCTATCAAAAGGATTTTGTAGTTGATGCCGTCAAAAAGGAATTGTTGTTTTGGTTCTTCGTTATTATTTTTCATTGCTAATTAAATTCTTTTAAATGTTGGTTTTTCGTACACTGAAAACTGCGACTGTTTACTATTTTTACTAATAAAGATCGTCTGTTCTTAAATTCAGGAAACGTTGTGTTGCAAAGTGTGTACTTAACCAGGTAATCAGAATTCCTAATCCCAGGACAGCTAATAAAACCAATGCGATTAAGAATTTGTCTTCTAAAATCCCTAATCCCGGGAAATTTGTTTCTACGTAAAGTAAAAGTGCAATCAGTGCAATTATGGCAAGTCCTGCGCCTAAAAGTCCAAGTTTAACACTACGCGTTACGAATGGTTTACGGATAAACGATTTTGTTGCACCAACCATCTGCATGGTTTTGATGATAAAACGATTGGAATGTATCGATAAACGAAGTGAACTATTGATCAGTAAAACAGCTATTACCGTTAGAAAACCACTGATAATAAGAATCCACATACTGACTTTTTTGATATTGTCATTTACCAGATTTACCAATTGTTTGTCATAAACAATATCTGAAATCATAGCGTTTTTACGCAGATTGCTTTCAATTTGTAAAATACTGTCCCTTTCAACATAATCTGCTTTTAAGTGAATATCATACGAATTCAGCAAAGGGTTTTCCCCTAAGAAGGTCAGGAAGTCTTCTCCGATAATATCGGTATGTTCCTTGGCTGCTTTTTCTTTGGTAACGTAAACAAACGATCTTGCGAAAGGAGCTCTTTTTAATTCGGTGTTGAACGCTTTTATAACGCTGTCATTGGCTTCGTTTTTAAAGAAAACCGTCATGGCGATTTTTTCTTTAAAATCATCAGCCAGTTTTTTAGAATTTATAATGAATAATCCCAGTACGCCCAAAAGGAACAATACCAGAAAAACACTTAATACAACCGAAAAATAAGAGGAAATTAACCTGCGTTTTTGAAATTTATCAAAGTTAGAACTCATAGTTTGCTTAAATTATGTGGTAAAAATAATAAAGAATTTCTTTATTTAAAGTTAATAACGAACTTTTATACTATAAATGTACAATTTGATATTAAATAGTAAAGGTAATTTAACTGTAAAGTTTGCTAAGGCTTTCACAAGGTTCGCAAAGTTAAAAGAGAATAGCCACAGATTAATGAATTTAATCGCAAAGTTCGCTAAGGTTTTCGCAAAGTTCGCAAAGTTAAAAGAGAACAGCCACAGATTAATGAATTTAACCGCAAAGCTCGCTAAGATTTTCGCAGGGTTCGCAAAGTTTTATATAGATAAAGCCTTGCGGACTTTGCGTTTTATGAGTACCGTACTTAAAATAAAAAACTTAGCGTGCCTTGCGGTTAAAAACACAAATACTTATTTCACTTATGAATTTCAATATTTTGAGCCGGCATTCATGTTTAACCGCAAAGTTCGCAAGGTTTTCGCAGGGTTCGCAAAGTTTTATGTAGATAAAGCCTTGCGGTCATTGCGTTTTATGGACGGGGGGTACTTAAAATTAAAACCTTAGCGTGCCTTGCGGTTAAAAACACAAACACTTATTTCACTTTATGAATTTCAATACTTTCAAGTCCATACGGTTGTTTTTAGTTAATTTGAACAGGTATTTCATTATTTTATTTGTTTGCCAACGAAATAGCTTTGGTACAATCTGTAATAAATGTAAATTTGCCCTGAATTTATTAAAGTGGTAAACCTTAGAACCTTTGTCACTTTGCAACTTTGCAACTTTGTACCTTAAAAAAAAAATATAAACAAGGAATGAAATACAATCCGAACGAAATAGAAGCCAAATGGCAAAAATATTGGGCAGATCATCAGACTTTTGCAGCCGAAAACAATTCTGAAAAACCAAAACACTACGTACTGGACATGTTTCCGTATCCGTCCGGTGCGGGATTACACGTAGGGCATCCGCTGGGCTATATTGCTTCAGATGTGTATTCACGTTTTAAAAGACATCAGGGTTTCAATGTTCTGCATCCAATGGGTTACGACAGTTTCGGATTGCCGGCAGAACAGTATGCGATTCAGACCGGACAGCGTCCTGAAGATACCACGCGGGTAAATATTGATGGAGGAACAGATAAAGAAGGAAAAGAAATTGCCGGATACCGAAAACAATTGGATAAAATTGGATTTTCATTTGACTGGAGTCGTGAAGTACGTACTTCAAATCCCGATTATTACAAACATACACAATGGATTTTTATCCAGTTGTTTAATTCCTGGTACTGCAAAAAACAAGGGAAAGCCTTTAATATTGAGACTTTAGTTCAGGTTTTTTCAGAGGAAGGAAATATTCTGATTGAAGCAGTCTGCGATGATAATGTCGCTATTTTTACGGCAGACGAGTGGAATTCTTACTCGGATGACCAAAAAGAAAAGATCTTATTGCAATACAGAATGACGTACCTGGCAGAAACAGAAGTAAACTGGTGTCCCGGTTTAGGAACTGTTTTGGCCAATGACGAAATCGTAAACGGCGTTTCGGAACGTGGCGGTTATCCTGTAATTCGTAAAAAAATGACGCAATGGAGCATGCGTATTTCTGCTTATGCGGAACGTCTGCTGCAAGGTCTTAATGATATTGACTGGAGTGAATCTATAAAAGAATCTCAAAGAAACTGGATTGGGAAATCGGTTGGAGCACTTGTAAAGTTTCAGGTTTCAGGTTTCAAGTCTCAGAACGTTGTGCCAAGTGATGCAACTTCAAACGTAAAACCTGAAACAGATTTTATTGAAGTTTTTACCACCCGTCCTGATACTATTTTTGGAGTAACCTTTATGACTTTGGCACCGGAACATGATTTGGTCGCTAAAATTACAACTGCGGAGCAAAAAGCAGCGGTTGAAGCGTATATCGAAAAAACAGCAAAACGTTCAGAGCGGGAACGTATGGCCGATGTAAAAACAATTTCAGGCGTATTTACCGGAGCGTATGCAGAGCATCCTTTTACGAAAGAACCAATTCCGGTCTGGATTGGGGATTACGTTTTGGCAGGTTACGGGACAGGTGCTGTAATGGCGGTTCCTTGCGGAGACGAAAGAGATTATGCTTTTGCGAATTTCTTTAAAGGACAAAACGGAATGCCGGAAATCAAAAATATCTTCGCTAATGTTGATATTTCTGAAGCGGCTTATGGTTCTAAAGACAATGTAGAAATAGCCAATTCGGATTTCTTAAACGGACTAAACTATAAAACGGCTACTAAAGCTGTTATTCAGGAATTAGAAAAAATAGGGCAGGGAGCCGGAAAAACCAATTACCGTTTGCGCGATGCCGTATTTTCACGTCAGCGTTACTGGGGAGAGCCTTTCCCGGTTTATTATGTAAACGGACTTCCCAAAATGATTGACACGCAGCATTTGCCGATTATCTTACCGGAAGTAGAAAAATATTTGCCAACCGAAGACGGTCTGCCTCCTTTAGGAAACGCAGCTGTCTGGGCCTGGGATACCAAACAAAATAAGGTGGTCAATACCGATCTTGTAGATCATGTAACGATTTTTCCTTTGGAATTGAACACCATGCCGGGTTGGGCAGGAAGTTCCTGGTACTGGATGCGTTATATGGATGCGCACAATGAAAACGAATTTGCAGGCAAAGAAGCGCTGGCCTATTGGGAAAGCGTCGATTTATATATTGGTGGAAGCGAACACGCTACCGGACACTTATTGTATTCCCGTTTCTGGAATAAATTCTTAAAGGACAAAGGTTTTGCCCCAACCGAAGAACCCTTCAAAAAACTGATCAATCAGGGAATGATTTTGGGGACTAGTGCTTTTGTGTACAGAATTGAAGGAACAAACAGTTTTATTTCTAAAAATAAAATCGGGGATCATAAAGTGCAGCCAATCCATGCTGATGTTTCAATGGTAAATTCATCTGATGAACTGGATATTGAAAAATTCAAAGCATGGAGAGAAGATTACGCTGAAGCAGAATTTATTACTGACGAAAACGGAAAATACATTGTAGGCCGTGAGGTCGAAAAAATGTCGAAATCAAAATACAACGTAGTGACGCCGGATGACATTTGTAATGAATACGGGGCGGATACATTGCGTTTGTACGAAATGTTTTTAGGGCCATTAGAACAGGCAAAACCCTGGAATACTGCCGGTATTTCCGGAGTTTTTGGGTTCCTGAAAAAATTATGGCGTTTGTATGTGGATGAGAATAACGGTTTAATTGTCAACGATAATGAACCTACAAAAGACAACTTAAAATCATTACACAAAACCATCAAAAAAGTGGCCGAAGATATTGAGAATTTCTCTTTTAATACTTCTGTAAGCCAGTTTATGATTTGTGTGAATGAATTGTCGGCTCAAAACTGTCATTCGCGTGCCATTTTAGAACCGCTGGCTATCGTGATTTCTTCGTATGCGCCGCATATTGCAGAGGAATTATGGAGTTTGCTAGGGCATAACACCAGTATTTCTACTGTTGCCTTCCCTGTTTTCGAAGCAAAACATCTGGTAGAGAGCAGCAAGGAATATCCGGTTTCTTTCAACGGAAAAATGCGTTTCACGATCGAATTGCCTTTGGATTTAACCGCGGCACAAATCGAAGAAATCATTATGAAAGACGAAAGAACTTTACGTCAGTTAGATGGAAAAACACCGAATAAAGTGATTATTGTTCCCGGAAAGATTATCAATTTGGTTGGTTAACCAAATAAAATCCAATATTTAAAAATTCCAAATTCCAACTTTTGTTGGGGTTTGGGATTTTTTTTGTTTAAAATTCTCACACTTCAATTATCCGAACTTATCGGCTATTTGTTAAATCTATGTTTAATTGTATGCGGGTATTCATCGAATTTGAAAGGCGCACTATATATTTACGCACTTAATTGAAAAAAAAGAGTTGAAGTTTGTAACATTTTAATTCTTCCGGTATCCAAAAGGCGAATTTGATTCAGTAACTATTTAAAATTATCAAAAAATGAAAAAGCATATCTTCTTAGTTGTCGCATTATTATTTTCGGCTTTATGTTTAAATGTTTTTGCGCAAACAAAATCATATCCGTTTGAAGTTGTTAAATCAGGAAAAGGAAAACAATCTATTTTATTCATTCCCGGTTTTGCGTCTTCAGGAGAAGTCTGGAATGATACAAAAGCCAATTTCGAAAAAAGTTTTACCTGTTATACTTTAACAATGGCTGGTTTTGCCGGAGTGGCTCCACAGGCCAATGCTTCTTTTAAAAATTGGGAAGAGGCAATTGTCGCTTATATAACGGATCATAAAATCGTAAAACCAATTATAATCGGGCATAGCATGGGCGGAGGACTGGCCCTGGCTATTGCTGCTGATTATCCGGATTTGGCAGATCGAATTGTCGTGGTAGATGCAGTTCCGTGTCTGGCTGCATTGATGGATCCTTCTTTTAAAACAAAAGAAAATAATGATTGTATGCCAATGGTTGCTGCAATGATGAGCCTGACCGATCAGGAGTTTTATGACAATCAAAAAAAATACCTTCCCAAGCTGACCGCAGATACTACGAAGCATGAATTATTACTGGGGTGGAGCACCAAATCAGACCGAAAAACGTTTGGCGAAATGTACTGTGATTTTTCCAATACCGATTTAAGAGATAAGATTGCAACCGTAAAATGCCCGACATTAGTTTTACTGGAATCTTATTTTGTGAATCTTAAACCTGCCATCGAAAAGCAATATGAAAAATTAAAACTGGCCAATCTTCAATACGCGACCAAAGGATTACATTTTATTATGTATGATGACAAGGACTTTTATTTTAAACACCTGAATAACTTTATAAAAGTGAAATAATGGAGTTTGAAAATATCTACAAAACCTATTGGGAGCGGATATTCAGACTTTGTATGGGTTTTGTCAATGATCGTGATCTTGCACAGGACCTGGCTCAGGAAACTTTCATTATTGTATGGCAAAAGCTGGATACGTTCAGGAACGAATCGGGTATAGGAACCTGGATATTCAGAATTGCTTCCAACAATTGTCTGAGACAGATTGAAAAAGAAAAACGTTTTCCAAAAGCCGAACTTCCATCTCACATTACAGAAGAGCAACACTATTCAGTAGAGCCGCAAATTCAGTTTCTGTATCAATGTATTGCCGGGCTTCCGGAAATGGATCGTATTATTATTTCGCTGGAGCTGGAAGAAGTAAAACAGACGGAAATTGCCAAAATTGTCGGCCTTTCGGAATCGAATATCAGAGTTAAAATTCATAGGATTAAAGAAAAACTGACTCAAAAATTTAAAGAAAATGGACAATAATATTGACTTTAAGGATTTATGGAAGAAACAAGCCATAAGTCAGCCTGATATTGAGGATTTGCTGGAAAGAGTAAAACAGTTTAAAAAAGCAGGTGTACGTTCCATTTGGAAAACTAATATTTTGCTTGCTGCAACAAGCACTTTTATGATTTTTGTATGGTATTACTATCAGCCGCAATTTATTTCCACTAAAATCGGAATCATTCTTGGAATTTTGGCTATGGTGATTTACGTGGGGTTCTACAACAGGTTATTCAATATCTATAAAAATAGCGATGCCACACAGGACAATCACGAATATTTACAGCAGCTTATTTTGATTAGAAAAAAGCAACAATTTATACAGTCTGTAGTCCTGAGCTGGTATTTTATCCTTCTTATGACCGGGATTTGCCTGTACATGTATGAATACGCTTCGAGAATGACGGTTTTCTATGCCTTAATAACGTATGGAATTACGTTGTTGTGGATAGGATTTAACTGGTTTTACCTGCGCCCGAAACAAATTCAGAAACAAAAGGAAAAGATTGATAGTCTTATTGAGAAGTTTGAAGAGGTCAATGAGCAATTGGAATCATGAAAGGGAAGCTTTGTATTCGTTTACAAGGCTTTCTTTTGAAGGACAATCGATTAATCTGAAATTTTATCAGATTCGAAATGTCATTTTGGCATTTTGTTAAATTGGTTCAGAAATTGCTGTCTGTTTCGTAACTTTAAAATTCAATCAAAAAAATAAAGATATGGGAAGTGGATATTTAATTCTTGCCGGAGCCATTATGTTATTCAGCTGGATGGTAAGTTCAAAACTAAAAAGTAAATTCGAATTATATTCTAAGCTGCAATTGAGAAACGGAATGAGTGGTGCTGAGATTGCAGAAAAAATGCTGGCTGATAATGGAATTACGGATGTTCGTGTTATTTCAACTCCGGGACAGCTAACGGATCATTATAATCCGGGAGATAAAACAGTAAATTTAAGTGAAGCCGTTTATAATCATCGCAATGCAGCTGCGGCTGCTGTTGCCGCACACGAATGTGGTCACGCGGTACAGCATTCGATAGGTTACGAATGGCTGACAATGCGTTCTAAGTTAGTACCAATTGTAAATGTAGCGTCCAGCTACATGCAATGGATTTTATTAGCAGGAATTTTGATGATCCGTACTTTTCCGCAATTGCTGCTGATCGGAATCATTATTTTTGCGGCAACAACTTTGTTCTCTATCATCACTTTGCCGGTAGAGTATGACGCCAGTAATCGTGCGCTCGCCTGGCTCGAAAACAAACACATGCTGACACAGGAAGAACAGGCAGGGGCAAAAGATGCCTTAAAATGGGCCGCAAGGACTTATGTTGTAGCGGCTATCGGATCTATAGCCACGTTGTTGTACTATATCTCGATTTATTCGGGAAGCAGGAGGAATTAATTAGATAATTAGATAATGTGTCAATTAGATCATTTAACCCGATATGTTTTTAAACGTGTCGGGTTTGTTATTTTTAGAATTATCAAATTATCAAATTATCTCATTGACACATTATCTAATTCTAAAGCTGAATCTGCCTGTCAATCTGCTGGTCCAGTGAGATGAAAGTTTCTGTTCTGGAAACGCCTTCTATGGCTTGTATTTTAGTGTTTAGGAGCTGCATTAGGTGTTCGTTGTCACGACAGATGATTTTTATCAGGACAGACCAGTTTCCGGTTGTGTAGTGACATTCTAAAACCTCGGGGATTTTTTTCAGATCTTTTACGGCTTCAGAATTTCGGGAAGCTTTGTCGAGGTACACGCCTATAAATGCCATGGTGTTGTAGCCCAGTACTTTTGGGTTTACGGTAAATTTTGAGCCTGAAATTACTCCCGACTGCTCCAGTTTCTTCAGACGCTGGTGAATAGCAGCTCCCGAAATGCCTATTTTATTGGCAATTTGTAAAATGGGTTTTCGGGCATCATCCATTAGATAACGAAGAATTTCTTTATCGATACCGTCAATTTCAATTAGGAGAGAGTTGATTTTCATAAGAGTTGATATTTGAAACTAATTCTGGTAATTTGGTTTAGAATAGAAATCAAAAGTACTTTAAATGATTTTAAAATAAAAATTCCAAATTCCAACAGGTTAAAGTTGGGATTTGGAATTTTGAAATTATATTTTAAAAGGGACTATTTTCCTTTATTGGCTTCACTGATGTATTTTTCCAAAGCCATTGTCATGGAAGGAGTTTCAGGAGTCGGAGCAAGAATATCAATTCTTAATCCGTAATCTAAAGCTTCTTTTTGAGTGGTACTTCCGAAAACAGCAATTCGGGTGTCGTTTTGTTTGAAATCCGGGAAATTTTTGAACAAAGATTTTATTCCGGTTGGACTAAAAAAGGCCAGGACATCATAATAAACATCTGCCAGATCAGATAGGTCACTCATTACCGTTTTGTAAAAAATGGCCTGAGTCCAGTCTACTTTAAGATTGTTTAAAGTAATAGGAGCATCTGCATTTAACTGGTCAGAAGCCGGAAGTAAGAACTTTTCGTCCTTGTATTTTTTAATTAATGGAGATAAATCTGCAAAATCTTTTGCACCTACATAAATTTTACGCTTTCTGTACACTACATATTTCTGCAGGTAAAATGCTACGGCTTCAGATTGACAAAAATATTTCAGTCCTTCAGGAACTTTATAGCGCATTTCATCCGCTACTCTGAAAAAATGATCTACGGCATTTCTGCTTGTCAAAATAATCGCAGTGTAATGATTTAGATCAATTTTCTGTAATCTAATCTCTTTTGCGTTAACCCCCTCCACATGAATAAATGGTCTGAAATCAATTTTTATTTTGTGTTTTTGTTGGAGCTCAAAGTAAGGAGAATTTTCCACTTTAGGTTCAGGCTGTGACACCAAAATTGTTTTCACTTTCATATTATAAACTTTTACTAAGCCGCCTCTTTTGTAATCCAATAATACATGAAATAATAAGGGGCTATTTCAAGAGCGCAAAGATATAAAATAAAATAAAATAACTTGCTGATTATTATATTTTGATATGTTTTAATTGAAATAAAGTATGAGAATAGACTTATACATAGTGAAACACCGATGATTGCTAGCGGTACACTTTTCGGAATATTGTCATAATAAAATAAAATGGCATTAAAAGGAAGGATCAAAACGCCAATATAGGTTCGGTATGTTGCTTTTTGTAAGTTAAGAAGGTCGATAAATTCTTCAATATTGAATGAAGTAGCAACGATTTTTTCGATTAAATATTTTGCAAGAATAAAATAAAGCAAAAATGTGGCGATCTGAATAAATAAAACCCAGTCTGTTTTTGAGGCATATCCGAAAATATGCATCGTAAGCTGAATGAAAAATGCAAAGGAAATAATTTGCACAAAGAACAAACCGACAATGAAACTGCCTTTCAGATTGCTTGTATCACGATAGATTTTAGCATATTTATCTGAAAAAATAAGCTTGCTGAATTCGCTAAATCTCGCTTCGTATGCTGATTTAGTAATGGCCACAAGACCAAAGGCCAACACAAATAAAAATGTTGCCCAATCCTTGTTTTCGAAAATACGGGGATGAAGTTGTTCAATCATAACGTTACAAAATTAGTAATTTTTTATATCAATACTTTTATTATAAATTTATTATGAATCAAATGCCATAAAAAGTTTACTTTTGCGGTGAAATTTACCCAGAAAAATGAATGATTGTATTGTCATAATTCCCACTTATAACGAAATAGAAAACATAGAAAGTATAGTCAGAGCAGTACTTTCTCAACATAAGCCTTTTCATCTTTTAATAATCGATGATAATTCTCCGGATCACACTGCTAATAAGGTAGTTGCATTGCAGGAAGAATTTCCGGGAAGACTCTTCCTGGAAGTAAGAGCTAAAAAATCCGGTCTGGGAACCGCTTATGTTCATGGTTTTAAATGGGCTTTAGAACGAAAATACGATTTCATTTTTGAAATGGATGCCGACTTTTCCCATAATCCAAATGATCTTGAAAAATTGTTCGATGCCTGCCATTTCGGAGGTGCCGATTTGGCGATAGGATCGCGTTATGTAACAGGTGTAAATGTAGTGAACTGGCCATTAAGCCGCGTCTTGATGTCGTATTTTGCTTCGGTGTATGTGAAATTCATTACCGGAATGAAAATTCATGATGCTACAGCCGGTTTTGTCTGTTATAAAAGGGAAGTACTGGAAAAGATCAACCTCAATAAAATTAAATTTGTAGGCTATGCTTTTCAGATTGAAATGAAATACAGGACGTATTGTGGTAAATTTGAAATTTCAGAAGTGCCGATTATTTTTACAGACCGTACCAAAGGAGTTTCGAAAATGAGTAATGCAATCATTAAGGAAGCGATCCTGGGTGTAATATCACTTCGACTGAAGAAATTATTCAATACATTATAAAAGCTACGGTGATGAACAGAATTTTAATAAAGAACGCTAAAATTGTAAACGAAGGGTCGATTTTTGAAGGCGATGTATTGATTGAAAATGACTTAATTGTTGAAATTTCAGATAGTATCAGCTTAAAAACATCCGACTGTAAAGTTATTGATGCGGAAGGGAATTACTTAATGCCTGGTGCTATTGACGATCAGGTGCATTTCAGAGAACCGGGATTAACACATAAAGGGGATATTGAATCAGAATCCAGGGCAGCTGTTGCCGGCGGAATCACTTCTTTTATCGAACAGCCTAATACGGTGCCCAATGCGGTTACGCAGGAAATCTTAGAAGATAAATACCAGATTGCCGCCGTAAAATCATTTGCGAATTATTCGTTTATGATGGGAGCAACCAATGATAATCTGGAGGAAGTTTTAAAAACAAATCCAAGAAATGTTGCCGGAATCAAAATCTTTTTAGGTTCTTCAACCGGAAATATGCTGGTCGATAACGAGGCTACTTTAGAAAAAATATTTTCCAGTACGCCAATGTTAATCGCAGTACATTGCGAAGACGAAACTACGATCCAGAATAACCTGGCTTTGTTTAAAGAACAATATGGCGAAGATGTTCCTGTAACGGCACATCATCTGATCAGAAGTGCGGAAGCTTGTTATATTTCCTCTTCCAAAGCAGTAGCGCTGGCTAAAAAAACAGGTGCCCGACTGCATATTTTTCATCTTTCCACTGCGAAAGAAATGGAATTGTTTACCAATAAAATTCCATTGGAAGATAAAAAAATTACCGCTGAGGTTTGTGTGCATCATCTTTGGTTTACCGATGAAGATTATAAAACGAAAGGAAATTTCATTAAATGGAACCCTGCCGTAAAAACGGCAAGCGACAGAAAAGCACTTTGGGAAGCTTTAAATGATGGCCGTATCGATGTAATTGCTACAGACCACGCGCCACATACAAAAGAAGAAAAGAAACAATCGTACCTGAAAGCACCATCGGGCGGCCCATTGGTGCAACACGCTGTTGTAGCGATGTTTGAAGCACATCATCAGGGAAAAATCTCAGTGGAAAAAATCGTGGAAAAAATGTGCCATAATCCGGCTAAGATTTTCAAAATCGAAAAAAGAGGTTTTATAAAAGAGGGTTATTTTGCAGATTTGGTCATCGTAAACCCAAGCTTGCCATGGAGTGTTAATCCGGATAATATTTTATCAAAATGCGGATGGTCTCCATTTGAAGGTTTTGCTTTCAGATCCAGAATTACGCATACTTTTGTAAATGGGGAACTGGTTTACAATAACTTTAAAGTAAAAGATATTCGTAACGGAAAAAGATTATTGTTCGACAGATAAAAAAAGACAGATGAAGAATTTTGTAGTGATCGTATTGGTTTTGTTTCTTTCCGTAAGTTGTAAAAAGGAGTTGGTAAAACAACCCAAGGGACTTATTGAAAGAGAAAAGATGATTGATATTATGTATGATCTGTCTCTTCTTGAAGCTATAAAATATCAAAATCCATTATCGTTAGATTCAAGCGATACCAGTCAGAAGAGATTTGTGTGGCAGAAATACAAGGTAGACAGTCTGCAGTTTGCACAAAGCAATATTTATTATGCCGCTGATTACGAGGGCTACAAAGAGATGTTTGATGAAATTGCCAAACGATTGGAGAAAAATCAGAAAGTGGCAGATTCATTAGCTAAAATCGATGAGAAGAAGGCAGCTAAAGAAAAGAAAAATAAAGAAAAAATATCAGGACAAGCACACAAAACTGATAAAGCAAAATTGGTGAAGGTCAATGTTGATTCTATCAGAAGGACCATGCAAATGAAAAAGACAATTCAGAAATAATCTTATAATTTTGAAATGTCCCTTACATACTGATGTACATCTAAAAAAACCGTTCCCAGAGCGGTTTTTATTTTTTCATTAGAATACAAACTTTTAGAATAAGAAGCTTTTGCCGTTGCTTTGGTAATTCTTCTTTTCTGAAAGAACAAAGTCGAAAATATTCCATCGGCTACCCAGGCGAGATTCAATAAAAAAGGTTTAGCGTGAATGTGCGGTCTTTTTACTTTCAGCGTATCGGCAATTGTGTTTAGGATATCCCGAAAGACTATATTTTCTGCAATAAGTGTAAACCGTTCGTTTTTGATATTACTTTTCATTAATTCAAAAGCAATTTTAATGACATCGTTTACAGCAATAAATCCGGTACTCCCCAGTGTATAAAAAGAAAGCCCGTTAGCTACTTTTACGTAAAATTCAGCGCTTCCCTGTTCACAGCTTTTTGTTTTCGGAATTGGACCTAAAATTACCCCAGGATTTATAATAATCACTTCTAAACCTTCCTGTAACCCTCTCCAGACTTCCATTTCCGCACCATATTTAGAAATAGCATAGTCGCTATGTGGTTTTTCAGGATTCCATTCGGTTTCTTCTGTAATGATGGTTTCGTGGGGAGCCAGATCTCCTAAAGCAGCAATCGAACTCACAAAACAGAATTTTTTTACTTGTTTTGCGATAGATAAATTAACCATATTGGCCGTTCCTTCAATGTTGGTTTTTCTTAATTTGTCTTCGTCCTTGGGATCAAGAGAAATGAATGCTGCACAATGGTAAACATATTCAATTCCGGCAAAAGCAATTTCTAAAGACGGAACATCGAGAATATCGGCTTCCAGCCATTCAATTTTTGCAAATAGATCTTCCTTTTTATACAATTCGAAAACTAATCTGGTTTTCTGAATGTTGTTTGGGTTTCTGTAAATAGCCCTGACATTTTCTCCATTTTCAATTAAATGAAGTAATAAATGCGAGCCGACCAAACCTGTTCCTCCTGTGACTAATACCATTTTGTAAAGATAGTATTTTTGATAAATCAATTGGTAATGGAATTTTTATCATTGCAGATTTATCCGCCATATAAATAGAAAAAGCAACGAAAATAAATGGTTAATTTACTTTCGCTGCTTTAAAGTTAAACGGGTGAATTTTTTACTAAAAAATGGTATAGCCAAAAATAAAATCTATTGAACTGTATTTTGCAGAATGATAGACATAGTTGACCAATTCGTTTTTTGTATTAAATCTCATCTCAGCTGAGAACTTATTTTTGAAATTATAGCCTAATCCAAATGCCAGGTTTTTTCCCGGATTCCCATCAAATTTCACGGTACTGTTATCAGTTTTATTAGTATAAACTATGTCAGTCTTACTGCTTACATCTAATGAATAGGCAGCATTAATGAAGATCTTTGAGTTTTGATTCAAAAACATATAATGTCTAACACCTATTGGTAGTTGTATGGAGCTATGATTTATTTTTACATTGTAGGGTATTTGTGGATTTGATATAAAACCGGTGTAAACACTATAATCTTTTTCATCATCATATTTTTGATAGGTAGGGTTGACGAAAACACTCCATTTGTTTTTGTTGTAAGGAAGTATGTACTCGGCTTCTGCACCAATTTTGAAAATCATTTTTTTGTCAAGGTCAACAGTAAATTGAGCAGCAGCAGTATTTTTCATTGAAGTGGAAGCGATACTTATCCCTGGTGTTATTTTGATAAAGAATTGGCTTTTAGTTGTTCTCTTACCATTCTCCTCGCCTGAAGCAGGGCTGATATTGTTAAACTTAGAAAAATATTCTGTCAGGTCATCCTTTTTATATTTAAGATTTAGGATTTCTTTTTCAGTGGTTCCTTCCGATTTAACATTTCTAAAAAGCTGTTGTTTGTACTCGTTGTTTTCACTTATTCTTTCTGCGCCTTCATTTTTATCTGCCTGAATAAATTTGACATAAATCAGTTGTTCTGTCGGAATTGTTTTGGTATCATAAAAATATCGGTTCGTATTGCCTTCCGTATACCCGTACAAAGTGGCATCACCGGCTACGAGTACTTTTAAGAAGATGGTTTCTTCTCTCCAGTCCGGATTTCTATTCATCGATATTTTTTTCAGGTCATCGCTTGAACGGTCTATTTTTATCTTAAATCTTTTGTAGGTACTTTCATTGTCAATTCCGAATTCCTGTACTGTCGCAATGCTTTCTGTTGCAGGCTCTGAATCTGTAAGTTCCGTCTTGTATTTGAAATTTGTCGGATTGTCTTTCCAGTCTAAATTTTTGATATAGCATTCTGTTCTTTTTCCGCTATTTGAAATAAAATATCCTTTTTCAAATGATATTTGTGCGTTGGAAATAGTGTAATAAAAGAATAAAGTAAGAAGTAAAATTTTTTTCATATAGGGTTTTGTTTTTTTGCCAAAAGTAGTTAACGAAACAGAATAACCTACTGCTTCTTTAGGAAATTTTTTAAAACTTTTTCAGTCTGATCCCAGAACTTAAAATGCAGGGATTTAAGTGCTAAAACAAGTGGATTTATTTCTGAATTATCGGTTTATTCCTGAAACATAGCTGTAAAACAAAATCTTGATACCATATAAAATTTATATGATACGACTACTGTGGAATTAATTATATTTGCACAAATTATTTTAAAAAATGAAAAATCTAGTTGAAGAATTAAAATGGCGCGGGTTATATCACGACAGTATGCCTGGAACGGAAGAACAATTACTGAAAGAAGTAACAACAGCGTATATTGGTTTTGATCCAACAGCAGATTCACTTCATATTGGAAGCATGGTTCAGATTATTTTACTGGTTCATTTAAAGAATTTTGGCCACCAGCCGATCGCTTTGGTTGGAGGTGCAACCGGAATGATTGGTGATCCGTCTGGAAAATCAGATGAAAGAAATTTATTAAACGAAGAAACCCTGGCTAAAAATGTAGCGGGAATAAAAAGTGTTTTATCTCGTTTTCTGGACTTTAATTCGACCGATAAAAATGCTCCGGTAATGGTGAATAACTACGATTGGATGAAAGAGTTTTCGTTTATTGATTTTGCGCGCGAAGTTGGAAAACGTATTACCGTGAATTACATGATGGCGAAAGATTCTGTAAAAAAGAGACTGAGCGGAGAAGGAGAAGGAATGTCCTTTACGGAATTTACCTATCAGTTAATTCAGGGATACGATTTTTACCATTTATATAAAAACAACAATTGTATTTTGCAAATGGGTGGCTCTGATCAATGGGGAAATATTACCACGGGTACAGAATTAGTCCGCAGAATGGGAGGCGAAAACTCAAAAGCTTTTGCCCTGACCACTCCTTTGATTACAAAAGCAGACGGGTCTAAATTCGGGAAATCTGAAGGCGGAAACGTTTGGCTGGATGCTGATAAAACTTCGGTATATAAATTTTACCAGTTCTGGGTAAATGCTACAGATGTGGATGCCGAAAAATACATCAAGATTTTTACTTTTCTTGATAAGGAAGAAATCGATACTTTAATTGAAGAGCATAAAGCCGCTCCTCATTTGAGAGTTTTACAAAAAAGATTAGCGGAAGAAATTACCATCTTCGTTCACAGCAAAGAAGAATTGGAAAAAGCGATTCAGGCATCGAATATTTTATTCGGAAACTCAACGGCAGACGATTTGAAACAACTGGATGAAGCGACTTTTTTAGAAGTTTTTGACGGAGTTCCACAAGCTGAAATTGCAAAAGCAGATTTAGAAAACGGATTGGATATCATCACGGTTTTAAATGAAAAAACGGGTTTCTTTAAATCAAACGGAGAAGCAAGACGTGCGTTGACGGCCAATTCAATTTCGGTAAACAGAGAGAAAATCAAAGAAGATTTTGTGTTAACAGCAAATGATTTAATCAACAATCAGTTTGTGTTGCTGCAAAGCGGAAGGAAAAATTATTTTGTGCTGAGAATTGTTTAAATTGTTTAACCGGTTAATTGTTTAACCGGAATTTTAAAAGACGATTAAACATTAACACGGCCCTTTGATTACAGCCGCTAATATCAGAATTATAAAATGTCCCAATACTTCGAAAGAGGGTTGGGATTTTTTTTTGATTAGAACTGAATAAGTTTTTTATTTACTAAGTTTATCAACTAAAACTAAAAAAAAATGATTGGAATATTATTTCTGTATTGGATTTGGAAAGCATTCAGCAATCTGGCTATTGAATACAATAAAAACAAATGGAAATATTTTTTCATTGGATTAGGTTCGTATTTTGGAGTTAATTTTTTGGCGGCACTAATTTATGTTTTCGGGCTTGCAGTTGTTTATGGAATGGAGTCATTAGATGATGATAGCAATTATAATTCAAGTTTGGATTTTATTTGCGCAATACTTGGAGGATTAGGATGCTATTTTATTTATAAATATTTGGAAAATAAAAATAAAAAAGAAAAAGAGCTTTTAAATCAGGATGAAATAGAAAGTATTGGTATTGCAGTTGATGAAAATTAAAAACAATTTCTTTTTTGGAAGTTTTCCGGTTAACCAATGAAACAAATCAACGATTAAACCTTTAGAGAACCATCAAATTACATCCTCGAATATCAGAATTATCAAAACGTCCCAATACTTCGAAAGAATTGTTGGGGTTTTTCTTGCCTAAGTCCTGTGTAGCGATAAAAGAACACGAATTAATATTGGCCAAATCAATAACGTTTATTCCGCCGGTTTTTCCATCTTTTACGTAAGTGAGGGCATCTTCCGGATCCCGGACAAGGATAGTCATCCAGGAAGGGCATTCAAAAACACCTTCTCCTAAAGAGTAAGCCTGTCCTAAAAGTTCGGTCATTCCGTATTCAGAGTTAATGGCCTGTACCCCAAAGCCTTTGCAAAGCTGTTCGTGAAGTTCTTCCCGAATCATTTCTTTACGTTTGCCTTTCATTCCTCCCGTTTCCATAATAATGGTATGCTGAAGCTGAAACTGATGTTTTTCAATTAAATCCAATAAGGCGTAAGTAACGCCAATCAGAATTGTATTTTGGCCTGCATGGTCTAATTCAATAAGCTTTTGAATAAGTTCATCGTGGTTGTGCAAATAAAACCCGCTTTCAGGCTGATTGGATAGTTTTATCAGGTCTTCAACCATGTAGATTAACGAAGAGCCTTCGCGCTCGAGATAAGACGGTAAAAGCGCTAAAACAACGTAATCTTCAATATTGCCGTAAAATTCAGAAAATCCTTTTCGGTAGCTTTCTTCGTATAAAGAAACGTCGGTTACCAAATGTTTACTGGTAATCATCCCTGTAGTTCCGCTGCTGGTAAAAGTGACCTGGGCAGGATCTGTATTGGAGACCACATTATGGCTTTTGAAAAACTGAATAGGCAGAAAAGGAATTTGCTGTATTGATTTTACCTGCTGTGGATTTACTTTTAACAAATCACAAAAATCACGATATACTTTGTTATTCTCATGTTGAAAACGAAACACTTTTAGTGCTGTTTTTTCAAATTGTTTCTGACCTGAAATGGTAAATATATCGTTGGCTGTAATCAAAACTTTTTTTGTGCAAAGGTAGGGATAATTGTAAAAAGTTTTCAGTTTTCAGTCTCAGTTTTCAGTCTTAATCTGCCATAGTTACTGAAAACTGAAAACTGCGACTGCCTACTATTAAAAAGGCTCCAATGAACATTGGAGCCTTTTTAATGTTTTATCGAATAATGAGCTTTCGCGTTGCGGTAGCATTTTCTTCGCTGATTTTTATGATGTAAACGCCGGGAGCTAAATCTGCGACATTTAATTCTTTTGAAGTCAGGTGCGTCTGAATTACTTTTTTACCTAAAAGGTCAAACACAATAATTTCCTTCTCTAAATCGTTCTTAGAGGAGATGTATACTTTTCCATTTAAGACCGGGTTAGGATACAGGCTCAGTCCCTCTATAGTATTTCCATCCTGAGGTTTTGACGTTTGTTTACTGTCTTGTGCAGAAGCACTTACGGTAAAGAAAAAAGCCAGTAAGATTATAATATAAAAGTAGTTTTTCGCCATCGCATTTTTTTAGATAAGTAAATATACAAAAAAAATTACAAAAATGACGCCAAAAAAAAACATCCTAAAATTTTAGGATGTTTTTAACATTTTATGTGTTTTTTATTATTTTGTCAAATCTACACCGTCAACTGTAGCCCATGCACCAGCAGTTAAAGAAGCTCCAGTAGCAGTAGCGCTAGTAGTGAAATTTCCAGCTGGGAAAGTTACTGTAAAATCAGGTATACCTGCAATTGGCGTTACATTTGTAGTATTAGAAATTTTAACATTTAAAATTTTAATTTTACCTGTATTTACCTGATGTGTATTAGTTGCAGCATCTAAGATACTAACTACACTTCCATGATAAGTGGTAGTAGAATTTGGAGGTGTAAAGTTACCGTAACCATCAATAACGATGTTGCTGTATTCTCCATTACCTTCTCTTTTGAATTGGAAAGCATCAACTTGGTTATCTGAAAGTTCTGGAATTGTACCAGTCGCTCTTTTTAAAGTAATGTTAGAAACTTTTGGTCCAAAAGCATTGTCATTTGCAGAAGCTTCGATTTCCATTCCGTAGTTACCTTTACCAGTTTGGTAAGCATACCAGTTTGTATTAGCAGTACCTTGCCATCCATCTTGCCAGTCAAATGAATCATCTGTGTTTCCGTAAGAAATAGCATTTGTTAAACTTACAGTTCCACCGAAGAACTCATATCCGTCATCAGCACCTTTGTAAGATACCAAGTGATCTAGTTTTGTTCCTGAACCTACTGAGTAAAAAGTAAAACCATTGTTTTCTTTATTACCATCCGCTAATTTAGATCCAGCATATTCTACTCTTGTGTATACTAATGAACCACTGTTGTCAGTAGGATTTGTTCCACCGTAAGTAATTTTGTTACCATCTTCAGAAGTACCGGTAGTTAATCCGCCAGCAATTAATGCAGGAGCATTTCCGTATACGATAATTCCACCCCAAGAACCAGGAACTTTAGATTTTTCAGTAAATACAACTGGTTTGTCAGCAGTACCGTTAGTTATTAATTTTCCACCTTTTAAAACAACTAATGCGTTGTCTCCGGTAGCTTTATCAATAGTAATTGTTGATCCTGCATCAAAAGTTACAGTTACACCGTCGTTAATTTTTACAATTCCTTTTAAAGTGTAGTTACCGTAAGCAAAAGTTTTGTTTGCAGTGATCGTACCTGTAATTTCACCTGTTGCAGGTGGTGTAACAGTATTGTTGTCATCATCACTACTTGAGCAAGAATTTAAAAATAAACTCGTAGCAAGTGCTAAAGCAAAAAATTTAGTTTTCATAGTTGTGTTATTATGTGTTTTTATTTTTGTCAAAATTAGAACGATAATCTTTTTAAGGTGTTATCTGAATATTACTTTACGGTTACCAAAAGACAACTATAATGTCAAGAGAATGTTAAGTGATTTTTCCTGTAGTTAATGAAATAAAAAAAGCCCCAGAATTTCTGGAGCTTTCGTGTGTGTTTTATGAATGTTAAAAAGTGTATCCTAATTTTAAAGAGAATCCAACACCTTTTTTGTAGCTGCTAGATAAGTGTGATTCTTCTCCAAATGGTAATGTTCCTTTGTCTCCGAATTCAAATTTTCTTTCAGGGTTTAACAAGTTATCTGCAGTAAATTTAATGTCAAAATGTTCTGAGATTTTACTGCCCCAAACTAGGTCTAACTGTGATACAGGCAATTCGTAAGTATGATCCTGACCGTTTGTTCCTACTGCGAAAATTCTTTTTCCGAATACACCATAAACTAATGAAAAGGTATTGCTCCATTCTTTTGCCAAATTGAATTCATATTTCAAATCAGAATTTACCAGCCAGTTTGATGCTCCTTGCAATGCTCTTGTTCCTTTGTGTGTTTCAAGTGTTACTAGTCCCGGAGTAATTTTTCCGTCCTCATCAACTGAGTCATATGTAGGGCTTACATTTACTTTTGTAGACATCAAAGTTGTGTTCAAACCAAATGAAAATGCAGACAAACTTTCGTTGATTCTGTCTAATCCTAAAAGAAATTCAAATTCTGCTCCATATAAATTAGCGCTGTCAGAATTTAAGAATGTTGTAATAGTTCCGGATGTAGCGTTAGTAACAAATGTTCTTTCGATTGGGTTGTCAATGTATTTTCCAAATACACCTACAGCAAACATTTCTTTTGCACTAGGAAATAATTCGTATTTTAAATCAACATTGTAATTATCACTATTTTTTAATATAGAATTTCCTTGTACAGCAGTTCCATCAGCATTTTGGTAGGTTATAGGAAACGATTCCATTATTACGGGTTTTGTATAAGTCTTACTCGCTGCAAAACGAAGATTTGATTTCTCGTTCATAAGATATTTTACATTCAAGGAAGGTAAAACATACAAGTTGTCGTATTTAAGTGTTTTAAACGGATCTGTAAAACTTCCTAACCCTCTATAGTGAGTTTCTTTTAGCGTACTTTCAACTCGAACACCGGCATTCAATTCGTATTTGTCAGCAAATTTCAAAAGTAAATTGGTATAACCTGCATTTGCACTTTCGTCAAGTTTTACTTTATAGGTCGCATTTGAGTTTTCCTCAAAATAAACGTTAGAATTTGTTACTAAATCACTTTGAATTTTGTCGTTAATATTATTAACATTATATGTAAAAGCTGGGCCCTGACTAGCAATAAATCGGTAAGATGATTCTACTTTAGAGGTATTTCCACTATAACCAATAGTTATTTTATTTTGTTTATCAGTACCTTTTCCAAATTTCAGGCTGTATTCTGCCATCGCTGAAATAAATGAATTTCCGTCTACAGTTAAATATTGACGTAAGAAATTATTTCCTCCATAACTTGTGTTAATCTGACCATCATCTTGTATAGTACCAGTAAAAGTTTTTCTATCCGGTTGCTCATACTTTGTATCTGCATAAGATACACCAGCCTTTATGTTTTGATTTTTATCTTCAGTTAAAGCATATTCTCCGCCTAATTGTAAGTTTAAATAATCGCTTTTCTCTAATTGATTGGTACGGATAAGAGTATTTTCAACACCATTACCACCGTTTTCCCCATATTGATCTTTAATAGAGTTTAAAGTCGTTTTAATATAAAGTGTATTAAAATTTAATTTAAGCCTGTTTGTGTTGTAGTTTAAACCTAATAATGAAGAGGTTGTAGTTTTGAAACGGTACTCCGTAGTTATAAAATCATTAATGTATGTTGAAGGTGAAAGTATATTCATGGTTCTTTCAGCACCTTCTCTGATAGCATAATTGTTATCGTAATTAATAGATAATAAGTAAGAGAAACTACGCTCATTACTTAAACTAAATTTTTCTGCGTGTAATAAGTTTAAACTTGAATTTAAAGGAGCTTTTGTTTTGCTAACACTAAAACCTTTATTACCACTTATTGAATTTAACGACTGCTCTGTTGTAAAATCTTGTTTAGTTGCTTTACCTCCAAGAAAACCTGGTAATTCCCTGTCTTTGCCATTAAATCCAAAAAAACCAGCCGCTGTATCGGCGTCAGTTGATAATAAGAAATCTTTAAAGCTGTTTCCGGTTGTATAACCAGCTCCGACATTTATTTTCGTAATGCTTTTTGTTGGCTTTGAAGTTTGGATATTAAATGTTCCACCTGCAAAATCACCGTAAATATTTGGGTTGAATGTTTTATAAACGTCAATAACACCCACAATGTTTGTTGGAAACAAATCAAGAGAAACTATTTTGGTAAAAGGATTGTTTGATGGAGCCGCAAGGTCATTAATTAATAAGTTGTTATAACGATCTTCAAGACCACGAACAAATAAACCTCTGTTTCCTACTTTTGTGATTCCGGTAATTTTTGTTAAACCTTCTTCTACGTCGCTAACCCCTTTTCTTGACATTTCCTGTGCGCCAATACTTTGTTTGATAACGACTGCATTTTTCTGATCTAGTAATAATGCTGTTTCTTTTTCTCTGTTAGCTGTAGATTTTACAACAACATCTTTAAGGGTATAGCCTCCTGAAGAAAGTATTTGATTTAAAGTGACAGTTTCATTTGCTTTAACTGTTACCGGTTTTTCTACTGATTCATAACCAACAAAGCTGAAAATAATAGTATAGCTTCCCGGATTTACACTTAAAGTATATTTCCCGTCAATGTCAGTGTTTGCGCTAATGTTTGTTCCTTTAATTAAAACATTTGCAAATGGTAATGCCTGATTGTTAGATTCCTTGTCGGTTAATACACCAGAAATCGTACCTTTGTTCTGAGCGACCGAAATCGTGCAGATAAATAATGTGATTAATAGAAATTTAAGATTGAATTTCATTTGAGTTGTGTTTAATTTATTTTTTTGCAAAGAAAGAACCGCCCTGTAAAGTTCATGTTACGCACTTGTTATGTTTTTGTGTGCTGTAGATTATCAAATTGTTACCAGATTAAATTACCGTTAACAGGGATTTTTGACTGTTGATTTATTATTATATTTACCATCGCAATTAAAAACCATCAGATTTTCAGGAATTAAAATCGGATGAGAAAACTCAATTTTTGCTACTTTATGAAAAAAACACAAACCAAGATCTTATTAGTTGATGATGAACCGGATATCCTTGAAATCGTTGGCTATAACCTTGCTCAGGAAGGCTACCAGATTGTAACTGCCTCAAATGGAAAAGATGCTATCGCAAAAGCCCAGAAAGAATTACCGGATTTAATTATTATGGATGTGATGATGGCTGAAATGGACGGAATGGAAGCTTGTGAACACATCAGAAAAATACCAGAATTAAATAATGTAATCATAACATTTTTAACAGCAAGAAGCGAAGATTACTCTCAAGTTGCTGGTTTTGATGCAGGTGCAGATGATTACATTACCAAACCCATAAAACCAAAATTGTTGGTAAGCAAAGTAAAGGCTTTGTTAAGAAGATTAAAAGAACAGGAAGTTGTTAGTGATACCTTAAATGTTGGCGGAATCGAGATTAACCGTGAAGAATATAAAATTATCAAGGGGAATGTCGAGATTGCTTTACCAAGAAAAGAATTCGAATTGTTTTACCTGCTAGCTTCAAAACCGGGGAAAGTTTTTAAAAGAGATGAGATTCTGGATAAAGTCTGGGGTAATGAAGTAGTTGTTGGCGGAAGAACAATCGATGTACATATCAGAAAATTACGTGAAAAGATTGGAGAAGATCTTTTTAAAACCATAAAGGGTGTTGGTTACAAATTTGAAGTTTAAATTTTTTAAGAAACTGAGCTTCTGAGATACTAAGTGGCTGAGGCTTCTGGTGTAAATCGGAATTTTAGTTAAGATTTAAAAGGATTCAAATTGTTTTAAAAACATTCCATAAATTTAAACCATATAAGAAATTGAAGTTCGTAGAAATTTATATGAACTTCAATTTCTTATATGGTTTTTGAGTTAAGCTTAATTTTTCTAAAGTCCCGTAATGATTAAATAATATCAATGAAAATCAATTTTAAGAAAACATACAAATTTGCTATAAAGTCAGCATTATATATAAGTCTTTTTACAACGGGATTTGTAATGATACTGATGTCTTTGTTTTATAAGAATCAACTCAAACATCAGGTTGCATTTGCATTAATTTTTATTATCTCTGTCTATATTTTTTCCTTTTTGGTTTTGCAATATCGCGTAGAGCGCTTTATATACAGGAGAGTTAAAAAAATATACGATGAGGTTTCGCTATTAGAATCAACTACACTGATCAATCAGCCCATAACCACAGACATGGAAACGCTTTCCCGTGAAGTGAAAAAGTTCGCCACCGATAAAAAACTGGAAATTGAAATGCTCGAAATCAGGGAACAATACCGAAGAGAGTTTCTCGGAAATGTTTCACACGAACTAAAAACACCTTTGTTTACGGTTCAGGGCTATGTTTCGACTTTATTAGATGGCGCGATGGACGATAAAAACATCCGTAAAAAATACCTGAAACGCGCCGAAAAGGGAGTAGAGCGCCTGATCTATATTGTTGAAGATCTCGATATGATTACCAAACTCGAATCGGGTGATCTGGATTTGCTGATGACCGATTTTGATATTGTGGAACTGATTGAAAATGTTTTCGATTTATTAGAAATGAAAGCTGATAAAAAGAAAATCAAACTGGCTTTTGAAAGTAAAAATATAAAATCACTTATCGTTCGGGGAGACCAGGACAGAATACAGCAGGTACTTGAAAACCTGATTGTAAACTCTATCAAATACGGTAAAGACGGAGGTTTAACAGAAGTGGGCGTGGTCAATTTAACGAAGAAAAAAGTGTTGATTCGTATTAGCGATAATGGAGAAGGAGTTGAAAAGCAAAATATCCCGAGACTTTTTGAACGTTTTTACAGGGTCGATAAAAGTGGAACCCGTTCTGAAGGCGGTTCCGGACTTGGACTGGCAATTGTAAAACATATTATTGAAGCCCACAAAGAGAAAGTTTATGTAGAAAGTGAATTCGGAATTGGTTCTGAGTTTTCATTCACACTTGAAAAAGCACATAAAGCACAAAAACCGGAAGTTAAATTATTGTAACGTTTATTTTGAAGAAAGCCATCTGGCCTGACTTTAGAGTGCTTCATGATAATTGCGTAACTATTTGGAAACAAATCTTCTTATTATGGTAACATCTTGTTAATGATTTCTTAACATTGGTGATACATCTTTGCACATTGAATTGTAGTGCATTAGAGAAAAGATGATAAAAAGAAAAATAATTGCCGTTTTATTGCTGATGGCTTCTGTAGCAAATGCACAGGATTTAAACAAGGAAGATGTTAAAAAAGAAGTCATTCGTCTTCTTGATTCCATAAACAAAGCAAAACTTCCCGATACAAAATCAGGTGTTAGTGGTGAAGAACACTGGTACGACAGGATCTCACTGCGCGGTTATGCTCAAATACGTTACAATGGTTTGTTTTCGACAAATGATAAGGTTTCCTGCGAACAATGCGATAAATCATGGGGAACAACATCTACGGATCCGGAGGCAAAAGCAAATAATGGTCTTTTTATCAGACGTGCCCGATTGGTATTTTCAGGACAGGTTCACCCAAATGTATTCTTCTATTTCCAGCCGGATTTTGCAAGTTCACCAAGTACCGGAATTCAGAATTTTGTTCAGATCAGGGATTTATATTTTGACCTTTCTTTCGACAAGAAAAGAGAATACCGTCTTCGTGTAGGGCAAAGTAAAATTCCTTACGGATTCGAAAACATGCAGTCAAGTTCACAGCGATTGACTTTAGACCGGTCCGATGGTATAAACAGTTCAATAGCAAATGAACGTGATTTAGGAATGTTCTTTTACTGGGCACCTGCCGAAATCAGAAAGCGTTTTGAAATGCTGGTAAAAGACGGTTATAAAGGTTCGGGCGATTTTGGTGTATTTGCCTTAGGGGTTTATAATGGACAGATTGCAAATAAGATAGACGGAAACAGGGATCTGAATGTTGTAGCAAGAGTTACCTATCCCTTTGTAATTGGTAATCAGATTATTGAGCCGGGAATTCAGGCCTATACAGGAAAATGGGCATTCACGGGAGAAATTTCTTCAGGAGTTACTGTTAATGATCCGCAATATATAAAAGATCAGCGGGTAGGAGCGACCTTTGTTTTATATCCAAAACCTTTCGGAATTCAAACCGAATATAATATCGGAACCGGACCACGTTATAATACGGTAACAAAAACCGTGGATGTAACAGACTTAGATGGAGGATATGTTTTATTGAACTACAAATGGGACCTGAAAAAACAACGTTTGTATCCTTTTGCGAAATTCCAGTATTATGACGGCGGAAAAAAATATGAAAAAGATGCCAGAAGTTACGTTGTTAGAGACTACGAATTTGGAGTAGAATGGCAGCCGCTAAAAGCGTTTGAACTTACAGCGGAATATGTCATTGCCGACAGAAGCTTTGTAGACAGTGCCCTTCCGGTCAACAGACAGCAAGGGAACTTACTAAGATTACAAGCACAGTTTAACTTCTAGGCCTTATCTTCAAATATAGAAAATAACGAATCCCAGTCGATGTTATTTTTAAATTGAGCAAAACCTTTAAACGATTTTACTTTTGAAAGATCTTCAATGGTAAAGTCGTTTTGCGTTGCATAGGGTACTAGATTTTCATCCTGAAGTTTGATGGCCAGATATTCCTGCTCGTATTGCCCCGGAGTTGGAATGAAAAAAGCTTTTTTGCCCAATTTTGCCAAATCCATAACGGTAGTGTAACCCGAACGGCAAAGCACCAGTTCACTTTCGTTAAAAGTTTGTTCCAGTTGTTTGGAGTTCATGAAATTATAATAGGTCACGTTTCCAATTTCCTCTTTTGTCTGGGTTTTTTCCACAACCCCTTTTACAAAAACCACTTTGCCGTCAAAACGTTTCACTTCTTCCTGTAATTTTTCATCTAAATACGTACGTTGAGGTTCGGGTCCGGAAAGAATTACCATCAGGTCATATACTTTCGGCGTATCTTTTTTACGCATTCTGCTTAATGGCCCTATATATTTTAAATTTAATTCGTCTGTTTTAAGATGTCCGAGGTCACCAGTTAGATTTACGGCTTCATTAGTGTCCGGAACCCAGCATTCCGTATATTTTTTTATAATATGCTGATGGCATTTACTGGTAAACCAGGTGGTATTTCCGGTCATGACATTGAGTTGGTGCGTCATAAACACAGATGGGATCTTTCTGCTGAAAACGCCCAGTCTGTTGTCTGAAATGATGCCGTCAATTCCGTGTTTTTTAATTAAAGACTTTACCATTTTTTTCTCGTCTAAAATGGCTGTAATCATTTTAGGCAGGTTTTTGATCAGTTTCCATTTGAAGTTTTTACCATTTTTGGCGTATTCAATATGGTAAGAAGGCAGTTCTAATGTCTCTATGTATGGGAATTCTTTACGTAATAGTGCCAGTGCAACTCCGTCAGAAGCTATTATCGGTATGTACTTGTTTTCCTGAAGCGCTTTTATGATAGGGATACATCTTGTCGCATGTCCTAACCCCCAGTTTAATGGGGCTACTAAAATAGTTTTGTTCGCAGAATATTCAATGCTCATAATGTAACGCTTTTTGAAACGAAGATAAAGAAATATGTTTTTTATGATATTTCAGGCGTATTACTAAATTATTAACTCTATAATTCTGTTGAAGCCTCATTTTTCAGTTAAAAGAGCTGAATAAAAGCAGATTTTAGAGGTCAAGGTTATTTGTATGTTAACTGCTAATCTGCTTTTAAAGCATTCTGAAACAAAAAAAGGAACTATTTAAATAGTTCCTTTTGGTATATAAATGCAATTATTTTAATCCTGAATATACGTTTTGTTGCCATTGGCGTTAATGTAATATTTACCGCCTCTTGGTCCCGTATATACTTTTTTACCGTTGTATTCTCCGGTAACCTTATCAGCAACTTTTGGAGCTTTTTCGTTGGTTTCTTTTAGTGTTTTAGCAGCTGTTTTTTTAGTTGCCGTAGCATCTTTCTTTACTGCTTTGATCTTTGCATCGGTTTTAGCTTCTGTTTTTTTTACGTCAGCTTTTGTACTTTCTTCTTTTGCAGCTTTTTTGGCTTTTGCGGCTTCACTTTTAGCTTTTGTTGAGGCATCTGTCGCTTTGTCAGCGGCCTTTTTTGCCTTTGCAGCTTCTTTTTTGGCATCTGCCGAAGCCTGGTCTGCAGTTGCTTTTTTAGCTTTGGCTGTTTCTTTTTTAGCATCTGCTACTTCCTTATCAGCTGCTGCTTTTTTCTTTTTGGCAGCTGTCTCACTTTTTGCTTTTGTTGTTTTTGTGGTTTCCTGAGCATAAAAATTACCGGACAGCACTAACATAAAGCAGAATAATACTAATTTTTTCATAAGTTAAAGGTGTTAGAATTTCAATTAAAATTAATCATTTTATGTTAATGTTTTTCGTAAAGCATTAAAAATAAGCGCGAAGCTGAATGTTTCCGGTATGGATGGTATTTCCGGTTTCGCTTTTACGTCCCTGATAGTTTAAATTGATGTCTAAAAACTGCGTGATATTTTTCTGTAAAAGAAGTTTCCAGACTAAGTTCTGTCCCGCCTGAAGCCCTTCCAGCATTTGAAATCCAACAGAGGAAAATTCATTTCCGGTAAATTTATTTTCATAAAAAGAGAACTCTCCGCTGATAGTTACTTTTTTTTCACCGGCATAGGAAAAAGAAGTCCCAATCCGGTTTTGGGCTAAAGTTTCTAAGTTTCCGGTCTGGTTTTTTTTGTTTTGCAATTCATAAAAGAAATCCAGACTGGTGTTTTTTGAAAATAAATAGCTGATTTTCGGAGCAATCTGATAACCTTCCAGATCATAATTTTTGGCCGTAAAGTCTTCCGAAACTAAGGTGGTTTTAATTGTTTTGGTAAACCAGTTAAACAACCAGCTTTTTTGATAGAGATGCGTGTATTGCAGTTGATGGGAATTGTTTTTCACCTCCTGTGAACCAATGGAAAGTAAATTTTTTCCTTTATTGGCGAGATAAGAATAGGTTACGGAATGGTTCTGTTTTCCCCGATTGTAATACAGGCTGTTCCTGAAACTGGAATTTAAGCCCAGCATATTTTCATCCGAAGAATTAAAGGGATTCAGTTCGAAATGACCTCCGTCGTTTTTTACCTTTCGGTCCATAATAAAGGAAGTCTGGTTGTAAAAATAAGAAACCAGTTTTTTGAAACCAGTTTCGTTTTGCCATTGCAGCGGATTTAAGATTACCGATTGCGAGAACTTATTCTGATTGGTTTTGATGTAAATCTGATTCGGTAAAAAGATACGTATAAACTTAGCCTGATCCGGAAAAGGGGCAATTTCAAACTCTTCCAGTTCCTGGATTCCGTTGCCGTTATAATCATTCCAGGTATATACTCCCTGTCCGGCCGGAACTTCTACATAGGTAAATTCCTGTTGCGCAATAGTTCCGGAACTGGTTTCGTAAGTGGTTCCGATTTGCATAAACTGATTGAAGAAACGATCATTATACAGAATCCTGGAGTTAAGCGAAGGCTCACTTTTTCGGGCTGGATCCGTAAAAGCTAAAGTCCTGTAACTCGCATAAACCGCTAAATCTGTTTTTTTATTCTGGATTAATTTCGATTTCAGTACATACATTTTCGAATCATTGACATGCTGTAAAAAACCATTTTGTAAACTGTCATTTCGCCGCTGCAAATAGCCCAGTTCTACAAAAACCTTTGTACTGTCGCCACGCCCGACAAAAACGCCATATTCTGAAAACCGCTGGCTTAACGCCGAAAACTGATTGGTGACTTTGTCTTTTTCCTGATTGTCTTCAATCTGGACACTTCCGCCAACCCAGTTTTTTCCAAAATGGTATTTTGTTTTGGTTAGGTTTCTAATGAATTTGGAGCTTGAAGTGGCGGCATCAGAATTCAGGAAACTTCCGCGATTTTCAATTGTCCAATGGTTCAGTTTAAAGAAAGCGTTGGCCGTATGGCGTGACCCGGAATAACTCTCGGTAAAATCTAATTTTTCGAATTGGTAGGTAAACAAACCTATATTAGTGGTTTCTTTTTTAGAGAAGAGATCAAAATTCAATCCCGTAACCAATAAACTCTGATTTCCTAAAAGTGTCGAATTTAAATTCCAGTCCCGATTAAATTCAATATTGTACAAGCGCTCCACAGATCTGAAATCTTCCTGCACAAACTGATAATTGGCAAAAGCATCCAGTGTCCAGTCTCTCGTAAAAAGACGTTTTTTGATATTTGTTTTGACAGCAACCCCTTCGTTATTGGAATCATCAATAGTTGAAAACAGGTTTTTGTCGTTATTGCTCACTGCAATTTCAAAATCAACCAGCGTTTTTTCATCCGGATTGTATTTTCCTAAAAAGGTAGCGACCTGAATTTTCATAGGAGCCGTCAGCTTTACAATGGGTTCGTAATTCCCCTGTAAAACGCCATTTACGGGAGCGACATATTCGTAAATACGTTCAACAGAATTGTTGTTCTGAATGATATAATTCCCAAGATTATTTCCGACAAGACTGAATTTTACATTGTATAAAACATCAGTTGAATTATTGGAATATTCATAAACGTCAAGACCGTTCAAAACGATTTTTTTGTATAAAATTTTATTGTCTGCATAAGCCTCTTCATAGGCAGAAGGAGCCGTCATCCGATTCTGGTCGTCTCCGGCCTGGGCTAGAATCCGGACTTGTGCTGTAGAAAGGTTTTGCTGTAAAGGCTGATTTTTCAAATCGCTTTCGGAATATAAATAACCTCCAAAACTCCAGCTTTTATTTTCGTGTGTTGCTCCGGCATACGTTACCAGTCGATTGTAATTTCGGTCGGAATACTGGTATTCAATTGTAATACGCATTTCTGAAGTAATGGTAAAAAGTGATGTAAAAACAATTTCGCCTGCATTATAATCAATTACATAATCGTTATTTTCACCGCGTTTCAGTAAAACACCATTTACGTAAACACGTTCCGAACCCGAAATTACCAGGACGTACAACTCACCATTCTGCCCTTTTAATTTATACGGTCCCTGATTGCCTTCCTGTCCGACAAAAGTACTTTTGGCGTATTGTCCTTTCACAAAGGCAACCGATGCAAAAATATTGGTTTTGCTTTTTTCGGTATCAAAATCAAAGCTTGCAGCAATTCCCTGAACTTTTTTATTGAAGCTTAAAAACTGTGTTTTCCTGTTTTCCAAAAAGACATCACCAGCCCTAATGTTCCAGTCATCGCTGAAAAGTTCCATAAAAATATTATCAAACTGATCCAGTTTTTGAGAATATCCGCCGTCCTGCAACGGAATATTGCTGTCCTGAAGAGAGGCCCTTAAACTTACTTTGTCGGATATTTTTCCGGTAATCTGTAAATCTAAATTAGAGTTTAAAACCGTGTTTTGATTGTTTCCGACGGTAACGCCACGGGTAATGCTTCCCGAAGTATTCAGCCCGTCAAACGGAATAGCTTTTTTGGTGGAATTCTCAATTTTATACAATTTATCGGTCGTCACATCATTGCTCACGACCTGACTTTCATTGTATAAACTGTATTCTCTGGTTAAAAAATCGGGATAGTTTAGATAGTTTACAATTAAAGTATCAGAGACTGAAGTGAGATTTTCTTTTAAAATTAAACGCCCTTTGGTAAAATCAACCTTATAAAAAGTAGTATCAACCGGTTCGTTTTTTGAATTTAAAAGTTGAAAGAAGCCTGAATTTATGCTGAATTTTTCCAGTTGAATCGTGTCTTTTGAAACCGCTATTTTTTTTGTTTTGTATAGTGAGTTTGTTTCCTGAGCGTGAAGCCCGGAATAAAAAACAAACACCATAAAAAAAAGTAATTTTTTCAACATAAAGACTTTAACTGCAAAAAGTCAAAAGTAGTATTTAATAGTGGTAAAATGAAAGAGCAGTTTTGCTAAAACAGAAAAGGCTTTAATTTGGAATGGAATCTGATAATTCGCTTTATGAATAATTTTTTGTAAAGAACATTATCGTAACCACCCAAAGCAGTAATACGTGTACATAGCTATAACCTACGATTTTTAAACCCTTACCAGTGTGGGTATTTGTTAACTGACCCACCTGATATCCTAAGTAAATAATATAGGTTAATTCAAATAAGTTTAAAATTTGAAAAGGATAAATAGACCAGCGTTGCAGTTCTGTGTATTCAATAATGCTTAATGCGGATAAAGGATAGAAATTCTGAATGTCTTTTAATGTATAAGAGGTCTGGAAAAAATAGAACCAGATAATTTTGAAAACAGGAACGAGTAAAAAGATAAATTCCGCTTTTATGACAGCGTCCCAAAGACGATTAAATTTTAACTCCCTATCAGAGAAAGTCAGGCCAATATAGAGTATAGCAGCAATTAGTATAGTCTTGATTAGGAGAATAGCCGGAATAAACATATACTCGATCCATTGCCATCTTTTTTGAAAGCCGGTTAAATTTTTAATTTGTAGCGAGGTGAGCTGCTCACAAAGTGAATTGTAAAGTGAATTATCATAATGGATCGCTTTTTTGAAAATTTCTGCAATTAGAATGGAGAGAATAGAAAGTATTACGTACTTGAAAAAAGGGTTTTTCATAAATTAAGTGAGGGGATTAAAGAATTTGTTTGGATATTTCATTCGCCAACATAGCATACTAATAGTAACCCAAATGAGTTTTTATACCGCTACGCTTCATAATCTATTTGACAAGAATCATTTTTAGGATTACACCACTTTTTGCACGACTAACAACGGAACAAACTTACGAACCATTTTAAAAATCTATTAGTCGATTTTCGGTTATTTGAAACCAATTTTCGGTTTAATGTAAAATATTTCCTATGTTTACTTCCGAAAATTCTGGTTATATGAATAGGATAGTAGGAAATAAGCTAAAAAAGCTGCGTCAGGCTAAAGATATGTCTCGGGAAGAAGTAGCAAATGGTTTATGTATGTCCCAATCAGCTTATGCACGTATAGAAAGAGGGGAAAGTTGTTCGTGGGCGAGTTACATGAATAGAATTTGCGAATTTTTCCAGTTGACACCTGAAGAACTGGTGAAGGATGAGGAAGAACCAATTGCCAAAAACAATGATCTGATAAAGGAAAATAAAACGCTAAATGCATTGCTTAATGTCTATGCGAACATAATAATGATGCGTGAAGGAGAAATTCTTGTACTCAAAGCAATCATTGAAGATCTAAAAAGTAATACACAAGAATAATATAAAAAAGAAAGACCTCATTTTTGAAATGAAGTCTTTTGGGTATTTTTGAATTCTATAATTAACGGTAAAAGGCAGAAAAAATTAATTGATCTCTTTAGTCACAATCTGCATCGTCTCACGGCTTACCTGTTTCAGTAAAACCGCTTTGTTTTCTTCAACAGTTTGAGCTGCCTGTTCGGTGAAATGGCGAATCGTGTATAAAGTCACATTCTCGTTGTAATCTACTTTGAATTTCCTGGAGAGAATCGCATTCAGGTCATTAAAATTCTCAAATTTATCTTCGACACAAACAGAAAAACTAATCGCGGAATTCTGAATCAGGTTTACCTTGATTTTGAATTCGTGGAAAAGAGCAAAAATTTCGCTGATGTTTTCCTCCATAATAAAAGAGAAATCAATAGACGAAAGCGAAATCAGAAGCTGATTTCTCTTTACAATAAAACAAGGGTATTGCGGTTCTAAATCGACTCCTTTTGATACGCAGGTTCCTTTTAGCAAAGGATTGATAAACGATTTTACATACAGCGGAATTTCTTTTTTCTGTAAAGGCTGTAACGTTTTTGGATGTATAACCGTTGCGCCGTAAAAGGCCAGTTCGATGGCTTCACGATACGAAATCTGGTTGAGCAGGCTGGCATTTTCGAAATAACGCGGATCGGCATTCATAACGCCGGGAACATCTTTCCAGATCGTAACGCTTTCCGCATTCAGGCAATAAGCAAAAATTCCTGCGGTGTAATCTGAACCTTCACGACCTAAAGTGGTAGTGAAATTATTTTCGTCAGCACCCAAAAATCCCTGAGTGATGTTTAATATTTTTCGGGGCACGTTTTTGCTGATATTTTTTTCAGTTGCTTCCCAGTCTACTTCAGCATCACGGTAGTTGGAATCGGTTTTTATGAATTCACGCACATCCAGCCATTGTGTTTTAATGCCCATGAAATTCATAAAATGACTCAGAATTGTAGTCGAAATCAATTCCCCGAAACTTACCACCTGATCATAAACGAAATTATAATTAGGGGATTTATTATGTGCCAGAAAATATTCCAGATCCGAAAATTGTGCTGTTACCGCTGCAAAAACTGCGTGGTTTTCATCATTAAACAGACCTGACAATATTTGATTATGGTATTGTTTTATTTCTTCTACAGACGAATTCAATTCCTCCGACTTATCAAAGTAATTTTTAATCACCACTTCAAGTGCATTTGTTGTTTTTCCCATTGCCGAGACAACCAGAATCACATCCTCATAACCCACTTTTTGCAAAACGTCATATACGTTTTTAATTCCTTCGGCATCTTTTACGGACGCTCCTCCAAATTTAAATACTCTCATTCTTAATTTTAGATTTTTAATTTTAGACTTCATATTGAAATGAAATCGGATACTTTATATTTTTCTGCTAGAGAATAAAATGATTTTCATAGTTTTTTTGAAACGAATTTACTTCGTCTGTTGTCGCCCGAGTCACTAATTTACGCTAATTAATTCGTGCTAATTCGTGAAATTCGTGGCAAAAAAACACTTTTTTATTAACTAACGTTAATCTTCATTCCCTCTGCTATAGGGACAGGCAAACGTTTTTTTTTGATTATTTTTCCAGGAAAGAATTAATTCCTGCTTCGCTCATTTGAACCACCCTCCATTCTTCAAGAATTTTTGCACCGGAATTCTCGTAGAATTTCACGGCAGGTGTATTCCAGTCCAGTACATTCCATTCGATTCTTCTTACGTTGTCTTTCTTTCCCTGTTTCATGATTTCGGCATAAAGGGCAGATCCCAGACCTGTACCGCGCATTTTATCCTTTACAATTAAATCTTCCAGATGAATTGTTTTTCCTTTCCAGGTAGAGTAACGGTAATAATATAATGCTATTCCAACAATTTCCTCTTCAACCTCTGCCACAAATACATGAAACAACGGGTTTTCGCCAAAGCCGTCACGTACCAAATCATCTGTTGTTATTACAACTGCATCGGGTTCTTTTTCGAATATTGCCAACTCCTGTATTAATCCTAAAACCGATTCCATGTCTTCCGGATTTCCTTTTCTAATATTCATATATTCTTATTATTACGCGTTTATTAGCTAAAATAGTATGGTTTTAGTACTCAATTTTTGCTTTTGGTTACCAAATATACAATAGTAGCAAACTAACGAAATAATTTTTAAACCATTCTCACAAAAAAAACGATATTTGTGACTTAAAATTAAAACTACAACGATATAGTAATGGAAGAACGCAATAAAACACTGGGAGAGTTTATTATTGAGAACCAAAAAGCATTTCAATACTCATCGGGGGAGTTATCCCGAATTATCAACTCTATACGTTTGGCGGCGAAAGTGGTCAACTATAAAGTAAACAAAGCAGGATTAGTGGATATTATTGGCGCAGCAGGCGAGCAGAATATTCAGGGAGAAGACCAGCAAAAACTAGATGTCTATGCAAACGAAGTATTTATCCAGACGTTAATAAACCGTGAGATTGTCTGTGGTATTGCTTCTGAAGAAAACGACGATTTTATTACTGTTCAGGGGAGCGACAACAGTCATAATAATAAGTACGTGATCTTAATGGATCCTTTAGACGGATCATCAAACATCGATGTCAATGTTTCTTTGGGAACTATCTTTTCTGTTTTCAGAAGAATTACGCCAATTGGAACTCCGGTGACCAGCGAAGATTTTCTGCAGCCGGGTGTAAACCAGGTGGCTGCCGGATATGTCATTTACGGAACATCAACAATGTTGGTTTATACTACAGGCCACGGTGTAAACGGATTTACTTTAAATCCGGCTATCGGAACATTTTACCTGTCACATCCTAATATGAAATTCCCGGTTAACGGAAATATCTATTCGGTAAACGAAGGGAATTATGTGCATTTTCCGCAGGGTGTAAAAAACTACATAAAATATTGCCAACGTGAAGAAGAAGACAGACCGTATACTTCGAGGTATATCGGAAGTCTGGTGTCTGATTTTCATCGAAACATGATCAAGGGCGGAATTTATTTATATCCAACCAGTTCAAAAGCACCAAAAGGGAAATTACGTTTACTTTATGAATGTAATCCAATGGCGTTTATCGCCGAACAGGCGGGAGGAAAAGCAACAGATGGTTTCGGACGAATTATGGAAATCCAGCCCACCGAACTGCACCAAAGAGTTCCTTTCTTCTGCGGAAGTTATAACATGGTGGAAAAAGCCGAACAGTTTATGGCAGAGGCGGAGTAAAAGTCTTAGTTTTTAGTCTCAGTCTCAGTCTCAGTTTTCAGTCACAGTTACCAAACCGGACAGGTTTTTAAAACCTGTCCGGTTTAGCGATATAAATAAAAAACCCGACAAATCTTAGATCTGTCGGGTTTTTTTATTTCAATATCTCTGTGTCAGTCTGCAACTGTAAACTGCGACTATAATCTGACTACTTCTATTTATGCATATGTTGCATTTCGTAAACAAAAGTATCGCCGTCTACTTTTTTATCAACTAGCGATAATGCTTTTGCAATGATATAGTTTACGTTGCTTGGTGTAAAACCTAAAGCAATACCTAATTTTCTTAACATTACTTCTTGTTGGTCTTCCAGATGATGATCAACGTGTACCATTCTTGTCAGATCATATAAACGCTCTAAACGCTGTACGTGTAAATAAGGTGGGTTAATAGGATATTTTAATGGGTCGTTAAGGATTTCTTCGTATTCAGTTTCTGAAATCTCTAAACGTGCAGCTAATTTATCTAAGAATTTTTTTTCCTCAGGATGTACAATTCCATCGGCTAATGCTACGCGAACAATAGCTGAAAAGTGACCTTTGTTTCTTTGTTTAAATTCGCTATCAAATAAATCTGAAAATGACATAATTATGTTTTTTTATGGTGCAAAGATAAATCTTATTTTAATTTAACAAATTTAAATTTCTCATAAAATTTAACTTATTTTTCTACGTTGTTTTAATGCAGGGTTTTCTTGAATTTTCAAAATTAATCGTAAGTTTACAACCCCATAATCAATTAATACTATTACCGCTATGTCACAATTTTGGATTTATTTTCAAATAGGATTAAAGCATGTTTTAGATATTCATGCCTACGATCACGTTCTTTTTCTAATCGCACTAACAGTTCCCTATACGTTTAAAGACTGGAAACGTATTTTGCTTCTGGTTTCTGTTTTTACAATTGGTCATACTGTGGCTCTGGTGCTTTCTGTTTTTGGAATTATAGCTGTAAAAGTGAATATTGTGGAGTTTTTAATTCCGATTACGATTTTAATAACGGCCTTGTATCATTTGTTTACAGCAGGAAAAGCTTCTAAAAATGATGGGGTGAATCTGATCTTTTTTGTGACCTTGTTTTTTGGTATTATACACGGACTTGGATTTTCAAATTATTTCAAGACAATATTAGGAGGGACTGCAACCTCAAAATTACTACCTTTGGGAGAATTTGCATTAGGAATTGAAGTAGCGCAGCTCGTGGTAGTCTTTGTGGCTTTGTTGTTATCCTATATAGTGCAGACAGTTTTTCGTTTTTCGAAACGGGACTGGGCATTGGTAATGTCAGCCTTTATTATAGGAGTTGTCATTCCTATGATTATTGAAAGTCCTATTTGGAACAGATAAAATAAATGGAATTAAATAAAATAAATAAATACGATAAAGCGTATTTGCGAATTGCCAAAGAATGGAGTTTGCTTTCGTATTGTAAACGTAAACAGGTTGGTGCCATTATCGTAAAAGACCGGATGATCATTTCTGACGGTTATAACGGAACACCCTCCGGTTTCGAGAATTGCTGCGAAGATGAGGACGGATTAACACGTTGGGACGTTTTGCATGCCGAGGCCAATGCCATCCTGAAAGTAGCAAGATCAACACAATCCTGTGAAGGGGCGACTTTGTATATTACACTTTCACCCTGTAAAGAGTGCAGTAAATTAATACATCAGTCAGGCATAAAGAGAGTCGTGTATCAGAATGGATACAGAGACGATTCGGGAATTCAGTTTTTAATAAAAGCAGGCATCGAAGTATCACATATTCCCGATTTAGAAGAGTAAATGAAATTCAACTCAAAATATCTACCCATTGTCATAGGAGCTGTCTTTGCTCTTGGCACAGTCCTCGGAAGCCTGATGAATGCTCCCGTTGATGATCAGCTTTTGGCAAAAAATTACTCCAAAACAAAACTGAACAAACTTATTGACTTTATCAATACAGAATATGTCGATAGCGTCAATACCGATTCGATTGTAAATCTGACAGTTGACAATATACTGTCTAAATTAGATCCGCATTCCGTTTACATTCCACCCACAGAACAGGCAGAAGTTGCCGAAAGCATGAAAGGTGATTTTGTCGGGATCGGGATTAATTTTTATATGTATAAAGATTCGGTTGCCATCATCAGGCCGGTCGAAAATGGCCCGTCGGCGAAAGCAGGATTGAAATCCGGCGACCGCATATTATTTGCAGGAAAAACCAAATTGTTCGGCAGGAAATTACCTTCCGACAGTCTTTTTTCACAATTAAAAGGAATTAAAGGTTCTGAAATAGAACTCACTGTTTTTAGAAAATCGGAACAGAAGAAACTTAAATTTAAAATCAAAAGAGATATTATCCCGATAAAAAGTGTTGATGCTGCTTTGTTCTTGGGAAATAAGACAGGTTATATCAAGATAAACCGTTTTGCGGAAACCACTTATAAGGAATTCAAAACAGGCTTGACCCGTTTACAAAATAAAGGAATCCAGTCCTTGATTATCGACCTTCGTGATAACGGAGGCGGTTATATGGAAGAAGCGGTTGCGATTGCCGATGAATTCCTAAAAGACAAACAACTCATTGTCTTTACCAAAAGCAAAAACGGAACAACCGATAAAACGTATGCCAATAAGGGAGGAAGTTTTGAAAACGGAAAAGTATATGTCCTGATTAATGAAAACAGTGCATCGGCAAGTGAAATCCTGGCCGGAGCCCTTCAGGATAATGATCGCGGCACTATTGTAGGCCGTCGTTCTTTTGGAAAAGGACTGGTGCAGCGTGAAATGGATTTCAACGACGGATCAGCGGTAAGACTTACTGTGGCGAGATATTACACGCCAACCGGAAGGTCAATCCAGAAACCGTATAAAAAAGGAAACGAAGAATATTATAAAGAATCCGAAGACCGCATTAAATCAGGCGAACTTTATGCGAAAGACAGCATAAAAGTAGCAGATTCTCTAAAATTTAAAACACCAAAAGGGAAAATCGTCTACGGCGGAGGCGGAATTGTTCCGGATGTTTTTGTGCCAATGGAAGCGGAACACGGAAATGAAAATGTTGCTTATCTGATGCAGACCGGAATAGTGGGCCATTTTGTTTTTGAAGAACTCGATAAAAACCGGGACGCATTTGATGGTCTCAATTTTAGTGAATTTCAGGCCAGGATGAAAAATTCGGATGTGTATTTCAAAAAGTTCAGGAACTATATTTTAATGACCGGTTTAGACCTGAAACTGGATAAAACCAAAGCTTTGGTTAATCGCTATATTAATGCTGAGTTTGCCAGACAGTTGTATGGTGAATTGTATTATTACGATGTAATTCTGAAAGATGATGCGATGGTTAAAGCAATTTTGAATCCTAAAAAATAATTTTAACTTTTTTATCATGGAAAAAAGCAGTGTTGTAAATGCAGAAATAGAACTTCTTACTGCAATTAAATATGCGGATGTTTCAGTATTGGAAAAAATGCTGCATGATGATTTACTTTTTAACTTACCCGACGGACAAACGATCACCAAAGAATTTGATCTGAATACATATCGTTCCGGTAAAATGAAGATTGATTTCCTTGAAGCTTCAGATCAAATCATCAATTGTATCGGAGATACAGCCATTGTTAGTGTTGCGGTTTCATTAAAAGGCAACTACGACAATAATCCGATAGACACAACACTCCGTTATATCCGGGTTTGGAAACAATTTGGCGAAGACCTCAAAGTGATTGCAGGCAGCTGTGCGGAACTGAGGTAAAAACTACAGTAAATAATAATAATTTTTTAAAACAGGATGTAACGGATTTCGCTTACACAGTAGCGAACTTTACAGTAAAATAATAATTATAATATGAAAAATTTAAAAAGAATAAGTGCTCTGATTGTTTTGATGACTTTTGTAATCTCTTGTGCTTGTATGAAAGATAAAAACACGGTTTCAGGAAAAGTAGAATCTGTTGAATTCGGTAAGGATGGTTATACCGCTAAAATTAATACAGACAAGAATGAAGTTTATTTTGCAACGATCAGTATTGTTAATGTGGGTGGTCCGCAAAATTATAAAGTATTAAAACAAGGCGATGAGGTTTCTTTAAAAGGGGAACTCTGGAAAACAGATACAGAGAAACATATCAAGGTAAAAGAGATTGTTTCGGTGAAGTAACAACTTAAGGGAATTAAAAAAACCATTAAAAGATTAAGAAAATTAAGCTTCAAAACTTAACGGCCTTACTCTTTTAATGGTTTTTAATTATATAAAACTACGACGTTGGGTGTAATTCAAATGATGTCAGGCTGAGCGAAGTCGAAGCTCTTTCCACGTAAAAAGCCTTCGACTTCGCTCAGGATGACAATGATTTCTAAAAGAATAAAGACATTTTACTCAAGTTTATACTTTTAGCTATCTGTTTTTATATAAATAGGAGTTGCAGGGAATTATACCCAATAATGGGTTATATGTTTTTTTTATTATCGAATACTGTCATGTGAATGAGTCTGCACACCGTTGTTCCATAAAGTAAGAATATCTGTTGCTACAGCAGCACCACTTCCGGCAGCAATAGCCAGTTGGCTTCTCCAGCCTGCTAGGGTTCCGATTACATAAATGCCCTCTGCTACTTTATGATCGTCATTTTTCAGCTGAATTCGTTGCTTTTCCGGTAGTGCTTTTTTATGAGGTTCAATATATTGCATCAAACCTTCAATGTCAAAAGTATTCGCAGAGCCAATTCCAATGACGATGCTTTTTGTTTTATAGGAGTTTTTATTAGTCGTAACCGTAAATTCAGGAAAAGAGCCTTCTACTTTCATTACTTTTTCATTCGCAATCTGCGTAATATGCGGATACGTTACTGCCAGATCCTGTGTGCTTTCAGAAAGTAATTCCGAACCCAGTTTGCCTGGCGTTATGCCATAAGCATTGTAGAAAATTGCTTCCTGTAAAGAAGAATTTTTCTGATGCGTAAAAATTCCGATTTTTTTATCGCTTGCAAAAGCTTTGTTTTTGGCCGAACCTAAAACAAGAGCACAAGACATGCCCGAAACGCCTCCGCCGATAATTAAAATGTCAAACATATTATCTGCCGTTTGTTTTTTCTTCTATTTTTTTGGAAATTCTAAAAATCAATAGAATCAAAACGGCGCAAAAGGAAGCTGCTATTCCAATAAAAGCTACTGCACTGTCACCCTGGAAAGGGTTTTTAAAGTCAAGCAACGTAATATTAAAAACAATTAAAGCTAATGCTAAAAGCACTAAGATTGAAGTGAAAATTTTCATAATGGCTGTTTGTTTGTCTAAAATAGTAAAGTAAAATTCTTCCGGCAGGGATTGCCGCAAAATTGTATTTTTTAAATTTTATGGGGTAAATTTATAAAAATATCCGTTAGACGAACAAACCTTTAACATTAGCAGCGAATAATTTAACAGCAATTGCTAAAAGTATTACTCCAAATGTCTTGCGCACCACGCCAAGTCCGTTTTCTCCTAATAAAGTTTCGATTTTTTTTGAGGATTTCAAAACTACATAAACCAGAATGATATTTAATAATATGGCGATAATAATATTAATAGTATGAAATTGAGAACGAAGGGAAAGTAAAGTAGTCATAGTTCCCGCTCCGGCAATTAACGGAAATGCTAACGGAACTATAGAAGCGGATCCAGGTTCTTCATCACGATAAATCCGGATTCCCAGAATCATCTCCAAAGCCAGAAAAAACAATACAAAAGAACCTGCAACGGCAAACGAATGCACATCGATACCGATAAGACTTAAAAAACCTTCTCCAACGAAAAGAAAAACGATCATGATCAGTCCGGCTACAATAGAAGCTTTTTCAGATTCGATGTGGCCCACTTTTGCTCTTAGGTTTACAATGATCGGAATAGATCCAACGATATCAATTACTGCAAAAAGTACCATTCCAACAGTGATAATTTCCTTAAAATCAATTTCTAACATACTTTTTTCTATTTAGTGTTTAAAGATATGCAAAGGTAGATAATAAAGTCAGGCCTTTTTTTGATAAAATCAGCCGTCTTGTATTTTTGTTATAAAAACATGTAATACAGATTAAAATAATGATTTTTATAACAAAATGATATTCTCACCACAAAGATTCGCAAAGATTTTTCGCAAAGGGCACCGGCTTAGAATCAAATAGTTTGTAGCGCTATAAAGATTAGTTTCTTGTTGATGATAAAACTTCGCGATCCTTGCGGGAAACTTTGCGCTCTTTGCGGTTAGACTCCAACGATGATGTGGTTAGAATTTAATCTCCTTTCATCTGTTTTCTTTGCCTATCTTTGCACTTTATAAATTTCAGTATTTTAATATCATGTTTCAACTAGGAAAAACCATTATTTCAGAAGATATTCTTGAAAAAGAATTTGTGTGCAACTTGTCAGCTTGTAAAGGAGCCTGCTGTGTTGACGGAGATGCCGGTGCACCTTTGAGTGAAGCAGAAACTAAAATCATGGAAGAAATTTATCCAAAGGTCAAACCTTTTTTAAGAAAAGAGGGAATTGCCGCTATTGAAGCGCAGGGCACCTGGGTAAAAGGAACAGATGGTGATCTTGAAACACCATTAATAGACAATAAAGATTGTGCTTACGTTATTTTTGACGGGAAAACAGCACTTTGCGGAATCGAGCAGGCTTACAACCAAGGCATCGTGGACTGGAAAAAACCAGTTTCCTGTCATTTGTATCCAATTCGTGTAAAAGACTTCACGGAGTTTGCGGCAGTCAATTATGATAAATGGGATATCTGTGATGATGCCTGTTCTTTGGGTAAAGAATTAGAAGTTCCGGTATATAAATTTGTCAAAGAAGCCCTGATTCGCCGTTTCGGTCAGGACTGGTATATGGAACTTGAAAAAGTAGCCGAAGAACTCAAAAAATCGTAAAATCCGGAGCCTCTAGTTACGACTTTAAAAGGGTATATTTTAACTCAAAAAATAAAGTTTTAACTCAAAAAAAAAACTTTTAAAAACAATTAAAAATTTCTTGCTTTTTATTGTAAAAAGTCTATATTTTACGGGGGGTTAAGGTAGTAATGACAATATTAAAGTACTCATTTACAAATATTTAATTATTGTCTGAAAAATATCATACTTTTTGTCCGTTGTTAAAAACTACGACCAATTGTGAATAAGTTTGGCTTTTATTTTCGCCAACAAATGACAATCTTTGTACTCTACTGAATCAGCAAAAATTCAATACAAAAAATAAACATAAAAGCCATGTCACAAGTCGAGCCAATTTTACAAGAAAATAAGAATCGTTTCGTAATTTTTCCTATCAAACACCATGATATTTGGGATTGGTACAAGAAGATGGAAGCGAGCTTTTGGACTGCAGAAGAAATTGATTTGCACCAGGACTTAAATGACTGGAATAATAAGCTGTCAGATGACGAACGTTATTTCGTAAAACACATTTTAGCTTTTTTTGCTGCTTCTGACGGAATTGTAAATGAAAACCTTGCAGAAAACTTTGTAAACGAAGTTCAGTATGCCGAAGCGAAATTTTTCTATGGTTTTCAGATCATGATGGAAAATATTCACAGTGAAACGTATTCCCTTCTTATTGATACCTATGTTAAAGATGAAGCGGAAAAAGCGGAACTGTTTAATGCACTGGAAGTTTTTCCTGCTATCGGTAAAAAAGCAGAATGGGCTTTGAAGTGGATTGATTCTGATTCGTTTGCTGAAAGACTTATTGCTTTTGCGGCTGTTGAAGGTATATTTTTCTCAGGTGCTTTCTGTTCAATTTTCTGGTTGAAAAAACGTGGACTAATGCCAGGTTTAACATTTTCTAATGAATTAATTTCCCGTGATGAAGGGGTACATTGTGATTTTGCAGTGCATTTGCACAATCATCATTTAGTAAACAAAGTTCCGAAGGAGAGAATTAAAGAAATCATCGTTGATGCCTTAAATATTGAAAGAGAATTTGTGACGGAATCTCTTCCGGTAAGTTTAATCGGTATGAATGCTGTTTTAATGACTCAGTACCTGGAGTTTGTGGCAGACAGATTATTGGTAGAGTTAGGATGTGACCGTGTTTACGGATCTGCAAATCCATTTGACTTTATGGATATGATATCTTTACAGGGAAAAACCAATTTCTTTGAAAAAAGAGTTTCAGAATATCAAAAAGCCGGAGTAATGAACAGTGGCTCAGGCGGAGACAGCGATTCTCAGAAAATTAGCTTTGATGCCGATTTTTAGCGCAGTAGGAATATTTTAGTGATTGCCCCAAAAAGCACTAAAAAGAATACAATTTATAACACAATATTTTCAGATTGAATCTCATCCCAAATCGCGGATTCAATTATTTTAATTCATTTTCAATTTGTTTTTCAAACTGGAACCGGGTAACTATTGAGAATCCTGTAATTCTCAAAATAAAAACAATAAAACACACAATGTTTAAGTACTGGAATCCGTTATTCCAGTGTCTTTCATTTTTTCAATAACAATAAAAAAGTAAGCTTATGTATGTAATAAAAAGAGATGGACGCAAAGAGCCGGTAATGTTTGATAAGATTACAGACAGAATCAAAAAATTGTGTTACGGTTTTAATGAACTTGTAGATCCTGTAAAAGTCGCCATGCGGGTTATTGAAGGATTGTATGATGGTGTTTCTACTTCAGAATTGGATAATCTTGCTGCCGAAACAGCTGCTTCTATGACTATTGCCCATCCTGATTATGCCCAGTTAGCCGCGCGTATTGCTATCTCTAACTTACATTCTAATACTACAAAATCGTTCTCGGAAACGATGTCGGATATGTATCATTATGTTAATCCAAGAACAGGAAAAGAAGCTCCTCTATTGGCAGATGATGTTTACGAAGTAATTAAGAATAACTCTCAGGTTCTGGATTCCACTATTATTTATAATCGTGATTTTAACTACGATTATTTTGGATTCAAGACATTAGAGCGTTCTTATCTGTTAAAATTAAACGGAAAGATTGTAGAGCGACCACAGCACATGCTGATGCGTGTTTCTATCGGAATTCACAAAGATGATATTGCTTCTGCGATTGAAACGTATGAATTGATGTCTAAAAAATTCTTTACGCACGCTACACCAACATTATTTAATGCCGGAACACCAAAACCTCAAATGTCATCTTGTTTCTTGTTAACCATGAAAGATGACAGTATTGATGGTATTTATGATACTCTAAAACAAACGGCCAAAATTTCGCAATCAGCGGGAGGAATCGGTTTGGCAATTCACAATATTAGAGCTACCGGTTCTTATATCAGCGGAACTAACGGAACTTCAAACGGAATTGTTCCAATGCTTCGTGTATACGACATGACAGCCCGTTATGTAGATCAGGGCGGAGGAAAACGTAAAGGAAGTTTCGCCATGTACATCGAGCCGTGGCATGCTGATATTTTTGATTTCCTTGATTTGAGAAAAAACCACGGTAAGGAAGAAATGAGAACCCGTGATTTATTTCTTGGAATGTGGATTCCGGATTTATTCATGAAAAGAGTTCAGGAAGATTCAACATGGACTTTAATGTGTCCTAACGAATGCCCTGGATTATCAGAAGTACACAGTGAAGAATTTGATGCTTTGTATTTACGTTATGAAGCAGAAGGAAAAGGAAGAAAAACGATTAAAGCGAGAGAAATCTGGGAAAAAATCCTGGAATCTCAGGTAGAAACAGGACTTCCGTACATGTTGTACAAAGATGCGGCTAACCGTAAATCGAACCAAAAGAATTTAGGAACAATCCGTTCGTCCAATTTATGTACTGAAATTATCGAGTACACGTCTCCGGATGAAGTTGCGGTTTGTAACCTGGCTTCGATTTCATTGCCAATGTTTGTGGAGAACGGGAAATTTGATCACCAAAAATTATTTGATGTTACCAAACGTGTGACATTCAACTTAAATAAAGTAATTGACAGAAACTATTACCCGGTAAAAGAAGCTGAAAACTCCAATGTACGTCACAGACCAATTGGTTTGGGAGTTCAGGGTCTTGCAGATGCTTTTATCATGTTAAGAATGCCTTTTACAAGTGACGAAGCAAAACAGCTGAACCATGAAATTTTCGAAACGTTATACTTTGCTGCTGTTACCGCTTCTATGGAACTGGCAAAAGTAGAAGGGCCATACTCTACATTTGAAGGATCTCCAATGTCAAAAGGAGAATTCCAATACAATATGTGGGGAATGAAAGATGAAGAATTGTCAGGACGCTGGGACTGGGCTTCCTTACGTAAGGAAGTAGTAGAGCACGGAGTTCGTAACTCTTTACTAGTAGCGCCGATGCCAACTGCATCCACTTCTCAGATTTTAGGAAACAATGAAGCTTTCGAGCCTTATACTTCTAACATCTACACAAGAAGAACGCTTTCAGGAGAATTCATCGTGGTAAACAAACATTTACTGGAAGACTTAGTGAAATTAGGAATCTGGAATGAATCATTGAAACAGGAAATTATGCGTCATAACGGATCTGTTCAGAACATTAACGGAATTCCGGACGATATCAAAGAATTGTATAAAACAGTTTGGGAAATGTCTATGAAAGATATTTTGGATATGTCACGTCAGAGAGGTTATTTTATTGACCAGTCGCAATCATTGAATTTGTTTATGCAGGATGCTAATTTCTCTAAACTAACGTCTATGCACTTCTACGCATGGCAATCCGGTTTAAAAACAGGAATGTACTACCTAAGAACAAAATCTGCGGTAGATGCAATCAAATTCACCTTAAACAACGATAAAAAAGAAGAAGCAACACCAGCATCAGCAACTTTAGTTCCGGAAACAGAACCAATCAGTGTTGAGGATTACAAAGCAATGTTGCTAAAAGCACAAGCAGCTGATCCTGAGGATTGTGAAATGTGTGGGTCTTAATTCTTTTTAGAATAAAGAAAATAGATTATAGAGAATAGATTTATTCTTAAAGTAAAAGCAGTTATTGTAATGATAGCTGCTTTTTTTGTTTTTTCATACTTCCCGCTCTCCTAAAAATTGGTCCAAAAGAGTAAGCATATAGTTAGGCTCTCATAACCTTAGTGCCTCAGAATCTAAGCAGCTCCTTCAAAGCCAATTGCCTAAATCGCATTTTAAGGCCGATTTATTCATATATCCTACAAAAGGCAGGTAATTTGTTAAGAAATTCTTTTTTGTTTCATAAAATGCAATATTTTTTTTGGTGCAGTGAAAATAATTTATACATTCGCAGAGAATTTATTGAAAAACACAAACAAAATGTCCAATAACCGTTTTTATTTTAGCAACTCTTTTTATTTCTTCTTTAGTAGAAGTAAGGATTGTGCTATGGTTATTTGAGAAAATTAAAAAAGACAAATAAAACTAATATACAATCCTGATGAAAATCAGGATTTTTTTTTGAATATATGACAACGAAAATTGCAATACAAGGTATAAAAGGTTCTTTCCACCATCAGGTCGTAAAGGAGTATTTCTCTGAAAATGTGGCTATTGATGAGTGTTTGTCCTTTGAAGAATTAATTGACAGCCTGCTTTCCGGAAAATCGGATCAGGCGGTAATGGCAATTGAAAACTCGATTGCAGGGCCAATTATCCCGAATTATGCGTTGATCGACAAGAATAATCTGCACATTATCGGAGAACATTACCTTAGCATTCACCAAAATTTAATGGCCCTGAAAGGTCAGAAAATGGAGGATATAAAAGAAGTTCATTCGCATCCGATGGCACTGTTGCAATGTATGGATTTCTTAAAAAAATATCCAAACATCAAATTGGTTGAAGATAAAGATACAGCCGAAACCGCCAGAAGAATCCAGGAAAAACAGTTAACCGGAATCGCTGCCATTGCGAGTAAAACGGCTTCTGAAATGTATGATTTGGAAATTCTGGCACCGGAAATTCAGACGATCAAAAATAACATGACCCGTTTCGTGATTATTAAAAAACAGAATTCATTTTTACCTGAAACCGAAATCAACAGGGCTTCGATCAAGTTTGAACTGGACCATAAAAGAGGAAGTTTAGCGGCGGTCCTCAATGTCATGAGCGATTGCAAACTGAATTTAACAAAAATCCAGTCGCTTCCAAAAATTGAGACCCCCTGGAAATATTCGTTTTTCGTAGATGTAACATTCGAGAAATACGAAGACTTTGCAAAAGCCAAAGCATTACTGAATATTATGGCAGAATATTTAAAAGTTCTGGGAGAATATAAGAATACAAAACCGTAGAGTGAAATTCCAATTTTTTGAAATTCCAAATTCCAAAGGTTTAAAATAATGATTGTCAGGCTGAGCGAAGTCGAAGCCCCCTTAGTTTTCAAAAGCCTTCGACTTCGCTCAGGGTGAAAGAAGTTTAGAGGTAAAAAAAAGCATACAGCATATAGCCTAAAGCCTAAAGCATTTTTAATAAAAAAATACAAATGATTACAACAGCAAAAAGATTAGATACAGTTGAAGAATATTACTTCTCCTCGAAATTGAGAGAAGTGCGTCAACTGCAGTCTGAAGGAAAATCGATCATCAACATGGGAATCGGAAGCCCTGATTTGAGTCCGTCAAAAGCAGTAATTGAAGCAGTAGCTGCGGCAATTCTGGATGAAAACGGGCATGGGTATCAGAGTTATCAGGGATTACCGGAATTGAGAAAGGGAATGGCCGATTTTTATCAGGATCAGTTTGGTGTTGTGTTGAATCCGAATAATGAGATTTTGCCGCTGATGGGTTCGAAAGAAGGAATTATGCACATTTCACTGGCATTTCTAAATGAAGATGATCACGTTTTAATTCCGAATCCGGGTTATCCGACCTATACTTCGGTAACTAATCTGGTAGGAGCGGTTCCGGTTTATTATGATCTGAAAGAAGCCAATGCCTGGGAACCGGATTTCGAAGCTTTGGAAAAACTGGATCTATCGAAAGTAAAAATCATGTGGCTGGGTTATCCGCACATGCCAACAGGAGCCAGAGGAAGTTTAGCGTTATTTGAAAAATTGGTTGCCTTTGCTAAAAAACACAACATATTACTGGTAAATGATAATCCGTATAGTTTTGTTCTGAATGATAATCCGATGAGTTTATTGCAGGTGGAAGGGGCAAAAGAAGTGGCTTTAGAACTGAATTCATTAAGCAAAACGTTCAACATGGCCGGCTGGAGAGTCGGAATGGTTTTAGGGAAACCTGAAATTATCGATGCAGTCCTGAAAGTAAAAAGCAATATGGACAGCGGCATGTTCTACGGAATTCAGAAAGGGGCAATCGCGGCTTTGAATTGTGACAAATCCTGGTTCGAAGACCAAAACAAAATTTACAGACGCCGTAGAGAATTAACAGAAAAATTAGCCGAAAAATTAGGCTGCAAAGTGTATAAAGAGGGAGTAGGACTTTTTGTCTGGGCGAAATTGCCGGAAGGAATCGAATCGGCAGAAAAGTTCATTGACGAAATATTATACGAGAAACATATTTTCATTACACCGGGAACCATCTTCGGAAGCAATGGGGAAGGATACATCAGATTCTCGTTGTGTGTGAAAGAAGAAAAAGTACAGGAAGCGATAGATAGGTTTTAGAATAAAGAATAAAGAATAAAGATTTTTGATATGGACTGTCAGGCTGAGCGAAGTCGAAGCCCGTTCTGGTTTTATAAGCCTTCGACTTCGCTCAGGGTGACACTTAAATCAAAAAGGTCTTGGAAAAAACGAGAAGCCCTAGCCCTGATAGAAGCGGCATCCTTTTGTGCCGGGTTTCGGCGGAAAAGATATAGCGGATAGCAGGAAATAGCTTCTAATAAAAATAAATATGAAAGTATACGTAATAGGAATAGGGTTAATAGGCGGATCGATGGTGCTGGACATCAAAGAAAAACATCCGGACGCGACTATTTTTGGAATAGACAGTAACGAAAAACATTTGCAGGAAGCGATTGATTTAGGTGTTATTGATCAGGCTGGAAGTTTCGAAGCATTGGCTGAAGCTGATTTTGTGATTGTTTCGGTTCCCGTAGATGTTGCCCTGACCATTTTGCCAAAAGTACTGGATTCGGTAGGTGATAAAACCATTGTTTTTGAAGTGGGATCTACTAAAAAACCGATTTGTGATGCAGTGGCGGGTCACCCGAAAAGAAGAAATTTTATCGCAACGCATCCCATTGCAGGAACAGAATTTTCCGGACCATCGGCAGCGATAAAAGGATTGTTTCAGGGGAAAACGAATATTATTTGTGAGGTGGAAAAAACCACTTTCAAATTGCAGGAAAAGGCATTGAAGCTTTTTAGCGAAATCGGAATGCGGATTCGATATATGGATCCGACTTCACACGACAAACACATTGCTTACGTTTCGCATTTGTCGCACATTAGTTCCTTTATGCTCGGAAAAACGGTAATGAACAAAGAAAAAGACGAACAGGATATTTTTGATATGGCGGGAAGTGGTTTCGAAAGCACCGTTCGTTTAGCAAAGAGTTCGCCAGCCATGTGGACACCGATTTTTAAGCAAAACAAAGAACATGTCATTGAAACATTAGAAGAATATATTTCAAACCTCAGTCGGTTTAGGGATTTGTTAAAAGAAGAAAATTACAATGCCATTTTTGAAGAAATGGAAAGCACGAATAAAATTAAAGAGATATTAAACGGATTAACAATTAAAAAATAAAAATAAACTAAAAAAAAGATGGAAAATAAGAAAGAAATGAGAAAGTGGTTAGAGGATTTCAATTTAAATCACCCACTTGTGATAGCCGGACCATGTAGTGCAGAAACGGAAGATCAGGTTTTGAAAATCGCTCATGAGTTGAAAGATTCAAAAGTAAGTGTGTTCAGAGCCGGAATATGGAAACCAAGAACGCGTCCGGGAGGATTTGAAGGTGTTGGAGAAATTGGTTTGAAATGGTTACAAAAAGCTAAAAAAGAAACTGGTTTATTGATGGGTACTGAAGTTGCGACTGCAGCACACTGTAAACTGGCTTTAGAACATGATATCGACGTTTTATGGGTGGGTGCGCGTACGACTGCAAACCCGTTCGCCGTTCAGGAAATTGCGGATACTTTGAAAGGAACAGATAAAATCGTTTTGGTTAAAAACCCTGTAAACCCTGATTTGGCTTTATGGTTAGGTGGTGTAGAACGTTTACACATGGCCGGAATCGAGAAATTGGGAGTTATTCACAGAGGTTTCTCTACTTACGAAAAAACAAAATACAGAAATATCCCGGAATGGCAGATTGCAATCGAATTGCAGAATAAATTCCCTGATTTACCATTAATCATAGATCCTTCCCATATTACAGGAGATCGTAAAATGATTTTCGAAGTAACGCAGGAAGCTTTGGATTTGAACTACGATGGTATGATCATCGAAACACATTACGATCCGGACAACGCCTGGTCGGATGCTGCGCAACAAGTTACTCCGGATGCCCTTAAACAAATCATCAAAGATCTGACGATCAGAAAAACGGATGATACGACAGATCAGTACACTTCTAAAATGACGAAACTAAGAGCTAACATCGATGTTTTGGATGCTAACTTATTAGAGTTATTAGGAAAACGTATGAAGGTAGCGGACGAAATTGGTCAGGTGAAAAAAGACGCCAACGTTGCCATTCTTCAAAACAACCGTTGGAACGAAATCTTAGGAAAAATGATTTTGGAAGGCGAGAAAAAAGGACTTACGGAAGAGTTCGTTTTGAGAATGTTCAAAGCCATTCACCAGGAAAGTATTGGGCACCAGGAAAAAATTTTCAATGCCTAATTTCTTCTAAATCCTATAAGTGATATAATTTTATTTGCGTTTTATAAACGTTTCGCATAAATTTTATTATATCACTTATATGGTAAAAATTTTAAAATCTCTATTGCTGTAAGGCTTTGGAGATTTTTTTTGGTTTTAAAGGATATAGGTTATAGAAGGTTAAATAGAATTTTCTATATACACATAGCCCAAGGTTTTAACCTTGGGATGCAATCAATGTTCGCAATCTTTTTGAATCGCGAATCTTTGTCCCCAAGGTTAAAACCTTGGGCTATGTTTTTCAAGGCTTTTAATTTCAATTCTGAACTAATATTTCTTATATACCTTATATGGTTTAATTTTTTTTATAATCTATTCCAACCTTTTTAGATTTTATATACTCTATAGTTATATACAACCTTAACTTCTATGTTATGAAATCGAAAATCTGTTTATCGAAGCCCGAAATTTTTCAGGGAATCCTGAAATTATTCCTTTTTGTTTTATTGTTCGCAGGAACGAAAACTTTTGCACAGAGCCCTGAATTGACTGTAAAAGGTGATGCCGCGGAAAGTGTCAGAATGAGTCAGCTTATTGTCAATGTAAAAGTGGTTGGGAATATTGCTTACACCACTGCTGAGATGCATTTTTTTAATTCGGGCAGCCGTCAGATGGAAGCGGAGCTTATTTTTCCGTTGCCGGAAAATGTTTCGGTTTCCAGATATGCCATTGATATCAACGGGAAAATGCGTGAAGCCGTTCCGGTAAATAAAAACAAAGGAAAACAGGTTTTCGAAGCGATCGAACATCGTCGCGTTGATCCGGGATTGTTGGAAAAGGTAGATGGAAATAATTTTAGAACGAGAATTTATCCCTTAATGCCAAATGGCGAACGAATCGTTATTATTGGCTACGAAGAAGAACTTTCTGCTTTCGATAAAAACAATCTTGCGTATCAGCTGGTGAGCCGTTACCCAAAAAAGCTGGATAAATTTGAAATTAATGTTTCCGTTTTGGGAACTGCCGCTTCGCCGACGGTGAATGAAAACTCTGGTGAGCAGATTGTTTTTTCAAAATGGAATCAGTCTTTTCAGACTTCTTTCAAAAAAGAAAATTATCAGCCTTCCGAAAAATTACTTTTTAATATTCCGATACAGGAAAATGCGCCAAGTGTACTGATGCAGAATTTGGGAGGTCAATATTATTTTTACGGAAATACGTTTGTAGAAGGAAATAAAGTTGCTAAAAAAGCGCCAGCCTCGATTGGTTTGGTCTGGGATAATTCTTTGAGCTGTAAAACACGCGATTTAAAAAAGGAACTGAATTTACTTGATGCCTATTTTCAAAAAATAAAAAATACCAAAGTAACCTTATATTTTTTAAATTATACATTCGAAAAACAAAAGGAATTTGTGATTTCAGACGGTAACTGGACGGAATTAAAATCCGTTTTACAAAATACAAAATACGACGGCGGCACCCGTTTTTCACAAATAAATTTTCCAGTCCATGATGAATTTTTGTTTTTTTCGGATGGATTATCTTCTTTGAGCGAAAATGTTTTGCCGAAAACAAGTATTCCGGTTTATACGATTACGTCTTCTGTTTCTTCTGATTTTGCTTTCCTGAATTTTGCTGCCATGAAAACCGGCGGTAATTTTATCAATCTGAATCAATTGAATGAGACAAATGCTTTAGATAAGCTGGTAAACAATAATTTGAAATTTTTAGGAATAAAGGAAAATTACACCATCACGGATTTATTTCCAATGAAAGGTACTTCGGTTTCGGGGAGTTTTAGTTTTTCCGGTATTTCCCTCAATCCGAAAAGTGAAATCATCTTGTTGTTTGGTTATAATAATACTGTGGTTGTGGAGCGAAAAATCTCTCTGGATGCTGTTGCTCAAAATACAGCAGATGTCAATATTGAAAAACTCTGGGCCCAGAAAAAAATAGCCAATCTCGATTTGCAATATGAGAAAAATGCAGATGAAATCGAACTTCTGGGCAAGAAATACGGAATTATAACCAAAAACACCTCCCTGATTGTTCTGGAAGATATCCGCGATTATATCGCTTACGATATCGTACCGCCTGCAGAATTGCGTGCCGAATTTGATCGAATGAAGAAACAGGAACAGGATACTAATTTGGCCGCACAAAAAAATAATTGGGAAAGTATTGAAGATTATTTTGCCACATTAAATTCCTGGTGGAAGCAAGATCTTAAATATACAGCTCCAAAACAGCAGCCAAAGGTAAAAGTTAGACATCCCCGAAGACCGAATAACAGTGGTTCAAATGTGAGTTCCAGCAGAAGTACAAGAGTTCCGGCAGGATTTATTTCGGGCGTTATTGTCGATGCTCAGGGCTTGCCGTTACCCGGAGCTGTGGTTCGTATAAATGGGGAAAGAGGAGGAGTGAATACTGATTTTGAGGGTAAATTTACGATACAGGCTCCCGAAAACAGTAATCTGAATGTGGGCTTCATTGGCTATGAATCTTCTCAGGTGAATGTGGGCAGAAACAATCAGATCAGGGTTCAGTTACGAGAGAGTTCACAACACTTACAAGAAGTGGTCGTAACGGCATTGGGCACTACCAGAGCACGTAAATCAGTTGGGTATTCTACTCAGGTGGTTTCACAAGAAAGTATTTCTAATAATGCCAGTATGCCAGTAGCGCTTGCCGGTAAAGTGGCCGGAGTTCAAATAGCGCCATCAGTAACCAGTGATCAAATGATCAGCAGTGAGAACGAAGCCATTTCTGATGCTAAAAAAGATTCAGATGTCGAAGATGAAGACGTGGAATATGCAGAATCAAATGAAATCGAAAATGAACCTAAAACCTGGAATCCGGATCGCTTGTATTTAAAAGCGCTGGCTTCTGCGCCGAAAGAAAAACAATATGCTCTGTATTTTGAATTAAGAAATGCACAGGAAAGAAACCCTGCTTTTTATTTTGATGTGGCGCACTTTTTTTACAACCAGGGTGATGTCAGAAAAGCATTGCAGATCATTAGCAACATTGCCGATTTAGGACTCGAAAACCATCAGCTTTATAAAACCTTAACCTATACGCTGCGTCAATGGAAGGATTTTGATGATGCTTTGTTTACGGCAGGAAAAATTGCAAAATGGAGAGCACATGAACCACAGAGCCTTAGGGATTATGCTTTGGCCCTGGAAGATGCAGGAAAATATCAGGAAGCTTTCGACCAATTGATTAAAGCACTGGAAGTGAATTATTACGGAGAAATGAGCGGGCAATACGAAGGTGTAGAAGATATCATCCTTATGGATATTAATCGGCTGATGATCGAACACAAAAATCTGAAAACGGGTAAGCTGGATAAAAAGTACCTGGATAAAATGCCGGTTGATATCCGAATTATTATGAACTGGAACCTGATGGATGTCGATTTGGATTTGCATATTATTGAACCTAATGGCGAAGAATGTTTTTACGGACACAGAAGTACACAAGCCGGAGCGCGATTTTCTAAAGATTTTACACAAGGCTACGGGCCGGAACAATATTTAATCCGAAATGCGATAAAAGGCAAATATCAGATTAAAACCAATTATTTTGGCGAAAGAGAATTAACCGAAAGCGGCCCGGCAACTGTTATGGTAGAAATTTATACGACCAGAGCCGGAAAAACTTCCAAAACTTTAAAAACAATTCAGTTAGGGAAAATCAAAGAAAATGAAATTCTGGCCGAAATTATTTGGTAAATGAGTCCGTTTTAGGAGCTGTTTTTTAATTTTAAAAGGCGAAGTTGCGTTGTTCAATTCTAAAAACGTAATTTTGCCTTTTAATATTTTTTAGTTTTTAAGAATACATCTAAAATCTAAAATCTGAAATCTACAATTTGAATGACAGGACTCGTTTATAAATCTACAGGAAGCTGGTACACCGTAAAATCTGAAAAAGGTGATTTTATAGAATGCCGTATGAAAGGAAAGTTCAGGATGAAAGGGATCAAAAGTACCAATCCTATTGCTGTAGGCGATATTGTCGATTATGAACTCGAAGAAACTTCTGATGCCGTAACGGGAACGATTTTTAATATTCACGAAAGAAAGAATTACATCGTTCGTAAATCGGTTAATTTATCGCATCAGATGCATATTATTGCGTCGAATATTGATCGTGTGTTTTTATTGATTACCATTAATAATCCGCCGACAACCTTCAATTTTATAGACCGTTTTCTGGTAACTGCCGAAGCATACAATATTGAAACGATTCTGGTTTTTAATAAAATAGATACTTTTGACGAACCAACGCTGGAAGATCAATTGTACATGCAATACGTGTATCAGCAGATCGGGTATAAATGCCTTCGTGTTTCTTCTACAGAAATGAAAGGGGTTGAGGAATTAAAAGAAATGATGATTGGTAAGGTAAGTATGTTCTCCGGACATTCAGGTGTCGGAAAATCCACTCTGGTTAATGCGATGGAACCTTCCCTGCATCTTAAAACCAAAACCATTTCTGAAGCCAGTAAACAAGGACAGCACACGACCACCTTTGCGGAGATGTACGACTTGTCTTTTAATGCCAAAATCATTGATACACCCGGAATTAAAGGTTTTGGGATCGTAGACATGGAAAAAGAAGAAATCAGTGGTTACTTTCCTGAGTTTTTTAAACTAAAAGACCAATGCAAGTTTAATAACTGTCTGCATAAAGAAGAACCGCATTGCGCCATAAAAGCCGCATTGGAAAGAGACGAGATCGCTTGGTCCCGTTACAATAGTTATTTAAAAATCCTCGAAGGCGATGATGAAAATTATCGTACCGACTCTTATGACGAAGACCGAAAAGCAAGTGATGAGTTGAGGAAATAGTGATAAATTGTAAATTGTAAATTGTAAATGGTGAAATGTGAATTATGGCAGATAATGTAATAAAAACAAAGTCTTTTAATTTTGCTTTAAGGATTATTAAATTATTTCAATTTTTGAATGAAGAAAAAAAAGAATTTATTTTAAGTAAACAATTGCTTCGAAGTGGAACAGCAATAGGGGCTTTAGTTCGCGAGTCTGAACAAGCAGAAAGTAAAAAAGATTTCATTCATAAACTTGCAATCGCACAAAAAGAAGCCAATGAAACAGATTATTGGTTAGAATTGTTGTTTCAGTCTGGTTATTTGAATGATGCTCAATTCCAATCCATAAAATCGGATATTATTGAAATAAATAAAATTTTAGCGTCAATTATTATTACATCTAAACAAAAACTAACTGCAAAATAAATTCACAATTTACCATTCAAAATTCACAATTAGTATGAGAGTTGTTCTTCAAAGAGTTTCAGAAGCATCAGTTACAGTTGACGGAAATAAAACAGCTGATATTCAAAAAGGTTTACTGGTTTTAGTCGGAATCGAAGACGCCGATACGCAGGAAGACATCGACTGGCTGGCTGGGAAAATCATAAAAATGAGGATTTTCGGTGATGAAAACGAGGTCATGAATTGTTCTGTTGAGGATGTCGATGGTGACATTATTGTTGTAAGCCAGTTTACCTTACATGCAGCTACCAAAAAAGGAAATCGTCCTTCGTATATAAAAGCAGCAAAACCGGAATTTGCTATTCCAATGTACGAGAACTTCATAACCACTCTGGAGAAGGAGTTTAATAAAAAAGTACAGGCAGGAATCTTTGGTGCGGACATGAAAGTCAGGCTTTTAAATGACGGTCCGGTTACCATTTTAATAGACAGCAAAAACAGAGTGTAAATATTCTTAAAGATATGTTAAGGATTTCTAAAATTGGTATATATTTGGCGAAATTCCCTGTTAATGAAAAAGCCATATTGCGCGTTGTTTTTTTTCTTATTTTCCTTCATTTCTTTTGCTCAAAAGACTGAATATACTACCATTTCTATTTCTGACAGTCTCAAAGAAAATGCGGATGCAGTTGTTCGTTTAGATCAGATGGATATTACCATTGAATCGCAACGCAGCATGAACATTAAAACGCAAAGAGTCGTATCTGTTTTTAATGAGAAAGGACTAAGCGACATTGATGCCTATCAGAACTACGATAAAACAACTTCTGTAAAAAATATTGAAGCTGTAGTGTATGATGCTTTTGGTAAGGAACTAAAAAAAATCAAAAGAAAAGATTTTAAGGATCAAAGCACGGTAGGAGGAAGCACTCTTTTTTCAGACAGTCGGATTCTTTTTCTGGAATATACCCCGATATCCTATCCCTTTACGGTAGTTTATACCAGTGAAACTGAAACTTCAAATACGGCCTTTATACCGCAATGGTACTTTTTGGGCGGTTATAATCTGAGTGTCGAGAAATGCATTTTAAATGTTACTTACCCGAACAACCTCGGATTTAAAAAGAAAGAATTTCAATTTGCCGGTCTTAATATCAAAAAAACAATAGATACGGATACCAGGCTATCTTATGTCGGAACTAACATTTTAGCGCAGAAACCGGAAGATTACAGCCCTTCTTTCTCAGATCTTTTTCCAAGAGTAATGATGGGTCTGGAAAATTTTCATCTGGAAGGTGTAGATGGAACAGCAAAAACATGGGAAGCATTCGGTAAATGGTACGGTGATAAAATTCTAACCGGAACTACTATTTTGCCGGAAGAAACCAAAACAAAAATAAAAGCTCTGGTCGGTAATGAAAAAGATCCCGTTAAAAAAGCAAAAATCATCTATGATTATGTTCAGAAAAAATCAAGATATGTAAATATTGCGATTGGTATCGGAGGATGGAAACCAATGCTTGCCACTGATGTAGACCGTTTGGGTTATGGTGATTGTAAAGCCCTGACCAATTATACAAAAGCCCTTCTGGAAGCTGTCGATGTTCCTTCATACAACACTATTTTATATGGTGATAGTTATAAAAGAAATATCCAGTCTGATTTTGTTTCGATGCAGGGAAACCACATGATATTGGCAATTCCGACAGGGGATAATTACACATGGCTTGAATGTACAAGCCAGGACGATCCTTTTGGTTATCAGGGAACATTTACAGATGACAGGGATGTACTGGTGGTGAAGCCTGAAGGCGGTGTAATTGTACGAACTAAAATATACGAAGATAAAGGCAATGATCAAACCGATAAAGGCCACTATACGATAGATGAAAATGGTAATTTTTCAGGTTCAGTTTCAATAGTGTCCGGCGGATCTCAATATAACTCAAAAGCAAGAGTGGAGCATTTACAGCCCACGGAAAAAGAAGCGCATTACAAAGAATACTGGGATAATATCAATAATTTGAAATTAGGAAAAATAACTTTTACAAACGATAAGGAAAATATTCGTTTTACGGAGAATGTTGAAATCAGTGCCATAAATTATGCGACTATTTCTGCCAATAAGATGATCTTTGCCGTTGATGCATTCAATAGGAGCAATGGGAATGTAAAACGAATCCGAAACAGGAAAAATCCGTTTCAGATTCAGCGTGGCTATCTGGATTCTGATGAAATCGAAATTAACCTTCCGGCAGGTTTTACTGTGGAGTTTCTTCCGGGAAATTTCGAATTGAAAGGAAAGTTCGGGGAATACAAAACCGAAATCATCAAAAAAGAAAACAACAAACTGACTTATAAGCGTTCGATGTTTTTAAACAAGGGAAAATATTCGAATAAAGAATACGATGAATACCGTCTCTTCATGGAACAGGTGTCAAAAAATGATAACGCCAAAATTATACTAACAAAGAATTAATCACACGAATGAAAATCAAACAACTACCCATTATTTTATTCTTTTTCCTTTTTTCCTTTCTTCAGCTTACGGCTCAGGAATTTAAACTTGGAAAAGTGTCAGTTGCCGAATTAGAGGAAAAAAAACATCCTAAAGATACCGCTGCAGTTGCTGCCATTTTGTACAAAAAAGGAATCTCCTACTTTGACTATAATGAAATTAATGGTTTTGTTTTAACCACTGAAGTTGAAACACGTATCAAAATATACAAAAAAGAAGGATATGATTTTGCGAATCAGACTATCGGTTATTCCATTTCAGGAAACTCAAAAGAAAGTGTTCAGATATCCGATGCCAATACCTTTAACCTTGTTGGGGGGAAAGTTGAAAAAACAAAATTAAAAAGTGACGGAATATTTGATGAGCCGGTAAGTAAGTTTTACGGGAAGAAGAAAATCTCATTGCCGAATGTAAAAGAAGGTTCTGTTATTGAATTCAAATATACAGTAAGAGCTCCTTTCGTGAGCTGGATGAGAGACTGGAGATTTCAATATAGTATTCCGGTAAATAAATCAGAATTTGCAACCTCTATTCCGGAATATTATGTGTATAACGTAATGCAAAAAGGATATGTTTTTCCTAAGAAAACTGTTGAGACCAAGTCAAAAACGATTATATCGACAACGAAAGAACGAAGCGAAGGCAGAGTAACCCAGACTAGTTTTTCGACAGACAAAACAGATTATTTTGAAGTTAAAACAACCTATTCTATTGAAGATTTACCGGCAATAAAAGACGAATCTTTTGTAAATAATATCGATAATTATACCTCGAGCCTGTCTTTTGAACTGTCTGCTGTTAAATGGCCCAATAGTCCTGTTAAATCGTTTTCATCAGATTGGAATTCAGTGGTGAAAACAATTTACGATTATGATGATTTTGGACCGGAACTGAACAAAACAGGTTACTTCGAGGATGATTTAAAAAAACTCCTGACCGGAATTACAAACACTGATGAAATAATCCTGACTGTCTTGAACTATGTAAAATCAACGGTTAAATGGGATGGTAACAGCAGCTATGGCTGTGATGTTGGTGTGCGTAAAGCCTATAAAGAAAAAACAGGAAATTCTGCCGATATTAATCTGATGTTAACGGCCATGTTGCGCAACGCAGGCCTTACTGCCAATCCGGTTTTAGTAAGTACACGTTCTAACGGGATTGCTTTATTTCCTAACCGAACAGCCTTTAATTATGTGATTGCTGCCGTGGAAACGCCAAATGGGATTATTTTAGTAGATGCCACAAGTAAATATTCATCTCCTAATATTTTGCCTTTCAGAGCTCTGAACTGGCAGGGAAGACTGATCCGTAAGGACGGAACTTCTGAAGCGATTGATTTAATGCCTAAAAAAGCATCCAATGATAATGTTTTCATTAATTATGAAATTGATGCCGAAGGTAAAGTAAATGGAAAGGTAAGAAGACAATATACAGACTATAATGCCATGTCTTACAGAAATGAGGTAGACGGAGTTAAAGAGGATGTATACCTTGAAAAACTTGAAAACGATAATAATAAAATAGAAATTAGCGAGTACAGCAGAACAAACGAAAAAGAAATTTTACTGCCAACAATAGAAAGTTATTCTTTTAAAGGAGACAATTTAGCGGAAGTAATTGGAGGTAAAATCTATATCGATCCAATGTTGTTTTACACAAACACTGAAAATTCCTTCAAGCAGGAAGTCCGCGAATATCCGGTAGATTTCGGATTCCCTTTTACAGACAGATTCAATATTACCATTAAAATTCCTGAGGGATTTGCTGTAGAAACATTGCCTGCTCCGGCAATATTAGCCATGGAGGATAATTTGGGAACTTTTAAATTTAATATTGCTCAAAGCGGAAATTCATTGCAATTATCGATCCTTCATCAGATAAACGAAGCAATTGTGTCAGTTGAAAAATACGAAATGCTAAAAGAATACTATCAAAAGATGATTGCTAAAGAAACTGAAAAAATAGTTTTAAAAAGAATATAAATGAGGTTTCAGAATTTCTTAATAGTTGCTTTTTTGTTTTGTGGATTTTCAAAAGCCACAGCTCAAAGCTATGAGCTTGGAAAAGTAACTATTGCAGAATTAAAAGAAAAATCGAATCCCAAAGATACAACAGCACCGGCTGCCATTTTGTTTAAAAAGGCAAAGACATCTTTTACCTATAATAAAGATAAAGGGTTTATTGCCAATCATGTTTATGAATTTAAAATCAAGATTTATAAGAAAGAAGGATTAAGATGGGCCGATCAGAAAGTGCGGTTTTATATCGGTTATGAAACTTTGGGAGAAGATCGTTTAGAGTTTTCAAATGCGGTAACATACAATCTGGAAAACGGGGCAATTGTAAAAACGAAATTAGACAACCAGGGGACCTTTAAGAAAAAAGTAAATAAATTCTGGAATGAGAAAATGATCACAATGCCCAACGTAAAAGTGGGTTCTGTTATTGAATACAAGTACATTCTGAAATCGGAGAATATTGTAAAACTGCCGGATTTTGATTTTCAATATGAAATTCCGGTCAGCTATTTTGAGTATAAAACCGATATTCCGGAATATTATATTTATAAAACACTTTTAATAGGGAGTCATAAAATTGAAACAGATTCAAAGTTTACGGATAAAAGCCAAAGTTTCGAAGATGAATACAATAGGTCAAAGACAATTTCGTACAGACAAATTAGCGCTTTTTACACCGGAAAAGATATTCCTGCTTTAGTAAATGAGCCCTATGTAGATAATCTGGATAATTACAAAGGTTCCATTCAGCATGAATTAGAAAGAGTCCGTTATCCCGATCAGCCTGTAAAAGATTATGCGATAACATGGGAAGGTGTCGCCACAACTATTTTTAAAGATAAAAATTTCGGAAAAGAGCTGAGTGAAAAAAACTTTTTGCTGGAAGACGCCAGACGTATCCTGACTGGTGTCGAATCACCGACCGAAAAATTAAAAATTATTTTTAAGTTCGTTCAGAGTAAAATGAACTGGAATGAAAAGAATGATTATTATACAGACCAGGGTGTAGTAAAAGCGTATGCCGATCAAACCGGAAATGTGGCAGAAATCAATTTTATTTTAATCAATATGTTGAAATTGGCCGGAATAGAAGCAAACCCGGTTTTGGTCAGTACAGCAGGAAACGGAGTCCCGGTTTATCCCACAAGAACAGGATTTAATTATGTAATTGCAGCTGCTGAAATCGATGGGAATCAAATTTTATTAGATGCTTCAAATAAATTTACCACTCCGGGAATTTTGCCATTGAATGTGCTGAACTGGAAAGGAAGACTGATTAAAAACGACGGAACTTCGAAGGAAATAAATCTCGTGCCCACTACAACATCAAAGGAGATTTGGAATATTTTGGCTAAAATCGATAATCTGGGTAAAATTGAAGGTAAAGTTAAAGTGCAAAGAACAGATTATAACGCATTTGTATTTAGAACAGAAAATGCCAACAGGAGTCAGGAAAATTATCTTGAAAAATTAGAGGAAAAATTCGGGGATATTAAAATTTCAAATTATACCGTGGAGAATAAAAAAGCGAATGCTTCAGAACCGGTTGTCGAAGTGTTCTCTTTAGTTTCAACAAACAGGATAGAGATTATCGGGGACAGAATTTTCATCAATCCTTTATTGTTTTTTACCAGAACTAAGAATCCATTTAATCAGGAAATAAGGCAGATGCCAGTTTGTTTTAGTTATCCGACCCAGGAAAAATTCAATCTAAGCCTGGAAATCCCCGAAGGATATGCAGTAGAATCGTTACCAACTCCCGTTAAAATAACATCTGAAGACAAAGACATTGTTTATTTTTTAAATATTGCCAGTCAGGGAAACAAAATCCAGATAAGTGGTTCAAAAGAAATCAACAATAGTAATTTTGCAGCAGATCAGTATAATGTATTGAAAGAGCTGTTCCAGAAGATGATCGTGAGTCAAAATGAAAAAATTGTTCTTAAAAAAATATAAAAATGGATTTGAAAAACGCACAATTAGACGTAGATAACTGGATAAAAGAACACGGAGTCCGTTATTTTAATGAACTTACCAATATGGCGCAGCTTACCGAAGAAGTGGGTGAAGTAGCCCGCATTATTGCCAGGCGTTATGGCGAACAATCGGAAAAAGAAAGCGATAAAAACAAAGATTTAGGAGAGGAACTGGCAGATGTGGTGTTTGTGGTTCTATGCCTGGCCAATCAGACCGGAATTGATTTGCAGGCAGCTTTCGATAAAAAAATGGATTTAAAATCAGTGAGGGATAAAGATCGTCACAAAAACAACGATAAATTAAAATAATTGTGAAATATCACTCATAAGGTTTGAATTATGAGTGCTGCATTTTGAATTATGAACGGGGAGTGGTAAATTGCGGGACTGAATTACGTTTCTAATCCTTCGTAATTCATAATTTACAACTTACAATTAAAATAATGAATTTACTACTTCAGACCACTCAACATAATTTAGAAGGACAAATTGCAGTAACAGGATCAAAAAGCGAAACGAATCGTTTATTATTGCTCAAAGCATTGTTTCCAAATATCACTTTAGCCAATACTTCAAACTCAGATGACAGCGAAGTAATGCAAAAAGCCCTGATTGGAAATGATGAAATCGTGGACATTCACCATGCCGGAACAGCAATGCGCTTTTTAACCGCTTATTTTGCTGTTAACGAAGGACGGGAAGTTGTAATGACAGGTTCATCCAGAATGCAGGAACGTCCGATAAAGATTTTGGTAGAAGCTTTGGCACAATTAGGTGTTGAAATCTCCTATCAGAAAGAAGAAGGATATCCGCCAATACGAATCAAGGGAAAAAAAGTAACGGCTTCAAAAGTTACTCTGGCGGCCAATGTAAGCAGTCAGTATATTTCGGCACTTTTATTAGTAGCTTCAAAACTCGAAAATGGGTTGGAACTGAGTTTAGAAGGCGAAATTACGTCGGTTCCGTATATCAAAATGACCTTAGCTTTGCTGAAAGATTTGGACATTCAGACCAGTTTTGAAGGAAACGTAATCAAAGTATATCCGAAAGCAGAGGTTGTAACTAAAGAAATGGTGGTAGAATCAGACTGGAGTTCCGCATCTTACTTTTTTAGTTTGGTGGCTTTGGCTGATAAGGCTTCAATCACATTAAGCAGTTATAAAGAAAACAGTTTACAGGGAGATTCTGAATTAGTATCACTTTATGAAAAATTGGGAGTTCAGACTACGTTTCAGGACAACAAAATGACTTTGGTAAAACAGCAGAACTTTAAATTCGAAACAGTAAATTTTGAATTAAACAATACACCGGACATTGCACAAACCATTGTAGTGACTTGCTTAGGTTTGGGAATTGGCTGCCATCTGACAGGGCTTCATACGTTAAAAATTAAAGAAACAGACCGACTGGAAGCGTTAAGAATAGAACTGACCAAATTAGGCGCTAATATCTCAGTTACTAACGATAGCCTGACCTTGGTGGCTTCCGATAAGATCAATCACAATGTAAAAATTGCGACTTACAACGATCACCGTATGGCAATGGCCTTCGCGCCTTTAGCTTTAAAAGTGCCCATTATAATCGAAAATGCCGAAGTGGTCTCCAAATCATATCCTGATTTCTGGGAGGATCTGAAACAACTGAATTTCGAAATTTCAGAATTGTAGGAAAAAAAAATAAACCATATAAGTGATGTAAGTTCATTTAAGGGAATTGAGCATAATTTGCAAAATCTCCGGTTTTAACCGGAGGTTTTTTTATGCAAACGATGAAGGAAACCCGACAGGTTTTAAAAACCTGTCGGGTTTAAATAGTTGAGTTTTTCGATTTTTGAAAAACAGGAAATCCGGATTAAATGAACTTATAGTTCTGATATGGTAAAAAAAGTAGTGAAATTCATTTTTTTAAGTGACTCCAAACCGCAGCAAATCAACGGCTTTTGAAAATAAACAGCAAAACACTTGACAACGCCTATCTCACAGTCGTATATTTGCACACGATTAAAAATCAGGTATCCAAATAATCCTGATCGAAATCTATAACTCATAACTTTCTCAAATGAAATTATCACATTTTCAATTTAATTTACCGAAAGAACTTTTAGCGGAATTCCCGGCAGAAAACAGAGACGAATCCCGTTTAATGGTAATCGATCGTCAAAAACAAACTATAGAGCACAAAATGTTTAAAGATGTTATCAATTATTTTGATGACGGAGACGTTTTAATTCTTAACAATACTAAAGTTTTCCCTGCACGTTTGTACGGAAACAAAGAAAAAACAGGAGCAAGAATTGAGGTTTTCTTATTAAGAGAATTAAATTCAGAGCAACGTCTTTGGGACGTTTTGGTTGATCCGGCCCGTAAAATCAGAATTGGTAACAAACTTTATTTTGGTGATGACGATTCGTTGGTTGCTGAGGTAATTGACAATACGACTTCCCGTGGAAGAACTTTACGTTTCTTATACGATGGATCATACGAAGAATTCAGAAACAAATTAACAGAACTTGGAGAAACTCCAATTCCAAAATACATCAACAGAGAAGTAACGGCTGAAGATGCTGAAAGATACCAGACTATTTATGCCAAAGAAGAAGGAGCTGTAGCGGCACCAACTGCTGGTTTACACTTTTCAAAACACCTTTTGAAAAAATTAGAAATCAAAGGCGTAAATTTTGCCGAAGTGACTTTACACGTTGGTTTAGGAACTTTCAACCCGGTTGAGGTGGAAGATTTATCTAAACATAAAATGGATTCAGAGGAATTGATTATCAAACAGGAAGCCTGTGATATCGTAAATACAGCAAAAGCGAACAAAAAACGTATTTGTGCAGTGGGAACAACTTCCATGCGTGCGATCGAAAGTTCAGTTTCCTCTCAAAATACTTTAAATCCTTACGAAGGATGGACAAATAAGTTTATTTTCCCTCCTCACGATTTTAGTATTGCAAATTGTATGATCACAAATTTCCACACACCAAAGTCAACATTGTTAATGATGATTTCTGCTTTCTGTGGTCACGATTTAATGAAAAGAGCCTACGAAGAAGCAATCAAAGAAGAATATAAATTCTATTCTTACGGAGATGCGATGTTAATTCTATAATCTGGGTTGATCTCAGAAACAGACCCGACAGTTTTTTAAAAGCTGTCGGGTTTTCTGTTTTATAAATGGTTTTTTTGTTCCAGGTTTCAGGTTTCAGGTTGGAAATGAGGGTAGATGCAGTTTGTGTATTTAAACGCAAAGTTCGCAAAGCTATTCCGCGCCGGGATAAACCTGAAACCTGAAACCTGAAACCTGAAACCTGAAACCTGAAACCTGAAACCTGAAACCTGAAACCTGAAACAAAAACAACAACTTTCAAGAACATTTCCCTATTTTTACGCTTCAAAAACAAAAACAATGACTTTTCTAAATACACGCGAGTTCGCACGAGAGCTTGATTCGCAAGACACATTAAATCACTATCAGGATCAGTTTATTTTTCCTAAAGTAAATGACAAACGTGTAATTTATTTCACAGGAAACTCTTTAGGATTACAGCCAAAGCGTACCAAGGCCTATATTGATGAAGTAATGAATGACTGGGCAGAACTTGCCGTTGAAGGTCATTTTTATGCTCAGAAACCATGGTGGGATTATCAGGAAAGATTTGCTGAACCCTTGAGCAAAATTGTGGGGGCTTTGCCTTCAGAAGTTACGGTGATGAATACTTTAACTGTAAATCTCCATTTGCTGATGGTTTCATTTTATCAGCCAACAGCAACACGTTACAAAATTATCTGCGAAGAGAAAGCATTTCCTTCTGATCAGTACATGTTTCAGAGTCAGGTTGATTTTCATGGCTATAAACCGGAAGATGCTATTGTGGAAATTAAACGCCGTGAAGGTGAACACAATATTCGCCTGGAAGATGTCCTGGCTAAAATCGAGGAAGTTGGAGATGAACTGGCGCTCGTTTTAATTGGAGGTGTAAACTACTATACGGGACAGGTTTTTGATATTAAAACAATTACGGCAGCAGGACAAAAAGCCGGTGCAAAAGTAGGATGGGATTTGGCACACGCAGCCGGAAACATCAAATTACAGCTGCACGACTGGAATGTAGATTTCGCAGCCTGGTGCAGTTATAAATATATGAACTCAGGACCGGGCAATGCCTCGGGTTGTTTTGTTCACGAAAAGCATCACAACGATTCCGCTTTGCCGCGTTTTGCAGGTTGGTGGGGACACAATAAAGAACGCCGTTTTAAAATGGAACCAGTGTTTGATCCGGTTCACGGAGCGGGAGGATGGCAAATCAGTAATTTACCGGTACTTTCATTAGCACCCTATCTGGCTTCTGTAGAAATGTTTGCTGAAGTTGGAATGGATGCCCTAATTGCAAAAAGAGATCATATTACTTCTTATTTGGAATTTATTTTACATGAAATAGACAAAGAAGTTAAGGGCAATTTCGAAATTATTACCCCTTCAAATCCGGAAGAAAGAGCGTCTCAGTTATCTGTTTTTTTACATGGGGAAGGAAGAAGTTTATTTGATTATTTAATGAAAAACGGAGTTATTACCGACTGGCGTGAACCTAATGTAATTCGTCTTGCCCCGGTTCCATTGTATTGTTCGTATGAAGACATGTATGATTTCGGGCAAATCCTCAAAAAAGGAATTCTCGGAAAATAGAAAAATTAGCGAATTCTGTAATGTTTCAATGAAATTATGTAACACATGCTTGTTGGATTACGCTTTAATTTGTACAGTATAATTTAAATGCCAAAATCATGAAAGCAATAGTTGTAATAATAGCAGCCTTGAGTATCGTTTCTTGTCAGAATCAGGATAAGATGGATATCAGCAAAGCGAAACAAGCTAGCATAGATTCGATGAAAGTTGAAATCAATAAACAAAAAGTTATTGATTCAATGAACGTGGAAATGGCTAAAGTGGAAAAAGAAAAAGAGGAAGCTCAAAAAGAAGCTCAGAAAGTAGTGGTAGTAAATCATCAGGCTGATGGAACATCGACCGCTGCTGCACCAGCCAAAAAGAAAGGCTGGAGTTCTGCTGCTAAAGGTGCTGTAATTGGTGCCGGAGTCGGAGCCATTACGGGAGCTGCTGTCAGCAAGAAAAAAGGTGAAGGCGCTATAATAGGCGGATTGGCCGGAGCCGGAGTGGGTGCCGGAACAGGAGCAATTATAGACTCCAAAAAGAATAAAAATAACTAGAAGTAGTTTAAATATAAAACCCCGGATTGAAATTCAATCCGGGGTTTTTCGTTTTTAGCAGTATTCAGGGACTTTAATTGCTGTCAATTCCAGTTTGCAGCGATTGAATTGTTCTTTGATATTCTCCAAATCGGGTTTAAAATAAGAAGTTGACTCAAATAAATTCTGATAATAGTCAATACCTTCAAAAAGATTGGATTTAAAAGTATTCCATTTTTTTAGCTGATTGGATGTGACTTCTCCTGCGCTATTTTCAATTTCATTCCCGAAATACTCCAGGTACATTTTTAATTCCTTGACAAATATATTCGGACGGTTTAAAGTTCTTAATACAGAATTGTTGCCATAGATGTGCTGTACCATTTCCTTCAGCGAAACCTCCTGATCAAAATAAGCCATGTTAGGTCCCGGACAGATAACCACGCCCTGTGCCTGTCCTTTTATTTTGATATTATTTTCTAAGTAAGCGGCATTGGCCAAACCGACACATAAACACGATTTCTCCGTAATGGAATCTTTTGCTTTCCTGTACTCGGAATCAGAAAGTGTTTGTTTTACGTTTTCTAATGCTTCGAGTTTTAAATCCTGATATTTTTTTGCGGCAGTACAAATTCCCTCGGGGCCGTATTCTTTGCTTAATGCCAGAAAGCGTTTCGGACAGGAACTTCCCGCTTTGTTTTCCTGAATTCGTTTTTGTTTTAAAATTTCATTCGAGGTGCCTCTCAAAGAATTAAAAGGCACTCCAAGAGGTGAAATATGGCTTAGATATAAATCCTCTTCTTTGGCATCTATCAATAATTTCCTCGTTTCGCGGTCTACAGAAGTTGCTTCCGGAACCAGTAAAAAGGGAGTTCCCCAACCTACTGAATCTACTTTGTACGTCTCTAACAGAAATTCATGTTCTTCTGCAGTTCCGACTCCTCCCTGAACCGTAATTCTTGTGGCCAGGGGTTTTTTAGGAAAGAACATGTTTTTTTGCTGTAAGACCTTAATCATCATTTCATGCGACGATTGTACCAGTTGTTCTTTTTTTTGTCTGAATTCCTCCAAAATGGTACCCAGAAGCAATCCTTCTGTGGCAAAGGCATGTCCGCCGCAGTTCAGTCCGGATTCTATTCGGTATTCTGAAACCCAAAGCCCTTTCTTGGCCAAAAAGTTTCCCTGGATCATGGCAGAACGAAAATCACTTACTTTTAGAATAATTTTCTTTTTCAATACATTGTTTTCATCCGGGTAAAAATCACTGAAGTTTTCAAAATAACTGTAAAGCCTTGGATTCATTCCGGCAGAAAGTACCACCGATGAATCAAGGTTGCTCTTTGCAAAACCTCTTAAGGCGGCATGGGCATCATTAAATTCAATAGGAAGCGGCGTTTTTTTATCAAAATTATCCTTGTCAAGTTTCGTCATGATATTGACATCGATAGCGCCGGGTGAGAGATGGGATTCGATATAATTTTGAATGTTATCCCTGAAAGAGATTCCGTCATCCAGCAAATTCTGGAAACCTTTTTTGATATCGGAAGTATTGGGTAACATGGCCATGAAATTTTCCAATGCGGTTTTGCTTTCGGCCAGTTCCATTTTAAAGCTTTCAAACTTTTGCTTTACAATTTTATCGACTAAATTCAGATAAGAAGTAATCCGTTCCGCACGGTAATCCTGTATTTTCTGACTGATTTCATGATAAGGCTCATTGAATTTTGTACTGTAAAAAAGTCTCATTTTTTCAATTAACTCATCATCAGCAATAGAAATTACGGAGGAAATGCCATATTGTGCCACCCGAATCGGGCTGTCAATGGTATAAGCAAGTCCCATTACGGGAATATGAAAAGTGTGTAAATTATTTTTTGACATTTGCTTTTTGAGTTAAAAGAGCAAATGTTGTAAAAAAGATTGTCTCAAAACCTGACATATATCAGGTTTTTGAGTGATTTAAAATTTTAGATCAAAATTTTCTTGAGAGATTCGGCTACACTGCGCCATAGAAAGTTGTAAAATGACTTTTCGGGAATTCGTTTTAATTCAACATCAGCTTTCTTCGCTTTATGATCCGAATCGTTTTTCACCAGTAAATTGGCAATAGCACTTTTTAATTTTGCTTCCTTTTCCGGGTTTTTCTTTTTGTAAAGTTTGACTTTCAGGTCGTCATAAACCAATGATGCATTTCCTTTTGCCGCCACATCATTTCCGTAAAAATCAAAACTGTACGTTTTAAAAGTTCCGGTGAAAGAAGTATTGATATAGGGTCTGGTAAATTGGGCCATGGCAGCCACATCAAAATTGGAGATCTTTCCCCGAATATGAAAACTGTCTTTTACATCCAGGACATTAAAATTCCAGTTCACATGAAAAGGGGAGGTTTTCATAAACCTGCAGTCAATAGCAATTTTTACATCAGCGGCCTTTTTTAGTCCGAAACCGCTTTGAAGATTATTTGCCTGAAGATTAAAATGATCAAAAGTCAAAATCCCCGGACCTTTGGAAAAATCAATTTCTTCCTCATAAACCAATTTTGATTTTCGAATCAGCAAAGAATCAATCTTCATTGGGAATTTGATTTTTCTCAATAAATTGTTATACAGGTATTTTTTGCTTAAATCATCTTTGGGGATTTTACTGCGGTAAATATTAGCATCAAAATGATCCATAACAACCGAAGAAGCATTAAAGAAAAAACGATCGTTTTTGAAGCCCCATTTCAGATTGTTGATGTTGGCGGAATCTACTTTTAAGGTATAGATGTCTTTTTCCTTTTCCAGTTTCTGAACAAAAACCTTTCTGGAATATTCGGGCAGAAGCGAAAATTTATTGATTTTCACAAAGTTGTTTTCGGTGATAATTTTGCCAATATCGATTCGGTAAAAAGAACTCGGTTTGTAATACAGGCTATCACAGACCAAGGTGTATTTTTCGTATTGAATTGGAATCTTTTCTTTTAAGGTAGCGTCGGTAATCAAAATACCTTCCAGTTTCAGGATAATTTTTTTGACATTAAAAATCGGTTTGTTGGTGTTTAAAGAAACCACATCTACAGTGCCGTCGTTAAGATAAATATTCCTTACAGCTATTATTTTTCGAAAAGGTTCAATAATTTGGGTCTGAATACTTTTGTTGTTATTCAGCAATTTTTCCCCTTTTTTATATAAGATGACACGGGGCTGATCTATGACAATACTTTCGGCCTGGATAATATCACGGAAGACCAGGTCCCAAATATTAAAATGTTTGATAGTAACCGATTCGATTTTGGCATAGAGTCCGTTTTTACTGTCTTTCGGCTGATTTTTAGGATGTACTAATAAGGTCGTTGCATAAATATTTCGGGACATCAGTGAGACTTCAATTTTCTCATAATTGATGTTATAGGCCGTGTTGTTTTTCTCATCAATAATTACGGGTAATTGTTTTTTTATCCAATAATTGAGACCAATATTGAGGAAAATCACAAAAAGGAAGACCGAAATTACACCGATTATTATTTTTTTATAGATTGACATTGTAAAGTATTGGTTTTAATACATAAATTTAGGATTTTAAAAGAAAGGTTTCTTACATGATTCTTCCTTTTAGTTACATCATTATTAAATGTCATTGTCTATACTTTTTTGAATATGAGAAAAATTAAAAAAATCCTGTTGGTTTTATTGATCTTAATTGTTGCTCTCGGAATTGGCTTGTGTGGTTATATATTCCACCTGAAGCCCAAATATGGTGGAGAACTGGAACTGAAAAACCTGCAGAAGGAAACAACAGTCTACTTCGATGACTTTGGAGTTCCCCACATTTATGCAGATTCAGAAAAAGATGCGATGACGGCTTTGGGATATGTACACGCACAGGAAAGATTATGGCAAATGGAATTGCTGCGCCGAATTGCCCCGGGAAGATTGTCTGAGATTTTCGGATCGGTAGCGCTTAAAAATGATTTGCTTTTCTCCGGAATTGGGATTGAAGAAGCATCCGATAAAGCCATTGCCAAATTAGACAAGACAAGCCAGAGTTATCAGTTGACAATGGCCTATTTAGATGGGATTAACCAATATTTAGAAGAAGGGACAACACCGCTTGAATTTACATTGGTGGGGGTGAAAAAAGAAAAATTCACTATAAAAGATGTTTATAATATTTTCGGATATATGTCTTTTAGTTTTGCAATGGCTCAAAAAACGGATCCGTTATTGACGGACATCCGCAACAAATATGGTGCAGCATACCTGAAAGATCTGGGAATTGAAGGTGAATTTAATACCACACAGATTAAGAGTTCGAAAGAAAATTTAGAAGAATACAACACGATTGCAAAATCGGTAGCGTCCTTGTTAGATAAATCTCCGATTCCTCCATTTGTGGGCAGTAACAGCTGGGTGGTAGGACCTCATAAAACAAAAAGCGGAAAAGTTATTTTTGCCAATGATCCGCATATCGGATTTTCGCAGCCGGGAACCTGGTATGAAGCCCATCTGGTAACGCCAAAATATGAAATATATGGCTGCTATCTTGCCGGAACGCCGTTTCCGTTATTGGCACACAACCGCGATTATGCGTATGGACTGACAATGTTCGAAAATGATGATATCGATTTTTATAAAGAAACAAACAAACAGGGAGACCCCGGTCAATATCAGACGCCAACGGGTTTTAATACCTACGAGACCATAAAAAAAACCATAAAAGTAAAAGACACATCAGATGTGGTGGTGACGTTTAAATCAAGCCGCCACGGACCAATCATGAATGATGTACTGGAAAATTTAGACCGCAAAAATCCGATTGCAATGTCATGGATTTATACACAGCAGCCGATTCAGATTCTGGATGCTATCTATGGACTTTCTCATGCTAAAAGCAAAGCTGATTTTAGAAAATCGGTTCAATTGGTTGCCGCTCCGGGACTGAATGTGATGTATGGCGATGCCAAAGGAAATGTAGCATGGTGGGCAACAGGCAAATTGTATAAGCACAATAAAGGCGTGAACTCATTCTTCATCTTAGATGGTGCGAGTGGTAAAGATGATATCACCGAATACTTAGATTTTTCGAAAAATCCATCAGCAGAAAACCCAAAATGGGGATATGTGTATTCGGCCAATAATCAGCCGGAAGCAGTTGACGGGTATTTGTATCCCGGATATTACCTGCCGGAGGATCGTGCGAAAAGAATTTCCGGATTATTAGAACCAAAATCAGATTGGGACAAGGAAGCTATTAGTAAAATGATCTACGATAATACCTCTGCTGTTGTTCCCGTGACGGTTGCAAGTCTGATTTCCTGTTTAAATAGTAATTCTATTTCTGCAGAAGAAAAACAGGCCATTACAGCGCTGAAATCCTGGAATGGAAGCCACAATACCGAAGACATTGCACCAACAATTTACAATAAATGGATTTATCTGTATCTCAAAAATACCTTTGAAGACGAAATAGGAGAGGATAGTTTCAATGTGTTCCTGGGGACTCATTTAGGAAAGCAAATTATTGCGAAACAGATCACCGATGAAAATTCAGTGTGGTGGGATAATATTAAAACAAAAAACAAAAAAGAAACCAGAAATGAGATTGTTACAAAATCATTTCATGAGGCCATTTCGGCGCTTCAAAAACAGTTGGGTAATCAGGTTTCAGGTTGGAACTGGGGAAAAGTACATACTGTAGAACATGAACATCCGTTAGGAAAAATAGCCGCTCTGCGCAAACTCTTTAATGTCGGACCTTTTGCAGATCCGGGATCCAATGAGGTAATCAACAATCAGTTTTTTGGTTATACGGCTGAAGGGAAATATTATGTAAAAGGCGGACCTTCCACCAGAAGAATTGTCGATTTCTCTGATATTGAAAACAGCTGGAGCATTTTGCCAACAGGACAATCCGGAAATCAGTTCAGCAAACATTATAACGATCAGGCCGAAATGTATAACGCCGGCAAATTCAGAAAAATGAAAATGAACAAAGAGGAAATCATAAAAACGTCAACCAAACTGGTATTGAAACCGGGGAAATAAGGTTTGAAATTCCAAGGTTTAAATTCCAAATTCCAAGTTTAAAAACCTTAGAACCTATGTGCCTTTGCTCCTTAGAACCTTAAAAAAGCGGGAAGAAAAGTGCCAAACTTTTCTTCCCGCTTTTTTTTACTTAGAAAGCAAATATTTTCCCTTAGCAACATCCCTGGCATAAATATCCAGGTTATTAAGAAGGACTTTGTTGGTTGTCATGGCATTTGTCGTTTGATAGGCGCTGTCTTTTTCGTATGTTTTTAATAACGTCTCTAATTCGACTTCATTATAAAAAGCAAACATATTATAAACGGCTTCCCTAAAGTTTTTAAAATTAATGGTTTCTGTAATGGCCGTGGTTTTCTGGTCGTTCCATTTTTCTTTAGAAGCAGTTTCGTTTATTTTACCTAAACAATAATCAACAAAATAAGTTTTGTAATTGGTGGCTTCAATAATTTTGTTGACTATGATTGTGTTTTGTTGGGAAGGCAGCGGCACATTTGCAGAAGAAGTCTGAGAAAGACAAACAGACGGCACAAAGAGCACTAAGATTAAAATCAAAAAGGAAAGTTTTTGTAAATTTTTCATAGGTTTTTCGAAATTACTTACAGCTTTTATGGCTGTAAATCGGGTTGATCCGGGATTATAAAATTGTTTTTTCGGGCACGGCTAAAATAGTATTTTTTATTGTAAACGCTCAATTGAAAAATGACTTTCAGACAAAAAAAACTCCGACAAATACATTTTTAATTTGTACTGTCAGAGTTCGTAAGATTACGATTACCTGTATTTGAATATTGCTTTTTTGTATTATTTTCTCGAAGACCGCATTGCCTTTACCACTTTCAGATTTTTATCGTTTAGCAGCTTTTGATAGTCTTCGGTTTCCCTTCCGAAAAGGGCAATTTTCCCTTTTTCATTATGATGAACACCCCAGCCATAACGTTTGGTTAAGGGAGAGGCACGCAGGCACGCCTGGCCTTTGGAAAAGAATTTTTCGCGGGCTTCCTCATATTCCGATTTTGTCAGATCATTTTTGTCTGCAAAAACCTGAAACAAAACATCATCGGAGGTGTATTGATAAGGATGCTTGCTGATCATTTCAAATTCAATAGCCGCAATCGTCCTGACTTCTGCTTTCTGTTTTGGGATTTCCCCGCTCACAGCAGGACAATCTTCTGCCACTTCAATAAAAGTGTTTTCGTAGTTGGTGGTGTGAACTTTCATCGTATTTCGTTATAAGTAAAAATAGAATGATGCTAAAATAATGATTTTCAAATAAAAAAACTCCGATAACAGAGGTTTGAATCTCTGCTATCGGAGTTTACCAACTAACGATTATTTTTATTGTTTTTTGGAAATTTCTTCCAGCACTTTTTTTCCGCTTTCATTTTTCGGATCCAATTCTATAGATTTTTTATAATTTTCGATGGCGAGTGTGGTGTTGCCATCTTTCAGGTAGGCTTCTCCCAAACTGTCATATACATTTCCGGATTTAGGAAAAGCAGCAACATTAATTTTAAATACTTCTATAGCTTCTTTCGTTTTTCCGGTTTGCAACAATTGATAACCCGCGCTATTGATGTCCCCTTCTTTGATGCCGTAAGTCGGATCATTTTTTAATTTTTGATAGGTATCAATCCCGCTCTTCAGTCCTTTTGTCGTAAAAACATCCAGCAATTCTAAAGCAATGGATCTTTTTGGTTGCTGATAGGGCTGGTTGTATAAAATAGCTCTGATTGCCTCATTCATTTCTCCTAAAACAGTTCCTCCGGTGTTGTTTAATATCACAACCAGGTTTTTATCTGCCGGAAGGCGGGATATTATAGTATTAAAACCGTTGATACCGCCGCCATGTTCGATCACTTTTAGTTTGTCCTTACCGTTGGCAAACTCTCCCAGAAACCATCCGTATCCATAAGCCTCATCACCCGTGCGGATATAAGGTTTGTAGAGCAAATCCATAGAGGCTGGTGAAAGTAATTTATTCGTATACAAGGCCTGATCCCAAAGGTATAAATCCTCAACAGTACTGTACAAAGATCCTGCTGCATACGGAATACTCATATCGATATAAGAAGCATTACTAATGGCTTTCCCTCTTTTTTCATAACCGGCAGCCCTGTTTTTTAGTATCACATCGCTGTGGTCGTAGCCAGTGTTGGTCATTTTCAACGGATTCAGAATCGTCTCCTGCAGGTATTGCTCGTACGATTTAGCTGTGATTTTTTCAATAATATAACCCAGCAAAAAATACCCGGAATTGCTGTAATTAAATTTTTCACCCGGTGTAAATTCAAGTGGTAAGTCCTGAAATGTCTTTACAAAATCCTGCGGTGTAAAAGGGTTTCGGCTCTTATCTTTGAAAAAATCAGGAAACGAAGTATAATTTGGTATGCCCGAAGTATGTGTCAGCAAATGATGAATGGTAATTTTGTCACCGGTTGCTTTTGGGTACTCCGGTAAATAAGTGGTAATCGGCACATCTAATTTTAATTTGCCTTCTTCCGCTAACTTTACAATTAAAAGCGCCGTAAATTGTTTACTGATAGAACCCAGCCTGAATTTGGTATCCGGCTGGTTCGGAATATTCCATTCCATATTCGCGAGACCATATCCTTTTTTGAAGATTACTTTTCCATGTTCCGAAACAAGTACCGACCCGTTAAGTTGTCCGTATTCAGAATATCGGCTCATTAATTGGTCGATTTGCTTTGCTTTGTCCTGAGCAAACGACAGGTTGATGGTAAAAAATGCAATTGCACAAAGTGTAATTGATTTTAAGAAAGAGCGGTTTGATTGTTTTTTCATAAGGATTGATGATTAGTTTTAAAGATAATAAAAAAATATATTCTTGTATGCTAATCTGTTAGACGACTAATTTTTTATTTAGTTTCAATGTTGGTCCTTTTTTTCTTATTTAATTTTAAAGGAATAAGAATAAGAGTCTTACTAAGCGTTTTTTTCGAAAGGTTTGTGTCCGTAAGTAACGATTCGTTTCAATTTCCATTCTTTTCCCTTTCGTTCCCAGATATGAATAAATTTTCCGGTTCCTTCGGGAATATCATTCGTAAAAAAAGTATGTTCGCCAACTTGTACAGCGCCAAAATCTCCTAATTTATCGATGGTGCAGAAGTCTAATTTTCGTTTTATGTTTTCCGCCCTGGTGTAATTTTCGGACAACGCTTTTATTTCGTTGCCATAAGGGATGTTAAATCCGTATCGGTCATCATAAAATTCGACATCATCACCTATTATTTTTTTAAAAAGAGCAGCATCGCACTGATTGAATGCCACATCAAAAAGCAGGCTGTCCATTTTGATAATTTCAGTTTTCAGCTGATCTGTTTTTAGATCTTCACTCTTTGTCTGGGCTAATGCTTCTCTGCTTAAAAATAGCATAAAGAGAACTAGTATGTTTATCATCGGTAGCATATTTAAATTTTTAAGACTTCAATTATTTGGTTTCAATATCAATCAGTCTTTTTCCGTTTTTACCTAGGTAGTGTAAAAGTAACTTCTCGTACACTTTGTAACCATCATCCACATTCGTGAAAATAAGCAGGCCTTGTTTGGTTTTCGGCAATAGGAAAAAAAGAGTCTGAACGCCTTGGTCAGAACCGCCGTGCGATAACGCATACTCCCCGTTTCCGAGATCATATTTTTCAAAACCCAAGCCGAAATGTTTGCCTTTTTCCGACTCCACCTGATTGGAAGTCATCTCGTCAAAAACTTTTTTGGTTAAACCGTCACCGTTCAGGACACTGCATAAAAAGGTTCCGTAATCTCCTATCGTAGTCAGTAAATCGTCGGCAGCATTTGCCGTTGTGTTTTTATGGGTTTCATAGGCATTTCCCTTATTGTCGTATCCGGTTGCAAACCTTGATTCATCGGTTTTTTTGTCCCAGAAATATTGGGTATCGGTCATTTTTAGAGGATCGAATATCAGTTCGGAAGCCAACTGATTTAATGTCTTATGAAATTTACTTTCGAGCGCTTTTCTCAAATATTCCAAACCTTCTCCTGAATATTGATATTTAGTTCCGGGTTTGAATTTAAAATCCAGCTTACCCGATTCGTTCATAAATCTCCAGTTCGGAAAACCAGTCTGGTGGCTTAAAATAATACGTGTCGTGAGTAATTTGTTGTTCGGATCATGGGCAATATCCGGATCTGTCCAGTATTTGTACACAGGTTCGTCTAAATCCCATTTTCCTGAACTGACCAGTTTTAAAGCCACTATTGCGGTTATGGGCTTGGTTAACGAAGCGACATTCCAAATGGTGTTGTAGGGTGCTGTAACTCCTTTTTTGAGTTCACCGTATACTTTTATTTCCTGCAGTTTTCCGTTGTTGATAACGCCAATTCCAAGCGTTGGAATATTATTTTGTTTCAGCCATTTTTCAATTTCGGGATCATTGTCAAAAATGCTTGCTTTAGTTCCTGCCGTATTTTCGCTCTGATGATCGTAACTAAAAGAACGTTTCAGTTTCCAGACACCGTTTTCCAATAACCAAACGTGCGTAAATCGGGAAGTACTGCCAAAATTTTCTTTTGCATTGGCAAGGGATTCATTTTTCGCTGCTGATTTTTCATAAAACTGATGAATTCCGTTTTGTAAAGCACCATACAAAACGCCTTTTTTGTACAGTGGATAAACTTCTGTACTGTTGGGTACCAAATATCTTCTGGATTGATAAGTTCCGGCGGAGCCGCATAAACCCTTTCTGAGATTTTTCAGGAACAAAGCCTTGTCGGAAATACTGTCTTTATCGTGATAAAACTCAAAGTTGTCACTCAAAAGGTTTTCAAATTGTGAAATGTCGCAAGTATTGAAGCCAATGTTAAAGAGCAGGCTGTCCCTGGACATAATTGTTTTGTACAATTCAGTGTTTTTTTCTTCCTGCGAAAATCCAATATGGAATTGGAAAAGTAGTATTCCCGTTAAAATTGCTTTTAACAGGAAAGTTGATTTGTTGATTTTCATTTTGTGATTGATTGATGATTTACAAAAATACCACTATCAAAGTTTACAAAATTGTACAAATGCGAATATTATCTTTTTTGGGAAAGAAAATACAAACTTGAATTGAACATTTTGGGAGTTGTTTTCGTCACATCTTTAAACTTCTTTATAAAATGCGACTGGTCAAAGTATTTGTTGTAAAGCGCTACATCGGTCAGGCTTAGTTTTTCCTGGCTCATCGTGAGCATCTGATCTACCGATTTCCTGAATTTCAGAATCTGAATGTATTTTTTGATGGTAAGTCCCGTTGCCGTTTTAAACTTAATCTGCAATAACCGCTGAGAGAGCGCTAAGATTTTTCCAATTTCCGAAACCGTAATTTCTTCCTCGTGAAGTTTGATGATTTCGCAGATTTTTTCGATAAGGTTTTTGGCGGGATGTAAAGAGGCCAACTCCTCAAAATAAGAGTTTACGGCCTGTAATAATTCTGAGATGGAGTTCCTGAAATCATATTCGATTTTAATATCGAAAGGAAGATCGGTCTGATTTAGCGTAAGGATCGAATCAGAAAAATTACTTAAATCATAATTCGGAAACATCGAAAGTGTCCAGGCGTGCAATTGAATAATCGTAACTTTAGTTTCAGGCTGTATATTGACTAAAACCTTATTCGTCATTTGCGAGCAGAAATAAAATCCTTCGCTCATTTCGTACTTCTTTTTACTGGTATGAACTTCTATGAAATTTCCGGTAACAATCGCCAGATTAAAACAGCCATTGGGTAAAACCAGCTTATTTTCGATTAATGTCTGACCTGTGCTATTATCCAGACACCAGATTTTATTGACGAATCTTTCGCACTTTTCACTCACATAATGTTCTGAGTATAGGGTCATTTTTTTGAGGTTCAGAGTGTCAAAGGTACAAAGGTGCAGAGATTTTTTAAAAGAAACTAATTAGGACTTTCTTATTTTCTAAAATAATAGTTGTTTGTAATAGTTCTGTTCTCATAAGTTTTGTTTGGTTGGCATTTCATCGGAAAGGCTTAGTTTTTTTGCTTCGCGCAGATTTTGCAGATTGAACAGATTTTTTTTAATCAGTAGATTGATATAAAAACTTTACGTCTTTGCGCCTTTGCGAGATTATATCGACAGAGAAAAACAGCTCTTTTGAGTCTCTAAATAAATTCATTAAATCTTGAATTTTTCATGAAAATGAACATCGAAAAAACTTATTTTTTAGCTGTAAACAATTCAACTGTTGAGGTTTTCTTAAAAGGATCATTAAAGAAACTTAAGAGTACCATATTAAAAAGATCCGGTTTTTCATAAGAACCAAAATGCGTTGCGCCCGGCATTACAAAAAAGTTTGAGTTCGGGATATTATCGAAAATCTTAATCGAATGTTCCAGTCGTATCGCATCCCTGTCGCCGGACATAATTAAAACCGGACATTTGATTTTGTGTAGATCCTTGTCGGTGATATTTGGCTGATACTCTAGTAAATTATAAAGATTTACGGTATGCGGATCTTTGGTTGTTTTTAATGTTTCCTTTACCATAGTATCTATTTCATCATAAACCGCCTTTTTGCCCGGAAATAAGTTGGCTCCAAAAGTCGCCAGTTTACTCACTTTTTCAGGATGATTTATAGCCAGTAAAAGTCCTAAGATACCGCCATCGCTTTGCCCCCAAACGTAGGCACTGTCAATTTTCAGGGAATCTAATAAAGTACTCACATCACGTGTCATATCAACATAATTCAGTTGTTTGTTGGAAGGATCAACCGATTTTCCGTGCCCTCTGCTGTCGATGGCAATTACTTTAAAAAATTGTTTGAAGTATTCTATTCGGTAACTGTGGCCTTTTATCGATCCGCCATTTCCGTGAAGTAATACCAAAGGTTTTCCGCTTCCGTACACTTCATAATACATTTTGATGCCATTGATTTCCTTATAATTTCCGGCTTCCTTATTATCGCCATAAGGTGTGGTAAGTTTGGTTTGCGCAATTAGGGTTCCGATTGTCAGGAAACAGATTAAGAACAGGATTGATTTTTTCATGATTAGATTGATTGATGATTTTTGAAAACAGGATGATAATGAGTTAAAAGACTAATTCGGTTTAATTTTGTTACAATTTAAGACATATAAAATTCAGGTTTAAATAAATTCACCAAAATAATCTTGTTTAGTATTTTCCCATTCCTCCAAAATAATACTATAATAAACATCATCTTTGCTTTTCCCTTCAGAATCGACATAATTATTTCTGAATATCCCTTCTTTTAAGGCGCCGAGTTTCTCAATTGCGCTTTGGGATCTTTCATTTTCAAGATCGGCACTAAATTGTATTCTTCTGAATTGAATGTTTTCGAAACCAAAATTCAATAATTCATATTTGCAGGCTTTGTTTAAGCCCGTTCCCTGAAATGCCGCACCGTACCAGGTCCAGCCAATTTCGCATTTTTCGCTTGCCTGGTTTAGATATCCGTAACGGGTACTTCCGGCTACTTTGTTGGTCGCTTTGTCTATAATCAAAAACGGATAACAGATTCCGGCTGCTTTTTGCTTTAAGGTATTGGTAATATAATTTTCGAAATCAGCAGCATCGCGGACATACATGCCCATGTATTTCCATATTTCATCATCAAAAATGATAGTTTGGAGTTCGGTGTTTCTTTCGTTTTCAAAAGGAAGCAGCAGGACTTTCTCGTTTTCTAAAATAATATTTGTTTGTAATAGTTCTGGTCTCATAAATTTTGTTTGGTTGGAATTTCTTGGTAAAGACGAAAAGCTTTTTTGTCTCACGCAGATTTTGCAGATTGGGCAGATTTTTTTAATCTGTAGATAATATAAAGCTTTGCGCCTTTGCGTCTTTGCGAGATTATTTCTTCCGCTAAAATAACTTTTTTGAAACTTTAAATAAATCCAATTCACTTCGAATTTGTTATGAAAAACAGAGTTGCATGAGGGATAATAACGGCATCCTTTTGTGGCAATGCCCGTTGCTATTGTTAGCCACAAAAGATATAGTGGATAGCCCGACCCGCTTTTTTCGGCGGGTCATGCCCATATAAATCATAAATATTTCCTTTATTTTTAAGCTCTTGTAGAATTATTACTTATTTTTACGATCTTATTATTTAGATTATTCTTGATGCAAACTCCACTTAAAATTGCTGTTGTCGGTTCTGGATTGGTAGGATCACTTTTGGCAATTTATCTTAAAAAAGCAGGTCACACCGTTCATGTTTATGATCGTAGTCCTGATATTCGTCAAATAAACTTTTCAGGACGTTCCATCAATCTGGCAATGTCCAACCGAGGCTGGAAAGCGCTGGATGGCGTTGGTGTTGGGGATTCGGTTCGCGAAATCGCAATTCCAATGGACAAACGTGCCATACATCTGGTCGATAAATTAAACTTTCAGAATTACGGTCAGGAAGGTGAGTCGATTTATTCGATCTCAAGAGGAACCCTGAACCGGAAGATGATTGACCTGGCAGAACAAGCGGGAGCAGAGTTTTTCTTCGAGCAGAAAATCTGGGATGTTACACTGAGTGATGCAACACTGCATATTGGCGAAACCGAAAGAGGGGAGTGGGAAGAGAAAAAGTTTGATATGGTTTTTGGTGCCGATGGCGCTTTCTCCAGAATCAGGCACAGAATGCAACGCCAGAGCATGTTCAACTATTCGCAGGAATTTTTGAATATGGGGTATAAAGAATTAAATATTCCCGCCAATTCGGATGCTTCACATAAATTAGATAAAAACTCTTTTCATATCTGGCCGCGCGGCGAATACATGCTGATCGCGCTTCCAAATTTAGATGGCAGTTTTACCTGTACGCTGTTTATGCCTTTTGAGGGTGAAAATTCATTTGCCTCCTTAACAGACCGTAAAATGGTAGAAGATTTCTTCGAGAAAAACTTCCCGGATTCGATAGAAGTGATTCCCGAGCTGGCAGAAGATTTCTTTAAAAATCCAACGAGTACGCTCGTTACCATGAAATGTTTCCCGTGGACCTATGAAGATAAAATTGCCCTTATCGGAGATGCCTGTCACGCTATTGTTCCGTTTTACGGACAGGGAATGAACGCTGGTTTTGAAGATATTACGGTTTTAAATGAAATGATCGAAAAGTACGGCGATGACTGGAAAAAAGTGTTCTCCGAATATCAGATTTCACGTAAACCAAACGCCGATGCAATTGCGGAACTTTCGTATCGTAACTTTATGGAAATGAGCACGAAAACGGCAGATGAAAAATTTCTGCTGCAAAAGAAAATCGAAAAAGCATTTTCAGACAGACATCCGGATAAATGGATTCCGCTATACAGTCGCGTAACCTTCAGTGACCGTCCTTATGCGGAAGCTTTGGCTATTGGTGATTTTCAGAATGGGATTATGGAAGAAATTTTAAAACTCGACAATATTGAAAACATCTGGAACACTCCTGAAATCGATAATAAGATTCTGGAGTTGTTAGAAAAATAAAATTCTTAACTAAACCCGACAGGTTTTTAAAACCTGTCGGGTTTGTTGTTTTATTACTTTTTCAGAAATTTGGATAAAACTCCAAAAACACCCCTGATAAAAGTAGCACTGGTAACCACTTTTAAAACAGATTTAGTAACAACGCTAGCCGTACTTGGTTCCGATTTTGAGGAACTTGCCGGAGCTTGTTCTTGCTGCTCAGCAGCAGCCTGACTGGCAGTTTCTATTTTTTTAATTAAGATTTCGTAAGCGCTCTCACGGTCAATTTCTTCACTGTATTTTTTGACCAGTTTTGATTTACTATTGATATCGGCAATTTCGTCGGCAGTCAAAACATCCATTCGGCTCGTTGGGGCACGCATCATAGTGGCAACAAGCGGTGTGGGAATTCCTTTTTCATTCAGTGCCGTGACAAGCGCTTCCCCAATTCCTAAATTGGTCAGTAATTCATCTGTTTTGTAATAAACAGAAGTAGGGTAGTTGTCTGCTGTTTTTTTAATAGCCTGCCTGTCATTTGCTGTAAAAGCCCTTAAGGCATGCTGGATTTTTAATCCTAACTGCGCCAGAACACCACTCGGAACATCCATTGGATTTTGGGTAACGAAATAAACACCAACTCCTTTAGAGCGAATCAGTTTTACAATGGTTTCAATTTGCTCCAAAAGTGCTTTGCTCGCTTCATTGAAAATTAAATGGGCTTCATCAATAAAAATAACCAGTTCCGGTTGATCGGCATCTCCTTTTTCAGGCATTTGCTGGTAAATTTCAGCTAATAAGCTCAGCATAAAAGTAGAGAATAACTTTGGTTTATCCTGAATATCCGTTAAACGAATGATGTTTACGTAGCCTTTTCCATTCTCATCAATACGCATCAAATCATCAATTTCGAACGATAATTCTCCAAAAAATAAATCTCCGCCTTGCTGCTCCAATTCGATTATTTTTCTCAAAATAGTTCCGGTTGTAGCCGTCGAAATTTTGCCGTAAGAAGCGGTAATTTCATCTTTTCCTTCCTCCGTAATATAATTGATAACTTTCTTGATATCTTTCAGGTCCAGCAAAGGCATTTGGTTGTCATCACAATATTTGAAGATCACCGATACCACGCCGGCCTGCGTGTCATTCAGGTCTAAAATACGGGAAAATAAAACGGGTCCAAATTCAGAAACAGTGGCGCGTAAACGAACTCCGTTTTGTCTGGATAAAGACATCAGTTCAACCGGAAATGCGGATACATTATAAGGTATGTTTATTTTGCTGTGTCGCTCTGTAATAAAATCTTCTTCTTTTCCTTCTTTTGCAATTCCGCTAAAATCACCTTTTATGTCCATCATCAATACAGGGATTCCGGCATTCGATAATTGTTCTGAAAAAACCTGTATCGTTTTCGTTTTTCCGGTACCGGTTGCACCTGCTATAAGTCCGTGTCTGTTTAAGGTTTTTAAGGGGATTTTGACATGTGCTTCAGCAAGTGGTTCTCCGTCAAGAATGGCGCCTCCCAGAATAATACTGTCCCCTTTTGATGAATATCCATTGTTTATCTCCTGAATGAAATTGTCTTTTTTATTCATGTTTTATTTGTAATTTAGATGATTATAAGAGTATTGCTTTGTTTTTTAACAATTTGGCCTAGTTTTTTTTAGTAGGAAAAAGCTTTTCGCAATTGAAAATAAAACAAAAAATAATTTCGCAACTTTTTAAGAAGATATCAAAGGAATGTTTGAATATTTACTAAAACGTTGTAATTTTCCCATTAATAGCCTCGTTTTTTGTTTTATCTAAAAAACAACGGCGGCAATTTAATGAGATATTTTTTAAATTGACGTTAAATTTCCTTCAATAAAATTAAAAAAAGTTTTTTTATTTAAACTAAACGTATAAATTTGCTCCTCTACAAGTTAAATATAACTAAAAAATAAAAATTATTTAAAACTATTAAAATTTAAAAAAATGGCAAACGTTAAAGTTAAAAAAGAAAGCACTTCAAATGGAGGAGGAATGATTACTGGGATCATTATTGTTGCGTGTATTTTAGTTGGGGTGTTTATTTGGAAAGTAATAATGGGAGATGCTTCTAACTTTGAGGGAGGAAACCCTGAAACTGGACATCCAATCAATACATTAGGACAAGTATATAAAGGAGGATTCATTGTACCGGTATTATTAGGTATGTTTTTAATGGTTGTTGTGTTTTCAATTGAAAGATTTATCGTTATCGGAAAAGCGGCTGGAAAAGCTAATTTGGATAAATTCATGAAAAGCGTTCAGGGAAGTATTAAAGAAGGAAACATCGAAGCTGCAATCGCTTCTTGTGACAAACAACAAGGTTCAGTTGCAAATGCAATTAAATCTGCTTTAATTAAATACCAGGATGTTAAAAAAGAAGGTTTCAACAGTGAAGAAGCTTCAGAAGTAATCCACAAAGAAATCGAAGAGGCAACTTCATTAGAAATGCCAATGTTAGAAAAAAATATGACTATTATCTCTACTTTAGTATCATTAGGAACTTTAGGAGGATTATTAGGAACTGTATCTGGTATGATTAAAGCGTTTGGTGCGTTAGCTTCTGCTGGAACTCCAGACCAGGCTGCTCTTGCAACAGGTATCTCTGAAGCACTTATCAACACTGCAACAGGTATCTCTACTTCAATCCTTGCAATTGTATCTTACAACTTCTTTACTGCTAAAATTGACGATTTAACTTACTCTATCGATGAGGCTGGTACTACAATCGTAAACACTTACAGAAGATTCAGAGGAAGTTTGAAACAATAATTAATTTTTGATATTAATAATTACAATTAATTTATATCAAAATAAAATAAAAGAGAATGGCTAAATTAAAAATGAAAAAAAAGTCAACATCGACAGACATGACTGCGATGTGTGATGTTGCGTTCCTTTTGCTTACGTTCTTTATTTTGACGGCTACTGCTAAAGTGCCGGAAGCACTTCCTGTAGATATGCCTTCTTCTGTTGCACAAACTAAATTACCTGATACGGATTTAGCTATTATTACAATAGGTAAAGGTGCTGATGGAAAAAGTAAAGTGTTCTTTGACATTAAAGGAAGAGAGATCCGTAAAAGAACTCTTGAAGGAATGGGCGCAAAATTAGGTGTGACTTTTTCTGAAGATGATAAAACTAAATTTGCTTTGATGGATGACTTTGGTGTGCCGTTAGCAAATTTAAAGCAAATCATCGACATGAAAGCATCTGATAGGACTAAGGCCAATCAACCTGGAATTCCAATGGATTCTTTAAACAATCAATTAAAAGACTGGCTTTTGGTTTCAAGAAGAGCTGCAATTGATATTGACAACAAAGAATTGCAAATTGCAATAAAAGGTGATGCTAAAGAAGAATATCCGCAAATCAAAAAGATTATGGATATTTTACAAGATCAGAAAATCAATTCCTTTAACTTAGTTACAGGTATGAGAGATAAAAACTTTTAATTAAAAAAGATACACTAAAATGGCTGAATTAAATACCGGCGACGGTGGTGGCGGAAAAGGTGGTAAAGTAAGAAGTAAAAAGCAGAATTCTAAGGTCGATTTAACGGCAATGGTGGATTTGGCATTCTTATTGATCACATTCTTTATGTTAACCACATCGTTGTCAAAACCTCAATCGATGGATTTGTCTCTGCCAGATAAAGATCCTAATGATAAAGATCCAAAGGATACTAAAGTAGATGAGAACCGTACGATGACAGTTATGTTGGGTGCAGATAATAAAATGGTTTACTATATGGGTTTGCTTGCAACTCCTAAACTTGGACCGAAGGATGCTACTTATGGTAAAGAAGGAATTCGTAAAGTATTATTGACTCAAAAGAAAGCAGTTTTAGCTTATTCCGCAGGTTTAGGAAAACCTAAAAACGGAATTATAGTTATTATCAAGCCCACTAAAAAATCAAATTACCGTAATTTGGTTGATATTTTGGATGAGATGGCTATTTCAGGAGTAGATACTTATGCGATTGTTCCCGAGTTTACTCCAGAAGAGACGAAATTGATAGATAAGAAACCAGAGTAATCTTGTTTTAATCCTTAATACTCAAGAAAAATGAAATTAGATATAATTAAAAATCAGTGGCTTGATATCGTATTCGAAGGACGTAATAAGATATATGGTGCATATGAGTTAAGAAAATCGAACGGTAAGACGACTGTAAAAGCGCTTATCATTGGTTCGCTTATTTTTAGCTTTGCTGTAGCAGCTCCTCTTATTGCAAGCTTGTTACCAGATTCTGAAGAAGAAGTGGTAAATAACGATATTAAGATTGCGACTGTAAAGATAGTTCCTAAAAAAGAGGAAATTAAGCCCAACCAGCCGCCACCACCGCCACCGCCGCCAAAAGTGGATCAGGTGAAGTTTGTGAAACCAGTGGTTGCCAAAGCAAATGAAATTACTGAAGACCCGCCAAAAATCGTGGATCTTAAGGATAAAAAAGTAGGTAACGAAACTATCAAAGGAGATCCGGACGCAGTTTTAACTGTTGATGAGCCAGTTGGTAAAGGACCGGTTACTGAAATCATTCAGGAAGATAATAATGTTTATAATACCGCTGGTATCGAGGTAAAACCAGATTTCCCCGGAGGTATTGAAAAATTCTACAAATTCGTAGGAAACAATTATAAGACTCCGGAAGAAGAAGGTTTAAAAGGTAAAGTATATGTTACTTTTGTAGTTGAAAAAGACGGTTCATTAACCGACATTAAAGTTTTAAGGGATATCGGTTACGGTACAGGAGCAGAAGCAATTCGTGTTCTTAAAAAATGTCCGAAATGGACTCCCGGCGAGCAAAATGGTAAAAAAGTTAGGGTACTTTATTCTCTTCCTATTACTATTCAATCTGCAGAATAATGTTAAAAGATATGCTTAATAATATTCAGAAGAAATCGCTCAAAGAGCGATTTCTTCTTGTTTTAGGAATACTGTTTTTTTTAATATATCTTGTACTGGGTTTAATGATTATGTTCTGGAAGAAACTTCCATTGGATATGGAACCGAAGTATAGATATGCTTTTGGAATATTACTGATCGTTTATTCGGGGATTCGTTTTTTGAGATTAATTAATTCAAATGCAGACTAATTATGTTGAAATATAGCAAAGTTGCAGGTTTGGTTGTTTTTGTTTTTTTGTTTGCCATGTGCAACCAAAAAAGTAAAAATGAAACGGATAAAGAGACAATTTTAAAAGGGTCAATTGATATTACCGTAGATGAGACAATAAAACCGATTGTTGAAGATCAGGTTGCTGTTTTTGAGGGAACTTACTATGGTTCGAAAATTTCAATAAAACCTAAATCTGAATCAGAATTAATAAATGATTTATTAAATGAAAGAACTAAAGTTGTAGTTACTTCCAGAAATCTTACAAAAGAAGAATTGGCAAGATTTAAGAAAAGTAAAATTCAACCCAGAGTTACTCCTTTCGCAACAGATGCTATTGCTTTTATTTCAAACAAAAGTAATAATGATACATTAATTGCGTTGAAGACAGTAATCGATTTCATGCAGGGTAAAGCTGATCCCAGATTTGACGGGCTTGTATTTGATAATCCAAATTCTAGTACAGTACGTTATATGAAGGAATTGGCAAAAGTGAAAGAGTTGCCTTCAAAAGGTGTTTTTTCTTTTAAAACTAATGATGAAGTTATTAAATTCGTTTCGGAGAATGACGGTATGATTGGAGTCGTGGGAGTAAACTGGCTTTCACAACCATCGCCAAATATGGTTAATGTCGTTAAGAATATAAATGTTTTGAGCGTTAAGGGATTGAATAGTGATAAGTACTATAGCCCTACTCAAAATGATCTTGCCGAATTAAAATACCCTTTGGCACGCGATTTGTTTATTATAAATTGTCAGGGATATACAGGTTTAGGAATGGGACTGGCCTCATTTATGTCCGGAGACATTGGACAACGTATTGTCTTAAAATCAGGATTATTGCCTGTTAGGACTCCGGGTAGAAAACTTAGTATTAGGAAAGAAATTATAAAAGATAAAGAATAAATTAATTACTATAAAGATGAATAAATTTAAAATTTTTAGTCTTGCCTTAGTTGCATCAGCTTCTGTTGCAAAAGCGCAAGACATCAACGAAGCTAAAAAAGCAATTGATGCTGAACAATTTCAAAAAGCAAAATCGTTGCTGAAATCAATTATTAAAGCAAAACCATCTGACGGTGAGGCAAATTTTGTACTAGGTAATGTATATTTAAATCAATCTGTTGTGGATTCGGCTAAAATCTATTACCTAAATGGATTAGAAGCATCTGATAAGAAAAACCTAAACTACATTGGATTAGGACAATTGGATCTTGATAGTAAAAATACAGCAGGAGCTCAGGCTAATTTTGCTTTAGCAACAAAAGATATTAAACGTAAAGATGTAAATGAATTTATTTACATTGGTAGAGCTTACATGAATTCAGTAAATCCTGATTATAAAAGCGCTATCACAAGCTTGCAAAAAGCTTTAGCGATCGAACCTCAAAATCCTTCTGCCCTTTTGGCAATCGGAGATGCTTATTATGGAGCAAGTAATCAAAATGATGCGTATAAAGCGTATCGTGATGCATTTACAGCAGATCCAAAACTTTTAAGAGCAAAAATGCAATTAGGAGTTTTATTGAAAGGTGCTAAATCGTATGAAGAAGCAATCAAAGCCTTCAATGAAGTTATTGCTTTAAATCCTAATTATGGTCCTGTTTACAGAGAATTAGCTGAAACATACTACAAATGGGGAAGAAATAAAACGTCTACTGCCAAAGTTAATATGCAAAATGCAATTACTAACTATGAGAAATATTTGAGTCTTACAGATTACTCTTTAGATTCTAAAATGCGTCATGCAGATTTCTTAATCTTAGTGAAAGATTACAAAACTTTAGAGACTGTTGCAAATAAAATGATTGCAGAAGATAAAGTGAATCCAAGAATTTACAGATATTTAGGATATGCTGCTTACGAAAACGGAAATGTTGATGTAGCTATTAAATCTATTGAAGATTTTATAAAAGTACCTTCAAATAAAGTAATCGGCAGAGACTATTTATACTTAGGTTTATCTAAAATTAAAAAAGGAACAAATGCTGAAGGTGTAGTTGATCAGGCAGCTTTTGATGCCGGTGTAGCTGATATCAAGAAAGCAATTGAATTAGAGCCTTTAGTAGTTGAAGAGCTTGCCGATTTAGGAAAAGCATTGTTTGGTAAAAAACAGTTTGCACAAGCTGCAACTATTTTTGAACTTGCTGTTAATAACAGTGAATCTAAAAATTATTTAGATGATAATGTTTATTATGGTATTTCACTTTACTACGCAAATGTAAATAAACCTGCAGGTACTGCTCCCAATGCTGAAGCATTAGGAAAGGCAGAAGCTGCTTTCGACAGAGTTTTGGTTGCTTCTCCTACTTATGATGAAGCGTACTTATACAAAGGAAGAATCAATAACTTGCTTGAAAAAGATGATTTAATCATTAAGAATTACGAAGAGTATGTAACTAAAACAACTGCAAAAGGTGCTGAAGAATTGGCAAAACCTGCAACAGTTAAGAAAATAGTGGAAGCTTACAATAGCATTGGTGCCAGTTATGCTAATACTGATAAAGTTAAAGCAGTTGAATATTTCAATAAGACTTTAGCTTTAGATCCTGCAAACACTTACGCTGCGCAATCTGTAAAAGCTTTAAAATAATCTAAGCTTTTATTATAGTAAATAAAAAACCGATAGTTCGCTTTGAACTATCGGTTTTTTTATGTTCCGTATTTAAATGACTATCTTTGCACTTTAAAATAAAATAATGTTAGCTAAAGAAATACAATTAGAGGTGAATAAAGGTGCTATGCTGCCTTTGATGGAAGAGTTTTATACGATTCAGGGAGAAGGTTTTCATACAGGAACTGCTGCTTACTTTATAAGAATTGGAGGATGTGATGTGGGTTGTCATTGGTGTGATGTGAAAGAAAGCTGGAATGCAGAATTGCACCCGCCAACAAGTGTTGATTTAATTGTGAAAAATGCTTCGGCCTACGCAGATACTGTTGTAATTACGGGTGGAGAGCCTTTAACATGGGACATGACTTTGTTGACGCAGCAATTGAAAGACAGAAATTTAAAAGTTCATATTGAAACTTCTGGTGCATATCCATTGTCCGGAACCTGGGATTGGATTTGTCTTTCTCCTAAAAAGAATAAATTGCCAACTCAAACCGTATACGATAACGCCCATGAGTTAAAAGTGATTATCTATAATAAACATGATTTTATATTCGCAGAGGAACAGGCTGAACTGGTAAATGACAATGCTATTTTATTCCTTCAGCCGGAATGGAGTAAAAAAGAAGAAATGACCCCACTAATTGTAGATTATGTAATGAATAATCCAAAATGGAGGGTTTCACTTCAGACACATAAATATTTGAATATTCCGTAATCTTATAAAACAAAAAAGCACTTCAATTGAAGTGCTTTTGTATTTGTGTATACACAGTGTGTAAAAATGAAACGGTTTCTGTTTATTTCCAGTTTTTATTTTTTTTCAAAGTGGTGATATGAGCCAAATGATGCTTTCCATGCCAGGCATAAGTGGCTATCATTTGTTTTATTTTTATTTCAGAATTGTTTTCAGGATGTATAAAGCTTCTGTCAAGTTCAGTTTCAGATAAACTTTTTAGAAGATAGGCCAATCTAAAGTGTAATCCTTCCAATAAAGATAAAGTAGGTTGTATCGGCATTTCTAAATTATCAGGTAACGCAGCCCATAAAACTTCATCGTAAGCTTTTATTACAGGATTGTTTTCTGTCAACGCCCATTTTATCCTTATAAAACAATTCATATGACTTTCGGCGCAATGATGAATTACCTGTCTTACCGTCCATCCGCCCGGACGATAGGGTGTGTCAAGTTGTTCGTCTGATAAATAAATTGTTTCGTGTTTTAGTTTTTCCGGGAATTGTGCAATTTCTTCAATTTTTCCTGAAAGATATTCTTTTGAATAGGCTGAAGGAGCAATGAATTTTCCTATCGGATACTTTAATTTTTCTAAATCTGAATTTTCCATAAATTAAAATCTAATATTAAATACAAAGTCTGGCTAAATAATCATAATGCTCGCCTTCTAAAATAAGTTCACATTTTAAACCATTCGCAACAGCGGCATTTTGAAGCGTATTGTAATCTAAGTAAAGCCAGTTGAAAGGTTCTTCTTTTTCTCCTTTATAAGAAATAGTAAAAACAAGTTCGCCATAATAATCACCGCTGGACGGAATCCATTTTCCACCATCTTCATCTTCATCTTCATCAAACATATAAATAATGTCCGAGCTGTCTAGCAGAATCTGCCCGCCTGGATTTAAGAGCGATTTTAATTTTGACAAATAGTTATTGCAGTTTTCCATCTTGCCAAAAATACCAACACCATTCATCAATAATACAATGGTATCAAATTTTTCTTCTTCGAGATCGAGCAGGTTTTGAACCCTAGCGTTTTTTACGCCTCTGAGTTTACATGTTGCAATCGCTTTTTCAGAAATATCAATAGAAGTAACATTCAGATTACGGTCGTTTTGTAGAGACAAACTGTGGCTTCCGGCTCCGCATCCTACATCCAGAATTTTTCCGTTTGCCAGTTGTAGTGCCTTTTGTTCTATTTTTGGCATTTCATTATAAGAGCGAAATAAATAATCAACACTCATTTCGTCTTCCTCAGAAATCGAAGTTTCGGTAATAATGTTTTCAGGCGAATTATTGGTTTGAAAGTCGAACATTGCCTTTCCAAAAAGATCTTTCATTTTAATTTAGTTCAAAGTTTAAGGTTTCAAGTTTAAAGTTGTTTAATTTTGCACATCAACTTCAAATTTTAAACTTGAAACAAATTTTAAATAACTTAAATAAGTTAGCCAAAGATAAGCATATCGAAAACAAAAAGTATTTTGATAAGCTTAAAAAGAAACAGCCTAAAAACTTAGACTATGTTATGCAGGAATTGCATGATAAAGAGTTTAAGAAAACGGACTGTCTGGAATGTGCCAATTGTTGCAAAACGACTGGTCCATTATTTACGCTGGCTGATATCGAAAGAATTTCGAAATCTTTCAGACAAAAACCACAGCAGTTTATCGAGCAATACCTTCAGGTTGACGAAGATAAAGATTATGTATTGAAAAGTGTTCCCTGTACTTTTTTAGATAGTGAAAATTATTGTATGATTTATGATGTGCGTCCAAAAGCATGCAGGGAATTTCCGCATACCGATCGTAAAAAGTTTCATCAGATTTCAGATCTGACTTTAAAAAATGTTGCAATTTGCCCGGCAGCATATAATATAGTTGAAGAGATGAAGAAACGACTTCCATTGTAAATAAACCCTTCACTGCGTTAAAATATAGTTTAATTGTTTTCCGGAACAATTCATGTTTGCATTTTTAAATGTATTTTTGACTCAGGCGAAAAGGAAAACACTAATAAACGATAACTGAAATTGAATCTAGAATATTTTATTGCTAAACGACTTATTACTGCTAGGGATTTTAAAAGCAGTATTTCAGCTCCAATTATAAAAATTGCCATTTCGGCTATAGCTATTGGTATCATTATGATGTTGGTGTCTGTTGCTACAGGTATTGGTTTGCAGCAAAAAATTCGTGAAAAGGTTTCTGCTTTCAACGGTCAGATTGTTATTTCGAATTATGATAACAATAATTCCGAAGTAACATTAATTCCCATTTCTAAAAAACAGGATTTTTATCCGAATTTCAAATCCGTTCCTGAAGTTACCCACGTACAGGCAATCGCAAGTAAGGCCGGAATCATTAGGACAGAAAGTTCTTTCGAGGGTATAATTTTCAAAGGAGTTGGTCTGGATTACGATTGGAATAAGATAAAAGAGTATTTGGTAGAGGGTAAATTACCGGATTATGCTAAAGGTATCAACGAAGAAGTGATAATCTCCAGATTTCTGGCTGATCGCTTAGGTCTTAAAGTTGGGGATAATTTCAATACCTTTTTTATCAAAGAGGAGCAAGGTAAGATGCCGAACAGCCGTCGTTTCAAAATAACTGGAATTTTCAATTCCGGTTTCCAGAGTTTTGATGCAACGTATATAATAGGAGATATACGCCACATTCAGAAAATTAATAAATGGAATCCGAATCAGGTTGGGGCTTTCGAAGTATTTGTAAAAGATTTCGATAAAATTAAAGAAACAGGCGATAAAATCTATGAGCAAACATCGTCCAGTTTAGATACTAAAACAATGATAGAGAAATACAGCTATATTTTTGACTGGCTGCAGCTTTTCGATTTTAATATTATTGTCATTCTTGCAATCATGATTATAGTCGCAACAATTAATATGGTAGTAGCCCTGTTAGTGCTCATTTTAGAACGGACACAAATGATCGGAATATTAAAAGCGTTAGGGGCAAACAACTGGGCGGTGAGAAAGATATTCCTGTATAATGCATTTTATCTCATTATACGAGGGCTTTTCTGGGGTAACCTAATCGGAATCTCATTATTATTAGTGCAACAGTATTTTGGAGTTATTCAGCTCAATCCTGAAAATTACTATGTCAATCAGGCGCCAGTGTATATTAATTGGGTTTATGTAGTCCTGTTAAATTTACTAACCATTACAGTCTGTTTTGTAGTGCTTCTCATTCCGTCTTATATAATCACTAAGATATCACCGGTCAAAGCCATTCGTTTTGATTAATTGAATATTCAGATTTCAATCTACAACCCGACAGTTTTCCAAAACCTGTCGGGTTTGTTTTTGATAGGTATAAGGTAATTATCCTGTCCACCTAAGCATAGCCAAAGCCTTTGGAATTTAAAGATTTGGAATTTAATTAGGAGCTATTTCCACTTCCATCGGGGCTAGGGCAGTATTTTTCAAAAGAGATATTAGGTAACAAGAGAAACTTAGCGCCTCTGCGTCTTTGCGTGAACCAATGAGAGTACCGAATTTAAAGGTGTCTTTTCTGCAAACCACCTAAAAGCAAAAGGTTTCCACTTCCATCGGGGCCAGGGCAGTAGTTTTTAAAATTGATTTACTTCATGTATAGGTAAGAAAAGAAACTTAGCGCCTTTGCGTCTTTGCGTGAATTAATAAATCTGCATGAACTGCCATGATATACTGAATTTAAGTCCTGCAGAGCAGGCCAGCAATAAAAAACCGCTGCAAACCCAAAACAAAGTACAGGCATTGAATCTGTGTAAAAGAAGGATAAAAGACTCTTTAAGATATAAAGTCTTTAAAATGGTATGTTGTTAATAGCTTAAAATAGGAAAAGCGCAATGACACCCTGAATTTTCCCACAAAATGAAAAATTGTTTAATTTGTAAAAACTCTGTTATCAGTAA
>NZ_JAJMOY010000007.1 GCF_020991415.1 Flavobacterium sp. ENC | reverse complement strand
CCTCATCTCTTTATACTTTCTTACCAATCTTTCAATGAACTTCCCATGTTTTGCGGGGTGCAAATGTAACATCCGTTTTCAAATCTCACAAGCTTTTTGGAATCTTTTTTTGAAAATAAATTTTCTCTTCGATTCGTATGCCTGTCAGTATTTCCTGGAACGTTTGTCGCTGTTGCGGGTGCAAAAGTAGGCTCTTTATTTACATTTCCAAGCCTTTTTATTATATAATTTCAACCTTTTTTAAAACTTTTTCTTAACTCTCTGATAACAGAGTTTTTACAAATTAAACAATTTTTTATTTTGTAGGAAAATTCAGGAGGCTATTGCGCTTTTCTTATTTTAAGCTTTTAACAAGGTGCCATTTTTAAGGATTTCACTAAATGATACTTTTAAATTCAGCATCTTCATTGGTTCACGCAAAGGCGCAAAGTTTTTCTTCTTACGGAATATCCTTTTTAAAAACTACCGCCCTAACCCCGATGGAAGTGGAAATCTTTTTGCTTGTGGGTGGTTTGCAGAAAAGACACCTTTAAATTCGGCACTATCATTGGTTCACGCAAAGGCGCAGAGGCGCTAAGTTTCTCTCCTTACGGAATATCTCTTTTGAAAACTACTGCCCTAGCCCCGATGGAAGTGGAAATCCTTTTGCTTTTTGCAGACAAAAAGCAAAAGATTGCAACGGACAGCGGGAAATAGCTCCTAATTAAATTCCAAATTCCAAAGGCTTCGAATTCTTTGAGACGGACACGATAATTGCTGTATACCTTATATATAATGTATAAAAAAGAACCCGACAGGTTTGGAAAACTGTCGGGTTGTAAAAATGAAATCATTCCTTATATATAGGAGATACTATTTTTTGTTTACTGCTTTGGCTTTTGATTCCCAGTAGTTCATAAGATCATCGTAGTTTACGGGATTGGCCGGTTTCTGATTCACCAGTCGGCCGGATTCGAATCCTCTTAGAAGAATTGTTTCTATGAGGTAGTCTTCGTTGGATTCATAGGGTTTGTATTCGGCTTTTAAACTGATGTCAAATAAATTGGCAGTGGTATTTGATACAAAGGCTTTGAAACCACTTTTTAATGTGCGAATGAGCTCATAGGTGGTAATACCGGTCTGTCGATGGACGAGCTTTACCAGAATTTGTCCTTGTTTTCGGGAAAGCTTCTTTAGCCTTGCTTCAAACTCATTATTAAGGTAGTCTTCTACAATCTTAAAATACTTTTTCTTTTCACGATTGGTTTTTAGTCGTGCCATTCCCTGATTTAATGCCGTCAGTCTGTCGGCAGCTAATTTCGCGTACGGATACACTTTGTAAACCCGGTTTTGAAGAATCAGAAACTGCTTTTGTGCTTCGGGATCTAATTTCTCTTTGGAAATAATAATCTCAGGCAATTCAATTGTATCGTTTAGAATTGAATCCTGTTCGGTTAGTGTATAACCCATTTCCTGATTTTGTTTAGGCGTAACTTGTGCCTGACTGGTAAACGAAATCATTATAAAGAATAAAATGCAGTAGGTAAATCTCATTGAATCATAATTTAAGTGTAAAATTATATATTTATATACAACTCTGATACCAAATTTATAAATTAGCAAAAAAATATTTTTATGAGTACAGCATCTATCTTAAAAGATACCTCAATTGCTTTCCTGGAAAGCTACCTAAATAACGCCTCCCCTACCGGCTACGAAAGCGAAGGGCAAAAACTCTGGATGAATTATTTGAAACCTTATGTAGACACTTTTATTACGGACACTTACGGAACGGCCGTGGGAGTTATCAACCCGGATGCCCCTTTTAAAGTGGTTATTGAAGGTCATGCCGATGAAATTTCATGGTATGTGAATTACATTACTGACGATGGTTTATTATATGTAATACGAAATGGTGGTTCTGATCATCAGATTGCACCATCGAAAAGGGTTCACATTCATACCAAAAAAGGGATTGTAAAAGGTGTTTTCGGCTGGCCGGCAATTCATACGCGTCTGCGTGATAAGGAAGAGTCACCGAAAATCAGCAATATTTTTATTGATTTAGGTTGTGAAACGAAAGAACAGGTGGAAGCAATGGGTGTTCACGTGGGTTGTGTGATTACATATCCGGACGAATTTATGATTCTGAACGAAAATAAATTTGTTTGTCGTGCCATTGATAACAGAATGGGTGGTTTTATGATTGCTGAAGTGGCCCGTTTACTTCATGAAAATAAGAAAAAATTACCTTTTGGTTTGTATATCGTAAATTCAGTTCAGGAAGAAATTGGTTTACGTGGTGCTGAAATGATCGCACATACCATTAAACCAAACGTTGCCATCGTAACGGATGTATGCCACGACACGACAACCCCTATGATTGATAAAAAAGTGGAAGGCGATCTTAAAATGGGGAAAGGCCCTGTTATTGCTTACGCTCCGGCAGTACAAAACAAATTGCGTGATTTAATTGTGGATACTGCCGTGGAAAATAAAATACCTTTCCAGCGTCATGCCACTTCGCGTGCAACAGGAACTGATACGGATGCTTTTGCTTACAGTAACGGTGGTGTAGCTTCGGCATTGATTTCTCTTCCGCTGCGCTATATGCATACTACTGTTGAAATGGTTCACAGAGAAGATGTGGAAAATGTGATTCAGTTGATTTATGAATCATTGCTGAAAATTGAAAACAATGAAACTTTTTCTTATTTCAAATAATAAAAAAATAAAAAACGTTACTTCGGTTATTTGATTATCGTATTGAATAACCGAATTGACCAATACAAAACGGCATGAAGATTTTATTACTCGAAGACGATTTTACCTTATCTAAAGAAATCTCAGCGTTCTTTACTTCAAAGGAATTCGAGTGTTTTCCTTTTTACGATGGTTCTTTATTATTGAAAAAATATAGTCCCCACGATTATGATTTAATAATCCTGGATATTAATGTTCCGGGAATAAACGGCATCGAGGTGTGCAAAGGTATCCGGGCAACAGATAAAAAAACTCCCATCATTATGCTGACCGCTTTTAGCGAAATTGAAGATAAATTAGCTTCTTTTGACAATGGTGCAGATGATTATCTGGTCAAGCCTTTTCATTTTGAAGAGCTGTACGCAAGAATATCCTCTTTATTAAGGCGAAAGGAAATTCCGCAACACGTTGAAAGTAAAATCATGATTCAGGATTTGGAAATTCTGGAAGAAGAGATGAAAGTGTTTCGCTCGGGAGAAGAAATCAAACTGACACCAAAAGAGTTTAAGCTGATTCTAATTCTGGCACATGCCAAAGGAAAGGTTTTATCGAAACAGTTTATTGCAGAAAAACTCTGGGATTATCACATCGAAACCAATCAGAATACGATTGAAGTTTATATTAATTTTTTGCGAAAGAAAATTGATAAAGACCATGAAACAAAACTGATCCGAACCAAAATTGGTTACGGTTATTATTTAAGCGATCAGGAATGACATTAAAAAACAGGATATCACTTTTAGTCAGTTTATTGTTTACAATCCTTTTTGGGTTGGCTTCTACCGTGATATTCATTTTATATTCCAATTACAGAAAAGAAGAATTCCGTGACCGATTGGAAATTAAGGCGCTTTCCAACATTAAGCTTTTGGTAAATGTGAAGCAGATCGACAATCAGCTTTTGAAAATCATTGATCAGAACTCTATCAATAAACTATACGATGAAAAGACGTTAGTTTTCGATTCTAACTATAAACTTATCTATAGCAGTATTGACGATGCAAAGATCAACTGGTCCGTTGCCGATCTGAAATATTTAAAGAAAAACAAAACCTTCTTTAAGCAACAGGGAGATTATGAAGTTTATGGCGTCTTTTATGATACAAATGATAAAGATTTTTATGCCCTGATCTCCGCAACAGATGATTATGGAAAAAAGAAATTACTATTTCTACGCTATACCTTAATTATATCCTATATCTTTTTCACCTGTGTATGTTGGATAGCGACTTCTTTTGCTGTCAGAAAAATAATGAATCCGCTTAATGCTTTTCATCAGAAGATAAAAAACATAAACGAAAATAATCTCGATACCCGTGTCGAAACAAAAAGCAGTAAAAATGAAATTGACCTGATTGCAAATGAATTTAATTTCATGATGGACCGCATTGAGGTTTCGTATCAGAAACAAAAAGAATTTACAGCGCATGCTTCTCACGAACTTAGGACTCCCCTGTCCCGAATTACTTCCCAAATAGAGAATGTAGCCGCAGACCGTAAAACAAGCCCTGACAGTAAATCATTCTTAAAAACTATCTTATCGGATGTCAACCAATTAACGGAACTGATTAATTCTTTACTGATTTTATCGAAAATCGACACTCAGAACCACGAAAACAATGAAGTACATCGCATGGATGAAATTCTGTTTGCTGCGATCGAAAATCTGAACAAAAGCTTTCCTGAATTCGTCATTTTATTTGAAATAGAAGAAAGTGAAAACCTCGATACTGCATTAGAAATAAAAGGCAATAAAAACTTGCTTGAAATCGCTTTGGGCAATGTTCTAAAAAATGCCTGTGTTTATTCCGATAACAAACAGGCAAAGGTGAAAATAAGCTCAGATGACAAAAACCTGATTATCTCGATTTCCAATACAGGAACTACCTTAAGTGAAGAAGAGCAAAAAAACCTTTTTCAGCCGTTTATGCGCGGCAAAAATTCAAAAGGAACGACGGGATTTGGCCTGGGTTTAAGAATTGTTCAGCGTATATTAACATTGCACAAAGCAACAATAAACTATTCTGTATCAGATATTAACACGAATTTATTTCAGTTGTTTTTTAATTTGTAAGTATTTTTAAGCTAATTTTAAGGTAGATTTTAAGCCCTCTTAAAGCTTGCCGATAGCATATTTGTACAAATTAAAAATGATACAATGAGAAAACTATGTGCATTATTACTACTTGTATTGTTCAATCAGGTAGTATTGGCTCAAAATACAGTTACACTTCAGGACTGTGAAAGCCAATTTCTAAAAAAAAATCTCTTTTTGTTAGCGTCTCAATACAATATTGATGCGTCGAAAGCACTGACCATTCAGGCGCGTATCTGGGATAATCCGACTATTACAGCAGAACTAAATGCTTATAACCCCGAAAGAAATCAATACTTTGATATTGGGAAAGAAGGTCAGAAAGCATTTGGTATCGAGCAATTGATTTATTTGGGCGGAAAAAAACGCAATGAAATAAAATTAGCACAGACCAATGAAAAACTGGCAGAATTACAATTTAATGACCTGTTACGAACACTAAAATTGCAATTGCGTAAAAGTTTTTTCACCGTTTATTACAATACGAAAAGTCTTGAAACTACCGACAGGCAGCTTGCTCACATTGAAGATTTAATTAATTCCTATTCGATTCAGGCGCAAAAAGGAAATGTTCCTTTGCGGGATGTTGTTCGTCTGCAATCCTTGTTTTTAAACTTCAAAAATGAACGTATGGAAGTCGTTAACAGCAATATCGAGGAGCAGGCAAACCTGAAACTGTTATTAAATACCACTGAAAATGTTGTTCCAAATGTTTCGGGTGATGAATTTAACAAATACACAAAAACAATTCCTTTTGATCTTCAAAGTTTTGAAGCTGACGCTATTGCCAATCGTCCTGATTATTTAGTCAAACAAAAAGATATTGAAGCAAACGAACTGAATGTGAAATGGCAAAAATCGCTCTCAATTCCTGATATAACTGTGGGAGCAACTTATGATCAGCGAAGCGGCGCTTTTAACAAAGAGGCGAATCTTACGCTCGGAATTCCATTGCCTTTATGGAACAAAAACAAAGGAAATATCAAATATGCACAAACGATTTTAGAGCAGTCAAAAATAGAAAAGCAAAATTTTGACCTGCAATTGCAGACTGAAATCACTGCTGCCTGGAACAAATGGGACGAGTCACGAAAAAATTACATTGTGATAAAACCAACGGTGAACTCTGATTTTGAAGCGGTTTACAACGGTATCCTGACCAATTTCCAAAAGCGAAACATTAGCTTACTTGAATTTACTGATTTTATGGAAAGCTATAATCAAGCCGCTGTTCAGGTAAATGAACTGAAGAAAAAAGTGGTGCTTTCCGGCGAAGAATTAAATAGTACAATCAACAAAGACTTATTCTAAAATCAAATAAAGATGAAATATAAACTAATTATAGGAATTGCTCTTGTGAGTTTATCAATCGTAAGCTGCAAAAAGGAAGTTGAAAATCCGGAAACCAGTACCACTTTTGCACTAAGTGATGCCATGCTAAAAACGACCACAACCGCCGAAGCCCAGACCCAACCGGTAAAAAATGAACTGAGTTTTTACGGAAAGATTACAGCAGACAACAATAAAATGATTGATGTTTATCCACTAGTCGGAGGTAATGTGGTAAAAGTAAATGTAGAACTTGGAGATTATGTCCGCAAAGGCCAGGTTCTCGCTACTATAAAAAGTACTGACATCGCTGATTTCGAAAAACAATCTATTGATGCGAAAAGCGATTTACTGGTAGCCAAAAATGGTTTGAAAGTCGCTCAGGAACTATTTGACGGAAAACTAAATTCTGAAAGTGATGTACTTCAGGCCAAATCGGAAGTAAATAAAGCGCAATCCCAGTTGAACAAAATTCAGGAAACCTATAAAATCTACAACATAAAAGCAGGTTCAATTTACGAAGTAACCGCGCCAATTAGTGGTTTTATTATTCAAAAAAGTATCAATCAGGATATGCTTTTGCGAAATGACCGTTCAGAAAACATTTTTGACATTGCTGAAATCAGTGAAGTGTGGGCGTTGGCCAATATTAATGAAATTGATATCAATAAAGTAAAATTAGGCATCGATGCTGATGTAACGACTTTAAGTTATCCTGATAAAATATTCAAAGGAAAAGTAGATAAGATTTTCAATGTAATTGATCCGGAAACCAAAGCCATGCAGGCCCGGATAAAACTAAAAAACACTGATTATTTACTGAAACCCGATATGAATGCAAACATAAAATTATCTTTTAGCGAAGGCACCAATATGATTGCCATTCCAAGCAAAGCGATTGTTTTTGATAAAAGTAAAAACTTCGTAATGATTTTTAAAGACCGCAACAATATCGAAACGAGACAGGTTGAAGTTTACAGACAGGTTGGTGACATTACCTATATTTCAAGTGGTTTAAAAGACAACGAAAAAGTCATCACCAACAATCAGTTATTTATTTATCGCGCTTTAAACGAATAAGACATGAACAAATTCATACGAAATATTATTGCTTTTTCGCTAAAGAATAAAGCGTTTACCTTTTTTTGGGTTGGATTACTGGCAGTGGCAGGGTTTATTTCTTTTAAGACTATGCCAATTGATGCTTTTCCGGATGTTACCAATACCCAAATTATCATTATCACACAATGGAACGGAAAAAGTGCTGAAGAAGTAGAGCGTTTTGTTACTTCTCCTATTGAAATTTCCATGAACTCGGTACAAAAAAAGACCAGCGTCCGCAGTATCACGATGTTTGGTTTATCAGTAATCAAAATCATTTTTGACGATGGTGTAGACGATACTTTTGCCCGTTTTCAGGTAAATAACTTACTTAAAAATGTCTCTCTTCCCGATGATGTTGAGCCGGATGTACAGCCTCCATACGGTCCGACGGGTGAAATATTCCGATATATTGTAAAAAGTGACAGCAGGGACAGCCGGGAATTACTGACGTATCAGAACTGGGTAATCGACAAACAGCTTCGCGCGCTTCCGGGTGTTGCCGATCTGAATGTATTTGGCGGTCAGACCAAAACGTATGAAGTGGGTGTTGATCCAATAAAACTGGCAAAATACAACATTACACCGCTGCAGGTTTACAATGCAGTCAATGCAGGAAATCTAAATGTGGGCGGTGATGTTATCGAAAAGAACGGTCAGGCGTTTGTGGTCAGAGGTGTTGGTTTGTTAAAATCAATTTCCGACATCGAAAATATTATTGTGGATGATGCTCACGGAAATCCGATCCTGGTTAAGAATTTAGCCAACGTTTACGAAAGCGCCATGCCAAGGGTGGGACAAACAGGCATAGGGAAAAATGATGATGCTGTTGAAGGTATAGTCGTAATGCGCAAGGGAGAAAATCCGCAGGAAACCCTGGCATTGATTAAAGACAAAATAAAAGACCTGAATGAAAATATCCTTCCAAAAGATATCAAAATAGAAACCTTTTACGATCGTGACAATCTGATGAATTTCACGACGGAAACGGTAATGCATAATTTATTAGAAGGTATTATTCTGGTTACCTGTATGGTTTTTCTTTTTATGGCCGACTGGAGAACCACTTTTACGGTTTCTATTGTAATTCCGTTGTCCTTATTATTTGCCTTTTTGTGCCTGAAAATGATGGGAATGAGCGCCAACCTACTGAGTTTAGGAGCAGTCGATTTCGGAATTATCATTGATGGCGCCGTGGTGATGGTGGAAGGATTGTTTGTGGTGCTGGACCACAGGGCGCATCAACTGGGGATGACGGCTTATAATAAAATTGCCAAAGGCAGCCTGATTAAAAAAACAGGAGCTGAAATGGGTAAAGCCATCTTTTTTTCAAAACTGATCATTATTACGGCTTTGCTTCCCATTTTCTCGTTTCAGAAAGTAGAAGGAAAAATGTTCTCTCCCCTCGCCTATACATTAGGATTTGCCTTAATGGGAGCGTTACTTTTCACGCTGACACTGGTGCCTGTTCTATCACACCTTCTTTTAAATAAAAATGTAAAAGAAAAGAACAATCCTTTTGTTAATTTCTGGAACAGAATTGTAGACAAAGGCTTTGCGTGGACATTCAAACACAAAGTAAAAACGCTTATCGCTTCCATCGCAATTCTGGCAACGGTCTTTTTCTCAGCTTCCTTTTTAGGAACAGAATTTTTACCTCAGTTAAATGAAGGAGCTTTATGGGTTACCGCAGAACTTCCGATGAGTACTTCCCTGCCCGAAAGTGTCGAAACTGCTGCCGTGATCCGAAAAGATCTGGAAACATTTCCGGAAGTAAAAAATGTCTTATCCCAAACAGGAAGAAGTAACGACGGAACGGATCCGAATGGCTTTGGTTTCATACAGCTTCAGGTTGATTTAAAACCCAAATCAGAATGGAAAAGAAAAATTTCTATGGATGACCTAATTAACGAAATGGATAAAAAGCTAAAAGTGCATCAGGGAATCACGTATAACTATTCACAACCAGTAATTGATAATGTTGCGGAATCCGTAGCAGGATTCAAGGCCTCCAATGCAGTGAAAATTTACGGAGATGATCTGGACAAACTTGACGAATTATCGAATGAGGTTTTAAAACAGATAAAAGATATTCCGGGGATTAAAGATGTTGGTATCCTTAGAAATGTGGGGCAGCCGGAGATAAGCGTAATTCTGGACCGGGATAAAATGGCTGCTTACGGCGTAACACTAAGTGATGCTCAGGCCGTTCTGGAACTTGCTTTTGGAGGAAAAACAGCCACTCAGAAATATGAAGATGAGAAAAAATTTGATGTAAGGGTTCGTTTTTCGAAAGAGTACCGTAAAGATGAAAATGATATCAGTGAACTTAAAGTTCCTACGATCAGCGGCATAAAAATTCCTTTGAAAGAGATCTGCGATATCAAGACGATTACCGGCCCTGCTTTTATTTACAGAGATAATACCAAACGTTTTATCGGGGTTAAATTTTCAGTTCGCGACAGGGATTTGGGAAGTACCATTGCAGAAGCACAGGCAAAAGTAGCCAAAATGAAACTCCCATCCGGATATACAGTAGGCTGGACAGGAGAATTCGAAAATCAGGTTCGTGCCAGTGCGCGTCTGGCACAGGTGGTTCCAATCAGTTTAATCGGGATTTTTGTATTGCTGTTTATCCTTTTCGGAAACATTAAAGATTCATTACTGGTTTTAGCCAATGTTCCCTTTGCAATCATCGGTGGAATTATTGCTTTGCACCTTACCCGTATGAATTTCGGAATCTCAGCCGGGGTTGGTTTTATTGCCTTACTTGGAATCTGTATCCAGAACGGGGTAATTCTGATATCGGAATTTCATCACAATCTGAAATCCAAATTAACACTTGAGGAATCAATATTTCTAGGCGTTAAGGCCAGAACAAGAGCGGTAGTGATGACGGCCCTTATGGCCTCAATAGGTTTGATGCCGGCGGCCATTTCGACAGGAATTGGTTCTGAGTCACAAAAACCATTGGCGATTGTTATTATTGGAGGTTTAATTACAGCAACGATTCTGACTCTATTGGTTTTCCCAATTATTTTCTGGGTATTCAACCGCAAAAAAGATGTCCCTATTGAATAGCGGACTTTAAAATAAATATGTTGGCTAAATTAATCTGGTTTGGTTTAAAAAGAAAAGCATCATTAGTCATAATGGTGCTTTTTTGATTTTGTGAACTCTTCATAGCTGTGTTATAGTCCAGAAACATTTTCAAACAAAAAAACGGCCTTCTGCTCAGGGAAGGCCGTTTAATTATACTAACTCAAACTCTTTTTAAACTGTTTCTTATTTTAAGTCTTTTAAAATAGCAATAGCGTCTGTAGCGTTTGATAACTGTGCATATTTCAAAGCTGTATATCCTTGCTCATTTTTATCAGAAGGACGAGCGCCACTAGCTAATAAAAGTTTAATAATCTCAACTCTATTGTAACGGGCTGCAGTCATTAAAGGAGACATATCGCCTGATTTTTCGTTTACATTAGCTCCGTATTCAATAAATTTTTTCACTACTTCAACATCTCCTTTGCTAACAGCAACATTCAACGGAGTTGAATCGTATAAAGAGATTACAACTTGTTCGTTAACAACTGCTTTTTGATTTGAAGCCATTGCAACATTTGCAAATGTTACTAAAGCTAGTCCTAAATAAATAACTGAATTTTTCATAATGGTTTTGTTTGTTAAAATTGATTGATAAAATATGATTGATGATCTTAAATACTTGTACAAATGTAAATTAAAAATCAGTATATTGTATTACAAGGTACCGTGTTTTAACTAATTCTTAACCTTTTGTTAATGATTCTTAATTAATGGTCTGTAATTTTTGACTAATTCTATGTAATAGACGCTGCAAAGGTAGAAATGTTACACATATTCGAATATTTTTAAAAAATAATCATCGAATATTTTCAAATTTGAAAAAGCAAAACATTACTTTTTTAACTTTACTTTAATTTTATGTATAAAAAAGATCTCACTTTTTAATTAAAATCATTTTTTTGGCTTATAATTCATACTAAAATCATGTAAATTAATTATTTTCAAAAAAAATTAAAAAATACGAAAATACTTAAATTTATCGTAATTAGCCTAAAAAAAGAGGTTGATAAAATTGGCAAACAATCATCTTCTAAACGCTGATGAAATCTCAAATGACCGGAAAGATTTAAAAACGGAACTTGATAGTCTCTGAACAAAAATGGGGCAATACTTTAGCTTATAAAAAAAAGCGCAATTCAGTTTAAATTGCGCTTTTGTGTTACTATGCGATGAAGGTTATATTTTATTTCAGCCCTTTCAAAATAGCGATACATTCTGTTGATTTTGAATATTCGGCATATTTTAAAGCGGTAAGTCCTTTGTCATTCTCTACAGAAGGTTTAGCGCCGTTTTCCAGCAAAATTTTAATGATTTCCGGATTATTGTAGCGTGCAGCAAGCATCAAAGGCGACATGTCCCTTACGATTTTATTTACATCTGCACCGTACTCGATACATTTTTTAACGCCTTCAATATCACCTTTGCTGATAGCAAAATGTAATGGTGAACCGTTGGAAACTCTTAATTCGATTTGACCTTCTACTGAAGATTTTTGACTGGAAGCCATTGCTACATTTGCAAATGCTAATAAAGCTACTCCTAAAATAATTACTGATTTTTTCATGACGATTGTTTGTTAAATGATTGATGATTATGATGATTTAAATATAGACCTGTAATTAAATACCGGTTACAATACAATAGACTACTAAAGAGCTAAAATGTTACAGTTAAATGAAAAAAAATACAAATAAAAAAAATGCAACTCATTTCAATCTGAATTGCATTTTCTTTTTTCATGCCATTAACTAATTAATTATAAGTCTATTATCATAAACATGCATCAGATTTTTTTCAAATAAAGTAAAAGCGTCATTATAAAAATTTATAAAATCAGGAACACTGGCCTGACCGGGAAATGGTGCATAAAAATGAGTTGGGCTGGTGGCATCATTTCTCCAAACCAAAACATAAGCCAATTGCAGGTTATTGGATTTTAAGGTTTTTAATAGCGTTTCTGTCCACCAATTTGCATTCGGAATTGATTCTAATCCCGTCTCGGTAAAAGCAGCCAGCTTATTCTTTTTGATCGCCAAATCTGAAATTATCGTAAGTTGCTGCAGTCCGGCTTCTAAATTATATTTTCCGTCCCTTCCAAAATCGCCGTAATCATCAAGACCGAACAGATCTACAAAAGCATCACCGGGATAACGTTCTAAATATTCTGTTTCAGAATTGAATCTGGTGTCCGGTGAAAAGGCGTAAATAAAATTATGAACCTTTAATGTGTCTCTTAAATAAGCAACTGTAAATTGCCAGACCGCCATAAAATCTTCCCGTGAGGTATACTTTTTTCCCCACCAGAACCGATCTCCGTCAAACTCATGAAAAGGCCTGAAAATCATTGGGGCTAGTGTTCCGTCTTTTCCTTTAACAGAATGTGCAAAATCAGCAATAGTTTTTAAAATCGTTTTGTATTCTTCGTGATGCGACCCTCCGGGTTTAATCAATGCCATCGCAGCCACCGAAGAAGAATCTTTCCAGTAAAAACCTTCATTGGAAACCGGATTTCTGAAATGCCAGGAAACGGTTGTAATTCCGCCACGCTCATAAGTTGCGATTACATTCTTTTTCAGAAGGGCAGCAGTCTTTTCAATTTCTTCTTTCGAATGGCCTGAAAATCCGCTAAAATCAATGCCAACAACAGCCGGATGTGAACCCGTCACGGACTTCACATCCGACCGGTCTTCTTCATCTGACCATCCATGACCGTATTCCAGCGCATGCTGATGTCCGAAAAGAATATGCTTTTTTGATATTAGTTTGAGATTCCTATACAAAGCCTTTGTTTCCTTAGTGGCTTGCTTATCAAGCTGTGCAAAAAGAAAATGCCCTGCTATCATACATAGAAATAGCAAGGCATTTTTTTTATTGGGTATACATTTCATGGTTTAAATAGTTAGTTTAAACCCGAAAATTACGCTTTAGTCGAAAGGTAATCTAATACGTTTTTATCAATACGTTGATCAATATTAGCAATATCGGCTTTTACGAATTTTTCTCCTAAGATATTCTCGTATAACTCAATATATCTTTCTGAAACCGATTCGATATAAGCATCTGTCATCTCCGGAATCTGCTGTCCATCCTGACCCTGAAAACCATTTTCGATTAACCAGCGGCGTACAAATTCTTTTGATAATTGTTTTTGCTCCTCCCCTTTGTCCTGTCTTTCCTGATATCCGTCAGCATAAAAATAACGGGAAGAATCCGGCGTATGGATTTCATCAATTAAAACAATAACACCATCTTTTGTTTTTCCGAACTCGTATTTGGTATCTACTAAAATCAAACCGCGATCAGCAGCGATTTCAGTTCCTCTCTGAAATAAATCTCTTGTAAATTTTTCTAAAACAATATAATCTTCTTCCGAAACAATTCCTTTCGATAAAATAGCTTCACGGGAAATATCTTCGTCATGAGAACCGTTATCCGCTTTTGTTGTTGGCGTAATAATCGGTTCCGGGAATTTATCATTTTCCTTTAAACCTTCTGGCATTGTTACCCCGCAGATTTGTCTTCTTCCTGCAGCATACTCGCGTGCGGCATGACCTGAAAGATAACCACGAATGACCATTTCCACTTTAAAAGGCTCGCATAAATGTCCTACCGCCACGTTTGGATCCGGAGTAGCAATCAGCCAGTTTGGTACAATATCTTCCGTCAATTCCATGAATCTTGTAGCAATCTGATTCAAAATCTGGCCTTTGTACGGAATTCCCTTTGGTAAAACTACATCAAAAGCAGATAATCTGTCGGTTGCTACCATTACCAAAAGTTCGTCGTTGATGTTATAAACTTCTCTGACCTTTCCGCGGTATACTGATTTCTGATCTGGAAAATTAAAATTTGTAGTTGTGATTGTATTGCTCATTATGCTTTGTTTGTGTTGTTTTATGAATGCAAATTTAAAACTAATTAAAAGAGGAAGCAAAAAAAGTATTCAGTTTTCAGTCGCAGTTTTCAGTCTGGAAACTGTGACTGCGACTGCGACTGAAAACTGCGACTGAAGACTACTTCAAAAGTGTGGTGTTAAACAAATCCAGGATTCTGCTGTATTCGTCAATCCAGGAATATGTTTCTTTGAAGCCATGTGATTCTACAGGAAAAGAAGCAAGTGTCCAGTTTTTTTTCTGTAATTCGATAAAACGCTGTGATAAGCGTACAATATCTTTGTATTCCACATTATCGTCAACCATTCCGTGGAGCATTACTAAATTGCCTTTCAAATTATCTGCATAATAAATTGGTGAACTTTTTTTGAAGGCCTCCGGATCTGTTTCCGGAAAATTCAAAATATTTCCGGTGTAGCCGTGATTGTAATGTGCCCAGTCCGTAACGGAACGCAAAGCTGCGCCCGAAGCAAATTCTCCGGGAGTAGTCAGCATTCCCATCAAAGTAATAAATCCTCCGTAAGAACCTCCGTAAATCCCTACTCTATTAGGATCGATGCCTAAATTATTCACTAAATATTTTTTACCATCCAGATGATCAGACAGGTCTTTTCCACCCATAAAGCGATAAATTCCGGTTCTGAAATCGCGCCCGTAACCATCACTTCCTCTGTAATCAATGTCCAAAACGGTATAACCCAAATCCGTCAACAAATTATGGAACATGTATTCCCTGTAATAATTGCTCCAATAATTATGTGCATTTTGTAAATAACCTGCTCCGTGCACAAAAATAATTGCTGCCTTATTTGCATTTTCTGTCTTTGGTGTATACAACCTTGCATTTACAGGAGTTCCGTCTTCTGCTTTGAAGGTAATAACCTGAGGTTCTCTCCATTGGTACTTTCTAAAACTTTCCGATGTTGAAGAAGAAATTTGCTGTAATACGGTATTCTTTTTGTTGTCGGCTACATAATAATCCCAGGGCTTATTTTTATAGGAATAGCGTACCAGAAGTGTTTTTTCGTCCGGAGATACTATTACTTCATGAGCTCCGTCTTTTGTTAAAATGGGCTGCAGAATACCATCTGCAGTATTTAATTTATAAAAATTCCTGTTTCCGGGATGCGTGGTATTGGTCGTTAAATAAAATGTTTTTTTATCTTTCGATAACGTCAGATCACGAACTTCCCAATTTCCTTTTGTAAGCTGATTTTTTACTTTCGATTTCAAATTGTACGTATACAAATGTGAGTATCCTGTCGCTTCTGACTGAAAATAAACGGTTTCATTATCGGCTAAAAAACCAAGGTTTCCCGGCTCAAAAGAGTACGATGGAATTCCCGGTCCGCCAATCCAGGCTTCGTCGTGCTGATGATCAATTTCTGTAAAAGAGCCATTTTCCAGGTTTAGGCTCACAATCCATCGGTCTTTATTGTCCTGACTTCTTATTTCTGTAATGGCAAATGATCCGTCTTCGTTATAAACAGGGGAAAGTGCAACAATTAGCTTGTCTTCTTTCTCTTTGTTCTTTAGATTATCATACGTTTTATAATATTCCGGAACATCCTGAATATGACTCAGTTTTGAAAAATTCACAAAATAAACAGAATCTTTGGTCACGGAATAAATTCCAAATTGCGTTTTTACCAGATTAGCCGTCGATACTTTTTCTTTAGTGTCAGGAGTTTGATTATAACCGTCATCAGTGATAAAAACTTCCATTTTTTCCTGTCTGACCTCACTATTTTCTATTAAACTGAACGTAGCATAATTTCCTTTCGGGCTTGCTTTAATACTAACTAAATTATCTTTCCCGTAAAAGTATTCTTTTGCAAAATCGGACTTAACCGCTTTGTTTTTAGCTAAATTCCATTGTTTTTTGGCTTCCTTATCTTTTATAAACTGAAATAATTCCTTTTGCTGGTTTTTCAGGAAACTATCTTTTTCCGGCGTTTTTTCTTTTTTAATTCCTTTGGTGAAATTAGTAATTTGAAGTACGGTACCTTCTTTACTATTGTATTTGAAGATATTTCCGTTTTGTTCAAAAAATACAATTCCGGGTTCGCTTCCTAATGCAAGATCAGAAATCGGGTTGTTTTGCTGGTATAACTTTTTTACTGATTTCGAGCTAATGGTATAGGAATACAATCCTCCTTTATCTGTATAATAAGCAATGTCTGATCCTGATTTTCTTTTAAAATCAAACTTGGAAAAAACTGCCTCTTTTGGTTCAACGAGTACGGGATTTGAAAAACCTTTTTGCCATGCATAAGTACTGGCACCCAGTTCATCTTTCGGATTCCATTCGAAATAAACTTTTTTTCCATCCGGGGACCATCTTCCATTTGTGGGCTGATTACCAATAAAAGATTCTCCTTTCATGATCTCTTCTAACTTTAAAGTCTGACTGTTGCATGTTATGGAAAGAATTAAAAAAGCAAGGATAAAGGTATTTTTAATCATAATTGTTATTTTTTAGTAAAGCAAAAATACACTTTGAAAAGAATTAAAAAAATGTTTTTATCCATTGCTTCCCAATTCAATTGAATTCAATCACTAAAAATCAAACGGTTTAAAATTTAGAGCTCCTTTTTCAGAAAAACAATTGTAGCTCTCTTTCCTGTCCTAATTAAAAAAACTGCTAATAATTGATAGACAATTGATTAGCAGTTTATAAAATAAAACCATCAGTCTGGTTTCTATATCATTTAAAATTAGCTTGTTGCAAATTCCTTATCGAGAATTCTTGACGCAATATATCTGGCCACACCATCTTCAGCATTCGTCTTAATGACTTCTAAGTTCGGTAACGTTTCTTTTAACAAAGCCGGTGCATTCCCCATGATCAGACCTTTACCGGTCGCAGATAACATCTGAACATCATTAAATCCGTCTCCAAACGAAACTGCCTGATCCATCGTAAAACCTTCTTTTTCTAAAACCGTAGCAATCGCCACAGCTTTATCGATAGATTTATCCATAAATTCCAGACAGGTCGGTAAACTGAAAGCATGATGCAATTCACTGGACGATTTTTCTAAAATCGCATCTTTCAATGCTACCAGTTTTTCATGATCGTCATGGGAAAAGAATATTTTTATGGCACCAAAATCTTCCAGCGTTTTATAATCAACCAATTCGGGAAGGTATTTTAAATCTGCCTGAAAACTGTTTAGTTTTTCACTTAATTTATTCGTCTGCCAAACATTTTCCTTGAATAAAACTACGGTAATTTCAGGGTCTATCTCTACATTTAAGGCTGCTTTCACCACATCACTGCTCAGGTTAAAGGCGAAAAGCGGTTCTTTTTCGGGTGAATGGATTCTTGCTCCGTTGGAACTTACCAGATAAACCGGGACTTCAAGCGTTTGTATAATCGCCATTGCATCGAGATGATGACGGCCGGTTGCAACAACTATAAGGTAATTTTGATTGTGAAGTTCCTGAAAAATGGATTTTGTATATTCTGATATTCTGTGTTGTGGATTGAGTAAAGTTCCGTCAAGGTCACTTATAACAACTTTTATATTTTTTAATTTTGTCATATTAAGGGTCAGGTATTTATGATGTGCAAATTTAAGGTTTTGCCGCCAGTTGAGCAAAGATTAGAAGCCCTGAAAGCCTAAAATGACGCAAGTTTATTATATATTTAACTATTTCTTCAAAAAGTAAATTATTGCTAATTTATACTTTAATAATTCCCGTTTTATATAAATTCAAGGCTTTCTGCAAAATAATTTCGATCGTTTCCAAAGGTAAATCCTCTGAAAAATCAAGCATCATGATTTTCATTCTCGATCGGCTTTCCTGAATTAAAAAAGGTTAATCAAAATGTTTTCCTTCTACAATTCCGATATAAGGCTGTTGGAGTTTTTTGTGAATCCATAAATAGCAAAACATTTTTCCTTTGTAACAAAAAAAGGGCATTCCGTATTTCAGCACATTGGTAATGTCTTTGTCCTGACGCAGGATAATTTCTTTTAAAGAAAGCAGCACCTCTTTAAAAGGCTGTTCCTGCTTTTCGTAAAAATCATCTGTTTCTTTCATCTTTCAAAAAATAATTCACAAAAGAAACTTTTTTTTCCAGTCATTAATATTTTTAGGATTATTTTTATCGCTTGGATAGTTGACCATTACAAACTCAAATTGTTCTTTTGTTAGTAGCACTATTCGCCCATCGTTTCCAGAACTAATTGGATAAAATTGATTATCACTATTTTGAAGTTTAAGCTGATCATTTAGCATTTCTATAAAATTAATGTAAGCTATTCCCCAATCCAATTCTCCAAAATCACTATCGTAAGCAGAATATTCTTTGCCGTTTAATTTGATTTTATGTGTCCAATGTTTTTCTGTCTGAATATTAACTTCATCAGAAATTACAAGTTTCAAATTAAGCTTATCGAATAATTGTTTTATTATTTCTAGGTATTGAATTAAACCACCTCCTTCAAATAAAGTTTCAGAATCAATAAAATAAAATCTGTTATCTGTAAAAGTTAAATCTTCATTCATTACTCCTTCAAAAAAACTCAATTCATTATAAGACTTTTCAAATTCTATTTTTGCTGTTTTTAAATCTGATTTATTAGTTAAATTAAAAAAATTAAGATTTTCTAAATTAGATATCACTTGCTTTCCTGTCATTTTAGTTTTATTTTTTATGACAAGATTCTCAATATCATTTATTTTGGAATTATTTTGAGCTTTTGAATTACATCCAAAAAATAAAAAACTAAATACTACAATTATTACTTTATTCATTTTTTTATTAAATTATCAAAAAAAATATTCGTTTTACACATTTCTAAAAAGAATGAATAAAACGAATATTTATTTTTTTGCCACAGCTTAAAAGATTAAAATGATTTTATAATCCGTGAGAATCATTCTAATTTGTGGCAAAAATCATTTCACAAACTTAATCGTGATTTTCTATTTGTTTATAAGCATCAATTACCTTTTTCACTAATCTGTGACGTACGATATCTTTATCATCGAGATAAATAATTCCGATTCCGTCAACGTCTTTCAGAACCAGAATTGCTTCTTTAAGACCAGAAATAGTTCTTCGTGGCAAATCGACCTGTCCCGGATCGCCCGTAATCATAAACTTGGCGTTTTTTCCCATACGGGTCAAAAACATTTTCATTTGTGAGTGGGTTGTGTTTTGCGCTTCATCAAGAATTACAAAAGCGTTATCTAGTGTTCGACCACGCATAAATGCCAGTGGCGCAATCTGAATAATTCCTTTTAAAATGTAATCTTCAAGTTTTTCGTTCGGAAGCATATCGCGTAATGCATCATAAAGCGGCTGCATATAAGGATCCAGTTTTTCTTTCATATCACCGGGTAAAAAACCAAGGTTTTCTCCCGCTTCTACTGCCGGTCTGGTTAATATAATCCTTTTTACTTCTTTATCTTTAAGTGCTTTAACAGCCATTGCAACACCTGTGTACGTTTTTCCCGTTCCGGCCGGACCTACTGCAAATACCATATCATTTTTTTTAATGGTATCTACCAGCAGCTGCTGGTTGGGCGTCATTGCTTTTATAATTTTACCCCCAACGCCATGAACCAGAATTTTGTCATGATCATACAATCTTTTTTCATCCTGACCATCACTCATGATTACGCGTTCAATTACATTGTCGTCAATGTTATTGTATCGGGTAAAGTGCAACATTAATCTTTGAAATCTTTTTTCGAATTCGTCTAAAACTTCTTTTTCGCCAAATGCTTTCAAAGTCGTTCCTCTCGCTACTATTTTAAGCTTTGGATAGTACTTTTTAATGATTTCCAGATGGCTGTCCTGAGCGCCCCAAAACTCTTTTGGCGCAATGTCTATTAGCTCGATTATTCTTTCGTTCAAATGAGATAGTTTTAAATTAAAATTAAATCTTTTTTTTTAATCAATTGGCTGTCGGGTAATTTATATCGTTAAATGCAAATTGTCTTTTCTTTCTTGCATTTATGACTTTACTATTCTTAGCTTTGCATTTCTCAAATTTAATGAAAATTAGATTTAAAAACTACCAATAGTTATAAACAAAATGATGTCAATAATTACCCTTACTACCGATTACGGCTTAAAAGACCACTTTGTTGGTTCGCTAAAGGGTAAAATATTATCAGAGTTTGCCGAAGCTGTAATTATTGACATTTCACATGACGTTGACCCATTTAACACTGCTGAAGCAAGTTACATTATTGGAGCGTCTTATCTGAGTTTCCCGAAAGGAACCGTGCACTTAATCGGAGTCGATATTGAACGCAATAAAGAGAACCAGCATATTGCCATGCAGTGGAACGATCATTACTTTATTTGTGCCGACAACGGTATCCTGAGTATGCTCACGCAAAAAATAGTCCCGCAAAAAATTGTTGCCATAAATATTCACGATCGTTTCCCGTCAGAATCTACGGATTTGGATATTTTTATACAAGTCGCCTGCCACATCGCAAAAGGCGGATTACTGAATGTGATTGGAAAAGAAATTCCCGGAATCAAAGAAATAAACGAATTACAGGCAGTGGTGTCAAACGATGGAAATTCGCTAAAAGGATATGTCATCTATATTGATCACTTTGGGAACATTGTCACCAATATCTCCAAACAGCAGTTTCTGGAAGTTGCAAAAGGCCGTAAGTATGAGATTGTGATGAAACCAAAAAATATCAAAACAATACTGCCCGCTTATTCGGCTATCGCTACCTCTGAAAAATATCCGATAAAAACATATGAGGGAGAAAAACTGGCCATCTTTAACGAAGCCGGTTTTCTGGAAATCGCTATTTTCAGAAGCAATCCTTCTAAAGTGGGTTCTGCCAATAGTTTGCTTGGATTGAACTACAGGGATGTGATTACCGTTCAGTTTTCTTAGGGAAATTTTAGATTAAAAAATGCGTGAAATTTGGAATTTGGAATTTCATTATTGGATTTTAATTTTTTTACTAAAAAGAACAATCAATTTTGGTATTTTTGCGCACCTGTAAATCTTTAGAGATTAAAAATCTAAAATCAGCAATCTAAAATCTAAAATTATAAAGATGTTTGTTCGAATTGTAAAAATGAGTTTTCACGAAGACCGGATTCCGGATTTCCTGGAAAATTTCGAAACCGTCAAAGACAAAATACGAAAAGCAAATGGAAACCGTTTTTTAGAATTGTACCAGGACAAAAATGACAAATGCATCTTTTTTACCTATAGTTATTGGGAAACAGAAGCTGATTTAGAAAATTACAGGCAATCGGAACTTTTTAATTCCGTCTGGAGTTTTACCAAACAATTATTCAACGCGAAACCGGAAGCTTGGAGCGTGGATAAGCTGGTGAGCCTGGAATAGTTGGCAGTCGCGGTTTTCAGTCTGAGTTGCAAACCTGAAACATGAAACCTGAAACAATTAAACAAATCAACGATTAAACAAATAAAAACGAATAAACGTTATACATGAAATCAATCATTTTACGGGAAATAAAATCCTTTTTCGGCTCTCCTATTGGCTATTTGGTCATTGCCGTCTTCCTGATCAGCAACGGACTATTTTTATGGGTTTTTGAAGGAGACTATAACATTCTGAATACGGGATATGCGGATTTGACTCCGTTTTTCACCTTAGCGCCGTGGATTTTGATTTTCCTCGTTCCCGCCGTTACGATGAGAAGTTTCTCTGACGAAAAAAAACAAGGAACTTTGGAATTGCTTTTAACCAAACCTTTATCAATCTGGGAAATTGTAAACGGAAAGTTTTTAGGATCTTTATTTTTAATCGTCCTGGCAATTGTTCCGACTTTTATTTACGTAAAAGTAATTTCGAATTTAGGTTTTCCGGAAGGCAATATCGATATGGGAAGTACGATAGGCTCTTATTTTGGATTGTTGTTTTTAATCGCCGCTTATTCGGCAATAGGAATATTCACTTCTACCCTGTCCGAAAACCAGATTGTGGCTTTTATCATTGCGGTTTTTTTATGTTTTATCTTTTATTTCGGATTTGAAGCTGTGGCCTCATTAGTACCGGGATTTTCAGGTTTTATTTCAGTATTTGGAATGCAGGATCATTTTAAAAGTATGAGCAGGGGTGTAATCGACACACGCGATATTATTTATTTCCTGAGCATTACCGTTTTGTTCCTGTCTTTTACCGTTTATAAATTAAAATCTTTTAAAGCCTAATGAAAACAGCAACGCAACAAAATATCCGAACATTAGGTATTACGGTTTTCGTTTTAATTGTTTTAAATGTACTGGGAAGCTTATATTTCCACCGATTTGATTTAACGAAAGACAAACGATATACTCTGTCTGAAACCTCTTTAAATATTGTAAAACAAGTCAAAAACCCGTTATCCATCAAGATTTATATGCAGGGGGATCTTCCTGCTGATTTCAGACGTTTACAACAAGAAACCAGACAATTACTGGAAGAATTCCAGGCCTACAACAACAATATTGTTTTTGAATTCGTAAATCCGATGGAGAATGAAGAAGAAAGCATGAGTGTTGTAAAATCATTGTACCAAAAAGGCCTTACGCCAATCAACATAACAGTAGACGACAAAGGAAAACAATCGCAGGCAATGGTATTTCCATGGGCTATTGCAGTGTACAACAATAAAGAAGTAAATATTCCTTTATTGAAAAACAGAATGGGTGCTTCGACCACACAAAAAGTAATTGGGTCTATTCAGCACTTAGAATATTCGATTGCCGATGCCATCAATAAGATCACCAAAGACAAACAGAAAAAGGTTGCGATTATAAAAGGAAACGGTGAAATAAATGAAATCCACATCGCCAAAATGCTTATGCAGATTCGCGAAAGCTATTATATCGGCCCTTTTACACTGGACTCTGTTGCCAAAAATCCAACAGGAAGTTTAGAAGCTTTGGAAAAATACGATTTAGCGATTATTTCAAAACCAACCGAAACTTTTTCTGATGAAGAAAAGCAGGTTTTGGACCAGTTTATCATGAATGGCGGAAAAACACTCTGGCTCATTGATCAGGTGGCAGCTGACATGGACAGTTTATACAATCAGTCCGGCGCTACGTTGGCCTACCCGAGAGATTTAAACCTGAACGATATGTTCTTCAAATACGGGTTCAGAATCAATCCGGATTTGGTAAAAGACGAAAACGGAAGCCCTATAAAACTGGCTACCGGAGAACAGGGAAGCGCGACACAATATCAGGATTTTCTATGGAAATTCGCACCACTGGTTTACCCGGACAGCCAAAACCCTATTGTTAAAAATTTAGGCGGAATTAAATTCGATTTTGCGAGTCCGATAGATACTTTGAAAAACGGGATTAAAAAAACGGTTTTACTAAAATCATCACAGTATTCAAAATTCATCGGAACGCCGGCAGAAATCAGTTTGAATGTTGTTTCCGAAAAAACTTCGCCTCAGGATTATGCAGGCAAAGGAAATTTACCGCTTTCGGTTTTACTGGAAGGATCTTTTCATTCTGCTTTTGAAAACCGTATTTTACCTTTCAAGGAAAACAACTTTCTGGCAAAAGGAAAACCAACCAAAATGATTGTGATATCGGATGGCGACTTAGCAAGGAATCAATTGGACAAAAACAGGATGCCGGTAGAATTGGGCTATGATCAGCGTACAGGGAATCTTTATGACAACAAAGATTTTATGATGAATTGTATCAATTATTTACTGGATGATACCGGACTTATTAACATTAGAAGCAAGGATCTGGATTTGCCATTACTGGATAAGGAAAAAGTTTATGAAAATTACAGCCTTACGCAATTCATAACTATCGGGCTTCCAATTCTTATTTTATTGGTTTTCGGACTTGCATTTACCTACTTCCGTAAAAGGAAATACAGCAAATAGATGTTAATAAAAAAATTACGAAACTAAGATTGTTTACGATATATTTGTAAAATCTATCTTAGTTTTTAAAAGAACTAAAGTATTTTCAAAAAAATAAAACAAAACAGATGAAATTTATAGTATCGAGTTCGTACTTATTAAAACAATTACAAGTTTTAGGTAGTGTAATCAACAGTAACAATACGTTACCCATTTTAGACAACTTTTTATTTGAACTAAACAATAATGAGTTAACAGTTTCTTCTTCAGACCTTGAAACTACCATGTCGGCTACCTTATCTATCGATTCTACAAGCAAAGGAAGCGTAGCTGTACCTGCAAAGCTTTTGCTTGAAATTTTAAAAACATTCCCGGAACAGCCTTTAACTTTTACAGTTGAAGATAACAATACAGTAGAAATTAGTTCAAACTCAGGAAAATATGCTTTGGCCTATGCTGCCGGAGAAGAATTTCCGAAAGCTGTAAACCTGGAAGACCCGTCTGTAACAGTAGTTCCTGCTGAAGTTTTAGCAACTGCAGTAAGTAAAACCATTTTTGCTGCCGGAAATGATGATCTTCGTCCTGTAATGTCAGGCGTTTTCTTTCAGTTCTCACCGGAAGGATTGATTTTCGTTGCTACCGATGCCCATAAATTAGTAAAATATGCCCGTACCGATGTAAAAGCATCTCAGGTGGCTGATTTTATTATGCCAAAAAAACCTCTGAATATCCTGAAAAGTATTTTGGGAAGTTCAGATGCTGAAGTAAAAATTGAATATAACGACTCCAATGCGACGTTCTCATTTGACAATTACATCCTGATGTGTCGTCTTATTGATGGAAAATACCCAAATTATGAAGCGGTAATTCCAAAAGAAAATCCAAATAAATTAATGATTGACCGTTCTTTATTTTTAAGTTCTGTACGTCGTGTGGCGATTTTCTCGAACAAAACAACACACCAGATCCGATTAAAAATTGCAGGAGCAGAATTGAATGTTTCCGCTGAAGATATCGATTACTCGAACAAAGCTGAAGAAAGACTGACTTGTGATTATCAGGGAGATGACTTACAAATTGGCTTTAATTCCCGTTTCTTAACTGAAATGTTAACCAACCTGCAGTCCGATATGATTATGCTGGAAATGTCATTACCAAACAGAGCCGGGATTTTGACTCCGGTGGATGGTTTGGAAGAAGGAGAAACAGTTACCATGCTGGTAATGCCTGTTATGTTAAATAGTTAACATCAAAACTTCTTTTTGTTACAGGGATCTTTTTTAGTTTCGAATTAAAGACATATCATTGTAAAAAAAAATATCGCTATTAACCAACCATTTTTTATACCTAGAAACCGCAATTCTTTTTTTAAGATTTGCGGTTTTTTATTTGGGGGGTGTTTTTTGTTTCAGGTTTCAAAGTTTCAAGTTTCAGGTTTCAAGTTTCAAAGTTTCAAAGTTTCAAAGTTTCAAAGTTTCAAGTTTCAAAGTTTCAGGTTGAAATGCGATTAGGTTTGTGCGGGTTTTTACCGCAAAGTTCGCAAAGTTTTTTTGTATAGGACTGCAAGGTTAAGAACGCAAAGCTTTGCGCTCTTGACCTGCAAACACAAACCTGAAAAAAATTTGCGAACTTTGCGATTAATAATATCACCACTAGCAACCTGAAACTTGAAACCTGAAACAATTAAACCCGACAGGTTTTTAAACCTGTCGGGTTTATTATTCAATAAAACCTGAAACTTGAAACTTTGAAAAGCTAAAACTTGAAACCTGAAACATTTTTTTTTAACTTCGTTATATGAAAATAGAAATTTGGTCGGACATCATGTGTCCGTTTTGTTATATCGGAAAAAGACAACTGGAAACAGCTTTAGCTGAATTTCCAAATGATGAATTTGAAATTGAATGGAAAAGTTTTCAACTGGACCCCACTATTTCTCCCCAGCCCGGAAAAGATGTTTTTACATACCTGGCGGAACGAAAAGGCATGTCAGTGGAACAATCTGTAGAAATGCATAAAAGTGTCGCAGAACGCGCAAAAAGCGTTGGTTTGGATTATCATTTTGACAAAGTTGTGATCTCCAATTCCTTCACAGCGCATCGAATCATTCAGTTGGCTAAAACTAAAAAATTAGGCGACGAAATGGAAGAGATTTTCTTTAAGGCGTATTTCACTGATGGGAAAGACTTAAATGACGGACCAACTTTACTTGAATTAGCTGAGAGAGCCGGACTGGATAAAGCGGAAACCTTAAAAGTCCTTGAAAATGAAAATCTGTTTTTAAGCGACGTTCACACCGATATCATGGAAGCACAGCAATTCGGAGTACAAGGGGTTCCTTTCTTCGCTTTTGAACGAAAATTTGCCGTTTCGGGAGCGCAGCCCGTGGAAACTTTTGTACAAACGATTAGAGAAGTACTGAAGTGATAAATCTGGATTTTTAGATATTTGGATTTTTAGAATTTTAGATTATTTCCTTTGTGTTGTAAGTTCTCTAAACAAAAGCAGGTGAAAAACTTACTTAAGCATTGCCTGATGGACTGTTTTCCAAAATTACATCCGTATATGAGCATCCAAAAATCTAAAAATCCAAAAATCTAAAAATCTAAAATCAAATCACTCCCATTTTCTGCATTAAGAAAGTGGCGCTTTTATTTTTACAAATTCCGCTGCGGAGTTTATAGTCAAAATGTAAGTCGTTATTCTGAATTTCGACTTCAAAACACTGGTTGGTTAAAGTCTCAGGATATTCGTTAGTCGTCAGGCAAACTTCAATATCGTGCGTTGCAATTGCTCCGATTGCTTTTCTGGCAATTATCTTTTTTACTACTTCAATAGTCCCGTTTCGCTTATCATCAGAATTGGTTCCTCTTAAAATTTCATCCAGCAAAACAAATGCGGGCTGATTTTCCAGCGCGTCCATAATTTGTTTTAAACGCTTGATTTCAGCAAAGAAATACGATTCACTATCCGCCAGAGAATCCGACAATCGCATCGATACCAATACGGGCAGTGGATGAATAGTAGCCTCTGAAGCACAGACTACAGAACCTATGCCGCCTAAAACCATATTAACACCTAGGCTTCTCAAAAAAGTACTTTTACCGGACATATTCGAGCCGGTTAAAATCATAAAGGATTGCGGATAAAAATGGGTATCATTCCCTATCCTGTTTACCGGATTCAATAAAGGGTGCGCTAAATTTTTAAAACTGATCTTATATTCGGAATTGATTGCAGGGAAAACGAAATCAGCATTATTATAAGCCAGATTGGCCAGACTGTTTAATGCTTCCACTTCTCCAATAATTGCAATCCATTTTTCGAGTTCGGCAGCATAATTATCTTTCCATTTCAAAAGTGCTTTGAGAACATGGAGATTAAATAAAAAAGTTCCGTTAAAAACAATTGCCGTTACAAAATTGTTAATGGTATCCATTCGGGAAAACAATTCAGATAACTGCTTTAAATGAACACTTGCCGTTGCATTTCTAAAAATTAATTGTTGTTGCAGGTCAACTAACTTTTTGGACCGGAACGTTTCTTTTTCAATTTTTTCAACAAGCAGGCTATACTGCTTAATAACTTTATCAACATTATCTGCTTTTGCAATCTCAGACTGAATTCTCTTAAACGACTGTCCTAAAACAATCATATTCGCTATAAAAACATAAGTCAGATAAGACAACAATAACGTATTTGAAGTAAAAAAGTAAGCTGCTAAAATTCCAAAAAACAATATTGGCAACAAAAAAGAGAATGCAACTAATACTTTAGGTAAGGAATTATTTTTAAATGAATTCCAATGTATTATTGAATCATAAGAACTTTTTGAGTCATTGCTAATAATGGCTAAAGCCAAAAAATCCTGTCTCCAGTCGATTTTGGTTTTTAATTCATTTATGGCGTCCTGATTTTCTAAAATAGTTTCGTCTGGCAGCGTATGCAACAATTGATTTGCAAGCGTTTTTTTTCCGATAAAGGTTGCGGTTCTGTTTAGGTTCTGAAATAAAGAATGTTCCCCAAAAATATCGAGATCATAAGCATAAGGATGATGAAAATCATTAAACTCAATACCATCTTCAAAAGGCAGTTTCTCTCTTTTTAAAAAAGCAATTTCATTTTCATTAATTTTTAAAACAGCCGTTGTAAGCTGTTTTTGGAAAGATAACCCGGAATGTATTTTCATTAAAAAAATAAAACCAACAAAAGACAGAAAAGCAAAAACTACATAGAGTATTTCATTTGTTTTGATATAATAAAACAGGAATAGCAAACAAAGAAAAACACTTATCAGGCGTAAAATACTAATGCTGTTGTATCTTTTATTGATCTTTTTTAAAAGTTCTGAATACTGGGCAAGCTTATTTTTGTAGAAATCCATTTTTTTGATTTGATGAAATACAAATATAGCTTTTACACCCCATAATCAGCTTTCAAAATGTACAGAAATTAATCCTCGTGCATAATCAAAACAGGGACAGGAACTTGCTTTGAAATCTTTTTGGTAAAGCTGGAATCAAATAAGCTTTCAAAGAAAGAACGTTTATGTGTAATCATGGCTAAAACATCGATATCTTTATAAAGCACAAAATCCAGAATTGTTTCTTTTACTTCATCGCCTGGCAAAACCAGGAACTCCACATTTTCACCTGCAAACTCTCTCTCCCATTCTTTAACGGTACTTTCAGAGACATCAGAGTCAGAGGTTTTAACGTAGAGGCTTTTTACTTTGGCATTGGTTTTTTTAGCGATATTTAATACTTTCCTCAATTCTTTTTTATCTTTTTCACGATAACGGGTGGTAAATCCGATTACTTTGATTTTTTTAAATTTAGCATCAGCGGGAACGCATAAAACAGGCACTTCTACCCCGGAAATTACGGAACTGGTATTCGATCCAAGGAAAAACTTGGTCCAGTCAGAAACACCGGTTGTTCCCATAATTACAAAATCAATTTTATCTTCTTCAACGGCATTTTTTAAATTGTAAAGTAAATCTCCGTCCATCAGACGATGTTTTATGACGATATTTTCTAAATTCCGTTCCATGGCGATGGTTCTTAGTTTTGGTATTTCATCTTTGAACATCTCAAATTTCGCCAATTCAATTGAACTGTAAATCGAAGCATAATTTTCCGGAAAGAACTGGCTGTCATAAACCGGAATCTCAAAGGTGTGCAGCAAAATAAGTTCGGCGTTGACAATTTTAGCAAATTCCAAAGCATGAACAAAGGCATTCGTTGCGGCTTCGGAAAAATCGGTTGGAAATAATATCTTTTTCATTTTGTTTCAGTTTTATAAGTTGTTCTCTCAAATTTAATCATTCTAAAATCAAACTAACCTGACAATTATCAGTAATTTAACATTTAATATTTTAATTCAAAAAGGATTTCAAATGCAAAAAACCAGTTTGTAAATACAACAAAGCACACCAACCAGGAGTTCGTAATTTCGAGCCTTTTTTTATACCTTTGCCTCATGATAAATCAAGATTCTATAGTTGCTCTGGCCACACCTTCGGGAGCCGGTGCCATTGCCATCATTCGAATTTCAGGCTCCGATGCGATTAGTATCGGAAACGCTGTTTTTAAATCTGTTAAAGACAAAGATTTAACGAAGCAGAAAACTCATACACTGCATTTAGGCCATATCGTTGACGGCACTAAAACGCTTGATGAAGTTTTGATTTCTGTATTTAAAGGGCCTAACTCTTATACAGGCGAAAATACCGTAGAAATCTCCTGTCACGGATCCACTTATATCCAACAGCAAATTATTCAGCTGTTATTGAGAAAAGGCTGCCGAATGGCTGATGCCGGAGAATTTACCCTGAGAGCGTTCCTAAACGGAAAACTGGATCTGTCTCAGGCGGAAGCTGTTGCCGATTTAATTTCATCAGACAATGAAGCTTCTCACCAGATTGCCATGCAGCAAATGCGTGGCGGCTTTAGTAATGAAATTGCAAAACTAAGAGAAGAACTTTTGAATTTCGCTTCCCTAATTGAACTGGAACTGGATTTTGCGGAGGAAGATGTAGAATTTGCCGACAGAAGTCAGTTTCATGAACTGCTAAACCGAATTGAATTTGTCCTGAAACGTTTAATTGATTCGTTTGCGGTTGGTAACGTTATTAAAAACGGAATTCCGGTCGCAATCGTAGGAGAACCGAATGTCGGAAAATCGACTTTACTTAATGCTTTACTTAATGAAGAACGCGCTATTGTATCTGATATTGCGGGAACTACACGTGATACAATAGAAGATGAATTAGTCATTGGCGGAATCGGTTTCAGGTTTATCGATACAGCCGGAATTAGGGAAACAAAGGATATTGTAGAAAGCATCGGAATTAAAAAGACTTTCGAAAAAATAGAACAGGCACAGGTAGTGATTTATCTATTTGATGGTTTGAAGTTTCAGGTTTCGAGTTCTGAATTTGTTTCTGAAATTGAACAAATTAAGAATAAATATCCTTTAAAACCTTTGTTAATTGTTGTTAATAAAAAAGATATTTTATCTGTTGATGAAGTTTCAAATATTACAGATAAACTGGAGAATTTAAATGCAAAACTTTTACTGATATCAGCCAAAGAGAAAATTGGTGTTGAGGATTTGAAAAATGAATTGCTTTCTTTTGTAAATACTGGAGCTCTTCGAAATAATGAAACAATTGTTACAAATACAAGACATTATGATTCGCTACTAAAAGCATTAGATGAAATACAAAAAGTAAAGTTTGGTCTTGAAACGAATCTATCGAGCGACCTTATGGCTCTTGATATTCGCGAAGCTTTATACCAATTTGGACTTATTACCGGCCAGGTTTCCAATGATGAATTACTGGGGAATATCTTTGCTAATTTCTGTATTGGAAAATAGAATTTAGACATCCAAAAGGCCTTAATAAATCATACTTTAATGCTTTTCTCTATATTATTTTTTTAGGTATAAATCTATAAGCAGAGCTATAATTAAGCAAAGAGAAAAAAAATAATATTATTATAGAATAGAAGTTTTTTTTTATCATCTTTGGCTTATATATACTTAGTTGTTAATAACAGTATTACTAACATTTATAATATTCCAGATATATAAAATTTACTTTAAAATGACGCAAACAGACCAAAAAAACAATGAATTTATATTAGTTAATCTAAATTCACTAATCGTTGTTTTGAAGAGGGAATATAAAATAATTTTAGCATTTACAGCCCTATTTCCAATTATTGGGCTTTTTTATATCTTAAGTATTCCCAACGAATATACTGCTACCAGTAAAATAATGCCTGAAGTTTCCTATAAAGCACCAAATGGGATGGCTGGAATCTATCAATTATTAAAAAAATATAATAGCAATATTGATCTGTACAATACCGAGATAACCAGCCCGGATCTTTACGCCGAAATACTTCACACAAATGACTTTTACCAATATGTCTTAAGCAGGAAGGTAAAAACAAAAAACAATAGAGAAATAAGTTTAAAATCGTATTGCGATGACAATTTGGGAAATAATAACCTTTTTCTTCAAAAAAGAATTGCGGTAAGTACTAATAAAAAGAATAATATTACTTTAGTCACAGTAAACATGCCGGACCCTTCGGTTGCAGCGGATATGGCCAACTTTACAACAACATACCTAATCAATTACATCACAAGATATCGTACTGAAAAAGCCCGGAAAAAATTACATTTTATTGAAAATTTGCAAAAAGAATTTTCTACAGATTCAACAAAAAGCAAAGATTTGACAAAGGAAATTCAGGATAATCTGCAAGCCTCAACTATACAAATGAAACTACAAATACAAGAGGACACACCAATTTTTCAAATATTAGAGAAAGCGCAACCTCCTCTAAACAGCAACAAACCTTCAATACCAGAAATTCTTGCCTTATTTGTTGCCGGTTTCCTGATTGGAATTATTATCGCTTTTTTAAGGAATCATAATTACAAAATACTCCTTACTTCAAATTAAATCATTACCAAAAGTGAAAAGATAAATTAGAATCTTTTCCAGGGGTTTATACCTTCTTTAAGTAATTGTTTGTATAGTAATTTTGCGTAATAAAGTTCAATAATTACACTAACGGTAACAATTAGTACCAGAAAAGGATTACTCCATTTGTAATAAAAGGGATGAAGAAAAAACTGCAGGATAAAGAAAAAATTACCGATTATCATGCTCGCAATGATTATAAACGACTGACCTTGTGAATTTTTTCTCTGAAGAAACATAGCCAACATACATACGGGAGTAATCAAAAGTATCATCCATGCTAAAAAAACAGGTATTTCTGCAGAAGGAAATTGACTTAAATACTGAGAAAAAAAATTATACCCCAGAAAATTAAATAAAAAACCAATCAAAAAAGCAAATCCACTTATCAAATACCACTGTCTCTTTTCTAAGCCGTAAAAGGCATTAAAAGAACTGTACCCGTATTTAAAATACGTATAGACAATACCCAGGTCACAGAAAAACCAGAGTGCATTTGTAACCTGCGCATATACATTGAACGGAAAGCAGAAAGAGAAAACAAATTCCCATCCTAAATTAAAAGCAAGTGGTATGAGAGGGATGCCATAGGTTTTATCCTTTACTCCCCTGTAAGCGATAAGCATATAGGCAAAAATCCAGCACAATACACCCGATAATCCTAGCAATGCATTAATATATTTCATTTTATTGCTTTTACCTTTAAAAAATTCATTGCATTCAACAAAGTAGGCACATTAAATAAAAAAATTGAAACGATCAATAGTATTCCATTTTGATGATTTTTAAAAGTAAGAAATACCAAAAGTGCAAGAGGAAGAATTGTGATATAAAAATCAAAAAATAAACTTCTCGCCCTCTGACTCTGCAGAGGTTTAAAAAAATAAAAATTCATTTTAAACATGATTTTAAAAACAAGGAGCAGCAAAACATACATTAAAATCGGAAACACAAAAATTTGCCAGTCTATTGCCCACATAAATATTATGAACGCTATAATTTCCACAAACAAAACAAATCCCTGAAATAAACTTTTTGACAATTGAGGCGTGCTGTTTACAAAAGTAGAAACACCTGCTTTTATATCATTATCACAATCATCATATTGATGAATAATTAACGAACGCATCCCGAACGAAAATGTCATCCAAAGACTTCCGCTAATTATCAATACTAAATGATTGCCGATGTCCCCGTTGTATAAAAAAGAAAAAATAAAAAGAGTGGGGAAAAACTGAGATCCCAATCCGTCAAAAATAACACCAAGGTATGTTTTTTCCTTTAACCGAAATTGTTTGGCAGAATACATATAAAAACAAAACCAGCTTAACCAGTAAAAAACCAAAGCATAAAAATTAGGAAACAGGAAAACAGAGTATATAATTCCGGTAAAAAAAGCACTTCCTAAAACTATATACTTATAATTCTGGCTAAGATTAATCATTTTATTTTCTTTTCCGGCTATAAGATCATCTTCCTGATCATAATAATTATTAATTAAGCTGGCAAATACAGCAATAGTTATTATTCCCAGTATAAGAAATAAGACCAGAAAAATTTCCTGACCGAAATCATTTATATTCTCTTTTATAAAATACAAATAAATCAACACCAGGAAAGGTGGTAATTTAAACCACCAGGTGCCTATTCTAATATGTTTAAAAAAAGTCATTAATTCTTAGGAGTAAATTGGATATTTCTGGAAATTTCTTTATGAACCCCCTTTGTAAGTGCTTTAAGGAACAATTGCGGTTCTTTAACACTATCAATAAAAAGTTCCTTAAGTTCTAAGCCAAAATTACCTTTCAACAGCAACATGTACGATATTAAAATTTTATTTTGAAAAACTTTCAGATTGATCATCTTACGTTCCTGATTGTCCAGATACGAACTAAAGTTATAAAGAATCAGATCTAAATCTTCAATATGTAATTTTCTGAATGCAACTCCTTTTCGACCATCACTGATATTGCTGGCATCCCTGTTTTTTTTCCAAAAAACTTCTTTAGTAAAACCAACACGGCAGTTTAGATTTTTAAAAATTATTTCAAGTTGTAATACCCAGTCATCCCCTATATTCACTTTAGAATTCCACCCAAAAGGTATCGAGGATTTTTTCAAGATTAAGCCAGAGCTTGGAGCAATAGAATCAATTAATAAAACTTTTCTAAATTCTCTGTAATCAAAAACATAACAACCTATATTGGGAATACTTTTATTTTTCAGAAAAGCGGTAAAAACGTTTGCATGGTATTTTTCGATAGTATTATGCTCCCAATTTGAAAAAAAAAAGTCTAAATTATTTTCCAGCATATAGGCAACACTTTTCTCGAGATATTGATCCTGCCAGATATCATCCGAATCAAGAGGAGCGATAATTTCTCCTTTGGCATACCTCAGACCTACATTTCTTGTATCAGCCTGCCCCGTATGTTCCTTTTCAATAAACAGAATCTTATCCCCATAACCTGAAACTAAATCTTTTGTATCGTCGGTTGAACCATCATCGACTATAATAATTTCAATGTTTTTATAGGTTTGGCTTAAAACTGCCGTAATGGTGGCTTGTAAAGAATAAGAACGGTTATAAGTAGGAATAATAACCGAAACAAGAGGAGAATAACTAGTATTGATCAATGGTTAAATGTTTTTTTGTTTGGAAATGCCTTTGGTTTACGGAAAGCAAATCTAATCAATTATTTAGATATCCAAATAAAAATTAATTTTATGTAGAATTAGCTTCTAAACTTTGAGATTGCATCACCCATTTCATCTTTACCGCCTGCTTATAAATTGGTTTTTATCATTAAACTTTTCGATCCTTAAAAACAAAATAGACCTGCAGCAATTGCTTACTGCAGGTCTAAAAACATTAATAATCAACCAGGGCAGCACCTTTATCTGCCTTTCTTAGTACTTGTAGAATCTGTGTTTATATTGGTAGTTCCTTTTTGCTGTGTTCCGGCAGATCCTGAACCGGTTGAACCTTCTCCGGTCGCACCTGTAGTTCCCGCTCCGTTTACAGTTGTTGTATCTGAATTGGGTCCAATGGTATCGATAATGGTTTCTGTAGAATCGGTACTTGTTGCATAAGGATCTTCTGTAACAGGCTGATTTTTTTTACAGGATAGTGCGGTTCCCAAAACAATAAGAAGCAATGTGGTTTTAATTAGCGTTTTCATAATTTCTTTTTTAAGTTAGGTTACTATCAAAGATACAGCTGCAGCTGTCCAAAAAGTTATATAATTTTAGTTCAATATTTACAATTTTAAAAACATAACTATCTACATATCAACACTAAAACTCTTAATATTTCAAATATTCAAGCATCGCAGGGAATACTACTGCCATATCATTTTTACAGTGCTTCCTCCGGGAATTTTATAAGAAACCAGTTCAGCTGTTTTTTCAATAGGAAGAATTTTATTTTTTTGTACGGAAACTTCCATTTTTAAAGTTATTTTTTTCGGAATTAAAATTCTTAGATTGCACTCAAAACCATCAGTTCCTAAAACAGTAAAAGTTAGGGTCTGTTTTGATTTTCTGACGTTCGTTACAGGGTAATCGGAGAATAATAAAAATTCTTCCTTTTTAATCTTATGATATTGCCTTGTCAATACTCCAAAACCTACTCCTGCGCCATAGACCTCCTGCCCTACCTGACCGCTTTTTTCCCATCCGCTGTATAAGTCTTCGAGCGGAATCCAAAGATCTTTTACAATTTCACCCGTTTTTACCTCATCAGATATCATTTCCTGAGATAACTTTGTCGGATAATAATAAGGAAACCGGCTTATGGCATATTTTAAAAATTCCGGTATTAAAATTTTTAAAGAGAGCAGCACATCTGTTGATTCCGACTGTATCAGGTATTCCGAAAGCCCTGCGTAGACTTCCATTTCTTCATATGCAGCCGTGTAGGGAGCGTCATTGAGGGGAAATACAGAAAAATAATTGGGATAATTTTTACCATATCCGTATTGGCAGTCCCAAATCTGCATGTTTTTAAAAAGACAGGCAAGACAGGCATAACTCAAATCAAGATACTCTTGTTTATTGGTAATTTTATGCAATTCTAACAGCGCTCCGGCGGCAAAAGCTGTATTATTGGCCTGATACAGAATATCAAAACCACAGCCAACAAGCTTTTTTACTGCTTTTTCAGCTTCACGCAGATAACGTTTGTCCTCTGTCAGTCGAAATAACAGCAGCATTAAATGTGCATAAGATCCCGGTACATCTTTTTCACCGCCCTTTCCCGGTACGGTTTCTTTTTTGACGATCTCCAGGGTATCCATTTTATAAAATACCGGCCATTGATAATCAAAATGATGAGCCACTTTTATGGCAAAATCTATGGATTTCAAAAGAAGTTCCTCTGCCTTTTTTTCGCCATTCAGTGCAAGTCTTGCAAGATTCATAAGCGGATGGTGCAGGTACCACGAATCCATAACCATTTCCTTCTTTTGCTCCTCCGATTTATCAAGCTGCTCCACAAGTTCCGGAAGCCAGCGGTTGATGGTTTTGATCTTAGGATCGTAAAAAGAATCTATTGCATTCAGCAGATCAGGGTAAACAGGAGGCGTTTCTCCATACCAGTCTTTCAATTCATTGAGAGGCATCAGTACTGCCAGCTGTACCATAACTTCTGCAGGGGTATCATAGTCGCATAAGTACGCATTCAGGTATGACATGCCTTTCGTCTGCGTCCAGCATCCTTTACTTTGGTGCAGATCCGTAAGACAGTTTTGTGTAATCTCAGGCCAGTGATGATAAATAATTTCCGGATGAGGAAGTACCTTATAAACCTGAGCCAGATTATTTAAAAATTGCTGCGTTTCGGTTATTTCGTTATCAATAATTGTATCGGAAAACAACACATAGGCATCAGAGATAATATAAGCTTTATCTGAAGGCAGGGGTTTTTCGTTAGTCACAGGAAGCTGAAAACCGATCTCCGGCCACGTTCCGCCAACTGTTTCAGCCAGGGAAGTCTGCGTGACTTCACAATACGGACTAATGGACGTAAGGTTCTGAAAATAGAAAACAGAACCGGTTTTGGGTTTGGTCACACTTGCAAAAAGGATTCCTGATCTCGAACCCGTCTGATTCATGTGTATTTTTCCATTGGTGTTTTCTACATCTCCCTGTTGTGTCACGGCAATAATATCGCGTGGCCAAAAAGGAATTAAAAGCGGCATCGCTGCCGTAAAGGAGGTTGTATAATGTAATAAGGGCGCTTCACTATCAGGAAAAGTAACACAGACCTCGTATTTCCCCAGCCTCGTTTCTAAATTGATCACCAGCAATTCTCCGTCGTCCAGTAAATTGGTCACCTCAAAATAGCTGTTCATCCCGAATGCCGCCCGAAAAGCCATTTTACCACGGTCAGGCCAATGGGCAACAATCCATATCGAATCACCGGTATTAAAAGCCTGAAAAGTATACTCTTTACATTTCTTTTCCCAAATTACGGTGTTGTTTTCCAGATCGGCATGCACAGTAGCAGCCCAGGGCGAAATAGTATGCATAAGTTAGTTGTTTTAATAAATTACTATAAATTTTAGATATCTGTGATTGTCTGAATTATATTATTCCGGCTAAAGGGGATTTTACCTTTGAAAACAATTTAATAATAAGTCCCTTTAGACGGTTCTGATAGTCTTCGATGAGCCAGTCCTTATAATTTTTGCTGGCATGGTCAAGGCATTTTACATATTCTTTTACCCTCCACTGTATCTCTGGCTGTAATGCTTCGGCAAGGGCGATGGCTTCCGATAGTGTTTCAGCATTATCCATACACATTTTTGCCTGTTGTCTTATGGATTCCTGTATGACTGTTTTAGGTTTCTTCTCCGTATCTATAACTTCCTGATAGGTTGCTTCAACATCAAAAGCCATTTCAAGTGTATTCGGAAATTTAGCGCGTAATTCAGGTGACATAGCATGAGACTGAACAGACGAATTTCCAACGGCATGATATTGCAGCTGTTTGGCAAATGCATCCGGTTTTTCAAAAACAAATTGCCAGTCTATTGGTGTTTCCCATTCTCCAAAACGCTGAATATTATTTCCGAGATCTGTAATTCCAAAGGTTTTCTTTAACGGAAGCCTGCGCGCACCACGGCCAATCATCTGGTGATACAGCGTGATGGATGTCGTAGCCCTGTTGAGTATTACATGCTGAACGGTTGGCTCATCGAAACCTGTAGTGAGAATTGAAACTGAAGTAAGTACCGCATCTTTTGTTTTCTTAAACCACTTAAGGATTTCCTTCCGCTCCACGTCAGTTGTTTTGTTATCCAGATGCCGGATCGGAATCCCGGCTGCCTCAAAAGTTTCCATTACTTTTAATGAGGTTGCGATTCCATTATTAAAAATGAGTGTCTTTTTTCCAAAGGCATTTTCTCTGTAGGCCTTTAGCAATAATTCCTGCATGGCAGGTGAGCTGTACAGTGCATTCGATGAACTTACCGTAAAATCACCATGTATTCCTGTTTTTAATGAATTGATCTCGACCTCAGCAACAAAAGAATGCGGTTCTGCGAGAAAACCTTCGTGGATCAGCGAACCAATACTTTCACCTGTAATAAGCGTATCATAGTGCTGTTTCATGGGTTTGGAAATATCAGAACTGAATGGTGTGGCGGTCACACCTATGACAATCGCTTTTTTAAAACTTCCCAATAGCTTCCGGAAAGAATTATGATGTGCCTCATCAATAATGACAAGACCTACATCGCGGGGATTTATTCTTTTTGATTTTATCCTGTTGCGAAGTGTTTCAACCATTGCAACATAACATTCATAATCCGGTTTAAAATTGCCGCTTGTACTGGTAATGGTCGCATTTTGTACTCCGAGCTTTTTTAATACACCCGAAGTCTGGGTACATAATTCCTTGCGATGAGTTAGAATTACTACGGTTTTGCCATATTGCTCTATAAATCTTCTGGCTATTTCTGAAAAGACAACCGTTTTACCTCCGCCCGTAGGCAACTGGTATAAAAGCTTACTTTTGGAGTTTTGTTCTACTTTTTCAAAAATGCAGTCAATATCTCTTTCCTGATACGTATAAATAGAGGTATACGTTTGTGGATTGTTTTTCATTTGTGCTTTGATTTATATAGTGATTTGGACAAACACCTTTAATTAATTGATTTTTTTATTTTACTGCTCTGCCAGTACGAGTTGCGATTCCATAAATTTTCCCGTCACGATAGTCCCTTCCTCATCCTCCCATTGGGTAATTATATTTTCTATGAATTCAGGCTCAAATCCAATAATTTTCATGACCTGATTGCCAAATTCCTGCTGGACATACTGACCTTTCTTAAACATATGATTTTAGTTTTAGGGTTATTAATTGGTATTACTTCGTATCGTTGCTGACAATACTTTTTCATAATACTAAATTAGAATAACCTATATGCCAACACTTTATATGATTCCATTCTGTTTTTTATATTATATTAAGTCGTTTTAATTGTTTTCCGCCTTCATTGAATGTGAAAGTAAGGCCATTAAAATTTGTATGGATGAAAATATTATAATCCTTATAAAATATTCTATAAGAAAATAATTGTATAAAATAGCTTTCTTTATAGTATTACATTTTGCCCGGAAGAATTTCAATAGTTATTCTTCCTGAAGGCAATCGGTTATTGTACGAACAAAATCTCTTAACACTATGAGTGACATTGCCCGCAGGTTTCCCGAAAATCCACTTCTGATGCCAAAGGATCTGCAATCCAGCAGTACGGAACTTCAGATTATCAGTCTTTTAAATCCGGGCGTATTTCGCTTCGAAGGTAAAATATGGCTTTTGGTGCGAGTTGCAGAATCTATCGCACAAAAAGAAGGTGTAATTTTCTTTCCGGTAGTTAACGCATTGGGCAAAATAGAAATTATCGAAATTCCGCTTAATGATCCCGATCTGGTTGCCAATGATGCACGGGTGATTCAATATAAAGGCCTGGACTATTTAACGACACTTTCGCATTTGCGTCTGCTCTCCAGCGATGACGGAATTCATTTTTCTGAACCAAAGGAACATTCCCTTTTAATGGGCGACGGCAGACTTGAGCAATTTGGGATTGAAGACGCCAGGGTCAGTCAATTAGACGACACGTATTATATCACGTATACCGCCGTGTCAACAAGCGGTGTGGGTGTAGGTTTACGCACCACCAAAGACTGGAAAAACTTTGATAACAAGCAAATGATTTTCCCTCCTCATAATAAGGACTGCGCCATTTTTGAAGAACTTATCAATGGAAAATACTACGCCCTGCACCGACCGTCGAGTCCACAGATCGGAGGCAATTTTATCTGGCTGGCAGAATCCCCGGACGGTATTCACTGGGGCAATCACCAATTTCTGGTCGGAACACGCCAGGGTTTATGGGACAGTGCCAGAGTTGGCGCCGGTGCAGCACCCATTAAAACAGAAAAAGGATGGCTCGAAATATACCACGGTGCCAATGCCGAACATCAGTATTGTCTTGGTGCTTTTTTAATGGATCTCGAAGATCCTTCAAAAATACTGGGCCGGACACTTGAGCCGATAATGGTACCCACAGAAAATTATGAGCTTAGCGGCTTTTTTGGCTTTGTGGTTTTTACCAACGGACATGTAGTAGACGGAGATCAGCTTACCATTTATTACGGCGCAGCCGATGAATTTGTATGCGGTGCCCATTTCTCCCTTACAGAGATTTTAGCCGCACTGGAATAATTTTAAAAAAAATACAACTAAAAATTGAAATCATGGAAACAGCACCTTATAATCCAAGTGAAATTCATGTTGACCTTTGGGCTTCTTATTGGAATTTAACGACCGAACAACTGCAATGCGTCATCGTTAGAATTGGCAGTACTGACTTTTTAAAAATTCAGCATTACATTCAGGCTAAACTCACGAGAAATTGAATCGGTATTTTCCAATTATTTGAAATGTAAAAGCAATAAAAAAATCTGCAGTTGATGTAGATTTTTTTATTGCTTAACTTTTTTTGTTCCAATCTTAATTCCACGGATCAAGCACCACTTTTACGCAGCCATCTTCTTTCTTTTTAAAAATGTCATAAGCGTGTGAGATCTCTGATAATGGAAGTCGGTGCGTTATGATATCATCGAGCTGTACTTTTCCCTGCACGACATATTCCAGAAGTTTGTCTATATGTTTGTGTGCGGGTGCCTGACCGCCTTTAAGTACGATTCCCTTGTCAAAAAACTGCCCAAGTGGAAAATTATCATAATTAACGGGATAAACGCCTAAGACCGAAACAATACCACTTCTCCTTACAGCGCTCATACAGGCTTCGAGTACTTTTATGGAGCCTTTTTCAAAATTAACGGTCGCTTTTATACGGTCCGCAAGATTACGATCGGGTTCAAAACCTACCGCATCAATACAAACATCCGCCCCGCGTCCCTGTGTTAAGGCACGTATCTGTTCCACAACATCTTTGGGACCATCTTCCCATAAAATAGTGGTACTTCCGGTTGTGGCTTTTGCCTTATCCAGCCTGTATTGCAGGGTATCCACTATAATTACCTGTGCTGCTCCCCTAAGCCAGGCACTTTTGGCAGCCATAAGACCCACCGGCCCTGAGCCAAATATAGCGACTGTCTCACCTCCTTTTACCTCTCCCCAATCCACTCCTGTGTATCCCGTTGGAAAAATATCAGTTAAAAAAAGTGCCTGCTCATCGGTAAGGCTATCCGGCACTACCCTGGGACCATAATTGGCATAAGGTACACGTACATATTGTGCCTGACCACCATCGTAACCGCCATAAAGATCCGTATATCCAAAAAGGGCACCTCCTTTTTCGGTCAGGATTCCGCCTTCTGGTCCATAGTGTTCGGGATTACTGTGCTCACAGTTACCCGGTACGTCATGATTGCAGAAAAAACAATTTCCACAGGCAATAGGAAAAGGTACTACGACACGGTCACCTCTTTTAAGATGGGTAACGGCCGATCCGGTCTCTTCCACTATACCCATAAATTCATGCCCCAAAACCATGGGTCTGGGTTGCGGAAAACCTCCTGAATAAATATGGAGATCCGAGCCGCAAATCGCTGTTGAGGTCACTTTAAGAATAATATCATCATTGGCTTTCAATCCCGGATCATCTACTGTGTCATATTTTACGGAACCCGGTCCGTGTATTACTGCTGCTTTCATATTATTTTATTTTAAATTAATAGAATGCTAAGTAACTCCTATTTAGACCATTATATTTACAATTTATCTTATAATTCTTATATAAAAAACAACTGGAAATCATATAAAACTCAGAAAATATCTTATAACCGTTAGGTGACATCATTTTATAATTTTGACAAGATTGGCATTTTCTTTTGCCGTATAAATTAAAAACATTTCAGATGGCACCACTACATGATAAATTCAACAGCAGTAATATAACATCAGGCGAAAATGTATCCTTTTGGATCGATTCTACTTCCATTATAGCCTTTGATAAACCGGACCGCGATATACAGACTGAAATTCTTGTTATCGGCGGCGGAATTTCAGGTCTCACTACAGCTTACCAATTGGCAAAGGCAGGTAAAAAGGTAACTGTTGTTGAAGATGGTTTTATAGGCAGCGGGGAAACAGGACGTACTACGGCACATTTGACAGCAGCACTGGATGACCGTTATTATTTTCTTGAAGAAACCTTTGGAAAAGAAGCTGCAAAACTGGCAGCAGAAAGCCATAGAGCAGCTATTGATGAAATCGAAAAAAATGTAACGGATCTGCAGATTGACTGTTCTTTCAAAAGAGTAAATGGTTATTTATTCCTGCATCCAACTGACAAAGAAAAAAATTTACATAAAGAATTGGAAGCCACAAAGAATGCAGGTTTACATACAGAACTTCTGGCAACTACTCCTGCTATACAAGGTGGAGAAACTATGGAATGTCTTGCGTTTTACAATCAGGCCCAATTTCATGTCCTGCACTATTTAAAAGCCTTAGCCGATGCATTTGTTTCCCTTGGAGGCCAGATATTTACAGAAGCAAGGGCGGAAGAAATTACAAAAGAAGGCGCTAAAATCAATGGTTTTACATTTTCGGCAAAAGATATTGTGGTAGCTACCAACTCGCCGGTGAATGACACACTGACAATGCATACCAAACAGGCCGCCTACAGAACTTATGTGATTGCAGGTAAAATTCCGAAAGGCAAATTACCTCACTCGCTCTGGTGGGATACCGGTGACGCCGATTCCAAATGGGTTTCACAGCCTTATCATTATGTACGCATAGAAGATTTTGACGAGCAGTACGATTTATTGATCTCCGGAGGTGAAGATCACAAAACAGGTCAGGCCGATGAGGAAGGCATTTCCGAATCCCAACGATATGAAAGACTGGAATCCTGGACGAGAAATTATTTTCCAATGCTGGAGGAAATTAGCTATACCTGGTCAGGTCAGGTGATGGAGCCTGTTGACTCTTTAGGCTTTATGGGAAAAAATCCCGGCGATGAAAATATCTACATCATCACAGGAGATTCCGGAAATGGAATGACACATGGTACCATAGGTGCCATGATTATAAGCGATGCGATACTTGGCATTAAAAATAAATGGGAAGACCTCTACAGTCCGTCGAGAATAACACTCAAAACTACCGGTGATTTTGTCAGGGAAGCCGGTAACATGGCCGCACAGTATCTGGACTGGATCTCCGCATCAGATCTGGAAAATACTTCCGACCTGGGAGCTGGCGAAGGTGGTGTCCTGTCTTCCGGATTGAAGAAAATTGCAGTGTACAGGGATTACGACAACAGCCTTCGGGCTTTCTCCGCCGTCTGTCCTCATTTGGGCTGTATTGTGCAATGGAACAATGATGAAAAATCCTTTGACTGTCCCTGCCACGGCTCACGATTCTCCTGTGACGGGACTCTTACTAATGGTCCGGCAAAAACAGACCTGAGCAAAATTCATATCAAATAAAAATTCCAAAAAATTAAGTATACCGTTTAATTTTCAGCAACATCTTTTATAATAAAACTATGATACAAACAATTCCGGCACCCGATAATGTAGTCGCCTTCAGGGCATTGGGAGAAGTAACGGCAAACGATTATAAAACTATTATAGCGCCGGCAGTAAAACGCCTGGTGGAACAGATCAACGAAATTAATTTCCTTTTTCTGATCGATACTGAAATTGAAAATTTTACCGCAAGTGCCTGGCTGGAAGATGCTTTTATCGGACTAAAAAATTTTGGTAAATGGAACAGGGCAGCCATTGTTACAGACTCCGACCATGCCATTTCCTTTACGAATGCCTTCAGTTACGTAGTGCCCGGAAATTTTAAAGGTTTCAAAAAAGATGCATTTGAGCAGGCAGTCCAATGGGTTCAGGGCAATAGCCAAAAAGAGTAACTGATTTTTTTCCAATAAAAAAACTTAAAAAACTTCTTATGAATCTATACATACTCCTTCAGATTATCATCTCCTCCATTGTCGCGACTTCTGTCATGACTCTTTTTAGTTATGCTGTCTCGGCTGCCGCAAGGGAAATATACAAAGAGCCGGTACTGCTTACTTATGTACTGCATAAGGCTAATATCGACATCTCTTCTAAAACAAAAATAATCTTAGGATGGTTTCTGCATTACCTGATAGGGTTTTTATTTGTCTTAGTGTATCATTTGTTATGGTACTACGAATTTTTAGAAATATCGTGGACAGTGAGTATTCTTTTTGGTGTCATTAGCGGCATTATCGGAATAGTCAGCTGGATTATTCTTTTTGAAATAATTCCACAAAAACCTAATATTGACTACAAAGGATATTACATTCAATTATTGCTGGCACATGTTATTTTTGCCGTTTCTTCTTTTATGGTTTATAAAGTCTTTCTATAGTAAAGGAAGTTTCTGTAACCGAACGACACCTTTGTCAGGAATAAAAAATCCCGGCGGTATAAATAGAAACCGGAACTTACTCTTTTGAATTGGGTAACAGAATGGTAAAAACAGCTCCCTCGCCAAATACACTTTCGGCAAATATATCACCGCCATGGTTCTGCACAATCTTTTTACACATTGCCAGTCCTATTCCGGTTCCCTCATAAATAGTCTTACTGTGCAGACGCTGGAATATATTAAAAATACGCTCGAAATATTCCGGCTCGAAGCCTATTCCGTTGTCCCTGATCTGAATCTTGCAAAATTCTGTTTCTGCACTGCCGGTTTGTATTTTGTGAATTCCACACAGCAAAATTGTTTCAGCGGTTACTGAAATTACGGGATCCCTGTCTTTTTGTGTAAATTTCAGAGCGTTACCGATGAGGTTTCTAAACAATTGTGTCATTTGTACCTCATTAGCTTTTATTATGGGTAAGCCTTCAATATAAACTTTAGCTCTTTTCTGCTCGATGAGAAGGTCATAATCCATCACTAAATGAGTAACAATATCATTCAGATTTACTTCTATAAACTGCTCGTCGGATTTAGCGAGCTGTGAATAATTGAGGACATCGCTAATAAGGCTTCTCATTCGCATGGAGGCATGTACAATCTTATCCATATAATTCTGCACCCCGGCGGTTTTGTTTTCTCCCAGGCTCGTGTCGAGAAGACCGGAAAAAGTAATTATTTTTCGAAGCGGTTCCTGAAGATCGTGTGAAGCAATATAAGCGAACTGAGCAAGTTCTTCATTCGACTGAAGCAATCGCATGTTGGATTTTTCCAGATTGTTGTTGGTATGTCCTAACTCATCAACCGCGGCTGCAAGTTGTTCTGTACGCACAAGAACCTGCTGTTCCAAAGCTGTTTGTACTTCATGCTGCAAAGTAACATCCTGTGCGGTACCATTCATTCGAACTGGATTTCCCATACGGTCAAATACGGTCTTTCCCTGCGCATGCAGGATTCTTCTGAAGCCTGTTTTAGGATGAATAACCGTATAGGTTTCATCGTAGATCCCTCCTGATTCCGGTTTAAATGCCCAGGCCAAAGCTTTGGTTACTCTTTGCTGATCTCCCTCTGCCAATATGGGTATTACTTCGTTATAATCTTTATTGTTAGGATCAAATCCAAACCATTCTATAAGGCGGTCCGAATAGACAAGTCCATTGGTCGCAACGTCAATACTCCAGGTACCCAGCTGTGCTAACTCAACAGCTCCTCTTAATCCTGATTCTGCTTCCTGCTGCTTTTGTCTGGCATATACCTGATCGGTTACCTCGATAACAATACAGATAACACCATAGGCTTTATCATTATCATCACAAAGCGGTTTATAGGTATAATCGTAATAGCCAAAATAGGATGTGCCATTCTTTATAAATTCAATATACTGGGCAAATGCCTGATAGGTTTCCCCGCTCTCTAAAACATAACTGTACTTTTCAAATAAATCTGTTTTGTTTAATTCAGGAATCGTTTCCATTACAGGTTTTCCAATAATGGAAGCATCGCGCCCAAAAATTTCAAGCATTTTCTCATTTGCCTCCCGTAAAATCATTTCTTCCCCTACATACACCAGATTGGCAACCGGTGAGCTGTAAAATATTTTACGTATAAACTCCTGGTTTTCTTCCAGCAACCGGTTCGCTTTCACCTGGGAGGTAACATCTATGACTACATCTAAAATTGCATATACACTTCCCGTTTCATCAAACAGCGGTTTATAGGTAAAGTCCACATAAAATGTGGTGAGTACGCCGTTTATATTTATATCTGCCCTTGCCCCTTTTTCTTCATATTGTTTCCCGGTTCTGTAAACTTCTTTAAGAATTTCCGGAAAAGGCTGGCTTTTTGCTTCCGGAAAAACATCTAACATGTTTTTGCCAATTATTTCAGGGCCTCTTCCCCATTGGTCCATTATAATTTTATTGGCAATTTCAATGCGCATATCAGGTCCAACATAAAGACACGTACCTACCGGTGCTTCTTCAATTAAAGAACGGAACCGTTTTTCATTGTCTTCAATCTTTCTTCTGGATAAGAGCTGTTCCGTTACATCTACAGCCATATGCAGCACGGCTGAACTTTCTCCCGATTCAGTGATGCGATCATATGAAAAGTTAAAATAGCGTCGCTCGAGCTTACCGTTAATTATTAAATCAACAGGCTGGTCATCACCTCTAAAAGGAACTCCTGTCTTTTGAACTTGAATAACGTTCTGCAATGCCTGCTGGTCCGCAAGTTCCGGCAGCGTTTCAACCATTTTTTTACCAAGCACCTCCTCTTGAGATTTTTTGTTCATAAACTCAAGCATCGGTTTATTGATGCTTTCTATGACTACATCCTCACCTCTGGAGAGCAATAGGGCCACCGGTGCCTGTTCGATCATATTTCGGAAACGGGTTTCACTTTGCTGAAGTAATTCTTCTGCACGCTTTATTTCTGTAATATCGCGCGTTGTTCCGGCAATAGCCTCTACGTCTCCCTGCTCGTTCACAACCGGGACAAGAATGTAATCATAAATCCGCCTCCCTAATTCAGCGTGTGGAAAAGAGACTGTTCCCCTGACGATTTTTTTTGTAGCAACTACCTCATCAATTTCCTGTTCGTGCATTTTAGCATGCCATTCCTCGTAGCCATTTTCCCTTAGTCCCCTGCCAATAGCATCCTGCTCCGATTTGCCCCACATGGTAAGCAAAGCCTTATTGGCATAAATAAATTTATACGACAGACTGAATACATATACCAGATCGGGTGTATTGTTTGTAATGGAATCGTAAAGCCGTTTTTGTTTCTGCGCATCGTCCAGTGCATTTTTCAAATTGATTTCTGTTTGTTTTGCTTCTGTGATGTCTTCGGTGGTGACTACAAGTAATTCAGCCTGCTTTACGGCCGTAAAACGGAACCAGTGCTGCAGGCCTTCGCCGGTATACCATTTTTCAAAAGTGGCCGTAACACCCGTTTCGGCGACCTCAATAAACTTGTCGAGAATCCCGGTTTCTTTTACCATTGGAAACAGCTCGCTGTACCGCTTGCCTTTATAGTCAATAGCACCAATCCACTTAAAGGTATAGGCATTAAACAACAAAATTGAAAAATCTTCTGTTTTACCCTGCTCATTGTAAAGTGCCTGCAATAGGGCAATACCATTTGAGGAAGAGTTAAAAACGGTTTGAAAAAGGTCTTTATTTTCTATTAGCTCCATTGTTACATCTAAAGTCTTTTAAAGCATAGCTGCTTTTTGTACTTTTTTAGTTATCAAAAATAGTTTCAAATTTTACGTCATACGCACTAAAAGTAAGCCTCTCGGTTTTTTTTCTCCTTTTTACTTCAAAACAAGAAGTGGCTCACCACCAAATTATAGCCTGTATGTCTTAAAGAAGACAAAACCAGTAAAACGTAATTACTATAAAAATAAAAAAAAAGTACTAAACTTTGATTACCTGCCGCTAAATAAAAATTCTGAATAACAGTCGAAAATAAATGGTAAGGTAATTTAGTAAGATTTTACTCTTTTTTGTTTAAATTGGTGTCCTATTTCCAAAACGTCTTTGTAAAAAATAAAATGATATGGATGCAAATACACTAAATCAGACGGAAGCCTGGGTAATCGCTTTGCTGCTGTTTACCTTAATGCTGATTTCAAGCTTTATTGGAAAACTTTTGGGCAATTACATTCGTGATAAAAAAAGCACTCAGGAAAAATCCACTGAAACTTCGGCCCTGACTGCATTGCTTTTCTTTTTGCTGGCATTTACCTTTGGTATGAGCGGGGACCGTTACGATTCGCGAAGAAAAATCGTGGTAGAAGAAGCCAACAGTATTGGTACGGCCCTATTGCGAAGTGATTTATATCCGGATTCAACCCGAAACTTATTCCGGAAGGATTTTAAACAATATGTAGAAGCCAGAATATCATATTATCAGGCAGGTGCTGACATAAAAGGAATTATGAAGGCCGATAGTTTGTCTCAGCTCATTTCTTCCAGCTTGTGGAAACGTGCCGCCACGCTGGCCAAAGACCCGGCTAATCTGGCAGCAACACAGCAGATGATTCCGGCGCTAAATGACATGATCGATGCCACTACCTCCCGTCTTGCAGGCGAGAAAGCAAAGGTTCCGCAAAGTATCATCATTATGTTAATTTTTCTGGCCATTATTAGTGCCTTCTACGGCGGTTATTCTGAAGGCCGCAAAGACAGGGCCGACTGGCTAATTCAGATCGGGTTTTGTCTTATTGTTTCTTTAGTGGTTTTATTTACACTGGATCTTGACAGGCCAAGAAGGGGCTTTGTAAATTTGGACGTCCCTAATCAAACCATAATAGATTTGAGAAAGAACTTCGAGTGATTCCATTTGTGCTGTTACCTTAAGTAAAATCAGTTACAGATTTATCTTTTAGATTTTGCAACTACGTGCTTTTTTGTTGAAATGCTAAAATTCATCCGGATTTCAGCGGCTTACCTTTTTTAAAATTTTCCTTACACTATTCCCAATAAAAGCGCATTTTATTGGAATGCATTTTATTATGCTCAAAAACTAAAAAATGAAGTATTATGATTTATTCATATTAAATAATATTGATGCTTTAAAAAGCAATTCTATTTATTATGCTTGCATACAAAATAAAATTCTCATTAACTAACAAAGTGGGAATTATATAACTTTTTGTACAAAATTATATAAGAATAATATGAATGAAAGTGTCAAATTTGAATACAGGAAAAGCTGTTATTGTAATAGAAAATTTACAAGGTTTTTTTTGAATTTACCTTTTTCAATCTAATAATCAGCAATTTAACAAATAACCTCAATTAGAAACGAAAAATTCAAATTTTACTGTTGAATGGATAACAATTATCATACTTAATCCCCAAATCAAATATGAAAAAATCACCTTTATCCACTATGTTATATTGTCTTGTTGTGCTGTTTATTCACAACATTGCCTTATCTCAGGATCTCCCCCCTCCGGGTTTACCGGATGAGCCGGTTATAGTACCCATAAATTCGATGATTTATGTATTGTTACCTATAGGAATTGTGTTTGGTATTTATATTATCGCTACGAGAATTAACAAGATACACAAACCATAACTTCCTGAATTATTAAATCGTCCTGCAAGTTATCCTTGACAGCATTCGATTATAAAATTAAAAGAAAGAAAATATGAAAAATACTTTACTATTGCTTTTGGTTTTCATTTCTATTCCTGCCTTTTCGCAACTTCACATTGGTGCCAGCACTCCTGTTTATGTAAAGAATCAGGTTTTGTATGTAACCCAGAATATAAATCTGGCTGCAAGCTCCAATCTTTACTTACGCAATAACTCTCAGTTATTGCAAGGCACCACGGGAACTTCTACAAATACCGGAACAGGAATTTTGTCTGTGTATCAGGAAGGAACCTCAGATAACTTTGAATACAATTACTGGTGCTCGCCCGTTGGAAATCCAACGATTGCAACTGGTAATACAAGTTTTGGAATCTCATTGCTTAATCGTCCTACCTCTTCAACCGCGGTAGTTCCTGCAACTGCACTTCCACTGTCAAATTATAACGGAACTTCAAATCCACTGGCAATAGCCTCTTACTGGATTTACAAATTAACAAACGCCAACAACTACTCACAATGGGTTCAGGTTGGTAATGCCACTACAATTGCACCTGGAGAAGGTTTCACCATGAAAGGCACCAGTGGCACTGATACTACGGATCCTGAAACTACAGGAGTTTCTAATAATCCGGGATCCGCTCAGCGATATGATTTCAGGGGAAAACCTAATGACGGCAATATTAGTGTGGCCGTCGGGTCCGGGAATGCATCAACATTAACCGGAAATCCTTATCCGTCAGCAATAGACCTGAATGCTTTTTTAATGGATCCTACAAATTCTGCCTGTACCCGTATCGCATATTTTTGGGAGCAGGATAAAACAACCAATTCTCATTATTTATCCGCTTACAGAGGGGGGTATGGAACGTATTCACCCGGGGTTTTAGGATCAAACGGGGTATATGTCGCCGCTACTTTTAACAGTTACAAAAGTGACGGTACCTTAAATACAACCGGTACAACTTCCGGATTGGTAATACAGCGCAAATACTCTCCTATTGGACAAGGTTTTGTGATAAAGGGCAACAGCAACAGTACGGTAACTTTTAAAAATTCGCATCGCTTCTTTTATAAAGAAGGTTCTCCCTTATCACAATTTGCAAAGTCTTCACCAGATAAAACAGCTGTTAACAAGGAAGAACAAGAAAAAGAAAAAGAAGAAGAAATTATCATAATCCCACATATTAAAATAAATACCATAATCAATAACCAGTTTACCAGACAACTTGCTTTGGCATTTTTGCCCGAAGCAACAGATGGCGTAGATCCGGGTATCGATGCCTTAAATATGGATCAGACCCTTCCGGGTGATGTTTCGTTTTGGTTAGATAATGGTAATTACGTGATAGAAGGTGTTAATTTTGAACTGACCAAAAAAATCCCTTTAGCCGCAAAGGCAGCAACAAATACTACCTTAAAATTTTATATTCCCGAAGTTATAAATTTCGATCCTTCGCAAAATATTTATATATATGACGAATTAGATTCCTCGTATCACGATATTAAAACAGGAACTTATGAAGTTACCATTGAACCGGGTACTTATACGGATCGCTTTAAAATTGCTTTTACTAATGTAACACTTGGTGTTAACGACGAGACTAAAAAGAACCTTTTTATAAGCCAGGATAATAGCAATAAGATCTTAACTGCCTCAAATCCCAATAACATGGTTTTTAAATCATTCGCTCTTTACGATATTCTCGGTAAAGCCGTCATAACTAAAAACAATTTAAAAGAAGAACAAAATTATAGTTTTTCAACTTCAGGCTTAAGCTCAGGAGTTTACATCGCCGCTTTTATAACAGCTGATAATGAAAAAATAACGCAAAAAGTTATTATATCAAATTCAGGAAAGCAATAATCCGATTCTAACTGTCATCTTAAATATTTAATCTTCAGTACTAAACTAACAATAATGATTATGATCCATAAATATACCCTTCAAAATTATAAGAGCATTTTCTTGTTTCTTTTTTTCTTATCATCGTTTTTAGGAAATGCACAAATCGGAATCGGCACGACAACTCCAAACGCGAGCTCTGTTTTAGATATAACTTCTACCACCCAGGGTCTGCTCCCCCCACGTATGACTACTTTACAGAGAAATGCTATTGCTACACCGGCTGACGGACTGCTTGTTTACGACACCGATTTAAAATTGGTTTACAGCTATGTATCCAGCTCGTCATCATGGATACCTGTTGGCGGTGCACTGCCAAGATTAAATTTTAAACGAATAAGATCGACTGACAATCTGGCTACTGTACTGGCAACCGAACTGGCGGCTGGTGGTGGTGCCAAATACGTTTTAACATCTAATACCTTATATGAAATTAATGGACAGGTAGTATTTAATTTTCCAATAGACCTGAATAATGCCTATCTGGATGGTCTGGACGCTAATGAAGATATAATTGTTAAAACATCCGGAAACCTTTTTGACGGAACTACGGGCGGAAGTGTCAGAAATCTTACTATTACCGCGCCAGGTGCTACGGTTTTCAATCTAAGTGCTGCAGCTTCAACTTCTACTTTTTTGCTTAGGGATTGTATTATTGCCAATTCCGCAAGTGTCGGTACAATAGCAGGTTATGGTTTAGTTTTTATGAGTATTGTCAATTTTTCGGGAAATACAACCGGTATCACTTATTCGAACATAGGTCAGTTATTGTTAAGCAACCAGGCTTGGTTCAGCAATAATGCAGGTACTTATGAAAAATTTACAGGAACATTCAATCTGATTGAGAAACAAGGAGGCTTTTCTAACGTCAGTTCCGGAGCATATGGTCTAGATGTTTCCACAGCAGGTCTTACGATTACGGGCGATGCCGTTTTAGAATCTGTTGTTTTTACAGGCCCTACTCCTGCTAACTATGTCAGACCTTATGCAACTCCGTCGGCAACTACCTTCACAGGCTATAATTTTAATACCAGCTGGACCGTCAGGGCTGCAGGAATACCAACTGAAGCAGATGCAAATGCTGTAGCGGATTTTTCAATGGATTATCCTGTAAATAGTGGTCTTGGAGTAACTTTAAACGGTTCAACGCCAAGTGATATCGTAAAAGTCGGGGTGAGTACCGGTTCTGCTCCATCAACAGTGTATTCCAATTTGTTCAGATTTGCAACAGACGCGGGTACTGCCGGTTACAACAGGCTAAAATATGTTGGAAAAAAGAAACGGATTTTTCAGGTAGCAGGGTCTATTTCTTTTCAGGTGCCCGGCACAGGAGTTTTTATAGCCTATATTATGAAAAATGGAACTCCCTTAACGCAATACAAAATCTACGGAAGAGGCGCTGCCGTTAATGATATTATCGTTCTTCCGTTAAATGCAACTACCGAACTAACTACTAACGATTATATCGAAGTGGCTTTACAGCGTAATTCCGGAGCGACAGGCCAACTTGTAGTTCCCAATATTACGATAACCATAAAATAAGCTCTAATATTAAACGCTGTTTAGATATCCTGTTTGGTACTGATTTTATATTTTTCAAGTTAAACTCAGTACCAAACATAAAAAAACCATACCAGGAACTTTCTCATAGAAGTTTGTATTCCAATTGATTGTACTTACCCTCATCATAAGCTTTAAAGCAAAGTATATTCGGAAAACGCCACCTGAAGCTTATCAATCCTGATGATACCCCTTTATTTTATTTCATTCTGATTATTTCATTGAAAACAAGCAAAATTATCCCGCTTTATTCACTACATTCGTACAATCGCAATATCGTGTACGGCCTCATTTTATTTTTGGGTAACTGCTAAAGGATTATTGTATACTTAATACTCCATTCAAATTATAAAATATCGGTGCTTTTCCAGCAAATTACTGCCATTATTTTTTAAATAATATTACGCATATATGGGCAGCACAGCAAAAAAAGGCAAAGAACCGATTACTTCCAGCGAAAAAACTTCACTCTACAATAAAGAAGCCAGAGCTGAAAATTTACAGTTAAGCATCGCCAAAAAAGAAATCATTTATCAGAATACAGAAAAGGAAAAGCGAGCTTCCGAACTGGTCATTGCCAATGAAGAACTGGCCTTCCAGAGTGACGAAAAAGAAAAACGAGCCGCCGAACTTATTATAGCCAATAAAGAGCTTGCTTTTCAAAACAAAGAGAAGCAAAAACGTGCTGATGAATTGTATTTGCTAAATGAACAGCTAAGAGCCAAGGAGCAGCAGTTACAGAACCATATCAATGCAATTGCCGTTTCTAATGCGGCAATAGAGTTCGATCTTGAAGGCAATATCCTTACAGCCAATCAAAATTTCCTCAAAATCATGGGCTATGCCAAAAAAGACCTTATAGGAAAGCATCATAGCCTGTTTGTCGATAAAGAATATGCAAAATCAGATGCTTATAAACAGTTCTGGAATACTTTGAAGAAAGGAGTTTACCAAAAAGACGAGTTTAAAAGGGTCACCAAAAAGGGTAAAAGTGTATGGTTACTGGGCAGTTATAATCCAATTTTGGATATTTCCGGTAATCCTTATAAAATATTAAAACTCGCCACTGATGTTACACTTGCCAAAAAGCAATTCCTGCAATTGGCAACAGAGGCCGTAGAAAAAGAAAAGCGTGCTTCAGAACTGGTCATCGCCGTTAAAGAACTTGCTTTCCAGAACAAAGAAAAGGAAAAACGTGCGGCAGAATTAATTATTGCCAATAAGGAACTGGAGTTTCAGAATCAACAAAAAGAAAAACGGGCTTCAGAGCTGGTCATCGCCGTGAAGGAACTTGCTTTTCAGAATGAAGAAAAAGAAAAGCGCGCAGCAGAATTAATTATTGCCAATAAGGAACTGGAGTTCCAGAACAATCAGAAAGAAGATCGTGCTTCAGAGCTGGTTATTGCTGTTAAGGAACTTGCTTTCCAGAATGAAGAAAAGGAAAAACGCGCAGCAGAATTAATCATTGCCAATAAGGAACTGGAATTTCAAAATGAGCAAAAGGAAAAAAGAGCCATAGAACTGGTTACTGCCCATAAACAACTTGCCCTTCAGAGCAGGGAAAGAGAAAAACGTGCTGCAGAACTGATTATTGCCAATAAAAAACTGGCGCTGGAAAACATACAGAAAGAAAAAAGAAAAGCAGAAAAAGAAAAAATTGCCGCAGCGTTAATTGTAACCAACCGGGAGCTGGCCTATCAGGAAAAAAGGGGAAAAGAACTTACGCTGGCCAATAATGAACTGAAAAAAGCGCAGGAAGAACTGGGTGCATTTTCATACTCAGTCTCTCACGATTTACGGGCTCCGATACGGGCCATCAATGGCTACACGCAAATTTTGATTGAAGACCATGCCGACTCGATTGACGAAGATGGCAAAAAAGTACTGCAGGCCGTGATACACAATTCGAGGAAAATGGGGATGCTCATTGATGATTTGCTCGCTTTTAGTAAACTGGGACGTAAACAAGTCAGTGCCACTGCCATAAATATGGATGCCCTGGTAAATGGTGTCATTAATGATATTCTTTTTGACAATGGTGCTAAAATACCGCTGTTTGATTTACAAGCACTTGCCCCTTCCAACGGTGATCCTTCACTCATCAAGCAGGTCTGGATCAATCTTATTTCCAATGCCATTAAATACTCCCAATACAAACCGGAAATCCGCATTAAAATTACCTCCACTATCCAAAAAGACAAGATTGTATACTGCGTACAGGATTACGGCGCAGGCTTCGATATGCAATATTACGATAAACTATTTGGCGTTTTCCAGCGCCTGCATTCCCAGGAGGAATTTGACGGTACGGGCATTGGCCTGGCTATTGTTCAAAAAATAGTAAGCCGCCATCACGGAGCGGTTTGGGCAGAATCAAAATTAGACACAGGCTCCAGTTTTTACTTTAGCCTTCCCAATATTCACCATTAAAACATACAAAATGAATTACGATAACATTGAAATATTATTTGCCGAAGACAGTGCTGATGACGCAATGCTAACCATTCGTGCACTCACCAAAAGTGGTTTTACCAATAAATTGCTGCATGTAAAAGATGGCGCTGAAGCCCTTGATTTTATTTATTGCCGCGGTTTGTATGCCGGGAGAAATCCCAATTCACATCCGAAGTTATTTCTTCTGGACCTTAAAATGCCAAAGGTTTCGGGAATGCAGGTGCTCGAAAAAATCAAAGGTGATCCTGACTTTAAATCAATTCCGGTCGTGATCCTTACCTCTTCCCAGGAAGATCCGGATATCGCCAAATGTTATGACCTCGGGGCGAACAGTTATATTGTAAAACCTGTAGACAGTAACAACTTTTTCAATGCTATTAAAGAAATGGGAATGTACTGGATGATATTAAGTCAGCCTTCCTTATAAAACAGCAGCTACTCTTTATAAACATTTTAAAGTAAAATGAAAAAAGAAATAAAAATATTAATACTGGAAGACAATGTTACGGATGCCGACTTAATAATAAGGCAGCTGCACAAATCTGGAATCAGCTTTGTGCAAAAAACCGTTGAAACCCGGAAAATGTTTGAGGAATCTCTTGATGTTTTCGCTCCGGATATTATTTTATCCGATTACTCCATGCCTTCATTTGATGCCGCTTCGGCATTTCGCATGCTGAAAAGTAAGAACCTTAATATCCCTTTTATTATCGTTTCAGGCACTATTGGCGAAGAGAATGCGGTTCTGCTTTTAAAAGAAGGCGTAACTGATTTTGTTTCAAAAAACAACCTGCTTACTTTGTCTCAAAAAGTAATCAGGGGATTAAAAGAAGCGGAAGAAAGTCAGGAAAAAAAAGAAATCCTTGAAAAATTAAAAATACAGACCGCAGCACTTCTTATTGCAAACAAAGAACTGGTGTTTCAAAATGCTGAAAAAGAAAAACGGGCTATCGAATTAATTAATGCCAACAAAGAGCTCCTTGCCTTTAATTTTATCTCCAGTCATGACCTCCAGGAACCCCTGCGTAAAATTCAGACGTTCATCTCCATCATTATGGAGAATGAAATGCAGGGCATGACGCAGGCCGGAAAAAACAATATGGAACGCATACATGTTTCGGCAACCAGAATGAGACAGCTTATAGAGGATTTACTGGCTTTTTCCCGTGTAAACAGCATTGAACGTGAATACGAAATAAGTGATCTGAAAATGATCATCGAAGATGTAAAATCAGACCTGAAAGATACCATTCAGGAAAAGAAAGCCACCATCGCTATCGTCGGCCAGCTTTTACCGGTAAATGTGGTCATCTTTCAGTTCCGTCAGCTTATTTATAACCTGATCAGCAATGCCCTTAAATTTTCACATCCTGATTTGCCGCCGCACATTACCATAGAAACCACTATTATTGCACATGATGATTCAAAACTTCGCGACCAGAATTTTCAGCCCCAAAAATGCGATTACTGGAACCTTACTTTTAAAGACAACGGAATTGGTTTTGAAGCTGAATTTAACGAACTTATTTTTGTAATGTTCCAAAGGCTGCATCACAGTCACGAATATTCAGGTACCGGAATAGGTCTTGCCATTGTAAAGAAAATCGTTGATAACCATAACGGGATTATCCATGCGAAAGGTATTCTGAACAAAGGAACCACTTTTGAAATTTTCCTTCCCGTTGAGCAGAATTCAGAGACCGCACTATCAGAGGCGGTATTAATAGATTTGCAGTACGATTCATTGAAAATATAATAAGGCAGTTGTATTTTTGATTTGCAGAAAAAAATACTTATTATTTTCAAAATCGAAAAAAACAAACCAATCCTTATCTAATACCTGGAAAACAAACAATAAAAAAAGCCAGTGAAACTAGGTTCACTGGCGTTTTAATAATTCTCAAAAAAAAGTCCGTTTTAAAAATGACTCAGGCAGCGTCTAATTCTTAAGCACTTTAACTGTTTTTACCTCATTGTTTTCATTCGTTATTTTTAGAAAATACATTCCTGTTGGGTATTCACTCAGATCCAGTTTTGAAGTTCCCTCGCTAACGTTTTCACTTCTTATTTGTTTTCCTAAATTGTCATACACGTCAACTTTGGCAGTACTTCCAATTTGGATGTTAAAGACATCATGAGAAGGATTTGGATAGATTCTTAAGTCAGAAATCGCCTCAAAATCAGGTCTTCCTAATGTAGTAACCTTTATACAATCCGAAGTTGCGGAACAGCTTCCTGACGTAACAACAACACTGTACGTACCGGATGTTGCAGGAGTATAGGTTTGATTTACCGCTCCCGGAATTATAGCATTATTATTCGCACAGTCGATCCACTGATAGGCTGCATTTGGCATATTCGATGATAAAATTCCGTTGCTATAGTCAACTGATGCATCAATCGCAGGGTTAATCACAATTTCCAAAGTAGTTTGCACAGCACAAGCATTCAGTTCCGGTACAAAAGTATAGGTTGTGGTAGCCTGATTGTTTAGTGCCGGAGACCAGGTTCCTGTAATTCCGTTATTAGAAACAGACGGCAGAGCTTCTAAAACAGCTCCCTGGCAAATAGCAGCTATGGCTGTGAAAGTTGGTACTGCCAGTGGTGTAATCGTTAAGTTCAGGGTAGCAGACTCACAAGCTGTTGCACCTGCAACTGAATAAGTACCTGATTCCGTATACTTCAGTCCATTATAATCCCAAACATAACTTCCGCAGGCAGTAATAGTTTTACTGATCACTACGGCCGGAGTAACTACAATTTCCAAAGTAGTTTGTGTAGCACAAGCATTCAGTTCCGGTACAAAAGTGTACGTTGTTGTAGCCTGATTGTTTAGTGCCGGAGACCAGGTTCCTGTAATTCCGTTATTTGAAATCGTTGGTAGATCAGCTAAAACGGTTCCCTGGCAAATAGCGGCTATGGTTGTGAAAGTTGGTACTACCAATGGCGTAATCGTTAAGTCTAATGTTCCTGATTCACATGCTGTCGCTCCTGAAACGGTATAAAAACCCGTTTCGGTATACGTCTGACCGTTATAATCCCAAACATAACTTCCGCAGGCAGTAACCGTTTTACTGGTGGTTACGACCGGAGTAACTACAATTTCCAAAGTGGTTTGTGTTGCACAAGCGTTCAATTCCGGTACAAAAGTATAGGTAGTTGTCGCCTGATTGTTTAGTGCCGGAGACCAGGTTCCTGTAATTCCGTTATTCGAAACCGTTGGCAGATCTGCTAAAACGGTTCCCTGGCAAATAGCATCAACGGCTGTAAAGGCAGGCACTACAGATGGCGTAATCGTTAAGTTCAGCGTAGCCGATTCACAGGGTGTTGCCCCTTGAGGTATATAAATACCCGATTCCGTATAGGTTTGTCCGTTATAATCCCAGGTGTAACTTCCACAGGCAGTAATCGTTTTATCAATCACAACCGTTGGATGAACAGTCAAATTCAGTTCTTCCGTAAGACATTCACTTACCACCCTGTATGTTCCTGATTTTGTGTAGGTAACATTATTAAGAGCCCAGGTATAACTGTCACAAACAGCTGCTGTAGTAACATTGGCAGTCCCTTCTGAATAATTGGCTCCCGCATCTTTTGACCAGTTGGTATTGGCATTAGCAGCGGCAACATCATCTACGGTAATACACGTCAGGTTATCGATCTGTGTAGCATTCAAATAAAGCAGATTCGGTTTGTTTTTTAAATTCAAACCGGTAATTTTAGTGTATCGGCAATTTAAATCAATTAAATTAACCTGATCGCTTAAATCCAGATTGGTCAGTGGTCCGCTTACTTCTATTTTTTCCAAAGCAGTCAATCCGGACAGATCTAAAGCTTTTAAGGATGAATTACCAAAATTGATTTCTTTCAGACTCACCAATCCGTTCAGATTTACCGTACTCAAATAATTTCCGTATGCACCAATATTTTCTAAAGCCGTCATCCCGCTTACATCCAGATTGGTAATAGAATTATAAATTAAATCCACAGTCTTTAAACTTTTAAACCCTTTGATCCCTGTTAAGTCCTTAATAGAAAGAGCCACCAGATTTAAATCGGTAACCGTATCAATATTAGCCGTAAGCACCTTATTATCGATCACATCATCATAGCCCAGATTGATTAATTTTTGTTCAAAACGTTCGTCTGCAATAAACGTATACCCTTCCGGCATCGTACCCAATGTAATGTCTACGGCAATTCTGTCGCTTTCGCACTGTGAATTGGTATCGTAAAAAGTTTGTTTTTGAGAAGCGTAATACGTTTTGTTTTCCAAAACCGTAGTGCCTGCCAGAGGCGCTCCGCCTGCAGCATCGGCATAAAACTGAACCTCTTGTCCCTGAATAACGGTAATATCGGCAATAGTAGCACCGGTAAGTCTAAATTGCGAATGTATAACAGGAACATCAACCGGAGCTATCGTCAGGTACAAGTAATGAATCGTACAACCATCATCATAAGTTACCTCCTCTGATTCTGTATACGTTTCACCATTTAAAGGCCAGGTATAACTTCCGCAGGTATAGATATAACTTTCTTCATCCTGACTTAAAGTTACATGAACTTTTTTCCTCGGACTTTCCCCGCAAGGATAAGCCGTCTGCGTCACGTAATAATCACGCGTGGCTAACGCTCTTGTGCTTAGCAAAGGCGTAACACTCGCCGGAGACAGGTACCATTTAATGTTGCTGCCGCCACCCGTAGGAGTTACTACCAGATTGGCAATTGTTGGCAAAGTTCTGGCACAAAAGGTCTGATCTGTTACCGTAGGCTCATAATTTGGATTTACAAAGGTTTGAGAATCTGTTAATCGGGCACTTTCACAACCGTTAATCGTTTGTGTGATGTACAGCGTTAAAAAACTGCCCGCTGTAATTTCAAGTGAACTATCAAGCGGAGTGGTACTTGTAGCGGATGCATAAATTTTTATCGCACCAGGATTATTAAACTTTGAGGCCAGTATTCCATAAGTCGAAGGCCGGCACAAAGTACCATTGACATTCATATCTCTTGAAGGCAGCGGTGTTGTGTTTACAATCACGGCAACTGAAGTTCTGTCACTTTCGGTTCCGTTCGTAATTTGGGAAGCATAATAATTTCCGGACACCAAAGCCGTAGCGGGATCCAGTGCAGCTCCGCCTGTTGCGTCCGCGTACCATTTAACCGCAGTACCTGAAGCAGCAAGATTCGCTACCGTAGCACCCGCACAAAAAGACTGGTTCGCGGCTGCGTAAGGACTGCAGGTCAGCGAATAATTTGCCGTTGCATCTTTACCCCAATTATCATTGGCTGTATTTGTAGCAGCATTGGCAACATCATTGACTATAATACACGTCAGGGAAGGATTTTCGGTGCAAAAAAAGTATTGCAAAGCAGGTGCCTGGGTAACATCCAGTACCGTTAAATTATTCCCCGAACAATTTAGATTTGTCAAAGCGGTTAAGCCACCTACATTCAAATTGGTCAGCTGATTTTGATAACAGGCCAAATCGGTTACTTTCGTTAAGGCCGATACGTCCAGTGTCGTCAATTTATTCACGCCAACATTTAAACTCGTCAGATTGGTCAGCCCGCTTACATCCAGGCTCGTTATTTTGTTTTCATTACATTGAAACGTTTCTAATTTAGTCAATCCGTTTACATCCAGTGAAGTCAGTTGATTTTGTCCACAGGAAAGAACGTTCAGGTTAGTTAATCCGGTCAGGTCCAAAGTGGTTAATTGATTCGATCCGCAGTAAAGGATCTCCAGATTAGACAAGCCATTCAGATTAAGACTGGTAAGAACATTGCCGTAGAGTTGCACGACATGCAGATTTGTCATTCCTGACAGATCCAGCGTAGTAAGCTTCTGGTAATTCAGGATAAGTTCCTGAAGGTTTGTGAAATCCTTAATTCCTGTCAGGTCTTTAATGTTTCCGCCCTGCATGTTTAAACTCGTAATATTGGCAATAACTTCTGTTGCTATTTGTCCGTCAATGGCGCCGGAATCAAAACCCATATCAATCAGTTTCTGTTCAAAAGCGACATCCGGTATCGCAGTGTATTGTGCTTTAGCCGAAGTAAAACCAATCATTATAAAGAAAAAAAGACCGGCAATTTTTGTCCGGTAATTTTTATCCCTGGAAAATGGAAGTGGATTTTCGAGTAATTTTAGTTTCATACAATTTGTTTTTGGATTAAGTAACAAAGGTGAATTAATACCAGCAACTATCATATAAGGGGTAACCCCCGATTTTCTTTTAATCTTCTTTTTATCAAATTAAAAAAGATACTTTTGTTAAAAATCCATACCCATGATTCCATACAAAAAAGGAGCTCTTCTGCTTATGACGATTCTTATAATAGGGTCTTTTTTAGCTTGTAATGAAAAAAAGGAAAGCAATACTCTTTATAAAAAACCCGCTGTCGAAAAAATAGATAAAACTTTCGACTGGATCAAAGTCGACACCAACTTTGTTAATCCAAAATACCAGACTACTTTATATACCTATTACAACCAAAAAATAAAAGAAAAAAACTATCTAACCGCTGCCAAAACGTTACAGGCTGCAGCCTGGAATACGGCAAGTTATGGTTCTTACGATCAACGCCTTTTCCAGACCATTACTGCATTTTTAGAAAAATATAAAAATGAAATTCCGGAGCAAAATACCTGGTTTGTCAATATGTATTATGGCGATTATTATACAGACAAAGGAGATTTTAAAAAAGCAATCGAATGGTACACCAAAAATACGACAATTGAAACAGTCGATTATACAAGTTGTTTTTTAAAGGCAGACGGTTATCGCACTATTGCCTGGTGCTATCACCTGTCAGGCAATCTGAACCTGGCACTGGAAAGTGAATTCAAAGCATTGGAATATTTCAGAAAAATGGATATTGCATCCGGGGAAGGTAGTGTATATGTGGGTATCGCCCAAATTTATCAGGCTTCGAAAGACTATGATAAAGCAGAAGAATTTTTCAATAAATCAATCCGGTATTATGCTAAACACAGAGAGAAAAACTTAGCCAATATCTTCATTAGTTTATACGGTAAAATTAATTTGTACGACCGAAGCATGAATTATACCAAGATGAAACCGTTAATAGATTCGGTTTACCTGGCTTTCAAAAAAAGCAAAATCAATGATCCTTCTATTAAAGTTTCCATCAATATTTATTATTCCCACAAATTAACCGATGAGAATAAAGTTGAAGCAGCCAAAATCATACTGGATGAACTGAAACCGGATGTAGCATTTCTAAATTCTACCGTTACCAATCAGGAATACAGGGTAGCGTTAGCCGAACTGGAATCCAAGCAAAACAAAGGGATCCGGAATACCAAAATGATTCATCAGGCCATTAAGGATCTAAAGGCAAATCAAAACTTTACAAGGGTCAGGGACCTGTATGCGGTGCTTTACAATGATGCCATGAATAAAAAGGATTACGAAAAATCGATGCTGTATCAGGATAGTATGTATGAAGCGACAGATAGTCTGGGCAGCAAAGAAATGGCCAATATTGTGGCCCAGCTTGATAAAAAATACCAGACCCGGGCCAAAGAACAACAAATCGCTTTACAGAAAAAAACGATTGTTAACAACAATACCACCATTGCCTTATTGGTTTCCGGCTTGATTGGCTTTATTTTATTAACCTTTGCATTGACTTTGATAAGAAAACAAAGAATTTTAAAACAGGAAAAGCAAAATTCGCAGCTGTACACCAAACAATTGCTGGAGAAAACCGAGGAAGAAAGAAAACGAATTGCCAGTGACCTGCACGATAGCGTAAGCCATGAATTACTGAGCCTGAAAAATTCATTTGAACAAAAATCGGAAACTACCGATAAAAAAATTGATACGATTATAAACGACATCAGGATTATAAGCCGGAATCTTCATCCTGTAATGTTCGACAAGATAGGTTTAAAAGCCAGTATCGAACAATTGACAGAAAGAGCACAGTCGGTCAATAATTTTATGGTCACTTCAGAAATTGAATACCAAAATTCATTGCCCGCTGCCGATGAACTGCAGGTATACCGTATTATTCAGGAAACCTTGTCCAATATTATAAAACATGCCAATGCTGTTGCCGCAAAAATTACGGTAAGAGAAAACGATAACCAGCTCCTCATTGAAATTAAGGACAACGGAACCGGATTTAATGTGGGTGAAAAACTGGCCGGAAGTACTGCCTTTGGTCTTCATAACATCATAGCACGCAGCAGGGCCATAAACGGGGAAGCAAAAATTGTATCGGATAAAAACGGAACTATTGTTACTGTTGAAATAAAAAAAACAAAATGAGAATACTAATCGCAGACGACCATCCTTTTACACTCCAGGGAACCAAAAGTTTTGTCGAATCTTACGGGCATAAGGTAATTGATACTTGTTCGAATGGTACTTCGGCATTAAATTTAATCACGCTTCACACACCTGATGTTGCCATTTTAGACATCAATATGCCCGGACTTGACGGATTGGATGTATCGAAAAAAATACAGGAAAGCAGGCTGAAAACCAAAGTCATCCTGCTGACCATGCACAAGGAAATCACCATTTACAGAAAGGCAAGCGAGTACGGAATTTTTGGTTACATCCTGAAAGAGCATGCCCAGAAAGAACTCGAAATCTGTCTGGAAGAAGTGCAGAAAGGCAATCGTTATGTAAGTGCCTATCTGGAAGAGGACCTGATATCGGATTCGTTAGACAGTGATGATAAGCTGGCCCGCCTGACTTTATCCGAAAGGAAAATCATAGAACTGGTCGCCCAGCTCAAAACCAGCAAACAAATTGCCGAATTGCTTTTTTTATCCGAAAAAACCGTAGAAGGCCATCGCGGCAATATCATCGAAAAACTCGGACTTGTCAAAGAAAAAAACACTTTGCTCAAATGGGCCATTCAGAATATTAAAGCATAAGCGTTACCATCCGGAATCCAAAAGCAAATAGAAAAAATCAGGGCTGTTTGGTAAATCCCTTTCGGGTCATATCGCCCCAGCCTTTTGTTCCCTTTATTTTTTCCTTATACCCAATCAGGGCCGCATAAACTGCTAAGGGATGAAAATACAAAGGTTCTATAAAAGCCGCTAAAAGCAGTTTGAAAAAATCCGTTTGTTTGGGATATTTATGGTACGTTCGTTCTTCACTGTATAAGGCGATGACCGAAAACATTACTGCAAAAAAGTACACAAACAGGGCCAGTAAAAGGAAGAAATGCCAATTGAGCAGTCCTGAAATAATAAAGACAATTGTGATCACAATACCGGCAAATTCTATTCCGGGAGCAAGGAATTCAAACAGCGCCCAGTACGGCACACTAAGCATACCCAGCACTTTGTATTTTGGATTCAGGAACATTCTTTTGTGAAAGCTCAGTGTCTCAATCGTTCCCCTCATCCAGCGGCTGCGCTGTTTCCTGAATATTTTAAAATCTTCCGGTGCTTCGGTCCAGCATAAGGGGTCCGGTATATAACAAACGGAATACGGCATTTTGTTTTCCAGCATGTAACGGCGCATACGAACGACCAGTTCCATGTCTTCGCCTACCGTTTTGGTGTTGTAACCGCCTGCCAGTAAGGCTATTTCTTTATCAAAGGCGCCAAAAGCTCCGCTGATCAGCAAGAGACCATCAAGTCTTCCCCAGGCCATCCTTCCCAGCAGAAAAGCCCGCAGGTATTCTAAAACCTGTATTCTGGGCAGCATAAGATCGGGAATGTTTACTTCCACCAGACGGCCGTTTTTTATGATGCACTGGTTGGCGATACGCACTACCCCTCCGGTAGCAATAACCCGTTTGCCGTGTGATTCCAGAAAAGGTTTAGCCAGTTTCAGCAGCGAATCCTTATCCAGTATACAGTCCACATCAATGCAGACCACGTACGGATTCTGCGCGATGTTCAGACCAACATTCAGGGCATCAGCCTTGCCGCCGTTTTCTTTGTCCACCACGATCAGCTTTCTGTAGGCCGCATTCCGGGAGACATATAGCCCTTTAATTTTTTTGGTTTCAATTTGGGGGTGAATGTGAAGTTCCGTCAGTACCAAATCGTAGGTTTTGATCAGTATTTCCATCGAATCATCCTTGCTGCCATCATTTACGACAATCACCTCATAATTATTGTAATTTAAGGAGAGTAACGATTTTACATTTTCTTGAATGGTAAAGCTCTCATTATACGCCGGGGCAATTAACGAAAGTCCGGGTGCAAATTCACTGGTAAGAAGCACATTATAATCGACAAAACTGTTTTTTTTCAGATATTCCCGTAGTTCCCTCACAGACAGATGCGCCAATATCAGGTACGATGACATCAGCAGTATAGCATACCCCAGAATGAGGATCAGATATACATGCGAGAACAGGGCTATTTCATTATTAAAAAAATCCATTGGCTTAAGCGGTTAAAGTCTTCAGTACGTTTTGCGCTTCATATTGTATAACGGTATTGTGCGTCCGGGCGGCCAGTTCTGCCACATACGGAATCTTTTGTGTCAGCTTCAGTTCTCTGATCAGTTTCAAACCAAGTGTCACTACGCTTGTGTTTTGTGATTCCAGCAGGAATTCGACTCCTTCGCTGTCGCCTATATCATGTTTTTTAAAAGCGCTTATAATATTCACCTGCGTCCAGTCATCAATGGGGTAAGGATGTTCGGTAAGGTGTGTGATGCCTTTTACGCCACCCAGTTTGATACAGGCATTCAGCGCTGTAATTTTCAGGGTTTTGTTCTGGGCTTTTGACAGGGTAATGATACTGCCAAAAACCCTCGTAATATTCATTTCCGCCACCTCGGTAATTCCTTTGCACTTGATTTCCCAGTTCGGGTTCCTGAGCTTTTTAAACGAGTCCTGTATCAGTCCCGATTCCTTATAAAATTGTTCCAGCTTCCGGGCATAGATACCTTCATAGTTTTTATGCAGGTTGATCACCGATTCCGTCAGCACTTCCCTAAAGAAAACATCCTCAATAAGCCTGCTGAAATCCTGATTTTCTTTTACCACGGCTAGTGAAGTATCCTCAAAAATAAGGGCGAATAGTATTTTTTCAATCAGGATCGTATATTCGATGGTAAGCTTTTCCTTCCTGATGTTTCGGTTGCGGCTTCTGATGATCAGCAGGTACAATATAAAAGCTACTGCTATAAACAGTACCGTCGACACAATCAGGAAATATTCTACCCATGCCCCGCTTTTATAAAATTCCCAAACCTTTTCCATATCAGAAGCGTTTCGTAATAATGAGCTGTGCACTAAACCTGTTTCTGTATGCGTCCGGTAAATATTCATCATACTCGTAAAGGAAAACAGGCCGCACCAGAAATGAACTTCCGATACGATGCTGATATTGTATTCCGGCCCTGTAGGCTTTCAGCGGTGTCACAAAATTATTGTACAAATACAGGTACGGGACATTGCCGTACTGCAGTTCCAGCCGTATTAAACTTTCTTTTTCTTCATTGGCTTTCTGCAGGCTGACTACATGCGAAAATAATTCATTTGAGGTATCATAAAAAGGCCTGTAGGCAATCGTGTAGGTACCGGTGCGATAGCCCAACTGTCCCGTAAGCAGGGTTACATCGTCTGTTTCAAAATGCAGGTACTTAAAACCAAGCGAATAATCAAATCTTTTTCCGGGGGCAAAAAAATATTCGGCACCAGCTTTAGCTACCGGAAATACCGTCTGCCCTGTTGAAGCCCCTGCGTTTACATACAGATAATTTCTTTTGGAGAACGTCTGATAATAATCGGCTTCAAAAAGCAGCTGCGTGTCGGCATTGACATAGCCTATATTGGCACGCCCCACCAAAGCCGATTTGGTAAACTTATGCGAATATTCGGCATAGCCGTAATGAAGCGGGGACTGTCCGGGATTCGAAGTCGATACATTCAGGTACGAAAACGCCAGGGCATTTTTTGCCTTACGGCCAATAAGGGCACGTACTCCGGTAATGGCCTGGGTACTGTTATCGGTAACGGGTAATTTGTCGGCAAGCTCCAGTGCTTCTTTGTCGCGGTTCAGTTTTTCAAGACATTGTATCTTAATCAGGAGCACATCAGCAGCATTTGGATCTAGTAGCAGGTATTTATCGCAATAAATACTACAGGTCTCAAACTGTTCTGACCAGAAATAAGTATTAATGATGGCCAACAAAGCATCCGGATGCGGTTTTGTCCTGTCGGTCAGGGGAACCAGTACTTTTATAGCCGAAGGATAGTCTTTTTTCCAGCTGTAGATACGTCCCTGATAGACTTTGAGATCTTCATTTTCAGGAAATTTCAGCTGTAAAGACTGCAGCATGGTCAGGGCATTGTCATAGTTGCCTTTTTCAGCCTCGAGCTTTACCTGAGCCAAAGCTTCATCAAAATTCACTTCCTGCGCAGCGGCAGTAAAAGAGAGCAACAGAAATAAAACGGAAGAATAGATCAATTTCATTAGGTGCGTGTTTTTAGCAGTTTGTTAATTCGAACTAAAAGCACAGCCGGACTTACAGGCTTAGCCATAAATTCGTTGGCACCCATATCAAAAGAATCCAGTTCGGTCTGCTCTATTCCTGAAGAGGTAAATATAATAATCGGGATATCAGAGCCTATAGTTTGTCGTACGTATTGTGTAATTTCCATGCCGCTTTTTCCCGGCATATTGATGTCCGTCAGGATGAGGTCATAAGCAGTTGCTTCAATAGCATCCAGCGCCTCCCTTCCATCAGAAAACTGATCAACGGTAAATCCTTTGGACTCTAAAAAAAAAGATAATGACTTACGCAGGATATCATTATCTTCTGATAAAATAATTCTCATGGCGTATCTATTTGTCTTGAAGCGGCTTAAGCTTACAACATTTGTAAGAATTACAAATGTAAGGGATACTTGCCTTCTATCATAATTCCTTTAAAACTTTAACTACTTCAATGATTTCACAATTCAAGATACTCATTTTTTCTCTGGTTTTAACAGTAAAGTTTCCCTTTTTAGCTTCTTCCTCTATCACAGCCACACAATCACTAAGATCTGACAACAGGAAAATATCAAAACTCGATTTCATGTTATGAGCCAGTTTCCGTACGCTTTCAGTATCCTTAGTTTTATAGGCTTCATTGATCAGCGTTATTTCATTGGGAATTTTTGCTGTAAAAAGATGCACCATTTCGTGTACAAAATCAGTATCACCGCAGGCCATTTCCGTTACTAAGGACAAATCAATCTTTCTTTTCGGCAGTTGCTTATGCTCCTTGTTCAGGACGGTTTTTATAGTTTCCAGCAGCGCAGCCTGTTTAAAAGGTTTGGGTACATAAGCATCCATTCCCATATTATAACAAAGTTCCTGTTCGCCTACCAGCGAGTGTGCCGTCATGGCAATAATCGGAATGGTGAGTTTCATTTCATCCCTGATATACTGTGTCGTCTGGTAACCATCCTTAACCGGCATCTGAAGATCCATTAAGATCAGGTCGTATTCATTGCTGGACAGCAATTCGATTCCGGCCTCACCGTTTTCAGCAATGTCCAGTTCAAAACCAAAGTTGTAAATAACACTCTTTACCAGTTTCTGGTTCAGAACATTGTCTTCGCACAACAGTATTTTAAGTTTTCCCAGATTCGAACCTGTGAAGGATTCCGGTACGATTTCAATATCCGAAGCTTTTTTATACGCAAGCGTAAAGAAAAATTCCGAACCGCGTCCTTCCCTGCTTTTTACCTTAATTTCAGAATTGTGCAGTTCTACCAGCTGTTTTACAATATTCAGTCCTAGTCCCGTGCCGCCAAACCTTCGTGTAGTACTTTGTTCGGCCTGGGTAAAACGGTCAAAAATAGTTTTCAGTTTCGCTTCCTTTATGCCGATTCCGGTATCTTTCACCGAGAATCGAAGCAAATAATGTTCGTCGGTTTCCTCCACCTTTTTTACCGAAACCGTTACGTCGCCTTCCTGTGTAAACTTAAGCGCATTCCCGGTAAGGTTCACCAGGATCTGGTTTAACCTTCCCTGATCCCCAATGACAATTTCGGGCATATCCGCATCCAGAAAGAGATTGAATTCTACATTTTCGGGCACCTTTACTTTTAGCAGGTCATAAATATGTTTCAGGGTTTTCTTTAAATCAAAAGGCTGGTCGTCAATAGCCAGATTACCGGATTCTATTTTGGAAAGATCCAGAATATCATTCACGATCAACAGCAGGTTTTCGCCCGCTATTTGTACACTGTCAATATAATCACGCTGAATAATATCCAGCTTGGTTTGTGCGAGAAGATCCGTAAATCCGATGATGGCATTGAGCGGGGTGCGGATCTCATGGCTCATATTGGCCAGAAAACTATCTTTTGCCAGTACGGCGCGTTCCGCTATTTTTTTCTGGGCATTGAGTTCGTTATTTTTTGTCCTCAGTTCCAATTGGTTGATTACGTGCTTTGCCACGATATTGAGGGCATTGCGCTGGCTTTCATCCAGTTTTTTGGTCACATGGTCTACGACACAGAGGGTTCCGATATTATAGCCATCGGGCGTGGTCAGCGGAACTCCGGCATAAAACCGCACTTTAAAACCGCCGGTAACATTTGGATCGTCTTTAAATGTTTCGTTGGCATGTGTATCCGGTATTTCAAGCATTTCCGACTCCATCAGGGTATAACGGCAGAATGTAATTTCACGGGGCACTTCTGATACACCTATACCAATTTCAGATTTAAACCATTGTCTGTTCTCATCTATAAACGAAATATGGGCAATGGGTACACTACAAATGTAAGAAACCAGCCTTGTGGCATCGTCAAAGGCATCCTCAGGAAGTGAATCTAATATATTGTAGCGCCTTAAAGCCGCCAGACGTTCTGTCTCGTTATGCGGAATGGGTTGTTGCGGATTATCCATGAGGTAAAAAAGTAAGGTGTAAAGGTAAAAAAATAAAACCGTTTACAAGGTATTTTATAAACAGGGCTATACCATACAGTATTTATCCTCAGTCAATTGCTATTCATTTTCGGTTCAGGCTAAAAAAAAAACCATCTCTAGCGAAATGGTTTTTTGGAAGGAATTTTGGCCATTGCCCGGACCGGAAATGTGCCGACTCCCTTAAATTTTGGCGGAACCGCACTAAACGTAAAATCTTCCTGCGGCAAAAGATACAGATTGCAGAGATGTTCCACGATCAGTATTTCGGCCTGCAGCAGCGTCGTATGTACAGGCCTGGATGTGCCTGCTGTGCTGTCGATATTATGAGAATCGATGCCTACCAGTTTTACCTGACAGTCTTTTAAATAAGACGCAGCTCCTGCGGTCAGGTACGGATGGTTTTCATAATAGTCCTCCGTATTCCAGTAGCTGTCCCAACCCGTATGAATCAAAACGGCTTTATTTCTAATTTCACGGTTTTTCAAATGCGCTTCGGTGATTTCCAGCGCTTCCGAAAAAGGAATAGTAATCACCACAGCATCAAGATCTGCAAAACATTCCAGTCCTACTTCCGAAAGGTCTTTTCCGTCTTCAAACCGATGAAACGGACAGTCAATATACGTTCCGGTATTGGTGACCATCTCAATTTTGCCGATTTGAAACTGGGTGCCTTCCTCATAAAACTGTTTTGAATTTTCCCTGCTTAGGTAGTCACATACAATAGGTGCCGGCAAACCTTTATAGGTCACAAGTCCATTTTCGATCGTATGGCTTAAGTCAATAAACACATCCGCTTCTGTCCGGGTCTGAATCGGTTTTCTTTTGTGTGTTTCCGTGAAAATTTCCTTGTTCAAAATCCGGACTTCACCCACCATCAGCAATCTTAAATCCTTTACAATATAATCCGCGAGCTCTTTATCGGAAATACTTTCGCCTTCGATATCCAGACGAAAGTCCTCGCCTTTGATGCTTCCACCATTGGTAAAATAGATTTCAAAATCGAATTTTACTCTTTTATCCATAGGTCCCGTTTTAAAAGTTTAAACTAACTCCAATACTTTTTCGGTCGTAATGACCTGCGCAAATTCATTGTGCAGACTCGCTAAAGAAATCTGATGAATCAATTCCGAATCGAACTTCTCGCCATTGATTCCTATCCTGTCAAACGTAGCCGTGGCATCCGAAATGACAAAAGCGTCAAACCCTAAATTACCCGCCATTCGTGCGGTGGTCGAAACACAATGATTCGAGGTTAATCCCACCAAAACCAATTTGTTGATTCCCTGCTGATCCAGCCTTTCTTTCAGATCAGTTCCTATAAAAGCACTGTTGACGTTTTTGACAATGACCGGTTCGCCGTCAATCGGTTGTACTCCCTCCTTAATTTCAAATCCCGGATTCGATTCGTGCAGTTTGGAGTCCGGATGTACCGAGCTGTGCACGATATGAAATACAGGGAGCTTAAGCGCACGCCATTTTTCAAGAAGCTGCGCTATTTTCAGTTCCGCATTCGGATTGTTCCGGTTACCGCCCCAGTAGTTTTCGTCATTAAAACCCTTTTGTACATCGATAATAATCAAAGCTGTATGCTGTTCCCTAAGTTTCATGTTTCTGTGAATTAGATTAGTACTACAAAAATAACAGCTGTTTCCCCATGCAAACAAGGACAAAAGATAGTCGTTTTAAGACAGCCTGTTTTTTTTAATTTCCATGGGCAGTTCCTGCAAATGGGTTTCCAGCACCACACGCAATTGCTTCGATGTTTTGTAGCCGCAGAGATGAGCAATGCTTTCTACTTTATAATCCGAATGCGCCAAAAGGCTTTTTGCTTTTTCGATTCTCAGTTTGGTGCGGTATTCGGCAATGGTGATTCCGGTTTGTTTCTTAAAAATCCGCGTCAGGTTTCGTGGACCAATATGAACAAGGTCGGCCAAAAAATCAATGGTAGAGGTCTTCTCGAGATTGTAAATAATCCAGTCCTGGACGGTATGGATTTTTTCGTCGCGATGGTTTCGGTTTTGCAGATAGACACTTTCCTGCTGGTCGCTTCCCTGTCTTCTCTTGTAGACCACCAGTTCTTTGGCAATGGTGGTCGCAACTTCTTTTCCATGTCGGTCTTCGATCAGGAACAAGGCCAGATCAATTCCCGTCACAATCCCCGCACTGGTATACAAATTGTCTGCTTTGGTAAACAATACATTGCTTTGCACCTTTAAAAGCGGAAAATCTTTTGTGAATTTTTCAATTAATTTCCAGTGCGTCGTACATTCCTTAAAATCCAAAAGCCCTGATTTCGCCAGAATAAAAGCCCCGTTACAAATACTTGCTATGGTGGTCTGTTGTGCATTTGCGAAAGCAAGCCAGTCGAAAAATGCACTATCTTCTTCTATTTTCGGAATATGACCGGAACTGAATCCGGATATAAAAACCATATCATTTTCTTTCGGATTTGTTTTCGAAAAATGCATCACCGACGAAAGTGCTAATCCCGATGAAGAAATAATGGTTGGTGTACTGCTGATAAATTCCAATTGGTAGGGAAGCCCTAAACTTTTAGCTTCCTTAAAAACTTCCAGAACGCCGGCCAAATCCAACAGGGTCACCTGTTTGGGAATATAAAAATAAATTGTTGTTACTTCCATATGGGGATGTTCTCTTATTAATGGGGAAATGTCTTTCAAATTTAGAATAAAATAATGATTCTGAACTTTATAAGCGTACTGAAAAATGTGGCGATATAAAATAAAAAGTATTTTTTTGCATAAAAAATAAGGCGATTTTCCCCTAAAATAATCAGGTGTTTTTACCCGTTACTACTCCCCTTTTTATTTTTAAATTTACTTTTTATTTTATTATCCAAAATAAAACGCTGATTACTAAACTGTTGAGATAAAACTTTTAAAACAGCTATCCGATAATAAAATCTGACCTGCTATTATCCAAAATAAGGGTAAGACGGAACACCTTTATTCTCTAAGAAAACAGGTGTAAAAATTAAAGTAAACAGGTGCCGCTTTTTCATGATGTTCAGACTGGAAGTACATCCTTTTCTCGCCATACCCTAAGCACCTCTATTCGATTAACAACCAAAAACAACCATAATCCAATGACAAATCTTGCAAAAATCTATTACATCAACGTCGGAGAGGGCGGAACATTTAAAAAATCCGGGCACTATGACAGTTCTCCTTCCGATGTAGAGAACCTGTTCCAATACCTGGAGGAAAACGACATCGAAAGATTGCTCGTTTATTTTCACGGCGGACTTGTCAGTGAAACCAGCGGAATGGGATCTGCCGAGGTGATGCGTACCAGTTTCGCAGATGCTCCTTCGAAAACACATGCGGTAACTTTCGTCTGGGAAACAGGACTTTGGGAAACCATAGTCGAAAACCTCAGTTCAAAGAGCACAGAGGGCCAATTCCAGAAAGTACTGAACTTTGTCATCAAACTTGTCGGCAAAAAATTAGGTATCGATTCCCGCGGTGGCGGCGAAACACTGGACACTGCCACTATAGAAACCGAAAAGCTAAAAGAATATCCGTTTGCCGAATTAAATGATCAGCTTAAAGATAGCGCAGACCAGGGCAGCAGAGGCGGAAGCATTCTATTTGATGAAGAAGATGAAATAGGCTTTTTTGCCGATCTTAAAAAAGATAGCGATGATATGATCCGGGCAGAAGGTGAAATGGCAGCAGAAGAAATCGAAGTAGCAGCTGATCCTGATGCCGGCGATTCAAGGGGATTGTTACTGACGATCGGAACGCTTGTAGCCAAAATTGCATTTGCCGTTCTTAAACGTTACGCAAAGGAGACCCATCATGATTTCTACCCTACCGTTGTAGAAGAAACTTTCAGGAAGCTATATATCGACCGCATCGGCAAATGGGGCTGGTCTGAAATGAAAGAAAAGGCCCAACAAATGTTTGCAGATAACGAAGGACTGTCCGGTGATGATTTACATGCCGGAACCTATTTTCTTAAGCTCCTGGAAGCTCATTACCAAAAAAGACAAACTGCCGGTAAAAAATTCACGATCGAACTGGTGGGACACAGTGCGGGCTCTATCGCAATCTGTAATATGCTTGCCGCAACCTCCGAAAACTTCAAAGAGCTAAAATACAACAATGTCGTTTTTCTGGCGCCTGCCTGCAGGACTGACCTGTTTATCGAAAAAGGGATTCCTGCAAAAGAAAACGGGGTCTTTAAAAAGTTCAAGATGTTTACGATGCAGGAACAGTATGAGAAAAAAGATTTCTGTGTAAAATACCTCTACACCTACTCCCTGCTCTATCTTGTATCCGGCTTGTTTGAGGACGAAACAGATGCCAAAATAATGGGCTTGCACGAACAGTTTAAAGCCGAAGGGCGTTATGCTAAATTTGAAGAACTGGAAATCATCAATAGCTTTATTACAAGCAACAAACTGGCACTTTCAAAGGATATTGAAAATGCAGACAACAGCATGTGGACCGATTCGCTCCGTCATGGCGATTTTGACAACAACAGTGCCACGTTAAAATCCATACTTTCCACTATCAATATTGTGTAATCATGAATTATGCTATCGTAATAGGAATCGACCACTATGAGAAAAAACCGCTTTCGGGTGCCGTAGCAGATGCTAAGGCTTTTGCAGACTGGCTGGAAACAAAGGGAGGTGTGCAAAAGGACAACCTCAAACTGTTTGTATCCAACAGTGAAGACATGCTGGTGAGTGGTCCCGAAATTGACATAGCCATCGATAAGATCAACCGGGTTGCCAGAAACAACAACGAAACAAACAGGCTGTATTTTTATTTCTCCGGACATGGTATAGGCGTCACTTTCGACAATACGGCACTTTGTCTTCGCCTTTGGCCGGCACTGATCAACCATTGCATTTCAGGCCTGGACTACCGCACCTGGTTTACCAATGCAGGTGCGTTTGACGAGGTACTGATTTTCTTCGATTGCTGCCGCGAACATGATACCCTCATTAAAGGCAATTCTCCCGCCGGCTCCTGGAACCTTCCCATTGGCAACAGGAACCCCAGAGTACTCATTTGTAATTCTACTGCTTACGGCAAACTGAGCTATGAGGTGATACTGGATCCGGTAACTGAAAACAATTCACCTGACGCAGAAACTGCCGGACTTCCTAAAGAATCAGAGTCTGACAAAAAAAGGGGGGCCTTTACCACCTTTCTTATTGACAGCCTGAACGGTGATGCAGACAGTGACGGCACCGGGCAAATTACCGCACTGGCACTTAAAGACCATATCCGCAACAATTTTAAAAGCCATGCCGAAAAATTCAAAAAAACACAGGACGCTGCAGCCGATACATTAAATGGCGGAGATCAGATCCTGATCTGTACTGTTCCCGTGATATTACCGGAATTTAATTGTGAAATTACTTTTGAACGCAATTCCAATATCACGCTCTACGGTCCGGATTTCGAAAGTGTCTGGCAGGGTGACGTGGTCGTCGGACAGGTTTTGAAACTACCCCAGCTGGCCAAAGGTTTCCACCAGTTAAAGGACAACCTCGATACAACGGTACCGCCTAAAACATTTATCAATTATTCTCCAAAAACAATCAGTTATGAACGATTCTGATACTAAATATACCATCCGTATTTCTTTCAGACAGTGCCTGGACGGATTGCAGCTCGTACTCGTGGACGGCAGCCTGAATAAAATAGTGGAGCAGGAAACGCAGGACCTTGAACTTACATTGTACAAAGGAATTTACCAGCTCAAAGCTTCTTTTATCGACTACTTCGAGGAATACTTCCTTACGGTCACTCAGGACGAACATTTTGTTCTGGATTACCATTACCCGATGACCTCACCGAGTATGGATTTTGCGACCACCCATGAATATTTTTCAGTGCCTGCCGAAATATGGAGCCGAAAATGTACCTCAGGCGATCCGGATAAGATTCCAAATTTCTTTTTTTTTGCAGCTGCCTTTGACAAAGATGCCCCGTATAAAGAGGAAATAATTACCGATCTTGTTGAAAATTTTTCCCTGTTCGATCCAAAAGGAAAATTAAATATCCGTTTCGACGACGACAATTCCTTTGTAGATCCCGAAGCTGCAGTTGTTATTTTTTCTGCCCGGCTCAAAAAGGGCCTGTATTTTCTTAAGTACAGAAAAAAAGGAAAACGCAGGATTTTTCCCTTTTACATTTATAACGAGTATCAAACCCAGTTTTTATTGCGTTACAAGCAGGAACCTGATTTTTGCAACAGTTTTTTCTACTATGACAACAAATTCGGATTTACCAGAGGTGAAAACCAATACCTGCTGCTCGACAAAATCCAGTATGCCTACAAAGACTACAATAACTATAAATTGCTGACCCCTTCAGACCGATCTGCTATAAAAAACCATCCCTATCTGGTGGCCCTTATACAGATCCTTCACCTGGTTACGGGAAATGAGCAGGACGACATTGAATTTGCGAATGCACCCCTGCTGGAACTGCCCGATATCGCCATGCTGAAAGCCCTGACAGATAATGAGAAGCAGATCAATTCAGACGAATTACCCATCATCTCGGCTATCATGGCCAAGTGTATGGTAACGATCGGAAAAAAAATGGAGTTCAAACCCGGTTCCATCATGGACCGTGTCGTAGACAGCCTGAATTTTGATATCTTCTGGAATAATTTCACAAAAGTAGAAGATCTTTCGCGTATGGCAGACTTGTATAAGGACCTGTTGCAAAAATCAAAATATTATGGGACAAGCCTGAAAGACAATGCAATCGCCAAAGTAAAAAAACTGATTGTCAATTCAGTCCGTACCACACCCGAAACGTTCAAGGAAGAACGCCTAAATATCCTTTTGGGAAATAACCTGACGGATACCCCGGAAGATAGTTCACGGTTTACCGAGGCCGTAAACAGTGTCGGCAACGTATCTGAGATCGCCAATAAATTTAATCTCCCGCCTACCACTATTCTTCGAAACTATCAAAAATACGATGACATCTACAAAAAAATGAATCTCAAATAACATCAAAACCTTTTGTGGCCTGTTATCGGGAAACGTTACCCCAGAATTCATCTGTCACTTTCTTCATTGCAAATATTTATAGACAGTCAAATAAAAAAACACAATAAAAGGGTTGTCCCAATCAGAACAACCCTTTTACTTACTTTTACCAAAAACGAATCATTTATAAAATCGCTTGATGTTCCGTTTTTCTGCCAAAATATTTTCAGTGCATTTTTAATATTTGGTTCCTAATAACCCAATTACGAAAATTAACTTTCCTTTCTTCCCGTTATTGTATATAATAGCGACGTTATTACTAATGGTAATTATATAAGTAAAAAACTACGCCAGTGTAAGGATTTACAGCCTCAAAGGTTCACCTTTACATGCGGCATTAGAACGCTCTGTTCAAATTTAAGCTTATACCCCTTTACTCTGAATATTGCAATTCGCTGCAGTATCTTAAAATGATTAGTATTGTAAAAAAATAGAAGTGGTGCTGTCCCCGGAATGCCCCGCTGTTAAGGATTTTTAGTAGACATAAAATGGAAGATTATGTTTATGGACGCCCGTCTCGTACTGCAAAGTACAGACGGGTTTTCCATTTTAATTTTTTAATGTCCTAATATTAGGCTCCCCGGCAAATTGTTACTACAACCAGCTTACCTGCTTTCATTCGGTCTGATTCGGGAAAATTGAAAACTTAAGCCCTAAAAACACAAGATAAACAACTAATTTTCAATTCCTTATAACCTTAAATTTATAACAATTAAAGTGAATTATATAAATGGATCTGTATGTAGAATCCTATATTTGAATGCACGACTACAGCCATTTTAGTACCACTTATACCCATTTAAGCACATTTATTACTTTCCGTCGGATTTTGCCTGTCAAAATAAAAGTATTGCTGTAATTTAAATTTTGTGATTTATAATTTATAAATACATTAAAACCATACAAATCAACCGTTTAAAAAGTATCCTACATTAGTAGTATACCGTTTGAATTTCGAAATCTTCAAAACAAGCTTATGAATCCTATTAATGCCATAATCATATCCGGGGAAAAAGAGACGCTGCAGGTTCTGAAAAAATTTGAAGAGGAGAATGCTATGATTATAGAAATAATCGGTGAGGCAGAGGGTATACGTAATGGAACCATGCTCATTAAATCAAAAAAACCGGATCTTATTTTCCTGGATATTGTACTGGAAGACAATTCTTTTTTTGAAATGCTGGAGCAGTTAGAATTCAGTATACCCAAACTCGTATTTTTATCAGCGCATAAAGAGTGCGCCATGCTGGCATTCAAGCACAATGCCATTGATTTTTTACTGAAACCTATTGATTTTAACGCGATTATTTTAGCCATTTACAAAGTAATCAAAAGAAGAGAAATGGAACGCTCTTATCAGAATCACAAAATCAACAGCATCAATATCCTGAATTCTGCCAGTCAATCCAATGATTATGTAGCCGTTGCGTTCTTAGAAAAAATAGAGTTAATACGTACCTCAGATATTATTTTTTGCAAAGCAGATGGAAAATATACTGTTTTTGTCCTTCTTAACGGCACCCGGATCATGTCCAGCAGGAATCTGGGCGAATACAGTACGGTATTAGACCACAACTATTTTTTCAGAATACATCATTCCTATATCATCAATCTTCGTCACATCGTTAAAATTTCAAAAAAAGACGGCTATTTCTGTGAATTTTCCAACGGCGCAATTTTGCCGGTGGCCAAAAGACGACAAGAGGATTTTAACAAATTTATTAAACTAAAAGAATAACAAACAGCTTCCTGTTTTGAGTAAATTTCAATTACTAACAGACTAATCGCTATGAAAACAAAAATAGAAACTGCTGAGCAGAACCCTGCCGATAGTACGGCGATTCAACGTGAGCTGAAGACCGGCAACATCAATTGTACCGCAGAAACTGTTCGTTCCGGAAAAGAATATGAAGCAGGCCGACAGGCAAAAGAAAAAACAGATACTACAGTCAATTCATCACAGGAGTCCTTAGAGGATCTTCGCAAAATCCTGGATTTTTCAATGGATCTGATTTGCTCCTGCGACGAAGAAGGAAAGTTTGTATGGGTGAATAAAGCCTCTGAACGTATTTTAGGAATTCAGCGCGAAGCATTAATCGGCAAAAAATACATCGATCTCCTGTTTCATGAAGATAAAGAAAGTAGCACACAGGAAGATTTCAGTGGAAAAAACGGACCGCAGTTACCTATATTTGAAAAAAGGTTTCTGCACAGCAACGGCACTATTGTTTACCTGCAATGGTCGGCGGTATGGGATGGTACAAAAAACCGATGCTACTTTATCGGCCGGGATACCACCAATGAAAAAAAAATAGAAAAAGCTTATAAAATTGAAAGGCAGCGATTCTATAATTTATTCTCTCAGGCACCTTCCTGTATGGGAATTTTAAAAGGTCCCGATTATATCTTCGAATTGGCCAATGAACTCTATTTGCAATTAATCGACAAAAGAGATATTATAGGCAAAACAGTCAAAGAAGTATTGCCGGAACTGGAATCGCAGGGAATTTTTGAAATTTTGGACACCGTCTATAAAACAGGCGAAACTTTTTCAGCCAACGAGATGCTCATAAAACTGGATCGCGACGGAAACGGAAAATTAACAGACGCTTACTTAAATTTCATCTATCAGGCCAACAGGGATATCAACAACAATATTGATGGTATTCTTGTCTTTGCCAACGACGTGACAGAGCAGGTAGTATCCCGCAAAAAAATTGAGGAACGGGAGAAAATGTACCGGGACCTAATCCACAAATTACCGGTTGCCACCTATTCCTGTGATGGGGAAGGACAAATAACCATCTATAATAAAGCTGCAGTAGCATTATGGGGAAAAGAACCACAGATCGGAAAAGACATGTGGTCGGATTCGTGGAATATGAACGCTGCTAAAAAAAATCATGAGCCCGGGAGTTTATGCTCGCTTGCGGCAGCACTTACCGAAGAGGAGGCAAACTTCAGAAAAGAAATCATCATCCAGCGCCCCAATGGAGAAAAACGCAATGTCCTGCCCTACCCTGTTCCTTTTCGCAATGCAAAAGGTCAGATCACAGGTGCCGTAATTGTACTAGTTGACATTACTGAAATGAAACTCGCACAAAAACAGCTGAAGAAAAGCGAAAAAAAATACAGGTATCTCTTTGATAACAATCCAATGCCCATGTGGATTATTGATTTGGTTACTTTTAAATTTCTCGATGTCAATAAAATGGCGGTGGCACATTATGGCTATAGCCGTGAGGAATTTCTTTCTATGACTGCTTTAGACATACGTCCAAATAATGATAAAAAGAATTTCCTTAAATGCAGTGATACTTCAGAAATTAACCAATCGAATTACAACAGGGGAAAATGGAATCACATCAGAAAAGATGGCTCTGTTTTTCCCGTTGAAATCATTGCGCACGATATTATGTATGAAGGATCCCGGGCACGATTAATACTTTCTAATGATATCACTGATCGCACCAAAGCCGAAATAAATCTGGAAAAAAGAAATAAGGAACTGCTCAAAACCAATTCAGAACTGGATAAATTTGTATACAGTGTTTCCCATGATTTACGTTCCCCCCTCACTTCTATTCTGGGGCTGCTCTCCTTTATTGAGACCGAAAGCCGGGAGGCTGATACCGTTATACATGCTGAAATGATACGCTCCAGCATCAATCGTCTGGATGACTTTATTAAAAATATTTTAAGTTATTCCCGAAACAAGCGCACCGGACTTCGGGTGGAAAAAATTTCACTTAACGAAACCCTGCTGGAGGTCGTCAATTCACTTCAAAGCACAAGAGATGCAAAAGGAATTCAGTATGATATTAAGGTCACACAACAGCGGTCGTTTTATACAGACCGGCTGCGCTTTAATACCATACTCGAAAATCTGATCTCAAATGCCATCAAATACCAGAAGAAAGAAGAGTCCGGCAGATACATAAAAATAGCCGGTCATGCTGATAATGAAAGTCTTCATCTGACCATAGCCGATAACGGAATAGGTATCGCGCCGGCCTATCATGAAAAAATTTATGACATGTTTTTTCGGCTTTCAGGCAAAAAAGAAGGTTCGGGTATCGGCTTGTATATCGTAAAGGATGCCATCGAAATATTGCAGGGTTCCATCGCAATAGAGTCGGAAGAAGAAATAGGGACTATATTTACTATCACATTAAAAAATCTGAAACCATGATTGAAGCCTTAGTACCGAAATTTGAGACCGTAATGATTATTGATGATAACATCATCGATCTTTATATTGCATCCCGTATGATCACTCAGAATAATTTTGGAAAAAAAGTATTACTCTATACTTCCCCGGAAGAGGCCATCAAATACCTGCAGGACAATCAGGACAATATTGCGGAGTTGCCCCAGGTCCTTTTTGTAGATATCTATATGCCTTTAATGTCGGGATTTGAATTTCTGGAGGTGTATGATAAGCTGTCCCCCGTCTTAAAAAAGTATTGCAAAGCCTATGTGATATCATCTACAATAGACAATCAGGACATTTCGCGATCCAACAGTAATAGTAACGTCGTTTCCTTTCACGTCAAACCCATTACCAAAGAATTTCTGGACCGGATTTCCTGAGAATCCCTGTTATTTTAAAATTAAATCGTGGTAATTATAATTCAATATAAATTACCGGAATTTTTATGCCATTCCGTAAGCCGGTAAAGTCCATTTTGCTAAGAAGAGCTGCATCGTCATCGCTCCTCCTGTACTACTTCAATTTATCCTCTTAGTCTCCGGCGCAGCAACAAACTCCCCGGCTGCTGTTCCGATACGCTTACTTCCGGAAATTCCGTCTTCTTTTTTGCTGAAGTTCGCTAGTACGCTGTACACTTATTCTTCCTTTATACTCGTCATATCCTGTTAGGGTTTAGAATGTCAATTCTTTTAGCGGCACACAGCTGCACTAGACGTACCCCTAAAGTCATTTGGTTTTCCTGCGAATGTGCCGCCTTTCAAAAAACAGTTATGCGGTATAAAACACACTTATTACTTCTGCCTTTTAATTCAGGAGACATTCCGTTTAATTTGCCTTACTGTTAAAGCAGCAATCCCTTATCATTTTTATGAATTCTTTATTACTTAAATACTATGCTCTCCCAAATAATGAAAAAATTCGCCGCCTTTTTACTTTTTTTTATCCCTGTACTGGCCTTTTCCACCAATCCCCCGCCACCCGGTTTACCGGATCCACCCGCAGTACCTGTTGACTCCATGCTATTTATACTAGTCACAGCAGCTGTTGCATGGGGAGGCTATATTGTTATGAAAAGAAAGAGAAGCTCACTTTAAATTCAAAATACATTTTATCATCATCATTAAACCAAAAGCAATATGAAAAAAACTTTACTCTTAGTAGCTGTTTTTATTTCTTACCAGACCTTTTCCCAGATATCCATTGGGGCCAACACACCGGTCTATGTAAAAAATCAGGTATTGTATGTAGGTCAGAATATAAATTTAGCAGCCAATTCCAATCTGTATTTACGAAACAATTCTCAATTGCTGCAGGGTACAACAGGGCTTTCGGCCAATACCGGAACCGGAAACGTATCCGTTTACCAGGAGGGCACTTCCGATAATTTCGATTACAATTACTGGTGTTCTCCGGTAGGAAATACGGCCGCCTCTGCGGTCAATAACAATTTTGGAATTACACAGCTGTATCAGCCGCTGACGGCAACGGCATCGGCTGCTGCTGTCCTCTTGCCTGCCGGCAGTTACAACGGATCAGCCAATCCGCTAACCATCGCCTCACACTGGATTTATAAACTGACCAACGCCAATAATTATTCGCAGTGGATACAAGTGGGAAGTACCACTGCACTTGCACCGGGAGAAGGATTTACAATGAAAGGAACCAGCGGCTCTGATACCACAGATCCTGAGGGCACAGGAATTGTAAATAACCCGGGCACAGGCCTGCAGCGCTATGATTTCAGGGGAAAACCAAACGATGGCACTATTACAGTTGCGGTTGGTGCCAATAACGCGGCCACGCTAACAGGGAACCCCTATCCGTCTGCATTGCACCTCAATGCTTTTCTTTTAGATCCCGCCAATACTGCCGCAACCGGTGTTGCCTATTTCTGGCAGCAGGACAAAAATGTAAACTCTCATTTTCTGTCCGCTTACAGAGGCGGTTATGCCGCCTACGCACCGGTTAGTATCGAATCCAACGGTATCTATACCGCTGCCACATTTCGATCGTACAACAGCAACGGAACCGTAAATAATAATCCTCCAACAGGAACAAGTCCCGCCATAGCCAGAAAATACCTTCCCATCGGTCAGGGGTTTCTGATCAACGGTGCTGCCAACGGAACCGTATCTTTCAAAAATGCCCACCGCATTTTTTACAAAGAGGACAACAGCACCTCACAATTCGAAAAACCGGCCAGAAATGTAAGTACCAAAACAGCGGGAACTGATAAAGACCTGCCGCCGGTACCACCGTCACCCATTCCTTATTTTAAGCTGAATACCATCATCAACGCCGAATATACCAGACAGCTGGCCCTGGCCTTCGTTTCAGAAGCAACCGAAGGGGTGGACAAAGGAATAGATGCCAAAAATATGGATGAAGACCTTCCGAGTGATATTTCTTTCTGGGTTGAAAACGGAAATTATGTGATTGAGGGCGTTCCTTTCGATTTATCAAAAAAAATTCCGCTGTCGGTAAAAGCCACCGCAGCTACCACCTTTAAGTTTTATATCTCAGAAATGGTTGATTTTTATTATGAGCAGGTCATCTATCTCTACGATTCCTCCGATAACTCGTATCATGATATTAGTAAGGACAGCTACGAAGTTACCGTTGCACCCGGAACCTATACAGAGCGTTTTAAAATCAGTTTTACCAACGGAACCCTTGGAACAACTGAGCAGATCAAAACTAATTTTGTAATTATCCAGGACAATACCAACCAGGTTTTAAAAGCGATAAATCAGGATAACAGCCCGATAAAATCATTTGTGCTTTATGATATGGCCGGAAGGGCAGTGCTTTCTAAAGATCATTTAGAAGCCGAACAAGAGTACGGTTTTTCAACTTCCGGACTGAGTTCCGGCGTGTACATCGCCACCTTCAGAACAGTTGATAATGCCGCTGTTTCCCAAAAAGTAATCATCTCCAATTCCGGAAAATAACCCTGAATCGCTGTGCCAACAGAACAGGGTCACTTTCAAAATATTCACATTAATTAATACTCAACACTATGGTAACGAACTTTACTCCGCAAAATACTAAAAACCTGCTGCTGCTCTTTTTCCTTTTCCTGACGATTTCTGGGAACGCACAAATTGGTATCGGTACGGTTACACCCAATGCAAGTTCCGTTTTAGATATAACTTCTACAACACAAGGCATGCTGGCGCCACGTATGACCACTGCCCAGCGCACCGCTATCGCCACACCCGCTGAGGGACTTCTTGTGTATGATACCGATTTAAAATCCTTTTATTACTATAGTGCCTCTGCCTGGGCAGCGATGAGCAGCACTACCAATGGAAGAGCCAATTTTAAGCGTATAAAATCAACTGATAATTTAGCCGTTGTGCTGGCAACAGAGCTTGCTGCCGGTGGCGGGGCCAAATACGTACTCACCGCCAATACGCTGTATGAAATAAATGGGATGGTGACTTTCAATTTTCCTATCGAGCTCAATAATGCCTACATAGAGGGTTTGGATGCCAACGAAGATATTATTTATAAAACATCCGGAGTGCTGTTCGACGGGACCGCCGGCGGCAGTATCAGGAGTGTAACCATTTTGGCGCCGGGTGCCACTGTATTTAATTTAAATGCTGCAGCATCAACAGCAACATTTTTAATGCGCGATACTATCATTGCCAATGCGTCCAGTATCGGAACCATATCCGGTTACGGGTTGGTTTTCCTGAGTATTGTCAATTTTTCAGGAAATACAACCGGGATTACTTACAACAATATCGGACAGTTGTTATTAAGCAATCAGGCCTGGTTTGTCAACAATGGTGGTACTTACGAAAAATTTACGGGAACCTTTACCCTAATAGAAAAACAGGGAGGTTTCTCTAATGTGGGTCCGGGAGCCTATGGTATCGATGTTTCTACAGCTGGCCTGACTATAACGGGTGATGCTGTTTTAGAATCGGTTGTTTTTACCGGTGCCACCCCTGCCAATTATGTAAAACCTTATGCAGCCGCAGCTACCTACACGGGCTATAATTTTAGTAATGCCTGGAGCGTCAGGGCAGCCGGGATTCCCAATGAAGCCGATAACAATGCAACAGGAGATTTCTCTATGGATGCCGAAACCGGAGGTGCCATACCGCTTAATTTAAGCGCCGCGACTCCGAGCACGAATTTAAGAATCTATTCGGCCTCGATTCCTACGGTCTCAAGCAATTTATTCCGATTTTCAACAGATGCCACGTACAACAGGTTAAAATACGTGGGTAAAAAGAAAAGGATTTTTCAGGTATCCGGGGCGATCAATTTTCAGGTACCCTCTGCAGGAACGTATATTGTACATTTGTACAAAAACGGCGTGGCAGTGCCGCAATTTAAATTTTATGGCAGGGGAAATGCCGCAAATGATATTATCACCCTTCCCATCAATGCTTCTATCGAATTAAACACCGGTGATTATATCGATTTTTACCTGCAGCGTTACAGCGGCAATGACGGAGCCGATGTTCTGGTTTCGAATATGACAATTATTATAAAATAAGGGGTTTGTAGAAGGCGAATTCTGATAAATAGCATTTAAACAGCAGTACATTCTTTAAGATAGTGTACTCAAAAGGCTCCGGGGAAAAAACCGGAGCCTTTTTATTGTGCTGATCTAAAGGTATTTAATATTAAAATTTTCTTAAACGGCCGTGCATCAAAAATTATTTTTAGTAACTTAAATTAATTTTATAATTATAAGAAAATGGAAAATAGTAATATGCTAAAAAATAGCCTTAAAGGAAAGAATGTTGTTATCACCGGCGCAAGCAGTGGTGTTGGCCGGGCAGCAGCCGAAGCTTTCGCAAGTCAGGGATGCAATATGGTGGTAGTAGCCAGAGGTCAAAAGGGCATTAATGAAGTTGTAGAATATTGCCACGGTTTGAATGTTTTGGCTCTTGGCGTAAGTGCCGATATGTCCATCGCTGAAGATGTCGATAAAGTCGCTACCGAAGCACTTTCCTGGTTTGGAAAAATTGATATTTGGGTCAATAATGCCGGGGTGATGGCAAGCGGAAAATTTGAAGAAATTCCGATGGAAATTCACCAACAGGTAATCAAAACCAATTTGTTTGGATACATGCACGGGGCTTATAATGCCATCAAAATTTTTAAAGAACAAGGCGAAGGCATTTTAATTAATAATATATCTATCGGAGGATTTATGCCTGCACCATACAGCGCCGTTTACTCTGCTTCCAAGTTTGGAATTAGAGGTATGATGGAATGCCTGCAGGGTGAAATATCCAATCACACGCATATTCATATCTGTAATATATTTCCTCAGTTGCAAAATTCTACTGGTAATTTGCATTCTGCCAAGTACTCTGGATTTGACATGACAATTCCCTTCATTGCTTCTGATCCGCGTGATACTGCTGCTAAAATAGTAGCTCTGGCAAAACATCCCCAAAAAGAGATGTTCCCCGATTTAAGAGCGGCAGCAATTACAAACACGTACAGATTATTTCCAAAACTGGTAATTAATTCAGCATCTGCAGCCGTACGACTGAAAATGAAACTTAATCAGGATAAGCCGAATGACGCTGGAAATGTTTTGACAAAATCTAAAGAGCCATTACGGGTTTATGGAAATCCGCCGTCAAAAACAAAGCAAAACCTAAGCTTAGCATTGTTTGCAGGATTTGGTTTTGGTATTGCTTTGCTGTTAATGGGTAAAAAATCGTAGTACTCCTCTTTATTTTTACCTGCTTTCTTTAAAACTACTTTGAAGCGATGCTTCCTATTTTTGTACATTAAACCTATAGCGGTTTGGCACCCAGCAGGTATCGGCTGGAATTGACGATGCAAATCATCCCGATTAGATTCTGTTAACAAATTCCTACTACCCGATTCATTCTACCTGCCTGATTATCTGATAGCTATTTTATAAATGCAAATCATTATTCTGTAAAAAAAAATATTGCTATCCTTTTTACATTTGACAAAGGACAAAGTAAAAGCCGAGACAAGTCGGCAATACCGGCAAACCTGCGTAGGACACTCCTTTAAAAAAACGATAGTAAAATTTAATTTAAAAAAAATGATGAATTCAGATACACTGGAAAATTACAGTCAGGATGACAAGAATTTTCAAAACGCAAACACAGGCAATCAGGGACAACAAAAAGCTTCTTCCCCTACAGACCACCCCTTTACAGAGAATGCCGAACCCGATTACGGAAATGATCTGAGTACCGAAGAAATCAGCAGGGAATCCGATCACAAAAATCCTGGAGCCCACGGTGAGCAGGATCGTAAGATTTCCGATTCAGACCCACAAAACAGCGATCCAAACAGCAATCCTTATGATTCAGAGAATCTCGACAATGAATCAGACAGCGACCGTAAAGATATAACCGAACAGGACATTGAAGAGGATCTGAGAGACCGTGATCCATCTGAGGGGTTTGAAACTGAAATTGATACCCAAAAAAGCGATGAATCCGATCACGATAATCCCCTGAACAAGGAATTCGAAATTGGGGAACTTGGCAATGAAGAGCTTAAAAACGATGAACGCAGCAGGGATGAAACAGGTTATGGTGCCTTCCACAATAAACCTTCTCAGCGAAAATTTTAATGTAACCAGATTCGATGCTCATAAAAAAACCGTTACTGATAACGGTTTTTTTATTGGATCCTGGGATTAATCTGCTTCTTTAAACTACAATCAATAGGAGAGATAAAACACACAACGCTTCAAAGCCCCGCTAACTTAGCACGAAAGCATGTGGCAATAAAATAAAAACCTCAAATATGTATAGGGAACATCAGGTGCCAAAAACAGCCAGGGATGTCTTTCCAGGTACTAGTCTAAGCTTTCGGCAGCTTAAGAACATTAACAAAAAAGAACCCGACAAATTTTTATGAGCATTGATTTTGGACGATTGCATTATGATTGTCATTATATAAACGGAAGTATATCAGTACGATTTATTTATGATTTCAGCATTATTGCAATCCTGTAAAAATGAGCTGTTATATTGTAACTATCTCTCTGTCAAATATGGTAACTTTATATAAACGCTAAAATACAAAATCATGGACGATAAATTGAAAACAGGAAAAGCCGATGATTCACAAATTAATATCAATGAATCATATGAAGTGCAGTATTGGTCTGAAAAGTTCAATGTGCCGCAGGAAATATTAAAAACTGCAGTAAGAGCCGCAGGTACCAGAGTGGATGACGTTAGGGAATACCTGGCAGAAAACAATTGATAGTATGCCTTGGTATAACGGGGACTATCCCCCATCTTATAAGAACCAGCCGACCGAACTTCGGGAAAAAGCAGTCGAGATAGCCAATGCGCTGCTTCAGGACGGCGTGGAAGAAGGAATTGCAATTGCCACGGGACTTAAACAAGCCCGGGAACTTTTAAAGAATCATAGCAAGAAAAACTGAAAATCATGGAAAACAATAAGTATAAAGAAACTCATAGGGAGTTCGAAGATCAAAATACCCGAAATGCTCCTGACAGTTCACATCAAAATTCTTCAGGGGAAAGTGCTGCAGAAACCGTACATGTAAAAGACGGACCATGGCACGATACCGAAAAAGAAAATAAACATCATAATCCCGAAGGAAAGACCGTAGAAGAGGCAACAGATCCTTCAAAACTATCAAAATTGTAAACCTTTTAAAGTACAGTAAAATACTGCATACTATGTAAGTAACGATTGAAAATAATAAAACACTAAAATTATACAATTATGTCAAGAGAAAACTACGATAACTACGATCAGGATGAACGTATTTATCACGCAGCAGATGATTCCATAAACTCAGAACTTATGGAGACAAAAGATCCGGCCATCAACCAGCATGAAAGTGATACAACCGGTATTCACAATGATGCGCATGAAAATCATAACCATCACGATGATGATTTTGATAATGATGCGAACAGAAGAACCCTTGATGAGGAAAAAGCAGTTGAAGATGATGATCAGGACAATTAACCGATTTCCTTTTTTCGTCTTATATCCTATTTAAAATCATTACAGGGAATTATGCTACTCTAATTTAAATACAGAAGTACTTAAAAACTGCCATATGAAGGCATGAAAAGAGATTAAAATCTCATAAAAAGATCTTGAGGAGAATTCTTTAACTGAACTGATTAAGAATTCTCCTCAGGATTTTATTTTTGATTTTGAGTCCGTCCTTGAAAACCACTAATCAACTGATAAATTTAGTATACTGCCATGGTTTACATTCTGCATTTTTTGATTGTCCGATATCCCTTATATATCCCCAGCTTCAAATTAATTGCATAAATTTGTATGACAGCTTTTTTGATCTGTTTCTCTAAAGTAAAGAGTAAATACAGATTAAAAATAATTACCGCTCTAAAAAATGAATGATCCGATTCTAGATAATCTTAATCCAAACCAGCTGCAGGCCGTTAAAACCACGGAGGGCTACGTGCGTGTTATTGCCGGCGCAGGATCAGGAAAAACAAAAGCACTGACCTCCCGATTTGCTTACATTGTTGACAGATTAGGCATCAATTCCTCCAATATACTCTGCGTGACTTTTACCAATAAAGCCGCTCAGGAAATGAAAAAACGTGTTAAGGCACTTATCGGGGATACCTACGATATGAGTTTTATCACCACCTATCATGGTTTCTGTGTGAGGTTCCTGCGCGAGGAAATTAACAAAATACATTACCCGAAGAATTTTATCATACTGGATGCCGAAGACCAGAAAAGCATACTCAGGGATGTCTTCACCGAGCTGCAGATCAATTCCAGGCACCTGACTTTCAAACAGGTTTTACGCTTTATTTCCAAACAGAAAAGTACTTCAGATTACCTTGGCTACATCCTTGAAAACAAAAGCTTTGAGCCCGATGAAAGTGATTCATTATCAAGCCGCGTTTTCCAGATTTACCTTGATAAACAAAAACGCAATTATGCGCTTGATTTTGATGACCTCATACATTTCACTGCCTTCATTCTGGACAACAACAATGATGTACTTTTAAAGTGGCAGGAAAACCTGCACTACATTCAGGTCGATGAGGCGCAGGACAGTTCAGAGAATCAGTTTCATCTTGTGGAAATGTTATCACGCGTGCATCAGAATCTTTTCCTTGTCGGGGATCCCGATCAGACCATTTATGAGTGGCGGGGCGCCAAGCCGGAGTATCTCGTGGAATTTGACACCATCTTCCCCGATACCCAGACTATCATCATGAACCGAAACTACCGATCTACTCCCAACATATTGAAAATCGGAAACCATATCATCAAAAACAATACAATAAGGGTAGACAAGGATATGATCACCGATAAGCCTGAAGGTTTTGAAGTAGTTCATTTCCATGGAAAAAATGATTTTGAGGAAAGCCGTTGGATAGCTTCTGAGATCAAAGAAATACTACAATCTGAAGAGGCTTCGTACTCGGATATTTCTATACTGTACCGCGCTAACCACCTTTCAAGAAATATTGAACAGGCACTTATAAAAGATAATATTCCCTATACGATTTTTGGAGGCATCCGCTTTTTTGAGAGAAAAGAAATTAAGGATGTTCTTTCCATGCTAAGGCTCATTATTCAGGGAGATAACTTTTCATTCCTGCGAATGCATAACCAGCCCGCGCGCGGTCTTGGCAAGAAGTTTCTCGAAAGGCTCAGCCTTCTGGCCGGGGAGCAGAATCTCTCTCTGCTGCAGGCATTGGAAAAAAATGCAGCCGATAAGGAACTCGCTAAAAAAGGTGCCCGGGATTTTGCGGCACTGATTAGCGAACTTCGGGAAATTGCTAAAACCAAATCCATATCGGACCTCGTAAAAATTATACTGGACAAGAGCGGACTCTCGGAACTCTACCGAAAAGACGGTGACGAGGACAGGATTGAAAATATCAAGGAACTTGTAAATTCAATGCTGCTGCTGGAAAAGGAAAACAATGCTCCGGTAAACATAGTAGAATACCTGCAGGAAATTGCATTGTATACCGATTTGGATGCTGATACCGGGCAACAGGATAAGGTAAGGCTGATGACCATCCATATTTCCAAAGGACTTGAATTTCCTTATGTATTTCTCTGCGGCTTTACCGAAGGCGTACTGCCAAGTGCTCTATCGATCAAAGAAAGAAGAAAGCGTGCCATCGAGGAAGAACGAAGACTGATGTATGTAGCGGTTACCCGAGCCGAGAAAAGGTTTTACATGACCGATTCAGAAGGTTTTAACTTTACTACAGGCCTTAACAAATACCCTTCCAGGTTTCTATTTGAAATCAGTGAAGAGTTCTACATCCGTAAGGGAGAACTCTCCCGGGAAATTATTCAAAGCGGTAAAACAGGGCAAAACAACATTCAGGGAGATAATGATACAGCCTTCAAAGAAGGCGATATGGTGATGCATCCGGTTTGGAACAAAGGGAAAGTAAAAGCGGTAAATATCGAAAAGAGCCAGTATGTGGTGGATTTTTTTGAAATAGGAAAAGAAAAGCCAATTGATTTTAGCTTCCGGCACCTGACACCTGCAGAAGATAATACTGCTGAACAAAGTACTGATTTTTCTGTAATGGATCTGCAGGAGCAATTAAAATCCGCCCCAAATCCTTTTAAAGATTTAGATAATGATGTAGTGGCTGACGGAAATCAGAATATTTTTGAGGATAAACCGGAATCCGGCACAGATGATATAAACAACAACGACCAGGAAGAAAAAAAATGGTGGTAATTTTGGAATTGAATATAATTGCGATTTGCCGTACCCCTCCCGTAACCTTTATGAAATAAACTACAGCCTAAATTTAATTGCTGTGCTCAAAAAAAATAAAGCGCCTTATTTAAGGAAAAGGAGCTTTATTTTTCCAGGTTAATTTTCAAATTTTTCTCCTGGTGCTTACTTAAAAATTGATATGCTTTCTGCCAGGTTTTCTCTGGCAATAAATGCTGTTATAAATTCTTGTACTTCACTAGCCGTTCCCATTCCAATTTCAAAAGAATTAATATGGAATTCATCATCCTGATCCAAAATATGTATAATCTCTGTGTAGCCCTTTGAGATTAAGCTTCCTTTTAATTTAATAATATTCGACTGCTGCCTTGCGTCCAGCTCTTTTCGAACCTTCAGTTTCATCCCCTTTTCCATTGCAATTAATTTAAAAATATTGACGTTGTTCCTGATCAAATATAAAAATTATTTAAAGATATCGAGCTGGAAAAATGATAAAATAACTGCTTTTTTTTTATACTATTCAAATGTAAATTAGATAAGAATCACCTATTTCCCTATAAGAAAAACTGACTATATATATTTAATTTTAAGCAAATTAACTCTTAGTACAGCTATCATGAAAAATATACATCCCTTCAGCAGCGAAGACTTTCAGAAAAGTCCTTTTCACCGTCAGCAGAACGATGTGTATGCGGATAAGCCAGGAAATGAAAACTCCGGTGGGGAAGGCAGTACTGAAGGTACTGCTAAACAGCCGGACAACTTATAATCTGTACCGTTATAAATAAAATGAAACGCAGATGAAAACAAAAAAAGAAACATCCACAAGTACCACAGCTAAAAGCATTGCGCTTTTAAAAAATGGTAAAGACTCAAAAATACCTGTTACTGTCAAACCAATGCTGGCTACACTGGTCAGTGAGCCATTTGATGACCCGGACTGGACATATGAAGTCAAATGGGACGGATACCGTGCACTTGCCTATCTCAATAAAGGATCCGTTTCTGTCTCTTCACGCAACAATAAATCTTTCGAAGAGAAATATTATCCTGTTACTGCTGCCCTTTCCAAATGGTCTTTTGATGCCGTTTTGGATGGTGAAATAGTGGTTTTAGGCGAAGACGGCAAAGCCCGTTTCAGTGCCCTGCAAAACTGGCGAAGCGAGGCCGACGGCAATCTGGTCTACTACGTTTTTGATCTGCTATGGTACAATGGCAAAGATATCATGGGGCTTGCCCTTTCCGAGAGACAGGCCATCTTAAAGGCAGTACTTCCCACAGGCGATGATACAATACGATTAAGCCCGATTTTTACCTCCGGCGGACTTGATTTTTTTGCAGCTGCAAAAAAAATGGGACTCGAAGGGATTATGGCCAAACGGGCAAGCTCCGAATACAGTCCCGACAGCCGCAATAAACAGTGGCTGAAGATTAAGGTAAACCAGCGCCAGGAAGTAGTAATCGGAGGCTTTACAAAAAACGAGGGTTCTTCAAAACTATTCAGTTCGTTATTACTGGGAGTTTACGAAAATGGCAGTTTCCAGTACGTTGGCAAAGTTGGGACAGGTTTCGGGGATAAGCTGCAGAAAGAAATGATGCAGGAATTCACCCCGCTGATCACCGACAAAATCCCCTTTGCATCAGAGCCTGATATTAATAAACCTTCACGCTTCCGCCCCAACCCGCCCCATGCCACCGCAACCTGGCTCAAACCATCGCTGGTTTGTGAAGTGAGTTTTGCAGAGGTCACCTCTGACGGTGTTTTCCGTCATCCCTCCTTTGAAGGGATGCGCTCCGATAAAAAAGCCAGAGAGGTAGTACGTGAAACAGCAGCTCCGACAAGTCAGGCTGTTTCAGATGCAGAAGTAGATTCAGGTACCGGCAAAAGTGCTTTGGTATCCGCCCCATTAGAGAGCGGCAGAAAAACACTGCTGAACCCTACTGAGGAATCTCAGGTAAAAAAAATCAAAGGCCACAGTCTCAAATTCAGTAATCTCAGCAAAATCTACTGGCCTGAAGACGGTTATACCAAGCGGGATATGTTCAATTATTACTATAAGGCAGCCGAATACATCCTGCCCTATCTCAAAGACCGCCCTTTGTCGCTTAACCGGTTTCCCGGCGGGATTCACGGACCAGGTTTCTACCAGAAAGACGTCAAAGGCAAAGCCCCTGACTGGGCCAAAACTTTTCCCTACACCACAAGTGACGGTGAAGACAAGGAGTTCCTGGTTGGAGGCGACGAGGCGACACTCTTATATATGGCATCTTTGGGCTGTATTGAAATGAATCCCTGGTTCAGTACGATAAAACACCCTGATAATCCCGATTATTGCGTGATTGATCTTGACCCTGACAAAAATACTTTTGATCAGGTAATTCAGGCGGCACAGGAAGTAAAAAAAGTACTGGATGCCATTGAAATACCAGGTTTTGTCAAAACATCCGGATCTACCGGAATTCATATCTACATTCCCCTTGGGGCAAAGTATTCCTATGATCAGTCACAAATGTTTGGAAAGCTCATTGTATCGATTGTACACGATCAGCTTGCGGAGTTTACAACTATGGAGCGCCAGATTAAAAACCGCAATGGTAAAATGTATCTGGACTTTCTGCAGAACCGCCCCGGGGCCACCATTGCGTGTCCTTATTCATTGCGTCCGAAAATAGGCGCTACTGTTTCCATGCCCCTGCATTGGGACGAGGTAAAAAAGGGACTTGCCATGACGGATTTTACCATATCAAATGCCATTGCGCGAATTAAAAGTGAAGGTGATATCTTCAGGGGATCCCTGCAAAAAGGAATCGATATGACAATGGCCCTTAGCAAAGCCCAAAGCATTTTTTTCTAATCACTTTAAGACTTTATTTTATACAGGTCCGAATAGTAGTTGATTATAAAATAAGCAAACAAGGGGTGCAGCCGGTAATTTTTTATTTGAACTCCTCAGTGCCATAATAAATTTAGAGATTTATTTAATAATTTTAAAACTTAGCCAAAATGGAAGATGTAATACAACAATTTGAAAATGATTTTAAAGCCTGGCTTGAAAATAAATACAGGGTTTCTGATGAGCAGGACGAGGTCAAAAAACTCAATGGTATTGAGAAATCTGCCGATGGCTTTGTGGATCGTTACATACTGGAAACCGATCTGATAGCCGGGGATCTTTCGCTTTCAGTCCAGCATGTACTGGATGAATTTATAAAATCAAAAATTGGATAAATCGAAATCCTTCTATTTAAGAATTACTGAAGTAACTCTATTTTAAGAACTGACATCACTAATGCTGCGGAAGGCCTCCCTTCCTGTTTTTCGAATATTAACCTGCTTCATGGAAAACCATCCGGCAAATAAAATCTGGGATGGCTGAAACAGGATTTGTCTTTTTATCAGCAACTTAAAACGCCGAAATTTCCTGAAGTTTTACAATGGAAGTTCCCTGTGGCAGTTTCCAGGGTGCCTTGGCCAGCTTCATTGCAAGTAATTCGGTCGGCAGGGGTTTATAATTTTTCAGCAGACCAATTCCGTTGAAAAAGTCAAGGGTTTTGACCATTATTTTCTCTCCAGCCCTGTCACTGCCTTCCCGCAGAAGAGGTCCTGGTCTAAATATTATATACTGTCCAAAATCAAGTTCTGTAATGGCTGTTTCAAGCTCCCCTTTCATTCTTGAATAGAAGATTCTGCTTTTTGGCGATGCATCAGCAGACGAAACCAAAACAAGTGAATTGACCCTGTTCTGTCTTGCAATTGCGGCAAATGTAGCGGGAATTTCAAAATCGATCTTCCATTGATTTTCCTGCGAGCCGGCTTCTTTCAGAGTAGTTCCTAAACACGAAAATAAAACATCACCCGTGATATGTTCACTGTACTGATTCAGATTGGAAAAATCAATAACATGCTCAGATAACTTGGGATGGGATCTTCCTGTTGGGCGTCTGACAAAAATAGTTACCGAAGTATAATCGTCATCCTGTATCAGCTCATTTAAGAGAAATTTTCCGGTGGAGCCCGTGGCTCCTATCAATAGTGCTTTCATAGCTTTTATTTTAGTGGTGAATCTAATTTGGTTTCGTAAACGCATAAGAAGTTTAAAGTCATACTAGTCATTGCACTCTGTTTTATTTTTTTACAGGAATAAATATAGCCTTCTGCAGCGAGAATTTTTTCGATGGCACATTATTGCCTTCAGCAAATTCGCTGAAATTTGCATTCATAATCCAGGTTTCATCGCCGGATATAGCTGCAGTTGACGGAAAGGCAAAACGGTCCTCCATTGAGGTTGATTCCGCTACCTGGGCCGTAGTCCAGTTGTCGGAGCTCTTGATTTTAAAAATTTTGTTTACTCCTCCGTTTTGTACTACTGTCAAAGTAGCATTATCATTTAAAAGCAAACCGTCTGCGCCGGGAAAAAACTGGTCAATTTTTACCTTTGACCCGGTATTAGGATTCAAAATTGGTAATTTTATAAGTGCGCCTGTGCCATTGTTTGCTACAAGCAGAAATCCTTCCGGATGAAATACAAGGCCGTTTGGCCCCACTCCTGCGGTTTTAAGCAGCGTGCTTGTACTAAAAAGAGTTGCCTTACCTGCCTTATCTACTTTGTATATGGCATCAGCAAAGCTGTCTGTAATATAAACGTTTCCCTCTTTGTCAAAAGTCAGGTCGTTAGGAAAATGTTCTCCCGGAACCAGTCCGGCTAAATCTATATCATTTAATTTTTTACCTGTTTTCAGGTCAATGATAACAAGCCTTGCCATTTTCTTTTTGGTGTCTGGTGTACTGAATTTGCTGTAGTTGGCATCACCGGCGCAGACAAAAAGCCTTTTCCCGTCAGGGTGCACTTTAAGTCCATAGGTTGATTTAAGCATTTTATCGGTATATAATTCCGAGTACTTTCCATCCCTGGTCACTTTTCCTACAGTACCCAATCGTGCAGAGGATACATAAAATAGAGCAGCAGCCTTATCGAAAGCCACTCCTTCCGGATAACTTTCAGGCGCTTCAAATTCAATACGTTTGGTCGGTTCCTGAGCCCAGGCCAATTGAGCTATCAGCAGGAATACAATATACTTTTTCATCTTTATTTTTGTTTAAGGGCGTAAATAATACCATTTGCATCATCCGATACATAAACCACATCAGAACCGATAGCCAATCCTGCCGGTCTTCCAAATCGTTCATTGCCAATGAGAAATCCTGTTAAGAAATCTTCAGATCCCGTAGCATTTCCTTTACTGTCAAATTTAATGCGTTCCACTTTATAACCGCTCGGATTTTGTCTGTTCCATGAGCCGTGCCAGCATACAAGAGCATCTCCCTTATTTTTTCCGGTATCAAAAAAAGCAAAAGCAATCGGTGCGCTGTGTGCCGGGAATTCCAGTACTGAAGCCTGAGTTGGTTTTACCCATCCTTCTTTGGTATTGCCCACAGGATCTTCCCTGCTTTGATCTACAACCTTTTTGCCGTAAGCAAACGGAAATCCGTAATTGCCTCCCATAATGATCTTATTTAATTCTTCAGGCGGCCAGTCGTCGCCCTTAGTATCTCCCCCATTGTCCACACCCCACATTTCTTTGGTCTGTGGCTGCCAGTCAAAACCAATAGTGTTACGAAGGCCTGAGGCATACAGGGTTCTTTTCCAGGTTTGCGGATCTACCTGCAGCATCGTGGCGGTTTCCTTATCACTTTCCTTGCAGTCGTTACAAACACTTCCTACCGAAATATATAATTTCCCATCGGGTCCAAAATCCATGGTGCGGTTCGCATGCTGGCCACCGCTCGGCAGATCCTTAATAAGGGTATCGGCCACTTTTCCCAGAGTTCCGTCTGTGTTCAGGGAATATCTCAGTACCTTGTTGTTATTGCACAGGTACATATAATCATCTTTCGAAGTAATTCCGTGCACACCGGGAAAATCCGCTACACGGGTCATGTCATCAAACTTGCCATCACTATTGGTATCGGTCAGCATCAGCACATCACCTGCATCACGTCTGGTAACGTATAGTTGTCCTTTCTTGCCAATATACAGCATTCTGGGCTTTCCAAGTCCCACTGCTACAGGGGTTACCTGCCAGTCCTTTGCGATTCTGAGGCTTGACGCCAATGTAGTACTGTACTCCAGATGAGTTGGAAAATTAGTGATGGTTACTTTTTTTGTATCTTCCGCAGGCGGAATACCTTTTTGGCTGTAAGACAGCATTCCTATTAAACAGAGAAATGCCATAAGTATGTATTTAGTTTTCATATATGTAAATTGACAGTTGAAATAAGTGTTACGCAATAACATTAAAATGAGAGCTTTACGCTAAATATGCGTTACGTAAAATTATAAACAAGAATTATCAATATTTTACAATATATTTTCCGACTTTTATAGGATTAACATTTAGCGATAGAGGCTGAATCACTATTTTGAACTATTTAGCTATTGTAAAAGCCGCTGCAAAGTTCTCCAGATAATGCCCTGCAACCGACACTTTGTTCAGATCTGAAGGGGAACTTGACCCTATAATCTGATCCTGCTTTCTCCGCGAAGGCCTAAATTATCAATTTCTCTAAAATATTAAATATTATGTATGAATAATTGTATTTATTATTAATACAATACTTTATCTAACAAATTAAAAAATAATAAGGAAATAGCTAGATATATAAAAATCTGTAAACTAGTAAAATTAATTTTCACTCTATCATTAATTAAATAGACTAACTACTGCCATAAAAAATACTTCGTAAAATCAGTAGACTCCGAACATTTTCTGCTTAAAAATTCGGTTGCTATTATGCAAAATATAGTACGTGCCGAAGCATCGAATATACATCTTAAAATCAGGTATTTATACTTATAAGATTAAAAAAAGGATTTAATAGGTTTGTGATTATAAATCTTACTTTTTAAAACTATAAGTGGATAATCCATTTGAGTAATTAATTATTAATCTCAAAAATATCATGAAGAAAATTCTAAATTATCTTGTATTGTTTGGTTGTATTACAATGTTTATTCAATGCGCTCCTAAAGCATTTATTTACACAAAAGATGATGGTACATCTACTACTTATGGTAAGAACTACACTAAAATTACAGATCCTGACAAAATACAAGATAATGACGTAAAAAACAATGTACAGGTAACTGTTTTTACACTTAATTTAGAAGACCCTACCAACAGATCATTACAAATAACGAGTGGATATTTGAATCAAAGACTTGTTTTAAAATCTAAAAGTCCAATTTCATTTCGTGTTATTAATGCAAATCCATTAAAATACAAGTATGTTATCAACCATGAGTATGTAGATTTTTTTAAAGATGCCAATTACGATCCAGCTGACAGTGTATCAGCATTTATAGCATTGCAAAATGGTAGGCACAGTATTATGGACACTATTGCTGCACAAGACAGCATCCATGGAGCTACTTATAATATTAAAGCTATAAGATCATACAATTTAATTTGGGATGAACCAGCAATTGCAAATGAATTGGGAATACGTAGATTAGATCCTTACGACACTCAGAGTGATTTTAAAAATGTAGAGAATGCACTAAAAATAGTAGGGAAAAAAGCTGAAAATTTGCATAAAACACTTGCGAATGGAATTGCTCAGTTTGGTTCCGAAGAGTTTCTAAATAAACAAGATATTGCCCAATTAAGAAATTACTCTAATGAGCAAAACATACAAATTTTAGCATACATAAGATTAATTGATTCAGATGTACAGGATTTTAATGACTCTGCTTTTACAGCAAAATACGACATTTTGAAGCAGACTTTAAAATTTGATCTAGACTTCATTAAAGAAAGTATTACCCGACTTTTTAGTTTACAGTTTGAATATCGATTAGAACCTCAGGATATTAATGGGAAAAATATAGATGTGGTCAAAATTAATGTAAAAAAATACCCATTGACAGGGGATCCTACTCCAATAATCACACCTTATAATATTTGGATTAGCGGAGGTCTAAAATTAGACGTTAGTGCAGGTATTTATATGACCTCGCTAAACGATTATGAATATAGTACTGAAGATGTTACCATACAACAAGGAACAACTACAGTTACGCAACAAAAGATATATCTAAATAATAAAAATCAGCTTGATTTTGGTGTGGGAGGAATGTTAAATATTTCTCCAAGAGGTGGTACCTGGGTAAAACCCGCATTAAATATAGGAACGCTTATTACCACATCCCAAAAACTACAGATCTTAGCAGGTGGAGGGGTAATATTTGGTAAAGAAGAAAGAGTTATTTTTCATGGTGGTCTTGCATTAGGTTTTAGGAATAAAATAGAGAGCAGATATAAAATTGACGGACAAGAATCTTATGATTTGGGAGCAAATAAAAATGTACCAACAACCAATAGTTTTGGCACAGGTTACTTTTTTGGTATAACTTACAACTTTAATAAAATTAAGGCAGCTATTCCAGAAAAGAAGAATACAAAAGATGAAGTTGCAGAGTAGCTAATCTTTGTTCTTATTCAGTTAATTACAACAAAGAGCACTGCTTTTTATTTGGTCAGCTTCATACTTTTTTTTACATCTTCATTTTTAAACATAATCATCTATTTTAAATTTGTTAACAACGGATAGAAATAAACAATTGAAGCTGAATCACCCTCAATAAAATACATCACAAAAAAGGGCTGTCCAACCAGGACAACCCTCTTTTTTCTACAAACAAATAGCCTACAAAGTCGCTTTTATGAGCCGTTAGTGTGGCTATGAAACCGTCTACTTCTTCTATTTCGTTTTCAATACGCTGAACGTCCAGCTCTTTTTGCAGTAAAGCTACAAGGCCGTAGCTCTCTTTACGGTTTTCGAGTAAGAATTTTTTGTATTCTAACTTTACTTTCTTTTTAGCCGCGTCTACTTTAGATGGCCCTTCCAGCAGTACGACCAATACGACATCCAAAGCCGATAGTTCGGCTAGTACACCCTGTAAGATCGCTTGTACTTCTATGGATGAAGTCTCAAACTTATTGGTTAAACGACCTTCAGAAAGCATTTGAAAATCTAAATCTGCTTTCTCTTTTGCTGCCCATGTCAATAAGACATCACAGTCTGCTGCTTGTGTAATTCTCTTAATGGAATAACTCATAATGATTCGGTATTTAAATTAATGGTGCAATACGATTAAAAATTAATATAGCTTATTAAATATCAGAAATAATTTACAACAATTTTAATAAATTGTAATAAAAAAGATATTTATAGTAAATTTTAGAAAGCATAAATATACAATTGATATATCGTAGATAAGGGCTAATATTATCATTTTGTTAAATCTGAATAAAATTTTATATCCGGTAAAAATCCTGTTAAAAAAAAATACAATATTTACAAAAATTTTTATGTCTTTTTTTTACTTAATATTTTAATCTATGAAAAAATTTCTATCAATTATTTTATTCTGCACTTGCTTTCTGGCTAAGGCTCAGGAACCAACACTAACATTTACTTACGATCCATTGACAGGAAATCAGACGGTCAGGGAATTTTGTCAAAGCTGCGGGATTGCCAAACCGGCAAGAGAAAGCAAAGAAACGGAGATCTTAACAGATGAAGATCTGACTAAAATTTCATCAGATAATACCATCTCCTATTATCCAAATCCTGTTAAAGAGGAACTTTTTCTTAAATGGGAACTTATTGATGAAAATCAGGTGGTTTCAATACAGGTGATTGAAATGAGTGGACAAGCAGTCGCTTCCTATAGGAACCTGAATGCTATAAACACTCAGACTATATCATTTAGAACCTTTCCTACCGGAGTATATCTTGTTACGCTATCCTATAGAAATGGCCAACAAAAAACAATAAAAATTATTAAACAATAATAATATGAAACAATTCTACTTTTCAGTTTTATTTTTTAGTTTAAGTCTTTTTACTTTTGCACAAGTAAATCCTACGGGAGTACAACGGGATCCCGGCATCACTGATGGTGATTTGTCTGTAAGTTTATCAGGAGGAGCTTCTTACTCTATTCCTATTGCAGCACCTCCCGGCATTAATGGGGTTGTGCCTGAAATCAGTTTGTCCTACAATAGCCAGGGAGGAAACGGTCCTGCAGGATATGGCTGGAATATCTCCGGGATATCCACAATCTCAAGGATTCCGGCCACTAAATTTCACGACGAGAAAATCGATGCCGTCGATTTTAATATACTGGATCGTTTTGCAATAGACGGTCAGCGACTGATCATAAAAAACGGGCCTCCCGAAACGTACGGACTAAATGGAACTGTATATGAAACGGAGAACTTTTCGAATTTAAAAGTGACGTCATACGGTGTTCATCCCAATGGAGCTAATTTTGGCCCTGCCTATTTTCTTGTAGAATACCCTGATGGTTCTAAAGCATATTATGGCAATTCAACAGATTCCCGATCCATTACGGAATGGTCCGTTACCTATTGGGAAAATGCCCAAGGTATCCGCATCAGCTACAATTACAGCCTGTCAAATAACCTTTTAGAGATCGCTTCCATAAAATATGGAACAAAAACAACTACTACACCAATCAATGAAATTCAATTTACCTATGAAGCAAAAAACAGATTTGAAGACTACTATGTAGGGGGTCTGCTTGTTAAAAGGGTAAATCGGTTAAAGGAAATCAAATCAAAAAGTAATAATGTAGGTTACAGAAGTTATGTGCTGGAATATGCAATGGCACAAACTTCGGAAAAATACGACCGAATATTTTCAATTACAGAAAAAAGCGGTGACAACACCAAAAGTTATAATCCTACGGTGTTTTCATATAACAATACAGATACGGCTATTTCTTATGTCACTAATCCAAATGTGTTAAATGTTGAAAATGCATCTTCAACAAATGCTTCCGCTGTATCCGGAGATTTTGATGGCGATGGAAATATGGATTTTATTCTTTATCCTACTACAGGATCAAGTGCAAAAGCGAAATACTGGCTCTTTTCAGGTATTAGTGCCAATACCGGAGCTCAGACCATTCCAAATATGGGTCTTGCTATTCAGGAGGGACTTTTCGAAGAAATATTGCCTGTTACCTGGTTAAGCTGGAATAACAAATTAATGTATAATCAAGGATGGACCGTTGTAAAAACTAATACTACAACCAATGTTACATCCTTAAAAACATACTCTACGGACCCCTCCACTTTTATATATCCGCAAGACGAAAAATTATACACTTTTCCTAAATTTACGTATTATTCTGAGCATCCGCTTAGCTGCACGCAAAACAGGCCTCCTACTGTGCATACGGTGTCCGTTCCAAAACGCTATATTACTGGTGATTTTAATGGTGATGGTTTAAGTGACGTTATCGCTATAGAAGTAAATTTCACCTATTCGTATTTAGCTCCGTGTGATTCAAACAATCAGCCCCTTAGTGTCACAGATACTTACTTTGGAAATTCTTATTTTATTAATTTAGACAGAAGAATAACTTCAAACTTTGCAAACATTGCCGGAAATTTAAATGTTTTTCCTACCAGCAAAGTATATGTCGCAGATTTTAACGGAGACGGAAAATCCGACATCTACATTTTTGATGCCGGAAAAGTAAGGGTTTATTCTGTTAATGACAATAAGTTGTTTGTGCTGTTGTATCAGTCCCCGGCTTCAGATTCGACCATTATAGTAAATAAACCCATTGTTATGGGAGATTACAATGGTGACGGAAAATATGATTTTATGATACCGCAGGATTCCAATGTTGGCTGGTACCGTTATATGTCAACAGGCGTTTCTTTCGTTAAGGAGGCGCGAAATATAACTTCCGTAATGGGTAACGACTCCAACAATAGCTATAATTATATTGCTACTGACTACGATAATGACGGTAAGAATGATTTAACAATTATAAAAAACAGCGTAAACAGCTCTACCGGCTTAGGAACTATTCAGGTTACGGCAATCACAGAAATGGGTCCAACTTCTTTTAATGTACCCACAGCTACTACAGCTGCAAGAGCTGACATCAATATATATGCACTGCCAATTGCATTGCCTACTGGCGACAAACAGCGTCCCCGCTTTGAGATAGCATTTATAAATAATAATAAATTACATTTTTTTAATTCGAAAAAAGATGCAAATAAAGACCGTTTACTTACCTCTATTACAACAGGTAACGGTGTCCAGCAATTTATATCCTATCAGCCTCTGGATCAAATTTATGAGATGTATAATAATTCCATTTACACACCAAGTCAGGGTACAGAACTCTATCCTTATTTTGACATAGTAGCATTTCCTGATTTTCAAATTGTAACTAAACTCGAGAAAAAGAGTGCTACTGTTTCTAAAATGAAACTGTATGGCTACTATGGTGCTGTGACCAATTATGAAGGTTTAGGATTTATGGGCTTCAGATCCATAATGGAATCAAACTGGCATGACACTAACAATCCGGCTTTATGTACGGTAACCAATCGGGACTTTAAGAAAAGAGGCGCTGTAACCGAAAGCTATTTTCTGCCCTATTTAACTTATCCCTATAGTGTTAGTCCATCCAGTTACACTACAAAATCTGTTTTTTCTTATACTCCTGTAAACGAGCAGGATGCCTTACAGTCCAATAAGGTATTTAAACTGCAGAATACAGGTATTGTTCAGTATAATGATTTAGAAAATACTACTACTGAGACAACAACTTCATATAATGAAAATAATAACCCACTGCTTACTCAAAAAATCACTAAGGAAGGTTCTACTGTAATCGAGACCGAAATGGAAGGTATTGAGTATGAAAATCCGAATCCGACAACTCCATATATAATTGACAGGCCATACTCCAAAGGTGTATCAAAACAAAGAGGCAGTACTATATCCGGCTATGCTGAGATGTATCAATATAACGCTTCTAATCTCCTTGAGTTTAGCGAAAATTATACTTATGGAACTCAGGCATCTGATAATGACACATTTTCAGAAATTTTTAATTATGATACTTTTGGAAATCTAACAAAAAAAACAATTACCGGGCCTTACAGCAGCCCTAGAGAAACGAGTTATGAATATGATTTATCAGGTCGCTTCATGACAAAAGTGACAGATAATGATAATCTATCCACGACATATGAATATGACATAAATAACGGAATGTTAAAAAAAGAAACAAATAAGTACGGCTTATCTAAATCTTATACCTATGACGTTTGGTTTAAACCCCTTACAGTAAAAGATGATCAGTTAAATAAAACTATATCCTACGCCTACACAAATACATATTCAGGAGCTGCAGGTTCAGAAACCACCGTTACAGCTACCACTGATGCTGTTGATGGTAGTGCTACGGAGGAAAAATTTGACGATTTAGGCAGAAGAACAAAATTCGGGGTAAAAGATGTTAATGGTACATACTCTTACGTCTCTTACTTGTATGACATATATGATCGAATTTACAAAACCAGCGAACCTTACTTCGGTTCTTCACCATCACAATGGAATGAAACTAAATTTGATATTTACAGCAGACCTACACAAAATATATTATTTAACAACAGATCTGTTTTGGCATCCTACAATGGACTGACAAGTACTATTACAGATGGTCAAATAGTTAAAAGCATAACCAAAAATGCTGTCGGAGACGTTGTTTCAACTAATGAAACAACTGGAGGAAATATAAATATGGAATATTTCCCGGGAGGAAACTTAAAAAAAACATCTTATAATGGTATCAGTATTAATGTAGAGCAGAACAGTTGGGGGAAAAAAACAAAACAAATAGATCCTTCAGCAGGCATATTTACTTATAAATACAATGACTTTGGTGAGCTAATTGAAGATACTTCTCAAAATGGCAATGTAAAAACAACTATTGTGCGTGACAACAGCGGCAGACCCATTCAAAAAACTGTAGTAGGCGGCGGAACGAATAACGAGACTTTCTATACCTACAATAGTGACAAACTGCCCGCTACTATTTCGTTTGAAGATAAAAATGAACCTGTCGGAACCAATAAAATCATAACTACAATTGCCTATGACAATACTAAAAGAGTCATAAGTGTTGAAGAAAATAAAATTGGGGTTTCGAAATTTACTAAGTCATTTACTTATGATGCTATAGGCCGAGTTGCAACAGAAACAAAACTCGCGGAAATAGCAGGTAAAAGTAGCTCTGTAACAACAAAAAATGCATATAAATTTGGTAGTTTATACCAAATTTTAGATTCAAATAACAGAGTGATATGGCAGGCTAATACAGTTAATGCTAAAGGACAGCTCCTGGAAAGTATTACCGGCAACGGAGTAAAAACAACCAATGCTTACAATACAGATGGATACTTAACTAGTAAACAGTTTGATAAAACAACTGGCTCATTAGCAAATTTATTGACCTTAACTACTGCTTTTGACAAGAATACTGATAATTTAGACAGCAGGACTAACAGCGGTTTTAATAATTTTATAGAATCTTTTAAATACGATGAGATAAAAAGACTTACAGAATATACAAATAAACAAGGTCTGCAGCAGGCACAAACATACGCGGCGTCAGGAAATATTTTACAAAATAATCTGGGAAGTTTCAAATATGATCCTGTCTTAAAATACCAGAATACCAGTATTGATCCTAGTTCAGAAACACGAGCTTATTTTATCAGCAGAGATGGTATATTTTATGATGATATGAGATTTACAACGGGCTGGAACTTAAACCCGCATAATCCCCAGTGTATTTCAACTGATGGAATCGGTGTTAAATTTAGCATGAATCTCGCAGCTGATGGCGTTTGCTATGTACAATCTGACGCAGCAGTACAAATAGACAATGCCGTTGATACAGAATATACCTTTGAAGGCTATGTTACGGCAGAAAATACTACCGGGCAGCTGACACTTTTTCAATACAATGCAAATGAAACCGGATATTATTCATACGTCAGCAGCGCAAGTTCTGCAGTCCAAAACGGTTCGAGTAAAATTCAAATGACTGTTTTAGTTCCTGCCAGCGTTAAATCTCTGAGACTGCGATTAGACGGAATAGGCTCAGGAACACTGCGGTTTTCAAATGTCAAAATAAAGAAAACGGGCGAGCCTTCAGAAGTGAGTGTTAAAAAACTCACCGTTACCTATAATGGTCTTAAGACACCAAACCAAATTGAAGAAATTGGTCTTGATAAAATCAGCTTTACTTATAATAATGATAATCAAAGAAGCACCATGTACTATGGGGGCTTTCAGCAAAATAAAATATTAAGACCACTACGAAAACACTATTCGGCAGATGGCACAATGGAAATCAAAGAAAACATTGCTACAGGTTCAGTAGAATTTGTAACTTATGTTGGAGGTGATGGTTATGATGCTCCTATCGCTGTTAAAAGCAATGGTACCAGCACCAACCAATTTTTATATCTTCACAGAGATTATCAGGGAAGCATAGTTGCTATCAGTGATGACACAGGTTCAGTAGTAGAAAAACGTTTATTTGATGCCTGGGGAAGTATCTTAAAAGTAACTGATGGAGCTGGAAATGCGTTATATGGATTAACGGTTTTAGACAGAGGCTATACCGGACATGAACATTTGCAGAGTGTAGGACTTATAAATATGAATGCAAGATTGTATGATCCTAAACTTCACAGATTCCTTCAGGCCGACAACTATATACAAGATGTTACTAATTCCCAAAATTACAATCAGTATGGTTACGTATATAATAACCCCTTGACAAATACCGATTTAAGCGGAGATACCTGCGATTGTCCAGGCGGCGGCGGGGGCGGGGGCAGCATCGGTGTTGGTCCCGGAACAGAGACAGGTTCCAGTTTTGATTGGAAGCAATTTGATAAAGATTACAGAATAAGCGAATGGTTCAAAAAAAATATTAATGGAGATCAATGGAGTGATGCTTTTAAAGACGCCGGCAATTTTTTAAGCAATAATTTTAAATCGGTAGGAAATTCTATAAGTAATGCATTTAAATCTGTATTCGGTCATAAAAGTAAAAGTACGGGACCGCCACCAAATATGAGCAAAATGGTGGAGCTCACAAAAGGCATCAATATAAGAAAAGAAGACTTTTCATATACTTCTACTCATCAAACCGGACAAAAGGGTCAATTTAATTCAGGTGTCGGAGATCAGCTTAAAATTAAAACCTACATCGGGCTTAGGATTGGACAGCAGAGCATGTTTGAAGTAAATGATACTTTCTTTAACCGCATTGATGAAGGAAGAAATTACCAATTTAATCTCGGACGATACAGTTTGAATTTCAGACCAAAAGATTATCGTGTGAGGTACATGTATCCGGATAGCAAGAATGTTTCACAAGGCTTTAGCCTTGGAAATGATGGAGTAGGATGGCACTATAATGTACGAAACGGTAATGGTCGAAACGGTGGTTATGATGTTGCTTTTAAACCGGGAGGATACACAATGATGCTTGTAGGTGGAATTATTTTATCTATATTGCAGCCCGAAGCAGCTCCCGCCGTTACAAGAGCTACAGAAGAAATAATAGCGCACTCCTATCAACTTGCCTATTAATTGACGAAATGATACACCCATTACTAATAAATACTATTATGAAAATAATCTGTGTGATATTGCTAATAGTTTTGGCTATAAGCTGTAAAAAATATGTCATCAATGATGATCTTACTTTTGTACCGGAAAAAAGCATGACTATAAAAAACATTACTTTATTAAAAAAAGATGCTGTTTGTATTGGAAGTTATACACTAGGGAGCGACACTGTTGTCTCACAATTTAAGATTCAGTCAAAATACTCTTTAATTACTATTAAGCTGCGGAATGTATCATCTGCCTTTACTTTTAAAAATCATGAAAAAGCGGACTGCCCTACCCCCGGTTATTTTTCAATAGTAGATGAAGGGCTTTTTGAGGTTAAGATGAGTCCGAAAATTTTTGATGTAAAAGAAAAAATAAATTCAATTGATTTTTTCTCCGATACAAAAATAAACTATCAGATAAATAATGACAGCATAAAAAACTTTACTGTCAACTTTAAAAAATTCGTACTTAAGATTAACAATGATGACAATAAAATACTATATAGTACTATTGAATATTACGGATTAAAAAATTTAGACGCTGAAATTGTTTCATTCAAGTATGAAAATCAGATTTATCTCTTTATTATGACTCCTGTAAAAGAAAATATAATTTTAGAAAAAGACTTTTTACGTAACTATCTTTTTAATTAAGATCATTATACACTTGGATGTAAGAAATAAAAAGACAGCATTTTAGACTGTACCCAAAAGTTTAGACAAATTTATAATTAAGTTTGATAATAATGAGCCCGATAAAATATCGGGCTCATTCCTTTTAGATTAAGTTTTATTCTGTCATTAGTATCATAATTAATATATCCGCAACTACACCAAATTATCCGGAATGCTGCATCGATTTTTATATTTTATGTTTTTTATTTAGCGTTTACTTTGTCTTTCAGCAACACTTCCTCGTGCTGCAATAACCGAAGTTTAAATTCGTACTGCTCCTGCAATTCCAGGACATTTTTCTGCATAACCCCTTCTGCCATGTTTTTAATGTGCTGCAAAAGTTCTTGCTCCCATTTGGTTTCCTGTTCTTTAGTGGCCAGAAAATTACTGAGCTGCCAGGCTACCATTGCCTGCTCATATTTATTCTTATGCTTTTTGAGTATCGCCGCTACACGGGCCTGATTGAGCTGGTTATCAATCAGCTTGCCTTCCCAGAAATTGTTTTTCTTTGATCCTTGGTGCTTTGCCGACGGTAATTCAACTTTCTCTTTTTTATCTAATTGAGCTATAAAAGCGAACATTTCAGCCAGTTTTAGTTGCGCCTCCGTTGGAAGACCGCGCTGTCCTGATACATACATCGCCCATTGGCTGCGCGTAACCCGCAACAGCATGGCCATTTCTTCTTGTTGTATACCCAATAATGCACCAATATTTTTATCTTTTTTCATCCCGTTGCTTATTTGATTTTACAATTCATTCTTGTGACAAATTTAATTACAATTTATACTTTGTCACAAAAACTGTGACAAAAAAAATTTCAATTATTAATTTGTCACAAAAAAAACGTGACAAATTTGATTTTGTTTTTTATTTTGTCACAATTACAAATTTACTATCCAATATTGATAATAATAAATAGGTAATGGTGAAAAATTAAGAAAGATATTTCTTAATACAATATGGTTTCCCGTATCTAGTTTTAAATCATTTTCTGTATGTTTGTACATTGACCTTATTTATATTACACAATTAATTACTTTCAGGTCAAAAACAGAAAAAATCAGATGACATCAAAATTTTCATTTTTACAAACCAACTATCCAGAGCTATTCACAATCAGTGAATTATCTGAAAAGTTATATTACATTGATCCAAGCTCATCCTTGGCTAAATCTCGTTTGTTTTCTGAAAAAATGGCAAATTTAATTTGGCAATTTGAAAGTCTGGGACCCTTTGATGGAAATCAGCTAGAGCGAATTAATCAATTGTTTTACAATAATTGCATTCCGGAAGTTGTAAAAGACTTATTTCATGCTGTTAGAAAATCTGGAAACAGGGCAACTCATGATGGAAATAGTACGGATTCAGAAGCTTTATTTGTTTTAAAAAAATGTTATCAGTTAGCCAGATGGTTCCACGGAACCTATGAGAACACTCTTTTAGAAACAGAAGATTACTTACTTCCTGAAAATGACCATAAAATAACAATTGACGCCCTTAATAATGAATTAAGTAAACTGTCAAAAGAGGTTATCGATTACCAGTCCAAAATAGCTTCTTTTAATGCTACCCCGGATATCATCTCCAGGAGAAAAGAAAAATCAAATCAAAATGCAAATAATATTAATCTTGACGAAGCAGATACAAGATTATTACTAATAGACAAACAATTAGTTGATGCTGGCTGGGACTGTGATTCAATTTTAATAAATTACAAAAACAATAGAACACTTCCTGAAAAAGGCAAAAATAAAGCTATTGCCGAATGGCCTTGTAATGGTAAATGGGCTGATTACGCTCTTTTTGTCGGAACTGAACTATATGGTATTGTCGAAGCAAAAAAATATTCAACTGATATTTCAACAGATTTACGCCAGTCCAAAATTTATGCGGAGCGATTAGAACTTTCATCAGACTTTAAAACTCTGGGAGAATGGAACGCATTTAAAGCTCCATTTTTATTTTCTACAAATGGCAGAACATACCTGGAGCAGATTAAAACCAAAAGTGGAATCTGGTTTTTGGATATCAGAAAAGATCGTAATAAAGCTTATCCTTTAAGAGGCTGGTTTTCACCGGAGGGAATTGTAGAACAATTTTCCAGGGATGTTGAAAAAGCAAACGCCCGATTAGAAGAAAGTGATTATGATTATTTACAAAATAAAAACGGATTAGGCTTACGTTATTACCAGATAGATGCTATAAAAGCGGTTGAAAATAAGATCATCAATAATCCGGATGATAAACGTTCTCTTCTGGTCATGGCCACCGGAACAGGAAAAACAAGAACCACTATTGGTTTTGCCTACAGAATGATAAAATCAGATCGTTTTAAACGAATTCTTTTTTTAACGGATCGAAGATTATTGGCCAGTCAGGCACTGGGGAATTTTAAGGATAATAAAGTAGAAGACATCAATACATTCTCTAACATTTATAAAATGGAAGAAATGAAAAATGTTATTCCTGAATCTGAAACCCGTTTGCAATTTGCAACTGTGCAAAGTATGGTCAAACGATTATTCTATTCTGAAAAAGAACTACTGCCCATTGACACTTATGACTGTATTATTATTGATGAAGCACACAGGGGCTATAATTTAGATAAAGAAATCAATGAAGAGGATTTAACTTTTAAAGATGAGAACGATTATGTTGGGCAATACAAAAGAGTAATCGAATATTTTAATGCTTACATACTTGGCTTAACGGCAACTCCTGCGTTACATACAACTGAAATTTTTGGAAAACCTGTACATAATTATTCGTATCGTGAAGCTGTAATTGACGGATTTCTGACAGATCATGAACCTCCCTATATCATTAAAACAAAATTAAGTGAAGAAGGTATACTTTGGGAAAAAGGAGAAAAACCAAAAATATTAAATTCTGAAACCAATCAAATTGAAGAGCTTGCAGAATTGGAAGATGAACTACATATTGAAATTGAGCAATTCAATAAATTGGTAATAACAGAATCCTTCAATCGTGCAGTAATTAAAGATTTAGTTCAAAGATTAGATCCTGAGGGCGATGAAAAAACATTAATTTTTGCTGTTCGTGATAGCCATGCTGATTTAATTGTACAATTGCTTTTTGAAGAATTTGAAGCTATCGGAGTAGAAGTCCCTCAGGACGCCATACAAAAGCTTACAGGCAAAGTATACGACGTAGAAAACTTAACCAAACGTTTTAAAAACGAAAAGTTCCCAAACATAGTCGTTACTGTAGATTTACTAACTACAGGTATTGACGTGCCTCAAATAGTCAATTTAGTATTTATACGTAGAGTACGCTCGCGTATTTTATTTGAACAAATGTTAGGCAGAGCTACGAGATTATGCCCTGAAATAGACAAACAATTCTTTAAAATTTATGATGCTGTCAGAGTTTACGAAGCTTTGGAAAATTACACTCAGATGAAAACAGTTTCAAATCCTTCTATTTCTTTTCAAAAATTGATTGAAGAATTAGAATATATTGATACACCTGAACGTGCTAAAAAGCAATTGGAACAAATTGTAGCTAAGCTACAGCGCAAAAAGAAACAAATTAATCAAGGTCAACTTGAACAGTTCATGTATTTGGCAAAAGGCGATTCTCCTGAAGAATTTATTGAAAATCTATTAGAAATTGAAGATGATAATATCAAAAAGGTATTAGCCAATTATGTCAGCCTTTGGGATTTTCTGGATAAGAAAATATACCAGCCAAAGATGCAATTAGTGTCAGAGCATTTAGATGAAGTTACCGGAATAGAACGGGGTTATGGAAAAGCTGAAAAACCAGAAGATTACATACAAGGATTTAAAAAATTCATTGAAGAAAATCGCAATCAAATAGTAGCTTTAAAAACCATTTGTACAAAACCAGCTGAACTGGATCGCAAATCACTAAAAGAACTAAAACTACTGTTAGATCAAAAAGGTTACAACGAAATTACCTTGACCACAGCCTGGAAAACGGTTAAAAATGAAGATCTGGCAGCCGATATTATTTCTTTTATTAGAACGCTGGCATTAGATACCAATTTGATAAGTCATGAAGATCGTATTAAAAACGCTGTAAATAAAGTAAAAAATAGTCGTTCCTGGAATGTTACTCAAATCAAATGGCTTGATCGTTTTGAAAAACAATTGTTGGTAGAAACAGTACTTACAAAAGCAGATTTAGATACCAAACCTTTTAGTGATGAAGGTGGATTTACCCGTTTAAATAAAATATTTGAAAATGACTTAGAAAACATATTAGTTGTTTTAAATGAAAATTTATATACTGCATAAAATTATTCTCTGTCTAAAAGAAAAACAAAAACAATAATACCATAATAAATAATTTGAGGAATCTCCTCGCAATAAATAAACAATGAGCGCACAAGAAATAGCCAACAAACTCTGGAATCTTTGTAATGTATTACGTGATGATGGTGTAACCTATCACGAATACTTAAATGAGTTGACCTATATTCTTTTTTTAAAATTAAGTGAAGTAAAAGGTTTTGATGACAAAATTCCAGAAGAATATAAATGGCAATATTTTGTAAAAGAACATGATAACAACGAAGCTTTTGCACGTTACCGTGAATTTTTAGCTACTGTAAGTACAAAAACCGAAAGCAACAGCATAAAAGAAATATACAGCAACGCCTCAACAAGTTTACGTAAACCTGTAAATTTTCGTTCACTAATTACTGCTATCGATAAGTTAGATTGGTACGAAGAAGACGATCGTGATGTCATGGGAGACATTTACGAAAGTCTTTTAGAAAAAAATGCAGGTGAAAAGAAAAGCGGCGCCGGACAATACTTCACTCCTCGCCCATTAATTAATATAATGGTAGACTTAATGGCACCTAAATTAGGTGAACGCTGGACAGATCCTGCAGCTGGAACTTTTGGTTTTATGATTTCTGCCGATCACTATTTACGAAGTAAAACAGATAGTTATTTTCATTTGTCTGAAAAAGACAGACATTTCCAGACAACTCAGGCTTTTTCAGGTGTGGAGTTAGTTCCTGATGCGCATAGATTAGCATTAATGAATGCTCGTTTGCATGGAATGGAAAGTACCATTTATCTAAACGACACCTTAACTGAATTTGGTAAAAATTTAAAAGATTTTGATGGGGTTCTAGCAAACCCTCCATTCGGTACAAAGCAAGGAGGTGAACGACCTACCCGTGACGATTTTACATTCCCCACTAGTAATAAACAACTCAACTTTTTACAACACATTTACCGTAGCCTAAAAAAAGATGGAAAAGCTAGAGCCGCTGTTGTATTACCGGATAATGTTTTATTTGAAGATGGCGATGGGCAAAAGATACGTCGTGACTTAATGGATAAATGTAATTTGCATACCATTTTACGTCTACCAACGGGAATTTTTTATGCAGCGGGCGTAAAAACAAATGTTTTATTTTTTACCAGAGAAAAAACAGAAACCAACAATACCCAAAATGTTTGGTTTTATGACATGCGTACCAATGCTCCCAATTATGGTAAACGTACCCCATTTACCGAAAAAGCTTTTGAAGATTTTGTTTTCGCATATACTGGCGGAATACCATTTAATAAAGTAGAAAAAGAATATGATGGTTTAGTCTCTGATGAAAAAAGAAAAACCATAAAAGACGAAAGATGGCAAAGTATTTCTCGTGCCGAAATCGAAAAAAAGAAGTATAGCTTAGATTTAGGTTTAATTGCTGACAGTTCTTTGACTAATTCTGATGAGTTAGGCGAACCTATTGATATTGTTAGAGAAGCTTTATTAGAATTACAAAGCATTACAGAGCAATTGAATGCCATGATAAAAGAATTGCAGTAATGGCAAGTAGAGGAGATATAAACATAGATGAAGTACAGCCAAAATTATTTGATGGCTGGAAAAAACTGCGCATTGAAGAAACATTGGAAAAATCAGGATCATTTACAAAATTAAAATCGAAAGATTATTTTGATGAAGGTCAATTTCCAGTAGTTGATCAAGGAGACAAATTTATTTCAGGATTTGTAAATGATGAAAACTTACTTTACAAAGGAGAATTGCCAATAATTATTTTTGGTGATCACACTCGTAATGTTAAATATATTGATTTTCCTTTTGCTACTGGAGCTGATGGAACAAAGATTTTAAAACCAAAAGCATTTTACAATTCTAAATTTTACCATTATTATTTTAAAAGTTTAAAAGTTCCAAATCTTGGATATAGTAGACATTTTTCAATATTAAAAGAAATAGAGTTTCCACTCCCACAACTTGCAGAACAAAATCGCATTGTAGTAAAGTTAGATAGACTTTTTGCCCAACTGGAAGCTATAAAAACCAGTCTGAAAACTATTCCTTTATTGCTTAAGGATTTTCGTCAAAAAGTGCTTACGGAGGCGGTTACTGGGAAATTGACTGAAGAATGGAGGAAAGCGAAAAAGTTGGACGAATGGAAAAATGAATTTTTAAATAATATTTGCAATTCGATAACAGATGGTGACCATCAAGCCCCTCCACAAGTTAGTGAAGGAGTGCCTTTTTTAGTAATATCAAATGTTAGTAAGGGATACTTTGAATTTGAAAAAGTATCAAGATTTGTTCCTAAAGAATATTTTAATTCTTTGAAAGACAGTAGAAAACCTAAAACTGGCGACATATTATATACTGTAACAGGATCTTACGGAATTCCTTTACTTGTAGATTTTGAAAAAGAATTTTGTTTTCAAAGACATATCGCAATATTAAGACCTGATAATAATAAAATTTTATCAAGTTTTCTGAAATTTTCACTTCAATCAGATTTGATGTTAAGTCAAGCACATAACGTAGCAACTGGTACTGCACAATTAACAGTTCCATTAGGTGGAATTAAAAGATTTGAAATTAATTTGCCTTCATTAGCAGAACAACAAGAAATAGTTCGTCGAGTAGAAAGTGTATTTACTAAAGCCGACACTATTGAAGAACAATACAAAAGTTTAAAAGCTCAAATAGATACTTTGCCACAGTCAATCTTGCACAAAGCGTTCAAAGGCGAGCTTACGGAGCAATTAGATAGTGACGGTGATGCAAGGGAGTTGTTAGAAGAAATTAAAACACTAAAATCAGAAATTAAAAAGAAATCAAAATGAAGATTAAAAAGCTTTGGGTTTCAAAATACAAAAACATAGATAATCAATTATTCTTGTTTGAAGATAGTCCTCTCATAACTCTTCTTGTTGGTCAAAATGGACTTGGAAAATCTAATCTACTAGAAGTAATAACTTGTATTATGAGAGAGTTGGATTTAGCCAATAATGAAGAACAACTTACCACTAAAACAGATAAATTTTTCTTTGATTTCGAGATAATATATACAAGTAATGATAATGAAGTAGAAATAATAGCTAGAGATCAATCTTTAAATATTTATGTTAAAGAACCTGGTGGTGAAAAATTAGAAATCTCATTTAGTTTATTTAAGAAAAATAAAGGATATTTTCCTGAAAACATAATAGCTTATTATTCTGGAGAAAATAAACGAATAAAGGAGCTTTTTGAAGTTCACAAAGAAAAAAGAGAAAATACTTTAAAAAGAAAAGCAACTTCAACTGAGGTGCCTATTTTAGGAAAGCTCTTTTATGTCGAAGAAAACTACGGACAAATCCTTTTTCTAGTATTATGGATTATAAAAGAACTGGCAGATTATAAAGTTTATGTCGACCAGCTTTTTGCTGAATTTTCAGGAATAGAAAGAGAAAGCTTAGTCCAAGTAACTCTTTGCAATCCTATTTTTTATACTTATGGAAAACAGAAAGGAGTCGAAGATTTAGAAACAAATGGCTATACTTATGAAACCATATGGAATTTAAATGGAGAAGTAGAGCAATTAGTTAAAATACTCTATAATAATCAAATGGGAAAAGCTGCCCCTACCATGTATAGAGATTCAGAAGAAATAACGGAAAAAAAAATAGATGAATTTATTATACTTGACAAACTTAATTTTGACGAATTAGCTATCTCCTTATTAGAATATTTTGGATCGGTTCTAAAAATATTTGATGTTTTAGAAGCAGCATATAGAATAGGTATTATTTATAAAATTGGTTCGTCACTAAATAAAAATGGAGCCTCTATCCAACATGATTTCTCAGAATTAAGTGAAGGTGAACAACAGCTGCTTACTATTATGGGGCTATTACTTATTACGGGAAAATCAAATACTCTTTATCTCTTAGACGAACCAGATACTCACTTAAATCCTCAATGGCAAAGAGATTATACTTATTTATTAAAAAAATTTGATATTCAAAATGCTAACAGTCAAATAATAGTTTCAACTCATAGTCCTCTTATTGTTCAATCTGCTGAAGAGGCAGATTTGTTTCTATTTAAAAAACAAGGTAATTCAGTTGTGATTGATAAGAACCTACATAAAATACATAACTGGAGAATTGACCAAGTTTTGCAAAGTGAATATTTTAATTTACCCAATGCTCGTCCCAAATACTTAGATGAATTTATGTTTAAGCGTTTAGAGATAATTGAAAAAAGAGAAGTCACCGAAGAGGATAAAGTTGAATTAAAGAAATATGAAAATGCTTTTAATGTATTACCAACAGGAGAAACATTAACTGATATAAAAACTTTAATAGCTATAAATAAAATTACTGATCGATTTGAAATATGATACAGTTAAAAAGATTTAGAAAAATTCCACGAGTAGAAGATAGATATGGTGTTTGTAAAATTACAGAGGCTAATTTTGAACTAAGTAAGCTTTACAATCTATTTCCAAAATTATATGATCTAGGACTAATCAAGTTCGAATTCGATAGAGATATCTACTCTCATGAAAACATAAAAGATCAATTAATAAAGCAGCAGCATGGAAAGTGTGCATTCTGCGAACAGCATATACTTTCATTAGATTATGGTGATGTTGAACATTTCAGACCAAAAGGAGGATATGTGCAAAAAAATGAAAGTATTAAATACCCTGGTTATTTCAGACTAGCCTATGATTTTAAAAATCTGATGTTGTGCTGTAAAATTTGTAATCAAAGGAATAAGAAAAATTATTTCCCAATCAAGAATATAACAGAAAGAGCCAATATAAATAGCAGTAAACTTCCTAAGGAAAAACCATTTTATATTAATCCTTATCAAGAAAACCCAACAAATCTTATTTGGTTTGATAAAAATGTTGCAACAGGAAAAGACCGAAATGGAAGAGGAAAAAAAACTATAGATTCTATTGGACTAAATAGAAAATCAGATGGAACTTTTAGTGATTTATTTGAAAAGAGATTAGAAAAATTAAAACCAATTGAATCAGTATATAAAATTGCAAATCTTCCTTTAAATAACGGAATAATTAGTAATGAAGAGATTTTAGAAAATGTTGAACTTTTAAAGGAACACAAAATGAAAGAAAAAGAATTTTCCGCAATGATTAATGATAATTTTCCTTTATAAAAGATGATTTTATGACTGAATTTAAAAATGTAAATTTATATGATTGGGTTGATTTTTTTAAATCAATAACCGTAGCTATTGACTTAATCGGTCAAAACAAAAAAAATAGAAACACTAATTTAAAAGAAATGGCAAAAAATGTGTTTGGTGAAACACATGCTATTTACACATACCCTGAAATAGATCCTTTTTCATTTATTTATACGCTAGCTCAAAGAAACACTACCAATCAAAAAAATAGTGTTTTCCAATTATGTATTGACGTTTTTGAGCTAAAAATTAAACTACCGACGGATTGGTACTTTCCGACACCTACACCGCAAACAAAAAGTCTATTTTATAACAAAGGAAAATACGCTGATAATAATGGAAATGCTTTTTCCGTTGATATTCTTTGGGATTTATTTTCAGATATTGTAAATGATAAAAATCTTAACGAAAATAATTTTAAAGATATTTTGTCGATAGTAAATGTAGGAGTGGTAAAATTTACTCAAACACTTTTTCTTATAAATGCTAAAAAGTTTCTACCCATTGACGAGAGAACTACAGCAATATTACCAAACTCAAGTAATCCAACAAAAGAAATAAATAAATTAGGTCTCGCTAAATATCAAGAATTTCTTATGTTCTACAATAAAACATTTCCGGAATGTTACCCATATGAAATTAATCTGTTCTTAAGTCAATTTACAGGAAATGGAAAACAAATTGCTCTGAAAAAAAACTTCTGTCAGGTAAGCACTATGGTAGATGGTCAGAATAAAAGGGATTATTACGATGATTTTATTCGAAATAATGCAGTTCGCGCAGGTAGTTCAGGGGAACATAAAACAAGAGGTGGTGAATATCCCTTAGAAAAAGTTTTTGATGGTGACATAGTTTTAGTTAGAAGAGGAACTAAAAATATGGCTGGTATAGGAGTTATTATAGATAATGAATACTTAGAAAATGGCTATGACGATGATAAAGCAATTAAAATTGTTTGGATTAATAAGTCGCAAAGAAAATTAAATAATGCGCTAGGTGACTGGACAGGATTTAATATTGCTACACCAAATACAATTCAAAAAGTTAAAGAAGTTTATAGTGATACTTTTGAGCTAATAGATTCATTAACAAAATCAAATAGTAATACAATATCAGATAAAAACACTCCAAATAATATGGCCAACGATAATTTAAATCAGATTTTATACGGTCCTCCAGGCACTGGAAAAACACATAAACTTCAAAATGAGTTTTTTGAAAAATTTACTCTTAAAGCTTCATCATTATCCAGAGATCAATTTCTTGAAAATTTAGTTTCAGAATTAAGCTGGTGGCAAGTTATAAGTATTGCTTTGTTTGATTTAGAAACTGCAAAAGTTAATGAGATCTATGATCATGAATTAATCAGAATTAAAGAAAAATTATCTGCTTCAAAGACAGTAAGACCTACAATATGGGGACAATTACAAAGACATACCATTTTAGATTGCCCGTATGTTAATGTAAAAGACAGATCAGAGCCACTATATTTTAGTAAAGACAAAGATTCAAATTGGACTATAGATACTGAATTATTAAACCAATATTATCCAGAAGCACTAGACATTTTAGAATCTATTCAAAACTTTACAGGAAATGAAGGAATAATTGTAAAAAACTATGACTTTGTTACGTTTCATCAATCATTTAGCTATGAAGATTTTATAGAAGGAATTAAGCCTAAGTTAGAAGATGGAGAAACTGAATTAAACTTTGAAATTAAAGATGGGATATTCAAAAAACTATGCTTAAAAGCAGAAGCTGATCCAGATAGTAATTATGCCATTTTTATTGATGAAATCAATAGAGGGAATGTTTCTGCAATTTTTGGTGAATTGATTACCTTAATTGAGGATGATAAAAGACTTGGAGCAAAAAATGAACTCAAAATAAAATTACCTTATTCCAAGAGAGAATTTGGAGTTCCTTCTAATCTTTATATAGTAGGAACGATGAACACCGCAGACAGAAGTGTAGAAGCCTTAGATACCGCTCTAAGAAGACGTTTTTGTTTTATTGAAATGATGCCTGATCCAGAAGTTGTCTCAAGGAAAAATTTTACTGATTATGATAGAGTTCAAATAATGAAAAAAATTAATCAGCGAATAGAATTATTGTTGGATCGTAATTACACTTTAGGGCATTCTTATTTTATTAAAGAAGATTTTGAAAATTCTTTTAAAAATGAGATTATCCCGCTACTCCAAGAGTATTTCTATAATGATTGCGGCAAAATAGGTTTGGTCTTGGGAAAAGGATTTGTGAGAGAAAAAGAAATTTCAAAAAACAAGGATAAATCGATATTTGCAGATTTTGATACTAAAAATGATATTGATCTAATTAAATCATATGAATTAATTCCTTTTAACGAGATTGATTTTAAAAATGCAATAGAAACATTATTAGCTTAAAAATGCTAAAAGAAAATACCATACAAGTTTTTGAACACAGTTTTCTTCCTGTAAAAGGAAAGTTCGAACAACGTCATTTTGTGGCTCTTTCAAATCTAAATGCATTGCATAATTATCAGTATTTTGATCTAAAACACAATGGTGTAGTATTTAAACAATTTGTGGGTGTTATTCAGGTTGATGGCCTAACAATCGAGATCCTCCCTAAAATAGACAACCACAATGAAGATGAAGCCATATGGCAAAAAGCTTTAATAGAAATGCTTCGTGTTACAAAAAAACTGAAAGTACAAAAAGTCGATCAGGCAAATGTCAACAGACAAAACATTCATTTGCTAGACCTTTATTTTGAATGGTTTTTGAATGAAGTTCAAACCTTAATTCATCAGGGATTAATCAAGCAATATTATAAAGAAACCAGTAACGTAAAAGCATTAAAAGGCAAACTGGAGTTTTCGGGACATCTAAGTAAAAATTTAGTTCATAAGGAACGTTTTTATACCACACATCAGGTTTACAATAAAGATCATCTGGTACATCAAATTCTGTTTAAAGCATTAGCTATTGTAGAAAAATGCACCAAAGGCAATTATTTATATTCCAAATGCAAAACCGTTCAACTGGATTTTCCGGAGGTAAAAAATATTTCGGTTACTGAAGCCACTTTTTCTAAAATTCCTAAAACCAGAAAAACGGCTCCTTATGAAACTGCGTTAGCAATTTCAAAATTCATTATCTTAAATTTTGCACCCAATATTTCAAGTGGTTCAGAAAATATGCTGGCTTTATTATTCGATATGAATAATTTGTGGGAAGAATATATTTTGGCCAGACTAAAACAATCTGATAGAGATGTAAACGTTTACGGTCAGCTATCAAATCCTTTTTGGAATGGTATTTCAATACGACCTGATATTGTTATCGAACATCAATCAGAAAAATTCATCATCGATACAAAATGGAAAAACATTTCTTATAGCAAACCTTCAACACATGACTTACGCCAAATGTATGTATATAATGATTATTGGAAGTCTACAAAAGCAATGTTACTCTATCCGGCAAAAAAAAGTCATTTTGATGGTTTTGTAAAATTTCAGGATCACCATATTCACGAATATGTCATGCATAACGAAGAAAAAATCAAGCAACATGAATGTGGCCTGGGAAAAATTTCTATTTTCAAAGAAAACACAACTGATTTAAATGACAAAATTGGAAATGAAATTATTAAGTGGTTTACAGCGGAAAAGTAAAACGCTCATGATTTCAACTAAACTTGTATGAAAAATTGTACTTTTGTTTCAAGAACAGAAAAGTGAAGCACATCACTAAATGATGTATTTTACCAAAACTATATTTTTTTTATTCGTAATTATTATCTTTGAGCTATGAGCACACAAACAAAACCAAATCACATCGGGCGAAAAATAAGCCGTATTCGCGAACTAAAAGACATGAAACAGGAAGCATTGGCGCAGGCTATGGGAACCAATCAGCAGGCGGTTTCGATTATAGAAAACAGCGAGACGATTGACGAAGAAAAGTTAATTGAAGTAGCAAAAGCTTTGGGTGTGACTGTGGAGGCCATTAAGAACTTTTCGGAAGAGGCAGTTTTAAATATTATTGGCAATACGTATCACGACAATGGTATCGTTAATGCCGGAACTAATTATAATTGCACTTTCAATCCCTTAGATAAATTAATGGAATCAGTAGCCGAAATCAAAAGCCTGTACGAACGTTTATTACAAGCCGAAAAAGATAAAATCGAATATCTGGAAAAATTATTAAAAGGAAAATAAACTTTTACAAGCTACAATAATAACAAAAAGAGAGACCCTTGAGTCTCTCTTTTTGTTATTATTATATATTTAGCATCTTTAGCTTCTTCTCTGTTCCAATTATTTTTTCTCAAAATAAAGATAACTCGTCCCACTACCCACATTACGTAATCGTACCAACGAATTGTTGAACTCAAACAATTTCCAGTTCGTATTCAATTTGGAAAGTTCTGTCGAACTAAACGTCAACTGTACTTCCCGCAAGCCATATTGTACGGTGCTTTGCCACTGCCCTGTTTCGGTCGCTGCTCCTTTCGTAGCGACTACCGAATAGTCATTTTTAAAGACAAACGAATACCCGCTATAAGAGGCTGTTTTATCGGAATCGGCAAAATAATACGGAATTTCCCAGGAACCACTGGTCAGGGTTGCGGTGAAATCGAGTGGTGTAATGTTGTTTTCGGGGCAGTAATCGATCGCGTATTTGATCGCGTTTTCGAAGTCGGAATTGTTCGTAATCGCTTTTGTCTGATTCTTGTAATCGGTAACCGAGATCGGATATTGCAGGGCGATGTACTGACTGGCGTTCAGGTTTTTGATAAAATTGAAAAAGGCCTGATCGCTCGCAATCGACACCGAACCGGCGATCTGATTCGCGCTGTTATAGGTGTTGATTGTAATCGGATAATTGATGTTGAGTCCGTTGATTTTAGACAACAGGTCCGGGTACATGTTCCAGTAATCGATTAGGTCTTTAAATTCCGTTTCGTTCGGAATCACTTTCTGAATGTAGTTGTAGTACACCATCGTGACCGGAAAAGTGATTTTGACAATATCATCATCGTAGTTGTTCGCGTTGATATTGTCGACTACTTTTTGATAATCGGCCGTGGTGTTAACCGCAATGGTAGCACTATTGACCGTCACGGTATACGGGAGTTTTATGGTACAGTACGTAGAGCCGTCGATGACATTGTCCTGCACGGTGGGTACCATGGCCACCCTTTGCAGATAGGTTGTAAGCGGAGACGTATTGGTAACGGTTCCCTGTACATAATCGTTCTGCTCTTCTGAATCGCTCTGACAGCCAGACAAGAACAGTACAAGGATAATGGATAGATATTTTTGGAAAGGCAACATAGTGATATTTTTACAAATGTAATAAAATTTAAGAAACTGTTTTTTAATAAATTCGTCCTCAAAGGTTTCTGTCCCCTGGTATGTACTAATTTATCAAAAGGGAATAGTATTTATACTCCTATAGAACAATCTTATTTGCTTTTACCCTACTTATACTAAAAACAAATACTTTTGCAGCATACCAATTGAAAATTGAAATGCCAGATCAAAACCAATCCAACACTTGTGATGAAATCGTTTTTTCGACTTTTTTTAAAAGTCACGTCAAAGCGCTTCGGAATTTTCTTTTTTATAAATTTGGCAATAGCGACCAGGCCGAAGATGTCGCCCAGGAAGCTTTTGTAAAGCTCTGGCAAAACTGTGCCTCGGTACCTCTCGAAAAGGCGAAGTCGTATCTGTACACCATTGCCAACAACAGCAGCCTGAATGCCATTGCCCATCAGAAAGTGGTTTTGAAATATGAAAAAGACTTTACCGGCCTCGATAAAACCAATGAAAACCCCGAATACCTGCTGGAGGAAAAACAGTTTCAGGCCAAACTCCTGAAAGCGATTGAAAACCTGAACGAAAAACAGCGCGTTGCTTTTCTGATGCACCGGATTGACGGAAAAAAATACAGTGAAATTGCCCTGGAGCTCGACATCAGCGTCAAGGCCGTAGAAAAACGCATTCATCTGGCTTTGTTAAGCCTGCGTAAAGAAATAGATTTATAAAAGTAGGGTAAATGGAATCCCGATTGTTTTACTAACATAATACGAGTACAATGAAAGAAAATCGCTTATTGGCAAAATGGCTCAGCAATGATTTGACTGAAGAAGAGCTGGCCGAATTTAAGGCAAGTCCCGATTTTGAAAGATACGAGAAGATAAAAAGGTATACCGAGCATCTGGAGGTGGGTGAACTGGACGAAAATGCGATGTTGTCGAACATTTTGAGTCAGAAAAAAGCAACACCAAAAGTGGTTCCACTCTATAAAAAATGGGCGTTTCGTGCCGCAGCGATCTTTGTACTGGCGCTTGGGATTACCCTGGTGATGCAATTTGTACTGCCACAGACGCAAACGGCTGGTTTGGGAGAAAAAACCACCTTTTCGTTACCGGATCACTCGGAAGTAGTCCTGAATTCCGGTTCCGAAATACACTATAAAAAATGGAACTGGGACCACCACAGGCACCTCGAACTACAGGGCGAAGCGTATTTCAGGGTAGCGAAAGGCCGCCGTTTTGAAGTGCAGACCAATCTCGGAAAAGTAACGGTACTCGGAACACAGTTTAATGTGAAAGCCCGAAAAAACAGGTTTGATGTGGTGTGTTACGAAGGACGCGTAAAGGTCAATTATGCCAACACCCAAATCCTGCTGACGCACGGACAAAGCGTGAGTTTTGAAAACGGGAAACAAGTCAACAGAAACATTGTTGCCAGTCAGCCGGAATGGATGAACCATCAGATTTGTTTTTATAAGGAAAACATCAAAAGCCTCCTGGAAGAAGTCGAAAGACAATACAACATTAAAATAGAATTGCATACCAAAGATACGACCGCTTTGTTTACCGGAAAATTACCGGCCAATGACCTGACCGTAGCTTTGCAGATTATTAGTACGACGTATTATTTAGAAGCCAGAAAAGGCGCTGACGCTAAAATAATTTTTGACGAAAAATAAATGTTGCTCCCCAAACAAGTTCATTTTTTGTTTCTCCCCTTTTTCCTTGTCCTGAATCTTTTTGCTCAGGACAAAGGAAAAGTCATGCCTTTTCAGAAAATCATCATTGCTATCGAGCAACAGCATCAGGTGAGTTTTAATTATACCGAAGATCTTATTGCCGGACTGCAATGCCTTCCGCCCAAAAAATCACTTTCGTTAGACCAGAAACTACACTATCTGGCGCAAAGAACGCATTTGTCTTTTGAAAATATCGGCAACCGCTTTATTAATATTTATAAAAAAGAAAATGCAGCTCTGTTGCTCTGTGGTTACGTTTTTGACGCTGCGGATCATAAACCGATTGAAAATGCGAATATCAGCTTACCGAATGGTACGCAGATAGCCACGGATGTTAACGGGTATTTTGAGTTTGAACAAGGTGACGTTACTGCTTTTCTGATCAGTCATGTCGGATTTATGACCCAAAAAATAACGGCGGATGATGCCAACGCCGATAATTGTCTTCAAATCGTACTGGAACCTGAAATTACGGAACTCGAAGAAATCAGGGCCAGTGCGGTGTTGGCCTCGGGCATTTCCAAAAATACCGATGGTTCCTTTGAAATCAAACCCAAGAAATTTGGAATCCTGCCGGGGCTTATCGAACCCGATGCCTTGCAGACCATGCAGCAGATTCCGGGCGTCAACAGTCTGGACGAAAGTGTGTCGAGCATCAACGTGCGAGGTGGTACGCACGACCAGAATTTGTTTTTGTGGAACGGCATACGCATGTTTCAAACCGGACATTTTTTTGGTTTAATCTCGGTTTTCAATCCGAATCTGGCACACACCATTTCGATCTATAAAAACGGAAGTTCGGCTTTTTACGGCGAAAGTGTTTCGAGTGTGGTCGCGATTTCCTCCACTCCGGAAACCGCAGAAAAAAATAGTTTCAGCGCCGGAATCAATATGATCAATGCCGATGTATACGGCAAGTACAATCTTTCGAAAAAAAGTTACATCGAAATTTCGGCCCGTAAATCGATTACTGATTTTTTAGAGACACCAACCTACAAGGAATATTTTAATAAAGTATTTCAAAACACTACCATTACCGATTTTGCCCAAAACCACGATGTGGATTATCACAGTGACAAGAAATTCGGTTTTTATGATGCTACGCTGAAATACGCCCAAAAAATAGGCTCCAAAGACCAGATTGTACTGGACTTAATTACGATAAAAGACAATCTGGAAGTTTTTCAGAGTGCCACCTTCTATGCCATCAACCGATCGGAAAACAATGTGCTACGCCAGCAGAACTATGGCGGTAATCTGTCCTGGAAAAGAAACTGGAACCCTTTTAATACGACTAAAATTAATATCTACAACTCGTCGTACGAACTGCTGGGCAACCAGAAAACAACCAATGCCAACCAGACCCTGATTCAGGAAAATACCGTAAACAATAATGGGTTTAATGTAGAAAACAATCATACGCTTACTCCTAAATTTAGTTTTAACAATGGGTATCAGTACAATGAAATAGGCATTACCAACTTAGAACAGGTGACCAATCCGGATTTCTACCGCAGGGTCAAAGACGTCCTGAGAACCCATGCCCTGATCCTGGAAGGAAAATACAACGACACCCTCTCCCGACTCTCCCTGAAGGCCGGAGCGCGGATTAATTATATTGAAAAATTTAAAAAATACAGCGTAGAACCGCGCCTGCAATTGCGCTACGGCATCAGTAAAAGTGTCAGTATGGAACTGCTGGGCGAACTGAAAAGCCAGAATTCACAACAGATTATTGATCTGCAAAAAGATTATTTCGGTATTGAAAAAAGGCGCTGGATCATCTCCAATAATACCACTGTCCCAATTCAGCGAAGCAGGCAGGTCTCGGTAAATGTATGTTACAAAGAAAACGACTGGCTGCTGGATATCGAAAATTTTTATAAAAAGGTCAACGGCATCATTACTTCGAGCCAGGGGTTCCAGAATCAATTGGAGTTTGTGCGTACCACAGGCGATTATGAGGTTTTGGGCACCGAATTCCTGATTCAGAAAAAAATCAACCACTTCCTGACCTGGTTCAGTTATACCTACAATAAAAACAATTACCATTTTCCGGATTATGAATACCCCACTTTTCCGAACAATTTTGAGCTGACGCATACTTTGTCGTGGGCTGCTATTTATGAGAAAAACAATTTTAAGATTGCCCTAGGCACGAAATGGTCTTCCGGCAGGCCCAAAACTTCTGCCGATGTTTCGCAAATAGATCCTTCTGCTCCTGTACTGGTGTACAACAAACCCAACAATACCAACCTGCACATCTTTTCGCAGGTGAACCTTTCCGCTACCTACAAGTGGGAAACTGCGAATGGCATTCAGTACAAAGCAGGCCTCTCGATCCTGAATATCCTGAACCGCAAAAACGAAATCAGCGAATATTACCGCATCAGTTCGCTAACCAATTCCATTGAGGAAGTGGAAACTTTCGCACTGCAAAGAACTCCGAATGTGAGTTTTAGAATTTCTTTATAAAGCTGTATTTCAGTCTTTTGTAAAGCTTTACTTCCCTTTTTTTACTTTTTTTTAATAAAATATCGATTCTTTGGTAGGGTAACCTGCTAGGAGGCTGTTTTATTATCAGTTATGGGTTATGAGTTTTGAGTTAGAAGTGAAAGGTCTATAGTTTATAATCGTGAAAAGTGAGAATAAAGAATATAGAACAAAGATCTGAGACTGAAAACTGAGACTGAGACTGAGACTAAAAACTCATAACTCTTAAAAATCAATTAAAAATTTAAAAACCATGAAATTAAAACAAACTACATTCGCATTCGTTGCTCTTATGGCAACTACCTTTTTTGTAAGCTGCAGCAGTGACAGTGATGGGGACACGCCGCCTCCTGTTACGCCGCCGACAGTTGTTAAAAAAGAAATCTCCCTTTCTACCAGTGCTACTTTAGGTTCTTACCTTTCGGATAAGGATGGAAGATCATTGTACTTTTTTGCCACGGACGCCAACGGACAGGCTTCTTGTACCGGAGGATGTGAAGCGGTATGGCCTCTTTTTAACGTCGATAATCTGACGGCTGATAAATTAGGTGACGGACTAAACTTAGCTGATTTTGGAACGATCACTACGGCTTCTGCCAAAAAACAAGTGACTTATAAAGGCTGGCCATTGTACTACTATGCACCGCTTTCTTCGGGTGACGGGTATGGCGGTGCCGGAACGAATGTACCGGAAGCGGCAGGTAAAACAACCGGTGACGGTGTGGGCGGTGTCTGGTTTATTGCCAAACCCGATTATTCGATCCTGGTGGTAAGAAGCCAGCTGGTGGGCCATGATGGTAAAAACTACAAATCCGATTATACGGTGGGAGATGGTGTAACGACTTATTTTACAGATGCAAAAGGAATCACACTGTATACGTTTAAAAACGATAATTTCAAGAAAAACAATTTTACAAAAGCTGATTTCTCCAACAATGCGGTTTGGCCGATCTATGAAACCGATAAAATTGTAGTGCCTTCCGTTCTGGACAAAACTAAATTTTCTGTGATTACCGTATTTGGTAAATCGCAACTAGTGTACAACGGCTGGCCTTTGTATTATTTCGGACAGGATGCCAACGTAAGAGGCGCCAATAAAGGAATCAGTTTCCCTGCTCCTGGCGTTTGGCCGGTACCGGTGAAAGATTCGCCGCTTGCGATCTAAGCAGTAGCATTTTCTACTGATTAACAGCAACATTCTATCTCAAAGGAGTCCGGTTTTTACCGGGCTCGTTTGAAATAAAAGAGCCTTACTTCTACCTGAAAATTAAAGCATCATTATGAAAAGAAAAAGAATCCTATTTATCATCGCGGCCGTACTGATCGTGGCTTCGGCGGGTATTTATTTTTATTACGGATTTCTGTTTAAGGAAGCCCGCAATATAGCTGCAGAAAGTCCTGATTTTAGTATTACAGCCGGAAAATTACTGGAAGAATACAACGCTGATCCGAAAAAAGCGGATGCCCTGTATCTCAATAAAACCATTGCCATCACGGGTACCGTCACCAAAGAAACGGATTCGGTAATCACGCTCGAAAATACTGTTTTCTGCCTGTTTACCCGAAAAATAAAAGAAAAACAGCTCGATCATAAAGTAACCGTTAAAGGCAAATGTATCGGTTATGATGAACTTTTTCAGGAAGTGAAACTCGACCAGTGTACCCTTAATTAACCCCCACAATTATTGTAATTATGAAGAAATATTTAGTCCCAATCTGCCTTTTTCTGGCTACCATGGCCTATTCGCAGGATGATCTGCTAAAGGATCTCGATTCGACTCAGGTAGAACCTACCTATTCGACAGCCACTTTTAAGGCTTTACAGCTGGTTACTTTGCAAACGACCAAAATGGCGGCAAAAAAAGAATTTTATTTTGTAGTCTCTCACCGTTTTGGTACCGTTAAAGACGGTTTTGACAGTTTTTTTGGTCTTGATAACGCAACCACAAAACTGGGTGGTATTTATGGTGTGACCGACTGGTTATCGGTAAGTCTCTCCAGGCATACCCTTAACAAAATGTACGAAACCGGCGTGAAATACCGAATGGCACGACAAGATGCTAATTTCCCCGTAGATATTGTCGGATACAGTGTGGCCGATATCAATACTTTTTTGGAAAAGGATCAGTATCCGGGACTGGAATTCAAACATCGTATGACGTATGTACAGCAATTGCTGGTTTCCAGAAAAGTAAGTGAAAAACTTTCGTTAGAGTTAGTGCCGTCCTTCATTCATAAAAACCTGTATAATCCGGCCATCGAAAACGACAATCAGTTTTCTTTTGGCGGCGGAGGACGTTATAAAATCACCAAAAGATTATCGGTGAACTTAGAGTACATGCACAACTTTGACACCCCTGACTTTTACAAAAACCCATTGTCAGTTGGTCTGGATGTAGAAACCGGCGGGCATGTCTTTCAGCTGATCTTCACCAATTCACAAGCAATGAGCGAGAGCGGTTACCTGACCAATGCCTCCGGCGACTGGGGCAAAGGGGATTTCTTTTTCGGATTTAACCTGTATAGGGTGTTTTAAGAATTGGATAATTTGATAATTTGATAATGGGATGATTGGATGATTGGAGAATTTGATAATGGGAGAATTTGATAATTGGATAATTGGATAATTGGATGATTGGACGATTGGAGAATTAGATAATTTGATAATGGGAGAATTTGATAATTGGATGATTGGATGATTTGATAATGTTACAATGAGAGATTTTACAAACGCCTAACACTTAAAATCTACCCTCAAACTCATAACTCATAACTCATAACCCTTAACCACAAATAAAAACAACAACTATGAAAAAACTAATAGCCCTTACTCTGCTGCTGGCAGCTTTTACGAGCTGCAGCAGTTCTGATACCTATGAAGATATCGCTACGCCACCCCCAACCGGAACACCTAATCCGGATCCTACAGTTGCTTTTAGCTATAGTAAAAATGCAAAAGCGATTATAGATGCGAATTGTGTCAGCTGTCACCAAAGCGGAAGATCGGCTTCTTTCAGGCCTCTGACTACGTATGCAGAGGTGAAAGCTGCGGTTGAAAATGCCGGTTTGTTAAACCGAATTCAGCTGCAGAATGGCCAGCAGGGCATTATGCCTCAGGGTGGAAGAATGTCTCAGGCCAATATCGATGTGATTGTGAAATGGAATACGGACGGACTTAAAGAAAATTAATCATCATGAAAAAAACAGTTCTTTTTTTCTTCCTTTTACTGGTGATTACTGTTGTACCTGCAACTGCGCTGGCACAAAAGCTGATCACCAAAACAGGAAGTATCAAATTTCAGGCTTCCACGCCTTCCAATGAAGAAGTGGCTGCCGAAAACAAAAGTGTCTCTGCGGTTTTAGAGACTTCTACCGGGGATTTCGCGGCTTTGGTCCTTATCAAAGGGTTTCGTTTTAAGGTGGCCTTAATGGAGGAACATTTCAACGAAAATTACATGGAATCAGAAAAATTTTCAAAAGCTACCTTAAAAGGTAAAATAGAGGATTTTGACCTTTCGAAGGTGACCGGTACTGATAAAAATTTTACGCTAAAAGGAGATCTGACCATTCACGGAAAAACAAAACCGATAGCGGTGACCGTGAAAATTTCGAAAGCCGCCAACGGTGTTATTGCGATGGGTTCTTTTGACGTGAAACCGGAAGATTACGGTATCGAAATACCAAGCCTGGTGCGTAAAAAAATTGCGGACAAAATAAAAGTTTCTTACAATTTTTTATTGGTTAAATAAATATTGCCCTGAGGCCAGTCGTCAGGCTGGCCTCTTTTTTTTTCAACCCCTAAACTACTTTTATATGATCTGTAAAAATTATGTTGTTTCCGGAGAAGATGTCAATGACAGCATGGTCATGGAAAGTACGGCTTACATTTCGTACACGCTCCGTTTACTGGATCATTTTTTGTTTGCCAACGGATTTTCGAAAGAGCGGCTCAAGGCGCTGCAGCTGGGTTTGCAGGAAGGCCATCATCAGCTGGTTCCTTACAAAGACCTGATGTTTACCGAGTCCTTTTTCGTGGAAATGAAACAGTGTTACATCGCCGACAAAATCCTGATGGAAAGCTGCTTTTTCAATTCCAAAAACGAATGCTGTGCAATAGTGACCAAAGAAGTCAGGTGGTTTGACCCTGTCCGCAGTCAGGTGATCGCGGCACCGAAACAAATCCTGCGGCATTTCAATACGGGAAACAGGGCCTAAGACGCAACAAACATTCCTACGCTTTCCGTTTTTTCACTTTTTTTCCTTTAGATTTCTTTCCTTTTTTCCACCAGATGATAAATCCTGTTACCGGAAGGGAGGCACCAATCAGGCTGACCAGGCTCCACAGTATTTTACCCGCCAGTCCGAAGAAACTGCCGGTATGCAGATCATGATTGCTCGCCTCGTATACATCTGCGGCATTGTTGTCTTTGTACAATTTGGTTCGTAATAACGCTCCTGTTTTTCCGTCGAAAAAAATACTGTTCTGCTTTCTGGCACTTGCCCATTGGTTGGGATAGGTCATTCGCACCCGGAGTTCACCCGTTTTCCGAACTGAAAAACTAATGGAAGAGGCTCCCGGATATTGGGCGTTCACCGTTTCATAAATTTTGTTGTATCGGACCGGAATGGTCGTCGAATCTGTTTTTGCCGGAGGTACGGCTGCTGTTCCTTTACTTAGAGTGGTTCGGGTCATGACATTCACCGCTTTTTTGGCCGTCTCAAATTTAAAATAGAGTCCTGAAAACGCAATGAGCAACAACACAACAGCAGCATAAAAGCCCAACACCTGGTGCAGGTCGTAGTTGACCCTTTTAAAGGAGCCGCTCCATTTTATCTGAAGCGACTGCCTGACCAGACGCATTTGATTCGGAAACCATAAAATAAGTCCCGTAATCAGCATGAGAAGGAAAATCACCACCGACCAGCCCTGAATGAATTCCCCCGCCTCGCCTAATAAAAGCGTACGGTGTATTTCCAAAACCGTATTGAGCCAGTCTGCGCCTTTTTCATTGACCAGACTTCCATCGTACGGATTAAAGTAGTAGGTCTTTTTCTTTTTGGTCGAAATCTGAACGGTTGCGTTAGCTTCTTCCTTGTTTACTTTTAAAGCCGTTATTTTCTGTTTGGGCTCCAGACGCTGGTAACTCTTAAGTATAGCGGTAAGCCCTATAAAAGTTTTTTGCTGAACAGGCACGTGAAGGTATTCCTGTTGTGCCACCTCGCGGATTTCTTCTTCAAAAACATACAAAAAACCCGTGATACTAATGATCAAAACAATGAGTCCCGATGCTAAACCGAGCCATAAATGTATTTGCCGAACTGCTTTTTTAAATCCTTTTGTCATACGGTATAGTAAAGTCCAAATATAGCTAATAGCCTTTTAAAATACGCCTTCCGAATGCTTAGAATTTTAAGGTACTAGTGCCTGTATCATTGTCGGATTTTGCGCCACTAAAATGGTCGGCCAGTATTTTTCATTCGCCAGATGATCACCTTTTTGTCCTAATCGCGGATGATGTTGGTACTCTATACCATCAAAAAGGCCTAAATCTTATCCGGAAATTTTATAACATTTAACAATAATACTATAACCCGTCTGCGGTACTAAAATCTAAATTTAGGTTTGGGCAGAAGGATTGATTAAAAATTTTTTTTTTTTATTAAACCTCTTTTTTTTGTGATTCGAAATTGAAAAAAGAGGCTCAGTCTGTCTTATAATAGTAGATTTATATCTAACTTGCTTGTATGGAAATAAACACGGATGTACTTATTATTGGCGGCGGCCTGGCAGGTTTGGCCAGTGCTATTCACTTGTCCGCTCAGGGACTGCAGGTGACGCTTGTCGAAAAATCCGGCTATCCGAGACATAAGGTTTGCGGCGAATATATTTCCAATGAAATCCTCCCTTACCTGCAATGGCTTGGTGCCGATGTTTCGGTTTTACAGCCCACCCGTATTTCTAAATTTGAATTTACCACACAGGACGGAAAAACAGCAACAGCCACACTTCCTCTTGGCGGTTTTGGGGTAAGCCGTTATGCGCTGGATCATTTTCTGTACGAAAAAGCAAAAGCCAACGGCTGCAAAATAATAGAGGAAACTGTTACTGCTATTGCTTTTCAGGATGATATCTTCCGGGTGAGTACCTCAACTCAGGTTTTGTCCGCTGCAATTGTTTTGGGGGCATATGGCAAACGTTCCAATATGGATCAGGTGTTATCCAGGGATTTTATTCATAAAAAATCTTCGTGGCTGGCGGTTAAAGGGCATTATTCGGGTAATTTTCCGGATGATCTTGTCGCTTTGCACAACTTTAGCGGAGGCTATTGCGGCGTTTCCAAAGTAGAAAACAATACTATTAATATTTGTTATCTGGCGGATTATGCCACTTTCAAAAAATATAAAAACATAGAAGACTATCAGCGAAATGTCCTGTATAAAAACTGGCAGCTTAAGGCCGTATTTGAAAACAGCCACCTTCTTTTTGAAAAACCCATCACGATCAGTCAGATATCATTCGACAGGAAACAGCCGGTAGAAAACCATATCCTTATGATTGGGGATACAGCCGGCCTTATTCATCCGTTATGCGGCAACGGAATGGCCATGGCCTTACACAGTGCCAAAATAGCGGCAGAACTCGTACTGGAATTTCATGCCGGAACGATTTCACGCGAACGGCTGGAAAAAACGTATACCCAAAAATGGAACATGAATTTTGGCAGACGTTTGTCGATGGGACGCGTGCTGGCCGGCATTTTACGTCATAAAAAAACAGCCGGTGTCCTTGTTTCGGTCGTAGCTTCCTTTCCGGCACTGCTTCCATCCATTATTAAACAAACGCATGGTAAACCTATAGTAATCAATTAAATGGCCATAAACACCGAATACAGAACACAGGAAACCGAGATCATGGATGATTTTACGCTTACGGGTGAAGAATTACGCGCTGCGCTGGATCAGATTGCCCGGATCAACCGTTTATTGGGCGGCAACAAACTGACCCTGAACGGTACAAAAGCATTACTGAAAAAAAAGAATAGTGCCGAACCCATCATAATTGCTGATGTGGGCTGCGGTAATGGCGATATGCTGCGTATGCTGGCGCAATACGGTGCTGCCAATGCACTTAATTTTAAACTGATTGGTATCGATGCCAATGCTTTTACGATACGCTACGCCCAATCACTATCTGCTGAATTTCCGAATATTGAATATATCTGTATTGATATTTTCAGTGAAGAATTTAAGTCCCTTTCGTACGATATTGTTTTGTGTACGCTCACCCTGCACCACTTTACCAATGAGCAGATCACCCATATCATGCGTATCTTTAATACCAATGCAGCAATGGGCATAGTGGTCAACGACCTGCATCGCAGCAAAATGGCTTACCGGCTTTTTGAACTGATTGGTTTTGTGTTCAGGCTGAACCGCATGTCGCGGGAAGATGGACAGGTATCCATATTAAGAGGTTTTAAGAAAAACGAACTGATAGCATTCTCGAAAAAATTAAATGTAAAAAACTATACCATAAACTGGAAGTGGGCTTTCCGCTACCAATGGATAATTGCTAAAAAATGAGTGTAAAAATAACAACAGTGGCCAAACAGCTGCCCCAATATTCCCGTACCACGGCAGAAATCCTTCCTTTTCTGGATGCCTGGCTCTTTGGACATGAAGAACGTTTTATCAAGAAAGTAAAAAAGATATTTGAAGGTGCGGCGGTGGATAAACGCTACTCGATCATGGAGCCCACCGAGGTCTTTACGGCAACCTCCTTTGAAGAGAAAAACGATATTTACAGCCGTGAAATGATACTGCTGGGCGAAAAGGTGCTTGAAAAAGCCCTTACCCAAGCGAATTGGGATCCGAAAACACTGGACTATATTATTACCGTAAGCTGCACCGGAATCATGATTCCATCGCTGGATGCTTACCTGATCAACAAAATGAACCTGCGACAGGATATTGTACGTCTGCCCGTTACCGAAATGGGCTGTGCCGCGGGAATATCGGGTATTATCTATGCCAAAAACTTTCTCAAGGCCAATCCCGGAAAACGCGCTGCCGTGATAGCGGTAGAATCGCCAACGGCTACTTTCCAGCTGAATGATTTTTCGATGCCCAACATTGTAAGTGCCGCTATCTTCGGTGATGGTGCTGCCTGCTGTCTGCTATCTTCCTATGAAGAAGATGAAGGTCCGGAGATCATCGATGAGGAAATGTATCATTTTTATGAAGCCGAACATATGATGGGTTTTAAAGTGACCAACAGCGGCTTGCAGATGGTACTGGATATTGAAGTCCCCGATACCATTGCTGCCCATTTTGGCGACATTATTCATCCTTTCCTGCAAAAAAACAAGCTGGAGATTAATGATCTGGATCATATGATTTTTCATCCCGGCGGCAAAAAAATTGTCACCACCGTAGAAGCCCTCTTCGCCGGACTGGGCAAAAATATTGACGATACGAAAGCAGTACTGAAAGAATACGGCAATATGTCGAGCGCCACGGTGCTGTATGTTTTAGAACGCATTATGGAGAATAAGCCGCAAGCCGGGGAAAAAGGCATGATGCTCAGTTTTGGGCCCGGATTTTCGGCACAACGTGTTTTACTGCAATGGTAATTACTTTTTAAAAACAAACATGGAACTACAAAATATTATCGCGCAACTGCCTTACAGTAAGCCCTTCTTATTTGTCGATGAACTGCTTCAGGCAGATGAAAACAGCATTACAGGAACCTATACGTACCACGAAGACCTTGATTTCTATAAAGGACACTTTAAAGATAATCCCGTAACCCCGGGTGTGATCCTGACGGAAACGATGGCCCAGATCGGGATGGTTTGCCTGGGTATTTATTTACTGGGAAATGAATTGAAAAAAGATACGGTAGTGGCGTTTACCTCGGCGGATATGCAGTTTCTGAAACCCGTCTATCCCAATGAAAAAGTAACGGTCACTTCTACGAAAATATTTTTCAGATTTGGCAAGCTCAAATGTGAAGCGATTATGAAAAACGAAGCCGGACAGGAAGTCTGCAAAGGTATTATTGCCGGCATGATTACGACAAAATTATGAAAAAACGTGTTGTCATAACAGGTCTTGGCGTGGCAGCCCCAAACGGCGTTGGCATTGCCGCGTTTACGCATGCCCTGAAAAACGGAATTTCAGGCATACGCCATGATGCCCAATTGCAGGAGCTGCAGTTTTCCTGCCAGATCGCCGGCCAGCCACAGATTTCGGAAGAACTTAAAGCGCAGTATTTTACAGAACTGGAACTTCGCGGCTTCAACAGCAGCGGTATTTTATATGGTGTGATAGCCGGTATTGGAGCCTGGCAAAATGCCGGATTGCCCATAGAAAAAAACGAAGAACCCGATTGGGACAACGGAACTGTTTTTGGATCCGGCACTTCGGGAATTGATAAATTTCGCGAAAGTATTTATAAAATAGACGACTTGCAGACGCGCAGGCTGGGCAGCACCGTTGTAGCCCAAACCATGAACAGTGGCGTAAGTGCCTATCTGGGCGGCAAACTCGGACTGGGAAATCAGGTGACTACGAATTCTTCTGCCTGCTCTACCGGTACCGAAGCGATCCTAATGGCGTACGACCGTATACAATCGGGACAGGCAAAACGGATACTGGCCGGAAGTACCGGAGACAGCGGCCCTTACATCTGGGCGGGATTTGATGCTTTGCGTGTCTGCAGTTCCAAATACAATGATACTCCCGAAGACGGTTCGCGCCCCATGAGTGCTTCGGCGGCGGGATTTGTCCCGGGCAGCGGTGCCGGTGCTTTAGTGGTCGAAGAGCTGGACAGTGCCCTGGAGCGCGGTGCCACTATCTATGCCGAAATACTGGGCGGGCATGTCAACTCCGGCGGACAGCGCGGCAACGGCAGTATGACGGCACCCAACAGTACTGCCGTGCAAAGATGTATTACGACTGCCCTCCAAAATGCCGGAATATCAGGAACGGATGTAGATGCCATCAACGGCCATCTTACCGCCACTACCAAGGACAGTCTGGAAATTGAGAACTGGACGAAAGCTTTAGGACGAAACGGTGCCGATTTTCCGTACATCAATTCCTTGAAAAGCCTCACAGGTCACTGCCTTAGCGCAGCAGGAAGTATAGAAAGCGTGGCCACAGTTTTGCAGCTTCACGAAGATTTTATCTTTGGAAATACCAATTGCGATGATCTTCATCCTGAAATTACAGCACTTATCGATGCTTCAAAAATCCCTTTGCAGACACTGGAAAGGACTTCTACTATAATTGCCAAGGCGAGTTTTGGTTTTGGCGATGTGAATGCCTGTATCCTCTTTAAAAAATTTCAAAAATAACACTATGAACAAACAAGAACTTATACTGAAGCTAAAAGCGATTATCAAGCCTTACACGACCAATACGGAAGCTTTTGACAACCTTACGGAAGAGACCGATTTTATCAACGATCTTAGTATCAACTCCGCCAATCTGGTGGATATTGTCCTCGATATTGAAGAGACTTTTGATGTCGTTATCGACAATACCGATATGGAACGCATGCTGGATGTAAAAACCGCAGTAGAAATTATTGAAACCAAACTGGCCGCAAAATGATCGGCAATGATGTGATTGATATCCTGCAATCCCGTCAGGAAAGCAACTGGCAGCGCAAAGGTTTTTTGGAAAAACTTTTTACTGTTGAGGAACAAGCTCTTATAACAAAGGCTTTAAATCCTGAAATCAGGGTCTGGATCCTTTGGAGCATGAAGGAAGCGGCGTATAAAATTTACAACCGACAAACAAAAATCAGGGCGTATATTCCTCAAAAGCTGGTCTGCAGCCTGGTGTCCGAAAGTAATAATTCCATTTCGGGAAAAGTGAGCTGCTTAGGAACGGTTTATTATACTCAAACCTTTATTGATAAGGAGTACCTGCATACCATAGCGGTTAACCATCCGGCGCAGTGGGATACGGTAATTGAAATTGAAAAAAAGAATGTTGCCAAAGATCAACATGGAATTCCATTTTTATCTGCTGACCCCTCTCCTAACCGACAAAATGTTTCGGTTAGTAATCACGGGCGTTTTGAAAAGGTGGTTGGTTTCAAAGCTTAAATGGATTAAATATCCGTTAGTTCCTTATTTCACAAGCAGATTGTTTTGAACAGTGGTATCTTATAACTTTAGGATACGATTATATAACCCTGTTGTCCTGCGATTTAAGTAATTTTAGTAAAACTTTAAAAGGAACTATTATGAAAACGAATAATCAAAATCCGGACAATACTAAGAACAATACTGAGAATCGAACTGACAGAAATGACATGAGAAAACATCAGTATAAAGATCATGATACCGTTTTGACAAACGATGAAAATTATGATGTGGACACACACAAATTTAAAGGGGAAGCACCTGATTTCGATGATGAACTGAATAATGAGGAGAAAAAATAGAGTTTTGGGTGTTGGATAATTTGATAATTAGATAATTGGATAATTGGATAATTGGATGTTGGATATTAGATGTTGGATATTACATGTTGGATATTTGATATTGATATTTGATATTTTACTTGACACTACTAAATTATGAATAGATAGCCTGCTTAAATGGGAGTGCTAACTGAAATCTGCGCGAAGGCTAATGGGGCTTGGCGCAGATTTTTTATTTCAGGTAAACTTTGAAGAGTAAAAAAAATTAGGCTTCTAAATACTGCTCAAAGACAACGATCATACACCTGATTCGGGGTACTGCATATTAAAATGGAATTAAAAGGTAGTACAATGCTCATTTGAAGTGTAGAAATTCGTTTCATTAAAAAGTAATCCGTAGTCATAAGCGATTGCCATACAACTTGCGGGTCTCTATAGAATACATTCACCAGTACCCGATTTTTAATGCTTTCTCATTTTGGACAAATAATCCCTCAATTAGACTAAATCTTATAAGAGACTTCTATTGACCTTTGTTCCTTATTAATTTAAAAGAAAAAAAAATGAAACGGGAATTAGGAAAAAACGGTCCGATGGTTTCTGCCGTTGGTTTGGGCTGTATGGGAATGTCAGGTGCATACGGCCAAAGTGATGATGCGCGGTCTGTTGCCACAATACAAAGAGCCCTTGAACTGGGACATAATTTTTTAGACACTGCCGATTATTATCTCGCAGGGCATAATGAACAGCTGATCGCACAAGCTATAAAAGGGAAAAGGGAAACCGCTTTTCTATCGGTAAAAACCGGTCAGTTCGTTTCTCCCTCGGGTCCCGGACCGGTAAGCGGACATCCTGACTACATTCGAAACGCTGTTATGCACAGTCTGCAGCGCCTGAAAACGGATTATATTGATTTATATACGCTGGGACGAATAGACCCCAACGTTCCTGTTGAAGAAACTATTGGTGCCTTATCTGAACTTGTGACCAAAGGAATAGTCCGTTATATTGGCCTCTCTGAGGCATCTGTTACGTCTATTAAAAAAGCGGCTGAAGTACATCCTATTACCGCCCTGCAAATAGAATATTCGCTTTGGACACGGGATATTGAAGCAGAAGTTCTCCCTGCAATTCGTGAACTTGGCATCGGTCTGGTTGCGTATGCTCCTCTAAGCCGTGGGTTTTTAAGTGGCGAATTTAAAACTCCCGATGACCTGAAAGACAATCGTATGCATATGCCCCGTTATCAGGGCGAAAACTTTTATAAAAATCTGCAGCTGGTAGAAAAGATCAGCACTTTGGCCACTGAAAAAAACTGCACCCCCTCCCAGTTAGCGATTGCATGGGTACTCGCACAGGGTGAAGATATCATTACGATCCCCGGGACCAAACGCATCAAATATTTAGAAGAAAACATTGCCTCTGAAAAAGTACAGCTTACTAAAGAAGATCTGGAAACGATAGAGGCCATTATGCCTGCAGGAATTGTATCGGGCACTCGTTACCCTGAGCGGTTCATGAATGCTTTAAACCGGTAAGCATTCCTTTTTGGTTACTGCCAGACCTGAAAGATGAAGTATTGAATACGTTAAAAAAAATAGTTACATTAACCAGATGAAAAAGGACGAAAATATTCCGCATAAATTTGAATCGCTGTCTGAGCTGCATAGGGTACTTGGATTGCCAAAGCCATTACATCCTTTAATCAGTTTGCTTGAGATTAAAGGTGATGGAATAGATTCAGGGAAATTACCCGGCTCTTTTATCTATAATTTTTATAAAATATCCTACAAAAAGAAGCTGACCGGAAAATTAAAATACGGTCAGGGCTATTATGATTTTGATGACGGGGGTTTATTTTTTAAAGCCCCCAATCAGGTAAGTGCCAATGACAGCAACAATGAAGACCATTCCGGTTTTACATTAGTCTTTCATCCTGATTTTTTGGCCGGGTATCCTTTAGCAAAAAAAATAAAGCAATATGGCTTTTTTTCTTACGCTGTTAATGAAGCACTGCATCTTTCAGATAAGGAGAAGGTCAATATTATTTCTGTTTTCAAAATCATTGAAGAAGAATTACAAAACAGAATTGATGATTTTAGCCAGGATGTCATTATTTCACAAATTGAAACCCTGCTGAACTACAGCAACCGTTTTTATAAAAGACAGTTCATTACCCGGAAATCCCAAAACAGTGATTTACTGCAAAAAATGGAAGAATTTCTGGATGCTTATTTTAGTCATGAAAAATACAGGATATCCGGCATCCCGACAGTTCAGCTTCTGGCAGAGACCTTAAAAATTTCACCCGGTTACTTAAGCGACATGCTGCGCAGCCTTACGGGTCAGAATGCACAGCAGCACATTCACGCAAAATTAATTGAAAAAGCAAAAGAAAAAATATCGACGACCCGGCTGACCATTGGTGAAATTGCCTATGAATTAGGGTTTGAGCATCAATCTTCTTTCAATAAATTATTCAAGTTAAAAACAAACCTTTCCCCGCTGGAATACCGACAATCTTTCAATTAAAAAAGAGTGAAAAAATTATTCTTTAATTACAAACAGCAAAGTCTACCAGTAATACATCCGCTGATTTCAGTTTTACTTTTCCCTGCATATCCCGAAAAGAACCCTCTTCCCCGGAACAGTCCTTAACGGATTTGATTTTGATCTCATCGCCTGTAATGGCCGTTACCGTAAAAGCCAATCCTTTACTTTTCGGATTTGGTTTGCCTTGTGCATCTGTAAGCAAATTACAATCCTTCAGTTGTACTGTTTGTTTTTTAATGTAATCTTCCCAGGTTGAAAAGGTAAACTTAAGACCGGTCTTTTTTACTTTTCTCTTTTCTTTGTTCACATAAATAAAAAGATACTCTTTATCGGTATTTACATTTTCGGAATCAAACTCAAAAGCGGCAAAATCAGCATTAGGCACCACTTTTCGCGCCACCACCTTTTTAGGCATCGTCAGTGTAAAATAAGTCATGTCTTCATTCAGTACCATTTCCCCAAAAGTGGTATTGTCCTCATTTAAGATCGTCAGCCTGTCGTTTATATCCAGAGTAAAAGAGACAATACCTTTGCCTCTCATTTTGTCTTCCGTATAGGATGCAAAGGTTTCTCCTTCAAACACCAAATACTCGCCCTGTTTACAATCGGCTATGGAAGCTGGCGGAACTTCTTCTGAAGAAGAATTGGGAATCGTACTTTCGTTTAGTACTGATTCTTCTCTTTTGGTAACTTTGTCGGAGGCATTTTCTTTGCACGAAGCAAATAAAAATGGTATTGCAATATAGATAAATATAGTATTTTTCATTATTCCTGTATTACTGTAATTAATAGACGATAAACCACACATTCAGATGGGGTTGCTGTTATTTATTTTTATAAAAACCGGTGAATTTTTCTTTTTGCTTATCCCTATGAACTGTATTGCTAAAAAACAGGCTTGATGGCTGTAAAGGAGTACCTCCGACCGTATCACTTTCTTTGAGAGGCCGGTATAAACCACTAATGTACCCTTCCTTTTTAGTAATTACAATCTCATTTAAGGGTTCGCCTTTTATTTTGCCATGAAGGTTATCAAATGCAACACTATAGAAAAAACTGTTTTTGTAAGACACATAAATTACATAACGCAATACATTCTGATTATCAAATTCGTAGCTCACGCCATTGCAATAAACAGTTGAAATCGTTTTGCCCTTGTCTCTGATGACTTCAACATTTACTTTGATTTCTTTGGTAAGCGAAGGATCTCCTTTTATTGTAAAGGCCGGTTCCCTGCCGGTACAATTTACAGTTAAAAACAATAACAGCAGTAAACCCGTTTTGGTTTTGATGCTGAAAAAAGATCTGGCAGATCGGGTTATTTTTATTTCCATATTATAGTGCCGTTTATTATGTTAGTCCCCTCCTGTTATTCGAACTACCATTGTGGTTCGCTTTCCTTTTTTATATCTAATGGCATAAAAACATAGTATTCCTTATAGAAGCCCGTAAAATATCGATCGTCAAATTTTCCTTTGCCTTCCGTTGTTGCCTGAACGAGTATCAGATTGTCCTGCTCCAGATAGCCGTATTTATATTCAAATTGTTTTCGGGGCACCACTATGCTTTGTATGATAATTCTATTGTTTTCCAGCCTATAGTATCCTTCAAAAAGTGTATTCTTTTTTAGTGTGAAATCCTTACTGACGGCTTCGCTGTAGTCTGTTTTGGTTTTGATTACACCGGAAGGATCCAGGGTTAAATTACATTGTCCGGTACTGTAAAATTTATAGAAACGATGTTCTTTTGGCTGTCTGACTGTACCTCCGTTCTCCTCTGTCCGGATATGGTCTAAAACGTAAACCCCGTCCGTTCGCAATCCCGATGAAGCATCAAGTATGAAAGTCTGGTCATAAAAAGTATAATCGTTTTTTTGATAAACCTTTGGTGTACACGAAGCGCATAAGCCAATAAATAAAAGCATGAACCAGCAGTTATAGTGCCTTAATCCAAATTTAAAATAATCAGTTCCATTTTTCATGATAATTTCTCCTTTATAAATGAAAACCTAAATATACATAAAATAGTAATCTGCATCAATTGGTTAACTTAAAGTATATAACGATTTTTAATTCAGCACTTTCAGGACAAAAAAAGCTGTGAAATAGTTTCCACAGCTTCTTTTTAATTTTAAAATAAATGTATCCACAATTTGTATGCAGGTCTTCAAAGTTTACGGAACAGCTCCGAAATTATTTTCTGTCCAAACAACAAAATGTGCTTATGGTATTTGAAAGTATTCCTTTAATTTTGAAACTCCTGCAACGGACGTGTCATCATGGTTTCCTTCCGGTACACTAAATAACTGCACTTTTTTTGATACTAAAAATTTTATCTCTTCCGCAGTGAAATTCCCCACTTTTTCATCTTTAGTACCGTAATAATACATTATTTTATCCAGTCCGTTGACGTTCTCCCATAATGTCGTAAATCTTTTGCAGCCTAAAGCAGCGGCCAGCCTTCCTAAATTTCGGTCTTTGGCTGTTTTATTTTCTATAAATGTACAGGTAACTTTTCCATCTGCTCCATACACATATTCGCCATCATATCCTTCGCTGAATTTTTCCCAAAATTCATTTTCCATTTCTAATCTTCCGGCAACAATTAAGGCCTTACTAATTTTTGAAGTACCATATCGGGCAATGTAATCCTGTGCTACAAAAGCACCATAAGAAACTCCTACCAGACAAACGGTCTTTCCTCTACTTTTATAATAACTTACCACTTTATCTACATTTTCTGCATTAGTACTGGCCTTTGTTTTTGCTTCAGCAAATGATATATCCTTATTAAACCAGTCCGGATTTAAGGTTTGTATTTGCTGAACATCTACCCACAATGCATTTTTGGCGTCTGCAAAATCAATCATTTGTGCTGTATCGTTTAATTCATATGACAGTCCTCCCTGCATATTTACCACTACAATGTTGCTGCTTTGATTGCCTGTAATTCTTGCTATTGCCTGTACTTCTGATAAGGTATAATTTTTTTCTCTATCCTTATCATCATCCTTGTTACAACTTACAAGGAAAAGAGAAATACTGATCATCATTAATTTTAAAATATTAGTTCTCATCACTTCCTGTTTTAATTTTTAGTATTTGAATTACAATGGTCCCGTTATAATTTGTATTTACCCATAAAATCAATCACGGACCTGGCAAACAAATCAGGTTCATGAAACATCATATAATGTCCTGAAGCATTAAAATCAACATTGGTCACGTCTTTCGATCCTATATTTTTCAGGAACTCTTTCTGATACGTTCTGGAGACAGCAAAATCATATTTCCCCCAAAGCACCAGACAGGGCATTTTTATGTCTGCCAAAAATGGATTATTGTCTCTTTTCACTATTTCTTTGAACAAAGGCGGATTACTTGAATCTGCACGACTGGTAAATTTAAAATCTGCATTGTTTACTTTTATGACAACTTCGGGGATTTCGGATGTTACAAGATACGCCAGGCTATTAACCTTTTCCGGTTGTTCTTTCACGGCTTCCTTTATCTCTTTCCAGGTTTCAGCATCTTTTCCGGCTGCTATACGTGCATCAGCCTCTGCATTAATATCATCCGTTGTCGTTTGAAGCAGGGTCGTTCCGTTATGCGCTCCGGCAGCATCAATCCAGCCGGCAATTTTATTTCTGCGTTTCTCGTCTTTTAGATACGAAGCCGAAAGCATGCCTCCCCAACTGTGCGCAAACAATACGATCTTTTTTTCCGGATAGTTTTTTCTAAGCTGATCAACTACCTTATCAGCATCATCTACATACTGATCTATTGTATAATATTTTGAATTATCAGAACCTTTCGATTGTCCGGATGCACGCTGCTGCCAATACGCGACCTGATAATCGACTTCTATTTTCTTAAATGCCAGACCATCCTGATACATCCTGAAATCGAGAACATCCGATCCCGGTCCGCCGTGCATCACTAAAATGATTGACTTCGACTCCTTATTTCCATGTACCCAGACAGGCATATTTTCCTCCGCGTTGTTTACCACAAATGTGGCATTTGGAGTGAAGTCCGAAACTTTAACAACATTCCGCTGCTCTTTGGGGTCATCTTTTCTACAGGAAGTTATTCCGGTAACTAAAAGGCAGGCCGTTATTACACAACAAACTGACCTGAAATTAATTTGATTTTTTAAAACTGTTTTCATAATATGAGCGATTTAATAATACTTTCTAAATGATAAAATAAAAACCCAGCTCTTTCTGGTAAGAAAATTTTTACCTTATAGAAACAAAAGTAATTTTACACTCCCTTAAAAACAGCTTACTTTAAATAACTGACAGCATCAATGTAATAATTGGTTATTCTTTTACGTATTACAACAACTTAACTTTAATAAAGCTTAAAAAGGATTGGGAAGATGGATAAACTTTTAAAAGCTTCACCATATTTTAAGAACAAAAAAATGCCCCCAAAAAGTGAGACACTATTTGGAGGCAGTTCTATCTGCATTTACGCATTTTTTATGGGGCGTGTATTTCGATACACTTGCAAAAGCTGCGGTTTATTTATTCCGCTGCCTGTCCCACCTGGATATTGGCAATCAGTTTGATATCTTCACTTAATCCCAAACCTCCTGAATCGGTAATTTTATTCCAGGTCATCCCAAACTCTTTTCGGTTCACGATTCCCGTCACTTCAAAGCCATGTTTTACATTGCCCTGCCCATCCTTTTCAGAGCCACCGTATTCTACACTAAGTTCAATGGGTTTTGTGACCCCTTTCAAAGTCAGATCACCGGTCATTTTATAAGCACTTCCTTCGGTGTTTACAAGTGATGTGGATTGAAAAGTGATTTGCGGATAGGCATCAGCATCAAAAAAATCACCGTTTTGTAAATGCTCGTCGCGTTGCGGCTGATTGGTATCGATACTTTTTACGTCAATCACAATGGACACTTTTGCGTTGTTAAAATCCGATCCTTCGGTAATAATGTTCCCTTCAAATTTTTTGAACGAACCGGTTACTGTAGAAATCACTAAGTGCCTGATTTTAAAAAAAACTTCGGAGTGCAATGGGTCTATTACCCAGGTTGTTGTATTGCTCATATTTTATTTTTTAATTGTTATTATTATAACAAAATTACCTAAGTTTGCTATACAATATATAGTAGTTACCCTTGAGTAAGTAGTTACCTTCAGGTGAGTACACTTTAAATCAAATACTTATGAGCCAAAAAGAGGACGTTTGCCAATATAGGTTAATGATTGCGAGAGATACGCTGGAAGTTATCCAGGGGAAATGGCGTTTGCCCATCATTATTTCTTTAACGCACGGCAACAAACGCTTTGGCGAAATACAAAGGGATATTTCAGATATCTCACCAAAGATGCTGTCTCAGGAATTAAAGGCCTTAGAAACCAATAAAATAATTACCCGTACCCTTCATGACAGCATGCCGGTAACGGTCGAATATTCGCTTACACCGCTTGGAATGACTATGAAAAAATTACTGGACGAAATTTTGGACTGGGGGGTGCTGTTTAGAAAAGAAATCCTGGAAAAATAGTCTGTACCTGATTATTTTTTTGAATTTGGCACCTTAAAACTTTCACATAAAAAACTAAGGAACTGATAATTACATAACTATTGTCGAAAATTATATAACTATTTGAGCCCCTTGTATTTCTAATTTAGCCAAAGTTTAAAAAAGTTTAAAACTGTACAGCTACTATCAATTACTCATTCTCTAAAAATTGAAATCATGAACACTGCAAACCCAACAAACCCGGAAAACTACATGGAACTACAAGGTGAACGTCTTTATTGTGCCTACAGAACAATACGTGAACAATTATTAAATTGGGGCGAAGATCCAAAATATACAGACAGTGAATCCTCAAATGATTTTAGCAGCTATGATAATGTTGCAAAAGAGAATTCCGATGACGTCAGTTCGCTGTAAAGATTTTTAAAAATCTTAGCAACAAAATATTTAAAACAAACAATCCGTTATATAGGCATTTTAAAATGCTCCTTGCAAAAAACCATTAGTGAGAACTAATGGTTTTTTTATTTCCCAGCATTGCTGTATTCCCCTTTATTGAAGTAATGATTATATAAAACATACGGATGATCCTGTAATATTTTTGATACGCAGAGTTTTTAATTTTAAAATAAGAATACATTAAAGTATAAGGATACCTGTTTTTTTTGAAAATATCATTTTCGGGGTAACAGGTAACCTTACGTATTTAGCTTTAAACAATAATTATGGAAGAATTTTTGCGCGACATTTTCAAACACGTTGAAGGCTACTACTACGGCCTTGTCGATATCACACCCAAAATTTTATTAGCCATACTGGTGGTCCTGATCTCGTGGTTCATTGCTGCCCGTGTCAAAGTATTTGCAGACCGCCGGTTAAAAACAAAAATGCACGATCCGCTGCTGGCTACTTTTATTGCCAATCTGATAAAAGCCCTGCTTATTGTTATAGGTTTTTTGTTTATGTTTCGTGTAATTGGCCTTACCGGAGTAGCCCAGAGTGTACTGGCGGGTGCAGGGATATCGGCATTTGTAATTGGTTTTGCGCTGAAGGATATTGGTGAAAATTTCCTGGCCGGAATACTGCTGGCTTTCAAAAGACCTTTTTCCGTAGGGGACATTATCGAAAGCAATGGCGTGAAAGGCAAAGTGGTCGCCCTTAACCTTCGTGATACGCAGATAAAAAGCGACAGCAAGAACATTTATATCCCCAATGCCCTTTTAATTAAAAACACACTGGTCAATTTCAACAGCGAGGGATTCCTGCTGCAGGACTTTACGATAGGCCTGGAATATGGTTCGGATTACAGAAAGGCAATTGAAATTATTACCAACGTCATGAAAACAGATACTGCCGTGGTAGACAAAGGCTATTCTAATTCTGCGGTTGTATCCGGCATTACAGGCAGTACCATCCAAATCATTATCCGTTACTGGGTCCAGACCGACCGGACCGTTACAGATGGCAAACACAGATCGGAAGTAGTTATTAAAGTTGCTGAAGCCTTAAAAGAGAATGGGTTCAATATCAAATAGTTCAATGTTATCCGGGTTAATGGTATAGCTTCCTACCTGCTTTCCTATATTTTAAAACCTAATAAACTGATAATAATACAATTACCAACACGCAATTTTATAATACCAACGCCTCGTTAATCTTTACATTTGTAGTACAGTAATTTTAAAAATGTACTTATGACTACTTCAAATCATAAAAATAATGTTTCAAGTGCGAGAACTTCAGATAAAAAAACGGAAGTAAAGTCGACCGCTTCACGACATAACGATAAAGTTACTGTTGAAGTAAAAAAATCAATAATGACGAGGAATAATTCTTAAAATTGTAAAATCTTATTTAATTTTACAAACAATATTTTAACCTCTGCTTCTAAAAATAATTAATTTGAAACTTCAATTTGACTACTATTTAAACCGGGACGTCATTTTCCTGGCGCAGGATCTTTTGGGAAAAGTGTTGTATACACAGGTTGAAGGAGAAATTACGGCAGGGATAATTGTAGAAACTGAAGCTTATTTCGGTGAACAGGACAAAGCCTCTCATGCCTATGGCGGACGCCGTACCAACCGGACAGAAACACTTTATGGCCAGGGAGGTCTTTCGTATGTTTACCTTTGTTATGGAATCCACCATCTTTTTAATGTAGTCAGTTCTGTTGAAGGCGAACCGCATGCGGTACTGATTCGAGCCGTAGAACCGCTGATCGGTAAAGAAATAATGGAACGCAGACGCAGTATGCCTGTTACGAATGCTGCTATCACTTCCGGGCCCGGCAGTGCTGCCAAAGCTTTGGGAATCAATCGTTCTTTTAATGAAAAAGATTTAACAGGCGAGGAAATCTGGATTGAAGATCATCAGATACAATACACCACCGATCAGATTGCTGCTGTACCGCGTGTTGGTGTTGCCTATGCGAAAGAAGATGCCTTTTTGCCCTGGCGTTTTTTTATTAAAAGCAATAAATATGTAAGTAAACCCAATACTTTCTGATCTTAGAAACGCACTACGTTATCAACATACTATTCAAAATAAAAAATGTGTAAAGCCTTATAAATATGAATGCAACTGCTGCGGAACAGGACAAGGAAACTACCAAAAAAATATTACCGGTAATTCTGGCTACCGCTATTTTTATGCAGATGCTGGACTCCACCATTCTGAATACATCGATCACTTCAATTGCCAGAGATCTGAACGAATCTCCACTGGAAATGCAGAATGCCATTATCAGTTATGTTTTGACGCTGGCACTTTTTATGCCTGTCAGTGGCTTTTTATCGGATAAATTCGGGACCCGAAAAATATTTATTTTTGCTTTATTTTTATTTAGCCTTGGGTCATTGTTTTGCGCACTTTCGCAAAATCTGACTCATCTGGTTTTTGCCCGTGTGTTGCAGGGAATCGGCGGAAGTTTGATGACTCCTGTTGGAAAACTGGCGCTCATCAGGACATTTCCGAAAAAAGAATTGCTGCAAGCGATGAATTTTGCCATTATTCCGGCATTGATCGGTCCGGTATTAGGTCCTTTGGTTGGTGGTTATATGGTCGATTATTTATCCTGGCACTGGATCTTTCTTATTAATATCCCTTTTGGAATTATTGGCGTCATCCTAAGCCTGAAATATATGCCGGATTACAAATCTCCGTTAATTGATTTCGATTTAAAAGGTTTTCTCATTTTTGCTGCAGCCTCACTCCTTTTGTCTGTTGCGCTTGAATTATTTGGCAACACGGTTCAGGTTTCCCCGGTGCTGGCCTTATTTATGGCTGGCTTTATGATGCTGTACTGGTATTATCGTCATGCCGTGACGGACAATAATCCTCTTTTTCCTTTGAATTTATTTCAGGTAAGAACCTTTCGGGTAGGCATTATTGGAAATCTGGCCACCCGTCTGGGTTTTAGTTCAATTCCCTTACTACTGCCCATGATGATTCAGATTGCGTACAGAGAGTCGGCAGTTACCTCGGGATGGATTGTAGCTCCGATGGCCCTAACGGCTATGTTTGGGAAATCGGCTGTCATTAAAATTCTGAATACTTTTGGATACCGGAAAACCTTAATGGTCAATACATTTATTATTGGTGCCCTGATTTGCGCCCTGGCCCTTCCGTCTATACATACATCAATTTACTGGTATGTTCCGATTATCGCCGTATTGGGTTTCTTTAACTCGATACAGTTTACTTCCATGAATTCCATTTCTATTGCCGACTTGCGCGTATATCACACCAGCAGCGGGAACTCACTGGTTTCGGTAAATCAGCAGTTGGCTATCGGTTTTGGTATTGCTTTCGGGTTATTGGTTCTTAAAATTTTTCAGGGCGATGTAAAACTCATTCACAATGAAATTCACAATGCTTTTCGCTATACCTTTCTGGTAGTTGGCTTTTTAACCATCTTATCCGGTTTTGTTTTCAGAAGACTGCACTTTAAAGATGGTGATAATCTGAAGTCTTCTGTCTAAAAATGATAAACAGAACGCACTAAAAAAGTGTAGTTCCTATACCTAATAAGTACTGTAAAAAAAAACTAAACTCTTCAGTTTAGCTTTTTTACTAATTATCGGAATTACAATCCAAAATTTTCATCATAAAATGTTACCTCGCCGGTTGTAATATCATGCGTACCTCCCACAATTCCAATTTCTCCTTTCTCAATCATTTCTTTTAGGATTGGACTGCGTTCCAATATTGATTTTACGGTACGCTTCACATTAATTTTGGATACATTCTCCACAAAAACAGGATTGCCTGAATTACGGTTTTCTTTGGTTTCAGTCTCATCGTCTACCGCCGGGCGTATTTTTGTCAGCAGTGCTGTTAAGTTCCCCATTTCAACATGATCGCAGGCCCCTTTTACAGCTCCGCATTTGGTGTGCCCTAATACTACGATAATTTTGGAACCAGCTACTTTACAGCCAAATTCCATACTGCCTAAAATGTCCTCATTGATAATATTTCCGGCAATACGCACACTAAAAACATCTCCAAGTCCCTGATCAAATATCAATTCTGCAGAAGTCCTGCTGTCGATACAACTCAGGATTACAGCAAAAGGATGCTGCCCGTCTGACGTTTCATTGGCCTGCTGCAGCAGATTACGATTTATTTTCAGGTTGCTTACAAACCTTTGGTTTCCTTCTTTTAATAGTTCCAAAGCTTTTGCTGGTGTAATAGCAGCCTGCATTTCTTTTGTTAATGTTTTCATTTTGTATTGGTTTTAAAAGTTTATGATAAATAAAAATTTTCCGGCTGAAGTGGTTTTGGAACTTCTGTTTCTTTTAATAACTGTTTGATATTTATTTCAATAGTTCTTGCAATTGCGGTTACCGGAGTATCTGTCGGACGGTTTCTAAAAGGATCCTGCATATGTGTTGCCGATTTTTCCAGAAGAAAAAACATTGTTGAAATCGTTAGCAGCAGTGGAATTTCAAAATAACTTTCTATATCTCGCAGGGCAATCGAAAGCGTAACGATAAAAATGTAAATGAAGATATGTAAAAAAATACGATAGGTAATGGGGAAAATGGTGCCTTTAATACGCTCTGCCATTCCCATAGCATTTGAAAAATTAACCAACGTATTGTTTAATTGAATTTGTGAAAAAATACTCATGGCCCTTTTTTCTTTTAAGGCCAATATCTGAAGTGTATTCAGCTGTAAAAGGGCTAATGGCTTGTTGCTTTGTTTTTCTATTTCTCCTATGTCTTCTTTAGAAATAAAGTACTCCAGATTCTCAACAGGATTAAGGTCACGTAAACTTTGCCCCAGGCTATAACACCAGGCAATATGCCTGAAAGCAATTTCCCTGATTTCATTCTGATTTTCTGCTGCTACAAAGGATTGCAATTGCAGTACAAAACTACGGCTGTCATTTACGATACTGCCCCAGATTTTACGGGCTTCCCACCAACGATCATAGGACTGATTGAGTTTGAAAGAAAGCAACACAGAAATGGCCGTTCCGATAAAGGCCGGTATGGTGATTGGCATTTCGGGAATGAGATTTTCAAACTGCGTGGTGATATAATGCACTAACACCGCAATAATTAATACGAAGATAACTTCATACTTCACTTTATTGAAAAGATAGGAAATCGGAATTTTAGTATTGATTAACATCTGCTCTTAATTTTAATTTGAGCATAAAAGTAATAAAACTATTTTTAATGATAGTAATACTATTATAAATAAATTTTAATAATAGTATTACTATCAAACAATAAATCTTTATTACATTTGCTGAAACAGTTATCCCTATGGAATTTCAATTAAAATTTGATATAAACGAAAAGATATTCCTGCGAAATCCTGAAAGCAGCGAAGTAGGTAAATTAATGGTCAAAAAATCCATCGACCTTATTTATGCCTTAGGCTTTGAACAATTTACTTTTAAGAAACTGGCCCTGGAAATAAACAGCACGGAAGCAACCATTTACCGTTATTTTGAAAATAAGCACAGGCTTTTGCTCTATATTCTCAATTGGTATTGGTGTTATATGGAATTTTTAGTGACGTTTAAACTTGAAAACGTAGTAGACAAAAAAGAAAGATTAAAAATAATTGTGCATTTACTGACGCACGAATTTGCAGAAAGCACCAGTCAGTTTGATTATAATAAAAAATTACTGAATCAGATTGTTATTGCAGAAAGCAGTAAGGTGTATTTAGTGAAGGAAGTTACAGAAATCAATAAAAATGAGGTTTTTAAGCCATATAAGGATTTGTGTGGAAAAATAGCAGAAGTCATAACTGCCTACAATTCAAAATATAAATATCCCCGTTCCTTAAGTACGACGCTGATTGAGACTTCCCATCATCAACAGTACTTTAGTGTCAATTTGCCCAAACTAACCGATGTCTCCTCAAAGAACAACTCAGAGTTTACCAATCAGTTTATTGAAGATTTTTTGTTTAAAATTCTGGATTAGTTATTGGAGTGATGTTGATATAATTTCAAATACAGCTTCTTTCTGATTGCCTTCAAGGCTGATATTCATAGAAATAAATAGTAATTAACGCGTTGGGTGTAATGTACTGAAACGCTGATTTGATCATAAACATTATAAATTTGAATAAAATATTTTTATTCTTATAGAAATGAATGTCACCCTGAGCGGAGTCGAAGGCTTTTTTGCATGAAAAGGGCTTCGACTCCGCTCAGCCTGACACCAGTTTTGAATTACACCCAACGGGTAATAATTACTAATAACAATACTAAACCGTACCTATTTATCCTAAAAGTTCTTAGCATACGATTTCGTCCATGATTTATTTCTTTCCAAAATAACTGGCCGTACCCTCGATCCAGTCTTTACGGGGCGGGGCAAAAAAATCAATATCCAGTGTTCCGTCTTCAAGGCATTCAAACTGGTGTGGTATATTACCCGGTATTATAAGTACTTCTCCGGCTTTCACAATATAATCTTTGCCCTGCATGTGTACTTTTACACTGCCTTTTGTAATATAGGAAGTCTGCTCATTCGGATGCTGGTGCAAAGGGACTTTAGCTCCTTTATCCATCTTAAACAGCGCCAGCATTCCCTGTTCTCCGTATACATATTTGCGTTGCAGTTTATCTCCCAACTGCTCCCATCCGAGATTTTCAAATTTTATATGCTGTATTTCTTTACTATTTTGTGCTATTGCGCTACTGGTCAGCAGGGCAGTTACAGCGACTGTCGCTATAGATAATTTTAAATTTTTCATTTTATGTGTTCAATTTACTTAACCTGATGTATATTATGGTTCTTTAGTACGAACTCCTCGCATGCTGTTGCGGCCAGGGTTTATCGAAAGTTGTACTGTTTTTTGGCAGCATAATCTCGTAGCCTGATTTTTCGTCAATACTGATTTTTATTTTTGCAGCAGATAAAACTCCCGAAATCAAATGTCCTCCAAATGTTTTATCAGCGGAAATAAAATGAAAATGAAAAGGGGATAAATCAATCGCCGAAAAAGAAGGCGGCGTATAGAATCCCACCATCGTTCCTGAAATATGCTCTTTTTTGTACAAAGGCCTTGTTTTCATCAATTCTGCCAAACCTGTGGTATCTTTTTCCTGCACTTTTTCTGCGCCACCTACTAGGATGGAATCAAAAGAGCATTCAATACGCAGGGCATACGGTTTATTGGAAGAAGGAAGTCTCTTTTGTACTTCGTTTTGAAGTGCCTCAATAGTCTTAATACCGCTAATTTCATATTCCTGGTCTGAACTAAATACCGCTAAACAGGTAAATGGAACTTCTCTTTCCGTTTCTGCTTTTGTCACCTTTCCAGTAGAGGGTATCCGATAAAATATCCCGTCCAAAACGATCATTTCACCATCAAGGAAGTTATAAGTACCTATACCAAAATCTCCTTTGCTTTTAAGTGTTTTTACCGTAATATCTCCTTTATAAACACCATTTCGCAAAGCATCCATTACTGAATAATGGAAAATTAATCCCTCTTTCTGAACCTGTCCGTGTCCGGATAAAAAACCTGCAATAGTAACAAGCAAGGTTAGTACTGTGTGTGTTGTTCTCATTTTATCTTTTTTATGATTGCTTATTTTTAATGCAAATGTTCAATACAGTTTTTTTCCTTTTTTAATAAACATTCCCCGTCTTCAATTAAAATGGAAATCCAAGGTATAAGAAAACCGGGAAATTCTGTATGGGTATTAAACTGTGTGTCGAATAAGGGAATATCCTGCCACATTGAAGTAATATGTGGAAACAAGGAATGATTGTACCGACAATCCAACAATTAGTTTCAGCGCTCTATTGCTTGCAACAGACTGAAAATTAAACAACTATTCGCTGAAATTGTGTAAAAATTTAAAATGTTGTCTTTCTAAATTTGATTTGAGTTTTAGTACTATACGTTTTTTAATAAATCTTTTATTATAAAAATTGAAGACCAAAGAAAACAGTAGTCCTTAAAAACTTCTCATTAAATAAACTAAGAAACAAAATCAGATTATTTCTAAAAAATATAAATCTTAAGACATTGCAACATGAAAACAGCTAATTACGCAAACAACGAGCAACAGGTAAAAATATCGAAAGATTCCCCAATGTATATGGAAGCTTACGAACGCAATCATATTGAACAGGTGTATCAGTCTAAAAAGGATCAGCTTTCATGCTGGGGGGAAGCATCCAACTATATGGACAGCGAATTCTTTACTGCGCTTGAAGGAAAAGATCAGGGAAGTTATTTGTACTAGAAAAAATAGCTACCCTCATATTACATTTTTAAAGAATTCAAAATTTAAGTATTATGGAGATCCAAAATAAAATAACCCGTCGCTCTGCCCTTACCGGTATGGGAGCGGTATTTGCAACAGCAGCATTTAATCCGATTATGGCCAATGGTTTTGTCATAGATGAATTTCCGATGTCGAATGGACCTGAAGATCCTTCTACAAAATATCCGAGACCTCCCTTTAAAGAACAATCACAACCCTGGCCGGGTCTTGTGAGTAAAATGGATCCGAGGCCGGATCATGGCGAGAAAAGCTATAAAGGCACAGGCCGGTTAAAAGGCCGTAAAGCATTGATTACGGGAGGAGATTCCGGAATGGGCAGGGCTGCAGCCATAGCGTATGCAAGGGAAGGTGCTGACGTCGCTATAAATTACTATCCGACCGAAGAGGAAGATGCAAGAGAAGTAATTGAACTTATAAAAGCTGAAGGCCGCAAGGCAATCGCAATTCCGGGAGATTTACGTAACGAGGAATTCTGCAAATCGTTGGTCGAGCAGGCTGCAAAGGCACTTGGCGGACTTGATATTGTAGTTAATAATGCTGCCAGACAGCAGACACATGCCTCTATTTTGGATATTTCAACAGAGGAATTCGACTGGACCATGAAAACCAATATTTATGCACCTTTCTGGATTATCAAGGCGGCTCTTCCCTATCTGAAACCCGGTGCCTCTATAATAGGAACCAGTTCTGTACAGGCGTATGCCCCTACCGAAGATTTATATGACTACGCCCAGACCAAAGCGGCTACAACAAATTATATTAAATCACTGGCCAAACAGCTTGCTCCCAAAGGAATCAGGGTAAATGGTGTGGCTCCGGGTCCTATCTGGACGCCGTTACAGGTAAGCGGAGGCGCTACAATGGAAAAACTTAAAGCATTTGGATCACAAACGCCCATGGGAAGACCCGGACAGCCGGTTGAATTGGCATCTATTTACGTACAGCTTGCTGCTAATGATGCCAGCTACGCTACAGGACAGATTTACGGTGCCAGCGGCGGGGAAGGCAATCCTTAAAATACGAAATCACCCTATTGCTTCTTAAAGAACATTATAAATTTTAAGATTATGACAAATACAACCAACGAAAATTTCGATCCGGAAGATCGTGATTTTTACTCAGAAGGACAGCGCATAAGTTCAGATAGTACCGAAAAAACAGATCCTCTTAATCGCGATCAAAACAAGGATAACGATAGTGGTGAAAAATATAGTAGTTCGTCCGTACAGTCCGCACAAGATGAAGATAGCCCGGAGCGCTACAATCAGGGCAATAGCCTGCAGAATGATTTTTATCGTGATCCGGAAGACGGTGATTCAGACAATAATCCAAACAGGAGAACTCTGGACGAACATAGTGCCAATAAAAACGAACCGAATGAAGATACAGGCCTTGAAAACGATGCTGTAAACAGTGATCGTACAAATAATGACAACAAAGACCCACTGGATTATGAAACCGATGATGATTATGAAATCGATGACCTGGATGATGTAGAAGATGAAGATCTGAAAAACGCCAATCTACGGGACGCTTTTAATGACGATAGTATCAATGAAAAAGGACAGTCGGATTTCGAAAATAAAGATTTCGATACAGAAAATAAGATCCGCTATTCAGATCCGGAAATAGAAAAACAGAATCCGAATATCAATGATCCGGATCCTTTTCAGCCTAAGAGATTTTAGCTTTTAACCTAAAAAACCGTCAGACTTATGTTTAACGGTTTTTTTTTATTTCATTGTTTACTTCACACAAGGCGGTAACTGAAGAACATTGGCTCCCAGGGGATATTCTACTTTTCGCTCCAGTTTCTCCGTATTCAGTGTTATGTAAACTTCCATAGATCCGGTTCCTACTTTTAAATCCAGAATATGCCCACCGTAAGCAGTAAATTTATCATCTGTGGCCACTCCGTGCATATGAAGGGAGGGCTTTGCCCCACTCCAGGCGATTGAGCCTGTTAAGCTTCCCATCTCTACTTTGTTAAATGTTTTGGGATGAAATTTCTTTTCGTTAAAATCATAGAAACCAAAAGTAACTTCCTGTGCAAAACCAATTCCTGTAAAATTTGCTGATGGAATCTGTTTTTCTCTGACCAGATCTTCAATCGAAGCAAGGACATCATCACCTTCCCGCAGCACCATCAGATATCCGCCGGCTGTTTTGACATATTTGCAATTCACCTTGTTTTCTTTCTGTTGTGCCGGCATTACATTTGCCGAACAGCAACATAGTACTGCCAATATCATTTTTTTAGTAAAATCCATGCGTTTCCGTTTAATAATTGTTCAGGAATAATTAAAGAATAGAAATCTTCCTGGTTCACTTAAAAAAACCAAGAAGATCAGTTAAATAAAATTTATAGTTTTCCGATTGAAGTAATTTAGTCGGCTTTGTATTTGTTATTCCAGTACAACATTAACATTAATGTCACAATAACACAGGATGCCGTTCCTTCAAAAAACAAACAAAGTACATACGTAGAAACGGAAGGATCACCTCCGAACATAAAAGCTTCCGATAATGATTTTACATACGCATCACCGCCTTTTGCGTGACTGTAAATAAGCAATGCTATGATACTGAATACAACTCCGGAAAAGGAAGTTATTGTGGCAGATATTGCGTTCGGTACAAAGCTGTTTTTGCCTTCTTCGAGATTCATTTTTAAGGTCCTGTTTACACCATAAAAAATAAAAAGTACATTTAATAACCGGAGATAAAAGAGATGAGAAAGGCCTAAAACTTCCATTAATAAAAAGAATACAGCGATTCCCAAAAATATATAAAACCCGTTGCGTATTTCTTTAGGTATTTTCATAGCAGTTTTTTTAATTAATAAATAATTTACCTGTTCAAGTTAAAGAAAAAGGGAAACAAAAAAGTTGTACTATTTCGCTGTAAGATTATAAAATACCCATTTTAAATTTAGGGAATTCCGAATTTATTATACCATGATATGAACTTATAAGTAAGAATCCTCACGATAGATTCCGATTTACTTTAAACTATTTTTTTTTATTTTGATGCTTCTGATGCATAAGTGTGCCTTATTATTAAATAACTGGATGATTCATGAAACCATTATCACTATCAAATATTATATACAACTAGTATACAGGCAATTGAAAAATATACACTTTTCATTTAGTATTTATTTTCTTATATTTGGTCACTAACAAAAAATACCTCATTGCTTCTGAATTCATCTTTATGTATTCAACCTACTATTTCCTAAGTTAAAAAAGTAAAGCCATGAAAAAAAAATTACTACTCCCCTTATTACTATTCCCTTTTATTGCCTTTAGTCAGCTTGGTATAGGCACTGTTTTGCCCAATACTTCGTCTCAGCTCGACGTTGTTGCTACCGACAAAGGAATATTGGTTCCAAGGGTTTCTTTAAAAGGGACCACCGACAAAACCACAATAGCGAATGGAAATGTAAACAGTTTGCTGGTGTTTAACACTGCAATCAGCACTGATATCGTTCCGGGTTACTATTACTGGTTTAATAACAAATGGAACAAACTAAAGGCTCCCGAAACGGGTACCGGAGCGCCAACTTCAAGTGGATTACCCGGCGATCTCTATGTGGAATTGAATACGGGTAAAGTATATGTCTACAACGGAACTGCCTGGGTTACTAGTATTTTACAAAATGAAACCCTGACTTCTGTTTCCTTAGACCCTTTGAGTGGCATTTTGACGTACACGGATGAAAAAGGAACAGCCAATACACTTAATCTGGCGGCAATCGTTCCGAATTTTGAAACCCTGACCAGCATTTCGCAGGACGTTACAGCCGGGACAATCACTTATGTCGACGAAAAAGGAATTTCAACTGTATTAAACCTTAAAACCTTAATTGCACAAAACGAGACCTTAACTTCAGTAACCTTTGATCCTGCAACAGGAATGCTGGTTTATAAAGATGAAAAAGGAACTACTAACTCCGTCAATGTCGCTGCGATGATTCCGAATTTTGAAACGTTGACCAGCATTTCGCAGGACGCTACAGCGGGAACGATTACCTATGTAGACGAAAAAGGAGTTTCAACTGTATTAAACCTTAAAACCTTAATTGCACAAAACGAGACCTTAACTTCAGTAACCTTTGATCCTGCAACGGGAATGCTGGTTTATAAAGATGAAAAAGGAACTACTAACTCCGTCAATGTCGCTGCGATGATTCCGAATTTTGAAACGTTGACCAGTATTTCGCAGGACGCTACAGCGGGAACGATTACTTATGTAGACGAAAAAGGAGTTTCGAATGTCTTAAACATCAAAAACTTAATCACCCAAAATGAAACCCTGACGACCGCCACATTCGATCCGGCAACAGGAATTTTGGTTTATAAAGATGAAAAAGGAAGCAACAACTCCATCAATCTCGCTGCGATGATTCCGAATTTTGAAACCCTGACCAGTATTTCCCAGGACGCTACAGCCGGAACGATTACCTATGTCGACGAAAAAGGAGTTTCGAATGTATTAAACATCAAAAACTTAATCACCCAAAATGAAACCCTGACGACCGCCACATTCGATCCGGCAACGGGAATTTTGGTTTATAAAGATGAAAAAGGAAGCAACAATTCCATCAATCTGGCCGCCATGATTCCGAATTTTGAAACCCTGACCAGTATTTCCCAGGACGTTACAGCCGGAACAATTACTTATGTAGACGAAAAAGGAGTTTCGAATGTATTAAACATTAAAAACTTAATCACCCAAAACGAAACCCTGACGACCGCCACATTCGATCCGGCAACGGGAATTCTGATTTATAAAGATGAAAAGGGAATTAACAATTCCATCAATCTCGCGGCTATGATTCCGAATTTTGAAACTTTGACCAATATTTCGCAGGACGCCACAGCCGGAACGATTACCTATGTAGACGAAAAAGGAGTTTCGAATGTCTTAAATATAAAATCCTTAATCACCCAAAACGAAACCCTGACGGCCGCCACATTCGATCCGGCAACGGGAATTCTGATTTATAAAGATGAAAAAGGGATCGACAATTCCATCAATCTCGCTGCTATGATTCCGAATTTTGAAACCCTGACCAGTATTTCGCAGGATGCCACAGCCGGAACGATTACCTATGTAGACGAAAAAGGAGTTTCGAATGTTTTGAATATCAAATCCTTAATCACCCAAAACGAAACCCTGACGACCGCCACATTCGATCCGGCAACGGGAATTTTGGTGTATAAAGATGAAAAAGCAGTGGATAACGCCATTAATCTTTCCCCAATGGTGCCTAATTTTGAAACGCTGACCAGTATCTCGCAGGATGCGACTCTTGGAACCATCACCTATACTCCTGAAAGAGGTACATCAACAGTGCTGGATATTGCGCAGCAGGTTAAAAATCACCAAACAGAGACGACGCTTGAAAACGACTCCGCTACGCCTGGACAATATGTGTACACCAATGAAAAAGCGGTGGCAACCACCCTAAACATTACACAAACCGGTAACGGAAGTCCATTGACAGGCCCTAAACCAGGTATTGCAGGAGATTTATATGTAGATACCGCGACCGCCAATCTGTTCAGCCATAATGGTACGACCTGGATTCCGCAGTCCTTACTCGACTGGAATTTAAGCGGTAACGCCGGTACCACTCCCGCCTCTAATTTTATAGGAACTACCGATGCACAGGATTTTGTTATTAAAGCCAATAATACAGAGCTGGGCCGGTTTTATGGCACTAAGACCAATAGTGTCTCCCTGGCTGGTGGAACAATCTCAAGCAACAACCAGATTTCGATTGGTTTTGAAGCTGGTTTAAATGGCTTGGCCGATGCTTCAGAGGGCAGTATTTATATGGGACAAACCGCGGGTTTAGAAAGCAATTGCGTGGGGTGCGTTGCTATAGGCTATGAGGTACTGGCCATTAGTTCAGGGGGAAATGGTAATGTTGCGCTGGGGATTTCCGCCGGATCACTTTCAAATAACGTTGTTGATACTGTCATGATTGGGTATACTTCCGGAGGTTCGGCTCAGGGAACCTCTAATGTATTTATTGGAAGTCTCGCAGGATTTGATTCCAATGGAAATGAGAACATCTTTTTAGGAGATCATGCAGGATTTCACAATAAGGGAAATTCAAATATTGCCATTGGCAGTTCAGCCAGTCCCGGTACGTTCAGCAATAGTATTGCATTGGGTAATGGTACCTGGAATACTGCCGATAACCAATTTAAAATTGGCGGTGGTTTGGGTGGGGGTAGTTTTACTTTGTATGACCTGGTAATGCCAAAATACCCCAATTCCCGTAACGATACAGCAATCACACCACAATTAAATACGATCTATACAGATCAGGACGGTAAGTTTTTATCAGCACCTTATACGCCACCTGCCAATGACTGGCACGCCACAGGGAATGCCGGTACCACTCCTGCCTCTAATTTTATAGGAACTACCGATGCCCAGGATTTTGTTATTAAAGCCAATAATACAGAGTTGGGCCGGTTTTCCGGCACTAAGACCAATAGTATCTCCCTGGCCGGTGGAACAATCTCGAGCAACAACCAGATTTCGATTGGTTCTGAAGCTGGTTTAAATGGCGTGGCCGATGCTTCAGAGGGCACTATTTATATGGGACTAACCGCGGGTTTGGAAAGCAATTGCTGGTTGTGCGTTGGTATAGGATATGAGGCACTGGCCGGTAGTTCAGGAGGAACTAGTAATGTTGCGTTAGGGCTTTCTGCAGGTGCAGTTTCCAATAACGTTGTTGGTAGTGTGATGATTGGAGAAAATTCCGGATCTTATTCTCAGGGAAATAATAATGTATTAGTTGGAGGTTACGCAGGATCCGATTCCAATGGAAATGAGAACATCTTTTTAGGGTATAATGCAGGACTTCATAATAAGGGAAATTCAAATATTGCCATTGGCAGTTCAGCCAGTCCCCGTACGTTCAGCAATAGTATTGCATTGGGTAATGGTACCCACAATACGGCAGATAATGAATTTAAAATTGGCGGTGGTGTGGGTAGTTTTGCTTTGTATGACCTGGTAATAGCAAAATATCCCAATTCCCGGAACGATACAGCAATCACACCACAATTAAATACGATCTATACAGATGTAAACGGAAAATTTTTATCAGCTCCTTATTTTGAAGGAAGCATTTTGACCTATACTCCTACGGCCACACCTTCAGTAGTATCGACAGCCGAGGTAGCTGCCAATGGCATTATTCTGATCAACGGTGTTTTTCCAACGGAAGTTCCTTTACCGTCGGCGGCTGCAAGCAAAGGCAGAAAATATACCGTTAAAAAAATTTCGGGACCTTCAGATATTACGATTTCTGCTGTTTCAGGTGCAATAGACGGAGCACCAACTCAGACTTTGTCTGCTCTTAACGCAGGAGTTACGCTGGTCAGCAACGGAACTGACTGGTTTATCATATCCCGCTTTTAATTAATTTGTACAGCGATGAAAAAAGTAAAAACTTTATTCTTTTGGACGATCTGTCCCATAATAGCCAGTGCACAGACCTATAATGAAGGTACCCTTGTCATAAGCCCGCAAACAGAGATCAGTACCGTGGGTGTATTTACAAATGCCTTAAACGGAACGGTCTTAAATGACGGGACATTGTATGTATACGATCATTTCAACAATGAGGGGCTGGTTACTTTTACACCCAATAGTACCACCGGAATAACAGTATTGAAAGGCAGTAAGGGAATCCAGAACATTGGGGGAACAAGTCCAATGGACTGGAACCACGTTCAGTTTGACAATAGTAGTGTTCAGCCCGCTTTTCAGCTATCCAATGAAGTGACAGTTTTTGGTCAGGTTGATTTTTTAAAAGGCATATTGAATTCTAATGCTGGCCAAATTATCTTTGAAAATACAGCAACTGCGATCCATGCCAGTGATGAAAGCCATATTGACGGAACGGTTAAAAAAATTGGAGCCAGTTCGTTCGAATATCCTATTGGTAATTCCGGATATTACCGTTATGCTGCCCTCTCCGCTCCTGACGTTATCACCGATTCTTTTACAAGCCAGTATTTTTTTGAAAATCCAGGTATTTTATACCCGGGCACCAAAAAAGAGTCTACAATAGAATTGGTTGATCATGCTGAATACTGGCAAATTGAAAGAACAAATGGCGACAGCAATGTGCTGCTCACCCTTTCCTGGAATGAAGCTACAACACCCCCTGCTATTATTGCCACCCCTTACGAAGATATTCATATTGTCCGGTGGGATCCTGTATCAGAGCAGTGGACCGATGTTGGCGGTGTAGCCGATTTTTCCTCAAAAGAAGTCACCACTCTCATGAAACCGGTTACCAGTTATGGAATTTTTACACTGGCTCGTGTTAAAGCTTCCAATACCACCGTTTTAAACTGCGCCGGGGTACCCGTAGAAATAATGAATTTAATGTCTCCTAACAACGATGGTTTAAACGATTACTTTAAAATTCTCGGGCTGAATTTATGTCCCAATAATAAACTTGAAATCTATAATCGTTGGGGGGTAAAAGTTTTTGAAACCCGTTCCTATGATACAAAAGGCAATATATTTGAAGGTTTTTCGGATGCTCGCCTGACGATCAATAAAGAAAAATTATTACCTCCGGGAACTTATTTCTATGTATTAACTTTTAGGGATGAAAATAGTGCAATGAAACAGAAAGATAAGATTGGGTATTTATTTATGACGTATTGAGCGGCAGTCGGAGTTTTGGGTCGCAGTCGCAGTCGCAGTGTTCAGTCTTGGTTTATTATAATGGCGCAATTTAACAAACAAACTTTAAGGTATTACAACATTCATAGCAATACTCAGCCCGTAAACACTGATTGAGACTGAGACTGAGACTGAGACTGAGACTGAGACTGAAAACTGAGACTGAAACTAACGCTTGATCAGGTAAATATCCAGATAGGATTGATTTTTAATATACCACTTTGTTCCGTCTGAAAAGACAACTTCGTAGGGACGCGCGGCAATTACCCTTTTTGCATCACTTGAAAATTCTTCAAAAATTACAGAAGAAGTTTTACCCGGTTTCAGCAGATCTGCTGTATAAAGACCGGAGCTTTCACCGCGATTAAAAAAAGACCTCAGATTAGAAGGTTCGGCCAGTGCATTTTCCGTATACCATTGAAATTTAATGGCATGAATGTTTTTCCTGCTCACATTTTTAAAGGTCAGCCTGATGTTTTTAAAGGTTGAATACTGATTTTTAAATAATTTTGTAGATATAATCTTCACCGGATAATCACTCAAAGAATCATTTTTCAGATATTTAGTCTTAACCATTTCATACGAAGACTGAGGAGAATAGACATTCATCGCCGTATCAGTAAGTGTTGCACGTACATAACCGGAGCTTTTTTCCTTCTTTTTTTGGCAGGAAAGTACTATCACTATCAGTACAACAATAATTCTTTTCATAATTCTTTTTCAATTTTTTTTTTAACCTTTATTTCTTCTCAATCTAAAAAACTTTGAACTTTTAATTGCTGAATGAAAAACAGCCCTTTTCCTAAAAAGCGAAGCCGGGAAAACAATTTGTCACCAATAAAAGAAGTCTTTCTGTTTTTTTAGTCATTATCTTCAAAATGCTTTTTATATGATCACGTAAAACCGCTGAAAATTCCTTTTCTTTCCAGTAGTCTAAAGCAAATACAGCAAATGAATATAGTAAGGAAGATAGCCAAAATTCCAAAAACCCACGATATTCCATTGAAGGTCAGCCTTCCCAGTAATTCGTCGTCTCTTTTTGATAAAATACGACAAACAACATTCAAAATTTTATAGATAACAATACCGGAGAGGTCTACTATTAAAAAGAACACTGCCATAATAATGGTCATAACTTCAAACATAAAATCGGTATTGTTTACAAAAACATCCGCAATCAAAATAAAGCTTAACAGTAAAAAAGCAGCTAAAGCACAAGTAACTGATATTTTAAAAAATCTCAACATTGTTCGGTCTTTAAGTAAACGTTTCAATTTTTATGTTTTAATTCCTTAAGAATAGAATCGATTAATACTATGTTTTGGGTATAAACAGTATCACAGTTCAATCCGGCTTGTCTTGCTATATCAAACATTACTTTTGATCGCGGTGCCAGAAACATTTCTTTCTTATTTCGGGTGTTTGTAGCATAATCGGAAAGTATTTCAATTTTATGGTTATAACTATTTTCCGCTTCAATAGTTAACGGAATTCTTCCTTCATAAAACAGCAGTATTTGTTTTTTTAATTTTCTGTTTTTAATAAAACCAATTTTACCGCTAGACTTAAACCCTTCGTAGTTACCCCTGTTAAATTTATGGATCAGCAAATCCAGATGAATTACAATATCATGCTTGTTTTTATCTAAACTGTCAATATATTTTTCATCCATATGCAATAGATTCACAAACATTTCAGTTGCATTTTGTACCTCTTTAGTATAATGCTGCTGATTGACTTTTTCTTCTGTCAAATCCTCCTTCAGATCAGCCAGAAATTCCGCTACTTCTTGTTGCTGATGCCTTTCCTCACTCCAGCTGTGCAATGAAATGGACAGTGTCACCGCAAATACAATGATTATGATTTCCGATACAAAATGTTTTACTTTCTCCAACAGACTCTTTTTCTGATACTTTTCAGCTGCGGTGACATTGTGCAGGTGTTTTCTTAATTCCTCTTCCATGCTTAATTTATTTAATCCGTTTGTTTGTATCGTTAAAAAAAACGGGTTGGCGAACAGGAACAATCTTTAATGATCCGTACCGGTAAGTCAAATCGTAAAAAAAGTTCGTGAGAGCCTGAATTATAATTTCCTAAATTCATTGTATCCGCATCGTATGTATAACCGGCAAAAAGTTTTTTAGATATTTGAAATCCTGCCAAACCACTTACTGCCGCAGTCCACCTGTAAGATGCGCCTAAAGTGAATTTGTCAAAAAACAAAAAATTCGCAGATAGGTTCGTATTTAATGGATTTCCTTTCACAAAATCAACTAACAGAGCGGGCTTGAATTTAATGGCATCCGATACCTCAAAAATATGTCCCGCCATTAGGTAATAATGAGTGCGTCGCTGCACGAGAATCTCTTTATGGGGCGTAAAATCTTTCGTATCCAGCAATAGGGGTGCTGAAATTCCAACATAAGTATCTTTTGACATCAGATAGATTCCCGCTCCTACATTAGGTGAAAAGTCATTTGAAATACTGTTTTGGAAAACAGGATCGTTAGGGTTATACTGCTTTAATTTTGTATAATCAACGTTCAATAATGCGCCATTTGCTTTTAATCCAAAAAAGAGCCAGTACTTATAATTCAGCCTGATATTATAAGAGAAATCACCCGAAAGCAACGTTTCGTTTGAAGGGCCTGCCTGATTATGGATAAAAGACAGACCCAAACCTACTTTTTCTGATACAGGACTGCTTACGGAAAATGTTATTGTTTTAGGCGCGCCTTCAATCCCGACCCATTGCATTCTGCTTAAACCTGTAATACTTAAAGCTTCCCTGCTCCCCACATAAGCTGGATTCAGGATGGCTGTATTATACATATATTGTGTATATTGGGCATCCTGTTGCGCAAATACGCATAATCCGCTTAACCATAATCCTATTGTCAAAAAATTTATTTTTCTTCTCATCTGAACAATAATTCCCTGATTTCAATTATCAGTTACTAACATACAAGTACCCGGCTTTTTCCATCATTGTCCCCTCAGCTTCATAGCGAAGGATGTAATAATAAGTTCCCGTTGGTACCCCTGTTTTTTTATTAATGGTAGCCCTGCCCTCAGATATGCCACGGAAGACATTATTATTACTTCCATAGTTATTGGTATTGAAAATCTGAACACCACCCGCATTAAAAATTTCTACTGTATTGTTGGGATACTGATCCAGTCCCTCTATCCTGAAATAATCATTTATGCCATCTTCATTCGTTGAAAGAGCGTTATATACAACGACATCCTTAGTTCTAACCGAAGCCTGAGCCCTGTTATTCGTTTCATTGAGATCTTCAGGGTTTGAAGCCTTTAGATACGCTATGTTTAGATAGTCACCTCTCCCCTTTACTTTTACTATAACCTTTAAGGTTTGACTTTCTCCCGCTTTCAGTAACGGCATACTCCAAAGTCGATTTGTGTGATCGTAATTTCCTTTCGAAACATTCGAATCCACATATTGATATCCTGATGGAAGCATGTTCTCGATCACCACCTCTTTAGAATTACTTATCCCTAAATTTTCTGCGGTAAGCGTAAAGACTACTTGCTGACCAATACCTGGTGTCGCATTGTCTACCATCATTTTTAGACCAATATCAGAACATGAATCCACAGTCACAGGAAAATTCACAGATACAATAGGGTCACATTTCGAAATATCAATATAATCTACCTTTATTACTGCTTTTCCAACACTATTCCACACTACGGTAACATAGTCGTCTGTTGGCTGTCCTCCTGCAATTATATCACCTTCACTGGTAATCAGCCAATTGTAATCTGACATCCCACTAACCGTTTTATACGTTATTTCGTCAAAAACACAGGCTTTGGCACTCCAGTCCGGAGCCGGTGTCGCATCATTACTTTTGATAACTACCTGTACCGCTAATCGTATCGGACTTTCGCAAGCTCCTACTTTTAGCGAACCATAATACGTCTTATTGTTTTCAAGTAATGCCGTAGAAGCAAGTGCCTTTATTCCTGTCGCTGAATCATACCACGTCACGCCTGCTTCGGTAGTTTTCAAATCAGCCACTGTATTGTTATCTGCTTTACAGAACTCCTGTGTAGTATGAGCAGTTGTTGGCGTTTTCGGATCACTTAACGTTACCGTTACCGCCAAACGTGCTGGGCTTTCACAAGTTCCCACTTTTAAAGAACCGTAATACACTTTATTGTTTTCTAAAACAGCCGTTAACGGAACTACTGTTGTCCCATCAGCAGAATCATACCACGTCACACCTGATTCAGTCGTTACCAAATCAGCTACGGTTTTATTATCTACTCTACAGAATTCCTGTGTGGTTGCTCCTGTTGGCGTTTGCGGATCACTTAAGATAACCTTTACGGCCAGTCTTGTTGGGCTGTCGCAAATACCCACTTTTAGGGAACCGTAATATGTTGTTCCATCGGTTAAAACTGTGGTTGGCGCAACTACGTTTCCTCCTTTTTCAGCATCATACCACGTCACGCCTGTTTCCGTAGTTTCCAAATCAGCCACAGTTTTATTATCCACTTTACAGAATTCCTGTGTGGTATGTGTAGTCGTTGGTGTTTTTGGATCACTCAAAG
>NZ_JAJMOY010000006.1 GCF_020991415.1 Flavobacterium sp. ENC | reverse complement strand
TTTTTTTATCTTAGGAACCTTGTAAAACGCAACGATCGCAAAGCTGTATCTATAATAACTTTGCGGCACGATATTTATCGCGATGCATGATTAAAAATCTGTGGCAGAAAAACTTTGCGAACCTTGCATATCCCGATAGCTATCGGGATTGTGTGCTTCGCGGTTAAACGCCCACAACCTGTTCCAGTCAAACAAATATTTCACCGATTTAATTTCGACAATCATTTAATTTGTAATTTCGTTTAGCTAAATTCAAAACAAATGCACGCCAAAGCCCTTTTAAAAGAACACGTCCTAAAAATTGCGTCACTTACAGACGATGAATTTGATTATTTCTTTTCGCATTTTAAACCGGAAACTTTTAAAAAAGGGCAAAGTATTATTAGTGAAGGAGATGTAGTCGACAAAGAATATTTTGTGATTGACGGCTGCCTGAAAGCTTTCTTTGTCAATGACGAGATCAAAATGTACATCCTGCAATTTGCCATGCCCACCTGGTGGGCCTCTGATTATGCGGCACTTTACAATAAAACCAAAGCGACCATAAACGTAGATTGTGTTTCGGATGTTGAAATACTTTCACTCTCTAACAGTGACCGCGAGAAAATCTGCAGCGAATTGCATCAGGTGGAACATTTCTTCAGGTGGAGAACCAACAGAGGGTATGTCGCTGCCCAGAAAAGATTACTTTCCTTTATGAATAACGATACCAAAACCCGATACGAAGAACTTCTGGCACTCTACCCTGCCCTCTACAATACCGTTCCCAAACATTTAATTGCCGCTTATCTGGGCGTTTCCCGCGAAACGTTAAGCCGGTTGTATAATGCTTCCAAATAGCCTTTTTACGAATGTGATCTACATCACGTAACCAATTTTGAGAATCGCCATTCCTTTGTACTATAAATTAATAACAATTTAAAAATACAATACTATGGAAACTCAAAATTTTAAAATTGCAACTACACAAAGCAATGTAAACTGGACCGGTAAAAAAGTAACCGGTGCACACAATGGAACAATTGATATTGAGGAAGGAAACTTCACCTTCAGCAACGGAGAGTTTACCGGAGGAAATGTAGTAATAGATACTACTTCTATCGTAATCCTTGACGTAACCGATCCCGCAACCAACCAGCAATTTGCCGGACACCTGGCTTCTGATGATTTTTTCTCCACAGATAAATTCCACACCGCTTCTTTAGCCATTACTTCAGCAGCCAGACAATCTGATACAAACTATTTTGTAGAAGGCAAATTAACCATCAAAGCGATCACACATCCGATTGGATTCAATTTGGAAGTAAAAACCAGCGGAGACGAACTGAAAGCGGCCGGTAAAATTATCGTTGACCGTACCAAATACGATATGAAATTCCGTTCCGGAAATTTCTTCACTAACCTTGGAGATACACTTATCTACAATGAGTTTGAACTGGACGTAGACGTTACAGCAACACTTGCTTAATTCCCGGAAATCATGCCATACGTAAAAATAGAAGTGACACGTGAAGGTGTTACAAGAGCACAAAAACAACAGCTGATAGCCGGAATTACCACCCTTATTACTGATGTTTTAGATAAAGATCCGAGTCTGACACATGTTGTCATTCAGGAAATTGAATTAGACGACTGGGGTTTTGCAGGAGAACAGGTTTCTGTGCTTCGTGAAAAAGGAATTACCGCACAGAAAAAATAAGCAATAAAAAAACACAACAATGAAAACAATCATAATCACCGGTGCTTCTACCGGAATCGGAAAATCAATCGCTCAGTTATTTCTGGAAAAAGGACATAATCTCGTGATCAACTCAGCGAATTCAGCTAACCTTGAAGCTACTTATCAGGAATTAGGAAATCCGGAGAAAGTAGCGATGGTGGCTGGAGATATTAGTCTTATCACAACCGGAAAAAAACTGGTTGACACTGCCATAGCCCGTTTTGGCGGTGTAGATGTACTGATTAATAATGCGGGAATTTTCGAACCAAAATCTTTTCTGGAGGTTGAGGAGAAAGACCTGGATCGTTTTTTAGGCATCAATCTTAAAGGAACTTTTTTTACCAGTCAGTCGGCTGTAAGACAAATGCTGCTGCAAGGTCAGGGTTCGATTATCAATATCGGAACGGTATTGGTAGATCACGCCATTGACGGTTTCCCGGCTACGGCTCCAATTTCTAGCAAAGGCGGAATCCACGCACTGACCCGACAGCTTGCCGCTGAATTCGGAAAAAACAATATCCGTGTCAACGCCATAGCGCCCGGCATCATCAGAAGTCCGCTGCAGGCCAAAACCGGAGTAGACAATGCCGATACCTTGGCCGGTTTGCACTTGCTGAACCGCATCGGTGAAACCAGCGATGTAGCCGAATTGGCACTCTATCTGGCTGAAAGTAATTTTGTTACCGGAGAAATTATTAATTTAGATGGCGGACACGTTGCCGGTCACAGTATACTTTAATTTTTAATCCCTTAAGCCTGTTGGGTGTAATTCAAAAACAGTAGTTGTAATCAATTACACCCGGCGGGTTTATTTAAATCCAAAAATTATGGACAATTTTAGTACCAGTGCAGCTTTGATTACTGCGCTAATTATGAATTACTTCAATGGTATTTACAAGGGTGATGCTGCTTTACTGGAAAAGACTTTTCACCCAAAAGCGCTAATCGTTGGAGACATTAAGGGAGTGCCTTATTTTAAAACGCTGGATCAGTATCTGGAAGGCGTAAAAAGCCGCAAGAGTCCTCAGGAACTCGGAGAAAAATTCAATATGGAAATCGTATCTTTAGAAGTCATCAATAATACGGCTGTGGCTAAAGTGAAAGTTCCGATCTTTGACTATAACTATTATGATCAGCTTAGTCTTGCTGTTGTTGATGGCAAATGGGTGATTGTAAACAAATTACTAACACACGTAAATTAAGCTGTGATGTGGAATTCAACTAAAATAACACAATTACTGGGCATACAGTATCCTATTCTGCAGGGTCCGATGGGTGCTGGTTTTTCAACGGCCGCTTTACTGGCTGCGGTCAGCAATGCCGGCGGACTGGGAAGTTATGGTGCCTATACGCTGACTCCCGAAGAAATTCTGGAAGCCGGAAAAGTCATAAAAGAACGCACTACGAAACCTTACAATATCAATTTATGGGTCAACGATGTGGATCAGGCACTGGTTAATTATCCACCCGAAAAATTAGAGAAAATCAAACTGCTTTTCAAACCTTATTTTGATGAGTTCGGAATTCCGTTACCGGATCTTTCTGCTGCTATTCCGTCGAAATTTGAAAAACAGGTGGAAACTTTATTCGAAATCAAACCTGCTGTTTTCAGTTTTATTTTTGGAATTCCGTCTAAAGAAATCCTGAACGAAAGCCGAAGATTAGGCATTAAAACGGTTGGGGCGGCCACCACTTTAGAAGAAGCCCTTGCTCTGGAAGAAGCGCAGGTAGATGCTATTGTGGCTTCAGGATTTGAAGCCGGCGGACACAGGCCTTCGTTTTTGAGACCTGCCCAGGATTCTTTCACGGGACTCTTCACCCTTTTACAACAGCTAAAAGCGAAAACAAAAACGCCCATTATCGCAGCCGGAGGTATTATTAATGCAAAAGGTATTGCAGCCGCGATGACTTTGGGAGCCGATGCCGTACAACTGGGTACTGCCTTTATGGTGACAGAGGAATCGGGAGCAACACCACTTCACAAACAAGTGCTGTTATCCGGTACCGCCAATCCTACTACGGTTTCAAAATCGCTTACGGGAAGAATGGGCCGCATGTTAAGCAACCGGATATCGGATGCTGTTCCTTTTGAAACGGAAGTTTTGCCTTTTCCATTACAGACGAGGTTAATTGCTCCTTTGAAAGCCGCAGCTCTGGCACAGGGAAAAACAGAAATGATCAGTTTTTGGTCGGGGCAAAATACAAGTGGCTTAAAACACTATAGTGCCGAAGAGCTTATGCAGGTTTTGATTACCGAAACCGGAGCATTGCTTTGAGTGTTTTTTACCGCAATGCTCGCAAAGGTTTTTTTTGATATACTTTGAGTATAGTTTAAGTTCGCAAGGCTTATGTACTGCTAAAAAAATTAGCCTTTCAACTTTGCGAACATTGCTTTGAGTGTTTTTTACCGCAATGTTCGCAAAGGTTTTTTTTTGATATACCTTGAGTATAGTTTAAGTTCGCAAGGCTTATGTACTGCTGAAAAAGTTAGCCTTCAACTTTGCGAGCATTGCTTTGAGTGTTTTTTACCGCAATGTTCGCAAAGGTTTTTTTTGATATACCTTGAGTATAGTTTAAGTTCGCAAGGCTTATATAATGCTAAAAAAGTTAGCCTTTCAACTTTGCGAACATACAACACAAGTAGCAGTAAAACTTTGCTCCCGATAGCTATCGGGATCGCGTAAATCTTTGCGTGCTTAGCGGTTAAAAAAAAACTCCACTATAACCATTGTCTGCTTCGAAGTTCATTTTGTCCGGTTGGGCATTATATTACTATTTTATTTAGCACAAAAGCCACAATTTTGTCCTGTTAAATAACTTAAAATATAAAAATTATGAACTCAAAAACAACAAAAATTATTTACTGGACAGGAATTGTATTAACTTCTTTATGGTTTGGCGCCAGCGGTTTCTTCGAACTGACTACAAACCCAATCGTCTGGGGAATTACACAACAGTTAGGGTATCCCGCACATTTTATCTATTTGCTGGGGGTATTCAAAATAGCCGGAGTAATCACCTTACTGATTCCAAACAAATTGCTTCGATTAAAAGAATGGGTATTTGCCGGTGTCTTTTTCGATATCCTATTTGCCTTTGTATCCAAAATCTGTGTGTTGGGTTTTCCTGCTACAATCGATGCTATTATTGCTTTTGTAATGGTAAGCGTTACTTATTTCATGTTTAGGAAACTATATACCGCTACTTACAGCCCTGCCGCAATTCAGGCAGACTAACTTCAAAGTAGTGCCAAAAAAATTGGCCGGGATCTGGTCGCGGGCAATTTATTTTAGTAAAATTTAAATCCTCACAATGAAAAAAATCATCTTAATCGTAAGTTTTATATTATCGGCTCTTTTCTTTTTGAGCTGTTTTATGTTTCCTGAATTATAAATTCTCAACTTCTTTCATAACCTGTTAATTGATCCTTTCCCGGAAAAAATTAATGGGTTATCGGTTTTCGAGCCAGCTTAAAAAAGCGGTTGCTTTTTCTTTTCCGATCAGTAGTTTTTCTTCGGTCGGAATTGTCAATTTGATAATCAGTTTGCGCGAAAAATAATGTTCTGCCTCCCTGATGGCTGAAAAATTCACCAGATATTGCCTGTTGATTCTGAAGAATTGGGTGGGGGACAATAATTTATGAACCTCGTCTAACGATTGTGTAATCTGATATTCATTTTTATCCAGCGTCATGATCGTTGGCGTTTCATATTTGATATAGAAGAACGCAATGTTTTCAGTTTGTACTGTCTGGTATTTATTATTTTTAAAAACCAAAAAACTGCTCTTCCCTGTATTCTCGCCTGTCCGCGTCAGTAAATAATCGAAATCGGGCATTGCCTTTTTGTTGCGCTGAAAAAAGTTTTTCAGTTCTCCTGCTTTTTTAATGGCCTGGGCAATACTTTCTCTCGAAAAAGGTTTCAGTACATAATCGATTCCGTTTGATTTGAATGCCTCAATCGCATAGTCATCAAAAGCGGTGCAAAATATCACCGGTGACAGCACTTCCACATTTTTGAAAATTTCAAAACACTGGCCGTCTGCCAGCTGAATATCCATAAAAATAAGATCGGGCTGGTCGTTTTCCTGCAGGTAACTGACCGCACCGTCAATACTTTGTATGTACGACAAAATCTGCGCATCGGGCCTGATACTCAGAATAAGCTGGCCAAGGGCCCTGGCCGTTTTTACCTCGTCTTCAATTATTATGATAGTCATAGATCATTGGAATTTTTATTTTAAAAGTAGTTTCATTTTTATCAATTTCAATCTCTTTACGGATCAAATGCAGGAAACGCTGATTGATGTTATCCAGACCGACTCCGGTGGATAAAGCCCCTCTTTTCAGCTGAATCTGATTTTCGACCACCAGGAAATCACCTTCGCTGTACAATTTAATGACTAAAGGTTTATCCAGCGATACAATATTGTGTTTGATACAATTTTCGATCAGCAGCTGCAGCGTAAAAGGCGGAACAGCCGAATCGTATTGTTTCGGATCGACTTCATTCACCAAAACAAATCCATCCTCAAATCGGGCTTTCAGCAAATACACATAAGAATCCAAAATCTGAAGTTCTTCGCGAAGCGGAATCAGGTCCATTTTTCTGCTTTCGAGTGTAAAGCGGTAAAAATCAGAAAGTTTTAAGATAAAATCAGAACTCATCGGATCGTTGATATCGACCATTGATTTCAAGGTATTCAGGCTGTTAAACAAAAAATGCGGATTCACCTGTTGTTTCAGTAATTCATATTGCGCTCCGAGGTTTACTGCTTTAGTGAGTTCCAGCTCCACGCCCAGCTGCTGGGTCTGATAGTTCTGAAAAAGCAGGTGCAGGAACATATACACAATCAGGTTGATGAGAAGCCCTCTCAATTCGAACATGATCGGCGCATCCATTTTCGAAACCTCAAAAAGTTCCTGATGCGCGATTACCAATATCACCATCATCACGATACCCAAAAGAACGCTCAGCAAAAGTTTTCCGTTGAACAGGTTTTTGGAGGTGCGTTGTGATGAAAATTTCGGCAGGCTATAAATGTTGTAATACCAAATAAAAACCGAAAACAACAGCGTAATAGAGGAATTAATGACAATATCTCCGGGTGTCGAAAAGGAATCAAATAATTTAGGTACCGAAGCCAGAACGGCCAGCGATATGGAACTTCCCCATATAACCTTTCCGGATACCTCAAAGCGTTTTTTCTGTTTTTCCATTGTCGTATAAATCATTAAAGCCTACCCAAAGGTAAGCTTATTTTGAAAATTTTATAGTGCTAAATTGATTTCTCACTTAGTTGTTTTCGGCTCTTGCAGCGCCTAAAATCGCTCCGAAATTCGTATCCTGAACAAAACCAATTACTTCAAAATCTTTGGCTGTAAAATCTTTTGGCGCGGCAACAATGGTACTTCCGTTTCCGTTATTTTTTAGTGCAACATTATGAAGTTCTTTTACAATCTGGTAATGCGACAAAATCCGATGGGCGTTTTCTCCTCTTTTCACATTGCTTTTGGCTGATTTCTGTACCAAAGCCAGCAGTAGTCGGCTGTTTTTGGAAATCCCGTTTACGGTATAATTTACCTTCAGTTTATTATTGACCGCAGTTGTCTTCAAAGCTACTTCGGCAGCTGCAGGTTTGGAAAGGACATTGCTGATTGCATTTCGAATCGTAAATTCATCAGAGCCAATATAATCCTTTTTACCGTTTACAACAACCTGAGGCGTATAAACGGGTTGTTTTCCGAGCCATTTGGCGTAATCGTATTGTCTCCTGGTATACTCCGGATTACCGAAAATATCCTTCCAGCCCTGTCTGTCCCAATAATCGACGTGATATGCCAGCACATACACCTGGTCGTTTTTATTTTCATTTTGAATTTTCCCCATCAGCTCATCTGCCGGCGGACAACTGGAACAGCCTTCCGAGGTAAACAACTCCAAAACGGCAATTCCTTTTGCGGTCTTTTGATCCGGATTATTCTGGGCACAACTGCTCATTCCGATTAGCAGTAAGAAGCTCGCAAAAAGGGAAGATATTTTTATTTTTTTCATTATTTCTAAATTTAGGATCATAAAAAGAAACCCCTTCGATGGAAGAGGTTTTCTTTTTACCGAACTAAAGAATAGTAATCTCCACATTAATATTTCCTCTTGTCGCTTTAGAATACGGACAAGTCTTGTGCGCTTCGGCCGCAATTGCTTTGGCTGTTTCAGGTTCTACCCCCGGAAGGCTGATGTTTAAACGCGCCTGTAAGGAATATTCTCCGGCGGTTACCGCCAAATCTACTTCGGTATCTACGGCCGTTTCTGCCGGCAGTCTGAGGTTCATTTTTCCGGCTGCAATGCCCATGGCCCCTATAAAGCAGGCCGACCATCCGGCAGCAAATAACTGTTCCGGATTGGTTCCCGCTCCCGAAGAACCCGGAGAAGTCAGCTTCACATTCAGTTTATCATCTGAACTTCTGGAAGCCCCTTCGCGCCCTCCTGTTGTATGTGTTTTCCCGGTATAAAGAATTTTTTCCGGTTGTGGGATGTTTGAATTTTCCATGATTGTAATTTTTAAATTGTTTGTTGTTTTTGTTTATTGTTTATCGTTTGTTGTTTATCGTCTATTCTATATTCTATATTCTATATTCTATATTCTATATTCTATATTCTATATTCTTTACTCCTAACTCTTAACTCCTAACTCATAACTTAACTCTTCATTTCCCAAATCCATCTGCATCAATAATAGCCTGTGCAAAAGCTTTCGGATCTTCCTGAGGCACATTATGTCCGATTCCTTTTAAGATTCGGTGTTCGTATTTCCCTTTAAATTTGTTCGCATACGCTTTCCCATCGGCAAAAGCACCGTCAAAATCACTACCGATGGTTATCGCCGGAACTGTAATTTCAGGTCTTGCAGCGAGTCGTTTTTCGAGGCTGTCGTATTTAGGTTCTCCCGCTTCAAGCGACTGACGCCATCTGTAATTGTGGATTACAATAGCCACATGATCGGGATTATCAAAAGACTGTGCCGTCTGATCGTAAGTCGCTTTATCGAAATTCCAGATTGGGGAAGCCAGTTTCCAGATCAGTTTATTGAATTCATAAGTATTTTGGGTGTATCCGGTTTTTCCTCTTTCCGTAGCAAAATAATACTGATACCACCAGCCGTATTCTGCTGTTGGAGGCAGCGGTTTTAAGTTCGCTTCCAGATTTACCACAAGATATCCGCTTACCGAAACCAGTCCGTTTACGCGTTCCGGCCAGAGTGCAGCTAACGCAACGGCTGTTCTCGCTCCCCAGTCAAAGCCGCCAATTGTTGCTTTTTTAATTTTAAGAGCGTCCATCAATGCGATAACATCAGTGGCCAAAGCAGCCTGCTGTCCGTTTCTGAAAGTAGCATCCGACAGAAAGCGAGTCGTACCAAAACCTCTTAAATAAGGCGTAATCACCCGGTAGCCTTTCGCCACTAAAATCGGCACCACTTCCTGATAACTGTGAATATCATAAGGCCAGCCGTGAAGCAAAATGACCGGACTTCCCGTTGCAGGACCGGCTTCGGTATACCCCACATTCAATAGTCCTGCATTAATTTGTTTTAAGGTGCCCAGCGAACTGCTTACTTCGATTGTATTGGTTTGTTTTTCCGATTGTGCATTGCTAAAATTTACACTTAGCAAAAGGACTGCAATAAAGGCGATTTTGTTTCGTATAGTTTTCATATTCTTTTTGATTTTTAAAGTATTGATTCGTTAATTTCTTTGTCAAAGATATCCTGACCCTCATCGTTTTACAATCAGAAAAAAGCTGAAACGGACAAAGAGCAGGTTGAAATGGACAGCTGGTATTTTAACCGCAATCCCGATAGCTATCGGGAGCAAAGTTTTTTTGATAATAGGAACTGTATAAAACGCAACGATCGCAAAGCTGTACGTAAATAACTTTGCTCGCGATAGCTATCGGGATGAAGGTTTTTTTGATAATAGGAACCGTATAAAACGCAACGATCGCAAAGCTATATCTAAATAACTTTGCGAACCTTGCGTTAACCCTTGCGTGCGTTGCGGTTAAACCTCCACAACCTGAAACCTGAAACAAAAATTTAAGCCAGCACCATTCCCCCATCCATAATAAAATCGGCACCGGTGATGAAAGTTGCGGCATCACTGCTTAGATACGAAACCATTTTGGCAACGTCTTCTGAAGTTCCCATTTTTTTTAGCGGAATATGATCGATAATTGTATCCATCAACGTTTTAACTTCCGCTTCATTCAAACCAACTTTTTTCATTATTTCCGTTTCCGTTGGCCCCGGGCTAACCGAATTCACCCTGATTTTTCTTGGAGCTAACTCCAAAGCAGCAATTTTCATCACTGCATTAAGGGCCGTTTTACCAGACGAATAAATCGATGTGCCGGCATAACTCATACTTGCCGTATTCGAAGAAAGGAACACTACTGATGCGCCGTCTTTTAAAAGAGGTATAAATTTGCTTAACGTAAAATAAGCGCCTTTAAAAATTACATTCATTATACCATCAAATAAAACTTCTGTGGCTTGCTCAATGGTGCCTGTACCCGTAATCCCGGCATTGATAAAGAGAATATCCACCGTACCAAAATCTGCTTTTACTTTCGCAGCCAGATTTTCAATATCCGCTATATTGGACTGGTCGGCCACAATCGCGGTCACGCCCAATTCCAAAGCCGCTGCTTCAATCGCTTCTTTTCTTCTTCCGGTGATGATCACCGTTGCGCCCTGCTCTTTAAATTGTTTGGCTGTTGCATATCCGATCCCGCTGTTTCCGCCTGTAATGACGGCTACTTTATTTTTTAAATTGTCCATTTTTTATGTTTTTAAATTAACGGGACAAAGTTAAATCGGAAAAGATATTCGTTTTTTGATGGTATCATGGAGTATACCGTTTTCAGGTTTTCCGAGGGGAGTTTGGTTGTTTATGAGGAGCTGATTCCTGCTGTCCGCTGTATCTTTTATGGCGAACACCGCCACAAAAGGATGCCGCTTCCATCAGGGCTAGGGCACTCAGTTTCAGAAGAACGATTACGAAAATAAATTGTAAATAAAATACTATATTTTTTTTATATATTTGCAGCCTCTAAATACAAAAATGCCACCAAGAAAAATTGCCCGTGCAGTATGGTGGCGGTATTGGAAACAACCGCAACGCACTTTGTAACGTAGGAACACCTTAGCTGTGCGGGTTCTTTTTTTCTAATCACAAAAAATGCTATCAAAAAAAACTTTTACCCGTGCGGTATGGTGGCGGTATTGGAAACAACTGCGACGCTCTCTTTACAGCGTAGGACATCTTAGCGGCACGGGTTTTTATTTTTCTGTTATTTGAAATACCCGTATAAATACGTATTGTGTTGTTTATGTAATTCGTTTACACTTGTTGGTAATAAATATTTGTGGTTATGGATTTCCGTCAAATACATTATAACTAAAATGTAATCTTTGTTTATACAAATAAACTTAATACTCAAAATCATAATATTATGAAAAATACCTTAACGCTCATTTTCATTTTATTTTCTATTATTTCTTATTCACAAAAAGAAAATGTAGAATCTTCGACAAGAATATTTATTGACAAAGCACAATTTACAAGAATCAATAAAGATTGGAATACAACCGCAGAGTTTAAATCTGGAATAGGAGAATATGTAAATTTTTATCCAATAGAAGTTATTGATATAAAAACAGGTACAAAAGTAAATGCTCTGCAGGTAGATATGTTCATTAAAAATCCCGAAACCTTTAAAACTGCTTGGATTGGAATTGATGAAATTGAAGAATTTATAAGTTTTGTTGAAGATAATGTTATTCCAAATCTTGATTTAAAATTAAAAGATAAGTCTTCTGAATTTATTTTCAAAGCAAAAGAAATGACAATGTATTATTTGGTTTATGAAAAAAATAAAAAAATCACTATAAAATTAAATAGTTATGATGATGATAAAATTCTAAACTATACATTTTGGACGGAAACTCAAGTAGATAAAATTCCTAGATTGTTATCTGTTTTAAAAAAGATTAAATAATAAATCAGAATTTAACTATGACGTTTAAAGAAATTGGAAATAAGATTGACAGCACAGCCAAAAATGAAAAAAGGATTGCTCGAATAACATGGAATGAAAATGGATGGGTAAAACCATCCGGTTTAAAAGGAAAAAGCAAAAATAAAAAAACTCATGAAGGTCAATTTGGTTATGGACATGAAGAATGGTTATTTGATACTAGCAAATTAATTGACGGCTTCCATTATGGTTTTTTAGAGCCTATTAGAAAGCAACAAAAAGCTTATACAAATAATATTTATAATGTTTGGTTGTATACAATTGATAGTATTACTAAAAAAAGATATTGGATTGGGGAAATTAATAATGTAGAAGTAATCGATGATAATCATGCGCAAAAAATAAAGAACAGATACATTGAGAATAATTGGCATAATGAAATGCAATCTCAAATAATTGATTGCGGAGCAAATGCAAAAGGTTTTTCTGAGTGGAATGGCGTTGATTTATTTAATATAAAATTTTCACCTAGAGATATCAATTTTAATAGTGCATATTTTGAATTACCAAAAAACAGTAAAATCTATGAATTATCGCGCTATACTTTTGCCAATTATAGAGAAGAGTTTAGAACAGATAAACTAGATAACAGTTTTACCTTTATCTCAGATTCAGAAAAAAAACCTAAAAATAATGAAGATGCAATTATAAAAAATTCTCATTATAATAGAACACCAAAAGCAATCGAAGTTACTTACGTACATAAAGCTATTTGCGATGGATTAAAAACAATTTTAAAATCACAATACGGATCTGAAAATATAAGTACAGAGTTAGATACTGGATATTCAAATAATAGAATTGATTTAGTGATTAAAAATAATAATGAATATATTTTCTATGAAATTAAAGCATATAATTCAACCAGAACTTCAATCAGAGAAGCAATTGGTCAATTAATAGAATATTGTTTTTGGATAGATAAGGAAAATGCAAATAAATTAATTATTGTTTCGCAAAAACTTGGAGATTTAGATGATGCTAAAAATTATATCAAACATATAAGGAAAAAGTTATCAATTCCTATATATTTTCAAACTTATGATTTATCAACTAAAGAACTTTCCGAAGAATATTAATTAACTATCTTATTTACAAATGACTCAAGAAGAATTTGTCGAAAAAATACATTTATACACTCAAAATGCTAAAAACTTAATCGAAGGTGACGGAGGTTATAATATTCAAAGAGGAATGGCTCATGTAACTTCTGGTTACGTCGAAGATTTATTTGCACTCTATTTAGCTACAAAAATTAACAGATTGGATTTACAATATTTAGTGGATAAAGTAACTTCAATACGTTTTAGTAAAAATGGAAAAGCTACTACATTTAAACCAGATTTATCTATTATAAATTCTGAAAATGTTTTGACTCATTATTTTGATTTAAAAACAAATTTAGGTTGGAATAGGGATTTAGCATCTTACTTAAAAACCAAAAACGAATTTATTAATAAAATTAAAGGTAAAAATGCCTGGATTCATTTTGATAAAGACAATGTTCAGGGAATTAAAATATCTGAAAAGCTGAAATATAAAATGGTTGTTGTTTATGGATGGAATATCAATAGAGAGCAAATGGCGCAAAATATTAGAATAGCAAAAGAGTATGAAAATGTAGAGCTCTTTGTCTTAAATAATTTAGATGAAAATAAGATCCTCGCAATTGAAAACGAAGATTTTGAAAGATTACACACAGAAACATTAAATCTTTGCAACTAATAAATCAATCATAAATCTCGATTATTGTATTTTTGTTATTGTTTAAAAGAAATAACTCAATGCAAAGAAACCAGAAAGAAGAAGTCCAGGCCCTGCAGGACACCATCTACGTCTTAGGTGGAAAATGGAAACTGCCGATCATCAATTCGATTTGTAATGGCAATCATCGGTTTACGGAGATTCAGCAGAGTATTCCGGGGATTACGTCGCGTATGTTGTCGAAGGAATTAAAGGATATGGAACTTAATAATCTGGTCCAGAGAATAGAAGACCGTGATGCCAAAGTGGCTATCCTTTACGAGTCCACTCCGTACTGCCAATCGTTCGGGCCAATTATAACCGAAATGATCAATTGGGGAAAATCCCACCGTGAGTACATCAAAAAGCAACAGGAAAAAGCCTGACATTTTTATCAAAATTTTAGGGTTTTCAAAACAATTTCGTAACCGTAAAAAGGCTGAATTTAGTATCTTTACGTCATGATCGAAATAGGAATAGACAGTTTTGCGTCGGCGATGTACGGCGATAACAACACACTTAGCAGTGTAGAGGCCATGGAGCAACTGCTTCAGCGAATTGAGTTTGCCGATCAGGTCGGACTTGACGTTTTCGGAATTGGCGAACACCACAAAAAAGAATTTTTAGATTCGGCTACGGCTGTAATACTGAGTGCCGCTGCAGCACGGACGAAACAAATCAGGCTTACGAGTGCCGTGAGCGTCCTGAGCGCCGCAGATCCGGTGCGGGTGTACCAAAGTTTTGCAACGCTGGACCTGATTTCCAAAGGAAGGGCTGAAATTGTCGTAGGCCGTGGCTCTTCGATTGAAGCCTATCCACTCTTCGGATTTGAACTGAACGATTACGATAAACTTTTCAAGGAAAAACTCGAACTGTTACTGCAGGTCCGCGATAATGAATTTGTCACCTGGTCCGGAAAATTCCGTGCCCCTTTGAATAATTTACCCGTTTATCCGAGAGCGATACAGGAAAAATTACCCGTTTGGCTGGGTGTTGGCGGAAGCCCGGAATCGTTTGTCAGAGCCGGAACTTTAGGTTTGCCTTTGATGGTGGCCGTGATTGGCGGACAAACACACCGTTTTCGCCCTTTAATCGATTTGTACCGCGAAGCCGGACAAGCCAACGGTTTTAAACCCGAAGAACTAAAAGTCGGTTTACATTCGCCCGGTTATGTTTCAGCCACAAACGAAAGTGCTGTAGCAGAATATTATCCCGGTTATGCCGAACTCTGGACCAAATTAGGACTGGAACGTGGCTGGCCGCCCGTAACAAAAGAAAAATTCGATTACCTGACCGATGAAAAAGGAGTACTTGTTCTTGGAAATCCCGAGCAGGTAGCTGAGAAAATTTTACGCCACAGCGATGCACTGGGCGGAATTTCGAGATTTACTTTCCAGATGGACAATGCGGGACTTACGCATTCACAATTAATGAACGCCATCGAACTTATAGGCACAAAAGTAAAACCTCTGATTCAGTAAGACATCAGAGGTTTTGTTTATCATTAGTTTTCATACATTTCCATCCACAGGCGGGTTTCTTCTAGATCGAGTTCTTTTTCGATTTTACGGAAAATTTCCTCGTTTACGGAACCTTTTTTGTGCATGACTTCGAGTTTGGAACGCTCTACATTGAGCAGATCAATTTGTAATTTGGTAAAATCATTGAAGATTTCGCCGCCCATGACTTTTCCTTTTCCGAAGAAATTGGCCGGTAATTCGGTTTTCTGCAAACGGTTGAATTTTACCTCGTATTTGCTTTTGATATTGTGCAGCAGATCATCATTCAACAGTGAAAAATTATCTTCGATATGGGCAATTGTTTCCGAAACAATTATATTGCGGATTCCGTATTCTTCTGCCAAAATGGAATAAGGTTCTAATTTTAATTTACGGATCAACCAAGGCAGTGTAAGCCCCTGAATGACTAATGTAGATAAGATCACGCAGAATACCAGATAAATGACCAGATTCCGTAGCGGAAACGCTTCCGTATCATTGATGGTTAACGGCAAAGCCAGAGCAGCAGCCATCGAAACCACCCCGCGCATTCCCGACCATCCGAAAACAATCATGTTGCGGTAATCAAATTCTTCTTTCTCGCGGATTCTTTTACTTAAAAACCTCGGAACCAGCGTGGCCGGAACCACCCACAAAAACCGGACGACAATCACCACAATACTGACCGAAGCACCCCAAATGAACAAAGACATTCCCGAGTAATGGCCTATTCCTTCTATAATAGCACGCAGCTGAAGTCCGATTAAGATAAATATCAAACCGTTTAAAATATTAGTCAGCACGCTCCAGATCGTGTTGGTTATAATGCGGCTTTCGTGCGTGAAAATCGTACCAGATCGTGCCGAAAGATACAACCCTGTTGTCACGACAGCCAGAACACCCGAACATTCAAAATGCTCTGCAATTAAATAAGAGGAAAAAGGCGTCAGTAAAGTAAGCGTTGCTTCAATAATATCGTCACAGACAAATTTTTTATGAATAATACTCATGACATAACCTACTCCTAAACCAATCGCAATCCCCAACGTCGACATGATAAAGAAATTCAGTCCGGCCTGCCAAAGCACAAAATTCCCGGCTGTAATCGCGGTAAGCGCATATTTATAGGCTACAAGTCCGCTGGCATCGTTTAGCAGACTTTCACCTTCGAGAATCGCAATAAGCCTTGGGTGTAAACCCAATCCTTTGGTGATGGCCGTTGCAGAAACCGCATCGGGCGGAGAAACAATGGCACCAAGCAAAAAGGCCAGCGGCCATGAAATATCATCGATCAGCCAGTGTGCCGCAATGGCAACGGCAACCGTGGTAAAAAGAACCAAACCGACAGCCGCAAGCGTGATCGGACGCACCGCCTGCTTAAAATCAGACCAGCTCGTATACCAGGCAGCATGATATAAAAGCGGCGGCAAAAATATAATAAAAACCACGTTGGGATTTAAGGCAATTACAGGAAGTCCCGGTATAATACTAATGGTAACTCCACAAAGTACCAGCACGATTGGAACGGGAAAATTATATCTTTTGCTCAAAAGGCTCAGGAAGGCAACCCCGAACAACAACATGATTATTACTGTAATATTCTCCATTTCAACTTGTTTTTGGCTTTGTTTTTAAAATTGGCGATTGGTTTATCTGGGGTACTAATATAGTAACTCGCAGGTTTAATTCAAAACTGGTGTCAGGGGAGCGGAGTCGAAGCCCTTTTCATGCAAAAAAGCCTTCGACGACACGTGGGTGCCCTTCGACTTCGCTCAGGGTGACAATAATTTCTATAAGAATAAAGATGTCTAATTCAAACGTAGTGTCAGGGGGAGCGTAGTCGAAGCCCTTTTCATTTATAAAAGCCTTCGACTTCGCTCAGGGTGACAATAATTTCTATAAGAATAAAAATGTCTAATTCAAACCTAGTGTCAGGCTGAGCGTAGTCGAAGCCCTTTTCATTTATAAAAGCCTTCGACTCCGCTCAGGGTGACAATAATTTCTATAAGAATAAAGATGTCTAATTCAAAACTGGTGTCAGGGGGAGTGGAGTCGAAGACTAAAAAAAAAACGCCTCAAAAAATTGAGACGTTTTTTAACCAAAAATTAATTAACGACGGCGCTCCGGAAAATTATTTCCATCCGCCACCTAAAGCACGGTACAGGTTAACCAGCGCTTGTAACTTCTGCAGATTGTCATTTACACCGCTTAATTGCGCCGACAACAGATTTTGTTCCGAAGTCAATACATCTGTATAATTCGTTGCAGAACTGTATTCTAAAAGCTGTTGTGTATAATCGACTGCTTTTTCTAATGATTCAATTTGTCTGGCTCTCGATTCCTGTTTTTCAACTGCCATCTGATAGGCGTACAGGGAATTTGAAACTTCCTGACCCGCTACCAAAAGCTTTTGCTGGAAATTATTCAGTGCCTGTAACTGTTTCGATTGTGCCGTTGTCAGTCTGGCTTTGTTTAAACCCTGATTGAAAAGCGGCTGTGTCAATCCTCCAATAATAGAGTAAAAAACAGAGTTACTGAAAAAATCTTTCAATTCTAAATTCGAAAAACCGCCACTTGCCGTAAGCGTCAGACTCGGGTAAAAATAAGTCCTTGCCAGATTAGTAGTTTCGAAAGCCGTTCTGAAATTAAACTCGGCCTGACGGACATCAGGACGGTTTTCCAGTAACTGGGACGATACACCCACTTTAATATTTTCAGGAATTACCTGATCGGCCAAAACCCCTCTTTCGATAGTTCCGGGTCCCTGTCCCATCAAAATGTTCAGGGCGTTTTCGGTTTCGCGAATGCTTTGCTTTAAATCCGGAATGAGCACTTCTGCGGCATAACGGTTGGCTTCACTCTGCACCACAGCGGCACCGGTGACGATGGCCCCTTCTTTCAGGGATTTGATCGTTTCTACGTTTTTAATACGGCTTTCCAGTGTTTTTTCGGTAATCTCCAGCTGTTTGTCCAAAGACAATAACAGGAAATAATTATTGGCAATATCCGAAATCAATTGGGTCTGAACCGCTTGTTTGGCGGCATCTGTAGCCAGATAGGTCGCCAGCGCAGCTCTTTTGGAACTGCTCAGTTTTCCCCAGATATCGGCTTCCCAGGAGGTACTCACACCCAGTTTGTAGGTCGTGGTCAACGTATTGATATTGATTCCCGGTGGGAAGTTAAGACCTGCTTCCGATTGTTTGTTACGTGTTACATTCGCATCCAGGTTTAAGGTCGGATAATACGCCAGTTTGCTCTGACGTAAAGTCGCCTGTGCCTGAATGATATTTTCGATCGCATTTTTCAGGTTCAGGTTCTGATCGAGTCCTTTCTGAATCAAAGCGTTAAGTTTTGCATCTTTAAAAACACTCTGCCACGGCATCGCTGCCAGTGATGTGGTATCGGCCGAAGTCTCATCACGAAACAACTTTTCGGTCGAGACACTTGCGGGGCGTTCGTATTTTTTGGTCACGGAACACGCACTTAAAATCGCGGCTGCCAGTACCAGAAGTATATATTTATTTGAACTGTGAGTCATCTTTTTTCTTAATTTAATTATTACTCCTTGTGAGCGTCTAATAGTGGTTCTTCCTCGTCATCATCTTCGTCATAGCCTTCTTTGGCCGGACCACTTACTTTTTCCTGTAACGTCTGGAAAACGATAAACAAGACCGGAATAACGAATACTCCTAAGATGGTTCCGATTAACATTCCCCCAACAGCTCCTGTTCCGATGGATTTATTCCCCACGGCACCGGCTCCTGAAGCAAACATCAAAGGCACAAGTCCTAAAATAAAGGCAAAAGAGGTCATTAGAATTGGTCGCAGACGCGCTACGGCTCCTTCAACGGCGGCCTGAACAATCGGCAATCCTTTTCTTCTTCGCTCTAAGGCAAACTCCACAATCAAAATTCCGTTCTTGGCCAGCAATCCGATCAGCATGATTAAGGAAATCTGCAGGTAAATATTACTGTTTAATTTGAATATAATCGAGAATAAGTAAGCACCTGCCAATCCAAACGGAATGGAGAATAATACCGCAAACGGTAAAATATAACTTTCGTATTGTGCACTTAACAGGAAGTAAACAAACACCAGACACAGAATAAAAATGAAAATTGTTTCACTTCCTGAAGCCAATTCCTCACGGGTTAATCCGGAGAATTCATAGCCGTAACCTGCCGGTAGATTTTCGGCCGCTACTTCCTGAATCGCCTTAATCGCGTCTCCCGAACTAAAGCCCGGATTTGGCGCACCCGTAATGGCAATCGACGTAAATAAGTTAAACCTTGAAATGGCTTCCGGTCCGAAAACCCTGGTCATTTTTACAAATTCCGTTATCGGCGCCATGGTTCCGGAACTGTTTCTGACAAAGATCTTGTTCAGTCCTTCTGTATTGGTACGGAATTCCGGGGAAGCCTGGATCATTACACGGTATTGTTTTCCGAATTTATTAAAGTTCGAAGCATACAATCCACCGTAATAGCCCTGCATCGTGGACAGAATCGAATTGACGGTCACTCCTGCATCTTTCGCTTTGGCCAAATTAATTTCCATCATATATTGTGGAAAGCCGGGATTAAAAGGTGTTGTTGCATATTGTATTTCAGGACGTTTGGATAACTTTTCCAGGAATTCCGTATTCACTTTAAAGAATTCTGCTGTCGTATGCCCTCCTTTATCCTGCAATTGAAATTCGAATCCGCCACTTTGTCCAAATCCCTGAATCGTTGGCGGAGAAATGAAGAAGATATTGGCTTCGCGAATACCGCTTGTTTTGGCAAAAAGCTGACCAATAACGTCATTGACACTTAAGTCACGTTTGTCCCAGGTTTCCAGTTTTACAATAACCATACTGTAGGCACTACCCGCTCCTGCGGTAAAGTTCTGTCCTACAATACGAAGCGTATTCTTCACTCCCGGAATGGTTTTCGCAATACTGTCGACTTTCTTGGCGATCACGTCGGAACGTTCCATAGAAGCCGATGGCGGCAAACTAATGTTGGCAAAAACAGTTCCCTGATCTTCCGCGGGAACGAAAGCGGACGGTGTGGTTTTCATCATATAAAATAAGGCTGCACCTGCAATAATAATCGCCGCTAATACAATCCATTTTTTTACGGAAAGGAAACTAACCGAACGTTTGTAGCGTTCCGTTACATTGTCGAATGCAACGTTAAACGAAGTATAAAATCGCTGAATAAAACTTTTATGTTTGTGATCGTCAGCATGTGGTTTTAAAAGTAAAGCACACAAAGCCGGACTTAAAGTCAATGCATTAATAGCCGAAAGGATAATTGCTACCGCTAAGGTGATACCAAACTGTTTGTAGAAAACTCCTGTTGATCCGTTGATAAACGTCACTGGAATAAATACGGCCGCCATAACCAGCGTAATTGAGATAATCGCACCTGAAATTTCGTTCATTGCGTCAATCGTTGCTTTTTTAGACGATTTATAGCCATGATCGAGCTTGGCATGCACCGCCTCGACGACGACAATCGCATCATCGACCACAATACCAATCGCCAGTACCATCGCAAAAAGCGTTAACAGGTTTATGGTAAACCCAAATAAATTCAGGAAGAAAAATGTACCTACAATCGCCACCGGAACGGCAATCGCCGGAATCAGTGTGGATCTGAAATCCTGAAGGAAAATAAAAACCACAATAAAAACCAGGATAAAGGCTTCGATCAGGGTGTGGATTACCTTTTCGATAGAAGCATCCAGATTTTCGTTAACGTCAACCAGAATGGTATATTTTACTCCTTTTGGGAAGTTCTTTGCCGCTTCTTCAATCAGTTTTTTGGAATTGTTGATGACATCACGTGCATTCGATCCCGGAGTCTGGCTGATGGCCATCGCTGCTGATTCTACACCGTTTGTTTTAATTGTTGATGTATAACTAAGCGATCCCAACTCCACTTTCGCGACATCTTTCAGGCGTAACATTTGTCCGTTTCCAACCGATTTGATGATGATATCGCCAAATTCCGTGGCACTGGTCAGACGTCCTTTGTATTTAATTACATATTGAAAAGCCTGATTCCCGTTCTCCCCGAATTTACCCGGTGCCGCTTCGATATTTTGTTCGGCCAAAGCAGCCGAAACATCGCTTGGAATCAGTTTGTATTGTTGCATGACATCGGGTTTCAGCCAGATTCTCATGGAGTAATCTTTCGCCCCGAAAACCGTTACGTCTCCCACCCCAACCACACGCTGGATTTGTGGTACCAGGTTGATCTTGGCATAATTCTGAAGAAAGGTCTGATCGTAGGCTTTATTGTCACTGTATAAAGAGAAAATCAGCAGGTTACTACTCTGACTCTTTGTTACCGTTACCCCCGCCTGAGTTACCTCTACCGGCAATAAACTGGTGGCTCTGGAAACCCTGTTCTGAACGTTTACCGCTGCTAAATCGGGGTTTGTCCCTACTTTAAAAAAGATTTTTATGGACGCATTTCCGTCGTTGGTCGCTGAAGAAGTCATGTACGTCATGTTTTCTACACCGTTGATTTGTTCTTCGAGCGGAATTACAATACTTTTAAGTACCACATCTGCATTGGCACCGGTGTAACTCGCCGAAACGTTTACGGTGGGCGGCGCGATATCCGGATATTGGGAAATAGGGAGCTCAATAAGCCCTAAAACCCCCAGAATGACAATAATAACCGATATTACTGTCGAAAGTACAGGTCTTTGTATGAATATTTTAAACATTTTATTTTCTTATTTTAAGTCAGCGTAAACTGTTTCTGCACTTACATTATGGGTTTTAATCTGAGATCCGTCTTTAAGAGCGGCTACGCCTTCCAAAACAATCTGATCGCCGGGTTTTAGTCCGCTCGTTACCACATAATAATTTCCGGCAGCACTGTTCTCTAATACTGTAATATTGGTGTTTTTCGTTTTCCCGTCTTTTCCGACTACGACTGCAAAAAGTTTGTCCTGAAGTTCAAAAGTAGCACTCTGCGGAATTAACAATCCCTCGTTTATGGCTTTCGGAATTCGTACGGTTACACTGCTTCCGCTTCTGATAATTCCCTGTGGATTTGGAAAACGGGCCCTGATGTTTACCGAACCTGTTTCTGTATTGATCAATCCGTTTATGGTTTCAATACTCCCTTTCTTATCATAGGTCGAACCGTCTGAAAGCAATAAGGAAACGGCCGGTAGTTTTTTGATTTTCTGTGCCAGCGATACGCCTGAATCGGTATCCGTAAAATTCAAAAGCATTTTTTCATTCATGGCAAAATACGCATACACATTGCCGATACTGGAAACCGTCGTTAGAGGTTCCGCCGTATTGGAACTTACCAGGCTTCCCAAACGAAACGGAATGGAACCCACCACACCGTTTACCGGACTTGTTACCGTGGTATACCCTAGATTGGTTTTGGCATTGACCAGACTGGCATTGGCCTGGGCTAAAGTTGCCATGGCTGATTCGTAGTTGAACTGGGCAGATTCTAATTCGTATTTGCTGATAATTCCTTTTTCTACTAATGGTTTTACTTTTTGTACCGCTAATTTTGCTGTACTCACCGCTGCCTGAGCGCTTTTTATGCTGGCTGCTGCCGTACGGACTTGTTGTTCGTATTCGGGAGCACTGATTTTAAATAAGGTTTGTCCGGTTTTTACAACCGCACCTTCGTCAACATATATTTTCTCAATATAGCCTTCTACTCTTGGACGGATTTCTATATTTTCCTGTCCCTGAATACTTGCCGGATAGTCTGTATTTAATGTTGCTGATTTTGACTCTAAAACGAGTGTTTTATATTCTTTAACTGGCTGTGCTTCTCCGGCCTGGGCTGGCTTATCACTTTTATTACCACATGATGCGATAAAAACGGATACTGCGAGAATGCTTAAAAAGGATTGCTTATTCATTGGAAATAATAGGTAAATTATCGATTATACAAAACAAAGGAACTAAAATATAACATGTAAAAAATGACCAATAGACGGAGAGCAGTAAACTATCGATAGACACAACATAACACCCGATGGAAATTATAAAAAACTAAACAAGCGTTTAAATTCTGTCTCATCGGCTCTAAAATGGTTTTGAAAGATTCTGATTCTCTATTGAGCGATTGGTTAAAAATAGTATTGATATAAAATGTAATATTGTCTTAAAAATAATAAATTAAAATGAAAACAAACTTCTTTAGACCCTATTTATTTCCCGGAATACATATTCTCAGCTGGTTTTTACTGGGGTTTATCATGCTGTTTTACACGCCTTTAAGCTGGAATATTACCATGCCGACGTTCTTTTGGCTGTGGCAGGCGATCGTACTTTTCTTTATGATTGTTATTTTTTATTCGAATGCGAAAATAGTGGTTCCGAAAACCATTATCAAAGGCAATCTGGCCTCCTATCTCGTCTGGGCTTTTGCAGTCATCTTTGCCATGCAGGTGATCGCTTATTTTTATACGTCGCAAACGGATCTTCATAATAAAATTGCCGCTCTTTTGGGATTCAAGAAATATAGGAGTGACTATTTTGACAATTGGGTATTTACTTTTACCCTTCTGGTTTTGGGAATCAGCACCAGCTGGGCAATGTTACAGTACTGGCAGAAAGCCGCACAGCACAAACAAAAGCTGGAGCAGGACAAAACGATGGCGGAACTGGCGATGTTAAAAGCACAGATTAATCCGCATTTTTTCTTCAATTCCCTGAATAGTATTTATTCCCTGACGTACAGCAATATTGAGGATTCGCGCAATGCGCTTCATACCCTGAGCCGCATGATGCGTTACCTGTTGTACAGCACCGAAGGAGAGAGAACGACATTGCTGAAAGAAGTCGATTTTATGAAAGATTTTATTGCCTTAATGCGGCTTCGTGCCAATAGCAAATTAACTATCGTAACCCATATGCCGGAACAACTCACGGATTATCCGATTGTTCCGATGCTTTTGCTGCCGCTGGTTGAAAATGCATTCAAACATGGGGTACATGCGACGGATAAAAGCGAAATTATCATTACCTTGAAGCAGAAAGAAACCGATCTTGAGTTTAAAGTCGTGAATACTTTTTTCGAAAAAACAGCAAACTCCGATCCGGGAGGAATTGGTTTAACGAATACAAAACGAAGGTTACAGCTTATTTATCCGAACCGCCACTGGATGGATTGCGGTATCAACCAGGACGGTAAATATGAAGTAAACCTCAAAATAACTTTAGAAAAATGACCATACTAAAATGTATAGCAGTAGATGACGAACCTCTGGCGTTACGGCTGGTAGAAACTTTTATCGAACAAACCCCGTTTCTGCAATTAACAAGCAGCTGCGACAATGCCGTGGAAGCCATGAGTGTCATTCGGGAGAAACAGCCTGATCTGGTTTTTTTAGACATCAACATGCCGAACTTAACGGGTATGGAACTCGCCAGGCTTTTACAGGAACAGCCGGGAACGACTCCAAAAATTGTTTTCACAACCGCTTACAATCATTACGCAATCGAAGGTTACCGGGTGAATGCCGTCGATTATCTTTTAAAACCTTTTAGCTACGAAGAATTTTTAAGAGCCGCCAACAAGGTATTGGAATTATGCGAAGAAACCTCCCATCTGCCTACGGTTATTGACGATGAATTCATTTTCTTAAAGGTAGAATACCAATGGATACGGGTCAGCCTGAAGGATGTTTTGTATATTGAAAGTTTAAAAGACTATGTAAAAGTACATCTGGAAGCCCCGCAAAAAGCGTTGTTATCCTTAATTTCCCTAAAAGCATTAGAAGAAAAATTACCTTCTTCCAAATTCATGCGAATACACCGTTCCTACATTGCCTCCCTGGATAAAATAAGCGCCATCAGTAAAAACTCCATCTTTATCGACAAAGCAGAAATAACCGTTGGAGAACAGTATAAGGAAACCTTTAAGGCAATCGTAGATAAGTGGATTAAGTAGTTGTGAGTTATGAGTTATGAGTTGTGAGTTTTTAGTCGCAGTGTTCAGTCGCAGTTGTAGTCTCAGTATTCAGTCTCAGTCACAGTTTTCAGTCGCAGTGTACAGTTTCAGTTTGAATTTTCATATCTCCCCTCTTTACTCTTTATTCTTTATTCTTTATTCTCACAACTCATAACTCACAACTCATAACTCACAACTCATAACTCATAACTCACAACTCCTAACCCATAACTCCCAAAAAAATCTCATACCTAAATTAAGTTTAGTACGTAAAAAAATGTTAAATTTGACTACCCACATCACTAAACCTATCAACAATTATGAGAAAAAAATTATGTTTTAGCTTAGAAAATGTACGATTAAAGGCCACGTTCCTCTCTATTTTCTTTTTATTTATCTCCTGGCAGGGTAACTGTCAGTACATCACCGAAACCCTTGCTCCTACGGCAGTTATTAAGGAAGGGCTTTCTTTAGAACAAGCTTCGGACGGGCGGATTTTTATTGCGGAAAGAGCCGGTATCGTAAAAGTATTCCAGAATAATGCCGTCTCAACGGTTTTTACCGTAACCACGGTTACCGACAACGAACAAGGCTTACTGGGCCTTACCTTACATCCGGATTTTGCCACAAACGGTTACATCTATGTCTTCTATGCCATCAATGACGGAGCGGTGATCAGACACCGAATCGAACGTGTTCAGATCGATAATACCAATCAGGTGGTAGCCCGACAGGAAATTCTTTTGCTGGAACCTATTGGCGGCGGTTTTCACAATGGCGGGGATTTAAAATTCTTTAAAGGATTTCTGTATGTCACGGTTGGAGACAGCCAGCAAAATACCAATTCTCAGGATTTGGATACCTACAAAGGAAAAATATTACGCCTTACCGAAAACGGGCTTCCGGCTCCCGGAAATCCATTCTACGGAAGCGGTTCTGTACAAAGACAAAGTATCTGGGTGTATGGATTCCGAAATCCGTGGAGACTTGTTCCCAATGTAAAAGCCGATAAATTATTTGTGCTGGACGTTGGAACTTCGTGGGAAGAAATAAACGAAATCAGCAACCCGGCCATTCGCAATTATGCGTGGGGACATCCTCAGGGCGGTGACGGAAAACAAACGGAAACCAATTTATTTACCAACCCTATCTTTACTTATGCAACAGGAAGTATCGGAAATGCCCTGACCAATGGCCTGCTTTATAATCCGACAACGCCGCGTTATCCTAATCTGGAAGGGAAATTCATTATTAAAGATTATTTAAGAAATGCGATTCGTTCTTTCGATCCTACTATTGCAGATCCTGTTTCTACAGAGTTTTACAGTGCGCCACAGCAAATGGCATTGGGTATGTTTTTAGGAAACGACGGTTATATTTATTATTGTGCGTATGGAAACAACGGTTCTTTAATCCGACTGAATTATATTGAAACCGAAGCTCCAACCATAGTCAATCATCCGGTATCCAAATCGATAATGGAAACCTACCCTGTTACTTTTAATGTAACAGCCAGTGGTGTTGGATTAACCTATCAATGGCAGTTTAATACTGTTGATATTCCGGGCGCAACCGGGGCGAGTTATACGATTCCAAATGTTACCAATGCCAATGCAGGTGCTTATCGCGTTGTCGTAACCAATACAGCAGGCAATGTAACGAGTAATGCAGCTACGCTGACGGTTACGCCTTTTAGCAATGCACCGACGGTAACGCTGGTTTCTCCTTTACCAACCTTAAAATGGAACGCGGATGATATCATCAATTATGCGGCCACAGCAACCGATACAGAAGACGGAGAATTGCCGGCAAGTGCTTTCTCCTGGAGTATGGATTTATTTCATGAAGATATTCCCGGAGCAGGACATTCACATCCCGGAGCAAGTCCGCAAGGTGTAAAATCAGGTACTTTTGTGGCGTCTAATCAGGGTGAAAAAACACCAAATGTGTGGTACAGATTCACTGTTAAAGTAACAGACAGCAATGGCTTAACGGCTTCCACTTATGTCGATATTTACCCGAATCTTGTCGATGTTACCACCACCAGTTCCCCTGCATTATTAAATTTGGAATTCAATCAAAAACCTATTTTGGCACCGGCTACAAAAAAAGTGGTTGCCAATGCTAAATTACAAACGCTGAACGCTCCGACTCCGCAATATGTTGGAAACATACGATACGATTTTGATCACTGGAGCCAGGGCGGAACGGTCAATCAGAATTTTCAGGCACCGGCGACGGGAACGATTACCTATACGGCTTTTTATACGGCAACTACTTTAGGCAATGCCCCTTATCTGGGAACCATTGCCCAGATTCCGGGTACTATTGAGGCTGAAAATTATGATGTAGGCCCAACTGCGTTTCTGGATACCAATGGCGGCGGAGATACCCCGTACAGACCTGGAGATGGCGTAGGAACCGAGGCTTGCAGCGAAGGCGGTTTTAATATTGCGTATGTAGCCAAAAATGAATGGCTGAAATACACGGCAAAAGTAAATACAACCGGAAATTATGATATTAAATTACGAATTTCAACTCCCTATGCCAACAGAAAAGTACATCTGGAAGTAGATGGTACAGACGCAACCGGAGTTGTTACTATTCCCAATACAACCGGTTTCCAAAACTGGCAGACGGTAACAGTACCCAATATTCCCTTAACGCAGGGCGTGCACACCATTACTTTGTTTTTTGACGAAGCTGACATTAACATCAACAAACTTGAATTCACCTTATCGGCAAATGCGACTGCTCCGGTAGCCGATTTTGAAGTAAGCAGCTCTATGGGATGTTTGAATACGGCCGTTACCTTTACCTCTTTTTCAATCGGAACAGTAGACACGTACAACTGGAGTTTTGGAGAAGGTGCGACACCTGCAACTGCAACAGGAATTGGCCCTCACTCCGTAGTGTATGGTACAGAAGGGGACAAAACTGTTTCCTTAACCGTGACCAATACCGCCGGAAATAATAAAAAAGAAATTACTTATATGGTTCACAATTGCAATCTGGGCATTGACATCCCTACTGAGGAATCCAGAAAGATTGTGGTGTATCCGAATCCTTCGAAAGGAATCTTCCATTTGTCGAAAGAATTAGAATGGAGCGTTTATGCTGCCTCAGGAGCTAAAATAAAACAAGGTTCAGGAACTGTGATTAATATCTCTGATCAGGCCACCGGAATCTATTTCATTAAAAACAATGAAAGCAGTAAAGCGATATCCATAATGAAGCAATAAATAAGTTCAATTTAAAGCACAAAAAGAGGCATACGTTAGCGTATGCCTCTTTTTTGTTAAATAGATTCTGTTTTCGTAGAGCATTGATGATTAGCGTGTGTCATTCCGAGGAACGAGAAATCGCATCCAGTACTCGACAACAGTGTGTAATTAGCATGTGTGATTCCTCGTTCCTCGGAATGGCAAATACCTGGGGTTAGTGCGTTTTATTTCTTGCGTTTTAAACACCGCTTGTCATTCCGAGGAACGAGGAATCGCATCCAGTATTCGACAACAGCGTGCGTGATTAGCATGTGTGATTCCTCGTTCCTCGGAATGACAAATACCTGGGGTTAGTGCGTTTTATTTCTTGCGTTTTACACATTGCTTGTACATACTATTGTGTGAAAACGAAAATAAAAGTTCACTTTCACACGCTTTCTGTGTGAAAACCAAAATAAAAATTCATTTTCACACAACTTCTGTGGGAAAGTGAAAAATAAAATCAACTTTCACACACTTTCTGTGGGAAAACTAAAATCAACTTTCCCACAGCAATAAAAAAACCAGTCAGGAAAAACTGACTGGTTCACAGAACTTTTATTGTTAAACTGTCTGCCTGTTTCAGGAAGACGCAATAAATCAAAAGGCGTATAAAGAATATTTTTTTAGAATTTGTACGTTACTCCAACCCTGAAGTTTCTTGGCTGTTCGGTCTGCCAGTTATAGGTATTTACATTTCTTGAAGCGTAATAAGAGCCACTATATAAATATTTATCAAGAATATTAAACGCATTGGCGGTGAATTTCATTTTTCCGGTTTCATACGATAAACCTCCGTCCAGTTTGAAATATTCCGGAAGTTTCTCTAATCCTACCGCCCATGAATCCGTTTGTCTTCCTGCCAGATATGTTCCTCCTATAGAAGCTCCGAATCCTTTTAATTTGCCGGATACGACCGTATAATTTAACCACGCATTCGCAACATGTTTTGAAAATCCTGTCAGAGCACTTCCTTCAGCAATAGACATTAGATTAGATTCTGTTACAATTGCTTCCGTAAAGGCATAATTGGCGATCAGGTTCAGTCCGTCAAGAAGTTTGCCTCTTACGTCAAACTCAACACCCTGTGCTCTTTTTTCACCCAATACTACTTTCCAGATATCGTTTGGGCCGTTATCAGGATCTCCCGTAAGCTCGTTTTCCTTAATGATTCTGTAAGCTGAAACCGTAGTACTCCACGATCCGTCAAACCAGTCTTTCTTAATACCAAACTCCATATTATTACCCGTAAGCGGTTTGATAGCTTCTCCGCTTTTTATAATACCCGATTGCGGTGTAAAAGCCTGATCGTATAGTCCGTAAACAGAGGTGGTCGGCGTTATCGAATAACTAATTCCTACACGTGGTGTAATGTGACTATCTTCCTGAACGTCTCCCCAGCCTGACTGATTAATCCAGGTGTATCTTGCTGCAAGGGTCAATCTCAGTTTGTTCTCAAAAAAACCAAGCTCGTCCTGAATATAACCTGCTGCATATTCTGAAGTTATCCCTCCAAAAGACCTTTGTTTAAGCGGTGTACTGCGATCAAAATTAGGCAGACCGTTAGACGGAGTTCCATAGTCCGGATGAAAAACATCAAACGGTTTTTCGTAGGTATCTAAATCATGTGACTGATAAAAGTCAGCCTGATATTCTTTATTCCCCAAATCAACACCACCCAATACTTTGTGCGTCACTGATCCTGTTGTAAATTTTCCGTTCAGAAAAATTTGTCCCAGATACATATTGCTTTCGGCATCCCAGATCCCAACGTTACGAATCACCTGACCGTAACCAAGCTGTTCGTCAGCGATATCATCTTCATCCAGGTAAACAGGTCCCGGACCAACAGCTGTGGGCCATGAGCTGTACCCTTCCTGCAGGTATTTAAAATAAGAAGTTTGTGCCGTAAGTTTCCAGTTGTCATCAAACTTATGTTCAAAAGTGAAATATCCGCTGTGATCATTCATTTTCGTATCCGGTAATCCCGGTTGTGTCATCGTAAAATTTCTTGGCAGGGTTGCATATCCGCCGCCATCAGCACCAAAGACATAAAAAGACCCTACTTCAGACATATTCGCGTGCTGGTAATTGTATTCCAGCGTAATTTTAGTTTTATCATCGATCTGGTACGAAAGCACCGGAGCAATTACATAACGGTCATTATGTTCAAAAGGCCTGTGAGAACCTTTCTTTTGTACCGCCCCGTTGAATCGGTATAAAAATTTACCTTTTTTATCCAGTTTCCCGTCAAGGTCAATGCTCGCTCTGTAGAAATCATAGCTTCCTGCCATAACGGTAGCCTCTCCTTTTGTGATTCCGGTTGGTTTTTTGGTCACCACATTGTAAAGTCCGCTTGGATCTCCGTTCGAAAGCATAAATCCTGCCGGGCCTTTTACAAATTCAATATGGTCTACGAAACTCATATCTTCCGTAAGCGGGCCCCAGAAAGAAGAAACAACATTAAAACCATTACGGAACGCCTGAATCTGAGAACCACGCATGGTGATGTTGGTATACATATCGCCCCAGTGTTCCAGACGTACAGCTCCGCTCACATTACGGATCACTCCGTCACTCATGCTGATAATCTGCTGGTCTTTTAAAGTCTGACCGCTTACAATCTGAATGTTTTGGGGAATTTCAAGTACCGGAGTCTGAAGACGCAACGACAAAGAAGGTTTGTCCTGCTTGTATTTATTTTTTGTAATGACCACTTCATCCAGATCTTCCTGATTTTCGGCAAGGGAGAAGTTTTTAGTGGTCGTTTGTTTTGCTGTAACTACAATATTATCCTCAACGGGACGAATTCCTACTGCATGAATACTAATCGTATACGTAGCAGGTTTTACATTTTTTATCTCATATTGCCCTTTTTCATTCGTTACGACATTATGTTTTGTTCCTTTAAGGCTAACAGCAATATTTTCTGCCGGCGTGTTTCCGCTTAAAGTCACTTTTCCGGTTATTTTCCCCGTTTCCTGTCCCATCATATTTAAGGAGATCAGAAACAAAAAACTACACAGAACTTTTTTAATGGTTACTATATTCATTTTGGTATGGAGTTTAAATTCATCGCAAAAGTAAACTCAAATATCTTTTTATCCAAATTATTCTTAATCATTCTAAATAAAAATAATTATTTTATGTAAATCGCTGCTATTGAATTCGAAATCAAAAAAAATGCCTCACTTATTATCGTTATTGAACCAGAGCCCATAAAATAGTCACAATTCAAAAATAATGTTAAAAAAATTGGATTCCTTTTTTGCAAATTATGATGAAAAGAACACAAAAAAATTAAAGCAACTTTGCTGAAATTGCCGTTTAGATTTCTATATTTGCAACCAAGTTGCGTTAAATAAATTCCAGAAACGGACTCAAACAAGCTCAACTCCTTATAAATCACGAATGAAGAGAAAAGTAATTTTAATTAATCTTTTGATGTCTTTTACCGTATTGTTCGCAATGCTGTTTCAGACGCTGCATTCCTATGAGCATATTTACAAGCAACTTACTGAAAAACATTGCGATCATCATTACGCTGCGCATCAAAAGCAGATTACACACAGCCATACTGTAGAGAACAATTGTCCTGTCTGTCATTTTGCTTTTAGCACGTTTATCCCCAATCATTTTCAGCCTTTATCTCTTCATAAAACAAGCGTTGATAATCCGGTTACCTTTACTTTTACAAAAGCTGCTTCGACCTTTTTTAAAGGCAGTCTTTTTGCGCTCAGGGCTCCCCCTTCTTTAGTATAGTTTACTGCTTTTATTTTTTTTCAATATAAATATCTTTCGCCAATTTTTCCGGACGAAATTGAATTTTGCATGCCGTTTATGTGAACTTACGTTTCAGATAAAACATAAAACCTGTTTCTGTTTCGAACTGAAACACGTCCTGCATTTTCAAATTCATAGTAAACTAGCCCTTAGTTTTTTTTCGAATTAAAACTGACTGTTGTCTGAAGTGACAGCAGGAGTTCACTATTTCTGTTTTGTACAATCCAACAAATCCAAATCCATATCATTATGCTTACAGCTGAAAACCTGACCAAAAAATATGGCGATCACATCGCTTTGAATGCCCTGAACCTCACTATAAAAAAAGGAGAAATCTTCGCCCTTTTGGGACAAAACGGAGCAGGGAAAACGACTACCATCAATCTGTTTTTAGGCTTTATACCACCCAGCTGCGGAACGCTGGAAATCAACCATATATCTGTTACTGAAAATCCGCAGGAAACCAAAAAATACGTGGCTTATATCCCTGAAACCGTCATGTTATATCCGAATCTGACAGGACTTGAAAACCTGAAATTCTTTTCGGCACTCGCAGGATTCCGGTATTCGAATGGGGAACTGACTTATTTTCTAACCAAAGCAGGTTTACAAACCAAAGCACACGATCAGCATCTTGGCGGTTACTCCAAAGGAATGCGCCAGAAAGTCGGGATCGCGATCGCTATTGCAAAACAGGCAAAAGTCTTATTGCTGGACGAGCCTACCAGTGGCCTGGACCCCAAAGCGTCCAACGAATTCTCTCAAATCCTAAAAGAACTTTCGGCAGACGGAACAGCCATTTTAATGGCCACACACGATATTTTCAGGGCCAGGGAAGTCGCCACCCATATCGGCATCATGAAACAGGGAAATCTGGTCACGATTATCGAAGCGGCCAAAATTTCGGCAAATGAACTGGAAAACCTGTATTTACAAACCGTCTAAAAGAAAATAAAATGAAACATTTACTAGGCTTTTTATTTTCAATAATTGCCCTGCATGAGGCTTATTCCCAAACAATTTCCGGGAAAATCACAGATCGCAATACAAAAGAAGCTGTCAGTGGAGCCAGCATAAAACTGCTGAATTCGGGAAAAGAAACCACCACCAATGAGGACGGAAATTTTAGTCTTGAAGGCGACGGAATTCTTGAGATCAGTTTTCCGGGCTACAAAACGCAGCAAATAACTGCAACGAATGAATTCCTTACTGTCGCACTGGAAACTGCGCTGAACGAATTGCAAACGGTAGAAATTGTAGGCCGCTCTGTTAAAAAGTACAACAGTGATTATTCATTTGCGGCGACAAAAACAGCATCGCTCAATAAGGATATTCCACAATCTATATCGACCGTAACCAAAGAATTAATCGCCGACAAAGGTGCTTTTTATCTTGCTGATGCGGTAAAAATGGCCAGTGGTGTCATTCCGGCGAGTTATTACAATCAATACACCATTCGCGGCATCAGCCAGAATGAAGAAGGACAGATTATCAACGGAATGCGAACCCGCCAGTATTATTTCCTGCAGCCGCTGACGAGCAATATCGAACGTGTCGAAGTTATCAAAGGCCCTTCGAGTGCTACATTCTCTTCTGTTGATCCGGGCGGAAGCATCAATCTGGTGACCAAAAAGCCTTTGGCCACTGACCGAAAAGAAGTGAGCTTAAGCGTTGGAAGTTTCAGTACTTTAAGAGGGACGTTAGATTTTACAGGACCTCTAAACGAATCCAAAACACTTTTATACCGCGTCAACGGAGCGTATCAGGAGGCGAAATCCTTTCGGGATCTGGTGGGCAATAAATCGTTTTTAGTCTCGCCTTCCTTTACTTATATTCCGAATGAAAAGACAGCCATCAATACCGAATTAATACTGAGCAATATGACGGGAGTCCTGGATCGCGGTCAGCCAATTTTTGGCGCGGTTGCGGGTGTGACTAACCTGAATCAGACGCCGATTAGTTTAAATTTAGGTGCTTCAGGTGATTTTTTCAAATCAAAAGAAATGATCCTGACGACCAATTTTGCGCATAAGTTTAGCTCTAAAATTGGTTTTAATGCCGCTTACATGAAGCAAACCTGGACAGAAGACCTTCAGGAACACCGAACGACAAATGCTTTTGCGGTAGACATTAACAACAAACCCGTAACCAGCCTCGCCATGATGCAGTTTGTACAGCGTCAGCAATATTGGGATGTGGATAATCTTAGTACTTATTTCAACTTTGATTTTAAAACGGGAAAACTTCATCATAAATTACTGACCGGATACGATTTAAGCAGCTGGAATAAAAACAAAGGCAGTGCACAAAATGCGGCCAGAGGTTATTTGTTAAAGAACGGAACCGTAGCCAGCTCATTCGTTGCCGCCAATGCCGATCAATATCAGACTGTCACAATCAACGGCGTCGTTTTGCCCAAACCAAATGTCAGTTTTTTTGATTTGAACAATCCCTCGTATGCGATGAGAAGTCCGGAAGATTATATACTCAATGTGAGAACGGCATTGCCGTCGGCACTGACTACTACCAATGCGGTTTATATTCAGGATCAGGTAAAGTGGGAGAAATTTACCTTTTTGCTGGGTTTGAGAAACGAATGGTTTGAAGACATTACCAATTATGAAACCAACAACGAACTGACTGTTAAAAAAACAGCTTTACTGCCCCGCGTTGGTGTAACGTATGCGGTGAATACCGCCATTAATGTGTATACGACTTATCTTGAAGGGTATCAGCCACAATCGAATACGGTTACTTTAATGCCGCAAACCGGAAGTTTACCTGCCGGAAGTCAGTTTGATCCTTTGGAAAGCAATCTGAAAGAGTTCGGACTGAAAGCCACTTTTCTGGACAACACCATGAGTTTTAATGCTGCGGTTTATGAAATCAACCAGCGCAATATTTTAATGAATGCCAATGACCCTGTAAATCCTGACTTGTTAGTGACCAGAGGAGCGGAACGCAGCCGTGGTTTCGAATGTGACCTGGCGGGTTACCTGACGCCTGACTGGCAGATCAATGCTTCTTACAGTTATATTGATGCGAAAATTACCAATGACCGTGATCTTTCGCTGATTGGTGCCAGAAAACAGAATACGCCAAAAAACAGCGCCAATTTATGGACCCGTTACAACTTTGCTGCCGATTCTGCCCTGAGAGATCTGGGTATCGGTTTTGGAATGCAGTACCAAAGCAGTAAGATTCCGTGGTTTACAAGGGATTTCACACTTCCTGATTTTACCATTTTTGATGCTGCCTTGTATTATAAACCTAACATCAGTAACCTGCAAATTGCGCTGAATGCCGGCAATTTACTGAATAAAACCTATTGGCTGGGCGCACAGAATTATCTGAGGTTATTTCCCGGTGCACCCCGAAATTGCAGCCTTACCGTAACTTATAAATTTTAAGCTGTATGAAGTTCTTTCACATCGAAATTTTAATAGCCCGACATTTGAAAAAATCCGTTTTTCAGAATAAGGCCGTATTTATCATTACCCTTTTTATTGGTGTTTTATTGCTGTACGCCGCTTTTTCAGGCTGGGAAAATTATGCCGGCCAAAATGAAACCAGCGAAAAATACCAGCACGATTCCAGAAAAGACTGGCTCAATAATCCCGATAAAAATCCGCACCGCATGGCGCATTACGGGAACTTTGCATTTCGAAAAAGTACTTCGCTGAGTGTTTTTGAATTTGGAATGGAACCTTTTTTCGGAAACGCCATCTTCCTCGAAGCCCATAAACAAAACACCGCCAATTTTTCTGAGGCCGGGTTTTCCAATAGTATGCTTCGCTTTGGGGAAATAAGTATTGCCATGGTGCTGCAGATTTTATTGCCCTTATTGATTTTCTTCTTAGGTTTTAATTCGGTCGCAGCCGAAAGGGAAAACGGAATCTTAAAACTGCTTTTAAGTCAGGGAATCACCTGGAAACAACTGCTTACAGGCAAAATATTGGGAGTCGCTTCTGTCCTGATGCTGCTTTTCGTTCCGACAATTGTGGTTTTAGTTTTCATTTGGCTGCTATTGCAGGGCTTCACGATCTCACCTGATGAGACGCTGAAAATGTTCTTGTTCGTTCTGTTTCATTTTGTTTACTTACTATTCTTCTGCGTCATTGCCGTTTTGGTTTCCGCTGCCAGTGCAACTTCCAAAAAAGCGTTGATTTCGCTGATCGGAATCTGGCTGGTCTGTACCATCATTTTACCAAGAACCACTCAGGCCATGGGTGCTTATTTGTATAAAGCACCTTCGAAAATACAATTCAACAGTGACATTGAAAAAGATATTCTCAAACAGGGAGACAGCCATAATCCGAATGACCTGCATTATAAAGCGATTAAAGATTCTTTGCTTAGGGCACACAAAGTCGATTCTGTGCAGCAGCTTCCGTTCAACTATTCCGGTTTCATTATGACGGAAGGCGAAAAAATCAGTTCGCGTATTTATAATAAACATCTGGAGGAACTTTTGAAAATGTATGAAAAACAGAACCGTTTTTCGAAAGCAGTCTCTTTTATCAATCCGTATATCGCTATGAAAAACCTCTCGATGGGGTTATCAAATACCGATTATGATTCGTATATCGATTTTCAGAAGCAAGCCGAAGCTTATCGCTACAACATGGCTCAGAAAATGAACGGTCTGCAAATCAAATACATTAGCAATAAGAAATCCGGCCCTACAGGCAAACCGCTTACCATCGATAAAGGACACTGGGCAGACATTGCCGAATTCCATTATGAACCCAAAGGCATCCGGGCTGTTCTGAAAAACGAAATCAGTGCTGTTATTTCACTTATTCTCTGGATAATCCTGTTGTTTTTTTTATTGCGAATCGCAGCTAAAAATCTAAAAGCCATCTAATATGTTAGTACTACTTTTTAAAAATTTCATACGTTCGAAAGGAACAAAAATTGGGTTACTATTCCTTATGTTTATCGGATTCGTGAGTCTTCTGATTGGCAAACAATTTCAGGAAAAACAAAACGATGCGATAAACGAAGCAGCCGTTTATCAGCAGGAACATATTGCGCGGAATGCGGCTTTTCATAAAGATGAAATGGGTCTGCTGCTCTACTATATCAAATTCTCGCTCGTCAATAAAACGATTCCTGTGAACAGCCTGGCGATTGGCCAGCGCGATGTAAATCCGTCGGTTCAGAGTGTAACCATTCGCGGTCTGGAAGCACAGCAATACGATGCAGAACTCAATAATCCGAATAATTTACTATCCGGAAATATCGATTTTAGTTTTGTGCTGGTGTATCTTTTTCCCCTTTTAATTATCGCTTTTACGTACAATATCATTTCAGAGGAAAAAGAAAGCGGCACCTGGAAAATCGTGGCCACCCAAAGTCAGAATACTTTTTTATACATTCTGAAATTGTTTTATATCCGGATTTTAAGTGTAATCGCCCTTCTCACCATTGTACTTTTTGCAGCCGTTTTATTCTTGAATATTCCGATCGACAAATCATTTTTGGTGTTTTGTGGCGTGGGAATTTTGTACCTCCTGTTTTGGTTCGCCGTTTGTTTTTATATCGTTTCATTGCAAAAGAATTCTAATTTTAATGCCGTAATGCTCTTGACGATCTGGCTGTTCCTGATTATCGTTTTACCAGCGACGATCAATACATACATCGTCAGCCAATATCCGGTTCCCGAAGCTTTGGAACTGACACTGAAACAAAGAAATGCTTACCACGAAAAATGGGACATGGATAAAAAGATAACGATGGACAAATTCTACAATCATTATCCACAATTTAAGAGCTATCCTTTACCGGAAGCTGAATTCAGCTGGCTGTGGTACTACGCGATGCAACAGGCAGGTGATGATGATTCGGCAGTACAATCAAAAGAGCTGCAGGCAAAACTGGCGCAACGAAATGAAACCGGTGCTTTTATAGCGCTGTTTATTCCGACGTTGCACACCCAGCTGCAGCTGAATGAAATTGCAAAATCGGATTTGGAAAACCAGCTTTTGTTTCTCAGGGCAACGAGACAATTTCATGAAAAACTGCGCTTGTATTTTTATCCAAAAATATTCGATAATGAAGCGGTAAGTCAGCAAAAATGGGATCAGTTTAAGGTGGAAACTTTTGAAGATACGTCAGCCATACAACTTTCGAAAGCATTTTTACCCCTGCTCTTTTTCAACTTACTATTTATTGTTTTGGGATGGAGTAATTTTAGAAACAATAAACTACAAACCTTTTAAGAAAACAAAAAAAAGGCTGCCATTTACGGCAGCCTTTCTGTTTCTGAAAAACTTATTTCTTTATAAAACGTTTCACCGTTCTTTTGCCGTCCTGATCGAGAACAATCAGATAAATTCCGGTTTTCAGGCCCGAAACGTTCAGGCTGTTGTCACTGCTTTTTTGTACAGCCACCAGACTTCCCGTTTGGGAATCGATAACACTAATATTCCCTCCCGTTACAGCGGTTGTAAAAAACAATACATCTGTAGCCGGATTTGGATATACATTCAGGGCAACTGTTTCAGGGGCTTCCGCAACAATTGCCGAAGCCGGAGCTCCCGCACCGATTTTTGTAATTCGGATCCAGTTGATGTTCATACCCGTATTCTGAATGTAAATACCAAAATTATACGTTCCTGCATTTACATTAACGTTTTGAGTTACTGTTTGCCAGTTCTGCCAGCCTCCGGTATTGGGTACATCTACATTCCCTAATAGAATCGTTCCGCCATTCAGGTCAGAAGATAATTTACCTCCTGTTACCCCGCTGGCGACTCTGTATTCTATTAAATAAGAGCCTGTAGTTGGAAAATTGATATTATTGTAGGCAACCCAGTCCCCTGTTTCGGTATAGCCCACATTGGAGCCTCCTCCGGCATCTGTCGTGGCTTCTACCTGAATTCCGCTCATAGCCGAATAATCCTCGGCCTGAATCAATGTTGTTGTTTGTGCCGTTGTCGTTGTAATCAGTTTCCATTGTCCGCACGTCTGGTTGTTATTGTCCCATTGCTGTACGTTGGCACCATTGGCTGTACTTGCATTGGTAACCTCAACGATTCTTCCGCTGTGACGGGCTACAATCTTATAAAATCCATCACCTGTCGCCACCAGAATAAATTGCTGGTTGGTTGTTCCGTTGTACGGATACTGCTCAACATTGGCACCGTTCGCTGTATTGAAACCATTTACATCTAACGACTGCCCGCTGTGATTGGCGATGATTTTGTACAATCCGTCACCCAGATGCGTAAACGTAAACTTCTGGTTGTTCCCTGTATTGACAGTTCCCTGGGCTACATTGGCTCCATTCGACAAACTGGCACCCCAAACATCCATGTTTAAACCACTGTTTCTGTTTTGCAGAAAGAAGGTCTGATTGCCTAAAGAAGTTGTTCCGTTGGCCAGAATTCGAATGGAAGTCACTTTGTCATTCCAGGTGGTATTCAGACAGGAATTATCCGAATTGATTACCGTTGAAGCTCCTGTGAAATTATCATCCTGATACAAAATAGCCTGAAATCCTTGTGTAATTCTAAGCGAAGAAATATCATCATTCAAAACGCCCAAAGAATTCAGACGCGCCATATTGTAATCGCCAATGGTTAATCCGCCTGAAAATCCGGTATAATTACAATCTTTATACACCGTAATCACATCTGTTGAAGAAGCGATATTTCCGCCGGGAGGAATTGTTCCGGTAATCGAATAACTACCAATCGAACCATAAGCCGAATAGCCGCCATAGCCTGCATTTCCTGCTCCGCTTCCATCAACACCAATAAAGTATTTACCGGCCGGGAGGTTTACATTCAGGGACGCATTTAAAGCAAAAGGATCTGAATTCCAATAGGTCCCCATCTCTGCTCCGGCTGCATTATAGAGTCGGATCAAAAGATGTAAATTTCCGTCTCTTCCGACTGTGTTGGCATTAATTGAAACATTTCCGCCACCGGTCGTAAACGTAAAGAAGTCATAATCGGCTTCACTTGAAATTATTCCGTTTTTTTGGTTAATGGCACCGCTTCCGTTGTAATCTAGATTTGCTGCGGAAGCCGTCGTATTTCCATAATCATCACCGCGGTATCCGACACCAAATTTGGCACCGGCAATAGTTGCGACATCATCCTGAGTATTGTTAGCATAATTGTACTCTCCTTTGCTCCATTGTACCACAGGCCTGTAATAGCCTGCCCCCATAATCGGAGCCCAGGAAGTACCGTCGATTCCAAGGAAATAGCCTTCTGACGGATTGGTACGTCCATCATGACCAAGGTCGAACGTATGACCAACTTCATGCGCTGAGGCATCTCCACCAGATTTACCCGAGGTAATAAATACCCAGCAAGGTACATCATTGTCCCAGTTAAAGGATCCAATATAAGCAACGCCTCCCGCCCCCGGGGCCGCAGTATTGGTTGGAGTTACCACCACGCGCATTCTTCTGTTTCTTGGGTAGGAATTAAAAACCGCCTCGCTTGTAGTTACATTGACGCTGAAGGGTCTGTAATCTTCTGAAACGACTTCCCAATGCTGCTGTACATCTGCATCGCTCATGCCCGATGGTGCTGCATTGATAGCGTTTCCGTTGTTCCAAAGATTTCCGGCCGGCATGTTGTAACCGTCAAAATCCAGCATGACACAGCCTGCTGCACCCGGTAAACTTTGTAAATTCAGCAAAGCGGGTGCAATTGCGGCCGCAGCTGCTTTACTTGTTTTTTTATTGGTGTTCTCAGGAACATTTCGGTAGTCGATACAAATCAGTTTATTAATATCCACTTTTTCGACATATGCATTTCCCTGAGCATCCGAATAGTATTTATAGGCTTCTTTGGACTTTTTGAAAATGATATGCCCTTCCAGCGATTTGTCCATCACCTTCAGGTAGAAAGAAGATTCTGCTACATTTTTAATTTCTCCGATCAAAAACTCACTGGAAGATTTTGACTCTTTGAAATTAATTTTTCCATTGAAGCTTTTGGAATTGGAAACCTGAAGTAAAACTGTTTTTTCGGTACTTTTTGAAGCAGCGGAATTTACCAGTTCTTTTTTTAGATTATTCATAAATGTTTTACTCGAACCTAAAGAGGTCTGCGCAATGGCAAAACTGCTAAATGCTATAAACACGAGAAAACTGAACCGAAATCTGTACTTGTTTTTCATATGATATTTGAGGTATGGGGTTACTGTTAATATGTTGCGTGTTTTTTGAAACACGTAGAAACATAGGGTTCTGAAAAAATGTTTTAAATATTTTTCTCACGCAGATTGGGCAGATTAAGCAGATTTCGTGCTTGTTTTTGTCATCCTGGCGGAGGAAGGATCACTGGAAACTCCTCCAAAAAATGGGCAAACTTTGTCGAAATGACAAATCAGAGTCAATCACAATAATAAAAATCTGATCCATCTGCCAAATCTGCGAGAAAAAAAACTTTTAATCTTATCCTATAGCTATCTGAATTACCTGCTTCGCGGTTAAAAAATAGTAACCGCAAAGCACGCTAAGGTTTTATCTGTGCAATGCTAGAAAACGCAGTGTTCGCAAGGCTTTGTGTCTGCCAATACTACAATACTTAGCGAACATTGCGTTAAACCTTTGCGAACCTTGCGGTTAAACTGCTTTGCGGTTAAAAACTATTTCTTAATAAAACGTCTTACGGTTTTGATGCCGTCTTTTTCTACTAAAATCAGATAGATTCCGCTTTTTAAACCCGCCACATCAACACTGCTGTTAGTGGCTTTTTGTTGTGAAACCGTAGCACCTCCCTGAGAATCTATAATACTCACGTTGGCTCCGGAAACATCTGTACTGAAGAAAAGCGTTTCTGCTGTCGGATTCGGATACACATTAAGCCCCGCAATATCGGTTGATTTTGCATTTTCTGATGAAACTGTTTTTGCGGCCAACGATGCGCCTGATTTTGTGATTCGGAACCAGTTCAGATTCACACCTGAACTTTGAATGTATATTCCGAAGTTGTATGTTCCGGCATTGACATTAACCGTTTGAGTAATGGTCTGCCAATTTTGCCAGCCTCCGGTATTCGGTACATTTACAGCACCCAACTGAATGGTTCCAGCACTTAAATCAGAAGAAATTCTGGCTCCCGAAACAGCGCTTGCCACTCTGTACTCAATTACATAAGCACCCGATGTTGGAAAATTAACATTAAAATATGCCATCCAGTCGCCAGTATCAGCATATCCCACATTTAGACCTCCGCCCGTATCGGTAGTCGCTTCTGTCTGAACACCGCTCATTGAAGAGTAACTCTCTGCCTGAATTAAAGTCCCGCCTCCTACTGGTGGCTGGCTTCCTGTAATTACCTGATTTACGGCTGTTAATAATGATTTTGAACCCACAGCATCCTGTGACAATTCCCAAATCATAACACCGCCGGCATTTTGAATCGCGAATGTGGTTTTGGCTTTAATCGTTGGGATTCCGTTGTAATAAATAGTATTTCCTACCTGATCCTGATTTTCTGAACCGGGATATTGGGCTATGATATTTGCATACGAAATTCCCTGATTGGCTGAAGCCCCAAAACCGTATCCGTAAAACGGAAGACCGATGATGGCTTTACTTGCCGGTAAGCCTCTGCCTGTCCAGTAATTAAACTGGTTGACTGCCATACTGTACGGAGAATGCTGTCCCGGACTGTTTGGTGCCCAAGGACCTGTTGCATCATACGCCATGATGTTGATCCAGTCGTAAGCGGCAAAAGTAGATGCAGGTACATTGGCACCACCATATCCTTCTGAAAGCGCGGCTGAAATCAGTTTACCATTCGCATGTAATTTGGCTGCCAGAGCGATTACGAAACCTCCGTAATCCCCATTGATCGCCGGACCTTCCAAATCTACGTCGACACCATCAAAGTTATGGGCGACCACATAGTCGTAAATTTTCTGAATGAATGCCGTCCTGTTTCCGGGTGTGATCAGATTGAAATAATTGTCACGAATAGCACCGCCTTCAGAAACGGAACCTCCGCCCAGCGAAACAAAAACTTTTACGTTTTGCGAATGTGCGGCATTAATAATCGTGTTGCTTCCGGAATTGAAAGTCAGATAGCCGTTGGCATCGGGATTTTCGAACGCAATATTGATATGCGTTAATTTACTGTACTGGACACTACCTGAAAAGGAATTCAGATCAATCCAGTTTGGGATGTAAGCAATAACTTTTTTTTGGGCCATTGACAGGTTAACAACACCCAGAACGAAAATCAGGATCCATTTCAGCTGGATCGCTTTGTAATTGTTTTTCATAATAATTTTTTAATAGATTAATATTTATAAATTTTGGGGGAGAATTTAAAAAACCTCAAAGGATCGATTTTAGATTTTAGATTTCAGATTTTAGATTGATTTGAAATTTTTGAATTTGAAATTTACCCTTCGAGGCTTTAATCATTTAAAACTATTTTTTAATAAAACGTTTCACCGTTTTCTGGCCGTCTTTTTCTAATACAATCAGATAAACCCCGGCTCTTAAATGTGAAACATCTACACTGTTATTGTTTACTTTTTGTCCGGAAACTACTGCTCCTGTCTGAGAGTCCACAATACTTACATTTCCTGAAACTTCTGCAGTAAAGAAAAGTGTCGTATCTGCCGGACTCGGATAAACGTTTAAGGCAACAGGAGCTACTTTTTCTTCCACTGTTTTTACCTCCGCTATTTTTGCTGCGGCACCTGTTTTTGTGATTTTAATCCAGTTGATGTTCATTCCTGTATTTTGGATGTAGATCCCAAAATTATACGTTCCCGCATTTACGTTTACCGTTTGCGAAACTGTCTGCCAGTTTTGCCAGCCTCCGGTATTTGGGATATCTACATTCCCAAGAACAATAGTTCCGCCATTCAGGTCAGAAGATAATTTACCTCCCGTTACTCCGCTGGCTACTCTGTATTCGATCAGGTAAGAACCTGTAGTTGGGAAATTAATGCTGTTATACGCTAACCAGTCACCTGTTTCCGTATAACCCACATTCGAACCGCCTCCGGTATCTGTTGTTGCTTCCACCTGAATGCCGTTCATAGCCGAATAATCTTCTGCCTGAATTAAAACGGAAGTCTGAGAAGTCGTAGCCGGAATCAGTTTCCATTGTCCGCACGTCTGGTTGTTGTTATCCCATTGCTGTACGTTGGCACCATTTGCCGTGCTGGCATTGGTAACCTCAACAATTCTTCCACTGTGACGCGCTACAATTTTATAAAATCCATCACCAGTTGACACTAAAACAAATTGCTGGTTGGTGGTTGCATTGTATGGATATTGCTCCACATTTGCTCCATTTGCCTTATTGAAGTTATTTACATCTAACGATTGTCCGCTGTGGTTTGCAATGATCTTATACAAACCATCTCCCAAATGCGTAAACGTAAATTTCTGGTTGTTTGCTGAATTTGGAGTTCCCTGTGCCACATTGGCTCCGTTTGCTAAACTGGCAGTCCAGACATCCATATTCAAACCGCTGTTTCTGTTTTGTAAAAAGAAAGTTTGGTTTCCTAAAGTGGTCGTTCCGTTGGCCAGAATTCTGATCGACGTTACTTTGTCATTCCAGGTAGTATTCAGACAGGCATTATCCGAATTGATTACCGTTGAAGCGCCGCCAAAGTTATCGTCCTGATATAAAATCGCCTGAAAACCTTGTGTAATTTTAAGGGAAGAAATGGCGTCATCCTCAATACCTAATGTTTTTAATCGGGCCAAATTATAATCTCCAATCGTTAATCCTCCGGAAAATCCGGTGTAATTACAATCTTTATAAGCCGTAATCACATCTGTAGTAGCGGGAACTGAAGGAACCGTTCCGGCATACCCTCCAAAAGTGGCAATTACTTTGGTCGGTTGTGGCGAATGAAGTGATGGCGACTGATCGGCCACATCATCATAAGCAAATCCGTACGCCAGATTGTCTACGCTAATGCCCGGCAAATGCCAGAATTTAGAATAATGATTCGTTGGATTCACCTGATAAAATTTGGAGGCATCGTACCAGTTTTGCTGTCCCGGATTTGCAGTTGTCGTATTGACAACATGTCTGTTAATTGCCGCTGTAAGTTGCGCCTGAATCACAAGATCCAGATCTCCGTCAACCAGTCTTCGGTCCAGAACACCTTTTCCTTCCAGGGCTTCCTGAGTCGAAGGTCGGTTTTGCACGCGACCTGTGCGGCCCACAAATCCTCCGGATTGTCCCACCATTTCCAGTTGTTCACCAATGACTCTTCCTTTGAAAACTCCGGCATCTCCGGCAAAAAATATTAAATCTTCATTTTTATATTTGTTCCAGATGGCATCGATATACGATTTTAGATAATTGGCCTGAGGTCCTACAGAAGTTCCTCCTGTTCCGTCAGCGAAAGCAGGTGTTTTGGAAGGTGCTGTAATCTCTCCGGTTGTATTGTTTACGCAGCCCTGAAACTCTGCCGGTACATTGGCTTTAAAAGCCGCAACGATATCAGCATGTTTTTTTAATTCGCCCACACGTTTTTGGTATCCGTTTGCACCGAATAATTCCAGTCCCATTGGATATTTATACGAATCGACTCTCGAAGGATTTCCAAAGAAACCATACTGGTTATTGGTCAGTTCGATGATTTCATATAAAATTCCCTGATTCGGATCTGTTGCATTTAAAGGGTTTGGCGAAGTATATCCCGATGGCGCACCACTTGCACCAAAGAAGTAAAAATACAACTGCTGTCCTTTCGCAATAAAAACCCTGCAGCCTGCAATCTGCGGCAAAGTGAAAGTCTTATTTGGAATTTCACTCAGTTTGGTAAAGCAGTTGGCGTATTTGGAGTTTTGGCCCGGTCCGGTGTTTCCGCCAATGGTTGGCCCGGTCACCGTATTGTAAGAAGCACTCATTGGTAAAACCTGACTGGTCTTGGCATTTACCCAAACGTGATTTCCGGTGTTATAATCAATACCAACGATGGCTACATATAACTCGCTGTCATTAAAAGTTGACGTATTACTGATGGTAAAGGGAATAGGGCCCTGACCATGCATCCAATTTGAAAACACTAAAAATAGTGTCATCAGAAAAGAAACTCTTTTAAGTTTAATTATTCTCATATGTAAAGTTTTATGGGGTTACTAAATAAAAATTTAAACGTGCAATCACTTTACTTCAAAAATGATTGTATTAACCCGCCAGGTGTGATGGTATGGTGCTATCCTTAAATTTAAACTCCGGTATATGGAACCGGGACATTTACTTTTAATTCATCACACCCAACGGATTTTTAACTATTATTTTATGACGGTCCGCAACTATGCAGAGCCAAAAAGCAGCCACTCCCAATGGCTATCAGTATCAAAGATTCAGGCAGATTTTTTAATAATGCACTAAAAACCTGTGAAATCTGTGGCTAAAAAAGTCATGCTGCACTTTGCGGACTATCCAGCTTATTTTTTAATCAGCTTCTTCGTCCAGCTCTTTTCATCCGAACTGAAATTCAGGACATAGATTCCTTTTGGAAGTCGGCTGATATCAATAATACTTTCCGTTGCTGTAGTATCAATTTTACTTTTGACTACCAGATTACCGGCCAGATCATGAATCGTAACTTCTTTATTTTTCAGATTCCCCGATACCGAAAGCTGAATATAATCAGTTGCCGGATTTGGATAAAGGGCTAAATCTGTTGTTACGGTTTCGGGCGCTGTTTCTTTAGAAGCCGAAGCTTGTTTGGCAGCTGATGCCGTTCCGTACGCTTCGATCTCAAATAAAGAATAGCCGTAAGGAGCCAAAGCTTTCGCCGTACATAAAATTCGAAGGTATCTTCCTGTACCGCTTACCACCAAATCATCTGTTCCTCCATCACTGGCGGTTTGTGTATTTACGGTTTCATTTTCGGTGAACACAGTATCGGTTGAAAGCTGGACTTTGTATTGTGTTGCAAAAGCCGCTTCCCATTTCAAAACCACACGGTTAAGGTTATAGTTGCTTTGTAAATCCACATAAATCCATTCGCTGGCATTGGCAAAAGAACTGGCCCATCTTGAAACAGTACCGTCTCCATCTGTTGCTTTGGAAGCCGAAAGTGTGGCATTTTCTTCTGTAGAAGCTACCGCGGTTTTCGCTAAAGCTAAATTGACATTGTTCGTCGGAGGCGTAATATTTCTCACAATCACGTCGCTAAAAACTCCCGTCGCCAATGTTCCGTTGGCATGAGAAGTAACGGCCAGTCCGGCGTAAATGGTACTTGCCATTGCAATAGTTCTTGGCGTACCGATTTGTGTCCATGTAGTACCGTTATCCGAAGAATAAGACGTAAATACATTTCCGGATCTTACGATTCGAAGCCATTTTGGGGTAGTCCCAGCGGCTCCCTGACCAATTGTTGGTACGGAAACGGCATCCCTTGATAAAAATTCTACTCCTGCCGTAGCCGTAATATTGCTCATGGCATGTTTAGAAGTTGGCGTAAGCGTTTCACGGAACATCACGCCCGCTTTTGCATACGTATTGGTATTCGTTAGTGAATTTACTTTTGCAATAATTTCAGCATCACCTGTGATTGGCTGATTTACGTATTGAAACTGGTCGCTTGATTCCCAAATATCAGTTCCCGCTCCCTTTACGGTAAATGTTCCACCGGAATAAGTAGCTTTTCCCGCCGGAGTTACAGCACCTAAATCGGTACTTACCCACGGAGACGGCAAGGTGTTTGTCGGATTCTCGGTAGAAACTAAATTCAGACTTCTGATATTATCAAAATAGTAGGTATTTCCGGAGCTTGTTCCCGGTTCAAACAAGAAAACAAAACGATTTACCTCGCTGTCTAATGTGGAAGCATCCGGTGAACTGGCGTAGGTAAAGGTTACGGTATGCCAGGTATTGGTTTGTTTGACAACACCCTGATACACACTGTGTCTTCCCACAGGAAAATTCGACGGAATAGAAGCACTGCTTTCGGCCTGCCAGGAGATTACAGATCCAACCGGAGCCGAAGTGTACACATCCATGGCGAATTTTTTGGTTCCGCTTTTGAAATCTCCCACATTTGTGATCGTAGTATTGAACGAGAAGTTATCGTATAATTCCGTTGCTTTTCTAACGTATTTCCCAACGTTTGAAGAAGTATTGATTCCGCCGGCACTCGGATTTGCAGCATTGGCCGTATACGTTCCGATGGCATCCCTGAACGTGATATTGTGAACGGTCTGATAATCTTCATACACGACTCCCGGCGTAAAAGTATCCGGTAATTTTGTGGTACCAATTCTGATGTTGTCAAAATAATACGTATCGCTCGTATAAGAACCGGAGTTGAATAACAATACCATTTGGTTGACAGCCAGATTTGAAGTTCCTTCGTCAGGGCTTGAGTTATAGTAGAACGTCAGCGTTTCCCATTGGTTTTGTTTGGTCGTGATGGCCACATAATTACTGTTTCTTCCTGTTGGAAAATTTGCCGGAAGCGAAGTGGCACTATTTTCTAAATTCAGACTCACCACCGTTCCAATAGGAGCCGAAGTATACACATCGATCATGATTTTGTTGGTCTGATTTTTCAATAAACCGGCATCTTCAATTGAACTTTGGGTGTTGAAAAACAAGACGTCGTATTGTTCCGTTACGTTTCTTACATACTTCGCTACATTAGCGGAAGCGTTCACTGAATTAGTACCCGGATTCGCTACTATGGAATACGTTCCTGTAGTGGTGCCTTTTATAATTTTATTGATCCCGTCATAATTCTGCAGCACGTCTGTGGCAATAATTGGTTTTTCGGGAGCCGCTTTGGTGAGTAAATTATCAAAATAATACGTAGCACCGGAATTCGAGTTGGACTCAAAAAGGAATACGACATTATTGATTGACAACGCACTGGTATTCGGATCGATTACTTTTTCGAATTCAAATTCTATGGTTTCCCATTTGTTTTGTACGGTCGTAGTCGCTTTGTAGCCGCTATGTCTTCCGGAAGGATAATTGATCGCTGTGGTGACAAGGCTATTTTCCAATTGCATGGAAATTTTAGTCCCCACCGGAGCCGAGGTATAAATATCGAAAGAGAGTTTTTTTCTTCCGTATACATAATCATTCGCGTTTGAAATGGTTACGTTTTTAATGTTTAAAACATCGTATAATTCAGAGGCGTTACGAACATATTTTCCAACCAAAGCAGAAGTATTGACACCCGTAGCCGAAGGATTCGCAACAGCTTCTGTTAAAACACCTGTTTTTAGCGGATACAGCACATTCCTGTTGCTTTGAAAATCTTCGTGGACTTTCTCCACCGGCAAGGGTACTTCTGTCGTTACGGCCAGTTTATAAGTGGTAGCCGTACAGCCCGAAACAGTGGCCACAGCCGAAACATCTCCACCTGTAGTTCCCCAGTTAACGGTAATCGTATTGGTTCCCTGTCCTGAAGTAATCGTTGCTCCTGATGGAACGGTCCAATTGTAACTTGCTCCTGCGATTGCACCCAGCGTATAGGTTTTACCGGTTTCGTTGTGATATACTTTTGCATCCCCGATTACGCCATTTGCAAAACTTCCGTCGTATACACGTACATAATCCACTTGCAATTTCGCCGGAAAATCACCCGGAACTGGTTCCACTCCTGCTCCGTTTACACTGGTGTAAGGAGTTCCTAAACTACCTACGGCCAGATTTAAAATAATGTAAAACTGCTGGTCGTTAAAAGGCCATCCGCCATTTACGGTCGTAGCGGGAGTTGCGGTATGAAATAAATTTCCGTCAATAAACCATTTGATACTGTTTGGTCCCCATTCTACGGCATAAACGTGAAATTCTGTAGACAAATCGGTTGGAGAAGTATAACTTCTTCCGGTATAATGGTAGCCTCCTCCGTCATAATGAATGGTTCCATCGATGGACTTTGGATTTCTGTGTTTGGCTTCCATAATGTCAATTTCACCCGTAAACGGCCAATTCGACTGGCCTGCAGGCAACATCCAGAATGCCGGCCACGCGCCCATTCCTGAAGATAACTTCATACGGGCTTCTACCCTGCCGTATTTTAGCGCATATTTTCCCTGAGTAGTCAGTTTTGCGGAGGAATACGGCTGCTGCGGGAAGGCTGCATTCGGCTCGTACTTGGCCTGAATGTTCAGGTAACTGTTGGATCCTTCTTTGACAATGGTTGCCTGATTCGGATCGTAACGCTGTGCTTCCCCGTTTCCGAAGCCGCAAAGCGAAGGACAGCCGTTTCCGGAAATGCTCTGCCATTTGGCTGCATCAACGGTAGTACCGTTAAACTCATCTTGCCAGACAAGTGTATTACATTGTGCCTGTACTTTTAGAAAAGGAGACAACAGGATTATTGTCAGCATAAAAATCCTTTTCAGGTAATTGAAATTGTCTTTCGGTGGTCGGCCGAAAAAAGAGTCTTTTTGATTCATTTTTTTTGTTTTTTGTTAGTAAAGCGTATTACACCATCAAATAGTCAATTTGTAAAAAACGGACTGTTATTTTTGATAATAATGAACAATATTAACAAATAAACCACGTAGAAGGTCATTTTAGGGATACGGTTTGACTACGGTACAGGCAAAAAAAATGTAGTAAATAGCCGTCAAACCGCGTAAATACACCTAGGATTATACTGAATAATAAAAATTTAAAAATTAAGAATAAACTCCGTAATATTTGCGTCTGAGGGAAGCTGTAATTTTTTCCGAATACGGTATCGGGTATCTTCAACCCCTCTGACCGAAATTCCCAAAAGCGGAGCAATTTCTTTGGTATTGAAATTCATTCGCAGATACGCACACAATCGCATATCGCGTGGTGTTAGTTCGGGGAAACTAGTTTTGAGGCGCTGCATGAAATTATCATGGAGCTGATTGAAGATTTCTTCAAACTCATTCCAATGCTGATCTCCTTGCAGTTCGTGATCGATAATGCGGTTTATTTTGGTCAGTACATTAAAATTCACTGCCGAATCCTTCTCTTTTTTTATTTCTGTAATAAGTTCTTTTATAGACAGCAGGATTTCGTTTAAATGAATCAGATTCACCGTATTCGAAGCTACTTTTGCATTTTTAAGATTTATCGTCGCTTCCAGGTTTTCTTTTTCCAGCAACAGTTTCTGTTCATTAAACTCTGCCCGGGTAAACAGTAATTCTTTTTCCTGATTGATAATCAGCTGGGCACGATTGCGCTCTGCCAGATTTTTTTGGTACCTAATTATCGTATAAATCAAAATTGCAAAAAGTAACAAATACATCACATACGCCCAACTCGTTCTGTACCACGGTGGTAAAATTTCAAACCTGAAAACGGCTTCCTGACTCACCACATCATAAATGTTTTTTGCCCTTACGTGAAAAACATATTCGTTCTCGGGAAGATTGGTATATTCTTTTTCCGTCTGGAGGCTCCAATCAGACCATTTGGGTTCAAAGCCTTCCAGCCAGTATTCGTATTTGGTGGCATCTGCCTCATCATAACACAAGGCGGCAAACGAAAAGTGTAAGGAGTTATTCGAATAAGACAAAACCGGACAAAGCGTATCAGCGTTAGATTCCGTCTTCGCAGGGAGCACATCGTACCGGCTGGAATACAACAGACTGTCTTTTGGGAAAATACATTTTACCTCCGAAATAATCGATTTGTATTTGGTTTGGTAAGCCTTTCTCTTCGTACTGTTATAATGAATTAAACCGTCCTGCGTTCCAAAAAACACGTCACCGCTTGCTGTGGTCTGAATGTTTTCGAAACCCGGAATATATAAGTATCTTAATTTTCGAAAAGGCAATTCTTCCAGATGAAGATTTCCCTGCTTCTTCTGATTTATTTTTCCGGTATTTTCACCCGAAACATACCAGATGTTATTTTCACTGTCGGCTTTAAGAAGACGAATATGATTTTCCATTCCCAGATATTTCCCGAAAACAGGGTCCGGAACCATTTTCTTTGAAGTTAAATCTTGCTTGTAAACGCCTTTTGTAGTTCCAAAAAGAATCTGATTATTAATTTTGAAGGTATTTAAAAACAAACTCGACGGAAAACCATCTGCCTGATTATAAAATACAAGGCTGGAAACGGCCTCAAAGGTTTTATTGAACTTAAGTTTATAGATGCCTTTATAACCGTGGGCAATCCAGATATTTCCCGTCGCATCCGTGACAATGATCCTGCTGCTTTCCTCAAATCCTTTTATTTTATGCTGATACACCCAGACATTATTTATTTTCTTCAACAGATACAATCCGGTATAACCGCCCACAAGCAATAAATCAGGGTGATTCGGAACAATCACGCCCTGCCATGCCCCGTCTATTTTGGCCAGTAATTTTGCTGACGCGCCATTAATTTCAAAGATTCCGTTTTTCTCAAAAGCCAGCAGCGAATTTCCAAAAACACCAATATTCCATACATTTTCCGACATTCCGGCAATATGCTGAAAGTGTGCATTTTCTCTTTTTCCGGCTTTATACGCCTGCCAGTCCAGCCAGAACAAACCGTTATCGGTTGCGATATACAATTTCTCCTGATAAATCTGACTGCAGTATATTTTAGTTTCAGAATTGGAAGTATCCAGTATCCTCGACAAAGGCGAAGAGATCTGAATCAGCGAGATGCCTTCTTTGAGTGTTACCCATAAATTGCCTTCTTTATCGGTTTTCAGGTTCGTGACATATTCATTTTGCAGACCCATTTGCTTGTTGATATGCTGAATCAGGTGTCCTTCACTATCCAGGACTACCAACCCGGTCTGACGTGTTCCGATTCCCAGATATCCGTCAGAAAGCAGAACTGCTGTTGAAATCTGATTTTGCTTCAGTAAATAATCGGCTCCCGTTACAAAAGGTTTGAGCAGATTGTCTTTATAGGTGAAGAGTCCGTTTTTTTGGGTGAGCAGCAGCAAGCCTTTTTTGGTTTCGAAGATTTTTCGAATCTTCATTCCGACAAACTGTTCACTATTCTGAATTGGAACTAAAGCATCCTTTTCCAGTTTCTGTACACCTTTTGCATTGTCTGAAACATAGATATTTTGACCGACTTCAAAAAACTCATCAAAATTAACTTCTGACTTTAATACTTTGATTTTGTTATTCTTATAAATGAATATGCCTTCAATAGCGAAAAAAATCACTTCATCCTTACGAATAACGGTATGCAGCACATCTCCGAAATTTCTGGATGATGCAGGAAGCAAATTCACCAGGGAAGTATATTTGTATTGTCCGTTGGCTAACTGAACTACATACCCAAAATCGCCCTGGGCTCCGACATACATTTTATCTTTTTTATCAATCGCAAGCGAACGGACCATACTTTTGTTGGCCGGTTGGGTTACAATGCTCCATCGCACGCCATCAAACTGCATAATTCCAAAATGGTTGGCAAAAAACATCATTCCTTTAGAATCCTGCAAAACATCCCAATTTTCAGACGCAGCCTTATAGGTTTTCGGATTGTAATTCGTGATGAAAGGAACCCCGATTTTTTTAATTTGGGCGGTACTGATACAGGGCAAAAAGAATATTGATAAAACTAAAAGTCTACGTATATTTTTCGTCATTTTATTTTGGTGTGTAGGTTATTATCATGGCTTGTAAAAACCACAATCGTAAAAACAATCCTTTTGGGAGAAGTCGCTTTTACACAAAACAAATCGTTTGTTTATTAACACTAATATTGACAATATATTATTTTACGTCACAAAAAAAACGAATATCTAAATTCAAATATATAAAAATTTATTTTATTGTAACAAATTACATTCATATATCAATTGGATAATGAGAGAATTAGGGGAATTTGATAATTAGAAAATGTGATGATGCGATAATTTTGGAATGTGGGAGTGTAAAATGTGGGATGTGCTATTTAAGGTTTGAAATGGACTAATGGACCTAAACTTTCCAAAGCCAAATTATTCTAAAGAAATCACAATGTATTATAGTCAATTGTGTGGTTTACTTCGTCTGTTCGCTATCGCTCGGGTCTCCTTCGGTCGAAATGACAAAGCTTCCGCACAAACTGAAAACTGAAAACCTAAAATTTCCAATAGAAACGCGTTTCGACTCCGCTCAACGTGACAAATCTAGTGTAACCCACTGAAAACTGAGACTAAAAACCTAAACTTTACAATAGAAACGCGTTTCGACTCCGCTCAACGTGACAAATGTACCACAGCCCCCTGAAAACTGAGACTGAAAACTTGAAACTTGAAACCTGAAACCTGAAACCTGAAACCTGAAACTTAAAACCTGAAACTTAAAACCTGAAACTTAAAACCTGAAACTTAAAACCTAAACCCCAATCATCGTCGCTAACTCCTCATAACTCCTAAAAAGCACGGCGCCTTCTTTTTCTAAATCCTGATCATTGAATCCATTTGCAAAACCATACACTTTAAAACCGCCTTTCTTTCCTGCCATTACCCCTGCTTTGCTGTCTTCGATTACAATGCAATCTTTTACTTCAAAACCCATTTCTTTGGCGGCGTGCAGAAATATTCCCGGATCCGGTTTCCAGCTTTTAATGTCGTAAGAACTGAATATTTTATTTTCGAATTTGTCCAGTAATCCAGCCACTTCCAGATTCAGCCTGATTTTATCAACCGGACCGCTGGAAGCCACGCAATACGGAATTTTCAAACTATTCAGAAATGAAACAACACCTTCCATAGGTTTCACCTGCGTTCTGAAGGCTTCAAAGCTTCTTTGGCGGTATTCACTCTCAAAACTATCCGGAAGTTTTTTGGCAATGGCTTCTTCTATATGTAAAAAGCATTCTTTTAAATTCCGCCCGTTAAAATCGCGATAGGCGTCTTCCAATTTCATTTCGAAACCATGTTCCGCTGCCATTTCCAGCAAAATTCCGTTACCAATTTTTTCTGTATCTACCAGAACACCGTCACAATCGAAAATTATACCTTTAACTTCCATACTCTTTATTTACATTTTAAAACAAGAATGTAATTTACAAAAAATATGCTCTACTACGGGTATATTTTAAAGGGAAGAAGAAATTTTTGAAACGATCTGTATGATAAAATCAGCCTGTGCGGGATTTATTTTCTTCAATGCTTCGTCGGTTTGAAACCATTCCGCTTTATCAATTTCCGGAAAGTTTTTAATACTTCCGGATTTGGGCGGCCATTCCATTTCAAAATCATTGCTTTTGACCAAAGTCACATCAATGTCAAATTCTAAGGCCCATGCCAAAACCGTTTTGCCGGATTTGAGTTTTACGGATTCCAGGGCAATAAAATCTTCTTCTGATTCTGCTTCCAGTCCGAAACCGGTTTCTTCCTTAAACTCACGCTTCGCCGCAGGCAAAGGTTCTTCGTCAGCTGTGAATTCGCCTTTTGGAATGGACCAGCTTTCCAGATCCTTATTTTTCCAAAAGGGACCTCCCGGATGAACCAGTAAAAAATAAATGGTTTTATCTATGAATTTGTAGAGTAATATGCCGGCGCTTTGTTTCATCGAGATTATTATTGAATTTTTACTTACATAAAGATAAATACTTTATCTTACGTAAATTACAATTATAAACTTTTTAATGTAATACTTTTATTTCGGTCTTCTGTACATTTTTACTCCAATTTTGTATTCTTTTCCGGTAATTGATTTGTAAATTTATAATTCATAAAACATTTTCTTTTAAATAAATTAAAAACAATACTATTTTGAAAAAACACCTTTTATTAACCGCTATACTGGCCTGTAATTTTGCCGCTTACGCTCAGAACAAAATAGTAACCGTTACTAATTTGCTTCCTGCAGACCGAGAATTTGAAACGGTCGAATTAACCAAAAAATCACTGGGACTCCCTTCTTCCGCTAAACTTGAAAATTATGCCGTCAAAGAAACAAAGTCCGGTTTATCTTTAGAAAGCCAGTCTGTCGATAATGATGGCGATGGCAACGCTGATGTTTTATTGTTTCAGCCAAAAATTAGTGCTTCTTCTGAAAAAGAGTATGAAATTGTGCCCTCGGATGCTGCGGACTCCAAAAACATCAATTGTTATTCGAGATTTGTTCCGGAACGTACCGACGATTATGCCTGGGAGAACAACAAAGTGGCTTTCAGGACTTATGGCCCCGTAGCACAAAAAATGGTGGAAGACAAAATTCCGGGCGGAACGCTGACCAGCGGAATTGATGCCTGGCTTAAAAGGGTCGACTATCCAATTATCAATAAATGGTACGAAAAAGCCACTTTAGGAACCGGAACGTACCACAAAGATACGGGTGAAGGTTTAGATAACTTTCATGTGGGAGACAGCCGCGGAATTGGAGGAATTGCTGTGAATGAGAAAAGAAAATATTATTTTTCCAAGAATTTCATCAGCTGGAAAACCATTACCACAGGCCCGATACGAACCAGTTTCATACTAACCTATGCCAAGTGGGATGCCAATGGCCGTAAAATAACCGAATCTAAACTGATCAGTCTGGATTACGGAAGTTATCTTTCGCGTTTTGAAATCTCCATTAAAGGGACCAAAAACATTGCTGCCGGAATAACGCTTCACGATAAAAAGGGTACTATCGGAACGAACGTAGAAGAAGGCTGGCTAAGCCACTGGGAACCTATTGACGACTCTGAAATCGGAACCGGTCTTGTAGCTCCAAAAGGTACGCTGACCGCTTTTGACAATCACATTACTGATGAAGCAGATCTGAGTAATCTGTACGGGAATTTAAAAGTAAAAAAACACAAAGTGGTCTACTACGCAGGTTTTGGATGGAAAAAAGGAAGCCCTTTTAAAACTCAAAAAGAATGGGAAACGTATTTAAGTTCCTTTGCCAAGAAAATAAATAATCCTCTGGTTGTTAAGGTGAAGAAATAATTTTAAACCCGACAGGTTTTAAAAACCTGTCGGGTTTACATTTAAACTGTTTTCTTAACCGGAAAATAGTTTTCCTTCAAAATGATTTCCAGCGGAATATAATGGGTACTTTCTATCGTTTCCTGTAAAACTAATTTTTTATACAAATGATTGATTCCCGTATAGCCCTGTTCTTCGGGTCTTTGGTTGATCAGAAAATCAATTATTCCTTTATTTAAATATTCTATATTTTCTGTCAGCAGATCGTAACCAATAATACGGATTCCTTTGATATTGTTTTTTTCTAAAAACCGGGCCACAATATAAGCCCTGGAATTAGGCACAAAAATGCTGTTAACACCTGAAAACAAATCCATATTCAACTGATCAATCCCCGAATCTTTAATCGTCACTTCCGAGAACTTGAAATTAGTGAGTTCACTGTTGTCCTTAAAGAAAGAATAAAATCCGTCGATACGCTGCAAATAAACCGAAGTGCTTTCTATTTCACGGGTAATCTTAAAAATCAGTACCTGTCTTTCGTTTTTCACTGCAAAACTAATCAGTCTTCCGGCCAGATAACCACTCTGAAAAGCGTCCTGTCCCACGTAAGCATGTTCCTGATTGCTTTTAATATGGGAATCAATCATCACGACCGGAATGTTCTTTTTTTTATATTCATTTAAAAAACGAATGGATTCATCGTAAAATATAGGCGCAAACAACAGTCCGTCACATTCAAAATCCAGGACTTTTTGGACCGATTCCTTAAAAGAAGCCGTATCAAAATCGTAGAAAAAATAATCCAGTACCACTCCGAACTTGCGGAATTCAATTGCTGCTTTTTCGATTCCGGCAATCTGGCTTTTCCAGTATTCGAGATTTTCATACTTGGGCAAAAAGACTGCAAAATGAAATTTTTTATTTAAGGCCAGATTACTCGCCAGAATATTTCTTTTGTAGCCGTATTTTTCAATGATAGCATTTACTTTATCCACATTTTCCTGCGTCACCTGTCCGCGATTATGGATAATCCTGTCCACTGTTCCGGGAGAAACACTGGCTAATTCTGCTATTTTTTTAATCGTTATGATATTGTTTGTCTTTAAGTTAAAAAGATTCCGTAAGTGTGTAAATTTAATTTTTTTTATCAAAGATAAATGGTTTGAGTTAACTTTTTACATACATTTGTAAAAAACCGTGTGCGTACACGAAAGAAACACACCCTGTACTTTTAAAACAGCAGAACGACTTTAACACAAGACAACCAAACCTATATAAAACGGACCAAATGATAATAGATTCATTACACAACGCTACAAAATATTACAGTCTGCATCCGAATTTTAAAAAAGCATTTGATTACGTAAACCAAAATGATCTGTCAAAACTGGAAGAAGGAAGTTTTGAAATTTCGGAAGGTTTAAAAATAATCGTAATTGCCGGTGAAGGAACCACCAGAGAAGAAAGCATAAAAGGTTTTGAATGCCACGATAAAAATATTGACATTCAGATTTCCGTTAAAGGACCGGAAACTTACGCCTGGAAACCGAGAGAAAAATGTACCCATCCAAACGGTGACTACAGTGACGAAAAAGACGTTCGTTTTTTTCATGATGCCCCCGATATGTATTTCCAATTGCAGGAAAAACAGTTCGCCATTTTGTTTCCTGAAGATGTACACGCCGCCATGATTGGCGAAGGAATATTAAAAAAAATCGTTTTTAAAGTAAAAATATAAGCTATGAATACTATTCAGAATACCATAGATGTGATTGTAAAACAAGGAATTCTTCCTTTGTATTTCAATACCAATGAGAGCAAAAGTATCGAAGTATTGCGTGTACTTTACAAATCCGGAATCAAAGCGGTTGAATACACCAACAGAGGTCCGGAAGCAGCCTCCAATTTCCGGAAAATGGTCGAAATACGAAATGCTGAAATGCCGGGAATGCTTTTAGGAATCGGTACCATAAAAAATATCGAACAGGCAGAAGAATTTTACAATATCGGAGCTGATTTTTTTATAAGTCCCGGCTTTGTTGGCGAAGTATCTGATTTCCTCAGAAGCAAAGAAATGTTGTATGCGCCGGGCTGTATGACGCCAACTGAAATTATAACCGCCGAAAATGCCGGAATTAAATTCATTAAACTTTTCCCCGGAAACATCTTAGGGCCGGATTTCCTGAGCGGCATAAAAGATATTTTCCCAAACCTGATTTTTATGCCTACCGGAGGTGTGGACACCACCCTGCAAAGCATTCAAAGCTGGTTTACAGCAGGAGTTTCAGCAGTGGGAATGGGAAGCAGACTGATCAGTAAAAAAGTGATGGAACACGAAGCATATGATACCATCGAAAAAGAAACAGTAAGGGTTTTGTCTTTGATTGAAACCATCAGAAAAAAATAAATTATAGTAACTCAAATATGGATTCAATCTTTAACCTTAAAGGAAAAATTGCCCTTATTACAGGCGGCGCCGGCGTACTGGGAAGCAATATGGCAAACGTGCTGGCCAAACAGGGCGTTATCACCGGAATCGTGTCCCAATCTCTCGAAAAAGCCAATGCTACCGTAGCGGAAATTGAAAAAAACGGAGGAAAAGCATTTGCCATTCAGGCGAATGTACTCAACAAAGAAGACTTAGAAAAAGCCAAAGATTTAATAGTAGAAAAATACGGCCGTCTGGATATTCTGATTAATGCTGCCGGTGGAAATATGCCCGGAGCGACGATTAGTCCGGATCAGGCGATTTATGATTTAAAAACCGAAGACTTACAAAAGGTGGTTGATTTAAACATAATAGGAACCATGCTTCCGTCTCAGGTATTTTCAGCACTTTTTGCGAAACAGAAAGAAGGAATCATTATCAATATTTCATCAGCATCGGCACAAAGACCTTTGACCAGAGTCGTGGGTTACTCAGCTTCAAAAGCAGCAATCGATAATTTCACGCAATGGATGTCGGTCGAACTGGCTACCAAATATGGGGAAGGGATTCGCGTCAATGCCATTTCACCGGGCTTTTTTATCGGAGAACAAAACCGTGCCTTATTGCTTACCCCGGAGGGAAAACTGACACCAAGGGGCGAAAAAATCATCGAACATACTCCAATGGGACGCTTTGGAACCCCTCAGGATATAGACGGCGCATTATTGTTTTTATGCAGTGATATGTCAAAATTTGTAACAGGAACCATCCTGAAAGTGGATGGAGGCTTTGCTGCAACAAGTATTTAAAATAACTACCAAATAATAAAATGGAATGGAACAAACGTTAAGATGGTTCGGACCAAACGATCCGGTTTCTTTACAAGATATTTTACAAACCGGAGCAACCGGAATTGTGACGGCACTGCACCATATCCCAAATGGGGAAGTATGGCAGATAGAGGAAATACTAAAGCGAAAAGTTGAGATTGAACATAAAAATGGAGATCCGAAAGAAGGTCCTTCTGGTTTGGTATGGTCGGTTGTCGAAAGTATTCCGGTGCATGAAGACATTAAAAAACAAACCGGAAAGTACCTGCAGTACATTGAAAACTACAAAGAAAGTATCCGAAATCTTGCCTTGTGCGGCATAAAATGCATTTGTTATAATTTCATGCCGGTTTTAGACTGGTCCAGAACCGATTTGTCTTATGAAATGCCTGACGGATCTAAAGCATTGCGTTTTGACATTAACGCTTTTGCTGCTTTCGAACTGTTTATTTTGAAAAGACCGGGAGCTGAAGAAATATATTCGCAGACACAGATTGAAAAAGCGACGAAATACTTCGAAGCCATGACTGATGCTGATAAGGTAAAGTTACAGCAGAACATTCTGGCCGGACTTCCGGGTGCGGAAGAAGCATATTCAGTAGAAGATTTTCTGGTAACCTTAAGCGGTTACAACCATATCGACAGGCAAAAACTGAAGGATAATCTCTTCTTTTTTTTAAGAGAAATTATTCCTGTTGCAGAAAAAGCAGGTGTACTGATGGCCATCCATCCGGACGATCCGCCCTACCCGATTTTAGGATTACCAAGAGTCGTGAGTACCGAAGAAGATCTGATTGAACTGATGGCCGCCATAGATTCCAAATCAAACGGATTTACGATGTGTACCGGTTCTTATGGCGTACGCGCAGATAATGATTTGCCGGGAATTGTAAGACGTCATGGTGATAAAATGAATTTTATTCACTTAAGAAGTACTGAAAGAGACGAAGAAGGAAGTTTCTACGAAGCCAATCATCTCGAAGGTAATGTCGATATGTACGAAGTGGTCAAAGCTATTTTGGAAGTTGAAAAAAGAAACGGCAGCAATTTACCGATGCGTCCCGATCACGGACACCAGATGCTGGACGATCTGCATAAAAAAACCAATCCCGGATATTCAGGAATTGGCCGTTTAAGAGGTCTTGCTGAATTGAGAGGCCTTGAAATGGGAATTAAAAGAAGTATTTAAGTTTTTTTTTAGCCACAGATTAAAAGGATTGTTTTTAGGAGTGAAGATTTCACGCAAAGGCGCAAAGACGCAAAGTTTATAGTATGACGTTGAAATGACAAAATGCTTGTCCTTTATGAATGTATTGCCACAGATTTCACGGATTAAACGGATTTTTTTTAACCAAAAACGTATAAAACACCATAAAAAACTTTGCGTCTTTGCGACTTTGCGTGAAAATATAAATTAAACCAAAAACTTACAAAACAACATAAAAAACTTTGCGCTTTTGCGACTTTGCGTGAAAATATAAATTAAACCAAAAACTTATAAAACAACATAAAAAAATTTGCGCTTTTGCGACTTTGCGTGAAAATATAAATTAAACCAAAAACGTACAAAACAACATAAAAACTTTCCGCCTTTGCGTGAAATACAATTAAACCAATAAAAAAAACTTTGCGGCTTTGCCTGAAATGCAATTACACAATAAAAAACAAAATAAAAAAACTTTACGCCTGTGACCCAAATATAACTCCCCAAAGAATACCAGCTTTACTAACCACCACAAAAAAACCACAAAACATGACCCGCCAAATCCTCTTCATTGGTTGCAGTCTTTTTATTTATAGCATTGCAACAGCTCAGCAAATCCCTAAAATACTTGCAGATCTCAAAACGAATTACTTACCCGATTTCAGCTACGCAGGCTATCATTTTGGAGAAACCAATCTTCCTGAATTTCAAGGAAAAATAGTCAACGCTGCAGATTTTGGCGTAAAAGCAAATGATGATTTAGATGACTCGAAAGCCTTATTAAAAGCCATACAGGCAGCCAATGCTGTTGAAGGAAATGTAATCCTGCAATTGCCTGCCGGAAGGATTATTTTAAGTGCTGTTTTATATCTTGAAAGAAGCAATTTCGTGCTTCGCGGCGCAGGTTCAGGTGTCAACGGAACAGAAATTTACTGCCCAAGGCCCATGATGTATTTAAAAGATCCCGAATCACTGGCGGAATTGCGCGAGTACCTCACCACTTTCGATAAAAGACAGCGGGAAAACGAAAACAATATCGATTTGCCTTTTTCACAATATGCCTGGTCGGGCGGCTTTATCTGGACCCAGATTCCGGGTGAACGCGTTAAATCATATCTCGATAAATACGAGCCTGCTCCTGCAAGTCTAGCGAAAGTCAGCAGCGGCACTATGGGCGAACATATTATAACGGTTTCAGACGTAAACGGATTGAAAGTGGGTGATGTTGTTGAATTGCAATTATTCAATAAAGACGGTGAAAATGGTGAAATTATCAAAGATTTATACCAAGGCGCTCCTGTAAAACCGGGTTCGCATCACTGGAAATTTCCAAAATTACCTATCGTAAGACAGCAGGTTGAAATTACCAAAATTTCGGGTTCCAAAATCACCTTAAAAACACCTTTGACAATCTCCATCAAACCAGGTTATCAGGCGCAATTAGTGGAATGGAAACATTTAAGCGAAGTAGGCATCGAACAACTGCGTTTTACCTTTCCGGACATTCCGAGAGTGGCGCATCATGTCGAACCCGGAAATAACGCTATTTTCCTAACCCGCGTTTTTAACAGCTGGGTCAGAGATGTTACCATTACCAATGCCGACAGTGGAATTCTGGCCGAAGAAATTGCCAATGTAACGATTCAGGATATTATGACCGACGGAAACCACATGGCACATTATACCGTAACGTTAGGCGGCGTTCATAATGTTTTGGTTAAGAATTTAAAAATCTATAACAAAGCCGTTCACCCGCTGAGCTTCAATACTTTTGCGACTAAAAATGTCTACCAGAATTGTGAAGTTTTTGCCGATCCCGTTTTGGATCAGCATTCCGGTGCAAATCATCAGAATTTATTCGATCATATTACGGTTCATATCACTCCGGATACCAATACGGCTTATGCCCTGTTTGGCGGTGGCGGAGCCGATTACTGGAAGCCTTCACACGGTCCCTACAGCACCTTTTGGAACCTCAACGTACAGGTGATAAATCCGGAGGAAATTCAAAAACCGGTTTTGCTTTACGGCATGAAAGATGGTCCGTTTGCGAGAATCATCGGTGTAAATGGAAACGCTAAATTCGAAGTAAAATACGAACCGGATCCGTATATCGAGTTTTTAAACCAATCAATGGAGAAGGTTCCTTCCTTATATGACTATCAATTAAAAAAGCGATTAAAATAAAGTCAGGGACAAAGGTACATAGGTGCAAAGTTGCAAAGGGACAAAGTAATAAAGTTTCAGAGATGCAGCAATTATTACAAAAAATCGATTACATAAAACTTCAACAATTTGTTCCTCTAAACCTTAGAACCTAAGAACCTTTGCAGCTATGAACCTTTGCACCTAAAAAAAAAGCTATGAAATACAAGATAGTCTTTCTGTTTTTTGTTTTTATTACTGGGAATTTGTTTTCCCAGAATAAATACCGCCTCAAAAATATCTCCACGACCGACGGGCTTTCGCAAAGTTCCGTTATTGCTATCCATCAGGATAAATTGGGGCAAATGTGGTTCGGAACGCGGGACGGACTCAATAAATATGACGGCAGTAAGTTTACCGTTTTCAGAAATGATGTTACTGATAAAGCAACGATCAGCAACAATGATATTCTGGATATAGAAGAAGACAATGCCGGAAAAATATGGGTGGGAACGTACAACGGACTGAATTGCTATGATCCGGTTTCGAATACATTCAAAAGATACCTCCACAACAACACGAACCATACCATCAGCAGTAATGCCGTATGGTGCATCAGGGAAATTGGAGAAGAGCTTTGGTTTGGTACTTCAAAAGGACTGAGTATTTTCAACAAAAAAACAAAGCTTTTTACTTCCGTTTTTCATTCCGATACAGATACTTCCACTTTAGCGAGCAACAATATTCTTAGTGTTTTAAAAACTAAAAAAGGAGTCATCTGGGTTGGAACCACAAAGGGTTTGTGCAAACTGACCAGCCGTAAAAACGGAAAATTATCCTTTCAAAACTATCCGTTAAATCAGACAGACCTCCTGAATGTACAAGCCATTGCAGAAGACGCACAAGGCAATTTATGGATTGGCACCAAAAATAAAGGGCTTTTAAAAATGGACGAGGTGACCCTTCGCTTTGTTTCTTTTCTACCAAATGAAAAATACCGCGAAATCCATACCGATATCCGTTCTCTTGCTATTGACAACGAAGGTGCTTTGTGGATCGGCGCTTATGACGGAATTTATATTTACGGCAAAGACAAAAGTCTGGAGAAAATCAATAACACGAACAATAACAACGGAATTGACAAGGTAAAATCGGTTTTTGTAGATAAAAAAGGTTCCGTATGGATTGGCTGTTATTACAAAGGTGTGAATATCTGGGATGTTTCGAATGTCAATTTTTCGAATTACAACCAGAATTCCAAAAAGATTCCAATGAGTTTTGACGTAGTCAGTTCGATCATTACAGACAAAAATAAAAACATCTATTTTGGTACCGAAGGCGGCGGAATAACTATTTATAATCCCAATACCGCAGCGACCAGTTATATCAACAGCAAAACCGGACAGTACAACAAAAATGATATCAAATCGATGTCGCTTTCTGCCGATAACATATTGTGGATTGGTACTTTTTCTAAAGGGCTATCGGCTTACAATACGCTTTCGAAAAGAATTGAAGACCACCGCATCAGTCCGGAATTACAGGAATTATTAAAAGAAACCGGTGTTTATTCGATCAAAACAGCTGCCAGTGGAATCGTCTGGATCGGCACTTTTGGAAAAGGCCTGATCCGCTACAATTCGACTGACAAAACCTTTACCATCATCGGAAACGATACCGCAAAAGCCAGCTTCCTGACCAACAATATCATTCGAACCCTGCTGATCGACAAAAAAAACATGCTTTGGGTAGGCACTCAAAATGGCCTGAATTGCATTCCCCTGAATACTTTCAAACCCGGACAATATGCCGTAAAACATTACTTTTTTGACAATGCGTCCTTATCGGGAGACGATATTCTTACGTTGTTTCAGGACAGCCAGAACAAAATCTGGGTCGGAACCAAAGCAAAAGGGCTGCATTATTTTGATGGAAAAAAATTCAACAGAGTCAATTTAAGAGCCGGAAATACGATTATCACTTCTATACATTCCATTTTGGAAGATGATGATAAAAACTTATGGATCAGCACCAATCAGGGCATTATAAAATATAGCATTACTCAGAAAAAAGTGGTACTGTACGACCAGAAAGATGGTCTGGCGAGCAACGAATTCAATGACAATTCTTCCTTAAAACTGGACTCGAATAAATTCTACTTTGGCAGTCCCTCCGGTGCGACTTATTTTGATGCCGGAAAAATATCGATCAACACCTATGCCCCTCAGGTTTTAATTACCAATCTGAAAATTAAAAACCAGACCATTCAACCTAATGATCCGGCAGCAATTTTAGCCAAAAGCATCGGGTATACCAAAGACATTACCCTGGATTATGACAAAGCTAATTTTTCGATCAGTTTTGCCATTCCCAATTACATCCGGTCTAAAAACAATCAGTACAGTTATCGTTTAATTGGCCTTGAAAACAACTGGACGATCACCAAAAACAGCGAAGCGATCTTTGCCATTCAGAATCCCGGAACCTATGTTTTTGAAGTCAAAGGCGCCAACAATGACGGCGTCTGGAACTCCACTCCCACTACCCTGACGGTTACGGTAAATCCGGCTCCGTGGCGCAGTGTGTGGGCTTTTTTGTTGTATGGCCTCTTGATTGGTCTTGCCTTATACGGTTTAATCTGGATTATCAAATCGAAAGCCAGACTGAAACAAAAATTAGAACTGGAATACCTCGAAACCAAACGTATCGAAGAAAACAATCGGGCAAAACTGGATTTCTTTACCAACATTTCGCATGAGTTCCGGACACCCTTAACGCTGATTCTTGGCCCTTTACAACAAATACTGGCCGATTATAACGGAACAAACGAAATGTACAAAAAACTGCTGGTCATCGAAGGAAGTGCCAACCATCTGTTAAGCCTGATCAACCGCTTAATGGATTTCAGGAAACTCGAAAACCATCAGGTCACACTCGAATCCGCCAACGGAAATATCGTCAAATTTACCCGGGAAATCTTTTTGTCTTTTATTGAATATGCCAAAGACGGTGGCTACGATTATACTTTTGAAGCGGAAGAAGAGGAAATTCTGGTGTACTTTGACCGCTATAAATTAGAACGAGTTTTTTACAATCTGATTTCAAACGCCTTCCGTTATACGCCAAAAGGCGGCAGTATCCATATTAAAATCAATCACGATCACGAGAACCTTTTCATTGCCGTGGAAGATTCAGGAGTTGGAATTGCCGAGCAGCATATCGATAAAATTTTCGATTTGTTTTTTGAAATTCCGATGCACAACAACGTACAGAAAAACTACAATAAAGGAACCGGAATTGGTTTGTCGATCGTGAAAAACATTGTAAAACTGCATAAAGGAACCATCGATGTGGTCAATAAAAAATCAGAAGGCGTTATTTTTACCGTGACACTTCCGATGGGCAGGGCACATCTGCAGGAAGAAGAAATTATCCAGGATTTCAGAATAAGTGATGATATCGAACAATACACCGCCCAACTGGAAACCGGTGAAGCTACTGAACCCGAGGATATTGATGATTTCGTCGTGAATGCCGAAAAACCAACTATCCTTATCGTTGAAGATCATAAGGTGTTGCGGAACTTCATGAAAAATCTCCTCAAAAAAGACTACAATATTATGGTGGCCGACAATGGGAAAACGGCTCTGGAAAAAGCCCTGCGCCATGTTCCGAATTTAATAATCAGCGATGTCATTATGCCGGAAATGGTGGGTACAGAACTGTGTTCGAGAATAAAAGAAAATTTAAAAACCAGTCATATTCCGGTCATCTTACTGACTTCGAGATCATCTCTGGTCTATAAATTTGAAGGCCTCGAAAGCGGTGCTGACGATTATATCAGTAAGCCTTTCAATCTGACTGAATTTAAACTCCGGGTCAAAAACCTGCTGAATTCCACCGAAAGATTAAAAGCAAGGTTTTCCAGTCAAGACAGTTTTGTGCCATCCGAAATAACGGTTTCTTCACTGGATGAGGAATTATTAAAAAAGGCATTCAAAATAGTAGAAGACAATATCTCGAACGAGCAGTTTGACATTCCGTTTTTCTGTTCCGAATTAGGGGTGAGCCGCACGATGTTATTTTTAAAAGTAAAAGCCTGGACGAACTTTACGCCAAACGAATTCATCCATGAGATACGGTTAAAACGTGCCGCCCAGTTATTAGAACAAAATAAATTAAACGTTTCAGAAGTAAGTTATAAAGTCGGTTTCAACAATCCGAAATACTTCAGTAAATGTTTCCAGAAAAGATATGGGGAAACTCCGTCACAATTTGCTGACAAATTTTCAAAACCGCTCTCCATACTATAAAAAATCCACTGTTTTCAAGGCTTAAAAAAGGGTATCTGTATTTTTAGATACCCTTTTTTGTACTTCTATATCGTTTTCGGCGTATACATTTGTCGTATGAAATTCAAAAAAACAAAATTCATATTACTGCAGATTCTGTTTATGATTCTGATAATCGGAATGAGTTTATTGCTTTTTTATTTGATCTAACATTAACCTTAAACCAAAAATGAATGTTTACAAACCAAAAAATTAAGTCGCTTAAATGGTGTTTTCTGGTAGTCTTTTTACTGGGAAACATTATTGTGAATGCACAGGAGAGAAAAGTCACCGGAAAAATCACTTCCAGTGAAGACTTGCTCGGGCTTCCCGGTGCCAATGTTTATGTCAAAGGATCGTCTGTGGGAGGCAGTTCAGATATGGACGGAAATTACTCTGTTTTTGTTTCGGAAAAAAATGCAGTCCTTGTTTTTAACTTTGTCGGATACCAGACTGTTGAAATTCCGGTCGGAAACAAAACCGTGATCAATATCAGCCTGAAACCCGATACCAAAAACCTTGAAGAAGTAATTGTAGTGGGTTACGGTACCCGTAAAAAGAGTGATATTACCGGTTCTGTGTCTTCTGTCACAGCAAAAGAACTTACTGCTTATCCTTTATTAAATGCAGAACAGGCTTTACAGGGACGCGCTGCGGGTGTAGCCGTTCAGTCGAATAATGGTGGTGAGCCGGGAGCTCCTGTTAAAATCAGGGTTCGTGGAGGAACGTCTATCAATGCCAGTGGAGATGCCCTTATTGTAGTCGACGGTTTTGCAGGTGTTTCGATGCCAGCACCTCAGGATATTGCTTCTATTGAAGTTTTAAAAGATGCTTCGGCAACGGCGATCTACGGATCAAGAGGGTCCAACGGAGTGATCATGGTAACGACCAAAAAAGGAAAACCCGGAAAACCGGTAATTGAATTCAGCAATTCGACTTCGACACAATCGGTAAACAATAAATTGCATTTACTGAATGCAGATCAGTTTGCCGCATACCGAAAAAGTTTTACGACGCATACACAAGGACCGGCAGATACGGACTGGCAGGATGTCATTTACCGTGACGGACTGGTTTCGAATACGGCGCTGTCTTTTTCAGGCGGATCCGATAAAATCAAATATTATGTATCCGGGAATTATTTCAACCAAAACGGAGTAGTTATCAATTCCGGAATAGATAAATATTCGATCGTAAGCAATCTGGAAGCGGACTTAACGGACAGGCTTAAAGTCGGACTGAATACTTTTCAAAGCAAGCAAAACAAAGAAGGAATTATCTCCCAGACCGGTGCCGGTGGTACAGGAGCGGCAGGTGTTATTGCGGCAGCCTACCGTTTTATGCCTGATTTAGGAATATATAAAGCAGACGGCAGTTACACCTCTACGGCTCCGATTGGTGACGATATCGATAATCCGTACGCAACAGCGATGGACAATATTCTGGAAACAGTTTCGGTGGTCAGCAGAAATAATTTCTTTGCCAACTATAAAATCACAAAAGATCTTGAATTCAAAACTACTTTAGGCTTATCCGATTCTAATTCACAGACAGGAAGATTCCTTCCGTCCACTTTAATTGCAGGAAAAAATATCAAAGGAGAAGCTTCTGTCAACAACAACAGAAATTCCTCTTTCCTGACAGAAAATTACCTGACGTATAAAAAAGAAATCATTTCTAAAGGAATCCTGACGGTTCTTGGAGGGTATTCGTACCAAAAGAATAAAAACGAAAGCTCTTTTGCCGCTTCAAGAGGATTTCTGACCAATACCAATTCGTATCATAATTTAGGAGCCGGAACGGTTTTCCTAAAACCGGATTCCTCTTTGTCAGAAACAGAACTGATTTCTGCATTTGGAAGGTTAAACTTTGATTATGATGATAAATATTTGCTAACGTTTACAGCCAGACGTGATGGTTCTTCGAGCTTTAGTGAAAACTACAAATACGGAACTTTCCCTTCGGGAGCGATTGGCTGGAATATCAGCAAAGAACAGTTTTTAAAAGACAGTAAAATCATTTCAAACCTAAAACTGAGAGCGAGTTATGGTGCTACCGGAAATCCTTCCATCGGTGCCTATTCTACCCTTTCCAGGTTCTCTGAAATTTACGATGTGAGCGGTGACGTAATTGTCAATGCGGTGCAATTAACATCATTAGACAATCCAAATCTGAAATGGGAAACTTCCTATCAGCAGGATTACGGAATTGATTTAGGTTTGTTTGACAACAGAATAAGCCTGACAGCCGATTATTATAAAACGATTACCAAAGATTTGCTGTTCAACAGACCTTTACCGGGAGTTTCAGGAATTGGATCTCAGCTTCAGAATGTTGGTGAGTTGGAAAACAAAGGCTGGGAATTGGGAATTAATTCGAAAAACTTTATCGGAGCCGATTTCACCTGGTCGACCAGTTTTAATATTTCTTCTAACAAAAATAAAGTATTGAAATTAGCTGATAACAAAGACCTTCTGATCAACTCGACGCCGGGGCATTTCCTGGCAACAGAATCCCAGATTCTTAGAGTGGGACAACCGGTGGGTTCTTTCTTCGGATTTATTTATGACGGTGTATTGCAACAAGGAGAAACAGCGCTTCCGGGTAACTTCGAAACCACTGCGGGCGGTGAAAAATTCAAAGATGTAAACGGTGACGGAAAATTAGATTCCAACGATAAAACGATAATTGGTAATCCGAATCCTGATTTCATCTTCGGTCTGAACAATGATTTCACATATAAAAATTTAGATTTAAATATCTTCTTCCAGGGTTCAGAAGGCAATCAGGTCTTAAATTATACCTTGATGGAGCTGGCTTCCGGAAACAATAATGCTACCACAGAAGTTTTAGACGCCTGGACACCAACCAACACCGATACCAACGTTCCAGCCAACGCGGCAAGAACCAAAAGGGTTACCTCAAGATTTGTGTATGATGCGAGTTATATCCGTCTGAAAAATATCTCTATAGGATACAGTTTAAGTGAAAAAATTGTTTCTAAAATGGGACTGAGCAAAGTTCGTTTTTACATCAGTGCACAAAACATCTGGACGATTACCGATTATCCGGGATCAGATCCGGAGACCAGTTATCTGAATGACAGTAATGCCAGAAGCAATACGAATCTGGGTCTGGAATATGGAAGTTATCCAAATGTGAAAACTTTTACGTTCGGATTTAATATTAAATTTTAGTCTAATACAACACATTATGAAAAAATATATAGCTTTTCTTTTCTTGGGAATATTCGCCTTTGGATGCTCTGATCTAGAAGAACATCCGGTTGGAATCATTCGTCCCGCTAACTTTTTTAACAATACAGACGACTTACAGGCAGCTGTAAACGGAAGTTTTGCCAACATTGCCCACAATAATTACTGGGGAAGGGAATTTACAATTGCACTGATGCTCAGAGACGACATGGCCGATATTGGCGACAGAACGACTCAGGCCGCGAGAATCGATGTCAACGACTTTAAGATGAATGATACCAATGCGCTTGTGGCGAACTTCTGGCCACAATCCTATATCATTATTGCCGCGGCCAATCAGGCGATTGAAGGTGCGAAAAAAACACCGGGTGATCCTGCAAAAGTAAACGCAATTGTAGCACAGGCCTATTTCGCAAGAGCTTTTACGTATTATCATCTGGTACGCATCTTTGGGGACGTTCCGTATATTGATTTTGCCGTAAATGAAGTTTCACAGGTCGATAAATTAAGCCGAACCAAAGAGGCTGTAGTCTATGCCAAAATAATTGAAGATCTGGAATTTGCCAAAAAATGGCTGGACGATAAACCAAAGGTAAAAGCCGTTCCGGGAAAAGGAACAGCGGCAGGTTATCTCGCTTCTGTATACCTGACGTTAGGCCAATACCAGAAAGCATACGATGAAGCGAAATATGTTATTACCAACGAAGCAAAATTCGGATTGGGACTGGATGCTGATTTTCAGGATTTGTTTAATGCCAATAAAGCAGCGGCATTGAAAGAACCGTTGTTCACCATTGATTTCAATAACTTAGTATCCGGAAACTACGGTCAGGACTATACTGCGTTTTTTACGGGTTCCTTAAAAGATGACAGTTACAGCTACGGTCAGGGGTTTTCTGTAGCGGTACCTGCTTTGAAAGTTTTTAACGACTGGGATCAGCGAGATTACAGAAGAGCAGTAAGTTTTGATACCATCATCAGAAAGAAAACAGGCCCGGGTGGTTCTTTGCAGGTTTATCCTTCAAGTGATAACGAAAAAGCACCTCGTCCGCATATTGCCAAATACTTTCGTTTTCCGGGAAAAGCCGGTGCCAACGGAAGAACTTCACAGCACAATTACATCACAATGCGTTACGCCGAAGTATTGCTGACCGCTGCCGAAGCCTTAAACGAAATTACTCCGGGAACCTCAGAAGCGGACGGTTATGTAAACAGGGTTCTGGCAAGAGCCCGAAACAAAGCCGGAAAACAAGTTTCTTTTCCTGCGAATGTAACTCCGGGATTGTCCCAGGTGGATTTCAGAAAAATGGTAATCAATGAAAGAAGACTCGAATTTGCCTTTGAATACATCAGATGGTATGACATTAAAAGACTGAAAAACGGTCCTGAAGTATTTGGTCCGGCTGGTTTTGAGCCTCATGCCAATTTTGATCCGAACAGGGATTACCTTTTTGCCTTACCGGGAACGGAACTGGCCATCAATCCTAATTTAAAACCAAACAATCCGGGTTACTAAACATTAGATTAATTAGTATGAATAAAGTTAGTTTTTTTACTTTAATTCTTGGGTTTGCATTGCTGGCAACAGCGTGCAAATCCGGAATTAATTCCCAAACAAAAAATACGTCTGCAACCGCCAGCACTCTTCTTGAAACCCGTTACAAAATGATGCTGGAATATCCTGTTGATTCCCTGTCCATGCCGCGCAGCATGAACCTGAAATCCAATCTCATAAAGAAAGTACCTTCGCGAGATTGGACCAGTGGTTTTTTTGCCGGAAACTTATGGCAGCTGTATCGATTGACAGGCAATTCCGAATACAGAAAACAGGCTGAAAAGTGGACGCCTTTCAGTAAAAAAGAAAGCGTGAACAGCGGTTCTCATGATGTTGGTTTTAAAGTGTACTGCGCTTTTGGCGAAGCCTTAAAAGTCGAAAACAAATCGGAGTACCAAAATGTTATCATCAAAGGAGCCGAAACGTTGTGTACCCGATTTAATGAAAAAACCGGAGCGATCCGTTCCTGGGATTTCAACAAAGACATTTGGGAATATCCTGTGATTATTGATAATATGATGAACCTTGAACTACTTTTTGAGGCGACCAAATTATCCGGCAATAAAAAGTATCACGACATCGCGGTAAAGCATGCCAATACCACACTGAAAAATCAATTTAGGGCAGACAACAGTTGTTATCACGTCATCGATTATAATCCTGATACCGGAGCTGTGAGAAAGAAAACCACGCTTCAGGGATATAATGACGATTCCGTCTGGGCACGCGGACAAGCCTGGGCGGTGTACGGTTTTACCATGTCGTACCGATATACCAAAGATCCGGCCTACCTGAAACAGGCCGAAGCAACAGCACAGTTTTTCATTACAAACCAAAACCTGCCGGAAGACGGAATTCCGTATTGGGATTTTAAAGATCCCTCGATTCCAAATGCAGCACGTGATGTTTCTGCCGCAACCGTTATGGCTTCTGCTTTATATGAACTTTATGGCTATACCCAAAACAAAAGTTACCTGACCTACGCCGAAAAGGTAATCAGGACTTTACAGTCAGACAACTATATTGTAAACCCTAAAATCAATGCGCCTTTTATTTTAGATCACAGCACAGGAAACTGGCCTAAGAAAGACGAAATTGATGAACCCATAATTTATGCCGATTACTATTTCCTGGAAGCATTATTAAGAAAAAAAGACTTATAACTTATGAGAAAACAATCGTACCACTATAGCTCTTTTTTTACTTTCATTTTTGTTTTTCAGTTTTGCCTGGGCAGTCTTTTTGCTCAGGCAACTACTGATTTGCGTACCAAAACAAATAGCAATGACCACTGGCTTTATTTAGAAAACAATACTCCAAACCTAAACGATGTCCAAAAAGCAGCGAACTGGACCGGAATAAATCTGCCGCACAGCTGGAACAGCGAAGACGCCACCGACTTAAATCCCGGTTACAGGCGTGATGCAAGCTGGTATCAGAAACAGCTCAACATTGCACAAATAGATCCTGATAAACGGTATTTTTTATATTTCGAAGGAGCGAATGTGACTACGAAAGTATACGTCAACGGCAAAGAAGCCGGAGGTCATATTGGCGGATATATTGGATTTACCATCGATATTACGAATTATATTAAAGAAGGAAACAATGCTGTTTTTGTTCGGGTGGACAATAGTTATGACATTGAAATTATTCCGTCCCAGAAAAGTGATTTCTTTATCTATGGCGGGATTACGCGCGATGTCTGGCTGGTTTCCAAATACAAAAACAATATCGACAACCTGAAAATTACCACTCCGGAAGTCTCGGCGAAAAAAGCCTCTTTGCAAATCATCGCATCGACCGTACATCCGGACAATGCAAAAGATCTTTCCCTGACAGTCACGCTTAAGGATCCTAAAGGAAAAAAAGTAGCGGGTAAAACCGTTTCGATTACCAATAAAACAACTACCATCACATTCGAAAACATCAAAAATCCGGAATTGTGGGATACCCAAAAACCGAATTTATATACCGTAACAGCTGTTTTATCAGAAAAAAACAAAGCAAAAGACAGTATCAATGAAAAAGTAGGTTTCCGATGGTTTGAGTTTAAAGATCATGGCCCTTTTTACCTGAACGGAAAAAGGCTCTTGCTTCGCGGTACACACCGACACGAAGAACAAGCCGGTGTTGGTGCTGCCATGAGCAATGCGCAACATCGTGCTGATATGGAATCCATAAAAAAAATGGGGGCTAATTTTGTCCGTCTGGCGCATTACCCGCAAGATCCGGAAGTCTATAAAGCCTGTGATGAACTTGGTCTTTTGGTGTGGGATGAATTACCCTGGTGCCGTGGCGGAATTGGTGATGACCTGTGGAAAACCAATACCAGAAACATGCTGGCGGAAATCATCAATCAGAACTATAATCACCCGAGTATCATTATCTGGTCTTTGGGAAATGAAATGAACTGGCTTCCCGACTTTCCTGACGGAGACAATACCGAAAAGACCAATGCTTTTCTGACGGAGCTAAACGATATCGCCCATAAAATGGATCCGAACCGAAAAACAGCGATCCGAAAATACTATGAAGGCTCGCAGACTGTAGACGTCTTCTCCCCTTCTATCTGGTCGGGCTGGTATTCCGGAAGTTATAAAAGCTATCAAAAAGCAATTGATGTGTATAAGAAAGAATACAAACATTTTATCCATGCCGAATATGGCGGCGACAGTCATGTGGGCCGTCACAGCGAAAATCCGGTTACAGGCGAAAATATCATAAAAGCAGAAGGCTGGGAAGAAGCCATTGTACAGACAAAAGTGGCCAATATTGCCCAAATTGGCGACTGGAGCGAAAATTATATTGTTGATTTATTCGACTGGCATTTGCATATATCCGAGAATGATCCAACGTTTGTGGGTAATGTTCAATGGGCATTCAAGGATTTTGCAACGCCGCTGCGTCCGGAAGATGATATTCCGTACATGAACCAAAAAGGACTGGTGGACCGAAACGGAGTTCCAAAAGATGCGTATTATGTTTTTAAAAGTTACTGGAGCGACGAACCTTTTACTTACATCGAATCGCATACCTGGACAGAACGCCAGGGCCCTGAAAATACGCCCAGAATCCTAAGCGTCTTTAGCAATTGCGAAAAGGTGACTTTATACCACGACGGAAAATCCCTTGGTGAGAAACAACGAAATATCGCCAGTTATCCGGCCTGTGGCCTAACCTGGGACGTTAACTTCAAAAAAGGGGAAAACATTTTAATCGCCATTGGAAAAAATAAAGACGGCAAAACGGTTTCGGATACTTTAAAAGTAAATTATCGTTTTACTAAAAATGAATCCGCAGTTTCGTTACAATTATCTTCCCAAAAATTAAAGAACGGAAATTATCTTGTAACGGCTATTGCGATAGATAACAACAATTTACGTTGTTTAGATTATGAAGAAAGCGTATATTTCCAATGCCTAAAAGGTGGCAAAACAATGAAAAGCCAGGGAACACCAACCGGAAGCGAATCCATCCGGATGGCAAACGGAAAAGCTTCGATTGAAGTGATTCCTGATGGTTTAAATATTCCAATCGAAATGACAGTGCTGAACCAGAATTTTAAAGGGGAATATTTACGAATACCGATTGAATAAAAAGCTATTTAAACTGGAATGAATTAGTCGCGCAGAGTTGCAAAGTTTTTTTTTATGTCTCGCAGATTGAGCAGATTTAATTTTAAAACTTTGTAAATAAATTATCTGCTCAATCTGCCAAATCTGCGAGAAAAAATCATTTTAATCTGTTGCAAATAACTTTGCGACTCTGTGACTTTGAGAGAGATAAATACAAAAGCTGCGGCTTTGATACTAAATAAAACAAACTTTACCAATGAAAAAACTACTAACCACATTGCTCCTGACCTTTTCCATTCTCGGACAAGCGCAAAATCAAAACCTGATTTCAAACGTTCCAAATAGACATACCACTTCTTTAAACGGCGTATGGAATTACATTGTCGATCCTTACGAAACAGGGTATTACAGTTTTCACCATGATGTTTACGACAAGCAGGAAAAGCCTTCCAAAGCGGCTTATTTTAGTAATTATCATGCTGTAAACAAACAGGAACTAGTAGAATACGATTTTGACAAATCACCCAAAATAAACATTCCGGGAGACTGGAATTCACAGGTTCCTGAGCTTAAATATTACGAAGGAAATGTATGGTTCAAAAAATCCTTTGATTACGACCTGAAAGCCCAAAAACGCCTTTTTGTGTACATCGGAGCTATCAATTACAAAGCTGATGTTTATTTGAACGGAAAGAAACTGGGAACGCACGAAGGCGGTTTTACGCCCTTTAATTATGAAGTCACTTCGATTGTAAAACCAAAAGACAATTATCTGGTCATCAAAGTGGACAATACCCGTCATAAAGAAGATGTCCCGACGCTTAATACCGACTGGTGGAATTACGGCGGGATTACGCGCGATGTGACTTTAATAGAAGAATCAGCCTCTTTTGTGGAAGATTATACCATTCAGCTGGATAAAAAAGATAAAAACAAAATATCCGGTTTTGTCAAAATCAACAACTTCAATCCGGCTCAGAATGCTGTAGCAATTGCTATTCCCGAATTAAAAATCAATTACAAAGGAAAAGTGGGCACTGATGGTCTTTTGAAATTTGAAATTCCCTCCAAAAACATCTCCTACTGGTCACCCGAAAATCCAAAATTATATGAGGTAACGATCGATTTCAACGGGGAAAAATTAAAAGATAACATAGGTTTCAGGACCATTGCAACGCAGGAGGATAAAATTTTGCTGAACGGAAAACAAATCTTCCTTCGCGGCATTTCGATCCATGAAGAAAATGCCAAAGGCGGGCGCGCCAATTCCGAAGAAGATGCCTTACGCCTGCTCAACTGGGCAAAGGAATTAGGCTGCAACTATGTACGTCTGGCCCATTATCCGCACAACGAAAACATTATCCGACTGGCTGACAAATTAGGCTTAATGGTGTGGGAAGAAATTCCGGTGTACTGGACCGTTGAATTCACCAGAAAAGAAACCTATAACAATGCTCAGGACCAGTTAACGGCAGCCATTACAAGAGATAAAAACAGAGCCTGTATCATCATTTGGTCCATGGCCAACGAAACCCCAATTTCTGATGCGAGAAATAATTTCATCAAAAACCTGGCAGACCATACCAAATCATTAGACAATACCCGATTAATCAGCGCGGCCTTATTAACGCAAAGCGGAGATGGCTTCGGCACTATCAATGATGAAATCGGACAATATTTAGACATCATTGCATTCAATCAGTATTTGGGCTGGTACGGCGGAAATCTGGAAGATGCCGAAAAGATCCTATGGAAAACCAAATACAACAAACCGGTAATTGTTTCTGAATTTGGAGGTGATGCCAAAGCCGGCTTACACGGAGAAAAAAATGAACGCTGGACAGAAGAATACCAGGAATACCTGTACATTCAGAACCTGAAAATGATCGAAAAAATACCCCACCTCAGCGGATTAAGCCCTTGGATTCTGGTCGATTTCAGATCACCAAGAAGATTACTGCCGGGCATTCAGGACGAATACAACAGAAAAGGACTGATTTCCAACGACGGTCAGAAAAAGAAAGCTTTTTACATCATGCACGACTGGTATGAAAAAAAGAAAAAGGAGTAAAAATTTAATCTCTTCCTATTCTTTATTCTCTTATTTTTGTATGAATCATATTAAAAATACTACGTTATGAAAAATTTTAGTTTACTGACCCTTCTTTTATTGTTTGTCTTTTCTGTTAATGCACAGGAAGTCAAATTCGCACCTCTGGATGCCAGTCCGGCCGATATTGCTTATTTCCCGAATAAATCCGTAAAATTTAAGAAAACAGATTCTCCTTCACCTGTAATCAAAGTTATTTATTCAAGACCTTCTGCAAAAGGAAGAGCGATTTTTGGAGAATTAATTCCGTTTGGTGAAGTATGGCGCGTAGGTGCTAACGAAAACACGGAAATCAAATTTTACAAATCGGTAACGATCAACGGTGTTGCGGTTCCTGCAGGGACATATAGCCTTTTTGCTATTCCTGAAAAAGACAAATGGACTGTTATCATTAATAAGGAAATTGATTTATGGGGCGCATATCCTTATGATTCAGGTAAAGACCTTGTGAAAATTGTTGTTCCGGTTAAACCAATCTCAACTCCTGTAGAAGCTTTATCGATTGCTTTTACCGCTCAGGGTACTGGTGCTAATTTAGTAATTGGCTGGGACAAAACAATGGTTGAAGTGCCGATCAGCATTAAATAAGGGTACCTAAAAATACACGATAATAAAAAAGAGACACTAATTTCGTAATTAGGTGTCTCTTTTTTTTATAACTTTCCTTAATTAACTAACCAACAATTCCTTAAAACCAAAAAAGAATGAAAAAAAACCATTTGCTTCTGTTATTTTTATTGGCGATTTATTCGGGTTATGCACAAAAAAAATTCAAAATTACCTACGAACAATTAAAAGAATATGAAGGTGTTTATGAATACATAAATAAAGGTTCTGTTAAAATAGCTGCTTCACCAAAAGACACTGTTTTATTCGCCATTATCAACGAAAGCAAATATAAATTAAATGCAGTTGACAAAGATGTTTTTGAAAATATGTCAAAGGAAAAAGTAACTTTTGAAAGAAAGGCAGGAATCATTACCGGTTATTCTTCTGAAGGAAGTACTTACAACCTGCTCTCTAAAAAAGTAGTTTTTCCAAAAGAAATGTGGTACGCCAGACTAAACCCGAAAGATTTTAAATACATATACCAGCAGCCGAAACAAGATCCGGATGGAATTCCGACAGGAAATCTCGATAAAACCGGTTTAGACAAAGCATTACTGAGTGAAATGATGCAGAAAATCGTAGACGGTTCCTTACCCAATGTTCATAGTGTTCTGATTATTAAGGACGGAAAACTGGTGTTTGAAGAATATTTTTATGAATACAATAAAACCAAACTACACGAACTGCGATCTGCTACAAAGAGCTTTGTTTCGGCGCTTACCGGAATTGCCATTGATAAAGGGTTTATAAAAAGCAAAGACGAAACCGTCCTTTCCTTTTTTCCGGAATATACTTTTAAAAATCTTACCGAAGACAAAAGGTTAATTTCGATCAAAAACCTTTTGACCAACCAAAGCGGTCTGGATTGTGACGTGAGCAATCCAAGATCGGAAGGCAACGAAACCACCATGAATAATTCGGCCGACTGGATACAATTTACCCTGGACTTACCCATGATTGATGTACCCGGAGGAAAGGGAATGTACTGCTCCGGAAATCCGATCACACTGGGCCGGATTATTGAAAAAGCCACTAAAATGCCCCTGCCCGACTTTGCCAGGCAGACTCTTTTTAAAGATATTGGAATCAAAAATTTTATATGGAATTTTAAACCGGATGCCTCAAGTTCCGAAACCTTCTGCCAGATTTATTTAAGTCCGAGAGATATGGGGAAATTAGGTTTGCTCTATCTGAATCAGGGACTGTGGAATGGCAAACAGGTAATCTCTAAAGACTGGGTACAGGAATCCTTCAGCAGACAATCTGTAGTACAGGGTGTTAATTACGGTTATTTATGGTGGCTCAAGTACCTGGATGTAAACGGAGTACGCTATAATGGAAAAGCCGCGCAGGGAAATGGCGGACAGAAGATTTACATTTGGGAGCAGCAAAATATGGTGACCATTATTACCGGCGGAAATTACAATTCACAATCTCCCAGCGATGAGATCATTCAGAAATATATATTAGCTGCTTTCAATAAAAAACAGTAAAATCTGATCCGGAGAAGAGCAATTATTTTTTATTCCGGCATGATTTGTAATCCTAAGTTTTGTACTTTTATCACTATCAAAATAGTTAATACCTAACTTAAAAAACCAAAAAGACCTATGGGAAAATTTGTAATTACTACAAGATCAAACGGTGAATTTCAATTTAATCTAAAAGCGGGAAACGGTCAGACTATCCTGACCAGTGAAGGCTATTCTACAAAATCTGCCTGCGCAAACGGAATCGAATCCGTGAAAACAAATTCACAGGACGACAGCAGATATGATAAAAAGGAATCCAGCAGCGGAAAACCCTATTTCAATCTTAAAGCAGGAAATGGCCAGATCATCGGTGCAAGTGAAATGTACGAAAGCACTTCTGCCAGAGATAACGGAATAGCTTCAGTAAAATCAAACGCTCCCGATGCGGCTACAGACGATCAGACAGCATAAAATTATAAGAAGATAAATAAAAAAAACGAGGTTGTACACCTCGTTTTTTTGTTGCTACAACTGACCGAATTTCTTTTTATAACGGTTTAATTCCTCTTCTGTTTTGCTAAGTAATTTTTCCAGAAGCATTATTTTATCTTCATAAAGCTCCTTTAAAGCTGTCGTGTTATCCGGATTAATCTGAATGCTGCCATTGTTATTTCCTTTGACTTTATTAAAATTATTGAAATACCGCTGACTGTCAAAACTTAGTATATCTTCTACACTGACTTCCAAAATACGGGCTATTTCTACTAATTTAACAAACGAAAGAATGGTTTTTCCTTTTTCTATTTTACTATACCCCGCCTGGGTAACGCCTAGTTGATCTGCCATATATTCCTGAGTATAATTTTTTAACTCTCTAATGCTTTTAATTTTATTTTTTATTGAAGTGGTCATAAGCTCTTTAGGGGGATCTTGTACAGCTAAACAGTTCACTATTAAAACGTAGGGTACCGTAACTATACCTTTAATACGTAATCTGATGCAACTCCAATCGTGGGATCATGAAGCTGTATTCTTATTTTCTTTTGGTAGTAATAATAAAACCATACACTACGGCAACGACAATAAAGGCAAGGTCGAAGCCAAAAGTTTCGTTTGATAACATCAACTTATTTTAGAGTGTTGGAAACTTGTTTTTGTACCATCCGATCGAACTCCAGGTTTAAGTACTGATCAATTTGTTTTCCTATGACAGGCCGGTCTAAATGCTTTATTTTAACCTTGATTTCTTTACTGTAAATATCTTTTACGATGACGTAATATTCAGCATCGATGTGAGTATGGAACCTAAAAATAATAATGAGAGTGTAGCACAATAAAGTAGGTATAATATAATACATCTCCATTAGATCTGAGAAAACCATACAATAAAAAGCTATGGCAGTGATGGCAATAAAAGCACCATTTTCAAGAAGGTAAGACTTCTTTTTTTTGAGCAGTCCAAGCTCTACGATTTCATTAAAACTATATTGCCAGCGTTTTGATTCGTAGCAAAATTGTATCTGGTCATGTGTAAGAGTAAAGAACATAATTTATTAATGTTATTTTAGGTATTGGGGAAAATAGTAAAGAAGTGATGGTTAAAAAATCGTCACAGGTTCAAAAATGATATGAAAATGCTGAAATTTCAAACAAAACTTGTTATCGCAATATTACGCATAATCCTATTTTTTTTCCTACAAATGGTCTTATAGAATATAACCATGAGTTGTAATTAAATCCAAACGTCAATCTTTACCTGTTATTTATTTTTAGATCTGAAGATTTTACTTATATATATATTTTTAAGTTAGAAGGGCATATTTTACACTTATTGCCATACGAAAGCTAACTAAAAAAATAATACATATCTTAGTTTATGAAAAACTTAACTTACATAAAAAAAGCGGATGATTCCAGGACAGAATCAGCCGCTTTTGACCAAATAATACGCATATAAATTACGTATGGTGATTATTGTTCAATCGAATTAATCTTCTAATATTTCACAGGCAAAACCCAAATTTATGATTTCATTTTTGATCGTCGTGATTTGTATTTTTTCGATGTGATCAACACGTAAAATTTTATCGCAATCTTCGAGATCAAAAACAAAAGAAGCGTTCGGGAATATTCTTTCCAGCATTTTTAAAATTCTGCCGGACTGCCTTTTTGAATTTACATTGGTTTTGAAAATTTCAATCATGATTTTTCTACTTACTATTTTTAAATCTAATAACAACTTTTCTATTTCTCCTGAGCTTCAATTTTACGCAAAATTGTATGGTCAATGTAAAATGTCCCGAACGGAATAATACATGCCAGCAGTACTTTTGATGTAGTGTTCTTAAATTTCCAGTTTTGCTCCACGCCTACACTCAGGGCATTGAATATAAAAAGCAGAAATAAGGCCCCATGAACTGGCCCCATCATTTTGGTCAGCGACGGATTGTCGAAAATATATTTGAGGGGAACTGCAATAAAAACTAAAATCAATAAAGATATACCTTCAAGAAATCCGAGAATTCGTAATCGTCCGGTGTTTGTTTTGAAAAAATGTGTCATAATGATCTAAAATAAGGTCTGTTAGCAAAAGGGGAAAAGGGCCACGGAATGGCGATGAAAATGATGATTAGGGCAATAGAAAACCAGATCAGCATTGTTTTGAATTTGTCGGAATCCAATATTTTACGCTTGGCTGCCGCCGAACCAATCGTGATGATTACAATTGCCAGCAACATTAAAACAAAATGGATTAAACCGAAGAAAAGGGTATTCAGATCCTTTGATGCTTCCGCGAAATTATTCCAGAAGTACTTTATTAATGCACTTTGGGAATATAACACAATACCGAGCATCAGCTGGATATGGGCAATGGTCGCTGTCCAGTGGCGGACCAGATCATCCGTTTTAGTGAAAGAAGATTTGCTTTGGTATCCCCGATACGACCTGATAACAGCATAGAACAGGCTCAAAAGCACCAGCCATCTCACGACTGAATGCAAAAATAGTAGTGTTAGGTACATTGTTATTTATTTTAAAATAATAATGCAAATATAAATAAAACATACTAAGTAGTATGTTTTTAAATTTCCTTTTTTTTCAAATTATTCAGATACGACTTAAGCTCTTCTAAATAAACAACATAGTAATTATTATCCTCCGAAAGTTTCCCGAAATTCCGGATCCCCCAATAACCCGATAAGACAAAAAGCGCCACTTGCTCCTCGTTTATTTCCATTCTGATACTTCCTGCGTCCTTACCTTTTTTTAAGGCAATTTGCATGGCTTCTTTTAGTTCTGTCGTCAGTTTAGAAAGTGCTTCGCTAAACTGCTGGTTTACCGGAGACATTTCCTGGGTTAAGTTCCCTGCCGGGCAACCGTATTTTTTGAGCAAAAATTCATTTTCCAAAAGTAAATAATGCATCATTTTAAAGATATCATTCACAGGATCATCCGAACTTAAAAGTGGTTTTACAAAATCATCATGCATTAACGGATACATGATTTCATTAATAACAGCAAGGCCCATTTCGTCCTTATTCTTAAAATGATAAAAAAAGGCACCCTTGGTTACGTTGGTTGTCGCAATTATGGTGTCTATGCTTGTAGCCTGATAGCCATGCGTATAAATTAACTCAAATGATTTCTGAAGAATGGAAAGTCGTGTGGAAGCTGCTTTTTTCATAAAAGATACCGATTAGTATTCTTTACAAAGGAATGCAAATTACCCCAACTATACAAATGCCGGCAGTTACCCAAAAGCAGACGGCGCAGGATTTCTCGCTGCGCCGTCTCTTATAAATGTCTTTGAATTCTATATCAAAGTGATGTATTTTTCTTCTTAGGATTCCAGACAACATAAAGCAGAAACAAGATCAGCCAGACCACTACAATTACGGTAAAGAAAATCAGTGCTATGGACGGATGCAGATAGTTCGGTTTATAAAACAGCTTCTCCAGGGTATTGAATTTATCTTTCAGGGCTGCCCTGTCGTACGTATTTCTTATTCCATTTAGTGGTTCCCTATTATGGTCCCTGTAATAAAAGGCATCCTTTGCCAGCAATTTTGGATTAATCTGTGTTTCGATATTGTATTTTTTCAATACTGTATCCAGCTTTTGAAAAGTGTATAACAAAGAATCAGCTTTGTATTTATAAAGAAGCTTATATCTTTTTACAGCATTGTCATATTGTTGTTTTTCAACAGGAAGATCCTGTATTGGTGCGTACAACTTTTTATTTTGCAGAAAAATGCAAATATCTTCGTCATAATCCGGATTGATTTCTCTCCCTTTGAAAATGATTTCCGTACTGTCTTTTATTGCTTTTTTCGAAATGATTCTTTTCTTGAGCTGTTCCTTGTCAAAACCTAAAATATCAAAAATCGAATCCGCTTTATTGTTTACTTTTTCATACGTTGAAGTCAGCACTTTTAGCGTGTCGATACTAAAATAGGTATATTCATTAACTGAATATTCATTGCCGTCTGATCCGTAATCAATAGATTCTGTGGCCTTTATAACCGGATAAGGTTTCGGATATAAAATGTTTTCCGGATTGAATAATTTCTCCGAACTGTAGGACGTATAATTGTATAAAAAAGAATTTAAAACATTCAGCAAAGTCTTGTCGGCATTGAAATCCGCTTCCGGTAATTCGCTTTTCAGCTTCGCATTCAGACCAAAACTGTAACTAATAAAAAAAGAGAAAGACAGGAATGAAATCAATAAAATCAAGCCCCCAATTTTAAGCAGATTTAAAAAAGAATAACCCTGTCTGGTATGGTTTCGCAGCAAAAAGATTAAAAAGAAAAACAAGAATAAACCGCTTACAAAAAAATGCGAAATGGAAACATCATCATAAAATTTGAATCGGTAGAATTCTGTATAAATATTGATGTCCTTCAGTCCTGCAAACTTAAAATATCCGTAAATAAAATACGCTAAATGAATCAGCAGTAATACGACAATCGATTTAACGAGGAATTGTTTTAATTTTTTGTCCATTTAAATTGGTTTTGAAACGATTCCATGAAAGTAAGCAATTTCTTTACTTTATGAAAGACGGAATAGCATTAATCCGGAAAATAATAATCTGATCTTACTCCTCTAGTCCATCAAAAAAACAATCAGCCCTCTGGCGCCATGTGCTCCCAGAACAAGCGACTGTTCGATATCGGCAGTTTTGGAAGGGCCGGCAATAAAAGTTCCGAAACCATATTCCTCATTTCCGATTCTGTCATAAGCCTGATGCATTGTGGCAACAATATCTTTTTTAGAAACAATAATGGCCAGGTATTGTGCAATAAAGGGTGCTACGCGCTGTCCTAAAAGAGCATCGGTAACCCAAAGGGCACTATTCTCCGCCACTCCAAAATGCGCTTTTACAATCGTTAATTCAACATCTTCAAGTGAATGGGGATCATCATTTTCCCAATCTAATCGGGCAATTTCAGAAAGTTCCGGAATAGTGGTGATGATTCGTTTTTCTAAAGCATAACTGTTTTTTAGAAAATCTATGATTTGAGTATAATCTGCTACTTCAGCGAAATCGCCTCCAATACTTTTTAATACGGTTTTATAGGTCTCCTGAATATCAAAATCCTCTGAACCCAAAACCTTTAGATCCGGTAACTCACTCACGTCAGCGGGTTGGTTTTGTTTTATTTTTTGTAAAATCTGCGCTCTACTGTTCATCTTTATCCGTTTTAGATTCTCTCGAATTTTTCTTGTACCATTCTCTGAAAGATTCCTCAGGAACGTCCGGCATTTCGCGTTGGTCGTACCATTTGTTCATTTTATTATTGACAAGTGCAGGAACATTTTTCATTACAAACCGGCCTGATTTTCCCGCTATGTTAAAAATGACAGGATTTGCCAAAACAGTCGCCATGGTTTTCATTGCCATGGTCTTTGCCGCCGGCGTGTGGCCTTCTTTTACCAAAACCTGACGCCATTTGTACAACTGATCGTGAATATCAATTTTAACTGGACAAACATTCGTACAAGAACCACAAAGCGTGCTTGCAAAAGGCAAATCGGCATTTTTGCTCATGTCGAGATTGGGTGCCAAAATTGCTCCAATCGGTCCGGCAACGGCATTGTGGTAACTGTGTCCGCCACTGCGTCTGTAAACGGGACAGGTATTCATACAGGCACCGCAGCGAATGCATTTCAGGGAATTCCTAAAATCTTCCCTGCGCAGTTGTGTGCTTCTGCCATTGTCTACAATTACTATATGGATTTCTTTTCCGTGTCTTGGTTTTTTAAAATGGCTCGAAAAAGTAGTGATAGGCTGTCCTGTCGCACTTCTGGCCAGCAATCGGAGGAAAACACCCAGATGTTTTCGTTGCGGAATCAGCTTTTCAAAACCCATGCAGGCAATATGGACGTCTGCTAAATGCGCACCCATATCGGCATTTCCTTCGTTGGTACAAACTACAAATTCGCCTGTTTCGGCGATAGCAAAATTAACGCCGGTCAAAGCAGCTCTTCGGGTCAGAAAAGTATCTCTTAAATGCAGGCGGGCTGCTTCAGTTAAATATTGCGGATCATTGTTCCCTTTTTCTGTTCCGAGATATTCATGGAAAGTTTCGCTTACATCCTCTTTTTTAAGGTGAATGGCAGGCAAAACAATATGACTTGGCGGTTCTTTTCGAAGCTGAACAATTCGTTCGCCAAGATCAGAATCGATTACGTCAATTCCTTTTTGGGTGAGGTATTCGTTGAGATGACACTCTTCGGTCAGCATTGATTTTGACTTAACAATTTGCTTCACCTCATGTTTTACCATGATCGAATGCACGATTTCATTATGTTCTTTCGCATCGGCTGCCCAATGTACAATTATTCCGTTTTGCTGCGCATTCGCCTCAAATTCAACCAAATAATCATGAATATTGGAAAGTACATTGTTTTTAATTTTCGAAGCGGTTTCTCTGAGGAGCTCCCAATCCTGTATCTGGTGTGCTGATTTATCGCGTTTCTCACGCACAAACCAAAGCGTTTCGTCATGCCAGTTTACGCGTTCTGTATCTTGGTTAAAACGTGTGGCTGCTTCACTGTGTGTTATTATTTTTTCTGAAGACATCTTTTTAATTTTCTAAGGAATTCAAGATTTCCGCAATATGAATCGTTTTGATAGTGCTTTTCTGCCTTTTCAAAATTCCTTCCAGATGCATTAAGCAGGACATATCCCCTCCGGTGATATAATCGACCTGGTGATTTTGATGGTCTGTGATTCGGTCCTGACCCATTTTTACCGAAACAGCTTCTTCGGTTACGCAGAATGTACCTCCAAAACCACAACATTCATCTTTTCGGGTCAAAGAAACCAAATCGATTCCTTTGATATGACTTAGTAATCTTTCCGGTTTGGAGAAAGCCGGTGCATTTAATTCTGTCATTTGCGAAAGTTTCAATCCGCGTTGTCCATGGCAGCTTTGATGCATTCCGACCCTGTAGGGGAAATTTCCTTCGATATGGTCAATTTTCAGAACGTCTGTGATAAACTCTGTCAGTTCAAAAACTTTTTTGCGTAATTCATTTGCCAGTTCCTGTTTTTTGTCATCGTGCAAATGTTCTTTTACATGCAAAACACAACTCCCTGACGGGCACACTATATAGTCAAATCCGGCAAAATTACTGATGAAATTGGCATCACAGCCCTTTGTCAGATGTACATATCCACTGTTTGCCATGGGCTGGCCGCAGCAGGTCTGTCCCATCGGAAAATGAACTTCGCAGCCTAATTTCTGCAAAAGTTCATAGGTAGCAATGCCTACTTTTGGATAAAACTGGTCGACATAACAGGGTATAAAAAGTCCGATTTTCATATTCTCATTTATTTTTAAACACCTGGAAAAACTTGACCGGGTGTTACTATTTTTTCTCGCAGATTTTGCAGATTTTGCAGATTTTTTTTAATCTCTAATCTATAGACATTATTTTCTTTTACTTCGATTTTACATTTAAACAGAACCACTGCCCTGCTCCTTCAAAAATTAAATCCGCTAAATCTGCCAAATCTGCGAGAGAAAAAAAATCTTTTTAATCCTTTAATCTACAGCACTACTCTCTAATGTTTGTAAAATTTCAAATCAATTAAATCGTTCTGAATCGGCTTTGGATTCCAGTTATCATGAATCGCCAACGCAGCGCCCAATGCACTCGCCTGCGCCATAGAAGCGGCATACACTTCTATATCCGGAAAAGCCTCTGCCAGTAGATTCATAAAAATTGAATTCTTACTGAATCCTCCATCCACAAAAATTTTCTTTACTGGACTATTTTGAATTACTAAATTAGTTGAAAAAAACTGCTGTTCCACAATATCCATCATTAATTGGTGGTAGGCTGTTTCATAATTTTTAAAAGTAGACAGATCTCTTTTCTGAAACGGGCATTCCTTAAGAATATCAAACTCGTATTTCTTCGGATAAATAAATGAAAAACTAAGTGCCCTAAGATTCGAAACTATCTTTTTATCAAAGTAAATATTCTTATAAGCATCATTGGCAACCTTAAAATGTTCCGCTAATCTTTTCGTCTGAATTTCATGTTCGTTTCCCGAAAACAGACGGGCTGCTTTTACGGGTTTTTCCGTGTATTGCAGATAACACAGACAATCGTGCTGCAGTTCCTCAAAGGTTAACGCTTTCGTATTGAACGGATTTAACGAAATACTCCAGGTCCCTGTAGACAACAAAACAAAAGGCTCCGTAAAGTTAATCGTATACGGAATAATAGCAGATGAGCTGTCGTGCAGTCCTGTTCCAATGGCCAGACCGTCTTTGTTTTTTATAACGTCTTTGCCATAATGCAGCGGCGGAAGCTTGTCTATTATCACCTCATTTTTAACCCACTTGTGATACTTCATCTTTTTAAAATTCCAAAGATTCGTATGACATCCTATACTTGTAATATCCGAATAGGCTTCGTTCGTTAACAGAAAACTCAGGTATTGCGGCAAATGCAGGCAATATTTTACTTTTTCAAACAAGGCGGGATTTTCTTCTTTCAACCTGTAAAGCTGCATTCCCGAATTCAGACTCCCTAAAACCGGAGAAGCCGTTTTGACAGCAAACACTTCTTTTCCTTTATATTTCTGATAAAACGCCTCTTTTAAATGTTCCGGATATTCTTTCAGGTAATTGTATAGTGGAGTTAATGTATTTCCGTTTTTGTCAATGTATACAAAACTGGCCCCATACGTACTGAAGTTAATTGCTTTCAGCACATAATCGCTAAGGCTTTTTATTTCAGCTAATCGTTCGAGTATCCAGTTTCTGACCAGCCCGATATCTTCACAGGGAAAGCCGTCTTCATCAATTGTTTCATCAAGATTTACGGCTTTCTCCCAAACAATTTTATAATTTTCATCAAATAAAAATACCTTCTTGTTTGTCTTACCAATATCAAAAATTGCAACTACATTCATTGGGGTAATTGTGAGTTAGGGGGTTATGAGTTATGAGTTTTGGGTTTTGGGTTGGGAGTTTTGGGTTGGGAGTTTTGGGTTATGAGTTATGAGTTTTGGGCTTTGCGTTATGCATTATGCATTATGGGTTTTGCGTTATGGATTGTGATTTTGCCAAAAGTATTCCATGTTATTAAGCTAAAGTCCTTTTGTTTTTATTTTAACTGATCCATAAAGACAATAATAGTTTATTAATCTCTAACTCATATAACTTCTAACGTATAACTCATAACTAATAACTCACAAACCTGTAGCCATTGTTTTTAATCCTCTTTCCCCGATCAGGTTTTTTCTGACGGTAAGACTGCGGTATAACTCCACCGGATTCAAAGCAGCTCCTGAGCGGAGACGGGCTTCGGCAACTAATGCGCGAACATCTGTACGGAAGGCGTTTTGCAAAATTTCCTGTGCTTTTACGACATCATTTTCGTCCTGAGCAGTTTCTAATGCTTTTCGGTCCACCAAAAGTGCCTGAGCATAAGCGATCATGATTGCTTCAACAGATTGCAACAGGTCTTCCAACGGATCTTTTATATTGTGTGACGCATCAATCATCCAGCCTAAATCTTTGGCATGGTTCATTCCTCTAGCGTCCATTCCTTCCACTAATTCATTAAATATCAGAAATAACTGGTACGGTTTTAATGCACCGGCTGTTAAATCATCATCTCCGTATTTTGAATCATTAAAATGGAAACCGCCCAGTTTATTTTCCATAAGCAATAATGAAACGATTTGTTCGATATTTGCGTTTGGCAAGTGGTGTCCCAAATCAACCAGCGTCTGTGCTTTATCTCCTAACTTTTTAACGTAGGAGTAAGATTGTCCCCAATCGGCAACAGTGGTGGAATAAAAGTTTGGTTCGGCACATTTATATTCTAAAAACAGTTTCCAGTTGGACGGTAATGCTTCATAGATTTCTTCTAAACTTTCCAAGGTATTCTGGTATGCTTTTCTGAAATTTAATTGCCCCGGAAAATTGGAACCATCCGCCAGCCAGATTGTCAATGACTCTGACCCTAAAGCAATTCCCTGCTGAATCACTTCAATATTATGGGTAATTGCCTGTTTACGAACGGCTTTGTTTACATTTTGTAAAGAACCATATCGGTAAGAGTGTTCCGAATTTACCTGATCCTGAAACGTATTCGAGTTAACGGCATCAAATTTTAAATGGTGTTGTGCCGCCAAAGCTTTTATAGCATTATGATCTGTCGGAATGTCCCATGGAATGTGAAGTGAAATTGCCCCGGAAGCATTATTTAAAGCATGAAGCAAACCAACATCTTCAATTTTTTCTTCTAAGGAACGGGGTTCACCACCTCCTGCAAAGCGTCCGAATCTGGTTCCTCCGGTTCCCAGGGCCCAGGATGGAATGGCAATTTGAAAATCAATTAATTTCTGAATAATGGATTCCGTATCCCCCACTTCTGATGCTGTAAAAGCAAATTTGCTGGTATGTTTTTTTAATAATTCCTCGTTATGAGAGGTTATATGGTTTGCTCCGATTAACATGATATTTTATTTTAATAGAATTTTCAATTTATAAAATATAAACCGAACTCCCTGTTTTACTTTATTCTTTTTTTCTTTTGTTGTGATTCTCCTTCGTTTAAAAATCTAACGTCCGAATGTGCATCGAACGTTAGAATATTGCAAAAAACCACTTTTGCTTAAACAAACTTAAAAAACTAATTTTTTATTTATAGTGTCCCAGATGACATGGGATTTTTTATAATGAATTCCCTATTCCAACCAAAACAATGGAAAGCATAATCAGCCCGATTCCCCATAAAAAGGTATTGAATGTTTTTTTGGAAACCCCGGCCCATTCTTTCAGATAAAATCCCCAGAAATTAGCTGTCAAAATGATCGTGGCCATATGCAGAATCCAGGAACTGGCTCCGTTTCCTAATTTGCTTTCGCCCATTCCGTAGAAGAAGAACTGTAAAAACCACATTGTTCCGGCAAGAGCAGAAAACAACGTATTTTTGGCAATTGGTGCTTTTGAATTGGTATAGTCCGTAAATGTTTTATTCTTGAAATTAAGGTACATGCACCAGATAAAATTGGTCGTTAATCCACCCCAAAGCAGTACAATGTAAGTGACATTATTCTGAAACAGCGGATTACAGCCATCTATAACTGCCTGCTCTGCCATTGGTTTTCCGGCTTCAATTCCATAATTGAAAAACGAACTCAGGATTCCGGAAATAACAGCGATAATAAGTCCTTTTACCAGATTGAAATCTTTGTCTTTATCTTCATGTCCTACTGCAAAATCTTTTTCTTTCATAATTCCCGCTTTACCTGAAATGGCAATTCCGATCAGGCAAACCAAAACACCCAATAAGACCAGCTGCCCGCCTGTATGCGAAAGCATGTGGCTGAAAGATACCTTTCCGGCTGTTGGATACAGATCGTAATAAACAGAAGGCACTAAAGCTCCGAAAGCGGAACAGAATCCCAGAATGATCGAATTCCCTAATGACATTCCGAGATAGCGCACTCCCAATCCGTAGGTCAGCCCTCCAATTCCCCAAATAAGCCCCATTGAGTACGTAAAGGCTTTTATGGTTGGTGATGCTGTTGCGATAATTTCCACAAAATTCGGAATCGTTAAATAAGCAGCAATGGGCGGCACTATCAGCCAGGAGAAAAACCCGCCTACGATCCAATAGCTTTCCCATGCCCAATTTTTAACTTTCTTGAAAGGCATATAAAAACTCCCTGAAGAAAATCCTCCAATGGAGTGAAAAATAATTCCTAATAATGATTCCATTTAGTATTTTAGTTTGTGGTTATTCTGATAGTTAATCTGGTTTTGTAAAATAAGAGAATGTAAAAAAGAAAACTGTCCTGTACTATCCTTTACCTTTTTTTTGTTTATGTTAAAACTAAGGATAATTAGAAAGAACAAGCAAAATTTAGTAGAAAAATAAATTTAAAATTTCTATTTTAGCAATCGATTTCGTAATTATCATATCCTCATTTCTGTGAAAATTAAGAAATTATAAAAAACATACAATAAACCTTATTACATATTCTTTTTATTGTACGAAAATATCAATCGTAAATATTCTGATGGCTTAGATTAAATATAATTTCAAATTGGGGCTGATTACAATCATACCTGATTTACAAGACCTGCAAAATGATTAAACTTATTAAAATTGATGAAGATTCCAGGGTTCCCAAATACAAACAAATTGTAGACTCTATACTGCAGAATATTGCTAACGGAAATCTGAAAATAAATCAAAAAATCCCTTCCATCAATAGCTTTAGCGAGGAATTTTACATGTCCAGGGATACCGTTGAAAAAGCATATAATATTTTAAAAGAACGAAAAATCATTTCTTCCATCAGAGGGAAAGGCTATTATATTACCCGTACCAAACTCGAATCTAAAGTAAATATCCTGTTTTTATTCAATAAACTGAGTGCGTACAAAATGAAAACGTACAACTCCTTTATTAATACTGTCGGAGCAAACGCGCATACCGATCTGCATATTTATCACTGCGATGAAACTTTATTCCTGAACTTACTGGATAAGTTTGAAGGTGCTTATGATTATTATGTCATTACAACCCATTTCAAAACCGATGAATTAAAGCATTTGAGCTTTACCGACGAGGTGGTAAAGGCTATTGAGAGAATCCCAAAAGAAAAACTGGTGATAATGGATAACATTAAAATCGGAATGGAAGGTGAAATTATTAAGATCTATCAGGATTTTGAGAATGACATTTACAATGCCTTAAAAGAAGGATTATCTAAAATAACAAAGTACCAAAAGCTGATTTTAGTATATCCGGATAAAGCCGTTTACCCTTATCCGCGAAGAATTCTGCACGGATTCCGAAAATTTTGCGTGGAGCATGAAATAAATTTTGAGATTCTGAGTGAAGTGTATGATGATATGATCCTCAAAAAAGGGGATTTGTTCATCACTATCGAAGAATCTGATCTCGTGAACCTCATGAAACAAATCAGGGACAAAAAACTGGTTTTAGGGGAAGATATCGGAGTGATTTCTTATAATGATACCCCGCTTAAAGAACTTTTAGGAATTACGGTAATGTCTACCGATTTTAATGTAATGGGAGAAACCGCTGCCAGAATGATCCTTAATAAAGAGAAAGGGCAGGTAAAAGTTCCTTTTAATTTTATTGATCGAAATTCTATTTAGAAGGGTCTAAGATTCTGAGATTCTAAGGTACTAAGAGTAATAGTTTTAAAAGGTAACCACACCTCAGAAACTTAGAATCTCAAAACCTTAGATCCTTAAAAGAAAAAACCTCGTTTAATTTACTTAAACGAGGTTTTTGTTTCTGAATACAAATATTATTTTTTTGATTCTTCGATAGAAACTTTTCTAAACTCTTTTAAAAGTTTTTCAATTTCCAAAGTTGATTTACGTGCTCTTGCTCCAGCAGCTTTAACACCTTTTTCAGTAAGTGATTCAGCTTCTGCTTTAAATGTGTCGATTTCGGCGTTGATTTTTACTAATAGATCTTTCATGCTTATACTTGTTAAATTAAGGCGCAAAAATAAAAGTTTGCTTGATAGATAACGCATCTTTAATGTTAAAATTGCGCCTGTTTTTGCCTGAACGCTTAATATTAAATTAGCTGACACGCTTCAGCACTTATTATCAATTCATTACAAATAAATTTACGCTGATTTTTATTGATTAATTTTTTATTTAAACCTGTCACAGCGGTCTCTTTTATTTCATTTTTAAAAATTATCTGACCTTTTTTAAGGAGCTCACAGTCATTAAAGGACTGAAAATTTGCTCCTTTTCCTTTGCAACTTCCAAAATGGTCATTTGTAACTTTTTATTACACCGGAATGCTTAGGATGAATGGTAACGATTCCCCTTACATTTTCATAATTTGCGTAACATGACGATCTACAAATGTTATTAAATCAATCATATTCCTGTTGTTGTTGAATTTATTTGAAATAGAAATAATGTGCTGCTCCTTGTCTTTAACATATAAAAAAAAGAAGTCTTTAGTTAAAACGGCTTTATCAATCTGGCTCCACTTATGAACAAAAGCACCTAAGGGAGAATTTACATGAATATCAGAACTGGTAAAGTTGAGCTTATATTTCCCAAAAAGACTACTATACCCTATTAGCCGTCTTATCAATTTAAAAAGAAGCCTGCATGTCGCATTTACAAACGAGTACTGAAACATGAAGAACGACACAATAAGGACTAAACTCCTTAACTGAAACTTAAAAAAATCTTCCTGGCTTTCTAAATTAAGAAAATCATACACGAGAAAAGATACCATGATAATTACAAAAAAGAAAGTAACTCTTCCTTTATACAAACGCTTAAAATACATTTTATTGAGCTTTTGTATTTCATTAATATTCAATTCAAACTCTGCAGAAAATTTAGAAGTATTCATCCTGATCGTATTAGTAATTAGCCATTCAAATTTGTTCTTTTTATGATTCTTGTCATGGAAAAACGAAATTAAGCGGAATAATAATTACAGAGAGCACACTTCAGACATTAAAATATCAGAATAAGGTTTTTTATAAAATTTTCAAATCAAAAAATTCTTTTGTAAGGCATTTTACAAGCCAAAAATGCCTCAAAAATTACAGTTATCAAATGAAACCCTACAGTTATAAATCGGATTTGATAAGCCCGGATTTTTTATAGTACATTACCTCCGAAAAGCAAATCTAATTTAAATTCTTACAAAATAAAATTGAAAGAACCGGGAATAACTAGTGTATTTAATTCTTTTTAAGTCTTAAGACTAAGCAGTAAAAATGATTGTATACCATAATAAATGCCACATGAAAATAATAGAACATTCTTATTCAGCAGATTTAAGCTGGGTAAAACCGCTTGCCAGAAAACTCAATGGAAAAATAAAGGACAATTTTATAATTGTTCCTGAAAATATACAATCCGGAATCAGGTATTTTCTGGAATGTGAGGATGGGATTGTAGCTTATTATATCAATGTAAAATATTATAAAAACCTTCATTTTGTTCAAAAAAACCAAAAGAATGATTTTATAGGTTTCTATTACGACCTTACCGACGGTGAAGCGCGTTTAGTGGCTAATAATACTATTTGCGATTTAGGTCGCTGGAAGTATAATTTAGCAGTAATTGACGGTACTTTAAAAACCAATTACCAGATAAAATCTGGAAGTCATACGTATGCGCTTTGCATATTTGTACATAAAAGTAAACTTGCCGCTTTTATCAAAGATGATACGGTACTTTTTTCAGATTTGCAAAAAATTACTGATCCTAAAAAAAATACGGTCATCCGATATGACAGGATCAGTAATGAGAGTTTTCATGTCCTTAATGATTTACGCAAATTAAAAGTAGGCGGGCCGGTTTTCGATTTAAATCTCAAAGCTACCGTACATATGTTGATGTCCAATTACTTAAAAAAAATAGCTGGTAACAGGATGATTCTTCAAACCGTTAAGGAATCGGATATTCAGGATATCATTGCAATGCAGATGTTTTTGATTGAAAATATTGAAGGTCCTTTTCCGAGTATTGCACTGATGGCACAAAAAATTAAAATGTCTGAAACAAAGTTTAAAAATTTGTTCAAAAAATTAACCGGCTTAACACCTAATTCTTTTTTTATGAATAATAAACTGGCACTTGCAAAAGAACTTCTTGAAGACCGGCAATTATCCATATCCCAAATTTCAAACAGACTTCATTACAGCAATAATTCTCATTTTACCTTAAAATTTAAGGAGCATTTTGGACTATCGCCAAAGAGTTTTATAAAACAATTATAAATTTAAACATTTACAATAATGAAAAAGATTAATCATTTTTACAGCTTAACACCAGACTGGCAACAACAATTAGTACAGGAAATAAATGGAGAACTTATTGATGATAAAATCATTATTATACCGGAAAATTTAGGAAAAGGCCACTCTTACTTTACACCAATAGCTGCCGGAATTTCTGCCCTGTTTGTCGATTTTGTTGTGACTGAACCAGTTGAAATAAACCGTTTAAAATCGGATAACGAATCGTATATATTTCATTTTGATTTAAGTGATTCCGTGAATTTTATAAAAATTGATGCTGCGGATTACAAAATTGGCTCCCGTGAAAATCCGGGCCTTGCGATTATCGATAATCAGACGGAAAGTTCCTTTAAGCCATCTGTTAACGAACGTACGCTGGCCTTACGCCTGCTGGTTGATAAAAAATTACTGAATGAACTTTTAGAGACAACCGCTATAGGAGAATTTCAGAAACAAGAAAACAAGTTGGAGCAAAAATCTCTTTATTATTATGACAATATTGACAGCAATAGTGTTTTACTAATCCGATCCCTTATGGATAAATCTGTTTTTGATCTTTCATTCGATTCGTATTTAAAAGGAATTTCGCTAAAACTCTTAGGCAATTTTTTAAACCGATATGAAAATTTATCTGTCAAAAAGAATGAAATTAAGGAAACAGATCTTGAGGCTGTCATCAAAACACAGGATTATTTTTTAAAGGATTTGTGCAATCCCTTCCCTACCATAAATTTCTTATCGGAAATGGCGGGAATGTCTTCTACCAAATATAAAATATTATTTAAAAAGCATTTTAATGACAGTCCGAAAAAACTTTTTTTAAAAGAAAAAATGATTTTAGCCCACAAATTGCTTCAAAGCGGCAAGTACAGTACCCTAATAGAAATTGTATATGAATTAAGCTACACGAGAATGAATCATTTCCACTCGAAATATTATGCTGTTTTTAAACGAAAACCATCAGAAGATTTTGTGAAGAAACCGTATCGAAAAATGTCCCAACGTGCACCTCAAATTGTAACCTGAAAAGGAATTTCAAATTTTTATTTGATGCCTTTTTTGAGTTTACCAAGAGAAGGATCTTCCAAAAGTTTGATTTGATTAATCACGATTCCGGCAATTTCCGCAGCGCCTTTTAGAGAAAGATGCGTATCATCATTTTTATCTTCTTTGTAATAAGGAACTTCCCCCGCCTTAAAATGTAAATGAAGTAACTTTGATTTTTCGGGTCCATAGGATTGCTCCAGTAATTCGGTGTAATATTCCAGGTCAATAAAAGGGACTTTGTATTCCTGAGCCACTAATCTTGTTTCCAAAGGATAATCGCCATGGGTAGGCACCAATACTCCTTGTTCGTTGAAATTTCTTCTTGCGATAGAGGTTAATAAAATCGGAACAGCTCCTTTTTCCCTGCTTTCCTTTACAAACCGGATTAAGTTATAACGATAACTTGTATGCGGATTGGTATATCGCGTTGAATCTGCTATTTTTTCGTCATTATGGCCAAACTCGATAAAAACATAATCTCCTTTTTTGAGTTTTTTACAGATGGAATCCCAGCGTTTTTCGTTGATAAAACTTTTGGTACTGCGCCCGTTTACCGCTTTGTTTTCTACAATGATATTGTCATTAAAAAACGGTTGCAAAACCTGCGCCCATCCGTGTTCGGGATTTTTATCGGGATCTTTTTTATTGGCCATTGTAGAATCGCCAATACAATACAATGTAGTTTTTTGTGCCCGGCAACTCAGGGAAATTAAAAATAAAATGGAAAGGAAGTATTTCATTTTTTGGATTTTTGGATTATTCGATTTTTGGATTGTTCGATTTGAAAATTAATGCTAACCGCAGGGTTCGCTCTGGTTTACACAATTCCCATAGCTATCGTGACACACAAAGCTTTGCTCCTTTGTTCCTTTGTTCCTTTGTTCCTCTGAGCCTCTGAGCCTCTGAGCCTCCAAAAAACCTATTTAGCCGCCGAAGGAACAGTCGCCCGCTGACCAATAAAAACATCAGTCATAAGCACATTCTCGGCATTTTCATTTGACAGGGCGTTTTTTGCCGATTTTATTTCGATGTTGCTTAAAGAGATATTCCTGATTTTTTTCTCCGGGAATCCCTGTATTACAATTCCTGATTCTGTGGCTTTATTGCAGGTGATATTCGAAAAATAAACATTTGATATGTCCGATTGAAAACCGCTTCCTTCCCCGTGATAATTGGCTGTGATATACAGGCAGTCTTCTACTTCATCCAGTTGCAGGTTATTGACAAAGATATTTTTTATAAAACCGCCGCGATCGGCATTGGTTTTTATGTAAATCCCTCTTTTCAGATAACCAACAGTTTTACAATTTTCTACATACACATTCTGAATTCCGGCAGACATTTCGCTGCCTAAAACCACTCCGTGAAGTCCTTTGAAGTTACAATTTCTAATCACAATGTTCTCACTTGGAGTAGCCGAATTGGCTCTTCCTTCATGATCCCGGCCTGCCTTAATGGCCACATTGTCGTCACCATTATCGAAATTTACATTTTCAATTAAAACATCTTTTGCGTATTCCGGATCAATTCCGTCATTATTGTAATTCAGTGATTTATAACTTATTCCACGAATTGTGATACTTTCTGATTTCAACAGATGCAGACACCAGAACGGTGAATTTTCAATACGGATATTTTCAACCAGGATATTTTTACAGTTAAAAAACTGAATCAGCTGCGGGCGTAAAAAATAACCTTCCCCAAACTTTCTGTCGTTCAGCGGCACGCTGTTGTGATTCATTTCACGGCTGCGAATTTTGCCTTCATTTTCTTTGGCCTTAAAACTTTTCCAGGTAGTACCTCCTTCGCCGTCAATTGTTCCTTCGCCGGTTAAGGCAATATTCGAACATTCGTAAGCATAAATTAGGGGACTGTAATTGTACAGCATGGTTCCTTCCCAGCTGGTCAGCACCATTGGCAAATAATCTTTGGGATTATCACTAAACTTAATTTTGGCACCCCTTTCTATTTTAAGATTGACATTGCTTACAAAATGAATAGGGCCGTTTACTTTATAAATGCCTTTGGGCACAATTATGGTTCCGCCATTGTTCTTTTTACACAAGGCCATTGCTTTGTCGAAAAAGGCTTTATTATTGGTTACAGAATCTCCTTTTGCTCCCAGTTTCAAAACATTTACCTGATACGAGGGAAAAACAGGCAACTGGATCCTATTGACAATCGCAGCTGCTTCTGCAGTTGGAAAATCCATTTGCTGGGCAAAGGAAGTCCATGAAATTACTAGAAAAAGAAGACATCTGAAATTCATATGTTTTGTTTTTGTGAAAACTATTTTTGTCTGGAAAACCAGTTCGGTACACTGTCCTTAAGGATATTTTCTGTGGTATATTTTTCAGCTTCTTTTTTTGAAAGCTGGTGCGACCATGAAACTCTTTTGCCAGGCTGATATCCTTCGCCTTTGCAATTGTATTCGGCATAAAAAGTATTCTTTTCCGCTTCAGGTTTGGACCAGTTTTGCCAGCCCTCCGGTTTGATCTGTTTGCCCATCTCACAATTCAGATACACTGTTTTGGCATAAATTCTCCAAGGCCTTCCGAGATAAACGGCTGTTGCGGAAGGATCGGCTGTCAGTTTGCAATTTTTAAATACAAAACCGAAATCATTTCCCTGCGGAGTTGAAGCAGCGGTAATATAGGAGCTTTTTAGGCTGTGGATCACGCAATTTTCGAATAAAGCGGTAGCGCTTCCAAAAATAAAATCGGTTGTTCCTTCGATGTAACAATCCTTAAAATAATGCCTGCTTTTTTCTCCTGACAGGTACAACGTATCCTGATTTCCCAGTAGCCTGCAATTTGAAACCTGCACGCGATTGGCCACCACTGACAAAGCAATTGCCTGACCATTATCGCCTGAACTATTTTTTATGGTTAAATTGGATAGTGAAGTATCATCTCCTTCCACCAAAACCGTATAGGTATGAAAAGTACTGTTTCTTCCTAAATTTATTTTCGAAAAATTATCATCGAAAGTAATAATGGTGTTTTCTTTACTTTCTCCAATCAGTTCCAGATGCGTATTCCATTCCGGGATTCTGACTTTTTCTGTATAGGTTCCGTTTTTGATGCGGATGGTTACTTTTTCATACGGGAATGACGGAGCCGCATTTATGGCATCCTGAATTTTTGTAAAATCCCCGGAACCGTCCTGAGCTACAATAGTTTCCTTATTCGCACCCGTTTTATTGGTGTTCTGAGCGATTGCTGCAAAACCTGTAACCACTAAAAAAAGCAGTGTTATTTTTTTTAATGAAATCATCTTCTTTTATTTCGTTATCCTGAACCAATCTACAGCTACATTACCGGAATCATTCGTAACTTTTTGGCTTAAAGCAAAAAGACCTAATTTGGCGCCAATCCACTTTCCCTCTTTGGCTGTAAAATCGATACCAATGGGCTGATATTTTACATCATCTGAGCTGTACGAAAAGCTGCAGATTCCTCCTTTTTTAACTTTAACCCTTAGGTATATGGTATTGTTTTCCACCAAAACAGCTTTTGTTTCTGTTTCTGAAACTGTTTTATCAAAAGTTCCTGTTTTCTGATTTAAGTATAATTTGCCATTATTGTTTTTCAGGCATAAATAACTGTAATCCAAACCCATTATCATAAGTCCGGTAGTTTCTCCGTCTAATCTTGCATTAAAAGTGAGTTTGGTGGTCGCCGTAAATTCTTCGGCAGGAAATTTTTGCAGCAACAAATTCGGAGCCTCAAAAATTCTCTTTTCATCTTTACTACTGTTGATACAAAACAAGTTTAAATATCCTGAACTGGTTGGAAATCCCCAATGAATCCGGGAATTGGCCTGCCATTGCCACTGCAGTCCTAATGCAGGCAAATTAAACTCGTCTGATGCTGCCGGGTTTTCGATTGGGTATTTTTTTCCAACATTAGGTTTTTTGAAAGTAGTGACCGGTTCTCCGATCCCGTTTTTATCCAAATCCCGTCCCATTACGGGCCAGTCGTTTTCCCATTTCATGGGCTGCAGGTGCACAATTCTGCCGTAAGCGCCTTTGTCCTGAAAATGAATAAACCAGTCCTCACCTGTTTGGGTTTGTACCCAGGCGCCCTGATGAGGCCCGTTTATACTGGTTTTTCCCTGTTCTAAAACCTTTTTCTTCTCATAAGGTCCCCAGACATTTTTTGACCTTAAAATGGTTTGCCAGCCGGTAGAAACGCCTCCTGCCGGAGCAAAAACATAATAGTAGTTATTTCGTTTGTAAAACTTCGGACCTTCAATGGTGCCTTCACTCTCGTGTCCGTCAATTATCATGACTTCATCATTGTTCGCCACGGTCCCTTCCGTATTCATGGTACAAATTACCAACAAACTTTTAATTTGCGCGCGGCTTCCCGCAAAGGCATGAACCAGATATACTTTTCCGTCATCATCCCATAAAGGACTTGGATCAATAAGTCCCAGGCCTGCTTTCACCAAAAGCGGTTCCGACCAGGGTCCTTCGGCTTTTTTAGATTTTATCATATAAATTCCAAAATCAGGATCGGGGTAATAAATATAAAATTCATTGTTGTGAAAGGTAATGCTCGGTGCCCAAACGCCATTCCCATGCTGCACTTTATCATAGGTTTCGAATGGAGGCTGTTTGGCCAGTGCGTAGCTGATAATTTTCCAGTTGACCAAATCTTTGGAATGCAGAATCGGTAATCCCGGTATGCAGTTAAAAGAAGAAGCCGTCATATAAAAATCATCCCCTACCCGAACCGCATCCGGATCTGAGTAATCGGCATGAATAATCGGATTGGTGTAGGTTCCATCTCCGTTATCCGGAATCCACACTTGTGCGAAATTCGGTTGTATCGAAAATACGGCTAACAGAAAAAAAAGGGCTTTAAAATTTTTCATTCTTTTTATTAACTTTCTATAAACGGGACAGATTTTAAAAACCTGTCCCGTTTATACAACCAAAAAGTGTTGTTTTTTTATTATCTGTTCAATTCCAATGCTGCCAGAATAAAAGGGCCTGTTGCTTTGGGATCGTTGTCTTTTTTTCTTTCGTTTACATAATATTCGTAGGATCCGTCACGATATGGATTTCCTCCCAAACCTGCCACCTGACAAGCCTGGGTTAAGGTAATTCCGCCGTCTTCATCGACTTTTTTGATCAGTTGTGTTGTGAGGCCGTCGAAAGCTTTGTTTGCCAGTTTTTTATATTTTGCAGGCAGATATCCTTTGTTGGCTCCTTTTGCAAAAGCATACGCAAACATTGACGATCCTGATGCTTCCAGGTAATTTCCTTCTCTTGCGCCCTGGTCTGTTACCTGATACCATAAGCCGGATTTGTCCTGATATTTGGCTAAACTCGCTGAAACGTTATTTAAATATTTAACCAGTTCTTTTTGTTTTGGATGGTCTTTTGGGAAATAATCCAGTACGTCTACCAAAGCCATGGCATACCATCCTAAAGCTCTGGACCAGAAATTTGGAGAGTTTCCTGTTTCTTTATTTGCCCAGGGCATTTCTTTGCTTTCATCCCAGCCGTGGTATAATAATCCTGTTTTTGGATCTGTTGCATGCAACTGAATCAGCTCAAATTGTTTTGCGATATCATCCAGGCTTTTCCCGTTCTCAAAGGTTACGGTATATTGTGCATAAAACGGCTCTCCCATATACAAACCGTCCAGCCACATTTGGTTCGGATAAATTTGTTTGTGCCAGAATCCGCCACTTTTTGTACGTGGCTGTTCGGCAAGCTGCTTGCGGATGGATTGTAAGGCTGTAAGGTATTTTTGTTCTTTTGAAGTAGCATAAATATCAAAAAGAAGACGGCCCGGCACCACTAAGTCAATATTATATTTATCGAATTCATAGGTTTTAATACTGCCGTCATTTTGTACCAGTGTGTCTACGTAACCTCTTATGTAGGCTTTGTATCCTGGATCCGGATTTTTTTTATATAATTCTTCGATGGAATGCAGAACCAAGGCGTGTACATAATCCCATTTGGCTGTTTTTGAATCGTCGATCATATAAGCCTGAGGATGACGTTTCATCAGGGTCAAAGCCATTTTATCGGACCATTTTAAATCTTTAGAAATAACGATATCCTTATTTGCCGGTACCTGAGAGGTTACTTTACAGCTTGTCAAAACCATAAGTCCAAGTATTACAACCGATACAAATGCTTTTTTTCTGTTATTTTTCATTTCAAAATATATTTAAATTCTATTATTTTTTTAATTCCAGTGCGGCCAGAATAAACGGCCCCAGTCCATGGGAATTGTCTGTTTTTATTTTCTCTTTTATGTAATATTCGTACGAACCGTCACGATAGGGATTTCCGCCTAATCCTGCACTGGCACATACCTGTGTGATGTGAATTTCGCCATCGGCATCAACAGTAATTAATTTTTTTATTATGCCGTCGAAACCTTTGTTGGCCAGTTTTTTATAACTGGCAGGCAGATAGCCTTTGTTTGCTCCTTTCGCGAAAGCGTACACAAACATTTCAGATCCTGATGCTTCGAGATAATTGCCCTCTTTTTTTCCGGAATCGGTAACCTGATACCAAAGCCCGGTCCGATCCTGATATTTTGCAACCGATTTGGCAATCTCATTTAAGTACTGAATTAATTCCTTACGTTTCGGATGGTCTTTGGGCATATAGTCCAAAACATCCACCAAAGCCATCATGTACCAGCCGATAGATCGCGACCAGAAATTGGGTGAAGTTCCTGTTTCCTTATTCGCCCAGTCCATTTGTTTACTTTCATCCCAGGCATGGAAAAGAAGTCCTGTTTTGGGATCCAGTGTATGCAGCTGAATTTGTTCGAACTGTTTTGCAATGTCATCAAAATCCTTTCCTCCTTCAAACTCTGCCGTATAGCGCGCATAAAAAGGAGTTCCCATATAAAGACCGTCGAGCCACATTTGGTTGGGATAGATTTTTTTATGCCAAAAACCACCGGAATTTGTTCTCGGATGTGTTTCCAGCTGTTTTCTGAGCGTTTTTAGCGCTGTCAGATACCGATCGTCTTTTGTTCTGGCATAGAGATCAAAAAGCATTTTCCCGGCATTGATATTGTCTATATTATAATCTTCCAGTTTATAGTTCAGAATTTCCCCTGAGCTGTTGATAACTGTTTCGGCATAGTCCTTTATGTAATTGGCATAAACCGGATTATCGGTTGCTTCGTAAAGTTTCTGAAAAGAAGTCATCACCAATCCCAGCTTATAGTCCCATTTGGTTTTTTCGTTATTATCGATTTGCCAGGCTTTTGGATCTCTTTTTAGTATCGAAAGTGCCATTCTTTCGGACCATTTCAAATCTTTGGAAATGACAACTGCCGGATTTGAAGTTTCCTGTGCTGTTATTTTATCGCAGGGCAACAGGGCAAGACCTATCAGCAGGACAGCAATACAATAATTTTTCTTTTTATGTCGTATCATTCTGAAGACGTATTACGGTTATTTATTCAACTCTATTGCGCTTAACAAAAATGCCCCAATGCCTATTGCCCCATTTTCTTTTGTCTTTGCAGTAAGGTAATAATCATTGGTGCCATCGCGAAACGGTTTTCCTCCCAGACCCACATTCGAAGAAACATTCAGAATAGTTATTTCTCCTTTTTTATCCACTTTTACAAATTCTTTTACAAAACTCTCAAATGATTTTTGGGCTGTTTTTTTATAGGATGAAGGCAGATATCCTTTGTCAGCCCCTTTTGCAAAGGCATAAATAATCATTCCTGAAGCGGAGGGTTCAACATAATTGCCAAATAACTGAGGTTTATCTGCTATCTGATACCACAAGCCTTCCGGGCTTTTGTATTCGTTTACATTTTTGGCAACCTGATTCAGGTATCCGACCAATACTTTGTATTTTGGATGTGATTTCGGAAAATACTCTAAAGTTTCTACCAAAGCTATCATGTACCAGCCAATTCCGCGTCCCCAGATGGTTGGCGAGGTTCCGGTTTGTTTATTGGCCCAGGCAATTGCTTTGCTTTCATCCCAGGCCTGATATTGTAAACCGGTATTTTTATCTGTAATATTATTTTGTGCCAGTTCAAATTGTCTGGCAATATCGTCTAAGCTTCTCCCTTTTTCATACTTTACCGTAAATTGCGTGTAGAAAGGCTCGCCCATATACAAACCGTCAATCCACATTTGGTCCGGATAAATTTGTTTGTGCCAGAATCCTCCGCTTGGTGTTCTCGGCTGGGTTTCGAGTTGATTTCTCAATTGTCCCGTAATTTTCAGATAGCGGGCATCTTTTGTCAGATCGTATAAATTAAACAGCAGTTTTCCCGGGCTTAAATAATCGATATTGTATTCTTTGAGATCGTATTTTTTAAGGTTTCCGGTGCTGTCGATCATTTCATCAATGTAGTCTTTTATGTAATTGAGGTATTTTTTGTTGTTTGTTTTCTGATATAATTTTTCAAAACCGGACAATACGAAACCCATTTTATAATCCCACTTGGGTTTGTCATTTCCATCCAGCTGCCAGGCGTTTGGGTATTTATTTAAAATAGAAAGTGCTGTTCTTTCTGACCATTTTAACTGATAGGAAATACCCCCTTTTTCTAAATCATACTGCTGCTGCGCCGTTGTTTTACCACTAACAATCAGCAGTAAAACAACTAGGCATTTTATAAAATTGATTTTTATACAGACCGATTTAAACATACGCTTACATTTTACCTTTTTTGTTTAGTATTTCTAATTTTTCGTTCAGGTATTTTACAAATTCTTCCTGTGTTTTAATTCCGTTTACTTCTTGTTCCCAGGCGCCCAAAAGGTAAAATGAAGTCGCTTTGGTTGTGGGTTTGAATACTAACAAATAATCTAAATCCGTATCTTCAATACTCGCGATTGTAGTTACCTGGTAGAAAATAGCCATTCCAAGTTTATCCGGGACTAATGATTGCTGACCGTACGTGGCCAGATAAGCCCATTTTTTATTTTTGCTTTCTTTTTTAAGCAATTCTGTATTTTTCTGTTTGACGATTCCGGTACAAATTCCCTGAATGGCTTTGGATGCTTTTATGGTATGCTGTGTATATAGCTGATCCGGTTTAATGGTCAGTTCTGAGGTGAAATTGATTTTATCAGCCGCTGTTTTCCATCCGTAATAATCAATTTTTACTACCGATTCGTTGGTTTTATTGCTCACATAAGCGATTGTTGAATCGACTTCACGGAAGTGTAATTTCTCCTTGTTCAGGTAACGATCGATGGATCCGATTCCGATTCCTTTTCCGGCTTTCAGGATATCTGCTCCCCAATCGCTCATTTCGTGGTACGAATCGAAATTATCCTGCCCTACTTTGGGTAAGATATTCTCCGAAGTTTTCTTTCCGAAAATGTCAATCGCATTTCTCCAGTCTAAATACAAACGGTATCCAATTCTGTTACTTTCCCATCCCGGGCCTTCATAACGAATATCAAAGGAGTGATCGGTATGTTCGGGGGACAGTTTTAGTTTATCTGTATTTTTAAAAACTGTACCGCCAATATATTTTCGGCCTTCCCATTTTCCATCTGTTTTGGCTGAAATTTCAGCATAGGTCTTAGCAGTTTTTATATCGTATTTTTGGGCATTTGCGGCAGTAAAACCTAACAGGAATAAGGCTGCTATTTTAATTTTTGCTTTCATTATAGGGTAAATTATTTAAAAATTGTATCTAAAAACTGTGTTGTACAGGTCACTGTTTCATCAAACCAGGGCTGAAAAAACCAAAAGGAATGTGGTGAATTTTCTATTGTTTTAACCTCATTATAAATTTTATTCTGATTTAAAATGGCAATCATATCGTCCCTTCCGGCATGAAACCTTTCGAAACTGCTGTTTATAAAAAGTACAGGTGGCGTATTTTTGTCTGTATGACTTAAAGCCGAGGCCTTTTTCCAGTTTTCCGGATTTTCATCATAAGTACCATTGAGCCAAAAAGCGGCCATTTCCCCTTCTTTTGATTCAGGATGTTTAAAAGCCAGAACGCCGTCTATATCAATAATTGCATTTACTTTTGAAGAGGAATTGCTCTTATTTGCTTCATCCTCAAAAGCCGGATTTCCATTTGTTGTACCGATCAAAGCTGCCATTTGTCCGCCCGAAGAGCATCCCAAAACCGCAATTTTGTCCGGATCTACACGGAATCTTTTTGCATTATCTTTTATAAACCGGATCGCATTTTTTACATCATAAATCCCTTCCGGATATTTTGCTTCCGGTGATAATCTGTATTCGATGGCAAAACAAGAATATCCTTTTGAAGCTATTTCCTGTGCCAGCTCGTGCATTTGGTTTTTATTCCCGGATTTCCAGCCTCCTCCATGAATGAGGATTACAGCGGGATTTAATTTTTTGTTTTTATTTAAAAAGGCATCAAAATGTAAGTCCCTGCTTTTTCTTTGGTCATAAACCACATCATTCAGCTGATTGACATTTAAATTTTTTTCTGCCCTGGCAATTGTGATAAAGGGATACGAACTTATTAATTTGCTATAGGTACTTTTTACGGTGTACGAAGTATCTGCAAGGTATTGACTTCGAGCATCGATGACTTTTAAAAACAAGACTAAAAGTACTACTATTTTTTTCATCTTCAATTTCTCAATTTCAGTTAAGAAAGGAGCCTGACCATGTTCAGACTCCTTTTTAACTGCTTCAAAAAAACTAATATTTCAAAATTACAAATTACTAATATCCAGGATTTTGTGGAAAATCTTTATTTTGATTTAAGTCCAGTGCCGTTTGAGGGATTGGTCTTAAAATTTTCAACTGTCCGCCTACGCCAACAAAGTTTGCGGCCTTAATTTTATAATTATACGCTGAAGCTCTGGCCACTAATGTTCCGGTACGTTTTAAATCGAACCAGCGTTTGTATTCTCCCACCAGTTCTCTTCCTCTTTCATCTAAAATATAATCGATGTTGAATTGTCCGATTGTTGCATTGGTTACTCCGGCTCTTCTTCTCACTTCGTTTAAACGGTCTAAACCTGTTGTTGGTACCCCTGCTTTTAAATAGGCTTCTGCAGCAATTAAATACGTTTCACCCAATCTGGCCACAATAATATCTCTTGTACTAACAGGACCTGTACTGGATGGTGTAGTCGGATCCGGATCATCAAATTTCTTTACAGGTATTGTATAACAGTCACGGTTATCGATTAAGGTATGTGCTGCATCATATTCTCCCCATGGATGATACACGAAAGTCGATGCTTTTCTGGATGCATTAGCCGTTTCCCAGGCCAACCTGTCTGCAGGTGTAAACCATTTTGGCTCGTAAAAATGTCTCACTTTTAAGGCAGCTGGATTTGCACTTCTATAGTATGGATAATAAAGAACTGTTTTAGTCTGTCCGTTGTTAGTTTCCGGACCTTCCAGAATTTCAGTCATAAAAGTAGCATCCCATCTTTTGTCCCCTTTCTCGTATAAACCTAAAGCATAAGCTGTCGGGCATAAGTTGTAGCTTCTTAATGGCGCTCCTGTTTCTGCTCCCCCTAAATAAGGACCAAAATAGTAAAACTGGTTGTTCCCTAACTTTGTCGGATCTGTACTTGTTGACGCTTTGTCGTACTGAACAGAAAAAATCGTTTCTGCATTTAAATCGTTTCCGGGTTTAAATAACTGATCGAAAGCAAGACCTAAAGTTTGTCCGGCTATAGCCGCGTCAGCATAAGCCGCTGCTTTTGTAAAGTCATCCGGTTTACCAAATGTTTCGTATCCTCTGGTTAAATAGACTTTAGCCAGTAAATCGTTTACGGCTCTTTTGTTTACTTTTCCGGAAGTGCTGTAGGCAGCAGTGCCGACACTAGCTAAGGCAGCGTCTAAATCTCCGATAATTTTTGTGTACACTTCTTCGGCACTATTTCTTTGAAAAGATAAAACCGGGCTTGTAATATGCTCGTCTACGATGGCAACGCCACCATAAGTCTGCACCAGTAAAAAATAGGCCTGTGCTCTTAAAAATCTGGCTTCTCCCACTAAAGTATTTAAGTTCGAAGTCTGTTCTGTAATACCCGAATAGTAAATTGTTTTATTTACCGATTGGATCAACTGATAACAAGGACGGTACAAATCAGCTACGTTATCTGCTGTCGGGATTAAAAGCGTGTACTGGCTTAAACCTGCCGGTTCCGGTGTTCTTCCCTCAGCGTACATGTCTGTTCCTGATTCAAACAACCACGGATTTCCTCCGTAAATACTTTTTAACCAGGCGTAATTTGAGTTTACCAATAACTGAAATCCGGATGCGGTTTTATAGGTTTGATCTGCCGGTACGTTCGAAAGGCTTTCTTCTTCGATATAATCGCTGCAAGAGCTTAAAGCCGTTAGAATTATTCCTACTAATATAATTATTTTTTTCATTTGATGTCTTAATTAAAATTTAACACTTATTCCCAACTGCGTAGTCACTGATGCCGGACGATTTACCCCAAAAGAAGATGCTGCCCATTCCGGATCATATCCGTCAAAATTTGTAAATACAAATGGATCTAAAACATTTACATAAATTCTCAGGTTGCTCATTTTAAGTCTTTTTAATAACTCTGTATTGAATGTGTACCCCAAAGATATATTTTTAATTTTCACATAAGAAACATCTCTGTAATACCCGAATAATGAAGTCCAGTACGCTCCTGCACCAGTTGCAACCGGCCCTGGTCTTGGATTTGTATTATTAGCATTCGACTCAATGCCTGTTCCGTTTGTTGGAATAAAGTAATCCATTGCTAATTTCTGACGTCCTCTGTCGCTTACATCAGCAAAGTTTTGGTGAAAAGTACTCAAAACGGTTTGTCCCTGACTTGTCAGTACCGAAAAGTTAAAATCAAAATTCCCTACTGTTAATTTAGAATATAAACTTCCCTGCCAATCCGGATTTGCGTTTCCAATTACCGTTCTGTCATCACTATTAAATTTACCATCATTATTCAGGTCTTTTGGTTTTGCCTGACCAGGCAGCATGTTATAAGTTGCTGCTTCTGTCTTCTGGCTTTCCTGCCATACCCCATCATATACATAATTGTAATTAGGATTTAATTCTGATCCTAAAATTAATTTATTTCCAATATCACTAACACGATCCTGATTGTAAATTGATTCCAGTTTATTTACGTTTTTAGTGAAGGTAAAAGTAGTTTCCCAGTTTACGAAATCACTTTTAATAATTTTAGTCGTTAATAAAACCTCGACCCCTTTATTGCTTACAGAACCAACGTTTGAAAAAGTATTTTTATATCCTGCTTCGAGAGGTAGTTCCTGTTTGTAAATTAACTTATCAGATAATCTGTCATACACATCAACACTACCTGAAATTCTGTTCTTCAGGAACCCAAAATCAAGTCCAAAGTTAAGTTCTCTCGTTTTTTCCCAGGTCAGCTGCTGATTAGCAAGATTTTCTGTCTGCCATCCCGCTACGACATTTGCCCCGTTGGCATAAAATGTCTGCTGGTTTAATAAAGCCTGAGAAGTATAAGGCGCTACGTTATCATTTCCGGTATATCCTAAACTGGCACGTAGTTTTAAGTCTGAAATGACAGTGCTGTTTTCCAAGAACGACTCTTTGTTGATTTTCCATCCTAAAGCTACAGAAGGGAAACTCTGCCATTTATTGCCTTCCGACAAAACAGATGATCCGTCCCATCTGGAAGAAGCCGTTAATAAATATTTGTCTTTAAAGGTATAATTCAAACGAACCGCATAAGAGCTCAATGTGTTTTTTTGATAGCCCGAACTTATGTTATAACTGGTCTGAACTCCGGATCCCATATTATTAGAACCTGTATTAAAAGGCTGATTGTTAGAATACAAATAAGAAGTTTCATCTGTGTTCGAATACAAACTTTGTAGTAACAATACGCTAAAATCATGTACTTCCGCAAAAGTTTTTTTCAAATCAATCTGGTTATCCCAGGTGTAATTGAAATTGTTGAAGTTTTTGATAGATGCTGAGTTTTTTCCATTTAAGGTAACCCCTGCATTGGTTTGTGCACCATATCCTGTGCTTGTTACGGTATTTTCTATTCCGGCCGCAAATGTGGTTTTAAAGGAAAGCCATTTTAAGGGCTGGTATTGAAAAAATACGTTACCAACAGACTGCCATGTTTTTTCGGTTTGGGAAGAATTGGCAATCTCCATTAACGGGTTAACCGCACTGGTTTTATTAATTGCCCACGAACCATCAGGATACGTTAGTTTTCCTGGCAGAAAAAATAAATTTCCTACTTGTTCTTTTCCAGAAGCATCGACAGCCCATGGTGACATTAACGGACTAAGCCTGAAAGCGTCCTGCATGGCTAAATCACTTCCCAGTTGTGTTGAAACTCTGGCAACAGTAATGTTTGCACCAGTTGTGAATTTATCGTTTATCTTGTGATTTAATCCTAATTTAAAAGAATATTTATCGGTTGAATCGTTGTCAATAAGTCCTTCGTCGCTTTGCACTCCGAAACCTAAATTATAGCTTAAACCCGAATCAGAACGTCCTGAAACATTCAGATAGTTATTTTGAGTCATACCCGTTTTAAGCACAGCATCTGCCCAGTCAAAATTGTAACCGCTGTTGGCTCTTGATACTAATAGCGGACTTTGATTTCCGGCTAATGTGGCAAGTTGTGCCGGAGTTTGAGTTGCCGGTGTTGCACTCATATAAGCTACCTGGTGAAATTTCCACCACTCTTCACCGTTCATCATTTTCGGAAGTCTTGCTGCTTCTCTTGTACCATAAGAAGAATCAAATGTTACATTGATTCCTGATTTTACATTTGCACCGCTTTTTGTGGTTACAATGATAACACCACTTGCTCCTCTTGAACCGTAAATCGCGGCCGAAGAGGCATCTTTTAAAACATCCATTCTTGAAATATCCTGTGGATTAAGGAAATCTATATTATCAACCGGAACACCATCTACAACGTATAAAGGAGAAGATCCTACCAAAGAGTTATTTCCTCTGATTACCACTTTGAATCCGTCACCGGCACGTCCTGAAGAAGATGTAATGCTAACCCCGGGTGTGCTTCCCTGAATGGCTTCCAGGGCACTGGTGGTATTTCTTTCGGTAATCGTTGCCGCATTAATAGTACTGATCGAACCTGTTAAATCTGTCTTTTTTACGGTTCCGTACCCTACCACTACCACTTCATTTAAGGAGTTGGACTGTTCGGCAAGGCTTACATTTACTTTAGATTTTCCGGCTACACTTACTTCCTGCGTCTGAAAACCCAAATAGGTAATAACCAATATGGCTTTATTACTGCTAACATTCAATTTAAAACTCCCTTCAAAATCCGTCGAAGTTCCGTTTTTAGTTCCTTTTTCCTGAATATTTACTCCCGGAAGTGATAATCCTGTCGCATCTGTAATTTTCCCCTCAATCACAGTAGACTGAGCGCTTACTGCGTTACTCAACAGGAAATTCAGGAAAAATAAAAATACCACATTGTATTTTATTTTTTTCTTTGATAGTTCTTTAATGTTCATAGTTTGTTTAATAGTTTGGTTAATTGATAGTTTTTTTTAGTTTTTAATTGATTCTACTTTTTTTCCATTGATATAAGTATTTATAAAGTTTACGTTTTTTACATTTTTAAGCGAATAGACCGAATCTACTTTTTCAATTACGACATCTTTGAACGTAATATTTTCCACTGGGGATGATGCATAACCATCCGCAAGAATGCCATATTTTCCCGCGTTTTTCACTTTGATATTTTCAAGGCTGATATTTCTGATGGCAGGTATAAAATTCCCTTCCTGGCCTCCGTATACATTATAGGTCATGGTTGCTAATAAAACACACTCCTTTACGGTTCCTACTTTTAGATTTCTGACATAAATATCTTCTGTTGTTCCGCCGCGTTTCGAATTGGTTTTGATTCTGATCGCCCGGTCAAGATTTGGACTGTCCATAATGCAATTTTCAACGAAAACATTATTGACACCTGCAGATATCTCACTACCCATCACGACTCCGCCATGGCCATCGATCATTTTACAATTCTGAACAATGATATTTCTACTGGGAATAGCGACTCTTCTTCCGTCTGCATCCCTCCCCGATTTGATGGCAATACAATCGTCTCCTGTATTAAAGGTGCAGTTTCTGATAATTATATTTTGGGAATATTCGGGATCACAACCGTCATTATTGGGTCCGTGGCTGTTTACGGTTACGCCGTCGATAATCATATCTTTTGATTTTATGGGATGTAAAACCCAAAAAGGGGCATTAATAATGGTAACATCTTTTATCAAAACGGTATTACATTCGAAGAACTGAATAAAACCAGGCCGTAAATAACGTCCTTCCCCAAAAATCCTTTCGGAGACCGGAACACCTTTTTCAGCCATATCAATCAAAACTTCACGGTTTGTCGGATCATTTTGCGACGGAATTCCTTTTTGCCAGCCATAGTTTTTACCTCCTGACCAAATCCACCAGTTCGTACTATTGGCCTGACCGTTAAGAGTGCCTTTACCGGTTATCGCAACATTTGTTTTGTTTTTTGCATATATAAGAGGTGAATAATTCATCAGTTCTGTTCCTTCCCATGAAGTATGAACCAAAGGATATTCCTTTGCATCTGTACTGAAAAGAATTTCTGCCTGATCTTCTAAGTGCAGATTCACATTACTTTCTAAATGTATCGGGCCAGTCAGGTATTTTCCGTTTGGAACCAGTACTTTTCCACCACCTTTTTTGGCACATTCTTTAATTGCTTTTTCAAAAGCCGGCGTATTAGAAGTTTTTCCGTCTGCTACCGCACCAAAATCTTTTACATTATAAGTCTTATCAGAAAAATGGGTTAAAGGGATGCTTTTGATAACCAAATCCATTTTTTTCCACGGATTGGCTTCAGAAATACCGGAAACCTGTTTCGCACAAGACAAAAAAAGCAGGAATACCAAACCTAAAACGGCTGTAATTTTTAATGTTATAGACTTATTTGTAATCATTTAAAGAAAATTTTATGATTTGAGGCCAGTAAATGCAACCTTTTATGTAATCGATTACACGAAAGTAAAAAAATAGTTTGACTGCACCAAATTTATTTAGAAAAAATTTATATATTTAATTTTTATTACGAACTATATTTACACGTAATGTAAAAAAACACATAATTTATTATGATTGTAATATTGAAAACGTTTGAAATATAAGTTCTGGTAATCGATAACAATTTTTATTTGTTAGATAAAAAAAATGTACTTTTGTCCTGTAATTAACCTGAAAACCTTTTGAATGAGCGAAAAAATAACCATTTATGATATTGCGAAAAAACTGAATATCACTGCCGCTACAGTTTCCAGAGCGTTAAACAACAATCCGAAAATAAAAGAGAGCACGCGTGAGTTGGTGATCAAAACGGCGGCTTCAATGAATTACAAGCAGAACAAACTTGCCCTGGCCTTAAAAAGCGGCCGAAGTAATAATATAGGAGTTATTGTTCCCCGTATTGACAGCAATTTTTTTGCTTCGGTTATTAGGGGTATTGAAGAAGAACTACATCCGCATGGCTATCAGGTTATTATTTGCCAGACGCATGAAGATCCCAAAAGGGAAAATGAAAACCTGTATACTTTAATTGATGCCCAGGTAGATGGTATACTCATGTCTGTTACGGATGTTACCAACGAAAACACCGGCGCTTTTCATTATGTATTAGAAAAAAACGTACCTCTGATCTTTTTTGACAGAAGCAAACATATTGATGGCGTAAGTTCAGTAACAATCAACGACTTTAAAGGAGGTTACATTACCACAAAACACCTTATTGACGAAGGCTGCCATAATATTGCTCATTTCTCCGGAGATCAGTCGCTTGAAATTTTCAAAAACAGGTTTTTAGGATACAAACAAGCATTATTGGACAACGGAATGACTTTTAATGAAGAATATGTGATTCGCACCAAAAGTAGTGTGGAGTCCGGGAAAGAGGCCGTGAATGCACTGTTACAGCTTAAAACTCCGCCTGATGCTATTTTTTCTTCGAGTGATTTTGCTGCTTTGGGAGCTATTCAGGAATTAAAGGATAAAAACATCAGCATCCCAAAAGAGTTTTGCGTAGCAGGATTCAGTAATGAGCCGTTTACTAAATTCATGGAATTATCAATTACTTCTGTGGATCAGTCTCCGCTTGAAATGGGAAAAATGTCTGCACGTGTTTTCCTGGAGCAGGTTGATAAAACCGACACGATTAAAATCGAAAAAAAGGTAGTGCTCGCACCGGAATTACACATTCGTAAATCGTCTTCGAGAAGTAGCATTTAAATTGTCTTTTTACCATATAATTGATGTAGGTTCATATTAGTTAAACTGCTGTGATTCTTTTTTTTTTGCCACAGATTAAACGATTGAACAGATTTTTTTGCCACGAATTACACGAATTTGCACGAATATTTTACCATGTAAGTGATGTAAGTTCATATTAGTTAAGCTGTTGTGATTCTTTTTTTTTGCCACGAATTACACGAATTGGCACGAATATTTACCATGTAAGTGATGTAAGTTCATATTAGCATTCATTTGTTATCGAGATGCGCAGTTGTCGCTTTTTTTGCCACGAATATTAACGTAAAGATTCGTGCAAATTCGTGCAATTCGTGGCAACTCTTTTTTTAATCATTTAAACCATCACAATCTCTAGCTTATATTTTCTTAAATCACTTATATGGTAAAACAAAAAAAAGACGCACAATTGTGCGTCTCTACATTTATATTATGTTGAAAATCTTAAAGTGAAACCCCTCTTTTCCAGGGAATAAAATCATTTTGATTTAAGATTGCGGCTTTGGTTTTAATGGTACCGCTTGCAACCTCAATGATGAATTCCAGCATTTCATCAGCCATTTCGTCTATCGATTTTTCACCTGTGATAATTCCTCCGGTGTCGATATCGATAATGTCAGACATTTTTCTGGCTAATTCAGTATTAGACGAAATTTTTACTACCGGTGCGATCGGGTTACCCGTCGGAGTTCCCAAGCCTGTTGTAAACAAAACCATATTGGCTCCCGAACCTACCATTGCGGTCGTACATTCAACGTCGTTTCCTGGTGTACAAAGCAGTGTTAATCCTGGCTTAGTAATGTATTCACCATAATCGAAAACACCTGTAATCGGTGAAGTTCCACCTTTTTTAGCAGCTCCTGCAGATTTCATCGCATCCGTAATTAAACCGTCCTTAATGTTTCCCGGAGACGGATTCATATCAAATCCTGAACCGGCATCTACAACAGTTTTTTCGTACCATTGCATTAAATCCAGAAAACGTTTTCCGCCTTCATCTTCTACGCAACGGTTTACCAGTTCCTGCTCTACTCCGCATAATTCAGGAAATTCAGAAAGGATTGTTGTTCCTCCCAAAGCAGCCAGTAAATCTGAAGTTACACCTAATGTCGGGTTGGCTGAAATTCCGGAAAACCCGTCAGATCCGCCACATTCCAGACCAATGGTTAATTTTGACAAAGGTGCCGGTGTTCTTTTTATATCGTTTGCTTTTTTAATCGCTTCGAAAGTATCTTTTACCACACTGCTTAGCATCGTTTCAATAGTTCCTATTTGTTGCTGATCGTAAATCAAAACCGGTTTTTTACTGTTTGGATTTATAGCATCCAAAGCATCTTTAAAAATCTGAATCTGAAGATTCTGACAACCTAAACTCAGAACTGTAGCTCCGGCCACATTGGGGTTGTTTACGTATCCTGCCAATAATTTAGCCAAACTGTGCGAATCCTGACGAATTCCGCCACATCCACCCTGATGCGTGATAAATTTTACTTCGATATTATTGAATAAATTAGCATCATTTGAAGCCGCCTCATTACCTGCACCGCCCGTTTCCGTTTTCACCAAAGAACGAAGCAATAATTGATAATCGTTTTCCTTTGGTTTCATTAATTCCTTTTCGAAGATATCTTTTAATATTTCGATGTTTCTGTTTTCACAGAAAACCAAAGGGAAAAACAACCATACATTTTCAGTTCCAACCTGTCCGTCTTCTCTGTGGTAGCCCAGAAAAGTTCTGTCTTTCCACTTATCGATATTCGGTTTTGTCCAGCCAATAGTTTCCGTTTTCCCGGTTACTTTGTCACTTTCGTGTTTTACATTTACCGTAGAAAGCAATCCGCCTTTTTCGATTCTGGCACTTGATTTTCCCACCAAAACACCGTACATAATAATCCTGTCTCCGATGTCAAAAGGAACCAAAGCAATTTTATGCTTCATTTTTACATCAGTTTCAATTGTAATATCCTCACCTTCAAAGTGAATCACCTCTCCAGCCACCAGATTTACCAAAGCTACCGCTACATTATCAGTAGGGTTAACTTTTATTAATTTTTTTTGCGTTTCCATAACTATTGTATGTGAGTTCCTGAATTTATTTATTTTTTAAAATTGGCAAAACCTTGTTCTACACCATTTTCATCAATTTCTTTTAATGCTTTTGCAATAGCTTCCGTCAAAGAAGGAACTGTAGTCAAATCTACATCCCAGAAACTTTTATTCTGTAATGTAAGTGTCGCTATTTTATTGTAATCCTCTGATTTCCAAACTTCATTAAAAAAAGTAATGATATCATCGCTATCGTTTAAGGGAAGAGCTTCCCCTTTCCATGTTCCTTTGTAAAAACGAATTAAACAGGCAAATGCAAAGGTCAGGTGAACCGGTAATTTCTTATGAATGGCCACATATTCCGTTAAACTTGGCAAAACACGTACTTTGAATTTCGAAATTGAATTTAAAGCAATCGATGACAATAAGTGCTTGATAAACGGATTTCTGAAACGGTCCAGAATTTCTTCAGCAAAACTGGTTAATTCTGCTTTGTCCATATTCAGCGTATCATTGATTTCCTCAAAAACAGCTTTGTTTACGAAATCTCCCGTAAAGGCATTATCAACGGTTTCTTTAACGGTTTCATTTCCGTAAAGCAATGAAAATGGAACCATAGCCGTGTGTGCACCATTTAGAATTCTAACTTTTCGGGTACGGTAAGGCTGCATATCCGCCACTATTTTTACGTCTAAATCTGTCTTTTCAAACGGAAGTTTTGCCTTTAGATCATCATCACCTTCAATCACCCATAAAAAGAAACTTTCGGCACTTACAATCAGATCATCTTTATAAGACAACTGACTGTTGTATTCTTCAATCTGATCTTTTGGATAGCCCGGAACAATTCTGTCTACCAAGGTATTATGGAAAGAACAGCTGTTTAAAAGCCAGAAAATAAAATCCTGTCCCAGCTTCCATTCCGTTGCATATTTTAAAATAATTTCTTTTAAAGTATCTGAATTATAATTAATGAGCTCACAAGGAATAATGGTTAACCCTTTGGATGCGTCTCCGCTAAAATGCTTAAATCTTTCGTGTAAAAGTACGGTTAATTTCGCAGGAAAAGAAACCGGAGGCTGCATGGTCGGAAGATCTGACGGAATGTATTCAATACCCGCTTCCGTAGTATTTGATATAATGAAAGCCAGCTCTTCTTCTTTGGCCAAAGCCAGATATTCCTGAAAAGAGGCATAAGGATCAATTGCTTTTACAATATTGGTAATCAGCTCTTTTTCCTGAATTTCCTGTCCTTTCTTCACCCCTTTCATAAATAAAGTGTACAAACCATCCTGGGCATTGATCATATTGACAAGGCCTTTATCGATAGGCTGTACGACCGCGATCCCTGCATTGAAACCAGCTTCCTGATTTAGCTTTTGAATAGCATATTCTACGAAAGCTCTTAAGAAATTACCTTCTCCAAATTGTACAATTTTTATTGGAAGTTTAGTCGAAAACTCCGAATTTGATCTGTTTATTTTTTCCATTATAAATCCTTTAAAGCATTATAAATAATCATTGTAAACACTTATTTGACTTTTATTTTTTAATTGTAAAAGAAGCATTACACCTGAGTGAGTAAAATAAATTTTGCTGTGAGGAGTGACAAAATTTATTTTGCAAGCGCAATGCTCTGTTACAATATCTAAAAACTTTTAAAAAAATTGCAAGCCAAATAAGGAACAGGCATGATTATCCCTTATTTATTTTTAATATTTTTGATGATGTCAAGGACCTGACTGACTCTCATTTTTAAGCCGTCAAAATCATTGGTATCGAGTATATCTTTTGAAATTAATTGTGACCCCAGACCCACACAAAATGCGCCTGCATCAATCCAGGAAGTAAGACTTTCTACAGTTGACAAAACACCTCCCGTTGGCATAATACTGGTCCATGGACAAGGTCCTTTTAATGCTTTTATAAACTCCGGACCATAAATATCCCCCGGAAATAATTTGACAATTTCGCAGCCTAGTTCTTCCGCTCTGGCAATCTCCGTCAGCGTGCCGCAACCCGGCGACCATAATACTTTACGGCGGTTACAGGCGATAGCAATATCTTCCCTGAAAACCGGAGTTACAATAAAATTGGCACCCAACTGCATGTACAAAGACGCAGCAGCAGCATCTGTTACAGAGCCCACTCCCAACATCATTCCCGGTAATTCAGCCAGGGCATATTTATTTAAAGCTCCGAATACTTCGAAAGCAAAATCACCACGGCTTGTAAATTCCATTAATCTTGAACCTCCGTCATAACAGGCCTTCAGCACTTTTTTGCTCACTTCGATATCAGAATGAAAAAACAACGGAACCATTCCGTTTTCTTTCATTTGGGAAGCCACTTCAATTCTTGAATATTTTGCCATTTTCTATTAATTATCTTGATACCAATCCGGCAGAATCGCCATCAAGCATATTTTCAACTTCTTTTAGGGTCACCAGATTGTAATCTCCTGCAATGGTATGTTTTAAACAACAGGCTGCCACTGCAAAATCTAACGCTCTCTGGTTGTTATTCTGATATTGCGACAAACCATAAATCAATCCGCCCATAAAAGCATCACCGCTTCCTACGCGATCCACAACTGGTGTAACTTCTTTAACGGCTGCACCATAAATTGCTTTTCCGTCAAACAAAATACCTCCAATTCGCTGATGTGAAGCACTTACAGAATAACGAAGTGTGGTCGCAGCAATTTTCAGATTTGGAATCAATTCGAACAATTTTGTGTATAATGCCGGAAGCGATTTTTCGTCCTGATAATTTGGATTTACCTTCGGAATTCCAAGCATAAAATAAGCTGTATCGATATCTCCTAAAATAACATTACTGTATTGCAGCATTTCCGGCATTACATCACATGGTGTTTTTCCGTACTGCCAAAGTTTTGATCTGTAATTTAAGTCGCATGAAATCATGATTCCTTTTTTATGAGCCACTTTAATGGCTTCCAGACAAGCTTCTGCTGCACTCTCCGAAATTGCCGGAGTGATTCCGCTCCAGTGAAACCAAGTGGCACCTTCAAAAACTTTCTCCCAGTCAATAGTTCCTTTCTGAATAGTTGCCATGGAACTGTGCGCGCGGTCATAAACGACATTACTGCCACGTGTCCCCGCTCCGGTTTCCAGAAAATAAATCCCTAAACGTTCGCCACCGTAAACAATGTTTTTAGATTCTACATTCATTTTTCGGATTTCTCTTAATGCAGAAACACCAATTTCATTTTCTGGTAATCTGGTAACAAATTCAGCATTCACACCGTAATTGGCCAAAGAAACGCAAACGTTAAATTCTCCGCCGCCATACGTAGCACCAAATGCTGTTGATTGCGCAAACCTTAAATGTCTTTCTGTCGATAAACGCAACATGATTTCACCAAATGCAACTACTCTACTCATATTTATTTTTTTTACCATTAATAGATTACACCTGAATTTTAACGGTTATTTTACTTTGCCAAAAATTAAATGGATAAAAGATTAAAAAAATCTGCCTAATCTGCGGGCTTCAAATTCTTTCTTCTATATTCTATATTCTAATTAAAATTTAAAATATTCCTTCGCATTGTTATACGAAATATCCTGAACCAGTTTACCAATCCATTCCATATCGTTCGGAAGCTCCCCTCTTTTGATTTCGTCTCCCAGAAGATTACAAAGAATTCGTCTGAAATATTCGTGTCTCGGGAACGATAAAAAGCTTCTCGAATCCGTCAGCATTCCAACAAAACAGCTGATTAATCCCATATTGGAAAGGGCATTCAATTGTTTGGTCATTCCGTCTTTCTGATCTAAAAACCACCATCCGGATCCGAACTGTACTTTTCCTCTGACACTTCCGTCATTGAAATTACCAATCATGGTAGCCATAACCTCATTGTCAGCCGGATTTAAGTTATAAATGATTGTTTTCGTCAATTTATCTTTACTGTCCAGCGCATTTAAAAATGATGATAATTTTTGAGCCTGCGGGTAATCTCCGATAGAATCCCAACCCGTATCAGGTCCTAAAATTCGGTGCATACGCGCATTGTTGTTGCGCAGCGCCCCTAAGTGAAATTGCTGTACCCAGCCTTTTTCATGATACGTTTCAGACAAAAACAACAAAATTGAACTTTGGAATTTTAAAGCTTCTTCAGGAGTTATAATTCTGTTTTCTCTTTTCTTTTTGAAAATCGTATTGACTTCAGCTTCCGTAAACTCTTCAAAATAAATCTGATCCAGTCCGTGGTCACTTAGCTTACAGCCATTTTGAGCAAAGAATTCTATCCTGTTTTTCAAGGCGCTGCACAAATCCGAATAGCTATGAATTGCGATTCCGGATACCTCTCCTAAGGTGTCCAGATATCCATTATACCCCTCATTTGAAATTAGAATGGCTTTATCGGGCCTGAAAGCAGTGCTCACTTTTGTCCCGAAAGGATTTTGAGCAATTTTCCGGTGATGATCCAAATTGTCGATCGGATCTTCAGTGGTACATACCAGTTCCGCATTTACTTTTTTAAGCAGGTTTTGTGTACTGTAAACTTCTGAGTTGATTTTCTCTGAAGTTTCGATATAGATTTTCTCTGCTGATTTTTCATTCAGTAAATCATAGATATCAAAATAACGAGCCAATTCCAGGTGTGTCCAGTGGTATAAAGGATTACGCATCGTGTACGGAACCGTTTTTCCCCAGTTTAGGAATTTGTCTTTATCGGAACCGTTTCCGGTAACAAACTGCTCATTGATACCCAGGGTACGCATCGCGCGCCATTTGTAATGATCCCCGTTGATCCAGACCTGTGTACTATTGTCAAAGATTTTATCTTCGGCTATAAACTGCGGATTTAAGTGATTGTGGTAATCTATAATAGGCTGGTTTTTGGAGTAATTGTGGTATAACTCTTCCGCATATTTATTTTCCAGTAAAAAGTTATCGTTTATGAAGGTCTGATTTGCGCTCATGTCTTTTAAAATATAATTTGAGAATTATTCTTCGTTTGAAGGTTTTCCAATGGTTGCAAGTATTCCGCCGTCAACATACAAAATATGACCGTTGACAAAATCGCTGGCTTTTGAAGATAAAAATATCGCTGCTCCGGCCAGATCACCCGGATCTCCCCATTTTGCAGCCGGGGTTCTGCTGATTATAAAATCATTAAACGGATGTCCGTCTACTCTGATTGGCTTGGTTTGTTCTGTAGCGAAATAACCGGGGCCAATTCCGTTGATCTGAACATTGTATTTTGCCCATTCCGTAGCCATATTTTTCGTCAGCATTTTTAAACCGCCTTTTGCAGCAGCATAAGCTCCGACTGTATTTCGGCCCAATTCGCTCATCATCGAGCAAATGTTGATTATTTTTCCCTGTCTTCTTTCGATCATTCCTTTGGCTACATGCTTCGAAACAATAAAAGGACTCACCAGGTCAATATCGATCACTTCTTTAAAATCGGCCACTTCCATTTCAATCAGCGGAATTCTTTTGATAATTCCAGCGTTGTTAATTAAAATATCAATGGGTCCGACTTCGCTTTTAATTTTTTCAACCGCAGCAATCACTTCCTGCTCGTCTGTTACATTAAATCTGTAACCAACCGCTTTGATTCCTTCGTTTTGAAGTTCTTTTACGGCATCATCTATCTTTTGCTGTGAAGAGTTGCCATTGACAACAATTGTTGCTCCTGCCTGCCCCAGTCCTTTTGCCATTGCCATTCCCAGTCCGTGTGTACTTCCTGTAATAAGGGCAATTTTTCCGTTTATATCAAATAATGAATTTGTCATCTTATCTTAAATCTGTGATTTTACAAACATCCATATCACCGTAATCTAAATTCTCCCCTGCCATTCCCCAGATAAAAGTATAATTACTGGTTCCGGAACCGGAATGAATAGACCATGGCGGAGAAATTACTGCCTGATGGTTGTTAATCCAGATATGCCTTGTTTCCTGAGGCTGTCCCATAAAGTGGCAAACGGCCTGATTTTCCGGAATGTCCAGATAGAAATAAACTTCCATTCTGCGATCGTGTACGTGTGCCGGCATGGTATTCCATACACTTCCAGTTCTCAATTCTGTCATTCCCATCTGCAATTGACAGGTCGTTACGACACTACCAATAATCATTTGGTTTACCGTACGGTGATTTGCCGTTTCCATCGTACCCAATTCCAATTTATTCGCTTTCGCCAAACTCACTTTTACCGTTGGGTAACTGGTATGTGCGGGTGCGGAATTGATATAAAACTTAGCCGGATTAGTAGTGTCATCACTTTTAAAAATTACTTCCTTGTTACCGCTTCCGATATACAAAGCATCTTTAAAACCAAGTTCAAAAGATTTTCCTTCAACAAGAACAGAGCCGCTACCTCCCACATTGATGATTCCGATTTCTCTTCGTTCCAGAAAGTACGGAGCTTTAAGAGGATCTATTGTTTCTAATGTTAAGTCGTTTTTTACAGGAACTGCTGAACCTGTAATATATCGGTCATAATGAGAGTAGACTAATACAATTTCATCCTCTTTCATTAAATCATCAATTAAGAATTCTTCTCTTAGTTGTTGTGTATCGTATTTTTTCACCGCTTCGGGACTTGACGCGTATCTTGAAGTATATTTTGTCATAATTTTTAATTTAATGTAATCGATTGCACAAAATTATATTTTTATCTTTAAAAAACATATTTTCGAACTACTAAAGTTTTGTAAAATATTATAAACCTGTAATTGGACTGTATTTTGGCACCAATGTTTTCATAACGATCCAGCCTGTTAAGTAACAAACGGCACAGATAGAGAAAATGATAAAATAGCCCGATTCAATTCCGTGAAACCCCATGAAAGACATATTGGTTTCCTTGGCATGATCAAATAATAATCCGGAACCTTTATTAATTATCGTAGAACCTACACCGCCTGCCAAACCTCCAATTCCGGTAATAGTAGCAATTGCTTTTTTGGGAAACATATCACCGACCGTCGTAAAAATATTGGCCGACCAGGATTGATGCGCTGCTCCTGCAATACCAATTATGATAATCGGGATCCAGTAACTTATATATCCTAAAGGCTGCGCAATTAAGGCTAATAATGGAAAAAATGCAAAGATCAGCATCGCTCTCATTCGTCCTTCGTAGGGATTCATTCCTTTTTTCTCTACAAAGTAGGTAGGCAGCCAGCCTCCGATAATAGAAAGCAGCGTAATCATGTACAAAACGAATAAAGGCAAAGCTGCTTCTGTAGAATCCATTCCGTAAACAGAACTTAGATAAGCCGGGGTCCAGAATAAGAAAAACCACCAAACACCGTCTGTCATAAATTTACCAAAAGCAAAAGCCCAGGTTTGTTTGTATTTAAAGCAGTCTACAAAAGAAACTTTCGTTGAAGTATCGGGTACGTAGCCCACTATTTTAGCATCCGCAATATCATCCTGTTGAATATATTCTAATTCTGCTGCACTTACTCTTTTGTGTCTTTCGGGCTTATCATACATAAAAACCCAAAATCCCATCCATACAAAACCCAAAGCTCCGATGATAATAAAGGCCATTTCCCATCCGAAAGATTTTGCAATAAACGGAATTGAGATTGGAGCTGCCAAGGCACCAACAGTGGCACCGGCATTAAATATACTCGTAGAAAAAGCCCTGTCTTTTTTGGGAAAATATTCGGCTGTAGTTTTGATGGCTGCCGGAAAATTTCCTGCTTCCCCCACCGCCAGTACAAAACGGGCAAATATGAATAAAGCAACACTTACATTAATCACCAAACCGGTATCTTTTACTAAATGAATCAAATTTTTAGCACCTTCAAAACCTACAAACCAGTTCCCGGTAATTATTCCCGCCGTGGCAATACCACAAAAGGCATGCAGGCAGGCTCCGATTGACCAGATCCCGATGGCCCATAGAAATCCTTTTTTAGTATCCAGCCAGTCTACAAATCTTCCGGCGAACAACAGGGATACGGCATAAAAAATTGAAAACAATGCGGTAATATTTCCGTAATCATTATTCGTCCAGTGAAACTCAGGTGCAATAAAGTCACTCCACGTCAGGGAAAGTACTTGTCTGTCCAGATAATTGATTGTAGTGGCAAAAAACAACAAGGCACAAATACTCCAACGATATTTTCCGACGGAGGCGCTTTTCTGGCTGACAGTAACTGAATTGATCTGGTTCATGGTAACGGTTTATTTTTTAATTTATAATTTTTGGTAACACATTTTCAACACTTTAGCCTCTTAGGGATTCATTCCTCAAAAGTCTGAATACAACAAAAAAATCAAATAATGTAATCGATTGCACAAATATAGTTTTAAATCTTTATAATCCAAATAAATTGCATAAAAAATTATTTTACTAAGATAAATAAACACATCATACAAAAAACAGAATGCTAAATTACATATTAAACAATATATATGTTAAATACCAATAGGTGAAAAATATCCGTTTCAGGTGTCAAAATTGTCCTAAAATTAATCTTTTTACATCATTTTCCAATACTTATTAGTGTAAAAAACACAATTATTAATTTATCTGTAAGATTAAAGCAATAAAAACATTAAATTTGAATTTTATCCATTAAATCAAACGATCACTAAACCTTTATAAAATTGAAAAAATCAGAAAACCTTATTTTAAAAAATATCTTCCTAAAACTGTTTTTATTCATGGGAATACTACAGCAGCTACAAGCACAAAATCAGGTTATACCGCTTTGGAATAAAATACCCGGAGAAATTAAAGCTTCGGATTACACCGAAAAAGAAACCGTAAAAGACGGGAAAGTACAGAGTACGACTTTAGTTACAACACCAACTTTAACGGTATTTTTGCCAAAAGAAAGCAAACCCAATCAAACTGCTGTTGTTATCTTTCCAGGTGGCGGCTATATGCATCTGGCTATTGACAAGGAAGGCACAAAAGTGGCGGAATGGTTCAATAGTATTGGAATTGTAGCTTTCGTGCTAAAATACCGACTGCCAAGTGATTTAATAATGAAAGACAAAACCATTGGTCCATTGCAGGACGCTCAGGAATCGATACGCTACGTAAGACAAAACGCCTCAAAATGGAATATTGATCCGAATAAAATTGGCGTATTGGGCTTCTCCGCAGGCGGACACCTGGCTGCTACCCTGTCTACTCATTATGATGATAAAGTATATGAAACTTCTTCTCAATTAAGTGCACGTCCTGATTTTTCCCTTCTGATTTATCCCGTTATTTCGATGCAAAATGACATAACACATAAAGGTTCACAAATTAACTTACTGGGGCAAAACCCTTCCGCCGCATTACTTGATTCTTTTTCGAATGAAAAAAGAGTAACTCCCCAAACCCCTCTCACATTTCTGATTCATGCCACGGATGATGGAGCTGTTTTACCCGAAAACAGCATTAATTATTACCTGGCCCTTAAAAAAAATAAAGTTACAGCCGAGTTGCATTTATATGAAAATGGCGGTCACGGTTTCGGACTGGGAATTGGAGACACTAATAAATACTGGACTAAACAATGTGAAGACTGGCTGAAAAGCAATAAATTTTGAGTACAGGTTTAATCGGTGAATCGTTTGATCGTTTATTTGTTTTATTGGGTAATTGTGTAACCGAAAAATTAAACCACTAAACGAACAGATGCCTCAACCATTAAACGATTAAACAAAAAAAAGTCTATAGATCCGGCTAAACAAATAACCAGATCGATAGACCACAGAAAAATAGACTTTCTTGTATTTTTGCAAATTTATACAAAGCTACCCACGATCAGATGAATGTGTCAATTTTCCTTTAACTAAATTGTTTTTCTCCAAAAAAACATTCACACAGAAACCTCAGTACTGACTGAAAAGGCAAAAAACATAGATCAGCTTCAGCTCCTGTGACGCAAATTTACATGGTCTTTTAGTGAAATAATTACGGCTTTCCACATTCTAACAAAATATTTCCAATACTTTATAATTTTACAATTGTAGTTTCCTCTAAAAGATCACGTTAGCACTTTTGCAAACACATCAATTTTTCCAATAATTATTAAAAAAAACTGAGACCGATACAAAACCCTAAACCCTAAAACCTGAAACTCCAAACTCCAAACTTGAAACCTGAAACTTGAAACATGAAACTTGAAACATGAAACTTGAAACATGAAACTTGAAACTTGAAACTTGAAACCTGAAACCTGAAACTTGAAAAAATCTTAATCCAGGTTAAGTTCCAATTGCTTTTAAACCAATAAATTTGTGCATCAAACTACTTGATTATGAAAACACTCGAATTCCTAATACTCGGAAAAAATGAAGCCATTTTAACCATACTGCTAAGACTTGTCAATGCTAATGAAAACTGGAATGCCGTAGGCTTTAATGATGAAAATGCGGCTCAGGACTATTTCCTGAAAAACAAAATTGATATGGTTTTACTGAGTTCCGCCATCGAAGATCATGTCGAAAAAGCGTTCACCACTTTTTGTTTAAAACACCAGCCCGAAGTAGAAGTAATAGAACATTTTGGCGGTGGCAGCGGATTACTGCAATCCGAAATCTACCACAGGCTACATCTGAAAGGAAAATTATAGCTGAGTTCGGAGTTTCATGTTTCAAGTTTCATGTTTCAGGCTCAAAATTCCCATTTTCAAATTATCCAATTATCTCATTTTCCAATTATCAAATTATCTCATTTTCAAATTATCTCATTTTCAAATTCCAACCAAAACCCCTCAGATGGAGAAAAAGTATTCTGTTGCAATTTATCCCTCACAGGAGGTAATTGACGCTGTCAAAAAGCTGAAAGATTATCTGGAAACCAAAATTGGCTGGTACAACAGTAAAAATTCGACGGGCCATATTACGATCTGTGAATTTACGATTGACGATTCTCAAATAGAAATGTACAAACAAAAACTTTTGCAAATCTGCGATACCTTCACGCCTTTCCAGGTTTATCTGGATCATTTTGCGTCTTATGAAAATAGCGGCGCCTTTTTTATTGCTCCGAATCAAGATTCCAAAAACAATTTAAAGCCTGTTATGAGAAAAACGCAGGACGTTTTAAAACCTTTAAAACCTTCAAAATTTAAAACAAGCGATGATCCTCACCTGTCTGTTGGCCGAAAATTAACTCCTGAAAATCTTAAAATAGCATCGCAGCTTTTTACCACCATTGGTATTGATTTTTTATGCTGTGAAATTGTTTTGCGGGAATTGGATCCTGTTAAGAGACAGTTTTTTGTCATTGATACTTTTTCTTTTGGCAGCAATCCGCAACCGGAATTAGTCCAGGGGAGTTTGTTTTGAAATTGGATAATTGGATAATTGGATAATTTGAAAATGAGATAATTTCGAAAACCCGAAACTTCAAACCTGAAACTTTAAACTTTAAACTTCAAACTTGAAACATGAAACTTCAAACCTTAAACCCAAAACAAATTTCGTATATTTGAATTTTACAATTCACTTATGAAATCACTAGATTCATTTTACCAGGACATTACCGAAGGCTCAGCTGTTGAGCCGAGTTCTTTATTACCCAACGACATTAAAAAGGAAATTGGTCATTTTAATGTGTTTAATATAAAAGAATTATTAGACAGGCTTCAGGGGAAATCCATTATGCCCTATGACCGGAGGGCTTATTATAAAATAAGTTTAATAAAAGGAAAAAACAGGGCTGAATATGCCGACAAAATCATTGAAATAGAGCAACATGCACTCTTGTTTGCCACTCCAAAAATCCCTTATAATTATCTTCCGCAGGATACCAATCAATCGGGACAGTTTTGTGTGTTTACCGGTGAATTCCTTTCTAAAAACAAAAGCGGAATCGACCTTGATGAACTTCCTATTTTTGCAACGGACGGTTATCCTGTTTTTCAGCTTTCCGATGAGGAAGTTATAGAAGTCGAACTGATATTCAATAAAATACAAAAAGAAATCAATTCAGATTACGTCTACAAATATGATTTGATCCGGAATTATGTTGCCGAATTAATTCACTTCGGGCAAAAACTACAGCCATTAACAGCCTTATATTCGAAACACAATTCTGCTGCAAGGGTTTCTTCTTTATTTGCTGAATTGTTAGAACGACAATTTCCAATAGAATCACCACATCAGCGACTGGTGCTCAGGACAGCCAAGGATTTTGCCGACCGGTTGTCTGTACATGTCAATCACTTAAATAAGGTTTTAAAAGAAAACACCGGAAAAACGACCACGGAACTAATCAGCAGCCGACTGACCAACGAGGCCAAAATCCTTTTAAAACAAACCGACTGGAACATCTCTGAAATAGCGTATTCTTTAGGATTTGAAGAACTCGCACATTTCTCTAATTTCTTTAAAAAGCAAACTTCCTTTACGCCCTTAGCTTTCAGAAGTTAATTTTAGATTGAAATTTTGAGTTTGGAGTTTGGAATTTGGAATTTGGAATTTGACATTTAAAACTTCCTGATTTGAATTTCGCAAACTTCGGTTTGATATTTACAATTTCCCTTTACTACTTTGCTCCTACCTTTGTCTTATCAATTTAAAAGATCGAAAAGATGAATTTATCAAACAACAAAATTTTAATCACCGGTGGAGCAAGCGGCATCGGGCTTGGACTTACACAACGATTTATTGAAGAAAACAATACGGTCATTATTTGTGGCAGAAGAGAATCGGTTTTGAATGAAGTTAAGGCTCAGTTTCCATCTGTACTAACTAAAGTATGTGATTTGTCTGTTGAAGCAGAGCGTGTGGCCCTTTACGAATGGATTAAGGAAAATCACAGCGACTTAAATGTACTTATCAACAATGCAGGAATTCAAAAATGGGTTTCGGTCACAGATCCCGGTTTTTACGAAAGTATGAAAGCTGAAATCACTACCAATATTGAAGCACCCCTGCATCTGACTTCCTTATTTGCGAATCTAGAATCACTTACCGCAGTGATGAATGTAACTTCCGGGCTGGCTTTTTCACCTTTTGCAAAAATTCCGGTGTACTCGGCAACAAAAGCTTTTTTTCGTTCGTTTACCCTTTCCCTTCGTCATATCCTGAAATCAAAGAATATTGAAGTGATCGAAATCATTCCGCCTGCACTGAACACGGATCTTGGCGGAGTTGGGCTGCACGATGCACATCCGAGCGTGAGCAGTTTTATCGAATCTATATTTGAGCAATTGAAGGAAGGAAAAGATGAACTGACTTTTGGAACCAGCGAAACACGATTACACGCAAGCGCTGAAGATTTGAGAAATTATTTTAAGGCCATGCATTCTAATTAAGAAACATTCTCTATGTGTTTGTTTCTCTCGCAGATTGGGCAGATTCAGGGGATTTTTTAAGATTTAATTCTATAATCTATAATCTTTACTCTATAATCTACCCTATTACATTCATACAAATAATCAAATTTTAAAAACAAATACAAAATGGCAGTAAATACAAAAATCGCTCTGGTAACAGGCGGAAGCAGAGGTTTGGGGAAAAATATGGCTTTGGCTATAGCAAAAAAAGGAATCAACGTGATTCTGACATACAACAGTAAAAAAGAAGAAGCGGAAGATACCGTAAAAGAAATCGAAGGTTTGGGACAAAAAGCCGTTGCAATTCAGTTGAATGTGGCTGAATCAGGCAGTTTTGATTCTTTCTTTGAAGAAGTAAAAACAGCTTTAAAAAGCACTTTTTCCACCGACAAATTTGATTTTCTGGTAAACAATGCCGGAATCGGAATTCATAAACCTTATATCGAAACTACGGAAGCAGATTTTGATGAATTGAGTAATATTCAGTTGAAAGGACCGTTTTTCCTAACTCAAAAAGCATTAGCCATCATGAATGATGGTGGTGGAATCGTAAACATTTCTACCGGTCTGGCAAGATTTTCTTTCCCGGGTTACTCGGCTTATGCTTCTATGAAAGGCGGAATCGAAACGCTGACTAAGTATCAGGCAAAAGAATTGGGCGAAAGAAAAATAAAAGTCAATGTAGTAGCTCCGGGCGCCATTGAAACTGATTTTGGACATGGAGCCGTGAGAGACAACGAGCAATTAAACCAGCATATCGCTTCTCTAACCGCCTTAGGAAGAGTTGGACTACCGGATGATATTGGCGGTGTGGTTGCCTTTTTATGTACGGAAGATGCCCGCTGGGTAAACGCGCAGCGTATTGAGGTCTCCGGCGGGATGATGTTGTAAATTGTTAGATGTTAGATGTTAGATGTTAGATGTTAGATGTTGATGTTTTTAAACCCGACAGGTTTTTCAAACCTGTCGGGTTTGATAATCTAAATGTATTTCTAAGTGTTTTAAAACACCAACGTTTAAACCTGACAGGTTTTAAAAACCTGTCAGGTTTAACACCTAAATCTATTATTCCGTATCCTAATTACAAAACAAAACCCGTCAGGTTTTAAAACCTGACGGGTTTGTCATTTGAATATATTGAGTTAGTAAGAATTCCTGTTTTTAATCTTTTTGAATAATGACATCAAAACCTCCGTTTTTATCGAAGACCACATCATAAAATTTGTTTTCCTTTTCTATTCCGACTTCGTAGGTTGTTTTATTTTTATAGTCAACGACTACTGCGATTTCCCGAATGGCCTGTGCGGAATAATTATTTTTCAGGTACGCCTGCGCTTTTGGCGGAAGCTGGCTCAGCGGAATTTGTAGTTCATACGCTTTTAAAACTCCTAAATTGTCATAAACAGCTAATGCTTTGGCGGTACTGGTGGCATTAAACTTAGCTTCATACCGGATTTCATCATTATCGTCTCCCACATATTCTATCGACCAGACCGGAACTTTGCCAGGATATTCTTTTTCAAAAGTAAACCTGACTTTTTCAGGCGGGGTAATTACTCCTGTTGGCATGATTCCGTTTTGTGCCATCCCGAAACTGCTGCAAAAAAGGGTGAAGGCAAAAATTAAGTTTTTCATGATTTCAATTTTTAAATTAAATCCTCTTTTAAATGCGTACTAAAACTACTACTTTTAAATGAATTTAAAATGAATTTCTGTAAAACTTTTTATTTTTTTAACCGATCTGATAGTTCCCGTTTATACGTAATCCCGATTGGCAATTTCTCTTTTTTTATAATGACAAAATCTTTCTCCGTCGCTTCAATTTTATCAATAGCTACGATATACGATTTGTGAATGCGCATAAAATTTTTCTCCGGCAGGCATTTCTCCAGTTCACTTGTTGTAATAGAAGCCAGATACGTTCTTTTGGTTGTATACAATTTTACATAATTTCCGAAACTCTGGGCATACAAAAGATGATCCAGCTCCAGATCTACATGGTATCCGTCTACTTTCACGCTAACGGAATTGACCACCACTTCTTCTTCCTTTGCTTTTACATTTTCAGTGGCAAAAAACCGGTCAATCGCTTTCAGGAATCTCGGGAAATAAATGGGTTTCAACAAATAGTCAATAACACCGTAATCATAACTTTCGAGTGCAAATTCAGAATAGGCAGTCGTTAAGATCGTTTTAGGATGCACAGGAAGAATCTTTAAAAGTTCCATACCCGAAATCTCCGGCATGTTGATATCCAGAAACATCAGATCGACTTTGTTTTCGCGAAGGTAATTCATGGCTTCAATGCCATTATACCCCTGGAAAACAAGCTCCAGATTTGGATTTTGCTTAATATAATTCGCCAGCACATAATGCGCTGCCGGTTCATCATCTACAATAATACATTTTTTGGATTCTATCATTCTCCGAACTTTTTCAGCTGTAATTTCAAATCAACTATATACGTATTTTTATTGTCCTGAATATTCAGTTTATAGTCTTTCCCATAAATCAGGTTCAGACGCTCGATTGTATTTTTCAAACCTATTTTCGTCGACACCACATCCGTTTTCTTGGTTGGAATCGAATTGACTACATGCAGGTGCAGCAAGCCGTTTTCGACCGTAACAATAATGCGTACAAAACATTTTTCGATGGCGCAGGTTCCGTGTTTAAAGGAATTTTCAATAAAAGCAATCAACAGCATTGGTGATACTTTATAGGCGTTTTCGTTGTCAATTTTACAGTCGTAGGTAATGTCACAACGATAGCCCACCCTTTCTTTTTCAAGCTGTACATAACTGTTTATAAATTCCAGTTCGTCTTCTAAAGATACACATTGTTTATTATTACTTTCCAGCTGATAACGCATTAGCTGTGAAACTTTCATAATCAGGTCCGGTGTCCGGTCCGGAAATTCCAGGCTGATTCCGTATAACGTATTGAAGGTATTGAATAGAAAATGCGGATTCAGCTGCCCTTTCAGTGAGTTCAGCTGCATCTGGTTGAACAACAATGTTTCATCGGTTTGTTTTCTGTGAATTCTGTAGAACTTAAAAACAATAATCGGGCTCAGTATACAAACAAGTGTTCCTAAAACGCTGGCGAGCTGGTACACATAACTTCTCTGATGTGAATTCTGGTACAAACGGCAATTGCTGAACATATCCAGCATGGTTATTTCGTATAAGACAATTGAAAACACAAACACTCCAAACAGCGTCAGTAAGATGTAGCTTACGGGTCTTCTGGTTTTGAAAAGTATGGGCAACAGTAAAAAACGGTTGAACTGGGCGTGCATGTATAAAATAAAATAGAAAAACACACCCATTGAGATGGAAGTAAAAGAACTAAATAACATCCAGTCATTTTTTAACGTATAGATCGTAAATGAAAAGGCAACAACGGCAATTTCCTGCCACCATTTGTTATCCAATATGTTATCAAATTTTTTATTCATTTTTTAAACTTAAAATAGTGTACAAATTAACCACAAATTTTTATTTTATTTTTTTAATAAATGACCAATTCAATTGGTCATTTATAATCGCAGTACATCATTTAAGATGACAAAAATCATTGCAAGTAAAATAATTTTGTTTCATAATTTGATACCACGAATTTTATGTACTTCAAAAAAATTACTTTATTATTTTTCTTGATTTTTGCCGCTCTTGGTTATTCACAAACCCTGTCTTTAAAAGAAGCTATAAAAACGGGACTCGAAAACTACGGTTCAATCAAAGCAAAAAACAACTACACCAATGCTTCGCGGGAGACGCTCAAACAATCGAAACGCGATTATTTACCCAACCTGAACCTTTCGGCTCAACAGGATTACGGAACCATCAACGGACAAAACGGTGCCTTGTATGGTTTCAACGGATTAGGAACGGCTTCTTCAGGACCGGCTTTACCGGATCAAAACTGGAATTCGGCTTTTGGGGCACTTTATTTAGTCAATATGAACTGGGATTTTTTCACTTTCGGAAAAGCGAAAGAAAAAATCAATCTGGCTAAAATAGACGTTCGTACCAAAGAAACCGATCTAAAGCAGGAAATGTTTCAACAGGAAATCAGGATTTCTGCTGCTTACCTTAATTTACTCGCAAGTCAGCGTTTATTAATTTCACAGCAAAAGAATTTAAGCCGCGCAGAAGTTTTCAAAAGAACCGCTGCTGCAAGGGTAAAGAACGGATTATTGGCCGGAGTTGATTCTACTTTAGCGACAGCCGAAGTTTCGAAAGCTAAAATTGCGCTGAACCTCGCGAGAAATTTCGTGAAGGAACAAAACAATAAATTAGTCGATCTGATGGGTGTTGCTCCTCAGGATTTTGCTGCCGATACGCTTTTTGTCAACAATATTCCGAAAGCATTATTACTGGCTGAAAAAACGACTGACAGCCTTCATCCGTTACTTCAGTTATACAAAACCCGAATTGATTACAGCAATCAGCAGGCAAAATTATACAAACGCTTTTATTACCCTACCATGACCGCTTTTGGTGTTCTGCAGACAAGAGCTTCAGGATTTCAGTCTGATTATATTACCGATCAGACGGCTTTTACCAGAAATTACTGGGATGGTGTAAATCCCGACCGCTCTAACTATCTGGTTGGAATCGGAATCAGCTGGAACCTTACTACCCCGTTTCGAATGAGCAAACAGGTAAGCGCCCAGAAGTTTGTTTCGCAGGCTTTGCAGGAAGAATACAACCAGGCAGACCGCGAACTGAAGTCGCAAATGAATTTTGCCGATGATAAGATCAAAATTACGCTGGACAATTATGCCGAAGCACCAATTCAGGTAGATGCGGCGAAAAAAGCCTACCTGCAAAAATCGACTTTATACAAAAACGGATTAACGGATCTTACCGATTTAACACAAATCATGTATACGCTAAACCGGGCCGAAATTGATCGTGATATTACGAACAACAATGTGTGGCAATCGTATTTGCTAAAAGTGGCCGCAACAGGCAATTTTGACTTATTTATAAATGAATTTTAATTATAGATCGTAATGAATTTAATACGTTTCGCACTCCGCAAACCCATCTCCATCCTGGTAATGGTTGCCGGTTTATTTTTCTTCGGAATTGGCGCCATCAAGGACATTAAGGTAGATATTCTTCCTAAAATGAACCTGCCGGTAATTTATATTGCGCATCCTTTCGGAGGGTATACCCCGGACCAGATGGAAGCTTATTTTGCTAAAACATATGTCAACATTTTACCTTTTGCCAATGGTGTAAAATCGGTAGAGACCAAAAATATTCAGGGGTTAATGATCATGAAATTAACCTACTATGAAAACACCAACATGGCGCAGGCAGCGGCCGAGCTGAGTTCCCTTTCAAACAGGATTCAGGCCGCCTTTCCTCCGGGAACGCAGCCTCCGTTTATCATTCGTTTTGATGCTTCTTCCTTACCGATCGGACAATTGGTTCTGAGCAGTAAGATCAGGTCGAATAACGAATTGCAGGATTTAGCCAACGTTTACGTTCGTGCCTCGTTTACGTCGATTCCCGGTTTATTATCTCCGGCACCTTTCGGCGGAAGCCCAAGAACCATCGAGGTGAACGTAGATCCCGATTTATTGCGTTCGCACAATATGACTCCGGATCAGATAGTTGAGGCAATCCGCATCAACAACCAGACCGCTCCTTCGGGGAATGTCAGAATGGGTGATGTCAATTATATTACGCCAACCAACAATACGATTAAAGAAGTTAAGGATTTTGAACAGATTCCATTGTTTAAAGGCGGCGTTCAAAACCTGAAATTAGGCGATGTTGCGACTGTAAAAGATGGTGCCGATATTACGGCCGGTTATGCTTTGGTAAACGGAAAACGTTCCGTGTATATCAGTATTGCGAAAGCGGGAGATGCTTCGACCTGGGATGTGGTACAGAAATTGAAAGCGGAATTGCCTAAAATTCAGAGTACACTACCGGAAGACGTAAAATTATCTTATGAATTTGACCAGTCGGTGTATGTAATCAATTCGGTAAAAAGTTTGATTACAGAAGGAATTATCGGAGCAGTTTTAACCGGATTAATGGTTTTACTTTTCCTTGGTGACAGACGTGCGGCTTTAATTGTAATCTTAACCATTCCAATTTCGATTATTTCGGGAGTTTTATTCCTTAAATTATTCGGACAAACGATCAACTTAATGTCTTTAAGCGGACTGGCACTGGCAATTGGTATTTTGGTGGATGAAAGTACGGTCACGATCGAAAATATTCACCAGCATCTTGACATGGGAAAACCGAAGGCACTCGCTATTTGGGATGCCTGTCAGGAAATTGCTTTGCCTAAGTTATTGATCTTGCTTTGTATCCTTGCCGTTTTTGCCCCTGCCTTTACGATGGTGGGTATTCCCGGAGCGTTGTTTTTGCCTTTGGCGATGGCAATTGGATTCTCAATGGTGATTTCGTTTTTACTTTCCCAGACTTTTGTTCCTGTAATGGCGAACTGGCTGATGAAAGCACATCCGAAACACGAACACGGACCAAATATTACAGATGATGAAGCCGAATTTAACGATTGTGGCTTAACACCGGAATCGGAGAAAGACCTGATTACGCAGAAAAAAGCATATGTTGCAAAGACAGATACGGACAACAATGGAAAAATTGGTGCTTTCGAACGCTTCAGAATCCGTTTCATGAGAACGTTAGATCGTTTATTCCCTTATAAAAAAATAACCGCTCTAGTCTATCTTATCGGAATTACGGTGCTGGCCGTGGTCTTTATTTCTTTTATCGGAAAAGATGTTTTCCCGAAAGTAAATTCAAGCCAGTTTCAGTTAAGAATGCGTGCTCCCGACGGAACCCGTCTGGAACGTACCGAAGAGAAAGCTATTATTGTACTGAAGGAATTGCAAAAAATGGTGGGCAAGGAACATATCGGAATCTCTTCTGTTTATGTGGGGCAACACCCGTCTTTATTCTCGATCAACCCGATTTATTTGTTCATGGCAGGTTCGCATGAAGCTGTATTTCAGGTAAGCTTAAAAGAATACCATACCGATATGGATGACTTTAAAGACGACTTCAGAGCGCGAATTAAAAAAGTGCTTCCGGATGTAAAACTTTCTTTTGAGCCAATCGAACTGACCGACAAAGTGTTGAGTCAGGGTTCCCCTACTCCAATCGAAGTCCGTATTGCCGGAAAGGATAAAAAACGAAATGAATTATACGCCAATCAGATTGTAGAAAAGCTGAAAAAATTCGCTTATTTCAGAGATGTGCAAATTGGTCAGCCGATTCACTATCCGGCCATGAATATTGATATTGACAGAACCCGTGCCGCTGAACTGGGTGTGGATATGAATGATATTTCAAGATCACTGGTCGCTTCAACTTCATCTTCCAGATATACCGAGAAAAATACCTGGGTTGACGAAAGAGCCGGATTATCATACAACGTTCAGGTGCAGGTGCCTTTGAACAAAATGAAAAGCAAAACCGATATTGGAGAAATTCCGGTATTGAAAAATTCGCTTCGTCCTGTATTAAGTGACGTTGCCAAAATTACACCCGGATTTGTAAGTGGTGAAAATGACAATTTAGGGGCCATGCCATACATTACCGTTACAGCCAACATTAGCCAGACCGATTTAGGGACAGCAGTAAAAGATGTGGATGCAACAATAAACTCATTGGGAGAATTACCGAGGGGGTTATTCATCACCCCAATTGGAATGAGTAAGGTATTGGTAGAAACATTAAGCAGTTTACAGGTAGGATTATTGGTTGCCATATTTGTAATCTTCTTAATGCTGGCCGCTAATTTTCAATCGTTTAAAGTGTCGCTGGTGATCTTAACCACAGTTCCGGCGGTTGTTTTAGGAGCGTTATTGATGCTGACGCTGACAGGTTCAACGTTAAACTTACAATCGTATATGGGTATCATTATGTCGGTTGGGGTTTCTATCGCCAATGCCGTTTTACTGGTCACCAATGCAGAACAATTGCGAAAACGAAACGGAAACGCCCTAGAATCGGCCCGTGAAGCAGCAGCATTGCGTCTTCGTCCGATTATCATGACTTCTGTGGCGATGATTGCGGGAATGTTGCCAATGGCTATCGGACACGGAGAAGGCGGCGATCAGGTGTCCCCTTTGGGTAGAGCCGTTATTGGCGGATTATTATTCTCCACCTTTGCGGTATTGTTAATCCTCCCGCTTATCTTTGCCTGGGCGCAGGAACATACCACGACACAATCGGTTTCCTTAGATCCTGAAGACGAAGAAAGCATCCATTATATCTCATCCTTAAAATCAGAAAATGAAATCACCGCTAAAAAATAATTTGTTGAAAACAAATACCAATAAATTAAAAGGTGATCACATTAATGACCTTTCTAAAATAACTTTTCCATTTATGAAAAATAAAATTATACAATCGACCGCATTATTTTTTACAGCTGTATTTTTTCTAGCCAGTTGTAATTCGAAGAAAGAAGAAACGGTTACTCCGGAACTGGAGCCAAAAACAGAAACTTTCCTGTTACAAAAAGAAAAGCTAACGACAGAATTGCGTTTACCGGCGGAATTAACCGGTTTTCAACAAGTAGATTTATATGCCAAAGTAAGCAGTTTCGTAAAACTACTGAAAGCCGATATTGGAACTCAGGTAAAAAAAGGACAGCTTCTGATTGTTCTGGAAGCGCCTGAAATCAGCTCACAACTGGCTGCAGCCGAATCGAGATTAAAATCAATGGAAGCTATTTACACGACCAGCAAAAGTACCTACAACCGTTTGTACGAAACGAGCAAAGTGGAAGGAACGATTTCTAAAAACGATCTGGAAATGGCCAGCGGGAAGAAAAACTCCGATTATGCCCAATATCAGGCCGCAGTGGCAGCACACAAAGAAGTGTCGATCATGAGAGGCTATCTTGAAATCCGCGCGCCTTTCGATGGTGTTGTGGCAGCAAGAAACGTGAATTTAGGAACCTATGTCGGTCCGTCAGGAAAAGGCTCTGATTTGCCTTTACTAACGATTCAGCAACAAGACAAATTGCGTTTGGCCGTTTCGGTTCCGGAATTGTACACGGGCTATTTGCACAATGGTGACGAAATGAGCTTTAATGTGAAATCGTTACCGGAAACATTCAAAGCTACGATCACGAGAATGTCGGGCGCTTTAGATTTAAAATTGCGTTCGGAACGTGTAGAAATGGACGTTCATAATACGACTAAAAACTTATTACCGGGAATGGTGGCCGAAGTGCTTTTGCCGCTTAACGCGAAAGACAGCACGTTTGTAATCCCAAAATCGGCGTTGGTAAATTCTGCCGAAGGTACTTTTGTAATCAAAGTCCTGAATCATAAAGCCACACGCGTTGACGTAAAAAGAGGAAGAGAAATCGATGATAAAATTGAAATCTTCGGCGATCTGAATCCGCAAGATAAACTCGTGAAAATTGCCAGCGAAGAAACTAAGGAAGGCGACATTATAAACGAATAACCTGCGTTTTAGTCTTCATTTTAGTGATTACCAAAAACTGTACGCAATCAAGTGCGGCATTTTAGGTCAGTGATGATTTAAAATGCAAATTTAATTTACATAAGGGACAGCACCAACCAAAGTGCTGTCCTTTTTTTTGGGCGGGTTTCGCAGAGATTCACAAAGTTACACGGAGATTCGCAAAGTTTTAAGATTATTCCTCAAACGCCGATTGTCACCCTGAGCGAAGTCGAAGGCTTATGAAACCTAAAGATTCCTATAATGGTACCCGATTGTCAATCCGAGCAAATTCGAAAGATCATGAAAGTAACTTTGAAAAAATCACGCAAAGACGCAAAGGCGCAAAGTTTAAAATTATTTCTCGATCCCTATTTGTCACCCTGAGCGAAGTCGAAGGCTTATAAAACCAAAACCTAAACATTCCTATAATGGTACCCGATTGTCAACCTGAGCGAAGTCGGAGGTTTATGAAACCAAAATCTTAAGTTATTAAATCACTTCAATAGTTTATAATAAGGCAGTAAAAAAGGCTTTAGCCAAAAACTTCCATATTGAGATCAAGCAGAAACCTATTCATAAAAATAGTTAAAGCACTTGGATCTTTTCTTAAAATCTATTTAGTTGTTATTTCCTGCAATACAACCCTTTTTTTAAACGTTTTTCCTATAAAAAATATCTTTTTTTTTGAAAGAAAAAAAATCCAAATAACTATTCTTTAAAGCATATTACATTGTAAGGAAACTTTGTATAAATTCTTTAATTAACATTTTTTTATACTGTTAAAATTTCTAAATTGCGGTACAAAATTTAATCCTAAAAACATTTCTATGAAAATGAAAATTACTCTTTCTACATTTCTTTTACTGGCAATTTCAGCAGTACAATCGCAGAACATTACAATCCCGGATGCAAAATTCAAAGCCTTTTTAGTTGGAAAAACAGAAATTAACACAGATGCTGATGCTGAAATAAGCAAAACCGAAGCGGAAGCGTTTACAGGATATATGGATTGCAGCTGGTCATCAATTGCAAATTTATCCGGAATTGAAGCTTTTATAAACCTTACCGGATTAAATACCAATTATAACAACTTAACGGTTTTAGATTTAAGCAGTAATACAAAACTGGAATCAGTATATGCTGTTGGAAATTATTTAACTGCGTTGAATACGTCAGCACTTGTGAATTTAGAAACGTTGGAGTGTGGGACTAATAAAATTACCTCATTAAATCTTGCTAACAATACTAAACTGGAAAGATTAAGAACAGGATCAAACCTGCTTACCGCATTAGATTTATCTAAAAATTTAGCGCTTTACGATCTTGGTTGCGAGAATAATAAAATTGTGGATATTGATATTAGTTTAAATGTGAAACTAACTTCTATTGATTGCAGAGCTAATAAACTTAGGTCTTTGAACTTGGACAACGGAAAAACACTTTTCTTTAATTTAATGAAAGCCAGTGGAAACGCGGAGTTAAGCTGTATACAGGTTGATGATCTGAATAGTGTTAGAACTACAACATGGGTTTACGATAAAACTGTAAATTTCAGTATTGATTGTAAATACAATCTGGGTCTGAATGATGTTGTTTTAAATAATACCATCAAAGTTTATCCAAATCCTGCAAGCCACACGGTTTCTATTAGTTCTCCGGATCCTATCGATGTAGTAAAAATTTATTCTTCTACGGGTGCTTTGGTAAAAACTATAGCGAATCCTACTCAGGTAGAAGTATCCAGCTGGTCTAAAGGGGTTTACTTTTTTGTTTTCCAGGTTGGAGATCAATATTTAAACAAAGAAATTATTGTAAAATAATTCATAATGTACATAGCTGCATTTTAAAAACTAATCTTAAAATGCAGATTACAATTTTCCTGAAAGGGCGATACTTTATATGTATCGCCCTTTTTTCATGGAAGGTTTCACAGAGATTCGCGAAATGGCGCGGAGATTCACAAAGTTTCTATTCCGTTTTTTAAAACAGCTTTGAATAAATCACGCAAAGGCGCAAAAACGCAAAGTTTTAAGCTTATTCCTCAAACCCCAATTGTCAACCTGAGCAAAGCCGAAGGCTTATGAAAACACAAATAAATAAACAAGTGGAGCAATTTTAGAAAAATCCCGCAAAGGCAAAAGGCGCAAAGCTTAAAGATTATTCCTCAAACCCCAATTGTCACCCTGAGCGAAGTCGAAGGCTTATGAAAACAAAAAATAAACAAACAAGTGGGAGCAATTTTAGAAAAATCACGCAAAGGCGCAAAAACGTAAAGCTTTAAGCTTATTCCTCAAACCCCAATTGTTACCCTGAGCGAAGTCGAAGGCTTATGAAAACAAAAATAATCCCGCAAAAGACACAAAGTTTTTATTCTCAATGTTTGTCATTTCGACGAAGGAGAAATCTTCGCAAGTGGCTCGACAAAGATTGGATTCTCGTTGCGGAGTTACCTAGTAAAGTTTTTTCTATCATATAAGTGATAAAAGAAAATGTAAGTTTTATCCTTTTTTAAGGTTCAAAAGGTTCAATAGCCTCCAACTTTAGCTGAAGGGATTTTGTATGGCGTGAATCAGGGCCTTAGCCAAATGCGCGTATTTTGGCTAAAGCCTTTTTACTACTTCGTTATAAACCTCCAGCTAAAGCAGGAGGCTATTAAAAAATGATACTGTTTAAAATGATTTTCTTAAACATTTTATATAAGAGTCGCAAAGTTTTAAGCTTATTCCTCAAGCCACAATTATCACCCTGAGCGAAGTCGAAGGCTTATGAAAACAGAAAATAAATAAACAAATGGAGCAATTTTAGAAAAATCACGCAAAGGCGCAAAGTCGCAAAGTTTTAAGCTTATTTCTCAAACCCCAATTGTCACCCTGAGCGAAGTCGAAGGATTATGAAAACAGAAATAATCCCGCAAAGACACAAAGTTTTTATTCTCAATGTTTGTCATTTCGACGAAGGAGAAATCTTCGCAAGTGGCTCGACAAAGATTGGATTCTCGTTTCGGAGATACTAGTAATTTTTTTTTCTACCAGATAAGTGATAAAAGAAAATTTAAGTTTTATCCTTTTTTAAGTTTCAAAAGGTTCAATAGCCTCCAACTTTAGCTGAAGGGATTTTGTATGTTGTGAATCAGGGCTTTAGCCAAATGCGCGTATTTTGGCTAAAGCCTTTTTACTACTTCGTTATAAACCTCCAGCTAAAGCAGGAGGCTATTAAAAAATTGATACTGTTTAAAATGATTTTCTAAACATTTATTTAGTAGCTATTTCTTGCGCTGCATTCAATAATAAAAAACAAATATATAATTTGCCAAAAAACCTCGACCATATTAAAGATCGAGGTTTCTCATTTTAAAAATAATACCAAAGAAAAAACCTTATTCAGCCTCCAGATAAGGATTTAAAATTTCGGCTAATTCATTCAGCCAGTAAAAGTTGTTTTCAATTCCGTTTTGGCGAGTTTCCTTTTCCCGCATCACACCTAAGGCGAGTGTATAATTTACCTGTCGGATTACCTTAGCCATATCCTTCGGTGCTATGGTGTGGTGAAAAAAATCAATTAGCCTTGCTTCAGCTTCTTTTGAAAAAGTGTTTGTACTCATATCTTCCATTTTTAGTGAATATAAAAGCTGTTTCCAGGCAATTTTAATATTAACCCTTTGATGAAAATGTGACAAATTTTTTCTTTTTATTATTTTGTCACAGCTTCAAAAGTTAGCATTTGGAATAAAGTAGTAATCGTTAGCTATCCACAAAGACTTCTTCTCTTCAATCTTTTTCATAACTTCGCTTTAACTCTAGTGATGTACTATCTTTACTTAAAAATCAAAACCAAATGATCAGAATTGAATTTGAAGAGCCTAATGTAGAAGTTTGCAATTGCTGCAATAATGAGATTATTAGACTCACTCGATTTGTTTTTAAAGATGAAGATGCATTTGCTGTTTATTATTTAAAATTTACGAAAGGGCATAATGATAAATTTGTAACCGGAATAATTAGTATTGGTGACTGGGGAACAGATTATCCTAAAAATAGATTTGCATTTCCATTTAGAATCTGGACCAATGATAATAATTATGAGGTAGGTTTAATGGATAAAGATGAATCAGAGTGGCAGCAAGATTTACTTGGAATTATTTTAGACAGGAAAGATGCGTTAAATCATCCTTGGATCAAGGAAGTATTCCACATTACAGATCATATTGTAGATGAAGATAAAGTGTTGATTGAATATTTTAATGAATAAAGCACAAATTATAAAAATTGTGTACTCAATTAAATAAACTACCTTCACCAAAAACACCAAATGAACAAAGGCGGGCCGATTATTATTATAGAAGACGATTTAGATGATCAGGAAATTTTAACTGATATTTTTACAGAGCTTAATTATAAAAATGAAATCATCTTTTTTGCTGAAGGCGAAAAAGCTTTAGAGTACCTGACCTCTACAGATATTGAGCCTTTTATTATTTTCTCTGATATCAATATGCCCAAGTTAAGCGGTATGGAATTACGGGAAAAAATTCATGAAAATGAAGATTTAAGACTGAAATCAATTCCGTATTTATTTTTTTCTACGAGTGCAGAACAAAAGCATGTTATTGATGCTTATTCAAAATCTATTCAGGGATTTTTTGTTAAACCTTCGGACTATAAAGAGATAAAGCAAACCATCAAAACAATTGTAAGTTACTGGGAAATGTGTGTGTCACCAAACTATGTTAAGTAGATAAACTTCTTTTGTAACTTTTTAATCAATAAACATTCCTTAAAAATCATATTGAGGACATGAATTTGTGCCGAAATTTACATTTCAATTGCTTGTCCTCAAAATATTATTTTTTATACAAACTCCTATTTATAAGGCTTTCCAAGCTTTCTCATCTCACTCTATACCACAATAAGAAAATATTATAATGAAATTATATGATAATCAGAAAAACTGCCATACATTTGCCTAACGGTGTTAAACAATTTAATACTTAATCAAAATGGCAAGTAAAGATCGTATTTTAAGACAAAAAGAAGAGACAAGAACTAACATTCTTGAGGCTGCTTACGCTATCGTCAAAGAAGAAGGATGGCAGGGTCTGAGTATGAGAAAGATTGCTGACAAGATTGAATACACTGCTCCTATCATCTATGAATACTTTTCGAATAAGGAAGCAATTTTAAATGAACTAACAGGAAAAGGTTTTATTAAGTTAGCAAAAGAACTGCAGGAAGCCCAGGATAAATTTGAAAAACCGGAAGAACAGTTAGAAGCCATGTGGATGGCGTATTGGGATTTCGCCTTTACAGATACCGAAATGTATCAGGTAATGTTTGGGGTACAAATGAACTGTTGTTCCCAACAATGCTCGGCTCAGGAAAGACCATATAAATTATTTACTTCCGTTATTGCTGAAATTATGAAAGACAGCAATCCAAGTGAAGAAATCATCAAACAAAAGTATTTTACTTTCTTTTCTGTTATTCATGGTTTAATTGCCATTAACATCATTAACAAAAGTGATATCATGGCAACTATCAATGCACAAATCTTAAAAGATGCCATTAGTGGTATCATAAAATCAATACAATAAAAAAAATTTCATTTTTACTTAACAGTGATAAATGATTTAATAGGTAATTTAGCAAACTATTTTTTTACTACTTTACTTAACAGTGTTAGAAAATTTAATAGAGTAATATAGGGCTTTTTTTCTGCATTACTTAACAGTGATAAATAATTTAATACCTATTATGAAATAGATTTAGCAAGCAAAGAATATATGGAATTTAACACCAACTTACTTAACGATGTTAGAAAATTTAATAACCTTAGAAATGAATTCAGATAATACCCAAAATAAATTTTTAAAAAACGAGAATGTCCAACAAATTAAAACCAATATTAAAATGAAAAACGTAATTATAACCAGCTTTATCCTGGCACTGGTACTGAGTAGTTGTGCTGATAAATCCCAGGCACCAGCTGCTGCACCTGCACCGCTTTTACCTGTTTCGGTAATCACAAGTGCTAACACAACTACTGATGCTGAATATCCTGCTGCTATACAAGGAACTGTAGATGTAGAAATCCGTCCACAGGTAAGTGGAAACTTAGACCGCGTCCTGGTAGATGAAGGAGCTTATGTTTCTAAAGGTCAGACTTTATTCAAAATAAACGAACGTCCTTTCCGTGAGCAGTTAAACAATGCTTTGGCCAGCCTTCACGCTTATGAAGCTGCTTTGATCAACGCTCAGTTAGAAGTAGATAAATTGACTCCTTTAGTACAAAACAAAGTAGTTTCCGACTATCAGCTGAAAACGGCAAAAGCATCTCAGAAAATTGCCGCTGCCAACATCGAGCAGGCAAAAGCAATGGTAGCATCAGCTAAAATCAATTTAGGTTATACGAATGTTACAGCTCCTGTAAGCGGTTACATTGGAAGATTGCCTAAAAAACAAGGAAGCCTCGTTTCTGCCACAGATGTTGAAGCTTTAACAACGCTTTCTGATGTACATGAAGTTTTTGCTTACTTCTCTTTAAGTGAAACAGATTTCATCAACTTTAAATCGCAATATGCCGGAAACAGCATTGGAGATAAAATCAAAAAATTACCTCCGGTTTCTTTAATATTAGCCGATAACAATGCCTACCCGCAAACCGGAAAAATTGATATGGTGGATGGTCAGTTTGATAAAACTACCGGTGCTATTACCTTAAGAGCTACTTTCCCAAATGCAAACGGAACTTTACGTTCTGGAAATACGGGTAAAATTAGATTAGGACTTCAGCATGACGATGCTATCTTGGTTCCGCAGTCGGCTACGATTGAAATGCAGGATAAAGTTTTCGTCTTTACTGTAGGAACTGACAATAAAGTAACCAAAATGCCAATTACCGTAATCGGTAAAAGCGGTACCAACTATCTTATTAAGGATGGTGTAAAATCGGGTGACCAGATTGTATTGAGCGGTATCGACAAACTTCAGGAAGGTCAGTTGATTCAGCCTGAGAAATCTGCCAAGGTTGCACAAATAACTAACAAAAAATAATTTTTACGAAAATGTTCAAAATATTTATACAAAGACCCGTACTGGCAACCGTTATCTCCATTTTACTGGTGATCCTGGGAGTACTTGGACTTACAAAGTTGCCTTTACAACAGTTTCCTGATATTGCGCCGCCATCAGTTTTGGTAACGGCGGTTTATCCGGGAGCGAATGCAGAAACGGTTTTACGTTCTGTAGCCCCTTCTCTGGAAGAATCTATAAACGGGGTTGAAAACATGACATACATGAGTTCAACAGCCAGTAATGACGGTACTTTAGCAATTACAGTTTTCTTCAAACTGGGTACAGATGCCGATCAGGCTGCTGTAAACGTTCAGAACAGGGTTGCACAGGCTACCAGCCAGCTGCCTTCAGAGGTGGTACAGCAAGGTGTCATCACGGCCAAACAACAAAACAGTTTTATTATGGCAATCGGTATGTATACCGAAGACGAAGCCAAATACGACCAGACTTTTGTTGCCAATTATGCACAAATTAATATTATTCCTGAAATCAAACGTATTCCGGGTGTAGGTTCGGCTGCTATTTTTGGTGGTACTAAAGATTACTCCATGCGTGTCTGGTTAAACCCTACACAAATGTCGACTCATAATGTTACGCCAAATGAAGTGATGGCCGCTATTCAGGACAAAAGTTTAGAGGCTGCTCCGGGTAAATTTGGAGAAAGAAGTAAAGAAGTTTTCGAATACGTTATTAAATACAAAGGAAAATTAACGAAACCGGAAGATTACCAAAACATTGCCATTCGTTCGAATGCTGATGGTTCGGTGCTTCGCCTGAAAGATGTGGCGCGAGTAGAACTTGGTGCTTACTCGTACAACAGTTTAACACGTCTTAATGGTAAAAAAGGAGTTGTAATTGGTATTATCCAATTGGCAGGTTCGAACTCTAATGATATTCAGGTTGCGATCAACAAATTGATGGTTAAAGCCTCAAAAGATTTTCCTTCGGGAATAAAACACAATATTTTCTATAGTACAAAAGTTTCTTTGGATCAGTCTATTGAGCAGGTGGAGCATACTTTGATTGAAGCTTTTATCTTGGTATTTATTGTGGTATTTATTTTCCTTCAGGACTTTAGATCGACATTAATCCCGGCGATTGCTGTTCCGGTAGCAATTTTAGGAACGTTCTTTTTCATGCAGTTATTCGGATTCTCGATTAACCTTCTGACACTTTTTGCTTTAATCCTGGCGATTGGTATTGTGGTCGATGATGCTATTGTGGTCGTCGAGGCCGTGCATGCTAAAATGGAGCATAAACATCTGTCTCCAAAAGCAGCAACTCATGAAGCAATGCACGAAATTACGGGTGCTATTATCTCGATTACGCTGGTAATGGCTGCTGTATTCCTGCCGGTAGGTTTTATGGAAGGTTCGACCGGTGTATTCTACCGCCAGTTCGCTTTCACAATGGCCATTGCAATTGTAATTTCAGCTGTAAATGCCCTTACATTAAGCCCTGCCCTTGCCGCTTTATTCTTAAAAGATAATCATGCGGCACACGACGGAGAAACTCCATATGTTAAACAAGGATTCAAAGAAAAATTCTTTACGGGATTTAACAACAGTTTCAATGCTTTAACCAACCGTTATGTGGGTGGATTAAAATTCTTAATCCGTAACAAATGGGTGAGTTTAGGAGGTTTGGCTTTAATTACTTTCGCTACAGTTGTAATGGTTAAAACAACTCCTGCCGGATTTATTCCGACAGAAGATCAGGGATTTATTGCGATTGCGGTGAATACGCCTTCAGGAACATCACTTGATGGAACCCAGAAAGTAATGACGCAGGCAGAAAATACGTTAAGAGGTCTTGATGCTTCAAGATTTGTAACGGCAATATCCGGTTTCAACTTATTGACGAATTCTACAAGTCCTTCTTCAGCAGTTGTTTTCGTATTGCTGAAACCAAATGAAGAACGTGGGGATATCAAAAATATCGACGAAATCATGAATCAGGTTCGTGGCAAATTAGGCGCGATTTCAGGAGGAAGTTTCTTCGTATTCAGTTTCCCAACCGTACCGGGTTTTAGTAATGTTGAAGCTTTGGATTTAGTACTACAGGATAAAACCGGCGGTAAACTGGATAAGTTTAGCGGAATTTCACAAACGTTCATTGGAGAATTAATGAAACGTCCGGAAATTGCTGTAGCCTTTACCAGTTTCAAAGCTGATTATCCACAATTACAATTGGATATCAACGATGAGAAAGCCGATCAGTTAGGCGTAAAAGTCAAAGATATACTTCAGACGATGCAGGCTTATTTTGGTAGTGCACAAGCCTCCGACTTTAACCGATTTGGTAAATATTACCGAGTGGTAGTTCAGGCAGATATTGCCGACAGAGCAGATCCGTCCGCTATTGACCGTGTATTTGTCAAAAACAAAAACGGAGAAATGGTTCCGATCAATACTTTGGTAAAACTAACCCGTATTTACGGTTCGGAAACCGCTTCAAGATATAACCTGTTCAACTCCATTTCAATCAATGCGATTCCAAAACCGGGATTTAGTTCGGGAGATGCCATCAAAGCGATTGAAGAAGTGGCAGCACAGCAATTACCTGCAGGGTACAGTTATGAGTTCTCAGGACAAACCCGTGAAGAAATTTCTTCCGGAGGGCAATCGGCAACCATTTTCTTATTGTGTCTGATATTCATCTATTTCTTACTTGCTGCACAATATGAAAGTTACATTTTGCCTCTGGCCGTAATCTTATCCATTCCTGCAGGTATTTTTGGAGTATTCGTAGCGATTGGTTTAACCGGAATCGAAAATAACATTTACGTACAGGTTGCACTGGTAATGCTTATCGGACTGCTCGCCAAGAATGCGATTCTGATCGTCGAGTTCGCGGTACAAAAAAGAAAATCAGGTCAGGCATTGGTCAAAGCTTCCATAGATGCCGCCAAACTGCGTTTACGTCCGATTATCATGACATCATTAGCTTTCGTTGTTGGATTGATTCCGATGATGAGTGCCAAAGGCCCATCGGCTCAGGGTAACCACTCAATTAGTATTGGTGCCGCCGGAGGTATGATTTCGGGAGTAATTCTGGGCTTGTTTATCATCCCTGTTTTATTCATCGTATTCCAGTATTTACAAGAAAAAGTTACCGGAAAACCGATAGCTGTAATTCATAACGAAGAAAAATAAAAAATGGAAAATTATATAACGACAATACTGGTGACCATTATTACGGGCATCGCTTACATATCCTATAAAATTTCAAGAGATCTTGACACCAGAAAAGATACTTGTAAAGAAATTTAATGACAACATATAAAATGAAAAAGTATATAACCAAAATCGTGATGGTCGCTTTCCTGATCGTTACAGTAATATCCTGTAAGGTTTCGAAGGATATTGAAACTCCAAAAGATGCATTTCCTGAAAATTTCAGGAGTGCATCGGTTTCAAACGACACAACAAGTATCGGCGATGTGGAGTGGAAAAATTTCTTTACGGAAAAAGATATTATCGAATTAATCGATAGTGCAGTGACCCGAAATAATGATTTACAAATCGCTGTTAAAAACATCGAAATTGCACAGTACAGATTCACACAATCGAAATGGAACAATGTTCCTCAGGTAAATTTATCCGTAACAGCAAGTACCAGTAATCCGTCTGACAATAGTTTTACAGGAAAAAACCTGAGTCAGGCTTTAGGACAGAAACACATTGACGATTATTCTGCCGGAGCGACACTTTCCTGGGAAGCTGATATCTGGGGTAAAATCCGTAGTCAGAAAAAAGGGGCTTTCGCCAGTTACCTGCAATCGGAAGAAGTAAAAAAAGCATTGCAGACTACTATTGTAGCCAATGTTTCTAAAGGATATTACAATCTTTTGATGCTGGATGCGCAATTGGAAATCGCTAAGAAAAATGTACAATTGAATGACAGTACCACAAACATCATCAAATTAAAATACGATGCCGGACAGGTTACTTCATTGGCCATTCAACAATCAGAGGCACAGAAGTTAATTGCAGCGCAACTGGTTCCTCTATTGGAACAAAATATTGCGATTCAGGAAAATGCTTTAAGTGTATTGACAGGATCTTTTCCGAATGCTAAAAGAAGAAGTATTCTTTTAAGTTCAATTGAAGTAAAAAACAATACCGCAATCGGAATTCCGTCTTCACTAGTAAGCAGAAGACCAGATGTAAAAAGTGCCGAATTAGCTTTAAAAATAGCCAATGCCAATGTTGGAATTACAAAAGCCGACTTGTATCCATCCCTTAAGATTACGGCTCAGGGCGGCGTGAATTCTTTCGAAACCAGTAACTGGTTCAACATTCCGGCTTCTTTATTCGGAACTGTTGCAGGAGGTTTAACCCAGCCTTTACTCAATAACAAAAGAGTAAGAACACAATACAATATTGCAAAAGCCGAAAGAGAAAAAGCGGTTTTGAGTTTCAGACAAGCTGTTCTGGTAGCTGTCAGCGAAGTATCTGATGCTTTGGTGAAAGTGGAGAAACTGGAACAACAAAAAACTTTTCTTGAGGAACGTGTCAAAACATTACAGCTGGCCATCAAAAATTCGAATCTGTTATTCAAAAACGGAATGGCCGAATATTTGGAAGTCATCACGGCACAGGCTAATTTATTGCAAAGTGAATTAGAACTGGCTAACTTAAAAAGAGAACAATTAGCTGCCAATACCGAGTTATATCGCGCATTGGGCGGAGGTTGGAGATAATACCCGTTTTTTAATTATTTATTTGAGTGACGCTGCAGGATTTCGGTTCTGCAGCGTTTTTTTTTTGCTGTTGACAGGGCACGCGGATGACGGGTCTTCGACTTCGCTCAGACTGACAATCGAAACTTCAATTAAATACGTTTTTTCAACACAATTTTGTCATCCTGAGGAACGAAGGATCACAACAGAAACGCTGCAATCAAAATCTCGTGTGTCATCCTGAGCGAAGTCGAAGGAACGGTGGTTACTCCATTGCGGGTCTTCGACTTCGCTCAGACTGACAATCGAAGCTCAACTAAATACGTTTTTTCAACACAATCTTGTCATCCTGAGGAACGAAGGATCACAACTGAAACGCTGCAATCAAAATCACGTGTGTCATCCTGAGCGAAGTCGAAGGAACGGTGGTTACTCACATTGCGGGTCTTCGACTTCGCTCAGACTGACAATCGAAACTTCAATTAAATACGGTTTTTCAACACAATTTTGTCATCCTGAGGAACGAAGGATCACATCAGAAACGCTGCAATCAAAATCACGTGTGTCATCCTGAGCGAAGTCGAAGGAACGGTGGTTACTCACATTGCGGGTTTTCGACTTCGCTCAGACTGACAATCGAAGCCCAACTAAATATTATTTCTTTATTTTTGATACGTAAAAAAACTTCTTCAAATGTCAATCGACCAAAATAAACACCTTCAAAACTTAAAAACAGAATTTAACAGCTACGCTCCTGTCTCTGATAAATCCTGGAAATTGATTGAAAACATCATAGCATTTCAGTCAGTCAAAAAAGGAGAATTACTTTTAAGAAATGGTCAAATAGCCAAAGAACTTTATTTTATCTGCAAAGGCATTTTACGGGCTTATATTACCGACAAAGAAGGAAACATTTACAACAAAAATATTTTTACTGAAGGTTCGTTTGCAGGCTCTAAAGCTTCATCCTTACAGCAAATCCCTTCGGATTTTTCGATAGAAGCCCTTGAAGATGCGGTTCTTATCCGAATTGATTACCAAAAATACCGCGAACTGATTTTTCAACAGGACGATCTTAAAAATTTCTATATCGCTTATCTGGAAAAAAACTGGGTGATCGAAAAAGAACAAAGGGAAATCTCTTTAGTTATGGAAAATGCCACTGAAAGATATCTTCAGTTTCTCTCTAAGCATCCCGATATTTCGAACCGGATTCCCCTGCTCCATATCGCTTCGCATTTAGGGATCACGCCAACCCAATTAAGCCGGATCCGAAAAAGTCTGGAAAAAGATTTCTAATCAACATATGTAAAGGTTTTAGACAAAAACGAAACTTACCTTTACGCTATAATTTATTACGAAATGAAAAATAGCACTCTGATCCGCGAGAATATTGATAACCTGACCGGTTTATGGAAAACGGTTGGAACTCCTTTTGAATCCTATCATAAAAATGAAAATTTAGAATACTGCCAAATCGAAAATTCAGGCTGGCCCAACAAGTTATGGTTTCGTACCGATATTTCAGAAAGCGATGCCGAAAATGCAATCGAAATTATGCAGGAGAATCCAGGTCTGGTCCTTCCCTATTTTGATATCCATCACAGCAACTCAGATAAAATTCTGGAAGACAAAGGACTGACGGTCAAAACAGAACAAGTGGCCATGGTTTTGAAACTAGATCAAAAATTTAGCTACGAGTCCAATTTAGTTTTCAAAAGGGTTACTACTAAAGACGACGCCGAAATCTGGGCAGATTTATATCCGAACGCTTTTGGTTATGTCATTAGTAAAGAAATTCTGGTTGAAAATTACCATCAGGTTCAATTTTATTTATTTTCACTGGATAAGCAACCCATAGGAACCTGCATGTTATTTCAAACCGGAAACACTATTGGAATTCACGGTGTCGGAGTAATTCCGGAAATGAGACGAAAAGGTTTTGCCGAAGAAATTATGAAATTTGCCCTTAATCTTTCCATCGATCTTAAAGCCGAGTATGCTTTACTGCAGGCTTCCGCAATGGGGAAAGACATTTATACGCGATTGGGCTTTGAAGATTTGTTTGTCATCAAAAATTATATTTTTTAATTAAATTCCAAACTTTAGAAAAAATTCCAAATTTTAAATTCCAAATTCCAAGTCAGCGCCCCGAACCTTTGAACCTTTGAACCTTTGAACCTTTGCAACTTCAAAAAAAATTCCAGGTTACAAATTCCAAATTCCAACTCAGCGCCCCCCGAACCTTTGAACCTTTGCAACTCTGAACCTTTGCCTCTTCAAAAAAAATTCCAGGTTACAAATTCCAAATTCCAACTCAGCGCCCCAGAACCTTTGAACCTTTGCAACTCTGAACCTTTGCACCTTCAAAAAAAAATCCAGATTACAAATTCCAACTCAGCGCCCCCGAACCTCTGAACCTTTGAAACTCTGAACCTTTGCACCTTCAAAAAAAACTGTCTTAAATGCCCCTAAAATAGTCGCAAATACGTATTCGAAAAAAGAATAACAATAGTAGATTTGTATTAAATATTTAACTTAACTATTTAAAAAACAAACCAATGAAGAAAGCAAAAATTATTTTCTGGATTACCACTATTATTATTTTTCTATTTGAAGGCGTGATGCCGGCTCTTACTTCCCAGTCCGAACTGGCAAAAGAAGGGATCAGGCACTTAGGCTATCCGGAATATTTCGGTAATGCTTTGGTGGTTTTTAAAGTACTGGGTGTTTTGGCGCTGGTTATTCCGCAAGTGCCAAACAGAATCAAGGAATGGGCATATGCCGGTTTTACTTTTGACTTTTTATTTGCCTCCATAAGCCATTTTGCAGTAGACGGATTTGGATTTCAGTCGTTTTTCCCATTAATCATTCTGGTTATCCTGCTGATTTCTTATTTCTACTATCATAAAATTGAGCGACATAAAAATATCGCGTTATAAACTTCCAGACAATGATCGAAGTTTTTAAAACAAATGTTCAGGAAACGGAGCAGTCAAAAATGATTGTGATGAAGCTTCTTGAACATTTTCCAAACAGCGTCATTAATTTTGACCTTGAAGATTGCGATAAAATTTTGAGAATTCATGCAGTCTCTATTTCAAACAAAAGAATAATTGAAGTTCTTAACTCGTATGGATATCAATGTGAAGTATTGTTATAACTTACCAAATCGTGCTTTTAAACACTCATTTAAAACGTTACCTGTTGTTAATCCTTAATGCTATAACTATGAAATTACCTGTCGGCCATCAGACCATAATGCCTTATTTAATTTTAGAGGGCGCATTACAATTTATAGATTTTACCAAAAATGTTTTTAAGGCCGAAACATCCGGTCAGCAATCGCTTCGGGACGACGGAACTGTAATGCATGCCGAAATACGTATTGACGGAAGTACTATGATGGTTACAGACGCCTCTGAGGACTGGAAAAAACAAACGGCAAACTTATTTGTATACGTACCGGATGCCGATGCAACTTTTGAAAAAGCAGTACAAGCCGGTGCAACAGTTCTTATGCCGCCAGGTGATCAGGATTATGGCAGAGCCTGTGGGGTAACGGATCCGTTTGGTAATGTCTGGTGGATTACAGCTGTAAAAAAATAATTTCTAAATCAGAAAAAAATGAAAACAGAAATTCAAAAAGATATAATCGAAACCTTCAAAGAGCTAAACCATAAACTTGGTTCTTTTTCTGAAACAGAATTAAATACGATCCCTTTTGAAGGAAGCTGGACGGCCGGGCAAGTCATACAGCACTTGATTATGGGATGTTCCGGATTTCCGGAAATGTGTGCAGGAAAAACTGAGAAAACCTCCAGAAAGCCAGACGAAAAGATAAAAGAGATAGAAACGCTTTTCTTTAATTATGACATAAAAATGAAATCCCCGGAATACATTATTCCACCGGATATAACATACAACAAAAATTCACTGACCCTATCCTTATTAAAAATAGAAAAAGAATTATTGACTGTTTCCGAAAAGTATGATTTAACCTTAACCGCTCTGGACTCTGAAGTTCCCGGATTTGGCAAATTCACCCTGTACGAATGGGTAAGCTTTGCGCTCATTCATATCAAAAGACATTTAAGTCAGCTGCAGGAAATTTCGAAGATGGTGATAGCATGAGGGGGAGTTTAGTCTCAGTCGCAGTTTTCAGTCACAGTCACAGTTTTCGGTAAAATTATCCCATTATCAAATTATCTAATTATCTAATTCTCCCATTTTACAAAAAATTAAAAGCGTCGTAAGTAAAACTCACGACGCTTTTAATTTATAAGGTTAATGAATTATCACTAAACTTTTGTTCTTCCGCTTATTAATGAGATAACGAATAACACTAAAAATATGAAGAATAAAACTTTTGCAATACTAGCTGCTCCGGCGGCAATTCCACCAAAGCCAAATATTCCGGCTATTATAGCAAGAATAATAAAAATGACTGTCCAACGTAACATATGATTTGTTTTTTTAGTTTATAAAATGACTTATGAGGTCTGATTTGTTATATCAAATTTCATTTTAAAAAACAGCTTCGTTTAACTCAATCCGTTTTTTTTTTATCGCAATCAACTATTAAACACAATAATTCTTAAAATTCGGCAGGATTATCAGAATTTCTCTTTTTGCCTTACAGAATTCCCATGTAAACGCTTTAGAGTTAATTTTTTAGTGGATTGGATTAATCGTGGCTTTGGCTTAGTTTTAATTTTAATCATTATTAAATTAAAAGCCACAAAAATGGAATTGGCTATAAAACAATACGTTAAATGCAACAGCTGTTTTAAAACCGATGCCAAGAATGGGGTGCCTCTGAACCTTTAAAGATTTATTAAACGAATTAAAAAATAATCCCAATGAAAGCAATATCAACTAAATCAAAAATAGTTTTTCTATCTACTTTCCCACCAACACAATGTGGAATAGCTACTTATACGCAGGATACAATCAAAGGAATTACCGATGTTTTTGGTAAATCGGTTACTTGTGAAATTTGTGAACTGGTCGACAAACCAAATACAAAATCAAAACAGGCCTTTACCTTAAACACAAAAAACAGAGAAGAATATACTTCAGTTGCTCAGAAAATAAACAAGGACGACAGTGTAAAACTAGTTCATATCCAGCATGAGTTTGGCTTGTTCGGAGGAAATTACGGAGATCATCTGCTGGATTTTCTTAACGAGATCAAAAAACCCGTGACTTATACTTTTCACAGTGTGATCCCGAATCCAAATGATGAATTGAAAACTTTCGTAAAACTGCTTTTGAACTACAGCAATTCTGTTTTTGTAATGACCAACCAATCTGAAGAAATACTGATCAGAGATTACGGCATTGCAAAAGATATCATTACTTGTGTGCCTCACGGAACTCACGTAGTTGTTTACGAACCTCCTTATATAGCAAAAGAAAAATTCAACATTCAGGACAGACTGGTACTGTCTACTTTTGGTCTTTTGGGTGAAGGAAAGAATATTGAAACAGGCTTAAAAGCATTACCTAAAATTATAGAAAACACGCCAAATGCGCTTTACCTAATCATTGGAAAAACGCATCCTAATAATGTTATTAACGGAGTGGATACCTACAGAAACAAGTTAGAGGAAATGGTAGCCGATTTAAACTTACAGGATCATGTGAGATTTATAAACGAATACCTGGATACAGACCAGCTTTTAGAGTACCTGAAAGCAACTGACATTTATATGTTTACCTCTAAAGATCCTAACCAGGCCGTAAGCGGAACATTTTCGTACGCCATGAGCTGTGCCTGTCCGATTGTAGCATCAAAAATTCCGCATACCAAAGAGGTACTGACTTCTGACTCCGGAATTTTGGTTGACATTGGAGATGAAGATCAATTTGCTGAAGCAGCCATTAAATTACTTTCGGATGAAAATCTAAGAGAAGAAATGGGGAAAAGCTCCTTCAGAAAAACCAGAGCCTCTTCGTGGGAAAATGTAGGGATCATCCACATGAATACCTATAAAAAACTGATGGATAAAACGTATGAAATTAAATACAGCTATCCTTCCATTCAATTGGCTCACGTCAAAAAAATGACTACGGAGCTGGGAATGATTCAGTTCAGCAAAATTTCTGTTCCTGATCTTTCTTCAGGTTATACACTGGATGATAATGCGCGCGCACTTGTGGCACTTTGTATGCATTACAAACTAACCGAAGACAAGGACGATTTACCATACATCTTAATTTACCTGGATTTCATCGAGCGTTGTCAGAAACCAAAAGGTAATTTCATCAATTATGTAGATGAGAACAACAGAGAACATGTGGAGCAAAATGCCGAGGTAAATCTGGAAGATTCTAACACACGTGCCATTTGGGCATTGGGTACAGTGGTTTCACATTCCGATATTCTGCCGGAATCCATTACCAAGAAAGCTTCAAAATGTTTATTAAATTCCTTAAAATGGGCCGAAACTATTCAGTCGCCACGTTCGATTGGTTTTGCGACAAAAGGATTGTATTTATATCACAGCACCGTTCCGAATTTATATGTTGCCGCCATTATCAATAAATTGAATGCAAAACTGCTTTCCAATTATGAACTTTGCGCTACAAAAGACTGGAAATGGTTTGAAAATTATCTGACTTACGGTAACGGAATCCTTCCGGAATCAATGTTATACGCTTATTTAGTGACTAACAAACCGATTTACAAAAAAGTGGCGTTGGAATCTCTTGATTTCCTATCCTCTAAAATGTTTTTCGACGACAGTTTCAGGGTAATTTCAAACAATGGTTGGTATCACAAAGGGTCAGAACCGGAACAATACGGAGAACAGCCAATTGATGTATCGTACACGATCCAGACTTTGAATTCATTTTATAATGCATTCAAAACTCCGGAGTACAAACAACAGATGAAAACGGCTTTTAACTGGTTCTTAGGAAAAAATCACCTCAACCAGATTATGTACAACCCGATTAGCGGAGGCGGATATGATGGTCTTGAAAAAGAAAATGTAAACCTGAATCAGGGTGCCGAATCAACGGTTTGTTTTCTGACTGCCCGATTAATCATGGAAAATCTTAAGTTATCGGACAGTAAAGTAATCCCGTTAATGAAGGCGAAAACGAATATTGCCATTAACTCCTAAAATATATTTAACTACACTTTTAACCAGATCAACAGATTAGCTGTTATTACGCTTAAAATCCCTTTTATACAAAGGGATTTTTTGTTTTTGGAAAGTTTTTTGAGGCAACGCAGACTTATTAGAATTATTGTACTGTTATGTTAATTATATAAACATCGCAAAAAGTTGTGTAAGAATTTTTCTTAACTAATAAGGTAATTTTATTGCTAATAATAAAGGAAAATACAGATATGTTAAAATATTAATTTTCAAAAATTTAACTAACTAAAACAGTAGTATTTTGATTCTCACTTTAAAAAATACATTCGAAGAGATAGGTAATGCAACACTGTTTGCAAAGCAGTTTTTTAAGGAAGTTTTTGTACCTCCTTACGAGGCAAAACAATTCGTGAAGCAATGCTATATTATCGGATATAAATCATTACCGCTGGTTGCCATAACCGGTTTTATTATGGGCCTGGTGCTTACCCTGCAATCAAGACCGACTCTGGTAAAATTCGGAGCCGAATCCTGGCTGCCGGGAATGGTTGCACTTTCGCTGATCCGTGAAATTGCTCCTGTAATTACAGCCTTAATCTGTGCCGGTAAAATATCGTCCGGGATTGGTGCAGAATTAGGTTCCATGAAAGTAACCGAGCAAATTGATGCAATGGAAGTTTCAGCCATTAATCCATACAATTATCTTGTGGTAACCCGCATTTTAGCCTGTACTTTAATGGTTCCGATATTGGTCTTTTTTGCGGATGCCATCGGAATTGTTGGCGGATACATTGGTATTAACATTCACGGTGATGTAAATTTTTACCGTTATCTGACACAAATTCTTCAGTCACTGGAATTCCTGGATTTATTTCCGGCCACTATTAAGACCTTTTTCTTTGGCTTTTTTATTGGAATGATTGGCTGTTATAAAGGGTTTAATGCTTCCAACGGAACAGAAAGTGTTGGAAAAGCAGCAAATTCTGCCGTGGTAACTGCTTCACTGGCCATTTTTATAATTGATATGGTAGCTGTTCAAATAACCGACTTATTTTTTTAGCGATGATTAAGGAAGAGAAAAATACAGAGAAAAAACCAAAGGCAAAAAGTAAAACTCCCATCATAGAGATCAAAAATTTGCACAAAACATTTGGCAAAAATAATAAAATTTTAAAAGGGGTAAATCTTACCGTAAATCAGGGCGAAGACCTGGTAATTCTGGGGCGTTCAGGTTCAGGAAAATCGGTAACCATCAAATGTATCGTTGGTTTAATTGAACCCGATAAAGGAGAAATTAAAGTATTTGATGAAAATGTGCTCAACCTGAGTAAAAAAGACCTGAATGAAATCAGGGTAAGAATAGGCTTTTTATTTCAAAGCGGGGCATTGTACGATTCAATGTCGGTGCGCGAGAATTTAGCTTTTACGCTAAGAAAACACAAAAGGGATTTAACTCCGGAAGAAGTGGAAGCCGAAGTTGTAGAAGCATTGGATAATGTAGGCTTAAGCGATGCCATCAATAAAATGCCATCTGAATTGTCGGGCGGAATGCAAAAGAGAATTGGTCTGGCGAGGACTTTAATCCTTAAACCCGAAATTATTTTATACGATGAGCCTACAACAGGACTGGACACCATAACATCGAGAGAAATCAGTGAACTGATCTTAGATATAAAACACAAACGAAAAACCACATCAATCATTATTACACACGATATGGCCTGTGCCAAACTTACTGCCGACCGCATTATGGTTTTAAAGGACGGTGTAATACATGCTGAAGGAACATACGAAGAACTGGAAAAAAGCGAAGACGACTGGGTGCGCTCTTTTTTTGAATAAAATTTAAAAATAAAAATAGAAATCATGGATAAGCAATCTGGATATACTTGGAAATTGGGAATGTTTGTAACAGTAGGATTGTTGCTTTTTATAATGGCAATTTACTTTATCGGAAAACAAAAAAATCTTTTTGGATCAACATTTCATATCACATCACAATTTAAAACGGTCAGCGGTTTAGAAGTTGGAAATAACGTTCGTTTTTCAGGAATTAATATCGGAACCGTTGAAGAAATCAGGTTAATAAACGATTCTTCTGTTGTGGTTTCGATGGTTATAAAAGATGACGTTCGCGAATTTATTAAAACAGATGCCCGTGCCAGTATTGGTTCTGACGGTTTAATGGGCGATAAAGTCCTTACTATTTCTCCGGGAGTTAAATCTACCAAAGTCGTTGAAAATAACGGTGCAATTGCCTCTCTTAACGGAATTGAGATGCAGGATTTAATGAAAAGCGTTAAAAAAAGTGTTGATAATGCTGCCGTCATAACCGATGAACTTGCGATTTTCAGCCATAGTATGAATAATGGAAACGGAGCTTTGGCAAGATTGGTCCGTGACGATAAAATGGCCAGCAGCGTTTCCAAAACACTCTCTAATCTGGAAAGCGGAACCAAAGGTTTTAGTGAAAATATGGAAGCCGCAAAAAGCAATTTCCTGCTGAGAGGTTACTATAAGAAAAAAGAGAAACAAAAAAAGAAACAACAGGAAGAAATAAAAGAGAAAAAAGAAGAGCAACAGGAAAAAGCTGAAAAAGAAAAAGAGGAAAAACTAAAAGAACAAAAAGAGAAAGAGGAAAAACAAAAAGAAGAAGACGCTAAAAAAGCGGAAGCTCAAAAAGAGAAAAAATAATTACTTATCAAATGTTATTTGTGAATGTACCAGAACTTTACTTTTTCACGCCTTTTTAAAATTAAAACCTTCGATTTTAAATAACTCTTCATCCTGAATATGAATTTTTAAATCAATTGTACATGCCATTTTCATTCAAACATACCGCTCTTAAGTTTTTAAAAATAACAGGAATAGTAATAGCAGGAATCCTGCTGTTACTATTCCTGATTCCGCTTTTATTTCCCGGAAAAGTCGCTTCCGAAGTAAAGAAAATTGCCAATGAGCGTTTGGATACCAGGCTGGATTTTACGAAATCACGGCTTTCCTTTTTTACACATTTTCCCTCTTTAACAGTCTCCTTAGATGATTTGTCGATGACAGGCTCTGCCCCTTTTGGCAATGATACTTTATTAAAAGCCGAGCAGGTCGCTTTTGGAATCAACCTTAAAAGACTGATTTTCGACAACGAAGTAAAAATCAATAAATTATACGTATCCAAAGCCTTAATAAATGTAATGGTCAACCAAAAAGGACAGGCCAATTACAATATTTATATCGCTCCTGAAGATAAAAAAAATCAAAAGGAAGAGGCAGAAGAAGGAACTGCAATCAAACTGGAACGAATTGACTTTGAAGACTGCCACATCAAGTACAACGATCGCTCCGCCAAAATTCTGGTAGATGCCAAAGGTTTTAATTATATTGGAAAAGGAAATTTAAGCGAAGATATTTTTGATTTAAATACAGATGCAAAAATTGACAGTGTCGATTTTTATTACAACCGGACTGCTTACCTCAGAAAAAAGGAAGTCCGTGCTGATTTAATTACCCGAATCAATACACATGCACTTTCGTTTATTCTTCAGAAAAACGAATTAAAAATAAATAAACTGCCGCTACAATTTACCGGTTTGTTTACCATTTTACGAGATGGATATAAAATCAATATTAAGGCAGCATCCGAAAAAACGACCTTAAAAGATTTATTCTCTGTAATGCCCCCGGAATATTTAACGTGGATGAACGAAACCGAGATCTCGGGCAACAGTGATTTGCTTTTTACTTTTAAGGGAGATTATAACGTCGCCAAAAAGCTAAAACCGGATCTGGCTTTTAATCTTAAAATAGACAAAGGTGCCATCAATTATCAAAATGCCCCCGCTCCGCTGACGGATTTCCAGATGAACCTGAATGCCATCATGCCTTCACTTGATGTAGAAAAACTGCTCATTAATTTAAATACCCTTAAATTTAAAGTAGGCGAAAAAGATTATTTCACAGCGTACCTGCACAGCAAAGGCTTTACAGAAATGGATGTCAATGCGAGTGTAAAAGGCGCTTTGGATCTGGCTACGGTTGATGCTGCACTGGGCCTGACTTCACTTGAATTAAAAGGAATCTTAAAAACCAATATTCAGGCCAGGGGAACTTTCAGTACAACAAAAAAATTATTCCCCAAAACTATTGGCGGAATTTCACTGCGAAACGGCTGGCTTAAAACAGAATCCTATCCAAATCCGATTACCGATATCACTTTTGTGGCAAATGTGCTCAACAAGGCCGGGACATTCAAAGACCTGATCGTTTCTGTCGCCCCTGCTTCTTTTGCTTTTGAAGGAAATCCTGTGTATGTCAATGCGACACTTTCCGACTTTAGTGATTTGGCTTATAATGCTAAAATAAAAGGGGAACTGAATGTGGGACGCATTTATAAAGTCTTTTCCCGAAAAGGTGTCGATGTAACCGGCTATGCAAAAGCCGACCTGTCCTTAAAAGGAAGACAAAGTTATGCGACAAACGGACAATATGATAAATTAGACAATAAAGGAACTATAATCCTTAAAAACATTAAAGCCACCTCTGAACTTTTCCCAAAAGCTTTTTTTATCAAACAGGGAAATTTTCGTTTTCAAAATGAGAAAATGTGGTTTGAAAAATTTGATGCTTCTTATGGAAAATCAGATTTTGCCATTAACGGATATCTGCTCAATACTATTAATTACTTCCTGGAATCAAACGGAACACTGAGCGGGGATTTTAATATGAAATCCAGACTCATCAATGTCGATGAATTTATGGCGCTGGAGAAGGGAGAGAATAAGGATCGTAATATTGAAGTGGATTATGCCAAAGAAGATCATCCTAAAATGAGCGGTGTCGTTATTATTCCAAAAAACTTAAATGTCGGACTTCAAACAAATGTGGATAAAGTGGCGTACAATGGTTTAGTTCTCAACAAACTTACCGGAAAGATCGGAATCACAAAAGGGAATTTTTATTTAGAAAAAACCACTTTCAACATTATTGACTGCATTATGGGGGTTGATGCCAACTACAAGGATGAATCTCCAACCTCAGCTCATTTTGATGCTCATTTTACAGCTAAGGATTTCAGTGTTCAAAGGGCTTACAAAGAAATTCCGATGTTTCATGAGATGGTCAGTGCTGCCGAAAAAGCGCAGGGAATCATTTCTGTAGACTACAATATCAAAGGTGACCTCAACGGAAACATGGGACCTATATATGAATCACTGGAAGGTGGCGGAGTCATTACTTTACGTGATGTACAGGTAAAAGGACTGAAATTATTTGACGGGATAAGTTCCCAAACAGGCCAGAAGGGATTAAACAATCCTGATATGAAAGGCATTGAAATTAACTCAACCATTGATAATAATCTTGTTCACATTGAGCCCTTTACTTTTAATGTAGCAGGTTTCAGACCCACTATAAAAGGAACGACCAGTTTTGACGGACTACTGGATTTACGAATGCGCCTGGGACTCCCGCTTTTTGGCCTTATCGGATTTCCTATTGTCATTACCGGAACGCATGAAGAGCCGAAAATCAAGATTTTCAGTAAAACCGGACAAAAGATAAACGACGCCGTTTATGACGAAAAAAACAATAAAGTGATACGGGAAGAAAAAGTCAGTAAAAAGAAAAGCTAAATAAAATGAAAAATAAAAAACAGAAAGGCACCAGTGCATTCGAAAAATTCGCTTCACGTGTTTCTAAGGCAGCAGGAAGTACTACTGCTTTTTTAACAGCTTTTTTAATTGTTGTGGTATGGGCTATTTGTGGCCCCCTTTTCGATTATTCCGAAACGTGGCAACTGGTAATAAACACCGGAACAACAATTATTACTTTTCTGATGGTCTTTTTAATTCAGAAAGCACAGAACAAAGATTCTCTGGCAATACAGCTGAAATTAAATGAACTGGTAGCTTCAAACGAATATTCGAGCAACAGTCTGGTTGATATTGAAAGCATGACCGAGGAAGAAATGATTATAGTGCAGAAATACTATCACCGCCTTAGTGAACTTGCCAAAAAAGACGAAAGTGTAAGAACATCGCATTCTATTGCTGAAGCGCATGAGCAACATGAACGAAAAGATAAAAACAGGACAAAATTTCGTACCAAAAACATCACAAAAAAATGAAGCTACGTTCAACAGAAACTTTCTGGCCATTAAAACATGCAATGGAAATAAGTTATCCGTCAATAGATTCAGATTTAGAGACTGAAATTTTAATTATTGGCGCAGGAATTACCGGAGCCCTGATCGCTTACAAGCTTATCAACGAAGGAAAAAAAGTAATAATGGTGGACCGCCGTGATATTTGTAACGGGAGTACCGCCGCAAGTACCGCGCTGCTTCAATATGAAATAGATGTATCCCTGCATGAATTGGTAAAAATGAGAGGATTGGAATGCGCCGTTGACAGCTACAGAAATGGAAAAAAAGCTATTTTTGACCTGCGTACTATCATCGATACCATAAAAAGCGACTGCCAGTTTGAATTCAAAAAAAGTATTTATTTCTGTTCTTTAAAAAAAGATCTTCCTTTCCTGAGAGCTGAATTTAAATGCCGAAAAGAAAGTGGTTTCGATGTAAGCTGGCTGGAAAAATGGGATCTTGAGAAATTAGGGCTCAATGCCCTGGCGGCTATTGAATCTAAAACTGCAGCAGTTATGGATCCCTATAAACTGGCCCAGGATTTAATACGGTATTGCGAGAAAAAAGGAATGCAGATTTTTGACCGTACCAACATTACATCCACTCATAATCAAAAGGAAAAACTTATTGCACATGCCGAAAACAGGCATACTATTACTGCTGACCACATCGTGTACTGCAGTGGCTACGAAAGTACCGAAACCATCACCGAAAAGATCGTTGACCTGAAAAGTACGTATGTAATCGCTTCGGAAAATCTTCCCGATTTACCAAAATCTTTTAAGAAAGCTGTGTTTTGGGATACCTCGTCCCCGTATTTATATTTCCGGGGCACACAGGACAACCGAATTATTATGGGCGGTGGCGATGAAGAATTTAAAGATTCTAAAAAGCGTGATAAATTACTGCCTAAAAAAGAACAGTTTTTACTGAAAAAATTTCAAAGAAAATTTCCCAATATTGATTTTAAAATCGATTATTCCTGGGCAGGAACTTTTGGTGAAACCAAGGATGGCCTGCCTTATTTCGGAAAACCAAACCCGAATAAAAACGAGCATTACGTTTTAGGTTTCGGAGGAAACGGAATTACTTTTAGTGTTATCGGAATGAATTCGATTTTATGTTCTATTGAAGGTAAAAAGCATAAGGATTTGGATTATTACAGGTTTCATAGGTAAAAAAGGTTCAAAGTTGCAGAGGTACAAAGGTTCAGAGGCTAAAAATTTGAGCATTTTTTATAACTTTCAATAAATAACCAACTCCATATTCTAAATAATAAAGTTGCAAAGGGACAAACGCTGAGCCGTATAAAGCTTTGCAACTTTGTCCCTTTGAACCTTTGCAACTAAGTTACAGAGGTACAAAGGCTCAGAGGTTAAAAAATTTGAGCATTTATAACTTTCAATATAAATAACCAACTCCATATTATAAATAATAAAAGTTGCAAAGGACAAACGCTGAGCCGTACAAAGCTTTGAGCCTTTGTCCCTTTGAACCTCTGGACCTAAACAACCAACTCCATCTGTATATTACAACGCTTATAAGGTGTTGCCAGTCCTGATACTTTTTGGAATCCCAGTTTATGATACAAATTAATTGCGGGTTTAAGGATGGTATTACTTTCCAGATATATTTTCTTTGCTCCTTGTTCTTTTGCGCTGCTTACAATCGCCTGACCCAGTAACCAGCCTATATTTTTTCCCTGTGCTTTTGGGGAAACTGCCATTTTTGCCATCTCGAAATCATAATTTTCATCTTTCATCTTGATCATAGCGCATACGCCGACAGGCTCATCATGGTATAAAGCCACGAAAATCTTGCCGCCTTTGTCCAGAATGTATTCCTTTGGATTGTCTAACGCTTTATAATCCGCTTCTTCCATTTCAAAATAGGTTGAGATCCATTCGACATTAAGGGCTTTAAAAGCATCCAGATATTTGGGTTCGAAGGCTACAATCTGAACGTCCTGACTTTCCCGTATTTTTTTATTTTCAATTACTCTTTTCAAAAGTGATTTTTGCTGCAGTAAAAACTCCCATTCTTCAAGTGCCGCCCACAAATTATGGTTTGATTCTGTTATCAAAGACTCTACAGCAGCTTCAACATCAATCCACTGCAGTTTTAGTTCTCTCGAAAGCAATACACCCTGTTCCGTAAGAGCAACACTGTTTCTGCGTTTGTCGGTTGTTTTTAAATTTTCCCGAACAAGGCCGGCTGTCGTCATTTCCTGGATAATTTTACTTACCGAAGGTTGTGAATGGCCAATCTCATTAGCAATTTCGGTGATGGTGATTTCTCTTTCCTCCATCAGCATATAAAAAACGGGAAACCATTTTGGCATAAAAGTAATGCCATACAATTCATAGATTTTGGCTGCATCATCGGTAATCGTAGCAGTCATTAATCGAAGACGGCTTCCTAAAGCCACCTTGCCTACTTTATCAAAAAAATCCATTTTATAGTTGATTACATAATTAGTTATGCAAATATATGTATTTTTCTATTAGTTGCAAAGTAGCAAAGGTGCAAAGTGACAAAGTTTTTATTTTCCTTTAAAAATATCTGATTACGCAGTATACTAAAAACCCTTGAACCTTTGTTGCTTTGTAACTTTGAACCTATTTTTTAAGCTGTAATAGCCAACGGATTCAAATTGAATTTATATTCTTTCGGACTGCAATTGAATTTTTGCTTGAAGATTTTGGAGAAGTAACTTCTGCTGGTAAAACCGATACAGTACACGATTTCAGAAATATTTAAGTCGGAAGTTCTGATCAGGATTTCGGCCTTTAAAACACGCATATGTGTGATGTAGTCATTCACGGTGCGATTGTGTATCATCTTAAAACCTTCCTGCAGTTTATTTGGAGAGAGACCGGATTTTTTGCTTAATGATTTTATGGTAAAAGCTTCTTCAGGGTTTGCTTTTATAGCTTCTGAAAGTTCTTTTATTTCTTCCATTTCCCGTAAAGTAAGGCAATTGGCATCTCTTGATGTGGCTGCTAAATCGTCTGTATGCTGCTGAATTTCCATAGCCAGAATAATACGTAAAATACCTTCTTTCAGTAAATTGCGAACAATACCCGTTTGAGTTACAGCATTTAATTGCTCTATCTTTTCACCAATTCTCAGATTATAAGAACCCAGGTAAAAGAAATCTTCACGTAAATTATTCTCAAAAAATGTTTCTTTTACTTTTACATTAAGGGAATTAGGCTGGTTTTTATCGGCAAGTTGAGTTCCGACAATGATAAGCGTAAACTTTGTTTTAATATCTTTTTCAAAAAACAAAACATTTTCATCCTCTCTCTTAGAAGAAAGTATAGCAGTCTGAAACGTTTTTAGTTTTCTTTCCTCTCCCAGAATTCCAAAACTATGGGACAGGTTTCCTTTCGAACAATAGGCAAAATAGACAGGAGATGATTTCGGATTTGAAATATTCATTCTTACGTCTGCAGAGAAAGTCATATCAAACTGAACATAAGAAATATCATCATTAAATGACGATCCAATTATCGATCCTTTGGCAAAACTATTATTGAAATCTAAAGTATATTCGTCTAAATCAAAAGTTACTTTACCTCCAATATTCAAAGCCAAAGCTTCAAAAATATCTTTAATTTCCTCTGTATTTATAGTAACTACTTTCATTTTGCTGTATTTTAAAATTCGATAATCTTGCTTTACTTATCCTCTTTTAAAAAATTTCAGTTTGTACCTAAATTCCTTAAAATTGATAAGCCAAAGTTCCAATAAACAGCAACGAAAATTGTTATATAATTTTTGTAAATTGTTTTATAATTAACTTTAAATGATTATTTTAAATACCACATTTATATTACCATAAAAGTATGAAGAGTTTTTCTTTCTCCCCTGTAAGCGCACAAGATGCTAAGCTGCTACTATTGGGAACTATGCCCGGCACAAGGTCACTGGAATTAAATCAGTATTACGGTCATGCCCAAAATAATTTCTGGAAGTTTATCTTCACGGTTCTTAAAGAAGACCCCACACTGGAGTATGAAGCTAAAAAAGCAATCCTGATCAGACATCAAATCGCTTTGTGGGATGTTTTGCAATTTTGCGACAGAATCGGTAGTCTCGACAGCGCCATTAAAAATGAAATTGCAAATGACTTCGAATTATTCTTAAAAGATCATCCCCATATAAAGACGATCCTTTTCAACGGACAAAAAGCGGCCGCATTTTTTAAAAAATACGTGCGGCTCGAAAAAACATACCAATTGATAACGCTGCCTTCATCAAGTCCCGCAAATGCCAGTAAATCGTTCGAATCTAAACTAGAAGAATGGAAAATTATAAGTTCCCTGCTTAAAGAAACGAAGTAATATTTGAATTGTATAAGATTATTCTTTTAAAATGTAACAATTCCGTTAGGTAATCCAATAATTTTACCAAAAGGTTTTAAGGTATTGAAATAATTTAAACTCTTACGTATTTATAAAAACTCACTATTATAAATTCATTTTCTAAGATTAAATTATAAAATATTTGGTTGTTAGTTTATTTTGAGAAAAAAGCTATTCTTTTATTAGAATAGCTTTTATACTTTTACGATATATCTCCAAACCCAAAAATTATGAAAATTCAAACGTACAAGAATCATATACGGTTTTATCCGCCACATCATTTTGTATACTATCCCATTCTGACTGCATTTATCATTAGCAGTATTTACTTTACCATTACAGAGCAGGAAAAATTAATCTGGGCTTTCATTAGTGTTGGTTTTATCTTCTTATTTTGTCTTGCTTTTATGCTCCGTCAGCATTATGCCTTAACGCTGCAAAACAGGATCGTCAGACTGGAACTTCGTTACCGTTACTTTACACTTTCAGGAAAAAGATTCGAAGAATTTGAATACAAATTAACCGACGACCAGATATTCGCTCTTAGATTTGCACCCGATGACGAATTATTACCACTCGTGGAATATGCTCTTAAAAATAGCCTGACCGGATCCGCAATCAAAAAAGCAATTGTACACTGGAAAGCAGATTATAACAGAGTCTAGAAAGAAGAAAGAAGAAAGAATATAGAACAAAGAATATAGAATTGTGGCCAGAGCGAGAAGGCAATTCAACCACCAAATTTCTTTATATGTTAAACCTCTGAGCCTTTGAACCTCTGAACCTTTGAATAAACCTCTAAACCTAAAAAAAACAAACCCGGCCTCTTTTCAGAAACCGGGTTTGTTGCTCAAAGATAACTCAAATAAACTCAACTAACTTACTTTTCAACTGGAGTAAATTTTATGGCTGTTCCTCCTCCAGCTGCCAGTTTAATAGTTAAAACTGTTTTATTATTTACTTTTTGCTTCGAAATGGTAACAGGATACGGATTTGTTTTATAGTTTGCTCCTGCTCCATCTGCGTATACTTCCGCTTCGTATTCTTTGTTTTTATCCAAAAATGATAACGTTACTTTCAGGTCACGGGCATCACTGTTCGTAATCGAACCCAGGTACCAGTTTTTTTCATTCCAGTCTTTACGGACAATGGTGGTATATTCTCCAATCTTAGAATCCAAAACTTTTGTCTCTGACCAGGTGCAGGGTACGTCTTTAATAAACTGAAATTCGGTTTTTCCTTCGTAATTCTCAGGCAGGTCGGAAGCCATTTGCAACGGACTGAAAATAATTACATATAAAGCCAGCTGATTGGCTAACGTAGTTTGTACCCTGGCTCCCGAAGGCGTTTTATAATCAAAATTGAAATTCCCCGGGGTATAATCAAATGGCCCTGATAACATTCTGGTAAAAGGCAAAGTCGTTAAATGCTCCGGAGTATTTCCCCCATCTGCAGACCACGCATTGTATTCCTGTCCTCTTCCGCCTTCCTGCGACATGAAGTTTGGATAGGTACGTTGAATTCCGGTTCCTTTCATCGGTTCGTGATTATCGATCATGATGTGATATTTCGCTGCCGTTTCAATTACTTTTCGGTAATGACGTGCTCCGTACTGGCTGTCGTGCCACTCTTTTTTATCTAAAAATTTATTCACATAACCGGTCTTCACTGAATTTACGCCCATTTTCTGATACAATTTAAAAGCATCCTCCAACTGGCTTTCGTAGTTTTTAGTGGCTCCGGCAGTCTCATGATGTCCTATTAAACGAACATTTTTCATGGCTGCATATTTGGTAATTTCTTCCAGATTAAAATCCGGATATGCCTTTACAAAACTAAAAGCAGATCCGTCGGCAGTCCAATCACCATCCCAGCCTTCGTTCCAGCCTTCTACCAGAACACCTTCAAAATTGTTTTTCGCAGCAAAATCAATGTATTCTTTAGTATTTTTAGTGGTAGCACCGTGTTTTGCACCTTGCCCCCAGGTAAATTTTTCCAAATGCATGCCCCACCAGATCCCAATATACTTGGAGGGTGTGATCCAGGATAAATCTTCAATTTTGGAAGGCTCATTTAAGTTCAGCATAATGGTTGAAGTAGCCACATCGCCCGGCGTTTTACCGACTACAATCGTTCTCCATGGGGTTTTAAAAGGTACTTCTGCATATACTTTTACACCATCAGCCCAGGCCACCAAATCGCTTTTGTATTGCTTGTCGGATGTTTTCAATAAGGTCATTGAGGCAAAATCGGTCAGGTTCGCTTCGTGAATGGCAACATACAATTTGTCTTTCGTTTCAAAAGTGGCGGGTGTATTGATCGTATCGGTTTTACTCATTAAGGTTTTGCGATAGGTGCTTTCGTAATAGCTGTTTTCGCGGTGTACCGGAATCCACCAGACTTCATTATTCTCTTTGAAGGTAAACTGGGTGATTTCATTAGAGATTTTTACTTTCCCTAAATGGGGCTGCTTCGGAAATTCATATCTGAACCCCAAACCATCATCAAAAACCCTGAAAATAATATCTACCAAACGCTCTTCACCTTTAGATTCTTTCAGATGAACAATCATTTCGGTATGATGATCCCTTACTTTTTTGAATTCCCCCCAGGGCTGTTCCCAGGTTTCATCAGCCGTTTTCTCTTCGGTTGAAACGACCTCAAAATCCTCTGTCATCTTCCGGATTCCCTGAAATTCAAACCCCAGTAACGAAGGTTCAATTACTGATTTCCCATTTGATGAGAAGCTGTATTGAGGCTGCCCTGAAGCCGTTAATTCAAAAACCAGTTTAGAACTGTTATCAGGCGAGCTTATGGTATATGTTTTTTTAGTATTGCACGCAAAAATCAGCATGGAAGCTAAAGTAATCAGGCAATAGCTATATCTTATGTTTTTCATTATCTAATTGTATTAATGACAACTCTTATTTAATTTCATTTAGTACCTGTTTTGCTTTAGCGGACTGCATGGAAACAAAGTAATTAAAGGCTTGGTCTAATTTTTTCTGGGCATCGGCATTGCCTTTCTTTTGTATGCGTAAATTGTATAACTGGCTAATATCGGGGAATACATTTTCAGTGCTTTTCATTCCTGCAAAAGCTTTCACTTTTTCGATATAAGTGTATCCGAATTCTACTGTAGGTTCGAACATCGTACCTTCACCAAAGTCGTTCCAGGTAATTAATTGGAGATAATTCAGATTGGCATTTTTGGCCATGGCAAGTGTTTCGTCAAGGGTAGCGCCATTATTGGGCTCAATGGTCCATCCAATTGCTGCTCCGCCGCCGCCCTGAGCATAAAAATCTTTAAAGCCCGGATAGGCACTTCCTATTGCCACACCAAGTTTTGGTTTTGTATTGGTATAAAAATTAGTCAGATAGGTACTGTTCTTATACACCCAGGCATATTCGCCTGAAGCATTTTCCCCGGCTTCAACCGATTGGTCCCAAAGGGTAATGAAGGTCGGTTTTGCGGTCAGGGTATTAAAAACGTTTGTCCATTCTGCCGGTGTCTGTAATACAATTGGCCCGAAATTCAGGAGTAAAGGTTTACCGTTTACCTTGATATAATTTTTATCATCGAAATAATTTTTCTCCATGTAAGCCAAATCGGTTTTAGCGGCGCTGGTCACTGAAATGGCTTTTCCCGCATCGACAGCACTTTTTGTTACCCGGTCTTCATACACAATAGCATATTCCAATCCCACCTTGTCCAGCATGGCAATAAGCTGTTCTGTATTTTCTTTTACCATTCGGTAGTCGTAAACATCATACGTGCCGTACCAGTCAATCAAAACACCATCAATTCCGGAATATTTCATCAATAATAAATGATTCTCAATCACATTTTTATCGCCCGAATGATAGGGACCGATAAGCGGGTAATAATAAGACGCTATTTCCCTGCGGTTATTGGCATCTATGTTATTTGGATTTTTGTTGGCCATCGTCCAGTGATACCCCCATTTTTTATCGGCACTGCTTTCATTGGTTTCAAACCAGGGCATATAATGCACGTAAATCTTGGTGCTGTTTGTTTTTTCAATCGCAACGGGTGCAACGGTTTCCGGCGTTGTTGGTATATCTGAATTTTTATCGTCGCTGCTGCAACCGAGTGCCACTAAAAAATTCACAAGTACACATAAGAATAATGTGATGTATTTTTTCATTTGAATTGATATTTGTTTTTATACCTCGTCTTTGCTCTGCTTAAAAATGTCTGCCAAAATTTAGTCTGTATCTTTTTTGCCACTGATTAAGAGATGAAAAAAGATTTTATATAGTGTTTTCTTAACTTTAGAATCTGTGAAAATCTTTTAATCTGTGGCTAAAAATATATTTTTGTAAAAATTGAGTATTAAAATATGTCAGCCTTCCACGACTAACCAACACGGAAGACTGACATTCAGGAATCTAATTTACAGGATACCCGGGATTCTGATTCAGGTTTTTATTTGTCGTTATAACACTGCTCGGAATCGGGAAAATAGCTCTGGTTTTATCGGTAGCCCCTTTTTCCCACCAAGGCAAAAAGAAAGTTCCGAAACGAATGTTATCAGTTCTTCTTCTTCCCTCGAAAGTAAATTCCTTAAGCAGCTCCTGATCGATAAAATGAAGATCTATTGTGGCCGGCATTTCTTCTCCGGCACGCGCTGTAATTTGTTGCAAAAACGGTCTCGCTAACTCTGGCGAACCCAATCGCACATAACATTCTGCCTGCATCATAAGGATTTCTGCATAACGAATCAGGACAAAATCGTGATCACGCTCCCAGTTTTCCCCGGCTTTCATTTCATATTTACCTAAACGGATTCCTTCGTTTTCTTTGGCATCGCCTAAACTCGTCAGGTTCTCTGTATAAGTAAGCGGTTCTCCGTTATCCATAATAATTACGGATCCTGTTGCCAGATTGATCTGATCACCCGCGATCATACATTTTTTTCTTTTGTCTGTATCGGCAAAGGCAGAATAAACGCCCGGTTGTGCACACATTCCGTTGGCACTCCAGGGATAATTTCCTGTTGGGGAAAGCGTCAGTTTATGCAAATAATGACAAGACATTGAACTCATATAATTCCCTACTGTCCCCGCTTTTGAATCATACGGAATGGCGAAAATAATTTCGGTTGACGTCTGATTTTCCGTGGCAAAATTGGCAAAGAAATCCGGCGTCAAAGTATAACCCGTCACTTTCTGGCACATCGAAAGACAATCCTGCCAGCGCGGTGTTCCGATGAATGCTTCTGAATTAAGATACAATCTTGCCAAAATAGAATAGGCTACATTTTTGGTCAGTTTAGAATACACTACATTCGAATTCAGATGCGGAATGGCATCCAGTAATTCTTTCTCTACAAAATCATACACCTGTTTTCTTGTCGAATTAGACGGCAAATCAAGATCCTCAAAATTGGTTACAATCGGCACATTGCCAAACATATCCAAAAGGTTATAATAGTAGTATGCTCTTAACGCTTTTAACTCCGCATAAATCGGTGTTTTTGCCTGAGTGGTCAACGATGATTTGTCTATCTGATAAATGATCGCATTGATTTTGGCAATTCCGGTGTAGTTGTAACGCCAGGCCGAAAGAATCATTCTGTTGTCGGGTTTCCAGGTATGTTTTTGCGCGTCCTGATATTGTCCGCCATCGTACCAGTTTGTTCCTCTGGTCGGAATAGTAGCTTCATCAGAAACCACTTCATTCAAAAAGAAAACATATTCACAAGTTGGGTAATTATTGGAGATCCCGTCTGCAAATCCTCTTAAAGAAGAATAAGCTCCACCTACCAGCGCATCAATTTCTTTTGGAGTGTTTCCAAAATTTCCGTCTTCTACTTTATCATATAAATCTTCATTCAAATTTGTACATGACACCGTAAAAAGCATGCTTAAAAGTATCGCTGCTGTTATTTTGATTTTCATTTTTAATATTTTATGGTTATCAATTCGCTTAGTTATTCAGCGTAAAATTTAATCCAACAGAAATCGTTGTTGGTCGTGGATAATTGTTGTATCGGTCAATTCCGGGCGCAGCCAGTCCGGTTTGGTCTGCACCATCCTGTGCATTTAGGCCAATTTCCGGATCTACACCTTTGTAACTTGTAAATACAGCAAGGTTTTCACCCATTAAATAAATTCTGAGCTTAGAGCCTTTGTATTTCAGCGGTAATGTATATCCCACAGAAAGGGTCTGAAGCCTGAAAAAAGAAGCATCTTCTATCCAGTAGCTGGAATATTTCGGTGCAGAAGTGATTCCGCTTGACAGGAAATCATCCGGAACGTTGAAAGCCGGAAGCCTGTTCGGATCGTTCAGCATCATATTGGTCGCATTTAAAGCTTTTTGTCCAAACATTCCATATCCCGAAATACCCAGATCAAAATTTCCGTAGGTAAAGTTCATTCCGATTCCTAAAGTCAGATCCGGCTGTACATTTCCTAAATCTTTTTTATCCGCATCTACCAAAGCACTCTCTGCTACCGTCTCCCCTGCTGCATTGTAGTACAGCATTTTTCCATCGGCATCAAGTCCCGCACTTTGAAAACCCCAGAACGTTCCAACCGGATATCCTTCGGCAATCACCTGAGAATATTGTCCGGACATACCGGCTAATCCGTGTAAAGATCCGCTGTAAATTACATCTGTTTTATAGGTTGGATTTGATAATTTTTCAATTTTCTGAATGTTGTGTCCAAGCGTCAGATTCGCATCCCAGGTAAATTTATCTCCTTTAATGATGTTGGCATTCAAAGTAAGTTCCACTCCTTTGTTAGACATTTCACCCACGTTGGCCAGCATAGTTCCCACTAAATAAGGAGGCTGCGGTACTTCGTACGTATACAATAAATCTTTTGTCGTTTTGGAATACCATTCGAATGAACCTGTAATTCTGTTGAATAAACCGAAATCTACCCCAATATTAATTTGTTGTGTGGATTCCCATTTCAAATCAGGATTCGGGTTTTGTTTTGGTGAATAGGCCAGACTCCAGGTCTTCGTAACCGGATCGTAGTAACTGTCGTTTCCAACTCCTAAAATAGAAAGTGATTTGTACTCGCCAATTCCGTCCTGATTACCCGTAACTCCGTAACCTGCTCTTACTTTCAGGTTGTCTAACCAGCCTTTGGAAGCATCCATAAATTCTTCTCCTGAAATTTTCCAGGCAGCAGAAGCAGACGGGAACGTTCCCCATTTATTGTTTTCACCAAAGCGGCTTGAACCGTCACGTCTCACCGTAGCCGTAAGAAGATATTTTCCGTCGTATGAATAATTCGCACGGGCAAAAAACGAAACCAGGTTTGATTTTCCTTTATACGAATACACATCGCCCAAACGATAATTGTAACCGGCGCCTAAATTGTTATATCCGAAAGCATCGGTCACGAAACCGCTTCTTTGTGCTCCGAAACCTTCGTAGATATTTTCGAAATATGAATATCCGGCCAGGGCCCCAATAGTGTGTTTGTCTAAAGTTTTGTTGTAATTTACAAAGATTTCACCCTGTGCATTGGTGTATTCCGCATAGGTTCTTTGCGCATAACCGTCTTCTGTTCTTCCTTCCATAACCGCGTACGATGGTTTGTAAGTCCCTCCTTTTACGGCATTATGTTCAAGTGAAATATTTGCTGAAGCTGTAAAATCTCTCAGAAATTTAACCTCTGTTTTAAAATATCCCAAAAGTCTGTGTCTCTCGTTGTCAACGGTTCTGTTGGTTAGGATTTCTACCGGATTTTCGTAGATATTTCCACTCACGGAAGAAAAGTTTCCATTGGCGTCATATACCGGAATCGTTGGATTTAAATTGTAAGCACGTTCAAAAATTCTGTAATCGATAGGATTCCATTTGTCGATATTGGCAAACAATCCCATATCGAATTTTACGTCTTTGTTGTCGCCAAGATATTGGTAAGCACTAACATTACCGCTGATTCTTTCCAGTCCTGATTTTTTTATCACTCCTTCATTATTCAAATAGGAAATGGAAGTTCTGAAACCGCTGTCTGCTTTTCCGGAATTGATACTTAAAGTGTGTGATTGTGAAATAGCCGTTTGTTCTATGGCTTTCTGCCAGTTGGTATTTCCGCCGTAATCGACAGCATCCGTATTTCCGGTCTGACGTACATGGCCTCTCCATTGATTAGCCGATAAAAGATCTAAATTATCTGCTACATAACCAACACTTGATAAGCCGCTGTAAACGACAGAAACTCCTTTTGTTCCGGATTTGGTGGTAATCATGATCACCCCGTTTGCCCCTCTTGAACCGTAAATAGCCGTTGCCGAAGCATCTTTTAAAACGTCTATCGATTTGATATCCGAAGGCTGAACGACGTTGATATCCACTCCTGCAATACCATCGACCACGATCAGCGGACTGTTACTGGCGGTCAGGGAAGTTCCTCCACGCAAACGCAGCGTAGCTCCTGCAGCCGGATCACCGGAAGGACGGATGATATTCAGTCCCGCTACTTTTCCCTGCAAAACCTGCTCGGTTGAGGAGATCGTTCCTTTTACTAAATCATCTGCCCCAACTGTAGAAATGGCACCGGTTAAATCTGATTTTTTTACTTTTCCGTATCCGACAGAAACCACCTGAACTTCTGCCAGTGTATACCCGTCATTTTGCAGACGGACATCCAGATTAGCAGTTGTTGCAGTGATCTGAACTTTTTGGGTCGTAGATCCGATGAAAGATACTTCGATCGCACCTCCTACAGCTACCTGCAAAGTAAATTTTCCGTCGAAATCTGTAGTGGTTCCGTTTTTGGTACCCACCTCAATAACAGAAGCTCCCGGCAGTACACTTCCGGTATTGTCGTAAACGGTTCCTGATACCTGCTTTTTCCCCTGGGCAAAAACGCCTGCCGAAAGAAAAAGCATGAAAATCATCAATACCGCCGATTTAGTAGTCCACATAAGATGCAGGACTCCTTTTTTATTTTTACTATTCATTAGAATTGGTGTTTTAATTTGATAGTGAATTATTTGTCTAAAGTTTTAAGCGGAATCGAAGTATCCGAAATCGTCTTATCCTTGTTATCTTTTACCAGGACATGGATTTCAGTTAAATTCGGAACTCCGTTTAGTTCTGAAACTAAATTGACAAATCCTTTGATTTCAGCAGTTCCTCCCATAAACTCACCAGAAATTGTTTTACTGCCGGCTGTAATCGTGTAAATCAATTTGTTTACACCCGATTCATTATTTTTTCTTGACATTCCTAAAAAGTCTCTCTGACTGATTTGCAAAGGGAAAAAAGCAAAAACCGGTGGCGGTGGCGGCACAAATTCGCCTGCATAAATAATCTGATCACCCGAATTCGTAGTCCAGTCTTTTGCTACCATTAAAAACGTTATGTTTTCCATCACAAAACCAGGTTCCGTATTATAATATTCCTGTGGAATCAAATCCATTCTGTAAAAACCATTTCCTAAATCCTTTAGTTTTGTTTTTTCGGAAACTTCCGGAAGCCAGGCCTGATATTCCTGCAGCACCGCCCAGTTGTTTAAACCACTATGGAAGTGAACACTTGGAACGCCTGCGAAACCGTCTTTTAAATTAGAATTAAATAAAATACTTACCGGTTTATCAATTGTTGGTTTTGCAGGATAAGACATGATTAGTTCGTTTGCGGTATAAAAGGACGAAAAATCAGTATAGGTCATGTTGGCCACATCGCTTTGCTTCGATCCGTTTTTGTTTTTTAAACGGAACCAGAATCCTGCACTTGCGGCGATTTCCTCCGGAGTTTTAGAAAAATAAGCGGTCGGGGTCAGCTTAAAACTCCAGATTTTATCGCCCTCGTATTTTAATTTTGCAAAATCAGAGGAGTTTTCCCAATTGCCTGCGTCCGGCTCAGAGGGTGACCAGATCCAGATATAAAGTTCTTCTGTTTCTGCAAAGGTGGTTCCTGAAAGATCAAAGTACCAGGTTACTTCTTCATCATATTTGTACACTACCGGATAGGATGACATGGGCCCTACAGCTCCCGCATTTTCCTGCGCCGTTACAAAATTTGGAGCCATCAACAGGGCAAGTAAAATTGTATATATAAACTTTTTCATATTACTTTTTAATTAATAGCATTTAATTTGAATACATAAGAAACAAAATCAGCTCCGCCGGAAGTACGCATCAGCTGAAGCTGCATTTCTTCATTTTTACCCGGAACAGAAATTATTCGCAGCTCATCTGTTTTTTGAGTTTTCTGAGCATCGCTGTACAAATAGATTCGAATTGCACTGGCATTTGTCTGTTGAAAGTCTGAGCTTAATGCCCAATATCCTTTTGGAGCAAATAAGGGAGGAACATTTCCGGTAACCTCATAACTTGTAGGTCTATTTTGCGCGTCTGTTACGAAATTGATTTTAAAATCCTCGTAATTAAAATAGGTACTCAAGTTTTCTTCGCTTGGTTCGATTTTATTTGCTTTCGCAAATTCATCAACCATTTTCAGATTTGTTAATCCCCAGTTTCCGTTTACTTTTTCATAAATGGTAATGGGATCAACGTGGCTTCCGTCGTCAGTGTTGTCACAGCCAATTGCCGTTAAACTCATCACAACAGCCAACCAATAAATACTTTTACATCTCATAAATTTGTGGTTTGATTGTTAGTTTTTTTATCCTTAAAGGACAGAGCGAATCTATAAGTTAAATAAATCTTAAAAAAAATATCTTTTAAAAATCAAGATAAAAATCAAACGAATTTTACAACAAAAGACTAATTATCAATTATTTACGAAATTTTTAAAGTAAAAAAAATCAAGACGTTGTTTAGATGAAAAACAGCAAATAATTAATGGTAGAAATGACAATATCAAAATTAAAGCGGATATTTTTTTCACTATGTATATATATAATTGCTTTTTATTGTATAATTGCAAATTATTAAACTACTTTTAACATTTAGGTCCCATTTTGAAACAGACTAGCCCTTGTTTTTAAACGTATTACACCTAAATTTGTTAAATCCTAAAAGTTACAAGCGTAAGCGCTTATGCTTACTTTGAATTAAAAACGAATTAACTCAAGCCAGCCAAAAAACTATTTTTTACCCTAAACCAAAACATGACCATGCAAAAAATATTAATGCTATATTTTTTCATTGCAGGTTTTTCTCTCGCTGCGAAAGAGACAAATCCTGTTCTGGAAGAATTAGATAAGGTGCTCCTTAAAAAAGAGGTATATCTTAAAAAGAAATATCAAAAAATAGAAGCCTTAAAAAAAAATGTATCAAAATTTACATTGAGCCAGAACAACACAGCACTATACAATTGTTATATGTCGTTGTTTGAAGAGTATAAATCCTTTAAATATGATTCTGCCTATTATTATTTAGAAGAAGCAAAAATCAAGGCAATTGTATTGAAAGACCCTAAGTATCTGGCCAAAAGCCGTATTAAAGAAGGGTTTGTGCTCCTTTCCTCCGGTTTGTTTAAAGAAGCAATCGATACTTTGAATGTCGTTGACGACAAAAAACTGGACCTGAGAAACAAATTTGAGTATTACAATATAAAAGCCCGCGCTTATTACGATTTAGCCGATTATAACCGCGATCAGCGCTTTAATATCCATTACGTACAACAGGGCAATCATTTTCTGAAAAAGGCACTGGAATTAATCGGAACGAACACCAACGAATACTGGGCCGCCGAAAGTTTAAAAAGACTGAAACAGCAGGATTGGCGCGGTGCCGAGTTTGCGTTTAGCTACTGGATTAATAATTATGACCTGCCTCCGGATTATTACGGAATTGCCACTTCAAGCCTTGGTTATATTTATTCCGAAAGAGGATACACCAAAAAAGCCATTCATTACCTGGCACTTGCCGCTATTGCCGATGTGAAAAATGCAACCAAAGAAACCGTTGCCTTGCGAAATCTGGCCAACGAACTCTTTAAAATGGGGTATCTGGACAAAGCCAACGAATACATCAACATTGCCATGGATGACGCGACTTTTTATAACGCCAGACACCGCAAAATTGAGATTTCGTCGATTCTGCCGATTATCGAAAAAGCACAACTGAACAATGTAAAAGAGAAGAATGATAAACTCGAAAGAATCATTATTCTGTTAACGATACTGACCGTGATTATTATTTTGTTCTCGATCATTATTTTCAAACAATTAAAAGAAAGAAATAAGGCGAGAAAAATAATGGCTTCTTCGTACAGTCAGCTGCAGGAAATGAACATCAGCCTGAGTGAGGCCAATGCGATTAAGGAAGAATATATTACCTACTTTATCAAAGCAACTTCGGCATTCATTAATAAAATAGATCATATCCAAAAGAGTACGCTTCACAAGATCATTACAAAGAAAACCGACGAAGTTATTGCGAGTTTAAAACGGTATAATGTAAAGGAAGAACGCGAAAATTTATTCCATCAGTTTGATGAAATCTTCCTGAAGTTATTCCCCACTTTTGTAACCGATTTTAACCATTTATTTCCAAATGACCATAAATGTATTGTAAAGAAAGGCGAGCTTTTAAACACTGAACTTCGAATTTTCGCACTCTACCGACTGGGAATCCAGGACAGCAGCCAAATGGCAGAATTTCTCGAACTTTCTGTAGCTACAATTTACACGTACAAAACAAGAATCAAAAGCAAATCTGATTTTAAAGACACTTTTGAAGAGAAAATCATGGCGATTAAAACGATATAACTTAAAGAATACATGCCACAGATTGCACAGATTCGCACAGATTAATATCTTTAAAATCCTTTATCCCGATAGCTATCGGGAGTGGCAAAAAAAAAGCGACACCCATTCGGATACCGCTTTTTTTCTATGCTCTTTCTTCTATGCTCTTCACTCCGAAGACTCCAACTGCAACACTACATTCTGATACCTTTTACTCAGCGAGAACAGCTGTTCCGCGAAAATCATAATTCCCAGTGGTATAAAGAAAAAAATCATCAAGCCCTCTTCGTATAAAAAATACACCGCGATCATATAAATTCGGGCATATTCCAGGTAATAAATCCATTTTCGCTGTTCCAGTAAAGCCCCGCAATTAATAAGTGTAATCAGGATAATGGACAGTACAAAAACTTTATCGAAGCCACTTAAAAATTCAAAATAATAGGTAAAAACCGTCAGCAATAAAGTCGAAATTCCCAACTGGATGTAAAGATAATTTTTGAATCGAAGACGCTGATTCGGATTGGCCTTATCCTGTAAAAAACGTTTTTCCAATATTGGCCGAATGTCCTGATCCATGTGTGCGGGACTTCCAAAAACCGCTTTCCATTTTGCTTTGAACCCTTTCGAGCGTTTCATTAATTCATAAATTTCAAAGTAATAGTGAAAATGCTGCCATAAGAAACTGTAGCTTTTCAACGGATGCGTCAAGCCGTATTTTGGTTTTTCTTCTTCCGTCTGGAAAGTTCCGAAAAGACGGTCCCAGAAAGTGAACATATCCCCATAGTTTTTATCGAGGTACTTCTCGTCGGAAGCGTGATGTACTCCATGAACAGAAGGCGTTACGAAAACATATTCCAGCCATTTTATTTTTCCGATGAGCTGTGTATGCGTAAAAAAAGAATAAGCGCCATGGACAATCAGCATCGTGATCACCATTGTCGGATGAAACCCAATATAAGGAAGAACACACCAGAATCCGGTGCGGATAATGGCCTGAAAAGTGGTAATTCTCGCAGCAGCGCTAAAATTAAATTCTTCGCTATGATGATGGACAATGTGTGCTGCCCAGAAAAAATTGACTTCATGTCCTAATCTGTGGTACCAGTACCAGACAAAATCGGTGGCGAGAATTAGGGCAAACCAGACAAAGGCATTCGCCGGAATATCAAAAAAGCGATAATTATTATAAATGAAATAATACGCCTGATAAAAACTCGCAGTGATAAATAAATTGATTAATCTTTCGGCAATACCAATACTAATATTCGAAACGGAGCTTTCATAATTGAAAATTTCCGGTCTTTTTTTTCGTTGTGCGATCTTAAATTCAATAAATAAAAACAGAAAAAAAGCAGGCATTGCGAAAGCAAGAAAATTAATATGTTCCATTTAAAAATTACTTTGTTTATTCATAATAATTCAAAAAGAAAATATTTTCACCAATCAATCCCTTCTTTTCCCTTTAAAAAAGCATCGATTGATGAAAATTATCTTCCTCTTCGTTTAGCGTAAATTTTTAATTCTGTTTGTATTTAGGGGCATCGGCTGCCACCTCTTTTACCGATTGTGTTTCAGCTACTTTTTTCAAAGCAATAATGTAAGCAGCAATACGCGGCGTTACCTTATGTTTTGCCGCAACCCTAAAAACCGTATCAAAACCCTTTTCCAGTATATCTTCCAGACGCTTGTTGATCTGGTGAATTCTCCATGACTCCAAAAGTGAATTCTGAAGCCATTCAAAGTACGAAACGGTAACGCCGCCCGCATTTGCCAGAATATCAGGAACCACAAGGACATTGTTTTCGTGCAGTATTTTATCCGCATCAGAAGAAACAGGACCGTTTGCGCCTTCCACAATAATTTTAGCACGAATGTCATTGGCATTTTTTCCCGTAATCACGTCTTCTTTTGCAGCCGGAATCAGGACATCAACATCCAGAAGCAATAAATCCTCATGTTTGATGGCTACAGAATTCGGATATCCTTTTATGGATTTATTATTCAGGTTGTAATACAAAATCAGTTCGGGGATATTGAGTCCGTCGGGATTGTAAAAAGCTTCCGAAACATCGCTTACGGCTACAATTTTTAATCCTTTTTCGAACAAAAACAAAGCCGAATGCAAACCCACATTTCCAAATCCCTGAATCGCAGCCGTTGCTTTTGCAGGTCTGATTTTCAGTTTCTCCAATGCCAGAATGCTTATGATGCTAACGCCACGCCCGGTCGCTTCTACCCTGCCCAGAGAACCTCCGGAATGCAGGTGTTTTCCGGTCACTACGGCATGAATTGTTTTGCCGTGTACCAATGAAAATTCGTCCATCAGCCAGCCCATTTCGTCAGGCCCCGTTCCCATGTCAGGTGCAGGTACATCTTTTTCCGGGCCGAAAATATCAGATAGTGCTTTGGTATACGCTCTTGTAATTTTTTCCAGTTCTGTTTTCGAAAGTGTTCTCGGATCACAGATTATCCCGCCTTTTGCTCCTCCAAATGGAATTCCCGTTACAGCAGATTTCCAGGTCATCCAGGCAGCCAATGCTTTTACTTCATCAAGATTTACGCCTGTGTCGTAACGAATGCCTCCTTTAGACGGTCCTAATGCCGTATTGTGAATGACACGATAGCCTTCAAAATTCTGGATGGTTCCGTTGTCAAGCGTAATTGCAAAATTTACAACGATTTGTTTTTCAGGACGCTGCAATTTCTGCCTGATGGATTCATCCAGATTAAGAATATCGGCGGCGATATTAAATCGATCAATCATGGATTGAAAGGGGTTCTGTTTTATTATTTCTGTACTCATTTTATATCTTTTTAAATTGGGGATTTTCTTTTTTTCAGTGCTTCTAATTCCTGCAACACATACAACATGGTATTTTCATCAGACAGCACTGCATCATTATGTTGGTATTTCTATTTGATCTCATCTTATCATTTTTTAATAATTCTAAAAAAAGCCTTTCATGGTGCATGAAAGGCTAAAAAAAAAAATAACTAACAAGTCCATTTTCTATTAAGGCCATTTCATTGCATAGTTCATCATGCAACACATCGTGAAGCTGCACATAAACGGACTGCTATTTTGGCTATAGTTTTTCATTGTCATTGCAAATTTATAAATTACTTTATATATTCTATAGAATTAGTCGAATTAATTTTAAATAAAATGAAATATATTATAAAACAGGCTGTAAATAAAGACTTTAGAAAAGTAAAAAAATTACTGTAATTGTGAAAAAACTATAAAAACAATGGCAATTAAGGCTAAAAAGAGCCCAATGAAATTAATTTTGGATAGTTTTTCCTTAAAAAAAAGCAGGCCCACCACACTCCCAAGAATGATGACTCCCATATTCATTCCGGCAAAAACAGTCGAAGGATTTTCAGCAAATGCTTTATGCGCTTTCAGGTAAAACAGAATATTTCCGAAATTAAAGAGCCCTACCAAACCCCCAAAAAGAATGTTTTTGGATTCGAATCGCGCTTTTTTATTTATAAATTCATAAGCAATAATAAGCAACGCGACAAATAATGCAATCGCAAAGACGACCAATAATGATGTGGGATAAGGCAACGTAGTAAAAAGAGCAATTTGCTTAAAAAGAATATCGATAACCCCAAAACCAAATAGGACAATTGCCGGATACATCCACTTATTTCCGGTATTTGCAGCTGGCTTTTTTAAGATCAGTAAGAGTGCCACAAAACCTGTCAGAAGCCCAATGACCTTATAGCGGTTGAATTCTTCGTTAAAAATAAACCAGGCAGCCAGAATAGGAATAAACAGTGATAATCGCTGGGCTGCATCGGTTTTTACGATTCCCATGTGCTTTATCGACGCCACCAAAAACAGGAACACCACAGGCAGCAAAATTCCAATGGCGACATAAATCGTCCAGGGTGCGTTTACAGTAACCTCAGTCAGATCCGGACTGAAAGTAAAATAACAAAGCAGCATGGCAAAAACATAATTGAAAGCGACAATCTGTGCCGGATTTGTATTGTATTTTCTGGTGATTTTAAAAATAATGCCCACAACAACACTGCAGATAATACTTAAAGCGAGAAATAACATAAGGTTTCTTTTTGAATGCAAAAATAACGTTTATCTCTTTTAAAATTTCCAAAAAAAGTATATTAATCCACCTTAAGCCAGCCCGTAATGCTCATTCGCGTATTTTGGGTAACCAAAACTTCGTGCACCAGTTCGTCACTTTTGAAGAAAACAGTTTTACCCTGAGTTGGCGAAATCTTCTGATTGTTATTGAGTTGATGAATCAGCAGTTCTCCGCCATCCACTTCCTGCCAGTTGCTATTGAGATAACTGATCATTGAATACTTGCGACTGGGATTGTTTTTGAACTGATCTAAATGTTTCAGGTAAAAATCTCCTTTTTCGTATAGTGCATAATGAAACTCATAGCCTGTAATTCCGGTATAGCAGCTTTCATTGAGGTACACTATAAAAGCTTCGATTTTGGTAAAAAATTCATTTTCAAAAACATTATTATGCTTTTTATCCAGCCAGTAAATAGAATCGCTTCTGATGGCTCCATCGTACAACAGTTTATCCGAATTTCCGATTCCGGCGGTTACCAATGCATTTCTCTGATTTAAATCGAGTAAATTCTGTTTTAAGTGATTGGCCAGTTCAGGGGTTAAAAAATGCTCCGCTATGCCTACTTTATTCTCGATGTACGAAGCAATCAGATCTTCAAAACTATCTTCCATTTTATTTTTAGGAAAGACTGCAATTACAGCCAACGGAACAAGGTAGTTGAATTTAAACTGGTAAAGGGGATTTTAGAAATAATAAACTGTTTGGATATTATTTACTAGTGTTTAAAAAATAAACCCGACAGGTTAAAAAAACCTGTCGGGTTTGAAATTCTATACTATCACAACTATTTACAATTTACTAATGTAACTTCCATACATATCTTTAAACTGATGTCCTTTTGCAAAACGGTCTTTACTCAGCTTTTTGTATTCAACTAAAGCCCATAAAATAAACTCTTTCATGAAATACTCATCTTTTTTATCGAGCTGAGGCTGGTATTTTTTCACTAAAACATCCAGAGGAGTTACTTCGTCTAAGATACTTTGATATTCTTCGTCAGTGCAATCGTCCAGCAATTCGAAACCGCTTTCTGCAAAGAACCATTCAATCAAATCAGAATAAGGTGTTTTTTCGCCCGGCTTTTCTAATTTTTCAATCTTAGGAAAATGCTCCGAAAACAACGTTCTCACTGCCAAGCCTATCAAAGTCTGCGCTACAAAAGCTGCTCCCTCCTGCTCGCCTTCGTAAACTAATTCGACTTTCCCTGTGATAGCAGGAATGATTCCAATGAAATCAGACAAACGAAGAGTAGTTTTATCTGCTCCGGCAATCAAAGCACGACGTTCTGCGGTACTAATTAAATTTTCGAAAGCCGTAATACTCATTCTGGCACTTACCCCACTTTTATTATCAATATATTCACTTTCGCGCGCTTCAAAGCTTATTTGCTCCAGAATATCTTTAGCCAGACCGGGAACGTATACCGTTTCGCTTTGGTTTTGATCTAATTTAGCTTCCTGCTCCGTAATGGTTCTGGCGATGGATACTGTTTCAGGATAGTGCGTTAAAATTTGCGAACCAATTCTGTCTTTTAGCGGTGTAACGATACTTCCCCTGTTGGTATAATCTTCCGGATTTGCAGTAAAAACAAACTGCATATCAAGCGGCATTCTCAATTTGAAACCTCTGATCTGAATATCGCCTTCCTGCAAAATATTAAACAAAGCCACCTGAATTCTGGCCTGTAAATCCGGTAATTCGTTAATCACAAAGATACAGCGGTTTGCTCTTGGAATCATTCCGAAGTGGATCACGCGATCGTCTGCATAGGACAATTTTAGATTTGCAGCTTTAATCGGATCGACATCACCAATTAAATCCGCAACCGTTACATCCGGAGTAGCCAGTTTTTCGAAAAACCGTTCACTCCTGTGCAACCAAGAAATTGGAGTTTCATCGCCTTTTTCAGCAATTAAATCTTTTGCGAATCGGGAAATCGGATTCAACGGATCGTCATTGATTTCAGAGCCTGAAACAAACGGAATGTACTCGTCCAGCAACTCGATCATTTTACGGGCCAGACGTGTTTTTGCCTGTCCGCGCAGTCCTAATAAATTGATATTGTGACGGGATAAAATGGCTCTTTCCAATTCCGGAATTACCGTGTTCTCAAAACCGTGCACGCCTTCAAAAACAGGCTGTCCGGATTTGATCTTCTCCCGAAGATTGTTTCTCAATTCGTCTTTGATACCTGTACTTTTATATCCTGAGGCTTTTAACTGACCTAATGTATTTATGTTCTTTATTTCCATTTTTATTGAAATAGCTATTTTGTTATTTATATTTTTTGTTTTGTACAAATGCAGTTACTTTGAGAAGACGCACTGCTGTGCGCCTCTACGGATATTCGTTGTCTAAAAAACGCTTCGACTCCGCTCAGCGGGACAATCAAAATCTATTTAAAAAAACCTTTGAACCTTTGCTGCTATGAACCTTTATGCCTCTTCAATTTCGATTCTTCGCTGTGAGGAGACGCACTGCTGTGCGCCTCTACGATATACGATGTCCAAAAAACGCTTCGACTCCGCTCAGCGGGACAATAAAAACCTATTTATAAAAACCTTTGAACCTTTGCTGCTATGAACCTTTATGCCTCTTCAATTTCGATTCTTCGCTGTGAGGAGACGCACTGCTATGCGCCTCTACAAGATACGTTTTCTAAAAAAAACGCTTCGACTCCGCTCAGCGGGAAAATCAAAACCTATTTAAAAAACCTTTGAACCTTTGCTGCTATGAACCTTTATTCCACTTCAATTTCGATTCTTTGCTGTGAGGAGACGCACTGCTATGCGCCTCTACAAGATACGTTTTCTAAAAAAAACGCTTCGACTCCGCTCAGCGGGACAATCAAAACCTATTTAAAAAAAACTTTGAACCTTTGCTACTATTAACCTTTATGCCTCTTCAATTTCGATTCTTCGCTGTGAGGAGACGCACTGCTGTGCGCCTCTACGATATACGATGTCCAAAAAACGCCTCGACTCCACTCAGCGGGACAATCAAAACCTATTTAAAAAAACATTTGAACCTTTGCTGCTATGAACCTTTATTCTTTTTCAATTTCGATTCTTCGCTGTGAGAAGACGCACTGCTGTGCGCCTCTACGATATCCGATCTCTAAAAAACGCTTCGACTCCGCTCAGCGGGACAACCGAAAACTGAGACTGAGACTGAAAACTACCTAACCCTCTTCTTCCTATTCGTTTCATAATCCTCAAAAATCATTTCACCCAAACCTTTCAGTCCGGTGTAAAATGCTTTTCCCTGATTCGCTTCTGTAAAATGATTTACAAAACGCTGCAAATAAGGATCATTTGCAATCATAAAAGTAGTAATCGGAATGTGTAATTTTCGGGCTTGCTGTGCCTGTGTGTAACATTTATCTACAATATAGTCGTCGAGCCCGTTACTGTTCATATAATAGGAACCATCACGCTCACGCACGCAGCTTGGTTTCCCGTCGGTAATCATAAAAATCTGCTTGTTGGTATTTCGCTTTCTGCGTAAAATATCCATCGCCAACTGAAGTCCCGCAACGGTATTGGTGTGATAAGGACCCACTTGTAAATACGGTAAATCTTTAATTGGAATGGTCCAGGCATCATTTCCGAAAACCAAAATATCAAGTGTATCTTTCGGGTAACGGGTGGTGATCAATTCAGCTAAAGCCATGGCTACTTTTTTGGCCGGTGTGATTCGGTCTTCGCCGTACAAAATCATACTGTGGCTGATATCAATCATCAGGACAGTGCTCATTTGTGCCTTGTACTGTGTCTCTTCTACTACCAAATCATTTTCGGTAAGCATAAAACTCTCCACACCATTATTGATTTGGGCATTTCTTAAACTTTCTGTTAAGGAAATACGTTCTAAACCGTCTCCGAAATTAAATTCACGAAACTCTCCGGTATGCTCATCACCGTTTCCGGCATGTTTGGTTTTGTGGTTTCCGCTTCCGGAACGCTTTAAATTACCAAAAATCTGATCTAAAGCCTGCTGCCTTATTGCACGTTCTGTTTTAGCAGTGATTCCAAAGCCAGGCGTACCATCGTCTTTGGCTTCGTCTTTTATGTAACCTTTCTTTTTTAAATCTTCGATAAAATCATCGATTGTGTAGTTCTCGTCGGTAAGTTTGTACTCTTTATCGAGCTCCCTGAGCCAGTCTATAGCTTCGTCAAAATCACCCGAAGTATGGGTGATCAGCTCTTTGAAAATACCAAAAAGTTTTTCAAACGGAGACTGAAACGGGGCTTCGTAAGTCTTAAAATAAAAACCTTTTTTAAAATCATTTTTCATAATTCTAAAATTACGGTTTTTTAGAATTACGAAAAAAGAAACGTTTATTAATTTTTAGTTAAAAAAATATCAGACAATAGACGGAAATTAGCTATAAATCTATAAATTATTCAAACTTTCCATCCCTATAAAACCAGACACCGTTTTCACACCTGAAAGTTGAAAATTCGTAATGTGTCTGAGGCTTTTGATCCGCATTTATAAAATAGGCCTTAAATTCAACCGTATCTTCAGAAGAACTTAGAATTTCCAATTTTTGCCACTGGTTAGCGGTCGCCCATTTCAGAATTTCTGCTTTTGAATAATACTGTCTTTCCGAAACATGTGTGGTTTCTACAAGATAGTCGGCATGGTGAGTCGCATAGGCCGAATATCTCGAACGCATTAAAGTCAATGCATCAGGTGCTTTTTGATTTTGCTGAAGATACAGTCCGCAACAAGTCTCAAAAGGCAAACCCGTATCACAAAAACATTTTTTACTCTCCATCAACCTGCTCTTCTCCGTTGATTTTTACATGCAGCTGATTCAGTAAAACCTGGTATCTGCTGATTTCTCTCAATTCTTCATCTTCTTCAGCATGATCCAGCATTTCATCTAAGGTTTCATTTACTTCCAGTAATTTATTGTTGGCTTCCCTGTCATTTTTTGCGGCAATCAAATCAATTATTTCCTGCACGCTTGCTTTTAAATCTTCGAATTTTGTATTCATATTTAATGTTCTTTTTTGGTTTCTGGTTTAAAATTTTATCACCACCTGAAACTATTTTTCTATTCTTCCTTTTTATCTTCGTTAAACTTTCTCACAATCTCTTTTAGCTTTTCCTTTCGTGCGATTACAGCCTGCTTGGCTTTATCCTGCGCTTTATGCAGCTTGTCATTGTGTTTTTTAATATTTCTCTCGTTGTTGCGTCCCATTATATCTCTCTTTTAATTTCGTCTAATGTTTTTTCGGTATAGATCAGTTCTGTAATTATTTCCGCTCTCAAAACATCTATATCTTCTTCAAAATGTTTTGCCCAGGAAGTTAATTGCTGCAAATTCCGAATCTGTTTGATGCGTTTGGTGGTTTCAAAACTGGTTCTTAAAACAGCTTTCTTATCATAATCCGGATTATTCCTGTGCTGATACGTAACGGTATTTTTTTCAAAATCTGCCTGAATATAATACAATTTATCTGTAGTATTGTCCGGGTAAAATTCGCTCCAGGCAGCAAAACCGGTTTTAGTTTTCGATGGAGTTTCGGGTTCCATCGCCACTAAACGCCACTTGCTGTTGGCCAGTCTTCCCCAGTGGTTGGAAACCCTGTACATTCCTTCTTCTGTATAATAATAGGTGCTTCCTGCTTTGCTTTCGAACTGAATTTTTAAACCGGTAACTTCATCCTGTAAAACTTCATGAAAAACACAAAATGTATTTTTAAAAGAATTCGGATGGGGTCTAAAGTTTTTTTGCATATGCAAATATACTGAGATTGTCGCAAACTCCCCAAACAAACAATATATTGATTAACTTTGCAGCTTCAATTCTAAAAATAAAAAGTCATGTCGAAAGGATCACACGAAAAAATGTTGCAAAAAGGAGTTTACACCGGCATCATTGAGAAAGATGAAAACAACAATTATTTTTGTGGAGAATATCTTTTGGATTATAAATTAGCGCACTCCAATTTTAATGTAGGAGATATGATCACAATCAAATCTGTTATTGAGAATCCAAGCGATATCAGCTACGACAAATATCCTAAGAAGTCTAAAAACTTCGATAAGGCGAATTACAAACCGGAGCAGAAGTAGTTTTTAGTTTTCAGTCGCAGTTTTCAGTCGCAGCCGTGGTTCTAGTATACTTTCCCGCTGAGACTGAAGACTGAGACTGAGACTATAAAAAAAACGAATATTTTTTCCTTCAAAACTAAAAAGTTAAAAAAAAGTGTACCTTTGCAAAAAATTTGTCGTTTTGAAGTATTAAATACAGATTTCAAACTAATAGACAATAAGTTACCTTTTATTTATGAAAAAAATAGTTGAATACCGTAAGTTATTAAACGTAGAAAAAACTGCAGAATTAAAAGATTTGAAAACCATTTATCGTAATGCGATGAAAGAATCTCATCCTGATAAATTTCAAGGTGATGAAGCTGGTTTGAAAGCTGCAGAAGAAAAAAGTAAAGCTATCATTGAAGCTTATCACTTTTTGGTAAGCATTAATCCTGAAACGATTAAAGCTAACTTACCTGAATACACTGAAACAATTTCGACTTGTTCAATTACAGATTATAAATTTGTTGAAGGTCGTTTGATTATCGATTTCTCTAACGGTAGTGTTTATGAATACATCAGTGTTCCTAAAGCTACTTATGTAAAAATGGTAAACGCAGATTCTCCCGGAAGATTTGCTAAAAGACATATTCTGAACTCTTTTACCTGGAGAAAGAAAACAAATCAGGAATAGATTTACATTCAAATTATCTATAAAAGCATTCTGGCAACAGGATGCTTTTTTTATGCTTTAAAATTAAAGAATTATGCTTTTACATCCTTAATTCTGTTATTATTAAAAGTTTTTAATTAAATTTCACACACAAATACCCTGATAACATGCGAATTACGCACTTAAAAACTATAACAAAATTTTAGGCAACAAAATTCTTTATATTTTATATTTTTAGATACTTTTGTTGCACAAATCAATTAACTAATTAATTTTTTATAATGAAAAAAATATTTTTTTTACTTACTGCTTCTGTAGCAATCATTTCATGCAGCAAAGTTAAAGACGGAGAGTACCTAATTACAGGAACTGCAAAAGGAATTGAAAACGGAAAAACTATCATTCTTCAGGGTCAGGATCCTACTACAAAAATGGCAGTAGCCCTTGATACCGTAAAAGTTGAAAACGGAAAATTTGAAATAAAAGGAAAAGTAACTGAACCAGCTTTCCATACGTTGATCCTTCAGGGTGCTAACGGACCAATCCCTTTTATTCTGGAGACCGGAGAAATCACTATCGCTATTGATAAAGACAGTATCCATAAATCTAAAATTTCAGGAACTTACAATAATGATGAGTATGTGAAATTCAATGAAGAACTTACTAAAACTCAAAAGAGATTAGCTGATTTTCAGAAAAACAACACTCAGAAAATGCAAGCGGCTCAACAAGCTCAGGATACTGCAACTATCAATGGTTTGATGAAACAGTATATGACTATTCAAACTGAAGTACAGGCTGATTCTAAAAAGAAATATGTAGCTTACGCTGAAAGTCACCCGAAATCATACATTTCTGCTTTAATTATTCAGGGTATGTTAGGAGATCCTTCTACTGATATTAAAAAAGCTGAGACTTTGTACAATTCATTAGATGAGTCATTAAAAAATACAGCTCCTGGTAAAGAAATCAAAGCAAAAATAGGTCAAGCAAAAATGCCTGCAGTTGGTGCAACAGCTCCTTCTGTTGGTAACGCTAAATGAAGATCAGATTTTTCTGCGCCTAATCCGGAAGGGAAAGTAATTTCTCTTAAACAAAGTTTAGGCAAAGTAACAATTGTTGATTTCTGGGCTTCATGGTGCGGACCATGCAGAAAAGAAAATCCGAACGTTGTAGCTATTTATAAAGAGTTACATTCAAAAGGACTTAATATTGTTGGTGTTTCTTTAGACAAAGAAGCTGGTGCCTGGAAAGAAGCCATTGCAAAAGACGGATTAAACTGGACACAGGTTTCAAACTTAAAATACTGGGACGAACCAATCGCTAAACAATACAATGTTGAATCGATTCCCGCAACTTTTATACTTGATGCAACAGGAAAAGTAGTTGCACAGGATTTAAGAGGTCCTGAATTAAGAGCGAAAATCTTAGAGCTTTTAGCTAAATAATACCAATATTCAGCATAAAATAAAAAAATCTCCCTAGCGGAGATTTTTTTATTTTATTCAATACCAACCAATTAAAAAATATCTTGAAAATAACTTAAAATTAAGTGCGATTTTAGTTTGTAAACATCAAAAACGTTTATATATTTGCAACCGCTTAGCACAACAAAGCGCATCAATACAAGCTTCGGGGAGATACTCAAGCGGCCAACGAGGGCAGACTGTAAATCTGCTGTGTGAACTTCGCAGGTTCGAATCCTGCTCTCCCCACCAAAAAAGTCCTAATGAAAATTAGGACTTTTTTTTATGGATAAAATTGAAAAAATCTAAATTCAGGATTCTCAGTTTTTTTCATTTAGAGCTCAAAAATTTTGCGACAATATCCTGGCACATTTTAGTATGGAGCTGCCGTCAATTTTGCCACAAAAAGTTACGGTGTTTCTTAAAGATATTCATTAGTCTAAGTTTTGTGTCAGAATCGCGGCATATAAGTATTTTTGAAATCCAGATATCCAGAAAAAGCAATATTACACCCTATACATAAAACGATAAAAGACATCTGAATGCAGATGCCTTTTATAAGTTAGCCGTTATAGTATTATTATGCTATCACTACGTTTACGCAGAGAAGACTCTTATTTTTAATTCTTATGAGAAATATTCTTTTCAGAAACAAAAAATATATTTTTAACGGGATTCATTAAAGCTTTTGTCCAGTGGAGCATGAATACTTTTTTCAAAATGAGAATAAATCCGGTAAAAGAACTTGGTTTTTGTATGTAGAGGTTTGCCCCCTTTTCAAAAGTCTCTTCAATATCTTTAGGATGATTGGAAGTAGAGAGCATAACCGCAGGAATCTCCTTAAGTTCCTGATCGCTCTTTATTTCTGCGAGTGCTTCCTTGCCTCCTTTAACAGGCATATTTATATCTATAAAAACAATATCAGGTTTTGATTCAGCCGGATCTTTCAGGGTATTAATCAATTCCTCCCCGTTTTCTACCGTAATAACTTCAGAAGGGACTTTTGTTGCATTAAGCGCTTCCATAAATAATTCCTGATCATCCTGATCATCCTCAGCTAATATAATTTTTACTGGTTCTTTTTCTTCTGGTTCATTAGAAGTCACGACTGAATTTTTAAGACTTGTCATATTGAAGCGATTTTACAATTTCCAAAAGTACTATATAAATGCTTAATAAAATTTAGACAAAGTAATAATATTTAAATATATTTTTTTTACTTAATATTCACAGAACATAACTGTTAGGGGACTAATTATATTGAAGTTGTGCAATCATTAGTATTAATTGTATAACATAACTTTTTAGGCAGCGCACTACTTTAGTATAAACCATAAAGCTAATAGATGTGCAGAATAACTTAATTTTTCTACAAGATATACTACTACATACTCCAATCCCCACTGCAGTTTATTGTACTGACGATTTAGTAATTTCCTTTGCTAATCCCGCCATGCGCAATTTATGGAATAAGGGCGAGCAGGTTATTGGCAAAAAATTCGCTGATATTATTGCTGATTTTCACAACGATTCGATTAGCGAAGAAATTCTAAGGGTAATGAAGACCGGAATACCTTTTCAGTTCAATGACCAAAAAATAAAGGGAGCACAGACGCCACTTTTTTTTAATTATAATTTTACCCCTCTTCGCAATGAACAGGGAGTTATTTATGGCATCTTACATACTTGTACAGAGGTCACCAAGTTACATGAAGCAAAAAGTCAAATAGTAAATTCCGATGAAATGCTGACCATGGCGATCGAAGCCTGTGGCATGGGAACATATGAAATCGACCTTATAACAAACAAGATAAAAACTTCTGATAATTTTAAAAAGCTCTGGTCCATCGACTCTGAAATTACCAGAGAGACACTGGTCGCAAAATTAAATCCGGACGATTTCCATCTCCGGGAAAAAGCTCATAAAAATGCACTGGAAAACGGAGTAGTCTGCTACGAAGCCAGAGTCATACAGAAAAACAACTCCGAAAAATGGATTAAGGTTTTTGGAAAAATCATAAAAGACGAAAAGGGTGATCCATCGACAATCTTAGGAGTTGTGCAGGATATACATGACCAAAAAGAATTTGAAGCAGCACTGCAAAGAAAAATCGAAGAAAGCACCTCAGAACTCCGACGATCTAATGATGATCTGCTGCATTTTGCCAATGTGGTGAGTCATGATCTTCAGGAACCGGTCAGGAAAATTAAAATCTTTAATGACTTCTTAAAAAATGAGATTGCAAACCAGTTACCGGATCGCTCCGTTATGCACCTAAACAAAATTGACCATTCTGCAAATCGTATGCAATGCATAATTGAAGGGCTCCTGGCCTACTCTACTATTGACAAGAACACTCAGCCAGTTGAAAAGATTTCCCTAAATGACCTATTGGAAAACATCAGAACAGATCTTGAGCTTATGATAAAAGAAAAAGACGCTATTCTGATTATAAACGATCTTCCTGAAATTGAGGGAGCACCTATTCTGCTTCAACAGCTATTCTACAATCTTATCCAAAATGCATTGAAATTCACAAAAGCCAATCAGCCTCCCAGAATTATTATTACATCGAGCATAAAAAATATCGATTCGGTTGAATCTATTGAAATTTCCTTCAGGGATAATGGCATTGGCGTGGATCCTCTTTATGCAGAAAAAATATTTACTGCTTTTGAAAGGCTTCATTCCAAGAATGAATACGAGGGAAACGGAATAGGTCTGGCACTTTGTCAAAAGGTAATCAAGAGACACAATGGAACTATAGTGGCTAAAGGAGAAAAAGAAAATGGTGCCGAATTTATAGTTACCCTCCCCCTTAAGCAAGCCACCAAAAGCATCTAGAAATAACTATTATTGCCACAAAACTTTGTATAATATTTCTATTTAAAGAAAACTATTCGGCTAACCCTTTTGCAAAAAAGATATACTATACAAACAAAATCAAGCAATTAGAAAACAAATAGTCATCCTGCCATCGATACCAGTACCTTTCAAAGACGGACTTGAACTGACAAATTCCCCGCTTACACCCTGTACTTCTTACTACCCATAACATAAGTTCGAAAATAAAAATACCTCGCCATGAAGTTATCGTAGGCACTACTAAAAATGAACTAATCTGATCTACTGTGATAAAAAAGGCAGCTCTAAAATGTGAGCTGCCTTTTATATTCATGAAAACATTACAGTACAATTTTAATTAATGTGCCTATTATCAACCAGTCGTACTATTTTTTTGACATTATTACAATAGCTTAAAATAACACTATTTTTTTAGAAACCGATTGTTTTTTGATCGGTTTTTGCTTTTTAAGACTTATTCCGTTATAAGATAAATTGCAAAAGTTACCTTTTTAACTTGTTTTAATAGTTTTTTACTTATATTTTAGATGTTTTTAATGAATTTTCTTCTTTTTTTAAATATTTATATTTTTTGTATAAAATCAGTCAGTTGGCTATTAAATTATTATTTTTTATTTTAATTTTATTTTACTATTGAATTATTCGTATTTATTTTAGTCAATAAATATTTTTAATGTTTTTATTTTTACTATTTTTTGCTTATAATTTAAATAAAACAAAAAACAACCGATTGTTTTATTAATTGTTTTTTTATATTTGTTAGTGATATAATTACCTCAAACTGATTCATTTTGAATCAATCTTGAAAAAATCAAAATAGTAACTAAATAAATAGTACCACTTATGAACTAATACAATTAGACTAAAAACCATTTAACTATTTAAACCAAATAAAAAAACTATTGATATGAATTTAAAACTCAAAATTGCACTAATCGGACTGCTGATCGTGGGCAGTCATAGTATCATGGCACAATCAAAGACCATTTATGGCGTGATTACTGACCCTTCGGGGATTCCGTTACCGGGTGCCAGTATTAATGTAGAAGGAACGCAGAATAGCGCATCAACAGATTTTGACGGTAAATACTCTTTAAAAGGGGTTAATCCTACCGATAAAATAACTTATTCCTTTGTTGGATTAATCTCACAGACTATCACAGTGGGTGAAAGAAGTTCAATTAATGTTACTCTTATTCAATCCACACAAAATTTAAATGAAGTCGTTATAGCCTATGGTACTCAAAAAAGAACCAAGATTACAGGAGCGGTTTCGACTGTAAGTTCAAAGGACATTACTGCGGTACCTATTACTAACGCTGAATCAGCTTTACAAGGACGTGCCGCGGGGGTTACAGTTGTAAATGGCGCACCTGGTTCCAATCCCACTGTTAGCATTCGAGGTCTGGCTACTATGGGAAACAGTGCTCCCTTATATGTGATTGACGGGGTTTTAACTGGTAATCTTTCTGGTTTAAGTCCAAACGATATTGAGAGTATATCTGTTCTGAAAGATGCTTCTACCACAGCTTTATATGGCTCTAAGGCCTTTAACGGTGTTATCGTAGTTACCACTAAAAAAGGAAAAAAAGGTCCGGGACAGCTAACCTTTAGTACTTACGTTGGCGGACAGGAAGTGACAAAGAGATATAATGTTTTAAATACCCAGCAGTATCTTCAATACGCAAAAGCTTTAGGGAGTGATTTAACAGCAAGAGCGGCTGAATTTGGAAATATAACTACAAACTGGCAGGATCAGATTTTTCAAACCGGAATTATGCAGGATTACAATTTGAGTTTTTCAAATGGTACTGAGAATTCTACAAGTCGTTATTCTGCTGAATATTTAAAACAGGAAGGAGCTATTATTAATACAGGTTTCGAACGTTATTCTTTTAGGGCAAATAACACGCAGGATATTGGCAAGCTAAGGATAGGAAGTAACATTGGCGTTTCTTTCAGTACTATTGATCCTGAACGTGCTTCAGGAGGAAGAACATTATTAGAGCATGCCATTAAAATGGCCCCGTATTTTCCAATTTACAATGAAAATAGTGTAGGCGGCTATCAGGGACCTAGCGCTATAGATGGTAATGACGCAGAAAACCCTGTTCGTGTGGCTAATTTAGGATATCAGAAAATAAATAACTTATCCATTATTGGAAATATTTTCGCTGAATTAGAAATTTATAAAGGACTGAAATTCAGATCACAAGTTTCCTTAGATTATTATACAGGTAAAGATCATACTTTTGTCCCAAGCTTTCAGGATGGTTCTTATCATAAACAGGCATTTTCTACAACAAACGAAACAAATTCCCAAGGCCAGACTATCGTTTTTGACAATAGTTTAACTTATAAAACAACTATTGCAAACAAGCACAATCTTGAAGTGTTAGGAGTTATTACCAAAATTGATGGAAAATCACAAAATGTAGCAGCCGGAAGCCGCTACTATATTTCAAACGAAATTGATCAGCTTCGCTATAATGAGGGAAGTTTAGGATCTGCCAATTATGAAGAAAAAAACATTGGCTATATTGCCCGTATCAATTATGACTATGATGAAAAATATATCCTGGCTGTTTCAGGACGCAGAGATGCATCTTCACGTTTTGGGGCTAATAACCGCTGGGGAAATTTCTATTCTGTTGCTGTGGGCTGGAATATAGCTAAGGAAAATTTCATGCAGAATTCTATTTTCAGTACATTAAAACTTAGAGCCAGTACAGGAACGACAGGAAATGACAGGATAGACAATTATCAGTATAGTGCTACTCTACTGGCAAATTATAATTATCCAATTGGAGGTGCGAATGCGCCAGGTGTTTCTTTGGGTGTTGCGGCTAATCCAAACTTAAAATGGGAGTCAAAACTAGACAGGAATATCGGTTTTGATTTTGGTCTTTTTGATGAAAAAATAACGGGATCCTTTGAATATTTCAATAATAAGAGCAGTGATATTCTTTTTGCGGTACCTCTTGCAGCTTCTGTTGGATCTGCGGGCGGCGGAACTCAAATTCAAAATATTGCAGACGTAAAAGTAAGCGGTTATGAATTGTCAATTGGTTACAATGACAGAAAAGGAGATTTTACATGGTCTGCTGTGGCTAATTTGGGAACAAGCAAAAATGAGGTAGTGAGCCTCGCGCCAGGAGTGTCAGGTGTATTAGGAGGTCCTTCTGCCAGAGCAGGTTTAGAAAATTTCTCCAGATTAGAAGTCGGACAGCCCTTATTTTATTTTTACGGATATCAGACCAATGGAATTTATCAAAACCAGGCAGAAGTTGATGCGGTTTTTGGACCGGGGCAGACTACTATTAAACCGGGGGATATTAAAATAGTCGATAGAGACGGTAATAAAATTATCAATGCAGATGATAAGACAAATATCGGAAATCCATACCCGGATTTCACTTACGGTTTAAACCTCAGTGCAGCCTATAAAAACTTCGATTTCAATTGTTTTATAACTGGGGTTGCGGGTAACGATATTTATAATGCAAATACTTTTGATCTAAAAGGAATGAACCGCTTGTTTAACGCCAGCACAGATGTTTTAGACAGGGCAACTGTTGTAAATGGCGTTGTTACAAATCCTTCGGCTACATTACCAAGAGCACAGGGAGCAGATATCAACTGGTCTTCAGCAAACCAGCGTTACATAGAAGATGGTTCTTACACCAGATTAAAAAACATCGCTCTGGGATATACATTATCAGGAGATGCTTTTAAAAGCTATTTTTCAAAAGCAAGATTCTATGTAAGCGGACAAAACCTTATAACAATTACAAACTACTCCGGTTTAGATCCTGAAATTACCCGTGCTGATGCCAATGCAAATTCAGCAGGGATTGATTTGGGAAGGTACCCACAGCCGAAATCGGTGATTTTTGGAATTGATGTTACATTTTAATATTTAGAGACGATGAAAAAAATTAAATATATACTTATAGTACTGTCCGGAGTTTTAAGCATAACTTCATGTGACACGAGCGAATTAGAATTAACTAATCCTAATACTTTATCGCCTGAAACTTTCTTTAAAAACGAAACACAGGTTCAGTCTGCCGTAAATGCTTCCTATGCAAATCTTCAGACAAGAGGTCTGTATGGCAGAAATCTTTTTTTCGCCATGGATCTTATGGGGCATGATGCTTTAGGAAACCCGCAGTTAGAGGGTAACAAGAAACCTTTTCAGGATTTTTCTTTTAACGGGGGAAATGATATTATTCAATATTACTGGGAATCTTGTTATACGGGAATCTCCAGAGCAAACTTTGTACTGGATAACGAGCCGAAAATCAATGCTCTTTCAGATATTGTTTTATCTCAGGAAAAAAAGAAGAAATATTTAGCAGAAGCTCATTTTTTAAGAGCATACTATTATTTTCTGTTAGTAAGACGTTTTGGTGATTTACCAATTTATAAATCAGGCACTATAATCGGAAACGCCAGAAGCCCCAAAGCAGAGGTATATGCCCTGATTGAAGACGATCTTGTATTTGCGTCACAAAATCTTTTGCCAAAAGCTTCAGAATCGGCAGGGAGAGCTAATAAAGAAGCGGCTTATGCGCATTTGGGCAAGGTGTTATTATATCAAAAGAAATATACTGAAGCTTTAGCTGCTTTTAACAATGTTACAGGTTACAGCCTTGAAGACAAAGGTAATTTTTACAACAACTTTATGGAAGAAACAGAACATGGTAAAGAATCGATTTTTGAGATAGAGTTTGACGAGAAAAATGGAACTGGTGATCAATGGGGAGCTGTTGGTGATAGCGGTGGAACGGGTTTTGAGGAGTCAACACTCAGAGGTCAGGAATACGGAAATCTGAGCTGGTACAATGTTTATCCGTCAGATAATCTGTTAGATTCGTATGAAGCAGGTGATAACCGTTTTGGCGATACTTTTTATGTGCCAGGTTCCTCTTATTTAAAAGGAACCAAGGTAATGGTAGCAAGTAATTTTACTACCTCTGCAGGTATTAGAAGAGCGGGCTGGAAAAAATATCAAAATTATTACACAAGGGAAGATGAAGCAACACGATCAAGCATTAACTTTAAAGTGATGCGTTATGCAGATGTATTGCTTATGAAAGCCGAATGCGAAAACCAAAGAGATGGCGGTTCGCAGACAGCAGCTATTGCATACATTAAAGAAGTCCGCGACAGAGCAAACCTGACAACTACTATTGCACCAAACAAAGATGCGGTTTTTGCCGCAATTGTTCACGAACGTCAGGTAGAATTTGCCGGAGAACAATCTCGTTTTGATGATCTCATAAGATGGGGCCTAGCAAGTACTGTATTACAAGGAACAGGTTTTACTGCCGGTAAAAGCGAATTATGGCCAATACCAAACAGGGAAACATCTTCCAATCCTAAAATAAAACCAAGTGATAATAATCCTGGTTATTAAGGAAATTTAAATTTTGGTTAGTTTAAGTTAAGTTAGTTGGATAAACAGCGCAATGAAATGCGCTGTTTATTTGTTTACAGAAATGCAATTGAAGAAAAACGAATTGCATTTTCAAATTATTTAATTAAGTCAAAAAATGAAAAATACAGATAAAAAGAATCAAAGATTGAGTTTAATTAAAATTTCAGTTTTGGTAATGATCTTTATTTTGACTGCTCCCATTTTAATGATAGGGCAGAATAAGAAAACGGATAAATCAGAACTCAAAAGACCTCAATACCGGAACCTTTTCAAAGAAGCAGGGTACAGCCAGAACGAAATAGACAAGAAATTAGCCAAAGCCTATTATGATGTTTTTGAAGGACCGGATAAAGTTTATTTTGAAGAAGGCGATTCATTAGGTTACGTTTCTGATGTCAAAAATAAAGATGCCCGTACCGAAGGAATGTCATACGGAATGATGATTGCCGTTCAGCTCAATAAAAAAGATGTTTTTGATCGTCTCTGGAGATGGTCAGTAAAATACATGCAGCATCAGGAAGGACCAAGAGAAGGGTACTTTGCATGGAGTGTAAATCCGGAGACCAAAAAACAAAACTCTCCCGGTTCTGCTTCAGACGGGGAATTGTATTATATCACCAGCCTGCTTTTTGCTTCTAATAAATGGGGTAATGAGACGGGAATAAACTACTACAAAGAAGCTAGAAGAATTTTAGATGCCATGTGGAAAAAAAATGGTACTGACAATGTGCATAATATTATAAATACAGAACATAAGCAGATTTCCTTTGTGCCGGAAGGAGGAGGTTACAATTGGACAGATCCTTCTTATCATATTCCTGCATTTTACGAAATATGGGTATTGTATGCCAAAGACGGTCATGAGAAGTTTTATAAAGAATGCGCCGATGTTTCGCGTAATTTTTTACATAAAGCCTGCCATCCTGTGACGGGGCTAAATTCAGATTATACGGAGTTTAACGGTGAACCGCATCCAACACCCTGGATGCCTCCGGGATTCCGCTATGACTCCTGGCGCGTTCCTATGAATATTGCAATGGATTATACCTGGTACGGAAAAGATAAAGAATGGCAGGAAGACTATGCCAAACGATTTCAAAATTTCCTAAGATCGAAAGGATTAAATACATATAAAGATCAGTTTAATCCGGATGGTTCTTCTCCAGAGTTTATTCTTCAGGCTGGTCCGGTCAAAAAACTTAGACATTCGATCGGGTTAGTAGGAACCGCAGCAACAGCATCATTAGTTAATAAAGATAAAGCAAGTATGGATTTTGTTCATGCTGTTTGGAATGCCAAACTTGAACCTTATGAAGACGGTTACTTTGATCCATATTATGATGGATTACTATATCTCTTCAGTTTAATGCATCTTAGCGGAAACTACCAGATTATAGCCCAAAGGGTTCAGTAAATTTTAAATCTCTGATCCTGCTGCAGGATTGTATTATTATTTTTCAGAAAAACATAACGTCCTGATTTATCTTCTTCCAGTATAATATCATCCGCTTTGCCATGCATAATGCAATATACTAATTGCTTTGTTTCGCTATTTCAAAAATATAATTTGGTTAAAACTTTGCCATACTTCTTGCAGCAATAATTATAATGGTGTTTACCAGCTCATGTACCAAATCCTCTTTATATAAATCCTTTTGGGTTTGTTCCTTGTATATTGCCTCAATCACCCAGGGTATAAAGCCCTTGTCAAATACATTCCTTAGAATACAATCATTAATATGGCTGGCATTCTTTAGAATATATTCCAATCGTTGTAAATTGTGTCTGCTGAAATTATTATGCTCTATATGAATATTATTAAATCTTAGAAAAAAGAACTCTGTCTCTTTTTCCACTGTAAAATGATGCGTATCCTCTGGTGTGATCAAAAAAAGCTGGCCAGCATGATAATCGCATTCTGACTCATTTAGATAATGCTTACCTGTTCCTGAACGGATAAAGACCAGTTCGAAAAAGTTATGCCGCTGCTCAATCTTGGAAAAAGCACTGGCTGCTATAAAAAAGATTTCGTAAGGGCTATGTATATTTTCTTTTTTCATGGTATAAATCAGTAAATAACCTTAACTAAAAGATTGTCGGAATGCTATGGGGGACTGATTAGTCTTGCTTTTAAATAGTTTACTAAAAGATTGAGAGTGCTCAAATCCTAACAGGAAGGCTATTTCACTCACCGAGTAGTTTGTAATCGACAGCATTTCCTTTGCTTTTTCAATTAGCTTTTCATGTATATGCTGCTGTGTGGTTAATCCTGTCATAGATTTTAGCATTCCGCTTAAGTAATCTGAAGAAACATGAAGCTGCCCGGCAAGGTAACTGACTGAAGGCAGACCTCTTTGACTATTATCCAATCCATCGAAATAGACGGTAAGCAATTCATTCAGGCGATCTAATATTTGATGGTTAGTGATTCTTCGTGTCATAAATTGGCGCTGATAAAACCTTTCGGAATAACTAAGAAGGGATTCAAGCTGCGTTATTATAATATCATGGCTGAACTTATCCATATTATTACAATATTCCCGTTCAATATTTTGAATAATTTGAGTCAGTATCAATTCTTCTTTATCTGAAAGAAACAGCGCTTCGTTGACGGAATAACCAAAGAAATCAAATTTTCTTATTTTTTGTGTCAGCGAAGTATTCCAAAGCAGATCAGGATGAATAAGCAGCATCCAGCCCGATTGTTCAGCACTGCTGTATTTTTCAGGATTTAAAACGGATATCTGGCCGGGTGCCATAAAACTTAAGACACCATTATCAAAATCATATTCCTGCTGGCCATATTTAAATTTTACAGGCCCCTTAAAATTCTTCTTTAGTGATATACTATAAAATCCATAAACAATTGATTCCGGCAGATTTACCGGAATCTCTTTAAAAGGCTTTATCTGAATTACACTGATCATTGGATGCTCAGGTTTATCCAGGTGCAGCAGCTTATGAAACTCGCTGATTGATTTAATCTGATAGGGCTTTGCTCTCTCCATCGAATAATAATAACTTAGTTTTTATAATATACTTTAAGTGCGCATTCAACACTTTGTTTATAAGAAAGTGTGGGACGGCTTAATAATTGGCGTATGTCGGAAGGGTCTCCTACCATATCGGCCCCTAACCCATCAAGTACTCCTTTAATTGCTCCTTTTGGCGACTTGGAAATTAGCTGTATGAGCGGTGAAAAAAAACGCAGTAAGGCAAATGGAATATGAATTTTTGAAGGATGCCTGCGGCCCAGCACATCGGCAGCCGAATCAATTAGCTGATCCGCTGTAAGCACATCATCACTGCCCACCTCATAACATTTCCCATAAGCCTCTTCTTTATTTTGTACTCCGGCAAGATAGTAGGTAAGATCATTAATAGCGATACATCTAAATTTATTTCGCCCGTTTCCCAGAACAAAAGATACGCTTTTTTGGGCATTTGCCAATGCCATATTAAATCCTTGTCCGCCAATGCCGACAATCATGCCTGGTTGTATAACTGTTACATTAAGGCCGCTATTCAATAAATACTGCTGTGTTTTCCATCGTCCTGACGTCCATGCGTCCTTGTTCCCCTCTGAAATTCCTAACGATGTCAAATAGACAATACGATCTACCCCATTGTCTTTACAAGCCTGCACTATGTTTTGCAGTCCATTTAACTCGATGTCCATGAATTCCTTTTCTAAAGTATTTTCATGCTGAGGTGCAAGGGTATGAATACAGATATAAACAGCATCAATTGCTGCCAGAGCACTTTTAACAGATGCAAAATCTGATATATCCCCTTTAAAGATTTCACAGCCCTCCTCAGCAAAATATTTAATCTTATCAGGACTTCGCGCCAGACAGCGCACTTTATAGCTGTCTGCCAACAATTGTTTTGTTAAATAGCTCCCTACAAATCCTGATGCGCCGATTACTAAAACATTTTTCATAATATAGTGGTTTAAGATTGTAAAGGTCATCTTATATGTAGCAGCAGCTGTAGCCAAAAACGGTCTTGTTGTAGTCAAAATCCAGTAACGAATCCATTTCCACAATGTAATTAAAAGTTATACATCTTAAGCGAGTAAAGTATATTTTCAGCATGCAGGCCTGCTTTTTTACGTACCCAGTTATTAATCCACCTGCCAATAACCGGAAAGTGTGAGTAATGTACTTCTACGCGAGTACAGGTATCACTGCCTCTAGGTTCGAGAATAATGTAATAAAGCATTTTCCTGACAACATTCGCATTGAGTATTTGCTGGGCATAGACTGTCTTATCCGGCCAGGGATTAGACACTGTTTCAATTTTAAGATTGTGGGAATCAAGAACGCATATATGCCTTGTCCCAACCCGGTTGAGCTGTTGTGTTATGGAAAATACCTTCTTTACTTCTCTATCCCAATCGGGAAGCAATGAAATATTTATAAGAAGTTTATGAAGCTTTTCTGCAGCATGGTTCAGCAATTCCTCCCGCACAACAGGATCAGGCATTATAAATGGTTTACTCAGGTGTTTAGGAGGATGAAGTTTTGAGCGAAGCAAGGAAAGCGGATGAAACGTATAGGTAAGGTTTCCCAGATCTTCATAGTAGGACTGATCCTGAAAAGTATCCAGCCAGGTGGGATCGGAAAGCGATTTGGATTCAGTGTAGGCATTGAACTGTGATGTCAGCATCAGGTACTCCTGGTGTGGAATAGAATTTTTTAGCAGCCTGTGCAGGCGGATAAGTTCAATACCGAATGGCTTGCGGAACCCGCGTACTTTCAGCAGTTCTATCGTACCGGCATGAGCAATGATTTTAATGGTAAGATCTTCAGCAGTGGCACATGCCCCGCATTGGCATATTCGTGACTCCCGGTATCGTGACAGGTGATTATGAAAAGCCAGAAAAAAACGCTCTGAAAGCTGAAGCACTTCAGCACGGGAGGCCATACGTTGATAACGGTAGAAAAGGACAGCATCCCCTTCTATCTCTGCCACGGTCAAACCCAAAAAATCAGCAGCAATCACAGCCTCCAGCAGTTCGGCAATGATATGCTGGCTGTGAGTGATCTCAGTCTCGTTGACAAAGCGGGTAAATCCGCTGATATCTGCAATTACAAGCAGGGATGCTTTAGCTTCTGACATAGTTAATTATTTTGTTTACACATCCTATCTGAAATAGGCAATTACGAGTGTTCCGCCCATGATGACAGCTGCACTTACCTTTTGGCGCAAAGAAAGATGCTGCCTAAGTAGCATATTAGAGAGGAGTGCAAGAGGAACAAATATTTGTCAATTTACAGGTAACTTCCGAAACGCTCGAAATGGCAGCTATAACCTCCGGGATTCTTAATCAGATAGTCCTGATGGTACTCTTCCGCCGGCCAGAACTTTGTAAATGGCTCGAGGGTAGTAACTACCTTCGAAGGCCAGCGTTTCGAATCATCGACTATACCGATAACCTCCACGGCAACTTCTGCCTCTTGTTCATTTTGTATAAATAATGCCGAGCGATAACTTGCACCTCTGTCATTGCCCTGCCTGTCAACAGTAGTTGGGTCATGTAAGGTAAAAAAATAATCCAGCAGTTCTTTGTAAGAAGTTATATTTGCGTCATAAGTAATCTCAATACCTTCAGCATGACCGGGATGATTCTTGTAGGTTGGGTCATCATTTTTCCCTCCCAGATAGCCGACTTCCGTATCTGTAACTCCGGGGCGTAATCTGAAGAGATCTTCCATACCCCAGAAGCAGCCACCTGCCACATATGCTTTTCGTATATTTTCCATGTTATTAGATTTTAAATGCGTTTTTTAAAATAGTGAATCATTCGTTGATTTGTTCCAGGGCAACTGCATTTATGCAGTATCGCAGACCACTTGGTGCGGGTCCGTCAGGAAAGACGTGCCCAAGATGTGCGTCACATACATTGCACAAAACCTCTATCCTCTCCATACCATAGCCCTTATCTCTTTTATGGGCTATATTCTCTATTGCTACAGGTTGGGTAAAGGAAGGCCATCCTGACTTGCTTGCAAATTTTTCTGATGCGTCAAATAAGGCTGTACCGCAGCAAATGCATTTGTACCTTCCTGGTTCAAATAAGCTGCACATCTCGGAGCTGTGGGCTCTCTCCGTTCCTTTCTGCCTGGTTACAAAATAAGAATCGGGGGTCAGTAATTCCTTCCACTTCTGATCGGTCATCTCTACCCTTGTGGGTGGTTTTGGATTTTCGCCAGAAGCGAACCTGATAACGTCATTCCAGTCAATCATAACATATTAATTTAAAGGTTATTTTAAATTGTACGATCTGTATCTAAAATTGGTGCAACCAGTATTTGATTCCTTAGCCTTCGATATACCGACTTAGTAAATCGTACATATACCCTGTCTTTAGTGTCATAGCCCACCAGCTCCTGTACATTCCCAAAGGGACAGCCCGGGGCGCCTGCGCTATGCCCGTCAACCAGGATATAGCGTGTCGGCTGCGCATCATAGGATGCCGCGTTAACCCTTTCATCAATTGTTTTCATTGTTTTGTTTTTCTTTTAATTTGCCATGATCTAAAGGTTAAAATCCTTTCACCGCAATTAAAAATCTTCTCTGACCCTAGCTGCAAACCTGCTGCGTAATAAGTTGAGTTTTGGACTGATATAAAGCTGGCAGAAAGGTCCACCTTTGTTTTTACTGTAATAGTTCAGCTGATTTTCTGCATTCAGCCTAAATTCCTGCAAAGGCAATATTTGAGTAATATAATGGGTTTTGTTTTCACTGGAGAGTCGTGCCACGCTGGCATGAAGACCTGTGCTGTCCTTATCGTCAAAATAATATAGTGCCGATCGGTACTTGGTCCTCATTTTATGCTCATTGCTGCTGCTATGGGTAAGCAGGTGTATCTCGATGAGTACATCATAAGGAATAATATTGTTGTCAAAATTTACGATAACACCTTCAGAAAAATCATCGTAGGGTGCGATCGAGGCGATCCATCCCTGCTCTACTTTGATTACGCCATGCAGGGCCTGAAAAACAGCTTCGGTGCACCAGTGGCAGCCGCCTCCAAACCCAAGTTTAGTTATATTTCCCATAGATTTTCTTTTGTGCTCAACGCTTGCATCTACTCTATACCTGTTATCGAATTCCCTTTACTAGTAATAGTAAAGGCTTACAATAATGGCTATTATTGATGCTATAAGCGCTATCCCGGCAAGTATGACTGAGTAAAGAGTAAGTTTGTTATTAAACGATGAATTGTTATAAGAGATCAGCTTTAGACAGGCGTCGCCCTTCATTACGAAATTGCATTCCAGATGGCTATCCAGCTCATGGTACTCTATAGGTCCATGATCGCTGAGAGCATGATGGAAAGTATCATAGAACCAGGTCTTGACAGCTACCTCAATATAATAGTTACTAAAATCATAGCCTTCCTGCTCCAGTTTCTCACGAAGCCTAATAAAAGAAAGACCACTCTCAACATTAGCCCTGCCTATTTTCAAAATATCCAAATAGAGTGAATCATAGACTGTCATAATATGCTGTGCCATATTTTTGGGTATGGTTTTATGGGCAAACCAAAAGCAGTTATTTACTGATCGGTTTTGGACTCACCACCGGGTTTTTGTATTTATAGTCCGTTACTAAACCTTCACGCGTGTTCTCATTCTCAGGATTCCCATCACCATATCCTTTTGCTGCAAGGATAACAGGATAATATTGGTAGAATACGTCGCCGTCAATGGCATGCTGAACATGGCATGACGCACACTGGTTGCCTAATGGAGCAGACTTTTCATTTAACTTATTTTTCTTGAAATCCGCATAGCCGAAATAGTTCCATCCCTCGTGCATATCAGGAAATCGTTTGCTGTCTTTTACAGCAGCTGCAAGTTCAAAATGCGCGCCCTGGAAAAACCCATTTCCTACGGATGAAATTGTATCACCGGAATGCAATAGTTCTTTTACAAGAATAGTGCCTTCTTTCCAGGTTCCGTGTTTTTTCCAATATGCATAGCCCACAGGATCTACATAAACATTTTGGAAATCAGGAAATACAGCTTTAGGGTCATGTGATTTTGGGGTGGTGGCTGTTCCTGCAAAAACCCATGTTCTGTAATTTACGGGTCGGATCAGGTTGTTGTCAGCATCAAATTCAGCATAAACTGTTTCCTTTTCAACTTGTTCACTTTGTCCGCTCTTGGTTTTTGTATCCTGACAAGAATACAGTGTCGCCGCCAGCATGCTAAACATTAAAAGCAGCACAACGGATTGGTTTGAATTGATTTTCATAAGTACATAATTTTGTATTAATAATGGTAATTATAATGGCAATGCTTCGTTTACTTACTGTGAGGATTTCAGTTTTGCCTCAGGTGCTGCTCGATGCGGTGCCTGAGCAGCTTCTTATAACCATCGTCCAGCTTTATTTCGGGGTGATGCTTCTTAAAAAAGTTTCGTACAAGCTTATTAATCAGAATGCTCTGCTTCATATATATTATACACGCAGCACACCCCTTCAGATGCAGTTCCAGTTCAAACTGTTCCATAGTCGAAATGGGTTCTATTTGCTGTTTTTCGATAAGCATAGTGGCTTTTTTGCAGTTGTAAGCTATTTTCTCTAACTCTCTCTCATTTAATATTTTCATTTTCATCTCCATTTAATTAGATCCAGTTTTTTTGAAGACATGACCTTAAGTTCACCTTCGCCCTGTGAATAATAACCCAGAAATTGGATGGGGATAAGCCCATGACTTCACAGATCGATTTGGAGGGTTCCTCGTCGACATGCTTCATCGTAAATACGGCTAGCCACAAGGCAGGCAGCTTTTTCATGCATGCCTGCAGGATTGCTTGGAATTCCCTGTCTTCTATAATATCAGGCTGCTCGCAAAAATACTCAGCAGGGTTATGACCACTATTCCAATGCCCGTTATCGGGGTCAAAAAATTCTTCTTCCTGCCCTTGCGCCGCACGGTTATTGGTACGCAATCCGGAAGACCGGCTGCGGTATACATCTGCAATTTTGTGTTTTAGTATTGCGGTAAGCCAGGTCTTTTCAGAGCTAAGCCCATTAAAACCCTTCATAGCCGCCAGGGCAGCCAGAAATGTTTCCTGAACAAGGTCTTTCGCAAGTTCGTCGTCATACAACCTGACTGCCGCGTAGCTGTAGAGATAATCGGAATAATTTTCAACCCAATTATTGGGATCCAGTTTCTTTTTTTCCTGTATATCGACTCTTCTTTCGCTTCCATGCATAGCATAAATATTTCGTTATGGTTAAGGTTCCGCTCAATTATAAATTGTCTTCTCTTTTACCGCTTAGTCGGGGGGAGCCTAAGAACCTTACAAAAAAGTTATCTAGTGCTGGAATCTGCTGATAAGCTGAAAATTATCTATTGGAATGCCACGGCAGATGCATCATTTGGATTAGCCTGCCAGCGTATAATGCCTGGATATATCAAAGAACTTCTGCAGAAAAGGCTTCTTAGAGCTGTGATTTTTTCTTATTGTAAGCAATAAGCGCATCAGCTGCAGTCCACATGGCACTGCCAAGAAGTACAATATCCTTGAGTATAAAGCCTCCGTCACTCGGTACCGGAAGACCCTCCTGGGTTATCCACATTCCCGGTGTTGAAATCAGAAAAGTAAGACTAGTGATAAACATAAGCACAGCTCCAAAGCTGCCATAGGCAGAGAGTTTTGGTTGCCATGGTTTTATGGCTATCAGAACGGCAAGGACAATTTCGACAGCACCAATCAGTGCAGACACCTGTCCAACACTTAATAATCTGTAAAGCCATGACATAAACGGACTGTTTGCTACAAGGGGCTGAATTGCCTCAGCTTCAAAGGCATAAAATTTGAATACCCCAAAGCTCAATAGCAGTAAAACCAGCGAATAGCGGGTAGCTACTGTACCAACAGTGTTAAGCTGCTCTGTAGTAATACTGGAAAAAATAGTTTTGGAAATACTCTCAGTTTGAAAAGAATTACCTTGGTAAGCGGATGATGAATTTTTCATAATACTTAAATTTAATAATTAATAAAACTTTATTTGTTACATTTAAAGATGTGTCTTTAATTACAGGGAATAGCTAAAATATTAATATAAAACTTTTAAAGTTATATTTAAAAAGCTGAATTATCCCTGCTCTTTCATGTGTTTTTATTTACACGCCACACTGACTAATTGATTTTCTGAATCAAGGACATGTTGAAGTTTCGTATAAAGATCTGCTATAGTTTGTTTTTCAAGTACAGGTCGCATCGCAAGTTCGGCAGCGCTGAATGGTGCATTCACCAATTGCGATAAATTTCTGCTTACCGGGCATTCCGGGTTTACCTTAGGCTTATTGAAAAGTTCACGGTCGCTTACAGCAAGGTAAATTTCCCATAGCGAGATTTGTTCTACCTTTTTAGTCAGATGAAATCCCCCCTGTTTTCCTGCCACACTCGCCAATATACCGGCAGAACGCAATTCGGTTGCTATGCGGCGTATTACAACCGGATTAGTATTGACACTCTCCCCTAGCTCCTTGGAAGACAAAAGCGCTTCTCCCCTGAAATGGAGGTAAAGGCAGATATGAATGGCGGTAGTATATTTTGCGTCAGCTTTCATCGTTCGTAAATGTTTTTACAAATGTAACAAATAAAGTTTCATTTAAAAAAATATTTTGCAATATTTTTTTCATTATTTCATTATAATCCCTGTAAACACTGTAGAATATTTTAATAACTACTGCTATTTTATTCTTTAAACTGCCACAAAACTTTGAAATATTACTCATTACCATTAAGTAAAAGCATAAAAATATACCTCCCACTCTTTGTATCTGCCGCCTGCAAGAAATTGGAATCGCAAAAAGTTAAACCAGTTCAACCTTATTTCCTAAACCAGTTCATTTTTATTTTTATTATTCTGTCCAAACTTTGCAATGTCAATAAAGACAATTAATTTAAATATAATAAAAATGAAAAATTACATCCTGCTTTCGGCTTTTTCCATTCTTTCCATAGCATGTAACAACGACGATAAAGATTCAAAGCCTAAGCACCCATCGCTGCAAGAAAAATACACTATCAATGAAATTGGAGTGTATCCTGAGGGAATTGATTACGATTCCAAAAATGAAAAATTTCTATATGGCTCCATGTATAAAGGCACGGTATATTCTCTGAGCCCAAAGGGAGAAGTTAAATCATTTGCAACAAGCAGCAAATTGGTTTTACCAACCGGACTATTTACAGATGAGGTGCGAAACAGGCTAATAGTAGCCAACGCCGATTTAGGAATATCTCAGAAAAGTACTGAAGGAAGCGCCGGCTCAGTCGCAACCGTCGCTATATTTAATCTTGATACAGGTGCACTAATTAAAGAAATTGACTTAAAAAATTTCACTCCAGGTGCGGGATCATGCCCGAATGATATTGCTGTGGACTCTAATGGAATTATTTATGTTACCGATTCATTTTCCCCAGTTATCTATAAAATTGACAACAACTATACTGCATCTGTCTTTCTAAATAATGCTTTATTTGAGCCCGCAGCTGGTGCATTTGGTCTGAATGGAATTGTTTTCCATCCTGACGGTTACCTGCTGGCTGCTAAATCTGACACTGCAAAAATATTTAAGATACCCCTTTCTAACCCTCAAAATAGTACTGAAGTTACAGGTATGCAGTTCGCCTCGCCCGATGGACTCGAACTGGACAAGGACAATAACCTTGTTGTGGTTGAAAATGGGCTTGGACTTGGAAAGAGCTACACATTTAAAAGCACTGACAACTGGGCAAGTGCTTCGAAGGTCAGCGAAACAAATATCGGAAAGGATGAGTTTCCTACAACAGCAGCTCTTGCTTCAGATGGCAATGTTTATGTTATCAATTCTAAATTAGGGAAACTACTGGGCGGCGATCAATCACAATCCACTTTTGTCATTCAAAAAATAAAATAATTCCCGAGTTATTAAGATAAACCCTATGTCCAAAAAAACGACATAGGGTTTTATTTTTCATAAATATTTAAAACACCAATCTTCCACATAACCTTGGTTAGCCAAAAAGCGGGTTGAGTAGAGAGATCCTCTTCAATTTACAGCCATAAATATAGATTCTTATAAGGCAATCATAAGGGTTACCTTATTGACCACTCCGACTGCTGCGGATGTTCTTTTCAATAAACCACTTTGTAAAACCGCTACCTCAGCGGGCTTCTAAATTATCAAAACCAACCGTTACTCATTACGTATAAAAATACAGCGTTGAATGTACAATATAGCTGATGTAACAAATAGATTTTTCATCATTTGATATTCAAAATGATCAGGCAGTTTTGTCTCAGCAGATATGTGATCTCGAGAAATTTGAATTTTATTAAAATAAAAATTATAATAATTGTAAGGAGTTAGCTACTGTTCCGACTAAGGGATTAACGATATAATCATAATAACATATTTAAAACGAGCAATATGGAAAAACGAATTATCAATAAATAACTACCAAAAGAGTACCCGGACTTCACAGTTACGGACTCTTGCCTTATAATAAAAGTATTTACTAATTCATAAAAATCAAAATCATGAAAATCAAAATCACAATCCTGACCCTCTTAATTTCGTGCATAACCATATCCGCTTTTGCTCAGAAAAAAGAAAAAACACCTGATTATGCGGCAATAGTCCGTAAGTTCCATGACAACTATTCCAAAGGGCTTGTTGAGGCTAACGGGGAAATGGTTGACCCTAATGTTATAATTGAAGTCAACGGCGGGGCCAAAAATAAGATCAACGGCGAGACCTTCACAGGGAAAGAAGCCTTCGTTGAATTTTTAAAACGTGACAAACGTATGTTTAAGGATGGCAAACTCACCCATCTTCAATTGATTACCCAAGGGCGTGAGGTTGCAGTTCGCTTTTATATGGAAGGAACACATACCGGTCCTATTCAGACCCCCGACGGCGTAATAGAGCCTACCGGAAAAAAAGTGCATTTGGAGGTTACCGAATTTGCCTATTTTTCACCTGAAGGCAAGTTGCTGCATGTACACACGCTTTACAACACTCTGGGACTTCTGACGCAGCTCAAAGCCAAATAAATCCGAAGATTAACCCACGTCGGCCCAGCTGACCAGATAATTATTTTTTAGAATCTTTAATCAATTGGAAGTATTTAAATATAAATCATGACGATATAAAGCTCGCAACTCCATACGAATAGCAATTTGAGCGTACCCAATATACTTTCATGATCGTTCTAACAATTAAACCGAAATAAATATGAAAAAATTAATTTATCTCTTAGCAATCTCTGCATCATTAGCTATGCAGTCGTGCAAAAACAATTCTGAAAGTTCAACAAACAATTCTGACAGCACAGCAAATGCGGTCAATAACAAAAAAAAACAAATTATGGAAAAACGAATTATTAATCCTTGGGATTATCAGGACAATTTTGGATACGTTCAGGCAGTTGAAATTAAAAACCCACAAGGAACCTTGTACTGTGCAGGGCAGGCGGCATTGAATGCAGAAGGACAGCCTAGTTCGGCCGATATGCCGGGCCAACTGACGCAGTCACTCGAAAATCTGGAAATAGTCATTGCTAAATCGGGGTATAATTGTAAGGATATTGTCAGACTGAATTTTTATACGACATCAGTTCCGGAATTACTTGCTTGCTGGAAGATCTTCACTGACTGGGCGGCCAGGCACGATGTGAAACAGGCAAGCACGATGCTCGAAGTAAAAGGACTCTTCATTGAGTCATTGAAAGTAGAAATAGAAGCTACGGTCGTTAAATAACCGAATTAAACAAGAAGTTATCTGCAAGATGATTTTAGTTTTTTTTGGAATCAATAGGGATTCTTTAGATGTAAATCATGACGATTTGAAGCATATGGGGATAGAAATTTTAATACATCCAATGCTTTTAAGATCGTTGTAACAATTAAACCAACATACATATGAAAAAATTAATGTATCTATTCGCAATCTCTGCATCCATAGCCATGCAGTCCTGCAAAAACAATTCTGAAAGTTCAGCAGATATTGCTGGCAGCACGGCAATTGCAGCCGATTCAGCCAGCACATCCGAAACACCTGCAGCTGAAGTGGCTTCGGGCGGCACCGACATTAAAGGAATAGTCTGGAAAGAGCTAGAGAAGCTACCGCTGGCGTCCGATCCCGCGAAGGAAGAAAGCATCGGTATTGCGGTGATCCAGCCTAGCGCACCAGCCGAGAAGCATAGTCACGCGGAAAATGAGATTGGTTACGTTCTCGAGGGTGAGTCTGAGCTCGAGGTAGAGGGACAGCCATCACGCACTATTAGAGCCGGCGACAGCTTTGCGATCCCGGCAGGCAGGGTACACCGGGCCAAGCCTACGGGAAGCGTACCGCTTAAGGTAGTCGTAACCTACATCGTTGCAAAAGGGGAACCGCTGGCAAGGCCTGCAAAATAATTCATTCTGGCGGCCGGTCACTGCTATGGCATCGCCTCATAGATTTTCAAGAATGTGACTGGTTTGTATACTTTACGCAGCGCAAATTGGTTTTGTTACGGTTTCTAAATTATCACAACCATAAGTAATCGAAACGTTTCTTAGCAGGAATATTATACACTCTGCCACTGTGCAATTTGGCCGGCCTGATGTTACAATTGTCTTTGATGTAAATGCAGAACAGGCTGCAGCATCAAGAAAAAAAGCTTTTGCAGATGCTGCCAAAAATAAATACCGGGCTGCCTCCGATCATATCTCCTTTCCAGGAATTAGTCACATAAGAGCTGAAAGTGCCGGATTTAAATGGTTTCCTGTACATTATTCGACAAATGGACATGGGCATTAGAATACCGAACCTTCTCATTTGAGTTGCTGTTCCTTTTGTGTGTAATGCTTTTTTTAATTAGCTGTATCTTTGTGTTTTAGGTGACCAGTATTGCTACATATTGGTTACAAAAAATAAACTTTTTTTAGTCTCTTTGCATTACTAATTTAAAATCTGATAAAATGAAACGTCTTTTTTTTAACATTCTAATTATCGTAAGTAGTTGTGTAGGTGTATCTGCTCAGCAAAAAAATTATACTGCCGGATATTACGGCATCAAAGTTGGAGAATTTACAGTTACTGCATTACTTGATGGGACTGTACCTGTAGATGCTAACAAATTATTGGTCTCCAGCAATAAAAAACAAGTAGATCAACTACTAGAAGAATCGTTTATAAATAATCCTGTTGAAACGTCTATAAACGCCTATTTAATTAAAACGCCGCAAAGGCTTATACTTGTTGATGCCGGTGCAGGAGAGCTTTTTAAAAGTCCGGTATCCGGAAATTTAACTGAAAGTATTCAAAATGCAGGTTACAAGGCTGAACAAATAACAGATATACTCCTTACACATATCCATTTAGACCATTCGGGAGGATTGACTGTCAAAGGAAATATTCAGTTTCCTAATGCCGTTGTGCATGTTGATAAAAATGAACTGGACTTTTGGTTACAACACGAAAAACCTGCTGTTGATGAACCTGCAGGATACACCGCAAATCGCGGAGCCTTTTTAGCCTTGAAGCCTTACATACAAAAAGGCAGTGTTAAGACATTTCAAGGAGCTGCAGAACTATTTCCAGGCATTAGTTCTGCTCCTTATTACGGTCATACTTATGGGCATTGTGTATATGTATTGAAAAGTAATCGGGAAAAACTTGTATTTATTGGTGATTTAGTACATATTGGTGCAGTTCAGTTCCAAGCACCTAGGCTGTCTAACGAATTTGATTTCGATAAAATTAAGGCAATAGCGCAGCGGGAAAAAATATATAAGGAGGCTGCTAATGAAAATTACCTTATAGCCGCCGATCATATTGCATTTCCTGGATTTGGCAGGTTAAAAAAAGATGGTGACGGTTACAAATGGATTCCTTCTAATTTTAGCAGTACAGGAAGTACCAGGTAAACTATATTTTAAAGGATAGAAATCTTTTATATTTCTTTTTACCAACAAAATAGTCATATTATTTATTAAGTCCGAAAATAAAATTCGTACGATCTGAATCTTCCTAATCTGCCCCAGACAGAGATTTAAAGGTCATTAACTTTCATACGGATTTACATGAAATGGACATCATACCTGAAAGTGGAGATTTAAGCACTAGTGGATCCCTTTTTGCCACAAAAAGCTAAGGCGAATTACAAAGATATTTTACTTGTATAAACATTAGGGCAGAATCGTGCCACAAGGTATTTAAACCATTAAAATTCAACAAAATAAACCACTAAGAAGCTTAGCTTCGAAACGTATTAAAGCTATTTTATTTCTATTTATTTTATTTCGTTAACAGATTAGGTCCCGTTCCCGCTACGGAGAATAACCCCTCAAAATTTTGATGGGTCATTTTTTTTATTTATTATTTGTATTTAATCTAAATAAAGCTAGATTTGCATTCTAAAAATAAATAACCGCCATGAAATTATCTTTCTCATTTATGCTGCTCGCCATTTTTAATATTGGTATGGCACAAAATGCTAAAATTACCGGAAAAATTGTTTCCGAAAATAACGAAGCCATCTCTTATGCTTCTGTCTCAATTAAAAGCCTTAAAAAAAATGCCAGTTCTGACAATAAAGGAAATTTTGAAATTGATAACCTGTCGCCAGGAAATTATACTTTATCTTTTTCGTCAATGGGCTTTTCAGCTCAGGAAAAAAATGTGGAACTTCATGAAAATGAAAACCTTGAAGTTTCGATAGTTTTACAGGAAAACATCAATACGCTTCAGGCTGTAGAAATTACAGGACGTAAAGAGAAATCATATAAAAATACGAAATCTTTTATTGGAGCCAAAACAGAAATCGCTTTAAAAGATCTACCACAAGCAGTTTCGTATGCGACCAAAGAATTAATAGCAGATCAGGGATCTATACGTGTAGGCGAAGTGGTAAAAAATTTCAGTGGTGTGAGCCAGTTTACTTTTTACGATGATATTTCGATTAGAGGTTTTAGAATTAACGGAGGAAGTAACACGCAATTGCTAAATGGTATGCGAACCTCTACAGGATTTTGGAAACAGCCGCTTGCCAATTATCTGGAACGTGTTGAAGTTTTAAAAGGACCTTCATCCGCCCTTTTTGGAAACGCTTCTCCGGGAGGAGTGATAAACAGAGTAACAAAAAAACCTTTGGACCAAGCCGCAAACAGCGTGAGTTTTTCTACCGGAAGTTTCAATACTTTGAGGGCTTTAGCTGATTTTACAGGACCATTAACAGAAGACAAATCGCTTTTATACAGATTGAATTTGGGTTATGAAAATGCAAATTCTTTTAGAGATTTACAATTCGATAAAAATATTGTGCTTGCTCCTTCCCTTTCCTTTCTTCCAAATGATAAAACCAGTGTCAATTTTGATTTAATTTATACCAGTTCAAAAAGTATACTGGACCGTGGACAGTCGACCTATGAAAATAATTTATACTCAACTAAAACTTCCAATTCATTAAATTCTACGAATGATTATTTAAACGAAGAAACATACATCGTAACGACTTCCTTAAATCATCAATTTACAGATCGTTTGTCCTTTTCAGGATCTTACATACGTACGGGGTATACAGAAGATCTTTTAGAACATCGCGGCGCAAACAAATATGCATCTGCCGGTGACGGATCTACTATTCCAACTGCAATAGAAATGCAGGTTTTTATGCGAAAACGTAAACGTTATATCGATAATCTTTCTACCTTTTTTAAATACGAAGCCAAAACAGGAGCTTTAGAGCATAACCTGATCCTGGGTTACGATTATGCCCAGGAGGAAGTTCCTTCGGGAGGTTCGCAACTGCAGGCCACAGGATATAGAAATGCTGCAAATACAGGATCGATTGCAACTTATAACCCGGCCAATAAAGCTAGTTATTTATTGGATGCCAAAGGTAATCCGGTGCCAAACGTGGCGCATTTTGATTTGACAAATCCATCAGGATCACAACAGTTAAAAGACATGAGCAAGTATTTTTATGCAGCCCGTCCTTTCGATCCTACTTTTTATTCATTATACGGAGTTTATCTTCAGGATCATGTTAAGTTTGGTGCATTTCAGGCTTTAATTGGAGTGCGTTACGACGAATACAGCGATAAGGAAAACTACAAAAAAACGAATGAAGGTAAAGTAAAACAACATTCGTTTTTACCACGTTTTGGACTAACTTATACCGTTAACCCAAACATTAATTTATACGGAACTTATGTAAAAGGTTATAATCCTCAAACGGCTTCTTCCTTATCAAATCCAAATGCCGGAGGGCCATTTGATCCGTTAGAAAGTAATATGATCGAGTTTGGAGGAAAATCTTCCTGGTTTAAAGATAAACTTTTTATAACCGTTGCCCTTTTTAAAATTCAGCAGAAAAACACTTTATATCCGGCAAACGATACTACAAATCCTGATTTGATGCGTGCTATTGGTGAAGAAGAATCCAAAGGCATTGAAATTGATTTGAACGGAAATATCACAAGAAACTGGAGCATCTCTGCCGCCTATTCTTATAATGAAGCCGCAATTTCTGAAAGCCCGATTGAATCTGAAATTGGAAGACAAAAACCAAATACTCCACGTCAGCAGGGGAATTTGTGGACACGTTATAATTTTACAGACGGAGCTTTGAAAGATTTTGGACTTGGTTTTGGAAGCAATTTTGCGACTACACGTACACTGAGCCAAACCAATACTCAGACGCTTCCGGGATATACCTTATTTAATGCTGCATTGTATTACAACATTAATAAATTTAAAATTCAGGTAAATGCCAATAACATACTAAACAAAACATATTGGGTTGGTGGTTATGATTTTATTCGTTTGTTCCCGGGTGCGCCTTCAAACTGGCTTTTAACTCTTGGTTACTCCTTTTAAAAACTTCTGCATTATACTTGAATCCGATTTTTTGCACTTTCATTACATGAATAAAACATTTAAAAAAAATATTAGTTTTTTACATTTATGGCTCGGACTTTCGTCCGGGCTTATTGTATTTATCGTAGCTCTTACCGGAAGTATTTTAGTTTTTGAAGAAGAAATTGATGCTTTTGTCAATCCTGAATTTTATAAGGTTTCGACTATCGGAACAAAAAAATTACCTGTTGATCCTTATGTTAACGCGATCACGAAAAAATATGGAATAACAGAATTAGATCGTATTCAGACTTATACAGATCCGGAGAGAACTGTAATTATTTCCGGAACCGATGCCGATAAAAGAGATCGGATTTTTTCCGTAGATCCCTATACCGGAAAGGTATTGGGAACAATTCCTGAAAAAAGCAGGTTTTTTTCTGTAATACTCGATTTACATCGTCATTTGCTTTTAGGGAAAGCGGGCAAACTTATTACGGGCTGCAGCGGTCTGATTTTCGTTTTTATGCTGATTTCGGGTCTTATTTTATGGTGGCCGAAAAAAAAGAAAAACCTAAAGCAGAGATTAACCGTAAAATGGAATGCTTCCTTTAAAAGAGTCAATTGGGATTTTCATTCTACCTTTGGTTTCTACACCTTATTGTTTCTTCTAACCATATCGCTGACCGGATTAACCTGGTCTTTTAAATGGTTTGAGAGCGGTATCTACTTATTGGCAGACGGGACAACCAAAAAGCCTTCGGCTAAAGTTGAAAATCCAACAAAAACAGATCCTAAACCTGACAAAACATATTTTTATCAAAAGATACTTTTGAAAACAGACAGTATTTATAAATATAAAGGAGATACTCAAATCAGAATCCCATCTGATACGATAAACAGCATAATGGTAATTAAACTAAATCTTGAAAAATCGATTCCAAATATTTCAAGTATGGTTTATTTTGATAAATATACAGGTGAACTTTTAAAAATCAAGCCTTACGAATCTTTCAGCAATGGCGATAAAATACGCCGTCTTATTTATCCCATTCATACCGGAAGCATCTATGGTTATCCAACAAAAATTCTGGCTTTTTTGGTCTGTCTTTTCGCAGTAACCCTCCCGGTAACCGGATTTTTAATCTGGTGGGGAAGAAAATTAAAAAAAGTCAGTAAATTTTAACCCTAAATATTTTAGTATTACTTTTCATATTTTGTTAATTTGAAGCGTTTTCAATTGTAATCTATAAACAAATTTAGTTGTTTGCTTTCTTAAAACGCGCTGTCGGCATTTTTAAAGCCCCTTGTTAAGGCTTTGACATCAGTTATATCAGCTGCGATAATTTCTGCATCCAAGCCACGATATTTTTCCAGTTTTTCCGTGTGCCTTGCTATCAATTTTACATGATGCCCTTCATTCAGAAGGTTCTCCGCAATTTTGCTTCCGACTGTCCCTGTTGCTCCGAGTATTACTATTTTTCGTTTCATTTCGTTTAAATTTTAATGATTAATTACATTACAAAGATGTTGTGACTGAGGGGGATAAACTTGTATCAAATCACTGTTCTGAAGCAGGATTATTATTGGAGATTACCACTATACATTCCTCCGTCAAAATGAACCGAACCGTTCTGTGTCATGAACAGTACAACATCACTTGTTTCAACCGACCGAAATGCTGGGCTCTCCTTTTCAATTAATGCACTTTCACCAGTAGTAAGCAAAGTGTTTTCATTGACATTTATCGCTCCGTCGAATACATAAAAAAGGAATACCACATTTTCGGCCGGGGATTCAGGCAGGAAAATTTCCTCGCCCTTTTCTAATCGTAAATCCATCAACCAGGTTTGACTTCTTATTTGCAAAGGGTAATCATCTCCTTTACCCGCTATTTTCCTCCATTGATTTTTACTGTAGATTTCGCCTAATTGATGAAACTGGACTTGCGGGTTCAAACCGTTAATTTCCGGTCTGATAAATATCTGCAACCCATTTAAAACTCCTCCTTCTTCCAAAACCTGTTCCTCGTGGAAGAAACTTGCCCCTGCATTCATCATCATCAATTTCCGATTAGAAAGAACATTCGTGTATGATTCGGAGTCACGGTGTTTGACTTCACCACTTCTTAAATAGGTCAGGATTTCATCATCTTTATGTGGATGCATCGGGATAAGCGTTCCGGGAGTAATCCGTGCATGGTCTATTCTTCCTATTGTGGAATAACCGGTGTCATTTAGTTGAGGCCGGATAAGTCCCGGATATAAAATTTGAATTCCAAAACCACCGTGCTGTTTACCATATTTTATGGCATTGTCAATTTTAGCTATCATCTTTGTGATTATTGGTGTCCTTAATTTATTTCTACGACAACTTTACCAATGTAACCTCCCTTTTCAGCGTACTGATAGGCTTCTTTGTATTGTGTAAATGGAAATACTTTATTAACTTCTATATCCAATCCCCCCATTACTGCATTCAACAAAACATTTGTATGTTTAAGTGATGGACTGGAAAGTAGTACAATGTGCTTTTTACCTGTAAATAGATTTTTTAAAATTGATCCTGGAATTTCAATTGGTTTTGGCGTTGGGTTTAGGAAAATGGATTTTGGCTTCATTATTTGTCTGGCGCTTTTGTATCCCATTTTACCTGATAAATCGATGACAATATCATAAGTGAGTTTGCTTAAAAGCACATTTTCTTTACTATAGTCGATTACAGTATCTGCACCCCATTTTTTTGCAAATTCCACACCTTTATTACTTGTAACTGCAGTAACCTTAGCGCCACGTTGTTTTAATAGCTGAAGTAAGAACATGCCGAAACCGCCGGTTGCTCCATTTACCAGAATGGTAGTCCCCGAATCGATTTTACCCATTTTTTGCAGTGCTGTCAATGCTGCTGTACCGACTACCGGAATTGAGGCAGCCTGAAAGAAATTGACAGTAGATGGTTTTTTCCAGATTAATGAAGCCGGCACTGCAACATATTCGGCTGAAGCACCCTCTTTCATCATGTCTTTAACAACCCCAAAAACTTCGTCTCCGATTTTAAAACCGTTTACAGAAGATCCTGCCTCCGTAACAATTCCTGCAAAGTCAGCAGCTGTGTTTTTTGGGAATTTCGAACCGGACATTAATTTCATTTCGCCTTTTCTAATTTTCCAGTCCATTGGATTGATAGAAAATGCTTTTACTTTTACCAATACCTGATTTGAATTGATAGTAGGTTTTGGTTGTTCTACAGTTTGCAAAACATTTGAGTTTCCAAACTTTTGATAGGCTATTGCTTTCATCTTATTATTTTTTTTTTAAATGTTTAATTTGATATGACAAAATTGCAAACAACCCGGACGGGAAACTTGTATCAAATCACTATAGTGTTTTGAAAGCAAAAACGATTATCATGAAAAAAGAAAGAGGTACCAACTTTTATGTTGGTACCTCTCTGGAAGTGGTATTTAATTTATAATAATAACGCTAGTACACCTGTATCAAATCGCTGCTGAATTTTAGGGCTTTAGGTGGCATACCAAACATTTCATACATGTACTTGTTTAATTGTGGAAGGTCATAAAAGCCGGTGTCGTAAGCAATATCAGTTAAGCTTCTTTCTTTATCTGATAGGGTAAGGTAGATTACCTGGCGTAAACGTGTCCACAATAAATATTTAGACAGGCTGCTGCCAGTTTGCTGCTTGAAAAGTGATGCTAAACGAGATGGGGAAAGGAAAACTATATCTGCAAAGGTTTGTGGTGTAATATCTGATTTATAGTAATTATCCCTTATATACTCCACTATTTTCGTAACCCTTTCATCAAAAACTACAGTTGGTATTTTAGAGATCAAAGCATCTATAACATGGTGAACGTCTAAACTATCTTTAGCTGTTTGAAAGAAGGTGTGTGTTTCAGATGGCGAATCAAAAACAATATATTCTTCGTTTTCCTTAAATCTGCCTGCCAACTCTAAACCAATATCAGAATAGGGCTCAATATTAAGAACATTTAATGTCCCTTTTTCTGCCACACAAAAATGCGTAACATGAGGCTTTATCAAAAAGCCGTGGATACGCTCCTTAAGCTTACCGCTAATTGTTGAATTGAAAGGCGTGTCATTTGACAACACTATCTGATATGCAGAATGATGATGAATTTCAACGGTAAGATTTCGTGCCTGAAGGCCTAGAATAAATGGGTTCATAATTCAGTTTTTATTTATTGACTAGTTCTTTAATAATAAGCAGCAATAAATCAATTATTCAATAAATATATTAAAAATCTTTAGATCGTATTTAAATTTGTCAGTATTGGAAATTTTTTGAACTACGCTTAAATTCCGATTTTAGTTTTTCTGCAGAAAGCGAAAATTTCTTGTTTGCCGGAACTTAACTTTAAAATATCAAAAAAGGGTCAAAACAGCCATAAAGTGTTCGATTGTAATCCCTGAAAACCCGCTCATCTAAAAAAGATTGATGTTCATCCAATTTGTAATATCATTATAAGATAAGAGATTATATTTACAGCTCTATATCACTGTTTTTAATAGATACGAATTCCAGATAAATGAAAAAGTTAGTATTTAATTTTTTGTGGCAGGGCCTTAAAAAAGGAAACAACATTTTCCCTCCCTCTTTTCATGGGTATTTTTTTCTCTGGGCCATCTTTTTTTCTTTTAGCAGCAAAGTTTTTCCACAGGATTTATTAGTCTCTCCAATCGAAAACAGACACCAGCTCAATGAGGAAAAAATCAGGCATTTTATTGAACTGCAGGATGGCAGAATAGGTGTTTTTACTGAGGGAATGCTCAACTTGTATGATGGAGCAGATTTTAAGACAATAGAAATTGACGATGATAATTCTGCTCCTCTGATAGCATACAGGGGATTTCATCACAGTTATTTCGAGCATAATCGCATTTGGTTTAAGTATAAAGGGAAGATCAGCCTGATTAATGTTTCAAAAGAAAAGAGTGAAGCTGATCCAATTCAAACGCTGCGTTTTTTAGGATTTAAAGGCACACCGGTTGATTTATTTGTTGATGAAAAAAAAGATATATGGGTCATAAATGATTTGGGGGCACTGCTTTGTTACAAGCAGGATTCAAAAAAGGTGGTCTGCTTTTTAAAGAAAATTTTTATTAAGGGCAGTCCTGATGAACTGGTTTACGATGTTGTTGTTCATGAACAAAAAGTATATTTAATTTATAAATCCGGATTAATCCGTTGTTTTGACTATTTCACATCAAAAGAGATTTATAAACTATCTGTTGTCAAAGATACCTTAGATGATTTTACTGATTGGAATCACACCACGGCGGTTGGTAAATATCTATACCTTGTAAGGTCCGGAATCGGGAAAGGACAGTTTATCCGATATGATACGCAGACCCGGCAGTCCATAGTCTTATTACAAGCCAACACCTACTGGCTTAACACCTTTGCGGCAAATAAGAATGGGGACTTTTTCATTAGCTGCAGCAAAGGGCTTTGGTACTTTAGGTCAGGCAGTACCGTGGGTAGTTTTTATCCTGAGTTAAATTTAACCGAAAAAGACAAAATAAAAACCGAAGTAAGTACTGTTTTATTTGATTATCAGGGGGGGCTTTGGATAGGGACCTTAAACAAAGGAATTTATTATCATCATCCGGATCGTTCTCGCTTTAAATATTATCAAAAAAGCAATTTCAACTTAAAAGATAATGACGAATTTCAGGTAAATTGTTTTGAAGAAACTGGTAACGGGAAATTACTTATTGGTACAAATCAAGGACTTTATATAACCAGACTTCCTCTCACTCATAGTAAATCATTCAAGGTTTTGCTCCCTCAGTTGCAGTGCCATTCTCTGCTAAAAGATGCTGCGGGTCACGTATGGATTTCGACCAATAAAGGACTATATGTATTTGGGACAAATGGCTTAATAAAACAATACACAAAACAATTTACCAATAGTGTTTACCAAACCACAAAAGACGAAATATTTGTCTGCACTGATTCCGGAATTTTCAAGTGGAATAATTCTTTACAGTCTTTTGGCTTATCTTTTTTGATTAATTCTCCTGTTGATGTATTTCAAATCACCCAGTGGAATCATCAATTGATAGGCATTTCTTCTAATGGTCCTTTTATGATGAATATTGCAGGTAATAAAATTATAATGCCTTTAGCAAAAGGGCAGAAAAGAATGCCTATGTTTAGCCAGAAGAACCATAAATACAGTTGCCTTTTATCTGATTCTGACCAGGATTTATGGCTGGGAACTTATAATGGACTGACAATTTGGGATCATAAAAAACAAAAATTATATGAATTAAATACCGATAGAGGTTTAGTCAATAATAGCATTAAGGCGATAGTGGAAGATATAGATCGTTCCTTTTGGGTTACCACTTCGCGTGGTGTAAGCCATATTATTAAAAAAAGGGCCGCAAACCAGCTTACTTTCAGAATCGTAAATTATGATAAATTTACCGGAGTGCTGGAATATCCATTTACGGATCGTGCTGCGCTTATTTCTTCAAAAAACGGATTGTTTATCGGGGGAATAGACGGCATGAATAATCTAAAAAGAAATGATATCAGAGACAAACAGTATGTTCTTAATCCGATATTATTTAATTTTAAATTGTTTGGCAAAAATGTGACAAGTGGTCAGAAAGTAAACAAAGAGATTATTTCACAAAATGCCATAGCATCAACCGATACTTTAAAGCTAAAATATGATCAAAACTTTTTTAGCATTGGGTTTTCCGGACTCAATTATATCAATGAGTCACACACTTATTTCAGATATAAGCTGGATCATATCGATCACAATTGGCGCAGCGAAAATTCTACCGCCGGAATAGGTGAAGCCAGTTATACCAATATAACTCCGGGCCATTATATGTTTATGGTGCAGGCCAGTTCTGACGGTCTTCATTGGCCAGGCAGGAAAAAAAATCTTTTAATAATCATTGAGCCCCCTATATGGGATACGATTCTTGCCAGAGTACTTTATTTGCTATTATTGTGTATGGGGATTACTTTTATTTCTAAGGCGCTTATAAAACGTAATGCTTTAATTCGCAGGAAGCAACAAGATTATGCTATAGAGATGGCAAAGTCGGATTTTATAACCAATATGAGTCATGAATTGCGTACGCCCCTGACACTAATAATAACACCTTTAAAATCGCTGCTTGTAAAAGTAGAAGATCAGAAAATAAAAAAAGAACTGCTTCAAATTAGCTCCAGTAGCGACCTTTTACTGGATACAGTCAATCAGCTGCTTGATTTTAAAAAGATTGATACCGGAGAAGAAATACTGCATCGCAATTTTTATGATAATCTTTCATTCATCACTGAATTGTGTAAAGCCTATGTATCAATAGCAGAGGAAAAGGAAATTGATTTTATCTGGGATATTGATCCGCAAAACGATGATTTATATCTGGACAGGCAAAAAATTACCAGAGTAATAATTAACCTGCTTTCCAATGCTTTTAAATTTACAGGATCCGGGGGTACCGTTAAATTTTCAGCTGTAATTGACAACAAGGATAAAGTTCTGATAATTTTGGTTGAAGATTCAGGAATTGGAATTCCTAAAACAGAAATAGATAATGTTTTTAATCGTTTTTATCAGGCCAACAATCAAAATGGGGGATCTTCTGGCAGCGGCATAGGCCTTTATATTGTAAAATATTATGCAGCATTGCATGGCGGGTGGGCAGGCGTAACGAGTAATCCAGGGCAGGGAACTTGTTTTAAGGTACTGTTTTCCGTTGGTAAAGAAACCGAATTAACCTCTTTTAAAGAAGGAGAAGAATCAACAAGAAAAAATATACTTATTGTTGAGGATCACATTATTTTTAGAAGTTATCTGGCAGATGAATTGAAAAAGCATTATAATGTGATCACAGCCAATAATGGAGAAGACGGTTTAAAGAAAGCAATATTTCATGTTCCGGATCTTATCGTAACAGATATGATGATGCCCCTAATGGATGGTCCTGAATTAAGTCAGGCCGTTCGAAATACTATTGCCGTGAGTCATATTCCCATTATTATGCTTACGGGAAGAAGCTCTGATGAGTCCAGATTTGAAGGTTATAGCGCTGGAATCGATGCCTATATGGTAAAACCCTTTGATATTAATTTGCTGCTGCTTCGAATTAATAAACTGCTGGAGATAAACGAGACAAGGCGAAAAACATTTATTGATAAAAAGGAAGTACAAATTGATGCCTTAACAGATAATCCAATTGATCAGGAGTTTTTAAAACGTACTTTTCAGTGTGTCGTAAATAATTTGTCTAATTCTGATTATACAGTAGAAAGGTTCAGTGAGGATATGAATATGGATCGTACTGGTTTATATCGAAAACTTATGGCACTTACAGCTCATTCTCCCACAAATTTTATTCGTATTATCCGGCTTAAAAAAGCAGCTGAATTATTATTGGATAAAAGACTGACCATTGCAGAGGTATCTGATCAGGTAGGTTTTAATAGTATTTCTTACTTTACCAAATGTTTTCATGATGCTTTCGGTAAAACACCCAGCCAGAGCAGGGAGTAAAACATTAAAAAAAATAAATTAATTATTTTTTAATGTTTTGATAAAGTGTGTTTTAGAATTAAACACTATTTAGTTTCAACCTGAGTTATAATTTTTTCAACATAGTTTAAAGGCTATAAAAATGACAAAACTTATTTTTATCAGACTATAAAGTATTGAGCTCAATTAGAAGTGAAGATTATTTACTCCTTATGTACTTTGTTGCTTTTTTGCCTTGATAGTAATGGGCAGAAATTCCAGAAAAAAATTTCTTTACAGTATAGCCTGAAACAGAGCCAGGCAGCAACAATTTGTCCATTCAAAGCTCCTTCCACTGCGGTGCAGAGTTACTTTATGAATTTGCACCAGCTGATGTAGTTTGAAATGTAAACTTATAAAACAAATTCAAATGGCGGAAAAAATAAACGAAAATATAAAAAGCATCAGGGAACTTAAAGATTATACTCAGGAATATATGGCCGTAATGCTTAACATTACCCAGGCGGGCTACAGTAAGATTGAAAAAGGTACCATAACGCTGAGTTGCGATAAATTAGAAGAGATCGCGTTTATATTTGAAATGGATCTCATTAATCTTATAGCGTTTGAAAGCAGTCTGTACCTTAAGAACGATTTTATGAAGTTCAACACCTCTGAGCAGGGTAATCTTTCTAACATTGAGATGCTCTACCAGGATAAAATTATACTGCTGGAGAAACTGCTGGATAAGACCAATAATGAACTTGAAAATTACAAGGATAAATATGGTGGCCTTTAAATATTGGTTTTCGGACCGTTTTTTTAGTACTATAGCTGATGATGAATGACAACAGAACCGCGGTGGTGTATTTGTTTGAAACATTTATAAATAACCCCGGCTTTAAGACAAAATGGTTTTGAAATTATCGTTAATTATTACTGTAAGTTATATTTTACATCCGGAACAAAAGCTATATACTGCCAGACTGCTGTATTTTTATAAAGTCAGGGCTGCACTTTTTTTATAGTGCTGAAAAGATTCGGCGATTGGCCAGTTTTAAATTTGGTAACAGAAGTTAATAATATGATTAATTCTATCGTTAACCCTAATTCGGATTTGGTTCTAATAATCATTGCTCTTGCCTACGGATACTATATTATCATGATAAAAAAGAAAAAAAGGTAAGTGCTGTAAAGTACTTACAACTTTATAAAAACAGATAGAAGCATAAAATGGAAGATTATGTTTTTATGGACAGCCGTCTTGTATTTCATGCAAGGCGGTTTTTTTGCGGGTTGCAAACTTAAGGTTCAAATCCTGCTGCTCTCCCACCAAAAAAATCCTAATGAAAATTAGAACTTTTTTAATGAATAAAATTTAAAAAATCTAAATTCCGGATTCCGGATTAATCCTAAAACAGTAGTTTCTGTTTATGTGTTTTTATTGCGCGACAAAGTTGTTACAAAGAAAGAATTTTATCTAGTTACAAAAAAAGTTAATAGTCTTTTCGATAGTGCTTTCGTGGGGCGTAACAAGCAATACAGAACCACCAAATGGAGTTGACACATAACGACGGGTGATATTCGTAAACTTCCCCCTCTGCACAGTTGGAAATCCATCGGTGTCAAATTCGTACGAATAGTCAATTTTAGTAGTGTCACGTGTTGAGTAACGATGTGCTATAATTTCAATATTCTTTAGCATCTTTTTTTCGGAAGAGGTCTCATTGGCAAAGAACAATTGGTAGGGAACATAATTAGGAAGGTATTGCAAAGATTGCTGATTTGACACATTTGAGATAAAAAGCAATCCCACAGGTCCCTCGAAATAAGGCTTTACTTTGTTTTCCCTGTCCAGGAAATAAGTATAGGTGTAATCAGCAGTATAATATTCCTGCGAATCAAGGTCGTAAAGGTTCTGAACTGATTTTTTACTTAAATTGCCATCTGCATATTCGTAGCTGGTTGTCACCTCTGCCGTAGTTCCTATTTTGTGTGTCGTGATTCCGGTCAGGACATTGCTGTCATCATAGTGTGCGTCAGTAGATGAAACTAATACACCCAGCGCATTGAACTCCGATTGTTTTATTACTTTTCCGCCGGAATTATATTCCAATCGGTAGGACGATTCCAGATTATTGCCTATAGATTTTGATACTTTATCAACATTTCCCTGCGCATTGTAGTCTATTTTAAAAATTCTTGTTATCGGCGGTTCTGCCGGAGCAGCCTTATTATATTCCCTGGTGGTTATTTCTATCGGCTTGTCCTGCGAATTATATACTATAGTATTGGTATCGCCTCCGAAAGATATTTGGCCGGGCCTGTTTTTGCATGCGAGTGTATTTATTTCTTTAGGAACTTCCTGAGACGAATTGTCACTGCTGCAGGAAGAAAACAGTAATAGAATTAATGCCATACCTGCAAAGAATTTAAAATGAAATTGATCATTTTTTTTCACTGGCCCTGAAGTGCCTGATGCAATATTTTTTCGTGTTGTTATCATAATTCTTAAAATTAGTAAAGTGAACAATTATTTTTACAAAACACAGAAGTGGAATTAAGTCAGATCTCCTTAAAATAGACCTGATCACATGTAACACCTGACTTATGGTTAATTTGACTATAATGGTACGCATTACTTTTTATACTTCCTAATTATATTTCTGTTACCTGTAATTAGGAAGTATATAAATAAAACTTTACTACTCCAAAAATAGAAATCCAAAAGTAGGTGTTGAAAATCTTCCGGCATAAATCAAGATTGCTGCCTTTTTCGCACACGACTTTGTCCTCTTTTTGTATGGTAAAAAGAACTATATCGGTCAATGCCAAAATGTCCCATAAACAGGGGCTGATTATTTAGGGATAAGGTAGGTAATGATAGATAAAAATACCATTTCATCACTGGACAAAAATCAAGAAATACTTACTAGCTCATCTGCAATTAATGCAACAGAAGTACTCCTCCGTTGCAGGGAATTTCAATTTCAGCTTCCTGATTTTTTTTAAGTTTTAATGTTTCTTTTTTTCCTTTTAATTGCGCATCATCTGAATAATATTTTAAAGTGGTTCCCGAAGCAATCATAGGCAGTTTTAGTTTAATTTTCAGGGTTTCTTTCTGAGCATTTATACCCGCGATATACCACTTAATTCCTTTTCGGCGGGCAATAATGACATATTTACCTGGATATCCTTCCAGAAAACGAACCTCATCCCAGGTTGTTGGAACTTCTTTTATAAAATTAACAGCCCACTCCGGAGCATCGGTTAAATTGTTTGGTGCCAATGCAAAATGCTGCACGCCACTTTGAAAAAGTACGGCTGTAGCCAAAGCAAATACATCAGAAGTAATTCGTTTTGAACCTTTATTGGGGATATTATCACTATTGTAAAATTTATTTAAGGCACTTCCGCCAAAATCCATACTGCCAACTGTATTTCGAATAAAAGTATGTGTCGCCGCATTTGCAGCTTCATTATCACAGCTTACCTGCCCAAAATGCAGATTTTCGCTCGCCAAAACCGCCTCGCTTGCTGCATAATTCGGATACATACGCTCCCAGCCTCTCGGCAATGTACAGCCATGGAAAATAACCATTATACCAAAATCATTCGCATCTGTCAGGATATCTTCGTATAACTTCATGGTGACTTGTTTGTCTCCGCCGAAAAAATCTACTTTAATTCCTTTTACGCCAATACTTTTCATCCACGCCATTTCCTGACGACGAACTGCTGCATTATCCATCATGCCTCTTGGTCCCTGCGGTGCATCATTCCAGTACCCATTTGAGTTGTACCATAAATACAAACCCACGTTTTTTGATCGCCCGTATTCCGCTAATTCGGCAATTTTATCTTTTCCGATCTGTGTATCCCAAAGTGCATCAATGAGGATGGTTTCATACCCCAAAGCATTACTGAAATCGATGTATTGTTTTTGTACCGGAAAAGTGGTGTTGTTGTCCATTTTCATAATCCAGCTCCAGGTGCCTTTTGTATATTGATATTCTTTTGAGGCTTTGTATTTTGGCTGAACCAAATCAAACGGAATTGTCGTGGCTACAATAGGCCCGAGCGTTTCACCTACTGTAATAGTCCGCCACGGAGTTTCTCCGGGAAGTGCAATTCCAGGTGCTGTAGTTCCGTTTCCATTGTTTTCCCCTGCCATTGGAAAACCAATCGTGTACAATCCTTTTTCACGACCGATTAATCTGCTGCCACAGTAATTTCCGTCAACGCCGGTCTCAGATATTAAAACCCAGCCGTTATTATTTACTTTAAAAAGACACGGAAATGTATAGCCTTCGCCAATGCCGTTTTTGCCCATTGCCTCATCTAATGCGTACGATGTTTCATAACTTGGTGCAGTTCTGGCATATCCTGTCATGGGTTTGCTTTGCGGGCAAAGAAATGTCGTTGTTCCCTGAGGCAGAAGAAAACCTGAAGCTTCTTCCTGCACCACACAGGCACGTGTTTCTTTTTGTGAATGAATTTTATATTTAAAAGCCACATTATTATTGCTAACCCTGAAAATTACATCAATCGCAGGTTTCGTTTCTTTAGTAAAAGAAAAGATCGCTTCGTTAGCTTCATAATGTATATTACTTTGCTTGATATTAGGCAATTGATACGTTTCATCAATTTTATTTTGATCCGGATTTTGTTTTAAAACCAATCCTGCTGAAAAGTCACCCACATTTGTTTTTAAACCAAGCGGAGAATTTTCTAAGAACGTTTTTTCATTGTATGAAATGCTATAAAAAGGCATTCCGCCTGAGATTGAAACAGAAACTTTTAATTTCCCATCCGGACTTTTTACAACTGATTGTGCACTTAATTTTAAAAAACTGAACAGACATACACATAAAACATACTTAAAATTCATAACACACTTTTGATTAATTACTTTATTAATTGGTAACAGGACAGGAAGTTTATTGAATTGACACTTTAGTCATTTTTAAATCTTTAGCGTCTGAACTCGTTCCGTACAACACTTCATATTCTCCGGAAGTTATATTCATTCCGATGTTTTTTGCGTCATAAAATTCAAATGACGAAGGCGGCAAATCGATTGATACATTCTGGCTTTCGCCTGCTTTTAATTGAATTCGTTTAAAAGCTTTCAGTGTTTTTAAAGGACCATTGGTATCATTAACTTTTCGGATATAAACCTGAACAATCTCTGTTCCTTCTCGTTTACTTGTATTTTTAATCGAAAAGTTTAATTGTGTATTTTCATTCGCTTTTATTTTTGTCTTGACCAGATTTGCTTTTCCAATTTGGAATTTAGAATAGCTTAAACCAAAACCAAACGGAAATAAAACATTTGTCGTGTATCTGTACGTACGTCCTTTCATCGAATAATCTTCAAAATCACCTAAGACTTCCGAATTTTTATAAAAGGAAACCGGCAGTTTTCCAGCGGGATTATAATCTCCAAAAAGAACATCTGCCACAGCCTGGCCTCCGGATTCTCCCGGATACCATGCTTGTAAAATGGCGTCGCAGCTTGCTGTTTCAGGATCCAGAGCAATTGCAGAACCGGAACAGTTTACAAAAATTACTTTTTTACCTGCCGCTTTCAGTTCCTGTAAACATTTTCTTTGTACTGCAGGAAGTTCAATATTGGTTCGGTCACCGCCTTTAAAACCGGGATAAGAAACCGGCATTTCTTCTCCTTCCAGCAAAGTCGAAAGCCCACCGACAAAAATTACCGTATCGATACCTTTTAATTTTTGAAGCAATGCTGCGAAATTGATATCATGTTCTTTTCCAAAATCGAATTCAAGATTTGCCTGCCAATTGTTGGATTGTGCGTACAGAATTTCAATTTTATATTTTTTACCGGCTTCAACTGCAAATTTAAATTTACCGGGAAGCGTTCTCCAATTGGTGTATTTTGCTGAAGATTTATCATTCACCAATAATTCAAAAGCTCCGGTAGCGCCTGTTTTAAAAACAAGACTGTCATTTTCTTTAGCCACAAATTCGGTTTCATATTTTGCCGAAAATCCTTCTAATTTCACTCCCGAAGCAAATTCATGCTGTCCGGCAGTCGTCATTTTTATCGGGTTTACAATTTGCTGTACTATAATGCTGTTGCCTTCTCTGTTTGGATTGTTCCAATACGTGGCTTTCATTCCTTTTTTTCCTTCAAATGAAATTTGGTCAAAATAACTTTGGTTTACCTTGTCTTCTACCAAATCACAGGCTTTATCATACACGATTTTATTTGCGCTAACTTTTGATTCTATTCCGCTTTTAATGGTAATAGTTTTAACAGGCGTTCCGTTGTAATTTCCCCATAACATGGGTTCATTATCGGCATTTGGGCCAATAACGGCCACTTTATTAATTACTTTGTTTAAAGGCAGAATATTGTTTTTATTCTGCAAAAGCGTCATCGATTTTTGCGCCATTTCGAGCGCTAATTTCTGGTGCTCTTTGCTATTCAGCACCGAAGCCGGAATTTGAGCCCACGGCACGATGGCGTCATCATCCATTTCGCCTAAATCGAAACGGCCGGTTAAAACACGAAGCAGGCTTTTATCAATATCAGCTTCTTTTATTAAGTCTTTCTCAACCGCTTCCGGTAAGTTTTTAAACGGATATTTCTCCCAGACACATTCTACATCGGTTCCTGCCAGAACGGCTTTTGATGCGGCATGTGTTGCATCTGACGAAACTTTGTGCGTGGTATAAAAATCTGTAACGGCTCCGCAATCTGAAACAACCATGTATTTGTACCCCCACTCATCACGTAAAATTCGTTGCAATAAACGCGTATTACTACAGCAAGGTTCATCATCCAATCGCTGATAGGCACACATAACCTGACGCACATCAGCGTCTTGTACCAATGCTTTAAAAGCCGGCAAATAAGTTTCGTATAATTCACGCGGATCAACATTATTCAAATTCAGTTCGTGTCGGCTCCATTCCGGTCCTGAATGCACGGCAAAATGTTTGGCGCAGGCCAGAAGTTTGCGGTATTTGGCACCTGCCGGACCCTGAAGTCCTTTCACAACTGAAATTCCCATTCGGGAAGTTAAATACGGATCTTCACCATACGTTTCCTGCCCACGTCCCCAGCGCGGATCCCTGAAAATATTGACATTCGGTGTCCAGACTGAAAGACTCAGAAATCGTTTGTTTTCGTTACCGCCCTGAATCCATTGGTTGTATTTGGCACGGGCTTCATCAGAAACTGCATTAAAAACATTGTATACCAACTGATCGTCAAATGAAGCTGCCATACCTATAGGTTCCGGAAAAACAGTAACATTATCGTTGTTCGCATAACCGTGCAGCGCTTCGCTCCACCAATTGAATTTTTTAATGCCAAGTCTTGGTATCGGATCACTTTGATCACACATTAATGCCGCTTTTTCTTCAAGTGTTAATTTTGAAATTAAATCTTTTGCACGTTCTGTTGAACTCAGAGATGCATCCTTAAAACGGTATTGCTGTGCGTTTACACTAAAAATACAAACACAACTTATGATAAACAGATAACTAATTTTCATGATTTTCTGAATTATATAATGAATATTTTGCGACGCTAATCGACTACTAATTTTTTTAAATTTGATCTTCGATATGAAAAAAATCAAAGTCAACAAAGCCTCCCACGCTTTTTGTGGCATAGTTGAATAACCCAAATCGATAGCCCATAAAATGAGGAAGTGTATATGGCAGTTTTATTTTTTTTCCAATACTGATCCATTTTTTTCCATCTAAACTGTAAAAAAACCGGCCTTCATCTGCCTTATCTTTAAAATTGCATTCTGCCTTGAAATAAACTTTATTTTGGGTTAAAGGAATACTTTCTATTGTTGTTGGAATATCGTTCAGTGCTTCAATCATTACGATTTTTTTTGAATCTTTTTCAGCTTTTACGCCAACTAATCCGTACTCTTTTTGCAATAAAGAAAGTCCTGCAAAGTCACCGTCTTTCATTTTAGAAACCTCAACCAGAATTGTTCCTGAACTTTCCGGGCCAAAAGTTCTTTGCGTTAACGTATTTTTCGCCTGAACAAAACTGCTGTCGGTTCTTCCGGTTTTTAACCTTAAAAAACCTTTTCTTTCTTTTACCGACCAAAGCGAATTGTCCGGATTATGATTCCATTGCCAGACCAAAGGCAAATCGGGATCATTTTTTTTCCGGTTAAAATCATCCGAATTTACAATTCCGGGAATTAAACCTTTGCTTGCCGGTAAATCAAGATTCTCCGGCACTTTGTTATTTTCGCCTAAAACTGGCCAGTCATTTTTCCATTTCACCGGAACCAGATAAGGAATTCGCCCTACACCGCCAAAATCCCTGAACAAATAAGAGAACCATTTTCCGTCTGGTGTATCGATAAGTCCGCCCTGGGCAACACCTAAATCCTGTAAACCGACTTTTCCTTCCCACGGGCCTGTAATATTATCTGCCCTGTGTACAATTACCGTTCGCATTCCGTCTTTTGGCCAGACGATGTTAAACAGGTAATATTTGCCTTTGATTTTAAAAAGCTGTGAACCTTCAGATTGCAGCATAATATTGTTACCAGCAGGTGCACTGGCATTTTCTATCAGCACTTTTTCTGTTTCTCCTTTTATATTTGATAAGTCTGAATTTAATTCTACAATATGCAGTTTTCCTGCACCCCAAACCATATAAGTCTTTCCGTCATCATCAAAAAAAATTGAATGATCGTGATAGGAAGTGTTCAAAACTACCCGGTTCCAAGAGCCTTTTTCTATATCTTTTGTCGAAAAAATATAGGTTTTGCCCATCGTTCCCGAGAAGGTGCTTACATAATAAATTCCATTGTGATAATTGAGACTGCTCGCCCACGAACCTCTTCCGTAATCATTTTTTCCATTATCCAGATTTAGTTTATCGTTATCATTTTCTAATGTTTGATAAGCATAGCTGACAATTTTCCAATTTACTAAGTCGGTAGATTTCATAATGGGAACACCGGGATTCATGTGCATGGTCGTACTGCTCATGTAATAAATATCGTTTACACGAATGATAGACATATCAGGAACATCGGCAAAAATGACCGGATTCTTCGCCTTATTTTGTCCATAATTACACAGACTAAAAAGCAGAACAAGACTAAAAAAAACGTTTCTAATTTTCATCTGGTTTATTTTTTTAATCCTTTAAAATTCTGAATTGATGAAACCTCGGACTATTGCTGCCATCAATAGATTTTATTGTAATGTTTACAATTTCAATTTTTTCAACTTTTAATCGAATGGTTTTATTTTCCAGAGCAATAATCTGTGCTGGTTTTTCATTGATAAGAATGGTGATTTTATCTGTTTTAGAATCGTCTGTACAACTTATATCCAGATATTTTCCGGACTTATTTTTATTTAATAACTGATAGGAAATATACGATCGCGTACTTCTCCAGGCCATTGTATCATCATAACCCGAATCACTTTTTTCGCCTTTATATCCGTGATCCACTTCTGACTGCTGTTCGCCGCAATTAATTTTATCGATAGTTTTAGCTTCCAAAGCCAATGCTTCAATTTCCTGCTGTTTTAAAAGAGCATGCTTTTCCTGATACTGTTCTTTGGTATAATTTTGAAAATACATTTGATAACGCGCGTCATGAACTTCAAAAAACGGCTGTAATTCTAAAGAATCTAAACGAAAATGAAGGTTTCCTGATTCCTTCAATTTTGCGATATAAGCTGATTTTTCACCTATCATTTCATATGCCTGATCCAAAGGATAATATTTACCTGAGGCAACATGTCCCATTCGGCTGTCATCGGCAAATAATCCGTCTAAATCTTTATTTGATGTTTTGACTGCCAATACAATAGGTCCGTTTACAAAAGCACTCCAGTTTGAGCCGTCCGGCAAATTTTCCAGATGTGTCGAAGTCTTAAATGTAACTGTGATCTGATCTCCTGATTTCCATTTTCGTTTGAGCACTACATAACTGGAGGGCTTTGCTTCTATTTTCTGAATTTTTCCATTGATTGAAATTTCAAAATTTTCAGCCCATTCCGGACAACGGATATTCATCAAAAATGTCTCGCTTTTCTTTAGTTTTAAAACAAGGTCTGTGCTATTCTGATAGGGGAATTTTGTACTTTGTTCGATGTAAATATTCTTTTCTTTCCAGTCTAAAGTGGACGGAATAAAAAGATTTACAAAAACATCATTTTCTGTATGGCTGTAGATTAACTCTCCATATTTAGAATGGTTTTCAAGCCCTGAACCCACACAACACCACATACTGGTTTCGGGTTGAGAATAGACGCGATAATGATTGGGTCTGATGGGTGTAAAATAAACAAACCCTCCTTTTTCCGGATGCTGGCTCGAAAGAATATGATTGTAAAGCGTTCGCTCGTAAAAATCAAGATAACTTACCTGGTTTTTGTCCAGAAACAACGCTTTGCTCAAACGTTCCATATTGTAGGAGTTACATGTTTCCGGTCCCTGATTTGATTTTAACATGCCGCTAAAATCTTCGGTTGGATTAAAATGTTCGGCAACACTGTTTCCGCCAAAAGCTACGCTGCGTTTTTGGGTAACGGTTTCCCAGAAAAACTGCGCGGCATCTGTCCAGTCTTTGTTTCCGGAAAGTACACCGATTTTCTCAAACCCAATTACTTTCGGTATTTGGGTATTGGCATGCAATCCTGTTAACTTATCTTCTTTTTTCTCTAGCGGAACTAATATCGCCAAATGCGACATTTTCTCGGCGGTTTCCAGGTATTTCTTGTCCTTTGTAATGATATACAAATCGGCAAAAGATTCGTTTATACCGCCGTGTTCTGTTTTTAATATATTTTGAATCTGCTCCTCTGAAAGCGGACGAATTAATTCGATGAACCAATCGCCCAGTTTTATTAAAACCTGTTTTGCTTTTTCATTTCCGGTGTAACGATACGTATCGATTAAACCGGCAAAAAGCTTGTGAATATTGTACAACGGCACCCAGGTATTGTTTAATCCAAAATTACTTCCGTCAATGTCTCCGTTGTGAATTCGGTCCCAAAAAACTTTTCCCTGCGGAATTCCGCCCACATACCCATTACCATTTTTTTGCTGACATTTTTCCAACTCCGAAATCATATAATCCAATCGGTTTTTAACTTCCGTATTTCCGGTCGAAGCATACATCATCGCCAATGCCGAAAGATAATGTCCGGCAATATGCCCGTCAAGTCCTATGCTTTCCCAATTGCCGTAACGTTCTGCTTTTACGGGTATTCCCGAAGCGATAAGATACGGCGCTAAAAGCCGGTCCGGATTGAGTTCTAAAATATACTTCAGATCTACATCCTGAGCATTTTTAAATACTCCTTTAGTTAGTCTTACCTCGTTCAAGTCAAATGTTTTCATTTGAGCTTCTGTCACATGGCACAGTAACAGTGTACAAAAACAAAATATAAAACTGTATTTCATTCTAATTTTTTTTAATCTTTTAAATATTTTTCCTTTTTCTTACGAACAGATTGACCCTATTTATTTTTTAGAACAAGAAATAAGACTAAAGAATACTATTCTTAAAACTAGAAAATGAACTAGTTCTATCGGCTGTTTGTTAAAAGTGTAAAAATAACACTTTTTAAAATGTAAAAAATAATTCTTCAATAAAAAAGCCCTATTTTTATCATTTATGTTTTTAAATCAAATATTTTTAAGAAAATAACTCAAAATAAAAAGAAATCATTTAGATATTACATTTTAATTCAAATACCAGGCAAATAAATTTTGCTTCCTTCGCAGATCATGAAAATCCGAAAACCTATGATAATTTAATATCGCAGGGTAAATATTCTTGTAGTCCAGCTTTAAAGCCACCATTGTTTTAGGAGGCTTTGCAACTCTTTTCTTATCTGTTATCCTGAATTTTAATCTTTATTTTTTTATAAATTTTCTACTTATTTTAGATTTATCTTTTGTTCCGTTAATAAAATAAACTCCTGCAGGCAGTGATTCTATTTTTATTCTGGTGTTGCCGTTTTTCAAGGTTCCTGAATTCACTAAACTGCCCTGAACATTAAAAATTTTATACTCAAAATCAGAAGTCATCTTATCAATAAAAATTTCCTCCAACGCAGGATTTGGATATAATTTGAAACCAGCTTCCTCTAATTCATTTTGAACCGTGCCTAATGTGGTAAATTCCAATGGAAGCACGGTGGCATTATAACCGCTTTTTTCACTTAAGTAAAAATTAAATGATGAAATTAAGGGTTCACTTCCTGCTGCTACAGGATAAAATGCAGTAACATTATTTACTGTCTTCATTGTATAACTTCCTGCAGGCGCTTTAACACCAATGTAAACCGGATTTATTTTATTGACAGTTAAATTTTTTGGTGTTGAAACATTTCCGGTACCACTGAAAACAAATGTACCTGAACCGCTCAGTAAAACAGGGGTATTTGCCGGAATGACACCTTCAATTTTATTACAGATTATTTTAACGGATGAAGGCTGTAGCGTGTAAGCCATTACATCCTGAGGTATAGTGGCTTCATACGGAAGAACCAAAACATCATAACCTGTAATAGTTTTGGTAAAAGAAGCAGCTATTGCCGAAAAGCCGAAAGGAACATTAAAATCTCCTCCCTGATCCATAAGTTTTAGACTGTTACACGTTGTTCCTGATACCACATTATCAGCAGTATTATTAGCCGCTACATAAAAAATACTGTTTTTATTTGCTGATTTGGCATGCCAATCCTCAGATGAACTGATACCGGTGGCGTTTCTAAAATCTAATGATACATAGCTGGTGTTTTGCAGAGCATCCATCAGAAGGCTGTCATTATTGGAATATATTCCTCCAAATTCGGCTGATTTTTCGTCAGCAATATTAAAATATACATCGCCCAAATTTAAAGTAAGTACTGAACTGTAATTTGAATTTCGTAAACCAATAATTCCGGTACATCCATCTGTAAGAACGGATTTAGAAATATCAAATGTCAAATCAAATTCGACGCCGGCAGGGAAATTAAACTTTCCGTAATTTTTAGATTTTACTTCGCCATTGTCATTGATATAATACAAAGTCGTATTGTCAGTATTGGCTTGATTTGCACTAGTAAAACTTTTAACATGCAGTATAAATTTATTGTAACGGTTGTCTAATTTCAAATATCCGTTAGAATCGTTCATACTGGTACTTATTAATGGGCTTGCGTTTGAAAATGTCACTGTCTTACCGCTCATTTGATAGGTTGTTCCAAATGCAGGATTTGTGACAGACTGATTTTCAATTTTAGCGTAATGAACTTCTTTACCGGTCATTTGTGAAGGTACCCTTTCCTTGCTCTTTTCAAATGTCAGCGTAATAAAACTTGAAGCATCTATACTTATTACCGGACGAAATGTTTCAGCAAAACTTATCGCCGTATTTTGTACATCAATACTCTGGCTGGTAATTGTTTTAGTTCCTTTTACAGAATAAAATGGCAAATCGACAGTAAGATTATAGGTGTTTTGTGATGGATTAATTATAGTAAGAACAATTTTATCGCCTGTATCATTTATATACGAAGAACCTTTAAGCTGTGCAGTAGTGTCACTCCACGTTGATTCTACACGTGTTGTACCTGTAGTGAATTTTGCATATTGCGAAAGTATATGCCCTCTTTTGGTAATTTCTCCGGATACTGTTCCGTTTGTTCCATCTCCCATCAGTGCATAATATCGTTTAGCGGAATAATGAATCCAGGCATTAACATTTCCTAACAAAGCATCATTCACACTGTTTGCGAAACTAAAAGCATCAATTCCCCAATCAAAATCACGAACCGTACCTCCGGAATTCCAGTTAATGAGATATTCTGTCATCCATATTTCCTTGTTATAATTCTGAAATTGTTTGTATTTGGACTGAATACCTCCATACTGATGAACACCGTAGACTTCAAAGTTTTGCATGACATCGGCATCGAGAAAAGCATTTGAAAAAGCATCTGAATAACCAACACTTTCCGGTGCAATAACTTTACAATTAATAAGATGTCCGTAATTTTTAACAAATGCAGCGATTTGTGCGGGTGTCCATATACAGCCTTGATAAGTCGCTCTTTCATCAGGCTCATTTTGAATTGAAATATAATCGAGTTCTACTCCATTATCACGAAGATAGGTTACATAACGATTAAGATACAAAGCATAATCTTCATAATGTTCTTCTTTCAGATAGCCAATTTGCTCCACTCCATTTTCATCTGTGTAAACGGCAACTTCACTGTTGTTCGTTTTCCATTCTGCGGGCATTGTCCAGGGACTTGCAAAAATCTTTAATCCCAAATCATTTTTGGCTAATTTTGCAGTTGCAAGCGATGAGGACCAGTTACTCTCTCCCGGAATATAAAGACGCATAATGTTATAACCGGCTTCACTGTTTGCTCCCCACATTTTTTTAATTTCTTCAACAGACATGTGATTGTAACCAAACTGGGGACTGCATACAAAACCTCCAAAACCAGTAACTTTTTGATATGTCCTATTTTTATCAATTTGTACTTTCGCATTTTGCGCACTTAACTGAACAGATGACACCAATAAAAAGGCAAACCATATTGAACTTAGCTTGTATAATTTTTTCATATTCTACTAAAATTTAATCCGTTAAAAATTTAGAATTTAATATTACTTTCAGGAGGTCCGAGATAAGACGGCTTTAATCCTCCGGTATTAATGACAATTTTCTGCAGCACAATTCCGGGATCTAAAACACGAAAGCGCAAAACATGTATTCCGGGTTTCAAAATGGTATGTTTAGTACCCGAATGAATCAGGTGTTCGGCCTGCCATTTTCCTAATTCACCACGGTAATGTCCGTTAAAATTTATGGTTTGCGGTTTTTCTTCATCAAAAGAAACCTCATAACGAAGGCCTTTGTTGCTGTTGAAATTAAGTGTTGGTGCCAAAAGCAGTTCCAGATTAAATTCTCCTGTTGAAGTAAAATCAATTTCATACTCCACAAAAATATTGTCGTTCTGAGTAGGATATTTATTTTGCAGAAATGTCGTAATTCCGCTTTTTGTTTTTCCAAAATCAGGAATAACTTCCCAGTGAATGGCAGCTGAATTATTTACTTTAGAAAAATGTTCTGCCTCGATAGAAACATATCCGTCCTTTTCTACGAATACCTTTGAAACTAGCTGCTCTTTTTCTGAAACATAAGTGATTTCCGGCAAAATGTTTTTCGGAGTATCATGCCAGGCCTTATACCCAATTCGCATCTGATCCATCATATGTGCCCATTTTCCACCTGAAATTTCATTGTTGTATTTGTTTTGAAGTACAGAATCTCTTTCAAAATTTCTTTTTACCTGATCTGCAAAAGTATTAGCCAGAATGTTTTTCTCTGCCGCCAGCTTTCTGTTATTCGCCTGGGCAAAATACATTTCATAAAGGTTACTGCAGGCATCTATAGGATACAAAACCAATTGAAAATAAGCATCCTGATATTCCTTTGGAATCTCATTGTAAATTCGATAGGCATCGAGCGCCAGATTTTTGTACTCATTGACAACCGTTTGAAATTCATTGTAATTTTCCAGACTGTAGGTTTTGCTGTCGAGCATTTCGGGAGTAACTCTTCGATTAAATTTTGGATAGGTATTTAATAGTCTTGCGATCTCTTTGGCATGTTTTGTTCCGAACTGATCTGCAGCCCATTTCTCTGTAAATTCAAAAAGATTTTGAGAATTAAACTTTTTAGGATTCCACGCCATTTCTAAAAAGAAACTGATCGGAAATTCCATTGGCTTTAAATCTCCAACATTTACAATCCAGACTTTATCAACGCCATGTTCGTAACTCAGATTCATCTGTTCCCAAACTCTTTGTATCGGACTTATATTGATCCATTTCGAATTTCTTGGACCTCCCACATAATCAAAATGATAATACATGCCGTAACCGCCTTTATGCAACCGTTTTGTCACGTCTGGAAGCTTGCGCACATTTCCCCAATTGTCATCGCAGAAAAGTAAAATCACATCATCCGGAACACGCATTCCCTGATCATAATAATCCTGAACTTCCTTATACAAAGCCCAAACCTGAGGTGTTTTTTCAGGCTTTTTTTGCGTTACGTCAGCAATAATTTTTCGTTGCTCTTTTACGATATTTTCCAGCAAAGCAATGTTGGTTCCTTCGCTCATGGCTTCATCACCGTCTCCGCGCATTCCTACCGTTATAAGCTTTTCCCAATTTTTGCTGCGTTCTAATCCTCCTTTCCAGAATTCATCCAGAACGGTTTTATTTTTATTATAATCCCAAACATTCGGGAGGTTATTTTTTTTAATATACCGGTGCCAGTCGGTTTGTGCCAGAGCCATTGGTTCGTGGTGCGATGTACCGATGATAATTCCCATTTCATTGGCAAGTGGTCCGCTGGCGGGATCATCATCATAAAATGCATTTCCCCACATCGCCGGCCAGATATAATTGGCTTTTAGCCGAAGCAGTAATTCAAAAACTTTTTCGTAAAACTTGCTGTTAAATCCGCCAAATGTTGCTTTCGACCAGCCGCTTAATGCCGGCGCTTCGTCATTGATAAAAATTCCTCTGTATTTTACGGCAGGTTCTCCATCGCTATAAATTCCTTTTACAAAATACAGATTGTCTTTTTTCTCCACAGGCACATCAGCCCAGTAATACCAGGGCGAAACGCCAATTTGTTTGGATAATTCGTAAATGCCGTAAATCGTTCCGCGTTTGTCACTTCCGGCAATTACGATGGCCTCTTCTACTCCTTTGAATGGATTTTTAATGTTTTGAATACTAAATTTTTCATTTTTGCCTTTGAGCTGTTTTCCATCGATTTTATTTGCTTTAACTAAATCATCAATAACAGAATTGGTTCCGATTGTTCCAATAATAATTAGTGGTGATGATGAATTTGGTTTCTGATTTAAGATCGACGGTTTTTCTCCCGTAACTTTTTCAAAATCAGACTGCAAATTAGTGATTGCACGCAAAATACCGGCATCTGTTCCGTTACTAACCAGAAAGGATAAGGATGAAGATTTCTCTTTCAGTACCATAACATTGTCCCCTTTTTGAGTGGTGACAAACGACTGCGCTTTTAAAAAAGTACAACTAAAAACGATAAGAAATAAGAGGCTATATTTTGAAAATGTATTCATGAACTTTATTATTATGCAATTCAATTACTATTTTAAAATCTTTATTTCTGCTGAAACAATAATGGCGCAAACATAAATAAATCGTGCCTCCAAACCGGCCAGGTATGTCCGCCCGGATATTCACGGTATTTATATTTGATTCCGAGCTGATCGAACTTTTTCATCATTATTTTACAATTTTCAAAAGCAATATCTTCTTTGCCGCCCATAGAAATCCAAAATTCTTTGATGTTCGCATTAATCGTCCCAACATTATTTTTCATAAACTCGTATTGCGGATCAGATAAAGTAGTATTATTGGCCCACCAGCCTGAACTAAAAACGCCTATATAAGAAAACAAATCAGAATTTTTAACGCCCGCATAAAGCGTTTGCAAACCTCCCATTGATAATCCGGCCAAAGCTCTGTTTTAGCATCTTTTACAACTTTAAAATTGCTTTCTACAAAAGGAATCGCTCCGGTTTTTAATTCATTTTCAAAAGCTTTCAATGCATTTTCATTGAAACCTGCCACGCCGCCTGTATTTCCCATATTGCCGTCAAGCATGGCAATTATCATTGGCTTTGCTTTATTTTCGGCAATTAAATTGTCTAAAATTAAGTTTGCTTTCCCCTGCGTCGCCCAGCCTGTTTGATCCTCGCCTCCGCCATGAAGGAGATATAAAACAGGATATTTTTCTGTCGAATTATCGTAACCCGGAGGTGTATACACATACATTTCACGCCACGAATTGGTTGTTTTTGAAAAGTATTGATTTATTCGAATGTCACCATGCGGAACGTCTTTTAAAGCATAAAAATTTCCTTCTTTATTTGGAATTTCAATACCGCTTGCCATACGCCCCATACCGTAAAATGTCTGACTTGACGGATCTGCGACAGCAACACCATCAATCAGCAGGGAATAATAATTAAATCCTTTGTTAATTACCTCTGTGGTTACAGTCCAAAATCCTTCTGAATCCCTTGTCATATCGTATTTTTTGCCCAAATCGATTTGTACTTTTGAAGCTTGGGGAGCGTTGACTTTAAAAAGCACTTTGTTATCCGGTAATATTTGAGGATACTTTGCAGTGCGAATATTCGTTTGTGCAGGATTACCCAAAACGGTATAAGCTGCAAAATTGGATTGATCGACAGGTTTAAACAAAAACTGTGAAAACATATATAATCCGTTTTTCCATACTTTAAAATCGTGGACTCCGGGCTCGATATAATAAATATGAGGCACATCATTTTTATACAAATAATCGTGCGTTCGTTTACTGTTTTCGATAAGCCAGTCGTTATCCCCGCAGGAAATCCAGAGCAGTTTTAATTTCTTTTTTGCCTCTTCTGGATTGGGAAGTAATTCTTGGGGCATTTTAGTATTGGGAGCTGCTGAGAAAGCGCCAACCCAGGCAAATTTATCCAGATTCCCCAATCCGAAATTTAAGGATTGTCCGCCGCCCATTGATAATCCGGCGATTGCGCGGTCCTCTCTGTCCTTCAGAACCGGGTATTTTTTTTCGATAAACGGAATCAGATCATTTAGTAAATCTTTTTCAAACACAGCAAAAGCCTGTACTTTATCGGACGCCATTATATTTCCGGTCGCACTGTCGTCTTTCATTGCCCTGCCGTTTGGCATGACTACAATCATGGGTTCAATTTTTCCTTCTGCAAAAAGGTTGTCTAATATAATTTGCGGATTCCCTCCGTTGAGCCATTCTTTTTCATCGCCGCCTATTCCGTGTAAAAGATACAAAACCGGATATTTTTTCTTTTTATTAAATCCCGGAGGCGTATAGACAGTCGCCTTTCTTGTAGAACCAACCGTTTTAGACTCATAACTAATTGTTTCTGTTTTTCCTGCCGGAATATTGGTATTTAACTGATCAAAACCAAGGGGAGCCTGCACTATAAAGGGCGTTTTTCCATCAGCCAATTTATATCCCAATAACGAAAGCATTTTATCAGCATAACGTCTTCCTAAATCTCTGTAACCTGCGGCATTAAAATGCAAAAAGTCAGGTTCTGCCGTACATCCTTTAGATGAAATAACATACGAATTGGGAATCGTTTTTGGCAGTGTCGCAATAATTTTATTCATGCTGCCACATTTACCGTTCTGGTCTTCGTTTACGGTTTCTCCCGATAACAGCGGTACTTTTTTCGGATCCAGATTTAGATCTTTCATTAAATTATCGTAGACAATTTTGACTTTTTTTGTCCAAAGTGTATCTCCTGTATTCGATTCTCCCTGATGCAGTAAAATGCCTTTAATAACTCCTTTTTTCTGTGCTGTTTTTGCCAGTTCGACCAATCTTGCATATGGATTTCCGTCGTATTCTTTTAGAATGCCTTTCATCCAGTCTGGCGCCGTTGCTACATATTCTGCTGCTTTATCTTTGTCAAAAAGTTCTATTTTGCATCCTCCAACGGCTACATTGATTACGCCAACTTTTATATTTTTAGGGAGATTGGCTACCAGATTTCGTCCAAAATAATCAACCGGCGTTAGTCCGGTACTGCAACGGCACAATGGCGGTATGGCGGTATACCAATTTCCTTTATCACGTTTCAGTTCAGGACAATTGACGGCTTGTAAAACCTGAAATCGATCGTCGACACCTACTTTATCCTGTGGTTCTATTTTGGCATATCCTTCCATATTGGATTGGCCAAAACTCAGATAAATATGAAAGTTGGAATCCTGGGAATACCCCTTTTGTGCTATTGAAAAAAGAAACGTGAAGGCGAAAAATCTAAGTATTGATTTCATTGTTGATTTGTTTTTATTATCAAAAAATCATTTTAACCGAATTCAAATATGCAAAACTGTTATTTAAATAAATTGAGATCTATAACTTCTCCCATTTTAACATAACCTGCTTCATTTGGATGCAAAAAATCGCCGTCGTGCAGGTTAGATGATATTGTTTTTGAACCTTCTTCTGAAACCATTGCTTTATCAAAATCAATTACGGCATCAAAGGATTTGCTATTTCTGATCCAGGCATTTACAATATCACGGGCTTCTTGTTTGTGAGGAGCATCATAAAATGATTTCTGAAAGGGCAAAATGGTACAGCCGTAGACTTTAATTCCTTTGGCATGCGCTTTGTCAATCATCAGTTTATAAGCTTCAATTAGTTCCTGCGCTTTTATTGGTGCATCTTCGGGATTTTTAATTCCTCCAATATCGTTTATGCCTTCGAGAATTACGAGCCATTTTGTGCCTTTTTGAGATAGTACATCCCTGTCAAAACGATTTAAAGCCGTTGGGCCTAATCCGCCTTTCACAACACAATTTCCTCCAATTCCTAAATTCAACACACCTGTTTTTTCTGTTTTTTTATTGGCCGATAATCGTGCCGATAAAATATCTGTCCAGCGATTTTGTTTGTTGGTTCCTGAGCCTCGGCCGTCTGTAATGGAATTTCCCAAACAAACGATATTCGCAGTCCATTTATCGGCCAGGACGTCCAATCCCATAATCGAATACCAGTGATCTGTTTTTACGGCGCCATCAAAAGCCGAATTTTGAATCTGATCGCCTTCAAGAATATAAGAAGTGGTTCGCGAACCGGGATGTCCCGATGTTTTTTGCGACGTATTTCCGTAATGGATGGTAATCGCCAAAAGCTGTCCGGGTTGTAATTCAAAATCAAAAGCATCTGAAAAAACTTCCTGCTCCGTATTTATGGTTATCTCAGATTTTCCGTTAAAACGAAGTTCTTTTTGAGAATTGGGATCAATACCGGGTGCATTGACAACATTGGCCACACTAACTGATTTTAAAACCGTTGGCTGATCGCTGAAAATATTGGAAAAACGCAATCTCATCCGTTTTCCACCAATAGAAACCCTGATAATTTGTCGAAGTGTATTTTCTGAAAGTCCCGGAGCGGGCGGCATATTGTTGGGTTCGACCAGCATTTGCGCGCAAGCCCAGGTTCCGACCCAATTCTCCGTTTTTGATTTGCCCTGTGCCATTATCGACGACTGACCGGACGCACAACACAAAACCAAAAAGAAGATTTGTACAAACAACAATCCTTTAAAATGTTCCTTTTTCATGTTTTATTTTTTATTGCGGCTGAGCATCATTTGCAGCTGTTGCATACAATCCCACCAAAGCTCCTGTAAAACCTCCGGCCATATTGGTTGAAAGAATATCGCCTGAAACCGGTTCGCCTAAGTTTTGAAAATCGGTACCATTTAGTGCATAGCTAAATTCGTAACGGTCTCCGGTGGCTTTTACCTGAAGACGTATGTTTTTTTTGATTTCAATTCTGGCACTTGCCATTATTTTTGACTGCCCTTTTTCTGTTCTTTCTAACAAAATATAGGTGTCTTTGCCTTTTTTGGTGATGCCAAATACATAATTAAAACGCTCGTTTTGCAGGCATGTAATTCCGGCCAGATCTTTTTCAGATTCTGGTTTGTACTCTATGGTCGCGGCAAAAGAAAATGTGTTGTGCATTTGTCTGTAAAAGAGTGTCGACGTAGGTTTCAGTTCCTTGATATTAACATCGAAAGGATTAATCTGAAGTCCTTTTTTGGTTACCGCAATAAAATTTTCACGCGGCCCCCGAAGTCCGATCCATCTGTAATCTAATTTATCGGAAGTAAAATTTTCGGTAAACGTAAAATTTCCATTTGGGAAAAATCCGTCTTTGCCTGTTTTGTTTTCGGTAACACCTTTTGGCATTTTAATTTTTGGTTCTAAAGGCACTAATCCGTTTTCAAAAACCGGAAAAGTTCCTGACCAGTCTACCGGAAGCATAAAAGTTTCACGTCCTGTATTTACCCTGTCTTTATCATTCGGACGAACGCCTAAAAATACGCCGTAATATTTATTATCAGGTCCGAGGACTAAATCGGCGTGTCCGGCCCAGTCTACCTTGTCTTTTCTGTTTTTCGGAAAATATCTCTGGGTCAGAATCGGGTTGTTTGATGCCGGTTTAAAAGGCCCTTTCGGACTGTCACTGATAAAAATAACTTCACTGTGATTTCCGCCTGTACCTCCTTCAGCACACATTAAATAATAATGACCGTCTTTTTTATACAAATGAGGTGCTTCAATCCAGATTGGTTTTTTAGAAAGGTCTACTCCGCCATCTACAATAATTTTATCCGTTCCAGGAATGACCTGATCTTTCGCAAGATCATATTCCCAAACTTTAATAACACGATGTCCCTGATACAGTTCTTTTCCTTTATCCGGAGCGTCATTATGTACTATATAGCCTTTGCCGTTATCATCAAAAAAAATACAAGGGTCGATTCCTTCAAAACCTAATTTGATTGGGCTCCCCCAGCCTTTCATCGGATCTTTTGTTTTTACTATTATATTGCCCAAACCTCCTGAAAAGGCTGTTACAATCATATAAAAAGTGTCATTATGAGGATTATACGTAATTCCCGGTGCATATACCCCCTGGCTTATACCGGTATCGTGCGGATTGAATTCGGAGACTTTATTTAATACGCCTCCCAGGTCTGTCCAATTCACTAAATCTTTAGAATGAAAAACAGGTACGCCCGGAAACATAGCAAATGAAGAACACACCATAAAATAATCATCGCCCTTTCTGGTAATAGCAGGATCCGGATAACAGCCCTGTAAAACGGGAGAATAAAACTCATCCGGCTTTAAGGGATTATTTTTATAAATACTATCATTTCCCTGATACACAACATTAGAAAAAACAGGTGGTTTTACATTCTGTTTTCCGGTAATGGTATCTTTAACAGCAATTCCTGTAAAAGAAAAGAGAAACGTTATGGCTACTAAGAGAACGAATTGTCGCTGTTTCATTTTGTATTTTTTCTTGTTTTATTTTTATACCGATTTACCAGATTTTAACTAAAAAAATCCACGCTAATCAGCTTAAATACGTGTCATCCGTGTTCTGTTTCCAAATTGAATTCACAATTTAAAAGCCGAGGAAATTATCCCTCGGCTAAGCTTCAACTAACTTATAAATTTATTTATGTTCAAAATATTTATTAATTGTATCCCGGATTTTGGTAGGCTTTTTTATCTGCATCAGACATTTCCATACCATCTATTTGCCCTTGCGGAATAGGACGAAGATAATGATAAGGCTGTATTGTTCTTGTTACAACTTCCGGTGTATGCTGTCCGTAATTTGATCCGCCTATTGTATATTTTCCGGCAAGTTCATTCCATTTTTGAGTTCGTACCAAATCGTACCAGCGATACCCTTCTCCATAATACTCACGGGAACGTTCAGCCAGAATATAATTAATATCAATTACGGCAGGAGTTGTACTTGTTAGCAAAGCGCTGTTGTCTGCTGTTTTTGCCACTCTGCCATTATTATCCCAACGCCATTTTCCTGCACGGGCTCTTATTACATTGATAAGATCTCTTGCTGATATTGCGCCTGTTGCTCCTTTTACCGCTGCTTCTGCCGCAACAAAATAAAGTTCGGAGAATTTAGCCACCGGATAAGGTCTTGTACTTCCTGCATTTGGCTGTCCTAATCCTCCGGCATTATCGGTACGATATGGGCCCAATTTCCATAAACCGGGATATACTATTCTGCTTATTCCCGATGGAGAAATTACATAATCAGATCTGCCCGGTAAAACTCCGGCACCAACACCGTTATCGCCTGCTCCGGCAGGATATGTAATTGGTGCAGACGGTTCATCATTAAGAAAAGTTACAATAGCATCGCCTGGTTTTACCGGTAATCCGTTAGCATTATATAATGTTGCTACATCGGTTAATCCTGTTCCCAGTAAATTCCAGTTGCCACGATAAACAGTTGCAAATGTTCCGTCATATCTTGAATCGTTTGTTTTATCTGTAAAAGTTTTTGTAAAGACTTCAATAGGCGGCACCATTCTTACCCATGGACGTCCCAAGAATTGATCAGCCGCACGCTGCACCGTAGAAACAGAAGCTCCGGAAGCATTTTTACTTCTTATAGAAGTATAATTAAATGTTCCCATCCAGCCTGCAAAATTATCCGGTGCCCCTCCGCTGCCATAGGTAAGGCTTGCTCCGTTATAATATTCGCTGGCTTCTGTATGGTCTGCATAAAGCATTAACTCTTTATTTCGATCATTAGATCCTAAGTTTACATCATAATAATAAGGCAATAATGCATAAGATCCCGGATTATTAATTCCCTCCAAAGCTATATTATAAGCCTCCTGAAAATACCATTGCGCGTTGTGCCCGTCAGGATCTGTTCTTGGTGTGTCCGGATAAGTAGGAATATTGTTTGGATTTTCTAACCACCATGCATATGTTAAATAAGCTTTTGCTAAGATTAAACGAGCTAAAGTTTTAGTTGCCGTACCTGTTAATCTTGGCGCATCAGGCAATTCTTTTACTGCTGCTGTTAAATCCGGAAAAATAGCTTTGGTATATACTTCTGTTACGGTATTTCGTTTTGAAGATCTGGACGGTTTACTATTAAATTTTAGTTCGCCTGTTCCTAAATCTAAAGGAACGCCTCCAAAATTCTGTACTAATAAAAAATAATCAAAAGCCCTGAAAAATTTAGATTCGGCAATTAAGCTGCTTGCTACACCTACTGCTGCACCATTTTCAATAATTCCGCTTGCCGTATTAATATCATTATAAGAATTATTCCATACGACATCGGCTCTGCTCGAAGTGGCATTTATAATCCCAACTCCTGATAAGTCATGATCTTTGAAATTTCCGTCGGCTTGCTGCCCGTAAGTATTTTCATCTGTACCGGTCTGAACGGAATTGTAATAATAGGCCTGCCCGTATATCCAGCGCAAATGTGCATAATGCGAGGTTAAGCCCTGTAGCACTCCCTGTTCTGTTTTAAAATAACCCGGTTCATAAAAATCATGTGGTTTTTCTTCTAAAATATCAGAGCAGCCCGCAAAGGAGAACAAAGCTACTGATCCTATAATTAAGTTTTTAAAAATATATCGTTTCATGGTTCTTCTTGATTAAAATGTTAAATTAAGTCCGAATAAAAAATTTCTGGTCGAAGGTGTATTGGTTCCAATAACCAAAAACCTGCGTTGGTAAGTACCTGTTACGGCCTGATTTTCATCTCCAAAAGAATTTGTTTCAGGATCCATTCCTGATTTTCTGTTGTAAGGAGAGAAAAGTACAAACGGATTTTGCGCTGTAAAATAAAGTCTCAGCTTCTGAATCCCTAAATTTCTCATAAATTCCTGATCTAAAGTATATCCAAGAGTTAATGCTCTGATTTTTACGTATGATGCATCAAAATAGCCCATCGTAGAAATGTATTTTGGATTATCACCACTTCTAATTCCTCTTGGATTAGGGAATTCAGCATCTCTGTTATCCGGTGTCCAGTAATCTACATCAACATTACTTCTTCTGCCATTTAAAAGATTTAAGTAACTGTTACCTCCATAAAGTGTGCTGATTAAAACACCGCCGCTTTTGAATGCCCCAACTGCAGAAAAATCGAAACCTTTATACGTTAAATTGGTATTAAAACCACCCTGAAAATCCGGGTCTGTTTCGATTATTTGTCGGTCACTTGCATTAATGGCGCGTGTTGGTGTTCCATCCGGATTAAAACCTCCTGTATACTTAACTTTGATAGATCCTACCACTGTTCCTTGTTGGTTGATACCAGTTGGTCCGGGTTCTAATGTAGACATATAGGGATCACCTTCCTGCCAGATGCCAACTTTTTCGTAATCATAAATAGAATTGATATTATAACCTACAAACCATGAGTTAGCCTCATCTCTTTGTGCTCCCGAAGCAAGTTTTACTAACTTATTTTGATTGGCATATAAATTGAACCCAACGGTCCAGCTCAACCCTTTTGGATTATCAAGGATAACTCCGTTTAAAGCTATTTCGAAACCTTTGTTTTCAGTTTCACCAACATTACCTACATAACTGCTAACTCCTGATGTTGCCGGAAGATTTACTCTTTGCAGCAAATCTTTTGTATTTGTTTTGTAATATTCGATTGTTCCTGACAAACGATTGTTAAGGAATGCAAAATCTAATCCGTAATTCCATGTTGTCGAATATTCCCATCCTAAATCCGGATTAGGCAATGTTGTAACATATACACCAGTAGAATTCGTATTTCCAAAATTATAAGGTCTTGTACTTAACGCTCCCAAAGTCTGATACGGATCTACAGCCTGATTAGAAGTTTCTCCGTAACCTGCGCGTACTTTAAATAAATTAACCCATGAAAGTTTTTTCATGAAAGATTCATTTGAAATTGTCCATCCTGCAGAAACAGCCGGATAAGTTACCCATTTATTTCCTTTGGACAATCGTGATGAACCATCTGAACGAATTGTTCCGGAAATAAAATATTTATTATCGTACGAATACATCGCTCTGGCCATATAGGAGCTTAATCCCCATTGTGTGTAATCCTGATTGGCAGGATTTATAACCGCTTCTTCTTCACTCTGACCTAAGTTGTAAAATTGAAATGCATCCGAAGTAATTCCGTTTCTTGATATCTGTGAAGTATTACCTGTAAACTGCTCATTTGAATATAATCCAACAAAATTTACGGTATGTTTTTCTGCAAAAGTTTTATCGTATGTGATAAGGTTTTCAATAAGCCATTGCGTTGATAATGTGTTGGTGATAGAGGCATTAGAAATGGTAGTAGGATTTACATCAAATACTCCCTGCCCTTCATAATAACCACTATTGGACAAACGTAAATTTAAACCGGTATTCATACGGTATTTCAAACCTTCTACCCCCGGTATTTTCACCTCCGCAAAAATATTATTATAAGAACTGAAAGCCCTGGTTTGATTCACATACGATTCTCCTAAATTGTTAATGGATTCCCTGGTGTAAACCCAGTTTTCATCTGCTCCCATTCTAACTGTTCTTTTTAGAGATCCATCGGGATTGTAAGGATTGGCTAATGGAGAGGTTCCCAGAATAGTCCCTGTACCTATATTATCGCCATTAGTAACAGAATAGTTACTATTCATATTAAATCCTATACGGAAAGCGCTGCCTATCTGCTGATCTAATCCGGATCTAATACTGTAGCGTTCGTATTTTTGGCCAGGCAGAACAGACTCTTCTTTATAATAGCCCAAGCCCGCATTATACGCTCCGCGCTCCGTACCTCCGGAAACACTTACATCATGACTAACCATTTCACCAGCGCCGTAAAGCGACTTCTGCCAGTCTGTATTGTTACCTCTTGCTTCATCAATACCATCTGTATATAAAGTGGAATAATCGCGAAGCGCCGCAAATTTTGCACCATTCATCATATCGTATTTACCAAAAACCTGCTTGATACCACTGAATCCATTATAATTAAAGGTAGCTTTTTGATTTTTACGTCCTTTGTTACTTGTTATCAATATGACCCCGTTTGCACCACGCGAACCATAAATAGCTGTTGCTGATGCATCTTTTAAAACATCTACAGATTTGATATCTACGGGATTTATGTCTCCGATAGAACCTGCAAACGGAACTCCGTCCAAAACAATTAAAGGATCATTACTTCCCGTTAAAGATCGGGTACCGCGAATACGAATCTGCATGGCAGCTCCAGGTTTTGTCGAAGTCTGAGTTAAATCCACACCTGCAAGTCTTCCCTGTAATGCCTGGGTTACGTTGGCAGCGGGTACTTCATTCAATTCGCTTCCTCCAATAGATGCTACGGATCCGGTTACGGCTTCCTTTCTTTGTGTTCCGTACCCAATAACAACTACTTCTTTTAATTGCGCTGAATCTTCTTCAAGACTTACATTAATTAGGGTTTGTCCATTTACTGTTACTTCTTTGTTTCTTAAACCTATAAAGCTAAAAACAAGAACACCGTTAGAAGGCACATTGATAGTATAAGTACCGTCGAAACCGGTGCTTACTCCATTTTTTGTTCCTTTTAAATTCACATTAGCACCGGGAATTGGACCATTGGCATCTGATACGGTTCCGGTAACTTTTGTCTGCGCACCCGAGTGGAGCGATAGCGCAAACATTAAGATCAAAAAATAAAAGCATTTTTGATGCTTCAATTTACTTGTAACAAAAAAGTTAGTCATAAAAATTGATGTTAGATAGTTAAAATTTAATTGGTTTAGTTAATAAGTGTATTTAATACAAATATAAAAAAAAGCAGTTAATACACAATCGGTTGTTTGTTATTTTTTTATATAATTAGTAAAAAAATACACTTTAAAAAACATTGTGAATAATTATAACCCTAAAATAATGAACAATATTAATTATCAGAATTGGTTTTAATCAGAATTTTGATAATAACACCAGGTTATTTCTATTTAACTAAAAAAAAGATAAAAAGATAAAAATTAAGAACGCCGGTAGCAAACCTGAGAAGAAGAACATTATTCAAAGTAAAAATATTGTTAAAATGAAAGTTTAACCAAGAAGTTAGCTTAGTATTGACGTCTGATGGCTAAATATTCAGATGCAGAAAAGCAGCAGAAAGCACCGAAAAGCAATCGGTTGTTATGTAAAATACAAAAGCTCCTTTCAAATTTAATTTCAAAAGGAACTTTAAGATATAAAATCATTAAAATTTATCTTATCAAACTGGCAGTAAGATCTTTATAATTTCATTCTTTTGGCATCTTCAATAAATTGATTTAGCCCGATATCCGTTAATGGATGTTTTAATAATCCTTTAATAGCAGAAAGTGGTCCCGTCATAACATCAGAGCCTGCTTTGGCACAATTTACAATATGCATCGTATGCCTGATCGAAGCTGACAGAATTTGGGTTTTGTATTCATAATTATCATAAATTTCCCTTATCTCTTCAATTAAGTGCATCCCATCTGTTGAGATATCATCAAGCCTTCCCAAAAAAGGAGAAACGTACGTTGCACCTGCTTTTGCGGCTAATAATGCCTGTCCTGGAGAGAATACTAAAGTAACATTGGTTTTGATTCCTTTTAATGAAAAATACTTACAGGCTTTTATGCCATCGCCAATCATGGGTAACTTCACCACAATTTGCGGATGCAGCGCTGCCAATTCTTCGCCTTCCCGCACCATTCCATCATAGTCTGTTGAAACAACTTCTGCCGAAACATCTCCATCTACGATATTACAGATATTTAAATAATGCTTCAAAATGTTATCTTTTCCTGTAATTCCTTCTTTTGCCATCAACGACGGATTTGTTGTTACCCCGTCCAGAACACCCATTTCCTGTGCTTCCTGAATGTCCTGTAAATTGGCTGTATCTATAAAAAATTTCATTTTTTGTGGTTTTAATTTGGTTGGTTAATCAGCGTGTTTTTTTCATTCCTCTTTTTTTCGGAATGATACTGATTGTGGTTATTTTGTACTAAATATTTTTTTAATACTTCTCGAAAAGTATAGTTATAGAAAGCTAATCAGAAATTAACTTTCTATAACTATCACATCAGTTAAATATACTGATTAATAATATTTTCAAACAATTCCTGTTTCCCGCTTTGTAATGACAATTCACCATTTTGATTTGCGATATCGTACAAGTCTTTCAGGTTTAATTTTCCTTCAGCAAAATCTTTTCCTTTTCCGGAATCAAAAGAACTGTATCTTTCTTTTCTCAATTTTTCATATGGAGAAGAAGTAATAATTTTATCCGCCGTTAATAATGCTCTTGCAAAAGTATCCGCACCACCGATATGCGCATGGAAAACGTCTTCAAGATCAGTCGAATTCCTTCTGATTTTTGCATCGAAGTTTACACCACCGCCTTGTAGTCCGCCAGCTTTTAAGAAAACAAGCATCGCTTCGGTAGTTTCCTGAATGTTGTTTGGAAACTGATCTGTATCCCAGCCATTTTGGTAATCCCCCCTGTTAGCATCAATACTTCCTAACATTCCGGCTTTTGCAGCTACTTCCAGTTCATGCTGAAAAGTATGCTGAGCCAAAGTTGCGTGGTTTACTTCGATATTAATTTTGAAATCTTTATCCAAGCCATATTCGCGTAAAAATCCAATGGCTGTTGCCGAGTCAAAATCGTATTGATGTTTTGATGGCTCCATTGGTTTTGGCTCTATAAAGAAAGTTCCTTTAAATCCCTGTGCTCTGGCGTAATCTCTTGACATTGTTAAGAATTGCGCCATATGGTCTAATTCTCTTCCCATATCGGTGTTTAAAAGAGACATGTAACCTTCTCTTCCTCCCCAGAATACATAATTTTCCCCATCTAAAGCAATCGTTGCGTCAAGTGCTAATTTTACCTGCCCTCCTGCTCTTGCTACTACATTAAAATCCGGATTTGTAGCCGCTCCGTTCATGAATCTCGGGTTCGAGAAACAGTTTGAAGTTCCCCAAAGCAATTTAATTCCTGATTCTGCTTTCTTCTGTTTTAGATATTCTGTAATCGTTGCCAGACGTTTTTCAGATTCTGCGAAAGTGGGTCCTTCAGCAATCAAATCATAATCGTGAAAACAGAAATAATCAAATCCCATTTTGCTGATAAATTCAAATGCAGCATCGGCTTTATCTTTTGCCGCCTGAATTGGATCTGAAGACTGATCCCACGCAAAATTCTGAGTTCCCGGTCCAAACGGATCGCTTCCTTGTCCGCAGAAAGTGTGCCAGTACGCAATAGCAAATCTAAAGTGCTCCCGCATTGTTTTTCCTGCCACAACCTGATCCGGATTGTAGTATTTAAATGCTAACGGATTATCAGATTCTTTACCTTCAAATTTTATCTGGCCTATGCCTTTGTAATATTCTTTATTGCCTAAAACTATCATCTTGTTCTTTATTTATGTGTTACTATTAGTTCTAATTCCTGTTTCCATTTTTGATATGCCTTTTGGTAAGGTTCCGCATTTTTAAGTGGTAAAAAAGTCATTACGTGATCGTTGGTTGTAATACTCGAACCAAATTTGCTGTAATCGCCATCTTTTAAACCAACTGCTCTTGCGGCTCCTACTGCTCCTGTTGTATTGTAAATTTCGATTTCGTGACTGATCAGTGTTGCCACTGTATTCGAAAAAATCTCGGAACGGAACAAATTATCGTTTCCCGCTCTGATCACATTAATCGTTGCATTATCATCCTTTAAGCATTCCATTCCGTACACAAATGAAAAAGCGATTCCTTCAAGAGAAGCCCTGAACAAATGCGCACTATTGTGAATATTTAAGTTGAGATTTAAAAAATGTGTTCCGATGTTTTTATTGTTGAACATGCGTTCTGCCCCATTTCCAAACGGAATCACGACAACACCATCAGAACCTATATCAATTTTTGAAGCTTTACGATTCATAGATTCGTAGGTTTCATCGCCCATATTATTGCGCAGCCAGCGATACTGGATTCCGGCCCCGTTGATATTTAAAAGTTTACCGACACGCGGTTTTTTTTCTTCGTAATTAACATGCACAAAATTGTTTACTCTTGTACTTTTTCCGGACGACATTTCGCTAACGGCATAAAAAACACCCGAAGTTCCGCCGGTTGCAGCAACCTCTCCCGGATTTAAAACATTTAGAGCCAAGGCATTATTAGGCTGGTCTCCCGCTCTGTAAACCACCGGAATACCAACCGGAAGTCCTGATTCTTTAGCCCCCTTTTCGTTTAAAACTCCCTGATTGGTAAAATTCTCAACAATATCTGCCGTTAAGGATGGATCGATTCCGTAATAGTCCAATAACCAATTGGCTACTTTGTTTTCTTTATAATCCCAAAGCATTCCTTCAGACAAACCGTTTTTTGTGGTGGTAATTTTTCCTGTCAGTTTTAGCGCAATATAATCGCCCGGAAGCATGTATTTGTAAATCTTGCTGTAGATTTCAGGTTCGTTTTCTTTGACCCATTTTAATTTTGAAGCGGTAAAATTTCCCGGAGAATTCAGCAAATGTTCCATACATTTTTCTTCTCCGATTTCGGCGAAAGCCTTGTTGCCAATTTCGACCGCACGGCTGTCACACCAGATAATCGAGTTTCGCAATGCATTTCCGTCTTTATCTACGATAACCAGTCCGTGCATCTGGTACGAAATACCAACTCCGGTAATTTTTGACGCTTCGATATTTGCTTCACGAATCGCTCTTTTTGTTGCGGTGCAAATGTGCTCCCACCAAATTTCAGGATTTTGTTCTGCCCAGTCAGAATGAAGGGCGACAATTTCCATTTCGTTTTGAGGTTCGTTCAAAACAATTATTTTTTTTCCTGTTTCTGCTTCTACCAAAGCCACTTTTACAGACGAACTTCCAATATCAAATCCTATATAATACATAACTTACTGATTCTTAAAATTAAATTTGCCGGCCTGAATTGTCATCATTTTAAATTTCAATTAAAAATTAAAATTAATATCCCTTTGAGATAAAACCTCGTGCTGCCGGATATTAAGACTATAAAACCTTGCCGCTCTGTGGGATACATCTTCTTCTTTTTCATTTGAATCATGGACGATTCCGGTCTGCAAAAGCTTTCTTCTAAAATTGGATTTATTTATTTCGATTCCGAGGATTTCTTCATACAGATTTATAACCTGCAGCAATGTAAATTTCTCCGGTAATAAATTAAATCCGACGGCACTTTTGCAGATATTCCGGCGTAATTCTTTTAAACTAAAATCCAGAATTATTTTATGTTTATCGTTTAAACCTGCAATTTCCCTAATACCAATCCATTTAACATCACTATTAGCAATAGTATCTTTGCTGCTATCTCTTTTCACCAAAGCATAATAAGCAATCGAAATATCTTCCTTCAATGAAGAAGAGGGCTGATAGCTAAATGCTTTTAACTGCTCTAAGAAAAATTGATCGCCTCCAATATAATTCTTCAGGATATTATGAGCCGTACTCAATATTGTTTCGCCTTTTTTAATGTAATCGCTGGCCAATTTCCAAGATATAATTCCCTCATGGTCTTGCTGTTTTACCAATAAAACTTTAAGGCTGTTGTTTTCAAAATTGAATATTACACAATCAATTTCTATTTTGTTTGTACTATATTGCCTGGCAATTTTTCTGATTTTTTCATCTCCCCTTTTCATAGAAAATAAATTTTAATGAATTACTTTTCTTCTGCCTAATCTCCTAATCTTCTACTATGTAAGGGTCTATTGTTATGATTGAACCATCTTCCAGGTAATCTATTTTGGTCACTTTCATACTTCGCAAATGCGTTACGCCTTTTGATAAACTCGAATCATGATAAAACAAATACCATTCATCTTCGACTTTACAAATAGAATGGTGCGATGTCCAGCCTACAACCGGATTCAAAATTCTACCCTGATACGTAAACGGCCCATACGGATTATCGCCAATAGCATAACAAATAAAATGCGTATCACCTGTTGAGTACGAAAAATAATATTTATCGTTGTATTTATGTACCCACGAAGCTTCAAAAAAACGACGATCGTTATCTCCGGCTAATAAAATTTTTCCGTTTTCATCCAGAATTTCAATCTCTTTTGGTTCTTCTGCAAATTCCAGCATGTCATCTTTAAGCAATGCCACAATTGGTCCTAAAGCAGGTTCATTTGCCAGAGGTTCTTCATGATTTACATCAAATTTATTGTTCCTGTATTTTTGAAGCTGGCCGCCCCAAATGCCGCCAAAATAAATATAATGTTTCCCATCAGCATCTTCAAAAACAGCAGGGTCAATACTATAACTTCCTTTAATAGCTTCCGGTTCAGGCAAAAATGGCCCGACAGGGGAATCACTTATCGCAACGCCAATCTGGAAAATTCCGTTAGCGCGTTTTGCGGGAAAATACAAATAGAATTTCCCGTTTTTACAGGCTGCATCCGGTGCCCACATTTGCTTTTCGGCCCAGGCCACATCATCAACATGAAGCGCAACTCCGTTATCAATAGTTTCAGCATTAATGTTTTCCATTGAAAAAACATGATAATCTTCCATTCCAAAATGATCACCGTTATCGTTAAACGGTATACCTGCATCAATATCATGCGACGGATAAATATAAATTTTGCCATTAAAAACATGTGCCGATGGATCTGCCGTATAAATATGAGAAACCAAAGGCTGAGAAATGGCTTTTTTATTAATTTGCTCGAAATTAATTTGTTCAGTACTATCTTCAGGCATAGTTGTATTGTGTTTTATAAAATAATTAAGTTCTTCTTTCTTTTAAATCTGTCTCTATCTGTACTTCCATTTTTTTATCGATTTTATAGAAAAACAATAGTGTAACGCCAATTAAAAAGGGTATTGCGGGAAAAATGCTTACCAGTAATTTGATTCCGTTTATGGCAAGACCGGTTTGGCTTGAAGCATTTGGCACATACTGAAAATACCCTAAAAACGAAGTCGTAAGAGCCCCGCCAATACTCAATCCGGCCTTTAAGCCCACCATCATGGCAGAGAAAATAATAGCCGTTGCACGACGGTTATTCAGCCATTCCGAATAATCAGCCACATCTGCAATCATCGCCCACAAAAGCGGAATCGTTATTCCGTAGAAAAAACCATGTAAAATTTGAGAGAAAAACATAAAACTGATTGCCGCTGCCGGAAAGAAATAAAATGCGATAATAAACAAGGTTGAAATGAATAAAAACAATCCGAAAATATTTCGCTTTCCGTATTTATCAGCCAGACTTTTAGATAATGTAATCCCCACAATCATGAAAATAATGCCGCCTGCATTAAACAATCCAAAACCGGCAGAAACAGGATCACTTCCAAAATAGTTCAATTTTAGTGCCGATAAAACATCCAAAACAGGCTGGATAAAAATCGCAAGCTGTTGTTTGTCTACATAATTTTCAAAATAATATACATAAGACCCGCCTTTCATTGCCAGAGTAATGAATACCAGTGTAGTAAGACTTAACATAATAATCCACGGTTTGTTTTTCATCAAATCGCTTAAATCTTCCTTAATGCTTGATTTTTGTTCCGGTTTTGGAATAATACGTTCTTTTGTAGTTAAAAATGTGATTAACAACATAATTGTTCCGATTACTGCCAAAACAGTCATTACCTTTTCGATACCAATGGCTTTGTCGCCGTTTCCGGCACTTTTAATAATGCCCAGCATAAAAACCTGAACAAAGAACTGGGCAAACATTACCGCCACAAAACGATAAGCGGACATACTGTTTCTCTCGCGCATATCGCCCGTTATAACCCCGCTTAAAGCTGAATAGGGTAAATTATTACTGGCGTAAAAAAGCAGCAATAACGTATAGGTGACAACAGCATAAATTACTTTTCCGTGATAAGAGAAATTTGGTGTTGTAAAAGCCAGTAAAGCGATGGCACCAAGGGGGATTGCGGTGATTAAAATCCAGGGCCTGAATTTTCCCCATTTAGTGCGGGTTCTGTCTGCCAAAACACCAATAATTGGATTAAATACAAAAGCAGCAATCAAACCTACGACCAGCATAATTATAGAAGAATCTGTTGGGGATAATCCGTAGATATCGGTATAAAAATAAGCGAGGTAAGTCATTAAGGTCTGGAAAACAAGATTTGCCGCTAAGTCCCCTAAACTGTATCCAATTTTCTCTTTAACAGATAATTTTTGTGAAATGTAATTCATTCTTGGTGTGGTTATTTTTTGGTTAGCTTTTCCTGCAGGGTTTCTTTTTTTTTTAACATTTCGTGAAAGAGAATCACATGCAGCAATCAACGTACTGTTAATTTCATCACATAGTGTTTATCTTCTTTAAAACGACAAAATCGATCAAAACAATCGGTTGTGTAAAATTATATAAAAAAAGAGAATTAGCAAGTCAAAATTTAATTATTTCATTATATAAAACAAAAAACGCATTCGGTTGTGTACTTCATAAAAAAAAGTGTATTTACCACAAATTTTTATTGTTTTATTTCTTTTAACTGAATTACGCTGTTATATGCTTTTTTGGGATTTAAGTTTTTATCAAATAACAAGGGGTAATTTGTCCTGCCTTTTACAGGCCAGTCGTTTAACCAGGACTGTCCATCGTGAACGCCCCAAAATGTAACGCGGCTAATTTTGTCTTTGTGTTTTAAAAATAATTTAAAAATAGCAGCATAACGTTCTGCCAGTTTATTTTGTACTGCATCCGGAAGCTTTTCAGGATACGGATTCATTTTAGGATCACCCTCAAAATTTTGGTTTACATCTGCACCGCTAAAATCTTTTGGATTTGGCAAAACGGAAATATCAAGTTCTGTAAAAGCAACCTTAATACCAAGGGCCGAATATTCCAAAATACTTTTTTCAATTTCTTCTAATGACGGATAATCTAATTTCCAGTGTGCCTGAATACCAACGCCGTCAATTTTACCGCCACCTGCTTTTATTTTCCTGATTAAAGCAATATTTCCTGCTCTTTTGGCCGGTTCTTCATTATTATAATCGTTGTAATATAAATCTACTTTTGGGTCTGCAGCGGCAGCGAGTTTAAAAGCATCTATAAGATATTGTTCGCCCAGTTTGTCCAGAAAAATTGATTTTCTTAACGTTCCGTCTTCGTTTAAAGCTTCATTCACCACATCCCACGAATCTACTTTGCCTTTGTATTTAGAAACAATCGTCTTAATATGATCTTTCATGAAAGCTTTCATTTCTGTGCTGTCCTTAATTTTTTGCATCCATGGCGCCAGCTGACTGTGCCAGATCAGGGTATGACCGTGAATAAACATTTTGTTTTTTTTACCATACGCTATAAATTTATCGGTAAGCGCAAAATCATATTTATCTTTAAAGGGATGTATAAACATCGACTTCATAATGTTTTCCGCTGTGATAGCATTAAACTCTTTTTTGATCAACGCATCTTCTTTGCTGTTTTTTTCTTCAATCTGATCTGCACTCAGGGCAGTTCCAATATAAAAATCATTTTTATAGCTTTCCTTTAAAGAAACAGGATCTTTTTCTTTTTGCGCATTACAGCTGTTGAAAACTAAGACAGACAAAAGCAGCAGAGAGTGGTTAAATAATCTCATGTTTATTGGTTTAAGTTAATATTTAGTATCTTTTACTTCGTAGAAAATCATTTACGTCAATTCTTTCAGTTTATAAGCGATACCCATTTCCAGCCCTCTTAATTCCGCAAGACCTTTTAGTCTTCCTGTCAGAGAATAACCGGGATAGGTTTCTTTTTCCTTATCAGCCTCATGCAAAAAGCCATGATCCGGACGCATTGGCAAACTTATTTTTCTGGTATTCATTAGCAGCAGGATTTTCTCGACAATCCTTTCCATTTTGGCATCACCGTTCAAATGTTCCGATTCCCTGAAAATAGTTTCGCTTTCGCGGAAGGTGTTTCGAAGATGTAAAAAGTGAATTCTATCTCCGAAATCATCGATAATTCTCTCCAGATTATTTTTCGGATCTGCCCCCAAAGAACCTGTACAATAACACAATCCATTCGAATTAAAAGGAACGGCATTTAAAATGGCTTTTATATCTTCTTCGGTAGAAACAATTCTGGGCAGGCCCAAAACTGAAAACGGCGGATCATCGGGATGTATGGCTAACTTAGCATCATATGCAGCAGCCACCGGCGCAACTTCTGATAAAAAATAAATCAGGTTTTCTCTTAGTTTTTCATTATTGATATGGGCATAATTATCTAATAAAGAGAGAATTTGTTCTGCCGTAAAATGGATTGTACTTCCCGGTAATCCCAGTAAAACATTCTTAAATAATAAGGCTTTTTCTTCTTCAGAAAGTTTATTTCCAAATTGTAATGCATTTTCTTTTTCCTTATCCGAATAATCATTTTCAGCATTGGGTCTTTTTAGCAGGAAAATATCAAAATAAGTAAATGCATCCTGGTTGTATAAAAGCGCTTTACTATCATCTTCATTACTAAAATTATGATCCGTTCGAACCCAGTCCAAAATTGGCATAAAATTATAGGTGATTATTTTAATACCGCAATCTGCTAAGTTTTTGATGCTTATTTTATAATTTTCAATGTATTGCAGATAATTTCCGGTCGCGCGTTTTATTTCTTCATGAACCGGCAAACTTTCAACGACTGTCCATTCTAAACCTGAATTTCTTACAATTTGCTGTCTTTCCTCAATGTTTTCAACAGTCCATATTTCACCGACAGGAATTTGATGCAAGGCCGTAACAATTCCGGTTGCTCCGGCTTGTTTTATATCTAATAAACTTACGTTGTCATTTGGTCCAAACCAACGCATTGTTTGCTGCATTTTTATCATACTGAGTATTTTTTTTAATCTCGCAAAGTCACAGGTTCTTAAAAACCAATACTATTTCCGCCATCAACAGGCAAAACGGTTCCGGTGGTGTATTTTGATTCGCTCAGGGCGAAATAATAAACGGCATCTGCAATGTCTGAGGGCTCTCCCAAAAAGCCCATTGGCGTTCTTCCCAGTACTTTATTTTTTCTTTCCGGATCATTATCAAGTGCTGCAGAAGACATTTTGGTTTTAATAAATCCCGGAGCGATGCAATTGACACGAATACCAAAAGGTGCCAATTCTACAGCCATTGCTCTGGTCATCGATTCGATCGCGCCTTTACTGGCCGAATATGCAATTACTTTTGGAATACCATATTGCGACGCCATTGAACTGATATTGACGATACTTCCTCCGTTATTTTCTTTCATGTTTTTCACAACGGCTTTACTAACAGCAAAAACACTCAAAAGATTGGTGTGAATTACAGATAAAAAATCTTCATCGGTAACGTCTGTGAATTCTTTTTTCAGATTGATTCCTGCATTATTGACCAAAATATCAATTGGATTTTCTTTGGTAATATTTTCGATCATTTCACCAATTCCCGCTATCTCATTCAGGTCATATAAAACCGGAACTGCATTTGGTCCAATTTCTTGGCAGGCATCTTCCGTTTTTTCTTTTGATCTTCCAATTATATAGGTTTTAATGCCGTTATCGCATAATTTTTTTGCTGTTGCAAATCCCAAACCTGAATTTCCTCCGGTTACAATTGCTGTTTTTATACTCATATTTTTTTTACTTTGAATATTAATTTCCTGGTGCAAAAGGAAATTTTAATGATTTAAAATAGTCTAAAGACTGTGTTGCTTTTTCAACGCCTAAAGGTAATTCCTTTCCTGAATATTGCTGAAAATAGAGCAAACACGCATCCCTCCACCATTTTGCTTCTTTATACTGAATTTCCAGCAACATCTGAACCTCCTTAAAACGTTCATCATCAACATATTTTTGCGATTTATTCCAAACGTTTTTCATTGCTGCAACCTGATTTACGCCTTCCTGATATTTCAAGGCCAGACCATTCCAAATTGTCTGACCATTTTTTAATTTATAATCCCAGGAAACATGATGAAACCATAACAAATCCTTTTCAGGACAGGTTTCGAGATTGTCAAACATTTTTTGAACTTCGGGAGCATATTGTGCGGTGGCATTAGTTCCTGTTTTGCAACGGTCGAAACCAATTCCGTTTGTATCGGCTTTGTGATAATACACCGGATTCCATTCCGGTCGTGACAAATTGGAAACCCACGGACCCGGACCATAATGATGCCCCGTGTCCATAATGTGATGCAAACCAAACGGTGTCATATAATTTACAACTGCTTCACGCGACTGAAGCATCATTTCTTTTACTGGTTTTACAAAATTTTCATCGTTTGAAAAAGTGCATCGCAGCCATTCCTCTGCAATGGTTTCTGAATCCAAGTACGGATTCCAGGCCAATCGCCCAAAGCCGTACCAGTTTGCCTGCGCAAAAGGATGTCCCGTCCAGTTTAAGTCATTACCGATATTCGAAACTCCTGCAATTCCGGTTAGTTTTGTTTTGTTGAAAGAGCCTTCAATAATTTTGGCAACCGTTGTACCTTTTCCTTTTTGATACGTATCTGATTCTAAAACTTCCTGAAATAATTTGGGCAGAAAAACGAGATGTGTGCTAAAACCCAAATATTCCTGAGTGATTTGAAATTCCATCATCAAAGGTGTTTTTGGCATCGCGCCAAACATGGGATGAAAAGGCTCACGAGGCTGAAAATCAATCGCTCCGTTTTTGACCTGAACAATTACATTCTCTTTAAATTTTCCGTCATAAGGCACGAATTCGGCGTAGGCCTGTTTGGCACGATCGTTTGCATCATGCTCTGAATAGACAAAAGCGCGCCACATAATAACACCTCCAAAAGGTGCTACGGCGTCGGCCAGCATATTGGCGCCATCGACGTGATCTCTGCCATAATTTTGCGGACCCGGCTGCCCTTCTGAATTTGCTTTTACCAGAAATCCTCCAAAATCCGGAATTCGTTTATAAATTTCTTTGGCTTTGTTTTTCCACCAATTGCTAACTTCCGGATCTTTGGGATCGGCTGTTTTTAAACCTCCAATTTCGATTGGTGCCGAGAATCGGGCCGTTAAATAAACTTTGATTCCGTACGGTCTGAAAACATTTGCTAAAGCCTCAACTTTTTCTAAATATTGCGGCGTCAGAATTAAAGCGTTTGCGTTTACGTTGGTTAACACCGTTCCGTTAATTCCTATTGATGCATTTGCGCGGGCATAATCAATATAACGCTGATCGATAAAATCAGGCAGTTTTTGCCAGTTCCATAACGAAAATCCGGCATAACCGCGTTCTACGGTTCGGTCTAAATTATCCCAGTGATTTAAGATTCTGATATTTGTTTTTGGTGAATCAGGAATATTCAAATTTGTGATCAATTTATTGGTTTGAATCAATCTCAGAAAACTGTAAACCCCATATAAAACCCCAATATCTTTTTTTCCTGTAATGATAATCTGTTTTTGATTTTTTATCGAAATGGATTTAATAATAAAACCTTCGTCATTTATTTGATCGAAATTTCCAATCTCTTTTTGAATTTCGGAAGTTAAAAATTCCCGTGAACCTATAATAATGTTATGATCTCCTGTAATAACCGGTTTGTTTTCAAATTTCTTCCCCAACATTTCATTCAAACCAAATTGCAGTTCTGTAAAGGCAATTTTTGCACTTTCCGATTTTTCCAAAGAAACAATCCCCTGAATAGTAGAAAGATATTGCGTTTTTAAATCAGCGTTATCAATCTTAGTGTATTGCAGCCATAATTTATAATCTTTTTGAGCTGATGAAGACCAGCACACTATAAAAAACAAGAAGACAGACTGGAGAAATTTATTTTTAAGATGTGTCATTTGGCTTTTCTGTCAATTTAATTTAAAGTACAAATCAAAAATTTTACTCAAAACCCTACTATTTAGCAAAAAAAGTGCTAAAAAAATATACTTTCAAAAAAAATTATCAAGTTGCAATCGGTTGTGCTAAAATACAAAAATAAGGGAATAAAAAAATAAAAATTGATTTTTTTTAATTTGGGAATCACTTTAAACAAATGCTGTAAAACATAACCAACGGTTTCAACCGTTGGACGCAGAATGATTATCGATATGTCTCCCAAGCCTGAAACCTTGGGCTATATGGAAAGAAATCAGAAGATTTGGAGAAAATTTGATATAAAAAAACCTGTTAATCGCAATTAACAGGTTTATATATAATTAAAAAGAGAACCTAAATCCTCTTAGAGGATTCACGCACAAGAACTTGTGTATTTAAAAACGTAATTTCTTTGGCATCTTCTTCCTTAACCGATTTCAGGTTTTTAATAATTAGTTCAGCTGCTGCTTTGCCCATTTTTTCAGCCGGATGCGTTATAGTTGAAATATTCGGTTCTATAATCTTAGAGATTGGATCGTCGTTAAAACCAATTACCGCGAAATCTTCCGGTATTTTAATTCCTCTTTTTTTAGCTGTCTGTACAGCACTTACAGCCAAAATATCTCCGGGCGCGAAAAGACCATCGGGACGCACCTTTAAATCAAATAATTGATTACAGGCCTTTACCCCATCTTCATAGGTCATTTCCTTTAAATTTATAATCAGCTTTTCATCAACAGGAAGTTCGTGCTCCAATAAAGCATCCATATATCCCCTTTTGCGCTCATTATAAAGTGTCCCGAATTCTGATCCCGCAGTTAAATGTGCAATTCTTTTGCAGCCTTGTTCAATAAGATGTTTTGTTGCTTTGTATCCCGCCAGGTAATTATTTATAACGACCCGAAACGTATCATAATCTCTCGGAACCCTGTCTACAAATACAAGGGGAATATTGTTATTGGAAAATTGTTTAAAATGAGCTGTATCCTTTGTCTCCATAGCAAGAGAACAGATCACTCCGCTTACTCTGTTACTATATAAGGATTTAGCCAGATTCACTTCCATTTCGTACGAATCATGCGACTGCATAATAATAACTGAATATTCAGATTTTTGAGCGGTAATTTCGATACCACTGATCAAAGAAGACAAAAAGGGCTGTGTTATGGTTGGAATTAAAATCCCAATAGTTTTTGATGTATTGCCACGCAAGCCTGCCGCCAGCGTATTGGGAACAAATCCCATTTCTTTCGCTGTCTGCTTCACCTTTTTAATGGTCTTATCACTAATAGTATGATGATCTTTTAAAGCCCGTGAAATTGTCGATGTCGCAAGATTAAGCTTCTCGGCAATGTCATATATCGTTACATGTCTGTGTTCTTCCATTACTTATAATACTAGAATCAGTAAATGTAATTATTTTAATGATACATCAATTCATTGTGCACGCATTTAGCACACTAAAATTGTTATTCTAAAATATTCAATGGAGAAGGATCAAAAATTATTGCTTGCAGCCCTATTCAAAACATATTTTTTTTATTATAAAAAATTATGTTTCTTTACACAATCGGTTGTTTGTTTACTTACTGTTATGCTGCATTTTAAAAATTGTAAAACCAAAAAGCTTATGAAATCACCAAAATCCGGATACCTGTTATTACTTTTTATTACGTTTTTTTGCTTTGGACAAGAAAAATCAGGAAAATTTTTATTTCAGAACCCTAACCTCTCTTTTGAAGAACGGGTAGATGATCTTGTGGGCCGGCTGACTCTGGAAGAAAAAGTTTCTCAAATGCTGAATGCATCTCCCGCAATTCCACGTCTTGGCATAATTGCTTACGACTGGTGGAATGAAACTTTACATGGTGTAGCACGGACTCCTTTTAAAACAACGGTTTACCCGCAGGCGATTGCCATGGCGGCGACATTCGATAGAAATTCTCTTTTTAAAATGGCCGATTATTCAGCTTTGGAAGGAAGAGCAATTTACAATAAAGCCTTAGAATTAAACCGAACAAATGAGCGTTATATGGGACTCACATACTGGACACCGAATATTAATATTTTTCGTGATCCGCGTTGGGGACGCGGTCAGGAAACCTACGGTGAAGATCCGTACCTGACCGGTATACTAGGCGATTCCTTTGTGAGAGGACTTCAGGGCGACGATCCTAAATACTTAAAAGCAGCGGCATGTGCCAAACATTATGCCGTACACAGCGGTCCGGAATCGTTGCGCCATACTTTTGATGTGGATGTAACGCCTTATGAGCTTTGGGATACCTATCTTCCTGCGTTTCAAAAATTAATAACAGGATCAAAAGTAGCCGGCGTGATGTGTGCTTACAATGCTTTCAGAACACAGCCGTGCTGCGCGAGTGACGTTCTGATGACAGATATTTTACGTAATCAATGGAAATTTGAGGGTTACGTAACCTCAGACTGTTGGGCAATTGACGATTTTTTTAAGAACCATAAAACGCATCCTGATGCTGAATCAGCTTCAGCAGATGCTGTTTTTCACGGCACCGATATTGACTGTGGTACGGATGCTTACAAAGCTTTGGTTCAGGCAGTAAAAAATGGAAAAATCAGTGAAAAACAAATAGACATTTCGGTAAAAAGACTTTTTATGATCCGATTCAGGCTCGGTATGTTTGATCCTGTTGCCATGGTCAGGTATGCACAGACACCTGCATCTGTTCTCGAAAGTCCCGAGCATGGTCAGCATGCGTTACAAATGGCCAGAGCATCAATGGTTTTACTACGCAATGAAAAAAATATATTGCCGCTGAGCAAAAAATTAAAAAAGATTGTAGTTCTGGGGCCTAATGCAGATAATGCTATTTCAATATTAGGAAATTACAATGGAACTCCCGGTAAATTGACAACGGTTTTAAATGGAATCAAAGAAAAACTGGGCAATAGTACGGAAGTTGTTTATGAACAGGCAATTAATTTTACCAATGATACTTTATTAGTCTATCAAAATCTGAAAAATCAATATCACTACGAAGGAAAAGCGGGGTTTAAAGCAGAATATTTTGACAATGTTGATTTATCAGGAAGTCCTGTTGCGGTAAGAACGGAACCGGAAATTAATAACTTTTGGCAGGAAGGCGAAGCTGTTCTGAAAAATATTAAGGCCAATCATTTCTCTGCGCGTTATACCACAAACTTTACTGCAGACAAAGACGGTTCTGTTACATTCGAACTTAGCGCTGATGACGGCTATCGTTTTCTAATTGATGGAAAAGAAGTCGTAAACGCCTGGAAAAAAAACAGATGGGGAGAAAAAACTTTTCAGTTAACGACCAAAAAAAATACAGTTTATAAGCTAGTTTTAGAATACTGGCAGGGCGAAGGAAAAGCAAACGTAGCCTTACGCACCGGAAATTTTGTAAAAACTGATTTTGCGAAATTAACGGACCGAAACAAAGATGCCGATGCTTTTATATTTGTCGGAGGCATATCACCTCAACTTGAAGGAGAAGAAATGCCGGTTAATTTTCCGGGCTTTTCCGGTGGTGACCGTACTTCTATTCTGCTTCCTGAAGTACAAACTCAATTAATGAAGGCACTAAAAAGCTCAGGAAAACCAGTTGTTTTTGTAATGATGACAGGAAGTGCCATTGCAATTCCGTGGGAAGCAGAAAACATTCCTGCAGTGCTGAATGCGTGGTACGGCGGTCAGGCGACAGGAACTGCAGTAGCCGATATTCTGTTTGGAGATTATAATCCGGCAGGAAGACTGCCTGTCACTTTTTACAAAAGCGATTCAGACTTGTCTTCGTTTGTTGATTACAGTATGGACAACAAAACGTATCGCTATTTTAGGGGGATGCCCCTTTTTGGTTTTGGATATGGTTTGAGCTATACTTCTTTTAAATACGATCAGTTAACTATTCCTTCTAAAATAAAAAAGAATGAAATTGTTCCGGTGTCGGTAAAAATAACCAATACCGGCAAAACAGAAGGCGAAGAAGTGGCCCAATTGTATATCATCAATCAGAATCCGTCTGTAAAAGCACCACTGAAAAGTCTAAAAGGATTTGAACGTTTTAATTTAAAACCAGACGAAAGCAAGACCATCACTTTTAATCTGTCCCCTGAAGACCTTTGTTATGTGACTGCCGAAGGAAAGTTAAAGCAATACGAAGGTAAAGTTAAACTTACTGTTGGCGGTGCTCAGCCAGATGAAAAAAATCCAATAAAAAGTAACATCCTGTCCCAAATTATTGAAATAGAGAACTAAGCAGGTATGACATCCTGTTAAGAACCAATTTATAATTTCAAATTGCGTCCGCAATGCGGACGCAATTAAGCTGAACGAAATACAAGCTTATCCTGTCCGTTGATAAGCTGTAAGAAGAAAAATCTATATCGCTGAAATCATGAAAAACAATGGGAACCACTGCAATTATGCACATCTCCCGTGGATTCTCCAATTTTTGAACTTTTGTTATTTAAAGATTGTTAATTCATAATTATTATAGCGCAGTTAGCACACCGCCATCTACTCTGGTAACTGCTCCGTTGGTTGCTGAGGATAAAGGACTGCAGAGATACACTGCCATGTTAGCGATTTCAGAAGGATTAATAAAACGCTGAAGAAGTGAGGTTGGATTGGTATTTTGTATAACAAGTTCTTTCATTTGTGCCTCTGACAGCTGTTGTGCCCTGGCAATCCGTGACACCACCTCTGCAACACCATCGGAATACGTAGGCCCTCCTACGATAGAGTTAACCGTAACCTGAGTATTTTTTGTGAGTTTGGAAAGGCCGTTGCTAATGGAAAGCAAAGCGGTTTTGGTCATTCCGTAATGGATCATGTTCTCTGGAATATTGACTCCGGATTCACTGCTGATAAACAGCACCCTGCCCCAGCCTCTTTCCATCATTTTTGGGAACAATACTCTTGAGAGCCTGATGCTGCTCATGACATTAATCTCAAATATTGATAACCATTGCTCATCTGTAATGTCTATAAAATCCCTGAGTTCAAAAACCCCAACATTATGAATCAGAATATCCACCTGTGGCAAAGTGCCTATTAAAGCATTAACCTGCTCCACATCTGAAAAATCAGCAGCTATACCCAACACTTCTGCCTGCGGTATTTCTTGCCTGAGTTTTTGAATAGCGGCATCGATTTTAGCCTGGTTTCTACCGTTTATGATAACAGTGGCACCTTCAGCAAGAAGCTGTTGGGCAATGGCATAACCTATGCCCTGAGTAGAACCGCTGATAAAAGCGGTCTTTGACTGTAATTGTAAATCCATTATATATTATTTTGTATTGATTACTACAAAAATGATCTTGAAAAGATCTGCTGCTGTCACTATTCAATAAAAACAGGTTAATTTATTTTGTATTGATTGTTACAAAAAAAAATAAAAAAAACTTAGCTCAATATACTAAGCTGCATTTCTATTTGGGCTTTAAGAATTGTATTGTCGGGATACATACGTCTTGTCGCATTAAATCCGTTCCAGAAGGTTATTAAGTAACGTCCCAGAATCTCTGCGTTGGTCTTATTTTTCATGATTCCGTCCTTTTGCGCTTTAGCAATGACAGCCGTATACATTTGTTCCACTTCTTTTAAAACCTTTACTGCTTCTTTCTCCAGCAACTCATCTACAAAAGTCATCTCTGTAACCGTATTAACAATCAGACAGCCCTGCAAGTGGGTCTGTTTGTCAGAATCCGCCAGCGAGCGGTAAAAATCTTTAATCACTTCAAGTGGCGCTGCACTTGCATCAACGATGGCCTTAAACTCGGCGAAAGCTTCTCTTCTCTGTTGAATAGCCCTGGAAAACAATTCCTTTTTGCCTCCTTTGAAAGTATTATAAAAACTGCCGCTTCCAATCTGCATGGCTTTTAGCAAATCTTCCAATGAAGTTGCCGTATACCCTTTCTGCCAGAAAACATGCTGTGCCTTTTCCAGCAGTTCCTGTTCTTTAAAAATCGTAGGCCTTCCTCTCATAACAGCATTATTGTATTGATCGATACAAAAATAAAATCTTTCTTTTAAAAACCAAGATTTTTTAATGCTTTTTTTTTAAAAACACACAAGTATCTTGCTATCCCCGTTTTAGATCTGAAAATCATCAAAACGCCTTTTTTTAAGGATTTTTGAATCACGGATGCAAAAAACCCGCCTTTTACAATGAAAAGACGGGCCGTCCATAAAAACATAATCTTCCAATTTTATGCTTCTATTTATTTTTGATGTATTTGTATGTTATTTTTAATGAGGTTCATGATCATTGCGTTTACCTAATTGCTGTACTGAGCTGAACAGTATTCCGATATTTATTTAAAAGAGCCGCCCGGCAAGGCAGCTCTTTTTAGTCTGCAAATTCGTTAACTAATTCAAATTCAAAGAAACGTAAGTTTTCTTTTAAGACTATTAAAATTAAAGTGAAGAATTGCCGTTCTTTTATCGCTAAATGCTATTTTGACGCATTTTGAGCTGTTTTAGGCTGCATTACAACCTCGACTTTATCAGCGCCCGGTACTACTTCTCCTGCATATTTTTTTATATCTTTTACCGAAATGCTCTTAATTAATTTCTCATATTCAGTATTGCTTATGAATTTATCATTTGTCTTTAGCTGATCAACAATAGTATTCATCCAATACGAATTTGACTTAATGTTCTGCTGATTGCTTTTTATCAAATCTTCTTTTATGTCTGATAAATCTTTATCTGAAACATTATTTTTGACAATATTATCAAGCTCGGTATAGACAATTTGCAGCAGTTTGCTGTCTTTTTCAGGATTACAGTCAAAGCTTACACGAAGAGAAAAAACCGGAGATGGATTTTTAGACAATGAACTCTCCGTTTGCACTCCATAACTTCCTCCCTCGTCTTCTCTGATTTGATCCAAATAGCGTTTGTCTAATAATTGGGAAAGCATGTATGCCATAATCTGGTTTTTCACTGAAAATGTTACATTTTTATTTTCCAGATGCACATAAATACTAGTTTTAGGAACACTCATTTCCCTGATCAGTTTTTCTTTAGAAAATCCTTTTGCCGTTCCAATTTTATGACCCGTAAAGTTTTCCTGAGTTTGAGTTCCCGGGAGATTTCCTAAGTATTTATTGATGGCTGCAAGATCACTTTGAGCAATATTTCCAACAAAAACAAAAGTAAAATCAGAAGCATTAGAGATACGTTCTTTGTAAATTTCAGAAGCATCATCAAATTTTAATTCTTTAAGATTTTCTTTCTTTAAAAGAAAAGTCCGCTTGCTGTGATTACTATCTAATAAAGCGATAGAATCACCAAATATTTTACTGTTATTTTCCGTTACGTTTTCGAGTGCATTGCTGTAGTAATCGATAATCCGCTTGTAGGCCTGAGTTTCAAATCTTGGCTTTTTAAAGTACAAATAGGTTAGCTGTAAAAGCGTTTCTAAATCTTTTTTTACGGCACTTCCGCTAAAACCTTCATAGTAATCTCCAATATACGGACTCACTTTAACTGTTTTCCCGGAAAGCTGTTTTTGTAAGTCGGTCACTTTAAAATCTCCTAAACCTGAATTTTTAGCCAAAGCGGCTGCAATTTGGGACGATCCTAAATCTTTTTCCGGCAATACCGAAATTCCACCCGGACTAAAAGCAGAAAACAGAATCTGATCTTGTGCTAAAGCTGTTGGATAAATAATTACTTTGGCGCCGTTTTCTAAAACAAATCCTTTTGCTTCTTTGATTCCTTTAAGTTCAAATTTTTTCGAAATTGGCTTCATGGTAAGTTGGTCCGTCACCAAATCGGCTTTTGCAATTGTTTCAGTGTAAGGTTCTAACTTTTGCTCTTTTATTTTTTTTATTGCTGATGTATAATCCGTTTCCGCAGGATACGTTACATTTTCTTTTTCTGGTCCTGAAACCGTTAAAACCTGATTGTTTTCTGTTGGAAGAGCACGAAACACATTATTGATTTCAGTAAGATCCATTTTAGCCAAAGTCATTTTTACGAATTCGGCCTCATCTTCCAAACTCATCACCGGCGAAGCTTCTAAAAAGTAATTCTGCAATTGCGATGCCCAGCTTTCGTTACTGATTTTATCTTTGTTTTTTAACTGATTTTCATAACCTGTTCGCATATTTTCTTTCACACGATCCAGTTCTTCTTTCGTAAAACCATTTTGAATGGCTCTCTCATATTCTGTGTAAGCCTGTTGAAAAGCTTCCAGCAATCTTCCGTTTTTAGGATTTATGGTCAAAGTAAAAAAGGACGTTAATCGTGTTAAACCTGAATAACTTAAACCTGCTCCCAACAAAGCAGTTTCATTATTTACGGCATACTCCCTAAAACGATTATTCATCATTTGTAAAGCCAATTGTTCTGCAATACTATTTTCAAATGCTGCAAGATCCTGAACGTCCTTTTTTTTCTTTTTAAAGTTTAATGCGATAGAAGTTTTCTGCGCTTCTTTGTCTACCGCCAGTTTGTACAAAAGTTTTTCATTATCCGGGATGGATTCATAAGTACGTGCTGCATAATTTGAAGGCATAATAATTGAACCCATTATTTTCTTTACCTTCTCTTCTATTTTTGCCGGATCTATATCTCCTACAATAATTACTGCCTGATGGTTTGGCAGGTACCATTTTTTATAATAATCTCTTAGTTGCTGGTACTTGAAATGATCTATAAGATCCATATCACCCAAAACATCTCTTTTTGCGTATTTTGAACCGTTGTAAATGACAGGTTCAAGCTGCGATCCTATTCTTAAATCGGCATTTCTTCTTGTACGCCATTCTTCGTGGATTACACCTCTTTCAGCATCAATTTCGGTGTCTTTTAAGGATAAAAAACCGGACCAATCGTGTAAAACATATAAACATGAATCTAACAAAGCGGGATTTTTAACCGGTACATTACTTAAATTGTAAACTGTTTCATCATGTGCTGTATAGGCATTGATGTCCCGCCCAAAGGTAACACCGTGTTTGGCCAGCATATTGATCATGCCTTTTCCTTTAAAATGTTCTGTTCCGTTAAAAGCCATGTGCTCCAGAAAATGTGCTAATCCGTTTTGATTATCATCTTCTAAAATAGCTCCAACATTCTGAACAAAATAAAAATCGGCTCTTTCTTGTGGCCATTCGTTATGCAGAATAAAATATTGCATTCCGTTCGGTAAAGTCCCGTGTACCACATCTTTTCGTAACGGAATTGTGGTTTTAAACTGCGCTGACATTTGGGTTAAGCCCAAAAGTAGAAAATGCACCAGAAATATATATTTTTTCATTTTGTTGCTATAAATGTTCTTTTTGATTGATTTTTTCTGATTAACTTAATTGGATAAGCGTTTTTTGCTGTTCATTTGAAAATTTTAGAAAAACCTCAAATAACAGTCTCATTAATTTGCTTACCTGAACGCGGATGAAACAGATTCGCTTTGCGAAAACACGGATTGAAACGGATTTTAACATCTGTGTTTATCAGTATTTTCACGATAGCGAATCCGTAAAATCAGCGTCTAATATTATTGATGATCAATTATTTATATTACATCCAGTCCGGACGGTCTGCTCCTTTTAGGTAATAATCAAAATATTGCTGCATTTTGTTTGTCCAGTCTTTTCTGTTTGCGGCATCTTCAAGGGTATGACCTTCTTTTTTGTAGTTCACCAATACAGCCGGTTTTCCTAAACGACGAAGTGCAAAAAACAAAGATTGTCCTTCCTGATAAGGCACCGCGCGGTCATTATCATTGTGAAAGATAAGTACCGGTGTTTTGATATTTTTTGCTGCAAAAAGGGGTGAATTTTTAATGTATCCGTCAAGATTTTCATGCATAGCACTTCCCATACGCAATTGGTCGGCCTCATATTTAAACATTGTAGAAATACCATTTGATCTCATAATTGGATAATTGGCAGTAAAATTGCTTACGCCCGAGGCAACAATAGCACAAGTAAAAATATCGGTTTTAGTTATTAGGAAAGAAGTTTCGTAACCGCCAAAACTGTGTCCCTGAATTCCTATTTTCCCTTTTTCGGTAATGCCTTGTGAAATTAAATAGTCAACCCCGCTAACAACATCATTGTAAACGCTGTTTCCAACTTCACCATAAACATAATGTACATCGGGCTGAAAAACAATATAACCTCTGCTTACGTATGTTGGAATATTAATGTTTGCAGTGCTGACTTCAGGCAGCTGGTACGCATTGAACTCCTCGGTATGTTTTTCGTAAAAATGAACTACTACAGGATATGTTTTTTTACTGTCGTAGTTGTCCGGAAGATATAGATTTCCCTGATTTTCTTTTCCGCTGAAGCTTTTCCATGTCAATACTTTCGAAGTACCCCAGGCAAAGTCTTTTTGCTGTGGATTGATATCGGTAATTTTGGATTGTGAGCCAAAACCAGAAGTTCCCCACCATAAATCCGGAAAAGTTGTATAACTTTCTTTTGTAAATAAAACACTAGAGTTATCACCAGAAACTGCTTCAATCCGAACATTATAATTTGGGCTGGAAAATACTTTGTCTACCGAATTATTGTTGATTAACTTGTAAACACCTTTTGATTTATGCTCAAAGTCAAAACCAATCAAAGTAATTGCTTTTTTCTGATCCAAATTGCCCATAAAACCTGTTTCGTTACAGCGTAATTCGACATTGTTTTTTCTTCCGTATCCCTGAGTTACGGAATACGCAGGTTTTTGATTCGTTAGATCGATCGCCCACAAATCAAATTGATCGTATAAAACTACCGTATTTCCATTGTTTAGCCAGCCGGCAATTCCGTATGCTGTGTTAAGATTTGCCATATCTACATTAGGATTTGAAACAGGAAAAGGAATTTGTTTACTAATGTTTTTAAATTTCATAGAAGCAGTGTCAAAAACCATCCATTCTTTTTGTTTTTCATCATCTAAAATAGCATACGTTCCTTGTGTATTCCATGATGGACTTCCAAAAACTCCTGTTAGTACTTTTATAGATTTTCCAGTCGAAGCATCGATCCAGTAAATATCGTTACGCTCATTAAAAGTCCAGTCTACTTCTACCTTATACGGTTTTTTATCGATAGCAAAAAGACCTTTAAAATCACCCGATTCCGGTACAATTACCTGATCAAATTCTCCCGCCGCAGCTACTTTAATCACTTTATTGTTTTTGATATCATAAAGAAACTTGGGTTCACTGGGCAGTATTTTTGAATTTCGAAGCATTTCCTGTCTGCGCTCCAGACTTCCCTGGTCGTATTTCCAGATTTCAACTCCCGATTTTGGAATTTGTGTATTTTCCTGACGCTTGTTTCCAAAAACTTGCAACTGAATATAATTCGTATTCTCAGTCAATCCATAAGCTGTTTTTGAAATAGAATAGTCGGAATCATTTAGTTTAACGTCGTCGTAATTAAATATCAATTTAACAGAATTGTCTTTCAAACTAAAGTAATATACCAAATTAAAATCTGCACTGTTGGTTCCTTTCAAAGTAAAACTCCCGCCATCTTCTTTTCCATTTAACTGAAAATCGCCAAAATCAGCTGCTTTTCCAGTGTAAACAGTTTGCTGTTTGCCGCCTGGAACCCCTTGTTTCAGATATACCTGATCCTTTTCTATCTGTACATAAATAATTGCGTTGTTCTTTAAAAAATGAGATGATTTTATATTGTTTACAGAAATGCTGTCGTTCGTTTCTATGTTGTAACAAACCAAACGCTGCAGAAAAAAATCTCCTTTTACAGCTTCAGGACGTGTATAATATAAAATATCTGTTCCTTCAAGAGCATTGGTATAATGTTTGGATTTCCAAAGCTTTTTTACGCCTGTTTTTAGGTTTTGCAAAAGCGTACTGTCGTTTTTGCTGTACTGAATCCAGTCTTTTTTTCCAATGAATTTTAAATCGCTGACATTATTCAACACCAGGCGTTTTCCTTTTGGAGTTTCCTGAATAATGATTTGCTTATCGTTTTCTTTTTCCTCATCCTGAAATACAGTGCTGTACGACATCCACTTACCATTATAAGATAACGATTTGCTGCCAATTCTTTTCCATGATTCGTAGGCCGATTCGTCAACTGTTTTTTTCTGTGCAGATAAACTGTGTATACCCATTGAAAGTATACACAGTAAAACTATTTTTTTCATATTTTTTTTATTTTCAAAAAGAAATTATTCTTTCTTTAAAGCATTAATAACATTTGTAAGCTCGTCTACAAGCTGCCCGGGATTTCCCGAATATCCTTCTGATGTAAATCGAATCTGGCCGTTTTTGATTACTACTTTTCTCGGAATCCCGCTTGATTTAAAAATGGCTGCATATTTAGAAAACGATTCATTGTTTGTTCCGCCGCCTTTTTTCACAAGGTCAAAATAAGTATCAAGCTTTAAACCTTTTTCTTTTAAATAGGCCAATGCCTCTTTTTTATAGCCTTCTTTGGTTTCCTGAGTGCTTATAAAATAAACTTCAACCTGTTTGTCCTCTTTAAAATTTGTTACCAGTTGCTGCATCGCCGGAAATGCTTTTTTGCAGGGTCCGCACCAGGTTGCCCAAAAATCAATTACAATGATTTTTCCGTTGTCTAAAGCCAATTGTTTTTCTTTTCCGTCTGCCGTCTGCACTTTAATTGTTGGCGCGGGAACCGGATTCATAAGAACGATTTTTTCTTCAGAATTGTTTTCTTTCTTCAACTGTTCTAAATAGGCAGGAAAATCACTTTCTTTTTTTCCTTCTTTTAAGTAAGCTTCTTTTAGTTTAGCTGTTAATCCTTCAGATAATGTATTAGCTCTTGCTGCAATTTTTAAAACTTCAATAACTGGTTTGTTTAAAGCTTCAAGTGCTCTTACGTGAATATCATTCACACTTGCTTTTTCGTAACGTTTTTGAAACGGCAGTAATTCAAAAGTCTCTAAAACTTCTTTGTACTTTTTCAACATATCATACATACGAATCTGAATCACTAACTGATCGTTAAGTCTATCCTTAGCATTTTCAGTGGCCTGATTTGGTGACCAGTAAATTCCCTGCATGTAGGACAGGTCGTTTACTTTTTGCTGCATCTGCTGAATCATTGGTACCGCCATGGTTTCTATTGTTGCCGGATCAACTATCTTTAAATACAAAGCTTTTGAAATATTCTGATGGTACGCATCATTCAGGTTAGCAAAATTCATGGTTGGAATTAAAGCTAAAACACTGTTATAGTCTTTGGTCTCAAAATAATATCCAAATTGCGTTTTTACAATGTTATCATAGATATACTTTTGCGAATCCGGTACATCAGAAGTGTATGGAAAATCAGCTAAAAACTGAGTTATAACTTTGTTTTTCTCCGGAGCATCTGCAATTGGCATAATTTTCTGATATGCTTTAAAACGCATAAAAGCTCCTTTTGGAAATTGTTTTTGAATGACGGTTTCAAGAGAATCCGCTTTTGGTTTATCTTTAAGATCAAATAAATATAAACTGTGCACTTTTAGAAAAACTTCTTCAGGCTGACCGTTCATTTTCTTTACAAAATCTCCTAAAAAACGGTGTCCTAATTCATCAAATTTCTCCGGTTTCTGAACTTTTAAAATCTTGATATAAGTATCAATGAATTTCGGGAAGTTTTCACCATGATCTGCAACTTCTTTTTTCAACCAATATTCTGAAGCGTCTCCGTTTATTGTAAAATCTTTAAAATAACCGTTAAACTGACTGTTGAAATCTTTGTTTCTAAAAGTTGCCCAGGCCAAATCTGCTCCCGGCATTTTTACTTTTGGCTCTTTAAAAACAACCAAAAGATAACCGGTGTCCTGTCCGGAATCTGTAACTAAACCGTTATCTGTATTTCCATAAAATCGGAAAGCCATAAAACCGCAATTTTTAGGAACAGTGTATTCTACATTCCAGGCAGTACCGTTTTTCTTCATTTTAAGATCTTCGATTTCCCATCTGTAATCGTTAAAAACATAGGCATAACCGTTGATTTCTTTGATGCTTTCCAGCGGTCCGCCTTTTGCTTCATAAGTCATGCTCATCGTTAATCCCGGGATTGGCACATCCGCCATTCCTTTTAATCTTAACTTTGTTTCCTGGCTTGTAACGTGTAAGGTAAAGGCGCAAAAGGCCAGTACCAAAAATTTGATATTTACTATTTTCTTTAACATTGCTGTATTTTTTTATTTCCCCAGTTCCGGGTTTAAATCGATGTAATTTTGATTGATCGGGAACACATATCCGTCGCTATTCGGCTCAAGCGTATAGGTTTGTCCTTTAAAAACTCTGGAATATGTTTTTTGATAAAGCGGATCAAGATTTAATCTTCTCTGATCGAACCATCGAAATCCTCTGCCTATAAGTTCTTTTTGTCTTTCGACCAATGCCAGATTCAAAGCTTCTGTATTTGTAGTCGCGGCTACTTCGTAATTTGTCGCAGTTTTATATCTTTTTGCTCTCAAAATATTCAGATTTTCAACTGCTTTTTCCGGCTGTCCTAATCTGGCATAACATTCGGCTGAGATCAAATACATTTCCGGAACCGATACTCCAATATTAATTCCGGTAGTCGGACTATAATTTGCAATTCCAAAACCTCTTCCTGTATAACCTGGGAAAAAATTTGTTCCTGCTATGGTGTAATAATTGTAACGAAGGTCATTGCTTTCAAAACTATTTAGTAAATCGTTTGATAGCGGAGCACCTCTGTACATAAACAATACTGTTTTCGAAAATATAATCTCAGGATTCTGGATTAAAACCGGGTAGCTAAATCCGGAAGCAAATGTATTTAAGTTGATTAAACTGCTTTGCATTTCAAGTGCTTTTTGAGCATTGTCAAGGCTTAACTGATACGATCCCATATAAAGATACGTTCTGGCAAATAATGCATAAACCGCGCTTTTTGAAGGCAAAACATTAAATGGAGGCGTATCCTGAATATCATTGGCTAAGGCACTTTGCAAATCGGAAATAATCTGATCGTACACTTGCCCCACTGTACTTCTTTCCAAAGAAGAAAATAAATCCGGTTTTAATAATAACGGAACTGCTTTTTCTGAATTGGCTGAAGCCGGATTAAATTGCGGACCGTAAACATTTACCAGTTGTAAATATGCAAACGCCCTGTGTACAAAAGCCTCAGCATAAATTTCTTTTTTTTCCGCAGCTGTTCCGCCTTCACTGCTCATAACACCATCGATGATGACATTGCTGTAATAAATGGCTTTGTACAGCCCGTTCCAGTCTGAATCTCCCTGAGATGGATCGTATATTTTTTCCTGCCAGGTATAACTGTTACTCCAAATGGTCGAAACACCTGTTTGATAGGTTGTCGGAAATTCTACCTCTGCACTGGCCAGCAGGTGAATACCGCCAGAAGCTGTCATATCGGTATAATTATTAGCCAAACCTCTGTAATCTGAGGTGTATTTTAAAACTCTGTTGTTTCCAACCTGTTCTACTTCAACATAATCTCTGCAAGAGTTTAATAGAAGTATTGGAAGGAATATATATAAGGTGAATTTTAGTAATTTCATAAAGTCTGTTTTTTAAAATTAAAAACTGCAATTAAATTGTAAAGTATAATTACGTTGAGGCGCAAGTGTGTTGTAGTTATTGGTTGACAAATACTGCGGATCAATCCCCAAGTCATTCTTAACCCACAATAATCCTAAATTTCTCGCTGCAAAATTGAAGCTCAATGACTTTATAAAAGTTTTTGCCAGCCATTCTGACGGAACATTATACCCCAGCGAAATTTGCTGCAAACGAATATTATCTGCAGGTAAAATATTGATGTCTGCATTTTGATAGCGATTTAAACTATTATAACTAATGTTGGCCAGGCCGGGAACATTTGTAAACACTTCGTCTCCGGCTTGTCTCCAGCGATCAGCAATTAATTCATCTTTTGCTACTGCACCATACTGTACTCCTGAATAGGATGGATAATTTTGCAATACGGTATTTCTAAATACGTGGCCTGCATAATAAGTCATCTGAACACCCAGCATGAAATTCTTATACGAGAAATTATTCATAAATCCACCAAAATAAGGCGCCACCGTGGTTCCCATATATTTTAGGTCGTCTTTGTTAATTGTTGAAATACCCTGGGACGCATTTACAACCGTACCGTCTTTTCTATAAACTGTAGATTGTCCATTAGCATCCAGACCTGCCCAATTGTAAGCATATATATATCCTATTGGTTTGCCCTCAACTGTTGCTCCCCCTAAATATTGATTTGCTGTCGTAGCTTTAAAACGGGAATCTGTGACTTCATTGGTGTTGTATGCAAAAGTTACCATACTGTTCCATTTGAAACCTGAGTTTACAATAAGTCCTGAAATATTTAAATCAACCCCGTGACCTTTTAGTGTACCGGTGTTATAGGTTAAATATGACCAGCCGTATGTTGGGTTGTAAGGCAGATTGGTTAGGATATCGTAAGATTTTTTATAATACAAATCAGCACTTCCGCGAAGGCGATTATTAAAAACGGCGTAATCCAAACCAAAATTAAGTGTCTTTGTTGTTTCCCATTTAATCTCAGGATTTTCCGGTAATGATATAGAAGCTGTTGGTAATTGTGTGTTAAAATCAACAGAACCTACAGAAATTAAAGCACTTTGACTTCCAAAACCACCCGGTGGAGTACTTCCTCCTGCACCATAAGTAACTCTCGCAGATAAATTGCTTAACCAGCTTACTTCTTTTAAGAAAAACTCTTTATTAATATCCCACTTAACACCTGCAGACCATAATGGTAATGCTCTGTCTTTTCTGGAAGCTCCAAGAATATTAGCATCATCAAAACGAACACTTCCTGACACGTGATACCTGTTCATAAAATCATAAGAACCTAACCCGTAATAAGACAAGTAACGATCTCTATATTTACTAATGCCGTTATCAGAAGTTCCGATAATATTCTGCCAGCCGTAAATAGTTGTATAATAAGCTGTTGGATTTACAGATTGTCCTGAATTTGTATCTGTGTCATAACCGTAATATCTTTGGCTTGATCCTTCTCTGTGTTCCTCTCTGATTTCTGAACCTGCTAAAAAGTGCAAGGCATTATCCTGATCAAAATTCCTGTTTATATTCATCTGAAAACGCATGCTTTGCGATTCATTCGAAGTATTGGTATTGTACAAATAAGATCCTACAGGTATACCGTAAACTAATTTACCGGCAGTATTTACAGAAGTTGCTTCATTGATCATATTTCTTGCAAAATAGCTGTCCCGTTCACTTAAAGATTTGGTTTTGTTACCAATGGAAGTATACATTCCTGAAGCTTCAAAATTCAGCCAGCTATTTACTGTCGCCGTTAAACTGGCGTTCAATCGTATGTTGGCTCCTTTGGTTATAACATTCGAATAATTGAGCTCATCAAGATAATTATAAGTCCAGGGTAAATATCCCTGGGTTTCAAATCCTTTGGCAACTTCTGGTCTGAAAATGATATAACGATCAATTCCGTTTCCGTTTTCATCAGCAATCATATCGTATGGGCGCACTGCAGAATTTGATACGTTTGATAACGCTTCGTTTACAGTCGTATTGGCCTGATAAGTTGAAGAAACGTAATTTATTCCTGTGTTTAATTTTAAAAAACTTTTAAGCTGAAAAGAATTATTTAACGTTATATTGTACGATTGAGATTCGTTACCCCGCATTGCTGCCTCATCTTTATTAAAACCTAAAGACAAGTAATACGTACTTTTATCACTTCCGCCACTTACAGATAAGTCATATTGTCTGGTTGCAGAATTTCTTAATAAGTATTTGCTGATTTGATTAAGATTGTCATTCTGTGCCAATTTATCTAATAACCGATCTCTTTCTGCCATAGAAATTGTTCCTCTTTGTTGCTGAAACATGATTTCCTGGGCAGCACTGGGATTTTTTGCCTGCCAGTTACCAATATCATCAACTACAAAGCCACCACTAACAAGATCCTTTTCGTAATCAATATACTGAGCTGTATTCATGACACGCAATTTCCCCAAATCCATTTTATCACCTATTGTAGTTGTGGTACTAAAATTAATGACCGGTTCTCCTTTTTTACCTTTTTTTGTGGTTACCACAATTACTCCGTCGGCAGCACGGGATCCCCAGATAGAAGATGCAGCAGCATCTTTTAAAACCGTAATACTCTCTATGTCATCTACATTAACGTAACTTAAAATTGATGCACCCGACACCCCCATTTTGGTAAACCCAAAATCGCTTACGGGCTGTGGAAAACCGTCAATAACTATCAATGGTCTGCCACTGCCGCTATAATTATTTGTTCCTCTTACTGAAATATTACCCGTTCTCTGATCGACTTTTACTCCAGCCATTTTCCCTTCAATTCTTGAAGCAATATCTACGGTAGGAACCTCTGCAAGTTCTTTGGCGCCCATAACTTCAAAAGATCCTGTAACTCTTTCTTTAGGAATATCAGTATACCCGTTGGAAGCCACTACGGCTACTCCTGTCAACTCCATTACATCCTGAGTTAAGATAACTTTGATGAATTTTTGGTTATTTACCCCAACAATTTTCGATTTAAAACCTAAATAGTCAAAACGAACAGAATCATTGGCTGCGACTCTTATCCTGTAATCTCCTTTGTCGCGTGTAATGTCCCAATTGCTTTGATTGCTTAACAATACAACATTTACTCCAATTAACGGATTTCCGTTTTTATCGGTAACAAATCCGGTCAAATCATATTGCTCCTGCTGTACTTTTTTAGTTTTCCTGATAACAACCTGCTTATCGATGATGGTATATGTTAATCCGGTATTTGCTAATGCATTGTTCAGGATTTGTTCAACAGTTCCATATTGATTAACGCTCACTTTTTTTGTAGACGAGATTAAGTCATCATTATAAAAAAACACATAATCGCTCTTTTGCTGAATGGTGCTGAAAAGCGTTTGCAGTGAAGCACCCTGAACCTTAACAGAGATTTCATTTTGCGCTTTTGCAACATTGGCATAAATGCTGGTTAATCCTAAATAGAGAACTAAAATGAATACTCTCATAAATAAAATAAAAGTAAGGTTGATGATTTTTTTAGGCAATAGAAAGCCTATATCATGATTTTTATTCATAATTTTGTTGTAGTTTATCGATAATTGCATTCGCAATTAAAATTTTACATAAGCCAAGAGATGTTCGAGCATCTTTTGGTTTTTTTTTGGTTAGTCTTTTTAGATAGTTTAATTTGAAGTTTTATTACATCATAGGCAGTATAATTTTAGTTTTTCAGTTTAGTTTATAGTTATTTTTCTGGTCTTATCATCATATGACAATGCAAGACCCGTAGTTGCTTCTAATGTTTTAATTACCTTATCCAGATCATCATTAAGTTTAAATGCTCCTGAATAAGTTTCATTTTGGTTTACAGTTCCTTTAATCACAAAATTTACGTTATAGTATCTTGTTAATTTATCTAAAACCAGGGGTAATTTTTCCTGAGAAAATTCATAATATCCTTTTCTCCATGAAAATAAAGTCTCAACATTCTGAACCGTCGTTTTCATTGTCTGCCTTTTTTTATCCAAAGCTGCAATCATTCCCGGTTTAAGAACTGCCTGAATCGTATCAGTATCGAAAAAGCCTTTTTTGGCATAAGCTACCTGCACTTTTCCTCTTAGTAATGCGGTAGAAACTTTTGCATCTTTAGTATAACAGCTTACATTAAATAATGTTCCTAGTACACGAACACTGTAGTTATTCGCTGCTTTTACAAAAAATGGTTTTGCTGCATTGTGTGCCACATCAAAAATTGCTTCCCCTTCTAAAAAAACTTCTCTGGATTCATCATTAAAAGCAGTTGGATAAATCAATTTAGATCCTGAATTCAGCCAGACTAAAGTTCCGTCTGCCAGACTAAGCTGTGCTCTTTTTCCGTAAGGAACTAAGACCGTATTGTACTGTGGTTCCAGTGTATTTTTTTGGTTAATCTGTTTGTTGTTAATATTAACTTTATCTCCTGATGCATTATATGCAATTGTTGTGCTGTCACCTACCGCAATAGCTTCCTGATTTGATAATACTAATCTAACCTGGCTGCTTTTTGCAAAAGAAGAAACTGCTGTCATATTGCTTTTTGCAAATTGCTCAATCGGACTTATTACTTTTTGTTCCTGTTTAAAAACAGCCGTAATTCCGAGAGCTATACAAAACACAGCCGCTGCACTCCAGGAAAGGGTACGGAGTTTTTTTCTTCTGGTTCGCTGTTTTTCAAATGCAAGGCTTTCTTCAATTCTTGCTTTTAAAGCAGCTTTATCTTTTTTGGGTAAAATTTTAAAATTTGGGTACAAGATGTTTTTCTTTTTTGATTCTTAATGGTATAAGAATCAAAAGGGCAAAGCATAGACAAAAAAAATAATGTTTTTTTAATCTTTTTTTAAAGTTTCTTTCGAAGTTCTTTTAAAGACCTGTAAATAAGCGTTCTACAAGAATCAAGGCTGATTTCAAGATTGGAAGAAATTTCCTCATAAGACAAATCCTCACTAAACCTAAGATGAAGCGCATACCGCTGTTTTTTGGTAAGCGAAGCCAAAGCCAAAGCTAAACTGGCATTTTTATTTAAGGTTGTTTCGTTAAAGATAAGTTCATCTTCGGCTGAATCTGTTTTGTAAGCACCTTCTGAAACAATATCAAGACGTACGGTTTTGTTCTGTGCTTTTAGTTTTTTAAAAATATCATTCTGCAGTGTTTTGAAAAGATACGATTTAACTACTACATCTGCAGAAATTGTAGTGCGGTAACGATGAATATTGACAAAAACATCGTGTATGGCATCTTGCACTAAAGACTCATCCTTAGTGTATTGCATTCCAAACGTAAAAAGTATATTTATGTACCGATCATATAATTTATGATAAGCGTTAACATCTCCCTTTTTTATTTGACTCCATAAATCAATATCTCTTTTTTCATTCTTCATTGAAGATTCCTTGCCTTTAAGAGTTGTTCACTACAAAACTAAATAATTTAAAAAATTATCAATAAAATTTTCATTTTTATTTCAAACTTTATAAGTATTTCGGTAATAAGAAAAAATAATACTACATTTTAACACTCTCATGCAGAATTTACTATTAGTCCTAAATAAAAGTTTCTAAAATAAACAATCCTGCAGCTATTTGATAACTGCAGGATTGTTTGAGGAAAAAATATTTTATAAATTACATCGCTGAGATGACGAACTCACTTCGTCGGTTTTTTAAATGTTCTTCTTCAGAACATTTAACACCGTCTTTACATCTGTTTAGCAATTTGCTTTCACCATAACCTTTTCCTTTCAGACGATCGGCCGTGATGCCTTTTCCTACGAGCCATGCCATGATCGATTTTGCTCTTTTATCAGAAAGTAACAAATTTGATTTCGTTGATGCACGGCTGTCAGTATGCGAGCGTATATTGATTTTTATTGCCGGATATTCCTGCATTACAGCTAAAATCTTCTCGAGCTCTATTGCCGCAGCATCCGTGATATTCCATTTCCCAAGATTAAAATAAATCATTGAAATGTTGAGCGTTTTAGCCAGGTCTGTCCCTACTTTAATGGTTTTTATTGACGGAATTTCCATCACTGTGATTTTTTCTTTTTCCAGGCTAAAATCCAGTTTGTTTTCTGCACTCGGAGAAATTGAAATCGTATTCTCTTTCGTTGGATACAATTCTGTTTCTACCTTAACCGAATATCTTTTGCTGCAATTTACTTTAAAGCTATAGGTTCCGTCCTGCAAAGTTATTGCCTGGTCAGTTATCTGATTATTTTCATTAAGCAATGTTATTTTAGCCCCCTGGATAACTATGTTGGATTTATTCTCAAAAATAGTTCCGGCTAAAGTTCTTTCGCAAATCAGTTTTTTTGTCTCTGTAAATTTATAAATATCATCATTGCCTGCCCCTCCTTTTCTGTTAGATGAAAAATATCCTTTACTGCTATTACTATCAATAATAAAAGCAAAATCATCAAACATTGTATTTACCGGCTCTCCTATATTCTGAACCTGATCGAAAATTCCATTTTCCAAAATTTTTGAAACAAATATATCCAGTCCACCAAGTCCCGGGCGTCCATCTGTTGCAAAATACAATTGATTATCTCCTGAAATAAATGGAAAAGTTTCTCTTCCTTCTGTATTAATTCCAACGCCCAGGTTTTCCGGTTTCCCGAATGTTCCATCGGCATTAATCGTAACACTATACAAATCAGACTGGCCTAAAGTTCCAGGCATGTCTGATGCAAAATAAAGTTTCTTTTCGTCTACACTTAAAGCAGGATGTGCTGTACTGTATTTATCACTGTTGAATGGCAATTCTTTTATATCTGACCAGCTGCCATCTACCAGATTTGCTTTATACAATTTCAGTAAGGTAATGTTCTTATTGTCTTTACCCCGTTTTCCATACAAATAATTATTTCGGGTAAAATACATTGTTTTTCCGTCTTTGGTAAACACGGGAGTCGATTCATTAAATTTAGAATTAATCTCTCTGTTTAAAAGCACGGGATTAACAACATCCCCATCTGGATTAATAGGTGCTATATATAAATTCGAAAAATTTTTATTAGTCCATTTAAATGTTTTCCCTTCTTTTTTTCCAATTTTTCGGGCAGAACTAAAAACCAAATTAGTATTGAAAAATGCGCTTCCAAAATCTGAATTTTCTGAATTTAGCGCTACAGGCGAAATTTCAAATCGGCCGGAATTTAATTTAATCTGTTCCAGGTAATTTTTATTGTTTTGGAACAAAATTCCCCTGCTGTCAGTGTTGGTCTTTTTAATGAACTCTTCCAGCATTTTATCTGCTTTTGCATAATCACCAATCGATTTTAATGACTGTCCATATCGGTATAAGTATTCCGGCTCCTGCTTCTCATTTAAGGCAAAAAGCCTACTATAATAGGTTGCTGCTTTTGGCAGCTCAGCATTAAAATAGTAGGCGTTGCCCAATCGCTGGAACATTTTTTCATCTTCAAATCCTTTCGCCGCCAGCTTTTCATAAATTTCTATGGCATCTGCGAAAGCATAATTATTATATTCTTTTTCTGCTTTGGCCAAAAGTGACTTTTGGGCAATTGCCTGATAACAAAAAAGAGACAGAAAGAGTATGAGTACTATTTTTTTCATTTTCATAATTAGAAAAATCTTGGTGATGTAATTCGGTTATAACTATTCATAAATTCAAAACGAAGGAATATCTCATGAGAGCCGGAGTTGTAGTTGCTTAACCTGGTCGTTTCCCTGTCATAAGCATAGCCAATATACATGCTTTTATTAAGCTGAAATCCAGCCATTGCACTTAAGGCAGCACTCCATCTGTATGAAACACCGACAACAAATTTTTCGTTAAACATGAAATTGGCTGACGCATCAAGCTGTAGCGGAGAACCTTCAATTGCTTTAGCTAATACTGCGGGTTTGAACTTTATCATTTCATACTGATCCAGATTAAACACATAACCGGCTATTAAATAATAATTAATCTTCTCTTTATATATTGCAGTTTCATTATCATCGAAACGATTTGTTTCGATAAAATTAGGAACAGACAAACCTATATAACCCTTGTCTGAATGCCAGTATACTCCTGCCCCTACATTTGGTGAAAATTTATTTTTAAAGTTCGAAAACTGAGGATCTCCCTGATGTTCCGGATTCAGTTTGTTTGGATCAAGGTTAAAAATATTGGCAGATCCTTTTATACCAAAAGAAAGTTTGGTTGTGGCAGATGTTGGAATGGAATAAGAGAAGTCTATTGAAAAATTGTTCTCATTTGTGGGTCCTATCTTATCATTTACTAATGAAAACCCCAATCCAACTTTATCATTTACCGGTGTATTTAATGATAAAGCACCCGTTTCAGGCGCACCATCAAGTCCAACCCATTGTGTACGGTACAATCCAAATATACTCATAACGCCTCTCGAACCAGCATAGGCAGGATTTATATTGATGGTATTGTGCATATATTGCGTAAACTGCGCATCCTGTTGTGCAAAACCTGCCACAGAACAAAACAATAAAACTAAAGCTAATTTTTTCATTTGTTTATTTTTAAATAATGGCTTAACTTATAGCTAAGCCATTTTTATTAGTATAGAAATATTATCTGGTGAGATATAAATAACCTGCCTGCTGTTGAGGCTTAGATTGATTATCCTTGTATCGTATGATATAATAATATGTTCCTTCAGGTAAACCTTCTGATTGTTTTACAGTTGTTCTGCCTTCTGAAAAACCTCTAAATGCCACATCATTGTTGTTATAATGGTCTCTTTCGAAAACCAGGACACCCCAACGGTTGAAAATCTGAACGGTGTTATCAGGATAGCACTCCATTCCACGAATGTAAAATCTCTCGTTTTTCTCGTCTCCGTTTAAAGAAACTGCGTTATGGACTTCCAGATCACAACCATTTAAATTGATTACAGTTGGTTTGTCACTGCCTTCATTCTCAGAATCTGAATTATCAGATGTAGTAATACCGCTCTGAGTAACTCCTGAAACTGTTGCCTGATTACTTACTACACCAGCATTTATGTCTGCCTGGGTTAAAGTGTAAGTACCGGTGAATGTAACGGTATCGCTTTCGCCAACGCCCAAATTAATTGGACCGCCGGTGATTACTACTCCTGGTAAAAGGTCTTTAATAAGAACATTCTCCAATGCAGTATTACCCGTATTTTTAACCGTGAAAGTATAGGTTATAGTTTCTCCCGCTTCAGGAAATCCATTTCCGTTGTTATCATTTAATGAGGCTTTCATAATGAGTGAGACTGCCGGTGTTTCAACAAAAATGTGAACTGTTGCAGTAGTGCAATTATTTGCATTTGCTTTTTCACAAATTTGGTAAGTTAAAATATAGTCATCTCCTTTAGTTCCCGCTGCTACATTTATAGTTCCGTTGTCATTTAAAGTAATTCCTGCTGGGAAATCTTGTCCTTTTAAAATAACATCTGCAGGATTAACCGGAACTCCGTTTAATTTATCATTGTCTAAAACATTAATGACTTCCAATGAACCTTTAATTCCGTCTGCAACAGCATCATCATTTTCAGCAACGATTCCGAATTGAGGTCGTGCATTACATCCAACTTGTGCCGAAGGGTAGTTTACAAGTACCGATTTATTAGGATTTAATGTAAACTGGATAGTCACAGCCGGTCTCGTTAATTCAAATCCGTCATTACCTTCTATCCATTTCCCGTTTAGCAATATCCATCCCGGCCAGTCGATTGGTTTGTTATTACTGTCCAGTACTGTACCAGGCCACAACACGGTACCGTTTAAAGGCATGTTGCTTTGTGTTGCCACAATATGGTTAGCACTGTCAATCCAGTTAATAGTAACCAGCCCTTTTGGTGTAAAATTATCAGCAGTAACTTTATAGGTTACGTAAGCTGTATTATCAGAACAGTAGCTTTCTGCTGTTACAGTCATTTCAGGCGCTATAACGGTTACCGTGGCTGTTGCAGTTGTACAATTGCTGCCGTTTGCTGCTTCGCAGATTTGGTATGTTAGTGTGTAAGTTCCTGCCGGAGTATTTGGAGCAATTTGAGCTGTTCCGTCTGATTTTAATGTCAATAGTCCTTTTGGATCCGGTATTAGTACTTCTAATTTAATATCAGAAAGCACTATTGGATTATTGTCTAAAGTGTCATTATCTAAAACATTGATCACATCAACGCTTTCGTTAATACCGACAACTGAACCAATTTCGTCATTAACTGCATCTATCTTCCTTTTATCAACTGAAATTGTAATGACAGCCGGTGTACTATCTACAGCACCATTGTTGTCTGTTACTGTAAATGTAAACGTATCGTTTCCTGAGAAAGCACCATTTGGATTGTAAGTCAACATAGCTGCTTCTGCAGGCGTCAATACCTGATTTACTAAAATTGGTGTCCCTGATAGTGCTAATATTCCATTTGATGGTAAGGTTACTACAATATAATTTACAACCACTCCGTCAGAATCTGTCGCTGTCAGAGCATTAATTGCCGTAGCACCAGCACCCGAAGGAATAGCAGCATTAGTATCATCTTTTGCAACAGGAGCATTATTTTCAATTGGAATTGTAATTGTTGCTGACCCTGAAACTGCTCCCAGATTATCTGTTGCAGTAAACATAAAAGTATCTAAACCAGTATAAGTTCCACTTGGATCATAAGTTAGCATTGCTGCTTCAGCAGGTGTTAAAATTTGATTTACTGTAATTGGAATACCTGCTAGCGCTAATAGTCCGTTTGTTGGTAAACTAATCACCTTGTAAGAAGCAATTGTTCCGTCGACATCTGTTGCAGAAAGTGCATTAATTAAAGTTGCTTCTGCAATTGATGAAATGCCGGTGTTTGTATCGTAGTTTGCAATTGGAGCATCATTGGCAGCCGTAACTGTGATAAGCTCGCTGGCAGTAGCTGTAACGTTTCCGTCACTGATCACATAAGGGATGCTGATGGCCGTTGCAGAATTGTAGTTTGCATCAGGTGTGAAGGTAATCACGCCCAAAGCAGAGATGTTTACCGTTCCGTTTGAAACCGCTATGGTTTGAACACCGCCTGTCAGAACCTTTCCGTTGATAGAGGTTACTGTCAGCGTATCTCCGTCAAGGTCCGTATCCAAAGCCAGTGGGTTCAGGGTTATCGTATTGTCTTCCGCAACAGTGTAGGTATCGTTAACCGCAACCGGAGCATCATTGGCAGCCGTAACTGTGATAAGCTCGGTGGCAGTAGCTGTAACGGTTCCGTCACTGATCACATAAGGGATACTGATAGCCGTTGCAGAATTATAGTTCGCATCAGGTGTGAAGGTAATCACGCCCAAAGCAGAGATATTTACCGTTCCGTTTGAAACTGGTATGGTTTGGACACCGCCTGTCAAGGCAGTTCCGTTGATAGAGGTCACTGTCAGGGTATCTCCGTCAAGGTCCGTATCCAAAGCAAGTGGGTTCAGGGTTACCGTATTGTCTTCCGCAACAGTGTAGGTATCGTTGACCGCAACCGGAGCATCATTGGCAGCCGTAACTGTGATAAGCTCATTGGCAGTAGCTGTAACGGTTCCGTCACTGATCACGTAAGGGATACTGATAGCCGTTGCAGAATTATAGTTCGCATCAGGTGTGAAGGTAATCACGCCCAAAGCAGAGATATTTACCGTTCCGTTTGAAACCGCTATGGTTTGGACACCGCCTGTCAGAACCGTTCCGTTGATAGAGGTCACTGTCAGGGTATCTCCGTCAAGGTCTGTATCCAAAGCCAGTGGGTTCAGGGTTACCGTATTGTCTTCCACAACAGTGTAGGTATCGTTGACCGCAACCGGAGCATCATTGGCAGCCGTAACTGTGATAAGTTCACTGGCAGTAGCTGTAACGGTTCCATCGCTGATCACATAAGGGATGCTGATGGCTGTTGCAGAATTATAGTTCGCATCGGGTGTGAAGGTAATCACGCCCAAAGCAGAGATGTTTACCGTTCCGTTTGAAACCGGTATGGTTTGAACACCACCTGTCAAGGCGGTTCCGTTGATAGAGGTCACTGTGAGGGTATCTCCGTCAAGGTCCGTATCCAAAGCCAGTGGGTTCAGGGTTATCGTATTGTCTTCCGCAACAGTGTAGGTATCGTTGACCGCAACCGGAGCATCATTGGCAGCCGTAACTGTGATAAGCTCACTGGCAGTAGCTGTAACGGTTCCGTCACTGATCACATAAGGGATGCTGATGGCCGTTGCAGAATTATAGTTCGCATCAGGTGTGAAGGTAATCACGCCCAAAGCAGAGATGTTTACCGTTCCGTTTGAAACCGGTATGGTTTGAACACCGCCTGTCAGAACCGTTCCGTTGATAGAGGTTACTGTCAGTGTATCTCCGTCAAGGTCCATATCCAAAGCCAGTGGGTTCAGGGTTATCGTATTGTCTTCCGCAACAGTGTAGCTATCGTTAACCGCAACCGGAGCATCATTGGCAGCCGTAACTGTGATAAGCTCATTGGCAGTAGCTGTAACGGTTCCATCGCTGATCACATAAGGGATGCTGATGGCCGTTGCAGAATTGTAGTTTGCATCAGGTGTGAAGGTAATCACGCCCAAAGCAGAGATGTTTACCGTTCCGTTTGAAACTATTATGGTTTGAACACCACCTGTCAAGGCAGTTCCATTGATAGAGGTCACTGTCAGGGTATCTCCGTCAAGGTCCGTATCCAAAGCCAGTGGGTTCAGGGTTACCGTATTGTCTTCCACAACAGTGTAAGTATCGTTGACCGCAACCGGAGCATGATTGACATTTGGAATCTCAGTATCTGTATTGTTGCCCGGTGTCGGGTCATTTTCCAATCCGGTGATAACAGCGGTATTGCTGTATGAACCTGTTGCGTTTACTGTTGCT
>NZ_JAJMOY010000005.1 GCF_020991415.1 Flavobacterium sp. ENC | reverse complement strand
AATTTTTACGAATTAATTTTCACACTATTTCAATAAAAATTTAGTGTGAATTAGTAGAATTCGTGGCAAAAGAAAAATCTGCGTTTATCTGCTGAATCTGCGTGAAAAAAACTGCTGCCACGAATTGCAAGAATTTTCACGAATTAATTTTCGCACTATTTCAATAAAAATTAGTGGAAATTAGTGGAATTCGTGGCAAAAGAAAATTTCCCAAATCTGCGAAAAAAAATCGCTCGCAGATTTGGCGGATTATGCAGATAAAAAACTTTTAATTCGGGTTAAAAAACATTCATATTAAGAAAAATCAAAATGAAAAAGTCTGTCATCATAATATCGACCTTGCTCTTTACCACTGCTTTTGTTGCACAGAACAAAGGTTTAGTGGGCAATTCCCAAAGTCCATATTCTAAATTGCAAAGCGTTGGTCTTGATGAGGTGCGCTGGACAAATGGTTTCTGGAAAGAACAATTTGATGTTGAAACCAAAAATACATTGCCGTATATGTGGAATTTGTATCATAATGATTCGATTTCACATGCGTATAAAAACTTCGAAATTGCAGCAGGTTTAATGAAAGGAAAATTTAGCGGACCCTCTTTTCATGATGGTGATTTTTATAAAATTTTTGAAGGAATGGCGGCCACTTATGCCACTACAAAAGACAAAAAACTAGACTTGGAAATGGATAAAGCCATTGCGCTTTTTGCCAAAGTGCAGCGCAAAGACGGTTATATTCATACTCCGGTTTTAATTGACGAACGTTGGGGGACTTTAGGCCCGGAAGAAGTTAAAAAACAACTCGGTTTTGAGAAATACAATATGGGACATCTAATGACGGCTGCCTGTGTTCATTATCGCGCCACCGGCAAAACCAACTTTCTGGATATAGCCAAAGGAGTTGCCGATTATTTGTATGATTTTTATAAAAAAGCATCACCGGAATTGGCGCGAAATGCCATTTGTCCATCGCATTATATGGGAATTGTGGAGATGTACCGAACTACTAAAAATCCAAAATACTTAGGACTTGCCAATAATCTAATTGATATCAGGGGAACTACCAATGACGGTACAGACGATAATCAGGACCGGATTCCGTTTCGGCAGCAGACAACAGCAATGGGACATGCCGTGCGAGCCAATTATCTGTACGCGGGTGTAGCCGATTTGTATGCCGAAACAGGAGAAAAGAAATTATTAGAGAATCTGGAATCTATCTGGGATGATGTAGCGTATCGAAAAATGTATATCACGGGAGCATGCGGTGCCTTGTATGACGGTGTTTCGCCGGACGGAACTTCGTATGATCCAACAGTGGTTCAAAAAATTCATCAGGCGTACGGAAGACCGTTCCAACTGCCAAATGCAACGGCGCACACGGAAACCTGCGCCAATATCGGAAACGTATTGTGGAACTGGAGAATGCTGCAGATTACAGCAGATGCCAAATATGCTGATATTGTAGAATTGGCACTTTACAACAGTGTCCTGTCCGGAATTGACCTGGAAGGAGAAAAATTCTGTTACAATAATCCGTTGAATGTTTCTGATGAGCTGCCTTTTCAGCAGCGATGGGGAAATGAGCGTGAGGGTTATATCAAATTATCTAACTGCTGTGCGCCAAATGTGACCAGAACAATTGCCGAAGTGGCCAATTATGCCTACAATCTTTCAAAAGAAGGTTTGTATGTGAATTTATACGGAAGTAATACTTTAAAAACCAAAACTTTAAACGGGGAAATTCTGGAAGTGGAACAGCAGACCAATTATCCATGGGATGGAAAAATTGTTTTAAAAATCGTAAAAGCTCCCAAAGAAGCACAGCCTTTTTTCCTGAGAATTCCCGGATGGAGCCAGAATGCTTCGATTGCTGTGAATAATCAAAAAATCGATGGCAAGGTGATTTCAGGATCTTATTTCCGAATCAGCCAGAAATGGAAAAAAGGAGATGTTATCGAACTAAACCTTCCGATGCCTGTTGAAGTAATGGAGGCTAATCCTCTGGTGGAAGAAGTGAAAAATCAGGTAGCTGTAAAAAGGGGACCTCTTGTTTATTGTTTAGAATCGGATCAGCTTCCGGCAAACACCAGTGTGAATGATGTTGTTTTGAATGTCAATTCTAAATTCACGACGCATTTTATTGATTTAGACCATCGAAAAGTACTTAGTATTGAGGCAGATATTTCTGTTCCTTCAGATACCTCATGGAATAAAACGTTATACAAACCAATTTCAACCCACGAATGTAACTCCTTTACCGTAAAACTGATTCCCTATTTTGCATGGGGAAATAAAGGAAAAGGCGAAATGACGGTTTGGATGTCCCGTTAATGCCATCTCAGTTCGGTAGTTGTGAATAAAAAACTTTCAGATGGCAATTGATAAGTTCGTTATTATAAAGAATTGCGTTTCCAAAGTAAAAAACAATCAGAAATACCTGTTTTGTTAATCAGAATTTACCTTTTAAAAATATTTTTTTTTCAAAAACTGGTGACGTAAATCCTGTCTTTTATTGTAGGTTTTTTATCCGGAAAAACTTTTTAATTTTAATTAAAAGTAAACGAAAAATTACTTTCTCTTAATGAAGTGTAATTACTTACATATCAAGGGCTAATTGCTTTGTTTTAAGAAATAAACAACTTATTGTTGATTTTGGTGTATTTTTTTCTGTTTTAGGTCTAAAAAGGAATACTGTATTCAATAATGCTCAATGATGCCAGTCCTATTTTTTGTTTAGTCTATTTTTTCTTTCCTTTTTTTATTAATATTGTTTTTTTAAGTCTACTTTTTTGTGATTTTCCGATTAGGGCAGGATAGAGCAGGACGGTTCTAATGTATCATCGTTATATTTTTGGGATATAGAAAATAAATGTGTTTTTGACATTTAATAAAATGTTAAGATTTAATTAAATGTTATAAAAAGAATACCTTGTTTTTTAAACATGACTAACTAACAATAAATAACCTAACCAAAAAAAACATTTATGAAACAAGCACTTATTAAAAGATGTAGTTTTCTTTTGTTTACCTTAATGAGTGTACTTGGTTATGCTCAAGAATCAAGTAATGTTATTGTAACGGGAACAGTTACCGATAATTCAGGACTTCTTTTACCTGGAGTTAACGTAACCGAAAAATCTTCCAAAAATACAGTAACAACAGATTTCAACGGACAATACAAGATTAAGGTAAAGAGCGGAGGAACATTAGTTTTTTCTTTCATCGGAATGAAGAAAATAGAATTACCATTAAATGGACGCACTATTGTTAATACCAAAATGCAGGATGATTCGAACCAGCTGGATAATATTGTTGTGGTGGGTTATGGTACCCAGAAAAAAAAGGAACTTACCGGAGCTATTGCTACGATCAAGGCAGATGATTTAATGGATTTGCCCGTTACAAATTTATCTGATGCATTAAAAGGATTGGTTGCAGGTGTTAACGTTACCAGTGGAACTGGCCGTCCTGGCGAAGCAGGAAGTGTCTCAATTCGTCAAACGTTTAGTTTGTCTAAAGATGGAGGTTTTAGTGCTCCTTTGATAATCATTGATGATATGATCCAGGTAGACCCGAGTAATGGTAAGCCTACATTAGAACAATTCAATAGATTAGATCCTTCTGAGATTGAAAGTATTACTGTCTTAAAAGATGGTTCTGCTGCAATTTATGGTTCCCGTGCTTCACAAGGGGCAATTGTGGTAAAAACGAAACGTGGTAAAGCGGGTAAAGCGAAATTCTCGTATAACAGCCAGTTTGCTGTAAATGATGCGGTTAGTCATAGCAAAGTATTGAATGCTTATGAATTTGGCGTATTCAGTAACAGATTTTTTAACTCAAGAGTGACTGCTCCAGCTGTGATTGATCAGGCTACTATATATTCAGCTTCAGAACTTGAGCAAATGAAAAACTTAAATTATAACTGGTTAGAAGAGGCCTGGAGACCGGCTATTCAGCAAAAACACTCGTTCAACGTGAGTGGAGGGACTGAAGATATTACGTACTTTGCAGGTGCAACGTACCTGACACAAGACGCTAATTTAGGGTATCAAAAATATGATAAGTGGAATTTCCGTACAGGTATTAATGCGAAAATCGCTAAGAATTTAGATCTTTCTGCCTCTGTTTCCGGAAATGTTGGATTTACCGATAAATCGTTTACTAAAGCGTCCTCTAATATCAGTGACGGAAGTTATGCTTCTGCAGCTGGCGGAGAACAAGCTGATTATGGATTCTTACTACATATGCCGCAACATGTGCCCTGGCAAACAACTATAGAGGGTAACCAATATTACGTATCTCCATTTCCTAATTCAAACAAAAACTTTGGAAGTGCCAATGCAAATAATAATATTGCCGGCTGGAACTATTTTGCCAATTTAAATAACGGTTCGCATCAAACTACTGATGATAACACATTCAATGTAAATGCTTCATTAAATTATAAGGTAGCTGCAGTTAAAGGATTGTCTTTCAAAGTAAGCTATTCAAGAAATCAAAGTTCATCTTATAATGAGCAGATTCAATTACCTTATGATTTAGCCAGAATTAGAGATTACCAACTTCAGGACAAACACCTAGCAAGTGCTGCTAATCCTGGTTTTTATAATGGATCAACTAATCCGACAGGAAGTTATATTTTAGAAACAAACGTTAGAAACTCAAGAGTTTATTATAATAATACAGATAGCAAAAGTACTCAGGGAGATTTCCTGATTAATTATGACAGAACTTTTGGAGATCATCAAATTGGAGCCATGGTAGGTGGAGAGGCTTCAGAAACCTATAATACTTTTACACGTTTGGCTTATGAGAACACCGGAAAAGATTACTTAGGTGATTATCGTACAGCTGGTACCTTAAGTACTTCTAATAGTCAGGCTACAAAAGTAGAAGGAGGAACATTATCTTATTTTGGACGTCTAAATTATAGCTTTAAACAAAAATACTTGTTCCAGTTTATTCTGCGTAGCGATGCTTCGACAAAATTTGCACCGGAAAATTATTGGGGAACTTTCCCATCAGTTCAATTGGGTTGGGTAATGTCGAAAGAAAGCTGGTTTGAAAAAAGTGTACCGTGGGTTGACTTCTTTAAAATTCGTTACTCAATTGGTAAAACCGGTAAAGATAATATCGGTCCGTGGAGATGGGAACAGTATTATGATCTTATTGTAGATAAAGGTTTTCAGTTCGGACCTGGTACAGCTACCGGTGGAGGTGGATTTAATGGAAATGGTTTGACGCCAAGAGTAAATCCAAATAGAGATGTAACATGGGATACGACTATAAAAAATAACGTGGGAGTTGATATTAATTTGTTGAAAAACAGATTAAGCTTAACCTATGATTTCTATTATGATAAAAATAAAGAAATGTTAACAGATATGAGCAGTGCTGTAGGTGTGCCAATTTCTGTAGGAGGAGCTTATGCTGAACAAAACTATGGTCAAATTGATGCATGGGGATCAGAAGTTGGCATTAACTGGAGTGATAAGATAAAAGGTAAAATGAGCTATAATGTTGGAATCAACTTTAGTTATAATAACAATGAAATCAAAAAATACCCTGATCAGGGAAATGTTGTTCCATCTAATAACACTTCGCGAGTAGGTTATTCATCATTCAATCCGGTGTGGGGATTTGCAACCTGGAAAGGAACATCAACAGGAGACGGTATTCTGCGTACCGATGAAGATATTGCAAATTACTGGGCCTATTTGACAGAACGTGCTAACGCAGTTGGCGGGGTACCAAGATATTTAGATATTAACTCAGCATCCGGAATCAGAAAAGGATCTTTGGCTTATCAGGATGTTGCAGGACAACTTAATCCGGATGGAACATTAGCACCGGCAGATGGGCAAATCATGAAAGAGAATGATTATGTGAAATTAGCCAACAGCAGCAGAACGTATAATGTGATAACAAATTTAGGTTTTAGGTATGAGGGATTTTCTTTAAGAACCCAAATATCAACTTCATGGGGAGGCGCTAATTTTGTTGATTTAGTAAATCAGGGTACATCATCCGCAAACAGTATGTGGTCCCGCGAGAGTTTCTGGAAAGATATGTATGGGGAGGATAATCCAAATGGTAAATATCCGAATGTGGCGCAATGGGCCTATATTTCAAGTCCGTCAGATTTCTGGCAGGTGAACACTTTCCGTTGTTTTGTTAGAAACTTAAGTGTAAATTATGATATCCCTAAGAAAGTTTTTGCAGATACGAAAATCGCTGCTATGACATTGGGTATTACAGGTAATAATCTTTGGGATTTATACAATCCGTATCCGGATCATTACAGAAATATGTATGATAATTCTTCAGTAAATTATCCGACACTTAGAACCTGGTCGCTTAACTTTAACGTATCATTCTAATCAAATTAAAAAGTAATTATGAAAACACCATTTAAATATATAACACTATCACTATTACTTGCTGCAGGTGCCGCTTCATGTAGTGATGATTTTCTGAAAGATAAGAAAGGGTATGGCTTTTATGATGATACGTTCTACCAGACTCAGGAACGTGCACAAGCCTATGTAGATAATCAATATTATGATTTTTATAATGCTTATAAGTCTCCTATTTCTACGGTTATTGGTTCTTATACAGATGCAAATTCAAGATTAACAGAGGAATTAGGAGGAACACAGGATTTTATCAATCCGAATAAAACCCTTATCAACTCGGCTGATGCAAGTAGTTATTATGGAGCAAAATTAGCAACAAGTATAAATAATCATCCCTACAACAGAATTAGGGAATGTAACGCTTTCTTAGAAGAAATTGATGTAAAAGGTTCAAATCTTGATAAGACATTTCGCGATCAGGCAAAGGGGCAGATGTATTATATGCGTGCCATGCAGTACTTTGATTTACTGCGTGTTTACGGTGGAGTTCCTATTGTTACTACTGTAGAGGCAGCTTCAGCTGACGATCCGTCTATTCAGCTTCCGAGAGCTAAACCTTCTGAAGTGGTAGCGCAAATTGTAAAAGATTTAGATCTGGCAGCAACTTTGTTGCCTGGTAATTGGGGAGCAGGTGCTTACGGACGTTTTACCAGAGGCGCGGCTTTAGCTCAAAAATCCAGAGTTCTTTTAACTTTTGCAAGTCCGCTGTTTAATAAAAACTGGGATGGTTCAAATGAGCGCTGGGAAGCCGCTTTGAAAGCCGGATTAGAAGCAGAAGCTCAATTGACCGCTGATGGCTACGGACTATATGGAAGCTCAGCGAAACAATGGGAACAAATGTTTTTGATTGACAATGCTTTTTGCCCGGAAGCAATCACGGTACAGCTTTGTGGAATTGGTGTTACTTCTCAGGCCATTAATAATTCCTGGGAAAAATCAATTCGCTTGCTAAGTTTAGGCGGAACAGGCGGCGGAGTAGCAGCACCTAAAGAAATGATCGACCTGTTTCCGTTGGCAGATGGTAAAAGACCAACTGCTGCAAATGGGTACAATGATTTTACTTTCTTTCTTAACAGAGATCCAAGATTTTACAGAACGTTTGCTTTTTCAGGGGCTAAATGGGGCTCAAAAGAAACTCCTAATTCCGTTCTTTGGGCGTATCGTTGGGTAGATGGCTCAAATAAAGCAGGTTTTTCAGATGGAAACACCGCAATATCAAGCCCGGCTTTCGTTAGAAAAATGACTAATCTGGCAGCTAGTAAAGAAACTAACTTCCAGTATTCCGGAACAGATATCTTTGAATATCGCTATGCTGAGTTATTATTGAATATTGCAGAATGTTATGCGGCTTTAGGTCAGACCAACAATACTTTAGCTTATTTAGGAAGAATTAGAAATCGTGTTGGCATACCTGCTGCAAACAATTATGGAATAGGTACATTAACAGATAAATATCAGGCAATTGAAGCCGTTTTATATGAGCGCAGAGTAGAACTGGCATACGAAGGAAAACGTTTTTGGGATGTTCAGAGATGGATGTTATATGATAATGAAGTGCTTCCCGGAGTTACCGGAGGAACTGTAAGTAAATTAGGTTTAGCTCCAATTAACGGGACACAACGTACAGGTAACTTTTTACAGTATAAAGTTGCAACAACTTCTACCAGTACAGATCCTTTGGCAGCTGCCCGTGCAAATGTGGTGGCAGATCCGGATGCTGCAAATTTCGGAACACAGCTCACAGCTTTGGCAGCATTTTATAATGCAAATTTTATTCGTACACCATTACTTACGCCTATGGACAATTTTAACGGCGTTGCAGTAAATATTAAATTCAATCCAAATTATTATATAAATGGTCTTAATACAACTGCACTGACTTCAAATCCATGGTTGTTACAAACGATAGGATGGAATGATAATTTTGGTGGACAGGGAACATTTAATTACCAGGAATAAATTTTAAGATCAAGACAAGTATTATATAAAAACGTTTCACCTGTATTCTTTAAAAAAGTACAGGTGATTTGTTTAAAAAGAATTACCCCAATTAAAAATTAGTATGAAAAATATCACTTTACCGGCTATTTTCCTGTTGTTTTTAGGAAGTTTCCAATGTTTCGCACAATATCCCAAAATAAGCCCGGAAGTTCAGGCACAATCGAAAGTTATCATGGATGAAGCGGATAAACTTTCTGACGAAGCCTGGGAAAAAGCGCTTGTCGTTATCGAGGAAGAAGCCAAACACGGCAAACCTTATATTCCATGGGCATCCCGTCCAAATGATTTACCACAGGCAGAAATTCCTGCTTTTCCCGGTGCTGAAGGAGGAGGAATGTTTACTAACGGAGGTCGTGGCGGAAATGTCTACACGGTGACAAGCCTAGAAGACAGAGGTCCCGGAACTTTACGTGAAGCATGCGAGAAAGGCGGAGCCAGAATCGTTGTTTTCAATGTTTCCGGAATTATCAGAATCAAAAGCCCTTTAATTATTCGCGCTCCTTATATCACTATCGCAGGGCAAACCGCTCCAGGAGATGGTATTTGCGTAGCGGGGGAATCGGTTTGGATCAATACACATGACGTAGTAATCCGACATATGCGTTTTCGAAGAGGAGAAACTTTCGTAGGCCGCCGTGATGATGCCATTGGAGGAAATCCGGTGGGTAATATCATGATCGACCACGTTTCTGCTACCTGGGGATTAGACGAAAATATGTCCATTTACAGACATATGTACAGTCCTGGTGCTGGTTATCCCGACGAGAAGAAACCTACGGTGAATATTACGATTCAGAACAGTTTATTCGGAGAAGCTTTAGACACTTACAATCACGCTTTTGGAAGTACTCTGGGAGGAGAAAATTGTTCGTTCATGAGAAATATGTGGGCAAGCAATGCCGGAAGAAATCCTTCAATTGGATGGAACGGTATTTTCAATTTTGTAAACAATGTTATTTACAACTGGTATAACAGATCTACAGACGGAGGAGATTATACTGCCAACTATAATATCATCAACAACTTTTATAAACCGGGTCCTGTGACCGATTTGACACAGCCAATCAGCTATAGAATCCTAAAACCGGAATCAGGAAGAAGCAAATTGCCTTATATGGTATTTGGAAGAGCCTATGTAAACGGAAATGTTATCAATAATAACGAAAAAGTTACTAAAGACAACTGGGACGGCGGAGTTCAGATTGAAAACAAAAAAGGAGAGTTAATGGGGTATGAGGAAGCGAAAACGTATTTCGATAAAATGAAAAGCGACAGGCCATTTCCAATGCCCTGGTTCAACAAAATCATGACTGCTGAAGAATCGTATGACTTTGTACTTAAAAATGTAGGGGCAACTTTGCCAATCAGAGATAAAGTAGACGAAAGAATTGTTAGAACCGTTAAAACCGGAGTTCCTGAATACGCAAAAGGATTAGAGAAAAAAACTTTCTATCAGTTTGAACACAGACGCTTACCGATGGATTCCTACAAACAGGGAATTATCACCGATATTTCGCAGGTAGGAGGATATCCGGAATACAAAGGAAAACCGTATACAGATACAGACAAAGACGGTATGCCGGACAAGTGGGAGAAAAAACACGGTTTAAATCCGAATGATGCCGCTGATGCAAAGTTAGATACCGACGGCGATGGTTATGGTAATATCGAAGAGTACATCAACGGTACAGATCCAAACCAAAAGACAGACTGGAAAGACCTGAGCAACAATCACGAAACGCTAACCAAGTCTTTACAAGAATAATTAAAAAAAAATCTGCCTGATCTGCTAAATCTGCGAGAGAAAAATTTAGCTCGCAGTTTATACAGATTTTCACAAAAAGCATTGCAATTAATAATTCTTTATTAAAATGAAATCAATCAAAAATAAAAGTGTTCTGATCCTGTTACTGGTATTTTGTACCGGTATTGCGCAACAACATTCAGATCCCGAATACATCAAAGTTACCAACGAAAGAGCGGCAAAAATTGTTGCCAAACTAGCGTTGAATAATATTGAAAAAGAAAAAGCAGTAACAGAGATAGTAGCTCAGCAATTCAGAGATTTAAGCGCTATTCAGGATCCAAGAGATGCTGAAATCAAAAAACTGAAAGACAACAGCAGTTTATCAAAAGAAAAGCAAAATGAGAAAATTGATAAACTAAAAGAAAAGGCAGACCAGTCCATAGAAAAATTACACAAAGCCTATCTGAAAAAATTAGGGACTCAACTGACCGAAGAAAAAATCACTGAGGTAAAAGACGGAATGACCTACGGAGTGCTGCCTATTACCTATGCGGGCTATCAGGACATGCTTCCCAATTTAACAGCCGGACAAAAAGACTATATTTATAAAGCTCTTGTTGAAGCGAGAGAGCATGCAATGGACGGAGGATCTTCTAAAGAAAAACACGGCTGGTTTGGTAAATACAAAGGAAGAATCAATAATTATTTATCAAAGCAGGGTTACGATCTGAACAAAGAAAGTGCTGATTGGCATAAACGTGTTGAGGAACGAGAAAAGCAAAAAGCAAAAAATTAAGTTCTACTGAGACCTGACAGGTTTTTAAAACCTGTCAGGTCTCTATCGAAAACTAAACAATCTGATTATATTCTCATGCAAAATAATTTTCCCAGCCGTACTTTAAAAAGAACATTTTTGGCATTGTCATTTTGTTCTTTAGTTTCATCAGCCTACGCACAATATCCTGTCATCCCAAAACCGGTTCAGGAAAAAGCCGATGCCCTTTTAGCCGATGAAGAAAAAAGGCTTCATGAAATATGGGTCAGCAATGCGGCTATTATTCAGGAAGAAGCCAAACAAGGAAAACCATATTTACCTTGGGCTTCCTACCCTAAAGATTTTGTACAGGCAGCTATTCCCGCATTTCCGGGAGCAGAAGGCGGAGGAGCATTTACGCAGGGTGGCCGCGGAGGAAAGATTTTTGTAGTCACCAGTTTAGAAGACAGCGGAAAAGGAACCTTCAGGGAAGCCTGTGAAGCAGTGGGGTCAAGAACAATTGTGTTTAATGTTTCCGGAATTATCAGATTGCAGAAAAGAATCAGCATGCGTGCGCCTTACGTAACCATTGCAGGTCAGACTGCTCCGGGTGACGGAATTTGCATTGCAGGTGAAACATTGGAAATAGACACGCACGACGTAATCATCAGACACATGCGTTTCAGACGCGGTGCAACCGAAGTCACCCGAAGAGATGATGCGCTTGGCGGGAATCCGATTGGGAATATTATTGTCGATCATTGTTCTGTTAGCTGGGGATTAGACGAAAATATTTCCCTTTACAGACATCAGTTTCAGGCCAACGAAAAATCTAAATTAGAAAAATTACCGGCTTGCAATATTACCATCCAGAATACTATTTCATCAGAAGGCTTAGATACTTACAATCACGCTTTTGGAAGCACGATTGGTGGATTAAACAGTACCTTTATGAGGAATTTATGGGCCGATAATATTTCAAGAAACGCTTCTATCGGAATGTATGGTGATTTTAATTTTGTGAATAATGTGATTTTCAATTGGTGGAATCGTACTTTAGACGGTGGCGATTATCGTTCGATGCTGAACATCATCAACAATTATTTCAAACCCGGGCCTATTACGCCAACAGATCAGCCTATTGCGCACAGAATCGTAAAACCGGAATCAGGTTATATCGAACCGAAACAATACGGAAGGGCTTATGTAGCGGGCAATTATATGGCTGGTTCACCTGAAGTTACAGCGGATAACTGGAATGGAGGAGTGCAATTGGAAGATCTTTCTGCAGAACAGACTAAATCTTTTTTAGAAAGCATCCGACAGCCGAAACCATTTTCAATGCCGCACATTACGATCATGAAAGCAGAAGAAGCGTATGAATTTGTCCTGAATAATGTTGGGGCGACTTTACCAAAAAGAGATGCTGTAGACGAAAGAATAATTAAACAGGTGAGAACCGGAAAAATAGAATCGAAAGATGGCTTGGAGAATGCTATTGGAAAGGAATTCATTAAAAGAAGACTTCCTGCGGATTCTTATAAAAAAGGAATAATCACCAGTATCGAACAAGTAGGAGGTTATCCCGAGTACAAAGGAAAAGCCTATAAAGATTCTGATAATGACGGAATTCCCGACAACTGGGAGAAAAAATACGGACTGAATCCAAACGATGCCTCTGATGCAAACAAGGATTCAAACGGTGACGGATATACCAATATCGAGAAATATTTTAACGGAATTGATCCAAAAGAAAAAATCGACTGGACAAAAACTGAAAATAATACCGATACATTATCTAAATTGTCAAAAGGATTATTACAGTAAAGAAGTGAGTCGCGGTTTTCAGTCACAGTTTTAACCTGAAACTTGAAACTTGAAACCTGAAACTTGAAACCTGAAACAAAAAACACAGTTTTCATTCTAAAATTATAATAAAGTGAATTTTATCCAGCTAAAAAATATCATTTTTCTTCCAAAAGATAAAATCGGTTTGTTCCTTTTTGTATTGCTTTTTAGCAGTGCGATGGCTGGACAAAACACTTTTCCGGATATTGTCAAAACCAAAGAAGGGAAACTTTCTTTTACGGCAGATCAGTTAGGAAACCGGATTCCTGATTTTTCTTTTGCCGGATACCGTTCATCAGAAAAAGCAATTCCGAATCCTGAGAATAAAATTTTTGTCCCAAAACAAGAAGAAGATGCTACCCAAAAAATACAAACTGCGATCGATTATGTCAGTACTCTAAAGCCGGACCAAGCCGGTTTTCGCGGTGCGGTTCTTTTAGATAAAGGCACATTCAAAATCAAAGGAACCTTATACATCAGAAAATCCGGAGTAGTACTTCGTGGAAGCGGGAACACCGAAGAAGGAACGATTCTTTTAGGAACAGGCTTAGAAAGAGAAGCCTTAATCAGAATTCTGGGAACAGATGATCGAAAATACAAGGAGACTTTCGAATTGGCAAATGGCTTCTTTCCTTTAGGAACACAAAAAATTCAGCTTAAAAATGCGTCAAAATTAAAAGTTTCAGATGAAATTATCGTCAGTAATCCATTAACTGATAACTGGATCAGGGAACTAAAAATGCAGGATTTTGGCGGAGAAACTTCCTGGATCGGATGGAAAAAAGGAGATTGGGATATGAACTGGAACAGGGTTATCACCAATATCAAAGGGAATGAAATTACGCTTGATGCCCCGTTAACGATGGCTTTAAACGAATTATATGCTACGGCAAAAGTAATTTCCTATTCCTGGCCGGGAAGAACAGAGCAAAACGGAATCGAAAATATTTTAATAAAATCGACTTTTAATGCGTCAAACCCAAAAGACGAAGAGCACAGATGGCAGGCCATTAGTATTGAAAATGCCAGAAATGCCTGGGTAAGACAAGTTAATTTTAAGCATTTTGCAGGAGGAGCCGTTACCCTTTTAAAAACAACACAGCAAATCACAGTGGAGGATTGTATAGCAACAGAACCGGTTTCTGAAATTGCTTCTTTCAGGCGTTATACTTTTTACACAGAAGGGCAGCAGACCTTATTTCAACGCTGTTATTCCGAATACGGATATCATGATTTTGCAGTTGGAGGTTTTGGTACGGCAGGCCCGAATGTATTTGTACAATGTGAATCGCATTTGCCTTATGAAAATAGTGGCGCAATCGGAAGCTGGGCAACCGGAGTTTTATTCGATATCGTAAACATTGACGGAAAAGCATTAAGTTACAACAACAGGGAACAAGGCGGAAGAGGCGCAGGATGGACAGCGGCCAATTCTGTAATCTGGGAATCATCAGCGTCGAAAATAGAATGTTACAGTCCGCCGACAGCGCTTAACTGGGCATTTGGAGTCTGGGGACAATTTGCAGGAAACGGAATCTGGAAAGATGTAAACGGACATATTAGTCCAAGAAGTTTATTCTATACCAAATTAGAAAGCCGTCTCGGTACACTTCCCGTAAAACCTTTCATTTACGATCTGGGCTCAGAACCTTCATCAAGTCCAACGGTTGAGGTTGCCAAAGAATTGACTCAAAATTCAGTAAAAACAGCAATGAGTTTACCGGAATGGATTGCAGAAGCGTCGAAGTCAAATCCGATAAATACCGTCAATTCAAAACTTAAAAATGCAGATGATTTAAAAATTGCAGCAGCGAATAAAACAACAGATTCAGCTTCAAAAATAAAATCCGAAAACGGCCTGCTTACTTTTGAAGGAAAACTTATCGCCGGAAAACAAATGAATACGGCCTGGTGGAGAGGAAGTCTTTTAGATAATGATGTAACCAAATCACTGCCACACGTGACACGTTTTGTGCCGGGAAGAACCGGAACCGGACTTACAGACCAAATAGAGGAAGTAGTGGATTATCTGAAAACGAATCATACGATCGCGCTGGAACACAATTACGGCCTATGGTACGACAGAAGAATGGATGATCACGAACGTGTTCGCCGTATCGATGCCGATGCATGGCCTCCGTATTATGAGCAGCCCTTTGCCAGAAGCGGACAGGATTTAGCATGGGATCACCTGAGTAAATATGACCTGACCAAATTCAACGATTGGTACTGGAACCGTCTGGCGTCTTTCGCGAATCTCGCAGAAACAAACGGGCAGCTGCTAATCAACCAGCAATATTTTCAGCATAATATTTTAGAAGCCGGAGCCCATTGGGCAAGTTCACCCTGGCGTTCGGCAAACAATATCAACAGCACCGGTTTTCCGGAACCGCCGCCCTATGCAGGAGACAAAAGGATCTTTATGGCAGAGCAGTTTTATGATATTAATAATCCACAGCGAAGAAAATTACATCAGGGATTTATTCGTAAATCATTAGAGAATTTTCAGGATAACAGTAATGTCATTCAGTTGACAAGTGCCGAATATACGGGGCCGTTAGAATTTATGCAATTCTGGCTGGATCAAGTTCAGAAATGGAAAGATGAAACCGGTAAAAAAGGACTTATTGGTTTAAGTGCCACTAAAGACGTACAGGATGCTGTTTTAAAAGATGCCAAAAGAGTAAAAACAGTTGACGTAATCGATATCAGATATTGGTATTACAAAGAAGACGGCACAGCATATGCCCCGGAAGGCGGGGTGAATTTAGCACCCCGTCAGCATGCAAGAAAACTGAAAACAGGAAAAGAAACCGAAAATCAGGTGTATCGTGCCATTCGGGAATACCGTGATCCCTATCCTGAAAAAGTGATTTTGTATTCGACCGATGCATCTTCAAGATTTGGATGGGCTGTTTTAATGGCAGGAGCTTCATTGCCCAACATTCCAACAATTGAATTGCAGCAGTTTTATGCAGCACTTTCCGAAATGAAACCCGTGGAAGGAAATACTTTTTCAGATGCAGTTTGGACATTGGAAAACAAAGGGAAAAGTTATCTTTTTTATCTGAAAAACGATCAGGATGTGTCAGTTGACTTAGCAGGTTACAAAGGCACCTTTGAAGTATATGCCATTAACGCTTCGACAGGAGCTTTAACGAAAAAAGCAAACATCAGCGGAGGTAAAAAAATCGTAATTCCGAAAATTGAAATTAAAGAAAAAGTACTATTCATACTAAAAAGAAATTAGCCACAGATCGCACAGGCGAAACGGATTTAAGCTAACACCATTAAAACTAAAGCGTAAAAATTAAAACTAAATCTGCGAGAAATAAAAAAACAGCGAAAACCCGTGCAATCCGTTAAACCCGCGATCCACCATAAAACATAATTCAAAACAGCATAAAATGATCCATAAGCCAAAATATCACAGCGTATTTATTATAAGCCTCTTACTGATAGTAGCCTGTAACGGATATGCTCAGTCTGCCCGGAAATTACCAAAAATTAAAGTATCAGAAAATCATCATTATTTTGTCACCGAAGATCAAAAACCATTTTTCTGGCTTGGCGATACCGGTTGGCTGACTTTCGGGAAATTGGACAGGGAAGGCGTAACGAAATATTTTCAGGATCGAAAAGAAAAAGGGTTCAATGTGGTTCAGGTTATGGTTTTGCATTCGCTGAATGTAACAAACATTTATGGAGATAAAGCTTTGGTAAATGAAGATGTTTCGAAACCATTGACGACAGCAGGGAATAATTTTAGTAATCCACAGGAATATGATTATTGGGATCACGTAGATTATACGCTGGACGTTGCTCAGAAAAACGGAATTTATGTGGCTATGGTCCCGGTTTGGGGAACCAATGTTTCAAAAGGAAATAAAGTCAGCAAAGAACAGGCACAACAATATGCCCAATTTTTAGCAGACCGCTACAAAAACAGAACCAACATTATCTGGTTAAATGGCGGAGACACACACGGAAACGAATTCACAGACATCTGGAATACAATTGGAAGTACCCTGAAAACCAGTAATCCGGATCAGTTGGTGACGTTTCATCCTTTCGGCCGAACCGATTCTTCTGAAAACTATCACAACGAGAAATGGCTGGATTTTAATATGTTCCAGTCCGGTCACCGCAGGTACGATCAGGATACACTGGCAGGATCTTTTAAAGAAGACAACTATAAATTCGTTCAAAGAGACTACGAATTAAAACCAGCCAAACCCACACTGGACGGAGAACCCTCTTACGAAGGAATTCCGCATGGTCTGCACGATACCTTACAGCCAAAGTGGACCGCCAATGATGTAAGACGTTACGGCTATTGGTCCGTTTTTGCAGGAGCAGCAGGCTATACGTACGGGCATAATGCCGTCATGCAAATGTTCCGAAAAGGTGATAAACCTGCTTACGGAAACAAGGAAATATGGACATACGCGATCAACGCACCCGGAGCCGGACAAATGGTATTTCTTAAAAAACTAATGCTGGATTTTCCGTATTTAGAAAGAGTTCCGGACCAGACATTGATTGCAAACCAGGGCGAGAAATACGATTACCTGATTGCAACACGAGGAGAAAAATACGCCTTAATTTATACCTACAACGGTAGAAAAATTCTACTCAATATGGGGAAAATTGCCGGCAATAAAGTAACCGCAAGCTGGTACAATCCCAGAAACGGAAAAGAAACAAAAATCGGATCTGTTGAAAATAAAGGAGCAAAGGAGTTTCAGCCATCCGGAAATAAAGCAGATGGAAACGACTGGGTCTTGATTTTGAAGTCAAATAAGTAACGATTAACCCGATAGGTTTTTAAAACCTGTCGGGTTTAAACAGGATAGCAAAAAAATAAAAAATCCGCGCAATCTGCTCCATCTGCGTGAAACCAAAAAGCATAAAACCATGAAAAATATACTAATCATTCTTTGTTTTATAACTTTCAACGCAGCCTTTGCAAATGATGGCTGGCTGAATATCCTAAACGAAGGCGGCAACAACAAAGGAATAATTTGTACAGACGCCATTCAGAAAGCCATTGAAAAAGCTTCTCAAAAGGGAGGTGGAACCATTTTCTTTCCGGCAGGGGAATATTTAACAGGTGCTTTAAAATTAAAAAGCAACATCACCATTTATCTGGATTCGGGTGCGCTTTTGAAATTTTCCGATAATTTTGATGATTACCTGCCTTTTGTAGAAATGCGTTATGAAGGAATTGTGATGCAGAGTTTTTCGCCCTTATTTTATGCAAAAGATGCCGAAAATATTACCATAAAAGGAAGAGGGGTAATCGACGGACAGGGAAAAGCATGGTGGAATGAAGTCTATCGCATTGAAACCGCCAAAGAGCCTTTACCACTGACCAAATACCAAAAAATGTGGGAGGAACAAAATAAAGGATTATTTACAGAACCGTATTACAAAAGAACCATCGATAAAAAGTTTTTCAGGCCTTCTTTTTTCCAGACCTACAATTGTAAAAATATATTGGTAGAAGGTGTAACCTTTCAAAATTCACCTTTCTGGACGATAAACCCGGAGTTTTGCGATAATGTCACGATAACGGGAGTAACGATTTTCAATCCGCATTCGCCTAACACAGACGGAATCAATCCATCCTCGTGTAAAAATGTTCATATTTCAAATTGCCACATCAGCGTTGGAGATGACTGCATCACGATAAAATCAGGAAGAGACAGAGACGGCCGTAAATATGCAAGAGCTACAGAAAATGTGACCATCACCAACTGCACCATGTTAAGTGGTCACGGAGGTGTTGTGATTGGAAGCGAAATGTCCGGCGGAATTAAAAAAGTGACGATTTCTAATTGTGTTTTTGACGGGACAGACAGAGGAATCCGTATCAAATCGGCTCGGGGAAGAGGCGGGGTTGTTGAAGATATTCGAGTGGATAATATTGTCATGAAAAACATTAAGGAAGAAGCCATTGTACTGAGCCTTTTTTATGACAAAGACACCAAAGAAGAACCGGTAACCGAGAAAACGCCCATTTTCAGAAATATTCACATGAGTAATATCACAGGATCGAATGTAAACAAAGCAGCTTCTATTTTAGGAATCAAGGAAATGCCCATTCAAAACATTACATTTTCGAATATAAACATGGATGCCAAAGAAGGTTTTACGGTGAATACGGCAACAGAGGTAGAATTTCATGATGTAAAAATCAATGCTTCAGTGGGTTCTTCCTTCAAAATATCAGATTCAAAAAATCTCATTTTAGACAACACAGGTTCCTCAACACCGATAAAAGGAGTTCCGGTGATTAAACTGGATAATGTTTCCAATATGATGATCAATAACAATTTTCCTTTTACTGCAACAGATATTTTTATGGAAGCCGACGGAAAAGAAACAAAAGGAATTTACCTGAAAAACAATGTATTCAATAATGTAAATACCATTGTAAAAAAAGGCGCAGCCTTAGATAAAAAAGCAATTTCAGAACAGCCATGAAAAAAATAGTAACCCTGATATGCCTTGCCCTTATTGCCGTAAGCTATGCTCAGAAAAAGAAAGAAATATATCTTTTTACTTCTTTTAGGGAACCTGCTACAGAAGGATTGTACCTGGCCTACAGTGAAGACGGTTATACCTGGAAAGGACTGGAAGGATCCTTTCTGAAACCGGAAATCGGAGCCAGTAAAATCATGCGGGATCCGTCCATCGTAAAAGGTGCCGATAATACGTATCATTTAGTCTGGACCACAGACTGGAAAGGCGGAAATGGTTTCGGATATGCGAGTTCTAAAGATTTAATGCACTGGTCTCCACAAGAATATATTCCGGTAATGAAAAACGAACCGGAAGTGGTAAACGTCTGGGCACCGGAAATTTTTTACGATGACGTCAAAAAAGAATACATAATTATCTGGGCATCAACGATTCCGTTTCGATTTGAAAAAGGACAGGAAGAAGAGAAAAATAATCACCGGATGTATTATGTAACCACCAAAGATTTTAAAACGTTCTCCCCTGCCAAACTATATTACGAACCCGGCTTTAGTGTCATTGATTGTGTCATTGTCAAGAAAGGCAAAAAAGAGTATGTTTTGGTGCTGAAAGACAACACCAGACCCATGCGAAACATAAAAGTAGCGTTCGGAAAATCGGCTTTAGGACCATTCGGAAAAAGTTCTGAACCTTTTAGCGCTCATTTATCAGAAGGGCCGACGGTTGTAAAAGTGGATAACAAATGGCTGATCTATTACGACAATTACGGCGAGAAAAATTATAAAGCCTCAGCGACTTCAGATTTTGTTCATTTTGAAGATGTTTCTTCAAAAATAAGTCTTCCGGAAGGTCACAAACACGGAACAATAACCACAATTTCAGAAGACGTTTTAAAAGGTTTAATGGAGAGAAAATAGAAGTTTCAACGCAAACCTGACAGGTTTTTAAAACCTGTCAGGTTTAAAGAAAATATCAAAATGATTGCTTTCCAAAAAATAAAAACCAATCATTCGTGCCATAGGTTTCACAGATCAAATAAATAAAAAAAAATCTGCCAAATCTGCCAAATCAGCGGGAGAAAAAATTAGCTCGCAGATTGAGCAGATCATGCAGATAGGATGAAGATTTTATTCGTTAGAATTTTCAAAAAAAAGTAAAAAAGAATGATTGCTTTACAAAAAATAAAAATCGTTTCCTCACTAACTGTGCTGTTGACTTTCGGGTTAGTAAATTCTGCTATGGCCCAAAACGACACCGTGCGGTATGTTGGTAAAACACTTTCGAATATAGATTACCATCACGGGCAGTTAAGTCCGGCAGTTGGGGTTCACGCCACGCAGATTATGCGTGCCAGCCGTGAACATCCCGAAAAAGCAGATGGTTTTGGCTGGACCTATAATCACCAGCCCATGATGGCGTATTGGAACAACACCTTCTACCTGCATTATTTAAGCGATCCGACCGGAGAACATATTCCGCCAAGCCAGACCTTACTAATGACTTCGAAAGACGGTATAAGCTGGACAAAACCTCAGGTTATTTTCCCGATTTACCATATTCCTGACGGATGGAAAAAGGAAGGTGTTGAAGGCATTTCCAAAAACCTTGATGCCATTATGCACCAAAGAATGGGATTTTATACCTCAAAAGACAAACGCCTTTTTGCCTTAGCATATTACGGAATTGCAATGGATAAAAAAGACGATCCGAATGACGGAAAAGGGATTGGACGCGTGATTCGTGAAATTAAAAAAGACGGTAGTTTCGGAGAAATCTATTTCATCAGATACAATAAAAGCTGGGATAAATCAAAATCAGCCTTTCCGTTTTATACCAAAGCAAAAGACAAAGGATTCCTAAAAGCCTGCGAAGAAATTCTTTCGGAACCTTTGGTTTTACAGCAATGGGTAGAAGAAGCCGATCGTGACGATGAATTGATTCCGTTGCAAAAGCCATACAAAGCCTTTAGTTATTATCATTTGCCTAACGGAAATGTCGTGGGTTTATGGAAACACGCCCTGACCTCCATTAGTAAAAATGGTGGAAAAACCTGGGACTATATGCCTTTGCGTGCGCCTGGTTTTGTCAACAGCAATGCTAAAATCTGGGGACAAAAAACATCGGATAATAAATACGCAACAGTTTACAATCCATCCGAATACCGTTGGCCGCTTGCGATTTCTACCAGTGATGACGGCCTGAATTATAAGGATTTATTATTGGTTCACGGAGAGATCAGTCCGATGCGATATGGCGGAAACTATAAATCTGCCGGCCCGCAATATGTTCGTGGTATAACCGAAAAAGACGGTACACCACCCGACGGAAAAATTTGGGTAGGGTACAGCATGAATAAAGAAGACATCTGGGTGGCCTCGATTCCGGTTCCCGTAATTTCGACAGTGACCGAAAATGCAAATGACGTTTTTAATACTCTTCCCGACGGAGAAGAATTAAAAGTATGGAATACGTACGACCTTTCGTGGGCTTCCGCCAAAATCGAAAAGAAAACAGACGGAAAAAAATGGTTAACTTTAAGGGATCAGGATGCTTTTGATTATTCGCGTGCAGAACGTGTAATTCCGTTTGCAGAAAAAATGGAAGCCGTTTTTACCGTAATGCCGGAACAAAACAATCACGGTTTGCTGCAGGTTGAATTTCAAAATAAGCAGGGACTTCCGGCTATTCGATTGGTATTCGATTCCGATGGAGAACTGAAAGCGAAAAATGGTGCCCGTTTAGGTGGAATTACAAAATATGAAGCAGGAAAAGAATATACTATAACAGTTAAATTAGACGTCACTTCCCGTTCGTATACTGTAAAAGTAAATGACGGTAAAGAAAGTGCTAAAATATTCTATGCTCCGGTTGACGGCATTTCACGCATTATGTTCCGCACGGGCGAGCAGCGGTACACACCCAATGCTGATACTGAACCTGACACACCGGATTTTACCGATTTACCGGATACGGGTAAACTAATTCCGGAAGCAGTATTTAATATTAAATCATTGGTGACGAAAAAGTTAAACTAGATACGCAATCAAACCCGACAGGTTTTTAAAACTTTTTGGGTTTCTACGAACTAAAAATTATAACGTGAAGTTTTTTAAAAACATACTGGTAACAATCACCCTTTTAGTCACCCTCATTTCGAAGGGGCAAACTGCTGTTGTGCATTTAACCTGCGAAAAGGCTGAAAATCCATTGGCTGTAGTGCAGAACCAGCCACGATTAAGCTGGCAGTTAACTTCTGAAAAACGGAATGTCTCCCAAAATGCCTATCAGATTTTAGTAGCTTCCTCAGCGGAAAAACTTCAAAAAAATGAAGCTGATAGCTGGGACAGCGGTAAAGTGATTTCAAACAAAAATCTTCAAATTTCGTATAACGGACATCCATTAAAAACAGAAAATAAATATTTCTGGAAAGTCAGAATCTGGGATCAGGAGAACAAAGTTTCCAAATGGAGCAGAACAGCTTCGTTTAGAATAGCACCTTCCGCATCAGATCTAAATCCAATCTGGATTGGTGCCATTACAAAAGCCGACAGTCATTTGCCGGAAGGCAGAAATTACCATACGGCAACTTTCAAAAAAGAGCGAAAAGAAGCCATCATTAATGCTTCAGATTCTTTGTCGCGCAGAAGTATTATCCTTCGCAAACCTTTCGAACTAAAAAAAGAAATTAAAGAAGCCTTCGTTTATATTTCAGGTTTAGGACATTATGAACTAACCATTAACGGAAAAAAAATCAGTAACAGCGAATTCGCACCACTGTGGACAGATTACGATAAAACAGTCAATTACAATACGTATGAGTTGTCTGCCAATGAATTGCAAAACGGAGAGAATGTGATTGGCGTTCTGTTAGGAAACGGAATGTACAATATGGTTGCCGAAAGATACGCGAAGTTTTTTGTGAGTTTTGGGCCGCCGACTTTGTTTTTTAAGATGAAAGTGGTGTACAAAGACGGCTCGGAACAAATCATTAAATCAGACGAAAGCTGGAAATACAGCAAAAGCCCGATTACGTTCAACAGCATTTTCGGAGGCGAAGATTACAATGCCAATTTAGAGCAGGAAGGCTGGAACAAAAAAGGATTTAAAGACGCCCACTGGAAAAAAGTAGTCCTTCAGGAAGCACCAAAAGGAAATCTGAAAGCGCAGACTGCTCCGCCGGTTACGATTCAGAAAAAGTTTGATGTAAAAGAATTCAAACAGCCGAAAACAGATACTTATGTTTTTAACATGGGACAAAATCTTTCCGGTTTTCCAACCATTAAAGTCAAAGGAAAAAAAGGACAAACCGTTCGGATCTGGGTAGGGGAAGGATTAAATGATGAGGGAACTGTAGGTCAGGGCAGATCCGGGAAACCTTACTACTACGACTATACTTTAAAGGGGCAAGGTGTTGAAGAATGGCAGCCAAAATTCAGTTATTACGGATTTCAGTACATTCAGATAGAAAACATTAATTACAAGGAAACGAAAAACGAAAACTTCCCGACGGTTGTCTATTTAGAATCAAATTTCATTTATAATTCGGCTGGCGAAGCAGGAACTTTTGAGTCTTCCAATGAGATTTTCAACAAGACACACGAGCTCATCAATAATTCAATAAAAAGCAATTTTCAAAGTGTTTTCACCGATTGCCCGCAGCGTGAAAAATTAGGCTGGCTGGAAGAAGTTCACTTGAATGGCCCGGGATTAATGTTCAATTATAATCTGGAAAGTTATATTCCTGCAATCATGCAGAACATTTCAGACTCACAGCGCGAAAACGGCCTGATTCCGACTATTGTTCCCGAGTATGTAATCTTTGGCGGTGATTTTACCGATTCTCCGGAATGGGGTGTAACAGGAGTTATTTTACCTTGGATGTATTATGAATATTATGGGGATTCTTCCTTAATCGAAAAATATTACCCAGTTATGAAAAGCTATGTGGATTACCTGACCACGACTTCGAAAAATCATATCGTTTCGCACGGATTGGGTGACTGGTACGATTACGGAACGCATGCGGCAGGATATTCGAAAAACAGTCCGATTGCACTTTCGGCAACTTCTCATTATTTTTATGGAGCAAGTCTGGTGGCAAAGGCCGCAAAATTGCTCAACAAAATCGACGATATAGAGAAGTACGAAAAATTAACTTCTGATATTAAAAAAGCATTCAACGATGCGTTTTTCAACGAAGCAACCAAACAATACGGAACCAGCAGTCAGTTTAGTAATGCCGTTCCCGTTTTTATGGATATTGTAGCACCGCAATACAAAGCAGCAGTACTGCAGAATTTAGTGGCAGATATAAAAGCCAAAGGAGACAGACTGACTACAGGCGATGTTGGAAATCGCTATTTATTTCAGGCGTTGGCCCGAAACGGAGAAAACGAAACAATGTATAAAATGAACAATCATTACGATGCACCGGGTTATGGTTTCCAGATCAAATTTGGATTGACAACCTTAACGGAACAATGGGATCCTCGCAAAGGAAATTCATGGAATCATTTTATGATGGGACAGATTGAAGAATGGTTTTACCGGAGTTTGGCAGGAATTGTGCCAGACGATGCAAACCCCGGATTTAAACATTTCTTTATTCAGCCGGAAATGGTAGGAGATATGACTTTTGTAAAAGCAACATATCAATCCATCTATGGAAAAATTGCTTCGGCCTGGGAGAAAAAGGATGGAAAATTAATTTTGAAAGTGGAGATCCCGGCCAATACCTCAGCAACAATAAAATTGCCGACCGATAAAAATCCGGAAGTAAAAGTAAACGGAAAATCAACAGAGAATTTAAAATTAGGATCAGGAAAATATACAATCGAATGCAAAATATAAAATAATACACGGATTTGGCTGAGAATACTGGTTATCACAGATTTTTTTATTCGGTTAGTTATAAAAATTGAATAGCCTCCAGTTTTAACTGGAGGTCGAAAATCGACAAGTCACAAGGCTTTAGCAAAATTAATAGATTAGGCTAAAGCCGGTTTAAAAATTATATTATTTTCCTCTAAAGCAGGAGGCAATTCAAAAAATAGGATAAAATTATAATGCAAAATGATACACGGATCACACGAATAAAAACGGATTTTTTTCGCTATCAAATATAAAAATCCGCGTAAATCGGTGCTTTCGCTTTAGCGAATCGGCGTTATCCGCGTACCAATCTCAACAATACGAAATGAAAAATTTAAAAAATATTAAATACGCTATCGTAACGGCAATTTTTGCCTTGACATTTTCAAATGCGCAAAGCACTTCCGATACTAATTTCAGAAAACCGGTTTCGGAAACACTAAACAAAATTGAAACTGTTTTTAAGGTCAAGATCAATGACGACAGAGGTTTACTAAAAGGGAAAGAATTAGACTATGCCGATTGGCGAATCGAACCGGGAAATCTGGCTGTTTCCTTAACGAATATCCTGGCTCCGTTTGAGCTGATGTATTTCAAACAACCCGACGGAACCTACATCATAAGAAAATATGAAAACCATAAAGTATCTGTAGACAAAGGAAAAGAACGACTGTCTTATTTGACCAATTTGTACACCAATCTGGACGATTGGGAAAAACGCAAAAAAGAGTTAAAAGCTTGTATGATCACTTCATTTGGTTTAGACAAGGCTCCCCCAATGCCAAAGTCTAAACCACTTTTAACTCCAAAAAGAATTTATAAAGATTATAGTATTGAAAATATCGGATTGGAAATTCTGCCGGGAGTTTATGTAACAGGTTCCATTTACAAACCCTATCCTTTAAACAAAAAAGCAGCAATTATCCTAACGCCTGACGGTCATTTCGGAGATGGGAGATATAGAAAAGACGAACAGTTACGTTGTGCAGTTTTAGCCAAAATGGGGGCAATTGTAGTCAGTTACGATTTATTTGCCTGGGGAGAATCGTTACTTCAGTTTCCGGAAGAAACACACAGAAACAGCATTGCATCGACCGTTCAGGTTTTAAGCGGGATACGATTATTAGATTATCTGGCAACCGTAAAAAATGCAGATATGTCACGTGTTGGCGTGACCGGTGGTTCAGGCGGCGGTTCGCACACGATGTTTTTGGCTGCTTTGGATGACAGGATTACCGTTTCAGCTCCGGTTGTCATGGTTTCTTCTCATTTTTCAGGTGGCTGTCCCTGCGAAAGCGGACGCGGGATTCACTTGTGCGGAAACGGAACCAACAATGCTGAAATTTCTGCAATGATGGCCCCCAAACCACAGCTGATTGTTTCCGATGGAAAAGACTGGACACTTGCCGTTCCGGAACTTGAATTTCCTTTTATTCAGAGAACTTACGGCTTATACGGTAAAAAAGATTTGGTCGAAAATGCTCATTTTGCAAACGAAGGACATGATTTTGGAGTTTCAAAGCGTATGGCTTTATATCCGTTCATGGCCAAATATTTAAGTTTGGATTTGAAAAAAGTGCAAAATCAAAAAGGCGAAATCGACGAATCAACTGTGGTGATAGAACCGAAAGAAAAAATGTTTGTTTTTGGAGATAAAGGCGAAAAATTACCGGCGAATGCTTTAAAAGATATCAACAAATTATATGAAATGTTTGGCGAGAAGAACAATAAAATTTACGAGGTTAAGAAATAAGAAACAAGAAGCAAGAAAGGGTTGCTACGAATTACACTAATTTACACGAATTAAATTTTTGCCATAGATTAAAAGATTAGAAGGATTTTTTAATCTCCATAATCTGCGAGAGTAATTTTTTTACACGCAGATTTAGCAGATTTTAATGATTAGCAAAATAAATTGGTGAAATTGAAATAAAAATTAAAAGAGAAATTAGTGCCAATTCGTGTAATTCGTGGCAAAAAAATATATACTATGAAGTTAAGAAATAAAATAACTGCGATTTGTTTTGGAATTGTTTCGTTTGCTGCAACGGCACAAAGTAACAGCGACCTGAAATTATGGTACGATAAACCGGCAGCCATCTGGAACGAAGCTTTGCCTTTAGGTAACGGTCGTCTGGGCGCAATGGTTTTTGGTGATCCTGCTGTGGAAAGACTTCAATTGAATGAAGAAACCATCTGGGCGGGTTCTCCGAATAGCAATGCACATTCCAAATCAATTAAAGCTTTGCCAATCGTTCGTCAATTGATTTTTGATGGAAAATTTGATGAAGCCCAGGATTTGGCGACGCAGGATATCATGTCACAGACCAATGACGGCATGCCGTATCAGACTTTTGGAAGCGTTTATATTTCATTTCCGGGACATCAAAAATATACCGATTATTACAGGGATTTAAATATTGGCGATGCCACGGCAAAAGTAAAATACAAAGTAAATGGCATAGAATTTACAAGAGAAATCATTACGGCCTTTTCAGATCAGGTGATTGCGGTGAAGCTTACGGCCAGCCAGCCGGGACAAATTACCTGTAACATCTTTATGAACAGTCCGATCGATAAAACGGTAGCATCAACAGAAGGAAATCAAATTATACTTTCGGGATTAGGGACGAATTTTGAAAATGTAAAAGGAAAAGTAAAATTTCAGGGAAGACTTACTGCTCAAAACAAAGGCGGTGAAATAAACGCCAGTAACGGAATTTTAAGCATTGAAAAAGCAGATGAAGTGACATTGTATATTTCGATAGCCACCAATTTCAAAAACTATCAGGATGTTACGGGTGATGAAATTGCCAAAAGCAAATCGTATTTAGAACAGGCTTTACCGAAAAGTTTTGACGAAATTAAAAAAGCACATGTGGCGTTTTACCAAAAATTCTTCGACAGGGTTTCATTAGACTTAGGGAAAAATGAAGCAATAAAGAAACCAACAAACGAAAGAATCAGGGACTTTCCGAAACAATTTGATCCGCAACTGGCAGCATTGTATTTTCAGTTCGGACGCTATCTTTTAATTTCAAGCTCACAACCGGGTGGACAGCCCGCGAATTTGCAGGGGATTTGGAACGATATGGTGACACCGCCCTGGGACAGTAAATACACCACAAATATCAATGCCGAAATGAATTACTGGCCTGCCGAAGTCACTAATCTTTCGGAAATGCACGAACCTTTTATTCAGATGGCAAAAGAGCTAAGCGTAACAGGTCATGAAACCGCAAAAATTATGTATAACGCCAGCGGATGGGTTTTGCATCACAACACCGATATCTGGCGCGTTACCGCTCCGGTAGACTCGGCGGCTTCCGGAATGTGGCCCACGGGTGGTGCCTGGGTGTCGCAGGATTTATGGGAAAGATATTTGTATACAGGCGATAAAAAATATTTAGAAGAAATTTATCCGGTGATGAAAGGTGCGGCCAGTTTCTTTTTAGACTATATGATGATAGATCCTAATACCGGATATCTGGTGGTAGTCCCGTCAAGCTCGCCGGAAAATACACATGCAGGAGGAACCGGAAAAGCAACAATTGCCTCCGGAACGACTATGGACAACCAATTGGTTTTTGATTTGTTTACACATGTAATCGAAGCTTCGAATCTGGTCGCACCGGATGCTGATTTTACCAAAAGAATAAAAGAGGCCCTGGCTAAAATGGCTCCGATGAAAGTGGGGAAATACAGTCAGTTGCAGGAATGGCAGGAAGACTGGGACAATCCGGAAGACAAACACAGGCACATTTCACATTTGTACGGACTGTTTCCGAGCAATCAGATTTCACCAACCAAAACACCGGAATTATTTGAAGCTGCCAAAAATTCACTAAACTACAGAGGCGACGAATCTACAGGCTGGTCCATGGGCTGGAAAGTATGCTGGTGGGCGCGATTATTAGACGGAAATCACGCCTATAAATTATTGCAGGATCAAATGCATCTGGTAACGGCAGACCAAAGAAAAGGCGGCGGAACCTATCCCAATATGCTGGATGCGCACCAGCCTTTCCAAATTGATGGTAACTTTGGATGTACGGCCGGAATTGCCGAAATGCTGATGCAGAGCCAGGAAGATGCGATTCAGTTATTGCCTGCCTTACCAGGTGTTTGGAAAGACGGAAGTATTAAAGGTTTAGTTGCCAGAGGCGGATTTGTAATCGATATGACGTGGAAAAACAATAAAGTTTCGGAGTTGAAAATTTATTCTAAAATAGGAGGAAACTGTAGATTAAAAGTAGAGAATACTTTAAAAGGATCGTCGCTTAAAAAAGCAAAAGGGAAAAATACAAATCCGTTGTTTTATGATGTTGAAGTGAAGAAACCTATTATTTCGGATCAGGCGAAATTGGAGAAACTACAATTACCAGCTTATACTATTTATGATGTGAATATGAAAGTAGGGCAGACGTTTACTTTTACGGGTAATTAATATTGACATGGTTAGTTAGACCTAACAGGTTTTAAAAACCTGTTAGGTCTGCTTACGTTTCCTGCAAGGTTTTCAAAACCTTGTAGGTATTTATAGTTTACATTTAGTTTGTCATTTCGACCGCAGGGAGAAACACGTGCGAAACTCGACAAAGAAAAGCCAATCTTTGTAGCCAATCTAGTGCGATTTCTCTCCCGAAGCCTAGGGGTCGAAATGACTAGATTGTTTAAAAAAAAATACACCTACAAGGTTTTAAAAACCTTGCAGGAGTGGGAAACTGTAAAGTTCTCTCGCGTGAGTGATGGAAGTGGAGCTCTTTTTTTGTGGGGTTTTTTTCAGCCTCACAAAAAAAAGCGGGAACGTACAGCACGACCCGGAGGGGCACGCCCAAAGAATTTTAAAAATAATAATTTGAATATGTTACATCATTTTAAATACAAAATAGTCGTTTTCATCATTTTGATTGCAACTTTAAACAGCTGTAAATCGGGCGCGGACTATTCTCAAAAAGGAAAATCGGTAATTTTAAAAGAAAAAAACTTCAAACATTATGTTGATTATTTCAACACGATGGAAGACGAAAATTTAAAATTTGCAATTCCAAATGATGCTGCGTGGACGTGGATGGAACAAAATATTCCGTTGTTTGAATGTCCGCAGCAAAACTTTGAGGAAATTTATTACTTCCGTTGGTGGAGTGCTCGCAAGCACATTAAGAAAACGCCACAAGGATATGCCATTACCGAGTTTTTGGTAGATCGCTCTTATGCCGATAAATACAATATGATTAGCTGTGCCTTGGGGCATCATATCAATGAGTTCAGATGGCTGCATAATCCGGAATATCTGGAACAGGATGTACATTTATGGTTCAGGGGGAATGACGGCAAGCCCATGAAAAAACTTCGAACATTCAGCAGCTGGACGGCCGATGCGTTGTACAATCGTTATTTAGTCAATAAAGACGATACGTTTTTGCTGGATATGTTTCCGGATCTGGTTAACGAATATGCCGCCTGGGAAGGAGACCGAAAACGCAAAGACGGATTGTTCTGGCAGTTTGATGTCAAAGACGGAATGGAAGAATCCTTAAGCGGTGCCAGAAAGTTCAGAAATGCACGCCCGACGATTAACAGTTATATGTATGGAAACGCAGTGGCTTTGTCCAAAATGGCAAAATTACAAGGCGATACCAAGCAGGAAAATTATTTCGCCGCGAAAGCAGATACGCTTCAGAAATTGGTAGAAAGCAAATTGTGGAATTCCAAAGATGAATTCTTTGAGACTTTCACGGAAAAAGACACCTTGGCGCAGGTAAGGGAAGCTATCGGTTTTATTCCCTGGTATTTCAATCTGCCACAAAAAGATAAAGGTTTCGAAAAAGCGTGGGAACAGGTGAAAGACGAAAAAGGATTTGCAGCTCCGTTTGGGTTAACAACCGCAGAGCGCAGAAGCCCGCGTTTCAGAACGCACGGAACCGGAACCTGCGAATGGGATGGTGCCATATGGCCCTTTGCCAGCTCGCAGACGCTAACGGCCATGGCGAATGTTCTGAACAATTACGATCAGAAAAGTGTGGCCAAAACTGATTATTTCAAACAATTGGATTTGTATGTGCAGTCCCAATATTACAGAGGAAAACCTTATCTTGGAGAGTATCTCGACGAAACGACAGGCTATTGGTTAATGGGCGATCGGGAAAGAAGCCGCTATTACAATCATTCGACTTTTAATGATTTAATCATCACAGGATTGGTCGGTTTACGCCCGAGAGGGGATGAAAAGATAGAAGTAAATCCGTTGATCCCACAGGAAAAATGGGATTGGTTTTGCCTGGATAATGTGTTGTATCATGGCAATATTATTACGATTTTGTGGGATAAAACAGGAGCGAAATACCATAAAGGAAAAGGATTTAGGATTTTTAAAAACGGTAAGGAAATTGCGGTTTCTGAGAGATTAGAGAAATTAGTTTCGGAATAATCTGTTTTTTCTCTCGCTGATTTAACAGATTTAGCAGGTTTTTTGTTCTCATTTTTGCCATTTCGACGAAGGAGAAATCGTCGTAAGTAACGCTGCAATCAAAAGGCTCAATCTTTGTCGATCTTTCAATGGAGATTTACTTCGTCTGTTTGCTATCGCTCGAGTTTCCTGCGTCGAAATCACGAACGAGAGAAAAATCAAAATAAATCTGCTCAATCTGCGTGAAAAAAATAGCAAAGCATCTTAAAATAAAATCATGAAAAAGTTTTTACAAATAACATTCATCCTCATAACATTGATTTCCTTTCCGGCGAAAGCCCAGAATAAAATCGATGTTATCAATCTGCTATGCGAAATGCTCGACAATCCGGAAGGAATTGATGTATTGCAGCCCCGATTAAGCTGGCAGATAGCAGCCGGAGTTAACGATGTGCAGCAAACCGCCTATCAGATTATTGCGGCGTCAACTTTAGAAAACTTAAATTCCGGCAAAGCAGATTTGTGGGATAGCGGAAAGGTTGAAAGTGATGAGTCACTCAATATTATGTATAACGGAAAAAAACTTAACGACCGCGCGAATGTATTTTGGAAGGTCATCGTCTGGACCAATAAAGGCGAAATTCAATCGAAAGATATTGCGCATTTTAGTATTGGAATTTTAAATTATGCCGACTGGAAATCAACGCGATGGATTGGCTATGAAAAAGCTTCTCCGGGAGACAGCATTTTGCAGTATTCCCGATTATCTGCCCGCTATCTCAGAAAAGAAATCAACCTGAAAAAACAAATTAAAAGCGCGAAAGTATATTTAATGGGTCTGGGAATGTACGAATTATATATTAATGGCGCTAAAATAGGAAATCAGGTTTTAGCACCGGTGCCTACAGATTATACAAAAAATATAAAATACAATGTTTTTGATGTGACTTCAGAATTGAAAGAAGGAAAAAATATGCTGGGAACCATTTTAGGAAACGGACGTTTTTTTACAATGCGCCAGGATTACAAACCCTATAAGATCAAAACTTTCGGCTACCCTAAAATGGCGCTGCAATTATTTGTTGAATATACAGACGGAAGCAGGGATATTATCCGAACAGACGATTCCTGGAAAATAACGACCAACGGGCCTATCGTATCAAATAACGAATATGACGGCGAAGAGTATGATGCACGCAGGGAATTAAAAGGCTGGAATACCATTGATTATAACGATAAAAACTGGTTAACTGCTGAATACGTTCAGGAGCCCGGAGGATTTTACGAAGCACAAATGACGCCCAATATGAAAATTATGGGTGAAGTAAAACCCGTTTCCATCAAACAAACTCCAAAAGGAACCTATATTTTAGACATGGGCCAGAATATGGTCGGCTGGCTGCAGCTGAAAGTAAAAGGAAAAAGCGGCGATACAATTACAATGAAATTTGCAGAGTCCTTGCAGGCAGACGGATCGTTGTATATTGAAAATTTGCGTGATGCCAGAACAACCGATCATTATATCTTAAAAGGAGAAGGCGAAGAAACCTGGGAACCCACTTTTGTTTTCCACGGATTTAGATTTGTTGAGGTTTCAGGATTTCCGACAAAACCAACGGTCGATAATTTTGTGGGGAAAGTAGTGTACGATGACATTAAAACAACGGGGACATTTGAATCTTCCAATGCAACAATGAATCAGATTTTTAAAAATGCCTACTGGGGAATCAGAGGGAATTATAAAGGAATGCCCATTGATTGTCCGCAGCGAAACGAACGTCAGCCCTGGTTGGGAGACAGAACGACCGGAGCGTATGGCGAAAGTTTCGTATTCGATAATCAGACTTTATATGCCAAATGGCTGGACGATATTAAAAATGCACAAACTGCCGATGGCGGAATTCCCGATGTGGCACCCGCCTTCTGGCGTTATTACGGAGATAATGTGACCTGGCCGGGCACTTATATTACGGTCGCAGATATGTTGTACCAACAATTCGCCGATAAAAAAGTAATCGAAAAACACTATCCGTACATGAAAAAATGGGTGGTGTATATGGAGCAGAATTATCTGGTGAAAGATTTAATGACCAAAGACAAATACGGCGACTGGTGTGTTCCGCCGGAGTCCTTGGAATTAATTCATGCTAAAGATTCTGCACGAACAACAAACGGCGAACTTATTTCGAGCGCCTTCTATTATCACCTGTTGCAAAAAATGAAAAAGTTTGCAGCAATAAATGGTTCAGGAAATGAAGACATTGCCTATTATGAAGCACTCTCGCAACGAATAAAATCGGCATTCAACGCTAAATTCTTCAATTCAAAAACCAATACATATGCCAATAATACGGTAACGGCAAACCTGCTTCCGCTAGCATTCGGGATGGTTCCTGAAAACCTTCAATCAAAAGTATTTGAAAATATTGTACAGGAAGTGGAGGTAACCTATAAAGGACATATCAGCACAGGAGTCATCGGAACCCAGTTTTTAATGCGGACTTTGTCGCAATTCGGCAGACCGGATTTGTCGTATAAGCTGGCGTCAAATAATACCTATCCGAGCTGGGGCTATATGGCCAAAAACGGTGCGACAACAATTTGGGAACTATGGAACGGAAATACCGCCGATCCCAAAATGAATTCACAAAACCACGTCATGTTGTTAGGGGATTTATTGATCTGGTATTACGAAAACATTGCCGGAATCAGAAGCAATACTGAAACTCCCGGTTTCAAACAGCTTATCATGAAACCGGATTTCAATTGCGGCCTTACCTATGTAAATGCTTCCTGTGAATCTGTTCACGGCCTTATAAAAAGCAACTGGAAGAAAAATAAAAATACGTTGCAATGGAGTATTACGATTCCGGCCAATACCACCGCAGTTGTTTACCTGCCACCGGCTGCCGTGTCTGCTGTAACCGTAAACAATCAAAAGTTAGACAAATCCGGCGTTGCTTATAAGACAGAAAAAAACAATATGGTGCTGACACTGCCATCGGGTTTTTATACTTTAAATGTTAAATAACCGGCATTTTAAACAATTCGGGACAGTACAGGACACATCATTAAAAAATTAGTGTCATTTTTACATTTAATAAATAATTTTACCTAAAAAATTATTGGATATACAGTAAAGATCAAAAATTGTAATTCAAATTAAAGCTAAGAATGAAAATTATAAAAATAACTTTGATAGTATCCTGTCTGTTTCTTTTAGGAAGCTGCAAATCTGCTTTGGAAAAGAAAACCTGGAAAGAAGGGATTTTAACAGATGAATTTATATACGACAAAGCCCCTTATCCGTCTTGTCACGCGGTAACCATTGTCGAAGCAACAAACGGGGATTTAGTAGCATCATGGTTTGGAGGAACGCACGAAAGACATCCTGACGTTTGCATTTACGTAAGCATAAAACCAAAAGGCAGCGATAAATGGGGAGTAGGTGTTCAGGTAGCAGACGGCGTAATGAAAGAAGGCCCGAGGTTGCCAACATGGAATCCTGTTTTATACCAAATTCCTGGCGGAGATTTAATGCTCTTCTACAAAATTGGCCCAAAACCTTCGGAATGGTGGGGTGTAATCCGAACTTCATCAGATAACGGAAAAACCTGGTCGGAGGCGAAAAAAATGCCTGACGGATTTTTAGGCCCTATCAAAAACAAACCGGTTTTATTAAGCAACGGAACACTTCTTTGTCCGTCAAGTATTGAAGGCGACGGCTGGAGACTTCGTATGGAATCTACACCTGATTTCGGAAAAACCTGGATCATGGGCGATACTTTACCAAGAGGAAAACAAAAGATAAATGCCATTCAGCCCAGTATTTTGTTTCATAAAGACGGAAGTATTCAGGCCATCGGAAGAACCAGAAACAGAGCTGTTTTCAGTACATTTTCTAAAGATAACGGAAAAACATGGTCTGATGTGACACTAATTGGTCTTCCCAATAACAATTCAGGAACCGATGCCGTAACCCTTAAAAACGGTAAACATTTATTAGTCTACAATCACGTGCTGCCTCCGGGAAAAGAAGCAAAAGGACCAAGAACACCTTTAAACGTTTCCATTTCCGATGACGGAATTCACTGGAAGGCCGCTTTGGTATTGGAAGATTCAAAAATCAGCCAGTATTCGTATCCGTCTATAATTCAGAGTTCTGATGGAATGGTGCATATTGTGTACACCTGGAGAAGGGAAAAATTGAAATACGTAAAAATCGATCCGGCTAAATTAAAAGCAATTCCAATTAAAAACGGAATCTGGCCCGGAGAGGAAAATAAAGTCGTATCCGCTGTAAAAGCGGAGGAAGAATAAAATTAAAGTTTGCCACGGATTAAATGATAAGAATGATTTTTAGTGCTAATTGAAAATCTCCACAATCTGCTAAATCTGCGAGAGTTAATTTTTTCACGCAGATTTAGCAGATTTAGCAGATTTTTTTTAATCCTGACGCGGAGAGGAAAATAAAGTCCTAAACGTTGTAAAAGCGGAGGAAGAATAAAATTAAAGGTTGGCACAGATTAAATGATAAGAATGATTTTTAGTGCTAATTGAAAATCTCCACAATCTGCTAAATCTGCGAGAGTTAATTTTTTCACGCAGATTTAGCAGATTCAGCAGATTTTTTTTAATCCTGGCGCGTAGAGGAAATAAAGTCGTAAACGCTGTAAAAGCGGAGGAAGAATAAAATTAAAGTTTGCCACAGATTAGAATGATTGGAATGATTTTTAGTGCTAATTGAAAATCTCCACAATCTGCTAAATCTGCGAGAGTTAATTTTTTCACGCAGATTTAGCAGATTCAGCAGATTTTTTTTAATGCTGGCGCGGAGAGGAAAATAAAGTCGTAACTGCTGTAAAAGCGGAAGAAGAATAAATTAGAAGTTTGCCACAGATTAGAATGATTGGAATGATTTTTTGCCGCTAATCAAAATCTCCACAATCTGCTAAATCTGCGAGAGTTAATTTTTTCACGCAGATTTAGCAGATTTAGCAGATTTTTTTTAATGCTGGCGCGGAGAGGAAAATAAAGTCGTAATCGCTGTAAAAGCTGAAGAAGAATAAAATTAAAGGGGTGCCACGAATTCCACGAATTTTCACGAATGTTCTGTCCGTAATTTAATATGTGGTTAATTAGAGAAATTGAAATAAAAAATCAAAAGAAATTAGTGCAATTCGTGTAATTCGTGGCTAAAAAAAACATAACAATGAGCAATAAGAGTTTTATAAAAATAACGGCACTATTTTTTATAGTTGTTTTTGTGGGAGCCTTCACTAGCTGCGCAACGGCTCAATCATCAAAAAACAAACAACAATACAAAGTAGCAGTTTGCGACTGGATGATTTTAAAAAGACAAAAACTCGGTGCTTTTGGTCTGGCCGCTGAAATAAAAGCGGACGGAATCGAGCTCGATATGGGCGGTCTCGGAAACAGACCCACTTTTGACAGCAAGTTAGGCGACCCCGTAGAAAGACAAAAGTTCCTGGATAAATCGAAAGAATCAGGAGTAGCAATAAGTTCTATTGCCATGTCCGGATTTTATGCGCAGTCTTTTGCGAAACGCGAAACCATCGTCCCAATGATCGAAGATTGTGTCAAAGCAATGAAAAACATGAAGGTGAAAGTCGCGTATCTTCCGTTGGGTACAGAAAGTAATCTGGTTAAAAATCCGGAATTGCGTCCTGTGATTATAGAACGATTAAAATGGGCGGGAAAACAAGTAGGCAAAATAGGAGGAGTGATCGCTATCGAAACTTCATTGGATGCTTCCGCAGAGAAAAAATTGCTGGAAGAAATAGATTCTAAATATATCAAAAGTTCTTTCAATTTCGCTAATGCGGTAGATAACGGAAGAGATATTGTAACCGAATTAAAAATTTTAGGGAAAAAACACCTTGCTCAGATTCATGCTTCCAATACCGATAAGGTCTGGTTAGAAAATGATAAGGCGATCGATATGCCGAAAATTAAACAGGCACTTGACGAAATGAAATGGAGCGGCTGGCTGATTGTAGAACGCTCCCGTGATGTTACGCAGGTTCATAACGTAAAAGCCAATTACGGTGCAAATGTGGCTTACTTAAAAAAGATTTTTCAGAATTAAGACTTCACGCTGTGAGACCTGACAGGTTTTTAAAACCTGTCAGGTCTCAATCGGAAAAGAATAAAAATTACAATAAAATGAAATACCTTACTTTACTTTTTTTAACCATTTACACGACTTTCGCGACAGCGCAAAACGTTATTGTTGTGAGCGATCGGAAATCGCCAAGAGCGCAGTTTGGAGCTGAAAAATTATCTGAAACGTTAGCTGCAAAAGGCTTCAAAGTAATTTCATCTGATAAAGCAGCTAAAAATTCAAAAGATAAAGTTATTGTTATTGGAGAAAAAGGAACCGATTTCTGGAAGCAAAATACCAAAAATGCCAAAATAGATGACAGCAAACTAACCCAAAAAGAAGGCTTTCAGATTTGTACGCAAAAAAATACAATTTACATCGAAGGAACAGACGCTAGTGGTGCTTTGTACGGTGCGATGGAACTCGCAGATCGTATTAAAAACGCTGGTGAAATTCCCTCAGCAATAAATATCGAAGACAGCCCGGAAATGGTATTGAGAGGGGCTTGCATCGGACTCCAAAAAACAACCTATCTTCCGGGCAGGGATGTTTATGAATATCCCTATACGCCCGAAACTTTTCCCTGGTTTTATGATAAAAAACTATGGACGAAGTATCTGGACATGATGGTCGACAACAGAATGAACTCCTTATATTTATGGAACGGACATCCGTTTGCTTCTTTGGTAAAACTGAAAGAGTATCCGTTTGCACTTGAAGTAAGCGAGGAAGATTTCAAAAAGAACGAAGAAATCTATAAATTCCTGACCGAAGAAGCCAATAAAAGAGGAATATGGGTCATTCAGATGTTTTATAATATTATTGTTTCCAAACCTTTTGCCGAGCATTACAAAATCAAAACACAGGATCGTTCAAGACCAATTACGCCTTTACTTTCAGATTATACCCGAAAATCAATTGCCGCATTTATCGAAAAATATCCAAATGTGGGGCTGATGGTTTGTCTTGGAGAAGCTATAAACACAGTTGATGATGACGTAGAATGGTTTACCAAAACGATTATTCCGGGCGTTCAGGATGGCTTAAAAGCACTGGGAAGAACAGACGAGCCGCCTATTATTTTGCGTTCCCATGATACAGACGGACCTTTGGTAATGGGAAAAGCGCTTCCGTTGTATAAAAACCTGTACACAGAAAGCAAATACACCGGAGAATCCCTGACGACTTACACCCCCGGAGGCCCTTGGGGAGAGACGCACAGGCAGTTAAGTGCTTTAAAATCGATTCATATTGAAAACGTTCATATTCTGGCCAATCTGGAACCTTTCCGCTACGGTTCGCCGGACTTCATTCAGAAAACCGTAAAAGCCATGCACACTGCACACGGAGCCAATGCAATCCATCTGTATCCGCAGGCTTCGTATTGGGACTGGCCGTATACCGCTGACAAAACCAATAAACGATTATTAGAAATGGATCGTGACTGGATCTGGTACAAAGCCTGGTCAAGATATGCCTGGGACAGTAAAAGGGACAGAAACGAAGAGATTAAGTTCTGGGACAAAGATCTGGCAGCTAAATACGGCACAGATACAGAAGCCGCAAACAATATCTTAAAAGCATACGAGGAAGCGGGAGAAATTGCGCCAAAAACCTTAAGACGTTTCGGAATTACCGAGGGAAATCGCCAGACGTTATTACTGGGAATGTTCGAAAGCCAATTGGTCAACCCGGCAAAATGGCGTGTGTATCCGGGATTTCATGAATCTTGCGGCCCAGTCGGCGAATTGCTTTTAGAATATGCCAAAAAAGAATGGAATCACGAACCGCATGTTGGTGAAACGCCTCCGCAGATTATTGCAGAAATTACACAGCACGGAAAATTGGCTGCCGAAGCCATTGACAAAGCCGAGGCCAGCGTAACCAAAGATAAAGAAGAGTTTTTACGCCTTAAAAATGATATGCATTGCTACAAAGCCTTTGCCGATTTCTTTTCAGAGAAAGTAAAAGCAGCAATGTTGGTTTTGCGTTACAGCTATTCCAATGATATTTCAGATCTGGATAAAGCATTGCCTCATCTTGAAGAAAGCATCAGACAGTATGAAGTATTGGTCAGTCTAACAAAAGATACTTATTTATATGCCAACAGTATGCAGACCGCACAACGCCGTATTCCAATTGGTGGCGACGACGGAAACAATAAAACATGGGAAGAACTATTGCCGCATTACGAGCGTGAAATGGTTAATTTTAAAAGAAACCTGGAGCTGCTAAAAGCATCTAAAGATGGTAAGATTGTAACTAAGGAAGGAAAGCCCTGGCAGACCGCTGAGGTCATATTAGTGGGAGAAAACAAAAACACTTATCCGGTTAAAAACGGAACAAAAGTGTATGGAACCCCGATTTCCGAGATTATCAAAACAGCGCCTGAATTGCAAAATTTAAACGGAATTGTATTTGATGAAACGTCACAAAATGAAAAGGGGACACACCTGAAATTCAAAAATACAAAAGCCGTGAAATTGGTGGTTGGTTATTTTAATTCCGATCAGAAGCGATTTTTATTTCCCCCAAGTTTAGAAACAGATGCCGCCGGAAATGCAAACGGTCAGGCCGAAGTAATTTTGGCAAGCGCCATGAACCTAAAGGAATTGCCACGGGTAAATATTCATACCTACACATTTCAGCCTGGTGAAAATAAACTGGATTTGGGTAAAGGACGCGTATTGATTTTAGGATTTATAGCGGCAGAACAAATCATAACACCGCGGGATGTAGGGTATATCGATGCCGGAGAAAAAGCAGCAATCGACTGGTTGTTTTATTAAAACTAACTAGAAAAGAATAAAACTTAAATGGCCTTATATCACATATAGGGTTTAAAAATATGAAGAGAGTAGTAATTTTTATTTTTTTGTTTTTCTCAGGAAGCAGCTTTGTTTGGAGTCAAAGCAATGACGCAAAATTTCGTAAAGAAGTTTCGCTGAATGCCTCCTGGGAGACCGTAATCCTGGATCATCTTCCCACTCAGGAAGATGTGTTTGTAGACAATCCAAAAACTGATTCCAAATGGCAGCGGGTCAACGTACCGCACAATTGGGATCAGTATTATGGTTACAGAAGAACAAAACACGGCAATTTACACGGAACCGCCTGGTACAAAAAAACGCTGAAACTCGACAAATCCACAATCGGGAAAAGGCTTTTCCTTTTTTTTGAAGGCGTCAGTTCTTATGCGGATGTCTGGGTAAACGGAAAAAAAGTCGGAGAACATAGAGGGGGAAGAACCACCTTCACACTCGATATTACCAAAGAAGTATTTACGGATAAGGAAAATTTAATTGTAGTTAAGGCTTCCCATCCTTCCTTCATTGCCGATTTGCCCTGGGTTTGCGGAGGCTGTTCGGGAGAATGGGGATTTTCGGAAGGCTCACAGCCCATGGGGATTTTCAGGCCGGTTTCTTTAGTCATTACCAATGAGGTTCGTATTGAACCTTTCGGTGTTCATATCTGGAACGATCCATCGGTTTCGAAAGAAAAAGCAATTTTGCTTACCACAACTGAAATCAAAAATTACGGAACTTCAGTCCGAAACCTGACAATAGAAAATACACTTTTTGATGCAACCGGAAAAAAAGTCAGTACCGTAAAAACGGAAACCCAAAGTGCTTCGGGAGAACGTAAGGAAATTGCGGTAACACTTCCTGAAATTGCAAAACCTAATTTATGGTCGCCGGGAAATCCGTACTTGTACCAATTGGTCACTACAATTACTGAAAACGGAAAAATCATGGACCAGCTCACCACCCCTTACGGAATTCGCTGGGTAAGCTGGCCGGTAAACAGAACCGGAAAAGACAATCGTTTTTATATCAATGATGAACCTTTATTTGTTAACGGAACCTGTGAATACGAGCATCTGATCGGAAACAGTCATTCCTTTTCAAAAGAACAGATCCATTCCCGAATCGAACAAATTAAAGCCGCAGGATTTAATGCTTTCCGGGAAGCGCATCAGCCTCATAATTTAGAATACCAAAAAGAATTAGACGAAAACGGAATTTTATTCTGGAGTCAGTTTTCGGCTCATATCTGGTACGATACCCCTGAATTCAAAGAGAATTTCAAAACATTGTTAAGAGAATGGATTAAGGAACGCAGAAACAGTCCTTCCGTGGTCATGTGGGGATTGCAGAACGAAAGCACAATTCCCGCAGCATTTGCCGAGGAATGTACAAAAATCATACGCGAAATGGATCCGCTTTCTGCTTCTCAGCGTATCGTTACCACCTGTAACGGCGGAGAAGGTACCGACTGGAATGTCGTACAAAACTGGTCTGGAACCTATGGCGGTGATCCTTTAAAATACCACCTCGAAATGAGCACGCAATTACTGAACGGGGAATATGGTGCGTGGCGAACCGCAGATTTACACACAGAAGGAGCATTTGACCAACAGGGCATTCACAGTGAAAACCGTTTTTCGCAATTAATGGAAATCAAAGTCCGCGAAGCCGAATCGGTAAAAGATAAAATTGCAGGACAGTTCAACTGGCTTTTTGCTTCCCATGAAAACCCGGGACGTGTTCAGAACGGTGAAGGATTCAGGGATATGGATAAAGTAGGGCCGGTCAATTACAAAGGCCTTTTTACCATTTGGGGAGAACCCCTGGATGCCTATTATATGTATCGGGCCAATTATGTTTCGAATAAGACCAATCCAATGGTGTATGTCGTTTCACATACCTGGCCAGGCCGCTGGGAAACGACCGGAATCAAAAACAGAATTGATGTTTATTCGAATTGTGATGAGGTAGAATTATTCAATGACGTTAATAAAGTGTCGTTGGGTAAATTGAAAAATCCGGGTTTGGGACAGCATTTTCAATGGAATAATGTCAACATTCAATACAATGTTTTATATGCAGTGGGTTATGTAAACGGTAAAGCTGTTGCCAAAGATTATGTGGTTTTGAATACGCTGCCCAAAGCTCCAAATTTAAATGCTTTAACTTCTGATAAAGCAGATATTACAAAGGGAAAAAAAGGGTACAATTATATTTATAGAGTCAATTGCGGTGGTTCTGAAATGAAAGACAGCTCCGGAAATACCTGGTTTACCGATACACATAAAAGTGATGTGGATACCTGGGGTTCTTTATCGTGGACAGATAATTTTGAAAAACTGCCTGATTTCTTCGCCAGTCAAAGAACGACTTTCGATCCAATAAACGGCACAAAAGACCCGGAATTATTTCAGAGTTTTAGATATGGAGTTGATAAATTGCGCTATGAATTTCCCGTAGGGGAGGGAGAATATTTAGTAGAATTATATTTTACAGAACCCTGGTACGGAACCGGAGGCGGAATGGATTGCAAAGGCTGGCGTTTGTTTGATGTCGCCATTAATGAGAATGTCGTTCTTAAGGATTTAGACATTTGGGCTGAAGCCGGACATGATAAAGCCCTGAAAAAAACGTTTGTCGTAAAAAGCAAAAACGGAAAAATTATCATTTCGTTTCCAAATGTTAAAGCAGGACAGGCGATTATTTCGGCAATTGCAATCGGAACAAAAAACAGATTTGAGAAACCTGCAGCTCAATCCCCAAAAAACATTCAGAACCTGGTTTTAGATTCTTATGATAAAACGAACAGAATAGCTTCGTGGCTGGATATTAATTCAAAACAATTTTCAGATTCTGATGTTGTTTTTACCCAATTGCCTGCTGAACTATTTGGTGCAGATTATTTACAGTTTTCAGCAAATTCTAACAATAAGGGTTCGTTTACAGCTAAAGAAGAATCTGTTGTTTTTATTTTGGTTGACAGTAAAATCAAAGAATCAGCTTCGTTATCAGATTATAAAAAGACAGAAGAAAAAGCTGAAAATAGTAATCGAACTGAATTTTTAGTTTTCACTAAAAAAATAAAAAAAGGCGAAAAAGTTCTTTTTGATAACTCCCAATCCATAAGTTCAATAGCGGTTGTGCCCACTTATGATATGGGCGAAAAAGACGATTCCAGACCGATTGTAATTACTGAAGCTGAAAATGCCAAAAGCAGCGGAACCGGAATCGAAAAAGGAAATTTCAAAAAAGCGGATTATATTGAGTTCACGAAAAAGACACCCAACAGCATTCAGTTTGAAGTAAAACCGGGCGTGGCGGGAATTTATTTAATGCGGTTCCGTTTTATGAACAGAAACGAAACCTCCTTAAAAGTAAAATTCAGGATGGAAGATGCCTATGGTATTTTAATGCGAAATGATACGATAGAATTTTTTCCTTCCCCGGAGAAATGGAAAGTTTTAAATACGACTTCCGGTGGCTATATTAATGCCGGAACGTATAAGATTACTTTGGAAGGAGAAGATTTGAAAGGGTTGTTATTGGATAATTTTGAGTTTCAGTAAATAAAGGTTCAAAGGGACAAAGAGGCAAAGGTTCAGAGGTTTAAAAAATGGAACCATATAAGTGATGTAAGTTCATTTTAGGTTTGTTCATTGGTTTGTTATTGGTTTGTGATCGCTTTGTCCGGCTGAGCGAAGTCGAAGCCTGCGCAACGTGAGCAGCCAACGAAGACTTCGAATTCGCTCAGTCTGACAATACTGAAAATCATTCGATTAAGAAAAAAACATATTTATGATTCAACATCAAAACATTTTACAGAAAATAATAATTGCAGTGGCAGTATTGATCTCAACAATTGGTTTTGCTCAGGGAAAGCAAGGGAGAATCATTGAAGATTTTAATAAAAACTGGTACTTCAGATTAGGCGATTATCCCGGGGCAATTCAGGCTGATTTTGACACGAAGGGTTGGCGAACGCTTCAATTGCCGCACGACTGGAGTATTGAAGGAACTTTCAATAAAGACAATCCAACAAAACAGGCACAAGCGTTTTTGCCTGCCGGAAAGGGCTGGTATCGCAAAACTTTTACAGTTCCGGCCAATTGGAAGAATAAAACGGTTTCAGTTGAATTTGACGGTGTTTTTAAAAACAGCGAAGTCTGGATCAACGGACATTCGCTGGGAATGCGTCCAAACGGCTATATTTCATTTGCTTACGATTTATCGAAATACCTGAATTTTGGAAAAGAAAATACAATTGCGGTAAAAGTCGACAATGATGCACAGCCCAATTCAAGATGGTATACCGGTTCCGGAATTTACAGGAATGTAAAACTAACGGCGAGCGGGAAATTGCACATCGGACTTTGGGGAACTTTCGTAACCACACCGGAAATCACCAAAGAAAAAGCTTCCGTTCAGATAGAAATTGAGGTAAAAAATGATTTTGAAACCGGAAAAGAATTCAGGGTAGTAACTTCAATTGTGGATCAGAAACATAGGGAAGTGGCCAAAATCGAAACCAGGGAAAAAGCCGGCGGCAATGCTATCTTCAAAAAAGCGCAGCATCTTTCCGTACCGAATCCAACACTTTGGAGTATCGAAAATCCGTATTTGTATAAGGTCGTAACCAAAATCTTTGACGGAAAAACGCTCACGGATCAATACGAGACACCACTGGGAATTCGTTATTTTAATTTCGATGCCGAAAAAGGGTTTTCCCTAAACGGTATTCCAACCAAAATTTTAGGTGTTTGCCTGCATCATGATAACGGTGCTTTGGGCGCAGTAGAAAATATTCATGCCGTCAGAAGAAAACTGACTTTACTAAAAGACATGGGTGCCAACGCCATCCGAATGTCTCATAATGCACCTTCATTGGAAATGCTGCAATTGTGTGACGAAATGGGATTCATCGTCCAGGATGAAGCTTTCGATGTCTGGAAAAAGAAAAAAGTGACCAACGATTACCATAAAGACTGGGACAAATGGCACAAACAGGATCTGGAAGATTTGATCAAAAGAGACCGTAATCATCCGTCGGTAATGATGTGGAGTATTGGCAATGAAATCAGGGAGCAGTTCGACAGCACCGGAATTGCCATTACACGGGAATTGGCCCAAATCGTAAAATCATTAGACAAAACACGTCCCGTAACCAGCGCACTGACTGAAAATATTCCGGAGAAAAACTTTATTTACCAATCCGGGGCTTTGGATCTTTTGGGCTTTAATTACAAACACGAAGATTACAAAGACTTTTCGAATCGTTTTAAAGGGCAAAAAATAATTGCTTCCGAGAGTGTGTCGGCTTTAGAAACACGCGGGCATTACGATCAGCCTTCGGATATCATTAAAGTCTGGCCTCCAAAACACAATGCTCCTTTTGACGGGAATAAGGATTTTACCGTTTCGGCTTACGATCAGGTCAAATCGTATTGGGGCTCGACGCATGAAGAAACCTGGAAAACCATCAAAAAACTCGATTATATGGCCGGACTTTTTGTCTGGACAGGTTTTGATTATTTGGGAGAACCGGATCCATATCCGTACCCTGCCAGAAGTTCTTATTTCGGAATTATCGATCTGGCCGGACTTCCGAAAGATGTGTATTATATGTACCAAAGCGAATGGACGACTCAACCCGTACTGCATATTTTTCCAAACTGGAACTGGGCAAAAGATCAGGAAGTAGATGTTTGGGCGTATTACAATAATGCCGATGAAGTCGAATTGTTCCTGAACGGAAAATCACTAGGCAAAAAGTCGAAACAAAATGATGAACTGCATATTTCATGGCGCGTTACATTTGAACCGGGAACGTTGAAAGCCATTTCAAAAAAAGAAGGAAAAGTGGTGTTGGAAAAAGAAATTCATACCGCCGGAACTGCTGCTAAAATTGATTTAAAGACCGACAAACCAATCATCAGAAAAGACGGCTACGATTTGGTTTATGTAACCGTTTCTGTTGTAGATGCTGTCGGAAATCTGGTTCCTGATGCAAATGATTTAATTGATTTTGAAGTTACGGGCGGCGGAAAAATAGTGGGCACAGACAATGGCTATCAGGCCGGACTGGAATCGCTGAAAGCCACTTCCTGCAAAGCTTTTAACGGTAAATGTATAGTAATCATTCAATCGAATACGAAAGCGGAAAACATCAGATTGACCGCTTCCGCTTCAAACGGAATTCAGCGTGCTTCGATTGCTGTCAAAGTGGAATAACATAAGATAAGATTAGAAAATATAAAAAAACTCCACTTTCAAAAGTGGAGTTTTCTGATGCCTATTTCGCTAATCTTCTTTTCTCTTCTTCATTTCCAAAATCTCTTTGTTTCACGTTGATTTTCGTATTTCCAAAATTGTAAATCAGCGATATTTTGAAGAAACGACTGCTTTCATTTTGGCTGTAAACCTGTTTGATGCCGTTCACCACAGAAACAAAATCTTTCAGGTAAGCTGTATTAAAAATATCATTGGCCAGAAATGCAATCTGCATATTTTTCTTAAAGAGGTTTTGTTTTAGCGCGATAGTCAAACCTGACATATAACCCACAGTGTACAATCCGCTTTTTACAGGAGAACTATACGTGTAATCCAGCTGTAGTTTTGTCGCTTTGCCTATTGAAAAAGTATTGCTCGTAGAAAAATCCAACTGCAGACCGTTGGTCGGACTAGCATTGATTCCTGAGGTAAATGTCGTTTTCGAGCCCAGCACATACAAAGTATTTTCTGTTGACCACCAGTCGGTAAGATCTGCCGTATAACTTTCTCCAATACCATAATTAATTCCCTTATAATAATTTTCCCTTGTGACCACCTGCGTGTTAGTTGCCGGATCTGAGGTGAAAATTACACCATACCCATCGGTAATGCTATTGACGAAAATACTGGTGCGCAAAATTTCCTTATACGAATGGGACAATTCAAAATTATTGCTGAAAGAGGGTTTTAGAAACGGATTCCCTTCAGAATAACTGTTGCTGTTGATGTACGTTCGAAACGGATTTAATAAATCATAACGCGGTCTGTTGATTCTTTTTCCGTAATTGAAATTAAAACTGTTATTCCCGTTCGCTTTATAAGTCAGGTAAAGGGTTGGAAATAATTTGAAATAGTTGTTTTTGATCTCCTGATTTAAATTCGCCGAAAAACCATCCGTTTGTGTATTTTCAGCTCTTAGTCCCAATTGAATCGTAAACTGCTCATTGATTTTTTTATTGCCACTCATGTAAACGGCCTGATTGTTCTCTTCGTATTCAAATTCATTAGACTGATTCAGGTCGATTATCGGAGTTCCGCTCATGTTATCATACGAAAGTAAACTGCTTTTGCTTTTGGTAAAACTGACTTTGGCACCATACGACAAATTCACAAATTCAAGCGGATGTTCCATATCGGCCTTGATACTCCTGTTGTCAATATTCTGGTTCGAAATATTTCTTCCGTATTGGTCTAAACTGATAAAAGCCATGTCCGGTGAATACTTTTTTGTGGTGAAATCACGATCAAATTTGGAATCGTAATTGAAATAATCAAAATCTACGGAAAGTTTCCTGTTCAGTGTGTCAAGTTTTGTCAGTAAGTGGGCGTTATAGGTCTGATTGCCTGAATTTCGGTTATTGAAGCCATCATTCAGTACTATGCTGTTGAGTTTGTCGTCCGGATCATAATTTTTGATGATAATATCGGATTTGAAATTCGGGTTGCTGCGATCGTTCAGATACTGAAAACCAATTGTCGTACGTTCGGAGAGGTCATAATCCAAAGCCAGTTTTGCAGAAAGATTTTCTTCATTGATTTTAGATTGTGCGTTCATATGCTGCAATCCGTCAGGAAAATAAAGATGTAAATTTTCATCAGAATTTCGATAGCCTGATTTTGCATTGGCACTTACGCTGAATCGAAATTTGTTTTTGTTGTAAAAGAAATTATTTCGCAGCGTATAAATTCCATATTTATTTTGATCGTAAGAAAGTGTGGAAGTGTTTTTCCAGGAATCCCGTGTTCCTTTTTTCAGGTTGATATTGATCAGTCCGCCCGTACCGTTTGCATCGTATTTTGCCGGCGGATTGGTAATGATTTCAATGTTTTTGATGTCATTTGCCGAAATAGATTTCAGGAAAGCATTCAGTTCTTCGCCCGATAGTTCCAGCATACGGCCATCAATCATAACGCGGGAAGAACCCTTGCCCAATATATTGATGGCATTGTTTTGTACCACCACTCCTGGCGCTGTATTGATCGCGTTCAGGGCATCTCCTCCGGTTGTGGAAGCTTTATTTTCAATAGTATAAACCAGACGGTCAATTTTTTGCTCGATTGTTCTTTTGTGGGCTGTAACCACCACCTCGTCCAGATTATTTGTTTTTTTGGTCAGAAGAATCAAACCGAGGTCAGTATCTTTTTCAATAACAATATCCTTTTCCCAGTTTATTAAACCTTGCGGGTTGATCTTTATTTTATAAAATCCTTTACTGAGACTGATTTCAAAAGTGCCATCTTCTTTACTGGTTGTTCCGTCAATGATTTTTCCTTCAGGAGTAGAAATTACAATATTTTCCCAGGGCAATGAAGCGGTTTCATCGGATATTTCCCCCTTTAATTTAAAGGTCGATTGCGCCAGACAAAATAAAGGGAACAGTAAAAAAATAAAAAGGTTTGCTTTTTTCATGATTTCTAATTTTAAGCTTGTGATTAATTTGAGACAAAGTTGCTTTAGAAATCTTCGACAGGCGACCGATAAAAAAAAGTCGAACCAATTTCATGTTTAGAAATTGGTTCGACTTTATAAGGATGAAGTACGACTTTTTACAAACGGCTTATAATGAGCTGTTTCTGTAGGCCGTCGGAGTGAGTTCCGTATATTTTTTGAAGGAAGTATTAAAAGATGATTTTGAATTAAAACCCACTTCATACAAGATTTCCAAAATCGTAAGATCTTTTTTAGCCTGGTTTTTTAAAATCCCCATGGCTTTCTGAATGCGGTATTCATTCACAAAATCAAAAAAATGCTGATTCATATGATGGTTGATCAAAACAGACAAATCCCGTACCGGAATATTAATCTGATTCGAAAGCTGCTGAATGGTAAGCGACGGATCAAGATAAGGTTCGTGAACGGTCATGTAATTTTTTAAGTTTTCGATTTGGGAAGTGATAATCGGATCCGGACTATTTCCAGATTTGGATGAAATCTTTTCAGACTCCGGAATAAGATCTTTGGCCAGTGCTAATTTGGAATCGATACCCCTGAAAAGCTCAGGATAATTCAGCGCTTTTAGAACAAACCAGCAGGTAATGCATAAAGCAAACAGTCCGACTAAAATATTTGCCCAAAGAAATACATCTTTGTAGACGGTATATTTCAGTAAATTTTTGATCGCCACAACGCTATGCGCCGCAAAAAAGACAATCGTCATCTGCATCAGCCATTTATAAGTCGAAGTGCCGGCACTGGCATAATTTTCAAGATAGATTTCCCTGTATTTTTTCAGAATCAGAAAGACACTGATGATGTAGAACAGGTACTGAATTTCAACAATAAGCTGAAAAGAATACATTTCCGGCATGGTATTGCCAATCTCAAAAATGCGTTTTTTTTCGATTCCCTCGCCCAGATAGAATCGGGGAGTCAGGATTAAATTAACCAGTACAAACGGGAACGCATGCAGTAAATGTTTGGGTTTTAGCTTAAAATCCGTATAACAAACCGATAAAACGTAGAGATAAAACAACGGCATGCCCAATAGGGAAGTGGTCCACCTGAAAATCTCCAGATTTAAGTGGCTGCTGATGAAATCGAAAATGAAAAAACCGCTGAGATCAATAGCTGATAAAATAAGAAAAGCGGCAAATAAACGGTTAGCTTGTTTATTGCTGGTTTTTACGGTCAGTAAGAAAAAAGCAAGAAGCAGCGAAACAGAAATACCAATTGCGGCTACAATACTTAAAAATATCATTTTATTCATTGCTGTTTTTTCACCAAAAATAAGGTTTAATTGATGAAAAACCAGAGCAGGAGTAAATTTGTTGCTGCTGAAAAAGAAGTCAGGAAGGGCTTTTTTAATAAGGAAGGTTTACTACATCCCCGGCCAGTACAAAACATTAAACTTATGCCCGTCCGGATCCGCAAAGCAGAAGGTATAGCCCTGTTCGTAGTTTTGAGGTTCAGAGAAAACGCTTCCGCCGGCTTCAAGAACTTTTTCGCGCCAGCTGTCTACTTCTTCCCGGGTGGTGGCAGAAAGGGAAAATATAACTTCACTTTGTGTTTTCCATTTTCCGATTGCGCCGTTGATATCTGTTTCTAATTTGGATCTTTTAAAGAAATTGATAATGAATTTGTCTTTGCCAAAGTTGAAACTGGCATTCTCATCCGAACTGTATTTGTTGTTCGATTCAAATCCCAGTTTGGTATAGAATTCATAAGTAGCTCTTAGATTGTCTGAGGCTAAATTTGCCCATATCATTTTAGGTTCCATGTTTCGAAATTTTGAATTAATAGAAAGTAAAAGTATGATTTTTAATGGTTTGTGCTGTTATATTTAATTTATGGAATGTTCCGTTTTTATCAGGTTAAAAGTCCTCTCCTTATTTCTTAATTATTTTTTGTAAACGTCAGGATTGAAAAGCTCCATATAAATTTCCGGTTTTGGTAATTTCGTAAAACCATATTTTTCATACAACCAGTCCGCGGTTGAAGTCAGTAAAATCCAGCGCCTTAACCCTTGCAGGCTGGGATGCGTCATAACACTTTCCATTAGTTTTTTCGAAAGGCCCTGTCCGCGATAGTCGTCCAGAACATAAATATCTCCAAGGTAGGCAATCGTAGAAAAGTCAGATATAACCCTGGCAAAACCTATTTGTTTGCTGTTGTGGAAAAGCCCAAAATTCAGGGAATTATCGATAGACGTTTTTACTTTTTCGAATGGAATATTATCGCTCCAGCCCGAATCTTTCGACAGAAAATCGTGAATGGCTACAAGATCCAGTTTTGTTTTGTCTGTTGTAATAAGGAACTCTCCAAAGATTTGTTCAGTGTTTTCCATTTTATAAATTTAAAAGATAGTTTAAAACAGATCTGATTTATAACTGCTGATTTTCATTTTCAGCCGTCTTTTTCTCTATATAAAAAAACATTGCCAGAAACTGAATAATCAAAAATATGCCAAAGTAATTTTTATTTAACTCCTGATATACTTCTGAAAGTATAAAAAAAAGAAGGAGATTAAAGAGTGAAATTCTAAACAGCAGAATAGCAGCCAATCTGTTCGAATATTGCCAGTTCAATAGGTTTTTCATTGATTTTCGACTTCGGTAGCCATAAAAATTATTTATTTTTTTGGGCTGGAAGTAATAATAAAGTACTGAAATCAAAAGCAGGAGCAGGGAGACTAGTAATTCTGAACGCATAAGTAACGGTATTAACTTTTTCTTACTTTACTTGCAATGTCAGCCATTTCGTGATTTCCTGTAGCGCAACAGGTGAGATGGTTTGTTCGATTTTTCCATATTCTGTTGGAAGTCCGGTTGTGCTTTCCTGGAATAAGTGATTCAGATGAGGAAGTTCCTTAATCGTAACTTTTTTATTCCCTCCTTTGGCTAACGATTTTTTAATCGCCTCCAAATTTTCTTTGGGCGCTACCTGCAAATCTTTTTCGCCATTAAGTGCCAGAACGGGGCATTTTACTTTTTCCAGCACAGGTCCGGGGTTATAGCGTAAAAAGCTAACCATCCAGGGACTTGAAACTTTAGATACCTGCGCATTCACATAATCCTGAAGAGAAACATTTTCAGGTTTGTCAGGATCATTTTTTGATGTTTCGGTGATATAGGCGGTCAATTGGGTTTTTAATGCCTCAGGATTAGTATATTTTTTTACAATCTCAAAAGCTTTTTCATTGAGGATTCTGTTTTTTTGGATTTCAGCATCGCTTTTTCCGTCGGCTCTGGCAATTAGTTCCTGTTGAGTCAAAAGTACCTGGTCACCCTGTAAGCCTGGTCCTGCCAGTAAAACAATAAAAGAAACGCCTTTTGTTTCGGTCGCTACCAGAGGTGCAATTAGTCCGCCTTCGCTGTGACCAATCAATCCGATCTTAGCTTTGTTTATTTCTTTTCTAGTTTTTAGGTATTCAACTGCCGAGGCTGCATCAACAGCAAAATCAGCAGAGGTTGCTGTTTTAAAGATACCGCCGGATTTGCCAACGCCCCGGTCATCGTAACGCAATACGCCTATCCCGTTTTTAACGAGATCGTCCGAAAGTACAAGGAAGGGTTTGTGCCCTAACATTTCTTCATCCCTGTTTTGAGGGCCGCTGCCGCTGATCAAGACCACAACCGGAAAAACACCTTCTTTCTTAGGGAGTGACAGCGTTCCGGATAAATTAATATCTTCTTTTATGTTTTTAAAGGTAACTTCCTCGGTATAATAGGGATAAGGTGTGGAAGGTTCCTGAGGTCTTTTAATTTTTTCCTGAACCGTATCTTCACTGCGCGATAAATCAACATTAAATTTCTGGCCACCCTGCTGAAATGTACCTGTAATAAGGTCTCCTTTTAATTCCCCGATATAGCTTATGCCAAGGTTGGCAGCCTCTATTAATACGGTCGGTTCAGTAAATGTCACTTTGCTGGCAGGTAATCCAAAAGCGCCCTGATCCGGACTGTCCAATGTGGCGGTATAACCACTCTCCGTTTTATGGATATGAAAAATTAGTTTTAATTGAGCAGACTGAACTTTAAGCGTTCCCGTCCAGTGGCCGGCAATATTCTGTGCGATGCCGGAAAAAGTAATACAGCTAAGCAATACAAGTATTATATTTTTTCTCATTATACTTTTTTGTAAATGTTTGAAGATCGATTCCAATAAAAATTGAAAACCAAATATAGTATTTTTCTTAATTGTGGATAGTAAAATATTCCTGCAATTTACTGGAGTGTTACCGCCCCTGCCGGACTTGTAAAATCAGATGCTTCTGATATGATTGCATTCTTAAAAGTAGTTACGATGCAGTCCTGAAATAATGGCGAACCGTAGTTTAAGTAACGCGATCAGAGTGGGAATTCATAAATTGCAGTAAAAATAATTCTTATATTCGCTTCAGCAAAGCGCCTGTTAGGTGCAATACTTTTCATTTTGGGGAAGGAAGAATCACATGTAGCATTCCGTAGAGCAATTCGCCAGACAAACCATAAGAAATGATTTGATACTCATTAAACATAAAAAATATGGAAAATAAAAAAACATTCTCATTTACGCTTTCGATTGTAGCAATCATTTTGGGCGTTACCTTGTTTAAGCAATTCGACTTTAAAACGCTAAGATTTGAGCAGCCCGCACTGGCTGTTATTTATATCATTGTCTTCGTAGCTTCCGTTTATTTTCTGGTACGGAAACCAAAAAATCAATCTGAAAAGTAGAAAACAGTTACTGTCACTTTTTTAACCAAGTGTCACCCTGAGCGAAGTCGAAGGCTGTTCAACGAAACAGGTCTTCGACTTTACTGTAATTTGTCGCTTTCCTGAAAACTTCAGGAAGTTTTATAAATAAATTATTCCTCCGTTATTTTTTTTCGGTGCGCTATTCCCCAATCGGTCAGATTGTTGATTATCGTTTGCAGGGTTTTCCCATGGTCGGTAAGGGCATATTCGATGCTTACCGGCTGGGTATCTAAAACGGTTCTTTTAATTAACTTGTTGATTTCTAATTCTTTCAATTCCTTACTCAGCATTTTGTTCGAAATGCCAACGACATCGTTCAGGATGTCAGAAAACCTTCTTTTGTTATAATAACAAATCGAGGAAATAATCGCTATTTTCCATTTTCCACTCAGCACGTCCATGGAATCCTGGACGGCCATCATCTCTTTTTTGTGCTTTTCTTTTTCGCGGTAGTTACAATCCATTAGGTTACTTTGTTACTTCAAGGTTACTGTTACTTTTAGTTACAAAGTTACTAAAAGAAATTAATCTGTTCTACCTTTGCATCCGCAATACTATAAAAAAACATAAAAATGAACAGATTAAATAACAAAGTAGCGATAGTTACAGGGGCTTCAAAAGGAATTGGAGCTGCCATAGCAAAATATTTTGCAGCAGAAGGAGCAAAAGTGGTGGTAAACTACGCATCCAGTAAAGAAGATGCCGAGAAAGTAGTAAAAGGGATAACGTATAACGGCGGAATTGCAATTGCAGTACAGGCCGATGTGTCCGTAGCAGCAGACGTGGCAAAATTGTTTGAAGCAACAAAAAGTGCTTTCGGAACATTGGATATTCTGGTAAACAACGCCGGAATCTATCAATATGCCCCGATCGAAGAGGCTTTGGAGGAATCTTTCCACAGACAATTTAATACCAATGTTTTGGGGTCTTTGTTTGCTATTCAGGAGGCTTTGAAATTGTTTGGTGAAAAAGGCGGAAACATTATCAATATCAGTTCAGGTGCCAGTAACACACCGCTGCCAACAGGTGCTGTATATTCTGCCACCAAAGCAGCTTTAGATGCCATTACGATTTCGTTGTCGAAAGAATTTAGCGGCAGAAACATCCGTATCAATTCTATTTTGCCGGGTGTGGTGGAAACAGAAGGGTCGCATAGTGCCGGCTTTATCGGCAGTGATTTCGAAGCAAAACTCGTAGCGACTACACCATTGGGCCGAACAGGTCAGCCGGATGATATCGCAAAAGTAGCCGTATTTCTGGCCTCTGATGAAGCAGCCTGGATCACGGGAGAAAAAATTTCGGTTTCGGGAGGGATTTACGGGATCTAAACTTCAGTAGTAAAAATTAAAACAAAGCAAAATGAGTAAACTAAAAAATAAAGTAACAGTAGTTACAGGCGGTAATAGTGGTATCGGATTCGGTATTGCGGAAGCCTTCAGAAACGAAGGAGCCGTTGGGACCATTACAGGTAGAAATGAGAAAACATTAAACAGTGCGGTAGAAATCCTGGGGACAGATTTTATCAGCATTCCCGGTGATGTCACGAATATGGAAGATCTTGAAAACACCTTCAAAAAGACCTTCGACAGATTTGGAAAAATCGATGTCCTGGTCGTAAATGCAGGAGGTGTTGTCGACGGTCAGCAATTGGGTACCATCGATCAGGTCACAGAAGAAAATTATGATGGTTATATGAACCTTAATTTGAAAAGTGCCTATTTCACCGTACAGAAAGCACTTCCGTATTTAAATGACGGTGCATCGATCATACTAATCGGATCAAGCGCTGCGCATCGTGCGGCACCCGGTATGGCTATTTATGCCGCAGCAAAAGCCGCAATCATAGCATTCGCCAAAGGGTTATCACTCGATTTATTACCACGAAAAATAAGGGTGAATGCGCTTTCGCCGGGTTCTATTGATACGCCTGTTTTCGGAAAACTTGTACCGGAGGAACATTTAGATGAGGTAAAACAAATGTGGATCGACATTACACCTGTAGGCCGACAAGGACTTCCGTCTGACATTGGACATGCCGCCGTATTTTTAGCCTCAGATGAGTCGTCTTTTATAGTAGGTACCGAAATTCTTTCTGATGGTGGTCTTACCAATATCAGCTTAATGAAATAATTTATGCATCTTGTGTTTTTGCAGTCTGTGTATTGAAAAACGGAAGCACTGGAAAACTCCTTAAGAAATTAGGGAGTTTTTTGTTTTTAAGAAAACGTATTGCTATGCGAAGTCTCCCGACTTCACACCGCAAAGTTTATATTTTTTTATAATATTTAATAGAACTGAACATTACAGTTTTTTGCTTATCAAAATATTTTTTAATTAAAAAACTATATTAATTTTCTTATATATTTTTTTGAAATATTTTTGTCTTATGTTTGTTTTCATATCCATCAGATAGAAAAAACTTTAATTTATTAAACACCCCTGCCATCATACAATTTCATCGAAATACGAACCAGAAAACAAACATAACATGTCCGTAGCTATCCAAATTTCAAAAATCACTGCCCTTATTTCCTTTTTATTCGTTCCGGGTCTTCATGAGAATGGGGTTCCAAATGTCGCTTTATTGGGTATTTATTTTTTTCAGTTTTTTAATGATATAATTGGTACATCAGAAGAAATATTTTGGGAAGGATTTTTGGCACTGCCTGTTTTTACTTTTCTTATAATTTTTAAAATAAACTGATGTCTGTAATCTACACTTTGAATGTCAACTTCGACTGTTAACTATTTAAATTTCAGTCTCATTTTACAACAAAAATGTTGTACTTATTTTGTTGTAGTTTTTATTTCAACAAAGGTTTTTCCAACAGAAAAGTTGTGCGTTTAATTTTAGTTTTTCAATAATATTTGCGACTTCACAAAGCAATTGTTCACTAAACCATCTTATTACGCGAGGCAATTTAGAAACAAAACACGACTTTTCTTATGAAATTTACAAACTGAAAACTGCAACTGCAAACTGTGACTTCTGGAATGGGTGTAAAGTTATGGACGAAGTACTTTTATATAAGCGTTGTAAACATCGTCCTTAATAGAGGTTCGCAGGTAAACTTCGTTTTCGTCTTTTGTTTTATATTCAAACTGAATTAAAGCAGCGTCAGAATAATAAAACAAAGAATCATCATCCGGAAATTCAAGATTTGAAATAGGGTTGGTGGTTAATTTTGCTTCGAATGCTGTTTCACCATTATCAATGTCCAATTGAAAAAGTTTTCCCTTGCGGGTATATCCCCAAAGATTATCGTCTTTCTCGGTAATGTATTGAACATTGTCGTTTTTAAAATCAGTTTTCCAAAGCTGTGTTCCGGTTTTTGAATCAACAGCATATAGAGAAGAAACGGTTTCGCCCTGTGCTGCAAAATATACTTTTTTATTTTTGCTAAATATGCGGTCCTTGATGTTATGTTGGTTTTCCTCTATTTTAAATTGCCATAAAACATCGAGTTTGTCAGGACTTAAAGCATAGACTACATCCTTTTCATTGGCTATAAATATATTTTCATCATCTGTAACAGGTTTTCCGGAGATAGCTTCCTCAAAAGTTTTCTGGTTGAGCAGTTTTCCCGTACCGGCGTCAAAACTGTAGAGATTAGAACCGCTTTGGGTAAAAACCTTGTTGTTAAAAAAGAGTACTGAAACAGCATTAGACGCGTCGTCTAACTTGTGGCTCCATGCTAAACTGCCGTCTTTTATGTTAAGTGCATAAATTGTACTGTTTTGACCTTGGGAAGTGATGTATAGTTTTCCATTATTGATAACAGGTGTCTGGTCTTTCAGCACAATCTGATCGGTAGTATTTCCTAACCTTGATTTCCAGAAAACATCTCCGGTCATATTATCAATCGCGAAAATTTCACCATTAATAAACGGCACATATACCACTCCATCCTGTAACGTTAACTGATTGGCGCACATTTCGGTGTGGGCATCGGTTGCTTTTACGGTCCAGCCAATTTGTTCGGACTCTAAATCAAATGAAAAAAGCGAACCATCGTAATCATAAATTAAAATTGATGCCTCGTCTAATGGAACTTTTGCCACGGGATGAACAACCTTATTAGAGAACAGGCTGCCAGTATTTGCTGTGGCTGGCACTTGCCCAAACGTATTGATAACCGTAAATGCAAATAAAAGGAGTATTAGCTTTTTTTTCATTTTTATAATTTTGATTGGAGCATTTGATTTCTTTTTAGTACGATGAAATTAAGCCTATTGAATTCGATAAGCAACCCAATGTCTGTGCCAAATATAGTAAATTATTACAGAGTTTTAGAAGTTATGCGTGCTTGCGTTCACGGAAAACTTTGTGGAATGCAGTGCGGAGGTTTGTGACTTCAGTGCAGATCTTTTTAACCGCAAGGTTCGCAAAGTTAGAAGCGCGAAGTCCGCAAGGCTTAATTTTAAGCGTTGCGGACTTTGCGGTTGTCATGGATTAGAATCGAACATTTGATCCCTTTGATTTTTATTCAGTCTTATTGGTATCAATAAGTTTTACCATATTAGAATTGAACGAGGAAAGATTTTCGTCTAAGGAAGAAAAGAAATCAAGGTCAGCATTTTCAATCTCAATGATTGCTTTTTGCAAAACGGCTTCTCCGGTATCTGTTAGCCGAATGGTCTTTGCCCTTGTGTCCGTTTCATGTTCCTGTCGTGTTACGAAACCTTTTTCTTCCAGTGTTCGCAATACTTTTGAGACCATCATTCTGTCGGAATTACTTTGGTTGGCAATGTCAATTTGCGTTACGGCATTGCTGTTTTTGGAAAGCCAGCCTAAAGCGGCTAATAATACAAATTGCGTCTGTGTCAGATCTAACGGATCTAAAACTTTCTTTTGTTTACGCTGCCAAAGCATGGTGAGCTGTCCCAGCAAATAACCCGGACTATCTTTTGGACTTTTAAAATGAAAATTAATTTCTTTAGGCATAATGATGTTGAAAAATTTGTGTCAGTATTAAATCAAAATCGTGTTTATGAATGTCAAAGATAGCCATCAGAACCTTTAGTTGCTTCGATAATGAAATTGTTTCTTCGGGAATCTGTTTCTAAAATTAATAAACAATTTACTTTTATTTGGCCTCCAGAAAAGTAAGTTTATAGCCGTCCAGATCTTTCACGTGGAATGCTCTTCCGAAAGGTGTTTCTATAATTGGCCCGGTGGTGGTTACTCCGTTTACAGTGAATTTCTCTTTCAGTTCGTCTACGTTTTCGTCAACGGCAAACCAAATTGCCACGCCAATGCCCAGTTCTTTTCCTTCAATGGGTTCCAAAGGTGTACGAATAGCAAAACTTGCCTGTCCCTGATTGTACTTGAAAATACAAGCCTGCGGATTGGTGTCGCCAATCTCAAATCCTAATTTTTTTTCATAGAAGTCTTTTGATGCTTCCAGATTTTTCACTTGTAGTGATGCAAAAGTTAATGCTCTCATTTATAATATATTTAAATTGTTGTCGCAAATATAGTATATGCGACAACAATATGCAAGTCATTTTGCTTTTTTTATTTTTTTGGTTATTTTTTAGCTTGCTGTATGTTATTAACCGCAATGTTCGCTAAGCAAAAAAGCGCGAAGTACGCAAGGCTTAGTTTTAAACTTAGCGAACTTAGCGTATTAATCTTAGCGATCCTTGCGGTTAGTCTATCATCCTAAAAATGGCAATAAATGATGTAAAATATTTCTTATATTAGCTTTAGGGAAGTCAACTGGTTGTTTACGAGATAACTAAAAAAAGATAAAACCGAAATAAAGACTTGAAAAATTAATTTAAAAATATTTAATAGTATGAAAAAGTTACAATTCAAAATAAGCATTAATGCTCCTGTGACCACGGTATATGATCGTATGCTGGGCATTACCAATAAATCAACTTATGAGCAATGGACCGCTTTGTTCAACCCGACTTCGACCTACGAAGGAAGTTGGGACAAGGGAAGTAAAATTCTGTTTATTGGAGTAGATGAGAAAGGAGAAAAAGGAGGTATGGTTTCTAAAATTGTTGAAAACATTCCGAACCGATTTGTTTCGATTCAGCATTATGGCCTTTTAAAAGCAGACAACGAAATTACAGAAGGACCGGACGTGGAAAAATGGGCAAACGGATTTGAAAATTATACGTTTGAAGAAAACAACGAAAGTACTGAGGTTACCGTTGACCTGGATACTACAGAAGATTTTGTAGATTATATGAACCATACGTACCCAAATGCACTGGATAAGCTGAAAGAAATTTGTGAAAAATAACACTTTCAGGAAGATCTTAAAAAAGGCTCTATGAAATGTTGTGATGAAAATGTTGAGGAAAAGCATATATAAATAAACACACCACTTATTTTTTACCGCAAAGTGCGCAAAGATTTTTATCGAAGATGCGGTTATAACGCAAAGTTCGCAAAGCTAATTCAATAGAACGCTTTGCGAACTTTGTATTTTATAAAAGCGCGAGTAAAAAAAACTTAGCGTTCTCTGCGGTAATTTTTTTACTCTCCAGAGGGTTTAGGGGTGATCCCTCATGATCCCTGAACTTCCAATTTGTACGGATTTGAAAAAAAAATAAAGCAAAAAAAACTCCTTAATTTCTTAAATCAGGGGTATATGCCTCAGTTTTTAATGTATGAGGGTTTATCGAACACAAATTGTTTAGCTATGTTTGAATTTGCAGTTTTGCAGAAATTTCAGAGGTATTTATTAAACTACCTCTAATTTGTTTCTGTTTAAGTAGGACAACTAAATTCCTTTAGTTAAATGTAGCAACTCCGGTTCCGGTATGCGTCAGCTAATAGGTGCTGAACTCTTAAGAAAAGAGGTTAAAAATATATTTTGACGGACTGAATAATAGTTCTACTGCAAAAATAAAAAACAGCAATGTAGGTAGTGGATCCAGAGGATTAATAATCACATGGCTTTAAAAATTTCTTTTTAAAATTTCGAAAAATGCCAAATATGTAGACCAGATTTAATGACGTAAAAATGTATCTTTATTCCGGTATTCCGTATAAGTTTAAGAGCTGGCTTAGTGCTTATTTTTGTCTCATTAAAAAATAAAGTAATGGCAAAAATAATTTTTATTACGGGTGCGTCCCGTGGGTTAGGAAAAATATGGGCGGAAGCTTTTTTAGATCGGGGCGATAAAGTGGTTGCCACTTCAAGGAATGCTGGCGGATTACAAGAGTTGGTTGATAAATACGGAAGCTCGGTGCTGGCATTGGAATTGCAGATTACTGACAGAGCAGCCTGTTTTGAGGCTATAGCGAAAGCAAATGCTTATTTTGGCCGTATTGATGTGGTGATTAATAATGCAGGTACCGGTGTGTTTGGCACCGTCGAAGAATTGGGCGAACAGGATGCCAGAGATATTATAGATGCGAATTTGTTCGGCACTTTATGGATTACCCAAGCAGCATTGCCTGTAATGAGGGCACAGGGAAGTGGACATATCCTACAGTTATCAAGTGCTATGGGTATTTATACATTCCCGACTGTTGGTATTTATAGTGCCAGTAAATTTGCAGTAGAAGGATTTAGCGAAGCGCTCTCCCTGGAAGTAAAAGGAATGGGTATAAATGTTACCCTTGTAGAACCAAATGGATTTGCGACTGATTTTAATGCGTCTTCGATACAGAGCAAACCTATTTCAGCTTATGATACGATGAAAGCTGAATTATATGCTGACCCGAATTTAACAGCAGATGATGCTTATGGAGATCCTAACGCTACTACTGATGCTATATTAAAATTGGTAGATAGTTCAAACCCACCATTGCGATTGTTTCTTGGAAGAAAGGCACTCCCCTTAGCTAAAGCTGCGTATGCTGAGAGGCTGGCAAGTTGGGAAGAGTGGAATGATGTTTCTAATAAGGCACATGGCATTTAATTATCAGATCCATTTATGTTTTTGTTTGATAATCAGCCCTATGTGTTTCTTAGGGCTGATTTTATTTTTTTAGTTTATAAAATATACAAAAGCAAAAAGAACCTAATTCTGTCTAAAAAAATGTACTTTTATTATTATTAATCCCGTACCGTTATTTTTAGTACTAGACATAATGCATTTTAAGAGCCTTAGCGATGTTCATCGCTGCAATAATTATCCAGAACCAGAGCATCCTTTACTCACACTTTTTACGTGCAATCCACTAAGAAGCGTGACTAGCTATGAAGTAACCACAGATTTTTATATCATAGCTTTTAAAAAACTATGTTCTGGAGAGATCAGGTATGGTAAGACCAGATACGATCATCAGAGCGGGTCGATGTATTTCTTAAAACCGCAGCAGGTCATCCAAATGAAGGATATTACCCTTGATGGTGATGGATTCGAAATCTGGTTTCATGAAGATTATCTAAGTGGTTACCCTCTCCATAAAGAAATAAAGAAGTATAGCTATTTCAATTATGAGCTTAATGAAGCCTTGCATATTTCGCCAAAGGAGCAACAAATTATTTGGGAGCTATATGAAAAAATAGCAAATGAATACCATAACAACCAAGATGAATTTTCCAGGGATATCATACTTGGACATATTGAATCCATTCTTAAATATTCTCTTCGTTTTTACAAGCGACAGTTCATGAATCGTTTTTTACTTTCAGGAACTACTGTCACAAAATTTAACAAAGCATTGAATAACTATTTAGAACAGGGGCTGCTTCAGAAAAAAGGTTTGCCTACAGTAGCAATGTTTGCGGAAGAACTGAATTTATCTGCGCGCTATTTAAGTGATTTGCTGAAACAAGAAACGGGAAAGACTGCAATGGACTTAATACAAATCTTCCTGATTTCCGAGGCTAAGAATTTACTTAACCAGGGTGATTTTACAATTAATGAAATCGCTTACTTATTAGGTTTTGAGAATCCGCCCTATTTCTCCCGATTATTCAAAAAAGAAGTAGGCATGAGTCCTAACCAGTTCAAAAAGCAACATTTAAATTAATCTGCTTGGTTGTGGAAAAATGATTTATTTGACACCTCTTCGTCAATCAATTTAATTAATGAGGGGTATGTCGAACACCCAAAAAGCATTAAAATAAATGCCATGAGTTTAGAAAATAAAAAAAACTCCAAAATCAAATGACTTTGGAGTTTTTAGAAATTTGTGGGCGATGATAGCCTGTTCCGATTTTTCATCGGAAGGTTCGAACCCCCGACCACTTCCGATGAAAAATCGGAATGCTCTGAACCAGCTGAGCTAATTTTAGAAATGAGTTCTTTGATTTTAGTTCTGCTTTTCCATGATTTAATCTGTAATTCTCTTCTGTGTGCAAGTTCTTTGGTTTCATAGTTTTCAGTATAAACAACTTTCCAGTCATTTACATTTCCAGTAAAACCTTTGCTTTTTTGATTATGCCGAATAATTCTTTCTTCCAGATTAGAAGTAAATCCGATATAATATTTATTCTTGCTTTCGCTAAATAAAATATAAACAATAAATGCCATGAGTTTAGAAAATAAAAAAACTCCAAAATCAAATGACTTTGGAGTCTTTGGAAATTTGTGGGCGATGATAGCCTGTTCCGATTTTTCATCGGAAGGTTCGAACCCCCGACCACTTCCGATGAAAAATCGGAATGCTCTGAACCAGCTGAGTTAATTTTTAGAAATGAGTTCTTTGATTTTAGTTCTGCTTTTCCATGATTTAATCTGTAATTCTCTTTTGTGTGCAAGTTCTTTGGTTTCGTAGTTTTCAGTGTAAACCACTTTCCAGTCATTTACATTTCCAGTAAAACCTTTGCTTTTTTGATTATGCCGAATAATTCTTTCTTCCAGATTAGAAGTAAATCCGATATAATATTTATTCTTGCTTTCACTAAATAAAATATAAACAATAAATGCCATGAGTTTAGAAAATAAAAAAACTCCAAAATCAAATGACTTTGGAGTTTTTGGAAATTTGTGGGCGATGAGGGGTTCGAACCCCCGACCCCCTCGGTGTAAACGAGGTGCTCTGAACCAGCTGAGCTAATCGCCCTATTTTACTAGGTTGCTATCGTTTGTGATTGCGAGTGCAAATATACGCTAGTTTTTGAGTTCTGCAAAGAAAACGCCGTAAAAATTTAAACTTTTTTCAGGAATGTTTCTATCTCGCTGGTGTTGAATTTATTATAAAGCATAAAATTTTCAACTTTTTGCAGGTATTTGGCCTTCGTTTAATTCAAAGGCAATTCGGCTACAACAAAAGTGCTTCCGCCCACATAAATAAAATCATTTGGGCTCGCATTTTTCTTTGCTTCGAGAAATGCAGCGGTAACAGAATCGTATTGTTCTCCTTGTAAATTGTATTTTTTGGCCGCATTTTGCAAAATTTCGGTACTCAGACCTCTCGAAGAATCCGGTCGGCAAAAATAGTACGTTGCCTTTTTCGGAAAAAGGGGCAAAATAGCATCCAGGTCTTTGTCGTTGACAACACCCAAAACAATATGCAGGTTGTCGAAAGTTTCTTTCTTAATCTGATTCATCACAACGGTAAGTCCGTGTTGGTTGTGCGCCGTATCGCAAATTATTTTCGGATTTTGACCCAACTGCTGCCATCTTCCCTGTAAACCGGTATTTTTTACGGTATGGAGTAAACCACTTTTTAAATGTTCAATCGAAACTTTAAAATCAGTTTGTGAGTTTAACACCACAACAACCTGCTGAACGGTTTTTTTATTTTGAAACTGATAATCGCCAAGCAAATCAGACGGAAAAACGCCTGAGATTAAATCGGCAGCAAAATAAATAGGGGCATTGTTTTCTTTGGCTTTCGCTAAAAATACCGCTTCTGTTTCTTCCGTATATTCTCCAATGACAACGGGAACATTCGGTTTGATAATTCCGGCTTTTTCCCCTGCAATTGCCGTAGTGGTGTTTCCTAAAAATTGGGTGTGATCGAGATCGATATTCGTAATAACAGAAACTAAAGGCGTGATAATGTTGGTAGCGTCCAGACGTCCGCCCAGACCAACTTCTATAATGGCGATATCTGTTTTTTCGGAAGCAAAATAATCGAAAGCCAGACCAACTGACATTTCGAAAAAACTCATGTCATTCGACTCGAAAAAAGCTTTGTGCCTGGCTATAAATTCACAGACAAAATCTTCTGAGATTTCAATACCGTTTATTTTAATTCGTTCCCTGAAATCTTTGAGATGCGGCGACGTGTACAATCCGACTTTGTATCCCGATTCCTGCAGAACCGAAGCCAGCATATGCGAGGTGGAACCTTTTCCGTTAGTTCCGGCCACATGAATGCATTTTAGCTGCTGCTCCGGATGGCCGAGATGCTCCGCCAAAAGCCTGATGTTGGTTAAGTCTTCTTTGTACGCCGAAGCACCCTGAAGCTGATACATGGGCAATTGGTTAAACATCCAATCTGTGGTCTCTTGATAGTTCATTTTATTTGATAAAGTAGTGTTGAATTGAAATAATTTCCCTTTTTTTTAGTTTAATACTACAATGAAAATTATCTTTAGTGCAAAATTGAAATATTTTTTAGAATTAATTATTAAAAACACGAATTAAAATATGTTTACCTTCCTTCAATTACAAGCAGATACTCTCGCAAACGCCGCATCTAACGTAGTAGTCGAAAAAATTGCTCCCAATACCGAAATCTCTGTTTTAGGATTTATCTTAAAAGGAGGTTTTTTTCTGATCCCGATTGCCCTTTTATTATTTTATACTTTTTATGTCATCATAGAACGTTATTTATACATCAGCAAAGCGTCTAAAATCGACGGCAGACTGATGCAGGACGTTGGCGATAAGTTGAATTCGGGAAATATTGAACTGGCCAGAACCATTGTGGAAAGAAGCAATACCGCTGCCGGAAATATACTCAAAGAAGGTGTTTTGGTCATAGGAAGGCCAATTGCTGAAATCGAATCCAACATGGACCGTGCTGCTGATATTGAAATTGGTGAAATGGAAAGACGTCTGGGACACCTTGGTCTTATTGCCGGTATCGCACCAACGTTAGGATTTATCGGAACTATTTCGGGGGTTATTAAGATTTTCTACAGCATTTCGGTTACGGAGAATATCAGTATTGGTAATATCTCAGGAGGTTTGTACGAAAAAATGATCAGTTCAGGATCCGGATTAATTGTGGGTATTATCGCGTATAGTGCCTATCACTTACTGAACGGAAAAATTGATGATTTTGCCTTAAAGATTCAAAAGCAAATATTAGAATTTGTCAATATAATTCAAAGAGCATAAGGTATGTCTATTAAAAGAAAAAGAAGATTTCATGCCGAGGTAGCCACTTCGTCGTTAAGTGATATTATGTTTTTCCTGCTGTTGTTTTTCTTAATTATCTCAACGCTGGCAAATCCTAATGTGATCAAGATGACCTTGCCGAAAGCCAAAGCCAATGAAAAAACGAATAAACAGCTGATCAGCCTTTCTGTTACGGAAGATAAAAAGTTTTACATCGACAAGGAACCGGTAGATTTTGAAAACCTGGAGACTTCCTTAATGTCAAAAATCGGTGACAACAAAGAGCAAACGGTTGTAGTCAGAATTCCGTTTAATTTGCAGGTTCAGGATTTAGTAGATGTGCTGCAGATAGGAGTGAAGAACAATCTGAAATTTGTGATTGCTACAAGTCCGAAGTAAGATTGATCAGTAGGGCGTGACCGCAATAAAAAAATGGGCGAATCAGCATGATGTTGATTCGCCCATTTTTTTATTGCGGTCGGGCTATCCGCGCTACTTCGGTAGCCAGCTCCTATCCCTCACGCAAAAATCAAAAACACAATCTGTCGTCGGAGGAACGAAGCAGTCTTAATTATAAAATTGTAGCACAATTTTGTCATTTCGAAGGAAGGGAGAAATCACACTAGTAACTCCGTAAAGAAAATCCAATCTTTGTCGAGCTTCTTGCAAAGATTTACGTCGTCTGTTGAGTCTCCTTGTGTCCAGATGACAGGCCAAAATAGAAAAGGCTTTCTGAGATATCAGAAAGCCTTTTCTATTTATATTCTAACTATTCGTGTAAATTCGTGAAATCCGTGTTTTCTAATCCAGACTAAAATTATAAATAATCTTGCCAACCTGTTTGGCAGTTCCATTATCGTCAGGAGACCATTTGGTATTCAGGGCAGCAATTTTAGCCTGATCTAACAAGCATCTTGCTGTATTGGTTGTTCCTTTTATTCCCGGAGTTGCGCTAATCGTTTTTCCGGTTTGATCTACTGTAACTTCAACCACAACTTTTCCTTCTTCGTTACACGTATATTTTGGTGCTGGTTTAGACAATGCTTTTCGGTTTCCGAGGGAATAACCTGATCCGCCACCGGAACCTCCGCCGCTTCCGGCTCCGTAACCGCTTCCGGTACCAACGCCATTTCCGGTTCCGTTACCGCCGCCTGTTCCTCCTCCGGATCCGCCACTTCCGTAGTAGCCGTTAGAGCCTAAGCTTCCGTTTGCTTTTCCTTTATTTCCGGCCGCTTTATCATCACCGTCCCCTCCTTTGTTGGATCCTTTTAAAATGCTTGATAAGGCATCATTGGTAGAGTTGGAAACTTTTGGTTTCTCCGGTACAGGTTTGGTTACGGGTTTTTCAACCGGGGTATTTTTTTTTGGTTTTTCTTTTACTGGAATAACGACACTTTCTTCTGTTGTCGTATTTTCCTGAGTGATAATGGCTTCCTCAGGTGTTGCTTTTGCCGGTGTTTGCTTCGCTTCGTTTTTTACGTTCAATACTTCGCTTTTGTAATTGGCTCCTGATCCGACATCACTGTCTCCGAAATTTATGGTCACACCACCGCCGCCGCCACCTGCCGCAAGTGCTGCATTGTTTTCCGGATTGTAAGGAGGCCAGAAACGAATAAAAAACAACAATAGTAAAATTACTGCGTAAATGACAGTCGAGATTAATAATGATTTCTTTTTATCGGAAGAACTGTCTGAGCTCATTGTGATTCTGAATTTTGGAATTGTATTAATAAAAACGTTTAAAAGTAGTAAAAATTGTTTAGAATCAAATTGGTGTGGGGAATTTAACCGCAAAGGGCGCTAGGTTTTTTTCATCTTGTGAATATTTTTTGTCTCGCAGATTTTGCAGATTAAGCGGATCTATTCTAAAATTATTTAGAAAAAAAGAAAATCTGCTCAATCTGCCCAATCTGCGGGAAAACTTAACTGTAAAGTTTGCTAAGCTTTTATATTTAATCACGCAAAGTCGCAGAGTCGCAAAGTTTTTTCTTTTTAGTTTTTGACTTGGCGTCTTAGCGCCTTTGTGAGAAATATTCAATCGCTTTCATCGTGTGATTTTTTTTTGTCTCGCGGATTAAGCAGATTAAGCAGATCTGTTTAAAAAATATTAAAAAAAATCTGCTTAATCTGCTTAATCTGCGGGAAAACTTAACTGTAAAGTTTGCTAAACTTTTATATTTAATCACGCAAAGTCGCAGAGTCGCAAAGTTTTTTCTTTTAGGTTTTCAAACTTGGCGTCTTTGCGCCTTTGCGAGAAATATCCAATCACTTTCATTTGGTGATTTTTTTGTGTCTCGCAGATTTTGCAGATTAAGCAGATCTATTTTTAAAAAGATTGAAAAAAAAGAAAATCTGCTTGATCTGCCCATCTGCGGGAAAACTTATTCGTAAAGTTCGCTAAGCTTTTATAGTAATCACGCAAAGTCGCAGAGTCGCAAAGTTTTTTCTTTTTAGTTTTTGACTTGGCGTCTTAGCGCCTTTGTGAGAAATATTCAATCGCTTTCATCTTGTGATTTTTTTTTGTCTCGCTGATTTTGCAGATTAAGCGGATCTGTTTAAAAAATATTAAAAAAAAATCTGTTTGATCTGCCCAGTCTGCGGGAAAACTTATTCGTAAAGTTGCTAAGCTTTTATATTTAATCACGCAAAGTCGCAGAGTCGCAAAGTTTGTTCTTTTTAGTTTTTGACTTGGCGTCTTAGCGCCTTTGCGAGAAATATTCAATCGCTTTCATCGTGTGATTTTTTTTGTCTCGCTGATTTTGCAGATTAAGCAGATCTGTTTGAAAAATATTAAAAAAAATCTGCTTGATCTGTCCAATCTGCGGGAAAACTTATTCGTAAAGTTTGCTAAGCTTTTATGTTTAATCACGCAAAGTCGCAGAGTCGCAAAGTTTTTTCTTTTAGGTTTTCAAACTTGGCGTCTTAGCGCCTTTGCGAGAAATATCCAATCACTTTCATCTTGTGATTTTTTTGCTCGCAGATTAAGCGGATCTATTCTAAAATTATTTAAAAAAAAAAGAAAATCTGCTCAATCTGCAAAATCTGCGAGAGAAATTTATCCAAGAGCTTGAAAAGAAAAACTTATAAATCCTTACATCTGTGGTAAAAAAAAACGAGCCAGATCTTTCTGGCTCGTTTAGTATAAAGTATAAAGAAAATTATACTAACTGTTTCAGTGCAATTTCAAAAGCTGTTGCGCTGATATTTGTTTTTGACCCATTTAGGGCATGCGCTTTTACAATTGCATTTTTTATAATATCTGAAGTATCATTAAAAATAGCCTCATCTGTCATTTGAACTTTTTTCTCCATGAAATAAGCAAATACCCTCGCCATTCCGCAGTTTGAAATGAAATCAGGAATCAAACTCACTTTGCTGTCTACTTCTTCCATAATAGAACCGAAGAAAATTTCTTTATCGGCAAAAGGAACATTCGCCCCGCAGGAGATAACTTCCAGTCCGTTTTGAATTAAACTGTCAATCTGAGTTTGGGTTACCAGTCTTGAAGCAGCACAAGGTGTGAAGATTTCAGCACCGATTGTCCAGATTTTAGAATTGATTTCATCAAACGGGATCATAGCATCGGCAACCAGTTTGTTTCCGTCTTTATTCAAAAACAACGTTCTGATTTCTTCAAAAGAAAAACCTTCTTCTTTGATCAGTCCACCATCACGGTCAATAATTCCGATTACTTTTGCGCCCATTTCGGCTAAGTAAAATGCAGCGGCTGAGCCTACATTTCCGAAACCCTGTACGATTGCTTTTTTGCCTTTTACATCACCACCGTAAGTTGCATAAAAATGACGAACAGCTTCAGCAACGCCATAACCGGTAATCATATCGGCTACTGTATATTTGCGGGTAACATCAGGTGAGAATTTAGGGTTTTCGATTACTTTGATAACACCCTGACGCAATTGTCCAATTCGGTTGATTTTATCGGCTTCAGTAGGTTTAAAATGTCCGTTGAAAACACCTTCCTGCGGATGCCATACCCCACATTCTTCTGTCATTGGGATTACTTCGTGAATTTCATCAACATTCAAATCCCCGCCAGTTCCGTAATAACTTTTTAATAAAGGCGAAACTGCTTTGTACCAACGCTGTAAAACTCCCTTTTTACGCGGGTCATTCGGATCAAAATTAATTCCGGATTTAGCTCCACCAATTGCAGGACCAGAAACGGAAAACTTAACTTCCATAGTTTTAGCCAAAGACAGAACTTCATTCATATCCAGGCCTTTTCTCATTCTTGTTCCTCCACCTGCGGCTCCTCCACGAAGTGAATTAATTACTGTCCAACCTTCTGCTTCTGTTTCAGAATCTTTCCAGTTAAAAACAATTTCAGGTTCCTTATTTTCAAATTGCTGTAATAAATCTTTCATTTTGTTGTGATATGTTTATTTTGCGTAAAAGTATAAAATAGAATAATGCGAATAATGTATTTGACATCAATTTTATTCAAACCCAAAAATAAAGCCGGAAAACATTATCGTATCCGGCTTCAACTATATTGTAATAAGAAAATTTTATTTCCCCAGTAAGTTTTCCTTTAGGGTTTGATCAACCGGCTTGTCGGACAGCCAGATGCCGAACAATGCTTTTTTGAAATCAAATCCCGGGATTTTTCCTTTCAACACTTCATTTTTGTAAACGTTTATTGTCTGATCGAAAGGATTATATGCTAAAACAAATACATCTTTTTCGGTAATAGGATCGCTTAATAATTTTTTGAAATCCTCAATTCTTGGTCGTAACTCCTGAAGATTGCTTCCTGCTGATTTTTCAAAACCCGTATTCATGGCCTTGGTCAGTTTATTGGAAGAAACCATAGAAGAAGTGATTTCTATACGAATAGCCATTTCAGTATCACTGTCAATAATAAATTGCGGGTCCTGGCTTAACTGTGATAAATACAAAGCCTGCACATAAACTTCCAGCCACATTTTTGATCTTCCGCCGGCACCGTTAAGTTGTAAGGTCTTGTTTTGGAATTCAATTTTTCTTGGAACTGTAACGCCATTAACTTCTAAAGTATTCTGTGCAGAAACAGTTGAAAATTGTAAACTTAAAAGGAGTGTAAATGCTAGTAAAATCTTTTTCATACGCTATCAATAATTTATTTTTTATAGGCAAAAATAATGTAATTTATAATTTTTGACTATTTAAAGTTAGTATTTTTTTTAGTAAAACGTTTTTTTTATGGCTGTTAGGCTATTCATTATCAAAATAGTAAGAGTTGTTTTACGTACATATACGTGATTTTGCCATTTTTGGTTTTTTTGAGATTATAATAATTTAACATATTTTCAGGCTCCTGTTTTGAGCGATAATTTAAGCGTTGCATTTTACATAAAACGTTGCAAAATTAATTCTGATCGGATTAAAATTCAACAGAATCACGAAAACGTTATCGTGATTGCTGATAATTTCTTAAAATGATATGCGCGCATTGTTAATTCGCATTTAAAAATTATCTTTGGAAGCCTTTATTCAAGAAAAAAGGACTTCAAAAAAAACAAAACAACAAAAACAAAGAATATGGATTTCAATCTTACTGAAGAGCATTTAATGATTCAACAGGCCGCAAGAGATTTTGCTCAAAACGAATTGTTGCCAGGTGTTATCGAGCGTGACGAAAAGCAAATTTTTCCGACAGAGCAGGTAAAAAAAATGGGGCAGCTGGGCTTCATGGGAATGATGGTTGATCCGAAATACGGAGGAAGTGGCCTGGATGCTATTTCGTATGTAATCGCTATGGAAGAAATTTCAAAAGTAGATGCATCTGCTTCAGTAGTAATGTCGGTAAACAATTCATTGGTTTGCTGGGGATTACAGGAATTTGGTACAGAAGAACAAAAACAAAAATATTTGCCGGGCTTAGCCTCAGGTGAAATTCACGGCGCTTTTTGTTTAAGCGAGCCGGAAGCCGGTAGTGATGCCACTTCGCAAAAAACTACTGCTGTTGATATGGGAGACCATTATATTGTAAATGGTACTAAAAACTGGATTACCAACGGAAACACGGCTTCTGTTTATTTAGTAATTGCGCAAACGCATCCGGAGTTAAAACACAAAGGAATCAATGCGTTGATCATGACCAAAGATATGCCGGGATTCTCTATCGGACCAAAAGAACAAAAAATGGGAATCCGTGGTTCAGATACCCACTCCTTAATGTTTAGTGATGTAAAAGTTCCGAAAGAAAACAGAATCGGTGAGGACGGTTTCGGATTTAAATTTGCTATGAAAACTTTAGCGGGAGGCCGTATTGGTATTGCTTCTCAGGCTTTGGGAATTGCTTCAGGAGCTTATGAACTGGCTTTGAAATATTCGAAAGAACGTAAAGCTTTCGGAACTGAAATCTGCAATCATCAGGCCATTGCTTTTAAACTGGCCGATATGGCAGTGAATATCGAAGCAGCGCGTCATTTGTGTATGAAAGCGGCCTGGGATAAAGACCAGCATAAAAATTATGATGTAAGTGGAGCCATGGCTAAGTTATTTGCTTCGCAGGTGGCAATGGACACGGCTGTTGAAGCCGTTCAGATTCACGGTGGAAACGGTTATGTGAAAGAATATCATGTAGAACGTTTTATGCGTGATGCCAAGATTACACAGATTTACGAAGGTACTTCTGAAATTCAGAAAATTGTAATTTCAAGATCCGTTATCGCAGGATAATTTTTTCTGAAATAATTTTATAAAAACCCTTTTGAAGTTTCGCTTTAAAAGGGTTTTGTTTTTAAGATGAAAATTTAATTACTTTTACAGCAACTGAATTCGATTTTTATGTACGAAGATTTAAAATACTGGTATTTGCGCGATCACAAATTGTTCCGGACCCTGAGCTTCAGCCAAATCAAACAATTGTGTATTATTACAGGTTTTAAAAAAGCGTCGAAAGGAGAAATTATTTACTTCTCCTCTTCTGATGTACCCCGTATTTTCCTGCTTAAAAAAGGGAATATCAAAATTGTTGCCGTTGATGAAGACGGAAACGAAACCATAAAAGATATTATCCAGAAAGGGGATTTGTTTGGAGAACTGACGCTGGAAACTGATGATAAAGCCAACGAATATGCGAAAGTACTTTCTGATGATGTCGCGATCTGCAGTTTCCTAATGTCCGATTTTGAAGATTTATTGCTTCGAAACCCGACACTCGCACTTTCGTATACGAAGTTTGTGGGGCTGAAAATGAAACGCATCAAAAACAGTTATGCCAATTTAATTTCTAAAGATGCCAAAACCAGATTGTATCAGTTCCTGAAAGACTGGGCAGAACAGGAAGGTATCAGAAACGGTAATTCGGTTGTAATTGAAAATTACCTGACCCAAAATGATATTGCCCAGATTATCTGTACTTCAAGGCAGACAGCAACCCAATTGCTGAATGAGATGGAAACCAATCATCTTTTAAGTTATACCCGAAAAGAGATTATTATACAGGATATCACCCAATTATAAACTATTTTGCCTCAAGTGTAAATTAGCCGACAAATTGTTTTTTCATACCACAGTAGTTTTACATCATCATAAAAGATGAAAAATTATATACTATGAAAAAAGCACTTTTTATTCTGTTTGCAGCCGTAAGTACTGTTGCAAACGCACAAAATACAGTTGCCAAAACGGCAACGGATGTAGCTCCCTTATTAATAGGGGAGAAGATTCCCAATTCGACTTTAAAATCATCAGATAATGCAGCTGTCAGTCTTTCTGAGCTGATTAGTAAGAAGAAAACCGTATTGGTTTTTTACCGCGGCGGCTGGTGCCCGTATTGTAACCTGCATCTGGCTGCCCTGGCCGAAGCCGAAAAACAAATTCTTGACTTAGGCTATCAGATTGTTGCGGTAAGTCCTGATTCTCCCGAAAATTTAAAGATCACAGCAGAAAAGGATAAAGTAAAATATACATTGCTGTCCGATGCAAACGGAGCCTTAATCAAAGAATTCGGAATTGCTTTTGAAGCTCCGGAAAACTATAAATCAGTTATCAACGTACATTCTAATGGAATGAACACAAATCTTTTACCTGTTCCTTCTGTTTTTGTAGTAAACACGAATGGAGACATTTTGTTCGAATACGTTTCGCCTGATTTTAAACAACGTATAAGCGCTGAATTATTAGTTTCAGTATTAAAAACCTTAAAATAAAATCAAGATGAAAAAGTTAATTTTAATAGTATTTGTTTTCGTATCAGCTGCTGTATTTTCGCAAAATGATACAAAAAGAATCACTCAGTATAATGTAGAAAATAAAGTGGCGATTCAGGGATATGATCCTGTGGCTTATTTTAAACAAAACAAAGCGATAAAAGGTAAAAATGAAGTGACGGCTTCTTATATGGGCATTACCTATAAATTTTCATCCGTGGCCAATAAGGAAATTTTTCTGAAAAATCCTGCCGGCTTTGAACCGCAATATGGCGGCTGGTGTGCTTATGCTATGGGAAGTGCCGGTGAAAAAGTAGAGATAAATCCGGAAACGTTTAAAATCACGGACGGGAAACTGTATTTGTTTTACAACGCCTATTTTAATAATACGCTGAAAAGCTGGAATAAAGACGAAACCAATCTGAAGGCAAAAGCAGAAGTGAACTGGAAAAAAATATACAAATAGTCATGAAAACACATTTGATAACCTGGGTGCTGCGAATAACGGCTTCGGCAATTTTACTGCAGACGCTGTACTTTAAATTTACAGGGGCGCCCGAAAGTATTTATATTTTCTCGACTTTAGGAATAGAGCCTTACGGAAGAATCGGATCCGGAATTGCCGAATTGATTGTTGTCGTTTTACTTTTAATTCCAAAAACAACCTGGCTCGGCGCTTTAGGCGGATGTGGCGTTATGACGGGTGCTGTCCTTTCGCATTTATTTGTGTTGGGAATCGAAGTTCAGGGTGACTCCGGTCTGCTTTTTTCGCTGGCCGTAATCACCTTAGTCTGTTGCCTCATATTACTTTATAGAAATAAAAATATAATTATGAACCTTTTAAGAACGAAATAATTATGCTGCTAAAATCAATAAACCACAGTTTAGAGGAGTTAACAAATTTGTTAAACCAATTGTCCGATCAGTTGTATGCAAAACCCTGTGCGGCTTTAAGCGACTCCAGTATCGGCGAACATACCCGTCATATTCTTGAAATGTTTCAATGTCTTGAAAACAGCTATGAGCCGGGAGTTTTAAATTATGATAACAGAGAACGTAATAAACGCATTCAGACCGAAACACAGTTTGCAAAACAATGTATCCTTGATATTAAAGCGGGTTTGCAAAAAGAAAATAAACCGCTCTATTTAGAACAAATGATCGACGGGCTTACTTTTAGGATTCAAAGTAATTATTACAGGGAATTGCTTTATAACTTAGAACATTGTATTCATCACCAGGCGTTGATAAAGGTAGCTGTTTTACAATTGGAGGATATTTTTGTGAATGAAAATTTTGGTGTGGCACGTTCCACCATAGCCTATAGAAGCCAATGTGTACAGTAAGTTTTGTAGCTCATAATGAAACGGTTATTATCACCTCGAACCGTGATGAAAAAGTGATTCGCCCCGGTGCACTTCCACCGCGGAGTTATCACTGTAATGGTAAAATCCTGGTGTATCCGAAAGATCAGAAAGCCGGAGGAACCTGGTTTGTGGCTGATGCAGACGGAACTGTTTTGGTACTGCTCAATGGCGGTATCACCAAACATGAAGTTCGGTTTTCGTACAGAAGAAGCCGCGGGTTAATTGCGCTGGATATTATTTGCAGCGAATCTCCAAAGGATTTTTGGGGAGTCATTAACCTGGAAGATATTGAGCCTTTTACGCTGGTGCTGTATCAGGACAAAAAATTGTACGAACTGATCTGGGATGGTTTGACCAAAAGAAGTACGATTTTAGATGAAACGAAAAATCATATCTGGTCGTCCGTAACCTTGTATCCGGAAGCTGTCAGAAAGAAGCGATCCCGCTGGTTTTTTGATTTCCTGAAAGATAAAAATGAAATTTCAGCTTCAGACATGCTCGGTTTTCATCGCAATACGGAAGGGAATGATTCTGAAAACGGACTGATTATCAATCGGGAAAATACTTTGAAAACAGTAAGCATCACACAAGTTGTAATCGGGCAGAATAAAAGGGCAATCGCCTATCATGACTTAGTTCTGGAACAGGAATTTTCGACAGCATTTATTAGTATTTAATATCATATAAAATGAAGCTCTTTTTTCATAAAATCGCAAATTGGGAATATTGGCCGTTTCAGGTAGTGTATATTCCGATCTATTTTCTTTGGGCGTATTATGCCATCAAAGCAAGATCTATTTTCTTCTTTAATGCTTCCAATCCCAGAATTAAAAACGGGGGATTTATTATGGAAAGCAAAAAGCAGATTTATGATCTGATTCCGCGAAAATATTATCCCAAAACGATTCTCATCCCTAAAAATACGGATCTCAAAAAAATCGTTCAGCAGATTATAGAGAAAGAAATTCATTTTCCATTAATTGCAAAACCGGATATTGGTTTGCGGGGTTCGGGAGTGAAAAAAATTCACACTGTTTCGGAGTTAGAACGTTATATGGAAAAAGCCAATTTCGATTTCCTGCTGCAGGATTTGATTCCTTACAAAAATGAAGTGGGTATCTTTTATGTACGCCATCCCAACGAAAAAGAGGGCAGGATTACAGGAATCGTCGCAAAGGAATTTCTGACGGTTGTGGGTGACGGGACCTCCACAATTGAAGCATTAATTCATAAAACGCCAAGATTTCAATTACAGTTTGACGCTTTACAGGAAGAATATGGCGATTTGCTGCATAAAATTTTAGCAACGGGAGAAGCATTCAATTTGGTTCCGTTTGGCAATCATGCCCGTGGTGCCAAATTTTTAGACGGAAGTCACTGGATTACCCCAAAACTTACCCAAACCATCAATGAGATTTGTGCGCAGATCCCGGAGTTTTATTTTGGAAGGTTTGATATTATGTATGATTCTTTTGAAGAACTGGAAAGAGGGGAGCATTTTCAAATTGTCGAATTAAACGGGGCAGCAAGCGAACCGACCCATATCTATGATCCAAAACATTCTATCTGGTTTGCATGGAAAGAACTGTCAAGACATATTACCTATATGTACGAAATCAGTGTAGCCAATCATAAAAGGGGATTTCCTTATTTGGATTATAAAGCCGGCATGCAGGAATACCGTTTGCATCAGGTTCAGAACAGTAAAATTTTAAATTTTTAGGAATGCAGCAAAGAGCGCAAAATATAGCAGTTGGATTTCTGGTCAGCTTTATCGGCTCTGTTCCGTTGGGCTATCTCAATTTGGCCGGACTGGAAATTTATTCCGGTTCCGGACTTCATCATTTGATTTTCTTTTTATTGGGCGTTGTTTTCGTAGAAACGTTTGTGATTTATTTTACACTGCTTTTTGCCAAACGGCTGGTAAAAAATAAAAAACTGATGAAAATTATCGATGGTTTCGCGGTTATATTTATGTTCGTTCTGGCCTATTTTTTTTATTCAAATTCACACGGTACTTCAGGTTCGAATGGAAATCTGAAAGCTTATTTAATGTATTCTCCGTTTGTAATAGGCGTAATTTTGAACTGTTTTAATTTTTTGCAATTGCCATTCTGGACGAGCTGGAATTTATATTTAATTAACGCAAAGTATATTACGATTGAAAAAAAGTTAAAATATTATTATATTGCAGGAACTTTGGCGGGTGTTTTTTCAGGAATGTTAAGTCTGATTGTACTTTTACAGACCATTTTTCATGAAACAAATCCATTTTCAAAGTATGTAATGCCTGTATTCATTCCATTATTTTTTATTGTTATGGGAAGTATTCAGGTGTTTAAGGTGTATAAAAAATATTTTAAATCAACTGCTTTGGAATCGTAGCTTCTGAAGCTAAAATTCTATTCATGAAAAAATTATACTTTCTGCTTCCACTTGTTTTGTTAGCCTGTAAATCGAATACCACAGCTGTAAGCGATACCTCTTCCAAAGTAAATTCCCAACCCGTTGAGATTGCTTATAAAGTAGAACAGTCAAACGTTTCGGATTTTCTGAAATATCTTTCTTCAGATGAATTGGAAGGCCGCGAGACGGGAACCAAAGGAATTGAGAAAGCAGCTGAATTCCTGGAAAAATTTCTCAAGAAAAACAACGTAAAGCCTTATTTTAAGACCTACCGCGACACGCTGACCAATTTTAAGTCACCAGCTTTTAATATTGTCGGGGTTTTGGAAGGAAATGATCCGGAACTTAAAAAGGAATTTGTGGTGCTGAGCGCGCATTACGATCATATTGGCGTAGATAAAAATAAAAAAGAAGACGTGATCAATAACGGGGCAAATGACGATGCGTCCGGAGTAACAGCCGTAGCCGAAATGGCGAAATATTTCAGCGAAACAAAATCGAACAAAAGAAGTATTCTCATTGTGTTTTTTGCCGGAGAAGAAAAAGGCCTGCTGGGGTCTAAAAGTTTAGTGGAAAAACTGAAGGTTCAAAACTTCAATTTATACGCACAGCTTAACATCGAAATGATCGGTGTACCCATGAAACGTGATTATCTGGCCTACATTACAGGTTTTGATAAATCGAACATGGCCGAAAAAATAAATGAATATACCGGTAAAAAAACAATTGGATTCCTGCCAAAGGAAGCCGAATATAAATTGTTTTACAGATCGGATAATTATTCTTTTTATGACGCTTTCAAAAAACCCTGCCAGTCCATAAGCACTTTTGACTTTGAGAATTTCGAATTTTACCACCATCCTTCAGACGAATTCAAAGTGATGGATATTCCTCATATGACTGCTTTTATACAGGAGTTTTTGCCTGCCGTAACGCAGATTGCAAATTCTAAGACACAGGAAATTACAATGAAGAATTAACGGTTCTTTTTGAGGGTTTTGCTTATTTTTGCTTCATGAAAAATATTATTATAACAGGAACGAGCAGAGGTATCGGTTATGAATTGGCCCTGCAGTTTGCAAATGCCGGAAATAAAGTCCTGGCTATTTCAAGAAAAATACCTCAGGCCCTTTTAGAACATGAAAATGTAACCTGTCTGTCTGTCGATTTATCAAACGAATCAGAATTATATAAGGTAGAAGATTTCCTTTCTTCTGCCTGGAAAAAAGTAGATGCGTTAGTGCATAATGCAGGGGCTTTGCTTTTGAAACCTTTTGCGGAAACCACACAGGCTGATTTTGAAAGTATTTACAAAGTAAATGTTTTTGCCGTGGCCAATCTTACCAGAATTTGCCTTCCCTATCTTCAAAGAGGAAGTCACGTGGTAACGATCAGTTCCATTGGCGGGGTGCGCGGAAGCCTGAAATTTGCCGGTTTAGCCGCTTACAGTTCCAGTAAAGGTGCTGTGATTACCCTAAGCGAATTACTGGCAGAAGAATACAAAGAAAAGGGAATTTCATTTAATGTACTGGCGCTAGGATCCGTTCAGACCGAAATGCTTCAGGAAGCTTTTCCCGGCTATCAGGCCCCTATTTCCGCAGAAGGAATGGCTACTTATATTTATGATTTTACCCTTAATGGGAATAAATATTTTAATGGGAAAGTTTTGGAAGTTTCTTCAACGAACCCTTAACTAAATACCAATTTTAAAATTCCAAATTCCAATTTGAGACAAAAAACTTTAACCTTTAACTTTTTACAAACAACTTTTAACTTCAAAAATTGAACGAAACTTTAGCAAGATATATACCGGAACATGCTGTAAAGCCTGTTTTTGATTTGATTGTGGCCAATCAGGTTCATCTGAAAATCGTAAATGAGCGCCAGACGCGTCATGGCGATTACAGAAGGGGACCAAGTGGCAAACATGAGATCACGGTAAATGCCAGTTTAAACAAATATCGTTTTTTGATTACGCTGATTCATGAAATTTCACATCTGGTAGCGTTTGAAAAGTTTGGAAGAAACATTAAGCCGCACGGAAATGAATGGAAACATACGTTCCAGCGAATGATGGTTCCTTTTATACGTCCCGAGATCTTTCCGGGCGGTTTATTGCCATTATTAGCGAGACATTTTAAAAATCCATCTGCCAGTAGCGATACGGACACCACTTTATCTCTCGCGTTAAAACAGTACGATGCGCAAAACGATAAAAACTATGTTTTTGAAATTCCGTACGGAAGTGTTTTCAGAATTAAGAACGGTAAAATATTCAAGAAACTGGCCGTTCGGACGAAACGTTTCGAATGCATCGAATTAAGTTCAGGCAGAACCTATCTTTTTAATCCGAATGCTGAAGTGGAACTGATTAAAAATTCCAATTAAAGGTATAAAATTCCAATAAAAAAATTCCAAATTCCAACTTTATAAATTGGGATTTGGAATTTTTTTATTAGGATTTAAAGCTTGGAATTTGGAATTTTCAGTATTGTAATTTCAAAATATTTTATCCCTTCAAATACGCTTCTCTTACTTTTTTGAACAAATTAGAAGAGTATACAAATTTCACAATGTCTTTGTTATCTGTTCTGAAGATTTCTTCTTTGGTTCCCTGCCAGGCTTTTAGTCCTTTTTTCAGGAAAACAATATTTTCTCCAATTTCCATTACCGAGTTCATATCGTGCGTATTGATTACGGTGGTGATATTGTATTCTTCAGTAATTTCCTTAATAAGGTTATCGATCAAAGTAGAAGTGTTTGGATCCAGACCGGAGTTGGGCTCATCACAAAACAGGTATTTTGGATTGTTTACAATAGCGCGGGCAATGGCCACACGTTTCTGCATACCACCTGAAATTTCCGAAGGTAATTTTTGATGAGCATCTACTAAATTTACTCTTTCCAGCACAAAATCAACACGTTCTTTAATTTTTGCTTTATTGTCGTGGGTAAACATTCTTAACGGGAAAGCTACGTTTTCTGCAACAGTCATCGAATCGAATAGCGCGCTTCCCTGAAAAACCATTCCGATTTCAGTTCTTAATTCTCTTTTTTCATCCGGATCCAATTCAGAATAAACACGTCCGTCAAACTCAATAGTTCCGGAGTCCGGTGTATGAATTCCCAATAAGGTTTTTAATAAAACTGTTTTTCCGGATCCACTCTGTCCAATAATCAGGTTGGTTTTTCCAGTTTCAAAAACTGTCGAAACACCTTTTAAAACTTTACTGTCCGCAAATGATTTTTCTATGTTTTTTACTTCAATCATTATCCTAATAATAGTTGCGTTAATATATAATTGAAAAGAATAATACAAACCGATGTCCACACAAACGATACTGTACTTGCCTTACCAACTTCAAGGGCTCCGCCTTTCATATAATAGCCATGAAAAGAAGGGATTGTAGCGAGTAACATGGCAAAAATTAAAGTTTTGATAAAAGCATAGGTGATATGAAAAGGGATAAACTCCATCTGAGCGCCCTGAATAAAGTCCTGACTGGTTGAAAATCCGCCGTATGCACAAGCAAGCCATCCTCCGAAAACACCCAAAAACATACTGATTCCGATGACGAAAGGATACATTAATAAGGCTACTATTTTTGGAAAAACAAGATAGTTTAAGGAATTAACACCCATAACTTCCAAAGCATCAATTTGTTCCGTAACACGCATGGTTCCGATACTCGAAGTGATGTAAGACCCCATTTTTCCAGCCATAATAACGGAAATAAAAGTAGGGGCAAACTCCAGAATTACCGACTGACGTGTGGCAAAACCAATTAAGTATTTTGGAATTAACGGATTAGTTAAATTTAGCGCCGTCTGAATGGCTACAACTCCTCCGATAAAGAAAGAGATAAAACAAACAATTCCCAGGGAGTCAATAATTAAATCGTCTATTTCTTTCAGGATTAGATTTTTCATGACAGGCCATTTGGTCTGTTTGTTGAAAATTTCCTTCAGCATTAAAAAATATCTTCCTATTTGGGATAAATAACGAATGAGCATCATAGTTTTTACAAATATTGGCTAAGGTAAAAAGAAGTTATGAGTTTTGGGTTATGAGTTAAGTATTTTCGGCCGTTTCGAGGTCAAATTAACTTTTCTTTCATTTTCTGCAAACGATAATTTCTAATAAATTTTGCCTGTTCAGGATTCACTAACAAAGGTGTCTTAGCCTTTTTGGCTTTCCGGAATCCGCTGATATAATCAAAAAAGAGAAATGGTTTTTTCTTCATCATCGCCAGTTTTGCCGAGGCAATTGCCGTAATCCAAAAACCGTAGCCCAGTGTATAAAAGGCTTCTCCTTGTTTGTAACGGGCCGTTTTGTTGTAATTGGCGCCTGTTGGTTTAAGGTGTTTGACGTGCAAAGAAGTATCTGTAACTACTTTCCAGTCGTAATATTTACAAAGTAATTCATCTACCGTATCCCAGCCCATTGCCGGTTTTAAACCTCCAATTTGCTGAAAAGTGGCTGCACGGTAAGCTTTTAGTGCACCGCGAATATGATCCTTATCAGTCAGGTTTTCTAAAACCCATTCGCCATTCTTTTCAATATAACAAAAACCTCCCGCCATTCCAATTTTCGGATCGGATTCAAAATGTCTGATTATGGTCTCAAAATAATTGGAAGGAAAAATTAAATCGCCGTCTATTTTTACAATAATGTCGTAGTTAGAATCCAGTGTTTCAAAACCTTTCTGAAAAGCCTGAATTACTTTGCTTCCGGGCATGTGAATAGCATCTGACGTTTTGTTTACAACAGAAATAAACGGATTTTCTTTGGCAAACCCCAGTACAATTTCTTCTGTTTTATCTGTCGAATTGTCATTTACAACAACCACTTTTGAAGGTAAAACGGTTTGTGAAACCAAAGATTGTAAGGTCAGGCCAATTAAGTCCTGCTCGTTGTGCGCGGGAATGACGATGTAATATCTCATAAATTTTTAAATTAAATTCCAGTTTTCTAAAATTCCAAATTCCAATTTGAACCATTAATTGGTAAAAATTGGAATTTGGAATTTATTTTATGGAATTTGAATTATATTTTTTCAGCGTAAACAATATAGTATCTGTTTGTAAAACTTCTTAAAAGCGGACGAAGACCAAACTTTTTTACCGGATTGGTCCATTTTTGCCTGTCGATGATTTTCCAGCCGGTTTTTTCTAAAAGCCAGTCTAACTGCCAGTCTTCAAATTCGTGGTAATGTCTGTCCCACATATCTGTTTTACTGCGGTATGCCGGAGAAAACCAAAGGCGCATCGGAATGGAAATTAAAAGCTTGTCGGATTTGATTTCGTTCAGGATCGTAAACGGATTTAATAAGTGCTCGAAGATTTCGAAGGCAGTTACCACGTCCTGTTTATCATTTTTTAAAACATCCTGGTTTAAATCTAAATCTTCTCCGGTAGTGTTTTTTACAGAATAACCGGCTTCTTTCATGATTTTAGAAAAAGGATTTTCTACTCCTAAATCCAAAATAGATTCTGAGGTATTGATATGTTTTTGTAAAAATTCTAAAGTAAGTTTGAATCTTTTATTCGGAAACGTTTTTTCGTACATCTTATATTTTTTAACAGCAAAGGCGCAAATATACTAAAAAGTCCGCATTTTAAAATGCGGACTTTTTTTTAGTTTTCAGTCACGGTGTTCAGTCACGGTATTCAGTCACAGTTTTCAGTCACGGTATTCAGTATATAAACTTTGACTGAAAACTAAATTCAATATCCGGACTGCTAACGGCGACTGTAAACTGAGACTGAAAACTGAATACTGCGACTGCAAACTATATTTTAATATCGGTATACAAAAGCATTCACATTCATTCCTGCTCCGACAGAAGCAAAAATAACAACGTCACCTTTGTTGATTTCATGATTTTCTAATTTGCCCTGTATCAGCAAATCAAATAGCGTAGGCACGGTGGCGACGCTGCTGTTCCCTAAATCATGGATACTCATCGGCATAATATTTTCAGGTGGCGTCTTGTCGTATAATTTATAAAAACGGGCCACAATTGCCTCGTCCATTTTTTCGTTGGCCTGGTGAATCAGGATTTTCTTTACCTCTTCAATTCCGATTCCGCTTTTGTCAAGACATTCTTTCATAGCACATGGTACCTGACTTAAAGCAAACTCGTAAATTTTACGGCCATACATTTTGATGTATTTGATATCCGGATCCAAATCAGGATTGTATGATTTTCCGAAGTATAAAAAATTAGCTTCCTCGTTAGCGAAAGTAGCGCTTTCATACGATAATAATCCTGCTTCATCATCAGAGGCTTCCAGAACCGAAGCACCTGCACCATCCGAATAAATCATGGAATCACGGTCGTGATCATCAACAACTCTCGAAAGGGTTTCAGCGCCAATTACCAGAACTCTCTTTGCCATTCCGGATTTGATAAAAGCATTGGCCTGAAGGACACCTTCAATCCAGCCCGGACATCCGAAAAGAATATCGTAAGCGACACATTTAGGGTTTTTAATGTCGAGTTTATTTTTAACACGGGTTGCTAAACTCGGAAGAATATCGGTTTGATGTGTTCCTGATTTTACGTCGCCAAAATTATGGGCGAAAATAATGTAATCTAAAGTTTCACGATCGATTTTAGCATTTTCAATTGCTCTTTCAGCAGCAAAATAGGCTAAATCTGAGGAAGTGTGATAATCTTCGGCATAACGGCGATTTTCGATTCCGGTAATACCTTTGAATTTTTTAATTACAACTTCGTTAGGGTAAGCGAAAGCAGTTCCATCCTCATTCAAAAAAACATGGTCCCCAAAATCAGTATTGCTTACTTCTTTATTTGGAATATAACTTCCTATGCCTATTATTTTTATTTTCATTATTCCTCGATTATCCGGTAAATTTATTGCTAAATTATAAATAAAATCATGATAACTGTCATAAAAAATACTATGCATGCATATAATTATGAAATAATAATTTTTTGTGGAATTTATTGTTTATTTTTTAATGAATTTTAAGTTTTACCGAGATTTCAAACGTTTGAAATGAAAGTGGCGGAGAAAGTTTTTTTTGTTTCAGGTTTGAAGTTTCAGGTTTCAAGTTAACATGAAACATGAAACATGAAACATGAAACAAAAATAAACCCGACAGGTTTTAAAGTCTGTCGGGTTTGGATATGAACAAGAAAACTGATTTTTAGTTTTCCATATAAGCTTCAATTGGAGCACAGCTGCAGATTAAGTTTCTGTCACCATAAGCATCATCTACACGACGAACTGATGGCCAGAATTTATTTTCAGCGATATACTCTAATGGGTAAGCCGCTTTTTCTCTGGTATAAGGGAAATCCCAGGCATCTGTAGTTAACATTGCCAAAGTGTGAGGTGCATTTTTCAATACATTGTTTTTATTATCGGCTGTTGCAGCTTCGATTTCTTTTCTAATTGAAATAAGCGCATCACAGAAACGATCTAATTCTGCCAAATCTTCAGATTCAGTAGGCTCAATCATTAAAGTTCCTGCAACCGGGAAAGAAACCGTAGGAGCGTGGAAACCGTAATCCATCAAGCGTTTCGCGATATCACCAACTTCAATTCCGTTTTCTTTAAATGCACGACAATCTAAAATCATTTCGTGAGCAGCTCTTCCGCATTCTCCTGTATACAGAATTGGGTAGTGCCCTTCGAAACGTGATTTCATGTAATTAGCATTCAAAATAGCATGTTCTGTAGCGCTTTTTAATCCTTCGGCACCCATCATGGTGATGTAACCGTAAGAAATTAAACATACTAAAGCTGATCCGTAAGGTGCAGATGAAATCGCTGTAATGGCTTGTTCACCGCCTACTTTTAAGATTGGGTTTGTTGGTAAAAACGGAACCAGTTTTTCGTTTACACAGATTGGGCCAACTCCAGGTCCGCCACCACCATGAGGAATAGCGAATGTTTTGTGTAAGTTTAAGTGACAAACATCAGCGCCAATTGTAGCAGGATTTGTTAATCCAACCTGCGCGTTCATATTCGCACCATCCATATAGACTAATCCGCCATTGTCGTGGATTAACTTCGTGATTTCAATTATTGAAGATTCGAAAACTCCGTGAGTAGAAGGATACGTTACCATTAAACAAGATAAATCATCTTTGTGTTCAATCGCTTTTTCTCTTAAATCTTCTACATCAATATTTCCTTCCGGAGTAGTTTTGGTAACAATGATTTTCATTCCGGCCATCGCTGCAGAAGCAGGATTTGTTCCGTGAGCAGATGAAGGAATTAAACATACATTACGGTGACTTTCGTTTCTTGATAAATGGTAAGCACGAATCGCCATTAAACCTGCATATTCTCCCTGAGCTCCGGAGTTAGGCTGCAATGTTGTACCGGCAAATCCTGTAATTACATTTAATTGCTCTTCTAATTTTTTAAGCATCGTGATGTACCCTTCGGCTTGCTCAACTGGTGCAAACGGGTGAATGCTGTTCCAGTTTGGCATTGATAAAGGCAACATTTCTGAAGCTGCGTTTAATTTCATCGTACAAGAACCTAATGAAATCATCGAATGATTCAATGATAAATCTTTACGCTCTAATTTTTTGATGTAACGCATGATCTGACTTTCAGAATGATGATTGTTGAATACATCATGCGTTAAGAAAGGTGATGTTCTTTCTAATGAAGCCGGTAACTGACTTGCAGTCGCTAATTCAGCAACAGTAAAAGTTTCTTTTCCTAAAGCTTCAGCAAAAATGGCAATAATTTGGTTGATGTCGGCAATTGAAGTGGTTTCATTTAACGAAATCGAAATTGTATCGGCATCAGCATAGAAGAAGTTTACTTCGTTTTTCTCCGCAATAGCTTTTACTTTTTGAGCATCAGCTTTTACCAAAATAGTATCAAAGTAAGCAGTATTGGTTTGGAAAACTCCTAGTTTATTTAAAGCTTCAGCAGTTGTAACCGCCGATGCGTGAACTTTGTCTGCAATATATTTTAAGCCTTTTGGTCCGTGGTAAACTGCATACATTCCGGCCATAACCGCTAATAAAACCTGAGCGGTACAAATATTTGAAGTTGCTTTTTCACGTTTAATGTGCTGCTCGCGAGTTCCCAACGCCATACGTAAGGCACGATTTCCGTTTACATCGATAGAAACTCCGATGATACGACCCGGCATGGATCTTTTATACTCATCTTTAGTGGCAAAAAAAGCAGCGTGAGGACCACCATAACCCATTGGGACACCAAAACGCTGTGAAGTTCCAACAACGACTGCAGCTCCCATTTCTCCCGGAGAAGTCAAAGCCGCTAATGATAAAATATCAGCAGCAAAAGCTACTTTAATTTCGTTTTCTTTTGCTTTAGCAACAAAAGCATTATAATCATTTACCTGGCCATATTTTCCGGGATATTGTAAAATAGCTCCGAAAAACTCATTTGAAAAATCAAAAGTTTCGTGGTTTCCAACCACTAATTCAATTCCAACCGGAGTTGAACGCGTTTGTAGTACAGATAAAGTCTGAGGTAAAATTTCTTCTGAAACGAAGAATTTATTTATGTTGTTTTTCTTTTGGTCACGTGTACGAACATCAAATAACAAAGCCATAGCTTCAGCAGCAGCAGTTCCTTCATCAAGTAAAGAAGCATTTGCAATTTCCATTCCGGTTAATTCAATAACAGTAGTCTGAAAATTTAAAATAGCTTCAAGACGACCCTGAGCAATTTCTGCCTGATAAGGCGTATAAGCAGTATACCATCCTGGATTTTCGAAGATATTTCTCTGAATTGGAGCCGGAACGATAGTTGGATGATAACCCAAACCAATATACGATTTGAATACTTTGTTTTTCTTTCCTAATTCCTGAATATGATTTGCGAATTCGTATTCCGTCATCGCCGGATCTAAGTTTAAAGGTGCTTTTAAACGAATGTCATCTGGAAGGGTTTCGTAAACAAGTTGTTCGATCGATTCAACTCCAATTGTTTGTAACATGTGTTGAAGATCTGTTTCTCTTGGACCAATGTGTCTTAAAGCAAAAGCATCTGTTTTCATATAGTTGTAAAAGTGTTGTTTTTTTGTCGCGCAAAATTAAGTATTATTAATAATTTAATAGGTATTTTTAACTTCAATTTTTATGAAATTTATAACTAAAGAGTTGATTTGTTACCAATTGATTAGATTTGAGCTATGAAACTTCCAAAACAGGTATTAGATTTTTATTTAAACAGCAGTATTCACGTGGCTTTATCGTGTTATGCTTTGGTTCGGATAACGTTTCATGTGTTTCATATTCAATATGATGAAGCCATGGCCTTGTTTGTTTTTTTCGGGACAATTGTGGGGTATAATTTTGTTAAATACGATGCTTTGGTCCGGGTCAAAAAAAAACCGATCGGAAATCAGCTGAAAATTATTGCCGTTTTAAGTTTTATTTCCCTGATTTTAGTGGGGTATTATTTTTTTCATTTAAAGCGGATTACACAAGTGGTTTCGGTTGGGATTTTTGCCATAACAGCACTTTATACGCTTCCGTTCTTTCCCAATCGAAAAAATGCCAGAAACTGGGCCGGAGTAAAAATTTATATTGTAGCCCTTTGCTGGGTGGGGGCGACCCTGGTATTGCCTTATGTAAATGCTGAAATTCTCTTTACAGCTAATTTTTTTATAAAGTGTATCCAGCGTTTTGTGTTGGTTTTTGTGCTGATCCTGGTTTTTGAGATTTTAGATCTGGCCAATGACGATCCGCATTTAAAAACGGTTCCGCAGACCATTGGCGTGAAACGAACTAAAATCTTAGGATTTTCACTGTTGATTCCGTTTTGGATTTTAGGAATATTGACGTTTACGCTTCACGACCTGATTATCAATTTGATCATGGTGGTGACGTTAATGTTATTTATTCTGTTTGCGAATCCAAAACGCTCTAAATACTACACTTCTTTCTGGGTAGAGAGCGTACCGATTTTCTGGTGGCTGATGATTGTGTTTCTTTAGAATAAAATTTAAGCTTTAGCTGGAGGCAAGTCAAATGAGTAAATTAAAATCTGCTAAATCTGCGTGAAAAACTGGTTACATTTTTTCTGGAAAAAAGGGTAAAATAATCTATTCCTGTTTTTTCTCAGCGGTCTCTTTCAGGATTTTATTTCTTGCCAAAAGAAAATTGGTCAGGTGTTTTTCGAGAAATAAGACGTCAAATAATTTTCCGAAGATTCCATAGGGCGTTTCATATTGTAAATGGTCTTTCATGATGGTAATGCCGTTTTTTTCTTCAAAAAAATGCTGGTGCCGGAATGATCTGAATTTTCCTTCTTCCATTTCATCCAGAAAATAATCGTACAAATCCATTTGGGTAATTCTGCTTTTATGGGTGAGGTAAAAACCGAAATGTTTGCCGCGCCAGGTCACGGTTTCATTTTTATTAATTAACCCTGAAGTGATGCCGGCAATTGCTTTTTCATTAGAAGTAGCAGCTGATTTTTGATGTAAATCAATATCTCTGGCCGTATCAAAAGTAATTTGTTTTGAGGCGTTTATTTGGGTAGCTAAATGTATCGTGGTCATTAGATGAGATCTTTTAAAGTTTTTTCCAGAGTGTCAAATTCAAATTGAAAACCATTTTCGTGCAGCCGTTTCGGAATCACATTTCGGCTTTTCAGGACAAGTTCTGGTTCTGTTCTGATAATCGCAGACCCAAATTTCAATAATGTTTCACTAATCGGAATTCCAAACGATCTTCCAACCGCTTTTCGCAACAGTGACATGAAATTTTTGTTTTCAATTGGTTTCGGAGACACGATATTGACAACACCCGTTATTTCTTTTTCAATTATAAAAGCAATGGCGCGGGCAAAATCGGCTTCATGAATCCAGCTTGTCATCTGGTTTCCTTTTCCCTGTTTTCCGCCAAAACCCATTTTTGCGAGCGTTTTTAGCGGGATTAATGCACCGCCCTTTTTTCCTAAAACTATTGAAGTTCGCAATGCCGTTTTTAAAGTTCCCGGGGTTTCAGTTTTAAAAAATGATTTTTCCCAGGATTGTGCTACGTTCATAGAGAAGTCATTTCCAATTTCACCATTGACCTCATCCATTTCCTTATCTAAAGAAAAACGATAGATGGTAGAAGTCGATGAATTCAGCCAGTGTTTTGGAGGATTTACACATTTTAAAACCGCTTTATTCAAAACCTTCGTGCTTTCGATTCTGGATAATAAGATTTCTTTTTTGTTTTCTTTGGTATACCGGCAGTCCACAGATTTTCCGGCAAGATTTATTAAGACGGTTGTATTTTCCAATTCCCTTTCCCAACCGGAAAAAGTTTTGGCGTTCCAGTTTACATATTTAATTCCGTTGCGTATTTTTGCCTGTCCTCTGGTTAAAATAACGATTTCTTCAAATTTATCTTTGAAATGAGTGAGCAGGCTTTGCCCTAAAAAACCGGTTCCTGCTGCGATGATAAGTTTCTTCATGATCTAGAAATTCAAAATTAATAGTAAAACAATAATTCGGTATACCACCCATGTCAGACAAAGATAAGCAGGCAATTCCAGCATTTTAATTCTTCTGAAATGTTCCGTAAACATGATCAGAACCGTAATGGCAAACCAACCCAATATTACATTTTCCGGAACATTTACAACGGTCTGAAGCGCGAGTAGGGGAAGCAGTAATAAAGATCCCATTAGAGAAACGGTCATTAGGTTCCCTGCATAATTCAGGATCGTTTTTTTGTCAGATTTCAATATAAAAAAACTCTGAAAAATGAGCTGGCCTAACGCAATTAGTACTTCTCTGGTAATACCGGCTTGTGGCAAAACCGGAAGTAAAGCAGCATAATGATACAATACTATTGACGTGATTATACTTGCAAATGCAATAAATAAAAAGCGGTATTTGTAGTTGAAATCCGGAACACATTGTAATTTTTGATCCTTATTAATTTTACCCGGAATAATGACTTTTCGATTGTAAGAAACAAATGAATACAGTTTTTTCAGAAAGAAGTTAACAGGTTTCAGGTTCCCGATTTTTTCAATTAAGGGAAAAGAAAACCCGATTACTTTGAGGAGGCTGTCAATGCCATAGAGCACGGTTTTGTTTTGATTGTCAATTAAGGCAATTTCGTTTGAGGCACGTTTTACATCTACAAAAGCCTGTTCGGTTTCGCTCAGTTGGCCATAAGATTTACGGCCGTTTTCGTCTAACATTTTTGCTTTTATAAAACCTGTTGTGTACACCTGGCACAACGGGCAGTCTTCATCATAAAGTAAGGTTTGGTTTTGCAGCGTTTTCATAATGTATGTTTTTTTTATTTTCGACTTTACTATTCGTTTATTCTTTTTTATAAACTAACAGAGAAAGGTAAATAGCCAAAATCAAGGGAATAGGAAAAAGGATGTAGTTTATAAAATCATTGTAACTTATTAAGACATTGGTCAGCCAAAGTGCAAAGAAGGTTACAACCCCCGCAATATACAGTTGCAGGTTTTTGTTTCGTGGATTGTCAATGAGCATTTTTATTCCCAGTGAAAATTGAAGAAATCCCGTCGCCATAGTTGATATAATAGCAAATATTATTGCACCTTCTTTATAGATCGGATAGGTGGCTGCAATTAAAAAAGGGAGGGTGATGGCAAATGTGTTGATGTATTTTATGATTTTCATGATTATTAATTGTTTTAAACTTTCAGAAAAAAATGAAAGTTATAATTAAATTTTTTTATTTTAAGATTTACTTCATAATTTTCAAAACCAGACGGCCTAACCAGTTTTCTTTAAACTCAGTCATTTTGTCTAAAATATTGTCTGCTTTCAGAACAAAATCATACAGTTTATTGGTTTGGTCGACAAAGTGTTTTTCTTCAGCCGAATCTTTTGCTTCAATTGAGGAAACTTCTTTCAGGATCTTAAGAGCGGGTTTAATTTCTCTTTTGCTTCTTTCCCTTGCAATTTTTACAGCCAGTTCATCGAGGTCTTTTTCGGCAGTAAAGAATTCTCTTCTTTCTCCGGCTTTGTATTCTTTATAAACAATTCCCCAATCCATTAAAGCTCTCAGGTTCATGCTGGCGTTTCCGCGTGAAATCTGTAATTCTTCCATAACGTCTTCCATAGAAACAGGTTCGTTTGAAACCATCAGTAAAGCATGAATTTGCGCCATGGTTTTATTGATTCCCCATTGGGAACCCAGTGCTCCCCAGGTTTGTACGAATTTGTTTTTTGCTTCTTTGAATTCCATAGATCAAATGTAGGTAAAAGTTTTTAAACTTTCAAAAATAAATGAAAGTTTGTTTTGAAAAGAAATGGCTGCTGTGTTTTTTTTTAAGAATAGTCTTATAGCGGTTTTTTTCCGCTTCATGACAAAGAATCTTTTTCTTACAACATTTTTTTTATTATGCCCGTAGGAGTGCTATAATTTTGGGTAAGAAAAGAAAAGTAAGCTAGCAAATTTATTTTCGATTTTTGTTTGAAGTGAATGGGTGAATGGTTCGTATCATTTTTATGCTAATCGTTTCAATATCCGTAACAAAACAAATCATCAAAAGTGGAGCAGACCCCACTCTAATAAACGAGGCGGATTCTGAAAAGCCTTACGAGTAAGAAAACCCAAAAAAATCAAGTCATGCCAAAAAGTAAAATTATAAACGTGAACATCATTATAGACTCTAGTCGTTTAATTAATGATTTTAAAAGTCCTAGTAAGGATCAGAATAATCCAACAGGAATAGGTCATAACTATCAGTTTATGGTAGTTTCAGACGGTGCCAGCATCACAGGTCAGGGTACGGGAGATTTAAGTTTTGTTGCAAAACAAGGAGATATCGTTCGTTTTTATGCTACTTCGGAGTATAATAATTTCGATAATCCGGTTATATTGTACAACTTATTTAAGTTTGGCGGAGATGATGTATTTCAAAATCCAAACTTCACCCTGGAGAATTTTCCGGGAGCGGATATCGTTGTGCCGACAAAATTTAATCCGTTAGACACTAAGAAAGCAACTCAGAATTTCTGGTTTGCCCAAAACACTGTAAATGCAAAAGGTGTGGAAAATTATGGTTTACGATTTGCATTATATGATTCCGATTTAAATATTTACGGATATTTCAGCTGGGATCCACAAATTACAGCCAAATAAATTTTAATTTTTAAGAGAGGTTCAGATTTATGCTGAACCTTTCTTTTTTAATACAAAAAGGCCATGTCAAATTTGCAGATTAATATAGTAGTAGAAACATCACTTTTGTTGGAAGAACATTTGAATGTTAGTATGGATATTCATAATCCTGCTCCGCTTTCTAATGAGTATGCCTGTTTAGTGATAACGGGACAGCAGGAAAAGATTAAAGGCTTAAAAAAAAACAAAGTAAGTGTTGAAAGAACTTCAGTTGAGGAATTAAGTTTTAATGTAGTTTCTGTAAGCGGAAACTTCGACAACCCTGTTGTTTTATATGATTTTACAGTATCGGAAGGAAACGATATTTTAGAACCTCTTTCCATTTTCAGTACCGAAACAGATACTATAGTTCCGGAGCGTTTTGATCCTTTGGAAACCGCTGTAGTTAAGAGGGTTTTTAGCACTAATAAATGTGCTGTACGGACTTCCGGTAAGGGTTGCTTTGGAGTGCGATTTGTTGTTTTTGATGACGATTTAGCCATTGCAGGATATTTTGAATTTCCTGTCCTGTTATCGGTAAAATAGTTCCGGTTCTGTTTTTTGAAAAGTTTGAAGCAAAAATATTCCGTGACATGTTTTGCCTCCTTCATGACTAAGAATTCCTGTCTCATGACATTTTTTTACCTGTAAGGTTATCTCTGATATAGTTTTGAGTAAGGAAATTTTAAACCAGAGAACCATGGAAATTTTAGGAGATGATTATTTTATAAAAGGTACAATCGGAAATCTTGCAATACCAGGTACCCCCGTAGCTTCTTTTGCTCTGGAAGTTTTGCCATTAAAAAATTCCGTGAAGGGAACAGTTGTGATTACACAGGCTGTCAACATGCTTGAAAGTGATATCGTTGTCCAGGTAAAAGGCAAAATTCATGCTACCGGATTCGGTCAATTCACCCAGGTAGTGAGTCTACAGGGACAATATGCCCAGACTTTCTCGCCGCTGGAAAAAGCTTCTTTCTTGGCAGAATTCGTTGCCCACTTTGCTATCGATAACGCCTGGAATGGAATTGGAGGTTTTTCCTGTTACAATTATCAAATCGAAAATGAACCAGTTGAACCTTCAGAATGCTTTCAGGAAGAACTGGTATAAATTAAAATTTCATCTTAAGTCCCCAAGCAGTCGTTTTTATAAAAAGGATGGACCAAAAACAACCAAATCAAAACTATAAAAAAATGAAAAAAACAATCACAAAAATTATTACTGTATCATTTATGGTAATTATAATCCTGTTCCTGGGATGTAAAAAAGAAAATGGGCTGCTGGCTTCCAATGATTCCGAATATCTGCCTCAGGATGTGAAACAGACCTGTACGGTGTCTGAGTCTGAATTTAAATCCTGGTTTGCCTCAGGTTCCATCACTGAAAACGGATTGGTAAAACCGGCAAACAGCGTTGCATTTCCACATAATAACAATTGTGACTTCTATAAATGGTCTGAACAAATGTTCTTGTGGATTACATCTCCTGCTTCGGCAGCCTATAATGGAAAAGGAACTGTTTTAGAGTCTTCCGTTTTTTACAACGTTTCTCCGCCTGATTCACTAAACAAACGTACACTGACCGAACATAAACCGAATCAGGTACTGCGTGCCGTAAGCAACATTAATCAAAGCGGACCTCACAGACTTCCGGTTTTGATCGATAAGTCCGGGAAAATGTTTGAGATTGAAGCTGAAAAAAGTGGCGAAAAAGTTAAGGATGAATCTAATAAATTGATTCAGGTAGATCATATCGTAACTAATGCGTCAGGTCTACATTCCTTTTTTGACATCAAAGGAAAAGTGATTAAAAATCCAAAACCGGTTATCGATACTAAAATCAAGCCTTCAGAAGTGGTACAGCAATTTAAAGTAGGCAATAAATCCATTTTTCTTGATTCTACGGGAAAAGAAGTGCAATCGGAGCAAGGACAGGCAGGTTCCCACGGAGCCTTAATGGGTGAAAATAAATCATTAGTCTATTATATCACAATGGTTAATGACGTTTACGCTTATTTTTTAACCGGAGTGAATGAGGGCAAATTAAACGGAAATCAGTTTCCAACAACGGCCGCTGCAAGAGACAGTATCCTTGCGTATGCCAAAACGAAAGGCTGGGCTACACCTCCGGATCCGGATGCACTGGCCATGGAATTAAAAACATCATGGGTAGAAGTGAAAGACTTGCCAAATCCGGAAACGTATGTAACGATCAAAGCAGTAATCCCGACTTACGATAAATCCAATCCAAATGCATGGGTAGAAAATGGAGAAACCACAACTACACTGGCCTTAGTAGGAATGCATGTGGTAGGTAGTGTCGCCGGGCATCCTGAAATGATCTGGGCCACATTCGAGCACGAGAAAAATTCACCAAATGATGCTTATACGTACAGAGATGTAAATGATAAAATAAAACAGGTAAAAGCAGATACGGGTAAGGGATGGCTTTTTAATGCCAATGCCAATGATACAACCGGACCTCAGAATATTCAGAATATGACGGTTGGGCACGATTCAATTTTGATTAAAGATCCATCGGTTAACAGCCCGACTGCGAGAAGAATTATGGCCTGGGGCGTGGCCTCTAACACAGTTCCAAACGGAGAAGATAAAACACCGGCCGATTCTAACAGTGAGATCATCTCTATAAACAATGCCGTTCGCAGCATGCTGGTTGGAAATGATATCAGAAAAAATTATTTATTAATAGGAGCAACCTGGACTTTTGGCGGTGCCGGACCAAACGGAAATGTTTATCCGTACGGAGCAGTTAATGACTCTATCCCTGCCGGAGATGCAATTGGTACTGGACAGCTATCCAACAGTACGATGGAAACCTATGTTCAGCCTTCGTCGACAGTTTCCACAGACAGCACAGCTATCTCTTGTTTCTCTTGTCACAATCAGAATAATGGTGTACAGCCAGGTGATTTAAGCCATGTTTTTGAAGACCTTATATCATTGCCGGCCAGTACCAATACTAAAAAAGTAAAAAGAAAAAGTTAATTACAATTCCTGTTGGTTAAAAAAAGAGCCAGTACTTCTGTACTGGCTTCTTATTTTATCAGGAAATCCACGCGTTAGTAAACTTTAGGTTGTATAACTGGAGGTTTCCTCTTATCGTTTATCATCTTTGGAATAATTAGAGGGACCATTAATGTTGATCGGATGGCCTAAAAAGTGCGGTTCCCGATTTCGCACAACATCAAAAAAGCATTTAAAGGTAGAAAGATATTCTCTGAAGGTAACATAGGTATACCCTCTGTATTTTCCTTTATTTGCAGAAAAGCCAACTGATTTTATACCCAGGCTCTTCCCTATATAGATTGCCCGGTTTAAATGATATTCCTGGGATATTAATGTTGCCTTGCTGATTTTAAAAATATGCTTTGCCCTGTACATTGTTGAATACGTATCGAAACCCGCGTAATCAATAAATATTTTAGTAGTGTCAACGCCATTTCTGTAACAGTAATTTTTCATCACCGTCAATTCATCATATTCATCTCGGCCATTATCACCCGAAAGCAAAATTTTATTGATCCTTTTGGCTTTGTATAACACGATTCCGGCATCAAGCCTGTCTTTTAAATATTTGCCTGGCTGATCTCCGTTAATCCCTGCGCCAAAAATAATTCCGACATCGTTTTTCGGAAACTTTTTAATTGAATAATAAATTTGCTTTTTGGTCGAAGATTTTACGTACCAATTCACAGCAATAATTGAAATAAATCCAATAATGGAAAGATAAAAGAGGATTTTAAAGTATTTTTTCAAAATGTGTTTAGTTTACTCTTTAATGTCTACTGCATTTATAGTCTGAATTTTTCCATCAGCATAAACAACAATTCTTCCGTTGATTTTCTTTTTGTTTTCAATCATTTTTTTTGAAGAAACCTTAAGGCCTTCAACTATTTTATTTTGTAATTCTTTGATTTTATCTTTTGTCATGTTGTATTTTTTTTATTTCATTAAATAGATCTTCCTTAATAATAACTGATTCCTCGCTAATTTCTTTTTCTAAAATAAGAACAGGCGATTTATTAGAATTGTCAAAAAGCATTACATTATCACATGCATTTAAATAAATTTTAAAGAAGTTTTTAATTCCCCTTACATACCTTCGTTCAATAACATCTTCTGGAATGCTATGTCCGCCTTCGCTTACTCTGATTAATACCCTCTGTTTTGCAAGCTCGGTAGAATTTAACCAAAAGAAGACTAATGTTACAAAATAACCCTGGCTTTGGGCTTTTTTTACAATTGAAATGTAACTTTTAGCAGAAAGAGTTGTCTCAAATGCAAAGTCGGCTTCCTTTTGTAATAATTCATCAATACGATGAAGCATTATTCTGCCAGCTTCAAAACTAACTTTTTCAGGCTGAAAAGGGGATAGTCCTTTTGCAATTTCATCAGCATTTACAAACTCTTTACAGTCCAGAATTTCAGGCAGGATCGTATATGAAGCAGTTGTTTTTCCCGCACCATTACAACCAGCAATTATATATAGATTTTTATCTTTCAATAGTTTTCATATTAACAAAGGTATCGAATAATTACAGCAATCCGGCACGTTTCAACAAAGCTTCCGGTTTTGGTTCCTGACCTCTGAAACGTTTGTACAATACCATCGGATGTTCTGTCCCTCCTTTTGAAAGTACATTTTCTTTGAATTTTGTAGCTACTTCTACATTGAAAATTCCTTTTTCCTGAAAATATTCAAAAGCATCAGCATCTAAAACCTCAGCCCATTTGTAACTGTAATATCCGGAAGAATAACCTCCCTGGAAAATATGCGAAAAAGCAGTACTCATAGCGTTTTCTTTTACATCAGGATACAATTGTGTATTGGCAAATTGTTGTGTTTCAAAAGTTTTAAGATCAGTAATATTTGTCGGATCCTGTCCGTGCCACGCCATATCCAGTAATCCAAAACTCAGCTGACGTAAAGTAGCCAGTCCTTCCTGAAAACTAGCGCTTTCTTTGATTTTCTGAACATATTCAATCGGAATGATTTCTCCGGTTTCATAATGATTGGCGAACAAAGCCAAAGCTTCCGGCTCGTAACACCAGTTTTCCATAATCTGACTTGGCAATTCTACAAAATCCCAGAAAACCGAAGTTCCCGATAAACTTGGATAAGTGGTGTTGGCCAGCATTCCATGCAAACCGTGACCGAATTCGTGAAATAAGGTGGTCACCTCATTAAACGTTAATAAGGATGGTTTGGTTTCTGTTGGTTTGGTAAAATTACAAACATTCGAAATATGCGGTCTTTCGTTTACGCCATCTTTTATAGCTTGTGATTTGAATGAGGTCATCCAGGCACCGTTTCGTTTTCCTTTTCGTGGAAAGAAATCGGCGTAGAAAATCGAAACCAGATTGTTTTGAGCATCGGTTACTTCGTAAGTGGTCACTTCTTCGTGGTATTTATCAATATCAAAAACCTCTGTGAAGGTTAAGCCGTAGAGTTTTTTGGCAACAGTAAAAGCACCGTTCAATACTTTTTCCAACTGAAAATAAGGTTTCAGTTTTTCATCATCCAAATTAAAAAGCTGTTGTTTTAATTTCTCGGAATAATAAGCACCATCCCATTTTTGCAATTCTTCAATTCCGTCCAGTTCTTTGGCGAAAGCCGTTAATTGAGCAAACTCCTTCTGAGCTGCAGGTTTTGCTTTTGCCAGCAAATCATTCAGGAAAGTGAAAACTTTGTCCGGACTTTCTGCCATTCTTTCTTCCAGAACAAAATGAGCATGCGTTTTATACCCTAACAAATTAGCTCTTTCGAAACGTAATTTGGCAATTTTCAGCACATTTTCCTGGTTATCGAATTCGTTATGCTGAAATCCTCTCGCTCCAAAAGCAATAGCCATTTTTTTACGCAATTCGCGATTATCGGCATACGTCAGAAACGGAACATAACTCGGGTGGTCTAATGTAAAAATCCAGCCTTCTTTTTCCTGGTTCTTCGCCAGTAATCGTGCCGCTTCAATGGTTCCTTCAGGCAAACCGGCTAAATCTTTTTCATCTGTTAAATGTAATTCGAAAGCATTCGTTTCTGCCAGGATATTCTCTTCAAATTGTAATTTTAATTTAGACAATTCCTTGTCGATTTCGCGTAATTTTTCTTTTTTATCTTCCGGCAGATTCGCCCCGTTTCTGGAAAAGCTTTTGTACTTTTTATCTAAAAGGGTAGTTTGCTCCGGATTTAAATTCAGCTGCTCTTTTTGATCGTAAACCGTTTTTATTTTTGCAAATAAAGCCGCATTTAACGTAATGTCATTTCCAAATTCAGACAATAAAGGAGAAACTTCCTGGGCGATTTTCTGCATCTCGTCATTCGTTTCTGCCGAATTCAAATTGAAAAAAACACTGGAAAGACGATCGAGAATATCTCCTGAAAAATCCATTGCAACAACCGTGTTTTCAAAAGTTGGTGCTTCCGGATTGTTAACGATAGCGTCAATTTCGGCTTTAGCCAAAGCAATCCCTTCCTGAAATGCAGGAAAATAATCTTCGATTTTAATTTGTGAAAAAGGTGCTGTATTGTGTTTTGTAGTAAATTTTGAAAGTAAAACGTTCATTATGATGTAATTATTTTATTAATTGAAGTCTTTATTTATGAATTCCAAAGGTAGTAATTTATAAAAACACAGCGAACTAAACAAGATGGATTCTCGGTATAAAAGACGAAGTAAATTATGTTATAGATATGTTATTTATTCCTTTAACGGATTTAAAAAGCCTAAATTGTAAAAATGGGATTTAACCTTATAAAAGGCTAATCATAACAATCATAAAAAATAAATAAAGGATGAACTATCAAATTGTAATAAAGCGTATCGATACTGTTAATGAAGTGGAAGGATACTGGTCAGATGAAGATTTTGTCCGGTTATTAGAAAAATTCAATTATCCGGATGGTGCAACAGCCGAGAAAAGTAGTTTGCCGGAATTATTACAAATGGCTATTTCTGATTATGAGCCTAATGAAGCTGCCGAAATAGTGTTGAAATATAAATTTGCTGATCGATTAGGTGATGGGCAAATAGAACAGATATCACACAATATGTTAATTGATAAAGTTTGCGAGGAATATCCGGAAATCGACATGCAGGGTACTTTGTTTCATGTCAATCAATTGCTTTTTAAAGCCTACAACGGAAAATTTCCTAATGCAAAAGCTTCTGTGGTTCATTTTTCAATGACACCCACGGATGGAGAAGGCCAAAAACTGACAGCCGAAAACGTATTAAAATTATTGAATAGTGGTTTGTCTGACAGAAATCTGATCAAAAGATTATTCGAAAATCAAATGTCACAAAACATTCCGTTTCCCGAAGCTGAATCTATTATTTGGGAATTGACAACCGAAGATTATATCAATTACAATTTGGTTACTTCAGAAAACTGGATAAATAAAGAAGATATAACGGAATATGAATTTGAGTCTGTTTTGGAAGAAATTCAAGATGAAGTTTAATTTCAAAAGAGATCATATTTTCAACAACAAAGGCCTCACATAATGTGAAGCCTTTGTTGTTTATTTTTCATCATAGTCTACACTGAAAACTGTGATTGAAAACTGAAAACTATTTCAATCCTTCGGCAGCTTTATTTACTGCTGCTTTCAGTTCTTCCTTGTAGGAGATAATCGTATCCAAAACAGTCTTATCATGGCTTCCTATGATTTGTGCCGCTAATATTCCGGCATTTTTGGCTCCGTTTAATGCTACAGTAGCAACCGGAACACCGCCCGGCATTTGAAGAATCGATAAAACGGAATCCCATCCGTCAATAGAATTGCTTGATTTTACCGGAACTCCAATTACAGGAAGTGGTGACATAGAAGCAACCATTCCCGGTAAATGTGCCGCACCACCAGCTCCGGCAATAATAACCGAAATTCCACGGGTGTGGGCATTTTTACTGAAATCGAATAGTTTTTCCGGCGTTCTGTGTGCCGAAACAATATCTACTTCTGTTTCAATATTAAATTGTTTTAATATGTCTATGGCATCCTGCATGACTGGCATGTCTGAGATACTTCCCATTATAATGGCTACTTTGCTCATGTGTTTTTTTGTTGTTTTTGTTTCAGGTTTCAAGTTTCAGGTTATTTACTGCGACTGAAAACTGTGACTGTTATTTTTGTTTCAGGTTTCAGGTTTCAGGTTTGTGCACTGCGACTGAAAACTGTGACTGTTATTTTTGTTTCAGGTTTCAAGTTTCAGGTTTGTGCACTGCGACTGAAAACTGTGACTGTTATTTTTTGTTTCAGGTTTCAGGTTTCAAGTTGTCGACTGCGACTGAAAGCTGCGACTAAAAACTGCGACTACAAACTAATCACCTTAATCGTATTCTTCACTTCCTCGGCAATACGTCTCGCTTCCACCATATTTTCATTTACTATCGTCACGTGACCCATTTTTCTAAAAGGACGGGTTTGTTTTTTACCGTAAATATGTGGCGTAACACCGTTCCATCCTAAAATGGTTTCAATGTTTTCGTAAACGACATCTCCGGAAAAACCTTCGGCACCCACTAAATTGACCATCACTCCGGCCACTTTGCTGTCTGTATTTCCTAAGGGAAGATCCAGAATGGCGCGTAAATGATTCTCGAATTGTGAAGTATAACTGGCTTCAATAGAATAATGACCTGAATTGTGCGGACGCGGAGCCACTTCGTTTACCAAAATTTCGTCGTCGCTGGTTTGAAACATTTCCACAGCCAGAAGACCAACGTGATTGAATTTTTCAGAAACATTCAAAGCGATTGCCCGGGCTTTTTCGGCTACTTTTTCGTCAATACGTGCAGGACAAATTACGTATTCTACCTGATTGGCTTCCGGGTGGAATTCCATTTCGACAACAGGATAGGTTTTTATTTCTCCGGATGGGTTTCTGCAGACGATTACAGCCAGTTCGTTTTTAAACGGAACCATCGTTTCTGCAATGCATTCTAAATTAGGAAGATCATCCATATCAGAAATCTGGCGAATGACTTTTACGCCATTTCCGTCATAACCGAATTCGGTACATTTCCATACAAATGGAATGGTCATTTCATCGTTTCCAACAGACTTCTGCAATTGCTCCGGACTGTCAAATCTTAAATACGCGGCTGTAGGAATATTGCTTGAGGTGTAAAAATCTTTTTGTACGCCTTTGTTTTGAATTCCTTTTAGGGTTTTTGGAGAAGGATAGACTTTTACGCCTTCGTTTTCCAATTGCGTTAAAGCTTCCAGATTAACCAATTCAATTTCGAAAGTTAAAACATCAACTTGTTTTCCAAAATCGTAAACTGTTTCATAATCCATCAAATCGCCCTTGAAGAATTTATTACAGGCAATTTTGCTCGGCGCTTCGTCACTCGGATCTAAAACATAAGTCTGGATGTCAAACTTTCTGGTATCTGACAATAGCATTTTGCCTAATTGCCCGCCACCTAAAATTCCTAATTTAAAATCAGAAGAAAAATAATTCATTGTTGTTGTGTTTTTGCAAAGATACTTTTTAATCTTTTTTTTGCCATTAATTTCACGATTTTCACGATTTTTTTCATCTTCTGATTTTCAGAACAGGATTAGTAGTGCCATCTGTGTTGAATTTAAAAGAGGTAATAGCTATTTTATTTTCTTCAGGACTTCCTTTGCAACGGCTTTGTAGGCTGCCGAATGATCTGCATAATCCTTGTTCAGAATGATTTGCAGCTCCGGATGAATCCAGTCGTAATGATTTCCCAATACGTATAAAGTTCTTATGGAATATGCTTTCGTTGCCACTTTGGTATCATTTATAAGCCAGTCAAAAGAAGTTTCTATGCAATCCTGAAGATTTTTTTCAGAGAGTACAACGCTGTTTTCAGTTTTCTTATAATGCGACTTTATCAAAAGCTGCACTACTTTTGCAATCGGACGTATCGCACTTTCGTCTTTTAATATTTTCAAATTAGCACAGAAAAAATCAAGATAAGGCTGCAGCCAATTCAGTTCTTCATACGATACAAATTCTAAGATCCAGCAGGCCTTATGATTGTTTTTGTCTGAAGGCGAAAAAGAAACAGCCACTAACTCCTCAAAAAAAAGCTTGTTTTCCAAAATGTCCTGCGCCACTTTAAGACGGTTTTCCCGATAAGCAGTTACATAGTTGAGCTTTAATTGGAGTTCAGAAGACATTTTATTTGGTTTTGTATACAACATCTAAAATAGGTAATTTAATGAGATTGTTCCATAATAATTTACGGGAAGACCCGGATAATAATATCTTGGCGTTGCATTTCCGACTGCGACAGCGTTGGGTAAAATCAATGATGCATATTTTTCATTGGTAAGATTGTTGATTCCGGCAGCAAAACTGGTCGTCAGGGAAGGCAAAATTTCAAATCCGTAACCAGCCTTAAGATTGATGAGGTAGTAGACATCTGAATACGCGGTGTTGGCATCGTTTAACGGAATTTCATCCACAAACTGATAATCAGCAGAAAAATAAATACCTAATCTAGTATTGAAAATCAATCCGGCATTTACTTTATTCGCGGCAACTCCGGTTAATTTGTTTCCTGAAAAATCATTTCCGTTATCCAGGTATTCCTTAAATTCATACTTGCCCAAAGAACCCGAAAAATAGGAACTCATTGTCCAGAATGAATTAATAGGCCAATTGTGTTTTAAGGTTATTTCGATTCCTTCGTGAAATGTTTTGCCGGCATTTATGCCTACATACTGATCGTCTCCAACGCGTTTTGCCACCAATAGATCTTTTATTTCCATTCGGTAAACGGCCAATTCGGTGTACAGTTGTTTATTGAAAAAATAAAATTTACCGCCTGCTTCAAAATTATAGCCGTTCTCCGGTTTGATATCCGGGTTAATGGTTCCGTTGCTGGTCAGTGTTTCTTCGGTAGCCGGTAATGAAAATCCGCGGCTTGCTGAAAAATACAAGGTTCTTTCCTGACTGATTTTAAATAACAAAGACAATTGCGGTGAAAGAATGCCGTCATAACTGTATTTTTGATTCGAACTGAGGTTGTAATTCTCCAATTCAAAAGCCGTTTTATTGTAATTTAGTCCGGCCTGGATTTCAAACTGTTTCGAAAGTAAAGTTCTGATTTGCGAAAAGATATTGTAAAAATGTCTTTTCTGACCATTTTCGGTAAGCTGGTTTCCCTGTAAACTTCCCTGGCTGTTATTCTGCTGATACAAATTTTCGAACGTATTACCTTTATAAGTGTCTGCGAAATATTCGATTCCCGTTATAAACTGGTTCTCGGTTTCCTTAATTTTAAAACTTCCTGAAAACTGGGTTCTTGCACCGGCTGCAAAAGTATATTGACGCAGAATATCGAAAGGCCTTGGTTCATTACTGTCTTTGTAATTAATAAAAACCGAAGTTGAATTCTGTATGTTTTCATTGATTTTAAAATCATAAGCCAATCCGCCCAGAGTTGATTTGTATTCTTTGTATCCTTTTGAAGCCACCCAGGTTGGGGCACCGGATTGCGGATTGTTTTCAAACATCGTTTTATTGATTGAACTTGGAATGAAAGATTTGAGATACGTATAATTGGAAAAGTAAGTCAGTTTGCTGTTTTCCTTCTTAAACAATTCGCCGGCCATTGTAATTCCTTCCCGGTTATAGGCACTATTTTCGCGCCAGCCATCGGTTTGCAGTTTGTGATAACTCAGGTTTAAACTGCCTCGTTTTTCATTCAGGCTGTAATTCAGGGTATTTTTTAATAAACCGTAAGAGCCAAAAACGGTACTTATGCCAGCATTTTGTCCCTGTGTTTTTGAAAGTTGAGGTGAAAGTAAAATCGCGCCGCCTAATCCCGCACCGTAAACACTGGAAAGAGGGCCTTTGATAATTTCAACCTGGCTGATGCTTTGAAGATCAATATCATCAATCACAGTTTCACTGTTTCCGGAAGTGAGCGGAATACTGCCATAAAAAGCCCTGATTTTATTCGTGCCGTAAGGCGTTCTCGCGCCAATGCCACGAATTGAAATCCGGGTGGTGGTAAAGTTCGCCGACTGCATAAAAACACCCGGAATTGTATTAATAACAGTGCTGATATCGGTTGTGTTATTTTGCAATAAATCTTTTCTGGATAAAACACCAATAGAAGCCGGAGCATTTTGTAAGTCCGTGTTAATGTAAAACGGACTGATCACCACTTCTTTGAGTTTTTGGGTCTGAAGAGAATCAATAGTGTTGCTTTCCCTATTTTGTGCATTGATCGTTTGTGAAAAAAGCAATGCAAAAAAATAAAGAAAGCAGTATTTTTTTAAGATCATAAAAAGGAGCTGTTATTTATTGGCAGTTACTTTCCAGATGGTATTTCCGCTGTCATCGTTTACCAGAAGCGAGCCGTCATTCATAACAGTAACGGCAACCGGACGTCCGTAGACTTCCGCTTTGGCTTCATCTGCAACAAATCCGGTTAAAAAATCTTCAGGTTTACCGGAAGGTTTTCCATTGGCAAAAGGAACAAAAATAACTTTATAACCCGAAATTTTGGCGCGATTCCAGGAACCGTGCTGCCCCACAAAAATTCCGTTTTTGTATTTTTTCGGAAAAGCATCTTTCGTATAAAATGCCAGCCCAAGAGAAGCCGTATGAGCGCCAACAGGCACATCAGGTACAATTGCTTTTGCGGCTAAATCTTTGCGTTCGCCTTTCATTCTCGGATCTAAAATGTTTCCATAGTACGAATACGGCCAGCCGTAAAAGCCGTCTTTTTTAACGCTTGTAGCATAATCAGGAACCAGATCATCACCCAATTCATCACGCTCATTAACTGCTGTCCAAAGTTCACCATTCGCCGGATTCCAGTCCATTCCAACCGGGTTTCTAATTCCGGAGGCGTAGATTTTTTCGCCGGTTCCGTCGGGATTCACTTCGAGAATAGCAGCGCGACGGACTTCTTTGTCCATTCCGTTTTCCCCAACATTACTTCCTGATCCTACGGAAATATAAATTTTTGTTCCGTCAGGATTTGCAAGTAGATTTCTTGTCCAGTGATTGTTGTAGCCGCCGGCAGGAAGTTCGAGAATCTTTGTGCCCTGGGTTTCCAGTTTTAGCGGATTATTTTTATAAGGATAGCGATAAAGTCCGTCGGTATTGGCGATATAGAAAAAATCTTTTAGCACCAGCATTCCAAAAGGCCTGTTCAGCCCAGAGATAAAAACATTGCGGGTTTCAAATTTCCCGTCTTTATCAGCGTCACGAAAAACCGTAATCTGATTTTTACTGGTTCTGGTACCGCTTTCCACAATAAAGATATCGTTGTTTGGTGCAATATAGGTCCAACGTGGATTTTCCAGACCATCTGCAAATTTAGATACGGTAAAACCTTCGGGTGCTTTTGGTGTTTTTCCTTCGGGCCATTTCAGGACGCGGCTGTTATTTGTTTTAGATTCGGTAGCGTAGGGTGGCGGTAAAGTAATTTCCCCGATTGCCGTTTTGACAATATTACCGGGCTGTTTTGCCAGCGCTTCTTTTTCTTCTTTTTTGACCTGCCCGTTACAGGCTGTCAAGACGATTAATAATATAGCCGAAGATATTTGTCTTATTATTTTCATTGTGATTTGGAGTTAAATATGTTAAAGACAACAATTTAGTAAATGTAAAAAATAATAACAGAATGGAAATGTAAAAATTAACTGATATTTAACATTGATAAAAAAGTGTTGTTTCAAAATAATTTGATACTAACAGTTTGGTTGTAATTCTGTATCTTTGCGCATTATTTTAAACATAAAAATAATGATACAACTTCACGATAAACAATTTGTTCCGTTTATTTCGGCAAAAGAAATTGATTTTGCTTTAACGAAAATAGTTGCACAAGTAGAAGATGATTTCGGAGATGATACACCAATTTTTATTGGAGTTCTGAATGGCGCATTTATGGTGGTTGCCGATTTTCTGAAAAAATATAAAAAACCGTGTGAGGTTTCATTTATCAAAATGGCTTCGTATGAAGGCACGGAATCGACTAATTCAGTTAAGGAGTTAATCGGAATCAATCAGGATTTATCCGGCAGGACTGTTGTTATCATTGAAGATATCGTCGATACAGGGAATACAATCGAGGAATTAAAACACCTGTTTAAAGCACAGAATGTAAAACATTTTAAAATTGCAACTTTGTTCTTTAAACCGGAAGCATATAAAAAAGATATTAAAATCGATTATGTCGGAATCAGGATTCCGAATAAATTCATTGTCGGTTACGGTTTAGACTATGATGGTTTAGGGCGAAATTTGACGGAAGTATATAAATTGGCGGAATAAATTGTAAACAAAACACACAACTATATATTCATTTTAAACTTCTTTGAAAATTAAGAAGTCAAGCAACACTCACACTTATTATGATTAACATTGTTTTATTTGGAAAGCCGGGAGCAGGAAAAGGAACTCAGGCAGAATTTTTAAAAGAAAAATACAAATTAACACATCTTTCAACCGGAGATATTTTTCGTTTTAATTTAAAAAACGATACAGATTTGGGTAAAAAAGCAAGAGTTTTTATGGATAATGGAGAGTTGGTACCTTGCGAAGTAACAACCGCAATGTTAATTGACGAAGTGAAAAAACACCCGGATACTGCAGGATTTTTATTCGACGGATATCCAAGAACTTTAGACCAGGCTGTGGCTTTGGATAAATTTCTGCCAACAATTGGTTCAAGCGTTACCGCAACAATCGCTTTAGAAGCTGATGACGAAATTTTGGTAGCCCGCCTGTTGGAAAGAGGAAAAACAAGTGGAAGACCCGATGATCAGGACGAAGAGAAAATTCGTGTGAGATATCAGGAATACAATGAGAAAACAGCACCATTAATTGGTTATTATAAAGAACAAAATAAGTTTTATGCCGTAAACGGTATCGGAACTATCGAAGAAATTACAGAGCGATTAACGTCAGTTATAGATAATTTGTAGAAGCTTTTTCCAGCTGTCGTTTCATCCCGGAAGCCATCGGGATAAAAGAAAACTATTTTTCCATACCATAAAATAAGCGTCTTCGGATTGCTGTTTTCTGGGAGGAAAAATTAGTTTTTTTAGTTCAGGACTTGTCGGGACATATAAGGCTATAATACATTTAGGTTACAAATTACAGATAACGAACTATTCAATAACGAATCAATTACAAATTGGAAATACTAATAATATTTTTTCTAATACTATTAAACGGAGTTTTCTCCATGTCTGAAATTGCACTGATTTCAGCCCGGAAAAACAGACTGGAAACAGCCGCTAAAAAAGGAAACAAGAGTGCCAGGATAGCGTTGGATTTAGCGAACTCGCCTAACAAGTTTTTATCAACTGTCCAAATCGGAATTACCTTAATAGGAATTTTGACCGGTATTTATTCAGGAGATAAAATCACAATTGATGTAGAAACATTCGTTAGCGGATTTCAGGTTTTAAAACCGTATGCACATTCTGTTGCAGTGGGAATTGTAGTAGTGGTTCTGACCTTTTTCTCTTTGGTTTTGGGAGAATTACTGCCGAAACGCATCGGATTGAATTACCCTGAATCTATTGCGAAAATGGTAGCCATGCCAATGAAGATCGTTTCGATTATTACAGCTCCTTTCATCTGGCTGCTTACCTCATCGACAGATTTTTTACTGAATGTGATGAGAATAAAACCAACCGCAGACGGAAAAGTGACGGAAGAAGAAATTAAAGCCATTATAAAAGAAGGAACCGAAGGTGGGGAAGTTCAGGAAATTGAACAGGATATCGTGGAGCGTGTGTTTCATATTGGTGACCGAAAAGTGAATTCATTAATGACACACCGTAAATCGGTAGATATGCTGCCGTTAAATGCTGATAAAGCCAAAATAAAAGAACTGGTTTTACAGGATTTGCACACCGTTTATCCGGTTTACAGCGATAATTACGATGATATTGTGGGAATCGTAACGCTTAAAAATATATTTGCCAATATCGAAAGCGATCATTTTGATTTATCGGCAATTATGATAGATGCCCCGTATTTAATGGAGCAAACGACCGCTTATAAAGCGTTGGAAAATTTCAAAAAAACAGGTATTCACTATGCTTTAGTATCAGATGAATATGGTGTTTTTCAGGGAATTATCACACTAAATGATATATTGGAAGCCTTAGTAGGCGATGCTTCTGATTTTTATAAAGATGAATTTCAGCTGATCGAAAGAGAAGATGGTTCATGGCTGGTTGACGGACATTATTCCTTACACGATTTCCTGACTTATTTTGAGTTGGATGAATTGACAAATGATTACGAAGTCAATACCGTAAGCGGAATGATTATGACCGAGCTTTCTCATATTCCGAAAGAAGGGGAGAAATTAATCTGGCAAAAATTTGTGCTTGAAGTCCTGGATATGGATGGCGTAAAGATTGATAAGGTGCTGGTAAAAGCACTTAAAGAGTAGAGAGAATAAAATAGTTTTCAGTCACAGTATTCAGTCGCAGTTTGCCCTGAAAATGAGACTGAGACGGAATACTAAAAACAATAGAATTTAGTAATACGATTAGAGTAATCTAAAATCCAAAATCTAAAATCTGAAATTTAAAACAATGACAGAAGGAAATTTTGTAGATTATGTTAAGATATATGTTTCTTCCGGAAAGGGAGGAAAAGGATCTACACATTTACATAGAGAGAAATTTATTGAAAAAGGAGGCCCGGACGGTGGTGATGGTGGTCGTGGAGGACACGTATATTTAGTGGGGAATAAAGGACTTTGGACATTGTTCCACTTAAAGTTTGCGCGTCATATTAAAGCCGGTCACGGTGGAGATGGAGGAGGAGACCGTAGCACAGGAGCTGACGGAGATGATAAATTTATCGAAGTGCCTTTGGGAACTGTTGTTAAAGACAAGGAAACCGGAGAAACTTTATTCGAAATTACCGAAGACGGAGAAAAAAGAATCCTGTCTAAAGGAGGTAAAGGAGGGTTAGGAAACTGGCACTTTAGAAGTTCTACCAATCAGACACCAAGATATGCGCAGCCTGGTTTACCGGGAGTGGAAATGGATGTGATCCTCGAACTTAAAGTTCTGGCAGATGTAGGTTTGGTAGGTTTTCCTAATGCAGGGAAGTCAACCTTATTGTCTGTGCTGACTTCTGCAAAACCAAAAATTGCCGATTACCCGTTTACAACCTTAAAACCAAACTTAGGAATTGTCGCTTACAGGGATTTTCAGTCTTTTGTAATTGCAGATATTCCGGGAATTATAGAAGGTGCAGCGGAAGGAAAAGGTCTTGGACATTATTTCTTACGCCACATTGAACGTAATTCAACTTTATTATTCTTAGTACCTGTTGATACTCCTGATATCAAAGGAGAGTATGATATTTTGGTTAACGAATTGACAAAATACAATCCGGAAATGCTGGATAAAGAACGTCTTTTGGTTATTTCAAAATGTGATATGCTTGACGATGAGCTTAAAGCAGAACTAAAAGTAGAATTAGATGTTGCTTTTAAGGATATTCCGTATATGTTTATTTCATCTGTGGCCCAACAAGGTTTAACAGATTTGAAAGACAAACTTTGGAAAATGCTAAATGAATAAAATCTATATGATTTATAGAAAGGTGTCCTGGTAAACAGGGCGCCTTTTTTGTTTTATAGAATATTATATTCGTAAAAAATGACCAGTAATAACTGAAGATATATAATTTTAAGAACTTGTAAGATTACAGAATTGCGAAAATGACTTATATTCGCATTACTTAAACAAAATAACATGAAAAAAATAATTTTATTCCTAACCATGTGCCTGATGGCTTTTCCTGTAAGAGCAGATGAGGGAATGTGGTTTCTGATGTTTATCGAGAGACTGAACCATAGAGATATGGAAAAAATGGGACTGCAATTAACAGCCGAAGAGATTTACAGTATTAATCATCACAGTCTTAAAGATGCAGTGGTACAATTCAACGGAGGGTGTACAGCGGAAATTGTTTCCAAAGACGGTTTGGTTTTAACAAATCACCACTGTGGATACAATGCTATTGCAGAACTTTCTACAGCAGAGCAGAACTACCTGAAGGATGGTTTCTGGGCAAAAGAAAGAAGCGCAGAGATGAAACCAAAATCTTTGTACGTTCGTTTCTTCGTTCGTATGGACGATGTTTCGAAAAGAATTTTGTCTAAAGTAAATGATACAATGACAGAAACAGAGAGAAACAAAATCATTCAGCAGGAAATCGCCTTGATTGAAAAGGAAAACAACGAAGGCGGAAAATATACCGTTTCAGTTCGTCCTTTCTTTCAGGGAAATGAATATTATTATTTCGTTTACCAGGATTATACGGATGTACGTTTAGTAGGTACGCCTCCGGAAAGTGTGGGTAAATTTGGCGGGGACACAGATAACTGGGAATGGCCGCGCCAGACAGGAGATTTCTCTATGTTCAGGGTGTATGCGGATAAAGCCGGGAACCCTGCTGCTTATTCGAAAGAAAATGTGCCTTTACAGCCGAAACATTACTTGCCGATAAGTATTAAAGGAGTTAAAGAAAATGACTTCGCGATGATTTTAGGTTATCCGGGAAGAACAAACCGTTGGATGCCAGCCGGCGGAATCGAGCAAAATGTAAAATTTGCTTACCCTGCATGGGTTGAAGGGGCTAAAACCGGAATGGACCAAATGAAAAAGTATATGGATAAAGATGCAACTGTTCGTTTACAGTATGCCTCAAAATATGCTTCAACAGCGAATTACTGGAAAAACCGTCAGGGAATGATTGATGCTTTGACTAAAGCAGGAACAGCAGATACCAAAGCAGAACAAGAAGATAAATTCTATGAGTGGGCAACCAAACCGGCGAATAAGGAAAAATATGAAAATGTAATTCCGACTATTAATGAATATTACAGATCAACCAATGTAAAAGCAACTCACGACAATTACCTGATGCAGCTTTTACGTACTTCAGCGTATGCAAGCGGTACGGCAAACTTAGGAAATGCCCTGATCGCTTATTACAATGAAAACGATGCTAAAAAGGCTGAAATGCTGCCTAAGATTACGGCAATGATCGATAATATGTATGGTGAATTTTATGCACCACTTGAAAAAGATCTGTTAACGGCACAATTGAATTTGTACGCGGCTAAAGGAACTGAATATGGTTTAGCGACACAAATTGCTAAAATGAAATCAGTTAACAATGGTGATTTTACTGCCGATGTGGCAAAAGCAACGGAGACCAGTTATTTTGCGACGAAAGAAAAAATACTGGCATTTATGGCCGATCCGAAACCATTAGCGATTGTACACGATCCGTTGTATATTATTTCTAACGATCTGTTGACAAAATACCGTTTTAAATCAGAGGATCAAATGAAATCGGATGACGGTTTTGCAGTTGCTTACCGTGAATTAGTACAAGGTTTAAGAGAGTCAAAATTAAATGCGATTCAGTATCCGGATGCCAATTCAACTTTGAGACTGACGTACGGAAAAGTTCGAGCTTTGCCGGAAGACAAACGTAATGATGCAAAAATCAACAATTATACGACCATGGAAAGTATGGTAAAAAAGTATAAAGCAGGAGATCAGGAATTTGATTTACCAGCACGTTTATTAGAATTAAACAAGGCAAAAGATTATGGTCAATATGCAGATAAAGCCGGATACATGCCTGTAAACTTTCTTACTGATAATGATATCACCGGAGGAAACTCAGGTTCACCGGTTCTTAACGGAAAAGGAGAATTAATTGGTATCGCTTTTGACGGAAATATTGAAGCAATGGCCGGAGATGTTATTTTTGATCCTAAATTGCAAAGAACAATTAACGTAGACATCCGTTATGTACTTTGGATTATCGACAAATACGCAGGAGCTAAAAATATTATTGATGAAATGACGATTATTAAATAATCGGATTGATTTCTTAAAAATTAAACCCGACAGGTTTTTAAAACCTGTCGGGTTTGTCATTTCAATTAATTAACTTTTACCCGAATTCCTTTTGTATGACTTGCAAATTCAGGGGCATACATACTTTCAATCGTAGTAATTCCGTTTGAGAATTCTCCACTGTTATTTACTCTGATTTCATATTCTAAAACATAAGTCCCTTTGTTAATCTGGTCAAAGAAGAAATGTGTAGCAGCATCTTTTGTACTGATATAATATCCAATTTGGTCTTTGTATCGGTATTCCGAAAGAACACTTACAGGTTCAAAACAAGAAGCTCTCATGTCTTTTAAATGTACAAATTCCATATCTTCTTTTGATATGATTACTAATCTTACAGTAACTAAATCTCCGGTTTTTAATGGATTTTTGCTTGTTATTTTTTCTAACTGATCACCTTTAAAGGAGTTTTTCTTTAGATATAATTCTTTCGAAACTGATAATACAGCTCCGGAATTGCTTTTGATCTTATCTAAATCTTCGAAGTATTGCCAGTAAACACCGCCAAAGCCCGGAACTTTCGATTTGTTTTCAATTTTAATAAAAGCCATTTCTTTTTTGACTTCCTCTTTTTTCCAGTTAAGTTTGATGTAACCCGTCTCCGCTTCTTTTTCGTTTTCAGCTAATTTTTTGGTTAGGATCTTTTCATCTCCAATTTTAATAACCGTATTGTCTTTTACAGAAAGCCAGTCGTTTCCCTGCATCAATAAAGCGTAAATGGCTTCGGTAGTTGCTTTTGTGGTGGGCCAGTTTTGGGTCTGTTTGTTTTTTAATAGCCAGACTTTCATAGCATCAACCGATTTGGTGTCTTTAGTTACTTCAGCGAAAGCTTCAATCAATAAGGCCTGAGTTTCTATTGGCGCCTGATACCAGTACCAGCCTGCCTTATTGGCGATCCAGTACATTCCCCAATCTTCATTGTTAGATGCTGTTTCTTTTAGGTTTTCAATGATTTTTTTAGCAGATTCACTTTCTCCAAAACGATTTAACGTCAAAGCAGCCAGTCCTTTTTCGTAAAGTGAATAGTTTAACCAGGCTTTTTTAGCCGTTTCAATATACAGTTGAGTTGCTTTTTTTAAAGTATCGGAAAGGGGATATTTATCCAGATAAAAACTTCTGGTATATAAGTAATGCAAATCAGAATAAGGATTAATCCAAATCTGTTTGCTTGTACCTTTTACGTTTTTAGTCTGGGTTTTATAATAGTCCAGAAATTTATTGTCGAGAAACGGAATTCCTGTTTTGGCAATAGCATCAATTTTAGTATCATTTTCTTTCATTTTATTTAATTTCGATAAATGACCTAAACCGGCTAAAATATGTCTCGTAATATATTCGCTTTCATCACCGCCATCAAACCAGGAAAACCCTCCTGACGATTTTTGTTTTTGTTTTAATTTATCGAAAGTCGCTTCCTGCGAAGTTTTCATTTTTTCCAAATCGAATAAAAGTGCCAGATTCTTTTTCTTTTCATCTTCACTTTGTGCGTCATTAAGCCACGGTGTTTCGGCGAGAATAATCGATTTTAGTTCTTCATTTTCTTCCAGTTTCGAATTCAGTTTTCCATTCTTTCTCCAATCTTCAAAGACAGTCGCAATCTTCGGATTCCCGGAGATAATTTCTGTAGCCAGCGCATTCGCATAAAAACGGGCAAAAGTCTGCTCGGCACATTCGTGCTCATATTCCATTAAATAAGGCAAAGACTGAATCGCAATCCACGAAGGGTTTGAAGTATATTCTAAGGTAAATTGGTGATTTCGTAAAGTGTTTGAGTTATTGTTTTTAAGATTCTCAAATGTGTATTGCTTTTTAGAATTCTCGCGAACCCAAATCGGTATACTTTCTGTCACCAGCATGTTGTTGGTCAAAACCGGAATAATGTTCTCTTCTCCATCGGAAAAAGTACCGGATTTGGCCAAAATTTTATATTGAACGCCCTGCAAACCTTCCGGAATAGAAATTTTCCAGGTTGCAGTTGTGTTTCCGAAAGCGGCAACGTTGAAATTTCTAACATTTTTTACGTTTAGCATTTTAGCGTCAATGGGCTGCATGGTTACGGCATCAAAAAACTGTAAAATCGCAATTCCGGTTTTCGCTTTATCTGTAATATTTGAGATTTTAGCAGAAATTACAATAGTGTCTTTCTCTCTGAAGAAACGCGGGAAATTTGGTAAAACCATCAACTCTTTTTGAGTCACAACGCTTTTCTCCAAATAACCGGAAACGGCATCTTTATTATGCGCCAGTAAACGAAGTTTCCAGGCGGTTAAAGCTTCGGGAGAAGTAAAGTTGAAACTTACTTTACCGTTTGTATTTGTTCTTAAATTCGGTAAAAAGAAAGCAGTTTCAGATAGATTTTTTCGGGCTTTTACCTGAGTAAGTTCTTCCAGGGCTTTTTTGGTCGTGATAATTATGACTCCGTTGGCGCCTTTGCTTCCGTAGAGGGCTGTGGCTTTATCCGGGCTTAAAATATCCACAGAAAGAATTTCATTTGGATTTAAGTTACTCGCGATATCCTCAGTTGAAATTTCTCCGTCAATTATATATAAGGTCGATTGATTTATCACTAGAGATGTCAAGCCGCTTATTATTTTTTTTCCAGGAATAAACTTGATTTTATTGGTTTGGAAATAGGCTGGTTTTATAAATTTTACCTGATCTACTTTAGGAGCAGGTGATCCTGAGTCAGAAAGGATAATAGGCGCAGCAGCTCCCACAGGTTCATCGACAGTTAAAGCGGCGTCAGCATCACCTTTAATAGTTTCACTGCCGATCTTTTTATCTTTAAGCTCCACTATAGTCAGGCCAAGTGAATCGCCGTATCGACTACTATTAATGTCAAATCCAAACCATTTTAGGCGTGTTTCTTCATTACGAAAAGCTGTAAGAGGCAAAACTGTATTTAAATTTTGCAATGAAGCGTACGTAACATCAAAACCTAATCTTTCTTTGAAATTAGTTCCGTTGTAATTGTATCGGTTAAATTGTAAGGTTTCCCATTCCTTCTCAGAAAACTGATCTAAGGAACTGTCATACATGGAGGCTAAAACTTCAGCTTCGGCTTGTGTGTTGAATGCGCTTAATTTGAACGACCAGTTTTCACTGGTTCCGGGTTGTATTTTATTCCTGAAACTTTCAACTGTCCACTCTAATTTTGTTTCTTCATTTTTAAGTAGTACATTGATTTCCTCCGTAAAAGTGTCATTTTCAAAAACACTTTCGAAACCTAATTTAATGCTTTTTTCAAATTCATTTTTCAACGGAATTTTGATTGTAGCTTCGTTGTTTTGTAAATGAAAAGTATCTTCAAAATATATTTTGCTATCGTAATTTCCATTCGCTGCAATATAAAGTTCAGGAATAAAAGAAGATAATTTTACAAGTACATAACCATCTTTTTTAGGGTTTTCATTGATTTGTTGTACCGTAAATAATTTGCTCGGATCGAATTTGTCCTTGCTTTGAATGAGTTTAAAGTTTGAAACAGATTCAATGGGGTTATTAAAACTGTCTTTGGCAGAAAAAACAATTTTGTAGGTACCGGATTTATAATTGGATATAAAATCCAATACTATTTTTTTGTCTTTTTGAGTGTCTAGTTTTTTAGAAAATAATAGAATTTCATCTGGCGCATCTTTAGTTTCGCTTTCAGATATTTCATAAGGAAATAATTTTTCAAAATCTGCCGGCGTGATAGTTTGAATCTCCGGTTTTTCCCAAATACGGGTTTTAAATTTATTCGATAATGGTTTTACAAAATAGAGTTTGATTTCGCCTTTGGCTGCTAAAAACTCTCCGTTTAAATTTGTACTTGATAAGTTGATTTCGTTTTTGTCTTTGGTTTCAATTTCATTTGGTAAGCTTGCATTAATAATCAAATCATGAAAACCTACTTTTATAGTAGTTTCTGCTGAATGTGTTTCGCCATTAAGGTCTGTAATCGTTGCAAATATTTTATAATTGAAGACTGGTAGTTGCTCTTTTTTACTGTTTTTTGACGGTAAAGCAATAAAGTCGATACTAAATTTTCCTGAGGCATCTGTTTTAGTTTCGCCAAAGGTTAAAACCTCGTTTTCTTCATTTCCGTAATAATTTCGAAAGTAGCTCGTATATCGGGTAACTGTGTACGTTACTTTTGCATCTGAAATGTTACTTCCTGCAAATGCTTTGGCATTTCCTTTTACTTTAATGGCCTCATTAACTTGAAAACTTTCTTTTTTAGGATCAAACCTTACTTCAAATTTAGGACGTTTGTATTCTTCAACATTGAAAGAAATTCGGGAATTTTCAAAATTTGCATTTTCCCAAAATTGAGACTGGACTTGATTTTTAAAGTAAGCCTCATTTTTCTTATAGTCTTCCGGCCTGGATGCACTAAGGCTATATTGTCCCGTTAGACCACTTTTTGGTAAAATAAACTCGCCGAAAAATGAACCAAATTCATTCGTAGTTACTTCAATTTCTTTAATTAGTTGATAGTTCGCGTCGTTTGCAATAAGCTTAAATGTAGTATTTGCAATGATGCTTGTTTTGCTTTTAGTTTTTTGAATTGCAATTCCTTTATAATAAACGGTTTGTCCCGGTCGATAAATAGCCCGATCTAAGTAAAATTCAACTTTAGCGTTTGTCTTGTTGTTTTCAGATTCTTTATATTCATCACTATAGCGGATGTAATCCTTATCAATTAAAATACTATCGTTTTCTGTTGAAATTTCGATAGTTTCATAATTATAATTATTACTGACTTTTTTATAAGAGGCTAGTCCTTTTGAATCTGTTTTAAGCATAAAGCTCGCTGATTTGATAATTGCATTTTCTATAGGCTTTCCTGTTTTTCGATCTAAAACCTGATAGTTTTCCGTGTCGTTTTTTTGGTTTGCAAGGACAGTGATGTTTGAAACAGTGATGATTTCAAAATCATATGCTTTTCCGTCTTTTGAATCGGAGTCACTTTCAAAATAAACCAAATAATTTCCTGTTTCTAAATTAGGTAAAAGAACCTCTGTGCTGTACTCAAAGTAATCTTCCTTATTTTTAAACTCATATTTTTGATTGGCAATTTTATTTTGATTTTTAATAATTACAGGAGCTAAACTATCTAATATTTGACGGTCTTTTTTGAATTCTTGTGCTTTCTTTTGAGGAATTTTGAAGAACGAAATCGTTAGATGGTTTACGTTTTTGTATTCAATCAGAGCTCGTGTGTTTTCATTATTGTACGTATATTTTTGAAGCTTTACGGATAATGTTTTTGAAAGAAGTTCTTGTTTTTGAGCTAAAGCCGATTTCGAGGCATTTGACTGGTTATTAATTTTTATAATTTCATCAAATAAGACAACTGCCTCAATATTGTTCTTTGGATATGTTTCTTTTGAAGCTTGTTTTAGAAGTATGCGGGCTATTTCAAATTTTATTTTCTGAGATAAAATCTCCTCTTTAGATTTGCTTTGAAGTTCATTTAAATATTTCATAAAGTCATCATCGGACTGTAACAGGTAGGTATTGCAAAATTGTGCCCGCTCAAACTGATTTTCAAAAGTAGGATGATCAGCTTCCTGTTTTTGATATAAAGACAGCACTTTTTTTACATTTTCATCTTTTATGAAATCTAAACTTAGTTTTATAAAATCATCAGAATCTGCCAATAGTTGCTCTTTATGAGTTAAGAAAACGCTTTTTTCAATTTGCCATTCTTTTATCTTTTCAGTGAAAAACGTAATGTTTTCTTTTAATAAATAATCATATAGATTTTCGCTTTTTAGTTTTTCTAAAGTTAGAAATTCAAATACGTGCTGATAATTTGTTAAAGGAGTAGCTTTTAAAATGTTTTCGTTTTCTAATGTTTTTGCAAAAAGAGCGATTATCTCATTTTCAGGAGTAAATTCAATCTTAACATCGTTTGTTTTGGAAATTCCATCCACTTCAGAAGTGTCTATAGTTGAAGCAGCCGAATCTATTAATGCAGCATAATCATCAACTACTGCCGCCGCACTATCTACAACAGCATAAGGTTCGTAGTAGTCAGAATAATTTTGTAAACATTTCGCATATACCAATGTCAAAATAGCCTTTGAAGGAACTGAAACGCGATTAATATCCGTTTTTAAATTATTTAAAATTTTGGTTTGGGCATTCTCATCAACAACCTGCAAATATTTAGATTGATAAAAAAAACATTTTATCATTTGCACTTCGTCTTTATCTGAGATTGCTTTTTTGTATATTTTTTCAACAATCTTATTGGCTGATTTTATTTTTCCTTCGTTTTCAAAGGCTATGACTTTATTCCATTTTTTATCAGTTTGTTGGGCAAACAATGCTGTAGAAAACAAAAAGAATGCAAATAATATATTTTTCATAAGATAGTTTTAATCTAAAGAGGACAATTGTAAAGAAAAGGTTGGGATGATCTTCAAATATTTTCGTACAAATTACTAATTTATCTTCAAATGCAAATTACTGATGTTATATTTCGCTATTTTTGAAATATGAAACAGCTACTATTCGTGTTATTGTTTATGCCATTGCTAATGTGGTCGCAATCTGGTTTTGAAAAAGCGGAGAAGTTGTTTCACGTCAAAAAATATGATGAGGCACAATTGCTTTTTGAAGCGATTTTAAAAACAAGACCCTCCGATATAAAAACGATTGAATATTTAGGGGAAATTGCCGCTTATCATAAATCATGGGTAAAAGCGGGAGAATATTTTAAAAAGCTGAAAGAGCTTAAGCCAACAGAAGCGGAGTATTTTTATAAATACGGAGGGGCTTTGGCTATGAGGGCAATGGAAGTAAATAAATTTAAGGCTTTTGGAATGGTAGAGGATATGAAAGAAGCTTTTGAAAAAGCCATTGTTTTGAATCCTAAACATATTCCGGCCAGATGGGCGCTTATAGAGCTGTATTTGCAGTTGCCCGGAATTCTGGGAGGAAGTGAGTCTAAAGCGGTTTCCTATTCCAATGAACTTGCAGCTTTGTCAGTGGTCGATGGTTATATGTCAAAAGGCAGAATCGAGGAGTATTTTAAAAGATATACTGCTGCGGAAAAATATTATATCAAGGCGAATGAAATTGGTAAATCAAAAATCACATTTCAAAAATTATATAATTTATATTTGAACAAATTAAAAGACCCTAAAAAAGCCAGGGAATTAAAGCAAAAGTTTGAGTCATAATAATTAAATCTCAACAACTGAATTTCAGGTAATTATTGGAATTTAGAACTTAAAAATTGGAATTTTAAATGAAAACACATTTCATCGCCATTGGCGGAAGTGCTATGCACAATCTGGCATTAGCATTACATAACAAAGGATATCAGGTTACAGGAAGTGACGATGCTATTTTTGAACCTTCAAAATCAAGACTGGAAAAAAAAGGAATTCTGCCTGCTGAATTAGGCTGGTTTCCTGAAAAAATCACTTCAGATCTGGATGCCATAATCTTAGGGATGCACGCAAAAGCGGATAACCCGGAATTACTGAAAGCACAGGATTTAGGATTGAAAATATATTCATATCCGGAGTTTTTATACGAACAATCCAAAAACAAAACGCGTGTGGTTATCGGAGGTTCTCATGGTAAAACGACCATTACTTCGATGATTTTGCATGTTATGCATTACCATAATATAGCAGTTGATTATATGGTTGGCGCACAACTGGAAGGATTCGATACCATGGTGCATCTGACAGAGGAGAACGATTTTATCGTTTTGGAAGGTGACGAATATTTATCGTCCCCGATTGACAGACGCCCGAAATTTCATTTGTATCAACCCAATATTGCACTGATTTCCGGAATTGCGTGGGATCATATTAATGTTTTTCCAACCTATGAAAATTACGTAGAGCAATTCGAAATTTTCATTGGAAAAATTACTAACGGGGGTATTTTGGTTTACAACGAAAATGACCCGGAGGTAAAACGCGTTTCAGAAGCGGCTACAAGCCCAATTCGTAAATTAGCCTACCACACACCTGAATACATCGTTAGTGATGGTGTTACGTTGTTAAAAACGCCGGAAGGGGATATGCCGATCGAAGTTTTCGGAGCCCATAACTTAAACAACTTAGCCGGAGCCAAATGGATCTGCCAGAATATGGGTGTTGATGAAGCTGATTTTTATGAAGCAATTGCCAGTTTTAAAGGAGCTTCCAAACGTCTGGAAAAAATTGCAGAAGGAAAAGGTAAGGTAGTCTACAAAGATTTTGCACATTCACCAAGTAAAGTAGCAGCAACCACCAAAGCCGTAAAAGAACAATATCCAAACAGAACTTTAGTAGCCTGTCTGGAATTGCATACGTACAGCAGTTTAAATGCTGAATTCTTAAAAGAATACGAAGGCGCTCTTGAGTATGCCGATGTTGCGGTAGTATTCTACTCACCGGATGCGGTAAAAATCAAACAGCTGGAAGAAGTGACTTATGACCAAATTGCAACTTCTTTTAATAGAAAAGACCTGATCATCTATACAAATCCTGTTGAGTTCAGGGAATATCTTTTTAATTTAAATCTGGAAAATTCTGCTTTGCTTTTAATGAGTTCAGGGAATTATGGAGGATTAAATTTTGATGAGGTAAAAGGTCTTATTAATTAGATAATTTGAAAATGAGATAATGGGCCAATCGCAGTTTTGTGATTGGCTTTTTTTTTACTTTATTTCCATTGGAATTTGGAATTTCAAGTTTGGAATTTAAAACTTGGAATTTTGAATTTTAGATTTGGAATTTTGGATTTAACCACCATAACTATAATGTCCCGTAATTTCGTATTCAAACAAACAATCTTCCAGAACCTGGCCTCGGCCAACATTGTGAACAATCAGATTTCGTTTTCCGTCTTTTGATTTTTTGTTGGTAACGATCCCGATGTGAGGAAGCTTTCCGTTGATCATCCAGGTTACTATTTCTCCGGTTTTGTAAGTGGCAGGATCTTGGCTTACAGTACGTTTTTTACCCTTTCTTTCGAAGAAAACTTCCAGATTGGGTACTCTTCTGTGGTCGATGTTGGTATCTGTTTTTGTCATTCCCCATTTTTCCAGATTAGGATATTCTGAAAAATTGGCGATCATATCTTCATGAACTTCTTTTTGTAAATCAATGCCTAATTTTATGTAAGAGCGAATGATCACATCTGTACACACACCTTTGTTTTTAGGAACATCACCGTTAGGATAGGCTATCGAAAAATAAGCAGGATCATAATCTATTGTCGGGTCGATTACAGAGATGGCAGCATCAGACAATCTTTCTTCAAATGTTTTTGTGGTTGTGTTGGTGGTGAAAGATGCAATTGGTTCTTTTTCTTTTTGATGGCAGGAATATGATAAGACCACGAACAAAAGAATATTAATCTGTTTCATCTTTTTGTTTTAAAATTAAGAATAATAAAAATAACAATTTAATTTTATAATGAATGAATTTTCTTATTTTTTTAGTAGTTTAGCAGAATAAGAAATTATTTAATTTATTACAATGGAAACCCAATATTTTCCTATTACAAAATGGTCAGACGAAGACAAGCCGCGTGAAAAATTAATGTCAAAAGGTAAAAGTGTTTTAAGTAACGCTGAGTTAATTGCGATTTTGATTGGTTCCGGCAGCAGAAACGAATCCGCTGTTAGTTTGAGCAAAAGAATTTTGGCTAGTGCCGATAGTCTGAATACACTTGGTAAAATGTCTGTTTCAGAATTGATGAATTTCAAAGGAATAGGGCAGGCCAAAGCAATAATGATTATAGCGGCCTTAGAACTGGGGCGCCGCCGAAGAGCTGAGGATACTGTAGAATTAACTAAAATTGTATCCAGTAAAATGGTTTTTGACATTATGCAGCCCATAATTGGTGAGTTGCCACATGAAGAATTTTGGGTGCTTTTTCTGAATAATTCGAATAAAGTGATTTCTAAATCCCAATTAAGTAAAGGAGGAATATCAGGTACAATTGTCGATGTCCGTTTAGTTTTTAAATTGGCTTTAGAAATTAATGCTACAAGCTTGATTTTGTGTCACAATCATCCTTCAGGAGCATTAAAACCAAGTGATGCCGATATAAAAATTACAAAGAAATTAAAATGGGCAGGGGATAGCTTAGATGTTAAAGTTTTAGACCATTTGATTATTACTGAAACAAAATATTATAGTTTTGTAGATGAAGGAATTTTTTAATATATGAGTACTACGATTACCGATATCTTTTTCGACTTAGACCACACACTTTGGGATTTTGATAAAAATTCAGAGATGGCTTTCGATCGCATTTTTAAAGCAAATTACCCGCACATAATCACAGCTGATTTTATAGAGAAGTACATGCCCATCAATCAGGCTTGCTGGAAATTATACCAACATGATAAAATTACCCATCAGGAGTTGCGTTACAACCGGCTGAAATTCTCCTTTGATGCTTTAAACCATCAGATTTCGGATCCCGATATCGATGCCATTGCAAATGATTATATTGAACTTCTAACAGAGAATAATCATCTTTTTGACGGGGCTATTGAGATTTTGGAATACTTAAAGCCAAAATACAAATTGCACATCATCACAAATGGTTTTGCCGGGGTTCAGGATAAAAAAATTAATAATGCCCAACTTTCGGGCTATTTTGTCACTATAACAAATTCGGAGTTGGCAGGTGTAAAAAAGCCAAATAGTATTATCTTTGATTATGCGGTAAATTTGGCCAAAGCTTCAAAAGAAAACTGCATTATGATTGGAGATTGTCTTGATGCGGATGTAAACGGCGCTTTAAATGCCGGTTTAGATGCGATCTTCTTTAACGACAAGAAAATCGAGGCACCGCAAAATATTAAACAAATAAATCACTTATTAGAACTTAAAAAATATTTATAATTATGAAAATTAAATTTTTGTTGATGGCACTTTTAGTTTCAGTTATTGGGTTTTCGCAATCTGTAAACGATTATAAAGCAGTCATTATTCCGTTGAAATATGACTTTCTTAAAACCGATAATCAATACAGATTAGCAACCACTACGAAATCAAATTTAGTGAAGGCCGGTTTTAAAGCCTTTTATGTAAATGAAGAAATTCCTGCTGAATATAACGATCGTTGTCAGCTTTTATACATTGACGTAAAAAGAGAAAGCGGATTTTTAGTAACGAAACTTTTTGCTGAATTTAAAGACTGCTACGGAAAAGTGGTTTACACTTCTGAAATTGGAAAAAGCAAAGAGAAAGATTATGAAATTGCTTACAGAGAAGCTCTTGAACAGGCATTTTTATCTGTCAATGCTTTGCATTATGCCTATAATGGGAAAGCTGTTGCAACATCAGCTCCGGCTAAGATTTCTAATGCCGCTGCTTCAGTTCCTGCTGTAGCGACGACTACAGTTGTTGCTGCTCCGGTTGCAGATACTTCAGATCCGAATTTACTTTATGCACAGCCGACAGAAACGGGATATCAATTGATTGATAAAACGCCAAAAGTAGTTATGAAATTGCTTAAAACCTCACGTGCAGATTCATTCATAGCAATTAAGGATGGTATTCAGGGGACCTTAAATGCTAAAGATAATCAGTGGTTTTTTGAATATTACCAAAATGACAAAATGGTATCTGAAAAGGTATCCGTTAAATTCTAAAATATAAAATACGGTTTAATAACCATATTTGTCTTTCCAGCGGTTCTTTAGAAATTCGCGGTTGCTGTTCTCTCTGGAATTGCTTCCCGGATTATAAAGAACCGTTTCTTTTATAGGATCCGGCAAAAACTCCTGGTCTGCAAAATTATTAGCATAATCATGGGAATATTTGTAATCTTCACCATAACCCAGTTCCTTCATCAATTTAGTTGGAGCATTTCGCAGATGAATCGGAACCGGCAAATCTCCGGTTTGTTTCACCAGTTGCTGTGCATTTCCAATCGCCATATACGATGCATTGCTTTTGGGTGAAGTGGCTAAATAAATAGCACACTGACTCAATATAATCCGGCTTTCAGGATAACCAATTGTCGATACCGCCTGAAAGGTATTATTGGCCATAATAAAAGCCGTAGGATTGGCATTTCCGATGTCTTCACTCGATAAGATCAGCATTCGTCTGGCAATAAATTTTACATCTTCGCCGCCTTCAATCATTCGGGCCAGCCAATACACAGCTCCATTCGGATCACTTCCCCTGATTGATTTTATAAAGGCAGAAACAATATCGTAATGCTGCTCTCCGGTTTTGTCATACAAAACAGTATTTTGCTGCACCAGCTCAAATACACGGTCATTCGTAATAACAATTTCTCCGTCCGGAGATGCATTCACCACCAGTTCAAAAATATTAAGAAGTTTTCTGCCATCTCCGCCAGAAAGTCGTAATAAAGCCTCGGTTTCTTTCAGGACTATATTTTTTGAAGCTAATTCACTATCGGTCTTCATTGCCCGTTGCAAAAGGGCTTCCAGGTCATTTTTGCTAAAAGCATTCAGTATATAAACCTGACAGCGGGAAAGTAGGGCAGGGATAACTTCAAAGCTTGGATTTTCGGTTGTAGCACCAATTAATGTAATCCATCCTTTTTCTACAGCGGCCAAAAGGGAATCTTGTTGCGATTTACTAAATCTGTGAATCTCATCAATAAACAAAATCGGGTTTCTGGCAGTAAATAAACCGCCGCTTTGTTTTGCTTTTTCAATGACATCGCGAATATCTTTTACTCCCGAATTTATGGCACTTAAAATGTAAAAAGGACGTTTTGATTCCTGTGCAATAATCTGGGCCAATGTCGTTTTTCCGGTTCCGGGAGGCCCCCAAAAAATCAATGAAGGTATAATTCCCTTGGATATCTGTTGCGTCAACGAACCGTTTGGGCCAACCAAATGGTGCTGACTAATATAATCTTCTAATTTTTGTGGGCGAATTCGCTCTGCTAACGGTGCTTCCATTTTGTAAAATTACGGTTTTCAATTTAATTTTGTTATTTTGAGGAGCTATTTCCTGCTGTTCGCTATATCTTTTCCTGGCTAAAGAAGCCAGAAAAAGGATGCCACTTCCATCAGGGCTAAAAAAAGGATTTAAGAATATTTTCGGTTAGCTGACAAATTATCAGTAAATTATATTTGGATAGTTTTTTGATATTTAATCCTGAACCTATTATTGGAATTATGAATGACGATCATTTTAAGTTTTCAAATGCTGTTATCGGACTTCCGGTATTTTTTGTGCTTTTTCTTTGGATAGTGTACTGGTTTCAGATTCGCTTTGATTTTGATTTTTACCAAAACGGAATTTATCCCCGGGATTTTTCAGGTTTACAAGGCGTTTTATTTAGCCCGTTTATTCATGAAAATCTGGGTCATTTGTATAATAACTCTATTCCTCTGTTAGTATTGTTGGCTGCGATGCAGTTTTTTTATCCAAAACAGGTTTATGCGGTTCTTGGTTATGGAATTATATTCTCCGGCTTGATTACCTGGATCATCGGCAGGGAAAATTATCATATTGGAGCCAGTGGCTTAATTTATGTATTGGTCAGTTTTATTTTTTTTAAAGGAATACAAACCAGATATTACAGATTAGTAGCCCTTTCTTTTTCCGTGGTGCTGCTTTACGGCGGAATGATCTGGTATGTTTTTCCGGATATTGATAACACAATTTCCTGGGAAGGACATCTGGCTGGTTTTTTGACCGGTTTTGCGCTTACTCTTTTTTATAAAACTCCTGATTATGCCAAGCCGATTGTTTACGAGTGGCAAAAACCAGATTTTAATCCGGAAGCCGATTCTTTTATGAAACACTTTGATGCAGAAGGCAATTTTGTCAATACGGAGATTCCGGAAGAAGAAACCGAGGATGTAATGACTTATTTTAATTCAAATGTTTTAGTGAATTACACGATTCGAAAAAGTGAAGAATCGGATATAAATTAGTAGCAGGGGAGGATAGGCGATTCTATAACGTGCAGTAAAAAAAATATCCATAACAGTCATTTGCAAAACTATTATGGATAAGTATATATTTTATTAATCATTTTAAGGTTGAGTCAGCAAGCATTCAGTTAATTAAAATGATTCATTACCAATCTAAACTTTAGTATTAACTTCTTTGGCGGACAGCTTCGTATAGAAAAGCGCCACAAGCAACTGATACATTTAAAGAGCCTATTGTTCCGAACATTGGGAGTTTTGCTTTTTCATCTACAATTTTAAGCACCGAAGGGTTTATTCCGCGATCTTCAGATCCCATTATTATGGCTACCGGTTCATTCAGTGATAAATCATAAATGTTGTGCTCTGTTTTTTCAGTTGCGGCAACAGTTTTAATCCCTGAACCCTGAAGATAGAATATAGCATCTTTAATATGCTCCACTTTACAGATTGGAACATTAAAAACTGCACCCGCTGATGTTTTTACGGTATCTCCGTTTACGGGAGCAGACCCGGCTTTTTGAACAATAATTCCGTTCACACCAGTACATTCAGCAGTACGGATAATAGCGCCAAAATTTCGGGCATCAGAGATTTGATCCAATATTAGAAACAAAGGTTTTGCACCGGATTCAATAGTAGATTCGACAAGATGCTCTAAGTCAATAAAACCGATAGGTGAAATTGTGGCTACAGCGCCCTGGTGATTATTAGGTGTTAATCTGTTTAGTTTTTCTACAGGAACATAAGAGAAATTGATGTTGGCGCGTTTCATCACCTTCATCAGGTCTTTCATTAATTCACCTGAAATTTCCTTTTGGATGAATACTTTATCTACTTCCTTACCTGCCTGAATTGCTTCTATAATGGCTCTAATTCCAAATATTTGATGTTCTTTTTCCATGGGGCAAATATAGGCATAATGTTGATATAAAAAAAAACCACTCTGAATGAACAGAGTGGTTTTAATATGTTTATTTGAGAATAAATTAGAATTTATCCCAGAATAATTTTGTAGTCAATAAATCTCCACCGATAGCTGTAGATGCAGCTTTCCAGTTTGAGCTGTTTACTTGTTGCTCTAATACTGGGTATGCCATTCTTACAGGAACTTTACCACCAGCATTGATAATAGCTGTAGCAGGAGCTGTTAATACAGGGAAGTCTAATCTTCTCCAGAAATTCCAGGAAGTTAAGGCTTGGTTAAACATAGCTACCCAAGCTTGCTCTCCAATTGATTTTTTCCAGTTAACTGCATCGTAAGGATGAGTTGCAAGGTAAGTTACAGCTTCAGCCGGAGTACCACCCCATTCTACGATAGAAGCAGTTACAGCTGTGTTGTAAGCAGTTGCAGCAGCTGCTGGATTCCAACGAGCGTTAGCTTCTGCGATATAGAAAGCAACTTCTGTATAGTTTAATATCACACCTGGAGTTGTAGGAGTGTATGCAAATTCACCAATATGAGAAAATTCTGCAAATTCACCACCTTCACCAATTGTCTGACCAATATAACCACCACCAGGTACTTCGTCATAATAATCGTCAAGTCTTGGATCAGCTGAAGTCTTCATGAAATCAATTAATGTTTTACCAGCAATATAATCTTCTCTACCACTAGCCTCTAAATTTTCGTATAAAGGATTGTAATTTGGAGATGCTGCTAAATATTGGAATTGACCGTTATCTGCAGGAGATGTCATTACTCCGGCTGCAATAGCTGCAAGTGCAGTTGTTTGTGCTAAAGTAGGATTAGAATCCGCTATTCCGATTCCAAGTTTTAATTTTAGAGAGTTAGCAAATACAGTCCATTTTGCGATATCTCCATGGTAGTATTGGTCACCATCACTGAAAGATTGAAATCCAGTTGCGCTGGCATCTAAATTAGCGATGTCTGCATTGATTCTGGCAATCAAATCCGTATAAATTGTAGCTCCGTCGTCATAAGCAGGCAAAGGATAAGCAAGAAGATTTGCTGCCTGAGTATAAGGAACGTTACCAAAAGTATCCACTAAACGTTGGTAAGTGAAAACTTGTATAATATCAATTATAGCTAACTGATTTTTTTTGTTTTTTGGCCATCCTGCTACTTCAGTTGCAGTTGGTGCATAAGCATTAATCGCATCTTTAGCTTTACCTAGATTGTTTAATACATTTACATAATTGTCAGAATAGATCTGATTAGAAACATTTCTGTTTGTAAAGTCATAATTACTTTCGTTTACATACGTTGTTTCTTGCCAATACTGCATGGTAAGCCTAAAGTTATTTTCGTTTACGCTTGGTGTATTCAGGTAATCGCTTAATTCTTTCTGTGCGTAATTAATTAACGATCCGGGCACAACAGTGTACGCACTGTTTGGATCTGTATTTATATCTTCATTAACACAAGCTGTCAAAGACAATCCTATTGTTAATATTGCTATGATTTTTTTCATTTTTATTTTTTTTAAAAATTAACTTTGACATTAAAAGAAATATTTCTTGTTGTCGGCATAGGTCCTGATTGGTATCCTTGTGTGTTACCTGAAGACAATCCAGCTTCTGGATCAGAATATGGTAAACTTTTGTCAATGATCCAAAGATTGTTACCTATTAAGCTAAATGAAGCTCCTTTAACAGATTTTCCTAAGATACTTTCAGGAAGATTGTATGTGAAAACAACTTCTCTTAATTTTACAAATCCTGCATCGTAAACAAATGCAGCAGCAGGTGGATCTGTACCGAAAACCTGGCTTGATTGAGATCTGTCTAATCTTGTAGTGTTTGTTATGTATTGTGGTTGAGTTCCTCCTGGAGTGTAAGCAGGATTTGCCATAACACCTTGTAGAATTTCACCACCACCATTAGCTAATGTATTTCTTATTGGGTTTCCTAAATCATTGTTTCCAACTGAATTAGCATAAATACCTGTTCCGTAACCGTAGTATTGATCAAGTGAGAAAACACTTCCTCCTTTTTTCACATCAATTAAGAAACTGAAAGAAAGGTTTTTGTAAGTGAATTTATTGTTGATACCACCAGCCCAATCAGCTTGGTATGTTCCTAATTTGTTGTCAGTAGTAGTAGAAACTACGTAAGCACCGTTATCTCCGATAATTCTGTTTCCAGAAGCATCAAGTACATAAGTTGTTCCCCAGATTTGACCGTAATCCTGGTTAAGAGGAGCATTTATACTAACACCACCCTGAAGTGAGTTAATGTTGATGTTCTCAATACCTGGAGCTAATTCTGTAACTTTTGTGTTAGGATTAGACCAGTTGATATTTACATCCCAAGCAAAGTTAGCCGTTTTAAAAGGAGTAGCGTTAAGTGAAACCTCAAATCCTTTTGTTGTTAATGTACCTGCGTTAACAGTGTTGAATGCTGATCCAGTAGATGTAGATACAGGTAATGGTAAAATTTGATCGTAAGCTTTGTTTTGGAACCAAGCAACATCAAATCCAACTCTGTTTTTTGCAAATTGCATGTTCAAACCTAACTCGACGTTGTCTAATTGTTGTGGTTTCAAGTTTGGATTTCTTGCAGTTGTATTATAAGAGTAAACTGCTGTTCCAAATGGAGTTCTTGCAGTGTAGGCATTTTGTAATGAATTAGGATCTGTGTCACCACCTACCTGAGCGTAAGCTGCTCTGAATTTACCGAAATTGATGAATTCAACATCTTTTAACCAGTTTGAGAAGATAACACTTCCAGAAACTGCAGAATACCAGTATGCATTGTTGTCTACCGGTAAAGCAGATGATTCATCTCTTCTTACAGAACCTTCTAAATAGTAAGTTCCTTTGTAACCTAATGTTGCTTGTGCAAACAAACCAAGTACTTCTTTTCTTGTGTCTATGATTCTAGGTAGAGCCGGAGCTGATACAGAGTTAGAAATAGTATACAATCCAGGAACATACAATCCACCAGATGTCATTTGTTGATTAGAGAATTTACTTTGTACGTTGTAGTTACTACCAACGATAACATTAAGATTTAATTCTTCAGCTAGATCTCTCTTGTAAGTTGCCAGGAAATCATAATTTTGTTCGCTGTAATCATAGATATCTAAAGCGTAACCAGATGGTTGTGCAGGTAGATTTGCAAGATTTGAGTTAGATCCTAAAGTTGCCGGAGTTGAACCTGCAGCGATTCTGTCTTCAGTTGTCATAGTGAAACCATCAGTACCCATTCTACCTGTGAAACTTAAACTTTTAGATACATCATAAGTTACACTTGCATTTGCAGCAAATCTTTTTCTACTATCGTTATTGTAGTTTTGGTATCTTCCGAAGTAAGGGTTATCCCAGTATGCAGGAGAGATATTCGTAGCACTTGCCATGTTCCAAGTATAGTTTTGGTGGCTCATGTTGTAGAAATCTTTTTGATCGTTAAGATCAACGTTGTTTGCCCACCATTGTCTGAAACCAGCAATTTGATTTCCTCCGTAACCAGTTGTATTTCTGTTACGTGTGTTTTGAGCTACATAAGTTGCGTTGAATGTAGAGCTTAATTTGTCGCTAAATTTATAAGTAGCTGAAGCATTAAAGTTATTCTTGCTTAATAAAGAATTTGGTAAAATGTCAGAACTGTTTGTGTTAGCATAAGTTAATCTGTAAGTTGCTTTATCGCTACCACCGCTTAATGCGATATTGTTTACAGTTGATGTTGCAGTGTCAAAAAATTCAATTGGACCATTCTTTGCAGCAACCCATGGAGTTCTTTGTCCAAAAGTAGCAGATCCTGGTATAAATGAATTGTATTGGTATACTAAAGAACCATCATATTTAGGTCCGTAAGATGCATCATCTCCAGTTCTAGCTCTTGGCTGTCCCAGGTAAGTTGAAAATCTTTGTCCAAAATATCCTTGACCATATTCTGTTTGATATTCAGGGAAAGTTTTTTTATCTACAGTACCCATAGTGTAAGAAGATGAAAACTCTACAGCCATGTCATTTCTTGCTTTTCCTTTTTTAGTAGTAATAATGATCGCACCATTTTGTGCTCTTGATCCGTAAAGAGCTGTTGCAGCAGCACCTTTTAATACGTTGATCTCAGCAATGTTATTTGGGTTGATATCAGAAGCGGCATTACCATAATCGAAACCACCTCTACCACTTTTTTGATCCGCACTGTTTACGTTGTTGTTCAAAATTGGCACACCATCAACAACAAATAAAGCCTGGTTATCTCCTAAAAGAGATTTGAAACCTCTAAGAACAACGTTTGTAGATCCTCCAAAGTTAGTACCCTGAGTTACACTAAGACCTGCAACTTTACCAGATAAGTTATTTACGAAGTTTCCTGTTGGAACTGTTCCTACTTGTTCTGCTGATACTGATTGAGCAGAGTAACCAAGAGATTTTTTCTCTCTTTTAATACCTAAAGCCGTTGTTACAACAACTGCTTCAAGTTCATTTGCATCAGCACCTAATTTTACATTGATTACTGATGAACTTGCCGCTACTTCCTGAGATTTCATCCCAATGTAGCTAAATACCAAAACTTGGCTTGTTGATGCTTTGATAGAGAATTTACCATCAAAATCAGTTTGCGTTCCAGTTTTTGTTCCTTTGATCAATACACTTACACCTGGCAAAGGCATACCTGTATTATCAGAAACCATCCCTGAAACAGATCTTTCTTGCGCGAAAGTTAGTTGCGCCACTAGTACTAGTAAAAGCACTAAGAATCCATTGAACTTTAGTTTCATTTTTAAATATTTTGAATTAGTATCGCAAAACTCTTAATAATTTGTTAACTTTCCTAATAAATAAAAATCTTTTTTTGATAAACCCTAAAATTTAACATTATAACATATGTTTATGATAGTGTTATATAATTCAAGGTCTTTAATGTTTTCTCCTCCGTTTGTTAGGATTATTTTTAATAAACCGTTTTTGGTCTGAATGGCAGTCCCAACTCCGATTCCTATTAATTTTTTAATTTTATTTTTATTCAAATTGCTTGTCAGGTCTTGGTATAAGCCGTAATCTGTAACAGAATGAACGAATAGGTTTTTAGAGACAATATATCGGTATTCTGTAAGAATTAAGGAATTGAAATTTGCCTGTAAACTATTTTCTAAAAAGCCTCTTATTGAATTTATACCGCCAAAACGCTGCAATTCGTTAGAAATGTAATTTTTACTTTTTAAATAAAAATTTTGTGAATTTATGTTAATAAAGTTCTTTTCGTTCAGTTCAAAATTATACGAAATGTTTAAGCTGGAGTAAAATTGTTTGCTTGATTCTGCAGTTTGAGGATCGTTGTTGGTATCTCTTTTTCCGTATCCCATTATAAAGTTTAAAAAAGCTTTTTTAGGGAGAAGGTCGTTCGCAATGTCAATTTTTTTATACTCTAAGGTTGAAGTGAGGTAGGAGTTTTTGTAATCGCTAATCGAAAAGTTATTTGTATTCTGAATGTCGCTTGATTCTGTAGATTGATAGCCAAGATATATTTTTGAATTATAATTAAGATAATAGCCCAGATCGATCGCAGTTTTGGTATTTTGAAAAGTACTGTCTTGTTTAAATATATTTAGCTGGGCTTTTATGCCAAGGGATGTTTTGAAGATGTATGGAATTTCTAATTTTGTGTCAAATGTTTTTTGTTGGTTTCCGTCGCTTTTCCAGTACAGCGAGAATTTTTCTCCGGAATGAAGAATATTTTGTAAAGTAATGTCGAGATATCCGTTCAGGTTTACTTTTTTGTTTTCGTCGTTTGAAAAGCCAATATACCCGTCAAAATTGTTGGCTCTTCTTTTTTCAATATAGGTGTATATTTTTGTGGAATCTGTAGTAAATAATATTTCAGGATATTTTGTCTGAGAGATAAATTCAAAACTATTGATGTCATCATACAGTTGTTTTGTTATTTGTTGATTGAATGTCTTGTTAAGGTATTTTTTATTTAATTGTTTTAAATGTCCTTTTGGAAAAAAATCCTTTCCTTTATTATCTGTGTAATTTAGAATAATTGAATTTACGATACGTTTTTTTTCGGATTTAAAATTTAAGTCCGCATAAATTACCGAATTCTTTCTCTGAATATTTTCAAGTTTTATTTTACTTAAAGCGAAACCTTGTTTTGCTGCCTCAATTATTTTTTGATTTAAATAATCTTCAAGTTCTGCATACGGAATAATTAAGGTGTCTTTTTGTATTTCGGATGAATTAAAAAACGAATTATTTCTACCTATATATATATGAATGTTTTTTGTTTTGTTTTTAAGGCTTATTATAGACCGGTAGGCAGTGTCATTTAATTTGGTGATTTCTAATATGGTGTTATCCAGATATCCTTTTTTTTCAAGCATTTTTGATGTTTTATTTGTTTCATCAAATAAGGATTTTATATTGCTGTGCTTTGTTAAATAATGTAAGGAGTCTATGATTTTGCTTTCGTTCTGATTGCTTCCTTTAATTTCCAGATAAAAATTCTGGGCATGGGAGCTCATTCCTGTAATGAAAATCAATATGGTTAAAAGTTTTTTCAAGTGTTAACTGTAGTTTATTAAATGTATTGCAAATATCTATTGTTTGTTTCTAAAATCATAAGGATAAATAATGTTATTGAAAATTAATGATTTAACGTTTGTATAGTGAAAAATATTTTATACATTTGCAACCCCGTAAAAAGCGGGAATTTAATATACATAATAAATTTTTAGTATTAATTATGCCAACAATTCAACAATTAGTAAGAACAGGAAGAACTCAGATCACTAAGAAGAGTAAATCGGTTGCTTTAGATTCTTGTCCTCAAAGAAGAGGGGTTTGTACGCGTGTTTACACTACTACACCAAAAAAACCAAACTCTGCAATGCGTAAAGTTGCGCGTGTACGTTTGACAAATGGTAATGAAGTGAATGCTTACATCCCTGGAGAAGGACACAATTTACAAGAGCACTCGATAGTATTAGTGCGAGGTGGAAGGGTAAAAGATTTACCAGGTGTTAGATATCATATCGTTCGTGGAGCGCTTGACACGTCAGGAGTTGCAGGAAGAACGCAAAGAAGATCTAAGTACGGTGCTAAACGCCCAAAAGAAGCAAAAAAGTAATTTAAAACGTTAAGAGTTGGAGGTTAGGAGTTAAGGGTTAGGGATTGAAACTTTGGTAGAAGTCTGTAACAACATAACATTTAACGGATGACCTATAACTTTTTATTAAAAAAAAGACATGAGAAAAAGAGCGGCAAAGAAAAGACCACTTTTACCAGATCCAAGATTTAACGATCAATTGGTAACACGTTTTGTGAACAACTTAATGTGGGATGGTAAGAAATCTACAGCTTTCAAAGTATTTTATGATGCAATTGACATCATTGAGTCTAAAAAGCAGGATTCAGAAAAATCTTCATTAGAAATTTGGAAAGATGCTTTAACAAACGTTATGCCTCACGTAGAAGTACGTAGTCGTAGAGTGGGTGGAGCTACATTTCAAATTCCAATGCAAATTAGACCAGACAGAAAAATTTCTATGGCAATGAAGTGGTTAATACTTTATTCCAGAAGAAGAAATGAAAAATCTATGGCACAACGTTTAGCGTCAGAATGTTTAGCTGCTGCTAAAGAAGAAGGTGCTGCGGTTAAGAAAAGAATGGATACTCACAAGATGGCAGAGGCTAATAAAGCTTTCTCTCACTTTAGATTTTAATTCGTAAGAAATGGCTAGAGATTTAAAATATACAAGAAATATCGGAATTGCTGCTCACATTGATGCTGGTAAAACAACAACAACTGAGCGTATCCTTTTTTATACTGGAAAGTCACACAAAATTGGTGAAGTACACGATGGTGCTGCAACAATGGACTGGATGGCTCAAGAGCAAGAAAGAGGTATTACAATTACTTCGGCTGCAACAACTTGTGAGTGGAATTTTCCAACTGAACAAGGTAAAGTTTTGCCTGAATCATTGCCATACCACTTTAATATCATTGATACTCCCGGACACGTTGACTTTACTGTAGAGGTAAACCGTTCTTTACGTGTACTTGATGGATTGGTTTTCTTGTTTAGTGCTGTTGATGGTGTTGAGCCTCAATCAGAAACTAACTGGAGACTTGCTGATCAGTACAGAGTTCCACGTATGGGATTCGTAAACAAAATGGACCGTCAGGGATCTAACTTTTTGGCAGTTTGTCAACAAGTTCGTGATATGTTGAAATCTAATGCTGTTGCAATCACTTTGCCAATTGGTGAAGAAAATGATTTCAAAGGTGTTGTAGATTTAGTAAAAAACCAAGCTATCATCTGGCATGATGCTACTCAAGGGGCAACTTTTGATATTGTGCCAATCCCTGAGGATATGTTAGCTGAAGTTAAAGAATACAGATCTATTCTTATTGAAGCAGTTGCTGACTACGATGAAAATCTTTTAGAGAAATTCATGGAAGATGAAAACTCTATTACAGAGGAAGAAATCAACAACGCTTTAAGAGCTGCTACTATGGATATGGCTATCATCCCGATGATCGCTGGTTCTTCTTTCAAAAACAAAGGAGTTCAATTCATGTTAGATGCAGTTTGTAAATATTTACCTTCTCCAATGGACAAGGAAGGTATCGAAGGAATTCACCCTGATGATGCTGAATTGTTAGAAGAAGATCAAACTAAAATCTTGCGTAAGCCAGATGTAAAAGAGCCGTTCGCTGCTTTGGCATTTAAAATTGCTACTGACCCATTCGTAGGTCGTTTAGCTTTCTTCCGTGCTTACTCTGGTCGTTTAGATGCTGGTTCTTATGTTTTGAACACTCGTTCAGGAAATAAAGAAAGAATTTCTCGTATCTACCAAATGCACGCTAACAAACAAAATCCAATCGAATATATTGAGGCTGGAGATATTGGAGCTGCTGTTGGATTTAAAGATATCAAAACTGGAGATACATTGTGTGATGAAAAACACCCAATCATTCTTGAGTCTATGAAATTCCCTGCACCGGTAATTGGTATTGCAATTGAACCTAAAACTAAAGCTGACGTTGATAAAATGGGTATGGCTTTGGCTAAATTAGCTGAAGAGGATCCAACATTTACTGTTAGAACAGATGAGGCTTCAGGGCAAACTATTATCTCAGGTATGGGTGAGCTTCACTTAGATATCCTTGTAGATCGTATGAAACGTGAATTTAAAGTTGAAGTGAACCAAGGTGAGCCTCAAGTTGAATATAAAGAAGCGTTTACAAGAACTGCAACACACAGAGAGACTTACAAGAAACAATCAGGAGGTCGTGGTAAATTCGGTGATATCGTATTTACACTTGAGCCAGCTGACGAAGTTGACGGTAAAGTTCCTGTTGGATTACAGTTTATCAATGCAGTAAAAGGTGGTAACGTTCCTAAAGAATATATCCCTTCTGTAGAAAAAGGTTTCCGTGAAGCTATGAAAACAGGTCCATTGGCAGGTTATCAGGTGGATAGTTTAAAAGTAACTTTGACGGACGGATCTTTCCACCCTGTCGATTCAGATGCACTTTCTTTTGAGTTAGCTGCTAGAATGGGTTATAGAGAAGTAGCTAAAGCTGCTGGTGCGATTATTTTGGAGCCAATCATGAAAATGGAAGTTATTACTCCTGAAGAAAACATGGGGGATATCGTAGGTGATATCAACCGTCGTAGAGGTCAGGTAAATGACATGGGTGACAGAAACGGTGCTAAAACTATTAAAGCTGATGTGCCTTTATCAGAAATGTTTGGATATGTAACAACATTAAGAACATTGTCTTCTGGTAGAGCTACTTCAACAATGGAGTTTTCTCACTATGCAGAAACACCTTCTAATATTTCAGAAGCTGTAATTAAAAAAGCAAAAGGTAACGCTTAATTCTTAAGAAAATGAGTCAAAAAATCAGAATAAAACTAAAATCTTACGATCACATGTTGGTAGACAAGTCTGCTGAAAAGATCGTAAAAACAGTAAAAACTACTGGAGCAGTTGTAACAGGTCCAATTCCGTTACCAACTCACAAAAAACTTTTCACTGTGTTACGTTCTCCGCACGTTAACAAAAAAGCGAGAGAGCAATTTGAAGTAATGTCATACAAGAGATTGATTGATATTTATTCATCTTCATCTAAAACTATCGATGCATTAATGAAACTTGAATTGCCAAGTGGAGTTGAAGTGGAGATCAAAGTATAATTAGATTATATTTTATATAGGAAAGCGAGACAGCAATGTCTCGCTTTTTTTATGTGATAAATTGAATGTTTTAACCTGGAATATATATAGGTAGAAGATTTTAGTTTTACTGTTGTTGCTTTGTATTTTATATTTAACTTTAAAATAAATTATTTATAAGAAAAATATTATATTTAAATAATATTGAAAAAGCGTGGGATAGTCTCTCGTATTATACTACGCTAAATATTTTTTACCCAATACTTATTATTGAACTTAATTATTATCTTTGAATTATGAGTACAGCAACAAAACCAAATCACATAGGGCGTAAAATAAGCCGTATTCGTGAGCTAAAAGACATGAAGCAAGAAGCCTTAGCGCAGGCATTAGGGACCAATCAGCAGGCTGTTTCTATTATGGAAAACAGCGAGACTATTGATGAAGAAAAATTAGTTGAAGTAGCAAAGGCTCTGGGCGTAACTGTGGAAGCTATTAAAAATTTCTCGGAAGAAGGGGTGTTTAATTATTTCAACACATTTAATGATACAACTAATAGCGGTGCGTTTAATTTTGGAACGAATCATTGTACATTTCATCCTCTTGATAAATTAGTTGAAGTTTATGATGAAAATAAAAAATTATACGAGCGATTAGTTCAGGCTGAAAAAGATAAAAATGAATATTTAGAAAAATTATTAAAAGAGAAATAATCTTTTTAATAAAATAAGTAACTTTTAAAAAAGGCCACTTCGGGTAACGAAGTGGTCTTTTTGTTTTGTTGTGAAATTTAACAGTAAATATAGTTTGTGAAAGTTGTAGTGGAGTTGTTTAGAGTGTTCTGAGAAGAGTATAATTGTTTTCTTTACACGGTATGGATTGAGGCATTCGTTTTGTTCTTTACGATGCTAAGCGCGTGTGTAAATAATTACTGTCGAAGTTTTGGAACTTGTAAATTTGAAGGATAGTTACGATAAAGGAAAGGTTGGTAATTTTAAATTGTTAAATCGGTAAAAAAAGAGAAAAGTTTTTTACAATTATATTTTAAATGCAAAAGAGAGCTGGCAATGTTTCGTTTTTATTTTTTGGTTCAGATTGGAGTGTCTTTTTTAGTTTTAATTGTATTTGTTTTAATTGTCACTTTTTGATGAAATGTCTTTTGTTTAGGCTGTTGCCAAAGATTTTCAAGAGCTAAATTAAGTAATTGTTAAGAAAAATGTTTTTAGGGCTTAATAGAGATGTTCGGTATTTTTTTTATTAACAGAATGTTCTTAGTAGAAGCTTTGATGCTTGGATTTTGATAATGAGCGATTTAATTTTTGTAACCGTTTGGTATATTCAATTTTAATGTCTACTTTTGCACTCCCTGTTTGGAAATTTCTGTTATTTTCAAATTGAAGGGAATTTTAGTAATTAATAATTAATATTTATGTCTGGGTTAATTGGTAAAAAAATCGGCATGACTAGTATTTTCGACGAAAACGGGAAAAACATTCCTTGTACAGTAATCGAGGCTGGGCCGTGTGTTGTTACCCAAGTCAGAACCAAAGGTGTTGACGGGTACGAAGCGTTGCAACTTGGTTTCGATGACAAAAACGAGAAACATTCCACTAAAGCGGCTTTAGGTCACTTTAAAAAAGCTGGAACTGTTGCTAAGAAAAAAGTCGTTGAATTTCAAGATTTTGCAACTGAACAAAAATTAGGAGATCTTATTGATGTTTCTATTTTTGCTGAAGGAGAATTTGTAGATGTACAAGGTGTATCTAAAGGTAAAGGTTTTCAAGGGGTTGTTAAACGTCACGGATTTGGTGGTGTTGGACAAGCAACTCACGGTCAACACAACCGTTTAAGAGCGCCAGGTTCTGTGGGAGCTTCTTCTTATCCATCCAGAGTATTCAAAGGAATGCGTATGGCTGGAAGAATGGGAGGAGACAATGTAAAAGTTCAAAACCTTAGAGTTTTAAAAGTAGTAGCTGAAAAGAACCTACTTGTTATTAAAGGATGTGTTCCTGGACATAAAAACTCTTATGTAATCATTCAGAAGTAATGGAAGTAAAAGTATTAGATTTCAACGGAAAAGATACTGGAAGAAAAGTTCAACTTTCTGATTCAGTATTCGCAATTGAACCAAACAATCACGCTGTATACCTTGATGTTAAGCAATATCTTGCTAATCAAAGACAAGGAACTCACAAAGCTAAAGAAAGAGCTGAAGTGACAGGAAGTACACGTAAGATTAAGAAACAAAAAGGAACAGGTACAGCTCGTGCGGGAAGTATCAAAAATCCATTGTTTAAAGGTGGTGGAACAGTTTTCGGACCAAGACCAAGAAGTTATTCATTCAAATTGAATAAAAGCTTGAAAAGATTGGCAAGAAAATCAGCGTTCTCAATCAAAGCAAAAGAGTCAAATATTATCGTTCTTGAGGACTTTAAATTTGAAACTCCAAACACTAAAAATTTCATTAACGTTTTGAAAGCTTTAGGGTTAGAAAATAAAAAATCTCTATTTGTGTTGGGAGAGTCGAATAAAAATGTATATTTGTCCTCACGCAATTTAAAGGCTTCTAATGTCGTAACTAGCTCAGAATTAAGCACTTACGCTATTTTAAACACTAACAATTTAGTGCTTTTAGAAGGTTCTTTGGAGTTAATTGAAGAAAATTTAAGCAAATAATAGGAATATGAGTATCATAATTAGACCTATAGTAACAGAAAAAGTAACCAAAGAAAGTGAAGTTTTAAACCGCTTCGGATTCGTTGTTGACAAAAAAGCAAACAAAGTTCAGATTAAGAAAGCTATTGAAGCTGCTTATGGAGTAACTATCGTTTCAGTTAACACGATGAACGTAAGACCGGACAGAACTACAAAATACACTAAAAGTGGTTTGATCAGTGGAAAGACAAATGCAATTAAGAAAGCGATTGTTCAAGTACAAGAAGGAGAAACAATTGATTTTTACAACAATATCTAAGATAGAAAAATGTCAGTAAGAAAATTAAAACCTATTACCCCAGGTCAGCGATTTAGAGTTGTGAATGGTTATGACGCCATTACAACTGATAAGCCGGAACGCTCTTTGATAGCGCCGATAAAAAACTCTGGAGGTAGAAATAGTCAAGGAAAGATGACCATGCGTTATACGGGTGGTGGTCACAAGCAGAGATATCGTATTATTGATTTCAAACGTACAAAAGAAGGAATTCCGGCTACAGTGAAATCAATCGAATATGATCCAAATCGTACTGCATTTATCGCTTTATTAGCTTATGCTGATGGTGAGAAAACTTATGTAATTGCACAAAACGGATTGAAAGTTGGTCAGAAATTAGTTTCTGGTCCAGAATCTCAACCTGAAATTGGTAATACATTACCTTTAAGCAGAATTCCTTTAGGAACTGTAATCTCTTGTATTGAGTTACGTCCAGGTCAGGGAGCGGTAATCGCTCGTTCAGCTGGTACATTTGCTCAGTTAATGGCAAGAGACGGAAAATATGCTACAATTAAAATGCCATCTGGTGAAACAAGATTGATCTTGTTAACTTGTTCGGCTACAATTGGAGCTGTTTCTAATTCAGACCACCAATTAGTTGTATCAGGAAAAGCTGGTAGAACAAGATGGTTAGGAAGAAGACCTAGAACAAGACCTGTTGCAATGAACCCTGTTGATCACCCAATGGGTGGTGGAGAAGGACGTTCTTCTGGTGGACATCCACGTTCAAGAAATGGAATACCAGCAAAAGGTTATAGAACTCGTTCTAAGAAAAACCCGAGTAACAAGTATATCGTAGAACGTAGAAAGAAATAATAAGATATGGCACGTTCATTAAAAAAAGGACCTTTCGTTCATTATAAGTTAGACAAGAAAGTTCAGGAAAACGTAGAAAGTGGTAAAAATAGTGTAGTAAAGACTTGGTCTAGAGCTTCTATGATTACTCCGGATTTCGTTGGACAAACAATCGCAGTTCATAACGGTCGTCAATTTGTACCAGTTTACGTAACAGAAAACATGGTAGGTCACAAATTAGGAGAATTTTCACCAACTAGATCTTTTAGAGGTCATGCTGGAGCAAAAAATAAAGGTAAAAAATAAGAAGCAATGGGAGTTCGTAAAAGAGAAACAGCAGATGCGAGAAAAGAGGCTAATAAGTCTATTGCTTTCGCAAAATTGAATAACTGCCCTACTTCACCTAGAAAAATGCGCTTAGTAGCGGACTTGGTAAGAGGTCAGAAGGTAGAAAGAGCACTTAACATCTTAAGATTCAGTTCTAAAGAGGCTTCAAGAAAATTAGAGAAACTATTATTATCTGCAATCAACAACTGGGAGCAAAAAAATAGTGAAGGTAATTTAGAAGAAGCTGGATTATTTGTTAAAGAGATCAGAGTAGATGGTGGAATGATGTTGAAAAGACTTCGTCCAGCTCCACAAGGTCGTGCACACAGAATAAGAAAACGTTCTAACCACGTAACAATCGTGCTTGGAGCTATCAATAACACACAAAGCAATTCTTAAGCAGCATGGGACAAAAGACAAATCCAATTGGAAATAGACTTGGTATCATCAGAGGGTGGGACTCAAACTGGTATGGTGGAAATGATTACGGTGACAAACTTGCCGAAGATCACAAAATCAGAAAGTATATCCACGCTCGTTTATCAAAAGCTAGTGTATCTAAAGTAATCATCGAGAGAACTTTGAAACTTGTAACCGTTACTATCACTACTGCAAGACCTGGTATCATTATCGGAAAAGGCGGACAAGAGGTAGACAAGTTGAAAGAAGAACTTAAGAAAGTTACTGACAAAGAGGTTCAAATCAACATCTTTGAAATTAAAAGACCTGAGTTAGATGCTTATCTTGTGGCGACAAGCATCGCTCGTCAAATCGAAAGCCGTATTTCTTACAGACGTGCAATCAAAATGGCTATTGCTGCTTCTATGCGTATGAACGCTGAAGGTATCAAAGTTTTGATTTCTGGTCGTTTGAATGGTGCAGAGATGGCGCGTTCAGAAGGTTTCAAAGAAGGTAGAATTCCTCTATCAACTTTCAGAGCTGATATTGATTATGCTTTGGCTGAAGCTCACACTACTTACGGTAGAATGGGTATCAAAGTATGGATCATGAAAGGTGAAGTTTATGGAAAGAGAGATCTTTCCCCACTTGCAGGAATGGATAAAAAACAATCCGGAACTGGTGGTGGTAAAGGTGGTGATTCTCCAAGAGGAGACAGAAAACCCTTTAATAAAGGTGGAAAACCAGACGCTCGTAAAAGAAAGTAAATTTTTAAACTAAAGAAAAATGTTACAGCCTAAAAGAACAAAATACCGTAAGGTACAGAAAGGTAAAATGAAAGGTAACTCTCAAAGAGGGCATGAACTTTCTAATGGAATGTTTGGTATTAAATCTGTACATGAAGATGGAATGTTCTTAACGTCTCGTCAAATCGAAGCTGCGCGTATTGCTGCAACTCGTTTCATGAAGAGAGAAGGACAATTATGGATCAAAATATTTCCAGACAAACCAATTACTAAGAAACCTCTTGAGGTACGTATGGGTAAAGGTAAAGGTGCCGTTGAATATTGGGCTGCCGTTGTTAAACCCGGAAGAATTATGTTTGAAGTTGGAGGAGTTCCTTTATCAGTTGCAAAAGAGGCGTTACGTCTTGCAGCTCAAAAGCTTCCAGTAAAAACTAAGTTCGTCGTTGCTAGAGATTTCGAAGCATAATTAATAGTATATTATGAAACAATCAGAAATAAAAGATCTTTCTGCAGCGGAGTTGCAAGAAAAACTTAGTCAAACTAAGAAGATATATGCTGACCTAAAAATGGCCCACGCTATTTCTCCAATTGAGAACCCACTTCAAATCAGAAGTGTAAGAAGAACAGTTGCAAGATTGGCTACAGAGCTAACTAAAAGAGAGTTACAATAATTGTATTCTGCTGAAAGATGGAAGAAAAAAGAAATTTAAGAAAAGAAAGAATAGGTGTTGTTACTTCAAATAAAATGGATAAATCTATTGTTATTGCTGAAGTAAGAAAAGTAAAACACCCGTTATACGGTAAGTTCGTGTTGAAAACAAAGAAATACGTTGCACACGACGAAACAAACGACTGTAACATTGGAGATACTGTAAGAATTAGCGAAACGCGTCCTTTAAGTAAAACAAAATGTTGGAGATTAGTTGAAATCTTAGAAAGAGCTAAATAATTATGGTACAACAGGAATCAAGACTAAAAGTAGCAGATAACACGGGAGCAAAAGAAGTTTTAACTATCCGTGTTTTAGGAGGTACCAAAAGAAGGTATGCCTCTGTTGGTGACAAGATTGTAGTATCTATTAAAGATGCAACTCCTAACGGTAACGTTAAAAAAGGAGCTGTTTCAACTGCAGTTGTTGTACGTACCAAAAAAGAAGTGAGAAGAGCTGATGGTTCTTATATCCGTTTCGATGATAATGCATGTGTTCTTTTGAACGCTGCAGGGGAAATGAGAGGAACACGTGTTTTTGGTCCGGTAGCAAGAGAACTTCGTGAAAAACAATTCATGAAAATTGTATCATTAGCACCAGAAGTGCTTTAATTCGTTTTAAGATGATAAAGCTAAAAATTAAATCAGGAGATATCGTAAGAGTTATTGCTGGAGACCATAAAGGTGCTGAAGGTAAAGTTCTACGTGTTTACCGTGAGAAAAATAAAGCGATAGTTGAAGGTGTAAACATGGTTTCGAAACATACAAAACCAAGTGCTAAAAACCCTCAAGGTGGTATCGTTAAGAAAGAAGCTTCTATACAAATATCTAACATTTCACTAATTGATCCTAAAACAAAGGAAACAACTAGAGTTGGTATTAGAGTAGAAGGAGATAAGAAAGTAAGATTTTCAAAAAAATCTAATCAAGTACTATAGTAATGGCATATACACCTAGACTAAAAGAAGAATATAAGAGTAGAGTAATCTCTGCTCTTAAAGAGGAATTCGGATATACAAACGTAATGCAAGTTCCAAAACTTGAAAAAATCGTTTTGAGCCGTGGAGTTGGTGCAGCTGTATCTGATAAAAAACTTATTGACTATGCAGTTGATGAGTTAACAAAGATCACTGGACAAAAAGCAGTATCTACAATTTCAAAGAAAGACGTTGCGTCTTTTAAATTGAGAAAAGGGATGCCTATTGGAGCAAAAGTTACTTTACGTGGTGAAAGAATGTATGAGTTTTTAGATAGACTTATTACTTCTGCTTTGCCACGCGTTAGAGATTTTAGTGGTATCAAAGCTACTGGTTTCGACGGAAGAGGTAATTACAACCTTGGAGTTTTGGAGCAAATCATTTTCCCTGAAATTGATATTGACAAAGTAAACAAAATTTCAGGAATGGATATTACATTTGTTACTACTGCAAAAACAGACAAGGAAGCAAAGTCATTATTGGCTGAATTAGGATTACCTTTTAAAAAGAATTAAGACATGGCTAAAGAATCAATGAAAGCCCGTGAGGTGAAAAGAGAGAAAACGGTAGCTAAGTATGCTGAGAAAAGAAAAGCTTTGAAAGAAGCTGGAGATTTTGAAGGTTTACAAAAATTACCTAAAAATGCTTCACCAGTTCGTTTGCACAATCGTTGTAAATTAACAGGCAGACCAAGAGGTTATATCCGTCAATTCGGTATTTCACGTGTAACTTTCCGTGAGATGGCTAATAATGGATTAATTCCCGGAGTTAAAAAAGCATCTTGGTAATCTCGCAATAAGTTAGTACTTTTGCAAACCAAAAAATAATTTTAATTGATTAAAGGTTCGGGAGGCGAGTGCCTCCCGAAAACCATAATCGCAATCAAATACATATGTATACAGATCCTATTGCAGATTATTTGACTAGAGTTCGTAACGCCGTGGCTGCAAACCACAAAGTTGTTGAAATTCCAGCTTCTAATCTAAAAAAAGAAATAACCAAGATCTTATTTGATCAGGGTTATATCTTGAGTTACAAATTTGAGGACAACACCGTTCAGGGTTCAATCAAAATTGCTTTGAAGTATGATAAAGATACTAAAGAGCCTGTAATTAAAGATATCCAAAGAATTAGTAAACCTGGTTTACGTAAATACGCAGGTGCTGCCAAATTACCAAGAATCCTTAACGGATTAGGAATTGCAATTGTTTCAACTTCAAAAGGTCTTATGACTGGAAAACAAGCGAAACAATTAAATGTAGGTGGTGAAGTAATTTGTTACGTATACTAATTTTAAAGACTAGATAAGATGTCAAGAATAGGTAAAAGCCCAATTGTAATCGCTGCTGGAGTAACTGTAGAAGTTAAAGACGGTATCGTTACGGTAAAAGGAAAAAAAGGTCAACTAACTCAGGAGTTTTCGGACATTACTGTAAAAGTTGAAGGCGATCAGGTTCTGTTAGAAAGATCGTCTGATCATAAAGACCAAAGAGCAAAACACGGATTATACAGATCATTGATCAATAACATGATTATTGGTGTGTCTGAAGGTTTTACAAAGGAACTTGAATTAGTTGGAGTTGGTTACAGAGCTTCAAACCAAGGTCAAAAGTTAGATTTAGCTCTTGGATATTCTCACAATATTGTTTTAGAAATTGCTCCGGAAGTAGCTCTAGAAACAATATCTGAAAAAGGTAAAAACCCTATCGTAAAATTAACATCATTTGATAAACAACTTTTAGGTCAGGTTGCTGCGAAAATCAGAGGTTTCCGTAAGCCAGAGCCATATAAAGGAAAAGGTGTTAAATTTGTGGGTGAAGTATTAAGAAGAAAAGCAGGTAAATCAGCTTAAAAAATAAGATTATGTCATTAACAAAATCTGATAGAAGACAGAGAATTAGATTCAGAATTAGAAAAACGATTAGTGGTACTGCTACTAACCCAAGACTATCTGTATTTAGAAGTAACAAAGAAATTTATGCTCAACTTATTGATGACGTAAACGGAGTTACTATATTAGCTGCATCTTCAAGAGAAAAAGAAATAGGAAAAGGTACTAACGTTGAAGTAGCTGCTGCAGTTGGAAAACTAGTTGCTGAAAAAGCGTTAAAAGCCGGGATTGATACCATCACTTTTGACAGAGGTGGATATTTATATCACGGTCGTATTAAATCATTAGCAGAAGGCGCAAGAGCGGCTGGACTTAAATTCTAATATATTATGTCTAAATACAAAAATGTAGAATTGGTAAAACCAAGTGGTCTTGAACTTAAAGATCGTCTGGTAAGTGTTAATCGTGTTACTAAAGTTACAAAGGGTGGTAGAGCTTTCGGTTTTTCTGCTATTGTAGTTGTAGGTGATGAAAACGGAGTAGTTGGTCACGGATTAGGAAAATCTAAAGACGTTTCTGAAGCAATTGCGAAAGCAGTAGAAGATGCTAAGAAAAATTTAGTAAAAATTCCTTTGAACGGACAATCTGTTCCTCACGAACAAAAAGGTAAATTTGGTGGTGCACGTGTATTCTTAATTCCTGCTTCCCATGGTACAGGAGTTATTGCTGGTGGAGCTGTTCGTTCAGTTCTTGAATCAGTTGGTATTCACGATGTATTATCTAAATCTCAAGGATCATCAAATCCTCATAACGTGGTAAAAGCAACTTTTGATGCTTTATTACAAATGAGAAGCGCTCACACTGTTGCAAAACAAAGAGGTGTTTCTTTAGAAAAAGTTTTTAAAGGTTAATTCAAGGAAATTATGGCTAAATTATTAGTAAAACAAGTAAGAAGCAAAATCAACTGTCCTCTTTCTCAAAAGAGAGGTTTGGAAGCTTTAGGTCTACGTAAAATGGGACAAGTTGTAGAGCATGATTCAAACCCTGCTATCCTTGGTATGATAAACAAAGTTAAACACTTAGTTTCTGTCGAAGAAGCTAAATAACAAATACTGTTATGAATTTAAGTAACTTACAACCAGCTGAAGGGTCAACACACAATCAAAATAAAAGATTAGGTAGAGGAGAAGGTTCAGGAAAAGGTGGTACTTCTGCAAGAGGTCACAAAGGAGCAAAATCTCGTTCTGGTTATTCTAAAAAGATTGGTTTTGAGGGAGGGCAAATGCCACTTCAAAGACGTGTGCCTAAGTTTGGTTTCACAAACATCAATCGTAAAGAATACGAAGGTGTTAATTTAGATACGCTTCAATTATTAGTAGACAATGGTGTTATTACTGATTCTGTTTCTATGACAGATTACGTAGCAAATCGTCTGGCTACCAAAAATGAGATCGTTAAGATTTTAGGTAGAGGAGAATTGAAAGCAAAATTAAAAGTAACTGCCCACAAATTTACTGCTACTGCAAAAGCTGCTATTGAAGCTGCTGGAGGAGAAGCTGTAACTATATAACTTATCTATTAAGATGAAGAAATTTATTGAATCAATAAGTAATGTTTGGAAAATCGAAGAACTGAAAAATAGAATCTTAATTACATTAGGATTGCTTTTGGTATATCGTTTTGGTGCACATGTAACGCTGCCTGGTATTGACGCAACTCAATTAACAGGTTTAGCGGGACAAACTAAAAATGGTTTAGGATCTATCCTGGACATGTTTACAGGAGGTGCTTTCTCTAAAGCTTCAGTTTTTGCTTTAGGTATTATGCCTTATATTTCTGCATCTATTGTTGTTCAGTTGATGGGAATTGCGATTCCTTATTTACAAAAACTTCAAAACGATGGAGAGAGTGGCAGAAAAAAGATTAATCAAATCACTCGTTGGTTGACTATAGCTATTACACTGGTTCAAGGTCCAACTTATATCTACAATTTATACAGAACGTTACCTGGAAGTGCATTCTTACTAGGCTTTAATTCACCTGAATTTTTGTTCTCTTCTGTTATTATCTTAGTTACTGGTACAATTTTCGCTATGTGGCTTGGAGAAAAAATTACGGATAAAGGTATTGGAAATGGAATTTCATTGTTGATTATGGTTGGTATCTTAGCGCGTTTACCGCAAGCTTTTATACAAGAATTTACAACCAGAGTTACCAATAACAATGGAGGTCCAATGTTATTAGTTATTGAAATTATTGTGTGGTTATTAGTAATTATATCTTGTGTATTGCTTACAATGGCAGTACGTAGAATTCCTGTTCAATACGCTCGTCGTACAACAACTGGAGATTACGAACAAGATTTAGCAGGTGGTAATAGACAATGGATTCCTCTTAAGCTTAATGCTTCGGGAGTTATGCCAATTATTTTTGCGCAGGCAATTATGTTTATTCCTGCAGCTGTAGCTGGATTGTCTAAATCAGACACATCACAATCTATCGTTGGAGCATTTAGTAATATATTTGGATTTTGGTATAATTTTGTTTTTGCAACTTTAATTATTGTATTTACATTTTTCTATACTGCTATCACAGTACCTACTAACAAAATGGCTGATGATTTAAAGAGAAGCGGTGGTTTCATTCCGGGAGTTCGTCCAGGAGCTGAGACTTCAGATTTTCTTGATAAAGTGATGTCTTTAATAACTTTCCCAGGATCTTTATTCCTTGCTTTGATTGCTGTGTTCCCAGCTATTGTTGTAAGTATTATGGATGTACAACAATCTTGGGCAATGTTTTTTGGAGGTACCTCATTAATAATTATGGTTGGTGTTGCGATAGATACTATTCAACAAATCAATTCATACTTGTTAAACAAACATTATGATGGTTTAATGAAGACTGGTAAAAATAGAAAAGCGGTAGCTTAATATATTTATGGCAAAACAATCAGCAATAGAACAAGACGGATCAATCATCGAAGCATTGTCAAATGCGATGTTCCGTGTAGAGTTAGAAAATGGACATATCGTAATTGCTCATATTTCTGGTAAAATGCGTATGCATTACATCAAGTTATTACCTGGTGATAAAGTGAAACTGGAAATGAGTCCTTATGATTTGTCAAAAGCAAGAATTACTTATCGATATTAAAGGATATTCACTATGAAAGTTAGAGCATCAGTAAAAAAGAGAAGTCCCGAGTGCATTATTGTGCGTAGAAAAGGGAGATTGTACGTAATAAACAAAAAGAATCCTAGATTTAAACAAAGACAAGGATAATTATGGCAAGAATAGCAGGGGTAGATATCCCAAAAAATAAAAGAGGTGTTATAGCACTTACCTATATCTTTGGATTAGGAAGAAGTAGAGCAATTGAGATTTTAGAAAAAGCTCAAGTTAGCCAAGACAAAAAAGTTCAAGATTGGAATGATGACGAGATCGGAGCGATTCGTGATGCAGTTTCATTTTACAAAATTGAAGGAGAATTACGTTCAGAGGTTTCTTTAAACATCAAACGTTTAATGGATATTGGTTGTTACAGAGGTATCCGTCATAGATCTGGTCTTCCGTTAAGAGGACAAAGAACTAAAAACAACTCTAGAACAAGAAAAGGTAAAAGAAAAACTGTTGCGAACAAGAAAAAAGCAACTAAATAATAAGTAATATGGCTAAAGCAACTGCAAAAAAACGTAAAGTTATCGTTGAATCAACGGGTGAAGCTCATATTTCTGCCACTTTCAACAACATTATCATTTCTTTGACTAATAAGAAAGGTGAAGTTATTTCTTGGTCTTCAGCTGGTAAAATGGGTTTCAGAGGTTCTAAAAAGAACACTCCGTACGCAGCTCAGATGGCAGCAGAAGATTGTAGTAAAGTAGCTCTTGAGGCAGGACTTAAAAAAGTAAAAGTTTATGTAAAAGGACCAGGAAACGGACGTGAGTCTGCTATCCGTTCTATTCATAACGGTGGAATTGAAGTGACTGAGATTATCGATGTTACTCCAATGCCTCACAACGGATGTCGTCCTCCAAAAAGACGTAGAGTTTAATACTCAAAAATTTAATATAGTATAACCTAGATAGAACATAGATTATCGAAGGATAAGACCTGAATTCATAATCTCTATCTTAAACAATTTAAAATGGCAAGATATACTGGTCCTAGTACAAGAATCGCTCGTAAATTTGGCGAAGCAATCTTCGGAGATGATAAATCTTTCGAAAAAAGAAATTACCCACCTGGACAACACGGGATGGCTAAAAAAAGAGGAAAAAAATCTGAGTATGCTGTTCAGTTAATGGAAAAGCAAAAAGCTAAATATTCTTACGGAATTTTAGAAAAACAATTCAGAAATTTATTCGAAAAAGCATCAGCGACTAAAGGAGTTACTGGTGAAGTTTTATTACAATTATGCGAAGCAAGATTGGATAACGTAGTTTTCAGAATGGGTATCGCTCCTTCTAGAAGAGGTGCACGTCAAATCGTATCTCACAGACACGTTACTGTAAATGGTGAAGTTGTTAATATTCCTTCTTACCACCTTAAACCTGGTGATAAAGTTGCAGTTCGTGAAAAATCTAAATCTCTAGAAGCTATCGAACGTTCTTTATCAAATTCAAGTCATGTTTATGAATGGATTACCTGGAACAATGATCTTAAAGAAGGAACTTTTGTTTCTGTACCTGCAAGACTTCAAATTCCAGAAAACATTAAAGAACAATTAATCGTAGAGTTGTACAACAAATAATAATTGACTTAGTCGAAATTTATGGCAATATTTAATTTTCAAAAGCCCGATAAAGTTATCATGATCGATTCAACCGATTTTGAAGGTAAATTCGAATTTAGACCTTTAGAACCTGGTTATGGATTGACTGTTGGTAATGCACTTAGAAGAGTTTTGCTTTCAGCATTAGAAGGTTATGCAATTACATCTGTTCGTATCGAAGGTGTAGATCATGAGTTTTCTACTATTTCAGGTGTTGTTGAAGATGTTACCGAAATTATCCTTAATCTAAAACAAGTACGTTTCAAACGTCAAATTGAAGATATCGATAATGAAGCAGTTACTATTTCTGTTTCTGGTAAAGATCAATTAACAGCAGGTGATTTTCAAAAATTTATTTCAGGTTTTCAAGTGCTGAACCCAGACCTTGTTATCTGTAATTTAGATCCTAAAATCAAATTGAACTTCGATTTAACAATCGAAAAAGGTAGAGGATACGTTCCTGCTGAGGAGAACAAAAAACAGAACGCTGCAATTGGTACCATTTTTACAGATTCTATTTTTACCCCGGTAAAAAATGTAAAATATGCAATTGAAAACTTCCGTGTTGAGCAAAAAACAGATTACGAAAAATTAGTTTTTGAAATTAAAACTGATGGTTCTATTAATCCAAAAGATGCCCTTACTGAAGCTGCTAAAGTTTTAATTCACCACTTCATGTTATTTTCTGACGAAAGAATTACACTCGAGGCTGACGAAATTGCACAAACAGAATCGTATGATGAAGAGTCATTGCATATGAGACAATTGCTTAAAACTAAGCTTGTTGATATGGATTTATCTGTGAGAGCATTAAATTGCTTGAAAGCGGCTGAAGTTGATACACTTGGTGATTTAGTATCGTTCAATAAAAATGACCTAATGAAATTCCGTAATTTTGGTAAAAAATCTTTAACTGAACTTGATGAACTTGTTGCAGTTAAAAATTTAACTTTCGGAATGGATTTAGCTAAATACAAATTAGATAAAGAATAATTCAATCCGCCACGGCGGATTAAATTTAAAATAGCAATGAGACACGGAAAAAAATTCAATCACTTAAGCAGACAGACTGGACATAGAAAAGCTATGTTGGCTAATATGGCTTGTTCTCTTATCGAGCACAAACGTATTAACACTACTGTTGCTAAAGCTAAAGCGCTTAAACAATTCGTTGAGCCTTTAATTACAAAATCAAAAGAAGATACGACTCACAACCGTCGTATTGTTTTTGCTTACTTACGTAGTAAATATGCTGTAACTGACTTGTTCAGAGACGTAGCTGCTAAAGTTGGTGACCGTCCAGGTGGATACACTCGTATCATTAAAGTTGGAAATCGTTTGGGAGATAATGCTGATATGGCAATGATCGAACTTGTAGATTTCAATGAACTTTACAATGGAGGTAAAAAAGAAGTTAAAAAAGCAAAAAGCCGTCGTGGTGGTAAAGCAAAAAAAGCTGAGGAAACTTCTGAAGCTCCAGCTGCTGAGTCAGAATCGACTACTGAAGCTTCTGAATAATTATGAAAGTAATGATTCTATAGAAATCAAGGATAAACTAATTTTTAGTTTATCCTTTTTTTTTGATTTTTTTTTAAATTGAAATTTAACTTATTTCTACAGTTAGGTTTTATTTTTATGAATGAAATTTTTAATTTTTTTTGGAAGCACTCTTTTAAAGAAGTAAATTTGCAAAATATCTAATTATAAATGAAATGGGCCTGCCGGATTTCATTAAACAATTATAAAAAACAATACAACTAAGAATGAAATACACTACACGACAAAGCGCCATTCTATTACTAAGCGACGGAACTATTTTTCACGGTAAATCTATTGGTATTAGTGGTAAAACTTTTGGAGAGGTTTGTTTTAATACTGGAATGACCGGATATCAGGAGATTTTTACAGATCCTTCTTATTTTGGTCAGATAATGGTGGCTACCAATGCCCATATTGGAAACTATGGTGTTAATGATTTGGAAATTGAATCTGATAGCGTCAAAATTGCTGGTTTAGTTTGTAAAAACTTCAGTTTTAATTATTCAAGAGAAGATTCTTCCGGAAGTTTGGAAGATTACTTTATAAAAGAAAATTTAATCTGTATTTCTGATGTCGACACGAGAGCTCTGGTAAGTTACATTCGTGACAATGGCGCTATGAATGCTGTAATTTGTACAGATGGAACGTCAGTTGAAGATTTGAAAAAAGAGTTGGCAAATGTGCCAAATATGGAAGGTTTAGAGTTGGCATCAAAAGTTTCAACTACTGAACCTTATTTTTTTGGAGATGAGAATGCAACTTATAAGATTTCAGCTTTAGATCTTGGAATTAAAAAGAATATATTAAGAAATCTTGCTAAAAGAGATTGTTATATTAAAGTTTTCCCATACAATTCGACTTATAAGGATTTGGCAGAATTTAATCCGGACGGATACTTCTTGTCAAATGGCCCCGGGGATCCGGATCCTTTATTCGGAGCTATAGAAGTTGCAAAGGAAATTATAAAAAATGATAATCCATTGTTCGGAATTTGTTTAGGACACCAGATTATTGCTTTAGCAAACGGCGTTAAAACTTATAAAATGTTCGGCGGACATCGCGGAATTAATCATCCTGTAAAAAATCTTCTCACCGGTAAAGGGGAAATTACTTCTCAAAATCATGGTTTTGCCGTAAAAAGAGAAGCTTTAGATGGTCATCCGGAATTGGAAATTACACATGTACATCTAAATGATGATACGGTTGCCGGAATGCGTATGAAAAATAAGAATTGTTTTTCGGTACAGTATCACCCTGAAGCAAGTCCCGGACCACATGATTCGTCTTATTTGTTTGATCAGTTTGTTGAGAATATAAAACTGGTTGCTGCTAAAACGATATAGTTAATAAGTAAAGGCGTTTAATAGTAAGAATGCATTTTTTCTATTAAATATTTTTATAATTTCGAAAAAAAATATAATTTATTAATAAAAAACAAAAATAATGAGTATTATAATTAAAGTTCACGCAAGACAAATTTTTGATTCCAGAGGTAATCCTACTATTGAAGTTGATGTTGTAACAGAAAACGGAGTTTTAGGTAGAGCAGCTGTTCCATCGGGAGCTTCAACTGGAGAACACGAGGCTGTTGAATTACGTGATGGAGGAAAAGCATTCTTAGGAAAAGGAGTTTTAAATGCAGTGAATAATGTAAATACTGTTATTGCTGAAGAATTAGTTGGAACTTCTGTTTTCGAACAAAATACAATTGATCAGTTAATGATTGATTTAGATGGGACTCCAAATAAATCTAAATTAGGTGCTAATGCAATTTTAGGAGTTTCTCTTGCTGCTGCAAAAGCTGCGGCTAATGAACTTGGATTACCTTTATACAGATATGTTGGCGGGGTTTCTGCTAATACGTTGCCTGTACCAATGATGAATATCATCAATGGAGGTTCTCACTCTGATGCTCCTATCGCATTTCAGGAGTTTATGATTTTCCCTGTAAAGGCAACTTCATTTACACATGCTATGCAAATGGGAACTGAAATCTTCCATAGCCTTAAAAAGGTATTGCATGACAGAGGTTTAAGTACTGCAGTGGGTGACGAAGGAGGTTTTGCTCCTAACCTGGCCGGTGGTACTGAAGATGCTTTAGATACTATCAAACTGGCAGTTGAAAAAGCGGGATATACTTTCGGTGACGAAATTATGATTGCTCTTGACTGTGCTGCTTCTGAGTTTTATGTAAACGGAAAATACGATTATACTAAATTTGAAGGTGAAACCGGAAAAATCAGAACTTCTGAAGAGCAGGCTGATTATTTAGCTGATCTTGCTGCTAAATATCCAATTATTTCTATAGAAGATGGTATGTACGAAGATGACTGGGATGGATGGAAATATTTAACTGAAAAAATTGGACATAAAGTTCAGTTAGTAGGTGATGATTTATTCGTTACTAATGTGGAGCGTTTGTCAACTGGAATTGAAAGAGGAATTGCAAATTCAATCTTAGTAAAAGTAAACCAAATTGGTACTTTAACTGAAACTATTGCAGCTGTAAATATGGCTAAAAATGCAGGATATACTTCAGTAATGTCTCACCGTTCAGGAGAAACAGAAGATAATACTATTGCTGACTTAGCAGTAGCTTTAAACTGTGGTCAGATTAAAACAGGTTCTGCTTCCCGTTCTGATCGTATGGCAAAATACAATCAATTATTAAGAATCGAAGAAGAGTTAGGAAGTACAGCTTATTTCCCTGGATTAAACGCTTTCAAGATCAAATAATTGTAAGAGTTATATATTGAAATTAAACCATTCGTTTTTGCGAATGGTTTTTTTTTGGAGTTTTAACAAATTCATAGCAGGATTCTTTTTTTAATTAGTCTTAAATTCCTTAGATTTGATAAATTATTATTTTAAAGATTTATTTCCGATATATTATGTCAAAAATAGCTACATTAGAAGTAGATGGTCAAAAAATTGAACTTCCGGTAATCACAGGAAGCGAAAATGAATCAGCTATCGATATTAACAAATTACGTGATTTAACAGGTATTATTACCATTGATCCGGGATATAAAAATTCTGGTTCTTGTAAAAGTGAAATCACCTTCTTAGACGGAGAATTAGGAATTTTGCGTTATAGAGGATACTCAATTGAAGATTTAGCTGAAAAGGCTAATTTTCTGGAAGTATCATATCTTTTAATTTTTGGAGAACTTCCAACTGCTCAGGAATTAGAACAGTTCGAAAATGGTATCAAAAAACATACTTTGGTAAACGAAGAAATGAAAAATATCATTGACGGTTTTCCAAAAACAGCCCATCCAATGGGTGTTTTATCTGCTTTAACAAGTGCTTTAACGGCATTTAATCCAAAAGCGGTAAATGTTGAAAATGAAAAAGAAATGTACGAAGCCATTTGTAAAACAATGGGTAAATTCCTTGTGATTGCTACCTGGACGTACAGAAAATCTATGGGGTATCCTTTGAATTATTATGATAACACAACAGGTTACGTTGATAATTTTATGCAATTAATGTTTAAATTGCCTACAGGACCTTATTCAGCCAATCCGGTTATTGTTGACGCTTTAGATAAATTGTTTATCCTTCATGCGGATCACGAGCAAAACTGTTCTACTTCAACAGTAAGAATGGTTGGTTCTTCTCATGCCGGTTTATTTGCTTCTATCTCTGCAGGTGTTTCAGCTCTTTGGGGACCACTTCATGGAGGTGCAAATCAGGCAGTTCTTGAAATGCTTGAGGAAATCAATAAAGACGGTGGTGATACGGACAAATTTTTAGCGAAAGCGAAAGATAAAAACGATCCTTTCCGTTTAATGGGATTTGGTCACAGAGTTTATAAAAACTTTGATCCAAGAGCTAAAATCATCAAAAAAGCAGCTAAAGAGGTATTAGAGACTTTGGGTGTTGATGATCCTATTTTAGAAATTGCCAAAAAATTAGAATCAGCTGCTCTTGAAGACGATTATTTCAAATCAAGAAATTTATATCCAAACGTAGATTTCTATTCCGGAATTATTTACAGAGCATTAGGGATTCCAACCGATATGTTTACAGTAATGTTTGCTATCGGAAGATTGCCGGGATGGATCGCACAATGGAAAGAAATGCGTGAAAACAAAGAGCCAATCGGTCGACCTAGACAAATTTATACAGGACACCCATTGAGAGACTTTAAGTCTAACAGATAAAATAACTTTAAAAGCTTCACTTAACTGTGAAGCTTTTTTTATATTTGCCCAAAATATAATAAAGTTATGTTGCAATTAAATGTAAAGAACGAAACGTCAAGATTACGTGCTGTAGTTTTGGGTTCTGCTGTTCATAATGGGCCGACTCCATCTGTTGATGAAGCCTATGATCCTAAATCATTGGAACATATTAAGGCAGGAACTTATCCTATTGAAAAAGATATGGTTGCTGAAATGGATGCTTTTAATGCTGTTTTTCAGAAGTACGATGTAACGGTCTATCGTCCTGAGATGATCGAAAATTACAACCAGATTTTTGCCAGGGATATTGGTTTTGTTATTGATGATACTTTTGTAAAATCTAATATTTTACCGGACCGAGAAAGAGAACTGGATGCTATTCAGTATGTGCTTGACCAGATGGATGCAACAAAAGTGGTTCGCCCTCCGGAAGAAGTTCATATCGAAGGTGGAGATGTCATGCTTTGGAATGATCATATTTTTATTGGGACTTATAAAGGTAGCGACTACAAAGATTATATCACTGCCCGAACCAATATGCAAGGTGTAAATTATATTAAGGAGTTGTTTCCAAATAAAATAGTCAAAGAATTTGATCTGGTTAAATCTAAACTTGAAGCAAGAGACAATGCTTTGCATTTGGATTGTTGTTTTCAGCCGGTAGGAAAAGACAAAGGAATAATCTATAAAAGAGGATTTCGTGAAGAAGCTGATTATCTTTATTTAGTAAACCTTTTTGGAAAAGAAAATTTATTTCACATCGAAAGAAATGAAATGTACCATATGTTTTCGAATGTGTTTTCAATAGATACGAATGTGGTGGTTTCAGAGAAAAATTTCACAAGGCTTAACAATTGGTTACGTGCAAACGGTTTCACTGTTGAAGAAATTCCGTATGCTGAAATTGCCAAACAGGAAGGGTTGTTGAGATGTTCGACTTTACCTTTAATTAGAGACTAAATTCAGTTTTGAGTTTTGAGTTATGAGTTTTGAAATGCTAGTGAAGATGAAGCACATGTTGAAATGAAGAGTTATAAAGATTTAGATGTTTACAAGATTGGATTAGATCTATTTTATCTGGTTCATCCGTCATCACTCAAACTTCCAAAATATGAATTGTATGAGCTCGGAAGTCAAATAAGGAGGTCTTCTGATTCTGTGGTTTCTAACATAATTGAAGGATATGGTAGGAGAAGATATAAAGCTGATTTTATAAAATTTTTAGTTTACTCTCATTCTAGTTGTCTTGAAACCATTGGTCATTTAGAAAAAATAGCAAAACTTTATCCAGATTGTTTTTATAATATGGATGAGTTAATTAATAATTATGAAGGATTAGGAGGTAAGTTGTTTAATTTTATCAAATACGTTGAAGAGAATTGGAAGAATTGATATGAATTCAGCGATTCAATTTGAAAACTCACAACCTACAACCCAGAACTCACAACAAAAAAGATTATGAAACAAACTACAAATGCCATCGTAATGATTCGTCCGGTTGCTTTCAGGATGAATGAGCAAACGGCTGTGAATAATTATTACCAAAAAGTATTAGACGGACTTTTGCCAAGTACGGTAAATGCGAAAGCACAACAGGAATTTGATGTTTTTGTAGAAAAACTGAGAGCGGTAGGAGTTGATGTTACGGTTATTGAAGACACACTTGAAACAGATACGCCCGATAGTATTTTTCCAAACAACTGGGTTTCATTTCACGAAAATGGTGATGTGGCATTGTATCCTATGTTTGCCGAAAATCGTCGTCAGGAACGTCGTGAGGATATTTTAGATACTCTTGAAGACAAAGGTTTTGAAATCGCTAATATAATGGATTATACGTCGGCTGAAGAAGACGGGTTTTTTCTCGAAGGAACAGGAAGTTTACTTTTAGACAGAGCTAATGCAAAAGCATATTGTGCTTTGTCACCTCGCGCCGATGAGGAATTATTTATCGAATTCTGTGAGGATTTTGATTATGCTCCTGTTATTTTTGAAGCTTTTCAAACTGTCGCTGGCGAGCGTAAACTAATTTATCATACAAACGTAATGATGTGCCTAGGAGAAACTTTTGCCGTAATCTGTGCCGATTGTATCGATGATAAAAAAGAACGCAAAATGGTTCTGGATAACCTAAAAGCGGATAAAAAAGAGATTATTCTCATTACAGAAGCGCAGGTAAATAATTTTGCAGGTAATATGTTAGAAGTTAAAGGAACAAACGATAAAAAGTATCTTGTAATGAGTGCTTCGGCTCACCAGAGTTTAACTCCAAAACAAATCACACAATTAGAAGCTCATGCTGAAATTTTGAGCTCAAGCCTGGATACCATCGAAGCTTGTGGCGGAGGAAGTGCAAGATGCATGATGGCCGAAGTATTTTTGCCAAGAAGTTAAAAGCAAAATAATAAAATTTGATATTAAAAAGGCTCAACTATTTAGTTGAGCCTTTGTTTTTTTATAAATTATGATGTCTAAGGTTACTTATTGATTAGTTTTTCAAGCCTTGCCATCATTTCATCTTTTTCTTTCAGCATACGCTCGTATAACTCAATTTTTTCTTCATGCAGCTTGATTAGTTTCTCAATTGGATTGTTATTGAAAGTTGGGTTGTAATTTATCAGGCCCTGAGTATCATGAAAAGTATTAGAAATAATATTTATAGCCTGCTCTTCATCAAAATTCTGAAAAGCTTCCACAGGAATTTTTAAGGCATGTGAAATTTGATCCAGGATAGCATCTTCAATTACATCTTTTTGCTCCAGCATAGAAATTTTCTTCTGATTCCAGTCATTTCCCAGATCAAAAGCCAATGATTCCTGTTTGATACCAAGCATTTCTCTGAAACGTTTTACGTTTCTTCCCTGATGTATTTTCTGTTCCATAATAAATATAAATTTTCCGAAGGCTCAAATATAACGCCATTTGGGTTAAAAATTCCGAGTTTTAAAGATAAAAAAAATATCCTGTAAAATATTATTTTTGTAAGAATATTATAGTGTAAAATAAATTACATCAGATTTCCTTTTACAATATTAATGATTGAACTAACGATATATTGAATTCCGATTGATATAACAATAAATCCAACAATTCTGGAAATGGCCACAATTCCTGAGGCTCCTAATATTCGGGCTAAATAATGGGCACTTTTTAAAATAACATAAATTGCAACGGCGATAGCCAGAATAGCCAGGCAGGAAAAAATTATTTCTTCCATTTGATGATGCTCCTGATAAAAGGCAATCAACAATGAAATTGATCCCGGGCCTGCAAGCATTGGTATGGCCAAAGGCGTTAAGGCGATGTCATTACGCTGCTGTGCATCGGTTTCTATTTTTTTATTTATTCCTCGTTTTTTATTGAATTTTCCGGAAAGCAAGGAGAATCCGGAGTTTACAATTACAATTCCGCCTGCAATTCGAAGTGCGTCAATGCTGATTCCAAAAAAAGTCAATACATACTGGCCAATAAAAAAAGAAACAATCAAAATGATGAAAACGTTTATAGCGGTCCATAATGAAATTCTCGAGCGCTCTTTTTGGGAGTCATGCTGTGTCAGTCCCACAAAAATGGGAACGGTACCAATGGGGTTTAATACGGAGAAAAGAGCGGCAAATAAATAAATGAATAAATCCATGTTGTCTGGGTTAGTGAAGTAAAAATAGTCAATTTTTAACATTTCATGGCATATTCATGTTTCGATATTGTTTTTTTTATTGCTGGTATTTCTGTGAAAATAACCTAAAATAAGCTCATACTTTTTGATTACTTTTGTAGCATATTTTAAAATGATGAAAAACAAAAAAACTTTAGTTCTGGGTGCTACCACAAAACCAGACCGCTACGCTTATAAGGCCATAAATGCATTGGTTCAAAAAGGACACACTGTTTTGGCAATTGGTCAGAATACCGGTGAAGTTGCAGGTGTGAAAATTTACACAAAAGCAATCCCGGTCAAAAATATTGATACTGTAACTTTATATTTAAATCCTTCCCGTCAGCGTGATTACTATAATTATATTATAGAAGCACAGCCAAAAAGAGTCGTATTCAATCCCGGGACTGAGAATCCTGAATTATATCAATTACTGGAGCTGAATAACATCAAGGCAGAAGTGGCTTGTACTTTGGTTTTGCTGGCTACAAATCAATATTAATTTTTTTTAGCATTTTTTCGGGTATCTTTTTTTGCTGATTAACGATGATAGAAAGTTTGATTGTTAGTAAGCCGGAATAGAAAAACCATAAAATAGTACTTTTGCAGTTATGGAATTTTCATCAAAATTGATCGAAAAAGCAGTCAGTGAAATGTCGCAATTGCCCGGAATCGGTAAGAGGACGGCTTTGCGGTTGGTTTTGCATTTATTGAAACAGCCCAAAGAACAAACGGGTTTTTTATCCCAGGCATTATTAAACATGCGAGAGGATATTAAGTTTTGTAAAAGCTGCCATAATATTTCAGATACAGAAGTGTGTGAAATTTGTGCTAATTCAACAAGAAATCACCAGCTGATTTGTGTGGTCGAAGACATTCGGGATGTAATGGCTATTGAAAATACAGGGCAATACAAAGGTATTTATCATGTTCTGGGCGGGAAAATTTCTCCTATAGAAGGCGTTGGTCCAAGTCAGTTAAATATCTCCACTTTAGTGGAAAAAGTAAAATCGGGAATCGTTACAGAGATTATTTTTGCACTGAGTTCCACAATGGAAGGTGATACGACAAATTTCTACATCTACAAACAAATTGCTGAATCAGATATCGTAATTTCAACAATTGCGAGAGGTATTTCAGTAGGGGACGAGTTGGAATATGCAGACGAAGTTACACTTGGAAGAAGTATTTTACATCGTATTCCGTTTGAAAAAACTTTCAAAAACAATTAAATAAGATCAATTAAAAGTTAGATTTTCTGAAGATTAAAGGAAAACCTATATTTGCCGATAAAATATTTACAATGACAAAAAACAGCTTTTATATATTACTATTGATTAGTGTATTATTTACATCCTGCATTCCTGTAAAAGACCTGGTGTATTTACAAGACAAAAATACTTCCGGTGAGCAAAATACTGTCGCTGCTGTCGAGTCTAAGCCTTACAGATTGCAAACTAACGATGTGATAACCGTCGACATTAAGGCAATTGATCCTAAATTGGTTTCCATTTTCAGTAAGTCAAATACAGCAATTACCGATAAATCAGAGTCAGCTTTGTATTTTGACGGATTTACCGTAGATGATCATGGAAATATCAGAATGCCGATTTTAGGCGAAATAAATGTTATTGGTTATACCCTTGAGGAAGTAAGGTTAATGATTGAAAAAAAATTACTTGAAGAATATTTTAAAAGTGAGGCTAATATTTTTGTTACCGTAAAATTAGCCGGCTTCAGATACACTATTAATGGTGAGGTTGGAAGCATGGGCACAAAAACATTATTTCAGTCACATGTAAATATTATGGAAGCTATTGCAAATGCTGGCGATATTACAACGGTAGGAGATAGAAAAGCGGTAACCGTAATTCGCCAAACGCCGACGGGAGTTCAGATGCATGATATTGATCTGACAGATGCCAATGTAATGAAGTCTCCCTATTATTATTTGCAGCCTAACGATTATATTTACGTAAAACCATTAAAGCAGAAAACATGGGGAACAGGGCAGACCGGTATACAATCTATAAGTACTGTCATTACTTTGCTGTCATTGGCTACAACAGTTTATTTGCTTCTTAAAAATTAAAACCAGATTCAGAGATGTTAGATATAAAGGATTTTTCGATGTTTGAAAATCATTCGAATTTTGATTTTAAGGGGCTTTTGCTAAAGATTCTGAGTTATTGGAAATGGTTTCTTATTAGTTTAATAATTGCCTTTACAATTGCATATCAGGTAAATATTCGTAAAGAAAAAATTTACGGAATGCAAACCATGATTTCTATTGAGGAAGAAAGTAATCCGTTTTTTACTTCAAATACGAGCCTGGTTTTTAACTGGGGAGGGATTTCGGATCAGGTAAACGGAATTTCAACCATCCTAAAGTCAAGATCACATAATGAACTTGTGGTTGATAAATTACAGTTCTACACTGATTATCTTACGCAGGGAAAATATAATCTGGTTGATTCTTATGGGGAAGTACCTTTTTATTTAAACATTGATAAATCGAGAGGACAGCTTGCCAATACTTTAATTGGTATAAAGTTTTTAAGTGAAAATATATACGAAATCAGAATTCCGTTTGAGACTAATTCTGTTTCTTTAATAACGTATTCCAAAAATACGTATTCGAATACTTCAGTTCAGCCTGTAGAATTCGTGAAAAAATATAAAGTTGGAGAGCAGGTTTCACTGCCTTTCCTAAACTGGAAATTACAGATAAATGACAATCCTGGACTTTATAAGGGGAATGAGTATTTTGTTCGTTTTAATGATTTTGATAATACCGTTTCTAATTACCGAACCATTGATGTAAGCGCTGATGACAAGGGAGGCTCATTGCTGACTTTATCATTACAAGGTACAAACAAGGCAAGAATGGTCGACTATCTGAACTCGACCGTGAAAATGCTGATTAAAATTCAGCTTGACGGGAAAAACCAATTTGCAAACAATACAATACGATTTATTGATAGCACCCTCGTTGCAATGGAATCTCAATTAAAAGAAAATGGTAATGAACTAAAGTCTTTTCGAAAAGATAAAAACATCTATGAGATTGAAGATGGCGGTGCCAAGTTTTCTGATAAAATAATGGATTTTGATGTTCAGAAAGATGTAATTTCCAGAAAAATTGCCTATTACAATTCCTTAAAAACATATCTGAATAATAGTGTTGATTATTCACGTTTGCCGGCCCCGTCGGTTGCAGGAATCGAAGATCCTAATATTGTTGTAAATGTTTCAAAACTTATTGCACTTTCAACACAAAGATCAGAAATGGCCTATGCGGTAAAAAGTGATAAAATTTTTAAAGATTTTGATAATCAAATGCATGCTGTTAAAGATGTATTGCTGGAAAATATCATCAGTGCAAAATCATCATTGTTGTATGATTTGTCAATGATAAACGCAAAAATTGGCCAGGCTGAAAGTACTGTCAAAAGACTTCCGGAAGAACAACAGGAATTGTTGAAGATTAAAAGAAAATATGATTTAAATGATAATATTTATACGGAGTTTCTTCAAAAACGAAATGAAGCAGAAATTGTAAAAGCATCTAACTTGTCAGATATCCATTTTATTGATCCGGCAAAAGATATTGGCGGAAATTTAATTGGACCCAAAACTTCTGCCAATTATGTACTGGCTTTGTTTCTTGGTATGTTGATTCCTTTGCTTATTGTTTTTGTGATTTTTTTCATCAATAATTCAATTCAAAATATCGAGGATGTCAATAAATTAACACAGATTCCTATTATTGGAGTAATTGGTATTAATAAAGACAATATTAATCTTGCGGTATTTGATAAGCCAAAATCGGCACTTTCAGAATCCTTTAGAACAATTCGTTCTTCGTTACAGTTTCTTTATAAAAAACAAAGAGTAAGCGGAGCAAAAACATTAATGATTACTTCGTCAATAAGTGGCGAAGGAAAGACATTTTGTTCGATAAACATTGCGACTGTTTTCGCTTTAAGTGAAAAGAAAACAGTAATAATAGGTTTAGATTTGAGAAAGCCCCGATTAGCAGACGAGTTTAACCTGACAAACAATGTTGGGGTTGTTAATTACCTGATTAAACAAAAAAGCCTGGAGGAAATTACCAATCCAACAAGTATTTCAAATCTGGATGTTATTCTTTCCGGTCCGATTCCGCCAAATCCTTCCGAACTTATTTTAAGCGAAGCGATGAAAGAGTTAATCGACGAATTAAAGCAAAAATACGATTATATTATCCTGGATACGCCTCCGGTTGGTTTGGTTTCTGATGCTTTAGAGCTGGCTCAGTATGCAGATGTTACCTTATACATTGTGAGACAAAATTATACCAAGAAGGATATGATTACCTTGTTGAATAACAGAATAAAAAGAGGAGAGCTCAACAATGCGAGTATCGTTTTAAACGGATATGAAAATAAAGCCAAATACGGTTCCGGATACGGATATGGTTATGGAGCTTATTCTAACGGATATCATGAAGAAGAAGAGCAAAAGAGTTTCGTAAAATCTATTTTCAATAAATGGAATAAAAAATAATTTGAGGTACATGAAAATATCAGCTCAATATACAATTTTAATTACGGGAGGTGCCGGTTTCATTGGCTCCAACTTATGCGAGCATTTTCTAAAATCAGGGCATAAGGTTGTTTGTCTTGATAATTTTGCGACAGGACACCGTCATAACCTGAAAGATTTTATTGAGAATCCAAATTTCAAATTAATTGAAGGCGATATCCGCAATATTGCCGATTGTCTTTTAGCAGTCGATGGAGTTGATTATGTGCTGCACCAGGCGGCTTTAGGTTCTGTTCCTCGATCTATAAATGATCCGATAACAACCAATGATGTTAATGTATCCGGTTTCTTAAATATGTTAACAGCCTCCCGCGATGCTAAAGTAAAAAGATTTATATACGCAGCAAGCTCTTCTACCTATGGAGATTCTCAGGGGCTTCCAAAAGTAGAAGAAGTTATTGGTAAACCACTTTCGCCATACGCTATAACAAAATATGTAAACGAACTGTATGCTGAAATTTTCAGTAAAACATATGGATTAGAAACGATAGGACTGCGCTACTTCAATGTTTTTGGAAGAAAACAAGATCCAAATGGCGCATATGCAGCGGTTATCCCTAAGTTTGTTATGCAGCTTATGAACTACGAAAGCCCTGTAATTAACGGTGATGGAAATTATTCCCGTGATTTCACCTATATTGATAATGTAATTCAGATGAATGAACTGGCTATGATAAGCCAAAATCCAGACGCAGTAAATACCGTTTATAATACTGCATTTGGAGATCGTAATACTTTAAATGATCTGGTAGGCTATTTAAAAAAATATTTAGCGGAATTTGACTCAAAAATTGCTGATGTAGAAATTATTTATGGTGCAAACAGAGCAGGAGATATTCCACATTCACTGGCAAGCATTGACAAAGCTAAAAATATGCTGGGTTACGATCCAAAATATTCTTTGCAGAAAGGGTTAAAAGAAGCAGTGAACTGGTACTGGAATAATTTGAAATAAAAATCAAGATTAAGATAATAAATAATTAAATGGAAATAACCAAAATTTGTTGCATTGGTGCAGGTTATGTCGGAGGACCGACAATGGCAGTAATTGCTCAAAAATGTCCCCATATTCAAGTGACTGTTGTTGATTTGAACGAACAAAGAATTAAAGACTGGAATGATCCGGATACAAATAATATTCCGATTTACGAGCCGGGGCTTTCAGAAATTGTTGCAGAAGCCAGGGGAAGAAATCTTTTTTTTTCCACTGAAGTTGAAAAAGCAATCAATGAAGCTCAGGTAATTTTTATATCCGTAAACACCCCGACCAAGACGTACGGAAAAGGAAAAGGGATGGCAGCCGATTTAAAATACATTGAATTGTGCGCCAGGCAAATTGCCAAAGTTGCCAAAGAAAATAAAATTGTAGTTGAAAAGTCAACTTTGCCGGTTCGTACAGCAGAAGCAATCAAGAGTATCCTGGACAATACCGGAAATGGAGTTCAGTTTCAAATATTATCTAATCCTGAGTTTTTAGCGGAAGGAACCGCTGTTACCGATTTGCTGAATCCTGACAGGATTTTGATTGGTGGCGATACAACTCCCGAAGGAGAAGCAGCGATTAATGCCTTAGTTGATGTATATGCCAATTGGGTCAGCAAAGATAAAATCCTGACTACAAACGTCTGGTCTTCAGAATTATCTAAACTTACCGCAAATGCATTTTTGGCGCAGCGTATTTCATCAATAAATGCCATGTCGGAACTTTGTGAAAAAACAGGTGCTGATGTAAATGAAGTTGCCAAAGCAATTGGTATGGATAGTCGAATTGGATCAAAATTTTTAAAAGCCTCTGTAGGTTTTGGAGGTTCCTGCTTTCAAAAAGACATTTTAAATTTAGTTTATATCGCAAAATCATACGGATTAAATGAAGTAGCAGACTATTGGGAACAGGTTATCATTATGAATGATCATCAGAAGAGAAGATTTTCAAATAAAATCGTTCAAACCTTATATAATACTGTTGCTGATAAGAAAATTACATTTTTAGGATGGGCATTTAAAAAAGATACAAATGATACCCGTGAATCTGCAGCAATATATGTAGCGGATGATTTGATTAATGAACAGGCTAAAATATCTGTTTATGATCCGAAGGTTTCAAGAACTAAAATGCTCGCTGATTTAAATTATTTAGAAAGCAGATCAGTTGAAGAAAATAATAAAGCAATTCTTGCGTTTGATAATCCTTATGATGCCTGCAAAGGTTCGCATGCGATTTCAATTCTTACCGAGTGGGATGAATTTGTAACGTATGACTGGCAAAAAATTTACGACTCAATGCATAAGCCGGCCTTTATTTTTGATGGGAGAAATATTTTAAATGCTAAAGAAGTAGAGGAAATTGGGTTTGTTTATAAAGGCATAGGTTCTTAATTGAAAATAAAGACTGAGGTAAGATTTAATTCGAAGTGAGATAAAAATAAGACTGATAATCTTATTTCAATATAAAAATACATATGAATTGGTATGTTATATATACTAAACCCAAGTGGGAGAAAAAAGTTTCGGATAAGCTAAATCAAATAGGTGTTGAATGCTATTGCCCTCTGATAAGTCAGATTAAACAATGGTCGGATAGAAAGAAAAAAATTGAGGTTCCCCTTTTTAATTCATATGTTTTTGTTCGCTTGCAGGATGCTGAAAGGAATTCTGTTTTTCAGGTTTCCGGTGCTGTCCGGTATTTGTTCTGGTTAGGCAAACCGGCAATTGTTAAAGATGAAGAAATTGAGATCATAAAAAAAAGTCTCATGGATGTAAATGTTAGTGAAATAGCAGTAACCCCGTTTCAGGTTGGAGACCGGATAAAATTAGAATCCGGGGTCTTTAGTAATCAGGATGCAATTGTTCAGGAAGTGTCAAAAACGCATTATATCCTGGTTTTAGAATCTTTAGGATGTGTTTTGAAAATAAAATATAAATAACTATTTTTAAAATAGTATAAGTAACGAGATGGAAGATGAAATGCTTTTTTAGCTTTTTTATCTTCTGTTTTTTTTAAATGCAATCTTTAGTGTCTGATTGATAAAGGTTTGATTAGGTTTATGACGTTTTGACTTTTTAGTAAGTTAAGTTCTGTTATAAACCGTATTGAATAAGTTGACTTAATGTGCTATATTTGCCAAAAATGGATTTTGAGTTATCTGTGTCAGCTATAATGTGACTCAGAAGGGCGAAGCCGTGAATTGAAATGAAAAAAGTGAATAAAAACGACGATAAAATAGACAGAAACATAAAAGTAGCCATTATTGGCTTAGGATATGTAGGTTTGCCATTGGCCAGATTATTTGCTACTAAATATTCGGTCGTAGGTTTTGATATAAATGAATCAAGAATTGCATCGTTAAAATCGGGAACAGACACCACACTGGAGGTTGATGATGTTACTTTGCAAAAAGTACTGGTTGATAATGCATATCAGGATACAGGATTATATTGTACAAGTTCTTTAAATGATCTCGCAGCTTGTAATTACTTTATAATAACAGTTCCTACACCAGTAGATAAAAACAATCGCCCGGATTTAACCCCATTGTATAAGTCCAGTGAATCGGTTGGTAAAATACTGAAAAAAGGTGATATTGTAATTTATGAATCAACAGTATATCCGGGTGTTACAGAAGAGCAATGCGTTCCTGTTTTAGAAAAAATTTCAGGATTAACGTTTAATGAAGACTTTTTTGCAGGATACTCCCCGGAAAGAATAAATCCGGGAGATAAGGAACATACGGTTGAGAAAATTCTAAAAGTTACATCAGGATCCACATTAGAAATTGGCCTGAAGGTAGATGCGTTGTATAAATCTGTTATTATAGCGGGTACGTATCTCGCTCCTTCCATAAAAGTGGCAGAAGCCGCTAAAGTTATTGAAAATTCCCAACGCGATATTAATATCGCATTTGTAAATGAACTAGCCAAAATATTCAACTTAATGGGTATTGATACCCAGGAAGTATTAACTGCGGCAGCTACAAAATGGAACTTTTTACCCTTTAAACCAGGATTAGTAGGTGGGCATTGCATTGGTGTTGATCCCTATTATTTAGCACAAAGAGCCCAGGAATTTGGTTATCATCCAGAAATAATTTTAGCAGGAAGACGCTTGAATGACAGTATGGGAGAATATGTTGCTTCGCAAATAGTAAAGCTCATGATCAAAAAAGGAATTTCTGTTAATGGTGCAAATCTTTTAATGCTTGGAATTACTTTTAAAGAAAACTGTCCGGATGTTCGAAATACGAAAATTGTAGATGTTGTAAAAGCATTAAAAGAATATGGAATCCTAGTAACCATATTTGATCCGCTTGCTAATGCGAATGATGTAAAAAAAGAATATAATTTAATAACAATTAACAGTATTCCCAATGATAAATTTGATGCGATTGTTCTGGGAGTAGCACATGCAGAATTTTTAAAATTAAATTTCTCAGAACTTCAAAAAGAAGATAGTTTAATATATGATGTAAAAGGAGTTTTAGGAGCTATAGCTGATAATAGATTATAGTCACTAAAGGTCTTTTTTTATTTTAAGAAATTTTATTTTAAGAAAAATGGAAACAAAAAATTCAATTATACATGTCATTTTAACTGGTGGAGTTGGTAGTAGATTATGGCCGCTGTCACGAAAAAGCCAGCCTAAACAATATTTAGAGATATTTGAAAACAAATCATTATTTGAAATGACAGTGCAACGCAACAGTCATTTAGCGGATAAAGTAATGGTGGTTGGAAATGTAGACAATCATCACTTAAGCGGAAAGGTGATGGACAAAACTAAAACAACTTATTTAAATATTGTAGAAGCTACACCAAGAAATACTGCAGCTGCTATCGCTTTTGCAGCATTTGCTTCAGATCCGGACGATATTTTAATCATAACGCCATCGGATCATATTATTGATAAAATGGATGATTACAATAATGCAATTCAGGAAGCCGTTAAAAAAGCCAATGAAGGTTTTATTGTTACTTTTGGAATTATACCAACTAAGCCTGAAACGGGCTATGGATATATCGAATCTAAAGGGGATAAAGTGCTGTCATTTCGTGAAAAACCAAATGAAACTACCGCAAAAGAGTTTATTGCAAGAGGTAATTTTTTATGGAATAGCGGAATGTTCTGCTTTAAAGCAGGAGTTCTTTTGGACGAATTAAAACAATTTCAGCCTGAGGTTTATGAAAAATCAAAAGCAGTTTGGGAAGCAAACGAAAAAGGGCTTCTTAATTTAGATTTGTCAATGGAAATTCCGTCAATTAGTATTGATTATGCAGTAATGGAACGCAGTAAGAAAATTAAAGTCGTACCTGCGTCATTCTCCTGGTCAGATTTAGGCTCGTTTGAGTCTGTTTATGATTATTTGCTTTCAAAAAATCATCCTGTTGATAAAAATGGAAATATGGTTATTGGCTCTGGAAAACATACTACTTTTCTAGGATTAAAAAATACTATTTTTGTATATACCGATACAGCAAATCTAATTTTGCAAAAAGAAAACTCACAAGATGTAAAAGACATATACAGTGAGTTGGAAAAAATAAATTCAGATTTATTAAATTAATTAAAATTTAAAATGAAAAAAATACTTATAACAGGTGGTGCCGGTTTTATTGGATCACATGTAGTTAGACGTTTTGTGAACAGATATCCTGATTATCAAATTTTTAATTTAGATGCTTTGACTTATGCAGGAAATCTGGAAAATATAAAAGATATTGAAGATCACCCCAATTATCATTTTGTAAAAGGAGATATTGTTGATGAATCTTTTATCAATGAACTCTTCCTAAACTATAATTTCGACGGTATATTGCATTTAGCGGCAGAATCACATGTAGATCGTTCTATTGAAGATCCTTTGGCTTTTGTAAAAACCAATGTTATTGGTACAATGAATTTGTTAAATGCTGCAAAAAATCAATGGAAGGATGATTTTACAAATAAAAGATTTTATCATATAAGTACAGATGAAGTGTATGGTTCTCTGGGAGCTGAAGGGCTTTTTACTGAAACGACACCATACGATCCCAATTCTCCATATTCTGCCTCAAAAGCAAGTTCTGATCACTTTGTCAGAGCTTATGGAGAGACTTACGGACTACCGTATGTTTTGACAAACTGCTCCAATAATTACGGATCTTATCACTTTCCTGAAAAATTGATTCCACTTTTTATAAATAATATTATAAATAATAAACCATTACCGGTTTATGGTGATGGAAATTACACGAGAGATTGGCTATTTGTAGAGGATCATGCAGCAGCAATTGATTTGGTTTTTCATGAAGGAAAAAATCATGAAACCTATAATATTGGTGGTTTCAATGAGTGGAAAAATATCGATTTGGTAAAATTATTATGCCAGATTATGGATGAAAAATTAGGTAGAACTTCCGGGACTTCCCAAGAGCTGATAACTTATGTAAAAGACAGGCCTGGTCATGATTTGAGGTATGCAATAGATGCTTCAAAAATTAATAAAGAACTAGGTTGGAAACCTTCTGTAACTTTTGAAGAAGGTTTGGAAAAAACAATTAATTGGTATCTTGAAAATGAAGAGTGGTTACAAAATGTAACTTCTGGCTCTTATAAAGATTATTATCAAAAACAATACTCATAGATTTATTTGTATCAAATATTTTTAATATGAAAAAAACAATATACGTTCTTACTCTGTTCATTCTTTTATTTACTTCTTTACATGTTAATGCTCAGGATATTCTTAGATCTAAAGATTTAAGTACAGTAAATGTAGATTATTTGACAGATAGCGATATAGCTAAAATTGATGCCCAATTAAAAAGCAATAATACTACTATCGAACAAGTTGAATCAATGGCAATTTCCAAGGGAATGAGCCAGACAGAATACGACAAACTGAAGTCAAGGCTTAATGAATATGCAGGTAAATCTAATAATAATAATAAACCAAAAATTCAGGAGAACTCCAATGACTCTGAGAGAAAACAAGTCAAAATTACTAATGAAAAAGTAAAAGATTCAGTTAACTCATTAATTTTTGGTTCAGAGCTTTTTGATAATCCAACGCTTAATTTTGAGCCGGATTTAAAATTAGCGACTCCAATGAATTATATCTTGGGGCCTGGAGATGAATTGCAAGTAAGCGTATATGGCGTTCAGGAATATAATGCAAGTATTCCAGTAAGTGTTGAAGGAAAAATATCAATTCAAAATGTTGGACAAATAGCCGTTTCAGGAATGTCAATTGAAGCAGCGACTCAAAAAATAAAAGCAGCAATTGCTAAAGTATACACTACAGTTAGATCCGGACAATCTCAGGTAAGTATTAGTTTAAGTCAAATACGAACTATTAAAATAACAGTGGTTGGAGGTAAACAGCCTGGTAATTATTCAATCTCATCCTTAGCTACTGTATACAATGCGTTACACCTGGCGGGTGGTCCGGGAAAAAATGGGAGTTACAGAAATATTGAATTAATTAGAAACAATAAAGTTTTTAAAAATATAGATATTTACAGGTTTCTGGTTAAGGGAGACCAATCTGATAATGTTAGCTTAAAGGATAATGATGTAATTAGAATTCCTGCATATAGCCAAAGAGTAACAGTTGAAGGAGAGGTAAAACGCCCTGGTATTTTCGAAATGAAAAAAGGAGAAACATTTTCAGATTTATTAAATTTTGCTTCAGGATTTAACGAATTTGCTTATACTGCTTCTGTCAATGTGGTGCAAAAAACAGGTAAAGAGTTTAGAGTTCATGATATAAACGAAAGTGATTTTAGTACTTATAATCCACAATCCGGAGATGTTTTTAAAGTAACGAAAATTTTAAATCGATTTGAAAATCGTATCAAAATAGAGGGGGCTGTTTTTAGACCTGATTATTACTCTTACAGCGAAGGAATGAGAATTTCTGATCTTATTACGCGAGCAGAAGGACTTAAAGAAGATGCCTACAGTAAAAGAGCCAGAATTATACGCTTAAAGTCTGATTTGACAACGGAAATAGTGAATGTAGATTTAGGTGCTGCATTATCTGGTGATATAAATGCGGACATTCAGTTGAAAAGAGAAGATATAGTAACAGTTTATTCTATTCTTGATTTCAGAGAAGAATATAAAGTCACTATTGACGGTGAAGTAAAAAAGCCTGGTACATATGATTATTTTGATAACTTAACCTTAAATGATTTAATTGCACAGGTTGGAGGTTTAACGGGTTCTGCTTCTAAAAGAGTCGAAATTGCAAGAATGGTTAAATCGGATGTAATAAACGATGCTGATCCAAATCGAATTGAATTAGTGGAGCTTGAGATTTCAGGCGATAATAATGAGCAAATTAAGAATTTTGCTTTAAAACCTTTCGATGTTATAAATATAAGAAGAATAGCGGTTTACGAAAAGCCTGAAATGATTACTATAACTGGCGCTGTCACTTATCCGGGAAAATACGTTTTGGCAAACAAGAAAGAAAAAGTTTACAATATCGTAATGAGAGCCGGTGGATTGACTTCTATTGCAAATTTAGAAGGTATGAAAATCAAGAGACCTATTAAAGAGGAAGAAATCGAAAAAATAGAAAACGTAGATTTAAATTTATCGAAAGAAGATACTTTAAAAGAAAAAATAAGAGATAAAAAGTTTTCAACCATTCCTATTAACTGGGAGAAAATTGAGAAAGATAAAAATCATTATTCCAACGTTACTTTATTTCCAGGTGACGAAATTGAAGTTGCTGTTTATAATGAAGGCGTAAAAGTGACTGGAAATGTTTTGTTAACATCTGAAATTCCATACAGAAGAGGAAAAGGATTTAAATATTACATAAGTGCCGTAGGAGGCGTAAACAATAAAGGCTGGAAAAGAAAAGCCTATATAATATATCCTAATGGAAAAGCTGATGTAACGAAATCTTTTTTATTCTTTAGGTCATATCCTACTGTAGAGCCAGACTCTCAAATAGTTGTTCCGGAAAAACCTGAAACCAGGAAAATGAGTACCGGGGAGTGGGTAAGTATTGGAAGTGTTCTGACAAGTTTAGCATTATTAATTGTTACTGCTTTTAGATAATTATGGATAGTAAACCAATAGAGAACGATGAAATATCGTTAAAAGAGTTAATCGAAAAAGCTAAGGACTGGTATAGTTTTTTATGGTCGCAATGGATAAAGATATTTTTGGCAGGACTAATTGGTGCTGGTATAGGGTTAACATATTCTTTAATTAAAAAACCTATTTATACTGCTAATTTGTCGTTCGCACTTGAAGACGAAAAAGGAGTTGGCGGACTCGGAAGTGCATTAGGACTTGCCAGTACTCTTGGATTAGATTTAGGGGGTAGTGGCGGAGGAATTTTCACCGGATCAAATTTGACAGAATTGTTTAAATCCAGATCGATGGTTGAAAAAACATTATTGTCTCCGGTAAATGTCGATGGCAAAGTTATTTCTTTAGCAGAAATGTATATTCAAAACAATAAATGGAGAGATAACTGGAAAGAAAATCCTAAACTAACTTCAATTCAATTTTTGCCAAATAGCGATCGAAAAAACTTTTCCAGAATGCAGGACAGTATAATTGGTTCCATGTATAGTAATCTGTCCAAATCTAGTTTATCTGTTGGGCAAAAAGACAAAAAAGTTTCTATAATTAATATTGATGTTTCTTCAACTAATGAATTGTTTGCAAAGTATTTTTGTGAGGCACTGGCCAAAGAGGTTTCTGATTTTTATATTAAAACCAAAAGTAAAAAAGCACGTTTAAATATGGCAATTTTACAAAAGCAGACAGATTCAATCCGTGGTGAATTAAATGGCGCCATTACAGGAGTAGCTGTTGCTAACGACAATACTTTTAATTTGAATCCTGCGCTTAATGTACGGCGTACTCCTTCCATGAAAAGGCAAGTTGATGTACAGGCAAACACAGCAATATTAACGGAGCTCGTTAAGCAGACTGAATTGGCAAAAGTAACTTTGCGCAGAGATACACCTTTAATTCAGGTTATTGATCGTCCAATTTTACCTTTATCAAAAGAACGGGTTGGAAAAATGAAAGGAATGATTCTAGGAGGATTCATTGGAGGATTTTTGATTTTAATTTATCTCATTATTAAACGGATATTTAAACAGTTAGTTTAAATATATTTACAAATACTTATAACAATTACATATGTTAAATAATAAAACGATACTTATAACCGGAGGAACTGGTTCTTTGGGTAAGGCCCTGACAAAGCATATTTTTAAAACTTATCCATCCGTTAAAAAAGTGATTATCTTTTCAAGAGACGAGCAAAAGCAGTTTCAGATGGCACAAGAATATCCTACAGATAAATATCCGCAAATACGTTTTTTATTGGGTGATGTTAGAGATGAGCAAAGATTGATTAGAGCTTTTCAGGGAGTAGATTATGTTATCCATGCGGCGGCGATGAAACATGTTCATTTAGCAGAATATAATCCTGATGAATGTATTAAAACAAATATTGGTGGTGCTCAAAATGTAATTCATGCAGCAATGCAGACTAATGTACAAAATGTAGTTGCATTATCAACAGATAAAGCTTGCGCTCCTATTAATCTTTATGGCGCAACTAAGCTAACATCAGATAAATTATTTGTTGCAGCTAATAATATAAAAGGTTTTAATCCTATAAAATTTTCAGTAGTAAGATATGGAAATGTTATGGGATCTAATGGCTCTGTTATTCCATTTTTCATTAATAAAAAGAAAGAAGGGAAGTTGCCAATTACAGATTTAGCAATGACACGTTTTAATATCTCTCTTCAGGGAGGTGTAGATATGGTTATGCATGCTATGGAACATGCTTGGGGGGGAGAAATCTTTATACCTAAAATACCGTCTTATAAAATTACAGATGTTGCAGAAGCAATTGCACCAGATTGCCCAATTGAAGTAGTTGGAATTAGACCAGGTGAAAAAATACATGAAGAAATGATTACTGCTTCGGATTCATTTTACACGTATGATCTTGGGAAATATTATACAATACTACCTTCTGTTCCAAAATTTAAAATAGAAGAGTTCTTAAATCATTTTAAAGCAGTAAAAGTTGAGGAAGGATTTAATTATAATTCAGGCTCAAACGAAGATTGGGAAACTGTTAATTCTTTAAGGGGTTTAATAAAAGAGCATGTTGATGCTAATTTTGAAATTTAAAAAATGAATAAAAATGTTCTAATTACAGGTATTAGTGGTATGCTTGGTAAATCTGTATATAGAAGTTTTCTAAAATCTGAAAAATATCATATACATGGTATTTCAAGAAAAGTTGATTATTCAGTTTCTGGAGTAACCATGTTTTATGGTGATTTGTCTTCAGCAGATTTTGTGAACTCAATTGATCACATTTTTTTTGATGCTATTATTCATTGTTCGGCTGAAGTTAATGTAAATTTATGCGAAAAGGATAGAGATTTAGCTTATAAATCAAATGTTGAGGCTACTATGAATGTCTTCTCAATATTGAAAGCAAAAAAGTATCTATATATATCTACTGACTCTGTTTTTGATGGTGATAATGGTGATTATCTTGAAAATTCAAAAGTAAATCCTCTAAATTATTACGCCGAAACAAAGCTGTTAGGAGAGAATGCGGTTAAAGAATGTACTCCAAGTTATTATATTTTAAGGACAAATATTTATGGATTTAATAAACCAATAAAAAATTCACTTTTTGAATGGGGTTATTCAGAGCTAAACAAGGGAGTTGAACTAAATGGATTTGCTAATATGTTTTTTAATCCATTATATGTTGGGCAATTAGCGGAGTTAATCGAACAAATAGTTGAAAAAGATATAGAGTTTGGAGTTTATAATATTTCTTGTGATGATAAAATATCAAAATATGATTTTCTGCAAAAAATAGCACAAGAGTTTGGTTTTTCTTCAGATTTAATAAAGCCAGTTATTTTTAAGCAAACTGATCTTATTGCAAAAAGAGCATTAAATACAACTTTAAACAATTCTAAAATTCAGAACGCAATTAAAACTTTTGATTTCTCAATAAATAAAGGTTTTTCTATGTTAAAAAAAGATTTAAAAAATGAGTAAAAAAATTAAATTTGGAAATAGAGTTATAGGTAATGGTGAACCATTATATTTCATTGCTGACATAGGCGCTAACCATGATGGTAGTCTGGAAAGGGCATATAAATTAATAGAATTAGCAAAAGAGGCAGGGGCTGATGCTGCAAAATTTCAAAATTTTCAGGCTTCTAAGATTGTAAGCAAGGTGGGTTTTGAAAAATTAGGTTCTCAGTTGTCACATCAGGCTTCATGGAAAAAAAGTGTTTATGAAGTATATGAAGATGCAAGTTTATCTTGGGATTGGACGCCATTATTAAAAGCGAAATGTGACGAAGTTGGAATTGATTTTTTTACAAGTGCGTATGATTTTGAATCAGTTGATGAGGTTGATCCATATGTTGATTTATATAAAATAGGATCAGGTGATATTACATGGATTGAAATTTTAGAATATATAGCAAAAAAAAATAAACCTGTTTTACTTGCAACAGGTGCATCAGAAATGACAGATGTAGTTAGAGCAATGAATGCAATTGAAGCAATTACTGATGACGTAGTGTTGATGCAATGTAATACAAATTACACTGTAGATAAAGATAAATTTAAGTATGTCAATTTAAACGTTCTTAAAAATTTTGCACTTAGATTTCCTAATGTAATTCTGGGATTATCCGATCACACTTTTGGGCATGCAACAGTTTTAGGAGCTGTAGCATTGGGTGCTGTAGTTATCGAAAAACATTTTACTGATAATAATGAAAATGAGGGACCTGATCATAAATTTGCGATGAATCCAAAGTCCTGGAGAGAAATGGTCGAAAACGCTAATGAGGTCTATTATGCATTAGGTGACGGTATAAAAAGGATTGAGGAAAATGAAAAAAAATCTTTAGTAGTTCAAAGAAGATCTTTACGCTCCACAGCAAATTATGAAATTGGTCATATAATTACCGAGGGAGACTTAGAGGCTCTCAGACCTATAACAGAAGATGGTTTTGCACCTTATCAGTTGAAAGATCTTTTAGGGAAGAAATTGACGCATTCAATTGGAAAAGGAGAACACATTACAAAAAATCATATTCAATAAGATATGTTAAAAGGAAAAATAACTGGCTTACGTGCCCTTGAAAAAGAGGATTTGGTTTTTCTACGTGATTGGCGAAATAATCCTGATTTTAGGAAAAACTTTAGAGAACATAAGGAGCTTAATTTACAAAATCAAGAAAATTGGTTTAATCGAACCTACAGTAATCCAAATGATTTTATGTTTGTTATTGTAGATTTAAAAAATAATGAACCAATAGGGGCATGTGGTCTTTTGTATACAAACTGGATCAACAGATCTAGTGACTTTTCATTTTATATTGGTTATAACGATCTTTACATAGATGAAGTGTATGCTTTTGATGCTGCAAATACTCTTATAAAATATGGCTTTGAGGATTTAAATCTAAATAAAATATGGATGGAGCTTTATGAATATGATTTAAAAAAAATTGACTTTTTCAAAGACCGATTTAATTTTAAAGTTGATGGTAAATTGAGACAAAATGCTTTTGCTGAAGGCAAGTATTGGGACTCATTTATTATATCATTGTTAAAGTCTGAGTTTTAAGAATGGAAAAAAAAATTGCTATAATACCCGCAAGGGGTGGAAGTAAAAGAATACCGAGAAAAAATATTAAAGATTTTTTTGGTAAACCCATAATTGCTTATTCGATTGAAGTTGCTTTACAAAGCGGCTTATTTGATGAGGTAATGGTTTCAACAGATGATGAAGAAATAGCTGATATTGCAGTTAATTATGGTGCAAAAGTACCTTTTTTACGTTCTTCGGAAAATTCTGACGATCTTGCAACAACAGCGGATGTATTACTGGAAGTTATTGATAAATATAAAAAGGAGTTTGATATTGATATTAAAACAGCATGTTGCATATATCCAACATCTCCTTTGACTCAGATAAGTCAATTAATGGAAGGGAATCGTTTATTGGAGGTAAATAATTACGATTCAGTATTTCCAGTTGTTGCATTTAGCTTTCCAGTTTGGAGAGGAATAGATTTAGATAGTCAAAATCTGGTAACTATGCAGTGGCCTGAATTTTATAATTCCCGTTCACAGGATTTAAAGACTCTGTATCATGATGCAGGACAATGGTATTGGTTTAAGAGCGACTCTTTAAAGGAGAGTAAAAAGCTTTACATGAATAAAAGTTATGGTTATGTTTTGGACGATACCGAAGTTCAGGACATTGACAATTTGGTTGATTTTAAGCTGGCAGAGTTAAAATATCAATTATTGAAAGACGTATTGTCTTAGCTATTCCTCCAATAGAAGATGAAAATCATAGTGTGGGTTAAAGATTAAAAATAAATGTTTCTTTTAATGAAGTTCCAATTTCAAGTATAATAATGAGGTTATTTGAAGTTTTTGAATGAATAATCAAAAAGAACGAAATGAGATGAATTTTATAAATTAAATAAATATTTTGAATGCTTTTTAATTCGATTAGTTTTGCTGTTTTTTTGCCAATTATTTTTATTTTGTATTGGTTTGTAACTAATAAGTCTTTAAAATTTCAAAATTTCTTATTACTGGGAGCAAGTTATTTTTTTTATGCTTGTTGGGATTGGAGGTTTCTCTTTCTATTAGTTTTCTCAACACTATTAGATTTCTATTCGGCCATAGCAATGTCGAATGCAAAAAATGATCAAATTAAGAAGTTTTGGTTTTGGTTAAGCATTTCCATAAATCTGGGCTTTTTAGGCGTTTTTAAGTATTATAATTTTTTTGCTGAATCTTTTTCAAGTGCAATCTCTAATTTTGGATTACATATCAATACATGGACTTTAAATATTATTTTACCTGTAGGTATTTCATTTTACACATTCCACGGCTTATCTTATGTAATTGACTGTTATCAGAATAAAATAAAAGAAGAAAGAAATTTTATCGATTATTCTCTATTTGTCAGTTTCTTTCCTTTATTAGTAGCTGGCCCAATTGAAAGGGCAACACATCTTCTTCCTCAAATAAAAAATCAAAGAATATTTAACTACGAAAATGCTATTTCTGGTTTAAGGCAAATTCTTTGGGGGTTATTTAAGAAAGTTGTAATTGCAGATCAATGTGCCCAATATGCAAATATGGTATTTAATAATTCTGAAAATTATTCTGGAAGTACTTTATTGATAGGGGCTGTTTTTTTTGCTTTACAAATTTATGGTGATTTTTCAGGATATTCTGACATAGCACTTGGTGTAGCAAGATTATTTGGTTTTGAACTTTTAAAAAACTTTGCTTTTCCATATTTTTCGAGAGATATAGCTGAGTTTTGGAGAAGATGGCATATTTCGCTATCAACATGGTTTAGAGATTACTTATATATTCCACTTGGAGGAGGAAGAGGTGGCACCTGGATAAGAATCCGAAATACATTTGCAATTTTTTTAGTCAGCGGTTTTTGGCATGGCGCTAATTGGACTTTTATTGTGTGGGGTGGATTAAATGCTTTACTAATGATGCCTTCTATTATCAACCATACTAACAGAGCTAATATGGAGATAGTGGCAAAAGGAAGTTTGTTGCCTACATTTAAAGAGTTTTTTCAAATATGCTCTACATTTCTTTTAGTCGTTTTTGTTTGGATATTTTTCAGAGCAGAAAGTCTTACTCATGCATTTCAATATATTGGCGGAATTTTTTCAAATACGATATTTTCTTTGCCTGCGATACAGATACCAAAAAGACTTATTTTTATAATTTTTGTTTTTATTTTTATTGAATGGTTAGGGAGAGAGAATGAATTTGCACTGCAAAAAATTAATTTAAGAACTCCAAAACTATTAAAGTGGGGATTATATTACGTTTTAATTTTTTTGATACTTTATTATGCAGGTTCTGATGAACAATTTATTTACTTCCAATTTTAATATGAAAAAATTTATACATACGATTTTTCTTTTTGTTATTTTTAGTTGTTTCATAAGTGCATTATTGGGCTTTATTATAGTAGTAAAGTATAAAATTACAGCTAAAGACATTCCTGCATTACATTTTTCAGAAAGCTACTCATTTAATGAAAAAATGATGTTCTTGTTAAACAAGAATAAAAATATCAATACTTTGGCAATTGGCTCATCAATGACGTTATACAATTTGAACTCTGAAGTAGTAAAAAAAGAATTGAAATCGGATAGTTTCCTAAATACTGCTTCGTGGGGCATGTCTATAAAAGACGATTACTATTTTTTAAAGACATTACACAAATATTTTAAAATAAAACAGTTATTGCTATCGGCTAACATAGGGGATTATTCACATGATGTCGATGAAAAAAAAATAAAATATGATTATGCGGAAAATTTCCTGATCTATAAAAAATCTTTTAGCGTAGAAAATTTTAGTATTAAATACTATCTTGATAATTTTGAATTTGCAAGGAAAGTAAGAAGTTGTAAGGGGTGTGATGAAAGTTTACAATTTGATCAGTCGGGTGGCGTAACTCATAAGAAGAAAGGTTTTTTAATCAATAATGAAAGATGGAAAAGTAATGGGCTGTCTGGAGAAACTAATGAAATTCAGTATAATTATTTGGACAGTATAGAAAATTTTTCAAAAAAAAATAAAATTAAACTTATAGTTTTTGAATCTCCTTTTCGAGAAGGAATTTATACTACATTAAGTACGGCTAACAAGAAAAAGTTTGAAATTCATTTGCAAAAGGTTAGAGATATTTGCAAAAAAAATAATTCATTATATGTGGATGCTAATAATCGACTATGGCCTGATTCACTTTATGTGGATGCAAAACATTTTAATGAAGATGGAGCAAAATTATATACTAAATACTGTTTTGATATTATTAAAAGATAACCCATAATTTCATATGAAAAAAAAACTACTCGGTTTATTTGTTGGTTTGCTAATTTGTACGGCATGTACTTCACAAGATTACGATGATGATGATAGTTTTATTACTCAACGAATTACAGATAATCAGGATAGCCATCAAGGTTTTACAGATTTAGTGTTCTTTGACAATCAGTTTTTTTTAGTATTTCGGGAATCAAGCAGCCATGCATATGGCACCGATGGTATTGTGAAATTGTATAGTAAAGGAAGTGATGATAAATGGACTTTTGTAAGAGAATTTAAGGTTGATGGATTTGATTTGCGAGATCCTAAATTTTCAATTCACGAAAATAATTTGATGCTCTACATACACGGGACCACTTTTGAAGGTAAAAAAGTTGTTGGTTTTACAGATTACAATTCTAGCTATTCAGTAGATAAAGGTTGGAACGAATTACAAGATGTTAAGTTAGATAATTTGAAATCGGGTGCAGAAAAATTAAAGGGTAATGAAGCCTGGCCCTGGAGAGTTACATGGTATAAGAATGTCGCTTACAGTGTGGGATATAATTATTCCGGAATATTTGATTTATACAATAGTGACAATGGATTATTTTTCAAAAGTACTAATAGCTTTTCAAATATTCCCAAGATGCCAACAGAGGCCACTCTTAGAGTTAATAATGAGGGTCAGTTTTATATTTTGGCGAGAAGAAATTATGGAAATGCAATTATAGGCAGATCAAACATTTCTCTGACGGATTGGGATTGGTTTTCCGAAATACCAATTCTTAATTTTGGAGGACCTAATTTTTTATTGACAGGAAATAACAATATGTTAATTTCAGGTAGAGAAAATGATCAACTTGTATTGGGAGAATATGATATGGCTGAGAAAACATATAATCGGCTTTTAACGTTAAAAAGTGGTGGTGACTGTGGATACGCCGGGATGGTTAGAAAAGATAACTTTTTATGGATTAGTTACTATTCTTCTCATGAATGTGCTAAGGGATCTTCAATATATATAGCTAAAATTAATTTGGATAAATTAAAAGGGTATAAAGAATGATCTAAATCCAATAGTACTTTTTTACACATTACTTAATTTTTTTTGCCGTATTTATTATCATTAAATACACATTTTGGAGGTTATATATGGATACATATCTTATTAAATATTTGAGAGACAATTTAGAGAATGAATTGTCAAAAAAATATATAGATTTTTTTAAAATTGAGTTAGACTGGCATATTTACAATTCAGAGAGACATATCTCAAAAGAATATCATAGAAATAGGGAAAAAGGCTGGAAAGAGAAGACAGTGTCTCTATTACAGTATTCAAATGCGATTTTTGAGAAACCTAAACATTCAGAAAAACTGAATATTTTGTCGACGATAAGTTTTTCTGATAAGAACTTATTATCTAACGCAGGTTTTAATCCTTATTCTCCTGTTTGGCAACCAATGGGAAAGAAAAATATCTTCGGAGATTTAAAAACAATTAGCTGGCATAAAAAAATTCAAAATTTAATTCAAGAGAAAGATTTTTATGAATATCTAAATGTAAATTTATATGAGGAATTAGAAGACTTTCAAAAGTATTTAATAGACAAGTATAGAGAAAAAGACTTTAGAGCTTTCTTAGTTAGTAGTGATCAATATTTCTACAGCAAATATTTTATTGATCTTTTTAAAAAACTTGACAGGCCGTCATTAGTTTTCTCTCATGGATTACCGGCAATATACTCAACAGATGTAGATAATAGGTCCGATTACTTAATGGTTTGGAGCGAAAAAATCAAGCAGAATTATATTAATTCAGGTTTCGATGAAGCAAAAATTAAAGTTATTGGAAACCTTAAATATAAAATGATACCTAATAATAAAGAGTTAAGATCTAATTTGTCAGATGTACTTATTGTTCCAGTATCATCAATTCTTTGGCATCAACATGAATATGATACTACTGTCCTTGTCGATAAGAGTATGATTGTTTTGTATTTATATAAAGTGCAATCAGTATTAAAAAAATTGGGAGTTAAAAAAGCCAGATACCGACCACATCCATCGATTGATAAACAATGGGTTCATGCCTTTTTAGATCAGGATTTTTTTATTTGTGACAATGAATCTCTTGAAGATTCTCTTAAGCACTCATCTTTGGTAATAGGTGCAACCTCTACAGTACTATTGGAATCTTTAGTAAATGGTGTTAACTATCTGGTATTTGAGCCTAAAGAAGAAAATAATATAAACATGGCAGGACTTAAGTTAGTTCCTCCATTTGATGGTTCTGATGAAAAAGTTATGATTGCATGTAATGAAGATGAATTGGAAAAAATGCTAAGATTTAATGCTTTAACAGATTATAGTCTTGTTCGTGACTATATTCAGGATTTTGATATATCAATTTTAAAAGAATTGATAAAATAATTTTATGACAGATAATAAAAAGTTAGTTAAGAATACTACAATTTACGCTTTAGGAGACATCGTTCCCCGATTACTTGGATTTATAAGTTTCCCTATCCTTACCCGATATTTATCTCCTGCAGATTATGGTATTGTAAATTACGTGGGCACACTAACAACTTTTATGTTAGCCTTAGGTTTTTTATGTATAAATACTTATTATTTAGTTTTTTATTATAGATGTGAAGATGACATCACAAGGAAAAAGTTATTAGGAAACCTTACTTCTTTTGTCATTTTATTTAATGTGTTCATTGTAGTGCTGTTTGTGCTATTTGGACCCTATTTTTTTTCATTGCTTGGAAGTAATATTTCTTTTTATCCTTTTATATTAATAGGTGTTTTTACCAATTTTTTTAATATTTTTTCGATACTTCCTTCAGCATTATATAGACTTTTGGAAAAGCCTTTAATGCTTACAGTAATAAATATTTCAAGAGGAGTAATAACACTTGTACTAACACTAGTATTGGTAGTCTATTTTAATTATTCTGCATTAGGAGTTTTATTGGCGGGACTGTTGGTTAATTTTATATATGCATTTGTTTTTCTCTATATTTCCAGAAAACATATCATATGGAATCTTTGCCTTAAACAAATAAAGGAAGTTCTGTTATTTTCTTTACCACTTGTCCCAGGTACTTTAGCCTATTATGTTACAACAATTTCTGACAGGATTTTGATAGACAAATATCTTAGTTTAAATGATTTGGGTATTTATAGTACAGCATCAACATTGGCATTGATCCTTAATATTTTCGCCTATGGAGCTTATAAGGCTTTTGAGCCTTTTATATTTAAAACCTGGGGGACTGACGGATTTATCAAAACGTTTGAAAATATAAGGAATGGCTTTGTCTACGTTTTACTTATTGGCGTATTATGCTTAAGTGTATTTTCAAAAGAGTTTTTTCAAATAATGTCAAATCCGCAATTTCATGGAGCATATTGGTATGTTCCAATGATAATAATTGGAGTGTACAGTTCTTCTCTAAGTATGTTATACGGCACTATTATTACAGCACAATCCAAGACCAAGATAAATTCCCTTATTAATATTATTGGTGCAGGTATCAGTATTGTTTTAAATATATTTTTACTGCCTTTATATGGCCTTGTGGTTGCAGCCCTAGTCTCTAGTTTTTCTATGACTGTCATGTTATCTATCTCAATGTGGTATTCACGATTACAAATTAGTCATATCAGGCCTTTCATTAGCATCTTAGTAATCTCAACAGCTATATTTATTTTGGTATATATTATCGATATTGATAGTATACTACTTTCTATATTAATTAAATCTATTGCGATATTAATAGTAATCGCAATTTTATCATTAACTCTTGCCATTAATCCGATTAAGAGCATTATTGGATTCTATAAAAAATAATTAATTTATGATAACAAAAGCCCGTTTAATTGCATTTTATTTACCACAGTTTCATCCAATACCCGAGAATGATGAGTGGTGGGGAAAAGGGTTTACAGAATGGACAAATGTAGGAAAAGCCAAGCGTTTGTTTCGAGGACACGAACAGCCTAAAATTCCTGCAGATTTAGGCTATTATGATTTACGTTTGAAGGAAACCAGAAAAGCTCAGGCAGATTTAGCAAGAGAACATGGTGTTGAAGGATTTTGTTACTGGCATTATTGGTTTGGTAACGGAAAAAGATTAATTGAGCAGCCCTTTAATGAAGTCGTAAATTCAGGAGAACCGGATTTTCCATTTTGTCTGGCTTGGGCAAATGACTCATGGATGGCTAAATTATGGAATAGCGAAGGCACATGTGTAAAAGAAACACTGCAGGAACAACTTTATTTAGGAGACGAAGATTATATTGAGCATTTTAATGCTCTTTTGCCTGCATTTAAAGATAAAAGATACATACGTGTAGAGGATAAACCACTCTTTATGATTTATAAACCGTTAGAGTTTCCTGATGTTACCCGCTTTATTGAATTGTGGCAGGAGCTGGCCAAACAAAATGGACTTAAAGGAATTTATTTTGTCGGACAAACTCCAAACATAAAAAAACGAGAAAAGATCTTATCAAAAGGATTTGATGCTGTTAATGTTGTAAGATTATTTGAATATGTAAGGTATGGCAGAAGCCTGACAAGAAGAGCTTTTGATAAAATTAAAAGAAAGGTATTTAGGCTTCCATTTGTTTTTCAATATAAAGACGCAATGAAAAATTTCGTTGGAACAGAGGATTCTGATTTAAATGTAATGCCTTCGATCGTACCCAATTGGGATCACACACCGCGCAGTGGTCTGGGAGGACACGTTTATCTTAATGCTACGCCTGAACTTTTTGGGAAACATGTTGAGCAGGTATTAGAAAAAATAAAAGATAAACCTGAAGACAAGCGTATCGCTTTTATCAAATCGTGGAATGAATGGGGAGAAGGTAATTATCTTGAGCCAGATTTGAAATATGGCTTATCTCATCTTGAAGAATTGAAAAAAACCTTAAATGCCTTTGAAAAATAAATGTATGAAAAAAATACTCATCGTTTTTGGAACCAGACCAGAAGCTATAAAAATGGCACCACTGGTAAAGGAGTTTCAAAATCATAAGGATAAATTTGAGACAAAGGTTTGTGTTACTGCTCAGCATAGAGAAATGTTAGATCAGGTTTTAGATTTTTTTGAAATTGTTCCGGATTTTGATCTCAATCTCATGAGACCAGGTCAAAATTTATCTCAACTAACATCTGATGTAATTTTAGGATTAAAACCAATACTGGAAAGTTTTACGCCCGATTTTGTTTTTGTTCATGGAGATACTACAACATCTACTGCTGCTGCTTTGGCATCATTTTATGCAAATACAAAAGTTTGTCATATAGAAGCAGGTTTAAGAACTCATAATAAGTTGTCTCCGTTTCCGGAAGAGATGAACAGACAGTTAACCGGTCGTTTGGCTGATTTACATTTTGCTCCGACCCAACAGGCTAAAAAGAACCTGCTGGATGAAGGAATTAGTGAAAAAGCAATCTTTGTAACAGGTAATACCGTAATTGACGCTCTTTTATTGGCAAAAGATAAGGTTGAAAATATTGAGGATAGTCAAATAAGTTTTTTAAAATCAATAATTGATCCTTCAAAGGAATTAATTGTTGTCACAGGGCATAGAAGAGAAAATTTTGGTGAAGGTTTTATAAATATTTGTCACGCTTTAAGACAACTTGCATTAGAACAAAATGTACAGATAATTTATCCTGTTCACTTAAATCCAAATGTTAAGGAACCTGTATTTTCAATCTTGGGTAACATACCAACTATAAACCTAATAGATCCTTTAGCTTATCCGGGATTTGTCTGGTTAATGAAACAGTCTAAAATAATAATTACGGATAGTGGTGGGGTTCAGGAAGAAGCACCAAGCCTTGGAAAACCTGTACTTGTGATGCGGGATACCACAGAAAGACCAGAGGCAGTAGCAGCAGGAACGGTAATTCTTGTAGGTACTAATACCGAAGAAATTGTTAAACAGGCAACCGCTTTACTGACAGATGATAATTTATACGAAAAAATGAGTAAAGCACATAATCCGTATGGTGATGGTTTAGCAAGCTATAATTGTGTTAAAATATTTTTGGATGGAAAGTAAACTGCTGATTTTAGCACCGTATCCGACACCTGAGAATAGTAAGGACGGAATGATTAGTCGTGTAAAAGCTATCGATACTTTACTGGAAAACATACCACGAACATATTTATATGTTTCACTAAGGAATTTTAAAGAAAGTAAAAATTATAAGGAAGGAATAGTAGATGTATATTCCCTCAATCTTTTATTACAGTTTGGGACAATATTAAAATTAATAAAAGAGCATAAATATATCTATTCACATTCTATTTACATGTTGAGTTTTTTATGGATTCTGATTTCTAAAAAAAATAATTCTTTGACTCTTGATTTACATGGAGTTGTTCCGGAAGAAGAAAAATATTTTAATAAAAGTAAAATCAGAGCTTCGTACTATAAATTTACAGAATCCCAGGTTTTTAAACGGTTGAAGAATGCAATTTGTGTTACAGATACTATGAAAATTCATTACCAGCAAAAGTACAAATGGTTTAAAGGTGATTTTTTGGTTTATAGTATTGTGCCTGATAACTTACACGTACAGGATCCCCATACAACAAATGGCATAAAAGAGAAAAATAAAGATAAAATCCAGGTTGTATACAGCGGCGGTGCACAAGCGTGGCAAAATGTTGATTTAATGATTGAATTTATTAAAAAAAATCAATCACCACGTATTCATTATACAATTCTTACTGGAGATAAAAAGACTTTTGAGGATAAATTAATGACAAATAATATAAACTTAGATTCTATTACAATCACTAGCAGGAATCCTTCCGACTTATGGAAAGATTACATAGCTGCAGATTATGCTTTAATATTAAGAGACGAAAATATAGTTAATAAGGTAGCTTGTCCCACTAAATTAATAGAATACCTGTATTATGGTTTGGTACCGATTGTTTTATCCGAAGAAATAGGAGATTATAAAAAAATGGGATATGACTTTATTAAAATAAATGATTTTGACAAAAATACCATTGAAAAGCCATTAGGAGCTAGTTCTAATAATATTAATATAGCTAAAAAGATTATAGAAATAAACGAGTCTGTTGATTTGCGTAATTTTATATTGAAATAACTTTAAGTCTTCAGATGATTTTAATACTGCTTTTTACATTTTTTACATTTTTAATGATTTCTCTCTTTCCTCCGGAAGATAGAATGATAAAAAATGCAATGTACATATGTCTGGGCCTCATTTTAATTTTCATCGCTGGTTTTCGGGGAGAAGGCGTTGATAGGGATTATAATAATTATGTAGAAATGTTTCATCAGCGGGAGTTTATTGTGATGGAACCTTCTTTTGTAGCTATCTCAATGTTTATTGAGGCTGTTTTTGGAGACAACCCTTTATTTTTGTTTTTAATTTTTGCAATATTGGGGGTCTCAATTAAATTAATTGCCATAAAGAAACTGACTAGTTTATGGTTTTTATCACTATTGGTTTATCTAAGCAATTTTTTCATATTGCATGAAATGACTCAGATTAGGGCAGGGATAGCCTCCTCTTTTTTACTGTTGTGTATTAAGCCAATTTATGACCGTAATCTGAAGCTTTTTTTGCTGTTTGCAATACTTGGAATTTCCTTTCATTATTCTGCTTTAGTAATTTTACCATTATGGTTTTTAGGAAATAAACCTCGCAGGAAATGGATGTTTTTTTCGATTCCGTTTGTCTATTTAATTTATTTTTCCGGAATAAATTTAATAGGTATTATTCCGATACCGGGAATACAGGAGAAAATTCAAATGTATCAGAAATTACAGGAAATTGGTGATCAGGAATCAACAGCAATCAATGTTTTTAATCTTGTTTTTTTATCTAAAATTGCAATATTTTACTTCTTGTTATTTAAATATGATCTAATACTTTATTACAACAAGTATTTTACAATTTTAATAAAAATTTATTGTATAGCATTAATGTTGTACCCTTTGCTTTCAAGTGTTCCCGCGATAGCAGTTCGTATAAATGAATTGTATGCTATTGTAGATGTTATATTGATTCCACTCCTGTACTATGCATTTAAGCCAATTTACTTTTCCAGGCTGATAGTGATTTCCATAGGATTTACACTTTTACTTGTTGTACTGTTTTACGTAAAATTGATTACAAATTAATATATAGAAATCCTTTTAATAAATAATTTTAATAATATGCTTTCTGCAGTTGTAGTCTTATATAATCCTGACGATACCATTCTAGAAAATATTGGTAGCTACATTAATTGGGTAAACTTTATCTATATTATTGATAATTCGGATAAGCCAAACGGCCATAAATTTTCTGATTTAGGTCCCAAAATTCAATATGTTTTTAATAACGGAAATCTTGGTATTGCGCAGGCTCTTAATATAGGATGTAAGATGGCCCTGTCAAATGGTTTTGAATGGATTATTACAATGGATCAGGATAGTAAGTTTCTGAATTTCACGGATAATGTAAAGGATCTACTATCAAATACTACCAATAAAAATATTGCTCTGTATTATCCGGATTACATAATTGATGGTAAATTATACGATAAATCTATAAAAGAAGAGAATGAGCCCATCATTGTGATGACATCTGGAAACATTGTAAACTTAAAAATTCATGAAAAAATAGGTGGATTTGAAGAAAAATTATTTATAGATTATGTTGATATAGAGTATTGTTTGAAACTAAAAAAAGAAGGTTATAACATTGCCAAATTACCAAATGTAGTATTACAGCATGAACTTGGGGATTCAAAACGCACTTCTTTCCTTTTTGTTAAAGCAATTGTGACGAATCACTCCAGTATCAGGAGATACTACATAACAAGAAATAGATTATATGTTAGAAATAAGTATAAAGATGTTTCAAATACCTTTGCAAAAATAGAAACAAGAATTTTTATAAATGATATTTTGAAAATTCTGATGTTTGAGAGCAATAAGATATCAAAAATTAAAAGTATAATTAAAGGTTACCTTGATTATCGTAACAATTGTTTTGGGATTTACAATAAATAATTAAAGGTATTACTACTAACTATATTAAATTTAAGATGAAATGATATCAGTATGTATTGCAACATATAATGGGGAAAAATATATTAGAGAACAGCTTTTATCTATACTCCTTCAGTTAGAATTACATGATGAAATTATAATTTCAGATGATCATTCAACTGATGAGACGATCTCAATTATTAAATCTTTAAATGATAACAGGATTAAAATCTTTTTCAATGTAAATAAAGGATATACGAATAATTTTCAAAACGCTATACTGCAAGCCTCAGGAGACCATATTTTTTTGTCTGATCAGGATGATGTCTGGGAAAAAAATAAAGTTAAGGTAATGTCTGAATTTTTAAAGGAGCATGATTTTGTTGTGAGTAATGCAAAAATTGTTGATGAAAATCTAGTACCGACCGGCTTGACTTTTTTTGAAATGCGGGGTGGAGGTAAGAAGGGGTTTTGGAGTAATTTAATTAAGGCAAAATATTTAGGCTGTTGCATGGCTTTTAATAAAAACATACTCCATAAATTAATACCATTTCCTGAAAAAGTCAAATTATGTCCTCATGATTTATGGCTGTCTTTGATTTCGGAATTTTACTATAAAACCTATGTAATCAGTGAACCTTTGGTTTTATATAGAAGACATGGTCAGAATGTATCAACAGGAGCTGCAAAAAGTACAAGTTCTTTTTTGTTTAAGGTGAAGTTCAGAGTGTATTCTTTTTTTAAAGTAATTTGCAGAGCTACAGCATAATTTTAATAATATGATTTTTAAAATATTTTGGATTATCAGAGCTTTGTTTTATAAAGCTTTTATAGGGAAAATCGGTTTTCCGTCATACATAGGGAAGCCTGTTTATCTGGGACGAATTAATCGGGTTTTTATAGGTAAAAAGGTGCGTATTTTTCCAGGTGCAAGAATTGAAGTAATTGACGATTTATCTTCAATTGTTTTTGAAGATGATATCTCTGTTGGACAAAATCTTCATATCATTTCTGGCGGGAACCTTATTATTAAAACCAGGACAACTATATCAGCGAATGTTTTTATAAGTAATGTAGACCACGATTATCAAGCAATAGAGGTTCATATATTAGACCAGCCAAATATAATCAAAGAAACCTTAATTGGCGAGAATTGTTTTATTGGTTATGGTGCGGTAATTCAGGCAGGAACTATATTGGGAAATCACTGCATTGTTGGATCAAACGCAGTGGTCCGGGGAAGTTTTCCAGATTATTCTGTAATAGTTGGAGCACCGGCAAAAATTGTTAAAAGATATAATGCAGATAAAAAACAATGGGAAAAAACAAATCCCGAGGGAACATTTATATAAAAAGTATTAAATCATGAAAAATATTTTGATTACGGGAGGAGCTGGATTTATAGGCAGCAATCTTTCTTTACAATTAATTAATAAAGGCTATTCAATAACAGTTTTAGATAATTTATCAACACAAATACATGGTGAAGACCCTAAAGTTACTTCTCCTCTTTACAAAAGCATAAAAGATAAAGTTACTTTTATTGAAGGTACAGTAACTTCTCGTGCAGATTGGGAAAAAGCCTTAAAAAATCAAGATGTTGTTGTCCATTTTGCAGCCGAAACAGGAACTGGACAATCTATGTATTGTATTGAAAAATATACCGAGGTTAATATTCAGGGTACTGCTATTATGCTTGATATTCTGGCAAATAGTCCGCATCAGGTTAAAAAAATTGTAATAGCTTCATCCAGATCGATCTATGGAGAAGGAAAGTATATCCATCCTGAATTGGGAGCAATTTATCCAGGTTACAGAAATGAAAAGGATATGTTAGAAGGGAAATTTGAATTGAATTATAAAGGCAGTTCAGATTTAATATTAGTAGCAACAGATGAAGAATCAAAAATTCATCCATCATCTGTTTATGGTATTACAAAACAGAATCAGGAACAAATGATTATGACGGTTTGCCCAACTATAGGAATTGCTCCGGTGGCGTTTAGATATCAAAATGTATACGGCCCGGGACAATCACTTTCTAATCCTTATACTGGAATACTATCCATATTTTCGACCCAGATTAGAAATAATAATCCAATTCAAATATTTGAAGATGGAAAGGAATCAAGAGATTTTGTTTTTATCGACGATGTCGTTCAGGCGACTATATTAGGGATTGAAAAAGAAGAAGCAAATGGTCATGTATTTAACGTAGGAACAGGAGTGCCAACAGATGTTGTTGAAGTGGCTAATTCTTTAATAGAGGCTTATGCTATTAATGTTCCCGTAACTATTACAGGTCGATTCAGATTAGGTGATATTCGCCACAATTATGCTGATTTAACGAAAATTAAAGAAAGATTGGGATTTGAACCCAAATTTACTTTTAAAGAAGGTATTAAGAAATTTTCGGCATGGGTATTAGACCAGGAAATTCAGGAAGATAAATTAAGTAAATCTCTGGACGAGATGGTTAAAAAAGGCTTATTGAAATAATGGACGATAAAAATTTTAATAATAAAAAGATACTTTTTCTTTCTGTAAAATTATTCAATTATGAGAATATTATTGCTGAAAAACTAAGGTTCCTTGGTGCAGAAGTAGATTATTATGATGAAAGACCCAATAATTCAAATTTTAGTAAAGGTATAATCAGATTAAAAAGAAGTCTTTATAATGTGACCATAACCAAGTACTATATTGAGATTTTAGAAAAAATTCGCGAAAAAAAATATGACTATTTCTTTTTGATAAAAGGAGAAGTAGTTCCTCAGTTTTTTATTGACAGGATAATTGAATTGAATCCCAAAATTATATTACTCTATTATACGTTTGATTCATTTGAAAATAACCCTAATGGTATTGCTATTTTAAAAAATTTCAATAGAAAGTATACATTCGATCCTAAAGATTCTGAAATTTATAATTTAAAATTTCGGCCATTATTCTTTTCCGATGATTATTACAAACTGGAAAGTCACAATAATCCCATCTATGATTTGTTATTTATCGGTACAGCACATTCTGACAGATATATTATTAGTGAAAAAGCCAGCATATGGTGTCTGAAAAATAAACTTAAAAGTTTTGCATTTTATTACTCACCCAGTAGAATTGTGTTTTTGTTTTTTAAATTGTTTGATTCTTCTTTCAAAAAATTTAATTACAATAAAATTTCTTTTTTTAGTTTAAAACATGAACAAATAATAGAATTATACAAACAATCAAAAGTTGTTTTAGATATAAATCATCCAAATCAAATAGGTTTGACAATGAGAGTGTTTGAAGCATTGGGTAGCGGAAAAAAAATAATTACAACAAACGCTGATATAAGAAGATATCCATTTTATAATGAAAATAATATTTATATCATTGATAGAAATAATATTGAATTCAATTACGATTTTTTCAATTTAAAATTTGAAGAGATAGACGAAAAAGTTTACGAAAAAATGTTTATCTCCGGATGGCTTAAAGAATTGTTTTTTGATGATTTTTCTTTTAATTGGCTGCAAAAATAGATATAGAGATACAATAATAATGAATATACTTCTAACAGGTTCAAATGGTTTTTTAGGTTCGATTATAAAAAAAGAATTAACTAAGGATTATAATATCAATACTTTATCCAGATCAAATTCTTTTTATAACGTTTCATTAGAAAAAGAAATCCCTGATTTTAACCAGGAATTTGATTTAGTTATTCATGCAGCAGGTAAAGCACATAGTATTCCAAAAACAGAGCTCGAAAAAAAACAATTTGACGATGTAAATTTTTTAGGAACATCAAATATTTTAAAAGGTTTAGAGAAATCCGGCCTGCCAAAACAATTTATTTTTATTAGTTCCGTTGCTGTTTATGGTCAGGATAAAGGTTATAATGTTAATGAGGAACATCCTTTACTTGCCTCTGATCCCTATGGATTAAGTAAGATTAAAGCAGAAAATCTCGTTATTGAATGGTGTGAAAAAAACAGTATTACTTATACAATTTTGAGATTACCGCTATTAGTAGGGCAAAATCCTCCCGGTAATTTAGGAGCGATGATAAAAGCCATTAATAATGGATACTATTTTAATATTGGAAAAGGACAAGCCAGAAAAAGTATGGTCTTGTGTAAAGATGTTGCATTATTACTCCCTGTTGTGGCACCAATAGGGGGGATTTATAATCTTACTGATGGTTTTCATCCTAACTTTCATGAATTAAGTATGGCTATTTCTAAGGGAAAAAAGCATTTTTCTTTACCAGCCTCCCTGGCTAAAATCATTGGAAAAATGGGTGATGTAATAGGAGATAAAGCACCTGTTAATTCGTTAAAAATTAAAAAAATAATTTCAGATCTGGTTTTTGACGATTCGAAAGCCAGAAAATTACTGAATTGGAATCCTGAACCAGTTTTGGTTTTTTTAAAAAATGAAAAGTTACAAAGTGATAAAAAATAATATTTAATATGAACATAGAAAAAACATTTATAAAAGATTTAGTAGTAGTGGAACCAACCGTTTTTGGAGATGAGAGAGGTTATTTTTTTGAATCTTACAGTAAAACTAAATTTTCAGATTTAGGGATTGAAATTGAATTTGTTCAGGATAATCAGTCTTTTTCTAAGAAAGGTACTTTACGCGGACTTCATTATCAAAATCCTCCTTTTGCCCAGACTAAATTAGTTCGTGTTTTAGAAGGAGAAATTATTGATGTTGCTGTAGATTTGAGAAAAGATTCACCCACTTATGGTAAAGCGTTTAGTGTTTTGTTATCAGCAGAAAATAAAAAACAGTTATTAGTGCCACAAGGTTTTGCACATGGTTTTTCAGTAATAAGCGAAACGGCTTCTGTAATGTATAAATGCGATCAGTTTTATAATAAAGCATCTGAGGGTGGAATTAAATTTGATGATCCGTCTCTAAATATTGATTGGGGAATGGATTTGGAGAACGCCATTGTTTCTGAAAAAGATCAGATACTTCCTTTTATTGAGAACTGTAATAGCTTATTTTAATGGAAAAAATACTTGTCACTGGCTCAAATGGGCAATTAGGGTCAGAATTGAAATTTTTGTCTGAAAATCATGCTCAGTTTGAATGGGTTTTCGCTGACAGAACTGAAATAACTTTAGATAATTTACCGGTTTTAGAAAAACAGTTAGAACAAATTCATCCCAATATAATTATTAATTGTGGTGCTTATACAGCTGTAGATAAAGCTGAATCTGAAGAGGAACTTGCAGATACAATCAATCATTTAGCGGTTGGTATTCTGGCAAACTGGTCTTCAAAAAACAATTCTAAGCTAATACATGTGTCTACTGATTATGTGTTTGATGGGACATCATCTACAGCTTTGACAGAGAATGCACCAACAAATCCCATAAATGTTTACGGAGCAACTAAACTGGCAGGGGAACATTTGTGTCTGCAAAAAAATCCGGAGGCAATAATCCTTAGAACATCATGGGTGTATTCAGGTTTTGGAAACAATTTTGTAAAAACCATGTCGCGATTGATGATTGAAAGAGATACGCTTAATGTAGTAAATGATCAGATAGGAAGTCCTACTTATGCTGCTGATCTCGCACAAGCTATTATAACAATAATTACACATTCGAATTGGACGGGCGGAATTTATAATTTTTCTAATGAAGGAGAAATTAGCTGGTACGAATTTGCATTAGCTATAAAAGAAATTGGAGGTTATACTTGTGAAGTAAGCGGAATTCCTTCTTCTTCATATCCTACTCCTGCAAAAAGACCGGCGTATTCTTTATTGGATAAATCTAAAATTAAAAAAGAATTTCAAGTCGCTGTTCCAAATTATAAAGAGAGTTTAAAAGTAATGATGAGTTTATAAAATTTAAATATCATTTGATTAATAAAAAAAATATGAAAGGAATTATATTAGCAGGAGGTTCAGGAACAAGATTACATCCTTTAACATTAGCTGTAAGTAAACAGTTAATGCCAGTTTACGATAAACCAATGATTTATTACCCGCTTTCCACTTTAATGATGGCAGGTATTAATGAAATATTAATTATATCTACACCGCATGATTTACCTCATTTTAAGAAACTATTAGGAGATGGTACAGCAATTGGATGCAAATTTAGCTACGCCGAACAACCCGATCCAAATGGATTAGCGCAGGCCTTTGTAATTGGTGAAGAATTTATTGGTAACGATAAAGTAGCATTAGTTTTAGGAGATAATATCTTTTTCGGAACTCATATGCAGCAATTATTGAAAGAAAATGCCAATCCGGAAGGAGGAGTTGTTTTTGCATATCATGTCTCAGATCCTGAACGTTACGGAGTTGTTGAGTTTGATGATGATAAAAAAGCAATTTCTATTGAAGAAAAGCCATTAGCTCCTAAATCGAACTTTGCTGTTCCGGGATTGTATTTTTATGACAACTCTGTCGTTGAAATTGCAAAAAATATAAAGCCAAGCGCTAGAGGTGAATATGAAATTACCGATGTAAATAAAGTATATCTGGAACAGGGAAAATTAAAAGTTGGAATACTAAGCAGAGGTACCGCCTGGCTGGATACCGGAACTTTTAACAGCTTGATGCAGGCCGGGCAATTTGTTCAGGTTTTAGAAGAACGTCAGGGACTAAAAGTAGGCTGTATAGAAGAAATTGCCTGGAGACAGGGGTTTATTACTGCTGAGCAGTTAAGAAATTTGGCAGAACCTTTAAAGAAATCCGGGTACGGTGAATACCTTTTGAATATTTTAAAATTTAAAATTTAATCCGCGGAATTCATTCTTTTTGAAGTTCTTATTTAGCTTATGATTTACACCATAATATTTCTTATCTTATTTATAATTGAGTTGGTATATTTTAAAGTGGCCGATCGCTTTAATATTATTGATAAACCAAACTTAAGAAGTTCTCATACCGAAATTACATTAAGAGGCGGAGGCATCATTTTTTGGTTTGCGGCGTTGCTTTATTTTGCTCAAAATATACCTTACAATTATTTTTTCTTTACAGGAATTACGCTGGTAACTCTGGTAAGCTTTTGGGATGATATTCAAAGTTTGTCCACTAAAATCAGAATATCGGTTCACTTTCTGGCTATTAGTTTGATTTTTTATGATTTAGGGGTGTTTGTTAATTTACATCCGATCGCCATTGTTTTGGCCTATATTTTTGCTATCGGAATTATCAATGCATATAATTTCATGGATGGTATCAATGGCATAACCGGTTTGTATACCTTAGTGGTTATGGGATCTCTATGGTATGTAAATAAAAATATCCAGCTTTTTACCGATGCAAGTTTCATAATTTATGCTATGCTGGCTAGTCTTGTTTTCTTGTTTTTTAATTATAGAAAAAGAGCGAAATGTTTTGCCGGTGATGTTGGGAGTATTGCCATAGCTTTCTGGGTTATTTTCCTCATCCTGAAATTGATATTAATTACGAATTCAATTATATGGCTTTTGTTTTTAGCAGTTTATGGAGTGGATGCGATTTGTACAATTTTACATAGATTGTACCTGAAACAAAATATTTTTGAAGCACACAGGCTTCATTTCTACCAGATATTAAGCAACGAATATAAAATCCAGCATCGTATTGTATCTTTAATTTATGCCATAACACAAAGCATTATTTCGGGCATAGTTATATTCTTCTACGATAAACTGGAAACAGTTACACTTTTTGTTGTAATTATCGTACCACTCATTTTAGTATATTCATTGAAATTTTACCTGATTCGTAAAGCAAGTTTAAAAATTAGCTAATGGAACCTAAAATAATTCAGGGAGGGAATTTTTCAGACCATCGAGGAACTATTTCGTATGTAAATGATTTTAGTTTCAGAGACATTGAAAGGTTTTATATCATAAGTAATTCTGATGCAAATCCGGTCAGGGCATGGCAGGGACATAAACTGGATGCTAAAAATTTCTATTGTCTCAGCGGATCTTTTAAAATCCATTTTGTGAAAATTGATAATTGGGAACAACCCTCAAAGGATTTGGTTATTGAAACGGTATTTGCAAGTGCTTCAGACAGTAAAATTATTCATATTCCCGCAGGATATGCGAATGCTATAGAGTCTTTGGAAAGCGACTCGAAATTAATCTCATTTTCAACTTTACCTTTATCAGATGTGAGTGAAGATGATGTTAGATATGATTCAAATTATTGGAAAATTAATGACTGATAAAAGAATTTTTTTGTCATTGCCACAATTAAGCGGCGAAGAACAAAAGTATATTCAGAAAGCTTTAGATGATAATTGGATTACCTCCGGTGGTCCAAATGTGAATGATTTTGAAAATGATTTGCAGGAATTTCTACAGGATGATGTTTCGGTAGCGGCTTTAAATTCAGGAACGTCTGCCATTCATTTAGCATTGATCTTACTCGGTGTTAAAGCAGAAGATGAGGTAATTTGTCAAAGCATGACATTTTCTGCATCCGCTAATCCTATTTTATATCAGAAAGCAACCCCTGTTTTTGTAGACAGTGAAGCGGAAACCTGGAATATTTGTCCGCTAAGCCTCGAAATTGCAATTAAAGACAGAATAGCTAAAGGCAAAAAACCAAAAGCAATTATAGCAGTACATTTATATGGAATGCCATATAAGGTTGATGAGGTTCATGCTATTGCAGATAAATATGAAATCCCGGTTATTGAGGACAGTGCCGAAGCCTTGGGGAGTTATTACAAAGGTAAAAAATGCGGTACTTTTGGAACCTTTGGAATTTTCTCCTTTAATGGGAATAAAATTATTACAACCTCCAGTGGGGGTGCCCTTATTACTCACGCTAAAAATCTCAAAGAAAAAGCAATTTTTTACGCGACCCAGTCGAGAGATGAAGCGATTCATTACCAACACAGTGAAATTGGATATAACTATCGAATGAGTAATGTTTGTGCCGGAATCGGAAGAGGACAAATGAAAATTTTGAATGCTAATTTAAAAGTTAAAAAACAAATTCACGATTTTTACGTTAACGTATTTAAAGATATAAAGGGAATAACTGTTTTCGAAAATTTAAATACCGACTATGATTCAAACTATTGGCTGACCACTATTTTAGTAGAACCGAATTCCAACGTTAACAGAACGATTTTATTGCAGGCTTTTGAAGAAAAGAACATAGAATCCAGGCCATTGTGGAAACCCATGCATTTACAGCCCCTGTTTTCTGAATATCCGTACTACGGAAGTACTGTTTCTGAAAATTTATTTAAAAAGGGTTTGTGTCTGCCATCAGGGACCAGCTTAAGTAGTCCGGAAAAAGCAAGAATTAAAGAGGTCATAAATCAAGTATTTCAGATTTTCGAGTAGAATAGATTGAATTTGTTTGATATCTATAAATAGTATTCACTTTTATTTATAAAAACACAGTTTAAGTCAGTTTTTTATAACATATGATAAGAACTACACATGTTATTTTTAAATGAAAAGAAATTTTTAATATCTTTAATTTGTATTTTTGTAGTAATTACAATTAAGATTATCAAAGCAAAACCAAATTGAATACAGATAAACAAACCAAAGTCACGGATTTCCTGCATACTTTTCTTTCGCCAAGAAATTTAAGAGCCAATATAAATAATCTTAGCTATTTGCCAAGGTGGATTATTGTTGGAATAGATGTAATGGTCCTGATTTTTTCTTTTACTTTTACCTATATGCTGTTTGAAGGTACGGCATTAGGATATATCATAACTTCACATCATTTTTATTTCGTAGGCAGCCTCATTTTTGTAAATGTGTTTTTCTTTTGGTTGTTTAGAACCTATTCGGGTATTATCAGGCATTCCTCTTATATTGATGCAATAAAACTGCTGTTTTCGCAGATGTCCGTTTTAGTGTTTTTCTTGTTTTTAAATTTAGTTTTTGAATTATATGTCGGGCACAAAGCCTTCTTAAATACGGCCCTTTTTATTAATCTGGTGCTGTCTTTTTGCGGATTGTTTTTATATCGCGTTATTGTAAAACAAACTTTCGAATTATATTTCTCTGAAAAAACAAATTCTAAACTAATCAGGACCGTTATCTACGGGACGGATGCCAATGCTATTTCAGTAGCCAATGCTTTAAAATTTGAAACTCCGTCAAGATTTAAAATTGTTGGTTTTGTAGATAAAAATAATCAGAATGCCTCTAAGCGAATGCTTGATCTTCCTATTTTGATTCTCAGAAAAAAATTACCGGCCCTTATGCGATCTGTAGCAGCAGAAGGTGTCATTATAGCCGATAAAAGTTTGTCTAAAGAGGAACAATTAATTATTGTTGACCAATGCTTAGAGTTTAACTACAGAGTTTATACAGTACCATTAATCTCCGACTGGGAAAATCAAAAAGAGATTTCCCAAAAAGTAAAAAATATACAAATTGAAGACTTACTGGAAAGAAAGCCAATAGTCCTGGATAGTAAATCTATTTCAAAACAATTAAAAGATAAAACGGTATTAATTACAGGCGCAGCAGGATCAATCGGAAGTGAAATAGTAAGACAGGTACTGGGATTTAACCCTAAGAGAATTATTATTTTAGATCATGCCGAAACACCACTCCATAATTTATGCTTAGAAATTTTAAGTGTTGATTCTGAAACTAAAATTGTGGCGGTAATTGCAGATGTGAGAAGCAAAAAAGCACTTGAAAAGGTTTTCAAAACATACAACCCTCATGTTGTTTATCATGCGGCGGCCTACAAACACGTTCCTTTAATGGAAGAAAATCCGGCACAAGCCATTCTGACCAATATTAAAGGTACCAGAAACCTAGCCGATTTATCATGCAAATACAATGTCCGAAAATTTGTGATGGTTTCTACTGACAAAGCAGTTAATCCCAGCAATGTTATGGGGGCCAGTAAAAGAATTGCAGAGAAATACGTTCAGTCTTTATTCTTAAAAAACCAGCAGGAGAATTTTGAGGTAGTAACGAAATTTATTACCACCCGTTTCGGTAACGTTTTAGGCTCAAACGGATCAGTGGTTCCTTTGTTCACCAAACAAATTGCTGCCGGAGGACCGGTTACCATAACACATCAGGATATTATTCGTTATTTTATGACGATTCCCGAAGCATGCCAGTTAGTATTAGAAGCCGGTGCAATGGGTAACGGGGGAGAGATCTACATCTTTGATATGGGAAAACCGGTTAAAATTATTGACTTAGCCAAAAAGATGATCAAACTGGCAGGTTTTATTCCTGACAAGGAAATAAAAATAAAAATTGTCGGCTTGCGACCTGGAGAAAAATTATATGAAGAATTATTAAATGATACTTCCAAAACATTGCCTACCTATCATAATAAAATCATGATCGCTCAGGAAATACAAGACGAATATGAAAACCTCCATATTGAGATTGATGAACTGATCGAAATTGCAGATTTTTATGACAATGATGATATTGTAGCCAAGATGAAAAAAATTGTTCCGGAATTCAAAAGTATGAATTCGGCTTTTGAAGTTTTGGATAACTAATTTTGACTGTTAAGCTTTAATTTAAAGAGATATAAAAGGGTGTTTTTTAAAAACGCCTTTTTGCTTTTTAAATAATTTTTACAAGACTAAAAATCTTGTTAATTGCACGTATAGTAAGGAAGCCCCCTCTCTATCTTAAATAATAATATTGCAATTTAATTGTAATACCACTGAAAATGAACAATACAAATACTACAAATGACTGGCTGTTTGAAATAACACCCAAAAACAAATTCTTCTCCCTAAATCTTAAAGAAGTCTGGCAATATCGGGATTTACTATTTCTTTTTGTAAAACGGGATGTTATTACAGTTTATAAACAAACCGTATTAGGGCCCTTATGGTATCTTATTCAGCCTTTGTTTACAGCAATAACCTTTACCATAATATTTAATAATGTTGCCGGAATCAATACCGGCAATGTACCTCCGTTCCTGTTCAATCTGGCAGGTATAACGGTTTGGAATTATTTTACAGCTTGTCTGAACGGTACTTCTGATACCTTCAAAGCCAATGCCGGGATATTTGGTAAAGTCTATTTTCCCAGAATTATAACGCCTCTTTCAGTTGTCATTTCTAATCTGATTAAATTCGGGATACAGTTTTTTATTTTCATAGCCTTTTATTGTTACTACTATATTCAGGGGAAAGACCTGAGTTTAAATGGTTCAGTACTGCTTTTTCCTCTTCTTATTTTGGTGATGGGAATTCTGGGCTTGGGACTGGGAATGTTTATTTCTTCACTGGTTACAAAATACCGTGATTTTAGCTACCTGATTGGTTTCGGAATACAGTTGCTTATGTATTTATCAGCAGTAATGTATCCAATGGAATTAATTAAACAAAAACTGCCGGGTTATGGCTGGATTGTAGAGTATAACCCCCTGGCCTATATTATAGAAACCTCCAGATATATGCTTTTAAATGTGGGCGAAATATCAATTTTAGGACTGTGTTACACTACGATTATCACCATAGTAGTATTTTTTCTTGGTCTTTTAGTTTTCAATAAAACGGAAAAAAGCTTTATTGACACTGTTTAATTCATTTTTTTAAAAATACAAAACTTATAATTTTTCAATTGGAAAAAGATATCATATTAAAGGCCGAAAATATTTCTAAACAATATCGGTTAGGTCAGGTTGGAACAGGAACTTTAAGCCACGATTTAAACAGGTGGTGGCATCAGGTACGCGGAAAAGAAGATCCTTATCTTAAAATTGGGGATACTAATGACCGTTCTACCAAAGCAGTTTCCGAATATGTCTGGGCATTACAGGACATAAATTTTGAGGTGGAGCGTGGACAGGTATTAGGCATTATTGGTAAAAATGGAGCAGGAAAATCGACACTTCTGAAAATATTATCAAAGGTAACCGCTCCAACCACCGGGAGTATAAAATCACGTGGACGTATTGCTTCACTTCTCGAAGTGGGTACGGGTTTTCATGGCGAAATGACCGGTCGTGAAAATATTTTTCTAAACGGCGCCATCTTAGGGATGACCAAAAAGGAAATTGCTTCAAAACTGGATGAAATTATAGAATTCTCCGGTTGCGAACGTTATATAGACACGCCTGTAAAAAGATACAGTTCCGGAATGACGGTTCGGCTGGCCTTTGCAGTTGCAGCTTTTTTAGAACCCGAAATTTTAGTAATTGATGAGGTTTTGGCTGTTGGTGATGCTGAATTCCAAAAGAAAGCGATCGGAAAAATGCAGGATATCTCGAAAGGACAGGGACGCACCGTTTTGTTTGTGAGTCATAATATGGCAGCGGTAAAGAGCTTGTGTAATAAAGGAATTATTTTAGAGCACGGAAAGGTGGTTTTTGAAGGTGATATAGAAAATGCCGTAAGTTATTATCTTGGAGGTGATCCTGAAGCAATGAATTTAAAAACGTTTGGAAAAGAGCATGATTTTCCCATCTTTAAACTAAATGAAATTTCATTAAATAATCCGGGGAGAACTTCGCATGAACTACTGCAGGAAAAAGAAATCATCACCCTTACGACGAAATTAGACTTAAAAGTTAAAGATGCAGAACGCTATCATATCACCTATCATTTATATAATGAAATGGGTGAGGCGATGTTTTCCTTTTCGAATGCCGGATCATTTTCTCTGGAAACCGGACTAAACAATATCAGCTGTGATTTTCCGGCCTCTTTTTTTCAATCCGGACAATATTTTTTATCGCTCTTTATCATTGAAGATTCAAGACAATTACTTTTTACCGAAAGTGATATCATTTCTTTTACAGTTGTGGATTCCGGAAGGGAATTAGGAACCTACATGGGCAGGGAACCGGGTTATATTAAACCGCAATTTCAATGGAAAAATAGTATCGAAAAATAAGCCTTATTTTATTTGAGTGTCTAATGTATGTTATGATAAAATTTAACTCTTGTAGCAATGGAAAATAATGAATTGACTGTTTCAGTCAATATGATTACTTTTAAGCATGAACTTTATATAAAGCAGGCTATAGAAGGAGTTTTAATGCAGCAGACGAATTTTGATTTTGAATTAATTATTGCTGATGACTGCTCACCCGACAGTACACCGGAAATAATTAATGACATTATCACAAACCATTCTCAGGGTCATAGGATCAAATATTTCAGGCAGGATGCAAACATCGGAATGCAGGAAAACGGCATTTTTGCCTTTAATCAGTGCATGGGAAAATACATTGCCCTGTGTGAAGGAGATGATTATTGGACAGACCCTTTAAAACTACAAAAACAGGTTGATTTTTTAGAAGCAAATTCGGATTATGTGCTGTGCTTTCATCCCATAAAAATTTTAAGACCAGACGGAACAATTGATGATGATTTTATTACAAAGGTTCCGGAAAACCATGAAACCTTAGAAACTTTAGCAAGACTTGGAAATTATATACACACGCCTTCTGTAGTTTTTAGAAATGTATTCAGAAGTCTTCCTTTTGAGTTTCGATTATCTCCAATAGGAGATTATTTTCTTTATATTATTCTTGCCGGTTACGGGAAACTAAAATATTTAGAGGATAAAATGGCAGTCTATAGATATAACGTTGGGGTAATTTCCAGAATGTCCGCTTTAGATATTGCCAATAATAACGTCAAAATGTATTCCTGCATGATTGGATACCTTAAGGATGAAAATATTAAAAGAATTATTTTAGAAAAACAAATACGGGTTGTCACCGAACATTACAATTTGGTGGAGTCCTATTATGACGAAAAGATGGAATCAAATTATAAAGATGCCTTCGTTTCCCGTCATTTTATTTTTATTAAAATTAAAATGTTAGGTTTTTATTATAAGAATCCAAAGATGTTTCTAAAAAAAATAAAGAAGATACTCTCAAAATAAATGCTGTCAATAATCATTTGTTCCCGGACAAAACAAATCGCTACGGATTTTCAGGAGAATATAAAAAATACAATTGATTCTGAATATGAATTACTTGTAATCGATAACTCGCAAAATGAATATTCTATTTTTGAAGCTTATAATTTAGGGATCCAGAAAAGCACCGGAACTTATCTGTGTTTTATTCATGACGATATTGTATTCCATACTCCGGGGTGGGGAAAGGTTATTGAGTCAATTTTTGCAGCTGACGAAAAAATTGGACTAATTGGTATAGCAGGAGCAACAGTCAAAACCAAAATGCCTTCCGCATGGTGGGATTGTCCTGAAGAAAACAGGATCATCAATATAAGGCAGCATCTTACTAACGGGGCGATTGAAAACTGGTATGTGGGCTGGAAAGATAAAGCTGTAGAAGAAGTGGTAGCTATTGATGGTGTTTTTATGGCAATGCGTAAAGCTGATGCATTGTTGTTTCATGAAAAGCTGGGCGGTTTTCATAACTATGATTTAGATCTTTCGTTTAATGTGAAACGGAACAATAAAAAGATTGTCGTTACGAACCAATTTTTGGTAGAACATTTATCCGAAGGGCAATTAAGCGGCGATTGGGTACAATCAACTTTGAAAATACATCGTTTATATAACAGGATATTGCCTCTTGCAGTAAATAAAATGCAAAAGGAAGAACTTAAGGTTCTGGAGATTGAAAATGCTAAGAAAATAATTTATCTGTCGTTTACTTATAAAAGGCCTTTCCTGGCCTTAAGAATCTGGCTTAAACTATTTTTAATAGCTCCCAAAAATAAATATCACACCGTTTTTTGGAAAGAATTCCTAAACTTAAAATAGCATGCTGGCCATAATAATTCCGTATTACAAACTTACTTTTTTTGAGGCTGCCTTAGAATCACTGGCGAATCAAACAGATAAGCGGTTTAGGGTTTATATCGGTGATGATGCCAGCACGGAAGATTGTTCGGTTTTATTAGCGCAATACAACGAAAAAATTGATTTTGTTTATCATCGATTTGAGGATAACCTGGGCAGTATTTCGTTAACCCGGCAATGGGAACGCTGTATTGCACTTTCTACAGCAGAAAAATGGCTGATGCTGTTAGGAGATGATGATGTTTTGGGGAGTAATGTAGTAGAGGAATTTTATACTTTCTTGGAACTGAAAAAAGCAAAAGTCGATTTAATTCGGTTTAATCTTAGCATTATAGACAAGGACGGACAATTGCAGGGGTCAAATTTTGAGCATACAGCCTTTGAAACGCCGGAAGAGCTGCTGGATCAGATGCTGTCGATGAAAGAAACGATCACTGCAAGTGAATTTATCTTTAGCAGAGCTATTTATAATTCTAATGAGGGCTTTGTTGAATTTCCGCTCGCCTGGTTTTCCGATTATGCGACCTGGCTCTTTTTTAGTAAAAATAACGGAATTCATTATATCAAATCGGCAAATGTTTATTGGAGACTCAGCGGAATCAATATCTCTTCTGAACCTTCGAATCTAAAAAACATCCGGCTAAAAGTAAAGAGCCTCTTTTTATTCCTGTATTTCGTGCAGGTTAATTTTAAGGTTGAAAATAAAAGACTAAAACAATACGCCCATTCGCAGCTAATCAATATTTTTGGGAATATCTCGGACTTTACCAAAATAAAATTTTTGTGTAAGGAATGTTTTAAATTCAAATTTAGATTGACAGAAATAATTACAATTGAGTTTCTTTACCGAAGAATCAAAAGAAAAAAAATGAAGAATTTATGGAAGTATTTGTTCCCCATCTAAAGGATAGAAATATTTACCTGGATGAAATTATTTTTTTTTCGGATTGTAATTTTATTTTTGGTGATTTTAAGGAGTATAAAAGTTCTTATGAAATTGTAAATATCCAATTTCCGGAAGCGATCTTTAATTGGGTTATTCCAACAGCCGAACAACTGATAGATTTCGAAAAGAAGATTTTAGAATGGAAACAGCATTCAAAAATTGTTTTCACTTTAAATGACATAGAATCACATTATGATGAAGAAAACCAATTTATTGATTTGTTCAGACTGATTCAAAAACATGCCGATGGCGTTATTCATTTAGGAAATTATTCTTTAGAAAAGTACGCACCTCTTTTTTCTGTTAATTGCATACACACAGTAATATATCATCCGTTATACGGGAGTCTGACGGGAGATTACCAGACGGCAGATTTTAAGGAAAGATTTCAGTTAAATTTAGAAGATAAATATATAGTTTCGGTTATTGGGGCCATCAGATCTGATGAAGAAGCCAAATTGATTTTAAAAATTTTCAGGAAAATCCCTTTAAAAAATAAATTCCTGATCGTTCCGAATATGTTTCAATTTGTAAACAGACCGTCTTATTTTCCGTATCGTTTCCGGAAAATATACAAAAAGATTGCAGAAAAAATATATTGTTTTCCGCTTCGTAAAAATCAGTACTTTTTTGGCTATAAATTTTTAGATTACGATTATATGGTCGATCTGGTAAAAGATTCCTCCCTGATTATAATACCGAGAATCAGAAATCTGAATTCGGGAAATTTATATCTTGGGCTTACTTTTGATAAACCGATGATCATTCCAAAAGTGGGAAATCTCACAGAAGTGGCCCGTTTTTTCGATTTTTCGGTATTAGATCTGGAGAAAAAAAATTACGATGAGGTGATTAAAAGTGTTTTAGATTCCAAAAAAACAGCCTTCTTTAAAACCAAAGAATATACAGAAAAGAAGAATTTATTCCAACCGGAAAAGATTGCCAATCAATACGATCTTTTCTTTAATCAATTGACAACTAATCAATGAATCCATTAGTTTCCATTATTGTTCCTTGTTATAATCAGGGGCAGTATCTAGGTGAAGCACTAGAGTCCGTCCGTAATCAGACCTTCTCCAATTGGGAATGTTTAATCATTGACGACGGAAGTGTCGATAATACGGCAGCAGTCGCAAAAACATTTGCGGACAGGGATTCCCGTTTTGTCTATTTATTCAAAGAAAACGGAGGTGTCAGCAGTACCAGAAATTTCGGGATTGAAGCGGCAAAAGGAGCCTTTATCCAATTTTTGGATTCAGATGATATTTTAGAGAAAACCAAACTGGAATTATCATTACTTCAATTAGAATTACCGGAGAATAAGGAGGTCAAAATAGTTATTTCCAATTTCAGAATGATTGTTGACCATCAGGAGGCTTCCTTGCCGCCATTTTGTGTTTTGGATGAATCCTTTTTCAATGTGGAAGGCTTTTTATTTCAGTGGAATGTTTCTTTTTCACTTCAGATGCAGTGCGGCTTTTTTGATGCAGCCTTATTTAAAACCATCCGTTTTCCTGAAAATCTGTCAGCACAAGAGGATTGGGTCGTTTGGGTCAGTCTTTTTAAAGCGACAAACAAGGCCGTTTTTATTGATAAACCTTTAGCATTCTATAGAATTAACCCTTTAAGCAGAATGATGACGCTTGGTATTGACGATAACAGAATAAAGGTTTTGGAATCCTTTAAAGCAATACTAAGCTATGACGAATATTACAGGTTTTCTTTCGATTTAATTTCAAGATGTTATGATGCAAATGAAAATTTCCGGATTAAATTAAATGAACTCAAAAAGTCAAACAGCTATCAGACCGGTTTAATGATAAAAAAAGGATTAAAAAAAATAGGTCTCTTAAAACCGGCCAGATCTTTTTTTAAACTAGTAGTACGACTTAAGGCAAAATAAATGGCAAAGCTTTCCATCATACTACCCAGTTATAATCACAGTGCGTTTTTAACGGACCGATTAGAAAGTATCTCTAATCAAACCTATAAAGACTGGGAAGCGATTATAATTGACGATAAATCGACCGATAACAGTGTTCAGATCATCACTGATTTCCTGAACAGCAATCCGGATTTTAACGTCAGGTACTTTATTGTTAATGAATCGAACTCGGGCAGCGGCTATTTTTCCTGGCAAAAAGGAATAGAACTGGCCGAAACAAAATACATCTGGATTGCCGAAACAGACGATTATTCAGAACCCGGATTTCTGGAAGAATTAGTGAATATTTTAGAGGTCAATAGTACCGCTTCATTAGCCTTTTGCGGTAGTAAATATGTTGAAAATGGCACTGTAATTTACGATTCAGCAAACAGGACAAAAGACCTCAATACACCGGCAGGGGAATATAGAATTATGGACAAGGAAATTTTTTTAAACCCAATGCCATTTGATACTTATATTACCAATGGAAGCTCCGTTGTTTTCAGGAAGCCTGAAACTGAAATTCCGGCTGTACTTTTTCAGAACAGATTGTGTTCGGATATTTTTCTCTGGTCCTATTTAGTGCAAAACAATTCTTTTGCGTTTTTAAATAAGAATTTAAATTTTTTCAGAAGGCATGAAGGATCAACCTCTTCTTATTTGCAAAAAAATAAATTAGAAAACGTTTACCACGAAAAAGCCGGTTATTTAAATTATTTCGGGCAAACTGAAAAGTACGAACAGTTTATCGACCATTATATAAAAAATTATATCTGGACCAATAAGAAAGAATTTTTTAATGCGTCAAGTATTCAGGAGATTCAGTCGGACAAAAAATTAACAGGGCTATATTTTTATAAACTGGTTCAGTTTATCATTTCAAAAATTTTAAACAAATGACGCCTTTAGTAACTGTTATTATCCCCACCTACAATCGTAGTGAATATCTTAAAAATGCGATTCAGTCGGTAGTGGGGCAATCCTATAAAAATATTGAAATACTGGTAATTGATGACGGATCTTCCCCGAATTATGCGGAAGCAATCTGCGCCGAATTCCCGAATTGTAGGTACCATTTCAAAGAAAACGGAGGATTGTCATCAGCAAGAAATTATGGAATCAAGCTGTCAAAAGGAGAATTTATAGCGTTCCTGGACGATGATGATTTTTGGGAAACTTCTAAAATTGAAAAGCAGGTCAGCGTATTATTAGAGAACTCTTCCGTTGACTGTGTTCATTCTTCTGTTGCTGTGGTAGATGAAAAAGGAACAGCTACGGGAAAATATTTTGGGGCTTCAAAGAACAAAATTCATAAACGTTCCGGTGATGTTTTCTGGAACGCTTTGGGAGTGTGGGTGGTTAAATCGCCTACTCCTTTAATCAGAAAGGAAGTATTTCAACCTGATTTAATATTTGACGAGAGCATAAAAATAGGCGAAGATGTTGATTTCTATCAGCGTATGTTTTACAGACATAAGGTGCAGTACATCAACGAGCCGCTGGCCTATTACAGAGAATATGATAATGCGGACCGGCTTTCCCTCCAACGCAAAAAATACATCGGCCTTCACGAAAAAATGTTTTTTAATTTTAAAAAAATGGGAATCACAAACCCGTTTGTACTTCATAAAATCGCAAGGAAATTATTGCTAAGTGCGGCAAAAATGTGGAATGAGATTCACCCTCAAAATCAGGTTAAAATAAATAAGATCGATTTATATCTCAGACCCGTTTATGGTCTGTGTAACTATTTTACTGGAAAAGATGAATAATTTTATTAACACAGCTATTTTCTTGTGTAAGCGCCTGGTGAAGGAAAATTGGAAAACTACTTGCTTTAATTTTAGATATTTTCCATTTAAAGACGCCATTAAGTTTCCGGTTCTGATTTCCAAAAACGCGATTTTTAAGTTGAAGGAAGGAGGAAGCATCAGGTTTGAATGTCCTTTACGTTACGGTCTTGTGAAAATAGGTTATGGAAAAGGAGATATCTTTGATGAGAAATTTTCCAGATCAATTTTCCAAATATCTGGTGAGTTGGTTTTTAAAGGAAATGCCGCCTTCGGGCAAGGTTCAAAAGTCAGCGTTGCTAAAAATGCAAAAGTAATTTTTGGAAATAAATTTACAATCACTGCCGAAAGTGAGATTGTTTGTTCCAAAAGAATTGAATTTGGTGATAATTGTTTATTGTCGTGGGATATCCTGATCATGGACTCCGATCACCATAAAATCTGGGATGAAGAAAAAAATATCATGAATCATCCCAAAGAAATAGTAATTGAAGATAATGTCTGGATTGGATGCCGGGCATCAATACTAAAAGGCTCCAGAATACCTTCAAATTCAGTAATTGCGGCCAATGCCGTAGTCGCTAAAAACCTGGAAGATCCGAATGCCGTATATGCCGGGAATCCGGCCAGGAAGATAAAGGAAAATATAACGTGGGGATAATGTGCTTAAAAATAAAGCTATACTATGCGAGTTGGTTACAATCCAAATAAAGACAAGATAAAAGAAGCCACTGATTTTTTTCATCAGGTTATAATTCCAATTTATATACCGGATGAGGAAGGTTATTTTAAAGATGCTTTTAAGATTTTGCACTATTGCCTGGAATCTTTATTTAAAACGGTTCATCAAAAAACATACATTACGGTTGTTAATAATGGCAGCAATACTGATGTGGCTGACTATTTAAACGGTCTTCAAAAAACCGGAAAAATACAGGAGGTAATAAATGCTACGAATATAGGAAAACTAAATGCCGTCCTAAAAGGCCTCTCCGGACATGATTTTACCTTTGTAACAGTTGCTGACAGTGATGTACTCTTTTTAAAAGACTGGCAAAAAGAATCTTATCACGTTTTTGAGAAGTTTCCAAAAACAGGAGCAGTTTGTCCAACCCCATCTTCAAAATCACTAAAAAATTATACCTTTAATATTTGGTTTGAACTTCTGTTTTCAAAGTCACTTCAATTTACAAAAGTTAAAAATCCTACGGCTTTAAAAGCATTTTCCATCAGCGTTGGAAATCCAGATATGTACAGTGACATTCACCTCGAAAAATATCTTACGGTTGCTAATGGCGATTTTAAAGCTGTTCTTGGAGCAGGACATTTTTTGGCTACTTATAGAAAAGAAGTTTTCGAAAATATGGATATCAAATACTCCAATTTTATGCTTGGCGGTGACAGCGAAGCCCAATTGCTAGATCTTCCCGTGGTCAAAAAAGGAATGTGGAGACTTTCAACCGAGGATAATTTTGCTTACCATTTAGGAAATGTAGAAGAAAAATGGATGCAGAAAACTTTGGAAGAAATACAACCAAACGATTTTTTCCCGAATGCACCCATAACTTTAAGGAAAGTCAAGTCCTCAAAAATCGCATTTTTATTAAAATATAAAGTATTCGCAAGGATCATTACTCAAAAAAAAATATGGTATTATTGCCTTAAACTGAAAGGCCTTTCTAACGAGGAAGTCATAAAATATACTCAGAAATATGAATGATGCTGTAAAAGTAATCCTGATTTCTCAATCACCTCTTCCATTTTCAAAAATCGGGAGCTGGACGACGCTTTATAAAAATTATTTGGAGAACAAGCACCAAATCGATTGTATTGTCTGTCCGAAACCCGGGAAATTATTTGAAGGAATACAATACAGTTTTACAAAACTTACCTTTTGGCACAAACTGCAACGAAAGTTTCTGAAACGCAAAAATCCTGAATATTTTCAGGCTCTTGATAAGATAATGGTTCCCGGTCAAAAATACATTATCCAGATTGTCGATAATTACGGAATGATAAAAGCACTAAAAAAACACCTTACTTTAAAGGGAATTGAAAAACAATGCTACATTCAGTTTTTTTACCACGGTTTTTCACCATACGTAAAACCAGGCGCATGGCAGGATTTTTACGAAATCATTGACGAAATGATTGTACTGACAAATGATAGTTATGAAGCTCATAAAAGAAGCGTTGCAATACTGCCGGATCATTTTTCGGTTTTAAATAACGGAATTGATACCAAGAGATTTAAGAAAATTTCCGAAGCCGAAAAAATCAGACTAAAAGAACAATTAGGTTTTGGAGATAAGAAAGTTTTTGTCTGGTGTTCACAAGACCGGCCAAAAAAAGGACTGCACTTAATGTTAGAACTCTGGCAAAAGAAATATTCACTTGAAAAAAATATACAGTTAGTAGTCATTGGCTGTGATCCGAGACCAAAAATGGAAGGAGTGGTTTTTCTGGGCAAAATTCCAAATGATGAGCTTCCAAAATATTACCAGGCCTCAGACTGTTATCTCTTTCCTACTTTATGTCAGGAAGGTTTTGGCCTTAGCCTGATAGAAGCTTTACATTGTGGAAATTATTGTATTGCATCAGCTATGGGAGGTGTTCCCGAAGTTTTGCAGCATGGAAAACTCGGAAAATTAATCGAAAACCCTCATTTTCTTTCTGAATGGGAAACTGCCATAGATGAATTTTTGGAAGGAAATACCAAGCTTCCCGTATTTTCAGAAGAATTATATGCTATGGAAAATTGGAACATACAAATGAATCAGATTATTAATCAGGCAAAAACCAGGTTTTAGCAAGCAATCAAATTGAATTTATGAGAATCGAGCAGTTAACATTTACCAGATTTCTTGCAGCAGTTTCGGTTGTTGTTTTTCATTATGGTGGAAAAAGTTTTCCTTTCAGGAATGACAGCATTGCTTTTATATTTCGTCATGCTGACGTCTGTGTCAGTTACTTTTTTATTCTGTCAGGCTTTGTGATGATAATAGCCTACGGGAATAAAACGGTTATTTCAGCAGGAGATTACTTTCGAAACAGGGTGGCCAGAATCTATCCGGTATACTTTTTAGCTATCCTGATTATGCTTTTTCTGCAGTTCAGAGAAAAAAACATCGATTTTTCAGGTCTGTTTTTGAATGTTTTCATGATTCAGGCATGGATTCCGGGTAAGGTTTTGTCGCTTAATCCGCCGGGCTGGTCCTTGTCTGTTGAATTATTATTTTATGCCATATTCCCTTTTGTGTTCAATAGAATTTTCAAAAAAATACCGTTAAAACGAACTGCTGTATCGATCATTTTGTTTTGGATTTTGAGTCAGGTAATTTTTCAGCTCTTCTTTTTTGTCTATGAAGAAAATCAATTAGGAACGATCAAAGACATTTTGCAATATAATCCGTTAATGCATCTCAATGAATTCCTTATCGGGAACCTTGCCGGACTTTTTTTTATCCGGAATTTCAAAGAGGAAAAAAGGAATTACGATTTTGTAATTTTGATTTTGATCGCTTTGTTGGTTTTGGCATTAAAATTTCCGCTGGGTTTAAATTTTCATAATGGATTACTAAGTGTACTTTTTATTCCCATTATATTCTTTATCTCCCTAAACGATGGAATAATAACCAAGTTATTCAGGAATAAAATATTTGTTTTTTTGGGTGAAATCAGTTTTGGAATTTATATTTTGCAGCATCCCGTTTACTCTTTAATAAGCGCTTACAGTGTTAACAAATATTTGCATTTAAGTGATCCGACTATTGTATTTTTTCTCAGGCTTTTTATCTTGATTGTGTTTTCTTCGGTTGTTTATATCTGCTTTGAAAAACCAATTTTGGAGAAAGTGAAAGGAAAGAAGAAAACGCTGACGCTTTCTGAAAATCCAGTTTAATAAATATAGAAAAAATAATGAAAACTATCGCTATTATACCGGCTCGCGGAGGCTCTAAAAGAATTCCCGATAAAAATATCCAGATGTTGGGTGGGTTGCCTTTGCTGGCACATTCTATTTTATATGCGCAGCAAAACAGCGCCATAATTGATGAGGTGTATGTTTCGACAGATAATGAAGAGATAAAAAAAACAGCACTGCAATTCGGAGCAAAAGTAATTGACAGGCCAGCCGCTATTTCAGGGGATTTAGAGCCTACGGTTTCTGCTTTGAGACATGCTTTGGAAGCTATTGAAAGTAATGATGTTGAAAATGTGATTTTACTTCAGGCAACCAATCCGTTACGGCCAAAGAATCTGATAGCGGAAACTTTTGAAGCCTATCAAAAAGGAAACTTCGACAGTTTATTTACGGTTACGAGAAACCATCAGAAATTCGGAAAAATCACAGACCGGAAATTTATCCCGTTTAATTATGCTATTGGCCAGAGAAGCCAGGATTTAGAGCCGCTTTTCTTTGAAAACGGATTAGTATACATCACAAAATCATCCTTAATCAGGAATGATATTATTATTTCGGAAAATGCTTTTCCGTTCGAAGTAAATCATATTTTTGCACAAGTTGATATTGATACCCCGGAAGATTTGGATTACGCGGCGTATCTGTTTCAAAAACAATTATAATATAAAAATACCACTCCTTTATGAACCCATTTATAGAAATTGCCGGTAGAAAAATCGGACCCGATTTTCCACCCTTAGTTATTGCCGAAATAGGAATTAATCACGAAGGTTCTCTTGTCGTTGCCAAAGAAATGGTTGATGCAGCACACAGAGCAGGCGTTGAGGTGGTAAAACACCAGACACACATTGTAGAAGACGAAATGAGTGGCGCCGCAAAAAAAGTAATTCCCGGTAATGCAGATGTTTCTATTTATGAAATCATGGAACGTTGTTCCCTTAATGAAGCGGACGAGTTAGAACTAAAAAATTATGTGGAAAGTAAAGGAATGATTTTCATCTCGACACCATTTTCACGCGCAGCAGCAGAAAGATTAAAGAAGTTTGACATACCTGCTTATAAAATTGGTTCCGGGGAATGTAACAATTATCCTTTATTAGAGCATATCGCTTCTTTTGGCAAACCTGTCATTTTAAGTACCGGTATGAATACCATAGAAAGTATTCAGAAAGCCGTAGCGATTTTCGATAAGCATCAAATTCCTGTTGCTTTACTGCACACCACAAACCTGTATCCAACTCCAATACATTTGGTTCGGTTTGGAGCCATGACAGAACTACACCAGGCTTTTCCGGATAAAGTATTCGGATTGAGTGATCATACCTTAAATAACAATGCCTGTCTGGGTGCAGTTGCTCTTGGAGCCAGTATCTTAGAGCGGCATTTTACAGATCATATGCAGCGAACAGGTCCGGATATTGTTTGCAGCATGGATGAAAAAGCCTGCGGGGAATTAATTGTAGCAAGCGCCGAAATGGCCCTAATGCGTGGCGGGACAAAAAAACCGGCATTAGAAGAACAAGTCACCATTGATTTTGCCTTTGCAACAGTTTGCGCGATCGCATCCATTAAAAAAGGAGAAAAATTATCTAAAGAAAATATTTGGGTAAAACGTCCGGGAACCGGTAAAATCCTGGCGGAACATTTCAATGATCTAATTGGAAAAGCAGCCACGAGAGATATAGAAAACGATGAACAATTAGATTTTTCTGATTTTCAATAATATAAAAATGATTTTCTGATTTCGAAAACCAAATTTGAAATCCGTAAAGAGTTAAAAAAGAAAGTATCCAATTAATGAAAAAAATTCTTTTCCTAACCGGAACACGTGCCGATTTTGGCAAAATAAAATCATTGATTTCAATTCTGGAACAACAACCGGATTTTGAAGTTTTTGTATTTGTAACCGGAATGCATCTTCAGGAAATTTATGGTTATACATTGATAGAAATTGAGCGTTGCCATTTTAAAAACGTATTTACTTTCGAAAATCATACGCATGAAACCACAATGGATCTGACTTTGGCAAAAACCATCGAAGGATTATCCCATTATTGTAAAACTATCAATCCCGATATGATTGTCGTACATGGTGATCGTGTAGAAACACTCGCAGGTGCTATTGTGGGATCTTTGAATAATATCCTGGTAGCCCATATTGAAGGAGGAGAAGTTTCAGGTACCGTAGATGAATTAATCCGCCACAGTGTTAGCAAATTAAGCCACATTCATTTCGTATCGAATACAGAGGCGGCGAAAAGGCTGATTCAGATGGGCGAAATAAAAGAATCTGTCTTTACCATTGGTTCACCCGATATTGATATCATGTTTTCGGATAAACTTCCTGATTTGGAAACGGCCAAAAAGTATTATGAGGTTCCGTTTGAAGCATTTGCTATCGTAATGTTTCATCCTGTGACCACCGAATTTCAGGCCATGCAGGAATACACAACAGCCTTTGTCGATTGTTTACTGCAGGACAACCATAATTATCTGGTTATTTTTCCCAACAATGATTTGGGAAGCCAGTTCATTCTGGATTCTTATGAAAGACTAAAACAAAATACCAGATTCAGGGTTTTTCCATCCCTTCGGTTTGAATATTTTCTGACCTTGCTAAAAAACAGTCAGTTTATAATAGGTAACAGCAGCGCCGGAATTCGCGAAGCGCCGTATTACGGCATCCCTATCATTAATATCGGAACTCGTCAGCAGAACAGGGCCGTTCATGCCGATATTATCAATACCGATTATTCGCACGAAAGCATAAAAGAAGCCCTTAAAGTTATAGACTCACACAAAGTTCAGGTGGCAACCAATGATTTTGGACAGGGAAATAGCAGCGAATTATTTTTGGATTCACTAAAGAAAAACGATATTTGGCAGCTGAATCACCAAAAGCAGTTTAAAGATTTTTAATGAAGGCAACGATACTTTTAGGGTAGTGCCTTTCACTTAAAAGAACAAAATAAACGAAAAGTAAAATGAGACATTTTTTGCGAAAAATAGCATGGATATTTTTGGGAAAAGGATATTTTGACTTTCTGAAAGGTCAGCATAAAACCTACCTGCATCAGGCAAAGAATGTGTCACTGGGATATAAATCCTATCATAATGGTGCATTTGTCTGGCAGTGGCATCAAAATTCGCAATTAGAGATTGGAAAATACTGTTCAATAGCAAACGATGTTCATTTTATATTAGATTCAGGCCATCACCGGTTAAGTGAGGTGACAAGCTTTCCTCATTTTAATCATTTGGTCGATAAAGATTTGCCTATTGGTAACCAAACACAGTCTGATTTTAGAAAAAATATAAAAACAGGGGAAAGTAAAACGATCATCGGCAATGATGTGTGGATTGGAATGAATGCCATAATTTTGCCCAACGTAAAAATAGGAGATGGTGTTACCATTTTGGCAGGTTCAGTGGTCACAAAAGATGTTCCGGATTATGCCGTTGTCGGAGGTATTCCGGCAGCAATTGTAAAAATGAAATACGATCTCGATACGATCGATAAAATGAAAAAAATACAATGGTGGAACTGGCCCCCGGAAAAAGTGGAAGAAAATGTAGGGGATTTTTATAGCCCGATTCATGATTTCATTGCCAAATGGCTTAAGTAATAATCCGATTGTGGCAATAAACAGATTGCCGTTGTACTTTACTAATTAATTTAATTTATGTTTTTTAACTCCTTAGCGTTTGCTGTTTTCTTACCAGTCGTTTTTTTCCTCTATTGGTTTGTTTTCAATAAAACCAAAAGCACACAAAATGCCTTACTGATTATTGCAAGCTATTACTTCTATTCCTGCTGGGACTGGAGATTTCTATTTCTATTGGTTTTTTCTACTTTTCTGGACTACTATACCGGTATTCAGATCGAAAAAGGAAAGTCTGAAAAAAGCCGGAAATTTTGGTTCTGGCTTAGCATTATAGTCAATTTGGGATTTTTGGGAATTTTTAAATATTATAACTTTTTTGCCGCTTCTTTTTCAGAATTATTAGGCTCTGTGGGAATTCAGGCAAGCCCGATTCTCTTGAACGTTATCCTTCCGGTTGGAATTTCATTTTATACGTTTCACGGATTATCGTATGTGATTGATATTTATTACAAGCGAATAAAAGCCGAATACAATTTTGTAGATTATTCGCTCTTTGTCAGCTATTTTCCTCTTCTGGTGGCAGGCCCGATCGAAAGAGCCACACACTTATTGCCGCAGGTAAAAGTAAAACGGGAGTTTGATTTTCAGGTGGCAAAAGAAGGAATTTACCAAATCATCTGGGGATTGGTCAAGAAAGTGGTTATTGCAGATACCTGCGCGATCTACGCCAATGCTATTTTTGATCATTACACTTCCATGAATTCGTTCTCTCTTATTTTGGGAGCCATCTATTTTGCCTTTCAGATTTACGGAGATTTTTCAGGGTATTCAGATATTGCATTAGGCGTTTCAAAACTGTTTGGTTTAGACCTGTTGCGAAATTTCAATTATCCCTATTTTTCAAGGGATATTGCCGAGTTCTGGCGTCGTTGGCATATTTCGTTATCCTCCTGGTTTCGGGATTATCTCTACATTCCGTTAGGAGGAAGCAAAGGTGGCCTTTGGATGAAGATCAGAAATACGTTTATCATTTTTGTGGTCAGCGGATTCTGGCACGGAGCCAACTGGACGTATGTAGTCTGGGGATTTATAAACGCCGTTTATTTCCTTCCCCTGCTTTTATCCAACAGCAACCGAAACAATATGGATGCGATTCAGCTGAAATTTAATTTCGATTCGGCAAAAGTGCTGCTCAGTATTTTCTATACTTTTTTTCTGACCTGCATAGCCTGGGTCTTTTTTAGAGCTAAATCGATAACAGATGCTGTCCTGTATTTAAAACGTATCATTACCAACAGGGATTTTAGTTTTCAATATTTAGACAATGAACGTTACAGTTATGAACTGCTGCTAATGATTGGTCTGTTTGTTTTGGTGGAATGGAACAACAGAAATAAAATTGAACCGCTTTCGGGCAAAAGAAGCCTGCTGAAAATGGCATTGGCCATAGCAGCAATACTGGCGCTTGGAACCTATTCAGATTATAAAGAATTTATATATTTTCAGTTTTAATGAAGAAGTTTTTAATTTATACGGTCAAAATTATAGTGATAACCGCTTTGGTAGCCGTTGTACTGGACGGTTTGTATACAGCCGTTTTTATGCAATCCCGAAACCGTGGTAAAGTGGAGACGGTTTTCAATTCAGAAGCTAAAAAATACGATGTGGTAATTCTGGGCTCCTCTCGTGCCAATAACCATTTTGTAGCACAAATGTTCGAAGATAAGGGGTTGAAAGCTTTTAATTACGGAATGAGCGGCGGCCATTTGTTTGAGGCTTCACTGATGCTGAAATTAATGATCGAAAGGAAATACGTTATTAAGAATGTAATTCTGGAAGCCGATTTAAATCTTTCGGGTGAAAAAAAAGCCGAAGGAATCGCAGCTTTGTTTTTGCCGTACATCCACAATTCCGAAACGATAAAGAAACATTTTGAAAACGAAAAGGATTTCTACGAGTTGTATTATATTCCGTTTTACAGATATATAAAGTACGATGGGAAAATCGGGTTTAGAGAAGCTTTTTTTACGGTAATTCATAAAAAGACTTCCATGCTCGATAATTTAGGATATTACCCGCTTTTCAAAACGAAAGGCGCAAATATGAAAAATGACATTGTAAACCTGAATCCGCTTCCGCATAACAAATACTACGAAGAAATTAAGGGGCTCTGCAAAGCCAATAATATTAATTTTATAGCGGTAATGACACCAATGTGTGAGAATGTGAAAGGAATGAACTATTTTGATAAAGTAAAAAAAGCTTATCCTGAAATTCTTAACTATGAAAATGCGGTAGTTGAAGATAAATATTTCTCATCCTGCGGGCATATGAACGATACCGGAGCAAAGCTTTTTACGGCGAGAATTATAAATGACTTTTTTGTCAAAAAATAAACTGGCCCGGTTTTTAGGAATTGTAAGTCAATGATCGAATTAGTATTGTTTTTTAGTAAATTTTTGAATGGAGAAAGATAAAATTTTATTGCTCTTTCCAGATGGAGTCGGAATTAGAAATTACCTGTATGCTAATGTTTTTAAAGACATGCAGGAGGATTTGGTATTGTTCCATAATTTTGATCCCGAAACGGTAAGTGCCATTAAAGACAATGTTATCCTTGATGACGAAATCACTATTCCTGCTTATAAAGAATCCGCCAGAGAGAAATTTTTAAGAGAATTGATTTGTCTTTGCAGGTTGTATCACAACACACAAAAAGTAAAAAACACCTCCCTGCTGACCAATTGGAACTGGAAGCAAAATACATTTTCGAAAAAGGTTTTTTATAAGCTGATTGAAGCAGCAGCCTCGTTTTTTAAGAAATATTCGGGTATTCTGAAATTAGAAAAACACTATCAGAAAGCAATTCGTCAGAATGTTTTTTATGATGAGGTCAAAGAAATTTTAAAGAAAGTGCAGCCCAGTGTTGTTTTCTGCTCCCATCAGCGGGCTTTAAAAGTAGCCGGTATTTTTGCAGCCGCAGCAGACTTAGGAATTAAAACGGCAGCGGTAATTTATTCCTGGGATAATTTGCCTAAAGCACGAATGGCCCTAAGGGCTGATCATTATCTGGTCTGGTCGGATTATATGAAACAGGAATTACAATTGTATTATCCCGAAATTCCGGTAAAGAGCATTGCGGTTACCGGAACGCCTCAGTTTGAGTTTTATGCAGATGAAAAAAACAGAATCGATAAAGAAAAGTTCTACAAAAGATACAACCTGGATCCAAATAAAAAAATCATTTGTTTCTCCGGAGATGATACCAAAACCTCTCCCGATGATCCGGCTTACCTGAACGATATTGCAGAAGAGCTTACAAAAGCCAGTCTGCAGGATGAATACCAGATTTTGTTTAGAAGATGTCCGGTCGATTTTTCGGGCAGATATGATGCTGTGGTAAAAAAATATAAAGATCTTATAAAAGAAGCCGCGCCCTTGTGGTATTTTAATACGGCAAACGAATGGAACACAGTGTACCCTTCAATTGAAGATGTGAAATTGCTGATAAGTACTGCTTTTTACTCGGATATCGTTGTAAATGTCGGATCGACAATGGCTTTTGATTTTGCCATGTTTAATAAACCCTGCGTGTTTATCAATTATGATCAGCAGCAGAAAAAGGTGAAAGACTGGTCGGTAAACACGATTTATCAATTTCAGCATTTTAAAAGTATGCCTGATAAAAGCGCTGTTATCTGGCTGAACAATAAACAGGAAATTGTAGAAAAGGTAACGTTGCAAAAGAATTGCAGTCCGGCTATGATCGAATGGAAGAATATTGTGCTGGAAGAGTATCAAAATGCCTCGACAAAAATAAAGCAAATCCTTAAAGCCCATTAAAATGCATATTTGCTTCTTGACAAACGAATATCCAAAAGAAGGATTTCCACATGGCGGAATAGGAAGTTTTGTGAAAACTTTAGCGGTAGCCCTGATTAAAAATGGAATCAGAGTTTCTGTGGTTGGCCTGAACTATACCTCAAATAATGAAGAGGAAACTACAGACGGAGTTCATATCTATCGTCTGAAAAGAAGCAGCGTAAAAATAATTTCCTGGTATTTTAATTTTAAAGCCATTAATAAAAAGATAAAGGAAATTCATAAAGAAAATCCCATCGCTATTGTTGAAGCTTCCGAACTGGGTCTTGCGTTTATAAAAAAGATAAAAGGGATTAAATACATCATCCGGCTTCATGGAGGACATCATTTCTTCGCTGAAGGTGAAAACAGGAAAATCAATAAATGGAAAGGATTTCAGGAAAAAAGGTCTTTCGGTAAAAGTGATGCTTTTATTGCCGTTTCACAGTTCGTAAAAAAGCATACCGAAAAATATTTAAGCTATCACAATAAACCATTAGCTTATATCAATAATCCCATAAATACGGAATTATTTCAACCCATTAAAACAGAAGTGCCCGAAACCAGAATTGTTTTTGTGGGTACAGTCTGCGAAAAGAAAGGAGTCCGCCAGTTAATACAAAGCTTTTCTTTCGTAAAAAAAGCTTTTCCTGACGCGACATTAGACATTTATGGCAGGGATTGGTTTTTTCCGGATGGAAGTTCCTATGTGGAAATGCTTAAAGAAAAAGAGCTGCCTCTTTTAGGAGATGCGATACCAAAAGACATTTATTTTCATGGCGCGATACCTTTTACTGATATTCCTGAGGTATATGCAAATGCTTCGGTATGTGTATTTCCATCGCATATGGAAACGCAGGGTTTGGTAGCACCGGAAGCTATGGCAATGGAAAAAGCAGTTATCTTTACCCAATTAGGCCCGGGCCCGGAAACGATAGAGAATTATAAAACGGGATTATTATGCGACCCGTATAGCCCTGAAGATATTGCCGAAAAAATCAGCTGGATTTTTTCCAATAAAGAGAAGGCAAAAGCAATAGGTCAGGCAGGAAGGCAATCCGTTCTTGCAAAATATGGATTGGAGAGTATAGCGCGTCAGAATATGGATTTTTTTAAGTCTTTACCTGATCAATAAAATGTTTAGGACAGGCAGGAAAAGATAAAATACGAGTGCAGGGCAGGACTTGCACAAAGGTTTACCTATAATATTAATTAGCTTCTAATGAAACTGGAATTACCCTACTGGACTTCTCATCACAACATGATACTGTATTCATTACTGCACTATTGTGAAGAAAACAATGAGGTTTTTGATGTTTCTTTTAATACAAAAATTGCTACGGGCGGCGCTATACTGCACAACAACAATCAGATGATTTTTTTAGATTATTCAGATAATAGTGTATTCCTTGATAATCCGGAAAAATATGATTTTTATTTTAAGAGATCATTGCTGTTTCAGGATTATAAAGGAAATGTGCATCCGTTGAATCTTCAGGTGAACTTCTCGTATAAAGCGGTAAAACTTTTAATGAAGTTGAATTTTAAAGACCTGGTAAATAAAACAAACCGCACAGAAATTGTCCGTGCCATGGATTACTTTAATCTGGTTACCAATTTGTCGCATAATGCAATGGACGTAAGGGATTTTCCAAAAAAGACTGATGACCATAACGGAAAAATCATTTTTCATTCGAGACTATGGAATCCGGATAATAATGCTGACCTGGATGAAAAAATAAGAAGGGCGAGCCAGAACGAATTTCGTATTGAAGCCTGCAGGATTATAAAAAAGAATTTCAAAAATGTTTCAGTGGGTTTATTTCCCGATGAATTATCAAAGAAAATTGCCCCGGAACTGCTATTAGATATAAAACATACCTCTAAAAAAGAATATTTTAAATCCTTAAGAAACGGAGATATTGGGATAGCAGATGACGGCTTGAAAGATACTCCGGGATGGAAAATAGGAGAGTATCTGCTATTTGGAAAAGCAGTTGTGACCACTCCTCTTCGTACAGTTGTAGAAGATTTTAAAGAACATACTAACTTTGAAAAGCTTCAAAATCGCAGTTCCTATTTAGAATTACCGGAAAAAATCGAATACTTACTGGAAGGTAAAAGATATCTGGAAGTAGGAGAAAATAATTTAAAATGGAGTGAAAACTACTTACACCCAAAAAATTATATCAGGAGAATATTGAACATTACAAAAAATACGCTTTAGTGCCAAAACCAATGAAATTTGCTGTAATCACACATGTAAGCCATACTTGGAAGGATAACCAGTATTTTGGTTATGCGCCTTACGTGAGAGAAATGAACGTTTGGCTAAAAAATATTGATGAATTGATTCTGGTCGCACCGCTAGGCCCTAAAAGTCCAACCTTGATCGACTTGCCGTACGAACATGATAAAATCGACTTTAAAGAAGTTCCCGATTTTAGCCTTACTAATTTTAAAGAGATAATAAAAGCCATATTTAAATTGCCCGTTATTTTCTGGAGGGTTTTTTGGGCGATGAAAAAAGCCGATCACATTCATTTGCGATGTCCCGGAAATATGGGGCTGATTGGCTGTATCGTTCAGGTTTTATTTCCACACAAGGAAAAAACAGCAAAATATGCCGGCAATTGGGATCCGCAAAGCAAACAGCCCTGGACTTACAAATTGCAAAAGTATATTGTAAGCAATGTTTTTTTGACCCGAAACATGAAGGTTTTGGTGTATGGCGACTGGAAAAATAAAACCAAAAACATAGTACCTTTTTTTACGGCCACGTATTTAGAATCAGAGAAAACTGTGGTTCAGAAAGAACCTTTTAATGCAGGAATAAAATTTGCTTTCGTCGGAAGTCTGGTGGAAGGTAAAAATCCTTTGTATGCAATAAAATTGGCAGAACAATTAGCGATAAAAGGATTTGATGTAGTTTTAAACGTATACGGCGATGGCATTCAACGAGATAGTTTAGAAGCATACATTAAAAATAAGCAATTGGAAAACACTGTCTTTTTATATGGAAATCAAAATCAGGATACGATAAAACAGGCCCTTCAAAAAAGCCATTTTGTGGTGCTGCCCTCTAAAAGTGAAGGCTGGCCCAAAGCAATTGCCGAAGGAATGTTCTGGGGTTGTCTGCCTATTGCAACCAAAGTCTCCTGTGTTCCTTTTATGCTTGCGGATGAAGAACGCGGCCTGCTGTTGGAAATGAAAATAGAGCAGGATGTTCTTAAACTTGAAAAAGCACTTAAAGACGAATCGGATTATACTCTAAAAAGTCAAAAAGCCCTCGTTTGGTCACGGGAATATACTTTAGAAGTCTTTGAAAAAGAAATAAACAAAATACTACATCATGAAGCATAGCTTAAAAACGAAGATATTTAAAGTTCTTTCCGTGTTGCCTGATCGCCTTGGATATGGCGTATATCATTTTTTGCAAAATATCGGAGGTAAATTAACGCTGGAAGATAAAATTCGTTCTACAAACGATAGTTACCAAACCATAGTAAGAATTTTGCGTGATAATAATGTTAGTATTGAAGGTAAAAAAGTTGCCGAACTAGGCTCGGGCTGGGTGCCAATTTTTCCGTATCAGTTAATTTTGGATGGAAAAGCCAGACAGGTCGATACATATGATATAAACGAGCACTATAGCAAAAAAGAAGTGAAGAAACTGAACAGCTATTATAGCTCAAAGTATACTGTAGAAACCGAAAGCAAAAGTAAATATCCCCTTCTTAAAAACATTTTTTATTATCCTAAAACCGATATTTGTAACGGGGATCTTAAAGATGTAGATTTGATCGTGTCAAGATTTGTTCTGGAACATGTGCCTCCCGGTGAAATAACCAAAATGCATCAGTTTATGCTCGCCAGTTTAAAATCAGGCAGTCATATATTACACTTGATTTCTCCCAGTGATCACAGGGCTTATCAGGATTCTTCGTTGTCATTGCAGGATTTCCTGAAATACAGTGAAGCAGAATGGAATCAGATACAAACTAAATTCGATTACCACAACAGACTGAGGCTTCCGCAGTATTTAGCGCTTTTTCAAAACGAGTTTGAAATAACCTTTTTTGAACACAGTACCATCAATACGGAATCTGAAAGTTTTAAGAAATTTAGCAAATTAAAAATCCATGGCGATTTTAATAATTTTACGGATGAAGAATTAATGGCAGGAAATATCAATATTTTACTGAAAAAGAAATAAATGAGGATTGTTCAGATTATAGATTCACTCGAAGCTGGCGGTGCGGAACGTATGGCAGTTAACTATGCCAATATTCTCGCGGATAAAATTGAATTCTCCGGATTAGTGGCGACCCGGAAAGAAGGGCAATTAATAAATCTTATAAATAAAAAAGTTTCGTATCTCTTTTTAAAAAAGGAAAATAAAATCGATTTTAAAGCTATTTTCAGATTGAGAAAATACCTGAAAAAGAACAAAATCGATACCGTTCATGCGCACAGTTCTTCTTTTTTTACAGCCGTTTTAGTGAAGTTTACGATGCCGGGAATCAAAATAGTATGGCACGATCATTACGGAAGCCGTGCAAAGGAATCAAAAAAACAAAACCGGATTTTAATTTTTTCCTCACTCTTTTTTCATTCTATTTTTGTGGTTAACCTGCAATTGCAGGAATGGAGCAGAAAGAACATGAATTGTAAAAACGTAATTTTTGTTCCTAATTTTATTTTAGAACGAAATGAAAACCCGGAAATTACACAGCTGAAAGGTGAAAATGGAAAACGAATTGTTTTTTTGGCAAATTTAAAAAAGCCAAAAAACCATATTTTTGTCCTGAACGCTTTCAGGGAACTGAAATTAAAGGAAGCCGGCTGGACCCTGCATTTGATTGGAAAAGATTATTCTGATCCGTATTCGCAGGAATTAAAAGACTTTATAAAATCTAATGCATTAGAAAATCATATACATTTGTGCGGAGAAAAAAGTGATATAAAATATATTCTCTCGCAAGCGTCAGTAGGTGTTTTGGCATCCACTCAGGAAGGATTCCCTGTAACATTACTTGAATATGCTGCCGCTAAACTGGCAGTCGTTTCTACTAATGCAGGGTATTGCGCTGAGCTTATTCAGGATGAATTTAATGGATTGTTATTTCATCCTTTAAGAGATGCTGAAATAAACCAACAGTTGGAAAAAGTAACAGGAAGTGAAGCGCTTAGAAAAGTTTTAGCCAGCAATTTACATGAAACACTGGTTAAGGAATATTCACAAGAAACGATAGTTGAAAAGCTTATACAGGCTTATAAAAAATAATTCATGAAAAAAACCTCATTATCTTATGTTCATTTAATTGCATTTCATGCCTTTATAGGAGTGTTGGTTTTTATTTTGCCTTTTATTACAAAAATTTACACCCTCTCTATTTTTGTTTTTGGAATTTTCTACATTATTAAAAACAGGAACAGGAATAATGAAGTTCTGATTATGTCGGCTTATGTAGTAGGAGCAGAGGTACTTTTAAGGATGACAAATGGAGTGATTTTAAATGAATTCGGTAAATATGCCGTAATGATATTCATGTTTACCGGCATTGTTTACTCTGGTTTTTCCAGGAAGGCATTAATTTACTGGATCTTTTTTATACTTCTTATTCCGGGAATTATAATATCTGTTTTTTCTTTAAACTTTGATACTGATATCAGGAAGGCAATTGCTTTTAATATTTCCGGACCGGTCTGTCTGGGTATCTCTGCCATTTATTGTTATGAGAGGAAAATAACTTTTGACAGATTGAAGACAGTCATAGCTGCTTTGTGTTTTCCCTTAATTTCTATTGCGGTTTATCTTTTTTTGTATTCCCCAAGTGTGAGGGACGTTGTTACAAGTACAGAATCTAATTTCGCCACTTCAGGCGGGTTTGGACCCAATCAGGTATCTACAATTTTGGGATTGGGAATTTTTGTCTTTTTTGTACAATTATTATTAAATTCAAAAAGCAAATTTCTGATCGCGTTGAATGCTATCCTTGTGATGGTTTTTGCTTTTAGGGGAATTGTTACTTTTTCCAGAGGAGGGGTAATGACAGGTGTCGTGATGATTATCTTGCTTTTAATGATATTGTACTATCAGGGAAATGCGGTAGCTAAGTCAAAAATTGGACTGATCATGTTAATGACATTTTTGGCAGGAGTAGGGGTTTGGGGTTATTCTTCATTTCAAACCAGCGGACTGATCAATAAAAGATACTCCAATCAGGATGCTTTGGGAAGAGTTAAAAAAAGTAAATTATCAGGCCGGGAAACCCTTATTGCTTCAGAACTTCAAATGTTTGTGGAAAACCCTGTTTTTGGGGTGGGCGTAGGAAGGAATAAAGAGATTAGAAAAGAAGAAACGGGAATTGAAGCAGCATCTCACAATGAAATTACAAGGATGGTCGCCGAACATGGCAGTTTGGGCTTAATTGATCTGATGATTTTGTTGTTTACTCCCTTGTTATTGTTTGTAAATAACCGTCAAAATATATTTGCTCTCTCTTTTTTAGCTTTCTGGCTGTTAACAATCAATCATGCGGCTATGCGAATGGCTGCTCCGGCATTTGTTTATGCTTTGGCACTTCTTTCTATCCAGATTAACATTCCGGAAAAACCTCAGAATTCAGGCGATTAAATCCTTTTTTTTATAATACATTTGCTTCGAGTTAATTACCCCAAATTAAACCGTAGAATAGATGTTTTTAAATAAAAAAATTCATTTCGAGATATCGGAACGGAAAGTACTGCTTCATATTTTAGATGCTGTATTTGTCTTAGGTACACTTTTTTTACTGAGTGTAACTACTGATTTTAAATATTTTGCATTCTCAAGTGCCAATTATTACTGGGAGATTGTATTGATCTTTTACATATACATGTTTGGATCTATTTTCGAAATGTATAATTTACAGGTGGCCAGCAATCAGTTTCAAATTCTCAGAAGCACCATCTTCACAGTAAGCACAACGGTAATTGTTTATTTACTGACTCCTGTTTTATCTCCTGAATTACCCAAAAACAGAATCGCAATAGTTATCTTTTATTTTGCTGTTCTTTCTTCCCTGTTAATCTGGCGATACTTGTATGTCTATTTTCTGGCTTCACACCGATTTATCCAGAATGTTGTTTTAATATGTGACAAAAATCAGGTTGAAGAATTGGTTTTGGGACTTGAAAATGTTGATCCCCATTACAAAATCGCAGGTTTTGTTAACTCTGATGCTGTTTCCGGCGAAGAGTCCGGTTTTTGTTATGTCAAAGAAATTAAAAAGGAAGATTTAGAAGAATTTGTTTCAGGCAACAACATAGCTGAAATTGTCATTGCTTCCCAGAACACTGATGGGATCACTGCAGATTTGTATCAGACCATACTACATTTATTAGAGTCCGGAAACGTAATTAGAGAATATACGCAGGTTTACGAAAGCAAAACACAACGTATTCCGGTACACTATATCTCACGCGATTTTTATCGCTTTTTCCCCTTCAGCCGAAGTAATAACAATAAATTATACCTGTTTTTAGTTCGCTTTCTGGAACTGCTGTTTTCAGTCATAGGCTTACTGATTTGCTTTGTCTTTATTCCTTTTATTTTTATTGGAAATAGTATTGGCAATAAAGGAAGTCTGTTTTATACACAGGAAAGGGTAGGTAAAAACGGGGTTGTTTTTAAAATTTATAAGTTTAGGACAATGGTCGAAAATTCAGAATCTGGCGGAGTTGTTTTTGCAACTTCAAATGATAAACGGGTTACGCCATTTGGAAAATTTATGCGCAAATCCAGAATAGACGAATTGCCACAATTCTTCAATATTATTATTGGCGATATGGCTGTAATCGGGCCAAGACCCGAGCGTCCTTTTTTTGTTGCCGAAATTGCACAGCGAATGCCTTTTTATGAGACAAGGCATGTTATAAAACCGGGCCTTACAGGCTGGGCACAGGTCAATTATTCGTATGGCGAATCTATCGAAGAGAGTCTGATAAAATTGCAGTATGATTTGTATTACATCAAGCACAGAAGTATTTTTCTGGACGTCAGTATTACTTTTAAAACCATCACAACAATTGTATTCTACCGCGGACAATAATTTAGATAATGATCGGAATACGTTTTTTGTTTCGGATCGCGACTCTGACGAGTACAAAACCACTAGTAATTATCATAGGCAGGACAATAAAAAAGTGTGCTTTATTGATCATAAAAATGGCATAAACTACCAGGAATATCAGATGTAAAACAGAAAAGCGGTACGTCCATCTTTTATTTTTTGCAATCGAAAGAAATATTAAAATCAGCAGTAAAGGACTAAATAAAAGGGTATTGTAATTCATAGCCAGTTCCAGGTGAAAGGAATAGAAGCCAACAATAACAAAAAAGATCCCGATTAAGGACAAAATCAAAAGATAAATTTTGTCTACTGCTTTATTGTGTGCCAAAACAACAAAACCCAGTATAAAAAGATACGTATACACATTATTCCACCAGGAGGATGGCGTTTCTTTTTCGAAACTTAAAAGAGTTTTGCTTTTGCTTACCAAAGGATGGTTTTGGAAGGTAGTTTTTTCCAAACTGCTCTTGAGCTCGAAAGGCAGGAATATTTTCGTCCCCAATTGATCTACTTTTGTCCCGAAGATAATACTGGTTCCTAATTTCTCATAAAAATGCCCGTCAAAATAAGGGTATAAAATAGATCTGTAAGTGATGTCCCTGTCTCCCTTTTTTACCACTGCATCCTGGCCTAAGGTGGCATTAATGATGTCCACTACCATCGATGTACAGTTCTTATCAATAAATTTATAAGTATAATAACGATCGTCTGAAAACAGTGTGGCGTTTAATTTATCAAAAAGAGTTTGTTTCAATTCAGGAGAAATAAGCAATTCCTGCTCATAAACACTTCTTCCCTCAGAAGTATAATCACTTAGGAATTCAGGAAACGGGCGTGCACTTACAAAATATTGTAGGTCCCCTTTTGCAAATTTTGCCACGAAATTAGGAGTCCTGAAATCAAAATTGCCATAATTATAAACCACATCAATAGTATTTACCGGATCAGCTACGCGAACAGCAGTATGACCAAAAAAGGAATAGCTTTCGTTGCCAAGGCCACAGGTAATGACGCTTATTTTTGCTTCTTTTGATAAGGGTAAGTTTTGGCTGAAACCACTACTAAAACTTAATAATAAAGTAAAAAGTGTTATTTTGAAAATGACTTTTTTCATGATTTAAAATTTTAAGAAGTTTAATGGTTTGTAATTATTATCTAAAGATACTTAAATCTACTTTTAATGAGAAAATATTGGAATACAAAGCAGTACTCTGATTGCCCAGATCGGTCAAAGCATAATCTACCTGAATGCCTTTATATTTGAAACCCAAACCAATATTGGGTTGAAAATTTATTTTTTCAGTGTTGTCTAATTGCGTCACATTCTGAAAATTTCCTGCTCCTGCTCTCAAAAATACCAGATCAGTATAACCAAATTCAAAACCCACAGCAGGATCTATACTTACTGCTTTTGAAGAAATAATATCGTTCGTACGTTCAAAACGCATGTTCAGATTCGTGGCTACCAAAAGACTGTAATCATTATGGAATTCAATTTTTCTCGATACGCCCAACTGTGCTTTTGGCAAAGTGATCTCTGTGCTTTCCGGCAATTCATTATTTTCTCCCGGAATAGCATTCGATATTTTTTTATATTCCTCCTCATCAATATTCCACACATTATAAGTGGTAGTAATATCGCGAAGCATCAGGCCAAATTTCCAGTCATTTTTTTCGAATTGTAGTCCAAAATCAAAACCAAATCCCCAGGAATTCGCAAACTTTCCGATAATACGGCGGATTACTTTAGCATTCACGCCATATTGAAATCCTTCTACAGGTAATTTTCTGGCGTATGAAAATGTAAAACCATAATCGGCAGTTGAAAAAAGACTGATTCGGTTGTAATCAATATTTCCCTGACTGTCGATTAATTCGGTGGTGTTCAGAATGTCATCAACCCCAAAACGAATCATCGAAATTCCCCAGGCGCTTCTGTCATCAATCGGACTTGCATAACCGATATAGTCATATTGCGCGATGTTGGCAAAATAATTGGCGTGCATCAGTGAAATCTGGTGATCTTCAAGATGTGTAAGACCGGCCGGATTCCAGTAAACGGAGTTTACATCATTGGTCGACGCAACCACAGCGCTCGACATTCCAAGGGCAGCTGCATCAACACCAATATTCATAAACTCATTCGAATATTTTCGAACAGTTTGTGCGTATTGTGCCGTACAACTCCATAATAATAAAAGCGTGAAAAGTTTCTTCAACGGATATTTTTTTGTAAACCGGAGTCTGTTTTAATTTTTATCAAAAATATAATATTTTACGCATCTAAATTTATGGATTTTGATAAATATTGCGAAAGTCAGAATTTTGAATAAAAAACTCCCTGAAAAAGCTATTTTAGATTCAGTTATTGTGCTAAATTTGTTGCTCACCATTATCAAAATTTATAAAGATGAATATTAAAAAACACATTCCTAATTTAATTACGTTAATCAATCTTTTTTGCGGTTGCATAGCAGTTGTTTATGTTTCTGAAGCCAACTACTTAATGGCTTTTTACATGGTTTGTTTAGGTATCTTTTTTGATTTTTTTGATGGATTTTTTGCCAGATTATTTAAAGTTTCCAGTCCACTTGGACTGCAGTTAGATTCTTTGGCTGATATGGTGACCAGCGGAGTAGTGCCGGGTTATGTGATGTTTAGCTTGTTTTCGAACAGCGCACATGAATTGGGCACAAATCCTTTCATTCCCTTTTTAGGTTTCATCGTTACACTGGGTTCCTGCTACAGACTGGCTAATTTTAATATCGATACGCGTCAGACAGATTCGTTTATTGGATTACCGACACCGGCAAATGCCTTGTTTATTTTAAGCCTGCCTCTGGTGATAGAATTTTCAGATTCTTTAATGATGCTTGAAATTTTAACGAACCAATGGGTCTTACTCTTTATTACATTGTTAAGTGCTTATATCCTAAATGCTGAAATTCCTTTGTTTTCATTAAAAATTAAAAAGTATAATCTAAAAGACAATGTACTTCAGATCGTATTTTTAGTAATTTGTTTGTTGTTAGTAGTATTGCTTCAATACATGGCAATTCCGTTAATTATCATTTTTTATGTAGTATTATCGGTAGTAAATAATATGTTTCTGAAAAAGTAGTTTTTTGTTGAATGAAAAGAAAATCTGTTACAAGAAAACAAAGCTATAATCGAAAAACGGGCTCAGGTTCTTCGATTGGTAAATTTTTTCGATACCTGACTCTTATTGTTTTTATTGGCCTTTTTCTGGGTGGTGTTTATCATTATCGCAGAGGACTGGCGTATTACCTGGGTTTTAAAAAGGAAAAACTTTCAGAAAAGGAAATAGAAGACAAACGACTTTCGGATGTGCGAAATTTTCAGGTTCTCGCGAAACATGAAGGAAAATCGATTGGTCTGGATGTATCCGAATATCAGGGAAAAATAAGCTGGTCTTATGTAGATACGCTGGAGCAAAAATACCCACTGGACTTTGTTTTTATCAGGGCAACCGTAGGCAGGGACAGAAAAGATTTTCAGTTTAAGCGAAACTGGATTGGAGCCAAAGAAAATAAAATGATCCGTGGCGCTTACCATTATTATCGTCCAAATGAAAATTCCATCGAACAGGCCGATCTTTTTATTAAAACAGTAAAATTGGAGAAAGGCGATTTGCCACCGGTGCTGGATATCGAAAGATTACCAAAAAATCAATCAATAGACAGTCTTAAAAAAGGATTGAAACGCTGGTTGCTGAAAGTAGAAAATCACTATAAAGTCCGGCCAATAATCTATACAGGCGAAAGATATTACGCTGATTTCCTTAAAGATGAATTCGGGGAATATTTGTTCTGGATCGCCAATTATAATTTCTACAGGGAAAGAATCGAAGATGACTGGTTATTCTGGCAGTTCACTGAAAAAGCAACAGTACCCGGAATTGAGCGTACGGTCGATGTGAATATTTACAATGGAGATTTACAGCAATTGCAGTTTATAACCGTTGAGTGAAGTTTTTAGTCTCAGTTTTTAGTCTCAGTTTTCAGTCTGTTAACTGAGACTGAAAACTGAGACTGAGACCTGTGACTTATTTTAGAATTCGAGTTTCTTCTTGCGCAGCTCAAAGTTTTGACCCAGATACACACGGCGAACCATTTCATCTTCAACCAGTTCTTCCGGAATTCCGGCTTTCAGGATTCCTCCTTCAAACATTAGGTAGGTTTTATCCGTAATAGCCAAGGTTTCCTGTACGTTGTGATCGGTAATAAGAATTCCGATGTTTTTGTTTTTCAGTTGCGCTACAATTCGCTGGATATCTTCAACGGCAACCGGGTCCACTCCGGCAAAAGGCTCATCCAGTAAGATAAACTTCGGATCGGTAGCCAGTGCACGTGCGATTTCGGTACGACGGCGCTCTCCTCCTGAAAGTAAATCGCCTCGGTTGGTACGAATATGTTCCAAACTGAATTCTTCGATTAAACTTTCCATTTTGGCAATCTGCTCTTCTTTAGAAAGTTTAGTCAGCTGCAAAACACTTAGGATATTATCTTCAATACTTAATTTTCTAAAAACAGAAGCTTCCTGTGCCAGATAACCAATGCCCTGCTGTGCACGTTTGTACATCGGATAATCGGTAATATTTAAATCATCCAGGTAAATACTTCCCTGATTTGGTTTTACCAGTCCTACAATCATGTAAAAAGAAGTTGTTTTTCCGGCACCGTTTGGCCCCAGAAGACCAACGATTTCTCCCTGGTTTACTTCAACGGAAATTCCTTTTACAACACTTCGTCCTTTATAGGTTTTGATTAAATTATCGGCTCTTAGCTTCATTTAGTTCAATTAGATAATTAGGTAATTAGAAAATGAGATAATTGAAAAACTAACTCACTATTCAATTTTATAATTTGATTTGAAAGGCAAAATAAATGTAAAATAATCAATCCGATAAATCAATTAACAAATTATTGCGTTTTCAAAATTTAGATTTTGTGATTAAGAATTAAATAATTAGAGCATTTCGGGAAATTATCTAATTATCTAATTGACACATTTTCTAATTATTTTCCAGCTTCTTCCAAAGCTTCCCAGAATTCATAAGCTCTGCGTAAATGCGGGATCACAATTGTCCCTCCAACGAGAGTTGCGATTCCCATTGCTTCCATCATTTCTTCTTTGGTAACTCCTTCTTTATGGCTGGTTTCCAAATGGTATTTGACACAGTCATCACAACGTAAAACAGCAGAGGCTACCAGGCCTAAAAGTTCTTTTGTTTTTACATCAAGAGCTCCCGGTGCATAAGCATTGGTGTCAAGGTTAAAGATTCTCTTTACAATTTTATTATTGTCAGCTAATAATTTTTCGTTCATTTTAGAACGATAGTCGTTAAATTCTTGAATAATATCAGACATTTTGTTTCATTTTATTTTTATAAACAATCTTTGAAATCAGGATACTCACCTCATAAATAATCAGCATGGGTATCGCTACAATGGTTTGGCTCACCACATCCGGAGGGGTAACAATTGCGGCGATAATCAAAATGATGATTACGGCATATTTCCAGTATTTTCGTAAAAATTCGGGTGTTACCAGGCCTAATTTCGTTAAGAAATAAATAATAATCGGCAATTCAAAAAATAATCCGCTGGCCAGTACGCTGGTTTTAACCATCCCCATGTAAGATTCCAGTGTAAATTGATTCTTTACAACATCACTCACAGAGAAAGTAGCAACGAAATTGACAGACATTGGAATTACGATATAATAGCCAAATAATACGCCTAAAAAGAAAAGGAGCGAAGAAGTAAAAATAAATACTTTGGCATTTTTTCTTTCTTTCTCGTACAAAGCCGGGCTTATAAATTTCCAAAGTTCCCATAAGATATAAGGGAAACTCAAAATGAATCCGGCGAGGATACACATCCAGACAAAAATATTCACCTGACCTTCCATTTCAGTATTCTGAATAATGAAATTCAGTTCGGTAATACAAATACTGTCGGCAAAACCCAGTTGATGTGATAAATCACAAAACCATACATAGGTAAAAAAAGTAGGTCTTATAGGCCCTAAAATAATTTGATCAAATAAATAATCACTGATAAAATAAGTGACAAATGCCATGATGCAAATTGCAATTGTACTTCTAACTAATAACCATCTTAATTCTTCAAGATGATCTAAAAACGACATTTCGTTCAGATTTTTCTTTGCCATTATACGATTCCCTCTTTTAATATGTCATGTAAATGTAAAACGCCTCTGTAGGTTCCGTTATCGGAAACAATCAATTGGGTGATTGAAAAATCTTCCAGAATATTTAAAGCATCTACTGCCATTGTATCAGAAGAAACTAATTTCGGATTTTTAGTCATAATATCTTTAGCGGTTAAATCAGCGATTGTGTCTCTGTCATTAAGCATTCTTCGGATGTCTCCATCCGTAATAATCCCGATTATTTTCTCGTCTTCTATTACGGCAGTGACACCTAATCTCTTTTCGGATATCTCAAATATAACTTTTTTAACTGAGGTGTCAGGAGTAACCATCGGTTTTAACGAATGTTCAATCATGTCTTTTACACGAAGCAATAGTTTTTTTCCTAAGGCCCCGCCAGGGTGATATACGGCAAAATCTTCAGGTTTAAAATCACGCATTTCCATTAAGCAGACGGCAAGGGCATCGCCCATTACAAGCTGTGCCGTGGTGCTGTTGGTTGGTGCCAGATTAATTGGGCAGGCTTCTGTGTCAACGGTAGTGTTTAGAACATAATCAGAACCTTTGGCTAAGAATGAAGTTATGTTTCCGGTGATGGCAATCAGGGTATTCCCAAAACGCTTTAGTAGCGGAACCAAAACTTTTATTTCAGGACTGTTTCCGCTTTTGGAAATGCAAATAATAATATCTTCGTTTTGTATCATGCCCAGGTCACCATGAATCGCTTCTGATGCATGTAAAAACATAGAAGGAGTTCCGGTGGAATTAAAAGTAGCGACCATTTTTTGTGCGATAATCGCGCTTTTTCCTATCCCCGTTACGATCAGTCGGCCTTTAGTTTCATATATGCGTTGGGTGGCTTCGTAAAAATTTTCGTCCAAAAAATCAATTAGCTTTATAATTGCTTCACTTTCAGAGAGTATTGTTTTTTTTGCTATGGCTAATATATTTTCTTTTGTGATCAAAACAGAATATTTAAAATTTGTATGTATAAAAGAAAGTTGTATCTTTATGTGTTGCAAATTTATACAAATTACCATTAATATAAAGAATGAATTCAAACGAAATTGAAATACACAAGGAATTAAAGAAGTATTTCGGCTTTAGCCAATTTAAGGGCTTGCAGGAGCAAGTCATTACGAGTATCTTAGGTAAGACGAACACTTTCGTCATAATGCCTACAGGCGGTGGAAAGTCTCTTTGTTATCAATTACCCGCTTTAATTCAGGAAGGGACAGCTATTGTTGTTTCTCCTTTAATTGCTTTGATGAAAAATCAGGTTGATGCGATTCGAAGCCTTTCTTCAGAAAACGGAATTGCACATGTATTAAATTCCTCCCTCACCAAAACAGAAATTGCACAGGTAAAAAAAGACATAACTTCCGGACTGACCAAACTCTTGTATGTGGCACCGGAATCTTTAACAAAAGATGAATATGTAGCCTTTTTGCAAAGTGTGCCCATTTCATTTGTTGCCATTGATGAAGCACACTGTATCTCAGAATGGGGGCATGATTTCAGGCCAGAATACCGAAATCTGAAAAATATAATCAAACAATTAGGCCAGGTGCCTATTATTGGCCTGACCGCCACTGCAACACCAAAAGTTCAGGAGGATATTCTTAAAAATCTGGACATGTCTGATGCAAATACCTTCAAAGCATCATTTAACAGACCCAATTTATACTACGAAGTACGTACCAAAACTAAAAATATAGAATCGGATATTATTCGGTTTATCAAACAACACAAAGGCAAATCAGGAATTATTTACTGCCTGAGCCGTAAAAAAGTAGAATCTATTGCTGAGGTTTTACAGGTCAATGGAATTAGTGCCGTTCCCTATCACGCAGGGTTAGATGCCAAGACACGAGCCAAACACCAGGATATGTTCCTGATGGAAGATGTAGATGTGGTCGTCGCAACAATTGCTTTTGGAATGGGAATTGACAAACCCGACGTTCGTTTTGTTATTCACCATGATATTCCAAAATCATTAGAAAGTTATTATCAGGAAACGGGCCGTGCAGGCCGTGACGGAGGTGAAGGACATTGCCTGGCCTATTACTCCTATAAAGATGTCGAAAAGCTGGAGAAATTTATGTCCGGAAAACCTGTAGCAGAACAGGAAATTGGTTTTGCACTATTGCAGGAAGTTGTGGCCTACGCCGAAACCTCAATGTCACGAAGAAAATTCCTGCTGCATTATTTCGGTGAAGAATTTGACAGTGAAACAGGCGAAGGTGCTGATATGGACGACAACGTCCGAAATCCGAAAAATAAAATTGAAGCCAAGGAACAGGTTGTTAAATTGTTGGAGATTGTTCGCGATACCAAGCATATTTATAAATCAAAAGAAATCGTATTTACCTTAATCGGCCGTATAAATGCTGTCATTAAAGCACATAAAACCGATACACAATCTTTCTTCGGTAAAGGCTCTGACCATGACGAAAAATATTGGATGGCCTTATTAAGACAGGTGCTGGTAACCGGTTATTTGTCTAAAGACATTGAAACGTACGGAATCATAAAAATTACAGAAGCCGGACTGGATTTTATTAAAAACCCGGTTTCCTTTATGATGTCTGAAGACCACGAGTACAATGAGTCTGAAGACGAGGCAATCGTAACCGCTTCCAAATCCTCCGGTACTGCCGATGAAGTCCTGATGGGAATGTTGCGCGAGCTGCGAAAAAAAGTAGCCAAAAAACTCGGAGTTCCCCCATTTGTTGTTTTTCAGGATCCTTCCCTTGAAGACATGGCCCTCAAATATCCGATTAGCTTAACGGAATTGTATAACATTCACGGCGTTGGTGAAGGAAAAGCAAAAAAATACGGAGGCGATTTTATTACCCTGATTAATCGTTATGTAGAAGACAATGATATCATTCGCCCGGATGACTTAGTCGTTAAATCTACCGGAGTAAACTCTGCCAATAAATTATACATCATTCAGAACATAGATCGAAAATTATCCCTGAAAGATATCGCTTCCGCCAAAGGACTTACCATGGATGCCCTGATTAAAGAAATGGAGCAAATTGTATACGCCGGAACCAAACTGAACATCAAATATTGGGTTGACGATATGTTAGATGATGATCAGCAGGAAGAAATTCACGATTACTTCATGGAATCAGAATCCGATAAAATCGAAGATGCCCTGAAAGAATTCGATGGGGATTACGATATTGATGAACTTCGTTTGATGCGTATTAAGTTTATCAGCGAGGTAGCGAATTAAAAATTAAATTCCAAAATTTATAAATTCCAAACTCCAAGTGCTAGCGATAGTTTGGAATTTGGATTTTTATTTTCAATGATTTCCAAACTTGGAATTTGGAGTTTAAAAAATTGGAATTTTATTCTGAGTAAACTTCCCCCCGATGTGGCTTCAAAGCATCTCTTACGGGAATCATATTTTCATCAGTCACCACCATAAAAGCAATGGCATGCATTTCGCTGATTACTTTAAAACCGGTAATATTCAACGGAAGTTTTTCAATAGCAATATATTCTTTCAAATGAATTTCGTGGTGTTCCGCTGTTTTTGCGGAAGCCGGACCCCGAAAATCCCAAATCAATTTTATTTTTCTAGACATTATTTTTAAGGTGCAAAGGTTCTGAGTGGCAAAGGTACAAAGTCTATTTTACGAAAAAGGTACAAATTACTGCATAATTAACCGCAAAGTGCGCTAAGATTTTTTAAAGGTATTGTTTTATAAAAACACAAAGTTCGCAAAGCTTTTGTGTTGATCTAGCTTTGTGAACTTTGTGTTTTCTATGCATACAGTAAAATTAAATCTTAGCGCACTTTGCGGTTAATTATATAAAGTCAGTTCAAAATAGTATTTTTGCATGTTCTTTTCATAAATAGAAAAGCTAATTGCATAAATAAGATACAATGCCAAGAGAACTTTTACTTCAGGTAACCCCGGAAATTGCCGCAAACGAATTGCTGCTTCATGACCATTTGTCGAAGCAGTTAAAAGTTTCCCCTAAAGAGATTCAACATGTTTCGATCCTGAAACGCTCGATTGATGCGCGTCAAAAAGCGATAAAAATCAATTTGAAAGTGCTGATATATTTAAAAGGGGAGCCTTTTCAGGAAACCAAAATAGAATTACCTGCATATAAAGACGTTTCTAAAGCTCAGGAAGTAATTGTGGTTGGCGCTGGCCCTGCAGGACTTTTTGCGGCTTTGCAACTCATAGAATTAGGTTTAAAACCGATTGTGCTGGAGCGCGGAAAAGATGTCCGTGGACGCCGTCGTGACCTGAAAGCCATCAATGTAGATCATCTGGTGAACGAAGATTCTAATTATTGTTTTGGCGAAGGAGGAGCGGGAACCTATTCTGACGGGAAATTATATACACGTTCTAAAAAACGCGGCGATGTAACCCGAATTTTGGAACTTCTGGTTGCTTTTGGAGCCTCGGAAGATATTTTGGTGGAAGCACATCCACATATCGGAACCAATAAACTGCCTAAAATCATAGAAGACATTCGAAACAAAATTATCGAATTTGGCGGTCAGGTCTTGTTTGATACCAGAGTTACAGATATTTTGGTTAAAAATAATGAAGTCGAAGGAATTGTAACGCAAACGGGAGATAAAATTCTTGCAAATAAATTAATCCTGGCAACGGGACATTCTGCGCGTGATATTTTTGAATTACTGGACAGAAAGAAAATTTTTATCGAGGCCAAACCCTTTGCATTGGGAGTTCGTGCAGAACATTCGCAGGAGTTAATAGACAGCATTCAGTACAGCTGTGATTACCGCGGGGAACATTTGCCTCCGGCGCCGTATTCTATTGTCAAGCAGGTTAACGGTCGGGGCATGTATTCATTCTGTATGTGTCCGGGTGGTGTTATTGCGCCTTGCGCGACGAGTCCGGGTGAAGTGGTTACGAACGGCTGGTCACCATCAAAACGGGATCAGGCAACGGCAAATTCGGGAATCGTGATCGAACTAAAACTGGAAGATTTTAAACCTTTCGAAAAATTTGGCGCTTTGGCCGGAATGGAATTCCAAAAAAGCATCGAGCAAAAAGCGTGGCATTTGGCAGGACAAACCCAAAAAGTACCGGCACAAAGAATGATCGATTTTACCCAAAATAAAGTTTCAGCTGATATTCCTAAAACTTCCTATGTTCCGGGAACGACTTCGGTTGAAATGGGACAGGTTTTTCCCGGATTCTTATCACAGATTTTACGCGAAGGTTTTAAGGAATTTGGAAAATCTATGCGCGGTTATTTAACCAACGAAGCCATTTTACACGCACCTGAAAGCCGAACATCATCACCGGTCAGAATTCCGAGGGATCCTTTGACTTATGAGCATCTGCAAATAAAAGGCCTGTATCCGTGCGGAGAAGGAGCAGGTTACGCAGGCGGAATCATTTCAGCAGCTATTGATGGTAAAAAATGTGCTTTGATGATTGCTGAAACTTTGAAATAATAGCTGAATCGGGTTTTTTTATTTATTGGAATAGTATTATATTTAATTATCCGGTTGCAATAATTGTAATACACCTAAAAATTAAACCCCGTAATAATTCTGATGGCAAACTTCTTTTCGAATTTATTTGGCAGAAATAACGATCCAAAATCAATCATTTCTTTTGATGTTATCGATTCAATCTATGCGTATTTGTATCATGAACAAAATAGTATAGAATTTAAAATGAAGGGAATTCACGATACTGTTTCTGTGAATTTGTATGCATTTCCAACTTCCTTAGATCATGATGAAGGCAAAGCGCAAATTGAAAAAGCAGGATTTAAAAATGCGTATGAAGTTTTAAATGAGCTTTATAAAAAGATTGACATAGGCATTCTCTCCGAAGAAATTATAGAACAGGATTTAGAATACGATTTTATTCATATTCAGTTCTATTCAGAGCCGGGTGCGGAAATGAAAAAGTATTTTAACCGTGTTTTAAATAATTTCATCATCATATTTTGCTGCACCAATAGTTTAGAGATAAACGATTTCAAAATTTTATATTCAGGCAGTCATTTTATAGATTATATAAAAGGATTGCTTGATACTGAATATCTGGATGTCAACAAGCCTAAAAACGAAACACAGGAAATTGGAATCAAAGATTTTAAAATAGTTTTGCAGAGCATCTGCCAGTATATAAATATTGAAATTCCGGAAAGCATTGAGCTTCCTTCTTCAGAAAATTTAATAGAACTTGAACAGGTGACTAGTGAAACCTTTGCAGAGTTTATAAAGTTAGTTTCAAGAGGTAATATTGAAGAAAAAGAACTGAAAAAACAATCCAAAAAGCTTTTTGCAGCTTTTAAAAATGAGGCAAAAGACTATTACGAAAAAGTCGAAGGCCATTTTGATTTTTTCGAAAGTATCGATGCCTGGAACAGCGACTGGAAATTCGATCCCGAAGATGCCGAATATTTTATTTCAGAAATGATAGGAGAAGATCTTAATTTCGAATATCCTGAAGAAACGTACAGTCATGAATTGTTTCCGTATATTCAGTCTGCTTTGGAAAAACGTAATCTGGAATTAATGACCTACGACACACACGGAGATAATTACCTGTTTTTTGTCGCCAATAAAAGTGATGTTTACAGAATTGTAGCATTAGCTGAATTGACTAAAATTGAAGTCAATCAATTATAAGTTGAAGTTAATTGTATTGTTTCCCCCGCTCTGAGCGAAGTCCAGTCACCCTGAGCGAAGTCGAAGGGCCACACAAGAAGCTCGACAAAGAGTTTTGATTTACTTTACGGAGTTTCGGTGCGATCCTTCGACTTCGCTCAGGAGGACATACTGTGTTGAAAACTGAGACTGAGACTTGAAACTGAGACTGAAAACTAATAACCACACCCCAAATTACGGAATCAAAATAATCTTCCCCGTACTCTTCCGGCTTTCCAGATAATCGTGCGCCAGTTTTCCTTCTGATAATTTAAAAGAAGTTGGAGTTGAAAGCGTAATTTTTCCTTCGATAATCCAGTCAAACAACTGCGTGGCTCTTTTGATTCTTTCTTCTTTAGAATTCAAATAACTCCATAAATCGCCTCCGGTTAAGGTTTTGGAAGTATCCATGAGCATTCTCGGATCTACAGGAGCAGGGTCACCTCCGGCCATTCCGAAGAAAACCACCTGTCCGCATTCTTTAGTGACTTCAAAACTATCGGTTAAAGTGCTTCCAATACTGTCATACACCACGTCAACACCTTTTGAAATTGTTTTGAAAAGATCCGATTTCCAATCTTCCTGATATAAAAAAACATGATCGGCACCTTGTTCAAGAGCGACTTTTGCTTTTTCTGCTGATGAGGTCAGGCCAATAACAGTAGCCCCCAAAAGTTTACTGATCTGAGTTAAAAACTGACCAACTCCTCCGGCAACGGCATGAATTAATACCGTTTCACCTTTTGCGGTTTTATGGCTGTCTGTAGCCAGATAATGTGCTGTCAGGCCTTGTAGTAATATCGAAGCTGCAGTTTCGAAAGAAAGGGCTTCGGGTAAAGGAAGTACATGATTGATATTGACGGCCACCAGTTCTGCATTGGCAAACGGAACATCTGCGAAAGCGATACGGTCTCCGATTTTGTATTCGGAATGATTATTCGCGTCAACAACGATTCCGGCACCTTCATAACCTGCAATAAAAGGCGGATTCCCTTTTAGATGATAATTTCCCTTTCGTCTGTAAACATCGGCAAAATTCAGTCCGATGGCTTTCATTTCGACTAAAATTTCATCGCTTTTTAATTTCGGATTGGGGATTTCTATATATTCTAAAACATTTGAATCTCCGAAAGAAGAGAAGGTAAGTGCTTTCATTTTTTAAGTATTTAAGAAAGCAAAGTTCGTGAAAATTAGTTTCCGGTTTGAAATGTTTTTTTTTGCCACAGATTAAAAGATTAAAAAGATTTTTACAAACTTTATTTAATTAGCTTGAATCTGTGTAAATCCCTTAATCTGTGGCTGAAAAATTAAATTTTAGGAAATTTCATCTCATTAAAAGTACTTTTTTGCCTGGCTAAAGCTTCGATTTCGTCCCATTTTCTTGGGGAATCGACAGAAAGGTTTTCGTAAGAATCTTTTTTGATTAAGATATCATCTTCGATGCGAACACCAATGTTCCACCATTTTTTGTCGCATTTACTGTTGGCTGAAATATAAATTCCCGGCTCAACCGTGATGATCATGTTTTCTTTTAAAAGACTTTGCGGGCCTTTGAAGTTTCCTTTGTCGTGAACATCCAGTCCCAGAAAATGCGAGCATCCATGAGGATAATAAAGACTTACTTCTTTTAAGTCTTTGATAATTCCCAGTTTTAATAATCCGTTTGCCAGCACTTCTTTTGCTTTGTTGTTCAGCTCTAAAAGAGGAGTGCCTTCTTTACAAATGGCAAAAACGGCTTCCTGCGCATCGTAAACCAATTGGTAAATGGCTTTTTGTTCGGCTGTGAATTTTCCGTTTGCCGGAATGGTTCTGGTCACATCGGCAGAATAGCCATGATATTCGGATCCGACATCCATTAACAGCAACTGATTGTCAATTTTAGTACTGTTGTTTTCGCCGTAATGTAAGATGCAGCCGTTTGCTCCGGCACCCACAATTGGAGGATATCCTTCTCCTTCAGCACCATATTTTCTATGGATGTAGGCATGAATTCCGTCTGCTTCATTTTCGCTCATGTCAGGACCGACAGCTTTCATTACTTCATTGTGGGCCATACAGGAAAGCTTAACGGTTTTACGCATCAAAACTAATTCTTCGGGCGTTTTTATTTCCCTAAGTGTACTGGTAATAGTTCGGAACAATTCTAAGGAACTTTCATCTTCTTTTGTAATTCCGGCTTTGGTTTTAAAATTCTGAAGTAATCCCAACAAATCCGATTCACTTTTATCACTGCCGATGTCGGTTGGAATTTTATCGTAAATTATTTTATCGAATTTTTTAAAATCAATAGCGAAATCTTTAAAGGCGCTTCCGTTGTAGGCTGTTGCGATTCCCAATTGAGATTTTGTACCGTCAACACCCAAACGTCTTCCTGTCCACATTTCGCGGGCTGCATTTTTTTCGCGGACAAAAAGCACTTCATTGTACGTTTCACCGCTTCCCTGTGCCTCTTTAAAAATCAATAAAACGGCATCAGGTTCTTTGTAGCCCGTTAAATAATACAAATCAGGATTCTGGTGAAAATTGTAATTGATATCTCTCGAAAAAACTCTTTCAGGATAAGAGAAAATCAGCGCTACCGAATTGGCCGGCATTAACGCTCTAAAGGCTTCGCGACGTCCTTTGTGGAATTCTTTTGAAAGATAATCGGCTGGTAAATTTTCCTGGGAATGAATCTGAAAAACGGTAAATAAGCATAAGAAAGGCAGAAGGAAACGCTTCATTTTTTGATAGTTTTGATTGATGATTTTGATTTTTTTAATTCATGCAAATTACAAAAAAAATGAATTAAAAAAGGGTTGCCGCGAATTATACGAATTACACGAATTTTTATTTCAAAATATTGTAATTCGTATAATTGGTGGCAAAACATAAAAAAACCGTCCATAATGGACGGCTGATTTTTGATTCTTATTTCTTTTTCAATTTGCTTTTAAAGACTTTTTCAAATTTTTCTAATTTGGGCTGAATCACCATTTTGCAATACGGCTGGCTTTTGTTGTTTGCATAATAATTCTGGTGATAGTCCTCGGCTTTGTAGAACTTGCTGAAAGGTTCCACTTTTGTTACAATGGGGCTGTCATAAACTTTCGCTTTATTAAGCTCCGCAATAATACTTTCTGCCGCTTTTTTCTGTTGAGGATTATGGTAGAAAATTACAGAGCGATACTGAGTCCCTACATCGGCTCCCTGTCTGTTTAAGGTTGTGGGGTCATGAACGGTAAAGAAGACTTTGAAAATTTCATTGATATCCGTTACGGTGTTATCGTAGGTGATCTGAACCACTTCGGCATGGCCTGTCGTTCCGGTGCATACTTCCTCGTAAGTCGGGTTGGCTACTTTTCCTCCGGAGAAACCCGAAACAACGGATTTCACTCCGTTTAAATTTTCATAAACGGCTTCAACACACCAGTAGCATCCTCCGCCAAGCGTGATGGTTTCGTATTTGGAAGTTTTTTTTGCTGTGTTATCCTGTGCAAAACCACTTAGGGATAGCGCAAGAATGCCTATTAAAAATATATTTTTCATCGTTTATTATTATTTAGAGTCGGGGATAAAATCCAGTGCGATCGAGTTCATGCAATAGCGTTTTCCGGTTGGTTCCGGTCCATCATCAAACAAATGGCCTAAATGTCCGCCACATCTGCCGCATAAGGCTTCAATTCTTTCCATTCCCAGCGAGTTGTCTTTTTTGTAAACAACGCTGTTTTTATTTTCCTGTTCAAAAAAGCTGGGCCATCCGCAGCTGCTTGAAAATTTGGCTCCGGATCTGAAAAGCAGGTTTCCGCAGGATGCACAATAATAAGTTCCTTTTTCGTCGGTATTCCAGTACTTTCCTGTAAAAGGTCTTTCGGTATCTGCCTCTCGCATTACGGCATAAACATCTTCGGGTAATACTTTTTTCCATTCGGCATCACTTACGTTTATTTTAGTGGTGTCTGTATTAGAGTAATAAGGGTTTCCGGGTTTGCTGATTTTATTTTCCATCATAACAGTTTTTGTGTTTTCTTTTTTCTTGTTTTGTCCGCAGGCCTGCAGAATAAAAAGCGGAAGTAAAAAGCAAAGGCTGAAAAATTGTGTTTTTGTTTTTGAGATTTTCATGAGGCTTTATTTTTTAGTATTTCAAAGGTACGACGAGAGTTTGTTTAGAAATGTCGTGCACTTTACAATTGAGATTTTTTTAAGTATGATTTAACGTTTTCTTATTTACGTAAACGGTATGCATTTAGTTTTAAGGCCTGTTTTTAGCGGTTTTTATATAAAATAATCTATTGCAATATTTTGGAAATTAATTACTTATAAAAATATAGGCTCGTTAAACTTTTCACAATCTTTTCTGAAATTTTCAAGCCATTTCTTTTTTCGTATTTTTGTTTGTACAAAACGCCCTGATGATAGAAGAAAACGTAATATTAGTCAATCAAAATGATGAGCAGATTGGCTTAATGCCGAAATTAGAAGCACATGAAAAAGCAGTGCTGCACCGTGCTTTCTCCGTTTTTATCTTAAATGGTAAAAATGAGATAATGTTACAGCAACGCGCAAGTCAAAAATATCACTCACCTTTGCTTTGGACGAATACCTGCTGTAGTCACCAGCGTGAAGGAGAATCGAATATTGAAGCGGGCAGCCGAAGATTATTTGAGGAAATGGGTTTTAAAGCTGATTTGAAAGAATTGTTTCATTTTATATACAAGGCACCTTTTGACAACGGCTTAACGGAACACGAACTCGATCACGTCATGATCGGTTATCACAATGATAATCCGGCTATTAATCCTGATGAAGTAGAGGATTGGAAGTGGATGAAAATAGAAGATGTAAAAGAAGATATTGAAAGGCAGCCCGAAATTTATACCGTGTGGTTCAAAATAATATTTGATGAATTTTATCATTATTTGGAAGACCATAAAATTTAAACCATAGTAACCAAAAACCTAAATGAAAGTAACCATATCAAGAAAAGCACATTTTAATGCTGCACATCGACTGCATAGGAAAGATTGGACATCAGAAAAGAACAATGCTGTTTTTGGAAAATGTAATAATCCTAATTTTCATGGTCATAATTATGGTTTAACAGTAAGTGTTACAGGAAAAATTGACCCCGAAACCGGTTTTGTTTTAGATGTGAAAGTATTAGCGGACATTATACTCGAAGAAGTAGAAATTCCGTTTGATCACAAAAACCTGAATCTGGATGTTCCGGAATTTCAGGATTTGAATCCAACAGCAGAAAATATTGCCGTTGTGATATGGAATAAAATCAGAAAAAGAATTCAGCCTGATTTCGATTTAGAAATCGTTCTGAATGAAACGGACCGCAATTTTGTAACCTATAAAGGAGAATAAAAAAATGTCATTAAAAACAGGAGATATAGTTCCGAATTTTACTGCAAAGGATAGTCACGGAGAAGTTTTTGAAAGCCAAAGTGTTTTGGGGCGAAAACCGCTGGTGATTTATTTTTATCCAAAAGACAATACACCCGGCTGTACCACGGAAGCCTGCAGCTTCAGGGACCAATACGAAGATTTTAAAGATCTCGGTGCAGAAGTGATTGGTATAAGCAGCGATAGTGTAAAATCACACCATAAATTTGCGCATAAACACCATCTGCCTTTTATACTTTTATCGGATCAGGATAAAAAATTAAGACACCTTTTTGGTGTGCGTGATAATCTATTTGGACTTTTGCCGGGAAGAGTAACTTATATTATAGACCGAAATGGAGTAGTTATTCTGATTTTTGATAGTATAAGTGCATCAAAGCATATCCCGAAGGCATTGGAAACCATCAAAGAATTAGTATTATAGATTGAAAAAAAAGTAGTACATCAACATTAAATTAATAAAGATATTAGCCAAAAAAAACTATGAAGCCACAAACATACCCTTTGCAATTTGACCCGATCTTAAAAGAAAGAATCTGGGGAGGAGAAAAACTAAAAACGATTCTTAATAAACCTATTGTTTCTAAAATTACAGGCGAAAGCTGGGAATTGTCTACTGTAGAAGGTGACGTAAGTGTAGTTGCCAACGGATCTTTCAAAGGTAAATCATTAATGGATCTTATCAATGAAATGCCAAATGAAATCCTGGGAACGAAAGTTTATGAGCGTTTCGGAAAACAATTTCCATTGCTTTTTAAATATTTAGATGCCCGTGAAGATCTTTCCATACAGGTGCATCCTAATGATAAACTGGCAAAAGAACGTCACAATTCTTTTGGTAAAACCGAGATGTGGTACGTAACACAGGCCGATCCTGATGCACGAATAATTGTAGGATTTAAAGAAAATTCAAGTAAAGAAGAATATCTGAAACATTTAAATGACAAGACTTTAGTCTCTATTTTAGATGATGTGAAAGCAAAACCGGGTGATGTTTTCTTTCTGGAAACGGGAACGGTTCATGCAATTGGTGCCGGTTTAGTGGTAGCCGAGATTCAGCAGACTTCCGATATTACCTATCGCTTATATGATTTCGATCGTAAAGATGCACAGGGAAATACAAGAGAACTTCATGTAGATTTAGCGCTTGATGCCATAAACTATAATAAGGTAGAGACGCAGAAAAAATATGAGACAAAAACGAATGTATCCAATACAGTAGTAGATTGTCCGTACTTTACAACCAATTTTATTCCGTTAGAAGATAAAGTTGCCGTTTCTAAAACAGGAGAAACTTTTACTGTTTATATGTGTATTGAAGGAAGTTTCGAAATCGAATACGACGGATTTAAACAATCGTATATCAAAGGAGATACAGTTTTAGTTCCTGCTGAGATAAATGCATTTATCCTGACCGGAAAAGCTTCAATTTTAGAAATTTACATTTCATAGCACGTAATAGAAAGATTATATGTACTTTTGCAGTCGCAAATTAAAATAAAAATAAAAATGGCAAACGTTAAAAATTTAAAGAAAGACATCAACTTCGTATTGGGAGATATTATTGAGGCAATTTACTTATTCGAAATGTCTACTACAGGAAATCCTACTCCGGAAACGAATGCTTTGATTGATCAGGCTATCGCTGCTTTTGACACTTTGATCACAAAAGTGAATGCTAAGAACGTTGAAAACAAAAAAGCGCACTTCAAACAAATCAATGTTGAATTGGAAGAAACTGCTAATCAATTGATTGCTAAAATCAACGAATTGTAAGCAAAAAAAAGTATAAAAAAGTGCAAATTTATTTTGGTAAAACGAAAAACCGCTTTATATTTGCACCCGTAATGAGTCGCCAGCGTAGCTCAGTTGGCTAGAGCAGCTGATTTGTAATCAGCAGGTCGTGGGTTCGAGTCCCTCCGCCGGCTCAACGTAAAACCATCACTGAAAAGTGGTGGTTTTTTATTTAAAGTAAAGGGTGAAATTATTTTGGAAAATATAAAAAACCACTTTATATTTGCACCCGTAATGAGTCGCCAGCGTAGCTCAGTTGGCTAGAGCAGCTGATTTGTAATCAGCAGGTCGTGGGTTCGAGTCCCTCCGCCGGCTCAACATAAAAAAACCATCACTTTTGTGATGGTTTTTTTTGATACAAACATTAAATAAAATTCCAATTTTTTCAAATTCCAACCGCAACTTAATTGGAATTGGGGATACCGCAAAGAACGCTAAGTTTTTTACTCCGGGCTTTTATAAAGGAAAGTTCGCAAAGCTTTATTGACTTAGCTTTGCGAACTTTCCTTTATAAAACATTCTTAGATAAAAATCTTTGCGTTCTCTGCGGTAAAAAATAATGAGTTCCTATGTTTTTTATATTTTTCAATAACATTTAGCGTTGGCCCGCACTTTGGAATTTGGATTTGGAATTTAAAAAAAATTGGAATTTAATTTAAAGTTTTTATCAAAAAAAAACGCCCTGAATTTTCAGGACGTATTTATGATTTTATAATGTTCAGAAAACTATTTCTGTTCTGCCTTTTTAATGTCACTAACATATTTTGTTAGTTTTTTACCGTAAAGCGATTGTGCTACTTTTGGAGTCATTGATTTTTGAATGGTATCCAGAAACTTCACGTTGATGTCGTAGATCTCTGCCAAAGCAATATAAGGTGCTATTTCGTGATCTTTGTGATTAATAGCAAAGTTGGTAGCGAATAAGTATTTTCTTTTGATATTAGACTGTTGTTTCGCGTCAATACTGTCAACGGCTTTTTGATCTTTCCTTTTTATCGCATTAAATTTGGATTCTACCATAGTAAGGTTTTCATCATTAAAGCGGGAGTTTATTTTTTTATACTCTTCGTATAGCTCCTGATTTTTAGATCCGGTAATTTTAGCACCGTATATAAAATTATCTAAGTTTGTTTCGATGTTAAGATTTCCAGGTTCAGCAAAAAATAAAATGTTATTATCCAGTGAATTTGTTACGCCACGATCCAGGAATAGATAAAGCATTTCCGGGGATTCTAATTTTATATCTCTTTCAAAAGTTGAACTTCCGTCGATTTTAACCGAGTCAATAGCAACAAGGGAAGTGTCAACCACTCTTTGAATGTATAAAGTTCCTTTTTTTAATCCTTTTATGTTTCCAGTAAGATGTAAACCGTCAGTAGTTTCTTTTTTGCTGCAGGATGCCAGTAGGGCAATGGAAGCAAAGGCAATAATTGATTTTTTCATTGGTTTTTTAGATTTTGCTGCAAAATAAAGAAAATAGTTTGAATGTAAAGAAGTAGTGTTTAAATTTTGCTTAAAATAAATCCCAGTCTATTTCTAAATTGGGATTCTTCATTTTTAATAAAATTATTTAATTACATAAGTAAGTTAAATATAGCGCCATTTTCATGCGTATACGTGTATTTGCTGTCACAATCGTTGTTTCCGTAATCCACAATTCCATTAAGTAAGCCGCCCTGAATTTTCAGCTTTCCCTTAGAAATAAATTCACATGAATATTTTTTTATTAAAGTTTCCTGAACCGTCAATGTTAAGGTTGCGCCGCTTGCTGAAGTTACAGTATGCGTTCCTTCCGTCATTTCGTAAATATTATCCTCTAACAGGAAAGGAGTGTCAACGCCAGCCGTTTGTTTTAGAGTAAAGATTCCGGTATTAAGGAAAACATTACCTGCTAAATCTGTAAATTTTCCATTAGTTACTTTTCTGCTAAATTGTGGTATAGTGGGAGTAGTTGTAGTGTTAGTGTACTCAATTGTACCTTCTAATTTTATTCCTTTAATAGAATAGTCAATTCTTTCAATGGTCATTTTGCTCCCTGTTGTAGTGATCGGACCGGAAAGTGTAACTTTCAATTTTCCTTTTCGTATCAATTGATTGTCAGAGCAGCCGGCTGTTCCGTAATCTATTGTAAATACTTTTGGGTAAGATTCGGCGCTCTGTTGTATTATGGTAACCGTGCCGCAAATTCCGGGAGAAGTTTCTGTGTTTTTTCCTGTTGCAGCGGTCTTTGATGAAACGAGTAATGCGGTTTTTACGTCCATTTCGTTTGCTGCATCAATAGCAACTGATGCTCCGACCGAAGAGACATCTGTTTGACCGATGGTTTCATTGTCACTGGAACAGGAAACATAGATCAGTCCTGTTATACAAAAGGTTAGTAGTAAAATAAAGGTTTTTTTCATGGTAGTTTTGTTTTTTAGTTAGGTTAAAAAGGCATTCAAATGTAATAAAAAAAACGAATTGCAATAAAAAATCCTGTAAGCTGAGCCTACAGGATTTAATAACGTAATTATGATTCAAAAAATTATTTGATCATTTCAAAACTTCTTTTCACAAAAGCGGTTAATGCTTCTCCTTTTAAGAGGTTTTGTGATAGTTTAGCCAAATCTAAAGCTTGTTTTACCAAATGCTCCTGATGTGTTTTGTCTTCCGTATTTAAAATACTGGCAGCCAAATCAGAATTAGTATTTACAATCAGATTGTACATTTCCGGCATATTTCCCATTCCAAACATTCCACCGCCACCGGACTGGCTCATTTCTTTCATTCTGCGCATGAATTCCGGTTGCGTGATGATAAACGGAGCTGCCTGGCTGTCCATTGCTTCCAGTTGTACAGAGTACGCTTTTGGAATATAAGACTCCAATGAAGTTTTTAAAGTTTCTTTTTCTTCATCAGATAATTTAGAAATCGTGTTTTCGTCTTTTTTGATCAGATTATCAATATGATCAGAATCGACACGAACGAAACTTAATCCGCTGTTATCACCTTCAATTTTCTGAATTAAATGTGAAATAATCGGAGAATCCAAAAGTAAGACTTCGTATCCTTTTTCTTTTGCGGTTTCAATATAAGAGTGCTGAGCGTCTTTATTTCCAGCGTATAAAACAATTAGTTTTCCGTCTTTATCGGTTTGGTTGTCTTTCAGTTTTTCTTTTAATTCTTCAAGCGTAAAGTAAGTATCATCCACCGTAGGATATAATACAAACGCACCTGCTTTTTCGTAGAATTTGTCTTCAGAAAGCATTCCGTACTCTAAAACGATTTTAATATCGTTCCATTTTTGCTCAAAATCAGCACGGTTTTCAGTAAATAAAGCTTTTAGTTTATCCGCTACTTTACGGGTAATGTAGTTGGAGATTTTCTTCACTGCGCCATCAGCCTGTAATCCTGAACGGGAAACATTCAGAGGAATATCCGGAGAATCGATAACACCTTTTAACATTGTTAAAAATTCAGGTACAATTCCTTCTACGTTATCCGTAACGTAAACCTGGTTTTGGTACAATTGAATTTTGTCTTTCTGAATTTGCATGTCCGTACCTAATTTCGGGAAATACAAAATTCCGGTTAAGTTAAACGGGTAATCAACATTTAAATGGATATTGAATAAAGGCTCTTCGAATTGCATTGGATACAACTCTCTGTAGAAATTTTTATAATCCTCATCCGATAATTCAGCCGGTTGTTTGGTCCAGGCCGGGTTTGGATTGTTGATGATGTTGTCTGTTTCAACAGTTTCATTTACGTAATCTTCAGGAGCATCTTCCGGTTTTGGAAGAGTTTCTGTTCTTGTTCCGAATTTAATCGGAATCGGCATAAACTTATTGTATTTGTTCAACAGACCGCTGATTTTTGAATCTTCTAAAAATTCTAAAGAATCTTCGGCAACGTGTAAAATGATTTCGGTACCACGTGAAGTTTTGTCAGCCGGTTCTAAAGTAAATTCAGGGCTTCCGTCACAGGTCCAGTGTGCAGCCGGTTCGTCTTTATAAGATTTAGTAATGATCTCTACTTTTTCGGCCACCATAAAGGCAGAATAAAAACCAAGACCAAAATGACCAATGATTCCGGAATCTTTAGCAGAATCTTTGTATTTGTCCAGGAATTCCTCAGCTCCGGAAAAAGCCACCTGATTGATGTATTTTTCAACTTCATCAGCTGTCATTCCTAAACCCTGATCGATAATGTGGATTTTTTTACCTTCTTTATCGACTTTAATTTCGATAACCGGATTTCCGTACTCTACTTTTGCCTCACCAATACTTATTAGGTGTTTTAGTTTTAAAGTAGCATCGGTTCCGTTTGAAACAAGCTCACGTAAAAAGATTTCGTGGTCGCTGTACAAGAACTTTTTGATTAAGGGAAAGATGTTTTCTACTGAAACATTAATTTTACCTGTTGTCATATTTTTTAATTTTTTAGTTTAATGTGATGATTTTCATTTAGTCAAATAGAATACCAATTGCTTTTTGAATGACAAAATGTCGGAAGTGTTAATTTTGAAAGAAAATAATCAGATTCTAAAACGAATGATGTTTTTATGAATTGTATATTTGTGCTAGAATAATTGTTAAATGTGTAAGTATTAACTTAAATAAAAGTACAAAATGAAGAAAGTTCTTTTCATTTGCATGATTGCCACGATGTTATTTGCGTGTAAATCAGCATCAACAGCTTCAACTGAAGCAACACCGCTATCGACTAAACTTGACAGACCTACTCAGGTAGCTATTAAAGGAAACTGGGTTCTTACCAATGTTTCTTATCCTGGTTCTGAGTATATAAAAGTAAACTCATTTGATCTTGCCGATTCAAAATGTTTTATTGGTAGTACCTGGAATTTTATTTCTAACAATAATAAAGGTACCATGACTTTAACGGCGCCAAGCTGTACTGCATTTACTTCTCCAATTGTGTGGAGTATCAATAATCAGGGACTTTTTGTGCTTAAAATTGTAGAGCCGGGTACAAAATCAAAAAATGTGAAATCAGGATATTTGCTTAAAGTGGCAGGTTTAACGGATACTTCGTTTCAGTTAATCGACAACATTAATGTTGGAGGTCAGACCAAAGACGTTACGTACCAGTTTCAAAGAGCTAATTAATATTAAAAAAGAAAAAAATGAGAAAGATAATAGTTTTAGGGTTGAGCAGTTTACTGGTATTAACTAGTTTTTTTGTAAGTTGTGACTCAGTAAAAAATGCAAATAATACACAAAAAGGCGCCGGAATCGGAGTTGTTGCAGGTGGTATTATTGGTGGTATTTTGGGAAACAATTTAGGTAAAGGCGGAAACGCCGCTTTAGGAGCTGCCATTGGAGCTGCCGTAGGTGGTGGAACAGGAGCACTTATCGGGAATAAAATGGACAAACAAGCCCGTGAAATCGATCAGGCTTTACCGGGTGCTGATGTTGAAAGAGTAGGGGAAGGTATTCACTTGACTCTTAATGAGAACGCAGTTCGTTTTGATACTAATAAATCAACACTTACTACTCAGGCAAAAGCTAATTTAGATAAATTAGTTCCTGTATTTAATGAATACGGAGATACTAATATTGAAATTTTTGGATATACGGATAATACCGGAAAACCGGAATACAATCTGACACTTTCAGGACAAAGAGCTGCGGCTGTGCAGTCTTATTTAGTAGCAAAAGGATTAAAATCAAGCCGTTTTAAAACCTCAGGTTTAGGAATTGCTGACCCAATTGCGACTAATGATACTCCGGAAGGAAGAACTCAAAACCGTCGTGTTGAATTTGCTATTACTGCAAATGACAAAATGGTGAATGATGCTAAGACAGAAGTTGGAAAATAATTTCCATACAATATAATTTGAAAAAAGCTGTTCGTATTGAACAGCTTTTTTTTTGACTTTCGGTTTTAAAGATTGTAAATTTGAACCCTCAATTAGAATTCAATGCTTGATATAAAAAATATCTCCTTTTCGTATACGGATGCGCCGGTTATTAAAAATGTGACTTTTTCAATAGAAAAAGGGCAGAATATTGCTATTATAGGGGAAAGTGGCTGTGGGAAAAGTACACTCCTGAAGCTTATGTATGGATTGTATGATTTAGATGAAGGCGAGATTTTTTACAATGAAAAACCTGTTTTAGGGCCGAAACACAATTTGATTCCGGGAATGCCTTTTATGAAATATCTGGCACAGGATTTTGATTTGTCTCCCTATGAAACTGTAGCTGAGAATGTTGGAAAGTTTCTTTCGAATGGTTTTGCCAATATGAAAAAACTACGCGTTCAGGAATTACTTGAAATGGTAGAAATGGACCAGTTTGCTAATGTGAAAGCTAAATTTTTAAGTGGAGGACAGCAGCAAAGAGTAGCTTTGGTCAGAGTTTTGGCTCTGGAACCCGAAGTTATTTTACTGGACGAGCCCTTCAGTCAAATTGATGCCTTTCGTAAAAATGCGTTACGAAGAAATTTGTTCCGCTATTTAAAACAAAAAGGGATTACCTGTATCATTGCCACTCACGACAGTACAGATGCTTTGTCGTTTGCGGATGAAGCTATTGTAATGAGAAGCGGGGAAATTATCGTAAAAGACAACCCGACAAAAATTTATGAAGATCCTGAAACAAAATATGTAGCATCGCTTTTTGGAGAAGTAAATGAAGTGGCGACACATTTATTAGTTCCTTATGAAGACGAAACACATAAAACATTAGTCTATCCGCATCAGTTTAAAATGGTTCCGGAATCTAATTTGCCGGTTAAAATCAGGAGAACTTATTTCAGGGGAAATCATTATCTTATAGAAGCTGTCTATAAACGACAACTCGTTTTCTTTGAGAGTGAAATTGATTTACCGGTTGAAGAAAGTGTTTTTCTGGCGCTGAATTATTTATAAGAAAAAATTATCTGATACTTAATACAAAACCCGACAGGTTTTTAAAACCTGTCGGGTTTGTTGTTGAAAAAAACTTAGCACCTCAGTAACTCAGAACCTTTGTGCCTTTAAAAAAAAAACTAGTTTTTCAAATACTTTTCTAAAAACTGATCCTGTTCCCAAAGTAAATGCAATATATTTTCTTTGGCTACATATCCATGTGCTTCTTTAGGTAAAATTACCATTCTTGCAGGAGCTCCCAGTCCTTTTAAAGCCTGAAAGTAACGTTCAGTTTGCAGGGTAAAAGTCCCGGGATTATTATCTGCCTCACCATGTACTAATAGAAGTGGTGTTTTCATTTTATCAGCATTCATAAAAGGGGACATTGTATTGTAAACTTCAGGTGCTTCCCAGTAATTGCGCTGCTCGCTCTGAAATCCGAATGGTGTCAAAGTTCTGTTATAAGCACCGCTTCTGGCAATTCCACAGGCAAAAAGATTAGAATGCGTCAACAAGTTAGCTGTCATAAAAGCACCATACGAATGTCCTCCCACAGCAACTTTTTTCCTGTTGATATAGCCTAGGGCATCAACGGCATTGATGGCGGCTTCTGCATTATCGACCAATTGTGAAATGAAATTGTCATTAGGTTCCGTGGTTCCTTCACCAATAATAGGGAAAGCCGCATCGTCTAAAACCACATATCCTTTCGTAACCCAATACACAAATGATCCATAATACGGAAAAGTAAACTCATTCGGATTCTGAGTCGATTGACCTGCGCTGTTTTTGTCTTTGTATTCCGCGGGATATGCCCAGATTAACAAAGGCAGTTTTTCTTTTTTAGCCTTGTCATAACCGGCAGGCAGGTATAATGTTCCGGAAAGTTCAACACCGTCCTTACGTTTGTATTTGATGACTTCCTTGCTGACATTTTTTATGCTTTCGAAAGGATTTTTGAAAGCTGTAATAGGTGTCAGGCTGTTTTGTTTTTTGATGTTTCTGAAGTAATAATTCGGATAGTCACTTTTAGACTGTATTTGTACCAGCACTTTTCCGGTTTTAAAATCTTCAATTTCAATTAAATCTTCTTTTTTGTCTTTATAAGAAGAAGTATAAAGGCGTTTGTTTTTTAAGGTTGTAAAATTGAATTCATCTATAAACGGAAACTGTCCTTCCTTTGTGTATCCGTCGCCAATACGGTAGGCATTGTCTTTTTCGATTGCTAAGACATATTTGTTATATTCATTTTTTCTGGTTTCGAAAGTACCCGGATCAGAATATACATCCTGAGAATTTCTGTCGGTAAGCACTTTTGGAGCCTGTCCAGGAGTAGATGGATTAATTAAGTATGTTTTTACATTACGGGTATCATACCATTCGTCGGAAACAATGGCAATGTTATCATTCCCCCAGGTTATACCTGAAAAACGTTGCGGTAATTTTACCAGAGTAATTGGATCGTTTGTAAAAGGCGCATCCCAAAGAAAAACTTCGTCTCTGAAGTCTGCTTTATTTGCAGGATTTCCCTCGTCTAAAGCAGTCACATAAGACAAAGTAGCAGGTTTGTCATTTCTCCAGGCCATTTCTCTTTTTCCTTTTCGTACCGCCATAAAACCTTTAGGAATAATTTCGTTTAAAGGAACTTCGTTAACGGTTTTGATTTCTTTTCCTCTGCTGTCATAAACAACGGTTTTGGAAGGAAATCTGTTTAAAGGAACCACATAAGAGAATGGTTTCTGAATCGTAGTCAGCATGATGTAATTGCCATCAGGGGAAATTCGTTCGCCGGCAAACATAGCCGCTTCTTTAAATAGCGTGGCAGTTCCGTTTATGTTTACTTTGTATAATTCTGAAGTCATGCTGTTTTCAAAATTAATTTCATCATTTTTATTTTTCAACATATCCGGATAGGTCCTGTTTTGGGATTTTTCCCCTGAAGTATTGGAAACAATTGGTCCTTTTGGCAGGTCTTTTTTGGAATCCAGTAAAGCCTGCCTGTTTTTAGGAAGCATTTTTACCAATATGGTTTCATTGTCTAAAAACCAGCTGAACGGATTGCCAAGATTGGCATTTACTGTAGCCTCTGTTAATTTTGTAGCTTTTGCAGTAGCAACATCTAAAACCCAAAGTTCAACTCCTGATTTGGTAGTGTGTGAAAACAGGATTTTTTTGTCATTCGGTGACCAGATAATATTGCTTATTTTAGGATTATCAGGTAAACCTGCAACTTGTACTTCATCAGTACTGCTTATTTTTCGCACTTTCAGGTTGCTGACATAAGTCACCGTACTTGAAATATTAGTAACAGGGTTGATTCGCAAACCCGCCAGGCGGAGTTCTTCCTGATTTAAATCATCTAATGTTTTATAGGTGTTTCTGTAAGACAGCAGCATATATTCTTTTTTGGTATCCATAGATACAGAAGGAGCCCTTTCGTAATCGGCTAAATCTAAAATTGATTTAGAAGGTTTTTGATAGGTCAGGTTTTCTTGTGCAAAGCCAAAAAAGCCAAAATTCAGGAGTAATAATAGTGTAACCTTTAATTTCATAATTTGAATTTTAGGGGTTTAAAAAATGGTACTGATAAATGTTTGTCTAAAGTACTTTAGTCTTGTTACATTTTAAGTTCGAAATTTAACTTTTTTTAGGTTTTATAGGAATTTATTGCTTTATTGAAATTTAAAACGAATCAATATAAACTATTATTAAAGTATATTAAATTGTCAATTACGAAAAAAATAGTAATTTGTACGCTTATGTTTTAAAGTATACTTAGATTTGCAATCCAATTTTTTAACAAATAATAAAAAGAATATGTATCATTCAAAAATAGCGGGCTTAGGATATTATGTTCCTTCAAATGTTGTCACCAACGATGATTTGTCTAAGATTATTGATACCAACGACGAATGGATTCAGGAAAGAACAGGGATTCAGGAGCGCAGACATATCATTCGTGGAGAGGATACCACAACTTCTATGGGAGTAAAAGCAGCTAAAATTGCAATCGAACGTTCCGGCATTGCCAAAGAAGATATTGATTTTGTAGTTTTTGCTACATTAAGTCCGGATTACTATTTTCCAGGACCGGGAGTTTTAGTGCAGCGTGATTTAGGTTTAAGAACTGTTGGGGCTTTAGATGTAAGAAACCAATGTTCTGGTTTTATCTACGCAATCTCGGTTGCAGACCAATATATCAAAACCGGAATGTATAAAAACATTTTGGTAATTGGTTCAGAAGTACATTCAACAGGATTAGATATGACAACACGCGGACGCGGCGTTTCGGTGATTTTTGGAGATGGAGCAGGAGCAGCGGTTTTAAGCCGTGAAGAAGATTTGACCAAAGGAATTTTGTCAACACATTTACACTCAGAAGGACAACACGCCGAAGAGCTGGCTTTACAGGCACCTGGTATGGGAGCACGCTGGGTAACCGATATTCTGGCCGATAATGATCCGAATGACGAAAGTTATTATCCATACATGAACGGGCAATTTGTGTTTAAAAATGCAGTAGTTCGTTTTGCTGAGGTGATCAATGAAGGGCTTGAAGCAAATGGTTTACAGGTTTCTGATATTAATATGCTGATTCCGCATCAGGCGAATTTGAGAATTTCACAATTCATTCAGAACAAATTCAAACTGTCAGATGATCAGGTGTACAATAACATCCAGAAATACGGAAATACCACTGCGGCATCGATTCCGATTGCCTTGACAGAAGCTTGGGAACAGGGAAAAATAAAAACAGGAGATACAGTTGTTTTAGCTGCTTTCGGAAGTGGATTCACTTGGGGAAGCGCTATTATTAAATGGTAAACTTTCTGTCTTAATATTATATTAAAACCTGTTCAGTTTCTGAACAGGTTTTTTATTTTTGACCTGTTTGTTTTATCTCAGAAACGAAGGACCTTCGCAGGAAAATGTTATTATATTGTAAAAAATGAAAAAAAATCAACTCGAAATAGCCTGTTTTAATTTGGAATCTGCTTTGATCGCCCAGGAGAACGGAGCAGACCGAATCGAATTGTGTGAAAATATGCAACTCGGTGGAACTACTCCCAATTATATCTTAGGAGTACGGGTGCGGGAGCAATTATCGATAAAAATGCACGTCATTATCAGGCCGCGTGGCGGAGATTTTGTTTATTCGGATGAGGAACTTATCGAAATGAAACAAGACATTAAACAATTTAAAAAACTAGGTATTGACGGATTTGTTTTTGGTGTTTTAAAGGAAGATGGCAGTGTTAATAAAACACGAAATAAAGAACTGGTGGATTTGGCCAGTCCGCTTCCGTGTACTTTTCACAGGGCTTTTGATGTGGTGGAAAACGTAGAGCAATCTTTGGAAGATGTAATTGACTGCGGTTTTAAAACCATTCTGACTTCGGGACAGGGTGTAAATGTTCTGGAAGGAATTTCGGTTTTAGAGAAAATTCAAAAACTAGCCGGCGACCGGATTACAATCATGCCCGGGGGAGGTTTGAGATCTTCAAATATTCAGGCGTTACAGGAAAAATTGGAACCTACTTTTTATCATTCTTCTGCCATTACGGATCATTCTGAAACAGCGGATCCTGAGGAAATAAAAAATATAAGAGCCAATTTTTGAGTAATTTTACTCTTGAAGCTAAATAAAAAAGGCCTGAAGTTGGCAAACTCCAGGCCTTTTCTCTACAAGAAATTATTAAAAATATAAAAATCTGCTAATACAAACGGGACTAAAACATTCCGCCACCGTCTTTATTAGTGTTGTCTTCTCTTTGTTTACGTTGCAGTTTTTTGATTTTCCCTCCTCCAAAGTTATAGGTTAAACCTAAATAAACCGTTTGGCTCTCCCATGTAAACTGTCCTGCCTGTGGATAAGGATACATTGTATCGAAAGCATATTTCATCGTATTGAATACGTCATTAAAACGCACACTGATATTCATCTTGTTGTCTAACAATGTATAACGTGAACCTATGTCCATTTTGTACATTTCATGACTATTATTTTGAAGTCCGTCACTTGGCCCTTTATAAAACCCGAATAACAGGAAGCTTAAACGTTTATTTACTTTAAAATTGGAGTTCATACGAGCATTGAAAGCCGATACAGTAATTTTTCTTTCGACCGGATTACTGGTTTTGGTCGGGCTATCATATAAAAACACAATCCCTTGTTGATTAATACTGGAAAAATCAATAGACGGAGAGATGTCCCACCATTTTGTAATTTTATAATTAAAAGAAGCTTCAAATCCATAAGCAGTATTGCTGTCGTAGTTGGTAAAAGACATAATCTGTTTTTTACCCGTCAGGTCGGCCACATCTGGATATAAAATTCTGCTGATCTGATCATTGATTTGTCTTACAAATACTCCCGCAGTAAAACTTCCTTTTTCTAATGTTTTGGTATAATTTACTTCAACTGAATTCGTAAACTGAGGTCTAAGTTCAGGATTTCCAAGGGACGTTACCAAAGGAGTAGAGAATTCACGGATCGGTTTTGTCTGCTCTAAACTTGGTCGGTCTACACGACGGCTGTAACTAAGCTGTAACGTATTTTTCTCATTTAGGTTGTAAGTCAAATAAGCAGAAGGGTACAGCGTAATGTAATCATCATCAAATTTTTCCTTACCATAATTCAGATTGGCAGCCACTTTATAACTTTCAAAACGGGCTCCTACCTGATAACTGAATTTTTTGAATTTCTGTCCGAAAGTTACATAAGCAGAATAAATATCGGTATCATACGTATAATTCGACATTTGATCTTTTACCGCAACAACGGGATTTCCAGTTGCATAATCATTACCTGTTCTGGTAATTCTGGCTTCGGCACCAGCTTCAAGGGTTGATTTTTCGCTTAATGGATTTACATAATCAATGTTAAGTGTGCTTAACTGACGATCGCTTTTAATCAAATCGTTGTAAATTATATTATTCACCGTATTATCGGGAGCTGTCGTTTTAGTATCAAAATTGGCATTTTGAGTTTCTTTGCTATCGCTGTAGTTTCCTTCAAAATCTAAAGTATGACCTTCTTTTTTGAAAATATGTTTATAGGCTAAATTATACGTTCCGGTTTCTTCAGGTCCTGAATATTTAGATTTTTGAAAGATGTTTTTAATGTCCGGATCCCCATTGTTATAATCAATATCAGTATCTACAAATCCTTTTCCGGTAGATTTATTCTGATTCGTATAAAAAGACAAAGTATTGTGGTCGTTGATCAGGAAATCCATACCAATTTTGTAGAGGTAAGAATCATTCTCATTTTTAATATCCAGATCCTGTACAATATTCTCATCAAATCTTCTGATCAGACCATCATTAAAATAGGTTCCGAAGTTTTGTCCCACATTCCCGAAAAAGTTCACTTTTCCGGTTTTATAATTCAAATCCAGTGACTGATTGTATTTGGCCGTTTCCCCAAATGTAATACCACCGCTGTAACTACCGTTGAAGCCTGTGTTTGCATTTTTATGCAAAATAATATTAATGATTCCGGACATTCCTTCCGGATTGTATTTGGCACTTGGATTGGTAATCAATTCAATTTTCTTGATAGAAGTTGAAGGAATCTGTTTTAATAACTGGGCCGGGTCAATATTACTTGGTCTTCCGTCAATTAAAACACGAACATTATCGTTTCCGCGAAGCGAAAGTTTTCCATCCTGGTCAACGTTTACAGATGGAATATTGTTCATAATATCAGATGCTGAAGCTCCCGCTGTCGTCAGGTCTTTTCCGACAGTAACTACTTTTCGGTCAATTTTTTGTTCTATTGTAGAGCGTTCGTTTACAATGTTTACGCCTTTTAGCTGTGTCGCTTCTTCTTCAAGGGATACTTTTACGATAGCTTCCTTTTTAGTATCGCTTAAAATAACAGAACCGATATATTTTCTGAATCCAATGTATTGAATTTCGATGGTATAATTTTTTAAAGCTAAATTTTTAATGCTAAAATCACCATTATCATCTGTATTTACTCCCGAAACTACTTTTCCATTGTCCTTGATCGAAACCGTAGCATATGAAATTGGGGCATTGTTCGATTTTTCGGTAATTTTTCCGGAGACTGTCCCCGAATTCTGAGCTTGTGCTGTTGCCATTACACCCAGTAATGCGAACAGAAAGAATTTTAATTTCATAATGTGGTACCTGATTGATTTGATTTGATTGATGATGATGCTTGTTTTTAGTTTTTCTTTTTTTTCTTTGGAAATAAATTCAAAGTCCCTATTAAGACTCTTTTGTGGTGGATATGTTACAGAAAAATTAAAATAAATTTTGTTTTTTTGTGAGATCTGCTGTTTTATAATGGATTAAGGTTTTGATTTTTTGATAATTTTAACAATTGAAAGATTGTGTTTTTTGTGAAATTCTGACTCTTTTCAGGAATTTTATATGTTTTTGATTTTCTCTAATTGATGAATAAGCAGTATATTTGCTCACTTTAAAATAAGTTTACATGTCATTATCACAAATTCTTACACCTTCTATACAAAAAGCAATACAAGCATTATTTGATGTTACTGTTGATAAAATCGAGTTTCAGACTACCAGAAAAGAGTTTGAGGGAGATATTACAATGGTACTGTTTCCTTTACTAAAAGTGATTAAAAGCAATCCTGTCGAATTAGGAAATAAAATTGGAAATTATCTGGTGGAGAATGTTACTGAAGTAGCGCGTTTCAACGTAGTATCCGGTTTTTTAAATATTGTAATTGCCGATAGTTATTATTTGAATTTCTTTAATGAAATAAAAGACAATGCAAAATTTGGTTATGCAACGCCAAATCCGGAGGAGAAAGCCATTATGGTCGAATATTCGTCGCCAAATACCAATAAACCATTGCACTTGGGTCACGTTCGTAACAATCTGTTAGGATATTCCGTTGCGGAAATTATTAAGGCCTCGGGTAAAAAAGTATATAAAACACAAATTATCAACGATCGTGGAATTCATATCTGCAAATCGATGCTGGCCTGGGAGAAATTCGGAAACGGAGAAACTCCGGAAAGTTCCAATTTAAAAGGAGATAAATTAGTTGGTAAATATTACGTAGAGTTTGACAAAGCGTATAAAGCTGAAATCGCTCAATTGATGGCATCCGGTAAAACGGAGGAAGAAGCGAAAAAACAGGCTCCGGTGATCATCGAAGCCCAGGATATGCTTAAAAAATGGGAAGCCGGAGATGAAAAAGTGATCACACTTTGGAAAATGATGAACCAATGGGTTTATGATGGTTTTGCAACTACTTATACCAATCTTGGAGTTAATTTTGATAAATATTATTACGAAAGCAATACCTATTTATTAGGAAAAGATGTTGTTCAGATAGGTCTTGATAGTGGTGTTTTCGAAAAAGATCCTGATGGTTCAGTCTGGATTGACCTGACAGATGAAGGTCTGGATCGTAAAATTGTGCTTCGTTCAGACGGAACAGCCGTTTATATGACCCAGGATATCGGAACAGCCATTCAGCGTGTAAAAGATATGCCCGATGTTGGCGGAATGGTTTATACGGTTGGTAACGAGCAGGATTATCACTTTAAGGTTTTATTCTTAATCCTGAAAAAATTAGGTTTCGACTGGGCTTCAAGTCTGTATCATTTATCCTACGGAATGGTTGATTTACCTTCCGGAAAAATGAAAAGCCGTGAAGGAACTGTTGTAGATGCCGATGATCTAATGCAGGACATGACCGATACGGCAAAACAAATTTCTGAGGATTTAGGAAAACTCGATAGTTATTCTGCCGAAGAAAAAGAGAAATTGTACAAAACAATAGGTCTTGGTGCTCTTAAATATTATATTTTAAAAGTAGATCCTAAAAAACGTATTTTGTTCAATCCGGAAGAATCAGTAGATTTTGCCGGAAACACAGGTCCGTTTATTCAGTATACGTATGCAAGAATCCAGTCGATTATTCGCAAAGCCGATTTCGATTTTTCAAATACAACAGCTACTATAGCGTTACACGAAAAAGAAAAGGAACTCGTAAAACAAATCGAGCTTTTCCCGGAAGTAATTCAAAATGCCGCACAGAATCACAGCCCGGCACTAATTGCTAATTATACTTACGATCTGGTAAAAGAATACAACTCATTTTATCAGTCCGTACATATTTTAGGTGAAGTCGATCTGACTAAAAAAGTATTCAGAGTCCAGCTTTCCCAAAAAGTGGCTGAAGTGATAAAAGCTGCTTTTACACTATTAGGAATTGAAGTTCCGGAGAGAATGTAAATTTTACCAAATAAATTTAGAAAAGCCGATAGTAAATTCACTATCGGTTTTTTTTGGCTTAAATATTTGAATAAGTGATGTTTATGTTTATCAAATAAACCTACATAAGATTACTAAGTTATATTTTAAAAATAAAGTAAGATTTTATTTGCATATATGAATATATTATATTAATTTTCCTACGTTGTTTAAACACAAAATCCAAAAGACTGGTTTTGGCCAAATTTGCAGCTCAGATACCACAGAAGAGTCATTCGCAAACAATCCAGACAAATTTCCCCTCAAATAGTGATTTTAGAGATTATAGATATTCTCCTTATTATTCATTTTTAATTATTTTGAATTAGTACCCTTGTAGTTATTAATAGATATAAGGATAAAACCGTCTAATGAATTTTGGACGGTTTTTTTATTTTGTAAGACTGGCAGTCAATACTTTCGATACTTTTCTTCTTTAAAAATTTCTCTTATCAGTCACTTTGTTTTATTAGGAAGTCAATCTTAAAAATATAAGATTTTACTTTACTCTATTCTTTATAAAACTTAATAAAGTAGTATAATATTTACATTTATTAATGTTAAATATGTAATTATTCTTGTTAAAAATATTTTAATTTAATAAGTTCGGCCCATAATTTTAAAATTAAGAATCATGAAACAAAAATTAAAAGGATTAATGTCGCTGTTTTTCGCGCTTGTTTTGCAATTAACTTTTGCACAGGAAAAAACAGTCACAGGAAAAGTTTCTGACAATGCAGGAATGCCTTTGCCCGGGGTTAGTGTTTTAGTTAAGGGAACGAAATCAGGAACGCAAACTGATTTTGACGGAAAATATGCTATTCGTGCAGCATCGAATCAGGTATTGGTTTTCAGTTATATTGGAATGAAAACTCAGGAAGTTCCGGCAACAGTCTCCATAATTAATGTTAAATTAGCGGACAATGCACAGGAACTCGAAGGGGTTACAGTAACTACTGCGCTAGGGATTAAAAGAGATAGAAAGTCTCTTGGTTATGCAACCCAGGAGGTCAATGGTGATGATTTGACAAAAGTAAATACCGGAAACGTTTCAAATTCAATCGCGGGTAAAGTAGCCGGTATTGAAATAAAAAGAAGTGGAAATATCGGAGGGTCAACAAATGTGGTGATCCGTGGTTCTAAATCAATTACCGGAAATAATCAGGCACTTTGGGTGGTTGATGGTATCCCGTTAAACAATGACAACTCAAATTCTGCTGAGCAAAAGATGGGCCGTTCCGGTTTTGATTATGGAAATGCAGCATCAGATATTAATCCGGATGATATTGAAACGATAAACGTACTTAAAGGAGCTGCAGCCTCTGCTTTGTATGGCTCAAGAGCGGGTAATGGTGTAATTATTGTTACTACTAAAAAAGGAAGAAAAGGAAAAGGGCTGGGGATTTCTATCAGTTCAGGTATCTCAACAGGTACCGCTGATAAAAAGACACTTCCTCAGTATCAGAAACAATATGGAGGCGGAGATGGTTCTGTATTCAGCTCAAAAGTAGATTTGGGCGAAGGCTCATTTCCAACTATAGTATCAGAAGATGCCTCATGGGGTCCGGCATTCAACGCATCCCAAAGGGTATACAACTGGAATTCCTATTATCCCGAACTAAATACTTATGGAAAAACTTCCCCGTGGACAGCTTCTAAAAATGATCCGCTTTCTTTTTTTAAAAACTCGACTACTTATACAAACAATATCGCGATAAGTAATGGAAATGAAAATGGAACTTTTAGATTTGGTTACACTAATTTTGATCAAACCGGAATCTTACCGAACAGCTCCATAAAGAAAAATAATTTTAATTTTTCGGGTAGTTATAAAGTGAGCAGCAAAACAGAGATCGCCGCAACTGCAAATTATATTGCTTCTGGTGGAACCGGATTAAACGATACGGGCTATTCCGATAATATTCTGGGTAGTTTCAGACAATGGTGGCATAATGATGTAGATCTTAAAGAGCTGGAACGGGCCTATCAATCAACCGGTAAAAATATTACGTGGAACCCAAGATCTTCTACAGATACAAATCCGCTATATTGGGACAACCCTTATTTCGGACGTTATGAAAATTACAACAATTTTAGCAGGGACCGTTTCTTTGGTAACTTTACAATAAACACTGAAATTACAAACTGGTTTTCTGTAACAGGAAGAGGAGCGGTAGATACCTACGCGGAAACTCAGGAAGAAAGAGTAGCGATAGGATCGGGTGTTAATAGTAATATTGCCAGCTATTCAAGATATGATAAGAGATTCAGAGAAATTAACCTGGATTTATTACTGAACTTTAAAACAAAAATTGGAGAAGACTTTAACTTTAGAGGTTTACTTGGAGCATCAAGCAGAAGAAGCAGACTTAGTTCCATACGTGCCGCCACAAATGGAGGTTTATTAATTCCAAAAATGTATGCACTGTCTAATTCCGTCAGCAGTATCGAAAACCCCATAGAATTTTTAAATGAGCGAGGGGTGAACAGCGCCTACGCAAGCGTCTCTTTCGATTACAAAGACACTTTTTTCATTGAAGGAACTTTTAGAATTGACGAATCATCTACGTTGCCAGCGAAAGAATCTAAGTACAGTTATCCTTCTGTTACCGGAACTTATATTTTCAGTAAACATTTAAATCTGCCCTGGCTGGAGTTTGGTAAAGTACGTGTTAACTTTGCCCAAACGGGAAACGATGCTGAAGTGCATGTAATTAATCCGGTGTATACTAAAGGAACGAACTTTAATGATAATCCTTTATTTTCCAATGAAAATATTCGTAAAAATCCCAACTTAAAAGCTGAAACTATTGATGGGCAGGAAGCTGGAATTGAGTTGCAATTCTTAAAACGAAGAATTGGTCTTGAAGCCTCTGTGTATAAAAGTACCACAAAAGACCTGATAATGGATATCACTACTGGTTCCGAAACCGGATACAGCGGGACAACAACCAATGCCGGAAAACTTACAAATAAAGGTGTAGAACTGACGCTTACTTTAGTTCCTGTAAAAACACAAAATTTTTCCTGGACTTCAAAAATAAACTGGAATAAAAACGAGAGTAAAGTGGTATCGTTAGCTGACGGACTTCAACAAGTTGTTATAGGTACATTTAATCAGGGAACAAGCTTAAATGCTATTCCGGGCCAGCCACTGGGCGTAATTAAAGGTTCAGGATACAAATATTTAAATGGAGAAAGAGTGGTACTGCCAAATGGAAATTACGATAAAGTGAGTAACGTTGCTATTGGAAATGTAACTCCGGACTGGACAGGTGGTATCAATAATATTTTTAATTACAAAAGAGTAACGTTCAGTTTCTTAATTGATATTAAAAAAGGAGGAGATGTCTTTTCATTAGATCAGGCCTATGGACAAGCCAGTGGTCTTTATCAAAATACCGTTGGAACAAATGATTTGGGCAATCCTATCCGAAATCAGCTTACTGATGTAAGGCCGGGCGGGCAGATCCTGCCGGGTGTTCAGGCTGATGGCAGTCCTAATAAAGTGAGAGCGGCTGTTACAACTGATAAAGGGGAATCTAATCTGGGATATAAATCCTTTCCAAATCAGGCCTTTGTATACGATGCTTCCTACGTGAAATTGAGAGAGGTTTCTATAGCTTATCAATTACCACCAAAACTTTTAGAGGGGACATTCATGAACAATGTGACTTTTGCAGCAAATGGGAGCAACCTTTGGATCATTCATAAAAACTTACCGTACGCTGACCCTGAGTCCGGTTTTAGTTCCGGAAACTTCCAGGGATTCCAAACAGGTGTTATGCCTTCAGTAAGAGAAATTAGCTTTAGTGTAAAAGTTCAATTCTAAAAATTTAAAAAAATGAAAAAATTAAAATACGTTATATTTTTGGCAATCTTAGCAATGAGCCTAAACTCGTGCGACAATCTCGAAGATTTAAACGAGGATACTAAAGCATATGTTACTCCTGTTCCGGAAGCTCTCATGACTTCAGCACAGGAACAATATGCTATTTTCTTAAACAATGCATCTGCCAATAGAAATAATTTCAGATTGTATGCACAGCAATGGTCAGCGATTGCTTATCCGGATGAATCCAGATATGAGATGGCGGCACGTTCATTGGGAAATGCAAACTGGCAACTGCTTTACAGAGATGTACTGAAAGACTTAATCGACGCTCAGAATAAAATTGCCGATACTCCTGTAGCAGGTACTCAGGCTATTGCTGTAAAACAAAACAAAGTTGCAATCCTTGAAATCCAGATCGTTCAGGTATTTCAAACCCTCGTGGACCTTTACGGGAATGTGCCTTATTTTGAAGCGATCAAACCGGATAACTGGCTGCCGAAATATGATGACGGACTTACCATTTACAAAGATTTGGCAACCCGTTTACCTAACGCAATAAGTAAATTAAACACGGCATATGGTAGTTTTGACGGAGCGGATTTAATTTATAAAGGAGATGTTGCTAAGTGGAAGAAATACGGAAATTCTATTCAAATTAGATTAGGAATGCAATTGTCAGATGTAGATTCAGCTCTGGCTAAAACCCTGGTTGAAACAGCTTATAACTCCGGGGCAATGACCAGCAATGCCGACAATGCTATTTTTCAATACACATCTGCTAAACCACATTTTAATCCCAACTACGAAGATTTCAAAAGCAGGGCAGATTTTGCTATATCAGGCTTTTTCGCAGATGCTTTAAATAATCTTAATGATCCCAGAAGAGATTTTTATTTTGATCCTGCTTCTAAAAAAGGAGGTGTATATGTGGGAGCACCGTATGGTTTGAAAGCTGATATTGTTACTGTTTCTTTATTCAATACGGCCTTAAAAGAAATCAATTTCAAAGGAGATCTTTTTGATTATGCAGAAACCTCTTTTTTGTTGGCAGATGCTGCTAACAGAGGGTGGGCAGTTGGTCCTGCGGGGACGCATTATACGAATGGTATTATTGCAAGTATGAAATATTGGGGTGTAGCAGATGCTGACATTACACTTTATCTGGCACAGCCTAATGTTGCTTTTGCTACTGCAACAGGAAGTAATGCTAAGGAAAGAATCGCATATCAAATGTGGATTGCTTATTACAACAGGGGATTTGAAGCCTGGACAGCATACAGGAGACTTGATTTTCCAAAACTTCAGGCACCATCTACGGCTGTGGAAGCTGCTGAGAAAAAAGTCCCTGTGAGAATGGTTTATTCCCACCTGGCTTCCTCTACAAACGGAGTGAATTACACTGCAGCTGCTGCAGCAATTGGAGGCGATAAAATGACAACCAAATTATTCTGGGATAAGTATTAGAATCCAAATAGAGTCTAATCATACAATAAACCCTTTATTCATTTTTAACTATTTTGAATTAGTAAGCTTTTAGTATAACTGATAAAGGGAAACCGTTTAAATTAATTTTTAAACGGTTTTTGTTTATAAAAAAAGCCGATAGTCCTGAAACTATCGGCTTTTTACAACTAACACAAACATTTTTATTTTACGAACTTGTCGATAATAGCATCACTTTCTGCTTTTGTAGCGTTTGGTTTTAAATCAAACAATAAAGAGTAAAGGGCTTTTCTATCCACTTTTGCTTCTAAGTTTAAGTCCTGATGTCTGTCAAAAAGGGTCTGCCATTTGTCACGGACATTTTTCCACAGCGCGTTATTTTCTTTCCACCATTTCTGACCTGCAATACATTTGATATCCGGAACTTTAGTGTAAACATCAAATCCTTTTTCTTCTGCTAATACAACGTCTTTTCCACTGTCATCCCGGATTAATTTAGCATTATCCTGTTCATGATTCCATCCGGTAGCGGTGATCTCGTGAATGTTTCTTCTTTTTAAAACATTATAGTCATTACGTTTTGTCTGCTCTCTTCTTGGGAGAGGTGCATCAGCCACGTTTGACCAGTAGTTTTCTCCGTCTACATGAACCCACGTTGAAGATCCTTCATATCTTGGACTATCGTCTACCTGAAATACTTTTTGGGTCCATTGTCCTTTTACGGCTTTTTTGTCCAGTTTTTTGTACTTCCAGGAATTGTTTTTATCAAATGCATACAAGTCTGTGTTTTCATACAGCCAGTCTTGTCTCCAGTGTTTGATAATCATATCATCACTTACGATCAATAAGTGCTGCATTACGATTTTATTAGGCGTGTCTTCCAAAAGTTCCACCCATTCTAAAGCAGATTCATGCTTTGTCTGAGAAGGTTTGTAAGTTGCCGAATCTTTAGCGTATTGAAAAGTTTCTGCAAAATTAAACTTCACTTCATAACAACCACACATCGATTTGATTGATTTAATGTCTTGTTGTTTTTTGTCCTGACTGAAACCAAGGCTACAGGTCAAAGCCATAACGGCTGAAAAATAGAGGCTTTTTGTAATCATAACTATTATTTTGGTTTTATATTTTTTGCAAATATATGCTTTTTATTTAGAACAAATAAAAATAGTTTCTATATTTGCGTCATTATTAAGATTGAATAAAAATAATGAAAATAAAATTTACCCTTTTTGCAGTTGCTCTTTTTTGCCAAATTTCTTTTGCACAACAAAAGGATACTACGACTGTAAATAAACTTTCTGAAGTGGTTGTTACCGGACAGTTTGAACCACAATCGATAAAAAAATCAGTTTTTAATGTTCGTGTGATTTCAAGTCAGGATATACAAAATTTAGCAGCAAATAATTTAGCGGATGTCTTAAATCAGTATTTAAACATTACTGTAAGACCAAGTAGTACAAGTGGAAGATCAACCGTTTCCTTATTTGGTTTAGATGCGCAGTATTTTAAAATTTTGGTGGATAATGTTCCTTTGGTCAATGAAGCAGGTTTGGGGAATAACACCGATTTATCTCAGATTAATCTTAATGATGTAGATCATATTGAAATTGTCGAGGGTTCAATGGGAGTTACCTATGGCGGGAATGCTGTTAGTGGTGTTTTAAATATTATTACAAAAAAAACATCACTATATAAATGGGGTATAAATGCTGCGGTTCAGGAAGAAACTGTTAGCGACGAGTACTCTTTATTTAAAGAAGGGAGACACATTCAGTCTTTAAGGGTTACTCATAATTTTAATAAAAACTGGTTTGTTTCAGTAGGTGCAAATCGTAATGATTTTCAGGGCTACCTGAGTGATAAAAATGGAATTGATTATAATGAAAATGATGGTACACGAGGGTATAGATGGTTGCCAAAAGATCAGTTAAATGGTACAGCATTAATTGCTTACAACAAAGATAATTTTCGTTTTTTCTATAAGTTTGAATACCTGGATGAAAACGTAGATTATTATAATAGTACTGTGCAGTCAGGTTTTAGTCCCGTTAAAGGATCTTACAGATACGCTGATGACAAAAGATATTTGACAAACAGGTATTTCCATAATTTAAATGCAACTGGTAAAATATTTTCTCAGCTCAATTATAATGTTTCTCTTTCGCATCAAAAACAACAACGTGATGTTGAGGATTTTAGATATCTTTTCGCAACTAAGGATGAGGCAAATAATGTTACGGTAAAAGACCAGTCGATGGAAGTTTTATACTCCACGGGAACATTAAGTAATTTTTTTACGGATAAGAAAGTTGATTTGCAATTGGGATATGAATTCGTAAACAATCAGGGGTATTCACTGGTTCAGGAGGCCAGTAATATTTTTGTGCCAGTTCGAAAAACGATTGAGAATTATGATTTTTTTGCTTCTTCGGAGATTATGGCAACTCAAAGATTTTCGATTAGGCCGGGATTAAGGTTTTCAGCTCAGTCAAAGTTTGAAAATCAATATGCTTCTTCAGTAGGATTGAGATATTTATTTGATAAAGGAGTTGAGGTTCGCGGCTCATACGGAAACGGATTCCGTACCCCAACGTTTGAAGAGCTATATTCCAAACTAATTTTTGATGGACATTTCTTTATAGGGAACGAAAATCTTATCCCCGAAACCAGTACTTCTTATGAAACCAGTTTTAAAAAGACAACTGTGTTTTCTTCAGGATTACAAATGTCAAATACGCTGTCCGGTAGTTATTTGGATGTAGATGACCGAATAGATATGGCACTGACAGGATTTAATACAGATACAGGTAATCCGGAATATCAATACATCAATATAAGTAAATATAAAGTCTGGAATTTTTCAACAACCAATCAATTTCGAAAAGATAATTTGGGTCTTAATTTTGGAGCTGCCATAATTGGCGTCTCACAAAAAATAGAGAATAAGATGTTTACATCGGATGATAAATTTCTTTATTCTTTTAATCTGAATGCAAGTTTTTCTTATTTCTTTCCAAAATGGAAAACTACATTTTCCGGATATTATAAATATAATGGAAAAACACAACGCTTTATAGAGGGGTCTTCTTCATTCATCTTATCAGATATTGGCCAAAGTAACTGGCTTGATATGTCAGCCCGCAAAAACTTCCTTAAAGAAAAATTTGAAGTTACCATTGGAGCCCGAAATCTTTTTGATATCACCAATGTAAATCAGACAAATACAAATCAAACGGCCGGACATGCAGCGCCGGGAGAAGTAATGCTGGCTTATGGACGGTCGTATTTTTTAAAATTAGCATATAACCTTAATCTTTAATATAAAACAGAAATACAATGAAAAAACTATTATTTTTATCAATAGCCTTAGTATCACTAGCAGCATGCTCGAGTGACGACGATAATACACCTACTGCAGAAGTACCTTCAGTAGGAGCAACTTTACAACCTTCCGTTGGAGGTCCAAATCAGCCCAATCAGATTTATCTTGATTTAAGTACGGCACAATCTAAGTCTGTAAACAGAACGGCCTGGGATTTCGGTTTTTCTTCAGGGTCAGATTTTAGAGTGATATTAAACGGATCTCTTAAAATGGCTGCTAAAAAGTTAGCTACTTCAGATATTACATTACCTCAGACAAGTGATCCGGCTGTTTTGGCTATAGGAGGTGAAAACCTTGCATCAAACGGATATGTTGATAATCCAACCGGAATTTTAGCGGGTGCAGGAGCCGGAATTGGAACTGCAATTGCTGAGATTTCAGCGACTGATGCAGATAATAAAGTTTATCTGGTAAACCTTGGATTAGCTGTTGGAACTACAAAACCAGGTCTTGGTTCGGTGAGTGTTGATGGTGAAGCCAGAGGTTGGAAAAAAGTTAGAATTTTAAGAAGTGGAAATGGATATAAAATTCAATACGCAGATTTAGCTTCAGCAACTTTTACGGAGAAAATCATTACTAAAGATGCCGCTTTCAACTTTTCATTTTTTAGCGTAGTTTCTGGAAATACTGTTTCTGTTGAGCCTGAAAAAGAAAAATGGGATCTGAATTTTACCACGTTTACCAATTACCTGAACATGGGGAATGGCGAGGTTACTTACGGTTATGCCGATTTTATTACCACAAATTTAAGAGGAGGAGCGCAGGTTTATCAGGTTTTAGTTGCTGCAGGAGGATCTTATGCCGATTTTACAAAAGCAAAAGTGGTTGAAGATAATTTTAAAGCTTCATTAACAGATCAAAGAATAATTGGAGCCAGCTGGAGAAATGGCGGTAGTGATACAACATTGCCAAGTATCAGAACAGATCGCTTTTATGTAGTTAAAGATGGAGCCGGAAATTACTACAAAGTGAAATTCCTTTCTATGCTGAATGAAGCAGGAGAGAGAGGAAATGTAACGCTTGAGTATGCGATACTAAAATAATTCACTGCGAAAATTAAAACTATAAAGATTATTTATTCTAATAAATGCGAAAGCAGAATTTCAATGAATCATTAGCTTTGTTTTTTTTATTTTTTTTTGAGAGAGGTTAGATTTATCTAGCCTCTTTTTTTGTTTTATTTTAATCGTTAAAAAAAATTATAAATTAACGTTTAGTCCTATCTTTGCGGATGTTTTTTATAGGAATTAGCAGGAATTTACAAACCGGGGTTTGACAAAACCGCTCTTCAAAATTTATAAGTACTAAGTGAATACAAAATCTTATTTTTTTCAGTCTTTTGCCATTGTAGCATTAGCATTCATAGCTTTCATCGGATTTAAACAAATCTTACCGGATAAAATTTTTCCGGAAGGTAAACTGGACTCCAAAAACATACTTATTGACAGTCTGCTCCTGGAGTCGGTTGCCAATGATTCGTTATCTCAAAAAGGAGACAGTATCTCTGAAGATGAAAAGAAGGAAGCAGGAGAAAAAATTATCTTTGATGCTTCTGAAGGAATTGAATTCCCGCCTGAAACTTTCGATAATTATAAAGGATATCAATACCTGATTTCTTTTTATGAGAAATTATATCAATTGGAGAAAAATCCACAATCTAAAGTCCGAATCGCTTACTATGGGGATTCTATGACCGACGGTGACTTAATTGTACAGGACGTCCGAATGAATTATCAGGAACGCTTTGGAGGAAACGGAGTAGGTTTTGTTTCGATAATCTCTGAATCTTCTGCTTCCAGAGGTTCCGTGAAAGCACTTTTTTCCAAAAACTGGAAAACACAATCCTACCTGAATGTAAAAAAACCAACAAGTCCTTTCGGAGTAAACGGACATGTGTTTTTTGCAAATGACAAATCAAATTCTACCTGGGTACAATACGAGGCAGGATTGACTAAATTCTCTACGACTTTAGATAATCCAACCTTATTTTATGGAAAGGCCTCTAAAAAAGGAAATGTGAATTTCATTATCGGTAAAGACACCTTGCGAAAAACCCTTTCTCCAAATAATCTGGTGAATACCCTGAAAGTGACCTCAGGAAGTATAAAATCATTCAAAGCCAATTTCATACAGGCTGATTCTATTCCGATTTATGGATTTAATTTTGATAATGGAACAGGTGTTCATGTGGATAATTTTTCACAAAGAGGAAATTCAGGACTGCCTATTTCAATGTTTAATGCAGGCGTAATGCAGGCCTTTAATCATAACCTGAAGTATGATCTGGTCATCTTACATTATGGAACCAATGTTTTAAATTACGGGACCAAAAATTATTCCTGGTACCAGAGAGGGATGAAAAAGACAGTAGCTAAAATCAAAGAATCTTTTCCGGGCGTTTCTATTCTGATTGTTTCAACAGCTGATAAATCAACGAAATACGATCTTGAAATGAAAACCGATTCGGCCGTGGTTCCTTTAATGAAAGCACAGAAGAGATACGCCCTCGATACCGAATCAGGATTTGTAAATCTGTATACCCTGATGGGTGGCGATGGGTCAATGGTAAAATGGGTAGATGAAGCTCCGGCCAGAGCCAATAAAGATTATACACACTTTAACCAGCGCGGAGCAAAGGCCATCGGAAATTTATTGTACAGTCAGTTGAATAAAGGTTACGAAGAATATAAAGTACTGCGTGAAAAACGTGAAGCAGGGGAGCGACCAAAACCTGTCAGAAAAACTAAAGCAGATTCCGTATCTGTGCTAAAAGATAGTGTAAATGAATAAACTTATTATTTTCTTTTGCTGTCTTTTATGGTCGGCAAATAGTAAAGCGCAAAAGTCCGTCTCACTTTCAACAATTAAAAACATGATTAGTAAAATCGATACCGCTACGATTGAAACTTATACTGGAAATCACATTTATAATGCTCAGGTATTAGAAAGTGTTTTTGAGAAATTAAAAGAAAATGAGAGTGGTAAGAACCGGAAAATAAATATTGTGCACATTGGTGATTCTCATATCCAGGGGGATTTAATGACCAATAAAATTAGAAAAATTTTGCAGCAGCAGTTCGGAAATGCAGGTCGCGGTTTTGTTTTTCCGTATCAACTGGCAAAAACAAACGGCTCTTATAACGAAAGGTTTTATTCGAACAAAACCTGGGAAAGTTATCGAAATATATATCCGTTCAAAAGCAAACCGGTTGGCTTGAGTGGCATTGGACTCTGGAGAGATACCGGAGGTTTTGCAGTACAGTTAAATATAAAAGATCCGGCTTATAAATTCAACTCTATTCATATTATTACGCCGCAAAATCAAGATATGTTTGATCTGGCTATATCCTCTCAGACAAATATCACGCAATCTACGGAACGAAAAGTCATAACACATAAAATAAAAAAAGGAGAAGCTATTTCTGTAATTGCTGATAAATATAATATTTCAATTGCCGAAATTAAAAAGGCAAACGGCCTGAAATCAAACAATATCAGAGCAGGAAGAACGCTGAAGATCCCTACAAATGAAACAAAACCCAAAAATATTAAAAGCTCAGAATTTGTTCCGCTAAATCTTACCTCGGATTCTTTTTCACATTATTATAATTCGGAAAAAGCATTAGACAGAATTTACCTGATCCCGAATAAAAGTGCCTCAGAATTTGAACTTAACGGATTGGTGCTCGAGAAAGATGCTCCGGGTATAACCTACAGCGGAATCGGCGTAAATGGTGCTAAATTTTCAGACTATAATAAATATCCTTTGTTTTTTGAACAATTAAAAGCCCTAAAACCTGATTTGTTGATTTTCTCCCTCGGAACAAATGAAAGTTACGACAACATGGAAGCTTCGGCATATATCAGACAATTGCGGGAATTTATAAGTAATCTTAAGGAACAAAAAATTGACGTTCCTATTATTGTGATGACACCGCCGCCTTCGCTGCACAGAAAAAGAAAACCAAATATTTACGTGAAAGAATACGCAGAACGTATTAACAGCGTTGCAGAAAAAGATGATTTTGCAGTTTGGGATTTATACGATGAATTTGGAGGCTTAAACGGAGTGAGAACATTAAGAGCAGAAGGATTAATTGGTCCGGATTTCGTTCATTATTCTAAAAAAGGATACGAAAAGCAAGGAAAACTTTTTACAGAGGCATTTTTAAGAGCATACGATAATTTTAAATCAAAAAAGTAAGTTGATAACAGGTAATAGCATAAATGACTGGTTTGTTCAGAATTTTGGAGAAATTACGATAGAACAAGCCAAAAGTTGGTTCATATATAATCCCGAAGAAAAATTATTATTCAATACAGGTTTATTCCTCGGATTGTTTCTGGTTTTCTATTTTGTTTACGCGTTTTTGCGTAAAACATTTTATTTACGATTAACATACGTTATTCTGTTTTCACTTTTCTTTTATTATAAGTCAAGCGGGATTTACTTTTTGTTGTTACTTCTTTCTTCCGTAGTCGATTATGGCCTTAGTCAGATTATCTACAGGGAAAAGAAAGACGTGGTAAAGAAAATATATCTGGTAATAAGTGTGATCCTAAATTTAGGATTACTGGGGTATTTCAAGTATATGAATTTTATGATCGTGACCTACAATGATATGTTCAATGGTCATTTCGAACTTCATAATGTTTTCCTTCCGGTCGGAATTTCGTTTTATACGTTTCAGTCGATGAGTTATATCATTGAAATTTATCGTGAAGAAATAAAGCCAACAAAAAATTACATCGAATATTTATTCTTCGTTTCCTTCTTCCCGCAATTAGTGGCAGGACCAATCGTACGTGCCAAAGATTTTCTTCCGCAGATTTATCAAAAGCTGAACCTTACGAAACAGGATGTAAATAACGCTTTGTTCCTCATTATCGGCGGATTAATAAAGAAGACGGTAATTTCAAATTACATCTCGATCAATTTCGTAGACCGTGTTTTTGATACGCCGATGAGTTATACTTCATTTGAAAATTTAATGGCCTCTTACGGATATGCCATCCAGATTTACTGTGATTTTTCAGGATATTCAGACATGGCAATCGGAATTGCTTTGTTGTTAGGATTTAAATTGCCGGCCAACTTTAGAACGCCATATAAATCAGTATCGATTACCGATTTCTGGAGAAGATGGCATATTTCGCTATCAACATGGCTAAAAGACTTTTTGTACATCTCCATCGGAGGAAACAGAGAAGGAACATTTGCCGGATATTTGTTTCCAAGTTTATTCTTCTTCGGATTATTGCTTTGGGGAATGTCGAATGTGAATGAAAGCTTTATTCCGCTGGCCATAGCAATTGGAGCAATTGGCGTTTTTTGCCTGACATTTTTACTTTCGAAGAAAAAAAATCAGACGCTTGTAACCAATTTCAACTTATTCACTACCATGCTTTTGGGAGGATTATGGCACGGAGCCGGAGCTCAATTCATTATCTGGGGAGCTTTACATGGACTGGCATTAGCCGTTCATAAAATTTTCATGGAACTTTTCCCTTCCAAAAAAGAAGGCTCTAATTTCCTTTGGAAGTTTTTCTCTATCCTGATTACATTTCACTTCGTCGTTTTCTGCTGGATCTTTTTCCGCGCCAGAGATTTCGAAACAGCCTTGCAGGTCATCAATAATATTGGTCAGTTAACTTTCGAGCCGGAACAATGGAAAGCCATAGTTTTAGGATACAAAAATGTATTCTTATTAATGTTGTTCGGATATGTTTGGCATTTCTTACCTGAAATATTCACCACAAAACTAAAATGGACTTTTGACAGGACTCCTTTATTGATTAAAGCAATCATTTTAGGTTTCGTCTATTGGATTGTGTACGCAACAGCAGTAGCAGGTTCTCAGCCGTTTATCTATTTTCAGTTCTAATTTAAAAAAGGTTCAAAGGAACAAAGGAACAAAGTTGCAAAGGTGTTTTCTCTGCGTCTTTGCGACTTTGCGTGCAAAAAAAAGCCAAGTTACAAATGCGCAAAGGTTTATACTCTTTGCTTTTTTTTGTTTCCCGCAGATTTAGCAGATTCAACAGATTTTTTCATACATAATCTAAAAAATAATCTGCCCGATCTGCTAAATCTGCGAGCAAAAAAACATAGCAAACTTTGCACAAAAGCTTTGCGTGCAAAAAAAAGTCAGTTACAAAGGCGCAAAGTTTTTATACTCTTTGCGCTTTTTTTGTTTCCCGCAGATTTAGCAGATTTAACAGATTTTTTCATACATAATCTAAAAAATAATCTGCCCGATCTGCTAAATATGCGAGAAAAAAAACATAGCGAACTTTGCGCAAAATCTTTGCGTGCCTTGCGGTTAAATGCAGCTAAATAAAAATTGCCTGAAATATCTAATTAGATTATCTTTGCACTTCAAATAAACAAAATAATATGTTTGATAATTTAAGTGATAAGTTAGATAAAGCGTTCCATATACTGAAAGGACACGGGAAAATTACAGAAGTAAACGTTGCCGATACCTTAAAAGAAGTTCGTCGTGCCTTATTAGATGCCGATGTTAACTTTAAAATTGCTAAGGATTTTACGACCAAAGTAAAAGAAAAAGCAATAGGTCAGGACGTATTAACAACGCTTCAGCCAGGTCAGCTATTAGTAAAATTAGTTAAAGATGAACTAACAGAATTAATGGGTGGAGATGTTGCAGGAATTAATCTTTCCGGGAATCCGAGCATTATTTTAATGTCAGGTTTGCAAGGTTCCGGTAAAACGACTTTCTCCGGAAAATTAGCCAACTTTTTAAAGACTAAGAAAAACAAAAAACCACTTCTTGTAGCTTGTGATATCTACCGTCCTGCGGCGATCAATCAGTTGCATGTTGTGGGAGACCAGATAGGTGTTGAGGTGTACTCAGAACCGGAAAATAAAAATCCTGTTGAAATTGCACAAAATGCAATTAAGCATGCGAAGGCAAACGGTTTTAACGTAGTTATCGTCGATACAGCCGGACGTTTGGCAGTAGACCAGGAAATGATGGACGAAATTGCCCGTGTTCATAAAGCAATTCAGCCACAGGAAACCTTGTTCGTTGTAGATGCTATGACAGGACAAGATGCCGTAAATACAGCCAAAGCCTTCAATGATATCTTAAATTTTGATGGAGTTATCCTGACAAAATTAGATGGTGATACCCGTGGTGGAGCTGCAATCTCTATCAAATCGGTTGTAAACAAACCAATCAAATTTGTCGGTACAGGAGAGAAAATGGAAGCAATTGATGTTTTCTATCCGGATCGTATGGCTGAACGTATCTTAGGTATGGGAGACGTTGTGTCCCTTGTGGAAAGAGCGCAGGAGCAATTTGACGAAGAGGAAGCCAGAAAACTTCAGAAGAAAATCGCTAAAAACGAATTTGGTTTTGATGATTTCTTAACGCAGATCCAGCAAGTGAAGAAAATGGGTAATATGAAAGATCTGGTTGGAATGATACCGGGTGCTTCAAAAGCCATGAAAGATGTTGAAATCGAAGACGATGCTTTCAAACACATTGAAGCGATCATTCATTCGATGACTCCGGTCGAAAGAAGTAAACCTTCCATAATCGATGTAAAAAGAAAAGCCAGGATCGCTAAAGGTTCCGGAACGAAAGTCGAGCAGGTAAACCAGTTAATGAAGCAGTTCGACCAAATGAGCAAGATGATGAAAATGATGCAGGGCCCGGGCGGAAAAAACCTGATGAAAATGATGGGAGGCATGAAAGGAATGCCAGGCGGAATGCCGAGATAATAAAATAAAAGTTTCAAGTTTCAGGTTTCAGGTTTTGAGACTGAAATTTGAAACTTTTTTAAATAATAAGAAATAAGAACTTTCAATTTTACAACTTGAAACTTTAAACCTGAAACATTTTAACTACAACATAATGCAACTACTAGACGGTAAAAAAACAGCTGAAGACATCAAAAACGAAATTGCAGCCGAAGTTCAATCGATTAAAGATGCCGGAGGAAAAGTGCCTCATTTGGCAGCAGTAATCGTAGGGAATAACGGAGCAAGTTTAACTTACGTGGGAAGTAAAGTAAAATCCTGCCAGCAAATTGGCTTCGATTCCACTTTAGTAGCTTTGCCTGAGGATATTACCGAAGCCGATTTATTAGATAAAATTGCAGCACTAAACGAAGACGATAATCTAGACGGATATATCGTTCAGTTACCATTGCCAAAACACATCGACGAACAAAAAATCTTACTAGCGATCGATCCGGACAAGGATGTAGACGGATTTCACCCGACCAACTTTGGGAGAATGGCGCTTGAAATGGAAAGTTTCATTCCGGCAACACCATTTGGAATTATGGAGTTGTTAGAGCGCTATAAAGTAGAAACGGCTGGAAAACATACAGTAGTTATTGGAAGAAGTCATATCGTAGGACGCCCGATGAGCATCTTAATGAGCCGTAAAGGGAATCCTGGTGATTCAACCGTTACACTGACACACAGCCGCACTAAAAACTTAGCGGAATTCACTAAAAATGCCGATATTATCATTACCGCTTTAGGAGTTCCTGAATTTTTAAAAGGTGATATGGTAAAAGACGGAGTGGTAATCATTGATGTTGGAATTACCCGCGTAGAGGATGCATCCAATTCAAAAGGGTACGTCATAAAAGGCGATGTTGATTTTGGTGAAGTAAGTAAAAAAGCATCTTTTATTACGCCTGTTCCGGGTGGAGTAGGACCAATGACCATTGCGATGTTATTGAAAAATACGCTTTTGGCACGCAAAATGAGAAGCGCGGGAAAATAAATTGCTCTAAATATATAGTAAAGCCTGTTCTATTGAACAGGTTTTTTTGCTTTATAGAACTAAAATTTCTAACACACAGAGAGGTAGAATTTAAGTTCTGTAAGGATACAAAATAGAAACCAGAATCTCTCAGCTTAACCAGCAAAGAATAAAAAAGACGAGAGTTGCGGTGGAAAAAATTGGAATTTGGAATTTTTAAATTTGGAATTTAAATAATAGTCCAAAGTTCCATTTTAATATATAATTAATACTTTAAAGTTTTGGGTCTGAAAAATAAAAGATACTTTTGCAGCACTTAAAAAAACACTTCTCCAAATGGACGATTATGATTCGTTAGTATTAAATTAAAAGCAGCTTTTGAAAATTTCAAAATGCTGTGATAACACCCCGTATTTTTGAAATGAAAGCCTTTTACACCAAAAACAACAACGGATTACTGGAAATCTCAAAATGGACTCCAAACTGCTGGATTAATATTGAAAATCCATCAGAAACAGAAAAAAAATACTTATTAGAAGAGCTTCAGATTCCCGAAGCCTTTTACAACGATATTGAAGATATTGACGAAAGACCCCGTATCGAAATCGAAGACGGCTGGACCTTAATCATCATGCGCGTTCCCATTAAAAGTGACGACGTTAAACTGCCTTTTCAGACCATTCCGCTGGGTGTCATTTTCAAAGACGATATCTGCGTAACCATTACGTTTTACAAAACGGAAATTATTTCAGATTTCGTTTTCTATTCACAGCGTAAAAACATTGAAGTCAAAGATAATCCCGATCTGGTTTTGCGATTATTGCTTTCATCAAGCGTATGGTACCTTAAATACCTGAAGCAAGTCAATCAGAAAATAAAGCTCGCCGAAGATAATCTGGAGAAATCGATTAAAAATGAAGAACTGCAGGCCTTGCTTCAAATCGAAAAATGTCTGGTCTTTTTTATCACTTCCTTAAAAGCAAACGACGTTTTATTCCAACGCATCAAAAACCTGAAAGCACATAAAGCAGACTACGATTTAGATTTACTCGAAGACGTCGAAATCGAACTAAGTCAGGCACAGGATACCGCCAATATTTACAGTAACATTCTGACCGGAATGATGGATGCCTACGCCTCGGTGATTTCGAATAACATGAATAATATAATGAAACAGATGACTTCTATTTCTATTATCCTGATGATTCCAACGCTGATTGCCAGTTTGTACGGGATGAACGTCCCAAATGGCCTTGAAGAAAGCAAATACGGCATCTGGATTCTTCTTTTCGTTTCAATTATTCTGTCTGTCTTTGGAGTATTTTTATTCAAACGCAGAAGATGGTTCTGATTAATTTTCGCAATTTCATAACAAAGCCCGTTCAACAGAATGGGCTTTTGTATTTGTATATTTTGGCGTGACCGCATTGGCTAAAGGCGCTCCATTGGTGCCGGAGATAAGCGCCTTTAGCCAATACGGTCGGGCTATCCGCTCCGCTGCGGCGGATTGCTCCTATCCCTCACGCAACTGCAGGTTCCGGATGACTCGCTCTTAAGAAAAGCTTACAATTTTCAGGGTTCAGTTTTCTCGATGGCAAATAAAAACACATTTTTGTTTGTCAATTCAAAATAAAATATAACTTTGCAGTACAAAGTACTTTAACCATGAATCAGAAGCACCAAGAAGATTTATCGCATATTCGTTCCATGATGGAGCGCTCTTCCAGATTTATATCCTTAAGCGGACTTTCAGGAGTTTTTGCCGGACTTTCAGCTTTAATAGGAGGATTGTATGTTTACCAGTTATTCAAAATAAACGGAATAAATTATCTTGATGGAGAACACATTCTGCTGGATGGTAATTTAGTTTCAGAACTAATCACCAGTGGATTGATCATTTTACTCTTTGCTTTTGTTTTCGGAATCTTTTTTACAATACGAAAAAGTAAAAAATACAATTTACCCATTTGGACAACCGCAACAAAAAAGATGCTTTTCAATCTGGCTATCCCTCTGGTAATTGGCGGGATATTTTGTCTGGCTTTGATTTACCATAAAATTTTTATTTTAGTGGCTCCAACCACGTTGATTTTCTATGGACTAGCCTTGATAAATGCCGAAAAATATACTTTTTCAGATGTGAAATATTTAGGTTTCAGCCAGCTTATTTTAGGATGTATTTCGTTGTTTTTCATTGGATATGGTTTGATTTTCTGGATTATTGGTTTTGGAATTTTACATATCCTGTACGGACTAATCATGTTCAAAAAATACAAATAAACCAATGGGAATCATTGATAAATTAAATAAAGATTTCGAAAGCCGCGTCAGATTAGGTATTATGTCTATTCTGATTGTGAACGAGTGGATTGACTTCACCGAAATGAAAACACTTTTGAACATCACCGATGGTAATTTAGCAAGTCATTCCTCAGCGCTTGAGAAAGCACAATACATTGAAGTAAAAAAAGAATTTGTGGGTAAAAAGCCCAAAACATCGTACAGGGTTACAGATCTTGGCCGCGCTGCCTTTAAGGAGCATCTGAATAGTCTTGAAAAATTAATGAAATTCTAATAACACTATTTTTTTATCCAATTACTTTGAAATGCAAAGTACTTTTAAATTTTATATCATGAAAAAAATCCATTTTATCTTAGTCTGCAGTATTCTTTTTATACCGCTTTTTTACAATGAGTCAGTAGGGGTTAATCTCGCTATTTTTGGTTTGATACTAACAGGTTTAATCTGTTATTACTTTCAGGATCGGTTTACAGACCGTTTCCATTTAATTTTGGTAGTTACGTCGGTGCTTTCCTGCCTTGCTTTTGCCTGGTACGGGGATTTTGTTTCTTTTTTAGCCCTTGTGATGTCCGTGCTTTTTCTGCAGTTTAAAACGCAGGAAACAAAACTAAAAATCATTCAGATCTTTCCGCTGGTGTTTTTAAATGCATTTGCTTCAGTAGGGCGCGTTTTTATCTTTAGCCAATGGCTTCCACAAAGGAAAATCAATAATAATATTGCAAAAAAACTCGTAGCATATGTGATGATTCCGGCGATATTCCTGATACTGTTTTTTGTAGTGTATTCTTTTGGAAGCGACCATTTCTCTTCCCTTTTTACTGATTACACGTTAGATATTGATATCGTGCAAATCGTTCTGATTAGTATTTTGGGATTTTATATTTCATTCTCTTTCTGGAATTACTGGGTACCGGATGTATGTTATGATAAAAATCCGGTGCTGGACAATGAGTTTGAGAATGCAGAACAGGTAAAAAACCAAAATACCTTCTCTTTTCTTGATCTGGATTTCGAAAGAAAAAGCGGGGAAATCACCTTGTTGCTTTTAAATGTAATGCTTCTTGTTTTTGTTGCGACGTACAATTACGAACAGTTTTTTGAAGTAATTAAAACGTCTCAGTTAAGTGCCGCAACGCATGAAAGAGTCAATGCCGTTATTTTTTCTATCGTGATGGCTGTTGGGGTGATCTTATTCTATTTTAAAGGAGGGTTTAATTTCGATGAAAAAGCAATAAACCTGAAAAGGCTTGCAAAACTCTGGATTGTATTAAACGGAGTTCTGATCATAAGTACAATCGTTAAAAACTCAGAATATGTTTCCTTTTTCGGACTGACTTATAAAAGACTGGGTGTTTATGCTTTTCTGATCCTGGCAATCATTGGATTAGTATATGCTTTTTTAAAAATCAAAAACCAAAAAACAAATGCCTATCTTTTCAATCAGATGGTCTGGTATTTTTACGGAACCATTCTTTTATGCAGTTTTGTCAATTGGGGAAATCTGATTACAACGTATAATATTTCAGTAAACAAAGGAGTGGAACCAAGGTTTTTGAGTGATTTAAACTTTAACGATGAAGCCCGAAGAGAATATTTTTCATTGCACAATCTGGATATTTTATTCGTTGATGATCCAAGAGAAGGAGAAATAGAGCGTTATCAGGAAAAATCTTTTTTATCGAAAGCCCTGTACTATGAATTTATAAGTGCAAAAAAATAATTTTACAAGTCCCATTCAAAGCAGAATGGGATTTTTTTTGCCGTAAAAATCGGGTGTGATTCTTCTGACAGATCGCATTTACTGCGTTTTTTATAAAAGTGACTAATAAGTAATTGTTAATTAATAGACTTATTAGAAGGGCATAAAAGTTATTAGGAAAATGTTTACTATATTTGATTTCTGAAAAAAAGACCTTTTTATGTTTATTAATTCAATTATTTCTTAAAAACATAAAAAAACAATAAAAATTAACCCAAAAACAAATACCATGGAAAAAATTACTTTAGTAGAACCTGGCCAAGAAATTTACCCACCAGGAAAAATGATCAAAGAACCGGCGGAATATCTTAAAAGAGGAAAAGTTTCATTTCCTGATAAATTTACAAAAGACCTTTTTTCTCCGGTTGTGGAGGCCTACTATCTAGATAATAAACTGAGTGTTAGAGCTGTAATTTTTGTAACTCATGAAGAATCAAAAAATTTAAAACTTAGTGTCTACCAAAATTCTTATATTAGTATTGATGGGAAAGCACAGCTTCAATTTTTTATATCCTATGATTTAAAAGGGACGGAAGGACATGATTTTCACATCTATGAAGTTAGCTTTGATGCTGATGAAATTCCATATGAAGGAGGACTGGAAAGCATAAGAACAATTCAGACGTTTCTCTGGGATATTGACCCAATAACTTCCAGAGGGACAGAAACTGTAGTTTTGCCAGGAACCGGAACCGGGGTTGGTCATCCTTAAATTTAATTTTTGAAACTGAAAAAATCCTATAAATATTTTTTATTTATAGGATTTAACTCTTATTTATTTACCTCAATTTACACTTTGAAATATAATTTTTTAGAAAATATAATGACTAAAATCAAATTATACATTGTTTCAATATTATTTCTAAATTCTTTTTTTCTCTTCTCTCAGGATAGATTACACAATGATAAATTATTTGCTATTGAAATAAAAGCAATAGCTGCAAAATTTAACGAAGAACATAATTTTAATAAAGCGCAAAAATTTTTTACAGAAAAAAATTGGGATTCAACCTTGGTTTATTCCATGAAAGAGTTAAGTCTTACTAAAAACGCTGAACTTAAAAATTATTGCTATTATTTTAGAGGAGTTAGTTTTAAGCAAAAAAAGTTATTTAAGGAAGCAAAAAAAGAATTTAATCTGGTGCCTCCTAATTTTCGGCATTCTTATAAGGTTAAAATTAATTTAGGTGAAATTGCGCTGGAGCAAAGTGATTTTAAAAGGGCTTTACACTATTTTCAGGAAATTGAAAAGCTTCCTGTAAGCGCATCTTACAATATTTACAGAAGCAGCATTTTTCACAATATAGGATTGTGTTATTTACATCTTGCAAAATTTGATAAATCGGAAGAATATTTGTTTAAAGGTTCAAAATTGCTGGAAAAAGAAAAAGATACCTTGATGCTTATCAGTTCCTATATAGATATAGCAAATTTGTATTATACGCAATATAAAGATAGTCAGGCAATTCCTTATTTTGAAAAAGCATATCAATTATCCAAAAAAACAAATTCTTTCAATCTAAAAAAGACTGCAGCCTTAAATATGGCCGTAGTGGAGGAAAACAGGAAAAATTTCCCGTTAGCCCTAACGTACAGAAAAGAATTAGAAACGTGGAAAGATTCCCTAAACGACCAGAATAAAGTTTGGGCAATTGCCGATTTAGAAAAGAAATTTGCAGTAAAACAAAAACAAAAAGAAGTAGATGTTCTTGCAGCGGAAAATAAAGTAAAAGTAGCCGAAAGAAATGGTTTTATCATTTCGTCATTTTTGCTTTTGATATTGTTTGGAACCGGAGTGTATTTTTACCGGCAAAAAATTAAAAACAATAAGATAATCTTAGCACAGAAAAATGAACTCGACGAATTGAATGCCACAAAAGACAAGTTGTTTTCTATAGTGAGTCATGATTTACGTTCATCCGTAAACGCATTGAAAGTCAGTAACGGAAAGCTGATAGAGAATCTGGAAAATAAAAATTTCACAGAGCTCGATGTTTTGCTTCACAATAATAGTACGATTGCCAATGGTGCCTATAATCTGCTGGATAATCTGCTTAATTGGGCTTTGCTACAAACCCAGCAAGCTTATTTTTATCAGGAATCATTACATCTGGCTACGATTGTGCAGCATGTGGAGTACAACTATAAGCCTTTAATGTTAAATAAGAACATCCACTTTAAAAATGAAGTAGCTGCTTCTGATTATGTATTTGCCGATCTGGATTCGCTCAAAATTATTATTCGTAATTTTCTGGATAATGCCATTAAATTCTCTAAAGAAAATGGAACTATTTCTGTTTACACACGTCCTGCATCAGAAGAGTTTTGCTACCTGGTGATTGAAGATACCGGACTGGGAATGAGTAAAGCTGCCAGGGAAGAATTATTAAAAGAAACAATTCTGCTTTCTAAGAAGAAAAATGACGACATAATTGGAACCGGTCTTGGAATGCAGTTATGCAAAAGTATGATTCATAAAAATGGTGGACAACTGGAGATCGAAAGCGAAGAAAATAGTGGGACTAAAATAATTATTGCATTACAAAATTTTAAAAATCATGGATAATATTAATGTACTTATTATCGAGGACACTGCTGCAGAAAGCGATGCACTTGTAAAAGTACTTACCGAAAACAATTATACTATTGTTGGAATTGCGACTAATTACAATGAAGCACTAAAATTGTTTTATAATAATGTGATTGATATTGTAGTGATTGATGTTTTTCTGGATGGAAAGCCGGACGGAATTACTTTTGCCGAAACCATTACTATTGTTCCTAATGGTCTGAAACCTTTTGTTTTTTTGACCAGTTCGAAAGATCGCCAGATTTTTGAAAGGGCTAAACTGACCAAACCTTTTAGCTTTTTGTTAAAACCGTTTAACGAACTCGAGATTTTGTATGCGCTCGAAATGGCCATCGAAAAATTCTACGGGCAAACCAATGTTTTTCACAGTGAAGACCAAAATGCGGTGATAAGTAATGATTCTCTCTTTATCAAAAAAAATAAAGCTTTAAAGAAAGTTAGAATCGAGGACATCGTTTACATTGAAGTGGAAGACCGCTACTGTAACATCATAACCGATGTCGAAAAATTTGTAATACTGATTTCGTTAACCAAAATAATTCAGCTTTTGGATGCTACTAAGTTTTTTCAGACCCATCGCAATTATATTGTAAATGCAACGAAAATAGAAGAAATCATTGTCAATGACAATCTGGTTATTTTAAAAGGAAATCATAAAGTAACGCTGAGTGATAAATACAAAGACTTTGTAAAAAACTTCAGGATCTTGAGATAACGATAAAACAAAAAAGGAGATTAATAATCTCCTTTTTTCTTAAATCTTGGATCGTGTTCTGAAATAAATTCTGTTCTTCGTTTCGGAGCTTCCGCTTTTGGTAAGCTCGCTTCCTCTGTTTTACTGGAAGGTTCGATTAAACGATTTAACTCGGTAATCTCGTCAGCAGTCAGATCGCGATAACGTCCAACAGGAACATCCAGTGAAATATTGATAATTCGGATACGTTTCAATGCCGTTACGTCATATCCTAAATATTCGGTCATTCTACGAATCTGGCGGTTTAAACCTTGGGTCAGAATGATTTTGAACGTGTATTTGCTAATTTGCTCTACTTTACATTTTCGGGTAACTGTATCCAGAATCGGAACACCATTTCCCATTCGTTGTATAAACCGGTCCGTAATAGGTTTGTTGACGGTTACCGTATACTCTTTTTCGTGGTTGTTTCTGGCGCGTAAAATCTTGTTGACGATATCACCGTCATTGGTCATAAAAATTAATCCTTCACTGGCTTTATCCAATCGGCCGATCGGGAAAATACGTTTTGGGTAATTGATATAATCTACAATATTGTTTCTTACTTCTAAATTAGTAGTGCACTCGATTCCAACAGGTTTGTTGAAAGCCAGGTACACCATTTTTTCGTGTTTCTCAACGATTAATTTTCCATCTATGCGTACTTCATCATCCGGAGAAACTTTCGTTCCCATTTCAGGTACAACTCCATTTATCGTGACACGCCCTTCTTCGATAAGTTTATCGGCTTCACGACGGGAACAATAACCGGTTTCCCCAATAAATTTATTTAGACGTTTTAAATTCTCTTCCATACTGCAAAAGTAGTCAAAATTTAGATTTGTTATATCTTAGACTTCTTAGATCTTTAGATTTTTGGACTTCTTAGATTTTAACTGAAACAGAATCTTTGCACCTTTGTCCCTCTGAACCTTGCGCCTAAAAACTAATCATGAAAATTTAAACTGTCTTTCGGTGCTTCTTTGCGGTCGAACATCCCATAATCGCGAACAACAGCTGCAATCCTTAAATGATAATCCCTGAAGATTTCTTCACGGCCCTTAGCTTGCGCAAAGCGGTGCATTTCAAGATTTCTCCATTGCAGAATGCTTTCTTCATCTTTCCAGAAAGATAAAGACAGGACTTTCTCAGGATCGTTAAAACTCTGAAATCTTTCAATAGAAATAAATCCTTCTATATGATCTAATTCGGGTCTTAAATTTGCTGCAATAGTAAGATATTCTTCTTTTTTCCCCTCGTTTGGGATAACTTCAAAAATTACGGCTATCATAGTGTTTGATTTAAATTATAAAGTGAAATCCAGATCGCTTTCGGTAATCGGGCATTAATCATCGGTTCATATGTTATCTCATTCCCTGAAAGTACAACATTGAAGTTCGTAAATAAACAGTACAAAGCTTCGGTCGTAATGCTAACAGAGAAATGTTTTGCCACGCACATATGCCCGCCAGTTCCGAAAGTCAGATGCTCGTGATTGTTATTTCTTTCCATATCAAAATTCATTGCATTTTCAAATTTCCGGGGATCACGATTTGCCGCCGCAAGCACAATCAAAATGGGATCGTTCTTTTTGATGATGATTTTGTTTAACAGAATGTCTTCCGTTGCCATCCTTCTGGTATTGTGAATGGGCGGATCAAATCGTAAGGTTTCCAAAACGATTTTTTGTATCCGGCCTTTGTCGATTTTATGTTCAGGAAGGTTTTCTTTCGAAAGTATTTGCAGTAATGAATTGCTTAAAAGCCCTCTGCCCGCATCATAACTTTGGATAAACAACCCGATTAGATTGCTGACAACCATTGAAATAGCTTCTTCCAAAGAAATAGGGTAAGTGGCTGAAATTTTACCAATCAGCGCTTTATAAAAAGGAAGTCTTACAAGATGCCTTTCCGCGATGCCATAAATTTCTTCTGAAACGGTATTGATGGATTCGATATCTTCAGCGGTTTTGTTGGGTTGCATTATTTTGACAAGCAGTGCTATTTTTTCACAGATAAAAAGAGTGTCTTTTTCGTTAAAATCAAAACTTTTTAGCACAGTTAAAACCGGTAATTTTTTGCAGACCAATTCTATCCAGTTTATTGGATTCTGAACTGCTTCTCGTGGAAGTAATTCTTCTAAAATAGTATTTATTCCCACCGTTTTCATGGATGAAAAAAGAATAACGGCAGTTTCTTTTGCAATTTCATGCTGAATTCCGTTTGATAATCGGGCTAAGTTCCTGATGATTTTTGCAGCATATGTATTAAGATTATCGTTTGGAGGAAAGGCAGGAATATGCGCAGCGGTATGATTTAATATTTTCGCGCAGGCTTCATACGAATAAAGAGCCCAGATTTTATGGGTTTCATCCCAATAGACCGGATTTTCCGCTGTCATTTTCTGATAAAAAGAATAGGGATCTTTGACTTCGGACTGTAGAAATAAAATAGACATGTGTAATTGTTTTTGACAAAGTTATTTAACTTTACGAAGTAATACTTCAGTATAGATTTAACTATGAATGCATAAAATGGAAGATCAGTTTATAAAAATAGCTTCGCTAATCGGAGATCCGGCAAGGGCAGTCATCATGTGGACTTTGCTCGATGGCAAAGCCTTTACGGCTACTGAGCTGGCTATTGCCGTTTCTACATCACCGCAAAATGTCAGCATGCATCTGGCTAAACTATTGGATGCCGGTCTGCTTTGTGTAGAAAAACAAGGCCGCCATAAATATTACAGATTTTCGAATAAGGAAGTGGCGTATGCGATTGAAGCTATGGTAAGTTTAATTCCGCCGGTCAGTCCGCAAAAGAAGAATTCCGAAAAACATTCCCCGATAAAACACTGCCGCACTTGTTACGATCATCTGGCGGGGAAAATTGGTGTTGCAGTCGCCGAAAGTTTACTGGAACAGCATATTATTATGGATTCTGATACCAAATTCGACGTAACTTCAGAAGGAGTAAAGTGGTTTTCTGATTTTGGAATTAATCTGGAAGATCTCAAAAAACAAAGACGATTATTCCTCAAGCCCTGTCTGGACTGGAGCGAAAGAAAAAACCATATTGCCGGTTCAGTCGGAACTTCTTTATTAAACAAAATGATTGCCGATGACTGGTTAAGAAGAACAAAAGATTCAAGAGCCATACAAATTACCGGAAAAGGAGAAAAAGAGCTTTTTAGGTATTTTAAAATTGTTGTTTGAAAATGAGGAATTAGAAAATTAGAAAATTAGAAAATGAGAAAATGTGAGAGTTAGAAAATGTGAGATGCGCGGTTCAGTGAGAAACCTTTAACCTCTGTATCTTCGAACCTTAGGAAGAAAACAAAAACTCCATCACTTTCTGATACAATTCATCATCGTGCATTCCGTGTCCCAGGCCTTTGGTTTCTATAAACTGACTGTTTTTCCAGTTACTGACTATTTTTTTTCCTTCTTCAAAAGCTACTACTTTGTCTGTGGTATCATGAGCTACTAATCCCGGAATATTAAATTCCGCCGCAAATTTCTTTCCTGAAAAATCATCCAGCTTAAAGTTGAAACGCTCCGCAAAGCGGCTTTCCAAAAGCGAAAACATTCTGGTGTTTAAACTCAGCATAGCAATATAATTATCGATAAGAGTCTTCAAATCTGAGGGCGCACCCAAAATTACCATTTTAGTAATGCTGGTGTTTGGAAATAAATACTGGTGATAAACGCAGGCAGCACCGCCAATAGAATGTCCGATGATGATCGTTGGCTGGTATTTTTCTACGGCTTTATTAATGAATTCAGCATAAAGCGGAACATTAAATTCCTTACCGCTGCTTTGCCCGTGAGCCGGAGCATCAATAGCAATAATAGTGCTTCCGGATTTCTGAAGATGGGGCAGCGTTTTTTTCCAGCGTGAGGCATTGCTTTCCCAACCGTGAACGAGTAAAATTTTAGTTTCGTTTCCTTTCCAGATGTACGTTTGAAAATGATGTTCGTTATGGTGAAATGTTTCTGTTTCGGTGTTCTGTAATATTTTGGGTAATTGCGCTTTATTTAATCTTCCAATCCGTGGCTGGCTGAATAAGGCGTAAGAAAGTGCAAGAGCTTTTTGCGGGCGAACATAACTCAGGAAGTTAATATATGACCCAACCGATTTTAATGTAATAAAACGAATTCCTTTTTTAAGTCCCAAAATAATAGTTTTAATTATAAAGTATAATTATTCGAAAGAGATTTAAAAAAAAGATCGCCACGAATTCCACAAATTTAGCACGAATTTTTATTCTTAGTATTTAAAAATTAGTGAAATTAGTGAAATTCGTGGCGAAAAATTTTAACAAAAAAAAGTCCCGATCAGATCGGGACAGTTATTTAGAATTTAGAGAACAATTGTTCCATTTTTTCTTTTTCTTCTTCAGCCAGTGCGCTGTCAACTAAAATTCTTCCGGAGTGCTCATCAGTGATGATTTTCTTTCTTGAAGCAATTTCAACCTGAGTTTGCGGTGGAATAGTGAAGAATGATCCTGCAGATGCTCCTCTTTCGATAGAAACAACAGCTAAACCATTACGAACACTAGTTCTGATTCTTGTATAAGCCGCTAATAATCTTTCTTCAATTAATGCTGAAAACTCTGCAGATTTCTCAGACAAGAAGATTTCTTCTTTTTGAGTTTCTGCCATAATTGCATCCAGTTCTGATTTTTTATGTTTTAAATGAGAACTTTTTGAATCAAGTTTTTCTTTTAAATTAGCAATAACTTCTTTTTTGTGCTCGATAGAAGCTTTCATTTCTTTGATTTGCTTCTCAGCCAACTGAATTTCTAATTCCTGAAATTCAACCTCTTTAGTCAAAGAATTAAATTCTCTGTTATTACGAACTGATTCTTGTTGTTTTGTGTATTTTTTGATAACCTCTTTGTGCTCATCAATTGCATTTTTCTTTGCTTTGATAAGATCCTCAACTACTTCAAGTTCACTTTTCAATTTCTCTGAACGCGTGCTTAAGCCTGCAACTTCATCTTCTAAATCTTCAACTTCTAATGGAAGTTCTCCTCTTACGTTTCTGATTTCGTCAATTCGGGTGTCAATAAGCTGTAAATCGTATATTGCTCTTAACTTGTCCTCAACACTTAATTCTTTCGTATTCGCCATATTCTATAAGTACTTAACTGGATTTGTATTTTCTTCTGCTAAAATGATGGCAAAATTAAGGATTTTTTTTTGAAGATAATCAACAATATAGTTTTTTGTATAGCGTTCACTCTCAAAATGACCAATATCGGCCAAAAGTAATCGGTTTTCGGCTTCGTAAAATTGATGGTATTTTAAATCTGCGGTCAGAAAAGCATCTGCTCCGGCCTGAATGGCATTTTTTATCGCAAAACTTCCGGAACCTCCCAAAACGGCTACTTTTTTTATTTTTTTTCCTAAAAAAGCAGAATGACGAATTCCATCGGCAATCATTTTATCCTTTACAAAATGTAAAAAGTCTTTCTCCTCCATTTCAGTATCAAATTCACCAATCATTCCTAACCCGATATTCTGATGCGAATTTTGCAGGTTATAAATTTCATAAGCGACTTCCTCGTAAAGATGACTGGCAAAAAGAGCTTTCAGGATTTTAGACTGTAAATGTTTTTCAAAAACAACCTCAATTTTGATTTCGGTTCCGGTATGTAATTTCCCTCTTTCTCCAATAACAGGGTTGCTGTCTTCATTTCCTTTAAAAGTAAAAAAACCTTCGCTATTAAAACTGCAATTATCATAATTTCCTATAGTCCCTGCTCCGGCGTCAAACAAGGCATTTCGAACTTTTTCAGAATTATCAGGAGTGGTATACGTAACTAATTTCTGAATGAAATTTTGTTTAGGAATCAATACTTTAGTATTTACCAAGCCTAAAGCATCACAGAAAATTTTATTAACACCTGCCGAATGATTATCAAGTGCAGTGTGAACGGCATAAATAGCAATATCGTTTTTGATCGCTTTTAAGATGGCACGCTCGACATAATTCTTGCCCGTAATTTTCTTGATTCCGGAGAATAAAATGGGGTGAAAACAAACCACCAGATTGCAATTTTTGCTAATGGCTTCTTCAATAATCGTTTCCAGAGCATCGTGACAAACCAAAACACCGGTGCTTTCCGCTTCGGCATCGCCCACCAAAAGTCCGACATTGTCAAAATCTTCAGCATAGGCCAAAGGAGCCATTTCTTCCAGAACTAATAGTATATCTTTTATTTTCATTGAATTTTGTTTCAGGTTTCAGGTTTCAAAATTTTTATACTAATTGAACTTGAAACAAATTAACGAAAAAATATATACATTATAAATCAATGTTTTCTGAAAGTACCGTAGTTTCATTTTAATTATATATAGCACTTGTATGAATTTTATATACCACTCATATGATTTTAGTATATTTGTAGTTCTAAACTTGAAGTTATGACTACAATAAAAATCAACGAGCGTACCAAAACAGGAAAAGCATTTATGGCTATGTTTGAAGCTTTTTTTAAAGGTGTTGACGGAATAGAAATTATTGAAACAGATTCTAAAAAGAATAATGAAGAGGAAAGCTTTTATAGCGCTGAATTTGTTGCGAAAATTAAAAAAGCAGAAGCAAATGTTAAAAAAGGAAAAACTACAAGATTAAATCCTGAGGATATATGGGGAAGTATTTTGTAGAATTTGATGATATTGCCCGCAAAGATTTGCAAAACCACTATAAATCAGGGAATAAAGCTACTATAAAAAAGATTGAAAAAATACTTTTGGAATTAACTGAAGATCCTTTTTTTGGTGAAGGTCAACCTGAAGAGTTAAAGTATAATCTTAAAGGATATTGGTCCAGAAGAATTAATCAAAGAGACAGAATGGTTTATAGAGTAGAAGAAGAAATTGTAACTGTTATTATAGTTTCTGCAATGGGACATTATTCTGATAAATAACTTATGAACTTACTTCGAAAAATACTTTTTCCGTTTGCCATTTTATACGGATTCATTACCTCAATCCGGAATTATCTTTTTGATAAAGGAATTTTGAAATCAACTTTGTTTGATTTGCCTGTTATTGCGGTCGGAAATTTAAGTGTAGGCGGAACCGGGAAAACACCTCAAATTGAATATCTCATTCGGTTATTGTCAGATAAATATAAAGTAGCAACGCTGAGTCGCGGCTATAAACGAAAATCAGAAGGTTTCATTTTGGCTGACGCCGGTTCTAATGCTGAAATTTTAGGAGATGAACCCTTTCAGTTTTATCAGAAATTCCCAAATATTCAGGTGGCTGTAGATGCAGACCGAACAAATGGAATCACACAATTGCTTTCGCAAAATGAAAAACCACAAGTTGTCTTATTGGATGATGCTTATCAGCACCGGAAAGTAAAAGCAGGTTTTTATATTCTTCTCACGTCTTTTGGCGATTTGTATGCCGATGACTTTATGCTGCCTACCGGAAATTTAAGAGAAAGCAGGAGCGGAGCCAATCGTGCTCAAATTGTAATAGTCACAAAATGCCCGAAGGATTTGTCTGTTAAACAGCAGGATGAAATCCGTACGAAACTAAACGTAAGCTGCTCCCGGAAAATCTTTTTTACTTTTATCGATTATGATGATTATATCTATAACAAAGAAGAAAAAATAGCTGTAAGTGAGGTTAAAAACGAATCAAAACTGCTTTTGGCCGGAATTGCAAAACCAGTACCGTTTTTCAATTATTTAAAATATGAAAATAACGAATGCCTGACTTTTCCAGATCACCATCATTTCTCTGATTCTGATTTAGAGATGATTCACAACAAAGCACAAAACAGAAAAATTATTACAACAGAGAAAGATTTTGTGCGTTTAAAAGATTCTGAATTGGCTTCACAGTTGTATTATCTTCCTATAAAAAGTACGTTCATCAGTAATCATCAGAATTTTGACGCAACAATTCTGGAATATGTTAAATCAAACTTGGAAAATTAGCAACTAGTTCCTCAGAAGCTTCGTTTTTATTCAAGAAATGTCGCAATAATACTGTAAAATTCGTCAGGAACAAATGGTTTTGTAATCACATCATTCATTCCGAAAGATAATAGCATGTCTCTGTTTTCGTCCAGCGAAATAGCTGTTAAGGCAATGATAGGAGTGATTTTGTCAAATTCCCGAATTTGTTTTGTAGCGGTCGTTCCGTTGATTCCCGGTAAATGAACATCCATTAGAATCATATCGAATTTTCTTATTTTCAATAGCTCAACAGCATCTTCTCCATTATCAATTATTTCGCAGCTAATTGCTTTGTTTTCGAGCATTTTTCGGGTAATCATCTGATTGATTTTGTTGTCTTCAATCAATAAAATAGATTTGTTTTTTAATTGTTCGTCACTGTATGACTTTGCCTCTTCCTTTATTTCAAGAGGTTCTTTATTGATTCTGAAGTCTAATCTGAAGGTGAAAGTAGAGCCTTTGTCCACTTCGCTTTTCAGTTTGATTTCACCACCCAGGAGTTCAATTAATTTTTTGACAATTGTAAGTCCAAGACCGGTTCCGCCGTATTTTCGATTCACCTCTATGGATCCCTGAGAAAAACTTTCGAAAACAGTTTGCAGTTTATCTTCGGGAATTCCAATTCCGGTATCCACAATTTCAAAATAAACCGTTGCGTTATCATTTTCGATAGCATACAATTTGGCAATTACGCTTACATGCCCGTTTTGTGTGAATTTTAAAGCATTGTTAATTAAGTTGAGTATAATCTGGGATAGTTTTGTGGGATCCCCAATTAAGTTGTCCGGAATGCTCTTGTCTATTTCAAGATTAAAATAATTTTTATTGGCAGTAGCTAATTCTTTTAAGGAACTTTGAATATTGAATAATAACTCTTTCAGATTAAAGGAGATGTTTTCAATTTCTACTTTTGTAGAATCAATTTTATTGATCTCGAGAATTTCATTGATGAAAGTGGTCAGGTAATTTCCGGAGAATTTTAAAGATTCAAGGTATTTTAACTGTGTTTTTTTAGGATTGTCTTCCAGAAGTAAATGTGTGATTCCGTTTATCGCATTTAGCGGGGTGCGAAGTTCATGACTTACGGTTGATAAGAATTCGGATCTGGCTTGTGATGCTTTTTCAGCTTTGTTTTTGGCCAGGATAAGTTCCTTGTTTTTCTCCCTCAGAAGTAAATTGTTCTGATTTCGAATAATATTGTTTTTGTACAAAGCCAGACTCAAAAGGGACAAAATCGAAATTAAGGCAATCGCTAAAATGCTGACCAGCTTAGAGTAGCGATAGGTTTTTAACTGAATTTTTTCTTCGTTTTCGCGTTTCAGCGTTTTGTTGATCGATTGATTTTTTTTAAATTTTTCAAACTCGTTTACATCTAATTTAGCATTTTTTATTTTTAAGATATAGTTTTCAATCTGATAATGTTCATCCAGATAAGAATAAGCGAGATCAAAATTCCTTTGTTTTTTGTAATATTGGCTAATGGCCAGAATGATTTTTGATTTTTGGGCTAAATCATTGCTTTTAGCGTTAATTTCTAAAGCATTGTCAAAATAAATGATGGCAGAATCATTTTGTTTCAGCTGGTTTTTAAGCAGGCCCAGTTGATAGTATGAATCTGCTTTTGCTTTTAGAATGGAGTTGTTGTCCTGTTTTTTAATGATTCTCTGAAAAGTTTTTACAGCTAGAGGGAAGTTGTTGTTAGCCTTGAATGCCATTGCTTTCTGATAGCTTAAAATTTCGGCACTATCAGCAATATTTAATTCCTTTAGAAGATTGTCCGCTTTTTTGTAATACAGCTCAGCAATTTGGTAATTTCCCTGTGTAGTATTTGTTATGCCGATGTAATGCAGGGCAAGGGCCTTGGTACAGGTGGGTTTTACCCTGTTGAATAAAGAAACACTTTTATGAAAGTTTTTAAGGGCATCTTCATAATTCCCGAGGTTGTAATAAATTTTCCCAAGTTTAAAAGTCTGATTGGCTAAATTTTCCGGTTTATTATTTAAAGCACAATAGGCAATGGATTTTTGTGTAAAAAAAAGAGCCTGAGTGTATTCTTTATCCTGAAGATTATTGTTTGCCAGCTTGTTATAATAGACAATGCTGTCTGTACTCTGTTTGCCCTGAGAATACAAAAACGGATTGAAAAAACTAATAAGAATTAAAAGGTAGTGTTTCATGTATCGCAATGCTTCTTACAATGAATCTTATGCTTTTTTCATCAGCAGAATCAAATCAATCAATCTTGATGAATAGCCAATTTCATTATCGTACCAGCCTACAACTTTTACCATTTTATCAATAACGGAGGTGAGTTGTGCGTCAAACAGACACGAATTTGTATTGCCAATTACATCAACCGATACGATCGGATCTTCTGTGTAATCTAATATTCCTTTTAAATTTGTATTTGAGGCGTTTTCAAAAGCGGTGTTGATTTCTTCGATAGTGACAGCACGTTTTACATTAAACGTAATATCGGTCAATGAACCGTCCGGAACAGGAACCCGAATTCCGCAACCCCCTATTTTTTCATGCAATTTAGGGAAAATTTTTGTTAAAGCCTTAGCTGCACCTGTAGTTGTCGGAACAATCGACTGACTGGCACCTCTGGCACGGCGTAAATCCTTATGTGGCTGGTCGTGAAGGCTTTGGTCGGTAGTGTAGGAATGTATTGTTGTAATGTACGCCTGCTCAATTCCGCATAATTCGTCGATGATTTTGATCATCGGAGCGGCATTATTTGTGGTACAGCTTGCATTCGAAACTATCGTTTCAGTCCCATCCAAAATGCTGTCATTAACTCCAAGAACAACTGTTTTTATAGTGTCAACTTCAGAAGGGGCGGAAAGGATTACTTTTTTGGCTCCAGCTTCAATATGTGCGTTTAGTTCTTCATGTGTCTTGTACTTTCCGGTACATTCTATCACAAAATCAATTGAATGGCTTTTCCAGTCTAAATTCGGAATACTTTTTTCATGAAAAAATAAAAAATGCTTTCCATCGATACTAATACTGTTTTCATCATGGCCTACTTTAAAAGGTAAAACACCATGAATACTGTCGTATTTTATCAAATGCGACATGGTTTTGTTATCTGCAATATCATTAATAGCAACAACTTCAATTTCAGGATGGTTTAAAAGCAGACGGAATAAATTTCTTCCAATTCTTCCAAAACCGTTTATAGCAATTCTTGTTTTCAATCTTTATGTTTATTTGTTTAATCGTTAATCGGCTAATCGCTTAATTGCAATACGATTAAACAATTAACCGGTTAAACGAATAACCTTATTCTATAAAATATGTTTTTGTGCTTTATAAGAAGAACGAACCAATGGTCCGCTTTCTACATGGCGGAAACCCAGCTCAAGACCAAATTTTTCGTATTTGGCAAACTGATCCGGGGTAATAAATTCTTTTACCGGTAAATGTTTTTTACTAGGCTGAAGGTACTGTCCAATGGTCACCACATCTACATTTGCATTTCTTAAATCGGTCATCGTCTGGAAAACTTCTTCTTCCGTTTCGCCAAGTCCGAGCATAATTCCGGATTTGGTTCTGTTGATTCCTTTTTCTTTTAAGTAACGTAAAACTTCAAGACTACGATCGTATTTGGCCTGAATACGCACTTCACGTGTTAAACGGCGAACCGTTTCGACGTTGTGGGACACTACTTCGGGATTCGCTTCTACGATTCTGTCAATGTTTCTTTCAATGCCCTGAAAGTCCGGAATTAAAGTCTCAAGAGTTGTAGTAGGATTCATTCTGCGAATTGCTTTTACAGTTTCAATCCAGATGATAGAACCACCGTCTTTCAGGTCATCCCTGTCAACACTTGTAATTACAGCGTGTTTAATGTTCATGATTTTGATCGAACGGGCTACTTTTTCCGGTTCGTCCCAATCTACCGTTTCAGGTCTTCCGGTTTTTACACCGCAAAATCCGCAGGAACGGGTACAAACGTTTCCAAGAATCATAAAAGTGGCCGTACCTTCTCCCCAGCATTCTCCCATATTTGGGCAGCTTCCTGAGGTACAAATCGTATTTAAGCTGTATTTGTCCACCAAACCACGAAGTTCAGTATATTTTTGTCCAATTGGAAGTTTTACTTTTAACCATTTAGGTTTTCCGGCTGGTATATTTTCAATGACTGTTTCCATATATCAAAATTCAAAGCACAAAGATACGGAATGTAGTTTATTTGGAGATTTGTTTACAGGTTAATTTGCGAATAGCGCATTTTGATTGTGAGAACGTCCTCGTTGAAGATAATTTATTCTTATTGTTAAAAATTTAATTTAAAAAAGGAAGGTACGCTGATCTGTTTAGGTTTTTATTTATGTATTGATTTAGAAGCGATAATATTGATATGTATTTGAATTTTACTTGTTTAAAATTTATATCTTTATTTGTTATAAAATTAGTCGGAAAGAGATAAAATAGTATTTTGTTAATAGTACATTTGTTGTTAAATAGTAATAAAATAAAAACATGAAAAAGAAATTTATTATATCAGGTGCTTTGTTTGCAGCCTTTAGTTTTACGAGTATAAATGCGCAGATTAATTTTGGCGAAAAAGCCCTCGGTGCTGTTCAGAAAGGGGTTGCAGGTTTTACCCTTAGCAATGCTGATGCTGCGGCATTATCCAAAGAAGCAGTGGTTAAATTAGACGCAGAACATCAGGTTGCACCGGCAACAGATGGATATGCAATGCGATTAAACAGGGTTTTTGGCAAACATAGTGCCGGTGAAGGATATACTTTAAACTACAAAGTGTATAAAGTAAAAGAAGTGAATGCATTTGCTACAGCAGACGGAAGTGTTCGTGTGTATTCAGGCTTGATGGATATTATGGATGATAATGAATTGCTGGCTGTAATCGGACATGAGATTGGTCACGTTGCCAATAATGATTCGAGAGATGCAATGCGTGCAGCTTACCAGAAAGAAGCCTTAATTGATGGCGTTTCTTCACAATCGGCAACGATTACATCAGTAACAGATAGCCAGTTAGGTAAAATAGGAAGTGCTTTAATCGACAGTAAACACAGTAGAAAACAGGAAACCGAGGCCGATTTGTTTGCGTATAATTTCTTAAAGAAAAATGGGTATAACATCAACGCCGAAGAATCTGCTTTCAGGATTTTAGCCAAAATGAGCGAAGGAACTGAAGCTTCCTTTATTGATCAGATGATGAGTTCTCATCCGGATTCAAAAAAGAGGGCTGACGATGCTAAGGCAAGAGCGGAAAAAGATGGTTTATACAAGCCTTATGTGCAGCAAAAAATTGTGAACACCGTTCCTGTACCGGCTAAAAAAGCGAAAGCAACAAAGAAAACTACTAAGAAGAAATAAGGATTCCGGATTATAAAAAGAAAACCCGACAAATAACTTGTCGGGTTTTTAGTTTTTATACTATCCTAAAACATGATATGCTAAAACTTTTTGTACATCGTACACATTCACTGATTTGTTAAATTGTTTTACGATGCTGGGCTGTAATTCACTGGATACCCATATTTTCAATTCAGCGTCAAGTTCAAAAGTACCTGCAGTTTCTACGCTGAAGCGCGTGATACTTTTGTATGCAATTGATTTGTATTCTGTTTTGCTTCCTGTAATTCCTTGTACGTCAATCAGAATTAATCTTTTGTTGGTGAAGATAAAAGTATCGCGGATGAGTTTGAAGCCCATTTCAATTTCTTCACTATCCGTTAAAAGCTGTCCGTATTTTTTAATCAAATCTTCCTGACTTACTGAACCAGCATTACCAAGAATAGCCGAAAATATTCCCATGTTTATTGTTTTTAATTTTTAATACAATTCTTTTTAAGTACTGTAAATGTAATTGATTTTACTGATTTTATGAATTGGTTTTTAATTTTATAATGAAAGGAGTTAAGATGAAAGAAAGTAAAAAAGATGATATTGTTGAATCGAAGTTAAACTTAATGATCTTCATTTTTTAATTGAGGTATTAAAAAACCATAAAAAAAGCAGAACCTAAATTCTGCTTCTTTGTTTTGTTATTCCAGTTCCGTTTTTATTGTAATTGGAAGATTGTATGCGGTGCGAACCGGTTTTCCGTCTAGGATACCAGGGCTCCATTTTGTTTTTAATGATTTCAGAACGCGAATAGCTTCTTTTCCCATTCCGTAACCCGGATCTTTTTTTACAAGGATGTCTGTTAAGGAACCGTCTTTTTCAACTACAAAAGAAACATACACTTGTAAGGTTCTTTCAGCATCCAGTTCTGGTCTTTGGAAATTATTTCCAACGAAAGTGTAAAATTTAGCCATTCCTCCCGGAAATTCAGGTTGTTTGTCTAATGTTGCAGCAAGCAAAGGTTCATTAGTGGACGGAGCTGCTGAAGCAACCTGTCCGCCAGTACCATTTGATGGTAAAACATTAGTAGTAGCAACTCCTGTTCCGCTGGTATTTTCGACTACGGGTGCATTTACTTTATTAGTGGCAATTTCCTGTACAGCCTCTTCAGTTCTGGCAACAACAGGATTTGTAAGCTGAACGACTTCAGTTACCGGTGTCGAAGCGCTTTGCGGTGGTGCAGGAGGAGCGGGCGGTATGTCCTGCTTTAGATCTACTTGTGTAACAACAACAGGATCCGTCATGGGAATATCCGTAGGTATTGGATCAATGACTGCACTTGGTTTAAGTTTGTTTACCAAAACAGAAGCACTGCCTATAGTTGCTATGACTAGCAATCCTGCAAATAAAGCTGTTATTGAATTTTTAGAACTTTCCTGGCGTAATTGGTACGCGCCGTATTCTTTGTTTTTGTTTTCGAAAACAAGATTGGTCCACTTGGTTTCATAGATGCTTAGTTTAGACATAATTAGATTGGATTTTAAGGTTAAGTAAACATTAAATCATAAGCAACAAAATTTTTAAATTTTGATTGGACAATAAAAACAAAAGAACATGTTAAGGGTTTGTGGAAATTTTAATTTTTTAAGAAAAAATACGTGGCTATTTTAATCTTTAACTAAAGATAATAAATTATCTGTTACGTTCGATAATTTCAGCTAACAATTTTTTAGCGCGAAGTAGTTTTACTTTTACGTTGCTCAAAGGCTCATCAATCTTGAGTGCAATTTCCTGATAAGTCATTTCCTGAAAATAACGCAGGTGAATTACTTCCTGATAATGTGGTTTCAATTCTTTGATGCATTGCAGTAAACGGGAAAGGTTTTGCTCTTTGATTAAGGCATCTTCTGCAGAGGGAGTAGTGTCGGCGATATTATAGGCCTGTTGGTCTTCGGTATCGGTGATTTCTATAAAAAGATTGGTTTTCTTTTTACGTAATAAATCAATGTAAACATTTTTCGCGATCGCAATTAACCAGGTGTTGAATTGAAATTCAGGGTTATAAGAGGCGATTTTGTCAAAAGCTTTTGAGAAAGTTTCAATGGTAATATCTTCGGCAGTAGTTTCGTTTTCAGTACGTTTGAGCATAAAACCGTACACTTCATTCCAATAGAAATCCAACAAAAAAGTAAAGGCGACCTGATCGCCTTTTTTTGCTTTTTCTATTTTAGAATTTATTTCCAATGTACAGGTTTTGAAAAGATATTAGTTATAAAGATATTAATTTGCGTGAATATAAGCATGATTTCTACAACAGGAAACCATACTTTTAAATCTTTCTCTTTCAGTTTTCCTGCTGAAAATCCCATTACAATCCAGGCAATGGTGTAGCGTGTGGCTAATAAAGCCAATACAGCAATCCACTGAAATTGAAAAGACAGCAGAAGTATAACTAATAAAAAGAAAAATAATTGTGAGGTATAAAAAAGACCTAACTGAATTTTATCAAAAACTTTGTAATAATTTGCTGTAGAAACATGTCTTCTCTTTTGGGAAAACCATTCTCCGTAGCTTTCTTTTGGTTTCGAATAGGTGAAACTTTCAGGAGTGAAGGAAATGGTAGTGTTGCTTTTATTGGCAGCCTGATTGACGAACAGGTCATCATCACCCGAACGAACCTGAATGTGTTCAATAAAACCATTCACATTAAAAAATTCTTCCTTTTTGTATGCTAAATTTCGCCCAACACCCATGTAGGGAAGTCCTACTTTTGCCCAGGAGAAATATTGTACCGCAGTAAGAACGGTTTCAAATCGAATTAGTTTATTCAATAAAGAACGCTCTCTTTTTTCATAACCTCCATACCCTAACACTATGGTTTTGTTCATGGTAAACTGCGAAGTCATTGCGGTAATCCAGTCTTTTGATGTCGGATAACAATCGGCATCCGTAAACAAAAGGTACTCTTTTTTGGAGGCTTTAATCCCTAGTGTCAACGCATATTTTTTGTTACCCCAAAAGGCTTCATTATTTTCTACTTTTACCAAACGGATATTATCGTATAGTTTTTCAAATTCTTCAAAAACTTCCAGCGTTTCATCACTTGAAGCATCATCAATTAAAACAATTTCAAAATCAGGATAGTTTTGTTCCGCTAGTAAGGGAATGTATTTTTTTACGTTTTCTTCTTCATTTTTAGCACAGACAATCACAGAAACAGGAATGTTTTTTGGCGTAATGCTTTGTGGTTTGCCAAAAGCAAATTTTCCGAAAATACCCAGATAGTAAGAAAGTTGTAGAACAACAATAGCAATAAAAAAGTAAAAAATGAATGTAAGCATCTGATTTTAATGTCTTTTAATTTCTGAATCTTGCGCGTGCAAATGTACTTATGAATTCCTAATTTTCAATGATTAATACCAATTTACTTTCGGCATTTTGACATTTCTTTCGCAACAGCAATAGCCTGAGGGTTTTCAGTCTTTTCCAACTCCGAAATTATGTTTTTATAATTGTGATCGTCCCTGTTTTGTGATAGTTTTTTTGTGGCCTGAATTTCATCGATTTCGATTTCAAAACCAAAAATTCCCCTGGCCTCACGCATGGTTTTGGCTGACAGGTTTTCGAGGCGAACCGGATTCTCTGAACCCGCTTCGTATTTGTCAACCAGTTTCCTGAGGGATTCGATGGTTGCGGTTTCATCCGTTATTTTGATACGGCCGTAAACATGTACGGCTATATAGTTCCATGTCGGGACATTCTCATGATCGTACCACGAAGAAGAAATGTAACTGTGAGCGCCTGAAAATACAGCAAGAACCTGATCGTTTTCTGCAAAACCTTCTGCCTGCGGATTTAATTTTGAAATATGTCCCTGTAAAACTTCTTTTCCGTCAGCATTCGTTTCGAGTTCTATCGGAATGTGGGTAGCGCATAATTTTCCGTGCGTCTGATTGATAAGGATGCCAAAACTGTTCTCTTTTATAAAAGTTCTGATCGATTCCGGATCTTCGTTTTTGTATATCTCAGGTGTGTACATTTTTGGGTCTTGTTTTTTTGCCACGAATTGCACGAATTTCCACTAATTTAGGGGGGTAATTCGTGGCAATATATTTAAATCACATTTACTTCAGCTTCGATATGAATGCCAAACGTTTTAAAAACAGTATTCTGAACTTCTTTTGAAACGGCTAAAATTTCCTGTCCGGTGGCATTTCCGTAATTCACCAAAACCAAAGCCTGGTTTTTATGAACTCCGGCATCTCCAAAACGTTTACCTTTAAAACCGGCTTGTTCAATCAGCCAGCCCGCAGGCACTTTTACCTCGGTTTCTGAAACCTCGTAGTATTTCATTTCCGGAAACTTTTGGTGGATTTTTTCAAAATCAGATTTCAGTAGAATCGGATTTTTAAAGAAGCTTCCGCTGTTTCCTAATTCCTTCGGATCCGGTAATTTGCTTTGTCTGATAGTGATTACGGCATTGCTTACATCTTTCAGAGTAGGCGTTGTAATATTGTTTTTAGCCAGTTCAGCCAGAATATCTCCGTACGAAGTGTTGATTTTATGATTGCGTTTCGTCAGTTTGTAAATCACCGACGTGATGATATATTGGTCTTTAATTTCATTTTTAAAAATGCTCTCTCTGTAACCGAAATTACATTCAGCATTCGTGAACGTTCGCATTTCCTGGGATTCAATATTCATCGCTTCACAGGAAACAAAAGTATCTTTGATCTCAGTTCCGTAGGCACCGATATTCTGAACCGGAGTAGTACCAACATTTCCGGGAATTAAGGACATGTTTTCTAAACCGCCAAAATTGTTCTCAATGGTGTACAGAACGAAATCATGCCAGGTTTCTCCCGCCTGACTTTCGACCCAGACAAAATCATCGTCTTCCTTAATGATTTTTTTGCCTTTTAAATCGATATGAATGACTAAAGCATCAATATCTTTTGTTAAAAGCATGTTGCTGCCGCCGCCCAAAACAAATTTTTTCTGGTTTTTATTTTCCTCTAAAATGGTTTTCAATTCGGCTATTGAATGAATGGCTACAAATTGTTTCGCTTTGGCTTCGATACCAAAAGTGTTGTGTTTTTTTAAAGAAAAATTGGATTGGATTTCCATAAATAAAAGGCTTTAAATCTGAGTTCAAAAGTAAGGATTATAATTTATTTGAGCTGAGTTTTGATAAAATGTATTTTAACTGCAAAGAGCGCAATCCCGAAAGGTGTCTGGATACGCGAAGTTCGCAAAGCTTAACGTTCATCGCGTAAAACTTCGTGAACCTTGCGGTTAAATATTTCGCAAATCCAATAAATCATGATAGTTATCCGCAATAATCTTCATATTGATGTCATAATTCGCATTTTCCTCTACAAACTTTCGATTCTGTAAAACAGCATTGGTCCGGGATTCCATATTTTCAAAAGACCAGATTAACTCTTCTGCCAGCATTTCGACATTATCAATTTCAATCAATTGCCCGTTCTCGCGATGTTTGATCCAGCTTTGATTTCCGGGAATATCAGAAACTACGGGGTAGCAATTGCAGGCCATCGCTTCAAATAAGGAAGCCGAAACACCTTCGGTTATGGGCATGCTGATGTAGATATTTGATTTTTGCAATAATCTCGGAAGGTCGGTATTCGGAATTCTTCCTGTAAAAATGACTTTGTTTTCGATCTGTAAATCTTTGGCTAAATCCTTCAAAAAAGACAAACGGGTTCCGTCGCCGACAATAGTAAGTGAAAAATCAATTCCTTTTTGATTTAAAATCGAGAAAGCTTTTAAAATCGAATCATGACGGTATTCCGGCTGTAAAGAACGTGTTACTATAGCTTCAATTCTGGTAGCATTGGAAAGGGACGGGGTGAAAATTGAAAAGTCAATTCCCTTTGGCAGCACCAGCACCTTACTCATGTCAACGCCTCTTTCTTTCATCGAAATGGTCATTACAGGTCCCCAGGCATGAATCAGGTGTGCTTTTTTGAAAGCATATTTCTGAATGAATTTTTTGAAAGGCAACAGAATGGAACCTTCCGGCCATAAATCTGTTCTTCCCTGCTGCGCAATGGCAATGGTTCTGGCACCGGATAAAGCAGCGAGAAAGCCATAACTGGTCGTTCTTTCGGCAATCACCATATCGGGTTTTTTCTTTCGAATGATTTTTCGGATAGCAAGAGGCGAGAAGAAATATTCTGCAATACGTCTGAATCGGTTTAATTTTGAATTGTTTGGTGTTTGAAGTTCCCAGGTTATAATTTCAAAATCGCCAAATTCTTTCAGGCCTTTCATCCAGGTGATCGCATCAGCGCGATAAGATTCGCCAAGAAAAAGTATTTTTCTTTTCATTCCGTTATATGGTTTTTCCTGCCACGAATTTCACGAATTTCCACTAATTAATTCGTGCTAATTCGTGAAATTCGTGGCTAAAATTTATCTGAATTTAAAATTCATCGGTTTCCAGAGCACGATTAATGAATTCGTTTAACGGTTTTAAAGCAATCAGTTTCTGACTCATCTTTGCCACAAAATCTTTTTGGGTCACCTCTTTGATGTCGTATTTCTGAGTAGCGGTAAAACTTTTCAGTTTTAAAAATTCAATGGCAGGGTGATCCTTTTCATAACCACGCGGCGGGTTTTTAAGTGAATTGTTTTCGTCGAAATCCAGATTTCCAAACTCTTTCTTGAAGTTTTTGTCGGCTATAGCAGCTTCTAAATCCTCATGAAAAAAGGCAATTTCTTTTCGGACCTTTTTTAATTGTTCAGGATCCGGTGAATAAAATCCTCCTGCGATAAAACTGGCGCCTTTTTCAATATGTACATAATATCCCGAACGATTCTGTCCTTTTGCACCGGAAGACATCCAGACGCCTAAATGTGCTTTGTAAGGCGATTTGTCTTTAGAAAACCGAATGTCGCGATTGATTCTGAACGTACAATTTTTAATTTCCAGTAATTCCAGCGAAGGATCCAGTGGCTTCATCGCATTAAGAAAATCACCCACTAACTGATGGTAATCTTTTTTGAAAATCTCGTATCGTTTTTTATTATCCTGAAACCAGTCCCTGTTGTTGTTGGCTTTTAAGTCGTCTAAAAATTGCAATGATTCTTTCGTAAGCATATTGTATAGTTATGACAGTTATTTGTTTTGGCTAATTTAATACTTCTGCATAATAGTGGTTGTAAAGTTCGCCACGAATTTCACGAATTAGCACGAATTTTAAAAGTTTTTTTAGTTGTCAAGCTTTTACAAAGTCTTCAAACCTGTGGCTAATAATTATTGCATATTAGGACAATTAGTGAAAATTTGTGGAATTCGTGGCAAAAAAGCTTCTTACAGATTAAAGATCTTATAACTCTGGTGTGTTGATTTTACAATCGCTTCGGTACGATCCGGATGGGTGTCTGAAATAAAAAGCTGCCCAAACGTATCACTGTTTACCATTTCAATAATTTTTGCCACCCGGCTTTCGTCTAATTTGTCAAAAATATCATCAAAAAGCAGCAGCGGTTTTACGCCGCTTTGTTTTTTCAGAAATTCAAACTGAGCCAGTTTCAGGGCAATCAGAAATGACTTTTGCTGACCCTGCGAACCGAATTTCTTTATCGGATAACCGTCAATTTCAAAAGATAAATCATCCTTGTGAATTCCTGAACTGGTATAATGTAAGGCGCGATCCTTGTTAATCGTTTCCTGTAAAAGCATCAGCAGGTTTTTTTCGAACAGATGACTTTCATAAACCAGCTGCACCGATTCTTCAGAGCCGGTTATAGCCTGATGGTGCTTCTTAAATATAGGGATAAACTGTTCGAGGAAATCTTTTCGTTTTTCAAAAATAGATTTTCCAAAAGCATCCAGCTGTTCATTATATATAGATAAGGTATCGTTGTCAAAAACATGATTCAGGGCAAAATATTTCAGAAGGGCATTTCGCTGTACAATGATTTTCTGATATTGAATGAGCTGATGCAAATACGTATGGTCTAATTGCGAAATCACACTGTCCATAAATTTACGTCTTGTCTCGCTTCCTTCCACAATCAGATCGCGGTCGGCAGGGGAAATAATCACTAATGGAATAAATCCAATGTGATCGGAGAATTTATCGTAAGCTTTGCCGTTTCTTTTTAAGATTTTTTTCTGCCCTTTTTTTAAACTGCAGACAATTTGCTCGGTTCTGTCATTTTTTTCCAGCTCGGCATCAATTACAAAAAACTCTTCGCCATGTTTGATGTTCTGAACGGCCAGCGGATTGAAATAACTTTTTCCATAAGCCAAATGATAAATAGCATCCAGCACGTTAGTTTTTCCTATTCCGTTTTTCCCGACAAAACAATTGATCTTGTGGTCGAAATCAAAACTGGCTTCGGAGAAATTTTTATAATTGAATAAAGAAATTTTGTTTAAATGCATTTTTAAGGATAAAATCTGCTGTTTTGAGCAGGAGTTTTCCCGGAGATTCAATTTTTACGCTACAGATTGAAGAATTTTCAAAGGATTTCTTTAAAAATAGTGCTCTAATCTGTGAGAATCTTTAAAATCTGTGGCTAAAATGATACCCGCAGCTCAGGAAAAGTCATGTTTTGAACAACAAAAATTTGAGGGTGCAAATTATCGAAAATTATCGATATAAAAGGCTTTTGAAGCTTTTCAGGATGAATTATTTTGCCATTGAAAGGAAAGGAGTTAGGATTGTTGAAATTATTTTTTTTAAAATAGTGATAAAATTGATTTTTTTTACCTCAGTTTCAATAAAAATTTTATTTTTGCCGTTCACTAAATTAATTTTAAATGGCTACTTACAATAAAAGAGGATATAAAGCACCAAAAGAAAAGGAAGTTAAAGAAGTAAATGAAGAACAACAGGTAATCATTGACGAAAAAGACAGCACTACAGCTGGTGTTTTTTCAAAATTAGATGAGACTGCTTCTAAAACAGAGGATTGGGTTGCTAAAAATCAAAAAATCATTATTGGTTTAGTTGCTGGTATTGCGGTTGCCACTATTGGATATTTGGCTTACCAAAAATTTATCGAAGCTCCGAAACAAGACGAAGCTGCAAACGAAATGTTTGTTGCACAACAAAATTTCCAAAAGGCGACTGATGGTGTAGCAAGCGATTCTTTATACAAATTAGCTTTGAATGGTTCTGAAGGTAAATTCGGATTCCTTAAAATTGCTGACGAATATTCCGGAACTGATGCCGGAAACCTGGCAAATTACTATGCGGGTATGGCGTATCTGAATACAGGTAAATTTGATGAGGCTATCAAATACCTAGGGGAATTCAAATCTGAAGATTTAATCTTAAGTGCTTTGGCAAAAGGTGCAATCGGAGATGCTTACTCTCAGAAAAACCAACAGAAAGAAGCTTTAGACTATTATGTAAAAGCAGCTGAATCTAACAAAAACGATTTTACAACACCTCGTTTTCTGCTTAAAGCAGGTAAAACAGCTTTGGCTTTAGGTCAGAAAGAGGATGCTTTAAAATACTTTACAGATATTAAAGAAAACTTCGATGCAACTCCGGAAGCTGCTTCTGTTGATGTATTGATTGGATTAGCGCAATAATTTATTGCAGAATTTAGATTTAAGATTGTAGATTTGTATTTCAGAATCTGAAATCTTAAGTCTAAAATTTAAAATCTAAAATATAAAGATGGCTACCGAAAATAAAAATTTATCAGAATACGATAAAAACACGATCCCAAATGCGAAAAACTTTCGATTTGGGATTGTTGTTTCTGAGTGGAATGAAACTATAACTGAGGGACTTTACAATGGTGCATTTGAGGCATTAATTGACAATGAAGTTCCTGCTCAGCAAATTATCCGTTGGAATGTACCGGGAAGCTTTGAGCTTATTTATGGTGCAAAAAAAATGCTGCAGACCCAAAATGTGGATGCCGTTATCGTAATTGGATGTGTCATTCAGGGACAAACGAAACATTTTGATTTTGTATGCGAAGGTGTTACGCAGGGAATTAAGGATTTGAATGTTCAAACGGATATTCCGGTTATTTTTTGTGTTTTAACAGACAATAACATGCAGCAGTCTATTGACAGAAGCGGTGGGATTCACGGAAACAAAGGAACCGAAGCGGCAATTGCAGCTATAAAAATGGCTTACATCCGTCAACAGGCTTCTATGTCACATCCTTTTCACCAGCCTTTATTGGCTTCAGGAGCTATTCAAATCGAAGAGACGCCGATAAAAATCGAGAAAGAATAAAACACAATCGTTTTAAAAATACTAAAACCTGTACTGTGTAAAAATAGTATAGGTTTTTTGTTTTTTTTATGATACCACTTATTTAAAAAGCCAACGGAAATTCATTAAATTTGTACACCTTGGTTTAGATTTTAAATCAAAAATCTTAAATCGTTAATCCACAATCCAAAATTTTAAATGTCAAGTATTATTCAATTACTTCCTGATCACGTTGCTAATCAGATTGCCGCCGGAGAGGTAGTTCAAAGACCTGCTTCGGTTGTAAAAGAGTTATTAGAAAACGCTGTTGACGCCAAAGCAACCGACATTAAATTGATTATTAAAGATGCCGGAAAATCGTTGGTTCAGGTGATTGATAATGGGGCAGGAATGAGTGTGACCGATGCGCGTTTGTGCTTTGCACGTCATGCTACCTCAAAAATACGTCAGGCAGAAGATTTGTTCTCGCTTCATACCAAAGGCTTTCGTGGCGAAGCACTGGCTTCTATCGCTGCAATTGCCCACATGGAAATGAAAACGAAACAGGACCAGGAAGAACTGGGAACGCATATCGTCATTGAAGGCAGTAAATTTATCTCTCAGGAAGTGGCCGTTTTGCCTAAAGGAACTTCATTTGCGGTTAAAAATCTGTTTTTTAATATTCCGGCACGCCGTAACTTCTTAAAATCCGATACGGTGGAATTTCGCCACGTCATGGATGAATTCCAGCGTGTAGCGTTGGCACATCCCAATATTCATTTTACTTTTTATCACAATGGAAGCGAAATGTACAATTTGCCTGCTGCGGGGTACCGTCAGCGAATTGTTGGGATTATGTCCGGAAAAACCAATGAAAAATTAGTTCCCGTAAACGAAGAAACCGAGATCATAAACGTACAGGGATTTGTATGTAAACCTGAATTCGCCAAGAAAAACAGGGGAGAGCAGTTTTTTTTTGTAAACGACCGGTTTATTAAAAGCGGTTATTTGCACCACGCCGTAATGGCGGCTTATGACGGACTTTTAAAAGATGGTTCACAGCCGAGTTATTTTCTTTACCTGCAAGTACCGCCAAATACCATTGATATCAATATTCATCCGACTAAGACGGAAATCAAGTTTGACGACGAACAGGCTTTGTATGCCATTTTAAGAGCTTCGATCAAACATAGTTTAGGACAGTTTAATGTAGCTCCCGTACTTGATTTTGATCGTGATGCCAATTTAGACACACCGTATCATTATAAAGATTTAGAAGGCGAAACGCCAACGATTCAGGTAGATGGAACTTTTAATCCCTTTACGGACGACAAAACCAATCAGCATTATTCTAAATCAGGATCCGGAAGCAGCTCTGGTTCCTATTCAGGCTATTCGAAGAGAGTGGAACCAACAGCCAGTTGGGAAAGTCTGTATGTGGGTTTGGAAACAGAAACAGAAAGTATTGAAAGTTCTCCTTTTACATTCGAAAATGAAGAAGTAACGTCCTCTTTATTTAACGATGAGGATGTAGAGCAGGTCATTCAGAAAACCTATCAGATCCATAAAAAATATATTGTTTCGCCAATAAAATCCGGAATGGTGATTGTGGACCAGCAGCGGGCACATCAGCGTATTTTATACGAGCAGTTTCTGTTGAATATGACTGTCAATCAGGCTTCAAGTCAGCAATTGCTGTTTCCTTTGAATTTGTTCTATTCTTCAGATGAAATGACATTAATTGAAGAACTAAAGCCCTCATTAGAAACAACGGGTTTTGTGTTTGATGAAGCCCAAACCGATCATATTGTGATTTCAGGAATTCCTGTCAATATTACAGAAAGCGAAGTTTCAATGGTAATCGAACAATTAGTAAGTGATCTGCAGGACGGAATTCCGGCGAGCAGTTACAGTCAAAACGATACCATAGCCAAATCGATGGCCAAAAGTTTAGCGGTTAAAACCGGATCTTATTTAACCGAAAAAGAACAGGATAATTTAGTAAACGGATTATTTGCCTGTAAAGATCCTAATATTTCACCTTTTCAAAAACCTACTTTCATCACAATGCGTGTGGAAGATATAGATAAAAAGTTTGCCTTATGATGAACATGACTCCTGTAGTAAAACAATTGCTGATAATCAATATTATCTTTTTTATTGGTTCGCAATTAGTGCCTGTTTCCTATGAATATTTTGCGATGTTTTTTCCGGAAAACCCAAGTTTTAAAGCCTGGCAGCCTATCACACATATGTTTATGCATGGCGGAATCCTGCACATCGCATTTAATATGTTTGCAATGGTATCTTTCGGATCGGCATTAGAGCATTTTTGGGGCGGTAAAAAATTCCTTTTCTTTTATATCTCTTGCGGACTGGGAGCTGCACTACTGCATACTGGTGTAAATTATTATTTTTTTCAGGACAGTATCAATACGCTGACAGCTAATGGTTTCAATAAAACAGAGATTTTGCAACTTCTGAATGAAGGTAAAATCGATACCAGATGGCAGGAATTGCTGACAGTTTCGCAATTTGAAAGTTTTACCGGAGCTTATATGGGGACTGTTGTAGGTGCCTCAGGAGCAATATATGGTTTGTTAACGGCCTTTGCTTTTATGTTTCCTAATGCAGAACTGGCTTTAATGTTTATTCCGGTTCCAATCAAAGCAAAATATTTTGTTCCGGTAATTTTAGCAATTGATTTGTTTTTAGGTTTCAGAGGTAATTCATTATTTGGCAGCGGCGGTACGGGTGTTGCCCATTTTGCCCACTTAGGTGGGGCATTAACGGGTTTTTTAATGATGCTGTACTGGAAAAAGAATCAGTTTAATAGCAATCGTTGGAATTAATTTTTAATTTTAAGATCAATACTAGAAACTTAAAAAAGCTTTTATGAATATTCTCGATGATTTAAAATTACAGTATAAATTAGGAGGCATTGCCATGCGCGTTATTTACTGGAATATTGCCTGCTTTCTGATTTCGTTAGTGTTCTTTTATCAATATTCAATCGGACAGTTTGATTTTCCGGGCTGGCTGGCTTTATCATCAGATCCTGAAGTGTTTTTGTTTAAACCCTGGACATTTCTGACCTATGCCTTTTTTCACGATGGATTTTTGCATCTGTTGTTTAATATGATGGTTTTGAATTTTGCAAGTTCATTGTTTTTAACCTTCTTTACACAAAAACAATATCTGGGATTGTATATTTTAAGTGCTGTTTTTTCCGGAATCGTTTTTATTCTGACCTATTATTTTTTAAATTATTCGGCTTCTATTGTCGGGGCTTCAGCCGCTATTATGGCGATTTTAGTGGCAACAACAACTTATCAGCCGCTGATGAATGTTCGTTTGTTACTGATTGGAAACGTAAAATTATGGCATATTACTGCCGTGATTTTAATTTTAGATTTAATGCAGTTGCGCCTGGGTAATATGGGCGGACACATTTCGCACCTGGCGGGTGCTGTTTTTGGATTTATTTTTATTAAATTGCTTCAAAATGGGACTGACCTGAGCATAGTGATCTCCAGAACATTGGACTTTTTTACCAATTTGTTCAGAAAATCACCTGCAACCCCCTTCAGGACAGTCCATAAGAATTATAAAAAACCTACAGAAAAACCAATTTCAAGAATTGTTGCGAAAGATAAAACGCAACAGCAAATTGATGAAATTTTGGATAAAATCAGCCAGTCCGGCTATGATTGTCTGACCAAAGAAGAAAAAGAATTTTTATTTAAAGCAGGAAAATAATCCTTGTAATAAAGAAAGCATGCAAAACCTGTCTTGGTTTAATAAACTGATGTTCTTTTTGAATATAGTACTTACTGTAGTAACATTTAGTATCTATGTTTTGCCTTTTCTCGCACCCAAGAGCTTTCCGCTTTTGTCGGTGCTGACGCTGTTTATGCCGGCCTTTTTTGTCATGAATGGCCTGTTCTTCATCTATTGGGGGATCCAGTTCAAAAAACGCCTTATTTTGTCTGGTCTGGTCTTGCTGACCGGAATTACCTTTATTAATAAATTTTATAAATTTTCTGCCAAAGAATATGTAGAAGACGAAAAGGACTTTTCTGTAATGAGTTATAATGTCCGTCTTTTTAACGTGTTTAAATGGCTGGACCGCGATGATATCCCATCGAATATTAAGACGTTTATAGACGAAAAAGACCCGGATATCTTATGCATTCAGGAATACTCCAATTCTGCCCATATTGACTTAAAAGTGTATCCGCACCGCTATATTTTCATAGACGGGAATCAGATAAAAACAGGACAGGCTATTTTTTCAAAATTTCCAATCCTGTATCAGGGGAGTATTATTTTTCCTAAGTCGGACAATAATGTAATCTATGCCGATATAAAGCGTGGTAAGGATGTTATAAGGGTGTACAATATGCATTTGCAGTCGATTAAGATTTCCCCGGATGTCAATGATATTTCGGATAATATCGATAATGTAAACCAGCAGAAATCACAATTGATTTATGCCCGCATCAGTAAAGGATTCAGACAGCAGCAGGAGCAGGCAGAAATTTTTAAGGAGAATATCAAACAATGCAAAAGCCCGATTATTATTTGCGGAGACATGAATAACAGTCCTTTTTCCTATGTATACAGAAACATAAAAGGAAAGCTGAAGGATACTTTTGAAGAAGCCGGGGAAGGTTTCGGTGCCACGTATAAATTTCGCTATTATCCGGCCCGAATCGATTATATTTTTACGGACAGTAAGATGAAAGTAAAACAATTTCAGAGTTTTTCTGATTTCGAAAATTCCGATCATTATCCGATCATGGCAAGGCTTTCAATGGAATAAATTTCCAATTTTTTAATTTCCAAATTCCAAAAAAACTCCGTGGAATAGTTAGATTAGTTTTTGGGTTTTTAAATAATCCATGGCAAATTTACCTTCATTAAAAAGTAAATCCAGTACACTCAGATTGTTTATAAAGCCATGCTTGTCATCAAATACCTGGGTGTATTTTTCGAACGAATGAGCGTCTTTTTTTCCGTTTACCAAATACCTGTAATCGGTAATGTTTTCTGCTTCATGAAAGTATTCTATGGTTTTTCCAAACTCCAGTTTCATTCTCAGGCATTTGGTCATGATCTCTAAAACTTCCATATTGAGATCCATTAAAAAGGTATGTTCTTTTTCGAAAACAGGGCGAATGTCATCTTCAAAAAATTCAAAAAAAGGAGAGCTTCTGTAAGCGGCCTCTAAAGATTTGAAGTGTTGCTTTCGCCAGTCAAATTCATTTTCAATTCGTACCTCTTTTGTTTTTTGATGCAGTTCTTTCGAATGTTTAACGGGGATATTCAATAACTGAATTCCGTTTGGGCTATAGATATAAGTACGGTTTCTGTTCGTCTGTTTCTGAAAATTATCTTCCATTTCAAAAGTAATATTTTCAGATTGGGCCATCACTGCGAAGTGACTGATTGACGGAAAATAGGTAGGAAGTAACAAGGAGTTCATGTTTGATTCGTTTTGTGTTAAAAATTTCAGGTTTCAAGTTTCAGGTTCGCGCAGAACTTTAAACTTGAAACCTGAAACTAAAAATACTTTATTTTTATGCTTTATTTTCTTTTCTTTTTCTCCATAAGAATTCTCCAACGAAATAAAGGGCAAGAATAATTAGGAAGTACTTAAAGTAAGACTGAGGCTGTCCTTCACCGTCAACAGTAGTGAATACCCTGCTCCAGCGAATTTTATTCATTCCTTTTCCGTTGGTGTCCCAGCTTAGCCAGATAAAAACAGGTTTCCCTACAATATGGCTCTCCGGAACGTAACCCCAATAACGGCTATCTTCAGAGTTGTGACGGTTGTCTCCCATCATCCAGTAATAGTTTTGCTTAAAAGTATAAGTTGTTGCAGGTTTTCCGTTGATTAAATAATGGGAACCGTCTATTTGCAAAGTATTACCTTCGTAATTCGTGATGATTTCTTTATAAAAAGGTAAAGATACATTGTTTAAAGCAACCGTTTTACCGGCTTCAGGAATGTATATCGGACCAAAATTATCCTGATTCCATTTGTTGATGTGAGGGAAGATCGCATTGTCATTTCCTTTGTCGATTTCTCTTCTTACATCGGTAATTCCGGGAGTATTTTTAAGTCTTTCAGCACTGGCTTCTGTTAAAGCTGCGAAAAATATCGTATCTCTTTTCTCGCTTTTAAAACCGGCGCGATCCGTAATATCCAGCTCTCTTAATAATGTTTCAAAGTCAATAGGTGTTTTTCCGTCCAGTGCAACAGCATAAGAATACTGTGGTTTAGCTCTTTCCGGCAAAACTAATTTTTTTCCGTTGATGAAAACGAAACCATCTTTTATAGACAGGCTGTCTCCGGGAATACCAACACATCTTTTTACGTAATTCGATTTTTTGTCGATTGGTTTTATAACACCGGGTCTTCCTTTTGGCTCATAGAAATAGTGTACGGTATCAACAGGCCAGTTAAAAACCACAATATCCGTTCTTTTTATTTTTTCAAAAGCAGGCAGTCTGAAATAAGGCAATTGCGGCCATTTTAAATACGATTTTCGCTTTAAAAAAGGAATAGAATCATGAACCATTGGTAACGCTACCGTGGTCATCGGAACTCTTGGTCCGTAATTAACTTTACTCACAAACAAAAAGTCACCAATCAATAATGATTTTTCTAAGGAAGAAGTCGGAATTGTATACGGCTGTACGATATAAGTGTGTACTAATGTGGCTACGATGATAGCAAAAAGTAAGGAGCTTACGGTATCAGCAGTTTTGTTTTCAGGCGTTAATTTTCGGTTTGCATTGTATTCTAATTTCTGAGTATAGTTTACATAGTAAATGTAAAATCCGAAAGTAAAAATTCCTAAAAACGTATCCAAAGATGATTTCTTGCCGAACGTTCTTAAAGTTTCTACCCAGACCACCGGAAACATAATCAGGTTAATAATCGGAATGAAAAGCAACAACGTCCACCACGTTGGACGCCCGATGATTTTCATTAAAACAATTGAATTGTATACAGGAACTGCCGCTTCCCAACTTTTTCTTCCTGCTGCCTGATATAATTTCCATGTTCCTAAGAAATGAATAATTTGTACTGCCAGGAAAAAAACAAACCAAAGATATAGTGTCATAGTTTTTTAGTTTTATGTGTCAAGTTTCAGGTTGTTTAAATTTTGGACCTTAAACTTTAAATTAATCTTATTTAGATTCCAGATTCAAAACGTCTTTCATTGTATATATTCCCTTTTTGCCTGCCAGCCATTCTGCTGCTATAACGGCTCCGAGAGCAAAGCCTTCACGGTTGTGAGCGGTATGTTTTAGTTCGATACTGTCCACAATTGAATCGTAAGTCACGGTATGAGTTCCGGGAACATCTCCAATTCTTTTTGCTTCTATATGAATCTCATTCGTTTTTGCCTCTTCTAAAGTCCAGTTGGCATACTTGCTGTTTTCAATAACGCCTTTGGCTAATGAAATAGCGGTTCCGCTTGGTGCATCTAATTTCTGAGTATGGTGAATCTCTTCCATTGTAACTTTGTAGGAGTCGAACTGAGACATGATTTTGGCTAAATATTCATTGAGTTCAAAGAAAATATTTACCCCTAAGCTAAAGTTGGAGCTGGAAATAAATCCGCCCTGTTTTTCGTTGCAAAGGGCTGTCATTTCATCATAATGTTCCAGCCAGCCGGTGGTGCCTGATACTACAGGGACATTGGACTGAAAACAATTTGAAATATTAGCTACGGCAGCGGTCGGAACACTAAAGTCGATAGCAACATCAGCAGTCGAAAGCCCGTCGTAGGTGTTGGATTCATCTTTTTTTAAAACAATTTCATGGCCTCTTTCTAAAGCAATTCTTTCGATTACTTTGCCCATTTTTCCGTATCCTAAAAGCGCAATTTTCATTTGTGTATTTTTTGAATTTAAATAGAAAGCAGCTCTACTTAAAAGTGGTAATTAAAAGTTAGCCCAACATTGGGTCTGAATGTCATATCATCAGGGTAAATTTCCGGACGCAGTGATAGCCTTTCGTTTACGTTGAATTGAATTAAAGCCGCGTCAACATTGGCGTCAATGATATTTAAAACATAAAATCCTACCACAAATAAAGCCGATAAATCCCTGTTTCTCTGGTAGAATTTCTGACCTGCAACAAGTCTGCTGTCATCTAAAAACTGATAGTCGTCAGGAAGACCTTCAAGTCTTTTTTTGTAGGCATCGCGATAATTATTGTATTTTTTATTGTTGTCGAGGTAAAAGTATAAACTGGTTCCGATAGCTCCGTAGACTAATGGAATCTTCCAGTATTTTTTGTTGTAAGCCTGACCAAGACCCGGTAAAATGGCAGAGTAGAATGCTGCTTTTGCCGGTGTAAGCGGATCTATTTCCTCTAACTTAGTAGTGTCTTTAGCGACTAAAACCGTCTCTTCTTTTGCCTGGGCAAAAAGAGAAACGGTTCCTATGAGAAAGAACAATAGACTTATGGGGACAATTTTATTCACTACCCGTTTATTAATTTTATAATTCTGTTAAAGTCGGCTTCAGAATTAAAAGGAATTGTAATTTTTCCTTTACCGTTGCCAGCGACTTTTATATCAACTTTCGCACCAAAATATTCGTTGAAAGTGCTTTTTTTGATTTCTTCAATTTCAAAAGAAGATTCTGGTCTGGCTTTTCCTTCCGCTTTTGGTTTTTCGCCTTCATGATAGTTTTTGACCAAAGCTTCTGTTTCGCGAACTGATAAGTTCTGGCTTACTATTTTCTGGTAGATGTCTGTCTGGACATCCAAGTCTTCAATATTAATGATTGCCCTGCCGTGACCCATGCTGATAAAACCGTCACGAATACCCGTCTGGATAATCGGATCTAATTTTAAAAGACGCAGGTAATTGGCAATGGTAGAGCGTTTTTTACCCACACGCTCGCTCATTTGTTCCTGAGTTAATTGAATTTCATCAATCAGACGCTGGTACGAAAGCGCAATTTCAATTGGATCTAAGTCGTGACGCTGAATGTTTTCCACCAAAGCCATAACCAGTGATTCATTGTCATTGGCAATACGGATATAGGCAGGAACGGTAGTCAATCCTACCAGTGTTGAGGCACGTAAACGACGCTCTCCCGAAATTAACTGGTATTTGTTGAAGTCTAATTTTCGAACAGTAATAGGCTGAATCACGCCCAATTCTTTAATGGAAGTGGCTAATTCGCGTAATGATTCTTCATTAAAATTGCTTCGGGGCTGAAACGGATTTATTTCGATAGCACTTATTTCAAGCTCTATGATATTTCCAACAACCTTGTCAGCATTTTTGTCTTCTACTGAGGTAATGTCGTTTTCCGGATCTTTTAATAATGCTGATAATCCTCTTCCTAAGGCTTGTTTTTTAATTGCTTTTGTCATAAAAACTATTTACTGTTTTTCTTTATAATTTCCTGAGCTAAATTGATGTAATTAACTGCTCCTTTGCTGGTTGCGTCATAATTAATGATGCTTTCGCCAAAACTTGGTGCCTCACTTAATTTTACATTTCGCTGAATAACGGTATCAAAAACCATATCGTTAAAGTGTTTTTGAACCTCTTCCACAACCTGATTGGATAAACGCAATCTCGAATCGTACATGGTTAACAATAATCCTTCGATGTCCAGGTCCGGGTTGTGAATTTTCTGGATACTTTTTATGGTATTCAGTAATTTTCCTAATCCTTCAAGTGCGAAATACTCACACTGAATCGGAATAACTACAGAATCAGCCGCTGTTAAAGCATTCAACGTTAATAATCCCAGAGAAGGTGCACAGTCGATAATGATATAATCATATTCGTCTTTCACACTTTCCAATGCTTTTTTAAGCATATATTCCCTGTTTTCTTTATCAACCAATTCGATTTCGATGGCAACAAGGTCAATGTGAGCAGGTATCACATCAACATTTGGAGCTGAACATTGAACAATAGTTTCTTTTGGGGTGTGGCTATGTTCAAGTATCTGATAAGTACCAATTTCTACAGATTCTACATCAATCCCAAGGCCTGATGTAGCATTCGCCTGAGGATCAGCGTCTATCAGTAATACTTTTTTCTCTAAAACACCTAATGAGGCCGCAAGATTTACTGATGTAGTAGTCTTTCCAACGCCTCCTTTTTGATTAGCAATCGCAATGATTTTGCCCATTTATTTTCTGAATTTTGAACCGTAAAAATACAATTATTTATGGTTTTTGAAAATCTATTTTGTTAACATTTAAGAAACTTAGGTTAACCGTTGTTTGGTGGGTGTTTGATTGGATCTGTTTTTTGTTTTTCAAAGAAAACAGCTATAAAAAAGTCCTGTACATATTGGTTAATTTGACCTTAAAAAGTGTCATAAGTGAAATTTGATTTTAATAAAAACGAATTGGGAAGTTCTTTCGGTATTTTTCAAATTCAGGCTATGAAATTAAAAATAGTTCTTATTTCATAAATTGTTTTGGATAAGCAAAAAATAGTTATATATTTGCACCCGCTTACGGGGTGTAGCGTAGCCCGGTTATCGCGCCTGCTTTGGGAGCAGGAGGCCGCAGGTTCGAATCCTGCCACCCCGACAAAAAGCCGAACAGAAATGTTCGGCTTTTTTTGTGCTCTAAAGTTATCTTTTGAGAAATTCCAAATAAAAAATTCCAAATTCCAATAACGAACTGTACAGTATTGGAATTTGGAATTTTTTATTTGAATTTAAACCTGACGCTCTTTAGAACTATTATATTCTTAAGTAGTAATTATTTTTCTTTTGGTAATTTTTCTAAATATTCGACCTTATCTTTCTCGGCCTGAACCAGGCGTTCGTAAAGTTTTCGGTTTTCATCAACCATTTCCATCATTTTGTCTAACGGGTTAAATATACAGTTGTTATTGTTGTCACGAGTACCAACAACAGTACCTTCGTTATTGCTGAAATCATTATCGGTAAAAGTATTAAAGTAAGTTGTCATATTTTCTTCCGAGAAATTCTTAATCGCCTCTGCGGTAACCCTAATGCTTTTGCAACCTCTGCAAGTTTTTCTTCATCAATTGTTTCACTGTTTTCCATAATAGAAATCGCTTGTTGATTGGTTCTTAAAGCTTGTGCCAAAGCACACTTATTGCCCCAATCCCCCAGTTATTAAATGAATCGTTCTAATTATTACACGAGGGTATCGTTTTGTTTTTTTTAGAAGTAATTTGCTTACAAAATCATAGCAATTGTGTTAGGGTTATAGGGCTTCATTCTTATCAAAAGTGTAAAAAGAATAGCACTGAAAAGAAGGGTGGGCCGAATATTATTAGTTTAAAAAATAGTGTGTTATGAATCGTACTTTTACTTTCTTATTTTCGAAAAAGCCTTTTTGGGTAGTTGTGATCGCTTTTTTGTCGGTTTTTCAAACGATGGCGGCACAGGAGACGCCTACTAGACAAGCTTCTAATCTTGTTTTTACAAATACAACAGCAACTACCACTACTATTAGTTGGCAATACGGGGGTGGAAATTATACTGCAGTTTTTATGCGTAAGGGAACAAATCCTAACCCTAATCCTGCGCCGGAAGATAACGTTAATTATAAACCTAATACTATTTTTGGTTTGGGAGATCAAGTTGGTACGGCAGGCTGGTATTGTGTGGCTGATACTTGGCGTAATATGGTGGTGGTAACCGGTTTGACACCAGGAACTACATATCAGGTACAGGCAATGACGAATAGTAGCAGCCACGGTAAAGGTACATTTTATTTAACGACAACAAGTACCGGTAATCCTGCGGCAGTGACTACGCTTAGTGATGTAGCGACTTTAAGTAATTTAAGTGTTAGCGACGGCACTCTGGACCCGGTTTTTAATTCAGCTACCACAAGTTATCAGATTACGGTGCCTAACGCAACCAGCAGTATTACAATATCTCCGGTGGCGAGTAGTGATAAGGCAACTATTAAAGTAAATAATATAACGGTTGCAAGCAGAAGCGCTTCGCAAGTGGTTGATCTAAAATTGGGGACTAATGTTATTACGACCACAGTTACTGCAGAAGATGGCACGGAAAAGACTTATACAGTAACCATAACCAGACTTGCTTTACCAGCCCCTGTTCTACAGGCAAGTGCTGTCTTTTTTACCAATACTACCGCAACATCAACTACCGTAAACTGGACGAATGGCAACGGAGGCGGAAGAATAGTATTTATGCGTGAAGGAACAAAAGAGGATAATCCTTTACCAGAGAATATTTATTTTAACGACGGTAAAGTTTTTGGTATGGGGGATCAGATTGGCAGTTCAGGCTGGTATGCTATTGTTAAGATTAATACCGATAATAAGGTAGAGGTAACCGGCCTGACCCCCGGAACCACTTATCAGGTAGCGGTCATGGAGTTTAACGGTTTGCCACATAATCCCTCTTATTTAACAACAGCAAGTACCGGAAATCCCGCAACTGTAACTACACTTAGTAATGTAGCGACTTTGAGTAATCTGACTTTAAGTGATGGAGTACTGGATACTGTTTTTTCACCAGAAACCACTGATTATGTTGCCAGAGTACCTAATGGAGTCAGTAGCATAAAGGTAACTCCGGTTACTACTGATAGCAATGCGGGGATAAAAGTAAACGGGGTAACAGTTGCTAGTGGAAATCCTTCGCAAGAGATTAGTAATTTGGTAGTGGGATACGTTCCTAATCTTATTACGATAGAAGTTACAGCTCAAAGCGGTGCGGTAAAAACATACAATATAAAAGTTTACAGACTTTTACCGTCACCGACGATTCAGGCTGCGAATCTTACTTTTATCAATACAACGGCCACCAGTACCACCGTAAACTGGACAAATGGGGATGGAAATGGAAGAATCGTATTTATGCGTAAAGGCACAACTGCTAATAGTCCTGTACCGGATAATATTTATTTTAAAGAAGATAAAAACTTTGGTATGGGCGATCAGATTGGCAGTTCAGGCTGGTATACGATTGTCAAGATTAATACCGATAATAAGATAGAGATAACCGGTTTGACCCCCGGAACGAGTTATCAGGTAATAGTGATGGAATTTGGAGGAGATCCTAATCTTCCCTCTTATTTAAGTACTACAAACACAGGTAATCCGGCAACAGTCACTACCCTTAGCAATTTAGCAACTTTGAGTAGCTTGACATTGAGTGCGGGAAAACTGGATCCGGTTTTCTCTTCAGAAACAACAGACTATGTTGCCAAAGTGCCTAATGCCGTAAGCATTATCGACATAACACCTATTGCGACGGATATCACTGCAGCTATAAAAGTAAACGGAGAAATAGTGTCAAGTGGGAAGGTTTGGCAGTGGGGTGATCTGGGAGATTCTGCGAGTAATAATGTTATTGTAACAGTAACAGCTCAGGATGGCACAGAAAAAACTTATACACTAACCATTGAAAGGGATAAGAGTCTGGCAGTAACCGAAAATAAGCTGGAAAGTTTTTCGGTTTATCCAAATCCTGTAAAAGAGGGGACAATATTTGTGCAAACCCAATCAGCCAGCAGTAAGGATATTAAAATATTTGATATTCTCGGAAAATGTGTTCTTTCTGTTCAAACTCAAAGTAAAGAGCTAAATGTAGAAGGCTTGCAAAAAGGAGTTTATATCCTGAAAGTAAATCAGGACGGGAAAAGCGCAACAAAAAAAATGATTATCGAGTAAATCTCTTTTGTGATTTTTTCAAATTCAAAATTCCAAGTCCCAATACTTTGCAGTTCGTTATTGGAATTTGGAATTTTTTTATTTGAAATTTACGTGGAAAGGATTTTTTATGACCGTTGTAATTTCTGTTTCTCTATCTCGGAATAGCAAAAACTGATGGACAGCACTCTGTTTTCCAACAATAAAAACTTACTTTTGCACCATCAATTATTAATTACAATCATATTATGTCAGATACAATCGAAAAAATTAAATGCCTAATTATAGGTTCTGGTCCTGCGGGCTATACCGCTGCAATTTATGCTGCCAGAGCTAACATGAATCCGGTTTTATATCAGGGAATGCAGCCAGGTGGTCAGTTGACTACCACAAATGAAGTAGAGAATTTTCCGGGTTATGTTGATGGAGTTACAGGACCTGAAATGATGGTTCAGCTGCAGGAACAAGCCAAACGTTTCGGCTCTGATATTCGTGATGGCTGGGCTACCAAAGTTGATTTTTCAGGAGATATTCATAAAGTATGGATTAACGATTCAATCGAATTACACTGTGAAACAGTAATTATTTCTACAGGTGCTTCGGCTAAATATTTAGGATTGCCTTCAGAACAACATTATTTGCAAATGGGCGGCGGAGTTTCTGCCTGTGCCGTTTGTGACGGATTTTTCTACCGCAATCAGGAAGTTGTAATTGTGGGAGCGGGTGATTCTGCCTGTGAAGAAGCTCATTACTTATCTAAACTTTGTAAAAAAGTAACCATGTTGGTGAGAAGCGAAAAATTCAGAGCTTCAAAAATTATGGAAGAAAGAGTTCGCAAAACCGAAAATATCGAAATTTTACTGAATCACGATACGGTTGAAGTAGTAGGGGATGGAAATGTAGTGCACGCCATTAAAGCTTTGAACAAAACTACTGCTGAAGTGGTTGAAATTCCTGCAACTGGGTTTTTCGTTGCCATTGGTCACAAACCAAATACTGATATTTTTAAAGATTACCTGAATTTAGACGAAACCGGATACATCATCAATACTCCGGGAACTTCAAATACCAATATTCCGGGTGTTTTTGTGGCAGGTGATGCTGCAGATCATGTATACCGTCAGGCGATCACGGCCGCAGGTACAGGCTGTATGGCAGCTCTGGATGCAGAAAGATATTTGGCAGCTAAAGAGTAAAAAAAGATTTCAGGTTTTCTTTGTTTCAGGTTTCAAGTTGTTGGAACTGAAATGCGGAGAATTTTCACATAAAAAAATCCCATTCGCAGCTGTGAATGGGATTTTTTATTTTAACGCTCCAATAATCTGAAACAAATAAAACTTGAAACATGAAACATGAAACATGAAACATGAAACTTTTTACTTAATCTTCTTAATCAGCTTCGCTTCTTCAGAAAAACGGGTAAGTTGTATCGTTGGACTTCCAAAAAGGGAAAGTTCTGCTTTGTCGCTAACCGCTATCGAAATGGTGGTTTCTGCCAAAATACTGGCTGTCGCATAATTTTCAACCGTAACATTGGAATCTTTCAAAGTGAATTTTGTTCCGGTAAAAACCGAATTGTTGTCTAAACGAATAGTGGCTTTTTCGGCAATACCTTCAATAGTGGCTGCTGCTTTCTGATACAAATCACATTTGAATTTTATGGCAGAAACCAGTGTTTTGATGGAAGCATTTTTACTTAATTGTAAATTGGCATCTTCTGCTTTTACGTTTAATTCGGTTTTTGATTTATCATCGGCAATCAGGGAGAATTTTTTCGAATTTACATTTAAAAACAATTTTGAGTAATCAAAGCTGTTAAAGGTAATGTCGTCTACCTGAACTTCCTGAATGGCATAAATAGCCGCTTCGTTTTTAGCAATTACATTCTTAAGTGATTTTGTATAAGTAACGCGGACAATCAGTTTTTTAAAAATGGAACTTTGTTTTGAGGTATACAAACGAAGTGTACGATCTCTTAAATCCATTCCGATAATATCGTGGAGATTGTCGTCAGCTTCGATTTTGATTTCGTTTTTCTCTCCTCTTTCCAGATAAACTTCCAGATTATCATCGGCTTCAATACCATCAAATTCTCCAACTTCCTTTATAGAGGTGGTAACGATTTTAGATCCTTTTATTTTTTCGCGCTTTTGGGCAAAAGTGAATGTTGTAATCAATAATAATAGGAGTAGGGCGGTGTTTTTTTTCATTAATGCTTGATTTGATTTTCACAAATATAAAAAAATCATCCACTTTCGATGAATGATTTTTTTATATTTAACAGATAAATATCATTTACTCCTGACTTATACTTCCTCCTGAATTTGAAGTTTTCTCAATTGTTTTTGGCGTACTGTCATAATTGATGCTTCCGCCGCTGCTCGCTTCTGCTTTCAGGCTTACAATAGGATGAATACTTACATGTCCTCCACTTGAAGCTTCTGCTGTAACATCATTTGCGAATAATTTATTTGCACTTATAGTGGATCCGCTTGAGGCTGAAGTAGAAATTTTTAAAGCTTTTCCTTCCACATGTACCGAACTTCCGCTTCCAGTATCTACCGTAATATTATCAGATTCTAACTTAACATCCATGGTCGCAGCGCTTGAAGTTTCCAAATCTATATCTACACCTTCAATGATTCCTGTGCTTAGGACAGAAGAAGCACTTGAAGCTTCTATTTTGTCAATTTTAGGCATCTTTACCGTCACTTTTTTCTTCGTAATATCTCTGAAAGAACTGTATTTGCATTTAATAATCAAGGTACCGTTCTCGACTGTAGTAGTGATTTCTTTTTGTAAATTATCATCAGCTTCCACAACAATTTCAGTAGCATCAGCCTGTTCGATCACTAAATCAATCGCGTTGCTTACTGATATTTTGGTAAAATCTCCCTGAACAATTCTTTTTTCGGTAGTAACATTTCCGCTTCCTTCAATGGCGTTACCGTTAAAGTTACAAGAGGCAAACAATAGTGCTGTAATAGTCGCAACTACGAATTTTGTAATATGAATGATTATTTTTATCATGGCTTAGTTAATTTTGATTATAACTCCGTTTTTGTCAGTGGTTAGCTTTCCTTTGGTTTTTTTTCCGTTTAAAACTTCTTTTCCATTAATTTTAATAGAAACTTCTTTTACCGTATCGTTGTCAATAGTGTTGTTTTCGTCATTGTCATAGTCATAGTCATAGTCTCCGTCATTGCTGTCATTTTCATCAGCAGGGCAATTGAGACATTTAACTTTAGAACCTTCAACTTTATAATTGTAATTGCCGTTAAAGTGTAAGTTGAAAAAATCATTCTCAGAGTCATCATAATCTTGTAATGACGCATCAGGTTTGAATAATTGTCCTTCAGGAAGGTATAAAAACACATCAACTTCCTGTCCTCTGAACTTGTTTTTTACATCCGTAAGAAAATAATTATCCAAAATTAAATGATTTCCTGTAATTTGAAACTTATAATTGATTTTTTCTGCTCTTTGTTTGGCAGAGATAAATGAATTTCCTCTTGCGCTTTTCTCTATTTGAATAAAAGGGGCAGCTTCGTCAGTGTGTAAAACATGCAGGCGAACATCATTTGAATATAATAACTGATGATTGGCCGAATCCTGTACGAACTCAAATTCCCTGTAGTGATTCAAATCTTTTGCATAATAGTCATTGTATTTGAATTTGATGAACAAAGTATCTTTTGGACTAATATTGATTGCTTTTTTCTCTACGGTTTTATTGTCATAGGAGATTTCAGTAGCCTGTTTGATTCCGATGCTGATGGCGATTGCAACCGCAATAATCCAAATGGCTAACAACGTATATTTTGTAATATTCCCGATAGATTTTAAGTTTGGAGATAACAATTTGAAACCTAAAAGGGTCAAAAAGAAAAACGGAATTCCAACGGCAAAGAACATTAATAAACCAAATGACCAGATCGGATAGTCTGTGAAGTTTCCGGCTTCCACGAAGTTTTGCCATGGAAAATCAACAAAAACATTAGTTCCCAGGGTAAACACCCCAATCAGTAACATGATCAGAACAGTGATTCCGGACATGATTAATATTATTCCTAAAAATTTAGCGAAGATTTTAAAAACCGTCATGATAAAGTCTCCAAATGAACTACTTATTCTCTCAGCTCCCGACTTTACGTGGTTTCCCATGGCATCATAATCTGCATTTTTAAATTTATCAGACAAGGACTCAATTTCCTCACGTACTTTTCTTTCAATGTTCGAAATGGTTACAGGCTCACCGGTCATTTCCAGTTTTTCAGAGGTTGTAACCGCTTCCGGAGTTACAACCCATAGTACGAAATAAGCCAAAATTCCAGTTCCGAAACCTGCAAAAACAAATATTAGGAAAATGATTTTTATCCATACGGCGTCAACTCCAAAATAATGTCCTAAACCCGTTGCAACACCGCCGACCATTCCTTTTTCTTTGTCACGGTACAGTTTTTTATGTTTTCTGTTTCCGTAATCATTAAAAGACTGACCTGATTTTTCTTCGTCTTCAATGATATAATCTTCAGGTTGTCCCATAACAGCGATCACCTCATCAATATCTTTCAGTCCCACAACATGTTTTTCGCTTTTTTGTTTTTCCGTCAGTAATTCAGAAAAACGCATTTCGATATCTTTAATAATTTCATCCTGACCGGAAGAATTGTTTAATGATCGTTTTATAGCGTCAAAATAACGGGTTAGTTTCAAATATGCGTCTTCATCAATGTGAAAAGACATACCTCCTAAGTTTATATTTACTGTTTTGTTCATGATTATTGATTTTGATTGGTGATTAGTTTTACGGCGTCAGACAATTCTGTCCAGGTTCCGCTAAGTTCGTTTAAAAATGTTTGTCCTATTTCGGTTAACCCATAATATTTTCTTGGTGGTCCTGAAGTTGATTCTTCCCAGCGATAATTGAGTAAACCGTCGTTTTTCAGTCTGGTTAAAAGGGGGTAAACTGTTCCCTCAACAACTAGTAATTTGGCGTTTTTTAAAGTGTCTAATATTTCTGATGTGTATGCATCTTTTTCTTTTAGTACAGATAGGATACAAAACTCAAGAACACCTTTGCGCATCTGTGCTTTTGTGTTTTCAATGTTCATAATTTCATTTTGTTTTTTTTAGATTGAACAATTCGTCTTTTGATTGATGATTTTGATTGATGATGATTGTTTCGAATTTATTCTTTTGGAATGAGTTCGTATTTCGTATAACTTTTAATCTTTAGCAATTACTTTATAAAAGGAATCGTCATCGGATATTTGTAATATTCTCCGTTTGATGTTTTTATAGAAGCATAAATCACTAAAAAGAATTCCATTACTTTTAACAATCCGAAAAGTAAAACAGCTGTTGCCCCAATACTGATTAATCCAATGTTTCCGTCAAAATGAAAATTTCTGATTACGAAATCTTCGTCGTTAAAAACAGCTTCCATTGGCAGGTTTTGAAAAAACACGATGATAAAAATCGGAATCGCAATTAAAGCCAGAACCAAAGTGTAAAGCAATAAACTCAATTGAAAATTCAGGGTCTGTTTGCCATGGTGATTTACAAATTCTGACTTGTCTTTATAACTCGTCCAGATTAAAATCGGAAAAATATAATTTCCAAAAGGGATGATATACTGGCTTAATGTACTTAAATGTGTGAACGTTGCAGTGTTCTTTTCTGATGTTGTTTCCATGATGAGTGGTGTTGTTGTTTCCATGATTAAAAGTATATAGTATTTTCTTATGCAAATATATGGTCAAAAGACAGTATCTTGTTTTACATAGTACCAAATATTAACAAAATATTAACAAATATAAAGTATGCCTGCTAAATAAAAAAGACTGAAAATCAGTGTGAAGGCTTGATTTTATTACCCTTTCAGGAAAGTAAAAACAATTTATTGTGCGTGCATAGTTTTTTTGTATTTTTACATAAAAAATAAATCACATGGCAGTTTCAGTTTCCAAACTCAACAAATTTGTATTATTCAAATTACCATCGGCCTATATTTGCGGTGTTCGCGTAAAAGCGATCGATAAAGACAGTTGTGTCGTAAGTGTAAAACACCGTTGGATCAATCAGAATCCTTTTAATTCAATGTATTTCGCGGTTCAGGCAATGGCTGCTGAATTAACAACGGGTGCTTTGGTAATTTCCCAAATTCAGGAAAGCGGAAAAAAAATCTCTATGCTGGTCGCCAATAATAAAGGGAACTTTACTAAAAAAGCAACTGGTCGAATTACATTCGTTTGTAAAGACGGACATTTAATTGCTGAAGCTATTGAAAAAACGATAGCCACAGGTGAGGGGCAAACCTTCTGGATGAAATCTATCGGAACAGACGAAAAAGGAATCCAGGTTTCAGAAATGGATTTTGAGTGGAGCGTTCGTATTAAATAGTTTTTTTGCCACGAATTTCACGAATTTTCACGAATTATTTTTCGCAAAATGCATAAGCATTTTTGAATTAGTGCAAATTCGTGAAATTCGTGGCAAAAAGAACCTATAAAAAAAAGACCTCAAATTATTTGAGGTCTTTTTTGTTGCATAAATGTCATCTTATTTTTTAACACAGCAAGCTTTTTTGTCTTTTTTTGCCGCATCTGTTTTGGTACAACAGGATTCCTTTTTAGCCTTTTCTTTTTTTGCTGCCGGTTTCGTTTCCTGAGCTGTTATGCCAATTGAGAATAGGGCCACAGTCATAAAGGTAATTACTTTTGTCATTTCTTTGTTTTTTGGATGTTGATGATTCTGTTTTTGATGCATCAAATATAGTCCGATTTAGGATTCGTGCGAATAAGCGTATAGTTAATGTTTTTGTAAAAGTGCAGACAATTAACTACTCCCAAACTTTATTGACGTGCTTTTGCCACAGCTTTTTGGCATATTCCCTGAATGCCGCTTGGCCATCGTTAAAAGGTTTGTCAAAAGTATATTTTCCGCCTAAGTAGCGTTTTTCATCTACCTTAACTTTGGTTTCGCCGCGCATGGAAAATTTTTCATTTCCCTCGTGCATTATTATTTTCATAGTCGAAGGACTAACATCTCCATGACAAACCGTGGTGTACATCACCCAGATTTCAGCTACGCCATCTTTATTTAAATCGGTAATATTGAACGTGTTTTTTACAAAGTTGGCTTCTATTTCAACCGGACAATCATGTATGAAATCATAAATTTTCCAGTTTAATTTTGAATCTTTACCCGATAAAATATAATGGTAGGCATATAATGCCGCGTCACGCGAATCTTCACTGTCGGAGTTTTTAGTTGTAAATTCGCCTGTTTCGGTTAATACAACAATATTCTCGCCAAGCTTGTCTTTCCAGGAGACTGCATTTTTGACTTTTCCGGTATATTTTATTTCTTTCGGAATTTTATTCAAATCTATTTTTTTGGGAACAATGGCAGTATTCTGGCCAATGAGTTTTACGGAAAGGATGGTAAACAGGACTAGAAAAGTAATTTTGTTTTTCATTTATTAGGCTTTTATTTTTAAGTTAAGATGCGAAATATTCAGGTATTATTTGGTATTGCGATTGTAATGTCTCCTGATAAAATATTGGGCTACTATGGTTACGATTAAAATTATAATAAAAATAAATTCGACTAAAATTAATCCTAACAACGGCATTCCGCAATGGATTTGTCCATTTGAGTTGCTCCTAAGATTGTGTGAAAGGATTTGAAAAGCCAGGCAGGACAATAGTATTTGTGAGAGAAAGCTAATAATACTTACTTTAAAAAAAGATAATTTTATAGTTTCATACCTAAATTTTCTTCCAAATATAATTTGAAAAATCAGCGGCAAAACAAGTAATAAAAAGGGATTGATTCCGTACATGAATGTGAAAGGTTTTGTTGGTGTTGTTCATTTCAAAATCAATGCCAGTTCCTAAAGATCGTTATACTTTTCTAAATTCATTTCCATAAAGAGGAATCATTTACTTATTCTTAGCGAAGACGAAATTTTCTCTTTCGCACGCTGCTTATCGCCCCATTCTTTCAGATGATTGATAAACGGAATCAGTTCCATGCCAATATCTGTGAGTGAATATTCTACTTTTGGCGGAACTTCATGGTATACTTTTCGGGAGACCAATTCATCATCTTCGAGTTCCCTTAAAGTCTGGGTCAGCATTTTGGGAGTGACATCTACAAGTGTTTTTCGTAATTCGCCATATCGAAGGATGTTTTTGTTGCTCAGATTCCACAAAATTCTTCCTTTATACTTACCGCCAATTCTCTTAAAAGCATAGTCAACGGAGCATACTACATCGGAACAATTCTCGTCATATTTATTTTTTCCCATTTTTTTTTATTTTTAAAGCATTGATAATCAATAATAGTATACTTTTGGTGTGTAGCATACAAAAAAGTGCATACTTGTGGCAAAGATACTGATATTATACTTTTGTACTTTAATTTTAAAACAAATTATGATGAAAGCAATTATAGTAAACGAAGCGGGGAGTGTATCCAACTTTAAATATGTTGAGATTCCGAAACCGGAAATCAATGCTGATGAGGTCTTGGTAAAAGTAAGTGCGTTGAGTATCAATCCTGTTGATTACAAAACAAGATCTTCGGAAGGGGGAATTAAACGTTTTTTTGAAGACGAACGTCCGGCCATTCTGGGCTGGGATTTGTCCGGAACCATTGTGGAAGCAGGGGAAAATGTAACAGATTTCAAATTAAATGACGAAGTATTCGGAATGGTAAATTTTCCCGGAAAAGGAAAAGCATATGCAGAATATGTAGCGGTTCCGGCTTCGCATCTGGCTTTAAAACCGGAGAATATTTCTCATGAAGAAGCGGCAGCAGGAACACTTGCCTTGCTTACGGCCTGGCAGGCATTGGTGACTAACGGAAAAATAAAAGAAGGTGATAACGTACTAATTCATGGAGCGTCGGGCGGAGTTGGGCATTATGCCACACAAATTGCCAAACATTTCAAAGCGCATGTCATCGGAACTTCATCCGGAAAAAATAAAGAATTTGTTTTGCAAAACGGAGCGGATCAGCATATTGATTATACAAAAACCGATTTTGAAAAAGAAGTTTCAGATGTGGATCTGGTGTTAAATTCGATTTCAGATGAAATCAACAATCGTTCGGTTGATGTTGTAAAACCGGGCGGAAAAATAATTTACATCTTAGGTGCCATTGCTCCGGAATATGCAGAAAAGGCCAAAAGCAAAAATGTGGATCTGTTTGCTATTCTGGTTGCATCTTCAGGCACAGATATGAAAGCTGTTGCCGATCTTATGCAAAAAGGAATCATCAAATCGCATGTGTCGCAGGTATTTTCATTTGATGAAATGGACAAAGCACATTTGCAATTAGAGACCGGAAGAACGGTGGGTAAAATTGTAGTTAAGCTTTAATACTATTTCATTTCAATAAAAAACATCAGTTCTTAAGAGGCAGGAACTGATGTTTTTTTTTATAAAATTAAAATAAGTAAGAATGTAGTTAGTAATTCAGATTCACTCCGAATCCAACTCCCATATCGCTGTCATAATGTGTAGTAACTCCAAAGTTTCTGGCTACGATATATTTCAGACCCGCCATATATTCTTTATCGGTATTCCACATGAGGTTCATGCGTAAACGTCTTGAAAGCGGAATGTCTTTTCGTTCCAGCTGAAAACGTACATTTCCATCGGTATAAACTTCTACCTGGGCTTTTATAAGCATAGGGAGAGTATATTCAAGACCGGCACTAAAAACAGAACGATTGTCTTTGGTATTAGACTGCCCGAAAAGATTTTGTTCCTGTTCATCCATTCCCATTTTTCGGTAGCGCCAGTCAAAACCGATAAAAGGCATGAGCCATTGATTTTTGCCAATGTAACGACCAATGTGGGTTTCCGTTTCATAACCATGACTATTATTGTAGCCCAGTCTCCATTCTGTTCCTATGCTCCAGCGTGTATTGCTGAACATGGCTTCACCGTCATTTCCATTAGTAGCAAAATCATTTTCTCCCATGAAATGGAACATTCTGTCGTCCATTTTTAGCATTTTATAAGCCATTTTAGGATCATGAATCAGCGGATTCGGTGCTGAGTTTTCATAACTGAAAATACGCCCCATTCCTGCCATCATATGGTACAAAATATGGCAGTGAAAAAACCAGTCGCCATCTGCATTCGCCTGAAATTCGATGGTATCGGTTTCCATCGGCATAATATCAATTACATTTTTCAGCGGTGCGTAATCGCCCTGATCATTCAGGATTCTGAAATCGTGTCCGTGTAAATGCATGGGGTGTCGCATCATAGAGCCGTTGTACAGGACAATGCGCACATTTTCTCCTTTCCTTATTAAGATTTTATCGGTTTCAGAAATGACTTTATTATCTAAACTCCAAACGTAGCGATTCATATTTCCCGACAATTCAAAACGCAATTCCTTAACGGGAGCGTCTTTTGGAAGCGTAGTTTTGACCGTCGATTTCAGCATTGCATAATTTAAGGTGACTATGTCGGCGGTTTCAGTGCTGTCAGTATCCATTTGCATGCCTTCTGCATGTTCGGAATGGTTCATCGGTTTTGAATTTTCATCTTCACCGGTGATTTCAGGATACATGACGGCATTCATATCCATTTTATTCAGGGACATTTGCATGCCCATGTCATTCATTTCGCCGTTCATTTTCATCATGCCGTTCATCATTTTCATTCCTTCAAAATATTTTAATTTCGAAAGAGGTACGAGAGGCTGTTTAATTCCGTCTCCCAGAAATAAAGAAGCTGATCCCGTTCTGTCTTCGGCTGTAGCCAGAAAAGCAAAGAATTTTTTATCTTCCGGAATGGTGACGATAATATCATAAGTTTCAGAAACTGCAATAATGAGGCGATCCACTTCTACAGGGTCAACATCGTTACCGTCACTGGCTACGACGGTTATCTTTCCGCCTCCGTACGTGAGCCAGAAATAACTGGAAGCACCGCCGTTTGCAATTCTGAGCCTGACTTTTTCTCCGGGCTTAAATTGCGAAAGCTGGTCCTGGTTTTTCCCGTTGATTAAAAACTTCTCATAATAGACGTCGCTGACATCCATGGCATTCATTCGTTTCCATTCGTTGGTAATCTTGGTTGAAAAATGGCCTTGTTTCAGGGCTTCGGCATAACTTTGAGTGGTTCCTTTTTTGATCGCAAACCAATCGTTGGCATTATGAAGCATTCGCTGAACGTTTTCCGGTTTTAAGTCGGTCCATTCACTTAAAATAACAGGAACGGTTGGCAAATCATCAATGCCTTTCCTGAAAGTGGGGTCGTCCTTCTTTTTATTGATGATGAAAAGGCCGTACAAGCCTACCTGTTCCTGAAGTCCGGAATGGCTGTGGTACCAGTAGGTTCCGTTTTGAATAATGGGAAAGCTGTATTTATGTGTGGTCTTGGGAGCAATCGGCATTTGGGTCAGATACGGAACACCGTCTTCCTTATTCGGTAAAAATAAACCGTGCCAGTGCAGCGAAGTATTTTCTTTTAATTCGTTATGGACGTAAATTTCTGCAACGTCACCTTCTGTAAAAGTGAGCGTCGGCATCGGAATTTGTCCGTTTACGGCAAAAGCATGTTTTTCCTTTCCCGAAAAATTGACAATTGTGTCCCTTACGTATAAGTCATAACGGACCACCTTTTGCGACAGCATGATTTGTATGCTAAAAAGGAGGAGTAGTGAGGTGAAAAATATTTTTTTATGATTCATTTATAGTAGTGTTGTTAGCATTATTAAGCTCATGATGATCATTAAACCATCTTCTATAATAGTTACGGTGCTCATTGGTAAATTAAAAACAGCTCCCAGACAGGCGCACTGAATTTTCTTTTTGTTCAGGACAGATTGCAGTACACCAATGATGCTGATACTCATGATAATAAATGTCAGTGCATTGGTTAAGAACGGATTAAAATTGATTACATACGAAATCCCTAAACCGAGTTCGAGAAAAGCATATACATATCCCCAGGCCGGGATTTTTTTCGCCAGCACATCGTACATCTGATAACTTTCTGCAAAACCTTTTAAGTTCAGCATTTTGAAAAATGAAAAAACCAAAAAGAATCCGGCCATAAAATGGCGCATGGCCTGCATAAAATCAAACTCAGAATTGGTAAGCTGAATCAATCCTGTAACCAGACTGATGTAAAAGAATATCAGTACAATTGGTTTGTAGGTCTCCAGCCAGGATTTTGTTTCTTCGGCAATTTCATTATGGTGGATTGCTGAAATCTTATATTTACTGTCGAGGACATTTTGCAATTCATTGAGGCCAACATGTTGGCTCATCGTTACGGTTGCGCTGTTTTTATCTTTCGAAACTTCCACTTCGGTTACATGCGCTGCGGATTGAAGTGCTTTTTTTACTTTATCCTCGCAGCTGGTGCAGGTCATTCCGGTAATCTGATAGGTATGTGTCATTGTTTTTATCTTTAAATAGTACAATGCAAATTTCCGAAGCAATAGTGGCTTCGTGTTGTATAATTTTGAGAATGATTTGTAATATTTATAAAAAAAAATTAACCGCAAGGGGCGCAAAGTTTTGTATCTGCCGGGTTTTAGGAAAACGCAACGTTCGCAAGGCTTCGTGCTCTTTGCATATCCCGATAGCTATCGGGATTGCCTTCTTTGCGGTAAAAAAAATTACAAATTCTCAATCTGAATGCGCTTTTTGTTTTTCAGCTGTTTAAAATAAGTAGGTGTAAAACCGGTAATTTTCTTGAACTGATTGCTCAGGTGTGCCACATTACTGTAGTTTAAAATATCAGCAATTTCGCTTAACGAAAGTTCATTGTAAATCAGTAATTCTTTTACCTTTTCTATTTTCTGACTGATGAAATATTTTTCAATAGTAGTATTTTCTGTTTCCGAGAAAAGATTGCTCAATGTGCTGTAATCCTGATGGAGATTTTCTACTAAGTAATCAGACAAATTGATTCTCAGTTCATTGTTTTTATGATGAACTAAATCGATAATAATAGTTTTGATTTTCTCTATTGTCTTGCTTTTTTTGTCATCAAGCAGGTCAAAGCCCAAAGAATGAAGGTTTTGAAGTAAATCTCTTTTCTGATTTTCTGTAAGTTCCTCTTGTAATTCCACTTCACCCAGTTCAACAGAAATAGTGTGAAGTCCGAGTTTTTCAAACTCAGACTTCACTACCATTTTACATCTGCTGCATACCATGTTCTTGATATAGAGCGTCATAATTTATTTGATGGTTTCTACCACATTTCCACAGGTAAGCATTGAAGCACCGTAATATGGATTTTTAACTGCTTTTTCTTTGCTTAACCAGTTTGCATCTGCCATTGGGCAATATTGATAGTAAACAGTTTCTGCGGGATTGGAAGCTTTGATCAGTTCGTAAGTACTTTTAGATAAGGATTTAAAAGTTTCACGTTGTTTTTTCAGATCCTGATTTGATGAAATTGCTTTAGCATCAGCGGTGATTTTTTTCATAACTTTCATCCAGACACCGTGCTCTGCGGTTTTTAACTGATCCATTTTTACCGCACCGATTGCAGTTAAAAGGTCTTTGGCTTTTGCCGAAGTGGTTTTTGCGTCACTTTTGATTAGCGCGTCTTTCATTGCGAAATACTCATCAAAAACAGGTTTCAGTTTGGAGTCCTGAACTTCTTCTGTTGTGATTTGTGCTTTTAGTTCTTTCGCTGAAATTGTATTTACGGATAATACTATTGTAATTGCTGCCAGTACAGCTGTTATTGCATTTTTCATTTTTGTATGTTTTTGAAAAAAGGATTTTTTTAAGTTTCCTTTAAATTAGTTTTTATTCAATATTACTGTTCCTAAGAATAACAAAGGTAAACAAGCAGGAAGCTAATGTCTTTGCCTGTATTTTTTGCCTGTAAAAGGTGCTGAAAAAGCCCAATTATGGCTGTCACAAATAGAATTATTTTATTTTAGGAGGCAGCCAGATTGAAGTGAAGCCATCAGAGATATTGGTTTCATTGTAATAGGAAACAGACTTTTCCATTGAAAAATTGAAAAGCATATTTTGAAAATCAAAATCATTTAAAGCCGGAATGCTAAACTGTAAAGAAGAGGTGGTACAGTTGGTATGATTGCATTTTCCGTCGCAGTCGTGCTTTTCTTTTTTTGGAGAAGCGGTTTTACTGCAACAGTCTTTTTTACAGCAGTCTTTTCCTTTTTTGTTAGTGCTAATTTCTTTTTTGAAAGCGTTTTTGCCTGTGTGATTTTCACATGCAACACCGGAAACCGGAATCAGGAAGAAACCAATGGTGAGTATGAGAAATAATATGAAGGCTTTTTTAGTCAACGAAAATTTATTTTATTAGGACAAATTTAAATAAAAATATTCAGGTGGGCGCTTTTTTAAGATTTCAATAACTAAAGCTTCTTAAAATCGGTAGGTTTCATATTCTTCCTTTTCTTAAAATAATTGGACAAATGGCTTTCATCGGTAAAACCGAATTCATAGGCAATCTGTTTCACCGGCAATTGATTGTTCTGAAAACGTTTTTCGATCAGGGTTGTTCTGAGATTATGAATGTAATCACGGTAGCTGATCGAAAAAGTTCTTTTGAAATAAGCGCTGAAATAGGTTTGGGCAATATTAAAATGGGCTGCAATTACTTTTATCTGCACCAGTTTGGGCTGATAAATATTCTGATGAATGTAAGAAGTAATCTGTTCATTGTCGATAGAATTTCCTTTCACCACAAGATTCAGTCCGCGCATGGTTTCTTTAATTAATCCAAAAATGGAAAGGATCTGATAAAATACAATGGGTGAATTCGAAACATCGGTCTTGCAATTGTAAGCGGAGATGTTTTCAATTGTATTTCGTAAAATCGTTTTGCAAGGGTCATCAAATTTTAAAACCGTTTCTTTTAGCGTTTTATCGCGCATGAAACTTTCGGGTGTGTGGACTAAAAATTCATCACAGGTAAGATTTTGTTTCGAATTGAAATAATTATCCGTGAACTTAATATAGAAAAAACGCGTGCTTTTCCTGATGTCAAAATAATGTTCGTCATCCGGTGAAATCACAAATAAATCACCCGCTTTATAAGGCAGGAGGTTGTTGTTTAAGTGATGAATTCCGTTGCCCTTCTTTATATAGATGATTTCATAATAAGTATGTGTATGCGGCGGAAGGTGAAATTTCTCGTCTTCAAATTCATCTATTAAAAGCGTTTCAAATTGATTTAATTTCGGCATAACTTAAATGTACAAGTTTATATCGCAAATATACAACTATTTCCTTTCAAAGCTGACGTAAATTTGCGTCATAGAAAATCTATTCCTTTCTTGTAAAAAACAAATGAAAAAAAGTCTTATTGCACTGTCATTGGGTGGTCTAACTATCGGAATTACCGAATTTGTTATGATGGGCCTGTTGCCTGATATTGCTTCAGATATGAAAGTTACGATTCCTGTTGCCGGATATTTAATTTCGGCTTATGCACTTGGAGTGGTAATTGGAGCACCTTTATTAGTAATTCTGGGCAGAAATTTTGCTCCTAAAAAAATGCTTTTAATTTTAGCTTTGATGTTAACGGTTTTTAATGCGTTATCTATTATTGCGCCTAACTATAATTTTTTATTCGCTTCCAGATTTCTTTCCGGACTGCCGCACGGGGCTTTCTTTGGAGTAGGAGCGGTGGTGGCAAGCCGTTTGGCGGATAAAGGAAAAGAAGCGCAGGCGATTGCGATCATGTTTTCAGGTTTAACACTGGCGAATCTGATCGGTGTGCCCATTGGAACCTATATCGGGCACCATTTTATCTGGCGTTATACTTTTATACTGATTGCTGTTGTGGGAATGCTTACCTTTTTGTTTATCTATTTATGGATGCCAAATCTGGAACGAAATCAAAATGTAAATATGAGGACACAATTAAAATTTTTCCAGCAAATCGATGCGTGGCTTATTATCGGAATCACGGCAATTGGTTTTGGCGGATTGTTTGCCTGGATCAGTTATATCGCACCGCTTTTGATCAATGTCTCTAAGTTTTCTCCGGAAGATGTTTCGTATATTTTAATTCTGGCCGGTTTCGGAATGGTGGTAGGGAATTTTCTCGGTGGTAAACTGGCGGATAAGTTTTCTCCGGCACCCACTACATTAGCATTGCTTTTTGTGATGTCCATCGATTTGATTTTAGTTTACTTTTTCTCCTACAATCAATATGCTTCCTTGTTCTTTACGTTTTTAACCGGAGCCATTTCATTCTCTGTTATTGCACCTATTCAAATGCTGATGATTCGTACTGCGAAAGATGCAGAAATGATTGCTTCGGCTTCCCTGCAGGGAAGTTTTAATATCGGAAATGCATTAGGTGCTTTCCTTGGCGGTTTGCCGCTTATAGCAGGCTACAGTTATGCTTCTCCGAACCTTATTGGTGTGGGAATGTCAATTATCGGGATGGTTATTACTATTGTGCTGATACAAAGAAGAAGTAGTGCCGTAGAACTTCAGGAAGCAGAAGCGGTTTAATTTTCTTTTCAATACAGAAGTTTAGAATTTATTATCTAACATAAAAGAAGGGTGACAATTACTATATTGTCACCCTTCTTTATATTATCTTCTAAATAAATAAGCTACTACCAGCCTTTTACTGCACCGCCTTTGAATTCTTTTTCGGCCACTTTTGCTACTTCGTCAGATTGAAATGCTTTTAGAAATTTTAAAATCCTTGGGTCTTTTTTATTGTCTTCCCTTGAAACTACCAAATTCACATACGGAGAATCTTTATCTTCAACAAATAAAGCATCTCTGGACGGTACCAGCCCTGCTTGTGAGGAGAACGTGTTGTTGATAATGGCAATCGTTACATTTTGATCGTCTAAGGTTCTTGGAATCTGTGGCGCTTCCAGTTCTAATATTTTTAAATTCTTAGGGTTTTCCGTGATGTCGGTTACTTTTGGTAAAAGGCCTACGTTATCTCTCAGTTTTAAAATACCATTTTTTTGAAGCAGTAATAAGGAACGCCCTCCATTGGTGGGGTCATTTGGAATTACAATGGTACTTTCCGGTTTTAATTCGGCCAGCGTTTTTATTTTTCTGGAATAAGCAGCAATCGGATAAATGAAAGTCTTGCCGATAATCGCCAGTTTGTATCCTCTTTGTTTTGACTGTGCGTCAAGGTAAGGTTTGTGCTGGAAAGCATTAGCGTCAATATCGCCTTGGTTTAAGGCTTCGTTTGGAACTACATAATCATTGAAGGTAATTAACTCCACTTCCAGGCCATATTTTTCTTTGGCTACTTTTTGAGCTTCCTGAGCTACCGTAAATTCGGGTCCCGCAGCAACTCCGACCTTTATGAAATTCGGATCGTTTTTTTTGTCCTTTCCGCAATTTGACAGCAAAAGAGTGGCTAATAGGATTCCCGCCAGTATCGAAAATTTATTTTTTGTATTCATGTTTTTATTTTAAAATTAAAGCTGAGTTTTATCTGTGATCAAAATATTTAGAAAGTTTGTCGCCTGCAAATTGAATAATAAATACAAGGGCGACCAGTAAAATCAGAACAGTATTCATAATTGCTGCATCGTACCCAATATAACCGTATTGATATCCTATTTGTCCAAGTCCGCCGGCACCTACAGCACCACCCATTGCTGAATAGCCGACAAGTGTGATCAGGGTAATTGAAGCAGCATTGATGAGCGAGGGAAGTGCTTCCGGCAATAGTACTTTGTATACAATTTGAAAAGGGGTTGCGCCCAGAGCTCTTGCCGCTTCAATGAGTCCAGAAGGAAGGCTCAGCAAACTGTTTTCTACCAGTCTTGCAATAAAAGGAGCTGCCCCAATGCTTAAGGGTACTAGTGCAGCACTAACACCAATAGAAGTTCCTACCAAAGTTCTGGTGAAAGGAATCATCCATACAATTAAAATGATAAAAGGAATCGATCTGAAAATGTTTACGATTACCGATAGAACGCGGTTGAATACCACGTGCTCTAAAATCTGACCTTTGCGGGTAAGGAATAATAAAATTCCCGATGGAAGTCCTAATAAAAAACCGAAGAATCCGGCCAGGAATGTCATTACAATTGTTTCTAATGTTCCTTGTACTAGTAATGTTATAATGGATTCAGACATAGCCTAATATTTCTGTTTTTACGTGTTTTTCTTTAAAAAATTGAATTGCTTCTTTTTGCTGTATTTCATTACCGGACAATTCGACGATCAGGATTCCAAAATTGGTTTCACCTGCGTATGCGGTCTGTGCCGTTATAATATTGGCGTTCACACCAAACTGAATGGCAGCCTGAGTGAGAATAGGCTCGTTTACCGAATTGCCGTTCAGTTCTAAACGCAATAAAGGATGCAAGCCTTCTTTGTAAACTGCTTCCAGACGTTCCTGATATACATCCGGAATGTCAATGTGTAAAGAAGAGGCGATAAATTCACGCGTTAATTCATGTTGCGGATTGGCGAATATTTCGCCTACAGTTCCCTGTTCGATTAGTTTTCCGTTGCTTATGACGGCAACTTCGTCACAAATTGCCTTAACGACCTCCATTTGATGGGTGATTAGCAGTATTGTGATATTAAGACGTTTGTTGATGTCTTTTAACAGATTTAAAATTGACCTTGTAGTTCCGGGATCCAGTGCGCTGGTCGCTTCGTCACACAAAAGTACTTTTGGATTATTGGCTAAAGTTCTTGCAATAGCGACACGCTGTTTTTGACCGCCGGAGAGACTGGCAGGATAATCATTGACTTTTTCAGTTAGTCCGACAAGTTCTAATAGTTCCTGTACACGTTCTTTAATGATGCTTTTGGAAACACCGGCTAATTCTAAGGAAAACGCGACATTCTCAAAAACAGTTCTGGAGGATAAAAGGTTAAAATGCTGAAAAATCATTCCGATTTGTCTTCTTTCCTGCGCCAGTTGGGAGTTGCTTAAGAGCAGCAATGATTTTCCGTCCACGATTACCTCACCCGAAGTTGGTTTTTCAAGTAAATTAATGCAGCGTATCAAAGTGCTTTTTCCGGCTCCGGAAGTACCGATAACACCGAAAATTTTTCCGGGAGGTACATGAAGTGAAACATCCTGCAACGCATTAATTTCCCGGCCTGTTTTATAAAAGGTTTTTGTAATATTCTTTAATTCTATCATATTTTGTTATTTGCAATCCATTGAAAGCTAAAGAAGAAAAAAGGTTCCTCTCAATTTTGGTGCAAATGTAAGCGATATTTATTTTATAATCAAATCTATCGGCTAAGTCGAATATTGATAAAATGTTAAATTTTCAATCCAATGTCTGATTTTTATTTTATGAAGGCATTGATTTGAATTGCTAATTGATTAAATGCTCAGTTTTTTAGTCTCGGTCTCAGTCTCGGTCTCAGTTTACAGTCTCAGTTTACAGTCTCAGTCTCAGTTTCTGTAGCGACTGTAAACTGAGACTGAGACTGAAAACTTATTCAATTTCCAAATCAAACTTCTGCAGTAAACCGGCGAGTGCAGTATGAGACACTTTCATTCTTTTAATTTTATTTTCGGAGGGGTCAAAAGCATAATTCCTGGACGTTCGGAAATCAGTTTTTTCTAAAATACAATCTACAAAAGTAGCATTCGAAAGATCGCAATTTTTAAAAATGGCCATCGATAAATCAGTATTGGAGAAATCAACCTCTTTAAGGGAGCAATCTGTAAAATAGGTTTTCTTTAATTTTTTATAAATGAAAGTTGAATAATCAAGCATGCAATCCTGGAAATTCATTGAAAACAAAAAACTGTTACTGGCGCTAAAGTCCAGTCCCATTAACTTACAGCCGATAAAATTTATATTTTTCAGTCCGGTATTCTTAAGCACCGCCAGTGAAAGATTGCAGTTTTTAAAAGTACAGTCTAAAAAATCAATAGAACTGAAGTCACTTTTCGAAAAGTTGCAATTGATAAACTCACAATTAATAAATTCGTTATCGGATAGTTTTTGATCCGAATAATCAACAGTGTCAAAGGTTTTGTTTTGATGCAGTGCGGCTTCCATAAATAAAGGCTGGGATTGAAAATGATTGTGGTACTTAAATTTTATTCTAATTCGATACAGTCGAAAACCGTATTTTTCAGAACTAATTCTGTTATTTCGGTTTCACTGTCAATTCTTAGAATGTTATCGCAGTCCTCAAGGTCAAAATTCCATTGAGCATCGGCCAATAATTCGTTAAGCAATTCGGAGGCTAATTTTAATTTCGATTTTGTATCAACAGATGTTTTAAAAACATAAATCATAATTCGCTTTTTTTACACGGCAAATTTCTGTAAATAACAGCCATTACGATAGGATTTCGTAATCAATAATTAGGACTTATCAATCAATTTTCGATATTGAATAGGGGTAATGCCTTCGTGTTTTTTAAAAAAACGGCTAAAGTAAGAATGATCGTCATGGCCTACCTGCATGGCTATTTCGCTTACGGAAAGTGTCGTCTGGAACAGCAGGTATTTGGCTTCCAGTAAAATGGTTTCTACAATCCATTTGTTGGCAGACTTACCGGTAGTAGATTTTACAGATTTGTTTAAATGGTTAGGCGTAATATTAAGCTGGTCCGCATAGTAATTTACCTGATGGTTTGTTTTAATACTTGCATGAATCAGTTCCCTGAACCGCGCAGAAATAACCTGCGCTGCTGCCGTGTTTTTGGAGGCCTTAATGGAGTTTATATTCATTTCACAGAACAAAGCCATCAAATAAGATTGTATGAGCTCTAAATTGATGGTTTCTGTTTTCAGATATTCAGCTTCGAGACGGTGGAGTAAATTGGTTATAAAAGGAAAGTCTTTTTCAGGAACGGTAATTTTTGGATTGCCCTGGATTTTCAGGAAATCAAAATCATTCAGCATTTCACGGTTGCCGTATTTGCTGATCAGAATATCGGGATGAAACTGACAGATATAGCCCTGGTGATTGCTGTTGATATGCTCAATTGAAAAAATCTGGCCGGCCGGAACCACAATAATTTCGCAGGGAGACGTTTTATACTCCTCAAATCCAAGATTCATAATGTGTACGCCTGAAGTGATAAAGAGGAGCGTATGGCAAACGTGTTTGGAAGGCGGAACAGGATATTGTAGCTGCATTATTTCTTCCAGTTTCAGGCAAAAAAAATGATCTGAATTCGATTTGAAAAGCTGGTGTATAGGGTTTTCTGATCCAAGAAATTTTTCGCGAAATCCCTTTGATTCATATGTTTTTACTTTTTCAGCCGTTTTTGTTTTCATTAATTTAATAATACAATCTAAAATCGAGTAGCTGGCAAAGATTGTAATGTTTCCGGAATAATTCCTCTACAACTTCAGTAAGATCGTCATTGTCCTGATATAAACTGAAAAATGCCTTATCGATTGTACTGCAGCTTGCTATTTTGTTATACGAAGAACCATAACCCGAAATGGCACGCGCTCCGGTGATGTCTAAAAAATATTGTGCTTCATCATTCGTTAAGTCCAGGATTTTTTTGTTGGCAAAATGAATTACTTTTCCTTTCATTTTTCCTTCAAAAAGTTCCGCAATTTCCTGAAGACTGTAATAATAATCATGCAGGCAGATATTGCTGGCTTCTCCGGGCATTACCAGATAAATAATTTCATAATCCTTAAAATTATGATCTTCATAAAGTAATACATTCAGGCTTTCCTCTAATCCCTCAATGGTGTCGCAGGTTTTATAGATACTCGCAATACCCTGGTCAAGAGCTATTTCTTCGAGATTTTTGACTACATCAGTAGTAAGGATTGTATCTACATCGGAAACACCTTCAAGGCAGAAAATAAATTTATCATTATCCATACAATTGTATTTACCGGTTTTTTTAGGAGTGCCAATAAGATCACTTTTTCAATGTGACAAATGTATTTTTTATTGGATAAAAACTGTTACAGGATGTAAATTTTAACGCATTTTTTTTGATCATTTAACTTATGTCAACCAGATAAAACATGAAAAGACAATTAGACGAACTCTTAAAAATGGGTTTATGTTGGTATAAATTTGTATGTGGTGACTGAATTTCTTCCTTCTGCTGAAGTATCAGAGGGATATAAAGTAGAAATCTCAGTTTTCAGTTACAGTGTTCATCCCCAAATGAAACCGTAACTGAGACTGAGATTTTTTATATTTTAGTACGCTATGAAGTGTACGCTTAACTATTTATTTTCGAAATGGCCAATACTATTTTAATTATCGCTGTCAGAAATCAGGAGCTTTTGCCACCATTTTTGTTCTGTCTTCGGCAACAGTTGATCAATTAGAATTTCACCGGTTCTTTTGTGCCCGCAGGCTGCGCAAAAGGAAGCTTTTGAAGTTCTGTAGGGCTTGTTGCAATTTTCGCAAGGCGGGCCGTATAATTCAATTCTATGATGCATAATCGCATTCGGTTCCGTTTCTTCAAAACCGGACAGTTCTTTGTAATAGTCAAGCAGTGCTTTAAAACGCTCTTGTCTTGTCATATTGCATTTTCCTGTTTCAAAACCCTGGCGATAAAGTTTAGACGCAATTAAATGTTCCTCTTCGTTCAACATCGGGATTTCCATTTTACAACGCCAGCACCAAAGATTTTCCATAGTTTGGTTTTTTATTGATTCAACTTATGTAATATTTTGTTTTTTATGACACGCGGTCTTTTATTTTGCTAATTTCAGTTATTTTGTTGGTAATTCCTTACGGTTTTCCACATTTGAATACAAAAATCGTTTTTATTATTTAAAAAAAAACGAGTAGAAATACCTGTTTTTGAAAAAATAACTGAAAAAATAACGGCAAAAAAAAAGATCAGTTAGTACTAATCTATTTTTTAATTGTTCAACATGATTTTTTATAATCGTTCCTGACCAGGGAAAGATGAAGACTGATAACTTGTTGATAATAAGGTTATTTAGTGTCAGATCTTATGTGCTGTCTTGTATATGACCAATAAAGTTGAGGTTGTAATAAGGTTAGGTTCTTAAAATTTTCTCCATGGCTTTTCCTTTTGCCAGTTCATCAATCAATTTATCTAAATAACGAATCTTTTGCATGAGTTTATCTTCGATTTCTTCTACACGGTACCCACAAATTACGCCGGCAATTTTTGATGTATGCTCATTCATTTGTGGTGCTTCTGCAAAAAAGGTTTCGAAATCGGTTTTATTATCGATTAGTTTTTGCAATGCTGTTGGGCTGTAACCCGTCAGCCAGTAAATTATTGAATCTACTTCCTCCTTTGTGCGGCCTTTTTTCTCCGCTTTGGTAATATAGTGGGGATAAACACTGGCAAATGATGTTGTAAATATTCTGTGCTTTTCCATCGTTTTTAAAATCTTATTTTACAGTTAGATCTAATCGAAAGGTTCCCAAAGCTGAATTTTGTTTCCTTCCATGTCAATTATATGAACAAACTTTCCGTAGTCATAAGTTTCTATCTGGTCCACAATGGTCACGCCTTCTTTTTTTAATTCCCCGACCAGTGCTTCGAGATCGGCAACCCTGTAATTGATCATGAAGTCTTTTGCTGAAGGTTCAAAATATTTGGTAGCCTCAGGAAACGGACTCCATTGTGTTGAACCGTTTTTGACAGAATCTGTTGCTTCTTTCCATTCGAATGTGGCTCCGTAATCATTGGTGTCTAAGCCCAGATGGGTTTTGTACCAGTCTCTCATTTTTCCAGGGTCGTTACATTTGAAAAAAATGCCGCCAATACCTGTTACTTTTTTCATTTTTTAGCTTTTTAGTTTTTAAAAATTAAATTCAGGCGAAACAAAAATAAGGATATGTGCAGTGCGGTAAATTGATTTTGATCGCTAAGCTAAATTAATAATTTTTATAATAAATAGCCTGTAAATTTAATTTTAGCCTCAATTTCAGGAATTTCCGAATTCAGATTTGTGTATTTGTCAGATGATTTCGCTCTCTTTTTCCTTTGGTAACCGATAATTTTTATAACCATTTTTTTCGCTTAAAATAGATAAACGGTAAGATGGCAGACAGCAGCATGGCGAGTAAAATAAGTGGATATCCATAGGCTGTTTTCAATTCAGGCATTTGTTCAAAGTTCATTCCGTACACTCCGGCAATAAGAGTCGGAAGGGAAATACAAACGGTAACCACGGTAAGCATCTTAAAAATATGGTTCTGCTCCAGGTCAATCTTGTTGGAAATATTCTCTTTTAAATCGTCAAGACGGTCAAAATTGAATTGTATGTAATCAGAAATAGCAACAAGATCATTTAGTTCGGATTTTATACTTTCTTTTAAGTCCATTTTTTCTTCCCACTTACTTTTCATGTATAATCGAAAAACTCTGGTAGTTTCAATAAGGGATTCCTTTATAAGCGAGTTACCGAAATTGTATTCCGTAATGGTGTCCATTTCTCTTTTAGAAAAGTTTTTTTCGATTAGAATGGCATTGGTAAGGGTTTTTATTCTACGGCTTAAATTTTCGGTTATGTCAGCAAAGTAGTCAGAAATAAACGCGAACTGAAACTCCAGGACGGACTTTATATCCTCTGTTTCCTGTAAGGCACTAAATCTGTCGGAATAAATTTTATTGAAAAAATTATCCAGTCGCGAGCTGCAGAACAAAAATAAGCTTGATTGCTTTATGATGATAAACAGCGGTTCTTCGATCATTTTGTTCTCCTTGTTATAGTATGGTATCGAAAAGTGAAAGGAGACCTGTTTTGTATTTTCCAGAAAATGTGAACTGATTTCAAAATCTTCATAATTCTTCATGATAGAGAAATCAAGATTCAGATTTTCTTTGAGCCAGTTTATTTCAGAATCCCTGTAATCAATAAATTGCATGACATGGAAATCCAGATTTGAGATGGAAAGCTCTTCAATAGTTTGTGCTTTGACTATTTGTTTGTTTTTTAATAAAATCTCGATCATAGTTTTCGCTTTAAAGTATGGCTTGTAGGCAAATCTTTTGTTGATGCAGTTTCCATACTTAGCTGATCTACTAATGTACAATAAATTTTTGGCAGGTTGCAAATCAAGTTATGTGAGCTGCCTGACCAGATGTATGAACTATAAAAGAGTTAGTCTGTAAACTATGACCGATAACGTATTTATTTTTCCGGTTCTAAATTATCAACAGCTGAGATCTGATCCAGTATATTGGTTTGGTTGGGCGAAATGTAGTTTTTTGTTTCGGCCGGAGTTTCTTTCTTAAAAAGCATATCCAGTGCATTGTATAGTCTTAATAAAACATCTCTGTCTTCTTTTTCAATTTCCAAAGCGGTATTGAAATTAAAAACATAATTATTCGAATTGCGTACTTCTACTTTTATCGTTTTTGATGTGATTTTAAATTTGACTATATCCATGTTGTTTGTAAATTACTTTAATGAGAGTACAAAGTTATTGTATTATAATTAATTTATATAAAATAGATTTCCCGAAAATTTGGAATAACGGTCTTATGTTAATTTTGAAATTGTCATAGTGTGATTTTTTCAAACGGAACAAATTTATAGTACTGTTCTGTGTATTGGCATAAAAAAACAACTTTATATCGGCAGGTCACCCCGTAAAAACACCTGATTTTGAGAAGTCAGGGAAACGAAAAGGCATAAAAAAAGCGGATCAGTTTATACTAATCCGCTCGTTTTGAATAATTTCCTATTTGTAGCGAGGACGGGAGTTGAACCCGTGACCTCAGGGTTATGAATCCTGCGCTCTAACCAACTGAGCTACCTCGCCAAGACTGCTATCAGGAATGAGTTCCTCATTGCGGGTGCAAATATAAAAATTATATTAAAGCGAACAAGCATAAATCGAAGAAAAAAAAATATTTTTAAAAACGCATTGTTTTCGGACATATATTCTTATATTTCGAAAAAATTAAAAGTAGCACATGGATCCAAAAATACGTTACGAAATCGAGTTTCCCATAAATTCATCGCCTCAATTATTATATCAATATATTTCAACTCCGTCGGGTTTATCAGAATGGTTCGCTGATAATGTAAACTCAAGAGGGGAATTTTTCACTTTTATTTGGAATGACTCGCAGGAAAAAGCACGTCTGGCTTCTAAAAAAACCGGTGAAAAAGTAAAGTTTAAATGGGTTGATGAAAGCAGTAAGGATACGGAATACTTTTTTGAACTTCATATTTTAGTCGATGAACTGACTAAAGATGTGTCATTAATGGTTGTCGATTTTGCTGAAAAAGAAGAAGTTGGCGAAGCTAAACAATTGTGGGAGAATCAGATCTCAGACCTGAAACATCTTATAGGATCTGTTTAGTAAAAGTCTATTTTATGCCTTATATTTGCCCTGAACAAAATTCAGGGTTTTTTTATGATCAATTTTAATGGAAACATAGTAGGGCAGGAAGAGAATATATTAACTCAAAATCGTGCTTTTTTGTATGGAGATGGCGTTTTTGAAACGCTAAAAATAATCAACAGCAAAATATTGTTTCTTGAAGATCACTATTTTAGGCTAATGGCTTCCATGCGTGTGGTTCGAATGGAAATTCCAATGGATTTTACCATGGAATATTTTGAAGAGCAGGTTTTAAAAGTAGTGGAAAAAAATGGATTGTCGGCCTCTGCAAGAGCGAGAATCACCGTTTTTAGAAATGATGGCGGATTATATTTGCCGAAAACAAATGAGGTTTCGTTTTTAATTCACGCAATTGGACTTCAGAATACGTCATATGCTTTAAATACAGCTCATTATGAAGTCGATTTGTATAAAGATTTCTATGTAACCAAACAATTATTATCGTCCATTAAAACGACTAATAAACTGATTAATGTTACCGGAAGTATTTTTGCCCATGAAAATGGCTTGGACAATTGCATTTTAGTGAATGATGCTAAAAATGTTGTTGAGGTATTACAGGGGAATTTATTTATGGTTATGGGCAAAAAGCTCATTACCCCTCCAATTTCAGAAGGTTGCCTGAATGGGGTTATGCGTAAGCAGGTTTTGGCTCTTGCGAAGAAAATAGAAGGCATAGAAGTAACCGAAGAAATAATCTCGCCATTTGATCTTCAAAAAGCAGACGAATTATTTCTGACCAATGTAATCACAGGGATACAACCGATAAGCAAATATCGAAAAAAAGAGTTTACAAACAGTCTGGCTCATTTATTAGTACAAAAACTGAATGAATCTATATCTGAAAATTAATTCAGATATGGATTCTCAGGTGCATTTGACCAAATAAGATAATCTCCGCCCAGCTCAATTATTTGTTCTTTCCAAAAATGGGTGGTTGATTTTCCGATAATTTTGTTTTTGTAATTATTATCGGCAATGATCCAGGAGTTTCCCTGCATTTCACTTTCAAGCTGATTTTCATCCCAACCGGTGTATCCTAGGAAAAAACGAATATTATTTTTGCTAATAGATCCGTCGTTAATCAGGTCTTTGGTTGATTCGAAATCACCTCCCCAATAAATTCCGTTAGAAATCTCGACACTATTCGGGATTAATTCCGGGATATTGTGAATGAAATAAAGATTGTCCTGTTCAACAGGGCCTCCGTTATATATCTTAAAGCTGGCATCAATTTCAGGAATTAAGTCATTAATAGTGTACTTTAATGGCTTATTTATGATAAATCCTATTGATCCTTCTTTGTTATGGTCTGCTAATAAAATTACCGATCTGTTAAAAGATAAATCTCCAATTATTGAAGGCTCGGCAATAAGCAGGTGTCCTTTTTTTAATTTTTCTGAAATCATACGGCTACAATTTTTATTAAATTTAATCATAAAATTTTTAAAAACCCAAATAAAATCGTTAAACCGCACAAAAAAACCCTCGATAGGGAGGGTTTTAATTATATTATAAGTTTAGAGAACTTTCTTACTTAGTTCACTGCACCTTCTAATTCAGCACCAGCTTTAAATTTCACTACATTTTTAGCAGCGATTTTTATAGTTTTTCCAGTTTGTGGATTTCTACCGTCTCTAGCAGCTCTAGCAGATACTGACCATGATCCGAAACCTACTAATGAAATTCTTCCTCCTTTTTTCAAAGTTGTCCCTACATTACCTAAAAAAGACTCTAAAGCTAATTTAGCCGCAGCTTTTGTAATTCCTGCATCAGCAGCGATAGCATCGATTAATTCTGATTTGTTCATAATTATTAGTTATTAATTGTTGGTTAAAAAAAAAATTGTTAATACACAAATTTAGTAGGAAATCCGTTCCTTGCAAGTGTTTTCTTTAAATTTAGCAAAAATTGTTAATAACTTGTTTTTTTTGTTCATAAAGCGTGTTATTTATAAGTAAAAACAGGTAAAAACCCCCGTTTTATTGACCTTAATAGACCTTCGCTGTTTCCGAAAAAGTAATCCCGTTTAGCAATTCTGCAACCTGCATTCTTTTTTTTCCGGGTAATTGTAAACTCAAAAGCTGAACAAAGCCATTTGCTACAGCAATTTTGATTTCTTTTTTACTGCTGATCAGGCTTCCTGTTTCATAAGAATGGGCTTCCTCAATCAGTTTTGCCTCGTATATTTTAATGCTTAATTCTTCGTTTTTGTCCTTTAGAAAACACCACGAAGCCGGATATGGACTTAAGCCGCGGATCAGATTGTTTATTTCTTTTCCGGATTTCGTCCAGTCGATTTTGCAGTTTTCTTTGTTGAGTTTGTAAGCAGTTTTAATTTCGGCATTGTCTTGCTGAATTGTTGTCGTCACATTTCCTTTTTCAATAACCTGCAAAGTATCAATCACAGTTTGGCTGCCTAAATGCATTAACCGGTCATGTAATTGTCCGGCGTTTTCTTCCGGTTCAATGGCAATCTCCGAATTTAAGATCATCGCCCCGGTGTCTATTTTGTCATCTATGAAAAAAGTAGTCACGCCGGTTTTGGTTTCGCCATTAATAATAGCCCAGTTAATGGGTGCCGCACCACGATAATTGGGTAACAGAGAAGCATGAAGGTTGAAAGTTCCTAAAGCTGGCATTTCCCATACTACTTTTGGCAGCATTCTGAAGGCAACCACAATTTGTAAATTGGCATTTAAGGATTTCAGTTCTTCCAGGAAACTTTCGTCTTTAAGACTTGTGGGCTGCAATAAAGTCAAATTGTTGGCTAATGCATATTCTTTTACAGCCGAATATTTTATTTTTTGCCCGCGTCCTGCAGGTTTGTCTGCTGCCGTGATAACGCCCACAACATCATAATTGTTTTTGATAATGGTATCCAGTATGCCCACAGCAAATTCAGGGGTTCCCATAAATATAATTCGTAATTTTTCCATTATGATTTTAAAGTGTATGTATTATTGGATTGTATGGTGATGTAATTGTTTTCGAGTAATTCCTGAAGTGCCGGAATAACATCGCTGGTATCGAGTTTAATCTGATTCTGAATTTCTCTTGAGGTCAAAGAAGCTGATTTTAATAAAGAAAGAATCTTATCGGCTATCGAATCGGCTTCGGTTATTTTACCTTTTTTAGTAATACAATAAGAGCAAACCCCGCAATTGGATTCTGTCTTTTCTCCGAAATAATCCAGAATAAGCCGGTTTTTACAGGTTTGATCTTCTTTTATGTAATGCAGAACAGATAGAAGCTGGTCTTTTTTGAGTTGGTTTTGCTTTTCCAGGTATTTAGAAACTCTGTTTATTGTGAGATCGTCTTCGCGAACTTCATTAAATAAAATAGTGGCGTCATTGCTTTTGGATTTATAATCGATAATCTCTTTTTCCTGTAATTTTTTCAAAACAGCAGTAACCTGTTCTTCAGTACGGTTTGATTTTTTTGCAATTAAAGAAAGATTAAACGCAACTTTCATTTCGTAAATTCCGGGATAAGTTCTCAATATCGCCAGTACAATTTCTTCATCGTTCGGATTCAGGCTCATGTATCGAATCACTTCTTTGGATTCGATTAAGAATTGCATGGTAATCTTTTCGGAGAATTCCTGAGACATGGTAATAATTCCCTGTTGATTCAAAAATTGTAAAGCATTATAGGTTTTTAAGGTGGGGAAATCGTATTTCTGGCAAAAATGATTCAGTTTAAACGAAAATGAATCGTCAAGACCTTCTCCGTAAGCGATCTGAAAATAATTGCAGAGTTTTACATAAATGGCATTCAGGAATTTTTTATCGGGCAAAACACTTAAGAACTGCTGCTCCGTCTGATTGATGTCTGAGGAACTGGTTAGTAAAACGGCAAATGATTTTCCGCCATTTCTTCCTGCTCTTCCCGATTCCTGATAGTAGTTTTCGATGTTTTCAGGAAGCTGGGTGTGAATAACTGTTTTTACATTATCCTTGTCAATTCCCATTCCGAAGGCATTAGTGGCTACAATTACCTGCGCCTGTTCGGACATCCACAATTGCATGTTCTTGTCTTTTTCCTTGGAAGAAAGTCCGCCATGATAATAAGTGGCCTTAAAACCAAGTGATTGTAACTGAGTCGAGATATTCAGGCAGGATTTTCTGTTTCTGACATATATGATAGAAGGCTGTGGGTTTTTTTTCAGAATTTGCTCCACACGGTAGAGTTTGTCTTCTACATTAAAAACCATGTAGGCTATATTTTCTCTCGCAAAAGACTGTTGGAAAAATTTAGTGTCTTTTAGTGCGAGTTCTTTCTTGATGTCTTCAATAACTCTTGGTGTGGCCGTAGCGGTCAGGGCCAGAAAAGGAATTTTAGGAAAGAATTTTTTAAGTTCCGAAATTTTCAGATAAGCGGGACGAAAATCATGTCCCCATTGCGAAACACAATGGGCTTCGTCAATGGCAATTAAGTTGATGGGTAAATTTTTAATGCGTTCCAGAATCCAGTCCGATTGTAATCTTTCCGGCGACAGATATAAAAATTTATAATTTCCGTACAGGCAATTGTCCAGAAGATCAATAATTTCTTCGGTGTGAATTCCTCCTGTAAGTGCAATGGCTTTAATTTCCCTTTTCTGCAAATTGGCCACCTGATCTTTCATCAGTGCGATCAAAGGGGAGACTACGAGGCAAATTCCTTCCTGCATCATGGCCGGAACCTGAAAACAAATCGATTTCCCGCCACCGGTTGGCAGCAATGCAAAAGTATCCTGACCCTCCAGAACCGAATCAATAATTTCTTTTTGAAGTGGTCTGAAACTGTCGTGTTTCCAGTATTTTAAAAGAATTTCCTGTGCTTCGGGCATGGGTCTTGTTTTAAAGTTAAAAAATTTAGAAAGCAGTTTTCTAGTTTTACAACTTTAAAACAAGCCTAAATTTTATCTAAGATATAAAGAATTCTATTGTCTACGGTATCTTTTGGTACTTCTATTAAGTCGTAGCCGTATTTTTTATAGGTTTCAACAAGGTGATTCTGAATCGTGACTGCCTGTTCAAAATTCTCGTAACGCTCCGTGTCGCTTTCGTAAATTTCTTCCCAGGGCGGTAAAATAAAAATTTTAGAATATTTGATGTCTTCGCAGGCTTTTGTAAAATGTGCCGGATATTCATCGCCAATATAATCCATATAAGCTACAACATCAGGAATGCCGCGATCTATAAAAACTACATTGTCCGGTTCTTCAAGAGCATCTTTGTATTGTTTGATGCGGCCCTGAAGCAGCATTTCGCTAAACAATAAAGGCTGTTCCAGAAACAACTGATCAATACCTCGCTGCTGTGCTTCGAGTGTAACTTGTCTTGAAATTTCAGGATAACAGCAATAGCCACGAGCCACCAATTCGTTAATAAGAGTAGATTTTCCCGTTCCCGGGCCACCAATGAGAACTATGATTTGTTTTTGCACTTTCTTAAAATAAAGCGCAAATTTACCTAAACTTATTCGTAATTAAAAAGAATATTTATCAGAAACGAATGATTTCGTAATTTTATAGTTGAACAGCATGAATTTATTCATGTATAAAAGTGCTTGTAAGGATTACTTTCTATTCTTGATTTTGATTTTTCTTACTCGCAAAACAAATATTTCCCGGAGCCTGCAATTTTTTTCTCCGAAGGAACAATGATGTGTGATTCGAATTTTTTGTCTTTCAGAATATCATTCACAAAATTCAAAACAGATTGTTGTCCCTGATGAAAAAGATAACCCGAAAATTCATGTCCGCCGCCGCAAAAAGTAATCAGTTCAATGTCTTTATGCAGGTCTTTCATATGATTGTAAACGGCATAAGAACCAAAAAGAATCAGCCAGCCCGAAGCATTTGTCGGGCAGGAACGATGTGAACCAGCAGCATACGGAACAGTGGTATCATTGCTTCCGTGAGCGAGTAACATTGGTATCGCTTTTTCTTTTGTAATCAGATTAATATCCATAATAGCGCCCGAACCTCCGATAAAACCTTTGTAGCTGAAGTTTTCCGGCAGATTGCTTTTGTACAAATTCATCAGTTTGTAATCCCAGTAGACCGCGTGAAAACCGATTTCGGCACCGGCGCTGATTCCGGAAATAAAGAATTTAGAAGTATCGAGATTGTATTTAGTAGCGTTTTCAAGTAAAAAAGAAGTTGCCTGCCACATGTCGCTAACGCCAATCTGAATCGCTTTTATCTTTTCGGTCAAAGTGCCTTTACAGCCAAAATCTTTTCCTTTCATATATAAACTGTACGAAATGCTCGCCACGGCATAACCGTTTTTGGCCATAAACAGCCCGAATTCTTTTTCGCTTGTGCGCTCCCCGCCGGAGAATCCGCCTCCAAAAGCAAAAAGAATTAAGGGAATTTTTTCGCTGGTCTTTTTCTGAGGTAAATACAAATCTAAATCGAGTTTCAGGGTATCATTCTGAAAATAGGTTATTGTTTTGATTTCCTGTGCCTGAATGTTATTGAAATTGAGAAGGGTAAAAAGTAAGATGGCGTATTTCTTCATGGGAATATATTTTAATTGCAAAGTTGTCAGGTTACATTAGAAAGGCTAAAAAAAACGTTGTGACTTCGCGCCTTTGTGTCCAAATTTTTAAAGAATGTTTTTCTCAAATATAAGATGAAATTTTACAAAGAAATAAAGTTAGAAAGTTTTTTTCTTTGCACCTTTGCGCCTTTGTAACTCTGAACCTTTTTCGAAAGAAAAAAATCTAAAAATCTAAAGTCAAAACCGTATATTTGCCTTTATTTTTAATTACGAATGGAGAACGATAAAGAAAAAAGTACCGCCGAATTTTACGAAAGATTAAAGGTTGAGTTAGATAATTCAAATACCTGGCCAGCAGAATATTTGTATAAATTTATAATGCCTTCAGTAGGCGATAATGTTGAGCGCGTTGAAAAAGCTTTTGACAGTATGGGGGCGGTTATTAAAACAACAAAATCTAAAACCGGTAAATTTACCAGCGTTTCTGTAGATGTTACGATGAACAGTGCCGATGAGGTGATTGCTAAATACAAAGAAGTGTCTACAATAGAAGGGATAGTTTCATTATAACTTATGGTCGAAAAATATAAAAAAGAAGTCGCGAATGACGTTGTTTTTAATTTAGAATACAATTCTGAAAGACAGCGCTTACTTATTCCGGAATATGGTCGTCATTTACAAAAACTGATTGATCAGGCAACCGTTATCGAAGATGCTGAAACACGCAATAAAGCTGCGAAATACATCATCCAGGTTATGGGAAGCCTGAATCCGCATTTACGTGACGTACCCGATTTTCAGCATAAATTATGGGATCAGCTTTTTATTATGTCTGATTTTAAATTAAATGTAGAATCTCCGTATCCAATTCCGTCCCGTGATGTATTACAGCTAAAACCCGATGTTTTGCAATATCCGCAGAACTTTCCAAAATACAGGTTTTATGGTAATAATATCAAGTATATGATTGATGTTGCCAATAAATGGGACGATGGAGAAATGAAAAATGCATTGATACTGGTGATTGCCAACCATATGAAAAAATCATATCTGAGCTGGAACAAAGACACGGTAAAAGATGATGTGATTTTTGAGCATTTATTCGAATTGTCAGGTGGAACGATCAACTTGTTGCAAAGTACGGAAGAACTTCTGAATACAACGGATTTATTGCGCACGAATAAACGCATGTCGAATAAAATTACGCCAGCCGGACCGCCAAAAATTCAAAGCAACAAAAACAATAATAAAGGCGGAAAACCAAAACCTTTTCAGAAAAACAATAATCAGAAATAAAAAAGGTGCTAAGGTACTAAGGTTCTGAGGTTCTAAGTTTTTTTGACTCAGAATCTTAGAATTTCAGAAACCTTAGCGACTTAAAAAGAAGAACCTTAAAATAAAAAAGTTACTAAGCAGCTAAGTTGATAAGGTACTGAGCTTTTAATCTCAGAAAGCCTTTGAACCTAAGAGCCTTAGTAGCTTAGAACCTTAAAATAAAAAAAAGTTGCTAAGCAGCTAAGATACTAAGTTACAATAGAAACTTAGAACCTCAGAACCTTAGTAACTCAGAACCTTAAAAAAAGAATATGGGAATTTTTAAAATCGAAGGAGGAATACCTTTAAAAGGAGAAATCACTCCGCAAGGAGCAAAAAATGAGGCATTACAAATTTTATGTGCCGTGCTTTTAACGGGAGATAAAGTGAAAATTAATAATATTCCCGATATTATTGACATCAATAAATTAATCACTTTGCTGGGTAATTTAGGGGTGAAAATTCAAAGAAATGAACCAGGTTCCATTACATTTCAGGCTGATGAGGTTAATGTTGGTTATTTAGAAACAGAAGCTTTCAAAAAAGAAGGTGGAGCACTTAGGGGGTCCATTATGATTGTCGGACCACTTTTGGCCCGTTTCGGAAAAGGATATATTCCGAAACCGGGAGGAGATAAAATTGGCCGTCGCAGATTAGATACTCACTTTGAAGGTTTTATTAACCTTGGGGCAAAATTCAGATATAACAGAGAAGATCACTTTTACGGAGTAGAATCACCGGAAGAAGGGCTTAAAGGAACAGACATGCTGCTTGACGAAGCTTCTGTTACCGGAACTGCAAATATTGTAATGGCTGCTGTTTTGGCAAAAGGTCAAACAACCGTTTACAATGCTGCCTGTGAGCCTTACTTACAACAGTTATGTAAAATGCTGAACTCCATGGGAGCTAAAATCACGGGAGTCGGTTCGAACTTACTAACTATCGAAGGTGTTGAAAGCCTTGGAGGCTGCGAGCACAGAATTCTTCCTGATATGATTGAAATCGGTTCCTGGATTGGTCTTGCGGCTATGACAAAAAGCGAAATCACAATTAAAAATGTAAGCTGGGATAATTTAGGTTTGATTCCGAATACATTCAGGAAACTGGGTATTACGATAGAAAGACGCGGAGATGATATTTACATTCCTGCTCACACAGACGGATATGAAGTAAAAACTGATATTGACGGTTCTATTCTGACTATTGCAGATGCACCATGGCCAGGATTTACCCCTGATTTATTGAGTATTGTCCTGGTAGTGGCAACACAGGCAAAAGGCGATGTTTTAATTCACCAGAAAATGTTCGAAAGCCGTTTGTTTTTCGTAGATAAATTAATCGATATGGGAGCAAAAATCATGTTATGCGATCCGCACAGAGCGGTGGTGATGGGACATAATTTTGAATCTCAGTTAAAAGCAACAACAATGTCTTCTCCGGATATTCGTGCGGGGATTTCATTATTAATTGCAGCGCTTTCAGCGAAAGGAACCAGTACCATTCAAAATATTGAACAAATCGACCGTGGATACGAGCGTATCGACGAACGTTTAAGAGCAATTGGAGCAAAAATCGTGAGAGCGTAGATAAAAAACTCAAATGACGAATGAACAAAAAGCTATAAAAGCTACTTATTTTAGTATAGCTGGAAATACCTGCCTGGCCCTTGTAAAAGGTTTGGCAGGTTTTTTTGGCAATTCTTACGCCCTGATTGCAGACGCGATCGAATCAACAACGGATATATTTTCGTCCTGTCTGGTTTTATTTGGAATTAAATATTCTAATAAACCGGCTGATGAAAATCACCCTTACGGTCATGGCCGTGCGGAGCCGTTAATTACTTTTTTGGTGGTTGGGTTTCTTATTACCTCGGCAACCGTTATTGGGTACGAAAGTATTGCCAACATTCAGTCTTCACATGATCTGCCCAAATCCTGGACCCTTTATGTTTTAGGGGCAATTATTATATGGAAAGAGTATTCTTTCCGGGTGGTAATGAAACGGAGTAAACAAACCAATAGTTCGGCTCTGGCAGCAGATGCCTGGCACCACCGCAGCGACGCCATAACTTCGGTTGCGGCATTTATCGGAATTACAATTGCCCTCGTGATGGGAAAAGGATATGAATCTGCTGATGACTGGGCGGCTCTTTTTGCTGCTTTCTTTATTTTGTATAACAGCTATAAGATCTTCAGGCCTGCACTTGGTGAAATTATGGACGAACATTTAAATGATGATTTAGTCGAAGAAATTCGTATCAAATCCTTAACAGTGGAAGGGATTCTGGGGACTGAGAAATGTTTTATACGAAAAGCAGGAATGAAATATCATGTCGATCTTCATGCTATTGTTTCGGCTAAAATTTCTGTAAAAGAAGGACATGATTTGTCCCATAAACTACAGGACACCTTAAAAGAAAAAATTCCCCAGCTCGGAAATGTATTGATTCATATTGAGCCGGATGATTATCATTGAGGTAAAGGTGCTGAGTGGCTAAGGTTCTGAGGAACAAAGGTGCAAAGGGACAGAGGTTAAATGCTTATGCATTTTTTTAAATAAAACAAAACCGATTACTCTTAAAAAGAATAATCGGTTTTTTTGTGCATTTCTTCTTCACCCAAACGAAACTTTAATCTGCTCAATCTGCCAAATCTGCGTGAAAAAATATATATGACAGACAAAGTTACAAATAATCGAAAATCCGTCAGGATTTAAGCTCAGTAACTCAGAACCTTAGCAACTTAGTATCTTAGCCCCTTTTAAAAAAAAAACTAATCCAAAACATTCAAAATCTTCAGTCCGAAAACAACTCCGTTTTGCTGTATTCCGCCCTGATAAGAATGCACATAATCTACTCTGAAAAGTTTAAATTTTCCAAAACCCAGATTGTCTAAACCAACCGTAAATTCAGAATAAGGTTTTCTGTCCGGAATTGCCAGTGAATGAAAACCTAAGTTCAGGGTTGATTTTAGCAGATTCAGTACCGGGATTTTATTCATCAGAAATCCCGTGTCGTTGTATTCGAAATGTGCTTCGAAATAACTGTCATTTGTGCTGTTAGCGTAATAGGGCATTAAATTGAAAACATTCAGGTAGCGATCGCTTGTTCCGATATGGGTCTGGTTTCCGTTAAAATGTTTGTAATCTATAAAAGATATGTTTTCGGCATTAAAGAACTTTCCTGCTTTGAAACTGGTTCCCAGTAAACCTTTGTTTCCTAACGATAAATCATATTGTACTGCGGCTGCAAGTCGCTCGAATTCATAGTTTTTTGTGCTGGCGGCGAAGGCCTTTTCATAAGAGAAAAACAAGGTAGGGTACTTGTCGTTCTTAATATTATATCTTCCGTCGGGTCTTGAAATGTATTTATTCCCAAAATTAATGCGTGCCGTAATATTGGCCTTGAAAACATGATGCTGATGGAAAGCAGGAGTTTCGAAATCGTTTGGTGCCAGCGGATTATTAGACGAATAAATATCATCCCTTTTAAAGAAAGAATAATCGGTTGTATTAAAAAGAGGCTTTCGCTGTTCGTATGCAATTTTACCATTCAGGTTTATTCCGTTGGCAACATATTGGTTGTAATTGATTTGGGCAAATTCCAGGTTGTACAATTTCATATAGTTGTCTTTAAAAAACAACGAGCTTATAGAATTGACAAACTTTGTTATAGGCTCAGCACTGTTGAATTGTGCTACTTTTGTTCCTCCTGAAACGGCAATAGAGGCGTAATTTATGGTGTTAAAACGATGGCTGAATTCTCCAGTTGCCCTAAAACGTTCCTCCGAAAAACCATAATTAAAGGTCGTGCTTAGAGAAGTGCTTTTCCCTTTTTCCTCATTCCAGTTTTTAAAGGAAAAACCCGAATTAAAATTAAATCCCTGAACGGTATTAAAACTTAAAGAAGTAATGTTTAGCAGACCGTCATATTCAAAAGAATATTTCTTAAAAGTATTTTTGTACTCATACCCTTTTAAAATATCCCAGACTTTAAATTTATTGTTTTTGGCATCAATTGAATCGGTGTATTTCTGGGATTTACGAATGGTCTGCAGGCTGTCTTTTTTATTATAATCACTGCTTTCCTCGATTGTTAAAGGAATCGGACGGATCTGATTCCAGAAGGCATCGTCTTTTTTATTGGAATTGGCTTCAAAAGCAACAATTTCGTTTCCGAAAGTTTTCTTTGCAAACGAAGCCGGAAACTCATAATTCGAATAAACATAATTGAATTGCCCAGAAAATTTAATACCGAAAGCACCTGCTTTAAAGGATAAAGTCTGTGCATTTTTAGACCATATTTTGTTTTCTGTATTATAATTAAAGCTTTGTTTTAATGTCATTATCTCCGTAAGTTCATTCTTCATTCGATAGCCTTTTATGTCTAATTCTATCGCATAAATCGCAAAGCTGTCGTCAACAATATAAATATATCCTTCAAAAACAGGCTCTTTGTCCCGTTTTGGGATTACTTTTATTTTGTTTATTTCGTGATTATTCGCATCAAAAAAGGTACCTTCCAGTTTGTATTTGTAATAACTGAAGGCATTATCGGCAATTGGAGAAATGAGTTTAATGTCAAAATCCAAAGTATTATCGTAAAAATCGTAGGTCGATAAGGCAGCGGTATTGTAGCTGTATCCTCTGTTGTTCCCTGAAATTTTTGAGGCTATAATTTTTTCTTTGAGTTTGTCTGGTTTTTCATAACTCACCTTCGAAATGGTTTCCGACAGGTAAAGAATTCCTGTTCCGGTAGAATCTAAATTGGAGGACATGTCTTCTCCCAGATCTACCTTCTGTCCTAATATTTTTTTGGGAAGGTCCTTTACTTTAAACATCCCTTTCGAATAAAAATCTGCGGTGAAGCGGGAAGTTTTTTCGGAATTTTCTTTTTTGTTGGCAATTGCACTTCTGATGATGGCATTTGCAGGATTGTTTTTAGGATCAATCACTACTTCATTTAAGGCAAAACTTTCTTCCTGCATTTTAACATCCAGAAGGATTACTTTGGAATCGGGAGAAATGGTTATTTTTTGCGTTTTAAAACCCAAATACTGAAACGTAATTTTGTTTTTTCCGGGTTCTTTTACATTGAGTTGGTATTGTCCCTGCTCGTTTGCTGTGGTTCCTGTATACGTGTTTTCTTCAAAAACAGAAACAAAAGGCAATGGGTTTCCTTTTTCATCGGTTATGGTTCCTTTGATCTGGGCAAAGTTAGAAAGCGAAAAAAGTAAAAAGGCAAATAAAGTATAGTTTCTCATGAAAGTTATTTCTTTCACAAAAATAGAATAACTTAAAATCGGTGTTATTAAAAATTTGTTAAATAAAGCATTACAAAAAAGACTGAATCGCCAAATCGTAACTTTTTAGTCCAAAACCTAAGATGACACCTTTGGCATTTCCGGACAAATACGATTGGTGCCTGAAGCTTTCACGTGCATAGGTATTCGAAATATGAACTTCAATAACCGGAGTAGTCACTGCTTTGATGGCATCACCCAAACCAATAGAAGTATGTGTGTAAGCACCGGCATTTAAAATTATTCCGTCAAAGGTAAAACCGCACTCCTGTATTTTGCCAATCAGTTCGCCTTCAATATTACTTTGGTAATAGGAAAGTTCTATGTTTTGATATTTTTGCTGCAAGGTTTCAAAATAGTCTTCAAAAGTCTGGCTTCCGTAAACTTCGGGTTCTCTTTTTCCTAAAAGATTCAAATTGGGTCCGTTGATAATGCAGATTTTCATAGTGTAATTTTATTTAATAATGGGCAATGATTCCTGTTCATATTTTGTGGAATACATTTAACAAAGCATGTAAAAATAAAAAAACCGCTCCAATTAACAGAGCGGTTTTTATAAAAGTATGTGATATTATTTTAGAACATGAATCCTGCTGATAATTGTACGTTTGAGTTTTTAACATCTGCATTTTTTGAAGCTTCTGTCAATCCAAGACCGTAACGAGCCTGAACGAAAATATTTTTAGTAATTTTTAATCCTAAACCTGCATTAACACCAAATTCAAAAGTTTCGGCATCTTTTACATCAAAATCATTTTTTTCACTCAATAAGAAGGAAGCTTGTGGTCCTACTTCTAAACTCAATGATTTTGTCATATAGATTTTAGCCATCACAGGAATAGATAAATAACCTAATTCATTTTTAAATTCATCCACGGCATTTTTGTATGTTGCTCCTTGTGTAGAGTACAAAAGCTCTGGCTGAATAGAGAATTTTTCCAATAATTTGATTTCAGCGACTACACCTACATGATAGCTGGTAATTCCGTCTTTATCGAATGCTACACCGTTTAAAGATGCATCTCCTGTCTGACTGGCAAAGTTAACCCCCGCTTTAGCTCCGATTTGTAATAATTGAGCCTGAATTGTTGCTGATGTTGCGATGAACAATGCAGCTGCTAAAAGTATCTTTTTCATAAAAATGTTTTTAAAGTTTGGTATTTGTTTTTAAATGTTATTAACAGTTCAAAACTACTTATTATGATTTTTATTGTTTTATGTTTTAGTTAAAATTTTTATTAAAATTCACACTTCTTTGCTTTTTTATTTAATAAAATACTTTTTATATGTTTTTAATATATTGATAATAAGTATATTATGAGTTGTGTGTAGTCTTTATTATATTTATAAAGATCTTATTGTTTTTATCTAAAAGTTATCTGTCGTTTTTTAATTTGAGAGATTTTAATTGTTAATTTTTAGATGTCCGTAACTCTTATTTGATTATTGATTTAGTGAGAATAATAATACTAATATATTTTAAATCAGGCTTCTAGAAAATTGAATGATTCATTTCTTTTACTTTTTGATAATTGTTTTTTAATTTAATTTATTAGGAATTTTAACATGTGTTTTATACGTTTGTTTTCTAAACTTTAACAAAATAAAAAAATGAAAAAAATTGTTTTATCAATTATGGCGATTTTAGTATTTGGATTTGCAAATGCTCAGAAAACAAGATTTGGGGTAAAAGGAGGTTTAAACCTTTCAAATTGGGCAGGCGGAGATGTTGAAGATACCAAATCTTTAGTAGGTTTCCACGTTGGAGGTTTTGCCGAAATTAAAATTATTGAAAAATTAGCGATTCAGCCAGAACTTTTGTTTTCTACTCAGGGAACTACGATTGAAGGTGGATTTGGAGGAGATTTTGATGTTAAAACAAATTATTTAAATATTCCTGTTTTAGCAAAATATTACATAGTAGAAAAATTTAGTGTTGAAGCAGGTCCTCAACTTGGAGTTTTACTATCTGCAAAATTAGATGGTGAAGATGTTAAAGATTCTTTCAAGAGTGTAGATTTAGGTTTTAACTTAGGTGCTGGATATAATTTTACTGATAATCTTTCTATTAATCTTCGTTATACAATTGGTTTATCACCTCTTGCTGATGATGCAGATATTGAAGATGAAGGTGATTATTACGACAGTGCAAAAAATAGTAACCTTGCGCTTTCTTTAGCTTATAAATTCTAATCTGAATTGAAATATTTTTAAAACCTTCTTATTTCTAAGAAGGTTTTTTTATGCCTAAAAATGTTTTACTTTGCGCGTATGAAATGGAATACCTACATAAAAGATTATCAATCCTATTTGCGAATCGAGAGAGGTTTGTCTAAAAATACTATTGAGAATTATGGTTTTGATATTGAACGGTTGTGTCTTTTTTTAGAAACGAATCAGATTGAAGTTTCACCTTTAAAGATTACTGATGAAACCGTTCAGCAGTTCATTTATGCCGTTTCAAAAGAAGTTAATCCGCGTTCTCAGGCGCGCATTATTTCGGGATTGAAAAGCTTTTTTAATTATTTGGTTTTTGAGGATTATCGAAAAGACAACCCACTGGAATTGATAGAAACCCCAAAAACCGGACGTAAACTGCCGGATACCCTATCGGTTCAGGAAATCGACTCCCTGATTGCCGCTATTGATCTGAGTTCGAATGAAGGAGAACGAAACCGTGCGATTTTAGAAACGCTTTACGGTTGCGGACTTCGTGTTTCGGAACTGGTTTCCCTTAAGATTTCTGACTTGTATTTTGAGGAAGGCTTCGTTAAAATCACCGGTAAAGGAAACAAAGAACGGTTTGTCCCGATTGGCAAGCTGACGGAAAAATACATTCGGATTTATCAGAATGCAGTAAGAAGCGAACTTAACATTAAAAAAGGCTTTGAGGATACGCTGTTTTTAAACCGAAGAGGAAGCCAGCTTACAAGATCCATGATTTTTGCCATTATAAAAGACCTGGCTGTTAAAGTCGGTTTAAATAAAAAAATTAGTCCCCATACTTTGCGCCATTCGTTTGCCACGCACTTACTCGAGAATGGTGCAGATTTAAGATCTATTCAGTTAATGCTTGGACATGAGTCTATTACAACCACGGAAATTTATGTTCACTTAGACAGAAGTTTCCTCAAAGAAGTGATACATTCTTTTCATCCGAGGAAATAATTTCGGGCAATAATTTTAACAAACAGCCGTTTTTCTTTTTAAATTTTAATATCTTGTATCCTATTTTAGTAAGAAGGAAGAGTCATAACCTTATTTTTCTTTCTTTGGATTGAATAAGGCGGAATAATTCAAATTAAAAAATAAGTGATGTATGGTTTTTGATTTATATGAAAATGAAGATTGCTTAGAAGTAAATAATTTTTACAGGAAATTATTCGCCGAAATTCCGGATTTAATCTTTCAGTTTGTTATTGACTGCGATAATAAGTATTCTTTTCCACTTATCAGTAAAGCAGCTGATGATATTTTTGAGCTTTCCGTAAGTGATTTTACGACCGATATTATATTTGTTATTTACGACCGGATATTTTCTCCCGACAGGGAAATGTTCTTTCAGTCTCTGGTAAAAGCCAGAAAAGAAGTAAAGCCCTGGGATATCGAGTTTAGGGCGGTCCTTCCTAAAAAAGGATTGCGCTGGTTTAAAATTTCCTCTAAAACTGAATTGGCTCCGGATGGCTGTGTTAGTTTTTTTGGACATGTTTCTGATATTACAGATTTAAAAGACAAGGAAGAAAAACTCCGCATTTCAGAAGAACGTTTTCAATTTGCACTCGAAGCCGCAACAGCGGGTATTTGGGATTGGGATATGGTCACCAACAGTGTTTTTTATTCTTCCTTATCCCTTAAAATTTTAGAATTAGAGTCAGCAGATATTTTTGATGATCCGGAACGCTGGGATAAAATTGTGCATCCCGATGATTTGCCGAAATACTATTCAGACATTCAGGAGCACTTTGATAATAAGATCCCGTATTATGAAAACTACCATCGGGTAATGACTTCAAGCGGTAATTACAAATGGATATTAGACAGGGGAAAAGTAATCAAAAGAGATGAAAAGGGAAAGCCTTTGCGTGTTATCGGAACGCACACCGATGTCTCTTTACAGAAAGAAAAAGAGCTGGAACTTCTTAAAACAATGAAGCTTTACAGCGACCAGAACAGTCGCTTACTGAATTTTTCCCATATTGTTTCGCATAATCTGAATACACAAGCCGGTAATATAAAATCGATTCTGGACTTTATAGATGCCGACGTGGATAAACTGACGGTCAATGAAATGCTGCAGCATTTGCGAACGGTTTCCAATGATCTGAATGAAACCATTTCGAATCTGACGCAGATTGTAAAAACACAAAGCAATATCAATATTGTAGTGGTTCCTTTGAAACTTAGTGAATATATTGAGAAAACCAGTTTTACGATAAAAGGATATGACAAACAAAAAAATGTAACTATTGTAAACAATGTTCCGCAATACCTGACCATAAATTTTAACCCGGCATATCTGGAAAGTGTTTTATTGAATTTTACCACAAATGCCATAAAATATGCGCATCCGGACAGGGATCCTGTCATTGTTTTTGATTTTGGAATCGAACCCGAGGGATACAAATCACTGAAGATTACAGATAACGGCCTGGGAATTGATCTCGCGGTGTACGGCGATTTATTATTCGGGATGTATAAGACATTCCATAAGCATCAGGAAGCCCGCGGTATTGGATTGTACATTACCCGAAATCAAATCGAAGCGATGAAAGGAACTGTTTTTGTTGAAAGTGAAGTAGGAGTAGGGACGAGCTTTAAAATTGTATTTAATGATATGTAAAAGAATAATTTTAATACTATAAACAACAAAGGCTGTCTTTAAAAAGGCAGCCTTTGTTGTTTATATGAATTCTTAGATTACTTCGCAATGTTAACTGCCCTTGTTTCCCTGATTACGGTTACTTTTACCTGACCCGGATAAGTCATTTCGGTTTGGATTTTTTGTGAAATCTCAAAAGATAAGTTGGCTGCATTGTCATCAGAAACTTTTTCGCTTTCAACGATTACACGAAGTTCTCTACCTGCCTGGATCGCATAAGCATTTTTGACACCGCTGAATCCGTAAGCTACTTCCTCAAGATCTTTCAAACGCTGAATGTAAGAATCTAAAACCTGACGTCTTGCACCTGGTCTTGCACCTGAGATAGCATCACAAACCTGAACAATCGGAGATAATAATGATTTCATTTCAATCTCGTCGTGGTGGGCTCCAATCGCGTTGCAAACTTCTTCTTTTTCCCCATATTTCTCAGCCCATTGCATTCCTAATAATGCGTGAGGTAAATCACTTTCAGTGTCCGGAACTTTACCAATATCGTGAAGTAAACCGGCTCTTTTGGCCAGTTTTACATTTAAGCCTAATTCAGCTGCCATGATACCACAAAGTTTAGAAACTTCTCTGGAGTGTTGTAATAGATTTTGTCCGTAAGAAGAACGGTATTTCATTCGGCCAACGACTTTTATCAGTTCAGGATGTAATCCGTGAATTCCTAAGTCGATCACCGTACGTTTACCCACTTCAATGATTTCGTCATCAATTTGTTTGGCTGTTTTAGCAACCACTTCTTCAATTCTTGCCGGGTGAATACGTCCGTCAGTTACCAGTTTGTGTAATGACAAACGTGCAATTTCTCTACGAACAGGGTCAAAACAGGAAAGGATAATTGCTTCCGGTGTATCGTCAACAATGATTTCCACTCCGGTTGCAGCTTCAAGCGCTCTGATGTTACGACCTTCACGGCCAATAATTCTACCTTTTACATCATCCGATTCAATGTTGAAAACAGAAACGCAATTCTCTACTGCTTCTTCAGTTCCAACTCTCTGAATGGTATTGATGATGATTTTTTTAGCTTCCTGCTGTGCAGTAAGTTTTGCCTCTTCAATCGTATCCTGAATATGAGACATCGCTTTGCTCTTGGCTTCCGCTTTTAAGCCTTCTACCAATTGTTCTTTTGCTTCTTCTGCAGAAAGTCCTGAAATTACTTCAAGCTGTTGCAATTGACTTTTATGTAATTTGTCAACTTCAGTTTGTTTTTTGTCTAAAAGTTCAATTTTGCTGTTGTATTCCTGAGTTTTAGCTTCAAAATCATCATTTACTTTTTTGGCTTTTGAAAGCTCATTTGAGATTTGTGATTCTTTGTCTCTGACTCTTTTTTCTACTTCGGCTACTTTTTTATCGCGTGCTAAAATCACTTGTTCGTGCTCGGATTTTAATTCGATAAAACGTTCTTTTGCCTGAAGAATTTTGTCTTTTTTAATATTTTCAGCTTCTAAATTAGCGTCTTTTAAAATTGAAGCCGCTTCCTTTTTGGCGTTTTTGATTAGATTAGAAATATTGCTTTTTTCGATAACTTTAGCAATTGCAAACCCCGCTGCAATTCCGACGATACCTGAAATAATGATCGTTATGATGTCCATGTTTGTTAAAATTTATATATAAAAAAAGCCTACATTAATTGCTTGAATAAACTCGTAAAGACAAGTTTTGAGCTAACTCACTGTTCAAGTTTCCTCGCAAAAAGCGTGGCATGCTTTAGTAGTGATGATTCGCTCATTCTAAATTGTTAGTGTTGAGTTTACCAAAAATGAACTAATGTAGGCAGTATCTTAGTTTCTGTAAAGAACGTTTAATTTTCGAGATATTGATCTAAAAGCAAATTTAATCTTTTAATTCTTTCGATATCCTCGCTATCGATAGTGTAGTCAATTTGTTTTTGTTCTACTTGTGAAGCAAACTGCAAGGCACACATGGCCAGTACATCCTGCTTGTCGCGGACCGCATAACTTTCTTCAAATTGCTTGATCATCACATCAATTTTCTTAGAAGCGCTTCTTAGCCCTTCTTCCTGATTCGGTTCTACTGTTAATGGGTATACCCGATCTGCAATTGATATTTTAATTCTAAGCTTTTCGTCCATGTTTCTAGTCTGATAATTGTGCTATACAGTAATCAATTTCGCGAATTAATGAATTTATTTTAAGCTTTGTCTCTCTCTTGTTATTGTCGCTGCCAAGCAACGAATTGGCTATTTTAAGTGTCTCATATTGCTTTCTCAAAGCTTCCATTTCTTCAGATTGTTTCTGGATAATTTGCGCAGCTTTGGCTAGTTGTAATCTAAGTTCCTGATTGTTTTTCTCTAATCCTTTTGACTTTTCAAAAAGCTTTTCGATTTTATATTCAAGAGTATCAATTATTTCGGCAATTACACTCATTATAAATCCTATTCATTACTTAATCATACAAAGTTAGTATTCCTTTTTATTAATGCAATTTTTTATCGCTTTTTTTGCATTAAAAATAGACAAATATATGAAATTCAATGAATTGTATTTTTGTAGCGTTTTACTCGGTTTTGGCTTCGTAATTTTTTATCTTAGCAAAAATGTTGCTTATGAGATTTTCACTACTTACACTGTTTTTCTGTAATTTTATTTTTGCTCAGACACAATATCCTAAAGATTATTTTCGTCCGCCTCTTGATATTCCAATGCAGCTTTCCGGTAATTTCGGGGAGTTGAGACCGAATCATTTCCATGCGGGTTTCGATTTGAAAACCAATCAGCGAGAAGGTTTAAATGTTTACGCAGTTGCCGATGGATATGTTTCCAGAATAAAAATGTCGACTTTCGGTAATGGCAAATGTATCTATATCACACATCCAAATGGATATACTTCTGTTTACGGGCATTTGCAAATTGCTATTGGCCCAATTCAGGATTATGTTCAGAAGGCGCAGTATGCCGGACAGTCTTTTGAAATCGAATTGTTCCCAAAACCAGAAGAGTTACCTGTTACAAAGGGACAACTGATTGCGCTTTCCGGAAATACCGGATCTTCTGAAGGCCCTCACCTGCATTTTGAAATCCGTGATTCTAAAACGGAATTTGTGATTAATCCGATGTTTTTTGGTTTTGATCAGAATATAAAAGACAGTAAAAAACCAACCATCTCGAGTTTATATGTTTATCCTGTTGCAGAAAATACAGTTGTAAACCAGTCAAAACAGCCGCTATTACTGAGTCTTGCACTTCAGAAAGACGGAACCTACCTGGCTGGTAAAGTAAAAGCAAATGGCAAAATCGGTTTCGGGATCTCTGCTGTAGATTTTGACGATGTTTCCAATAATAAAAACGGAGTCTTTAATGTGAGTACTTTTTTAAACGGAAACCAAAACTACAACTATCAGTTTAATACCTATTCGTTTGATGAAATGCGTTATGTAAATGCTTTGATCGATTATCCGAAATATAAAAAATCCGGTCAGCGCGTGCAGAAACTGTTTATGAAAACGCCTTTTCCTTTGAGTATTATCAAAACAGATTCACTTCGTGGTATTATCGCTGTCGATCCAAATCTGGCTTCAACATACCGTATAGAAGTGTCGGATTATTTTGGAAATTTTAACTCTGTTACTGTACCGATAGAATACGATCCGGCCGCACCAATTGTTAGTGCCGAAACGAATACCTCAAAATATTTTGTTCGCTATAATAAAGACTCCAATTTCGAAAAAGATAATATGTCGGTGTTTTTTCCTGCCGGTACTTTTTACGATGATTTTAATATGAATTTTGATGTGAAAAACAACCGGATTTATATTCACGAGGATGTTGTTCCGGTACATTCCAATTTCACGATAACCATAAAAGATTCTGTTTATTCAGAAGATTTACGAGATAAATTATTTATTGGAAGAATTAGCGGTAACAGCAGAAGCTACAATGCAACAACCCGAAAAGGGGATGTTTTTACAGCTAAATCGAAAATATTAGGACAATACGGATTGGTTCTGGATACTATTGCTCCGGTAATAAAAATTAATAAGCCCATTCAGGACAAATGGATCAGTGATGTAAAAACACTTGAGTTTACGATAGGAGATAGCTTGTCCGGGATAAAATCGTACAACGGGTATCTGAACGGAAACTGGATTTTGTTGGAATATGATAACAAAACCAGAAAAATTACGCACAAGTTTGAGGATGGGATTGTCGCAGAAGGTGCAAATGATTTAAAAATTGAAGTAGTTGATAATGTAGGTAATTCTGCTATCTTTGAAACTCACTTTTTTAGAAGTCAACCAAAATAAAATCAAAACGCTTGAATTATAGTAGATTAATATTCGTTTTCCTTTTTTTGTGCACTGGTTATGTTTCATTTGCCCAAAATGCCCGTATTAAAGGAATCATTTTAAATAATGAAAAGCAGCCTGTCTCTGATGTAAATATTTCTTCATCGGGAAATGCTACTCAGACCAATGCTGATGGTTTTTTTGAAATTGAAGTCCCTTCCAATAGAAAAGCGGTATTGATTTTTACTCACATTTCCTTAAAAATGATGAGCCTCACGGTAAACTTAAAACCAAATGAAATTTTTGTCTTTAATCCCGTCATGAGTAATGCCCAGGAACAAATGGGGGAAGTTTTTGTGTCTTCTAAAAATAAAAAACGGGTTCAGGGAATTACGGTTATCGATGCGGCAACCATTAAGAAAATCCCGGGGGCAAATGCCGGAATCGAAAACATCCTGAAAACACTACCCGGAGTGAATTCAAATAATGAACTTAGTACCCAATATGCGGTACGAGGCGGTAATTATGATGAGAATCTGGTGTATGTGAATGAGATTGAAGTTTACCGCCCTTTTCTGATTCGTTCGGGGCAGCAGGAAGGTCTGAGCTTTACGAATACCGATTTAGTTCAGAATGTTGATTTTTCTGCCGGAGGATTTCAGGCGAAATTTGGAGATAAACTTTCTTCTGTTTTAGATATTACATACAGAAAACCTACAGAATTCGGAGCTTCACTGGAAGCCAGTTTGCTGGGCGGAAGTGCGTCTGTCGATGCGGTTTCCAAAAATAAAAAATGGTCGGCTGTGACAGGAGTCCGGTACCGAAATAATAGTTTGCTGGTAAACAGTCAGGATACTCAAACCAATTATACTCCTACTTTTGTAGATGTTCAGACCAATGTAAATTATGATATTTCTGAAAAATGGCAAATGAGCTTTCTAGGAAATATTTCGCAAAACAAATATTTATACCAGCCTTTAACACGTGAAACTAAATTTGGCACTATAGACCAGCCTATGGCACTTGCGGTTTATTATGAAGGCAGGGAAAAAGATCAGTACGATACTTATTTTGGTGCTCTGAAAACGACTTACAAAGTTTCGCCCACCTTAACTTTTAAATTTATCGGTTCTTTGTTTCATACCAAAGAAGAGGAACATTTTGATATTCTCGCGCAATACCGACTGGGAAATGTGAATCCCGACGGGACAACCAATCCTGAGGATGTTGATTTTACCCGCGGAATCGGTTCGCAGCTCAATCATGCCCGTAATGATCTGGATGCCCTAATTGCCAATGCAGAAATAAAAGGGGCTAAAGAGTGGAGAGACAGCCAGCTGGAATTTGGCTTGAAGTATACCAGAGAATCAATCCGTGACAGAGTAATAGAATGGGAAGTGATAGATTCGGCCGGATTTTCTGTAAATCCGCCACTTGTAATTCTTCCGGAAAACAATCAGCCTTACGAGCCTTACACCGGGCCTTTATTGCCTTATCAGGATGTTCGTGCCACTAATTTCAATACAATAAACCGATTTTCCAGTTACGCGCAATGGAATCAGAAAACAGAATTGGGCTCCAGCCAGGTTTGGTGTAATCTGGGAGCGCGTTTTCAAAGCTGGACAGTTTCGGGCGCTTCGGAAGAAGGAAAAAACCAGATCGTTTTTAGTCCGAGAGCGCAGTTTGCGCTGAAACCGGATTGGGACATGGATATGGTTTTCAGGCTTTCAGGAGGATTGTATCATCAGCCCCCTTTTTACAGGGAACTTCGGGATCTGAACGGTGTGGTGAATCCGAACGTGAAAGCGCAGCAATCCGTACATATTGTTTTCAGTAATGATTATAGCTTCAAAATGTGGGACCGCCCTTTCAAATGGGTGACGGAGCTGTATTATAAATCGCTGACCGATGTCAATACCTACTCCATAGATAATGTTCGTATTCGATATGTGGCCAATAATAATGCAAAAGCGTATGCACAAGGCCTTGATTTCAGGCTGAACGGAGAATTCGTTCCCGGGACCGAATCCTGGATAAGTTTCGGTTATCTGAAAACGGAGGAAAACTACGAGGATAAAGGATATATTGCACGGCCAACAGATCAGCGTTTGAAATTTGCCATGTTGTTTCAGGATTATATGCCGAATATCCCAAGCGTTAAAATGTACCTGAATTTGGTATATAATACAGGCCTGCCCGGAGGAGCTCCGTCGTATTCAGATCCTTATTTATATCAGAACCGACTGAACGATTATCGTAGGGCAGATATTGGCTTTGCTAAAGTTTTTGTGGACAGCAGTACCAAAAGTGCGAAGACAAACTGGCTGAAAAACTTTAAAGAACTGTCTGTGGGTGTGGAGATTTTTAATGTATTCAATAATCAAAATGCCATAACCAATACATGGGTAAGGGATGTTTATTCTAAAAACCAATATGCAATTCCGAATTATATGACGTCGAGAGTTTTTAATATTAAGCTGAATGCGAGATTATAATTAAATTGCTTAAAATAAATACTTGTTTTGAGAAATTCCCGTTTAAGTAAAATGAAACGGATAATACAATCAAAAATACTATATTTGATATCCCATATAATTAGACCAGATGAAAAATTCATTAAAATATATAGCCTTAGCAATCATCGGAAGCTTAGTAAGTTGCAAAGATGAAGCGCAGAAACCAAAAGTAATTTATGATGCGTCTAATAAGGCAAGTGTCGTAAATAAAACGGATTCCACCCAGATTGAAGTGGCAGATTTGCCGATTCAGATGGAAGGAACGGATTATTTAATTCATCCGGTTGGTGATTTGAGAGTATTTGAAAAAGGAACAAAAGCACGTTACGGATCTTCAAGCGTAAACGATGTGAGTTTTACCATTTCAAATTTAGGCGAATATGAAATTACAGGGTATCTGCAAAATCTGAAATTTCAAAAAACAGATTCTGATTCTATTAGGTCTCTCACGGATAAACCTGCTTTGATCTTAACGGCTACTTACCTGAAAACAGTGGCAGATAAAACTAAAAACCAAATCATGGTCTATACTCTGGCGGATTCTGATACCAATAAAGATGGTAAAATTGATGGCGGAGATATTAAAACATTGTACCTGAGTGATATTAGTGGAGAGAATTTCACTAAAGTTTCTGAAGACTTTCAGGAATTGGTAGATTGGAGTTTAATTGATTCCAAAAGCCGTTTGTATTTCAGGACTATTGAGGATACCAATCAAAACGGTCAGTTCGACAAAAATGATGTTTTGCATTATAACTATATTGATCTGGCTTCCAAAAAATGGGAAGTGAAGAATTATAAACCTATATAAAGGTTCTAAGGTGCTGAGATTCTAAGATTTGTAAATCTTTGTACATAAAAAGCCAGTTAAAAATTATTTTTAACTGGCTTTTTTTATTGTAGAATTGAAAAATAATCTAGGTTTAAAAAAAAAACTCAGCACCTTAGCAACTCAGCACCTTAGAACCTTTAAAAAAAACTAAATCAAAATATCACTTTCCAAATCTGATTTTTCTATTTCAATTCCAAAGCCCAAGCGTTCTACCAGTTCAATTACGAGTTTTTTATACCAGTTTTCTGATTTGGGATGAATGTATATTTTTTCAATCAGCTGATTGATGTCAACATGGATTTTTAAACCGTCATTCAGTTTTAGATTGCTTTTTGAGGTGTCTGTGATAATACGGACTTCGCGTTCGTACTGAAAACTTTTTCGTTTAAACAAAAACGGAAAGAACAAATCGTCAAACGGAATGTATTCTTTTTTGTAGTCGATATAATTTACTTCGCCAATATACTGGTCGAAATTATTTTCCGGTTTTAAGGCGCTTTGTATTCTCCCAATGGTAGACTGAATCGCTAATCCTTCACTGTTTTGAGTAAAGATCTGCCACATGGCAAAGGATTCGTATTCGTTGATATGCCAGCTGCTTATCGCAACCTTTTCACGATGTGTTTTGTAATAATTTAAAAAGTCGGGATTGTCTACGGCCAGTTTTTTAATTTCTTCAAAAGTTGGTTCGCTAAAGGTGCCTTCGTACTGATCTTCGAATTTGTCAGAACGTGACATGAACAACTTTTTGGAAAGCAATAAATCCAGGAATTTAGACAAGTCGAGGTATTTCCAAACAATAGTATCCGGATCTTCAGGCAGCTTTATGTTTGGATTGTTGAGATACATGATTGTAGATTTATAGATTTACTAAAAAAAATATGCTACAGATTATACAGCTTAGAATGATTTGAATCAATGTAAGTTATAAGCTGAAGCAAAAATATTTTAAGATTCAAAAGACTGCATTGTTACCAGTTTATTGTAAGTTCCGTTATGGGCAATTAATTCATCATGCGTTCCCTGTTCCACAATTCGTCCTTTTTGCATCACGACGATCACGTCTGCTTTTTGAATCGTCGAAAGACGGTGCGCAATAACGATTGAAGTTCTGTTCTGCATCATATTTTCTAATGCAATCTGAACAAATTTTTCGCTTTCGGTATCCAATGCTGATGTGGCTTCATCCAAAATCATAATCGGAGGATTTTTCAATACCGCGCGGGCAATCGACAAACGTTGTTTTTGTCCTCCTGAAAGCTTGTTTCCGCTGTCTCCGATATTGGTGTAGATTCCTAAAGGAAGATCTTTTACAAACTCATACGCATTGGCAATTTTAAGGGCATCGATGATTTCGTCATCAGTGGCATCTAATTTTCCCAATGAAATATTCGCTTTTATAGTGTCATTAAACAAGATGCTGTCTTGTGTTACCAATCCCATTAAGCTTCTAAGGGATTGTAAATTCATGTCTTTGATGTTGATTCCGTCAATAGAAATCGATCCGTCATTTACATCATAAAAACGCGTTAGCAAATTGGCAATGGTACTTTTACCACTTCCGGATTGTCCCACAAGAGCAACAGTTTGTCCTTTTTTAATTTGAAGGGAAAAATCTTTTAATACGGTTTCGTCTTCATATTTAAAATTAATATTCTGAACCGTTATGTTGTTGTCAAAAGTTGTTTTTTCGACAGCATCGACCTTGCTTGTAATTGGGTTGTCCTGGTCTAAAATTTCCAATACGCGTTCTGCAGCCGCGTTTCCTCTTTTTACACCGTATGAGGCTTTAGAAATAGCTTTTGCGGGGGTAAGGATATTATAGGCCAGTCCCATGTATGCTATAAAAGAAGCGCCATCAAGCGTTTTGTCAATTAAAACCATTTGACCGCCGTACCAAAGCAATATGGCAATTACGGTGATTCCCATAAACTCACTGGCAGGTGAAGCCAGGTTTTGGCGGTTTCCGATACTGTTCGATAAACTAAAAAAACGTTCTGTTGAGTTTTGAAAAACCGAGTTGAAATAATTCTCGGAATTATATCCTTTTACTACTTTCAAGCCGCCAATGGTTTCTTCAATAGTCGATAAAAAAGTACCTTGTTCCTGTTGTGCTTTGGTAGATTGTTTTTTAAGTTGTTTTCCAATCAAAGAAATGATGTATCCTGAAACCGGAATGAAAATAAAGACAAATATGGTTAGTTTTGCACTGATGATAAGCATAGTGGCGATGGTGAAAACTATGGTCAAAGGCTCTTTTACGATTAGCTCGAGAATGGCCAGGAATGAATTCTGAACTTCATTTACATCACCGGAAATTCTGGAAATGACATCTCCTTTTCTTTTTTCAGAGTAAAAAGCCAAAGGCAGTTCAAGTGTTTTTTTATACAAAGCATTTCTCATGTCTCTTAAAACTCCATTTCTTAAAAAAGTAATGAAAAACATAGCCATATAATCCGCTAAGTTTTTTAATAAAAAGATAGAAATAATAATGGCCACCATGATAGACAAAACGTAACCGGATTCATGTGTGCCTTTTGTTGTGGTAATGTAATAGCTTAAATAGTCCTGACCATAGTCCTGAATTTTCAGAATCCCCTGATACACCGGTTTTACCGTAATTTGCTTGCTTTTATCAAATAATACCTGAAGCATGGGGATTAAGGCAACAAACGAAAGTGTGCTGAAAAGTGCATACAAAACATTGAAAAAAACGTTTAGCAATGCGTATTTTTTATACGGATATATAAAAGGAACTATTTTTTTGAAATTACTCATTAGGTGATTTTTACCATTAAAACCCGGCAGTTCTTAAAACATGCCGGGTTTATGAAAATGTATTTGTATGCTGTTATTGCAATTGCATTCCTGCAATGATATTCTGTATTTTTTCGTCTAAGAAACGTTCCGCTGCGTCAAAATCCTGAACTGATTCTAATTCAGCATTGACACTGATGTAGAATTTGATTTTTGGTTCTGTTCCGCTTGGTCTTGCACAGATTTTAGATCCGTCTTCGGTATAATAAATCAATACATTCGACTTCGGAATATCCATGACAGTTTCCTCGCCTGACAAAAGATTAAGGGCAATCGATGACTGATAATCTTCTACCATAATGACACGCTGGCCATTAATTTCTTTTAAAGGATTTTGGCGTAAATTCACCATCATCTGATTGATTTCCTCTAAACCTTCCATTCCTTTTTTGGTTAAGGACACCAAAAATTCCTTGTAGAATCCATTTTCAACATACAGCTGTAAAAGTTCTTTATACACCGAGCTTCCGGCCGCTTTTGCCTGAGCAGCAACTTCACAGATCAATAGGGTAGCCGCAACAGCATCTTTGTCCCTTACAGCATCTCCCACCATAAAGCCAAAGCTTTCTTCGCCACCTCCGATAAACTGAAGTTCAGGAAAGTCCTTGATCATTTTGGCAATCCATTTAAAACCGGTAAGGCCAACTTTGCATTCTACGCCATAGCTTGTGGCTAATTCCATCATCATCGGAGTAGAAACAATCGTAGACCCAACGAATTGTTTTCCATTAATTTTTCCGGCTTTTTTCCATTGTTTCAATAAAAAAGAAGTCATCAAAACCATGGTTTGGTTTCCGTTAAGCAAAATCATTTTGCCATCATTGTTTCGTACTGCAACGCCTAAACGGTCACAGTCAGGATCAGTTCCGACAACAATATCGGAATTGGTTTTTTCTGCCAAAGCCAAAGCCATTGTCAATGCTTCCGGTTCTTCCGGGTTTGGGGATTTTACCGTTGGGAAATTTCCGTCCGGAACCGCTTGTTCAGGAACAATGTGTACATTGTTATAACCGGCCTGTGATAAAGTATCCGGAATAGATTTTATAGAGGTACCGTGCAAAGAAGTAAAAACAATTTGAAGGTTGTCTTTTGCTTCAGCAGGAGTATTAAAACTTGCATTTTCAATAGATGACTTTATGAACGCCTTGTCAATTTCGGTATCAATGTACTGAATCAGTTTTTCGTTGGCCTGAAATTTAATTTTATCGTAATCCAGGTTTTCGATTACAGCAATGATTTCACCATCTTGTGGCGGAACAATTTGTCCACCGTCTTCCCAGTATACTTTATATCCGTTGTATTCCGGTGGGTTATGGGAAGCTGTAAGTACGATTCCGCATTGACAGCCTAAGTGTTTAAGGGCAAAGGATAATTCAGGAGTTGGTCGTAAATCTGAAAATAAATAGACCTGAATCCCGTTTGCAGAGAAAACATCGGCAACCACCTTAGCCAGTGTGTTGCTGTTATGACGGCAATCATAAGCAATAGCCACTTTTAAAGGCTGATTTGGAAAAACCTGATGCAGGTAATCTGAAAGCCCCTGTGTATTTTTTCCAAGTGTATATTTGTTTATTCTATTGTTTCCAACGCCCATAACACCGCGCATTCCGCCGGTACCAAATTCGAGGTTTTTATAAAAACTTTCTTCAAGTTCCTTTGGTGACGTAGTCATTAATTCCTTAACAGCTGCTTGTGTTTCGTTATCAAATGTAGGCGTCAGCCATTCGTTTACAGCATTCAAAATAGTAGGTGCTATATTCATCATTCGTATATTTTTATATTTAATACTAATTTTCGGGAGCCGTTTATTTCAGTTCGCTTTCGCTATTTTGCTGGCTGTCCGTTATATCTTTCCCTGGCAAAAAAAACCGGAAAAAGAATGCCAATCCTGTCAGGGTTGGAATTTTACGTTAAAAATTAACCTCGCGGGCTACTTTATAACGCGCTTCATTGCTTTTGGTTCTCAAAATGATTTCACCAAGAAAACCTGCCAAAAACAACTGAGTTCCCAGAATCATACTTGTCAAAGCAATAAAAAACCAGGGATTGTTGGTGATTAAGCTATATTTCATTCCGTTGTACATATGATACAATTTTGAAATGCCAACATAACCTGCCAACAGAAACCCGATAATAAACATCAGGGAACCCATGGCGCCAAATAAGTGCATCGGTCTCTTTCCGAATCGGGATAAAAACCAGATGGTAATCAAATCAAGGAAACCGTTGATAAAACGCTCCATTCCAAATTTGGTTTCGCCATATTTACGGGCCTGGTGAATGACCACTTTTTCGCCAATTTTATTAAAACCGGCATTTTTTGCCAAAACCGGAATGTAACGGTGCATTTCGCCCGAAACTTCTATGTTTTTTACGACGGTATTTTTATAAGCCTTTAATCCGCAGTTAAAATCATTCAGTTCAACACCGGAAGTTTTTCTTGCCGCCCAGTTGAATAATTTTGACGGAAGATTTTTCGCTACAACAGAGTCATAACGTTTCTTTTTCCAGCCGGAAACCAGATCAAACTTTTCAGCGGTAATCATTTCATACAGTCCGGGGATTTCGTCAGGACTGTCCTGTAAATCCGCATCCATCGTAATGATCACATCTCCTTTTGCTTTTGCAAAACCAGCATGTAAAGCTTGTGATTTTCCAAAATTTTTCATGAAACGAATTCCCTTTACATTGGGGTTTTCGTTTGAAAAGCTTTCAATAATATTCCAAGAATTATCTGTACTTCCATCATCCACAAAAATGATTTCATAAGAGTAATTGTTAGATTGCATCACTTTAATAATCCACGAATAGAGTTCCTGCAGTGATTCCTCTTCATTAAGAAGCGGTATAAGTATAGATAAATTCATTTATTTTTTATTCTTGTGTAGTTTTGCTTTTAAAAAATGCTGCGAAAATCAATCCGAAAATAGAGCTCACCACTATCGCGAAAACAGATCCTTTTAGTAATTCTATAGTAGAATACGGATTGCTTAGTTTCATTTTAGCAACAGCTTCGTTAATAGCGGATGCCGGTGTTCCGAATTTCTGCATCATTCCTATTGTGTATTTAATGATTAATTCACTTAAAGTATCTTTTGCACCAGGATCGATAACATTAAAAAGGATGATGTTAAAAAAAGTAGAAATCAGGATTCCGATTACGGCGGCGATAAAATAAGTCGTGAAGGCTTCTTTAAAAGGGAAAACACCATTTAGTTCTCTCTTTGTTTTAGAAAGTAAAATGATTGACAGCGTCAGGCTAATGGCAATACTGATAAGGCCCATCCACCATGAAGTGAATAAATTTAAATCAATAGCATATATAGTAGCAGTAACTAATGCCGATGCAATTCCGATCATTACACCATAAGTAATCCCATTTTTTTTTATAACTTCATTGATCATATTTTTATATGTTTTAAAATTAATCCACAAATATAGCAATTCCCAATATAATGAAGGACAAAAAAGCTTTTTGAATTTTATTAAAAAAAATGAGCTAAATGTTTGTTTATTAAAAAAGAATTGTAAATTTGCACACTCAAAAATAATTAAATTTTTAAACAAAAAAGAGTATTATTGGTTTACACCTTTTTCTAACCATGAAAAAGCTTCAAAACGAAAATTCTCTGAACAATAAATAAAAGAAAAGATGAAAAAAGGAATCCACCCGGAAAATTACAGATTAGTTGCATTTAAAGACATGTCAAATGAAGATGTTTTTATCACTAAATCTACTGCAGATACAAAAGAAACAATTGAAGTTGACGGAGTTGAGTATCCAGTTGTAAAAATGGAGATTTCAAGAACATCTCACCCTTTTTATACTGGTAAATCTAAACTTATCGATACTGCAGGACGTATTGATAAATTCAAAACTAAATATGCAAAACACGCTAAATAATAAAAGCTGTTTTATTCATACAAAAGCCTTCCACACGGAAGGCTTTTTTTATGCCGTAATATTTTTTAACGCAAAGAGTGATTGGTTTTTTATCTAAGAATACCTTACAAAGTACAAAGTTTGAAAAGCTACATCAATACAATCGCGATAGCTAGTAGGATTGCGCACCTTGCCTTTTGTTAAAGCTGAGAGTACAAAACGTAGCATTCTTTGCGGTAATTTTTTTTAATGGTTTTGGGATTGATCCGGTAGATTTTGACTCAGTAATAATCTTTATCTTTGAATAGAATTTTCTAATCAAAAAGCAATGGAGGCTCTAAAAGATATTTTTATTGATAAGCTGGGAATGGAAATGAATCAGTTTGAGAGGTTTAGTAGTTTGCTGAAGACTAAAACTTTTAAGAAAAAAGAGTATTTGATTCAGGAAGGTTCCGTTTGTGAATTTATAGGATTTGTTACTTCAGGTAAACTCAGGTCTTATATTCAGAATGACGGGGTGGAATTTAACAATGATTTTTATCTTCAGAACAGCATCGTAACCGCCTACACCAGTTACCTCACCCAAAATCCGACGAATTGCAATATTGAAGCTTTGGCTGATACGGAAATAGCTTTCATTACTTATAAACAGTTTAACGCATTGATTGAAGAAGATGTTCATTTTTTGAAATTGGCAAAATACATTTCAGATATTTTCTTTATCAGAAAGTGCAAGCGGGAAACTTCATTTCTGAAAAATTCTGCCGCGGAAAGGCTTGAAATGCTTTGTAAAACCTATCCCGGGATCGAACAGCAAATTTCGCAATATCATATTGCTTCTTACTTAGGTATAAAACCGGAATCCTTAAGCCGTATCAAACTCTTAACATACATCAATAAATAAGTGATATATTAGATTGAATTTTGTACTTCAATAATCAATAAATATTTGAAGTATGCCAGCAATTCATCTTAAAGTCAGCGGTAAAGAAAACCCCGCTTTAGCACAACAACTCGCAAAAACAGTTAGTGACCTCACCAGTCAAATCTTAAATAAAAAGCCCGAAGTTACAGTAGTGACGGTGTCCTTTATCCCGGATTATTTATGGTTTGTAAATTCAGAATCCTTAGCTGAATTAAAAAAGAATAGTTTCTTCCTGACTATTAAAATTTCAGACTCGACAAATCTCAAAGACGATAAGGCAAAATATATAGAAGCCTTGCATGGCTTGCTGTCAGATGTGCTGGGTAATGTTCATCCGGTAAGTTATAGCGCAATTGAAGAAATGAAAGCCGACGCTTACGGTTATGAAGGGCTTACCATAGAATACAAAATCATCAATAATAAAATTTTGAATCTTAAAACAGAAAACAATGGCAGACAGTAGAGAAATCAGGAAGTTTAAAATGATTTTGATTTTACTTTTGATGGCCTTTCCGTTTTACGGACAGCAAAAAGACGACAATAAGAAAGCAATACGGGCTATTATCGATGCCTATTCAGAAAGTGTTATAACAAAGGATTCTATTGCGTTTTATAGTTTGTTTAATGAAGGCAATGTGGTTTGGTGCGCAGCTTACAAAGACAGGACTCAGGCCAGGGAAATTGAGGCGAAAGGAGAGAAAAAAGCAGGAAGTAATTATTTTTCGGGTTCCTACAAGGGATTCATGAGAGGTTTGTATGGGGATAAGTCTACGGAAGATAAGTTTGATACTATTAAAATCGTCGAAGACGGAACGGTTGCTTCAGTAACAATGGATTATAGTTTTTGGGCAGATCATAAAATGACAAATTGGGGCAGCAAGTATTTGAATCTTATCAAAAGAGATGGGAAATGGAAAATTACAAGTGTGATTTATTCATTGGAATTAATTAAATATTTTAAACAGCCAGAGCTCAAAGAAAGACAAAGCAGGTGAATTTGTTGCGGAATATAGGGTAGAAAGTGCTGTATTTTCTTTCGTGAGAAAAACATGTTTAAGGAGACAAATAAAATATTTGTAACTTTGAGCCAGGTAACCAACTCAAAATTTTAACAAATATTAATTAATTTTATGAATTACATTCTATTTGACGGTCCCGTCCGGAATGCTTTGCTCCCTTTTACTTTTACAAGACCTGTAGCTGATATTCTAATCGGGATTATGACGATTCGCCAAAAATGGGAAACCCGTTTAGGCTCTACTATAACCACGATTACCGAAGATTATTTATCTGCTAAATTTCCAATGGTGGAAATGGAAGAAAATGTGATGATAAATGCGGCGTATTTGCCAAATGATACGCTGGCTGAAATGGTTTCCGATTTAAAAGAAAATCAGGCCATTTTTAAAGGAGAAGATGTAATCGCCTTTTTTACAACAGAAAATCAGGAAGAAGTAGATTTTGATTCCTACGAAATTATTCAATACAATGGTGATTGCTTAACGGTAGAGCATACGTGGGATATTTTTTCTAAAAACGATGCGGCGATCCGTGAAGATTTTATGTACCTGACAGAAGACAGAAAATCACAGCCAATACCGAAAAGTGTCAATACCATTGCACCCGAAAATATATTTATAGAAGAAGGTGCGAAACTAGAGTTTGTGACTTTAAACGCTTCAGCCGGTCCTATATATATAGGTAAGAATTCGGAGATTATGGAAGGTACGGTAATTCGCGGCCCTTTTGCTTTATGCGAAAATGCACAGGTAAAACTGAATGCGAAAGTATACGGTGCCACAACAGTTGGAGTGGGGTCAAGAATAGGGGGAGAGGTTAAAAATTCGGTTCTTTTTGCCAATTCAAACAAAGGACACGACGGATTTTTAGGAGACTCTGTTTTGGGCGAATGGTGCAACATTGGTGCAGATTCGAACAATTCAAACCTGAAAAACAACTATGAAGAAGTGAAATTATGGAGTTACGAAACAGAAGGTTTTGCCAAAACCGGACTTCAGTTTTGTGGTTTGATGATGGGAGACCATAGTAAATGCGGAATCAATACCATGTTTAATACCGGAACCGTTGTGGGTGTAAGTGCTAATATTTTTGGCAGTGGATTCCCCCGCAATTTTGTACCGAGTTTTTCATGGGGAGGCGCAGCAGGTTTTACAACTTATGTCACCAAAAAAGCGTTTGAAACAGCGAAACTGGTCATGGGCAGAAGAAACATCGAATTTGATGAAACAGAATCAGCGATCTTAGAACACGTTTTTGAGGAAACCAAAAAGTGGAGGAAGGATTAAAAGGAATTAGATAATTAGTCAATTAGATAATTTTTTGTAACCCGACAGGTTTTTTAAACCTGTCGGGTTTTGTTTGTTATGATAGTATTAAAGTATCTGCTTAGTACACTTTCAAAATTATCTAATTTTCAAATTGTCAGATTATCTAATTTGCAATAAACCCGACAGGTTTTTAAAACCTGTCGGGTTTTGCGTTGTAAAAAGTATCTGCTTAGTACACTTTCAAAATTATCTAATTAACACACCTTCAAAATTATCTAATTTTCAAATTGCCTAATTATCTAATTAATCTATCTTTGCGCTTTCAAAAAATACGTGCTGAAAGATCTAAAAATCTAAGCAGTCTAAAAATCTAAAAATCTAAATGATTACAGTTAACGATATTTCAGTTCAGTTTGGTGGAACTACTCTTTTTAGCGATGTTTCTTTTGCTATAAACGAAAATGATAAAATTGCCCTTATGGGTAAGAATGGTGCGGGGAAATCAACACTTTTAAAAATAATTGCAGGACAGAGCAAGCCTTCTACCGGAAATATCTCAGCTCCGAAAGAAGCTGTTATTGCTTATCTGCCACAGCATTTGCTGACGACAGACGGAGCCACTGTAATGGAAGAAGCATCCAAAGCTTTTGGTGAAATTTTCAGTATGAAAGCCGAAATCGATGAAATCAACGAACAGTTAACGGTCCGTACTGATTATGAAAGTGACGAATATATGAAGCTTATTGAAAGAGTTTCGGATCTAAGTGAGAAATTTTACGCTATCGAAGAAGTCAATTATGAAGCTGAAGTAGAGAAAATATTAGTAGGTTTAGGATTTGAACGTGAGGATTTTACACGTCAGACGTCTGAGTTTTCAGGAGGATGGAGAATGCGTATTGAACTGGCCAAAATCCTTTTGAAAAAACCGGATTTAATTTTGCTGGATGAGCCGACCAACCACATGGATATCGAAAGTATCCAATGGCTGGAAGATTTTCTTCTGAATGCTGCTAAGGCCGTTGTCGTAATTTCGCACGACAGGGCATTCGTAGATAATATTACCAATCGTACCATTGAAGTGACAATGGGAAGAATCTACGATTACAAAGCAAAATATTCCCATTATTTAGAGTTGAGAAAAGACCGTCGTATTCACCAGCAAAAAGCATATGATGAGCAGCAAAGAATGATTGCTGATAACAGGGCTTTTATCGACCGTTTTAAAGGAACATTCTCTAAAACAGATGCCGTTCAGTCCCGTGTGAAGATGCTGGAGAAACTGGTAATTGTTCAGGTGGATGAAGTAGATACTTCTGCCCTGAAATTGAAATTTCCGCCGGCAGCACGTTCCGGACAATATCCGGTTGTGGTAAAAGATTTATCAAAATCATATGGGGATCATGTAGTTTTTAAAGATGCCAATATTGTGATCGAAAGAGGGCAAAAAGTGGCTTTCGTTGGTAAAAACGGGGAAGGAAAATCGACGATGATCAAAGCCATTATGAAAGAAATTGGTATCGATGAAGGAAGTGTTGATATTGGACATAATTCACAAATCGGATATTTTGCGCAGAATCAGGCCGCCTTATTAGATGAAAATGCTACTATTTTTGAAACGATTGATGGTATTGCGGTTGGGGATGTAAGAACACAGATTAAAAATATTTTAGGGGCCTTTATGTTTCATGGTGATGATATTACCAAAAAAGTAAAAGTGCTTTCAGGTGGTGAAAAAACGCGTCTGGCCATGATTAAATTGTTGTTGGAGCCTGTAAACCTGCTGATTCTGGATGAGCCTTCCAATCACCTGGATATGAAAACGAAAGATATCATTAAGGATGCTTTACGTGATTTTGACGGGACTTTGATTTTAGTTTCCCACGATCGTGATTTCCTTGACGGATTAGCAACTAAAGTTTTCGAATTTGGAAATAAAAGAGTGAAAGAACATTTTGAAGATGTTGCCGGTTTCTTAGCGCACAAAAAAATGGATTCTATGAGAGAGATCGAAAAATAGCTTTTGATAACTTATAAATAGAAAGCACAGGGTAATTCCTGTGCTTTTTTTATGCTGTTAAGATCACTTTGCCGAACTTTTGTGCAATACAATCACTGCCCGGCTTCGGTATTTTTAAGAAGCGGGTATGCCGATATGAAGATCGGTTGAGATTAGGGTAGTGAAGGATTTTTTAAATTAAATCCTGATTCCGGGAGGAAGCAATTCTTTGTATTTTGGATTTTTTTTGATGAATAAGGCGATTTTCGGAGAAATCGGCATTAGTCTGAATTTCTTTTCGATAATGACTTCCATGATGTTTTTAAGTAGTGCATCAATTACTGCCTGATTTTCGTAACCTTCCGGGGTATTGATTTTGGTTAAAAAAATCTTTTTTTCCTGAAATGAATATTCAACAGTAAGCATTCCTTGCGGTACTATGGTTTCAAATTGTCTTGCGAAAGTGTTGTCTTTGATTTCCATAGATTCAATTGTGTGTTCCATAACAAATTTGTGTTTTAGGTACTGTTCAAAAAAATAGGGTTGAGGCTTGAAATAAGTATGAAAGAAAATTCTGTATAAGATTTTTAATCGTATTTTATTTCAAATACAAAGGTAATCATTTGATTTTCAATATTGAATTATTTTTCATCACAGAGGTTACATTGACCATTACTTTGCCTGTTTGTTTTTTATTTTTCTGTAATATTACGGTCTGAAATTTGCTAGTCATATAGTAAAAAAAGTAAATTTAAACTTTCTAACAAGATTTATAATTGTAATTTCTTTTGATCCAATGAGTAAAATTCCGGTTTATTTTATGCCAGGGCTGGCTGCAAGTTCATCAATTTTTGAAAGGATTCACCTGGATGAATCAATTTTTGAAATGTGTTTACTGGAATGGGAAATTCCGCTTCCAAAAGAACCATTGTCCGATTATGCACTCCGAATCACCAAAAACATCAAACATCCGAATCCGGTTTTAATCGGCGTTTCTTTCGGAGGTATTCTGGTTCAGGAAATGACCAAACATATTGAGGTCCGGAAAGTGATTATTATCTCAAGTGTCAGAAGTAATCTTGAATTTCCGAGAAGAATGAAAATTGGTAAAACTACCAAAGCCTATAAACTCATCCCTATGCAGCTGCTCCTAAATGTAGAAAAGCTGGCCAAGTTTTCGTTTGGGGAAAAAATAAACAAACGGATTAAGTTATATGAAAAGTTTCTTTCGGTTCGTGACCTTTATTATTTGCAATGGGCTGTAGAGTCGGTTATTTTGTGGGAGAGGAATCAGGTGGATCAAAATGTAATTCATATTCACGGAGATCAGGATGATGTTTTTCCGATTAAGTACATCAAGAGCTGTATTGTAGTAAAGGGAGGAACTCATGTTATGATTATCAACAAGTACAAATGGCTTAATGAAAATCTGCCTTCGATTATACTGGAGGAATAAGAGGGTTGTAAAATTCCAATAGTTGAAATCTAAATTCCAAATATTTTAAATTCCAAATTCCAATTAATCTAAAATCTAAAATAAAAAAATCCCAAATTCGCAATTGGAATTTAGGATTTTTTTTATTGAAATTTAAAAAATCGTTAGATTTTCTTCATTTGTTCTTTCATCATTGTGATTTGCTCTTTCAGCATACCTTGTTTGTCTAATTTCTTAGCTTCATTTAGCAAATTGGTAGCTTCCAGTTTTCTTCTGCGTGACATCGCAACTCCGGCAAGGTTTAATTTAGCTACTGCCAAATCCATGTCCATAGATAATCCAAGTTCGATTGCTTTCTTGAAATGTTTCTCTGCCTGGTTGATATTCATTTGCGATAACATGATTCCGTGTAGGTAATTAAAATATCCTTGTTGTTTTCTTACTAATGCAGCTTCAGGATTTTTAATGTATGCCAGCCACTTTTTAGCTCCTTCAAAGTCTTGTTTTCTTAATTTAAGGAAGGCTAAAAGGATAAATTCGTTTTTAAAGTAAAGAAAAATAGGAATTGCAGTTAGTAAAATAAGGAAAATTCCGTTCCCAATATTACTTTCTGTAAATTGCCAAACGCCAGCGACTACTAGAAGTCCGGCCAAAATAAGTTTAATATTTTTATGAAACATAATAGATGTATATTTGTGCTTGCAAATATAGTAAAATGAATTAAAAATATTTTTATTAAAGTACTTGCCAGAAAAAAAAGTCTTTGTATATTTGCACTCGGTTTTGGAATAACGATATTCGAAAACAGAAAAGAGATATTAGATACCATTTTAAAGATACAAAGCAATGAGCAAAAGAACGTTTCAACCATCGAAAAGAAAAAGAAGAAATAAGCACGGATTTATGGACAGAATGGCTTCTGCGAATGGAAGAAAAGTTCTAGCGCGCAGAAGAGCTAAAGGAAGACATAAATTGACTGTTTCTAGCGAACCTAGACACAAAAAATAATGTTTCTATAAACATAAATAAGGCGTTACTTTTTTTAGTATCGCCTTTTTTTATACCTTGTCAGTAATAAAAAGCGGTAATGTTTTGGTTTTTAACAAACTATAGCAGCTTTTCAGTAAAATATAACTACACAATACAAATAAAATGCCTAAAGACACATCAATAAAATCAGTTTTAATAATAGGTTCAGGACCTATTGTTATTGGTCAAGCTTGCGAATTTGATTATGCAGGTTCTCAATCTGCACGTTCTATTCGTGAAGAAGGAATTGAAGTTATCTTGATAAACTCAAATCCAGCGACTATTATGACCGACCCAACCATGGCCGATCATATATATTTGAAACCATTAACTACAAAATCGATTATTGAAATTCTAAAGGAACATCCACAAATTGATGCAGTTTTGCCAACAATGGGTGGACAAACGGCTTTAAATTTATGTCTGGAAGCGGAAGAAAAAGGAATTTGGCAGGACTTCGGTGTAAGATTAATAGGAGTTGATGTAAACGCGATTAATATTACTGAAGACAGAGAGCAGTTTAAACAGCTTTTGGAAAAAATAAATGTTCCGACTGCACCTGCAAAAACAGCTACTTCTTATTTGGAAGGAAAGGAAATTGCGCAGGAATTTGGTTTCCCATTAGTAATTCGTCCTTCGTTTACACTGGGAGGAACCGGAGCTGCAATTGTTTACAAAAAAGAAGATTTTGATGAGCTTTTAACCCGTGGTTTAGAAGCATCCCCAATACATGAAGTCTTGATTGACAAAGCTTTAATGGGATGGAAAGAATACGAACTGGAGCTTTTGAGAGATAAAAATGATAACGTAGTAATCATTTGTTCTATCGAAAATATGGATCCAATGGGAATTCATACCGGAGATTCAATCACAGTTGCACCGGCAATGACCTTATCAGATACGACATTCCAGAAATTACGTGACTATGCGATCTTAATGATGCGCAGTATTGGTAATTTCGCAGGAGGCTGTAACGTACAATTTGCAGTTTCACCGGATGAAAAAGAAGACATCGTTGCGATTGAAATCAATCCTCGTGTATCCCGTTCTTCTGCACTGGCCTCTAAAGCAACAGGTTATCCGATTGCTAAAATTGCTTCTAAACTGGCTTTGGGATATAATTTAGATGAATTGCAAAACCAGATTACAAAATCGACTTCGGCTCTTTTCGAACCAACTTTGGATTATGTAATCGTAAAAATTCCGCGCTGGAACTTTGATAAATTCGAAGGAGCAGACAGAACGCTTGGACTTCAGATGAAATCTGTGGGTGAGGTTATGGGAATCGGACGTTCGTTCCAGGAAGCTTTGCATAAAGCAACCCAATCATTAGAAATTAAACGTAACGGTTTAGGTGCCGACGGAAAAGGATATAAAAACTACGAACAGATTATCGAGAAACTGACTTTTGCAAGTTGGGATCGTGTTTTTGTAATTTATGATGCCATTGCAATGGGAATTCCGTTGAGCCGTATTCATGAAATCACAAAAATCGATATGTGGTTCCTGAAACAATATGAAGAGCTTTATACTTTAGAAAAAGAAATTTCTACCTATAAAGTTTCTAATCTGCCAAAAGAACTGTTGCTGGAAGCGAAACAAAAAGGTTTTGCCGACAGACAAATTGCCCACATGGTCAATTGTCTGGAAAGTGAAGTTCATACTTTGCGTATGGAGATGAATGTAAACCGTGTGTTTAAACTGGTAGATACCTGCGCAGCCGAATTTAAGGCAAAAACACCTTATTACTATTCGACTTTTGAGGCTGAAATCGAAAAAGCAAACGGAGAGCGTTATGTGGATAACGAAAGTGTGGTAACAGACAAAAAGAAAATCATCGTCTTAGGTTCGGGACCAAACAGGATCGGACAGGGAATTGAGTTCGATTATTCTTGTGTGCATGGTGTTTTGGCCGCAAAAGAGTGCGGATACGAAACTATCATGATCAACTGTAATCCTGAAACGGTTTCTACTGATTTTGATACAGCGGATAAGTTGTATTTTGAACCTGTTTTCTGGGAACATATCTACGATATTATCCAGCATGAAAAACCGGAAGGTGTAATTGTGCAGCTGGGTGGGCAAACAGCATTAAAACTGGCTGAAAAATTATCCAAATACGGCGTAAAGATCATCGGAACCAGTTTTGATGCATTGGATTTAGCCGAAGACAGAGGTCGTTTCTCCGATTTACTGACAGAATTGAATATTCCTTTTCCACAATTCGGAATTGCTGAAACGGCTGACGAAGCTTCAGCTTTAGCAGACACTTTAGATTTTCCATTACTGATCCGTCCTTCTTATGTTTTGGGAGGTCAGGGAATGAAAATTGTAATCAACAAAAAAGAACTGGAAGAGCACGTAATCAACTTGTTGAAAACGATTCCCGGAAATAAATTACTTTTAGACCACTATTTAGCAGGTGCCATCGAAGCGGAAGCAGATGCCATTTGTGATGCTGATGGAAATGTTTACATCATCGGAATAATGGAGCACATTGAGCCTTGCGGAGTGCACTCGGGAGACAGTAATGCTACCTTGCCTCCTTTTAACTTAGGGGAATTCGTAATGCAGCAAATAAAAGACCATACTACAAAAATTGCCAGAGCGCTAAAAACAGTTGGTCTGATCAATATTCAGTTTGCGATAAAAGATGATACGGTTTACATTATCGAAGCGAATCCAAGAGCTTCAAGAACGGTTCCGTTTATTGCAAAAGCCTACGGAGAGCCTTATGTGAACTACGCTACTAAGGTAATGTTAGGACACAATAAAGTAACTGATTTCGACTTTAATCCACAATTAAAAGGATATGCGATCAAACAGCCGGTTTTCTCTTTCAGTAAATTCCATAATGTAAACAAAGCATTAGGGCCGGAAATGAAATCAACAGGAGAAAGTATCCTGTTTATTGATGACTTAAAAGACGACCAATTCTACGAATTGTACTCCAGAAGAAAAATGTATTTGAGTAAATAAGCTCAAATCCTCATATAAAAAAAGCTCCATGAAAATGGAGCTTTTTTTGTGGTTAATTTTTGAAGTTGGTTTAATTAATAGTGCTTTAAATGTTATTCATTAGATATTGACATATTGTCTCTTGTGTTTTTTTGTACCGATATAGCACCAAAAAGGGCTAATAAAAACGCAAAAGCATAGAAACCTTTTTCACTTGGTAAAATAGTTGCATTCCAAAGTCCAACTACTAATAATACAATTGATAAAAGTGTTCCAAACCAGCAGATACCGTAATAAATGTCTGTTACAGGTAAATTTTCCAGTCGGTCCCTAACGCTTTTTTGCAGGGAAACTACAGCGAAAAGACCAAACATTAGGACTGTAAAATAATATCCTTTTTCGTTTAATAACATTTCGGCTCTGGCAAGTCCTACTATAAATCCTACTGTTCCGGCTCCAAGAGCTACCCAGGATGCCGCTATAAAGGCATTTGATGTTTTTTGTTGTGTCATGTTTATATTGATTTTATTTGTATTTCGAAAAAATTCCGGAATCCGTTGCTGTCCAGAAGCAGCATTTCTGGCCGCATGCTTTTAAGCCGCTATTGGCCCAGGTATTACAGGTGTGCAGCATACTGTAACTTCCGTTGGCTTCGTAAAACGCATCGGTTTTGCTGTAATTGGCATTGGTTTTTATGGGCATATAATTGCCGGATGCGTCTTTTTGAAAACTATTGTGAATATAGTTGATCAGGCGATCGTATTGTTCTTTGCTAATCATCATTGATTTGCAGTCTTCTCCCAGTCTCATCTGTTTGTAATAAGTAGCGTGAATGGCAGTGGTGCTTAATCCTGTCGCTGCTTTGAAAGCAACGGAAGCTTTTAAATCGGACCATTCAGGAGTTTCCAGGTAAAATCCTTTGTCGCCCCAGCCCATGGCTATATATTTATAAGTAGAGTCTGCGGCTTTGGTGTTTTTAAACTGAATTTGTTTGCTCCAGTCGGTTTGGTCATTTTTGACCGGCATCACAATATCGGTATGGACGCCATTGGTGAGAATGAAAATTTCAACTTCAGGTTTTGTGTTTTCTTCTTTGTCAATTGTAATTTTTGAAAGTGCATATGCTACTAGTACGTAGAGCAAAAGAAATCCTGTAAAGGCAAAAAGCAGGGTTAAAAGAATTTTAAATATTTTTTTCAATTTATTTATTTTTTTCAAATGTAACTAAATTTAGTTCACTTCAAAATTAAATCGAAAAGAATTCTGACGAATAATCTGTTTAATTTTCAGAAATAAAAAAAGCCTCATAAGAGAGGCTTTTTTGTTAAAAGTAAGATTGTTATTTAACCAGTTGCTGCAAGGGTTTCAGCTGCTCCATGTCGATTTTGGATTGTTTTAAAACACTCATCAAAGTCATGATGTTATTCGGATTCATGTCTTTTCCTAAAACGCGTACAACTGCGAATCCGTTTTCTTTTCTGTTGACAAAAACTACAAATTCTTCAATGTTTTCATCAGTACCCACATAACTTATCGATGCGCCTTCTTTGCCCGAACCAAACTTCATTAATTCCTGATATTTTGGATCTTTTAAGATTACTTTCACTTTAGCCCTTTCTGTTTCAAACGCGGTCTGGTTTGTTGCATTTGCTTTAAAGGCAAGAATGTTCATCTTGTCAAAAGAGTTTAAAGCTTCGGTTTGAGCGGCAGATAATTTTGCTTTATCTAAGTTCAAAATAGAAGGGGAAACGTCAAGGGCAATAAAATTTTTGTTGTCTGTGTTTTCTACAAAATATTTTTGCAATGAAGGTTTAGATTCACAACTTATCAAAGTTAGTAAAGCTAAAATGGCTGAGGTAAAAAGGCTTATTTTCATCTTATTTTTTGCCTTTAGAGGCTTTTTTTAAGTCAGAACCGCCTGGGAGCTGCATCTTGTCTGTTAATACTGAGATTTCGTTTAAGTCAAAATTACCTGTAAGCGATAGTAAAACCGATTCTTCGTTTTTGGCTCCGTCAATAAACATCAGCAATTCTTTTACCTGAGTGTCGCTGGCACCGGATTTTACTAGTATTTTGATGTTTTTACCACTATCGTTTACGCGCATTAATTCTTCTAAACCTGCCGTTTTAATGTATTTGTCTGCAGAAGCTTTCATTTCTGCCTCAACCTTTGGGTTTTTAGTGGTAAACACTTTTAAATAATCTAATTTTTTAATCAGCTTAATGTATTGCTGTGTTTCCTTATCGGTTGCATCAACTTTTACTTTGCTCATTAAATCAAACATTTTTTTGTTTACAATTACGGATGTTACATCGTCCTGACCGTCAAATTTGTCAAAAGCGCCCTGTCCGTAAAAAATAGTGGTAACAAAGGTGAAAACTACTGTTATGATGAAATTTTTCATTGTATTATATTTTAATTATTGTTTAAAAATTTTGTTTTTTGATTGTTCGTATTCCTTAATGTATTGTACACTTCCGATACCTACATTTACATTGCTTGACAGTAATGATAAAGCTTTTTGCGTTGCCGCCAAGGCTTCTTCAGGATTGTCGTAGGTTCCTAATTCTGATTGCGCTACAACCGGAGCTGCATCTTTTTCGCTCACATAAAAAAAGGTTCCTATTCCCAGTAAAACAACAAAGGATGCTGCAATCGATAACCACGCCACATTTCGTTTTTTAGTTTGTAGTGGAATTTCCTGCGTCGATTTTTGTTCTTTTACCTGAGAGAAATAACCAAACATAGGTTTGTATTGTTCCAGATGCTGCGCAACATCCGGTGAAGAGAAATATTCTTTTAATTCGTTCTCTTCGGCAATAGTTGTTTCTCCCTGAAAGTATTTTTCTATTATATTTTCTATTCTATTTAATTCCATAACGGTGTGTGTTAAGCATTGATTCTCTAATTTTTTTTCTCGCTCTCGAAAGGGCTACCCGGATAGCCGTTTCATTCATGTTGACAATTTTCGCAATTTCATCAAATTCATATTGTTCAACATCGCGTAGCTGAATTAATATTTGTAATTGTTCGGGCAGCTGGCTTATAATTTTTTCTACCCATTCTAAACTGTCCGCATCTTCCAGCTTTTTATCTAACTGAGGCTGACGGTCTGTAAAATTGTTATGCACAATTTGGAGATTTCCGGCTCTTTTAGATTTTAACTGGTCCAGGCAATAATTTTTGGTCATCGTCATAGCCAGTGCTTCAACACTATTATAAGTGCCCAGATTCTCTTTTTTATTCCATAATTTAACGATTACTTCCTGAGTGGCATCTTCGGCTTCTTCAGTACTGGTAAGCAATCTTTTTGCCAGACGAAAAACTTTGTCTTTGAAAGGATTTATTAATTCTATAAAAACAATCTGATTCATAAATCAAGGTTATTCGGTTAGCTTATATAGTCAAGACGAGGCACAATTATTTTTGTTACAGCCAACCTGAAAAAAAAATAATAAAAAAAGAAGCATAAACTTCATATTGTTAAAACTAAAGATAGTATTTTTACGTTAATACTTTTATAAATACCACTTTATGAAAACAATAGTAAGAAGTTTATTGTTATTACTTTTACTTGCTTTTTCTTTGCAATCTTGTGAAGATCAGGATGATGTTGATTCTCCGGCAGATTTACAGATCAATGATTTTATCTGGAAAGGCCTGAATCAGTTTTATTTATGGCAAGCTGATGTTCCCAATTTAGCTGATGATCGCTTTAGTAATCAGGACGCTTTGAATTCCTTTTTAGCGGGATATTCTGAACCTGAAAATTTATTTCAAAGTTTACTGAATAAACCAAGTAGTAAATTTCCAAAAGGAGAGGCTATCGATCGTTTTAGCTGGATTGTTTCCGATTATACTGTTTTAGAGCAGGAACTTCAGGGAACTACCAAAAACGACGGAATTGATTTTAGACTGAGTTATAAGCCCGGAAGTTCAACAGATCTTGTAGGTTACGTACGCTATATTATTCCAAATTCAGATGCTTCAACGAAAAATATAAAACGAGGCGATCTTTTTACAGGAGTGAATGGAACCCAGCTGACCGTTTCCAATTACAAACAGCTTCTTTTAGATGCAGAAAGTTATACCCTGAATTTAGCACAGTTTAACGGAAATACAGTTGAAACCAATGGCAAAACTGTTTCACTGGTTAAAACGACTTTGGATGAAAACCCAATTCTGATTAATAAAGTGATTGTTTCCGGAAGCCATAAAATTGGTTATCTGATGTACAATGGTTTCTATGCCAATTATGATACACAGCTAAATAGTGCTTTTGGACAATTAGCAGGACAGGGAATTACAGACTTTATTCTTGATTTAAGATATAACGGCGGAGGATCGGTTCAGACTGCAACACGTCTGGCCAGTATGATTACAGGACAATTTAAAGACCAGATTTTCGCTAAAGAAAAATGGAACGCTAAGGTTAATGCTTATTATGAAACGGAGGATGCCGAGTCCTTAAACAATAGGTTCGTAGATAATATTAACGGAACACCGTTAAACAGCCTGCGTTTAAGCAAAATCTATATTCTGACAACAAGCGGTACTGCATCTGCAAGTGAATTAATTATTAACGGACTGGCTCCTTATATTACCGTAGTACAGATTGGGGATTATACGATTGGAAAAAATGTGGGATCGGTTACCTTATACGATTCGGAAACCTTTACAAAAACCAAAGTAAATCCAAATCACAAATATGCCATGCAGCCTTTGGTGCTTAAAATTGTGAATGCTGCAGGTTTCGGAGAATATACTGATGGCCTTAAGCCAACAATTACCCAATTGGAGTATGTTTCTAATTTAGGGGTTTTAGGAGATCCTTCTGAGCCTTTACTAAATACAGCAATCTCAAATATTACCGGTGCTGCTGCTAAAAAAGTACAACAGGACAGAGGAAAGGCATTAAAAGCTTTTATAGACGCAAAAGCTATGAATGGAATCCGAAATCAAATGTATGTTGATAAAGCTCCGGAAGGACTTTTAAGAGCATTAAAATAAAGAGTAAAAACTAAAAAGGCTTTCAGAAATGAAAGCCTTTTTTACATATAAAATTATCCAAAAAACTAATTCTATAAAAATTATTTTATAACGATTCTTTTCGTTGTTTTTTTATCATCAATGGTTACTTCGAAGAAGTAAATCCCAGGAGTCAGATCAGCAACCTTAACTTCATTGTATTGCGCCGTGGGAAGTTTTTTTCTAAGATTACCGCCCATGTCATAAATCAAAATACTGCTTTGCTGATCGGTATCTAAATAAACCATGTCAGAAGTTGGATTTGGATATAGTGTTACAGAAGCCAGATCGAAATTTTTAGCGCTCAATAAGGTTTTCTGATTGATTACCCCAACTGCATTCAGATCAAAGCCTCCCGTTGGATAAGGAGTAGAGTAGGGATCATTTACAATATTTCCAAAACTGTCATGAGAAGCATATAATGGATTGATTGTTCCGATAACGTCAATTACCCTTACATGAGTGATGTTGTTTTTATCTAACAAAGCATTATTGGGAACGTCAGACAAATCGAATGGAGTTCCGAAATTTACACGATATTTTCCGGCTAAGTTGTTGATATACCTGCAGTCAACAGCCCCGAAACCACCAATTTGAGTCGTAGTCTGAGTTTCACTGTGCGATGGAAACCTGAAAAAGTTAACCCCGTTGGAGCTTACTTCCACAAAAGCCAGTTCCAGGAACGTATCTGAGAATCCGTTTTCAAAAACGGCAAAATCAAATCCGGGACCATTCGCAATTGGCACCCCAAAAGTTAAAGTTGCGCTTCCACCATCCCCTAAGCAGACAACGCCGGTACTTGTTCCGCCTAATGCGCCACTCGGATCACCGCTTGAAGCCAAAGGACCCGTTGGATTTGCAATATCCTGAGGGCCTCTTACCACATTAATTCCGGTTGCCCAGCCTTTAAAAACCGTGCTGGTTTTTGCTATGGCAGTACTTCCCGCCTGTCCCGCTGCCGGAGCATACGATTGTGCTTCGACTAACGAAGTGGTTAATAATAAAGTAAAAAGTAATTTTCGTATCATAATGCTTTAGTTTAAAAAAATACCCTTATAGCAATTATAAGGGTATCCTGATTAGTAGTATTATTAGTTATTGGAGTAAAAACCGTTTGGCCCAATACCAACAGTCAAGGTTTTTAGTACTGTTCCGGTTGGAGAATATACAGTAACAATTCCGTCTTTTGTAAATCCGTTTGCATTCCCCGAATAAATTTTCCCGTCAATAACTCCAAATCCGTAAAAGGTAGAATATTGAACATAAGTAGTTGTAAAGATAGGAGTTGTGCTAAAGGCTGTAGCGGTCAGGTCCATTGCATATACGCCTCCATCCTGAGTATAATAAATTTTACTTCCGTCAATATCCATATTTGCTGCACCTTTTAAAGTGGTAGATTCTATAGAAGTTGCAGTATCAGTAGTGGTATTAATTTTAAATAATTTGCTTTTAGCAGTATTTCCACATAATACATATACACTTCCATTTTTTTCTTCGATAGAATTAATACCTTCTTCAACTGTTATAGTTGTCAAAACGGTATTGGTTGCAGGATTAATTACGGTTACCTGATTTCCAGAACCATAAGCACCATTCATAACGTAAAGTTTATTATTTGCAACCACAATTCTCTCTGTGGTTTTACCTACAGGAATGGAAGCGATATAAGCATACGTTTTGGCATCATAAATTGTTACAGCATTAGAAATAGCATTTGTTACATATAGTTTGTCATTTAAAACAACACTGTAACGCGGGTTTTCTAATTTTGTAGTAATGGTGGCAATACTTTTAAACGTATAGCGATTTACCACTTCAACTTCATTGGAGTTGTTTACTACAATAAAAGCTTTCTCTCCGCTAAAAGTCATGGACTGCGCTACATCTCCTAAAACAATTGAAGGATTTACAAGCTTGAAAATATCGTTTTGAAACGTAGTCAAATCATTCGAAATATAAGAAACAGAAGCATTTGGAGTTCCAAAATTTCCTTCATTTAAAATGAATACGCCATTTTCATAGGCACCTAACGGAACTTCAACTTCGGGAGCGTCATCGTTACTACTACAAGAAGCAAATAAAAATGCAGAGGCAATAATTCCTAAATAAAGATTTTTTAATTTCATGTTTTAATAATTAAGGTTTAAATAAATAGTTAAATTCCGCCCGGGCATAAAACGGCTCGGCAGCGCTTCATATTTTTCATTCCAGAGATTAGCTACTTTAAGGCCAACTTTGAAAGTATTTTTTTTACTGAAATTATAATCTGCTCCAATATTGGAAACATTATAAGCATCCAGAATATATTTTGGGTTGTTATCAGAGGTGGTAAATATTTCTCCGGTATACATGATCTGATAATAAGCGGAGAACTTTTTGTAATAGTAAGACAGCGATCCCGTCAGTTTATGATAAGGGACATAAAAAAGCTGTTTGTCTGTTATGTCATCTAATGAAACCGTGTAGCCGTACGTTCCGCTAAAATCAAAAGTATGTTTGCTGAAGTTTTTCTTCCATCCTAAAAGTGCTTCAGCACCATAGATGGTAACCTTATCCGTATTTACAGGTGACCAGTTTCCGGAGTTATTAGGCAGCCATCGAATCATATCCTTGATTTTCATTCCGTAACCCGTTACCGTCAGTCGGAAATCTTTGTAACTAAACTGATTTCCTATTTCTGCCTGATAAGAACTCTCCGGTTTTAAATCCGGATTCCCACTGCCTTCCCAGTACAAATCGTTGAAAGTAGGAACTCTGTAGTTTCTCGATACATTGAATTTTAACTGATAAAAATCCGAGAAATTATAGCGCGAACCAACAGAAAAAAGAACCGGACTTTTATAAACATCCGAAACCTCTTTTCTGGCGCTCATTTCATAATTCCATTTTTCGGTAAGATTGTGTTTCCACAAAAGGCTTGCACCTCCAATTTCGCGGCTGCTGCGGCCAATTCCGGAACCAATCCCGTCATTTTTGGTATAATCTAAAATGGTACTGATCTTGATTTTTGAAGACAACTCGTAATCAATATCGTATTTCCCGATAAAACTCTTAACGCCTCCTGAGGTGAATCCGTCCCTGCTGATATCTTCAAAATAATTATAATGCTCGGTAATGTAAGCCACTCTCAGATTGGAAGCGAATTTGCTGAAAGAGCTGCTCCATGTTAATAAATTACGGGTATTATAATCCTGATATTTTGTTTTGGTGGCATTGGGAGAGGTTAGTGAAAAATGACGTTCGCCGTCGTATATCTCGCTGTAAAATTTAATACTGTTTTTGGCGTTGATTTTAAAACCCAATGCGGCATCAAGTGTATTATTGTAATATTCTCCATTAAGGTTATGGGCATCCTGACCCACAAATTTAAAATCATTGTCAGAACTGTTTCGGGTAAAACTGGCATCAAAACTCCATTTTTTTGTCGCAGCCGTAATGCCGTAAACAGCACTTAAAGTATTGAATTCGCCATAATAAACCTGAAAGTCATTTTTGAACGTATCCGTAAACTTCAGGTCATTGTTTAAGTGAATGGTTCCTCCAATGGCACCGCTTCCGTAAACCACACTTCCGCCTCCGGCTTTCACATCAATGGAATTAAAACCACGCGTCGAAATCGTATTAAAATCAGTCTGTCCTAAAAGTTGGGAATTAATGTTGATACCATTCCACACCACTACAGTCTGCTGTGAGGTGGTTCCTCTGAAAGAAGGCGAAGAAGTCATTCCGAGGCCGTTTTCTTTAAAATAAATAACCGTACTATAATTTAAAAGAGAAGTCAGGGAAGGCTGGTTTCTATTGATGATCGAATCGCTCAGCCTTTGAACGGACTGTGTATTCGAGAAATTTTTAAGATTGGAATCCGATACCACAACTTCTTTCAGTTTGGTAATAGAATCGTTTTGCGCCAAAAGAATCTGGCACAACAAAAGCAGGCAAAAAGCAAAACGTTTTTTTAAAGTCATAATTTCTACACTCTTTTTCCCGAGAGTTCGATATTTGTTATAAAGGCAGGTCTCCTGGCTTGCGTCTTGTTGTTTACCTTCCCACCCGCCGGAGCGAGCAGTGGTTTTGTAGTTAACAACAAGCGTTCTTTACGAACTTAGCTTACAGTTGCGGGTACAGCTCAGGATTTTACCTGATTCCCTTTTAATGTGTCTGGTATATTCCAGCACAACCTTAAATTTCGTGCAAAGATAGCGTTAAAATTATTGAATATTCAAATTTGTTTTACTTTTTGAATTAAATTCTAAACAAATCAAAGTTTACAGTTCTATTTTGATGACTTGTCCAAAATCGACTTTGTTCTGAAAAGCCTCTTGTAAGGGCAGTGCAGTCTGATGACAAAGGAAACTTCTGATGACACCGGCATGTGCAACGATAATTAGTGGTGTGTCTGTTTTTTTTGAAAGCTGCTCCGCTAAAAAAATACCAACCCGTTCATGCAATTCGACAAAAGATTCTCCATTTGAAACACTGATATTTACAAAATCTTCCATCCACGGATTAAGTTCTTCCGGTGGAATACTATTCCAGTTTTTCATTTCCCAGTCACCAAAATTCATTTCCATTAGTCGATTGTCTTCGTGGTACGAAAGGGTTTTGATCTGGTTTTGAATGTGTTTTGCTAAAATAGTACAGCGCTGCAAGGGACTTGAAAAAAGAATAGCTTCCGAAGGTAATTGGTCTGTTATATTTTTGAAAATAATGTCATAGGGCTCAGCCAGACCAATATCAGACTGTCCGTAACAAATTCCTTTTTCGCAGGTAGTCTCCGTGTGACGAACTAGAAAAATTTCCATACCAAAAGAATGCTTAAATAATAAATGATCTCACAAACCTGCTGGGTGGCGCCGAGACAATCTCCGGTATAACCGTCAATCCATTTTTGGAAATAACGGGCTAAAAAATAACGGGTCAGGAAAACCGGAAGTAGAACCAAAAGGATCTGATACTTAAAATACGAAAGAACAAACAAAGGGATGAGTCCGAAGAAAAAAGCGCCCAGAACTTCTTTCCAGGTATTGCTTTTTGCGATCGGTTTACTCTTGCTGGAAGCATCATCCCTTGAATATTCATGTGTAAAAATAATACTGATAGCAGTCAGTCGACTCAAAGCATGAGCCGAAACAAACAACAGGAAAATGGGTAAAACAGAAAACCGATCGCCAATTGGAAAAAGCAAAACAGCATCTGAAAGCAGTTTGAATTTCAACAAAAAAAGCAAAACCAAACCAATGGCCCCATAAGCGCCAATAGCACTGTCTTTCATGATCATCAGAATTTTTTCTTTGGTCCAGCCTCCGCCAAAACCATCGCAGACATCTGCAAAACCATCTTCATGAAAAGCACCGGTTGTAAGTATAGAAGCAATAATTGCTAAAATCACTGCGATTTCTGCTGACAGAAAAAGAGAAAAAATATAAAAAGCCAGAAAAGAAATACTCCCGACAATCCAACCAATTAGCGGAAAGTATCGCGTAGCTTTATTTAAGTACTCCGGATTGTGATCAATGTTTTTCGGACATGGAATTCTGGTGTAAAACATCAAAGCGGTAAAAAAAATATGTAGTTCTTTTTTCATTGAAAATATAGGTAAGTTTATTTGGCTAAAGCCAGTTTGATTGTCAATAAATTTTCCAACATCTAAAGATGTTGGCTATTGATTTTAGATTGTCTTCAAATTTAATTTTTATTGCTTCGTTGTTTTTGGGTGGCCATGAGATTTATATGTAGTCTAATAATTTACTAAATATTGGTTATCAAATTTCGGATTAACTTCAAATTACATTTTTTATTGATAGGTTATTTTTTAATAGCCCCCAGATTTATCTGGGGGAAAATAATTTATAATTAGAAAGGCTTTAGCCAAATTTTCATGTACATTATTTTTTTCATTTATAACACAGGTAAGTTTATTTGGCTAAAGCCAGTTTGATTGTCAATAAATTTTCCAACATCTAAAGATGTTGGCTATTGATTTTAGATTGTCTTCAAATTTAATTTTTATTGCTTCGCTGTTTTTGGGTGGCCATGAGATTTATATGTAGTCTTATAATTTACTAAATATTGGTTATCAAATTTCGGATTAACTTCAAATTACATTTTTATTGATAGGTTATTTTTTAATAGCCCCCAGATTTATCTGGGGGGAAATAATTTATAATTAGAAAGGCTTTAGCCAAATTTTCATGTACATTATTTTTTTCATTTATAACACAGGTAAGTTTATTTGGCTAAAGCCAGTTTGATTGTCAATAAATTTTCCAACATCTAAAGATGTTGGCTATTGATTTTAGATTGTCTTCAAATTTAATTTTATTGCTTCGTTGTTTTTGGGTGGCTATGAGATTTATATAAGGCTAATAATTTACTCAGTATTGGTTATCAAATTTCGGATTAACTTCAGATTACATTTTTTATTGATAGGTTATTTTTTAATAGCCCTCAGATTTATCTGGGGGAAAATAATTTATAATTAGAAAGGCTTTAGCCAAATTTTCATGTACATTACTTTTTTCATTTATAACACAGGTAAGTTTATTTGGCTAAAGCCAGTTTGATTGTCCATAGTATTCCAACATCTAAAGATGTTGGCTATTGAATTATGGATTGTGTATAGATTTTATTTTATTGATTTGTTGTTTTAATAGCCCCCAGATTTATCTGGGGGGTAGTGATTTACAATGAGACGGCTTTAGCCAAATTTTATTTAGCCTAATCTTTTTGAAACCCAAATTTGCTAATAATTTCATCATATTCTTCCTGAAAAGTTTTTTTCTTGTGATGGGTTTCCTGATTTTTAATATAATCTCTCACTTTGTCAATTAAAGATTCAGAAACGGAAACTGCAAAATATTCATCCTGCCATTCAAATTTGTTTTTAGTCAATTTATTTTTATTAATCCAAAATGAGGATTCCCCTTTGATTAATTGTATTATTTTTTGAATATTTTGATCTGCTCCCAGTGAAATAATACAATGGCAATGATCTGAATAACCATTAATATGATCCATATAGATTCCTTTTTCTTTTGCATTTTCTTTTATATGATTCCAGACTTTTTGACGTAATTCAAAAGAATCTAAATAGGGAAATCTGTTTTTTGTACTCCATACAAAATGGATATAAATTTTTATTAATGGCATATAGATATAAATATAAAAAATGAGACTTAAAACTGCGACTTAAAACTCCCTACTTCCTGCTAACCCCGGCATTTTCAAAAGTAGCCATTTCATTCAAAAAAGCTTCTGCTGATTTCAAGATAGGGAAAGCAATGGCACAGCCCGTTCCTTCGCCGAGACGCAAATCTAAATTTAAAATGGGTTTTGCCCCTAAATAATTTAATAATTTCTGATGTGCATTTTCTGCTGAAACATGACAAAAAATGGCATTCTCCTTAATATTTGGATTCATTTTCGAAGCAATCAGAAAAGCCACGCTGCAAATAAAACCATCCACAAGAATCAGCATGTTATGATCGTAAGCGGCTAACATTCCGCCTGCCATTTGCATAATTTCGAAACCTCCGAAGTAAGCCAGCTGCTGTGTGATTTGGTCCTGACCGGAATAATTGTCAAGAGCTTTTTGTAGTATGTTTTGTTTCTGAAGTAACTTTTCGTCTTCAACTCCTGTTCCTTTTCCGACGCATTCTTCGATGGGGAAACCGGTCAGCAGACTCATTAAAACAGCAGCCGTTGAGGTATTTCCGATTCCCATTTCACCAAAACCAATACAGTTGGATCCTGTTTTGGCAATATCATCAACGATTGATTTCCCTTTTTCAAAACACAGCTGCAGTTCTGTTTCGCTCATAGCGGGAACGTGCAGAAAAGATTGTGTTCCTTTTGCAATTTTGGCAGGAATCAATTTGGCATTGGTCGGAAAGTCATAATTCACACCGGAATCTACAATCGATAACGCAATATTATTCTGATTACAGAAAACATTTATGGCTGCACCGCCTTCCAGAAAATTATGCACCATTTGGCGGGTTACATCCTGCGGATAAGCACTGACACCATGATTTGCAATGCCATGATCTGCAGCAAAAACGACAATATTCGGTTTTTTTATTTTTGGATTTAAAGTTTCAAAAACGCTTCCCAATTGGAAAGCTAAATCTTCTAAAATGCCTAAAGCGCCAACGGGTTTGGTTTTAGAATCGATTTTGTCCTGTAAAAGCTGTCTGAAAGCCGTTTTGTTTTTATTCGTGGACTGAGAATTGAACTGAAAGTTAGGAACTTCCTCTTTCACAACAGTTTTGATTTCCGTACAGTCCGGAGCCTCCGATTTCTGCTTCCAGTTTAATTGTTGCAGCATCGGCTGATTGTCATAATTGGTGGCCGGTTTCCCGATACAGAAATAACCAAGAGGTTCCATGTTTTCCGGTAAATCAATTATTTTCTTAAACTGATAATAATTCAAAATCGATACCCAGCCCATTCCATACCCTTGTTCGGTAAGCGAAAGCCAGATGTTTTGCGCAGCGCAAACCGAACTGAATTTAACGGCTTCGTTACTGCCAACGGTGCCAATCGTAAACTGATTTAAAACCGATCTGTCGTAAGCAATAATCAGTCCGATGGGAGCTTCTTCAATCGCTTCCAGTTTCAGGGATTGGTAGTGTTCTTTTTGTTCCGGATTGTCGGTCAGTCCGGCTGCTTTTGTGTTATAAGCTGAAAACAAATTTTTAACAGCACTTTTTACTTCCGGCGATTTAATAATATAATACTTCGTAGCATCCGTCAGTCCAACCGAAGGGGCCCAATGGCCGGCCTGTAACGCTTTCTGTATCACTTCTTCAGGAACTTCGTCGGCAGTAAAATGTCTGGTATCACGGCGTGATTTTAATATATCATCTAAATAACTCATATATTAATTTTCAATGTTCAATTTTTAAATTCCAAATTTCAAGAAGGAATCACAAGATAAAGTATGACTTGGAATTTGGAATTTAAAAATTTGGAATTTATTTTTTAAGTTTTGGAATTTTTTCCTTTTATAGTAACGGGAATTCCGGAAACCATCAACACCACTTCATCCGCTTTTGCTGCCAGAAACTGATTCATCCAGCCCTGCAGTTCGGTAAATTTTCTACCGATATGAGTTTCAGCATGAACGCCCATTCCAATTTCATTGGTAACGATTATCAGGGCGGTATGGGGTTGTTTCGCTATTTTCTCAAATTCAGCTTTGGCCTCTTCCAAAGATAAGGAAACATCATTTTTAGTATCGACAAAAAAATTCGTCAGCCACAGCGTCACACAATCGATTAAAGCTACTTTTCCGGTGAAATCAATCTCGCTTACATATTTTTCTTTTTCAATATTCGTCCAGCGTTCGTCCCGTTCCTGCTGATGCCTGTCGATTCTGTTCTGGAAATCCGAATCCCATTTTCGGGCCGTTGCCACATACAGCGGGGCTTCCGAAAGTTGTAAAGCCAGGTTCTGGGCATAACTGCTTTTGCCGGATCGTTCACCGCCGGTAATTAGATAGATCATTTTGGAGTATGAATTATAAATTTTACAATGATAATTAGGGCGTTCCCTTCGGTCGGGCTATCCACTTTATCTTTTGTTTTTTAAAGAAAAAAACAAAAGGATGCCGTTCCTATCCCTAACGCAAGGACGAATGTATGAATTTATAAGGCACCAAAAATAATTTAATATGGGCAATGCCTGCAGTGATTGCCGCAACAACTTCCTCTTTTTAAGTGAAACCAGGCTTTAAAAACATATTTTTCGTCTTCAAGGTAATAATCAATTCCTTCGATTAACTGTTCTGTTTTTGGTAAAGATGCGGCTTTATTCCGAAGGGCTTTTTCGGGGGTAAGGGTTTCAATATAGGCATCTATTTTATCTTCACATGCTTCTTTAAAACAAACCGGACAAAGACAGTCACCTCCTTCAGAAAGATTAAAAATAGGAGGGTAGTCATTACACCAGCATTTGTTTTCAACAGAAATATCTCCGCAGCTGAAAGAAGAGTCACAGCTTAAGCAAACTTTTGTTTTTGTGGTATTCATGTGAGTAAAAATAATATTTGTTTAATTTTGTAAGAATAAAAGTAAACAAAAAAAATAGAAATTGGTTTACCTTTGCCATCATTGAAATGTAATTATGAATTTGTAATACTTCGAAATCACATCTGTTCAGAAGGAATTACAAATACCATACCCTAAAAACTTATAACCTAAAGATGAAACATTTATTACCTAAGTTTATTTTTATTTTTTCTTTCTTGCTCCTTACCGGATGTAAAAAAAAGGAAGATACAGTGTCTGTTAAAACGGAAACTTCTAAAAATAGTATCGAGTACGCTTCCGGGCTTTCTATTGTGAAACACGAAGGATATTCGGTAGTAACGGTTTTAAATCCATGGCCAAATGCCAATAAAAAATTCACTTATATCTTAAAAGAAAAAGAAGCTAAAGTTCCGGACAGCTTACAGTCTTACACGACGATAAAAGTGCCTTTGGAATCTGTAGTAGTGACTTCAACAACCAATATTCCGTTTTTGGAAATGCTGGAAGTAGAAGACAAACTGGTTGGTTTTCCCCATACCGATTATGTTTCTTCAGAAAAAACAAGAGCACTGATTGATAAAGGTGCTGTCAAAAATGTGGGGCAGAATGAAAAATTAAATATTGAACAGCTTATAGAATTGTCACCGGACCTTATTGTTACGTTTGGAGTAGACAACAACAATCCGATGCTGGACAATTTGAAGAAAAGCGGTTTGAGGGTGTTTATCCAGGCCGACTGGATGGAGCAGTCCCCACTGGGAAAAGCAGAATGGATTAAGCTTTACGGCGCTTTATTTGGTAAGGAAGATAAAGCAAAAGAATTGTTTGATAAGATTGTTTTAAGCTACAATCAGGCAAAGAAATTAGCAGCAGATCAAAAAGCCACTTCGACGGTTTTGTACGGATCGATGTATGAAGATGTCTGGTATGTTGCGAAAGGAAACAGCTGGGTAGCAGAATTTATGAAGGATGCGCAGGCCAATTATTTATGGGCAGATCTGAAAGGAACCGGAAGCGAAGGGCTGTCATTTGAAAAAGTGTTCGTCAAAGCCAAAACGGCTAATTTCTGGATCGCAGCAGGATCCTTTAAAACGCTGGACGAGTTTGGGAAAATAAATCCGCATTACACGCAGTTTGATGCTTTCAAGAATAAAAACGTTTATACTTTTGAAAGTCAGTTTGGGGCAACGGGGGGAATAATCTATTATGAGCTGGCACCAAGCCGCCCTGATTTAGTTTTAAAAGATTATATCAAGATTTTTCATCCTGACCTGTTACCGGGTTACGAATTTACTTTTGCATCCAAATTAAAATAGTCAAATTGATCCATAGAAAACGCAATATAATCCTGTTTTTTGTACTGGCTTTGGCACTTCTGTTCATGTTTTTTCTTGACATTAGCCTGGGGTCCGTTACCATTCCGTTCAAAGAAGTATATACGAGCCTGACGGGTGGTACTGCCAGTAAATCAACCTGGGAATACATCATTATTAACTATCGGCTCCCCAAAGCGATTACAGCTGTCTTGGTGGGTGTAGGATTATCTGTTAGCGGTTTGCTGATGCAGACTTTATTTCGGAATCCACTGGCGGGCCCGGATGTCCTCGGTTTGAGTTCAGGCGCTATTTTAGCGGTAGCTGTCGTGATTCTGGGTGCCGGTTTTCTACCGCCATTTCTAAACACAATTTTAGTATCTGCCTACGGAATTGTACTGGCGTCAACCTTAGGAAGTATCTCCGTTTTATTACTGGTTTTAGTAGTGGCACAAAAACTGAGAAACACAATGGCAATTTTAATCGTCGGACTTATGTTTGGCAGTTTTACCAGTGCTATTGTCGGGGTTCTGACTTCTTTTAGTTCCGCAGAGCAGTTGCAGAAATTTACTTTTTGGTCATTAGGCAGTCTTGGAAATCTTTCCTGGACCTCAATTTGCATTTTGGCAGTTTGTGTGGGTCTGGGTCTTATTTTAAGTGCGGGTAGCATCAAACCGCTGAATGCGCTGCTTTTGGGGGAAAATTATGCTAAAAGCATGGGACTGAATTATAAGAGAGCCAGATTAATCATCATATTTGCCACCAGTATTCTGGCGGGAAGCATCACCGCTTTTGCCGGTCCGATTGCTTTTATTGGTTTGGCAGTACCCCATATTGCAAAACTTACTTTTCAGACCAGTAATCATGTCGTTTTATATTGGAGCACGTTTTTTTATGGCGGAATTATCATGCTGTTTTGCGATATTGCCTCACAGTTACCGGGATTGGAAACAACATTGCCTATCAATGCGATTACGTCTCTGATTGGTGCTCCTGTTGTGGTCTATTTATTACTGAAAAAAAGAAACTTCCAATAACAAAAAAACCTCGGCACCTTAACGACTTACAATCCTTAGCATCTTAAAAAAAATGAAAACAATTCTATCTACTTCAGATTTAAGTATTGGCTACAAGTCCGGGAATGCAACTGTGACTATTGCCCAAAAGCTGAATTTAAATCTCGGGGCAGGAAAACTCATTTCGCTGATAGGGGCAAACGGAATAGGAAAATCAACTTTATTAAGAACCATAACAGGGATTCAGCAGCCTTTATCAGGAACTGTTTTTCTGAATGGTAAAAATATAAATACCTACAAACCTTTAGCTTTAGCTCAAAACTTAAGCCTGGTGCTGACTGAAAAACTTCCACCCAGTAATTTGACTGTTTTCGAATTAGTGGCCTTGGGCCGTCAGCCGTACACGAACTGGATTGGTACTTTAACGCCCGAAGATATTACAAAAGTAAATGAGGCTTTGGCGCTGACACAAATCAGCGATCTGGCGCTTAAAAAACATTTTGAGATCAGCGACGGACAATTGCAAAAAGTTTTAATTGCAAGAGCACTGTCGCAGGATACACCGTTGATCATTCTCGACGAACCTACTACACATCTTGATTTGCTGCACAAAGTTTCCCTTTTCAAATTATTGAAAAAGCTCACACAGGAAACTCAAAAGTGTATTCTTTTTTCGACTCACGATATCGATCTGGCGATCCAATTAAGTGATGAAATGATTATCATGACTCCTGATCTGATTGTTCAGGATGAACCTTGTAATTTAATTTCAAAAGGAAGTTTTGCCACTTTGTTCAAAGACGAACATATCGCTTTTGATGCCGAAAAAGGAAAATTTATTATTACTTAGGTTTTTTTCAGGAGCTAATCCTGCTGTCCACTATATCTTTTGTGGTGAACCCCACCACAAAAGGATGCCGTTCCCATCAGGGCTAGGTGGGAGATCAGTTTTTATAAGAACAGTAGTAAGTGACAATTACGTAATATTATTAAATCTCATTACCATTCAATAACTGAGATCACATTACATCTTTAATCCAATTTGTCTTTTAGCTTCACCCACCACAAAAGCGACAGAATTGGCAATATTAAAACTTCGGATCAATTTTGACATCGGAATCGTTAAATGATTTTCAAAACGGGCCAGCACTTCTTGGCTTAAACCCACACTTTCTTTTCCGAAAACCAGCCAGTCCCCATCCTGAAAATCGGTTTGCAGGTACGATTTTTCGGCATGCGAACTCATCAGGAATACACGAGAGGGATCAGGAATTTGTCTGATCCATTCTTCAATATTCGCATACTCGGTAACATCAAGGTGTACCCAGTAATCCAGACCGGAACGTTTCAGGTTTTTGTCATTAATTACAAATCCAAAGGGATGAATTAAGTGCAGACGACTTTCTGTGCCGACACACAATCGTCCGATATTTCCGGTATTATTCGGGATTTCCGGTTCTACAAGAACTACGTTCAGCATTGGTTTTTGAGTTATGGGTTATGAGTTATAAGTTAAGAATTCTAAAAATTATCTAATTATCTAATCGTCTAATTATCAAATTATCTAATTAAAAAAAATCCTCAACTTCCAGAACATCTCCGGCTTTTAAGTTTTGCAAATATACATTTCCTATGCGAACGCGAACCAATCGTAAAGTCGGAAAACCAACGGCAGCCGTCATTTTTCGCACCTGACGAAATTTACCTTCATTTACCGTTATGGAAGCCCATGAAGTTGGTCCATGGCGTTCGTCCCTTATTTTTTTTGCTCTTGGTCCAAAGTCCGGAATTTCTGTCACGATAAAAGCCTTGCAGGGTCTGGTGATGTACTTTCCGCCATCAAAACCGATTTCAACCCCTTTTTGCAGCTGTTCGATAGCTTCAGCGGTGATTACACCATCGACCTGTACATAATATTCTTTATCGACTTTTTTACTCCTGATCTGTTCGCTTACTTTTCCGTCGGTGGTCAGTAAAAGCAAGCCTTCAGAATCTTCATCTAAACGGCCAATAGCCATGGTACCTTCCGGAAAGTCATATAATTCGCCCAGAAGCTTTTTCTTTCTTTTTAATTCGTAAATAAACTGGCTGAGATAGCCATAAGGTTTAAAAAGAATGAAGTGCTGGTGCATGTTTAATTTTTCTGCAAAGATAGTTTTGTTTCACTATAATTGAAAGAAGAAGATTTTATTATCCAAAAGCTATGTTAAAGCATTTAATTTTTTGTCATAGAATTCGTAATATTAGGATACGAATTTTAAAAAATAAAAATATGGAAACTAATGATTTAGGCTCTAAAAAAATAAACGGAGTACAAAAAACCAACGATGAACTGAAAGGGAAAAATGTTTCTCACGATCATAAACCTGAAGATACAAAATTGCAAAAAGAAGTGGTGACAGATGAAGATGGCAACAAAGAGGTGGTAGACCGGGCAAGAAATGAAAATGAAAAAATAAAAAAAGTTTCACATCAAACCGATAGCGAAAATTCAAACCGTGGCGTTTCTACAGAAGAAGAGGCAAAAAAAACGGTTGAAAACAAAGACAGGAATTCTGATATCACTCCAAATCGTTATCCTAATTCTGATCCCGAAAATCATAAAGACAGGGGAAATATGAAGTTAGATGAATAGTAAATGTTTTAATGACTTTGGCCTTTTTTTTTCTTAAATAACATTTGATTGGCAAACAGCGTTAATGTTATTTTAAAGTCCTGTTTTAAACGGGTCATCCCTGCGGATCTTCGTAAATTGTAGTATTAATTAAAATACAAGATTATGGCACTTTTAGAAAACAAAGTGGCTTTTGTATCGGGAGCAGGTTCAGGAATTGGGCGTGCTGTTGCAGAAGTCTATGCTCGGGAAGGAGCAAAAGTTATTATTTCAGACATAAATACAGAGCACGGCCAGGAGACCGTGAAAATTATAAAGGATAGTGGTGGTGAAGCTTTTTTTATTAAAGGAGATTCTTCAAGTGCAAGTGACAATAAGAGGCTGGTAGAGGAAACGGTTGCAAAATACGGGCGATTGGACATTGCGTGTAATAATGCAGGAATGGGTGGTCCGGCCAAACCAACTGGCGAATACGAGCCTGAGTCCTGGGATCGCGTTATTGCGCTTAACCTTAGTGGTGTTTTTTACGCCTGTCGTTATCAATTGGAGCAAATGGAAAAAAACGGCGGTGGAAGCATTGTTAATATTGCATCCATCCACGGTCAGGTTGCCGCTCCCAATAGTGTCGCTTACACCGCATCAAAACATGGAGTTGTCGGACTAACCAAAAATATTGCCGCAGAGTATGCTCAGAAAAATATTCGCTGCAATGCCGTTGGCCCGGGTTATATTGAAACGGCATTGTTAAAAGATAATTTAGATAGTAGTGCAATGACAGCAATTGCAGCAAAAGCACCCATGAATCGTTTGGGAACTGCCGAGGAAATTGCAGAACTGGTTTTGTTTTTAAGTTCCGAAAAATCTTCATTTACCACAGGAAGTTATATCATTGCCGACGGAGGTTATACCGCGGTTTAGTTGTATTTCGAATTATAGAATTAAAAGGCCTTCTACTTGTAGAGGGTCTTTTTTTTGTTTATTTTCATATAATAAAAATAATTATCTAAAGTTATTTCTTATAAATTACTATCTTGTAGGTAAATTTTTCGAATAATGTAAATGCTGCCAAACTCTGTTGTTGCTGACAATAATGAAATAATTTTACTAATATTTTCTTTTTCATGAGCAGCTGTTCACTCATTGGAGCACCATAAGTTTAAGATTTTACAATATTCCCTTAATATTAAAGACTATAAATTTGATTTCTAAAAACCCCTATTTTCAAACGTATGAAAAACATTTACTCTTTACGCAGCGTAATCGCTTTTTTTAGCTTTTTTTGTTGCTTTTCGATGAGTCTTGTGGCACAGACCATGCCAACAGCTCAAAGTTTGCCTTACACGCAGGATTTTTCTTTTGCTGCAACAGTAGTAGCCTATCCGGCAGGTTTTCAGGGCTGGACAGTGTCGACCTCAAACCCGTCAGGTACAAGTCAATATGCCACTGCGGCTACTATGGTTGCCGACAGACCTTTGGTTGGGAGCAGCAATGCTTCTACCAGTAGTGGTAATTTTCATAATTATGATGGAAAGATCGGATTCCTGAATACAGGTTCTCTTGACCTGGCTATAGGATTTGCTTTTTCAACAATTGGTCAGACAGCGATTCAGGTTAAATATGATGCAATGACCATCCGTAATCCGTATGATATACCGCCAGCTACCAATAATACGCGTATAAATGAAATGGTTTTACAATATCGTGTTGGAACAACTGCTGCTTTCGTTTCTTTATTGCCAACGGCTTATGTTAATAATGATGTAAAACAGATTACAGCTGTTACCACTCCGCAGAATGTAAAAATCATCAAAGTAACCTTGCCGGCAGAATGCGAAAACCAGCCTGTTGTGCAAATCAGATGGATTTCCAAACAAAATTCAGGCGGGGGCTCACGTCCTTCTTTTGCGATTGATAATATAGATATAAGAAGCGATAACACAGCCCCGGTAAATGTGGCAGGTTATCCACAGGCCAGTACGATATTGTCGGACAGTTTTGATTTTTTGAATAAAGTAGATGAAGCTGCCAAAACCTACTATGTATTAGTCCCTTCAGGAAGTGCGGAACCAACTGCTGCCCAGATAAAATCGGGTGTTGATGCTACCGGAACAGCAGCTTTACAATCCGGATTTCTGGACATTACAGATCCTTCACAGGTATATGTAAAAAACTTTAGTGGTTTGAGTCTTAATACTCCGTATACTGTTTTTTCTATTTCTGAAGATCTTTATGGCAATATTCAGTCCACGGTAAATAAAGTGGATGTTACGACTTCAAGTGTTGTAATTCCATCTTTAGCCACGACAACAGCTTCACTGGATCTGGGATTTTCTGAGGCAAATTTTGATTCGGAAACGTTATCTTATCAGATTCAGGGAAGCAATCTTACAAATGATGTCGTAGTGACTGCGGGAACTAATTTTTCAATTTCTAAAGACAATACCAACTTTCAATCTTCGCTAACCTATAACCTGTCTGATTTTGCAGGTAATGCAACGCCAACCGTTTATGTGAAGTTTACTCCAAATGCAACAGGCATTTTTTCAGGTCAGATTACACATGAATCCACCGGTGCAGCAACCAAAACAGTTACGCTGTCAGGAAGAGGAATTAATCCGTATGTACAGGGCTTTAATGATGCCAGTGTTTTTACAAACAGTGGCTGGACTCAGTATAATGTTTCAGGTCCCATTAATAAATGGTCAACGACTACTGTTACAAGAAATGTGAATTCCGGAACCGGTGCGGTTCTTATGAATGGTTTTTCGGATACCGGAGCAAGCAAGGATTGGTTAATATCGCCAAGATTACGTCTGGATAATTTTAATCAGTTTCCTTTATTGTCTTTCTACACCCGTAAGTTTTATGCGGGGCCAGGTTTGAAATTATTGGTTTCTGTTGATTATGACGGGAAAAGCAGTCCTGAAACGGCGACATGGACAGAAATAAATGGTAATTTTCCAACAGCAACCGGAACTTATGTACCCTCACAGTATATCAATTTGGGGGCTTATAAAACAAGTCATACATATCTCGCCTGGGTTTATGAAACTACCGCCGGAGGAACCAATAATGCTTCAGAATGGTCTTTTGATGATTATGCTGTTACTAATGAAACCGGGTTCGTTGCTTCAAATCCTGTTTTGGATTTTGGAGACGTTAGCCCTAACGCGATATCGGCCGGTAAACCGTTTGATTTTAAAGCAGATGGCTACGGGGATATTACCATTACGGCTCCTGCCGATTATCAGGTTTCGTTAGACAATATTTTATTTCAATCCGCTATTGTTGTAAGTGCTGCAGACGCAGTAACAGGTAAAACACTGTATGCAAGATTTACACCGTCAGTAAAAGCGCTGACTATTTCAGGTACATTAACAGTAACGGGGACGGGGCTAAACAAACAAATCGGATCTTTAACTGGTTCATCTTTACCAAAAGCAGATACTTTTGATGTGGTAACCTATAATTTGGAGTTTTTCGGTAGCGACGTAAAAGATAAAAGCGGAACTGAATTCGGACCAACTGATGATGCTTTACAAATAGAGAATGTTGCCAAAGTAATGAATAAGCTAAATGCCGATGTATATGTCGTACAGGAAGTTTCCGATGATCCTTCCATAGATGTGCTGATCCAGAAAATAAATATAAACGGAAAAACATTTGACAAAACCATTTCCACTTCCTGGTCTTATTCTTTTAATGATCCGGAACCTAATTTTCCACCTCAGAAACTGGTGGTGCTGTACAACACACAAACCACTACTGTAAAAAGTACGGAGGTGTTGTTTAAGGATTTATATGATGCTGTTCGTAACGGAACTACAATTTTACCGGGCTATCCCGGAACGGAAACTCCGCAGGTTAATGATGATAGTTTTTTCTCTTCAGGACGCTTGCCTTATTTGGTTAAGATTGAAACTAATATTGGAGGAATCAAAAAAGAAATTAACCTGATTGATCTTCATGCGCGTGCCAACAGCGGAAGCGATATGCTCAAATACAATCAGCGTAAATACGATGCCGAATATTTAAAAGACGCTTTAGATGCCAATTATCCAAATTCGAATTTTATGATTTTGGGCGATTTTAACGATGATGTAAAAATATCAGTTGTGGGACCAACTATTCCTTCGTCTTATCAGAAAATAGTAGAAGATACAGACCGCTACAATGCATTGACCTTAGGTATTAGCCAGGCAGGGGCCTATAGTTTTTTAAGTTCCGGAGGATTTTTGGATCATATTGTGATTTCGAATGAACTGACAGATCAATACATTCCTAACTCAATTGCAGTATACGATCCGCGTACGGATATTTCAGGTTATACCACTACAACTTCAGATCACGGACCCGTAATTGCCCGTTTCGAATTCAAAGCCGATAATTTAGCTACAACCGATTTTGAAAATAAAAATGGATATTTTGTTCAGGCCTATCCGAATCCGGCGTCAGATGTTGTAAACGTTACAGTGAAAACAGCGCAGGATAAAAACCTGAAATTAAGAATTTATGACATATCAGGCCGTTTAGTAATGAGTCCGATTGAAATAAAAGGAACCGAGGAAAAAAGTAATGCAGTGATTCCGGTAGGTAATCTTAAAAGCGGAGTTTATATTTATACGCTGACTGAAAACAATAAGGTGATTTACACCAGTAAAATTATTAAGAAATAAAGTTTTTTTGTTTTTAAAACAACAAAGGCAGCTCGATCGAGCTGCCTTTGTTTATTATTTTAGACTTTTTAATCACGCTCCAGTAAACGTTTTACATGATTTAAATCTGTACAGGAATCGAGCTGAATTTCATAAAAATAATCCAGTTGCCACTGCTGTGTTTTCTGAGCCTGTTTGCTGGTAGTTTGGTCCCACGGCGGATAAACTCTTGTGGCCCGTATTCCTTCTTTGGCGGCAGTAGAAAATATTCCTTTCGCCAACAAAACAGATTTTGGGAAAATAAACTGTCCGGACAATTCGTTTTTTCTGACACTGACTATAACATAATCAATGGCGTCTGAAGCATCAAAAGGTTCAATCGTTTTTGAGGATTGATTGCGTTTCCATAACGTGACAAACTGACCTGTTTTTGTGGGAGTAATTTTGGCTTCACGATAGCAAATGTTCTTCCCGTTCAATTGAAAGCGATAGGCGCTGTATTCCGCACTTTCTCCTTCCGGATGAGGTTGGGTAAATTCCGGATCAAGAAGGCCGTAAACCAATTCCATAGCCAGCAGTAAGTCCGGTGGAATGGAATCTGGATTATTCCAGTTGTTTTTAATGCTCATTCTAAGAGGGTTAATTTTGTTGCTGTATTTTTGAAAATTACAACAAAAAATAGTCTAAAATGAAACATTCAACCCAAAATTCAATCCCCACTGAAACTGATTGAAAGACTGGTTGTTTAGTGGATTTAAATAATAATTCATAGCCGGTTCAACAAAGACATTTGTTTTCTTGTAAATGCGGTATTGCACCGTGCTGCTTAATACTGAACCGTAAACAAAGTCATTGGCTTCAATATTTTCCCCAATTGAATTACCGTCCAAAGCTACATGGTTTGAAATCAATTTACCTACAAAACCGCCTGTATTTAGGCTGATACTCGTTTTGTTTTTACTAAAAACGGCATACGAAACTTCTAAGGGCATTTCGATATATTTTAAACTCTGATCTAAATTACCCGTTTGCACATTATTACTTTTCAGTACCTCTTTGCTGCTGTTCGAAACAAATACATAATCGCTATTTGACGCAATTTGCGGAGTAGCGGAACTCTGAATGTAATAATCATTGTAGCTTGCAAGGGCATTATTTCGTTCACTTACATTCACATAGGAAACATTAGCAATACTCTGACCCAGTTCGTTGATTTTAAAACCGGAACCAACCGCCCATTTTTTATTGATTTTGTATTTTGTTTTTACGCCGTAAGTATTACTTTGTTTCGAGTCATTGACATGGCCTAGCGTTTTCTCATTTTTATAATTTTCAGAATTGGCAACGCCCGCAAAAACTGCAACAGCCCATTTTTCGGCACTGGATTTAGATTTTACTTCTTTCTCTGTTTCTTTTTTCGCTTCGGAAGCAACAATACCTTTTTCTAATTTCTGAAGTTCCGCTAACTGAACAGAATCTTGTTTGGTTAATACAGCGCCAAATTTTGAATTGCTTTTTTGATGCTCCGCCAAAGTTTTTTCAGTTACAGCCAATTCTTTTTTGGATTCTTTTCCGCTTTTAGCCATTTTACTTTCCGAATCATTTGAAAAAGGTTGGGCAGAATGTAAAGCGAAGCTGTTATTGCTGTTTGTAATGTTTTTCGAATGCTGCTTATCTTCAAAAAGAGCATTTGAAAGCTGATTTTTTGAGGTCGCGTTAAATGGATTCTGCTTTCCCTGATTAAAGGTCTTTTCGGCAAGAATCTGATTGGCTTTTCGTTTCTCTACATCTGCTATTTGCGTTTTTGAAGTCGCATGAAGCGAATTTTGCTTTCCGGTGCTAAGTGATTTTTCAGCTAAACCCTGATTTGTGTTTCTTTTTTCAGCATCCAAGGGTTGATTTTTTGAATCCGTATTGAATAGATTGCGCTTTTCAGGGCTAAATGTTTTTGCAGCTACATTTTGATTCGCATTTCTTTTATTGTTTACTATTTGATTTTTGGAAGCAGAATGTAATCCATTTTCTTTTTCAGGAGTACCTGCATTTTCAGCTACAGCCTGAGTGCTGTTTCTTTTTCCTGTAGTTCCCACTTCCTCATTTGAAACGTTGCGATTTTTTTCGTTATCTGCACCAGCATGAACAACAGCTGTTTCCTGTACTTGTTTTTCCTTTTCAAAACGGGATTGTTTTACAGGATTTTCTGAATTTGTAACAGTAACTGGATTTTGCCTGAGCGTATTTTTCTCAGTACTAATTGTTTTGTCCGGATTGGATTCTGCCGCGTTTTCGTCAAGAGCAACACTGTTGTTTTCTACGGCATTTGTATCTGCATTTTTAATTCCTGATCCTGAATTAAAATGCAAAACAGAAGGGAGCATCAGACCTAATAATAAGCATGCAGCAGCCGACCACCAAAGAATAGCTCTTTTCTTCTTTTTGGGTTTATTTAGTTTTTCTTCAATCTGTCCCCATAATTCGGGTGGCGGAACACTTGAAAAGTTTTCCATTGATGAAAAAATATCTTCTATTTTTTGCTTCTTCATGCTGTCTTAAAATTTTTTATGCTCAAAATTCTTTTTTGCAAAATTCGCTTGGCCCTGTTTAAATTTGATTTTGAGGTACCTTCTGAAATTTTCAATACTTCGGCTATTTCTTTATGTTTCATCTTTTCGAAAACATACAAGTTAAAAACGGTCCTGTACTGATCGGGTAAATCCCGGATGTATTCGAGTAACTTTTCCTGTTCGATCGGGATAATGTCCAGTTCTTCCTCTTCAGTATAATCGGTATCAGGGTCAAAAACATCTAAAAAGAAATTTTCCTTTTTCTTCTTGTTTAAAGTCTCAATAAGTTTATTGATAAAAATGCGTTTTAACCAGCCTTCAAAACTTCCTTCAAACTTGTATTGGCTTATTTTTTGAAAAACAATCAAAAAGGCTTCCTGAAAAACATCTTTGGCGTCGTCTTCGTTTTTCATATATTTCAAGCAGATTCCATACAAAACAGGAGAGAACAACTGATAAATCTTCAGTTGTCCTTCTCTTTCATTTTGCATGCATTGCTTAATATATTTTTCTATATCGTCTTTCAAAGATGTGGTTAAATTTGTTTTGGCAAAATTAGTTTTTTTTAACTCAGAAAACTATCTTTTTGAGATAGTCAGAGTAGGAGCCGTAAGAGTGCTTGCGATTACTGTGTTTTGATTATCAGGCTTTTAATTTTAGATTGTTGAGGTTTAAACTAATGAGCCCTGCTTCTCTGAATTACCTGATTCCGGCCTAAACATTATTTTGAAAAGCCGGAACCGATAATAAAGAATAGAATATTGTTATTACTTCAAGAGTGTTATTTTATCCTGAATTGCTTTTTTGAAAGCTTTTATTGCTGCATTTTGATCTGCGGTATCCGTATTGTCAATGTAAATTTTGGTGGTAACTGCACCCTGACGCAGTTCAAAATAAACGCCGCCGTGACCTGCCGTATCAGGTGTACCGTATGTTTTTGTCTGTCCTTTCAGTGCAGTAATTTCAGCTGGTACATTTTTTAAGAATAAGGTATACTCACTTCTCTTACCTGTTGCAGTGTATTTGTATTGGTTAAAGTCATAACTTCCGGCCACTACATTTTGAAATTTCAGGATGTTATAATCATTCAATTGAAAAAACTTCTGACAATCAGCACCAGTACATTGATTTGAGAAACTTCCAATTACGATTTTATCGGAACTTTCATTAGTTCTGTTAAAAAGAATAGTTTTAGCTGTTTTAGGAATCAGAATAAAATCGGAAGGATAAGTTGGCGTTTGTGTTATCGCCTCACCGGCCAACGGTGCTTTTTCATAAAAGTTGATAATAATTTCACAGTTGTTTTCAACAATAGAAGTCATTTTGATATCATATCCGCTTGTAGGTTTTGGCCCGGAAAAAATACCCACTAAATAGTATTTTGTAAAATCGACAGCAGGGTCAGTTGGATTTGGACAGGTATTTTCGTGTTTTGTGAAATAAGTTTCCAGTCTTTCCTGTGTATTGATTATATAGGCAGCAGGATTGGGAGGTAGTGTTTTTACACTGTAATTACATAAAAACGGAATTCCTGTAAAAGGGGCGTCTACATTTGATCCGCAATCAACATTCAGATCATCATTGCTTATTGAACAAGCGCTAATTCCAAAAGCTATAAATAAGCCAAGTATTAATTTTTTCATGATTTTTTTTAATAGGTTATATTTAGAAGATGTAATTTTAGAAAATGGTTGCGTGATAAAAAACATTTTTATTTTAGAATGTTATTTAATTCAGAATCACCAGTTATTCGTGAAATTTCAATTTTAAAAATTAGGCACTACGTATTATTGCGTACTTTTACTTAAAAATAAACTTGCTTATGTTTGATTTTCTTCCGGTTTTGTTTGCTTTTGTTATCGCCTTGTTCTTAGGAATATACTTAGGGAAATTATTGTTTGCGGCCCGTTCGGAATCCGAAAAAGTAAGTCTTAATGAAAGATTAAATGCGACTTATAATCAGCTGCAATTGCAAAAAGAACAGTTTGAAAAAGAAAGAAGTACTTTTGAAAAACAGCTTTATTCGAATAATTCCGAAAAAGAAAGCATCCGGACCGAAAAAGACAGTTTAGCGATTCAGCTTTCCAAAAAAGAAGTTGATTTTGAAAATTTATGGGAACGTCATAAAGAACAAAAAAGCGAAATCAGTGAGTTACAGGAAAAATTTACCAAAGAATTTGAGAACCTGGCCAATAAAATCCTCGAAGAAAAGACGGCTAAATTCACTGAACAAAATACAGTAAACATGAAAAATATCCTTTTGCCTTTACAGGATAAAATTCATGGTTTTGAGCAAAAAGTCGAGCAAACCCATAAAGAGAGTATCGATTATCATGCAGCCTTACGCCAGCAGATTGTAGGTTTAAGTGAAATGAATGCCCAAATGAGCAAAGAAACCCTCAATTTAACCAAAGCACTGAAAGGCGACAGTAAAATGCAGGGAAACTGGGGAGAACTGGTTTTAGAACGCGTTCTGGAAAAATCGGGTCTGGAAAAAGGACGCGAATACGAAGTACAGCAGAGTTTTACAAACAGTGAAGGTGCCAGGGTTTTCCCCGATGTGGTTATTAACCTGCCGGACGGTAAGAAAATGATTGTCGATTCTAAGGTTTCTCTGGTAGCCTACGAAAAGTGGATCAACGAAGAATCGGAACTCCTGAAAATTGAATTCCTGAAAGAACATGTAAATTCCATTAAAAGACACGTAGAGCAGCTTGGGAATAAAAATTATCATGATTTATATCAAATCGAAAGCCCGGATTTTGTACTGCTTTTTATTCCTATAGAACCTGCTTTTGCTATTGCTTTAAACGAAGATTCTGCCTTGTACAATAAAGCCTTTGACCGGAATATAGTAATCGTGACGCCCAGTACACTGCTTGCAACTTTACGAACCATTGACAGTATGTGGGCGAACCAGAAGCAACAGGAAAATGCGTTCGAAATTGCCAGACAGGCCGGTGCCTTATATGATAAATTTGAAGGTTTTGTAATGGACCTGGTTCGGATTGGGAATAAAATTAAAGATACCAAAACGGAATACGACAGCGCCATGAACAAGTTGGTTGATGGAAAAGGAAATCTGATTTCAAGTGTAGAGAAGCTTAAGAAAATGGGAGCCAAAGCCAAAAAAGCATTGCCTGAAAATATTATCGCAAGAGCAAGTGCTGACGAAAATGAACAACTAAACTAAAAATAAATACTAAAAACAATACCACATGACTGCCGATTTTAAACCCGTTTCTTCTTCCAAAGTAAGTATTTCCGAACTAATGCTGCCCTCGCACACCAATTTTAGCGGAAAAATACACGGAGGATATATTTTGCTTTTACTGGATCAGATTGCTTTTGCCTGCGCTTCAAAGTTTTCCGGAAATTATTGTGTCACCGCTTCTGTTGATACCGTAAACTTTCTGAAACCAATTGAAGTGGGGGAGCTGGTTACTATGAAAGCTTCTGTAAACTACGTAGGAAGAAGTTCCATGATTGTAGGGATCCGTGTGGAGTCGGAGAATATTCAGACGGGAGCGGTAAAACATTGTAACTCGTCTTATTTTACCATGGTGGCCAAAGATAAAGAAGGAAAAAGCGTTCCCGTACCCGGGCTTATTTTATCGAGTCTGGACGAGGTACGCCGCTTTAGAAAATGCATCAAGCAAATCGAAACTAAAGAAGAAATCGAAGATCATGCTAAAATTACCAGTGTAAATTCGATTGAAGATTTGGCAAGTCTGGATAAGTATAACGTACTTCTGGAAATAGGATAGACTTTCCTTCAGGTTGGGTACTATTTTGTAATAATTTAAATATAGAGAAATGATAAAGTTCGGATACACCATTTTATATGTTGAAAATGTGGAAACAGCAATTGCATTTTATGAAAATGCTTTCGGGTTTTCAAGGAAGTTTGTAACGCCGGAGAACGATTACGGCGAATTGAGTACAGGTGAAACAACTCTTTCGTTTGCATCGAAAAAACTGGCAGCTCAAAATTTAAAGGAAGGCTTCATCGAAAGCAATCTGGAAGCTAAACCATTTGCAATAGAAATTGGTTTTATCACTGATGATGTTACCGAAACCGTACAAAAAGCAACTACTTTCGGAGCGGTGCTGGTTAAAGAACCCACTCAGAAACCATGGGGGCAGATTGTGGCTTATGTAAGGGATTTAGATGGGTTTTTAATTGAGATTTGTACGGAAGTGGAGGGTTGAGGAGTTATGAGTTATGGGTTATGAGTTGTGAGTTGTGGGTTATGAGTTACGGGTAATAAGTCATGAATTATGAGTGGTTGTGATTTATAAGTTATGAAGTGGGAGTTATTAGTCAATATTTGTAAGTTATTGACTGTAAAATGGAATATTGTAATAACCTTTGTATGATGAAATACCTTTTGCGTAAACCTTATTGTCTATTTTTTTTCCTGATAGCTTTTTTTTTGATTGGTGGTTTTTTGAATGCTCAAAAAACACTAGATATCAATATTCATGATACTTATTTCGTTATTTCCTACTGGCATTTCGGAGTACTTTTGTCTTTTATATATAGTTTTATTGCTCTAATTTATTTTGTTTTAATAAAGTTGAATTTTATTTTAATTAAGTGGATTACGGTAACACATGTTATTGTGTCTATAGGAGGCGTTTTTTTGATTTTATTGTTTTTCCAACTTACTCGTCAGACAGCTCCCGGAGATTTTGAATCGCTTCTGGATGATATTGATTTTAAAACTAACATGACTTGGGGAATATGGCTTACCTTCTTGAGTATCCTCGTTATGCAGGCCCTATTTATCATAAATGTGATTCAGGCTCTTTTTAAGGGGAAAAGATAATTTTACCACTTCTTACCTCTCGCAAAATCATTTTACAAAAGGATTTTTTTTTCACAAAGATTTAGGATAAATCAAGAACGATGTGGCGTATAATTTCGTAACTTTAAGTATAGGGTTTAGGTTACTAAGTTTTCACGGAGTATTGCCATTTGATTTTTTTCCGACTTGCTTAAGTTCAGTTTTTTTCTCCTCTTAAATTAAAAAGAATCGAATGACATAATTGTTTAATTATTAACGATTATGAAAAAAACTACTTTATTTATTTTTCTTTTTACCGCATTTTCACTGCTCGCCCAGGATAAATTTAAAACAAGTTCGGCGGTTGTAAATTTTCAGGCTTCTGTTCCTTTTTTTGAAGAAGTAAAAGCGGTAAATAAGCTCGGGACTATTGTTCTGGAACCTCAGACAAGTACACTCATCTGTACTGTTGTTATCAAAGATTTTCGTTTCAAAATGGATTTAATGCAGGAACATTTTAATGACAATTATATTGAAAGCCGACGCTATCCAAAGGCCGTTTTTAAAGGTAAAATCGAAAAGTTTGATTTAAAAGATATTACTGAAATTGAAAAAGAATATGATGTGACGGGAAAAATGTACCTTCATGGGAAATCGAAGATGATTGCCGTAAAAGCCCTAATCAAAAAAGTGCCGGAAGGAATACAAATAATGTCCAATTTCCCGCTTTCGGTTTCGGACTTTAATATCGAAATCCCTTATGTAGTGGCTAATAAAATTTCAAAAACCGTACAGACAGACCTGAGCGGTATTATGAAATGATTCTGTTATTTTAAACAGCTCGAAAGGGCTGTTTCCAGGTCATAGTATTGAAATTCAAAGCCTGCTTTTTGTATTTTCTCTGAAGAAACCCGCTGACCTTTTAAGACAGCTGCACTCATTTCGCCTAAAACAATTTTAAGGATAAATTCAGGCGCTTTGGGAAGCCACAGGTTATAGCCATATAGATTTGCGAGTATTTTAGAAAATCCCGTATTGGTAGTATTGTCTGTAACTGCTGCGTTATACGGGCCATGCATGTGTATGTCCGTAATGGCTTTCAAATAAATCTGAGACAAGTCATCGATGTGAATCCAGGGCAGGTATTGTTTGCCAGTTCCTAAAATTGATCCGAAACCGGCTTTGAAACTGGGAGCGACTTTTTTCAGGAAACCTTCGTCTTTTCCAAAGACAATGCCGGTTCTGATCTTTACCGTTCTAATTCCAAGGGCTGCAATTGTATCTGCTGCGTTTTCCCATTGCTGGCACGTTAACCCCAGAAAATCATTAGCAGGAGATGTTTCTTCCGTACAAATCCTCTGACTCGTATCAGCACCATAAATGCCAACTGCAGAAGCAGAAACAAATGCATCTAGTATTTTATTGTGTTTTTTAAGAATAGAATGAATCAGTTCAATGGGTTGCGTGCGGCTTTCTAAAATTACCTGCTTGCGTTTTTTAGTCCATCGTTTTTCTACAATTCCTTCGCCGGCAAGGTGAATGATATAATCCGCATTCAGGATTGCATTTTCATCAATATAATTCTGTGTTAAGTCCCACTTATAATACGTTACGGAATCGGTGTTTTTTCTTTCGGCACGACTTAAAATTGACACTGAAAAATCATTGGCAATGAGAATATCTGTTAAGTATTTGCCAATAAATCCTGTTCCCCCAGTAATTAGTACATTTTTAGACATCTGCTTTATCATTTATTTAACAAAGTGTTTTGTTTAACGATTAATAAAGGTACTTAAACATTCCTTACCTTTAAGGCAAATTCTAAATTTTAATATGATGGCAACTAAAAAAAAGGAAATTACTAAGAATGAGATCATTTCAGTCTATATGAATGACGTTTTGGAAGCAGGAAAAAAACCTGCCTCGGTATTTCATTTTACTAAAGGGAAAGATTTTTCAGAAGCTGAATTTTATAACTTTTTCGGAACGCTTGAAGGTTTAGAAAAAGAAATATTCAGATTGTTTCTGGTTAATACAGTTAATCTACTACACAAAAACACCGATTATCCGGAATACGATATGAAGAACAAAATGCTGAGTTTTTACTTCACATTTTTCGAGATCCTGACGGCCAACAGAAGTTATGTTTTACAGGCTTTAAAATCAGATCCGAATCCCATTCGAAATTTGACACAACTGAGTACATTACGGGATAGTTTCAAAGAATATGTTGCCGAAATCCTGACCGATGATTACAGGCTCGAACAGGAAAGATTTCAGAAATTTCAGGAAAAAACAATTCAGGAAACAGCCTGGGTGCAATTAATGCTAACCCTGAAATTCTGGATGGATGATGCTTCACCTGCCTTTGAAAAAACAGATATTTTTATCGAAAAATCAGTCAATGCGTCATTCGAACTCATGAATGTAGCGCCAATGAACCATCTTTTAGATTTAGGGAAATTCCTATTCAAAGAAAAAATCTACAGCAGATAATGAAAACAATCGATTATATACCCACCTCAAAAATAGAAAGAGCTAGTAAACTGGTTCAGACAGGAGCAAAGGTAGGAGTGAACTATATTAAGCATTATGCCGAAAAAATGGTAAACTCTGATTTGACCCGTGATAAATTAAATGAAAACAACGCAGAAGATATTTACGATGGCTTAAAAAGCCTGAAAGGAAGTGCGCTTAAAGTGGCCCAAATGCTCAGTATGGATAAAAACTTTCTTCCGCAGGCGTATGTGGAGAAATTTTCGTTGTCCCAGTTTTCGGTGCCACCTCTTTCTGCACCTTTGGTACTAAAGACTTTTAAAACCAATTTCGGAAAAACACCTTACGAAATTTTCGATGAATTCAATGCTAATTCCGTAAATGCGGCAAGCATTGGTCAGGTACATCTGGCTGTGAAAGACGGAAAAAAACTCGCCGTTAAAATTCAGTATCCCGGTGTGGCCAACAGTATCTCATCAGATTTGGCTTTGGTGAAGCCCATTGCGATCAGAATGTTTAACCTGCAGGGAAAAGATTCTGATAAATATTTTAAAGAAGTAGAAGACAAACTTATAGAAGAAACCAACTATTTGCTGGAGCTACAACAAAGCGAGCAGGTTGTTGCAGCCTGCAGTAAAATTGAAAACATCCTTTTTCCAAATTATTATTCGGAGTTTTCATCCGAGAAAATTATCACCATGGACTGGATGACGGGAATTCACCTTTCTGAATTTACGGCTAAAAATACAAATCAGGAAGTTGGCGATAAAATTGGTCAGGCACTTTGGGATTTTTATATGTACCAGATTCATGTCCTGAGAAAAGTACATGCAGATCCGCATCCCGGTAATTTTCTGGTTGATGACCAAAACCGGTTAATCGCTCTTGATTTCGGTTGTATGAAACAAATTCCGGAAGATTTTTATGTACCGTATTTTGAATTGATCAACAAAAATGTCATTACGGACCAGGCGCTTTTCAATCAGAAATTGTTTGAACTGGAGATTCTTCGTCCGGATGATTCACCAGCAGAAATTGAATATTTTACCGAAATGTTTCATGACTTATTATCGCTTTTCACAAAACCATTTCAGGGGGAGACTTTCGATTTTGCAGATGAAACTTTTTTTGATAGTATTGCCAAATTAGGCGAGCGTTTCTCCAACGATACCAATCTCAAGAAAATGAACGGAAACCGTGGCTCCAAACACTTTATTTACATGAACCGTACTTTCTTTGGTTTGTACAATTTAATGTTCGATCTGAAAGCAAAAATCAGTGTAAATAATTATTTGAAATACTAAGCGGGAAAATTAGAAAAAAATTTAAATTTCAATATAAAAATTCCAAATTCCAAATTCCAAGTGTCTTGAAATAAAACAATTGGAATTTGGAATTTAAAAATTTGGAATTTACTTAACTATTCCTGCCTTATAAGTCGCAATCGCCCTGTCTCTGGCAAAAGCATGGTCTATCATGGGTTCCTTATAACCGAGGTCAAATTCGGGAATCCATTTTCGGATGTAAATTCCTTTTTCGTCAAATTTCTTTTGTTGAATTTCAGGATTGAAAACCCTGAAGTAAGGCGCAGCATCACAACCCGTTCCGGCAGCCCATTGCCAGTTGCCTACGTTCGAAGCCAATTCGAAATCTAATAATTTTTCAGCAAAATAAGCTTCACCCCACTGCCAGTTGATGAGTAAATGTTTGCATAAAAAACTCGCCACTACCATTCTTACACGATTGTGCATATAGCCGGTTTCGTTGAGCTGTCGCATGCCGGCATCAACAATAGGATATCCTGTTGTTCCGGAACACCAGCGCTTAAAATCTTCTTCGTTATTACGCCATTGAATACCGTCGTAAGCCGGTTTGAAATTGTGATTGACTACATTAGGGAAACTAAAAAGGATCTGGATAAAAAATTCCCTCCAGATCAGTTCACTTAAAAAAGTCTGGTTCTTTCTGTTGGCCCAATTGACTAATTTACGGATACTGACTGTTCCAAAACGCAGATGCGGCGAAAGATAAGAAGTACTGTCTAAAGCGGGAAAATCCCTGGTTTCCTTATAATTTGCAATTTGCGTTAAGTTATGAGGAAGCACTTTTATGGAACTTCTTTCAAAACCTATTTCAGCTAATTCAGGAAATTTAAAGTCATTTTTAGCAAAGCGCGTAAACAAAGGTTTTGTGTCATATTCCGCAGCTTGTCCCAAAAGATGGTACTTCTCCAGCCATTTGTTTTTATAAGGCGTATAAATCGTATAAGGCAGCCCGTCTGATTTTGTGATTTCTTTCTCTTCAAAAATAACATGGTCCTTATACGATAAAGATTCCACACTATTTTGTTGTAATAATTGCGTAATTTCTAAATCACGTCTGATCGCGTAGGGTTCGTAATCTTTGTTGAATAGGACTTTCTGAATGTCAAATGCTGCTAACAGCGATTTCCAGACTTCGGCCGTTTTTCCTTTTTTAATTAAAAGTGACGACTGAATTACTTTAAGCTGTTCGTCTATTTTCTCAAGGGAATCATAAATAAAACTAACCCTTGCGTCGTTTTTCGGAAGGTTTTCAAGAATGTCTTCATCAAAAATAAATAAAGGAACTACAGGGAATTCAGATTGTAATGCATGAAATAACCCAACATTATCTTCTAATCGCAAATCACGCCGGAACCAGAAAAAAGTAACTTTTTGTTTCATTTTATTTTCGAATTGAACAATTCTTCAATTTTATTATGGCGGTAGTTAAAAATAGTTTTTAGTTTATTTTCGACAATCAGCTTGTTCATAAGTCGTCCTAAATAGCCAAAAGGCAGGGCATAATGTACCACATCGGTCATTTTTGTTCCGGTTTCAGTCGCTTCAAAAAAATGTTTGTGATGCCAGAATTTATAAGGGCCAAATCGTTGCAGATCAACAAAGTATTGATTTTCCTCTGAAACTGTAATTTCTGTTACCCAGGATACTTTAATCCCTAAAAGCGGTTTTAAGGTATAGGAAATAATTTGTCCGGGATACATTCGCTTGTTGTCGAAATCCTGAATTTCAAAACTCATATTATCTAATGTTATGGTTTGAAGATTCTTTGGACTTGAGAAAAAATCCCAGCATTCCTCTACACTGGAATTGATATATTGAACAGTTTCTATTTTGTATAATTTCATAGTGAGGGCTACATTTTATAATATTTGAAAGGAACGAATAACATTCCGAAGCATTCTCCATGTTCTTTTCCTAAATGCTTATGGTGGATTTTATGCGCTTTTCGTAACCCGATGAGGTACTTGTTTTTAGTGTTTTTGAACCACTTAAAGCGCTGATGGATTAAAACATCGTGAATTAAGAAATAGCAGATTCCGTATAAAGTGATACCACAGGCTATAAAGAACAAATAATTAAATCCACCCTGAACCCCCAGATAAAAGAGAATAATACTCGGTGTGGCAAAAATGGCAAAGAAAATGTCATTGCGTTCAAAAGTATTCTCGTATTTAGGCTGGTGATGATCGGCGTGAAAATACCACATCAATCCGTGCATAATATATTTATGCGTAAGCCAGGTCACACATTCCATGAAGAGAAAAACGCCTAAAAAGATTAAGAAGGAAATCATTTTTTATGTTTTGAATTGTTAATGATTGCGGAAAAACTAAACTAGTTTCAACTTGTAAGTTACAAAAGATTGTGCCAAAAGCCCGGCTTTGGTGTAATTTGAAACTCTGATTCTGGAATTTCCGATCTCATAATACGGTGTTTTTTTAAGCTTTGTCAGTAGTTTTTTATAGTAAACAAAAGCAGTATAAACGCCAAACTTGGCTTCCATCGGCAGTTTTACAATGCCCTGGTAGGCAATTCTGAAATCTTCTTCGATCTCGTTGATGATTTCTGTTTTTGCATTTTCATCAAAAGATTTCAGGTCTATTCCGGGAAAATAATTGCGGTTTAAGACTAAATTATCGTCTTTTAAATCTCTCAGGAAATTTACTTTCTGAAAAGCAGATCCCAGTCGCATGGCTTCATTTTTGAGCTGTTCGTATTTGGACTCCTTTCCTGCAACAAAAACCTTAAGACACATCAGGCCTACGACGTCAGCTGATCCGTATATGTAATCTTCGTATTCTGTTTGTGTATCGTAAGTTGATTTTATAAGGTCCAGTTTCATACTCTTCAAAAAAGCCTGAATCAGGTCGTCTGTAATATGATACTGCTTTACAGTATGCTGAAAAGAATTTAAAATGGGATTTAAACTTATGCCCATTTCCATTGCTTTGTAGTATTCTTTCTCAAAATCATTAATCAGGTATTCCTTGTCATATTCATGAAATGAATCGACAATTTCATCAGCAAAACGAACAAATCCATAGATGCTGTATATGGCTTCTCTAATACTTGGCGCCAGCATGTGTACCGCAAGCGAGAAAGAAGTGCTGTAGCTTTTGGTAACCAATTTGCTGCATTTGAAAGAGGTAGTGTCAAATAGTGATTTCATCTTTTATGATCTTATAGATTTACGAATTAACTCGGCAACCAATTTTCCTGAAATTAAGGCAGGGGGAACACCTGGTCCGGGCACGGTTAGTTGTCCGGTGAAGTATAAATTCCTGACTTTTTTACTCTTTAGTTTAGGTCTTAAAAAAGCGGTTTGCAATAGGGTATTTGCCATACCGTAGGCATTTCCTTTGTAGGCGTTGTAATCTTCTACAAAATCATTTTTACAAAAAGACCTCTTAAATATAATGTTATTTTTTATTTTTTGTTGTGTGAGCTGCTCAAAACGTGAGATTATTTTTTCAAAATATTCTTCTCTAAGTGCTTGATTGTCTTCTATTCCCGGCGCTAAAGGGATGAGGAAAAAAGCACTTTCCATTCCTTTCGGTGCGGCAGTTTCGTCTGTTTTAGAAGGGAAATTAGCGTAAAATAAAGGAGCTTCAGGCCATTTTGGGTGGTCGTAAATGTCGATTGCGTGCTGATCAAAATCTACGTCAAAAAACAAAGCGTGATGTGAGATGTTTTCTATTTTTTTGTCAAAACCCACAAAGAAAAGGAGGGATGAGGGTGCGAAAACCCTGCTTTTCCAATATTTTTCTGAATAGGCACGATGTACTTCGTCCAGTAAAGTTTCGGTGTGATGATAATCTGCCCCGCTTAAAACAATATCGGCTTTTATGAAATTTCCGTTTATTAGGACACCGGTGGCAGTATTGTTTTCTACGACTATTTTTTCTATTGGTGAATTGGTTTGTATTGTTACACCCAGTTCGGTTGCTAGTTTTTCGATGGCACGGACGACATCAAACATTCCCGTCTTTGGATGCCAGGTTCCCAATCCAAAATCAGCATAGTTCATGAAATTATAGAAAGAAGGTGTCTTAGTTGGTTTTGCTCCAAGAAATAAGACAGGAAATTCCAGAATCTGGATAAGTCTTTCGTTTTTAAAACTCTTTCGGACATCCCGGCTTACAGTGCTGAAAAACTGATTTAGTTTTAAGGCAGTCTGCGGTGTAATTAATTCTAAAGGAGAAACTCCCGGACGATAGACCAAATCTTTAATGGCGATATCGTAATTGCTTCTGGCTTGATTGATAAAAGCTTCCAGTTTTTTGCCACTTCCGGTTTCGATTTTTTCGAAAGTATTTTTTATTTCTTCCAGATTGTCGCAAATACTGATAAAATCATTAATTCCGAAGTAAACCCTGTAGGCAGGATTCAGTTTTATAAGCTCATAATAGTCAGATGATTTTTTGTTGAAATCATTGAAGAAACGTTCGAAGACATCTGGCATCCAGTACCAGCTTGGTCCCATATCGAAAGTGAAACCGTCTTTTTTAAATTGTCTGGCCCTTCCCCCAATTGTTTCGTTTTTTTCATAGATAGTGACGCTGTTTCCTTGTTGTGCAAGGTAACAGGAAGCCGCCATGGCAGAAAAGCCTGATCCTATAATAATGATAGTTTTTTCCATTTGTTTAACAAATGTACAAAAACTTTAAACAAAAAAATTATATTCTTTCTATTGTTTCTGTCATAGAATTAAAAATGCGTATTCTTTCAGGTAAATTTTTCTGGTCAATGTGTTCGACCATCTTTCCCATAAGCCAGATTTCGTTATTTTTCAGCAATAACTTTTGTCCCATGGACTTGACATATTGATTGATAAGCCCGCGATCCGGCTGAACGGTCATAAAGGATATAAAGGTGATGTTGTCAAAATGTCTCGTAAGATCCTGAAGATTTTCGATGGGCATACTTTCTCCTAAATAGATGGTTTTGTAGCCTTTCGATAAAATTTCGTATTGCAGGTAAAGTAATCCGATTTGGTGAATTTCATTGAGCGGTAAAGAAAGTACAAAAACACGATCCGTTTTGGTTGGCTTTTGTATTTGAAGACTTTCGGTATAAATCAATATTTTTTGCTGAATCAAATGACTCATGAAATGTTCATTTGCAGGGGTAATGGTTTCAGATTGCCATAGTAATCCTAATTCTTTCAATAAGGGAAGGAAATTTTCTTTGAAAACCTCTTTAAACGTTTTTTCAGAAATAAGCCAGTCAAAAGTGTTGAAAAATATTTCCTGATCAAAATTCATCATGGCCATTTTGAATGAGGTAATGGCATAGTTCTGAGAATTCTTTTTTGAGATGATTTCACGGACCAATTGTGGAATCTTTTCTTCCGGATAAGTTGCAATTTTTGAAATTTTATAACCGTATTCGTGTAATAATGTTATGTTTAGGAGCTTCTGTAGGTTTTGTAGATTATAAAGTCTGATGTTGGTATCCGTTCTCATAGGTTCAAGAATATTATATCTCTTTTCCCAGATACGAATCGTGTGTGCTTTTATTCCAGATAAGTTTTCGAGGTCTTTTATGCTGAAAACAGTCTTTATGTTGTTTATCATTATGATACAATTTGGTAAACAAAAATAGAATAAAATCTGAGATTACCTTTCATAGTTGCTTAAAATCAGGGAATATTGGAAATTATGTAGTCTCATACTGATTTAATTTGTCCAGATGTAGGATAGTTCTGGAACCATCCTCACTTCTGTTGTACATTGTTTTGAATTTTGCACCATAAATAATTTCATCAAACGTATAGGAGGTTCTTGCAGCAACAGTATTACTGAACATATCATCAAAGGTCGTAATGAAAACCAGGATTTCACCATGCGTTTTCCTGAAATCCTCTTCGGTAAAATTATATAAAGGACTATTTTCCGTAATTGGATGTACCAAAGTCCAGCTTAATGAGAGTGCATTAATTTTGTCGAGTTCCAGTTCTAAATTATAGAACTTGTTCGTCATAGTGCCGTTTTCTTCAACACTCATTCCAAGTGTTATTTTTGCTTTGGCATCTGTTAAGTTGGTATTTTTAAAAGGGACAAGGCGGATCATTAATCCTTTTTTGTCACCATAGGGCGAGATAAGGGCATTATGTGAAAATTTTAAAAAAGCTGTCGGCTTACTGAATCTTCCAAAAAACAAACCCGTTGCAATGGCAAAGCTCAATAGGCCAATTAAGGCTTCGGCGGCAGATAAGGCACTGGTCAGAAATCCTGTTGGACTGATATGTCCATAGCCTACGGTGGTGAACGTTTGGGCGCTAAAAAAATAAGCTTGTCCAAATTGGGTTAAAAAATTTCCCGAAGCATTTACTCCGTCCAGATGTTGTATTCCGATAGCATAATAAACAATTGCAAAAATAAAATTGATGATGATATAAAAGGAAAACAAAATAAGCATGAATTTCCAGTTGGGCATTTCGATCATGGTATGATACCAACTGATTCGGCGCAGTAAATGCATACCTCTTTTTTCGATATTGGGTGTTCCGTTTTTGTTGACAAATCTTCCTCCGTAACTATTTGCGTTAGTTCCGAATCCGGAATTTATATCTGTTTTAGCGTTGTGGTTTATTTTTTTTCAGAAGCACCATTAAAATTTAATTTAGGGTAACAAATGTAGTGATATTTTAATATGAAAACAGGGAAGCCCAGAAGCAGAAAAGCAATCTGAAAAATGAAGTTTCGCAGATTGCTTTTCTATTATGAGTTTTGTTTTTTTACTTTTATTTGCAAAAGGTAGCTTTGTTTTTTATGGCACTTTTGCTTCCTAATTCTATTGCTTTGGTGAAATCACTGCAGGATTTTTTCCTGTCACCGATTTTGTTATAAGCCAAACCTCTTAAGTTGTAAGCAATGTAATCTTTAGGGTTCATCATAAGACAATACGAACAGTCTTCAATAGAGGCATCGTAATTCATTAGTTTGTAATTGACATTGGCTCTTCCTGTAAAAGCGTCAGAATTCATGGTGTCTAATTCAATTGCTTTGGTAAAGTCAGCCAAAGCTCCTGTTAGATCATTGAGTTTGTACTTTGCCACTCCTCTGTTTTGGTAGGCCTCAACAAATTTTGAATTCATGCTGATTGCTTTGGTGTAGTCGGCAATAGCACCTTTAGTGTTTCCTGCTTCCGCCTTTTTCATGGCTTTGTCAAAATAACCGGTTGCAGATTGTGCAATACCGGAGCACGTAATCATAAGAAATGATAGTAATAATAAATGTTTCATAGACTAATTTGGGATTAGTAGGTTAATTAATTCTGTGACGAATTTAAGAAAGATTTATTTGTAAGAGAATTTCTTTTGTAAAAAATAATGATTAGTAAATAAAAAAATATTGTTACTAGTAATGGATTTTTCAGCGGCTATCAATTATTATGGGACTTGCTTTTTAAGGCATACAGTTTATTTCTAAGGTTTTTTAGCAGTAAAGGATCTTTTGTTCCGGTTATAGGAATGGTTTTTCCTATAGTCATTTTAAGTATATATCCTTGTTTGTTAAAAAGCTCCGATATTAGTTTTGAAGTTTGTAACATGGGGTGAATTGTTTTTAACATACTAAAGAAAAGCCCGTTATTTCCGTGAAAATATACAGGCAAAATAGGAACGTTTGCTTTGCAGATGATTTTCCCGACTACAGGATGCCATTCCGGGTCTGTTATTTCACTTGTTTTGAAGTTATAGGACGAAACTTCTCCTGCGGGAAATATGGCAACCGGAATGCCGTCTGCAAGGGCTTTGAGTGTCATTTTGAGTCCGGTAATACTCGCAGAATTTTGCACGTTTTCAAATGGATTTACGGCAATAATGCATTTTTCAAGATTTGGAATTTCCTTCAATAGAAAGTTTCCCATATACAGCGTGTCAGGACGTATTTTTGCAATTGTACTTAACAGGGCCAGTGATTCAATGCCTCCATAAGGATGATTGGCAATTACTATAAAAGCTCCTTCACGGGGGATATTCAGTAATTCAGCAGCATCAAACTGGACTTTTACGCCAATTTTCATTAAAGCAAAATTGGCAAAATCCGCACCCTCGATGCTGCCTGCCTCTTTGACCATTGTATTTAAATTGTTAATTTTCATTACTTTCATTAAATAAGAGGATAGTCCGGGTATGGGAATTTTTGAAAGGCCGGAAGCTTCCGAAAATTTTTCTTTGGATATCAATGTCATAGTATTGGAGCTGTTTAGTTGGTTGTGAAAAAATAAATAAAAAAGCCTAAAAGGATCTGGAACGAACAAAGGTTGTTGTTTTTAGGAAATTTTGTTTATTCAACATTATGACTTGAAACAAGAATTCTGAGTTTTGAATAAGAGGTTACGTAATCATCTTGCTGTTCTCTGTTAATAATGGCCAAATATAGTCTGATTTTGTCTGGGAACATTCATTATGCAAATAAAAACAAATTAGGAAAGGTAAGAATGAGTTTTATGTAAAAGGGACAATAGGGTTGTCTTTAATCTGCCGGACAAAAAAAGCCTGCAAAATTGATTTTGCAGGCTTTTAATTTTCTTGTGACCACGGTGGGATTTGAACCCACACGCCCTTACGAGCACCACCCCCTCAAGATGGCAAGTCTACCGTTTCTCCACGTGGCCGTAAATAAAAAAAGGTCAAGTAATATAAATTACTCGACCTTTGTGACCCGACTGGGGCTCGAACCCAGGACCCCATCATTAAAAGTGATGTGCTCTACCGACTGAGCTATCGAGTCATTGCTATCAAGGAATCTAATTTGTTAATCACAAAATTTGTGACCCGACTGGGGCTCGAACCCAGGACCCCATCATTAAAAGTGATGTGCTCTACCGACTGAGCTATCGAGTCATTTAATTCCTTGAATGCGGGTGCAAATATAAGGAGTTATTTTCGAAGTTTCCAAGCATTTTTATTATAAATTTGTCTTTTTTTACGAAAAGTTCACAACGTCTTAGTTTATAAGGTTTTATTAATATGAAAAAAATTGTGTTATTAGGTTATATGGGTTGCGGAAAGTCAACAATTGCCCAAAATTTGTCAAAAATTACAAATATTCCGTTTCTCGATTTGGATAAATGCATCGAAAAAAAAGCAAATTTGTCTGTAAATGAGATTTTCGAACAGCATGGTGAGATCTATTTTAGAAAATTAGAGCATGAAATTTTCGTAGAATTGCTTCAGTCGTCCGAAAAAAGTATAATTGGTTTGGGCGGAGGAACGCCATGTTATGCCAATAACCATGAATTACTGAAAAGAGAAGATGTCAGTTCGATTTATTTAAAAGCTTCCATAGAGACTTTATATAAGAGACTAATTCATAACAAGAGCAAACGCCCTTTGATCGCTAATATGAACGAGGAAGAAATGAGAGAGTTTATCGCAAAACATTTGTTCGACAGAAGCTTTTATTACAACCAGGCACAACATAAAGTTTCGGTTGATAATAAATCTGTCGAAGAAACGGTTCAGGATATTATGGGAATACTAGCTTAAAAAAGCGTAATCGCCGCCATTTTCATCAAAAACAACCTGTACGTGCTCCAGCAATGAAGTTGAAAGTGAAATCCCTTTAAAATCGGCTTTTACAGGGTATTTCTTGTGATTTCTGTCGACAAGTACTGCAGTTTTGAATTTCTTAAGCGGAACGTCTAAGAAGTGACGAACTGCATATATTAAGGTAGTTCCCGAGTTTAAGACGTCGTCTACAAGTACTAATCCTTTATTAGAGTATTCGCTGGCAGCTAAAGAGGTCTGTATAGGCAGCTGCGGATTTTGTTTGTTTACCGTGACTTCGCAAAGGGAAACCTTAAGAGTGGAGATGTTCCCCAGAGCTACGGCTATTTTTTGGGCAAAAACAGATCCATTCGAGGCAATTCCGGCAATCACAACTTCATCTTCATCAACAAAAGTCTCGTAAATTTGATATGCGATACGTTTTATTTTATGTTCGATTTCCTGATTCGTTAAGATGATGTTCTTGTTCATGATTATTTTTTTTGCTAAAATACAAATTTAGGGTTTTAAATTCCACTATATGAAATTTGAAATTCCAATAGTATAAATTCCAAATTCCAATATTAAAACGTGGAATTTCCTTCTCAAATTGGGATTTGGAATTTAAAAAATTGAAATTTACTCCGTTTCTTCTTCGTCAATAATATCATTGCCATATTCGTCAATGTCTCTTCTGTCCTTTTTGGTAGGTCTGCCGGTTCCGGTCTTGCGGTAATGTTCTTTGGATAGTTTTAGTAATTCTAAATGCGCATAAGCTTCCGCCGGTGTTTCGTTTTTTCTGTAGATATCAACAAGTTTTGCCCCCACACGACTTTCCGGAATGTCAAGAACGGTGATGATTTGCGTAATCTGGTCTTTTCTAAAGGTAATCTTATCACTGGGAAAAATCTCTTTTGAAGGTTTTGCAACCTGTCCGTTTACTGTAACATGGTTCTTTTTACAAGCCTCGGTAACCATATTTCTGGTTTTGTAGTAACGTACACACCACAGGTATTTATCTATTCTCATAATTTTTCTAAAATAGAAGTTAAAATCTTTACAAAAATAAATCAATATTGTATCTTGCGCACCTAAAAAATTAAGAATAATGAACAAATTTAAATATTATTTTATTTTATTACTTGCGGGTATTGCTATAGTTTCTTGTAATAAAAGTGATGACGATGCGGAAATAGTTCCTTTAAGAGATTATAAGGAACAGTACAAAGCTGACAGTGATTCCATTATGAAATATTTAAAGAGTAATTATATTGAAAGTGTTTCGGCTAATTATGATATTAAGATATCTAAAATTCCGGCAGGAGGCACTCAGGTTTCTATTTTCGATCAGACTCAATATCCTATACAATCAAGAGATGTTTACAGTAATGATGTTACTTATAAAGTGTATTACCTGGTTTTGAGACAAGGTACAGGGCAGGCTCCAACTAATTACGATAAAATTTCGGCTTCTTATTCAGGGAATACCTTGAATGGAAAAGTTTTTGATACTTCTTACGGAATACCGAGAGATTTTAGCTTAGAGCCTTATTTGACTACTTCTGTAATAGAAGGCTGGTCAGAAATTTTTCCTAAGTTTAAAACAGGTACAGCGACAGCGGCAACCGATGGCAGTGGTACGATAACATATGACAATTATGGAGCAGGTGTAATGTTTTTACCTTCAGGATTGGCATATTATGGTTCGGGACAGACCGATATACCGGCTTATTCTTGTCTGGTATTTAGTTTTAAATTATTAGGACTTCAAAGGCTAGATCATGATTTTGATGGTGTTTTTGATTTTGAGGAAGATCTGAACAAGGATGGCTATCTTTATGACTTGAGAAATACAACAAAATATCCTAAGCCGCCGGCTAATTTAGCTGATGATACTGACGGAGACGGTCTTGCTGATTTTATTGATGTTGATGATGACGGGGATGGATTTACGACTTTACTGGAGATTACTAAACCAAAAGATAAAGTGGGTATTGTTATAGAAAATGGGGTTCCGGTTAACTACGGAATTAGTAAATATTATCCTTTTACTGCTCCTATTGCAGATAATCCTAATACACCTAATACAGATGAAACGGAGCCAAGGGGTATTCCTGCATTTGCAGCCACTGGTGAGCCGGATTATACTTCACCAAACCGATTAAGACTTCATGTTGATAAAGCACATCATACGCCTAAACCGTAGTGACTTTTAAATAATATATAGAAAACCCCGAAATTGATTTCGGGGTTTTTTGTATTTGTGAGTTTTTGGTTTTTATAATAGAATGCCCAGAGTGACAATTGGAGTTCGAGAATACTCTTAAAACTTTGCGGCTTTGCAACTTTGCGTGATTATTATGTCGTTATATATTTGAATAGAGGTTTATAATATAGTGGGGAACAAGCTCACCAAAATACATACATTTTGGCTAAAGCCACCGTTTTCGTCATACAAAATTCCTCCAGCTAAAGCAGGAGGCTATTGAGATGCTTTAGAAATTACGGTTTCCAGTCAATGCACAGCTCTGGTTTTCATAAGCCTTCGCTTCGCTCAGGGTGACAATTGGAGTTCGAGAATACTCTTAAAACTTTGCGGCTTTGCGACTTTGCGTGATTATTAAGTTGTTATATATTTGAATAGAGGTTTATACTGTAGTGCGGAACAAGCTCATCAAAATGCATACATTTTGGCTAAAGCCACCGTTTTCGTCATACAAAATTCCTCCAGCTAAAGCAGGAGGCTATTGAGATGCTTTAAAAAGGTAATAGTCTAAAGTTAGTAAGCGGGTTTTGTTTGCATAAGCCTTCGACTTCGCTCAGGGTGACAATCGGGGTTCGAGCATACTCTTAAAACTTTGCGGCTTTGCGACTTTGCGTGATTATTAGTCGTTATATATTTGAATAGAGTTTTATACTGTAGTGCGGAACAAACTCATCAAAATGCATACATTTTGGCTAAAGCCACCGTTTTCGTCATACAAAATTCCTCCAGCTAAAGCAGGAGCCTATTGAGATGCTTTAAAAAGGTAATAGTCTAAAGTTAGTAACCGGGTTTTGTTTGCATAAGCCTTGGACTTCGCTCAGGGTGACAATCGGGGTTCGAGCATACTCTTAAAACTTTGCGGCTTTGCGACTTTGCGTGATTATTAGTCGTTATATATTTGAATAGAGTTTTATAATATAGTGGGGAACAAGCTCATCAAAATACATATATTTGGCTAAAGCCAACGTTTTCGTCATACAAAATTCCTCCAGCTAAAGCAGGAGGCTATTGAGAAGCCTTAAAATTAGGGTTTCCAGTCAATGCACAGCTCTGTTTTTCATAAGCCTTCGACTTCGCTCAGGGTGACAATTTGGGTTTTGAGCGTGGTTTGTTTATTTCGTTATATAAAAAAACCCCGAAATCACTTTCGAGGTTTTGTATGTAAGTAAGAAAAATTTAAATTATTTTCTTTTAATAACTCTTTCTACAGCTTCAACAATCGCCTGATTGTTCAGTTTGTATTTGTCCATCAATTGCTCAGGAGTTCCGGATTCACCAAAACTATCGTTTACGGCAACAAATTCTTGCGGAGCAGGAGTATTCAAAGCCATTACTCTTGAAATGCTTTCTCCAAGGCCTCCAAGAATGTTGTGCTCTTCAGCGGTTACCACACATTTTGTTTTGGCAAGAGACTTTAGAATCGCTTCTTCATCAAGTGGTTTAATTGTATGGATGTTGATTACTTCAGCAGAAATCCCTTTTGCTTCCAAAGCTTCGGCAGCAATAAGCGCTTCCCAAACTAAATGTCCTGTTGCTACAATAGTAACATCGGTACCTTCGTTTAATAAAATTGCTTTTCCGATTACGAAAGGCTCATCCGCAGGAGTAAAATTAGGTACAACCGGACGTCCAAAACGCAAATACGCAGGACCATGGTGATCTGCCAATGCAAGAGTAGCTGCTTTGGTCTGATTGTAATCGCAAGTATTGATTACAGTCATTCCCGGTAGCATTTTCATTAAACCAATATCTTCAAGGATTTGGTGCGTTGCTCCGTCTTCACCAAGTGTTAATCCGGCGTGAGAGGCACAAATTTTTACGTTTTTATCCGAGTAAGCCACAGACTGACGAATCTGATCGTAAACCCTCCCCGTAGAGAAATTAGCGAAAGTTCCTGTAAATGGAATTTTTCCACCAATGGTTAAACCTGCCGCAATACCAATCATATTGGCTTCTGCAATACCAATCTGGAAAAAACGTTCCGGATGGTTTTTCTTGAAATCATCAAATTTTAATGAACCAATTAAATCGGCACATAAGGCAACAACATTTTCATTTTTCTCACCTAATTCAGTCATTCCCGCTCCAAAGCCTGAACGGGTATCTTTACTTCCTGTATTTGTATATTTTTTCATTTTTGTTTTTTTGCTGTACGCAATAGGCTGTAGGCAATAGGCATAAAGCTTACTGCTTAAGGCTTATGGTTTTTTAATAATCGATTTGATCTGCAGAATAGTTTTGAGCCAATGCATTTGCCAATTGCTCATCGTTTGGCGCTTTTCCGTGCCATGCGTGAGTGTGCATCATAAAGTCAACTCCGTTACCCATTTCAGTATATAATAAAATACAAACAGGTTTTCCTTTTCCGGTTCTTGATTTTGCATCATTCAGACCTGCAAGGATGGCATCGATATTGTTTCCTTCTTTAATTTCAAGAACGTCCCAGTCAAAAGCTTCAAATTTCGCACGGATACTTCCCATAGGTAAAACCTGATCGGTTGTTCCGTCAATTTGTTTTCCGTTAAGGTCAATAGTTGAAATGATATTATCTACTTTTTTAGCAGAAGCATACATGATCGCTTCCCAGTTTTGACCTTCCTGTAATTCACCATCACCGTGAAGACTGTAAACGATATGATTGTCTCCGTTTAATTTTTTCGCCTGAGCTGCCCCAAGAGCGACAGATAAACCTTGTCCTAATGAGCCTGAAGCTATACGAACACCAGGTAATCCTTCGTGAGTTGTCGGATGCCCTTGTAAGCGGGAATTTAATAATCTAAACGTAGCTAATTCTGAAACAGGGAAATAACCGCTTCGGGCTAAAACGCTATAAAAAACTGGAGAAATATGCCCGTTGGAAAGGAAAAAAAGATCTTCTCCGATTCCGTCCATATCAAAACCTTCTTTGCGGTCCATGATGTTTTGGTACAAAGTAACCAAAAATTCTGTGCAACCTAGTGATCCACCCGGGTGGCCTGAGTTTACAGCATGTACCATACGAAGGATATCTCTTCTTACTTGGATAGTTAAATCGCTTAATTGTTGTGTGTTAGGCTTCATTTTATGTGTAAAAGTTAAACTAACGCAAAAGTAATTGTTATTTTGCGGGGAGACAAATGATTTTTTGCTTTAGTTTGTCAGAATTGTTAAATTTTGCTTATTTTTTTATTGATCTTAGAAAAACAATAAAGTATTGTTGTGTGCTATAAACGTTTTGCCACAGATTATAAGGATTCAAGTGATTTTAAAAAAAAACTATGTAATCCTTATAATCTGTGGCAAAAAAAGCGGTTAATTTAGTATGATGAATAATTTTAATTCGTATCGCTTTCGCTGTAATAATTATTTTCTTCATCTTCAGATCCGATTTCTTCCTGTGTGTCATCCAGTTCAGAACCAGGAACATCAAGATCTTCTCCGGTTTTGTCCTCTTTATCGATGTCAAATGAATTTTCATTCCATTCTCCTTCTTTTTCGTCAATGGTCTTGCCATTGGTAATATGATCCGGATCGATGTCTTTTAGCTTTTCCTCATTATTATAGATGTCTTCTGATGCCGGATAATCCAGTTGCTCCAGGTTTTTTTCAATCTGATTTTCTTTTATGGCGTCTTTCTCTTCTGAATTTATCATGATTTCTATGTTTTAAATTAAATTTTCTTTTTTACTAAATTAAACAATCAATCCTCTGTTTCTGTTACACTTTTATTGTCCGGATATTGTACCTTTTACATTATTTTGACTTCATTATTTTGGGCGTTCCCCAAGGGTCGGGCTATCCGCTATATCTTTTGTTCCGGAAAAATCATTGTCAACTAAGACCGGACCTGTGTCACAAAAGGATGCCGCTGCTATCCCTAACGCAGATGCAGTCGGGTTATTCCGATCTGAGACAATTATCTCATTTTCTAATTAACAAATTATCTAATTAGAAAGCCAGGTTTAAAGCCCATCAAACTCATTATCCAATTTTCTAATTGACAAATTTTCTAATTAAAAAGATTGGAAGACAATAAAAGTCATTATCTAATTTTCTAATTGACAAATTATCTAATTAAAAAACCAGGTTTGCAGCCCATCAAAATCATTATCTAATTTTCTAATTGACTAATTCTCTAATTACTTAGATTTTCCTCAAATTAAACTATCTTTGCCGACTGAAAAAAGAAACAGATGAAGTTTGATTTATTACAAAAAGATCCGCAATCAAAAGCGAGAGCGGGGAGTATTACTACAGATCACGGCGTAATTGAAACGCCTATTTTTATGCCTGTCGGAACAGTTGCTTCTGTAAAAGGAGTGCATCAGCGTGAATTGAAAGAAGATATCAATCCGGACATTATTCTTGGAAATACCTATCACCTATATTTACGTCCGCAAACCGAAATTCTCGAAAAGGCGGGAGGACTGCATAAATTTATGAACTGGGACCGTAATATTTTGACGGATTCGGGCGGGTATCAGGTATATTCACTTTCGAATAACAGAAAAATTAAGGAAGAAGGGGTAAAATTTAAATCCCATATCGATGGTTCGTACCACTTTTTTACACCTGAAAATGTAATGGAAATTCAGCGTACCATCGGAGCCGATATTATCATGGCTTTTGATGAGTGCACCCCTTATCCGTGTGATTACAGATATGCACAGCGTTCGATGCACATGACGCACCGTTGGCTGGATCGCTGTATCAGTCATTTAGATAAAGTTCCTTATAAATACGGATATGAGCAAACTTTTTTTCCAATTGTTCAGGGAAGTACCTATAAAGATTTACGTCGTCAGTCTGCAGAATATATTGCGAATTCCGGTCAGCAGGGAAATGCGATCGGAGGTTTGTCAGTAGGGGAGCCTGCTGAAGAAATGTACGCAATGACCGAAGTAGTCTGCGAAATTTTACCGGAAGACAAACCCCGTTACCTGATGGGAGTTGGAACTCCGATTAATATTTTGGAAAATATCGCTTTAGGAATCGATATGTTCGATTGCGTAATGCCAACGCGTAATGCCAGAAATGGTATGTTGTTTACGTCAAACGGAACCATTAATATTAAAAATAAAAAGTGGGAAGCTGATTTTTCCCCAATCGATGAAATGGGACATACCTTTGTGGATACAGAATATACAAAGGCTTACCTGCGTCACTTGTTTGCTGCTAATGAATATTTAGGAAAGCAAATTGCAACGATTCATAATCTTGGTTTCTATATGTGGTTGGTTCGTGAGGCCAGAAAACATATCTTAGCAGGGGATTTCAGACCATGGAAAGAAATGATGGTTAAAAACATGAGTCAACGACTGTAAAAAATTTCAGGTTATTTTTGTTTCAGGTTTCAGGTTCTCTCCAACAGAACGTGAAACCTGAAACATGAAACAAGAAAAACAAAAAAATCTATGCTAACAATAATAGATAAGTATATATTAAAAAGATATTTAGCCACTTTTTCGGTGATGATCATGTTGTTTATTCCAATCGGAATTGTAATCGACGTTTCTGAAAAGGTGAATAAGATGTTGGAGAACAAGATTCCATTTATGGATATCGCGATCTACTATTATAACTTTACCATTTATTTTGCGAACTCCTTATTTCCGATATTTTTGTTTTTATCGGTAATCTGGTTTACTTCAAAACTGGCGAATAACACAGAAATCATTGCTATTCTGAGTTCAGGAATTTCATTTACACGATTTTTGAGACCTTATATCATTGGGGCCAGTATTATTTCGGTTTTTGTGTTATTAATGGGTTTTTTCATTGTTCCTGCTGCCAGTGAGGGGTTTAATAATTTTAGGTATACGTATCTGAAAGGAAACGGAAAACAGCTGATGCGGGGTGAAAACACCAATGTGTACCGACAAATTAATGACAATGATTTTATCTTCGTGAATAGTTTCAATGAAGAGTCGAAGACGGCCTTTAATTTTTCTTTAGAACATTTTGAAAAGGATAAGCTGAAGTATAAAATTACCGCAAGCCGCATCAAATGGGATCCGAAGAAAAAAATATATGTCCTTTACGATTATACGAAAAGAACAGTCAATGACTTAAATGATGTAATTGAAAAGGTTCCTGAAAAAAATATGGCCTTTAAATTTGAGTTAGAAGATTTAACTCCTGTGGTTTATATTGCTGAAACTTTAAGTTTAGGGAAACTTTATAAATTTATTGAAAAAGAAAGAAAAAGAGGGTCAGGGAATATTAATACCTATTTGGTGGTACTGTACAAAAAATACAGTGTTCCGGTTTCTGCTTTTATCCTGACTATTATTGCCGTTGCCGTTTCTTCAATGAAACGTCGTGGAGGTATGGGAACAAATCTGGCAATCGGAATCGCAATTGCTTTTTCTTTTGTCTTTTTTGATAAAATATTTGGTACTCTTGCCGAAAAATCTACTTTCTCACCTTTATTAGCCGTGTGGTTCCCGAATATTGTTTTTGGAATTCTGGCCGTTTACCTATTACGCAATGCGAAACGATAATTTAAAAAGTTACTTAAATCTTCATTTAATTGTTTTTATCTGGGGATTTACAGCCATTTTGGGCGCTTTAATTACCATCGATGCTGAAAATCTGGTGTGGTACAGAATGCTTCTTGCCGGTATTTTTCTGGGTATTTTTATTGTTTACAAGAAACAATCTTTTAAAGTTCCCGTGAAAGAATTTTTCAAGCTTATTTTTGTAGGTCTCCTGATTGCTTTACACTGGATTTTCTTTTTTAAAGCCATTCATATTTCCAATGTTTCGATCACACTCTCCATCTTTTCACTGGGGGCATTTTTCGCTTCTTTGCTGGAACCCATATTTTATGGACGAAAAATCCTGTGGTACGAAGTTTTCTTCGGACTTATCATTATCGGAGGTTTAGGACTGATCCTTCAAGTGGAAATAAAATACCTGCAAGGCGTTTATTTTGCATTGGCTTCCATTATTCTGGGGGTATTGTTTACGCTTATGAATGGAAAATTAATAGCAGACCACGAGCCATCGGTAATTACTTTTTATGAGTTTGGAGCCGGTGTTTTTTTTATCTCTGTTTATTTTTTATTTCAGGGAAAATTTAAGGCGGATTTCTTTTCAATGTCATTAAACAATTGGGGTTTGCTCCTGGTGCTGGCATCAGTTTGTACGGCCTATGCTTTTACGGCTTCTGTAAAAGTAATGCAGCGTTTAACGCCATATACGGTTATGCTAACCACTAATTTAGAGCCTGTTTACGGGATTATTCTCGCGTATTTCATTCTTGGCGGAAAAGAAAAAATGAGCACGGAATTTTATATCGGTGCGGTAATAATTGTCATTACAGTTATTTTAAACGGCGTCTTTAAACATTATCAAAATAAGAAAAAAGTGTAATATTTACCTTATTTTTAAATTGCATTTTTATATATTAAACAACATTTAATTCTGCCAATGATATAATATTTTTATATTTGCGGTTCGATTTACAAACAAAATTCAAAAATCCATGGAATATTTAGATTTTGAGCTTCCAATAAAAGAACTTGAAGAACAATTAGAAAAGTGTGTTATAATTGGAAAAGAATCTGACGTTGATGTTACGCCAACTTGTAAGGAAATCAACAAGAAATTAGAACAAACCAAGAAAGAAATATATAAAAACCTTACGGCCTGGCAACGTGTACAATTGTCAAGACATCCGAACAGGCCTTATACTTTAGACTATATCAGGGCTATTTGTGGTGACACTTTTTTAGAACTTCATGGCGACAGAGGTTTTAAAGACGATAAAGCCATGGTTGGTGGTTTAGGAAAAGTAAACGGACAATCTTTTATGATTGTGGGCCAGCAAAAAGGATATAATACAAAAACACGTCAATACCGTAATTTCGGTATGGCCAATCCTGAAGGATACCGTAAAGCGTTGCGTTTGATGAAAATGGCGGAGAAATTCGGTATTCCGGTTTTAACTCTTGTAGATACTCCTGGTGCTTATCCGGGACTTGAAGCTGAAGAAAGAGGACAGGGAGAAGCTATTGCAAGAAACATTTTCGAAATGGTTCGTCTAAAAGTGCCAATCATTACCATTATTGTGGGTGAAGGTGCTTCGGGAGGGGCTTTGGGAATAGGTGTAGGAGATAAAGTATATATGTTGGAAAACACCTGGTACTCGGTAATTTCACCGGAATCCTGTTCTTCCATTTTATGGAAAAGCTGGGAGTACAAAGAACGTGCAGCTGATGCTTTAAAACTGACATCATCCGACATGAAAAGACAAAAATTAGTAGATGATGTAATTCCGGAACCACTGGGAGGAGCGCACTATGATCGCGAAACTACTTTCAAGACAGTAGCGGAATATATTACCAAAGGTTATAACGAATTGAAAGACTTATCAACAGCCGATTTAATTGCCCAGAGAATGGACAAATATAGTAAAATGGGCGAGTATAAAGAGTAAATTCTTACAAATTATCTAAAAATCCGAAGCCTCGCCGTTTCGGATTTTTTTTTGGTTATGAACAAAAAAAACATATTTATAAACAATTAATAGTTATAACTCAATAGCATTTTTTTTTTAAATTTTGCTACTTTCGCTATATGGAAAATTTCAAGAATGTAAATCCTGTAAAGGTCGATAAAACCACAATTATTAATTTAGAAAGAGGAAAATTGCCTCCGCAAGTACTTGATTTAGAAGAAGCTGTACTTGGGGCCATGATGATTGATAAGAAAGGGGTAGATGATGTAATTGATATTTTGCAGGCTGATGCTTTTTATAAAGATGCACACAAATTTATTTTTGAAGCAATCGTTCAGCTTTTTACCGAAACACAGCCAATTGACTTGTTAACCGTTTCTACCCAGCTTAAAAAAAATGGAAAATTAGAACTGGCTGGCGGTGATTTTTATTTAATTCAGCTTACACAAAAAATAGCGTCTTCCGCGCACATCGAATTTCACTCCCGTATTATTCTTCAAAAGTTTATTCAGAGAAGTTTGATCCGCATTTCGACTGAAATTATCGAAGACTCCTATGATGAAACAACAGACGTATTTGATTTGCTGGATAAAGCCGAATCAAAACTCTATGAAGTAACACAGGGAAATATTAAACGTAGTTCCGAAACTGCGCAGAGTTTAGTACTTCAGGCCAAAAAACGTATTGAAGAAATTGCAAAACAAGAAGGTCTGAGCGGGGTTGAAACCGGTTTTACGAACTTAGACAAGCTGACTTCCGGATGGCAGCCGAGTGATTTAATTATTATTGCGGCGAGACCGGCGATGGGAAAAACCGCCTTTGTACTTTCGATGGCCAGAAATATGGCGATTGATTTCGGACATCCGGTAGCATTGTTCTCTTTGGAGATGGCATCCGTTCAGTTAATCACCAGGTTAATCTCATCAGAAACAGGTTTGTCGTCAGAAAAATTACGTACGGGTAAATTGGAACCCCATGAATGGGAGATGCTGAGTACCAAAGTTAAAAACTTAGAAAAAGCACCATTGTTTATTGATGATACGCCTTCGCTTTCTATTTTTGATTTAAGAGCAAAATGCCGTCGTCTGGTTTCCCAGCACGGGATTAAAATCATCATTGTCGATTATTTGCAATTGATGACTGCCGGAGGGAATAGTAAAGGAGGAGGAAATCGTGAGCAGGAGATTTCTACAATTTCCCGAAATTTAAAGGCTCTGGCAAAAGAACTAAACGTTCCGGTAATTGCACTTTCGCAGCTGTCGCGTGCCGTTGAGACACGTGGTTCCAGTAAACGTCCGTTACTATCGGATCTTCGTGAATCCGGAGCGATTGAGCAGGATGCCGATATTGTTTCGTTTTTATACCGACCTGAATATTACAAAATTGACGAATGGGATGATGACGAGGCTTCACCAACCACAGGTCAGGCAGAGATAATGATTGCGAAACACCGTAATGGTGGTATTGAAAACGTTCGATTGAAATTTATAGGACATCTTGGAAAATTTGATAACCTTGATGATTTTTCAGGTAATTATGACGATTTGCCTTCTAAGATGAATCATGAGGAAAATCCGTTTATAACCAAAAATCTGCCTTCGGCCAATGAAGCCTTTGGCAGTAATCTAAATGATGACGATGACGATAGTGATGTTCCGTTTTAAGAAAATGTAAAGCCTTATTTTAAGGCTTTTTTTTTATGTCTTATTGTGAATTTTCTTAATATAATTCTGTAGTTTAGCAATGCAATTCGTAAAATAATTGCATATTAACTTGTAACCAAAAACAAAATTATATTATGTTAGAAAACGAGAATTTAGGAAGTGTTGAAATTCCTTTGGCTGAAGGTCAGGTATGGGCTGAAAAATACAGAAAATCATCTGGTCTTGAAGAAGATGGTAAAAACAAAGTGGACGCCTATCTAATTCCATTAGAAACTTTGAGACAAGTACTGGATCAGGATATCGATGCGGTACGTGCTTACAAAGGAATTAACAATGCAGGTCAGCAGGTTTTAATGTTTGTGGGTACAAAACTAGATACTAAAACGGGTATTTACAAAGATGTATTCAAAACAGGATCTGCCGCTAAAGGTAGTACAACTGACGGTGGAGGTGTTGTTTATAATATGACACAGCCATGTCCTCCAAATGGGGATCCTTCAAGTCCTATGAATCCTTAAAAATGTATCAATTAATTGCAAATACAGGTTATTTTTTTTTAATACTTAACCTTATTTTATATATTATAGGCTTTTCCAAATTTGGAAAGGCCTATAAAATTTTTACTGCTTACCTTGCATTATTAGTTGTTGTACAGCTTATTTGTGTCATTTTGCTTTACTGTAAAAAAGTAAACCTCTTTATGTCTCATTTTTACTTCGTCGGACAGTTAATAGTATTGGCAGTATTCTATTTTTTACTGGTGAAAGATGTCTTGAAAAAGAAAATAATCCTGACCGGAACTTGTGCCGGATTAGTGGTTTTAGCCGTTCAGTACTTCTTTGATCCAGGTATGTTTTTTAAGTTTAACTTATTAGAAATTACTATCACCTCTTTATTGGTCGTGTTTTTTGCACTTTTGCATTTGTACGACATGCTTACGGAGAAAAAAGAGTACTACTATATTACAATTGGAATCATTATTTATTTACTGGCAAGCACAATTTTGTTTTTAGTAGGTAACCTGACAATTGGATTAAGCGAAAATCTGAAGTTTCTAAGCTGGACATTAAATGCTGTTTTAGTTTTAGTAAATCAGTTATTTGTTTTGTACGAATGGAAAAAAAGTTTTTATAAAAAGACGATTTCTTAATTTTAAATTGTACTTATGTGTAATTGGTTTTGTTATCAAAGTGAAATAAACAGGTTTATATGAGTATGAATTCAATTCCTGAAAAAGAGATTGTTGCTATCATACTGTACACATCTCTTTTTTTTATGGTTATGGCAATTGCCCTCGTCATCTTTTTCTATTTTTCAAGAAAAAAAATCATCCAGAAAGAACTGGAAAAGAAAGATTTGGTCTTGCAGTATCAAAAGGAACAGTTGCATGCCATTATTGTCACCCAGGAAGAAGAACGAAAACGTATTGCTCAGGATCTGCATGATGACATCAGTTCTAAACTGAATATTGTGTCCTTAAACAGTCACTTACTGACCGCTCCGGACTTAACTGAGAAAGAAACTTTTGAAATTACAGAGAACATTATCAATCTCACAACAAAGGCTTTAGAGAATTCCAGAAAAATTGCGCATAATTTGTTACCGCCCGTTTTTGAGAAATTTGGACTTCATGCTGCTGTTGAAGAACTATGTGAAGAGTTCGAAAGTTCTAAAGCGGTAAAGGTCTATTATAAAAATGAAATTGATTTTGATGACAAGGATATTGATCGCCATCTGCATGTTTTCAGAATCCTGCAGGAATTAATGAACAATTCCATAAGGCACGGAAAAGCCAGCGAAATCTGGATTGCCTTCAGCAATGATCATCAGGTTAAAATCTGTAATTATAAAGATAACGGACTAGGTTTTGATATGGAAGAATTAGAAAACCAAAAAGGACTTGGTATGAAAAATATAGACAGCCGAGTATCTTTTCTGGAGGGGACAATCCAAATAAATTCACAATCAGGCAATGGTATTGCTGTAATGTTTACTTTTTAAAGTAGAATTTAAGACAAAAGTCAAATTTTTACTAATAAACAAAGGTGTTTTTCTTTTTTTTCAAAGCATATTTTGTAATTTCGGCAGAATAAACGACCAAAACCAAATAAAAATGAGCGGTGCTATTAAAATTGCTTTAGTCGATGACGAAATTTTATTTCGGAAAGGAATTTCTTTTTTACTTCAAAGAGAAGAAAATATCGAAATTATTTTTGAAGCTTCCAACGGAGAAGAACTCATTTCCCGCTTGGAAGACAATGAAATAAAACCGGATATTATTATCATGGATTTGAAAATGCCTGTTCTCAATGGAGTCGAAGCCACAAAAATTATCCGGAAAGTTTATCCGGACATAAAAATAATAGCTTTAACAAGTTACGATACAAAATCGTTCGTTGCCAATATGATTCAGGTTGGAGCTGTTGCTTATCTCATAAAAAATACCACTCCAAAAGATTTAATCCACACTATTAATGAGGTATCCCGCAAAGGGTTTTATTACAGTCAGACTGTTTTAAAAACGATTCAGGATACCATCATTTCCTCAAAAAATAATAAATGTAATTTAGAAACCGGGTTTCTGTCGCCTCGTGAAATAGAAATTCTTCAGCTTATTTGCCAGCAAAAAACAACTTCTGAAATTGCTGATCAGCTTTTTTTAAGTCCAAGGACCGTCGAAGGGCACCGTAATAATTTATTGCTAAAAACGGAGTCCAGGAATATTGCCGGATTAGTGGTGTATGCAATTCAAAATGAAATAGCCGTTTTGACAATTTAAGTTTAACTGGCTAAAAATTGAATAGATAAAACATAATACACGATTATCGTCAGGACAAGTACGCAAATACCTATTTTTTGTAATAATTTTAATCCCTTTGGTTGATTGGACTTCATGGTTAGATTTTTCATTGATTTATATTAATTGGTTATTTTGTACACAAATTTAGTAAGAAAGGAGTGTCAGTTTATAGGTGTTTTTACGTGTTTTTGCATTTTTTCTGGCTTTTTTCTGATTTTATTAATCCGGCTTCAATAAAACAACTATGCAATTGTGTTTTTTAATCCTTCCTTTATATCTTTACTAAAATAATTTTCTGATGCATAAAGGATTCATTTATATTTTCATATTTCTATTATCAGTAACATCCGCCAAAGCCTCATTTATATTAGTGCCAATGGATGAAACTACACAACAGAATCATCTTAAAGCCTACGGAATTACCTATTGGTGCTTAAGTAAAGATTATAAAGCCAGCTGGCTGCTGAATTATCGCGGAGGTTCATTTTTATTGCCCGATGCAGAGGAAATTAGAAAGGAATGTAAAATCAGGGGAGTTAGTTTTGAAATAATTTCAGATAGTGAAGAAGCCTCTATTTTAAATGATATTTCAAGTCCTTCACAGAATATGGAATCCGTAGTTCTTGAAAAAGCACCGAAAATTGCCGTTTATACACCAAAAGGAAAACAGCCTTGGGATGATGCCGTAACGCTGGTTTTAACTTATGCCGAAATACCTTTTACACCCATTTATGATGAAGAAGTTTTGAGTGATCAATTGCTTCTTTACGACTGGCTGCATTTGCATCATGAAGATTTCACGGGTCAGTATGGTAAATTTTATGCTGCTTATAAAAATACACCCTGGTATATTGACCAAAAAAAGGATGCCGAAGCACTGGCAGCTAAATTAGGCTATGCCAAAGTATCGCAGGAAAAGGGTGCAGTTGCCAAAAAAATCAGGGATTTTGTCGTAGGGGGAGGATTCATGTTTGCCATGTGTTCTGCAACAGATAGTTTTGATATTGCACTGGCTGCAGACGGAGTGGATATTTGCGAAGCCATGTTTGACGGCGATGCAAGTGAATCCAATTATCAGTCTAAATTAAATTATGCCAATTCTTTTGCGTTTAAAAACTTTACCTTAGAAAGAAAACCGGAAGTATATGAGTTTTCAGATATCGATATGACTTCTAAACGAAAAATTCAAATGGAAAAAGACTATTTTTCCCTCATGGAATTTTCAGCAAAATGGGACCCTATTCCAAGTATGTTATGCCAAAATCACACCCAATTGGTAAAAGGGTTCATGGGACAGACCACCTCTTTCGATTCCGCATTAATAAAATCGAATGTATTGGTAATGGGTGTTTGTGAACTTAATGGAGAGTCCAGGTACATTCATGGAGAAAAAGGAAAAGGAATGTTTACGTTTTTCGGTGGCCATGATCCGGAAGATTTCCAGCATCAGGTAGGGGATCCTCCAACCGTTTTAGATTTACATCCAAATTCTCCGGGTTACAGGTTAATATTAAATAATGTATTGTTCCCTGCTGCCAGAAAGAAAAAGCTTAAAACGTAATTTATTTAATTGAAAATTCAAACCAGATCGGAATGTGATCCGATATTTTTCGCGCTTCCTGTAAGGAATTAAATTTTTTATAGAAGGGATTTATTCCTGAATTGACCAGCGATAAAGAAGTTGTTCTGTAAAATATGTTGTCAAATTCTGATGCCAGACAATTTTCACCGATACATTTTTGTTTTAAAGTCGTTTTTTGATTTTGAAAAACAGGAGCATAACCCATTTTTTTCAACGGATTAAAAACAGTATGCGATTGAGGGCAATTGTAGTCCCCGATAAAAATTAAGTTTAGGTTCGGATATTCTTGTGGGAGAAATTTGAAAAACTTTATTTCTGTTTCAGGCTGTTTGCTTTTTGTAATGGCGTGGAAAGTAACCAGCGTAATTGTTTTTTTACCCACTTCAAAACTCGCAAAATAAGGTTCACGATCAATTTCGAGCGTATATTTTTTTTCCAGCCAGGCGTTTCCTTTTATACATGCTTTACTGGTTTTCCATATAAAGGCATATCGTTCTTTTTTATAGCTGCTGCCACTAGTAGGATCACTTACACGATAATCCCATTTAGAACCTTTTTTATTCAAAATTCCAACAAGGCTGGCAACTGCCTGGGCACCACCATAACCTGCTACGACTTCCTGAATGGTGATAATGTCATATTCGCGGAGCGTGCCTGCGATAAAATTTAACTGGGCTTCATTTTTTGATTTCCCAAAGTTTTCTATGTTCCAGGACAAGACTTTGACCTGAGAAAAAGACTGAAAAGTAAAGAATAGAATAAAAAGGCTTAGGATATTTTTCATGCAGTATGTAAAGGATCAAATATACGCATTTCAAAATTTTTCACTTCCATTTTAAGAATCAATGGTTTTTAAAGCCAGTATTTTTAATGTTTCTTATATCTGTTTTTTAAGGCAGTACTTATAATGATTATTTGCAAAACCAGTAATGTTGGAATAAAAATAATATTCCAGTCAACTTCAATCCATCCTGTTTTTTCAGATATGAAAGCGAAACTGATGGAAAGAAAAAGACAGAGTAACATAGCTTTGATCACAATTTTATTTTTAGACGTATTAATTCTGGAAATAATTTTACGGCTTTTATTGTTCTCTAAATTAATTATGGATTTTGGTTTCATCTGTTTTTTAATAGATTCTACACAAATTTAAAGCTATAAAAACAATTTTCCTTACGGGAAACCGTAACGGAATTAAAAACTAAATCAATCCAAAGTCCTTGGCAATGGCAATTAAATGAACATTGTTGTTGGCCTTAAAGTATATTTTTAGTTTATTAATTCGTTTTTCGATACTGCTTGTGCCATTCGGAGTTATTGAAGCAGCTTTAAATTCGTTTGAGATATTTTCTAAGGTATAGCCTTTAGCCAGAAGATTTAAGATGGAGATATCGTAAGATTCAATTTCAATTAAGGCTTTGTCATTAAAACTAAAGGATAAATCAGACGATAGTATTTTCTCCTCATTTTTAAAAGTCCGCTCCACGGCAGTTTTCAATTCATCAATACTATTTCGTCCTTTGGAGACGTAGGCATTAATTTTTAAATCATTAAAAAGAGATTTGATGCGATAAGATTTGTCTTCTATCGAAAATATAATTTTTTTTATGGATGGCTGTGCTTCATTTACGGCTGCTATAAGTTCTTCTCCCGAAGAAAGTGTTGTTTTCCTGTGATCTGATTTGAATGATAAATCACTTATTATAAGATCGTAGGGATTTTTCTCGGTCATTCCTTTTTTTATTTTTAATAACGCGTCATCACAATATTTTACGTGATCAATTACGGGGATGTTCAGATCTTCAAGAACCTGGACAATTCCAATGCTTATACTATCTAAATCTTCTGCAACTAAAACCTTTTTGAACATACTACTGTTTTTTTATATAGAAAAAGTAAAACTTAATTTAAATCCACTTCGGGAAGAAGTGTCAAAAATAATAGTTCCATTGATAGTTTTTATACGGCTTTCCACATTTTGTAGTCCATTTTTTAAAATAAATGCATTTTTTGTAAGCCCAACCCCATTATCAGTATAGTTTACGGATAAAATTTTATTATTTATCTTGAAAGTGATACTTGCGAGCGTTGCCTCGCTATGCATTTTCATATTGGTAAATAACTCCAGAATCACTCTGTAAAGAATTATTTTTTTGTTCTTATCAACGTTGTTCCAGGCAATTGTATCCAGACCATTTAATAAAATGTTTACATTCGGGGTTTTAAATCCGGCGATCATTTCTTTTAGTACCAAAACGTAATTTTCGTCTGTGACAATATGACTGTTCTCTTTTGAAATATTTCTGGTGCGGGAATATACAATTTCCAAATTGTTTAATAATAGTTCTTTATTTTTCGGTTTTTCAAGATCTTCGATTTTCGCAAAAGAAATAGTGTCATAAATAGTATTGGAAAGTTCTTTTTTTAGTTTCTCCGAAATTCGTATTTCACTGTTGTAAATAGCTTCGTTCTTTTCTCTGTTTCCTTTGATGCGGAAATGAAAAAACAGAAATGATATCAATACAAGGATGCAGGAAATAATTATATAAGAGATTATATTTCGGTTCTTTTGGCGTTCTAATTGTAATTCATTTTCTGCCTGTAGCGTTTTTAGCTGTAAATTCTCTGCCTTGTCCAGTTTTGAATCATATTTAATCTGGGCAAATTGATTTTTTGCTTTTAATCTGACCTCCCTGATACTATCGGTAAGATGTATGTATTCAAGAACATATTTTTTCAGATCTTCCCCGCTGCTGCAATGTACTAGTACGCTTAAAAAACTGATTCTTTTTGTTGGGAATTTATCTTTAATCGATATCTCATATGCTAATTTAGCATGTTGCTGAGCAAGTTTCGGATTGGTTTTTAAATAATAAAATGAAATAAATCTGTGATTGAACATCACACCTTCCTGATCATTTATCTGAAGATTAATTTTTAAGCTTTCATTAAAACATTGTAAGGCCTTCGGGTTATTCGTTTTATAATAGCAATACCCGAGATTATTCAACTCTATGGCATGGTTTCTTTTGCTGAAATCTAAATTGTTTTTGTCAACATAGTTTTTTTGAACCAGGGGAAAATATATTTTTATAGCTTCATCATATTTTTCCTGATCCGTGTAAACACCTGCTATATTGCTGAGTGTCTGATTCTTTTTTAATATAGAAAGAGTATGTTTTAATGCCATTTTATTATACAAAAGGGCATTTTTTAAATCGTAAGTATTGTGATAATTTTTAGCCATAACGGTATATACATACCATTTATACCGGGGCCTTGTTGTTTTGTTTAGATACGGCATGGTCTTAGTCAGCAAATATTCACTTTTGATATAGTCACCTTCAAGCTGCAGCATTTCAGACATACAGGCTAAAGAATAAACATATTCATCCGGATTTTTTGTCGGTTCACTGAGCGACAAGGCTTTATTGAAGTAATAAAAAGCACTGTCTCTTTTATTAGTATCAAAGAAAAAATCTGCCGTATCTATAATTTTTTTAATCGCAGCAGTATGATCTTTTTGTTTGTATAGAATATGATTTTCTCTCCGGCAGGAATGAACAGATGAAATAACGAGTAAAAACACCGCTATTTTGGCCAGAAAATATCTGGCGGAAATTTGTTTGAGAAAAGGATTTATAGTGTTTTTCATTAGACTAACGGGAATTTAATAAACACTTTAAAACCTTTTTCCGGATTTGATTCAATAGCAATACTTCCTTTTGCAGCGGAGATTCGGTTTTCTACATTATAGAGTCCATTCTTCACTACTATTTTTTTGAGGTCAATACCCTGTCCATTATCAGTATAATCAATTGATATGTTATTATTGTTTTCCTTGAAAGTAAGAATAACTAAGGTTGCTTTACTGTGTTTTTTCATATTTACCAGTAATTCCTGTACAGTCCTGTAGATATTTATCTTTTGGATTTTTTCAATTTCATTCCATCGAATAGCGTCTAAACCATTTAGTAACAGCTTACTTTTTGGGGTGTGAAATCCCGAAATCATTTGTTTCAATGAAATTAAATAATCTTTGTCGGTATTGATTGGGCATTTTTCCTTTGAGATGTCTCCGCTTCGGGAATAGATAGTATTCAGGTTATCTAACAATTGTTTTTTGTTTCCAGGTGTAGAGAGGTCTGTATTTTCTGCAAAAACCATGGCATGGTAAACATCATTGGCGAGCTCGTCATGTAATTTTTTCGAGATCCTGGTCTCACTATGATAAGTTGCCTTTATTTTTTCGCGATTAGCTCTGGATTTTAGATAAAAATAGAGAATAATTATAAAGACCAAAGCGACTAAAATAATCACATAAGAAATAATATTTCGCGTTTCCTGTCTTGCTAACTGCAGCTCATTTTTAATTTTTTGAGATTTTAATTTTAAGTTTTCCTCTTTTTCTTTTTTAGAATCATATTTAATTCTTGCAAATAGATTTTTTGCTTTTTGTTTTATTTCGAAAACACTGTCTGTTAAGGCAACATATAAAATTGAATTTCTTTTTAATCTGGTATCGGAACTATTTTTTATAAGAAGCGCAAGAGTCTTTAATCGATTGTCAATGCAATTGGTGATAGTGTATTTTTTGTAACTCAGATTGGCATATTTTAGAGATAAAACCGGATTGCTTTTTTGATAATATTCGGCAAGATAATAATACGTTTTACCCAATTCAGAATCATTTTTCAGCTTAGATTTTATGGCTAAGCTTTTGGTATAGAAGGACAGGGCCATTTTATTTTCCAGTTTAAAATAACAAAAGCCAATTTTATCAAGTATTTTAGAGTAGTATTCCGGATTCTGCTGAAGAGTTCTGTTCAGACTTAAAGAGAGTAATATCTCTAAAGCCTCATTGTATTTCCGCTCTTTGATAAAGACAGAGGCAATGTTGTTTTTTGCTTTTAGTTTTCTGGTCTCATCTGTTTTTAGGCGCAATGCCTTTTTAAAAGAATATAGGGCACAATCATAATTGTAAAGATTGATGTAATTATTACCGGAAATGGTATGAACATTCCACTTATAAATTGCGTTTTTACTACTGCTTAAGAATGGTAAAGCCTCTTTTACTGTGTTTTCACTTCCAATAAAGTCGTCCTGATTGTGTTGTATATCTGCCATATTCCATATGCAGTAGATATAATCATCGGTATTATTTCCCGGATTGCAATTTATTTTGGCTTTGTTATAATAGTAAAAAGCACTGTCAAATTGTTTAGCAGTATTAAAATGATCGGCAGTCGCGATAAGTTTTCGGACTTCGGTTTTGCTTTTTGTTTCTTTTGGAATGAAAATACCTTTCTTTTGACACGAAGAAAAGACAAGGAGAGTAAAAAATATGTAAAGGTAAACTAGTATTTTTTGTGGTATCATTGCGCCAAAAATAGAAAATTCTATAAATTGACAACACGTAGAAATACGGTATTTTGAATATTCTTTAAAATTAAAATGATCAGATTCTCATATACAGGTACATACGAATAAACCCTCGAAGACGAGGGTTTGCATTTGTGCTTTTTTTGTAAAATTTATCTTTAAAATTATACAGCTCTCATACCGGTAGCAATTCCGATTCGGTTCCAGGCATTGATCGTAATGATCATCATAATTATCTCAGCAAGTGATTTTTCATCAAAATATTTTGCAGCATGCTCATACGTTTCTTCAGAGACATGATGGCTTATTAAGGTCACTTCTTCAGTCAGTGCTAAAATTGCTTTTTCTTCTTCCGTATAGACATCAGCTTCACGCCATGCACTTAATAAATAAATGCGTTGTTCAGATACACCTAATTTTCGTGCATCTGCAGTGTGCATGTTAATACAGTACGCACATCCATTTACTTGCGATGCTCTAATTTTGATGAATTCCTTGTGAACAGGACTTAATGATGTTGTAGCAATGTATTTTTCTAAACTTAACATGGCCTGATAAGCTTCAGGAGCTACTTTGGGAATAACGATTCTTGGTTTCATTTTACTTGTTTTTTAAAGTTTGATACAAAGTTCATTTATATCTGCTTTTTAAAACTTGAACTACTTCAAGAAATTCCGGTTAGACTTTCCCCGCTCTGATTTTACTCATAAACTCCGCCGAAAAATCTAAATAGGAGGCAAGCATGTATTGAGGAACGCGTTGTACAAATTCAGGGAACAGGTTATTGATATGATGGTATCTTTCTTCAGCAGACATCGTGAACAAAAACTTGATTCGCATTTGAGCTGCCCCGAATGATTTCTGTGAAACAACCCTAAAGTACCGCTCCAGTTTTGGAATCTGAATAAGAATAGACTCAAGAATTGGCTTTTCAACTGCGATAACTTCACAGTTTTCTACAGCCTGAATGTAGAAGTGGGAAGGAGTGTGGTTGTGATAACTTAAATAGTCTGTAATCCACCAGTTTTCTATGCCAAATTGAAGGGTCTGCTCAGTTCCCTTGGAATTGATAATATATTGCCTCATACATCCTTTAACGATAAAATAAAGAGTATTACAGGTTTGGCCTTCCTGCAATACATGTTCCTTCTTTTTAATTTTAGACAAACTTAAGCACGATTCTAAAGTGTCAATTTCTGAAGGTTCTAATGTGACAAATTTTTCAATATGGTCAATAAGTGGTTTGTGCATAAAGTAAAGTTTTGCTCCTGTGCAAATGTACTTTTTAAATTCAGAAGGTTAAATAATTTCATTATAGAAGTTAATCTTAAAAGAGCTGTTTACTTTTACACCGCTTGAGACAGCAGCTTTCCATTTTGCATTCTCAATAAAAGAAATAAGTTGATTAACGATTTCAGTATTAAATTTTTGATTTTCCGGATTTTCAAATTCAATATTTATCCTGATATCAGAGACTTTATCATCTCTATTTATTATAAACATAGTTTTCGCGATAAAATCTCTTTTATCTGTTAGATGTATAAAACCAGCAGGAAATTTGAAATTGGAAAAAAAATCTTTTTGAATTTGAATTTTCTGATCAAGGAAATCTGCAGCTTTTGGGTATATCATGCAGTAGGCATCTACCTCATTCGGGTAGTCAAAAATGTCATTGATCCTGCTTATTACATACAAGCTGTCAGCTGTTTGTTCTATTTTCCGGGTGAATTGATAGCCATATTTTATATCAAGTAATTCATTAGATGCCTTGTAATAGCAATTCGTAATTGCCGGATATTTTTCATTAGCAGTTTCCATCCAAAAAGAGGCTATTTCCAATTCTTTTGATGTTGAAAACTGGATTCCTTTTTTCTCAAGTAATTCGCTTAAAAATGGGAAATGTCTTTTATGATTGCTATCCGGATATCCTTCGGGTTCGATATAGTAAAAAACTTCTTTTGATTTGAAATCTGTTTTGGCTCTTTCAATTTCACTAGCACAATTTAAATCCCGTTTGTCTATTATTCCAATTATTGTACTGATAGCGTTCTTTGTAAGCGTCTGCGCTTGGGCTGCTATAGCCAGACAGTGAATTAAAACTAAAATAAGAAATGATTTTTTCATAGGACAAAGTTATCTTTTATCTAATTGAATTAATGTAAAAAATAGCTGTAAAACAAAAAACCATTCGCGTTAACGAATGGTTTTTCTATGATAAGTAAGTAATCTAAATTGAGTTTATAAAACGTTTATTTTACTTTATTAAGTATTGCTTTGAAAGCTTCAGGGTGGTTCATCGCTAAATCTGCAAGAACCTTACGGTTCAATTCGATTCCGTTAGCTTTAACTTTACCCATGAATTGAGAATAAGACATTCCTTCTAATCTGGCTCCGGCGTTGATACGTTGAATCCATAAAGCACGGAAATTTCTTTTGTTTTGTTTTCTATCGCGGTAAGCGTAGCACATTGCTTTCTCTACTGCATTCTTAGCAACTGTCCAAACGTTTTTACGTCTACCAAAGAAACCTTTGGCTTGCTTCATTATTTTTTTTCTTCTTGCTCTTTTAGCAACTGAATTTACCGATCTTGGCATAATTTTAATGTGTTTTTGTAGCAGGCGTCCTGAATTAAATCAAAGGAACTTAATGGCCATACTCCAAGGTTATATTTAAATGATTTTTAACCTAAAGAATTATTAGATAATTCTTAATTGTTGTTTGATGCTTTTCATATCTGTAGAGTGAACTAGCGCTGAGTGTGTCAAAGCTAATTTACGTTTTTTAGATTTTTTAGTCAAGATGTGACTTTTAAAAGCATGCTTTCTTTTAATCTTTCCAGAACCAGTAACTTTGAAACGTTTCTTGGCGCTAGATTTTGTTTTCATTTTAGGCATTTTTCCTAGTGTTTTAATTTATTCTTACTTACTTATTTCTTTGTTTCAAGTTTAAAGTTTCAGGTTTTAAAACTGAATACTGAAACTGCAAACTGAACACTATTTCTTTTTCTTCGGAGCAATGAACATAATCATTCTCTTTCCTTCTAACACAGGCATAGCTTCTACTTTACCATGCTCTTCTAAATCCGTTGCCAGACGCAGTAATAAAATCTGACCCTGATCTTTATAGATGATCGAACGTCCTTTAAAGAAAACGAATGCTTTTAGTTTAGCACCTTCTTTCAGGAACTTTTCAGCATTCTTTCTTTTGAATTCGTAATCATGCTCATCCGTTTGAGGACCAAATCTGATTTCTTTTACTACAACTTGTGTAGACTTAGCTTTTAATACCTTATCACGTTTCTTTTGTTCGTAAACAAATTTCTTGTAATCCATGATTTTACAAACCGGCGGCTCAGCATTTGGCGAAATTTCAACCAAATCCAATTCAAATTGATCCGCTAAACGTAAAGCCTCTGCAAGTTTAAATACACCTGGTTCGATGTTTTCACCTACTAGTCTTACTTCTTGCACACCGCGAATAAGGTTATTTATTCTGTGTGCATCCTTTTTTTCTACTCGAGGTTGGTAACCTCTGTTGCTTCTTATTGCTATGACTTTATAATTTAAGTTAAACTGTAAAAACTTTTAATGTCTTTTTTATTTCTTCGTTTACAATAGCGACAAATTCATCAATTGTAACTGTAATATTCCCTTTTCCTTCCTGACCGTGACGACGAATTGAAATTGTTCCGTTTTTCTCTTCTTCCTCACCTACAATAAGCATAAAAGGTAATTTCTGCATCTCTGCATCTCTGATTTTCTTACCAATTGTCTCGCTTCTGTTGTCAATTAGGGCGCGAATTTCGTGATTTTCTAGCAAATCTAAAACTTTTTTAGCATATATTTCATATTTCTCGCTCAAAGACAAGATAATAGCCTGCTCAGGCATTAGCCAAAGTGGGAAATTTCCTGCGGTATGTTCCAGTAAAATTGCAATAAATCTTTCCATTGATCCAAATGGAGCTCTGTGAATCATAACAGGGCGATGTAATTCATTATCAGCACCTTTATAGGTTAACTCAAAACGCTCAGGAAGGTTGTAATCCACCTGAATTGTCCCTAATTGCCATTGTCTTCCCAAAGCATCTTTAACCATAAAATCAAGCTTCGGACCGTAAAATGCTGCTTCCCCATATTCAACAACAGTATTCAGTCCTTTATCGGCAGCAGCGTTGATAATTGCATTTTCAGCTTTTTCCCAGTTTTCGTCTGTACCAATGTATTTGTCTCGGTTTTCTTTATCTCTCAGCGAAATTTGAGCGGTAAAGTTTTCAAAACCTAACGATCCGAATACATATAATACCAGATCAATTACTTTTTTGAACTCTTCATCTAATTGCTCCGGAGTACAGAAAATATGCGCATCATCCTGAGTAAAACCTCTAACACGGGTTAAACCATGCAATTCACCGGATTGCTCATATCGGTACACAGTACCAAATTCAGCATAACGCTTTGGTAAATCTTTGTACGACCATGGTCTTACATTGTAAATCTCACAGTGATGAGGACAGTTCATTGGTTTCAGTAAAAACTCTTCCCCTTCAGCCGGAGTATTTATAGGCTGAAAACTATCAGCACCATATTTCGCATAGTGACCGGAAGTTACATAAAGTTCCTTTTGTCCAATATGCGGAGTAACCACTTGCTCATATCCTGCTTTCTTTTGGGCTTTCTTTAAAAATTGTTCTAATCGGTCTCTAAGAGCAGCACCTTTCGGTAACCATAAAGGTAAGCCGGCGCCAACCTTCTGAGAGAATGCAAACAATTCCAGTTCTTTTCCAAGTTTACGGTGATCACGACGTTTGGCTTCTTCAAGAAGTTCAAGATATTCAGTTAAGTCTTTTTGTTTAGGGAAAGAAGTTCCGTAAACACGAGTCAGCTGTTTGTTTTTCTCATCACCCCTCCAATAAGCACCTGCAACACTCATGATTTTAAAAGCTTTGATGATTCCGGTATTCGGAATATGTCCGCCTCTGCATAAATCAGTAAAAGTAGCGTGATCACAAAACGTAATAGTTCCGTCTTCAAGATTCGAAATCAATTCAGTTTTGTAAACGTTATCCTTATACATTGCTAAAGCATCAGCTTTGCTAACTGCACGCATTTTAAACTCATGTTTGCCTCTTGAAATCTCAAGGACACGATCTTCGATCTTTTTAAAGTCAGCATCAGTTATTTTCTGATCTTCAAAATCCACATCATAATAAAATCCGTTTGAAATTGCAGGTCCAAGAGTTAATTTAATTCCGGGATACAATTCTTCAAGGGCTTGCGCCATGACGTGCGAAGTCGAATGCCAGAAAGCTTTTTTTCCTTCTGCATCATTCCAGGTATATAATATAAGACTACCGTCGGTCGTCAATGGAGTTTCGGTTTCAATTGTTGTACCATTAAAAGATGCAGAAATCACATTTCTTGCAAATCCTTCGCTAATGCTTTTTGCAACCTCCATCGGAGTTACGCCTGAAGCAAACTCTCTAATTGACCCGTCGGGTAAAGTAATCTTAATCATTGTTTATAATTTTGTGAATGCAAATATAACGCATTACAAAAATACATACAATACATATCTACATGTTTATATTATAATATGTAAGAAGAATATAGATTGTCATATTATAACCCGTCTTGTCCTAATATAATAAGGATAAAACAATCCTATATATAAGGAATGATTTCATTTCTATAACCCGACAGGTTTCCAAAACCTGTCGGTTTGTTTTTTATACATTATATATAAGGTATACAGCAATTATCGTGTCCGTCTCAAAGAATTCGAAGTTTTTGGAATTTGGAATTTAATTAGGAGCTATTTCCCGCTGTACGCTCCAATCTTTTGCTTTTTGACATCAAAAAGCAAAAGGATTTCCACTTCCATCAGGGCTAGGCAGTAGTTTTCAAAAGGGATATTGCGTAAGAGAGAAACTTAGCGCCTCTGCGCCTTTGCGTGAGCTAACAAATCTGCGAGAAA
>NZ_JAJMOY010000044.1 GCF_020991415.1 Flavobacterium sp. ENC | reverse complement strand
GGCGTTGGTGTTTCTGTATCGGTGTTGTTGCCCGGTGTCGGATCATTTTCCAATCCGGTAATAACAGCGGTATTGCCGTATGAACCTGTTGCGTTTACCGTAGCCACGATGCTCAGCGTTGCGCTGGCCCCGTTGGCAAGACCTCCTACACTCCAGTTCGGTGCTGTCCACGTTCCGGTTGATGGGGTGGCGCTCACGAAGGTATACCCCGAAGGAAGTACGTCGTTTACCGAAACTCCCGTCGCAGCACTTGGACCCGCATTCGAAGCCGTGATGGTAAAGGTTACGTTATCACCAACATT
>NZ_JAJMOY010000043.1 GCF_020991415.1 Flavobacterium sp. ENC | reverse complement strand
GTAACGGCAATCTTAAGTGATCCGAAAACACCAACGACTACACATGACACACAGGAATTCTGTAAAGTGGATAATAAAACGGTAGCTGATTTGGTAACGAACGAAAGTGATGTGACTTGGTATGATGCTGCTGATGGAACAACAGTAGTTCCGTCAACAACAGTTCTGGAAAACAATAAAGTGTATTACGGTTCATTAAAAACAGGAATCTGCGATAGTCCAACACGACTTGCAGTAACCGTTACTTTAAGCGATCCGCAAACACCAACAACTGCCCAGACAACACAGGAATTCTGTAGAGT
>NZ_JAJMOY010000042.1 GCF_020991415.1 Flavobacterium sp. ENC | reverse complement strand
CGTGGGCGGAACTACGTTTCCTTCTTTTTCAGCATCATACCACGTCACATCACTTTCGTTCGTTACCAAATCAGCTACTGTTTTATTATCCACTTTACAGAATTCCTGTGTGGTATGAGCAGTCGTTGGTGTTTGCGGATCGCTTAACGTTACCGTTACCGCCAAGCGTGTTGGACTCTCGCAATTTCCCGCTTTCAGTGAACCGTAATACACTTTATTGTTTTCCAAAACTGTTGTTAACGGAACTACATTTGTTCCATCAGCAGCATCATACCACGTCACATCACTCTCGTTCGTTACCAAGTCAGCAACAGTTTTATTATCC
>NZ_JAJMOY010000041.1 GCF_020991415.1 Flavobacterium sp. ENC | reverse complement strand
AATTGGTTTAGTTCGGCTTCGCCACAGGTTTGGGATTCCCGCAAAAGGATATCGCTGCGATCCCTAACGCACTGAGGTATAAATACAAATCTCCAATCCCGATAACCATCGGGACAAGCCCCAAATTCCAATACTTGCCGCATAGCTTTGCGTCCTTTGCGATTTTTGATAGGATTTAGTAAACCCTTTTGCGTGCTTTGCGGTTAAAAATCCACGAATCGATATAAAACAAAAAACCCCGTTTCGTTAGAAACAGGTTTTTTAAAAGAAAGGCGACGACCCCCGATAGCTATCGGGGCTCCCGCATAACTGCAGTATTTCGAAAACAAAAAACCCCGTTTCGTTG
>NZ_JAJMOY010000040.1 GCF_020991415.1 Flavobacterium sp. ENC | reverse complement strand
GATTGATTTAGGCCGGCTTCGCCACAGGTTTGGGATTCCCGCAAAAGGATATCGCTTCGATCCCTAACGCACTGAGGTATAAATACAAAATTCCAATCCCGATAGCCATCGGGACAAGCCCCAAATTCCATAACTACCCGCACAGCTTTGCGTCCTTTGCGATTTCAGAGGATTTAGTAAACCCTTTTGCGTGCTTTGCGGTTAAAAATCCACGAATCGCCATAAAAAAAAAACCCTGTTTCTAACGAAACAGGGTTTTTAAAAGAAAGGCGACGACCCCCGATAGTCCCGATAGCTATCGGGAGGGCTCCCGCATAACTGCAGTATTTCGAAAACAAAAAACCCCGTTTCGTTA
>NZ_JAJMOY010000004.1 GCF_020991415.1 Flavobacterium sp. ENC | reverse complement strand
TTTTAGATTTTAGATTTTAGATTTTAGATTTTAGATTTTAGATTTTAGATTTTATACAAAAAATCGCTTCGCTCTTTTTTGTAATTGTGATTTAATTTACATCTAGCTTTGCGAACATAGCTTTTAGTGTCGTTTTACAATAAAAAAAACCTTGCGCCCTTTGCGGTGAAAAAAAATTATAAAAAAAGAAAAATATGAACTTAGAAAGTCCAAAAGTTACTGTTCAGAAATCAGCACAGGATTTATTCGATTTGTTGACTGATGTTAAGAATTTCGAAAAATTGATGCCGGATAATATTGCTAAATTTGAAGTAACAGGCGAAGATGCTTTTATTTTTGGATTGAAAGGGATGCCGGAAATAAAACTTAAAATGAAGGAAAAAGTAGCTCCAAACAAAATTGTTCTGGGTGCTGCAAGCGATAAACTTCCGTTTACACTGGTTTCTAACATTGATAGTATTTCTGCTACCGAAAGTGCCGTACAATTGCAATTTGAAGGAGAATTTAATGCTATGATGGCCATGATGATCAAAGGCCCTATCAGCAAGTTTATCGAAACTCTGGCAAACAATATGACAAAGCTTTAAGTATCAATACGCTTAAAATTTAAAGTCCGATTTTACGATCGGGCTTTTTTTTTGTTTCAGGTTCAGGTTTAAATTCCAAGTTTGAAAAATTTCAAATTCCACGTTTCAAGTTTCAGGTTTCAAGTTTCAGGTTTCAGGTTTCAGATTTCAGGTTCAAAACCTCAGAACCTTAGTCCCTCAACGCCTCAGCACCTCAAAAAAACCCAATTCATCCTCAAAATACAACAGTTCAGAATTATAAATTATAACAAACTAAATTATTGATCGAAGTTTGGACAATTAAACTAAAACAAACCAAAATGGAACCAGCTATTAAGATTTTAATTTACATTCATGCCTTCTTCGGAGGAATCGGGCTAATTACAGGAATTGGAAGTATTGTCGTTAAAAAAGGCGGAAAACTGCACAAAAGAATGGGGAAATTATTCTCTGTTGGAATGATCACCAGTTCCCTTATTTCGATTCCGGTTTGCTGGATGCCCAATCATCAGAATATCTTTTTATTTTTAATTGGTTTGTTTACCATTTATCTTGTCGTTGCAGGAAACAGAGCCTTAAATTTTAAAACCAAAACAAAAGCTGATTTAACCGATTATATAATTTCAGGAAGCATGCTTTTCTTCTCGGTAATCATGATTTCCATTGGAATTTATTGTCAACTGCTGCATATCGCAAATGGTATATTGTTCACCTTCTTTGGTGGTTTTGGACTTTATATGACGGTTAAAGATTTTATATTCTACAAAAACGTTTCGGAAATAAAGAAAGAATGGCTGTCCAAACACATCGGAAAAATGATTGGGGCTTTAATCGCTTCCATCACCGCTTTTATAGTAGCCGGAATCGGACTGGGAAATATAATCGCGTGGATGACACCTTCTATTCTCGGAACACTTTACATCATCTACTGGAATAGAAAAATAGCTCCAAAAGCTGTGAAACTAGTAGAGATTTGATTTGAATCAATGGCAACAGGACACAGATTTGACGGATTAAACAGATTAACACAGATTTTTTTAACCTCTGTACCTTTGCAACTTTGCAACTTTGAGCCTAAAACCTTAGCAGCTCAGAACCTCAGTCCCTCAGAACCTTTAATAAAGCATCTGAACTTCTTTAATATCAAATTCAGAAACCGAATCATCTTCAAGCAATATCCTGATTTTTCCAACAGGGGAAACGCCCTGAATGATCCCCATGAAGTTTTGCCCCGAAGTTTCGGGATGTAGATTTTTAAAAGGCATTGGAACCCCTTTTCTAAACAGCGAATTAAAATAGTCCTCCCAAAAAACTGCTGAATTTGTCTGCCAGGATTCGATTTTTTGGCCAATTTTTTCGGTAATTAAAAAGGGCAAAACATCCTTGTCAAAAGTTTTTCCTGAAAGCACTGCCAAAGACGACGCATTGGGGAGTTCATCAAAATTCGTCTGGTTGACATTGAGGCCTAATCCGACAACTGACACGATTCTGCCATCACTTTTGAGGGTATTTTCGATTAGTATGCCACCAATCTTTTTATTGTATGACATAATGTCGTTTGGCCATTTTATACTTAAATTCGAAATATCCAACGATTTTAACGTCTCGATAACCGCCAATGAAACTATTAGGCTTAAATTAAATACCTGTTCATTATCAAACAAAAAATCCTTCACCAAGACACTCATAATTAAGTTTTTACCGGATTCAGACTGCCATTTGGCCCCCATCTGCCCCTTGCCTTTTGTCTGATTTTCAGCTGTTACCACCGTAAAATTATCAAGCTCTTCCTTACTGGCCAGCGCCTTGAGAAAATCGTTTGTAGAATCTATGGCATCGAGTTTGATTAGTTTCATTCAAATAATTTATTTATACTTAATTTAATATTTTGTTAAGGTTCAAAATTAATCACAAAAATTGGTAACTTTACAAAATCATATAAAATAATTCATGGCGAAAAAGACTATTAATAACGATGTTCTGTTGGCGAACATAATCAAAGGGATCGAAGAAGTAAAAGGAAATGATATAGATATTCTTGACTTAAGAGAAATAGACACGGCTGTTTGTGACTATTTTGTAATTTGTAACGGAAGTTCAAATACTCAGGTTAATGCCATTGTAAACTCAATTCAAAAAACAGTATCAAAAGACTTAAAAGACAAACCTTGGCACGTAGAAGGAACCGATAATGCAGAATGGGTCCTGATGGATTATGTGCATATCGTAGTACATGTTTTCCAGAAACACATTCGTGAATACTATAATATCGAAAGCCTTTGGGGTGACGCCAAAATAACTACAATCGAAAACAAATACTAAAGAAAATTTTTTCTAATGGCTAAAGATAATAATCCAAACCCGAGTAAATTTAAAATAAGTCCCTGGTTAATATATACTGCAATACTTCTAGTTTTTTTATTTATAAGTTTTGCAACCGGTGGATCTAACTTAAGCGAACCTGCTCAATTGACTTCTTCTAAATTCAATGTATTATTAGAAAAAGGACAAATTGAAAAAGTGATCGTATACAATAAAGCAGAAGCTGAAGTATATCTGACAGCTGCAGCATTAAAAGATGCAGCAAATAAAAAAGTAGCAAAAGATATTTTTGAAAGACCTAACAAAGGTCCTCACTATACTTTGGAAATTGGTAACGACCAGATTTTTCAAACGAAATTAGAAAAAGCAGTGGGCGAAGGCAAACTGAAAGATTTTAATTTTTTACAGAAAAACAACTGGAGCGATATTCTGATCAGTCTCCTTCCTATCATCATCATTATTGGTGTATGGATTTTCATTATGCGTAAAATGTCAGGCGGAGCCGGTGGCGGTGGCGGACAAATTTTCAACATCGGAAAATCTAAAGCAAAATTATTTGATGAAAAAACAGATATCAAAACAACATTTAAGGATGTTGCCGGTTTAGAAGGTGCAAAAGAAGAAATACAGGAAATCGTTGAATTCCTGAAAAATCCGGAAAAATACACCAACCTGGGAGGTAAAATTCCAAAAGGAGCCTTATTGGTAGGACCTCCTGGAACGGGTAAAACCTTATTGGCTAAGGCTGTTGCAGGCGAAGCTCAGGTTCCCTTCTTCTCTTTATCAGGTTCTGATTTCGTAGAAATGTTTGTGGGTGTGGGTGCTTCACGTGTACGTGACTTATTCAAACAGGCAAAAGAAAAATCCCCTGCTATTATCTTCATCGATGAAATTGATGCTGTGGGTAGAGCAAGAGGAAAAAGCAATATGTCAGGCGGAAACGACGAAAGAGAAAATACACTGAACCAGTTATTGACAGAAATGGATGGTTTTGGTACAAACTCTAATGTAATCGTTCTGGCTGCTACAAACAGAGCTGATGTCCTTGATAAAGCTTTAATGCGTGCCGGTCGTTTTGACAGACAAATTTTTGTTGACTTACCGGACATTCGCGAAAGAGCTGAAATCTTTAAAGTTCACTTAGCCCCTATCAAAAAAGTAGAAGGTCTTGATCTTGATTTCTTAGCAAAACAAACTCCTGGATTCTCCGGTGCTGATATTGCCAACGTTTGTAATGAAGCTGCCTTGATTGCTGCACGTTACAACAAAACGGCTGTAGACAGACAGGATTTCCTTGATGCTGTAGACAGAATCATTGGTGGTCTTGAAAAGAAAAACAAAATTATTACTCCTGAAGAGAAAAGAGCCATCGCTATTCACGAAGCAGGTCACGCAACCGTAAGCTGGATGTTAGAGCATGCTGCACCACTTATTAAAGTAACAATCGTTCCTCGTGGACAAAGTTTAGGAGCTGCATGGTACCTTCCGGAAGAAAGACAAATCGTAAGAACAGATCAGATGTTAGACGAAATGTGTGCTACTATGGGCGGAAGAGCTGCTGAAAAGGTAACTTTCGACAGAATTTCTACCGGAGCATTAAGCGATTTGGAAAAAGTAACCCGTCAGGCCCGTGCAATGGTAACGATTTATGGTCTGAATGATAAAATAGGAAATGTTACCTATTATGATTCAACCGGTCAAAGCGAATACAATTTCTCAAAACCGTATTCTGATGAAACGGCAAAAGTGATTGACAAAGAAATTTCAGAATTAATTGAAGGTCAATACCAAAGAGCTATTCAGATTTTAGAAGAGAACAAAGACAAACTAAATCAGCTTGCCGATATTCTAATTGAAAAAGAAGTTATTTTTAAAGATGACTTAGAAACAATTTTCGGAAAACGTACTTTTGACAAAAATCTGGAAGAAGTAGTTTCTTAAATTATTCGGAAATATTTAATATTTTTTAAAATCTTAATTCAAAATAGCCTTTTGAATTAAGATTTTTTTATCTTTGAACGTTTTCAATTAACATGTAAAGTATTTCATATAAAATGAATTTTTTCAAAAAAATATTTGGTTCGAGCGATGCCGCTTCTGATGAAGAAACTGAAAGCGAATATGGAGGGAATCCAACAACTCCTGATAGTCATTTATCTATTGACGAAAGATTCATTTTTAATTTTAAGAAAAACGGAGGTAAATTTTTGTATTGTGAAAACAAACAGGAAGTAGCCGAACAATTTGAAAATATTTTAGAAGAAAACGACTGGTTCGAGAATGAAGTTTTATGCTATGAACCGGGTCTGTTTAGCTTACTGGAAGAAAATAAATTAATTTATATTTCGCCAAGAAATCCTAAATTCCTTCTTGCCTCTTGTGAAAACCTTATTGCTGACGAAGGCTCTATCTTGTTTTCATCCAAACAAATCAGACAGGACAAACCAAACGAATTACCTCCTAACATTGTTATAATAGCTACAACCAGCCAGATTCTTGCTATAAAAAGTGATGGACTGAGCGCTATTAAACGCAAATACGAAAGAGACTATCCTACCAATATTACCACAATAAAATATTTCGAAAAAGCAAAAGAAGAAGATTTTACACAATACGGAAGTGTTGCCAAAAATCTGTACTTACTGCTTTTAGAAGATCTTTAAGATGAACGAAACACTCAAGAGAACCATTTCTGGTGCTGTTTATATCGCTTTGTTACTAACTTCGATCTTGTTTTCTACCGAAAGCTTTATTTTCCTTTTTGGTATATTTCTCGTTATTACTATTTATGAATTTTCCAATCTGGTAACCCTTAATAAAATCTTTTCGATTCTATTTGGAACCTTATTGTATTCGCTTATCGTATTGGCAAGCCACTACAATAAAGAAAGTACGCTGTTCCTTAATAACCTGTTTCAGGAAAACTTTGATTTCGAGATCAATATTCAACAGTTAGACCTGGTACTACTTGCCGTTACTATAGTTGTAGCCATTAAATGTATTTTATTCCTGTTTTACGACTCTGTTCAGAAAATAAGTATTTCCTCTAAGTATTTGTATCTCTTAGGTTATATTACATTACCCTTTGTTTTTATTGTGAAAATTTCTTTCGGTACGAACGATTACAATCCAAAAATTATCATTGGATTATTTATCCTGATCTGGACCAATGACACTTTTGCTTATCTGGTAGGCAAATCAATAGGTAAACATAAATTATTTGAACGTGTTTCTCCCAAAAAAACCATAGAAGGTTTCTTAGGAGGAGCTGTTTTTGCTGCTTTTGCAGGCTTTTTGATTTCAAAATTTTACATCCAGCCCAATCCTGCTTTTAGCAGCAAGTCTATCCTTATATGGACCATAATTGCGTTAATTGTAAGCATTTTTGGAACAATCGGTGATTTGATCGAATCAAAATTCAAAAGAATTGCCGGTGTAAAAGACAGCGGTTCGATAATGCCCGGACACGGAGGCATCTTAGATCGATTAGATAGTGTTATATTTGTAGCACCAATTATATATTTATTTTACCAAATTTTATATTATGTTTCATAAAGAAGGAGCCCCGTCCATTTTATTAGGTACTGTTTTTACTGTTGCCGTACTTTTGATCGCTGATCGGTTTATTGATATCAGCTGGTTGAGAATGCTTGTTCAGATCGCAGGTGTTTTGATTTTGATTATTATTTTGCAGTTTTTCAGAAATCCTAAAAGAATTGCGATCAGGGAAGACAATCATATCCTGGCTCCGGTTGATGGAAAAGTAGTGGTAATTGAAGAAGTTTACGAAGGCGAGTACTTTAAGGACAAACGTTTACAGGTTTCTATCTTCATGTCACCAATAAATGTGCACGTAACACGTTATGCTATGGATGGTGTTATCAAATTCAGCAAATACCACCCTGGTAAATTTTTGGTTGCCTGGCATCCAAAAGCAAGTGAAGAAAACGAAAGAACAACTGTTGTTATCGAAAACGAAACTTTCGGACAAATCCTTTACAGACAAATTGCAGGTGCTTTGGCACGAAGAATTGTAAATTACGCAGAAGAAGGAATGCAGGTTGTTCAGGGAACAGATGCAGGTTTCATTAAATTTGGTTCAAGAGTAGATTTATTTTTACCTTTAGGTACACCAATTAATGTAGAATTAAACCAAAAAGCAATTGGAGGAAAAACCATTATTGCTACAAAAGCTTAAATGACGATCAAAGATTTAGATACTCGTTTCTCAGAGGCTGTAGAAACCGCCTTACAAATGACACAGGCTTCCTTGCCGCAAGATGTGCAGTTAAGGCTGTATGCTTATTACAAACAGGCTACCTTTGGCACTGCCGTGTACAATCAATCTGAAAATTTTGATTTACGTGATGCATTCAAAACAAATGCCTGGATGCAAATAAGCCATATATCCGTTGACGAAGCAAAAGAACACTATATCGAAATCATAAATTCACTAACAGCAAAATAATTTCCATTATGAAGAAAAACATTGTTCGTTTCAGTATTTTAACTTCATTCTTAGCATTATTTTCTTGTAATGACAATAAGCTAACCGAAGTTGTAGAAGTTCCTTTACCAACAAAAGAGGAGAAAATAACCATAGGGACTCCAGAGGAAGTAAAGGCGGATCCGGGATCTTTTGCACTTACAAAACTGGCTTTCCCTTATGATGGATTAGCACCCGGTATAAGATCCTTTACTTTAGAAACACATTATTCCAAGCATTATTTAACGTACACCAATACCTTAAACAAGGAAATTGTTTCTACTGAATTTGAGAATATGTCAATTGAAGATATTCTTAAAAAGCTAGATCTTAATAATGCCAAACTTCGTCAGAATGCCGGCGGATATTACAATCACACACTTTATTTTGATATTCTGACACCAAAACAACAAACTCCTAAAGATACCCTTTCAGGTGCAATTGATAAGGAATTTGGTTCTTTCAATAATCTTACCAATCAGTTTAAAGGACAGGCCACAAAGCAATTTGGTTCGGGCTGGGTCTGGCTGGTTGTCGATAAATTGGGAAAACTGCAGGTAACGACCACCGACAATCAGGATAATCCTTTAATGAAAAATGCTTTGGTTCCAGGAACACCAATAATGGGAATTGATCTTTGGGAACATGCTTACTATCTGGATTATCAAAACAGAAAAGGAACCTATATCGATGCCTTTTACGAACATATTAACTGGGAGAAAGTAAACGAAAATTACATCGAAGCCTTAAAGAAAGTCAAGAAGGTCTAAAAACATAAAAAAAGCTGATACGATAACGTATCAGCTTTTTTATTTTTAGTTCGATATGTTGTTATTCTACTTCATAAATAAAAGATTCTGAAGGGCCTATTTTAACTCTTGCCACTCCTTCTCCGTTCTTTACTGTAAAATAGGTTTTATTCTTTACATACAACTGGTCTAAAAGTACGTATGAACCGTCTTTTAATTTCCATTTTGAAATAATATCAGAAGGTATTTTCAATTCAAACTCACTTGTTTTCTCCGAAGAAAAATTGGCTACAACAATTAGTTTCTGTTTGTCGGACCAGCGAACATACGAATAGATTAAGTCATTATAACCCGGGCTGTTAAGGTTTACCGATTGAACTTCCTGAAAACTCCCCATCAAAGCGGAACTTTTAATCGAGAAATTCAGCAGTCGTTTATAAAAGTCGCGAAGACTTTTTCCTGATTCAGAAAGTTGCCCTCCGTCAAATTTTCCGTCGTTCATCCAGCGCTGATGATTCGGAACACCGATATAATCAAAAATTGAAGTTCTCGAATGTGTTCCAAAACCAGCATTTTCATTTCCGGCCTCTCCTACTTCCTGTCCAAAATAAACCATTGTTGGCGATGTACTTATGGTTGTAGAAACCACCATTAGAGGCTTTCCTCTTTCCGGAGTTCCTGCAAATTCAGGACTGGCCAGACGCTGTTCATCATGATTATCCAGAAAATGGAGCATATGGTGTTCGATATCCTGCATTCCCGCCTGAATTTCAGACAAACCACTTGCTGAAGATTTTCCACGAATGATATCTTTCAGTTTGTCGTAGGTTTCTACTTTATCATACAGATAGTCCATTTTTCCTAAACGGATATAATTGCGGTATTCATTCGGATTATATACTTCCGCCAGTAAAAAAGCATTCGGGTTTTTCATTTTGATAGCTGAATTCATATAACTCCAGAATTCATACGGAACCATCTCGGCCATATCATACCGAAAGCCATCGACTCCTTTTGCTGTCCAGTACAAAGCGATTGCTTTAAATTTTTTCCAGGAATCCGGAACGTCTTTATTCTGCCAGAAAGCAAAATGTTCGGCAGAGGATTTTTGGTCAAAACCAGCCGGAAGCTCCGGGAAGTCCTTTGAACCATCCGGACGGATTCCGTAATTTACTTTTACTGTTTCATACCAGTCATTCTGATCCGGCTTTACTTTACGAGATCCGTTTCCGGTCCATTTTGCCGGATTTTCATCGAAAGTGCCATCAACAAGTGGATTTTTTTCTCCATTTAACGGAAGGTCTCCGTCTGGAATCTGAAAATGCTCATTCGGAATATAATAGAAATTATTATTTCTGCTGTATTCTACACTCACATCATCATCAGCACCAAAATCACGAACACCTTCCGGATTATTTTTCCCTTCGTATTTACGCGCAATATGATTGGGTACAATATCAATAATTACTTTCAGGCCGGCTTTGTGGGTGCGCGCAATCAAATCTTCAAATTCCTGCAGACGATTGGCAGGATTGACCGCCAGATCAGGATTTACATTGTAATAATCTTTAACGGCATATGGAGAACCTGCCCTGCCTTTTACTACTTCGGGATCATCATCGGAGATTCCGTAAGCCGTATAATCCCGAACCAAAGCATGGTGCGGAACACCGGTATACCAAATGTAGGTAACACCCAGATCCTTAATTTCATGTAATGCTTTGTCTGTAAAATCATTAAATTTTCCGACACCGTTTTCTTCAATGGTTCCCCACGGTTTGTTGGTTGTATTTTTATTTCCGAATAAACGTGTAAAAACCTGATACACGACAATTTTCTTATCGGCAAGAACTTCTTCCTTAGCTGCATTCATTTTCAAATCTTTTGTTTTACATGCCGCAAACAGCATCGCTACAGCTATTCCTGCAACCCAAATTCTTTTATTTTTCATAATTATTTTTAAACTGTTTCATAGAAAAGAAATTCCAATAGTTAAATCCCAAATTACAATCGTATTAAAATTGAAATTTGTTTTTTAGGGGTTTAGCTCTTCAAATCGGTAGAAACGATTTTTTAAATTTAAACTAATTTTTAAAATTCAAAAGAAATTGATTTTCATTTTATTGCAAAAAGCAAAACTACAACGAAATAGTTTTATGTTTTGTTGGTAACTTAAAAATAAGGTTCAAAGTTGCAGAGGTACAAAGGTTCAAAGGTTTTACTGATCATCTATATTAGAAGTACTGATGTGTGTCTCTACCAGATGCCTAATACCTTTAAACCTTTGTCACTTTGAGCCTTTGCCACTTTGAACCTCTGCAACTTTGAACCTCTGTACCTAAAAAATATAAATTAATCCTAATATCAATAAAGGTTGTAACCTTTTTCATAAATTTGACAAAAAATTAATCCATTGAAGAAATTACTCTTTTTCATATCTTATTGTTTGTTGCTGTTAAGTGTTCAAAGCATATTGGCACAAGCACCCAAAAAAATCATTATTGAGAATGCAGACAATTCGTTTGTAGATCAAGTCGCAGTACCCGATGCCCTTTTATTGGCTGGCAATGTAAAAATCAATCATGATGGTGTTGTGCTTACCTGCAACAAAGCTTATTTTTTTCAAAAAGAGAATTATTTAAAAGCGTTTGGAAATGTACAGTTGGTACAGGGCGATACCTTATATCTCAACAGTAAATATGCCGAATATAATGGTAATATGAAGAAAGCGTTTGCTACCGGAGATGCTGTTATGACTTCACCGGATGCCACTTTGCAAACCGACACGATCAACTTTGACCGAAATGTTCAGGAAGTTTTTTATAATTCAAAAGGAACAATCGTCAATAAAGACAATACCTTAGTCAGTAAATCAGGCCGTTATTATGTCGCCCAGAAAAAATTTCAATTCTTAACCGAAGTTGTCCTTACGAATCCAAAATACGTCATCAAATCAAACCACCTGGACTATTACAGCAATTCGGGACACAGTTATTTGTTTGGCCCCTCAACGATTACCAGTAAAGCCAATTATATTTATACCGAAAAAGGATTTTACGACACCAAGAAAAACCTGGCCCATTTACTTCGAAAATCATACATAAAATACGACGACAGGCGTATCGAGGGAGATAGCTTGTTTTACAATAGAAATACCGAATTTGCATCGGCAACGCGGAATGTGAAAATTACCGATTCTGTAAATCGCGGAATCGTAAAAGGACATTATGCCGAAGTTTATAAACTGAAAGATTCCATGTTTGTAACCAAAAGAGCTGTTGCCGTAAACTTTGTAGATAATGATTCTGTTTACATTCACGGAAAAAAACTAATGGTTACCGGAAAAACGGGCGAACGAATCCTGAGAGCTTTCAACAATGTTCGTTTTTATAAAACGGATATGAGTGGAAAATGCGATTCGATTCATTCCAATTCGAAAACCGCTTTGACAAAACTGATCGGAAATCCAATCCTTTGGAACGGTGAAAGTCAGATAACCGGAGACGTTATGCATTTAATCGGAGATAACAAAACCCGGAAAATAGATTCTTTAAAAGTACTTAACAACACCTTTATTGTCTCGCGGGATACACTCGGAACCGGATTTAATCAGGTCAAAGGCCTCAATTTATTCGGAAAATTCAGGGAAGGCAAATTACACGACGTCGATGTGATCAAAAATACCGAAGTCATTTATTACATGAGGAATGATACGAATGAACTCATCGGTATCAATAAAAATGTCAGCAGTAAAATCAATATGATTTTAGAGAATAATGCAATAGAAACGATTACATTTTTCAATAAAGTCGACGGAGATATCTATCCCGAAGCCGATTTACCCGAAAATGCCCGTAAATTAAGAGGCCTGGTCTGGCGCGGTGATGAAAGGATAAAGTCTAAAGATGATATTTTCACCGCGGAAGAAAACGAACTCAATGACAAATTAATCAAAGAAGGAAAAGACGAAGACGCCAAAGAAAACGTCCCGATGAAAGTCAGGAAAGAAACATTGGATTACGATAAAAAGAAACCGGCTGTGAAAACAAGTACAACTCAGCCAGCGACTACCAAAGGTACTTCTAGGAAATAGTCGCGGTTTTTAGTCGCAGTCACTTTTAGTCGCAGTTTCAAAGTCTCAGTCGCAGTTTTCAGTTTTCAGTTTATAAAGCTCGCTTTGCATTTTAATAATCTAAACTTGATTTCAAAATTTGCGAACATTGCGCAAACTTTGCGATCTTTGCGGTTAAATTTAGTCGCAGTTAGACAGTCGCAGTTAGACAGTCGCAGTTAGACAGTCACGGTTTTCAGTTTTCACTGAGACTGCAAACTGAGACTGAAAACTGAAACTAAAAAAACTCAGAACCTTATCCTCTCAGCCACTTAGACCCTTAAGAAAAAATGAATCCAGATTTTATAAAATACCAGGCGCAAACTTCTCCATACCCTTTAGGAATGGAAGTTTCACATGCTATTGGTTCTTACATATACGATACCACCGATAAAAAATATCTAGACTTTGTCGCAGGCGTTTCCGCTTGTACCTTAGGCCATCAGCACCCGAGAGTCAATCAGGCCATAAAAGACCAGTTAGACAAATACTCGCACGTCATGGTGTATGGTGAATATTCACAAAGTCCGGCCGTTCAGTATTGCAAATTACTGGCTTCACTCCTTCCCGAATCCCTGAATAAAACCTATCTGGTCAATTCAGGTACAGAAGCGATCGAAGGAGCGCTAAAACTTGCGAAGCGAACCACAGGCCGCAGTCAGCTTATTTCGTGTCATAATGCGTATCATGGCAATACAATGGGCTCCATGAGTGTAATGGGTTTCGAAGAACGCAAACGGGCTTTTAGACCATTGCTTCCTGACGTAGATTTTATTACTTTTAACAACGAAGAAGATTTACAGAAAATAACAACCCGAACCGCAGCGATTCTTCTGGAAACTATCCAGGGAGGCGCCGGATTTATTCAGCCCCACGATAATTTTCTTCAGAAAGTACGCCAACGCTGCGATGAAGTGGGTGCGATGATGATTGTTGATGAAATTCAGCCCGGCTTTGGAAGAACCGGAAAACTTTTCGGCTTTCAGAATTACGATGTTTTTCCTGATATTGTCGTAATGGGAAAAGGCATGGGAGGCGGAATGCCGGTGGGAGCTTTTACGGCTTCGGCTGAAAAAATGGACCTTTTAACCGAAAATCCTAAACTAGGCCATATCACCACTTTTGGTGGTCATCCTGTCATTGCGTCAGCTTGTTTAGCCACTTTGCAGGAATTAACTGAGACAAACTTAATGCAGGAAGCTTTAGAGAAGGAAAAACTGTTCAGATCGCTTTTGGTACATCCTTTGATAAAGGAAGTTAGAGGAAAAGGATTAATGCTTGCCGCAATGACCGAAACTGCTGAAATAACCAATCAGGTTATTTTAAATTGTCAGGACAGAGGGCTTATATTATTCTGGCTGCTTTTTGAAGGATGTGCCATAAGAATAACACCGCCATTAACCATTTCAGAAGAGGAAATCAAAGAAGGTTGTGCCATAATTTTAAACGTTATGGATGAAATTATGAAAAAAGAATCATAATCAAATTAATCTCTTTTATAATCAAAGATTAAAAACTTAAAACAGAACGAAAATTCTGTCCATATTGTTAATTAAATTGTTCAAAACAATTGATTCCCGTTCCTCTCAACACTAATATGGTTGCCTAATTTTATAACAGGCTAATTTCAAATAAACAAAGTATGCAATTAAGCAACGAAGAAGAAGATTATAACCTATCCTTATCCAAATTTGAGTCGATGTTAAAAACGAACAAAGTACTCTTTTTTGATTCTGAAGAATTTGAAGAAATTATTCTTCACTATTTAGATATAGGCAAGGCTAATTTAGCAAAAAAGGCCTTAAAACTTGCATTAGACCAACATCCGAAATCTACGGGCTTAAAATTAGTACAAGTAGAAATGCTGGTTTACGACGACAAACTCGATATTGCTGAAAAGCTTTTAAACGAGTTGTATGCAATTGAACCTAACAACGAGGAAATTTACATCCAGAAAGCCAATATCTGTTCCAAGAGAGATCAGCACGAAAAAGCGGTAGAATTACTTAAAATCGCCCTGCAATATACAGACGATTACGCTGACGTGTACAACTTAATCGGAATGGAATATCTCTTTATGGACAACCTCGAGATGGCAAAAGACAGTTTTATCAAATGTCTTGAAGAAGATTTAGAAGATCAGTCTGCCCTTTATAATGTAGTTTACTGTTTTGAATTTTTAGATCAAAATCAGGAAGCTATTTTATACCTTAACGATTACATCAATAAAAACCCTTACAGCGAGATTGCCTGGCATCAGCTTGGACGCCTGCATTATGGCGTAAAAGAATATGAAAATGCCATTCGTGCTTTTGATTATGCTACCCTGATTGACGACGAATTCCTGGGTGCTTTCATGGAAAAAGCAAAAGCTTACGAACGCCTGAAAAATTACACTAAGGCAATTGAAAGCTACAACCGCACCATCGAGTTAGACGATGCGACTTCTTATGCTTTATTGCGTATTGGAAAATGCTACGAAAAATTAGGCAATTCCGCCAAAGCCCTGCAATATTACAATCAGACGGTCCATGAAGATCCGCTTTTGGACAAAGGATGGATTGCCATAACTGATTTTCACGTTCGCCAGAAAAACTTTCAAAAAGCCTTATTCTTTGTCAACAAAGCATTGGCAATCGATAATCAGAATCGCTTGTACTGGAAACGTTACGCCACGATAAACAAACAAATGAACTTCTTTGAGGAAGCCGAATTCGGATACAGAAAGGCAGTTGAATTTGGCGATTACGCTTTGGATACCTGGTTATTCTGGGTAGATATCCTGCAATTTTTAGGTGAATTTGACAGTGCTATTCAGACTTTATTACAGGCATCCGAATATTTCCCTGAAGAAAACGAAATCGAATATCGTCTGGCAGGACTGTATTTCATGATTCAGGACAATACAAAAGCAAAATTTCATTTAAGCAATGGCTTACGTTTAAATTTTGACAATTATATTCTAATCGAAGATTTGTTTCCTGTCGTGTGGTCAAAAAAGATGGTAAAAAATTATATTGAAAAACACAGAAAAGAATAATGATTGATATTTTAAAAAGACGTTTTGGCTTACTCGGCCGTAATATTAGCTACTCTTTTTCGAAAGGATATTTTACAGAAAAATTTAAGGATGAAGTTTTTGCAGGCAACACCTATGAAAATTTTGATATTTCTGAAATTAATCATTTCTCCGGACTGATTAAAAATAACCCCGATTTAAAAGGCCTGAATGTTACGATTCCATACAAAGAACAAGTCATTCCCTTTTTAGATAAACTTTCAAAAAAAGCTACTTTAATCGGTGCTGTCAATACCATTAAATTTACCAAAAACGGAAAATTAAAAGGCTATAATACGGATTATTACGGTTTCAAAAAATCACTGAAACCACTCTTAGAGCCACATCATAAAAAAGCACTTATTTTAGGTACCGGCGGTGCCTCAAAAGGAGTTGCTTTTGCCCTTGACGAACTTGACATTCTCTATACTTTTGTGTCAAGGGAAGCTAAGGAAAACATTATTGATTATGACTTAATCAATGCCACTACTTTTGATAATTTTCAAATTATTATCAACTGTACCCCGGTAGGAACGAGCCCAAATATTGAAGCCTGTCCCAATCTTCCTTATGAATTTTTCACCAATAAGCATATTGCTTACGACTTAATTTACAATCCGGAAGAAACGCAATTTCTAAAAAATGCAAAAGAACGCGGAGCTGTTATAAAAAATGGATATGACATGCTGATTTTTCAGGCCGAAAAAGCCTGGAAAATCTGGAACAAATAAACTTCCTCCACCACGATACACTTACGAATCTTAGAATCTTCCGTGATTTTAAGATTCGTCCTTTTCTTATACGTTACAGAACACATTCTGCAGGCAAGCTTTTCAGTTACTGCTGTGCCTTTTGGTACTGTTCTTTTTTTTTTGAATTAGAAATAAAAAGTATTTTAATTCAAAAGTGATTTCTAAATAAAATCAGAATCTAAAGATTAAAAACGATCGTTTAATATGATTTTATTTAAAATTCTTCAAATTCAAATTTTATATTAACTTCAAAAAAAAGGATAAAAAAATCAATATCATATTTGCAAAACAGGGCAATAAATAAGATTTTCACTCTAAAATAGCGTATAAACAAACGATTTATTTTGTATTTAGAAACACCTTTACTATCTTTCGCACTGTTTAAAACAATAAACCTTATACATTTAAAATGTTAGAAGAAAAGAATGATAACCTGCAGGAAGCAGATGGAAAATCAGGAATCGAATTAAGCGATTCTGTACAGAATGATGCAACTGAAACATCAGATACTGAAATCACAGCTGAAGATTCTGTTTCAAATACTGAAACTGAACCTGAAAATACTGCTGAAGCCACAGAAACTGACCATCAGGAAGCACTGGATGCCATAACAAATTCAAATGCGGAAGAGAGTGAAGATGAAACGCTGAAAGAGCGCCATGATATTCCTATGCAGGATTACGATACTTTTTCGTTAGATGCACTTGTTGACGAGTTGAAAAAGCTCGTGCACTTAGATAAAGCAATGTCTGTAAAAGATCATATCGAAGAAATCAAAAAAGCATTTTTATTACAATACAACCATCTGATTGAGGAGAAAAAAGAAGAATTTAATGCTTCCAGACAAGATCCGAATGAAGAATTTGAATACCATTCTCCGTTAAAATCTAAATTTGATGAATACTATAATGTTTTCAGAGAAAAGAGAAACGTTCATTTTAAACACTTACAAACCAATTTAAAATCAAATTTAGACAATCGACTTGCTATTGTCGAAGAGCTAAAAGAACTTATAAACCCGCAGGAAAACATTAAAGATACGCTTAAGCATTTTAATGATTTAAGAGAAAGATGGAAAAATGCAGGCCCAATTCCAAAAGACAAATACAATCACGTCTGGAATAATTACCACTTTCATGTAGAAAATTTCTATGATTATCTGCATTTGGACCGTGAAGCCAGGGATTTGGATTTCAAATACAACCTGGAGCAAAAGCAAAAAATCATTACCCGCGTTGAGGAATTAGTAAATGAAACGGATATTAGCAAAGCTTTCCGTGAACTACAGGATTTACACCGAATCTGGAAAGAAGATATCGGACCTGTTTCCAAAGAACACCGCGATACCATCTGGAATAAATTTAGTGAACTGACTAAAAAAATCCACGATAAAAGAGAGGTTTTATTTGAAAGTCAGCGCGCAAACGAGCAGCAAAATCTTGATCTTAAAAAAGAAATTATTGCTAAAATAGAAGTTTTAGGTACTGAAAAAGTAAACTCCCATTCGCAGTGGCTGGTTCAGATTCAAAAAGTAGAAGCTTTACGAAATGAGTTCTTTGCAGCTGGAAAAGTGCCATCGGAAGTAAATGAGGAAACATGGGCTTCTTTTAAAACTGCCGTTAGAAATTTTAATTCTTTCAAAAATTCATTTTACAAAGACATTAAGAAAGACCAAAACGATAATTTAAACAAAAAAATGGCGCTTGTAGCCAAAGCCAAAGAACTACAGGAAAGTACTGATTTTGCTGCCACTACTCCAATCATGAAGCAAATTCAGGATGAATGGAAACAGATTGGCCACGTTCCCAAAAAATATTCAGATAAAATCTGGAAGGAATTTAAAGATGCCTGCAATCATTATTTCGATAAATTAAAAGAACACAAATCCGAAGAAAATGTTGACGAGGTAGCTGCTTTTGATCATAAAAAAGCCTATCTGGATATCCTTAGAGCGTATCAGCTTACCGGAGACCACAAAACAGATTTGGATGCCATAAAATTGCATATTGAAACCTGGAAGGGATTTGGAAAAGTACCATTCGCAAGACGTCATATTGAAGGTAAATTCAATAAAATTTTAGATGCCCTTTTTGAAAAATTAAGTTTGAGTAAAAAAGAAACGGAAATGATGCGTTTCTCTAACCGAATTGATTCCTTGTCAGAAAGCAATGATACGAGAAAACTGGACAACGAAAAAATCTTCCTGATGCGTAAGATTGAAGAAGTTCAAAACGAAATTTTCCAATTAGAAAATAACATTCAGTTTTTTACGAATACTAAAAATGCTAAAAAAGAGAATTCAATTGTTCTTGAAGTCCGCAAAAACATTGCTATTCACAAAGAAAGCCTTGAGGTTTGGAAAGATAAACTAAAACAATTACGTAATTTAGGTCAGGAATAACATGAAACATCAGGCTTAGCAACAATTGTCAGGTTGAGCAGAGTCGAAACCCACGCAACGTTAAGCCGTCCTTAATAAATAAAAGCTGCAATGAAAAATCTTCATTGCAGCTTTTATATTTATATCGTGTTTTAAACGCAGACAATGCAAAGCTCTTTTTAAATATCTTTCAATAGCAACGAGGCTTCGACTCCGCTCAGCCTGACAAACGCTGAAACTTTAAACCTGAAACAAAAGAAACATCAACCCCAAACTTAACATTCTAATTAAATTTCATAAAACTATTCTTTAAAATATTGATTATATTTGAGAATCAAAAGATTATAAACCTTAAAATATTATACAATGAAATTTACAAGAAAAGCAAATGCCAACTGGAAAGGAACGGGCATGGAAGGAACAGGAACAATCAGCACACAAAGTACAACTCTTGATAATGCTCAATTATCCTTTAAAACAAGATTTGCAGACGGAGTCGGAACAAATCCTGAAGAACTGGTTGCTGCAGCGCATTCAGGCTGTTTTACGATGCAATTAAGCTTTTTGCTAAACGAAGGTGGCTTTACTGCAGATGATTTGGCTACGGAAGCGACAGTAACTTTTGAAGACGGAACCATAACTTTGATTCATTTGGACCTTAAAGGAAAAGTACCTTCCATTTCAGCGGAAGAGTTTGAAAAAACAGCCCTTAAAGCAAAAGAAATTTGTCCGATTTCCAAACTTTTAAATACTACTATTACACTTTCTGCTACCTTAGTCAGTTAAGGAACATATTTAAAAAAAACAATAAAAAAAATCCAAATTCCAATCATGCTCAGCATCTTTGGAATTTGGATTTTTAAATATTGCAACTTTTATAAATTGTTTGCAGTAACAGCTAATCTTCCTAAGCAACAAATTTTGAGAATCATAGTGGAAAATCCCAATAAAAAAATTCCAAATCCCAAAAAATGCTGAGCATATTTGGAATTTGGAATTTTTAAATATTGGAATTTTTAAACTGTAGTCAAAACTACATTGTAGCCTTCAAAGCTTTTGCTTCAGCTGTCATTTCCAATGCTTTATAAACACCTAATAATGTTTTAGCAACATCTTCATTTTTAGGATCTAATTCGTTTGCTTTTTTAAGGTAAGGAATCACTCCTTTAAAAACAGACTCTCTTTGTGCTTTCAATACATCGTAACGCTTCATATCTTTTGCAGAATTACCCAATTTATTCATTTCATCGATAATTGGTTTTTCAGCTTCTAATTTTAATGCTGCAAGGTTAAGGTAAGCATTTGTATAGCCTGGATTGATTTCAATTGCTTTCAGATAGTATTTTTCAGCGTCAGCAGGATTTTTTGCATTTCCGCTAATTACCCCTAGGTTGAATAAAAGATCAGCATTGTTCGGATCTTTTTGCAAAGCTTCGCCCACTAATTTTTTGTAGGTATCAAAATCTTTGGTTTCAAGATACAGGTTGGCTTCTGTAAGTAACAAAGAAGAATCTTCCGGGTTTGTTTTTCTTGCATCAGCAATTGCTTTTTTAGCGTCTTCGATACGGCCTTTCTGAACTAAAATCAAAGCAAGGTTTTTGTAAATCTCTCCTCTTTTAGAAGGAATACTTTCTGTTTTAGGCTTTTCGTGAGTTCCTAATTTTACAGCCAAATCTCTTTCGTTAGCGGTATTAAATCCGTCTTCATTTCCGGAAGCTTTATTTAAAGCCGTATAACTAGTCCCTTTTCCGGAATAGTTAAGTTTTTTCAGTTCTTCGTACATTGGTAAAGCTGAATCATAATCCTGAGCATTTACTGATGTTGAAGCTGCATAATACAAGTTAATTGTATCTTTTTTATCTAACAAATAAGCATCGTATAATTTTTTTGCTCCCTCAGCATTTTTGTTTGCCTGAGTATCTGCAATAGCCGAATTAATTAAATTTCCTTTAATCTGAGCAATTGAAGTAGCTGCCTGAGTAGAATATTTTAGTTTCCCGGACTCTTTTTCAAGGTCAATTAGTTTTTTATAACTTTCAGCGGCAAGAGATAAACTTTTACTTTCATCTACTTTTTTGGTAGCCAAATCAAGGTAAGCATTCCCTTTTACAAAATAGTATTGTGCCTGTTCAACATCTTTGGCATTTACAACCAAATTTTCAGCATCTTTCAATATAGAAATTGCTCCTTGAGCATCTCCGCTTTTTAATGCTTTCTCTGCACTTTTAATCTGATCTTTTTGAGCAAAAGTAGCTACTGAAATCAGTAATGCTGACGCAAGTATTACATATTTACTTTTCATAGTATTCAATTTGTATATTTAATTTTCTTTTTTGTGACTTTTTTTTTATTCTTCGGATTCTTCTTCTTCAGAATCATCTTCCTCTTCTGTTTCTTCGTCAGAATCGTCGTCGTCATCTTCTACGACAGTATCATCTTCAAGAACTTCAAGATCCGGTTTTACTCGCTCTATAGCTGATTCTATAACGTTTCCGTCTTCATCAACAATAACTTCTGCTACATCATCTTTCATAACTTTTGTTACGGCAGCAATAGAATCTTTACCTTTTAAGTTAATCAGTCGAACTCCCTGAGTAGCACGACCCATTACACGTAAATCTTCGATAGCCATTCTGATGGTCAATCCTGATTTATTGATAATCATCAGATCATCAGCATCGGTTACCGCATTAATCGAGATAAGTTTTCCAGTTTTCTCCGTGATGTTAAGTGTTTTAACTCCTTTTCCTCCACGATTTGTAATTCTGTACACATCTTCTCCGTCGTCATCCACTAATTTGGTACGTTTACCGTATCCGTTTTCGGTTACCACTAAAATTTGGGAATCGTTCACATTTTCTTTATCAACAGTAACCATACCAATTACTTCATCGGTATCGTCTTTTAGCGTAATTCCGCGGACTCCGGAAGCTGTTCTTCCCATTGGACGTGTTTTAGTTTCTTCAAAACGAACTAATTTACCCGATTTAACAGCCAAAATAATCTGGCTTTCCCCGTTTGTTAATTTCGCTTCCAGCAACTCATCACCTTCCTTAATAGTAATGGCAGCAACACCATTAACCCTTGGCTTAGAATATTTCTCTAAAGAAGTTTTCTTCACCTGACCTTGTTTTGTTACCATTACAAGGTTATGACTGTTGATATACTCTTTGTCTTTTAAATCCTGAGTACAGATGAAAGCTTTTACTTTATCATCGCTTTCAATATTTACCAGGTTCTGAATCGCTCTTCCTTTTGCTGTTTTGCTTCCTTCCGGAATTTCATAAACACGCATCCAGAAACATTTTCCTTTTTGTGTAAAGAACATCATGTATTGGTGATTGGTTGCCACGAACATATGCTCAAGGAAATCCTGATCTCTTGTTCCTGCGCTTTTTTGACCCACTCCACCTCTGTTCTGTGTTTTGTACTCTGTTAAGTTGGTACGTTTGATATAACCCGCATGAGAAATGGTAATCACGACATTTTCATCGGCAATTAAATCTTCTATACTTACATCTCCACCGGAATATTCAATTTGGGAACGACGGGCATCTCCGTATTTTTCACGGATTTCTTCCAGTTCTTCTTTGATTAAAGCAGTTCTTAAATTAACATCTTCCAATAAAGCTTTCAAGTGCTCGATTAACTTCATTAACTCTTCAAACTCCGCTCTTAACTTGTCCTGCTCCAGACCTGTTAACTGACGTAAACGCATCTCAACAATGGCACGGGCCTGAATATCGGATAAATTGAATCTTTCGATTAATTTCTCACGGGCTTCTTCTGTATTTTTCGAACCTCTGATGATTGCAATTACTTCATCGATATTATCAGATGCTATAATTAACCCTTCTAAAATGTGTGCTCTTTCCTCTGCTTTACGCAATTCAAAACGAGTTCTTCGCACGACAACATCATGGCGGTGCTCAATAAAGTAGTGAATCATGTCTTTCAGATTCAGCATTTGAGGACGCCCTTTTACTAATGCAATATTATTTACACTAAAAGAAGATTGTAAGGATGTAAATTTATATAAGGTATTCAAAACTACGTTTGGCGTAGCATCACGTTTCAGGATATAAACGATACGCATACCGTTTCTGTCCGATTCGTCACGAATATTCGCAATACCTTCAATTTTTTTGTCGTTAACCAAATCAGCCGTACGTTTGATCATTTCGGCTTTGTTCACCTGATATGGAATCTCGGTAACAATGATACATTCTCTTCCGTCAACTTCTTCAAAACCAACTTTGGCACGCATGACAATACGTCCTCTACCGGTTTTAAAAGCTTCACGAACACCTTCATAACCATATATTATACCTCCTGTTGGAAAATCCGGAGCTTTAATATGTGTCATTAATTCGTCAACTTCAATATCGTTATTATCAAGATAAGCTAAAGTACCATTGATAACCTCTGTTAAATTGTGTGGCGGCATATTGGTTGCCATACCAACTGCAATACCTGTTGCTCCGTTTACTAATAAAGTAGGAACCCTTGTTGGCATTACTTTTGGCTCATATAATGTATCGTCAAAGTTCAATTGAAAATCAACTGTTTCTTTTTCGATATCTGCCATGATGTCTTCTGAAATCTTGCGCATTCTGGCCTCCGTGTAACGCATTGCTGCCGGACTGTCACCATCGACAGATCCAAAGTTACCCTGACCGTCTACTAATAAATAACGCATGCTCCATTCCTGAGCCATACGAACCATTGCATCATACACAGAGGTATCTCCGTGCGGGTGATACTTACCCAAAACCTCCCCTACGATTCTTGCAGATTTTTTGTGGGCAGATCTTGAAGTTACTCCTAAGTCATACATTCCATAAAGAACTCTTCGATGTACCGGTTTCAGACCATCTCTGACATCAGGAAGTGCTCTCGATACAATAACCGACATCGAATAGTCGATGTAAGCTGATTTCATTTCATCTTCTATGTTAATAGGAATTAACTTTTCTCCTTCAGACATAAGTTGTTATATTAAATAATTATATTAGTTTCAAAACGTGCCAATATACGCTTTTTTGAATTTTTTTCAGCTATTTCCTTACACTTATTTCAATGATTTATTAACAACTTTATTTTAGCTTTTAGTTAATAAATTAAGCGTTTTTTAACGCTTTTATTGTCTTTTTTTTTGTCTCTTAGCTGTCATGAGATTCTGAAGGGTATGGTTTTTGTTTTTCATACAGTAATTCACTAAATTTACAATACAATTAATATATTATGGATGATAATTTTTCACCAAGAGTAAAAGATGTTATTACCTACAGTAAAGAGGAAGCCTTACGTTTGGGCCACGACTTTATTGGTACTGAACATCTAATGCTGGGCATTTTGAGGGATGGAAACGGTAAAGCCATTCATATCCTTAATAACCTTGCTGTTGATTTAGATCATTTACGCAGAAAAGTAGAAGTACTCAGCCCAGCGAATCAAAGCGTTGAAATCAATGCTGAAAAGAAGAATCTTCATCTTACCCGTCAGGCGGAAAGGGCACTGAAGACCACTTTCCTTGAAGCAAAGGTATTCCAGAGCTCATCGATTAGCACGGCGCATTTGCTGTTATGTATCTTACGAAACGAAAACGATCCAACAACCAAGCTGTTGAATAAACTGAAAATAGATTATGACATAGCTAAAGAACAATATTTAAATATGACTCCAAGCGAAGAAGAATTCTTAGAAAACTTGCCAAGAAACGAATCGTATAATGACGATTCAGGACAAGATGACAGTCTTAAAGAAAGTAGTTTTAATAATCCGGCCAATAAGTCAAACAAAAAATCCAAGACTCCGGTTTTAGATAATTTTGGGAGAGATTTAACAGAAATGGCCGAAGAAGGAAAACTAGACCCTGTAGTAGGACGTGAAAAAGAAATTGAACGTGTTTCTCAAATCCTGAGCCGTAGAAAAAAGAACAACCCGCTTCTTATTGGAGAACCCGGAGTTGGTAAATCTGCTATTGCAGAAGGACTTGCACTACGTATCATTCAGAAAAAAGTATCGCGTATTCTTTTCAACAAACGTGTAGTAACCCTTGATCTGGCAAGTTTAGTAGCCGGAACAAAATACCGCGGTCAGTTTGAAGAAAGAATGAAAGCCGTTATGAACGAGCTTGAAAAAAACGACGATATCATTCTTTTTATTGATGAAATTCACACCATTGTAGGTGCCGGAGGAGCAACTGGTTCTCTTGATGCTTCCAACATGTTCAAACCTGCTTTGGCAAGAGGGGAAATCCAATGTATCGGAGCTACAACTCTTGACGAATACAGACAATATATTGAGAAAGACGGTGCTTTAGAAAGACGTTTCCAGAAAGTAATTGTGGAACCGACTTCTGTTGAGGAAACGATTGCTATCCTAAACAATATTAAAGACAAATACGAGGATCACCATAATGTTACCTATACCCAGGAAGCCATTGAAGCTTGTGTTAAATTAACAAACAGATATATGTCTGAGCGTTTTTTACCGGACAAAGCTATTGATGCCCTTGATGAGGCTGGTTCCCGTGTACACATTACCAATATTGATGTTCCGAAACAAATTTTAGATTTGGAACGTCAGTTAGAAGAAGTGCGTGAGCTTAAAAATATGGTTGTTAAAAAACAAAAATATGAAGAGGCTGCCAAACTTCGAGATGATGAAAAACGCATCGAAAAAGATTTAGCTGTCGCGCAGGAACAATGGGAAGAAGATTCTAAAAATAACCGTATTGAAGTTACAGAAGACAATGTAGCTGATGTTGTTTCTATGATGACCGGAATTCCGGTAAACAGAATTGCACAGACAGAGAGCAACAAACTGGCTAAATTACCTGAATTAATTCAGAACAAAGTAATTGGTCAAAACGAAGCTGTTCTTAAAATTGCACGTTCTATTCAGCGTAACAGAGCCGGACTTAAAGATCCTAACAAACCAATTGGTTCGTTTATTTTCTTAGGTCAGACCGGAGTTGGTAAAACGCAGTTAGCGAAAGTTTTAGCCAAAGAATTATTCGATTCTGAAGATGCGTTAGTTCGTATCGACATGAGTGAATACATGGAGAAATTTGCGATCTCCCGTTTAGTGGGAGCGCCTCCGGGATATGTTGGTTACGAAGAAGGTGGTCAGCTGACTGAAAAAGTCCGCAGAAAACCATATTGTGTGGTACTTTTAGATGAGATCGAAAAAGCACATCCGGATGTATTCAACATGATGCTTCAGGTTTTAGATGACGGATACCTTACAGACAGTTTAGGCCGCAAAATCGACTTCAAAAACACAATCATCATTATGACCTCTAACGTTGGTGCACGCCAATTGAAAGATTTCGGACAAGGTGTTGGATTCGGAACTGCTGCTAAAGTAGCTCAGGCTGATGATAATTCAAAAAGCATTATTGAAAATGCATTGAAAAAAACTTTTGCTCCTGAATTCCTAAACAGAATTGATGATGTTATCGTTTTCAATGCCTTAGAAAAAGCAGACATTGATTTGATTATCGAAATTGAGCTTAAAAAACTATATTCCCGTATTGCTGAATTAGGATACAACTTAAGTCTTACTGATAAAGCGAAAGCATTTATCGCTGAGAAAGGTTTTGACAGACAATTTGGTGCAAGACCGCTAAAAAGAGCTATTCAGAAATACGTTGAAGATTTACTGGCAGAGGAGATTATCACATCGAAAATACATTCCGGTGATGAAATCTTAATGGATCTGAAAGATGATTCTCAGGAACTTTCTGTAGAAATACACAAAGCCGAAGAGCCAACTAATCCATAAATTAGTTTAAATTTATAACAAAGTTAATTTACCCGTTACGTTTTCATAACATAACGGGTATTTTTTTTAGATAAATTACTACCTTTAGTAAAAGCAAATAGCTATTTTTGGCTATTAAATTCTATAAAAACAAATCATAATATATGCTTCAAAACAAAGTCATTTTAGGTAGCGAAGAATGGTGCTCATTTCCGGAATTAGGAATTCCAACAATCAAAGCTCGTGTAGATTCCGGTGCCAAGACCTCGGCAATGCACGCTATAAACATAGCTCCCTTTATAAAAAATGATGCCAATTGGGTAAAATTTGATATTAATCCGATCCAGAATAATATCAAAACTATCATACATTGTGAAGCTCCGCTGGTGGACAAAAGAATTGTAAAAAGCTCAAGCGGTTTCAGGGAACACAGGTATGTAATACAGACCAACCTTAAAATTGGTGATGTAAAATGGCCCATCGAAATGACATTGACCAATCGCGATTCAATGGGTTTCAGAATGCTTTTAGGCCGTGAAGCCATGAGCGGGCGCGTACTTGTTGATCCGGAAGAAAAATATTTATTAGGACAGCCGACTACGGAATCATTAAAAGAATTATATCAAAATTCGGAAAAAGCGACTTCCGGTTTACGAATCGGACTTTTAGCCAGTAATCCTGAATTGTACAGCAATAAAAGAATTATGGAGGCCGGTGAAATGCGCGGCCACGAGATGCATTTTCTAAACATTAAGGAATGTTATATGAAACTGGATGCCAAGACTCCTGAAATTCATTACAGAGGCGGAAAAATCCTGAATCAGTTTGATGCTATTATTCCGAGAATCAGACCGAGTATCACCTTTTACGGCTGTGCATTAACGCGTCAGTTTGAAGCTTTGAAGGTTTTCTGTCTGAATTCGGCCACTGCCATAACACAGTCCCGCGATAAATTATATTCGCTGCAATTGTTGTTAAACAGCGGCGTTGACATTCCAACTACCGGTTTTGCCAATTCTCCTTTAGATACAGACAATCTGATCAAAATGGTAGGCGGTTCTCCGCTAATCGTAAAATTACTGGAAGGAACCCAGGGAAAAGGCGTTGTTCTGGCTGAAACCAAAAAAGCGGCGGAAAGTGTTATTAATGCATTCAAAAGTTTAAATGCAAATATTTTAGTTCAGGAATTCATCAAAGAGGCCAACGGAAAGGATATTCGTTGTTTTGTTATCGACGGAAAAGTAGTTGCCGCCATGCAGCGTGAAGCAATGCCCGGCGAATTCAGAGCCAATATACATCTTGGAGGAACAGCATCTGTTATAAAAGTAACTGCTGAAGAGAAAAAAATAGCCATAAAAGCCGCCAAAGCAATGGATTTGAAAGTGGCCGGTGTAGATATTATCCGTTCTTCAAAAGGACCTTTATTGCTTGAAGTAAATTCATCGCCGGGTCTTGAAGGAATCGAAGGTGCAACTAACAAAGATATAGCCGGAGAAATGATCAGAGCGATTGAGAAGAACTTTAAGTTATAATTCAATGACATTATTCCCATATCTTGATATTATTGGCAGAAGTGCGGCAGTCTATTTTTTTATGACCATCGCGCTTCGCATTTTTGGTAAAAAGGAACTCTCCCAGCTCAATACAGCCGATATTATCCTGATTTTACTAATTAGTAATTCGGTTCAGAATGCGATGGTTGGCCCTGACACCAGTCTTTGGGGAGGTTTGGTTGCTGCGCTGGTTTTATTTGTAATCAATTTTATCATCAAAAAACTAACGCACAAATACAAGATCCTGAACAATCTCTTGTTAGACAAACCTGAAATTTTAATTCACGACGGAAAACTAGATTTTAAATCGTTAAGTAAATTAGACATTTCCCACGACGAATTAAAAGAAGCGATGCGTGAGCATGGATTGGAACATTTTACCGATGTAAAGCTTTGTATGCTTGAAATTGACGGTACAATCAGTGTAATTTCTGAAGACAAAAAGAATCTGAAACAAACGCATTATAAAAGAAAGCACAATCATAAGAATTTTAGAAAATAAAATTTTTAAAAATTCCAATAATTTGAAATTCCAAATTCAAAAAAAGTAGGTTTCTTTAGCGAAACCAGCTTTTTTTATTTCCAAAACTCAAACCATTTCTTCTCATTAATTACATCAATGTTAATAGTTTTTATAGTTGTAGTTGACAATCCGAATAACTTAAGATTTTGATTTAAATTGGATAAAATATAATCCTGCTCTTTTGGAAATTTTTCAGCAATCATCTTATAATATACTAAAAGTTTTTTATCCTTTATTCCATTCACGGCCTGCAGCGCTGCATGAATAACCTTATTTGAGCTATCTTGTAAACCTACTATAAAAGTATCGACATAGTCAATTTTATTTTCTAATTGCCCAAGCGAATAATAAGCACTGATTTTTATATTGTCGCTTTTATTTAAAGTAAATGGTATGATAAAATTACCGTAATCAATATTCATTTCTTTCAACAAATAAGTACAAAATCTAAACGTTTCCTCGTTATTTATTTTCTCTGAATTTGCTTCGATTATTTCAAGCCAATCAGAACTTTTATCTTTTGCATACCAAAATACAAATTGAAAAACACTCAATAAACTTTCCTTTGTAAAATCAATCAGATAAGGCTTTGCCCTTTGATAATCAAATTTTGTAAGTATCTGAAGAAGCTTGTCTTTTATTACGCCAGTACTTACTTTATACTGTACCTCTAGTATACCAATATTTTCAGAACTTATTTTTGGCTTGTTTAGAATCCCGTCCAGACATTCTATTTTAGTTTCATTTTCTTTAGCGGAAATATATTTTTCTAAAATTTCTGCTGCTGAACCTCCCATTTTATATCCAAACCAACTTGGTGTATCTATTATTAAATCTCCTGATATTACTTCATCAAGCCATCTTTCATACCAGTCCAAAAAATTCAACTCAAAAGAAAACCTTGGTTTTTGCCTTTCAATATCAACATTCACAACTCTTCCTTTAAATTCTCCGTTTAAAACAAGTGCGTGATAATAAGTACAACCCTGGCTTCCGATAGGTAATAATCCCGAAAATATTTTTCCTAATTCTATTTCAAATTCTTCATCCGAAATAGTATCATTTTCTTCAATATTTTTGTTTAGATCAGACCAATATTCACCTGACATTTTTGGAGAAATTTTACAATCTTCTTTTAAATAGCTTTTGGTATTTTCATAGATAAATTCATCTGTATTTTTCCCTAAAGAATAAATTCCGTAATAAGGTCCGGCTCCTGAATTTGAATGTGAAATTCCACCATTACCAATATGAAGTAAAAATGATTTATAACATTCAGGAAGTTCCAGATCATATTCATTTTCAAAATTTAAGATATCTAGTGGTCTTACAGGATTTCCTAAAATATATTTATGACTACCTGCTCCAAATACCTTTAAATTTCTATCCGTATTTTTAGCACTAAACAGCTTACTTTTGATTCTTTCTATTTGATCCAATTCTTCCATTGTTTCCTATAACTAAACCGTAAAAATAAATACATTAAACCATTAAACAACTAACATACGCAAACAAAAAAGCTGATTTCTTAATTGAAATCAGCTTTTTTATATGTTTTAAAATGTGATTTTACATCTCACATTTCACTAAAATCATTTTACTAAGAAATAAATAAACTTAAAATAAAGTAAACCAATCCAGCTAAAATAGCCGAAATAGGAATTGTTAATATCCAAGCCCATATTAAACTTACTGTTACCCCCCAACGAACAGCAGATACACGTTTTGTTAATCCTACCCCGATGATAGAACCTGTAATGGTATGTGTTGTACTTACCGGAATTTTTAAATGCTCTGTAAAGTAAAGTGTCAAAGCACCGGCAGTTTCAGCAGCTACCCCTTCAAATGAAGTTACTTTTGTGATTTTGGAACCCATCGTTTTTACAATTTTCCATCCACCACTCAAAGTTCCGGCTGCAATGGCAGAATAACACGCTAATGGAATCCATCCCGGCATTACTCCTTTTACACCCAAATCATCGTTTGGCAATACAACATCTAACCAGGATGCCATATGAACACCCGGATTAGTGTGGATATATACCGCTACGGCTGCAGCAATAATTCCCATTACTTTTTGAGAATCATTTCCACCATGTCCTAAACTAAAGGCCGCAGAAGACAATAATTGCATTTTCTTCAAAGCTGCATCCGCCTGATGTAAATTCAGACTACTGAATATCAAACAAAAAGCACTTACGGTTAAGATGATAAAAGCCACCAAAAACCATTTAATATTATGCGGATCGAAAGCTACACTCCAAAAATGAGAATCGAATCTTGGCTTTCCATTCTTAACAATCTCTTCATAAGGAACCATTAGATTGCTAACCACCCAAATCGTTAAAATCATTAAAACAACAGTAAATATTTTAGGATAAATACTTTTACGGGACGCATTTAATAACCATATAGAGATTAAATACGAAGCCAGAGCTCCTAACAAGGGCGCTAAAACAATAAAAGCAATAATGATAATGACTCCTGAAGGCATTCCGCCATCTTTTCCGGCCTTATACCAGCTTACAATCTGGTACCAATAGTGTGTAGTTCCGTCTTCACCAATGTAACCCGAAAAACCGTGTACTGCTATAGCATGAGCCACTGCCGCTCCTGCAAAACCACCAATAAGAGTATGTGAAGAACTGGAAGGAATTCCAAGCCACCAGGTCAATAAATTCCAACAAATTGCTGCAATAACACCGGCCAGAATTACAACCAGGTTAATTTCCATGGTATGCGCTGTTTTTGCAACAGTATCCGCTACACCAAATCCGAAAACCCAATAAGCCAGAAAGTTAAAAAATGCTGCCCAAAGTACGGCCTGAAAAGGCGTCAATACCTTTGTCGCAACAACTGTAGCAATAGCATTTGCCGCATCATGAAAACCATTGATGTAATCAAAAATTAAAGCTAATACTATAATAATTATAAGTAGCGTCATAAATTATAACTTCAGAATGAAATAAATTGAATTTAAGAATGTTTTACAGAGATAGACTCCAGTATGTTCGCAACGCTCTTACACTTGTCTGTAGCTGATTCTAAAACAGATAAAACTTCTTTATATTTAATAATATTTTTAGCGTCTGTTTCGTTTTCAAAAATTTCAAAAACTGCTTTGTTATAAACGTTATCTGACTTGTTTTCCAGTTTATTAATTCTGGCACAAGCATCTTTAATGACTTTAAAATTCTTTAAATTTCTCAATTCTTTTACGGCACTATCAATGTTCTGACAAGCTTCAAGATTGATTTCTGTCATTTTTCTGATAGATTTTGTAATCTTGTCTACCTGATACAGTCTCATTCTGCTCGCAGCACCATGCAAATAATCGGCTACGTTATCTATGGAAGTAATTAATGTGTGAATGTCCTCTCTGTCAAACGGAGTAATAAAATTTCTGCTTAATTCTAAATTGGTCTGACGTGTAATGTCTTCTCCTCTTTGCTCTAATTCATCAATTTTCTGAAAAAGAACTTCTCTTTCTTTTAATGGAAGATTTACAGCTTCGTGTAAATTAGAAGCTAATTCAATTAAATTGCTTGAAGCCTCTTCAAAAAGTGGAAAGAATTTTTTGTCTTTCGGCACTAAAAATTGGAATATACTGTTTATTGACATTTTTTTATTTTTGATAGTGCAAAATTACTTCAATATTATTTTGCAATGTTAAGCCATTGTTAACAAATCATTTTCAATTTGGAAACTATTCAGGAATTCAACGGTTTTCTGAATGTCATAATGCAGGATTCTGTCTTCTTTAACCAAAGGCACTACTTCCCGGTAACTTCCTAAAAACATTTCGATGAATTCACTTGATTTCAAAGGCTCCCTGTAGGCAATAGCCTGAGAAGCATTCATTAATTCGATCGCCAGAATACGCTCCAGATTATCCATCACGCGTAACGCTTTTGTCGCTCCGTTCGCTCCCATACTCACGTGATCTTCCTGACCGTTACTCGATACAATGCTATCTATACTGGCTGGCGTTGCCAACTGTTTGTTCTGACTTGCTATACTTGCTGCGGTATACTGTGGAATCATAAATCCTGAATTTAATCCAGGATTGTCTACCAAAAATGCCGGAAGATTTCGCAATCCTGAAATCAACTGATAAGTTCTTCTTTCAGAAATACTTCCTAATTCCGCCAAAGCAATTGCCATAAAATCCAAGGCCAAAGCCAGAGGCTGACCGTGGAAATTTCCCCCTGAAATAATCTGATCGGCTTCTATAAAAATATTTGGATTATCGGTAACTGAATTAATCTCTGTCTTGAATACTTTTCGAACATAATCAATGGCATCTTTTGAAGCACCGTGAACCTGAGGCATACAACGGAAAGAATACGGGTCCTGAACATGTTTCTTTTCCTGAACAATAATTTCACTTCCTTCCAGAAATTCGTTGATGCGCTGAGCGGTTACAATTTGTCCTTTGTGAGGACGGATAAAGTGAATCAATTCGTTGAAAGGCTCGATTCTTCCGTCAAAACCTTCCAAAGAAATGGTTCCGATTAAATCTGCCAGATACGAATATTTATAAGCTTTGAGTAAAATATGCGCCCCGTAAGCACTCATAAATTGTGTTCCGTTCAACAGAGCCAGACCTTCTTTCGACTGTAAAACAATTGGTTCCCAGTTAAAATGTTTTAGAACTTCGCCGGAATGCACTTTCTTACCTTCAAAAAGGACTTCGCCTTCTCCTAATAGTGGTAAAGATAAGTGAGCCAGCGGAGCCAGATCTCCTGAAGCTCCAAGAGAGCCCTGCGTATATATTACAGGTAAGATATCATTGTTATAAAAATCGACTAAACGATTTAAGGTCTGTAGCTGGATTCCTGAATGTCCGTAGCTTAAGGATTGAATTTTCAGCAACAACATCAATTTTACAATTTCAGCCGGTACCTCTTCCCCGGTTCCGCAAGCATGCGATTTTACCAGGTTTTCCTGAAGTTTGGATAAATTTTCGGTAGAGATTTTCACACTATAAAGCGATCCGAAACCCGTATTGATCCCGTAAATCGGTTCGGAATGTGTCGCCATCTTTTTATCTAAATAGTCACGGCATTTCTGAACATTTACTTTTGCTTCCTCTGATAATTCAAGTGTTTTCTGATTGACGATTATCTCTTGTAAAGCTTCTAAACTTAAGGTTTCCGTACTTATATAATGGATTTCTCTCATGGTGTTTATAATTTAAGACGCCAAAATTCAGCAAATCAATATTAAAAAGCAACATTTGTTCATAATAATTAAAATTTGACCAAAACAAATTCTTCTCTTTTATTTATTTCACAATACGAATTACAGATATAACTGCTTTTTTTAATATAAAAACTGAAATTGCACAAAGATAAAACGACAATTCCTATTAGTCTTATAGACTAAACCTGTCTTATTGTCAAACATTTTTATTAAAAATCAATCGGTTAACTTCTTCAAACGTCAAATAGAACAAGTCTAAATATACGAATCCGTCAATTTATCATATTTAATCCTGACAAAACCTCAATATTAAATTCATGAGATTTGAATTATTAAAATATTCGTAAAAAGAAAATTAAGGTTTTTAACTTTTATAAAAAACTGTACTTTTGAAAAACCAAAATGAAAAGTAACAGCGCAAAATATCAATCTACAATGACAACTCAAACAAGAGTTGCAATTGCTGTTACCACAATTTCTACTACAACTACTACTACCCCTTAGGGGTATACATTTTTACATATAATCCTGGTTATCTATACTTTTTTCTAAAAAGAAGAAAGGTATTGGATACATAAAAATATTTGCATAAAAGAAAAAAAACATCAAAATGAAAGTATTAAAATTTGGCGGAACTTCGGTTGCCAATGCACAAAATATAAAACTCGTTCTCGAAATTATAGACCAGAATTCTAAGCAGGGAAAATTAGTAGTTGTGGTTTCTGCTTTAAGTAAAGTTACTGATTTACTTCAGCTGGCAGCTGCAAAAGCGGCGGCTAATGATGAAAGTTTCCGGGAAATCGTTGCCGAAATCGAAAAAAAGCACCTCGACACCTTAAAAGAATTGATTCCGGTAAGCGAACAAAGCAGTTTGCTGAGCCATGTAAAAAGAATCATTAACCACTTAGAAACATTATTAGACGGCTGCTTTTTATTGGGGGAATTATCTCCAAGAACAGCTGATACTATTTTAAGTTTCGGGGAATTGCTTTCGTCCTATATCATTGCACAGGCGTATCAGCAAATCAATAAAAGTGTGGTGTATAAAGACAGCCGCGAAATCATTAAAACAAATGCTGATTTTGGAAAAGCCGTTGTAAACTTTGAAATTTCAAATCAGCTGATTCAGGAATACTTTGCCGAAAATGAAGCACAAATCAACATTTTACCGGGATTTATCGCTTTAACGCTGGACGGAATTACAACAACTTTGGGCCGTGGCGGTTCTGATTACACTGCTGCTATTATTGCCGGGGCGCTTGATGCCGAACAACTGGAAATCTGGACTGACGTCAACGGAATGTTTACGGCCAACCCGAAAATTGTAAAACAGGCACAGCCTATTGCCACTATTTCCTATCAGGAAGCAATGGAATTGTCACATTTCGGAGCGAAAGTGCTGTATCCGCCAACCATTCAGCCTGTTTTAAGAAAAAACATTCCCATTTTAATCAAAAATACTTTTGAACCGGAAGCCGAAGGAACTTTAATTTCAAGCCAGGTTTCGTCAAAAGATACCGTTGTAAAAGGAATCAGTCATATCGACAATATTTCTTTAGTAACACTGGAAGGCCCCGGAATGATTGGAGTTGCGGGTTCGTCAAGACGTTTATTTGAAGTATTATCACAGGAAAAAATCAATGTTATTTTTATCACTCAGGCGTCTTCCGAGCATTCGATTTGTATCGGAATCTTAAATTCAGATGCTGAAAGTGCCGAAGCAGCCATCAACAGGGCTTTTGAAGTCGAGATTTTACAAAACAAAATTGATCCTGCTATTGTAGAAAAAGACCTTTGCATTATTGCTTTGGTAGGTGAAAACATGAAAAATCACCAGGGATTAAGCGGAAGAATGTTTAGTACTTTAGGTAAAAATAACGTAAATATCCGGGCTATTGCTCAAGGTGCTTCTGAGCGAAATATCTCGACCGTAATCAACGAAAGAGACGTTAAAAAAGCTTTGAATACACTACACGAGAATTTCTTTGAAGAAAACACCAAACAGCTGAATTTATTTGTGATGGGCGTTGGAAATGTAGGGGAGAAATTCATCGAACAAATTCACAACCAGAAAAAATTCCTAAAAGAGAATCTAAAAATTAATGTCCGCGTAATTGCGTTATCCAATTCCAGAAAAATGCTTTTCGATGAAGACGGAATTTCTTTAAAAGAATGGCAGGCGGATTTAGATAATGGTGAACCAGCTAATAAAGAAGCTTTTATCGAGCGCGCCAAAGAACTGAATTTACGTAACAGTATTTTTGTGGATATTACAGCAAATGCAACCGTTTCCGAAACTTACGAACAGTTTCTGAAACAAAGTATTGCGGTGGTAACTTGTAACAAAATTGCCTGTTCTTCGGCCTATGACAATTACAAAAAACTAAAAAACCTATCACGTCAATATAATGCCCCGTTTTTGTTTGAAACGAATGTTGGAGCGGGATTACCTATTATTGATACCGTTAAAAACCTAATCGCTTCGGGTGATAAAGTGCATAAAATACAGGCGGTTTTATCCGGAAGTCTGAACTTCATTTTCAACAATTTCGATAAGGATAATTCTTTTCACGATGTGGTGAAAGAAGCCGGAGTTCAGGGATTTACAGAACCTGATCCGAAAATTGACCTGAGCGGAATCGACGTTGCCCGTAAAATCCTGATCCTTATTCGCGAAAGCGGTTACGAAATGGATATTGATGCCATCGCCAACGAATCCTTTTTGCCGGCAGAATGTTTAGCGACCACAAACAACGAAGACTTTTTTGCTTCCTTAATTAAACACGCTCCACATTTCGCAACTATTTATGAAGAAGCACTAAATAAAGATTCCAGGTTAAAATATGTAGCGAAATTCGAAAACGGAAAGGCAAGCGTTGGCCTGCAATTCATTCCGAAAGATCATCCTTTCTACAATTTAGAAGGAAAAGACAATATCGTGCTTTTTTACACAGATCGTTATGTAGATCAGCCGCTTCTTATAAAAGGAGCCGGAGCCGGCGCTGCTGTTACCGCTTCGGGGATTTTTGCGGATGTAATTCGAATTGGAAATAATTAATTTGAGGTACAAAGATGCAAAGGGACAAAGGGACAAAGTTAAAATCTTTGATCCTATGAAACTTTGCCACTTTGAACCTTTAAATATAGTAGCAAAAACCTCTGAACCTTTGAGCCTTTGCCACTTTGAACCTATAACAAATGACACAAATAAAACTATTTTGCCCGGCGACTATTGCAAATCTCTCCTGCGGATTTGACGTACTTGGACTTTGCTTAGACAATGCCGGGGATGAAATGATTGTTCGAAAAGTAGATCAAAAAGGAATCCGCATCACAAAAATTACAGGTGCCGATTTGCCTTTGGAAACCGAGAAAAACGTTTCGGGTGTTGCCGCTGTTGCCATGCTGGAAGCTTACGAAAGAGATTTCGAACCCATAACCGTTGGATTTGAGATCGAAATCTACAAACATATCAAAGCCGGAAGCGGTATCGGAAGCAGTGCAGCAAGTTCTGCCGGAGCTGTTTTCGGGATTAATGAATTATTAGGAAGACCTTATTCGCGTAAAGATCTGGTGCAATTTGCGATGCAGGGTGAAAAATTAGCCAGTGGAAACGCCCACGCAGACAACGTTGCCCCTGCCCTTTTAGGCGGTTTTACTTTGGTGAGAAGTTACAGTCCGCTGGATATTATCCGGATTGACAGTCCGGAAGAATTGTTTGCTACGGTCGTGCATCCTCAGATTGAATTGAAAACTTCAGATGCACGTTCGGTATTAAAACAAACCGTTTCCCTAAAAAGCGCGATTATGCAATGGGGAAATGTGGGCGGATTAATCGCCGGATTATACACGAAAGATTACGATCTGATCGGAAGATCGCTTCATGACGAAATTGTGGAACCTTTAAGAAGTGTCTTGATTCCGGGTTTTGATTTAATCAAACAAACGGCTCTTGAAAACGGCGCTTTAGGTTCCGGAATTTCCGGTTCAGGTCCGTCGATTTTTGCCTTAAGCCGCGGAAAAGAAACGGCAGATAAAATTGCCAAAGCCATGAGCGAAGTGTATGAAAACATGAGCTTGCCTTATGAAATTCACGTCTCGAAAATTAATCCGGATGGTGTTAGGATTCTTTAAAAAGAATTAAAAATTAAAAATCTAGAATTAAAAATTATGTCCCCGTTTGTCAGACTGAGCGAAGTCGAAGTCCCCGCAAAGTGAGACACAAAGCATAGACATAAAGTTTGTCATTTCGACGAAAGAGAAATCTTCGCAAAATATTTCCATACTGTGAGGAGCTTCTTGTGAAGATTTCTCCTTCGTCGAAATGACACAAAACCGAATACTAATTATTGGAATTTGATCGTAAGAAAAGTCTATTTTCTATACTCTATTCTCTTTCTTCTAAAATCTAAAATAAACCAATGAAATACTACAGTTTAAACCACAACGCACCCGAAGTTTCGTTTAAGGAAGCTGTCATACAAGGATTAGCAAGCGATAAAGGATTGTACTTTCCGCAAATCGTTACGCCTTTAAACCCTGCTTTTTTTAATGTAATCGAGAATCTGACCCATCATAATATTGCTTTTGATGTGATTCAGCAATTTGTAGGCGATGATATCCCCGAGGACCATTTAAGAGAAATCATAGCCGACACTTTATCCTTTGATTTTCCGGTGGTGGAAGTTGAAAAAGACATTTATTCGCTGGAATTATTCCACGGCCCAACTATGGCTTTTAAAGACGTTGGGGCGCGATTTATGTCCCGTTGCCTGGCGTATTTTAACAAAGACAAAAAAAACAGTAAAAACACGGTTCTGGTAGCGACTTCCGGAGATACGGGCGGAGCTGTTGCGAGCGGATTTTTAGGTGTTGCCGGTGTTGATGTCGTGATTTTATATCCATCCGGAAAAGTGAGCGACATTCAGGAAAAACAATTAACGACTTTAGGCAAAAATATTAAAGCGCTTGAAGTTGACGGTGTTTTTGACGATTGCCAGGATATGGTCAAAAAAGCGTTTTTAGACGAGAGTTTAGCGCATAAAAACCTGACTTCGGCAAATTCGATTAATATTGCGCGCTGGCTGCCGCAAATGTTCTATTTCTTCTTTGCCTATAAAGCACTGAAAAGCCAAAACAAACCCTTGGTTTTCTCTTGCCCAAGTGGAAATTTCGGAAACATCTGCGCCGGAATTATGGCGAAGAAATTAGGTTTGCCTATCGAACATTTCGTTGCGTCTACCAACGTAAACGATACCGTACCAAGATTTTTAGAAAGTGGAAAATACGAGCCAAAACCTTCCAAAGCGACTATCTCAAACGCTATGGATGTTGGAAATCCAAGCAACTTTATCAGAATTCAGGAATTGTATAATAATGATTTGAAAGCTTTCGAAAAAGATTTCTCCTCCTACAGTTATACGGATGAAGAAACGCTTGAAGCCCTAAAACAAATTTACAAAACCGATGGTTATATCGCGGAACCGCACGGTGCTGTTGGTTATTTAGGTTTGAAAAAAGAATTGCAAAAACATGAAAATGCGATTGGTGTTTTCTTAGAAACGGCACACCCAATTAAGTTTCTGGATGTGGTGGAGCCTGCTTTGGGCATTACACTGCCGATTCCGGAACAAATTGAAAGCGTTATGAATGAGGAGAAAGTTAGCGTGAAGATTAAGACTTATGAGGAATTGAAGAGTTTCTTAGGGTAAAACTTATCATTTATAAAATTTCAAAGTCACAAATTACAAATAATTTGTGGCTTTTTTTTAATATTTCATTATTTTAGCACATCATATATTTAAAACAACGATCTATCATACTTTTCACTTAAATTCATTGAATGGACAAAAAAAATTACTTTATACTATTAGGCAACGGTTTTACTATAGACCTAATAAACCATTTAAAAAACAAAATTGATTGCGGTATTAATGTTAGTAACTTATTTTCAAATGGCGAACTTGTTCCTTGGCCAGGAAATGACAAACCAGGATTTTTATCATACAGATACTGTCCTAATCTATGGACATTAGGAGCTAGACCTAATATGTCAAACGAGGATGCGATTAACTTAATTGAAGATATTATCACTTGCGCTAACATACTTCATAAAAACAATAAAAAATCTCAAAATATCTATATTAAAGCATATAAAGAATTGGGGACTTACTTGCAGGCTTTATTTGTTTATTACAATAAACAAATAAATATTAATACTGTAGATTTTTCAGATTGGCCTTGGTTTAAATTTTTAAACGATTTATATAACTCAAGTGAAGTAGAGAAAATTCATATTGTAACTCTTAATTACGATATTTGGCTAGAAAGAGTGTTTAAAAAAATTAATATTCATTTTGACATTGCTAGCATTGACGAAAACGACAACAAAATAAAAATATACAAACCTCACGGATCAATAAGTTTTTCACATAGAGTGAAAAAGGAAAAAGAAGCTTTTGAAATCAGATATGACACTGACTCAAACGATGGAGAAATAAGTGAGTTTACTATTGAATATGATAATATTAATGCACTAAATTCCGTAAATGCTATAATTCCTCCTGCAGGAGACTCGAGTAGATTAGATTTCAAATGGGCTAAAGAAATTAGAGATAGTGCTAAAGAAGTTGCAAAATCATTAAATAAAAATGATGAATTAATAATATGTGGCTTGTCTTATTGGCATGTTGATCGATTAGAGATAGACTCAATATTAACTAGTATAAACCCTGAAATAGAAGAAGTTAAAATAATAAATCCATATACTCCAAAAGTGTTCAATGCAATAATAACTACTTTGTTCGATAAAGTAATTTTTTATAATAATTCAAAACCACTCATTTAAGATGAAAATATTAAATAGAAATAGTACCACAATAAATATTGCTAATTTTTGGGAAAACTTTCAATTAAACAAATATAATTTTGACCCAAGCTATCAACGAAAGAGTGATGTTTGGAGTGAAAGTAAAAAATCTTTTCTAATAGATACCATTTTGAAAAATTTTCCAATTCCTCCAATTTTTTTACACCAACATATTGATGAAACGACTGGAAAAACGATGTATGACGTTATTGATGGAAAGCAAAGGCTTACTTCCATTTTAGATTTTATAGCAAATAAAATTAACACACCTGATGATTTTCATTCTGATGGATTTGGTACTGAAGAATTATCAAATATTAATTTTAAAGATCTTGATAAACCCGAACTAAGCGACTGGAAAAAAATATTTTGGAGATATGATATCACTGTCGAATATATTGATACAGATAAGCCCGACATTGTTAATAACATTTTTGATCGACTTAATAGAAATGGAGAACCACTAACTAAGCAAGAACTTCGAAATGCAAAATTTAATGAATCAGAATTTTATAAATTAATAAAAAAGCTAAGTATTAATGATACTCTAAAACCAATTTTAGACAAACTACAGAGAAACAGATTAGAAGATGAAGAGTTTGTTGTCGAATTACTTCTTACTTCAATTGAAGATGAAATAAAAGTAGGTGATAAACCTGAAATTATTGATGAAAGAATTTCTCATTACAGTAAATCTGATTCTAGTGAAATTGCTGATTTTGAAAAAAAATTCATGGATAGTATCTCAATTTTAGCCAAACTAAATCTCGATTATAAAAAGTTAAAAATAGAAGGAGTTAGTCATATTTATGCACTTTGGGGACTAACAGTTGAGTTATTAAAAGAAAATAAAATTGAAGATATTGATTACGATAATTTAGCAATTAAATTAGACAAATTTTATAATGATTATCTATTAAAATCAGAGAATTCAAATGTTAAAATTTACAAAGCATCCATGTCAGCAGGTACTAAAAGTTTTTATAATAGAAATAGGAGAATAAAATCGTTAATAGATTACTTCAAAAGCTAAAATTTTATTAGGCTTTCCCCCTGCTAGGCGAGCGTCCCGCTCGTGAACACAAAGAAATTCAAAAGCCAATTGGAACGTTCACGAGCGAGAAGCTCGCCAGCAATTGGGATTTTTCAATTGCCTCCTGCTTTAGCTGGAGGTCAATAAATAAAAGCTCAAAATGGCTTTAGCCAAAAAACTGGCAATTTCGGCTAAAGTCACTCCTAAATGTCCTAATTTGTCCCTCCAGCTAAAGTAGGAGGCAATTAAATAAATACAGTTCCTCCCCAGCTAACACAATATGTCGCGACCATTTCGCTGTTGAACAGAAAAGAACTAAAAGTTTTTTCAAGGCAATAATCCTAACAATCTATTTTTCAATCACAAATCCATTAATTATTTTAAAAGTTATTTCTGGTTTCGTTTACCCGATTGATATGTAAAACACTTTTCCTTAAATTCAGAAATTTCATCTTTTAATTTTTTATTGGTATTATGCAATAGTTCATTCTGTAATTTCATTATAGACAATAAATCATTCATAGCGTTTAGATTTTCTAATTGCATCATGACTATCTCTTCAAGATTTGCTTTAGTGTATGCCTTCATAAATTTTTATATTAAATTTCAATACAAATATATATTAAATTATAATATTTTACAATATGTTTTTATATTATAATTTAACACATCGAAAAAAGATTATTAATAGATAATAATTTTCTATACTAAATAGCATTATAAAAAGATAATTAATGGCTGATATTCAAATGAACAGGATCAAAGAAGTTCTAAAAGAACAAGGAAGAACACAAACGTGGTTAGCCGAAAAGATTGAAAAAAGTTACGTAGTAGTGACAAATTATTGCAATAATAATGCTCAACCAAGTATTGACATCTTAAGAAAAATTGCTGAAGTATTAGATGTAGATGTTAGAGAATTACTGGTTTCTACAAAATAAAGAGTAAATGAATGAAAATATCCTGTTGGTGCGATTGTCCTGCTCGGAAACGCAGAGAGAAACTTTCAAAATCCCGACATTCATTTCAAAATACTAAAACATGAACCTACGTCTTTTTTCTAAAAAAGAAACTACAGCCTCTGTTTGGAGTGGCGGATTGACATACGAATATATGATCTATCCGGAAACAGCACGCTATAGTGACAGGGATTTTGTATTCAGAGTAAGCAGTGCTGTAATAGAGGAAGTGCCTTCAGCATTTAGCAAATTTAAGGGCTATAACCGATACCTGGTTATGCTTGATAACTCCTTACCTATTGAGATAAACAAAGAGAAAAAAGTATACGAGAAATATTAAATCATAGAATTTAATTCGGATGATGAAGTAACTTCTTATACAAAAGGGATTGATTTTAACTGGATGGTTTCTGAAAAAATAGCCAATCCCAAACTCCAAATAACAGATCGTAATCAGAATTGTAACGCTCAGATCATACTTTTATTTTCTTTGCATAAAACGGTTATTAAAATTAATGAGAAGCCGTATTATCTGGATCCTTATGATTCATTAGCCATTGAAAATCAAAAAAGGGAAAATATTACGATTCAATTTTCTAATCAATGCCTCTTTGGAATATTGGAATCCCTGTAGTTAATTCGAAAATTTCGGCTAAATCCAATCCTAAATATCCTAATTTTGTTCTTCCCGCTAAAGCAAGAACAATTAAATAATTACAGCGTAATAATTACCATGATTTCAAAAGCAACCTTACAAGACATTCCGGCATTATTAACCTTAATCAATTCCGCTTACAGAGGTGAAACTTCCAAAAAAGGCTGGACTACCGAAGCCCATTTATTAGAAGGAAAAAGAACCACTGAAGAAGAGTTAACGGAAATCATTTCTGATCCTAAAAATACATTTCTGAAATATACAGCCAACGACAAGATCATCGGTTCTGTTTTACTGGTGGAAAAAGAACATCAATTGTATTTGGGAATGCTGACCGTTTCGCCCGAATTGCAAAATGGCGGTATCGGAAAAAAGATGCTGGCTGAAGGCGAAAAACATGCTAAAGCTTTGGGGTTGTCCAGTATTGTTATGACGGTGGTTTCGGTTCGTTCGGAGCTTATTGCGTGGTACAAACGCCACGGTTATGTTGAAACCGGAGAAAGGGAAGCTTTTCCGGCGAGCGATATTCATATTAATATTTCTCATGAGCCTTTGGAGTTTATTTTTTTAGAAAAGAAAATCTAGGCGGGTTTTACCGCAAAGTTCGCAAAGGGTTACGCAAAGATTCGCAAAGTTTTTTTAAACTGAATTTTATAATCACGCAAAGGCGCAAAGTCGCAAAGTTTTATTTTCTTGGCGGCTTTGCGTCTTTGCGTGGTTTTTCAAATAATATGTTAGACGCACTGCTGTGTGCCTCTATAGTTAGACGCACTGCTGTGCGCCTCTACAGAAAACCTTTGAACCTTTGTTACTCTGTACCTTTGAACCTTAGCACCTTAGCACCTCTTTTTAATCTTCGACAAAAACTCGTGTGAAACGCCCAGATAGGAAGACAGATTCCTGTTGTTGATCTTATCCACTTTGTGTGAATATTTTTCGATAAACTCCAGATACCTTTGTTTGGAGGTTTTGTTTAAGACATCTAAAAGTCTTTGCTGAATCGCAATATTGGCTTTTTCGACCATAATAATGTGAAACTGGATTAGCTTTGGCACTTGCTCAAATAAGAGTGTTTTATTGGTCTTGCTAATGACCAGGATTTCGCTGTCTTCAATTGCCTTGATGTTGTAGGTGGTAGGCTTTTGATGATAGAAACTTTCGAGATCACACATCCATTCGTTTTCGAAGGAGAAAAAAATAACACTTTCGGTGCCGTTGTCATTCAAAATGTAGGTTTTGAAAGCTCCTTTTAAAATAAAGCCTTCATAGGAACTGTTGGAATCCTGAACTTGCAGGAATTCATTTTTTTTGAGTTTGATAAACTCGGCTTTTTCAACGACAAATTTCCATTCTTCATCTGTTAATGGAATTTTGCGTTCAATACTTAATCTGAGGGGTTTGTACATGTGTTTTTACTTTTATTCTTACTTGGGGCGTAAGTATTGGAATGAATTAAAAAATAATGTAATCGATTACGTAAAAGTACTTTTTTTAGACCTTTTTGTCACTTTCCAATTGTTAAAAAAACGCTTTTTGCAAATATTTTTTCAAAACATTGAACTTGTTCAACTTTTTTAGGTGCAATTATCCGCAGATTTGTACTGTTAAAATATTATAAACCCCCAAACTTAAATTATGAAACTTAAATCAAAAATCTCAATGTTTTTGTTAACATTGGTACTCGGTTTTACAGCCTGTAATACCGAAGAAATTGGTTCATCACAAAATGATGAAAACAGTACTGCTGCAACTAATGCAGGAAGCGGCTTAACAGCGAAAGTAGGAAACTGTGCGCAGGTTCCCGGATGGGCCTCCCAAAATGGCGGAACAACCGGAGGAGGAACTTCGGCAGAAACAACGGTTACCACTTACGCACAATTGAAATCTGCTATAGAAAATGCGGCTGTAAAGGTTATTAAAGTGAGTGGAACGATTACAGTTACGACAAGATTGTCCTTTCAGGATCAGACCGGTAAAACCATTTACGGTGCAAGTGGTGCAAAACTGGTTTCTACGAATCAAACCAAAGATGCTTCCGGAATTATCAATATTAAAAGATGTAAAAACATCATTATCAGAAACCTGATTTTTGAAGGTCCCGGTGCTTATGATACTGACGGCTGGGATAATGCGATTCTTGACGAATGTACAAATGTATGGGTAGACCACTGCGAATTCAGGGATGGTGTTGACGGAAACTTTGACATCAAAAACAAATCCGATTATATTTCAGTAACGTATTCTAAATTCCATTACCTGAAACCCCCAAAAGCAGGAGGTTCAGGAGGTTCTGACGATCACAGGTATTCCAACCTGATTGGTTCCAGCGATGGTGCAACAGCAGACCGTGGAAAATTGAGAATTACTTTTGCCCGTTGCTGGTGGGCTCCCGGTTGTAAAGAAAGAATGCCAAGAGTTCGTTTTGGAAAAGTACATATTATCAACAGTTACTTCAACAGTACGGTAAGCAATAAATGTATTGCAGCTGGTTTTGAAGCTGACATTCGCGTAGAAAAGAATGTTTTCGAAGGTGTAAAAACACCTATTGATTTAATGACCGGATATACAGCTGTGACAGCAGTTGATAACATTTTCACAAATACAAGTGGCAATACCGCAGGAAGCAAAACAGCTTTCACACCTCCCTATTCTATTGTAACACTTGCCTCATCAGCAGTTAAAGCAGATGTTAGCGGTGGTGCCGGCGCAACATTAGGAGGAAATACCTGCGGCTCGTTTTAATTGAAAGAAATCTTTATTGCCCAATTTCAATCCTATACCTGAAAAACGATGGCAATAAGAATCTGAGTTAGTTAGTTTTAGTTTTAACCACGGATTACACAATCGTAAGATTGTTGTAATTCGTGGTTATTTTTTTAGAAAGAAAACATCCAGTTTTCATCTTTCATCTATATTCTTTATTCTATTCTCTTTATTCTTTCATCTTTCATCCTAAAGTACCAACTCAGCAAACAACCGCTGAATCGTATTTTCAAGATCCTCACAAAGTCCCGGATGCGGCCTCGAAGTCTGAATTGCCGAACTTCTGATAGCTGTTAACCAGCGAAAACGGGATGGGATATCCATTTCTGCAATCGGACCGCCGTCCTTGGCTCCGTTGGCAATTTTCACTAGTGACGTTAAATTACATTCCAGCTGTTCGATATCAAAATCATCAGAAAGTGCTTCAATCTTAGTGGCATTAATGTGAAAAAGTACCTTTATAAATTTAGCTCTTTTGCAGAACAAAATGATTCCGATATTTAGAAATTCTTCGCGCTCCACCCTTGGTACCACACGAATTACGGCATACTCATATAAGTGATTATCTTGCATTTTGAGCCTGGTTTACAAAGATTTCTGAATGATTTAATCGGGTTAGCAAAAACTGTAAATATACATTTCGCAAAGCCTCGGGTGTTTCGTCGGTATCCTCCCATTGCAGCCATTCCAATGGAATTGTATTGGTAATTTCCTCCAGGATTTCCGGAGTCAGCAAAGCTTTATATTCGGCGTCGACTTCCTTTAAAAGCGAAGCCTGAGGCAATAAGACGTGGTCTTTTATCAAAGCAAACGGACTTTTGGCATGTTGTTCCCAATTATTCCAGGAATGATGAAAATACAAACATGCACCGTGATCGATAAGCCATAGTTCTTTATGCCAGATCAGCATATTGGTATTTTTAAAGGTACGGTCGACATTGGTAATATAAGCATCAAGCCAGACAATCTGTGAGGCTAATTTCGCATCAGCAGTGGTTACGACAGGATCAAAAGTAATGGCACCGGATAAAAAATGAAGCGCCAGATTCAGTCCCTGGCTTCCCTGCAGCAAATCCTGAATTTCTTCGTCGGCTTCGGTTCTTCCAAACGCTTCATCCAGGTTGGCAAAAACCAATTCGGGAAGTTGCAATTTTAAGGCTTTGGCAATTTGTCCGCCGACTAGTTCGGCAATCAAAGCTTTCACCCCATGTCCGGCTCCTTTAAATTTCAGGACATATTTAAAATCATCGTCGGCTTCTGCCAAAGCAGGTAAAGAACCGCCTTCACGTAAAGGTGTAATATAACGTGTTACATTTACCGTTCTCAGGTCGAAATTGTTTTTCATAAGCAGTATTTACTGAAATACAAACTTACGAATTTAGATTTCTGATTTTATATTTTAAAAATTCAAGTTTTAAAAATCCAGAGACAAAAAAGCCTTCCCCAGATTTTTAATGATATCTGACGCGATAAAAGACTGATAACCTGTTTGAGGAAGGGCGATATCGGCCGTTAATCCGTGAATAAAAACACCTAGCCGTGCAGCCTGATCCGGTGAATATCCCTGAGCTAAAAAACTGGTAATAATTCCAGTCAGCACATCTCCGCTTCCTGCCGTTGCCAATGCTGCATTTCCGGTGGTATTCTGATAGATTTTACTTTGATTAATGATAAAAGTCGGTGCGCCTTTCATAACAATAATAACTTTATACTGCTCTGAAAAGGCAATCGTATTTTCAAATTTTTCATTCTCTGATTCCCATTTGCCTATAAGTCTTTCCAATTCTTTCGGATGTGGCGTTAAGATGGTGTTTTCCGGTAATAACTCAAGCCATGATTTATGGAGTGACAAAATATTTAAGGCATCGGCATCTAAAACCAGCGGACATATATTGGTGCTTAAAAACTTGAAAAATGCTTTTTGCGTTTCTTCCTCCTGCCCCATACCGGGACCAATTCCAATCGCTTGCGGTTCTGTTTTAAAATTTATTTTGCTAATGAAATTTTCGCTCTCATCCGTCACTACCATTACTTCAGGATTGCTTATTTGAAGTATGGCATAGCCACATTTTGGAATAAAAGCAGTTACCAGTCCGCAGCCCGATTTCAGGCAGGCTCCTGAGGCCAAAACCGTCGCTCCTATTTTTCCGTAACTTCCTCCTATAAGCATTGCATGACCCTGCATTCCCTTATGTGTCAAGGGATTTATGAGTTTGTAAAAAGTTAAAATTTCCTGTTTTGTAATCTGAAGAGGTACTTTCATCTGGTTTTCCTTTGTGTTTTTAAAATTACAAAAAAAAATAATGAGAAGAATTTTCTTATATATAAAAAATTTACTTATGAGATTCAGTAAACGATCCCTTTTTCTGTTTCAAAAAGTAAAAGAAATAATGAATTAACAAGAAATGAGACTTAATCTTTACGGATTTTATAATTTAGACTAGCTTATTTCGATATTTTTTAAATAAATTTGCGTCACAATTTTATAAAACAACACAATGAAAAATACTGCGCTTACGCAAATACATGAAGGTTTGGGAGCAAAAATGCTGCCGTTTGCCGGGTATAATATGCCAATTACTTATGAAGGTATTAATGCTGAACATGAGACAGTTCGTAACAGTGTGGGCGTTTTTGACGTTTCGCACATGGGCGAATTTTTGCTTACAGGACCAAATGCCCTGGCTTTAATCCAAAAAGTAACTTCAAATGATGCTTCGACTCTAACGATCGGAAGAGCGCAATATTCCTGTCTGCCAAATAATGATGGTGGAATTGTGGATGACCTTATTGTCTATAAAATGAAAGAAGAAGAGTATTTACTTGTTGTAAATGCTTCTAATATAGAAAAAGACTGGAACTGGATTACCTCACATAATGATTTGGGTGTTGAAATGAAAAACCTTTCTGACGACTATTCCCTATTGGCTATTCAGGGACCAAAAGCTGTGGAAGCGATGCAGTCTTTATCTTCTATCGATTTGTCGGCTATAGCTTATTACCATTTTGAAGTAGCGGATTTTGCAGGATTTAATGATGTAATCATCTCTGCAACTGGTTATACCGGTTCCGGCGGATTTGAAATTTATTGCAAAAATGAGGATGCTGAATCGATCTGGAATAAAGTTTTTGAAGCCGGTGCTGCTTTCGGAATCAAACCAATCGGACTTGCTGCCCGTGATACGTTGCGTCTCGAAATGGGTTTCTGCTTATACGGAAATGATATTAATGACACTACTTCTCCACTGGAAGCCGGTCTAGGATGGATTACAAAATTCAATAAAGAATTCACCAATTCTGACAACCTGAAAAAACAAAAAGAGGAAGGTGTTACTAAAAAATTAGTCGCTTTTGAAATGCAGGAACGTGCGGTACCAAGACATGACTACGAAATTGTTGATGCATCCGGTGCTGTAATTGGCGTGGTAACTTCTGGAACTATGTCTCCTTCAATGAATAAAGGAATTGGTCTTGGCTATGTGACCGTTAACAATAGTGCGGTTGACAGCGATATCTTTATCAGAATCAGAAAAAATGATGTGCCTGCCAAAGTGGTAAAATTACCATTTTATAAAAAATAGATTTATTCAAACCTAAATCTTCACAGATTATTTGAGGTTTACTTTTACAAATGCATTACACCACTTGTGTAGTGCATTTTTTTTGTCCTGAATTCACAAATTTGAAGGTCTTAAAAGCTGCTGATTGTCAAATTTATGGGGTCGCCGATATTTTAAATAAATTACTGTCTTTTATCAAAAAATAACCGTAATTTTAGTGTAAACGATGACTTTCTCCCTATGAAAAAAATACTTTTAGCATTTATATTGACAACAAGCACCACATTTAGTCAGACCAGCGACAAAACCTGCGAAATACTAAATAAGATAAATGCATTGATTCAGACCGAGCATGTTCGTCCTAAACCGGTAAACGACAGCTTGTCTGTGTTTGTTTTTGATAATCTTATTAATGAACTGGATCCTTCCAGAAATATATTTTTCCTGAGCGAATACAATGAACTTTCTCAAAAATATCGCCTCAATTTAGACGATTTGATTCTGCAGAACGATTGTAGTTTTTTACCCGATATCACTTCAAAATACAAAGCCGGACTGATCAGAACCAAAGCTGTGCTGCAAAAGATCCAGGGGGAACCGATCGATTATACCAAAAAAGATACCATTCGGTTTTACAAAAAAGCATTTGCGTTCTATCTTCAGAAAGAAAACACAGAAAAAGTATGGCTTAAGAAACTGCGCTACCAAATTCTGGACGATATCGCGGAAACCAGTGATAATTTAGATTCTGTAAAAACCAATTTCAAATCGATTGAAATGGCGTCAAAAAACAGGATTCTGACTAACGAAATCTGTCGGATAAATACACTTCTCGAAGAAAAAAGTACACAGGCTGAAAAACTGTATAATTTTTTCTGCACCTATTTTGATCCTCATACCGCCTATTTTAGTGATGATTCCAAATCAAGTTTTGTTGCCTCTCTGTCAAAAGAACACTTATCCCTGGGAATGACAGTCAATCTAAACGAGAAAAACGAAATCATAATTGATGAAATCGACCCCAATGGCCCGGCTTTTAAAACAGGGCAAATCAAAAAAGGAGATCAGATTGTTTCTGTTTCAAATCAAAAAGAAACGTTACAGGTTTCCTGTGCTTCATTAGAATCGGTTTCAACCATGATTTTATCAGAATCGAATAAAAATATTGTACTTACTTTAAAACGAAATTCCGGTAAAAGTTTTGATGTACATGTCGAAAAACAGGTCATGAAAGATGAAGACAACTCTGTTTTTAGTTTTATAATTGGTAAGGACAGTAAAATTGGCTATATCAAAATCCCAAGTTTTTATGCTGACTTAGACGGAAATAGCCGAAAAGGCTGTGCCGACGATGTAGCACGCGAAATAATAAAGCTGGAGAAAGACAACATAAAAGGTTTGGTCATTGATTTGATCGACAATGGCGGCGGTTCTATGGAAGAAGCCATAAAATTAGCCGGAATGTTTATCGATTACGGTCCCCTGTCTATCGTTGTTGACAATAAGCAGGGCGCATCAGTGATCAATGATCCCTATAAAGGACTTATTTACAAAGGCCCGATCGTAATTTTGGTAAACAGCAATACCGCTTCTGCCAGTGAATTTTTCTCTTCTATTCTACAGGATTACAACCGTGCTTTATTATTAGGCAGTACAACATTGGGGAAAGCTACCATGCAAACGATTCTTTCGCTTGACGAAAATAAAAATACCGACTATCTGAAAATTACCATCAATAAATTCTACAGGGTTACCGGCAAAAGCCATCAATATGTGGGGGTTACTCCGGATGTAGTGCTCCCGGAATTTTATGAAGATGTCTACCAAAAGGAAAGCGATTTTCCGACCGCCATTAAAAATGACAGCATTGCCCCTTTCTTAAAATACAAAACTTATGTAAAGCGAAACGTCATCGATAAAATTGCAAAAAACAGCTCCATCCGATTGGCCGATAATTATTATTTTAATGACATCAAAAAAATCAACCAGAAAATTGACATGATGATAAATGTTCCCAAAACAGAAATTGCAATGACCCTGGATGCTATTTTTGAGCAGAAAAAGGTAATAAACTCCCTCTGGACAGAGATTCATACCTTCAATGATGACAACAATCCTTTAGATGTTTATAATTCAACAGTCAATCAATTTTTACTGGGTGTTTATCCCACTGAAAAAACCATAAATCAATACCAAATCGATAATCTCAAAACAAATCCGTACTTAAATGAAGCCGTAAATATTATTACAGAGTTTAACGGGGCGAAATGACTTAGATTCTTAGATGCTTAGATTCTTAGATTCTTAGATGCTTAGATTCTTAGATGCTTAGATTCTTAGATTCTTAGATGCTTAGATTCTTAGATGCTTAGATTCTTAGATGCTTAGATTCTTAGATTCTTAGATTCTTAGATGCTTAGATTCTTAGATTCTTCATAAAAAATCCATTCGTAAACGAATGGATTTTTTATTTTATTGTTTCCCGTAAAACCTGAAACATGAAACTTGAAACTTTTTAATCTATAAACTTCTAACTATCTCCAAAAAAGAACAGTTTTGATTTTGGAAAAATAAGGAATAACCGTATTTTTGCATCACAAAATAAAAAATCAGTAATGGGAAGAGCGTTCGAATTTAGAAAAGGAAGAAAAATGAAACGTTGGTCTGCAATGGCCAAAACATTTACCCGAATTGGTAAAGACATCGTTATGGCCGTTAAAGAAGGCGGACCTAACCCGGATGCCAATTCCAGATTAAGAGCTGTAATACAAAATGCAAAAGCGGCCAACATGCCTAAAGATAATGTTGAGCGTGCTATAAAAAATGCCAGCAATAAAGATACTGCCAACTATAAGGAAATTTTGTTTGAAGGATACGCTCCTCACGGAATTGCAATCCTGATTGAAACAGCATCTGACAACAATAACAGAACCGTTGCTAATATCCGCAGCTATTTTAATAAATGCAACGGAACAATGGGAACCCAGGGCTCTGTGGAGTTTATGTTTGATCATACTTGTAATTTCCGAATTGCAAAAGGTAATCTTGATCCTGAAGAATTAGAACTGGAATTAATTGATTTTGGTGCAGAAGAAGTATTTGAAGACGAAGACGGAATATTAATCTATGCTCCTTTCGGAAGTTTTGGTGCTTTACAAAAGGAACTGGAAAACAGAGGTCTGGAAATTTTATCTTCAGGTTTTGAACGTATTCCTCAGATTACTAAAGAACTTACTGAAGCTCAGATTGCCGATGTAGAAAAATTAATCGAAAAAATCGAAGAAGATGATGACGTAATGAACGTTTATCACACGATGAAAGAAGAATAAAATATACCCGCATAAAGATAAAAGCTCTGAAATTTCAGGGCTTTTTTTGTTTTACATTGTTTTAATTTTAATTATAAAAAACCAGATTAACTATTATATTTGCAGCAGTCAAAATTCTTTAAATTAAAAAACCGATCCAATGAAATCATCAAAATACACCAAATTCGCCGTAATCATTCTGGTAATACTATTTGTAGTACTTAGCGTAATAAGCTAAAAAGTCAAATTGAAAAGTAAAAAACAAAAGCCTTCTGAAGTTGTACATCAGAAGGCTTTTTAACTATATAATAAGTTTATTATTTTTTTGAGGGATTGTTAGTTATCTTCAGCAGGTATGTGCCTTCGGGCAAATCACCAATATTTGTAGCGTTGCTCCCCATTATTTTTTTTCCCTGTGAAAAAACCTCAACAGTCTTAGCACCGCTATTGGTTTCAGCCGGAGTTACGACAGCTGTTGTTTTTGCAGGAATAACAGGTTTAGTAGTGACAGCAACTGCTTTTTTTACTGTATTCGAAACCGGAACTGTTTCTGTCACAGCCGGAGCAAGTGCTTTTGAGCTGTTATAAGATTCCATAACCTGTTCATCTGTCATGGCTACACTATACAGCCTGAAATCATCAATATCGGCGTTTATAGCAGTCGTAGCGTTTAATTTTCCCAGATTCAGAATGTAGCCTTTTGTCACACGCGGAATTCCATCTACGGATTTTAATAATTCGCCATTTCTGTAAATTTTTGAAGTATTGCCATCGTACGTAATGCTGTATTGATACCAAACCTCTTTTGCAAGCGGTACTGAAACAATTACATCATTTCCGGTTCCCCAGCCTGCAAGGCTTAAATCAGCATTTCCATTGGAGGAAGCCTGCTGCAATAATCCAAAATATTGTGCCGTTACCGCTCCGCCATAGCCCAAAATATAATGGGGTGAAGTAATAGCATTAAATTTCACCCAAACAGATATAGACCTGGGTTTATTGCCTTGCGGAAGATCACCAACTACTGCCTGAAAAGATTTGTTAGTCAGCCGGAGAGCGCTTTTGGCAACTCCCATTCTGTCGTTTACAAAAGTAGCGGCTCCCAAAAAGGAAATCGTATTATCTTTATTATTTAAATTTCCATTGAAATTAAATTCCTGAACAGGATTTTGTGCATTCGTACTTAAAAAACTTACAAACATTAAAGTGAGTAATAATTTTTTCATATAATAAATTTTAAGGGCCTATTTTTAACAGCATTGCTTCCAGTGCGTTAAGCGAATTTTATTCAGTACTACTTCAAAATAATCAAAATTGATAATTTTGAAATAACAATTATATTTGTCGATACTTTTTAAAAATTTGTTAAAACTATAAATTTAATTCAATATCACCAAACACTTTTCACATTTAAGTATAGTATTCTCACATAAATAAAAACAAAAAAGCCTTTTGATGTTAAATCTCAAGAGGCTTTTCAATTCAAAAATTTAATATTTACTAAAACAACATAAAACGAACTAATTTCTACTAATCAAAATCGTATACTTAATTGGAAGTGAGTCTTTAAGATTCGTGAATTGGTGTTTGGCAGCAAGGTTCAGAAAATTACAAACAAAAAGTACGAGTAGCGATTTTTAGATTTAGCATATTAAAAACAAGGTGTCATTTTAACATTACTAAACTAAATTATAATGCATTAGGACAGAAATTTTTTCGTTAACTAACCTAAATAATCGTTTAAACAACAGAATTGATGATTTTATTTAAAAGATAAAATATTTTATATAGAAGCTTCCAAAAACAAAAAAAACTCCACCCGCTTCTGCAGATGGAGTTTTATATCTAAAAGTCTTTAAACTATTTTACGAATTCTATTTTCTGAACTTCTTCTTCATTGACACTGTCAAAGAAACCTTGTTCGTTCATCCAGTCATCGCTGAATACTTTACTCATATAACGGGAGCCATGATCTGGAAAAATAGCAATAATATTGCTTTCTTTAGTAAATTCGCCTTCTTCTGCATATTGCTTAATAGCCTGCATTACTGCTCCTGAAGTATACCCCACAAATAAACCTTCTTTTCTGGTAATTTCTCTTGCAGAGTGGGCACTCTCCTCATCAGTCACCTTTATGAATTTATCAATAATATCAAAATCTGTAGCAGACGGGATCAGGTTTTTACCTAAACCTTCAATTCGATAAGGATAAATTTCTTTGTTGTCGAATTCTCTTGTCTCGTGGTATTTCTTCAATACGGATCCGAAAGCATCGACACCCAGGATTCTAATATTTGGATTTTGCTCTTTTAAGAATTTTGCTGTTCCGGAGATCGTTCCTCCGGTTCCGCTGCAGGCAACAAGATGTGTGATTTGCCCTTTTGTCTGTTCCCAAATTTCAGGACCTGTAGTGTTGTAGTGCGCATCAATATTTAACTGATTAAAATATTGATTAATATAAACCGAACCTTTGGTTTCTTCGTGTAATCGTTTAGCGACATTATAGTAAGATCTTTCATCATCTGCTGAAACGTGCGCAGGGCAGACATATACTTTGGCTCCTAAACTTCTTAGCATGTCAATTTTATCTTTCGATGATTTTGAGCTTACTGCCAAAATACAGTTGTAACCTTTTATAATGCTTACCATTGCTAAGCTAAATCCTGTATTTCCAGATGTGGTTTCGATTATGGTGTCTCCGGGAGAAAGAATTCCTTTTTTCTCGGCTTCTTCAATAATATATAACGCTATTCTATCTTTTGAGGAATGTCCCGGATTAAAAGCTTCTACCTTTGCGTAGAAATTTCCTTCTAACTCTTCGGTGATTTTATTTAGCTTAATAAGTGGGGTGTTACCTATTAACTCTAAAACATTATTATAAGCGTTTATTTCTTCTTTCATAAAAAAATAGTTAATCAAAGGTATTTTTAAATAACCTCGATAGGTTGCAAATTTAACAAAAAATTTCTAATTAGCTTTTAATTTTTTCTAAATCTAATAAAAAACTAAATTCTTTTGCTAAGTCTTTTAGTGCTTCGAATCTTCCTGAAGCGCCACCATGTCCAGCGTCCATATTGGTATCTAAAAACAAAAAATTATTATTTGTTTTCAGCTCTCTTAATTTGGCTACCCATTTGGCTGGTTCCCAATACTGCACTTGTGAATCGTGCAATCCTGTAGAAACGTACATGTTTGGATAATTTTGTGCCTTTACATTGTCATAAGGCGAATAGGACAACATATAGTCATAATATTTTTTATTATTTGGGTTACCCCATTCATCATATTCTCCTGTTGTTAACGGAATACTGTCGTCAAGCATCGTCGTGATCACATCAACAAAGGGTACCTGAGCGATAACTCCGTTATATAATTCCGGGGCTTCATTTATGATAACTCCCATCAATAATCCTCCTGCTGATCCTCCTTCTGCATACAAATGTTTCGAAGAAGTAAATTTTTCGTTAATTACAAATTTAGAGCAATCGATGAAATCTGTAAAGGTATTTTTCTTTTTTAACAGTTTCCCGTCCTCATACCATTGTCTTCCTAAGTCCTCACCTCCCCTGATATGGGCAATTGCGAAAACAAATCCCCGATCTAACAAAGAAAGCCTGGTAGACGAAAAATAAGCATCCATTGTGATTCCGTAGGACCCATAGGCATAAAGCAGTAATGGATTTTTTCCGTTTTTTTCCAGTCCTTTTCTGTAAATCATAGAGATCGGAACCTTTACTCCGTCTCTGGCAGTAGCCCAAATACGCTCTTCAATGTAATTTTCTTTATCAAATTTTCCGCCTAAAACCTCTTGTTCTTTTAAGATCTCTTTGGTTTTGGTTTTCATATTAAAATCAATAACAGAAGAAGGCGTTCCGAGCGATTGATAACTGTAACGCAAAATATCGGTATCAAAATCTATATTGGTGGTTGTGTAAGCATTATAAGTTTCACTTCCGAAAGGCAAATAGTAATCAGCTTCGCCATTCCAGGGCATAATACGAATATGATTTAATCCGTTGGAACGCTCTTCTACCACTAAGTAATTTCTGAAAATTTCGATATCTTCCAGCAAAACATCCTCACGGTGCGGAATAACATCTACCCAATGCTTCTTTCCCGTTTTATTTTCAGGCGTTTTCATCAACTTAAAGTTCGTCGCCTTGTCTTTATTGGTCAAAATGTAAAAGGAGTCCTCATAATGCGAAATACTGTACTCTAAACCACGTACACGGGTCTGAAACACTTCAAATTCCCCATCCGGATTATCGGAGTTCAGAATTCTGTATTCAGTCGTCAAAGTGCTTCCTGAGCCTATGACAATGTATTTTCTTGATTTTTCTTTGCTGATGGAAACATTAAAAGTGTCATCGGTTTCATTATAAACCAATACATCTTCTTTTGAATCGGTATTTAATTTGTGCCTGAAAACCTTATCGGCTCTTAAAGTCACTTCATCCTGTTTGGTATAAAAAATCGTATGGTTATCATTTGCCCAGACAGATCCTCCTGTGGCATTTTCAATTTTATCCTCCAGGATTTTTCCGGTTTCCAGATTCTTGATCTGTATCGTGTAAATTCTTCTTCCGACAATATCAACACCAAAACTCGCAAATTTATTATCCGGGCTAATACTCAGTCCTCCCAGTTTAAAATAAGCATGCCCTTTTGCTAATTCATTACAGTTGAATAAAATTTCTTCCGCTGCCGAAAGACTTCCTTTTTTTCTTGAAAAAATCGGATAATCCTGTCCGGTTTCAAAACGTGTGATATAAAAATAACCATTATAAAAATACGGAACAGACGAATCATCCTCTTTAATTCTCCCTTTCATTTCCTCATACAAAGCATTCTGAATATCTTTTGTATGCGCTGTCATACTTTCGTAATAAGCATTTTCCTGGTTCAGATAATCAATAACTTCAGGGTTTTCCCGATCATTCAGCCAGAAATAATTATCGATTCGGGTTTCTTTATGTTTTTTTAATTTTTTAGGAATTATGTTGGCCTTTGGGGCAATTATATCGTTTGGCATGAATTAAGCATTAGTTTTTATATAAGAAGGAGCAAAAGTACTATAAACACAACAGAACAGAATTAATATTTTCATAAAATATTATATTGATTTCATACAGCAATATACTAATTTTGTATGAAATAATTTAAAAATCAACAAAAATGGATTTAATGGGAATGATGGGTAAACTTAAAGAAACCCAACAAAAAATTGAAGATACAAAAAAACGCCTTGATACGGTCCTAATCGACGAACAAAGCGCTGATGGATTATTGAAAGTAACATTAACCGCTAATAGAAAAGTGACAGCTATTTCTATTGATGACTCTTTATTGGAGGACAAGGAACAACTGGAAGATTACTTAATTGTAACGTTAAATAAAGCGATTGAAAAAGCAACAAGTGTAAACGAAAAAGAACTTGATGCCGTTGCAAAAATGGATATGCCAATGATTCCGGGAATGGATAATCTTTTTAAATAGAGACAAAGGTTCATAGGAACAAAGGTACAAAGGTTTTGATTTTGTAAACCTTTTTGAGCTTTCTGAATAAAAAAAGACGCACAATAGTGCGTCTTTTTTTTTAAACCCTTTGTACCTCTGAGCCTTTGTACCTCTGAACCTTTGCTCCTTTGTACCTTTTTCCTAAATCTTCGAAAGCGTCTCAAGCACATACGTATGCATGACTTCTTTATAATCCAGATGTGTTACAATTCGGAGCTTGTTGTGCCCCATTGAACTGATTAAAATATTTTTCTGTTTCAGTTTTTCTATTAACAGCTGATCGCTGTAACCTTCGGCCAACGAGAAGATCAAAATATTGGTTTCTACGGGTTCTACCGCCGACACCCAGGATTTTGTACTTAAAATTGCGGCAATTTCTTTTACTCTTCTGTGATCTTCGGCTAATCTTTCGATATTATGTGCCAAAGCATATAAGCCTGCAGCAGCCATATAGCCTACCTGACGCATTCCTCCTCCAAGTATTTTCCTGATCCTCAACGCCCTATGAATATCTCTTTTACTTCCCAACAAAATAGAACCGATTGGAGCTCCTAATCCCTTAGATAAGCAAACTGAAATGGTATCGAAAATAGCTCCAAATTCTTTCGGATTTTGTCTTTTTGCTACTAATGCATTCCAGATTCTAGCACCATCAAGATGAAATTTCAAATTATTGGCGTCACAGACTTTTTTTATTTCTCTCAGGTCTTCTAATTCATAACAGGCACCACCGCCTTTATTAGTGGTGTTTTCCACACAAACCAAACTGGTTAGCGGACTATGATAAGATTCCGGATCATTGATTGCCGCAGCCACCTGGGACGCAGTAATCATTCCACGGTGTCCCTCTATCAGGCAGCAGGAAACGCCACTGTTAAAAGATACTCCGCCACCTTCATAATTGTAAACATGTGCGTATTTGTCGGCAATTAATTGCTCACCGGGCTGCGTATGTAATTTGATTGCTGTCTGATTGGCCATAGTTCCAGACGGAAAAAAAAGTCCGGCTTCCATTCCAAAAAATTCCGCTACTCTGTTTTCAAGTTCAATGACTGTAGGGTCTTGTTTATATACGTCGTCGCCAACCTGGGCATTAAACATATACTGCAACATTTCGAGTGTAGGTTTGGTAATGGTATCGCTAATTAAATTTATTTCCATATTCTAAAAACTATGTCTTATTTTTGTACAACAAAATTACGTATTACTGATAGTTATTCGAGATAAGTTTTAATAAACTTTAACGTGTGAATATCCCAGAACCAAATTAACGTAATATTTATAAAAAACATATAAAACTAGTATTAATTTATGACAACTACCGAACAAATAAAAGGTATTGTGGAGCGCCTTGGTGCGTTGAGGAGGTATCTTTGACGTTGATGCCAAACTAATCGAAATCGCCAACGAAGAAGAAAAAACCTTCGCTCCTGACTTTTGGAACAATGCTAAAGAAGCTGAAATCATTGTAAAAAACCTTCGAAACAAAAAAAAATGGATCGAAGATTACAATAAAGCCATCGAGCTTACCGATGAATTACAGCTTGCTCATGACTTTTACAAGGAAGGTGAACTTTCCGCTGAAGAGTTAGATGAGCATTACAACACGACGCAGACGCATATTGAAAACATAGAATTCAAAAATATGCTTTCTGATGAAGGCGACAGTCTAAGTGCTGTCGTTCAGATTACAGCGGGTGCAGGCGGAACTGAAAGTTGCGACTGGGCCGGAATGCTGATGCGCATGTACATCATGTGGGGAGAAAGCTATGGATTCAAAATAAAAGAACTTAACTTTCAGGCTGGCGAGGTAGCAGGTATCAAAACGGTGACTTTAGAATTTGAAGGAGATTATTCTTTTGGCTATCTAAAAGGAGAAAACGGAGTACACCGTCTCGTTCGAATTTCACCTTTTGACAGTAATGCCAAGCGCCACACTTCATTTGCATCTGTGTACGTATATCCGCTTGTTGATGACAGTATCGAAATTGACATTAACCCGGCTGATATCGAAATTACAACTTCCCGTTCCAGTGGGGCCGGAGGACAAAACGTAAATAAGGTTGAAACCAAGGTACAACTGGTCCATAAACCAACCGGAATTCAGATTCAGTGTTCCGAAACACGCTCTCAGCAAGACAACAGGCAACGTGCCATGCAAATGTTACGTTCTCAGTTATATGAAATTGAGCTAAAAAAACAACAGGCCCAACGCGCTGATATTGAAGCCGGAAAGATGAAAATCGAATGGGGTTCGCAAATACGAAATTACGTTATGCAGCCTTATAAACTGGTAAAAGATGTCCGTACAGGCTATGAAACCAGCGATGTCGATGGCGTTATGAACGGAAATATCGATCCTTTCCTGAAAGCATTTCTAATGATGATGGGACAAAGGGAGGAGGAATAAGTTTGCAGTCGCAGTTTGCAGTCGCAGTCGCAGTACTGCAGGCGTAAACTGTTACTGAGACTGAGACTGAGACCGAGACTGAGACTGAGACTGAGACTGATCCCGATAGCTATCGGGAGAAACTGAAAACTTAAAAATAAAGTTATGATAAAATGGGCAGATGTAATTCGTTTTACAAATAAGGGAAATCCGGCTCCTGAAAAAAGAGTGGAGAAAACGGAAGAAGAATGGAAACAGCTTTTAACTCCTGAAGAATATCAGGTAACGCGCTTAAAAGGAACTGAAAGGTCTTTTAGTTCTGAATTATGCAGTTTATTTGATCCCGGAATCTACGAATGTAAATGTTGCGGCACTTTACTTTTTGATGCGAGCGAAAAATTTGAGTCAGGAACAGGATGGCCTTCATTTACGCAGCCGATTAAAGAAAGCGCCATTGGTTATCATGCAGACAAGTCATACGGAATGATCCGTGTTGAAGTAATCTGTAATACCTGCGATGCACATTTAGGTCACGTTTTTCCTGATGGTCCTGAACCTAGTGGATTGCGTTATTGTATCAATGCTATTTCTCTTTCTAAAATTAAAGAGTAATTATAAATTTAAAATTATGAAAAGCGATTCCTTTTACAAAGTGAATCGCTTTTTTCGTTTAATGCTAACCTTAGAAATTTATCAGCAATTTTCAGTATCCAATCTTCCTGCCATTGATTTAAAAAAAGAATAGTTGTTTTTTTATTTATCCTATTAATACTACTATTTTTAAAATAAATTTGCTGCTGTTGAAAAAAAACACTTATTCCATTAATTTTTGCTTTCTACTTACAATCAATCGATTATAAAAAACTGCTTCAATTTTATTTTTTTTAATTAAAATCCGAAATCAATATTTTTTTAGTTTTTGTGATATTTTATAAAAAACAGACAATTAACACATCTGAGGTATCAGAAAGTACCAAACATTTCAAAGATACCATCATGATAATCAACTAGTAAGACCTTATTTTAAACCCTTTTACTCCCATAGAAATTTAAGCACCGAGTATAAATTTATATCAAATTGAAAAAATATCACCCTTCATTAAATTACATAACAGACAAAAATTTAGTAGTTATTATGTTAAATTTGTAATATTTAAACTGTTATTTAAAGAGTAACTTAAAAAACTTCAAAATAAGATTAGGTAATTCGAATCTAATTGATTTTATTTGGCGAAAATTAACCCCCATAATCAATTAATTTATTCTATGAAATCCTATTCAATTCAAGAGATTAACGAAGTAATACAAGGTGTAATTTATGGCACTACCTCTCAAAGTGTAACAGCAACTGAGCAACTAGAAAAAGCAACAACTTCTGAAATTTCTTTTATAGGAAATAAAAAATACGAAAAATTATGGGAAGCCTCAAAAGCTTCAATAGCAGTTGTCAACGAAGATATTTCAATTGAACCGGGTGATAATCGTGCTTTTATTAAAGTAAAGAACGCCGATCTTGCGATGTCACAGATTCTTGCTCTTTTCGCCCCACCCACTCCAGTATTTCACAATCAGATTCACAGAACTGCCGTAATAGATGAAACAGCTATTATTGGTGAAGGAAGCAAAATTGGTGCCGGCTGTTATATTGGACCAAAAGTAGAAATTGCAGCAAATGTTACAATTTATCCGAACGTAACTGTCTTAGACGAATGTACTATAGGTAAAAATACAGTAATTTGGTCGGGTGCAGTAATTCGTGAGCGTTGTCATATCGGAAACGATTGTATTATTCATCCAAATGCGACAATCGGAGCAGATGGTTTCGGATTCCGTCCTTGCAGTGAAAAAGGTCTGGTGAAAATTCCACAAATCGGAAATGTAATTATAGGAAATAATGTTGAAATTGGAGCAAACACTTGTGTTGACCGTGGAAAGTTCAGTTCCACTATTCTTGGTGATGGCTGTAAAATTGACAACCTGGTTCAGATCGGACATAACAGTAAATTAGGTAAATTCTGTATCATGGCGGGAAATAGTGGCCTTGCTGGTTCTGTAACGCTAGGAAACGGGGTAATAATTGGCGGCAGCGCCTCTATCAAAGATCATACGACTATCGGTGACGGAGCCATTGTTGGTGCCGGATCAGGAGTAGTTGGCGATATTCCGGCCGGAAAAACCATGTTGGGATATCCTGCTGTAGAAGCTCGTGACGCCTTAAAACAATGGGCAATCCTAAAAAGAATGGTTTGCGATTCTAAAAAATAATTCAAATAATTGAAAAACATAACAAACAGAAGTTCGCTTCTGTTTTTTTTTGCCCTAAATTTTAAAAACGGGAAAATTTCAATTGTAAACAATTCAGTTTATTATATTTATTTCAATTGATTTTGTAAATTAGCACACACTATTTTGTAAAAACATCAATATCTTATGGATTTAAACTTCAATAAAAACGAAGATCACAATAAACTGCTACTTTCTGATTTAAAACAAAGATTTGCTAAAGTCAAATTAGGCGGAGGCGAAAAACGAATTGCAAAACTTCATGCAGAAGGCAAAATGACTGCCCGTGAACGCATTGATTATTTATTGGACGATAACGCCAAAAGTATCGAAATCGGAGGATTTGTCGGAGATGGAATGTATGCAGAACATGGTGGCTGTCCTTCCGGAGGTGTTGTTATAAAAATAGGATATATTAAAGGAAAACAATGCATTGTTGTAGCTAATGACGCTACGGTAAAGGCCGGAGCATGGTTTCCTATCACAGGAAAGAAAAACCTTCGTGCCCAGGAAATCGCAATGGAAAACAGATTGCCAATTATATATTTAGTAGACAGTGCAGGAGTTTACCTGCCGCTTCAGGATGAGATTTTTCCGGATAAAGAACATTTCGGGCGTATTTTTAGAAACAATGCTCAAATGAGCAGTATGGGAATCACCCAAATAGCCGCTGTAATGGGCAGTTGTGTTGCCGGTGGAGCCTATTTGCCAATTATGAGCGACGAAGCCTTAATCGTTGATAAAACAGGAAGTATTTTTCTTGCCGGAAGCTATCTGGTCAAAGCAGCCATTGGAGAAACAATCGATAATGAAACTTTAGGCGGTGCAACAACCCATTGCGAAATTTCGGGTGTCACCGATTATAAAGCAAAAGATGATGCCGACGCTTTAGACAAAATAAAAAACATAGTTGATAAAATAGGCGATTTCGATAAAGCCGGTTACAGCAGAATCAAAGCCGAAAAGCCTGCATTGGACCCAAAGGATATTTACGGAATTTTACCAAAAGCCAGAAATGAGCAATACGACATGATGGAGATCATCAATCGTCTGGTTGACAATTCCGAATTTGAAGCCTATAAGGAAGGATACGGACAATCACTTATTACCGGTTATGCCAGGATTGATGGCTGGGCTGTAGGTATTGTAGCCAACCAAAGAAAAGTGGTAAAAACCAAAAAAGGGGAAATGCAGTTTGGCGGTGTTATCTACTCGGATAGTGCTGATAAAGCCACCCGTTTTATTGCGAATTGCAACCAAAAGAAAATTCCGCTCGTTTTTTTACAGGATGTGACCGGTTTTATGGTCGGGTCAAAATCAGAACACGGCGGAATCATCAAAGATGGTGCTAAAATGGTAAATGCGGTTAGCAACTCGGTAGTGCCTAAATTTACAGTAATCGTTGGTAACTCGTATGGAGCCGGAAATTATGCCATGTGCGGAAAAGCATATGATCCAAGATTAATTTTTGCCTGGCCAAGCGCAGAACTTGCCGTTATGGGAGGAACTCAGGCCGCAAAAGTACTCGCTCAGATTGAAGCTTCTTCGCTTAAAGCAAAAGGTGAAATTGTAGATGAAGCCAAAGAAGCAGAATTATTTGCCAAAATAAAAGCACGATACGATGAGCAGACTTCACCGTATTATGCAGCTTCAAGATTATGGACCGATGCTATTATTGATCCATTAGATACCAGAACATGGATTTCGATGGGTATCGAGGCAGCCAATCACGCCCCTATTCAAAAAGCATTTAATTTGGGTGTCATTCAGGTTTAATTTTAAGGGATTCTTAAAATGCGTTAAATAAAAAGTAAAAAACTTATTTTCAGGCACTTAAAAATGGATATATGATTAAAAATTAGTAACTTAGTATACAATTTTAATCACGTAGTATCATGGAAAATGTAAAAAGCTTAAATAAATGGGCTAATGCGCACACTTATTTACCAGTTGATTTAGTACGTATTGTATTGGGTGTTTTTTTATTTATGAAAGGAATTTCATTTGTAACCAACGTTCAGTATCTGCATGATTTAATTTCTCCCATAGACCAATTTGGAGGCGGAATGTTCCTTTTACATTACATTGCACCAGCCCATATGATTGGAGGAATTATGATCTTCTTCGGATTACTTACCCGCTGGGCGATTGCAGCACAGCTACCGATATTATTTGGAGCTGTTTTGGTTAACTCTCTGGGACATATGCACTCTGAAAGTTTAATTTTAGCAGTAATTGTATTATTGGTTTGTATTTTCTTTTTATTTTACGGAGGGGGAAAACACTCTGCTGATTATTATTTCAGAATGCAACAATAACATTGTTTTATCCTCAATTGTACCAAAAAACGATTGAGGATAAGATAATAACGCATCACTTCAGTGTTAATTAATACTGTAAAATTTCTTTAATTGTGTTTTATGAGTTAATTTCGCCAATATGAATTGGATTCGTAAAACCGTCATCTTTGTTTCACTTTTGATTATAGCTTTCTTCGCTTCCCAAGCGAATGATATTGCCGTAGAAAAAAACGAAAGTCAAAAAACGGATACTACCTTTTCTGTTGAAACACCCGATTCGTTAGCTTTTATACAGCCTCATGCAAGTTACCATTTTGCTGCACATATCAAAACCAACTACACAGGTGTAGCGAAATGGTTTGATGCGATATTGATCACCATTTCAGGTCATCAGGCTGTTAAATCAGTAACAAATTTTTCCAATCAGTATTTAAATCAGAGCAAAAAAGTATTACTCCTGCTCTTTCCCTTCCATTATTTTTGGTAATTATTTCTTGAAATCTTAATCGGAAGAATCCTTTCTTCTCAAGTCGTTAAACTGTTTTCAAAACGAAAACCGTTTATTATTTCATTCAATTAATAAAACAAAAATGGATACAAGTGTAACTATAATTGGTATTGTGATTGCGATCATAGTAGCCATCCCAATATATTTTTCTGCACGGACAAGTGCTGTCAACAAGGCAAAAATTCTAGATATAAAAAAAAGATTCAATCCAAATCATCCACAGGATTTTGATTTAACAGAATCTCAAAGTAATAAAACACTTACCATAGATCAGAAAAACAGAAAATTCATTCTTATGAATTTCAATCCCAATCAACAGGAATCAATATATGTTGATTTGAAGACGGTTTCATCCTGTAAGCTGGTTTTAACTTCTGACTCAAATTCAGATACTATCCTGAAAATTGATTTTGAATTTCAGGAAAGAGAAAACTCAAAGAAAATCGTAATTCCTTTTTATGATTTCGACGACGACCGTATCAAACAAATAAGTGCCTATCAAGATCATTTATTTGCAAAAAAATGGCTTAAAATCATTCAGGATTCTATTTAATGTTAGTTATTTAATTCACCGGAGAGACCCAATTATGGGTCTCTTTTTTTATACTGCTTATATGACAATTATCATTTTATCTGTTAACCTCAACAACTAATTTTGACAGATTCAAAATCCACTTTTATGAAAATTTCCCTCACTCAAAAATACAACGTTCCTGGCCCAAGATATACCAGTTATCCAACAGTTCCGTATTGGGATGAAAACGGTTTTACAGAACAAAAGTGGATAGAGTCCTTTCAAAAATCATTTTCAGAAAGCAATTCTGAAAACGGAATCAGCCTATACATCCATTTGCCATTTTGCGAAAGCATGTGTACGTTTTGCGGCTGCAATAAACGAATTACGAAAAATCATGCTGTTGAGGAAACGTATATAAAAGCACTTTTAAAAGAATGGAGTTTATATTGCAGATTACTTCCGGAAAAGCCATTTATAAAAGAAATACATTTAGGCGGAGGTACTCCTACGTTTTTTTCTTCAAATAATTTAGAACATCTTATCAATGGCATTTTTTGCTTTGCCAATAAAGCGGCGCATTATGAATTTAGTTTTGAAGGCCATCCTAATAATACGACGTACGAACAACTTAAAAAATTATATGAACTCGGTTTCCGTCGTGTAAGTTTTGGTGTTCAGGATTATGCCGAAAAAGTTCAGAAAGCGATTCATAGAATACAGCCTTTTCACAATGTGGCGAAAGTAACTTTTTGGGCAAAAGAAATAGGCTACACTTCTATAGGACACGATCTGATCTTTGGTTTGCCTTTTCAGAATATCGAAAATATAGTGGATACCGTGGAGAAAACAAATTCCCTAAAACCGGATCGACTGGCTTTTTACAGCTATGCTCATGTACCCTGGATAAAGGGAAACGGACAGCGTGGTTTTAATGACGAAAACCTTCCAAAAGATGCCGAAAAGCGAAAACTGTATGAAATCGGAAAACAATTGCTTGCGAAAAACGGCTATCACGAAATTGGAATGGATCATTTTGCCTTAACTTCTGATAATTTATACAAAGCATCCCAAAATAATAAACTGCATAGAAATTTTATGGGCTACAGTGCTTCCAAAACTCAGCTTATGATTGGATTAGGAGTTTCTTCTATTAGTGACAGCTGGTACAGCTTTGCGCAAAACACTAAAAATATCGAAGATTATTATCAATTACTGGAATGGGATAAATTACCAGTTGTGAAAGGTCATATCCTTACTAATGAAGATCTGATTATTAGAAAACATATCTTAAATCTAACCTGTGAATTTGAAACCTCCTGGAATGAAGAAAGTCTTCGTTTTAATGATCTTTCTGATGTTTTATTCAATTTGAAAGAATTGGAAAAGGATAATTTAATTTGCATTGAAGAAAATAAAATCACAATCACGGAAGCCGGAAAACCTTTTGTCCGTAATATTTGTATGGCATTTGATTTACATTTAAAAAGAAAATCACCGGAAACTAATTTGTTTTCGATGACTATCTAAATAAAACTATTTTAATGGCAATTTGGAGTCTGCTGCACAAATAAACTCATATTTGAAGGAGATATATAAGGAATGCCCAGCCCTAGCCCCCTTAATATAAACAGCACTCCAATGACTACTGCTACATAAGGAATTACTTTTTGAATTCTATTTCGAAAAGATACTGTCAGTATCGAATTAACGTATAATACAATTGTCATTAACGGTACGGTTCCAATTCCAAAGAGAAGCATATACAAAACTCCTAAGCCGGCACTTTGCATTGCTATAGCTCCAAATAAAGCGACATAAACCATTCCGCAAGGGAGAAATCCGTTTAATAAGCCAATTATAAAAAGTGATTTGTAACTCCTGTTTTTAAAATGAGCTCCCAAACCTGATTTTATTTTCGAAATGACTTTGTATACCGGTTTTGAAAAATTGTATTTTGAGAATATCTTTTCCGGAATCAAAACTACGAGTATCATGGCCAAACCAATAAAGATGGACAGTTTTTGTTGTAATCCTGCCAGAAAAAAAACTCTCCCCAACAATCCGAAAATTAACCCGATAGTTGAATAAGCCGTTAATCTTCCCAAATGATAGGTTACAATTTGAGTTACTTTCTTTGCCTCATTCTGGCGATCAACAGGCAGCATTATAGCAATGGGACCGCACATTCCAATGCAGTGAAAACTACTAATTAATCCGAATATAAAAGCGGAATACAACATTTTTATTAATTTACATAAATTACTTCCTTAGACAAATATTTTATTCCATTGTACTGCCATTCCATACTCACATCCCAGCGTCCTTTAATTAATTTTGTCTGAGGAATTAACAAAGAATTCCCTGTCAGGACAATTGAAATATTAAAATCAAACTTTTTATTTGATGGGCGATATAGCAATACGTTACCTTTTATTTTTTCGCTTGCCAATGTATTGGGAAATGTAATTTTAAGGCCTTCAGCTGTATAAACCATAGAAGGTTTTTCCATTAAATCGTGTGCATTTTGAATTCGTGCCATTTCATCCTGAAAATGCGAATCATGTTTGTAGTATTCTTCGACAACCAGATCGTTATCATATTTACTATTCGATTGCACTTCAAAAACAAAGTACAGAATAAAGGTCATAAATAATCCAAAAGCAATTACTATTCCTGTTCCCCAGTTGATTTTCATGGTATTTTTATTTTAATTAAAACTTCTTGGTCCGAGAAAATTTGTTGTGGATGTTTCCAGCAATTGTTTCCCGTTATAAATTCCAATTTTCAGTTTGGTCTTGTCACTTTCTAAAAGAGCCTGATCAATTTCTATAAAAAGAGTTCCCTGCGAAATTCCTTCTTTTAATACTTTAAAATGCTGATTACCTACATTTTTAATATCCCCTTTCTGTTCAATTAATTCAAAATGGATATCGTGGTAGTCTTTCATTGTTTTATTCACAATCTTATACGTATACACATTGCTGATTTTCTCTCCTTTGTGTTGGAAAAGTTGTCCTGGTAAACGTAAAATAATGGCCTGAACATCTGTTCTTAAAAACAACATCCCAACAAAAACACTTAACAAAATTAGCAAGACTGCGGTATAGCCTTTCATTCTGGCAGTAAATTTAAAAGGCTCTTTTTTCTCGATTTCATCTTCAGAAGCATATCGGATAAGGCCTTTAGGTAAACCTACATTTTCCATGATCGCATCGCATTCATCAATACAAGCGGTACAATTGGTACATTCTAACTGTGTTCCGTTTCTAATGTCAATTCCCATCGGACAAACATGAACACACTGATGACAATCTATGCAATCTCCTTTTCCTGTTGAAGCCCTGTCTTCTTTTTTATTGAATTTTGCCCTCCCTTCTTTTTTTTCACCCCGAACAAAATCATAGGCTACATTTATTGACTTACTGTCTAAAAGTACGCCTTGCAATCGGCCATAAGGGCAAGCAATAATACAAACCTGCTCCCGAAACCATACAAAAACAAAATAGAAAACCGCTGTAAAAATAAGCAGTGCAGTAAAATTACTCGCCTGTACCACCGGCCCCTGTTCCATCATTAGGAACAATGTATCACTTCCGACCAGATAAGCCAGAAAAACATTGGCAATTCCAAAAGAAATTAAAAAAAACACAAACCATTTTAATACTCTTTTTCGAATTTTTTCGGCATCCCATTTTTGCCTGGACAGACGTAATTGTGCGCCACGATCTCCCTCAATCCAATATTCAATTCTTCGAAAAACCATTTCCAAAAAGATAGTTTGGGGACAAATCCATCCGCAAAAAATTCTTCCAAAAACAACTGTAAATAAGATGACAAAAACCACTCCCACCAGCATCGATATCACAAAAAGATAAAAGTCCTGTGGCCAAAATGGGAACCCGAAAATATTAAACCGACGTTCCAGAACGTTGAACATCATAAACTGATTACCATTTACTTTTATAAATGGGTTAGCAATTAAAATGGCAAGCAATACATAGCTAAGCCATTTCCTGTATTCATAAAACTTACCAGACGGTTTTTTTGGAAAAATAAATTTTCGCTTCCCACCTTCATCAATCGTTCCAATGGTATCTCTAAAAGCTTCGTCTGGTAAATTTGACATGATTTTATATTATTTAACTTGGGTACTATCGACCTTTTTATTTGCTGCAGCATTATTTTTAGAAGCACTTTGATCCACCCAGATTTCACCCTGCGGTTCTTTTGGGTCCTTCGGATTACTTCCCTGCAAAGACAAAATATAACTTGCTACTTTTTGAATTTCTTTAGGTTTTAAAGTTCCTTTCCAGGATATCATTCCTTTTCCATCACGTCCCCCATTGGTTATGGTATGAAATAAATTCTTAATTCCACCTCCTAATATCCAGCGATCATCAGTCAGGTTTGGTCCGATTTGCCCACCTGCATCGGCACGGTGACAAGCGGCGCAATTGGTAGTAAAAATTTCTTTTCCTGCGTCTAAACTAGGTGCATCGGTCAATAAAACGACTGTTTTTTCATCCATTAAATCAGGTGCAGTCTTTAGATATTCTTCTACATCCATTTTTGCCTGAGCCATTTCTTTTTTGAGTTCCATTTCCTGATCATCTCCTCCGAAAATCTCATAACGCGCCACGTAAACCACTCCGAAAACAATGCAGATATAGAATAAATAGACCCACCATGGTGGCAAATTGTTGTCTAATTCTTTAATTCCATCATAATCATGATCCATTAGCAAATCGCCTTCTCTTTCAATTGGCTGTGTCTTCGTCAGTTTTTGCATCAGGTTTTTATACCAGTCGCTTTCCTTAAAAGGCAAACTATTTTCATACGCTGCTTTTGCCTTTTCTTCTGGCGTCATCAATTGGTACATCACGCGATTAACGGCACTTAAGGTAATTTCAATAGCTATCAGAATAAACAGGAATACAAATAAAAAGACCGAAACCATTGGATATTTTATAAATGCAGCCCTGTCACCGGAGTCTATAAAATACTCTAACAAAGCAAAGACGATAAAGAAAATTACAGGGACTCTTACATATACCGGGAAAAATTTTTTCATTTTATTTATCTTTTGAATTTAAACTAATCCTTCATCTAAAGGAATTTCACTCATTTCCTGTATCTTTTCTTTTTTATAAGAGAACACCCAAAAGGCTAAGCCTACAAAAAAGAAAAAGAATATCAGTAGCGAGAGAATCGGGTAAATTTCTATACCCTTGATATTCTCCATATTGTGTTTTATCTGCTCGAACATAGCCCTTATTTTTTAACGGTTTCTTTTACTTTAATGTCCGTACCTAGTCTTTGGATATAAGCAATTAGTGCCACAATCTCCCTTTCATTCATAGGGATAAATTTTTCTCCCTTTGCAGCCGCTTTTTTCTTACTATCCTCATAACTTTTTACAAAATCAGGGTCATTTTCTAAGTTTTTCTCTATCACTAATGCCTGAGTTCTTAAGAGCTGCTGTGCATTTGCTACTTCACTATCTGTATAAGGAACCCCAAGCGAAACCATTGCTTTCATTTTTCTTTGAGTCAATGAAATATCCATTGGTTTATTATCAAACAACCATTTGTAACCCGGCATGATTGAACCTGCTGAAATACTTTGCGGATTCCAGAAGTGATTAAAGTGCCAGTTATCGTTGTACTTTCCTCCAACTCTTAACAAATCAGGACCGGTACGTTTTGATCCCCAAAGGAAAGGATGATCGTAAACAAATTCACCTGCTTTGGATTGTGGGCCATAACGTTCTACTTCACTTCTAAACGGACGAACGGATTGTGAGTGACAACCAACACAGCCTTCACGAATGTATAAATCACGGCCTTCGAGTTCTAACGGTGTATAAGGTTTTACACTTGAAATGGTCGGAATATTTGATTTGACCATAATTGTGGGTACAATCTGAATTATTCCTCCAATTAAAATAGCAACTGTAGCTAAAATGGTTAACTGAATTGGTCTTCTTTCTAACCAGGAATGGAATTTTTCTCCGTTAAGTCTGTTAGTACTGATTCGTTGTAAAGCCGGAGCCTGAGCTAGTTCATCTTCTACCGGTTCACCGGCTCTTACTGTCATTATGATGTTATAAACTAGTGCAAACATTCCAACCAGATACAAAGTACCACCAATAGCTCTCATCCAGTACATTGGCATAATCTGAGTTACTGTTTCAAGGAAATTTCCATAAGTTAAAGTACCATCCGGATTAAACTGTTTCCACATGGATGCCTGAAGAAAGCCAGCCACATACATTGGTAAAGTGTACAGTATAATTCCTAAAGTTCCAATCCAGAAATGAAAGTTGGCTAATTTATTGGAGAATAATTTGCTTTTGGTCATTCTCGGAACTAACCAGTAAATAATACCAAATGACATAAATCCGTTCCAGGCTAAAGCCCCTACGTGTACGTGAGCAATAATCCAATCGGTATAATGAGCGATAGCATTTACATTTTTCAAAGAAAGCATTGGCCCTTCAAAAGTGGCCATTCCGTATCCGGTAATTGCTACTACAAAGAATTTTAAAACCGGCTCTTCACGAACTTTATCCCATGCACCTCTTAAGGTTAAAAGACCATTAATCATACCTCCCCAAGATGGAGCAATAAGCATTACAGAAAATGCTACTCCTAAATTCTGCGCCCAATTTGGTAAAGCAGAGTATAATAAGTGGTGCGGTCCTGCCCAGATATAAATAAAGATCAGGGACCAGAAATGAATAATCGATAAACGATACGAATAAACAGGCCTGTTGGCTACCTTGGGAACAAAATAATACATCAGTCCCAAAAATGGCGTGGTAAGGAAAAAAGCAACAGCATTATGCCCGTACCACCATTGCACCAGGGCATCCTGAACTCCGGCATAAACAGAGTAACTTTTTAAAGCTGAAACCGGAAGCTCAATATTATTAAAAATGTGCAAAACGGCAACGGTAACAAATGTAGCCAGATAAAACCAGATCGCCACATACAAATGACGCTCACGGCGACGCAACATAGTACCGATCATGTTAATACCCATTACCACCCAGATAAGTGCGATAGCAATATCAATTGGCCACTCCAGTTCTGCGTATTCTTTTGAAGAAGTATACCCTAAAGGCAACGTAATGGCAGCAGCAACAATAATAAGCTGCCATCCCCAAAAATGGAGATTACTTAAAAAATCACTAAACATTCTGGCTTTTAGCAGACGCTGAAGTGAATAATACATTCCTGCAAAAAAGGCATTCCCGACAAAGGCAAAAATCACAGCATTGGTATGCAAAGGTCTCAAACGACCATAACTTAACCACGATATCCCGTCGATCATGTTTGGAAAAAGATACATAACTGCTAACGTTAGCCCGACCAACATTCCGACGACTCCAAAAAGGATCGTAGCGTAAATGAATTTTTTTACAATTTTGTTGTCATAATAAAACTGTTCCATTTCCATAATTAGATTTGTTTTTCTTCGTTTATTGATTTATTTATTTTTGGAATAATTTTGGTTTCGTCGTCAAAAAGCATTCTGACCGAAGGTGTATAATCATCATCGTATTGTCCGGATTTGACAGCGATAATAAAGGCAATAAAGAATCCTATTGCAACGAAAATACTTACTGTAATTAATAGATAAATGACACTCATAACTCAAAATTTATGTTAACAAAATTATCAGCTTACCGGCAGATAAAATATGATAATTGTCATGACAAATGATAAATGTTAATTACAGCAAACAATTATTTTTTTTGTTTTTATTACTTTAAATCCCTATTGCTAAAATAGTTAGACATCACCGTGACAAAACTCACAATAGTGATTGTGCTTAACGGCATGATGATAGCGGCTACTAAAGGAAGCAGATTGCCTGTCACAGCAAAAGACAGACCGACTATATTATAAAGCAGGGACAAAGCAAAACTCATTTTGATGATCAGGATTGATTTATGCGAAAGGCTTAAAAAATAATTTAAGCGCGAAAACCCGGTTGCATCTAAAATTGCATCACAGGCCGGGGAGAAAACATTGACATTTTCAGAGATAGAAATCCCGACATTACTTTGTGCCAAAGCTCCTGCATCATTCAGACCATCCCCAACCATCATTACATTCTGTCCTTTTTCCTGCAGGCCTCTTATAAACTCCAGTTTTTGTTCGGGTTTCTGGTTGAAAATTAGTTCTGTATTTTCGGGAAGTATCGCTTCAAGATTAGCTCTTTCCCCGTCATTATCACCTGAAAGCACTTTTATCTGATACTTTTTGCTTAAAGACAGAAACAGTTTTTCGAGGCCATCTCTATATTGATTCTGAAAAATGAACCTTCCGTAATAAACACCATCTATCTGAATATGCAATGAAGTTTTTTCAGTTTCCGGTGTATTAAAAACTGGTATATCAACAAATTCTGAAGAGCCAATACGTATTATCTTATGGTGAACAGAACCCTGGATTCCTTTTCCTGTTATTTCCTGATAATCATCTATTTTTATTTTTTCAGTTTCAGGCAAAAAGTCATACAGCATCCTGCTTAACGGATGATTTGATGCGCGAAGGATATTTTTTACAAGGATATTATTTTCATTAGAAATTACACTCCCTTCATAATGAATATTGGCTTTTTTATTGGTGGTAATTGTTCCCGTTTTATCAAAAACTATCGTATCTACTTTTGCCAGTTGTTCGATAACCAAAGCATTTTTAAGATATAATTTCTGTTTTCCTAAAATCCTCAGAATATTTCCAAAAGTAAAAGGTGCTGTTAAGGCCAATGCGCACGGGCATGCTACAATAAGTACAGCCGTGAAAACATTAAAAGCGGTATTGGCATCCAAAAATATCCAATATCCAAAACCGGCAAATGCGATTAATAATAATATCGGAGTAAAATAACGGCTAATAGCATCTGTAATCGTTTTATGTTTCTGCTGTACATTCTTTTGAAAAATCTCATTACTCCATAATTGTGTCAGATAACTTTGGGAAACAGAATGCAAAACTTCCATTTCGATCACTTTGCCTATTTGTTTTCCTCCGGCAAATACTTTGTCTCCTGATTTTTTGGTAATCGGAACGGCTTCTCCTGTCACAAAACTGTAATCGATTTCAGCTTTTTCGCTCATTAAAATACCATCGACCGGAATTAATTCCTGATTTCGGATGATTAACCTGTCTCCTTTTATGATATCGTACACCGGGACACTTTCTTCGGATGTATTTGAATTAATGCGGGTAACAGCGATAGGGAAATACGATTTAAAATCCCTTTCAAAACTTAAAAAACTATAGGTTTTAATCTGAAACATTTTGCCCAGCAGCATAAAGAAGACAAGGCCTGTAAGACTATCAAAGAAGCCGGGGCCATAATCCATTATGATATCAAAAACACTTCGGATAAACATGACAATAATCCCTAAAGCGATCGGAATATCAATATTTAGCATTCTGGCCTTTATACTTTTATAAGCTGAAACGTAATATCCGCTTGCCGAATATAAAAAACTCGGCAGCGATAAAAGCAGAATCAAAGCCCTGAAAAAGGGTTTGTAATTATCGAGCCAAAATTCCTTTATTTCAAAATATTCAGGAAAAGACAACAGCATGATATTTCCAAAACAGAAAAATGCAACTCCTAATTTGTATGTTAGCGTCCGGTTTACATTATTTTTTCCTGTCTCATAATTTTCTAAGCTAATATAGGGCTCATACCCTATTGAACTTAACATATAAACAATTGTTCTAAGGGAAACAAGCTTAGAGTCAAAGGTAATCCTGACAGTCTTTTCCGGAAAATTAACCTGTGAAATATTTATTCCCGGTTGAATTTTATTAAGGTTTTCCAAAATCCAAATACAAGAGCTGCAGTGGATGTACGGGATACTTAGAGAAACAATGGCGGTATTTCCTTCCTGAAATTCCAGTACTTTAGATAGTATCGTTTCATTTTCCAGAAAGTCATATTTACCCTGAATATCCTGCGGAGTAGCACCGGGCGATTTTTCGAAATCATAATAGGAGGTTAAATCATGAAGGCTGAAAATTTCGTAAACCGTTTTGCAACCAGTACAGCAAAACTTTTTTTCATCAAAATTGACTTCTTCATTTTTGGTCATAACTAACCCGCAATGAAAACAACCTTGCTCGCTCATAATTTGTTTTTTTACTTATGCAAAGGTTATAAATTGCCAAATGTTTTTAATATGACATTTATCATGCTTCCTTAAATTATAATTTTAAGTTTCATAGAAAAAAAGAGAAAATAACATTAATAAATTATTTCCCGCATTTTCTGCAATAATTGAGTCTAAGAAGACGAATAATAGTTAATTTTGCAGTAAATACTTTTTGCCATGAATAAATGTGATCAATGTATCGTAAGACAGCTTACCTCTCTGAAAGCTTTGAATAAGGAGGAAGTTATTAAATTGGCTAACAGCAAAACAACCTACAGCATAAAAAAAGGGGAGGCTATTTTTGAGGAGGGTGAAATCACGAATGGTGTTTTTTGTGTCAAAGACGGTATTGGAAAACTTTCAAAATTAAGTGCCAACGGAAAAGACCAGATTGTAAAACTTGTTAAATCGGGAGAGCTTTTAGGTCAGCGCTCCATGATTAGTAATGAACCTGCGAACTTATCTGCAAAAGCTGTCGCCGACATGGAAGTTTGCTTTATTCCAAAAGCAGAAATTATTCATTTTTTCAACAATAACAATCAGTTCTCAATGAACCTGATGCAAACGGTTTGTGAAGATTTGAAAGAATCTGAGAACGATAAGATTGCATTGGCCCAAAAGACCGTAAAACAAAGGCTGGCCGAAACCTTATTATATCTTCATGCCACTTTTGGCGAGAATCCCGACAAAACCCTGAAAGTTCAGCTTACGAGAGAAGAACTGGCCGGAATAATTGGTACTGCAACCGAAAGCTGTATCCGATTATTATCAGATTTCAATAAGCTCGAACTCATTGAATTGACAGGCAAAAAAATTGTACTTAAAAATGAAAAGGCCTTAAAGAAACTGGCAGAATAATCAGAGTTTTTTTGCTTCGTTCCAAAATACATCCATTTCTGCTAAAGTCATATCCATCAGGGGTTTTCCCAGTTCACCCGCTTTACTTTCCAGGTATTGAAAACGTTTGATAAATTTTTTATTGGTACGCTCCAAAGCATCTTCCGGGTTTACGTTTAAAAATCGGGCATAATTAATCATAGAGAACAATACATCTCCAAATTCAGCTTCAATCTTATCCTGATCACCTGCTTTTACTTCTTCCTGCAACTCTTCTAATTCTTCCTGTACCTTATCCCAAACCTGATGTGGCTCTTCCCAGTCAAAACCTACACCTTTTACTTTATCCTGAATTCTGCTCGCTTTTACCAAAGCCGGTAAACTTCTCGGAACTCCTTCCAGCACCGATTTTTTTCCTTCTTTAAGTTTCAGTTTTTCCCAGTTTTGCTTTACTTCTTCTTCATCTTTTACCACCGTGTCACTATAAATATGAGGATGACGGTGAATTAGTTTTTCGCAAATTTCATTACAGACGTCAGCAATATCAAAATCGTTGGTTTCGCTGCCTATTTTAGCATAAAAAACGATATGCAGTAATAAATCGCCAAGTTCTTTTTTAACTTCATTTAAATCATTGTCCAGAATGGCATCTCCTAATTCATAGGTTTCCTCAATTGTAAGGTGTCTCAGCGTTTGCAAAGTCTGTTTTTTATCCCACGGGCATTGCTCACGGAGTTCATCCATAATAATTAATAATCTTTCGAAAGCCTGAAGTTGAAGTTCTTTACTCATTTTTGAAATGTTTTTTGGTTGTATGACCGAATGTTGTAAAAGTAAAAAATCCTGCCAAGAAAACATCTTAACAGGATTATTATATTTTGAATGTAAAGTGTACTATTCTTCTTTTTTAGTAGCTGCTTTTTTTGCAGGAGCTTTTTTAGCGGCAGGAGCTTTTTTTGGCTTTTCTTCTGCAACAGGAGCTTCTTCTTTTTCTTCAGCCGGAGCCGGAGCAAGATCCGTCACTAATCCTTTTGCCTGAAGTGTATTGTACCAGTTTAATACTTTTTTAATATCAGACGGATAAACTCTCTCTTCATCATAATCAGGCAAAACTTCTTTAAAATAAGCAGCAAGAGTTGCATTATCTTCTTTATGGGAAATCGCCTGACCTTTGTTTTCCTTAGCGGCAATGCGCTGCATTACTTCAGTCAGTGGTTTTTCACCATCTTGGGTATAAATTGAAATTTCAGACAATAAACTTACATTACTTTTTAAGCTTACAGTGATTTTTTTTCCATCTGTTAATGATTCAGCTACAAATCCTGTACGAGTCTGTACTTTTAAAGCATATAAACCTGGTTTCCCGGAAACAGCTAATATTTTTTCTAAATTCATGTTTATTATAATTTGTATTAAGAATTTCGTTTATTTTTTATGGCTTATTTTATCAAAAATATTATCTCCCTTTTTTAGCCGCGGCAAATTTCATTTTGTAATCCTGAAATGTTTTGCCTTCGGTAATATTTTTTAATTTCTTCTGAATCAAACGCTTTTTTAAGGAAGATATTTTATCCGTAAACAAAACGCCTTCTATATGATCGTATTCGTGCTGAATAACTCTTGCTATCAAACCATCAAACACTTCTGTTTTCATTACGAAGTCTTCTTCACAATATTCAATTGTAACGGTTGGTTTTCTGTAAACATCTTCTCTAACATCAGGAATACTCAGACAGCCTTCGTTAAAACTCCACTCTTCACCTTCTTCTTTAACAATTTTGGCATTGATAAAAGTTTTTTTGAAACCTTTCAGTTTATTTTGTTCTTCTTCTGATAAATCTTCATCATCACTAAAAGGATTAGTATCGATTACGAACAAACGAATTGCCATCCCTACCTGTGGCGCAGCAAGACCAACACCATACGCATTGTACATGGTATCATACATGTTTGCTAATATCTCTTTTAAGTTTGGATAATCCGGCGTAATTGCCTCACCCACTTTTCTTAAAACTGGATCACCGTATCCTACAATTGGTAAAATCATTTGTATTATTTTATGTATTATCTACTGAAAACACTGAATTTTATTCTCATAATTCAGCTGGCAAAAATAGTAAAAAATAGTCAATGAATAATTCTAAACAACATATAAATATCAATTTTGCATGCTTATTAAAAACTCAGCTATAATTGTGCCAAAATAATTCGTACAATTCTTACCTTTGCTGGTAAACCTTATTATATGTTTGATCGTGTCGCTAAATTTACTAATAGTACCTCTTTTTTTAATGCCTCAAAAGTAACGATTGCTTCAGTTGTTCCTGTTATAATTTTAAACTTTCTGGGACATTTTGAAATTGGATTTACGATTGCTTTAGGTGCTTTCTATACGTATCCGAGTGATATTCCGAGCACTTTAGTGCATAAAATCAAAGGTCTTGTTGTGGCATCACTGATTGTTTCGGGAGTTAATTTACTGGTGAATCTTGCTTATCCTTTTCCATTCTTGTTTTATCCGTTTTTAGGATTACTGCTGTTTTTATGCTGTATGATTTCTGTTTATGGGCAGCGCGCCACTTTAGTATCATTTTCTGCTTTGCTTTCTATTTCATTATCTTTTGGTCATTTACATGAAGGCTGGGATGCTGTTGAATATTCCGGTTTTATCTTTGTTGGCGGTATTTTATATCTGATTGTATCACTTGTGTTCCATTTTGTACAACCTTATAAATATGTTGAATTACAAATTGCGGAAGGCATAAAATTAACAGCCAAATATTTAAAATTAAGAGGCGATTTATGGAGCCCCGAGGCCAATCGCGAAAAGATAACGGAAAAACAACTGGCCCTTCAGGTAGAGTTAAACCTAATCAATGAGGACCTGAGAAAGGTTTTAATTGGCAACCAGAATACTTCTGCCGCCACAAGCCAGAATCGAAAAATGCTGCTTGTCTTTATTACTTTGATTGAAATTCAGGAACTGGCGTTATATACGTCGTTTGACCATAACAGACTACTTGAGAAATTTGACAAACATCCCGAAGTTTTGAGAACCTATCAGAATGTTGCCTATAAACTGGCTTCGACCTTAAAAAAACTTTCTAAAAACGTCAATCATATTGCTGCTTATGTAGACAAAAATGACCTGAAAAATGAAATAGATGCTCTTGAATTTGCCATTTTTGACTATGAAAAAAAATTAGGAAAAGAGGAAGCCGGGGAAGGTGTACTGATGTTGACGAATATGCTGAAGTATGCTAAAAACCAGGTCGGGAAAATTAAGATTATCCAAAGGGCTTTTTCGCTTGCCATGCAATCTTATAAACTAAAGGACAAGGATAAAGAGCTGGAAAAATTTCTGACCCCACAATATTATCCGTTCCGCACCCTTATTGAGAATATGAGTTTTTCTTCTTCTATTTTCAGGCATTCCCTTCGATTGACGATTACGATTCTGATTGGTTTTTTTATTGGAAAATTTCTTCCTTTCCAGAATGTATACTGCATTTTACTAACCATCGTTGTCATCATGCGACCGGGATACGGACTGACAAAAGAACGCTCTTATAACAGAATTTTCGGAACTGTCTTAGGCGGTTTGCTTGCATTCGGAATTGTATCACTGGTTCAGAACCATGTCGCCCTGAGTATCTTTTCTATTGTCTGCATGCTGCTTGGTATCTCTTTTACACAGATTAATTATAAAATAAGTGCCACGTTCGTCACAATGTATGTGGTTTTTATTTACGGAATCCTGACTCCGAATGTAGTAGAAGTAATTCAGTTCAGAATACTGGATTCGCTGACGGGAGCTATTCTTGCCTTTATTGCCAATCAGTTTTTATGGCCTGCCTGGGAATTCATAAATACTCCTATACATATTGAAAATTCGATTCGGGCCAACAGAAATTATCTGAAGGAAATTGCCGATTTCTATAATAAAAAAGGAGAGACACCAACTTCTTACCGTTTATCGAGAAAGAATGCCTTTGTGGAAATTGGCAATCTCATGACTTCTTTTCAGCGTATGATGCAGGAACCGAAATCAAAACAGAAAACCCTTCCCCTTGTCAATAAACTGGTTGTTCTGAATCATTCACTGCTTTCCGCCCTGGCTTCCTTGTCAACTTATATTCAGTCGCATCAGACAACTTCTGCGTCGGAATCATTCAATTATATTATAAAAACGATCTTATTGAATTTAGACCATTCGATTTCAGTTTTAAAAAACGAAACGATTTTAACCGATACTTTTTTTGATAAGGAAGATGTAACCTTGCAGTTTGAAGAGCTGAAACGTATTAATTTCACTCGTCTGGCAACAGATGACGAACTCGATAAAGAAACCCGTCAGGCGAAGATGCAGGAAGCCCAGATGGTTATTGAACAACTGATCTGGATGAGTAACCTGGCAGAAAAAATATTGAAAATCACGAAAGAACTAAAAGCAACAAATCCAGATTAATTCATCTGGATTTGTTTATTTCATTTATTAAGATCTGAATCTAATTAGTAAGTTTTAAAACTTCAGCAGTATGTTTTCTGGTTGCTGCTAACAGCTCCGGATTGTCGTTAAGGGTTTTTCCGTAAGAAGGAACCATATTTTTCATTTTCGCTTCCCATTCCGGTGTTTTCATTTGATTTGTAAAACATCTGCTCACTAAATCTATCATAATGGAAACTGCTGTTGAGGCTCCCGGGGAAGCTCCTAACAAAACCGCTAAAGTTCCGTCATGGGTATTGATTACTTCCGTTCCAAATTCTAAAACCCCACCTTCTTTTTCATCTTTTTTGATCACCTGAACACGTTGTCCGGCTCTTTCCAGTTTCCAGTCTTTGGAACGTGCTGTTGGCAAATATTCACGAAGTGCTGTCATTCTGTCTTTTGGGGACTGACGCACCTGCTCAATTAAATATTTCGTCAGCGGTATATTATGGAATCCCGCTGATAACATCGGAATTAAATTATTTGCTTTTATGGATAATGGCAAATCAAGGTAGGATCCGTTTTTCAGGAAACGTGTCGAAAATCCTGCGAAAGGTCCGAAAAGAAGTGCTTTTTCGCCATCAATTACGCGTGTATCTATGTGAGGAACAGACATTGGAGGTGCTCCTACACTCGCTTTCCCGTATACTTTTGCCTGATGCTTTGCAATTACTTCGGGATTGGTACATTTTAACCATTGCCCGCTTACTGGGAAACCGCCGTAACCATTTCCTTCGGGAACATTTGCTTTTTCCAGCAATGGCAATGAACCACCTCCTGCTCCGATAAAGACGAATTTGGTATAGGCTTTTCTTTTTTGGCCTGTAGACAAATCGGTAATTTTAATTCTCCATGATTTATCTTCGCGCTGATTTAATTTTTTAACCTCGTGATTAAAATATAAAGACACCCCATCCAGTTTTTCCAGATAATTAAACATGCTTCTGGTCAGTGCACCAAAATTTACATCGGTACCGATGGGCATGTGTGTGGCGGCTAATTTTTCATTGTTTTCCCTGCCTTCCATTACAAGCGGCATCCATTGTTTTAATTGTTCAAAATCTGTACTGAAAGACATTTGAGCAAAAATCGGATTGCTTTGTAAAGCTTCAAAACGCGTTTTTAGGTATTCTACGTTTTTATCTCCCCAGACAAAACTCATATGGGGAACGCTTTTAATGAAATTTTCCGGAGACGGAACTTTATTTTGCTGCACTAAGTACGACCAAAACTGACGGGAAACTTCAAATGATTCTGCTATACTGATTGCTTTTTTAGGATCAATACTTCCATCAGCCTTTTCGGGAGTATAATTTAACTCACAAAAGGCCGAGTGTCCCGTTCCTGCATTGTTCCAGGCATCAGAGCTTTCGGCTGCTGCAACATCTAATCTTTCGTAAATTTCAATTTTAATATCGGGTTGTAACTCCTTCAAAATTAATCCGAGAGTTGCACTCATAATTCCAGCTCCAATAAGCACTACTTCACTATTGGAACGTATTGTATTGTCAGGCATAACAGTAATTTGTTTTTAAAGTGCAAAGGTACTTTTTTCAAACGCAAAAAAAAACTAATTTTTACATGATAAAAGTTAGAAAATTATAATTTTTTCCTAAAAAGTAAAATTAACGGAATTATACTTAAAACCGTTTCGAAGAAAGATAGTCCTGGAGCATAATGGTAGCCGAAATTTCATCAATCAGGCCTTTATTCTGGCGCTGTTTTTTACTTAATCCACTATCTATCATCGTCTGAAACGCCATTTTTGAAGTAAATCGTTCATCGACGCGAACGACTTTCATCTCCGGAAAAATATTCGAAAAATGGGTCACAAAACCTTTGACTATCGAGGCACTTTCGGACGGAAGCCCGTTCATTTGCTTAGGTTCGCCAATTAATACGGCTTCGACTTTTTCTTTTGAAAAATAGTCTTTCAGAAAGTCTATTAAAGTGTTTGTCGGAACCGTTGTCAACCCTGAAGCTATAATCTGCATTTCGTCGGTAACGGCAATTCCGGTACGTTTTTGTCCGTAATCTATAGATAGGATTCTTGGCATTTTGTAATTTTTATCAAAGATAGAAAGGAAAATGCACAAACGTGAAAAGAAATATTTCATTTTGCAAAAAAAATCCGCTTTGATTTCTCAAAACGGATTTCCCCAATATTTAAAACCTAAAAAAAAGCGGGATTATCTACCAAATAAACGACCAAAAAAACCTCTCTCGTCTTCCTCTTCCACTTCTTCGTGATGAGCAGATTTTGATTGTGTTTTTTCATGTTCCAAGATCAATTCTTTGATATATTCAATATAAGTTCTTTTCTTTTCTTCTAAGAAACCAATCAGGTATTTTTCACTAAATTCTACTCCGCTTGCGGCTTCAATCTGCAATAATTTTTTATACAAAGGCTCAATGTGCAGTGCGACAACCTCCTGAGGAACTGCCTGTCTTCTTCCGAAATAATTTACGATGACACCATTTTCATCTTTGGCAATTTCAAAATCCGTAATTACCCAATAATATCTTCCTGATTTCGCCAGGTTTTTTACAATGGCATGAAAGTTTTTACCTGCCTTCAGATTTTCCCAAAGCACCTTAAAAATTACTTTTGGCATATCGGGATGCCTGATAATATTATGGGGCTGTCCCATAAGCTCGTAGTCTTCGTATCCGCAAACATCTATAAAGACCTCGTTTGCATATTCAATAATACCAAAGGCATTTGTTTTACTCATAATAACCTGGGTTTTATCCCACGAGACTTCCTTATCAATAATGGTTCGACCCTGAAGCTGATTTTCCTGATTCATATCTTAGCAGATTAATTTGTTTATTTTGGACTGGTACTTGGTATTTGATAATTCCGATTGTAATACTTTCGAATTATGGCGCAAAACTAATGAGAAGTAAAAACTCAAAATCTGACTTTTATCATATTTCGTCAGCTAAAAAACATCTATCATATGTCGGATTGACTGGCATTGCTATCAACAAAATTTTATTTATCAAATTAAAAACAAAATGTTATGCCTGTAACATTTTCAAAGGGTTTAACTTTTTGGCTTTTGGCCAAATACGCTATCTTTGCAAAAAATTAAAACTTATGAATTCTTTACAGACGATCATTGAACAAGCTTGGGAAAACAGAGCTTTATTACAGGAAACTACTACCACTGATGCTATCAGAGAAGTTATAGAATTATTAGACGCAGGAAAATTACGTGTTGCTGAGCCGGTTGGCGAGGGATGGCAGGTAAACGAATGGGTAAAAAAAGCAGTTGTCATGTATTTCCCAATTCAAAAAATGGAAACGTTGGAATCCGGTATTTTCGAATATCATGATAAAATGTTACTAAAAAGAGGTTACGCTGAAAAAGGAATTCGTGTAGTACCTAATGCTGTGGCACGTTACGGGGCTTACATTTCAAGCGGTGTTATTTTAATGCCAAGTTATGTAAACATCGGAGCTTATGTTGATGAAGGAACGATGGTAGATACCTGGGCTACTGTAGGTAGTTGTGCGCAAATTGGTAAAAATGTTCACTTAAGTGGTGGTGTTGGTATTGGCGGGGTTTTAGAGCCATTACAGGCTGCTCCGGTAATTATTGAAGACGGTGCTTTTGTGGGTTCCCGTTGTATTGTTGTTGAGGGTGTTCACGTTGGTAAGGAAGCAGTTCTTGGAGCCAATGTATGTCTTACTGCCTCTACTAAAATTATAGATGTTACGGGTGACGAACCTGTTGAAATGAAAGGTTATGTTCCTGCACGTTCTGTGGTAATTCCGGGAAGTTATACTAAGAAATTTGCTGCCGGAGAATTTCAGGTTCCTTGTGCACTGATCATTGGTACACGTAAACCTTCTACAGATTTAAAAACTTCACTGAATAATGCGCTTCGTGAATACGATGTAGCGGTCTAGGTTTAAAAAATTCCAATAAAAAAAATTCCAAATTCCAATCAGTATCAATTGGGATTTGGAATTTTTTATTTGAAATTTATTTACTTTTATTGTTTTTTCTGAAGCTTTAACAGCTTCGCATATTTCATATACGAAAAAAAGCTCTGAATCATTGCAATGGACAATCCATCGATACCATTGAATATTCCTTTCTTAAAAAAGTAGCAGCGAATAAAAGCTACTGTACCATTCAGAACGGGTTTGAAAGCATTAATCCTTTTTCCCTGATCAAACAATTGTTGTGCATGCCAGCCTGAATATTGATTTTTCTTCGCAATAATCTGATCTAAGGAATCCCAGCCGTAATGTAGGATATGTACCGCTACTTTTTTCTCGTTTTGCGTTATGATTTTCTGGTGCACTATAGAATCTGAAGGTCTTGCTGTTTGCTTGTTAAAAAAACGAACTTTATGGTCCGGATACCAGCCCGAAAAATCGATAAGTTTATTTCCTAAAAAATTTTTAACCCTGAAGCTGAAAGCATCGTAATTGCCTTCTAAATATTTTTGTTTCAGTATAAATTCCTCGGCATCTTTATCCAGAAATTCATCTGCATCAAGATTCAGGATCCAGTCGTTTTTACAATAAGGCAAACCGTGCGTACGCTGTGGACCGTCTCCTAAAAAAGACTGTTCTACTACTATAGCCCCTTTTTTCCTGGCAATCTCAACCGTGCGGTCTTTACTGAACGAATCTACGATAATGACTTCATCGCAAACTTTTTGCAAAGCATCAATACATTTACCAATGTTTTTCTCTTCATTAAAAGTAATAACCAAACCGCTAATCTTCATTGTAAAATTTAATTTATGAGCTACAAAAATATAACTTTTTTAATTTAGTTTGGCCTTATTGTCGTGATACGGTTGCACACTTTATAAAATAGTTTGTAATTTAGCCTGCAAATTGAATCTTAAATTAAATGAGAATATTAGTCATTCAGCAAAAAAGAATTGGGGATGTGTTAACCAGTACTATAATCTGTAACAACCTTAAAACAAAGTTTCCGGAAGCCGCAATTGATTATATGTGCTATCCAAATTCTGTTGATGTACTAAAAGAAAACCCAAATATTGACACTATCATTCCATTGACGAATAAGGTAAGAAAATCTATTCCTTCCTTATTTAAATTTATTTTCCAGATCCGTAGAAAAAAATACGATGCTGTCATTGATGTGTACTCTAAATTAGAGACGAACCTCATTACCTTGTTTTCAGGGGCAAAATATAAGGTTTCGTATCGTAAATGGTATACCAAAATATTCTATAATTATACGTACGAACGTTTTGATGCTATCGAATCTGAACACGGACTGGCCATTGAAAACAGGTTATTGCTTCTTAAACCTTTTATTTCTGAAAAAATCACAGATGTAAAACCAAAGATTTTCCTGAAAGACTCCGAAATTGAAGAAGCCAAAAACCTCCTGAAAAAGTACCACATCGATACGGAAGAGAATCCACTGATTATGTTTGGGATTTTAGGAAGCGAAGTGTACAAAACCTATCCTCTGGAAGGAATGGCAAAAATAATCGATTTTACAGTGGCGAAAACCAATGCTAAAATTATCTTTAATTATATCCCGGATCAGAAAGAACTGGCTCTTGAAGTATATAATTATTGCAGTGAAGCGACCAAAAAACATATCATTTTTGATTTATACTGTACAGAATTACGTCCTTTTCTGGCGTTACTTTCACAATGTGACATGCTGATCGGAAATGAAGGCGGTGCCGTAAATATGGCGAAAGCCCTTGACATTCCTACCTTCTCTATTTTCACGCCTTCGGTACGAAAAGAAACCTGGCAATTGTTTGAAAATGAAGCCAAACACTCTTCTATTCACCTGAAGGATTTAAAACCGGAAATATACGAGCAGCACACCGAGCAATATATCAAGGAGCATACTTTTGAGTATTATGCTGAATATCCTTTAGAGCTTATGCTTGAAAAACTGGAGACTTATTTTCAGGAATATAAAAATGAAGAACAGTAAAAATCATTAGATGAATACTACTTCTGAAAAGCAAAAGTTATCCGTTTTGATCATTACTCTTAACGAAGAATTGCATATAAAATCACTATTGGAGGATATCGATTTTGCTGACGAAATAATTGTAGTGGATTCTTATAGTACTGATCAGACCGTACCTGTAATTGAGTCTTTTAAAAACGTCCGTTTAATTCAGCACCAATTCATTAATTATACTTCGCAGCGCAATTTTGCACTGGATCAGGCCAGCAATGAATGGATATTGTTTATTGACGCCGATGAGCGTTTAACACCTGAACTGAAAACTGAAATTATTGCTACCATCAATACTAAAAGTCCGGACAGTGCTTATTTAATCTATCGTACTTTTATGTTCAAAAACAGGAAACTGCGCTTTAGCGGCTGGCAAACAGATAAAATTTTCAGGCTTTTTAATAAAACCAAATGCCGGTATACCGAGGACCGCATGGTTCATGAAAAGCTGATTGTAGAGGGGCCGATTTCTGTTTTAAAAAACAAACTGATTCATTTTTCTTATTCGAATTACGGGGATTACAAAAACAAAATGTATCTGTACGGTATTTTAAAGGCCAGTGAAAAACTAAAAAAAGGACAGCAATCATCGCGTTTACTGATGATTTTCCATCCTGTTTATACTTTTTTGTATCAGTTTCTAATTCGTCTTGGATTTTTAGACGGTGTGAAAGGCATTACCATCTGCTATTTAAACGCTTACAGTATTTTTATACGCTATAAGGAATTGCAAAAACTCACTGCTTCTTCCAGAATTTAAGTTTCTTTTTCAGGCGTTTTTTTCTGTAGAATTGTTCCTGAAAATCAGCGGTATACTTCCATAACGTATCAAATGTCTTTTGCTCGGATTCTCCGTACAATCTGGCGTATTCGTTACTCATTACCGCCACCATTTCTTTTACGGGAGTCAGACGGCAGAGATTTTTCATTCGCATTTCAAAGCTCATGGTTTCATGAAATTCCATTCTGTTTAAGTCAACCAGAAAAAAATCATAGGTGTCTTCTGTAATCTTTTTAATTAAGGTATTTCCGGGGGAATGATCGAGGAACTCAATTCCTTTTTCGTGAAGGCCAAAACTAAATCGGGTAAATTGCCTTAATATATTTTCATGATCGGGGTAATCCGGAATTTCAACCAGTTCCCGATATGTTAACTCTGTTACTAAATGTTCACTCACATAATAACTGTCCCTAAGCCCCAGCCAGTTAAAATTTTCCAGAAATGCAATGGGCTGCGGGGTTCCGATCCCTTTTTCAAGTAAAATCGTAGCATATTCAAAAGAGCGTCTTGCCTTTGATTTTCTAAAGTATTTATACGCTACCTTATTGATTACATTTGGAATTTTAAACGACTTTATATTGATCGTTTTATGATTGAATTCAAATAGTTTTATAATATTACGTTGTCCATTACCAAAGATCGTTCCTGAGGTATTAAATGCTTTAATAATAGCAAGTATCGATGCAGTTTCGTCAGCAAAAATCGGATTTATTTTAAAATTCATTGGGTCTGGTTATAAACGAACAAAAGTACGTATACAATTTAATTCTTCAAATTAATATTGTATTTTCGTAAAAAAAAATAATGCCACATCACAAGAGTGTTTTTTTAGAAACTCATAATATCAATAACAGAGCGGGCGGTTTAGGAACTTTTAACTACGAGTTAATCAAGGGATTGTCAGCATTGAATTTTGAAAATATGAAGTTAACACTCAATGCGAAAGATGTAAAACTTCTTGAAAGTGAATTTGGAGAAAAATTCAATTATAACAAATATACGAGTTTATCCAGATTAGGCTTCTTCAGGACACGTACAAAATATGATTTATGGCATTCTGTAAATCAAAATACAAAGGTTGAACCTTTTCATTGTAACAAATACCTGCTTACTGTTCATGATATCCACTTTATAGAAGAAGGATCTTCCGATTACAATCAGGAATTGACTAAACTTTTTGAAGCTAAATTAAAAAAAGCAAGTGCGATTACTTATATTTCAGAATTTGCAAAAAAACAAACGCATGATTTTTTTGATGTTCCGGATGTTTCCGAATATGTGATTTATAATGGTAATCCGATTTCTAAGCTGCTAGATACTTCCAGCTACGTTCCCAACGTTCCTGTAGACAAGCCTTTTTTCTATACCATTGGGGATTTTATAGAGCGAAAAAATTATGAATCCATCATTAACATGATGAAATTTATTAAAGATTTCAATTTAATCATATCGGGAAACAACAATAAAAAATACGGCGAGGAAATTAAAAAACTGATTACAGATAAGGGCTTATCCAATCAGGTTTTTTTAACAGGAAAGGTCTCTGATGAAGGGAAGCAGTTTTATATGAAAAACTGTACTGCTTTTCTTTTCCCATCCATAAGGGAAGGTTTTGGCCTCCCTCCTATTGAAGCCATGAGTTTTGGAAAGCCTACATTTTTATCAGACCGGACTTCTCTGCCCGAAATTGGCGGAAGCGAATCGAATTACTGGACCAATTTTGATCCGGAATACATGAAAACAGTTCTATTTACAGGATTGGAAGAGCACGAAAACAACAAATCTGAAAAAGAGAATCTCATCAAAAAAAGAGCTGCAAGTTTTAACTGGGAAGCATCTGCTGCTGAATATTTTAATATTTATAAAAAAATATTATATTGAAATTACCGCAATAATGGTGCGATTTTTGAGTTTTAAAAACAGAAGCAAAATAAAAAGTCCAAACAAAATCACAATCCACCTTTTATTGTTAAAATTTTCTTAATTTCGCGTCGTCGTTTCAACAACTTTACATTATGCACATAACCTTAATAAGCCTTGATAATTGGGGATTCAATAATCATATTGCTACTGCCTTAGAAAAACAGGGCCATAATGTACACCACATTAATTTTAATAAATACGAGTATAAATACTCGAGCATACTATACAGAGCTTACAATTTTTTCCTTAAAACATTCCTTAAGAAAAACCTTAAGACTATGTACTTCGGTAAAAAAATAATTGAAAACCTAAAAGAGATTGATAAAATCCAGGATTTAATCGTAGTAATCAAAGGTGATTTTATTGATCCGAAAAGTGTAGCAGAATTAAAGAAATACGGAAAAAAAACAATTGCTTATTTTAACGACAACACTTACCGATGTCCAAAAATAATTCGTGTTATTCCACATTTTGATGAAGTTTATTCTTTTGAAAAAGAAGATTGCAAGAAGTACAATTTAAAATTCGGCACCAACTGGATTTACAATTCCGTTTGTGTTACAAACGAAAAACCATTTGAATACCAGGTTTTCAATATTATATCACAGGATAAAAGGCTTTCCATTCTTTCCAAAATTGCCAGTGATTTAAAAGCAAAAAACATTAGTCACAAATTTTTTGTGTATAACAAAAAGTTTCAGAGAAGGACCTCAACGATTGAATTTATAACCAATCATATTCCCTTATCAGAAATAAATGAATATATAAGCCGCTCTCAGGTTTTACTTGATATCAACCGAAAAAAACAAATTGGATTAACATTCAGGGTATTTGAAAGTATCGGGCTTCAGAAAAAGTTAATTACTACCAATTCGGATATTGTAAATTATGATTTTTACAACCCAAATAACATTTTGGTAATTGATGAGAAAAATCCGGATATTCCGGTTTCCTTTTTCGAAAAAGAATATCAAAAGATACCTGAAGAAATTTTTAATAAATACACTTTAGAAGGCTGGATTCAAAATGTAGTTTATAGTAATATCTCCAAATAAACATGTCACAAAATATATATATTATCTGTCCTCCCAAAAAAGCTACCGGAGGGCCTGAAGCATTACATCAGTTAGGTTATATTCTGAATACACTGGGATATAATGCAAAAATGTTATACACCAAATATAAAAAGGACCCTGTTCATCCTTTTTACAAAAACTACAATGTTCCGTACGTAAGAAGAATAAAAGACAGCGCGGACAATGTGATCATCATACCGGAGTCAATGACCAATCTTATTGCTAAATATCCTTTGTCGGAGAAGAAAGTATGGTGGTTAAGCCTTGATTTTTATGAGGTACTGATGAACAGCAGAGAAAAGAAAAAAAACTGGATCAGAAAGATTTTTGTTCCTTACAAACATACCGAATATCGTTTTGAGCCTAATAAAACGGTAACACACTGGTATCAGTCCCAAAGAACAAAAGAGTTTTTACTGACCAAAAAACTGGACAATGAAATCGCTTACTTATGCGACTATGTGACGGAACTTTTTTTCGACGATCTTCCTGAGACGTTTACAAAAGAAAATATCATTACCTACAATCCTAAAAAAGGACTGGATAAGATTGAGAAATACATGGAACTTCTTCCACAATACCAGTGGACACCATTGTCGGGTATGACGAGAGAGCAAATGAGGGATACTTTACGAAAAACCAAACTTCATATTGACTTTGGTTATTTTCCCGGCCGCGATAAAATTCCGAGGGAAGGACTTGTCTCCGGCGTTTGTTTGTTAACAGGCCGTGATGGAACCTCAGCCTTTAAAGAAGATTTGGGAATACCGGAAAAATACAAATTACACGCCGACGACAGGCAGCCTGAAAAAGTAACGGAACTCATTAATCATACCATGAATAATTATGAAGAGGTTTTTCAGGAATTTTCAGTTTTCAGAACGTTTGTGATGAATGAAAAAAGCAGGATGATCGAAGACGTAAAAAAACTTTTTAATAAAAACTAACTTAAATACTATGTTTGTAAGTGTTGTAATGATTACCTATAATCACTCGGCGTATATTAAGCAGGCCATAGAAAGTATCTTGTCTCAGCGTACTGATTTTGAATTTGAACTTGTAATCTCTAATGATAAATCAACGGATGACACAGATGCCATCATTAAAGAAACAATCGCCAGCAATCCTAACGGACATAAGGTAAAGTATTACAATAACGAGACTAATCTCGGAATGATGCCTAATTCTGTTGCGGCCCTTGAGAAAGCTTCCGGAAAATATATCGCTTTATGCGAAGGGGATGATTACTGGTGCGACGATCAAAAATTAAGTATACAGGTTGATTTTTTAGAAGCCAATCCTGATTTTAGCATTTGCTTTCATAACGTGTATTTGCTGACCGATACGGAAATGAAAGAAGACAATCCGAGAAAGAGAATCCCGGAGGTTTCAACCATTAAGGATCTTGCCAAAAACAATTACATTCACACTCCGAGTGTAGTTTATCGCAACAATCTTTTTGGCGAATTGCCACAGTATTTCAGTGAAGCCCCTATCGGCGATTACTTTCTACACATGCTGAATGCCCAGCATGGAAAAATAAAATATATCGATAAACTGATGTCTGTTTATCGTATTCATAACACCTCGTACTGGTCTTCGAAAAAAGATGCCGAACAAAGGGTGATCATGATCAATTTCCTGACGAAACTGAAAACCTATTTTGATACTGACGTTCAGAAAATATTAAACAAGCAGATTTTAAAGATTCGTTCTAAAGATGCTTCGTTTTTTGAAAAACTAAATTATAAAATAAAGGCTCTGTTGCAATAACAGAGCCTTTGTTTTATAGTCGTACTTTTTACATTTCACATTCACAAAAAAACTTAAAAGTCCAGTTTTTTAGCAGGAACGCCAAAAACAGTAATGCCTTCTTTTACATTTTTAATGACCAGGCTTGACGCTCCGACTGTAGCGCCTTTTCGAACAATTACGTGCGGTAAAACAGTAGCCCTGGTATTTAGGAGTACTTCCTCTTCCAATACCACGAAACCGCCTGTAAAGCTGTAAGCGCTTAAATGCGACCATTTATCGATCCTTGTATCGTGTCCTAAGCCAACATAACCCTGTATGGTCACAAAATCGCCAATGGTGCAATCGTTACTGATGTTGGAATTCATAAAAACAATCAGGCCGTTTCCCACGACAGCATTGGTGTTGAGAGTTGTTGAAGGATGTATTAAATTGATAAACTGAGCTCCCTTATTCAGGATTAGTTCTGTATAATGTTTCTTCCATTTGATACTGCCTAAGGCGCAAACAAAAACGTCATTTTCTACAATTTCATAATCTTCCACTGATCCAATAATTTCAGGATAATTTTCGAAACCTGCCAAAGCATCTGCTTTATCATCCAAAAAACCCTTAACCACGTATTCTATATTGAATCCGGCACATTGTATGGCCAGATCATATACTTCACGTCCGAAACCTCTTGCTCCTATTATGATTAAATTCTTCATTATTCCACTATTAAATTACAGGCCGCCCAGGAATATCCGACACCAAATCCTGCCAGTATTACATTTTTGCAGTTATTTATTTTTCCTTGCTTCTGCGCTTCATATAAGGCAATCGGAATAGTTGAGGAAACCGTATTTCCGCACTCTTCCATAGCGATAAAGAATTTCTCTTCGGGAATTTTTATTTTTTTTCTTAAGTGGTTCAGCATGTATTTATTCGCCTGGTGGAAAACAAATAAATCAATATCTTCTTTGGCTAAATTTGACTTTTCTAAAATGGCCTCTGTCAGCTGTGGAACAAATTCTCCGGTGAAATTGAAGATTTCGGTTCCGTTCATAAACAGGTTTTTATCGTTTCGGACATTTCCAAATTCATCCACTATATCTTCATTTTTATCGGAAACCGGAAAACGCATTCCGCCTTGTTTTACAATCAGGTTATCAGCCCCTTTTCCATCTGTTCCGAAAACAAAATTACCCAGCGTACAAAATCCTTTTTCACTGCTAATCAAAGTTGCAGCGGCGGCGTCACCAAAAATAGTTTTATTGCTTTTGTCTTTGGGATGAATAAATTTTGAGTACGTTTCTGAAGTGATCAGCAACACGTTTTTTGCCATTTCTCCAGCGATCAGTCCTTTGGCAAGGCTTAAACCATACACAAAACCGGAGCATCCTAAATTAAAATCGAGGGCACCAATGGTGGTTTCGAGGCCTAATTTTTCCTGAATGATACAAGCCGTCGTTGGCAAAAAATAATCGGGACTTTGTGTACAAAACAATAAAAAATCAATTTCTGATCGGTCGATGTTATGTTCAGCGAATAATTTTTCGGCAGCCTTAACCGCCATGTCGGATGAAAACTCATCTTTGGCACTGATATGCCGGGCATTGATTCCGGTTTTTGCACTGATCTTTTCAATACCCCATTCCGGAAATTCCTGATTTATCAGATCATTTGTCAGCACTGATTCAGGTAAATAATACGAAATGGCTTTTATATTGGCTTTCATTGTAAATTTATATCGTTGAAGTTCTTCCTCCGTCTAAAACTATATTTTGTCCCGTGATCCAGCTGCTGGCTTCCGATAGTAAAAACACAATTGGATTGGCCACCTGAACCGGGTCACCATATCCCAAAGGATATTTTTTTTCATCCTGCTGAATGACTTCCAAAGATAAATCTTCAATAGACCTTGCTGTTATTTCTGTTTTTACCATTCCAGGCGAAACACAATTGACACGTGTTTTACTGTTGGCGAACTCACTTGCCCAAACTTTTGAAATCGCAATTAAGGCCCCTTTTCCGGCGGCATAAATTCCGTTTCCTTTCATTCCGAACAAACCTGCGATCGACGAAACCAAAACAATGGAACTTCCTTTGTTTATTTTTTTCTTTTTGAAAATCAGGTTTACCAGATAGACAACGGAGTCAAAATTTATCGATCTCATCTCGTTCATTAATTCTTCCGTATAGAATTTAACCGGCGCTAAAGATACAATTCCAGCCGAATGCACGATTCCGTCAATATTTTCAATCGTGTCTACAATAGCCTTAATGTCTTCCATTTTAGATAAGTCGGCAGCGATAAAACTATTTTCAGTTCCGCATACTTCAATTAATTTTTCGAGAAAATCACGGCGTCTGGCGATCGCTATAAAGGTTCCTCCCTGTCTTGCAATAGCCAGACAGGTTTCGTAACCAATGCCCGAAGAAGCTCCCGTTACTAGTATTTTTTTTCCTGATAAATCAAATGGATTCATTATATATCGTTTAATTCTTTTTTATTAAAATAGTCATAGAATTTTAAAATCCTGAACTCTTCATCACCGAATATCGGTGAACTGTCTTTAAAATGCTCCAGATTGGTCTGAATATTTTCGACTATTTTTTTGTCTTCATTCAAAACCAAATCCAGTGATTCGTTGGAACTGTTGTTAATGAAATCAATAATATTCTGTTGTGATTCGCTTAGTTCTTTTTCGAATTTAGGAGCGAAATAACGCACTCTTAAATTGGTTTTTGAAGGGGACTCCGGAAACATAAATCCGAAATAAAATCCTTTTCCTTCTACCGAACTTATAAAAGCATTGGGATAACTGTAAAAATGCAGATAGCCCTGTGGTTTGAAAGTTCTGTCGGCTAATGATTTTTCGATGATTTTATTTGACTTTACGGCTTCTCCTTTTGGAAATTCACACCAGCTGTGCGCTTCGAAAAAATCAAACTTTTCCGGAGCTACCGATCCGAATCCCATTTTTGCAAATGAATTTTCGTGAACAGAAGTACAGTGGTAACATTCCAGGACATTTTCTACCAGAAGTTTCCAGTTGACTTTATGTTCAATCGTATAATCAATGGTTTTTGCACCAAAATGCTGACTGATTTCTGCTAAAGACGTAAATACGTTTCCCAAATAATTGTTTAAACTTCTGTCGAGCTGATCGTTTAATTTTATGAAAACAAAATCACCGCAATAATCAATTTCATATTCTTTTAGCCTTAATGTACTGATATTATCTTTTTCGAATGAATTTCGGCACATTAATCCGATTACATTTCCTTTTTTGCCATAAGTCCAGTTATGGTATAAACAGGAAGAAACCCTGTTTCCGTAAGGTTCCTCATGGATGGTATTGAACCGGTGCAGGCAAACATTCTGAAAAGATTTCAGGGTACCGTTATAGTTTTGGATAAATATCTTATTTCCAAAATACTCTAAAGTAACAAAATCATTGTTGTTTGCTAATTCATTCTTATGTGCAACTAATATCCAGGACTCCTTAAAAAACAAAGATTTTTCTTTTAGAAAAACGGTTTCATCTATGTAATTTAAATTTTTTATCATAGTTCAATTAAATCTGAAATTACAGCATTGTTCAATGTTATTTTTGCTGTTCCCCAGGATAAACCTACTCCGAATCCGCAAAGGATTAAATCCTGAGCAGCGTTGTTCAGCTTATCTTGTAAAGCTGTTACGATCGTTAACGGAATGGTAGTAGAAGACGTGTTTCCAAATTCTTTTAATGAATAAGGTACTTTTTCGACCGGTAATTTTAATTTTTTAACGATCATTTTGTTCATCATTAAATTGGCCTGATGAAATACAAAATGATCAATTGCTTCCTTATCGATCTCAAACTTTTCAATCAGTTTGTTGACCGTTTTCGGGGCTTGTGATATTCCGAAGCTAAAAACATCCATTCCGTCCAGGATCAGCTGGCAGGCGTTTCTTTCGATTCCCGGAGAAATTGTATGATAGGTTAATGAATCCGAATTAATTCTGTTTCTGGATCCGCCGTCGTTTACAATTATGGTTTTGTAGCCCGAACCATCGGTTCCTAAGTCAAAAAGTAAATCCGATGCATTTTCATCAAATTCAAATGCTGTGGCGCTTCCTCCGTCCCCAAAAAGCGGAACAGTGCTTTTATCTGATTTAGAAAGCAGTTTACTGCTTGTGTCTCCGGCGAGAAGCAATCCTTTTTTTAAACCGGTTGCTTTCATCATACCGGCTATTATAGACATTCCGTACACATATCCTGAACATCCTAGAGGAACGTCAAAAGCGATACAGTTGGTCGATAATCCCAATCTGTCCTGAAGTATGGCTGCAGAAACGGGTAAAATATAATCGGCCGTCTGCGAAACAAAAACCAGGATTTCTATTTCGTCTTTTTGCCAGTTCAGGTCTTTGATTAATTTTTCAGCAGCTTCAGCGCACAAATCAGAAGTACAGATTTCCTTGGTTGCAATACGTCTTTCTTCCACCCCGGTTGCATCAATAAATCTCTGAATTTCTTCCTCTGTCAATATATCTAAATCAATATTGCGCTCCAGATTTTTTGGAACGCAACACGATATACCTTTTATTGCAATATTATTTACTGAAAAAGTAGCCATTTCAATTACCCTTTATTTTTTATTATTTCGAAGATGTCGTTTAATGAATTGGAAGATTTAATATCATCTCCGGTCAGTTTTACTGAATATTCTTCATCAGCCATAGCGATTAGTGACAAAGCGGTCAGCGAATCCCATTCTTCCAAATCTCTAAAAACAGTTTCTTGTTTTATTAATGTTGCATCTGTATCATCTAAAAGATCTGCAAAATTTTGCAAAAAAGTGTTGATTTCCATAGTATTCCTAAATTTATTTTGTTTTTATTCTATTTCTGATTTTTTATAAAAGCCCAAAAGGGAAATTAGTATTTATTCCGCTAAAACCATTCCTAAAAACTTGTTTTTCAAAGCGTCAGGCCTGCCGGATAATGCTTCTGTTTTTTATAATTCCCGCTTATGCTGATAAATCAGCATTCTTTTGTTATTTTTACCCCGCAAATATAACAATAGTTTACCCTTAAAAGGTTAATTAAACTTACTAAATACATAATAAATGATTCCAGTAACCAAAACTTTTCTGCCTCCGCAAGAAGAATACAATTCTTATGTAAAACGGGCGTGGGATAAAGTTTGGCTCACAAATCGCGGTGAACTGACAATAGAATTGGAAGATAAACTTAAAAATTATCTGAATGTTCCTCACATTACTATTACTAATAACGGTACTATACCTTTACAAATTGCCTTAAAGCTATTTGGAAAAGGAGGAGAAATCATCACAACTCCGTTTTCGTATGTGGCTACTTCGGCTGCGATTGTATGGGAAAATTGTACGCCGGTTTTTGTTGATATCCATCCGGATTACCTGACTATAGATGAAACCAAAATTGAAGCCGCCATTACTTCCAAAACAACGGCAATTCTGGCGACTCACGTTTTTGGGAATCCATGTGCTATTGAAGCTATAGCAGCCATCGCAGAAAAATACAATCTGAAGGTGATTTATGATGCCGCACATTGTTTTGGGGTAACTTATAATAACGAATCGATATTTCAATTTGGAGATGTAAGCACCTGCAGTTTTCACGCTACGAAATTATTTCACACCGGAGAAGGCGGTGCCATGTTCTGTAAGGATGAAGAAACACAACATACTTTATTTTACAGTCATAATTTCGGACATAACGGCCCTCTGGCTTTTCACGGACTGGGCATAAATGCTAAAATCTCAGAACTGCAGTCGGCTATGGGATTGGCCCTTTTTCCCTATATGGAACATATTATTGCAGAAAGAAAAAAAGTAACCGATTTTTACAATGCCAATCTGAATTTCAAAAACCTTAAAAGTATAAAAATCAGGGAAAATACCGAATGGAATTACAGCTATTACCCGGTAATTTTTGAATCCGAAGCGATTTTACTGGAAGTTCAGGAAGCACTGGCAAGAGAAAACATACAGCCAAGACGTTATTTTTATCCTTCTTTAAACACGATACCTTACACCAAGGGTGCCGAAATGCCGGTATCGGAATCTATCGCTTCAAGAGTAGTGTGCCTTCCCTTATATGTTGGCCTTGCTACCGTTGATTTACAAAAAATTACTACTATTATCAATACACTAACCTCTTAAAAGTACAAGTCCAATAAGTTGTTATTAAAATAAAAATTTGCTATTATGAGTCAGGATATCAATCAGGAAATCATCAACGCTTACGAAGTGATTAAAGAAGGCGGAATTATTCTTTACCCTACAGATACCGTTTGGGGAATTGGTTGTGATGCTACAAACCCGGAAGCGGTTGCCAAAATATACAAACTAAAACAACGTGCAGAAACGCAAAGCATGATTGTATTGATGAATGGTGAAAAAATGATGTACAATGTCTTTAAAAACATTCCTGAAGTCGCCTGGCAGCTGTTGGACCTGTCCGAAAAACCGACAACATTAATTTTAGACGAACCTCGAAATGTAGCTCCGAATATCATTGCAGCCGATAATTCACTTGGTATACGTTTGGTTAAAGAACCTTTTTGCTTCAAATTATTAGAACGAATGAAAAAACCGCTGGTTTCTACTTCAGCAAATATTTCCGGCCAGCCCACTCCTATCGCCTTCAAGGATATCAATCCTGAAATTGTAAATGGTGTCGACTATGTTGTAAAACTAAACCAGGATAAGGTTGCCGGAAAACCATCGACTATCATCAAGTTAACAAATGATTCGCAGGTGAAAGTGATTCGGAAGTAAGTTTTTTGTTTCAGGTTTCAGGTTTCAAGTTTCAAGTTTCAAGTTTCAAGTTAACTCATTGGGATTTGGAATTTTCATAATTGGAATTTATTTGCAGATTTCAGGTTCAATCCTTTGGAATTTGGAATTTCCATAAATTGGAATTTGTTTGCAGGTTTCAGCCTAAACAGTTGGAATTTGGAATTTTCACAATTTGGAATTTCAACCTCTGTACCTTTGTACCTCTGCACCTTGCACCTCAAAAAAAAACTAAACCATTTTCAAACTTTCCACCAGCCAGTCAATATCCTCTTTGGTGTTATAATGGCTAAATGAAATGCGAAGATTCGGTAATTTTAAATCTTCCTCAGAAAGCATTTCTTTTAAAACATGCGAAGGCTTTATGCTTCCGGACTGGCAGGCGCTTCCTCTGGAGACCGCTATTCCTTTCATATCCAGGCTAAATAAAAGCATTGACGTTTTATCCGAAGAAAAAGGAAGAATGATATTGATGATATTATAAAAATCTTCTTTTTTACCATTGATTCTAAAACCCGGAAAATGAATTCCAAGCTGATCAATAAGGTACATTTTCAAGTCCGAAATGTAGTTTCTTTCCTCATCCAGGTTTTCGTATGAAAGCGACAGCGCTTTTGCCATTCCGGCAATCTGATGTACGGCTTCCGTTCCTGCACGAAGTCCTTTTTCCTGTTCTCCGCCAAATAGCAAAGGCTGTAAACCTGTATTTTTTCGAATAAAAGCAAATCCTACTCCTTTCGGCCCGTGAAACTTATGCGCACTGGCCACAATAAAGTCAACGGAGGTCTTTTGCAGGTCAATTTCCGTTTTCCCTACAGATTGTACCGTATCTGAGTGAAACAAGGCGTTATATTGCCTGCAAATAACGGCTACCCGGTCCAGATCGAGAATCGTACCGGTTTCGTTATTGACATGCATTAAACTTACAAGTGTTTTTTTCTCCTGGGCCAGCAAATTAGACAAGTGTGTCAAATCGATTGTTCCGTCAGGGTGTATATTCACGTAATCTACCTGAATATTATAATCGGACTGTAAAGCCAGGACACTGTACAAAACGGCGTGATGTTCCGTTTTAGCCGTAATAATGCGCTCTGTTTTCAGGTCTTCTATCGCTGAACGCAGAATCCAGTTATCAGCTTCCGTACCGCCGGAAGTAAAAATAATTTCCTGCGCTGTGCAATTTAAATGTTTCGCAATGCTTTTTCTGGAAAGTTCCAGAATAGTTTTTCCGTTTCGTCCAAAACTGTGGGTAGAAGAAGGATTACCAAAATCCTCTGTCATCACTTTCGTAATTTCCTGAATCACTTCAGGACGCATGGCAGTAGTAGAGGCGTTATCGAGATATACTTTTTTCATTACGGCAAAGTTATGAAATATCAATTGTGAATTCTTAAATATCAATTGCCAAATTTTTCACTATTTTTGACCCAAATAAAATCATGATGAGAAAATATGCATACCTCCTGTTATTCGCCCTTTTATTAAATGGATGTGATGATGGTGATATAACTGTTGAGACCGTAAACTTTAGTGATGTTACTGCTGACGCCTGTAACCTTACCACGAATGAACTAATTTTCAAACTAAAAAGCCAGGAATCATTGCTCTTGCAATTGGCACCGGGTACGCTGCTTAACGAACCAACACCTGTAGGTGATCCCAGAGAATTCAGCATTAATAATGATAGTAATTTCAGACTTGTTTACAGAAGTTATGACGGAGCTGTGGCTAAAACTAATATTTGCAGCCTGATTCCGCCAACAACGCCAAATATCATTAACGAATGGTATGCCAAGTCGGGAACAATTGAAATTACCACTACCGCGCAAAAGACAACAAACGAAACTACTGGTGCCATCACCATTACAGGATATACCCATAATATCATCATTAAAAACCTTACGTATTCGATAGCAAGCTTAGATGTCACACAGCCTCAAGTCATTTTTGGTGATTTTAAAACCACTATAGCGGATGCTGACAAACTGAACCTGACTTTCACTAAAGCGGTTAAGCAATGTGCAAGTGGAGGACAAGTTTACACATACAATGACAATTCAGCAATGACCATTGACAATATTGACCCTACGTTAATTCAGAATGTTGTAACTCCGGCAAATGCTCCGAGAACAGGATTAATAGGTACAACTGTAAACAAACTTCTCTTTAAGGTTTACACAGGCAGCGCCCTTAATGATAGTTATTTCTGTACAGCAACACCACCAACAACAGCAGTATTAAAAGAAACATGGGCAGGAGTTCCGGGTGTAGCCAATACCAGCGGAATTATTGAAGTAACCACAACCACCGATGTGGCAAATACATTTAAACATACGATAAGACTTAGAAATACGACGCTGCAAAAAACAACAAATACTGTTAATTTAGGGACCAGTTACGTATTGGGCGACATCTATACCACAACAAATTAACCCACTTTAATTTTCCGGTTTTCCGGAATTTCACAAAGTGTTTTATTCCTACAAAAAAAACATCCGTTTCCATTCTAATTTTAAAGTAAGATTAGTTTTGAAAACGGATGTTTTTTATGTTTCAATTTAAGCTGTTTCGGACAGCGAAAATGTTTTATTTATTATTTTGCCTGAAATAAACTTCCGTTGCTCCCAAGCCATATTTTTGATAATTGGCATCCTGAAAATCAATTCCGTCATAACGCCCCAGTAAAAAGTCAAGTTCCGCTTTCAGAATTCCTTCGCCAACACCGTGAATAAAAACAATCTTCGGAATACGGTTTCTGATCGCAAATTCAATATGTCTTTTTGCCGTTTCGGTTTGCAGTGTCAAAATATCGTAATTGGACATTCCGCGTTTGTTCGGAACCAGTTTTTCGATATGCAAATCAAATTCCGGAGCTGCAATTTCGCGTTTATCCTTCTTTTCTTTTACGAAACTTCTTGGTTTGGGCTCTGTTTTCTCCTTTGAAATTTCATCTATATCAATTCTTTTAATGGAATTCATTAAATTACTGGAATCCTGAATTTTAATTAATTCATTGACAAAAAATGTCATCATAAATCCGTCTTCCGTTTCAATTAAAACCTCCTTGTTTTTAACAGAAACCACTACTCCGTTTATGGCCTCATCCAAAACCGAAACTTTATCACCTTTACTTAACATCCTCTTCTTCTTTTTCCTGATTCTTACTTGGTGTTTTTGCACTCAACTGCATCATTCCATACATGAAAACTGCCATTGCAATTACCATAATATAAATATTTTTTTCTGCCGATACCTGTTCATAAAGTGCCACAGCAATAGCAAGTACCATTATTAAAATTTTAAAAGCTTTCATATTTTTAAGTCTAAGGATCCAAAAGTAAGAAACTTTAAAATAGTACTTCTTAACTTCCTGAAATGTTGTCCTTTTTTTTCGTAAAATTGTAAAAATCAAAACCTGTGAATTTAGAGAAATTTATGCTGCCCTGTTTATTCAAAACCCTGTTCGGAATCGAATGTCTGGGATGCGGTTTCCAGCGCGCTTTATTCTTACTTTTTCAGGGTGAGTTTTCAGCCGCTTTTCAAATGTATCCGGCACTCTATTCTACGCTTATTTTTCTGGGTTTTGTGGGTTTATACTTTTTAGAAAAATCTAAAAAGTACAGCAAATTACTTTGGATTTCCGGAATCATAAATGCTGTTTTTATGGTTGGCGGCTATTGGTACAAACACTTTTAATTTTCGACTGATTCTGTTTTTTCCACGGATTGTGCTGTTTTTTTTTTTGTAAATCTTTGACTTTTTTTCACGCAGATTTTGCAGATAGTGCAGATTTTTTCTTTGACACGGATTAGCTGTCCGGTTAAATCATTTTTTGATTTGATCCAGAATATCGTTCATCATTTCGATCTGGACTTTCTGAATTTCGATTAATTCCTGTTGCTGGTGCATAATCAAATGGTCTATTTTATCGTGAATCATCCTGATTTCCAATTCGGATTTCAGGTTAATCATATAATCTTTCTTAGCACGTGTACGGTCTTTTTCTTCCTGGCGGTTCTGACTCATCATAATGACCGGAGCCTGCAATGCAGCAACGCAGGATAAAATTAAATTCAGCAAAATAAAAGGATACGGATCAAAACCTTTATTGACCAAAATCAGGACATTTGCACTAATCCAGATTAGGATAAAAAGTAAAAATGAAATTATAAAAGTCCAGCTTCCGCCAAAATCAGCAACTTTATCGGCTATCTTTTGCCCAAAATTCCTGACTTCTCCTTCGTCTTCCAGTGTACTAACTATAGATTTGTCTTCCTTCAGCGATTCGATAACGCCTTTTTCGAGATCCGAAAGTGCCCCGATTTCCGTAGATAAATAGTTGGATATGTATTTCTGGCGATACGCATTTAACTCTTTTACAGCAATATAATCGCTATCACAAAAAGAAGGATGATCTTCAATAATAAGTCCCAAAATAGGATTTTGGATAGATTTTCCTGAAACTTTCTCTTTTGCAGGAAAAGACAGGTTAGAAATTGCACTTTTAAAAGTCGTATTATTTTTCATTATGGATGTATTTTACCTGCTAATTTAAGCATTTAACTTCTTATGAATCACATAAATTATTTCTGTTTCCAATTCTTTTATTTATCACAAATACAATTCACAAAACGAAATTTCTTTAAGTTAATCGTGCTTCTATTTACAAAAAACACCTTACTTTTAACGCTTCAAAACATTCATTCAATTCTACAATTGTGTCAAAAGATCTTATCATACAAAATATAAAAGCTTTAAAAAGCCATTCAAATATAAATTACGGAATCAAAACGAAGACTGAAGATTTTACCGAAAAGCTTTTTTATACCCTTTTTGATTCAAATGCGGCTTTAGATGAAAGCATTGATGAACTAGAAATACGATTTAAGGAAATTGCCGTTCTGGCCTGCAAAAAGCCTGAAAATTTATGCGAATCGATCTGGGACCGCTTCCTTGAAAAATTGCCCGGCGTTTTGGAAAAATTAAATCAGGATGCCGAATATATTCTGGAAAATGATCCGGCCTCCAACAGTATCAGTGAAGTGTACTTAGGTTATCCGGGTTTTTATGCCATTGCTATTTACAGACTGAGCCACGAATTATACCTGCTCGATTTATTGCTTTTTTCAAGATTAATGAGCGAATATGCCCATCGCATTACCGGAACCGACATTCATGCAGGTGCCCGGATAGCTTCACCGTTTTTTATTGATCACGCGACCGGAATTGTAATTGGTGAAACGGCTGTAATCGAAAAACATGTAAAAATTTACCAGGGTGTTACTTTAGGTGCTTTAAGCGTGAGTAAAGAAATGAAAAATGAAAAACGACATCCTACCGTGGAGCAAAATGTCTGCATTTATGCGAATGCTACTATTTTGGGAGGAGAAACCGTTATTGGTAAAAACAGTATTGTGGGTGGAAATGCCTGGATCACCAAATCGGTTCCGGAAGATTCTATTGTACTCAATACCACTACTACAGAAGTTAAAATAAAAGAGAAAAAATAATATGGGTCCACAGAAACTGCTAAACCTAATTGGAAATACACCTCTGATGGAAACAGTCCATTTGGTGAAAAATAAAAACGTAAAACTTTTACTGAAACTGGAAGGGAACAATCCGGGAGGAAGCGTAAAAGACAGGGCCGCTTACAATATGATCGCGTCGGCACTGGAAAGAGGCGATATCAAAAAAGGAGATAAACTTATTGAAGCCACCAGCGGCAATACCGGAATTGCCCTTGCCATGATTGCCCAGTTGTTCCAGATCGAAATAGAATTGATTTTACCGGAAGATTCGACAAAAGAACGAACCCAGACCATGCGTGCTTATGGCGCTACGGTTATTTTAACGCCCGCCAGTGAAGGAATTATCGGTTCGCGTGACTATGCCGACAAAAAAGTCGCTGAAGGCGGCTACCTGATGCTAAACCAGTTTGCCAATGAGGACAACTGGAAAGCGCATTATAAAACGACAGGACCTGAAATCTGGAATGATACCGAAGGGACAGTAACTCATTTTGTTTCGGCCATGGGAACAACAGGAACGATTATCGGAACTTCAACGTACTTAAAACAAAAAAATCCAACTATTCAGATTATAGGCGCACAGCCAAGCGATGGTTCCCAAATTCCCGGAATCAGAAAATGGCCGGAGGAATATTTACCTAAAATCTTCGATGCCTCGAAAGTAGACACTGTTATTGACGTCAGCGAAGAAGAAGCTCGCGAAATGACCAAACGTTTAGCCCTTGAAGAAGGTGTTTTTGCCGGAATGAGCAGCGGAGGTTCTGTTGCCGTAGCTTTAAAAATCGCAGAACAGCTTGAATCCGGAGTGATTGTAGCCATTATATGCGATCGCGGCGACCGTTATCTTTCTTCTGATTTGTTTGATTGAAGAATAAGGTACTAAGGTTCTGAGTGGCTAAGGTTCTAAGTTTTTTCAATAATTACAAATCTTAGTAACTCAGAACCTTAGAATCTTAGAGCCTCGAAAACTTAGTACCTCAGAACCTTAGCAACTTAGCACCTAAAAAAAATGAACTACCGTAAACTAGGCAAAACCAATTTTAATATCTCGGAAATCTCCCTTGGCACCTGGCAGGTTGGAGGAAAATGGGGTTCCGCTTTTGACAATAAAACTGCGGACGAACTTCTCAATACTGCTATCGATCATGGCGTTGATTTTATTGACACTGCCGATGTGTATGAAAATGGACTGAGCGAAACTGCCGTGGGAAGAGTCGTTCGTTCGCGTTCTGAACGTATTTATGTGGCTACAAAATGCGGGCGCCATATTAATCCGCATGTCAATGAAGGCTACCAGCCTAAAGTGCTGCAGAAATTTGTAGAAGACAGTTTAAAAAGAATGGGACTTGAAACAATTGACCTGATTCAGCTGCACTGTCCTCCTACTGAAGTTTTCTACAGACCTGAAATTTTCGAAATGTTTGACCGTTTAAAGGATCAGGGGAAAATATTAAATTTAGGAGTGAGCGTCGAGAAAGTCGAAGAAGCCCTGAAAGCAATCGAATTTTCGAATGTGACCACGGTTCAGATTATTTTCAATTTGTTTCGTCAGCGCCCTTCGCAATTGTTTTTCTCTGAAGCCAGAAAGAAAGACATTGGAATAATTGCCAGAGTTCCCTTAGCAAGCGGACTTTTAACCGGTTTATTTGATGCGAAAACTACTTTCGAACCTCAGGATCACCGTAACTTTAATCGCAACGGAGAGGCTTTCGATAAAGGCGAGACCTTTTCGGGAATTGATTATGATCTGGGACTTAAAGCGGTACGGGAATTAAAGTCCCTATTTCCGGAAGCTTCCAATCTGGCGCCTTATGCTTTACAGTGGATTTTGAGTTTTGAAGACATCAGCTGTATTATTCCTGGCGCGTCAAAAACCAGTCATGTCCTGTCGAATTTATCCGTGTACGATTTACCAAAACTTACTCCCGATAAAATTGCCGCTATGAATGCTATTTACGAAAAATACATCAAATCGTCGGTACATCAGCTGTGGTAGGTTTTAAAAAGGTTCAAAGGGGCAAAGGTGCAGAGGGACAAAGGTTTTCTAACCTTAAAGAAAGGTTTAAAGGTTCAAATGTTTTATAAACTTCCCTGCAAAAAACCTTTGCAACTTTGTAACTTTGCCGCTCTGAACCTTCAAAAAAAGGTGCAAAGGGACAAAGGTGCAGAGGGACAAAGGTTTTCTAACCTTAAAGAAAGGTTCAAAGGGAAAAAGCCTTTTATAAACTTTCCCTACTAAAAACCTCTCTGAAACTTCCAAAAAAAGGTTCAAAGGTTTTATGAACTTCCCTGCAAAAAACCTTTGTTCCTTTGTAACTTTGCCTCTCTGAACCTTCAAAAAAATGCTTACAAAATCAAATTTCAAAGAGTGGTTTAACCGGTATAAATATGCTGAACTGGCAAGTACGACAGCGGCACTGCTGACTTCACTTTTCAGTAAAATTTATAGCGGACTTACAACAGCTTATCTGATTACTTTTGCTGAATATCTGGCTTTTTACGGGGTGATCCTGATCTCCTCTTACAGAAAAATGGCACTAAAGCATAAAAATGAAAACAAAGCAACAGGTTTTAGGGAAATTCTTTCGCTTGTCAAAAATCTGGTTTTGGAATTTGGGTATCCGGCTTTTTTGGACTTTTTACTCGTTCGTCCGTTTTGTATGTACTGGATGCCGATTTTGTGCGGGAATTATTTTTTCGGAATTATACTGGGTAAAATTACAGCCGATTCCTGCTTCTATTTTTTCACGATTATCAATTATGAGATTATCAAGAAAAGATCCTGATTAAAGTTCAAAAACTAACTTAAACTCTGCCCCTTTGTTTTTTCCTTCACTGGCAGCGCTTAATTCACCTCTGTTTCTTTCTATGATTTTCTTACACAAATACAAGCCAATTCCTGTAGAAGATTCTTTCGCGGTACCTAATCGGCTCATGGGAGTGAATTTTTTGAACAATTCCTCGATCTGATCTTTGTTGAAACCAATTCCTTTGTCGGTAACCGTGATTACTAATTTTTCCTTTTCGAAGTAAATCCGAACCTTGACTTCACTGTCAAAATAAGAGAATTTAATGGCGTTGCTAATCAGGTTCACCAAGACCTGAATCAGCAAACCTTCATCGATTCTTAGCTTCGCTTCATTTAATTCTAAACTCAAAGACAGTTTTATATTTTTATCAATCAGGCGTTGTTCTACCTGCTCGTTGATAAAGGGCAGAATATTCGGGAATATGATAGTCTTTACTTCCTGATTGATTTTTGCAATCTGATCCTGCTCATTCAGTAATTTAATAAAATTTTCAATGTATCGAAATTGCAGATTGGTTGATTCGCAAATTAATCCTGCCAGATTTTTTACGGAATCTGACGGATTTTCACTTATAATCAGATTGGCCAGTCCCTGAGGATTGCCTGCAAAATTTTTTAAATCGTGCGACAGCATATAAATCAAATCCTGTTTTTCATTGATATAACTTTCGGCTTCATAAATAGACTCCTGGATATTGCACATTAAAAGACCTGCCTCATCGCTGTATTCGGTTGGCAGGACAGACAATCTTCTGTTATTACGGTAATCATCCAGAGATTTGGAAGCAATTGCAATTGGTTTTATCAACTGCTTTAAAACTACAAGTGTAATTAAAGTAGCCAACAATGTCATTATCAGCGAAAAAATTAAAATAGAAGAGGGCGAAATAGTAATATCAAAATAAAGTACAAAAAATAAAATTCCGATTAAAGGGATTTGTAGACCTATGAAAGCAACAAACAAAAATTTGAAGGCATAACTTTTTTTCAAAAAGCCAATTTGTGAAAGATTGTGATACAACTTCATAAAAAAATAACAAATCGATAGGTTAAAAATGTAGCATTTGGGATTTTGCTAAAACAAAGTTACTTTTTAAACTCGATTAAACTAACAATTTAAAAAAAATGGTAAAATATTTTAAAAATTAAATTTATAAAAGTTTACAAACCCTTATTTTTGCGCTATGGGAAGAAAAATTACAGACAAAGTTGTCTTTCATCAAATTCAGGTTCTTGATGCCGGAGCAAAGGGAGTATCAGTAGCAAAGGCTCCTGACGGAAAAGTTATCTTTATTCCGAATGTAGTACCTGGTGATGTGGTTGATGTGCAAACTTTTAAAAAGAGAAAAGCCTATTATGAAGGCAAAGCCGTAAAATTTCACGAATTTTCAGAACACCGCATTGAACCGATCTGCGAGCATTTTGGAGTTTGTGGAGGATGTAAATGGCAAAACATGAAATACAGCCAGCAGTTGTATTACAAACAAAACGAAGTAAAAAACCATTTGCAGCGAATTGGAAAAGTTGAACTTCCTGAATTCGAAACTATTCTGGGTTCAGACAAACAGTTTTTCTACAGAAATAAAATGGAATTTTCATTTTCAAACAGCCGCTGGCTAACTGAAAAAGAAATCGACAGTACGGAAGATTTAGGAAACAGAAACGCCTTAGGTTTTCATATTCCGAAAATGTGGGATAAAATTCTTGACATCACCAAATGTCATTTGCAGGAAGATCCTTCCAATGCCATCAGAAACGAAATCAGGGATTTTGCAAACGAGCATAACTTAGCCTTTTTTAACCCAAGGGAGCAGTCCGGTTTACTTCGTACTTTTATGATTCGTACGGCTTCTACAGGTGAAATCATGGTTTTGATTCAGTTTTTTGAAAATGATAAAAAGAACCGTGAACTTCTTTTGGATCATTTGTATGAAAAATTCCCTCAGATTACCTCGTTACAATATGTCGTAAATTCAAAACAAAACGATACGATTTACGACCAGAATATTAAACTATATAAAGGAAGGGATTATATCCTGGAAGAAATGGAAGGTTTGAAATTCAGCATTAATGCGAAGTCTTTTTACCAGACCAACTCTGATCAGGCTTATGAATTGTATAAGATAACACGTGACTTCGCGGGCCTTTCCGGTAATGAGACCGTTTATGACCTTTATACCGGAACCGGAACGATTGCACAGTTCGTTTCTAAAAAAGCAAAAAAAGTAATTGGCGTAGAAAGTGTTCCCGAAGCAATTTTAGACGCTAAAGCCAACGCAGAACGCAATAATATTACCAATTGTGAGTTTTTTGTTGGAGACATGAAAGTCGTATTTAATGAAAGTTTTATCGCTCAGCACGGTAAACCTGACGTTATTATCACAGATCCACCAAGAGATGGAATGCACGCTGCGGTTATTGATCAGATTTTAAAAATTGCACCTGAAAAAATAGTGTACGTAAGTTGTAATTCGGCTACACAGGCACGTGACCTGGCTTTGATGGATGAAAAATACAAAGTAACACGCGTTCGCCCGGTAGATATGTTTCCGCAAACGCATCATGTTGAAAATGTTGTACTTTTAGAACTTCGATAACAAAATTTATACATGAAAAAAATAATCTCGTTTTTATTGATTTTTGCTTTTGGGCTGTCCAGTTGCGAGAAAGATGATATTTGTGATCCGGATACACCGACAACACCACGATTAGTAATCACTTTTTACGATATAAACAATTCAACCTTAAGAAAAAGGGTGAATAATCTTAGGGTGACCGGAAAGGATCAGGCACAGAGTATTGTTTTTAATAAAACGGCCACAGATGATACAAGATTCCTAACCAGCGGCGATTCTATAGCTATTCCTCTTAGGACAGATGTAGATATCACCACTTATAAGTTTACTATAAATTATGGCAATCCTAATGCATCCCTGATTAATTCTGATGAAATAAATTTTAATTATTCCCGTCAGAACTCATACGTTTCCAGGGCTTGCGGCTTTAAAACCATCTTTAACCTAAGTGCTTTTCAACGAACAGATCCGACCGGAGACGGAGTATGGATGCAGGATATTTTTATCATAAACCCTAACATTGAATACGAAAATGAAACACATGTTAAAGTATTTTTTTAGTATTCCGCTATTGTTTTCAATGTTTTTGGTTCACGCTCAGGAAACCGCCAAACCAAAAGAAACTGTTCAGGAAAAACAAAAAGCAGAATTTCAAAAACCAATGGCTCAGGAAGCCGTTACAGATACGATTCTTCCCAAAACAAACCGATACGGACTTCGCGTTGGTGTTGATTTGTACAAACTGACACGCGGCTTTTATGACAAAGATTATAAAGGCGTTGAATTTGTGGGAGATTTTCGTTTAACGAAAAAGTATTATCTGGCCGCTGAACTTGGTTTTGAAGATAAAACCACAGATGACGACCGATTAAACTCAACCGCAACCGGAACCTATATAAAAGGAGGTTTTGATTACAATACCTACCAGAACTGGCTGGACATGGAAAACCTGATCACTATAGGTTTACGCGGAGGTTTCAGTACTTTTAGCCAGCAATTGAATACCTATAAGATTTATAATGCAAATCCGTACTGGGGGCAGCAGACTCCGATTGTTTCGGGAGAAAAATACAATGGCCTTACAGCAGCCTGGCTTGAAGTTGCCCTTGGGCTTAAAGCAAAAGTTTTTAATAACGTATTCGTAGGTTTCGGAGTTCAGTTAAAGCTTTTAGTAAGCAATAAAGAACCGGGCAATTTCGAAAATCTTTATATTCCCGGTTTCAACAGAACCTACGACGGAAATTTCGGAGTAGGCTTTAATTATACCGTTTCGTACTTTATTCCGCTTTACAAGAAAAAAGTAATTGTTCCCGAACTGAAGAATGTATCTCCAAAAAAGTAGCTTTTTTTAAGGTACTGAGATACTAAGACGCTAAGGTTCTGAGGTTTATTATTGGGTGAAAAACAAAATAAAAGCCACAAATTCATATCTGAATTTGTGGCTTTTATTTTGTTTATTGTTTACCGCTTTTTTAAGCCTTAGTCCCTTAGAATCTCAGCACCTTAGCACCTCTTAAGAACCTATTTCCCTGATGCCTTTTATAAAAATCCATTTCATGAAAAGTTTTTCGCCATCTTTGGTTTTCACGGCCTGAAATTTAGGCGAAATCAAAGTGGCAGCGATAAAAGCTGTCATTGGAATCCAAAGTCCCGTTAATCCGGTATAAGTTGCTACCAGATATCTTCCTGCTATAAATAAAATAGCGAAACATCCTAACTGATATAAAAAACCTCTTACTTGTAGTTTTGTCATTTTTTTCTTTTTTAAGGTTCAAAGTTACAGAGGTTCAAAGCGACAAAGTTTTTCCTTTGTACCTTTGAGCCTTTGCCTCTTTGTAACTATTCGTTTACCTGAAACTTCGTTCTCTTACTTCCCTCGTACATCTCATATTTAACCAGACGCGCTTCCAAACTTGCGTTGAAAAGTTTGATTTTTCTGGAAGGTTTTAATCCCACAAACTTCAGCGCTTCAAGATTGGCCGTGATAAACCAGGCATTCGTTCCCGGATAGCTTTTCTTTAAAGTATCTCCAATATTTTTGTAGAACTCTTCCATATGAATGTCCAGACGTTCGTCATAAGGCGGATTGAAAACCATGTGCAACTTTCCTTCTACCGCTTTTTCGCTTTCAAAAAAGTTGTCTTCAGAGATGGTCACATAATCCTCCAGATTGGCATTCTTTATGTTGTCTTTGGCTTTGTTTACGGCACTTGGCGCTTTATCAAAACCTTTTATCGTATAATGAAATTCCTTTGTCTTTTTCATCAGGCTGTTGACAATATTGTCAAATAAATCATTGTCCCAGTCTTTCCATTTCTCAAATGCAAATTCCTTACGGTTGATGTTTGCCGGGATATTGCAGGCAATCATGGCTGCTTCTGCCAGAAAAGTCCCTGATCCGCACATTGGATCCAGAAAATGGCTCTGCCCTTCCCAACCTGATAACAATAAAATTCCTGCTGCCAGAACTTCGTTAATCGGAGCAATATTCGTAGCTGTTCGGTAACCACGCTGATGCAGTGAATTTCCGGAAGTATCCAAAGCAACCGAAACCTGATCTTTATCGATATGCACGTTAATCCTTAAATCCGGAAATGCTTTATCAATACTCGGACGCTGTCCTGTTCTTTCCCTGAACTGGTCTACAATAGCATCTTTACATTTTTGGGAAACAAACTCAGAATGGTTAAAATAAGTTGAATGAACGGTAGCATCAATTACAAAAGTCTGATTAGCATTCAACAACTTAGACCAGTTTACGCCCGAAATTCCTTTGTAAAGAGCCTGTTCGTTGTTGGCTCTGAATGAATAGATCGGTTTTAATACTTTAAGTGCCGTACGCAACGATAAATTGGCTTTGTACATAAACCCTTTATCGCCTTTAAAGCTTACCATTCGCACTCCTTTTTCTACATCCTGGGCACCAAGTGCACGCAATTCATTCTCTAATATTTCTTCAAAACCAAAAAAACATTTGGCTATCATTCTAAAATTTTCTTCCATTTTCTTATTTGAATTAAAACAGATTTCCGGTCAAAACCGAATCTGCATTAAAAACTTTCCCTTAAACACAATGATTCATGAGGTATCGTTGCGAAATAGTTATTTTTCGGCAAAAATACACTAAATTTGCGGGACTTTGAATTAATTGAAATAGAATAAATGTCTGACGCATCGAACTCCTCAACACCGAATCAGGAACGTAACACCGAAAATTGGTTTACTTCATGGTTTGACACTCCGTATTATCACATTCTTTATAAGGACAGAAACTACAGGGAAGCCCAGATTTTTATGGACAACCTGACCCATTATCTGAACTTGCCCGAAAAAGCAAAAGTACTGGACCTTGCCTGCGGGAAAGGACGCCATTCGATTTATTTAAATCAATTGGGGTTTAATGTCTTAGGTGCTGATTTATCCGAGAACAGCATTGCCGAAGCGAGTAAAAACAGTAATGAAACACTTCACTTTAAGGTACACGATATGCGTGAACCGTTCGAAGAAAAATTTGATGCCATATTCAATTTGTTTACCAGTTTTGGTTATTTCGAAAGCGATGAGGACAATCTTACCACCCTGAAAGCCATCAAAGACAGCTTATCCGAATATGGTTTTGCCGTGATTGACTTTATGAATGTAAATCAGGTGATTGAAACGCTGGTACCGGAGGAAGTAAAAACGGTTGACGGTATCGATTTTAAAATCAAAAGATATGTAGCGGATGGTCATATTATTAAAGAAATAGACTTTGAAGATCAGGGAAGACATTTTCATTTCACCGAAAAAGTAAAAGCCTTAACGCTAAAGGATTTTGAAGACTTAATGGCCGAAGCCGGTATTTTTCTGCTGGATATTTTTGGGGATTATAAACTCAAAAAATTCCACAAAACCGAAAGCGAACGATTAATCATGATTTTTAAATAAAATTGGGTAATCGTTTAATTGTTTAACCGTTTATTCGCTGGACAAAAAAACAATTAACCAATTAAACGAATCAACGATTAAACAAAATACAAATGAACTATTTATTACCCTTATTTTCTGTACTTCTAGGTTATTTTGTGGCTTTGTTTCTAAAACCAAAAAGCAAAACCAATCTAAAACTTTTATTAGCATTTAGTGGTTCGTTTTTATTATCCCTGACGGTAATGCATTTGTTGCCGGAAGTTTACGAATCCCACAATCACCATATCGGACTCTTCATCATGATTGGGATTTTATTCCAGATCATTCTTGAATTCTTCTCCAAAGGAGCCGAACACGGGCATGTACACGGACACGCACAAATGTCCCAGATTCCGTGGCTGCTTTTTATCAGTTTGTGTATTCACGCCTTCCTGGAAGGTTTTCCGGTGAGCCATCACCACGATTTAGCCCTCGGAATTGCGATCCATCACTTACCGATTGCTATTATTTTAACGACATTTTTCATCAATGCGAATTTAAACAAGAAAGCCATTTTTGCTTTTATGATTACTTTTGCTGTTATGACTCCTCTGGGCACAATCGCATCCGATTACCTGCCTGTTTTAAACGACTTTTACACCGAGATTACTGCCATTGTGATCGGAATCTTATTTCATATTTCCTCTACCATCATTTTTGAAAGCAGCGAAGGACATAAGTTTAATGTTGCTAAAGTATCCATGATTGTAATCGGAATCCTTCTAGCCTTTTTCCTGTAATCAGGGCGTGCCCCCATTTACTAAAGGCGCATGTAACAAACCGCTGATAATGCGCCTTTAGTAAATGCGGTCGGGCTATCCGTACTACTTCGGTAGTAACTCCTATCCCTCACGCAAAAAACTCCGTCATTCCCATATATTTCGTTGTCAGAAGCCTTAAAACTTTGTAACTTTGAGACCTTGCAACCTACAACCCGAAAAACACAATGACTTTTACTAAAACCACAGAACAGGCATCCAAATACGAACATTTAGAAAAAATGTCCGTTCACGAACTGCTTACCAATATCAATAACGAAGACAAAACCGTTCCGCATGCCGTAGAGAAAGCTTTACCGCAAATTGAAGCCCTTGTGGCACAGGTGGTCAACCAGTTAAAACTAGGCGGACGATTATTTTATATCGGTGCCGGAACCTCAGGACGCCTGGGTGTTGTGGATGCCTCTGAATGCCCTCCGACTTTTGGAGTTCCGTTTGATCTTGTAAACGGGATCATTGCAGGTGGCGACACAGCCATCCGTCGTGCGGTAGAAAATGCCGAAGACAATGCCACACAAGCCTGGATTGATTTACAGGCCCATAATATTGGTCAAAATGATGTTGTAATTGGAATCGCAGCCTCCGGAACCACTCCGTATGTTATTGGAGGACTGGAAAGCTGTAATCAGAATAATATTGTAACGGGGTCTATTAGCTGTAATGCAGGAAGCCCTTTGTCGTTAACAGCGCAGTTTCCTATTGACGTTGTTGTCGGACCTGAATTTGTTACCGGAAGCTCCAGAATGAAAGCCGGAACAGCCCAGAAATTAGTTTTAAATATGATTTCGACTGCCGCCATGATTCAGCTTGGAAAAGTAAAAGGCAACAAAATGGTCGATATGCAATTAAGCAATGTCAAATTGGTCGATCGCGGTGTGAAGATGATTATGGGAGAAATTACGGTTTCCTATGAAGAAGCGTCTGATCTGCTGAAAAAACACGGAAGCGTACGAAAAGCGGTGGACAATTATAATGTATAACGAACTCTTTCAATAAACCGCAAAGTTCGCAACCTGAAACTTCAAACCTGAAACAAAAAAAATGGCAACAAATAAAGAATTACTCGGAAAAGGCATCAGATATCTAACAGGCTCCTTACCTCTTTTGTTTATTGGTCCTTCGTTGATTTATAATGCATTTATGAATCAGCATACCAACTGGCACTATCTGGTTTTGGGAATCGGAATTGTGGCTTGTTTAAGTGCGATGTTTTTAATTTTTTACGGATTGAAAACCATGATGAGAGGTTTGTTTAATGACTAAGTCACTTACGCAAACCCGACAGGTTTTAAAAACCTGTCGGGTTTAATATTCAAAGTTAAAAATTCTTTTATCCAAAAACCATTCATGGAAAGTTTAATACACATTCAGAAAACATTCGACAAAGTCATTTATATTGACAAAAAAATAAACAACCGGGAGTTTGAAGATTGTGTCTTTAAAAACTGTGATTTTTCCAACAGCAACTTCGCCTACAATACTTTTTTGGATTGCGAATTTATCGACTGCAACCTGTCCATGACCAGTTTGGCCGGAACGAGTTTAAAAAATGTGACTTTCAAAAACTGTAAACTCCTCGGAATTGCCTTCAGTGAATGTGACGATTTTTTATTTCAGGTGTATTTTGAGGAAAGCGCTTTAGACTATGCCATTTTTTCGAACAAAAAGATGCCCAAAACCAAATTTATCAATTGTTCGGTAAGGGAAGTTACTTTTATCGGAACCAATCTGACCAGTTCACTTTTTGACCATTGCAACCTTGAAGGAGCGATTTTTAATGAAACCCAGTTAGCTGCTGTGGATTTCAGAACGGCTTATAATTATAAAATTGACCCCGAATTTAATCCGATGCGAAAGGCACAATTCTCTACTCAGGGAATTGAGGGGCTTTTAGATAAATATGATATTAAAATTATATAAAAAGACGCCGAGAATTTTCTTCTACAGCACAAACTAATTAAAGCGTTAATTGGTGAGAATTTGGGAAATTCGTGGCAAAAAAAAATAATCATGGAAGCAACCGACTCGTATTTAGATAGCGTTAAAAAACAATTTTTATACTATAAAACATTAGGCGAAAAGGCAATGGACCAACTGGAACCGGAGCAGCTTTTTACCGCCGTAAATGAAGATACTAACAGCATCGCCACCATTGTGAAACACGTTTCGGGGAATATGCTATCCCGCTGGACCGATTTCTTAACGACCGATGGTGAAAAAGAATGGCGTAACCGTGATGCCGAATTTGAAAATGACCTACTGTCAAAAGAAGAAGTTTTCGCATTTTGGAATAAAGGCTGGGATTGTTTCCTCAATACGCTGGACAGTTTAAAAACAGAGCAGCTTTCTGAAATAATTTACATCCGAAACGAAGGCCATACGGTTATAGAAGCAATCAACCGGCAACTGGCACATTATCCGTATCACGTCGGACAGATTGTTTTTTATGCCAAGCAATTAAAAAAAGACAATTGGGAAAGTTTATCAATCCCGAAGAATAAATCGGAAAATTACAACGCTGAAAAGTTCGCCAGGGAAAAAGAAATTAAGAACTTTACCGACGACGAATTAAAAAAATTGAAATAATTAGTTTTGTCCGTCTGAGCAAAGTTCGAGACCTCTCTGAACGAAATTGTCCGTCTGAGCGTAGTCGAAGACTTGTCTGAATGGCGTCGAAGACCTGTCAGGGCAATTTGTCCGTCTGAGCGTAGTCGAAGACCTAATGAAACAAAAATTCCATCGCCTTCATTCAGGCAAAATGAAAACGAAAGCCATAGCCCTGATTGCAATGGAAATCCTTTTCATTTTTTTCTTTAAAAAATAAAAAGATTGAAATGGAAAGCAGGAATTAGCTCCTTAAAAAAATAACTTACATTAAAATGAAAAAAATTATATTCTTTTTGCCCTTACTCGCTTTAGTATCCTGCTACGATGCGGAACACAACTGTAAAGACTTTAAAACCGGAAAATTCAAATTTGAATTCGAAGTAAACGGTGTAAAGAAAACAACCGTTTTTGAACGTAAAGACAATATTGAAATTGAAACTTTTGAGGGTAAAACCGATACTTCTGCCATCCGCTGGGTAAGTGACTGCGAATATATCCTGCAGAAAAAACATCCGAAAAACATGGCCGAAGAAAAAGCAATCAGCATGAAGATCCTGACCACTTCCAAAGATTCTTATACTTTTGAGTTTGGCATGGTCGGTTCTGATGAGAAACAACGCGGAACTGTTTTTAAAATTGATTAAATTTTCGCATTACATATATTAGAAAAGTTCCTTTGGAGCTTTTTTTTATACTTTTCTGAAAAATAAACTTGGACTTTAAATCCTGGAAAAAGTTAAAGGTGTTTCTTTTACATTTCTATTTTTAGTACTACATTACAACCTAAATCTGAAGCATGAAAAATACCATTTCGCATAGAGTTGCCGACTTCCTGAAAAATTATCCGCCCTTTAGTTTTTTGCATCAGGCCGATCTTGAAAAACTATCCGAACAAATTTCTATTGTTTACAAGGAGAAGGATGCCGTGATTTTTGCTGAAAACGAAAAAACCCACGATTCTTTTTATGTGGTGCATAAAGGCGCAGTGGCTTTAAAGAAAAATCAAAAAAACGTCGTGCTGGACATGTGTGATGAAGGGGACATTTTTGGACTCCGTCCGCTTTTGGCTCAGGAAAACTATATCATGGAAGCCGTTGCCCATGAAGAAAGCATACTATATGCCATTCCGATAGCCGTTTTTAAACCGTACGCACTCGAAAACAGGACGGTGGGGAATTTCCTCATTGAAAGTTACGCATCCAATACCCGAAATCCGTATTCTGACATTCATAAAGACAAACTTTACGGCGACGATCTGGTTTCCGAATCCATGCATTCCGAAAGCCATTCTTTTGACTTACAGCCTATAAAATATTCGAAGAAAATCGTGACCTGCAGCCCGTCAACAACAGCAAGGGATGTTGCTAAAATCATGAACAAAAAGAAAGTCGGGGCCATATTGATTGTTGATGAAATGCTTCCGATCGGGATTATTACCGATAAAGATCTTCGAAATAAAATTGTGACGGGCGACTATTCGATCCTGACCACCGCAGAAACCATCATGACCAAACCGGTTGTCACCTATCCTAAAAAAATGACGGTTACCGAGGCGCAGATGGCTATGATGAAAAGCAATATCAGCTATTTGTGCCTGACCAAAGACGGCACCAACAATACAAAAGCGGTTGGAATCCTTTCTAAACATGATGTCATGGTAGCCCTCGGCAATAATCCGGCTGTTTTGATAAAAGCCCTGAAAAGAGCTAAAAAACCCAAAGACATTAAACCCATTCGTGCCCGCATCATGCAATTGCTTCAGGGATATCTGGATCAGAATATTCCAATGACACTGATTTCAAAAATTATCACCGGATTAAATGAAGCCTGTACAACCCGCGTTATCGAAATGTCAATCGAAAAAATGAGCAGTCCGCCGCCTGTAAAATTTGCCTGGCTGGCTTTGGGAAGTCAGGGCCGAAGCGAACAAATGCTGCATACTGATCAGGACAATGCTATTGTTTACGAGAATGTTTCTGAAGTTTTCAGGGAAGAAACAAAAGTCTATTTCCTGAAATTTGCCGCCCTGGTAAACAAAGGCCTTTTTGAAATTGGTTACGATTATTGTCCCGCCGATATGATGGCTTCCAGTCCAAAATGGTGCATGAGCCTGGACGATTGGAAAAATCAGGTGCATCACTGGATTACGAATCCGGGGAAAAATGAAGTTTTGTTATCTTTTATCTTTTTTGATTACAGTGTTACCTATGGTGATACTGAAATAGCCAATGCACTTTCGGATGCTATTTTTGAAAACATCAAAGCAAATCCTGTTTTTTATGTGCATCTCGTGAGCGGGGCTTTGCAAAATCCTTCCCCAACGGGCTTTTTCAGGCAGTTTTTGGTCGAACAGGATGGTGCCAACAAAGACAATTTCGATATTAAAAGAAGAGCCTTAATGCCGCTGACGGATGCAGCTCGGGTTTTGATTTTATCCCATTCCGTAAAATCCATAAGCAATACGGCGGAGCGCTTTGAAAAACTGGCCGATCTCGAACCGAATAATAGGGAATTGTATTTGTCCTGCTCGTATTCGTTTAAAGCTTTATTGAAATTCAGAACCAAACAAGGGCTGTTGCACAATGATTCCGGGCAGTTTATCGCTTTGGAATCGTTATCGAAAATGGAGAAAATAAAACTCAAAAGAACTTTTAAAACCATAAAGGAACTTCAGGAACTGATTAGCGTCCGTTTTAATATTTCAAATATCGTATAAGCATGGGTTTATTTAATTTTTGGAAGAAGGAAGAAAAGCTATTCGACGAAACGGTTACGATTGAAGAAAACCGCTTTGTGGTTTTGGATACGGAGACCACCGGTTTTGATTACGAAACGGATCGCATATTGTGCATCGGCGCGTTGGTGCTTCAAAATGGCATTATTTCAATACGCGACAGTTTTGAAATTTATATCGAACAGGATCATTATGATAAAGCAACGGCTCAGATTCATGGCATCCTGAAAGCCTTCGTCGTTCAGCGTCCCACCGAATTAGAAGCTTTACAACAATTTCTGGCTTTTCTGGGAGATTCGGTTATCATTGCCCACCACACCATTTTTGATGTGACCATGATCAATCGCGCTTTAGAAAGAAATGGCCTGCCCTTGTTAACCAATCTCACTTTAGACACTGGCATTTTATATAAAAAGACCTTAATAAAATCGCATCTGTTTGAGCGAAAGGACCATTATACTTTGGACGATCTGGCCGATAAATTTGATATTTCGAAAAAAGACCGGCACACGGCTCTCGGAGACGCTTATATTACTGCCATTGCCTTTTTGAAGATTATCAAGAAACTAAAAGAGAAGAAAGCCATTAATCTGAACTCCCTCTTTAAATAATTATTTTTAAGCTTTTTTTATAAAGCTAAAGTTTACAATTAACAACCACTATTTACAATTTAGTAATACATACCTTATTATTTGTTAGCAATTATAAAAAATTACCATAACATATATTTTGTTTTTGAAGAATAGCTTTGTTCTAAATAAAAAAACAAAACACTATGAAATTTAATTTTTTAAAATCAATGGCATTGCTGGGCATTACAGGTCTTTCTGTAATCAGTTGTCAGGATGATGACAACAAGACGCCTTCTAATGAGGTAAACGCTGAAATCGATTTTACATCACATTCAAAAGTTCCTCCTTTTGTATTTGCAATGAATGGTTTCGAAAGTCTAAAAATCAGTACACTTATCAGTAGTACCGATGTGTTGCCGCAATCACCTGCATTTGTTTACGGAGCTCAGCCGGATGGTGCCGGATTTATGAAAAATCCAAATGGAGAAGGGTACATTTTGATTACCAATCACGAAATATTACAATCGGTTTCCAGAGTATATCTGGATAAAACATTCAAACCGGTAAAAGGAGATTACCTGGTAGACGGAATTGGAGGATTGACCCGTTTGTGTTCTGCAACTTTGACAACACCGGAAATTCACGGATTCGGTCCTATTTTCTTAACTGCAGGAGAAAGCGGTCAGGAAAGTATGGTACACGGAATTAATCCGTTGGGATTATCTTCCGATAAAAGCAAAACCGACAGAGTTTTACCGGCTTTAGGAAAAGCAAGTATGGAAAACGCAGTTCCGTTACCAAAAGAAGCGTATCCGGGTAAAACTATTATTTTGATCGGAGAAGATCAGTCGTATGCCACTTCACACGTAAGTGCGGGACAATTGATTATGTACATGAGCAACACCGTAGGTGATTTATCTAACGGAAAATTATATGCTTTAAAAAGAACAGACGGAAATCAGGTAGAAACTACCATGACTTTAAACAATTCATACCCGGTTTCATTTGTTGAAATTCCGGACGCCAAAAACCTGACAGGAGCGGTTATCAATACTACGGTAAATGCATTGGGAGCGATTCGTTTTTCAAGAGTCGAAGATGTTGATTACAGAAAAGGAAGCGCCAGCAACAACAGAGAAGTTTATTTTACTGCCACAGGACAGGCAACATCAAACGCTCCGGTTGACGGATACACCATGTGGGGAAGAGTTTATAAATTGAAAATGGATGCTGCTGATCCCTTGAAAGGAACTTTAGAATTAGCCGTTGAAGGTGACAGTACTCCCGGAACCGGAATCATCAATCCTGATAATCTTTGTGTAACTGAAAACTACGTTTACATTCAGGAAGATGGTGACAGCTATTATGCAGATGCAAAACATGATTCATACATCTGGCAGTATAGTATTGCTTCAAAGCAAAACAAACCATGGCTGAACATGAACCATAAAAGAACCGATACGGCCTGGAATGCATTATACAACCAGACTGGTGAAATGAGATTCGGAAGCTGGGAATTTGGTGCTATGCAGGATATTTCAGATTTAATTGGGGTTCCAAATACTTTTACGGTAAACATTCACCCGCATACCTGGCAGCTTGACGCGTTTAAAAATGCGGACGGTTCAGGTATCAACACCAATAAAGAAGGTGGACAAACTGTTATTATCAGAGGCGTACAGCGATAATAATTTCAACCTAAATAAAATTTATGACCCTTATTTTTCAATAAGGGTTATTTTCTTTTTAAGCATTATGAAACAATTAAAACACTTTACTTTCCTGTTTGTATTACTTTGCCTGATTTCGTGCAAAGACAATCCGACTTCTCAGACGACTGTTAAACAGGATTTAATCATTGATTTAAACAAATTAGATAACGAAATCATACAATTTCAAAAACTGGTTGTTGAAAACAAATCACCGGCAGCAATTGTAGACCAGTTTAAAAAATCCCGCTTAGCGTATAAAAAAGCAGAATGGGCGATTGAATATTTCATTCCCGAAACGGCCCGTTTTATGAATGGCCCGGCACTGGATGAAATGGAACTGGAAGAAAACAGGTCTTTTGAACCGCACGGTTTTCAGGTCATGGAAGAACTTATTTACCCCGAATACGATACCAAAAACAAAGAAGATTTAGTTCGGGAATTAAAAATTTTCATGTCGAATATCAAGCAGGTAAAAAGTACATTTGAAGTGATTGCCATCAGTAACGATTATGTCCTCGACGGCATTCAGCAAAACGTGTTCAGGGTGATTGCGTTGGGCATTACGGGTTTTGACAGCCCGATTTTGCAGTCTTCTGTTCCTGAAGCGGGCGAAAGCTTAATTGGCATTCCGAAAGCACTCGAAAAAATCAATGCAGCCAATACCACACTGCCGGACTTAAAAAAACTGACACAGGAAGCCCAAAAATATTGTACGGAAAACAATAATTTTAATTCCTTCAACAGAGCCGTTTTTATAACGCAATACCTGAATCCGATTTCCAAAAAGATAAAAGCTTTTCAAAAGGAAGAAAAAATCAAAAATGTAAAGAAAAGCAGTCCGCTTAAGCCGACAATAGAAACTTTATTTGATAAAGATGCTTTTGATGTCAACGGATTTGTACTTTCGGAGGATTATAATTTTACAAACGACAAAGCCCTTTTGGGAGAAAAATTATTTTACGACACCAGCCTGTCCAAAAATAGTGACCGAAGCTGTGCTACCTGCCATCATCCCGAAAAAGCTTTTACCGATGGACTGAAAACAAATCTTTCGTTAAACGGCAGCAACCTGATGAGAAACACGCCTACCCTAACCTACGCTTCCCTGCAGAATGCCCAATTTTGGGATATGCGCCAGTTGGATTTAGAAAAACAAAGTGTTGATGTCATCGAAAATACAGACGAAATGCACGGTTCCCTAAAAAACATTCACGCCCAGGTTTTACTGGACGATGCTTACATTAAACTTTTCAAAAAAGCCTATCCCAAAACAGCCAAACCGGAAGCCTGGCAAATTCAGAATGCCATTGCCAGTTATGTAAGATCACTAAACTCCTTTGATTCGAAATTTGACGAATACATGAGAGGCCAGAAAAACAAATTGACTGATCAGGAAATAGATGGAATGAATCTTTTTATGGGAAAGGCAAAATGTGCGACCTGTCACTTTACGCCTTTATTTAACGGAACGGTTCCGCCAAACTATTCCAAAACCGAACACGAAGTGATCGGAACTCCGAAAGACGCTTCCGGAAAGGCACTTAGCCCGGATACGGGTCGTTATTTGTACAATAAAATGCCACAGCTAATTGGAGCTTTCAAAACACCAACTGTTCGAAATAGTGCTGTCACAGGACCTTATATGCACAACGGAGTTTTTAAAACTCTTGAAGAAGTGGTTGATTTTTATAATAAAGGCGGAGGAAAAGGTTTGGGATATGCAGTAGACAACCAAACGCTTCCTTTTGATGAACTTAAACTTAATAAAAAAGAGGAACAATCCCTGGTTGCTTTCATGAAAACACTGACGGATAAAAGGTATCAGAAGAATTAATTTTTTCCCGCAGATTTTGCAGATCTAGCAGATTTTTTTAATGATCCGCCTAATCTGCTAAATCTGCGAGAGACTTTAATCGCAAGGATTTTGAATAGCCTCCTGCTTTAGCTGGAGGTATTGTATTAAAGAGAATCGGGCTTTAGCCGAACAATACGTAATTTTTAGCTAAAGCCTTTCTATTAAAACCTATTTGAAACCTACAGCTGAAGCTGGAGGCTATTGAATTTATTTTAAAGCTAGTTTTTTCCCGCAGATTGAGCAGATCTGGCAGATTTTTTTTTAAAATAGATCCGCTGAATCTGCTAAATCTGCGGGAGAATTTAATCGCAAGGATTTTGAATAGCCTCCTGCTTTAGCTAGAGGTATTGTATTAAAGAGAATCATCGGGCTTTAGCCAAACAACACGTAATTTTTGGCTAAAGCCTTTCTATTAAAACCTATTTGAAACCTACAGCTGAAGCTGGAGGTTATTGAATTTATTTTAAAGCTAATTTTTTCCCGCAGATTGAGCAGATTAGGCAGATTTTTTTTTTAAACAGATCCGCTGAATCTGCTAAATATGCGGGAGAATTTAATTGCAAAGATTTTGAATAGCCTCCTGCTTTAGCTGGAGGTATTGTATTAAAGAGAATCGGGCTTTAGCAAAACAACACGTAATTTTTGGCTAAAGCCTTTCTATTAAAACCTATTTGAAACCTCCAGCTGAAGCTGGAGGCTATTGAATTTATTTTAAAGCTAATTTTTTTCCGCAGATTGAGCAGATTAGGCAGATTTTTTTTAAAATAGATCCGCTGAATCTGCTAGATCTGCGAGAGACTTTAATTGCAAAGATTTTAATAGCCTCCAGCTTCAGCTGGAGGTATTGTATTAAAGAGAATCTGGCTTTAGCCAAACAATACGTAATTTTTGGCTAAAGCCTTTCTATCAAAACCTATTTGAAACCTCCAGCTAAAGCTGAAGGCTATTGAATTTATTTTAAAGCTAATTTTTTCCCGCAGATGAGCAGATTAGGCAGATTTTTTTTTTAAACAGATCCGCTGAATCTGCTAGATCTGCGGGAGACTTTAATCGCAAAGATTTTGAATAGCCCCCTGCTTTAGCTGGAGGTATTGAATTTATTTTGAGGTCATTTAGTGATTTTTTCGCGCAGATCGAGAAGATCTGGCAGATTTTTTTTAATGATCCGCTGAATCTTCAAAATCTGCGAGAGAATTTAATTGCAAAGATTTTGTTTATAATCAAGCTATTCCTTAATTAGCCTGCTACTAAAAACCTTGTTCTTATCATCCACAAACTTTAGAATATAAATTCCTTTTTGCAAATTTGAAATATTCATCTCGCCATCAAAATTTTCCGTGATATTTTTTACCACTGTCCCTTTAATGTCATAAATTTTCATTGTCTTGATAGTACCTGAATGTTTTACCCTGAAAGTATCCTTCACAGGATTAGGATAAACCGTTGTGTTACTGGTAAGGTCAAAATCATCAACTCCCAAACTTACGCCACACACAATTTCAACCGGAACCCTTCTTTCAAGTCCCGAAGGAACGCCTAACTGTCTGTAGAAATTTTGCCCCCATCCCCAAAGAGAGCCATCTTTTTTAATGACAAGCGTGTGTACAGTACCTGTATTAATGCTTTGCCAGTCGTTAGCCTCTTCCAGCTTAGCGGGTACGCGTCCGTAATTTTTTGTTCCATTCCCTAATTGTCCGTAGTAATTATCTCCCCACAACCAAATTGTTCCATCTGTTTTCATTGCAACACCGTGGTAGGCTCCCGCGCTAATGCTGCTCCAATCGGTATCAGTTCCTATTGGTGCAGGTACTCGCCTCGTTTCTACAAGAGTACCATCTCCTAACTCATAGTTAGAATTACTTCCCCAGGCCCAAAGCGTGCCATTTGTTTTTATGGCAAGAGTAAAATAATATCCTCCTGTGACGGTTTGCCAGTCAGTAGCACTTCCTACCTGAAGCGGGAATTTTTGATCTGTATAGGTATTATTCCCCAATTGACCTGCCCAGTTATATCCCCATGTCCAAAGCGTACCATCGGTTTTAATGGCCATCACATGACCATCGCCCGTAGAAATAGTTCGCCAATTCGTATCTATCCCCAACTTTTTGGGTATACTTCCATTAATCGTTGTTCCGTCCCCCAATTGACCGTAATTATTTCTTCCCCATGCCCATAAAGTACCATCTGATTTAAGTGCAATAGTATGATATGTTCCCGCGCTGACAAAAGTCCAATTGGTATCACTTCCTATTTTTGTGGGTACCGTTACATTCGTGGTTGTGCCATTCCCTAACTGACCATAAGTATTACTTCCCCATGTCCATAAGGTACCATCTTTTTTTATGGCAATAGAATAACTTCCGCCTGCAGCAATTTTCTCCCAATCTGTATCAGTTCCTATTTGTCGCGGTACACTTTTATTTACGATTGTTCCGTCTCCCAATTGGCCTGCCCAGTTATCACCCCAAGTCCAAAGAGTACCATCATATTTTAAGGCAATAGTATGTCCTATGGCTCCGTCAATACTTTTCCAGCACTGACCAAAAATTTGCAAACTCAAACAAATAAATAATAGTGTAAATATTCTTTTCATATTTTATATTTAGAGATATCAATCCATTTCAAAACTTCACAACTTACATGATTTTAAGTCTTAAAAAAAGCTCCTGAAAAGGAGCTCTTCTTTATTATTCCAAAACCAGTCCAATCTGGCCGTCGTCGTCTAATTCGGTTTCCACTGAATCATCCTCTTCTAATTCCGGTTTTTCCGGAACTTCTTCAACGGGTTCTTCATACGGCAGTGGGTCCAGTAAATTGACTTGTTTTAACTTATCGGCTGTCAGTTGATTTCCCAGTGCTTTAAAGCCTTTTACAGCTATAAAGTCTTCCACATCTATATGTAAATCTTCTTTCTGGACTCCTTTTACTTTGGCGAAAATTAATTGCGCCACCGGACGATAATCTGTCGATACGATTTCTAATTGCGAATTCGGATGTTCTGTAATAAAGCTCTCTTCTTTTTCGGTTTCCACCAGAAAACGTTTCAGGTAATAGCGCTCTTTTTCACCATCAAAATAAATGGCCGAGATTGGTTTTTTCGGATTGAATTTCTCCAGAACAATCATATCTTCATCAAAATGAGTTGATAATTCCGGAATAATAACCTTCAGTTTTCCGCTTTGGTTGATAATCAGAATTTTGTCACTTGGCTTAAATTCACCCAGTAATTCTCCTCTGGCATCAACGTTTAAACGTTTTACCGTATCATCAAACCAAACTTTTCTTGGCAGCAATGTCGAAATTCCTTTTTCCTTCAGTTCGATTTTCTTGATTGGATATTTAGTCACTAAATTTCCTTTAGAGGCACGTCCTTTAATCGCTAATTTGGCGAAATCAATATCGAATTTCAATTTTTTGATCGTTCCGACCTGACGTAATAAAATCGTGATTACTTCTGCTTCCCCATTCGGATTATGCGAAAAATAAACCACTTGTGAACCTGCCGTTTCATTGGTTAAATCATACGGCTTATCACGTGTTACACCCGAAACGTTGAAACGTTTGATATAAGAAGGCCCGGATTTTCCATCACGATAGATCATGTTGTAAATGGTACGCTTATCGCTTTTATCAAAAATAGCAACGTGTATAATATCTTTCCCTACAAACGTTTTGGCGTCGACTTTTGTCACCAGCATTTTTCCGTCACGCAAAAACACAATTACATCATCAATATCAGAACAATCGGTCAGGTATTCGTCTTTTTTCAGACTGGTTCCAACAAAACCTTCCTCGCGGTTTACGTATAGTTTTGTGTTACGCAACACTACTTTTGTAGCTTCAACATTATCAAAAACACGAAGTTCGGTCTGGCGTTCGCGGCCTTTTCCGTATTTCTCTTTTAATTTGGTAAAATAAGCAATCGCAAAATCAGTCAAATGCTCTAAGTTATGCTCGACTTCCTTCATTTCGTCTTCTAACTTCGCGATAAAATCATCGGCTTTGTCAGAGTCAAAACGGGTAATACGAATCATTGGAATCTGGGTCAGTCTTTGTAAATCCTCATCTGTAATTTCCCTGACGAATGATTTTTTGAAAGGCTCAAATCGATCATATAAGTATTTATAAAGCGATTCCCTGTCTGAATACAGTTTGAAATCGATGTACATTTCTTCACGAATGAAGATTTTCTCTAATGTAGAGAAATGCCATTTGTTTTTTAATTCTTCTAACTGGATTTCTAATTCCTGACGAAGCAAATCAACCGTTCTGTGTGTCGAAATTTTCAACATTTCAGAAACTCCGATAAACAGCGGTTTGTTGTCCTCAATTACACAACCTAAAGGCGCTACAGAAGTTTCGCAGGCAGTAAAAGCAAACAAAGCGTCGATTGTTTTGTCCGGAGAAACGCCCGGAAAAAGATGAATTAAGATCTCAACATCTGCTGCTGTATTGTCTTCGATTTTCTTGATTTTGATTTTACCTTTATCGTTGGCTTTCAAAATACTGTCAATCAAAGTCGTGGTATTGGTCGAAAACGGAATTTGCGTAATGACCAGTGTATTTTTGTCTAATTGGGCAATTTTAGCACGCACACGCACACGTCCGCCACGAAGTCCGTCATTATAGTTGGACACGTCAGCGATACCCTGTGTCATGAAATCAGGATATAAGGTAAAAGCTTTTCCTTTTAAAATCTTGATCGAAGCATCGATTAACTCATTGAAGTTGTGCGGTAACACTTTAGTCGAAAGTCCCACTGCAATTCCCTCGGCTCCCTGTGCCAAAAGCAACGGAAACTTTACCGGAAGGTTGTTGGGTTCTGCACGACGGCCATCGTACGAAACACCCCAATCGGTAATTTTTGGAGAGTACAAAACCTCCAAAGCAAATTTAGATAAACGTGCCTCGATGTAACGCGAGGCAGCTGCTCCGTCACCTGTTAAGATATTTCCCCAGTTTCCCTGGCAGTCAATCAATAAATCTTTTTGTCCAATTTGCACCATCGCATCCCCAATACTCGCATCTCCGTGTGGGTGATACTGCATGGTGTGCCCTACAACATTGGCAACCTTATTATAACGGCCATCGTCTAATTCTTTCAAAGAGTGCATAATACGACGCTGAACGGGTTTAAAACCGTCTTCAATAGCCGGAACTGCACGTTCTAAGATTACATAGGAAGCATAATCCAGAAACCAGTCTTTGTACATGCCCGTTACTTTCGTAATAACGTCCTCTCCTTCTTCTTCCTGGTTTTCGTAAAAATGCTGTCCTTCGAAATTTTTAGCATCTACGTTGATAATTTCATCGTCGTCTCCGTCCTGATTTTCATCAGGCTGATTCTCCTCTGAATTATTTCCGTCATCGTTTGGAATTATGTTATCGTCTTCTTCGTCTTTCATTTTTATGCTGAATTTATTTCAGTATTTTTACTTATGCTAATAATTTAAATAACCTTTTTTTCTTAAAATCTCATACTCTTTTTGTTCATCATCATCGTCAACAAAAAGCTTAATTCCGAATTTTCTAAATAAATCACCCATATCGTACAAGCAATATTTTTGAAATCCATCAAGATTAGGTGAACTTCTGGCCCCATTACAACTTATGCAAAATTCGTTATATCCAATAATCCTGTTTTTATCATCTCTAAACAAAATCATGTGTCTGGGATTGTAACACGCTGAGGAAATTTCTTCGGGAATACAAGTATCGCAAACCATTACATTCAAAAGTTCTTTTTCCTGAATTTTATTCAAAGTAACTCTTTCCTGTATCATTGTACTATCAAAAGTTAATTTATAATTGTCTACTAATACTTTTCTTGACGGTTGTTCTCCTTTATGCTTAATAGTATCCCAATAAATTCTGTTATAATAAGAAACCAATTCAATTTTTGAAAAATTCTTTAAAGGAAAATCTCTTTTTTTAATCACTTTACTTATTGATCTTATAACTGGAACTCCTTTCTCCATTGGAGTTTCGGCTTTTTCTTTTTTACAGGAAACTAAAATCAAAGCGGTAATCAAAAAAAATATTCTCTTCATATAATTATTTAAATTTCTTATCTTAAAGAACCTATTTCATGTCAGTGATAGGGTCAATTTAAAATTCCAAAATCCGAGTCAATGATTCGGATTTTTATATTTCAAAAACCTCAGTCACTGACTAAGATTTTCTTTTCTTAAATAGCAGCTTCCTCAATCGTATCCAACTCCACCTTCAGATTCTTAATAATAAAATCCTGTCTGTCCGGCGTATTTTTCCCCATATAAAAGGATAATAATTGCTCGATAGAAGTATTTTTATCCATCATAATCGGGTCCAGGCGAATCGTTTCTCCAATGAAGTTCTTGAACTCATCCGGTGAGATCTCTCCCAAACCTTTAAATCGGGTGATTTCCGGTTTTGGTTTTAGTTTTTCAATCGCCTCTCTTCGTTCTTCATCGGAATAACAATAGATCGTTTCTTTTTTATTACGAACCCTGAAAAGCGGTGTCTGTAAAATATACAAATGCCCTTCTTTGATTAATTCCGGGAAAAACTGCAGGAAAAATGTAATCAGCAACAAACGAATGTGCATTCCGTCGACATCGGCATCGGTTGCGATTACGATATTGTTGTAGCGTAATTTTTCCAGTCCGTCTTCGATGTCCAAGGCGGCTTGCAGTAAATTGAATTCTTCATTTTCGTACACAATTTTTTTGGTCATTCCGTACGAGTTCAAAGGCTTACCACGCAAACTGAAAACGGCCTGCGTATTCACATCACGCGATTTGGTAATCGATCCGGAAGCCGAATCTCCCTCGGTGATAAAAAGCGTGCTTTCTAAATTTCTCGGATTTTTGGTATCCGGAAGATGCGCGCGGCAATCTCTTAATTTTTTATTGTGCAGATTGGCTTTTTTGGCACGATCTGTCGCCAGTTTTCTGATTCCGGACAGTTCTTTACGTTCTCTTTCGGCCTGCAAAATTTTACGCAGTAACGCTTCAGCTGTCGGAGGGTTTTTATGTAAATAATTGTCTAGCTTATTCTTCACGAAATCATTTACAAAAGTACGAACGGAGACTGCCGGTGTTCCGTCATCGGATCCCATATCGGTTGACCCCAATTTGGTTTTGGTCTGTGATTCAAAAACCGGTTCCATTACCTTAATACTGATGGCACTCACAATCGATTTTCGAACATCAGAGGCTTCGAAATTCTTATTGTAAAACTCCCGAATGGTTTTTACGATGGCTTCTCTGTAAGCCGCTAAGTGCGTTCCTCCCTGTGTGGTATTCTGACCGTTGACAAAAGAGTGGTATTCTTCGCTGTATTGTGTTTTACTGTGGGTTAAAGCGATCTCAATATCATGATCTTTCAGGTGAATGATCGGATATTCCAGATCTTCTGCACTGATGGTTTCTTCCAATAAATCCCTAAGACCGTTTTCAGAAATGTATTTTTCGCCATTGAATATAATGGTCAGACCATTGTTCAGGTAGCAATAGTTCTTCACCATCTTAATCACATATTCCATACGGAATTTGTAATTTTTAAAGATCGTTTCATCCGGCGTAAAGGTCACTTTTGTCCCTTTTCGCTTCGTAGTATCAATTATATCCTCTTCTAAAACTAAATTTCCCGCAGAAAACTCCGCTCCTTTTTGTTTGTCATCACGAACTGATTCTACCCGAAAATAATTCGATAAGGCATTTACTGCTTTCGTTCCGACACCATTTAAACCAACTGATTTCTGGAAAGCCTTGGAATCGTACTTTCCTCCTGTATTCATTTTCGAAACTACATCGACTACTTTTCCCAACGGGATTCCACGTCCGTAATCCCGAACCGAAACCGTTTTATCCTTGATAGTCACCTCAATAGTTTTTCCGGAGCCCATAACGAACTCATCGATACAGTTGTCTAAAACCTCTTTTAAAAGAATATAAATACCATCATCCGGCGAAGATCCATCTCCCAATTTCCCGATATACATTCCGGGACGCATACGGATATGTTCTTTCCAATCGAGTGATCGAATATTATCTTCGGTATATTGATTTTGCTCTAGCATAAATGAATTGGATTTTTGGCTAATGTACCATTTCTGCGTAAAAAATAAAAGCGTATTTTCTTTTTGTTATAAATAATAACAGCTTTGAATTCTATTTAAATTGATTTTAAAAAAATACAAGCTTTAAAAATAGAAGAAATCAGTTTTAAAACAAAAAAACACTATCTGATTCCGAGTACTTGTTTTGCCAAGGCAATCATTTCGGGCGTTCCCGTATTTTTATTTTTTTCGTCTGAAAGTTTCACGACTCCCTGCCAGTGCACATTGTCAGGTTTGGTTTCGGTTAATTTGATCACCATATTCATCGGCGGCAGGCCCACATCGTTGGTAAAATTAGTTCCTATTCCAAAAGACATCCTGATTTTATCTTTACAAAAATCGGATATGATTTTTACTTTATCGAAATTGAGTGAATCCGAAAAAACAATGCTTTTTGATTTGGGATCGATTCCCATTTTGTTGTAATGCGCAATTACTTTTTGCGCAAATTCTACCGGATCACCGCTGTCGTGCCTAACGCCATCAAAAAGTTTGGAGTACTTTTTATCAAATTGGTTGAAAAATATATCCGTGGTATAGGTATCCGTCAGCGCAATTCCGAGATCTCCGCCGTATACTTGCGTCCAGTGTTCCAGACTCATAAAATTGGCCATTTTGAAACCGTATTGGGCGGCATGAAACATAAACCATTCATGAGCATGTGTGCCTAACGGACGTTTATTGTTCACCATGGCAAAATGTACATTACTCGTTCCGATGAAGCTTTGGTTCCCAAAAGCATTTAAAGTTTCATTGACTAAAACATGTACATCGTAAGAATGGCGGCGTCTGGTACCAAATTCCAAAACAGGGACACCGAGTTTATTGTAGTTGTCGATTTTGTCTTTCGTATGACTTTTGATGGCTTCATCATTTAAACGGATCAAATGATTTGCTTTGTAAAAAAGTTCCGAAATTAAGGACATCAGAGGCACTTCCCATAAAATGGTGCGGTACCAAAATCCTTCAATAGTCACTTTTATTTCGGACCCTTCCTGTATTATTTCCACTTCGGAGGGATCATAAGCGTAACCCTGTAAAAAATCCAGGTAAGTAGGGTCGAGATAAGGGCAATGGTGCGACAGATAGCGTTTTTCTTCTTTTGTCAATCGTAAATCAGCCATGCCATCAACCGATTTTCGAAGCAATTCAGCAAAGCCCGGCGGAAAAACATGTTTTCCACGATTGATAAAAGCATAACGTACTTTTGCTTTTGGAAAAAGCCTGATTACGGCATGCTGCATCGTAAATTTATAGAAATCATTATCTAAAATTGATTTCAGAAATGTTGTTTCCATAGCCCTACTGTATTAATTATTCAAATCGGTTCTTGCTAAGATACGCCAATTCGATAAAAGAAGAAAATTGAGAATCTATTAATTACTTCATGATGACTTTAAAGGAAACAATACTGCTTTCACCAAGATAAAAAGTAATAAACTGCCCTATATTTTTATCAAAAGTGACCTGAAATTCCAGGCTGCCTTTTCTTTCTTTTGCATTTTCAATTCTGACCGGCTGGTTCTTTTTATTCAGGTAAAAAAACTGGGCTGTTTTTGAAATGTTTTTTATTCGAAAAGTAACATTTTCGCCATTTTTAACTTCAATAAGCCCGGAATTGGGTTCCGTAATTTTATGGTCTCCCTCGATTGTAATGTTATAAATCAGAGGGCCGTTAAGAAAATCTTCCTTGCTTAATTTTTGTCCCAGATAAGTTCCGGAATCCGGAAAATGTTTTTGAAAAAAGTAATCCGGATCGGTGTCGAAATAAATGGGCGCAAAGTCATTAATCATTCTTCCTTTGCTGCTGTCATAATATCCCTGTCCCCAGGTAACATCTACCAGTATCCATTTTTTATCAATCAAAACCATATTCCACGCATGATTGGACGACGTATCTTTTCTGCCAATATCTGCTAACCTGGTTTTTGAATCTCCCTTTACTATTTCACATTTTAGTCCTGTTAAGCCGGCCAAATGCTGATACAAAGCTGTAAATCCTTCACAAACTGCTTTTTGGGCAGTAAAAGCCTTCTGAATCAGTTTATCGTTCAGCTGTTGGATCTTTCTTTGTTTTTCGGCCTCCGTGGAATAGCTGAATCCCTGCGTTCGCGGTGGATTTAAAAAAGAAGCGTAATCGTATTTTATGTTAAAAGCAATCCAGCTGTAAATAGCACGTGCCTTATCCCGTTCTGAAGTAAAATCTTTTTGGATTCTTTCCGCTAACGCTTCCGTAGTTTTGAAGTGTTTTGGATATTTTAAAACTATTTTATCAACATCATTATACTTTTGTGAGTAAGAAGAATGCAGAAAAACACAATTCATAAAGAGGAACAGAAAGGCAATCTTTTTTATAGTCATGGATTAAAAACTAGATTTAATAATATCTTTTAATTCTTTATCCAGCTCCACATTCGAGATTTTATTTTGCTCTAAATCAAAATTTGCATTAAAAGCCGGTAATGAAAAAGTGCCTTTTATCTGAGCACCGTATCTTGGTAACGCATTACGTCCGATTTCAAGAACTGAGGCTCCGCCTCTTGATCCCGGAGAGGTGGCCAGTAATAACATTGGTTTTTGCTGAAAAACTTCTTTGTTAATTCTGGAACTCCAGTCAAATATATTTTTAAAAGCTGTCGAATAATTATTGTTATTCTCCGCCAGTGAAACTACTAAAATATCTGCTTGCTCCAGTTTGTCAAGAAATGCTTTTGCAAGTTCATGCTGACCGATTTCTTTTTCCAGATCAACACTGAATAAAGGCATTGCATAATCGTTTAAATCCAAAACTTCAACTGCTGCATTTTCAAATAAACCAGCAGCATAAGTCGCTAATTTTTTGTTGATCGAATGTCTGCTGTTACTTCCTCCAAAGGCTATAATTTTCATATTTGTTCTTTTTTTGCCGGTTCTTTTTTTCCGGATTCGTCAATCTCAAAAATTTCTTTTTTGATTTCTACCGAGTATTCATTCGGATAAATCTTCCCTCCGTATGATTTTGCATACACCTTGGTAAATTCTGCTCCAAAATACAGAATAATTGCCGAATAATACACCCAAACCAGAATAATTATTACAGAACCCGCTGCTCCGTAAACAGAAGCTACTGTAGAGCTGCCTAAATAAAAGCCTATTGCAAATTTACCAATCATAAAAAGAACTGCCGTAACAGTTGAACCTATAAAGGCGTCTTTCCATCTTATTTTTCCATCCGGTAATGTTCTGAAAATAATGGTAAATAGAAGTGTAATACTTCCCAGTACAATAAAAATATTGACTACATAAAATAAATAAACCGTGCTTTCTGGAAAGTACATTTTTAGGCGTGTGCTTACTAAATCGAGCGTTGTATTGACAAAAAGGCTGACCAGCATTAAAAAACCAACCGAGGCAATCATCGAAAAAGACATCAGACGATTCTGAATGAATTTTTTAACGCCTTTATCCGGTTTGGCGCGAAGTCCCCAAATAAAATTGATGGAACTCTGTATTTCCGCAAAAACCCCGGAGGCACCGATTAACAGCATTACAATTCCAAATGTGGTGGCGAAAACATTATTTCCTGAAAGTTGTACATTTTTTATTGCTTCCTGAATCTGAATTGCGGCACCGTTGCCTACCATGCCGTTAATTTGTCCGTATAATTGTCCTGTTACGGCATCTTCACCAAAGAAAAAACCGCAGATAGTGATAATGATAATCAATAAGGGCGGTAAGGCAAATATGGTGTAATAGGACAACGCAGCACTAAGTTTAATTGCATTATCATCATTAAATTCCAAGAAGGCGTTCTTGAGAAGAAACCAGGATTTGGATAATAAATTTTTAACTTTCACGATAGTTCTTATTTTTAGATAGTGTCTCAAATTTAAGCAATAATTAAAAATCTGAATTCTTGCTTTTTTTGGAAATTTTACATTTTTCCCATGCTGTATTTACATTCCTGACTTTTATTGTGAAACCTTTTTATATTCCTGATCCGTTCCTAAATGTTTAATCCTTAATACACTTCTAAATTCACGCGGTGTTGGTTTTATTAAATAGGAAGTCGAATCCAGCATTTTCCCTTTAATGGCTGTTACCGAATCAAGTTTCTTTAAATCTTCTCGCTCATAAATATTTTTAAATTTGATGATTTTATTCTCTAAAGATAAAACTTCTATTCTCCAGAACACTGAATCTCTCGTGCTTAAAACCAATTGATTTTTAATTCTCTTGGCTTTTTGATTGTACGAGAATCTAAAAAGAGTATCAATATGGTTAGTTACCAGTTCCAAAGAATCTCCCTTTTTATAAAAAGCAAACTTTTCTTTAGTCTCTCGATTTATTAATTGATTATTAACAATATTATATTCTGCTTTTAAAGAATCCAAAAGACGTTTATGAATTCTATATTTAAAAAAATATTCTCTTAAAATCCGATTTTCTTCAATTTTTATAAAAGTTGAATCCTTACTTATATATAAGCCTTTAAATCTATTTGGAAAACCCTGTAATTCGGAAAAACTAATAGGTTGAGGATGCTCGAAATAAAAAGCCAGACAATCTTCACATGCTGGAGCATCTTCTTTTTTACACGCTATTACAATACTGGTAACAAATAAAATTAAAATGATTTTTTTCATGGAACTTTTTGGTCTAAGGTTAATTCCCTGAAACTAAAATCATACCAAATCTTATTGTATTCCACAAATTACTCTTTTAAAAAAGACTGCTATCCTGAGCGGAGTCGAAGGCTCGCTAAACTAAAAAGGACTTCGACTCCGCTGAGCCTGACAATCGGGCACTAATAGTTCTTGATAAAAAGTTGTCACTCTGAGCGGAGTCGAAGGCTCACTACACTAAAAAGGGCTTCGACTCCGCTCAGCCGGACAATCGGGCACTAATAAATCTTGATAAAAAGTTGTCATCCTGAGCGTAGTCGAAGGCTCGCAAAACTAAAAAGGACTTCGACTACGCTCAGCCGGACAATGGTAATTTCGGAGCATAAAAAAACTGCTGAATCTTTACAGCAGTTTTTTATATTATTATTATCTAGAGATTCATTTCAAATCCTAAAAGAAGATTAACTGAATTCGTTTTTATATCTCCAGTAGTAGAATACTTCATAGTATCTTCAATGACATTACTTAATCCTAAATTATCTCTAAATTCGATCGAAAGTCCGCATTTATCATTAATAATAAATGATTTTCCAATACCTAATGTCACTCCATAGTCGCTATGATTAAATGATTCCGCTAAAGGATAGTTACTTCTTTGTGTTGGTTCTGGATTTACAAATTCTATTTCCTTAGTTTCAGTTGTAGTTTTATCCTTATTTAAGTGAGCATAAACCCCCCCCCCGTTAATAAAAAAAGAATGATCTGGGCCAAAATAATATTTTGCCATTGTTGCCAACGAAATATAATCGTATGTATTTTTATTTTTTGTTTGAAGAGATTTTCTAATGGGCAATGCTTCATTATCATAGCTAATACTACTGGTGACTCCCGTGTAACTATTGTTTTTCTGCTCTAAATTCAAATTAGATTTTAATGAAAAATTAGGCGCTAAAAAATATTCGAAAGACAAGCCGACAACTCGACCAAATCCTGATTTAACATCATCGATAATTTCGCTGCCTCTAAAACTTGAATAAGTGGCTCCACCATCTAATCCAATTTTCATTTTTTGGCTAAAACAATTTATTATAGGAGTAATGAAGATTACAGCAATTAAATATTTTTTCATACAGAAAAAAAATTATACGTTAAAACGGAAATGCATAACATCACCATCTTTTACAACATATTCTTTTCCTTCTACTTTGAATTTTCCTGCTTCTTTTGCTTTTGCTTCTGAACCGTACTGAACGTAATCTTCGTATGAAATTACCTCTGCACGGATAAAACCTTTCTCAAAATCAGTATGGATCACTCCGGCAGCCTGTGGTGCTGTAGCTCCAATATTGATGGTCCAGGCACGAACTTCTTTTACACCAGCGGTAAAGTACGTTTGTTGTTTTAGTAATTTATAAGCGGCACGAATTAAAACGGATGCTCCCGGCTCTGTTAATCCCATATCTTCAAGAAAAACCTGACGCTCTTCGTAGCTTTCTAATTCGGTAATATCGGCCTCTGCTCCTACTGAAAGGATGATTACTTCAGCATCTTCGTCTTTTACCAGTTCACGAACCTGATCTACATATTTGTTTCCGTTTACGGCTGAATTTTCATCCACATTACAAACATATAATACCGGTTTTGCTGTAATCAGCTGAAAAGATTCCATTAAAACTTCCTCGTCATTCCCCTGAGGTACAACAGTACGTGCCGATTTAGCCTGTAATAAAGACTCTCTGATCCTGTCTAAAAGTGCTTTTTCAGTTTGTGCTTCTTTGTTTCCTGTTTTAGCGGCACGGTTTACTTTCTCCAAACGTTTTTCAACAGTTTCCAAATCTTTCAACTGAAGTTCGATATCAATTGTTTCCTTGTCACGAATCGGATTTACATTTCCGTCAACGTGAACAATATTATCATTATCAAAACAACGCAATACGTGAATAATAGCATTACACTCTCTAATGTTTCCTAAAAATTGATTTCCAAGACCTTCGCCTTTACTGGCACCTTTTACCAAACCTGCGATATCGACAATATCAACTGTTGCCATCTGTACGCGCTCTGGTTTTACCAATTCTTCCAATTTATTGATTCTCGGATCCGGAACGTTTACTACACCAATATTAGGTTCGATAGTACAAAACGGAAAGTTCGCACTTTGCGCTTTTGCATTAGATAAACAATTAAATAATGTTGATTTTCCAACATTTGGTAATCCTACAATTCCTGCTTTCATCTGTAGATAAATTTGTTTTTTTAGTTGACTCTGATCGCCTCAGCTACCAATTTTATTGAGCTATAGCCCAATTGCTTAGTACTGATTTAATCGTATTATCCTTATTTTTTGTTATCCTTTAAATTTTGTCAAAATGCTACATTTTAACGCTAAAATTTTGCAAATATAAGATTTAATAGCTCGTAACTATACAAAAAATGACGATATATGTTTTTTTGCGATAATTCTTAAAAAAAATTAAACTTTTTTATAATGTTTTGTTAAATAAACCTACTTTTATCTCAATATTTAACAAACCATTAATAAGATTAACCAAAAAAGATTAACCATGAAAAAAATTGCATTACTATTATTTCTCTTTAACACCGTCATCATTTTTGCACAACAGCAGGTAACAGGTGTAGTAAAAGACAATACAGGTACCCCTCTGCCTGGAGTGAACATTGTTGAAAAAGGAACTACCAACGGTGTATCCACCGATATTGACGGATCATATAAAATAACAGTAAAAGAAGGCGCATCCCTAATTTTTACTTATGTAGGCTACAACAGCGTTACCAGGCTGGCAAATGCCTCTCAAATTGATGTTGCTTTATCTGAAGAAGGCGGACAAAATCTTGATGAAGTTGTTGTGACCGGATCCAGAACAGCCGCAAGAAGTAATACGACGAGTGCATTACCAATTGATGTATTGTCCTCAAAGGATTTAACTTCCACCGGGCAAGCCACATTTGACAAGGCGCTGCAATACAAAATTCCCTCTTTTAATACGGTACAAACTCCTGTAAATGATGCCACTTCATTACTGGATCCGTATGAAATCAGAAACATGGGGCCAAGCAGAACTTTGATCCTTATTAATGGTAAGCGTAAAAACTTAAGTTCTTTGCTTTATGTACAGACTTCTCCGGGACGTGGGGAAACAGGAGCTGATATTTCTGCCATCCCGACAGACGCGATCGAAAGAGTAGAGATTCTTCGTGACGGAGCTTCTGCCCAATACGGTTCTGATGCGATTGCCGGGGTAATGAATATTATTTTAAAGAAAAACAACACAGATGGATCTTTAACAGTAAGAAGCGGAATAACTTCTGAAGGTGACGGAGAAATGCTGGGTGCAAGTTTAAACCAGGGTACAACTGTTGGAGAAAAAGGTTTCCTGAATTATACGATTGACTTTTCTAAAGTAAAAATGGCCAACAGACCAGGAAATGTTGATGCAGAAGGAGATGCTGGGGATTTTGGCGCTAATCTGGCAGACGTTCAGGCTTTTCTGGCCAAACATCCTGACGCAGGAAATATTAATGGTTCACCGGAAACAGCTGCTGCAAAATTTTTAATTAATGGTGGTAATGACATCAGCGACAATACAAAATTGTACTATAACGCTGCTTATGTGTATAAAAAGGTAAAATCATTTGCCAACTACAGAACACCGTATTGGAGAACTTTGGCTGATGATCCTTACCTTATTGATTTTTTCGGGAAAGGGACTGGTGCCGATAGAGTTTATGAAGGATATGTACCAACTTTTGAAGGTGACTTATTTGATTATAACGGTACACTGGGTTTCAAAAATGTTAAAAATGGCTGGAATACGGATGCGAGTATAACTGTTGGTGGCAACAAACAATTGTACACGGTAAACAACTCTGTCAACAGATCTGCTACTCTTGATGAAAACGGTGAAAATGTATACAGAGAGAATAGCCCAATCTCTTTTAAACCGGGTGGAACTTCTTTTAATCATGTCGTTGGAAATATTGATATTTCTAAGATTGTATCAGACCAAATCAGTATCGGATTTGGGTCTGAGTTCAGATCTGAAAATTTTGAAGTTATTGAAGGCGTTAAAGCATCATGGGACGGAACAGGAGCGGATTCTTTTGCAGGAAACAGACCTGAAAATTCCGGAAAATGGAACAGATATAATGTAGGTGTTTATTTAGATGTTGCTTTTGATATCACAAAAGATTTTTTGATTAACGGAACAGTTCGTCATGAGGAATATAGCGATTTTGGCGGGGCAACCGTTTGGAAAGCAAGTACAAGATATAAATTCCTTGATGACAAAATTACTTTAAGAGGATCTGTATCAACTGGTTTCAGAGCTCCAACTTTACACCAGATTTACACGCAAAAATCTCAATACTCTTTCGTAGCCGGACAGGGAATTCAGGTAAGTGGAATTATCAGTAACGTTTCTCCTCAGGCGCGTCAGTTGGGAATTCCTTCCTTGTCTCCTGAGAAATCAACGAATATTACGGTTGGTCTTGGTGCAAAACCTTTCAAAAATTTAAATGTAACTGTAGATTATTATAACATCAAAGTAGAAGACCGAATTGTACTGGGAGACAGACAAGACACTCCGTTTGGTAACGTGGCCTGGTTTTCTAACTCCTTTGATTCCAGAACATCTGGTTTGGATGTGGTAACAAGCTACAATAATATCGGAATTGGAGAAGGAAAATTAGGTTTTAATTTATCCGGAAACATTACCTTTCAAAACGAAAGAATTTCTCCTGTTACCAACAACTCATTTGGACCAATTCTGGACGCTTTGACTTTTACTTCAAGACCAAAAACAAAATGGATCTTAGGTGCTAATTATGAAATTGGCAAATTTGGATTCTCTTTAAACAATACTTATTTCGGAGAAGCCAGCTTTCACCAGGATGGTATAGCAACATTTGACAGTTCTAAACCACCGACTGACTATAATCCTGATTTAGATACGCGATTTATTCCTAAAGTTGTTACAGATTTAGGTATCAATTTTAATGCTACAGAAAAATTCACGATCGCTTTAAACGTAAACAACATCTTTAATGTTTTACCGGAATGGGAATTTGTAGCAAAAAATGCAGATGGGCAAGCTTTATTGGCAGACCCTGCTGAAAGAAAGCACCAATATAATTTATTGACTTTTAATGGTCGTTATCCTACCACTTCTTACGATGGTTCGCATTTCAGCCAGTTAGGAACTATGTTTAACTTATCATTAAACTATAAATTCTAAGTTCAGCTTTGTTCAAATAATTGAAAGGGTTGTCTTAGGACAGCCCTTTTTTTATAATTTTATACTTAAAAACCAAATTGTTATGGCAAATTTATATGATGGCAAAATGGCCGCGATTTACGATGCGATGTACCAGACTTTTGTCAATTATGACGAAGAGTATGCTTTTTATAATAACCTCCTTCAGGAAAATAACTGTTCGTCTGTTTTAGAAATCGGCAGCGGTACCGGAAACCTCGCCAAACGATTCGACGAAAACAAACAAAATTACCTCGGCCTTGACTATAGTGAAAGTATGATCGAAATCGCTAAAGAACGAAACAAAAATTGTTCTTTCATACAAGGTGATATGCGCGATTTCAAACTTGAAAATCCGGTAGATGCTATTTTAATTACAGGAAGATCTACCAGCTATCTCATCACCAACAGCGATATCAACAGAACTTTTGATGCGCTTTACAAAAACACCAATGATAATGGTATTATAATTTTTGATTTTATCGACGCGAACCGCTTTATTCCTTTCATCACGGAAAACGTACTAATCACACATGAGGCAGCGTACGAAAATGTGAATTACAAGAGAGATAGCCACTGGGACGTGAATCATTCCCTGGAAAATTTTATGTTAGACTGGAGTGCCGAATATTACACCGTTGTAAATGGCAAAAAAGAAATTATTGAAAATGATTTTTCAACCGTTCGTGTTTTTACCCTCAATGAAATCGAGCTGTTCCTGTACCTTAATAATTTCGAAATACTAAAAACGATCGACAGAAAAACCTATGCTTACGATACATATGTTATTGTAGCAAAGAAAAAGCCATAAAAAAACTGACTTGCAAGTCAGTTTTTTTTTACATCTTAAATTCTAAGGAATCTATCAATACTTTTTCCTCATCAGTAGGCGTAAATCCCGAAATATTCCAGTAATTGGTCAGGACTTTATTCTTTTTATTAAAAAGTGTCTTATCTTTAAAAACATCACTCTGACTGTATGTGAATTTCTGTTTATTGAAATTGGTCGTGATAAAATTATTGCGAACCTGAATATTTTTAACCTGATCTTTCAAAACGAGATCATATGCGATTTCTTCATTCGAACTCAATACGTAATAATCGGGACCATCAAGCCTGTAACTTACTTTTACTGTTGACCGGGTTACATTCTTGGAGCCAACAGCAGCTTTATCTACTGTTGCAGCTAAGGTTCCCGGAGTTACGATAATGGAGTACTCCAGTATTATTTTTTTTAACGGATCATAAACAATTTCAAAATTATCAACTGCTGTTTTAGATTTATCCAGCGGCGTAACATTCATCACATAATAATCTTTATTTGTCGGATGTCCTTTGGTTATAAAATCGTATTCTTTTTTTGCTTTGGAATTTAAAATGGGATCAAAATAGCTCAGGTTAGAATAATTTTCCATGATATTATTCAAATTATATCCTTTTAAATCAGCACTTATATCCTTTTCCAGCAACCCATAAGACCGGTTTTGCTCTACTAATAAAGTCGTGGAAACTTTTTTCTGGCTGACCCCAAACTGAAAATTCACCAGTCCGTCATTGTAGTAGGAATATTGATTGTTCAGCATAAAAAATTCCCTTACATAGACTTTTAACCGATGTGGCATTGCTAGTTTTGCGCGCGAATTCAGGACAATTTTCCGGAGGATTTTCTGAGGAGATTCTTTAGACAGCACAATTTCATCCAGCTTATTGTCTTTACTTTTTAAATAAACCGTAAATTCATTTTCTTTCAGACTTGCCCAGCGAATGGTTAAATTTTCATAATTGGTTTCAGAAACCTGGACATTCGAGCCTCCTGTTAACATGAATGTAACTTTACCATCCTCATTGCTTAATAAAATTTGTTTGGTTTTCATAATTACAATAGTTGCATTCTCAATAGGAAGCTGTGTCTCTATATCCTTTACAACAATAGAATATTCTGTATTCTGAGCAAAAATACTTTCACTGAAAAATACAACAAACAAAATTAGTAGTCCCTTCATAGGCTGCTTATATTATCAAACAAGTGTTAAAAAATCAATCAAATTAACAAAAATAAAACATTAAATCCGAATTTAATAAGAAATACTTACAGGTTGAGGCATAAAAAAACCTGAGTTAAACTACTCAGGTTCTTTTATTTATCGATTATATCAGCTCTTATTCGTTATGCAGAAACGCCTGACGCGCCAGCAACGTTTCTTCGTCTTCTACGTGATTATCATCCGGCACACAACAATCTACAGGACATACGGCAGCACATTGAGGTTCATCATGAAACCCCTTACATTCCGTACATTTTCCCGGAACGATATAATATACTTCATCAGAAATTGGAGTTTGTGCATCATCTGCATCTACTTCAGTTCCGTCCGGTAAGATTATTTTTCCTGAAAGGGCTGTTCCATCTTTATATCTCCAATCATCAGCTCCTTCATAAATTGCTGTATTTGGGCACTCTGGTTCACAAGCTCCGCAGTTAATACATTCGTCGGTTATAATTATTGCCATCTTTTATATTATTTTATGCTTTAAGTTTTAGGCTTTAAGCTATTTCTAAAATATTATTTTTCAAAAATTAAAGCTTATTGCATAAAGCTTACCGCTTAACGCTAAAAAAACTTATTTTTGTGCAAAATTACAATCAAAACTATTCATAAACAAACATTATGACATTAGAAACAAAAAAAAGTGTTTTTGTTGAATTAGGCAAATTCTTAAAACAATTTTCTGAAAACAATACAACTAAAAAATCGGATGTTTTACACAACGATTTATTTTTTGATGATTTCGAAAAGCTGATTCATTTGTCGCAATCTCATAATGGATGGTATACTCCCGAACAGGTATATTTTGCGCTTCAGTCCTGGGCAGATGCTTTAACCGAAGAAAACCTCACGAAATGGCTCTCCCGCTATTCCTTTGAACTGGATGAGAATAAAGAAAAGGCGAAAAATGTGGCGCTGATTCTGGCCGGAAATATTCCATTGGTTGGTTTTCATGATTTTTTATCGGTTCTGATAAGCGGACATAAAGCACTCGTAAAAACATCTTCAAACGACCAGCATCTGCTGCCTTTTTTAGCCAGATACATCATTGCCGTTAACCCGGAATTTTCGGATAAAATCACTTTTGTAGAAGGAAAATTAGAAAATTTCGATACCGTAATCGCTACCGGAAGTAACAATACAGCACGTTATTTTGAATATTATTTCAAAGACAAGCCTTCTATCATCCGTAAAAACAGAAATTCGGTGGCCGTTTTAGACGGGAATGAAACCAAAGAACAACTGGAAAATTTAGGCGAAGATATTTTCAGGTATTTCGGATTGGGCTGTCGCAATGTTTCGAAACTTTTTGTTCCGAAAGGCTATAAATTTGATGCTTTTTTTGAAGCCATTTTCAAATATCAGGACGTTATTCACTATGAAAAATATGCTAATAATTACGACTATAATAAAGCCGTATTTCTGATGAGCAATTTCAAATTGCTCGACAATGGCTTTCTGACACTGAAAGAAGACTCCAGTTACGCCTCTCCTATTTCGAGTGTTTTCTATGAATTTTACGAAAATCGCGAAGAGCTTGAAAAACGTCTTGAAGCTGATGCTGAACAAATTCAGTGTATCGTAAGCACCGATTCCGGCAAAAACAATATTCCCTTTGGACAGACCCAAAATCCGCAATTGTGGGATTATGCAGATAACGTAGATACTATAACGTTTTTGTTAACAACAAAGTAAAAAATTGTTTAATTATTTCGAATAATTTATCGCTTTTTCAGCTCCTATTGCCGAAATTTGCGTTTTTAAAATTTTCGTCTATTAACTATATCATGAAAAAACACAACTACAGCGCAGGACCAAGTATTTTACCACAGGAAGTTTTTGAGAAAGCATCAAAAGCCATTTTAAATTTCAATGATTCAGGACTGTCTATCCTTGAGATTTCGCACAGAAGCAAAGATTTTGTTGCTGTAATGGATGAAGCCCGATCGCTTGCTTTAGAATTATTAGGACTTGAAGGAAAAGGATATCAGGCTTTATTTTTACAAGGCGGTGCCAGTACTGCATTCTTAATGGCTCCTTACAATTTGATGAAAGAAAACGGAAAAGCCGCTTACTTAGATTCAGGAACCTGGGCAACAGCTGCCATCAAAGAAGCTAAAAACTTTGGAGAAACTGTTGTCGTAGCTACTTCAAAAGAAGAAAATTACAATCATATTCCGAAAGGATACGAAATACCGGCTGATGCAGATTATTTTCACTGTACCAGTAACAATACCATTTTCGGAACTCAGATGAAAGAATTCCCAACAACTACTATTCCTGTTGTTTGCGATATGAGTTCGGATATTTTTTCACGTAATTTAGATTTCTCCAAATTTGATTTAATCTATGCCGGAGCCCAGAAAAATATGGGACCTGCAGGAACGACTTTGGTTGTTGTTAAAGAAGAAATCCTGGAGAAAAGCGGAAGAACTATTCCAAGCATGTTAGACTATGCGAAACATATCAAAGCAGAAAGTATGTACAATACGCCTCCTGTTTTTGCAGTTTACGTTTCTTTACTAACCTTACAATGGATTAAAAGTAATGGTGGTGTTGCAGCAATCGAAAAATTAAATGATGCGAAAGCGGATTTACTGTATGCTGAAATCGACAGAAACCCATTATTCAAAGGCGCTGCTGCAGTGGAAGACCGTTCTAAAATGAACGTTACTTTCTTACTGAACAATCCGGATCACGCTGCAACTTTTGATGCACTCTGGAAAGAAGCCAATATCTCAGGATTGCCAGGACACCGTTCTGTTGGTGGTTACAGAGCTTCTATTTACAACGCAATGCCGATCGAAAGCGTTCAGGTATTAGTGGATGTAATGAAAGCTTTGGAGTCTAAAGTTTAGTTTGCCGTTTTCAGTCTCAGTTTGCAGTTAATTGAGAACTGAAAACTGAGACTGAAACTGAGACTGAGACTAACCTCCTGATCAAAAAGAAAAAATTATAACATAGGTTAATTTCTTGTATCTAACGATTAAACAATTAACCAAATAAACACATAAACATATAATGAAAGTATTAGCCAATGACGGAATTTCAAAAAGTGGAATTCTAGCTTTAGAAAAAGGTGGATTTGAAGTTATAACTACAAAAGTGGCACAGGAACAAGTGGCTAATTTTGTAAACGAAAACAACGTAAGCGTAGTTTTAGTGCGTAGTGCGACTAAAGTTCGTAAAGATATTATTGATGCCTGCCCGGGGCTTAAAATCATTGGCCGTGGTGGTGTTGGTATGGATAATATTGATGTTGATTATGCCAAAAGCAAAGGAATTCACGTAATCAACACACCGGCTTCTTCATCAGAATCTGTTGCTGAATTAGTATTTGGACACTTGTTTTCAGGTGTTCGATTTTTACATGATTCGAACAGAAATATGCCTCTTGAAGGAGATTCTAACTTTGACGGCCTGAAAAAAGCCTATGCAAACGGTATTGAATTAAGAGGAAAAACACTTGGAATTGTTGGTATTGGACGTATTGGTCAGGCTACTGCAAAAATGGCACTGGGCTTAGGTATGAAAGTAATCGCTGCGGATAGTTTTATTCCGACAGTAGATATAAAAGTGGAATTTTTTGACGGTCAGTCTATTACGACAACAATCGTTTCGCAATCATTAGAATCTTTATTTAAAGAAGCTGATTTTATTACGTTACACGTTCCTGCTCAGAATGGTTATATCATTGGAGAGAAAGAATTTGAAATCATGAAAGACGGTGTCGGAATCGTAAATTGTGCCCGTGGTGGTGTAATTGATGAAGTAGCATTGGTAAAAGCGCTGGATTCAGGAAAAGTGGCATTTGCAGGACTGGACGTTTTTGAAAGCGAGCCAAAACCGGAAATGACAATCTTAATGCACCCTAAAATTTCATTGACGCCGCACATCGGGGCTGCAACAGGAGAAGCACAAGACAGAATTGGTACGGAGTTAGCTTCACAAATCATTACTTTATTAAGCTAATTAACTGTAATTAAATATTTTAAAAGGGATTTATTAACGCTGTTTAATAAATCCCTTTTCTTTTTTTATTAATTTTGAAGTTACCAATCTAAAAAATCCAAGTCATGTTTGAACAATTAACACAATTAGTGCAACAATACGGAGGCGATGCAGTTGTCAATAACAGTGCGGTCCCAAACGAACATAATGAAGCTGTAGTAGCCGAAGCAGGCAACTCCATTTTTGCGGGACTACAGAAAATTGCTTCAGAAGGCGGTTCAGAACAATTGGCCGCTTTATTTAACGGAAGTACTCCAATAGACAACTCCAATCCTGTTGTACAGCAGATAACGCAACAACTAACCGGTAGTCTTGGTGAAAAATTCGGATTAAGCAATGCAGATTCTTCAGGAGTTGCTGCCAGTATTATTCCGCAGGTATTAAATTCACTGGTCAATAAAGCAAAAGATCCAAACGACAGCAGTTTTCAAATTTCAGATATCATTTCAGCTATTTCCGGAAACAGCGGGCAGGCATCCGGAATTATGGACACAATCTCTAAATACGGAATGCAGTTTGGCTTAGACCAAAATGCCGACGGAAAAGTGGACGTAGCCGATGTCATTGTAATCACTAAAACCAAAGGCGGTATTTCCGGTTTTATCGGTAAGCTGTTTGGAAGATAGGTTTTTTTTAAAAGGTGCAAAGGTACTGAGGTTCAGAGGTGCTAAGGTTTTCTCTGCGATTTTCAAAACATATAAAGCTGTTTGTCTAAGACAAACAGCTTTATTATTTTTAACACTCAGTCTTTGTACTTCTTAACCTTTGCACCTCTGAACCTTTGCACCTCTGAACCTTTGTGCCTCTGAACCTTTGTGCCTTTGTAGCTTTGCACCTCTGAACCTTAGTACCTTTGCACCTCCAAATCTTAGTACCTCAGAAACTTAGTATCTCAGTACCTTTTTTTTCCGTAACTTTATATTCAAATTAAAAGTCATGAAAAACTTTGTTTACATCCTTGTAATTTTAGGGACCATCATAGCCTGCTCCACTGCCAAAACCACTGTAAGTGAGCCGGTAAATAATGGCATAGCTCTAAACGATACGGTACGCATTGCCAATGACTCTTTAGAATACGAAGTGATTATCATTGATAACGGTTTTAGTACCTGGCTCGCTTCAAGGGCTTATCCGAGAAATTATTACTCGCAAAGCTATCTGGAGTCGAAAAATATTTTATATATAAACGAATGGAACAATCGTGTTTTACAGCCGCAACGTTACAGCCCGAGTTTATATGAAATGAATATCAATTATAACCCGGCAATCAACTATGGATACGAGGTAAATTACCTCATTTATAATTATATGATTTATTTTCAAAATACTTACAAACAAAAACTTTGGGGTTATGTTCCTTCCAGATAATGTTGTTATATTTGTAATCATTATAAATAAAAATGAATAAATTAAAACAACGTTGGGGAATCACCTCAAACTTCCAACTCATTATTATATTTATTGTTTTTGCCATCACCGGATCGGCATCTGCCTATTTATCCAAGCCGTTTTGTGTCTGGCTGGGAATCACCAAAGAAGATTTTGGCGGGTGGTTTACCCTAATCAGGCTGATTATCATCTTCCCTATTTATCAGGTTTTGTTGGTAGCAATAGGAACCATTTTCGGCCAGTTCCGTTTCTTTTGGAACTTTGAAAAGAAAATGCTCAAAAGTATGGGGCTCGGTTTTTTATTTAAAGATTAAATTATTTTTATCTCTTTCTCTGGATGTAGTACGTATAAAGCCACGTCAGTGTAAACGACGGAATTACATCGGTAAAGGGTAGAATTTCTTCTACAAAAGTCAAAATTCCTGCTACTCTTCCCACTCTTCCTTTGTACATATAAGTCATCAAAAAACCGGCAAGAGGTGCCCAGACCACATCGGCAAATTCCCCGACAAGAGGGATTGTAAAAGTCAACATTCCCATTGCATCAAAAAGCAAACCCAACAGCAGCTTTTTCGTTTTTTCGTCTTTTGCGATTACTTCTTCTTTCATATTCCTAAATTTAGTGCAATTTTCTTTAAAAACCAACTTGTTACAGATCAGACATTTTACATTTACAAATTGTCCGTAACCTACAATCAAATATTGTTCCTAAAATTCTGTTAGAACAGCTTACGATTTCAGCAGAATCTTTGTTTCTTTGTAAAAACAGTTTCAATAATGATACACGCAAAAAATATACATAAATTCTACGATCAGCTTGAGGTTTTAAAAGGAGTTGATTTGCATATTAAAAAAGGAGAAATTGTTTCAATTGTTGGCGCATCCGGAGCCGGAAAGACAACATTACTGCAAATTTTAGGCACACTTGACAAACCGGAAGTAAATACAGCATCATCCTTATCTATAAACGGCCAGAACATTTTAGAACTTCAGGGTGTAGAAACAGACAATGCCAAAGAGGAGAAAACTTTTAAAATTATTACCTGGATAACAAGCATTTACACTTTCTTATTGATAATCTTTTTATTGTTTTTCAGAAATAAAATAGAAAATGATCTTTTCGGACAAGTTACAATTGCCGTTTTATTTTTGCCTTTGCTTTTAGCAGCTGTTTTTTACAGAAATTATTTTAAGAAGAAAAGTAAACAAGACAAAATCTTATCGGGTTTCAGAAACTTAAATTTGGGGTTTATTTTTCAGTTTCACCAATTATTGCCTGAATTCACAGCGTTGGAAAATGTTTGTATCCCTGCTTTTATGGCGAATAAATCAAAATCAGAAACCGAAAAAGAAGCCAAAAGGATTTTAGAATATTTAGGACTATCACATCGTATCCATCACAAGCCCAACGAACTTTCGGGTGGGGAGCAGCAGCGTGTTGCTGTTGCAAGAGCCCTGATCAATAAACCTGATGTTATCTTTGCCGATGAACCTTCAGGAAACCTGGATACCCATTCTGCTGAAAACCTGCACCAGTTATTTTTTCAGCTTCGCGACGAATTCGGTCAGACTTTTGTGATTGTCACTCACAACGAAGAGTTAGCCAATATGGCCGACCGAAAACTTATCATGTCAGACGGACAAATATTATCTTAAAATGATTTTAATTCTTTTAAGCTGGATTTATATGGTTTTCACAACCATAAATATTGGTTTTTATACCGGTAAAACAGCCGAAATAAAGAATTCAGATTTTGTTATCTACTCCATTCTTGGCCTTTTTACCACTACGCTGCTTGCCGGTTTCTGGGCAATTTTCGGGAGAATTAATATTGAATTTCATGTCTTTCTTTTAGTTCTCAATATTGGAATTTATGTTAGGTTTAAAAATGAAATTCACCTCATTTACAAATCACTTTTTCAGGAATTACAGGCTCTGACACTTTCCTTAAAAGCAATATTTTTTAGTACTACACTTTTAATTTTGGCCCAATGTGCCTCAATTCCCTATATAATCGATAATGAATCCTATTATATCCAAACCATAAAATGGATAAACGAATATGGTTTTGTAAAAGGACTTGCCAATCTGCATATTTTCTTAGCACAAACCAGCGGCTGGCATATTGCTCAAAGTGTATTCAGCTTTTCTTTTTTGTATCCCAATTTTAATGACCTAAGCGGATTTTTTCTTTTATTGGGCAATATTTATGCTTTTCGTCATCTTAATGCATATTTCAAAAACAAAGAAAGTAATCATCTCATTATTGGGCTGTTGCCTTTGGCGAATATCTTTTTCTTTTCTTTTATCAGCACACCGTCTCCCGATTTACCCATTTATATTTTATCGCTGATTCTCTTTTTTAAGTTCATTGAAAACTATAAAAATCCGGATACTGAAACATTTAATCTCATTGCCTTACTCGTTTTCTTTGCTGTATTTATAAAGACAACTTCTATTGTTCTGGTCTTAATTCCGATGGTTTTATTCGTCAAAGATTATAAAGTTCTGCTTCCCAAATTGGCAAAACCAGTGCTCATAGGCCTTGTGGTTTTAGTTCTTTTTCTCATAAAAAATACTATCATTAGTGGTTATCCTTTATTTCCTGCGCTAACCAGTCCATTTTCTTTCGATTTTCAGATTCCGTCTGCCATGGCTCATTTTTATTATGATGAAACCAAAACAGCGGCTTTTTCATTAACGGAAACTCAATTTGACAGTTTGGGAATCTTTGAAATTTTTAAAATATGGATTTTCAGACCGGGATTACATGGCCTGTTCAATACATTAGTTTTAGTCCTTCTTGTAATTACTCCGGTTTTTATCTTTAAGTTTTTCAATAAAAAACCTTTTTGGATCCTTTACGCAATATTGTTTTTTCAAATGATCGTATTGTTTGTATCGTCTCCTCAGTATCGTTTTTTTATGAATGCTATATTATTATTTACTTTTCTAATTGCAGCCACACTACTCCGTTCACAACGAAAAATTGTTATTTCTCTCTACTTCGCCACCGGTATTTTAATAACAATCCTGATGATCCCTTTTAATTTAAGTGTACTTACCACCAATGTTCATTTAAAAAACAACAGTACCTTTTCTGTAAACGAAATAATTTTTCCGCATCAAAACAGCAAATTCGACTTCGATTATCAAAGTATAAAAAATGGCAACCTGCAATACCAATCTCCATTAAACAATACGTTTTTCTGGGGAACGGGCAACGGAAAATTACCTTGTGTCAATAAAGACCAGCTAAAGTATTTTGAGGTTTACTATAAAATAATACCTCAAATGCGGACCACTAATTTAAAAGACGGCTTTTACGCCAAAAACATATCAAATGAATCAAACTGAACTTAAGGATTTTTTAGACGAAAAAGTCATTCAATACAACAATCAGGATTTTATTGAAAGTGATCCTGTACAGATTCCGCATTTGTTTACTCAAAAAGAAGACATCGAAATTGCCGGTTTTCTGAGCGCGACCATTGCCTGGGGGAATCGTAAAATGATTATTAAAAACTCGCATAGCATGATGGAATTAATGGGCAATGCACCATACGATTTTATCATGTCCCATTCTGATGAAGATTTGGCAAGACTTGAAAATTTCGTTCACAGAACTTTTAACGGAAATGATTTCGCAGGTTTTGTAAAAGGGTTGCAGCATATTTATAAAAACCACAATGGCCTTGAAGCTGTTTTTGCCAAAAACCAGGAAAATGACAGCCTGCAGAAAAGCATTCATGAATTTAAAAAGATCTTTTTTGAAACAGATCACCTTCCGAGAACTCAAAAACACATTTCGGATCCCCTAAACAATTCAGCTGCCAAAAGAATTAACATGTACCTGCGCTGGATGGTACGCCAGGACACAAAAGGAGTTGACCTGGGAATCTGGAAAACTATTTCACCAGCGGCCCTATCCTGCCCTTTAGATGTTCATTCCGGTAATGTTGCCCGAAAGCTGGGCATTTTGACCCGAAAACAAAATGATGGAAAAGCTTTGGCTGAATTAGACCAAAAGCTAAGGGAAATGGACGCCCAAGACCCTGTAAAATACGATTTTGCCCTTTTTGGACTTGGTGTTTTCGAAGGATTCTGACATTTAAACCTTTCATCCGTCAGGCTAATTTCAGCGAATGTCAGGCTGAGCGAAGTCGAAGCCCGGTTCCAATTGGCATGCTCTTCAACTTCGCTCAGAGCGGCAAAATGGTATATAAATAGAAAATCAACAAAAAAACCATCATTTTAACGTACATTTGCACAAAATTTAATGTAAATGAGCACTTTCGAAAAATTCAATCTTCCAAAATCACTACAAAAAGCAATCGACGAATTGGGTTTTGTTACACCAACTCCAATTCAGGAAAAATCCTTTGCTGTGATTATGTCAGGTCGCGATATGATGGGAATTGCACAGACCGGTACCGGTAAAACATTTGCCTATTTACTGCCTCTTTTAAAATTATATAAATTTACCCCAACCAATACGCCAAAAATAGTTGTACTGGTTCCTACCCGTGAATTAGTTGTTCAGGTAGTAGAAGAAATAGAGAAATTAACCAAATACATGTCGGTTAAGACACTTGGTATCTTTGGTGGTGTCAATATCAATACACAGAAAAAAGCCGTTTACGAAGGAGTTGATATTTTAGTCGGAACTCCCGGGCGTACGATGGATTTGGCTTTGGATGCCGTAATTCGTTTTGATGAAACTCAAAAATTAGTAATTGATGAGTTTGATGAAATGCTGAATTTAGGTTTCCGAACACAATTGACAGCACTTTTGGCGATGATGAAAACCAAACGTCAAAACATCTTATTCTCCGCCACAATGACGGATGAAGTCGATGCGGTCCTGAATGACTTTTTTGATTTTCCGGAAGAGGTTACACTAGCTGCTTCAGGAACTCCACTTGAAAATATTACACAGATTACTTATAATGTTCCGAACTTTAATACTAAAGTGAACTTACTGAAACATTTATTGGAAACAAACGAAAGCATGGAACGTGTTTTGGTTTTTGTGAACAATAAAAAGATTTCAGATATGCTTCATACTCGTATCGAAGAAGATTTTGAAGGTCAGTTTGGGGTAATTCACTCCAATAAATCGCAAAATTACCGTTTGAGCACGATGGCTGAATTTCAGGAAGGCAACCTTCGCGGACTGATTACGACTGATATTATGGCCAGAGGTCTGGATATTTCGAACATTTCACATGTTATCAACTTTGAACTTCCGGAATTCCCTGAATTATATATGCACCGAATTGGACGTACCGGTCGTGCAGATGCTACGGGAACTGCCATTAGCTTTATCACGCCACGTGAAGAAGAATTCAAAGTGGAAGTGGAAGTCCTAATGAACCAGGAACTTTCAATTGCTGATTTCCCGGAAGAAGTAGAGATTTCTTCTAAGCTGATTGAACCTGAAAAAGACAAGCAGCCGATTAAGTTTTTAATGAAAAAACAAAAACTTAACGGAGATGGTGCTTTCCACGAAAAAGATAAAAAGAATAAAAAAGTAAACCTTGGAGGTCCTTCCAAAACCAAAAAGAAAACACATGGTTCTGTTAACAGAAATATGCTGAAAACGAGGGATAAGAAGAGAAAAGATAAGAATAAATAGTTTTTTTTTAAGGTTCAAAGGCTCAAAGGTGCAGAGGTTCAAAGTTTTTTTTAACTTATCCTTCTTCACTTTTGAGCCTTTATTTTTTAGCCTTTGAACCTTTGTCTCTCTGTACCTTTGAGCCTTAACAACTTATATTTTCGTAAAAACCAATCCAACCGGCGAACACAGTTCTATTTTTTTACCTGTATCTGTCAGTTTTCCTGTGGTTTTATCTCTTTTAAAGATTATGATATTGTTGGTGTACTGATGGCCTACCAAAAGGTAATTTCCGGTTGGATCAATAGCAAAGTCCCTTGGTCCTTTTCCTAAGGTGCTTATTTGTTCAACTAGCTCTATTTTTCCGTCTTTTAGGATTTTATAAACCGAAATATTGTTGGCGTCTACACGATCAGTTACATATAAAAATTTTCCGTCAGGCGAAATTTTGATAGCAGCGGCACCTGTACCTCCTTTAAAATCCTTGGCGAGGATACTCGTTGCTCCGATTACTTTTAAGTTTCCTGTTTTATCATAACTAAAACTTGTTAGTGTCCCGTCTAATTCCTGAACCAGATATACAAATTTTCCGTCTTTACTAAAAGTCAAATGTCTCGGGCCGCTTCCTGCTTTTACGTCAACTGTTCCTTTTAGTGTTAGGATTTCATGTTTAGCCGTTGGATTGTATTTGTAAATAAAAATCTTATCCTCACCTAGATCATTCGATAAAACAAACTTTTTATCCGGTGAAAAAACAACCATATGAACGTGTGCTTTCTCCTGACGCGCGGCATTTGGACCTTTTCCTTCATGCTGAATTAATTGTTGTGCCTCCGTTATGCTTCCATCGGCATTTTTCTTAAATACAGCAATACTTCCTCCTGAATAATTCGCTACAATTACATTCTGAGCATCGTTAATCAAATGACACGGATCAGCTCCCATAGCATCATTTTTATTTAAAAAGGTAAGTTTTCCAGATTTGGCATTATACCCAAAAGCACTTGCAGTACTTTGAGTTCCGTTTTCATTCACCGCATAAATAAATTTATTATCTGCAGAAACAGACAAATAACTTGGACTTAATACGTTTTCTGAGCTGTTTTTCAATTTAAATTCACCCGTAGCTGCATTAAATTCGTACACATAAATTCCTTTACTTTCACAAGTGTTGGTATAGGTTCCTACCAGTAAATTGAATTTATTCTGAGCCTGTAAAGCAGTAAAGACTAAAGTTGAAAAAAGAAGCATATATAATCTTTTCATATTTTTGATTTGTTTTTTGAATTAGCTAAAATACTCAATATTCTCTTTTGGAAGTTCTTTTTTTGTTACAAATGAATTTTCAAAAGTTACATTTTTCAAATACCTTCCTTTTAACCGTATAAGTAATTTAAGAGATAATAAGCGGATGATGTTTGTTCGTGAAAAAATTATATGAACTTACATGACTTATATGGTTTAAGCTACATCGGTATAAATTTATATTTTTCAAGCCGTAACTGCATTTTAAACCCTTTAAGTATTTAAGCGATTATAGTTTAATGTTATTTGTTGGTGAAAAAATTATATGAACTTACATGACTTATATGGTTTAAGAAACATTCCGTATTTCGTTTAACTAAAAATTTGTATTTTTGACCAGTATCTTCACGAAATCAAACGTAGTGAAGTAAATCTAAGCCAGAATGCATTTTAAACACCCCGAAATTCTATACTTTCTGTTTTTATTGATTGTTCCAGTTTTGGTGCATTTGTTTCAATTACGACGTTTTAAAACCTCTTATTTTACTAACGTTCGCTTCCTGAAAGAACTTTCCATTCAGACCCGTAAAAGCTCTAAAATCAAGAAAAGGTTATTACTGGCTACGCGTCTCCTATTATTGGCTTTTGCCATTTTTGCCTTTGCCCAGCCTTTTTTTGAAGCCAAAGACAGTAAAAATGTCTCGAACGAAATGTATATTGTCCTTGACAATTCCTTTAGTATGCAGGCAAAAGGAAAAAAGGGTGAATTATTAAAACGTGCCGTTCAGGAATTACTCGAAAACACCCCGGAAACAGTAGAATTTTCGTTGCTTACCAATACTGAAAACTATTGGAATACCGATATTAAATCATCCAAAAGTGCTCTGCAAAATCTCAAATACAGCGCAACTCCGTTTGAACTTTCGGCAATAATTGCCAAAATAAAAGCGCATAAATCGGCCCATAAAAAAGATATTGTTGTTATTACCGATGCGGTTGGCCTGACTGAAAAAGATATAAAAAATATTGATCCCGAAGAGCAGCCTTATTTTATAATTCCGGAGGCGGAACAAAAAAACAACATATCGATTGACAGTGTTTTCATCAATCAGACTTTGGAAAATTTTTATGAAATCAGTGTAAATTTATCGGCTTACGGCGAGGATTTTAAACCAGTTTCGATGGCCCTTTACAATCAGAACAAACTGATTGCAAAGACCATCATCAATTTTGACAACAAGAAAAAGAAAATCAATTTTACAATCCCCAAGGAAGCTTTTCACGGTTACGTAACCATTGAAGACAATGGTTTGAGTTATGACAACAAGCTTTATTTTAGTATTTCAAAAACAAAGAAAACAAATGTAATCAGCATTGGAGATCCGGAAAAAAGTAAGTTCTTATCGAGAATTTATACGCAGGCCGAGTTCAGCTATAACAACTATTCGCTCAGCAATCTGGATTACAACAGTTTAGAAAAACAAAATACTATTGTTCTAAATGAACTGGAGGAAGTGCCTCAGGCTTTACAGACAACCCTGAAAGCATTTGTATCAAAAGGCGGGAATTTAGTCATCATACCTTCCGAAAAAAGTTCGCTTAGCAATCTGAATACTTTTCTGGGCAATTTTGGAAAAATTCAGTTTAAAAGCCTTCAGAATACCAGTAAGCTGATTACTAAAATTAACTTTGACCATCCTTTGTTCTCAGGTGTTTTTGAAAATAAAATTACGAATTTTCAATACCCGAAAACTGCGCAATCCTTTGAAATTTCAAATCCTTATCCGGCAGTTTTATCTTATGAAGACCAAAGTGTATTCCTGACCATGGTTCAGAATCCGGTTTCGTCAGTTTCTGTTTTTTCGGCACCTCTTAATAGTGTGAATTCAAACTTTCAGCAGTCGCCTTTAATTGTTCCTCTCTTTTACAAAATGGGACAAAACAATCAAAAAACCGGAGTTAATGCACTGACAATTGGAAACAATCAGCCTTATTTCGTTGATGTTTTACTGACAAAAGATGCCATTTTAGAAATAAAAGGAAATGACGATTCCTTTATTCCGATCCAGCAGATATTGAATAATAAGGTAAAATTAGTATTTAATGATTTCCCTGAAACAGCCGGAAATTATAGTGCTTTTGATAAAAAAAACTGGGTAGAAAATCTGAGTTTCAATTACAAACGAAGCGAAAGTGACTTAAGCCATGCCAATACAAATGTGATTTCGGATTTTAAAACGGCCGATACCCTTTCGACTATTTTTAACACGCTACAAACTGAGCGGACTGACAGCCAGATTTGGAAATGGTTTGTTATCTTTGCCCTGTTATTTTTAGCATTGGAAATGGCAATTATCAAGTTTGTAAAGTAAAGTTTGCACACGATTGTCATTTCGACGAAGGAGAAATCACACAGGCTGAGAACGCACTGCAAGGAATATTTGATGCGATTTCTCCTTCGTCGAAATGACAAAACAGGGAGCTATAAATACAATTTTTAGAATAAAATAAATTCTCTACATATGAAAATAATCATCAGAAGCGCCAAAATTATCGACTCCACAAGTTCTTTTCACAACAAGACCGTTGATCTTTTAATTGCAGATGGTATTATAGAAAAAATAGGACCTTCAATTCTTGATATTGAGGATACCATCGAAGTGAAATTCGATAATTTGCATCTTTCCCAAGGCTGGTTTGACAGCAGTGTTTCATTTGGAGAACCAGGTTATGAAGACAGGGAAACGATTGCAAACGGATTGAATGTTGCTGCGAAAAGCGGTTTTACGGGCATTGCACTGCAACCCAACTCCTTCCCGGTTATCGACAATCAGTCACAGATCAATTTTGTAAAAAGCAAAGCAAATGGTTTTGCCACGGAACTTTTCCCGATCGGAGCTTTGACCAAAGCCAGTGAAGGAAAAGATATGGCGGAATTATTTGACATGAAAAAATCAGGAGCTGTTGCTTTTGGGGATTATATTAAAAGCCTTGACAATGCCAACCTTCTTAAAATAGCTTTGCAATATGTGCAGGATTTCGATGGTTTGGTCATTTCGTATTCACAGGATGCCAACATAAAAGGAAATGGTGTTGCCAATGAAGGAATTGTTTCTACCCGCTTAGGTTTAAAGGGAATTCCTAACTTAGCCGAGGAATTAGAAATTTCCCGAAATTTGTTTTTACTGGAATATACCGGAGGAAAACTTCATATACCGACTATTTCTACAGCAAAATCTGCTGCTATGATTAAGGAGGCGAAAGCAAAAGGCCTCAACGTTACCTGCAGTGTTGCCGTCCACCATCTGGTTTTAAATGATGAAAAATTAGAAGGTTTTGACACCCGATATAAAGTTACGCCGCCTCTACGCGCTGAAGCGGACAGAATTGCCCTTGTTGATGCTGTTTTGGATGGAACAATCGATATGATTACTTCAGATCACAATCCGATTGACATTGAGTTCAAGAAAATGGAATTTGATACGGCTAAAAATGGTACCATTGGACTCGAAAGTGCTTTTGGAGCCTTACTGACCGTTTTACCTTTAGAAACGGTAATCGAAAAACTGACTTCAGGAAAAACTGTTTTTGGAATTGAAAACAATACAGTTGCCGAAGGTTCCAAAGCTAATTTTACGTTTTTCACCACCGAAGGAAAATCCACTTTTACAAAAGAAAATATTCTTTCCAAATCTAAAAATTCTGCATTTTTAGGAACAGAAATAAAAGGTGCTGTTTATGGAATTTTAAATCAAAATCAACTTGTTATCACAAAATAATCACATGAATAATTCGATCGAAGAGGGAAAATCAATTGCCATTACCAGTTACATCTTAATAATTGGCGTTTTAATTGCAATGTCCATGAACTCTGAAAATAAAAATAGTTTTGCCTCTTTTCACATTCGTCAGGCGTTGGGTTTATCGCTGGCTTTCATTTCATTTGGAGCTATTATCAGCAATTTCGACAGCTTTTTCATCACTTTCCCAATGTGGATTTGTATTTCAATTCTTTGGACGTACGGCATTTTTAGTGCTATTCAGGGACAGACAAGACCGATTCCTTTGGTTGGAAATCTTTTTCAGAAATGGTTTAGATCCATCGGATAGGAAAATTCCAACTTTTTTAAATTCCAAATTCCAATAACTCTTTTATCAAGGTTGAAAATTTACAATTCACAACTCACAATTCACAATTAAAAAAATGAATCTATCTTTAGAATATAAAATACAGGAACCAAAAGTTATCTTAGACAAAAATCCCGTTTTACTTTTATTACACGGTTATGGCAGCAACGAGGCTGATTTGTTTTCGTTTGCAACAGAACTGCCGGACAATTATTATGTGATTTCAGCAAGAGCGCCTTATGATTTGCAATATGGTGCATACGCCTGGTACGCTATTAATTTTGATGCAGATCAGAACAAATTTTCAGATAACGAACAAGCTAAAACGTCACGTGATGTAATCGCTGGATTTATCGATGAATTAGTAGCGAATTATCCTATCGATCCCGCTAATGTAACTTTAATTGGCTTCAGTCAGGGTTCTATTCTGAGTTATGCAGTAGCGCTTTCTTATCCTGAAAAAATTCAGAAAGTAGTTGCGATGAGTGGTTATTTTAATGAAGAAATCATCAGGGAAGGTTTTGAACAAAATGACTTTACAAACCTGAAAATATTTGCTTCTCACGGAACTGTCGATCAGGTCATTCCGATTGACTGGGCGAGAAAAACACCTTCAATTTTAGAAAAATTAAATATTCCGGTTACTTACAAGGAATATCCTGTTGGTCACGGGGTTGCACCTCAGAATTTCTTTGATTTTAAGAAGTGGCTGGCTTTGTAGTTCTTAGTCGCGGTTTTCAGTCGCAGTTTTTAGCCTCAGTAATCAGTCTCAGTGTTCAGTCTCAGTATTCAGTCTCAGTATTCAGACTGAAAACTGCGACTGAAAACTGTAAACTTTATTTCTGGTACAGCAAAGACTGGTTTACCTCAAAACTAATACTTTCATCATCAGCAACAAAGTATTTCAATAACACTTCTCCCCAATATTCGCCATTGCTGTAATCTGCAATAATCCATCTGTGGTTTAGTATTTTAACTTTATTGATGATGAATTTTTTACCTTCAATTTTGTCCTGTCCTGTGTACGGATTTCCGTTTGGATTGGAATTGTAATCCAGTAATTTTTCGGTTACCACCGGAATTAATTTTTCGTAGAGAATAACTTTTCCACCGGAAGCGCTGTTATCAAAATAGTTCTGCGCATTTTCGTTGTTTTCAAGGGAAAAATAATTCGCCTCTGTCAGTTTTGTCGTTACCATATTTATGCTGTCTCTTAGCTTTTTGGTTGTTTTATCATATCGTTCCTGCCCGAATTTTACTTCTCGGCTGTAAAACATATAGGTAAAAACATTCATTAATATCGCAAGGATAAAAAGATAAAGCATTAAGGATTTTTTCATTTTGTAATATAATTAAATTGTAATTTCTAAATTATCGTAAGCCAGAAAAACATTTTCAGGAAGCTGTCGCTGCACTTCTTCGTGAAAACCCAATACATGGCTGATGTGTGTTAAATAAGCCACTTCAGGTTTTACCAAATCAATAAAATCAAGGGCTTCCTGCAAGTTGAAGTGGGTATCATGAGGTTCTACACGCAAAGCGTTGACAACCAAAACTTTCAGGTTCTTCAGCTTTTTAACTTCGGTTTCGTGAATGGTTTTCACGTCTGTGAGGTAGGCAAAATCATCAATTCGATATCCGAAAACCTGCAGGTCGCCATGCATGACATTTACCGGAATTGCTGTTTTATCACCGATAGCAAAAGGCTCATCGTTTTTAACTTCGATAGTTTTTACGCTTGGAGCACCCGGATATTTATTTACGGTTTCGAAAACATATTCAAAACGCCTTCTGAGATTGTCTATAACGCGCTGATGTGCATAAACAGGAATTTCACCCTGCCTGAAATTAAAAGGGCGGATATCGTCTAAACCTGCCGTATGATCGGCATGTTCATGGGTAAATAAAATAGCATCCAGCTTGCGGCATCCGCAGGAAAGCATCTGCTGCCTGAAATCAGGCCCGCAATCTATGACATACGAATGTGTGTCCCAAGTGATCCAGATGGACACGCGGAGCCTTTTGTCCTTAGCATCAGTGCTATTACAAACAGGATGGTCGACCCCAATAATTGGGATGCCTTGGGAAGTACCAGTACCTAAAAAATAGATCTTCAATTGAACTTAATTTTTTTACAAAAATAGGATTATTTCTCTTTCATTAGAAGCCTAATTTGCTAACTTTGTAACAAATCTATTTAAAATAAAATGGGTACAGAAATAAAACTCAAAGGTGACAAGGTCATCGAACAGATTCCTTCTATAAAAGACAAAGCGTTACGCATTAATTTAAACGAGAATATTTACGGAACATTTGCTGAAATCGGCGCCGGACAAGAAACAGTCAGGCATTTTTTCAGATCCGGAGGTTCATCGGGAACAATTGCAAAAGCGATGTCTGCCTATGACAAAGATTTTAGTGATGCTGTTTACGGAATTGAAGGCGACGGAAGGTACGTAACAGAAAACAGGCTTAAAAAGATGTTAACTTTCGAAGGCGAACTTATCGAAGAACGTCTGAGCCGCGAAAAACACCCCAACAAACTTTTCTTTAGCTACGCCAACACTGTTGCCACTATAGATTTTGCAAAACAATTTAAAGGTCACGGCTGGGTTGGAATCCGATACCAGATAGAACCGGACGAGGCTTACAACGAAATTATTCTTCACATTCGTTTTAAAGAGACTGACGCAAGACTGCAACAGGAAACACTCGGGATTTTAGGTGTAAACTTAATTTACGGTGCTTTTTACAAATACAACGATCCAAAACGATTACTTCGTTACTTATACGATCACTTAGACAAAGACCAACTCGAAATTGACACCATTAACTTCTCAGGACCTCGTTTTGCAGATGTTGATAATCGTCTGATGAGTTTACAACTGGTTAAAAACGGAATGACAGATGCCGTAATGTTTAATCCTGAAGGGAAAAATGTTCTACCGGCTGCCGTTTTATACAAAAAAAATCTCCTTGCTTTCAGAGGAAGTTTTCGTCCTGTTACAAATGTAAACCTTGACATGTACGAGAAATCATTAAAAATGTTTCTTGATGAAAACAAGGTTGAAAAAGACAATACTTTGGTCGTTTTTGAAATTACCCTTTCCAATTTACGTTCGGACGGTGAAATTGACGAACGTGATTTCATGGACAGGGCAGAATTACTTTGTTCATTAGGGCAAACGGTTATGATTTCTAATTTCCAGGAATATTATAAAGTAGTGGAATATTTTGCCAATTATACTAAAGCCAGAATGGGATTAGCAATGGGGGTAAATAACTTGATTGATATTTTTGACGAGAAATATTACCGTCACCTGAGTGGTGGAATCCTGGAAGCTTTTGGAAAATTATTCTACCGCGATATGAAAGTCTTTTTGTATCCGATGTTGGGTGATAATGGAGAGATTATTACGTCTGACAATCTAAAAGTACATCCGAGAATGAAGGAATTATATAAATTCTTTAAATTCAATGGAAAAGTAGTCGATATTGTAGATTACAACCACGAAATATTAAATGTATTCTCACGTGAAGTCCTGAAAATGATCAGTCAGGGAAAATCCGGCTGGGAACCTATGCTGCCTTCCGGAGTTGCAGAAATCATAAAAGAACACCACCTTTTCGGCTATCACCCCGAGAAAGAATTAGAACAAAACACTTAGGATTTAAAAAAAATCCCAAAAAAGAAAATTTCTTTTTTGGGATTTTTTTTTGTTTCAGGTTTTTTTTTTGTTTCAGGTTTCAGGTTTTCTTTGTTTCAGGTTTATTTTGTTTTAGGTTTTCTTTGTTTCGTGTTTCATGTTTTCAAATGCGTAAGATTTTAGCGTAAGGTCTTTTTTTTTTATAGTAGCTATTTAAATACGCAAAGTTCGCAAAGCTTGGTGTTCATCCAGCTTTGCGAACTTTGCGGTTTCTTATCGTGCTTTGCGGTTAAAATTACACGCCAGGATAAAACCTGAAACATGAAACCTGAAACATGAAACTTTAAACAAAAAAAACTATTTCAAAATCTGCGCTGCGTGTTCTTTTGTTTTTACATTTTCGATCACTTCGTCTATGATTCCGTTTTCATCAATTACAAAAGTGGTTCTGTGGATTCCGTCGTATTCTTTTCCCATGAATTTCTTAGGGCCCCAAACTCCAAAAGCATTAATTACCGTTTTATCTTCGTCGGCAATTAACGGAAAAGGAAATTCGTATTTGTCTTTGAATTTCCCCTGTGCTTTCTGACTGTCGGCACTTACACCCAGAAGTTCATAGTTATTCGCTTTAAAGCGCTCGAAATTATCCCGTAAGTCACATGCCTCTGCTGTACAGCCCGGTGTGCTTGCTTTTGGATAGAAAAAAACAACTAATTTTTTCCCGGCATAATCTGCCAGTGTATGTACTTTTCCATCCTGGTCTGTTCCTGAAAACTGCGGGGCTTTATCGCCTTTTTTTAATGTTATCATTTATATTGATTTTAGATTGTTGATTTTAGATTTTAGAGTAAAGAATATAGAGTAGAGAATAAAGATTATTGTTTTTGGATTATATTTAAAACTCATAACGCATAACACATAACTTCCTGCTTTTAACTTATAATTCATTATTTTTACGGGATTAAAAATACGGAAATGAATAAAGAAGCCCGCGTACAATTTGTTATAAATACGTTAAAAGAACTCTACCCTACTATACCTGTCCCTCTTGATCACAAAGACCCTTATACCTTATTGATCGCTGTTTTATTATCGGCACAATGTACTGATGTCCGCGTGAATCAAATTACACCCATCCTTTTTGCGAAGGCTGATAATCCGTACGATATGATAAAAATGTCCGTGGAAGAAATTAAGGAAATTATTCGCCCTTGCGGACTGTCTCCGATGAAATCTAAGGGAATCTATGGTTTATCGCATATCCTTATTGACAAACACGACGGAAAAGTACCGCAGAGTTTTGAGGCACTGGAGGAATTGCCTGCCGTTGGTCATAAAACAGCAAGTGTTGTTATGTCACAGGCTTTTGGAGTTCCTGCTTTTCCGGTTGACACACACATTCACCGATTGATGTACAGATGGAATCTTTCGAATGGAAAGAATGTGGTACAAACAGAAAAAGATGCCAAAAGATTATTCCCAAGAGAATTATGGAATGATTTGCATTTACAAATTATCTGGTACGGTCGTGAATACTCCCCTGCCCGTGGCTGGAGTTTAGAAAAAGATATCATTACGAGAACGATTGGAAAGAAATCGATTATCAATGAAATGAGTAAGGTGAAGTAATTCCAAATAAAGTAATAATTGCAACAGAATTTCCGTTACGCTTTATTTTATTGTATTCCTAAAAATCAAAGGCGCAAAGAAACCTTTGCACCTTTGTAACTTTAACCTCAACAACCTACATTCCCGCTTTTAAGGAATTGTATTCCGCTGTCATATCAAGTGATCTGTAAACACCTAAAAGTGTTTTTGCAACAGATTCATTTTTAGGCTCAATAAGAAGTGCTTTTTTAAGATAAGGAATGGCACTTCTGGCAATATCATCTTTTTTAGCGTTTAGTTTATCGTATTGCTGCATTTCTTTCGGACTGGTTCCTAAAGCTGAAATTTCTTCCGCTAAGGCCTTTTTTAATTCCAGTTTTAAGTACGCCAGATTAACGTAAGCATCAACACAATTAGGATCTATCTCCAGAATACTATTGTATGTTGTTTCTGCTTTGACGTAATCTTTTTTCTCCAGATACGAATAAGCCAGGTTTTTATTGACTTCTATTTTTTTTGAAGGAACAGATTCTGTTCTCGGTTTCTCATAAAGCCCGGCGTCAATAGCCGATTGTCTGGCTTTTGGTGAAATAAAGGTATCTTCTTCTTTTGTTTTTTTATTTGTAGCATAATAAAGAATCCCTTTTCCGGAAAAGTTAATCTTTTTCAACTGTTCGTAATATTTAATAGCAGAATCATAATCTTCTGCATTTACAGAGGCAGCAGCTGCATTGTACAAATTCAGGGTATCTTTTTTATCAAACAAATACACCTTAAAGCTCTTTTCTGCGCTTTCTTTAAACTTACCTGCCTTAAAATCATTCATTGCCCCATTTACAAGGCTCGATTTCATTTGTTTTAAGGCTGTACCGGCTTTTACACTGGATTTATATTTTCCGGATTCATTTTCATATAACATCACATCCTGATAGGCTTGTGAAGCGAGGGTAAAGTTATTGGCCGCGTCTATATCTTTAGTTGCTAAATCCTTTAATACATTTCCTTTCAGAAAATAAAAATCAGATTTGTCTTCATCAGGTGCATTAAGGATCATATATTCTGTTTTATTCAATATCGCTATTGCATTTTGTGGATTACCTTTTTCAAAAACAGACTGAGCTTCTTTAATTTGTGCATTTTGAGCATGCATGCCAACATTTATCAATACTATTGATAGTATTATATATTTCATTTTCATTTGAACTTAGGTTTGATGGTTAAATAGTTTTTGGTGTTAATTTCCTGAGCAATTTTCGCAAAAAACAGCACGCTTAAAGTTCTCAGGATTTTGAGTACATGTTTTTTATCTCCGGATAAAGCAGGATTTTGATCCGGAATTTTTCTTTAAGCAAAATTGCATTTTCTTCTAATTCCGATACCGGATTCAAAAGTTTATCAAACTGAACAAATTAATTAGTGTAGTTTTTTATCATATTAAATATTTTAAGGGGGTTAAAGATCTGTGGCTACTTCTTAGACATATCTACAAAAAACATATCATTTTAACAATATTTAAACTATAAATACCTTTTTATTAATTATTTATTACAAACAATTTATTTTTAACTAAAATAAAATTAAAAACTGAATAGACAAATTAAATACAAACAATTTTTTAACTAAAAGATAACGTTCCGTATAAAATAACCAATAACCTACATTACAAACAAAAATAAAAAGTTATTTACTACAAATAACGTTCCTGTTTGACTATAAATAATTTTATTTATTAATGTAAAGTATTATAATTCTTATGTATTTAGGAGAAGCAAATCAATGAATCCGATTTTAGACAAAAAAAAACTCACTATCTGTACTTGCATACAAATAGTGAGCTTTCAACCAAAACGACCATTTGGTTTTTCTTTCGAAATAAACATCCGACCATAGCAGCGGGCTGTTTAATTAGCTATAATATCAAAACTTTTTCCTTTTGTTTTCACAACCGTCAACGCTTGTGAGTAATTTAATAAAAAAGAAACGACTTCTTTTTTTGGTTTTAAGTTTTTAGAAGCTAATGCTTTTTTAGAGTAAATTTTCGCCATACCATGAAAGTGTTTTATAATAGTATAACGGGCTAATACTCAAAATAGTATTAGTTGGTTAAAATAATTTGATGTTTGTCAATTATTTTTCTCAGATTCATTAATGCATAACGCATTCTTCCTAATGCGGTATTGATACTTACGCCGGTCAGTTCTGATATTTCCTTAAAGCTCATATCCTGATACATACGCATCACAAGAACCTCTTTTTGATCCTCAGGAAGCTCTTCAATTATTTTTTTAAGATCTACTTCAACCTGATCAAAAATCATCTTATTTTCGATGGTTAAGGAATCATCAGACATCACAGAGAAGATAGAAAACTCTTCTGTTTCTCTGTACATCGGCATTTTTTTGTTTTTGCGGAAGTGGTCTACAATTAAATTATGGGAAATACGCATCACCCAGGGCAGAAATTTACCTTCTTCGTTATAGGAGTTACTTTTAAGTGTTTTGATTACCTTGATGAAAGTATCCTGAAAAATGTCGTTTGAAATATCTCTATCAGCAATCTTTGAATATATAAATCCATATATCTTAGACTCGTGTCTTTTAATTAATGTCGCTAAAGCATTTTCATTGCCTTCAACATAATTTTTTACTAATAGAGCGTCTGGAATATGCAGATCAGCCATAATACTACTTTTTTAGTTTCTGTTTAAAATTTGGAGTAATTTTTTTCTAAAAAGTAATTTTATGTAATAGGCGGATCTTTTTTATGGTTTTGTTAATATCTGTTCAAATTTAACAAATATTTATTTTAAAAAGCAAATACAAACAACAAATAATTAATAATAAAATGGTAATTAATGTAAATTAAAATTAAAAAATACACGTAAAGTCTTTAAAATTACCAAATAACGGGAGCGTTTTAACATTTAAAAAAAGAAGACAAAACAACTTAAACTACTTAATTTAAACAAGTTACGCCTTCTTTTTTTAGTACTATTTATAGCATTTTTAGTCGTTATTCGTAGACACGAACATAATCTATATAATATTTTTGCGGCAATACAGCATCGTCTACATCAGGTCCGCCAAAATTTCCACCTATTGCTAAATTGATAATAATGTAAAATGGTTTGTCAAAGGGCCAGGTATTTTCGTCTTTCACCTGAGGGTTAAAAGTATAGACCAAAGTAGTGTCTACAAAGAACTCTATTTTATCTTTCGACCATTCTATGGCATATACATGATATCCTTCTTCAATTGTTGGGAATTCTGTTCTTTTGGTATTGATTGTATTCCCGTGACTGTCCTGGGTATGCAGAGTGGTGTAAACCATGTGAGGATCCCTGCCTATGTATTCCAAAATATCAATTTCTCCTGTTTTGGGCCATTTCACTTCATCAATATTGGCGCCTAACATCCAGAATGCAGGCCACAAACCATGTCCGACAGGCAGTTTTGCCCTTGCTTCTATTCGTCCATACTTAAATTCTTTCTTTCCTTTTGTTGTGATTTTTGTCGAAGTATAGGTAGTTCCTTCTTTTCTGGCTTCTATAATTAAATTTCCGTCCTTTAGTATATGATTGGTTTTGGTATAAATTTGCCTTTCATTATTACCGTAGCCACATAAGTCCGGGCAGCCGTCGCCAAGCTCGAAGTTCCAGAAGGACTCATTTATTTTCTTTTTATTAAAATTTTCTTCCCAGATAAGCTTTCGATTGACTTTTTGTGCAAAACAAAAACTACTGATGAATAATAGTACAACTACTTTTTTCATAGTATCGTTTTAAAATTACTAAAATTAAGAAGGCCAGCCTTACACTGACCTTCTCTTTTCATTCTTACTAATTAATTAACAATCTATTGATAGACCCTTACATAATCAATCTCCATAGAAGATTGTGTAAAAGCAGCATCAATATTGCCTCCAAAATTACCTCCCATGGCGACATTCAAAATCAGGAAGAAATCCTTATTGAATGGCAGGGAAGCCTCATTCACAACAGAATGAATTAATTCGTCATCTACATAAATTTTTACCGATGCCGGTGACCAGATGGTTTTATAAACATGGAACTCTGTAGAAACATTCGGAATGGTTTTAGAACCGGTATCGCCGTTTCCTCCTGAATGTCCGGGATAATGAAGTGTGCCGTGAATGAGGTTCTGACTGTTCCCTACATGTTCCATAATATCAATTTCACCACAGGAAGGCCAGGCATTGGTGGCATAATTGGCCCCCAGCATCCAGATTGCCGGCCAGGTTCCTCCTCCTATTGGAAGTTTCGCACGAATCTCCACTTTACCATACGTAAAATCATATTTACCTTCTGATTTTAATCTGGCTGATGAATAATTAAATCCGCCTGAAGCTTCTTTTTTAGCCGTTATTTTTAAGTTTCCGCCTTGTACAATTACGTTGCTGGCAGAATTGGTATAGTTTTGTTTTTCACTATTTCCCCATCCATTATCGCCATTTCCTAAATCGTATACCCATTTTGAAGCATCCGGAGCGCCATCTGTATTAAACTCGTCTGACCATACCAGATTGGTATAATCTGTAGTTGGCGGATTCTGGTTTGGCGGTGTCGTGGTAAAGGTATGATACCAGGCCAGAGATGAATTCCCTCCCATTACTGCTCTTACCGTCATTCTGTTTTCTGTGATCGATAAAATCTCGTATGAACTTTGTCCGATATAATAACCCATAAAACCTCCATCAGAGAAATTCAGCATGGTTCCTCTGGTTTGCTGTGCGTGATTTGGATTCTTCATCACTACTGATTCTGAAGGCCCTAATAAAACTGTTTTAACCCCGCCTGTATTGTAGGGCAGACAGGCATCAGAACCTGAGCTTCCGCCTCCGACACTTTCGAAAGAAGCATTAAAGAAAGTAGCACCGCCGTTATCCAGTTCAAATTTCAATTGTTCACCCACTAAAGAGAATGTCAGTACATTTTCGTATAAACAGCTGCTTGTCGGAGAACCTGCTTTTTCAAAAGGAGCCGCTTTATAATAATCCGGAATCCAGTTTTTCTCTGCATTACTATCGTTTGGTCCTACCCCTAAGTGTGCAGCTTCTGAAGCGGCCCAATACCATTTTTTAGATGTTCCGCCTGTTAAAAACTGTACAGCCTGATCATCTCTAAAGTCACTAAAAACCTCAAGTTCAGTTGTTATATTGGTCGATACACCACCTTTTCCATAGGCAATAACGGTAACAGTATATTTGTTTATTCCTGTCTTGTTAAACCTTTTTTCAGTCATTCCGTTGGGTGCGTTATCTACACCACCGTCACTAAAAACATATTTATAAGAGATTACATTATCGGCTGTTGCTTTAAAGTTCACCTTTCCTGTTCCGTCTCCATAAGGAGCCTGGGCTGTTTTACCTACTATATCAAAAGTCACCTCAAGATTGGCCGGTGCCTCTAATGATCCGAACGTAAAATCATCTTTTTGACAACCCGTCATCAAGAGAATCGCAAATAAGGATACTATCTTTATGATTATTTTTTTGTTCATGATTTCTTCTTTTAATTGGATTGTTTTATATCATCAAAGTAATAGGTTGCCCCTGTTCCCGTTTGTCCAAAGTCAGGGAATAAAATTACTCTGTCATATTTGTTAGCTGTACTAAAACCGGGTGCAGTCGTTAAATCATAAGTCAGCACCTGCCATGCATTGGCTACTGTTGTTGCGGCATGCACTTCTATAAAAACAGTTGGATTTCCGTTTCCGTCTTTTGGAGAGGTTGAAACTTCCATTTTATATAAAATATCGGCTCCGACTTTTGGTGACCATACATTTACTTTTACCGTAGTTCCTTTGGTGTAATCTAAGGTACTTTCAAGATTTAAACTTGCTCCGCCCCAAACTTCTGCACCTGTTTTCTTATCCAGTTTTAAAACCTTATCAGATAGATTTGCTCCCGTTTTATTTGGGTTTGTAACAATAGCTGCATCAACATTTCCAAAACCACCCCAGGCATACGTCAGGGCAGAAGATTCAAAATCAAGAGGTATTGCAATCGACTCGGCAGGTTCTTTGTAGAAATAAATATTATCTATAAAGACAGTTCCTGCAGCCCAGGGTGTTCCTACCAGTTTCAACTGAAAAATATCCGCCACAGTGAATCCGGTCTGGCTTGTAAAGGCCGAAATAGGAATATCGATACTGGTCCACTGATTGGCAACAAGATCTTTTGTAACCGGTCTTTCTCCGTTCGCGGCTGTTTTACTAATTAAAGAAGTTTCAAGTTTCTGCACGTCTGCGGTCCAGACATCCAGGTGAATAAAATCCATACCGGAAACATCTATAGAAGTATTATCTGCCAGTGCAATTCCCTGATAACTTAATTTAATATAACTCAACATCTTATCTCCATTCAGATCAAACTCGCCCCAGCTGCTGCCCTGGCCTGCCTGACCCCAATCCGGGAAATAATTCGTTCCGGCAACATTCGTGTATTTAGAACCATAAATAGAAATCACATCTCCCGCCTGTCTGTTCGGAGGTGTTGGAGCAGATGCCGTTGGATTTAGAATAAGCTTTGCTTCAAACTCTGCCGTATATTCTGTAGTCTGAATGGCAGCACTTTTAGAAACTACCCTGATGGTATAAACTCCGGCATTCTGATACGTATACGAAACAGATTCACCATCATTTGCCGAAATTGGATCCGGTTTTCCGGGTTCTCCAAAATAAACGTCATAAAACAAGGCAAAATCTGCGGTTGCTTTAACGGTTACTTTTTTAGAAATCGCGAGGTCATTTGTAATAACCACCACTAAGTTTTCCGGAGCTTTGAAAGAAACCACCACTTCCTTGTCGACTTCGGTTGTTTTTCCGTTAATTCCCATTGCTGTAATCTTGGCATGATACACGCCTTCAGCATAAGTATGCAAAATTACTTCTCCGGGCCCTACATAAGGCGACGGGGTACTGCCATCACCAAAATTGATTTTATATTGTGTTACGCCTTCTCCTTTCGGGATAAAAGTTACCTTTCCGGTATTATCCTGCGTTACTGTTGTTAGCGCTGAAATATTTGTTGGCGCACTTACTCCGTCTAAATCAATATCACTGCCATCATCGTTTGCACAGCCTATAAGAGCGGCTAAAACGAAAAGACTTATAATAAAATGTATTTTTTTCATAATTCGTGTTTTTTAATATCCGGGATTTTGTGCCCAGTTTCCGCCAGCAAACTGAATCTCTTCAATAGGAATGGGAAATAATTCGTTTTTATTCGCTTTAAAACCAGGTATGGTTCCTGCTGCTTTTCCAGTTCGGACAAGATCAAAGAAACGTTGTCCTTCTCCGAAAAGTTCTACTCTTCTTTCATTTAAAATGACATCTGTCAAAGAAGCTCCGGTAAGGTTTACATCATGATTAAGATCTCCAAAAGCACGTCTTCTTACCAGATTCAGGTATTCTTTGGCTTTTCCGTCATCAATCGCGCCTCTGTTGTAAGCTTCTGCAGCCATCAGTAAAACATCAGCATATCGAATGGCTCTGTAATTATTCGGGTTCGTTAAATTTAAATCCCCCTGAGCCCCGTCACTTCTTTTTCTTGGCAGGTATTTTCTGTTAAAGAAACCGGTATCTTCATTCCCTTTTCCAAATTTAATTCCGTTCCCATTATCATAATTTGCATTAGCCAGTGCCCATGCATTTATATCTAATATGGCTACATTTTTACGTTTATCACCTGCCTGGAAGGCATCGGCACTTTCCTGAGTTGGAATATTAAAACTGAATCCTGAAGTAAAAAGCGGTCCGTCGTAACCTCTTACGCCACTGAAACCAACAGCCACATTTCCTTCACTACATTGTAAACATCCAAATCCTGCACCTTCGATATCGGTGTATTGTACTTCGAAAACAGATTCTGGTCCGTTCTCTCCTGCCATTTCAAATATTGAATTGTAATCTGTCACCAGCGAATAAGATCCGGTATTGATTAAAGCCTGTAAAGTCGTAGCTGCCTGGGCAAATTTATTCTGATACAAATAAGCCTTTCCCAACAAGGCTTGTGCAGCCCCTTTTGTAATTCTTCCTTTTTGAGTCGTTGTCGGAGCTAAATTAGCTACTGCATAGATTAAATCAGCTTCTATTGAAGCATACACTTCTGCAACAGACGAACGTGGAATTTTGGTTTCATCTCCAAGCTTAAACCTTGCATCTCCCTTCAAAGGGATACCACCAAACCATTTTACTAATTCAAAATGGTAGTATGCTCTAAGAAAGCGGGTTTCTGCAAGGAGTTGTGCTTTTCCTTCAAAATTAGTCTTGTCTTTAAATTCAAGAATATAATTGGCCCTTTGTACGCCGGCAAACATCCAGTTCCAGATATCATGTAAGTTGCTGTTAACCGGTGTATGTATCATATCATCTACTTGCTGGAAACCAACAACGTCGGTAGGGCTTTCACCTCCGGCTAAAGTATTATCCGAAGCGATTTCACCAAGCAAAACATTTACATAAGTAGATTGCAAAAGATCATAAGTGGCAACTAATGCCTGATCGTAGTCTTCTTTTGAGTTAAAATAGTTCTCAGAATCAATAGAATAATTAGGTTTGGTTTCTACAAAATCATCTGAACAAGAACTAAAAACTGTCGAAAACAGTATTCCTGTTAAAAGGAATAGGTGCGTATATTTTTTCATTTTGATAACAATTAAAAGTTAAGATTTAATCCTAAAAGATAGGTTCTTGGTATTGGATAAAACCCGTAATCGATTCCTCCGGCGATTGGATCTCCGGTAGATGCTCCAGGATCAAAACCTTTGTATTTTGTAAAGGTGTACAGATTATTCGCCCCTACATATAATCGTAGTTTTGTAATTCCTGCCTTTTGAACTATTTTAGGATCTAATGTATATCCAATCTGTACATTTTGTATTCTCCAGTATGAAGCATCCTCTACGTAATAATCAGAAAAAACACTATTTGCTGTAGCTCCTGTAGTGACTCTCGGCGTTGAATTAGAAGTTCCTTCACCCGTCCATCGGTCTAAAACGTAATTAAGATGATTGACATCCGAAAGATTTCTCTCGTAATTTCTAATTAAGTCATTCCCCAGTGAAGCATACGTATACACTCCAAAATCTAAATTTTTATAATTCATCTGGAAATTGAATCCCATGGTAGCAGTAGGAATCTGGTCTCCAATATTGGTTCTGTCTTTACTGTCTATGACACCATCCCCATTTACATCTACAAATCTCAAATCTCCGGGAGCTGCATTCGCACCTAAAGCCAGCTGCGAAGGATGTGCATCCACTTCGGCCTGATTTTGAAAAATTCCGTCTGTTTTATATCCGTAAAAATATCCGATTGGTTTTCCTTCTTCCATTCTGGTTGGCGCCTGTTGTCCTACAGAAAAAGCACCTCTTTCGATGTAATGCGTTTCATTTTTTACTTCCAGCACTTCATTTTTAAGGAAGGTTACATTATAGCCGACGCTCATTGAAAAAGCATCCGAAAATTTCTCTTTGTAATCTATCGCAAATTCGAAACCTGAATTTCGAACCGTCCCCGCATTTATGGTTGGCGCACCCGCACCCGGAGCTCCAATACCGCCAATACCGGTAACTGCAATACCAGGAATTAATAAATCTTTTCTGGTATCGATAAAATAATCCGCTACTACTGAAACTTTATTATCCAGTAATTTCATATCAACACCGACATCAAATTTCTTGGCTTCTTCCCATTTCACATCCGGATTTGGTAAAACGCCTTCCGCTCTTCCGCTGACCAATTCATCATTAAAAACATAGGTTGCTTCTCCTGAAAGCTGACCTAAATAGCGGTAATCCCCAATCTGGTCATTCCCTAAAGTACCGTAACTGGCTCTGAATTTCAGGAAATTAATTAGTTTGGGCTGCCCGAAGAAATTTTCATCGGAAACTACCCATCCTCCGGTAAAAGAAGGGAAATAGGCTATTTTATTATCCGGACCAAATTTTGTTGAGGCATCGCGTCTTATCATGGCAGACAATAGATATTTACCTTTATAATCGTACTGCAATCTTCCAAAATAAGATAACCTTCTCTGATCATAATCATAAGAACCGTTAGTCAACACTTTTGCTATCGTTGTGATTAATTTAAGATCGGCAAATTCCCAGGAGTTATAAGGCACATCGTAACCTGTAGCGGAAAGTCCGTTACCCCAGGTTTTAAAAATTGTTGTTCCTACCGTTCCTGTGAAATTATGGCTCTCTCCCAGTTTTTTAGTGTAAGTACCATAAAGGTCAAACGAGTAATCATTGTCGTTAACAGCTCCCTGTGTTACAGAACTTTGTTTTACATCAAATACTTTACCTCCATAACTGATTTGTTTTCCAAACGTTTTGGATTCACTGTTTGAACTGTTAAATCCAATAGCACCTGAAAGCACAAAACCCGGGAAAATCTTGTAATCCAAACCAAAATTCCCGCTGATTTTTTTATAGTTGTAAGTGTTATAAGTATTGGCAATTTGTGCCAAAGGATTAATAATTTCATTTCCTAAACCATTAAGTGGTATAAGTGTATAATCTCCCTTTGCATCATATGGACTTATAGTTGCAGGTATGTTTAAGGCATTGAATAAAACAGATCCAAGTCCGTTCTCATTCAGTGTTTTTCTTGAAAAATAAGTATAGATAACATTACTTTTAAACTTTAGTTTGTCTGTTACATCAGCACCAATAGCTGCTCTGGCTGTATTTCTTAAGAAACCTGATTTATCTCCGCCAACAATACCTTCCTGATCCAGATGTGATCCGCTAACCGAATAGTTAATTTTTTCTGAGCCTCCTGAAATAGACAGATCGTGATTGATAATAGGCACTCCTTTTCCAAAAACTTCATCCTGCCAGTTGGTTCCTTTTCCTAAGCCTGTGGCATTTGGGTAAGGAATTGGTTTCCCTCCGTTGGCATAACTTTCATTTAATAAAAGAGCATATTCTGTAGCATTTAGCGTAGGAAGTTTTCGTGATGTTTCCTGAAATCCTGAATAAGCATTATAGGAAAGTTTTGCTTTTGAATTTCTTTTCCCCATTTTAGTGGTAATCAAAATAACTCCATTTGCTCCGATAGTTCCATAAATGGCAGCTTGTGCATCTTTTAAAACCGTGATAGTTTCGATATCGTTCGGATTCAGTAAACTTAGATCTCCTACGTAACCATCAATGATAGCCGTTGGCCTGTTTTCTCCATTGGTAGCAATACCACGTATACGAATATCTAAGCCGGCACCCGGAGCTCCTGACTGACTGGTTACATTTACTCCTGAAACAGTGCCCTGTAAAGCTTGTTCTACTTTTACAGGTTTTAAAGCTTCAATCGTTTTGCTGTCCACAATACTTACGGCACCGGTAAGGTCCCTTTTTTTCTGGCTACCGTAACCAATCACGACTACCTCATCCAGTGATCTGGCATCATCGGTCATTTTTACGGTAATCTTAGTGCCCGAAACCACAACTTCCTGTGTTCGAAAACCAATATAACTGAAAACAAGTGTGGTTCCTTTCGGGAGACCTGATAATTTAAAAGATCCGTCAAAGTCTGTGGTTGTACTTTGCGATGAACTTTTAACTTTTACATTCACGCCCGGCAATGATAAACCTGAGCCATCCAGTACGGTTCCGGTTACATCAACATTCTGCGAAAATGCAAAAGATGTAAACAGTAACAATACCATTAGTAATAATTTAGATTTCATAATTAGTTAGTTTTTATTGAAAGCTAAATTTATCTTATCCTTTTAAGAATAAATCAAAATTAACCTCAACAAAAAACATACATCATAAAAAAATAGATTTAAAATTCAGGATATAACAAAAGAACCCGCATTTTACAACAAATTATGAATGTTAATTTTGTTAACATTTAAGTGTAAAAAGCACAATAAAACGTTAATGTTGTGGTGATGTATAGGTGTTTTCAGGTCATTATGACTTTCCTATACAGCCAGAATATACTCCACTAAACCGATTTCGTGCTGTAAATCCATTTTTTTACGCAAACGATATCTTTTTATTTCCACACTTCGAACGGAGATATTAAATAAAGGAGCAATTTCTTTTGACGAAAGATTCAGTCGAAGGTACGCACAAAGACGGAGGTCATTTGGTGTTAACAGGGGATGTAATTGTTTGATTCGTTTTAAGAAATCCTTATCGGCACTGTCAAATGCTTCTTTAAAGATTTTCCACGAATCTTCTTCTGTAATATTATCATTGATGGTCCTGATCACCGATTTGATATTTTTGCTGTCGTCCTGTGTAGTTTTCTTTAAATCTTCTTTAATAAAAGCCAGAAGCTCATTCTTACTGTTTAAACTCATCGTTGAAACGGCCAGTTCCCTGTTTTTATTATCAACATCCTGCGATAATTGCTCGTTTCGCAATTTCATAAGCTGTTGTTCATTTTCCAGCTCTTTTATCTCTAATAAAAGATTATTTTCTTCAATTAATTTTTCTTTCTGTTTCTGATAGAAATTACGGTACGCCTTATTGATGAAGTAAGCCAGAACGAGTATCAGGAGAAAATAAATAAAACAGGCCAGATTCGTCAGGTACCAGGGTTTTAAAACCACAAAGGTGTAAACAGCGTTATTTTGCAAAATGGTATTGGCATATTTGGCGCGTACCCTGAAAGTATATTTTCCGGGTGATAAATTTTTAAAATTAACCGATGATTTTGTACTCCATTCACTCCAGTCATTTTGAAATCCTTCCAAAAGATATTGGTATTCCGTGTTGATATACTTATTGTATTCCGGAACCGTGTAGTTTAAAGTGATATTATTTTCGTTCGATTTAAAACTTCCTTCTTCGTTTAAAGCGACATCGTTTAAGGTTTCATTTTGCTTATTGATCGAAATTTCAGCAATTGAAACGCTGTAGTTTTTAAAACTTAAATCATCAATATTTAAAATATAATAACCATCTGTAGTTCCTATTAAATAGGTTGATTTTGAAATCTGCCTGATATTCTCAAAACCGAGCATCGAATTGGTTAAAGACGACGGAATCGGAATGATATTTTGCTTTAACTGATTACTAAGTTTACTGGCAGAGAAATAGTGAATATAGTTTTTGGAAAAAAGCCAGATCCGGTTAGCGTCATCTACAATTAATTTACCGGATGTATATTCATCTTTCTCGAAAATAGAGCTCAGTAATGTATCTTTTTCAAATTGTTTCGATTTTGAATTTAATTTAAAAATCCCCTCTTTACAGGCGTAATAAATCGAATTATTGAATTTGGTCAGACTTGCATTTTTTCCTTTTTTCGGAGAGGAATACGAATAGAATCCACTGGTTTTTAAAAGCCCCTTATCCAGTTTTAACCTGAAAATCCCTTTGTATTCATGGCTGACATACACTTCAAGATCCTTGGTGATTTCGAAATAACGCGACGAATAATCAAATCCTTTTATTTTGTTTTTAAACTTCCACTCTTTCCCTGTCCTTTCCAGAACTGAAATTCCATAATAATTTCCCTGCAACAATTGATTTTCAGCATTAGGAACCCGCTCAAATTTCCAGGTACCGGAACCTGAAAAAATATTTCTTGCTGCTGTTTTATCAATAATAAAAGTTCCCGAATCATGTCCGCAAAAAAGCGTATGATCGTAAACAAACAGGGACCAGACCTGACCTTTTGTACCTCTTATAAACTGAAAATCTTCATTGCTCTGGTATTTCCTGCAAAACAACCCCTGATTCGTTCCTACGTACAATATTCCGTTGTATTCGATCGAAGCATATACCGTTCCTAAAACTCCTGTATCATCGGTAAAACTATGTACAGGCGTCTGAAGGTTGATGCAATTAATTCCGTTATCAAGGCCAATCCATACATTCTGATCTTTATCTTCAAACAAGGATAAGGCTGTGTTATTGCTCAGGCCTTTACTTTGTGAAATGTGATATTTCAGCTGGCCTTCCTTTGACAAAATAAAAACACCGTTAGAAACGGTCCCCAGTGCATAACTACCATCCTGAAGACGCTGGCTGCTGTATACAAAACTGGATTTTAATTCCGTATCGACAGCGGTTCGAAATGGTGTTAAAGTTGTCCCCGAAAGTTTATAAAATCCGTCGAGCTGGGTCTGGATCAGCAAACTGTCATCAAGGCTAAAAACATTGACAATGGTATATTTTTTTAAAACAGGATGATCGGAAATCAGTTTCCCTTTTCCGGCTTCTATTTCAAAAAGTCCTTCATTTATGGTTTGATAATATATAGAGGATTTGGTGCTAAACGACTTTATAACCCCGTTTTTAGGGGAAATAATTTTGAAGTTTTTCGTTTTGGTATCATAAATGTAAATTCTGTTCAGGGACTGAAACAAAATCCACTGATCGTATTTTAAAATGTTCCAAAACTGCTCATCGTCCAGAATTTTAGTTTTGATGGTATCACTTAACGATGTATATTTTAACTTCCCGTTGGCTTGTCTCGTCCAGTAGCCAAAATTCATGTAACATCCGGTATAAATCTTATTATCGATTACTTTCACCGAACGCATGATCGTTTCATTTGGAGTCGGGTATAATTTCCAATTGGTTCCGTTATATTCCAGAAGGCCCTCGTTATTGGCAAAATACAGATAATTCTGTTCATCCTGCGAGATCATCCAGCTTTGGTTCCCGGCCCCGTAAACCGTTGACGGGTATTTTACAATTGGCGGAAGTTCCTGAGAAAACAGGAATACATTCATCAAAAAACAAAGGATAGAAAATGTAGTTTTCAAATTGAGCCGTAGTATTAATTTAGTATAAAAACAGTTCTAAAATAGCGTATTTTATATTGAAATAACCAATTTTTAGTAAAAAAAAGAGCAATGCCGAAAAGATGGCAATTTTAGAACAATTAGTTAAAATTTGGAACAATGGCTTTAACAAAACTCAATTCAAAATTGATTACTTTTGTAGAAATTGACTTTTTTTATGCAAATTGACCTTTCTACACTCGACCCGAAACATAATATTATCATTAAAGGAGCACAAGTACATAACTTAAAAAATGTAGATGTCGCTATTCCCAGAAACAAACTTGTTGTCATTACAGGGCTTTCCGGATCCGGAAAATCAAGTCTGGCATTTGATACTTTATATGCTGAAGGGCAGCGTCGTTACGTAGAAAGCCTGTCTTCTTACGCACGTCAGTTTTTGGGGCGTCTAGACAAACCCAAAGTAGAATATATCAAAGGAATCGCTCCGGCTATTGCCATTGAGCAAAAGGTAAACACGACCAATGCAAGATCTACCGTCGGGACTTCGACTGAGATTTACGATTATATGAAACTTTTGTTTGCCAGAATTGGCCGTACGTATTCGCCAATTTCAGGTCAGGAAGTTAAAAAAAACACCGTTTCGGATGTCGTTTCAGATGTCAAAACACTGCCAATAGACAGCAAATGGCTTTTACTGGCCCCGATTCACCTGGAAGAAGGCCGACAACTGGAAGACAAACTAAAAGTACTTTTACAACAAGGTTTTGCCCGTATTTTAGTCAATAACGAAATGGTTCGTCTGGATGAATTTGAATCTGCTGATCTTCACCAGCTGGACAATAAAGATATACTCCTGATTATAGACCGAATCGTGGTCAAAGAAGAGGAAGAATTCTATAACCGTCTGGCAGATGCCGTACAGACTGCTTTTTTTGAAGGAAAAGGAATTTGTTATTTACAGCAATTAAATTCAGACAAACGTTTTTCCTATTCTAATAATTTTGAATTGGATGGTATTACGTTTTTAGAACCGAATGTTCACTTGTTCAGTTTCAATAATCCATATGGTGCCTGCCCTGTTTGTGAGGGATATGGTAATATTATCGGAATTGATGCTGACCTTGTGGTTCCGAATACGTCGCTTTCTGTTTTCGAAAGCGCTATTTACCCGTGGAGAGGCGACAGCATGAGCTGGTACAAGGATGAACTGGTCAAACATGCTTACAAATTTGATTTCCCGATTCACAAGCCTTTTTTCGAATTATCAGAAGAACAAAAAGATCTAATCTGGAAAGGAAATCAGTATTTTCAGGGACTTAATGATTTCTTCAGGGAACTTGAGGAAAAAAATTATAAGATTCAGAATCGGGTCATGTTGTCCCGTTACCGTGGCAAAACAAAATGTCACGCCTGTCGCGGAAAACGCTTGCGCGTAGAAGCATCGTACGTAAAAATAAATGGTAAAACAGTTTCCGATTTAGTCGATTTACCGATTAAACATCTGGTTACTTTTTTCAAAAATATTGACCTAAACGTTTACGAACAGCAAATCGCAAAACGTTTAATGATCGAAATCAATAATCGCCTGTCGTTTTTGACAGAAGTGGGTCTGGATTACCTTACTTTAAACAGAAACTCTGCCACGCTTTCGGGAGGAGAATCACAACGAATCAACCTGGCTACCTCTTTGGGGAGCAGCCTGGTGGGATCTATGTATATTTTAGACGAGCCAAGTATTGGCCTTCACCCGAAAGATTCCGAACGACTGATAAAAGTGCTGCTTTCGCTTCGTGATTTAGGTAATACGGTTATCGTTGTAGAACACGACGAAGACATCATGAAAGCTGCCGATATGATTATCGATATAGGTCCGGAAGCCGGTACTTACGGAGGGCATCTTGTAGCTCAGGGTACTTACGATGAAATATTAAAATTGGACTCTTTAACGGCCAAATATTTAAATGGGGATTTAGAAATAACGGTTCCTAAAAAAAGAAGAAAATTCAAAAATCATATTGAAATTATTGGTGCCAGGGAAAATAACCTGAAAAACATCAATGTTACTTTCCCATTGGATGTATTAACTGTGATTACAGGAGTTTCCGGTAGCGGAAAAAGTACGCTGATCAAGAAAATCCTGTTTCCTGCCATGCAGAAAAAACTTGAAAATGCCGCAGAAAAAGCGGGCCAGTTTACCGAAATAAAAGGATCCTTTTCTCAGATAAAACACATTGAATATGTGGATCAGAATCCGATTGGAAGAAGTTCCAGATCTAATCCTGTTACATACATAAAAGCTTATGATGATATTCGTGATTTGTATGCCAAAGAAAAACTATCTAAAATAAGAGGCTATCAGGCCAAACATTTTTCTTTTAATGTTGATGGAGGTCGTTGCGAAACCTGTAAGGGAGAAGGCTCTATAAACGTCGAGATGGTCTTTATGGCCGACGTTCAGCTGCCTTGCGAAACTTGTGGCGGCAAACGCTTTAAAAAAGAAATTTTAGAAATTACTTTCGATGACAAAAACATCAATGACATTCTAACCATGACGATTGATGATGCCATTGCCTTTTTCGAAAAAAACAAACAGGCAAAAATCACTCAAAAACTACAGCCGCTGCAGGATGTAGGATTAGGATATGTGCAGTTGGGACAATCGTCTTCTACGCTGTCCGGAGGTGAAGCACAACGTATTAAACTGGCTTCTTTTCTCGTAAAAGGAGCAACAAAAGACAAAGCGTTGTTTGTATTTGATGAACCTACGACAGGCTTGCATTTTCACGACATTAAAAAATTACTGGCTTCATTTGATGCCTTAATAGAAAAAGGCCATTCGATAATTGTAATTGAACACAATCTTGACCTTATCAAATGTGCCGACTGGATTATTGACCTGGGACCTGAAGGAGGTGAAAACGGAGGACATTTGTTAGCCACAGGAACTCCGGAAGAGGTGGCAAAAGTAAAAGAATCGGTTACGGGAGTTTATTTAAAAGACAAATTATAAAATCCTTTATCCCATAAAAAAATAAAGCGGCCAGAATTATAGAAATTCTGGCCGCTTTATTTTTAAATAGCTCTTAATTAAGCTACTAAGCACCTGTCTTCAAAAGGCAATCCATCTTCATCAATTGCAACTAGTATTTTTTTCTGTTTTGACGCTTCTATTGTAAGGTACAACCATGCAAAAGACCATAATCCCAGCGTAAGACAAAAAATAATAAAATTTAAACCATGATTAACTACTTTCCCTCCCTTTGAGAGAACCGCAAAAAGCAATTCATCGTTTCTCTCTTCTAATGTAAATCCATTATGAACCTTCTTTGATATCATATTGGAAAATACCTGAAAACTTTGTTCCTGACTCAGTTTATTGTTTTTCATAACCAGCAAATTAATTTAATCCAAATACTATTATATAAGTGTTAATTATTTCTAATATGGATAGGGATTTCCATATTAAGTTAAACATCATAAAGTCACTTTTATTGCATTATCTAAAATATTTTAAGCAAGACAATAAAAGCACTATCAAATTCTTACATAAATTTAATTTTTATTAATCAAATATCAAAAAAAAAAAATGTTAAAATTATTGATTAAATCACAATGTCAACAACTTAGCATTTTTATTTTAAAAATTAGAGACAGGAGTTTCACTTGCATTTCAGATCATTTCCAGCAATTAGTATTGTGTTTGGTTCCTTAACGCGTTATAACACAGTGAAATCATCCGGATCCACCTGATATTAAATGAATCGGCAATGCTTTGGTATAGTGAAAAACAGATAATCAATATTTTGAAAGTTATTTCTTTCAAAAATGTTTTTAATAGGAACCATAAAATTCCCGCGGGCCATTATTTCAGTAAAATGGCGTTAAATCTTAATTCCAATTCTTTTTGACAATCCTCTGATTACCTGATTAATCTCGGGAGAGATATTGAATTTATAATTCAGGTAAATATAAAGAATCGTTACCAAAACAGATTTCAACGCAATACTGATCAGCTGATAAAAAGGGAATTCCCAGAAATAAAACACCAGAAATAAAGCAAATGTAATCAGAATCGAATGTACAGTCTGTTTTGTAAACGGATACAAATGAAGTTTTTTAACGACAAACTGCAATTTGGCCAGACTGTATAACGTGATGGACAATAAAGTAGCAAATGCAGAACCTAAAATACCCTGAATTGGAATAAAAATCATGTTTAAAACAAAGGTTAAAAACACTAGCAATAATCCTAAATACAAGACCATTCGGTAATATTTAGTATTAAAAATAATAGCATTATTATTCCCTAAAATCAGATCGAAGTACTTAGAAATCCCTATCATAAATACAACTGGAATTCCCCCGCTGTATTCTTTAGGTACCAATTCATACAACTGATTGATATTTACAAAAATACACAACATCACGAAACCGCCCACAAACTGAAGGTTTATGGAAGTTTTTTTGTACAGTGAATTCAGTTCATCATGTTTGTTTTCATGCATTAATTTTGCGGTAATTGGGTATACGATCTGATGCATGGCCCGGCTTGGAACCGAAATGACCAGCGCAATATAAGTTGCTACCGAATAATATGCTATGTTCTCAATTTTCATATACTGATTCAGCATCAGTTTATCGCCATCCAAAAGCAAGTTCGCTACGCTTCCCGATAAAATAATAAAGAACGTATACTCCATTACATCTTTTACATTCTTAGGGATGTTGATTTGAAAATTCGGTTTTTTGACATAGAAAGCATAAAACATCGTCACTATAAAGGCTATGAAATAAATTACCGCCGTTACATATACAAACTCAATAAGTGTAATCCATTTAAAATACAAACCAACCAATGCAAAAGTAGAAAATAACCTTAGCCCGACTTCCTTAATAAAATTGCCAAAGACAGAATGCATATGCACCCTCGCCCAGGCATAAAAAATCTCAAAATACGCCATGCAGATTCCGATAAAAGGAATCAGGTACATGAATTCTTTTACAACAGGATTTTCTTTAGAAACAAAAGCCGTAATATCATCAAAGAAGAACAAACCAATAATACCTAACGGAATACACATTAAAATAGGAAACAATGCCGTAAAGGAGAGAAATTGCTCTCTTTCTGCTTCCGTTTTGTATTGCGAATAAAACTTAACCAATGTATTTTGCATTCCGATAGCGAACAAAGGCATAATAACATTTGCTGCAGAAAGAATATAATTCGTTAAAGCATAATAGGTAGCTCCTAAAAAAACCGGATACAGATAAAGTGTATTGATAGCCCCGATACCGAAGCCGATATAAGTAATAATGGTGTTTTTGAAGGACTGATTTAAGACAATACCCATGTTTTGATTGCAGCGTTTAGATTGTAGCGTTTAGATTTTGATTTTAAAACGCGTATGATTTTTGAAATTTTATTATCTTTTGAAATTGTTTATTTAGCGAATCAATTCTACTAATTGTCCGGTAAGATTTTTTCGCGAATATTGCTGTAAACCAATACCATTAGACTGTAATTTCCCTTCCAGAAATTGATTATAAAAGTCCAAAATTACACTTTTTAGCTTCGCTTTTTCAGAATAATCGAAAAATACTCCGGTATTCGTTTCTTTTACAATAGCAGCAAAATCAGATCCTTGTGGCCCAATAGCAATTATCGGACGTTCTGATACCATATATTCAAACAATTTCCCCGGAATAATACTCTTAGTATCTTCCGAATTGATTTCGATCAGCAATAAAACCTGTGATTTCTTCTGATGCGCAATGGCCTCACGATGCGAAACATAGCCCAAAAGATTCAAATAATCCCCGAGTTTATGCTGGTCAATAGCGTCCAGTACCTCCTGACTTACGGCACCGATCAGTTTAATCTCTAAATGAGATTTAAAATCCGGAATTTCAGTTAATAATTCCACCAGGGATTCCCATAAAAATTCAGGATTCCGATCGGATAAAAAAGAACCGATATGTGCCAGGGTAAATTTGGTATCTAAAACCTGCTTTTCGACATTTTCGACATCATAACCATTGGTAATGACCGAAATTGGTTTGTTGGTAATGGCCTCAAACTCTGTTTTAGTAGTTTTACTCGTAACGATGATGGTATCTGCCGAGTTTAGTACTTTATGCTCTAGTTTTTTATGTTTGCCTGCTGCATACGAAGATAATCGCAGTGCTTTATGATATCCGATGGTTGTCCAGGGATCACGAAAATCTGCCAGCCATTTTATGTTTAGTTTTTGTTTTAATTCCAAACCAATTAAATGCAGGCTATGTGGCGGTCCTGAGGTTACAATGGTATCAATATTATTTTCTCTGATGTATTTTTCCAGATAAACGACTGAAGGTTTTACCCAAAACACTCTCGCATCCGGAATAAAAAGATTGCCGCGAACCCAAAGAAAGGTTTTATCTAAAAAGGTCTGTTTTTTCTTTTGGGGAAAAATTCCTGAACTGATTTTTTTCGTTTTATTTTTAGAAAAAACAGAAGCCAGCTGGTAAGGTTCCCATATTTTATTCTTGAGCACAATTACCTGGTCAGAAATTTCACTGACCAGACCTTCATCCACTATCGGATAAGTTGGGTTTTCCGGAACATACACTATGGGCTGAATATTAAATTCAGGCAGATATTTTACAAATTTCAACCAACGCTGCACACCAGGACCTCCGGCAGGGGGAAAATAGTAGGTAATGATTAAGAGTTTTTTTTGTTCCATCAGTTTTGTTTCACAGAGACTCAGTAAGTTCTCACCAAGTTTCGCAAAGATTTAAATATTTTTTTGAGTATCTCCGTGAATTCTTTGTGAATCTTTGTGGTAGAATCTTTCAAAATAAACCCCGCCAATCAATAACAACAACATTCCTATTGTGCTTATCAATGTTATTGTACTTCCTGTTTTTACTACCTCTGGCTCGAATTTAAATTCAATAGTATGTTTTCCTCCGGGAATTTCCATTGCTCTTAAAACATAATCCACAGGGAAATGATCGGTTAATTTACCATCGATATAAGCATTCCAGCCGTTTTTATAATACATTTCAGAGAAAACAGCCAAACCGTCTTTTCCGTTATCTGACTGGTATTTGATATAATTGGGTTTGTATTCTACCACCTTAATCGTTCCGGTGGTATCCCATTGTTTCTTTAAGCGGGCACTTCTGAATTTACCTTCATGTTCACGAACGTTAAAAACGGCCACTTTTTTGGTATCAAGGTGATCTAAAGCTTTCATCACATCGTCCGGTTTATTGACAAGCCTTACATCGCTGACAAACCAGGCATTCCCATTCGTATTTGGATTAACCGTCGGGAATTCTTTTCCTTCCTTATCCGTCTGGATGATATATTTTACATTCAGCATATCCAGAACTTCCATATTGTTTTTGGCGATCTGGTAATCAAACAATTGCTGGATTCTTCTTGGTTTTGCGGCATGGTATCCTCCCAGTGAATGGTGGAAGTAAGAAGCACGCGCACTGGACATATTACCGTTTACCTCAAAAACCCTGTAATGTGTAGTATCTTTTAAAATCTGAGCATCAGAAGGTGTTTCCTGAAAAGGCGCTGCAATTTCTACAGGACTCACGAAATCTTTAGCGGAAACATATTTTTTATCGACAAAAAACAAATCGAAAATCATCAAAAGGCCTACAATGATCAAGGTTGTATTTTGTGAAAATTTATTTTTAATAAACAACCATAAAATTCCGAAAGTAACCACGATAAAGAACCCCGAACGCAATAAATCTGCAGAATACAAACTCATTCTGTCCTCTTTCAGCGCATCAACAAAGCCTGGTCCGTAACTTTCCAGGAAATAACTATCGCTGCTTCCTGTAAAATGAAACATACTTTTTGCAAAAACCAAAATCAGTAATACTCCAAGTCCGAAAGCTCCGGTCTGAACCAAGGCCTTTTGCTGTAGTTTAGGCTCGTCTTTCGCTTTAAAAAATGATTGCAGTCCCATTACAGCGAGTACAGGGAAACATAATTCAAGAATAACCTGAATTGAGGAGACTGCCCTGAATTTATCGTACATTGGAACGTAGTCGATAAAAAAATCGGTTAACAAAGAGAAGTTTTTTCCCCATGACAGCACTAGTGCCACCAATGCCCCTGAAAGGAAAACATATTTTATTTTTCTGTCATCAATAAACAACGCTAAAACACCTAAAAAGAAAACCACTACCCCAATATAGGCAGGCGCTGCAACAATCGGCTGGTCGCCCCAATAGGTAGGCATTCCCGATACAAAATCCTGTGCTTGTTCAGATGGTACTCCCTGTTCCGTCATAAAGGAATACATACGACTGTCGGTTCCTACATTTTCATGGTTAGAACCACCAAAAAGTCGTGGTGCAATCAGATTAAGACTCTCTGCTATTCCATAGCTGTATTCCGTGATATATTCATGGCTCAGTGCATTCTCATTGACCTTTTTAGTGCCGTCCGGATTAAAGGTCAGTTCACTATTGCTGCGGGTACTAAATTTAGCATATTCGCTTGTTGCGAGTAAATTAGTGGCATTGGCGCCAATAGCAAAAATTCCAGCTGCTGCCAAAACACCCAACGAGATTAAAAGCGGCTTGTATTCTTTTTCTTTAAGGAAGTTAAAAGCAAAATAACCGGAAAGGATTAATAGGAAAATCAATAAATAATAGGTCATCTGGAAGTGGTTCGCATTAATTTCCAATGCCACCGCAAACATGGTGAGTAAACCTCCCCAAATGTATTTTTTCTGAAAAACCAGTATAAATCCGGCAATCACCAAAGGCATATACGCAATAGCATGTGCTTTAGCATTATGGCCAACGCCTAAAATAATAATTAAATAGGTAGAAAAACCGAAAGCAATTGCTCCGATAAAAGCTTTAAGAGGATCTGTTTTTAAAACTAATAACAATCCGTAAAAACCTAAGAAGTATAAAAATAAATAATCAGCGGGACGTGGCAAAAAACGTAATGCATCATCTAATTTGCCTACATAATCGTTCGGATAATTGGCTCCAAGCTGGTATGTCGGCATTCCGCCAAAAGCAGAGTTTGTCCAGTACGGCTCAGTATGTTCCGTGGCTCTAAAATCATTTTGCTCTTTAGCCATTCCGGTATATTGTGCGATATCGGACTGGAAAATTTGTTTCCCTTGTAAAACCGGGTAAAAATAAATTAAAGAAACGAGAATAAAGCCCAATATAACAAGGGCGTGCGGATAGAACTTATTTACTATTTTCAATTTTGGCAGGTTTGGTTAAATGATGAAATCCTATTTTATTAGGACACAAACTTAATCTATTTCTTCGTAATCAACATAATCTCCCACTTTTTTGGTTTCACGGGGATTTTTAGCGTTCGCCGTATTGATAATGACCTCATCAGTATTACGTTGCGTTTTTTGCCATGAAGCATCCTGACTATATTGTTGTTGTCTCTGAAAATTCTCTCCTGCTTTTTCTACAGCCTTTTTTACCAATACAGGCAAAAAGATTCTAGCTAAAAATTTAAAAATATAATAAAAAGCCACGATGTAACAGATAGCTTTTATTAAACCTGAAAAAGATGCTTCTTGCATAATTGTATAATTTTTTTCCAAAATTAATAAATCCGTTGTTTAAAATTAAAATATCAATCTTAAATAAATAATAAAATATAGTACATTTGAAATGCGTTATTACTTTTTAATCAAAAATTACGTTTATGTTAAAAGCTAAAAACTTATTTATTGCCGCTCTTTTTTTTACACCTCAATTCTTTTTCGCCCAATATACCGATGTCATCAACTCCAACCGTCCCGGTGAAACAATGTCGGCTTTTGCTGTCGGAAAGTCTGTTATTCAGGCAGAAATTGGAATTTACGGAATAAAAGAAAAGCATGATTTATTAAATTATAATGCAAATGGATTTGGTACAGATTTAACATTCAGATATGGTGCCTTTCTCGAAAAACTTGAATTTGTGCTGGATTTACAATATCAGATGGAAAATTTTGATACTCCGTACACCAATTATAAAAAAAATAATTTCAGGCAAACTGTTTTAGGAGCTAAATATTTAATTTATGATCCTTTTAAAAACTACGAAAAGACAAAAAACATTTACAGTTATAAAGCTAATCACAGATTTGACTGGCATCAATTAGTACCGGCAATCTCTGTTTTTGCAGGAGCCAATTTTGTTGGCAAAAACAACCCTTACTCTTTTTCTCCGGAGTCCAGCATTTCCCCAAAAATAGCCTTAATCACTCAAAATCAATTTGGAGGCGGAAAATGGGTTTTTGTGACCAATATTATTGCCGACTATATTTCGACAGATTACCCAAGTTATGGTTATGTACTAACTTTAACCCACGGTTTTAATAGCAAATGGTCCGGTTTTGTTGAAAACCAGGGCTATAAAAGTGATTTTTACAGTGATGCCATCGTTCGTGGCGGAGCTGCTTACCTGATTAACCCCAATTTACAGGTTGATGCATCTGTCAGCAGTAATTTTAAGGGCACGCCATCTATACTTTACGGAGGAGTTGGTGTTTCATGGCGTTATGACACCAAGTACAAGGAAACACAAATGGAATTCAAGAAACAATCCCGAAAAGACAAGAAAAAAGACCCTAAAGATCCGGAAGGTGTAAAAAACAAAAAGGAAACCGATTATCAGGAACAGGAAAGAAAACGTAAATCCAAGTACGAATAATAATAACCAAATCTCGCAGAGATATTTTACAATACGATTTAATGATTACAATTAAAGAAGCCAAAACAAAAAAAGAATTAACCGCATATATCAAATTTCCTTTTTCATTATACAAAGACAATCCGTATTGGGTTCCGCCCATAATTGCAGATGAATTGGAGGCATTTGATAAAACCAAAAATCCTGCTTTTGAGAATGCTGAGGCCTATTTTTACCTGGCTTATAAAGACAATGAAATTGTGGGCAGGATAACCGCTATCATCAATTGGTCTGAAGTAAATAATCAGCACAAAAGGAAAGTTCGTTTCGGATGGTTTGATGTTATTGATGATATTGAAGTGACAAAAGCTTTGCTGGAAAAAGTTTACGAACTTGGAAAACAAAATAATCTGGAGCACGTTGAAGGGCCAATGGGTTTTTCGAACCTGGATAAAGTTGGCGTCCTTACAGAAGGTTATGATCAGATGGGAACGATGATTACGTGGTATAACAACCCGTATTATGTAACTCATTTTGAACAATTAGGCTTTCAGGTAGAGAAAGAATATATCGAAAGTATCTTTCCGTTTTCGAATGTGAAACCGGAATTTTTCCTGAAAGCGCAGGAATTAATCAAAAAAAGATACGGTTTACGATCCTTAACATTCACGAAAACAAAAGACATTATGCCCCATGTGGACAAAATGTTTGATTTGTTTAACGAATCGTATGCAAAACTAGCTTCATTTGTAGCTATTTCGGATGTTCAGAAAGAATATTTCAAAAAGAAATACATCAGTTTCATCAATCCTGAATACATTAAATTTGTGGTTGATAAAGACGATAATCTGGTTGCTTTTAGTATTGTGATGCCTAGTTTTTCCGAGGCTTTGCAGAAAGCAAAGGGAAAATTATTTCCGTTTGGATTTATTCATTTATTAAGAGCCCGAAAAAAGAGTAAAGACGTCGTTTTTTACTTAATCGGAGTTCATCCGGATTACCAAAATAAAGGGGTTACGGCTATTATTTTTGATGAATATTTTAAAACTTTTTCAGAAAAAGGAATCCAGAATTGCATCAGGACTCCGGAGTTGGCCGAAAACACAGCGATTCATTTGCTTTGGAAAAATTTTGATCCAAAAATTCACTGTCAAAGAAAAACATATTTAAAATACCTGTGAAAAAGTGATCAGTAGTCAGTCTCAGTCTCAGTTGACATAACGTAAACTGAAAACTGAGACTGAAAACTGAGACTGAGACTGAGACTTGAGACTGAGACTGAGACTGCAAAAAAAAACTCCATTCATATAAACGAATGGAGCTTTTTTTTTTATACTCTAAAGCTGATTACTCTACTTTACAATCCACTTTTGAAAGCACCACTTTTGGGTCAAACTTTAATTTTGTTTTATCCTTAAAACTTACCTTATTATTGGCATCGACGATATCTCCGAAACCTTCTATAAAAGTGTTTTCTCTTTGAAGAAAGGCAACTTCTCTCACAGACGAAACTCCTTCTGACATAAAGGTGTAATCTGCAATCAGGGTATCTCCTTTCATATTTCCGATAATCGTTCCTTCATTTTTATCTTTCCCGTATAAAGCATAACTCAGTTTTCCATTAACTTCCTGGTGTGAGTTTACATTAAAACTTAATTCAACAGTACTGTTGTTTGCAGTCGAAAGATAACACTGATCTCCTGAAGGTTCTGTAATTTCAGCCTCTTTTGGCGGGTTCGGTGCTATCTGAACCGGTTCAGGGGCTTTTTTACAGGAAGTAAAACAAGCCAAAGTGATTATCGTTAATGCGAGTAGTTTTTTCATAATATTTTGTTTTTAGAATTAGTATTGGAGTATAAATTTAATTATAAATAAAAAAAAATCCATTCTTTATCAGAATGGATTTTTTTACATAATTCCCACTACGGAAATTTATTTTTAGAATATTAAGCGTCTAAATCAACTTTAGTTCTGCTTGCAATTTCTTTATAGGTTCCGTTTTCCAGTTTCTCACGAATCGCTTCGAAAGCCACTAATGTCTCATCAATATCAGACAAAGTGTGTGAAGTTGTCGGGATCATTCTCAACAAAATAATTCCTTTTGGAATCACCGGATAAATTACGATCGAAAGGAAAATACCGTAGTTTTCTCTTAAATCATTTACCATTACCATAGCTTCAGGAACACTTCCTTCCAGGTATACCGGCGTTACACAAGTATTGGTATCCCCAATATTGAAATTTCTGGAACGTAAACCATTTTGCAATGCATTTACATTTTCCCAAAGTTTATCTTTCAATTCCGGGTGATTACGCAACAATTCCAAACGTTTCAAAGAACCAATAGTCTGAATCATTGGTAATGCTTTTGCAAACATCTGAGAACGTAAATTGTATTTTAAATAATCAATAATATCCTTATCTGCAGCGATAAAAGCTCCAATATTAGCCATCGATTTTGCAAAAGTCGAGAAATAAACATCAATCTGATCCTGAACTCCCTGCTCCTCACCTGCTCCGGCTCCTGTTTTACCAAGTGTACCAAAACCATGTGCGTCATCTACCAGTAAACGGAAATTGTATTTTTCTTTTAAGGCAACAATTTCTTTTAATTTACCTTGTTGTCCTCGCATTCCGAAAACACCTTCCGTAATAAATAAAATCCCACCACCTGTTTCCGTAGCCATTTTAGTAGCACGCTGCAGGTTTTTCTCCATGCTCTCCAGATCATTGTGTTTATACGTAAAACGTTTTCCCATATGCAAACGTACACCATCAATGATACAGGCATGAGAATCTACATCATATACAATAATGTCATTTTTGGTTACTAAGGCATCAATGGTAGATACCATTCCCTGATAACCAAAATTCAATAAATAAGCGGATTCTTTCATGACGAAAGCAGCCAGTTCATTTTCTAATTGTTCGTGATATTTTGTATGACCTGACATCATACGGGCACCCATTGGGTAAGCAGCACCAAACTCCTTAGCAGCATCAATATCTGCCTGACGTACTTCCGGATGATTGGCCAGACCTAAATAGTCATTTATACTCCAGTTCAAAATATTTTTTCCGCCAAATTGCATTCTCGGACCAAGTTCTCCTTCTAATTTAGGGAATACAAAATACCCTTCAGCTTGCGAAGCCCATTTTCCTAATGGCCCTTTATTGTTTTGAATTCTTTCGAATAAATCTTTTACCATAATATAATGATGTAATAATTTTAATTTTAAACAGCGTGCAAAAATAAATATTTATTCGATGTTATCATAATAATTTAAAAATGAATCGGATTCAAAAGCACTATTTGTTAAAGTTTTCTAAACAAATACTTAAAACTAAACTAAAAAACTTACAAAAAATAAATATTCTCTAAGGTGTTCTCTAATTTATACCTGTTATAAATTCTTCTTAAAGGGCCGTAATTGTTTATTTTTCACTAATTTTAAATGCTTTTTTAAAAAGAAATATCATAAATCATAACACCTTTATATAATGGCTTTAAGCACCTCAAAAGATTTAAAATTAGCCGTTCTTATTGATGCCGATAACGTACCTTACAGTAATGTTAAAGGTATGATGGAAGAAATAACCAAATTTGGCACACCCACAACCAAGCGTATTTATGCAGACTGGACCAAACCAAATTCCAACGGATGGAAAGGTGTTCTTCTGGAACATGCCATTACTCCTATTCAGCAATACAGCTATACAGTTGGTAAAAACTCTTCAGATTCCGCACTTATAATTGATGCAATGGATTTACTGTATTCAGGAAAACTGGATGGTTTTTGCATTGTTTCAAGTGACAGCGATTTTACCCGCTTGGCCATTCGATTAAGAGAATCCGGAATGAAAGTAATTGGCATTGGAGAAAAGAAAACCCCCAACTCTTTTATTGTGGCCTGCGACCGTTTTATTTACATTGAAGTTTTAGACGGGGCCATTCAGAAAAAGAAAACCAAAGTGGCGGCCGATGTTAAAAAACCGGTTGAAAAACCTGCCGAAAAAGCCTTACACAAAATTGACAAACAGACGATTGAACTTATTGAAGCCACCATTGAAGATATCGAAGATGATGACGGCTGGGCATTTTTAGGCGATGTCGGAAATCTTATTGTAAAGAAAAAACCTGAATTTGACCCTAGAAATTACGGCTTTACCAAACTGACACCCATGCTGAAATCGCTAACCGATATTCTTGAAATTGACGAAAGAGAATCGGATAAAAAAGGCATTAAACACGTTTACGTTCGTTTAAGATTCAACTAATTATACATTTATTACCTCTTTAATTTTTTAAAAAACATGAGAAAAAAATTCTTCATTTACGGATTCTTATTGTTTCTTGTTGTTGCCGCAGTCTATTATTATTCGGGACGTGGTTTTTTACTTGTAATTATTTTACCTATATTATTAGTTGTTGGAGTGTATAATGCCCTTCAGACGAAACATGCCATTTTAAGAAACTTCCCTGTCTTGGGTTATTTCAGGTATCTGTTTGAAATGATCGCACCGGAAATTCAGCAATATTTCATTGAAAGAGCTACTGATGGAAAGCCATTTTCCAGAAACCAGCGCTCTATGGTTTACCAAAGAGCCAAAAACATAGATTCCAGTACGCCTTTCGGAACACAGCAAAACTTAAATCAGGACAGTTACGAAGGAATCAAACATTCTATATTTCCGGCGAAAGTTAATGAAGAATTACCACGTGTTTTAGTGGGCGGAAAAGATTGCAAACAACCATATTCAGCTTCTCTGTTTAATGTTTCGGCCATGAGTTTTGGTTCGCTAAGTGAAAACGCAGTGCGCGCCATTAATTTAGGTGCCAAAAAAGGAAATTTTTACCAGAATACCGGAGAAGGCGGCTTAACTGAATTTCACCTTGCCGGTGGTGGTGATATTACCTGGCAAATTGGGACGGGCTATTTCGGATGCAGGGACGCTGAAGGGAATTTCAGCCCTGAGAAATTCTCGGAAAAAGCCAATCTTCCGAACGTTAAGATGATTGAAATTAAATTGTCGCAAGGTGCAAAACCCGGACACGGAGGTGTGCTTCCGGCTGCTAAAAATACCGAACAAATTGCTAAAATAAGAGGAGTTGAACCGCATACGATGATTCTTTCCCCTCCGGGGCATCATGCTTTTTCAGACAGTAAAGGACTGATTCGTTTTATTGCACAGTTGCGTCAGCTATCGAATGGCAAACCAGTCGGATTTAAATTATGTATTGGAAACACTGCTGAATTTGAAGCCATTTGCCATGAGATGATTGCAGAGGATACCTACCCTGATTTCATTACCGTTGATGGTGCTGAAGGTGGTACGGGAGCAGCGCCCTTAGAATTTGCCGATGGTGTCGGAATGCCTTTTGAACCGGCTTTGATATTCGTAAACAAAACCCTGATCGGCTTAAATATCCGCGATAAAATACGTATTATAGGAAGTGGAAAAATCCTTTCGGGCTATTCTATTTTACATGCTGTTGCTTTGGGGGCAGATATGTGCAATAGTGCACGTGGATTTATGTTTTCTTTAGGCTGTATTCAGGCATTACGTTGTCATAATAATGAATGTCCGACCGGAGTGGCAACCCAAAACAAAATGCTGATGAAAGGACTGGTAGTCACTGACAAATCAGACCGTGTGTATCATTTTCATAAAAATACGCTGCATGCGGCTAACGAACTTTTGGCCGCAGCGGGCAAAAACAGCTTTGCCGATGTCGATATTAATATCTTTATGCGCGGGGATGAGTTTAGTAATTTATCCGACTCGTACTTCCCGGATAGCTTAACAAATATTACCAAATAACAAAAAAAGCCTCTTTGATTAATTCAAAGGGGCTTTTTAACTAATTCAACTTCAAAAATTACAATTTTGCAGTTACCTTTTCTTTAGAGTCCCCTGCATTTTCTAAAAGTGCCAATTCTTCTTTATCAACTATCTGCTGAGCAAGAATAGCATTATTATAAGCTAAGAAATAAACATCAAACTTTACTCCCTCATCAATTAATGCCTTGGAAATCTGATCGTTTTTAATCATTTCTTTCAGCAAATCAGGAAATGATTCCTTGTATGTCAGTTTATTGGTATCGTTCTCTTCTAAATTGGTTTCAATTCTAATTTCAATTTTATTGTCATTTAGAAATGCTTTTGCCGTTGTACCGGTAATACCGCGGCCTGTGATTGATGAAGAATTATTATAAGTACTTACATGCTCCTGAATTTTTTGCTTGGTATTTTTACAACTTACCAATAGCAGCACGAGAATAAAAGCAAATGCGATTTGAGTAATTTTTTTCATAAATATTTAGGTTTTAGGTTATTTTTTAACTCAAACATAATGAACTTTTTAAACAAATACAACTTCATCAAGCAAAAATAAAAACTGTAATTATTTGACTACAAATTAATTATGCAAAATAAAACAATACACACACAATAAAATCAAACCGAAGTTTTCTCCTTAGTACTTTAGAGAAAACTATTCGCAATCAGTCAAACGTGAGTTTTTTTTTAGATCTTAATTTTACAAAAATTCTGCTATAGATTCCTTATTTAGTACTTCTTTCACAAGAACAGTATTGTCATTTGCCAAAAAATAAGCATCAAACTGAACACCTTCTTCAACGAGTTCTTTGGGAATCTGGTTTTTATGAATCATTTCCTTCAGTAGTTTGGGAAACTCGGTACTTGCTTTTACTTTATTAGCCTCTTTTTGTTCTAAACCAGTCTCAAATCGCAATTCAATTTTATCATCATTAATATAGCCTCTGGCAGTAGTAAGCGTCACATCATCAGCTTTAAAACTGGCCGCCGTACTATTGTAAGTTATCACATATTCCTGAAGTTTTTGTTTGGTGTTTTTACAACTTATTATCACTATTGCCATAATGACAATTAATAAAATCTGAACTATTTTTTTAATCATGATATAAAATTTAAAGTTTTTAGTTTTTTTGTTTTTGAAGTCTTAAAAGCGCTTCCAGATAATAATAGTCGGCATAATTAATGGAACAGTCAATTTCACTTCCGGCCGGTTTATGACCAGTTGAATGCAATAAAAAAGCCGAATTCACTTCCTGACTCTGATAATGCTCTGAAAGTGAAATAATCATTTTTCTTGACTTCGTTTCGTATTCCTTTTTAAGCGTTTTATCTTTAGTGTACGAACTCAATTCAATAAGCGCAGAAGATACAATAGCCGCTGCCGAAGCATCTTTGGGTTCATTTGGAATTCCGGAAGCGTTAAAATCCCAATATGGAATTAAATCTTCCGTCGTCAGTTTATCTAAATAGACGCGCGCCAGTTTATGGGCAAATTCCAGAAATTTCGGGTCTTTGGTTTCCCGGTACACCATCGTAAATCCATAAATCGCCCACGCCTGGCCTCTGGCCCACATACTATCATCACTGAAGCCCTGTGCCGTCATTCCTTTTATTTTTTTGCCGGTTTCATAATCATAAACCAAAACATGATACGAGGTATGATCCGGTCTGAAATGGTTCTTCATTGTCGTTTCGGCATGTTTTACCGCAATGTTGTATAATTTTTTACTGCCGCCATTTTTAGAGGCCCAAAAAAGCAATTCCAGATTCATCATATTATCGATAATCGTATTATGCCCACCGTATTTATTATGCGGCCATGAAAGAATGGTTCCCACTTTCGGATTGAAAAGGGGTGCCAGGGTATCGGCCGTTTTAAGGATGATTTCTTTGTATGCTGCATTTTTAGTCAGGCGGTAACCGTTTCCGAAACTATTGAAAACCTGGAAACCTAAATCATGGTCATTTGCTTTGCTTACGGATAAAGGAATCAGAAAACGACTAAATTTATCGGCTTGCATTTCCCATTTTTTATCTCCTGTAGCTTCATATAAATACCACAATTCCCCTGGCCAGAAACCGCTTGTCCAGTCTTTATAGTCCACCAATTTCCATTCTTTGCTTCCTGTCGGAATACTTCTCGGGGAGGTTCCGTTATCCGGAATCATTTCTAATGTTTTTGAAGCCTGCCCTGCACAATACTCCAACTGCTTTTTTATATCAAATGATTTGGTTTCCTTTTTTTGCTGTGCATAACCTATTGACACACAAATCAGAAGTAATGAAAGTAGAGAAACAAATTTAAGGTTGAGATTCATAGTAGTGGTTTTTGAAAGCTAAATTTATAAAATTAGAAAACAACTGAAGCATATTTATCTGTTGCAAGGACCATATCTGTACTATTTTCTACCCTTTTTATATCTTTGCTTAACGGAACACAACAAAACTCCATTCAATCGTGCACTTGAAAAAACCAAGAATTTATTACGGTCTAGCATTTTTTTTAGTAATCGGTCTCGGAATTCTTTCCAGGAAGATTGCCTTTATTCCGTTATGTATTGGAGATTTACTTTATGCGGTAATGATCTATGTACTGGTGCGAATACTATTCATCAACAAAAAAACACTTCAGATTATACTTATTTCTTTGGTAATCTGTTATAGTATTGAATTCTTTCAGCTCTGTCAGGACAGCCGGATTATTGCAGTCCGGAAAACACTTTTTGGAAAATATGTACTGGGGCAGGGATTTTTATGGAGCGATATTCTTGCTTACACCTGTGGAGTTGCCATTGCCTTTATAATCGAAAAAATTATCTTAAAATATTATAATTATGAATCTGGTTTTCGCATCAAACAATAAAAACAAAATTAAGGAAATACAAAGCATACTTCCTGAAACCATAAAAATTTTAAGCCTTGAAGAAATTGGCTGTTTTGAAGATATTCCGGAAACTGCCGCGACTATTGAAGAAAATGCAATCCTGAAGGCTGATTATGTGACTCAAAAATACGGTTACGATTGTTTTGCCGATGATACCGGACTTGAAGTTGCTGCTTTAAATGGTGAACCGGGCGTATATTCAGCACGCTATGCAGGAGAACAGCGCGATGCGAACGATAACATGAACAAACTTTTAGACGCTTTATCAGACCAATCCGATCGCAGCGCCCAGTTCAAGACCGTTATTGCCCTAAATTTAAATGGAGGACAGCATCTTTTTACCGGAATTGCCAAAGGAAACATTACTTTGCATAAAACGGGAAATCACGGTTTTGGATACGACCCTATTTTTCAGCCTGAAAGTTATACGGAAACTTTTGCCGAATTGTCGTCTGAAATTAAAAATAAAATCAGTCATCGTGCAAAAGCAACTCAGCAACTGATTGATTTCCTGAACCCCACAAAATAATTGTTTTAAATACAACATTTTAAACGCTAATTTTTAGATTTCACGACGTATTTTTTTTGATTTTTCTGCATTTTCTTATCAAAATCATTTCACGATAAAGATAACTTTTTGATAATCAAATCATAACAAATACATAAATCTTAAAATTGCATTAGTTTATCTGAATAATTAACAGTAATTTTGCACCCTATTTTAAAAATACATATGAATAAATTTGAACAATTAGGATTGAATGAATCGTTACTGAAGGCGATTTTAGATCTAGGATTTGAAAATCCGTCAGAGGTACAGGAAAAGGCGATTCCCCTATTATTGGAAAAAGACACAGATATGGTTGCGTTGGCTCAGACAGGGACAGGGAAAACGGCAGCTTTCGGTTTTCCGCTAATTCAAAAAATTGATGCTGACAACAGGAATACACAAGCATTAGTTTTATCGCCAACACGAGAACTTTGTTTACAGATTACCAACGAACTTAAAAACTACTCAAAATACGAGAAAGGTATTAATGTGGTAGCAGTTTACGGCGGGGCTAGTATTACAGAGCAAGCTAGGGACATTAAGAGAGGAGCACAAATTATTGTAGCTACTCCGGGGAGAATGCAGGACATGATCAACAGAGGATTGGTTAACATTAAAAATATAGATTACTGTATTTTGGATGAGGCTGACGAAATGCTGAACATGGGATTCTATGAGGATATCGTATCTATTTTATCTGATACTCCGGACGAAAAAAGTACATGGTTGTTCTCTGCAACTATGCCACAAGAGGTTGCCAGAATTGCAAAACAATTTATGAGCGACCCGGTTGAAATTACTGTTGGAGCTAAGAACTCAGGTTCTGCAACAGTTTCTCACGAATTTTACTTAGTAAATGCACGTGACCGTTACGAAGCCCTTAAACGTTTAGCCGATGCTAACCCTGATATTTTCTCTGTGGTTTTCTGTCGTACTAAAAGAGACACACAGGCTGTAGCTGAAAAATTAATTGAAGATGGATACAGCGCTGCTGCTTTGCACGGAGATTTATCTCAGGCACAACGTGATGGTGTTATGAAATCTTTCCGTGGAAGACAAATTCAGATGCTTGTTGCAACTGACGTTGCTGCACGTGGTATTGACGTTGATAATATTACGCACGTAGTAAATTACCAGTTACCTGACGAAATTGAAACCTACAATCACCGTTCAGGACGTACAGGTAGAGCCGGAAAATTAGGAACTTCTATCGTAATCGTTACGAAAAGTGAGTTGCGTAAAATTTCTTCTATCGAAAGAATCATCAAACAAAAATTCGAAGAAAAAACAATTCCATCAGGAATCGAAATCTGCGAAATTCAATTGCTGCACTTAGCTACCAAAATTAAAGATACTGAAGTAGATCACGAAATTGACAACTATCTTCCAGCAATCAATAACGTTCTTGAAGGTTTATCGAAAGAAGAACTAATCAAGAAAATGGTATCTGTAGAATTTAACCGTTTTATTGCTTACTACAAAAAGAACAGAGATATTTCATCTCAATCAGGAGAAAGACGCGAAAGAAGCGATTCTGCTGAACCAAGAGAATTCAATAATAACGGAGCAGTTCGTTATTTTGTAAACATTGGTTCAAGAGACAACTTCGACTGGATGTCGCTTAAAGATTATTTGAAAGAAACATTAGACTTAGGTCGTGATGACGTTTTCAAAGTAGATGTAAAAGAAGGATTCTCTTTCTTTAACACTGATCCTGAACACACTGAAAAAGTAATGGAAGTATTAAACAACGTACAATTAGAAGGACGTCGTATTAATGTTGAAATTTCTAAAAATGATGGTGGCGGAAGACGTGACCACAACGGACGCAGCGGCGGAGGCGGTGGACGTAGTTCTGCTCCAAGACGTGAAGGAAGTTTTGCTCCAAGACGTGAAGGTTCTGGTGGCGGTGGTTTCAGAAGCGACAGAAATGCTGCTCCAAGAGAAGGCGGTTTCAGAAGTGACAGAAATTCATCTGCTCCAAAAAGAGAAGGTGGTTTCAGAAGCTCGGCTCCAAGAAGTGAAGGTGGTTCTGAAAGAGCTCCAAGACGTTCTGAAAGCTTTGGTGATGCACCAAGACCAAGAAGACCAAGAAGAGACTAATACGTCAATTCGCTTACATACAAAATCCCAAATTCCAGATATACCTGGAATTTGGGATTTTTTTTTATACTTCGAATACCTGAATTGTTTTTTTTACTTTAAAATAATTTAATTTAAATCTCTACTATCCCATTTTAGTTAAATACCAAAAGTAACACTTCATGCTTTGTTAATTTTCTGATAATTATATTCGGAGACTGCGAAATATTTAATCCTGATTTACTACTTTTAGTGCTTTAAATCAGGATATGAAATATTTCGCAGTTTTCTTTTTTACATTATTATCTACCATTGGTTTTGCACAGGACACTCCGTCTGCAATTCCGCAAAGAGTTTCGGGCTATATTATTAATGACAACAGCAAACAGCCGCTTTCGGGTGTAAATGTTATCAATACCAATAAAGTACGGGGCGCGAAATCTGATGAAAAAGGATATTTTGAAATCGATGTACAGGTAAATGATACGTTACACTTCTCCATTTTGGGATTTCAGTCTCTTAGAATCAGGGTTACCAATGACTGGATCAAAAACAAAGTGACCCGAATTCAGCTTACTGAAAAAGCAATTGCACTGGAAGAAGTGGTGATTGCTCCTTTTAACCTGACCGGTTATCTTGAAGTAGATTCCAAATTAATTCCAACGAGAGAAAACTATCGTTATAGTATTTCCGGCCTTACGCAAGGGTATGAAGCAGGAGAATATTCTCCAAATGCTTTTGGAAAAGTACTGGGTTCCATATTCAATCCGGCGGATATGCTTTATAATTTCTTTGGAAAAAACGGAAAAGAACTCAAGAAGCTCAAGGAAATGAAGAAAGACGATACCGTTCGAAATCTTTTAGAATCCAAATACGATCGTGAAACGGTTGCTGTATTATTAGGCATCAGTAAAGATGAAATCCCTGAAATTATGCACCGCTGTAACTATTCGGATGCTTTTATCCAAACTGCCAACGACCTCCAGATTATGGATGCCATAAGCGGATGCTACGAACAATATAAAGTATTAAAACGAAATTAATATATTTCCCTAGAAATCAATCCTCAATTCTCTAATTGGGGATTTTTTATTTTAAATCCCCTTGATAAGTAACTCAAAATAAAAAATATGAATGCAATACTTTTTCAAACAATTGACTGGAGTCAGGTTGCAAAAACAGAACATAAAGGGGAAACCGGAAAAGCATTTTGGCAGACGATACAATCCGGAGGCTTACGAATTAGAAAAGTCACTTATTCTGAAAATTATATTGCCGATCACTGGTGCCAGAAAGGACATATCGTGCATTGTCTTGAAGGGGAATTCATTAGCGAATTAGAGAATGGCCAGCAATTCAAACTCACCAAAGGAATGAGCTATATCGTTTCTGATGATGTAAGTTCACATCGCTCTATAACTGCCAACGGAGTTGAGTTATTAATAATTGATGGAGATTTTCTGAAATAATATTCGAAGCAAATTAAAATATTGTGTGTACATTTACTCTATATACAATAAAAACAATTAATATTAAAAGATATGGCAAAGAGTCAGGACGCAAAAAAGACAGTTAAGAAAGAACCTCTTAAAACTGCAAAAGAAAAAAAAGAAGAAAAGAGAGAGAAGAAAAATTCTCCTAAAAGAGATTAATTTAGTATTCAGTCGCAGTCACAGTTTTCGTTGCAAACAACTGAAAACTGCGACTGCAAACTGAGACTATATTATTTCACCGGAATATTCGAAAGAATTTCCAGTACAAATTTCCAGTATTTCTGCGCTGATGAAATACTTGCTCTTTCATCAGGAGAGTGTGCTCCGTGAATGGTCGGACCAAAAGAAATCATATCCATCTCCGGATAATTTGTTCCCAGGATTCCACATTCCAAACCAGCGTGACAAGCCACTACTTTTGGTTTTTCGTTGTTTTGTTTTTCGTAAATTTCCTTTAAGACTTCTAAAATTTCAGAATTTACATTTGGCGTCCATCCCGGGTAGGAACCTGAAAGTTCCACTTCACATCCCACTAATTCAAAAGCGGAACGCAATGCGTTTGCCAAATCAAATTTTGAAGTTTCTACAGAAGAACGCGTCAGGCATCCAATTAAAATTTCACCCTCTTTCACGATAACACGTGCAATATTGTTTGAAGTTTCAACTAAATCGTCCATATCGGCACTCATTCTGTAAACACCGTTGTGTGCTGCGTAAATTGCTCTGATAATCCCTTCCTGAACACCTAAATCCATTACTTTCTCCGGTAAATCGCATTTGACGATTTCGATAGAAAGATTTGGTTCTGTTGTTTTATATTCCGCTTTGATATCGTTGATGATTTCCTGCATATCAAAAATATAAGCTTCATCAAACATTTCAGAAATAATCACTTTTGCTACACTTTCCCTTGGAATTGCATTTCTTAAACTTCCACCGTTGATCTCCACTACCTGCAAACCGAAGTTTTCAAAAGCATCAAACAACAAACGGTTCATAATTTTATTGGCATTCCCCAGACCTTTATTGATATCCATCCCCGAATGACCTCCATTTAGCCCTTTTACGGTAATAATATGCCCAACAGAGCCTTCCGGAACTTCTTCTTCATGATACGTTCTTGTAGCCGTCACATCAATTCCTCCCGCACAGCCAATATCAATTTCATCATCTTCTTCTGTATCCAGATTCAGCAAAATTTGCCCCTGAAGAATTCCGCCTTTTAAATTTAAAGCTCCTGTCATTCCGGTTTCTTCATCTATGGTAAACAAAGCTTCAATAGCAGGATGCGGAATATCTTTGCTTTCCAGAATAGCCATTATAGTAGCAACCCCTAAACCATTGTCGGCACCAAGTGTAGTACCTCGCGCACGAACCCAGTCCCCATCCACATACATATCAATTCCCTGCGTATCGAAATCAAAAACAGTATCAGCGTTTTTTTGGTGCACCATATCCAGGTGTCCCTGCATGACAATCGCTTTACGGTTTTCCATTCCCGGAGTTGCCGGTTTTCTTATAATTACATTTCGGATTTCGTCTTCAAAAGTTTCTAAACCTAAGCTGTTTCCAAAGTTCTTCATGAACTCGATTACTCGTTCTTCTTTCTTTGACGGACGCGGAACGGCATTCAGATCGGCGAATTTATTCCATAGCGCTTTAGGTTCCAGATTTCTTATTTCCTGACTCATTATATTTTGTTTGAAGTTTAACAATTAAGAGCTCCAAAGTTACAAAGTTTAAATTCTTTTTCAGTGGTAATTCAGATTCATTTATATTTACGTATTCAAATTTTAAATCGTGAAAAGAAAATATATTTTACCTTTATTCCTTCTCGTACAGATTATCATCTTAAAAATCCTTCCATTTTTCCCGGAATTCACCGAACGCTTTTACAGCAACGGATTGTATGTGAAAATCTCTCATTTTTCAAGAATACTTTTGGGTAAAGTTCCCTTTTCAGTTGGCGATTGTATGTATGCTGTTTTGGTTTTATTTCTGCTTCGATGGCTCTGGAAAACGCGAAAAACCTGGAAATTACAATGGAAAGATCATGTATTAAAAATGCTAAGCTGTGTTTCTGTACTTTACTTTTTCTTCCATTTTCTATGGGCATTTAACTATTACCGTGAGCCGCTTTTTGAAAAAATGAAAATTCAAAGAGAATATACGGATGCAGAATTATTAGCTTTTACTAAAAAACTAATCGTTAAAACCAACGAAATTCATTTTGAGATCACAAAAAATGACAGTGCCAAAATCGTTTTTCCCTATTCGCAAGAAGCTGTTTTTAAGATGAATCTGAACGGATATAACAATCTGGCCAAAGAGCATCCTTATTTTAAATATGAAATCCCAAGCGTTAAAAAATCACTTTTTAGTGTACCACTGACTTATATGGGTTTTGCAGGTTACCTCAACCCGTTTACAAATGAAGCCCAGGTAAATTATTTACTGCCCATGTATACTTTTCCGCTGACAGCCAATCACGAAATGGCGCATCAAATGGGATTTGCCAGTGAAAATGAATGTAATTTTATTGGCGTGCTGGCTTCTGTTAAAAATGAAAATTTATATTACCAATATGCGGGTTACAGTTTTGCTTTACGTTATTGTCTGGGAATCTGGCATTTTAAAAATGAAAAGATTTTTAATCAGTTAAAGAAAACGGTGCATGTCGGAATATTAAAAAACTATCAGGAGAGCGAAGATTTCTGGATGCAGTATGATACTTTTATCGATAAAGCTTTTCATTTTCTTTATGATAATTTTTTAAAAACAAACAACCAGAAAGACGGAATGGAAAGTTATAGTAAATTTATTGATCTGATGGTGAATTATTACAAAAACAGGGAACTATAAAAGTTTGCCACTAATTTCACGAATTGGACGAATTTCCATGAAACAAAAAAGACGAATCTACTTTTTTGAACATTCTTAATAACTACAGTAGAGATTAAACCGTAATTCGGGAAAATTGGTGAAATTCGCGGCAAAAGAAAAAAATTAACAACCACTTGTAACAAAATAGATTTCAATACTACTAATACTTTATGAGCGATACTCTAGAACAGTCATTTGTTGCGCAATTGCAGGCAAATCAGAATATAATCCACAAGATTTGTAGATTGTATACTGCTGGCGAAGATGCTCATAAAGACCTGTTTCAGGAAATTACTATTCAATTATGGAAAGCGTATCCGAAATTCAGGGGCGACAGTAAATTCTCGACCTGGACGTATCGCGTTGCCTTAAACACAGCCATTACCTTATACCGAAAAACCAAAAGGACCATATCTACCGTAGATTATGAAAGTCATCAGCATTTTGTAAAAGATGTGGATTACAACTATGAAGAAGAAGAACAGATTAAACTGATGTATAAAGCCGTTTATCAGCTGAATGACATCGAAAAAGCGTTAGTTTTTATGTATTTAGAAGACAAAGATTATCAGGAAATAGCAGAAACCTTAGGAATAAGCGAAGTGAATGCACGAGTGAAAATGAACAGAATTAAAGGGAAACTTAAAAAAATACTAAATCCTTAAAAATTATTATGAAAGAACTGGATTTACTAAAAAAAGACTGGAAAAAGAATGCCGATTCTTTTCAACAAATTTCAGAAAATGAAATCTACAAAATGATTCATAAAAAATCATCTTCCATCGTGAAGTGGATTTTAATTATAAGCATTCTGGAGATTTTATTCTGGACGGTATCGAACCTCTTTTTCAGCACGGACGAAATGTTAATCAAGATAAAACATCCTGAAATGATTTTATATCTGGAAGTTTTAACATACTTCAATTATGTGGTAGTGCTGATTTTTGTCTATTTTTTCTACAAGAATTACAAAACGATTTCTACTATTGAATCTACCAAATTATTAATGAGCAGTATCCTCAAAACCCGAAAAACAGTTCAGTATTATGTCTGGTACAATTTAGGAATGGCTGTTATAAGTTCGATCATCAGTTTCTTCATTGCTTTTGTCTACAATCCGGACATGACCTATTTGAGGGAAAAAATAGCTACAAACGGCAAAGCGATGTTTGTTACCGGCGGAATCTTATTGCTGGTTACCTTAGCTTTTCTGGGCATGTTCTGGTGCTTTTACAGATTGTTGTACGGAACACTGTTACGCAGGTTGTACGCTAATTATAAGGAGCTGAAGAAAATTGATTTGTAGTTTTTTTGAGGTGCAAAGGTGCAAAGGCTCTGAGGGACAAAGGTTTTTTAACCTGAACTTGAAACCTGAAGCAATTTCAAAATCTAAAATCTAAAATCAGAAATCTAAAATTTAATAGTCCCATCTTCTCATTTGGTTCAGTTCTTCCTGAATTTTTAGTTCTTCTGCGGGGATAACTTTTAAAAATGACGGATGCTGTTCTATGGCAAATTCTACTTTTTCTACGATTTCATCAATGGTATCGTTGTCATAATCAATATCAAGAGGTTCTTTGATAATGAAAGATTGCAGGATACCTTTCTTTTTCATTCGCAATCCTTTTTTATCAAAGGAACGACGGAAGCCGTCAATTACAATTGGGATTACGATAGGTCTGTGCTGTTTTATAATGTGGGCCGTTCCTTTACGAACCGGTTTAAAGGATTTTGTAGTTCCCTGCGGGAATGTAATTACCCAGCCATCCTCAAGGGCTATTTTGATATTTTCCGTGTCATTTGGGTTTACATCACGTTTTTCGGTAACATCCACTCCTTTGGCACGCCAGGTTCTTTCTACGGTAATCGCTCCGACATACGCCAGGATTCTTGGCAGCAAACCGGCCTGCATGGTTTCTTTGGCGGCCACATAATACAAATTCATTTTGGGCTGCCACAAATAACCAATATTCTTAATCGTATCCTGACGACCTGATAAACTTGCATTAAAAACATGGAACATCGCTACAACATCAGCAAAATAGGTCTGATGGTTGGATATAAACAAAACATTCGTATCCGGCAACGTTTTGATGATTTCAGACCCTTCAATCTGTAAATCATTAAAACCTCTGTATCTTCGGTGCGTCATGGCTCCCAAAATTCGGATTAACCATTTCTTGATGAATAATATATGTCCGAAAGGATTTCGTTTAAACAATCCCATAGCTCTGTATCGTTATTTTTAGTTCAGTCGCAAACATACAAAAATAATTCATGTGGCAACACCCTTAAGTAATTTCTAAGACAAATGGTTATTGTAATGAATATCAAATTGTTAATTTATTGTTTCATGAATTTTCTTCAAAAGTCAATTTTAAAACATCTCTCAATTCACTTAATATCATCGCAGTGGCACCCCAAACAATATGATTTTGAATATTAAAGGCAGGAACCAAAATATTAGGCCCGTAAGAAGTTGACAATCTGGCCTCGATGATAATTTCGTCATTTAAAAAAACAGAAAGAGGCAATTCGATTACATCCGCCACTTCCCTTGCGTCCGGATAAAACAAAAGTTCTTCTGAAGAAATTCCCAAAAAAGGATGCACCAGAAAATTACTGGGCGGAATATACATGGGCGTAAACTGTTTGATTACTTCAATTTTCTCCGGAGCTACCCCCACTTCTTCCTGTGTTTCTCTCAGGGCAGTCTCTTCGTAACCTGAATCGCTACTTTCGTACTTTCCACCCGGGAAAGCAATTTGTGAAGAATGAACGCCATTGTAGGCATTCCGGACAATTAAAACCAGATGTGTTTTTTCGTTTTTGGGATACAACAGCATCATGACCGCTGCAATACGCGGATTTTCCGGTTTTAAATCAGGATCCTTCAAGGCTTCTATTCGTTCTTTCGGGGCCATTTTTATATGTGACGAAAGGGCCGGCAGTTCCACTGGAATTAAATTAGGAACATATTGCAAAAAATCCTGAAAATCCATAATCAAAGTTTATTTTTGTACTTTCAAATAAAATATAAATATAGTTTAGAAAAGGCGGTTCTCCAAGCTTTCTAAAATCAAAGCCATAAAAATGTACAGTAAAGCAGAATCACAAAAAATAAAAAGAGAGTTCTGGGTAGCTTTCGCCGAAAAATATCCACGCAAATGGGTGCTTTATGACACGAAGATTAAGGATTTCTCTTTTAAATTTTACGTAGACAATAAAAAAGCACAGGTTTTAATCGATATTGAACAGCGAAGCGATGAGAAACGAAATGCTTACTTTGAAAAACTGGAAGCCTTAAAAAATATTCTCGAGGAGGAATTTATTAAAGATTTGGTTTTCGAAAAAAATTATACACTGGAAAGCAGCAAAACCATCAGCCGTATCTGGACCGAAATACAAGGCGTAGGTTTTAGCAACCGCAATAACTGGGATACTATTTTTGATTTCTTTTTCGAAAAAATGAATGCTTTGGAGTTATTTTACCTGGAGTACGACGATTTTATTAAGGATATTGAGTAGGGAGCTTCTAAGGTTCTAAGTTACTGAGATACTAAGGTTTTTATATAACAAACCCGACAGGTTTTAAAAACCTGTCGGGTTTGTTATTATTAGATTTGTAACTTTTTACTTTTTAACTATTTTCTTTGTAACTACTCCTGATCCGGAAAAAAGTTTGACAAAATAAATTCCGGAAGCAAACTGAGACATGTCAATTTCAAGATTGTCTGTGCTTTGTACTTTAGCAGCATAAACTTCTTTTCCGTTTAAAGCATAAACGGCGATCTTGTTTGGTACCACTGCCCCGGAAAAGGACAAACTCACTTTTTCTGCTACAGGAACCGGATATACCTTAACCGCTGAAAGTTCTTTTTCAGGAGTCGGACCAACTCCTAATGATGATTTACCAAGATTGACTTTTACAATTACCGAAGATTTACCAGTGTTACCATTTACGGTTCCAATAGCGAACATATAATTATCTGAATCTGCTTTTGAATTTGCTTTTCGCCCGGCTGGTGAAGTTGTTTCTTCACCCAAAGCAACAAGATCTGTTATATTATCAATCACCTGCGGCATCTCAAAATCCTTAACAAATGTACCGTCAAGATTGATTGCCGTAACATCTGCATTTCCTTCCGTAATATAGATGACGTTTCCTACTTGTTCGATTTTTCTGTAGTCATGGTTGGTGCTGATTCCTATTGTATGTGCTTTTTGATTTTCAATAAATTGCAGATCCATTTCACCATCTTTTGAAAGCTTAACAATTTGATTCGGGACAGGAATTCCATTAAAATTTAAAAAATCTCCAGCCACAATAATTTCACCTGACTCCAGTATTTTAATTTTATTAATTGATGTATCAGGTCCTGAACCATTTATTTGAAAAGTCTCATCAACAGTATTATCAAGATTAAACCTCAAAAGATTATAATAGTATGGCGTTCCACTAAAGTCATTATGCATAGCGCCAAAAATAATTTTATTATCCTGAAGTTGGAATTTAAGCCCGGTAAACCAATAGTAGGCATCCGATTTTAAGCTATATCTTATTAATCCCCCATCTACTTTTGACATATACAATCCATTTTGGTCTGAAAACACAACATTTCCATCACCTAAAACTTTAAAATTCTCTACTGAAGTTAAGTATATATCACTAAAATCAAAGTCTTTCAAAACTTCTCCTTTATTATTCAGTTTTAAAAGTTTCTTTTGGGCACTTACAAAAATGGTTGTATTGTCTATAACCTGAAATTGTGTAATATCTCCAATATATTTTGGAAAAACAAATGATTCATCAACCGAACCATTCTCGTTTAACAAGGCAATTCCATAAGTCGCTACATCATTTACTTTCATAAAATCACCTTTGACTACTAATTTACCGTCAAAATATTCCCCTTTGTCAAAGCTTCCGTATTGACTTGGTTTTAATTCAGCAGAATCTAACGGATTACCATTTAGATCACAGGCAGATACACCATATTTATTTCCCGTATTACCTGAATTGTTATACAGAATTTTATCTCCTATAATACCCATTGTAAAAAACTGATCCCCATTATCATTCAATTTGCCATGCGAAAAACTTTGATTCAATGATCCATCCGGATTAAGTTTAGCGATATAACATTTAAATTCAGCAGGTTCATACATACCGAAATAGATATAAGAATCTTTTACTATAATGGTAGAAGCATGAAAACTATAATAATTAGTATTAAAAGTTTCATCGATTGTTCCATCAGAATTTAATCTGCACATATTATAGGTGGGCTGATCCAGCATCCTTAAAAAATGTCTTCCTATTAGCAATTTACCGTCTTCCTGAAGTGTCAAAGAAAACAGCTGTCCTTTTGTCCCTTCTCCCACATCAAATGTGGTATCAAGTACGCCATCAGAATTCAGTTTTACAAGACTGTTTTTTGTAATCCCATCTACAGCTGTAAATGTTCCGCCTACATACATACCCTCTGCAGATACTGCAACAACAGTTGTTGCTCCGTTAAAAGCCAGAGCATTATTGAAGGTTTCATCTAAGGAAAAATCGCTATTGAATCGGTTTACGTAACAACTTGTAAAATTGTAATACCCTATTGCACCGCCGGTAACCACTATTTTATCATCGGACTGAACAGCAATAGCGGTTGCATTAAAAACGTCGCTAATCTCTTTTATAATTCCACCATTTGCATCCAGCTGATACAAAGTAAAATAATCGGCAAGTCCTAAATTATCTTTGGTCGTTAAAACTATAATGTTGCCATTACTCTGAAATTTGACATCTTTAATTTCTAATTTCGGATCTCCGTTAAAAACAAAAGTTTCATCAAGCGAGTAATCTGCATTTACCCGGATCAGGTTCGTAACTTTTTTATCCTTATAAAACTGGATATGCCCTCCGAGTAAAATTTTACCATCCGGAAGTTCTTTTATAACCGTAATTTTTGCGGCCTTATAAGGTACCGGCTGGACGAAATCTTGATCGACAGTCTGAGCATGAGAGGATAAAATTGCGAAAACGATAAATAGTAGTAGTGAGTAAAGTTGCTTCATTCGCAATGTTTAGAGGTTAAATTGTACTTTTTTGTTTAATGATATTTTCAATTAAGCTATCAATTCAATTTTCTTTTTAAGTAAAAAATGCTTGAATCTTAATTAATTTAACAGTTCAAATATAGTTTATTTTGAAAGAAGACTTCAAAAATTAATTGTGTCTATAAGAATGTTTTTAGATATAACAAACCCGACAGTTTTTTAAAAAACTGTCGGGTTTGTATATAGATTAAAACTTATGAAATCCTACACACTCACAATATTATACACAATAATCTGATTGTCGTAATTAATGTAAAGCTGCTTGCGGTAGTCTTGTTTTTTTCGGGTAATGATCGAGAGTTTGCATTCATTTCCACTATTATCTTTACATAAGAAAGAATATACAATGTCTGTATCATTTTCTTCCCGTTCGATATATTCGCTAATGTTAAAAAGTTGAATTTCCTGCGAATATACTACAATCCGGTGTTTATCGGTATCCAGAATTACAGAGAGATTGACAAGGTCAAGATTGGACCATTCGCCCCATTTTCCCCTTTCGTTTTTTTCCAACACGCTAAAGCCCGAGGTTTTAAAACGATAAGACTGGCTGTAAGCCTGCTGCAAACCAAGTCCTAAAAAAAGGATTACTATATAGTTACGTAAAGTATTCATGTTGTATTTCGGGGCTATTAGAACTCAAATTTAGCTTTTTCCTTGCTTGCAATTTCAAAATCAGCCATCATTTGTTGAATAATTTTTTCTACAGGCAGAATTTCATGAATAATTCCGGCAATTTGCCCAATTTCCAGCTCGCCTTCTTCAAGATCACCTTCAAACATGCCTTTTTTGGCTCTTGCTCTTCCTAAGAGCTGTACCAAATCTTCTTTCGAAGGTCCTTTTTGATATAACTCCTGAACATCGTTATAAAACTTATTTTTGATTAATCGAACGGGGGCCAGTTCTTTCAGTGTCAATTGCGTATCGCCTTCCTTTACATTTACGATAGTCTGTTTGAAATTATCGTGGGCAGAGGATTCTACAGATGCTGCAAAGCGACTCCCTACCTGAACGCCATCGGCCCCTAAAATCAGGGCGGCCAGCATTCCTCTTCCGGTTGCAATTCCTCCGGCAGCAATAATTGGAATCTGAATTTTTTCTTTCACCATCGGAATCAGGGTCAGCGTCGTTGTTTCGTCACGCCCATTGTGCCCGCCTGCCTCGAAACCTTCTGCTACAATAGCATCTACACCTGCTTCCTGTGCTTTTAAAGCAAAAATACTGCTGCTCACTACATGAACTACCGTAATTCCTTTTTCCTTCAGAAAAGAGGTCCAGGTTTTAGGGTTTCCAGCAGAAGTAAAAACGATTTTCACGCCTTCTTCCACCACAATATTCATAATTTCTTCGATATTAGGATATAACATCGGAATATTAACCCCAAAAGGCTTGTCTGTTGCTTTTTTACATTTCTGAATATGGCCGCGCAGTACTTCCGGATACATAGAACCGGCACCAATAAGTCCTAAACCTCCTGCGTTGCTAACAGCACTGGCCAGTTTATACCCGCTGTTCCAGATCATTCCTCCCTGAATTATTGGATATTTTATATTAAAAAGTTGTGTGATTTTATTCATGCAAAAATGCTGTTATTGTTTGATAATCTTTCCTGTTTTGTGCATTCCTTCTGCATCAAAAACATAAAAGTAGAGTCCGCTTTTTAAGGATTGCAGGGAAAGTACCGGATTTTGATTTGTAATTTGTTGTTCGATAACTTTTTGTCCCAGAACAGAATAAATGGCTACAGAAGCGGTGGTCTGATCGGGAAATGAAAAAGAAACCGCAGTTTTTACCGGATTTGGATAAATCGAAAAAACAGGAATTTCGAAATTCTCCACTCCCAGGGTAGCACCGAAATTTGGAATTCCATACCCATAGAAATTGTCTGGGACAGCATATTTATCTGAAGACTCCAAAATCATTTGTCTGATTTGCTGATTGGTTTTAGAAGGAAATGCCTGCCACAAACAAGCGATCATACCGGCCATTATCGGGCACGAAAAAGAAGTCCCGTTAACCGTGACAATGGCACCGGAAGTATTCGAAACAACTGCTGCTGTTCCCTGTGCCATTACATCGGGTTTGATCCGGTTATCAAAACTTGGCCCTATGGAACTGAAATCAGATCTGACTTTTGACGCTGTAACTGAACCAACTGTTAAAACGGAAACGGCATCTGCAGGCCCTCCGATATGTCTTTCAGCAGTATTTCCTTCATTACCGGCCGAAGCGACCACGATAATTCCTTTGCTAAAAGCCATTTCGGCACCACGGGAAATAAAATTTGTACTTCCGTTCATATCATTATACGTATGGCTGTAATTGGCATTATCATATTCAAAATAGCCTAACGATGTTGTAATAATATCTACTCCTAAACTGTCGGCCCTTTCTGCAGCTTCTACCCAGAGTGATTCTTCAACCGGGTTTTCTGAAGCAGCATTTTCTGTAATGAATAAATAATATGAAGCGTCCGGAGCAGTTCCTATCAAAGCATTTTCTTTATAGCCTCCCATTGTTGAAAGTACCATTGTACCATGATCATCTCCCGTGTAAAAATTATCATTTCGGGACACAAAATCATAACCTCCGAGAATTCTGTTATTATTAATAAGATTCTCAAAAGGCTGAGCCGTATTTACTCCCGGAAAACCCGCATCTAAAACAGCTATTATTTTACCGGATCCGGTATGATTTTGTTCATGCAAAACCTGACCGTTCAGCATTTGTATTTGATTTGCCGAAGCTCCGTAGGCATAATTAACGGTAGTTTTAAGCTTATCTTTTGTTTGTGCTGTTTTATTACTTTGTACTTTTTTTGAAGTCGTATTTAAAGTTTTATCTGCAAAGACCACTTTATCCACAAAAGCTAAGTTTTTTAAAGCCGTAACATTCGCCTGGGTTCCGCGAATATGGAGTGCATTCAGCCATTTAGATCGCGCCATTATTGTAATTCCGGCACTTGATTTTATCTGGCTGACATACGTTTTTTCTATTGGAGTGTCGTTAATGCTTAAGGCAATATTTTGATTGATACGGCGATCTATAGACCGTTGCGTAAGCATCTGAAGAGGATTGTCCAAATACATTTGTGCACTTGGTTTGGCATTAAAATACACCCAGGCATCTTCTTCCTGTGCAAATAATGCAGAAGAAAGTAATAATAACAAAAAGAGGTAGTTATATTTCATAGTTTACTTTTTTAAAGGGAAAACCTTCTTAAAAAGTATAAAGCTAAGAAATTACTCCCGAACCAACTAATTCATTATCGAAATACCAGGCTGCAAACTGCCCTTCTGTTATGGCAGATTGCGGTTCGTCAAAACGAATATACATTCCGTCTTCAAATTGATATAAAGTTGCTTTTTGTAAAGGCTGACGGTAGCGAATTCTGGCCATTACTTCCATACTTTCTCCCACTTTTAAAGCAAGATCAGTACGAATCCAGTGTACTTCAGATTTCTCTATAAATAAAGCTTTCTTAAATAAACCCGGATGCTGGCTGGTTAAACCGGTATAAATCGTGTTCGTTTCAACATTCGTCGCAATTATAAACAACGGATCTGTTGTTCCTCCCACATTCAGTCCTTTTCTTTGTCCAATGGTAAAATAATGGGCTCCCTGATGTTTCCCTACTACTTTTCCCATTGTCGGAAGATAGTTTAGTTTCTGAGCTTCTGCTTTCAGTTCTTCCTCTAGAGACAGGCCAACTGGTTTTTCTATGGTATAAATCGGATCGTTTTTATCAACCTGAACAATTTTACCTTCTTTAGGCTGTAATTTTTGCTGCAGGAATTCCGGCAAACGTACTTTTCCAATGAAACAAAGTCCCTGGGAATCTTTCTTTTCAGCAGTTACCAAATCCATTTCGGCAGCAATTTCGCGGACTTCCGGTTTGGTCAGTGCTCCAATTGGAAACAATGATTTTGCCAGTTGTTCCTGCGATAACTGACATAGAAAATAGGATTGATCTTTATTAGTATCCGCACCTGCAATTAACTGGTAAACCGGTTTACCGTCGACTTCGATTTCATTTTTTTGACAATAATGCCCGGTTGCTACATAATCAGCACCCAGACTTAAGGCAATTTTCATAAAAACATCAAATTTGATTTCGCGATTACAAAGTACGTCCGGATTTGGAGTTCTTCCTTTTTCGTATTCGTTGAACATATAGTCAACGATTTTTTCTTTGTACTCCTCACTCAAATCAACGGTCTGAAACGGTATCCCCAGTTTTTCAGCTACTAATAAAGCATCATTACTATCTTCCAACCACGGACATTCATTCGAAATCGTAACCGAATCATCGTGCCAGTTTTTCATAAAAAGGCCAATAACTTCGTATCCCTGCTGTTGCAGCAAATAAGCGGCAACACTAGAATCAACTCCTCCGGAAAGTCCAACAACTACACGTTTCATTTTAACTCGTTTATATTTTTACAAGGGTGCAAAGGTAAGCCAAATTCCATATAATTGCGATGGTTTTGATTAGTTTATATAATCCCGCGGTAGATAAAACTTATTGCTTTTTTTAATTACTTTTAATCCATCAACTAAAGCACTATGTCAAAACAGGTTTACAGTATTATTTTCCTGATTCTTTTTACCTCCCTGAACGCCCAGAATTACACCTCGACTCTGACCGGTTATCAGGCGTATAAGGCATTCAAAGGAAAACCATTATCCGATAAATTCTCCAATATAGAGTCGGTAAAAGTGATTTATGATCTGAAAAACCAAAAAATATATTATTTCAACAGCAGTCTGATTCGCCTGCACTATGATTTTGTAACGGACTATCTGGGCTATGCTAAAGGGCTGGATGTTTTTAATGACGATAATTACAGTGACACTGAAAAAGGCAGGGATTTTTTGTTGGGGAATCTCAATCATATTAAAGGAAGGGAGAAATGGGTTTTCGAACTTGCAGCGTCAGACCACATGCCCGTTTTGTTGATAGAGCGTTTTTACAATCTGGTTGTGCAGTCTACTTTTATAGGTAAGGATTTGAAATTTTACCTGAACAATCCGGAAAAACTGCAATGGAACCAGGAGCATAAATTTAAAATCCCCTGCGTCAAATCGAATTATATTTTTGATGAAATCACCTATCAGGAAGTCGTTTCCGGAAGCAATGTCGGAATATTAAAACAATATAAAACAAAGGAGTTAGAAAGCATTACTCCCAATCCGGATGAAATTATTATTCTGGACGGGACGCCGGATATTTTACCCAATGTCAGGGGAATTATCGTAAATGAGCTGCAAACTCCATTAAGCCATTTGGTTTTATTAGGCAAAAACAGAAAGATCCCAATTATGGCTTATACCACTGTTCTAAAGGATCCATATATTAAAAGGTTGATTTCGAAAAAGGTAGAGCTTAAGATTGCAGCAGACACCTTTTACATCAAAGAATCCACCAAAAAAATAGCGCAAAAGACTATTAAGAAGAAGAAAAAGTTAATTGTTGACAATAGCGTCACCAGTTTGGTTGATTTGAATAAAATTCCCAAAAAAGGCGTGAATTATATTGGTTCGAAAGCACAAAATCTGTCCTGTCTAATTGCAATTTCAAAAGAAATTCCGTTTAAGACACCGGAAAATGCCCATGCGATTCCGTTTTACTTTTATACCAGTCATGTTCAGAAAAAATCCACTGCTCCTTTAATTCGGGAGCTTCTGGCTTATCCACACAAAGATTCTGTTGTTTGGATCCACAAGCAATTGAAAAAAATACGGGCTGCCATAAAAAAGGAACCTATCAATCCTGAATTAATAGCAAAACTGAACGAGACTTTTAAAAATGCCTCTTTTAAAAATTTCAGGTTCCGATCTTCAACAAATGCAGAAGATATGGACGATTTTAATGGTGCGGGTTTATATGATTCCAAAACGGGAATTCTGGGCGACACTATAAAAAGTTTTGAAAAGGCAATTAAACAAGTTTGGGCCAGTACCTGGAATGAGGCTTCCTACACGGAAAGAGAACTTTTTGGAATTGACCAGGAGAGTATTGCCATGGGTGTACTGGTTCATCGTTCTTTCCCTGATGAATTGGCCAATGGCGTTATCATCACCAAAAATATTTTCAGGGAAAACTTCTCAGGAATCACAGTCAACGTTCAAAAAGGAGAAAACTCAGTTGTGAAACCGGAAAAAGGTGAAATCTGCGAACAGTTTGTTATCTATCATTTTAATAACGGAACCGACCCTGACGATTTTGAAGTGGATTATACTTCGAATTCAAACCTGAATAAGAACGAACCCTTACTGACGAGAAAAGAAATCAGCACTCTTTTTATTGTCAGCAAAAAAATTGAGTCCAAAATGTACCGTTACTGGAGAAAAAACCTTTTTCATCCCGTAGATATTGAATTCAAGATTGTTGGAGAAAACAGGGATTTGTACATCAAACAAGTTCGTCCTTTTAACGAATAGTCAATAAAAAACCAAAAGATCAATTTCGTTTGAAACAGTATTGACATTGACAATCTTAAATTCGAAATTCTCAATTTTAATTTTATTTTGAATGGATTTGCGAATATTTTCGGGGTTTAAAATAAAGTCATCTTCCAGCATCATTTTCAACTCAACACTATTTAGAAATTTAGATGCTTTTTTATTTACTATAACCGAAGCAATGATATAAAAACCAATTATAATCAGTTGAAAAAACAAAAGCACCTCTATTTTTTCATAGGGATACATAATATCAAGAATAGAAAGTGTAATCGTAGCAAACAGAAAAATGATAGCATTTACGGTAAAAGACTGTGTCCTGAATCGTAAAATAGAAAAAATAGCAAACAGACCAAAACCAATTCCTACTCCTATTTCTATTTTTGTAAACAAATAACAGAGGGAAAAAGTACATAGTCCAACGATAACCATCAAAGGATTTATGGTTTCATTATCTTTTCTGTTCGAAAAAAAGTAAAGAATCAGGATTGAAAAAAACAGCAACAAAAATCTCCCGGAAAGCTCGTTTAAATCCATTTACAGTAAATATTAGTGAATCAAATTTAGAAAAAAGTTTGCCACGAATTTCACGAATTTCCACGAATTACAATTAGTGTGAATTCGTGAAATTCGTGGCAAAAAAAAAGTCAGCATCGCGGAATACTCTAAATCTATTCCATCTTAGGCTTCGAGTCCGCCTTATAACTGCTTTTCGGATCACTCATGTTTACCTCTTTGGTTAGTTTCCCTTTTAAGTAGAACTTCCAAATTCCGGCTTTTTTTCCATTAAGAAATTTTCCTTCAGAAGCTACTACGCCGTCAGAATCATAGAAAACAGCATCACCATTATATTGATTGTTCTTATAAGTAGTCTTTTCCAATATGATTCCGTTTTGCCCGTATTTTTTATATACGCCTTCTTTCTGGCCATTTACATACGTGATCTCTTCCGCTATTTTAGCATTTGGATAAAACACAGTCCTAAGACCTTCCAGCTTTCCATTTTTATAATTTTCAGTAGTCATCAGTACTTTTGAGGCTTTATGATAATACTTCCACTCGCCTTCATAATTCTTACCAATTACTTTTCCTTCACTTACTTTATTTTTAGCCTGATCGTAAAAAATATTATAAGCGCTGCCGTCGTTAGCCGTAAAATCGCGTGTGGCCACAACATCTCCTTTTTTGGTATCATCAAAAAATTTAAATATTCCGGTTTCCGTTCCGTGGCTGAATGTTCCCTCGTATCGGGGGCGCTTGGAAACTTCATAAGTTCCTTTCCATAAACCGTCTTTTTTACCGTTGGCATCCAATTTATTGATGTCTGCCTGGGCACTTATCAGGATTGAATTCAACAGTGCCAGTCCGAATATTATTTTTTTGAAAATCATCATATATTCAATTTTAAGCTTTAACGAAATTGTACTTTATAAAGTATATCACAGGTATAAAAAAATCCCGATAAATCGAGATTTTTTTAAGAACTTATTTCTTTTTATTCTGAGCTTTTGTTGCTTCTTGTTGCTCCATCACTTCCTGAAGACGTTGTTGGAACTTGCTTTGTTTTTTAGGCTCTTTCAATTTGTTTTCCTGAATCTGAGCGTGAATTTTATCTGTATCCACAATATAATTTTTAATTACAAACATAATTCCGATTGTAATTAAGTTAGAGATAAAGTTGTACAAACTCAAACCTGCACCATAACTGTTGAAGAAAATCAACATCATTAATGGCGAAACATAAATCATGATTTTCATCATTTTTGCCATATCCGGCATACCTTCCTGCTGAGGCGCTGCCATCTGCTGATCTCCTGATGTCATTTTCATGTAGAAGAAAATTGCAATTGCTGCCAAAATCGGAAACAAACTGATATGGTCTCCATACAACGGAATGTGAAATGGTAATTTTACTACTGCATCAAAAGAGGACAAATCATCTGCCCAAAGGAAACTCTTCTGTCTTAACTCAAAAGCAGACGGGAAGAACTGGAATGACGCATACATAAAAGGAAGCTGAATCAATGCCGGGATACATCCTGCCATTGGGTTTACCCCTGCTTTGTTGTATAACTTCATTGTTTCCTGCTGTTTCTTCATTGGGTCTTTTTTGAATTTTTCTCCCAACTCTGTAATTTCAGGACGCAAAACTTTCATTTTTGCCTGAGAAAGGAACGACTTATAGGTAATTGGCGACATCGCCAGTTTGATTATAATCGTAAAGATAATAATCGCAATTCCATAAGCAATAAAAGAGCTTAAGAACCCGAACAACGGAATAAAAATCCATTGGTTGATCCAGCCGAAAATCCCCCATCCAAGTGGAATAATTTTCTGGAAATTTTTATCATACGATTTTAATATTTTATAATCCGATGGTCCGAAATACCAGTTCATTTTATAATCAACTTCTCCATTTGTAAACGCCAAAGGAACAGTTGCTTTAAATTGTTTGATATAAGTAGTATCAATATTTTCGTCTTTTACTAAATCATCTGATTGTAATTTGGATTTTTCAAATGCTTTATCCGTAGACAAAATTGCCGTAAAAAAGTGTTGTTTAAACGCGATAAAACTCACTTTTTCAGGAGTATCTTCTTTTCCTGCCCCAAGACTTACCGAATTGTATTTTTCATCTCCGTATTCATATTCCAGCTGAGCGTAACGCTTTTCAATGGAAACACTTTTCTCATTTCTGAACGATTTTAAATCCCATACTAAATCTAATGGTTTAGACGAATTTAAAACTTTATTCAATCCCTGAGAGCGAATGTCAAAACCAACTAAATATTCATTTGATTTTAATACGTATTTGTATTCTAAAAATTCATTTGCACCTGCTTTCAGACGCATTGTCAATATTTGGTCGTTACCGTTTTTAGTCAGTGTTGGCTCAAAGAATAAATCTTTAGAATTTAAAGTCCTGTTATCTGTTGTCTGTAACTGAATGTTTAAATTAGAGTTATTGTCTTTGATTAATTCCACTAATTGTCCGGAATTTTTTTCAAACCTTTTGAATTCTTTCAATGTAGCTTCTACTATATAACCGCCCTTATTAGCGATTTTAAGTTTTATCTTATCATTTTCAAGAGTAGTAAAACCTTCTTTTGCAGTCGGAAGCGTTGCAGAATAAGCAAAACCACCTAATGTTTTTTGCAATTGCGCTAACTGAACTGTATCTCCCGGCATTGCTGCTGCCACTGGCAAAACTGCTGTTTTAGTCTTATCTGCTTTAGCCTGAGCTTCTTGTTTTGCTACTAATTCTTTCTTGGCTTTTTCAGCAGCAATCTCTTTATCAGAAGGTTGATTTTGGTACATAATCCAAATCAAAATTCCAAATATCAATACAAAACCAATGATTGAATTAAGGTCAATTTTTTTTTCTTCCATTATATTTAAAAAAGTTATTCGTTTAAGGATATTGGTCTGAGATTTACTCAAAAGTTACATCCCCTTAGAATATTAATTATTGTTTTTTATGTGCATTTACCGCTGCAGCCACAAAGTTTACGAAAATTGGATGTGGATTGGCAACTGTACTTTTGTATTCCGGGTGATATTGTACCCCTATGAAAAACGGATGGTTTTCAAGCTCTATGATTTCCACTAAACCAGTGTCAGGATTGACTCCGGAAGCAATCAGACCTGCTTTTTGCAATTCGTCTGCATACTTATTATTATACTCATAACGGTGACGGTGACGCTCTGAAATGGTCTTTTGACCGTAAATTTTATGTGCCAGCGTATTTGGTTTAATATCACATTTCCAGGCTCCAAGACGCATTGTTCCGCCTTTGTCTGTAATTGTTTTTTGTTCTTCCATCAAATTCACCACAGGATGTTTTGTTTTCTCATTCATCTCTGTAGAATTCGCTTCTGCGTATCCTAAAATATTTCTTGAATATTCGATAACAGACATTTGCATTCCTAAACAAATTCCGAAAAACGGAATATTATTTTCACGTGCAAAACGAACTGCTTCAATTTTTCCTTCAATACCTCTTTCTCCAAAACCAGGAGCTACTAAAACTCCGTCAAGAGTTCCTAATTTTTCGGCTACATTATCGATATTAATATGTTCTGAATGTATCGAAATTACATTTACTTTTGTTTCATTTGAAGCTCCGGCATGAATAAATGCTTCCAATATGGATTTGTAACAATCCTGCATTTCAACATATTTCCCGATCAAACCAATATTTACGGTATGTTTTGGATTTTTTAAACGGCGTAAAAAAGTATTCCAGTTTTTTAAATCCGGTGCTGCTTTTTTAGGCAGATCTAATTTTTTCAAAGCTACCACATCTAATCCTTCTTCAAGCATTAAATTAGGAACTTCATATATCGTTGAAGCATCAATAGACTGAATTACCGCTTCTCTTTTTACGTTACAGAATAAGGCTAGTTTATTACGCAATTCATCTGAAAGTTCATGCTCTGTTCTGCAAACCAGAATATCAGCTTTGATACCGCTTTCCATCAATGTTTTTACAGAGTGCTGTGTTGGCTTTGTTTTTAACTCACCCGCAGCAGCCAAAAATGGAACTAATGTTAAATGAATAACAATTCCGTTGTTTTCTCCCAATTCCCAAACCAGCTGACGAACAGACTCTATATAAGGTAAAGATTCGATATCACCAACCGTTCCGCCAATTTCAGTAATCACAATATCATAATCGCCGGATTTACCCAACAATTGCATTCTGTCTTTGATCTCATTTGTAATATGAGGAACAACCTGAACTGTTTTTCCTAAAAATTCCCCTCTTCTTTCTTTTTCAATAACGGAAAGATAAACTCTTCCTGTAGTAACGTTATTGGCCTGAGAAGTAGGAACGTTAAGAAAACGTTCGTAATGACCTAAATCTAAATCAGTTTCAGCACCATCATCAGTTACATAACATTCTCCATGCTCATATGGATTTAACGTACCCGGATCTACATTTATATACGGATCAAATTTTTGAATAGTTGTACGATACCCTCTTCCTTGTAACAATTTTGCTAAAGATGCTGCGATAATTCCTTTTCCTAAAGAAGAAGTCACACCGCCTGTAACAAAAATATATTTTGTCTGATTCATTCTGTTGTTGTTTGTATTGTAGTTGTGTAAAAAACTTGGCAAAAGTACAAATTTAATTGGACAATTTATCAATTACAGAATGAGATAATTTGCAAATTTATAAACAGATCGATTACTTGTTTCCGTAATCCGTAATTTTAGATTTTAAACGGCCTAATTTTTAATTAATCTGTTTATTTGTTTCTGGAATTTCACATTATTATCATTACTTTTCCAATAAAAATAATACCTATTTTATTTCTATGGTTTCGGGTATCTTTTCTTAATATTTCGGATTAATTCTTCCAAACCGTTTAGTTTTAGCTCGTAGATCAGTTGTAGTTGCTGGCCCAGCTCTCCTTTTGGAAATCCTTTATTCTGATACCAAACGACATAATATTCGGGTAAATCGATTAAGAAACGGCCTTCATATTTCCCGAAAGGCATTTTGGTATGGGCTAATTTTATGAGAAGTTTACTGTCTTGTTCCATTTTTTTTAAAGAAAAAAGAAGCAAGAGAAGAGAATACAGATTGATTCCCTTTCTTGCTTCTTGTTGGTACAAAGCTATTATTATTTTTTATTTTTTGCCAGTTTTAAAATAGTTTTCAGTCGCAGTCTCAGTTACAGGAAGAGCCAACTGATCACTGCGACTGTAAACTGAGACTGAGACTATAAACTAATACCTAATAATGCCATCTCACGAAAGCTTCCATAGCCGCATAGGTCGCTAAACCTAATTCCTGATATAGGGCTGCTGTTTCTGCATTTCGGTCTTCGGCTCTTTGCCAGAATTCCCTGGCGTCTGTTCCCTGAAAAACAACGCCGTCTTTTTGTGACTGGTGTTTGAAGATTCCGTGGCGTTTTGCCAGCACCTGATCAGGACTCATGGGTACTGCCATTTCGACTTCGTCAATGCCCCATTCCTGCCATGCTCCACGGTACAGCCACAACCAGCAGCCGTCCATAAAAGGTTTTGGTTTTAAGGCTTTGACAGCTTCAAAAATAGCATCCAGACATACTTTATGGGTTCCGTGCGGATCCGCTAAATCTCCGGCCGCGTAGATTTGGTGCGGTTTGATTTTTTCAATTAAATCGATTGTCAGCTGAATATCTTCCGGGCCGATTGGTTTTTTCTCGATTGTTCCGGTTTCGTAAAACGGAAGTTCCATAAAATGAATCTGATCGTCTGTCAAACCTACAAAATGACTTGTGGCTCTCGCCTCGCCTTTTCTGATGAGTCCTTTGATGTAACGTACTTCCGGAATGTCTATTTCGCTGTTCTTTTTATTCTCCAGAAAAGTTTGTGCTTTTTGGTAGATTGTATCGGCTTCAGCGCTTTTGATGCCGAATTTCTCATTGTAGTCAATCACGAATCTTGCAAAACGTAAGGCTTCATCGTCAGCAACAGCAATATTTCCGGAGGTTTGGTAGGCTACATGCACTTCATGTCCCTGTTCCTGCAGACGCATGAAAGTTCCTCCCATACTAATGATATCATCATCAGGATGCGGACTGAAAATCAGTACACGTTTTCTGGCCGGCTCTGCTCTTTCCGGACGGTTGGAATCATCAGCGTTTGGTTTTCCGCCTGGCCAGCCTGTAATGGTATTTTGTAGTTTGTTGAATATTTTAATGTTGATATCATAAGCAGGACCTGAATCTGCCAGTAAATCACTCATTCCGTGTTCAATATAATCGGCATCGGTAAGCATTAAGATTGGTTTTTTAAGCTGAAGTGCCAATCCTAAAACGGCTTTACGGGTTAACTTATCGGTCCATATCACTTTCTCTACCAGCCACGGTTTGTTAATTCTGGTAAGTTTTGAAGAGGCCTCTTTATCTAAAATAAAAACGGCATTGTCATGTTCCTGCAAAAAGGATGCGGGTACCCTGTTCGTTACTTCATCTTCTACGGATCTTTTTACCACATTTGCTTTTCCTTCTCCCCAGGCGAGTAAAATCACTCTTTTGGCTTCCATGATTTTCTTTACTCCAAGTGTGATGGCTGTTCTAGGCGTATTGCTTAATCCGAAGAAATCTTTACTTGCGGCAACTCTTGTAATGTGATCTAAAGCTACCAGACGTGTTTTAGAGTTTTGTAATGAACCGGATTCGTTAAAACCAATATGCCCGTTTCCTCCAATTCCCAGAATCTGCAAATCGATTCCGCCTAAGGCTTCAATTTTAGCTTCATAATCATGGCAATAATCGGCAATTTGTTCTTTGGTTAGAAGTCCGTCCGGAACATGGGCATTTTCAGGTAAAATATCGACGTGGTCAAACAACAATTCTTTCATAAAACGAACATAACTATTGATGGAGTTAGGTTCCATCGGATAGTATTCATCCAGATTGAAACTGATTACGTTTTTAAAACTCAATCCTTCTTCCTTATGCAGACGAACCAGTTCAGCGTACAATCCTTTTGGAGAGGATCCGGTAGCAAGGCCCAAAATACAAGGTTCACCACTTTTTTGTTTGGATTGAATTAAAGTTGCAATTTCCTGGGCAACAGCTTTAGAAGCTTCATTGGAATTTTCGAAAACAACCGTATTGATATTTTCAAATCGTTTTTCAAAACCTGTCGCTTTGTCTATTTTACTTTTTAACATGATATAGTTTTTTTACTTTTCTAATTATAATTTTCAAATAAAAATTTTATTTTTCACTGGCAAAATCTCACATCAATACATCGCTAAAAAAATAGCAATCAGAATTATACAAAGATAAAATCTTTATAAAGCAATTCAGTAAAATTTAAAATTATTGATTGGAAGCAGAATTTGGAGTACTTCTTTTATCTCTTATAAAAAAATCCAAAATAAATATTGAAAACAGAATCTCATTTCAGCCTCAATAAATTGCGTTATTTTTGCATTAAAATGCATTTTTTTTGCAAAACAAAGATACTACATTATATTTTTCCTGACCAAAATTAGGTATGAATATTTTGTTAATTCTTCCGTGCAAAAAAAAAGCCGTCAAGAATATTGACGGCTTTCTGTATTATTTCAAAGCATTACTTCCAGTTGAAAGTAATTTTCTTTTCGATATCTGTATTAAGACTCAAAAAAACCGGACAGGTCATCGCAGCACGTTCCAGGATGGCTCTGCTTTTTTCATCTTCAGTACCTTTCATTTCAAAAATAATTTCAATTGCACCAATTCGTCTTGGTTCGGCATTCATTATTTTCGTTACTTCGGCAGTTGAGTCGTTAAGGCTGATTTCCATATCACGGGCTTTGATTCCCATAATGGTCATCATACAGCTTGCTAAAGCATTGGCTACAGTATCTGTTGGAGAAAATGCCTCTCCTTTTCCGTTATTGTCTAATGGTGCATCAGAGATGATTTCACTTCCTGACTGCACATGAACTGATTTGGTTCTTAAATCCCCTAAATAGGTTACTTTTGATGTCATTAATTGGCTACTTTTAAAGTTAAGTCTGAATCGTAATATAAGATGTACACTCCTTTATTGGCATGTCCGCCATCTTCTTTTTTGTAATATTGAAATTTATTGTCAACCTGTTCTGTTGTCAGTAAATCTGTGGTTTCCTGATATGTTTTTCCCTGTACCAGACGCATCATTGTGTCGAAAGTGACATCAAAACCACGGGTCGCATACGTATTTGGATTTACTTTATTTTTAAGTCTGTATTCTTTTTCAAAGATCAAAACTGCCGGATCGTCGCTTTCGCGGGTCACCGAAGGGTACATTAATTTCAGTTTCACCAGACTCTCAAAACTAATTTCATCTGTATCCAGCGTACTGTTCGGTTCTAAAATTACCAGCTGCACCTGACATGTTTTTTGAACATCCAGTAACGCTTTTATAGTGGTCTTAACCATGGCAGTATTACCGGTTTCCATCACCACATAATTCATTCTGTTGGGCAGTAAAAGGCTTTTTAAACTGGCAACATCCAAACCTCCTGTTTCTGATAAAGCCGCAAAAACAACTCCTTTTTGGTTTTGTTTGATATAACTGATTACCGATTCTTTTTTCTTGTCTACAACAGCAACGATGTTTCCGTTTTTAGATCGCATATAATCAAAAACAGCACTTCTGACCACATCATTAGTTGGAATGGACTGGTATAAATTATCAATTGGGTTCGCTGTATCTTTTGACAATGGAGAGATCACAGGTATATTGTATAAACGCAATGAATTCGCCGTGCTTTCCGCATTACTTTGATAAAATGGCCCTATAACGGCATTCGCTCCCTGTAATTTATTCTGAGAAATTAAAGCAGAAACATTGGAGGAGCTTTTTGTTTCCTGCGAATCAAAAATGCTGACATCAATGGGTAATTTCAAAACTTTCGCTGAGTCGATCGCCATCATGGCCCCTGAATAAAAATCAAGCGTCATGTTCAGAAACTTATCATTTTTAATTCGATTGGCAGAACTCATGGTATCCGACTGCATTTTTGCCAGGTTAAAAGGAAGTAATAAAGCTAGTTTTTTACGCTCGTTTTGTCCTCTTACTTTTGTCAGTTCCACTACTTCAGGATCTGCTGAAACGGTTTCTGATTTTACTTTTTCAAGAATTTTAATCCCTCCTGAAGCTGAATTGTCGATTGGTTTTTCAACGGTTTTTTCTACCTGTTGCGGCTGCTGCTGCGCGATAATAGGAGCAGGTGCCAGGAATCCGGACGGAACTTTCAAAACCATTCCTTCTTTTACACCTTCAGCAAGTGACGGATTTAATTCTGTTAATTCGGCCTGTGTTAACTGAAACGTTCTGGATAAACTGTACAAAGTTTCTTTTGGTTTTACCTGGTAATCCATATAGGTAGTACCTTTTTTTACAGCTTCATCTGCCTTTTTAGTCTCTGCAGGTTTCGATGTATTTGAAGCTACAGCTGCATTTGTATCGGTTTTTGGAGCCGTTCCTTTAATGGTTACGCGATAGCCTACAGGCAAATTCGAGACAATTTCAGGATTGCGTTTTTCTAAATCTTCAACTGTCGTTTTATATTCTTTTGCAATTGAATATTTGGTTTCTTTTGGTAAAACATCGTGATAAACGTACTTTTCCGGACCAGTTTTAGCCGTTTTACCAGTTGCCGCTACACCTGCTTTTACGGCAGCACCTTTGGATGGAATGGTAAGTGTCTGACCAATTTGTAAACCATTTGTCACCAAAAATGGATTTGCAGCTTTTAATGCATCATCAGAAATGCCATATTTTTTCTCTATTCCAAAAAGTGTTTCTTTTGGCTGCACTTCGTGTGTCGTTGTTTTTCCTGATGTGTTTGCTTTTACCGCTACAGCTTCTGTTTTACCTGAATCCGGTTTACCAGCTTTAGTCGGAACCAGTAAAACGGTATTGGGTGCAATTCCGGTACGCGCATCCGGGTTTAATTTGTAAATATCGTAAGGCGTTACCTTAAATTTCTGAGCGATCTCATTGATCGTTTCTCCACTTGAAACCTTATACTTCACCACTTTTTCCTGTGAAAAAGCAGAACAGGTAACTAAAAAAACAAGAGAGAATAATGTAAAATAATATTTCATAATAGGGCTTAAAACAATTTAATTTATTTCAAAAAACAAGTTACTAATTTCTGTTAAAGCAAGATTCAGGCCACTTGTTATTTTTTCGATTATTATCTCAGATCAATTTCAACCTTTGCAATAATAATGTTCTTATATAACTCATCTTCTTCATTTTTCTTGCATTCATATAAAACTTCTTCCATATTTTGATACCTGTCAGTATAGACATAGTACGAAAGGCTGTTTATATTAAAGAAAAAACTGGCGTTAAAATCACCGGAATCAATGAGTTTCATAATCAGCTTATCCCTCGGTGACGCATCGGTAAATATACCTAAAACTAAGTAATAGCCGTTTGAAACTTCTTTAAGATTATCATAAACTTCGATCTTAACGTTCTTTTCGTTTTTAAATGGATTTTCTTTCAGTTCACGTTTCATTTCTTCCAGCGAAACCAATTTTGAAGTTCCGGCCGGATCTGTTTTCTGATTCTTAATGGCTTCATCCTGATATTTCTTTAATTTCATCAAAGCCACTTTATCATCGAATTTTCTGGCTTCCATACTGTAATACGTCGCTTTGCTGATATGGCGTTTGATTTCGATGGTTTTCTGCGTATCAAGCGAATCAATTTTTGCAATTAACAACTGATTTTGCGCATCGCCCTGCTCCTGCTCTATTTTGTATCGTTTTATTTCGTCAAGCGAAAGACGCTGCTGTAAGGAAGTGACGTTGTTATTTTTTTCGCTTTCACGGATTTTCTTTTTGTACTCCTGATTTTCTTCTAGTGCGATTCGCTCTACCTTGTTCATTAAACCGGCATACGCTTTTCGGTTTTCGGCCAGTTCTTTCTTTAACTGCGAAGACAAATCGCTTGTTTTGCTAATGCTTTCATACGATTGTTTTTCCAATCGTTTGGATTCATCCACATTCAGCACATCCATTCTTTTCAATTCAACCAGATCATTGTTCATCGTGTTGACTAACGAATCTAATTTGGCCATTAAAATATCCTGTACATTTTTATTGGCTTCCAGAACCAGTCGCAGTTTTTCCACCGAATTTTCTTTGGAACCGTTCATATCATTCAGATTGACTTTCAGATCATTGATTTTTATAATCTTCTGATTCATTTCTTTCTGAATAACCAATCGGTCTTTTAAGTCCTCTAATTCAATGGTTTTTGCTTTTCCTTTTTCAACCACCACTTGTTTTTCGGCCAGGGCCAGCATCAGTTCTTCACTTTCATTTGCGGGCTTAATTTCCTTTGTATTGATAGCCAGCTTGTTTCCAACCACCAATCCGTTTACAATTTCCGGATTTTGGGATTCTAACTGCTCTATTGTAATTCCGTATTTTTTAGCTATCGAAAATTTGGTTTCTTTGGGTTCCACCACATGAAAAACTGTTTCCTGATTAATCACACGAACTCTTCCGTCTAACGTTTTTCGCTTGTTTGGAATTGCAATAGTTTGTCCGATCTGTAAACCGCCCAGAATTAAATTCTTATTTAGGTTTTCCAAATCCTGAACCGAAACATTATATTGTCTGGCAATACTGAACAAAGATTCTTTGGCAACAACCTGATGGGTTACTTTTGATGAAACTGTATTTTCAGTTTTCGAAAGATTTGCAGCAGGTGACGGAATAGTTAATTCCTGACCAATCTGAAGTCCGCCTGCAAGAATGGGGTTGGCATTCTGAAGCGCTTCAACAGAGACATTGTATTGTTTTGATAATCCGAAAAGAGTTTCTTTGGCACCAACAATATGAGTAATTTGCTGGTTTGAATTTTGTTTTTCTGCTGCGTGAACAGGAATCTTAATAATTTGATTGTCCTTAATTCCGCTCTCCGATTCGGGGTTGAGTTTGTAAATTTCTTCAACAGAGACCTTATATTTCCGGGCAATAAAATAAGCCGTTTCTCCTTTTTGAATTTTGTGTTCAATAATTGAATCTTGCGCAGTTATTCTGTTAAAAGACAAAATAAAGACAAGAGAAATCGTTAAAAGTTCTCTCATAAATAGTAGGTTATAAAAAATTAAGGCGTTACAAATGTAACGCCTTAATTTGAAAAAATAGTACTATTCCCATTCAATTGTTGCAGGTGGTTTTGAACTTATATCGTAAACTACACGGTTCACGCCTTTTACTTTGTTGATAATGTCGTTTGAGACTTTCATTAAGAAATCATAAGGCAAATGAACCCAGTCAGCGGTCATACCGTCTGTAGATTCAACAGCTCTAAGCGCTACTACTTTTTCGTAAGTACGCTCATCGCCCATCACACCAACACTGTTTACCGGAAGCAGAATTGCTCCTGCCTGCCAAACCTTGTCGTACAATCCCCATGATTTTAATCCGTCGATAAAAACGGCATCAACATCCTGTAATATCTGAACTTTTTCCGGAGTGATATCTCCCAAAATCCTGATCGATAATCCTGGTCCCGGGAAAGGGTGTCTTCCTAATAGCTCAGGATCTATTCCTAAAGTAGCACCTACTCTTCTTACTTCATCTTTAAAAAGCATTCGAAGCGGTTCTACAATTTTTAATTTCATATAATCCGGCAATCCACCCACATTGTGGTGCGATTTAATCGTAGCCGATGGTCCTTTTACCGAAACCGATTCGATTACGTCAGGATAAATAGTTCCCTGTGCCAGCCATTTTACATCTTCTATTAAATGTGACTCATCGTCAAAAACTTCGATAAATACACGTCCGATGGTTTTACGTTTGGTTTCAGGATCACTGATTCCGGCCAATTCGCCCAGGAAACGATCTCCGGCATCTACTCCTTTTACGTTTAATCCCATTCCTTTGTACTGATCCAGTACATTTTGGAATTCATTTTTACGAAGCAGTCCGTTATTTACAAAAATACAGTATAGGTTTTTACCGATCGCCTGGTGTAATAAAACTGCCGCTACGGTAGAATCTACTCCTCCTGACAATCCTAAAACCACTTTATCATTCCCTAATTTCTCTTTTAGTTCTCCCACCATCTCTTCTACGAAAGCACCCGGTGTAAAGTTTTGAGGAACTTCTGCAATGTTTACCAAAAAGTTTTCGAGCATTTTTGATCCATCTGTAGAATGGAAAACCTCCGGGTGGTATTGAATGGCATAAGTCGTTTCACCTTCAATTTTATAAGCTGCGTATTCTACGTCATGCGTACTGGCTAATTTAACAGCATTAGTTGGAAGTGCTTTGATGCTATCGCTATGGCTCATCCAGACCTGGCTGTTTTCTGAAACTCCTTTAAAGAAAGCTTCATCTTCTTTAATATAAGATAAATTTGCTCTTCCGTATTCTCTGGTGTTTGAAGCCGCTACTTCTCCGCCACTAAAGTGTGCTAAATATTGTGCTCCGTAACAAACTGCCAACATGGGAAGCTTGCCTCGAATCTGAGATAAATCAGGATGCGGAGCGTCTTCTGCACGAACAGAAAATGGGCTTCCTCCTAATATTACGGCTTTATAAGGTGATAAATCACTAGGAAAGTGATTGTAAGGGAAAATTTCGCAGAATATATTTAATTCGCGAACTCTACGCGCAATAAGCTGTGTATATTGCGATCCGAAATCTAAAATAAGTACGTTGTGTTGCATGCGCAAAAATACTTTTTATATTCGAATTTGAAAAATGGAATTTTGATTTTTTTTATAAAAAAGGTTCTGAGGTTCTGAGTCACTAAGGTTCTGAGATTTTACCACCTAAAAAAAGAAAAAACTTATTTACTTAGCACCTTAGAAACTTAGTACCTTTACAAAAAACCAGATCCCTCAAAAAAACGTATCTAGAAAAAACACATACTCATGAAATCCAAATTAACTGCTCTTTCTCTTGTACTGTTCTTATTCGTAACATCTTGTAATGCTGTTGATGATTTACTGACTTTTACCATTTCAAATACTGCATCCATTCAGATCAAAAGCACTGCGCCGATTAATTTGCCTTCGGAGATTGTAACTCCTGACGTAACAACAAATTCCTCCGCTGAATTTAAAAACAATAATACAAAAGCAAGTCTGGTAAAAGATGTAAAGCTGAAATCACTGCAATTAAACATTACAGATCCGGACGGAGAAACATTTACGTTTTTAAAATCGATTCATTTATACATCTCAACAACTGATTCTGATGAAATAGAACTGGCGTATCAGGATAATATCAATTCGACAGCCAAAACGATTGATCTCATTAGTACAGATGCCCGATTAGATCAGTACATTAAAGCGGATCAATATAAAATCAGAACAAAAGTTACGTTAAAAGAAACGCTTACCAAAGATGTGACACTGAAAGCAGATATGAAGTTTAGAGTCACTGCCGATCCTTTTTGATTTTTTTTTTGAGGTTCTGAGGTGCTGAGTTGCTAAGGCTCAGAGATTTTAGTTCATTAAAAAGAAAAAAACTTAGGAGCTTAGAGCCTTAGAAGCTTAGCACCTCACTAAAAAACTACTCTCTGGTCACTACAATTGAAGCTTTGAAACCGGCTGCAAGATTGTTCCAGTAATCATTTGTGATTAACACGCCTTTGTCGTCATAAACGCGGATTTCGGCGGTATTTCCGCCTAGTGCTCCTATATTTAAGGCTTCGAAATCCAATTTATTAAAGCCGGGAGTCAGATTAATTTTTACTTCCTGAAATTCAGAATCTAGTAATACCTGGCTTCTAACTACCTGATCATTATTGGAAACCTTTACCAAATCGCCATCGATAGCACCAAAATCGCGGAATCTCACTATAAAGAAACCTGACTTGGTTTTAAAATCTCCTAAAGAAATATTTTTCTTAACCAATTCTCCTCTGCCCTCTCTAAGCCCTTCCGCTTTTAAAGCTTTATCAAGGTCTTTCTCCATTTTAGCCACGTAACGGTCTCCGGGATTAGCAAAATCAGTTTCGGTAGACATGGTAAATTTGCTTTTCTCCTCTCCTATCTGAAGTTTGGATTTTTGGGTTATCGCGGTATTGTCAAAAACATTGGGCGTTTTTATACCTGGAATATCTGAGTTTTCTCCTTTGGGATCTTTAACTTCCGGAAGTTTTTTAGGTTTTGCGCTAAATTTAGGTGCCGGAATAGACTTGAATTTTGTACTAAATTCAGTTTGGGCGGATACTGTTATAGCAGTAAAGAATAATATGAAAAATAAAATGTGCTTCATTGAAAAAAGTATTATTGAATACGCTTTTATGATTATTATAAAATTAAAGTATAGCCTTCACAAAAATAGCATAATTTAAACAGGCACTACAACTTTAAGAGTTTTATAACAATATATTAGGCTAATTTTTGGAAAACAAAAAACTTGCCAAAAAACTAAAACATCCTGTAGTAAATCCAAAAATAGAACAGGAACTCCTTAAATATTTCTTTTTTTTTGATTTATGGAAAAATATAGCATTTTGATAATTAGCAACTTATTCCTAACTTCAATGTTTTAATTTTCACTTAGTAAAAACCTATCAAAATGGATTATATAGACTATTATAAAACATTAGAAATTACAAAATCTGCCACTGAAGCGGAAATAAAAAAAGCCTACCGAAAAGCTGCCCGAAAATACCATCCTGATCTGAATCCGAATGATAAGGAAGCAGAGAAAAAATTCAAGGAAATAAACGAGGCCAATGAAGTTTTAAGCAATCCTGAAAATCGAAAAAAATACGATAAATACGGAAAAGACTGGAAACACGCCGATGAGTTCGAAAAAGCAGGATACGATCCTAACCAGCAACAATATTCCAGACAGCAACAGGGAGGCAATCAAGCGTATACTGACTTTGGCGGTGATTTTTCAGGCAGTGATTTTTCTGATTTCTTTAATTCCATGTACGGATCTTCCGGAAGAAGTTCCAGAGGACAGGCCAAGTACAGAGGACAGGATTTCAATGCGGAGTTACAGTTAGATTTAGCTTCGGCTTACACCACCCACAAACAAAATCTTACGGTTAATGGTAAAAACATTCGCATTACCATTCCGGCAGGAGTCGAAAACGGACAGATTATCAAAATTCCGAATCATGGCGCGCCCGGTGCCAATGGCGGACCAAATGGCGATTTGTACATTACTTTTTTAATCGATAATGATTCTGAATTCAAGCGGGAAGGAAACAATTTATATGCTAATGCTGACCTTGATTTATACACAGCTATTTTAGGCGGAGAAATCTATGTCAATACTTTTGATGGAAAAGTAAAAATAAAAGTTCCCGCCGAAACGCAGCCCGGAACCAAAGTAAAACTGAAAGGAAAAGGATTTCCGGTGTACAAAAAAGACAATCAGTTTGGGGATTTGTACATTACGTATACTTTAAAAATTCCGACGAAATTGTCTGCAAAAGAAAAAGAATTATTCGAAGAATTAGCTAAATTAAGAAATCATGAATAGTAAAAACTTAATTCAAATAAAACAGTTTTGTGTGTATCACGAAATTGAAAATACTTTTATAACAGAGCTGCACAATTATGGTCTGGTAAAAATTATAGTGCTGGAAGAAGATGAATATTTACATCCGGAACAACTGCCTAATGTCGAAAAAATGATTCGACTGCATTATGACCTTAAAATCAACTTAGAAGGTATTGATGTTATTGCCAACCTTTTGGACAAAATTGAAGTCTTGCAGCAAAACCTGACAGCTACCCAAAACAAACTTCGCCTTTACGAACAACATCAAATTGAAGAATAAAGAAAATATTTCCTTAACCAGAATATCACAAAAAAGAATCATTTACGAAGGGATTTCAGAGAAACAACACGCTTTATCAACGGCATATTTTCTAAATTGCACCAAAATTAACTAACCCGGATTTTGACTTAAAAAAATAAGCAAATTCGATAAAACAGAAGAAATGAAAAGAGAAAACATCTTAACAGGATCTCCCTGGGAGGACAAAATGGGATATTGCCGTGCGGTACGAATTGGCAATATCATTGAAGTTTCAGGAACTGTGGCGATAGTTGACGGTGAAAAAGTAAAAGCTGACGACGCTTATGCCCAAACCTACAATATCCTCGAACGTGTTGAAAAAGTGCTGGAAGATTTGAATGTCGGAATGAAAGATGTCATCAGAACCCGAATTTTCACCACTGATATTACTACTTTTGAAGACGTAGCACGAGCACACTCTTCTTTTTTTAAAGATGTAAAACCTACAACCGGTTTTTATGAAATCAGCAAACTTGTGGCTCCTGAATATTTAGTTGAAATTGAATTTACCGCTGTTGTGCAGTAATTTTTTGCCACTAATTTTCACTAATTTTTTTGCCACTGATTAAAATGATTATTCCATTTTTCGTGAATTATTAATGATCTAATTCGTGGAAATTTGTGACTCGAGCGATAGCGAACAGGCGAAGCAAATTTGTGGCTAAAAAACTTTCTTATATACTTAATGAGTACTCAAAAACTAAAAGAATTATTTTTCACATTATTCAAATGGATTCTTATTTGCCTTCTGATCGGCATTTTGTCCGGATCTGCTTCCGCCTTTTTTCTGATTGCGCTGGAATGGGTGACGCAATTTAGAATTCAGCATAACTGGATCATCTGGCTTTTACCTCTTGGCGGATTACTGGTTGGATTGAGTTATTACTATTGGGGCGAATCGGTCGCAAAAGGCAATAACTTATTGTTGGAAGAATACGAAAATCCAAAAAAAACAATTCCGTTTAAAATGGCTCCGTTAGTGCTGCTGGGAACCTTACTCACGCATTTATTTGGAGGCTCAGCAGGTCGTGAAGGCACGGCAGTACAAATGGGAGGTGCTATTGCCGATCAGTTCACCAAATTTTTTAAACTCGATAATTCTGAACGAAAAATTTTAATCATCCTCGGAATCAGCGCAGGTTTTGCCTCTGTTTTCGGGACACCTCTGGCAGGTGCCATTTTTGCCTTAGAAGTGGTCTATTTTAGTAAAATTAACTTAAAAAGTATTTTTCTGTCTTTTCTGGTAGCATACACCGCTTATTTTACGGTTGAATTCTGGCAGGTTAAGCACACTCATTACAGCATTCCTGAGGTTCCTGAAATCAGTATTTATAACCTTTTTTACACTATTATCATCAGCATAGTATTCGGATTTGCGGCCTTATTATTTTCGAGAACGACTCATTTTTGGGGTTCTCTTTTTTCAAAATACATCAAATATCCTCCGCTGCGTCCGTTTGTGGGAGGAATCTTTTTAGCCATCGCCATTGCAGGTTTTGGCTTCACAAAATTCTCCGGATTGGGTGTTCCGGTAATTGTCGATTCTTTTTTGACTGCCAGTCCGTGGTATGATTTTTTACTGAAAATTTTATTTACCGGTTTTACGTTGGGCGCCGGTTTTAAAGGCGGTGAAGTAACTCCGCTATTTTTTGTCGGTGCTGCTTTAGGAAGTGCTTTATCGCTTATAGTACCTATGCCGGTTGCGCTTTTGGCCGGAATGGGTTTTGTCGCAGTTTTTTCGGGCGCCACCCATACACCTATTGCCTGCACCATCATGGGAATCGAATTATTCGGACTTCAGCCCGGACTTTTTATCGCTATTGCCTGTAGTGTCGCTTACTTTTCTTCAGGCCCTGTCGGGATTTATAAGTCTCAAATTGTAAAGGGGGCTAAGTATAAATTGTATCGAAAATTAAATTCCAATTTTTAAAATCCAAATTCCAAACCTAAATCTATATCTCAAAACTCATAACCCAAAACTCATAACTCACAACTCATAACTCCTAACTTTATAAAAGTGTGTTAATCTCGAAAATGTTTTCAGCATTACATTAAAAAAATGTAAATTCGCACACTATGAAAATAAAAGATATTCAAGCGATCCAATTGTTGCTCGCAACCCCAAAAAAAATCGCTATAATTCCGCATAGAGGTCCTGATGGTGATGCCATGGGTTCTACACTGGCTTTATACCACTTTTTATTAAAAAATAATCACCTTCCAACCGTGATTGCTCCAAACGATTTTCCGGATTTCCTGGCCTGGCTGCCGGGTTCTGAAACGGTTAAAATCTTTGAAAAAGACACAGAAAATTGCACCCAAATATTAGAAGAAGCTGAAATAATCTTTACACTTGATTTCAATGCTTTTCACCGTACAGGCGAAATGGAGCATACTTTAGCAAAGCTAAAAGCGCCTTTTATCATGATTGATCATCATCAGAAACCGGATGATTATGCCACCTATATGTATTCTGATACTTCTTTTGGCTCTACGTGCGAAATGATTTATAACTTCATTTCGTTTTTAGGCAAAAAAGACGACTTAGACAAAACCATTGCTACCTGTATTTATACCGGAATATTGACCGATTCAGGTTCTTTCCGTTTTCCGAAAACTACCGGAAATACGCATCGCATTGTGGCTGATTTAATTGATTTAGGGGTTGAAAATACCGAAATTCCGGTTTTATTATTTGATAACAGTTCGTACAGCCGCTTACAATTATTAGGTCGTGCTTTACAGAATATGAAAGTTTTTGAAGAACACAAAACTACTTATACTACGCTGGCTCAGAGTGAACTGGATGCCTTTAATTACGTAAAAGGCGATACCGAAGGAATTGTTAATTACGGATTAAGCATAAAAGGAATTAATTTTACCGCTATTTTTATAGAAAATAAAGACGAGAAAATCATCAAAATTTCTTTCCGTTCGCAGGGAGGATTTGATGTAAATCAGTTTGCAAGAGATCATTTTAACGGTGGAGGACATACCAATGCCGCCGGCGGAAGATCGGAAGCTTCGATGGAAGAGACCGTTAAAAAGTTTGAAGATTTAGTAACAAAACTAACAATATAACCACTATGAACTACTTAAAACTAAGCATTTCTGCCCTGCTTTTTGCTGTTTTATGTGTAGGCTGCAAACAGCATGAAGAGGCCAGAAGACCTATTTCAAGAGCTTCAGGAACTTTCATGAAAAAATCGGCTGAACGCAATAAAAAATTGGTTGCCAGTGAAGAAGATGTCATAAAAAACATCATCAAAAGCAATCCGAAAGTAAAGTATTTTGCTTCGCAGAAAGGATACTGGTATTCGTATGAAGAACAAAATACCGCTGATACCTTAAAACCAAAAAGAGGCGATATCGCTTATTATAATTTAGAAGTAAAAGATATAAAAGGCAAAGTTATCTATGCGGAATCAGAATTAGGCCCGCAAACGTACCATGTTGACAAACAGGAAATCATGATGGGATTGCGTGACGGTATTAAACTGATGCACAAAAACGAAACGGTCAACTTTTTATTTCCATCCCACATGGCGTATGGCTATCACGGAGACAACAATAAAATCGGAACCAATCAATCCCTGATCTGTACGGTTACCCTTCGTAATTTTGTTCCGGAAGAAGCAGCTGCGACAGCCGTTCCGGGAACACAAACACAAAAACCGGCAGCTACAAAGCCTGCAGCTACAAAGCCGGCAGTTCAAACTAAAAAAGACACTTTAAACCCATAAAACAACATTTAAAAAATGAAAAAGAGTATTTTAATATTATTATTAGCCGCTACCTCGTTTTATTCCTGTAAAGACAAACACAGTGACCTTCCGGATGGTTTGTATGCTGAAATTGAAACCAATAAAGGAAGTATTATTGTTGAACTGGATTATAAAAAAGCACCTGTTACCGTTGCCAATTTTGTAACACTGGCTGAAGGTAAAAATGAATTTGTAACGAAGGAAGACCTTAAAAACAAGCCTTTCTACAACGGACTAAAATTCCACAGAGTTATTGAAGATTTTATGATTCAGAGCGGTGATCCGTTAGGAACAGGTTCTGGTGACACCGGATATAAATTTAAAGATGAAATCAGTGATTTAAGATTTGATAAAGGCGGTATTTTAGCGATGGCCAATAACGGTCCCGGAACAAACAGCAGCCAGTTTTTTATTACGCATGTTGAAACGCCCTGGTTAGACGGAAAACATACTATTTTCGGTCATGTAGTGGACAAGGGAATGGAAGTAGTAAACAAAGTGGTGCAGGGTGATAACATTGTTGCAGTAACGATTATCAGAAATGGTGAAGCCGCTAAAAAGTTTGATGCTGTAAAAGTATTTCATGACTATTTTTCTGAAATAGCAAAAGAAAAAGGAAAATTTGCAGGAGTTCAAAAAGAGAAAGTAGCCTACTACGCGTCATTAAAACCAAAAGCTACCAAAACCAGTACTGGTTTAGAATATGTTATTACTGAAAAAGGTACAGGTAAAAAACCGGCAACGGGAACTCAAATATACATTCATTATGCAGGATTCCTGGAAGACGGAACTTTATTTGATACGAGTATTGAAGACGTTGCTAAAACTTACGGGAAATTCGATCAGGCAAGAGCTGAGGCTAAAGCCTACCAGCCACTTCCTTTTCAGGCAGGTCGTAAAGACGGTATGATCCCGGGATTTATTGAAGGAATCGAAAAACTTTCTTTTGGTGACAAAGCCGTACTTTTCATTCCATCGCATTTAGCTTACGGACAAACAGGAGCCGGAGGAGTTATTCCACCAAACGCGAATATCATTTTCGAAATCCAATTATTAGAGAAACCACAATAATTAATATAGACTTAAATTCGAAACGCAATGAAATTTAAATTTCTATTCTTATTCTGCCTTGCAGTAGTAAATATTCAGGCACAAACGACAAAGAAAACCACTGCAAAAAAACCGGCCGGAAAAACAACAACAGCCAAGGCAGTTACTAAAACTGTAAATCCGGCAGAAGGGATTTTTGCAACCATTTCTACTACGAAAGGTGATATCGTTTTATCTCTTGAATACGTAAAAGCTCCGGTAACAGTAGCTAACTTTATCTCTTTGGCAGAAGGTAAAAACCCTAATGTAAAAGTGGAGAAACTGAAAGGAAAACCGTTTTATGACGGACTGAAATTTCACAGAGTGATCAATGACTTTATGATTCAGGGGGGTGATCCTGACGGAAATGGTTCAGGAGGACCGGGTTATTCTTTTAAGGATGAATTCGTACCGGAATTAAAATTTGAAAAAGGCGGTGTTCTAGCCATGGCCAATTCAGGTCCGGCTACAAACGGAAGCCAGTTTTTCATCACACATAAAGATACACCATGGTTAAACGGAAAACATACCATTTTTGGTCATGTTGTTTCAGGAATGGACGTGGTAAATAAAATTGTTCAGGATGATATCATGACAAAAATTACGATCACCCGCAAAGGTGCTGCAGCAAAGAAATTTGATGCCTTAAAAGTAATCAGTGATGATGCCAAAAAAGGAGAAGCTCAAAAAGCGGAAAGTCAAAAAGTAGTGACGGAGAAAGCCGCTTACTTTGCCGCTACTAAAGCAACTGCTACTACAACGGCTTCAGGCTTAAAATATAAAATTACACAAAAAGGATCCGGTGTAAAATTACCGGAAGGATCTAACATTTATTTTCATTACGCCGGTTATTTCGAAGATGGAAATCTTTTTGACAGCAGCATTGCCAATGTAGCAAAAGCGTATGGTAAATATGATGCCAACAGAGATGCACAAAAAGGATATCAGGCTTTTCCATTCGTGGTAGGTAAAAAAGACGGAATGATTCCAGGTTTTATTGAAGCCCTTGACATGATGACCGATCGCGAAAAAGCCATATTCTTTCTTCCTGCAAGCTTAGCGTACGGAGAAAAAGGTGCAGGAGGCGTAATTCCGCCAAACGCTACTTTGGTTTTCGAAATCGAAACCTATAACGCTCAGCCTGTAAAGTAATTTCTTCGGACTGATTTTCAGTATAATCTAAACCATCAGAATTTATTTTTTGGTGGTTTTTTTATTGCAGTCCATCGTTTTGGTTTTATATTTTAAACACAAAGAAACTTCGCCCCAAAACCACAAAGCTTTGCGAACTTATCCCCATTTGCCAACCATCATGCATTAATTTACCTTGCGTTCCTTGCGGTTAAAAACAAACAGCCATTTCCTGCCAAATCAATAATTTAAACCTCAAATCAAACCTTCACATTATCACTCCTACAAGGTTTTTACAGATTTTATACTAAATCCCAAACAAAATACCTTACCTTTGCCGGCTTGAATTTTTAAAACAAAAGAGTTAGGATGTCACAAAATAATGTATTAAAAGGAGTATTTTTTGTTGCTTTAGGAGCTACAACTTACGGAATGTTAGCCACTTTTGTAAAAATGGCGTATTCAGAAGGATATACCACTGCCGAAGTAACAACCTCTCAATTTGTACTGGGAATTATTGGTATCTTACTGATTAATACCTTTCAGAAAATAAAACACAAAAAAAACGTTGTAAAAGCAACACCAAAAAATATATTCAGCCTGATGCTGGCCGGTACTTCATTGGGAATGACAAGTTTATTCTATTATTTAGCCGTAAAATTTATTCCGGTTTCAATCGGTATTGTCTTATTAATGCAGACCGTCTGGATGGGTGTATTACTGGAAATGATTTTAGAAAAAAAATTGCCTTCGAAACAAAAGGTTTTCGCGGTATGTATTGTACTGATCGGAACTGTTCTGGCAACTAACATTATCCATAACGATATCGCGCTGGACTGGAGAGGTCTTGCATGGGGAATTATGGCAGCAGCTTCTTTTACCACCACCATGTTTACGGCCAATCGCGTAGCTACTGAAATTTCATCGGCGCAACGCAGCTTGTACATGCTTTTGGGTGGGGCAATAATTGTATTTACATTTGCTTTTTTCACTCAGGTAACTCCTTTTAATCTTGCTATTTTCCTGAAGTGGGGAATTGTATTGTCCCTATTCGGAACTATTATTCCACCAATGCTTATGAATATTGGTTTTCCGCTCACCGGAATTGGCTTGGGAAGTATAGTCTCCGCACTGGAACTTCCGGTTTCGGTAATGATGGCGTATGTTTTATTAGATGAAAAAGTGATTTTTCTGCAATGGGTTGGTATTCTGCTGATCATTCTGGCCATCATTATAATGAATGTAAATTTTAAGCGTAAAAATTAACTTATTTTAAATAGTTTTAAAATAATAACTTTATAATACAATATTTGTTAATTATTTTATAAATTCGTGATAAACTATATTATCATGAATTTACCCTGGCATTTATATGTAATGGCCTTTCTCTATATAATCGCCGGAATTAATCATTTTAAAAATCCGGGAATGTACATCAGGATCATTCCCCCTTTTTTTCCAAATCCCAAATTATTAAACAAGTTAAGCGGAGCTGCAGAAATTATTCTGGGTATATTGCTGACGCTTCCTTTTGCAACGCCTTATGCTGCCTGGGGAATTATAGCCCTGCTAGTGGCTGTTTTTCCTGCTAATCTGTACATGTTTCAAAAGAAAAAGGGAAGTTATTCTATCGTGAAATTTATTTTATTAATACGTTTGCCCTTACAGATTGTATTGATTTTATGGGCATACCAATACACCCGTTAACAATCAACTATTAATTAAAATTATTGTATCATGAAAAAATTATTTGCTGAGTTCTTCGGAACGTACTGGCTGGTTTTTGGAGGTTGTGGAAGCGCCATTTTTGCTGCCGGATTTCCAGAATTGGGGATTGGATTTGCAGGTGTCGCACTTGCATTTGGACTGACCGTACTGGCAATGGCGTATGCAGTCGGACACATTTCCGGCGGGCATTTTAATCCTGCCGTTTCCGTAGGCCTTTGGGCCGGAGGTAAATTTCCTGCCAAAGATCTTATCCCTTATATCATAGCACAATGTGTGGGAGCTATAGCCGCAGCAGGAACACTTTATACCATAGCATCCGGAAAAGCCGGTTTTGCCATTGATAGTACCAAAGCGGGAGCTTTTGCCTCAAACGGATTTGGTGCATTTTCTCCTGATGGATATTCTTTACAAGCTGCCTTTATAGCCGAATTTGTACTGACTTTATTTTTTATCCTTATCATCATGGGCGCTACAGACAAATTTGCCAACAGTAATTTTTGCGGAATTGTAATAGGCCTTACCTTAACCGTTATTCACTTGATTAGTATCCCGATTACCAACACTTCCGTAAATCCTGCCAGATCGCTTTCTCAGGCGCTTTTTGTGGGTGGCGGCCCCTTATCCCAGGTTTGGCTGTTTTGGGCTGCTCCTGTTTCAGGTGCCCTCCTGGGTGGATTTATCTATAAAAACCTATTACAAAAGCATTCTGAAGAATCACAAATAAACAAATCAACTATTACATAACCCTTAAAACATAAATTATGGAGTTTTTATATTTCTTACTTATCGGAGCAATTTCGGGCTGGTTAGCCGGTCAATTATGGAAAGGTGGCGGTTTTGGCCTTCTGGGTAATATCGTCGTGGGTATTATTGGCGGAATATTCGGCGGATGGCTGGCTCCTAAACTTGGCATTGGAGGAGGCGGACTGCTTTGGCAGATTGTTATAGCCGCCGGAGGTGCATGGATTTTGCTGTTTCTTATTAGCCTGATCAAAAGATAATATTAAAATAAATCGTACGTATTTACGATAACTGTATCCGGGAGAAAAGTGAAAATAGAATTTCACTTTTCTCTTTTTTTTATGCCAACGAAAGATAAACAACTCTTAAACAATTACATATCTGCTAAAATTCATATCTTTATTTCATTAAATTGCTTAAATTTGATTGAATACACGATACGATTATGAATGAAATCATTGCCTATTTCAGTACGATTCCTTCCTCGCACAGAAGTTTAATTCTGGTGGGCGGAATCACTCTTTTTTGGTTAATTGAAAATACCTTTCCGCTGTTTCAGATGCAATACAAAAAGTGGAACCATGCGGGTATCAATTTCTTTTTCACCCTTACGACCATTATTGTCAATTTTATACTGGCTTTTATTTTAATCAGAACAGCCGGCTGGACGACTCAAAATCATTTTGGAATTTTAAACTGGCTGCCCGAAATCCCAATCTGGCTGTATACGATTATCGGTTTACTGCTCTTAGATCTAATTGGCGCCTATTTAGCTCATTTTACACAACATAAAGTGAAGGTTTTATGGTGTTTTCATCTTATTCACCATACCGATACCTGGATTGATACGACAACAGCCAACAGGCATCATCCCGGCGAAAGCGTGATCCGTTTTATATTTACTGCTTTCGGAGTCTTAGTAGTCGGAAGCCCTATGTGGATGGTATTTTTGTACCAGTCACTATCGGTCGTGGCTTCTCAGTTCAATCACGCCAATATTTCAATGCCCGCAAAGCTGGATAACGTTTTGAGCTATTTTATCGTTTCCCCCAATATGCATAAGGTACACCATCATTATGTCCTGCCTTATACAGACAGCAATTATGGCAATATCTTTTCGATTTGGGACCGTCTTTTCGGAACTTTTACAACCTTACCAAAAGAAGATTTAATCTATGGCGTAGACACGCACATGCTGCCGGAAGACAATAACAGATTAAAAAAGTTACTCCATATTCCCTTTGAAAATTCAAGATCTGCAAAAAACAGTTAAAATCATAAAAAAAGTCTCACTGATCGAACCAACTAATTATTTTTTTTATTAATATTGATATATAAATTGAAAATCAATCTACTAATCATTAACCCCTATTTTTGAATTAATTTTCACGTGATGAAAAAGAGTAACCGCAAAGAATTGAATTGGGAACAAACGGAAAAACTTGTTTCGTTAGCCTTGGAAGAAAAGAATCCATTTGAAATTATAAAAAAAGAATTTGGATTGGCAGAAAAAGAAGTACTGGAAATCTTGAAGAAGAAGATGCCTCTTGAAAAATTTGAGATGTGGAAAAAAAAGGCCTTAGCAAATAAGCCAAAACCAAAACCCGTTAAAATTGATGATTTTGATGAAGATCTGGATGGAAAATATTATATAAAGAATAAACTAGACTAAAAAAAGCTCCTGGAATTCAGGAGTTTTTTTTTATTTTTATAAGTTTTATGACAATTCTGTAACAATTTTACGTTTTGTAAGTCAAACACGAATAACTAAACTCAAGCAAATGAAAAAAATAATTTACACGTTAGCGCTCGCAGTAACATTGTGGAGTTGTAAAACCGGTTCTGCCGGAGCTGCTAAAAAAAATACTGTAGATGTTAACATTAATCTTACTGACGTAAAAGACGATAAAGTTCTGGTAACGGTTACAGCACCGGAAATAAAAACAGATGAAGTAACGTACAGCATTCCTAAAACAGTACCCGGAACCTACTCTACTGATAATTACGGTAAATATTCAGGCGATTTTAAAGCCTATGATGCCAAAGGAACTGAATTGGCAGTTAAAAGAATTGATGATAATTCATGGTCGATTTCAAATGCAAAAACATTACAAAAAGTAACCTACCTGGTTGGGGATACTTTTGACACTGAAAAAGGAACCGGATTTGGTAATGATGACGTTTTTTCGCCTGCAGGAACCAACATTAACGCAGGAGTTAACTTCATGGTAAACACACACGGTTTTGTAGGTTATTTTCAGGACAAATTAGATGTACCTTACAAGGTAACTATAACGCATCCTGAAACACTTTGGGGAGCGACTTCAATGACAGACGAGGATGCAAGCAAAACAAGCGATGTTTTTACAACACCGCGTTATGCTGTTTTGGTTGAGAATCCAATTATGTATTCTAAACCGGATTACACGACTTTTAATGTAAACGGAATGGATATCCTGATTGCGGTTTATTCTCCAACAGGAAAATTTACGGCAGAAAGCATCACTCCGGAGATGAAAACAATGATGACGGCTCAGAAAAACTTTTTAGGAAAGGTAAACGCCACTAAAAAATATACCGTTTTATTGTATTTATCAAGTATGGCCAAAGACGATGCACACGGTTTCGGAGCTTTGGAACACCCAACAGCGACAACGGTTGTTTTACCGGAATCTATGCCTAAAGAAAAACTGGTAGAATCTATGAAAGACGTCGTTTCTCACGAGTTTTTCCATATTGTGACACCGTTGACCGTTCACTCCAAAGAAATTCAGTATTTCGATTACAATGCACCAAAAATGTCAGAGCATTTATGGATGTACGAAGGGGTAACAGAATATTTTGCCAATCTTTTCCAGATCAATCAGGGATTAATTAACGAAGCTGAATTTTATACGCGTATTGCAGATAAAATCCAACAGTCAAAAAGCCTGAACGATACGATGTCGTTTACGCTAATGAGCGCGAATGTTTTAGAGCAGCCTTACAAAGACCAATACTTAAACGTATATCAAAAAGGTGCTTTAATTGGTATGTGTATCGATATTATCATCAGAGAAAAAAGCAACGGAGAAAGAGGAATTCTTGACTTAATGCACAAATTGTCTAATGAGTATGGTATCGAAAAACCGTTCAATGACAATGAGCTTTTTGCTAAAATCACAGAATTGACATATCCTGAAGTAGGTGAATTTTTGAAAACCTATGTACAGGGAACCACTCCAATTCCTTATGAAGTTTATTTGGCTAAAGTGGGTGTAACAAAATCAATGGAGAAAAAAGCAGGGCCTGTTTTCTTAAAAGGACAAACGCCTTATATTAGTATTGACAAACAAACCAAAGAAATTATTGTACGTCCTGATATTGAACAAAATAATTTCTTTAAGAATTTAAACTTAAAAGGTGGTGACATCATTGTTTCTATAAACAATAAACCATACTCGGTAACAAACATCTATGATTTAATTACAGAAAGTGAAAACTGGAAAGAAAACGATCCGATTACATTGGAAATTAAACGTGGTGGTGTAGCGCAGACTATAAAAGGAACGGTAAAACTACCATCTGAAGAAACAGAAACTTTTAAAGCTACTGATGCTTCAAAAGACAAACTTAGAAATGCATGGCTAAAAGGGTAATCTTTTAATGTCAAACATAAAAAAACCGACAAGTGATTGTCGGTTTTTTTATGTCTTGTATTTTTTTACAATGTTTTCTTGGGTCGTCAGACTGAGCGAAGTCGAAGTCCCGTAAGCCGAATCTCTTTGCGAGACTTCGCCTTCGCTCAGTCTGACAGTATTATTATTTCTTAACCGGAAACTTCCAGTCAAATTCATCTTTATCATTAATTATAGCTCCGATTTCAAACTTTACCACTTCATCAAATTCCGTCTGAAGGATAAACCAGTTGTCTTCATTGAAATAATTCTCGAACGTATCAAAAGTCTCCTGATTGTATTTTGTGATTCCTTTTGTTGCCAGATCTTTTTTTACATCCGCAATTTTTCTTCCGATTAGTTTGTATCCGAAAACTTCCAGATCGTTGCTGGAAGCTACCAAATACCCTAATTTCAGCTCTTCTTCCTGATAAAAAGTCAGTCTGATTTTTTGGGCATTGTATACGAAAATAACATTATCATCTTCGTCTGTATAATTTTTATCCGGTTTTCCCAAAGCAGCTGTTACATCATTTTGCTTCATTCCGAAAAGCAATTTATCAATTCCCGATTTTAGATTTATTTTCATATGGATTGTCATTTTATTTGAAGTGCAAATTTCGTGAAGTTTTTGGGAACTCTGTTATGTTTACTCTTTTTGTTTGCCACGAATTACACAAATTTTCACGAATTTTATCAGGCTGAGCGGAGTTGAAGCCCTACCCTTTTCAAAAGCCTTCGACTTCGCTCAGGGTGACATCAAACTGAGTGAAGTAAAAATACTCTGTCAGGCTGAGCGGAGTCGAAGCTTTGGCATCCAGAAACCTGACAGATTTTAAAACCTGTCAGGTTTAATTGATGGACCTAATAGTTCTTCTTATTCGGCTTAGCGCTCATATAAAAAGTGATTTTACCACCATTTAATACATCCGAATGTTTCAGGAAAGGTTTGTCTAGCTGTTTTCCGTTTAAAAGAACTTTACTCACGAACACATTTTTATCCGATTGATTTACCGTTTCCACTTCAAATTTTTTACCGTTCTCTAAGTTAAAGACCGCATTTTTCACCAATGGACTTCCCAAAGCATATTCGTCAGAACCCGGAGCTACGGGATAAAAACCTAAACTGCTGAAAATATACCAGGCACTCATTTGCCCGAAATCATCGTTTCCGCCTAAACCGTCGGCTCCGTTTCGGTACATTTTCTTCAGGATCATTCTGATTTTATCCTGTGCCTTCCACGGCGAATTGGTCCAGTTGTATAAATACACGACATGGTGTGAAGGCTCATTGCCATGAACGTAGTTTCCGATGATTCCGTCTCTGGTGATATCTTCGGTATTTTCGAAATATTTGTCCGGAAGATGCATATTAAACAAAGAATCCAGTCGTACATTGAATTTATCATTTCCACCCATCATTTTAATCATTTCTGCAGGATCCTGCGGCACATACAAGCTGTAATTCCATGAATTCCCTTCAATGAAACCCTGTCCGTGTGTATCTAACGGATCAAATTCTTTCTTGAACGTTCCGTCGTTTAATTTCGGACGCATGAAACCTGTTTTGGCATCATACACATTTTTATAGTTTTTAGATCTTTCGATGAATTCATTGTAAATTTCAGTTTTCCCTAATTTTTTGGCAGCCTGAGCAATCGCCCAGTCATCGTAAGCATATTCTAAGGTTTTGGAAACCGATGCCCCGTTTTTGTCTTCCGGAACATAGCCCATTTTCATGTAATAGTCCAAACCATCATAATATCCCACTTTGGCGGTATTCACACATGCCTGTAGCGCTTTTTCCCTGTCAAAATTTCCATTTCCTTTTACGATCGCATCGGCAACTACAGAAACGGAATGATACCCGATCATACACCAGTTTTCATTGGCATAGTGCGACCAGATCGGCAGCATTTTATGTACACTCTGATCCGAATGCGCCAGCATCGAACTAATCATGTCTGAATTTCGGCTTGGCTGCACAATATTAAATAAAGGATGCAAAGCCCTGTACGTATCCCATAACGAATAGCTGGTATAGTTTTTAAAGTTTTCGGCTTTGTGAACATTCATATCCAGCCCTTTATAGTTTCCGTCGAGATCCATATATTCTGTTGGACCTAAAAAGGCGTGATACATGGCGGTGTAAAAGTTCACCAGGTCTTCTTTATGAAGGGTTTCGATCTGAATTTTATTCAGCTCCTTATTCCAGACTTCCTGACTTTGTTTTTTAACACGTTCAAAATCCCAGTCCGGAATTTCTTTTTTCATATTTTCAAGCGCTCCGGCAGAACTTACCGGCGATAATGCCATTTTAATTTTGATCTTTTCTCCTTCCTGTGTATCAAAGTCGAAGAACAATTTCAGGTTTTGCCCTGCCATTTCCGGAAAGTTTTTCGTTTGATCAAATCTTCCCCAAAAGCCTCTGTAAACACTTTTTTCCAAAGCTGCCTGTCCGTAGCTTTTAATGGGTTTATTGAAAGACATGGCAAAATAAACCGTTCTGGTTCTCGCCCAGCCGTTGGTCTGGCGGTATCCGGTAATTAAAGTATCGTTTTCTACGCGAACAAAGGTCCAGACATTCTTTTTATCATAGTTATAAATCCCCGAAGTTAAATCCAGAATAATATGTGCTTCATCTGACTTTGGAAAAGTATATTGATGCATTCCAACGCGTGTTGTAGCTGTCAGTTCCGCTTTGATGTTGTGATCTTCCAGCAGAACACTATAATAAGCAGGCGCTGCTTTTTCTGTGGCGTGGGAAAATGCGGATCGATATCCTGATAATGGTTTTGAGGCAACTCCGGGATTCAGTTGCAATTTTCCGGTGGTTGGCATAATTAAAAAATCACCCAGATCCGAATGGCCTGTCCCGCTGAAATGCGTGTGACTGAAACCTACAATCGTTTTGTCTTCATATTGGTATCCTGAACAATATTTATAAACCTCACCATTGTATTTTCCGTTTAAACCGTACGCAATGGTGTCGGTTTCCGGACTTAATTGTACACTTCCAAACGGAACTGTTGCTCCCGGATACGTATGTCCCATTTTTGCCGTACCGATCATGGGATCGACGTACTGAATTAAATCTTTAAGCGTATTGGCTTTTTTCTGCGCATGGATTGTAGTCAGACCACCAAACATTACGATTAATGATCCAAAAAGGAAACTTTTACTTTTTACTATATTCATTAAGTAGTTTTTTAAAAGAATAATTATCCGAATTTAAATCCAAAGTGCTGAAATTGCCACCAGAATCCAAATTGAATTTCATGCTTGAAAATTACAATAAATTATGGCTTTAAAAAATATAAATACGCTTCAATCTCCATTCCTTTTGAATATCTTTGATTTGTTAAAAGACAATTCCATCCATGAAAAATTATATTTTAGTTTTATTTCTTTCGGTTTCTACCTTCGGTTTCTCGCAAAAAACAGACAGTTTTATATTAGATAAAGAGCAGATCATCCAGAGAGAAGTGAATGGCTTAAGTGATTTTCCTATTTACCGAGCCTACGAGTTTCAGGATAAAAGCGGAGTTTGTGAATTGGTTCTATTCGAAAACAGAAAGATTGTTTCGAAAAAAGATACTTTAAACACTAAAATTCAGGCAATTTGTGCGATGAATGATCATGGCGGTTTTCGGGAGCGATGGACGATTAACGATTTAGTGGATAACGAAGAAGCAGAAACAAACATTTGGTTCTGGACGAAATACTGCTCTGTTAAAGATCTGGACGGGGACGGTTACATAGATCCTGTGATTGTCTATGGAACAAGGGATGAAAACGAGTACATTAAACGCGTTAAAATTATTACGGTTTATAAGGATAAAAAGTACGCCATACGTGCCGTGGAATCTGAATTTGATCTGGGCAGAAGTTTTAAGAAAGATGCCCACTGGAAATTACTGCCTCAGAAAATAAAAACCTATATAGATCAATTGGTTATAAAACTACGAAAAGAGCAGGATTTACTTTTGAAAGACGGGTAAAATAAATTCCAAATTTTAAATTCCAAATTCCAAACCGGGATGGCAAATTCAATGGTAATACCAATGTAACTCGTTATCTGAGTGATTCGGAAATAAAGTTTTAAAGTTTTCTTTTCAGGTTTTCTTTTACTTCATCGAACCATTCGTCTCTAAGAATACTGAGTACTATCGAATTGCGACGCACATCGCTGTTTGCTGTTGGCATATGACTTCTCAGGACGCCTTCTACTTTACAGCCGATGCTTTTCATGGCGGCTATGCTGCGTTCGTTATTATTATCGGCGCGGAATTCTACACGTTCCATTCCGAGTGTTTCGAAAGCAAATTGTAGTAACAGGAATTTACAGTGTTTGTTCAGGCCTGTTCCTCTGAATGCTGAACCGTACCAAGTATATCCCATTTGTACCGTTTTGTAATCCAACTGGATGTCGTAAAAACGGGTTGAACCGGCGTATTTTTGAGATTTTTTATCGAAAACAATGAAAGGGAATTCTTTTTTATTTTCTCGTTCTTTTACAGCAGACTTAATATAATTAATCAGGTTTTCTTTTCCGTCAGCGCCAACCAATGAATATTTCCAGGTTTCCGGTTCGTTGATCGAGATTTCTACTAAATTATCGACGTCTGTTTCCTGCAAAGGACGCAATAAAACGAAGTCGTCTTCTAAAATGACAGGGTCTGAGAAATTGAAATTTGATGTTGTACTCATACTTTTTTTATTCTTAGTGTAGCGCTGTAAAATCTTTGTACGCCTTTGTGTTATAGCTATTTTGCAGAGATTCACAGAGAATCACGAAGCTTCGCAAAGTTTAATTATTCACTCATTTCATCATAGCGCTCCGGAACCTGCGGATCGTACAACGGGCATTTGAATTCTTCCATCAGGCTCACCAGCTGGTTCATCGTTTTGCCCTCGGTTCCATAGCAGTCGATTCTTACGCTTTGTGGCGTTGTTATGACCTGAAAAGCGCCTTTCCCTGCGGTATTTTTCCAGCTGTTGTCATCTACTTTTTCCCATTGCGAAAATACCGATCGGATTCGGTTCATAATCACATCCACCGGAAGTTTCTCCAGGCCTTCTACTTCCTGCTCTTCCACAAGGGCTTCATACACTTCGTGGTGGTTCAGGTAAATTTCGTCTAAATATTTCCAAAAAAGTAATTCGTACATATGTTTGTTTTTTTTACCATATTAGTGATTATAAGATAACATAAGCCATTCGGCATTCTAAATGAAGCCTATGATCTTGTAAATTAAGAAGGAGGCTTCGACTTCGCTCAGCCTGACAATTTGAATTTGTTTAGCTTCACGTTCACTTCGCTCAGCCTGACAATTGAATTCATTTAGCCTGACTTTGCTCAATCCAAATTAAACTTCCATTCTTCATTTACTCCACTGAGCCTAATTCTTAAATGAACTTATAGTACTTATATGGTGAAATAAATTAATATATAAATATTTGGCAATTCTCCTATAATAGTTAGACGCACTGCTGTGCGTCTCTACAACGCGCCTCTACAGCGATTAACCTTTGAACCTTTGCCCCTATGGACCTCAAAAAAAACTAATATTCAAATGTTCCGTATTCGCTCGTAATGGTAAGCTTTTTAGCATCAGCGGCTTCTACCCTGCCCACAATTTGTGCGTCAACATTAAATGTTTTTGAAATCGCAATGATATCCTGCGCAATATTTTCCGGCACATAAATTTCCATACGGTGGCCGCAGTTGAAAACCTGATACATTTCTTTCCAGTCTGTTTTTGACTGTTCCTGAATCAGTTTGAATAAAGGCGGAACCGGAAATAAATTGTCTTTTATTATATGTAAGTTCTGAACGAAATGTAAAATCTTAGTTTGTGCCCCGCCACTGCAGTGCACCATTCCGTGAATTTCGTTTGGAGTATACGTATCTAAAATTTTCTTGATAATTGGCGCGTAAGTTCTGGTCGGAGATAATACCAACTGACCTGCGTTTATCGGACTGTTTTCTACAGCATCCGTTAAATTTACCTGACCTGAATAGATTAATTCTTCCGGTACCAGCGCATCGTAACTTTCAGGGTATTTTTTAGCTAAATATTTACCGAAAACATCATGACGGGCAGATGTTAAACCATTGCTCCCCATTCCGCCATTATAACTTTTTTCGTAAGTCGCCTGACCGAAAGAAGCAAGACCAACAATAACATCACCAGCTTTGATATTGGCATTATCTACTACATCGCTGCGTTTCATACGGGCTGTTACCGTAGAATCTACAATTATGGTACGAACCACATCACCCACGTCAGCTGTTTCTCCGCCTGTAGAATGAATCGTTACGCCAAAAGATTTTAACTCATTGATTAATTCCTCTGTTCCGTTGATAATAGCAGAAATCACCTCAGCAGGAATCAGGTTTTTATTTCTTCCTATTGTAGAAGAAAGCAAAATATTATCGGTAGCACCAACACATAACAAATCATCGATATTCATGATTAAAGCGTCCTGAGCGATTCCTTTCCAAACTGAAATATCACCGGTTTCTTTCCAGTACATATAGGCCAGAGAGGATTTTGTTCCTGCTCCGTCTGCGTGCATAATCAGGCAGTATTCTGAATCCTGAGTTAAATAATCAGGGACAATTTTACAGAATGCCTGCGGAAATAAACCTTTATCGATATTTTTAATGGCGTTGTGTACGTCTTCTTTTGATGCCGAAACACCTCTTTGTGCGTACCTTTTGCTAGAATCTGAACTCATGAAAATTAGTTTGTGTTGATGTGGTGCAAAGATAATCCCTTTTTTTAATTCTTTGAATGATTCGTAAGTTGATTGTAAAAAAGTTTTGCCACGAATTGCACTAATTTTCACTAATTTTTTTCTTTGAAAAACAAAAATCATCCTTAGCGGATGATTTTTGAATGTTTAGGTTTTCTTAGAGAATGAAAATAAAATTCGTGTGAATTCGTGAAATTAGTGGCAAAAAACTATTTCGTAAACAACAATTCTCTGTATTTGGTTAAGGTCCAGCTTTCGTCGTCTACCAATAATTCTAATTTGTCGCAGTGATTGCGGATATCTTCAAAATACGGTTTTACTTTATTGCAATAGGTCTCTGCCATTTTTTGTGCGTCGGTCAGCTGATTGGCTGTTTTTCTTTCATTTGTCATGGCCAGAACTTTAGAATTGATTCCCTCAATATGACCTGAAATTTCTTTTATCAAAACAATCTGCTCTTTTGCAATCGTTTCAAACTCTTTTCCGAAGATTTCTTTTAAGCCTTTTACGTTTTCAATTAACGTATTCTGGTAACGGATTGCAGTCGGAATAACATGATTTCTCGCAATGTCGCCCAAAACTCGACCTTCAATCTGAATTTTCTTGGTGTATTCTTCCAGTTCAATTTCGTAGCGGGCTTCCGCCTCCACATGGTTTAAAATTCCCAACTCACCGAATAAATCCAAAGCTTGTTTTGAAACTTTTGCTTTAATCGCTTCCGGGGTGGTTTTAAAATTACTTAAACCTCTTTTTGCTGCTTCTTTTTCCCAGGCGTCGCTGTAACCGTCCCCTTCGAAAAGTATTTTTTTAGACTGCTTGATGTATTCTCTTAAAACATTGAAGATGGCGTCGTCTTTTTTCATGTCTTTGGAATCAATCAAATGATCTACTTCTGTTTTGAAGTCTTTCAGTTGTTTGGCTACGATAGCATTCAGAGTCGTCATCGCGTTCGAACAGTTGGCATTAGAACCCACAGCCCTGAACTCAAATTTATTTCCGGTAAAGGCAAAAGGAGATGTTCTGTTTCTGTCTGTATTATCCAGAAGAACATCCGGAATCTTACCCACCACATTCAGTTTCAAATCTGTTTTTTCTTCAGGAGATAATTTTCCTGTAGTCACGCTTTCTAACTCTGACAATACTTTTGTCAACTGCGCCCCGATAAAAACCGAGATAATGGCCGGCGGTGCTTCATTAGCGCCTAACCTGTGATCATTACTTGCCGTTGCGATAGAAGCTCTTAGCAATGTTTCGTAATCATTTACCGCTTTAATGGTATTGATAAAGAAAGTCAAAAACTGCAAATTACTCATCGGTGTCTTGCTCGGACTCAATAAGTTAACTCCAGTATCGGTTGCCAGCGACCAGTTGTTGTGTTTTCCGGAACCGTTTACACCTTTAAAAGGCTTTTCGTGAAATAACACCTTGAAATCATGACGCTCTGCTACTCTTTGCATGACATCCATCAATAAAGAGTTATGATCTACGGCAAGATTGGTCTCTTCAAAAATCGGAGCCAGCTCAAACTGATTCGGTGCTACTTCGTTATGACGCGTTTTTACCGGAATTCCCAATAACATACATTCCTGCTCTAAATCTCTCATATAGGTTAAGGCACGGGTCGGAATAGAACCAAAATAATGGTCGTCCAATTGTTGTCCTTTTGCTGATGTATGTCCAAGAAGGGTTCTTCCTGTCATTACCAAATCAGGACGGGAATTGGCCAGCGCTTTGTCAATTAGAAAATATTCCTGCTCCCAGCCTAAAGTCGCAGTTACCTTTTTTACGTTTTTATCAAAATATTTACATACTTCTGTAGCCGCTTCATCCATCGCCGATAAAGCTCTCAATAACGGAATTTTATTGTCTAATGCTTCTCCGGTGTAAGCAATAAATACGGTTGGTATACATAAAGTGGTTCCGTAGATAAACGCCGGTGAGGTCGGATCCCAGGCCGTGTATCCTCTGGCTTCGAATGTGTTTCTGATTCCCCCGTTCGGAAAACTGGAGGCATCAGGTTCCTGTTGTACCAATTGTGCTCCGCCAAATTTTTCTACAGGATCACTGCCGTCATAAGAAGTTTCAAAAAAAGCATCATGTTTTTCCGCAGTTGTTCCCGTCAATGGCTGAAACCAGTGGGTATAATGGGTAACGCCTTTGGCAAGAGCCCACTCCTTCATTCCCATGGCAATATAATCGGCCAGTTTTCTGTCTATTTTAGTTCCGTGCTGAATAGCATCCCGTACTCCTTTTAAAGCATCTGAAGTCAAGTATTGCTTCATTGCTTTTTCATTAAAAACATTTAAACCGAAAATATTTGACTTTCTGTCAATTTCTTCAAAATGTACCGGCTTTCTGGTAGAAGCTTCTTTTAAAGCTTGGAAACGTAATGTTGACATGTATATAATTTTAAAATATTCGTATTAATTTTTACTAAAAAAAGAGGAACAAATATAAGCAATTAAACCCCCTGTTTTATGTATAAATTATAGAATTTTATGCGAAGATTTTTCAACAGAAGGAACTTTTTACCAAGAATAATGAATTTGATTTGAAGAAATATAACAAATTATGTTACTATTCCTGATTAAATAAACAATTTTTCGCAATTGATTGGGCACAAAATTCAAAAAACATCCCTGATTATTACGAATTTATTTTTTATAGCTGTTAAAAATTGCTTTTTTAAAAATATACCCCTCTCAAAATTGCGCTTATCCAAAAAATTATAGTCGACTAAACAAAATAGCCCCCTAATTTTTAGGACTAAAAAAATAAATCTATATTTGACCCAGCGAAAAAACAAAAAAAAATAAATTTATATTATTATGGCTAAAATTAAGTTAGAGTACATTTGGTTAGATGGATATGAACCAACTCAAAATCTTAGAAGTAAAACTAAAGTTGAAGAACACGAAAATTTCAAAGGAACATTAGAAGAACTTGGAAACTGGTCATTTGATGGTTCATCAACAAAACAAGCTGAAGGTGGATCTTCTGACTGTTTATTAGTTCCTGTTGCAATTTACCCGGATCCAACACGTATTAACGGTTGGCTGGTAATGACAGAAGTAATGTATGCTGATGGTACTCCACACGCTTCTAACGGTAGAGCTACTATTGATGACGATGGTGATTTCTGGTTCGGTTTTGAACAGGAATATTTCATCATGGACACTAAAACTTTATTGCCATTAGGTTTCCCTGTTGGAGGATATCCTGCTCCACAAGGTATGTACTACTGCTCTGTAGGTGGAAAAAACACACACGGAAGAAAATTAGTAGAAGAGCATGCTGATTTATGTATTGCTGCAGGAATCAATTTTGAAGGAATCAACCAGGAGGTTGCCTGCGGACAATGGGAATTCCAATTATTTGCTAAAGGTGCTAAAAAAGCCGGAGATGAAATCTGGGTTGCAAGATACTTATTAGATCGTTTGACTGAAAAATATGGTTACTATATCGAATATCACCCAAAACCACTTGGAGATACAGACTGGAATGGTTCAGGTATGCATGCTAACTTCTCTAACGAGGTGTTAAGAACATGTGGAGACCAGGCTACTTACGAAAGAATTTGTGAGGCTTTCAGACCTGTTACTGCTGAGCACATCGCGGTTTACGGAGCTTACAACGACCAACGTTTAACTGGTAAACACGAAACTGCTTCTATTCACGATTTCTCTTACGGAGTATCTGACAGAGGTTGTTCAATCAGAATTCCTTTAATGACTGTTCAAAAAGGATGGAAAGGTTGGTTAGAAGACAGAAGACCAGCTTCAAACGGTGATCCATACAAAATTGCTGCAAGAATTATCAAAACTGTTAAATCAGCGCTATAATTCATTGCTTACATTATATCCGAAAGTGCCATCAGTTATGATGGCACTTTTTTTTTACAAATAAACCCGACAGGTTTTAAAAACCTGTCGGGTTTATAAAATTTCAGAGTAACTTTCTTATAATTAATTTTTAAGTTAAAATTCAAAAACTATCTTTGTAAATCATTAAAAAAAAATACCATGATAGTCTGGATTCTGTTTTTGTTAGCCGTTGTTTTTATTCTTGCTTTAGACTTGGGAGTCTTCAATAAAACACCCCACATTATCAGCACTAAAGAAGCCAGCAAATGGACGCTGATCTGGGTAACACTATCGTTTTTATTCTCCGGTGTAATTTACTGGCTGTATACTACTGATTATATTGCCAATCCGGATCAACTGAAACCTGCAGTCGCTTCCATGAAGTTCATCACAGGTTACCTGATTGAATTATCACTGAGCGTTGATAATATTTTTGTGATCGCCATCATTTTTGCATCATTCAAGATACCTCAGAAATACCAGCACCGTGTTTTGTTCTGGGGAATTCTGGGCGCTGTTATTTTCCGCGGATTAATGATTTTCTTTGGTGTAATGCTGATCAATAAATTTACCTGGACAACTTATGTATTTGGTATCTTCCTTGTTTTTACTGCTGTAAAAATGTTGTTCTCGGGAGATGATGAGGATTTCCACCCAAAAGATTCTTTTATATACAAGGCACTTGGAAAAATCATTCCGATCACCTCAGAAATGGATCATCAGAAATTTTTCATTTTAACCGAAAGAGGGAAAAAAGCGGCTACTCCGTTATTCGTAGCTTTGATTGTTATTGAAGTGATGGACGTACTTTTTGCCGTAGACAGTGTTCCGGCTATCCTTGCCATTACATCAGATCCGTTTTTAGTTTTCAGTTCGAATATATTTGCGATCCTTGGATTGCGTTCTATGTATTTCTTCCTGGCGAATATGTTGGCGAAATTCAGTTATTTAGAATACAGTCTTGTGGCTATATTAGCCTTTGTAGGTCTAAAAATGCTGTTACATGATTTCATTCAGGTTCCGGAATGGGCTTCTTTGGCGTTTATTGCCTTGTCCCTTCTGGTAGGAATTTTGGTTTCTTTAAAATTTGGAAAAGAAAAAGAACTTACGGATTTAGATATCGAATAGTTTCTTGAAACATAAATATATAAAAAAAGGAAATCGTAATGATTTCCTTTTTTGTGCTTTTAAAATAAATAAAGTAATACAATTATTACAATTTAACTATTAAAAGTAAGATTATATCTAATTAAATATTATTTTTGTGTCATTATAAATAAAAATTTTATCATGAGACAAATTTATTTTTACTTTATGTTAACCCTTATTATCATTAGCTGTGACAATAAAGAAGATGTTAATTCGAAAACCCAAGCTCTTAATAATCCTACACAAACCTATATTATTAATGGAGACATTGAATATATCTCCGAAATAACTGATGGCTCAAAGCCAAAAAAGCCAATACTTGTATATGACATTCCAAACTATTCAGATAATAATAATACAGCATCTAAATCTTCTGAACAATCAACTTTCTTAAATTTTCACTATGGCTTATACAATCCTACAAAAAGCGGCTGTACTATAACAAGATATTTGGATTCGGGCAAAAGTTTTGAAACGGATCTGGGAGTATATGGACCAAATCCTTATCCTCAAATTAATGGCTATCTTGTAAGGGGATTTGGAGTACCTCATCAAAATCCTTATTATGGAGCATTAGTTTTAATAGCAAGTAATAAGGGAAGAAAAGTTAACACCAGAAGAGGAGTCATGGAAGAAAATCAAAAGAGAGGGTCTGCAATTTCAATTGAATTTCCCTTTGCGAAAAATGTATCTTATGAAATAACGATTAGAACTAAATTTCACGACAATCGATATTTAATTGACAAAAAATACAGTGACGGATATCCAACAGTATATGTACAACTAAAAGATGATGGAATTATTACATTACCTAATCTTAGGGATCAAAATCAAGATCCTTGTGAAAGAAAAGATTTAAATGAGATTGGTAGATCTGGGATTGATAATTACAAAAGATCCTATACCCCAGATAATGGCGTCGAAGCGATAAAAGATATATCTTTCAAATTTTCACCAATAATTGAAAAAAAAGCGTTACTAGTCTCACTACATCCAAAAATGAGGACTGAAGGTTATGGGGCAATACCAATAAACGGCCATACAATGATTATACTATCTATAACGATAACTGAAAAACCCTTTGACTCTTCTGTCAATGTAAATATTCCTGAACCTGTTAGACGACGCTATACTATAGATTAATTAAACTTTAATAACCAAAAAACAAAAAGGAGATCTATAGATCTCCTTTTTGTTTTTTGGTCTAACAATTAGTTTAAGCTCTTAACATTACTATCATCAATATTATATTTTGCAATAACCGCATTATAATCTGAATAATCTGCTTTTACCTTTTTTGCATTTACTCCATCATCTCCTGGAATAATAACAACCCTGAATGTTTTTCCTAACCTAAAAGTAGATGGTAACTGAGATAAATCACTTAAACTTCCATCAATAAAAACCGTAACTCTGTTTTTAGAAAAGTTAAAGTTATATTGAGCAGTTTCTAAACCATCATTAAAGTAATATATCTGAGGCAACAATGCCCAGCTGTCTACTCCCGTTGTGCTAACTAGCTCATATACCAAAACATTATCTCCCGACAACATTCCTGTCGGTGTGCTAGTCACAGCAAAATCTGGCCCAGCAAAGTTAACATTATTCATTTCATAAACATAAGGAAGTAAAATTCCGCCATCTTGTCCCGGAGCCCCTTCTGGTCCTTCACAGCTTGAAAATGCGATTAATCCAACAACTGCGAAAAGGGTAAGTATCTTTTTCATAATTTATATATATTTTAAGGTTTATATATAAAGGTATTCCAAAAATCAAACCAAAAAAAGCAAATGCAGTTAATTTGTTATAAATTTTATTACTTTTTACTATTTCTTATTATATCCTTTAGTATTATTTTTTGACAACTACCTGATTTTTAAGCAGTATTTTATTAAAGAACAACAAATGATACGGAAGTGAATTTTCCCAATAGTCCCAGGTATGTGCTCCCGGACGTTCGGTGTAATCGTGATCTACCTTATTATAGACTAATCTTCGGTGTAGCTCTCTGTTGGGTTCTATTAAAAAGTCATCCACACCACAATCTATAATTAAAGGCAATTTGTTTGCTTTTATTTTATCCAGCATTCCCAATACGGAATTCTGCTCGTACAATTCAGAGTTACTGCTTTTATCACCAAAAACAGGCTGCATCAATTTTATCACCTGAGCCGACGAATCCCGATTGAGCATAGCGCTCATGTCTACTGCCCCGCTCATGCTTCCGGCAGCACAAAACAAATCAGGATGCCTGGCCGATAAGTACAAAGCGCCATGACCGCCCATTGAAAGTCCGGTAATCACACGTCCGTTTCTGTTACTAATGGTTCTGTACGTTTTATCTACTTTCTGAATGACTTCCTGGGTGATAAAAGTTTCAAACTGACTTTCCTTGTTTACAGGACTGTCCAGATAAAAACTAAAGGTCTCTCCTTCGGGCATCACAATAATGATATTGTATTGGTCCGATAAGCCCTGTACTAATTTTTTATTTGGCGTGTTTTTTAACCAATCGCCAAAATGCCCGTAAGCACCGTGCAACAAATACAGCACCGGAAAGGTTGATTTGCTTTTCGAATAAGAACCCGGAAGTACAACTGCGGCTTTGTAGGTTTTGCCCATAGCTGTACTTGCAATTTGTAAAGTATCCACTTTTGCAGCATAACTCATTGAGGAAATGCACAACAAAAATGCAAACGCTAAAAATTTAAAGTTTTTCATATTGATATTTTTTCTGATTAGGGATTGTAAATATAACTTTTTCAGAATATAGTATATGAAAAATCTGATTCCTTTTTTGGTAAAGGATGAGTAAGTTTAACCGCAAAGTTCGCAAAGGTTTTTTTCTATGCTTTATGAATAGTTAGGCCCGCAAGGGTGCGTACGAATATAAATGATGCTGGGTTAACCGCACGGTTCACAAAGATGTTTTAATAGCAGTATATATTCTTTAAATCTCACAGCTTTGCGAACTTAAAAATATACCTGGCTAAAAAGCCTTTGCGAGCTTTGCGGTAAAAAAAACTTTATTTAATAATGATTTTATGTTCATTTCGGTACTGCGAGGCGCTTTTACCGGTATATTGTTTAAAAGACTTACTAAAGTGGCTGAAATTATTAAAACCGCTTTCGTAGCAAACTTCATTTATAGTAATAGGTTTCTCGGCCAGAAGTTTGGAGGCGTGAACCAGACGATATTCGTTTACAAACTCCGTAAAGGTTTTGTTGGATATTTTTTTGAAGTAACGGCAAAATGACGGTGTGGTCATACTTACCAGACTCGAAACTTCGTCTATGGCAATCGATTCCTGAAAATGGTCTTTTACGTAATTGAAAACCACATTGATCCGGTCACTGTCCTGTGCATTCAGCTCAAGGGAAAAACCATCGGCGTTGAGTACTGTATATTCGTCTGAAGATTCCAATTCGTCCAGAATACTAAGAAGTGTCATCAGACGTTCTAACGGAGGTTGTTTTTCCATCATTTCGATCTTCTTGCCTATTTTCTTTTTGGTTTCCCCGCCAAAAGCGATTCCGCCTTTAGACTGGCTCAGGATATTCTGAACCTTTTTCATTTCCGGTATTCCAAAAAAATCACTCCCTAAAAATTCAGGTTTGATGTGAATTACAATTTCGTTGATATTTCCGGTTTGTTCATTAGTAAAACCACAATGCGGCAGATTAGAACCGATCAGAATCAGACTTCCGTTGGTATAGTAGGAAACATGGCTTCCTATTTGTCTTTTTCCCGCGCCACCATTGATATAAACCAATTCAATTTCGGGATGATAATGCCATAAATGGGCTTTACTATTGGTTTTTTGAGCATGCTTCGTATAAGCAAAAGAGCTTCCGTAGGTATTAGAGATGACTTCAAGAGCCGGGGCGATAGTCTTCATGATCAAATCTTTAAAAAATAATAGCAAATTTAACAAAAATACCTAAAATAATTTAAATTTTAACCTATAACGGTTTCGCAACTGAGAATAAAGCACAATATTTTAAAAATTACCATCTGGGAATAATCGGTCAAATCGCCGATTTTTTTGTGTCTCATTTTTTTTCCTGCTTATTTTTTTATTAATCTTATTTAATTGGGTGTTTTTATACGTATATCTCATTTTTGTAAGAAATACGGAAAATTTAAGAAACTTTCGTTTTTGAATAAACATTGAAAAATAATAACTGAATTAACAAAAACGCCTCAAATAATTCAAATTTTAACCTATAACGGTTTCGTAAATGAGAATATAGCACATAAATTGGCAAATAGAGTTGTGATAAAAAATGTAATGTTGAAGTAATTTAGCATCAACAAATAAGAACAACAATTTAAAAAAATAAAGCCATGAAAAAGATTTTAAAACTTAGTATAGTATGTGCAGTGCTTTTTACAGGAATGAGTACTTACGCAATTGACGGGAATGATGATTTCAACCTTCACGTATTAAAAGGAAATGGTAAAATAATAACATTCGCTCTTAATCAGGTTAAAAAAGCAAACCTTTCTATATATGATACAAACGGAACTTTACTTTATTCTGAAAGTGCTTCAGGAAAAGAGGGTATCCTTAGAACTTTCAGCTTAGAAGAATTTCCGGCAGGAACTTACTTCTTAGAAGTGGAAGACAGTGCAAAAAAAGTAAGACATGAAATTATTGTGACTGATGAAACATCTGTTTTATCTACAAAAGCAGTTTCATCTACATATAAAGCAGATTCAACTGCTAAAAATACAAGCGTAGCAACACGCTAGAAAAGTTTATACTCGCATACAGTATAAAAATGAGGTTAGATAGTTAGTAAAGTTTAAAAACATTCAATTGTTTTTTAAAACAGCTCTTTGTGGTTATTGAGCTGTTTTTTTTATGCCTTTTTTTAACCGCAAGGGCGCCAGGGTTCTCGCAAAGTTCGCAAAGTTTAATAGTAAGCTTTGCGAACTTTGCGTTTTTTATTTCATTGCGATCCTTGCGTTTAAATTTTTCACATATGATATTTTTTGTAAGAACATAAGATTAATTTACATTCTCTTAATTCAAACGAAACATTGAAAAATAATAACCTAATTAACTAAAACGATAAATATAATTCAAATTTTAACCTATAACGGTTTCGTAAATGAGAATACAGCATCGAAATAAGCCAATAGAGTTGTGTGTGATTCTGTAAGATATAAGTAATTTAGCATCAGAGAATTAGAACTATTAATTTAAAAACGAAAATCATGAAAACAAGTTTAAAATTAAGTTTAGTATGTGCAGTGCTTTTTGCAGGAACAAGCTCTTATGCAATTGACGGAAATGAAGATTTTAATCTTCATGTATTAAAAACGAATGGAAAGCTGATTACGTTTGCGCTTAACCAGGTTAAAAAAGCAAGCTTAGCGATCTATGACAACGAAGGAAATCTAATTTATTCTGAGAATGCTTCAGGTAAAGATGGAATTTTGAGAACTTTTAGCTTAGAAGAATTTCCTGAGGGAACATACTTCTTAGAAGTAGAAGATAATGTAAAAAAAGTGAGACACGAAATTACCATTACTGACGAAACAACTGTTTTATCAAAAAAGGCATTTTCATCTGTTTACAAAGCTGGTTTCGATAAAAACAGCACCGTAGCAGCACGTTAATTTTTTTATACCCGCATAGTATAAAAAATGAGGTTAATAGCTTAGTACAGTAAAAAACTGATGGTTTAAGAACAGCTCTTTGTGGTTATCGAGCTGTTTTTTTATGCTCAATTTTGACTAAACCATCATCATTTTTTTTCAATTGAAAAATTATTCTTAATAATTTTAAAAGGCTGTTTTACACGACATTAAAAAAAATCACTTTTAAAACATCCAAGAGCCCAGTAATTGCGTACATAGTTCAGACAAAACGCAGAAAGAGTTTTAATTCAGCAACTTATGTCTTTAAAAAAGATCGTTTTTTGCATTAAATTCAAATTTCTATTTGTAGTTTTGCCACACCACGATTAAAACTAAAATTTTTAAAAAACATGACAAAATTTACTAAACTGGGCTTAGTTGTAGCCGTATTTTTAACAACTGTTTTCACTTACGCAATTGATGGAAAAGGGGATTATATCTTGTATATAAAAACCGGAAACGGAAAAGTAATTAGCTTTACTTTAAACTCTGTTGAAAAATCAAGTTTTTCAATCTTCGATGCAAACAATAATTTATTGTACACAGGAAACTCTGTGGCAGATGAATTAGAAATTTCAAAAACACTAAGTTTAGAGGCATATCCAGCCGGAACTTACACTTTGGAAGTAAATGAGAATGGCAAAATTGTAAAACATGCGATTACAGTTTCAGCTAAGAAATCAAAAACAGTTAAACTTGACGAATCTGTAAACGAAAGTCCAGCATTCCGTCGTTAATTTTTGGTTTTAATTAAAATGCGAAAGACAGCTTTTCCAGAGCTGTCTTTTTTTGTTTTTAGATTTTGTACTAATTAACCACAATATTTCCCTGAGTATCATAAACAAATGTCCATCCCATCTCTTTCGTTGAAACAGTGTCATAGTAATACAAAGTCTCTGTATATTTTCTGAAATTATTTCGGGAAAGCGAACGATAAAAATAGTCTTCTAATAATTGCATTCTCTTAAACGGATTATAAGAAGTATCATAATCTTCAAAAGTTCTTACGATTCTTTCGCCTTCACTCTTTCCGTTATGCAACTCTGTATATTCGGTCTTTGTCAGGTTGTTGTTGGCGTCGTAGAAGAATTTCTCAGAGAATGTCAGTACATAATCTGTGGGATCCTCCGGGTAGTAGGTCATATTGGGATAACTTGTAACCACCTGTGTAAGTTTGCCCTCTGCATATTTATAAACCTGTTTTTTGGCATTAATAGCAATCGTGTTGGGAACTTCTTTTTCGGCAATCAGATTGGCACTGTTTAAGGTGTAATAAATGGTTCCTTTACTGACTGCATAAATATCTGAATCATAAAAATTTTCAACAGTAACCTTATTACTGCTGTACACTAAGGAGGTATATAACTTATCAGAAAAAATTCTGTCAAAACCTGTAGCAGCACCAAGTGCTAAATAACCGCCCACTTTTTTGGTTAACCTTTTAGTATTGTCATATTCAAAACTAAAGTTTATCTCCGAGGGATTAACAGGAAAACCGTTATTAGCACCGTCAAATTTCATTTGTTTTACCAAAGGATCCGTAGTGGTATCCGGCACGTCCTCATCAGAATTACTGCAGGAAGCCAGACAGATTCCGGCAACTAAAATTGTAAAGAAATGTTTTATAGTTTTTGACATAAAGGCTGTTATTTTTTTAGGCAAGATAGGAATTACTGTCAGAAAAAAACTGTGGCAAAAAATTAATTTATTTTTATTTGCCACACAAATTGTGGCAAAAATTAATTCTATTTTATTTTGCCACATAAATCGTGGCAAATTTACTTTATTTTTTATTTTGCCACGGCTGGACTTTTCTTTAATTGGTTTCCGTAATCATTTTATACAATTCCTGACAGTACGCAAACTTGTCATTTTGCTGATTTCGTTTATATTCCTGCCCGGTTTCATAAACCGAGACCTGAAACCAATTTAGTATCCGGACAGCCATATTTTGGGCTAATGGATTTTTATCGTCTGCCTTCATCACATTCAGATCGTTAATTTCAGATTTCCAAAACTTAAAATTAGTCACAGGCTTAGTCGATTTTAATTCCTGGTCGAAACGATGCCAGAGTTTATCTAAAATTTCGTTTTCCAAAACCTTTATTTTCTCTGTTTTTGCTGTTCCCTCTTTGTACGGTTTGGATTTTTTGATTTCGGTAATCTTGGCCCTTAGAAAATTATCATCAGTTGTATTCAAAAAAGTAATTCCTTTTTCATAGGCATTCACCGAAAGCAACAGTTCATTATTTGCCTTTAGGCTATCGGCAATTCGCAGATTGGTGTCATAAATTCTTTTAAGAACGGAATCGTTTTTGGGTCTTATATTTTTCCTGTAGGCCTGAATTTCCAGCCAGTCAAAGGCGCGGAGCATTTCAGACGGTTTCGGCCAGGCATGTTCGTCATGCGTACTAAAAAGCGTGTTTACAATCTTTGCGTTGTTAAGCCACGCTTTGTTTTCTGTCATTTCCAGGTAATTCATATCCCTGTCTCCCACCATACCCACATAAGAGAAATTATTAGAAGGCGGTATAAACTTATCCATATCATTAAAAGAAGCGCCACAAGCAATGACGCCCTGAAAAACGCCTGTGGAGATCCCGAAATAACTGGCCAAGCGCGCACCACCCGAAAAACCGGCGATATACAGTTGTGAAGTATCAATCCTGTAACTTTCCAATACAGCATCAAATAATCTGTTGGCGATCGCAATATTGTTTTGGGTGGATCCGTTTTTTAACGTATTCGAGCATACCAAAATATACTGGTACGTTTCGGCAGCCGGAATAAAGGGCGCAATGCCTTCTTTGCCTCTTGCAGCCGGTTCAAAAATAAAAACCACTGCCAATGGCGTTTTTCCATCGTATTTTTTAGGGAAATAAATGGTATACGATTCTGTTGGAGCAGTGGCCACTTTCACCGAATCGATAATAACGCCCGTTGGTAGCGATGGCTTGTCCTGCGTATACCCAAAAACCGTAACCAAAAGAAAGAGAATAGAATAGACAGCTTTTTTCATAACACTAAAATAAAAAAAATACATATTCCTTCTACAATTCCCTTCAACTTGAAACAATGCAAGATACTCTCCTATTATTTTTCTAAAAGTTAAATTTAAATTCCTTTGTAGGTGGTAACTTATCCTTATTCCATTCTAACTGAATGTATTTTGATGCATGTTCTTTCATATCAGGAAAATTATCAAGTAAAATCGCCGAACCCCCATTTTTTACTGCTTCTTTTACCAATTTAAATGTAAGCTCAGCTCCTTGAGCATCCAGTCCTGCTAAATCAAATATTATATCTTTTGTTTTTGAAAAAGCTACATATAAACTTATTAGCTTTCGTTGGGTTCCTCCCAGACTATTCATCTTAGTTTTCCTTGTAACATATTTATCTTCAAACAGTTTTACTAGAAAAGGATTGGTTAGATCTGCGTCTTTTTTAACGTATCTGTTAACTTTTGAAGGAAAAAAAACATCTATGAAATTCGACTCTCTAAAATAATCAACAAACATCATTCTTTTATTTGTAGTAACATTTTCATGTTTTATATTGCCACAAAAAATATCCTTTAGAAACATTTCAGTATCATAGTAATAGCCTCCTCCAAATAAATACAAAACAACGACTTCGCTTTCTAGCAAAACAAAAGCCGGCACATAAAAAGAATCTGTTTTGATTCCTTTATTTTCTATTACAATATTCATTATAACTTCAAGATTTGGTTTTAAATATACAATAAAAAATACTGCGAAAGATTTGCATTAAAATAGAAAAGCACCAACCGTGGCTGATGCTTTTTTATGAATAACCGTATTGCTGTGCGAAGTCTCCCGACTTCGTACTCGTCGTTATATTCCGTTTCAATTATTTTTTTATTCTCTTTGTGGATTATTGGAGCGGGTACGAAGTCGGGAGACTTCGCACAGCCGATCTCACGAGCAGGACGCTCGCGCTAGCGAGGGAATGATTTTCTTTTTTTGCTATTTCAAAGCGGTGTAAACATAGCCGGTGGTTTCAACCACGGGAACGTAATATTGTCTTTCTCATATTGTGTATCCGTGGTTGAAACCACGGGCTATATTTGATAATAGGATTTTTGTAGTTTTGCTGGCGCTGATGAATTTCAATTGCGAATTTCTTTGTCATGGACGGATTAAAATCCGTCCCTACAATATGCTTTGTTCCTTCGGAACTCTTTTTAAACTTCATCAAAAATAGTCATAATATTGTCATTTCGACGAAGGAGAAATCTTCGCAAGTAACTCTGCAACGAAAGTTCAATCTTTGTCGAGCTTCTCGTGGGGATTTCTCCTTCGTCGAAATGACAAACTGTGTGGAATATTGTTATTCTGCTGGTGAGAGGATTATTCTACATACCTGTTTTCAAATTCTCTTTTGAATTTATTAATTATTTCTGTTGTATGTTTTTTATTATTCATTTTCGTTAGCCAAATCCAACCATTTTTTACTTTTTCTTTATTGAAAATATATGAACGACCAAAGAGTTCAGTTACAAATACCAATACTAAAAATAACCATATATATAATTGACTATCTCCCAAAGATTCCATCCAAGTATTTAAAGTTTTATTTGCTTTTAGAATAAATCCAATTACTATTGGAAGAATTGTAACGATAAATACAAAAATTGTATAAATTAAATTAAGGTTTCTATTTTTTTTATACGCTCTCCAGCTTGATGCAATATAATCTCCTTCCTCTATATTTTTATATTTTTCTATTTCTAATGCTTCTAATCTCTTTTTTTCTATGTCAAGTCTTTGAATTACTTTTTGTAACTCTTCATTTTGCTTTAAAGTTTCTTGAAAAACTTGTTCCTTCTTTTCTTTTTCCCTAAACAAATCTTCAAAATATGTATCGCTGTTTAAAAATTCTAAAGAATTATCAAGATTATCAATTGAAATCTCTTCTGGTTTATTTGGTTTCTCTCGTAATTCATAACTGATTTCTATAGCAGATTCTTTCGATAAAGTACCATTTTTTAATTGTTCTTGAATTCTTTTGTATTCTTGATAAACAGACTGATTAAGTTGAGAGGATAAAATAATTTGTGCTTTAGTTACAACATCAAATGATTTAGGCAAACTTGATTTATCGCTAAAACCCTTTTTTAATTTAAACCAAAATTTATTTGTGATGTAATCAATATCTTTTGCAAAAGGAATATCATCTGCCTCAAATTTGACTTTTGATTGGTGAGCTAGATATAGAGCAAATCTGTTACCCGTTATAAAAATATGTCCAATTTTTTCAAAATTTATTTTACTTTCCCCCCCTCGAAAATAATTTACTTTTGTGAAAATTTTAAAGAATTGTCTACAAAGGTTTTCATCAAAAAATTTTCCTTTTTTTTCAGATTCATTTTTTAATTCATTTAATATACTTTCATCTTCAACTACATATTCAGGATAATCATAAATAGAACTTTTAAATTCCTTTAAATAAATCCCCATAGATTTTAAATCATTTTCAAATTTTATTCTTTTACTAACTATATCGCTAGGATTAGAACATTCATTTAATATTGATTTCATCGCTGTTTTACTTGTATCTAAAGGTATTGAGCCTTTAAGAATACTTTCTGCTGTTTGGAAAAAATAATTTACTTCGTTTTTTGTTTCCTCTAGATAGTAAAGGTTTATTAATTTATCGCCATTTTTGTTTTTACTAGAGGAATTAATTTCCCTTACTAAATTGTAAAAATCATCAAAAATTTGTTTGTAAAGTAAACCATTAAATCCTAGCGAGTTAAATAAATGTTCAGTACTTAAAAAAATTGTTAATTCACTATTCCATTTACCAAGTTCATTTATATCTGCTGTATATTTTATTCCTTGATATAAAATAATCCCTTCCCTTATCAAGTTTAAATTACTTGTAAATTCAAAATTTGATTGGTTTTTAATAATGAATGCACTAATATATTTTGAATACTTATCTGTGACTCCATTGTCCAACAAATATTTATTAAAATTTTCAATTACAAAATACTTTTCGCTTTCAGAAATTTTATTTTTTTCAACTTCTTCAATATAGTTTAATAATTGTTCAATTATAACTTTTTGCTTAGTTTGGATTGAAATAAATTCGGTGTTTAATTGTTCAAAATCATCTTTAATAATTGTATCAAAGACATAATGACCATCTCTAGAGCTTACGGTATCTTTAAGCCTATTTCTTACGGTTGTTCTTACTACAGATTCAGGAATTTTAAAATCATAGATTTTTTCTAATAAATACGTAAGTTCAGTTGATGTTATTGTCCATTTATTTTCTTGTACAACAACTCCCTTAATAAATTCAGCTAAAATATCGGTAACACTTGTAAATTTATCATTGTTGTAAAGTTCACTAAATAGTGCAACTGATGCAATTAAATTATTTTCGTTCATTTTTTATTTTATTTTTCTAATATTTTTTTTAGAATATTTCCAAAAACGTTGTAGTTTTTTGATTTTATTTTTTGTGATTCGTGATTTTAAAATTTCTTTATACTTACTATCCAAATTATCTATAAATAAATTTCATTTATCTTTCCAATATAGATGCAATTTTTTTTTAATTTTTATTTTCGAAAACAAATTCAACATAGTAATTAAGTCTATTTTTTTTTACTTTTTCAGTAAAAATATATGGTTTCGGTATTGAAAATATAAACAATGATTTTTCTCTCTTGCTTGCTCAAGCATCCTGTTCTTGCAACATAAATATCTATATTGTTAATTATTCATGTAGTATTGGTTTTTAATCAAATGTATTAAAAGCTTTGTAATAATAAGCACGTATAAATACCCGCTAATAAAGTATTCATAATTATTGTTGGAGGTCTCCCTACTTCATAATCTCACTATATTCCATTCAATTATTTCTTTTCATAAAAACAAAAAAACCTCCCATTATCTGAGAGGTTTTTCCATAAATATAAAAAAGCAAATTCTACATATTCCTTCTATACTGCCCACCCACTTCAAACAAAGCCGAAGTAATCTGACCCAGCGAACAAACCTTTGTAGCTTCCATTAAATGTGCGAATAAGTTTTCGTTTTTAATGGCGGCTTCCTGCAGTTTGTTTAAGTGCTCGTTTACTTTTGCTTCGTGAAACTGGTGCAGGTTATCGAGCATGGTAATCTGATATTGTTTTTCTTCTTCGGTGGCGCGAATGACTTCTGCCGGAATTACCGTTGGCGAACCTTTGGAACTCAGGAAGGTGTTGACACCCACAATTGGGAAATCTCCATTGTGTTTCAGGGTTTCGTAATACAGGCTTTCTTCCTGGATTTTAGAACGCTGGTACATGGTTTCCATTGCCCCAAGAACACCACCACGTTCTGTGATTCGGTCGAATTCCTGCAGAACGGCTGCTTCTACCAAATCGGTTAATTCTTCGATGATAAACGATCCCTGAATCGGGTTTTCGTTTTTCGCCAGTCCTAATTCTTTATTGATAATCAACTGAATCGCCATCGCTCTGCGCACTGATTCTTCGGTTGGTGTGGTAATCGCTTCGTCGTAAGCATTCGTGTGCAGGGAATTACAGTTGTCGTAAATCGCATACAAAGCCTGCAAAGTGGTTCTGATATCATTGAAATCAATTTCCTGCGCGTGTAACGAACGTCCGGAAGTCTGAATATGGTATTTCAGCATCTGTGCTCTTTCGTTGGCGCCGTATTTGTTTTTCATGGCTTTCGCCCAGATTTTACGTGCCACACGTCCAATTACCGAATATTCAGGATCTACTCCGTTCGAGAAGAAGAACGATAAGTTAGGTCCAAAATCATTGATGCTCATGCCACGGCTCAAATAATATTCCACGTAAGTGAAACCATTCGAAAGCGTAAAGGCCAATTGCGTAATCGGGTTGGCTCCTGCTTCGGCAATATGGTAGCCTGAAATCGAAACCGAATAAAAGTTACGAACGTTTTGGGTAATAAAATATTCCTGCACGTCACCCATCAATCGCAACGCAAATTCGGTCGAGAAAATACAGGTATTTTGTGCCTGATCTTCTTTCAGGATATCAGCCTGAACCGTTCCACGAACTTGTGACAGGGTTCTGACTTTGATTTCGTTGTACACTTCCAAAGGTAAAACCTCATCTCCGGTAACCCCCAAAAGCATTAATCCTAAACCATTGTTTCCTGCCGGTAAATCACCCTGGTATCTTGGGCGTTCCAGTCCTTTGGCTTTATAGATCTGGTTGATTTTAGCGTCAACTTCTTTTTCTAATTCGTTCTCCTTAATATAGTACTCACATTGCTGATCGATGGCGGCATTCATAAAGAAACCTAACAGCATTGGTGCCGGACCGTTGATGGTCATACTTACTGAGGTCATGGCATGTACCAGATCGAAACCGGAATACAGTTTCTTGGCATCGTCCAGACAACAGATCGAAACTCCGGCATTCCCGATTTTCCCGTAAATATCAGGACGGATATCGGGATCATTTCCGTATAAAGTCACACTGTCAAAAGCGGTTGAAAGCCTTTTTGCCGGCAAGCCCGCACTTACGTAGTGAAAACGTTTGTTGGTTCTTTCCGGTCCGCCCTCGCCCGCAAACATTCGGGACGGATCTTCGCCTTCACGCTTAAACGGATATAATCCTGAGGCAAAAGGAAATTCTCCCGGTACATTTTCCTGTAAATTCCAACGCAGGATATCACCCCACGCCTCATATTTAGGTAAAGCTATTTTTGGAATCTGTAAATGCGATAAACTCTCGGTATGCGTGGCAATTTTGATTTCCTTATCACGAACTTTAAACGAGTACACCGGATTTTTGTATTTGTTTACTTTTTCGTCCCAATTCAGGATAATTTCCCAATTGTACGGATCTAAATCCATTTTTACTTTGTCGAACTGATTCAGTAGAAGATTTAGGAAGATTCTGTTTTCGTCAAGCCCTTCGACTCCGCTCAGGGTGACACTATTGTCATCGATTCCGGCTTTGGTAATTTGCGGTACTTTTCCGGAAACGGATTCTATGGTTTTAAAAATTCCGTATAGTTTCTGTGCTACTTTTTGCTGTGAAAGGGCCGTTTCATCATATCCTCTGTTGCTCTCGGCAATTTCAGATAAATAACGGGTACGGTGTGGCGGAATCACAAAGATTTTCTCGCTCATTTCACGCGTAATTTCAAAAGTCGAATGCAGGTTAGATTCCGTTTTTTCGACAATTTTATCCATAATCGCTTTGTAAAGCGTATTCATTCCCGGATCGTTAAACTGCGAAGCAATCGTTCCGAAAACCGGCATCTCATCCGGGTTTTTATCCCACAGATTGTGATTACGCTGGTATTGTTTTTTGACATCACGAATGGCGTCTAACGCTCCCCTTTTGTCGAATTTATTCAACGCTACTAAATCAGCAAAATCAAGCATGTCGATTTTCTCCAATTGTGTTGCTGCACCAAATTCCGGAGTCATTACATATAAGGATACATCAGAATGGTCCATAATCTCGGTATCCGATTGTCCGATTCCGGATGTTTCCAGAATAATCAGATCGTATTTGGCGGCTTTTAAAACCTGAATCGCCTCAGCTACATATTTGGACAACGCCAGATTGGACTGACGTGTGGCAAGTGAACGCATATAAACTCTTGGGTTATTGATCGCGTTCATTCGGATTCGGTCTCCTAAAAGAGCCCCTCCTGTTTTTCTTTTCGACGGATCGACAGAAATTAACCCGATTGTTTTTTCAGGGAAATCAATTAGAAAACGACGCACCAGTTCATCGACCAAAGAGGACTTTCCGGCGCCACCTGTTCCAGTGATTCCTAAAACCGGAATTTTAGAATCGGCGTTGTTGGTATGAATCTGGTCGAAAACCGGTTTGGCAATTTCAGGAAAATTCTCAGCTGCCGAAATCAAACGGGCAATTGCCGTTGGAATTTTATTTTCGATATGATCGATTTCTCCGTTTAATTTGTCTCCAATCGGATAATCGGAACGTTCTACCAGATCGTTAATCATTCCCTGCAATCCTAATGAACGGCCATCATCCGGAGAATAAATTCTGGTAATGCCATATTCATGTAATTCTGAAATCTCGCTTGGCAGGATTACGCCGCCTCCGCCACCAAAAATCTTAATATGTCCGGCTCCTTTTTCCTGAAGCAGGTCGTACATATATTTAAAGTATTCATTATGTCCGCCCTGGTACGATGTCATGGCAATGGCATTGGCATCTTCCTGAATGGCGGTATTGACCACTTCTTCAACACTACGGTCGTGACCCAGGTGAATTACCTCTACACCGGTGGACTGAATAATACGTCTCATGATATTGATCGCAGCGTCATGTCCGTCAAACAGTGAGGCAGCAGTGACAATTCTTACTTTATTTTTAGGATTATATGGTTTTTGTTGTTCCATTTTATGAATATGATAATTTTAAGGGAGCAATTTACAAAATATTATAATATTTGATCCGCCTTATATCTTTTTGTTAACAAAAAAAAGAAACTTTTTTTAAATGGCCGGGGTAACAATTTAAATCCTTATCTGATTTATCTTATATAAGTCTTATAGAAATGTTAATAACATGGCAATTTCGAAACATTTAAATAAAATACAACAACTTGTTTTCCAGCCATGTAAGTAATTTAGCAGTGTAGAAATGCCCCAAATTTTTACCCGATACTTTCCTACTTCAACTTAAGTAGAACGTAAAATTTAATACAATGAAAACTTTATATCCACTCGCCATAATTCTATTTGTAGGATTCATAACTTCCTCTTTTGAGTCGAACAAAAATGACTTTACAGAAAGTAAAAAATCATATAATTTTTATTTTGATTTCGTACATGATTCTGATCTAGTGATAGATAATGACGTGCTGAATGATTTTTTTAAACGCTATGCCAATTTAAAAAAATACCAAAGCAAAGTTTCTGCCTTATACCAAAACAGAGCTTACGAATCCATCTGGTATGAAGACAATAAAATAACTGAATTTGGTAAATTACTGCACCAAAAACTTAAAGTAACACATGAGGAAGGACTGGAAATCGAAATTCCTTATGAAAATGAGATTGACAAAATCTTTAACACCAAAAGTAAAGAAAGACCATCAAAATTAGATTCAGACCTTTTATTAAGCAGTGCCTACATTATCTATATGAGCCAGGTGTACGAAGGACTGGATGCCGAAACCGTTAAAAAAACAGGCTGGATGCTGCCTAAAAAACAGTTGTCTTACGAAACTTTATTAGATTCTCTTATTGTAAACCCTGCTTTATTAGAGAAAAATGACGAATTGCTTTTTGATCAGTACTATAAATTACAAGGCGCACTGGAAAAATACAGACAAATTGAAAAAGACGGTACCTGGACGCCTATAGAAACTGAAACTCCTTATAAAGACTTACGCCCTGATGCTGTTTCGAAAACAATTGCTCAGGTAAGAAACCGATTGTTTGTAATGGGCGATCTAAAAAACGATTCCAAAAGCGATGTCTACGATCGTGAAATGATGGATGCCGTGATGAAATACAAATTGAGAAATGGTTTTAAACCTAACTATATTTTAGCCGAAGAGCATATTAAAGACATGAATACTCCAATAGCCGATAAAATCACTACACTGGCTGTTAACATGGAACGTTGTCGCTGGATTTCGCCAAAACTGGTAAAAGACAAAGAATATATCATGGTGAATGTGCCTTCTTTTGAATTAGTATATGTAAAAAATGGAAAAACAGAACTGGCATCACGCGTTTTTGTGGGGTCCTTATTAACCAAAACATCCATATTTAGCGGAAATATTGATAAAGTGGTTTTTAGCCCTTACTGGACTGTTCCGCAAAGTATTGTGGATAATGAGCTGAAATCAAAAATTGCATCCGATCCAAATTATCTGGCAGAACATAATATGGAAATGAAAAATGGTCTGGTGCGACAAAAACCGGGTCCAGAAAACTCTCTTGGGTTAGTGAAATTTATTTTCCCGAATCCGGAAGATATTTATATGCACGATACACCGGCAAAAACACTGTTTGATTTTGAAAAAAGAACGTTCAGCCACGGATGTATTAATGTAAAAGAAGCCAAAAATTTAGCTATTGCCATGCTGAAAGATTATCCGGAATGGACCGCTGACAGAATCAATAAAGCAATGGAAGGTAAAGAAGAAACTACTTTTAAATTACCAAACAAAGTACCAATCTACATTTGTTATTTTACTTCATGGGTAAATGAATCAGGCGAAATTAGCTTTTTTCAGGATGTTTATGAGAAAGATAACGATCTGAACAAAATCATGTTTCAGGAATCTATGGCATTTAACAATTAAAATAAGATTCTAAAAACAGATATTTAAGTTTTTTACCGGGTAATTTTAGGTTTGATTTAGAATTTGAAAGAAAAAAGAATATCTTTCAGGTAGTAAATTCAAATTTAAAATTACCCTTTTTTTTATATGGAAGAAAATTATAACGAAGTAAAGAAAAACTGGTGGGACAGAAACTGGAAATGGTTTGTTCCAACCGGATGTTTAAGCCTTATCGTTCTTTTTGGTTTGTTTATTGCCGGGATTTTTTTCGGAGTCACTTCATTCATGAAAGATTCTGATGTCTATAAAGATGCTATCTATCAGGTAAGACAGAACAAAGAAGTGATACAGCAATTGGGAAGTCCTGTTGAAACAGACGGAATGCCTTCGGGAAGTATTAATGTTAGCAATAATACAGGTGAATGTGATTTGGAAATCCCGATAAAAGGTTCAAAAGGAACGGGGATTTTATTCGTAACAGCCCATAAAAGAGTAAAATGGACGTATGACGAATTAACCGTTTATGTTAATGCAACCGAGAAAGAAATTAATTTACTGGAGAAATAAAATTACAACATTCAGATCCCTTTCAATTTATGAATACACGACTTCTCGCCCTGCTCCTCTTTTTAAGCCTTAATGCTGCTGCCTCTAAAACATCATTCAGCCGTCAGGTTCTTCCTTTACATAAGAAATGTTACGATTCAATACTTTCAGACCAGGGTGTTAAAATATTCTGGCTGGAAAATGATACTTTCCATATAAATGAAAGTTATCTTAAAACCATAATCCAGCAGCAACGTGCCGCTTTGGGCTATGTTACGACTTTTGTAGGCAATGATTGCGACTGGGACGGGGATAAAAAAACGGACGGAAGTAATTTAAAATGTAAATTACTGGCAGCTCTTGAGCTGGGGTATCAGTGTTCGGAGAAACATCTGTCTTTTTTAAGAGAATGGTTCAAAGGAGATCAAAAAATTCTTGAAGATTTACAGACATGCAAAAGAACGCCCGCTTCGGCCAATATTCAGGACAGTTTTATCGAACTCCGCATGCTTACCGTTGATAATACCATTACCATCACGTACAGTGCCGTTGGTTTCGATTTTAAGGCGAGACATAAATGGAACTGGACTGAAGAATCTATCTTTACTTTCACCAAAAATGAAATCAAACGCACCAGCAGAAAAAACATTGAAGGTGGATTTAATTAACGATCCGCAATTTAAAATAACATCCTATGAAATCATTCTTACTTTTATGTGCTGCCTTCCTAAGCACTATTGTCCTCTCAGCACAATCTGATGCAAGATACCATACCCATACCGAACGAATTGCACAATTTTCAAAACCCAATAAACTTTTATCCAGTACCATCGATGCGGAAGGAAATGGTTCGCTGGAATATACGAATCCTAAAAATCAGGTGCTTCGTTTTCGATTATTGAATCATAGACTTCAAATACAACATGGCGGCATTGCTTTCCAGTTGTTTTCGTACCAGAATAATGAACTGCAAAAAATAGAAAATTTTGACCTGCAGGGAAAATTAGCCGGGGAAAGGGTCTCTCAAAATGAAGCCGTAACAGAATTTATAATAGAGAAAAAAGACGAATACCTGAAGAAAAAGAAATTGATTGATGCTGCTGAAGGAAATATCGACCTCGCAGATGATAGTCAGGAAAAAATCATCCGAGTAAAATTACTGGACAGCAAAAGAAAACCCATATCCGAAAAAGAACCATCTTATATCTCCAGTAAAACGTATTGGAATTACGCCGTCAGGATGTACTGGCCTTAACAAAATTAAATTCGTTGTACTCCCATTTTAAATTAAAAACAGGAATATAAGCTGTAATGTTAATTCTAAAACAAATTGTTTCTGCTGCTGAAATAAAATTGTGGCGTTGTTTTTGAATAAGTAGTATTTTTGAAACTTAATAAATCCCCAATAAATGAAAAAGATTATCATTCTGGCACTCGCATTTTCGCTTACTTCCTGTGCCCAGGTACAACAGACATTAAACCAGTTACCGCAATTATCCTCACAGTTTCCAGGAGTTGGAGGTGTTGACATTGCTTCCGGTCTAAAAGAAGCTTTAAATAAAGGAATTACACAACAGGTAAGTAAACTAACGGCCGTTGACGGTTTTTACAAAAATGAAGCCGTGAAAATCTTAATGCCGGAAGAACTACAAAAAGTAGATGCTACTTTGCGAAAAATAGGATTAAGCTCTCTTGCCGATGAAGGAATCAAAGTGTTGAACCGCGCTGCAGAAGATGCCGTAAAAGAAGCCACACCAATATTTGTTTCGGCAGTAAAAAATATGTCTTTTACTGATGCGAAAAATATTTTGTTAGGAAACGACAGTGCTGCCACCAGCTATCTGCAAAACAGTACGACAACGGCTTTGTACGGAAAATTTAATCCGGTAATCAAAAGCTCGTTCGAAAAAGTAGGCGCCGATGTGGTTTGGACTAAAATCATCAATAAATACAATACCATCCCTTTGGTTAAGAAAGTAAACCCTGATCTGACCGATTACACGACCAACAAGGCTTTATTAGGTGTCTTTAAAATGATTGCCGTGGAAGAAAAAGAAATCCGTAACAATATCAGCGCAAGAACAACACCTTTGTTAAAAAGTGTTTTTGCCATGCAGGACGGAAAATAATTTTTACTGTTTAACCGTTAAGTCGGTTATTTGTTAAATCGGGATGGCCGGGATAACAATTTAACAAGCAACTAGTAAGCGATTAACCAGATAGACGATTAACCGATTAACCGATTAACCCTATAAACCGAAATGCAAAAAATAACAATTCTGATTCACTGCAAAGACCAAAAAGGAATTATCGCTGCAGTTACTACTTTTATCGCCAAAGTCGAAGGAAATATTATTTATATCGACCAGCATGTTGATGTGGAGCAAAATGTTTTTTTCATGCGTCTCGAATGTGAACTGACCCACTACAACAGCAGCATTGAAGCCATAAAAGAAGAGTTCAGGCAAACCATTGCCACGGATTTTAATATGTCCTGGGACTTGTACAATCAGGAACAAAAGCCGAAAATGGCTTTGTTTGTATCCAAATACGATCATTGTTTGTTTGACATTTTGGGGCGTTACAGTGCTGATGAGCTGAATGTGGAAATTCCGGTGATCATCAGCAATCATAATGATTTGCGATCCATTGCAGAGCGTTTTGATATTCCGTTTCACTGTGTACCTTTTACAAAAGACAATAAGGAAGAAGGTGAAGCCAAACAAATTGAATTACTCAACCGGTATCAGATTAATTTTATCGTTCTGGCGCGTTATATGCAGATTATCACCCCAAAACTGATTTCGCTTTACGAGAATAAAATCATAAATATCCATCATTCGTTTTTACCTGCTTTTCCGGGGGCAAAACCATATCATTCGGCTTTTAAACGCGGTGTGAAGATTATTGGGGCCACGAGTCATTATGTCACCGAAGAATTAGATGAAGGCCCGATTATCGAACAGGATATTGCGAGAGTTTCGCATATTCACTCTGTTGAAGATTTTATTATGAAAGGCCGCGACCTCGAACGAATTGTGCTCGCTCGCGCGATCAAACTTCATGCAGAACGTAAAACAATGGTTTACAGCAATAAAACGGTAGTTTTCTCTTAGAAAATTTAACAGACCACTTTAACAAAAACAAACCCGACAGGTTTTTAAAACCTGTCGGGTTTTATCATTTTGAACGGTTTTCCTCATTCAATTGTTAATTTTTATCATGACCTATATTTTTGACATTTAGCATTTTAGCATACATAATGAGAAAGCTTTTGGATATTCATAAATAAAACTGTTTGTCGTTATATTATAATAATTAAACTTTATAAAGAAGTGGAGAATCTTTATAAATAAATATTCAAAAATCTTAACTTATGTCCAACAAAGTAATAACAAAACCTTAACAGCATCAGATTCATATATGTCTGATCTTTGTAATGTAATAAACTGGTTATTTATTATTTTGGTTTTGGTTAGTTAAATGATGCCGGCGTCTTCGAGATGCCGGCATTCTTTTTTTGTATTAGTTTTTGTTTTTTTTTGTTTCAGGTTTAAAGTTTCAGGTTGATTTACTTTTGTGATATTTAACCGCAAGGTTCGCAAAGTTTTCGCAAAGTTCGCAAGGTTTATGTTACATAGCTTTGCGAACTTTGCGTTTTAATAAAACCCTACATTGTAAAATTCTTTGCGTGCTTTGCGGTAAATCATTTTTGTTTTTTTTGTTTCAGGTTTAAAGTTTCAAGTTGATTTACTTTGCGATATTTAAACGCAACGCACGCAAGGTTTTCGCAAAGTTCGCAAGGTTATCACATAGCTTTGCGAACTTTGCGTTTTATAAGACGTCCCATATATAAAAAACCTTTGCGTGCCTTGCGGTTAATTGCCTTGTGGTTAAATTGCCTAGCGGTTAAAATTCATTCTGGATACAACTAAACGAGATTTAGATACTTTCTGAAACTATTGTTGTCAGATCTTTGCTGTATTAATTTTTGAGCTAAAATTTAAAATCGCACTTATGAGTACAATACAAAAATTTAAATTAGGAAATCAGGGACTTATTGTTCCGAATATTGGTTTGGGCTGCATGGGAATGACACAGATTGCCGGAATGGATATTTACGGAAAAGCCGATGAAACCGAAGCAATAGCTACTATACACCGTTCGCTCGAACTGGGAGGTAACTTTTTGGATACAGCCGATTTATATGGGCCTTTATTTAACGAAAGACTGATTGCAAAAGCCATAAAAGGCAATCGAAACGCCTATACTATCGCCACAAAATTTGGTTATGAGATTGATGATAACGAACAGCTTACCTGGCAATTTAATGGGAAAAAGGAATATGTGAAAAAAGCCGTTGAGCGTTCCCTGAAAAACTTAGGCACCGACTATATCGATTTGTACTATTTACACCGCCTTGATCCTAATACGCCAATTGAAGAAACGGTACAAGCGATGTCGGATTTGGTTAAAGAAGGTAAAATAGGCTATATCGGATTGTCTGAAGTGTCATCGGAAACAATTCGCAAGGCACATCAGATTCATCCTTTAACAGCCGTACAGACAGAATATTCTTTATTCGAAAGAAGCGTTGAGGAATCCGGTATTCTGGATACACTGAAAGAACTGGGAATTGGTTTTGTCGCTTACTCACCGCTGGGTCGGGGTTTTATTTCCGGAGACATCAAAAGTCCGGATGATTTTCCTGACAATGATTTCCGAAAAAGCATTCCGCGTTTTCAGGGAGCGCAATTTCAGAAAAATATGGAACTGGTAAAGGAAATCGAAAAATTAGCGGAAGAAAAACAAATTACCGCTTCACAGCTGGCCCTTTCGTGGATTGCCTCTAAAAACATACTGGCAATTCCGGGAACTAAAAGGGTAAAATACGTGGAGCAAAACATTGCAGCCGCCCAGATGATTCTGACGGAAGACGAAATGAAACGTTTAGAAAATATTATTCCGCTCGGTACCATAACCGGCGCCCGATATGATGAAGCCAATATGGCCGGAATTGATCAATAAAAAATCAACAGGAAAGGTTATCTTTACGGTAGCTTTTCCTGTACTTTTCCTTTAACTATTTTGCTATGAAAAAAGAAGTCCACACGCCTTACACCATTCATTCGATTTCAGAAATGCATTCGTTATTGAAAATTCCAAAACCGGAACACCCTTTAGTGAGTTTTGTCGATCTGAGCCAGATTACCTGTCATTTTGATGATAATTTAAAAAGTGTGGTCTATTCTTTTTATACCGTTTGCATCAAAAAAGGCTTTACCGGAAAAATGAAATACGGGCAAAATTTTTATGATTTTGATGAAGGGGTCATGACTTTTATGTCTCCGGGACAGGTGATTTCGACCGAAGTGAGTGTAGACAGTGCCGTCTATGGTGCCATGCTGGTCATACATCCAGATTTTATTCAGAATTATGCTTTGGCAAAAAAGATAAAAGAATACGGCTATTTTTCGTATGATGTGAGTGAAGCGCTCCATCTTTCTGAAAAAGAACAAACCATGATTACCGGGATCATGAAAAATATCGAACAGGAATATTGTTCTTCTATCGATGCTTTTAGCCAGGATGTGATGGTTTCGCATATCGAATTACTTCTTAATTACTGCAACCGGTTTTACAACCGGCAATTTATTACACGAAAAAGTGCCAATAATACGCTCCTAAGCCAATTGGAAAATCTGTTATCCGATTATTTTGAAAGTGATAAAGTACAAAGACTGGGTTTACCAACTGTATCCTATATTTCTGATGAACTGCATGTTTCCCCTAATTATTTAAGCGATATGTTACGGTCCTTAACAGGCCAAAGTACACAGCATCATATTCACGATAAAATTATAGCCAAAGCAAAAGAGCTGCTCACCACCACTTCCTTAAGTGTCAGTGAAACCGCTTTCCAATTGGGTTTTGAGTATCCGCAGTCCTTCAACAAATTATTCAAAAGCAAAACCAATCTTTCGCCTTTAGAATTCAGAAGTTCGTTTAATTAGATTCATCTAACCGCAAGGTCCTGAAATAAAAAACTTTGCAAACTTCGCGTTTAAATCACCACAATCAAAAAATTGGAATTTAATCCCTTAGTCTTTCGTGCAGCAATTTAAAATACGGAAAAGCCTTTAATAACCGGCTTCCGTGCCAGGAGAACATTTCGCCGTCTACGAAGACTGTCTTGGCGTGATGCGTAAAACGTCCGATTTCAAAAGCATCTTCTTCCTTGAAAGGATAAGGTTCTGAGGATAATAAAACCAAATCGGGATCGCCTTCCAGACGCATTTTTTTAAGCTCTATTTCAGGATAGCGCCCTTTGTCTTCGTAAATGTTCTGAAAATGATTGAGTTTTAACAACGCATTGATATACGTATCCTTTCCCGCCACCATAAAAGGGTTTTTCCAGATAAAATAAGCGGTTTTTTTCACTGAAATATCGGCCATGTATTTTTTGAAATCATCTAAAGCAAAGGCCAGCTTGTTGTTCCATTTCTGCGCTTCGGTTCTGCAATTGAAGACCTGACCAAAATCTGAAATCATCTGGAAATTATCTTCGATGGTCACGATATTGGTGACCCAAACTGGACAGATGGTGCTGAGTTGTGCTACAATCTCAGCGGTATTCTCTTCTTTATTGCAGATGATAATATCCGGCTGCAACAGTTTTATTTTTTCGAAGTGGATTTTCTTTGTGCCGCCCACTACTTTCTTTGTCGACTTTAAATGATACGGATGCACGCAGAACTTGGTGATTCCGATGATTTTTTCTTCTAAACCTAAATCATATAATAATTCGGTTTGGGAAGGTACCAACGAAATAATACGTTTTGGCGCCGTTGCAAAAGAATGTAAGGTGCCAAGCTGATCTGAGAATTGTTTCATTTAATTTTTTTTGTTTCGGGTTTTCTTTGTTTCAGGTTTCATGTCGTTTAACCGCGAAGAACGCAAGGTTTTACGCTAAGAACGCAAAGCTTTTTCTTTGTAAACCCATTGCGGTAAATTATGTTCAAAGTAAAGCAACCTGAAACTTTAAACCTGAAACAAAAAACTATTTAGCACCAATAATCGATGCCATTTCCTGCTGCACCTTCAACGCTTCTTCTCTTGCTTTTTCAGCAAAATCAATTCCGTTTGAAGCGTAGATAATCGCTCTGGCAGAATTGACCAGAAGGCCGATTTTAGCATTCATTCCGTATTTGCATACTTCAGACAAACTTCCGCCCTGAGCGCCGATTCCGGGAACCAGCAAAAAGCTGTCCGGAACGATTTTCCGGATGTCTGCAAAATATTCTGCCTTGGTTGCCCCTACCACATACATCAGGTTTTCACTGTTTTTCCATGTTTTGGAAGTTTCGAGAACCTGTTTGTACAGCTCTTTTCCGTTTGTTGTTAAAGTCTGGAAATCGAAAGCGCCTTCATTAGAAGTCAAAGCCAGCATAATGGTATGTTTATTTTCGAAAGCCAGGAAAGGCTCCACAGAATCTTTTCCCATATATGGTGCAACGGTTACACTGTCAAAATTTAAATCTTCGAAAAAAGCTTTGGCGTACATGCTCGAAGTGTTTCCGATATCACCTCGTTTGGCATCGGCGATGGTAAAAATATCGGGGTGCTTTTCGTTGATGTAATTAATCGTTTTCTGAAGCGAAAGCCATCCTTTTATACCATACGCTTCGAAAAAAGCCGTGTTGGGTTTGTATCCTACCGTTAAATCGTGTGTAGCATCGATTATGGCTTTATTGAATTCGAAAATAGGATCTTCGGTTTCTAATAAGTGAGGTGGAATCTTCGTTAAATCAGGATCTAATCCAACGCATAAAAATGATTTTTTCAGAAGAATTTGTTCGTGTAGTTGTTGTGTAGTCATTCTTGTTTTTTTAATTCTTCTACTTGGTAAGAAGCCGTTCTTTTTTAGAAGTATGCAAAAATAAAAAAAGCCACTCAATTAAGAATGGCTTTTTGGTATTATATTCAGTACTGTTTACAGATTCCCTAAATAAACAATTTCGGTTCTTCTGTTTTCAGCTCTTCCTGAAGCGGTTTTGTTTGACTTCACCGGTTTTGTAGCGCCAAATCCCTGAGAAGTTAAATTAGCAGGATTTACGCCCTTTTCAATCAAAAGATCCATGATTACTTTTGCTCTGGCTTCTGATAATTTCTGATTGGCTTTTGCATTCCCAACATTATCCGTATGACCGTTAATCGCAAATTTAGCATTTGGATAATTCTTCAATATTTCTTTAATAGCGTCCAGTCTTCCCGATGTTTCTTCTTTTCTGGCAGCATTAAGGGTAGCTTTACCTGTAGTAAAAAAGATCGATTTTGCCTCTACACGCAATTGCTCTAAAGTCGCTTTCGAAACTTCGGGACAACCTTTATTCGCTATCGGACCTGCCAGTAACGGACAATCATCTTCTTTATCATTAAGACCATCTTTGTCTGTATCTAAAATTGGACAGCCTTTGTTTTCAACCAGACCCGGAACATCAATACACGCATCGTCCTTATCCAAAACACCGTCTTTATCAGTATCCGGCCAAGGGCATCCTTTATTTTCAACCGGACCTGCCACTGCAGGGCAGGCATCAACATTGTCTAATAAAGTATCCCCGTCGGTATCTTTCCACGGACAACCTTTATTTTCTGCCGGGCCTTTTGTATCCGGGCAGGCATCGTCTTTATCAAAAACTTTATCGCCGTCTGTATCCGGCCACGGGCAACCGTTATTTTCTGCCGGTCCCGCTACTTTTCTGCAGGCATCCTCTTTGTCGATAACACCGTCTTCGTCTGTATCTTTAAATTTCTTTTCATATACGGGAATCTTCATTCCTACATGGAAATCAGCTCCTTTAGATTCTTTCGAAACTACATTACTAAGAATAGATCCTGAACCTATGAAGAATACTCCCGCACGAATTCCGGAACCCACCTGCATTCCGCTATATTCCATCCAGGTTACCGGTACGTAAAAACTAAACCATCTGCTTTCGTAACGCGGTGTCAGGCTTACACGGTCTGCAATACCATAACCGTTAATTTTATTGGCAGAAACCATATTGATATCTCCATTCAGATTCAGATAGAATTTGTTGTACATGTTCCAGTCCACATCGGCGTGAAGCGCGGTGGGTAAATTGGTCTTTGCTCCTTTCGAAGTAGACGTTTTCGTATAATGCTCGTTTAAAAAGTCGTATATATTATCGATATCGTCTATCATTTGCTGTGTTACAACACCGGTTACATTATAGGTATCCTGTTTTGCATTTCTGTAATCGATAGATCCGATGTCTGTCACCGACAATCCAAAACGGACTTTGTATTTGTTTAAGTCCCTGAAATTATTGTCCGCAGGTGTTGCCCTGCTGATATCATACTGGTCGTAATCAGGTCTCCATTCGTAAACAAGTCCGAAATCCAAACCGAATCCTCTTGAACCGGAATCAAAATCATAGTCTTCTTTGGCTTCAAAATCCTGGCTTGCTCCTATTGTGATTTCTCCGGTGGATGCCAGGACACCTGCCTGGGGATTAGCTGTATTTTCAAGGTAGGTTACCTTAACATCTTTTCCCTGTACATATCCGTTTACACCGCCTTGCAGATACTTGGCTGTTATACCACCTTTCAGGAAATGCTGGTTCTTCTGGTACAAAACAGCAGCATACGAAATTCCAAGTTCACCCCAGGTGTTTGAAGTTCCGTTTACGTTTCCGGCATTGTAGTTAAAATTACCGGATTGATCCAGTCCGTTTTTCACCTGATCAATAAGGTATCCGTTTACATTTCTGACATTGCTTACAGATCTGGCTCTTGTAAATACCGCCAGGGTATGTTTTGGTGCTATGTTGAACATAAAAGAGGGTCCCATGATATCAAAATTGGCACGGCCGTTATTTGCATTAGAGGGAGTTCTTTTCGCATCTCGGTCCAAATCATAACCGTCTTTATACACATCAAAAACATTAACGCCGTACAAATCATTTTGTACCGACCCGCTTACGGAAAAGATATTAATATCTGTTTTAAAACGAGAGTCGGCTATAGAAGCCGGGTTAAAAAGAACACTTTGCACACCGGCATAATTGTCCTGAAAATACCCCAGATAGGATTGGGCTTTTACAGTAAATGAGGCGGTAATAAGTAATAAAATGAGTAATTGTTTTTTCATTCAACAAGGGGGTTTTAGTTTGATTTGCGGCAAAACTACAATAAATGATCCATTAAGATGTTACCGCAACATTGAATTCATGTAACATCTTCTATAAATTATGTAAGATATAAAACCGACCTCTGCTTTATTTTTGTAAAAAACCGTAAATCAAACAACTATGAGCCCGAATATTGGAATTTCTACAAAAAACCTAAAGAAAAGTGCCACAATATTAGCCACGATTTTATCTAACGAAATGACCTTATATGTAAAAACCAGAAAGTTTCACTGGAATATTTCAGGAAACAGTTTTATGGAACTGCATAAATTGTTTGAGGACCAGTACAGAATTTTAGAAAACAACATTGACGAAGTAGCCGAACGCATTAGTCAGTTAGGTGAAAAAACAATAGGAACGATGAAAGAGTTTATCGAAAACTCTACCCTGAAAGAATCACCAAAAGAATACGCATCGCAAAAACATATGCTGCAGGAACTTCTGGAAAACCACGAACAACTGGTTACGGAATTCAGAGATTACATCCCTGCATTTGAGAACGACAATCACGATATAGGTTCTGCCGATTTTATTACCGGTTTATTACAACAGCACGAAAAAATGGCGTGGATCCTGAGACGTTATCAGGTTTAAAGGCGCAAATGTGAATTATAAAACATTCTGGAGAATTGATATAAGAGCGCATCAATGATTAATTTGCAATTTTACAATACTATTAATCATTAAAAAAAAATATCATGAATACTACAGAAATAAAAGGAAACTGGAACGAAATTAAAGGGAAGCTGAAACAAAAATATGCTGATCTTACAGATGATGACCTATTGCATGAAGAAGGAAAAGAAGACGAAATGTACGGAAGACTTCAACAAAAATTAGGTAAGACTAAGGAAGAATTTAAGCAAATGTTATCAGAATTGTAAAACCTTTTTTGACCCAGAGAAAATACCGTCTAAACTTTAAGCTAGACGGTATTTTTTTGGTTAAGTCAGATAACAACTCCGGACCCTCTAAATATTAATTAAATCTATAAGCCCAAAAACCAAGAAAAAATTAATTATCTTTAACCCTATTTTAATCCCTATGAAACTATTTATAAAGTTCGACATCAACACAATTTGTACTCTTTTTTTGAAAGAAAAATTAGAACAGGAAAACATGAATTTTAGCACATTAGGTTTTGGCGAAATTGAATTGGACGAAAACCTTGATGTTGAGGGTCTTGACAATTTAAAAAGTAAACTGGCCCCTTTTGGTTTTGAAGTTGTTGAGAATCAAAAAAGCGTTTTAGTCCAAAAAATTAAGGACGCGATTATCGAACTTGTTTATATGGATGATAACAATAATTTTAAAAGTTCTGTTTTTTTAGCAGAGAAACTAAATCATAGTTATGGGTATTTATCGAATGTTTTTTCGGAAGTAACCTATTCTTCTATTGAAAATTTCATCATTTTGCAGAAAATAGAACGAGCCAAACAATTGATGTTAGTCAATGAGATGAGCCTGACTGAAATTGCTTTTTTACTGAATTACTCCAGTGTTGCCCATTTGAGTACACAGTTTAAAAACACCACCGGAATAACGCCATCGGCTTTCCAGAGGATTATAAAAAAGAGAAGAGAAAATTTAAAATAAAACCTAAATACCACTAAAATCAATGCAAAAAAACGCATTACACATTTTACTCGCTGATGACGATGAGGATGACAGACTTTTTTTTAAAGATGCCTTTGAAGAAGTAAGAGTTCAAACCAAAGTTACATTTGTCCACGATGGTCTTCAACTCATGGAACACCTGATGACACCGGATGTCAAATTACCGGATATTTTATTTCTGGATTTGAATATGCCGAAAAAAACAGGAAAAGAATGTTTGATCGAAATCAAAAAAACCGAGCATCTTAAAAATATAATTATTGCCATCTATTCTACTTCGTCCTCTGAAGAAGATATAGAAGATACCTTTATTGAAGGGGCCAATATTTATATCAAAAAACCAAGTGATTTTAATACCTTGAAAAAAATTATTAATGAAGTCGTTACCTTAAATTGGCACTATCACACATCTGGTCTGAACCGTGATAATTTTTTGTTGCGCCTAAAATAATAACATTGCATGAAATGGGTACCCAGGTTTAATGCTTCAAACTCATTGAGAGTTATTTTTGTTATTGCAGTTTTCATTCTGTTATTTCTTTCCTCAATTGCATACAAACACAACCAGGATCTTAACGAATCCAGTAAGCTTGTCATGCATACGTATGAGATAAATATTCAGTTAGAAAGATTAATGTCTGCGATAAAAGATGCCGAAACAGGACAAAGGGGTTATATCATAACACGCAACAATCGTTTTTTGGCACCTTATACGTATTCACGCGACAAGGTCAACACTTCATTTATTACTTTAAAAAAACTTACGGCAGACAATCCGGTACAACAGCAAAACCTTCGAAGATTATTCAAACTAATCATTCAGCGTTTTACCTCTTTTGAAAACTGCTTTAAATACAGCGATCCCAAAACATATGATAAACGAAAACTCGACAATCATATGTTTGGCGGTCGGATCCTGATGGAAAACATTCGTTTTCAGGTCGACAAGATGAACGATATTGAAAAAAAATATCTCGACAGAAGACTTAAAATTTACGATCAGGAAATTTCCCTAAGCCCGGTATTTTCAATTTCCCTATTTCTCGCCGCCTTACTTTTTATTTTATTGGCTTACAGACAAATCAGCAGGGACATTCAGCGCCTTAAGGTTTTCAATAAAAAACTGCTGATCTCTTCCCGATTAATGTCTGAATCCGAAGCTATTGGTAAATTCAGCACCTGGCAATGGGATCTGGATACCCAGAAAATTGACTATTCCGACAACCAGTATCGTTTACTGGGAGAAAGACCAAATGCCTTTACTCCCGAAAAAGAAACTTTTCTGGATTTTGTACATCCGGATGACAAGGAAGCCATTGCCGCTTCTATGGAAGGTATCCTGACTAAAAAACAACTTCCGTTTATTTATTATAAGGTATTGCGTGCCGATCGTGAAATCAGGTATTTCAAATCAACCGGAAAATTACTGACCGATCAGCAGGGCGGGAATATCTTACTCGGAATCAATTTTGACATTACAGATGAGCATTTGCTGAATATCGAATTGCAGGAACGCAACGATGAATTGGAAAAAAGCAATAAGGAACTGGCTTCTTTCAATCACGTGGCAAGTCACGACCTGCAGGAACCGCTTCGAAAAATCCAGACCTTCATCTCGAGAATTTCTTCGGCCGATAAAGCAGAACTGTCTGACAGCGCAAAAGACTACCTTCATAAAATTGAAGTATCCGCCAAAAGAATGCGCGTTTTAATTGACGACTTACTTTTGTTTTCAAGAACCAATACGACTAAAAAGGAATTCATCAAAACCAATCTGAATGAACTGGCCGAAAATGCCAAATCTGAATTACTGGAAATTATCGATGAGAAAAAAGCAGTGATCACGATTTCCAAATTGCCAAAACTGGCTGTTATACCGTATCAGATCGAACAGCTTTTTATTAACCTGATCGGAAATTCATTAAAGTACAGCCGTCCGGATACCATTCCTGAAATTCATATTGAAAGCGAAAAAGTCAATTCTTCAGATTATCCCGGACTACTGGATCAGAATACCCGAAAATTCCATAAAATCACTTTTACCGATAACGGAATGGGATTTGATCCGCAGTTTAAAGAAACTATTTTTATACTCTTTCAGCGTCTGCATTCCAAAACCGATTATCCCGGAACAGGAATTGGACTGGCCATCTGCAAAAAAATAACCGACAACCACAAGGGCTACATTATAGCAGACAGCACCCCCGATAAAGGCTCGGAATTCACGGTTTTCCTTCCTGAATAAATCCTACAAAAAGACACACCTAAAAACGTTATATAAATCCATTATGGGAATTATATAACGTTTCTTTTTTATGCTGTAAAGTAAAATAATCATTTCGTTAGCATCTTTGTAATGTAATACTTTATGAAGTAATTGATGGAAGCAAAACCCATAGTAAAAACAAAAATTTTGAGAATCTTTTTTTTATTGATCATTATAATATGCACATCCTGCAGAGAAAATAATCCGATAGAAACAACCTTAAAAAATGAAGTTTTTATAAAAAGTGACAAAGAACATAGTGAAGCTTATTTTTTAATTGCGACGGCAAATATCAGTAAGTCCATTATTGCGAAAAGTCAGATTGCCCAACATGAAAGTTCAGAAAGTAAAATTTGGCAAATCAGTAAGAGATTAGAAAATCAACAAAATCTTTTGTTACAGGATGTAATGAAAATGGCCAATAACAGGTTAGTGATTGTTGCAGATATAAATACCGACAGTAAACAGGATTTATATGCACGAATCGATAGAAATGACAACAATTTCAATAAAGCTTACATGAATTCTATTGCAGAATCATTAGCCGGACAAATTAAGTTATTCGAATCGATTTCCAAAGATACAAATGATAAGATGATTTTAAAATTGGTATTACAGTATTTGCCCGAGGATTACCAGCTGCTTAGGGAAGCAGCACAAATTAGAGAACAAATTAATTAAATGCCCGTAATGTCCATTATTAACTAAATTATTTAAAATTATGAAAATTCAATCAAAATTATTATTCGCCGTAACACTTTTTATGACCGCTACATTTGGAGCGCTGCACGCACAAAGTGAAAATGTAACCACAGAATTTGGTGTAAAAGGTGGTTTCAACATGTCAAACCTTTATGATGACAACAACGATCCGGACGACAACAATGTATTATATGGTTTTAATGCCGGTGTATACGCTACATTACCAATATCAGATTATATCGCTATTCAGCCAGAGCTTTTATTTACTACAAAAGGTGCTAAGTTAGAATACAACAATGCTTTCGCAGAAGGAGATGCAAAATTCAAATTAAATTATATAGAACTTCCTTTATTAGTACGTGTAAACGTGACTAAAAACTTTAACATTCAGGCCGGTGGTTATGCTTCTTACCTGGTAAGTTCTAAAGTTACAGGAAGTGGAGATTTCGACTTTAACGAAGATGTAGACACAGACGATCTTAACAAATTTGACGCTGGTCTGTCTGCAGGTCTTGGAGTTGACTTCAGCCCGGTAAGTATTGGTGTACGTTACAACTACGGTTTAACAACTGTTGGTAAAGAAAGAACTGTTGCAGGAACTACTTATACATTTCCGGATGCAAAAAACAGCAATTTAACACTATACTTATCGTATAAATTAAACTAAAAAATAAATTAAAAACTAACCCTAAAATAATAAGACCATGTCAAATTTATTATATACAATCGCAGTAATCCTTGTTATTCTTTGGGCCCTTGGGTTCTTTGTTTACAGCCTTGGAAGTGTAATACACATCTTATTGGTAATTGCAATCATTGCGATCCTTTTCAGACTTATCAAAGGTCGCGATATTTAAATCACATTAAAATCAAATTTATATTAATCCATTAAATCAAATATTATGAAAACTAGTAGCACAATTTTAGGAATTTTAGGAGCCGCAGCGGCGGGAGCATTTTTAGGAGTTTTATTTGCACCGGACAAAGGTTCAAATACAAGAAAAAAAATCTCAGATAAATCTAAAGATTACGGAGATAACCTAAAAACAAAAGTAGACGGAATTATCAGCACTATTACTTCAAACGGTAAAGATATTATCGATGAAGGAAAAGCAAAATTCAACGCTGCAAAAGAAGACTTCAATTCTATTAAAGATGAAGCAAAAACTGTAAAAACGAACTATTAAAAAGTGACTTTTTTAAATCCTAAAATACCTTTATCATGGAAACAAATGCAACAACAAACGAGAACTTAAATCTTTATGAAAAAGCAGAAGACTATACAAAAACGAGTTTAGAATTAATTAAACTCAAAACTATATCAGCTGCGGCAGACGCATTGTCTACCGTTACATCTAGAATTGCGGTTGGAGCTGTTGTTGCATTTTTTACCTTGTTTCTTAATATCGGACTTAGTTTATGGATTGGAAAAGAACTGGGTGAATATTATTACGGTTTTTTTATCATAGCGTTGTTTTACCTGATTGTAGCCATTGTGCTCCATAAAGCACAATACAGTCTTATCAAAACACCTATAGGAAATATGATTATTTCCAGCATTTTAAAAGAAGAAACTAAAAAAGAAATCACTCCTGATTTAAATTAATTAATTAAAAAAAACTGTTATGGAAACTGTTTACAATATTGATACATTAAATCAGAGGATTCAGCTATTGGAAAATCGACAGGACGAAGAATGGTGTGCGATAAAAGAGGAGATCGATGACATAAAGGAAAATCTGAAACCTCTCAATCTTATCAGAAACACCGTCGAAGAAATCAACGAAACCGTTGGCTTTAAAAGCAACCTGGCGCAATCGGCAATGAGTATCGGAATCGGATACCTGGCCAAAAGATTTATAGTCGGAAAAAGCGACTCTATTTTCAAAGGCATACTGGGATCTGTTTTACAGCTCGTCGTTACCAATTTAGTTTCCAAACCACATCATGAGGATTCGAAAGAAGAATCATCACATTATGAATCATCACAAGAGTAAGTGTCTGACTTAAATTTATTTATTATGGAAAAGTTAAGCGAAATAGTATTAAAGAACGGTGTGTACATGTACTCTAACCTATATAAATGTTTTGAATTTACGAGAGTATTTTTAGGTATCTAACTTGCTTTATACGTTTTATAAACAAACGGTTAAACAGTTAATATCCGTCACTATATATTTTTCTTCTGGTTAACTTTAAAGGTACTGAGGTACTAAGACGCTTAGGTTCTAAGGTTTTTAGGTACAGAGGCGCAAAGGTCCAAAGGTACAGAGGTTTTTTAGGAGAAATAAGAAAAAGAGATTGTTTCATTTGAGACAGTCTCTTTTTTATTTTTAAGGGGCTGAGGTTCTGAGTGGCTAAGGTTCTAAGTTTTTTTTTTAGGTTCTGAGTGGCAAAGGGACAGAGGTGCAAAGGGTTTAATAAAAAAAGAGAGATTATTTCAGAAATGAAATAATCTCTCTTTTTTTATTAAGTCGCAGTGGCAGTCTCAGTCTCAGCATCTAAGACTTTGTCCCTTTGAACCTTTGTTCCTTTGCACCTCTGAAGCAAAACCTCAGAACCTTAGCCACTCAGCACCTTAGAACCTCAAATTAAAACACCTCTGAAGCTTCCTTCAGTTTCTCCATATTGTTTACCAACTGTAATTCGGCAACAATTTTCTGGATATCACCATTCATGATGTTTCCTAGATCGTAAAGTGTTAAACCAACGCGGTGATCGGTTACACGACCCTGAGCGTAGTTGTACGTACGGATTTTAGCCGAACGGTCACCCGAACTTACCTGAGAGGTACGTTTGGTAGCATCTTCGGCTTCTTTTTTGGCCAGTTCCTGTTCGTATAGACGGGAACGTAATACGTTCAGTGCTTTATCTTTGTTTTTATGTTGTGATTTCTGATCCTGACATTGCGCCACCAATCCCGTAGGAATGTGCGTTAAACGTACGGCAGATTTCGTTGTATTTACCGATTGCCCTCCAGGTCCTGACGAACAGAAGAAATCGACACGGACATCGTTCATATCAATTTGTACATCAAACTCTTCCGCTTCCGGTAAAACCATTACCGTAGCTGCTGAGGTATGCACACGACCCTGAGTCTCTGTCTGAGGTACACGTTGTACACGATGTACTCCGGCTTCAAACTTCAAAGTTCCGTATACATCCTCACCCGAAACTTCAAAGATTACCTCTTTGAAACCTCCCGAAGTACCTTCGTTCATATCTACCACCGAAGTTCTCCAACCCTGGTTTTCGCAATATTTGGTATACATTCTGAAAAGATCTCCTGCAAAGATACTGGCTTCATCCCCACCCGTTCCGGCGCGAATCTCAACCATTACGTTTTTGGCATCTTCAGGATCTTTTGGGATCAGCATAAACTTGATTTCTTCCTCAAGTTCCGGCAATCTTTCTTTTGCTTCATCCAGCTGCATTTTGGCCATTTCGGTCATGTCCGGATCACTTCCGTCTGCAATAATTTCGTTTGCCTCATCTATATTAGCCATCAAAAGCACGTATTCATCGCGCTTTTCAGCCAATGCTTTCAGGTTTTTGTACTCTTGATTCAATTGTACATAACGTTTCTGATCCGAAATAACATCCGGCTGGATAATTAAGTCCGAAATCTCGTCGAAACGTTGTTTTACTATTTGAAGTCTATCTAACATTTTCTAATTCCTTTTATTGGAGTGCAAATTTACGAAATTTTTGTTTAAAATTCTAGTATTGATTTTTTGTGTTTTTAGGAGCTGTTTCCCGGTTGAAGAGATATGCTATTAAAATTTTAAAAAAGTTACATTCTGTTTGCCCGACCATCAATTTTTGTTCCCTACAAAAAAACATATCGGTACTTGTACAAAAAAGCACAACAAAAACCACAACACACTACAAAACAGCGTATTAAGGCAAAATAAAATATTAAAAAATGTAAATTATATACAATTTTTCTTATTTTTGAAATTCAAATTTAAGCCAGAAAGAACCTACAATCCAATTTTACGCCTTATCTTTTTTAATTAGTCGCGCGTAGACTAAGTACTATTAAACTTACACGATATTTCATAATTACAAATTATTATAAGGCGGAATCCGAAAAGCCTATTGATAATAGAGTAGGAAAATCTTAAATTATTTATTATGAATTACAAAGAAGGTATTAAAAGTATTGATCTGTACAAATCAAGAGCTGAGGTCTCACAGCAAAGAGAAATTGAAAAGTACCGTCGTTTTCATGAATCACTTTTGGGGGTTCCTTCAGAAGAGCTGTCGAATAAGATTGCCGAATTTGAAGAAAAGCAACTAAATGCTATTCAGGAATCTGAAGAAACTCCTGAAAATCCGTGGTATGGCGGTGGTGTTGCCGTAACATTTGGAGTGGTCTATGGCCGTTTTGATGCTAAAATTACATTCATGGACGGCGACTACCAATTTGAAACCAGTTTTTGGGGATTTGGCGCTGCAGGGGTAACTGCCGGAGGTGGTGGTCCATGGGGTACGTACTGGAATTCTCCCGGGGATCTTGAAATGAGTTTCGAAGTTTTTAGCGGCTCATACGGAGCTGGACTTCTTCAGGTATTCTGGATGTACAACGGAAGTATTGTAGGGAGTTTTATTGGCCCTGCCATTGGTGGAGGAGGTGTTGTTGGTGGCGGAAAAGGAAAATGGAAAAAAATATAAAACACCTCAAAACAAACCAATCTCACCTAAATTAAAGCATAGTTAATGCAAACTGCTCAAAGTTGAAAGATATTTTGGGCAGTTTTTTTATGAGCTTCTTTCTGCTATCCGCTATATCATTTTAGGCGGAATATTTTGTTTATAATTTAGATGTTTTTGGTTGCCTAAAGGATGCCGCTGCTATCAGGGTTAGGGCTTTTGGGTTTTTAATGGGCTTTTATGGATTTCCGTAAAAGCATTTGATTAAAGAGATTTACTTTTAGCAAAAAGTATTCTACATAAAATCAGGTGTTTTTACGTGGTGGTTAGTTTAGATTAAAGACGATGTTTGTTTACTAAAATTATATAAAACCTTTAAAATAATTAAATAGTATGGAAATTAAATTCAACATTACTACAGAAGTAAGCGAAGAAAATTTATTAAAATCAATACTTCATTGTAATGATGCAGAATTAAACGATAAATTAAATAAGGTTGCTCAGGCTTCTTTTGAAGAATATCGTAAAATGATTCTTGGTCAAAAAGTTTTCACTCGTGGCCGAGACATAATGGAATTTCGACTTTTTATTTTTATAAAATATTTTTTCAGCGGTAAGATTCCGGATGAACAAAAAATATGCGATTTATTTCAAGTTACAGCAACTGAAAGTAGGGCTCTTATAAAATCAATTATGTCGAAATATCAATATGATCTTAAAGAAACTATAACAAGCTCTGTAAAAGAAGAAGTCCAAAGTATAACAAAAATGGCTAATGGTAATGATTATAAAATATCAATCCAAAATCAATATTTTAAAGATGAACTAAATAGGATACTTGGAAGTATAGATACAAGTTTACCGATAATTGAAAAAGAGAGAGGAACAATTTCAACCTATGTTATCAAAACTTCGTCTTATTTAAAACTTTGTCAGCATTTTAATGTTCAACCAATCTTATAAAAAATGTCAGATTTAATATCCGCAAGCAGTTTACTCTTGGCAATATTGACAACCTTATTTGGTACATATTACTCGTCAATTAATGAAATACTCAATTTGGAGCCAAATAATTTTAAAGACGATGACAAGGCTAACTATGCTATGGCAAAGATCATATTAAAAACTAAGCTCATTCCTTTATTATTGTCATCAATATTTTTAACTGCTATATTTATTCCAAAAGCCATAGAATTAGTAATTACCAGCTATAATAACGTTAGTACTGTCAAATTTGAAAAAATTAAATATGATACCATATCAACGTCATATATCGCAGTAACAATTTTTATGATTTCTCTCACAATAAATATTATAATTATTGCTTCCAAATTTTATAGAAAAATGAAAAGTATTAACCCTAATAGAAATTGATATATCACTCAAGGTCTCACCACTTCGTACTCGTTTCAGTAACCAGCTCTCCGAAGTGTTCCTTATAAAAAGTAACGATCGCTGTGCGAAGTCGGGAGACTTCGCACCCACTCCAATAAGCCACAAAGAAAAGTAAAAACTATTCTATAGGAATATAGCAACGGTTACGAAGTCGGGAGACTTCGCACAGCAGAGGAAAAATCACTTTTACAACTTCAAAGAGTTATCTGAATAAGTATTTTCTTTGTATTTTGTTGAGAATTTAATTCTTTGCAAACGCATTTCAATAATTGCAAGTTCCATCATTGTCATATTTAATCTATATTTATTAACATTTTTAACTTCATAAATCATTTCAATTAATTTATACAAAATTTCATTCTCAATTCTCAATTCATCTCTAAACTTAGTTAACTGTCTAAATAAGTTCATGTACAAAAGAGTAAAAATTATAATTAGAAAACTAATAATTCCTAACAAATAAGTTTGATTAAATTTATAAATATCAAAAGATAACAATAGTCCTGATATAGCAATAGTTGCTGTCAAAAGAACTATAAATGTTTTATAAGTATTAATCTTTTCAGAATAAAATTTTGCACTAGCAGAACTTTTTTCCGCGATTTCAACTAAATCATAAAGCTCATTTTGTTTATGTTTTTCTAAATCCATATTTTAAGAATTAAATTCAGCAATTTCATTAACAAAATTAAGTGTTAATGCCTTAACATTTTCTATCCCTCCAATGTTTGTTTTTACAATTTCCTCATTCCATTGTAAATCAGACTGCCAAGATGATATTGGTATAACTTTACATTTTATATTTAGTTTACCAATATGGTTTAAAGTCTCTTCCAAAAGTTTTGCAAATGGACTATTATTCCCTAAATTATAATATTTTTCAGCATCATCTATTTTATCAAAATATAAGTCAACTTTATTAACAGCAATTATTATCCACTTGGGACCTTTCCTCTTAACATAAGTTTCCTTTATTAATTTTAAAACTTCTGCAAAATCCTCAAGTTCTATGTTAAGATTAAATTCACGTAACTTCTCGATAGTATCAATTTGTTCCTCATCAATCATCGTTTTTTTAACAACACTATCACGAGGATCGGTATATCCCCAATCGACTACATAAATAATTCCATCTGGGACTTGTTCCGCTTCAAATATACTTCCGAGAGCAGCAATTCGCTCTCTTGTTCCTTGTCCCGGAATGACTCTAACTATTTCTGCCCAATTACCTAGAGATATTGCTTTTGTCTCCACATCTTTTGAGGTTCTAGGTAAATCATATCCTAAATTAGTAGTTTCACCATATAAATGTGAACAAAATAAAGATTTTCCAACTGCTGGCCTACCTAAAATCACTATATCTGTATTTCCTGAATTACAATATACTTGAAATTTCTTCCACAACTTTTGTATCAGTACTCTATTTTTATAAATATTAATAGGTAACTTTAAAACCGTTGGCAATAATTCGCTCCAATTCATTCTTTAGTTTTTTTTCAAATATACTTAAATTGCTTATTAAAAAACAATATTAACATGTATATGAAAAATAGTGAGTGCTTTTTTATTTGCAAAGCTCCTCGCGAGTGCGAGCCATAGTTCTTCGAAGTGTTCCTTCTTAAAAGTCGCGATCGCTGTACAAAGTCTCCCGACTTCGCACAGCAGATTTTTAAAAAAAAATGTGCAAAAGTCAAAACAGACATTTGCACATTTTTTATAAAAGACTCATTTGAGTATTATTTCCCTTTCAGTAATTCCACCTTTTCTCTTTCGGCCTGAACCAATTCTTTTTCAGCCAGAACCAAACGCTCGTACAATTCAACGACTTTATCAAGAGGATTGAAAGTACATTCATTATTATATGTACCATTTCCGAAACTACTACCTGAAACAGTTTCATTAAAAGTGTTGAAATAATTAAACACCCCTTCTTCCGAAAAGTTTTTAATAGCCTCTACAGTTACACCAAGAGCCTTTGCTACTTCAACAAGTTTGCTTTCCTCTACAGTTTCACTAGCTTCAAGATTAGAAACCGTCTGCTGGGTTACGCCAATTGCCATAGCCAAAGCTTCCTGTTTCATGCCTTTTAGTTCTCTGATCCGGGTTATATTTCTTCCGATGTGTTTTGGTTTTGCTGCTGTGCTCATAAATCAAAGGTATTAAAATTCTTAAAGTAAAAATAGGTTTTTGTAAAAAACAAAGTCCATTTGTTGCATACAAACCTAAATATTTTTATATCATGCAATCTCTGGCTTACTTGCCGTTAATTAAACAAAAGTAAGATTTTTATATCAAATTAATTTAAAAGTATAAGCCATGAAAGACAAAAGTAATGAACCAATCTTCCATTTTTTGGAGCTGGCAGAGCAAATGAACTATTTTACAAAGCTGCAACCGGATGCTAAAAATACTAATTCCTTTAAGACCGATTTAGAAATTACAAGTTACAGCGAGTTAAGCCATAGTATTTCTTCTCTGCTGAGAACCAGTATTTCGATTCTTAAAAACGATCCCTCGGAAGTGGGCATAGAAGTTATGCTGCTAATAGAAATTGCATATAAATTGCTACCCCATGACGAAATGGAATTGTTAGATGAATTGTATCCCTTAATAAAGCAAAGTTAAAAAACCATCGCTCTACGAAGTGTTCTTTATGAAAGCTACGCAAATGTCCACCTCTGTATGAAATCTCCCGACTTCGTACCCACTCCAATAAGCCACAAAGAAAAGTAAAAACTATTCTAAACGGAATATAGCAACGGGTACAAAGTCCGGAGACTTCGCACAGCAAAAGACTTTACAAGGCAGATTTGAGCATAAAATACCTAAAAGACAAAGCTATCGTTTGAAATTAGGCAACTGCACATTCCATATTGTTTTCTTCCATGATCTGCATATCCATTATTTTTTGAGCGACAGTTCCTCTTTCGAATAATCGAATGAACTTGAAAACGGCACTCACAAAATATCCGGGGTTTGACACTAATCGGGCAATTTCTGTGATTCGTTGATCTCTTAGCTGTATACAGGCTTCTATTTGATTTTCGGGAACGGCCACAAATTCATTGGCGAATTTCCATGCACCATCTCTTGCGGTTTGCATGCTAAAATCAATAAAGAAGGTGTCCATTTTACCGGTCCATTTTAGTATCATAGTGAGCGTTGGCCAAATTTTGATTAAGCATTTTTCGACACCGCCTACCAAATTGCTCAGAATGGCGTTTATCTGATCGAAATCGGATTTTAAATCCCCGATATCTTCTACCGTGCTGACTTGGGCTGAAGCGATTCCTAAATCAAGATTTACATGTGCATTAATTCCCAACAGTAAATGCTGCAGCACTATGGGCCAAAATTTTTCTGCCTCTTCAAAAGCAAATCCCCAACATTCAGATGGTTTTTCTTTGGCCTGATATTGATAATACGCTTTTAAATACCGATTGGCAAAAATGACATCCAGTTTTTCCATTCGTTCACCATTCTGAAAAGAACCATCGCGAATACCTTCCTTTACTTTTACAGTAACTTCACGGTATAAAATCGCAAACAAACCTATAGCGCTTTGCTCTAGTTTTGATTTTTCTATTATTTCATCCAGTAACTGAATTACTTCGGCTATAGTCGCTGCTTGTTTTATACTCATTTATAGTGGTTTATAGTTAAATTAAGAAGAACGAATATAATTATTTTAATCTTTTGATGAGTGTTTTTTGAAGCAATTATCTTGTTATTTTTTTTATTTTAATTCTTATAGAAACTTTAGATGCGAGGAGACTCCGGGCTGCCTGAAATGTTTTTTTCTTAATAAAGAGAATTAAAACCATTCTAAACGGAATATAGTGGCGGGTACGAAGTCGGGAGACTTCGCACAGCAGGCTATTGAAACTTCTAAAACTGAAATTGGATTCTGAAAACTAGCCCTGCAAAAAATCATGCATTTTTTTTTATATTTACAGAAAACAAAAAAATGATGACATTAATTGCAATTTTCTTTCCCTGTGTTTCTTTCTTTTTGAGAGGAAAAATAGTAACTTCAATTATTTGTCTAATCTTGCAAATAACTTTAATTGGCTGGATTCCTGCAGCAATTTGGGCCGTTATTTCTTTACAAAATTCAAGAGCTGATAAACGAAATAAAAAACTAATAAAAGCGATAAAAACCAAATCTTAAAAAAACAAAGAATATCGTCAGCTCTCCGAAGTGTTCCTTCTTAAAATATCACGATCGCTGTACGAAGTCTCCCGACTTCGTACCGACTCCAATAAGCCACAAGGAAAATTAAAAACTATTCTATACGGAATATAGCAACGGGTAAGAAGTCTGGAGACTTCGCACAGCAGAGACAATCTGAATAAAATAAAATATACAAATGAAATTCTATCACCTATTACTATTTCTATTATTCATGAGTTGTAATACTAAAACGAACAATAATATTTTTGTTTCTAAATTGGGATATACAATTGTCTTACCAGAAAACTGGGCTGAATACGAAGATGAGAAAAATACAAATGCTTTTTTTGACACAACAGGCTGGACAGGAAATCTAAGAATAACTCCCATCAAAACTGATACAAAAAAAATCGCTGAATTATTTGAATCAGAAGTAAAAGCTTTAAAAGGAAGAGCAGAAAAATTTAAAACTCAAAATAGATTTGAAGGTGTAAAATATTCTGAAGCAGAGAAAGAAAACTTTATGTATTACTGGTACTTAATTGTAAAGGACAAAATATTTATTTGTTCATTTACAATTAATTTGACAGAGAAAGAAACTCAAAAAAATAAAATGGAATTAATAAAAGTCAATAAAATAATAGATTCAATACAACCGGAATAAACAGATTTATAAGTTATTAGCGAAAAAAACTTTTTACATCAAACTTTAGACATAAAATAAAAATGCAAAAGAAACAGAGACATGGATGTTTAACGGCTTGGTTAACTTATTTAATAATGGCTTATTCATTTAGCACGCTTTTTTATTTCTTTAAAACTGATGAAATGTCTAAGATTGCTCAATATCAAATTTCAGAAGATATGATGTTAATCCATAGCTCACTTGGATTATTAGGTATCATATTCTCCATAATGCTTTTTAGATGGGTGAAATTAGGATTTTGGGGTATTTTAACTATTAGTGTAATATTATTTGTACTACAATTACTAAATAGTAATAGAATTATGTCGCCAATTTTCATTGTGATTTGCTTGATAATCCTATTTTCATTATTACAATTGAAAAAAGCTAATGTGAGCGGTTGGAATAATTTAGAATAAAATCTCCAGCCTTAAAAGTACTACAATACAACAAGCCACAAAGAAAATTAAAAACTATTCTATACGGAATATAGCAACGGGTACGAAGTTGGGACACTTCACACAGCAGAGACAATCATTCCCCAATTGGACAATAATTCAATAGAAAAACGCTATACAAAACAACTTTCCTTTTTTTCTTTTCGGTGAGGTCAATGATATAGAACGTTTGTGATCGGGATAATAATTCGCAAACAATATATTCTTCTGTAAAATTTTTGAGAAAGTCTAAATCAATTATATCTTTTTGATGTTTTTTTAAAAAGGATTTGTTTTCAATTCTGGTATCAATTCTTAAAGAACCTTTTTCACTCATTGAATTTTTACGATCTGGTTTACTAAATAGTAATTGTTCAGTTCGATTTTCTTTTTTCGAATTTAAAGACAAGGTATATTCTCTGAAATTATCAGAATATATCTTTTTTTCCAGATTTTTTCCTTTTGTAAATGCCACATAAACCGTATCAAGCGTTTTTATGTGATTAATATCCTGACAAAAAGCAAAACTGGAAATAAAAAATAAAATGATTATGGTTTTCATATTAATTTATTATAGCTTATACTCAATATGTTTTTCAGTAAATTATTTTTTTTAATTATCGCCAGTTTTATGTTTGTATCAAGTTTATCAAGCTTTAACCATCTTTACAGCATATTATGTATTATTCATTTTTTAAATGTTCTTTGTAAGCAGATTTTGCAATAGAGTCTAATTCTCTGCTTGCATAATAATGTAAACAATTTGACATATAATAATTTTCACCTTCTTTACAATTCTCACACATTTTAGGTTTTGGCATGTTCTTAACAATGTTCTGTCCCATTTTTCTAGTTTCATTCAAGGCTTTAAGACTTAAACCATCGTATGGATTTAATGCATCTTTCTGCTCTATTAGTTCATAAATAGAATCGTTTTTATAGCTTTCCTTAAGACAAGCGAAAAAAACATTATCCTTATAGGCTGTTATCCATGGATTATTACTTTTGGTATAACTAAACTTTTCATATGAGTTTTTGCCGCAAGAGCAGAAACATAATAGTATTAAAATGTATTTCATAATTTTTAATTTAAAATCCATATATCTAATCTATAAATAGGGGCGTCATAAAAATGACATTCATTTCCGCAAGTAGCATCACTTTTTAGTAAATCAGCATGTCCTGTTGCCCAGTTAAAATTACTTGAGTAAATAGAGTATATTCCTTTTTTTCCTAATAATAATCTGGGCAAATTTACACCATTAGTACCAGCATCTGCTTCTGAATATTGAGAATGATTGGGATTGTAAGGTGTTTTAGGATTTATCGTTGAGGCAGGGTTAGTGCCAAAAGTTGCTCTCATCCATAAATTAATTTCATAAGCAGCTTTAAAATAAAATTTATTATCTGCTCCCTTAAAAGTTTTACCAGGTAAATTGGGTATTATTACACCAGAATAATTTAATGCTTTTGATAAACGTATAGCACAGGTATTAGTTTTAGGTCCTGAATATAAAGAGGCAACATCACCTCCTATTGAATTATACATTTTTTGAGGAGTATCGTATTTAGGATCAGAATCATAGGGAAAATTTGAGCTAAAATCTGACCATTTAGGTAGATTTTGTTTTGGAAAAGTCAAATTAGGGTTCTCCCAAAATACAGGATCATATGTTCCATCATTTCCTTCTGAACTACCCATGAATCGATTTTTAAATTGTTCGAATGTTACAGATGGATTGTTAATGAAATAATTAATTGCCCAAATACCAAATTTTTTCGCCGCAGCATTAGTATTCTGATCCAGGTAATTTTTTACTTCCGTAGCAATGTTATCGTTGTTGAATAAAAAGGTTAATTGTTCAAAATTAAGTGTATTTCCTAATAATACGTTGATGTCGTTGGCCAGTATCGGCACCTCACAATCTAAAGACTGACAGGAAGGAGGCAAAGAAATTCCGGTATCCACCGGGCCACTGCCGCCGCTTCCCGGAGTGCTGCTGCCGCCACCTCCGGCACCACTTTGGTCTCCGCCCATGCCACCGCCACCCATGCTCTCTCCGCAAGAGGCAATTTGGTAAGCAACTACCTGATAAGTCGAATAAGGCAAAGAACCTTTACCCTCACAATTGGCTGCTTCAGAAGCTCCGGAATGGTTTCCGCTGTAACATTTATGTGCAGTTTCAATGACCATATATTCATACGTATTTTCACAGGCCGATTTAGAAGTCAGGTTGTTAAAAGAAAAGGTTTCGCTGTTTACGGCTTTAAATCCGGTAACCTTAAAATTTTTATGCTCACTCGCGATCCCGTCAGGAAAGAAATAGGTAATAATGTACGCTTTGTATTCCTCTTCGTTAAATCGTTTGGTCAGGATTAGATTTTCGATCGTGTTGCTGGCGGGTGAATAATCATTTCGCTCGATATAAAATGTAAAAGACTCTTTGGCTTGTTTATCATTTTTTACATAGGTCAGCCTGTCGGTAAAGATTTTAAAATCCAAAGCCTGAACGGTTCTTTTGGAAGTTGATTTTTGAGTTTCTGAGTTGGTGATCACCTTAAAAAGCGATTCCCTGGATCTAAGGAATTCATAATTTTTATGAAGCATTACTGCCCCTTTTTGATCGGTATTTTCTGTTAGCTCTGACTCGCTGCTGCAGCCTGACAGACTTAATACAATGGCAAACACCACTGTTTTAATAAACGGGATGATTTTTTGGGTTGGCATATAAATGGTTTTATAAATTACAAATTTGGCTTATAGGGGGATATATTTCCGGCTAATTTATAAAAAAAAAGCTACAAACAAAATGCGGCTGTATTTTTTTTATAAAAAATAAATCAGGCTGTTATAAACTGTAAAACACTTTACTTCAGAGGCTTTTTAGAAGTTTAGCTACTATTATTATTCTCCATTAAATCTATATAAAAGTTGGTTTTTACGAAATTCAGATTTCATCCTCTAAATTTAAAGTTGATTTTGTATTTGTAAACTTTATCTTAAAATTATACATTTGGGCTGCCTCTATTCATAACCGCTCAAAATCACGGAAATAATATTCCGGACTGATAAATAAGAATAGTTGTAACATCAATCAAATCAATCAAAATGAAGTACCTCACTAAATTTATCCTAATCTGTCTTTTTTTCGCCAGCAGCTTAGCAGCACAAACAACTCCGGAAAAAAGAATCGATTCCTTATTTTCTAAGTATAACTCCAAAACTGCCGGTGTCGCCGTTGGTATTGTTAAGGACGGAGCCCTTATTTTTAAAAAAGGATATGGAATGGCCAACCTCGAATACGACATACCGATTACATCAAAAACTATTTTTAATGTCGGTTCCGTTTCCAAACAATTTACCACTTTCGCCATTTACCTGTTAGAGCAACAGGGCAAAATCGCATTGGATGATGATATCCGAAAATACCTTCCCGAGTTGCCGGTTTATGGAAAAACGATAACCATCAGACATTTATGCTCGCACACCAGCGGGTTAAAAGACCAGTGGTCTCTGTTGACATTAGCGGGCTGGAGAATGGATGACGTCATTACTTCCGAGCAGGTAATGAAAATAATCTGCAATCAAAAAGAACTGAATTTCGAACCCGGAAGCCAATTTAAATACAGCAATTCAGGATTTACATTATTGGCCGAAATTGTAAAAAGAGTTTCAGGAAAAAGTTTTGGTTCCTTTGCAAAAGAAAATATTTTCGATCCGCTTGGCATGGAAAACACCTTAATATATGACGATAACGAAAAAATAGTGAAGAACAGGGCCTATTCGTACGGCAGTGAAAACGGATTATATAGCAAAAGAAACCTCAACAGTTCTTCTCCCGGGCCTACAAATGTTTATACAACCGTAGAAGATTTAAGCAAATGGACGACTAGTTTTGAAAATCCTACCTTAGGCAATGCCGATTTTATTAAACGTTTTAATGAGCAATCCCTCTTAGATGATGGAAAACCAACGATACTGGCAGTACGGGACGGCGAAACGATTTACCACGCAAAAGGTCAGTTTATACGAAATTACAAAGGCCTTACCGTATACAACCATACCGGAAGTGATGCGGGTTTTAAAGCTTATCTGGGTCGTTTTCAGGACCGTAAATTATCGATTATACTTTTGAGCAATGATGAAAATTTTGTAGCCTATAAAGCCGGAATGGATATTGCCGAATTTTATTTGGCTGATCAGTTTAAAAAGAGAGAAAAAGTAGCTGCAACTGAACAGAAAGCCGAAGAAAAACCAAAACCTTCTAATACCAATCTAAAAGACTTTGAAGGGACATTTCAGAATAATGATTTATCCTCCCTTTTTAACCTCAGAGTTATTGATGGAAAGCTGACCATGACCCATAACCGGTTAAGTGATGTTGTGCTGACTGAAGTAGAGAAAGATAAATTTTCGGGAGCCATTACATTTTCTGCGGAAGTAAGTTTTCAAAGAAACAAGAAAAACCAAATCACAGCCTTAAGCATTACAAATTTTGGAGCAACAAATGTCAAATTTATGAAACTAAAATAGTGACTGCTTTGCGAGAACTATGCTAACCCAAAACTTATGCTGAAAAGATTATTTATATATCTGATTCTGTTAATTATATACCTTTTTATTCCAGGAATTAGTCAGCAGATTTTCATGAAGTATGACGATTACTGGTTTTATGTACTTTCAACATTGTTGTTTGGTATAAATTTGTTGTTTGCTTTCATCTTTTTAAAATTCCCTAACAAGTTCTATAATTTTATAGCCGCTTTTTTCATTACGTCGATTGGAATTTTATCAGTAATTATAGTATTGAATTTAAAATTAGGATGGGAAGCAATTGAAATTTCTTTATACAGTGATGCCATTTCTTCCCTCATAGCATGGGAAGTTGTATTTCAAATTAAACAGAAAAAATTTGACCTTTAAAAATAATTTGTAATACAGTCCCGCTTCCACCAAATCTCCGAACCTTGTAACCACTGCAATAAGCCACCAGAAAAACCAAACTATTCTAAACGGAATATAGAAGCGGGTGCGAAGTCAGGAGACTTCGCACAGCAAAAAAAAAACTTCAATAAATTCATTTAACATTCCTACTTTTAGTAACTCTAAACCCAGAACATAAAAAAGAATGAAAACCTATTTTGTTGACTCGTTTACCAATCAAAAATACAAAGGCAATCCCGCAGCGGTTTGTCTTCCGGAGACCGATTTAGATGCGGCTGAGATGCAAAGCATTGCGGCTGAAATTGGCTTTTCGGAAACTGCTTTTATCAAACCACTAACGGACAATACATACAGCATCAGGTTTTTTAGTCCAAAGACGGAGATTCCGTTGTGCGGGCATGCGACGCTGGCTTCTTCTAAGATTGTTTTCAGCACCACTTCGCTGGACAGCATAACGTTTATCAACTATGACAATGTGGAATTGGCGATTGAAAAAGAAGACCAGAAAATCAAAATGTTTTTTCCGGTTTATGACACCGAAGAGACAGTTGTACCCCAAAAAATGCTGGATGCTCTGGGTATTTCTGAAACCATATCTCTACGATACAGTCCCAACAATAAAATAATCCTGATCGAAATCGAAAGCGCCCACGAACTGGCCGATTTAAAACCCGATTTTACGGCATTGATAAATTCGCACACCGGAATAAGCGGCGTACTGGTAACCGCAGCTTCAGATAGCACCGATTTTGATTTTCACTACCGCTATTTCTGGCCCTGGGCAGGAACAAACGAAGATCCGGTAACAGGCGGTATTCAGACCTTTTTGACCAAATACTGGGCCACCAAACTCAATAAAACAAAACTTCGGGCGTATCAGTCTTCCTTACGAACCGGAACCATGAGTACCGAACTTTTACAGGACAAGGTTTCTATTTTAGGCGAAGCTGTGATTGTTTTAGAGGGTGAGTTTATTTTATAAATCTCGCGATTTGCGAAGTTTTTATCTTTAAAAAAGTCCAAAGTGATAGATGTATGAAGTGGGGAGACTTCATACAACATCATTGGTTTATCAAGCCTTCAGATGAATTTTGTGTAAATCATCCAGTAAACCCATTTCATCCTGCGGCAGCAATTGGAAAGCAATTTCAACTAAAGTCATGGCATTTATATCAGTGCCGTTATCCTGAAGCACCATAATACTTGCTTTTAGAAGATCTGAAATCATTAGTTGTAATTCATTATAAGACGATACTTTTAGGGTTACACTAAACGAATTGTCAATACGATTCTCCGGTTTTAATCTTGTGAAAAAATTAATTTTAGTCATTAATTCTAAAAATTCTGTTACTACTTTGTGTTCTTTCTCTTCCATGGTTTTAATTTTTAATTGATTTTTTTGATGGAAACGAAATTACAAGTAACAGATTAATTTTAGGTGATTGTATAGAACTGGTTGTATGCAACTGATTGTATTCAACCGATATTGAAAGCTGTGTGAGGTTTGATTTTATTTTCACTTTCACATAGCGTTGTCGAACTTTATTTGTTTTTTTTTTAAATTTTACAACAGAAGTTTTACAACCATTATTTTTATTTTGTACGACTTAAAATCTCGATAATGGCCATGAAAATTGTTCTAAAAAACAATTCTAATTATTTTGGCTTCATAATGCTGATCATTGTCGGTCTTGTTTTTTGTAGTATTTCAATAGGAAATTTGCTAGGATATAATGATATATTTTAGCTAGCTAAATTAAAAAAAGTATAATCTTACTACTTTCGTAAAAAAACAAACTTTTCTTCATTCCAATGCGCAAAACATTCTAACTCATTTTATGAAAAACCGAAAGTCATTATTTAAAGTACTCCTCACCCTATTCCTGCTATGGTTTTTTGGACATATTCTCTATAGTACCATTGATGGTTTGAGCGATAGCGGGAAAAAAGCAGATATTGCGGTTATTCTGGGCAATAAGGTCAACGAAGACGGAACGCTTTCGGAACGTCTGGAAAAACGTCTGGAATGCGGCCTAAACCTGTACCGAAATCATCGCGTGAAAAAAATAATCGTAAGCGGCGGTTTAGGGAAAGAAGGATATTATGAAGGGGATAAAATGAAAGCATTTTTAATGGCTAATAAAGTTCCTGATTCGGTTGTAATTGTGGACAATCTGGGCAATAATACGCGTGCGACGGTAGACAATACCCTTAAACTAAAAGACAGCCTGCATTTTGAAAGTATACTTGTGGTCTCCCAATATTTTCATGTCACACGAACAAAAATGTTATTTAAAGAACGTGGCTTTCAGAATGTCAGTAGTGTAAGTCCGAATTATTTTGAATTTAAAGATCTTTATTCCATCCTGCGGGAATTTGCCGGATATTATACACAATAAAAAAATCCTGTTGCAAATACTAAATAACTTAGTCTCTTTGTACCTTAGTGGCTAAATCTGTATTGAAATGAACAAAGACTTCTATTACAAATTTATCCTGCCGGAGCAGCCACTAGCTGACTTTGTGGAAAATATTGGAATGATTCATAACCAGTCAGATAAAGCAAAAGAAGTTATCCTAATGCCCGATGCAAGGGTTGATTTGTTCTTTTTAGAATCAGAAGCTGAACCTTTTCGTATTGCCCTTATAGGTCTGGAAACCGTTCCGGAGCAACAAAGCATTCCGCCACACACACTTGCCTTTAAAGTCAGTTTTAAACCGCTGGGGGTCGAATATCTCTTAAATACTTCTATTGCCGAACTTTTGAACAGTGCAAAATATTTACCTCCCGATTTTTGGGGCATCACCGCAGCTGATTTAAAGGATTTCGATGCTTTTCATCAAAAAATACTACTCAAACTAAACGCACTTTTACCTGCAGCAATTGACGAAAGGAAACGCAGGCTTTTCGATTTGATTTATACTTCCAATGGCGAAATCAAAGTACAGGAGCTCTCCCAAAGAATCGAATGGAGCAGCAGGCAGATCAACCGGTATTTCAATAAACAATTCGGGCTTTCGCTCAATGCATTCTGCAAAATTTTACGGTTCAAGGCGTCCCTGGGACATATCGCACAAGGCAGGCTTTTTCCGGAGCTTAACTTCACCGATCAGACGCACTTCATTAAGGAAATCAAGAAATTCTCCGGTGTAGTGCCCAGCGAATTATTAAAAAATAAAGATGACCGATTTATACTATTAACCGTCCTGAAAGAGTAATAATTTTGTCCCGTTCGCAAGCAAGTAAGCCGGACGGAAATAAAATTAATCTAAAAATCAGACGAAAATGTTACTAGAAAATAAACAAGTTGCCATTGTGGGCGGAGGTCCCGGCGGACTTACATTAGCCAGACTTTTGCAATTGCAAAATGCAAATGTAAAAGTATATGAAAGAGATTTGAATAAAAATGCGAGAGTGCAGGGTTCGCCGCTGGACATGCATGAGGAATCGGGTTTGGCAGCGATTCACAAAGCCCATTTATTTGAAGAATTTAAAACCAATTTTATCCCGGGTGCAGATAAGACACTGATCCTGGACGAAAATGCCACGATACACCTGAGTGATCACGACACCAACCGTGAGGAAGATTTTGGCAATACTTATTTCAGACCTGAAATCGATCGTGGTGTACTGCGAAAAATGCTATTAGAATCCTTACAACCTGAAACCATCGTATGGGACAGTCATTTTCTTTCGATGGAGCCACAAAATGAGGGCTGGTTACTGCATTTCAAAAACGGTACCTCAGTCTACGCTGATATTGTAATTGGTTCTGATGGTGCCAATTCTAAAATACGCCCGTACATCACCGATATTAAACCTTTCTATTCCGGTATAACGATGCTTGAAGGGACGATTTACGAATCTAAAAAAGCAGCACCTCATATCCATTCCTTACTCAATGGCGGTAAAATAATGGCATTCGGCGATACCAAAAATATCCTGATGGGACAAAAAGCCGAAGATGCCCTTGGGTTCTACGCCAGCTTTAAAACCGATGAACAATGGGCAGCAAAAAGTGGCCTTGACTATACTAATCCAACACAGATATTAGAATGGTTTAAAAAGGAATATCCGGAATGGAGCAGTATGTGGTACGAATTATTCGAAAATGTGTCAGTACCTTTTATTCCACGTCCCATTTATTCGATCCCTTTAGATCAGACCTGGGCACCTTTGCCAAATGTTACCATCATTGGTGATGCCGCACATGTCATGCCTCCTTTTGCAGGTGAAGGTGCCAATATGGCCATGCTTGATGCTCTGGAGTTAAGTGACTATCTTACTTCTAATCAATATAAAACCATACCGGAAGCTATTGCAGCCTACGAAAACAAAATGCGCGAAAGAGCCGCAAAAGCAGCACAGGAATCACTGGAAAATGGTGAGAAAATGCATTCCAAAGATGCATTGCAAACAATGTTGGGCTTCTTTGGCGGAGAGTAGCGTTGCTGAGCTACTAAGGTCCTAAGTTACTGAGGTTCTGAGATTCTGAGGTTCTGAGAAAAACGTTGTGTTTTTTTTGTGATTATTTTTTTTCAACATCAATGCGAAATTTTCACGCAAAGTCGCAAAGACGCCAAGTCTAAAATTTTAAAAAAACTTTGCGACTTGGCGCCTTTGCGTGATTATTTTTTTACTTTTCTACATCAATAATAAATTTTCACGCAAAGGCGCTAAGTCGCAAAGTAAAGATTTAACAAACAAACAAACAACTTCGTAACTCTGTGCAAAAAAAATAAACCTTTGAATCTCTGCCTCTTAGCATCTTTGTCCCTTTCTAATTTCAATACCAATTTCAAAATCCCTAATTTCGCTTTTAAATTAGAAAGAGAAAATGAAGGTCTGTATTGCTGAGAAACCAAGTGTAGCACGTGAAATCGCATCTGTTTTGGGCGCCAATACCAAACACGATGGCTATTACGAAGGCAACGGTTATGCCGTGACCTATACTTTTGGCCATCTATGTACCCTAAAAGAACCCAATGACTACAAACCCCACTGGAAAAGCTGGGATCTGAACAACCTGCCCATGCTTCCTGAAAAATTCGAAACCAAAGTGGTGCAGAATGCAGGAATCGAAAAGCAATTTAAAATTATAAAAAGCCTCTTTGACAAAGCCGAAGTAGTCATAAACTGCGGGGATGCCGGACAGGAAGGAGAACTCATTCAGCGTTGGGTGATGAACGAAGCGCATTACAAAGGCGAAGTGCAGCGCTTATGGATTTCCTCCCTGACTACAGAAGCCATAAAAGAAGGTTTTGAAAACTTAAAACCTTCTGCCAATTACGATAATTTATTCTACGCCGGTTTTTCCAGAGCGATTGGCGACTGGTTATTGGGAATGAATGCCACGCGTTTGTATACTGTAAAACATGGCGGTTACAAACAGGTATTGTCTATTGGCCGCGTGCAAACGCCAACACTGGCCATGGTAGTCGATCGTTTTAAGGAAATCGAAAATTTTAAACCCCAACCCTACTGGGAACTGCAAACCTTATATCGGGAAACGCTTTTTAGTTATGAGGAAGGCCGCTTTTTGAAAAAAGAAGACGGTGAGCTTCTGGCGAATAAAGTCAAGGAAAGTGAATTTGAAATCGTATCCGTCGAAAAAAAGAACGGGAATGAATTTGCGCCAAAGCTGTTTGACCTGACGGGATTACAGGTGTTTTGCAATATAAAATTCGGATTTTCGGCAGATGAGACGCTTAAAATTGCCCAAACGTTATACGAACAAAAAGTAATTACCTATCCCAGAGTGGATACTACTTTTTTACCCAACGATATTTATCCGAAAGTACAGGGCATCTTGCAAAAACTAACGGATTATGCCGCTTTAACGCAGCCTGTTTTAGAAAAAAAGATCAAAAAATCGCCTAAGGTTTTCAATGATAAAAAAGTGACCGACCACCATGCGATTATTCCAACAGGGGTACAAAGCAATCTGCAATACAATCAGCAGCAGGTGTATGATATTATCACAAAACGCTTTATTGCTGTTTTTTATGACGACTGTCTGGTTGCCAATACAACGGTAGTAGGAAAAGCGGCCGACGTGATGTTTAAAACTACCGGAAAGGAAATCCTGAAAAAGGGATGGAGAATTGTTTTTGAAGATCCGAATGCCAAAGAAAAAGAAGCTGATTTGTTACCTAGTTTTGTGGTGGGCGAAAAAGGGCCACACGAACCTTCGTTTTTAGAGAAAGAAACGAAACCACCCAATCAGTTTACCGAAGCGACTTTACTGCGTGCTATGGAAACTGCGGGAAAACAGGTTGATGACGAAGATTTGCGCGAACTGATGAAAGAAAACGGTATCGGGCGTCCGTCAACGCGTGCAAATATTATCGAAACCCTTTTTAAGCGTCAGTATATTGTTCGAAACAAAAAACAGGTATTGCCAACGCCAACGGGAATCCAGCTGATAGAAACCATTCAGAACGAATTGATCAAATCGGCTGAATTGACAGGTTCCTGGGAGAAACAACTGAAAGATATTGAAAAAGGAACCTTTACCGCAGCCGCCTTTATCCGGAACATGAAGCGAATGGTGGAAGCGTTGGTGTACGAAGTTCGAAGCGAAACCAGGCATGCTAATATTTCGCATGCAGCCACTACTGAGAAGGAAGTTGTAAAAACAGAAAAAAAGAAAGCAGCAGGGATTTTGGCCGAAACCTGTCCGAAATGTAAAAAAGCCACGCTGGTAAAAGGAAAATCTGCCTACGGATGCGGCAATTATAAAGCGGGTTGTGATTTTCTTTTGCCGTATACTTTTGCCGACAAAAAAATATCGGAAAATCAGTATTTAAGACTGGTTCAAAAAGGATCAACCGTCAATATTAAAGGTTTTAAAACCGATGCCGGCACTGTAGAAGGCCTGATACGTTTTGAAGAGAATTACAAACTCAAATTAGAGCCTAAAAAAACAGCTCCAAAAGCAAAAGCAGAGACTACAACAGATGTATTAATTTGTCCGAAATGCAAAAAAGGAACAATCCTGAAAGGAAAAACTGCTTATGGCTGTGGTGATTATAAACTGGGCTGCGATTTTAAAGTCACTTTTGATGCCGTACGCGCGAAACTAAATGACCAAAAGCCAACAAAAGAACTGGTGTATTCCATTTTGAATGAAAGTGTTTAATTTTTTTTGCCACAGATTATAGGATTAACAAGATTTTTTTTTGCCACTAATTACACGAATCTTCACGAATTATTTTTAATAGCAGATACGCAAAAAGCATATTAAAATCATTTTAATCTTCCATCCCGATAGCTATCGGGAGTGGCATATTTTCGTATTATATTTGCATAAATAAATTCGCGAAAATTCGTGAAATTCGTGGCTAACTTTTTTTAAAGCAGACTATTCTATTTTTTTATAAATTAGCATAATCACTGTAACATCAAATACCTAATCCTATGTTTCAAAAAATTACACTTTTAATGCTTTTAGCAGTTGTTGTTTTTTCGTGTCAGAAAAAGGAATCTGTTGAAAAAGATAAAATCAAAATAGCAGATTGGCTGATCGGGAACTGGGAAAACAAATCACCTGACGGCTTGCTGATAGAAAACTGGCAAAAAGTAAACGATAGTACTTTCAGTGCGACTTCTTATTTTATAAAAGGAAAAGATACTTTGCATTTTGAAAAGATAGTCTTGTCTCAAAAAGGCGAAAAGCTGACGTACAGCGCGACAGTAAACGGGCAAAACAATGACAAGGCCATTGATTTTCCTTCTACCAGCGAAACTGAAACTAAATTGGTTTTCGAAAATCCACAGCATGATTATCCTCAGAAAATCACTTACACCAAAGGTGCGAATAATAGTATGACAGCTGAGGTTACGGGAAAACTGCAGGGAAAACTGACTACGGAACGATTTATTATGGTGAAGAAGTAAGCTGATTTTTGTGAAAAAGTAAAATGTAGCGAATACATAAAACAGCCATAATTTGAAATACAAGTACAATTATATAAAATCTACAATGCTCTTTTGTGTTGTAGGCTTTATTATTCCGGGATTTACAGCAATTTTTTTAGTTGGTCTTCAAATGATTTTGACGAAGTTAGGAGTTGAATGTTCAAATGCCTGGCAAATATTCTGGCTCTTCTCCTGGATTGGAATGATTGTTTTACCAATTTTATTTTTTAAAAATTTAAAGAAAAAAGAAAAGGCATACTACAAACAATTAAGAACCAATTTAATTTTCTTCAATCTGTTTGAATATATTTTTATACAAACTGCCTTAAGTATCTTTTTTACCAAAGCAAATACTTTATGTTATGTTTCGGATGGTCAAAATGGAATTGAATTAGCTTTTACAGCCTGGCTTGCTCTTCCAATTCTAATGATCTTCAGCTACTTTTTTGAATATCATACGGAAACTATTAGTGAAGACAACTAAAAATGAAAAGACTCTTTTTTCTAATTCAACTATTTCTACTCTTAAGTTGCAGCAATAAAAACCAAAATAGTGTTGAAAACGTTTTGGATAATTTTTCATTCAACACAACTAAATCAAATAGTACCCAATTAATCATCAAACTTTACGATACTACAATTACCAAAAAAAGGTCTTCTGATGTTGAGTCATTTATTTCAAAAAAAGAATTTAAAACAGCAAGTAAACGACAAGTCATAGATTTTGATAATGTATTTATAAATGCAGAAAAAACAGGATATTGCTGTTGTCCCGAGGCCATTTATTCTATTCATTTTTTTAATAAAAAGAAGAACTTGACTTTTTCTATGCCGATACTCTTGAATTCAAAGATAAAATAAGAATCTATGAAAAAAAATTTCAGTATTCCTATATAGTTGAAAAGCAAAAATGGAAAAATTATCTTGCTGAAATTCAAAATAAAACTTAGCCCCTCAGCAACTTAGCGCCTCAGCAGCTTAAAAAAGCCTACTCCTTCTCTCCGATCTTATTAACCATTACAATCATTAGTATGCCTAAAAGTGCCATTACTAAAAAGGCCCATTTCATACTTAAATATTCAGATATAAATCCCACCATTGGCGGAACAAGTAAAAAACCAAGATAACCAATAGTAGAAATAGAGGTTAAAGCAGAACCGCTGCTCAATTTTGATGATCTTCCGGCAATGCTAAACACTAACGGAACCACGCAGGAAACCCCAAATCCGATTAAGACATACCCAAAAATAGTGGGATACACGTACGGAACAAGAAAACAAATGGAAAATCCTAAAGTGATAAAAATACCGCTGTAAAAAAGAATTCGTTTCGTACCAAATTTCATCACTCCGTAGTCTCCAAACAAACGCCCTAAGGTCACTGCGGTTGCAAAAAATACAAATGCAGCACTCGTTAACTTTGGAGAAGCATGCAGAATATTTTCAAAATAGATACCGCTCCAGTCGTACATCGTATTTTCACAAGCCATAGAAACAAAACAAATCAGGGCAAACTTGACCAGGTTTTTTTCCGGCATCGAAAAGAACTTCTTTTTAACCGGTACCGGATTATTATGAATACTCAACGGATAAAAACAAGCCGTAAGACCCAGCATAAAAATACTTACTCCCAATAAATGATGGGATGGCGCAATATGCTGCGTTACCATGATATACCCTAAACCTGCTCCTGAAAAAACCGCAATACTCCAAACCGCGTGAAAACGGGTGATGATAGATTTTGGATATAATTTCTGAACTTCAAGGGATTGTGCGTTAATTGATAAATTGAAAATATTTCGGGAAGCTCCAAAAATCAAAAGGATGAAAACCAACTGCCATACGAAAGCAGCCAAACCGGGTAAAGACAGGACTATATTAAACATGATTGCCCCTATCAGCATGATATAACGGCTGCTGTATTTATTGAGTAACATTCCTGTAAACGGCATGGTCAGCATTAAACCAATCGGAAAGGCAAATAACACAGCGCCAAATTCAGCTTCAGATAAATGCAGCTGTGCCTGTATGTGCGGGATTCTTGATACCCAGGAAGAGTATCCAAATCCGGAGAGGAAAAAAAATACGGTGTTTGCTATACGGAATCCTCGGGGTGTGTTTTGTATTTTTTTAAAAAAAGGTAAAATCATGAGGACGGTTTCATTTAATGCCGCAAAATTAAGGTTTTGAAGTGTAATTTCTACCCTTTTTACCTTTTTTATAATGTCATAATTACAGGTCATTTAACCTCCCGTTGACAAATTTCAAAAAAAGTTTACCCAAATATCACAAAAAGTATCTCAAATCAAATGAAATAATGTTTGGTAAGGAAATACTATTTTTTACATTTGCACTGTTTTTATTCAATCTAAATAATTATAAACAAACCAAATTTTAAACGCCATGAAATTAAAAACAGTACAACATTCCAGATATTTCCTTTTGGCCAGTATGCTGTTTTCAGTCTTTACAGCACTGGGACAACAAAGCAACGGGAAAATAAAAGGAAACATCACAACCTCTGACGGGAAACCGGCATCTGACGTAAATCTAATTCTTAAAGACTCAAAATATGGTACAAGTGCCAATGAATATGGTGCTTTTGAATTTAGCAAAGTAAAGGCCGGTTCGTATACTTTACAGGTTTCCCTGACCGGGTATGAAACTTTAGAACAGAAAGTAAATGTAACTGAAAGTGAAACTACAACGCTTAATTTGCAACTGAATGTTTCGGACAAGGAATTAAAGGAAGTAATCATTAACAATGATAAAATGATTTCCAAAAAAACCGATTATGTGTCGCGCATGCCTTTAAAAAATCTGGAGAATCCACAGGTATATAATATTATAACAAAAGAAGTTTTAAAGGAACAAATCGCAATAGATATTAAAAGTGCCGTGCAAAACTCGCCCGGCGTAGTACCCATTATTTTTCCTTCGGGAGGTTTGGGAGTTACGTTCAGAGGTTTCAACACAGGTATTAATGCGAGAAACGGAATGGAAACGGTTTCCGGAAGAAGCTCCGTTTCTGTCGACAATGTCGAGCGTATCGAAATCATGAAAGGACCATCGGGGACTTTGTTCGGATCTTCGGTTTCTTCATTTGGAGGTGTCGTGAATCTGGTGACCAAAAAACCTTTCGAGGCAACAAAAACCGAAATAGCCTACACCGGCGGAAGTTTTGGGCTCAACCGTGTTGCACTGGACATTAACACCCCTTTGACATCCGACAATAAAGTATTGTTCCGTTTAAATGCCTCCCTGAGTACGGAAAATAGTTTCCTGAACTATGGTTTTAATAAAACATTTCTGTTTGCTCCAAGCTTTATTTACAAAGCAACAGACAAACTGACCTTAAGTTTTGACAGCGAAATCTACAACACCAACAATACACGCCCGATGTATGCACGCTCGTATGGCGCCGGAATTACAAATCCAAACGATATAAAACTGGATTACAGAAAAACGTTATTCAACGATTATGCCGATGCGCAAACCTCTTCTTCAAAAGTTTTTGTTCAGGCTGAATATAAATTATCCGACAATTGGAAATCTACTACTCTTTTTTCTTTCGTAGACGAAGATGTAGATCACAGTTATCAATATTATACGTCCTGGAGTTCGCCAACACAGGTAAGCAGAAGCGTCTCCCGTTATGGACCGGTAGTGAACAAATACACCAATTTTCAGGAAAATATTAATGGTGAATTTTCCACCGGAAGCATCAAACACAAATTATTGCTGGGTGCGAATTACCGATTTACAAAAACAGCCTTTACCTATGGCACAACAGGAATTCTGGATAATATTGACATCACACAGCCTTATGAGGTTATAAGCAGAAAAGCTGTAGATGCAGTAGTATCAGAGGTGGTATATCCTGTTCCGGAAGAAAATACCTTTAGTGTCTATGCCTCTGATGTTATTAATTTCACGGATCGTCTTTCTGCTATGTTAAGTCTTCGTATGGATAATTTCGTTCAGAAAAAAATAGGCGAAACAGGAGGATATAATCAAACTGCCTTGTCTCCTAAATTAGGTTTGGTATATCAGGTTATTGAAGATCAGGTTTCGGTATTTGGAAATTATATGAATGGTTTTCAAAATGCTGCCCCGGTATCACAACCTGATGAATCGCAGCTAATTTTAGATCCGATTTATGCCAATCAGTATGAAGGCGGTATCAAAGTGGAAGCTTTTGACAAAAAATTGAGCACAACCATCAGTTACTACAGCATCAATATTGATAATGCTTTGCGAACAGATGGTGACGGTTATAGTTTTCAGGATGGCAAACAGGTAAGTAAAGGTTTCGATTTTGAAATTATTGCAGCTCCTGTGGTAGGTTTAAATATTATGGCCGGCTATGCTTACAATGACAACCAGTTAAAATCTTCAGATCCGGCTGTCGGAGAAATGAAATCGTCTAATGCTCCGGAAAATGTAGTCAACTTCTGGCTGTCTTATAAGTTTCAAAATGTACTAAAAGGTTTCGGACTTGGATTTGGCGGTAATTATGTGGACAAGCAATTCAAATTTGACGATGAAGGCTTTTTCGTTCCATCCTACTCTGTTTACAATGCTGCTTTGTTTTATGACCAGCCCAAATGGAAAGTTGGGGTCAAATTAAATAATTTAAATGATAAAAAATATTGGGATGCTTATGGAGTCCCACAGGCTCCGTTAAACTTTCTGGCAAGCTTAACATTAAAGTTTTAACAGACTTATTGAAAACACCTCTGCCTCAAAAACAGGGGTGTTTATCTGTTACAAGCTTTTAGAAAGGAATAATTGTAAAACACTACTGTTAATTTTGTTTTTTATTTTTATTTATTCTAAATAAGGCTTAAGTTTGTAAAAAAAATAATTATACCAAAAATTTAAACTTCATCTTATGAAATCTAAAACTTTAAAATCAGTCGCTTTTTTATTATTTATGTTAGTGGCAAGTCCTCAACTATTTGCTCACGCCCTTTGGATCGAGACTAAAGCAACTGGAACAAAAGGAAAGGCTCAGGAAATTTCAGTGTACTTTGGGGAATTCTCTGAAAATGATATTACAAAAGCTGATAAATGGTTTTCTGATTTAAAAGATTTTTCGCTGGTCGTTATTAGTCCATCAAAAAAAGAAATTAAACTTACTGCAACGGCTTTAGAAAATAAATATCAGGCGTTTTTTACCCCTGATGAAGACGGAGTTTATACCATTGTCATGCACCATAAAGTAAAAGATGTTTACGGAACTATGGTTTTAGATTATAATTCAAGTGCTACAGTTACTGTTGGTAATACAGCAAAAGGAAATGACGCTGCCGTAAATTCTAACGTTATCAGTTTATTCTCCAAAGATGTTATAACAGCAAAACAAAAAACCAAAGTTAATGTGAATGCTTTATATGAAGGAAAGATAGCCAAAGAGCAAAAAATGAAAGTTATTGCCCCTAATGGTTGGGAAAAAGAATTGTGGAGTAATGAAAATGGAGAAATTTCATTTACACCAATCTGGCCGGGAAATTATATGGTAGAATTTGCTTATACCGAAAAAGCTGCCGGAGAACATAATGGCAAAAAATACGACGAAATCTGGAAAATGGCTACTTACCTGATTACAGTTAAATAAATATTCAAAGAAAAAACATTCACTTACTGAAATACGGGACATTTTGTAGAATTAGTCCCGTATTTCATAAACAACTCATTTACTTTAAGTTGAGCAAAAACAATCTTAATCTTTAGTTTTTCTTAAGACAATCTTAAGACAACCTTAAGACAAATAAATTCCAATCACCTAAAGTCAGGATTACTTTTGCGGCAATTATTTTTATTTATTCCAAATAAGACAGTATGAAATATATTTTACTTTTCACATTTTCATTTTTAAGTCTGGCTTCCTATAGCCAGGAATATACCAGCAATGATTCCGGTCATGCAAACGATACCGTAAAAAACAAAAAAGGAGAAATCCTTAACGAAGTATTGATTACAACCAACAGGGAGCCTAAACCTGTTACAGCAGTTCGCTCCGGTTTAAAACCAATGGACAATCCGCAAAGTATACAAGTGATCGGATCTGATGTAATCGAACAGCAGCAAGCGATTCGTCTTAGTGAAGTTATCAAAAACGCCAATGGTGTTTACGTAGGTTCTGCCCGCGGCGGAGCTCAGGAATCTTTTTTCTCGAGAGGATATGACATGTCTGCCAACAATATGTTTAAAAATGGGTTTCGTTATAATGCCGGTTCTATTCCTGATGTTTCCGGCCTGGAAAAAGTGGAATTTCTAAAAGGCGGTTCTGCATTATTATTTGGAAATGTGGCACCGGGCGGAATTTTAAATCTGGTAACCAAAACGCCATCCTTCAAAAAAGGAGGAGAAATTGCGATGCAAATGGGAAGTTATGCTTTCTACAAACCTTCTTTTGATTTTTATGGGCCACTTAGCAAATCTATTGCTTTTAGAATAAATGGTTCTTATGAAAACTCAGAAAGTTTCAGGGATGTGGTGAAAAATGAGCGTTTGTACGTGAATCCTTCCTTGCTTTTTGCCGTAAGCCCTAAAACGCAAATTACCGTTCAGGGAGATTACCTGACTGCAGACTGGACTCCTGATTTCGGAACGGGGATTGTCGGAAAAAAAATCCTGGATATTCCGCGCAGTGAATTTTTCGGATCTCTTTGGTCTAATGGAAATACCAAGTCGGCCAGTGCTTCTGCATTATTAAACCATGATTTCAATAAAAACTGGAAACTTAATTTCAATAGTTCTTTCCAGACTTACGACAGAACTCAAAAATCAACAGCCCAATTATCTACTGTTACAGAAAATGGCGACTGGAACAGAGGGTTGACTCAAAATAAAAACTTAGAGCAAATATTGGGAGACCAGTTAAGCTTACAGGGAAATTTTAATACAGGAGCGGTTAAACATCAGGTCTTCACAGGAGCGGATTGGGAAAATTCGTTTGCAACGGCTTATACCTATGCTTTTAATGAAAAGTTTCTGGTAACTGCCACAAATCCTGACGGATCTCCAAAAACATATGATCCAAGTATTTACGATAAAATCAATCTTTACAATTTCGATCCTTCGACACAAAGAAATGATATTCCTAATGCCCGCGCTACCCAGATTGCAAAAACAGAAACCAATCGTTTTGGGGTCTATTTCCAGGATTTAATTTCGATTACCGAAAAATTAAAAGTGCTGGCAGGTATCCGTTGGTCCTGGCAGGAAGCAGAAGTAACTACGTATAAAGAAATACTGACTGCCGGAGTTCAGACGACAGCACCGGAAAAAACAACTCCTGTTGTTGGTGCTAAAAAACTGGACAACGCTTTTTCTCCAAAAGTTGGATTAATCTACCAGCCGACCAAAGAAATTTCCTTATTTGGCAGTTATTCAAGTTCCTTTACACCGAACACCGGAACAACTGTCGATTTACAGCCTATAGAGTCATCTATTATTGACCAATATGAAGCTGGTATCAAAACCGATTTCTTAAAAGGATTATTAAGTACGAACGTAACGGTTTACCAGATTACGAACAGTAATTTAGCACAAACTGCCCCTAACAAAGCAGACGGAAGTTTAAACACCGATACTACTTTAAAAATATTAGGAGGAAGTACCAAAAGTAAAGGAATTGAAATTGATGTGACTGCAAAACCTGTAGACGGCTTAGCGGTAAGCGCCGGTTACAGTTATAACGATATGCGCTACACCAATACTTCAGGCACTAACGGAAGTTTTATTGCCGGAGATCGTGTGGTAAGAACACCAAGAAATACAGCTAATCTAAGTTTCTTCTACAAAGTACCCGAAGGAATGTTAAAAGGGATAACTTTTGGCGCAATAGGCAATTATATCGGTGATCGTTTAGGCGGATGGAATGATGATTACCAATGGACAGCCGTTAAACCAACACCTGCCAATCCAAAACCGGATCCGGCTTACATTGTAACCATCAGAGATCGTGATATTCCACTGGAAGGTTATACTACTATTGATGTTTCTGCGGGCTACGAATGGAGAAAATTTTCTATCCTGTGTAAATTGTCCAATATAACAAACGAATTAAACTATACGGTGCACGAAAATTACAGTGTGAATCCGATAGCGCCTCGTCAGATTTTGACAAGCCTTCGTTATAAATTCTAAAAACCTGAATTCAATTTACTTTAAGCATACAAAACCTCATTTAGTAATAGATGAGGTTTTTGCTTTTAACAAAAGAAAGTGTTTTAATTATATTTACTTTTGCCCATCAAACCAAAACCTTTAAACATGTCAGATTCCAAAAAGAACCAACTCAGGAAAACACTTGGTCTAAGTTTTAATATTGCTGTATTAATCGGAGGTACCATCGGAGTTGGAATTTTACGAACGCCGGGGACGATTGCGGGATTATTAGATAACTACTGGCTCATTATTGCTTCGTGGCTTTTTGGTGGTTTATTTGTCTTAATAGGTGCCAACTCGTATGCAGAGCTGGCTACTATGCTTCCTAAAGCCGGAGGTTCTTACAACTATATCAAAAAGGCCTTTGGTGATTATGCCGGCTTTATATCAGGCTGGTTTGATTATATTACCAATGCCATTCCGCCCGCTTTTTATTGTATTGTAATCAGCGAATATATTATTATTTTATTTCCGTTTTTGGGAAATTATTCGACCGTAATCGCTATTTCGTTATTAGTTGCTTTTGTATTATTACACTTAAGCGGTGTCAAAAACGGAAGTGCCTTTCAGCAAATAACAAGTTTTATAAAGGTGATTTGCTTTGTGTGCCTGGTAGTCGCCTGTTTTATGTATTCGGGCGTGAAAGTGCCTGTGATAGAAAAAGACAGTTCTTTCTTTCAGATTGGGTTATTATTTGGAATTTTCAAATCGCTTCAGTTAATCATCGGAACTTATAATGGCTGGAACAGCGTTTGCTTTTTTGCAGAGGAAAATGATGATCCGGGTAAAAATATTCCACGCTCTTTGTACAGCGGGGTTTTACTTGTAATTGCTATTTATGTGCTGCTGAACCTTGCTTTTTTTCATGTTTTATCTCTGGAAACGATCGCTAAATCTAATTTGGCCGCTGCCGAAGTGGCCAGCGTTATTTTTGGAAAAAACGGAGCTGCGATCGTTATCGTAATTTCTATTTTTTCACTGATTAGTATTTTGAACGCTTTTATGATGATTCCGCCAAGAATCTTATTCGGATTAAGCAGAGATGGCTTTTTCATCGAAAAAGGAACTACAGTAAACAAAGGAGGAACTCCGATAATTGCACTATTAATTTCATCCTTATTCAGTTTATTTTTAATTTGTATCGGTTCGTTTGAAGTCCTGTTCTCATTTGCGGCCTTTACCTCTGTTATTGTCTGGGGACTGGCTTATTTTTCGCTTTTGAAATTAAGAACATCAGAACCTGATTTACCAAGACCTTATCGTTCGAAATTCCATCCCTGGCTGACGATTTTAGCTATTATTGTTTCACTTGCACTTCTGGTGGGTTTTGTTTACAGTGATCCTAAAGGTTTCGGAGTTATAGTGGTGATTAGCTTAATTTCTTATCCTTTGTTTTTGATTTTGAAGAGAAGGAAATAAGCACAATATCTATTTAAAAATCGTTTTTACCCGATAGTATTGTCATTTCGACGAAGGACCGGGGTATAGCGAACAGACGAAGTCAGTCACATCCGGAGCGCAACGTACGATGTGGATTTAGCACATGTGATTTCTCCTTCGTCGAAATGACATCCGGAGTGCAACGTACGATGTGGATTTAGCACATATGATTCCTTCGTTCCTCGGAATGACGAACAATAAAAAAAATGGACTGTCTTTTTATAAGACAGCCCATTTTTTATTTATAGAAACCTGATTCTTATTTCAAACCGGCTAAACTTTGCTCAATTGTAGCAATTTTTGCCAATGCATCGGCTTCTTTTTGTCTTTCGTTAGCCAAAACTTTTTCCGGTGCTCCGGCAACAAATTTTTCATTGGCCAGCTTCGACTGAACAGATTTTAAGAAACCTTGCGTATATATCAATTCTGCATTCAGTTTTGCAATTTCAGCCTCAACATCAATATTTCCGGTAATTGGAATAAAGTATTCGTTTGACTTTACACGGAAAGATAATGCGCCGTCTACTTTATCGGATATATATTCCAGTGCAGTAATGTTTCCCAGTTTGGTGATCACCGAATCAAAGTAAGTGGACGCTTTATCGTTGTTTACTGCTTTCAGTTCAATGGCATCCTTAAAGGGAATATTCTTGTCTTTACGAATGGTTCTGATTCCTGAAATTACTTCAATTGAATTTTCAAAATCGGTTATTAATTTCGCGTCAAATGATTTTAATTCCGGCCAGGTCGAAACAATTAGAGCTTCTTCCGGAGTTCTGTCTGCAATGAATTGCCAGATTTCCTCTGTCAGGAAAGGCATAAACGGATGCAGCAATTTCAGGTTGCTTTCCAACATTTCAATGGCTTTATCAAAAGTCTTTTTGTCAATCGGCTGCTGGTAAGCAGGTTTGATCATTTCAAGGAACCAAGAACAGAAATCATCCCAAACCAGTTTATAAATAGCCATCAATGCATCTGAAATTCTGTATTTCTCGAAATTATCTTCAATGTCAACAAGCGTCTGCTGCAATTTCGCTTCATACCATTCGATCGCTACTTTTGATGATTCCGGCTGTGGAATAGTTTCGGAAACTTCCCATCCTTTGATCAGTTTAAAGGCATTCCAGATTTTGTTAGAGAATGCTTTCCCCTGATTACACAGTTCTTCATCAAACATAATATCGTTTCCGGCAGAAGCACTTAAAAGCAATCCTACACGAACACCATCGGCACCGAATGTATCGATTAAGTCTAAAGGATCAGGAGAATTTCCTAATGATTTAGACATCTTACGACGCTGTTTGTCACGTACTAAACCTGTCAGGTATACATTTGTAAATGGTTTTTCCCCGGCATATTCGTAACCCGCAATAATCATTCTCGCCACCCAGAAAAACAAAATATCCGGACCGGTTACCAAATCATTGGTTGGATAGTAATATTTAAAATCTTCACTTTCCGGATCCATAATTCCGCCAAAAACAGACATTGGCCATAACCAGGATGAAAACCAGGTATCTAAGGCGTCAACATCCTGTTTTAAATCTTTTATTTCAAGTTTCAGGTTTGAAGTTTTCTCTCTGGCTAATGCTAAAGCCTCTTCGATATTTTCTGCTACTACGAAATCTTCTTTTCCGTCTCCGTAATAATAAGCCGGGATTTGTTGTCCCCACCATAACTGACGGGAAATATTCCAATCACGGATATTATTCAACCAGTGTGCGTATGTATTTTCGAAACGTTTTGGATGCAATTTAATAGCTCCGTCAACCAAAACTGATTTAATTGCCGGTTTTACCAAATCTTCCATTTTCAAAAACCATTGATCGGATAATCTTGGTTCGATTACCGCTTTGGTTCTTTCAGAAGTTCCCACTTTATTTAAATGGATTTCGGTTTTTGCCAAAGCTCCAATTTCTTCTAATTCTTTTGCAATTTCAGTACGAACTACAAAACGGTCTTTTCCCTGATAATGCAATCCGAAGCTGTTTAACGTAGCATCTTCATTGAAAATATCAACGATTTCAAGATTATGTTTTTCTCCTAACGTTTTATCGTTCATATCGTGTGCCGGAGTTACTTTTAAACATCCGGTTCCGAATTCGATATCTACATACTCATCTTCAATAATCGGAATTACTCTTCCACAAATTGGAACGATAGCGCTTTTACCTTTTAAATGCGTAAAACGTTCGTCATTCGGATTGATACAGATCGCAGTATCCCCAAAAATTGTTTCGGGACGTGTTGTGGCGATGGTTAAGAAATCTTCAGATCCTTCAATTTTATATTTTAGGAAAAATAATTTGCCTTGTTGTTCTTCGTAAATTACTTCTTCGTCAGACAAAGTGGTTTTCGCTTCCGGATCCCAGTTAACCATTCGGTATCCCCTGTAAATTAATCCTTTGTTGTATAAATCGACAAAAGAACGAATTACAGAAGCCGACATGTCCGGATCCATAGTAAATTTGGTACGTTCCCAGTCGCAGGAAGCACCTAATTTCTTAAGCTGGTCTAAAATTACACCACCGTATTTATCGGTCCACTCCCAGGCATGGGCTAAAAATTCTTCACGTGTTAAATCATTTTTATTGATTCCTTCCGCTTTCAGTTTCGCTACTACTTTTGCTTCTGTAGCAATAGAGGCGTGATCTGTTCCCGGAACCCAGCAGGCATTAAATCCTTTCAGACGGGCGCGGCGAATTAAAACATCCTGAATGGTATTATTCAGCATATGCCCCATGTGAAGGACTCCTGTGACGTTTGGCGGCGGAATTACAATTGTATAAGGTGTTCTATGATCTGGTTCTGAATGAAAATAGTTATTTTTCATCCAGTAATCATACCATTTGTTCTCGATCGTCTTAGCGTCAAATTGTGCAGGAATACTCATTTATAGGTTGTTTAATCGTGGATATGTTTAATCTTTAATTGGTGTAATTGTTTAATCGTTAAATTGTTGGTTTGTTTAGTCGTTGCGCTCTTAATCGTTGATTGCTTTTGGTACATTTAAACCAAAATTTTACGAGTCAATTAAATGACTAAACCGTTAAACAATTAAACCAAAACAAAATTGGTTCAATTTTTGTAATTGTAACTGACAGCAAAAGTAAATAATTAAGTACATTATAAAAAGAGAAATAATAATTTGTGTATTAATTAAAACAAAGTATATTTACTTACAACTTAAAAAAAAAATTCGCATGAAAAATGTAGCCACTTTTATTGTAATCGCATTGTTTAGCACAATTGGGTATGCACAAAACGGGCCAAAAATTGAATTTTCAGCCCCGGACAACACCATTGATTACGGAAAAATCTCAAAAAATGATAACGGACTTCGATCTTTCGAATTTACCAATACCGGAGATGCCCCTTTATTAATCATCGGAGCAGAATCTACAGTTAGCTCGATAGTGGTAACAAAACCTGCCGCTGCAATTCAGCCTGGAAAAAAAGGAAAAATTGATGTCAAGTACAATATGGCCGCCGGTCCAATCCGTAAAACCATTACAGTGGAGACCAATGCCGTAAATTATCCTGATGGCAGAGTCGCCCTTAAAATCAAAGGGGAAGTCTTATAAAGAATTAAATCTAACAATAATAGCAAAGCCGTTTCCAATAGAAACGGCTTTTTTATGAAATAAACCCGACCGGTTTTAAAACCTGTCGAATTTGAAATGTATCTTTTATTTTGATTTCTCCATGCACTCAGCAACGTCAAATTTATATTTCACTCTTTCAAAATCGATCGGTTTATCTTTAACCAGATAGGTAACTCCCATCGTAGTCTGCATGGTTCCGTTTCCTAAAATAAGTTGTTTCTCACGTTTCAGAAACGCCATTGGATTTTTGAATGTTTTATTTTTATTGGTGATTTCCTGAAAAGTATAATCTGCAAATAAGGTATCGCCATGAAACTCTCCTGCAATTTCCCCTGTTTTTTCGGGAGCACCAAAAACCTTCATGCTCATGTTTCCACTCAGCTTTCCACTTTTTAAGGTATTCAGTTTTAGATCAATTGTATCTTTTTCATATACTGCTTTATAACATTCGGTACTTACGATCTTTTCGGCATCTGCTTTAGCAGCTCCTGTTTCTGTCTTCGTTTCATTTTTTTTACAACTTTGGAGTCCAATGCAAGCTACCAGTAAAAAGGATATTGCTAGATTTTTCATAATTAGTTTTTTTAGGTCATTGTTATTCTATAAAATTAAATAAAAAAGAAGCCAAAAAAAAGCTTCTAAATTAAAATTTCAATTTATTAAAAAAACAAACCCGCCAGGTTTTTAAAACCTGACGGGTTTAGTTTACATAAGATTCGTAATCTATAAATTTTTAATGACGAACTCACTTCGTCTGTTCAGTTCATGTTCTTCTTCTGTACAGGAGTCGTCTGTTTTACATTTTATAATAGGTACCGATTCTCCATACCCTTTTGCGATTACCCGATTGGCCTCAATGCCTGATTCCAGTAAAAATTCCCTGGTTGAAGATGCTCTTTTCTGCGATAAGTTTTCATTGAACTTCGCGCTACCCCTGGTATCTGTATGCGATCCTATTTCGATCACCATTCCCGGATATTTTTTCATAAGGGCCACTACCCTGCCTAAAACTACTTTAGATTCTTTACGGATGTACCACATATTGTAATCGAAATAAATAGGATCGGTCTTTATGATCAATCGGTCTTTATCCCGTACCACATCTTTTTCCTGCTTTAAAATCTGCTCTACTTTTTCTTTTTTCTTAATTTCAACAGCTACAATTTCATCTGCTTTTGCTTTTTTCTCTGCTTCTTTTAACGCTATCACTGCCAGGGCTTCTTTTTCCTTTTTCTCTACGACAAGACGCTCCTCTTCCTTCTTCTTCTTTTCCGCCAGCTGTTGCTCTTCCAGACGAATTGCGTCCAACGATTTAAGTGCCATAGAAGCATCGTTGCCTGCATCTCTCGTTTTACCGGTAGTTATTGCCCTGGACTCATTGGTATACTTTTCCTTAAAGGCTACAACGGTAAAAGAACTTTCGCAGGGCACCGTAAAACTAAATTTACCATCTGCAGCGGTAGTACTTGTATTTAATGTTTTTTTATCAGCATCCTGCAACATTACCGTCGCATGTTCTAGTACAATCTTTGTATCAGCATCTGTAATGGTTCCGGCAATAAATTGTTTGCAGTCCTCGACAATCAGGTCTTTGATTTCTTTAAACTGATAGATATCGTCTTTTCCTTTACCGCCTTCTCTGTTCGAGGCAAAATAACCTTCTTTGTTGTCTGAGATCGTAAATGAAAAATCATCTGAATTAGAATTTAAAGGCAAACCAATATTTAATGGTTTTGAATATTCATTTCCGTTAATTTCGGATACAAAGACATCCAGGGAACCATATCCCAAATGTCCGTCTGAAGAAAAATAAAGTTTATTGTCCGGCGAAGCAAAAGGAAACTGTTCTCTTTTACTGGTGTTGATAACAGGCCCAAGGTTTTTTGGCGTATCAAATGCTCCCTTATTGATGTTGACGGAATAAATATCAAATGAACCAAGTGATCCCGGCATATCGGAAGAGAAATAGAGCACTTTTTCATCAGGACTCAAAGCCGGATGTTCTACAGAATAGTCAGCACTATTAAACGGAAGCGAGGTTACATTTGTCCATTTCCCTTCTACTAATTCTGCTTTAAAAATCTGAAGATTGGAAATGTTCTGCTCATTTTTTTTCTTCTTGCCGTTTTTGGAATTATTACGCGTAAAATAAATCGTCTTGCCGTCTTTTGTAAAAACTGCATTTGATTCGTGCATTCCTGTTTTTAATTCCTTCGCGAAATAATGCACTATAGAATCCGCGGAATTAATGTTTTTTAATGGTACTTTGACCAAATTGAGATAGGTCTCGTTGTCCCATTTAAACTTTTTATCCAGCAATCCGGGCTTTAGCTTTACTGCGGCAAAAACCAGATTGTCATTGTATTTAACAGCACCAAATTCAGAGTTAGGTGTATTGACAGCCAGATTTTTAATTTCAAACCGATTGCCAATTGCCGAAACATTTTCTAATTCTTTCAGTTCTTTTTCAAAAGAAGCAACATCCTCACTATTGGCAGATTTTGAGTAATATTCTTTCAAAGCAGCATTGGCATCCTCATAACTGTTACTTGCTTTTAAGGTTTGCGCATATCTATAGTAATATTCCCTGTCTAAATCTTTATTATAATTTTTAACTAACAGTCTGTAATAGCGTTGCGCTTTTATTAAATCATTCGTGTAATAATAAGAGTCGGCCAAATTTTTAATGACCTCCTGTGAAGGTTTTTGTTCCGCCAGTTTTTCATATAAGATAATAGATTCACTGTAATAGGTTTTATCAAAAAATCGTTTGGCTCGCACCAAATCCTGATCCTGGGCGTGTATAAACTGTATTAAAAATACGAATATAACAACGAGTATTTTTTTCATATTTTTCATTTTAGAAGAATCTTGGTGATTTATCATATCCTTTCCCTAATAAATCTAAATCAAAAAGAAGCATAATTTCGTGTGTGCCTGAATTAAACTGTCCCAGGTTAGAAAGCGTATAATCGTACGCATATCCTACCCTAAGCGATGGTGTCACATTAATATTACACAAAGCACTCACAGCATCGCCCAGACGATACGCCGCACCTAATTCAAATTTATTGTTATATAAAACATTCGCCGTCAGATCAACAGTCATTGGTGCTCCTTTGACAATTTTTGACATAAATGCAGGTTTTAATTTCACCCTGTCACTGATCTGAAAAACATATCCGGCTGTTAAAAAAGTATGAATTGCTTCTGATCCGTAAGCGTTTATTCCTGATTTTTCTTCAATATGTTTGGAACTCAACAGATTTGGGGCCGATATTCCCGCATAGAAATTATCTCTGAAATAGTAGGCTCCGATTCCGATATTAGGCCGGGTTACATTTATGTTTTGCGAGAATGCAAGATCTGTTTCCGGATCCGTGAAAAGAAATCCGTTAAAATTAGTCTGCAGGGAGGTAAATCCGGCTTTTAGTCCGAGTGAAAGTTTATTTTTTCCGCCTAAATTAAGGACATAAGCAAAATCAGCATAAAAATTATTTTCTTTTTTGGCACCATCCCCTATATCATCCGAAACTAACGACAAGCCAACTTCTATCTTATCACTTATCGCTGTATGTCCGAAAAATGTAAATGTTTTCGGGGCACCATAAGCTCCCACCCACTGGGTTCTGTAGAGTCCCCCAAGATTCAGCATGGCAGGAGTTCCTGTCGCATAGGCCGGATTCACCACGCTCATGTTATACATATAATGCGTGTATTCAGGGTCCTGCTGCGCTGAAACAGAGGTGATATAGAAGAGAAAAGTTATAAAAAATATTATTTTTTTCATTTGAAAATCATATTAAAGAATGCAAAATGAATCATCTGTTTAAATAAAGACGTCCTTGTCGGGGCGGTTTATTATCTTTATTAAAATGAAGCACATAAAAATAAACCCCATTGACTGCTATGCCGCTGCTTATGCCGCTTGCTTCATAATTCAATCCGTCCCATCCCGGTTTATTTTTAAATCCTTTGTACATTCTGCTTCCATACCTGTTGTAAATTTCAAGTATATAATCCGGGTACAGAAAATCGATATCCGGAATCACGAAAGCATCATTTACACCATCTCCATTAGGAGAAAAGCCATCAGGGATAAAAAGAGTTTCGGGCGCATCACAATTCGTTAGCGACACGACAACTTCGATACTTTTTTCTGAGATACAATTGGTTTGGTTTGAAAAATCAAATCCGTAATATCTTCCGTTTTCCACCAAAGGCGTAGTGGAAGACAATACATTACCATTCGTCTGAGCATCGTACCAGACTACCGATGCAGGTGAATTGGTTCGATTAGACAAATCCAGAATCGTAGGATTATCCAGTCCGCAAAAACCGGAGCCTTCTGAATTTAATTCGGGAGCAGCGGGATCATTTATGGTCACTGAAATCATCGTTGCTTCTGATGTACAGCCAGCAGAAGAGGTTTCTTTTACGTAATAATTTCCAGTCTGTAAAACATCGGTAGCCGGAAGAGGTGTCGTTGCAGTTTCGGAAGCGTACCATTTGTATTGGGCGCCGTTAGGCTGCAAGCTGGCTACTGTTGCGTTATCGACTTTACAAAAGGGCTGGGACACTGCGTTCGGGGCAGCCGGAATTGCATTTATCAGGAATGCATAAGATAAATTGCTTAGCGTAGCACCGCAGCCATTCTCATTATTTGTCAATTTTAATATAGAAACAGTATAAGATCCCGGATTTGAAACTGCAGTGGCAGGAAGTATAAAACTGGTGGTTCCTCCTGACACCGGCAAAGTAACCGTTAGCGGTATAGCATTATTGTTATGGGTAACCGTATAGGATAAGGTGATATCTGTTAAAATTCCCAGTCCGCTCATTGAAACCGAAACAGGTTTTTCAAAACAGACATTATTAATCTGCATTCGTACCGCTGCTGTATTGGGCAAGGGATTTATTAGAATATTGCCAATCACATTTGCGGTACTGGAGCATTGAGAAACTACATGCGTAATATTTGTAATCGTTAGTACTGCATTACCGGCATTGAAACTTAAATTAGGAGACAACGTAAAACTAGCATTTCCCCCCGTAAATGTAACCCGCGCTATTTGTCCGCTTGCCTGATTGGCTCCTGCCAGATTATAAGTAAGATCATAAATTCCGTCTGCAAGTTTTATGGCATCAGAAATTTGTATCAGGGCACCTTCGTTTTGGCAGGTTGTTGTCGGTGCTATTTTTGCGTTCTCCAAATCCGGTAAGGGATAGATAATTAAATCATCTGATAAGTTACCCATGATATTAGCACATATTCTGACACTATTGTTTTTATAGATACTTATAATATTTACATTAAAAGTTCCAACCTGCTGAAAATAATTTGAATCTATAGGAAATACAAGGACACCGTTATTAAAATTTGCTGTTACAAGTTCAGTTTTTGCATTAGGTCCTGATACCCGGAATATCACATTGTAAGATCCGTTAGGAATAGGTGCCGTTCCCTTTTTAATGGTCACTGAGTAGCTGGCAGTTCCTATTTCGGTTTCACAAATATCATTATTAACGGTAACGGTAGCACCCGTAAAATCAAGTTTGTTCTCAAGTTTGATAAATGTGACTCTCTCTTCGTCCAGACAAATTGGTTTTGGAGATAAAACCTTATAGGCAAAGTAATAATATCCTTCGCCAAATCTGTCATATATCTTTTCAATATCAACAAAGCGATCTCCTGCAAATGTTAGTTCTCCTGTGCTGATACGGTTACCATCTCTCCAGGTTCCACCCGGATCCTGACCTGTTATTAAATTAGTAAGATCAAAATTCTTATATGCTGACAATCCATCACTGGCGCACAAAGCTAAATTTACAGCAGTTCCTGCTTTGGGGGCTCTGGCAACTGTAATAACAGCTGTTGAAGATACCGCAGGACAAGTACCGATTGCGGGCATGGTATAGGTAAATTCGTAATCCCCTTCAAATTCAGAAATATTAATAACGGCATCTACTTTTTTATTATTAGTGTTATCGTACCATTGTCCATTGTATTGCGGTCCTAAAAAAAGACCATTAAAAGCTTCGAAAAGGTTAAAATTTATAGTAGCACTACATTGCGTGGAATTTGAGGCAACCCCGGAATATCCTCCTATAGTAACGGTTACTACAGCGGAATTATCGGCACAGCCTGCAGCTCCGGTAACGGTATAAGTATAACGGTATATTCTGCTTTGGCGAATAAGATGCGCATTTAAAACTCCTGTATTTGCGTCTAATCCTCCCGATTCATCATCATCTGACCATGTTCCTCCTGGTGTTGGCGTTCCTCCCAATGCTGTATAAAGATTAATCGTCTTATTGGCAGGATTAGGAATATCACAAACGGGCAATTCCCCATCATCACCTGCACATTGTGCCTGAATGTTGCCGGAGAAAAAGGAGAAAAAAACAAAAACCAATATAAAGTGTAAGAATTTGATGTAGCCTTTTACCATAGATTATTATTTTTCTATAACATAAGAAAAACAGCGATGTTTTTCAAACAAAAAGAATTGTTTTCTTATTAATTATAACTAAATACAAATGTATCACTAAAAATTACACTAATTTAGTATTATTTGAGCCAAAAGCGTTTATTATGCGGCTAAATATTATAATTCATCTTCAAGCTTAAATCTGAATTTCAGAATCAGACTATTTCGTTCCACTTCCAGATTAATCCAGATATCATCTTCTGATTTTAAAAGAGCATTTATTTGCTGCAGGCTATATTTGTAGGGAACTACTTTATTGATGCTCACAATAATATCTCCCTTTCTCAAACCACATTTTTCAGCAGCAGAATACTTGCGGATATTTACAATCTCATAAACGGGCTTTAGTAAAAATTTATACCTGAAATTGTCATTTTTATTTAGAGTTTCATTGACGTCCGCCATAGATGTTGCCACTTGCACGGTCTGTAAATGCACGGTTTCCTGTACCCATTGCAAACCGTTATGCTGAACTGTAATTCCGCTTTTATTGTAAGTAAACGGCTCTGAAAATTTGCTGTTTTTTTTCAGGTATAATTTCTGGTCTGCATAATCCAGCACTATCGTAAATCTTTTCAGTACTTCTCCTCCAATGGACCCAATACGGCCGGGAACCATTTTGACATTTCGAATTGATGTAGAATCAGGAAAAGAAACAATTGGATTTTTAAAATCAAAATCAGCTACCGAAAATCTCGAAATCTTGGCCCGGTGTCCTTCAATATCCCCGCTAAAACCCTTTCCCAAAAAGTCGGGAAAATTCTTTTTAGGCAATCTTATTTTCTCATTTTCAAAAACCCAAAAAGCATCACTATTCCCAATATCAATAAGCAATTTAGCTGTCACGTCTTCGCCCTCAACAACAGCTTTGGCCTGAATATAAGGTTTTGATTTCTCTATCGTGATCGGAACTGAGGTGAATTTTTTCCGCAGTCTTTCCCTTACCTTTTCATTATTGGAATGAACGATAAGTTTCTTCTTCTGATAATTAATTTCAACTATATTATTTTTAAAAAACTTGTAGCCAATAATTCCGTTTACAGGAATTCCAATATGTGAGGACAAATTAAAATTCTGATCCAGGATAATATAAACCAGATGATTTATTGATTTTAAACCATGACTTTCCAATATATTGTTTTTTGATTTCAGCCCTTCAATTTCTTCTTCACTGCCTAATCCTCTTAGCTTTATTTTTTCAATATTATTAAAGCTGACCTCCTGCTTCTCTTCCATACTGAACAAAATTGTCTCTTCAACACCGGAATCGAGCAGAAAATTTAATTCAACCCCGTTGACTTTTATAGGAATAAAAACAAGATTATTTATCAATTGAATTGGGATTGTCACCTTAGCACGATTGTTCTCCATCAAGAAATCATTTTGAGCATTAAGCAAAAAAGGTGTTAAAAGTCCAAAAAACAATACAATATATTTTTTCATTGATAATTTTTTAATATAAAATTAATAAAAATATTGATAATTGTTACATTTTAATAAGTAGCATTATTGTGTACGTAAAATTGGAAAAAAAAATGCAAATTTGCACTTCAATACTAAATCACATGCCAACAATTTCACTAAAAGGCAGAAACATGCCCGAATCACCGATACGTAAACTTGCTCCTTTTGCAGATATTGCAAAACAAAAAGGACATAAGGTGTATCACTTAAACATTGGTCAACCGGATATCAAGACACCCGACGTGGCCATCGAGGCAGTAAAAAATATTGATTTAACTATTATAGAATACAGTCCTTCTGCAGGATATGAAAGTTACAGAACCAAACTAGCCCAGTTTTACCAGCGTCAAAATGTAAATGTCAATTCAGAAGATATCATTATCACTACCGGTGGTTCTGAAGCCTTGCTGTTTGCGCTGGCCACAATAACAGATCCTGGGGATGAAATCATCATTCCTGAACCTTTTTATGCGAATTATCATGCATTTGCATCCTCTACGAGTGCAACGGTAATTCCCGTAATTTCTTCCATCGAAAATGGCTTTGCTTTACCGAGCATTGAAGATGTCGAAAAATTAATTACGCCAAAAACCAAAGCTATTTTAATTTGTAATCCCGGAAATCCAACCGGCTATTTATATACCGAAGCTGAAATTAAGCAATTAGCAAGTCTGATCAAAAAGCATGATTTGTACTTAATTGCAGATGAAGTGTACCGTGAATTTCTTTATGATGCTGATGATGTTCATTATTCTGTCATGAATCTGGACGATGTACAGCAAAATGTAATCATGGTCGATTCTGTCTCTAAGCGTTACAGCATGTGCGGTGCGAGAATTGGTTGTCTGGTAACAAAAAACAAGAACGTTCTGGCAACTGTAATGAAATTTGCACAGGCCCGTCTAAGCCCTCCGACTATTGAGCAAATTGCCTGCGAAGCTGCTATAGATACGCCTCAGAGTTATTTTGACGAAGTTATTTCAGAATACAAAAGCCGCCGTGATACTTTGATTACCGAATTAAATAAAATTGAAGGCGTGATCGTAACCAAACCCAAAGGTGCGTTTTATTGCATTGCCCAATTACCCATTGATGATGCTGATCAATTTGCACAATGGCTTTTAGAAAGTTATGATCTAAACGGAGAAACTGTTATGGTCGCTCCCGCAGCAGGTTTTTACTCGACTCCGGGAATGGGTTTAAATCAGGTTCGAATTGCTTATGTTTTAAATAAAAAGGATTTGATAAGTGCCGTAAATGTTTTAAAAGAAGCGCTTTTGGTTTATAATAAGAAATAATCCAAAAAATAAAAGTAAAAAGGCAATAATTTACTTTGATTATTGCCTTTATAAGAGAATTTTAGAATATAAAAGGACAGTCAACCTTTAATTGATCATACATCTTTGTATATGCCAGAGGTGTAGGATGTATACCGTCAAAAAACACGTAATCTTTTTTCCAAATTGACGAATCATCTGAAATAGTCACCGCTTTATTCATATCCACATAAATTTCACCACTTGAAACTATCCATTTATTTACTACATCACCTGTTTCAGAAAATTGAAATGTTGCTCTGGGAGTTAGAGTCACTAGAATTGGAATTTGACCATTAGCCTTCAATATTTCGATTACTTTTTGCATATAATGTATATACTGCTGAGGATTCTTATTATTGGTGCCAATACTTAATATTACATATTTAGATTTATACCAGGAGTTTTCCAGTGTAAATCTGTCAAGAAAAGATTGTGAAAGCATATCACCTCCTTTACCATCGATCAAACAATTATCAGCACCTATATCATTAGATAATTTCGCACACCATCTATTTTTCAAACTTAAGTTATTAACTATCAAGGAAAAACCTTCTATAAAAGAATCTCCATAAATACTTATTTTTGGTTTATTTTGATAATCAGAACTTAATAATGATTCAGAAACGTTAAAACTCCCTTTGGAAATTTTAAAATAGGGTTTGCCTCTTATAATACATTGATTGAAATTTTCATCATTATTATAAACCTTATTTACGGAAATAGAATTTCCTTTTAAATAAAAACTAGTATTTTCAAGTGTTTTTTTAAATCCCATTTGATAAACAACATTTTTTTCTAATGGACTGGAAAAATCTATTTTTTCATTTAAAACAACATCTTTATAATCAGAACTTGCTTTATAAATTTCAAGATAATTATTACTAATTTTAATACATACAAAATCAGCTCCGGTAGATATTAAAATTGGTTCATCATTTAAAATTTTAAATTTTGTATTAAATGACAAATTCCCAAGAGCTAAATCATGGTCAAAAAGTACTAATTTCTCTTCATCATTTATTACTGTATAGTCAAAAGGAACAAAATTTACAACCTGGTTTTTATGACCAAACTTTATAAATTCTCTGTCAGTATTTAAAGAATCAGCATCAGAATCAGAACATGCTACACAAAAAAGAATAGATAATATTCTCAAAAAAAAATTAAAAATTTTCATTGGATATTTTAATTATATTGGCACAATTTGGCAACAAATATAACTTTTTTAAACATATAATTGGCTTATGTGTTTTTTACCCGATACTCGCTTTTTTTTACTGTTAACAAGTTGTTTTTTAATAGGTACAAAGACTACAATTTCTCAAAATTTTGTCCTCATATTAGGCAGATATTCTTACGAATGTTCTTATGTCAAATTTTAATTTATGGTTTGTTAACTTATGGAATTTTCATTTTTAAATAATATATAGATTCAAAATATTAAACTTATCGTTTTCACAACAATATTTTCAATTATTCCGAGACCTACTTATAAACTTTCTATTTCTAAATATAAAAATAAATAACTATTATTTATTTGACAAAGCATGTTAGTGAATAATAATAATAATAATAATAATAATAGCTTATTAAACTTTATCCAAAAACTAACCACTAAATAGTAATAACCATAGAAAAGGTTTGCTTTTTATTAATTATCTTTACCGCCTTAAAAAGATATACCCACTATAATAGTAGTTTTTAATGATAAATAACGAAGATTTTTTAGACGAAACAGGAGACAATCATTTTAGCAGCAATGCACAAAATCCTTTAAGACAGGACGCTTTTGATCTAAGTGATGATGAAAAAATAGAACAAATAAAAAAAGATGTCGAAAACATCCTTCAGACTCTTGGAATGGATTTGACAGATGACAGTATAAAAGGGACTCCAAACAGAGTAGCCAAAATGTTTGTAAAAGAGATTTTTGGTGGTCTTAACCCTTCTAAAAAACCAAAAGCCTCCACTTTTGAGAATAATTACAAGTACGGCGAAATGTTAGTAGAGAAAAACATTACGCTTTATTCTACCTGCGAACATCATTTATTACCGATTATAGGAAGAGCCCATGTGGCTTACATTTCCAGCGGAAGAGTTATTGGCTTATCTAAAATGAACCGTATTGTTGAATATTACGCTAAAAGACCTCAGGTTCAGGAACGTCTTACCATGCAAATCGTTCAGGAATTACAAAAAGCACTTGGTACCGAAGATGTTGCCTGCGTTATAGACGCGAAACACCTTTGCGTAAACTCAAGAGGAATTAAAGATATTGAAAGCAGCACTGTAACCTCTGAATTTGGCGGAAAATTTAAAGACCCTCAGACCAGAAGAGAATTTTTAGATTATATTAAGCTGGAAACTCATTTCTAAAAAGTTTATTGTTTTTAGTTTATTGTTATGGGAAAAATACAAAAATTTGAAGATCTGGAAATTTGGAAATTAGCCCGGCTAATATGCCAACAGATCGAATTCCTGATACAGAATACAAATCTAAAAACAAACTATTCTTTAAAAGATCAAATTGACAGAAGCTCAGGTTCTATTATGGATAATATTGCTGAAGGGTTTGAACGAAATGGCAACAGAGAGTTCATTCAGTTTTTGAGTATTGCAAAAGGTTCGGCTGGTGAAGTAAAATCACAATCTTACAGAGCTTTTGATAAAAATTTGATTTCTGAGGAACAGCATTTAAAATTAAATGAAACAGTTGAATTAGTAAAAAATAAAATAGGTGCGATGATGAACTATTTAAATAATTGTGAAATCAAAGGACTAAAATTCAAATAATTTTCCGATATTCAAACTAATAACAATAAACCACAAACAAAAAACAATTAAACAATGCCTCTATACACAAGTCAGTCCCTGAAAATATACAATTCGCTTTCGGGTGAAAAAGAAAGTTTCAACCCTATTCATGAAGGAAATGTTGGAATGTATGTTTGCGGACCAACGGTTTATAGCAATGTACACTTAGGAAACGTGAGGACTTTTATGTCTTTTGACGTGATATTCAGATATTTTTTACATCTGGATTATAAAGTGCGTTACGTAAGAAACATTACCGACGTGGGACATATTGTAGATGATGTGGATGAAGGGGAAGATAAAATTGCCAAAAAAGCACGTTTAGAGCAGTTAGAACCTATGGAGGTGGTACAGCGCTACACGGTAGATTTTCATGAAATACTCAAAGCTTTCAACTTTTTACCACCCAGTATTGAACCAACTGCCACCGGGCACATTATTGAACAAATCGAAATCATCAAAAAAATTATTGATACCGGAATTGGTTACGAAGCCAACGGGTCTGTATATTTTGATGTCGTAAAATATAACGAAACCAACAACTACGGAGTCTTAAGCGGCCGAAATATCGAAGATATGCTTGCCAATACCCGCGATCTCGATGGTCAGTCTGACAAAAGAAACCCGCAGGATTTTGCCCTTTGGAAAAAAGCAGAACCACAGCATATCATGAGGTGGCCTTCTCCATGGAGTGACGGTTTTCCGGGCTGGCATCTTGAATGTACAGCGATGAGTACCAAATATCTTGGCAATCATTTTGATATTCACGGCGGCGGAATGGATTTAAAATTCCCGCATCACGAATGTGAAATCGCTCAAAACGAAGCTTGTACAGGCCAATCTCCTGTAAACTACTGGATGCACGCCAATATGCTTACTTTAAATGGTAAGAAGATGGCAAAATCGACCGGAAATAATATTTTGCCGGGCGAAATTTTAAGTGGAGACAACAACATTTTAAGCAAAGCTTTTTCTGCTTCTGTAACCCGTTTCTTCATGCTCCAGGCACATTACAGAAGTATTTTGGACTTTTCTGATGATGCAATTGTGGCTGCTGAAAAAGGATACAAAAGACTTATGGAAGCCGTTGACGCTTTATCGGGAATTTCAGCAAGCCATACAAGTTCTATCGATATTGCATCGTGGAAACAATTGTGTTATGATGCCATGAATGACGATTTTAATACGCCAATTTTAATCGCGCAACTATTTGAAGCCGTTCGTTATGTAAATTTATTGAAAGAAGGAAAAGAAACTATTTCCGAAGGGGATTTAAAAACATTCACAACGGCAATTAATGCTTTTGTTTTTGATGTTTTAGGTTTGAGCGACGAAAAGGCGGCCGATAGTAATAACGATAAATTAGATGGCGTCATCAACATGCTTATCGGCATGAGAAATCAGGCCAGAGCGGATAAAAACTTTGCGCTTTCTGATCAGATTCGCGACCAGCTAATTGGTTTGGGAATTCAGTTGAAAGACGGAAAAGAAGGCACCAGTTTTTCATTGTAATACATTCAATTTCTAATAAACCATGAAAGTAACCACTCCATTTGTTTTATTAGTGCGCTTTTATCAAACTGCCATTTCGCCGTTTACACCGGCAAGCTGCAGGTTTGAACCAACATGTTCGTCTTATATGATTCAGGCGCTGCAAATGCACGGATTATTTTACGGAGGCTATCTGGGAATAAAACGGATCCTGAGTTGTCATCCCTGGGGAAGAACAGGCTACGATCCCGTTCCCGAAAAGAAATGTTCGCATAAACATTAACTTTAAATAAAGACTTACTCTGTTTTAAATATTTATTTTTACAACACAAAAAACAATTTAACCTATGACACACGCCTTAAATATCATTTGGAATCCTTCAGAAGGAATCGATTTAGGATTTTTTATGATTCGTTATTACAGTTTAATGTTCGTAATTGCCTTCGGACTAGGATGGTTCATAATGAAAAAGATTTTTGAACGCGAAAATGAACCACTTGACAAATTAGATTCTTTATTTGTATGGACTGTTTTAGCAACTTTAATTGGCGCACGTTTAGGTCATGTTTTATTTTATGACTGGGAATATTTCAGAAATCATTTACTTGAAATCTTTTTGCCTTTTAAATTTGAACCAAAATTTGAATTTACAGGCTTTCAGGGATTAGCGAGTCATGGTGCTGCCATTGCGATTATCATTGCCATGTATTATTACAGCAAAATGATCCTGAAACGTCCTTTGTTATGGATTCTGGACAGGGTTGTTATTCCTGTTGCCAGCGGTGCAATTTTTGTTCGTTTAGGTAACTTCTTCAACTCTGAAATTATCGGGCATGAAACTGTTTCCCCATTTGGAATTCGTTTTCTTCATGATAAGTACAGCAAGGCAGAAGCTGTAAATGCGACTAATATTCCGAATCCAAAAGAAGCTTACAATGCTATTGTTACCGATCCTAAATTTGCTGATTTATTAGCACAGGTTCCCGCAAAACATCCAACACAGCTTTACGAAGGGTTTTGCTATATTTTTGTATTTGCCATTTTATTCTTTTTATACTGGAAAACAAATGCAAGACTGAGATCCGGTTATTTATTCGGGCTGTTTTTAGTGCTTTTATTTGTAGTTCGTTTTATTGTAGAATTTGTAAAAGAAAGCCAGGGAGGATTCGAAAACGAATTAGGCATATTTTCAACCGGACAGTGGTTGAGCATACCTTTTATTATAATTGGTCTTTTCTTTATCATCAGAGCGAAAAGAAATCCATTAGCCACTTCATAAGTAATAGAATCAAAAAAAATATAAAAGCGTCCGGTATTCAAAATACCGGACGCTTTTTTTATAGCGAACAGGAAACACCAAACTCAATATTTTTCGTATTATACCCGGCATTTGAACTCCCCAGCCCCGCATTTGAAACATGCCGTACACAAGGACGAATGTCAAATTGAAATCTTTGGACTTTAGCCGAAAAACCAACTGCCAATACATCAGCGAAAGCAAATCCCTCAGACATGCGTTCTGTTTCCGTATCGGTTATCATTGGACCAATACTTGCTAAAAGATAAAACGAGAAACGCTCACTGATTGGTTTTCTGATTAAAAAACCAATGTTTAACACATATTCATGAACATCCTTTAATTGTACATATCTAGCCCGTTTTTCTATGTAATCCGGTTCTTCCGGTTTAACAAAGTAGAAATTCAGTAATTGGTGCGCCCCAAAATTAACTTCCGGCTGAACCAAAATTTCATATTGAAAATTTCTGGTTTCCTTTAGCCTGTAACACAACTGGGCTTTATAAAAATGATTCGTAAAGGTATAATTCCGATTATTGAATTCACTTCCGAATCCGTAATTAAAACCAACCGAAAAATTGCTCTTCCCCTCCTGCCCTTGCATTCTGAACAGACATAAAAACAACAACAGACCAAATAGTACTCTTCTATCCATACATTTTCTTTATGGATTAAATATAGCACAAAAAAAAGATCCAACTTTCGTTGGATCTTTTTTTATATAAAAATAGCTTATTATGCTTTGTTATGCTTGTCTTCAATAGTGTGTTTATCATCTTTAGAAATCGTGTCAACCAATACCGGTGTCGCGATGAATAATGAAGAATAAGTACCTACAACAATACCCACTAACATGGCAAAGATAAATCCTCTGATAGACTCTCCACCGAAAATAAACATTGTCAATAATACGATGATCATCATTAATGAAGTATTCAACGTTCTTGATAATGTAGTGTTAATAGAAGCATTTACAATATCTTCAAAACTTCCTTTACGGTTTCCGATAATGAACTCTCTGATTCTGTCGAATACAATTACAGTATCATTCATCGAGTAACCGATTACGGTAAGAATCGCAGCAATGAAGTGCTGATCCATTTCCATGTGGAAAGGCATGAATTTGTAGCATAAAGAGTAAATTCCTAATACGAAGATAACGTCATGCGCAACAGCTGCAATCGCACCTAATGAATACTGCCATTTACGGAAAGATACCATTAAGTATAAGAAGATCGCTGCCATAGCACCCAAAACTGCCCAATATGAGTTTGTTTTGATATCTTCAGAGATCGAAGCTCCAACTTTAGAAGCCTGTAATACTCCAACTTTTTTACCGTCGTAAGTGTTTGTAAATTTATCATAAGAAGTGTTAGGATAATATTTCGCTAACGCTTTGTATAATATTTGATTTACTTCTTCATCAACTGCTACTCCGTCTTCTTTGATTTTGTATTTAGTCGTAATTTTCAACTGATCATCATCACCTAAGATTTTAGCTTCTACAGGAGTTCCGAAAGCAGCAGATAATTCATCTGAAACTACAGTTGCATCAACCGGTTTTTCAAATTTAACCTGGAAAGTTCTTCCTCCGACAAAGTCAACACCCTGATCTAATCCGTTAATGAAAAAGATAGAAATCAAACTTACTACAACTACAATTGAAGAGAAGATATAAGTAAATTTCTTGATTTTGATAAAGTCAAAGTGGAAGTTCGTAAACCAGTTTTTAGTGATATTGGTAGAGAAAGTTAAATCACCTTTTCCTGCAATGTTTCTGTCAATAAAAATTCTTGCAATAAAGATTGACGTAAACATAGACGTTACGATACCAATAAGTAATGTTAAAGCAAAACCTTTGATTGGTCCTGTTCCGAAAATAAACAAGATCGCTCCTGTTAAAACGTGCGTAACGTTTGCATCAATGATCGAACGCATTGCTCCGTGCCATCCGTAAGATGTAGCTACTGCTTCCGCCAGCGATTTACCATCACGTAATTCCTCTTTTGCTCTTTCAAATATAATAATGTTAGCATCTACCGCTGTACCTAATGTTAATACGATACCTGCAATACCTGGCAATGTTAATACAAAACCAAAACTTGCCATAATTCCAAATAAGAAAAGTAAGTTTAATAATAAGGCAAGATTAGCATACCAACCTGCTTTACCGTAATAGAAAACCATCCATAAACAAACTAATAAAAATCCAATTACAGATGACATTGTCCCTGCATCAATTGCAGCCTGACCTAAAGATGGTCCTACTACTGTTGATTGAATAATATCTGCAGAAGCCGGTAATTTACCTGCATTTAATACGTTAGCTAAATCTTTAGTTTCAGCTACATCAAAAGAACCTGTAATTTCAGATCTTCCTCCTGCGATTGGTCCGCTGGTTACACCTGGTGCAGAATAAACGATATCATCTAAAACAATAGCGATATAACTTTTTTGAGAAAAAGCTCTTCCTGTTAGTTCTTCCCAAACTTTAGCACCCTGACTGTTCATTTGCATAGAAACAGCCGGTTTACCCATTTGGTCAAATGTATCTTTTGCATCCGTTACAAGACCACCGTTCATAGCCGGAATATTGTCTCTGTTTCCTTTTAAAGCATATAATTCAACTACTTCAATATCCTTCGCATTTTTAATATCTTTTGATTGCGGGTCTTTTATAGTAGTTGGTTTACTCCATACAAATTTTGCATAATGCTGATCGGCAGCCAGTAAAATTCTGATTTCCGGTCTTTTCAGGTATGAATTGATAGTTGCAGTATCTTTTGGAGCAAAATAACCTAAAACCGGTCCGCCACCCTGACCTAAAATTTTGTCAAATAACGGGTTGTTTCCTTTTTTAGCTTCAGTTGAATCTTTTGCATCAGTCAATAAAGCATTCAATGAATCTTTAGCAACTATTTTAGTTTCTGTCTTTTTGATTTCAGTTTTTTTCAGTGCTTCGTTTGCAGACACTAAAAAGTTTCCTATTTCTTCTACTTTATAAGTTTCCCAAAACTCCAACTGAGCTTTTCCTCCTAATAATTTTTTAATTCTGTCCACATCTTTGGCACCAGGAAGTTCCACTAAGATTCTTCCTGTAGATCCTAATTTCTGGATGTTTGGTTGTGTAACACCAAATTTATCGATACGCTCTCTTAGTACTTTATAAGCACTTTCGATAGACTCATCTACTTTTTTTCTAATTACTTTTTGCGCTTGTGCATCAGTCATTTCAAAAGCAATTCCGCCTTCACCTTGTAAGTTTCTGTTGGCGAAAATTTCAGGAGATGCTAATTTTGTTGCACCGTTTGAATTTGCATCAAAAGCCTCAAAAAATTTATCTAAATAACTTTTGTTTCCTTCCAGATTTGCAGTCGCATCAGCTAAAGATTTATTGAAAACCGGGTTTTTAGAATTGTTTGCTAAACCTTTTAAAACATCTTTAATAGAAATCTGAAGAATAACATTGATTCCTCCTTCTAAGTCAAGACCTTTGTTGATTTGCTTGTTTTTTACTTCATTATAAGTAAAATTCGTAAATCCAAGATTCAGTACACTTACCTTACCAATAGAATCTAAATATTTTAGCTCTTTATCAGGATTATCTCCTGCAAAAGCCTTAGCCTCACTTTTGACATTGCTTGCCACATAAGTGAACGAAAGTTGGTAAATACTTACCAATGCAAATAGAATTGCGAAAAATTTAATAAGTCCTTTATTCTGCATTATTACTAAAAATTAATTATGTTTTATTGTTTGTTTTTGTTTTAAAGTCCCATAAAATAAGCCCTGACATGATTTTTTTAAAACTAAAAAACTAGATCACGAATTACAACATTTTTTTTAAACCGAGCAAATATATAATTTACGAAAAGATTAACCAATTTATTTATTAATTAATCTCAAAAAAAAGACTGCAAAAGTGCAGCCTTATCTTTTTTTTACCAAAATCCTTATACTAAAATCGATTTTAGAGCATCATTCATCCCTCTAACTGCATCTGCACTTTTGGCAAACAAAGCCTTTTCCTGCTCGTTTAACTGGATATCCAGAATTTCTTCTACTCCGTTTTTACCAATTATACAAGGTACTCCTATGCATATATCGTTCTGACCGTATTCTCCTTCTACAAAAACAGAACACGCAATCATTTTTTTCTGATCATTTAAAATACTATCCACAAGGTACGCTACAGAAGCTCCCGGCGCATACCACGCAGAAGTTCCTAAAAGACCTGTAAGGGTAGCTCCGCCAACCATCGTATCTGCGGCTACTTTTTGCAATGCTTCTTCTGAAAGAAATTCCGTCACCGGGATTCCGTTATAAGATGCCAGGCGGGTTAACGGAATCATAGTCGTATCACCATGACCTCCAATAACCATTGCAGAGATATCGTTTGCCGGCTTATCTAAAGCCAGGGACAAATAGGTTCTGAAACGGGAACTATCTAAAGCACCTCCCATACCTATAATTCTGTTTTTTGGCAATCCGGTAGATTTTAAAGCTAAATACGTCATAGTATCCATTGGATTAGAAACTACAACAATGATGGTGTCCGGCGAATGTTTTAACACGTTCTCAGCAACTGTTTTCACAATTCCTGCGTTGATACCAATTAATTCTTCACGGGTCATTCCTGGTTTCCTTGGAATTCCGGATGTAATGACAACTACATCACTTCCGGCTGTTTTAGAATAATCATTGGTTACTCCGGATACTTTGGTATTAAAACCTGTGTTTGTAGCACATTGCATAATATCCAATGCCTTTCCTTCGGCAAAACCTTCCTTAATATCCAACAACACTACTTCGCTGGCAATTCCTCTATAAGAAATAACATCTGCACATGTAGCTCCAACATTTCCTGCTCCTACAATGGTAACTTTCATATTTTATACTTTATCGGTTATTAATTAATTTGTATGTCTCTAAATGACAATTCGCTTAATTGTTTAGTAAATTTAAACAATTAAACGAATTGATTTATTAAACTTTTATTTTATGCGTCAATATTTGCATAAACCGCATTTTTCTCAATAAACTCTCTACGTGGCGGTACTTCGTCACCCATCAGCATTGAGAAAACCCTGTCGGCTTCTGCCAGACTGTCGATTGTTACCTGACGTAAAGTTCTGAAATTCGGATCCATGGTAGTTTCCCACAATTGCTCCGCGTTCATCTCTCCAAGACCTTTATAACGCTGAATAGCAGCACTTCCTCCCATTCTTTCGTTCGCCTGATCACGCTGCACATCATTCCATGCATATTCTTTTTTATTACCTTTTTTAACAAGATATAAAGGCGGAGCTGCAATGTAAACGTGACCTTCTTCGATCAGTTCTTTCATGAAACGGAAGAAGAACGTTAATATTAAGGTAGAAATGTGACTACCATCGACATCGGCATCACACATGATGATTACCTTATGGTATCTGAGTTTTTCAAGATTTAAGGCTTTACTGTCTTCTGCAGTACCAACAGTAACTCCTAAAGCAGTAAAGATGTTACGAATCTCTTCGTTTTCGAATACTTTATGGTGCATCGCTTTCTCCACATTCAGAATCTTACCACGTAAAGGTAAAATGGCCTGAAACGCACGGTCACGACCTTGTTTTGCTGTTCCACCAGCCGAATCTCCCTCGACAAGGTATACTTCACATCTTGCAGGATCCTGTTCAGAGCAATCTGATAATTTCCCCGGCAATCCGCCACCGCCCATAACGGTTTTACGCTGTACCATTTCACGTGCTTTTTTAGCAGCGTGACGGGCCTGTGCAGCCAAAATTACTTTCTGGATAATGATACGGGCATCATTTGGATTTTCTTCCAGATAATTCTCTAACATTTCCCCAACAGCCTGAGAAACCGGAGAAACTACTTCTCTGTTACCTAGTTTTGTTTTGGTTTGTCCTTCGAATTGCGGCTCGGCAACTTTTACCGAAATAATAGCTGTTAGTCCTTCACGGAAATCATCTCCTGCAATTTCGAATTTCAGTTTGTCCAGCATTCCGGATGCATCAGCGTATTTTTTAAGGGTTCTTGTCAAACCACTTCTAAAACCCTGCAAATGCGTTCCTCCTTCGTGCGTGTTGATATTATTTACGTAAGAGAAAATATTCTCTGTATAACTTGTATTGTAAATCAGGGCAACTTCAACCGGAATCTCCCCTTTTTCGTGATCCATGCTGATTACATGAGAAATAATAGGCTCACGGTTACCGTCTAAATAACGAATGTATTCTTTAAGACCTTCGTCTGAGTGAAAAACTTCCACTTTAAACTCTCCTTTTTCATCTACTTCCCTTTTGTCTGTAAATGTGATGGTAATTCCTTTATTCAGAAAAGAAAGCTCACGCATACGCGCTGATAATGTATCATAAGAGAACTCAATAGTCTGTGTAAAGATCGTATCATCCGGGTAGAAAGTCTGGCGTGTACCTCTTTTATCGGTTTCACCAACTTGTTTAACAGGATATATGGCTTTACCTCTTTCGTATTCCTGCTCGTATATTTTACCGTCTCTGAATACAGTCGATTTCATATGAACGGAAAGGGCATTTACTACTGAAACCCCAACACCGTGCAAACCTCCGGAAACTTTATAAGAATCTTTATCAAATTTACCTCCGGCACCAATCTTAGTCATTACTACCTCAAGTGCCGAAACACCTTCTTTTTTATGTAAATCAACCGGAATACCACGACCATTATCTTCAACTGTTACTGAACCATCTTCGTTGATTGCAACACCAATAGTATCACAATGTCCTCCCATCGCCTCATCAATAGAGTTATCAACAACCTCATAAACCAAATGGTGTAGCCCTCGAACCCCTACATCTCCAATATACATCGATGGACGCATTCTTACGTGCTCCATTCCTTCTAATGCCTGAATACTATCTGCTGAATAATTGTTCTTCTTGATTTCTTCGCTCATATAATTTATTCTAAAAAAATGTAATTATTGTCTAACACGCAAATATATAAAAACGCAAATTATATATCCGTTAAATTACGATTTAAAGCTGGTAAGTTATTAACATATTGTCAAAAAAAGCCAATAAAAAAAGGAACAATCGATTTAAATTCCAAATTTTTAAAATTCCAAATTCCAAAAGTTGATTATGCAAAAAAACCGAAACAAACATCGGGATGTCATTTCGGTTTTTGAAGTTTTTATTTTTAAAATTTCAAATGCTAAATTGGAATCTGGAATTTTAAAAAATTGGAATTTATTTTATTATTTTTTATTAAAATCTCCTGCATAGATTGAAGTCATTCTATCCAGACTTAAATATTTCTTTAAAGCACTATTTACTTCTTGTATTTTCAACGCTTTAACTTTCGTTTCTAAATCATCATAATCTTCCAGTGGGATTCCGTAAGTAAGATGTGTATTCACCAGACTCATCAAAGTATCATCACTTCCTAATCTGGTTTTTCTCTTATTCTGCCAGCTAACCAGATTTGTTTTCAGTTCTTCTTCTGTAAATCCGTCTTTTAATGCTTTTGTAATTTCCTCTTTTGTCGCTGCTTCAACAGCCGATTTTTTCGTAGGATTTAAAAAAGCGTAATATTCCCAAAAAGCAACATCATTCGTGATTGGCACATCAATAAATGAACCTGCTCCGTAACTGATTCCTTCTTTTTCTCTTAATCGCATCGGAATTCTTGAAGTTAAAAAACCTCCGCTTCCGATGATCTCATTCACCATAATGAAGGCTGGGTAATCCGGGCTTTTGGTATTCATTTTTAAACTCATTTTCCCAATAGCCACCGCATTTTCCTTGTCCGGAGTGCTATAATCTTTATCTAATTTCTGAGTGTCGAAATACGTTGGGTTAGCCAGTTCGTATTTGGATTTAGAATTCCATTTACCGAAAGTTTTTTCAAGGATTTCAACGGTGCTTTTCGCGTCTAATTCTCCGATTACGCAACCTGTCCCGTTTTGTCCTCCCAGAATGTTTTTGTAAAAATCTACTATTTCGGATTGCTTGATTTTCTTGTAAGCCTCTATTTGCTCCTGAATTGTTGAGGTGTAAAAAATACTTTCTTTCGGATATTTAGAAGTTATTCTTGTAATTTCGGTAAAAGCTACAGTCTGAGGATCATTCAGGTTAGATTCTAAATAAGTATTGTATTCCGTAATGGTTTTTGTCAATTCATTTTCCGGGAAAGTAGAATTCACCAGCAAATCAGACAAAATATCCATTACTTCTTTAAAGTTTTCTTTATAAGTACTGACATTGATCGATAAAGTCTGTTTTGAAAAACTAAAATTCACACTGGATTTCAACTGATCTAACCGATCCTGAATTTGTTCTTTGGTTCTGGTTTTGGTACCTGTTTTCAGTAATTGTGCTAAAATCGCCCCAACATCTGACTTACCGGCCAAATCCTTTTCATTACTTACCGGGAATTTAAAACTTGCCTGAACTTTTCCGCCTTTTATTTCCTTTTTAACCAATCCGTATTTTGCACCATTACTTAGTTTCCCTTCTACCAGATTTTGTTTTAAATTTTTGATGGAAGCTTCAAATGCAGCTGTTTCTTTTTCTAACGCTTTTCCTTTATAATCTTTAGTAAGTGCTGCTATTTGCTCGTCTGTAATTTCTACGGATTTCAATCGTTGCTCTTCTTTAGACGGAATAAAAATTCCAACCGTTCTGTTATTGCTTCTGAAATATTTCTCTGCAACTCTTTGTATATCTTCTTTTGTCAATTTCTCGACAGCATCACGATAGATAAAACCAAGTCTGTAATCTCCTGCTCCGATAATTTCCGTCAGATTGATTGCATAAGAAATGGTGTTGTTTTTTATACTTTCGATCTGTTTAATGATTTTTGCTTTCGCTCTCGCTACATCTTCATCGGTATATTTTGTTGTCGGGATTTTATCCAGTTCTGTTCGTACGATATTTTCAGTTTCCTTAATGTCTTTATCGTTAGGCACAGCGACTCCGAAATACACAAAACTTGCATCTCTCACAGTTGGCTGCCAGCTGTAAATACTGGATACTTTACGCGCTTCTACTAATGATTTATAAAGATAACCGGAAGGATCTGCCGTTAAAATCTCGGTCAAAGCATCAATGGCGGCGTAATCTTTATCAGCGTAAGGAGCGGTGTGGTACAAAGCACCTACGTTTTTACTGTCACCTGCTCTTTTTAATTCTACAAATTTCTCCCCGTCCTGAGCCGGCTCAAGGGTATAGGTTTTATCCAAAACTCTTTTTGGTTTTGGTATAACTGAAAAATACTGTCCAATGTATTCCAGTGCCTTTTGCTCATCAAATTTACCTGCGATCACCAAAGTTGCATTGTCAGGCTGATAATATCTTTCGTAAAAAACCCTTAATGTATTTGCTTTTACGCGTTCTATGTCTTCTTTGCTTCCAATAGTACTATTTCCGTAATTATGCCATAAATAAGCCGTAGAAATTATTCTTTCCTGCAAAACGCCATCGGGATTGTTTTCTCCAATCTCAAATTCATTTCTTACTACAGAGAATTCTTTATCCAGATCGGTCTGCAGAATCGTAGAATTAACCATCCTGTCTGCTTCCATCTCCAGGCTCCATTTCAGATTTTCATCATTGGAAGGAAAAACTTCATAATAATTGGTTCTGTCCAGCCAGGTCGTTCCATTGGCATTTCCGCCTTTGTCTGAAAGCATTTTTTTGATATCACCCAGGTTTTTAGTACTCTTAAAAAGCATGTGCTCTAGTAAATGCGCCATTCCTTTTTCGCCATACCCTTCATTTCTGGAACCTACATTATAAATGATATTCACCACCATATTACTTTGGGAAGCATCCGAAATCAAGAGTACTTTTAATCCATTATTTAATGAATATTCCTTCACTCCTTCTACATTGGTAATGTATTTGGGGGTTTCCTTTTTTTGAGCGTAACCAGAACTCACTACGCTCAGCGCGCAACACAAAATTCCTTTAAGTAATACTTTTTTCATATTTTCATTCAATTATTAAAACACGATTAATTATTTATGACTGAACCAAATATAGTACTTTTCTTAGACACAGCTAATCTTAAAAATAGAATCCTATAAAAAAAATCCGAAACAAACTTTTAAAATGTCGTTTCGGATTTTTATGTTATTCTTGTAAATCCAATTGCTATCTGGATTCTATTTATTTTTCAGTGAAGATTTTATCTTTTAAACCGCTACACCGGATTTTGCAATTTTAACATCCGCTTTCAGGTGGGCTGCATTTGCCCTTCCGCTTGGATCCTGGTTTTCCTGCCATTTTGGAATCCATTTTCGAACGGTCTGCGCCGCACTCACCTGTGGATAATATTTGTGGAAAATCGATCGGTATAAATACGCTTCTTTTGTGGTTGGAGAATTGTATGGGAATTCTGCATTGGCACTCTGTAATTGCTCGTCTGATACCTGTGTCGCACAATATTCAATTAATTCGTCAATCCAGTTGTATCCGACTCCATCTGAAAATTGTTCTTTCTGACGCCATAAAACCTCTGTCGGCAAATATGGATTCTCGGGAGTATCAAATGCTTTTCTCAGAATATATTTCTCAATTCCGTCGTATGTTTTAGGCTGTTTTTCGTCGGGTTTGATCAGCATATTGGCATCAAGGAAATCTTTGTCTAAAAACGGAACTCTTGTTTCGATACCATTTGCCATGGTCGATTTGTCAGCGCGCAATAAATCTGCCGTAAACAGTTTCTGCACTCTTTCGATCGTTTCTTTTTGAAATTCTTCTGTTGACGGAGCATTTCTAAAATACAAATGCCCTCCGAAGATTTCATCAGCACCTTCTCCGGACAAAATCGCTTTTATACCTTTCTCTGCTATTGCTTTCGACAATATAAACATGGGTACACTCGCTCGTACCGAGATGACATCGTAGGTTTCAATATTCTGAATTATTTTTTCTAACACGTCAATTCCTTCCTGAACAGAAAAATGAATTTCGTGATGTTCTGTTCCCAAAAATTCAGCTGCTTTTCTGGCAATTTTATTATCGGGAGCATCAGCATTTAAGCCAATTGAAAAGGATTGTATTTTTTTACCGGTTCCGGCCAGTAATCGGGCCGCAATCGAAGAAATCAAAGAAGAATCCAGACCACCCGAAAGCAAAACGCCGACTGGTAAGTCACCCATTAATCGCTTGCGGACTGCTTCTGTCAGTGTCTCTCTTATTAAAGATAAATCAAGATCATGATTTGCCTTTTCGTAATCCTCATATTCAGGCTTGTAATATTTTACAAAACCGGTCTTTGGGGTATAATAATGCCCGGGAGGAAAAGTGGAAAATGTTTTGCACTGATCTGCAATTGGTTTCATTTCAGAAGAAAAATAGATTCTTCCTCTTTCATCCAGACCATAATACAGAGGCTTAACGCCCAACGGATCCCTGCCGGCAATATAATCGTCTCCATCAATGATTACAAAAGCAAAATCCCCGTCCAGTTTATTACAAAAATTATATCCGAATTCCTCGTACAAATGCACAATAACTTCTGAATCTGATTTCGTTCTGAACGTATACGCTTTTAAAAGCCCGTTTTTTAATTCCTGATAATTATAGATTTCCCCATCATGTGCCATCCAGGCATTTTTAGTTCCCTGAATAGGCTGTTTCCCTGAATTCAAATCTATAATAGACAAACTTTCATGGCAGATAATACTGCCATTTTCCATGATCTGATACCCTCTTTCATCAGGACCACGGTGCGACATTCTTTTAGAAAGCTCTCTCACGAGCTGCGGGTCTTTTCCTTTACCTATAACGGCTAATATTCCAGACATACCATTCTTTTTTTTATTTCTATTTTTTTAGCAACCTTAAATTTTATCTCACACTATTTTTAAAGTTCATTTTCAGGATATTCTTTGGGGAATGTCAAATATAAAAAAGAAAGTTAAATAATTGCCAATAATTATTTTTAAGTAGCTAAAATAATACAATTTAACATTTAACGAAGAAAAACGTTCCCGAGAGGGGAACGTCTTTCATATTAACAACTTTTAATTTAAATATTCTTATGCTTTTGCGTAGGCATCATCGTGTACGCTGGCTACTGCTCTTCCGGAAGGGTCATTCATGTTTTTGAACGCCTCATCCCACTCCAGGGCAATTTTTGTACTGCAGGCCACACTTGCTTCCTGAGGCACACACAAAGCGGCTGCATCACTCGGGAAGTGTTCTGCAAAAATAGAACGGTAATAGTATTCTTCTTTTGAAGTTGGGGTCTGCAATGGAAATTTAAATCTCGCATTGGCCAGTTGTTCATCTGATACTTCTTTTCCAACTACTTCTTTCAAAGTATCAATCCAGCTGTATCCTACTCCGTCAGAAAACTGCTCTTTCTGTCTCCAGGCAACACTTTCCGGCAACATGTCTTCAAATGCTTTACGAACTACCCATTTTTCCATTGGGTGCTCTTTGTTGATCATTTTATCCTGCGGGTTGATGCGCATGGCAACATCCATAAATTCTTTGTCTAAAAACGGCACACGGCCTTCAATTCCCCAGGCTGCCAGACTTTTATTGGCACGCAGGCAATCATACATATGCAGTTTGCCTAATTTACGAACGTTTTCTTCGTGGAATTCTCGTGCATTTGGCGCTTTATGGAAATACAAATATCCTCCGAATAACTCATCTGCTCCTTCACCTGAAAGTACCATTTTGATTCCCATTGACTTGATAACTCTCGCCATCAGCCACATTGGAGTTGAAGCCCTAACTGTAGTGACATCATACGTTTCCAGGTTATAAATTACATCACGAACCGCATCTAAACCTTCCTGAATGGTGAATTTAATTTCATGGTGAATAGTTCCGATATGTTTGGCTACAATTTGAGCTGCAGCTAAATCAGGAGAACCATCTAATCCTACTGAAAAAGAGTGCAATTGCGGGTACCAGGCATCTGTGGTATCATCTGATTCAATACGTTTTTGTGCAAATTTTTTGGCTACAGCCGAAGTAATAGACGAATCTAAACCTCCTGAAAGTAAAACTCCGTAAGGAACATCACTCATTAATTGTCTGTGTACTGCCGCTTCCAATGCCTCTTTAATTGCAGGAATGCTTGTTTCGTTGTCTTTTACGGCATCATAGTCTGTCCAGTCTCTTTTGTACCATTGTACAAATTCGCCATCTTTACTGGTCATATAATGTCCCGGAGGAAACAACTGAATTTTGGTGCAATATCCTTCTAAAGCTTTCAATTCAGAAGCTACATAAAAAGTTCCGTGCTGATCCCAGCCAATGTACAACGGAATAATTCCCATATGGTCACGGGCAATAAAATACTCGTCTTTTTCTACATCATAGATTGCGAATCCGAAAATTCCGTTCATTTCATCCACAAAATGAGGTCCTTTTTCCTGGTAAAGAGCTAAAATAACTTCGCAGTCACTTTCGGTCTGAAAGTTATATTTTCCTTCAAATTGTTTGCGCAATTCCCTGTGGTTGTAAATTTCACCGTTTGCAGCCAGAACCAGTTTTTTATCTTCTGTAAATAAAGGCTGTTTTCCAGAAGCCGGATCTACAATTGCCAGACGCTCGTGAGACAGAATGGCTTTTTCATTGCTGTAAATTCCGCTCCAGTCCGGTCCGCGGTGACGAATGATTTTAGACATTTCTAATACTTGAGGTCTTAAAGTTTCGGCTTTTTGTTTTAGATCAAAGGCACATACGATTCCACACATAACTATATATTTTTTATTTTTAAATTTTATTTTGATAGGGCAAAGATGCAGTAATGGTTATAATTGAAAAACACAAAACCAAATTTGGGTTATAATTTAAAACCATAAAATGAATTTTACATATAAATTGTAAAATTTTAACACCAAATAAAGCTTCAAACTTGAAAATTTCAATTTTGAAGGTAAACAAAGAACAAAACTCAATGTTTTAAAGAAATTATTGAATTATAACGAATGATGTTTTAAATATAATGAAAGATTACAAATAGAAGGAATAGATATTCTTTAAAAAATGCTATTTCTAAAATCTTGTCGTGTGGATACGCTCATAAATACATTATTATTTTAGAGGTAAGCATATTTCTACGCTGCAGATGTGGCACGCAGATTTGGCAGATTAAGCAGATTTACCGCTGTTTTTAATTATCTGAAAAAGAATAAATGACGTGGATTTTTATAAAACACTCTCGATCGTATAATGCGTTTTATTAATCTCAAACTGAAACCCCACTTTATTTCCCATTAAATGCGAACCTAAAGGGGATTGAGGTGAAAGGGCGATCACATTTATACCGTCGATTGTGATTTTGGGAAGGGCAACGCTTAAGTACAGGTAAATTCCGTTGGCTTTGACCAGACTTCCGGAAATAATATTTTCTGCTGTTTTGGTGGCATCAATCTTATCTAAAATTGCTTTTTGAGCGATTGCTTCTTTTAGTTTATTGGTCAGTTTTTCCTGCTCGATATGCATCATCGACAGTGCCGTTTCATGCTTGTCGCCGGCCGAACCTTTTGCATCGTTTTTAGAATCTTCAGTCAAAGCCGAAATCATGTCCCTGAAAACATCTATCCGGTCCTGGACCATTTGTAAATAATGCGTATGTATTTTTTGTTTGAATTCCATTTTTTTAGGGACTGAGGTTCTAAGGTACAAAGATGCAAAGGTTCTTCTTTTTTCGGCCACAAATTACACAAATTTGCACTAATTTTTTTTCACTGATTAAAAGGATTATTCTACTTCAATTAATTTATAAGGCGTCGATTCGTGAGAATTCGTGTCATTCGTGGCTAACTAAAAGCAAAGTTCGCTGAATCTCTTTAAAGACTTAGCGAACCCTGCGTAAAACTTAGCGCCCTTTGCGGTAAAAAAAAATTAAAAATCGAATTTATAATTGGCACCACCTAACACCTGAAATCCCTGTACGGGATAATTCAGCCATTTTTCGTAAGCCTGATTTCCGATATTATTCAGTTTTAAGAAGAAAGTCAGACGCTCACTATATTTGTATCCTAAATGCGCATTGGCATCAAAATAGCTTTTTAAAGTTACAATAACAGGATCTGTAGCAAAATCTAAATTCGACTGCATATCCTTGCGTTCTCCCACATAAAAAACATTCAGGCCGGCATACCATTGTTTGGTGATATTGACATCCAGGTTTGAGCTTACTTTGATTGTTGGTAAATTCCAGGCTTCTAAAGCACCGTCATTTTTGTAGCTGTTAAAAGTTCCGTTGATTCCAAAAGTAACATTTTCAGAAAAATCAGCTTTTAGTTCCCCATAAAAACGAAATGTTCTTACGTCCTGATACACCACTCCGAAAGAGTTTCCGTAGGCGTAATTTTCATTCGCAAGGTCTTCTGTGTAATCATTGCTTTTAAACAATGCTTTATTCTTTTCATTCAGATAAGAACCTGTTACGTTATAATTGATATTATTGGCCAGTTTCCCTTTCAATCCTGCAAAAACAGTGTATTGATTACTAGTAGGCCTCATGTTAAGCGTTGGAGAAAGAAATGGGTTTTCGGTTACAAAATCAGCATAGGAATTCTGATTCAGGCTACCATTTGCTCCGGCATAAAAGATCATCAGGTCACCTACTAATTTATAAGAAGCATTTACTTTTGGATAAATATAAAATTTATTCCCGCTGTTTTCAGAGTCCAGACCGTAAAACAATCCTGCCCCTAACTCTAATGTCCAGTCGTTTTCAAGAATCACAAAACTAGGCTCAATTCCAAAATTAGTCAGGCTGTATTTTAAAGGCTCCGTATTATCATTCGCATAATTATTTTCGAAACTTCCGCTTACGTGATCTACAATAATATTGGTATTGATAGACTGGTCCATCACGTCTACTTTAAACGATGGTTTTAGGTAAAACCTGTTTTCAGAAGAAGAAAAACTATCGGAGAAATGGGTAAATCGGGTAGTTATTTTATTAAAAACACCTTCCGTAAAATCAATATTCCCACCTAAGGAAATGGTGTTGTACGAGTGATTCGGATTGATTTTATCAACCAGCTCCAAACGCTCGCCGGGAAGCAAAGCTGAACCAAAGGCAGCAGGCAAACCGTACCAGTTGTAAATCTGATTTTGATATCCTAAATCGATGGCCCAGGACATATCGCGATTGTTGGCACCGTAGCCAATATTTAAAGCGGTATCATAGAATTCGTCATTCAGTTCTGCGTCTTTTATGCCTCCCTGAGACGAATGATGGCGGAACATTCCGGAAAGGTAATCGTTATTTCCTAAATCCTGTGTTACAAACAATTCCGCATTTAAAGTCGAATAATTCCCTACTCCTACAGTCGCATAATTGCTAAACAAACGTTCCTGTTTAGACTTCTCTACGCCTTCTGCTTTTCCTTTTGAAGGCGTAAAAGTGGAAGCCACCGGAACAGACAAAATACTGTATTTAATCGTTTCTTTGGGCTGGTTTCCCGCATCGTCAAGCGAAGGTGTTTCTTTTACCTTAAAAGCGTCTGAGACTGTCGGCGAATAAGGCTTTACCACATTTACCGTTTCTGTCCCGATACTTTCTTCTTTCGTCTGCGAAAAGGAAAGCTGAACAGCAAACAGCAAAATCAAAAGGATCGTTTTATTATTGAAATTCATTTTCATATTTATTTTATTTTGTAAAATCTAATTGGTGAAATGCAAAATGTCTTTTTACAATTAGTTATTACATTATCAAATTTTCTAATTTTCTAATTATTATGCTTCCCAATCTCCTTTGGCAATAAATTGAGATTTTCCTCCAATTTGTATCGTATACTCGTTCTCTGTCAATTCTCCTTTAAAATAAATTCGGGACGGTCGGTTTATAAAATCGCCCTGATGGTTTATCGTCTCTATTTTAGCGGAATGGTATTTCAGAAGAAAAGCCTGTAGGCAGGTACTAGCACTTCCTGTTGCCGCATCTTCCACGAGTTGATTGTATTCTACACAAAGCATTCTGCTTATTATTTTGGAATCTTCCAGGCAATAAAAATATAAGGCTCTGTGATTTGTTTTGCAATTTTTCATCAGCCATTCATTCGTTTTATCTTTGTCTAAAACCAATGCCTCCAAAGCTTTTTGATCTTTAAGCGGAACGATCACAAAAGCACTTCCGGTGGTCACTTCCTGAATAGGATACTGATCCTCAAAATCTTCACTTTTTAAAGTACTGAAGGATAAAAAGTCTTCCTTATCGAAAACATTTAAAAATTCCGGCTGAGCCGCTTGTAACCAAATTAAATCTTCTGTTTTACGAATTGCAATTTCTCCAATCGGAACTTTCAGTGTAATGGCATCAGGTTCATTTTTGAATATTTTATGAATCAGCACCCATGAAGTTCCGATAATGGGATGCCCTGCAAATTTCATTTCGCTTGCCGGCGTAAAAATTCTGATCTCTGCGCTATTATTTTCAAAATCCAGCTTTGTAATAAAAGTACTCTCGGCAAAATTGATTTCTTTGGCGATCCTTTGCATTTCTTCCGAACTTAGATTTCCTGCTTCTAAAAAAACCGCCAGTTGATTCCCGGCATATTTATTTTCAGCAAAAACATCAATGATATAAAAGGGTAAAGTCATTTTTCTGTTTTTTAAAGAGAGTATAGAGAAAAGAACATAGAAAATAGATTTTTCCTCATCTACCTCTATTTTCTACGATTTATATTCTTTCTTCTATATTCTTATTTAGTAATCGATGAATTCGTTTTAGACTCTTCCAGTTTAATAGCGCTCAGTTCTCTTTTCGCTTCTTCGACTACATCCGGATAATCGGTGAAATTATTGATGACGTTATCTAAAATGTACGTGGCCTGATAGCTGTCTTTCAGTCCGTAGAAATTTCTGGCCATCAGCACCAGACTTTTCGCACCGTAATATTTATAAGCAGAATAACTCTTCGCTAATTTCTGAACTGCCACATTGGAAGCATCAAATTTGCCCTCTTTGGTTTTAAAGTAGGCATCATAATACAGCGCTTCTGCGGCCAGTTCTCCTTTTGAGGTTGTTGACAATTTAGCATAGGCTGCTTTGGCTTTGTCTTCATCACCGGTCTGTATTGCGGCACGGGCTACGATAATCTGTGCATCTGCTTTTACGTTTGCATCTGCTTTTGGATTTTGCAGTACTTTGTCAGCGTAGACTACTGCATTTGTATAATCTTTTTTATCGTAGTAACACTTCATCAGATTGGCCTGTGCGAAGTTTTGGTTCTGGGCAACATCGGCTTCATTATCTAAACGAACCAATACCGGAATCGATTTGTCACAATCTTTTGCTTTCAGGAAAATCTGGGCCAGTCTGTTTAAGGACTGCTCCGTAAATTCATTTCTCGGCTGATCGGTTACATATTGGTAATTGGCAACCGATTTCGTTTCCGAGCCTTCTGCATAATACAATTGTGCTAAATAATAGTTTGCCTCCAACGCATGAATTCCGGTTGGGAATTTGCTGATGTAACCTGTAAAACCGGTAATAGCCACTTTGCTGTTATTCTGACTGTATTGTTTAAAAGCTCCTTCGTATGTATCGTTATCGAGTTCTGCATCTGTCACCGCGACAAAATCCAGCGTGCGCACCCAGGTGGCATATTCGTCTACTTTTCCGGAATCAACATAGATTAATCTGGCAGTTGAGACTGCTTCTAAAGCTTCCGGTGTTTTTGGAAACTCGGCAGCAACTTTTTTAAATTTTACTAAAGCTTCATTGTCACGATCTGTATTGTAGTACACCAAACCCTGTTTCAGGATTGATTTTGAAGTAAATGCTCCGTTTTTGTATTCAGAAATCAACTGATCGTATGTTTTAATGGCTAAATCATTCTTTTTCTGGGCAACGTAAGTATTTCCTAATTCATACAAAGCGTCGTCCCTGTAGGATGATTTTTTATACATCAGCAGGAAATTATTCAGTTCTTCGATTTTTTTATCATTTTTAGACATAAAGCCGTAGGAAAGTGCTTTTTGATATTGCGCATAATCCGCATCAACGCCTTTTGCTTCCATGGCTTTGGCGTACGCTTCCATGGCCGGGCCGTATTTGGCACTCACGAATCGGCAGTCTCCTAAACGCAGGTACGAATCATTTAAACGTACTTTATCTTCTTTCGAAGTATCAATTTGGGCCTGAAAATAAGTACCGGCCTGATCGTATTCTTTCAGTTTAAAATAAGTGTAGGCAATATTGTAATTGATGTTTTTGTATTCGTCAGTTGTTTTTGCCGCAGCCAGTCCCGCAAATTGTTTGTAACTCAGTAAAGCAGCCTTAAAATCATCGGTCACATATTCCGATTCTGCTTTCCAGAAGGTAGCCCTGGCCGTAAAGTCAGGATTTTTTTGTTCTTTGACAGCGCTATTGAACATTTTTAGTGCTTCATCATAATTGGCTTCATTGTACAATTCCACACCTCTGTAAAAAAGGACTTTCTGGTAGGCTAATTTATTTTCGGGAGTTCGGTTTTTCTCCAGTAAAACTAAAGCTTCCTTGTAATTTTTTGAAGAGATATACGAATCCACCAGTAGTTTTTCTACTTCTGATCTGCTGGAATTGTTTGGGTATTTTTTTAAGAAATCAAGCAGAATTCCGGGAACGGTTTGGTACGCATTTCCGATTTCATAACTCAGTTTAGCATAATTTAAAGCGGCGTCTTCCTGAATCTGGGTGTTGAAATCCATTTCGGAAGCGTTTTTGAAAGCATTTAATGCCTCTTGTTTTTTCCCGGTATTCAGGTAACTCAGACCTAAATGATAATAGGCATTTTGGGCTACGAAATCTTTTCCTTCAATAATTTTATTGAATTGGGAAATCGCACTTTCGTAGTTTTTTTGCTCATAATAAGCATACCCCAGCTGATAAAAATCGGTGTTATTCCATTTTCCTTTTCTTCCTTTGTATTCCTGTAAAAACGGAATCGCTTTGTCGTATTGTTTTAAGTTGAAATAACTTTCCCCAATAATTTTATTCAATTCCGATTGCTCAAGGGCATTTGATTTCCCCATTGCCTTTTGGCCCAAATCAATTGCTTTTTGGAAATTTCCTAATTTGAAATTCATATCGGCCTGATAGTACGACAGCTTTTCTTTGTATTTTTCTTCGCCTGAAACTTCATCAAAATATTTCGTCGCTTCTTTGTAATCGTCTCCTTCATATGCCATAAACCCTAAGTAATATTTAGCCTGAGAACCAAACTCGGGAGAATTCACTACCTTATTGAAATAGGTTGTTGCTTCTTTTTTGTTTTTAGCATTAAAATAACTGTATCCTTTCTGAAAGTTGAATTTATCCAGATCAGACTTGCTCATATAGCTTTCATCTACCTTGTCAAACCACTGCAAAGCTTTCGGATAATTGCCCTGTTCGAAGAAAAAATGAGCCACTTCTACATACGCCTGATTTTGTTTTGTACTTGTCGGATAGTCGGTTACAAACTTTTCCATCAGTGCATCAGCATTCGCCTGATTGGTCCTGATGGCGCAGTTGGCGATATAATACGCACAATCAGACTGAACTTCTTCTGTTGTGGCGCTATTCTTTACATATTCAAAAATATGTTGTGCCGAAGCGTATTGTTTGTCATTGTATAAAGCCAGTGCTTTGTCAAAATCCTTTAAATCGTAGGTATATATAGCTGATTTTTGCGCCGATACCAGGGTCGAAAAAAGGACAATTGGTAGTAAAAAGAACCAGAAAAGTTTACGCATTTTATTGTTATTTAGTATTCAAATTTATCATTTAATACCGTTTATAACGAAACGTTTCCGCCTTTTATTATAAAAAAACATTTTAAAAACTTATATCTGACAGCTTCTGCAAGCATATCTCTTAACCATATAAGTTGTGTAAGTTATTATAAGTAAGACTCTTTAACAAAGCGCTCCATGAGATTGAGAGTATATCAATTTCATAAATAAAAACCTTACCCATCATTTCCTAAAATGAACTTATATCGCTTATGTGGTTCAATTTTTCAAGAGCTAAAAACTTTTATAACGTACATATTTCTTTAGAATTCAATGCAAAAAACTTTCGCCATCATTTCCTAAAATGAACTTACATCGCTTATGTGGTTCAATTTTTCACGGGCTAAAAACTTTTATAACGTACATATTTCTTTAGAATTCAATGCCAAAAACTTTCGCCATCATTTCCTAAAATGAACTTACATCACTTATGTGGTTCAATTTTTCACGGGCTAAATATTTTTATAACGTACTTATTGCTTCAGAATTCAATATCAAAAACCTGCCACAGCATTCTCTAAAATGAACTTATATCGCTTACAGGGTCTGCTTTTTTATTTCTTTCTATTATAGGTTTTCTTCAGAAATGATTGAAATTTATTTTGAATCCATCCGTTATCTTATTACTTTTACCATTCAAATCAATTTATTATGTCACAAATCGTACTGTCTCTTAAAGAAGTCACTATATATCAGGAAGGAAGAAAAATTTTATCTCATATTAATTTAGATGTTCAGCATGGTGAGTTCATCTACATCATTGGAAAAACCGGTTCGGGAAAAAGTAGTTTCATGAAAACTTTGTACGGTGATTTGCCTTTAAGCGAAGGAGAAGGCCATATCGTTGAATTTGATCTGGCGACTTTAAAGGAAAGTGAAATTCCGTTTTTGAGACGTAAAATTGGAATTGTTTTCCAGGATTTTAAATTACTGCCGGACCGTTCTGTAAAAGACAATATGCTTTTTGTATTAAAAGCAACCGGATGGCATGAAAAAGACGCCATGGAACACAAAATCGATGAAGTTCTGGACAAAGTCGGAATGAAAGAATTTGTAAACAAAATGCCTCACCAGCTTTCCGGAGGAGAACAACAACGTGTTGCCATTGCACGAGCATTGCTAAACGATCCTGAATTTATACTGGCCGATGAGCCAACCGGAAACCTTGATCCGCAAACGAGTTCTGAAGTATTGGAGGTCTTGAAAAAAATCAACGCCAACGGTAAAACGGTTATCATGGCTACGCACGATTATGCCTTATTAATGAAATTCCCGTCTAAAACTTTAAAATGTGAGGACGAAAGAATTTTTGAAGTGGTACAGCGCAGCGTGTAATGCTTTCAATTCTAATTCCAGTTTATAATTATAATATTTGCCCTCTCGTAGCGACTTTACACCGTCAGGTTTTAGAATGCGAAATCCCTTTTGAAATTATTTGTCTGGATGATGGTTCTCAAAAATTTTTAAGTGAAAATCAAGAGATTAGTAAATTAAAAAATACTGGTTATTCCATTTTAGAAAAAAATATCGGCCGCAGTGCCATTCGAAATTTACTGGCTCAAAAAGCAATTTATGACAACTTGCTTTTTTTAGATGCTGACACAATTCCTGTACACGAAAATTTTATATCAAATTATATTTCCCAAATAAACGATAGTAAAAAAATCGTTTATGGTGGAATTCGCTATCAGGATATTCAACCTTCCGGAGATGAAGTTTTACGATGGATTTATGGTACAAAAAGAGAAGCCCTGACAGTTTCAGATCGGAATAAAAGCCCCTATATTTCATTTTTGACGCTGAACTTTCTGATCAAAAAAAGTATTTTCTCGGAAGTAAATTTTAATGAAAGTATTCCAAATTTAAGGCATGAAGATACATTATTTTCATTTGAATTAATGCAAAATCAGATAGCCATTGTTCATTTTGAAAACCCTGTCTATCATCTGGGATTAGAACACAGCCAGACATTTTTAAGAAAATCTGAAGAAGCTGTTGTTGCCTTGAAGAACCTCACAGATTCAAATTTAATTTCAACTGAATACGTAAAGCTATCGCATTACTTTCAAATCCTTAAAAAATATTATCTTCAACCTTTAGTTGCTTTTTGTTTTAGAATAACAAAACCTTTATTTTTGAAGCAATTGTTAGGTAGAAAGCCATCACTATTGCTATTTGATCTTTACCGATTGGGATATTATTGTACCTTGAAAACTAAATAAATGCCGTTTTTTTCTATCATTATTCCGTTATACAACAAAGAAAACTTTATCGAAAATACGATACAGAGTGTGCTGGCTCAGACTTTTCAGGATTATGAAGTGATTCTGGTGAATGATGGATCAACGGACAGCAGTGAGACAAAAGCGCTTCAGTTTAAAGATCCCCGAATTCAGTATTATTCCAAAAAGAATGAAGGCGTTTCACTGGCAAGAAATTTCGGTATTGAAAAAGCCAGCGCACAACACATTACTTTTCTTGATGCTGATGATTACTGGTACCCTGATTTCCTGCAGGTAATGTTTGAACAAATCAGGCAGTTTCCGGAACAAAAAGTTTTTAGTGCCGCGATTGAAATTGAAACTTCAAAAAAAGTATTTGCTGCTCAATATTCGATACCCAAAACAGATAGTTCCGAACTTGTAAATTACTTTAGCGCCAGTACAAAAGAACCTATTATTTGTACTTCCTGCGCGGTATTTCACAAAAGCATTTTTGAAGAAATCGGAGTTTTTGACCCCAAAATAAAAAGCGGTCAGGATACCGATCTCTGGATTAGAATCGGATTGGTTTATCCCGTTTTATTTTCCTGGAACATTCTCGCGCGTTACGTCTATGACAACAACAGCCTGTCGAAGGACGATACATTGCTGCATGCAAAAATGGATTTTTCGAAATTTACAGCACTTGAAAAAACCAATGCTGACCTGAAGTATTATTTAGATTTAAATCGATTTTCGCTCGCCATAAAAAGCAAATTAACCGGCAACAAAGCCCTTTTTACTCACTTTTATACCGGAATTGATTTAGGGAAAATAGGCTTCAAAAAAAGATTTATACTAAGCCTTCCCTCCTCTTTATTATGGCTGTCGATTCAGATAAAATTAAAAATGGCTGACCTTGGTATAGGATCATCGGTTTTTAAATAGTTTGAAATTTTTATATTCCCTGATGTAATCTTCTTCGTCAAATTCGTCCGAAGCCAAAACCAGGCAAACTGCCCCGGAAGAAAAATTTTGTAATTCCCGCCAGATCCCTTCTACGATTAATAAGCCTAAATTAGGCTTATTTAGTGTCACTATTTGAGATGATTTTCCGTCTTTTAGGACTACATCGAAACTTCCGCTTAATGCAATCAAAAATGCTTTTTGATTTTTATGGGCATGTCCACCGCGCTTACTTCCGCTTGGAACATCATATAAATAATAGACTCTTTTTGAGGCAAATGGAATTGTATCCCCTTCTATAACCGAAAGATTGCCACGCCTGTCCTGAATTTTTGGAATTTCGATTAACTGAATATCAGTAATTGTAGTCATAGTTTATGTTTCGTTATTTCTCTGAATTTTGCGATTCCTGCTAAACCGGTTTTATATTTTTCTCCAGCTTCAGAAAAGCGAATGTACTTTTTTCTAATCAAAAAAAAGACATATTTGGCCAGCCAGACCAAAGCAAAACTTCCATGCAGTTTATAAAACAAGGCCGCTCTCGAATAAATTAAAGTATCAGATCCTTCGTCTTTTCCGGATGAAAATTCAGGATGCGAAACTATAATTTCCGGGCTAAAATAAACGTTCCCCTTTTGATTTAAGGCTGTTTTTAAAAATAAAAATTCTTCGGCAGTTTCAAAAAAAGAACCCAGTCCAAAATTGGTGTCAAAAGCGATATTCTTTTTTTTTATCTCTGTTAGTTTGAATGCAATTTCAATGGAACTTACACTCCATATGGTTTTTGAATTATGCTTAAAAGGTGAATTCCATTTTTTCTGCGGCTGCAAAGCACCAATCCGCTGATGATTAAAGGTAATGATGTCTGCTTTATCCTGATTTTGGAAAGCTAAAAGAATATGGCTTCTGAAGTTTTCTGCAAAAACAACATCATCATCGGTGATTAAACAGATTTTTTTTGAGGCATTCTGAATGGCTTTGTTCCTGCTTTTAGACAGACCTTTCTCAGTACTATTAATTACCTTAACAAATTCAAAATCAGAAGACAAAATCTTATTTTTCGATTGATTTACAATCAAAATATTGAAATTTGAAAAATGCTGAAACGGAAACATAGGCATCAAAAAATCAAAATTGCTTCTATCTTTGGTAGCAATTAAAATTTCGAAGTCCTTTTCAGAAAAAACATTTGACATTTTCATATATATTTACGTAAATATAAATATTTCCGTCACAAATGAAAGTACTATTGGTAGGAGAATATAGCAGGCTGCATAATTCTTTAAAAGAAGGACTGGAAGTGCTGCAGCATGAGGTCACCATTATTGCAACAGGGGATAGTTTTAAGCAATTTCCCGTGGACTATTCTATTTTTCCCAGGTATTTTATGGAGAACAAGCTTTTAATATTTTTAAACAAAATTCTGTTCCGTCTTTTCAAACTAGATTTGCCACTGGCTGAAAAAGGAATTCGTTTCTGGTTGTTTTTACCCCGATTAAAAGAGTATGATGTCGTTCAGTTGATCAATTCCAACGCAATTGAAACCTATCCTTTTTTTTCTAAATTTTTATTAAAAAAACTCTTTCGTCAGAATAAAAAAAGTTTTCTGCTCGTTTGCGGTGAAGACACGCCCATAATCGATTTCATGCTAAAAGATTCTTTACCATATTCTATTTTGACACCTTTGCTAAAAGACAGGAAACTTGCTTCTTATTATCGTTTTTCACTAAAATACACTCAAAAAAAATACCGCGATTTATATGATTTTGTAAGCGAAAGCGTTTCCAAAACCATGGTTTCTGATTTGGATTATAAAATTCCATTACCGGAAAAAACCTTAATTCCGAATCCGGTAAATACCGCTAAAATTGCTTTTGAACCGTTGGATAGCGTCCAAAAAGTCATCATTTTTTTAGGCGTAAATAATACAAGCAGCATAAAAAAAGGAACTCCTTTTTTCGAAGAAACTCTTAAAATTATTCAGCAAAAATATGGCAACAAAATAGGTATCATCAAAACTGAAAATGCTCCTTATAAACAATACATCACCCTTTACAATCATGCTCAAATTGTATTAGATCAGGTGTACTCGTACGATCAGGGATACAATGCCCTGGAAGCAATGGCAAAAGGAAAAGTGGTTTTTACAGGCGCCGAAACTGAATTTACAAACTATTACCACCTTACCGAAAGAGTCTGTGTAAATGCACTTCCGGATGTAGATTATCTGGTTGCTGAATTATCTTATTTAATCGAAAATCCCCAAGAAATAATTGCAATAGGCATGCGGGCCAGAGCTTTTATAGAAAAGGAGCATGATTATGTAAAAATTGCTGAGCGCTATTTGAATGTTTGGAGTACAAATTAAAAAAAGAAATTGTATGAACTTTCAATTGGGAATCAAATTACAAATTACATTTTTTTTTAAAAGTGTTTACAATTAATGAGCATTTCTCGGCTCCCTTTGTATGCAAATGATCCGGATCATAAAAATCATCATTTGTAAATCTTGAATCGGTAAATAAATTTAGGTATCTCACATTTAAATTTTTCTTTTCAAATAATTGAGCCGTTTTTATAATCCTATTTAATTTAAATCTGTTTACTCTCTTAGAATATGCCCTTGAAACAGGCATCGTTACTAAAATCACTTCAATACCTTTTTCTTTACATTGATGAATAATTGATTCAACTACCGAGATATTTTCAGAAAAATCCAACAAATTATCTTCATGACGTTTTATCGTATTAGCTGCAAGTTCATCTATATTTAAAAATCTCTTTTCTTTGGTATAATTAGTACCAAAACCATTTGCATCACAATCGGTAAGAGTTCCTTCTGAAAAATAGCGATCCACTAATTTTATATTTTTATTAAACGGTCTTTTCGATGATACGAAATAGTTCCCATAATCAAACTTAGAGATTATTGGAACATCCAAATCCATATAACTTTTATAATAGTATTTTCTCCAGCTGTCTTCTCCTGTATCTTTTAATTGACTTAAACTCGTGTATTCAATATTTAAAATAACGCATTTGAGCTTTTTAAATTTATCTAAATGCTTTTCAAATAAAAGCTGATCAAAATATAAAGATTGACTAATATTAGATAAATTAAATGTCGGTTTATCAAAAAAAAATGGATTCAAGCCATAAAAGGTATGGGAATTTCCTAATATTAAGACCTCTGTTGTTTCATATCTTTTCTGAACATTTTCATTTTTGAAAGAATAATTATTGGGCACGACCCTGTAAAAACATTCTATAAAAACAAATACCAATACAATTGGTAGTAAAAAAACTATTAGCTTCCCTATTAATTTCTTCATTAAAATTGAAAATATATAAATTGTAAATCCTTACCGGAATAATATAAAACTAGTATCGTCAAAACATAATAAAAACCGATCCTAATAGGTTTTGCCCAGGTCAATCCTAATTTTTCAATAGCAAAATAATTTTTCCTTCCGCTCCATTCAATACACATAAATAAAAACAAAACTGCAATTATTGTTTTAGGAAATATTTCCGGAAAAGTAAATAAGGTATTAGAAAATATTTTAGATATATAAAAAAGAGCGTCTCCTACAGTATTGGATCTAAAGAAGATTCTAGCGAACGTAACTAAACCAAAAGTTAAGATAATATCAAAAAAAACTTTACTATTTGCTACAAAGCCACTAGCGGATACTATTTCAATATTTTTTCTATTTTGGCGTAGCAATAATAAAGGAAGAATATATAAAAAATTAATAAACCCATAGATTATAAAAGTCCAATTGGCGCCATGCCAAAAACCAATTAGCATAAAAACTATAAAAACATTCCTTACCTGTTCCCATTTGGATCCACGTGAACCCCCAAGGGGTATATAGACATAATCTCTAAACCAGCTTGATAAAGAAATATGCCATCTTCTCCAAAATTCGGCTATATCACGTGAGAAATAAGGATAGGAGAAATTCTGCAATAATTCAATTCCTAATAGTCGGGCAGTTCCAATGGCAATATCTGTATAACCCGAAAAATCCCCGTAGATTTGAAATGAGAATAAAATTGCCCCAATAACCAAAGTACTCCCTGAATAATCGGATGGGTTATCAAAAATTAAATTAACATATTCGGCACAGTTATCTGCAATAACCACTTTTTTTACTAATCCCCATAGTATTTGTCTTAATCCACAAACAGCATTGTTATAATCAAAACTTCTCTTTTTTTGAATTTGAGGTAAAAGATGTTGCGCTCTTTCTATTGGACCAGCAACTAACAAAGGAAAAAAACTGACAAATAGAGCATAATCAATTATACTGTTTACCGGCTTGATCTTCTCTTTATAAATATCAATTACATATGATAATCCATGAAAAGTATAAAATGAAATTCCTACAGGCAAAATTATTTGTAGTGTCCATGTATTAATTTTAAGTCCTAACCCCGAAAAGAGTTCTGAAAAATTATCTATAAAAAAATTGTAATATTTAAATAAACCCAGAAGACTCAAATTAAGAATTACACTTAACCAAAGCCATCGCTTTTTCAAGCGGGAATTATTTATATTATCAAATATCTTTTTTCCCGTATAAAAATCTAAGCCAATAGAGAAAGCTAGTAAGAAAGTAAATCTTAAGTCCCAGCAGCTATAAAAAAACAAACTAGACAGCAACAAAAATAAATTTTGCCATTTTAGACTTTTATAAAATACAAACCAATATAATATAAATACTAGTGAAAAAAAGAGGGCAAAGTTTAAGGTATTAAATAGCATAGAATTTGATAGTATTTTAAGGCTTAAAAAAAACTATTAAATAAATATATAAAGTAGCATTAATCCAATTTAAGTTAGCTACTAAAAATAATTTTTAGGGTTGAGTTTCCCAAGTTATTAAATCCTGTTTTAATTACGAATGCTAAAATAATAAATACTCAAAATATTTAGCATTACAAAGAGAAGACTATATTACCAAAAAAAGAACATGATTATGTGAAAATTGCTGAGAAGTACCTGAGTGTGTGGAATGAGGATTAAATCAAACTCTTCCTAAAATAAAAACACAAAACAATCCAATACATAAAATTATCGAAGGCCTGAGCCATTACTACGCCTTCAATTCCGTAATGTTTCATAAAAAACAAACTGGCAAAATATAAAACGGCCAGAGAAAACACCTCAGAAATTATAAAAGCTGTCGTTAACTTTTTAGCGAAGAACTGATATCCTAAAATTAGGGAGGCCACTTTAAAAACATCACCAATCAATTGCCAGAAAAACAAATTGGTAACCGGTAAAAATTCTTTCGTAAACAATACGTTGATTATGAAAAATCTTGAAAAATAAACCATAAGTAGTCCTCCGATAAAAACAGGTAAAATTGTTTTATAAAATGTCCAAAACACTGTTTTAGTTTCTTCCTTCGTTTGTGCGATTGAAAGTTTTGGCAAAAAATAAACGGTCAAGATTGTACTTACAAACATCAGGTAATAAGAAGATATACGCGTCATGGTTTCCCAAAAGCCCGCCTGATCAATGCCTAAATTTTCGATAATTTTATTTCGGATGGCCAAAAAAACAACAGGGCCAAAAACTGATGAAACCAGCGCCATTACAGAATAAGAAGACAGATTTTTTATGATTTTAAAATCGAACAAATGCAAACGAACCGATCCCAAAAAGTTGATTTCCGTATTTATAAAATAAAAAGTGACGAAAAACAATATGGCAGGCGTAATTACAATTGCCAATAAAGCACCGAGGGTTTTAAATTGTAAAATCATAAAAACAGATACAATCAAACCAATGGCATTGCCGATAATATTGATTCCTATTACTTTTTTAAACTGGCTCAATCCGTTTAAGATCGCCAGTAAAAATACCGAAACGGCGTACCAGGGCAAGGCCAATGCTAAAATTTTAAAAACAAGGGAATAATCCAATTGATTGCTGAAAATTTTAGCATTCCAGAATGTCGCAAAAAAATACAAAACAAAGCTTAGAATAACCGCAACGGTAACTAAACTTATAAAAACGGTAGCAATTATTTTTTGAAGTTCACTCTTGTTCTTTTGGTTTTCAGCTACATATTTTACTATTCCGTTTTGAAAACCAAGTGTGGAAATGCTCTCTAAGGAAGTTAAAAAATTGCGTAAATTCCCAACCAAAGCCATACCGCCGGGACCAACAAAAATGGCAAGTATTTTAGAAGTAATTAGGCCAATTCCTATTTTTAGCGCTACACTAAAACTGTTTAAAGAAGTAATTTTAAACAAAGTGGTCTGCATTATTTTTTTTAAGGAATTCAAATTAATAGCTATTTAAAACATCAATAATACAATCCACTTCATTTTCTGTCAAAACAGGGCTCATGGGCAGACTCAGGACCTCTTGATGAATCTTTTCCGTGATCGGGAATGATAAATGATTCCACTCTGAGAAAGCTTTTTGCTTGTGTACCGGAATTGGATAATGAATAACGGTCTGAATTGTTTTCTGAGTTAAATATTCCTGTAAACCTTCACGATCTGAAGTTCGGATAACAAACAAATGAAAGACATGATTATTTGAAAAATCCCAAACCGGAAGCACTATTTTGTCGTTTTTTATTTCGTTTAAATATCTTTTGGCTATACTTCTGCGTCTATCGTTATCCGCATCTAAATTTGGTAATTTTAAATTCAAAAATGAGGCCTGAATTTCATCCAGTCTTGAATTCACACCAATGTACTCGTTATAATATTTTTTTTCGGAACCATAATTTCGCAGCGAAAAAAGCACTTTTGCTAATTGTGAATCGTTTGTAGTTATCGCTCCCCCGTCTCCTAAAGCACCCAGATTTTTTCCCGGATAAAAGCTGTACGCCATTGCGCCTGAAGACTTTTCGTCTTTGTTCCAAGTGACATTATTGGAATTTGGAACTTTTACCCTATTGGAATTTTCAAAAGCCCCATGCGATTGTGCGGCATCTTCCACCACTATCAAATTATTCTGTTTTGCAATTTCGTTAATTTGATCCATTTCGGCCAGTTGTCCGTATAAATGTACGGCCAGAATAGCTTTTGTTTTCGGAGAGATTTTCTCCTGAACCAAATCCGGATTAAGATTGTAGGTTTCTAATTTTGGTTCCACCAGAACGGGCACTAAACCGGCTTCAACAATGGCCAGAATACTGGCAATATAGGTATTGGCAGGCACTATAACTTCATCTCCTTTTTGCAGTTTTCCTAATGTTATATAACCTTTAAAGATTAACACCAAAGCATCAAATCCATTTCCTGTGCCAATACAGTAATCGGTTTTACAATAGGCAGCGAAAGCTTTTTCAAATGTTTCTACTTCTTTTCCTAAAATATACCAGCCGTTATCAAAAACCGACTTCAGTTTTTCCTGAAAAGCAGTTTCATACGGTTTGTTTATTTTTTTAAGATCCAGAAAGGGTATCATGTGTTTGTCTGATTAGATAAGAACGGTTTCTAATTTACTATAATTTGCGGTTTCCACTTCATAAAAATCATGAATTATAGTACCGGCACCAAAACTTTCTTTCCAGTACGATAATCCTTCGTTAAGGTTTTTCCCCTGATTTTCGTTCGAAATTCCAAAATCGAAAAACTTCTTTCCGGCAAATCTTTCCTGAATTAAATACTGAAATAAGTAATCTAAACTGCCCAGGTTGCCCTGCTTTTCATTTTTCGAAATATACTGACAATGCGCTACCGTTTCGGTTTCAAAAATAGTAGCTCCTGCCACAATTTTAGTATCGGAGTACACATTAAACTGATGTATGTTATTCGGAAAAAGTGCTTTTAGCTGATTCATTTCGGCTATCGAATGAACGGGTTTTGCCTGGTGTTTGTCGGCTAAATTCGGAATCAGGATTTCATTCCAAAAGGATTCAAAATCATTTTCTTCTTTTAAAACCAACTGATTTGAAATGGCTTTCTGAAAACCTCTTTTCCTGATTTTTGAAATGTTTTTTTCCTGTGATAAATCAATTACGGAAAGCGAATCGCGCCGGACCAGTTTGGCGTCAGCTAAAAACAAACTATATAAAATTTCGTCAGCAGGCTGGAGATGATAAATAAACGGAATCGCTTTGAAATATAATTTTTCGAATTCATTTTCCTTTAGAAAAAATAAAATAGCCTTAAAAATTTCAATTATCGAGGCTAGTTTTGTACTTCCCTCATACACCAGTCCTCCGTACGTTAATCCCTGATGCGAATGGATCGAATTTCCTGCTTTATTTGCAGGTAAAACTGCTTTTATTTTTTGATTTTCAAAAATCAAAAGTGAAAAATCTTCAAAACGGTCCGCATGATATTCCATGAAATCCCTGTGAAATAAAAACGTAGCATTCCTGGCCTGAGCAACAAATGCATTCCAGGTTTTATAATCACTTTTTTGATATTTTCTTACGGTATATTTTGTCATTTTCCTGCCACAGGTTTAAGGATCTTAACCTTCAAGGCGGCTAATATATTATTTAAAATCTTATTTGTGGTCAAATGCCGGTAAATACCATTTGAATTTTACTGCCATTAACCGAACTGAAATAATTACAACAGAAGTCGCTAAATATAAAATATCATTTTCCAGATTCAGTTTTTTCAGAATAAAGAATACGATTCCGCCCAGAATACAGATTGTTGCATAGATTTCCCTTCTGAAAATAGTTGGGATTTCGTTGCAAAGAATATCCCGTATCACACCGCCAAAACAGGCTGTCATTGTTCCCAGAGCGATACAAATAACAGGATGCAGCCCAATGGAAATTCCTTTCTCCAAACCAATTAATGTAAAAACACCCAACCCGATCGTATCAAATAAAAACAAGGAAGTCCGTAATTTATCAAATTTTTTCCTGAAAAGAATTGCCAGTCCAAAACCTAAAGTTATCACATATACATATTGCAGGTCCTGCATCCAGCCTACCGGAGTTCTGCCGATCAGAACGTCACGGAGTGTTCCGCCGCCAACGGCAGTAACAAAAGCAATAATAAAGACCCCAAACGGATCGAGCTTTTTATGCATGGCCGTTAAGGCACCGGACATCGCAAAAGCCATGGTACCGATTATATCTAATAAATGAAACATTTTCTCTTTTTAACGGCCAGGATTTTAATTCCCGGTTGGATTTAATTTCTATCTTTTTACGTAAATCGGACTTCTTTTTAATAAATACGAAACAGAATCGATCCAGCTGTCTTTCAGGTTTAGGAAAGGCTTTCTGGTTTGCGAATAAATTTTTGTGCCGTTTTTGTACATGTCAAAATACACCGTATAATAATAGTACATCTGCGTATTGGCAGTGGTTGTCGAAATATCGTTTGTTTTTATTTTTTTGTCGTTGTCGCTAATTTTTGCATTTCCGCTGTTATAGGTCGTAGCTGTTGAACTTGAAGACATGGTAAACGAAACCTTCGCAGCAACAATATTGTCAACCCCCAAAATTCTTTCCAGGTCCTGGATCGGTGTATCATCAATATTGTTATGATCAATACCGGCTTTGTGCAGTAAGCTGTTTGTCGTTCTTAAATCCTGTACCGTAAGCGGTAAAATATTGGCCGACTTGTCTAATAATTTATTGTACAAGTCATTCTGGGCAAATTTTGACATATCTTCCGAGCTTTGCAGATTATCTGAATTTACATAAGGAACCGGCAGTACAGCAATCGTATTGGTTTTCATTTCTGCATTGGTTATCACCTGACCTGGTGAACTGCTATTGCCGGCATTGCCCGCAGGAGCAACATCGAAGGTCTGGGAGCGGCCGCTTGAAAAATCAATTCTGGCGATCTGGGAAACATCAAGTGAGATCTGCAATGTTTCTCCCGGTAAAGAATATTCGACTGTTTTATCGGACATTTTTGAAATAGTACACTCAATAATCTGATAATCACGTTTTATTATTTTATCTAATTTTTTACTTCCGCCCTGAGCAAAACCGGCTACTGAGAAAAGGAACATTATAATCGTAAAAATCTTTGTAATTTTCATACTCTTCAATTATTTAAGTTACCCTACTCTTATGGCTTTTCGGTTCCGCCTTTTATTACTACTTTGTTATTTTTAAAATTATTGTATTACATGTTCTGTGTGTAAAAATTGTAATCCTTTAAAATCACCCGAAGGAAATCACGTTCATTTCCTGATTGGTTTTTGATACCGGAAACGCTTTCAATTTTAGAAACCAGTTTGTGAATCGTTTCGTAATCATTTCTAAGATCAGCTTTTTGAAAGGTCTCTTTGATAATTCGCATATCATTATCAGACAATTTAATCACCAAAGGATACGTTGGCACATACGCATCACCGATTTCTTCGAGAATCGTATGGCTGATGTTAATTTTATTTTTTAAGGTAATGACTGCCGTACCCGCCACCATATCGCCCAGACGCTGCCCTTTTTTACTGGAAACCACTGTTATCATAGCGATAATTCCGCTCAGAATTGAAATATCTATCAGCCTGAAAAACCATCGCATCAGATAGTCTCCAAAACCAGCCTGATAACCATCAATTTTAACTACTTTTATTTTTATTAGTCTTTTGCCAATGGTCTGTCCCTCAAAAATGCTTTCCAGCGTGATCGAATAAATGATAATCGGAAAATAAAGCAACAAAAGAATGGACATTCTGGACCAGCTGTCTAAGGTATCCAGTAATTTCCCCAATTGCAGCCAATAAAAAAAGAGGAGGGAAATCACTATCCCGTAGGCTATTTTAATGGTTAAATCGACAAAATAAGACCCTATCCGCTCGCCGGCAGAAGCTGCTTTAAAATTTATTTTGACATTTTGCGTCGTATTAATTGATAATTCTGACATATTTTATATTTTAGCCCTTAATGAGAGAAATCGCCTTCATAAAACAAAATAAAGAAAAATGGCTGGAATTTGAGCTGGCAATTTTCGGTAAAGCTAAAAAAAATCCTGATGAGTTAGCTAATTTATACATTCAAATGATGAATGATTTATCTTACGCGCAAACTTATTACCCCAAAAGTAAAACCGTGGTTTACCTGAATCATCTGGCTTCACAGATTTATCAGAAGATTTACAAAACCAAACGGGCAGAGAAAAACAGGTTCATGGAATTTTTTAAAACTGAAGTTCCGCTGCTTGTTTACGAATATAGACGGTATCTTATGTATTCATTCGTCCTCTTCTTTCTAACCGTGGGAATAGGCGTGATTTCGGCAAGATACGATCAGAATTTTGTCCGTTTGATCTTAGGTGACGGTTATGTAAACATGACCCTCGAGAATATCAAAAAAGGAGATCCCATGGCCGTCTACGGAACCGGAAGCAACTGGGGAAGTTTCATCGGCATCACCATGAACAATTTGTATGTTGGGGCAAGATGTTATATTTACGGCATTTTTGGTGGTATCGGAACTTTTTACATTTTCCTTCAAAACTGCATTATGCTGGGATCTTTCCAATACTTTTTTTACGAACAGGGCGTTTTCTGGAAAAGCGTCCGCGGAATCTGGATTCACGGTTCCATGGAAATTTTTGCTATTGTAATTGAAACTTGTGCCGGATTTATTTTAGGCGCTTCTATTCTTTTTCCGAAGACTTTTTCGAGAATAAATTCTTTTAAAATCGGCTTTAAAAACAGTTTCAAAATATTCCTGAGCACATTTCCGTTTACCATAAGCGCCGGATTCCTGGAAGGTTTTATCACCCGGTATTCTATTGATATGCCGAACTGGCTCAGCAGTTTTATTATCCTTTTTACCTTAAGCGTAATTTCCTATTATTATCTGGTTTATCCCTATATCGTTCACAAAAAAACACAACTATCAGCCAAATTGACCTAATCAGAACCGGTAATGAATAAAATTTTCTTTGTTTTATCTTTTCTATTTTTCTTCAGCATTTCCCATGCTCAGGATTCTGTGACCGTTGCAATTGATCCTCCCAAAATTTCATCCGTAAAATACACGGAGAAAGATATTAAAATCGATACCACTACGGTTGAACGGAAAACCTTTTCTAAAAATTTCAAAAAAAAATATACCGACTCCGATTTTGTATACGAATACAAAGCACCGGAAAAGAACGCCTGGGATTATTTTAAAGAGTGGCTGGCGGAAATTTTAAGAAGCTTATTCACTTTTAACAATCCTGAAGCAGCACTCCATTTTGTGGCAATCCTGATGAAAGTACTGGCTGTGCTGATTATTGTTTTTGTGATATATCTGATTGTAAAAGCCCTGGTTGGTAAAGAAGGACGATGGATTTTCGGAAAAGATTCCAACAAAAAAACCATCTACTATTCGGAACTGGAGAAGAACATTCACCTTTTGGACTTCAAAAAACTGATTCAGGAAAGTATCGAAAAAGGCGAAAAAAGAATTGCCATCCGTTACTATTATCTTTGGCTGTTGAAGGTGATGGCGCAGAATCATTATATCGAATGGGATATCGAAAAAACCAATTCCGATTATTTGTACGAGCTTCAAAGTCCCGTTTATAAAGAAGAGTTTACGTATTTGTCCTATTTGTACAACTACATTTGGTACGGTGAATTTGAAATTGATGAAACCACTTTCAAAAAAGCCGAAAACCGTTTTAAGAATTCCATAAAAACCTTTGGCAATGAATAAGTCTATCAAAATTTACATCGCTATACTGGTTTTTGTTTTTGCCATCATTTTAATTGCAAGTTCGAACAAGCAAAAACCAATCGATTGGAGACCCACTTATTCTGTTAATGATAAAATCCCTTACGGATTGTATATTTTTGACAAGGAAATCAGCGGCATTTTAAAAAATCAAAAGATTGAAAGGGTTTCCACCATAACGCCTTATGAATTTTTAGATTCCAAATATGTACCCGATACAATCGAGGGGAAATATAAAATTAAAGGAACTTTCCTGAACATAGCTGCATCGGGAGAAATTGACAATCAGTCGGTAACAGAACTTTTCTATTTTGTGTCTCATGGCAATAATGCCTTCCTGAGCATGCAAACATTTCCACAATCTTTACTGGACAGTTTGAAAATTGAATTAAATACCCAATTTCATGCTCCTGTCCCTAATACAAAAATGTGGATGGCTAACAAAAAAGTAACCCCAAAAAAATATCATTTTGAAGACATTGATACAGAAAATTATTTTGCTAAAATTGACACTTCAACGACCACGGTTTTAGGATATCAGGGTAATGAAAAACAAAAACATGTTAATTTCATTAAAGTTCCTTACGTGAATGGTTATTTTTATCTGCACCTGCAGCCTGTCGCTTTTACCAATTATCATTTACTAAAAGCAGATCATTACCAATATACCCAGAATGTGCTTTCCTATGTTCCGAAAGGCAATATTTACTGGTACACCAAAGGACAAAACAGCGAATCGATTTCGGATTCCCCTTTACGGTATATTTTAAGCCAGCCGGCACTGAAATGGGCCTGGTATTTATTTTTAATCGGAATGCTTATTTTTATTCTTTTTAATGCGAAACGAAAACAAAGAATTGTTCCGATCCTGAAACCATTACCTAATCTAACAGTAGATTTCACCAAGACAATTGGTAATTTATATTATCAGGAAGGAGATCATTATAATATTATCGATAAAAAAATCATTTACTTTTTAGAAAGAATGAGAAATGAATATTTACTCGATACCACAAAACTCGATGATACTTTTATCACAAAACTGCACCATAAGTCCGGAAAAGACGAAAATGATATTCGGGAACTCGTATTTTTGATCAACGAACACCGGAAAAGTTATCACGGAAGTCTCGAGGAAGATTTAATCCGGATTAATAATGCGATCGAAAAGATTTTAAATTAATATTTTTAACAGAAATTCATTCAAAAGAAAACATACCAAACATGGACGATTTTAATACACCAGAACCAGAAGTTACCAACGAAAACGTAAATTTTGAAACACGATTAAATTTAGCGCCACTTTTAGAGCACGTTAATACGATCAAAAAAGAGCTTGAAACGGTAATTGTCGGCCAGCATAAAATGATTGACCAGCTTTTGGTTGCTATTTTATCCAATGGGCATGTTTTACTGGAAGGTGTGCCGGGAGTTGCCAAAACGATTACGGCTAAATTATTATCCAAAACTTTAAATATTGGCTTTAGCCGAATTCAGTTTACACCGGATTTAATGCCTTCTGATATTTTGGGAACATCAATCTTTAATTTAAAAAATTCAGAATTTGAATTTAAAAAAGGGCCGATTTTCTCCAATCTGATTCTGATTGACGAGATCAACCGTGCTCCTGCCAAAACACAGGCAGCCCTTTTTGAAGTTATGGAAGAACGTCAGATCACCATTGACGGATCGGCTTATATCCTTGAAACGCCTTTTCTGGTAATTGCTACGCAAAACCCAATTGAGCAGGAAGGAACCTATCGTTTGCCGGAAGCACAATTAGACCGTTTTTTATTCAAAATTACCATCGATTATCCGAAACTGGATGAAGAAATCCTGATCATTCAAAGGGAGCATTTGTTACAGGATCACGGTAAGTTAGAAGCCATCAAAACAATTCTTTCTGCGGAAGAAATCAAAGCCTATCAGGCACTGATCAAACAAATCAGGGTCGAACAGAACCTGTTGGAATACATTGCCAGAATCGTCGTTAATACCCGTGAGAATGCTTTCTTATACTTAGGAGCTTCTCCCCGTGCCTCAATAGCCATACTAAATGCATCCAAAGGTTTTGCAGCCATTCGTGGCCGTGATTTTGTAACACCCGAAGATATCAAAGAAGCAGCAGTTCCTGTTTTACAGCACCGTGTTATCGTGACACCGGAACGCGAAATGGAAGGTATTACAAGTGCTGAGATCATTAAGCAGATCATCGAAACAGTTGAAATTCCGAGGTAGAAAAGAGTCGCAGTTTTCAGTCACAGTCACAGTTTGCACACTGAAAACCGAAAACTGTAACTGAGACTGTGACTGAGACTGAGACTGCGACTGTGACTGAGACTGTGACTGAGACTGTGACTGAGACTGTGACTGAGACTGTGACTGAGACTGAGACTGAAAACCGTGACTAAAAACCGAGACTGAAAACATAAAATAAAAAAATGAAATTCATAAAAAGCCTATATCTCAACAACTTCTTCTTCTATGTGCTTTTAGGTATTATAGGGATGTTTGTTTGTGCTTTTATTTTTCCACGTTTATATGATGGTGTCTGGTTTGTTGTTTTGGTTTTAAGTACGTTTCTATTGCTTGATATTCTGCTTTTGTATTTAGCAAAAACAGGCATTGAAGCAACGAGAAATACTCCGGAAAAGCTTTCGAACGGGGACTTAAACCCGGTCAAAATTGCGATAAAAAATCAGTATACTTTTCCAATTTCAGTGAAGATAATTGACGAGATTCCTTTTCAGTTTCAGGTACGGGATTTCAAAATTCTGAAAAATATAAAAGCTTCTGCCCACGAAGACATCCAATACGAGCTGCGTCCGACAGAACGTGGTGAGTATTATTTCGGGAACCTGAATATTTATGTTTCTTCCCCGCTAAAATTAATTTCAAGACGATTTACTTTCGACAAAGACCAGATGGTTCCGACCTATCCGTCTTACATTCAATTGAAAAAATACGATTTGTTTGCCTTTTCGAATAACCTTTTTCAATACGGAATTAAAAAAATCCGCCGTATCGGACATACGATGGAATTTGAGCAAATTAAGGAATACGTTCAGGGCGATGACCTTAGAACCTTAAACTGGAAAGCCACAGCAAAGAAAAATGCATTAATGGTCAACCAGTTTCAGGACGAAAAATCGCAATCGGTTTATCTGGCGATTGATAAAGGACGCAGTATGCAAATGCCTTTTAACGGCTTAAGTCTGCTGGATTATGCCATAAATTCAACTCTGGTTTTATCCAATGTTATCCTGAAAAAGCAGGACAAAGCAGGGATTTTTGCCTTTTCTAAAAAGGTTGAAAACAGGGTTTTTGCCGAAAAAAGAGGCTCGCAAATGCAGAAAATCCTCGAAACACTATACAATATCAAAACTGATTTTTTTGAAAGTGACTATAGCAGATTGTATGTCGACATCAAAAAGAACATCAACCAGAGAAGTCTGATTATTTTGTACACGAATTTCGAAACCATGGATGGCCTGAACCGTCAGCTGCCTTATTTGAAAGGAATTGCAAAAAGCCATCTTCTGGTCGTTATTTTCTTCAGCAATACCGAACTGAACCAAATCATCAACAAAAAAACCGAAACGATTCAGGAAGTATACGATAAGGTCATTGCTGAAAAATTCATGTTCGAAAAGCGCTTAATTGCCAATGAACTCAAAAAATACGGTATTCATTCCATCCTGACGCAACCGGAAAACCTGACCCTGGATGCTATCAATAAATATTTGGAGATTAAGTCAAGGGGGATTTTGTAGGTTTTTTCTAAGATAAGCAGGTTTTATAAAATGTTCTTAACAAATATTCGATTATAATAAAAATTTAAAAAGTATGAACTTGAAGAAAACCCGAATTGAAGGAATGAAAGTCTTTAAAGTAAGTACTGAGATTTTAAATGATAATTCTGAAGAAACAAAAAAAATAGTAAAACAAGCTTTACATGAAAAACCACTAAAAATTTGGGAACAAGAGCTAAAACAGAATAAATCAAATTTATTACTTGCTAATGAAGACGGAGATTTTTTTCAGGCAACAACATTTATAAATAAAAGGATAGTTTTTGCAGGGATTGCTCCCAATTTAATTCAAGCATATTTTGATTTAGCATATGAGCAAGTTCAATTGACTAACAAATATGCTGAAACTTTTCATTATATCGCATCAGAAAAATTCGACCGTGTAAAGCTTATCGATACACCAATATTTAATCGTTTCATACAATATAGAATTAGTGCGATTATATTTATTCATCTTTCAGTAGAAGCTTTTCTTAATTTTATAATTCCCGAGGATTTTATTTATTCAAAAATCGAGAAATCAAATTCAAATAAATTTCAAGAACAAATCACTAAACTTAACAAAGAAAATATTGAAAGATGGGTGAGTTTTAAAGAAAAAATCGAAGAAGTAATTACTAAAATACCCAATGTAAAATTTGATATAGAAAAAAACAGAACTATAATTGGACAAATACTTGAAATTGAAAAAATTAGAAATGAAATTATTCATTTAAAATCTAAAGAATCAAATTCAAATATTCATTATCAGCAAGTATTTGCTTTCCTAGCTTCTAAAGATTTGAATTTGTATTTATCAGCAACTAAAAAATTTATAAATATTTTACAAAAAGATTTTATAAAAATTGAAAATTGTCAAGAAAATTATAATTCACAAGAAATTCATATAAAAAAAGAGGAAAATTTACATATTGGAATTTATTTTGAAATAATCAAGGTAAAAGAAAAAAGAATAACAGTGGTAATTAAAAAATGGAAAGGACTGACAAAAGAAAGTGATTATTTGAAAACTGTGTTTTCATATCTCAAATTGATGGAAAATATGGATCTAATTGTGGACTATTGGATAAAGGAAGATTCAAATAATTTTAAATTAGAAATATTCAAAAATGACGAACAAATAAAATAATATTTTGTTATCATGCTCTAAATATCTTTAAAAAAAAATCTTTGAATCTTTGTTTTACAAACTTTATAATCAAAAAAATATGAAAAAGATATTTATAATTCTATGCATTTTCACCAGTCTGTTGTCTCAAGCACAAAAAACAGAAAACATTATTATCATTACCACAGACGGTTTTAGATGGCAGGAAGTTTTTAAAGGAATGGATGCTGCAATTGCCAATGATAAAAACTTCAATCAGGGAGACAGCACTTACATTTACAAAAAATACTACAGTGCAGATCCCAAAGAAAGCCGCAAAAAACTGATGCCATTTTTATGGTCTGAAATTGCTTCCAGAGGTCAGATTTACGGCAATCGTGATTTAGGCAATAAAGTTGACGTTTCGAATCCGTATTGGTTCAGTTATCCGGGCTACAGCGAAATTATGACCGGCAATGTGGATCTTTTGGTCAACTCTAATTCATACAAGGCGAATCCAAATGTGAATGTGCTGGAGTTTTTAAACCAGCAATCCAAAATAAAAGGAAAAGCAGCCGCTTTTGGCGCTTGGGATGCTTTCGATCGGATTTTGAATGAAAAAAGAAGTAACTTTCCTGTAATTTCAGCCTTTGATGCTGTCGGAGGAAATAAACCTACCGCTGTTCAGAAGGTATTAAATGAAATGCGTGATAATTCTTTTAAACCCTTTCATGAGGACGAGTGCCTCGATGTTTTTACCCATTATGAAGCCATCAACGAACTCAAAACCAACAAACCAAAAGTACTTTACATTGCCTACGGGGAAACCGACGAATGGGCACATGCCGGACATTACAGATCTTATCTCGATGCCGCCAATCAGGTAGACAGCTGGATAAAAGAAATCTGGAACTTTGTACAAAATGATCCCCAGTATAAAAACAAAACGACACTCTTAATCACAGTAGATCACGGTCGTGGCGATAAAACAAAATCAGAATGGACAAGCCACGGTGACAAAATTGCCGGCGCCTCTGAAATTTGGTTTGCCGCAATGGGCCCTGAAATTGCCCCAAAAGGCGAAATAAAAACAGAATCTCAATTTTATCAAAAACAATTTGCCCAAACCATCGCCAAAATCATGGGATACACTTTTACGGCAGCACATCCTGTTGCGAGTGAGATTAAGGAAATTTTTGAGAAATAAACGGATTTAGATGTATTTATGCCACGAATTTCACGAATTTACACTAATTTTTAATTCGTACAAATTCGTGACCGAGCGACAGCGAAAAGGTGAAACAAATTCACGAATCTGCACTATTTTTAATTCGTGAAAATTCGTGAAATTCGTGGCGACTTTTTTTATTTATTAAATACTGACGGTTTTAAAAACTTTACAGAAGAAAACCTATTGACCTTTGCAACGCTGAACCTTTGCCCCAATTTTAAAAAAATCTCAGTACCTTAGCCCCTCAGAACCTAAGTACCTTTAAAAAAAATGAAACAAATTACTTCAATCCAAAATCCGTTTATAAAATCACTTGTTTTGCTGCAGGAAAAAGCAAAAGCCCGCAAGCAAACCGGAACATTTTTAATTGAAGGTTTACGTGAAATTTCAATAGCCATAAAAGGCGGTTACGAAATAGAAACGGTTTTATTTTTACCGGAATTAGTTACTGAAAATCAGATACAGAAATTAATCGGCACACCGCTTCAGCTAATAGAAATCAACAAAGAAGTGTATCAGAAACTGGCCTATCGTGATACCACTGAAGGCATTCTGGCTATCGCCAAAACAAAATCATTGCAGTTATCTGATCTAAAATTATCCGCTAATCCATTAATTTTAGTAGCCGAAGCACCCGAAAAACCGGGAAATATCGGTGCCCTTTTACGTACTGCGGATGCTGCCAATTTAGATGCTGTTCTGATCGCCAACCCGAAAAGTGATTTATACAATCCAAATATCGTTCGTTCCAGCGTAGGCTGCCTGTTTACCAATCAGATTGCTACAGGCACCACCGCCGAAATTATTGCTTTTCTGAAAGAAAAAAAGATCGGTTTTTACTGCGCTACTTTACAAGATTCCACTTCTTATCACACACAGGATTTTACCACCCCGACAGCCTTAGTGGTTGGTACAGAAGCCACGGGCCTGACTCAGGAATGGCGTGATGCTGCCACACAAAATATCATCATTCCCATGCAGGGCGAAATCGACAGTATGAATGTATCTGTTGCAGCCGCCATTTTAATTTTTGAAGCGAAACGCCAGAGGGGGTTTTGATTTTAGATTTTAGATTTTAGATTTTAGATTTTAGATTTTAGATTGAAAATTAAAGTCCTGCGGACTTATTTTCTTAAAAGGCTAAACAATTTTTACTTTTTCTTTCTAAAATTTTCATGTCAGACTGAGCGAAGTCGAAGTCCTTTTTATCAATCTAAAATCTAAAATCTAATATCATAAATCTACAATCCATTCCCTTGCGTATGTTCTAACTTATGCTTATTTTTAGTACTTGAACTATGCCGTTATGATAGAAATAGATATTGAAAAAGAAAATAAAGCAATTGCGCAGGAATACAAAGAATTACTTCGAATAAGTTACCAGACTTTATCACCCGCTGACAAAAAACTAATCAGAAAGGCTTTTGATGTAGCAGTTGATGCCCATAAAGAACAACGTCGCAAATCCGGGGAAGCGTATATCTTTCATCCTATTGCAGTTGCAAAAATTGTGGCCTCCGAAATTGGTTTGGGAGCGACCTCAATTGCAGCGGCTTTATTACACGATGTTGTCGAAGATACACCCATAACTGTTGAAGATATTGAGCGCTTATTCAATCCGAAAGTAGCACAGTTGGTGGAAGGCCTTACGAAGATTTCGATGGTTCAGAAAGATCTGAATGCCTCCATGCAGGCAGAGAATTTCAGAAAAATGATCCTGACCCTGAACGATGACGTGCGTGTTATCTTAATCAAACTGGCCGATCGTCTGCACAATATGCAAACCATGGATTCGATGGTGGAATACAAACAAACCAAAATCGCATCCGAAACCTTATACATTTATGCCCCGCTCGCCCACCGTTTGGGACTTTACAATATCAAAACCAAACTCGAGGACTTAGGTTTAAAATACACCGAACCGGCTGTTTACGAAGATATCGTCAGCAAAATCAGGGAGACAAAAGAAGAACAGGATGCTTATATCAAAGATATTTCAGATGTTCTGAAAAAATCGTTAGACAACGAAAACATTGATTACATCATCAAAGGCCGTCCGAAATCTATTTATTCGATTCGCCGAAAAATGCGTGCACAAAATGTAAGCTTTGATGAAGTATACGACAAATTCGCACTTAGAATCGTCTATAAATCAGATCCTCACGATGAAAAATTCGTAGCCTGGAAAATATATTCCATTGTAACAGATCATTACAGACCGAGCCCAAGCCGTTTGCGCGACTGGATTTCCTCTCCAAAATCAACCGGTTATGAAGCGCTGCACATCACCGTTATGGGCCCGAAAGGCCGTTGGGTTGAAGTACAGGTTCGTAGCGAACGTATGGATGAAATTGCAGAAAAAGGATACGCGGCACATTACAAATATAAAAATGGAGCCACGGAAGAAAGCGGACTGGATGTCTGGCTGAATTTACTCCGTGAGGCTTTAGAAAATCAGGAAACGAATGCGGTTGATTTTGTCGAGGATTTTAAAATGAATCTGTATTCAAAAGAAATCTTCGTCTTTACGCCAAAAGGAGAAATCAAATCATTGCCGAAAGGAGCTACTTCTCTTGATTTTGCTTTTAGCATTCACTCCGAAATCGGGATTAAAACCAGAGGAACACGTGTAAACGGTCGTCTGGTTCCTTTAAATCACGAGCTGAAAAGTGGTGACCAGGTCGAAGTTATTACCTCTGCCAATCAGAAGCCAACCGTGAACTGGCTGGAATATGTGACCACTTCAAGAGCTAAAAATAAGATCAAAAACGTTCTTAACGAGAACACCAAAAAAATTGCCGAAGAAGGAAAAGAATTACTGACCCGAAAACTGAAACATCTCAAAATTACCATAAGTGAACAGGTGATCAATGAGTTGGTGAACTTCTTCAAGCTTAAGACCAGCTTAGATTTATTTTACAGAGTTGGAATCGGGGCTATTGAAAATCAGCAATTAAAAGATTATGCCGCACAAAAAGGCAATACCATTATCAATTTCTTTAAAAATAAAATCAAAAGGAATAAGGATACGGCTGACGATGATATTCACAAACCTGTCATCAGCAGTAATTACGACATGCTGGTTTTTGGAACCGAGCATGATAAATTAGATTATAAGCTTTCACAATGCTGCAACCCAATTCCGGGTGACGATGTTTTTGGTTTTGTAACGATCAACGAAGGGATTAAAGTCCATAAAAAAGATTGTCCGAATGCAATCGGAATGCAGTCGAATTATGCGTACCGTATTATGAGCGCGAAATGGATTGATTCGTCTCAGGAAGAATTCAAAGCGATTATCAATATTACCGGAATGGATGTTCTCGGACTTACCAATCAATTGACCAGGGTAATTTCGAACAATATGAGTGTGAATATTCAGAGTATTTCTTTGAGTACGGATGCCGGAATTTTTCATGGCCAGATTGCGGTAATTGTGAAGAATAATACCATTTTGAAAAAAATGATCAATGCCATCAAAAAAATTGACGGCGTGGATAAAGTAACCAGGGAATACAGAACCTAAGTATTCGGAAATCAGAACTAATGAAAAATGACAATTTAAAAATACCCGAATTAAATTTTGATGAAAACGGAGCACTTATCATTAAGGCCTCTGAATCTTCTTCTAAAAATGATTTTGATTTTTTTAAAGGCAAGTCCAATATCATCAATAAAAAACTAAAAAAGAGACTTTGCAACTGCACCGAATGGATCGAATTTCCATCGACTCAGGAAATGTACACTATTCTGAAAGGAATTGGCAACATTGATAATTTCCTGGCCACTTTTGACGGAGAACCTTTTGAGGGAATGACTGTTCGTCTTTTTAATCCTGCAACAAAATTGTGGAGCATTTACTGGTCGGATTCGAATACAGGCGTTCTCGATAAACCTGTCATTGGTTCTTTTGAAAATAATGTCGGACACTTTTTCTCGGAAGATATTTTTGAAGGCAGCAATGTAATCCAGGTATTCCGGTGGGATGCCAGAGACCAGAAAAACCCGGTCTGGAGTCAGGCTATGAGTGCTGATAAAGGAAAAACATGGGAATGGAACTGGTACATGTTTATGACAAAAGCCGAATAAAAAATTTGTTAGTTTTATCTCATATAAAAATAAATATGTTAATTAAGTTCCTTCCGATCAATAAAAAAAATACGACGCAAAACCCTTAAACAGGAGTATTGACAGCATCTAAATCGAGATTTGAAAGTTAAACTTTGAACCGTAAACTTTTATTCATTAAAATAAAAAATTATCTTTGCCAGATTATGACACTAATTTCAACTGACAATACTAAAAATCAAGAAATTGTAAAAAATGTTTTTACAATGTATCTTGAACAGAAAGGGCATCGCAAAACTCCTGAGCGTTATGCTATACTTCAGGAAATTTACGATAGCGAAGAGCATTTTGACATAGAAAACCTTTATATCAAAATGAAAAACAAGAACTACCGTGTGAGCAGGGCAACCTTATACAACACGATTGAGTTACTGTTAGACTGCGCTTTGGTTAGAAAACATCAATTTGGGCAAAATCAGGCTTATTATGAAAAATCTTATTTTGATAAGCAGCACGATCACATTATCATGACCGATTCCGGTGAAGTGATTGAATTTTGCGATCCAAGAATTCAAACCATCAAAAAAACAATCGAGGAAATCTTTGATATTGAAATCACCAATCACTCATTGTATTTTTACGGAAACAAAAAACAAAAACAATAGTCCGGAAAGGAATTATTCAAAAAAATAAAAAAAAGAAAATTAACTACATTAATCAGTAGGGCAACTTAAATTGTCTCAACGCAAATTAAAACAGAATGACCGTAGATTTATTACTAGGATTACAATGGGGAGATGAAGGTAAAGGAAAAATTGTTGACGTTCTTACCTCAAATTATGATATTATTGCACGTTTTCAGGGAGGACCAAATGCAGGACATACATTAGAATTTGACGGAATTAAACACGTTCTTAGAACGATTCCTTCCGGGATTTTTCATAAAAATTCAATAAACATCATTGGAAATGGTGTTGTAATAGATCCGGTAGTTTTTCAAAAAGAAATTGAAGGCTTAGAGAAATTTAACCTTGACATCAAAAGCAAACTGATCATTTCAAGAAAAGCACATTTAATTTTACCAACACACCGTTTATTAGACGCAGCTTCGGAAGCATCAAAAGGAAAAGCAAAAATTGGTTCTACACTAAAAGGAATTGGCCCGACTTACATGGACAAAACCGGTAGAAACGGATTGCGTGTGGGGGATATCGAATTAGAAGACTTCAAAGAAAGATACAGAGCATTAGCCGACAAACATGAAGCAATGATTGCTTTTTATGATGTTGCAATTCAATATAATTTGGCAGAACTTGAAAAAGAGTTTTTTGAAGCTGTTGAAGAATTAAAAAAATTAGATTTTATTGACAGTGAAGAATATATCTACCAGGCTCAGAAAGCAGGTAAATCTATTTTATGCGAAGGGGCGCAGGGATCTTTATTAGATGTTGATTTCGGAACATATCCTTTCGTAACTTCATCCAATACTACTGCTGCCGGAGCTTGTACCGGTTTAGGAATTGCTCCTAATAAAATCAAAGAAGTATACGGAATCTTTAAAGCCTACGTTACACGTGTGGGCAGCGGACCGTTCCCAACAGAACTTTTTGACGAAGTGGGTGCTACAATGGCAAGAGTAGGAAACGAATTTGGTTCTGTTACAGGAAGACAAAGACGTTGCGGATGGCTGGATTTAGTAGCTTTAAAATATGCTGTTCAGGTAAACGGAGTAACGCAATTAATGATGATGAAAGGTGATGTACTTTCGGGATTTGAAACTTTGAAAGTTTGTACTGAATACAACTATAAAGGACAAAACATTTCTCACTTTCCTTATAACATCGAGCCTGAAAATGTAACTCCGGTTTATAAAGAATTTAAAGGATGGAAAGCTGACTTAACAGGATTGACTACTTACGAGCAGTTGCCAGTCGAGTTAAAAGAATATATTGAGTTTATTGAAGCAGAAGTGGGAGTGCCAATCAAAATTGTATCGGTTGGGCCAGACAGAAAACAAACGATAACCAAATAACAAATACGAAACGCTCTGATAACAGGGCGTTTTTTTATACAAAACTATTTTCATCATGAGAAAAAACCCTGAAATTAAAATAACCGAAACTAAATTATTATCCGATAATTGGTACGTACTTAACAAAGTTACTTTTGACTACAAAAAAAGCGAGGGTAAAACCGAATCCCATATTCGTGAAGTGTATGACCGTGGCAACGGAGCAGCAATTTTACTATACAACAGCGCTAAAAAAACAGTTGTTCTAACGAGACAATTTCGTCTGCCGACTTACCTGAACGGAAATAAAACCGGAATGATGATCGAGGTTTGCGCAGGACTTTTAGACAAGGATAATGCAGAACAAGCGGTGATTCGTGAAACGGAAGAAGAAACGGGGTACCGCTTAAGTAAAGTTCAGAAAGTGATTGAAACCTATATGTCGCCCGGTTCTGTAACAGAAATTTTATACCTGTTTGTTGGAGCATACGACGAAACAATGAAAGTGAACGAAGGAGGCGGATTGGATGCCGAGCAGGAAAACATTGAAGTTCTCGAATATACTTTTGATGAGGCCTATGCCATGATTGAGTCGGGTGAAATTACGGATGCTAAAACAATTATGTTGTTGCAATATGCTAAGATAAAAGGATTGATTTAAGTTTTTCCGACTTATAAATATGCATTTTTTAATAGACGAAATTCACCTGAAAAATTAAATGAAATTACCTAAATACGGAAAAATAATTATTAAGATACTATTGATTATTTTTATAATAATGAATGGTATAGGTTTTTTCCATGCATACAAATTCACTCATTTTTCAAATAATAAAGCTGAAAAAACTAAAAGTCCTGAAAAATTATCTTCGCTTGAAAAAGCTAAAATTGTACTTTTTGGAGTTAATAATCCAAAACCAAAAAATATAAAACTCCCTTCTCAAAAATATCAAACTTTAAAACTGAAAAGCAATAAAGAAATTGAGTGTTGGCACATTAAAACTGCTAATTCGAAAGGAACTGTTATATTATTTCATGGTTACGGAGGTGACAAATCTCAAATGCTGGAAAAATCAGATGAATTTATAAAATTAGGGTTTAGTACGATGCTTGTTGATTTTATGGGAAGCGGAAATTCAGAGGGGAATCAGACGACAATTGGCTACAAAGAAGCACAAGAAGTAAAAACCACATTTGATTATTTGAAGCAAAATGGAGAAAAAAACATCTACCTCTTTGGCACTTCGATGGGTGCTGTTGCCATTATGAAATGTATTAATGACAATAAAATAAAACCTGCAGGAATAATACTTGAGTGTCCATTTGGTTCAATGTATGAAACAGTTTGTGCAAGATTCAGAAGAGTCAATGCACCGGTTTTTCCAATGGCAAGCATCTTGTTATTTTGGGGAGGAATTCAAAATGGATTTTGGGGATTTACTCACAATCCAACAAAATATGCAACTACTATAACTTGTCCGACTCTATTGCTTTATGGAGAAAAAGATAAAAGTGTCAGCAGAAAAGAAATAAATGAAATTTTCAAAAACTTAAAGGGTCCGAAAAAATTAAATATTTACAAAAAAACAGGACATGAAAACTATATGATAAAGAATAAAACTGAATGGACAGCAAATATTTCTAATTTTCTACTAAATCGGAAATGTTAATCAGATAAACAATTCAGAAAATTGTGTAAGCGATTAGAGAGGTTATTAAAATAACTTTACACAAATCAAAACACCAATTTATGAAAAAGTTATACTATACCTCCAATATCCTTCTTTTACTTGTTTTAGTTTTGTTGGGGTCCTGTAAAAAGAATGAAAAAACTACACAAGAAAAAACCGGAACAAAACCACATAAAACTGTTGAATATACGGAACCAAAATCATTTGGTTTTCATTTCGAAAAAACAAAAGAATGGCTTGAAATCAACAAAAGTGATTCAGCTAAATCTGCTATCGTTTACGCGATAAACAGAACGGATAAAGCCAATCTTGCTAAAATGGATTCCATAATAATTCCTGCTGATTTTAGCGGTGATTTAGTATATTACCTACCTTTCCCGCTGCATGTTGCTTCTTTAAAAGAAGTTTCAAAAGTACTTATTTTCTCCTACCCTGCTCAAACTTTTGCTGCCTACGAAAACGGCGAACTGGTGTATACAGGGCCAACCAATATGGGAAGAAAAAAAGACCAGACACCAACCGGATTATTTTTTACCAACTGGAAAGCCGAAAAAACCACCAGTACTTTTAATGACGAATGGGACTTAAAATGGAACTTCAACATCGAAAACAAATTGGGTGTCGGATTTCACCAATATGAATTGCCGGGTTATCCTGCTTCGCATTCGTGCCTTAGATTATTGGAAAAAGATGCCAAATACCTGTACAAATGGGCCGATGAATGGATTCTGAAAGATTCCGAAAATGTGAGAGTAAAAGGAACTCCCGTTATTGTTTTCGGAAGTTATCCTTTTGGAGAACCAAAACCCTGGTTTGCATTAGTTAAAGATCCTAAAGCTTTAGATATTTCAGAATCGGAAATTGATACTCAGGTGAAACCTTTCTTAAAAGATATTTTAGACAATCAAAAAGTTAGAGAAGGCTCTATATAGAGGTACAAAGTTGCAAAGCCGCAAAGGTTTTACAAAAAATTATCAATTATTAAACTAAGTCATTTTTAATTTCTTAATTTCGTTTTGAATACCTTCTTATTAAAAGATGGGTTAAATAGCGCTAATTAAGAACAAATAATAACCATTACCAAAAATGTCAAAAAAACTAATACTGCTTTTTTTGCTATCAGGCATCTGCATGATCGGACAAACTAAGAAAAACTCAAATTTAGAGACCTATACCAGCCGAAAAAAAGTTTATGAAATAAAATACGCCCCTGAAAGATGGATACGCGCAGATACATCAGACTGGGATGTTGAATTTCATGATCAGTACAATTTAGTGACTGCCTATTTTATCGAGTATGATTATTTCATTAGCGATAAAAAATTAAAAAGCACTATTGAAGATGAATATAAGGAATTTGGCAAAATTAAAAATCTTAAAATCTATAAAAAGAAAATAAAGGACTTAAACGTTAATTATTTTGAATGTGAACTGGATTACAATGATATGCTATATAAGTATCAGGGATTTTTCTACAGCGGAAAAGGAGGTTCGATACAAATGCAGTTTGGCGCACAGGCCGAAGCAATAGAACAAAATCAGGCTCTTATTGATGAATTGAATAATGGAATTTCGATTCTCAATTAAATATAAAAGGCGTAAGAATTTAAATCTTACGCCTTTTGTTTTATGATGAAAGCTGAAAATTATCTGGAATAATTCGGAGCTTCTTTTGTAATGGTAACATTATGAGGATGACTTTCTGTAATTCCGCTTGACGTGATTCTCACAAAACGTCCTGTTTCCTGTAAAGTCGGAATATCTTTAGAACCACAGTATCCCATTCCGGCACGAAGACCGCCAATGAACTGAAGCATACTTTCGTTTAATTCTCCTTTGTATGGAACACGACCTACGATTCCTTCCGGAACTAATTTTTTAACATCGTCTTCCACGTCCTGGAAATAACGGTCTTTAGAACCTGTCTGCATCGCTTCTACAGAACCCATTCCGCGGTAGGATTTGAATTTTCTTCCTTCAAAAATGATTGTTTCTCCCGGAGATTCTTTTGTTCCTGCCAGTAATGAACCTAACATTACACAGTCGGCACCGGCAGCAATTGCTTTTGGAATATCTCCTGTATAACGAATTCCGCCATCTGCGATAACCGGAACACCTGTTCCTTTTATAGCTGCTGCCACTTCAAGAACTGCAGAAAACTGAGGAAAACCAACACCTGCAACGATACGGGTTGTACAGATAGAACCGGGACCGATTCCAACTTTTACACCATCTGCACCATTCTCTACTAAATACTTAGCTGCTTCCGGAGTTGCGATGTTTCCAACGATTACATCTATTTGCGGGAATCTTGATTTTACTTCTTTTAAGGTATTTACAACACCTTCGGTATGTCCGTGAGCTGTATCGATAATGATGGCGTCTACACCAGCAGCTACTAATGCAGCGGCTCTTTCAACAGCATCTCCGGTAACTCCAATGGCAGCCGCCACTCTCAAACGTCCGAAGATGTCTTTGTTTGCGATTGGTTTTTGAGTCAGTTTGGTAATATCCCTGAAAGTGATTAAACCAACTAATTCATATTTATCATTTACAACCGGTAATTTTTCGATTTTATGGCCTTGTAAAACTACTTCTGCCTGCTCTAATGAAGTTCCTTCTGCTACAGTAACCAGGTTAGTACTTGTCATTACTTCTACGATTGGCCGGGATCCGTTTTTTTCGAAACGTAAATCACGGTTGGTAACGATTCCTTTTAGGATTCTGTTTTCGTCAACAATTGGAATTCCGCCAATTCCGAATTCTTTCATGGCATTTTTAGCATCTGCAATGGTAGAAGTCATGGGTAAAGTTACAGGATCAATAATCATCCCTGCTTCTGCACGTTTTACTTTTCTAACCTTCGCCGCCTGCTGCTCGATAGTCATGTTTTTATGTAAAACACCAATTCCGCCTTCCTGCGCCATAGCAATAGCCATTGCACTTTCGGTAACGGTATCCATAGCAGCTGATACTATTGGAACGTTTAGTGTTATGTTTCTTGAAAATTTTGATTTGATACTCACTTCGCGTGGAAGCACATTCGAGTAGTTAGGTACTAATAATACATCGTCGTAAGTTAAACCTTCGCCGATAATCTTGGAGTTGTGTGCTATCATGTTGCAATTTCTAGTTGAATTGCGTGCAAATGTAGTGAATAAATCGGCAACTTGTTCACTAACTTAATCATAAAATTGTATTTACAGGAAAGGTCTTACAAATGATTTAGGAGATAAATTCCAATTTTTAAATTCCAAATTCCAATAAAGGCATAGTAAATTTAAATACTAAAAAAGTACAAATTCTAATGCATTCCAAAGCCAAACCTGAAACCTGAAACTTGTTCACTAACTTAATCATAAAATTGTATTTACAGGAAAGAACTTACAAATGATTTAGGAGATAAATTCCAATTTTTAAATTCCAAATTCCAATAAAGGCGCAGTAAATTTAAATACTAAAAAAGTACAAATTCTAATGCATTCCAAAGCCAAACCTGAAACCTGAAATCGGCAACTTGTTCACTAAGTTAATCATAAAATTGTATTTACAGGAAAAATCTTACAAATGATTTAGGAGATAAATTCCAATTTTTAAATTCCAAATTCCAATAAAGGCGCAGTAAATTAAATACTAAAAAAGTACAAATTCTAATGCATTCCAAAGCCAAACCTGAAACCTGAAACTTGAAACCTGAAACCTGAAACTTGAAACCTGAAACTTGAAACCTGAAACCTGAAACTTGAAATTTAAAAATTGGAATTTATATTTTTCATTAATCGTTCCGGTCCTGAAAAACGAAATTGAATCCGAATTGAAAGGCCAGACTATTGGCTTTGGTGACATCTTTATATTCCAGAAGATTATCCACAAGGGCGTAAATATTAAACTTTCCAATCGTTCCTGCGATTCCTAAACCAATATTTTTTTTAGAAAAGGAATCGAAAGTATAAGTCGCTTTTACATCCAGTTTCTCGAAAATACTTCGTTTGTAAAAAGCGGTAAAAGCCGTAAAAGGTGCTCTTGGCATTGTCATCATAAACAACTGGCCACCCACTGCATTCAGGTATCTTCGGCTAACTTTTCCTTTACAATTACAATCTTCACCAGAGCGGTATTCTCCAAACGAATATTGCATTGAGGAATAGAATTTCACAGGCCGCCAGGTGGTGTATTTGTTATAAAGCGTGTCGCGGGGAATGGCTTTTTCGAAATCATCAAAAACATTTTCAGGTTCATTGATGGCAGAAAAAATTGGATTCACGCCTTCATATTCATAATATCCTTTATACGTTAAGGTCTCGATATCTTTGGACTGTTTTATAAAACCTACATCCACCACGCTTGCCGTAAACTGAAGGTTTTCTTTGAAATAATAGGTAATTCCGGCATCAAAACCCACACCTAAACTCCCGTTAAAAAAGGTATTGTGGGCTATATCTCCTGGTATGTTTCCTTCGTATTTATCTTTGGTAAAACTTGCAATTCCGGAAGTTTTAAGTTCCAAATCAGAAGAAATGATCTGATTATACACATTGGCTGTCCCCTCATTTTTTCCGGTATAGATATATCCTGAATTTTTCGTAGAAGTTGCATTGGCACCACTCGAGTAGATTTTGGCTCGACCTCCTAAAACCAGCTTATCACTTATTTTTTTATGAAATCCGACATGGAATACCGAAAGCACTTCGGCCCTTAGATTTACATCCCCTAAATTGAATAATTTACCAATATAATCACGGTTTCCGTCTAAAGCAAGAATCCCAATATCTTTAGGGAAGTACATTAAAAAATCAAATTCCTGATAGACTCCAAAGGAGATATAGGACTTACTTTCTTCTCCTCCGACTCTGAAACCTCCCGAAAACAATTCCAGTTGCTGGTTGACCTGGGTTTTATCATTATTGGACGATCTGCTTACAATGCTGCGGACTTTATCATTGAAATCAACTCCGTTGTCAGCAAATAAATCGTAAGCCGAAAAGCTTTTGGAACCCATATTTGCCGAAACCCCTGACAATGCAGGGATTCCGAAATAAAATTTATACGAAACATCGGCACCCGGATTTACAAGCGAAGACTGTGGAATCGCCGTAAAGTTATACAGCACTTCTTTATTTTGAGAAAAAGAAGAGAGCTGAAAAAGTACTGCCAGAATATAGATTGCCTTTTTCATTCGATTACCAGATAAGCGGTTGCCCCGGATTTTAGTTTTAAACTTCCCGGACTGTTTTCATCTAAAGGAGCTCCGGCGCCCATTTTTACGACAAAACGAATTTTAACCGTTTGTTTCAGTAAATCTAATCTTTGCCCTTCGAATATTTCTGTAGTATGTTTTATAACGTTGGGGCTTCCTGAATAGGCAGGCGTTTCTAATGTTACGGTTTCCAGAACGTTACCATTCTCGTTGAGAAGTAATAAATCAACTGTAAAGGCACGTGCTATTGTATTTTCGGTTTCACAATCCAGCTCGAGTTTTACGAGATTATCTGTGAAAAATTTCTTTCTAAAAACATCGAATTCCTTTTCATCAAAAGTAATCAGCTGTTCCTCTCCATTATCTGTAAATTCATTTGCAGGCACATCAAAATAAGCCACATTGGCAACAAAAACGGGCTTTAATTTCAAATCATTAACCTGATCAAAATCTAAATCACTGGAACATGAAATAAAAGCGAAAGGCAAAAAAAGGAAAAGGAAAATTTTATTTTTTAAGAATAATTCCATGGCGGTACTTACATTAAAGAGTAATAACGAATATAGTATACCCTTTATTATTCTGATTTGTAAGTAAATATCCTGATTTTAATGAAACTTTCCAAATAATTTTGATGCTTCGTTATAAGCACTTTCAAAGCTCAGGGAATTGAGTCCGGTTATTTTTTTATTGGCCGTAAAATAAGAAATGAGTTTTTCTGTAGGCATATTTCCGGTAAGCTTATCTGTTGCCATCGGACATCCTCCAAAACCCTGTATAGCACCGTCAAAACGGGTACAGCCTGCTTTGTACGCCGCATCAATTTTCTCAAACCAGCTATCCGGCGTCGTATGCAGATGTGCCCCGAATTCTATTTGCGGATATTTTGGAATTAAATTTGAAAAAAGATACGTGATAACCTCCGGAGCAGAACTTCCAACCGTATCGGAAAGGGATAAGATTTTCACACCCATTTTAGACAATTTTTCAGTCCACTCCCCTACTATTTCCACATTCCACGGATCTCCGTAGGGATTACCGAAGCCCATAGAAAGATAGGTAACGACTTCTTTATCTTTTTTATCGGCAATTTCAAGGATTTCTTCCAGTGTGACTAAAGATTCAGCAATGGTTTTGTGGGTATTACGCATCTGAAAATTTTCTGATATCGAAAAAGGAAATCCCAGATACCGAATGGCTTCATGCTCTGAAGCGGAATCAGCTCCCTGTGTATTGGCAATTATGGCCAAAAGTTTACTCGTTGTCTGAGACAAATCGAGCTGAGCCAGAACTTCTGCGGTATCCTGCATTTGCGGAATAGCTTTTGGCGAAACAAAACTCCCAAAGTCAATGGTATCAAACCCTACCCGAAGTAAAGACTGAATATAGGAAACTTTATTTTTGGTTGGAATAAAATCCCTGATACCTTGCATAGCATCACGTGGACATTCGATAATTTTGATTTCTTTATTCAAAGCTTATTCTTTAGTGAAGGCTAAGTTAGTTTCTTTTTTAAAGAAATAAAAGAGAATTTTCTTTAATCATAATATTTCCGCAATAACGTAACAACTAAAAATGTTACATAAATAAGTAACTATTTAAAATGTTACCAAAATAAGTAACATTTAAAAATATTATGTATATTTGTACTACTATTATTATTTATTTTAAGTATATTTGAAGCTATGACTAGTGTAATTACAGGGGATATAATTGATTCCAGAAAACAAAAATCCAAGGACTGGGTAGAAGGTTTAAAAAAAATACTTTCTTCTTTTGGAGACAGCCCGCTGGAATGGGAAATTTACAGAGGAGATGAATTTCAAATCGAAATAAAAAATCCCGAGGATGCATTATTGTCAGCTATTTTAATAAAAGCCCATTTAAAAGCGATAAAACTGGATGCCCGCATGGGTATTGGTTTTGGGGACAAAACACATGATGCTGAAAAAATATCCGAAAGTAATGGTACTGCCTTTATAAATTCAGGAGAAGTTTTTGAAACTCTAAAAAAGCAAAAAGTAACGCTGGCAATACGAACAGGGGACGCGGCTACAGATGAAAAAATAAATCTGATGCTTCAGCTGGCCTTAACTTTTATGGACAACTGGCCTGCGCCATCTGCCGAATTTACAGCAATTGCAATAGAAAATCCGGACTTGTCTCAAGAAGAATTAGCACCGAAATTAGGCATCAAAAGAGCTGCCGTAAGCCGCAGACAAAAACGCGCCCAATTTGATCTGGTCATGAATTTAGATCGTTATTTCAGAAAACAAATAAACAATTTATAGTCTTATGATTTTATTTATAAAACTGCTTTTAGCCCATTTATTAGGTGATTTTATATGGCAGCCCAACTCCTGGGTAGCCGATAAGGAAGCTAAAAAACACAAAAGCATTTATTTATATCTTCACATCCTGCTTCATGGCGTTCTGGCTGCAATTCTTGCCGGGGAAATTCAATTTATACCTTATGCCGCTCTTATTGCCGTTACGCACGGAATCATTGACCTGATCAAATTAAATTTTCAGGAAAACAACACCAAACGCATTTGGTTTATAGCCGACCAAATCATGCATATTCTGGTTTTAACGGGAATAACGATACTCTATCAAAACAAATCCATAAACCTGGACTGGTTTGATAATCGGTTTTGGATTTTAGCAACAGGAATTTTACTGATTACCAAACCCACTTCGATTTTTATCAAAATAATAATTTCGATATGGAGTCCTGAAAGCAGCACTACTGATAGCGATCATTCGCTTGCCAATGCGGGAAATTACATTGGCATATTAGAACGCTTATTTGTGTTTTGTTTTATCCTGACCGGTCATTTTGAAGCCATAGGTTTTTTATTGGCAGCAAAATCTATTTTTAGGTTTGGAGACCTGAAAGAAGCCAAAGACCGAAAACTTACCGAATATGTTTTAATCGGTACGTTGTTAAGTTTTGGAATCGCAATACTGACGGGATTTATTGTTCAGGCGTTACTTTTACAATTGTTTTAAAACCTTTTTATTTATAGCTTTTACCAAAGCCGGTCCCTCATAAATAAAACCGGTATACAATTGCACCAGACTTGCCCCTGCATTTAGTTTTTCAATCGCATCATCGGCTGAGTGAATTCCTCCTACTCCGATAATAGGGAATGCCTTATTGCTTTTCTCCGAAAGAAAACGAATAACTTCAGTAGAACGTTTTGTTAAGGGTCTGCCTGATAAACCACCCATTTCAGTTTGGTTTGCAGCTTGCAATCCGTCACGTGAAATTGTAGTATTGGTTGCAATTACACCTGCAATCTGAGTTGTTTTTACAATATCAATAATATCAAGCAATTGTTCATCGGTTAAATCCGGAGCAATTTTCAAAAGGATCGGTTTTACTTTCTGGCTGCTCGTTTTTTGTTTTTCTGTATTTCTGTCCTGCAAAGTCTGCAGTAAAGCCGTAAGCGGTTCTTTATCCTGTAAAGCTCTTAAATTTGGGGTGTTTGGCGAGCTTACATTTACCACAAAATAATCAACATGGTCAAACAAGGCATCAAAACAAATGATATAATCATCAACGGCATTTTCGTTTGGGGTAATTTTATTTTTACCGATATTTCCACCGATTAAAACACCAGAATTCTTTTTCAGCCGTTCTACCGCTTCCAGAACTCCGCCGTTATTAAAACCCATTCGGTTAATAATAGCCTGATCTTCCTTTAGCCTGAACAATCGTTTTTTTGGATTTCCTTCCTGCCCCACCGGCGTAACAGTTCCTATCTCAATGAAACCAAATCCAAAATCAGAAAGTTCTTTATACAATTTGGCGTCCTTATCAAATCCTGCTGCAAGTCCCACCGGGTTTTTAAACTTAATTCCAAAAACTTCCCGTTCTAAACGAGTATCTTTTACTTCGTAAATGGATTTAATAATGGACGAAACGCCAGGGATTTTTGACAGGAATCTAATAAATGAAAAAGTAAAATAATGCACTTCTTCCGGATCAAACCAAAAAAGTATCGGGCGAATTATCAATTTATACATAGTAAGTTGTTGTTGTTTTTTCGGTTGCAAATTTAACTATAATAGTTGAAATCTCCCTATATACTTTACCACTGAAGTTAAAATAATTTACACAAAAAATATTTATCCTATAGAATAAGTAGAATTTTTATATCTTTGAAATAAAATTATACAACCTTATTAAATAAATCCTATTTGATAAGGTTGTTTTTTTCTTAATCGAATCCTATTCAGCTGTAAAACAACCATTTTTAAATTAAAATTTGCCCTGATGAAAAATAAAATTTACTGGATATTTACTATTCTGATCCTGGCTGCTATTTCAGTCGCTTACAGCTTCACCAAATTTAATACGCCAAAAGAAAAATTAACCGCAATGGATTGTACAGAGGCTCCAAATACTACAGTGGAATCTGAATTCGAGCCTACCATCATTAATAAAAATTCAGCCCCATCTAAAGCTCCAAAAGGAATGGTTTGGATTCCCGGCGGTGAATTTTCGATGGGCAGCAATGTTGAAGATGAAAGTTTATGCAGTATCAAAGGTGTTACAAAAGACGCCTCTCCTGTTCATCGTGTGTATGTTGATGGTTATTTTATGGATGAAACGGAAGTTACCAACGAAGAATATGCAAAATTTGTCAACGCTACAGGCTATATTACCGTAGCCGAGCAAAAGCCAACCCAGGAAGAATTTCCGGGTGTTCCGGCAGAAAATTTAATAGCCGGTTCTGCAGTATTTTCTCCCACAACGGCCGCTGTAAATCTCAATGACTTCATTCAATGGTGGTCTTACGTAGGCGGAACGGACTGGAAACATCCTTTGGGTCCGGAAAGCTCCATAAAAGGAAAAGAAAAATATCCCGTGGTACAAATTACCTATGAAGATGCCGCTGCCTATGCAAAATGGGCAGGGAAAAGATTGCCAACCGAAGCCGAATGGGAGTTCGCTGCCCGTGGCGGAAAAACAGGAAATCTGTACACCTGGGGAAATACCTTAAAACCGGACGGAAAATTTCAGGCAAATATCTATCAGGGACATTTCCCCATTAAAGACGGAGATACGGGAGAAGATGGCTTTAAAGGCATTGCGCCTACTGCCCAATTTAAACCAAATGCGTTTGGCTTGTATGATATGGCTGGAAACGTCTGGGAATGGGTAAACGACTGGTACAGTCCATCCTATTATACTGAATTAAGCAAAGGCGGAAAAATAGCCAGAAATCCTCAGGGACCTGACGCTTATGACGTTCCCAACGATCCTGAAAAAAAACGGGTACATCGCGGAGGCTCTTTTTTATGTACCGATCAATACTGCACCCGTTATATGGTAGGCACAAGAGGAAAAGGAGAAATCCGGTCTGCCGCCAACCATCTTGGATTCAGATGTGTTAAAAGCATTTAAAAAAATTAACCCTGAAAAAGGATGCTACAGCAAACAGAATCGTGTTTTATTTGAATTTAGATATTACCAACCGCAATAATACAGCGCAGAAAAATGTCTATATTTGCTAAAAATTATAAAAATGCAACATATTATAGATCGTTTTATCAGTTATGTAACAATCGACACAGAATCTGATCCGAACTCCAAAACTACGCCCAGTACCGAAAAACAATGGAATCTTGCCAATAAACTAGTCGAAGACCTAAAAACAATTGGATTACAGGATGTTACAATAGATGACAAAGCTTATATCATGGCAACTTTGCCAAGTAATGTTGCTCATGAAGTTCCTGTAATTGGATTTGTTTCGCATTTTGATACTTCCCCGGATTTTAGCGGTGCTAATGTAAAACCTCAGATTATTGAAAATTACGACGGGAAGGACATTATCCTGAACGCTGAAAAAAATATTATTTTATCTCCCAATTACTTCAAAGATTTATTACAATATAAAGGCCAGACCATCATTACAACAGACGGTACAACGCTTTTGGGTGCTGATGACAAAGCCGGAATTACCGAGATTGTTTCTGCAATGGAATATCTCGTGCAGCATCCTGAAATCAAACATGGTAAAATCAGGATTGGTTTTACGCCTGATGAAGAAATCGGTCGTGGCGCACACCATTTTGATGTAGAAAAATTCGGTTCGCAATGGGCGTATACAATGGATGGAAGTCAGATTGGTGAATTAGAATATGAAAACTTCAATGCTGCAGGAGCCAAAATTACCTTCAAAGGAAAAAGTGTTCATCCGGGTTATGCCAAAGGAAAAATGATCAATTCGATGCTAATTGCCAATGAGTTTATCAATGAACTTCCAAAAAGGGAAACACCACAGGAAACAAAAGGCTATGAAGGTTTTTTCCACGTGCATCATCTGACAGGAAGTATTGAAGAAACGGTTTTGGAACTTATTATTCGCGATCATAACAAAAGTAAGTTTGAAAAAAGAAAAAGCCTGATTGATAAAATTGCCAAAAAAATCAATAAAAAATTCGCCAGACAATTTGGGGAAGATATTGTAACCACTGAAATAAAAGACCAGTATTACAATATGAAGGAAAAAGTACTTCCGGTCAAACATATTGTGGATATTGCCGAAAAAGCAATGCGGGAATTACAGATTAAACCGATTATCAAACCCATTCGCGGCGGAACTGACGGATCTCAATTATCATTTATGGGACTGCCTTGTCCGAACATTTTTGCGGGCGGTCATAACTTCCACGGAAAATACGAATACGTTCCCGCAGAAAGCATCCAGAAAGCGACTGATGTGATTGTGAAAATTGCGGAATTAACTGCAATTCCGGGCATTTTTGATGTAACCGAAAAACCTAAAAGAAAATAATACGTTGGAACCGAATTCTGATAAAAAACACGTTTGGGACAAAGTCAATAACTGGGAAGAAGAACTTCTTTTCCTCAAATCTATTATTGATAAAACAGAGCTGGTTGAAACTATAAAATGGGGCGGCCCAATTTATGTCTACAACAAGAAAAACGTTATTGGCATTGGTGGTTTTAAAAACTACTTTGCCATTTGGTTTCTGAACGGAGTCTTTCTGAAAGATGAGAAAAAGAGATTAATGAATGCTCAGGAAGATAAAACAAAATCCATGCGTCAATGGCGTTTTACCTCAAAAGAAGACATAAACGAAAAGGAAGTTTTAGAATATATCCTGGAAGCCATTGAAAACGAAAAGCAGGGAAAAGTCATAAAACCGGCTAAAAAAGAAGCCATTGTTTCTGAATTACTGGAAAAGGAAATGAAGCAAAATCCCGCTTTATCAGAAGCCTTTCAGAAATTTTCTCCGTATAAACAATATGAGTTTTTAGAATATATTGAAACAGCCAAACAGGAAAAAACGAAACTTTCGAGAATTGAAAAGGTGATTCCGATGATACTGGGAAATATTGGGCTGAATGATAAATACAGATAGTTGGAAATTTTTAATTTAAAATTCCAATATTTTAAAATTCCAAATTCCAATTGTGGGGATATCAAAAGGAATTGAAATAAAGCTGTCACATCGAGCGAAGTCGAGATGCGTAAAAGTTCTCGACTCCGCTCGAACGGACAAGATTAAACATAAAAAAATCCCAACTTCCGGTTTCAAAACCTTGGAATTTGGGATTTATATTTTTTTGGAATTTTAAAAACCTTATGCCTTTTTATTCAAAGCCGAACTCATTTCCAAAGAAATGGCTGAACGCTCAATTTTTAATTTACCGGACATTGTTTCGATGATTACAGAAGTTTCACCAAGTTCAACAACTTTACCGTGAAAACCACTTTTTGTAATTATTTTATCCCCGACTTTCAGGCTGCTTTCAAATTCTTTTTCGTTTTTTGCTCTTTTTTGTTGCGGTCTGATCATAAAGAAATAGATCACCACAAACATTAATAGAAATGGCGCAAATTGAGTTAATTGTCCCATAATTTAAATTCTGTTTTTGTTTATTATTATTAATATTTTTTTGGCTCTTTGACTTCGCTCAGAGTGACAGCTTCAATTGGAATTTGGCTCTTTGACTTCGCTCAGAGTGACAACTTCAATTGGAATTTGGCTCTTCGTCTTCGCTCAGAGTGACAACTTCAATTGGAATTTGGAATTTATGAATTGGAATTTCTTCCCAATTACATCAAACCTCTTCCTACTTTAATCATCTTTTTGTTGGCTTCCAGCTCTTTAACCAGATTATCTAAAATTCCGTTGATAAAAATACTGCTTTTTGGCGTAGAATACTCTTTGGCAATTTCTAAATATTCGTTCAGCGTTACTTTTACCGGAATGGAAGGGAATTTTAAAAACTCACAGATTGCCATTTTTAGAATAATAGTATCAATTTCTGCAATACGATCGCTGTCCCAGTTTGGTGTTTTGTCTTCGTATTCTTTGGCGAAGAGCGATTCGTTTAAAACCGTTCTTCTGAACAAATCTTTCGCAAAATCTTTATCTTCCACATCTTTGTATAATTTCGGTACTCTGAAATCATCCGGATCTTCGGTTTTGATGGCTTTCAATTGTTTGATAATATGCGTATTTACAACAGGAATATCATCAACCCAGGTTAACTTATCGTCTTCCAGGTATTCATATAATTTATCATTCGGAACAATAACATCAGCAAACAGATCTGCGATAAATTGTCTGTCTTCCTGAAAAGTATTGACAGAAGTCTTCATGTAATTGGCATACAATTCACTTGACTTAATATCATTTAAAAGCAATAAAATATAATCATCATTTAATGACCAGTTATTGATTTTACGATTTTCTAAAGCGATACTAAGGGAATTACTTTCGGCAAGCAACTGAAAAATTTTGTTCTTGATAAATTTTTCATTTGGATTACGTTCTGCAGCAGTGGCAAGATGTTTTTTACTTGACAGATGTAAAAAAACAGATTCTTTTTTACAAATCTCTATCAGTGAAGATAGCATTATTAAATATAAATCCTGAATATTATCAATACTGTAAAAAAGAAATTTCTCTTCTTTTTCCATATTGTCAGAACCGCTTTGATGCATTGCATAAATGGATTGCATTACCTTAACGCGTATGTGTCTTCTATTTACCACCTTGTAAGAACATTTAAAAATTAGTCTGCAAAAATAAGTATTTAAGGCCTGATATTAAAATTTAAACCAATTATTTTTCGAACAAAAAGCAGTCGCTGTGTTTAGTCGCAGTCGCAGTTTGGCAGTCGCAGTAGTAGGAGTAAAAAAAGTCTCAGTCGCAGTCGCAGTTTTCGCTATAAGTTGAAACCGTGACTGAGACTGAGACTGTAAACTGAGACTGTAAACTAAGACTCTAAAAAATTACTTCCCAGCTGCGTTCTCGATTTTTCTCAAATCGATACGATTCTGAGCAATGGTAAGCGCTGCCTTATGTGTTGTCATTCCGTTTTTTACGGCGTAATCGATAATTTCTAAAGTAGTATTATAGATATTTTCGGTTTTGCGCATGATTTCTTCTTTACCGTAATGCTCTAATTCAGCATAAACATTGATAATTCCACCAGCATTGATCAGAAAGTCAGGTGCATATAAAATACCTCTTTCTGACAATCTTACACCGTGAATATTTTCATCTGCTAACTGATTGTTGGCAGCACCGGCAATTACTTTCGCTTTTATTTTGTTTACGGTATCATCGTTGATTGTAGCCCCCATGGCACATGGTGCATAAATATCAACATCAGCAGCATATATATCTTCACCTGTAAATATCGTAGCGTTGTATTTTTGAGCTACTTCATATAATTTTTCTTCGTTGATGTCGGTAATAAAAACCTTTGCTCCTTCTTTGGTTAAGTATTCCACCAAAGCTTCACCAACATGTCCAATTCCCTGAACCAAAACTTTTTTGCCTTCTAAAACATCAGAACCAAACTGACTTTTTGCAGCCGCTTTCATTCCCAGGTAAACACCATAAGCCGTTACCGGAGAAGGATTTCCTGAACCACCTCTTTCTTCTGAGATACCCGTAACATAAGGCGTTACATCCCTAACAGTGTCCATGTCTTTAGTTTCCATTCCAACATCTTCAGCTGTAATATATCTTCCGCTTAGCGAGTGCACAAATTCACCGAATTTACGCATTAGCTCCGGTGTTTTTTGTGTTTTGGCATCACCAATAATTACTGCTTTTCCACCACCAATATTAAGTCCGGTAATTGCAGATTTATAAGTCATACCTCTTGAAAGACGCAAAACATCGTTTAAAGCTTCCCATTCCGTATTATAATTCCACATTCTGGTACCTCCTAAAGCTGGCCCCATAACTGAATTATGAATACCAATAATTGCTTTTAAACCTGTATCTTTGTCATTGCAAAATACAATTTGTTCGTGATCGTTAAAAGATAACTGACCAAAAACAGGATCCATTTTTTGAAGTTCCTTTCCAGTTGCGAAAGTTGCGTCCATAGCGTTATTATTTATTTGTTAAAATTATGAATTTGTCAAAAAGACATCTCAAACATAAACAAAAAATACACATGTGCTAATATTTTATCTTTATAATAACAAATTAACAATCGATTTATATTGAGCTAATTACACTTTCTATTGCTTTTAATTGAAAGTAATTTATAAAATTAATATCATTTCAACATTGAATATCTTAAAAAAATGAAAGAATTACGCTATTTAAACAAATATTTCATTAAATATAAATATAGTTTTTCACTGGGAATTTTAATCACCATAATCGCACAAATATTTTCCTTATTTACTCCAAAACTGATTAGCAAGTCGTTAAATGCCATTGAAAAGTTTGACAAACTGCCCAAAGCCGATCAGACATCGAAAGTAATTATCGCTTCTTATCATCAGGATTTAATTCATAACGTATTGCTAATCATAGCCACTACCATTGTTGCGGGTTTCCTGACTTTCTTAATGCGTCAGACTTTAATCGTCATGTCACGTCATGTGGAATTTGATTTGAAAAACGAAGTCTTCAGGCAGTATGAAAACCTTTCCCAAAATTTCTACAAACAAAACAGGACCGGGGATTTGATGAACCGAATCAGCGAAGACGTTTCAAAAGTCCGCATGTATGTTGGCCCTGCGGTTATGTATACCATCAATACCTTTATTCGTTTTGCGATTGTGATCATCTATATGTATAATGTATCGCCATTACTGACCTTGTATACGATATTGCCACTGCCGATACTTTCGTACTGCATTTTTAAACTGAGTTCAGAAATCAACAAAAGAAGTACTATTTTCCAACAATACTTATCTAAAGTTTCCAGTTTCTCTCAGGAAATATTTTCGGGAATTCGTGTAATTAAAGCCTATTCCTTAGAAAACCAGCATCAGAACAACATGATCGCCCTTGCCGATGAAAGCAAAAGCAAAAGTCTGAACCTGGCAAAAGTGCAGTCACTGTTTGGTCCATTGATGATTGCGTTAATCGGAATCAGTAATCTGGTTGTGATATACTTCGGAGGGATGATGTACATCAACGGAACAATTCAGAATATCGGAACAATTGCAGAGTTTATCTTATACGTTAACATGCTAACCTGGCCTGTAGCCTCGTTGGGATGGGTTTCTTCGATGGTACAGGAGGCAGAAGCTTCCCAGAAACGTCTGAATGAATTTTTGAAAATTGAACCGGAAATCAAAAACAACAATGAAAATGCATCTGATATCCAGGGTTCCATTGCTTTTGAAAATGTAAGTTATACTTATGAGGATACGAATATCAAGGCTTTAAAAAACATCACTTTCACAGTTAAAAAAGGAGAAACTTTAGCGATTCTTGGAAAAACAGGTTCCGGAAAATCAACCATATTGTCCCTTATTTCGCGTTTGTATGATGTTACGGAAGGAAGAATAACTATTGACCAGAGTGAAATAAGCACTTTAAACTTAAATGATTTACGAAATAACATCGGAATTGTGCCTCAGGATGCCTTTCTATTTTCGGATACGATAAAAAATAATATCAAATTTGGCAACCGGAACGCCACTGACGAACAAGTAATTGAAGCAGCGCAAAATGCTGTAGTGCATGACAATATCATGGCTTTCAACAAACAATACGACACCATTTTAGGAGAAAGAGGTATCACGCTTTCCGGTGGCCAGAAGCAGCGTGTATCGATTGCAAGGGCCATTATTAAAAATCCGGCGATTTTACTTTTTGACGATTGCCTGTCTGCGGTGGATACAGAAACAGAAGAAACGATCCTGAATAATTTGTTCGAAATCTGTAAAGACAAAACTACGATAATAGTAAGCCATCGGGTGTCTTCCGCCAAAAATGCCGACAAAATAATCATTTTAGAAGATGGTAAAATCATTCAACAAGGCTCTCATAATCAATTAATAAATCAGGACGGTTATTATGCAGCGTTATATTTAAAACAACTTTCGGAAAAAGAATTACTTTAATTGTTGCGTAATAGATAAATTTTTATGATTTTTGAGTACTATTAATTCCAAAAATGATAGAACGTATTATGAGAGAAAATGACATGTTAGAAAAAGAAGAGATCTTTTCTAAAGTATTACGAGCAGGGAGAAGAACGTATTTCTTTGATGTGAGAGCTACTAAGGCTGACGATTATTATATCACGATTACTGAAAGCAAAAAATTTACTGAAGAAGACGGTTCTTTTCACTTTAAAAAACACAAAATTTACTTATACAAAGAAGATTTCGGTGCTTTTGCAGAAATACTGGAAGAAATGACTTCATACGTCCTGAACCACAAGGGCGAGGAAGTAATCTCTGAAAGACATCAGAAAGATTTTAAAAAAGAATACGGTTCTGATAAACCGGAAGGACAAAGATCCAGCTTTACTGATATCGATTTTGACGATATTTAGTCCTACATAACTTTTTAAAAAGTACGAGTCCAACATGTCCTGCATTTTGGACTTTTTTTATATATTTAAGTTTAGATTTTCAGATTTTGGACTATTCGATTTTTAGAATCTTGCTGCAACCATAATTGCTGGTTAATTAATACGTTATAAAAATGAAAAAAATACTTCTTTTACTATTTATTGGAATTTCATCTTTTGCTCAGAAAACAGCATATGAAACGAAAACCAATATTCAATATTATAATACAGCAACCAACAAATCGGACGCTTATATTAACGAAAGATGTGTTCTTGATATTTATTACCCAAAAAACACTAAAAACTTCGCTACCATTGTTTGGTTTCATGGCGGAGGGCTGACCGGAGGAAACAAGGAAATTCCGGAAGCCTTAAAAAACAAAGGTTTCGCTGTTATTGGTGTCAATTACAGACTATCCCCAAAAGCAAAAGCGGCAAAAAGTATCGAAGATGCCGCCGCAGCCATTGCCTGGACATTTAATAACATTTCGGATTATGGAGGGGATCCTTCGCTGATTTTCGTTTCCGGACATTCTGCAGGAGGCTATTTAGCTGCCATGACTGGCCTGGACAAAAAATGGCTGCAAAAAGAAGGGATTGATGCTAATAAAATCGCAGGCCTTATTCCGTTTAGTGCCCAATGCATCACGCATTTTGAAATCAGAAGAGAAAACGGAATTCCGGATACACAACCCACAATTGATGCTTTTGCACCACTTTTTTATGTTCGTGCCGATGCTCCTCCTTTATTATTAATAACCGGAGATAGAGAACTCGAAATGTTAGGCCGTTATGAAGAAAATGCTTATCTGGCGCGCATGATGAAACTCGTTGGCCACAAACAAACCAAACTTTTTGAACTGGACGGCTACGGTCACGGAATGACTGAACCTGCTTTTCCGCTACTTGTGAATGAAGTAAACCGAATTATAAAAGAACACCAAAAATTAAACTAAACTTAAAATCCACGGCAATGGAAACCAATTTATTAATACTACCGGGACTCGGAAACTCAGGCGAAAAGCACTGGCAAACTTTCTGGCATGAAAAATTCAAAAACTCCAAAAGGATTGTTCAGGACAATTGGGATGAGCCCATCAGAGAAGAATGGCTGGAAAGATTAAACGAAGAAATTGCAAAATTAGACCATCCGACTATTCTTGTGGCACATAGCTTAGCTGTTTCGCTGGTTTTACACTGGGCAGCTTCACATACGAATAAAAACATTGTGGGCGCTCTATTGGTCGCTCCTGCCGATGTAGATTCACCTCAGCATACTCCTGAATCGGTTCGGAATTTTTCACCGATCCCCACGTCAAAGTTACCTTTTCCCTCGATTGTTGTCGCAAGTGAAAACGATCCCTACGCCTCTTTCGAGAGAAAAAAATATCTGGCAGAAAAATGGGGAAGCGATTTCATCAATGTGGGACCGCAAGGACACATCAACTCCGACTCCGATTTAAAATACTGGGAAGAAGGACAGTTAATATTACAACAATTAGTTGCAAAAATTAACACTCTTTAGTATGGTTTACAGTCGCAGTCGCAGTTTTCAGTCGCTGCAAGTTAGCAGTCGCAGTCGCAGTTTTCAGTCTCGGTTTTGTGCCTGTAAACTGCGACTGAGACTGAGACTGAGACTGAACACTGAGACTGAGACTGAACACTGAGACTAAAAAACCTACCCAATCCGAAGCCCATTCTCTATTTTAAAATCGGGAGCAAGTAAAATAACGTCTCCTTCTTCGCCTACTGCACCCAGAACCAGACATTCACTCATGAATTTTCCGATTTGTTTTTTGGGGAAGTTGACGACAGCAACGATTTGCCTGTTTAGCAAATCTTCTTTTTGGTAGCGCTTTGTTATTTGTGCCGATGATTTTCGGATGCCAATTGCTGAACCAAAATCAATCGTAAGCTGATAAGCCGGCTTTCTGGCTTCGGGAAAATCGTTTACTTCAAGTATTGTTCCGACACGCATGTCAGTTCTTTCAAATTCATTCCAGGACAAATCCATATTGTACTTTTTTTAGTATTTACAAACCTATTAATTTTGTAAGTATTACCACTAATTCTATAACCCTTTTTTTAATGTAGCTTTTAAATTTACATTACAGATTATCATGCTAACGTTAAAAAAGATAAAAATGGAAAATAATGTCATCAACTCAACACTATCAGAGAAAAATTTTGAGTCAAACCTAAAACAAGTTCATACCGATAAATATATAGAAACAGCCCAAAACGTAAGACTTTATGTAAAAGATTACGGTCAGGGCAAACCTGTAATTCTTATTCATGGCTGGCCGCTCTCTAATGAAATGTGGGAATATCAGATTGAATTCCTGGTTCAGAATGGTTTCAGGGTGATTGCCTATGACCGTCGTGGATTTGGTAAATCATCACAACCCTGGGATGGTTACGATTACGACACTTTATCTGATGACTTGCAGGAAATTATCGAACAATTAGAATTAACAGATGCTACACTTGTCGGTTTCTCTATGGGAGGCGGTGAAGTAGTTCGTTATTTTAGCCGTCATGGTGGAAAAGGAGTTTCAAAAGCTGCCCTGATCTCGTCTATTATTCCTTTTTTACTAAAAACGAATGATAATCCTGACGGGCATCCAAGAGAAAAAAGTGAAAACACTGCCAATGCCATTAAGGAAGACCGAATTGCTTTTATAGATAATTTCGGAAAAACGTTCTTTGGCGTAAACATCATAAACAAGCCTTTAAGCACACCGTTATTGGAATACTACAGAAATCTTTGTTCTGTTGCATCTCCAAGAGCGACTTTAAAATGTGCTGAATCTTTTTCGTTTACGGATTTCAGGGATGAACTGAATTTCGTAAAGGTTCCGACATTAATTATCCATGGTGATGACGACAAAATAGTTCCTATTGAACTAACGTCCAAAAAAGCTGCTGAAGGTATTCGCGAAAGCACTTATATTGTGTATGAAGGCGCACCGCACGGCTTATTTTACACCGAAAGAGAAAGACTAAACAATGACTTACTGAATTTCTTAAATTCATAAGCTACCTATAACAAATATCCAAAGCGCATTTAAGTTCTTCTTAAACGCTTTGGATATTTTTTTTAAATCCTCTTCTGCTTTTTTTTAAAGAATATTAAGGTTATTTTTGAATAATCAATTCTTTATAAAAATGTCACAAACTTCTTCAAACATGCTGGCTCTTGGAACAATTGCTCCGGAATTCAGACTGAAAGACACCAATTCTAATGACACCTATTCGTTTGAAGATCTAAAAGGATCGAAAGGGACGCTTGTGATCTTTATGTGCAACCACTGTCCTTATGTACTTCATGTCATCAATGAAATCGTTATGATTGCAAATGATTACCGTGTACAGGGCATCGGCGTGATGGCCATTTCAAGCAATGACATTGAAAAATTCCCTCAGGATGCACCGGAAATGATGACTGAATTTGCTTTTCAGAACAAGATTGATTTCCCGTATTTATTTGACGAGACCCAGGAAGCAGCCAAAGCTTTTGATGCTGCCTGCACTCCTGATTTCTTTTTATTTGACAATAGGGACCGCTTATTTTATAGAGGACAATTGGATGATTCAAGGCCCAATAACGGTATTCCTTTAAGTGGAAGTGATTTGCGTAGTGCGATAGATGCGCTTATTTACAACAGAAGCTTAAAAGATCCTCAAAAACCGAGTGTGGGCTGTAATATCAAATGGAAATAAAAATTTAAACACCTCATCTCTGAAGGTATTTTTTTTATGTTTCATCCAAAAAAAAAAGCATCCTGATTCAGAATGCTTCTTTTATTTTTTTTACAATTGCGAGTTAATATAATTCGTAATCGATGTCATTTGTACTGCATCTAAATGTGCTTTTTTGCCCATTCTCACAAGGATCGGCGACCATTCTTCCTGTGTGAATTTTTTCGGCTCAAATAATTTGTGGCATTTTGCACAATTGTTTTCGTACAAATTCTGACCTTCTGCAAGTTCAGGCGTCAGTGTTACAGCTTTAGCCGTTTCAGTAGCCGTTGGTAATGCTGGCTCAGTTGCTGCAACCGGAGCCGACTTTTGAGTACCGCAGGAAACCACGAATAAGACTAGTGCTGCAAGAGTTATAATTTTTGATTTCATTCAGTTTTGTTTTTGAAGTAAATATAAAAAAAATCCCATTCGGCAGGCGAATGGGATTCATTATTTAAGACTATTTAGAAGTTGTCTAATTACTTATTTTACTTCCATTAATTCAACATCAAAAATCAAAGTTGCATTTGGCGGAATAACTCCCCCTGCACCTGCAGATCCATACGCTAAATGAGACGGAATAACAAAACGTGCTTTGTCTCCAACCTGCAATAAAGCGATACCTTCGTCCCATCCTTCGATAACCTGACCCTGACCTAATCTGAATTCGATTGGTTTTTTGCGTGGGTAAGAAGAATCAAAAACTTTTCCGGTTTCTAAAGATCCTTCGTAATGAACAGCAACTGTTTTACCGGCTTCAGCTCTTTTACCATCTCCTTTTTGAATCATTTTGTAACGTAAACCACTTTCTGTTTTATCAAAACCGGCAGCAAGCTCTTCCATTTTAGCTTCAGCGGCAGCTTTTTCAGCAGCTTCACGTTTGGCACGGGAACCTTCAAAAACTCTGAAAGCTTCGATAGCATTCCATTTTTCAGCTTCTTCTCCTACTCTTACGATTTCAACAGTTTCAAGAGCATCGCCCTGAGCAATTGCATCAACGATATCCTGTCCTTCCACTACGTGACCAAAAACAGTATGTTTTCCGTCTAACCATGAAGTTGGAACGTGTGTAATATAAAACTGAGAACCGTTTGTTCCTACACCTGAATTTGCCATGGCTAATACTCCCGGACGATCGTGTTTTAAACTTGGGTGAAACTCATCATCAAATTTGTAACCAGGACCACCTGTTCCTGTTCCCTGAGGACAACCTCCCTGGATCATGAAATCAGGAATTACACGGTGAAATGATAATCCGTCGTAATATTTGTTTCCTTGTGGTTTAATTTTATTTTCTAAGTTTCCTTCAGCAAGACCTACGAAGTTACCCACTGTACCCGGTGTCAAGTCGTGTGCCAATTTTACTAAAATAGATCCTTTGCTAGTATTGAATTTAGCGTATATTCCGTTTTCCATTGTTGTTATTTTTAATTTTGAATGCAAATTTACAAATTAATTTTATATCAATTTGTGCTTTCTATTTTTTAGATTTTGATTTATAAGTAAGTCCGTAAACCAGCAATGCCAGTACCGCCAGAATTGCGCATCCGATGGTAACGCCATGCCATCCGCCTAACTTCCAAAGTAATAATCCGTAGGCAGATCCGGCAGCAGTACCTAAAAAACTAAAGGACATGAATACCGTATTAAGCCTGTTTCGGGCTTCCGGTAAAAGCGAATAGACCCTCGTCTGGTTGGAGATATGCACCCCCTGAATTCCGATGTCGATAAAAACGATACCTATCACTACTCCGATTACACTTTCGATTGAAAAGTAAAAAGTGATGAAACTGATCAGCATCAGTAAACAGCCGTAGCCCACTGCAACCCTTGGATTTCCTTTATCTCCCATTTTACCAACCAACGGTGCTGCCAAAGCTCCTGAAGCACCTACAATTCCAAAAAGGCCAATTGTCGCACTATTGAAATTAAACGGTTCTCCTGAAAGCAACAATACCATTGTGGTCCAGAAAGCACCAAACTGTGCAAAACAAAACACATTGATTAAAGTGGCTTCACGCAAAACAGGCTGGGTTTTGATAAGGGTAAAAAGTGATTTTATAAGCTGACCGTAAGAACCCTGAAACTGAGGTTTATTGACCGGGAATTTCTTCTGAATGGCAAAAAAGATTAAAAGGCAGATTCCGGCTGCTATCCAAAACATGGAGCGCCATCCAAAAAGCTGACCGATAAATCCGCTCAAGGTTCTGGAAAGTAAAATCCCTACCAGCAAACCGCTCATAATAGTTCCTACTACTTTTCCGCGTTGTTCGGGTGCGGTTAAGGAAGCAGCCAACGGCAAAATAAGCTGGGGCACTATCGAAGTGATTCCTAAAAGTAATGAAGCAATCTGCAATATAAGAAAGCTTTTGGCCGTAGCGGCGATAATTAAAGCAATTACCGAGGCAAAAGTGGTCATCAGGATTTGTTTTTTACGTTCGATCTTGTCACCAAGCGGTACCATAAAAAACAAACCAATCGCATAACCTGCCTGAGTAAGATAGGTAATCGTACCGGCATTGGCTTCCGGAATTTTAAATTCGTTGGCAATTAAAACAATCAGTGGCTGGCAGTAATACAGATTGGCAACTATAAGTCCAGTGCAGGCTGCCATAAATAAGACATTCGTTTTGGATAGATTCATTTTGCAAAAATACTATTCTAATTGTAACCTAAACTTAAAAAAAAGTATAAATTTCGTAGCGCTGCGATCCAATTAGCGGCTTCATTTATCAATTCTATTGTCCTTCAAAACTTTATAGTTTCAAAAAATCCTCACGCGCCGGACTGAAAACATCCGTCAAAGTACCGCTTTCCAGACATAACACCCCATGAATCGCATGCGGCGGAATATAGAAACTGTCTCCTGCTTTTAAAGTCTCTGTAACCCCGCTGATCGTCACAGCAAATGCACCACTGGAAATATAAGTGACCTGCGTATGATAATGTTCATGCAAAACACCAATGGCGCCTTTTTCAAAATGAACATTCACCAGCATGGCCTGATCATTATACGCCAGAATTTTTCGTTTAATGCCTTCTCCGACAACTTCCCACTCTATTTCGTCTCCTTTTATAAATTCTTTGCTCGTCCCTGAACTTTGCATATTCTCTTATTTTAATTTAACTTCCTGATTTCTTTTTCAAAATTAGTAATGAATGCTAAAATAGTATGTAACGTTTTTTCATCTGTAATAGTTCCTTCAGCATCTAATTTCCCTCTGATTCCCTGTATCAAAAGTTGGGTCTCATCCGTAAATTTAGCTTCAATGGTTTTCATGATTAAACCTAATTGCTCGTGCCCTTTTTCCCCGGATGCCGAAGCGGTAATCAAACCCACTTTTTTATTCGAAAAAACGGTTGTCGAAACACACCATTCCAATGCATTTTTCAGACTGCCCGGCAAACTGAAAACATATTCGGGAGTACAAATCAATACGCCTGCTGCATTGTTAATTTTATCCCTGAAAGCTCTCACTTCTTCCGGTGGATGTTCGGTATCTAAGTCCGGATTAAAATGCGGAAGACTTTCGAGATCTTCAAATAGTTCAATCTCAAAGTCTTTATTACTATTTTCAGAAATGAATTTCAGAATTTTAAAATTGCTGGAATTCTTTCGCGTACTTCCTGAAATAGCCAGTATTTTTTTCTTTTGATCCGTCATTTCGATTTACTCTGCTGAAACAGCAAAATCTACGGCTGCCTCTGAATGAATTTTAGTCGTATCAAAAACCGGAACCGAAACATCTTCCTGACTTATTAACAATGGAATTTCGGTACAGCCCAGAATAATTCCTTCAGCACCGTTTTCAATAAGTTTTTCAATAATAGAAAGATAGGCTCTTTTGGTTTGCTCTTTGATGATTCCGCGTCCTAACTCTTCTTTCAGGGTCTGCTGAATAAAATCTCTTTCGTCCTGCAGAACAGGAACAATGGCCTCTATATTGTTTTCTGCCAGTTTTTTGATGTAAAACTCCATTTCCATTGTAAATTTTGTCCCCAGTAAACCGACTTTTTTTAATCCTTGTTTGTTAATGGCGTTTGCGGTAGCTGTTGCTACGTGAATAACAGGCAATTTAATTTCCTGTTCCAGCCGGTCTGAAACCGCATGGGCCGTATTGGCGCACAAAACAATGGCATCCGCCCCGCTTTTTTCGAGGCTTTTGCAGGCATTTAAAAGCAATTCGAAAGTCGCATCCCAATTTCCGTTGGTATTATTTCTTTGAAAATCATCAAAATTTAAAGAATAAATAATGCATTCGGCAAAATTAAGACCTCCTAATTTTTCGTTGATTCCTTCATTTATAAATCGATAGTAATCAATGGTCGAAACCCAGCTGATCCCTCCTACAAGTCCTAGTTTTTTCATGTTTCTCAATTATGAGTTTTTATTTATTTTGTATTGCTTTCTGACCGCTTACTATCATTTTTACGCCATAACAAATCGTTGAAATCGCACAGCAGATACTCACGATTGCATTGGCAAAATTTACAGTTGTTACTTTTTCAATTATCATATAAAGACCTATAATCGCCACTGTAGAAGTCCAGATTCCCATATAATAATCGAACTTTCTTTGGAATAATTTCCCCAGAGGAAAAAAGTGCAGCCCGACAATTAAAGCAAAAAACGGAATGAACAATTCGTTGTGATTGATATTGATGAGTATATTTTTTGCCAAAAAGATTCCTAATCCCTCCAGACCAAAAATCCACAGAAAACGTTTGTCTTTTTTCTCTTCTTCCGGCGTTTTGCTTTCGACAGCAGTATCCAGTATTGTTTTTTGAAATTTTGTAAAACGGACATAAAAAAACAAAAAGACCAGAATGACTGCACCAATCAGTAATCCAAGCATTTTATTGTCTTTATTTTCTAAATAATATTCGGCAATTAAAGTCCATATTGCTGTATTTATAATCATAAAAAACAATCCGCCAATTGCTTTTTCCACCTCTCTTTTTACGTTTATTTCCATTCGTTTTTTTTATTGTTTAAAATTTTACTTATTTACGGGTTAGATTATTCAGAATAAAATCACAGCTTACTTTTATGGAATTGAAAGAATTTCCAGCAAAATTGTTCTCCTGTTCTACAAAAAAATGTTTCATTCCGGCCCGTTCTGCTTCCTGAAAGATGGGTTTAAAATCAATCGATCCTGAACCAACTTCCGTATTTAAAGCCGGTTTTAGTTTATCCATGTCTTTTACATGCCACATGCTAAAACGCCCGGGATTTTCCCTGAATAGCTGTAACGGATCTTTTCCGGAATACGACACCCAGTATAAATCCATTTCGAAATGTACCAGATCCTTATCGGTTTCTTTTAGTAAAATTTCATAACCTGTAATTCCGTTATGCTTTTCAAATTCGAAATCATGATTGTGATACGCTAATTTCAGACCTGCCTCCCGGCACATTTTCCCGGCTTCGTTTAAGCGTCCGGCAATCTTTTTATAATCGTCACTGTTTTTTCTGAAAGGCGGATCGACCCACGGAATGGTGAGATAGTCACTTTTTAAGGTTTTTGCAGCAGCAATGGCAGCTTTAAGTTCTGTTGTATTTCCGTCATCCAGAAAAGAACCTATTCCATAATGGCCACTCACCGCTTTTAAATCGTTTGCATCAAGGATTGCTTTGAACTCAGCGGGTGATATTCCCCAAAACTGATCCCTGATTGAAAAACCATACGTCTCCACAGTCGTAAATCCGGCTGAAGATACTTTCTCTAAAGTCCCTTTGATATCTTTTGGAAGTTCTTCCCGCAACGTATACAATTGCAGACCAATTTCTTTTTTATTCATAGTAAAAGCGAATGACGGCATAGCCAAAACTGCCACAGTAGCAAGGCTGCCATTGATTATAAAGGTACGTCTGGAGGTCATTTGTTATTTTGTAATTCAGAAAGTAAAACTAAGTTTATTTATTAGATTTTGAATCATCAAAATTATCAAAATAGGTAAAATCTTTGGTTATTTTTCCGTTCTCAATGGTAAAGATGGTACAAATAGGCAGCTTAAATTTCGAACCGTCCGAAGCTGTTCCGGTAGAAACAAATTCTACAATGATATGTCTCTCATCTGAAGGATAGATATTGACAATTTCATCATGCAAATCCGGAAAAAGAGCATTGAGCGATGTATATTTATCAATAGTCTGTTTTCTGGTCTGCGTAATCATTTCTTTTCCGAATGACGGATCTTTAAAATCAGATACCGGCGCGTACATCGCTGCCATTTCTTTCCACTGATGTTTGTTGAAATATTCAAAATACTGTTTTACTATTTTTTCTTTTTCAGTTGGATCTAAATTGGGTGATTTTACCTGATTATTGCAGGAAACAACTAATAGCGCTGTGGTTACTACCAAAAATATTTTCTTCATCATTTCAGGATTTAGAGGATTTTATATCGTATCCTAAATTAAGTAAAAAAGGAATCATTCTGCGGAAGATTTTTTTTTATTTGGCACTAATTGAATTTGTCTGCCTGAGTACGCTGGCATCAATTTGCTGCGGTGGAAAATTTTGCTTTTCATTTCTCAAGGATGTAACTTTTCCTTCGTTATTTATATAGACAAAAAGATATTCCCAATAGTTTGAGGCAGTCATTGGAGATCCATTTGTATTATCTGCTTTTTTATAAATCTGGTCGGCATAAATAAGTATTTCTCCGTCATCATGGCGAAAGGTACGAACAGGTGGTCCTGAATTCTTAATAAAAATTTGTTTTGTTTTTCCGACCCAGCTATCCATGGATTTTTTAGTACTGGTGCAGGCTGCAGTAAGCAGCAACATAACTGTCAATAAGTATAGCTTTTTCATGAGTGATACTGATTTGTTAGTGACATTCCGGTTTTCTTAAGTAAAAGTAATATTTTTTTGACAACAAAAACACAACACTATGTTTATCAACATGTTATTTTTTAATTAAAACCATGATCCTCACAAAAAAAAGATATACTGTTACATCTAAAAATACCTTTTTATCTGTTATTCCCCGAATTTTCAAAACTTTAAAATTCACTACTATTTACTTTGTATCTTTGCCGCTTACACTATTGAAGAGAAAAAATGCGAATTGACATCATCACCATTTTACCTGAGTTATTAAAAAGCCCGTTTGAGGCTTCGATCATGAAACGTGCCATTGACAAAGGCCTGGTAGAAGTTCATTTTCATAATTTAAGGGATTATACGACCAACAAACAAAAAAGTGTCGACGATTATCCGTTTGGCGGCGGTGCCGGAATGGTCATGACCGTTCAGCCCATTGATGCCTGCATCACGCACCTGAAAAGCGAACGGGAGTACGACGAAATCATCTATATGTCACCGGACGGGGAAACACTGAATCAAAAAATGGCCAATACCATGTCGATGTATGAAAATATCATCATTTTATGCGGTCATTATAAAGGTGTGGATCAGCGTGTTCGCGATCATTTTATTACCAAGGAAATTTCGATTGGCGATTATGTATTATCGGGCGGCGAATTAGGCGCTTTGGTTTTATCAGATGCCTTAATCCGATTAATTCCGGGTGTTTTGAGCGATGAAACCTCAGCTTTGACAGATAGTTTCCAGGACAATTTACTTTCAGGACCTATATACACAAGACCCGCAGACTATAAAGGATGGAAAGTTCCGGAAGTTTTAACCAGCGGTCACTTTGCCAAAATCGACAAATGGCGCGAGGATATGGCGTATGAACATACGAAGAACAGAAGACCGGATTTACTCGAAGGACAGGAGTAGTTTTCAGTGTTCAGTCACAGTCGCAGTTGTAGGAATGTGAAAACCAAGACTGAAAACTACTTCAACTGAGAACGAGACTGAAAACTGAGACTGAAAACCGAGACTACCAATCACCAAAAAGTCAGCTAGTTAAGAAATTGGAATTTGGAATTTAAATTTATTGGAATTTAACTTTTTTTAATTACATTTGCACCCGAATTAGACTAACCTCTGGCGAGATCCGTGAATGTTGCTCTATAATAAAAACCATAATTAAAGATATCATGGCAGATTTAATGAAATTCGTTCAAACCGAATTAGTTGCTAAAAAAGATTTCCCTGTTTTTGGAGCTGGAGATACTATTACAGTTTTCTACGAAATTAAAGAGGGTGAAAAAACAAGAACTCAGTTTTTTAAAGGAGTTGTTATTCAAAGAAGAGGTTCTGGTAACACAGAAACTTTTACTATTCGTAAAATGTCTGGTGCTATCGGAGTTGAGCGTATCTTCCCTGTAAACTTACCAGCTTTACAAAAAATTGAAATCAACAAAAAAGGAGCTGTTCGTAGAGCGAGAATTTTCTACTTCAGAGAACTTACTGGTAAAAAAGCTAAGATTAAAGATAAAAGAAGATAATCATTTATCTCTTTGTTATAAAAAAGCTCGTTTCATTTATTTGAAACGAGCTTTTTTTTGTGCCTGTTTGTGAATCAAAACTCTCCTTGAATGCTTTTATTTTACACCAAATAGAAATTTGAATTAATTGCCTCCAGCTTTAGCTGGAGGCAAAAATGAATTCCTTTGAAGGCTTTAGCCAAATTACAGATTTGAACCTCTTTTCGAAAATTTGGCTAAAGCCAGTGCACCAGCTTTATTATGACCTCCAGCTAAAGCTGGAGGCAATTTATTTTATAGAACACTGATAACTAAACATTATATCATCAAAAAGAAAAAAAAATGTTTCCTAACCTGAAGCAACTAAGTAAAAATTTGAATTGAATTGCCTCCAGCTTTAGCTGGAGGTAAAATGAGTTTCTTTGATGGCTTTAGCCAAATTAAACTGTAGATTTGAATCCCTTTTTGTAAATTAGGCTAAAACCAGTGCACCAGCTTTATTATAACCTCCAGCTAAAGCTGGAGGCAATTTATTTTTATAGAACACTGATAACTAAACATTATATCATCAAAAAGAAAAAAAATGTTTCCTAACCTGAAACAGCTAAATAAAAATTTGAATTGAATTGCCTCCAGCTTTAGCTGGAGGTAAAAATGAATTCCTCTGAAGGCTTTAGCCAAATTACAGATTTGAACCTCTTTTCGAAAATTTGGCTAAAGCCAGTGCACCAGCTTTATTATAACCTCCAGCTAAAGCTGGAGGCAATTTATTTTATAGAACACTGATAACTAAACATTATATCCCAAAAAAAATAGTTGTAAAATGAATTTACACAACCGAAAAAGTTTCTTTTTTTTCAAAATCAGCAACTTTTATCTGTGATTCATCAAAACTGTAATTTTTTAATACCAAAATCATCGATTTGATAATTAAACGAGTTCGAAATAACAATCTGATAATTTCGGTAATTCTTGGTAAAACTATACCGTTTTCGCAGTGATTTTATTATATTTGCTCCGCTCATTCTGAGCCGAATATACCTTTTACATCACCATCCCTTGGCGATACGATTATAAAAAAAAAAAAAAATGACACAGAATTCAAAGATTTTTTACACCTTAACTGATGAGGCGCCATTATTAGCGACCTATTCTTTGTTACCAATTGTTCAGGCTTTTACTGCTACTGCCGGTATCGCTATTGAAACCAGAGATATCTCTTTGGCAGGCAGAATTTTATCTAACTTTCCTGAAGTCCTTACAGATGCTCAGAAAACGGGAGATGCATTGGCAGAATTGGGTCAGTTAGCGACGCAACCGGAAGCTAACATCATTAAGTTACCAAACATTTCAGCATCAGTACCACAATTAAAGGCTGCTATTACTGAATTGCAATCGCACGGATACAACATCCCGAATTTCCCGGAAGATCCACAAAACGATGCTGAAAAAGAAATCAAAGCAAAATACGCCAAGGTTTTAGGTTCTGCCGTTAATCCGGTTTTACGTGAAGGAAACTCAGATCGTAGAGCTCCAAGAGCGGTTAAGAATTTTGCTAAAGCAAATCCACACTCGATGGGTGCCTGGTCTGCTGATTCCAAAACTAAAGTAGCTTCAATGCCAAACGGTGATTTCTACGGAAGTGAAAAATCACTTACTGTTGCAGAGGCTGATGATGTAAAAATCGAATTCGTGGCCAAAGACGGTACTACAACTGTTTTAAAAGCAAGTACTCCTCTAAAAGCCGGTGAAATTATCGACAGCTCTGTTTTGAGTGTAAAAAAATTAAAATCTTTTGCTGCTGAAGCTATCGCTGATGCAAAAAAAGAAGGACTTTTACTTTCTGTACACTTAAAAGCTACTATGATGAAAGTTTCAGATCCAATTATCTTTGGCGCTATCGTTGAAGTTTATTTTGCTGATCTTTTCAAAAAATATGAAACTTTATTCACTGAATTAAATATTGATACCCGTAATGGTTTAGGTGATATCTATGCAAAAATTGCAGGAAGACCGGAACAGGCTGAAGTTGAAGCTGACATTACAAAAGCAATCGAAAACGGACCGGCTTTGGCAATGGTAAATTCTGATAAAGGAATTACTAACTTACACGTTCCGTCTGATGTTATTGTTGACGCTTCTATGCCGGCAATGATTCGTACTTCGGGACAGATGTACAACAAAGAAGGAAAACAACAAGATACTATCGCTGTTATCCCGGATCGTGCCTATTCTGGTATTTATACTGCAACTATAGATTTCTGTAAAAAACACGGTGCTTTTGACCCTAAAACAATGGGAAGTGTTCCTAACGTAGGTTTAATGGCCCAAAAAGCAGAAGAATACGGATCTCACGACAAAACTTTCCAAATGAGTGCTGACGGAGTTGTTCGTGTAGTAGACAATCAAGGAACTGTTTTAATGGAGCAGAACGTTGAAGCCAACGACATTTTCAGAATGTGTCAGGCAAAAGACGCTCCGATTCAGGACTGGGTTAAACTGGCTGTAAACAGAGCACGTTTATCTGATACTCCTGCTGTTTTCTGGTTAGACGAAAACAGAGCACACGATAGAGAATTAATCGTAAAAGTTCAAAAATACCTTAAAGATTACAATACTGTAAACTTAGATATCCGTATTTTAAACCCTGTTGCTGCCACTGAATTTACTTTAGACAGAATCATTAAAGGTTTAGACACTATCTCTGTAACAGGAAACGTTTTACGTGATTACCTGACTGATTTATTCCCGATTTTAGAATTAGGAACTTCAGCTAAAATGCTTTCTATCGTTCCTTTGATGAATGGCGGTGGCTTGTTCGAAACCGGTGCTGGAGGTTCTGCTCCAAAACACGTAGAGCAATTTACAGAAGAAGGATATTTACGTTGGGATTCATTAGGAGAGTTTTTAGCGCTTGGTGCTTCTCTGGAGCATTTAGGACAAACTTTAGACAATTCTAAAGCTATTATCTTATCTGAAACTTTAGATCAGGCCAACGATAAATTCCTGGCAAATGACAAATCTCCGGCTCGTAAAGTAGGACAGATTGACAACCGTGGTTCTCATTTCTACCTTGCTTTCTATTGGGCTCAGGCTTTGGCTGCCCAAAATAAAGATGCTGAATTAAAAGCTATTTTTACTCCGATCGCTGCTCAGTTTGAAGCGAACGAATCTAAAATTAACGAGGAATTAATCGGAGCTCAGGGAAAACCACAAACTCTTGGCGGTTACTATCAGCCAACTCCTGAGTTAGTGAGCAAAGCAATGCGCCCTAGTGCGACATTCAATGCAATTCTTGCTGAAATTAAATAATACACCAGTATTTTCTACTTCTATATCCAAGGCAGCCCTCATCGGCTGCCTTTTTTTCTTAACTAATGTTTAACAATCGTTCCGCGGTAATATTTCGTAAGAATTCCTAACTATGTAATTCAAAACCAATACAATGATTTCAAAAAATAGTTTCATATTTCTTATCATTATCCTATTTTCACTTACCTCATTTTCCCAGGAAAAATTCACATTAAGCGGCACTATTACGGACCATAAAAACAACGAAACCTTAATTGGCGTCAACATTTATGTTCCGGCATTAAAAATAGGAACTACCACAAACGAATATGGTTTTTATTCGTTAACTATTCCTGCCGGGGAACAACAAATTGAAATCAGTTATGTGGGTTACCAGTCCATTCAGGAAACAATTCTTTTAAATCAAAATACCAAAAATAATTTCTCCCTGAATGAAGGCGGAGAAGAACTTCAGGAGGTGGTCATTACCGATAACAAAGCAAAAACCAATATCAAGTCTCCTGAAATGAGTACCAACAAACTTTCTATTGCTACCATCAAAAAAATGCCGGTGGTGTTGGGCGAAGTCGACGTTTTAAAATCTATCTTGTTATTACCCGGTGTGACGAATGCGGGTGAAGGCGCTTCCGGATTTAATGTCCGTGGCGGCGGTGCCGATCAGAATTTGATTTTACTGGATGAAGCGACTATATTTAATTCTTCCCACGTATTTGGTTTTTTCTCGGTTTTTAATCCGGATGCCATTAAAGATTTAAAATTGTATAAAGGCGGGATTCCTGCCCGTTACGGAGGAAGAGCATCCTCTGTTTTGGATATTTACCAGAAAGACGGAAGCAGCAAAGATTTTCATATGAATGGCGGAATCGGATTAATCTCCAGCCGTCTTCTGGCCGAAGGACCACTCGTAAAAGACAAAGGTTCCTTTTTAATTGGAGGGAGAGCTTCCTACGCCCATTTATTTTTAAAATTATCAGAGGACAACAAAGATAATGCGGCCTATTTTTATGATTTAAACACCAAATTAAGTTATAAGGTAAACGACAATAACAGTTTATACCTGTCCGGCTATTTTGGCCGGGATGTTTTCAGTATCAACAAAAGTTTTTCCAATACTTACGGAAATGCCACACTGAACCTGCGCTGGAATCATTTGTATTCTGATAAATTATTCTCCAATTTATCGCTGATTTACAGCGACTACTATTATGGACTGGATCTGGATTTCGTGGGTTTCAAATGGGATTCGGGAATTAAAAATTACAATATTAAATACGATTTCAAACATTATATTTCAGACAAATTCAAACTCAATTACGGGGTAAGCGGTATTTATTACGAATTCAATCCGGGAACGATTAAGCCAACCGGAGAAGTTTCCGGAATTAATCCGGATCAGTTAGATAAAAAATATGCTTTTGAGCCTTCTGTCTATCTCGATGCCGAAAGTCAGCTTTCTAAAAAAATAACCGTTGCCTACGGACTGCGCTATAGTTTATTTTATCGTCTGGGTTCTTCCACGGTTAATTATTATGCGAATAACAATCCTGTTGTTTTTAATAGCAACACAGCCATTTACGAAAAAGGCAAGCCGACTTCAACAGCTTATTTTGGCAAAAACAAAGTAATTCAGGATTACAATAATTTAGAACCGAGATTTGCTGTTTCCTATCAGTTAAATGATGATCAGTCTTTCAAAGCAAGTTATAACAGGATGGCACAATACCTTCAGTTAATTTCGAATACCTCATCACCTACTCCTCTGGACGTCTGGATGCCGAGTGACAAATACATAAAACCCCAGATCGCAGATCAGGTCGCACTGGGTTATTTCAGAAACCTCAATAACGGGGCTTATTCGCTTGAAGTGGAAACGTATTACAAGGAAATTCAAAACAGACTGGACTATATTAACGGTGCCGATTTAATTGCCAACGATGCTATCGAACAGGTACTTCTAAACGGACAAATGAGAGCCTACGGATTAGAAATTATGTTTAAGAAAAACGAAGGTAAATTTAACGGCTGGATTTCATACACCCTCTCAAAATCAGAACAGCAAACTCCCGGAAGAGCTCCTGAAGAAACCGGAATCAACAACGGGCAATGGTACAGTTCTGCTTATGATAAAACACATAATTTAGCCATTACATCTGCTTACAATTTAAACGACAAATGGTCCTTTGGCGCTAATTTCGCCTTGCAGTCAGGACAACCGGTCACCTATCCGAATTCGCAATATGAATATTTGGGAATCAAAGTTCCCAACTACGGATTAAGGAATGAAGACCGCCTTCCGGCCTATCATCATCTGGATGTCTCCGCTACTTTGACTTCAAGAAAAAACAAAAACAGAAATTGGAAAGGCGAATGGGTTTTCAGCATTTACAATTTGTACAATCGCCAAAATGCCGCTTCGATAAATTTCAGGCAAAATGTGGATAGCGGAGCAAATGAAGCCGTGCAGACCTCCATTTTCGGAATTGTACCGGCCGTTAGTTATAATTTTAAATTTTAAAAAATTCTTCCGTAAAAAGAAAACAAAAAATATAGCATGAAAAAAGCAACCTTATTAATCGCGTTTTTTATATCCCTATTCTTTACAAGTTGTGAAGAAGTAGTCGATGTCGATCTGGATACTGCTCCTCCTAAATTGGTTATTGAAGCAGCAATCAACTGGCGAAAAGGAACAAATGGTGCACAGCAATCCATTAAATTAACTACCACAACGGGTTATTTTGAAAATCAGATTCCGGTTGTTTCAGGTGCAGTTGTTTTTATAAAAAACAGCCAGAACGAACAATTCAATTTTACTGAGGTTTCCAAAACCGGACGTTACGTCTGCAATAATTTCAAACCTGTAATCAATGCACAATATACATTGACTGTAGTGACAAACGGCCTAACCTATACGGCAAGTGAAACCATGAAATCCGTAGCGCCTATTACCCGCATCGAACAAAACAACGAAGGCGGTTTTACCGGAAAAGACATTGAAGTCAAAGCGTTTTATAATGATCCGGGAAATGAAGATAATTTCTATTTATTCAAATATACCTATTCCAGTAAAGTGACTTCTACCTTTTATGCCTCTGAGGATAAATTTTATCAGGGAAACGAAATTTACAGCAGCTCCGATGATGAAGACTTAAAAGCAGGCGATCAGATTGAGATCATCCATTATGGCATTTCCGAGCAATATTACAATTATATGAACATCTTGGTAAGTATTGCCGGAAGCAATGTTGGAGGGCCATTTCAATCCCCTCCGGCGACCGTAAAAGGCAATATTATAAACAGTACTGATAAAGCCAATTATCCGCTGGGGTATTTTTCCCTTAGCGAAACTGATGTCAAAAAATATATCATAGAATAATACAAACAAAACAAAGTTATGTTAATCGAAACCTTAAAATCGCTTTTTGACCGCGATCTTACCAAATTGAAGCTGGAGATTGCGTCCTATCAAAATGAATCCCAAATCTGGGCAATCGACAAAAACATTTCGAATTCGGCCGGAAATCTTTGCCTGCACCTAATCGGCAACATCAATACGTACATTGGGGCAGAAATCGGAAAAACCGGTTATATCAGAAATCGTGAACTGGAATTTTCATTGAAAGATATTCCCAAAACCGAATTGATTCAAAAAATTGAGGACACTATTTTAGTAGTCCGCCAGTCACTTGATACAATGACCGATGCTGATCTGGACGCTGTTTATCCGTTAATTGTCTTCGAAAAAGAAATGACCACCGAATTTTTCCTGGTCCATCTTTCCACCCATTTAGCCTATCATTTAGGACAAATCACGTATCACAGAAGATTATTAGATTAGGCTTTCACGGACTAAGTTTACCGGATTCCATATCTTTGAATTCAAAATTAAATTAAATTAAAAAAATGTCTTCACACCATATTGTACGCGACGACCAGGAACCCGCTTTAATCATTGCCAACGGAGCCGCCTGCGATCCGGAATTATTAGGTCAGTTACTCGAATGGTCACCCTTGGTCATCGTTCTCGATTCGGCTATCGAAAGAGTTATTGATCTCGGGATAAAGGTTGACGTACTTCTGGGAGATTTCGATCATGGCTTTGATCCTGAAAGCTACAAAACAGCCCAATATCCGATTGAAATTGTGTATACACCGGACCAAAACAAAACCGATTTAGAGAAGGCTTTTGATTATTTGATTGATCGCAAAATTCCCGCTGCTAACGTGGTTTGGGCCACCGGAAGACGTGCCGATCATACCATAACAAATTTAACAAACATCGTTCGTTACCGAAATTTACTTAAAATTGTCATTCTCGACGATCATTCCAAAATATTTCTGCTGCCCCGTAAATTCGAAAAATGGTATACGGCCAAAACACCGATTTCATTAATTCCGATTGGAGTGGTAAACGGTATTTTTTCTACCAATTTAGAGTATCCGCTGGAAAATGATACGCTTACCATTGGCTACAGAACCGGCAGCAGTAATTCCGTTGCAAACGATGGTCTCGTAACCATTACACATACTGATGGCGATTTACTGCTGATGGAGTGTATGGATTAGTCATAATGGCTCTATCGTGATAGCGATAGTATTTGAAATTTGGATTTTTGGATTTTTGGAATTTGGAATTTGGAATTTGGAATTTAAAAAAATTGGATTTTCAATAACTCCATTCCTCCAAAAGGAATGACTATCTTTGCACGCAAATTCACAAAATGAAAACAATAGACAATTCCGAAAAAAACAGTTTACATCCCAGAAATCTGCATCGTTTCCGCTATGATTTCGAACTTCTTATTTCGAATTGTCCGGAATTAAAGAATCATGTCGCGATAAACGTTCATGGCATCGAAACTATTGACTTCAGTGATCCCAAAGCAGTAAAAATGCTGAATAAGGCATTATTACAAACCTATTATGACATTCAGGGCTGGGATATTCCGGCTAATTATCTTTGCCCGCCCATTCCCGGCCGTGCCGATTATATCCATTACCTGGCCGATTTATTAGCCGAAACCAACAACGGAATCATGCCTGAAGGATCTTCGGTTTTAGGTCTTGATATCGGAACAGGCGCTAATTGCATCTATCCGATATTAGGCAATGCGATTTACGACTGGAATTTCGTAGGGACAGATATTGATCTGAAAGCAATTGAAAACTGCAGCAAAATCATTGAAGCCAATCCGAAACTAATCGATGCGATCAGTCTGCAGCAGCAAACCGAAGCACGTTTTATTTTCAAAAACATCATAACACCCGAAGATCGTTTTACGTTTACCATTTGTAATCCGCCTTTTCATGCCTCAGCTGAAGATGCCAATCAAAGTACGGTAAGAAAAGTTTCCAACCTGAATCCGAAAGAAAAGAAAAAAACAAATCCTGTTTTAAACTTCGGAGGCCACAATGCTGAATTGTGGTGCGACGGTGGCGAAATTGGTTTTGTAACGCAAATGATTTACGAAAGCGCCAAATACCCAATGCAGTGTTTGTGGTTTACTACCCTGGTTTCCAAAAGGGAGAATCTTTCGAGTATTTATAAAACCTTAAACAAAGTAAATGCTGCTTCGATCAAAACAATAGACATGGCGCAGGGCCAAAAAACAAGCCGCATTGTAGCCTGGACGTTCTTAACGGAAGCCCAGCAGAAAACCTGGAAAATTTAAATTAACTCGTTGGAGTTATTTAAAATTGCTGTCAGGCTGAGCGAAGCCGAAATCCTTTCATATAACAAGCTTTCGAGTTCGCTCAGGATGAAATTCATTACAAAAAACAAGAGTTTCAGTGAATTATATCCGACACTTTAAATTGTCACATTTTTAAACTGCACAACATTGTAATTTTGATACTTTAAATTAAAATTCTAATACTAATTGAGACTCCTTTCGAAGTACCTTTAGTCTAAATTGAATTTTATGAATATTTCAAAACTACTCTCCAGGTTACTGTTTTTTCTTGTGCTGGCTGGCTGTTCTTCAACAAAACAGGCAAAATTTGACGATTACATTTTTCAAACCAGAAAAGACAGAAATGCCTACATTACTACCTACGACAAGTCCCTGAAACTGTGGGGTATTCCGTATACAGAAGAAAATATAAAAACCTCCTACGGCACAGCCCATGTGGTAATGGCCGGGCCAAAAAACGGTAAAGACCTGGTTTTGCTTCACGGTATGGATGCCAGTTCTACAATGTGGTATCCCAATATTAAAGCTTTAGCCAAAACCTACCGCGTTTACGCCATTGACTTTCTGATGGAACCCGGAAAATCAACGATGACCTCAAAACCGCTTTCATCAGAAGAAATTGCCATTTGGTACAACGAAATATTCAAGTATTATAAATTAAAAAACTTTGATATTATAGGCGCTTCAAGAGGGGGCTGGATTGCGACTTTACTGGCAACTCAAAAGCAGAATTCAATTGACAAAGTCGTTTTACTGAGTCCGGCGCAGACCTTTAAATTTATCGATAAAGTCGGAAAAACCTCTTCTGCTTTGATGCTTAAACTGTTTCCGAGTGAAAAGAAATTCGGAAAAACATTAAAAACTTTTGCTACCCATCCTGAAAAAATTAGTCCGGTTTATAGAAGGCAATTTTATCTGGCCAACAAATATGCAAAATCGAATTCGAGCATGCTTAAAATGCATCCTTTTTCAGACGATGAACTACAGTCCATTTCAAATCCGGTTTTAGTTTTAATTGGCGATACGGATGTCATTAATTCTCAGGAAAGCCTGGAAAGAGCGCAAAAATACTTAGTCAACGGTAAAACAAAAACAATAAAAGATGCGGGGCATTTTTTGACCATAGATCAACCCAAAATTGTAAACGATGCGATTATTGACTTTTTGAAATAGTCTGAATTTTTAATTTCAACTCACTATTTTATAGGATTCAAACTTTGTATCTTTACAAAACTAAAATTTTCATCCCTCAAAAATGGAGTTTCAAGTTTCCTCAGATTATAGTCCAAAAGGCGATCAGCCGCAAGCCATTCAAAAATTAGCGCAAGGAGTTGTTGATGGCGAAAAATACCAAACCTTACTGGGTGTAACGGGTTCCGGTAAAACATTTACGGTAGCCAATGTTATTCAGGAAGTGCAGAAACCAACTTTGGTTTTGGCGCACAACAAGACTTTGGCGGCACAGCTGTACTCGGAGTTCAAACAGTTTTTTCCGAATAATGCGGTGGAATATTTTGTGTCGTATTACGACTATTATCAACCGGAAGCTTTTATGCCGGTAACAGGGGTTTTCATCGAAAAAGATTTATCGATCAATGAAGAACTTGAAAAGATGCGTTTAAGCACTACTTCTTCCCTGCTTTCCGGTCGCCGTGACATTTTGGTGGTTGCTTCTGTTTCCTGTTTGTATGGTATCGGAAATCCGGTAGAGTTTCAGAAAAACGTAATCGCCATAGAAAAAGATCAGGTCATTTCACGCACCAAATTATTGCACAGTCTGGTACAAAGTTTATATGCGAGAACAGAAGCTGATTTTACACCCGGAACTTTCAGAATAAAAGGTGACACCGTTGAAGTATATCCAAGTTATGCTGACGATGCTTTCAGGATTCACTTTTTTGGCGATGAAATTGAAGAAATAGAATCTTTTGACGCCAAGACTTCGCAGGTCATTGAGAAATTCAAAAAACTGACCATTTATCCCGCCAATATGTTCGTGACTTCCCCGGAAGTCTTACAGGGTGCCATCTGGGAAATCCAGCAGGATCTGGTCAAACAAGTTGATTATTTTAAAGAAACAGGCAAACATCTGGAAGCAAAACGTCTGGAAGAACGTACCAATTTTGACTTAGAAATGATTCGTGAACTGGGGTATTGCTCCGGAATCGAGAATTACTCAAGATACCTTGACGGAAGATTACCCGGTACAAGGCCTTTCTGTCTTTTAGATTATTTTCCTAAAGATTATTTGATGGTCGTTGACGAAAGTCACGTAACCGTTTCGCAGGTTCACGCTATGTACGGAGGTGACCGCAGCCGAAAAGAAAACCTGGTAGAATACGGGTTCCGTTTGCCCGCCGCAATGGACAACAGACCATTGAAATTTGAAGAATTTGAAGCGCTGCAAAATCAGGTGATTTATGTATCTGCAACACCGGCCGATTATGAATTAGAAAAAACAGACGGTGTTTACGTCGAACAGGTGATTCGCCCGACGGGATTGCTGGACCCGATTATAGAAATCCGTCCGAGTTTAAATCAGATTGATGATTTAATCGAAGAAATCCAGGTTCGGTGTGAATTAGACGAAAGGGTTCTGGTGACTACGTTGACCAAAAGAATGGCCGAAGAATTAGCCAAGTATTTAACCAAAGTAAGTATCCGTTGCCGTTATATTCATTCTGATGTCGATACCTTAGAACGTATTGAAATCATGCAGGATTTACGAAAAGGTATTTTTGATGTTTTAATTGGTGTAAATTTACTTCGTGAAGGTTTGGATTTACCGGAGGTTTCGCTTGTTGCAATTCTTGATGCCGATAAGGAAGGTTTTCTTCGAAGCCACAGGTCGCTGACACAAACCATTGGTCGTGCAGCGAGAAATCTTAACGGTAAAGCTATTATGTATGCCGACAAAATTACGGCCAGCATGCAGAAAACAATTGACGAAACGAATTACAGAAGAACTAAACAGATCAATTACAATACCGAACACAATATTACACCGCAGGCCTTAAACAAAAAAATCGAAAGTGCCTTTACCAAAAATCCATTGGTCGAATACGAACTGGGACATACTTTGACAGCTGCTGCCGAACCGGACACCAAATACATGTCCAAGCCGGATCTGGAGAAAATGATACGTGAAAAACGAAAATCAATGGAAAAAGCAGCTAAGGATTTAGACTTTTTACAGGCTGCAAAATTGCGTGATGATATTAAAAAACTACAGGAACAATTGCCTTAAAAACATCATTTTAAAATAATTGAATAAAAAACAAAGAGGAATTTATTCTTAAATTTATCTGTGAAATATTTTATAAAGAATTTCAAATTCATTAGTTTTAAAAAAATTTAAAACTCTGAAATGAAGCATTCTTTACTCCTTTTTATTTTTTTTGTTTTTAGCTGCCACGCCATAGCACAATCTGATAACAACGATTTTTGGAATAAAGAAATAGAAAATTCTTCAGACATTATAAAGCCTTATATACTTTCTACTCATCCATTTGGAATTTACATTTCCAGATTAAATCACAATTTTAATGTTCGGTCTCCTGATAAATATTTTTTTTCATTTGAGGTTTCAAGTGGAAATATTGTTCTTCCTTATGTAAAATCATACGAACTAACAGATCCAAACGATCAAAAAACAGCCGAAAATTTACCGTGGCATGATCGTGAATATTCATTTGATTTAAATAAAGTTCCTTCTAAAATTAAAGAATTTGCAGCAGACGGAGTTATTCGATCGTATCGATTCACTTTTACATTGCCTATTACGGTTCACCACGAACTCAATTTCAGTTTGCGTGCTAATTCTCTTGATGGTGGAAAATATCCTTATTCTATTTTTACTTCAGATGAAACAATCGAATGGTTTCATCGCAATATTGCCGGTGGAAAAGATCCGTTTTCGAGACAATATTATGGTCTAAATAAAGCTGGAATATCCTATAAAGATGAAAACGGTAAAGTTTTGACAATGAATAATGGTAATTTTACGATTCCCGGAATTGATATCAATTACAACTATTATCCTAAATTAGAGATGAATGAAAAACATTATATTTATCTAAATTTTGGTGCTCAGCTTGGTATTAATACTTCTCGATATAATGCTGTTGCTGATTTTGGAATTTCTTCTTCTATTCTAAAAAAAATGATTATCAAAGATAAAAACATTCTAAGTTTTGGTGCCAGTGGAGGAATTTTACGTCAGCATTTTGTAGAATACGGAGATCGGGTAAATATAAGCAATCAGGATTTTTTATACAGCTTTGAAGGCCTTGTTCATTACAAAATAAAACTCAAAAACAAGAACCATCTTTCGTATGGCATTAATTATAATTTTCAAACTTCCTATTTTAAAAAGAAAGATATCGATCATATTGTGCTAACGGGAGAAAGAATAAATACACATTGGCAAAAAACGATATCTCATTTGTATGACAATTTAGAAGGATGGAATTTTATCTGTACGTACTCAACAAGAAAATTTTCTTATTTTGTCTATTTCAGAGAAGATTTAAATTTAGATAATGCTCCCGATTTTCAAACAGGAATAGGATTAAAAATGGTTATAAAAAAAAAAGATTAATCTGAGTTATACTACGCCAATTAATTGTGTTGTTCCTGAAAAACTTTCAACAATAATTTAGCGTTAATCATCGCATTCGGTGCTTTGTGCATCAGATCCAAAATCCGTTTGGTGGCGTTTGGGTTCAATCCCATTTCTATTGCGATTTGACGGATCGCTTTGGCTTCTTTTTCATGCAGGATACCATCACAATGCATGATCAAAGCCAGTCTGTAGAATTGCTGAATGCGCTGAAATTCGGATTTTATCTTTATCGGAACACTTTCCTGATGAAATAAATCCTGGAAATCTTTCTTCTCAATATTCAATTCCCGGGCTACCAGCCATAAAAATTCCAATTCCCTTTTATGCAGCTGACCATCGACTGTTGAGAAAGCAATCATTTCTAAAAGTAAACTTCTCTTTTGTGCTTCGGTATCCATCAATTTATTATTTTTAGCTAAAATATTGTTTTTAAATCTAAAACACAATAGAGCATATGAATCGGGTATTCTTCTTTTTTATCTTTTCATTCCTAATCTTTAGCGGAAGGGCTCAGGAAAGTACCGCCTCCAAAAACGTTTCTACTTTTACGATGGAAGCCCCGCAACTGAAAACCACAAAAAAAATCTGGGTTTACTTACCCGAAAATTATAGCGCTTCAGACCAAAGATATTCCGTGATTTACATGCACGACGCGCAGAATTTGTTTGATGCCAAAACTTCTTACGTGGGCGAATGGAATGTTGACGAAAAACTGGACAGCCTAAAAGCAAAGGTAATTGTTGTCGGAATAGCGCATGGAAACGAAAAACGAATCGACGAATTAACACCCTTCAAAAATGAAAAATACGGTGGCGGAAATGCGGATAATTATCTCGATTTTATCGTAAAGACAGTAAAACCATACATAGATAAAAACTACAGGACCAAAACAAAAGCCAAAAACACCCTTATCATGGGCAGCTCACTTGGCGGACTGGTGTCGTATTATGCCATTTTAAAATATCCGGAAGTTTTTGGCAAAGCCGCTGTGTTTTCCCCTTCTTTCTGGTTCTCGAAAGACATTTACACCTTAACGGAAAAAACGCCCAAAATTAAGACCAAAATTTACTTTTTATGCGGTGACAAAGAAGATGAGAACATGGTACAGGATATGACCAAAATGGAACGTTTATTAGATACAAAACGTTGTTACTGCCTTCACCTTACTAAATCGAAAATTGTAAAAGGCGGGGAACATAATGAAAAACTCTGGCGTGACAGCTTTGTTGGCGCACTTTCATGGCTGAAATATTAAATTAAAACAAGACATTATGGAATTGATATTAAGAGATTACAATCTGAAATTAAAACACACCTTTACCATTTCCAGAGAATCCATTGATTTTCAGCCTTCGTTGATTGTTGAACTCAAAAGTGATGGTTTTTCCGGTTTTGGAGAAGCCACCTCCAATCCGTATTATAAAACAACGGTTCCGGTCATGATGCAGGATTTAGAAGCCATCAGAAATCTTATTGAAAGTACCGAAAATGAAACTCCTGAAGCTTTCTGGGCCAAAATATATCCTTTCTTACAACACGACATGTTTGCTTTATGTGCTTTGGATATGGCTTATAACGATTGGTATGCCCGCAAAAAAGGTAAAAAACTATATGAATTATGGGGCTATTCTCCCGATAAAAATCCAATGACCGATTATACTATCGGAATTGCTTCGATCGAAAAAATGGTCTCCAAAATGCAGGAACTGCCGTGGCCGATTTATAAAATTAAACTGGGAACCCAGGAAGACATTGCCATTGTAAAGGAATTACGAAAACATACGGATGCCATTTTCAGAATCGATGCCAATTGTGGCTGGGGAGTTGAAGAAACCATTAACAATGCCGTTGAATTAAAAAAATTAGGGGTTGAGTTTCTGGAACAACCTATGAGAGCAGACGACTGGGAAGCCCACAAAGAAGTCTACAAACATTCCGTTTTGCCTGTTATTGCAGATGAAAGCTGTATTATCGAAGAAGATGTAGCAAAATGCCATAACTATTTTCATGGTGTAAATGTCAAATTGGTCAAGTGCGGCGGACTGACTCCGGGAAAACGCATGATTGAAGAAGCTAAAAAACTTGGATTGAAAACCATGGTGGGCTGTATGACCGAATCTACGGTGGGAATTTCGGCAATCGCCCATTTATTGCCACAACTGGATTATGTTGACATGGACGGCGCATTACTTTTGGCACAGGATATCGCAACCGGAGTAACAATAAAAAATGGAGTAATAAGCTATTCAGAACTAAACGGAACGGGTGTAACTTTAATTTAGCTGTAATGAATGTCAATCAATTTCCGGATCGTATTATCGAAATAGACCAGGAACAGTATTTGTATTTTGGCGGAACCGCTTATCTGGGTCTGTCCACAAATAAAGCTTTTCAGGAATTGGCTGTGAAAAATATCCTGAAATGGGGAACGACATATGGAAGTTCCAGAAATGCAAATGTAAAAGTTACAGCATATGAAAACGGAGAAACTTTTTTAGCAAATTATAGTAAAGCAGAAGCTGTAGTTACCGTTTCCTCCGGAATGTTAGCCGGAAAACTGGTAATCGACGAATTGAAAAAACAAACTGATACTTTTTTTCATTTTGATGATCTTCATACGGCGATTCAAACAAACAACAGTTTACCGGTTTTTATTGCCGGTAAAATAAATTCAAGATTACTGGACGACAAAGAAGAAAAAATTACAATCCTAACGGACGGAGTTCCTTCTTTTGAAACCAATCCGATTGATTTAAATATTTTGAGAGAAATTTCAAAAAACAAAGAAGTTACGCTTCTTATTGATGAATCACATTCGCTGGGGATTTTAGGCAAAAATGGCTGTGGAATTTATTCTGAAATCAATCTTCCGATAAAAAGAAAAATTATGGTTTCTTCTTTAGGCAAAGCTTTTGGCTTAACGGGAGGTGTAATTGCAAGCGATGCTTCTTTTATCGATCAAATAAAAAAAACAGAAATCTTCGGTTCTGCTGCCGGAATGAATCCTGCTTTCGTACAGACTTTGGCTGATGCTGCTGAAATATATCCCAAACAACATCAAAAATTAGTTGAGAATTTAAAGTATATCGATCAGAAATTGGTCAAAAATGACTCCATTAAATTTGATAAAAGTTATCCTTTACTCTATCTGAAAGACAAAAATGTTATTGATGTATTAAAAGAAAATAAGATCATAATCGCCAGTTTTAAATACAAACAAAACGCAGATAACCTCAATAGGATTGTAGTAACCGCCAATCATCTGCCGGAAGATTTAGATAAATTAATAAGTGTTTTAAACAGTAATAATACTCATTAAGAAAAATTAAAATACTTAGTCAATCTCACGCAAAGTGGCAAAGATGCCAAGGTTTGATTTTTTTTACTTTACGACTTCGCGACTTTGCGTAAAAATACCGATAGTCTTTGCTTTTAATTCTAAACCCAAATTGCCCTCTAATTGCTTTTAAAATGTACCTTTGTAAAAAATTAAACGATGACGAACAACGATATCCTAAAAAAACTGCGCGTGGCTTTGATGCTCCGTGACGACCAAATAGTTGAGATTTTAGAATTAGTAGATTTTAGAATTACAAAATCAGAATTAGGAGCTTTTTTCAGAGCCGAAGATCATGAAAATTATATGGAATGCGGTGATCAGGTTTTGCGTAACTTCCTGAATGGATTAGTAATTCATTTAAGAGGCACCAAAGAAAACCCTAAAAATCCGAATGATGTTTTAGCAAAGCATAAAGCTGAAATTCCAAAAAAAGATACCACTAAAGAAAGACCTGAGTTCAAAGCTGCTCCTAAAGATTCAGAAAGAGCTAGAGGCGATAAAGCACCTTCTAAAACTGGTCCTGCAGCTAAAAAGCCTTTCAAGAAAAACAACACAAAAACGGCGCCTAAAGTACAGGTGGTAGAAAAAGTGGTTTACAAAAACGGGAAGAATAAAAAATAATTTAACCGCAAAGGGCGCTACGATTTACGCAAAGTTCGCAAGGCTATTATTGATATAGCTTTGCGAACTTTGCTGTTAAAAAAGATCATAATTTTAAATATAACCCGCGGTTTCAACCAAGATTGTATCATATCACATTGTGTACCCGAGGTTGAAACCGCGGGCCATGTTCGCAAAAATTCGCAAATCCTTATGCAGATAGCTTTGCGAACTTTGCTGTTAAAAAAGATCATAATTTTAAATATAGCCCGTGGTTTCAACCGCAGGGATGTTCAGAGATGTGTTGTATCATATCACATTGTGTACCCGCGGTTGAAACCGCGGGCCATGTTCGCAAAAATTCGCAAATCCTTATGCAGATAGCTTTGCGAACTTTGCTGTTAAAAAAGATCATAATTTTAAATATAGCCCGCGTTTCAACCTCGGGGATCCTCAGAAGATTGTATTATATCACATTGTGTACCCGCGTTGAAACCGCGGGCCATGTTCGCAAAAATTCGCAAATCCTTATGCAGATAGCTTTGCGAACTTTGCTGTTAAAAAAGATCATAATTTTAATATAGCCCGCGGTTTCAACCTCGGGGATCCTCAGAAGATTGTATTATATCACATTGTGTACCCGCGGTTGAAATCGCGGGCCATGTTCGCAAAAATACGCAAATCCTTATGCAGATAGCTTTGCGAACTTTTCTGTTAAAAAAGATCATAATTTTAATATAGCCCGCGATTTCAACCGCGGGGATGTTCAGAAGATTGTATCATTATCACATTATGTACCCGAGGTTGAAACCGCGGGCCATATTTGCCAAAATTCGCAAATCCCTATGCAGATAGCTTTGCGAACTTTGCGTTTGTATAGACTTCTATAAAAAAACCTTGCGTGCCTTGCGGTTAAATTAACTCCAAAAAAAAATCCCTCCGAATATCGAAGGGATTTTTTATATAATTGATTTCTTATTTGATTAAGATAATGCAGCTTTAACCTGATCAGCAGCTTCCTGAAACTGAACAGCTGATAAAATTGGCATACCTGAATTGTCAATTAATTCTTTTGCAATTTCAGCATTTGTTCCTTGCAAACGAACGATAATTGGCACTTTAATAGCGTCACCCATATTTTTGTAAGCGTCAACAACTCCTTGCGCCACACGGTCACAACGAACGATTCCACCAAAAATATTGATCAGAATAGCTTTTACGTTAGGATCTTTTAAGATAATACGGAAAGCCGTTTCAACACGTTTTGCATCAGCAGTTCCACCAACGTCAAGGAAGTTAGCAGGCTCAAAACCAGCATATTTAATTAAATCCATAGTTGCCATTGCAAGACCTGCTCCGTTTACCATACATCCTACAGTACCGTCAAGATCTACATAGTTCAAACCTACTTCTTTAGCTTCCACTTCGATTGGGTTCTCCTCACGGATATCACGCATCTCAGCATATTTTGGTTGTCTGTATAAAGCATTATCATCGATATTTACTTTAGCATCAACAGCCATAATTTTGTTATCTGAAGTTTTCAAAACCGGGTTGATTTCAAACATAGAAGCATCAGAACCAATGTAAGCATTGTACAATGAATCGATGAATTTTACCATTTCTTTGAAAGCATTTCCTGAAAGACCTAAGTTAAAGGCAATTCTTCTTGCCTGAAAACCTTGTAATCCAACAGTAGGATCAACTTCTTCAGTAAAAATTAAGTGTGGTGTGTGTTCCGCAACTTCTTCAATATCCATTCCACCTTCAGTAGAATACATAATCATATTACGACCGGTAGCTCTATTTAATAAAACAGAAACATAAAATTCAGAAGTTTCACTTTCACCAGGATAGTAAACATCTTCTGCTACTAAAACTTTGTTTACTTTTTTACCTTCAGCAGAAGTCTGAGGTGTAATCAATTGCATTCCGATAATTTGTCCTGCAATTTCTTCAACTTGTTGTAAGTTTTTAGCAAGCTTCACTCCACCACCTTTTCCACGGCCACCTGCGTGAATTTGTGCTTTAATTACGTGCCATCCTGTACCGGTTTCGGCAGTTAATTGTTTTGCAGCAGCTACAGCTTCAACTGCATTGTTAGCCACAATTCCGCGTTGAATGCGTACTCCGTAACTCGCTAAAATTTCTTTTCCTTGATATTCGTGTATGTTCATAATATAGAATTTGTCTGGTTCTGAATTTATTTCAGAATAAAAGTGCGACAAAAATAGCAAAATTCAACTGAATAGTAAAATCTTTTTTCAATTAAAAAATGCCATAAAAAGGACATTAAACCATTATTTATTTCCAAAGAAAAGGAATCGTTAAACTATCGCTTCTAAAATGTTAACTAAAAACCGTCAAATAGTTTGATATTTAACAAAAACTTCACTGATTCCAAAGCCTTACACGCAATTTCATTTCATATATTACAATGTAAATTGTGATTTTGTCATTTCACAATGCGTTCTGCAATATTATTATCATTTAAGAATCATTTTTCTAATATTACAACAAAAATGTAAGCGAAATTAGAATTTCAATACATTATGTTTAACGAAATCTTTATTTTTGTAGAAAAAATATCAAGAATGAGAGTTAAAGAACAAGGGCTTTATTTGCCTGAATTTGAACACGACAATTGTGGTGCAGGATTTATTTGTAATTTGAATGGTATTAAATCTAATGACATCATTCACAAAGCATTGGACATCTTAATAAAACTGGAACATCGTGGCGCAGTTAGTTCTGATGGAAGAACTGGAGATGGAGCTGGAATTTTATTTGATATCCCACATGACTTTTTCAAAAAAGTATGTGATTTTGAAATCCCTGAAACGCGTGAGTATGCAGTAGGAATGGTTTTTTTACCAAAAAGCAAAAACCAGGTTACTTTTTGCATGAATGCTTTCGAATCAACAATCAAAGACCAGAATTTAAAGGTTTTAGGCTGGAGAGACGTACCCGTTGACGTAGAAAATTTAGGGCAGATTGCCGCAGAAAAAGAACCATCTGTTAAACAGGTTTTTGTTAGCAAAAACGGTCAGGATTTAACGGAACAAGAATTTAATGCAAAACTTTTTGCAGCTAGAAAAATTGCAGAACACGCGATTAGAGGATCCAAAACCTCCGAAAGTCATATGTTTTACTTTACTAGTTTATCGACCACTACTATAATATATAAAGGCTTACTGATGCCGGAAGACATTAGCCGATATTATATCGACTTAAAAGATCCCGATTTAGTGACCCGTCTGGCCTTAGTACACCAGCGTTTCTCTACCAATACTTTCCCTTCATGGGACTTAGCACAGCCATTCCGATATATGTGTCACAATGGTGAAATCAATACGCTTCGTGGAAATGTAAGCAGAATGCGTGCCCGTGAAGAATTAATGGAAAGCAAAATTTTTGGTGATGATATCAAAAAATTATTTCCGATTATCTTAGAAGGAAAATCAGATTCTGCTTCTATGGACATGGTTATTGAACTTTTATTAATGACCGGCCGATCCTTGCCTGAAGCCATGATGATGGTTGTTCCGGAAGCCTGGGAAAAACACCAGACGATGTCGGCAGAAAAGAAAGCGTTCTACGAATTCAACTCCTGCATCATGGAGCCCTGGGATGGTCCCGCTTCGATTCCGTTTACCGATGGAAACGTAATTGGTGCCTTACTGGACAGAAACGGATTGCGTCCTTCCCGTTACACGTTGACAAAAAGCGGTTTCGTAATCATGTCATCAGAAATTGGTGTACTGGATATCGAACCGGAAGATGTAATTCAGCACGGTCGTTTAGAGCCGGGAAAAATGTTCCTGGTAGATATGAACGAAGGCCGTATTATTGAAGATGAAGAAATAAAAAAAGCAATTGTAACCAAGCGTCCGTACAAAGAATGGGTTGAAGCAAACTTGTTACCCTTAGCTAAAGTTCCTTACACCAACAATCCTGTTCCTGTTGAAAAACTTGATTTTCAGACCAGACAGCGTTTGTTCGGTTATACGATCGAAGATTTAAAAACAATTATCAATCCAATGGGATCAGATGGTGCTGAAGCCATCAGTTCTATGGGGAATGATACGCCATTGGCCGTTTTATCAGATCAGCCGCAATTATTGTACAACTATTTCAAACAATTATTTGCTCAGGTGACCAATCCTCCTCTGGATGGTATTCGTGAGGAAATCATTACCGACATCAGTTTAGCCATTGGAGGAGATTTTAATATTTTCGAAATTGAAGCAAAACAATGTAAAAAATTAAAAATCCAGAATCCGGTTATCTCCAATGAAGATTTAGATAAAATCAGAAACATTGACCACGAAGATTTCAAATCGGCTACCATTTCTACTTTATACAAAATAGAAAAAGGAGTTAACGGTCTGGAGCGTGCGTTGGAGAAATGTGTTCAGGCTACATTTAAAGCGGTTTCTGAAGGCTGTAATATTATCATTCTTTCAGACAGAGGCGTAAGCGAGCAAATGGCTCCAATCCCGATGTTACTGGCTTGTTCTTACATCCACCACTCTTTAAACATCCTGAAAGTTCGTTCTAAATTCGGAATCATAATCGAATCTGCAGAGCCACGCGAACCGCATCATTTTGCTTTATTGTTCGGATATGGTGCCAGTGCCATTAATCCATACATGGTAAACGAGATCATTCACGATCAGGTCAACCAGGGATTCATTACAAAAGTGAAAGCAGATTACGCTATTATCAACTATAACAAAGCGATTGCAAAAGGTATCCTTAAAATCATGAACAAAATCGGTATCTCTACCTTACATTCGTACAGAGCTGCCCAGATTTTCGAGATTTTAGGTTTAAATAAAACGTTTACTTCTAAATATTTCCCTTACACGCCTTCCAGAATCGAAGGAATTGGTTTGATAGAAGTGGAAAAAGAAGTAAAAAAACGTTTCCAGAAAGCCTTTCCAAATTCAAAAATCGCCAACTTATTGCCTTTGGAAATCGGAGGTATTTACAGATGGAGAAGAGGTGGGGAAAAACACATGTTCAACCCGACTACGATTTCTAAATTACAACAGGCCGTTCGCCTGAACAGTCCGGAAAGCTATAAAGAATACTCTGACATGGTCAATGAGCAAAGCTCAAACCTAATGACGATCAGAGGTTTATTTGAATTCAACAATTTAGATCCAATTTCTATTGACGAAGTAGAACCATGGACCGAAATCGTGAAGAAATTCAAAACCGGTGCGATGTCTTACGGATCGATCAGTAGAGAAGCACATGAGAATTTAGCGATTGCCATGAACAGAATTGGCGGAAAAAGTAATTCCGGAGAAGGTGGAGAAGATCCGAAACGTTTCCAGAAAGAAATCAACGGAGATTCCAGAAACAGTGCCATCAAACAAGTAGCATCAGGACGTTTTGGCGTTTCGATCAACTATTTGACAAATGCAAAAGAAATTCAGATTAAAATGGCTCAGGGTGCTAAACCAGGAGAAGGCGGACAGCTTCCGGGAGAAAAAGTAGTGCCATGGATTGCTGAAACCAGAAACTCTACACCTTATGTAGGTTTGATTTCACCTCCGCCGCACCACGATATTTACTCTATTGAGGATTTATCACAGTTGATTTTCGACTTAAAGAATGCCAACCGTGACGCACGTGTCAACGTAAAATTAGTTTCCGAAGTAGGCGTTGGAACCATTGCTGCCGGTGTTGCCAAAGCAAAAGCCGACGTAATCCTGATTTCAGGTTATGACGGAGGAACCGGTGCTGCACCATTGACTTCTTTGCAACATACCGGTATTCCATGGGAACTTGGTTTAGCCGAAGCACAGCAAACTTTAATATTAAACGATTTAAGAAGCCGTGTCGTTTTAGAGTGCGACGGACAATTGAAAACAGGTCGTGACGTAGCTATTGCTGCCTTATTAGGTGCTGAAGAATTTGGTTTTGCCACTGCCCCGCTTGTCGCTTCAGGCTGTATCATGATGAGAGCCTGTCACTTAAATACCTGCCCTGTTGGTATTGCGACTCAGGATCCTGAATTGAGAAAAAACTTCAAGGGAACTCCGGAGCACGTGATCAACTTCATGTATTTTATTGCAGAAGAGTTAAGAGAAATCATGGCACAGTTAGGTTTCAGAACTTTGAAAGAAATGGTGGGTCAGTCACAAAAATTAAATGTGAACAAAGCGATCAAACATTACAAAGCCAATGGTTTGGATTTATCATCAATTTTGTACAAACCGGAGAAAGCAAAAACAGTTCCGAACCACAATACAACAGAACAGGATCACAACCTGGAAAATGTATTGGATTTCGAAATTATCAAAGAAGCGATTCCGTCTATTTACAGAAAAGAAAAAACAAGAGTTACATTTAAAATTAAAAATACAGACCGTTCTGTAGGTGCCATTTTGAGTAATGAAATCTCAAAAATATATGGCGCACAAGGTTTACCTGAAGACACTATTTTAGTTGATTTTGAAGGTTCTGCCGGACAAAGTTTTGGTGCATTTGCTACCAATGGATTGTCGTTTAAAATTCACGGAAACTGTAATGATTACTTAGGAAAAGGACTTTCAGGAGGAAAATTAATTATCAAGGTACCTCCTACTGCCACCTTCAAACCTGAAGAAAATATCATTATCGGGAACGTTGCCCTTTACGGAGCTATTACCGGAGAGGCGTATATTAATGGAATGGCCGGAGAGCGTTTCTGTGTGAGAAATTCCGGAGCAACTGCGGTTGTCGAAGGAATTGGAGATCACGGATGCGAGTACATGACAGGTGGTACAGTTGTAGTTTTAGGAAAAACAGGAAGAAACTTCGCAGCCGGAATGAGCGGTGGTGTGGCTTATGTATACGATCCTAAACAACAATTCGATGCAACAGTGTGCAACATGGAAATGGTTGCCTTTGATCCTATCGAAGAAGAAGACGTAACCAAATTACGAAAACTGATCAAAAACCACTCTTTGTACACCAACAGTCCATTAGCAAAAAGAATTTTAGCAGACTGGGAAAACCAACAAAACAATTTCGTAAAAGTAATGCCAACCGATTACAAAAAAGCATTACAGCGAATTGCAGAAGAGAAAAAAATAGAAGAATTAATAGCTGGATAAATGATTTTAGAATTCAGATTTTAGATTTTAGTCCCGATAGCTATCGGGATTGGAATTTAAGCATTGGAATTTTAAAACTTTATTTTAATTAAAAATGTCATGGGTAAAATAGGCGGATTTAAAGAATATAACAGAGCCGACGAAAGTAATTTAGAAGTAGCAGAACGTGTTTCGAACTACAACGAATTTACCATTCCGTTAGCAGAAGATAAGAAAAAAGAACAAGGTTCAAGATGTATGGATTGTGGTATTCCTTTTTGCCACAGTGCCTGTCCGTTAGGAAATTTAATTCCTGACTTCAACGACATGGTACATCAGGAAGAATGGCAGAGTGCCTTAGCGATTTTACAATCGACTAATAACTTTCCGGAATTTACGGGCCGCTTATGCCCTGCTCCATGTGAGAAATCATGTGTACTGGGCATCATCAAAGAACCGGTTGCGATCGAAAACATCGAGAAAAACATCATCGAAAGAGGTTTTGCCGAAGGATGGATCAAACCACAAACACCATTAACCAGAACAGGAAAAACCGTAGCCGTTATTGGTTCGGGTCCTGCAGGGCTCGCAGCTGCCCAGCAATTGAACAGAGCGGGTCATACCGTTACCGTTTTTGAAAGAGACAATGCTATTGGAGGTTTATTGCGCTACGGAATTCCGAATTTCAAATTAGAAAAAGGAATTATCGACAGACGTGTAGCCATCCTTGAAGCCGAAGGAATCACTTTCAAAACCAATGTAAATGTGGGTGTTAACTTTAGCGTTGCAGAACTGAATGCTTTCGATTCTATCGTATTGTGCGGTGGAGCAACAGAGAGAAGAAGTTTGCCAACTAAAGGAATCGAAAGCAAAGGCGTTGTTCAGGCAATGGATTTCTTAACACAGCAAACTAAAGTTTTATACGGAGAGTCCATTCCGGACCAGGTTAAGGCAACCGGAAAAGACGTCATCGTAATTGGTGGTGGAGATACAGGTTCTGACTGCGTTGGAACATCAAACCGACACGGAGCAAAATCAGTGACTAACTTTGAAATTTTACCAAAACCTCCGGTTGGAAGAAGCGAATCAACACCTTGGCCTTTCTGGCCGTTGCAGTTGAAAACATCCTCTTCTCACGAAGAAGGCTGCGACAGAAACTGGTTAATCAATACAAAAGAATTCTTATCCAATGATAAAGGAGAACTTGTAGGATTAAAAACCGTTGAAGTACAATGGAAAATGACTCCGGGTCAGCGTCCTGAATTAATCGAAAAAGAAGGTTCCGAAAAAATCTGGCCTTGCGATTTAGCTTTACTGGCTTTAGGATTTACAGGTCCGGAAAAAACGTTAAGCGAGCAATTAGGGCTTGAAATTGATATGAGAAGCAATTATAAAGCTAAAAACTATCAGACCAACGTTCCTCACATCTTCACTGCCGGTGATATGCGAAGAGGGCAATCCTTAATCGTATGGGCAATCTCAGAAGGCCGTGAAGCAGCAAGAGAAGTAGATTTGTTCTTAATGGGCTCTACCAACCTGCCAACTAAAGGAAACGGGGATTTACCGAGTTTGTAATTTTTAAGGTTCTGAGATACTAAGATGCTAAGGGACTGAGTTTTTTTTCTACCATTTTATTTACTCTTTATTACTTAAATAACATAATTACCACAAACCCCTGAATATTAATTCAGGGGTTTTGTTTTTCTCGCAGGTTTTGCTTCGCCTGTTCGCTATCGCTCAGGTGGCTGATTTAGCAAATTAAAAATCTGATCTTCAAATATAGCCCGCGGTTCCAACCGTGGGAAACGTATTTGGATTGCGCTCCAACGTTTGAAACCGTTAGCTATGTTTTTCTCAGATTGTAAACAAATCGGCTAAGTAATTACGGTGATAATTATAAAATTCCACAATAAAAAAATTAGTGGAAATTCGTGAAATTCTTGGCAAACAAAAAAAATAAAAAATCCACGCTAATCTTTATTCCGTGACAAAAAACTTAGTATCTTAGAGTCTTAGTCTCTCAGAACCTAAAAGAGAATTTTATAAAAATTCGAAATAACCGACTTTTTGTTTAAAAACAAACAATTTGTTACAATTTGTTATTTTTCTACAAATAATTTGCTGTTAGTCAAAAGTGTAATAACTTTGCCCAAAATAGTTTAAAAATGCAAGCAAAAGATTTACTGCAGTTAGCAGACCAATTTGGAAGTCCATTATATGTTTATGATGCCGAAAAAATCCAATCTCAGTACAACAGATTAACGAAAGCTTTCTCTAAGGTAGAAAATTTGAGAGTTAATTACGCCATGAAGGCATTGTCTAATGTTGCGATTCTTCAGTTGTTAAAGAACATGGGGTCTGGTTTAGATACTGTATCGATTCAGGAAGTTTTATTAGGACTTCATGCTGGCTATGATCCTGACAAAATCTTTTTTACACCAAACGGCGTTTCTTTGGAAGAAATCGAAGAAGTTGCTGCGATGGGTGTACAAATCAATATTGACAACTTATCTATTCTGGAGCAATTCGGAACAAAATATCCTCAGATTCCGGTATGCATCCGTATCAATCCGCACGTAATGGCGGGTGGAAATGCTAATATTTCGGTAGGACATATCGATAGTAAATTCGGAATTTCGGTACATCAAATTCCGCACATATTGCGAATTGTAGAGAATACAAAAATGAGTATTGTTGGAATTCACATGCATACAGGATCTGATATTCTTGATATCGAAGTATTCCTTTATGCTGCTGAAATCCTTTTTGATACCGCTAAACACTTTAAAGATTTGGAGTTTTTAGATTTCGGAAGCGGATTTAAAGTTCCTTACAAAAAAGACGATATCGAAACAGATATTGAAGAATTAGGTAAAAAATTATCCAAAAGATTCAATTCTTTCTGTGCCGAATATGGCCGGGATTTAACCTTGATTTTCGAGCCAGGTAAATTTTTGGTGAGTGAAGCAGGTTTCTTCTTAGCCAAAGTAAACGTGGTAAAACAAACAACCTCAACGGTTTTCGCCGGAGTTGACAGTGGTTTCAATCACTTAATCCGTCCTATGTTTTATGGTTCACAACACTATATCGAAAACATCTCGAACCCAAAAGGAAAAGAGCGTTTTTATTCTGTGGTGGGATACATTTGTGAGACTGATACTTTTGCCAACAACCGCAGAATTTCAGAAATTACTGAAGGTGATATTCTAGCGTTCAGAAACGCCGGAGCCTATTGTTTCTCGATGTCTTCGAACTATAATTCAAGGTACAAACCAGCCGAAGTTTTATGGAAAGACGGAAAAGGAATCCTGATCCGCCAACACGAAACATTCGAAGATTTACTTAAAAATCAAATTCCGTTGCCAGAAGAAGTTGCTGCAACAGTTTAAAATAAAAAAAAAGAGAATATTGTTAAGTCCCGTTTCATTTTGAAGCGGGATTTTTTTATTGCATAGTTCTGATTTTAGATTGGCAAACTTATGTCAGGCTGAGCGAAGTCGAAGCCCACGCAAAGTAACCATAATGTTTGTCATTTCGACGAAGGAGAAATCTTCACAAGAACTCCGCAAATTAATAACCATACTTTCATTCGAAATCAAACCACACAAATTATCCCCATTTTTGTCATTTCGACGAAGGATAAATCACACAAGAAACTCCGCAAATTAATAACCATACCTTCATTTAGAAATCAAACCACACAAATTATCCCCATTTTTGTCATTTTGAGAAAGGAGAAATCTTCGCAAGAAACTCCGCAAAGTATAACCATAACTTCCATTCGAAATCAACACACAAATTATCCCCATTTTTGTCATTTCGACGAAGGAGAAATCTTCACAAGAAACTCTGCAACGTATATCGATTTAAAATTTTAATTATAAGAAAAATCTTAAAATTAATATCTTTAGCAAAAAAAGAAAAATGCAACTACAAGAAGGTTATCATACTTACTACATATACATCATAACGAACAAATCTAAAACTGTTTTTTACACAGGGGTTACCAATAATTTGAAAATTCGCTTAATTCAACATACAGAAAACAAAACCAATGGAAATAAAACTTTTGCATCAAAGTATAATGTTACGTACTTGCTTTATTATGAAAAATTCACTTGGATTCAAGAAGCAATTGCACGAGAAAAAGAAGTAAAAGATTGGCGCAGGGAAAAGAAAATCGAATTGATAAAAACTATTAACCCAAATCTGGATTTTTTGAATGATTTATTTGCATGATTTTACAAGCAGATTTCAGACTATATTTCCTCGCTTTGTAGAGTTACTTACGAAGATTTCTCCTCCGTCGAAATGACAAACTTTACGCACAACAAACCCGACAGGTTTTTAAAACCTGTCGGGTTTGCTAAACTCAAATCCTTACACTAATTACAAATCCACATTATTGGATTATTATTTTAATTCGTATTTTCGTCTGGGTAAATATTCACAAAATTAAAACCAAAAAACCCATGAAAATCACGATTCCCCTATCGCTATTATTCCTATTACTCACTACTACTATTTTCAGTCAGACCCTTGCTGATTTAAAACTAAAACCTAAAGAAATCCCCAAAGGTTATACTTTAAGCGATGGTCACATTTGTGTTTCTCCTCAGGCCTGCACTTTTTATACTGATATTGAAACGTACAGCAATATGACGGGAGTCTTAAAAAGTAAAGCCGTTCAAAGTTTCAAAAATAAAACCGACAGTGGTTCTATCATGTATTTTGAATTTGAAAACAGATTCAAAGGAGATCGATTCCTGCAGGGAATGCTCTGGGGAAAAGACGGGGAACCAACAGACGAGCATCCGGAAGAATATCTTGCAGAAGGAAAATTTCTGATCATCTGGAGTTTTCGTCCGAACAGCAAGATCAAAGAAAAATCAGAAGCCAAAATTGATGCGATTTTACAATAAGCAAATGGCTTAAATCTTAACATGGCTTTTCATTAATTAGTAAAAAAGCCTAACATATAAAAACACAATTATTGTGAAATCAATTTTAAAAAACTTTAAGCTATTTTTTGAAAAGTCATTCTACTTTTGGCAACTTACAAAAATTTTATTTTCTTTAATTTTTTCATTTGCGATTTACAGTGAAGGCAATTCGAGACCATTATATATTGCAATTATAATAACTTTAATCTTTGTAACATTTATCATTTCAATGCTTTATTCTCTTCTTAAATCAAATGGTGTAATTTTAAAATTTGTCTATTCCTATACTTGTATAATTTCAGTTTTATTTGGTTTTTTATTAAGCTATATTTTAATTACTGAAACAAAAGGAATCTGGTATAAAAATTTAGGTTTTCAGATAGTTCCCATTTGGTTTATATTATTTGGAATTCGTGAATGGATTATGAGATCAGCTACCTAATTATAGATACAAACTTTTTGACGAGGAGACAGGAATTTCATATCGAAATCAATAACTAAAAAAGATGTTCTAAAACCAAGCTTTATTCTTTTTAAGTAACTTTACAAAAAAAACATCAAAATGAAACTACAAATCCGATTCCTGATCTATTCCATATTATTTCTTACCTATAGTTTTTCGACTTCATTTTTACTCTTGCTGGGCGAAAAATTAAAAGACCACCGATTTATAACCTTAGGCTGTGGGTTTTTCGTGATCAATATTATTTTTTCTCTTTTTGTATTAAAGTGGCAGCCTTTGTTAAGTATTCTTTCTTCCCTTGTCATTGCAGCTTTAGCCTTATTCCTGGCTTTAAAGTTTGGGGATTTACATTTGTTTTCACAATATGATGCCTATGGCGTTAAAACCGCTTTGATGGCAAACGCTGTTTTTTCGGTTCTTCTTTGGGAAATTGCGTATCAGATAAAAAGCAGGAAATAATGAAACTAAAATTGTCATTACTAATTCTGGTTATACTTCAATTTTCTTGTAAAGACAAAACGGAAAAACAAATTGAAAACACAAATTCCAAAAGTTCAAAAGTTGAATTACACATAAAGGAAGCTAATCGATTTGATTTTGAAAAATTTAAAATATCAAAAGGACAGGTAGGAGAAATCAAAGTCGGAATGGATCTTGGTAAGGCTGAAAAATTGCTAAAACAATTAACTAAAAAAGAGGCAGAAGCCTATGATTTTGGTTTTGATGGCGGTGGAAAAGCGTATCTATATTCATTAGATGATGAATTTATTATCGGTCTTATTCCTAAAGCGGATTCTAAAGAAATACTGGCTATAGTTGCCTTAAGTAAAAACCTAAAGACCTCTAATGGACTAAATCCAAAATCTACCGTTTCAGAAATACAAAAAAAATACCCAACTACTAAAATTGTTCAAAATTTAATGATGGACTGGCAATTTATAGAAGATGAAAAAAATAATTGGGAATTTATACTTATGACTGGTGAAAATGAACCAATTGGAGAATTTAATGATTCAAATACAGAAATAAAATCAGATTGGATTACTATTAAATAAAAACTCCCAATCTAAAGTTCTGGTAAAAACTAAACCTCCTACTCTAGCCCCGATAGAGCCGGTATCCTCGTAATGAAATGGAGAGATAAAGGCGAAAGCGGGACAGATGGTCGTATTGAAAACAAAAATTACTGCTCCGTAAATTTAAAAGCTGCAGGGTGTGAATTTAGCTAAAAACAGATATATTTACACCTTCAAAAGCAAGCCTTATGCAAAAAATTACTTTATTCGTTTCTATCCTGTTCCTTGCATTTTCGTGTGGCGTAAAAACTACGCAGTCCCTGTTAAGCGATGGCAATTATGATGGCGCCATAGACCGTGCCGTAGACGCATTGAAAACCAAAAAAGACTCCAAAGGAAAACAGGATTATGTGTATTTGCTCGAAGAAGCTTTCGCCAAAGCCAAAGACCGCGATTTAAGAAGTCTTGAGCTGATGGAAAAGGAAAAAAATCCGGCTAATCTCGAACGCATTTACAATACGTATGTGCAGCTTGCTAACCGTCAGGAAAAAATCAGGCCTTTATTGCCGCTTCAGTTATTAAAACAAGGCAAAAATGCGCAGTTTCCGTTTGACAATTATACCGACAAGATTATAAGCAGTAAAAATGCTCTATCCAAATATTTGTACGATAATGCAGTAGTGCTTTTAAAGTCAACAAACAAACTCGATTCCAGAAAAGCATACGATGATCTGGCGTATATCGAAAGCATTAATCCGAATTATAAGAATGCCAAAAAACTGATGGACGACGCGCAGTTTAAAGGAACCGACTTTGTGAATGTATACGCCACAAACGAAACAGAAATGATTATTCCGAAGCAATTGCAGAATGATTTATTAGATTTCAGCACCTACGGATTAAATGATAAATGGACGGTTTACCACAGCGTCAAACAAAAAAATGTCAAATACGATTATGGTTTAATTCTCAATTTCAGGGAAATCTACATTTCACCGGAACAAATTAAAGAGAAGGAATTCATTAAGGAAAAACAAATTAAAGATGGCGTAAAAACACTTTTCGACAGCAGGGGAAATCCGGTGAAAGACAGTTTGGGGCGTCCTGTAAAAGTCGATAATTTTAAGACCATCAAAATCAATATTTACGAATACAGACAATACAAAGCCTGCCAGATAACGGCCAAAGTAGATTACCTGGATTTAAAAACCAATCATTTGCTACAATCTTTTCCTGTCGCCAGCGAGTTTGTTTTTGAAAACGTTTATTCGACCTATCGTGGTGACAGAAACGCCTCCGACGAAAGCTATCTGGGCTATTTTAATAAACGCGCCGTTCCGTTTCCGAATAACGAACAGATGGTTTTTGATACCGGAGAAGATTTAAAAGCCAAACTCAAGGACATCATTGTCAGAAACAGATTCAGGTAAGATACAAACACATTACTTTCCTCCCATTTGCCACAAGCAGGTGGGATTTTTTTTGCCTGTTATAAAAAAAATCAAAAAAACACAACGCGAAACCAAAAAGTTGCATATATTTGCAACTGATTGATTGCGCATTAAAATAAAAACAAAATGAAACGAGATATTTTTCAGGCCATAGCCGACCCGACACGCAGGGCGATTTTAGTATTGATTTCGTCTACTGCACTGACCCCAAATGCCATTGCGGAACAATTTGACACTACCCGTCAGGCGATTTCAAAACACATTAAAATCCTTAATGAGTGTGAATTACTGCAGGAAAAAAAGATGGGAAGGGAAATTTACTATCAACTTAAAATTGACAAAATGAAGGAAATAGATCAATGGCTGGAACAATTTAAACAAATTTGGGAAAGCCGTTTCAGTCAACTGGATCAAGTATTAATGAATTTAAAAGCTAAAGAAAATGGAAAGTAATCTTTTAATGGATTTTACCGTAGACAAAGAAAACAGCACGGTACACATCAAACGGGAGTTCAACGCATCACTTGACCATGTATGGTCGGCCTGGACCGAACCTGAACTATTAGACCAATGGTGGGCTCCTGCCCCATTCACGTCTAAAACAAAAAGCATGGAATTTAAAGTTGGCGGACGAAGATTGTATGCCATGGCTGGTCCTGAAGGTCAGGAAAAATGGAGTTTTTTTGAGTACAGTTCCATTTCTCCGAAAACCAATTTTAAACATTCCTCAACTTTCTGTGATTCGGAATCGAATCCGGATCCAAATATCGGAAGTTCTTACTGGGATCTGACTTTCTCCAAACAAGGCGATTCGACTATTGTTGCTATTGCCATTAAACGAAACAGCCTGGCTGAATTAGAAAAAATAATTGAAACAGGTTTCAAAGAAGGATTTGCACTTATCCTTACAAATCTGGATAAATTACTGGATGAAAAAAACAAATAATTTCTTCTCTAAATATCTCATGTTACTATTATAAATTTAAAAGCGAACTAAAATGAAAAATAATCTTTTAATGAATTTTACGGTAGATAAAGAAAACAGTACCGTTAATGTGAAACGAGAATTTAATGCTCCGGTTGCAAACGTTTGGTCAGCCTGGACAGAACCTGAAATCCTGGATCAATGGTGGGCTCCCGCTCCCTGGAAATCTAAAACAAAAAGCATGGATTTTAAAGTCGGCGGCCGAAGACTTTATGCGATGCTTGGACCGCAGGGCGAAGAACACTGGGCAATAGCTGATTTCACTTCCATCAGTCCGAAAACGAACTTTAAATACCTGGATGCCTTTTCTGATGCTGAAGGAAATTTAAATACAGACTTTCCGCGTTCGGACTGGAATGTTACTTTTTCTGAGCAGGGCGGTTCTACTATTGTTGATGTGGCCATTAAACATGATAACTTATCCGATCTGGAAAAAATTATCGAAATGGGCTTCAAAGAAGGATTTACCATTGCAATGGAGGGTCTGGATAAAATTTTTGAAGAGGCAAAGTAAATTTTTGCCAAATCAAATATAAATAATACTTTTAAAAGACAGAGCCGTCCTGAACAGGGACGGCTTCATACTAATTTAATAACACCAATTAGATGCATTCAAAATTAGTTAAAGTCTTTTTACGGCTGGCTATCTCGGCTGGCTTCCTTTCTGCTGTAGCAGACCGTTTTGGATTTTGGAGTAAAGAAAATTCCGCCTGGGGAAACTGGGAAAACTTTCTTGCCTATACAAAAGTCCTGAATCCTCTGGTTCCTGAAAGCTTGTTAGAACCGGTTGCCATCATCGCCACAGCTCTTGAAATCATTTTTGCGGTTTTTCTTTTAATAGGTTTTAAAACGGAGTTGTTTGCCAAGCTTAGTGGTTACTTATTATTACTTTTTGGTCTTTCCATGACGTTTACTATCGGAATAAAAGCTCCACTGGACTACTCGGTTTTTACAGGCGCAGCCGCTTGTTTTGCTTTGAGTGTGTTAAAAGAAAAGTACCTCGAAATTGATACACTAATTGCTAAAAACTAAAATAAATACTATTTTTCTAAAGCTTGTAAAAACTGCTTAACCCACATTTTTGCAAGCTTTAGAAAACATTTGTATATTTGCAGGCGTAAAAACGAAACAATTAATTGTATGTGAAATGTAATTTCTTCCCGAAAATAGATGGTAAACCCAATGTGGTTTGCTGTGATTATTCACTCCTAAAGAAGAAATTATGCTTACTTTACAAAACATTTCATACCTGCATTCCAACAGGGAATTACTGTTTGATGCCCTTACTTTTACAGCCAGCCATCAGGAAAAAATTGCCTTAATTGGCAATAACGGCGTTGGAAAATCCACTTTATTAAAAATCATTGCGGGAGAATTACAACCCTCAGCCGGTGTGGTTAAATCAGATTCCGAACCTTATTATGTGCCTCAGATTTTTGGACAGTTCAATCATCTCACTATTTCACAGGCTTTAAAAATTGAGGACAAACTCACCGCTCTCCAGGAAATTCTGGACGGAAACGTAACCGAAACCAATCTCCAAATCCTGAATGATGACTGGACAATTGAAGAACGTTGCCGGGAAGCATTACAATACTGGCAATTAGAAAATTTAGATCTGACCCAAAAGCTTGAAAATTTAAGTGGCGGCCAGAAAACCAAAATTTTCCTTGCCGGAATTTCAATTCACCAGCCTGACCTTATTTTACTGGATGAACCCAGTAATCATCTGGATATAGCCGGAAGATTACTACTGTATGATTTTATTCGAAACACCTCCTGCACCCTGATTATCGTGAGCCACGACAGAAAATTACTGAATCTTCTGAATGTGGTCTACGAATTATCCAAACGGGGAATTACCATTTACGTCGGTAATTACGACTTTTATGCGGAACAAAAACAGATCGAAAAAAATGCTTTAAGCCAGGATATTCACAGCAAAGAGAAAGCCTTGCGAAAAGCCAGAGAAAAGGAACGCGAAACGCTGGAACGTCAGCAAAAGTTAGATGCACGCGGCAAAAAGAAACAGGAGAAAGCAGGTGTTTCCAGAATAATGATGAATACTTTACGAAACAATGCCGAAAACAGTACTTCGAAAACCAAAAGCATGCATGCTGAAAAAATTGGCGGAATTTCTCAGGAACTACAGGAATTGCGTTCGGGATTGCCGGAAACCGATCAGATGAAGTTTGACTTCGACAATACTAATTTGCACAAAGGCAAAACACTGTTTACAGCAACCCATATCAACTATACCTATAAAGAACAATTTCTTTGGAAAGAAAATCTCAGCTTCCAGGTCCTAAGTGGTGAACGCCTTGCCCTGAAAGGAGTAAACGGTTCCGGCAAGACAACACTGATCAAAATAATGACCGGCCTTTTGGAACCACAGCAGGGAACGATATACAGAGCGGAAACAAAACTGGTTTATATCGATCAGGACTATTCGCTAATCGACAACCGGCTTTCAGTTTATGAACAGGCGGAGAAATTCAATACTTCCGGTCTTCTGGTACACGATATCCGCATGAGGCTGAATCGTTTTTTGTTTCCTCAAAACGAATTGGAGAAACCCTGCAGCGCCTTAAGTGGCGGTGAAAAGATGCGGCTGATGCTTTGCTGCCTGACCTTAAACAAACAGTCTCCGGATCTTATTATCCTCGATGAACCTACGAATAATTTAGACCTTCAGAATATCGAAATCCTGACTGCCGCTATCAACGAATATCAGGGAACTTTAATCGTAATTTCACATGATGAATCTTTTCTCGGGCAAATAAACATTCAAAATATTATGAATCTTAATAATTAAAACGTTTCCCATTAATTTTTTAAATTTGAATGGAAAACTATAAGAACCGAAATTTAATCGCAAACTATTTTGATTATGAGTGTAAATAAAGAGACCGTAGAAGAATATATGGCTGCTTTCCGGTTAAGCGATCACGAAAGAGTGCTGGCCTGTTTAACAGACGATGTAATCTGGGAGATGCCCGGAATTTACCAGCATGTTGGCAAAGAGGCTTTCGATAAGGAAATTGAAAATGAAAATTTCATCGGCAGTCCGACGATTCAGATTATAAAACTGGTCGAAGAAAACGATGTGGTTATTGCCGAAGGCGCCGTACAGGGCAGTATGAAAAACGGAAATATATTAGACGCTGTATTTTGCGATGTTTTTGAAATGAAAAACGGCAAAATCAAAAAACTGACTTCTTATCTGATGTCCAGAAATGCTTCTCTCAAATTTGAATAATTTCAAAAGCAGCTACCTTCCTATATAAAATCCCGATTCAACAGAATTGGGATTTTTTTTGACCAGATAATTACGACTTCATAGAAAAGTAAGCTGTAGTTATAAATTTATCCCGTTCTTAATTGACTTCACCTCTAATTACAATTTTAAGTTGTATTTTCGATACGTAAAAGTCCGCCAGAAAAAAAATAAACCTAAAAAGGATCTAAGAACAAATGATTAAAAAATTGCTCCCGTTTGAAGAATTAGCCTATCATTCCACATTAAAAAAAGAAGCTCTTTTGGTACATCTTCAAAATGAAATTGAAGCCGAAAAATCTTTTGGTTTTGGCACTCAGAGAATATCCTATTCCAAACCTTATATTGGTAAAATTAGTAATCCAACATTTGAACTCAAAAGAGCGATAAGCTACCGTAATTCGTTTTTACCCATTATAAAAGGAGAAATTAAAGACGATATCAGCGGTTCAAAAATAGATGTAAAAATGGGACTTCCTGATTTTGTCAAAATATTTATGTGCATTTGGCTGGGAATCGTTTTTTTGGCCAGCTTAGGAACATTGTACACTTTACTGTATAATAACGGCCTTAAAGAAGGTCCTTTTATATTTATTCCTTTCGTCATGCTTTTTGCAGGAGTGGCCATGGTTGTCCTGGGTTTTAAAACAGAAAGCAAAAAAAGCATCAACGATCTCGAGCAACTGCTACAGGCAAAAAGAATACAAAATAACAGCAGTCATTAAATACCAAAAAATGAATAAATTTTTTACCGTCATCTTTTTACTTTTTACCTCTGTTTTGCTCTTTAGCCAAACCGGCAAACCCTTTGTCCTCGGGGTTATAGAGGAAATACAGTCGAAAGAATTAGGCGAAAATCGAATCCTGAACATTTATCTTCCGGAAGGTTATAAAGCCGAAGATGCCACAAAATATCCGGTAATTTATTTGCTGGATGGTTCTGCCGATGAAGACTTTATTCACATTGCAGGTCTGGTACAATTTAATAGTTTCGAATGGATTAATCAGGTTCCGAAATCAATTGTGGTGGGAATTGCCACTGTGGACCGCAGAAGAGATTTTACGTTTCCAACCAGCATCGAAAAAGATCAGAAACGTTATGCGACTTCTGGGCATTCCGATAAATTTATTGCTTTTATCGAAAAAGAATTACAGCCCTTTATCGATAAAAAATACAAAACAACGGCTTCCAAAACCATCATCGGACAATCTTTAGGCGGATTGCTGGAAACCGAAATCTTATTAAAAAAACCAACTCTTTTTACTCATTATATTATCGTTAGTCCAAGTATCTGGTGGAATAATGGTTCTATACTAGGTCAGGACAGTCCATTATTTCAGGAGAATTTCCCACAGGAAACCGCTGTTTACATTGCAGTAGGCAAAGAAGGATTAACGCCAACCGAAATCCCAAGAGTGATGGAAGTAGATGCCAATCTGCTGGCCGAAAAAATCAAAGCTTCCAAAAGCAAAAACATAAAAGTATTCTTTGATTATCTTCCTCAGGAAAATCATGGGACCATTTTACATCCTGCGGTTTCCAATGCCTTTAAATTCTTTAATCCGAAAGTGCAGGAATAGATAACCTTTTATAAATCCGATAAAATGAAAACTACAGAACATCCATTAGACAATCCGGTTTGGAATGCTTTAGCAGAAACCCATCAGGAATTTGCCATTGCTTATGATGGTGTCAAATTTTACAATCCAGCGTATTGTCCCTTCGGTGGTTTTGTAGAACCGAAAAACACTGCCGATGCCGTAAAGCAATATGCGACATTGACAGAGAATTTCTTTATCGTTGGCGAAAAACCGCTTCTTCCCGCTTCCCTAAAAATTAATAAAGAGCTGATTTGCCTTCAAATGGTGATTGCCCGGAAAATTGATTTACCAATTGATGCTGAAATTGTGAAGCTTACCGCAGCACATAACGAAGCATTATGCGAACTGGTCAATCTGGTGCAGCCCGGATATTTCAAAAATAAAACCTTTTTACTGGGCGATTACTTCGGAATTTTCAAAGAAGGCCAATTAGTCGCGATTACCGGAGAACGCATGAAAATGAATGATTTCACGGAAATTAGTGCCATTATCACGCATCCGGACCACACCGGAAAAGGATATGCCAAGCAATTGATAACGCATGTGGTAAACGCTGTTTTTGATCAGCATAAAATTCCGTTTTTGCATGTGGTCGAAAGTAATACCGGAGCCATTTATCTCTATGAAAAACTTGGTTTTGTAACGAGAAGAAAAATAAGTTTCTGGAATATTGTTTAGTTTTTCAAACGAAATTCCAATCAAAAAATTCCAAATTCCAATAATCCAAATTCCAACAATCTAAAATCTATATTCTAAAATCTAAAATCAAAACTCATCCCAGCCAGCCATCGCGGTCTAAACTTCGGTACTGAATTGCCTCGGCAATATGCGAGGTAATAATCTTTGGAGCATCATCTAAATCGGCAATTGTGCGTGCTACTTTTAAGATCCTGTCGTAAGCACGGGCGGAAAGATTGAGTCGTTCCATTGCGGTTTTGAGCAATTCTTTTGATTGTTCGTCCAGTCCGCAAAATTCCCGAATGAGCTTGCTGCTCATTTGTGCGTTGTAATGAATATTTTCTATGGCTTCGAAGCGGCTGGTCTGAATTTCACGGGCTTTAGTCACCCGTTTTCGGATCTCAACGCTGCTTTCGGCTTTTCGGTCATCGGCTAATTTTTCGAAAGGAACCGGTGTCACTTCAATATGAATATCGATCCGGTCCAGTAAAGGCCCTGATATTTTGCTCATGTAACGCTGCATTTCGTGAGGCGAGGAAGTATTAGGCATACCCGGATCGTTAAAAAAACCACTTGGACTCGGATTCATACTCGCCACCAGCATAAAAGAAGACGGATAAGTGACCGTAAACTTGGCTCGTGAAATAGTAACCTCGCGATCCTCCAGCGGCTGACGCATTACTTCGAGAACATCCCGTTTGAATTCCGGCAGTTCGTCTAAAAATAAAACACCATTATGCGCCATCGAAATTTCACCCGGCTGCGGATAACTCCCTCCGCCTACCAGAGCCACATTGGAAATCGTATGATGCGGACTGCGAAATGGCCGCTGGTTCATTAACCCAACTTCTTTTAATTTTCCGGCAACACTATGAATTTTGGTGGTTTCCAACGCTTCCCGCAACGTCATGGGTGGTAAAATGCTGGGCAGTCTTTTGGCCAGCATTGTTTTTCCGGCTCCGGGCGGGCCAATCAGGATGATGTTGTGTCCGCCAGCAGCAGCGATCTCCATGCAACGTTTGATACTTTCCTGTCCGCGTACGTCCGAAAAATCAAATTCAGGGAAATCCAGTGTCTTATAGAACTCGGTTCTCGTATCGATCGTAGTGGGTTCCAGGGTTGCTTTTCCCTCAAAAAAAGCAATAACTTCCTGTAAGTTTTCAACTCCGTACACATCCAGCCCGGCAACAATCGCTGCCTCTTTTACATTTTGTTTCGGCAGAAAAAATCCTTTATAACCTTCTTCTTTGGCTTTTATGGCGATGGGTAAAGCTCCGATAATGGACTGCAGACCTCCGTCAAGCGAAAGTTCTCCCATGATGATGTATCGATCCACTTCGGGTGCTTTGATCTGATCGGATGCTACCAAAATTCCGATTGCCAGCGGCAAATCATAAGCCGAACCTTCTTTTCGCAAATCGGCAGGAGCCATATTGATGGTTATTTTTTTCCCGGGAAGCGAATATTCATTATTCTTCAAAGCCGCCGCAATCCGGTAGCTGCTTTCTTTGATGGCATTATCAGGCAAACCCACCAAATGATACCCGATTCCTTTATCTATATTTACCTCAATGGTAATCGTTGTGGCCTCTACTCCAAAAACAGCGCTTCCGTAAACTTTAATCAACATACTATTCTTTATTAAATATTTTTAAAACTAATTAAAAATATTTAATTTATAGCTTTTTTACTACAAAAATATTAATTATTTGAAATTAAGACCGATTTGATTTTTCACTTCTTCCACCATTTTACTCAAATCCAGACTGTTCTGATGCGACCACAACTTACTCTCGATTTGATGGTTTTGAATACAAGCATGACATTCCAAAGCTTCATGTGCATACCCTTTCCCTAAATTGGGCAAACTGAAAATTTCTTTCTTTCCTTCTTTAAAAACAGTATAACCATCCGCCATAAACCACGGGGCATTAAGTTCAATTCGGCCCTGATTTCCGCTGATAGTAGCTTTCATATCAGCATCATAAAGTATAGAAGCCTGTAAAACCGACTGCGCGTTTTCGTATTGTAAAAGCATAGTTGTCTGCAAGTCAATTCCGTTTTTATGAAGAAGAGATTTGGCTGTAATTTCTTTGGGAAGCCCTAACAGAACATAAGACAAAAACAGCGGGTAAACGCCAATATCGAATAAAGCTCCTCCGCCAAGATTTTTATCAAAAAGCCTTCCTCCTGCTGCTTCATCGGCATAAAAAGCAAAATCGGCCTGTATGCTTTTCAGGTCGCCAATTACGCCCTGATTTACTTTTTCCAACACTTCCTGAACAGATGGAATAAAACGGGTCCAGAAGGCTTCCATAAAAAACCTGTTGTGCTTCTTCGAAGCTTCAGTCATACGAACGGCATCCTGATAAGAGAGTGCCATTGGCTTTTCACACAAAACGTGTTTACCGCTTTCTAACGCTTTTATCGTTAATTCCGCATGGGAATCATGTGGTGTGGCGATATAAACAATCTCAACCTGATCGTCTGCAAAAAGCGCTTCATACGAATCATAGGCATTTGTAGAGTTGTATTTTTCGGCAAATTCAGCTGCTTTTTCCTTATTTCTGGAAGCCACTGCTGTCAACTCGGCATCATCCAGCAATAGCAAATCAGTCGCAAACTGACCGGCAATATTTCCGGGGCCAATAATCCCCCATTTTATTTTGTTCTTATTTGTCATAAAATTCTTTAAAGCCCTAAATCAAAGGATTACCTAATAATGTGTAAAATAAAGAAAAAACATTTTAAAAAAAACAAAAGCAGTATAACATATATTTCATATTTTTAGCATCAAATCATCAAATAACCTATGAAAAAAGCCTTACTCTTACTCTTTTTCTCTGTTTTTTTAACAAAAACACAGGCACAAAATTATTTCCCCGTTAATGAAAGCGTGCAGAACAAAACTAAAAATTACACTGTTTTTACGAATGCCACTATCTATGTTTCCCCAACCCAAAAAATCGAAAAGGGAACTTTACTGATTCAGGACGGCAAAGTAGTGGCGGTAGGAAATACCGTTTCCATCCCAAAAAACAGTATTACCATAGATCTTGAAGGAAAAACCATTTACCCTTCCTTTATTGATATTTATACCAGTTTCGGAATTGAAAAACCCAAAAGAAACCTAAATCCTGACGGCGACCGCAGTCCTTTGTACGATACCAAAAGAGTCGGCTATTACTGGAATGAAAGTATTCGTCCTGAATTAAACGGATACGAAACCTTTAAATATGATACCGCAAAAGCCGAAGAATTATTAAAAGCCGGTTTTGGCGTTGTCGGTACCCATATTTCTGACGGAGTGGCACAGGGAACCGGAGTGTTGGTAGCCCTGAATAACACAGAAAACAGCAAACAAATTATAGCAGACAAAATTACCAATCATTTCGCTTTTACCAGAAGTTCCCTAACCAATCAGGCGTATCCGAGTTCCTTAATGGGGATGATGGCCCTGCTGCGTCAGATGTATCTGGATCTGGACTGGTATAAAAAAGGGAATTCCGATACTAAAGATTTATCACTCGAAGCACTGGCGGCCAATGAAAAACTGGTTCAGATATTTGCTGCCGAAGATAAACTAAACAGCCTCAGAGCGGCAAAAATTGCCAAAGAATTTGGTTTAAACTACGTTTTAAAAGGCAGTGGAAATGAATTCGAAAGAATCGAAGAAATCAAAAATACGAAAGCCCAATTTATTATTCCGATTAGTTTCCCTGAAGCGTATGACGTTTCAAATCCTTACTTATCCAATCAGATCGAACTGGCCGATATGCGTTTTTGGAATCAGGCGCCTGCCAACCTTAAAGTGCTCTCCGACAACGGAATTGTTTTTGCCTTAACGACCGATAAGCTGAAGAAAACGGAAGACTTTAAAACTAATTTATTAAAAGCCATAAAATATGGTTTTGATAAAACGAAAGCTTTAGAATCGTTAACCACAATTCCGGCTGCGATCTTAGGAAAAAGCAATGAAATCGGAAGTTTAAAAACCGGGAGTTATGCCAATTTTGTTATTACCTCCGGTGAAATTTTCGATGAAAAAACCGTTCTATACGAGAACTGGGTTCAGGGAACCAAATATGTAGTCAATGATATCACGGTGAAAGATATTCGTGGTAACTATGACCTGACCATCGGAAATGATACGTATAAATGGAAAATTGACGGAACGCAAATAGCCCCGAAATCTGAAATAACGACGGTAGCCGCTGCAAAAGTAAACAGTACTTTTAACTTTTCTAAAAACTGGATTTCTCTGGTATTAAAACCAGGCGACACGATTAAATCTAATTTTACGCGTTTAACCGGATTGGTAGAAAAACCGGAAATCCTATCCGGAAAAGCAGTGCTTTCAGACGGAAGCGAACTGATCTGGAATGCGAAAAGAACAAGTCTTTTTACGGAAGTAAAAGATACGATTAAAGCAGAAAAACCAAATCCAATCCTTCCGACCACCTACCCTAACGTTGCTTTTGGGGATTCGAAAAAACTAACGGCACAAACCCTGCTTTTCAAAAATGCCACGGTCTGGACCAATGAAAAAGAAGGTATTTTAACGGAAACCGATGTTTTAATTAAAAATGGAAAAATTGCCGCAGTGGGCAAAAACCTTTCAGATCCTTCAGCTGTTATAATTGATGCCAAAGGAAAACATATTACGAGCGGCATCATTGACGAGCATTCGCATATTGCCATTTCCCGGGGTGTCAACGAAAGTGGTCACAACTCCACAGCAGAAGTTACGATTCAGGATGTAGTTAATTCTGAAGACATTAACATTTACAGAGATTTGGCCGGAGGCGTAACCATTTCCCAATTGTTACACGGATCTGCCAATCCAATTGGCGGGCGCTCGGCGATTGTAAAATGGAAATGGGGATCGGCTCCGGACGACATGTTATATAAAAACCAGCCTAAGTTTATCAAATTTGCTTTAGGGGAAAATGTAAAACAAGCCAATTGGGGCATTCAGAATCCAACCCGTTTTCCACAAACGAGAATGGGAGTTGAACAGGTTTTTACAGATTATTTTCAACGTGCAAAAGAATATGACGAAAGCTGGAAAACGTTTAATTCGGGTTCCAAAAAAGGAAAAGCGCCAAGAGTGGATCTGGAGTTACAGACCTTAGCTGAAATCCTCAACAAGGAAAGATTTATTACCTGCCATTCCTATATTGAATCCGAGATTTTGATGTTGATGAATGTTGCTGAAAAATTCAATTTCAGAGTCAATACGTTCACGCATATTCTGGAAGGATACAAAGTTGCTGATAAAATGAAAGAACATGGTGTCGGAGCGTCTACGTTTTCAGACTGGTGGGCTTATAAGTTTGAAGTGAATGATGCGATTCCGTTTAACGGACCGATCATGCACAATGCCGGATTAGTGGTTGCTTACAATTCTGATGATGCTGAAATGTCCCGCAGGTTAAATCAGGAAGCGGCAAAAGCTGTAAAATACGGAAATATCTCCGAAGAAGAAGCCTGGAAATTTGTTACACTGAATCCTGCCAAGCTTTTACATATTGACGATAAAACAGGAAGTCTTAAAACAGGCAAAGATGCCGATGTGGTCTTGTGGAGCGACAATCCTTTGTCTATTTATGCCAAAGCCGAAAAAACAATTATCGAAGGTGTTGTTTATTTTGATATTGAAAAAGATGCCGAAAAACAACTGTCTATTGCCAAAGAAAGAAGTCTCCTGATTGGTCAGATGTTACAGGAGAAAAATAAAGGAGCAAGCACACAGAAACCTGCCAAAAAAGAAAAAAAGGAGTATCACTGCGATACTTTAGAACAATAATAATGGCACCCTCAGCTAATTTTCAAAGTTAAAAACAGATAAAATGAAAAACAAACACCTCTATATATTGCTGCTATTGTCTTGTGCATCGCTTACCATAAATGCGCAACAAATACCGGCTCAGAAACAAACCAAATCAATTTTGATTTTAAATGCCACGGCACACTTAGGCAACGGAACTGTAATTGAAAACAGTGCCATTGGATTTAAAGACGGCAAAATCACTTTGGTTGCGGATGCCACTACGATCAGACTTGCTGCTGATGCGTATGATACCACCATTGATGCCAGCGGTAAACAGATCTATCCCGGATTTATCGCACCGAACTCTACCCTTGGTCTGGTAGAAATAGATGCCGTAAAATCATCGGATGATCAGGAAGAAATTGGGAGTTTTAATCCGAATGTAAGAAGTATTATTGCTTACAATTCAGAATCAAAGGTCGTTGAAACCGTGCGCCCTAATGGAATTTTAATCGCGCAGATCACTCCGCGTGGCGGCAGAATATCAGGTACTTCTTCTGTAGTGCAACTGGATGCCTGGAGCTGGAAAGATGCTGTTTTAAAAGAAAATGACGGCATTCATCTTAATTTCCCGTCTACTTTCAGAAGATCCGGATCGTGGTTTGAGCCCGGAATTGTGGAACCCAATAAAGATTATCCGAAACAGGTGGAAGAAATAAATGCTTTTCTGGCCAATGCCAAAGCCTACAACCAAACTGCAGCAAAAGAAAAAAACATAATCTTGGATGCTACAAAATACCTTTTCGACGGATCACAAACACTTTACATCCATGCAGATGAAGAGAAACAAATTACAGACGGAATACAACTGGCGGTTAACAATCAGATTAAAAAGATTGTAATCATTGGCGGGTTTGAAGCCTATAAATGTGCCGATCTTCTACAGAAATATAATATCGGAGTATTACTTAGACGTGTACATGATATGCCAACGAGTGATGATCAGGATGTAAACCTGCCGTATAAAATGGCTAAAATACTTACTGACAAAGGTATACTTGTTGGTCTTGAAAATAGTGGGGACCATGAGCGTATGAGCACAAGAAATTTGCCATTCCTTGCCGGAACCTGTGCTGCTTTCGGTTTAGACAAAGAGAAAGCTTTACAGTTAATAACCTCAAATACAGCAAAATTACTGGGAATTGATTCGAGCTGCGGTACCCTCGAAACAGGCAAAGATGCCACCTTATTTATTTCTGAAGGAGATGCTTTAGACATGAGAACAAATAAACTGACGTCAGCCTTTATCCAGGGAAGAGCCATTAATCTGGAAACTTTTCAAACAAAATTAGACGATAAGTTTAAAGCAAAGTACAATCAGAAATAAGCAGACGAAACATAAAAGTAAGGCGCCCATTGAGAAATCATTTGGCGCCTTTTTATTTGAAAAAAATCTACATTTTAAATAAGATCATTATAGATACCGATGTTATTACTCTTAAATTACGAATTATTATACCGACTTTATGTTAACAGAGCATATAAAAACCCTTTTATGATGATTTGAAGATTACTAAATTGTAAATTTTATATCTATTTTAACAAATACATGCAAAACAATGGGGGTTAAAATGAAAAATTAACAAAAATTAAACATTAGACTCTATTTTTTATAGGGGTGTCGAATGATTTTATATTTTTATCAAAAATTTAAAACTAAATAACTATGCGAAAAATTATTTTAAGTGTGATTCTTATCACTATTTTGGTACTAACCTTTGTCTCGAACTTCATCTTAACAGATAACCCGATACCTGCAGAAGCTGTAAAGTTTGATACAGGAGACACAGCCTGGATGATTGTAGCAACTGCATTTGTACTGCTTATGACACCGGGACTTGGATTTTTCTACGGAGGTATGGTAGGTAAGAAAAACGTTATCAGTACCATGCTGCAAAGTTTTATGGCCATGGTAATTGTTACTATTTTATGGGTAGTAGTTGCTTTCGGATTGGCATTTGGACCTACGATTGGAGGAATTATCGGAAACCCGCTTCCTAACTTATTCTTTCAGGGTGTCGGTACTAATACTGCATGGAGTCTTGCCCCAACAATTCCTTTCATGTTATTCGCATTATTTCAGGCTAAATTCGCCATCATTACACCTGCTTTAATCACAGGTGCTTTTGCAGAACGTGTTCGTTTCTGGGCGTATTTATTATTCATGGTTTTATTCATATTAGTTATATATGCTCCTTTAGCGCACATGACGTGGCATCCTGACGGAGTTTTCTTCAAAATGGGAGTATTAGACTTCGCCGGAGGAACAGTAGTACACATGAGTGCTGGCTGGGCTGCATTGGCCGGAGCGATCTTCTTAGGAAAAAGAAAAATTCAAAAAGTTAACCCTGCAAGAATTACCTATGTATTATTAGGAACAGGTTTATTGTGGTTCGGCTGGTTTGGTTTTAATGCGGGTTCTGCATTAGGTTCAAACGGATTAGCTGTACAAGCCTTAGGAACTACGACTGTTGCTGCTGCAGCTGCTGCAATGGCATGGGTTTTCCTTGACAAAATAATCGGACACAAATTATCAGCGCTTGGCGCTTGTATCGGTGCTGTTGTAGGTCTTGTTGCTATTACACCTGCCGCCGGTTTCGTAAGTATTCCTCACGCTATTTTCATCGGAGCTTTTGCTGCTATCGTAAGTAACCTTGTCGTAAGCAAATTCCCTAAAGGAAAAATTGATGATGCCCTGGATGTTTTTGCCTGTCACGGTGTTGGTGGAATGGTAGGAATGCTGCTAACAGGTGTTTTCGCCTCAAAAGCCATCAACCCTGTAGTTGGAGACAACCAAGGTCTGATTTTCGGAACGCCGACTTTGTTTATCAACCAATTGATTGCTTTAGTAGCAGTTTCTATCTTTGCTTTCGTAGGTTCTTACATCTTATTCTTTGTAGTAAACAAAATCACTCCTCTTAGAGTTACTGAAGAAAAAGAAGAACTAGGTTTAGATATCTCTCAACACGGAGAATACCTGTAAGAAATCTAATTTTTCAAACTAACAAAAAACAAAACAGCCCTCTGATTAAAACCAGAGGGCTGTTTATTTGAATTAAATTCAACCTGTATAAAGAAACTCGTTATTCTAAAATCTAAACTCTTTATTCTATACTCTTTATTCTATACTCTTTACTCTATTCTCTTTACTCTATTCTCTTTACTCCTTAAAATTCCCTATCCCCTCTTTCAGCCATTGCAAATATTCGTCAACACCAACATAACTGATAGTAGGTTTTGAAGTATTTAAATTTTTCCCTTCCAGATCCGTTATCACATATAAAGGCTGTGTATTCGTTTTATATTTTGAGATCATAAAATCGGTCCATTTATCGCCAACCGTAATAATTTCATCACCTGAAGCTGTTTTAATCTGTTCGTTTTTTGGCAATTCTCTTTTATCATCAACGTAAAGGGAAATCAACACCACGTCGTTTTTTAATATGGGTAAAATACGCTCGTCCGACCAGACATTATTTTCCATTTTACGACAGTTCACACAGGCATAACCTGTAAAATCCAGCATAATCGGTTTGTTTATGGATTTTGCAAAGGCCAGTCCGTCTTCGTAATCATGAAAAACCATTATGCCATGCGGCCCTAATTCCGCTCCTTCGGGCAAACCTTTTTCTGAACCGGCATTTGAAACACCTGAACCTCCTACACCAAGCGGACTTTCGCTATATTGCGGAGGTGGCGGGAAAGCACTAATCAGTTTCAAAGGTGCGCCCCATAGACCCGGAATGAGGTAAACGGTAAAAATCAGTGTAAGCAATCCCAGATACAATCTTCCCACAGAAATATGTTGCAGCGGACTATCGTGAGGCAAGGTAATTTTTCCGAATAAATACAAGGTCAGGGCTGCGAATATCGCGATCCAGATTGCTATAAAAACTTCTCTTTCCAGAAAATGCAATTGTAAAACCAAATCGGCATTGGACAAAAATTTGAAGGCCAAAGCCAATTCCAAAAATCCCAGAACCACTTTTACCGTATTCAGCCATCCGCCGGATTTTGGCAAAGAATTCAGCCAGCCCGGAAACATGGCAAACAACATAAAAGGTAATGCAAGAGCCAATGAAAAGCCTAACATTCCGATTACCGGAGCAATTCCGCCATTGGAAGCTGCTTCAACCAGTAAAGTTCCGACAATTGGGCCTGTACAGGAAAAAGATACAATCGCCAGCGCTAAAGCCATAAACAATATTCCTATTATCCCGCCTCTGTCAGCCTGCTGATCTACTTTGTTTCCCCATGAATTTGGAAGCATAATTTCAAAAGCTCCCAAAAATGAAGTAGCAAAAATAATTAATATCACAAAGAATATCAGGTTAAACCAGACATCTGTAGACAATGCATTTAAGGCGTCAGCACCAAATATTTTGGTTACAATCAAACCTAATATCACGTAAATAGCAATAATTGAGAAGCCGTAAAAAATGGCATTCCTAATTCCCTTTGCCCTGCTTTTGCTTTGCTTGGTAAAGAAACTTACTGTCATCGGGATCATTGGAAACACGCAAGGCGTTAACAAAGCGGCGAAACCGGATAAAAAGGCAATAAAAAAGATAGACCATAAGCTTCTTTGCGGAGCCTTAACCGGAATCTCTTCTTTATCGGGAGTTTGTGCAACCGCTGCTTTTGCTTTTTCCGATGCAGGAGCAACCACTGCTTTATCGATAGTATCCACAACCAAACCCGGTCGTATTGTCTCATCCAGTTTGGCTTCTGAAACTGTAGCAACGGCCTCCATTTTGAATGAGGACGGAACCAGAATCGAGAATTTTTTATTTGAATTGATACAAACTTCTTTACAAACCTGAAAGTCAAAATCTACATCAACTGTTTTCAGATTTGGATTTGTAATTATAATTTCCTGTTCGATATGCGCCTTACCTTCAAAGAAAGTTTCATTAACACCAAAAACATCATTAAAGGCCGTTTTTGTTTTTCCTTCTTTGGCTTTACCGACTAAATTATAATTTCCTTTCTGGTTTTTAAACACAATTTCCAAAGGAAGCGGGCCTCCGTCCGGCGTAAATTGGGAATACATATGCCATTCTTTTTCTATCGTTCCATCAAAAATCAGAACAGCATTACTTCCTGATTTCTTTTCGATTTTGGCAGTCCATTTTACCGGTTCAAGAATTTGGGCGTTACCTTTTGCAAAAGCAAAAATGAAAAATAACAAAAGTACAATGGATTTATTCCAACCATTTTTTGATGTAATCGTTTGACGGGATTGAGTAAAGTTCATTATTGTAGTTCTATTTTAAGTATTTTATTTGTAGTCTTTTCTATTTTAAAGCGTTCATCCTGACGAATTCCGACCACCCACACAATCTGGTTATCAGAACACAAAATCCAGGTTTTTTCTTTGTCTAACAGGGATAATTTTTCATCTTTAAAAAGTTTACCCACTTTTTTGGATTTTCCCTGCATACCAAAAGGATGAAAAACATCCCCTTCATTCCATTTACGTAAAACCAGGGGAAACCGGATTTTTTCTGCGTCCACAAAGATAACCCTATTTGAATCTATTGTAATGTCATCTACCTGACAAAGCCACAATTTTAAGGGAAAATTAACTTCTGAATCCTTTTCCGTAATTAGATATTCCACCTTTTCATCAGCCTCCGAAACCGGACTTAAAATCAATTTATCCCGGTCTTTTAACAATCTGAATTCGTCAGCAAGCACTTGTTTTCCGGACTGTCCGTCAACCAAATCATAAATATCATTCCATGCCGTAAATCCAAATTCGTTCAGCCATTGATACAGGTATGATTTATAATTCGGCAGCTTTTTAAGCTGATTCAGATCGAAATGAATATCCTCGCCCTCTTCTTTTGCCACCTGCTGGTAGATCATAATCGATGCATCTTCGACCATTTCCTGTGATTCCTGCAAAAAAGATTGTGTTTTTTGAAAGGCATTCAGAAAATTGGGACTGATCACTTTTAAAACCGGAATCAAATCATGGCGGATTTTATTGCGAAGGTATTTATTGGAAGCATTACTGCTGTCTTCCCGCCATTCTATATTGTTTTCCTCTGCATATTGCAGAATTTCGTCTCTGGAAAAAGGCAAAAGCGGACGAATAATTTTATCATTCTGCTCCGGAATTCCCGTTAATCCGTCAAGTCCTGTGCCTCGCGTTAAATTGATAAGAAATGTTTCGAGATTATCATCGGCATGATGTGCCGTAAGGATGTAATCGAACTTTTCGGTTTCGAGAAGCTCATAAAACCAGCTGTAGCGCAATTCACGGGCAGCAACCTGAGTGGAGAGTTTATAATCTTTTGCAAAAGCTTCCGTGTCAAATTGAGTGATAAAAACGGGAATATTATTTTCATCGCAATACTGTTGAACGAAGCTCTGGTCATCGAAACTTTCTACTCCGCGAAGTTGAAAATTGCAATGCAAAACAGCGATTTCATAAGGTAATTGCTTTAGCAGATGCAACAAAACCATACTATCCAGGCCTCCGCTAACAGCCAAAAATAGTTTTTTTTCTACCAAAAAGGGAAATTCTGAAATGAGATGATTTTGAAATTTTGAAAACATTCGATAAATGTAAAAAATTAAATTTAATCTATTTTTAAATGAAATGTTAAGCGTTGTTTTTTTTTGCCACTAATTGCACGAATTGGCACGAATTATTTATCATCATAGATTGAGCATATTTTTTGTCACGAATTGCACGAATTTGCGCTAATTATTTATTCACGCAGATTCTGCAGATTGGGCAGATTTTTTTTAAATCATTTTAATCCTGTAATCTGTGGCAAAATATCTGCTCAATCTGTTCCAGTAACCATCGGGAGTGGTAAAAAAATTCGTGCCAATTCGTGCAATTCGTGGCAACCTTTTACTGCAAAACCTCATGCATTGCCTTAGCTTTCAGCAGACATTCTTCGTATTCTTTTTCAGGAACAGACTGGGATGTAATAGCACTTCCTACTGAAAAAGAAACATATTGATTTTCCTGGTTGTACAGAATACTTCTGATCACTACATTAAAATCAAAATCGCCGTCCGGTGTAAAATAACCCACAGCACCACTGTATAATCCCCGTTTGGTCTCTTCGAGGTTCTCAATGATTTTCATGACCGAAATCTTTGGTGCGCCCGTCATGCTTCCCATCGGAAAAGTTGTTTTTAAAACATCCACAGGTGCATATTGCTGATCTATCTTTGAAGTTACGGTCGAAATCATCTGATGTACCTGCAAAAACGAATAGATTTTGCAGAGTTCCTTTACTTCAACGGAACCTTTTTGGGCAGTATGCGATAAATCATTCCGGACCAGATCGGTAATCATAATGTTTTCGGCGCGTTCTTTGGCATCGTTTTCCAGTGCCAGTTTTGATTCTTCATCGGCAACGGGATCGGAAAATCGTTTTGAGGTTCCTTTTATCGGTTGGGAAATGACGGCGTCTCCTGATTTTTTTATGTAACGTTCCGGTGATGCCGAAAGTAAAAATTGTTTGTTGTTTTTAAAAAAAACCGAAAATGGCGCCTTCGAAATCGTATTCAGTTTTTGAAATTTCTCCAGCGGATTTATAATCGCATCTTCAGCGAAAAATTCCATACAAAAATTGGCTTCATACATATCACCGACGTGAATGTGCTCCAGCATTCTTGTGACTTTTTCGATATAAAATTCCTTTGAAATTCGTTGTTGAATCAGGATTTTGCTCCGTGTTTCAAAAGCATCAGACTGAGTCTCTGTAATTGCTTCAAAATCCTCTTCTGCCTCATCATCACAAACAAACAAATACTGAATTTCGAGTTCGTTTCCTTTGAGGATAAATATTTTTTTAGGCTGGAAAAAAAATAAATCCGGAAAATTCAATCCGTCAAAATTAGCGGATTTCAAGTGCTCTACATTGTTTTTCAAATCATAGGCAAGATACCCAAAGAGCCAGTCTTTTGTATTGGACTGGTATTGTTTTAAATCTTCGAAAGCGTTATGAAAATCGGTTTTTAAAGACGTAAAAGCGTCTACGGCAAGCATACAATCGAAACTTGAATATTCTTGCGGATAGGAATTACTATCCAAATAGACAATCTCCCGAAATTGTTGCGACCAGGTTAAAAGCTGTTGTTTAAACGGCTCCGGATCTGCAATATGTTTATGGATTGTAACTCTCAAATGTGGTATAATTTAGGCTTCAAAATTACGACAAAAAAAATCCTTCAATAAAATAATCCTTAAAAATTATTGGCACGCTTTTTAGTACACGAGATTAACAACCTTATAAACTTATTCCGCCATCTGATACAGAATTATGCTATAACAAAAAAAGTATTTACATCGTGTAAATCACTTCCTTATTAATCAACCTTTTAACCTTTATGAAAACAATTACAAAATTAAGCCTGACCTCTTTGGTCCTGATCGCATTATTATTTTCCTGCAAAAAATCAGAGGACTCTGTCGGCGATCAGACTGCCGATTACGCGACCGAAACAGCAGACAGTACAGCCGTTTCGTCCTCGGCAGCAGTAGAAAAAAAAGACAGCAAACAAAAATTCATTCGAACCGCAGACTTGAAATTTAAAGTCCGAAATGTTGCAAAATCAACCTATGCGATTGAAAATGCGGTTCAGAAATTTGGAGGTTATGTGACGTATACCAACCTTCAAAGTACTATTCAGGAACAAATTAAAACCAAAATCAGTCAGGACAGTACTTTGGAAACTACAAAATATACCGTAGAAAATAATGTCACCATTCGCGTTCCTAATACGCAACTGGACACCGTAATCAAAACCATAGCCAGGCAAATTGATTTTCTGGACTTCAGGGTAATCAAAGCAGATGATGTTTCCCTAAAACTGTTATCCAACCAGCTTACCCAGAAAAGAAGCGCTGTTACCGAAAAAAGAGTTGCAAAAGCCATTGACACTAAAGGTCAAAAAATCAACGATATTATGGAAGCCGAGAATGCGCTGGCCAGTCAAAAAGAAGCACAGGATAATGCCGCAATCGATCATTTATCGATGCAGGATCAGATTAACTTTAGTACGATCACACTTCAGTTGTATCAGAAGGAAACAATTAAACAGGAAATAATAGCAAGCGAAAAAGATAGTAGTTCCTATAAACCAAATTTAGGCATTCAGATCATCGATTCTTTAAAAAGCGGCTGGTATATCCTTGAAGCCATTTTTGTATTTCTCCTTAATCTGTGGCCGTTTATTGTACTAGGTGCCGCTGGTTATTTCTTGTACAGAAAATATAGCAGGAAATAATAAAAGTGTTAATAAAGCCACAATTTAATAAGAAAAAATTCATTATATTTGATATAAGATTAGATTAATCCCAAAATAGGATTGTATTGATTATAGGATTCTTAATAAATGACCTGAAAAACAAGTTTTATATTATTACAGAATTCACCTTGTAATGTTTATCAGCAAATAATTTATATATTTTTAACCTATCTAAATCCTAGTATTATGAAAATTGCTACCATTATTGTCCGAGTTTTGATTGGCCTCTTATTACTTTTTGCTTCTATTAGTTACTTTTTTAACTTAATGCCTGCAGAGCCAATGACTAATGATAATTTCAAAGCTTTCAATGTTGGCCTGGTTGCCTCAACTTATTTAATGCCTTTAGCTAAATCAATTGAATTAATATGCGGATTAGCTTTTGTATCAGGCCGCTACGTAACATTAGCAAACATTTTGATCTTACCTATCACTATCAACATTCTGTTTATCAATTATTTTATGTCACCGGAACATTTGCCTATTGCAGGATTATTGTTTTTGGCTAATATATTCCTGATTTACAGATACTGGCATAATTATAAAAGTGTTTTTACTGTATAAATCCTTTCACCTAAAAAATAAAAAACCCGGCAGATGTAAAAATCTGCCGGGTTTCTTTTATTTACTTTTATCGTGTTTTACCCAAATAAGATCGGTAGTTTGATAACCGATTTCAGCTGCTTTTTTAAGATAATCTGCTTTCACATTTTCCGGAATTGTCGTTTCCCTCGAAAGGATCCACAGGTATTTCAGACTTTCTCCTGCAACAAGTGCATACTTATACTCCTGATCGACTGCAATGACATTGTAACCTGCATAAAAAGGACCAAAAAATGAGACCTTAAGCATACCAACGTTGTCTTTTTTGACAAACCTGGCTTTCCCGATACTTTGTTCCCACTTGTCTTTTTTGACATCATAGCCCTTGTTATATACTTTTATAGTTCCATTATCATTCAGAGAGTATTCGGCTGTAACATTGTTCAGGCCTTTCTCATATTTAAAATCTAATCTGGCAATTTCGTACCATTTACCCAGATATTTTGTTTTGTCAAAATTAGTGACGGCCACTGCTTTGTCCGGAATAGTAGAACCGCAGGAATAAAGTAAGAAAGCAATTCCTGCTCCTAACAAAACAGGAGCTATATATTTATTTTTCATGATGTTGTCTATTTTTATTTATATAAAGTTAACAACACAATCAACAACTATTTTACAGAATTATTCTTGATTTTTATATAGTATAAAGTTACGAATCAATACGTTACAAAACAAAAAAACCGCCAGAATAAATCCTGACGGTCAACTATATTTTTATAAATCACTTATACGTGCAATGCTCTGTTATCTGTAGCGGCTAATGCTGCTTCTTTTACTGCTTCAGCAAAAGTTGGATGTGCATGACTCATTCTTGAAATATCTTCAGCAGAAGCTTTAAATTCCATTGCAGTAACTGCTTCAGCGATTAAATCTGCTGTACGCGCTCCGATCATGTGAACTCCTAAAACCTCATCAGTTTTAGCATCAGCAATAATTTTTACGAATCCGTCTAAATCTCCACTTGCTCTTGCACGGCCTAAAGCTTTAAACGGGAAGCTTCCCACTTTATATTCTGTTCCTGAAGCTTTTACCTGCTCTTCTGTTTGTCCAACGGCAGCCACTTCCGGCCAGGTGTAAACAACACCAGGAATTAGGTTATAATCAATATGCGGTTTCTGTCCTGCTAATATCTCAGCAACCATAGTTCCTTCTTCCTCTGCTTTGTGGGCTAACATGGCTCCACGAACCACATCTCCAATAGCGTAAATGTTTGGAACGTTAGTTTGTAAATGATCGTTTACTTCTACTTGTCCTCGGTCTGAAATCTTCACTCCTGCTTTGTCTGCGTTTAATCCGTCTGTGTATGGACGACGACCAACAGAAACTAATGAATAATCTCCTTCGAGTGTAATGGTTTCTCCTTTTGCATTTTCAGCCTGAACTACAACAGCATCGCCATTTCTTTCTACTGATTTTACTTTGTGGGAAACGTAGAATTTCATTCCTTGTTTTTTCAATACTTTAGTCAGCTCTTTAGACAAAGAAGCATCCATTCCCGGAATGATTCTGTCCATAAATTCTACTACGGAAACCTGTGCTCCCAAACGTAAATAAACCTGTCCTAATTCAATACCGATAACTCCTCCTCCAATAATTACTAAATGTTTTGGTACTTCTTTTAAAGCCAAAGCCTCTGTAGACGTAATGATTCTTTCCTTATCGATTTTAATGAATGGTAAAGAAGATGGTTTTGAACCTGTTGCAATAACAGTATATTTTGCTTCAATAGTTTCTGATGTTCCGTCAGCTTTGGCTACTGCAATGTGAGTTGCGTCTACGAATGAACCTAAACCATTAAAAACAGTAATTTTATTTTTGTCCATCAGGTAGTTGATTCCACCTACGGTTTGATCTACAACTGCTTGTTTGCGGGCAATCATTTTCTCTAAATTGATTTTTACATCACCTGAAACCTCGATTCCATGATCCGCGAAATGTGCAATTTCTGCATAATGGTGAGAAGAAGACAATAGTGCTTTTGATGGAATACAACCTACATTCAGGCAGGTTCCTCCTAAAGAAGTGTACTTTTCTACTATTGCTGTTTTGAAACCTAATTGTGCGCAACGAATTGCTGATACATATCCGCCCGGGCCTGAACCTATAATGACTACGTCAAATGAACTCATAGTTTGTCTGTTTTATTTTTAGCGATACAAAATTAAGGAATAAAGTTTTGTTTAAAGTTTAAATTTCAATGTTTTTTGCGTGAATTTTGAGTTGTCGGTTTTACCGCAAAGAGTGTTAGGAAGTTTACGCAAGGTTCGGTAAGTTTTTCTTTTTTAATCTCGCAGATTTGGCAGATTTAGCAGATTTTTTTATTTGTAAGGTATAGTTTTAGCGTCTCCTTTTAAATCTGACGATTTATGAAAAACCCTTGAAGCTTTGTCTCTCTGAACTTATGAACCTAAAAACTTAGTATTCTGGTTTTTTTCACGCAAAGTCGCATAATTTAGCCGAATCTACATTATTTGGCTAAAGCTTTTTTCTGTCTAGATATTGTACCTTCAGCTAAAGCTGGAGGCAATTAAAAAAAATTACCACTTTGCACCTAAAACCTGATCTCCCAGTCTTCTCACGCAAAGACGCGAAGACAAAAAGTTCTAAACCTGAAACTAAAAAACCTTTTAACCTTTGCACCTAAAAACCTGATCTCCAATCTTCTCACGCAAAGCCGCGAAGACACAAAGTTCTAAACCTGAAACTAAAAAACCTTTGAACCTTTGCCTCTCTGAACCTTTGCGCCTAAAAACCTGATCTCCAGTCTTCTCACGCAAAGTCGCAAAGACGCAAAGTTCAAACCTGAAACTAAAAAAACTTAGCATCTTAGCCACTCAGAACCTCAGCCCCTCAAAAAATAACCGTTGAATTCTTCACTTCACTAATCATAAAAGTACTTTGTGTGCTGCCGATGTGCTGTAATGTCGTGAGTTTGGTTACCAGAAATTCGCGGTAGGCTTCCATGTCTTTTACAAGGACTTTGAGGATATAATCGTAATCACCGCTTACATGGTGACATTCCAACACTTCGTTGAGCTGAACAACTTCGCTCTCGAATTTGGTCAGGAATTCTTTGGTATGCTGAATCAGTTTTAAGTGGCAGAAAACCACAAAGCCTTTGTCAATTTTGGATTTATCAACTAATGCTACGTAGTTTTTGATTATTCCTTCACGCTCCAATTTTTTGATTCGTTCGTAAACCGCCGTTACAGAAAGATTAAGTTTTAGGGACAATTCCTTGGTTGTTTTTTTACTGTCGGTTTGTAGTAAAACCAATAGTTTTTTATCGGTGGCGTCTAAAGTCATTTTGTTGGTTTTAGGAGATGAAAGAAAATCTAGTGATCTGTAATTTGCAAATCAAATTTAGATAAATATTCCTAATTAAAGATTAATTATAGTTTTAAAATCTAATTACAATCTACATCATTGATTAATTTTCTGATAAACTGTTATTTTGAACAGGATTTATTTTGAAAAAGAGTTTCATAGCCCAGATTGAAGTGGAAAGCCCGGAATAAAAAAGGCAAAAGTTTCTTGTTGTAAAAAAGCGACCAACGGAAGCTCTTTTTACAACATTAGAAACTTGCCTTTTTCATGAGGACTTGAAACGGAAAGCTGGAAATAGCTCCTCATCCTTCGACTAGTTCAGGATGTAAATTCCAAAAACATAAATTCCAAATTCCAATATCAATTACAAAAACAATAAAATAGCAACTCAAAAAACTACTATGAAAAACTTTAACCCAGCAGACAAGATTCAGGATTTACAATATTTTGGTGAATTTGGCGGTGTGAATCCGTCGATTTCAGATTCATCGACTTATACTTTTCTTTCGGCAAAAACCATGTTCGATACCTTTGAAGGCAATATGGAAGGCTGTTACCTGTATTCACGCCATTCTTCGCCCAGTAATTTATACCTGGATCAGGCTTTGGCCGCGATGGAAGGCACGGAGACGGCAAATGTTTCGGCTTCGGGAATGGGTGCCATTACCCCTACTCTCCTGCAATTGTGCGGCGCAGGCGATCATATTGTTTCGAGCAGAACCATTTATGGCGGAACTTATGCTTTCCTTAAAAATTTTACGCCTCGTTTTGGTATCGAAACCAGTTTTGTAGACATCACGAAGTTAGATGTTGTAGAAGCTGCCCTTACGCCCAACACAAAAGTGCTGTATTGCGAAACCGTAAGTAACCCTTTATTGGAAGTGGCGGATATTGCCGGTCTGGCTAAAATTGCAAAAAAATACAACCTGAAATTAGTGGTGGACAATACGTTTTCGCCTTTATCGGTTTCTCCGGCAAAACTGGGCGCTGATATCGTGATTCACAGTTTGACGAAATACATTAACGGGAGCAGCGATACGGTGGGTGGTGTGACCTGTGCTTCTAAGGAGTTTGTCAATTCCTTAAAAAATGTAAACAGCGGTGCGAGCATGCTTTTAGGGCCTACTATGGACAGTCTGCGTTCTGCGAGTGTGATGAAAAATCTTCGTACCCTTCATATCCGTGTGAAACAACACAGTCATAATGCTCATTTTCTCGCCGATCAATTTGAAGCTGACGGTTTAAAAACGGTTTATCCGGGATTAAAAAGCCACCCGAGCCATGAATTGTACAAAACGATGATCAATCCGGAATATGGTTTTGGCGGTATGATGACGATTGATGTGGGCACTCTTGACAAAGCCAATGAATTGATGGAATTAATGCAGGCCAGAAATCTGGGCTATCTGGCGGTGAGTTTAGGTTTCTACAAAACGTTGTTCAGCGCTCCGGGAACTTCGACTTCGAGTGAGATTCCACTCGAAGAACAGGCCGAAATGGGACTTACCGATGGTTTAATTCGTTTTTCTATTGGTTTGGATAATGATATCCAGCGTACTTACGAGATGATGAAGGCTTGTATGGTAGAGCTTGGGATTTTGTAAATGAAAATGATTATTCCTTTGCCACTAATTACACTAATTTCCGCGAATTAATCTGCATGCAAAAAATAATTCGTGCAATTCGTGTAATTAGTGGCAAAAAACACACTAAAAAGCCGTTCGGGAATTATTCCGGAACGGCTTTCTGTTATTTATTTTTGCTGATAATGCCTAAACGATTGCCAGTATTTATCTTTATAAATTTCATAGCTAATTTCAAATGTCTCGCTGTACTTTTTAATGATCGCGTCTAAAACTTTTGGTGGTTTTCTAAATTCTTTACAGGCAAAAAAGATTTCTCTTTTTCCATTAGCTGTTTCTCTTCCAATATTTAAATACCCCTCTAAGTCTTTGAGGTCAGCGCTTATTTCATCTTCAATTTCATCCAGTAATTTATAGGAATCGCTATCCGGTAAGCCACTTTCATCAGTACTCTTAAATGGAATGGATACAATAAAAACCCAGGGATGCGACGCTTTTTTATCCCATTCCAGAATCGTTGTATTGATTAAAGCTAAAACAATTCCACCCGATTTTCTTTTTCCTTCAAAATTTGCGTAAGCATCATCTTCACTATTGTGCCTGATTCCTTCGTATTTCTCCACAAACTCTTTTTCTCTCCAGATTAAATAATCCTTTAGTTTTTCAATCGGAATTAACTCTTCGGAAATGCCTTCGTTACCAACTACTTTCATGCTATCAATTAAAGTAACGGCATGCAATTCACCTAAATAATTATCCAGGAAAATATAAACTCCATTGGCTGCCGCAGCTTTTTTATCCTCTGTAAAATCATCGTAAACAATAGTCAGATCAATTTCATCCGGATAATTTTTATGCAAATTGGGATAAAATTTTAAATTCCCGGAATTAAATTTAAAACCTTCATAATTAATGCTAACATCTTTAATATCCGATGCAGGCTTCAGAGCTGTGAATTTCCAACCTTCGATTTCAGGAGCAGCAGCTACCAACTCTTCAATCACATAAATATTTTTAATGGCGCCGTCCGGTGTCAGGATCAGTTCAGCAGTTTGATCGTCCAGCATTCCGGTCAGGAAATAGATACTATCATGAATTTCGTCCAGTTTTGGAGATAGCAATTCAAAGAAATCTTTATGTATAGTATCGCCTTTCTGTACCACTTTAAAAAACGCTTTCTCGTGTTTTACAAACCAGTCCCAGAAATCACTGTATGATTTTACAGGTGCCTCTTTCTTTCCAAATATGCTTTTAAGAAAATTCATGTATTAAAATTAAGTTTAAAATTACCGACGGCAAATTAAAGCAAAAATTACTTGCCGGAATATTCAGGAATATTTTTAAATAAAATAATTTTATGTATGACGGTAAACCAATCGCAACCGAATAAAAAAATCCCAATAAACGCATTCAGTCAGTACAACCCGCGCGAAAATTAAGCAGGTGCAATGTGACCGACAAACAAAAAAGCCGTTCTGATCTCTCAAAACGGCTTTCCTGTATAACTTCTAACGTCTAACTTTTAACTTCTTCAATAAAATTCAGCTTGCTGTTTTTTCTGCTGAAGCCGAAATAAATACAAAGACCTATAAGCAGCCAGACTGTAAAGTAAATCCAGTTCCAGACACTTAATTCCGCCATCATATACAAACAGCAGATTAAGCCCAAAAGCGGAATCAATGATAATTTTTGTCTGAAAGCCCAAACGGTTAATCCAACCAGAACAAATAAGAAAATCCACATTGGAATTTTGTGTTTGAATAAGCTGAATCCGCTTTCGTATTTTAATGAATCATCGATTGGCAACCCCTTTACTACTTCAGCATATTTCGCATCATCAGACTGATATTGCCCTAACAAATGCTCTAAATCTGAAGTTTCGGCAGTTTTATTCTGAACATCTATACTTTTTAAATAACGGAATACTTTTTCAGAATCGTTTTTATCCAGTGAAGTAATGATGTCTGCCGAACTGTTGATTTGAGTTTCGTTTGTAATAAAACTCATGGTTGCTTTTTTATTGTATCCGAAGGCAAAGACCAGTCCGATGATGAGTAAAACCGGCATGATATATTGTGAATTCACATAAGGTGTCTTGAATTTTCCTCTTGGTATTTCCGGTTTATTCTGCAAAACCAAAACTCCCGCGCAAACTAAAACGAAGGCAAACAAAGTTCCGATACTGCATAAATCGGTTACCATAGTAAGATTTAAAAACAAAGCCGGAACCGCAACCACAAAACCGGTTACGATAGTAGCATAAGACGGCGTTTTATATTTAGGGTGTACTTTAGAAAAACGTTTTGGCAATAATCCGTCGCGGCTCATACTCATCCAGATACGCGGCTGTCCCATCTGGAAAACCAGTAAAACACTTGCCATGGCAATTACGGCACTTACGGCAATAATTCCTGACATCCATTTCAGATCTAATTTTTCGAATACGAAGGCTAAGGGGTCACCAACATTTAATTGGTTATAACTTACCATTCCGGTCAGTACCAGGGCAATGGCAATATATAAAATAGTACATATAATAATGGCCCACATCATTCCGCGCGGTAAATCACGCTGTGGATTTTTACATTCTTCTGCCGTAGTAGAAATAGCATCAAAACCGATATAGGCAAAAAATACGGCTGAAACTCCTTTCAATACGCCACTTACTCCATTTGGTGCAAACGGATCCCAATTGGCCGTATCTACATAAAATACACCTACTGCAATTACCAAAAGTACAATACAAAGTTTTACGACCACCATTACGTTACTCGCGTTACGGGATTCTTTCATTCCTCGGTAAATCAATGCTGTAATTAAGATAATGATTAGTAAAGCCGGAAGATCGGCTACAAAGTGAAACCTGCCAAATAAGACCGGTGAAGTCGTCCAGGCGGTGTAAGCTGATTGTAAAGCGGGTTCTAAATTTGCGAATGCTTTTCCGCTATGCATTAAAGCTGTTGCGTTATCAAATCCGTTGGAGGCGGTTAGGTAATCCATCTGAACCCATTGCGGGAGCTGAATGCCTCCACTGGCGAGGAGTCCTGTAAAATAATCACTCCACGATATGGCGACGGTTATATTTCCGACCGAATATTCCATAATCAGCGCCCAGCCAATCACCCATGCTATTATTTCTCCAAAAGCCACATACGAATAGGTATAAGCACTTCCTGAAACCGGCACCATCGAGGCAAATTCTGCATAGGCAAATGCCGCAAAACTACAGGCAACGGCTGTAAAAAGGAACAAAAAGATTACTGCTGGTCCTCCGTCGGCACTGGCTTTACCGATTGTACTAAAAATTCCTGCCCCAACAATTGCAGCAATACCAAAAGCAGTTAAATCACGTGCTGTCAGGTGTTTTCCTAACGCATTATGACCGTCTGCCTCGTTTTTTGCGACTTGCTTCAGGATATCCTGTACGGTTTTTTTTCGAAATAAACTTGAAAATGCCATATATGGTTTTACGATTAAAAATTAATATAATTCTAACTTTATGCTTTTATTTTGCAAATAATGCAAATTTTATCCTGAAATCAAATATATAAAACGATTTTGTTTTAGCACGATTTTTTTCAACACAAATTGTTTTAATTTCCGGAACCTGTTTTTTTATGGCACGCGGCTTTTACGGATTAAACAGGTTTACGCTGATTGTTTTTGCTGCAGATTAAAACTCCCGCAGATTTTGCAGATTCCGCAGATTAAAATCCGTGCTAATCCGTTTGATCTGCGTCATCCGTGGTTTTTCTTTTACCTAACGATCTAACCGATAAAATAGACCAACGCGGGTTTCTCTTTAGACTTTACAAAAAAAATCTGCCAAATCTGCCAAATCTGCGGGAGTGTTTTTTTTTATCCGGATAGACTATAGAGAGTGCTAAAATTTTCTCTCGCAGATTTTGCAGATTCCGCAGATTAAAATCCGTGCTAATCCGTTTGATCTGTGTCATCCGTGGTTATTCTTTTACCTGATGATCTAACCGATAAAATAGACCAACGCGGGTTTCTCTTAGACTTTGCAAAAAAAATCTGCCAAATCTGCCAAATCTGCGAGAGCGTTTTTTTTATCCGGATAGATTATAGAGAGTGGCTAAAATTTTCTCTCGCAGATTTTGCAGATTTAGCAGATTAAAATCCGTGTTAATCCGTGTTAATCCGTTTGATCTGTGTCATCTGTGGTTAATCTGCTACTTTAGACAGCTTTTCAGGATACTTACCGGGTGCTGGGCTTCCCTGCTGGTTCCGTCAAAAATCTGATGACGACAGCTGGTTCCGGCCGCGGCGATTTTTACATTTTCGGCAGTCGCACGCACTTTGGGAAATAAAGTGTCCTCTCCCATTTGCATGCTGACCTGATAATGCTCTTTTTCATATCCAAAAGAACCTGCCATTCCGCAACAGCCTGAATTATAAATCGTAACCAGATTGTTCTTCGGTAAATTCAGCATGGCAAAAGTCGCTTCTACAGAACTCAGTGATTTCTGATGACAGTGCCCGTGGATTTTAATTTCTCTCTTTTCTTCCGAAAATGAATCCGGTGTAATCTTACCGTCAAGAATTTCTCTTTTAAAGAATTCCTCTATGGTCAAAGCACTGTGAGACAACTTTTCAGCTGCTTCCTTATCATCCGCCAGACGCAGGTATTCGTCCCTGAAAGTCAGAATGGCCGATGGTTCGATTCCGATTAACGGTGCTTTTGCGGAAACCAAATCCTTAAAAATACCCACATTGGTATTGGCAATCTTTTTGGCTTCTTCCAGAAATCCTTTCGACAAATAGGTCCTGCCGCTTTCTTCGTGATCCACAACCAAAACTTCGTACCCTAATTTTGTCAACAGTTCGAAAGCATCAATACCGATATTGACATCATAGTAATTCGTAAATTCATCATTAAACAAATAGACCTGCCCGTTCGGGAAATCATGGTTTTGCTTTTTCTGATTGTCGTACCATTTTCTAAAAGTTTTTTTAGCCAGCAACGGAACCTGTCTTTCCGGCGCAATACCCATACTTTTCTTTACCAGCGGCTGATTCGAAATAAAATTCGTGATCGACGGAAAAATACTTCCCATTTTATTCAGTTTGGCATTGTGCGCAAAAATCTTGTTTCGGGTCGAAAATCCGTTTGCTTTTTGGTATTGGTATAAAAATTCGGCTTTCAGTGTGGCGACGTCTACATTACTCGGACATTCGCTGGCGCAGGCTTTACAGCTTACACACAACTCAAAAACTTCGTACAGTTCTTTCTGGTCAAATTTGTTTTCTTTCTCCGAATACGTCAGGTATTCACGCAGTGCGTTGGCTCTGGCACGCGTAGTTTCTTTTTCGTTTTTTGTGGCACGATAACTCGGACACATCGCTCCTCCTGCCGATGGCAATTTTCGGCAATCGCCCGAACCGTTGCATTTTTCGGCTGCACGTAAAATCCCCAGACTGTCTGAGAAATCCTGAAAGGTTTTAATATCCGGCTCTGTCCTTCCCGATACCACACGATGGTTTTCGTCCATTTTTAAGGCGTTGACAATCTTTCCGATATTCAAAACTGAATTCGGGTCAAAGGCCAATTTGATTCGTTTCAGCAGTTCATAATTCGTTTCGCCAATCATAAACGGAATAAATTCACCGCGTACGATTCCATCGCCGTGTTCCCCGCTTAGCGATCCCCTGTATTTTTTGACCAAAATCGCTACATCCGTCGCGATGGTTCTGAACAATTTTAAGTCAGAAGTTTTCTTCAGGTTCAAAACCGGACGCAGGTGCAATTCCCCTGCACCCGCATGCGCGTAATAAATTGCTTCCTGGCCGTGACGTAACATCATTGCCGAAAACTCCGCAATATATTCGGGCAGGTCGTTTACCTCAACTGCCGTATCTTCAATAGAATCGGCTGCTTTATTATCGCCTACAATACTTCCTAAAAGCCCTAATCCGGCTTTTCTGAGCTCGTTTACTTTATCTATATCGGCTCCGTAAATTTTTACAAGTGCGTAACCAAAGTTATTTTTTTCTAAATCGGCCACCAAAGCATTCGCCTGATTTTCGGCATCTTCGGGATCGTTTGATGCTACTTCAAACATCATGATTGCTTTAGGTTCGCCCACCAAAAAGAACCTGTTTTTAATGTGCTCCCGATTCGTTTTCGTACAATCCAAAATTGTATCATCGATCATTTCGCAGGTATACAAATGGTGTTTCATGGCCACCACAACCGACTCCAGCGATTCGTGAATGCTGTGATAATGGGCCACTACCATAATATTATGTGCCGGTGGCAAATCATCCACCTTCAGCGTAACTTCGGTCGTAAAGGCCAGGGTTCCTTCGCTGCCGCAAAGCAGTTTTCCGAGATTTATGGTAGGTTCCGTTCCGCCAAACAAATCTGATTTCAGTAAAATATCAACGGCATAACCGGTATTTCTGCGGTGAATTTCCGGTTTCGGAAACTCCTTTACAATTTCGTCCTGCGTAGCTTTTACCGACAGTTCGTCGTAAACGCTTTTGTATATTTTATTTTCTAAAGTATCGCCTTTGGTTTTTTCGATAAACTGAGCCGAAGTCAGTTCCTTAAAAACAACTTCACTACCATCGCTCAAAATTGCTTTGATCTCTACAATTTTATCGCGCGTTACGCCGTATCGGATTGAAGTCGTTCCGGAAGAATTATTCCCGACCATTCCGCCAATCATACAGCGGTTGGAAGTCGAAGTGTTAGGACCGAAAAATACGCCATGCGGTTTCAGGAACAAATTCAGTTCGTCGCGAATTACACCGGGCTGTACCGTAACGGTTTTTTGAATGGGATCGAAATTCAGGATTTTGGTAAAGTTCTTCGAAACATCGACCACAATCCCGTCGCCCACCGTTTGTCCGGCCAGGGACGTTCCGGCAGTTCGGGGCGTAATCGAAAGATCATGCGCCGCTGCAAACCGGATTAGTTTGGTAATATCTGCATTGGTTTTAGGCACCGCAACCGCTTTTGGTTTGATCCGGTACACCGAAGCATCAGTCGAATAAAGCGTTTTATGAAGATCATCGTATAAAAGTGTTCCTTCCAACGATGCTGATAATTGTTCTAAATCCTTAAGTATTGACATTATTTATGACCTGAAAATGAATTACAAAAATAGTTTTTTTTTAGGTTTATTTGATAGGTTCAGAGGTACAAAGGAACAAAGGTGCAAAAGGTTTTCTTAGATTGTGTTTTTTTGATTTGGAATTTGGAATTTGGAATTTTTTTAAAATATTGGAATTTAACCATAGTGTCATCTGCGATCCCGATAACATCAGGAGAAGCTTATGGAATTCAGACTCCATTGTAACGAAGAGCTGAAGAAGTCATTAAAAAATTAGCACATCATATTGTCATTCCGAGGAACGAAGGAATCGCATCCTGTATTCGCCAACAGTAAGTGATTACTAGGTGTGTGAAAACAAAAATAAAAATTCACTTTCACACAACTTCTGTGTGAAAACTAAAAATAAAACCAACTTTCCCACACTTTCTGTGGGAAAACCAAAATAAAAATTCAATTTCCCACAACTTCTGTGAGAAACTGAAAAATAAAACCAACTTTCCCACAGCAATAAAATGCAAGACAAAAAAAGCCCCGTACATACGGGGCTTTGTGGTATTTGTAAAATTAGAATTCTACTCCTTAACTGCTACAGCCAGGAAGGCTTGCTGAATCTGCTGGTCTGTAAACGGAGACAAGGTCTCTGCCAGATTTCTGCTGGTTCTGATACAGCTTAGCATTTTTTGTCGGAGCTCCTGATCATTGCCGAATTCGGTTTCGAGCATTAACTCGAAAATTTCCTGCAGGTACAAGGGCTGTTGTTTAAAATCTCCCTCAAACCAAAGGTCGGAAAGGAAATGGACTACGGACGGCACCACATCCTGGTGTGATGCTTTTTGATTTTCTTTTTGCATATCTGAAAATATAAGGTACACGAAACCCACGATCGGTTGTGCAAAAACATTCCGAGGAAATGAGATCAGGGCTATCACTAGCACCTACAACGTAACGTGGGTTCGCTTATGTTAAACTAAAAATAGTTTTTTCAGGATTTCTCCTCGGTATAAAGTTTTTGCATTACAAATATATAGTTTTTTAATTAAAAAATACGTATTCACTTACAAATAAGTATTGTTTCGATAAATACTATGCTTTTGTATTCAGTAAATGCCTCCCTTGTTTCTTCTGTATAAACTGAAACGACGACAAAAGTATAAAAATGATAATAGAAACGAAGCGAAATTAGGAGAGTTTTAAAAGAATCGAGTTTATAAATGTCTCTTGCTATTTTAGAAGACTTTGCGAAATGTATTAATAAAAGCTTATAGTGATTTTTAAATTAAAAAAAAAATCTACCTCTGTAAATATTACTTGCACTAAAAACTTATTGACAAATTTAAGTTATGTCTTGTGAAATTAGAAAAACATTATAATAATTTTTTTTTCAATTTTTAAAAATTAAAAAAAATAGATAAATACTACATTTAATAAATTTTAACAAGCTCCGTTATTAATAGTAATTTATTGGTTATCAACAAAAAACAAGGACTTATAAACAATTAAAACTAATAACTTCTCTAATAGCTAATTAAATTTGATGTTATCTTTGTTAAAAATAAAAGCACCCATCAGAGTGCTTTTATTTTTCAACTTAAAAAAATTGGTCTCATTAGCCAATGCTTTTAATCAGTAATTTAGACCGTCAAATTTATAACGGTTGAAAGTATATTAGTATTTGCTTCATTAGCTTTTAACTAAAAACCAAAAATTACTTTAATCCTGTTCCTGCAGGTTAGATAAGTCGATAGGCAATTGTTTATCGGCTTATTTATTTTACAAATATATCTTTAATATTTCAAAACTGAAACTTTAATAATTTAGAGTCAAGATTAACAATTTTATAATTTTAAAAGCTCTAAAATAGGTTTAAGATTTGGTTCATTAGTTGTTCTATCTTTTCCAATTTTGGTCGCGTTTATATCTTGATAAAAATTAATTGATTCGTTCCAATAATTAATAAAAAACTTATGATTATTATTGTTTTCCATTACATCATTTTTATATTTTATTATAGGAGTTAATTCATAATACGTAAATAACATAATATTTGATATTTTAAATCTAAATTTCAACATTTTTACAGAATCAGAAATATTCCATTTACTTTCAGGATTTCCAATTGAAAGAATGGTAATCAAATTTTCATCCCAGTACTCTAACAAATCTTTTCTGATTTTTAAGTTTAGTATACTATAAGGTAAAGCAATAATTATTGAAGCTCTTTTTGAAAGCAAATATTTTACGATGTCTATTTCGAAGCTACTATTATATCCTAATAAAAAAGTATACTTTAGAAGTTCATTATTATTTAAACATTGAAAAATCACGTTTTTTTCTTTTTCATCTGGCTTAGAATTGACAAATAAAGAAAATAATTTTGTGTTTAATAAATCTAAATTTCCCTTAACGTAAAGTTCAGAACTTGTTTTCCCTTTAATTTTTAGCGGATAAGTTTCGCTACTTGGCAATAATCTTACTATTTTATTATTAGAAAGTTTATTTTCAATTTGAACTTCATTCTTTTCAGTAGAACTTTCAGGTGCAAAGACTAAAATATCAAGTTTACTTTTTGATAAATGTTTTGAAATCATTTTTTTTACAATATTCCAGTCTAGTCCTCCATGACCGCAACCTAGAGCAGGGACGGTAATAGTTTTTCCTTCATGGCCTAATAAAAAATTTGATAGCCAATTTAATCCTTTTTCAACATAATCATATTCTGATGGATTTTTCCAGTGAAGTTTGGTGGGGAAATTTATAATGATAATATTTTCTTCTTCATTAAAAATTGAATTATTAGTCCAAACATGTGGTCTTCCAATTTGTACATTATTTTCATTACAACTTTTCAAATATTCTTTAAACATCTCAGGATATTTGGTTTTAAACTGCAATGCAACTCCAGCCCCCATAACTCCTACACAATTTACTGTATTTATACGGATGTCAGCTTTATAGTCAAAAAAATTTCCCTCTACAAATTTTATCATTTTTTTAATTTATCTAAAAATTCTTTTTTTAGTTGTGATATACTATCTTCATAATTTGTATGCCAATTATTATTAAAAGATAATACATCTGCATAATTTAAACAATTTAACATATCAAATTCTTTCTCACTTTCTATTAAATCAAAAAGTTGCATTTTATCTCTTCCTTTTCCTAATATTTCGCCTATTAAATCATGATATGCTACTAAAAAACATATCATTTTAATTTCATCGTCTGATAAGATTTTAATTTCATTAACTAAAATTCTTTCCAACATTTCTAACGAATCAACAGGATGATCAGGAAAAGAGAGTTGTTTTCCTTTTTCCCATTTTTTATGAGGACCTTTACCAATATCGTGAAAGTATGCAGAAAGTTTTAAGATATCTTTTTCTTCCTCTTCTGCACCAATAAAAAATAAAATTTCTTCTAAATTATTCACTACATTTAATGTATGATCACTAACCGTTTCATTGTGAACTTCATTAATTGTTGGTAAATTATAAATTCCTTCCAATTCTTCAATTATACAAAAATCGTTATCAATTTGCAATAATAAATCGTTAACATTTTTGAAACGAAAATTAACTATAGTACTCCTCTTTTTTATGATATTTTCAACTACTTTATCATATTTATTTCTTAGAAGTATAGGGCCTGTTGTAAATGTTTCGGTACCTCTTCCCATAGCAAATTTAGTAAAGAAAAAATTCTTGCCATAAAAAGGTTCAAATGATATATTTGGACAATTAACTCCTTTTTTCAGAAAGGTATCTTTGATATGCTTTTTTATATAAGGATTCCAAGCAATTATTGTACTAACATCAGAAATTGGCAGAGATTTATATACAAGAGCTTCTGCCATTTTTTTATTCTTTTCCCCTTCATTAGGCATCCATTTTTGCGACAATATAACATCCCAATTCAATTTATCAAGATCAATTGCATCAAAATAAAAATTAGGAGGACTAATTGTATTTGCAGAAGCATCAGTAAATACAACTTCTTTATCTACAATTTTTTTAATTGGAATTGCAAAAAAAATCATAAACATTTGATCAATATTTTTTGACAAAACTAAAGAAAGTAACATTGGATTTCTTGTGCAAAAGTAAAAAGGAACGTAATCATGAACTTTACCTCCGGGGCCAACCGTAACTTTCATATTACTTCTTCTTTCTTGTATATTACCATTGGCAACGTCTTTGTGACTTAGTCCAAGCCTTTCTTTTTCATTTGTAGATAAAAATCCATTTTCTACAATCGAATCTAAATTATCAATATGTGTAAAGTGATAAAAATATTTATCTTGATGTTCTTGCGGTATTTTCATAATAAGTTTTTAAGATTAAAAAACAAATTTTAGTTTTTAATAATTAAACATTTTATGGAAAACCATAAATTACTAAAATTTATTAAACAAGTGTAGCAATAAATAAAAATGAGACAATACGTATTTATACCTGTTTATTTTTAATTCTAAAAACTTCTGAAAAAATCCTTTTAATCTTCTAATAAGAGTCACACATCCAAGATATTCTGTATCACAACAAAAAAACCTAAACCCATATAATATTCTCTAACTACATCGGAATTCTAGAATCAAACTCATCATCAGGACCAGCAGCCTCCAATGTAGATTTTTTAGAACTTTCAGAATTTAAAATATCATGCGTCGTTTTAGAATAGTTATCAGAGATTTTATCTACCGATTTTAGAATTCTTCTAACGGCCAATATCAGGATTACCGCACCAATAAAAATGGCCGATACACCAACATTCTCCGAAAAAAACTTTTGTCCGAATAATTCGAATTCAGTTTTACCGGAGCTTTTTAGGGTTATGAGCCAGATACCAAGTCCGGCAATGAGTAAGGCGAAAAAACAAAATATAATTCCGAAAATCAGGGTCGATTTGTGAAACGAATTATGCGCTTCTGTATTTATTTGCATAGCTTTAAGGTGTTTAAAATTAATTTATAAATAATCTATTCCTCAGTATTTTACAACTTTGTATAGTGTGATATTCAAAACCACTAACAGCAGATTTCAGTATGAGCAAAACAACAGGGCAATCTCACAAAATTATCAATAAATGCATTCCAATGCGCCCGTATTTATACCCCTTTTAGTAAAGTATAAAAACCCTTTTTTCCTTACCTTTATTTGTAAATATGATTTCGGCGCGACCAAATTAAAGTCGTTCTTCTGGTAGCTACTAAATTACAGCACAAAAAAAGCCCAACCAAACGATTGAGCTTTTCAATATATAATCAAATAAAATTTATTTCTTGTCCTTCAACAACTTTTCTAATTTCTCTTTCGTTTCCGGAATTGCCTTTAGCGTTAACGCTTTTTTGAAAGTTTCTATGGCTTTGGCCTTATCTCCTTTTTCAAGATATAAATCACCCAGAGAATCATAACAATTGGCACTTTCGGGATAGTTGGTGGTGTTGAGTTTAAATAAGGTTTCGGCTTTTGCTAATTGTTTGGCGCCCATCATTTGGTAGCCTAAATTATTAATCTGGCTTTCGCCCGGCTTCACGATATACCCCATGTTTTCAGAAACGTTTTTGTAATGTGCTACCAACAAAGAATCTAATTTAAAATCAGGGTTTTTTAATTCGCTGTCGTAAATTTTAAGTTTATAAAATTCAAAAATAAAGCGAAGCGCGTCGTATTCTCCAATCAAACGAACCGAAGGATGATTGTCGTCTTCGTAAAACTTGTATTTAAAACGCAGCTGGTTCTTCTTATTTTTAGACTGTTCTTTGATGAATTGTAAATTACTGCGAATAAGTCCCGTAGTGCTGCTTGTATCTTTTTGTACACTTAAAGTGTCAACACCTCTTTCTAAGCGGTTTGCCATTCCTATATACAATGTTTTTCCTTTATAATTTTGAGTTGGCAAAATCGTTTTGGCCTCTTTCACTACTTGCTGATTGTTCCACCACAACGAAGCATCGAGAGAAACATACGAATTAAATAATTTTGGATTATGCAAAAAAGTATTCATAACCGTCAAACCTCCAAGCGAATGACCTATAAAGGTTTTATAGGTTGTGGTTGGGTAATTGGCATCTATGTACGGAATCAATTCTTTCTCGACATACGACATAAATTTTTCGCCGCCGCCCACAACATCCGGCAATTCTTTGTCTGTACCGGTTGTTAAATCAACCAATCGGTTTTGGTGCAGGATTCCAACCACAATCATTGGCGGGCAAAGATTTGATTCTTCCATGTGTTCTGTAATGCTTACCACGGTATTAAAATTTTCGCTTCCGTCTAATACATAAATTACGGGATAACGGCCTCTGTCTTTAATTTTATTTCCTCCGTTACTATTCGGAATATGGATCCAGACTTTGCGTTGCTGTCCCAATATTTTTGAAGAGATAGTTTCTTCAAATCCTGTGTTAAAAGGACTGTTTTCCTGTGCCTGCATGCAAAAAGTCAGCATGAATACGGCAACAGCAGTAAAAAATGTTTTCATAGTTCTTAAGATTAAGTGTTTGATTGATGATTGAAATCCAGCAAAACAATTTCGATGAATTTCCGGGCAAACTTAACCAATTAATTATAAAAATTTTCTGCATTTTTTAAGCTTTACCGCATTAAGTTCCTTTTTCCGAATTACGGATTTTTAGAAATAAAAAATTCCTTTTTCATTATATTTATAGGCAAATAAAACTGATTTTAGCGTTATCAAATAAACTGCTTTTCTAAAACTTCATTTTAATGAATAAAAATATAAGTGCACTGAACGAAATTGCCCAAAAAGAAACCCGCAAAATAATAGGCCTCATGTCCGGCACATCACTCGACGGACTGGATATTGCGCTTTGCGAAATTTCCGGCGCGGGCGAAAACACAGCGGTAAAAATTCTCGAATTCGAAACCATCACGTATACCGAAGACATTAAAACCGAAATCCGTAAAGTGTTTGCGAAGAAAACGGTCGATTTTCAGCACTTCGCCTTACTCAACGAATGGATCGGTCTTTTGCACGCCGGCATGGTCAACGATTGCCTCGAGAAATGGAATATTCCCGCCACCGAAGTCGACCTGATCGCTTCGCACGGGCAAACGGTTTTGCACGCCCCGAAGTTTTTGCATCAGCAGGAAAAATTTCCCAATGCAACTTTACAGATTGGCGATGGCGATCATATTGCGGTAAAAACAGGAATTATTACCTTATCAGATTTCAGGCAGAAACATGTAGCGGCAGGTGGCGAAGGGGCACCTTTGGCCGTTTATGGCGATTATTTATTGTTCAGCAAAAAAGGCGAAAACCGTATTATGCTAAACATGGGCGGAATTGCCAATTTCACCTATCTGCCCGCTTCCCTCGATGCCGAAGCGGTTTTTGTCACCGATACAGGCATGGCCAATACTTTGATTGATATTTATACCAAACATTATTTCCCGGAAAAAAGTTACGATAAAGATGCCGAAATTGCACAAAGCGGAACGGTAAATCCGGAACTTTTAGCCGAATTGAAAAGCAATGCTTTCTTCCAAAAAAGCTTCCCGAAAACCATCGGCCAGGAGTTGTTTAACTTTGATTTTGTACAGAATGCACTTACCAAAACAAGCCTCGCCGCTATTTCGGCACCGGATTTGCTGGCTACCTTAACACGCCTGAGTGCCGAAACGATTTCCGAAGCGATTTTGTTTGTCGTGAAAAACAGTCCGTATGCGCTGGAAGATTTCAAAATTTATATGTCGGGCGGCGGTATTCATAATCCGTTACTGGTGAAATGGCTCGCTGAATTATTGCCCTGCGAATTTCAAAAAAGTGATGATCTGGGTATCCTGAGCGATGCCAAAGAAGCGGTTTTATTCGCCATTTTAGCCAATGAAACAGTCGCCGGAGGGGATTATAATTTTGGGAACAATAAAGGAATCCCGTCTGTGACGATGGGGAAAATTTCGTTTCCGGATTAAAAAAGGAGGTTGCCACGAATTTGAATGAAAAAAAAGTTTGCCACGAATAACACGAATTTACACAAATTATTTTTTTTGCCACAGATTAAAGGATTCGCACAGATTTTTAATCTTTTTAATCCTTTAATCTTTGGCTAAACTTTTTTTACGCCAGTTAGTAAACAATTTTAATTCGTGAAAATTCGTGTTATTCGTGGCAAAACTTTTGCACACCTATCAATACAAAATTTTAATTAGTGAAAATTCGTGTAATTTTTGGCTAAACTTTTTTTTACGCCAGTTAGTAAACAATTTTAATTCGTGAAAATTCGTGCAATTCGCGGCAAAAAAAATCACCCCAAAATTAATTAGTACAATTCATAACATTCACGGCAACAAAAAACACAACTATACCGTTAAAATTATTATTTCTTAATTATTTACGATACTCATCTAAAAAAACTATTTTTGGTTTTTGTTAAAACAGATTACAATGCATAAAAAGACGCCACTACTATTCTCTATACTATTATTACTGTTTCTTGGAATTAATGTTCATTCGCAGGAAAAAGTAACGCATCCTAAAAACGAATTTAGAGGGGTGTGGATCGCTACCGTAGTAAATATTGACTGGCCGAAAACAAGCACAGACAATGTCGAGAAAGAAAAAGCGGATTTTATCGATATTCTGGAAACGTACAAAAAACTGAATTTCAATGCGGTAATTGTTCAGATCAGAAGTGTGGGTGATGCTTTTTATGCCTCAGAACTGGCACCGTGGTCGCGTTTCCTGACCGGAAAAGAAGGCCAGGCTCCCGCCCCGTCTTACGATACGCTGGCCTGGATGATTGATCAGGCACATATGAGAGGTTTTGAATTTCATGCCTGGATGAACCCGTACCGTGCGACTTTCGATTTAAATAAAAACCTTTTGAGCCCGAATCACGATATTTTCAAACATCCGGAATGGATGATCGAATACGGCGGAAAATTATATTATGATCCTGCCCTGCCTGAAGTTCAGGAACATCTGACCAAAGTAGTCAAAGAAGTGGTGGACAAATACGATATCGACGCCATTCATTTTGATGATTATTTCTATCCGTACGCCGTACCCGGAAAAGTTTTTAATGATACGGCTTCTTTCAAAAAATACGGCTCAGGGTTAAGCCTTGCCGACTGGAGACGTGCGAATGTGAGCAATTTTGTGCACGGCATTTCGACTACCATCAAAGCCAGCAAACCATGGGTGCAATTCGGAATCAGTCCGTTTGGGGTTTGGCGTAACAAATCGGTGGATCCAAAAGGTTCCGATACCCAGTCGACTGCCAATTACGACGATCTTTACGCCGATCCGGTGTTATGGATGGACCAAAAATGGATCGATTATATTATGCCTCAATTGTATTGGAGCATGAATAATCCGAGAGCTTCTTATTCCAAACTCGTAAAATGGTGGGCCGAAAACTCCAACAATACCGCAGTTTATATCGGACACGCTTCGTACAAAATAAGAGGTGACGGTGATAAAAGCTGGAATTTTTCGTCTGAAATCCCAACTCAGGTCGATTATGCGAGAAGCTTTAAAAAAGTAGGCGGAAGTGCCTATTTCAGTGCCAAATGGTTTATGAACAAAAACTTTGATATTGTACGTCTGCTCGAAGAAAATCAATACAAATATCCGGCATTGCCACCGGCAGTTCCGAATTTAAAGCGCATTGTGATTGATATCCCGACGGTAACCGAATTTGCCAAAGACAGTTCGTTTTACACCTTTACGATCAAAGTACCGCTGAATACAAAAGTGCGTTATATGGTCGTATACGGAGCCGATCACATTTCGAAAATCAATACCAACGATGCGACGCAAATAATTGACAAAATAAGAGTTAACGAAATTAACGATTCTATTACCTTTTCGATCCTTACCCAAAAAATGAATGCCTATAAAGCTTGCGCTGTAACATTTATTGATTATTTTGCAAACGAAAGTACCCCGACTACGATCGACTTAAAAAAGACATTTAAAATATATTCACCTGCTCAGCCCAATGAAAACAGATAATAAACCCTGGTTTTGGATTCCGCTTTTAAATTTTGCATCCGGCTTGCCTTACGCCGTCATTATTTCCGTTTCTGTAATTATGTACAAAAATCTGGGAATTTCAAATGAAGATATCGGAGTTTATACCAGTTTATTATACCTGCCTTGGGTCATCAAACCTTTGTGGAGCCCTTTTATCGAATTGAACGGAACGAAGAGAAAATGGTTTCTGGCGATGCAGTTCATTATTTCCATTGCCTTTTTGCTGGTAGGATTTATTATTCCCCTCAATCATTTTTTTCTGCTGAGTTTAGCCATTTTTTGGGTCGCTGCCTTTGCTTCGGCTTCTAATGATGTGGCGAGTGATGGCTTTTATTTATTGGTTTTACCCAAAGAACAGCAATCTTTCTTTCTGGGAATCAGAAGTACTTTTTACCGAATCTCATTATTGGCCGGAAACGGATTGATTGTATTATTTGCGGGTTACCTGGAACATAAATACGGAAACAACACCAAAGCCTGGTCGTATACGATGATCGCTGTAGGTTTATTAATGGCTGTAATCACCGCTTATAATTTTATTTTTACTCCAAAAAGCGAAATAAATGCCGTACAAACCGATAAAGAAGCGCATGATAAAAGCTTCGGTTCTGTATTTGCAAGCTTCTTTAAGAAAAAGCAAATTGGTCTTGTACTGGCTTTTATCCTGGTCTTTAGACTCGGAGAATCACAATTACTTAAAATGTTAAGTCCGTTTCTGCTCGATAAAAAAGAATTGGGCGGAATGGCTCTGGATACTGAATCTGTTGGAATTATTTACGGAACTTTAGGAATTATAGCATTGACCATCGGCGGAATTTTTGGCGGAATTGCCATCTCTAAACATGGCCTTACCAAATGGATGCTTCCTATGTTTCTGGCGATGCATCTGCCTATTCTCGGGTTTATCGGATTGGCTCATTTTCAACCGGAAGCACTTTTTCACCTTCATATAAACTTATACTTTTTCGAAATCAATTCGCCGCTTAATCTCTATACCTGCATTACAGTTATTTTGGAGCAATTTGGATATGGTTTCGGATTTACCGGTTTTATGATGTACCTGATTTATGTGGCTGAAGGAGAATCCAAAACATCACATTACGCACTTGCAACCGGTTTTATGGCATTAGGAATGATGCTTCCGGGAATGATCAGCGGTTATATACAACAATATTTAGGCTATCAGAACTTTTTTATATGGGTTTTCATAGCCACTATTCCAGGTCTTATTTTATCACGTTTTTTAATTTTCCCAAAAGATTTTGGGAAAAAATCTGAAGAAGTTTAACCCCAAATCAAACATCTTACCTATGGAAATCAATGAGAATTTGCAGGCCGAACGAAATCTGAAAGGAGCTGAGTTCGAGAAAACAGGAAATCTTGAAAAAGCAGTTGAATTGTATGAAGAAAATGTCGCGGAAAGCTTTAAAGGAAACCATCCTTACGATAGATTGGCTACAATCTACAAAAACCAAAACGATATCGAAAACGAAATCCGGGTTTTAGAAAAAGCAATTATTGTTTTTGAAGAAATCACCCTCGAAGACCGGCTGGAAGGATTGCCAAAACTCTTTCGATTTAAAAACCGACTGGAAAAAGCCGTACAAACCCAAACCCAGCTTGCCAAACTTGCCAGACAAAAGAAAAGCAAACTCAAATAATAAAACTTTACAGCATTCGATCATGACCAGCCTGAAACGCACCAATTCTGATGATCCTGACTTTATAAATCTGGTCGCTTTATTAGACCAGGACTTAAAAATCAGGGACGGGGAAGAACATACCTTTTACAATCAGTTTAATAAAATTGACAAAATAAAACATGCTGTTGTATTCTATGAAAATGATATGGCTGTAGGCTGTGGCGCTTTTAGGGAAAAAGAAAGTGATACGGTTGAAATCAAACGCATGTATGTGCATCCGGAGCACCGCAAAAAAGGAATTGCTTCTCAGGTACTGAAAGCTTTGGAACTTTGGGCAGCCGAAATTAACTATCCGTATACGATTTTGGAAACCGGAAAAAAACAGCCTGAAGCTATTGCGCTGTATCAAAAATCCGGTTATACCCTGATTCCCAATTATCCGCCTTATGAAAACGTTGAAAACAGTGTTTGCATGAAAAAGACTTTATACTAATGAAAATGACAGCCGACGCACTAAAACAAAGAGTGGGACAATTTTTTTTCCCCGCCGTTTTTATCAACGATACCGAAGAAAACATTCAGGAAACCGAACGTTTAATACAAGAACACCATATTGGCGGACTGACCTTTTTTCACAGCCGTGCCAGTGCCGCAACAAATTACGAAAGCAAGAAAAAAGTAGTTTTTAATGATGACAGCTACGAGAAAATCAAAGCCTTAATCATTCGTTATCAAAAATCAGCCGCTACCCCGCTTTTAATCAGCATTGATGCCGAATGGGGCCTGGCGATGCGCATCGAAAAAACACCGCAATACCCCTACGCCATCACCCTTGGTGCTTTACCAGAAAATAAAGCAAATCTGGTCTACGAAGTTGGAAAACAAATAGGTTCCGACTTAAAAGCAACCGGAATTCATTATAACCTGTCGCCTTTGGCTGATATCAATAACAACCCGAATAACCCTGTGATTGGCTATCGTTCTTTTGGTGAAAACAAAGAAAAAGTGGCCGATTTTGCCGTGGCGTATTTAAAAGGACTGTCTGATGCCGGTATTTTAGGCTGCCTGAAACACTTTCCCGGACACGGAAACACCAATGTAGATTCGCATTTGGGGTTGCCGGTTTTGAAGGAAAGCTTGGAAGAATTATTAGACAACGAATTGTATCCTTTCATTAAAGGAATTGAAAATAAGGTCGACTCGATTATGATCGGGCATTTGGCGGTTCCAAGCTTAAATGACGGAAAAGATACCTCGGCAACGTTGTCAAAACCTATTATCGAAACCCTTTTGCGCGAAAAATTAGGCTATGATGGCTTGGTAATTTCCGATGCCTTAAATATGCACAGCGTTTCTAAATTGTACGCAACAAAAGGTCAACTGGAATGGGAAGCCTTTAATGCCGGAAATGACATTTTGTGTTTCGCCGAAAATGTTCCGGAAGGAATTGAAGCGATCCTGAAAAATGCTTCTCCCGAACGCATCGAAGCCAGTTACAACAGGATTATGAAAGCCAAAGAAAAGGTGGGCATCTTGTCCGGTAATGCATTTACGTCAGGAGAACTGGATTTTGCAAAAACTGCAGCTTTAAACCTGGAAGTTGCCCAAAATACACTTACCAAAATTATTGACAACTCCAATACAGCACTGGCTTTCGAAGCACAGCAAAACAATCAGTTAGCCAAATTGAGTTTGTATAAGGGTGTTGAAAATACGTTCTTCAAAACCTTAAATTCTAAACTAAATTCTCCGGAATTTGCTTTTGAAAACTTAGAAAGCTCCAGTATTCCGGACATTAAAAAAGCGCTCGAAAACTTCGAAACCATTCTTATTTCTTTATTTGTTCCTAAGGCAAAACCGATGAATAATTTCGAAATACATACTGAAGTTTTGGATTTACTTTCACAGCTGCTGCAAACCAAAAAATGTATCGTTTATGTTTTCGGAAATCCATACGTTTTACCTGTTATCCCGAATCTTAAAAAGGCTTCAGGACTCGTACAGGCCTATCAGGATTTTGAAGAATTTCAAAAAGTGGCAGGAATTCAATTTCTTGAAAATAGCAATTACAACGGCAGTCTTCCCGTAAATATTGACATTCAGCAACTTACAAATATCTAATTTCCAAGTATAACAAAAAGTTATCACTAAATAAATATTAATAATTACATCTTATTGTAAGTAGTCTTACTTATGCCCTACTTTTGCACCAAATAAATTTTTAACTTAAAACGAAAAATATGTCTTTAGTAGGAAAAAAATTCCCAAGTATTGCAGTAGATGCTATCTCAGAAATGGGTGACAACTTAAAAATCAATATTTTTGAAGAAGCAGTAAACAACAACAAAAAAGTACTTTTATTTTGGTACCCAAAAGATTTTACTTTTGTATGTCCAACTGAATTACACGCCTTCCAAGCTGCATTGCCAGAATTTGAAAAAAGAAATACAATCGTAATCGGAGCTTCATGTGATACAAACGAAGTACACTTTGCATGGTTAAACACTCCAAAAAACAACGGTGGAATCGAAGGTGTTACTTACCCAATCCTTGCTGATACTAACCGTAACTTATCTAACATTTTAGGAATTTTAGATATCGAATCTACAGAATACAGCGAAGAAACTGACTCTGTAATCATTGAAGGTTCAAACGTAACTTTCAGAGCTACTTACCTAATTGACGAAACTGGAAAAATCTTCCACGAAAGCGTTAACGATATGCCATTAGGACGTAACGTAAACGAATATTTACGTATGGTTGATGCTTATACTCACATCCAGGAAAAAGGAGAAGTTTGTCCTGCAAACTGGGAAGCCGGTAAAGAAGCAATGAGCGCAGACAGAATCAGTACTGCTGAGTATTTGAGCGCTAATTAAGAAAAATAAATTCCAAATTTTTAAAAATTCCAAATTCCAATTTTGGGATTTGGAATTCTTTCTCAAAATCAATAATATTTCAAAATTTAAATTTTTAAATTCTACATCGGAAGATTTGGAATTTGGAATTTAAAATATTGGAATTTAAATTCAAAGATATGTTAATCGACTTAAACGAAGATACGTTAGCAGATTTAGTTGCTAAAAACGAAAAAGTAGTAGTACAATATTCAGCTTCATGGTGTGGAAATTGCCGTATTATGAAACCAAAATTCAAAAAATTAGCCACAGAAAATGAAGCGATCACTTTTGTTTTGGTTGACGCTGAAAATTCTCCGGAATCCAGAAAATTAGCCAATGTAAGCAACCTGCCTACTTTTGCTACTTTCGTAAACGGAAAATTGGTTGGTGAAACGCAAACCAACAAACAAGAAGTTTTAATTGATTTAGTTAACGCAATTGCCTAAATAGATCATTAGATTTTTAGACGGTTAGATTTTTTGAATCTTATCTAAAAATCCAATAATCCAGTACTCTAAAAATCTAAAAAATGAAATTACCCGTAATAAAGCAATTAACGCAGTTTATCGAAGAAAACGATCAGGATTATATCATTGAAACTATTGAAGTTTTAGAAGCTATGACTGAGATTCCGTCTTTAAAAGATGAAGAATTAGATGTAATTGGCGAATTAATTTCAAATATGTATGGTGCACTTGAAGTACATAAAATGGTCGTTCAGGGCACTGACAAAAAAGAAGCATTAAACGCGTTCATGAAACGTGTTTTAGGTTCCATCGATAAATAATCGGCCTCTCTCCTGAGAATAAAAAACATGACTAAAGAAACGCTTTCATTCCAAGGGAGCGTTTTTTTTTAGTCTCGGTCGCAGTTTTCAGTCTCAGTTTTCAGTCTCTCCCAATAGCTATCGGGATCAGTCCCAGTCTCAGTGCAGCAGTTTTCGGTCTCAGTTATCAGCACAATTTTGTCACCCTGAGCGAAGTCGAAGGGCGCACAGTAGCTCGACAAAGACTGAAGAATCACAGGAACGGAATTTCTTATGTTCCTTCGGCTTTGCTCAGGAAGGCAAAAAACAACTAAAAGAAACCTGTTAATCCGCTTAATCCGTGTCATCCGCTTACCATAAAATGCTAAACTCCTATATGGTTCTTCCCATGGTATACAAAGACAAATACAAGTCTTAATCTATACTTAAACCCACAACAAATACTTTTAGATTCAAATATTAATCCTTACTTTTGAGCCTCATTAAATTAAACAAAAATCATGGCTTCAATAACATTAGGCGGAAATCCGGTTCATACATCAGGTGAGTTACCAGCAGTTGGATCACAATTAGCTGATTTCAAATTAGTACAGAATGATTTATCAGTGGCTTCCTTAAGCAATTTCGCAGGTAAAAAATTAGTTTTAAATATTTTTCCAAGTGTAGATACAGGAACTTGTGCTGCTTCTGTTAGAAAATTCAACGAAAGTGCCGGTAATTTAGAAAACACAACTGTTTTGTGTATTTCAAGAGATTTGCCATTTGCCCAGAAACGTTTTTGCGGAGCTGAAGGATTAGAAAATGTAGTGAACCTGTCTGATTTTCAGGAAGGAAGTTTCGGTAAGGCAAACGGACTGGAAATCGTTGACGGACCTCTTGCAGGTTTACATTCAAGAGCTATCATCGTGGTTGATGCTAACGGAAAAATCACTCATACAGAACAAGTTGCTGAAATTGCAAACGAACCAAATTACGAAGCAGCTTTAGCAGCACTATAATAACTTAAATGGAGTTTCAAAAAGACAATACATTTGTTAAAGGCCGACTTAAAAGCGTAACTTACGCTTTTAAGGGAGCTGTAAAACTAATCAGTACCGAACATAGTGTTATGGTACAATTTTCACTGGGAATAGTCATGACTATTGCCGGTTTCTACTTTCATATTTCGCACGAAGAATGGCTTTTTCAAACCCTGGCAATTGGTCTTGTACTAAGTATCGAAGGTCTAAACACAGCCGTAGAAAAAGTAGCCGATTTTATTCATCCCAATTATCATGAAAGAATCGGATTTATTAAAGATATTGCTGCCGGAGCGGTATTTTTTGCCGCAATGACCGCAATCGCAATAGGTTTGATCATTTATATTCCAAAATTTGTATAGGCAATACTAAACGCAAGAATGGCAAAAACAACCAAAAAAGAAACTTTAGATAAAAAAAATACGGCAAAGACCGAAACCTCAAGATCCTGGAAACCAAACAAACAACAACGCTTTGTTTTAGGGTGTCTTCTGGTATTATTTTCTATTGCATTATTAGTTGCATTCATTTCCTTTTACATCAACGGACAATCTGACCAAAGTGCTGTCAGCCAACTCGGCGACCGTACGGAAGTGGTACAAAACTGGCTCGGAAAATTCGGGGCCTTTTTATCAGATCTGATCGTTTATAAGGGTTTTGGATTAGCTGCTTTTATATTTGTGCGGCTATTTTTTCTTACCGGAATGTTTTTGGCATTGGAACTATCCCTGAAAAAATTGAAAAACATTTGGTTCTGGGACCTGTTTGCCATCATTATTGTTTCTGTTTTATTTGGATTCTTTGCCACTTCTGCACCTGAACTGGGCGGAACAATTGGTTATGAACTGAATTTATTTTCACAGGATTATATCGGAAAAACCGGCACATTATTAGCCCTGCTTTTTGGATTAATCGTGTACCTGATTTTCAAAATAAAATTATCTCCTGAAAAGATCCAGTCTTATTTTGATTCGACCAAAAACGACATCAAGTCTGAATTAAGCGCCCTTAAAACACCGGCACAAACGGAAAGTGCTTATAACTTAGAAGAATTTGCTGTCGAAGAACCGGACGAGGAATTAGACAACATCCACTTAAAAACAGAGGATACACAATTCGAAATCAACAAAGAAGCTTTAAAACCTACTATTTCAAATTCATCAGAAATTGATTTAAATCCGATTTTAAAACCGCTTCAGATGAATATAAACCCGGTCACACCAACGCCGGTACATACTGAAGAATTTGTTGTTGAAAAGCCTGAAGAAGAAGATATTATCGAAGAAAACCTGGCATCACGACTTGTAGCAGATTTCGGTCTCTTCGATCCTACGCTGGATTTATCGAATTACAAATTCCCAACGATTGATTTATTAAAAGAATATTCAACAGGCGGAATTACAATCAATCAGGAAGAACTTGAAGAAAACAAAAACAAAATTGTAGATACCCTGCGCAACTACAAAATTGAAATTGCACAAATCAAGGCAACCGTTGGTCCATCGGTAACGTTATACGAAATTGTACCGGAGGCCGGAATCAGGATTTCAAAAATCAAAAGTTTAGAGGACGATATTGCGTTGTCATTATCAGCATTGGGAATTCGTATTATTGCGCCAATTCCCGGAAAAGGAACTATCGGTATTGAGGTTCCGAACAAAAACCCTACTATGGTTTCGATGAAAAGCGTCATTGGATCGGCTAAATTTCAGGAAGCTGAAATGGAGTTGCCAATTGCTTTGGGAAAAACCATTTCCAACGAAACTTTTGTTGTCGATTTAGCCAAAATGCCTCACTTACTGATGGCCGGAGCTACAGGACAAGGAAAATCTGTTGGACTGAACGCGGTACTGACTTCACTTTTATATAAAAAACACCCTGCAGAAGTAAAATTTGTTTTGGTGGATCCGAAAAAAGTAGAACTTACTCTGTTCAACAAAATAGAAAGACATTATTTAGCGAAACTTCCGGATACGGAAGATGCTATTATTACGGACAATGCCAAGGTAGTCAATACACTGAACTCCCTTTGTGTTGAAATGGATAATCGTTATTCATTACTGAAAGATGCGATGGTTCGTAATATCAAGGAATACAACGAAAAATTCAAATCCAGAAAATTAAATCCTGAGGCAGGACACCGTTTTTTACCTTACATTGTTTTGGTAGTCGATGAGTTCGCCGATCTGATTATGACTGCCGGAAAAGAAGTGGAGATTCCGATTGCCCGTTTAGCCCAGCTGGCGCGTGCTATTGGTATTCACTTAATTATTGCGACACAAAGACCATCCGTAAACGTTATTACAGGTTTAATCAAAGCCAACTTCCCGGCCAGGATTGCTTTTAGGGTAACTTCAAAAATTGACTCCAGAACCATCCTTGATACCCAGGGAGCCGATCAGTTGATTGGACGCGGGGATTTACTCTATACCAACGGAAATGATGTAGTCCGTGTGCAGTGCGCTTTTATCGATACGCCTGAGGTAGAAAAAATTACCGATTTTATCGGTGGACAGAAAGCGTATGCTACCGCTTATTTACTTCCGGAGTTCGTTGGGGAAGAAACTGGCATCAATCTTGATATGGATATTTCCGAAAGAGATACTTTATTTAGAGAAGCTGCCGAAATTATTGTCAACGCACAACAAGGTTCAGCTTCATTATTGCAAAGAAAATTAAAATTAGGGTACAACAGGGCAGGTCGTCTGATCGATCAGCTGGAGGCAGCCGGAATTGTCGGCCCCTTTGAAGGCAGTAAAGCCCGAAGTGTAAACATCTTAGATTTAAGTGCTCTTGATCAATTTTTTAATAATGAACAAAATTAACCCCATCATGAAAGCAAAAATTCAGGAAATCAACAACAATTCTATCACTAACATGACTAAAAAGTTTTTTCAAATAGCAGTTTTATTGCTTTTGAGCTTTACTTCTATTCAGGCTCAGGATAAAAAAGCCAAGGATTTATTGAATCAGGTAACGGCTAAAATAAAAAGTTACGACAACATTGCAATTGATTTTAAATATTCCCTGAACAATGCCAAAGAGAACATTAATCAGGACAGTAAAGGAAATGTAATTATGAAAGGCAATCAGTATGTATTAAATTTCATGGGTGTTACTAAAATTTTTGACGGACAAAAAACGTACACTATTGTCCCTGAAGACGAAGAGGTTACCATTTCTAAGGTAAACGAAAAAGACGATGCTGCCATTACACCTTCCAAAATGCTTACTTTTTTCAATTCCGGATACAAATACAATATGGATATTGTTCAGAATGTAAAAGGAAGAAAAATTCAGTACATCAAATTAGCTCCTACCAATACAAAAGACCAGCGAAAAGAGATCCTTTTAGGTATTGATGTACAAACAAAACACATTTACAATTTAATTGAAACCGGAAAAAATGGAACAAAAACCACTTTAACCGTTAATTCTTTTAAAACCAACCAGCCTTTATCAAAAAATCAATTTACATTTGTAGCGAGCAAATATCCAAAATACTACATCAATAAATTAGACTAATTACAAGGTTGAAAATTTTAGACAAATACTTACTAAAAACATTTCTGATTACATTTACTACGGTATTTGTAATCCTTTTTTTTATATTCATTCTTCAGACCGTCTGGCTTTTTATCTCAGAACTTGCAGGTAAAGACCTTGATCTGATACTGGTTGTAAAATTCCTCTTATTCTCGATGCCCCGAATAATCCCTTTGGTTTTACCATTATCGGTGTTACTGGCTTCTATCATGACTTTTGGTAATCTTGCCGAAAATTATGAATTCGCCGCTATGAAATCGTCGGGAATATCACTGCAAAGAGCTATGCGGGTTTTAATCATCTTTATATGTGTACTGAGTATCGTTGCCTTCTGGTTTGCCAATAATGTAATTCCTTACGCCGAATATAAGTTTGTTAATTTCCGAAAAAATATCGCCCAGGCCAAACCTGCCATGGCAATTGCTGAAGGACAGTTTAATGATGTCGGGACTTACAATATTAAAGTAAACAAAAAGTCGGGCGAAAATGGCAATATCCTGACCGGAGTTACCATACATGAAAAAGCAAATAGTTTTGGAGAAAACAAAACCGTAATCAAAGCAAAAAACGGAGAATTAATCAGTAATGAAAAATCAAGCATTTTAAAACTGGTTCTCAATGACGGCTATTATTATCAGGATGTAACACCAAAAAAATACGAAGATCGTGCTAAATTACCTTTCATTAAAGGACAATTCAAAAAACAAATCATCAATATAGATTTATCCGAGTTAAACAAAACAGATGATGATGGCCAGGAAAGCGTCGGCAGTACCAATGGTATGCTAAACGTGAACGAATTACGCTATACCCTGGATTCCCTGAATAAAAACCTGAATAATGAAATTATTTCTTTTTCGGAAAATATCAATCAGCGTGTGGGAATTAAAACTACTCCGAAGGCACTAAAACCTGAAAAAAAGAAAAAAGCGATTCCTAACAATATTTTATCTTTATATACCAACAAACAAAAGTCGGATATCATAAAAATGGCCAGTAGTACTATTACCAGTAATATCTACTCTATTGAAACGACACAGAAAGAACTAAAGGATGAACAAAGGGAAATTAACAAACACCTAAGTGCGTTATACGAGAAATTTGTTATCGCTTTTGCGTGTTTCTTAATGTTTTTTATTGGTGCCCCGCTTGGTGCGATTATACGAAAAGGCGGACTTGGTTTACCAATTGTATTTGCCGTATTGATTTTTATTACTTTTCACTTCATCAATACTTTTGGAAAAAGACTATCACAAGAAGGCGGAATGAGCCCTTTTATGGGATCATGGATGTCTTCCTTTATCTTATTGCCATTAGCGGTATTACTTACGTATCGTGCGACAAACGACAACGGATTAATCAATTTTGATGCAATTACAACCCCAATATCGCAACTATTTCAAAAAATTTCCGAACGGTTCTTTCCTGTTCAAAACAAACAATAATTATGTCAACAGCAAAAATACAATTGAATACCATTGAAGAAGCTATAGAAGATATTCGTCAAGGTAAAGTAATCATTGTAGTCGATGATGAAGATCGTGAAAATGAAGGTGATTTTTTGGCTGCAGCCGAAAAAGTAACTCCGGAAATGATCAATTTTATGGCAACACACGGGCGTGGATTAATTTGCACACCACTTACGGAAAGCCGTTGTAAAGAACTTGATTTACGTGCCATGGTAAGCAATAATACAGACCATATGGAAACGGCCTTTACCGTTTCTGTAGATTTGAAGGGACAAGGGGTCACCACGGGAATTTCTGCTGCTGACAGATCTAAAACGGTACAGGCATTAGTGGATGCCAATACAAAACCACATGATTTGGCACGCCCGGGACACATTTTCCCTTTAGTTGCAAAACAAGGTGGTGTTTTAAGAAGAACCGGACATACGGAAGCGGCAATTGACTTTGCAAGATTAGCCGGTTTTAAATCTGCCGGGGTAATCTGTGAAATCCTGAATGAAGACGGAACAATGGCCCGTTTGCCTCAGTTAATTGAAGTGGCTAAAAAATTCGATTTGAAACTCGTTTCTATTGAAGACTTAGTCGCTTACAGAATGCAGCACGACAGCCTGATTGTTAAAAAAGAAGATTTTGATATCGAAACCCGCTTTGGAACTTTCAGACTGAGAGCTTACGAACAAACTACCAACAAACAAGTACATATTGCTTTAACGAAAGGAACCTGGAATCTTGGAGAACCTATCTTAACGAGAATCAATTCCTCACAAGTGAACAATGATTTATTAGGTACCCTGACCAATAATGCAGAGCAGCAATTAGACGACATGTTTAAAGCCATCAATGAAAACGGAAAAGGAGCTGTGATATTCATCAATCAGGATATGCAGGCCATCAATCTGTTAAACAGAATTGCGGAACTTAAAACGCTACAGGCCGAAGGGACAATGAAAGCACCAAAAGTAATCATTGACAGCAAAGATTACGGAATTGGGGCTCAGATCCTTCATGACATTGATATCTCTAAAATCAGATTAATATCGAATACAGAGCAAACCAAACGTGTCGGAATGATCGGTTACGGACTTGAAATCATTGAATACGTAAGTTATTAAGATATGGGGACATTAGAAGAAAGAATTATAAAATCGGAAACTCATATTTTTAAAGCTGTTTTCCCAAGTACTACAAATCATTACGACACTCTGTTCGGAGGTACAGCACTTCATTTAATGGACGAAGTGGCCTTTATTTGCGCTACCCGATTCAGCCGAAAAAAAGTGGTTACCATTTCGACCGGTCAGATTGATTTTAAAAAAGCAATTCCGGCCGGAACTTTAATTGAATTAGTAGCAAAAGTAATTAGCGTTGGAAGAACAAGCTGTAAAATTCACGTTGATATTTTCATGGAACAAATGTATTCTGAGCTTCGCGAAACAGTAGTTTCAGGAACTTTTTCGTTTGTTGCTGTCGACGAAAGCAAGAAACCGGTACCCATTTTAGACTAAACACTTTATTTAACGTAAAAATGTTTTTAAAATAATTACTGATTATGAACGACTTAAAAATTAATTTAAAATAATCCGTAAAAAAGCTTAAAAAAAGTTTTTACAATCGAAAAAACACACTATATTTGCACTCGCAATCAGCAAATGATCGCAACATACTGGAGAAATGGCAGAGCGGTCGAATGCGGCAGTCTTGAAAACTGTTGACTGTAACAGGTCCGGGGGTTCGAATCCCTCTTTCTCCGCTGAAGGCTAAAAAAGAGACTTTTCAAAGTTTTAAAAAAAGGCCAAAAAAAGCGGTAAACCCTGCAAATCCAACGATTTGCAGGGTTTTTTATTTTATACCACTTTTCAATATTTATAAAATCGAACAAAATCTTTGTGGCAAAATCCTGGTACAAGGTATTTTGAACAATTAGAAATTCAGCAAAATCAACAGCTAAGAAGTTTATGTTCGAAACTTTATTATACTATTTTATCAACGGCCATATGCCCCTATTTTGGCATGTTTATAAAAGCCTTTCAATAAAGACTTATATTAAGGATTCAGTAGTCTACTACGTCCTGAATCCTTAATATAATATGAAAACTATTATAGTTTAAATTTACTTATTCCGATATTAAGCCAGTTAAAATAATATTCTACATCAGGGTTATAGGCCGTTGGTTCAATAAGTTTTTTGCCATTATTATCTACCATGACATACAAAGGCTGGGCATTGGTTTTATAAGTTAAAGTTTGAAATTCACTCCACTTTTGTCCTATATATTTAATTTTTTTGCCGGTCAGTTTAGAAATAACCTGTTCGTTAACAAGTAGTTCTCTTTTGTCATCCACATATAAAGATATTAAAACAATTTTGTTTTTAAGAATTTCCAAAACTTTGCTGTCTGACCAGACATTGTCTTCCATTTTTCTGCAATTTACACATGCATGCCCTGTAAAATCGATCATTACAGGTTTTCCAACTTTTTTGGCATATTGCATTCCCTTGTCATAATCGGTAAAAGCGATTATATTATGTGGTCCGTATTCTGCACCTTCAGGTAATGCAGTGTTTGTTTCGTTTGAAACCACGCCTCCTAAACCTTTTTGCAATTCGCTATAATTTAATGGCGGCGAAAAACCACTAATCATTTTTAAAGGTGCTCCCCAAATACCCGGAATTAAATAAATAGTAAAAGATAAAACAACAATTGCAAGGGTTAATCTTCCCACACTTATATGCGATAACGGACTATCATGCGGCAATTGTATTTTTCCAAATAAATAAAGTACTAAAGAAGCAAAAATACCTATCCAAATTGATAAAAATACTTCTCGCTCCAGCCAATGCAATTGTAAAACCAAATCTGCATTTGATAAAAATTTAAAAGCCAATGCCAGTTCTAAAAAACCTAAAACTACTTTTACGGTATTGAGCCATCCTCCGGATTTTGGCAAAGAATTTAACCATCCCGGAAAAGCGGCAAACAAGGTAAAAGGCAAAGCCAATGCCAATGAGAATCCAAACATGCCTACAAACGGAGCTATTCCGCCCCTTGAAGCAGCTTCTACTAATAATGTTCCCACTATAGGACCTGTACACGAAAAAGAAACAATAGCAAGTGCCAACGCCATAAATAAAATTCCGATAGTCCCCCCCCTGTCTGCCTGATTATCTACTTTATTGGCTAATGAATTTGGCAATAAAATTTCAAAAGCTCCTAAAAAAGACAAAGCAAAAATTAATAATAAAATAAAAAACAGCACATTAAACCACACACTTGTTGACAATGCATTAAGTGAGTCTGCACCAAAAGCCCAGGTAACAACGGCGCCCAGAAAAATATAAATGGCAATTATGGAGATTCCATATAAAATTGCTTTCCTGATTCCTTCTGTTTTATTTTTGCTCTGTTTGGTAAAAAAACTTACCGTCATCGGAATCATCGGAAAAACACACGGGGTTAACAATGCGGCAAATCCAGATAGCAAAGACAATAAAAAAATACTCCATAAACTTCTTGGATTTTCTCTTGGAGCAGAAATAATAACGTTGCTTTTTGTGCTCTTTTTCTTTTGAAAGGTATCAAAATTCTCCACTACATCTACTAAAGCCAAATCGCCTGAATGATGTTTTATCTGTGGTTTTGCAAGCTCTTTTTTACTGTTTAAATCAGTTGTCGGGTTTACCTTAAAAAGAAGATCTTCATACGTGGGAGGCAAACAACTCTGGTCGTTGCAAACCATAAATTCGAGTTCCCCTTTGATCTCAAAGGTTTTGTTTCCACTAATTTTTATTCGCTGTCTGAATGTTGTTTCTTTTTCAAAAAACTTAATTTGCAATTTAAAAACCGGATCATCTATTAATTTACCGGCTTGTTCAACAACTTCACCGATCAATTTATAGTTGGCGTTTTTTGCAAAAGTAAAATGTGTTGGAAGCGGGCCTCCATCGGGAACACTCTGGCTGTATAAATGCCAGGTATCCTGTATTTTGGCATTCATTCTTAATTCATATTCCGAATCTGAAATTTTTGCCACACCCATTTTCCATTTCACGGGGCTATACACCTGCGCTTTGGACGCTATTGAAACCAATAAAAAGAAAGTTATAAAAAATATTTTCCTGCTCATACCATATCATTTTTAAAAATGGGACTGCTCTACACAACAGTCCCGTAATAAAAAACCACTTTAAAACTAAACTACTAATTCAAAATATTTAAATGTAGAGGGCAAATTATAGGTTATCTAAAAATCTATAATGGTTTGTAAACCACTTCATAACTTTTGGCTCTCTTCAAAAATGAATTGGCAAAATCCGTTAGATCTTTCTCTGTAAGGCTATTTATAATGTCTGAGTAGGTTTTAGGATCATCATTATTAATGTTATTCTGGAAAAAATCATACATTAAATCCATTGTATAACTATTGAAATTTTTACTGTCTTCCCTTTCCTTAAGGTAATTTGTTTTTGTTTTTTCAATATCTTCCTTAACAAATACACCTTTTTTCATCTTTTCGATTTCCTGGTACACAACCGGCAGTAAATGTTCGACCTTATTGGCATCGCAATCAAAATTGATAGAGAGTATAGCTGCATTTTTTGGTATTTTCATGATGTAAGAATTTGCGTGTGCGGCATACGTCCCGCCTTCTTTTTCCCGTAGGCTTTCCGTAAATCTCAAGGTTAGAACATCCCCAAACATCCTGGCTAATATGTTATTTTTTGAATTGTAATTATAATCAGCTTCAAATTGAATTTTTACCGTACTTTTGGGAGAGGCCATTTTGATAAAAACATCTTTATCAATTTTAGCAGATTTCCATGCAATAGCATTATCTCTAAATGTTTCCTTGCGTTTTACTCCCTGAATACTGGCTATATATTTTTCTAATAAAGGTTTTAGTACTTCTGCAGATACATCACCAGCGATGTAAAACTCAAAGTTTGAAACATCTGAAAAACGATCTTTGTAAATCGCCTGCGTCTTTTCAAAAGACAAGTCATCAATATACTGCTGGTTTAATATTCTGATTTTAGGGTTATTCGCTCCAAATACAGCAGCATTCAGACTATCGCGCATTTTACCCCTAATGTCATTGTCCTTGTTTTTGAGGTTATTCTGTATGTTTGTTTTCATTATCGAGAATGTTTCAGCATCAAAACGGGGTTTTACAAAACGCAGATACACTAATTGCATCATAGTTTCGATATCTTTTGCCTTTGCACTTGCAGAAACTATCTCATTTAAACTTCCAATAGCTGCACCCGAAAAAACCGATTTTCCAACCAGCGCTTTTTCCAAATCGGTACTTGAAAATACTCCTAAACCAGAACCTTGTGCTACAGAAATAGTCATGTTTACAGAGGGTAAATCTTTAGGTTCATATAAAGAAGATCCGCCAAAACTCTCTGCTTTTAATTCTACATCTCCTGTATTTTTGTTGGCAAATTTATAATGGACAATCACCCCATTGCTAAGTTTAAAAGTGGTAGCTCCTATTTCCTTATTTTGCTGTTCTGAGATAATTTTACCGGGAACAATTTTTACATCCGTCAATAATGATTTTTCGGTATAAGTATCAACGTACGGTTTTAAATCCTGATTATTTTCCGCTTTTTTGATGATCGAAAAAGCTTCTTCCTGTTTCAGGTTTGTCTCGTTTTCTACTCCTGTAACTGTTATTACGCGGTTTTGAGAAGTATATCCCGACATCAATTCTGCCTGAAGTTTTTTTGAATCTATATTCGCTAAAACAGATTTCACCATTTCAAATTCTGCTTTGGCATCAGAAAAAGTTTCATCCATCAGATATTCTTTTCTTATTGAATTAAGAATTGATTTATGGGAGCTTTCTTTTTCTGTCTCAATATAATCTTCATAACTGGAAATAACAGAAGCTGCTGCGCGTTTTATTTCTCCATCAGAAAATCCAAATTTACCGGCCCGGGTCATTTCATCCATTACACTTACAAATGCCTGGGCTTGTTTATTTGGCTTTGGACTAACATTTATACTAAGCAGATCATTTGTTCTTGTAAGTGCTGCATAGCTTAGGTAAGCAAATTTAAAAGCACAATCTGTTTTTTGAGAAAGCGCTCTGAGTCTGTTATTGAGTAGATTCAGTGCTATATTTCTTAAAGTCGAATGTTCTAAATCACCAAAACTCTTATCAGTTCGTTTTTTGCTTTGTATAATCGCAAAAGAAATATTTGATCTGGTAATTTCCTTATCGACAACCAGTTTAAAAAAGGCTTCTTCATGATTTGGAACCGTAACTTCAAAACGCTTTAACGGATTTTGAGCTGCCGGAATATCAGCAAATATGTTTTTGATCTTTTTTTCAATTTCAGCTACATCGACATCTCCAATAACTGCAATAGCCTGCAAATTCGGACGATACCAGTCCCTGTAAAAATCCCTTAAAGTATTATAATCAAAATGCTGTACAATATCCATCTCACCAATTGGCGTTCTTTCTGCATATAAAGAGTGATTGTAATAAAGAGGCGAAAACTGGTTGAAAACACGTGATGAGGCATCTTGTCTGGTTCTCCATTCCTCATTAATCACATTTCGCTCTGCATCAATTTCCTCATTAGCTAGTACTAAGGAATGTGACCAGTCGTGCAATATCAGCAAACAGCTGTCAATTACCTTAGGGTTTGTTGAAGGAATATTATCGAAGTTATACACTGTTTCGTCATAGGCTGTGTACGCATTTATATTTTTGCCAAAAGTGGCACCCTGTTTCTGAAGAAATTCCAAAACCCCTTTGCCCGGAAAATTTTTGGTTCCGTTAAAAGCCATGTGCTCCAGGAAATGAGCAAGTCCTTTTTGCTTGTCATTCTCCAAAATAGAACCCACATTTTGAATGATATAATAACTGGCCGAATTTTTGTTTACTGCTGTCGGATAAATATAGTAGGTCATGCCGTTTGAAAGCACGCCTTTTTTGACCTTTGTGTTCTTTTCTATTGCCTGATCTGCCTTGAAATTCTGCGCTTTTACAGACAAAATGCCAAAAGAAAAAAGCATTGAATTTAGAATTAAGACTTTTATAAATTTCATGAAATGATACTTTAATTATAGTTGTAAATACTTCGTTTTTTCTAGTAAGTAGCCGCTAATTTTAACGCTTCATAAGCATTAACTACCCCACCGGTACGGCAAAAATCCGACAGAACCCCGGTTTTTCCCTGTACACGAACCGGATGTGCTACTTTGCTTACTGATTTTAGTATGATCTCTTTTACCTGAGCGGCGGTTAAATTTGGATAATAAGAACGTAATAATGCGGCTAGTCCTGCTACAACAGGCGCAGCCATACTTGTTCCGTCACTTAAACCGTATTTTGAACCCTGAATTGTCGAATTAATCTGCACGCCCGGAGCAAAAACATCTACTGTGTTTTTTCCATAATTTGAAAATGGCGCTACCAAATATTGATCATCTTTTGCTGCTGAAGCCCCAACTTCAATCCATGAATTTGCTTTACCGTTTTTATTTATATCAATACAATTGGGATAAAATGAAGGCTCTATATCTACATTTAATCCATCGTTTCCGGCTGCATGAACCAATACAACATCTTTAGACATGGCATATTGTATGGCCTGATCAACCACTTTTTTATTGGGAGAATAGGGTTTTCCAAAACTCATATTAATTACCTTCGCGCCATTGTCTACGGCATAACGTATGGCATTTGCAACATCTTTATCCCGTTCGTCACCGTCCGGCACTGTTCGTACCGACATTAAAAGAACATTATCGGCAACACCGTCAATTCCAATTCCGTTGTTTCGTACAGCGCCAACAATTCCCCCAACATGCGTTCCGTGAAAGGCACCCGGACCCGTTACGTCATTGTTCCCGTAATTTTTTTCTGCAACATTGCTGTAATTATCCCCTACAATATATCTGGGATCAAAATCAAGGTTTAACTGATATTCGACCTGATCTTTATAATGATTTACGGCATTGACTATTGTATTTTGTCTGTAAGTGGCAAAATCCGGATATTGCGGCAATTGGTCTATAAATCTTTTTCGCATTCCCATCTGATTCATCGTTTCAGGATCAAAAGCTTTTATTTGTGCCAAAGTCGGATTCTCTGTCCCCATTATAATGAGCATGGTGTCAACAACAGCCTGGACATACATTTCGCCTGCCAAACCCTTTCTGGCATTGGCCAATTGTATTCTTAACTTTTCTTTTAAAACCTTATATTGTGCAAGTCCGGTAGTATCTTTTGGCAATTGGTTTACATCTTTAAACTTATTTTGTCCCTCGCGTACAAGTCTGGTAAGCTCCAGGTTTTCAAATCCTACATTTCCTTTTTCAGATCCTAAAAAATTCCAGCCATTCACATCATCGGCATAGCCGTTACGGTCATCATCTTTATGATTTCCGGCTTTTTCTTTTGGATTTTTCCATATTACCGCCTGCAGATCTTCGTGATTTATTTCTATTCCGCTGTCCAGTATGGCAACGACAACGGTTGTGCTTTTTTTGCCCTGCAGTAATTCTTTGTAGGCTTTGTCTGTGCTAATGCCAAAAATAAAATCCTGCTTTAAATCTTTATGCTGCCAATTATTTTGAGCGTAATTTTTTAGAATTATAAAAAAACACAAAGCAATTAATACCCTTTTGTTTTTCATGTTTTTGATTGTTTAGTATTTTTTAAAATGAGGCAAAGAGATCCCTGGCAAAGCATTAAATGCTTTTCCCAAAATCAAATCCAGTTGTGTGGTTGTTTAGTGTGCTGCTTTATTCTTTGCTGCTATTGCCTGTGCTTTTTCAACGGTAAATTGTCCATCCACCAGAAGCTGCAGGATTTCCTCATTCAAATCTGCCGGATAAGTCTGCCAGACCAATTTATTGTTTTGTATAACAAAGGTTTGCGGAATGGAAAAAATTCCTGCCGGAACAATCCAGTTTTTATGAAAATCGCTGTTTTTATCTCCCGCGTAAGCCGCTTTTAATTTCCAGCCAAGTCCTTCTTTTTGCAGGAACTGCTCCACTTTTGCTTTATCGCTTTCCATTACATCCTGAGCAATAAAATCAATTTTACCTTTGAATTTCTCACTTAGCTTGCTAATATGCGGCATAGAAGCAATACATGGCTTACACCAGGTTGCCCAAAGCTCTACAACATAAATACTGTCTTTTTTGAATTCTGTAACAGGAGCTCCCCTGAGCCAGTCCACTTTTGGATAGCTGATCATTTTTCCGCCTATTTCGTATTCATTTTCTTCACTTGGCTTTGTCTGTGCCGAAAGCCCTGAGGAGCAGATCGAAAATACTATTGCTAAGAGGGGCAAAATTTTGTTTGTATTTTTCATAATATTGACATTTAGTATTGATACTTAAGGAAATTTACTCCCCTATAATTTTTTTTAACTTTGGTACCAAATCATTATCAGGCATTGCCTTAAGTACAATCTTACCTGCAGGATCAATTAATATACACTGCGGGATATTACCATAATTAAGATCGTATGCTTTTGCGGTAACGCTTACAGGCTCGTTTGTTTTCATGTCAATTCCGCCGTAATCACTTACATTAAGGAAGTTCATATTGTTTTCACGAATCACTTTTTTCCATGTATTTTTAACTTCCTGCTCATAGTCTTTATCATTTTTCATCTCTGACTGTCTTTCGTAAGAAACACCTAAAACGGCAAACTTGCTGCTGTCTATCTTTTTAAAGGCTTTGCTGACATTAAAAACCTGACTCTCATTGCTCATCACAAAAGAATGCCAAAACCAAACCAGAACATATTTTCCGCGAAGCGATGATAGTTTAAGCGGACGCCCAATGGTGTCATTTAATGTAAAATCTGGCGCAGTCATACCAATATCTGTTTTCTTTGCAGCTGTTAATCGCCTTGCAATATATTTTCCTGCCTGAGAATTGCGGACTTCTTTTGTAAAATGATTGAATCTTGGCGCATCTGCTTTATAATCAAGTAATTTTCCTCGGAGTTCTCTTTTAAAACTTATTGTAAAGGCTAAATAACTATCGGGATTATTGACAATAAAACTGCTGTCAATGTCTTTCTTTTTTTGTCTCACGACTTTATCCAGACCAATCAGACGCGTTATGGCAGTATCATTTTGCTCTTTTCTGGCTTTTTGAATCTGTTCTGCGAGTTTCCTGTTTTCTTTATTTAACGGATCATACATAGCTGCCAGCTTCATGTAATCCTTTTGGGCCTTTGAACCTGTTACGGTTGCAGTTTTTAAATCCTGATTTCCCTCTATAGTTGTCGTTCCGGCTTCCAGATAAAAATTGATCTGATCGTCTTTCATACTTCCCATACTGGTTCTCCAGGCATTCGGATTAGTAGGATTTAAGGCAATTGTCGCAAAAGCGGGATCGCCCATTGTTCCTTTTAGAATAAATACGCCATCTTTTACCTGCGTAGAGTCCGTCACATATTGTTCTCCGTCTTTGTAGTGCATTCTTATTTTTCCCTGTTTGTCTTTTCCCAGATTGCCTTTTACCGTAAAAGCTTTTTGTGCATTTACAGCCGATATTGACAAACAAGCTGCTACCAGAAAGCCTGCTTTAGAGAAAATTGTTTTTATATTTTTCATTTTTTTTGTTTTTTAATGGAAATTGAAACCCAAAGAATGGGCAATAAATCCCTAACCAAAAATCTCATTTAAGGGAACTTTTGGTCGGGTTGGGGATTTATTATTACGGTTATTAAATATTTTTATTGGTTGTTCTGCATACCCGGATTGGCATTCATATACCTTTGCGGAAACTGGAGGGTTAATCTTTCCGGTCTTAAATTATAAGTTGTTGGAACATTTGAATTATCAAAAGCGGTATGTGTTTTCTTTACCGTTGCTGCAAGTTCTGTGTTTGCGTCAACTGATAATCTTCGCATATCAAACCAGCGATATCCTTCATTTGCAAATTCACGAATACGTTCTTCTAAAATAAATTTTATTAAAGCGGTTTGATTTCCGGCAATGTTTGACGGAACAGCTGCATCGGCAACAGGCATTCTGTTATTTCTTAACATTTCTACGTCATCAATTGCTCCGGAAAGATCGTTAAGTCTCGCTTTGCATTCGGCACGCAATAAATACAGTTCTGATAATTCTAAACCAAAACGTGTATACTGTGCTGCATATTTACGTAGTCTTCCATACGGATTCGCGTCTCCATATTGATAGGTTGGTGAATATAAATTTAATCTTAAATCACTTGATAAATATAAGGCCGCAGTTTCTGCACTTAATGTAGACCCGTTAATTCCTGGTCCGTTGCCGGCGTATGTATTATAACAAACTTTGGATAATACTGATTCTGTAAGATCGTTTTTGTTATTTCCAGGAGAATTTGGACCAGCATAAGAATCTATTGGAAGAAAAGATCCTCCATCGCTAAATTCAACGTTATAATCGTATAATCTTGGTCCGTCAGAACTGGACTGTAAATCGGCAAAGGCTGCATTTAAATAAGGTAAAGCTTCTGTGTATTTTCCCATAAATAGATATACTTTCCCTAAAAGACCTTCGGCTGCCGGTTTTGACATTCTGGTGCGAATCGTATTTTTTAACGGAAGATCTGCAATTGCCTGTGTTAAATCATTTATGATAAAATCATAGGTTTGCTGAACTGTTCCTCTCTCAAAAGATGTTGCGGTAACTTCTGCGGACGTAATTACAGGAAATCCAAGATCTGTTGAGGCTGTTGCAGCTGCATATGGTTTTGTATATAAATTGGTCATTAAAAAATTCTCAAATGCACGAGTTGCCATAGCTTCTGCCCTTAGCGCTCTTTTTTGTGCATCTGTACCTTCTGTAGAAGTCATTACTTCGTTAATGATCTTATTACAGACATATATGTTACTTAAGCCAAGAGTTAAGTCACGATTTGTGGAAAAGGAATCGTCTGATGGCTGATAGATAACATCTTCCCATTTAAAGAGGCGCTGCGCCAAAATATTATTAGAATTCAAATCTGATTCATTAGCTGAGATTTCATCTCCCATCCAAATTGGAGCCTGCATCGCGCTTCCTGCTTCGTAATAATAAAAGTTGCGGTAATTCATCAATAAATTATAATCATTTGTAGATACTGCCAGCTGGCTCCCTTGCGGAACAACATCTAAAAAGTCCGTACTGCAAGAACTAAGTGCAGCAGCAAACAAGAACAAAAAAGAGGTGATTTTTATATATTTTTTCATGTCCGTACGTTTTAAAGTGAAATATTTAAACTTAAGTTAACAGGGTGTTTTGTCTGTGGTATCAATCTAACCCCCTGATTGAAGTTTTGGTACTCCGGATCAATATCAGCATTGTTTGCTTTCCAAATCATGAAATTTGACATTTGAAGATTCAGGCTAAAAGCTGCTAAATGCAACGATTGAAGCACCTTTTCAGAGAAACTGTAACGTAGTGTAACATCTCGCAATTTTACATATGAGGCATCACTTACATTAATATCTCCATTTGTGTAATAGTCTACATTTCTTCTGTCAAAATTTTGAAAAGGCCGTGGCTCGTATGACGGAACATTAGTAAAAGCTTCGTCTCCCGGATTTTGCCAGCGATTAGCAAATGATTGATTTATATTTCCTGTAAAGGCTGCTGCTGCGGTCATTCTTCCTGTATAAAAAACATTTACATCATTTCGCATTACATTACCCATACTATACACCATGTTTGCTGTTAAACTTACTGCTTTATAGGTAAAAGTATTGGTCAGGCCTCCGTTGTAAACAGGCTGCATACTTCCCATATATTTTAAATCTTCCGGTTTTGCAATCGTAGGATCTTTGGTAATAGTACCGTTTGCCAATTTAATTAACGGGTCTCCCATGTTATCCAATCCTACAAAATCATAGGCAAACAAAGGCTGCATGCTATAACCGGATCTAAAATTATAAGCCATTACTTCCTGTGCCGTAGTTACGTTTGAAGTAGAATAGGATTCTAATTTATTTTTATTATAACTAAATACAAAATTAGTGGTCCAGCTAAAATCCTTAACTTGTAAATTAATTGTTCTAAGTGTTAGCTCGATACCTTTATTGGTCAGGCTTCCAATATTACCCAGGCCTTCAGCAGTTCCTGTAAAAGGATTAAACGGCACTTTACCCAGCATGTCTGTCGTATGTTTGTTGTAAAGATCAATACTACCGTTTACAGTACGGTTAAATAATAAAAAGTCAAGTCCTAAGTTGATTGTTTTGGTACTTTCCCATGCTAGTTTTTTATTAGCCTGAGACCTAATCCCCAGCGATGGCCCTGCAAGATCCACAGAAGAATCCACACTAAGAATATCAGCATTTGATGACGCTCCTACGTAAGGTGAATTTCCTGTAATTCCGTACGTTCCTCTCAAGGCTAAATTATTTGCCCAATCCATGTTTTTCATAAACTTTTCTTTACCCAAATACCATTTCCCACCGATACTCCATACCGGTTTATTCTGGGCTGAATTATCTGAACCAAAAAGGTTACTGTGGTCTACCCTCCAGCTTGCGTCAAGGCCGTACTTATGATTGAACATATAACTTCCCAATGCAAAATAAGAACTGACACGTGTCGGTTTTTCCAAAATAGACAAATACGGAACTGTTGTATAAGAACCTCTAAAACTTGGCACAGTACCAAAAACACCATTTACTAAAGTGGTATAATCAATTGTTGGGTAGGTACCCAATGCTTCGTTATAACCCAGAATTCTCGTTGAACTTCCGGTTGTAACCTGTTCATTGGCCTCCTGACCAAACTGTAAATCCAACTGATCCTGCTGTTGTCTAAAACTTCTATTATAAATTAACTGGTTACGAGCTGTCCAGTTTAACTGTTCGTTATTACCTGTCTGATAATTTCCACCTGTAGTTGGCAAGTAATATATAGGGGTAGATGCCGTTGTTGGGGCAACTGTCATTCCTAAAATTTGCAGTCTTACTGCAAGGCTCTTGGCATCATCATAGGCTTTATTGTTTCCATCTATTTTAATGTAACCATATGTTCCCTTAAAACTTAGTCCTTTATAGAGGTTAAGGTTAAAGCCCCCTGTAAGGTCAAAACCTAAAGTTTTATTTTTGGCATAACTATAATCTACTTCATCCAGTGGTCTGTAATCGAGATTTATACGGCTTCTTGCCTGAAAATCCAGACGTGTCGCATCACTCCAGCCTAACATATACGGCATGTTGATACTGTTGCCCTGATCATCTCTAAATAATTGATAAGGTAGAAAACTATCCAGAATTGTAACTTGTTTATTTTCTGATGATGAAGAGTTATTTAATGAAAAATTAAGATATACCTTAAAGTTTTTACTAAAGTCATAATCCTGATTAAAAGATATTCTATAGGTTTTGCTATCACTTCCCGGACGGTTATTTTGCGTATCGATATAATTAACAGATGTATAAAAACTATAAGCCTGATTTCCACCTGACAACGAAAGACTGTGTCCCATGCTAAAAGCATCGCGATACCATAAATTCTTAACTTGGCTTCTGTTATCTGTGTTGGCAAGCGCATTCAATTTTTGATCTGCTTCTGCCTGAGAAATCAAACCGCGGTACTGGTCGTAAAGAATAACTTCGTGAGGCGCTACAAATGTTCTGCTCAAAGATCCCCAAGGATTAACATTTGGATTAAAAGTTTCTCTGGCCGCCTGAATATACTGGCTGCTGCTCATCATTTTTCCGTAACCAAAATCAGGTTTTCCGTCAAAATTGAAATAGGAATTATAATTGATACTTAGCTTCTCGTTCTTTTTACCTTTTTTGGTAGTGATAACAATCACGCCATTTGATGCTTTGGCTCCCCAAATTGCAGCTGCAGCTGCATCTTTTAGAACTGTTATATCCTGAATATCATCCGGATTAACAATACTAAAATCTGAAACAAGCACACCATCAACTGCATAGATAGGATCTGTTGCTAATTGAACACTGCTAACCCCTCTTATTAAACTAGTCTGATTAGCAGCCTGATTTCCGTTTCTGCTTGTTGTTGCTCCTTTTTGACCCGGTACTACCGTCAAACCGGCAACCATCCCCTCTAATCTTGATACCACACTTCGATTTCCTTGTCTGCTGTTAAATACCTGCATATTTGCTGCACTGTATGAACCGGTAGCTCTTTCTTTATTAACGGTCTGATAACCTGTAGAAAGCACCACTTCCTGCAGATTAAAGCTTTCCACTTCCATATTCATTTCGATTGTAGAGAGATATCCTACTTTCAATTCTTTTGTTTTAAAACCTATATAGGAGAAAACTAAAATAGAATTATTATTAGGGACCCTTATGGTAAAACTACCGTCAAAATCTGTATAGACATTAGTGCCGGCTCCTTTTATTGAAATATTTACTGCAGGCAGCGGCATTCCGGTGTTATCTTTTACAGCTCCCTTTATAATAATTGGATCTCCGGATTGAATTTCTTTTTCTCTTATAAGAATAGCATTTTTAGCCGATACAATAACTTCAAAATTGCCGTAACTCAAACTTTTTTCCAATAGTGTATTGGCATCAATTACACCTTTTGTAAGAGTTATTTTTGGGAAATTACTAAAAAGACCGTCCTCATATATAAAAGTATATTTCGTTTGTTTTCGAATGAGCTCGAAAACCTCGTCAACTGTAATAGCCTTGTCTGAACTGATCGTAATTTTGGCATTCTGCGAGAATATCTTTCCAGGCGAGAAACTAAAAACTGCAGTACAGAATAAGAATATAAAAGTTTTCATAATAAACAGCATAAACGATTTCCCGCGCGGGAAAACATTGTTAGTATATTTAAATTTCATAAATTTGAATGTTGGTTAGTTAAATTTTTTAATTAGGTAACATTTTCAAAGAGGGATAAAGTGCATAACTGTCCAAGGCTGTGGCTTTATTCCCTTTTTATTTTATAATAATTTTTCCGTTTTTCACTTCATAGGCATTAATGGATTTGGTTGTTTGTATGGTTGTTAATATTTCTTTTATATCCTGATCTTTTCTTAAAACACCGTTGAATTTTACATTTTCAAGTTTTTTATTGGCAAAGGTCACATCTACATTATACCAGCGCGATAATACTTTCATAATGTCTTTAAGAGGCATTGTTCTAAAGCTGAAAAATCCTTCTTTCCAGGCCACTGCGCTGTAAACGTCAACTTTAGATACTGTCAGGCTACTAGTTTCAGGATCAAAATCAGATTGTTCTTTCGGAATTAAAAATTGCTTTTTATCAGGAGTTGTAACGGCTACTTTCCCTTCGACCAGAGTGGTATAAATATGATCCTCGTCGTCATAAGCTTTGATATTAAACTGTGTACCAATAACCTCAACAGTCTGTTTTTTGGTAAAAACTTCAAATTTCGAACCTTTGTGTGCCGTACTTGGCGATACTTCAAAATAAGCTTCACCATAAACCAATTCCACTTTTCTTACTTGCCCGTCTACAAAGGCAACCGGATATTTTATTTGGGATTCAGAATTCAGCCATACCTTTGTTCCGTCAGCAAGCTGTATGAAAAATTGTCCTCCACGTGGAATGGTTAAAAAATTTGATCCTATTTTTTCGTTTGCATGGCCTTTAGAATCATATACAATATGTTCTCCGTTACTGCTTACATCACTTGTTTTATAATTTGTTCCTTTTACTAAAGCTATTTTAGTTCCGTCTTCTAAAGTTAACATTGCTTTATTGGTTCCAATTTCAATTGGAGCATTTACAACAATCGGATTTTTTACTTCAGGATTTTTATTTAAAAACAAATACGAAACTGCAACTAATAATATAAGAGACGCTGCCGCTGCATATTTATACCAGGATCTATTTAAAGGAATAACAGAAGGAATATTTTCCTTGTTTCTGGATTTTTCTAAAATAGCTTTCCACGCTGCTTCTTTATTAATTAAAGAATAGTCGGAAATTTTTTGAACTATTTTTCCATAATCAATTGATTTAGAAAATGGATATTCCGTTCTAAATGATTTTAAACGTGACTTTTCATCATCGCTTAAAACTTTCAGTTTCTTTTTAATTATCAGTTTGGATATATTGAAAATATCTTTCATTCTAGTAGTGCTTTTCTACAGAACAACTAATAGTTGAAAAGGTACTATTGAAAATTATCTTTTTTTTAATAAAAAGTAATCTTATAGTTAAAAGTGTACGAATACTGAGACAATATTACGAAATCAAGAAATATAATATAGTATCGATATCTTTAAACTGACTTCTTAATATAGTATACGACTGCGATTTTAGGGTTTTTACAGTCTGAAGTTTGATACCTAAAATATCTGCAATTTCAGCATTCGAATGGCCGATAAGACTTAATTTTATAATCTCTTTTTTTCTGTCAGGAAGTAATTCTATAGCTTTATGTAATTGTCTTACTATTTCTTCTTCCAGAATTTGTTCCAAAAATAAACTATCGTCCTGCAGTAACTGAATATTGCTGGCCGCATAATTATCTTTTACCTTGCTATGTTTAATAAAGTTAAAACATTTATTCCGAGTGGCTTTGTATAAATAAACCTTTAAAGAAACGGTATCGGGAAATATCAGTTCTTTTTCCCAAAGCTCAACAAAAATATCCTGTACCAGATCTTCACACTCATCCCTTAATGATAAAAAACGACAGCCATACGAAACTAACGCCTCGTAATAGGTGTCGAATATTTTTTTTAAGTCGCTTTTATTAAGTTCGGTTTGAGTAGATTCCAAAAGAGATACCTGTTTTTGCAAAAATATATAAATATGATTACCAATAGTAAATTTACGCTACTAATTACATTATAATGATTTTCGATTATATATATTTTTTATTTGATAATTTTTTGCATCTCATAGTATCAATTTAGATTAGATATGACTAAATAAAATGAAAGTTATTATTTTATATAAGGATTTTACAAGTAAATTCTGATTTAAATTTTAGGTTAATTAAATATCAAACAAAGTGCTTGGCTAATTTAGTGTCTCTTACTTCTGAAGTTGCATTCTATTTTACCATAAAAAGTTGAAACGGTTTTTAAAGATATTTCACCATTCTAAGTTGTGTGGCAGAATCGCGGCACATGGGTATATTGGAAAACACGAAAGTCCATTTGAATTTAGCAAAAAATTAAAGCAAATAGTAAGGTACCTTAACTTATGCCAATTGTTTATTTCTGATCAAGATAGTTTGGCGGATACACAATTTGTCCATGCTTTTGCGCAATGGTCTGTAAGTTTTTAATAGATTCAGGATCCATTGGAGATGCCGTCAGAAATTCGCCTGCAGCTGCGGGATTTCCAATTTCTTCAAAAAACTCTTCCAGACCTGCTGGGACAACTGTGCAAAGTAATTGAGCCATCTTATCGCCTGTATTTTTAAAATAATGCACAATGCCTCCTTCTGGCACTACTACAAATGAGCCCTTTTTTGCTGAATAAAACCCTGCCTCGGAATGAACTTCCACTTCGCCATCAATAATATAAAAGGATTCATAAAAATCGGCATGGGAATGCGGACCGGGTCCGTTTTGTGGAGGCACCAGCATTTCAATAGTAGCAAATGCGCCATTGGTCTGTTTGCCTGATACAAGTATGCGGTAGTTACCACCAGCTACAGAAAGTACTTCTCCGCCTGCTGGGTCTACAGTAATGGGTGTCGGTTTTGATGTTTCCATATTTTTTATTTTTAATGTTATAGAATAAGAGCCCTTCTTAATGATAAGCAGGATAAGACCAAGCGATTTATTGCGTTAAGTTACAATACTTTTCTATCAATTTGTCGAGCTGGCCTTTTTTAATAGCAGCTTTGGTAAAGAAGTTAAACACTGGTTCAGCCATTTTCTGAATTCCTGTCATTTTTGAATTGCTTAGGTAAACGAAAAGGACTAAATGGGCAAACCTCTTAGGTGTTCCTGCACTGGTGGCCAAACCATCACTGGCAAGCCCTTTTAAAATAAGAAGGGCATTTTCAAAGTTTTTATTTCCCGGATCAATCGTTGTGGTTATAATACATTCTTCGTTGGAAGTGTTATGATAATAGTGCTTTTCTTTAGCCATTATTGTCACTGCATCTCCCTGCTTTAAATGGAGGATATCTCTTCGTCTGCCTACTTCCAGGGTTCCTTTTAAGATACTGAATGTTTCTGAAAACAAAGTGTGATAATGCCAGGGAGTCTTTTCCCCGGGAAGAATATTCAGCCTGGCTATGCTTTTGTTGCCATTGTCAACTGAACCGATCAGCTTGATATATCCTGATTTTTTCATAGCTTTTCTGATTGAGGTTTGGCGGCTAATAATAGGATCCCGAATACAGCACAAATAGCGATGGCGATAATATGCGGCACTGCCTGCAGAAGGCTGTTGTAACTTTTGCTGAGCACGATAAGCATATCAGTAAGCGGAATCATTGTTCCTGCCAGCAATGTCACACCGAGAGCCCGGCGCTCATTCAATAATACAAAAACACAAATAATCAGACCGGAAAATATATCCCTGATACCTTTTATATAGTGAAATGAATAGTCTCCCTGTGCATTATAATGTATGCCATATCCTGCTGTTGCAACTTCGGGAGACCAAAAAAAACGGGAGCCCAGAAAAATCATTCCCAGACCTAATAAAAATGTGATGACGTAAAAAATTGTAGTTCTCATGATAATTTGTTCTTAAGTATTAATAATGAAACAAAATTATCAGGATGATGGCCGATTTTTATGCACCTGGGTTAACAAATCAACTTTTATTGAAAATTCTTTTACGGATGCGGCTTAGTGATTGCGGTTTGACACCAACAAATGAGGCGATGTGATATTGGGAAACCCTTTGCTGCAGATCTGAATGGTTAGTTAAGAACCTTTCATAACGAACCTCAGGTGTTTCCGTATAAAACGAATTGATGTCTTTCAGCATTTGCAGAAAAACTGCTTCGATGGCAATTCTCCCGTAACGTTCGCCTTCACGAACTTTCGCATAAAGTATTTGCAGGTCACTATGCGAAATTACCATGACGTCGCTGTCTTCCAGGGCTTGAATGATTTTTGACGAAGGGTTCTGGGGCAGGAAGCTCTCATAATTGCATACATATTGGTTTTCCTGAGAAAAAGCGTATGTTTTTTCTTCGCCGTCGTGATTAATATAATATCTCATTAATCCTTTGGTAACAAATCCGACCTGTTTGCAAATTTGCCCTTCTGCTAAAAAGAAATCGCCCTTTTTATAAGTCTGCTCTTTAAATAGGGAGATTACAATATCTTTCTCTGCCTTGCTTAGGCTAATGAGATATTGAATGTTAGTAAGCAAGCTGTTTATCATAATATAGTGTGCCTCTTTTACAGTCCGGATATTCAGATTATCATCAGTAACTTCGATCTACAATTTACTGAATTTCCTGTAAATTTATAAAAATAACGGAGGTCTTTGATTCTAAGTACGGCACTTCCTATGCTTTTTTTGGGAACTTATTGGAAATTGCCAAATAGAAAGATTTTTCTGAGCACAACAAACATTTTAAAAATTGTCCCGTAAAACTATTTTCCATAGATTTACATCTATAAAAATACATTGACTGACTAAGACCTATATTGATTGAGGACACAAAAGGGATACAAGCTAACTCACTATAACTAGACTTATGAGGCAGGTCAAAGTAAGGAGTTGCCTAATACTGTAAAATTAATGGAGCAGGAAGATAAGAACGGTATGCTATACACGGTTGAGGGAAGCTTAAATGCTGTTATCAGCCATTTTTACCATATATACCATAGTGGTGGACCGCCGGTAATAAAGCATTTATCCCCAAGCCTTGAGATGCTTTTACTATTTAATTTTGGCACATCCGTTCCAATATCATTCAACAATGCATCCTCAGCCCAGGTAATCAAAAAAGGCTGTTCAGTTATCGGTCCATTGAAACAGATGCTTAATTATGAACTGAGTGAAGGGGCTGACTTAATTGTAGTGAATTTTAGGCTAAGCGGATTTTACAATCTATTTAATGTACCGCTTAATAATTTTGATGGGCAGACGGTTTATAATCCCGATGAATTAACCGGTAAGTATTCCTGGCATGAGCTACATGAAACACTTTCCGAGATTAGCGATCTTAAGGCGAGATTAACTATAATTTCCGATTACATTGCACACTATATACGTGAGATGGATACTGCTGCCCAGCCGCTTATTGACGGTGAGCATTACTTCTACAACCCTGCAACACATCCGGTAAAAGCCATTGCATCGGACGCTAAATTGACTGAACGTACCGTCCAGATTCGATTTCAGAAGTATGCCGGTTTTTCCCCTAAGGAATTATTGCGTTTTTTAAGATTTAAAATGGTTATTGCCCAACTTATCAGTACCCAGGAAAAAATGCCTGATATGTTTGAAATCGTAACAGCATTTAACTACCATGACCAAAGCCATCTTATTAAAGACTTTCAGCAATTTTTAGGGACAACACCGCAACAGTTTATAAAAGATTTAAAGGGAAAAGAATTTTTTACCGTGGGCTCAGGCCCCAAAAGCCCGGACATAATTGAATAATTATTTAGTAGTATTTCGGCACATTCGTTTTCTTACAATGGCCGTAAAAAATCGTACTGTAGTTTTGCTTTAGAAATAAATAATATTCTAAATCTTAAAATTATGACCCATACTATTTTAGGTGCCAACGGTACCATCGCCACCGAACTTATACCTGTATTAAAAAAGCACAATGTAAACATTAGGCTCGTATCAAGAAAACCTCAAAATATTGAAGGCACGGAATCCATAACAGCTGATGCGCTTAATTCTGAAGAAGTACTTTCTGCCATACTCGGATCGGATGTCGTTTATCTTACAATCGGACTGGTATATAACGCAAAAATATGGAAGGAACAATGGCCGGTTATTATGCGAAACGTAATAAATGCATGTAAGGCTACAGGTGCAAAACTTGTGTTTTTTGATAATATTTACATGTATGGTAAGATTGATGGTGTGATAACCGAGGATACCCCATACAATTATATAAGTAAAAAGGGAAGAGTTCGTGCTGACGTAGCCCGCATGCTGCTACAGGAAATGGCGGCGGGGACACTAAAGGCAACTATTGCAAGGGCCACAGACTTTTATGGTCCAAGAGTAATAGAAAAAAGCTTTGCCGGCTTGCTGGTATTTGACAAAATGAAGAAAGGAAGCAGTTCGCAATGGTTCATTAATGCCGACGTGCCACGGTCTTTTAACTATACGCCGGATGCTGCTGAAGCATTATACATGCTGGCTACCAGCGAACAATCATTCGGGCAGGTCTGGCACCTGCCGTCTGCGGCCCCGCTGACTGCAAGGCAATTCATTAAACTTTCAGCAGAGTATATGCAAAGTTCAGATAAGGTTACTGTACTGCCTAAGTGGCTGTTGAAAATATTTGGTTATTTCAACCCCTTCATGAAGGAGGCCTATGAGATGAATTACCAAAATGAATTCCCACTTCAATTCAGTTCGACGAAGTTCGAGAAAGCGTTTAACTTTACACCGACATCTTATATCGATGGCATAAGGGAGACGGCAGCATGGCATTTAGGAAGGGAATAGTAAAACATTTTTGTTACTCTGTTATTACTGTACTTAAAACCCTTAACAATTATATCAGTTAAGGGTTGAGTAATTTCATCATATATTGAATATCTTAGTTGTGATTTATTTTAACAGCTCAAATTCAGATGATGACACCGACAACCAAAAGAAATATTACACGTATTTTACCATTTGCCATCATATGGTTTGTGTTCAGTGTGATTTACACTATTCTTGAAAGAGGTCTGTTAGGTAATCTGAACTTTTATCCATCATCGAAGAATCCATATATATTTGGTCGCAATATAATAGTAATTCCAATGTTAGCCACTACATTTGGAACCATAATAGGCATAGTGGAAATCCTGTACATCAATAAATGGTTCAGCCAAAAGTGCTTTTCCAAAAAGATTTTATATAAATCTGCTATTTACCTGGTCATCATTTTGTTCTTACTCCTAATAATATTCCTGACAACAAACAATGAAATGCTCACGGCAATTTCTAATAAGCTCTTTTGGCAGGGAATGTGGAGTTTCTTTATGGATTATTCGTTTCTCGGAATCTTAACTTACCTGACGAGCATCATTGTTATCACGCAGTTCTATACTGAAGTAAGTGAAAGTATGGGTACAAGCATGCTCAGTAATTTTTTTCTGGGAAAATATTATAAGCCTGTAGAAGAAGAGCGGATATTTATGTTCCTGGATATGAAATCATCTACAGAGATTGCAGAAAAGTTGGGGCATGTCATCTATTTTCAGATGCTTCAGGAGTATTTTTCAGATCTGAGCGATCCTGTAATTGAATATTCTGGCGAAATATACCAATATGCCGGTGATGAAATGATTATATCCTGGAGATTAGAAAAAGGTCTTAAAAACAATAATTGCATACGCTGCTTTTTTGCTATGAAGGATTCCCTAATCCACAAATCAATTGCCTATAAAGAAAAATATGGCTTAGCACCACAATTCAAAGCAGGACTTCATTGCGGAAAGGTCACCACAGGTGAAATAGGAATACTAAAAAAGGAAATTATATTTACAGGCGATGTATTGAACGCGACGGCCCGAATTGAAGGGCTTTGTAATCAATTTACTGTAGATATTCTGATATCTGATACACTTGCACATCAACTTGAACCCAGCCCTTACTATAAAGCAAAATCAGTAGGACAAAATACCTTAAGGGGCAAGGATGGACAATTTGAATTATTCACCTTACTACAAAATTTAAAGAAGTGATACGCAATTCTATCCTGTAGAAACCACGTATGATCTTGCTTAGTACCTTAATCAGTCTTTGCATGTTGCCTTAACTATTGATGGGGATACAATGGCTGTATATATGAACCGCACAAAGCTGGCGGATGCCATTTTATTTAGCCCTGGCGCAGCCAAAAACTTCTTTATAACCGCTCCATGGAAATATAAAAACAGCGTTAAGGTTTTGGTTTCTAATTTTAAAATTTTAGCATTCATAAATTGAGAAAGCAGAAAATTATAGCGGCAGAAGCAAATGAGGTCAGGTTTTTTTTCCTGAAGTAAATTTTTCTACATGTAATTTGTAACCTGATTATGTTCCGGGGCGTCTTATTTTTTAAACACTTAATTATTATGAAGAAAATAAAAAACATCTGTAGCCTGCTATTTGTTTTGCTTTTTATCTTTGGGATATCGGATGCCGTTTCTGCCCAAAGCCTTGAAGTCAGGATAGACAGCCTGATCCTAAAAAATTTTAGCGATAAAAATGGTCCCGGCGGCGCATTTATGGTTGCCCGCCAAGGCAACATAATCTATCAAAAGGCATTCGGCAAAGCCAATTTGGAACTTGGGGTTGATATGACACCTGAAAATGTATTTCAGCTGGGTTCCATGACCAAGCAGTTTACGGCGATCGCAATACTGATTCTTGAGGAACAGGGGAAATTGAATATAGACGATCCCATATCGAAATACATACAGGATTATCCCGGCGGGAGTAAAATAAAGCTTCACCATTTGCTGACGCATACTTCGGGCATCAAAGACTTCACAAAGATGAAGTCGCTATCCGATATCGCTCAAAAGGAAATGACACCTAAAATGATGGTCGACTTCTTTAGGAATGAAGCGGCTGATTTTTCTCCCGGAGAAAAGTTTGAGTATAACAATTCCGGCTATGTGCTGCTGGGGTATATTATTGAGCTGGTGTCGAAGGAAACCTACGATAACTTTTTAAAAAAGTATATCTTTGATAAGGCAGGAATGGATCAGTCACGCTATGCCAGTGATCGAACGGTAATCGCAAAAAGGGCTTATGGATATCATAAGAAGGAATACGGTTACGTAAACAAAACGGTAATCGACTTTAGTGTTCCATTTTCGTCTGGTTCACTAATGTCTACCACTGCTGACATGCTGAAATGGCAAAATGCCTTAAATCGCAATGTTCTTCTAGGTAAGGCGGAAACAAGCAAAGCATTTCGCAGATACAAATTAAATAACGGCGACGAATTCTCCTATGGCTACGGATGGCACATAAAAGATATAAACGGGATACCGTCCCGTGAACATGGAGGGAGTATTTTCGGCTTTAAAACGATGGGGGTTTATATTCCTGAAAAAGATATTTACGTAGTAGGGTTCAGTAACTGCGACTGCAATTCTCCAACGCAGCTTGTAAGGGACATTGCTTCATTGGCGCTTAAATCCTAATTCTGCTCTTACAGCTATTGCTAAGAATTGATACAGCTTAACAGTACACGGCGATAGTCTAAATTGATTATTTACTATTGAAATTAAATAACATCTATAAATGAATATTCAGATTGCTAACGAATTAATAGAGATGGCTCGACATGACCTTCAGGTTCGGGATAAGCTATTAAAAGAAGGAAAACTCTTAGCAGGATATCATCCTGAAATGGAAAGCGTGCATAAAAAGAATGCGGCCTGTCTTAATGAAATTATAAATGCTATCGGGTATCCTACAAGATTAATTGTTGGACGGGAAGCCAGTGATGCTGCATGGCTTATTGTCCAGCACGCAATCAGTGAACCGGCATTGATGAGAAAATGCTATGAGCTATTATCCCGAAGCGATGGCGAAGTCAACCCTCAAAATCTTGCGTATCTACACGACAGGATCTGTTATTTTGAAGGAAGGCCGCAGAAGTACGGCACCCAGTTTGATAATCGTGGCCTATATCCTGTAGAGGATAAGGAAGAAATGATACGACTGCGTAAAGAATTGAAGCTTGGAGAATTAGAGCAGAACGCAATCATTGAAATTAAAACTGACGAACATAAGAATCTGCACCCGGACGATTTGGAGTTTAACAGCTGGCGAAAACAAGTTGGATGGATATAGTCCGAATTGGCTTTCGGTATTGCAGAATTAGAAAACGCTCAAGACTTTTTATTCACGGTTTTTCAAACAACTCCTAAAAATTTAACAGGATACGCACCATATTTATAACTGATCACCTTGGATTGATAATCTCAACGCATCAACTGTAACAAAAATGAAATATAAATGTCTTTGTAATAAAAAAACATGAAAAAATTTCTCAAATGGACAAAACGAATAGGCTTGGGCTTACTTTCATTGACCGTATTATTACTTATCGCTGGATTTGTGTTTGAAAGGATATCCCGAAATGATGCTGAAAAAATTAGTCCCGATGGCGGCTTTGCAGAAGTTGGAGATCACCGCCTGCATTATTTCAAAAAAGGAAATCGGGGGCCAACGGTTGTATTTGAAACTGCATTTGATCCTGCCGGACACCTTCAATGGTACAATATTCAACAAGAATTACCAACCTCCTATACAAGCTTTTCCTATGACAGGGCTGGAATTTTATGGAGTGACAGGGGTCACAACCCAAAATCAGGTGAGGAAATTGCTGGAGAATTACATCTCTTGCTGGAAAAAGCCAACGTCCCAAAACCGTATATTCTTGTAGGACATTCATTTGGAGGAACACTTGTTCGATTTTTTGTCAACAAATATCCTGAAGATGTAGCTGGTGTAATATTAGTGGATAGTCAATGTCCTGATGACGAAAAATATTTATCTCCCGAACTATTTAAAATGGTCAATCAAGGATTGCCAGGAGGTTTTTTGAAATTCGCAAATGACTTTGGCCTGGCCAGATTAATGTTCAAAAATATGTTCCCAAAGGATAAACAATACCAACATCAAAATTCAATAATGCCCGCTTTACTTTACAAAAGTGCTGATGCTGTGCTGGAAGAGCAAGATCAGATGCGTTCCATTAAAAAGGAAGCATCAAAAATAAAATCTTTTGGTGATATCCCTCTTTACGTATTGACCGCCGCAGATGAAAAACGCTATGATTCCTTTATTAAAGACGGTAAATTAAAATCTGAAATGATAAATGCCTGGTCTGTGATGCAAAAGGATTTTTTGCTTCTTTCTACCAACAGCAAACAAATCCTGGTTCCCAATAGTGGACATTATATCAACCAGGAACAACCAAAAGTCATTGAAAACGCAATCAATGATATGATTACAAAGACAATAGTTCCACAATAATTAATAATAAAAATTTTCCATCAGGGCTATCTGCAATTTAATAGAATTAATGATTTAATCATATTTTTGTAGATTCGTAAGTACTTTACTGAAACATTTTAGAAAATTGGCAAACGATGAAGGGTACCCGCTATTTTTTAAGAGACATTCAACAAAACAAATAAAAAGAAAAGATTGATCTATAAAGAGTTTCAGCCCGACAAATTACTGACCGATTTCGTAAAGAATTATTGGTGGTTTGATAATTCTGCAGCTCAGCAGCTGGACTTTACAATTTTGCCCGACGGATGTTTTGACCTTATTGTATCGTTTGATAATTACAAACAGGAAGAAATTTCACTAACAGGACTTTGGACAAAACAAGTTGAAGTTTCAATTGAGCCAAACCGGCAACTTTTCGGAATACGATTTAAATTATTAGCGGTCGACTATATTTTACAACAGAAAATTTCACCTTTTTGTAATAGCGAACAAATTCTGGAACACGATTTTTGGCAGATAGACCAATTATCATTTACAAATTTAGAAAGTACTACTGAAAACTTAGACAAAATTATGCTTAAAATTGTGAGTAAGCAAAAAAGCATCGATAACAAAAAACAGAATTTATTTAACTTGCTATATCAAACACATGGCCAAAAGACCGTAGAATGGTATTCTCAACAGGTTTTTTGGAACGCCCGACAAATTAATCGATACTTCAAAGACAGGTTTGATGTTCCTCTAAAATCATACTGCAAGATTTTGAAATGCTTTGATGCATTTAAGCATATAAAGAAAGGCCAGTTGTATCCAGAAAAAAATTATTTTGATCAGTCGCATTTTATCAAGGACTTAAAAAAATATACAGGAAACAAACCAACGGAATTGTTTGAAAACAAAAACGACCGATTTTTACAATTGACGACAATGAAAGAAAAGTAGTTTTGCATCATTAACATTTAAAAACAGCAAAATGAAATTTAGTAATATCAGACTTTTAGTAAACAACTTTGACAATTGCTTCACTTTTTACAACGACATCCTTGGTTTAGAATGCAACTGGGGCAAACCTGGAGAAAATTATGCTAGTTTTACCGTTGGGGGTACATCAGTATTAGCGTTGTTTAAGCAAGAATTAATGAGTAGCGCAATAACCAATGGCAAGCCCGGGGAAAACGAAATTCTTCAGGATAAAATTGCAATCATAATTCAAGTGGACAATGTAGATGAAACCTATATTACCCTACAAAATAAAGGTGTGATATTCCTGACAGAGCCAAAAGATATGAATGCATGGGGAATTAGAGTTACACATTTTAGAGATCCGGAAAACAATTTATTCGAATTGTATTCAGACTTACCATAAAAATAGGATAACCATAGAATTTTGTACAGCAAAGTGATTCCATAAAGGCTCATGAATAATGATGAAACTAATCGGTAATCACTTTGTTACGGTAATATCGTAAAACTGTAATCGGTCACCTTAGAGAGCAAATTTCACGTCAATATACTTTTTCTTCTGAATTTTAAGGTATAATTATCTTTTGCAGGGACTTAAAAAGCTTTGTAAAGTTCGCACGCTTCTTCAAAAATTGTACTCTCTTGAATTTGGTCATCGTTTCCTCCAGCATATGTCCTGAATTTCGGGAATAAAGTACAACAGGAATTTTTTTTATACCTTTAATATCACGAAGTAATTTGAGAAATCCAATTCCATCAAAATAAAGCATGTTGTAGTCCAGGAAAATTATATCAGGTGCTAATTTTGAATCCCTGAGCTTTTTTAGCGCTTCAAGCGCACTACCTTCTACTGATGATATAATTTTATGATTAATTGCATTCAGGACTAATACAAAAGTCTCTGCATCATCATTTACATCGTTGACTAGTAATATGTTTTTATATTTCATTCCCCAAATATTTTTTTAGCAGAAAAAGTGCTAATTTAAGGCAGTTATTGTATTTAAATTCCGTGCAATTTTATAACAAAATAAAACTATATCAAAGAGCAATAATGCTAATTTGTAATAACTCTGAAAAACTTTGTAATAACTTATAATCTATCTTTTAAATTGATAAATATGAAGTAGTGACTGTTTAATTTTAGTTAAACCGGCTTATTCCAGCCTGCTCATGCTATTTAGAATATGCATTGATGCCGCTTCGCAAAAATCCAGTCCGGAATAATCAGGATTGTAACCGCCAATATAGGGAACCGCCATAATGTACAGATTTTCATTGTAAGCTCCGTACTGATTAATAATTTGGAAATTATCATTGATGGCAATTCCGGATACGCTTAAAAAGTAACTGCCCTCGCTGTCTTTCTCTATAGCGCTATTGCCCTGTGAAAAAGCCAGATGACCTATTTCGTTTGACTTAAACTTTATTCGGGCAGGACTTATTGATTTTTGCGACAGTAGACTTTTAAAAGGGAAATCTTTATAAGACAGATGCGGCTGGCCCACACAGTCCACAAAAGTTTCATAGTAAACCGACCTGGGATTATGATCCGGATCAGAGAAATGGTAGACAATTCCTCCCCCGTTCTGAGGCTCTATTACACTGTCATCCCCTACGGGAATAATGTCCAGAACACCTGCATGATGCAGCGCCAGTAACTCAGTACACGATTTTTGCGGAACGAAAGCGATCACAATTGAAATTAACGGCATAAGTACTTTTTGAAGGCGTTGCATATCTTCCGCCGAAAGGTATTTGGCAGGGTGATTCATGGCAAAACTCAATACTGCCAGCATTTCTTTCCAATACACCGATTCTTCTCTTTTTATCGATTTCTCTGCCTGAATGTATTCTGCTTTTAAAAGCTGGAATGGTTCCAGACGTTCGCGAAGCTCCATCATTTCCGCTACAAAATCTTCGATACTGAGGTCCTTAATACGATCATAAAAATCAGGATCTTTCTCCCTGAAAATCTCTTTGAAATTTTTTTGAAACACAAAGTCTAAGGACAAAAACCCATCATTGTTTTTCCTGTGGATTTCAATATCTTCTTCGGTCAGAAGCGAATTATTTTTAAGATGAGAGTCCTCTAAATGAAACCTAACCGCCGGAAGCATGCCGTTTCTGGAATGCATAATGATTTTAAAATCCGGGCTTTCCGGGTGGTTTTGAAAACTTATATTTCCGTTTTCATCTTTTAAAAATGCTCCGTTTTCCCTGGCAAGAGTCCGTATGGCATCAATGGCTGTCAAAGACGAGCCCTTTATTGCTACCGCGTGATTTAGCTTAAGCAGAAGTTTAGATGGCGGATATGGAGCATCATAATATCCTTTAACTTTTCCTTCGTATCGAACTGGCCAGTTGTGTCCGGTACAAATGACTACATAATCAAATTTATCTTTACTAGTGGTGGTTTCTACCCAAACTTCTTTCCCTTGTTCATTATAACTAATATCCACCACATTGCTTTGGTAATGAATTCGCGTTGTTATTCCGGCTTCATTTGCTTTTTGCTCTAATAGTTTAAACTGGTCGGCAAGGTAATAGCCAAAAAGTAATCTGGGCAGTACTTTATACTCCGTAAAATTAGCAGTATCAATTTTAAATCTTTCCAGTATTTCTGCGGGTACGGTCAGAATCCATTCTGAAATGGAAGTGACAATTCCGGGTGTTTCATTATCTGATATATTGGTTACATGTTCATCGTTTGCTCCCTCATGGCTATAGGGCATTCCTGCACCAAGGGTACTTTTTCGTTCATAAATATCAATTTCGAAATTGGTTTTTCCTGATTCTACCAGTCTTTTATACATAAACAGTCCGCTTGGTCCTCCGCCTAAAATTGCAATTCGCTCTTTAATTATTTCCGTTTTCATTTTCGTTCTGTTACTATTTTCTTTAAAGTTTGTTCTACCTAATCGCTTATCTTAAAGCCATTTTTTTCTTTTAAACCAAAGAAAAATTATGACAGAAACTAAAACCATTACAATCACAGTAATGGGATATGCCCAGTAATAGTTTAGTTCCGGCATAAATTTGAAATTCATTCCATATATTCCTGCTATAAATGTCAGTGGCATGAAGAAAACGGAAAATACGGTAAGTACTTTCATAACGTCATTCGTTTTTCTGGCCGATAACGAGAGATAAATATTCAGCAATTCTTTGGCATCTTCCTGAACCTGATCATTGAGCATCAGCAATTTGGTATGAAGATCATGAACATCCCGAAGTGCCGGGGCTTCTTCTCCCTCGGCGCGAATTGAATTAACGATCTCATTACTGAGCAACAGCAGTTTTTTATATAATCCTGCCCTGTTTTTGAGGTAATAAATAGCCTCGATCATATCGGCGGGAATATTTTTTTTCAAAAATAATTTGGATTCGTAACCATCTATTTCATTGGATAAATCTATGGCAGGCTGTTCAAAGGAATGTAATGCATCACGGACAATATGAATGACGATGCCGGTACTTGTTTTAACTTTACCTGTATCCACATAATTTTCTTTGATTGCAGAAATTAACGGCTGTGCCGTACGATGCACCGTGATAATAAAGGATTGGTTATAAAAAATCGCAATTTTACAGCTCAGGCTCTGGACAGTCTGTAATTTTTCCTTGTTCTCATTGACCACTCTTATGATAAGAAAATGGGTATTATTATGTTCTTCGAATTTGGGAAGATGATCCGGATCAAGACAATCCAGTAATGCATAGGGATTTAGTTTATACTTTTCACTAATACCGGAGAGTTCTTCGCTTGTGGGGTCCACAGCATCAATCCAGGTAATCGCGGTATTTTTTATAGTACAGGTAGAAATAGGCATGTTGCTTTTTTTTAGTAATAACTAAGTCGTTTTGGTAGCATCTCTTTAGAAAAATTATAAGATAAATTTACTTCTACACAACTGAATTGGTTTACATAAAAGCTGTAAACTTTTTCAAAATTATAAGTCTTCTATTAAGTTAAAACGTGATCAGCGTATTTTAGAATCGTCATTTATACATTTCCGCCGAGCAGCGGCAAATGGTGTTTATATTAAAGCAGCAGTATTATACGAAGTAACATGGAAGTAAAAAAGCAGATTTGTTGTGATATGGGGCTACTATTCCTGATTAAATTACACAGGTAGAAAAATTCTCCTCCTCAATATAGAGTGTACATAAAGAATCCCTTAAAAAAAGTAGCTTCGGGAGGTAAAAATAAGAGGATAACGGCTATAATTCTGCACCATCTGGTCTGATAAAATTTAAAGATTCCAAAAAACCAATTACCCGGTCTTTTATTTCCTGATTGGCTGCCGTGTCAAATATCTCGTATTTATTTTGGTTTTCCTTATGCGGTTCTAATACATTAAATATTTTTACCACATGTGCCGCTGGCAATAGGGAAGCTATTGTTTCGCTTGAAGATTTTATTCCTGTTTTTTGTACAGAAACATCTAAATTTAAAATCGGATTATTGGTGTGCAATACTATTTTTCCTGTCATATCCGGTAAATCATGCATTAAGGCATCAATATCTTCGCGGGGAATAAACAGGATTATAATATCCGATTTCGCCGCTTCGTTTACACTGACCAATTTTGCATTACTGCCGATTCTTTGAACGACCTCTTTAAAACAACTGTTGTTGCGAATGTGGCTTATCAGTACTTCATGTCCCGATTTGGCAGCTCTGTCGGCATAATCCAACGTAATGCTGCATACTCCAATGATACCTATTTTCATCTGATACTTTTTATTTGTTTGTCCTTATTCTTTTCTTTTTGAAGGAGATCGATACTATAGTATAACGCTATTTATTCAAAACACGGATTACATTTTTGGAAAATTCCCTATAAAACAGTCTGTTCTTTCAAACAACCTGTTCTATAGGGATGATTTATTCTAACCTCAATACAAAATAGTATTGAATGCCTTAGTTATTATTTTTTTCCTTTTCTTCCTTGTGCTCCAAAATAGTATCACCAATAGCAAAGGATAATGAAAACCGCAATACATTATTCAATGCGGTATTGTGCTTAGAAGCTGAGCTCAGATAAGAAAAGTCAAATTTAACCTTCTTATATTGAAATCCGGATCCAAGAGTAAAGTACTTACGATTGCCTTTTTCACTGCTTTCATGAAAATACCCTGTACGTAATGCAAAAGATTTTTGGTATAAATATTCAAATCCAACTGCCCAGGTTACTTCCTTTACTTCTTCACTAAAACCTCCCGGTGCATCGGTAAACGAATTAAATGCTCCCTTTACAAAGCCTGCTTTTTGATATTCTGCATTGGTCTGGTTATCCTGCGGTGACGGAACCAACAGTTTATTAAACTCTACGGAAGTGGCTAACGTATGGTCCTGATTAAAAATAAAATCAAAACCTCCTCCTAATTTCAAATTGGCCGGTAAAAAACTTTCAGATGCGGTATCCCCGTTGTATTTCAGCTTAGGTCCAAGATTTGAAACATTGAATCCACCTCGCCAAATCCCGTTGAATCTATTGAAAGCCATTTCAGGTGTCTGGTAAAATCCTGCAATATCAACAGCAAATGAACTCGAAGCACGTGCATCAGGATTAGCTTCCTGAATTTGTAAATTAGAATGGATATATCTTCCCGTAACGGACATGGCAAATTTTTCGCTTAATTTTAGCGAGTAAGATCCATCAAAAGCCAATTCATTTGGTTTCATAATTTGACCCTGCTCCTCTTCATTTTGTTTGAATACGGTTTCCCCTAATCCAAAATACCGCAGACTGAAGGCATACGAACTTCTTTCGTTGATCTTATTGAAAAAATTTAAATTCAGCAGACCTGTATCATGCGATAAAGAGGACAGATAGGGTGTATAACTCAGTCCAATACCAAATTTATTTTCGGAAAAAGGATATTTTGCCGCATTCCATTGTTGCGAATAAACATCTGCTGATGTCGCAACTCCCATATCTCCGATACCGGATGCTCTGGCATCTGCCGAGACTTGTAAAAAAGGAACTCCCGTAGTAATTACCTTATTTTGTCCTTGTGCAATTAAATTTCCAACTCCAAGTAGTAGTGAAAATAAAAGAAATATTTTTTTCATGTGTATCTGTTAATTGTTTTTTGGGATTGAAATCGGAATACGCCTGCGATACAAAAGCTATTGGATGTAATAAAGAAGAATTTTATAAAACATTCCCTCTTGTATCGCTGCGCATTTCATTATTTACTCCCCTATCTTTTTATAAATTTGAAAACTGAAGATGTTCCCTCTTTTCCGCTCACATGCAGAAAATACGCTCCTGTTGGTAAAGTGCTCAAATCTAACTGGCTGTAGGTTTTAAGCTGCACATCTTCAATATTAAACTGGCGTACAGTTGAACCGTTCAGAGCCACTACATCAATAGTTACATCTCCAGCCCAACGGCTTGTCCATTTGATATTTACTATGTTCACAACAGGATTAGGGAATATATTAAGCTCCATAACTTCAGACTGGTTCACAATTACAGTTATACGTTGTTCTGCACTTGCCCCGTAAATATCTGTAGCTGTTAAAAGCAATTCTGTTTCTCCGTTCGCGATACTTTCAACTGTAAAACCAGTTCCTGATGTGGCTATTGATGCAATTGCCGGATCTGCCACAGTCGCCATAAAGGTCAGTTGATCTCCGTCGGGATCTTTGAAATAAGTATCAAAATTATAGGCTTCCTGTACGGATAATTTGTTAAATATAATTGATTGTGCACCAAGCGCTACAGGAGCACGATTATTTACTACGGTAACTTTTATTTGCTGTACAGTGCTTAATCCGAAAATATCTGTCGCTGTCAGGGTTAATACGGTTTCACCCGCAGCATGTGTTTCAATCACATATTGACCAAGTTCCTGTCCTATTGTAACTGACACAATATTTTCATTTGCTACTGTAGCATTGAAAGTCATTTTATCAGCATCCGGATCTGAGAAATAAGCCGCAAACTGACGTACATCAAAATAGTTCAGTTTGGAATAAACCAATTCTTCTGACGAAATCACTACCGGTGCCCTGTTGGTTTTCAAAACCTTCACTTCGAACGCCATTTCTGTAGCTGCTCCAAGTTCATCAACAGCAGTATAATTCAATGTGTACGTTCCGGCAGTTTCATAACCCGGAGCAAGTTTTATTGCAATTTCGCCACCAATCACTTCAAATGTTGCCCATGTCGGCGCATTTGGAGATGTAACTGTAATTTTATGATTTTCTGTATCGGTCAGGCCAATGTTTACCATTACTTCAGAAGCTTCATTCACCACTGTAACTTCATCAGGTACATTAGAGAAAACAGGCGCTTCATTAATATGTAAGTTAACCGGAATCTGACCCACTGCATTTACAGGATCATTGGTTCTCACTTTTAAAACAGCATGCTGGTCTCCACGTACTCCATTAGCAGCAGTAAAATCCAATTGCACCTCTTTTTTTCCACCCGGTGCAACAGCACCGTTTGGAAGTCCATTTATTGAAACCCAGGCATTAGACGTATATTTTTCCTCACCTGCCCTAACCATCCATCCATAACCAGGGTATAAATCAGCATCCTGCAAATCATACCATTTACCTTCACTATCAACCAATGTATATCTGCCGGGCGTATCTGTAATTCCTTCAACTGCACCTTGTACAAAAGGCAATTCATAAGGATATGTTATCACAACATAAAAGTCCTCGTTCGGATAGAGTCCTTTTGGCTCTTTAATAGGCAATGTTACCCATGCCCCGTTTTTATCTCCTTCATATACATAATCCACATAACCCTGATCAATTATAGTCGCTTCGGCAACAGAAGAACCACCGGCACGTATTTCGTAAGCAATCGTTCCTGCTGGTTTATCCATTGCAAACATGAAAGTCTGGAAATGTGATAACGTAAAACCGTCCTTACCGGCATTAAATCGTGTTGCCGCTGTGAAAGGTTCTCCACCGTCATAACCAAAATGAGTATCTGCAGCCATCTTATCCTCGTGAGCCAAAACTCTGTTAAAGGCAGGATCAGCGTATACAGCAGTTCCTCCTTTAGGCGCAGGAGAAGATCGTACGATAGAAGAAACTTTGGCGGTTTTTGCTTTTTTTGCCATTATTTCGGAGCGTGAAGTACTGCCCGTTGCAGCTTTTCTGAGGTAGTCAATACTCAATTCATATTTTAAAGTCCCTCCACCATTGCTATTATTAAAAGTCGCAAATTGTGTATCGGTGTCCGTTAAATAATTAACAACACTATTAACTTCATTCGTTTGTACTGCTAAAGCCGGAGGTAAGATCACTTCCGCTTTTATTGGAAGCATCATTTTTGCTACTGTTGCATTGCTTTCAATAACAATATGATCAATTACAGAACCAGCTGCCGTTGGGGCATATGTAATTCTGAATTTAGAGTTTTCTCCCGGCAGTATTGTCGGGTAATTACCTGCAAGGTCATTTATATTGGCCCAACTCCAGTACCCTCCCCCAAACCAGTCTTCAAAAAAAGCATAGGTTTCGAGGGTATATGCTGCAGAACCGCTTTCTATAGCAATAGCAGTTATCGAAAGATTTTCAGCACCTGTATTTTGAATTGAAAACTCTCGCGTGTAGCTCGCAGCAGGATTGACCATTATTTCACCAAAATTTATTTCTTCAGGATTTGAAGTAATAACTGGTGCCCCTGTTACCGTTAATTTAATTGGTTTTTCAAGCCATTCCTGACCAGGAACATTGGTACGTAATTTTAATTTAGACGAATATTCGCCGGCATAGATATTACGTGCATCAATATCAATCTGAGCATTTAAAGTAGTTCCTGCAGGAATAACATGTTTTTGCGCCGGATTAATGACATATGCCAATCCTTTTCCGTGATTTACATTGGCATAATTTGAAATTGCCACAAAATCGGAATGGTCGCCATTCTGAAGTCCGATAGCAGTTAAATTAGTGGTCAGATCTGAAGTTCCATTCACTTTATATTGAAACTTCATCGTCCCGTTTTTATAAAAGATAACTTCTGCCGAAGTCGGATCTCCCAATCCTCCAAAGAAATTTGAAAAATATTCCCATGAGATAATCATCTTTTCAGCATCACTATAATAGAAAACGCCTACTTCATCTGCCGGATATGTTGTCGTATCAAAAGCACCAAACGTCCAATAAGGAGCGATAAGGGTTTTAAACAAATCCGTCGGGATCATATCATTCATTGCGGCACTGGCGTCCGGTGTATCAAAAGTCAATAATCCTGTAGTACCAACATTTATATCCGTATACTCTTTACCATAAAAATTAAAAGACCACGGTAATGTTATTTTATTCCAATACTGATCAGTATCAAAAATATCTTCCGGTAATGGCAGGTGAGTTCCTGTTTTACGGATATCAATCCATTGATAATTTGTTCCATCATTAAAAGTTTCATAACTGTAGGTGAAATTTGGAATAGCTTCTGCAGGACTTACCGGTACAGAGGCAGTCAGCCAGTTTGTTCCTGTAGCCACTACTTCAAGATCAGCGATTCCTGTATTCTCTATTTTTAATGGAAACTTAGCCGTTTGTCCATGTTGTAAAGTCGTCGTGATCAGATCTAAATCCGCAACAATAATACCAGGAGGATCTAATACTTTTCCGGAAAGTGTGATCGCATAACTACCACCTTTATCATCCGTAATTCGCAATACATCACTTAAATCAGCCACCAGATTTGTCGGCATAATTACATCGTACACTTTGCTAAATCCGGGTGCAATAGTTGCAGTTGTTTCGCCGGTAACCTGAAATTTAGCATTGTCTAAAGCAAATCCTGTTAAGGTTACTGGTGCAGTGCCGTTATTTTTAATATTAAATTTTCGTGCCGCAACGGCTCCCTGAAATACATCGCCAAAATTAATATCCGTATGAGAAAGAGTCAGTTCAGCTTTACCTCCGCTTGTGATGTTAATTTGAATCAAAGGATTAACCTGAGTATTTAACGGATCTGTAGAGACAACATTTAAATATCGGTTGATGGTGCCTTCATGCAAAGCAGCTGTTTCCATAACGACATCCATCTTAGCAGATTCACCCGGCAACAAAATACCGCCGGCATTACTGATAGATGTAATCATGTCAGGACCCGGATAATCAAATCCTAAAGCCAGCCCTGAGTAAATTTTGGTTGTTTTATTATAATTATTTACCAAGATCCCATCTGTCTGCGCATAATCTTCGATCAAAATGTTCAGATAAGCCAGATCCTGCTCAGAAAAAGTAATATTGTCATAATAGAAACGAATGTTACCATCTGCAAATAATACCATTTGTGTCGTTAAAGTTCCGGAGGATCCATCGGTAAGATTGGTATATTGCACGATCACTTTATCCGGTTCTACTTTATAATAAACAGCACCTCCGGCAGCCAATTCAACAAAAGTTCCTAAAGGAGAAATATATCCTTTCGGAGAATAGGGCGCTCCATCTAAATCCGGAGCATTAATAGGTCTAACGGTATCATCAAAAGTTGTAAAACCTCTGTAACTCACATAAAGTTTTTTCATTTTTTCAGCATAGTAAGGAAAATCAAATCCCATTTCAACAGGAAAGTACCTGTCAGCCTCTGCTTTAAAATAATTGGTAATATCTGTTCCTGAACCTGAAATATCCTGATATTCGTAAGCTAATGGAGCACTTTCAGAAGCATAATTTGTACGGTATTTATATCCGTATTTATGATAACCGCCTTCCCACGTGTCACTTGTTCCGGATTGGTCATATTTTGGAATAAAATATTTCAATGCCGCCTGGCCTTCGTTTTTAACGGTAACCGAAGCCGTTACCTGATCTCCCAATGCAACATTATCAATCAATTGCGTCATTGGATCCACCACTATTTTGGCAGGCTCAGCACTTACTCCGAATAAAATAACTCTTAGTGTTTTCGGACTGCTGGCAGAAGTGAGCGTTACAAAACCATTATCGTTTCCTGTAGCATTTGGTGTATATTTAACTTTCAGCAGCACTTCACTATCCGCAGTAATTTGATTCGGAGCTGAACTGGTAAGCTGGAAATTTGGATTAGAAATATTTACGGCAATATCATTGAAATTACCCAATCCTGTATTTTTAACTACAAATTCCATTTCCTTGGAAGTCCCTTTAAAAACACTGGAAAAGTCCAGTTTTTCAACAGATTTAAGAACCGGCTGCTGACCTGATACATTAACAGTAACCGGAAGCTTCAGCGCTCTGTTCGTTCCATCATTAGATTTTAAAATAGCATTTGCATGATAAGTACCGTTAATCAGCTTAGAGGCATCGGCTGAAAGAGTTGTGTTTTGTGTCGTATTTCCATTTAATTCTCCGTTAGCAGGATCCATCGACAGATATTCTCCTAAATATTTGTTTTGGCTTCTCGCAATACTAAACCATGCAAAATCATTGCTATCCAGTGCAACGCCTAATGGTCCCCAGGTTTGTCCTGAGTCAAAAGAAATAAAACAATTGTCAGATCCTTCCGGTGAATTCTCGTAACCAATAGATAAAGGATAAAGATTTCCTGCCGGAATATGCATTACAACCCAAAAAGTCTCTCCTTGCTGAAAATACAATTGTTCATCTAATGTAACATATGCATAACCCTGAGCGGCACTTGCAGGCCTATATTCCTGTGCATAAATTAGATTTTCTTTCTTAAGCTGAGTTCCTTTATAAACTTCAAAAACTACAGGGCCTAATGCAGGATCTACCTGAAGGTAACTCACAATTTGTGTCAGATTGAAACCATCCGTTTCGCTGACCACATATTTTGTGGCAGCTGAATTTGGAATATTCACATCGGTATCTCCAATAAGATCTGTAGGGTAATCACAAAAACTTTTTTCTTGCGGATTAAATTCAGAAGCTTTAGCAGTTGCAGTTTTAGAAGATGCTGCAATCTGAGATTTTCTTCTGCCTACTTTACCTGCAGCCGCAACTTTTGTTGTTTTAGCAGAAGGATAGTGTATGTTTTTGGCAGAATAGGAAAGAGAAGCATCTTTATGACGAGCTGCAAACTCCCATCTCAAAACCCCTTCTCCGTTGTTTAAGATTGTCATTTCATGTGATCCTTTAAAAGAAGTACTGGCATCCACATCAATTACAATGTCCTTACTAGTGTTATCAACATCTATTTTTGGTCCCTCATTTGTGGTACCCTGGACAATATTCGATAATTCAGATAAATTATTCCATCTGTCACCCGAAATCACGGTAAAATAATAGGATGTAAGTCCCAAAAGTCCGTTAACCGAATGAGTAATAATTTCTCCCGGCAGAGCGGTATTTTTAATAATATCATATTGTGCCGATGCAATATTACTCTTTGTTATAGGTGAAGTACTGTAGTAAATACGAAAATCCACAGGCTGCATATCATCTGTATCAGTTGGAACAGTCCAGGATAAATTAGCAAATTCCTGTGCGATTCCTTTTAAAGCTAAATCGGTAATAGCATTTGGAGTAACACCGGCATTATTTTGAATGGCCAAAAATGCATCTATATGTCCTGAACCTAATTTTCCTGCGTAGTCAGGATTATGACTGTCAATATCAACAACACCTGTTATAAGTTTTGTTCTCAAAACTTCTGGTGTTAACTGACTTTTACGATTTGCCAGAGCAAGTGCCGCAATACCGGAAACGTGTGGACAAGCCATCGAAGTTCCCTGATAAAAACCATATTGGTTTTTAGGCAATGTACTTAAAACACCATTTTTTGAACCCAGATCAGTTTCTCCTCCAGGAGCAGCAATGTCTACCCAGGTACCGTAATTAGAGTAACTGGCTTTTTCCCAGTTTGGTCCAATAGAACTTACAGATAAAGTATTTTCATAATGTCCCGGATACCAGTCTCCATCAGAGTTGCTGTTTCCTGCGGCAAAAATTACTATACCCCCTTTCATTGGGCTATTGGGAAAATCTCCCGCTTCAGCAATAAAATAGTCTATCGCCTCTTTGATCGATTCGTCAAAATTTCCCGGGCTGGTATATCCCCAACTGTTTTGAGAAATTACAGAACCATTATTGGCTGCGTAAATATAACTTTCCTCAAAGCTGCCGCCTCCTAACGTCTGAACCGACATTATTCTGGTACCATCATTATTTCCGCTGCCTCCGGCAACACCACAGACACCTATCCCATTATTGTTTACGGCAGCTATTGTACCCGCTACGTGAGTTCCGTGCGGTTGCGCTTCAATAGCTCCGGTATTTTTGTCAAAATTCCATCCATGAATATCATCCGTATAACCATTTCCATCATCATCAACGCCGGGAACCCCATTAAGCTCCGCTAAATTGGTCCAGATATTCGCTTTTAAATCGGGGTGCTCAATATCTACTCCCTGATCATGTATTGAAACTATAATATTCGGATTACCCTTTACGACATCCCACGCTTTGAATAAATTAATGTCGGAACCATTCGGATATCCCGTTTGTCCTGTATTATTATAATGCCATTGATCCGGCAAACTGGGATCATTAAAATAAGAAGCTGCTCCGGAAGTTTTCTTCTTAGGAATACTTTTAACTGGTGTAAAATTATAATCCGAAAGCACTTTTTGCTTCTCTGTTTCAGCAGTCTCAATTTCAGCAATTCCTTTATACTTCTGAACTGCTTCTTTAACGCTCTGGTTCGCGTCAATATCTACAACATACCATAAATCAAGTTTGTGCTTTCGCAATTTTGCTTCTAATATCGGATTAGGGTTTTCAGGAAACAGCCTATGCATATTCCGGGCTCCAACCTTAGCAGAGACCTTGTCAAATGCCTGAATTCCTGTTGTAAGTTTTTTCCCTGTAGTCACATTCATTTTCTTTAAAGTTTGTGACAATTGTCCTGAAAATTTAATCTTTACAGAACCTTGTTTGACACCTTCTTTAAAGGTCGCTTGCTGACCAAAGGAAAAAACAGACCAAAGCGAAAAAATAAAAAACCATAATAATCGATTTCCTCTTTTGTAATAATTTGTCATTAAAGTTGTTTTTTGGTTAGTTAATAATTCAATGTATTGGCAATAGATCCTACTTAAGTTTAATTACTAATCATAATTTTTTATGAAAATAGTCTGCTATTTAAACAAAACATTAAATGTTTCGCAACAAGAATATGGAAAAATCAAATAGTTCGGCTTTGAAGAATAGTTACATCTTATATATAGAGAATAAACAACCATTACATTTGTATAACAAGTAACCATAAAACACTGTACACAAAGTATTTACATGAATAAAATTTTCACTGATTATAGAATTAAAAACAAGACTTAACCCTATTTAAAATGCGTTTTTTTTACCGAAGTTTTTTTTACGTATGGGTATAGCGGAATAGTAATTTTAGAAGTGGAAGTGCTACTAAAATCCTTATTTATAAAGTCTGGATATTTTTAATGGGTACTCTCCCATTAAATAAGAGCAAGCAAATAATCCGCTGTATATTTTAAATCCTTACAGGTGATGTTGTACTGAATTTTAAAAAAAGTTTTTACAAATCCCATAAATGATAATTCTAAAACTCGAAAATAATTCATAGTTTAGCGGATAAAATTAAATTAAATTGAAGTATTCACAGCTATATATAGGGATCTTACTGTTTTGTTGTGATGTACTGTTTTCACAAAATATTGATCGTCTTACACTTCAATATCAGAAAAGTACTGAACCGGATAAAAAGGTGGATCTGCTGCTTCAAACGGGACATCTATTAGAAAAAAGAGACCTGGATTCTGCATTGTTCTATTATAAAAAGGCATTACCCTTTGAGAAAAAAATTACGGACACCCTTTTAGGAAGAGTGTACTCCAATATAGGAAATGCCAATCTTTTAAAAGGCAACATTGATATTTGCCTCGAATATCAGTTAAAAGCACTGAAAATTTATGAACAATACCCTCCTCAAAAAGATATCCTAAAAGTCTATAACAGTATTGCCCTAGTCTATTTTTATCAGACAGATTTTGAGAAAGCTCTTGTAAAATTCAAGCAGGTAGAAGACTTATTGAATAAAAAAATTATAAAAGATCCAATTAAAGAGCACCAGATCAAAGGAAAAGTACTCAATAATATTGGGATTATTTATGATAATAAAAACCAGACCGATATCGCGCTTGAGTATTTTATGCAGGCCTCGACACACAGCAAAAAGGCAAAGGACAATGAAAATCTGTCCTCCGTATATTCCAATATGGGAATTATCTATCTTAAAGGAAAACGCTATGACCTTGCTGAAGCCATTTTTATAGAAGCCCTTAATATCAGAAAACAAGAATCCGATATATTCGGGCTATGCAAATCCAATTATCACTTAGGAAGGCTTTATAAAGAAAAAAAACAATTTGATAAAGCACAAGAATACTTGCTTAACAGTCTTAAGCTATGTAAACAAGCGAATTCATCCTCTTCAAGAGCATCCGTTTTAGACGAACTTAGCCTTGTAATGGCCGGAAAAGGAGATTACAAAAATGCCTACAACTATCACGTTGCATATAAGTCTTTAAGCGACAGCCTTTTTAATAAAGAAAACCAAAAAAAGATTACCCGGGCAGAAATGCAGTACAAATTTGATAAAGAAAACCAAACTGCCAAAATAGCGCAAAGCCAAAAAGAACTTGTATACTCTATTATTGCTATCGTTTTAATTCTGGGAATTATTATCGCTATCATTATGTATCGGCTTCAGGAAACCAAAGCCAAAATTCAGCAACTGGCAAAAGAAAGCGCTGAATTGAGTAACAAGGAACTTTCATTGCGGGAAAACACTTTAAAAAGAGAATTAGAGTTTAAGAACAAAGAGCTTACAACGAATATCATGTACCTCCTAAAAAAGAACGAGTTCAATACTGAAATTTCAAATCGTTTGGTAGATTTGAAAAAGCAAATGAAGAAAAATGATCAGGAAGTTATTCAAAAGATAATAATAGACATTAAAAGCGCTCAGGATGACGATATCTGGAAAGAATTTGAAGTCCGCTTTAGTCAGGTTTATAACGAATTTTATGAACGATTAAACACTAAATATCCGGACTTAACACTCAATGAGAAAAGGATTTGTGCCTTTCTAAGGTTAAACATGACCACAAAAGAAATTTGCGCACTTACACGTCAGTCTTATAACAGTCTGAATGTGGCAAGGGCAAGGTTGAGAAAGAAACTCAATATTCAAAATGAGGATATTAATCTGGTCACTTTTTTAGAAAACATATAGATTAATATATCAAACAGACAAAAAGAGTACCCAATTAACAGCTCAGTTATTTATCGAATTTTAATTTGTAATTTAGTTTAAAAGAAATTTAATCCCTTATCCTTTAATTCCAACAAATATGCGTTCTACTCTCCTCTTATTAGTACTCTTAGTCTTTTGTTCCTGTAAAAACGAGCCCAAATCAGATTCCCTTTCCAACTATTTCACCTATAATCAGGAGGATGCTGTAGAATCAGCCGGTGTAAAAATGATTCCAATTAAAACACCTGTAGGGGATTTTAAAGTCTGGACAAAACGTTTTGGTACTAATCCGAAGATAAAAGTATTGCTTTTGCACGGAGGACCGGCGATGACTCATGAATATATGGAATGCTTTGAAACTTTTTTTCAGCGTGAAGGCTTTGAATTTTATGAATACGATCAATTAGGATCCTATTACAGTGATCAGCCAAAGGACAGCAGCTTATGGACTACCGAAAGATTTGTAGAAGAGGTAGAGCAGGTTCGAAAAGCTATTGGAGCAGATAAAAATAATTTTTATGTATTAGGAAATTCGTGGGGAGGAATTCTGGCCATGGAATATGCCTTAAAATACCAAAAAAATCTAAAAGGACTGTTAGTTTCCAATATGGTAGCCAGTGCTCCGGAATATGGCAAATATGCTGATGAAGTATTAGCCAAACAAATGAAACCGGAGATATTGGCAGAAATCAGGTCTTTGGAAGCTAAAAAAGACTTTAACAATCCACGTTATATGGAACTTTTAATTCCTAATTTCTACAAAGAACACCTGTGCAGATTAAAAGAATGGCCAGACGGATTAAACCGTGCCAGTAAACACGTTAATGGAGAAATCTATACATTGATGCAAGGACCAAGCGAATTTGGTATAAGCGGTCGTTTAGCCAAATGGGATATTAAGAATCGCCTGCATGAAATTGCAACCCCCACCCTCATGATTGGCGCTAAATATGATACGATGGATCCTAAAGCAATGGAAGAGCAAAGTAAGCTAGTTCAGAACGGACGTTATTTATATTGTCCAAACGGAAGTCACCTGGCCATGTGGGATGATCAAAAAGTTTTTATGAGCGGAGTTATCCGGTTTATCAATGATGTCAACGATAATAAGTTATAAAATCTGAAAAAAAATAATTAAACAGTTACAATATTTTTTGTTGCTGTTTTTTTCTATTACATACTTACAGTTACTTATATTTTAAGAATATTTTTATTATCCCTTTGCAAATTGTTAATTACTACACCTTGAGTAGATAAAAAAATTCCAATCCTAATTTAGCCAAATTATCTCTTACTACATCAGCTATTTTTCATCTGGGCGTTTCCCTTTGGGCCGGGCTCTTCGCTAAATCTTTTGCGGAATTGGTTTAGTTCGGCTTCGCTACAGGTTTGGGATACCCGCAAAAGGATATCGCTGCGATCCCTAACGCACTGAGGTATAAATACAAAATTCCAATTCCGATAGCCATGGGACAAGCACCAAATTCCAATACTTGCCGCACAGCTTTGCGTACCTTGCAATTTAAAGTCATTTTCAAATCCCTTCTGCGCACTTTGCGGTTAAATCCATCAACAAATCAATTCTTACTACATGTGTATTTCATCCGGGCGTTTCCCTTCGGGCCGGGCTCTTCGCTAAATCTTTTGCGGAATTGATTTAGGCCGGCTTCGTCACAGGTTTGGGATTCCCGCAAAAGGATATCGCTGCGATCCCTAACGCACTGAGGTATAAATACAAAATTCCAATTCCGACAGCCATCGGGACAAGCACCAAATTCCAATACTTTCCGCACAGCTTTGCGTCCTTTGCGATTTCAGAGGATTTAGTAAACCCTTTTGCGTGCTTTGCGGTTAAAATCCATCAAGAAAATCACTTCTTAAAACATCATCAGGTATTACTTTTGGGCGTTTCCCTTTGGGCCGTGCTCTTCGCTAAATCTTTTGCGGGATTGCTTCACGTGGCTATTTACAGATCTGACATTCCCCGCAAAAGGATATCGCTGCGATCCCTAACGCACTGAGGTATAAATACAAATCTCCAATCCCGACAGCCAGCGGGACAAGCCCCAAATTCCAATACTTG
>NZ_JAJMOY010000039.1 GCF_020991415.1 Flavobacterium sp. ENC | reverse complement strand
TCACTACTACCACCCCGATTAGAAGTATACGCATCAGGAGTAAATCCGCTGCTTACAACAGGACTTCTAGGACTGTAATAATAACTGGAGAAATAACCTCTTGAATTACCTGATTTTCCTATTACAACAACGTCCCTTAACTCTCCTCCCTCAATAGTAGGATTATCACCTCCGCCTCCTCTCATACAATCTTCACAAGGCATTGGCGCCGCTTTGTTAGTCACCGGATTCTCTCTGTCCAACACTTCCACAATTCCGTCTTCCACAGCGTGATTGTTCTTAAACTGGGCTGCTTTTACAAATCCTTTCTTGAGATCCCAGACGCTGATATATCCGTTAAAATTTCCGCCCTCCATAGACTGGTCTTCTTGTGGGGCAGCTTTGTCCGGATAGATTTCAACCACTGAGGCCTTGTAACTGCCATCGGGCAATTTGTA
>NZ_JAJMOY010000038.1 GCF_020991415.1 Flavobacterium sp. ENC | reverse complement strand
GTAACGGAGCTGTGACGGATCTTTACGCCTTTCGGGGTTCCGGTAGAACCTGAGGTATAAATCATATACGCCAGATCTTCTTCATGGATTGCAACAGAGGCTAACTCACTGCTATAAGCGGAAAGTTTTTCTATATGGTCCGGCAGGATCATTACATTAATTCCTGATTCGTCTGTATAGGGCGTATCTGAAATTAGTAACGCTGCACGGCCATCTTCTAAAATGTAACTAATTCTTGAGGTCGGGTAACTTTTGTCAATCGGCAGATAAATACCCCCCAGTTTCAGGATACTTAACATCGGGATCAGCATCCATTCGCTGCGGTCCAATAATAAGCCTACACAATCCCCCTGTTGGATGCCGTAAACATCTTTCAGGTAATTCGATAATTGGTTCACAGCGGCATCCAATGCTCCGTAATTCAGTTTTCGATCTGCATAACAAACGGCAATGGCTTGCGGC
>NZ_JAJMOY010000037.1 GCF_020991415.1 Flavobacterium sp. ENC | reverse complement strand
ACCGCAAGCCATTGCCGTTTGTTATGCAGATCGAAAACTGAATTACGGAGCATTGGATGCCGCTGTGAACCAATTATCGAATTACCTGAAAGATGTTTACGGTATCCAACAGGGGGATTGTGTAGGCTTATTATTGGACCGCAGCGAATGGATGCTGATCCCGATGTTAAGTATCCTGAAACTGGGCGGTATTTATCTGCCGATTGACAAAAGTTACCCGACCTCAAGAATTAGTTACATTTTAGAAGATGGCCGTGCAGCGTTATTGATTTCAGATACGCCCTATACAGACGAATCAGGAATTAATGTAATGATCCTGCCGGACCATATAGAAGAACTTTCCGATCATAGCAGTGAGTTAGCCTCTGCTGCAATCCATGAAGAAGATCTGGCGTATATGATTTATACCTCAGGTTCTACCGGAACCCCGAAAGGGGTAAAGATCCGTCACAGCTCCGTTAG
>NZ_JAJMOY010000036.1 GCF_020991415.1 Flavobacterium sp. ENC | reverse complement strand
CAACAATTACTAGTACTACATCCGATCCAATACCGGGCAACAATACCGATACAGAAACACCAACGCCGGTTGCACAGAGCAACCTGAGCGTAGTGAAAACGGTAGACAACGCTACACCGAATGTTGGTGATAACGTAACCTTTACCATCACGGCTTCGAATGCGGGTCCAAGTGCTGCGACGGGAGTTTCTGTAAACGACGTACTTCCTTCGGGTTATACCTTCGTGAGCGCCACCCCATCAACCGGAACGTGGACAGCACCGAACTGGAGTGTAGGGGGACTTGCCAACGGGGCCAGCGCAACGCTGAGCATCGTAGCGACTGTAAAAGCAACAGGTTCATACGGCAATACCGCTGTTATTACCGGATTGGAAAATGATCCGACACCGGGCAACAACACCGATACAGAAACCCCAACGCCGGTTGCACAGACCAACCTTAGCGTTGTGAAAACAGTAAATAATACGACACCAAATGTTGGTGATAACGTAACCTTTACCATT
>NZ_JAJMOY010000035.1 GCF_020991415.1 Flavobacterium sp. ENC | reverse complement strand
CCCATCAACCGGAACGTGGACAGCACCGAACTGGAGTGTAGGAGGTCTTGCCAACGGGGCCAGCGCAACGCTGAGCATCGTGGCTACCGTAAAAGCAACAGGTTCATACAGCAATACCGCTGTTATCACCGGATTGGAAAATGACCCTACACCGGGCAACAATACCGATACAGAAACCCCAACGCCGGTTGCACAAACGAACCTGAGCGTGGTGAAAACAGTAAATAATACGACACCGAATGTTGGTGATAACGTAACCTTTACCATCACGGCTTCGAATGCGGGTCCAAGTGCTGCGACGGGAGTTTCTGTAAACGACGTACTTCCTTCGGGATATACCTTCGTGAGCGCCACCCCATCAACAGGAACGTGGACAGCACCGAACTGGAGTGTAGGAGGTCTTGCCAACGGAGCCAGCGCAACGCTGAGCATCGTGGCTACCGTAAACGCAACAGGTTCATACGGCAATACCGCTGTTATTACCGGATTGGAAAATGACCCGACACCGGGCAACGACACCGATACAGAAACACCAACGCCGGTTGCACAGAGCAACCTTAGCGTAGTGAAAACGGTGGACAACGCTACACCG
>NZ_JAJMOY010000034.1 GCF_020991415.1 Flavobacterium sp. ENC | reverse complement strand
GGCTACCGTAAAAGCAACAGGTTCATACGGCAATACCGCTGTTATCACCGGATTGGAAAATGACCCTACGCCGGGCAACAATACCGATACAGAAACACCAACACCTGGTGCACAAACGAACCTGAGCGTAGTGAAAACAGTAAATAATACTACACCTAATGTTGGTGATAACGTAACCTTTACCATCACGGCCTCGAACGCCGGTCCAAGTGCTGCGACGGGAGTTTCTGTAAACGACGTACTTCCTTCGGGGTATACCTTCGTGAGCGCCACACCGTCAACAGGAACATGGACAGCACCGAACTGGAGTGTAGGGGGACTTGCCAACGGGGCCAGCGCAACGCTGAGCATCGTGGCGACTGTAAAAGCAACAGGTTCATACGGCAATACCGCTGTTATTACCGGATTGGAAAATGACCCGACACCGGGCAACAACACGGATACAGAAACACCAACGCCTGGTGCACAAACGAACCTTAGCGTGGTGAAAACAGTAAATAATACGACACCAAACGTTGGTGATAACGTAACCTTTACCATTACGGCTTCGAACGCCGGTCCAAGTGCTGCGACGGGAGTTTCTGTAAACGACGT
>NZ_JAJMOY010000033.1 GCF_020991415.1 Flavobacterium sp. ENC | reverse complement strand
AGGTGTAGCGTTGTCGACCGTTTTCACTACGCTCAGGTTCGTTTGTGCAACCGGCGTTGGTGTTTCTGTATCGGTGTTGTTGCCCGGTGTAGGGTCATTTTCCAATCCGGTAATAACAGCGGTATTGCCGTATGAACCTGTTGCTTTTACGGTTGCCACGATGCTCAGCGTTGCGCTGGCTCCATTGGCAAGTCCCCCTACACTCCAGTTCGGTGCTGTCCACGTTCCGGTTGATGGGGTGGCACTCACGAAGGTATACCCCGAAGGAAGTACGTCGTTTACCGAAACTACCGTCGCAGCACTTGGACCCGCATTCGAAGCCGTGATGGTAAAAGTTACGTTATCACCAACATTAGGTGTAGCGTTGTCTACCGTTTTCACTACGCTCAGGTTCGTTTGTGCAACCGGCGTTGGTGTTTCTGTATCGGTATTGTTGCCCGGCGTCGGGTCATTTTCCAATCCGGTGATAACAGCGGTATTGCCGTATGAACCTGTTGCTTTTACAGTCGCCACGATGCTCAGCGTTGCGCTGGCCCCGTTGGCAAGACCTCCTACACTCCAGTTCGGTGCTGTCCACGTTCCGGTTGATGGGGTGGCGCTCACGAAGGTATAGCCCGAAGGAAGTACGTCGTTTACAGAAACTCCCGTCGCAGCACTTGGACCCGCGTTCGAAGCCGT
>NZ_JAJMOY010000032.1 GCF_020991415.1 Flavobacterium sp. ENC | reverse complement strand
CCGTCGTTTACCGAAACTCCCGTCGCAGCACTTGGACCCGCATTCGAAGCCGTAATGGTAAAGGTTACGTTATCACCAACATTTGGTGTAGCGTTGTCTACCGTTTTCACTACGCTAAGGTTGCTCTGTGCAACCGGCGTTGGTGTTTCTGTATCGGTATTGTTGCCTGGTGTTGGATCGGATGTAGTACTAGTAATTGTTGCTGTATTGGCATAGTTTCCTGTAGCATTTACAGTCACAGTAACTGTTAAGGTAGCGTTAGCTCCATTGTTTAAAGTACCAACGGTCCATAATCCTGTCCCGCTGTTAAATGTCCCAACACTTGGTGTGGCGCTCACGAAGGTATACCCCGAAGGAAGTACATCGTTTACCGAAACTCCCGTCGCAGCACTTGGACCAGCGTTCGAAGCCGTAATGGTAAAGGTTACGTTATCACCAACATTTGGTGTCGTATTATTTACTGTTTTCACCACGCTAAGGTTGGTCTGTGCAACCGGCGTTGGTGTTTCTGTATCGGTGTTGTTGCCCGGTGTCGGGTCATTTTCCAATCCGGTAATAACAGCGGTATTGCTGTATGAACCTGTTGCGTTTACCGTAGCCACGATGCTCAGCGTTGCGCTGGCCCCGTTGGCAAGTCCCCCTACACTCCAGTTCGGTGCTGTCCATGTTCCGGTTGATGGC
>NZ_JAJMOY010000031.1 GCF_020991415.1 Flavobacterium sp. ENC | reverse complement strand
AGCAGGACTTACGATCAATACAAACGGAACAGTAACAGTGGCGGCCAACACACCGGCAGGTACTTATAATTTAGAATATACCATCTGTGAGATCAACAATCCGGGGAATTGCGATACCGCGACTTCAACAGTTGTAGTTACAGCAGCAACTTTGGTAGCGAATTTAGATGCAGTTCCTTCAACCCTTAGTTCGAATACGCCAAAGACACTAATAAATGTTTTTGACAATGACACTAAAAACGGGGCAGCCTTAATTCCATCAGACGTAAAACTGACAGTAACTACAGCCGATCCAAAAGGATATTTGACCGTAGATTTTAATGGAAATGCGATATTAGGAGCCAACGCTCCGGCAGGAACTTACCAACTGACCTATGAAATCTGTGAGTTGTTAAACCCAACAAACTGCAGTTCAAACCAAGTGCAGGTAACAATCACAGCACCATCAATTGATGCTGTTGCAGACAACCTAGGCTCAATCAACGGAAATGCAGGCGGAACCACAACAGTTTCCTTAATCGCAGGTGACACCGTAAACGCAGCACAAGCTGTAATCGGAACCAATCCGGGAGACGTAAAACTAACGGTAACGACTCCGATACCGGCAGGACTGACTATCAATACAAACGGAACAGTAACAGTGGCGGCCAATACACCGGCAGGAAGTTATAATTTAGAATATACCATCTGTGAAATCAACAATCCGGGGAATTGCGATACCGCGACTTCAACAG
>NZ_JAJMOY010000030.1 GCF_020991415.1 Flavobacterium sp. ENC | reverse complement strand
CGATCATCGAATTGTTTGACAAACACGATCCGACAATCATGCAGGCCACACCGGGCTTCTGGCAGATGCTGGTAGATGCCGGCTGGGAAGGAAGCGATAAAGTGCGTGTGATTACAGGAGGAGAAGCATTATCGTTATCCCTTGGAGAATCACTTATCCAATATTCGGAAAGCATCTGGAATATGTACGGTCCAACAGAGACTACGGTATATTCGACTTATAAAAAGGTAAGAGAAACCCAGGACATTCAGTACATCGGACGGCCTGTCGACAACATGCAGTCGTACATCTTAGACAAAGAATTGCAACTGGTGCCTATTGGCGTGATCGGAACGCTGTACATGAGCGGGGCCGGAATTGCCGTTGGGTATCAAAACAAGGAAGAACTGACTTCAAAAGCTTTTATTGCTCATCCGTACCAGGAAAATACCGTGATGTACAACACTGGGGATTTATGTATGTGGAACGAGGAAGGCAGCATAAAATACTACGGCCGAATTGACCATCAGATCAAAATCCGTGGTTACCGAATCGAATTGGAAGAGATCATCTCGGCGATGTTAAGCTATGAAGGCGTACAGCAAAGTGTGGTGGTGGGAATGGAAATCGATGGCGAGAAACACTTGGCGGGTTATTACACCGGCGAAGAGGTAGAAAGCAACTCGCTGAGAAAATACCTGACCGGCTGTTTACCGGAATACATGATTCCAACCTACCTGACGGGCATCGAAAAATTCCCGTTAACCCCCAATGGAAAGATC
>NZ_JAJMOY010000003.1 GCF_020991415.1 Flavobacterium sp. ENC | reverse complement strand
CTGTATTGGCATAGTTTCCTGTAGCATTTACAGTAGCAGTAACTGTTAAGGTAGCGTTGGCTCCATTGTTTAAAGTACCAACGGTCCATAATCCTGTCCCGCTGTTAAATGTCCCAACACTTGGTGTAGCGCTAACAAAAGTATAGCCATTCGGCAGTACATCTGTAACTTCAACCCCTGCAGCATTGTTCGGTCCTGCATTGTCTGCAGTCAGAGTAAAAATGACGTTGCTCCCTATATTTGGAGTAAGATTATTAACTGTTTTGGTAATACCTACATTGGCTTGCAATATTGTTATTTGAGCAGTATTAGATATTATTGGACAAATTTTTCCACTATGAGAAACTACAGCTCTAAATTGATTGCCATTTTGAGCGGCAGTTGTATTGTTTACTGAAAGCGAAGCAGTAGTTGCTCCACTATATTGCCCTCCATTGCTTATATTGGTCCATGTCGAGCCACTGTTAGTGCTTATTTGCCACTGATAAACAAGGCCAGCATTTGCATTTGTTGCCGGTGGTATGGTATAATTAGCGGTACCTGCGTTAAATGTAGTAGTATTTATTCCGGTAGCACCTACTGTGAAACTGGTATTAGCTCCCGCATTTACAATTGAATTCGATGGCTGTGAGGTAATATTAAGTTGTGTGGCAACGGTTACATTGTTATAATTACCTGTATAAGATGCCGTGGTGACCTGACCTTCCGAACCTACTAAAGGCGTTCCTGTGCCATAAGTACCACCATCACCACCATCCGCAATTGCTGAATTATAATATTCGTTGGCATCTGTGCAACCATCATTATCAGAGTCTAAATCAAGATAATTGGATATTCCATCAGCATCAGAATCAACTATGGAATAATCGGAACAATAAATCAAACTTGTAATTCCAGTTGTAACAGTATTAGAATTGGTTCCTGTGAGGTTTTTATAAGATCGTATCTCAATTCGTGTAACCGCTCCCGTAATTGTAGTTGTAAATAGGTTCTGATCAACATCAGCACCACCCGCTGCAAGAGCATTTGTAACTTTTAATCCATTCCCCAAGTCACTAACGGTCCATGTACCTGCCGTTCCCAATGCAGGGCTAAAATTAGAAAGGTTAGAGGGATTTAAAGGAATTGGAGTAGCCCCGTTGAAGGCATAAATTTCGTAAGCATCGTCAGAATTCAATCCTGCTGAAATAAACTGAAAGTTATCCGTTTTATAGGGAAGTAGTAAAGTATACAATGCATAATTACTAGGATTTGCCACTGCACCCGTATTCGTTGTTCTGGTATTTATAGGTTGTAAATAAATATAGTCACCAACAGCCGAAAAGTTGTTTTTAATCTGAACACCTCCTACACGATTGACATTTCCAGATGTACCGCTGGCAGCACCCCACGTTGCAGTCCCAACTAAGGAGGCAGTAAAGTTTAATGTGCCGTAGGAAAGGTTGTCAATTGTAACTGGTGTCGTATTCTGCGCGGCATTGAACAGCGTATTTAAAGGATACGGTACGGTGTTCATACTTGTAGTTACAGAATTTGTACACGTAAAGCGACCCTCAACAATATCTGTAATTCCATCATTATCACTATCGGTATCACAACTGTTGGCAAATCCGTCTCCATCAGTATCCGGATTCGACCCTGATGGTGCACATTGTGCATTTGCTATAATTGATGTAAAGAAAAATAAAACTATAGTGGAAATAATTTTTGCATAATGCAACAAAAAGTCCAGTTCAGTGCGTTTATTTTCTTTCTTTTTTGAAGTAATGATTTTCATAGTTACTGCTTTAAGATTATAGTACTGGTATAAAAAATTGCATTTTGGTTATTCAAGGCATCTCGAACTCTTTCCCCAAAAAGAGAAGCAGTTCCGGTAGTTACCATACTATTAAAATCAACTATTGAAAAAAAGAATGAATTATAAAAAGATTTTTTTGCCGGACCTTCCTGTAAAACAGGAGCGGCAACTAAAGGTGTTTTCGAATAACTTTTATTCGCGCATATTAACAATATAAAACAGAGGAGAAATATATTTAATCTCAGCTTTACGGTGTTTGTTAAAATTTTCAAAAAAGTAAAGTTCATCATATAATTAAAATTTAAAAAAAGTATTTTTTAGTCATTCCTGGGATTAGTCCTACACATAAAATTTATGTGCTTTGTTTATCCGGATCTCATTTTTTTATAGTAGTGCAAAACTGATGAATCTCTCTTTAAAAAAGGATAAATATGTTTTACCTATTACGCAATAACTAAAATACGTATCTAAAAAATAAAACATAAACAACTGACAAACAATTAGTTATATTTATTTCAAATATTTTCAATTGTGACCTCATAAACTTCATTGTCAGGCAAAAAATCATTTATTTTTATTTTTAGAATTGCGATAAACAAATAACAGTTTCACAGATCGTATAATACCTGTTGAGTTTATAATTATATAGAGTAGAAACAATTGATATAATGAAAGAAAGAAGGAAATACAAATACAGTTTTTAAACTAGTTTTGAATAAAAATGCATATTTTTGTTTCTGTCAGGCAATAAACAGGAAATTTAGATTTTCAAAGAGAGTTCCTGAATATTTCCTGTACTATATTAAATTTCAGCAAATTAAAAAATCATATAGTCTATATGACTAATTAAAAAGAAACTATGGTAATTATAGTAGTATCTTAATTTATATTTATTCTTTTTATATGCGTTTAAAATCACTTATCCTCCTTGCAATAGCTATTCTTTCACATCAATTAAGTTATTGCCAAAATTCGAAATACGATCGTATTTTTTCAGAAACAGCCCAGATATTGCTTGCTTCAAATCCGAAAAAAGCTTTACAAAACACCGATTATCTTTACAGGATTTCAAATAATAATTTAGAACGCATTAAAGCCTGTATGCTAAAAGCGACTCTTCTGCGTCAGTATGGCTTACGTACTGAAGCCATTGCGTCTTTAAAAACTGCAGACAGCCTTGGGATAATTGACAAGAATTATACTATGCAGGCAAGAATAAATGGCTTCTTATCAACACTGTACAGAGAAAATGATATTTACAGTGTAGGGAAAATTCATTTACATAAAGCAGTTGCCGTAAGCAGAAAAATCGAGAATAAAAGTGAAATGTATAAATTTCAGGGAAATTTATCTCAGGAAATAGCCTACTATGAAATGTATGCTTTAAATTATTCAAAAGCAATTTCAAGTCTTAAAGCAGGAAATCAATTATTCAAAAAAGCCGGATCGAGTATTGATGTAAATTTTCAAACAGCCGTAAATGACGAACTTATTGCCAAAAATTACCTTTTAATGAAAAAGGTTGATTCCTCTTTAATTTATTATCAAAAAGCATCTAAAGAACTTGAAGTTTCTCAGTCCTCAAACAGCCCTTTGAAAGGTTTTCTTTATAACGGCTTTGGAAATGTATATGCTTCAACAGGCAATTATGATAAAGCGCTGCAGAATTACCAAAAAGCCGAGCAAATAGCTGAAGATTCAAATTTTTTCACACTTAAGCAGGAGGTATATACATCTTTATTGGATTTTTATAAAAAAACAGATAACAAAAAATACATCACTTATAATGAAAAGAATTTAAAGCTACATAAGGATGATGAATACAATCGTAAAATTATTGCAGATGATTTAATTAAAACACTTCATAAAAAACAGGCAGATAACCAGTCTAATTATCAGAAAAGTAAATATATGATTATTGGTATTTGTATTTTTATTGTTTTAATTACGATTGGAATCTACATCTTTAGACGAAAACAGGATTATAAAAAATTTAAAGATTTTATAGACAAAAGTGAAACAGCGCCTGCGAATGAAGAAGAAAATCCAGAAAAAAGCCAAAAAGAATATCCGGAAATAACATCTAAAAAAGAGATTTCAAAGGAATATATGTCAGAAGCGACTGAGATGAGTATTTTAAAAGGATTGCTCGATATTAAGAAGTCACATTATTACCTGAATAAAGATATATCCTTAAATTCTGTTGCAACAGAACTTAATATAAACCAGCGTTACTTATCGTATGTCATTAATAAACATAAATCAAAAGATTTTGCCAGTTACATAAATGAATTACGAATAAACTATATTATTGACCGATTAAAAAATGACGATACGTACTTAAAATATAAAATAAGTTATCTTGCCGATCAATCCGGTTTCTCATCACATAGCAGATTTACCATTACCTTTAAAAAAGTAACAGGTGTTTCACCATTGAACTTTATTACCTATCTGCAAAAAGAGCGTGAAGAAAATAAGAACATTAAGTAATACACTCAAATAGCTTTTTAGTTTTTTTATTATTGGAATCCAAATAAACAGGAGTGGTTTGCTTTGTTGTATTTCAGTAATTTCACTGCACAAAACTCAAAATTACATTTTTACTGAAATTGTATTTCCCGTGTAATCCACTACTTTACTAAATTTAGTTAGGTTTTGTTGATTTTCAGGATTTGCAGAAATTCTGACAACTTTAAACTGCCGTTGTTTGATCATTCCATCGAATTGTCCCTTTTGTTTTTCAATTGTTAAAACCTTCTTAGAATCGTTCCACTTGAATGTAATGTTCGTATATTTCCCTTTTTCGTAATTATAATTATCCCCTTCATCTTCATAAAGCGTAAATTCACCATCAGCTCCTTCATAAACTCTAATTTCAAGGTTGTCCCATTTCTTTTCATCAGCATATTGTACTTTGGGTCCAAAAGGAATAATACTGCCTGCCCTAATATATAATGGTATTTCATCAATACGGGTTTCCTTTTCAATTTCCTGTCCTCCCTTGTATTTATTATTGGTCCAGAAGTCGTACCACTGCGTTCCGGCTGGAAGATATATCTTTTTTGATTTTTTCTCGCTAAAGTCTATCCCGGGATTTTTAGCATTGTCCTTATTTTCTTTTTTGTCCCACCCTGTCTCTTCATTAGTTTTTACGATGACTTCAGGAGTATACTGAGCATTAACAACAGGGGCTACCAGTATGGACTGACCAAACAAATATTCATTGTTGATATCTTTGACTCTTTCATCATGATTAAAATCCATGACTAAAGCCCGCATCATGCTAGACTGTCCATTTGTCACTTTCCAGGCATTTGAATAAATATAGGGCAATAATGAATAACGCAAATGAATTGTTTTTTCAATAGCATCGTAGATGGTTTCTCCTTTTTGTCCAAACTGGTATATTTCTCGTGGTATGTCTGTACCGTGGGAACGCATCATGGGCGTAAATGCTCCAAACTGCAGCCATCTTAAGTATAGTTCCTGGTACGATGAATTTTTAGCCCCCGAACCGTTATTTCCATTTTTATTGTAGGCACCGGCAAAAAAACCGCCAATATCACTATTCCAGTATGGAATACCACATAAAGAAAAATTTAATCCCGCAGGAACTTGATTTCGGAGATTTTCCCAGGAAGAATTCACATCACCCGACCATGTATTAGCTCCATAACGCTGTTGCCCGGCAAAGGCCGAACGTGTTAAGATAAAAACCCTTTTTTCAGATGATTGTGCACGTTGATGGTCATAAACTCCTCCCACTGTCATTAATGGATAAGCATTTCTGACCTTTCTGAAGGATCCCAAAAATGTTTTATTGTCAAAGTCTTCCAGCTTAATATCTAAATGATCCGGTTCTGTAGAATCCATCCACCAGCCGTCAATACCTAAAGAAAATAAGCCTTTGTTAAGGTATTTCCAATAAATATCTCTTGCCTCAGGATTATAGGCATCATATACCTGTACCCCTGAAGGGAAGTTCATATCCGGCGGCCATATCTCTTTTGCTGATTGTGGCCAGGTCTGAAAGTCCATCAGCATATTTTTACTTTTCATCTCCTGAAATTGTGGTGTTTTCGGGCCAAAGGACGACCAGATTGAAATAAGCAGATGTGCATTCAAATTATGAATATCATCTATCATTTCCTGAGGTTTTGAAAATTCCGGATTTAAAAAACTCATCCCATTCCAGTGATAATTATCGCCCCAATATTGCCAATCCTGAATAATTCCGTCTAACGGAACTCCTAAATCACGATATTTTTTTACCACCTCAACGGTTTCGTTTTGGCTTTTATAACGCTCTTTACTTTGCCAGAAGCCAAAAGTCCATTTAGGAAACATCGGTACCTGCCCGGTTAAATCACGCATTTGGGCGATTACACCATCAGCATTGTTGCTCTTCATAAAATAATAATCTACCCCATCCCCTACTTCAGATTTAAAAGAAGTTGCTTCAGGAGTATCGCTAAAGTCGGTTGGTGAGTAATTATCCCAAAAAAGTCCATATCCTTTATCAGACTGAAAAAAGGTAACAAAATCCCAAGTGTTATTCTGTACCATGTGGATTTTTTGATTTCTTTGGGACATTTTCCCATTTTGGAGAATCCCCAATCCGTAAATTGACTCTTTTTTATCAAGAATAAAAGATTGTGCTACGCTGTTCGTCTGAATACCTGAATCATTAAAATCTGTAAAAAGTGCTTCTGAAGTTTTTTCACTTAACAATGGACTACCATTAATTGTTTTAAAAGTTATTGTTGCACTATTCAGATTCAAAATGGCTTCAATACTTGTGCTCTTCAAAGAAAGAATGCTATCTTTTTTATTAATGGTGAACTTTGTGTTTTCAGCAGCCTTTATAACCGACAGGCTTTTTTTATCAAATTTCTTTCCGACAGGATATTTTACAACCCGAATTATTTGAGAACTGTAAAACTGGATTTCTACAATGGCAGTTTTAGTGGATGCTTTTATCCCAAAATCTGTTTTTTCATAGGATTGAGCAAAGCCAGTCAGGCTGGTAAAAAATATTGTTGTGAATAAGAAATAAAATTTTAATGACATAATTTATAATTTTAATAAATATTTTTTCTTTCTATTTTTTTTATGCTTTTGCTTACACCAAACAATTGGAACAGCAATAAATGCTATTGATTTCCCTATAATTTAATGGAACTCCTTACTACAATTTTTACTTGTGGCCCATTAAATACAAATAGTCGGAATTGCAGCCTTTTAATATATCAGTGACAGCCTGCCATGGTAAACTTAAAACTACTTTAAACTTTCAACTCCCGTATGGGTAGGAATTACTTCTTTTATTGTTCCGTCCGGGTTGAATTCTAATTTATCAATGCAGACTTCACGATGAAAACCTCCGGCATCGCCCATTTTTATTCCGGTCGGATACGAAAATCTATGGTACACCAGATACCATTCGTCTTTGTCAGGAATTTGTACTACTGAATTATGTCCGGTAGCATAAATTCCAATATCAGGATTTCCCTGTATTACAATATTATTTTCCGGAATTTCAATTGGCCCTAATGGCGATTTTGAAGTTCCGTATCTTACTTTATAATTTGGACTTCTGGTATCATCTTCACTCCACATAAAATAGTAAGTCCCTTTTCTATAAATGACATAGGTGCCTTCACGGAAGGTATCATCAACTTTAATTACTTTAGTACTTCCTGATTTTATTGAAATCATATCAGCATTTAGTTCGGCTACAGCCATATAACCATTTCCCCAATACAAATAACTTTTACCCGTTTTTGGATCTGTAAAAACATCCGGATCAATTTCCTGTCCTCCTTTTATCCCCTCTGGCCTTGTACTTACTAATGCTTTACCGCTATCCTTAAAAGGTCCGGCCGGATGGTCTGACGAAGCAACACCTATTTTTTGAGCTGCCGTAAAATAGTAGAAATACTTGTATTTCCCTTTTATTTTTTTCTCTACAATACAAGGCGCCCAGGCATTTCTGTTGGCCCAGCTCACATCTTTTCTCAGATCAAGAATAATTCCTTCCTCCTTCCAATCCGTTAAATTATCTGATGAAAAAGTTTTAAAATAATTTCCTGACCATCCGTCAAACCCATCACTTGTTGGATAGATATAATATTTCTTTGTTTTATTTGAATATAAAATTTCAGGATCAGCGTAATAACCTTCTAAAACCGGATTATTATTTATTTTTGGGAATTTCTCCGGCATTCCCCATTTCGCAATAAGCCTTTTCAATTCAGAACGCGTTATTGGCAGGATAGTTCCGTGACGCGGGTTAAAATCCATTGAAATGTCGTTATCAATAACGGTGAAATGCTCCAGATCTTTAGTTTTCGTAAACTGATATTTCCCTTTAGTGTAAACATCGTACATCAGGATATATTCATCGGAATTGTTGAGTTTGAAAACGCCTGAACCTTCAACACCATCATTGGTTTGTTGCAGATAATTGTCGTTTTCAATCCATTTTCCTGAAGTTAAATCGGTTGTTGTTGCTACTTTTATTCCTGCTTTCTCTGTTTCAGTTTTGTAAAAAAGATGGTAAATTCCATCTTTTTCGATAATATCCCCGTCAATACAAGCCCGCTCTGATTTTGGAACAAATAACAATTTTGGAGCACTTTCCAAAGCGGTGAAATCTTTATTCGCATACCCATAATAAATCTTATCGGGTCCTCCGGCATATTGCAAACTGAAATAAACCAGGTATTTTCCTGCTTTCGCATCATAAATAGTTTGCGGTGCCCAGACACGTTTCAGGTTTTCATTTCCGGGAAAAGCAGTCTGAATATTAACGACGCTGCTTTTCCATTTTACAAGATCGGTACTTTTAAGCAAAATCATCGCCCGATTACTGTCCCAGCCTTTTGATGAAGTCATATCGGTCAAAACCATATAAAATGTTTTGCCATCTTCCCCTCGTAAAATATGTGGATCACGAACGCCTCCGGTTGAACTAATCGCTTTACTGTCGATGACCGATTTATTATTATTTAAGTGATAATAATGATAACCATCGGCACTTATGGCGTACCTAACCGCTTCTTCTTCAACAGAATTCCCGGTGAAATAAACGAATAAATAGGCGGTCAAATCTTTATCAGCAATAACAGGCGGAGTTCCTTTTGTAGTATCCTGCGCTTGTAAGCAATTAAAAATCATTACAAATAATACAAGGCTAAAATATGTTTTTTTCATTATGCATGCTGTTTATTATGGTTTCCATCTTTCAAAATATAATTTTAAATAGTTGAAAAATTATTTGGTTTTAATACGAATTACAGTAAATGAATAAGGAGGCAATTCTTTTGAAAATGCTTCTGTTACTGTTATAGTTTGGGAAATAGGTCTGACAGTTGTGCTCTCGGGACTTCCTGAAAATGTAGTGTAATTTGCTTTTTCAGTCGTCGTTACATTCGATACATCAATTGATGGAATTACCGCAACCGGAAGCATATTGACCAGCTTTACAATCAAATCTCCTGAAGCATTATCCTGAACCACTGACACACCAATTCGTTTATGAACTTCATTAGTAGTATCTGATAGTTTTATTTTACGCTGCAAATAAATATCGCCCGGATTTTGGCCGTACAATTTCTGTACAAAATAATTTACTGTGGGTTTTACTTCATTTCCTGTAAAATAAATCAAATCCGGATTCCATTGCGTGTGTTTCTCACGAGCTAATAAAGGCGCATAAGAAGCCATTGTAACTACATCGCCATTTCGTTCAATCGCTGTAAGATAAAGTGCCTCGGCTAAAGCGTTGTAAAATTTATTGCCACGGGACGCATATTCTCCCAAATACACTTTTGATTCAGAGCGGTCGTAGCGGTCATAAAAATCCTGATTATTAATAAACCAGCCCGGACTCTGATAATAATGTTCGTCTACCACCGGAAGTTTTAAATCATTGGCAATTGCCCATCCTTCGTTATAATCTGTACCTTCAAAAAAGGGTCCTACAGTGCCTATAATGATAATTTCCGGATATTTTTTCTGCACGGCTTTCACAATCATTCGATAACGTTCTTCAAAAACATCACTAATCAAATCTTCATTACCAATACCAACATATTTTAAATTAAAAGGTTTAGGATGCCCTGCTTCAGCACGTTTTTTGCCCCAAACACTTGTCACGGGTCCGTTGGCATATTCAATTAAATCCAGAACATCCTGCACGTATTCATCCATGTCTTCCATCGGAATACCAAATTGTTGTCCGGCACCTCCGTCAGATGAATTTTGACAAGGAACTCCCGCTGCTAAAACCGGAACAGGAAGCGCACCTAAATCTTCACAAAACTGAAAATATTCAAAATATCCTAATCCAACAGATTGGTGATACCCCCAAATATTACGCATTGGAGTTCGGCTTTCTAAAGGCCCGATCGTGTTTTTCCAACGGTAAATATTTCCTATTCCATCGCCGTGAGCGACACAGCCACCGGGAAAACGCACAAACTTCGGATGCATATCGGCAATGGTTTCAGCCAAATCAGCACGAAGTCCGTTTTTATGATTTTTGAACGTTTTCTGAGGAAAAAGAGATACCATATCAATGGCAACTTCTCCATCAGAACTAATTTCTAAATGCGCATCGCTTAGCGTTTTTGATACTTTTAGCACTACGGTAATTTTTTTCCACGAAGGATTTGGTTTTAGTGTGGCTTGCGCCAAAGTTTCTCCTCCGGACCCAACTAGTTTTACCGTAAATTTTGCTCCTTTTGCAAAAACACTAAAATCGTATTTTTCATTCGCTTTAAGCGGAATTCCGTCAAAACCGGAATTGCTGATGGTACTCTTTGTAAGTACGGCATAATGTGAATTATTAGGGTGAACCGGATTTTCCTTTTCGACCTTAAAATTTCCGCCCCAGGCCATTGTTTCATTCCAGTTTTTATCGCTGCCTTTTTTATCGTGCAGCGAATATTCAAAATCACGATTCTGGATCAATTCAGCATATAAACCACCATCTGCAGCGTAATTAATATCTTCAAAAAATATTCCGGTAAGCATATTGCTTATTTTTTTAGAATCTTTTCCGTCAATGCTAATTTGAGCTGTTACGGGTTTCAGGCCAACAAACAGCAAACTATCACTTTTAGGTGAAGTGTTGTCTTGCTTGTCTCTAAACTTTGATGATTCCATGTTTTTAATCAACGAATCGATTAAATTCCAGTCGACCGAAGTAATGGTTCCTTTTTGGGTTTCTCCCAGTACTGTAATTTCACTAAATTGAGGACCGTTATTGTCTTCAGTTATTGCTTTAGAATAGGTTTTAAAATCTTTGGTAACACTCGTATAATTAGTGTTATCTGCCTTCCAGTGAATGGCATACGCTCCTTCTTTTTTGCTTACTTTTATATTTTGAATAATTGATTTTCCCGATTCTTTTTTCGTCACATTTTTCATTGCCTGAATGTAACTTTGTCTTGTCCAGTTTATCAAATCTTTACTTGAAGCAGCTGCAAAAACATCATCCTGCACTCCCCAGAAACAATGAAAAATTCCGTTATCGTCCTGAATTAAAAAAGCTTCGGCCATTGATTTACCCGTTGGTCCCCAACTCCCGTAATCTGATTTCAAAAAAGGATATTCAGGACCTATACCAAACCAGTTTTTCTGATCTGTACTCCAGGCAAAATGAAGCCCGTTTCTTCCATTATCTTTTGATGTCGAGTACGCGAAAAGATACACCTTGTCCGGTTTGTCTTCTTTTGGTTTTAAACCAAATGCAAATGAAATAAAAACGGCAAAAAGTACAATCAGAATTCGATAAGACAGTAAAAACTTCTTCATTATTTTTTAGCTTTTAATTGAAAAAGCACTGAACTATGAGGTTTTAATTCTGCCGAAATTGCTGCAGTTGAAACTTTTGATTGAGCACCTGTCCAAAGATTTAAAACGGTAACATTTCCTGAAATTCCGAGATCTGATACATTTACCGAAATCGTTTCTGTCGCAGTATCCGAGATATTGAATAACGCCAGATAAACACTTCCGTCTTTAGGATTTTTCGAAGTCACAGCAATTTTTCCGTCTTTTTGAAAAAGTTGTTTTACTGCCGTGCTCTCCTTATGCATTTTCACTACCTCTTTGTTCGTTAATAATGATAAAGTAAAAGCATCGTTGCTCGGTAAATCTCCACCAAAAAACAAGGGCGATTTAAAAATATTGAAGAATGTAATTAAGGTATATTGCTCGTCTTTTGTTAAGCGCGTCATTCTGTCTTCGCCACGTTCTCCCCTGAGTGAGATACGGCCTAATGGGATCATATCGCAGTCCGGCCAGGTTCCCGGAGCAATGTAGGGATACCATTTTTCGCTTACTTTCATTAAATGTGTAAGGTGTGGCCAGGTGTCCCAAACGTCATCGACCATTCTCCACATATTGGCATGTTCAGTTACGTGTGGGGCAGCTTCAATTGGAGTTTCTCCCGGCGAAGTACTCAGTACAATTTTACGTCCGCATTTGTCAATTGCCTTTCTGATTAAGTTAATCTCACCTTCGTGATACGGTCTTGATAAATCATCAATCTTAATAAAATCTACACCCCATTGTGCATAAAGCTCAAATATTGAATCGTAATATTCCTGTGCTCCCGGCTTATCAGCCAAAATCGTATAATTGTCTTTTAACCATTCGCATTGCAATGCCGTAGTATAGATTTGATCTGCTGTAATTCCGTTTGTTCCTTTAATTGGCAGTTTGTCTTCAACTGCTTTTTTAGGAATTCCGCGCATGATATGAATTCCAAATTTCAATCCTTTTTTGTGGATATAATCTGCTAAAGGTTTAAAACCATGTCCGTCTTTTGCCGTTGGAAAACGATTTAAAGCGGGCTGATATCTTCCGTACTGATCGATTACATAACGTGGATCTGTCTGATTATAGCCTCCTGCTTTGTCATTCTCAACAAACCATCTGATGTCCACCACAATATATTCCCAACCGAATTTTTTCAGGTTTTTCACCATATAATCGGCGTTGGCTTTTACTTCGTGTTCTTCAACAGTCGAACCATAACAATCCCAACTGTTCCAACCCATTGGCGGTGTTTGTGCCCATTGTTTAAACTCTGAATTTTTCACTTTTTTAGTTTGAGCACTTGCAGCCGATACTAAAACAACACCTAAAACCAGAGCAATTCTGTTTTTTATTTTCATCTTAATTTAAATAAATGTAAATATAACACTTTAAATATAGTGTTTTTTTATTACAAACAATTAACCCGCCGGCAAAACCAAAAATGCTGACAGGTTAATTGACAATTTAAAAAACTACTAATTTATGATCTAAGGAAAAACTTATTTTGTATTAATGGTAACCTCAGTCGGTCTTAACCACTGACTGGTAAAAGTAACTTTGATCGGTTGTGCTTCACCGGTTGCCTGAATATAGGCTGCAATATGCCCGTGAAATGCTCTCTGAACATTATCTGTATAATCGGTCATGTCGCTGTTATTTCCGGCCTCGAGTCCTAATAAAATCCCAGGCCCGTTAATTGTACAAGTCACTTCATTGTCTGAAAGCATCACCGGCAGACCATTTTGATCCTTGATCTGAACCATTATTTTGGCAACTCCTTTCTCTTTATTGATCGTGATATTGGTATCGGCAATTGTTAATTCAAAAGGCTGCTGTGTAGCATTAATAGCATATCTGCTCACTTCTTTGTCGTCACTGCTTAAACCAATTGCTTCTAATTTCCCGGGAGCATAAGGAATATCCCAATACATAATTCCCGTTTTTTCGTCGTATTGTTTTACGCCACCCACTATTTTTCCGTTTAATTCCAGACGTGCTTTCTGAGCATTTGTATAACACACCACACGAATATTTTCTCCTTCTTTGTAATTCCAAATGGCCCAGGCATCTTTAGAAATATCTTTTTCATTTTTCAACGGATAAGTTCCTATATAAACCATTGGTTTATCTGACCATAATGACTGACGGAAATATCCTCTTGGCTTTATAACCCCTGCAAAATCCACTAATCCTGAGTAAAATCCTCTTGAAGGCCATCTTCCGGATTCTCCTAAATAATCAATTCCTGTCCATAAAAACTGCCCAAAAATATGTTTGTTATTTTTTACCGCCAGCCAGGGTTCCATATCATGAACATTTTCACTTCCAAAAATTACCCGGTTTGGATATTTTTCATGATCCGATTGGTATTTACTTTCCGTATAATTGTATCCTGTAATATCCAAAGCGCCGGGATATTCTGTTTCGTTAGACATTGCAACACCTGCTAATCCAGCCGTTACAGGACGGGATTTATCGTATTTTTTTACTGCTCCCACCAAACGTTTTGCAATTACTCCAAGACGCATGGCATCCGGTGCCTCCTTTTTATAACCTCCGTAAGCTGCTTGTCCGAAACCGTCTTTCCCCTTATCCAAAACCGGATGAGAATAAGGATCATTAGGATAATCCACTTCATTACCAATACTCCATGCAAAAACTGAAAGGTGATTTCTGTCACGACGAACAAAATCTTCAAGATCTTTTTCTCCGTATTCAGCAAAAATATCAAACGTTCCTTCAAATCCAGGAGTTCCGTAATTCCAGCCTTCCAGCCATTTACGTTTTGGAAATTCCCATTCGTCATAGGCTTCATTTAAAACCAATAATCCTAATTCATCACAAAGCTCATAAAAAACCGGGGCTTGCGGATTATGACTTGTACGTATGGCATTTACGCCAATTTCTTTCAGTGTTTTGAGTCTTGTTTCCCAAACTTCCCTTGGAACGGCCGAACCCAAAACTCCGGCATCGTGATGCAGGCAGACTCCTTTCATTTTCATCCATTTCCCGTTTAATGCAAAACCATTATTTGGGTCAAATGTGAATGTTCTGAAACCTGTTTTTGTAACTGTTTCATCGATTTGTTTTCCGTCTTTTAAAACAGTGGTTTTAAGCTGATACAAATTCGGGTTTTCCAAATCCCATAATTGAGGATTCTTTACGTTTATTTTAGCCGAGATTTTTCCGGTTTTGTTTGCCGCAACTTCCACTTTAGAAGCTGTTTTTGCAGCTGATTTTCCATCTTTTGCAATTAACTCATTAATTACTGTAATGTTTGATTTTGTTGAAGCGCCATTTTCAACCTCAACTTCAACATTTAAAGTGCCATTTCCATTTTTCACTTCCGGATAAGCGTAAACTCCCCATTGTGCAATATGAACCGGATTTGCATAAACTAACCAGACATTTCTGTAAATTCCTGAACCTGTGTACCATCTTGAATCGGCACTCTGGCTATGATCGACACGAACTGAAATCGTATTTTCTGCTCCGTATTTTATAAAAGGAGTTGCATCATAAGCAAAAGAAATATATCCATTTGGGCGTTTTCCCAAAGAATGTCCGTTGATAAAAACTTCACTTCTGTTGTAAACACCTTCAAAATACAAATAGACTTTCTCCCCTGTTTTACTTTGAGGAATATTGATTGATTTTCGGTACCAGCCTATTCCGCCCGGCAAATAACCGGTACAACTTGCTAAAGTCGGACTTAATTGTCCTTTTACACTCCAATCGTGAGGAACATTTACCGATTGCCATTTGGTATCATCATACGTTGTTTTTTGAGCGTCCGGAGTGTCCTGAAGATTGAATTTCCAGTTGTCATTGATTTTTTTTGAATCTCCAAATGATATCTGACTGAATGCAGACAAACACGAAAAGAGAAATACGGGTAATAAGATCTTTTTTGTAAACATTTCTTTAAGGTTCTAAGCTTTTATTATTTTTTTGTTGTTATTTTTTTGTTTCAGGTTTCAGGTTTCAGGTTTTTAGTCGCAGTCGCAGTTTTCAGTTTTCAAAATGTGACTGAAAACTGTGACTGAAAACTGAAAACTGCGACTAAATACTAAAACTCTAACTCCCCCACAAACGTTACAATTGATTTTGCAGGGATTTCGAGGTTGTCCATTTTCTGAATGTCAGCTCTTTTTAAATTAGACGTATCCGAGGTAATGTAAGGTGTAAGTTCATTCCTTTTTACAGTTCCTCTTGATAAGTCAAACTTATATTTCTGATCCGATTTTCCACAGTTTACAGCCACAATGATCAGTTTTTTGTTTTCGGCATCTTTATAAGCTGTCAGCATCACATCGTTTGCTGCATCCAATTCGTTTTGGTCCGGAATATCCACTCTAAGCATTCCCGGGCGTACAAATAAAGAGTAGTTTCCTAGTGCCCAAAGCAATTTCGAATCATGAAATTCGCCATCCTTTCTCACATAATCCGGAGCTGTTCCTCCAGTACTTTTTCCGTCATCGAGATAAATCAGACCGTCTTTATAATCAACACGGGTGATAGCGGTCCACCATTGCCAGGAAGCGGCATTTGCAACAGCAATATCATTATGAATTAAACGCGCCACAAATAAAGCTGTCTGCATTCCCAAATCCCGTCCTCCGCCTGAACCTCCCGGAATTTCAGCTTCACCCGGATTTTCTAAAATGCAATACTCCGATTGCCAGTATTTTAATCCCGGGGTTTGCCTGATGTTTGCCGCTATTAATTTTCGGCTTAAAACCTGTCGTTCCATTGGCCAGGTTGTAAAATAACTATGCCCTGAAATGGCATTTTTTACATTGGGGAATTTTGAAATATTAGTTTTTGTTTTTCCGAAGAAATACTCCATTTGATTGTCGCGGTTTTCTGCATTTACATTTCCATATAAATAATCAATTTGCGCAGCCTCGGCAATCACAATTTCTGTACTCATTTTTTTAGCATTGAGTTTTTCAGAAAGTGATTTCGTTACATCATAAATTTCCTGATTGGTTGCCGGTGTTCCTTCCTGACTATTTGTATCGCCTTGTTTTGGCATCCACTCCCACTGCGGCTCGTTTATCGGACTTACGTAATCGAATTTTATTCCCTCTTTTTTCTCCAAACCCTGAATACTTTGAACTAAGAAATCGGCAAATTTTGGAATTGCTCCACTTTTTAGATTCAGTTTATTCTTCTGAGAGGCAAAAGACAATCCGTTATTTGTCATATAAACCGGAGGGCTGTTTGTGAAAATCAGAAATTTTTCAACCCCGCGTTTTTTGGCTGCCTGTAAAAACCATCTTTGCCCTTCCTGTTTCGAAAAATCGTAAGTTCCGTCAGCTTGCAGAAAAGATTCACTTCTTCTCCATTCGTCTGAAACTTTACTTTTTTCGCCTTGTTCGGCACTTCCTGCACCAAGATTAAACCTCCAGATCGAAAGCCCGATTCCTTTTGGATTTCCCTGTGCATCAATTTCTTTACTAAATAGCAAATCGGCAATAGCATTCCTTTTTTGTTCCGGCCAGTTCTTTCCGATAAACTGGCATCTCCAGGCATCAGAAGCTCCGAAACCGTCTATGGTTTGTACAACATTATCCGTGCTAATGGTAACGGCCCGCTGTCCAAAAGACAGCGAGCTCACGACCAGTAAAAGTGATAGAGATACTATTCTCATTATTTTATTATTTTTTTGTATTTAAATAATCATTCCGCAATCTTGTCATTTCGACAGAGGAGAAATCTTCGCAAGTAGTACTACAAAGATTGTCGTTCCTGATTGCAGAGTTACTTACGTGTCCTTCGACTTCGCTCAGGATGACAATGCTCTGCGGTTATAATCGCAATTTTGTCATTTCGACGGAGGAGAAATCTTCGCAAGTAGTACTACAAAGATTGTCGTTCCTGATTGTAGAGTTACTTACGTGTCCTTCGACTTCGCTCAGGATGACAATGCTCTGCGGTTATAATCGCAATTTGTCATTTCGACGGAGGAGAAATCACACTAGGAACTCTACAAAAGAATTCGTTAATCATTGTCGAATACTGGATGTGATTTCTCCCTTTGGTCGAAATGACAAACCTTGTCGGGCTACTTGTTTCCTTCGACTTCGCTCAGGATGACAATATTATGGTTATTACTGCGGTTACAACCTTTGTCAAAGTTTAAAATTTTGACAAAGGTCTTTACGGTTAATCACAATAACTTTTTAGGCATATAACAAAAACCTTAGTCCCTTAGCAGCTTAGCCCCTTAGAACCTCTTATTTATATGTTCCAACATACGTCACAATTGACTTAGCCGGAATTTCAAAATTAGTAGCATCAACTGCTGCCCCTTTTTTCAGACTCAGCGTTTCAGAAGTCGTATAAGGCGTAAATTTATTGTCTGCCAAAGTTCCTCCTGTAAGATTCAACTTGTATGTTTTTGCCAATTTGCTGATATTCACTGCTACCACAACCAGTTTTTTAGTTGTCGCGTCTTTGTATGCCGTCACCATTACATCATTTACGGAAGCGGCATTATCTACAGTCGGAATCTGCACTCTTACCATTCCCGGTTTTACGAAGAATGAGAAGTTTCCTAAAGCCCAAAGTATTTTGGCGTCTCTAATATAACCATCGTTTTTGCAATAATCAGCATTTCCCGCTCCTTTGCTGGAACCATCATCAACGTGAATTAATCCGTCTTTATAATCGCCGCGACTAACCGCTGTCCACCACTGCCAGGAAGTAACACCTCCCACTGCAATATCTGTACTAATGATACGAGCCGTCCAAAGTGCGGTCTGAATTCCTAAATCTCTTCCCGGGCCTCCGCCACCTGGAAGTTCAGCTGTTCCCGGACTTTCTAAAACACAATATTCAGTTGACCAAACGCTTAATCCTGCCACTGATTGTGCTCTTGTTGCGGCAGATTGTCTGGAGTAAACCAACTCTGTCAAAGGCCACGCCTGCCAATAGCTGTGTGCTGAAATGGTTTTCTTTACATTGCTTAATCCTGCAATATTTTTAGCTGAATTCACACCAAAGAAATAATCAATCTGATTGGATCTGCTTTCTTTTCCTGAAATTGTTTTGTACAAAGGCTCATAGGAACCTCCTTCACCAACTACAATTTTAGCGTCTAATCCTTTTGATTGTAATTTTGGCGAAAGGATATTTACAAAACTGTAAATCGCAGCATTTGTAACCGGAGAACCTTCTTGTGCGGTTCCGTCCCACTCGTATTGCGGTTCGTTAAACGGGCTTACATAATCGATTGTTAAACCTTGTTCTGTTTTTAATTTATCTAAAGATGTTGCCCAAAAATCAGCTAAATCCGGCATTTTCCCATCTTTCAGATTATAATATTCTTTGATGGTTGCGTGTGCTTTTCCGTTTTGAGTTAAATAAACCGGAGCACTATTTGTGAACGCTAACAGCTTGTCAACACCACGTTCTCTGGCGGCTTTCATGAACCAAACCTGACCGGCCTGTTTGTTCATATTATAGGATACGCCATCTGTGGTGAAACATTCTGTACGTCTCCACTCGTCGCTAATATCACTGGCATCGCCTTGTTCTGTACTTCCTGCTCCAAGGTTAAAACGCCATAATGATAATCCAATTCCTTTTGGATTTCCATCAGCGTCAAATTCTCTGCTAAAAAGCAAATCAGCTATTTTATTTTTTTTATCCGAAGGCCAGTTTTTACCTATAAAATTACATTGCCAGGCATCAGAAGCTCCAAAACTTTCCATCGTTTGAAGGTTTGCATCGAGATTGATACTCAATTCGGCGATAGTAGATTCAGAATTTGAATTTTGATTGTTTTCAGAATCGCAGCTCACTAAAATAGAGTTTGCGAAAAGCAAGCCTGCGCACAGCAGACTTACTTTATTGTTGTTGATAAACTTCATAATTAGTAACCGGGATTTTGTGTAATTAAACCTCCACTTAAATCAATTTCCAGCTGTGGTATTGGCCACAATAGGTTTTTAGCCGGATTAAAATTGATTCCTTTGTCTTGTGGTTCTCTTAAGTTTGTAGTTTCATACGGATCTGCAGAATTCAGGTTGTACTTAACAAAAGTTCCGTTTGGTCCCATTAAACCTTCAATAACCGGTCTTCCTGTTGATGGATCTTTTTCACGACGAATGTCATATAAACGTAATCCTTCGAAAGCCAATTCAAGACGTCGTTCTTTATAGATTTGTTTTAAAAGTGTTGGTCCTGCCAACCCTGTTTTTGGATCTAATTTTACACGCGCTCTTAAAATATTGATATCTGCCAAAGCATCTCCGCCTGTATGATAAGTAGCTTCTGCTCTTGTCAAATACATTTCGGCCAAACGAATCAACGGAATATTCAATGGTAAATGCCCGTCTTTTTTGTCTAATGCACGACGTGTTGCTACCGGAATATAATATTTACGGCAGATACGTCCTGATTTATTATCGTTTAAACTGAATTTGTGCGTTGGGTTTAAAACCTCATCCCCATAAGCTGCTTCTCCCCATTTGGTGATGGTGCTTCTGCGACGGATTACATCATTTTCAGAAAGATAAGCGTTCTCTAAATCACTCGTTGGCATACACCATCCCCAACCATCAAGAACATCCTGAGCATCATTACTGGGAAAGTTTTTCTTATCCTCACCTCTTGCACCTGATAATGTTGGCAACATCGAACCTAAACTTTTGTCCTGAACTGATGATGATTGTGCTTCAAGAATCGATTCTACTCCGTTATGATTGTTTACATTCCAGATGTTTAAGAAATCACTTTCCAGAGCATAAGGTCCTTCTGCAATCACTTTGTTTGAATATTGTTTTGCTTCTGCCCATTTTTCCTGAAATAAAGATACACGGGCCAATAAAGCATACGCTGCCCATTTGTTTACTCTTCCTTCTCTGTTTACCGGAATGCTTTCTAATTTTGCAGCAGATTCTTTAAGATCGGCTTCAATTTGTGCATAAACAGCAGCAGCAGAACTGCGTTGTAATTTTAAATCGGCAGTACCGAGAGATTTTGTATATAACGGAACTCCTCCAAAAAGATTCACTAATTCGTAGTAACAATAAGCACGAACGAATAATGATTCTCCCATATATTGATTTCTTTGAGTTTCTGAAATTGGTGATGCGGCCATTTTCTCCAAACCAATATTAACCGATTGAATCGTGTAATAATGAGCGGTATAGGCACTGTTCATATCCCCCATATTATCAGGCGTAATAACGTATTGCGAAGACGGTCTGTGTGCACTGTTATCCTGCCCGGTGTTACCCATCCAGGCATCATCTGTAGCCATTTCGTTGGTCACTCTTGGCGCTACTAATGCATACCAATCATTAGGAATCAACAATCTTCGTGTTAATTCATTAACGTAATTCTCACATTCCTGTGCAGTTTGAAAGTAGTTCTCTAAGGTTTGCGTCCCTCTTTCTTCTTTTTCTATAAAATCACTGCATGAAACTGCCAGTAATGAAAAAGTTACTATTGCTATTATTATTTTTTTCATGTCGTTTTTATTAAAATGCTACATTAAGACCCATCAAAATTGTTGGCTGAACCGGATAATTCCATCCTCCAAAACCTGATCCTTTAACTCCATCATCCTGCTTAGGATCTCCACCTGCAACTTCAGGATCAACTCCGGTGTATTTTGTCCAGGTCCATAAATTTTGACCTGACAATGAGATTCTCAATTTGTCTAAACCAAATTTATTGTAGAATGAAAATCCAAGCTGAAGGTTTTTCATGCGCACATAAGAACCATCTTCTACATAAAAAGAAGAGAATTTAGTGTAGTTTTCGTTGTTATCGTCTTTAGACAAACGCGGAACATAATTTGAAGTTCCTTCGCCATGCCAGGCCATTTGCTCTAATCCATTAACTTTATTGGTTAAACTTGCACCGTTGTATAAGTCTGAAATGTTCTGATTTACAATATCGTTTCCTATACTTGAATAGAAATTTGCTACCAAATCAAATTGTTTGTAGGCAAAATTCAAATTCAAACCAACATTATAATCTGCCCAGGGAGAACCAATTTTAGTTCTGTCTTTATCGTCCAGTTTTCCATCGCCGTTTACATCTTTAAAACGAATATCCCCTAATTGTGCATACGGCTGTAATTTGGTTCCGTGTTCGTCTGTGTGCGCATTTAGTTCCGTTTGGTTCTGGAATAAACCATCGGCTACATATCCATAAAAATATCCCGGTTCTTCACCTTGCACCGTTAACGTTCTGTTTCCTGCTCCGTATAATCTTTCTCCGTTTGCAGATAATGACAACATTTTTACATTTACGGTGGTGAAAGTCACGTCAACTCCATACGTGAAATCTCCTTTTTTGTCTTTGTAAGAAACCAATAAATCAATTCCGCTGGATTGCATTGATCCCACATTTGTCCAGATTGTTGAATAATTTGGAAAACCACTGTAGGTTGGAAATTGTTTCTTAAACAACATATCTTCTGTTTTCTTCTGATAATATTCTAATGATCCGGATAGTTTGTTTTTCCATAATCCAAAATCAAGTCCAAAACTGATATCTTCAACCGTTTCCCATTTAATGTCTTTATTCGCCATTGATGACGGAAAAGAAGTATCTGTAACCACAGATCCGATAGGATAAAAACCTTGTCCTATGTTTGATTGATAAACGGCTGTTGGCAAGCCTTGATTACCTACTTTACCCCAACCTGCTCTAAATCTTAAATCGCTTAAAACATCTTTTGCAGACGACATAAATCCTTCATTTAAAATTCTCCAGGAAACGGAAGCCGAAGGGAAATTTGCCCATTTGTTATTGGTCATAAACTTTGAAGAACCATCACGTCTAAATGTTCCTGTGAAGTAATATTTACTGTCGTAGTTATAAGAAAAACGCGAAATATAAGACATCAGAGAACTTGACCAGCTGTTACCGCCACTGTTACGATTTTTGGTTGCTGCATTCAGCTCTCTCATTGCATCACTGTTGTTAGGAACACCTTCTCCGTATCCCCAAAGATCCTTGCCATTATACTCTTCCATAGTATTACCTACCATCAAAGACACATTGTGTTTGTCTGCAATTTTTTTAGAATAGGTAATTGTATTTTGCCATGTCCAGTCGACATTTGTTGTATTCCATCTTTCGATTGTATTAATCTCTGCTTTTTCATGTGCTGCATCGATAATGAAATCGGGGTTAAATCGGCTTCTTACCTTATCCCCAACTTCTATAGAAGCTTGTGTCCGAAACACTAATCCTTTGATTGGCGTGTATTGCAGGTACCCATTTGTGTTTAAATTGTACTGATCTGTATAATCGTCATAACGTTTTACAGCTGCAACGGGATTCCAAATGTATGATGGAGAACGTGCATAAATACTATATTCGTTTTCTAATCCTGTCAATTGATCTGCCGGTTTGTAGATTGACGTAATGGGATCGATTTTATCAAAATCTGACCAGTTTCCAGGTCCTCCGTAAGTTTCATAACGCGGGTTTAAAGTAACTCCTGCTGAGAATTTATCCGAGAATTTAAAATCATTATTGATTCTCATCGTAATTCTTTCCCATCCTCCGACTTCGTAAATAGATTCTGAGTTGTAATAGTTTAAACTAACAGAAAAAGTATGTTTTTCTGAACCTCCGCTAACTCCAAGAGAAGCATTGGTTACGGGTGAAGCTTTTCTAATTCCGGCATCCCACCAATCTGTAGTTTTTCCCCGGTATTGAGACGGATTAGGCAAATAATCAGCATAACCCGAATTATTATACGCTTTATTCATAATCGAAGCATAACTCTCGGCATTTGCCATATTGTAGGGATTATTCATAAGCTGCATACCGGAACTCGTGTCAAAACTGAATCTGGTTTTTCCAACTTTTCCTTTTTTAGTTGTAATCAGAATAACTCCATTAGAAGCACGGGAACCATAAATGGCACTTGCCGATGCATCTTTTAAAACCTCCATTGATTCAATCTCGTTATTACTCAGGAAATTGATACTTGTTCCCATCGGAATACCATCAACCACATAAAGCGGGTCTGTACTCAGGTTTACTGTCGAAATACCGCGAATTAAAACCCTGGGCTGTGCTCCGGGACCACCTTGCCCCGTAATCTGAACACCGGCCACTTTACCTTGTAATGATTCTGCTACATTACCAACGGTCATGGTTTGAAGCTCTTTTCCCTTTATGGAAGAAATCGAACTCGTTACATCGCTCTTTTTAACAGCCGCATAACCAACCACCACAATTTCATCCAAAGCCTGGCTGGATTCTTCCATAACCACCTCTAAAACTGTTTTATCTCCTACCGGTATAACTTTATTGGTAAAACCAACAAATGAGAATTCGATCTGAGCATTTTTATTAGGAACTGAGATAGAGAACTTTCCGTCAAAATCTGTTGCAGCAGTTGTTCCTGTTCCCTTCACAATTAGGTTAACTCCGGGAATTGGTATAGCACCCTTATCCTTAACAGTCCCTTTTATTGTTATTTGCCCAAATGTTGCTACACTGCACAACATGGCAATAAATAACCCTATAAATCTATATTTCATAGTAAGATTTTTTTTAATTAAATGTTATAACTAAACGTATAACAGCTTATTTTTTCGTGATAAAGACTCTTTCTAACTCGGTATCAAGTACAACTTTGTAAACCCCCGGAGCGGCAGGATATTTTGCATTTCCATTTTCTCCCGGCGACATTGTAGCAATACCATTTTTGATTAATCTCCAGGACGGACTCCACCACTGTCCTGTAAAAGTTGCTTCCACAGTTCCTGTCAAAGTATATTCGCCAAGTAATTGGTACGGGTTATTTGGGTTATTTGCCAAATGCAGTCCGGTTTGAACCCAGGCAGTCCAGGTGTCCCAGTCGGCACCCTGAATTCCTCCGCCGCAAACACTCACGAAAGGTCTTCTTTGCGCTTCTACATCGTGCCATAATCCATTGGCAACATCTGCCCAGACTTTGCTGGAAGGTGTATATTTAGTAACCGTATACACTAAGGTATTTGGATTTACTTTTATGCTGTAATATCCTTTTGACGGCAAAACAATTGGAGCGGATGCAACATCATCTGTCAAGTTTCCTGACTCATTCAGACCAAAACAATGTGGGGCAAAATCAGATTCCTGCCCTAAGAAATAAATTTCTTTATTGTCTTTGTCGGCATAATATTTAAATTCGAAGTCTTGTCCGTTTTTCTCGTGGAAATACATTGGAACGCCCACAGCATCCGTTGTAAGATTAGTACCTTTTGGCTGGTCACATAAATAAATCGCCGGATACTCATTTGTAGCCACAATATTTATATTTAAAGTTCCCGTGTTAGGAATTGCGAATTTATCTTTTGCCGTAATGGTTAAAACATAGTTAGCAGCAGTTACCGGTAAGGTATAGGTTTTATTAAAAGTATACGATTGAGGGCTGTTGGATAACTGAATCATATCATCGATACCCAATTCAGCACATTTTACCTGAACATAATCGATACCTGAATCATCGTTAACAACAAAATTTACGGGCATTTCTTTACTGGTAGACAAAAGAATAACGGCGCCTTCCTTAGGTGAAATCATGCTAATAGCAGGAGCTGCAAATTCTCCGTCTAAACGTAAATTAATATCTTCATCAATTGAATTTCCTGAAACGTCTGTTATTGTCAATTTGATTTTAAAAACTTCAGAAGTTCCTCTATTGGCCGGAATTTCGAAAAAATAACTCAAATCATACGTTTTAAGTAATGGATTTGTAGCAAACGTGATTACTTTATCAAGGGATAATTCAGGAATTTGAATTTGTACACTCTTTAATCCTAAATCATCTGCCAAAGTGGCTTTAATTTCAAATTTTCTGGTTGGTGCCCCATAAATTTCTTTTGTAGCAACAACAACCGTTGGGTTGTCTGAACTGGGAAATCCAGTTTCATTATTTTGACATCCTGTAAAAAGGACAGCAAAAAGGGCAAGAAAAAATAAAAATACATTTTTTTTCATTTCTTTAATTTTAAGGTTGGTTAGTTAGTTTTTATTCTAAAAGTGAAAGTTTGTAATGAATTCTATTGTTCCTTTTTAGGAGCAATGTCGATAGCGATCGTTTTTTGCGGGGAAAAAATCAGGACTATTAAAAATTGATTTTTCGGTTTTTCTCATAATTATTCAGGTTTGGTTAAATGTTAGTCTTTTTTATATTTTCCTGTTTACAATTCTCTTCTTATTTTTTTGTTTCGGTTCCGAATTTGTTTTGGGTTTGTAAACCCGCAGTTTTTAACCTGCGGGTGTAGTCACTAATACACAAAACCAACTTTTACATATTATCTTAAAGAAAGCTCAATTCTTTAAGCAGACAAAAACGTAACAAAAAGTAAAACTCATAATTTTATACAGTAATGCAGCTTAGCCATTACTATAAGTGCAAAGAAATGTTTAATTCACACTTTTAAGGAGGGGTAAAATGGAAAAAAAAGGAGGTCAAAACAGTAATTAACTATTTATTTTGGATTAAAATTAATAAGTATGAAAAAATAGCCGCTTATTTTTAAACAATACGCAATTATCAATTTACACCCTGTCTTAAACTAAAACGTTTGAGTTTTATAAAAAGAAGACTTTTTTCCTGATATAAAAAATAAAAGAGAGCTCAGAAAACAAAGCAATTGGTACACTAAAATTTATTTGATAATATTCAAATCGGAGTTAAAAGAGCTCTTATATTTTTTAATATATTCTGAAGGAGTCATTCCAAAAAGTTTTACAAATTGCTGCCTGAAATATTTCGGATCTTCAAAACCTACCTGAGCACTTGCCTGCGCAATGTTGATATCTTCTGTCAGCATCAGCATTGCTGCCCGCCTGATTCGGACTGAGCGAATAAAAGCATTTAAAGTTTGCCCTGAGATGATTTTAATTTTTGTGTATAACGTTCTATGGCTCATTCCCATTTCTAAAGCAAAGTTTTTAATTGTAAAATCTCTTTTATGAATATTAGATTCTACGATATCAATACATTTTTTTAAGATTTCCTGATATTCCACCGGAACTTTAAGCGTGTTTTCCTTAAGGGTTATACTGTCCAGAAAATATTTACGCAAATTACTTCGATTCTTTAATAAAGACTCTACCCGGGCTACAAGTATATCATCGTCAAATGGTTTTATGATATAATCATCGGCTCCGTCGCTTATTCCCTGAAGATGGGTTTCAGGATTTTTTGATGCCGTCAATAGTATTACCGGAATATGAGACAATTCATTATTTTCTTTAATTTTTCTGCACAATTCAAGACCGTCCATTTCTTCCATAGTAATATCGCTTATTACTAAGTCCGGCAGGTGTTTTTTGGTCAGTTTTAAACCTTCTTCCCCATTTTCAGCACTATAAACGATATAGGTTTCAGAAAACAATTTAATCAGATACGCTCTTATTTCGGCATTATCATCAATAATTAAAACGGTGCGTTTGTCTGTCAGCATAATTTTCTGAAAATCATTTCCGGAAACGCTGTTAGAAGACGAATTGTTTTCCTCCATTTCATCCACTAAAAGTTCATCAAATAATTGGCTTCTTTGCGGTACAACATTTGTAATTTCAATGTTTTCAAAATGACTGTTTCCTTTTAGGAATATCAGTTTAAATTTACTTCCTTTTCCAATTTCGCTGGTGCAGCTTACAGTTCCTTTGTGTTTATCTACAAAATATTTCACAATATAAAGTCCAATTCCGAAACCCGTTCCAACAGCTGCTTTTGAATTTATTTGCCTGAATTTTTCGAATATGACAGCAATATCTTTTTTCTCGATTCCGTCACCGTTATCAGAAATTTCGAGTTCAACTTCATGCTCATTTTCAGCAAGTTTAAGATTGATTTCTCCTCCAATTGGCGTATACTTAAAAGCATTCGACATTAAATTGAATAAGGAAATTTCAATTTTCTCATAATCGCCTATAATTTCAATATCATAATCCGGAATGGTAAAATTGTAATTGATATTTTTCTCTTTTGCCTGATTTACAAAACACTGATATACTTCATTGCAAAGGCTATTTACATTGATAGCAGACAATCTGAGCGAATCAGCATCATTTTCGGCTTTACGAAAAAGCAGCAACTGATCCACCAGACTCAGAAGTCTTCGGGCATTTCGGTGTGCAATCGCCAAATCACTTCCGGAAGAACCATTTTGAACGCTTTCTTTTTGAACTGCTTTTTTTAGCGGATTTATAATCAGCGAAAGGGGCGTACGAAATTCGTGCGAGATATAGGTAAACATTGACGATTGTTTCTCTGCCACTTCCTTTTCTTTCTTCCTTTCCAATTCTGCAATCTTTACTTTATATTTCAGCTCTTCTTTGTTTTTATTGTACGCTATGTAAGCAAAAACAGCTCCGATGCCTGCCAATAAATATAATGTGTAAGCCCACCATGTCCTGTACCAGGGTGGTAAGACAAATATTGTAATCAGGCTTTCTTCTTTATTCCAGCCTCCTTTAAAATTGGTTGTTTTTACCTTAAAAGTATATTTTCCTTCGGGTAATCTCGAATAATTTGCTTTTCGCGACTGACCTACAAAATTCCATTGCTCGTCCCAGCCCTCTAAATAGTAAGCGTAATTTATTTTGTCGGCATTATTATAATCTAATGCGACAAATTCGAGCGATAAAGTAGTTTGATCGTAAGGCAGGCTTACTTCTTTGATTTTTCCCGAATCCCATTTTGACACTAAATCTGTTTTACTTTCTTCAATCGGTTGATTGTTGACATAAAAATCACTCAGCAATAAGTTATTTTCCTGATTAAAACTTTTAATTGCTTCCGGAAAAAAGATATTGAATCCATTTATTCCTCCAAACAGAAATTCTCCTGTTGCTAATTTTAAACCGGCATTAAAACTGAACTGATTGCTTTGAAGTCCGTCATTTACGGAGAAATTCCTAAATGTTTTTCTTTTCTTGTCAAATCTGCAAACACCATTATAAGTACTCATCCATAAGTTTCCTTCTTTGTCCTCAAGCAATCTTAAAATCGTATTTGAAGGTAAGCCATCGTCGGTAGTAAATCTTTTAAACGTTTTTGTTTTCCGGTCAAATAATAACAATCCTCCTTCTTGTGTACCCAGCCAAAGATTTTTATCCTTATCTTCATGAATACATCTTACGGGATTTCCAATTGTAATTTTATTGATTTTTTTCGTCCTTTTTTCAATAGAAAATAAGGATGTATAATTTCCTCCCCAAAGTTTTCCGTCGCTTGTTTCAGTAATGCATTGCAAATTATTGATTGAGGAGTCAAAAAGAGTAAAGCTGTTTTTGTTTCTGTCAAAAATGTAAAAAGAACCTTCGTTAGTGGCACTTGCCCAGATATTTGCCTGAGAGTCTTTGTAAACGAACCAAATATTTTTTTCAGTTTGTCTTGTAAACGGATTGTAACAGGGATATTGCGTAACTGCATTTGTTTGAGGATTAATCCGGTTTACGCCGCCGGCCCATGTAGACAGCCAAATATCGTTATTATTGTCTCTTATAATACTGGTAATGAAACTGCTCGAAAGTTTATTGGCATAATTTATATAGGTATTGTTTTTTCGATTCCAGTATTTTAAACCGGCACCATCTGTTCCTACCCATAAATTATTTTTTTCATCTTCACAAAATGACAAAATAAAGTTTTCTGCAGGATCATTTCCTTTTGCATTATATCGAATACTTTTAAAATATTTAGGCGCATTGCTCAGCATACTGATGCCACCGCGCAGAGTTCCGATCCATTTGTTTCCAGCTTTATCTTCGAATAAACTCCAGACCGAATTGCTTTTTACCAGCTGATTGTTTGTAACAGCATTGTAAGAAGTCACTTTTTTATTTGTTCCAATGACTTTATAAATACCACAGCCATCTGTAGTAATCCACATTTCCTTTTTCTTATCAATAAGAATATCGGTCACGCTGCATTTATTCGAAAAATAATTGTCTGAAAGTAAACCTGATTGTGTATTAAAGAGATAAAGTCCTTCATCAGTCCCTAACCAAAGATTTCCATCTTCTGTAATTTTCATTTTTTTTACTTCCATCGAAACCGGAAATACTGCTTCTAATTTTTTTGACTTGTACGTATAAGTACAAATTCCGACGTTACGGACATAGATCCAACAACCTGTTTTTTTTTGGTTTTCCTGAATTGCGGTTGCATCGTAATTATTGACATTTCTGTTGTCTGATAGTGTTTTTAGCGGAATATGAACTCCGACAAATGAGCCGTTTTCAAAAGCAATTAACCCCAGACTCTGAGAAGCAACCAGAACCAGTTTATTAGATACGGCACATATTTGATGTATAATATCTTTTAATACCTGCGGTTTGTTAGTAGCAAAAGTATATGCTACAGAATGAAATGCGGCGGCGGTTTTGTCATAAATGCAAACGCCATTTGCTCCTCCTAACCAGATATTTTTTTGAGAGTCGCCTTCGATATTATAAATCGTATTGAACTGTAATGACTTTTTATCATTAATCCTATTCCGGAATACTTTAAAATTATAACCATCATAGCGGTTTAATCCATCATAAGTTCCAAACCACATAAAGCCTTCCTTATCCTGATATATTGTAGTAACCGAATTGTTAGATAAACCATCGGATATATCCAGGAATTTAACCGGATCATCTTGTGAATATCCAGCAGCAGGAATGCACAGCAATAAGATAAGATATAGGCAAAAATGCTTCAAAATATTTTTTTTTATTGTAGAAAGTACAATTATAAGGTAATTTTATAAAATTTCAGAAAAATAAGGATCAAAAGATACATTTTCAATGTTCGTCATAAATACCCATATTTATCTGTCTTTAAGAAAATGTCGTACTCAAAAAACAATTAAAAACAACGATTTTTCATATCATACAGCCCATACGGCTATTCTCTGACTGCTTTCAGTTTACAATCTATTCTAATGGTGTCAGGGTGTAAGTCATTCCTTTTTGGGTGTCGAATACAGCAGTATAGCCTATAGAAGATTTCTCACTTTTGATATTAAGCTTTTTAATTATAAATGGGGATAAAGCCCGGACGGAACATTTGCCACCCCTATTCGAACGTATTTTTGCCTCGCTCATTTTTCCATAATTCCATTTTATACCTACGGTAAAATTACCCTTTGCCGAAATACCTTTTATTTCACCGTCTGTCCATGAATCGGGAAGAGCCGGAAGCAGATGAATTTCATTATTCTGGCTTTGCATTAACATTTCTATTACACCGGCGGTTCCGGCAAAATTCCCATCTATTTGAAAAGGCGGATGCGCATCAAAAAGATTCGGATAACATCCACCATGTCTGCTGTACTCCGGATCATTATCTTTTGTCAGTCTCAATTGATTTTTGAATAATCTGTAAGCATGATTGCCGTCTAAAAGTCTTGCCCACATATTAACTTTCCAGGCAAGACTCCAGCCCGTACCATCGTCTCCCCTAAGTTCTAATGTTTTCTTTGCGGCTTCAGCCAGTTCCGGTGTTTTCAGGGGTGATATTAAATTGGCAGGATGTAAAGCATATAAATGGGAAGTATGCCTGTGATGCGGGTCTTCATCTTCAAAATCTTTATACCACTCCTGAAGCTGTCCTTTGCTGCCAATTTGAAAAGGAAGTAATTTGTCTGCCGCCTGGCTTACTGTTTGTCTGAATTCTAAATCGGTATTGAGCACTTTAGAGGCTTCTATTGTATTTTCAAATAAATCTTTTATGATTCCAATATCCATCGTCGAAGCAGTGGTGACAACACCTCCTTTTTTTCCATCATAATAATATTTGTTTTCCGGTGATGTCGAAGGCATAGTTACCAGATAACCATTCTTGTCTTTTTGAAGCCAGTCTAAACTAAATTCTGCTGCTCCCTTTATGATTGGATATACTTTTTTCAGATACGCTGTATCTCCTGTGTATTGGTAATGCTCCCATAAATGTCTGCTCAGCCAATTGGCTCCCATGTACCAGTTGGCCCACATAGGGTCTCCTTTTCCAAAATCACCTACAGGATTTGTTGTTGCCCATATATCTGAATTATGATGCAATACCCAGCCATTAGCATGGTAAAAACTTTTGGCAGTTTCGGCTCCTGTTACAGAAACATTTTTAATGAATTCGTCAAGCGGAAAAAACAATTCAGATAAACTTCCTGATTCAACAGGCCAGTAATTCATCTGTAAATTAATATTTGTCGTATAGTTGCTGCTCCAGGGGGCTCGAAGTTTATTGTTCCATATGCCCTGCAAGTTGGCTGGCGTATTGTGTGTGCGAGAAGAGGAAATTAACAAATAGCGTCCGTATTGAAAAAATAAAGCTTCAAGTCCGGCATCTTTTTCTCCTTTTGCGTATTGTTCCAGTCTTGTATCTGTAGGCAGATTAGATTTATTGGTTTCTTTTTCATTGAGTTTTAATGAAACTCTGTTAAAGAACTGCTGAAAATCTGCAATATGCTCTTTTAATAAACGATCGTACTTTTGGGAAGCTGCTTTTTTAAGAGGCCTTTCAGCGAATTGATGTTCGTCTTTTCCCTGACTGTCCGGACATTTATCAAATCCGTTAAAACTGGTTGCAGCTGAAACGAAAAGTAAAATTTCAGATGCTTTTTTAATAATTATTTTATCTCCGTCATAACTTATCTCACCGTCTTTGATAACGGGTTTAATAATTAATTCAAAACGCATTCCCCTACAGCCTGTTACATCATCGTACACAATCGGTTCTTTATTGTAATCTATATAATTAGGATCGGCATGTGAAGGTGCTTTTCCTTTTAAAACCAGTGATTGATTTTGTATTGATTTTTCATTTCTTAAAAGACTTGCGGCGTCAATTACCACAGAAAGTTTTTTTATCTCATCTGCCGAAAGTTTAATGACAATACACTGTGCAGGTGCCGAAGCAAATATTTCCCTTTGGTACTTCACACCGTCAATAGTAAAAGTGGTCACCGCCAATCCGGTTTGTATATCCAGGCTTCTTTGGTACAGACCGGGTTTCTTTCCATCAAAATCCTGTGTCAGGATAAGATCTCCCAACGGCATAAAACTTTCGCTGTAGGCGCCCTGCATATTCTTGGTCAAATCATACGCTTTTTCGAAATTTTCATTCGTTAGCGCTTCCCTAATCAGAGCAAGATTTTTAAAAGCATCCGGATTTACATTATTCTGCACCGGTCCGCCGCTCCACAAAGTCGCTTCATTCAATTGAATTAATTCAGCATCGACTCTTCCAAAAACCATTGCGCCGAGTGTACCGTTTCCTATTGGTAAAGCTTCTGTCCATTCAACCGCAGGCTGGTTGTATTGCAATTTTAAATCCTGCTGCGCATAGGAAGAAAATCCTGCCGTTATCGACAGAAGAAAAAAACTTTTTTTGATAGAATTGTATAGCATCTACTTTTAATTTAAGATTGAAATAATATTCTAAGCCTATTACATAATTAAATCATTTTGAGTCTTAAAACAGTCACCGAATAAGCCGGAAGATTTAATTGCTGGTTTCCTTTTGTTATTTTGTACTCAGCTTGTTTCGGAGTGATTTTTTTTGGTTCCGCAAAAGTATTTTCATCTTGTGTATTTGGACTTGCAAGTCTCGTAATTGTTCCTTTTGATCCTAATTTTACTCCTTTAAAATCAAGACTAACATCCTGCGCTGATGCGGCTGTATTTACCAATTTCACAATTATTTCTTTGCTGTTTATATCTTTTACTGCCGATGCATATAAATCGTTTTGTCCCGTTAAAGCTTTCCCGTCTTTGGTAATGCTTAACAAATCTGTTCCTTTATTGGTTGAAAATAATTGCTGCACATAATAATTGGCGGAACCATAGGATTCTAAATTGTTGAACCAAATCATGTCGGGAGTCCATTGCCAGGCATCTTCATGAGCCATCAGAGGTGCGTAAGAAGTTAAATGCACTACTTCTGCATTTCGTTCCAGCCCGGTCATAAAAGCGGCTTCAGAGAACGCGCATTCCCAATTGTTTCTGTTGTTCGGATTGGCTCCTGACACACTTTGTGCCGCATATTCCCCTGCAAATATTTTTGGGCCTTTTCTGTCGTAGTTATCATAACGACCCGCGTTTTCCCTAAACCATTTTGGACTTTGATAATAATGTTCATCGACAAGTTCCGCATTTAGTTTTTTAAGTTCCTGCATCGCAAAATCAAAATGCTCGCCATCCGGAGAAGGTCCGCTTCCTGAAACAATAATGATATCCGGATATTTTGCTTTTATTGCTTTCTCAAAAACTTTATATCTGTCAATGTAATCCGGTCCCCATTGTTCGTTTCCAACGCCTATATATTTTAGATTAAAGGGTTTCGGGTGTCCCATATCTGATCGGATTTTTCCCCAGCTTGTAGTGACAGCACCATTTGCAAATTCAATCAGATCTAAAGCATCCTGCACATACGGATCAAGTTCGTTTAATGGAGTCAGTTCTCCTGTATTGTACTGACAAGCCATTCCGCAGCTCAGAATCGGAAGCGGTTCTGCCCCAATATCTTCTGAAAGCTGGAAATATTCAAAAAAGCCTAATCCAAAACTTTGAAAATAATCGGGCGTTAGTTTGTGATTGAATTCTACATTCCAACGGTTCATCATGGTTTTTCTTTCCTCTACATTGCCAATTGATTTTTTCCATTGATAACGGTCTGATAAGGTTCTTCCTTCAACAATACAGCCACCGGGAAAACGCAAAAAACCAGGTTTCATATCGTATAAAAGCTGCACCAGATCCTTACGAAGTCCGTTTTTTCTGTTCTTCCAGGTATCTTCAGGAAAAAGTGAAATCATATCTAAATCGATAGTTCCTGTTCCTTCAAAAGTTATTCTGAGCTTTGCTTTTGCTTCGGTTTGGGTCGCTGTAATTTGTGCCGTATAATTACTCCATTGCTCTGATTTTGGAACAATGCTGGTTTCTCCAATCACTTTTTGATCTTTATCAATAAGCTGAATTATAATCTTTTTAATAGCTGAATTATGATTGGCTGCTTTTAAAGAAAGATTGTATTTTGCATCCCTTTTCACGCCCATTCCCCTGAAACCTTCATTTACTAAAACAAAACCTTTATCATTATTGATTTCGACCCTGCAAAAATTAGTATTATTTGCCGATAAATTGATTGGTGTTGCACTACCTGATTCTTTGTTTAAAGAAGATCTTTTTGTATTGGGCTGATCCCATCCCATTAAAGGTTTATCAAATTCAAAAGACCTGTTTTTAATCATTTCGGCATATAATCCGCCATCTGCCGCAAAATTGATGTCTTCAAAAAACAAACCGAACATGGTAGGCTGGATTTTGGTAATAGTCTTTGTGGCATCAACTTCTAAGGTTGTTTTTTGAGCATTCACACAAAAACTGCTTAACAGCAGACTGCAAATAGTAAATTTGGTAAGGATATTATTTTTCATATTTTTTGAAATGGAACTGATTATTTTTTTACTGCCTCTAATTTAGCAGGAAAAGCTGATTGTCCGTCTAAATTTGTTACAATTAATTCATCTACATTTTTACTTTCGACTGCGTATTTAAAATATTCGGGTTTGTTTTTCCCCCATTGTACGGTACAATTCTGCACTTTAATACGTTCTGCAGAATCAAAATAAAACCCCGAAGTACTTCCTTTTACAAAACCTTCGACATTAGAAGGTCGTCTGTCATAGACTCCGCCCGGAAAAGAGGTGATTTTATCAATGAAAACACTCACATTATCAAAAACAATATTACTAATTTTATCTTTTGATTCTCCGCTAACAAACACGCCATTTTCTCCTGTACACTGAATATTGGAAAAATAGATGTTTTTTATTTCGCCCACTTTTCCTTCTGTTGCTCCTTTTGGAAAACGCCAGTTGGCATCTTTATGATTCCCTTTCGCTCTGCTGAAAGCCGTTACATAAATTGGTTCTGCCTTTCCCCACCAGGTATCTGTCGTCAATTTACTTTCAATAATGATATTGGAAAAAATAACATCACTCACTGTTCCTTCATCTCTATTTTGAATTCCCAAAGCCCGATTGCTGTTTTTAATGATACAATTATTGAAAACTACTTGTCTGATTGCGTCCATATTTTCTGAACCTATTTTAATCGCACAGCTGCTGCTGGTCATCGTACAGTTGGTCACCGTAATGTTTTCGCAGGCGCCAAATTCTTCAAACTCTCTTCTGTTTTTTAAACAGATACAATCATCACCGCTTTCGATATAACAATCGCTGATTCTCACATTTTTGGAATGATCCAGGTCGATTCCGTCACTGTTACGGACTTTTAGACTGTTTAACAAAGTAATACCGCTAATAACAACATCATTACAGCCAACCAAATGAATGGTCCAATAGGCCGAATTTCCGATATGGACATCTTTGATTCTTATATTTTTTCCTCCAATAATAGTCAGTACGTGTGGTCGTGGATCGAGCACGTTAAAAGGCTTTAAAACATAGGAATCTTCCAGTTCTTCCCCCATAAAAGAAATTCCGTTTCCATCTATTTTTCCGCTTCCGCTAATGGTAAAATCCTCTACATTTTCTCCACCAATCCAAATTGTCCCTTCTCCCGGATTGGTTCTAAAGGCACTTTTTGTGTATAATTTCTCCTCCGGACTTGCCAATAATTTTGCTCCGGCTTCGATATGAAGATCCACTTTGGATTTTACCTCAATTGGTCCGGCCAGAAATGTAAACGGTGCCGGAATTAAAACTCTTCCGCCCGTTTTACTGCAGGCATCAATTGCTTTTTGAATAGCCGCCGCATCATTGGTTTTGCCATCTCCTTTTGCTCCGTATTTTTTTACGTCGTAAATGTTTTGTGCTGCAACGGTAAACGAGAGACAAAAAATCAGGATTGCGATTATAGATTTCTTTTTCATTCTTTATTTTTTATTTTTTAATCCCGCCAAAAGGTTGATTAAGATGAATCTCTATGTTTCCTGCGGTTGAAACCGCAGGCTATGTTATATTATGAAAATTTATTTTACGGGTAACTCAAATTTATTCTGTTCCGGTTCTGTTTTTCTTTTTAAGGATTCACTATCCAGATTGCTGGATGGAACATCTTTAAAAACAATCTGATTGATTTTATCCGAAGGCATATCAATCGCTTTCATCGTGAGATTTTTTACATTATCAAAAACAAAGGCGGGACGAAAATCTTCTTTCTCTAAAATCAGTTTTATATTCTTCATTTCGATTCCGTTGACGTGACGCACATAAAATCCCCAGGAAGGCAATTCCCCAAACATGGAAAATTCAGGATAACCGTTTATGTTCTCTTTTACATCTTTTAATCGGCTCAAAGGATGATAAGCCATTCCTTTTGAAGCTCTTCCCGGATAGGTAATTTCAATATTCTCTAAAGTCACATTTTCTATCAAATGTCCCGGAATTCCTGCAATTGAAGCCGGAAACGGATTATGGAAATAGTCCACTTCCGGTCCGCGCATATCATAATCGATATCCGGACGGCCAAAAGGAACCTGCACTTTTACATTTTTAATCGATACATTTTTGATATAACCCGGCTTGTCTCCATTTCTATGTCCCAAACGAATCAGTATTGCATTTCCTGTATTTACGGCTGTGATATTTGAAACTTTAATATTCTCAATCTCGGCTCCGTCTACAGATTCGATCGCGATTGCTGATCTGAAAGTATCATAGACCTCAATGTTCTCGATCGTTACGTTTTTGAAACTGCCATAAGAACCTGTACCAAATTTAACGGCATTGGCACTCGATCTGATCCTGCAGTGTGCAATGTAAATATTATTGTTCTGCAATCCGGGCGTCTCCGATTTTAGGCAAATTCCGTCATCTGCGGCATTTACGTTGCAGTTGGTAATTCGAACATTCTCACATCCGTCAACGTCAATTCCGTCATTGTTCCAATAAGCAGTACTATTGACTTTCATTGCATCAATTACAATGTTTTTACAATTTGTAAAACACTGTACCCAGCCCGGACTGTTTTTTAAGGTGATATTGATCATGGTGACCGAATCGCATTTTACAAACGAAATCAGTTTTCCTCTTCCGTCTTCCGGACGCATTCTTCTGTAATTGTATTTGGGATCAATTCGAACTCCGGTATGATGCAGACTGTCAATTGCCAATGCCAGTTCTCTTCCTTGTCCATCTATGCTTCCTTTTCCGTTTACTGCAATATTTTTTGCTTCATTGGCTATAATCAAAGCTCTTATTCCTTCATACTTCGGATAATCATCCGGATTGGTACTTCCTAACAAAATGGCTCCTTCTTCAAAAAACAATTCCACTCCGCTTTTTAAGACTATACTTCCTGATAAAAATTCACCTTTAGAAAACACAACTTTTCCGCCTTTATTTTTGTTAGCGGCATCAATGGCTTTCTGGATTGCTTTTGTGTTTAAGGTTTTGCCGTCTCCTATGGCACCGTATTTTTTAATATCAAATACCTTTTGTGCAGAAACGGTTAAGGAAATACAGAAAATTAGGATTGCGATTATAGATTTCTTTTTCATTTCTTTTTATTTATTAAAAACCTTGTTTAAGACAGTCTACGCAAAGTTTTTGGTTTATTTTTTAATGTCGCAAAGTTTTTTTGTTTCACGCAGATGCTGCAGATTTAATTAGATTCTTAAAAAAATCTGCAGCATCTGTGTGAATCTTCTTAAATCTGCGTGAAGCAAAAAATTTCCAATCTGTGGCAAAAAACTTTGCGCCTTTGTCTTTGCGATCAATTTCCCTTAGCTTACCAAAAAACGGTATATAAAGCCACTAATATTCCGCAGATAATAAAAGACCCTACAATAAACTCTGATGACACTTTAAACATCGAATTATCGACTTCTATTTTATGTATTTCAGCTTCTTCTTGAGATGCTGGATTTGCCAGGCTAATCGCAACCATTATAAACACAATTAAAAAGAATACAATAGTCATTCGGTCTAAGAAAGGATAATCAGGAAATGCACCATCTGTCCACATTGGCAGGAATTTCAATATAGCAGCAAGCGGCACTGTTAACAATGCTCCCGCAAGTCCGGCTGATGGTGTTGTTTTTTTCCAGAACATTCCCAATAAAAAAACTGCTAAAACACCCGGAGAAAAGAATCCAACGTATTCCTGTATAAATTGATACGCCTGATCTAATGATTTCAATGCCGGCGCTACGATAGCGGCAATAATCATACAGACCACGACACACCATCTTCCGGTACGTACCAGCTTTTTTTCTGTAGCCTGAGAATTAAAATATTTTTTATAAATATCTAAAGAAAAAATAGTCGAAATACTATTTGCTTTTCCGGCCAAAGAAGCTACGATTGCCGCTGTAAGAGCTGCCAAAGCGACGCCTTTTAATCCGGCAGGAAGCAAATTCATTAAAGTCGGATACGCATGATCTGGCTTTAAAACTCCTGCTGCATCTGCCATTTCCTGTTGAAACATTCCGTTTGAATGCATTACAAACATTGCAATACCCGGTAAAACAGCAATAATTGGCACTAATAATTTAAGAAAAGCGGCAAATAAAATTCCTTTACGGGCCGTTTTTAAATCGGCTCCCAAAGCTCTCTGAACGATATATTGATTGCATCCCCAATACGCCAGATTGTTGATTAACATACCGCCAACCAAAACAGACATTCCCGGTAATTCATTATAATGCGGATTTGTCTTGTCTAATATCATGTGTAAATGTCCTGGTGCTTCATCAGCAATAATGGCAAGTCCCTTTAAAATATCTTTTCCAAAACCAAATTGATCTGAAAGTAAAGTCAATGCCAGATAAGTGGTTACTAATCCTCCCAGAATTAATACAATAACCTGAAACATATCGGTGTATCCGATCACTTTCATTCCTCCTAAAGTAACAATCACAGAGAATAGACTCAGCGCAATAACGCAAAACTGAAAGCTGACCGGCGCAATAGATGAAATAGCCAAAGCGCCTAAGTAAATTATAGAAGTAAGATTTACAAATACATAAATTAACAGCCAGATAATAGCCATAATAGTACTTACTGTTCCGCTGTATCTTTTGGCCAGAAACTGCGGCATGGTAAATATTTTATTTTTAAGATAAATCGGCAGGATAAACATGGCCACGATAATTAATGTGGCAGCAGACATCCATTCGTAAGAAGCAATGGCCAATCCGATGGCGAAACCTGAACCGCTCATGCCGATAAAATGTTCTGCTGAAATATTGGAAGCAATCAATGAGGCTCCAATGGCCCACCAGGTAAGTGATCCTTCGGCTAAAAAATATTCGTTGGAGCTTGTCGCTGCAGTTTTCTTGCTTCTGTAAATGTACATTCCATAAGCGGTGACTATGACAAAGTAAATAAAGAAAACAATATAATCTGCGGTTTGTAATACATTCATGATTCGTGGTTATTGTGTGGTTAGTTAGTAAAATGTATTTAAAATTTAATCTCTTAAATTTTTAGAAACCATTTCCTTTTATATAGAAAATAAAGTAAAAGAAGCTGTATGACAGTTACTGATAAAGCGGCAAATACAGGCTGCCAAATAAGCGGCAGAAAATTTATAAGTCCGCCAAAGACGTAATCTGCCGTATGTTTAAAATCTACTAAGCCTTCAGCAGCTATGTAAATTAAAATAGAATTTGAACCGATTAAGATTAAAGGAAATGCCCATTTATGAAAACCAAAAAGGTCAATTATCAAATAGAAAAAGACAAAAAACAAAATACTGAACCCTCCGACAAAACATACAAATGAACTTGTCCATAAATGTTTATTGATGGGAAAATTACTATCCCAAATCAGGCCTGCACTAATAAGAACTACAGCCGTAAGAGCCATTAAAAGCAATTTTACTTCTACCGAAAAAGCGCCTTTTGCTTTTAAAAATGTTCCTGTAAAAACGCCCAATAAGGCTGTCGCAATTGCAGGTATGGTAGAAAGTATTCCTTCCGGATCATAAACTTTACTGTGCAGTCTGCCCGGTAAAAACAGGCGGTCAATATAGCCTTCCAGTGATCCTTCTTTGGTCAAAACTCCTGCACCAAAATCGGGTACGGGAATCCATTTCATCGCGACATAGTAACCAATCAAAATACCGAAGAACCAAATTAGCTGTTTTTTTAGATCAAAATTTAAATATATGATCCCGGCTAAAAACCAGGCCAGACCAATTCTTCCTAAAACACTGGCAAAACGCGTCTGATCGAAACCATCAAATCGCAGCAATCCATTTACTACAAATCCCAGAACCACTAAAATACAGGTTCTTTTGAGCATTGACAGGTATATTTTTCGCTTTTCGTTACGCGGTAAATCTTTTGGCGTTTTTACTCCTGCCAAATGCATTTTTTTTTCAAAAGAATAAGGCATCGATACTCCTGCAACAAACAGAAAGACGGGAAAAATCATATCGTAAAATGTAATTCCATTCCATTCCGCGTGATGCAGTTGCGATGACATCCATAGAAAAACAGGAATTGGAGCTGTTTTTGCCAGAGCATGAATGATATGTTCTCCGCTCATAATCCAAAACATAACAAATCCGCGTAGCGCATCTAAAGAAATTAATCTTGCATTTGTAGTGTTACTCATTTTTTTAATATTCAGTGGTCAGTTGATAGTTTTTTTAGTATTCAGTCCCGGTTTTCAGTCGCAGTCCTTAGTCTCAGTTTACAGTCTCAGTTTACAGTCTCGGTTTATACTGACGACTGAGACTGTAACTGAAAACTTTAAAAAATTGGTTTGATAACAAATCCGTAGCTGTATTCATTATTTTTCAATAAATACTGTTCGTGTGGATATTCTCCCCAGCTATTGTCTCCACCTAAACCACGTTGGGCAAGGTCAACACAAACAACCACCTCTTTTCTTGGCGTAATATCGCTGGAGTGCAGGTTTTTCTTTGTCATTCCGCCATCAAAATCGCCTGGATAATTATTTAGAGTGCTCATACATAAAGGCTGCAGACCTTTTATCTCCAGGCCATTTCCTTTATTGCCTGACAATCTAAACCAGCGTATATCTGTTTTGTATCCATTTTCCTGTGGGCGTGTATAAGGCACATATTGGTCTGCAACCTTACTTTGGTAAATTCCTTTAAACGAGGCTGTATTTCTGTCTGAATAATTTTCTAAAGGTCCTCTCCCGTAATAATCCAGATTTTCAAAGTTTTCTTTTAAGACGAAAAGCATTCCAAAACGAGGCATTTCAGGCACTGGATTATTTCCTTTTTTATAAGAAGCAACAATCTCTAAAGCTCCATCAGTATTCAAAGAATATTTAATTGAATAATCAGAAAACACGTCGTTGAGTTTCATTTTTGCGACAATGCTTTTTTTGCTATTTTCTTCCATTACTTCAATATTTTCTAAAGTCAGGTTTTTACCGGCATTACGCCATACGTTCAGTTTTTGGGGCATTTTATTTCCAAAATCGTTATCTGTTGGCGCCCTCCAAAAATTAGGTTCGGGATATTGCTGAAAATATTCTTCGCCGTTTAAACTGTAATAAGAAATTAATCCTGTCTTTTTGCTGATTTTTACCTTTACATTGGCTGCAGTTAAAACAAAAGCATCTTTTTCATTTTCAATGGAAGCAGAAGTTGTTGCAGCTGTTTTCTCAAAATAATTTTCTCCTTCTAATGCGAATTGTTCCCTTGCAATTTCAAAATGCTGAGGCAGTAATTCAGAACCTGTTTTGGTGTATGCAAAAACATTCAGTAAATATTCTGTTCCTTCTTTTGACTGTAATTTTGGTAAATCAAGCTTAAACTGTTTTTTTGTTTTCGGCTCTAAAGCAACATCAATTGTTCCTTCTTTGATTACTTTTCCGTTTTCTAAAACCTCATATTTAAAGTTGTATTTATTAAGGTTTGTAAATCCGAAATCGTTTATAATTTCAATTACTCCGTTTTTGATATCCACAGCATTAAATAAAATATCCTGATATACTTTTTTTACTTCAAATGCCCCGGGATGTGGTGTCCTGTCAGGAAAAACAAGTCCATTATGACAAAAATTTTCGTCATTGAGATAATTCTGGCTTCCCATATCACCACCATAAGCCCAATATTTTCTGCCTGCTTCATCCGTTCTTTCAAATCCCTGATCTACCCAGTCCCAGATAAAACCACCCTGCATATTTTTGCTTCCGCGAATGATATCCCAGTATTCCTGAAAATTACCGCTGCTGTTTCCCATGGCATGCGAATACTCACACATGATATACGGACGGCTGACTTCTTTGCGCGCCGCGTATTCTTTCATGTAAGCAATGGTTGGATACATCGGACACACAATATCTGTGTTTTCGTTTTCTTTTGCCTGCTCAAACTGAACTAATCTTGTATTATCTCTTTTTTTGATCCATTTATAGGCTTCATGAAATACGGGGCCATTGGCGCTTTCATTGCCTAATGACCAAATAATTACCGATGGAGCATTTTTATCTCTTTCAACAAGACTATAAATTCTATCCAGATGTGCTTCTCTCCATTCCGGAAGATAACCCGGATTTGTTTTTGGATTCATCCAAATTAGAGGCTGCCCCTCCACTCCCATTCCATGGCTTTCGATATTGGCTTCATCCACCAAAAACAAACCGTATTTGTTACATATTTTTACCCATAAAATATTGTTTGGATAATGACTGCAGCGTACTGAATTAATGTTCAGCTGCTTCATCATTTTGATGTCTTTCATCATCGTGGCTTCGTCCTGATAATGTCCTGTTACCGGATTATGTTCGTGGATATTAACACCATGAACCATCACTCTAACTCCGTTTACCAGTAATTGCCCGTCTTTTAATTCTACTTTTCTGAATCCGATTTGAGTGGAAACGGTTTCTACAATGTCTCCTTTTTCATTTTTTAAAGTCAAAAGCAAAGTGTATAAATTTGGCGTTTCACTGCTCCATAATTTTGGATTGGATACATTTTGAGAAAAAGAAATGGTTTCAATTTTAGATGCTTCAAAATTGACATTGAGTTCTTTTGCAAATACATTTTTTCCCGAAGCATCAACTAGTTTTGCAATCAATTTTTGATTGTTAACAGCCGCTGCAGTCAGGTTTTTTAAACTTACTTCTACATTCAGGCTTCCGTTTTTGTACTTTGCATCTAAGTCTGGTCTGGCAAAAAAATCTGAAATACGGACATTATCTGTGCTGTATAAATACACATTTCTGTCAATTCCGGAAAGTCTCCAGAAATCCTGATCTTCCAGATACGAACCGTCACTCCATCTGTAGACTTCTACGGCCAGATCATTTTTCCCGGGTTTTAAATATTTAGAAATATCAAATTCAGCCGGGCTTTTGGTGTTTTCGGTATATCCTACTTTTTCACCATTCACCCAAATATACATGGCGGATGTTCCTGCTTCAAAATGAAGAAAAACATGTCGGTTTTTCCAGTTTTCAGGCAGTACAAAATCTTTTTTATAGGACCCGACAGGATTATCCCAATGATTGATAAACGGTGGATTTTTTTCGAAAGGATATGTAATATTGGTATAAATTGGCACACCGTAACCATTCAGTTCCCAATTGGATGGTACCTGAAGTTCGTTCCAGTGCAACGTACTGAAATCTGTTTTATAAAAATCCTTTGGGCGCTGATCCGGTGTTGGTGACCAGGAAAATTTCCATTTACCGTTTAAAGAAAAGTACCAGGGAGAATTTTCGTATTTATCGCTTATCGCAGAAGTTTCATCTGCATAAGGCAGAAAAGCAGCACGTGCCGGTTCTCTGTTAATTTGAAACACCTGAGGATTTTCCCAGTCATTACGATCCTTGTCCTGAGCCAAAACTAAAGTTCCGCAAAGCAGCAGCAGGGGTACTAAAAGTATATTGATTTTGGTTTTATGCATTATTTTGGTTTTAGATAGCCTTCAAATGAAATTTTTGATATTCTAGAACTTCAATTTCTCCGGTAAATATTTCGCCACTAATTCTTTATAATAAGGAAGCAATTCTTTTACATCTTGCGTAACGGGAGCTTTAGTATACAAATCGTACGGATTGAATTTTTTAACCCAATCAAACATTTCTATGTCTTTTTCATTCATTAAATGAGCATAAGCATTTTCTTTATGCTGTGAATAAAAGGAATGATAACGAATCATGTATAAAGCCGGATCCGGAAGATAATCTTTCATGATCTGATATAAATATTCGTCATGTCCCCAGCTCATTTTTACATTATCCAATCCGCAGTTTTGGGTGTAAACACCAAATTTGGTATTGAATCTTTGATCTGTATAATCGGGGTTTTCTTTAAAAAATTCGGAATAAACAATTTTATCTGAATATGCACAGCCCACCGGAAATGTATCGCCCACAACTGCCCACTGAGGCTCTCCAAACAAACATAAAATTTTACCCAGGTCATGAATGAAACCCGTCAGCACAAACCAATCCGGATGACCATCTGCCCGAATCGCTTCTGAAGTCTGCAAGAGGTGTTGTGTCTGATCTAAATCTATATCCGGGTCACTGTCGTCTACAAGTGTGTTTAAAAAATCAACCGCTTCCCAGATTGACATTTCTTTTTTATTGAATTGTAAAAACTCCTGCTCTTTGCTGCATACAAAATCATAAGTCTGATACGTATGGTTTATTCTGTAAAACTCCTTAACTGTTTCCAGTCTTTCCGAATCAACATAATTTCTGAATTCTTCTTTTTGCTTCTCCGGTATACTTTCTGAAGGATCAGGATATCGCAATAACAAATCATCTTCCCATTCATCTAAATTATTCAATGGGTTGTCTGTATCTATATGCTTTTTCATAATGCTGAAAAGTTTAAAGTTATATGACAAAAATAGAATTACCTGTACCGTTCAAAATGGACTAATACATCAAAAACATGGAGGATTTTTATTATTGTAGGATTTTTACAATTGTTTAGGTGATTATTTTGATGTGTTCCCTAGGTTTCAATCACGGGAGACATAGCAGGAGAAAATTAGATTATGGTTATATATTGCGTTCCCACGGTTGAAACCGCGGGCAATGTTTTGAATATTGAAATGAAAGATTGAGGAATAGAAGTTCAAATATAGCCCGTGGTTTCAACCACGGGGACATCGAAGGAGAAATTAGATTATGGATATATATTGCGTTCGCACGGTTGAAACCGTGGGCAATGTTTTGAATATTGAAATTAAAGATTGAGGAGTCGTATTTCAAATATAACCCGTGGTTTCAACTATGGGGACATCGCAGGCGAAATTAGATTATGGATATATATTGCGTTACCACGGTTGAAACCGCGGGTAATGTTTTGAATATTGAAATTAAAGATTGAGGAGTCGTATTTCAAATATAACCCGTGGTTTCAACCACGGGACATCGCAGGAGAAATTAGATTATGGTTATATATTACGTTCCCACGGTTGAAACCGCGGGCAATGTTTTGAATATTGAAATGAAAGATTGAGGAATAGAAGTTCAAATATAACCCGTGGTTTCAACCACGGGAGACATAGCAGGAGAAAATTAGATTATGGTTATATATTGCGTTCCCACGGTTGAAACCGCGGGCAATGTTTTGCATATTGAAATGAAAGATTGAGGAATCGAAGTTCAAATATAGCCCGTGGTTTCAACCACGGGGACATCGAAGGAGAAATTAGATTATGGATATACATTGCGTTCCCACGGTTGAAACCGCGGGCAATGTTTTGAATATTGAAATTAAAGATTGAGGAATAGAAGTTCAAATATAACCCGTGGTTTCAACCACGGTGACATCGCAGGAGAAATTAGATTATGGATATATATTGCATTCCCACGGTTGAAACCGCGGGCAATGTTTTGAATATTGAAATTAAAGATTGAGGAATCACATTTCAAATATAACCCGTGGTTTCAACCACGGGGACATCGCAGGAGAAATTAGATTATGGATATATATTGCGTTCCCACGGTTGAAACCGCGGGCAATGTTTATGTTTCAGGATATCTTTATCAAGGTTTAAAACTGTGACAAAGACTGGCTACGATATTCAAAAAGGAAATTAATTGATCAGCTTACTTGGTGGGAAACCAAACTGTTTTTTAAAACATCGACTGAAATATAAAGGGTCATTAAAGCCAACTAAATTGGTTACTTCAGAAACATTATACTTTTTACTTTTGAGTAATTCTGCTGACTTTTTTAAACGAATGGTTCTAATAAATTCGTTTGGAGCCAAATCGGTCAGTTCCTTAATTTTTCGATATAATTTTGAAGAACTCACGCCCAATTTATCGCATAAAAACTCTGTGGAAAGATCCACTTCACTTAAGTTATTATTGATTAAAGTAGTCACTTTTTCCATAAACTCTTCATCAATTGGAGAATGTGTCAGCATGCTGATCTTCCCTTCTACTTCGCCGGAGAATTTTTGTTTGAGTTCTAATCTTGATTTGATAATATTTTCAATAACCGTTTTAAGCAATAACGGCTCAAAGGGTTTTACCAGATAGCCATCGGCTCCCATGTCATATCCTTTTACTTTATCTGTATTTTCAGCAAGTGCCGTGAGCATTACAACCGGAATATGACTGATGAATTCATCATTTTTAAGTTCCCTGCAAAATTCCAGTCCGTCCATAACGGGCATCATGACATCAGCGACGCATAAGACGGGTTTAATTTGCCGACAGATTTTCAAACCTTCTTCACCATTTTCTGCATCGTAAACTTTATAATAATCGGACAAATAGTCCACCAGATATTTTCTAAGTTCACTGTTGTCTTCAATCACCAGTATTTTCTCTTTAAGATCGGTATTCTGAATGATTTTCTTAGCTGCTTTTTCAGGAATAAGCATACTTAGATTGTCATTTTTAAGTGCATATTCAAACACTTCCTTAGGCTCGTAAGAATCACGATCAATAGGAATTTCCACCCTAAATGTACTTCCTTTCCCCGGTGTGCTCTCTACGGAAATTATTCCTTTATGAATTGCCACTAAAGATTTTACCAGCGACAAACCTATACCCGATCCGGTATTATTGGCTTTACTGTTTGTGGCCTGATAAAATCGCTTAAAAATTTTATCCTGACTTTTTAACGGAATTCCAATTCCATCGTCGGTTACTTCAATCACTAGAATGTCTTCCACTGTAGCTTTCAGCCGGATATACAAATCGACATTTCCATTTTTATTGGTAAACTTTAAGGCATTTGATAATAGATTGTATAGAATCTTATCATATTTGTCATTATCCAGCCAGCCGTTTATTTCATCGTCTTCAGAAATAAAATTGAGCTTAATCTTTTTATCATAAGCCATTTCCTTAAAGGAGTCAAAAATATTTTTCGAATAAGCCAGAATATCGGTTTTAGTCACTTTAAGTTTTAATTCGCCTGATTGTGCTTTTCTAAAATCCAAAACCTGATTTACCAGATTCAGTAACCTGCTGGCATTTTGATAAATCAGATTGTATCTGCTTTTTTCATAATCGGTTGCGTTGTTACTTTCATCCAGCAACTGTTTGGCCGGACCTAAAATAAGCGTTAACGGCGTTCTTAATTCATGCGAAATATTGGTGAAGAAGCGTAATTTTTCATTGTTCAGCTTAATATCATGCTCCCGGTTTACTTTCTCTGTAAGCAGTTCCTGTTTTAAACGGATTCTGTTCTTTATTTCTTTTCTGATGAAATAAAAAACACCAAATAAAAGTGCTAAAACCAGTAAAAAAGAGGTCGGCGTCAGCCAGAACGGGGGCAGAATTTTTATTTTATAAGAAACCGCTTTGCTCCAGTATCCGTCACTGTTACTGGATTTTATTTTAAAGACATAATTTCCGGGGTAAAGATTGGTATATTGCACTATTCTTGACGTACTGTTAGCCGTAATCCAGTGTTTATCAAAACCTTCCAGCATATATTGAAACTTATTCAGCTTTTCATTTGCAAATGAAGGAGCCGAAAACTGAATCGAAAAATTGCGGTTTTTATGAGTAAGTTCTATCTCCTTTCCATAATTCAGATCTTTTGAGAGCGGAATTTCCCCATTGATTTCCATTTCCGGAAATACTTCTTCGTTCTGAATTTTAAATTCGGAAATAACAGGCAACGGCGACCACTTATTTCTTTTCATTGCGGGCGGTGAAAAAGAAATGATACCATTTTTACCTCCCAGAAAAATATTAGAATTATTAAAGTAAAAAAAACCACTTGAACTGAAAACGTCCAATCTGTTACCACTGTTCACGTGGTAAATACTAATATCTTTTAAATTAGATTTAACGAAAGCAATATTGTTGTTATTGATATTCAGCCATAAATTTCCGTTTGCATCTGACAAGAGATCAGTAATCCATTTACCCGATAGTTCCTTAAGATACTTTACGGGTTCAAATTCGTTCTTTTTCGGATTGTATAAACAGAGTCCAAAACGCGTTGATGCCCATACTTTACCTTTTGCATCCACCAAAACATCACTTACATTTTCATCATGGGGCACTCCTTTTTCTTTGATAAAAAGGGAGGAATAGGTTTCTATTTTTCCCGAATTGATATTGTATTTTACAACGCCTGTTTCTGTAGCAAACCATACATTTTTTTTGGCGTCTTTTTCAATCGCATTAATCTGAAAGTCGGGCAAAAGTTTACCCGAAGTTTGTACCTGCAGTGTTTTGGTATTCAAAATTACTGCGCCTTCCCCAAAAGACCCCACTATCATCGAATCGTCTCCAATCTTTCTAAAGGCAAAAACGGGCGATTTTTCAAATCCTGTCTTTATTTCTCTGGAAGAATTTGTGAGGTAATTGTAAACTAAAATAGTACCGTCCCAAAGACCACAGTAAAAAATCTTTCCATTATCAGAATAAATACTGGCGATATCTTTTCCGGTATTGTGCAATGGTGTTGAGCCTTTTGTAGTAGAAATAAAAAGCCCGTTGTGATAGGTTGCCACAATCACTTTTTCGTCATACGTTTTGGCAAAACCTCTTATACGCGGCGCCTGATTCCCTATGGAACGTGATATATCTTTGTTTAAAGTAAACTGATTTTCGTAAGGATCGTACTTATCCAATCCGTCCTCTGTTCCAATCCATAAGACTCCGGAAGCATCAAAATAAAGGGCTGAAATTAAATTATCGACCAGTGAGGTGTCATCTGATAAAATGGAATAATACCATTTGTAATTTCCTTTTTGAATGTCTTCTAATTGATTGCAAACGAGTAATCCGCCTAAAGTTCCCACCCAGTATTTCCCGTCTGAAGCGCGGGCAACGGATAAAAAATACGGGCCTAAAGCACCCCTAACCTGTTTGTTTTCTATATATAAATTAACAAACTGATCGGTGGCCTTGTCCAATTTATATAAACCTTCCCGGGTGCCGACAAAAATATCCGATTTGGCGTCTTCGTAAATAAAATTAAGATATGGATTTTTTATATTTGAATACGGAACAGAAAGCATATAAGTATTAATTCGTACGATTGCTCCTTTTGCATCCATAGTAATTTTTGCTACACCTGATTTTTCATAACTTCCAATCCAGATATTTCCTTTTTTATCTTCAAAGATTTCTTTGACGTAATCGAAACCTTTAAGCTTAATTTTTTCGAATCGGTTTTCTTTCAAAAAGAACAAATACACCCCTTTTGTTTTGGTACCAACCCAGACTCTTTTGAATTTATCTACATAAACGGATCTCACCTCATCGTCAGGCAGACTATTCGGATCTTCGTTTTTATGAAAAAAAGTGGTAAAAACATGGGTATCCATTTTGAAAAGAGTCAGTCCTTTTCGGGTGCCAATCCATAAATGATCTGATTCCTCATCCAGTTCCAAAGCTGTTATGTCATCGTTGTACAATTTATTCTTTCCGGGAGTAGAACCCATGTAGTTTTTGAATTGATAACCGTCAAACCGATTTAATCCTGAGAATGTTCCAAACCACATGAACCCTTTTTTATCCTGCACAATATGGCGCACAGAATTATGAGACAATCCGTTATTGTCATTATAGTGTGTGAATTTTATATTCTGTGAATAAGAATGATAAAAAAGGACAAAAAACAAGAATAGGATGAAAAATCTTTGTCTCATGGAAATAAATTATAAATGCAATTTAATCTTTTTGATTTAATAAATATCAAAATTATTTAACAGATAAATTATCAATTTTGTTATTTTTCAAATCAATCTTAAAATGATCCGAAGGCTCTCCATTCATGGTTTTCAAAAATATTGAAGCCCATAAAACCAGTTTTGTATCATTTGATTTCTTTAACTGCCTGCAAACCAAATCATATTCCTTTAATCTATGATTTCCAATTTCTGAAATTGCCAGTTCATCTGCGTTTTTTAGGCGGTAAAAATCAAAAATCATATCAAAACCAGTCCATGATTCAAAATCGGAAAGAGCCAGAAAATCTGATTTCAAATCTGTATCAGTTTCTGAAGTGTTTTTATTTATTTCTAATAAATCTTTACCTGTAAGATTTACAATTGATTTTAAAAATTCTGCAGGAAAATCTTCCGGTAAAAATCGCAAACGAACCAGTTCCTTTAAATGCCAGTTTGTAAATTCTCTGTAATCTTTTGCCTTTAAGATTTCTTTATTCCAAATAGCATCATTTTTACTATTTTGAAGATGCGTATATTCTTCTTCATAAAAAGGAAATAAACTGCTGAAATCAGCCACATTGCCCACTACAACCGTTTCCACTTCAAGTTCAGAATGAGAATGAATGGTCAATATTTTATAAGCCGGCAGATAAGCGGCCAGCGAAGGTGTCTGGATATTAAACAAAGTATTCCCTTTGGCGGAAGCTCTCACTCCCGTATCGTTAATATGCATATGTCCGCCAAAATGAATCTGAATGCCCGCATCTGCAAATTGCTGCGCCACTGCTTCATCAGGAACTCTTTGCAATTGCATTTTATCGGCTCCAAAAAGCTGTTTCAATTCCGGCGATGCATTGTCATTAAATTCAACCATCGGATAATGGCTAAAAGCAATCAGGATTTTTCCGTTTTTCCTAGCTTCTGCGGACACCTTTTTAACCCAGTTTAATAAATGACTCTTATAAATAAGAACGTTATTATAACCTGTATTGGCTCCCGAAAAATCATTCGGATTATCGGATTCTCCTGATAATTTCCCGTTCGGAACATAAGCATTCGCATCAATTGCCAACAGCCAGATTCCTTTAATTGGTTCAACCAGATAACTCGCATCCGGAAGAAACAGCTTCGTATTTTTAATAGCATACGTTCTTTTTTCTAAAACAGCTTCTTTTTGTGCTTCTTCAAAATTATAGTGCTCGTAAGTGTAATTAGAAAAAGGCGTTTCCCAATACAAATCAGTCTTTTTTGGAAAAAAACCAAAATCTCTCATTTCGTGAATAGTTTCCTTATAACCCCAGTTTTTTATATCGGCTGTGATAATGGGTTCCAGTTCACTTTTACTGGTATTAAAATTGTTTTTAGAACTGCTGATAATCTGCTCTTTTCCGTCTTTGCCTAAAAAATCGGTTTTAACGGCATCCTGAGAAAATGGTCTTACAACATCATGATTACCAGTAGTTACAAAAAAAGAAAGACCGTGTTTTTGGGAATATTCATTGAGTATTTTTCTCAGGCGGCGTACGTGAACGGGCTGTCCGTCGTCGCTGAAATCACCCGGAAGCACAACTTGCCTGATGCCTCTTTTTACAATGTCATTCAGGGCTTCTAAAAAGGCAAAATAATTTTCATTGAAAATTCTGGTGGAATGCAGCTGGGAATTCATGGTTCTGATGCTGGCGTATTCGCCCGTCACCGGATTTTTGATTCCCTGATACTTGTTGTCTTCAAATTTGGCAAAAATATCCTGTAAATGAACATCGGCGATAAAAGCGATTTGTACATTTTTCTCCTTGAAATGTTGTTCTGTTTTACAGGAAACCAGCACTAAAAGAAGCAAGGAACCACAGATATTTTTGAATGACATTGTTTGTTATTTTGATCGTATACTCTAAACCTGAGAGGTTCTTAAAACCTGTCAGTACTGATATCCCTTAACTATTTCTTTTTTTAATTTATAGTATCCACTACTTTCACTAAAGTAAAATTTATCCCTAAGGGATTCTTTTTTATTTTACAAATTAATGGAAACTCAGGATTTTTTACGATCCACATTTCGGTTTCATCGATTTGTGCGATAACGTGTAAAGCATCTACAAATTTTCCGTCAATTGAAACGCCCTCTTTATCTTCGTTTTTGTCCAGCACATAAGTTGTGTTATTATACACAAAAGAATTGTTTTTGACTAAATCCTGATAAGCGGACTGCGAAATCATAAAAAAAGTTTCTGTTGGTTTTAAGTTTAAAACAGGTGCATATTCTCCCTGATTGAAACTTAAGGCATTACCGTTTTTCACTGCTTCGGGAAGCATCACTATGCTGCTTTTCACCCCCCTTGTTTCCAGTTTGAAAGTCAGCTTATGGTCTGCCGTTTCAGCAGTAAGCTGCAAGGTTCTGGTCTGTCCGTGAAGTTTGCAGACATAGTGCAGTTCTGTATTATTTTTTAGTGTAGGAATGTAAGTCTGTGCTGTTCCTGTTCCATAAAATGATAAAAACAGAAATACTAAAATTATATTTTTCATCTTGCTCATCATTTTATTTTTTGGGTGGTAAAATTAGGGTTCCCCAGGCAGAAGGTTTCGAATCCATTTCTAAAATCAATTCTCCTCCATTAATAATATCATCATGTAAAATCCATGCTTTGTTATACAATTTTCCATTTAAAAAAGCTGTTTTTATGTATGTATTTTTATCACTCCATTTTTTAGTGGAAATGGTAAACTTTTTACCGTTTTCCAATTGTATTGTTGTTTCCTTTAGCAAAGGCGTATTAATCAGATAGTAGGGCTGTCCGGCATTCGGATACAGTCCCATCATATGAAAAGCCAGCCACGAAGACATTGCGCCCGAATCGTCATTGCCGGGAAGTCCTTCTCTTGACGTATTAAAATTATTTTTGATAATTGTTCTGATTCTGTTGCTGCTCAAATAGGGTTTTCCAATCCAGTGATACAGACAAGGCGTTAAAAACGAAGGTTCATTGGCAACATTATACAAATCTGAATTAAAGAAGGTATCGAGTCTTTGCTCAAAAGCTTTTTCTCCTCCCGATTTGATAATGAGTTCCGGAACGTCGTGTGGAATGCTAAATGAATATTCCCATGAATTTCCTTCGTAAAAAAACACGCACCAATGGCAGACATACCAGGGCGATTCAGTAATTACAGGAGTGTATTTAAAAGTAGGCTTCTGGATTTTTGATTCTCCAAAAACAACATCATCCAGCCATTTTCCGTCTTTGTCTTTCGGCATGATAAATCCTGTAGAACCATTATTTTCGTAATCTGAACACCATAAATTCTGCCAGCTGTCTGCCTGTCTGATGTACTGATTATACAAATCCGTTTTGCCTAATCCTTTAGCTACGATGGCAATATTATAATCGTTGTACGCATAATCAATGGTTCGGTTTCCTGCGCGGTCGGTGCCGTACGGAACGTATCCTAATTTTAAATAATCCAGTAATCCGCCTCTTCCTTCTTTTTCTTCATTTCCGCCCGGTGGAACGGTCGCATCTTTCAGCATTGCCTGCAGCGCCAGCTCATAATCTATTCCTTTTAAACCTTTTACAAAAGCATCGGCCAAAACAACCTCAGCGTTAGAACCGCCCTGAGTTCTTCCGTTGTCGTTGCCGCTTCTTCCTTCGGGTAAAAAACCTTCACGCTTGTAAATATTGAGCATCGCATTGATAATTTCAACTTTACGTTTACTGTCAATGAGGGTAATTAAAGGACTTGACGTTCTAAATGTATCCCAAATGGTATAAAAATCATCATAATACGGTTCGTCATTTGTCCATAACGGATTTTCTCCCGTGCGGTCAACAGGCATAATCATGGTATGGTACAAACCGGTGTAAAACATTTTTTTATAGTCTTCGGATGTATCTGAAGAAAGCTGGATTCGGCTTAATAAAGCGTCCCATTTCTTTTCCAAAGTGGATAAAACGGCATTAAAATCCCAATGCGGAATTTCAACTTCGATATTATTTTTCGCTTTTAATTCGCTTAAAAAAGAAATTCCGATTTTCACATTCAGCGCTTCTTTTCCTGTATTTCCGAATGAAAGCAAAGCTGCCGTTTTCTTTCCGGAATCAAACTGTGCTTTTTGGTTGTTATAGAATGTACCGTCTTTAAAGGTTACATATTTTGCAATCGGCTGATCAAAAACGACCCAGAAATAAACGGTGTAAGCACGTCCGTTGTTCCACCCGCCCCGAATTCGGCTGTAGCCCCGAACTTCTGTATCTGAAACAATTTCGATCTGCGAACCTACAAACTGCTGTGCTTCTCTGGCATCCGGAATCTTTTCTTCTCCCAGAAAAAATCCCGGATCAATTTTTAATTCTTTGGAGGTGTTTTTGGGATAAGTTATACGGTAAAAAGATACTTTTTCACCTGTAGTTATTTCGGTTTTAATCGTATTCTCCCTGAAAACAGTTTCATAATATCCCAGTTTTACATTTTCTTCTGTTCTAAATGCAGTTTGATCCATTTTATCCAAAGCACCTGAAAATGGCATAATCTGAATGTTTCCGTATTTAGGACCTCCGCCTGTTCCGCTTACATGCACCTGACTGAAGCCTGTTACTTCTTTTGGCATAGGAAGCCAGCCGCTGTTCGGACTCGGGGTACAGTCCGGACTTGGTTTTACCATTCCGTACGGACACGACGGACCAATAAAAACCCTTCCTACTCCTTCTGATCCAATCATCGGGTCTACATATTGATGTACGGATTGCTGGGCATTGGTTGTACCTGCAATAAGAAATGATATTCCTAAAAAGAAGATAACCCTGGTCGATATTTTCATTGTGTATTATTTCTTTAGTCTTTATTTTTTTCTTTTAAATGTTTCCCTACCAGAACCTTAGGGGTTTGGTGTATTCGACATTTCTAAAATTAGTTCCCCTCCGTTAGTAATATCCTGATGCGAAAGACTAAAATTTTGTACTGTTTTATGGTTGAATTTCAGGTCTTTTATGTAAACATTTTCACTGCTGTTACCTGGGGCCTTAATTACAAATGTTTTGCCTGAATAATATTTAGGATTTAGGTCAATCGAAATTTTATTGAATAGCGGGCTTCCTATCTGATACACGGCATCTTTGTCTGTGCCGCCATTTATTTGAAATAATCCAAGTTTAAGCAATACATTGAGACTTCCCATTAATCCCTGATCTTCGTCACCGTTATAGCCCGTTGCCGGAGATAATCCGCTGAAAGTTTCTTTTACTACGTTTCTGGTCCAGTATTGGGTTAAATCTGGTCTTCCTAACAGGGTAAAAATATTGGATGTCTGTATAGAAGGCTGATTCCCGAAATTGACGGCGATTCTGCTAAATTCCGGATGTAATTCGGCATCGTGTGATGTACCAGAAGTATATTTTTGGTTTTTAGCCGTTTCAAATTGTGCATTTAATTTTGCAACAGCCTTTTCTTTTCCGCCCATTAAAACTGCCAGACCTTCGATATCATGTGGCACAAACCAGGTTGATTGTGCTCCATTCGATTCTATAAATCCATTTTCATACTGATAGGGATCGTAATTTTCGCGCCATTTTCCTTCCACGTTTTTTGGGCGCATCCATCCTGTGCTACTGTCAAATACATTTTGGTAATTCTTTGATCTTTTCATGAAATAATTGTAATCTTCTTCATGATTTAGTTTTTTAGCCAGTTGCGCCAAAGTCCAATCCTGATAGGCATATTCCAAAGTCTGGCTTGCACCGTCTTCATGGCTTCCGAAATGACCTTCCGGAAGCGGATAAGGGACATATCCTTTTTCTAAATAATATTTTAATCCGCCGCCAATATTGGTATTGTGTTCGTATCCTGCCTTTTCCATAATACCGCCAGGCATATGGTTTTTTTTGAGCGCAATATAAATCTCTTCTAAATCTTTTTTTACAATTCCTTTCTGAATGGCGCTTACGATAAAAGGCGTTGCCGAAGCTCCTGTCATTACGTAGGTATCATTTCCTCCCGCAGGCCCTCGCGGAATTATACCGCCATCTTTATAATATTGCATTAGGGAATATACAAATTCTTCCATAATTTCAGGATATACCAGTCCCCAAAGATTATTTATCGTCCATTGTGCTCCCCAAAAAGCATCTGAATTATAATGATTGAATTTGGGTTTCCCGTCAGCATCTAAAGGTAAATGTCCTACCCTGAATTTGTCTCCTGTATTATCCGGATAGGTTCCATTTGCATCGCTGATCATTTTTCTCCCTTGCAGCGCATGCCAGAGATCTGTATAAAATCTTCTTTGATCGGTTTCTGTTCCGCCTTCTATTTTTATTCTTCCTAATAAACTGCTCCATTCTTTTCTGGAATCCGCAACTGTTTTATTAAAGTCCCAATGGGCTAATTCGGTTTCAATATTGTTATTGGCACTTTCAATTGAAGTATACGAAATGCCGACTTTCATCAGTAACTCTTCAGTCGTTTTAGCAAGATTGACTAAATAATTACCGCTTACATGATCTCTTTCGACAGAAGTAACCGGTTTATTTGTTTTAATTTTAAAAAATACGGTTAGTGGTTTTGGGCGTCTGAAATTGGTCCCCAAAACTAATGATCCCGACAGTTCGTAATCATTGTTTTTTTCTAATTTCCCATTCTTATTTTCACAAGGCCCCAAAATAGTATTGAGATTAAAAAGAATTGCTTTTTGTGCCTGTACAGGAAAAGTATATTTGTGAAAACCAACTCTAAGCGTGCTGGTTAATTCTGCCGTTATTTGATATCTATCCAATTTTACGGAATGATATCCCGGTGTAATTGTTTCGTTTTTATGACTGAATTTGGAATAAAAATCTTTAAAAATAGTTTGCTTCTCTTTAGCTGCTATTGTTACGGGCATTACGGATACACCGGACATCTGCCATTCATGAACATGGCTAAAACCTTTAATTGTATCTGTAGTATATTTATAGCCGCCTCCCCAATCGCTGCTAATTTCTGTATCGGGACTTAAGTTTACCATCCCAAACGGACGGCTTGCTGATGAAAAGTAAAACCATCTTGAATTTTCGGTGTCCAACAACGGATAAACCATATCAGATAACTGTTTCTTTTTTAAAGAAATAGCCGTCTGAGCATTGCATGACACTAAAAAAACAAGCGTTAAACCTATTGCAATGCGTCCTGTTTTATAGATTTTATTTAAGTCCATTATTCTGCTGATTGTTGGGGCAATATTATTTACACAGGATTTCTTATACTGATTATTACGGAAACGAAATATAAGGCAAAAGACTTACCTGAGAATTATTGGATTATAGTGTATTCTGAAAACAGAAATGGAAAAGAATGTTACAAAGCTTAATCTTTCACTGATTTTTGAACGGCATTCAATTAAGCTTTGTCTTCATTCAAAAAATGAAACTAAAATGATTCTGAACAACTGAACAAATCAGCTGTTTTTATTAAAAAAGGAGGTCTTTTTGATATTTCTCTCCTTTTTATAATTAAAGTTATTTTTAATATCCATCGTTCTGAGTGAGGGCTGGATTTAAAATCATAGCATTGGTTGGAATCGGGAAAACACGACGATAAACATCTGTATTGGTTTTGTACCCCCATTGCCCTTCATATTTCCCAAAACGTATCATATCATTTCTATGCCAGGCTTCCCAGGTAAATTCACGGCTTCTTTCTTTGTAAAGTTCTTCTAAAGTTACGCCGCTCAAAGCTGAGGATGTTGTACGATTAGAACGAACCATATTTACTAATGCATCTGCACTTTGCCCTAAAGTTACTGTTCCTCCACGAAGAATTGATTCTGCTTTCATTAAAAGAATATCTGAATAACGCAGGAAAGGAACGTCGTTATTCTGGTTACGGTTTGTTGAAGTCGCATCCGGATAGAATTTAATATTTCGATACCCAATGTTCCAGGCAATTTCATCATTTCCAAGATCGAATAAGGTTACACTTTGACGAAGGATAATATCCGGTGTTAAATTTACCTGATAAGTATAGGCCGCACCTCCGTCGGATCCTGTATAAAATTGGTCATATCCTTTTTTTGTTGTCGTAACCATTACCGGGGTAACGCCATCATTCATGTACTGCAGGCCTGTAAGCCATTGTTTGTTACGAATATCATTTACATCATTGAAATTAGCATAGAACTCCGGAAGGGTACTTCTTGGTGCACTTGGCGTATAAGGAAGACCAAACTTAGTTCTTTCAGAACGTGGCACATCATAACGTGCATGATACATTTGTCCGTTGTAGCCAACTGTAACTGCAGCCGGATCATAAGGAACTGCAAAAATGAATTCCTTCATTTGTGGTCCGTTATTAGGATAAAACATTTGAAGATAAGTCGCTCTTGGTTCAACAGCATATAGGTTAGAATTAATTACCTCATCACAAGCTGCGATACATTCATTATAACGCTGTGTTCCCGTATAGACCTCCGCATTCAAATATAATTTTGCCAGCAAAGCATTAGCAGTCTGTTTGTTTGGTCTGCCATAAGTTGTAATTCCTGATGCAGGATTTAAATTAGGAAGTGCTTTCTTTAATTCTTTTTCAATAAAAACAAAGACCTCTTTTCTTGGCGTTTTGGCGCGAGAACCAAAATCTCCGTAAACTGTATCGAGTGGCACATTTCCGTAACTATCCATTAACATAAAATAGGAAATAGCACGCATGGTTTTTAACTCGGAGATTAAAGTTGATTTCTTGGAACCTTCCGGCATAGTCTGGCTCAAAATTGAAATGGCCTGATTACTGGATCCTATTACTTTAGAAGACCAGTCCCAAAGACTTCCTATGATACCATTATCTGCATTCCAGTCGTGAAAATGCATTGCAATATAATTTCTGTTGTCAAACCAGTTTCCTCCTCTTGAAGGTAAGATCGCCTCATCTGTAGATAAAGACTGCGACCACCACCATGCGAATGAATACTCGCCACGAAAGGCTGCATAGACAGGTCCTGTTACCTGAATGTATTGTGCATCGTTTTGAGGAAATACCTCAGGTGTCAGCTGTGTTGTAATGGGCACATCAAGATCTTCACAAGACCATAGTATACCGGCCATAAGCATTGGAAGTGCTATATATTTTAATATCTTTTTCATAATTTTTAGAGTTTAATTTTTAGAATGTCACGTTTAAACCAAACATATACGTTCTGGTTTTTGGATAGAAGTTATTTGAATCTACACCAGGAGCAGTTCCTCCCTGTTCAACTTCCGGATCAATTCCTGAATATTTAGTAATTACAAATAGATTATTTATCGTCTGATAAATACGTACACTGCTTATGTATCTGCCTACTTTTCCAAAATTATACCCCAAAGTCATATTGTCTAATCTTAGGTAACTTCCATCCTCTATAAAACGGGAAGAATACTTGTAAGAGTTAAGGTCGTTTGGCGATTCGTTTCCTGCATCAGCTAAAATATTTGTAGTCATTGCGGTACTCGGCCTAAACAAATCAGCACGGGTAGCATTAAAAATTTTATTACCAAACACTCCTCTGAAGAAAATGCTTAAATCAAATTTTTTGTATTGAAAGTTATTTCCCCAGCCTAATAATAGTTTTGGCTGCGCGCTTCCTACATAATGATAATCTACTCCGTTTAAAGGTGTAGTCGTCAGATTTCCGTTTTTGTCGTAATATTGTGAAACTCCATCTGCATTTTTTCCTGCATATTTAAGAGTAAAAAATTGTCCAAGAGGTCTTCCTTCTTTAAAAATCTGCAGAGTACTTCCTGTTTGTCCGCCTCCGTCAGGCTGTACACGTCGGATTGAATCGCCGCCTATGAAAAAAGGATTGGTTAATTTAACAATCTTATTTGTATTGCTTGCCAGATTCAGATTTGTCGACCAGCTAAAATCTGCTGATTTAATAATAGCTGCACCTAAGCTAAGTTCGATACCTTTATTCGACATTGCGCCACCGTTGGCCACAATTGTCCCTACAGGCACAAGTACCGGATTAACAGAGTAATTAAAAATCATATCTGTTGTTTTCTTATCGTATACATCTACAGAACCTGTTATTTTTCCTTTTAAGATTGAGAAATCAACTCCAATATTTGCTGTAGTTGTTTTTTCCCATTTCAAATCAGGATTAGCCGCCTGATTAGGACCATATGCACCTATTTGCTGTCCGTTATAATAAAAAGTACCTAAACTTCCTGAAATAAACTGAGCCGTATAAGCATTAAATCCTGATGAGTTTCCTGTTACTCCATAACTACCACGGAATTTTAGATCACTGAAAATCTCCTGATTCTTCATAAAACTCTCTTTGTCTACTCTCCATGCCCCGCCTACAGAAGGAAAGTATCCCCAGCGGTTGTTTACGCCAAACATTGAACCTCCATCTCTTCTGATGGTTCCCTGCAAAAGGTATTTGTCTTTGTAATTGTAGTTCAAACGAACAAATTCACCTATCAGACGCGTTTTTTGATATGCTTTACTGTCTCCAAAATTTACTACATAACCATTTACTGAAGTATAATTACTTAATGCAAGGTTGTTATAGCCCACATTGTTTACAGGGAAATTAGTTGTTGTTGCCTGAAATCCGTCCCCTAATGTATTTTCCTGCCAGGAGTAACCAATCACCGCTTTTATTTTATGCTCTCCTAATGTTTTATCCCAATTAAGGAAGCTTTCAATGATATTGTTTCTGGTTTCATAAGAATTTCTCAATGCAGAACCATTTACACCAAAATTAACCAGTGTTTTTGTCAAAGGTGGATCTGGGTTGTTGTAAAAGTTGGCACTGTTGTATTGTGAATAATAACTGTCATAAAATTCTCCATGAGACGCCGTTAATCTTTGGTGTGCAACATTTAAATTATAAGTAAATCCAAACGGAAGTTTTACTTCTGCAGTAAGGTTACCTACAAGGTTATCCGTTTTAGTTTCATCAGTACCATGTTCAATTAAAGCTACCGGGTTAAAATATCCCGGACTGGTAAAATTTTCAAAAAAACTTCCATCAGCATTTCTTACCGGAGAAACAGGGAGATAACTTGCTGCCTGCAAAAGAGCAGTATTTCTCTGTGGTACATTTTGATATTTTGTGCTGGAATTAGTAACGTTTAAACCAAATTTAACCTTATCGTCAAAAGCAAATTGTTCAACAGATAAACGGGCAATAATACGAGAAAAGTCACTTTTTAACATTACTCCTTCTTTATTAAGAGAAGTAATACTTGCTGTATAGTTTCCATGATCTCCGCCACCGCTCATCGATAGGTTATGGCTGCTTGATGCTGCACGTCCTGATCTTAAAATTTCTTTTTGCCAGTTTGTCTTAGCACCTTTATCATTTTCCGGAGTAAAATTCAAATTGTTTTTAGTTGTAAAAGCTCTCAGCTGATCTGCATTCATCATGTCAAGATTATTTGAAACTTCTTCCCAACCAACATAACCATTGTATGCAATCTGCGTTTTACCCTTACTTCCTTTTTTTGTAGTTACCATGATAACCCCATTTGCACCACGGTTACCGTAAATAGCAGTTGCCGCAGCATCTTTTAAAACATCGATAGTTGCAATATCATCTGGAGAAATTACGGAGATATCAACTCCCGGAATACCATCTATTACATAAAATGGTCCTTGTGAACTATTTAATGTAGAAGCTCCACGCAAAACTACAGAAGCTGTTTTTGTAGGGTCACCGCTTGATGAAATGTTCAAACCGGAAACTTTACCCTGTAAAAGCTGTCCTACATCACTAATTGCCCCTCTGTTTAAATCTTCGGCTTTTACTGAAGTTACAGAAGTAGTAAGGTTTTTACGGGATCCTTTTCCATAACCTACTACTACAACTTGTTCTAAACTGTTTGTAGTAGGCTTCAATTTAATCGAATAATTTGTTTTTGCTTCCTCTAGTTTTAAAGTCAAATCTTCAAACCCCATATAAGAAACTATTACTGTCGCATTTTTGTTTGAAGCCGAAAATTTAAATTTTCCATCAAAATCTGTTGTTACTGAATTCGTTGTACCTTTCTCGAGTACATTTGCGGCAGGCAGTGGAATGCCTTTGTCATCTAAAACTACACCGGACACTTCTGTTTTTTGTGCCCAGGTATTAATTGAGAAGCAAAAACAAAAGGCTAATAATAAAAGTTTAAGTTTTTCCATTTTGATATTGGTTAATTGGTTAATATAGTACTGACGAAATTACTGGTAAAGAAATGTTAACAAATGGACAGGTTATTCATAAACATGGATAATTCCTTTAAAGTCAATAATAGCAAGGCTTCGCAGGGTTGGTTTTGAAAAAATCTATAGTTAAAAACTTATTAATTAATCGATTTCGTAAAGATTTCATTTCATATATTCAGTATAGTTTAAGGTAATGGTTAAAAGTTTAAGTTATATTTTGGTTATATACGTATTAATTATTGTATCGGTATATTTTTTATTTATTTTCGGTCCATTTGATTTCCCAATTTTTAATTAATTCTCTTTCTTTTGTTTCATCAAAAGGAGTGTTATCCACTACTGATTTTTTTAGAGCTTCTAAAAACATTTTCCATCTTGGCCAGTAAAATCCTTTATACATTCCGTACCAGGATCTGGAAGCATAATCATTCAAATGGCCTTCTCCTCCCCAGAGTGTAATCAGCGTTTTTGCATTTTTTACGTACAAATCAGATACTTCGGGTGAACTTCCATAATCAGCAGCAGATTTTATCCAGTAATCCAGACTGTTTAAAGGCTGCTTAGCGATCATATTGTCTACCTCTAAAGCTTGTTTTTCTATTTTTTTAAATAGCTGATCACCTTTTGCTATATCTTTTTGCTGATATGCTTTTACACATTCAATTAAATCCTCATCCATACAAAGTGAATAGTAATGTCTTGAAGCATCGGTTAAATCGTAATGAATAAGATTCTTTTTATTGTATTTTTTCGCTTCTTTGACTAAAATGTCTAAAGCTTCTTTTAGTTTTTTCTTATCTCCGGGATGTCCTTTAAAGTCCGTAACTGTCGCCGTAGGACGTTTAAACAACAAATACGCTCCAGCCCTATCATTCCACCAACGGGGTTCCCAGTATTTAGTACTGTAAACGGATTCCAGCAACAATTCCCACGCCTTAAAAACAGTTGCAGAAGTTTTTTGTTCGTATCTGGCATTTAAATATTTGGTTAGCCATTCCTTTACAGGTTCATTTCCCTGATTCCACGGAAGATCATAAATATATTCATAAACAATTGAATTCGTATTTAAACCTTCCGGCATTGCCCCATAACCAACCACATTCCCTTTATTTGGATTTTTCAATAAACCCGTCAATTCGTTTTTATAGAAATTCAGGTCTCCATAGACAGGATTTGATCCGCCATAATTGTGCACATAACCGTACGTCCATTGTTTTCCATAAAAGGCTTCCTGATTTTCCCATACTTTATATCTGTCATTTGCGTAATCCTGTATCATCAATCGATCATTTGGCACTTTACTTAGAAATGCCCTGGTAGCTTCTTTTGTCCAGAATTCTTTATTGTCTCCAAAAAGCCATCCCTGCATCACCCATACTGCACCCGGAGCTGCTTCATTAATAGTTTCATAAATTCCGCTTCCGTAATTTGAAAGTTCTTCATATTTAGTATGCTCAGAAACCGGAGGTTCAATTTCATTAAAAGAATCTGCCAGATAGAAATTGGACTTCCCGTACATTTTAGTATAAATTTCAATAAAGCGTTTTCCTATTTGTTTAAACAAGGGATCTTTTGAATCTAATAGAAACGTACTTGCAAAACCACCTCCCGACCAGGATTTTAGTTCGGTTATTTTGGCTTCCGGATGTTTTTCTGCAAAAGCTTTAGGAACATAACCACTAAAAGCAGGTACAACAGGATGCATGTCTAATGCTCTCATCCGGTTTAAGATTTTCTTTTGAAGCTCTTCCTTTTTACTGAACCATTCCTGCGGCAGCGGCCCTTCAAGACTGTTAATATTTCCCATACGCTGCCATGGTAAAAAGGCAGGCCCTGCAAAATGGGCTTCTAATTGCGTTTCGGTCAATCCGTATTCTTTCCATAACAACTGCCAGACGGTTTCCTGACCTTCCATAGCTGTAGGCAGATTAATACCGTGAAAAGCCATCCAGTCTATTTCCTTTTCCCAACGTTTCCAATCCCACCAGGGTGTGGTATAACCAAATGTACAGGCATTTAGATATTCCCTGTATTGAAATGGCGTGGATACTTTTTTCGAATATTCAGGCCAGACTTTAGGAAGATTAATTCTGTTTCCTTCCCAACTTACTAAAACGGCCCCTATATCTCTCAGAAAAATATAAGCCCCATAACAAATTGACGTATTAGATGTTCCTTTAATTTTTATCCTGTTTCCAGCTGTTTCCACTTCAAAGGAATCCGAACCAATTTGACCATTACTTTCCACAAGATATAAATCGAAATCTTTCGCACGATCGCCAATCAGTCTTTCTAACACGGCCATCGAACTTTTTGTGTTTTCTCCATTTTGACAATAGCCTTTGACTACTACTAAAAATAACAACACAAAAAAAAAGGTTACTGCTTTTGAAGGGTTACCTTTTTTAATTTTCAAATTCTCTCTTTCCATATCGTTACACATTTATTTAATTATCATACTTTTTTAGTCTAAACAAAAAACAAGGGAGATTAATTTTTTTATTAATCTCCCTACAAACAAAACAAACAAGAAATCTTTTACTTATAACTAACTACTTTATTCATGAAATTCAAGCTTGTTTAAAAGGACATTGAATTGAAAATAAAATTATACAGAATGTATCATTTTAAGATGGACTTATTAATCAAATTCATAGACATATTTTGCAGTTTCTTTTCATAGATAGTGGTGAAGTCTCCCAAAAAAATGAAATGTAAACTTTTTGCATTATTACCTTTTTATCCTAAAAATAGAATCTGTCCATCTTGGAGAGGATACCTTTTTTACCACAAAAAAATAAGGCTTTTTGAAAATTTTCCATTTAAAAAAGAGTGAACTATTTTTTTATATTTTGTAGTCAACATCGTGTAATGCGGTTTTTTTTAATCGAATTGAAACCAAATATTTAGCGCTGATCTTTTTGTTTGGTTGATCACAAAGGTGCTTTATGCATCATTTCTATTACATAATGCTTCAAATGTATTACTATGGGTAGTACCGTAAAACTATATTTACAATCCTAAAATTCAACCTATTTAATGCACATACAGCTGCAAGGGCACAAAAGATAATGCTGTACATATCTGACTTTACTAACCTCCATAATAATACTAAAACCACTATGATGAAAAAACAAATTAAAAAATATGCCCTTTTACTCCTAATCGTTTTTGGAAACGGATATGCTCAGACAAAAAAGTATATGGATCCCAAAAAACCGATTGAAGACCGAATTTCACTTTTGATGAAAGAAATGACATTAGAAGAAAAAGTAGGCCAAATGAATCAGTATAATGGTTTTTGGGATGTGACGGGACCAGCTCCGAAAGGCGGAAGCGCTGAGTTAAAATACGAACACTTACGAAAAGGCCTGGTTGGATCAATGCTTACCGTTAGAGGCGTTAAAGAAGTCCGTGCCGTACAGAAAATCGCAGTAGAAGAAACCCGTTTGGGAATTCCGCTGATAATTGGTTTTGACGTGATTCACGGTTATAAAACGTTAAGTCCTATTCCGTTGGCAGAAGCGGCAAGCTGGGATCTGGAAGCCATTAGAAAATCGGCGGCAATTGCGGCAGATGAAGCTTCGGCATCCGGTATTAACTGGACTTTTGCCCCTAATGTCGATGTTTCGAACGATGCGCGCTGGGGACGTGTCATGGAAGGTGCCGGTGAAGATCCTTATTTGGGAAGTAAAATCGGTTATGCAAGAGTAAAAGGTTTTCAGGGAGAAACCGTTGCAGATCTGGCTAAAGTAAATACGATTGCGGCTTGTGCAAAACACTTTGCGGCATACGGTTTTGTTGAGGCAGGGCTAGAATATAATATGGTAGACATCAGTACTTCTAAATTATACAACTCGGTTTTGCCGCCTTTTAAGGCAACTGTTGATGCAGGAATTCGCACGTTTATGAATTCATTTAATACGTTAAATGGCGTTCCGGCGACGGGAAATGCATTTTTACAAAGAGATATCCTGAAAGGAAAATGGAATTTTGACGGATTTGTGGTTTCGGATTATGCTTCTATTCGCGAAATGATTGCACACGGTTATGCCAAAGACGAAGCCGATGCAACAGCAAAAGCGGTCCTTGCAGGTTCTGATATGGATATGGAATCGTATTTGTATGTAGCAAAATTAGTGGCACTTGTCAAAGAAGGAAAAGTAAAAGAATCGTTAGTTGATGATGCTGTTCGCAGAATTTTGCGTGTGAAATTTGAATTGGGTCTGTTTGACGATCCGTACAGATATTGCGACGAAAAACGTGAAAAAGAGGTTGTCGGAAGTAAAGCCAATAATGACGGTGTTCTGGACATGGCAAAGAAGTCTATCGTTTTATTGAAAAATGAAAAGAATTTGCTTCCGCTAAAGAAATCCGGACAAAAAATTGCTCTGATCGGCGCTTTGGCCAATGATAAAAACAGTCCGCTTGGAAGCTGGCGAATTGCAGCCGATGATAATACTGCCGTTTCGGTTTTGGAAGGAATGCAGCAATACAAAGACAATCAGCTGACTTTTGAAAAAGGTGCCGATTTACTTTCACAGAAAGCTACTTTCCTGACAGAAACAGTTTTCAATACAACAGATAAAAGCGGATTTGAAGCAGCAAAAACAGCTGCAAAGAATGCCGACGTTGTGGTAATGGTCTTAGGTGAATATGGTTTTCAAAGCGGAGAAGCAAGAAGCAGAACTGATCTAAATTTACCGGGAGTTCAACAGGAATTACTAGAGGAAATCTACAAAGTAAACCCGAATATCGTTTTGGTTTTAAACAATGGACGTCCGTTGAGTATTCCGTGGGCTGCCCAAAACATTCCGGCAATCGTAGAAGCCTGGCATTTAGGAACTCAAACCGGAAATGCGGTGGCCCAGGTTTTATATGGAGATTATAACCCAAGTGGTAAACTGACAATGTCTTTCCCTAGAAATGTTGGACAAGTTCCAATTTACTACAATAAATACAGTACAGGAAGACCCATTGATAGTGATAAAAATGTCTTTTGGTCACATTATATGGATGTAGAAAAAACGCCTCAGTTCCCTTTTGGTTTTGGACTGAGTTATACCACTTTCGATTATAAAAATCTTAAAATAAACAAAACTGCCTTTTCTAAAGGAGAAAAAATTCAGGTGAGCGTTGAAGTTACCAACACAGGAAATGTTGACGGAAAAGAAGTCGTTCAATTGTATATAAATGATCCTGTTGCCAGCATCGTAAGACCTGTTAAGGAACTAAAAGGCTTTGAGCTTGTTGCCTTGAAAAAAGGAGAAACTAAAACAGTACAATTTACATTGACAGAGAAGGAACTTGGTTTTTATGACAATGAAGGCAAATATTTAACAGAGTCCGGTTTGTTTAATATCATGGTGGGCTGGAATTCTAATGAAGGCCTTACAAGTAAATTTGAACTGAAATAACCGGAAAGAAATTCCTAATTCTTTGCATAAAACACAATTGTGTAAAACAATCTAATAACCTGGGTACGATTAGTTAATAATCGTACCCGGGTTTTTGGCAATAGGATAAAATTTAGACTTAAAAAGTATATTTCCTGTTTAGTTTTATTAATATTGTCTTTATTACACTTAAAATAAAAGGAAATTCTAGGCGGAATTGATCAATACTACTGTTAAATGAAAAAGATTAAATATATCATCCTTTGCTTCTTTATCGGTCTGAATTGCCTGTTTTCTCAGGAAAAATTTGACAACTACCAATTTAGAAGCATCCAGGAAACTACTTCAAAAAGAGCTATTTCCTCTATTATTCAGGATAAAAATGGTTTTATCTGGATCGGTACAAACGGCACGGGTTTGTATCGATATGACGGTGTAAATTACTTTGGATATGAATACAATAAAAAACCCGGTTCAATAAACAGTAATTTTATTTATGCCACCTTTATTGATGCTGATAATAATTTATGGGTGGGTACCGATGACGGTTTGTGCTTGTACAACAGGGATTTGGATAATTTTACCAAAATCAATATTGAAGATGTTATTAGAAAAGGTTACGACGAACCCATTACCGTAAAAACAATTATTCAGGATAATAACGGCAACTTAATCCTGGGGACGTATGGTTTTGGATTGTTCAAACTCAACACCAAAACTTTAAAAACCACTATGATTCCGTCAAAGGTGCTGGAGAAATTTAATTTTCTAATCAAATCTTCAGTAAAAAATAAACACGGAATTATTTATTTAGGAACCAGCTATGGCCTTTTAGAACTTGATTTAAACGGAAAACTTAAGCAGGTTTACAAAGACAAATTTAAAAGAGAACCTCTTTTAGAGGATATCGAAAATCTTGTTATTGATAAATTTGGATATATATGGCTGGGCACCACTGAAAATGGTCTGATAAAAATTAAACCCGAAACAGATAATTACCAATTTGAGAATTACGCTATCACCAAAAACAAAATCTTGTCGATTATAGAAAGCAGTCACGATTATATCATCTGCGGTACTGAAAATGACGGATTACTGGTTGTAAATTATAAAGGGCAGGTATTGCAGCAATATTTGCATAGTAAGTACAATGATTCCAGTTTAAAATCCAATTCGGTCTGGTCGTTATATGAGGACAAAGAAAAACGTCTCTGGTTAGGCTATTTCAATAAGGGACTGGGCGTATTTGACAAACCCAATAACAAATTCAATACCCTTGAATCGCAGGTCAACAACGATAATTCACTACAAACCAGTTATGTTACATCCGTTATAAAAGACAAAAAAGGAAACCTGTTAATCAGCAATGAAGGCGGAGGTCTTGATATTTACAATCTTACCAATAAGAGTTACATTCACGTAAACAAAAACAATCAAAGCTACTATTCCGGTTTGGATGCTGCTGATATCCAGACCATATTTATAGACAGCAAACAAAATATCTGGATAGGAAGCTGGGATCGCGGCATCTACTTTTTGAAAAATGGCACTACCCGCTTCATAAATTACAATACAGCCAATACTGACGGATTAAAATCGAATCGGATTTTCAGTTTTTCCGAAGATTCAAAAGGCCGCATCTGGATTGGAACTTTCATCAAAGGACTGCATTATTTTGATAATAAAAGCAACACGTTTATTCATTGTGAATCGAAATCATTTACAGAAAACGCCTTAGACAACGCTTTCATCCGTAAGGTTTTTGTAGACTCCGATAATGTTTTGTGGGTAGGAACAATCCTGGGGCTGTATCAGGTAAGTTTAAAAGACGACTCTGATTTTAAAGTCACCAAAATGCGCGATGCCATGTTCAGGGACAAAACGAAGTATAACAGTATTCAGACTATTTTATCGATCTATGAATCTAATGATAAAACAATATGGATCGGAACAGATGGCGAAGGATTGTTTAATTATAATAAAAAAGACAAGGCATTTTCGAACTATAATAACTTTCCGGGTTTTAAAGAAAAATCGGTTCGTGCCATAATTTCCGATAACAACGGTTCTTTATGGATCAGCGGCGGATCAGGATTAACAAAACTCGATTTCAAAAATAAAAAAAGTACCCATTTTACAAAAGATGATGGCCTTGTTGATAACGATTTCAACAATAATGCAGTCTTTAAGGATGGAAACGGGGAATTGTATTTTGGCAGTTACGAGGGAGTAAATTATTTTAATCCTAACGAAATCAAAAAAACAGAGAAAGCGCCAAAATTGTATTTCAGCGACTTCAAATTGTTCAATAAATCCGTAAAACCAAATGAAGATGCCTCGCCGTTAAGCAAAGTAATTGCCCAGACGAAAGAAATCACCCTTAACTACACCCAATCTGTTTTTACGATTGAATATGTGGGGATTAACTATAACTATTCCAAGAAAAACCAATATGCCTATTATCTGGAAGGCTTTGAAAAGGACTGGAATTATGTGGGCAATAACAGAACGGCAACCTATACCAATCTGGCGCCGGGCGATTATGTTTTTAAAGTAAAGTCTGCCAATGCAGACGGTTCCTGGAGCAATACTTCATTAGAACTAAAAATAAAAATCCTTCCTCCGTGGTGGAAAACCTTTTGGGCTTATTTATTATACATTTCTATTTTAGTTTTCCTGATTATATACCTTAATAAAATTTATCAAAATCGATTTAAAGCCAAACAAGCGATACTTTTAGAGAAAGAAAAGAACATTCAGTCAGAGAAATTAAACAATAAGAAATTACAATTTTTTACTAATATTTCGCATGAATTCAGAACTCCGCTAACGCTGATTATTAATCCTCTGGAAGATATTTTAAGAAGCAAAAATCTGTCTCCGGAAATACATAACAAATTAAAAATTGTACACAAAAGTTCCGACAGGCTTTCGAGACTGATCAATGAGCTTATGGATTTTAATAAATTAGAGTTCAACAAAATTTCTCTTCAGGCCAAAAAAATTGAGGTCGTAGCCTTTACACAAGGAATCATTGGTTATTTTGATGAAGAAGCTGCTGCCAGAAATATTACGATTAATTTCGAATCTGCATTTGACGGGCTTGAAGACTGGCTGGACCCTAAAATGCTGGAAAAAATACTCTTTAATATTATTTCAAATGCCTTTAAATTTACCCCGGATAATGGTTCTATTACCGTTTCGATAGACAAATCAGAGGCTGATAGTGCACTGTTAATCAATAACAATAGAGTTCCTTCTTTTTCAATCACAATTACTGATACGGGTTCCGGCATTCACAAGAAAGATCTAAAAAGAATATTCGACCGATTTTACCAGGTTAATAATGTAAACAAAGATTACTACGGCAGTACAGGAATTGGTTTAGAGGTTGTAAAAGAATTTGTGGAGCTTCATAAAGGAAGAATTGATGTTGAAAGTCAGGTAGGACAAGGCACAAAATTTACGGTAACATTTCCTTTAGGTAAATCTTTGTATAAGAAAAGCGAAATAATCGACGTGGTTTTTAAAACAGAAAAAACTAAAAACCAATTTCTGACTGAATCTGTTAATCATTCTTCTGAAGACGATGATGAAATAAATCAAACTGTCGAAAATACAGGTGTTGAACCTGCAAAACCCTACACTGTTTTAATTGTTGAAGACAATCCTGAATTAAGAAATTATCTCAAACAGGAACTAAGCAAAATATATAAGGTTATTGCAGCCGAAAATGGTCAGAAAGGTTATGAACTTGCGGTTCAGAAATTACCTGATTTAATCATTACAGACGTTATTATGCCTGTAATGGACGGATTACAATTGTGTAAAAACATAAAAGGGGATTTAAAAACAAGTCACATTCCTTTATTAATGCTCTCGGCAAAAGCAATGGTAAAAGACCGATTAGAAGGGATAGATTCCGGTGCTGATATGTATTTGAGTAAACCATTTGAGCTGGATATTCTAAAATCGAGTCTGGCGCAGCTTATTACAAGCAGGCAGATCATGTTTAAGAAGTTTTATAGCGGCATCACAAAAGACGGCAAAGAAAAAACAACTTCACTCGATAATGATTTCATGCAAAAGATTCTTGCATTTATTAATGAAAATATTAGCGAACCTGAATTAACTGTAGAACTTTTGTCTTCTAAAATTTTCCTGAGCAGAAGTCAGTTGTATCGAAAAATAAAAACTTTAACAGGCGTTTCCGTAAATGAGTTTATCCGAAACGTTCGGTTAGAAAAAGCAAAACAACTGATCGAAAAAGGAAATAATAACATCAACGAAATTAGCTATAAGGTCGGATTTACTTCTCCCTCTTATTTCACCAAATGTTATAAAATTAAATACGGTCATTTGCCAACACAAGAAAAAAAGACAAAAGAATAAGCGTTAAAAATGTCCCTTTAAATGCAAATACAATCAAAAAAAGAGTTCCGATATAAAAATCGGAACTCTTTTTTTTGTAAGTCTATTTTTTCAAAAAGTGTGATTCCTAATTCGGACCAAAAATTAAGATATATAAAATATTGTTTTGTTTTTTTATACAAACAATACTTTTTAAGCAATTTTTATAGCAATACTTCAGTATCTGTTTTAATGCCTCAATTGTCTGTTTTAGTCATAATCGCGTGTTACGCTCCTTTTTTGCATCATTTGTTGCAGAAAATGCTTCATCTGTTCTACAATAGCACCCCACTAGATTTTACTTTCGTTAAGAAATATTTAAGAAAAAGTTTTCTTCGCATGATTCCAATTTTTGAGCATGCAAAAAGACACTTCTGGTAGATATTTTCCAATAAAATACTAACTAACTTAAACGACCAAATTTTATGCAGAAAAGAACATTCAAAAAACTATTATGTTTAATAGTATGTATGTGGGGAAATTTTTTCTTTGCTCAGACTGTTAAAGGAAAAGTAACATCAGGCGGAATGGGCTTACCCGGTGTTGGTGTACTTGTACAAGGAACAAAAAATGCAACAACCACCGATTTTGACGGAGGTTTTATCTTAAACAATGTAGAGCCAAAAAGTACATTGATTTTTAGCTATATAGGATATAAAAATGTCTTACTGCCAGCAGACACAAAATCAGTAATGCAGGTCGTTATGGTTAATGACCTTGAAAAATTGAATGAAGTAGTCGTAATTGGTTACGGAACTTCAAAAAGAAAAGATGTAAATGGTGCCATTTCTTCCATTAAAGCTTCCGATATTCAGGACAAGCCTTTTACTTCTATCGATCAGGCTCTTGTGGGTAAAGCTGCAGGTGTAAATGTTACTCAAAATTCCGGTACACCGGGAGGAGGAATTTCGGTACAAATTAGGGGAATTACTTCTATTAACGGAAATGAACCTTTATATGTAATTGACGGAACTCCTGTTTTTGCGGACAAAAACAACGACTCCTTTTCGTTTAGCGCTTTAGGCGGCGGAAGCGGACAAACTAAAAATTCCGCTTTGTCAGGATTGAATATTTCGGATATCGAAACTATTGATATCTTAAAAGATGCTTCATCAACGGCAATATATGGTGCAAATGGTGCAAATGGTGTCGTTTTGATTACAACCAAAAAAGGAAAAAAAGGAAAATCGACTTTTGCCTATGAAACGTATATGGGAACCCAGCAAGTGACCAATTCGGTTGATGTTTTAAACTTGCCTCAATATGCAGCTTATCAGGCTAAAATTTTCAAACTAAATGGTGAGCCAGTTCCCTATCAGTATCAAAAACCTGATTTATTAGGGAATGGCACCAACTGGCAGGATGAGCTTTTTAGAACTGCCACGATGTACAACCATCAAATATCCTTTTCAGGTGAAAAAGACGGAACAAGATATTATACTTCTTTGAATTATTTTGATCAGGAAGGAATTGTTCTAAACTCCGATTTCAACAGAATGTCGATGCGGTTAAACGTGGATTCAAATGTAAAATCATGGTTGAAAATTGGTAATAATATGTCAATCAGTAAATCAGCTCAACAAGTGGTACGAAACGATGACAGAGGTGGTTTAGTAATGAATACCTTAAGACAATCTCCGGAATTACCGGTTAGATATGCTGATGGTTCTTTTGCAGGTCCTACAAGTGGTTTGGGTTCTTCCGCAAACGAGGCAACCAATCCAATCGCTTTGTCTGAATACAATAATGCCAAATCGGACCGATATAAAATCAACGGAAATGTATTTGCTGATTTCACTCTTACCAAAGGTTTGGTTTTTAGAACGGAATTAGGATATGATTTAAATTTTGCAAAAAGCAGCTCTTTTGCACCTGCCTACACTTTAGGAAATGTGTCTGAACTTTTAAACAAATCATTCAAACAACAGGATCAGAGCTTTTACTGGAGTTTAAAAAACTATTTAACGTATAATAAAACCATTAATGAGAAACACAATTTTACGTTCTTATTAGGTCAGGAAGCACAGGAAAGTCAATACGAATATCTAAGCGGTTACAGATCTGGTGATTTCTTAAGTAGAGATTTTACCAACTTAAATATAGGCGATATAGATACTGCCGTTAACGGAAATGGTTCCGGAAGATGGTCTATGACTTCTTATATTTCGAGATTAAATTACAGTTTTTCTGATCGTTATTCTTTTTCAGCGTCTTTAAGAGCAGATGCATCTTCGAACTTTGGACCTAATAACAAATGGGGGTATTTCCCATCATTTGCCGCAGGCTGGACGGTGAGTAACGAAAAGTTCTTTGAGCCATTATCTTCTACGGTAAATTATTTAAAATTCAGAGCGGGTTATGGTTCTGTTGGAAATCAAAATATTCCGGCAAACAGATACCAGACCATTCTTTCCCTGACGGCATCTCCATTTGGAGGCGTATCCCCAACAATCGATAATTTAGGTAATCCGGATATCAAATGGGAATCACTTAAGTCGTTTAACGTTGGTTTCGAATTAGGAATGCTGAATAACAGAGTAAAATTAGACTTTGACTATTATGTTAAAAATTCTTCTAACTTCCTGACGAAACAAATTAATGATGAATCGAATCAAAGTGCACTTAATTATTACCTGAATACCGGTGAAATTGAAACCAAAGGAATCGAACTTACCCTGAATACCAGAAATATTATTACCGAAAACTTTACATGGGACAGTACGGTTATTTTTTCAAAATATAACAATGAACTAACCAGTTTTCAGGGCGCAGGGAAATCTTTATTAGGAAAAGTACAATTTGATTTATATAACGTGACCAGAACTACAGAGGGACAGCCGGTTGGACAGTTCTATGGATATGTTACGGACGGATTATTTAAAAATGCTGCAGAATTGGCTGCAGGACCCACTCAGGAAACAGGAACCGGAATTGGTGATATCCGTTTTAAGGATCTTAACGGTGACGGAAAAATTGATGCTAAAGACCAAACCGCTATAGGAAGCGCAATTCCTGATTTTACCTATTCCGTTACCAATAACTTTAAATATAAAAACATTAGTTTATCTGTTGTTTTAACCGGAAGTCAGGGGAATGAAATCTACAACTTTACACGTCATTATACGGATGGTATTTATCCCGGATTTGGAGATCGTTTTGCAAACGTGAGTACAAGGGCCATAAATGCTTTTGAACCGGGAGTAAACGAAAATACAACTGAACCAAGAATTAGCCTGAATGATCCAAATGGAAATGGCAGAATCTCGAACAGGTTTGTGGAAGACGGGTCGTATTTAAGAATTCAGAATGTTTCTTTGAGCTACGATTTACCAAAGAAAATATTCGAAAATTCCATTATATCTAAAATTAGATTGTATGTCAATGTACAAAATTTATATACATGGACTAAATATTCCGGTTTTGATCCTGCTTTAGGAAATTTAGATCAAAATATAACGCTTAGCGGTATTGATTTGGGAAGATATCCGGTACCAAGAACTACTTCTATGGGATTAAATTTAGAATTCTAAAACTGATAAAAACACAATTAACTTAATGATTCATAGTCGTTAAAATAAAAAATAATAGTCATGAAAAAACTTTTTAAACTTTTTATGATGGGAATGCTGATACCATTGCTGTCTTTGTTTTCCTGTTCTGATGATTTTTTGGATGCACCATCTGAAAATCAATTAACACCGGGCGATTTACCGGAAGGAGTTACTGCTTTTGACGGAATCGCTGAGAGTTTATATTTTAAGCCCTGGTTTACTTTTAATGATAAATTCCTGATTGCCGTTGGAGATATGTATGCCGGCAACGCTTTTACCTTTGATGGTGCTTATGCTCAATTTAAAGATGCCCAGGTAACCTCACAAAATCCAATCCTGACAGAAGGATATGTTTCGTTATTTTCGGTTATCGATCAATCGAATAATTTAATGCGTTTAGTCGAAGACAGAAAGAGCGAATTGCCTGAAGCATCTTATAAAAAAGCCATAGCAATATCCAGATTTATGAGAGCCAATGCCTATTTCTATCTGGTAAGAAGCTTTGGAGCTGTACCCATTATTAATAAAGCAGGAACAGCAGCTCAGCCAAAAAGAAATCTGGTTACAGATGTTTACAAATTCATAAAACAAGATTTGGAATATGCCATTGAAAATTTGCCTGCCACTTCAGTAAAAAAAGGATATGTTACCAAATTTGCAGCAATGGGAATTCTGGCAAAAGTGCATTTAACATTAAACGAATATGGAGAGTGTGCTGCATTAACTCAGAAAATTATCGGAAATCAATACACTTTGATTCCCGATTACGGAAACTTATTCAGCAGTCCGGAGAATAACAATAGTGCCGAAAGCATGTTTGCCCTGCAATGGAAAGCAATTGCTACAGAATGGGGAACACAAAATACAAATCAGGCCTACATAGTTCCCGGAAGCACCGGAATTACTGGCGGTGGAGACGGTTGGGGAGTTTACCTGCCTTCTATTTCACTGCAAAGCGGCTTTGAGCCAAACGACATCAGAAAAAAGAGCACGATTATGACAGATGGTGACTTTTATCCGGAATTATTAAAAAAACAAGGTGGTTTCAGATATAAAAAAATATACTCTTCAACAGCAGCTAATTTCAGAAAATACATTGTAGGTTCTGCTGCCGAAAGAAACGATGTGTTTTTTATGAAAACTTCACAAAACACAATTATACTTAGATATTCTGATGTTTTGCTTATGAATTCCGAGGCGCTTTTGGCAGGAGCCGCTTCAACAACTTCTGCCGCTGCTTTAAGCTCTTTCAATGAAGTTAGAGCCAGAGCCGGATTACCAGCCAAAACAGTACTTACAAGAAATGATTTATTCAACGAAAGAAGAATTGAATTTGCACTTGAAGGGCAATATTTCTTTGATTTAAAACGCCGTGGTCTGGCAGAAGCAACAGCAATTATTTCGCAGCAGGAAGTAGGTTTTTATTCTGATGATGCCAGAACAGATTTGATTTCCAGAAAGATCACTCCGGGTAGTAACTATTTTGAATTGCCATTACCGCAATCTGCTATTGATACTAATCCATCATTATTAGAGCCTCCGGTTCCTTTTAACTTTAACTAACTTTACTATGATTAAGAAAATAACATATAGAATTATAATTCTTTTGGCATTGGCCTCTTTTACAGCTTGCCAAAATGACGATTCGACTACTGCAAGTATAGATGCCATGGTTGCTGAACCGGGAGATCTGTTGAATCAGGCTTTTCCATTAAATAAAGTCAGAGTTGAAGGTGAAGGTTTAAAAGGATTAAAAAAAATTACGCTGGATAACAAAATTAATGTCAGTTTCAATCCAAACTATAATTCAGATAAAGCGTTTATTTTTACTATTCCTTTTGATGATAAACTAGGAAGCAGATTTGGGGTTCAGCCTATTACATTTATAACCGGAACCGGATCTGTAACCAAAAACATTGAGATTTTACAGCCTGTTCCCACTATTACAGTAACAGATCCTGTGGTAGCAACTCCGGGATTTCCGTTAGAAATTCAGGGAACGTGGTTTTATAATATTTCATCGGTAACCTTAGCAGGAAAAGAAGTGAGTTATACGCTAAAATCATCTTCTGCAATTATTATTGGTGTGCCAGCAGATGCAGTCTTTGGCTCAGAGTTAGTACTTACTACGCCGGGAGGTATAGCAAAAAAAGTGATACAGATTCCACCTCCCGTAACTCCGGAAATCGTTGTTATTGTGTCTGATTTTGACGGAAACGGTACAAGAACGACTTGGAATTCTTATGGTGATGTCGATAGTTTTAACGCAAATACTCCAGGCGGCCCAACAGGTAATTATGCAACTCTTGCGTGGACTGGCTCAACTGCCAACGGTTACAATGGAAGCAGTGCAGGCGGTGGAGCTAATTTCCTAAATTCCTCCAATAATGATGCAACAAAAACTTTTATAGATATTGACGTAAGTGCCAATGTAATTGGTGCTCAATTTGCCATTCAATTAAATACTATTGATAATAAAAACTATGGCTATAATTTTAAAATAACGGATGTTAACTGGACTACTAAGACAATAACTTTGGCGGATTTTAAAGATAATTATGGTTTTGGGGAACCTGCCACTACGCTGGATGCTTCTAAAGTTAATGAAATCAAAGTAGGAATAGTGCAATCAGACACCCCTAATCCAAGTATAATAAAATACGATAATATTAAGGTTCGTTACAAATAATTAATGATTGCATTTTAAGCTCTCAGGAAAAAAGAGGTTGTGACCAAAAACAACCTCTTTTACACTAAAAAAAACAGAAACTATAAATAAGGATATTCAAAATCACAAAAGGATATTCTATAATAAAAACACAGTATGAAAATTAAATTTTTACTAATGCTGACTGGTATCTTCTTCCTTTTGAATTCTTGTTCAAAAGAAGACAATATCGTTGCTAATAGTTTAGAAACACCTGTTGCAAACGCAGCAAAAGACGCAAACGATGCAGGTTTTAGAGCAAAATGGAATTATGTTTCCCATGCAAAAAGCTATCTTCTCGATGTTTCAACAAGCGAAAATTTCTCCACTTTTGTACCTAATTACAATGCAAAAGAAGTTACTGATTTAAACGAAGTTGTCGTGGGTTTAACCGGAGGTACACAATATTATTACCGTGTTCGCGCAAAAAATGAAACAGAGACTTCGGGTTACTCCAATGTTATAAGTGTTGTAACCACAGGTTCCAGCAACGTTCCCGAAGATCCTGCATTCTTAAAAGTAAAAGCAAATAAATTAGCCAATCCATTTTTTATTGGTATGGCCATAAAAGCTTCACAATTAACTACCGGAAGTCCTTATGATATTATTCTGAAAAATGAATTCAGCAGTATTTCTGCCGAATACGAAATGAAAATGGATCAAATTTCTACCGCGAGTGGCGTTTACAACTGGACGGTAGCGGATAAAATTGTTGCTTACGGAAATTCTAATACGATCAATGTTCACGGTCATGCTTTGGTCTGGCATAATTCAGTGCCGCAATGGTTAAAAGATTTTTCCGGTACTGATGCCGAATTTAAAGCAGAAGTAAAAAAATACATTACGGATGTTGTTACGCATTACGCAGGAAAAGTAAAATCATGGGATGTGGTTAATGAAGCCGTAGATGACAATGGCGGAGCTATGAGAAATACAATTTTTCTGCAACGAATGGGTGCCAGCTATGTCAAAGATTGTTTTCAGTGGGCAAGAGATGCAGCAAAAGCAGCTGGCGACAACTCTTTATTGTTGTTTTATAATGATTATGCAACTTCAACTAATGCGCCAAAACAAGACAAAGTTTTTAGCATTGTAGATGATTTAAAAGCAAGTAATCTTATTGATGGTCTTGGTTTTCAGATGCATAACAATTACTTAAACCCAACAAAAGCCCAAATTCAAACTGATCTGAACAAAGCGGTAGCAAAAGGGCTTAAAATCCATGTTTCGGAATTGGACATACAAGTGAATCAATCGAATGACATTTCGACTTTTACGAATGAAAGAAGACTGGCTCAAAAAGCAAAATACAAAGAGATTGTGCAACTCTATAATGCACTTCCTGCAGCAAATAAATATGCCTTAACTGTTTGGGGAATGAAGGATAATGAATCCTGGATTCCGTATAGCACAGAACTTAACCACCCGGGAAATGACTGGCCTTTATTGTACGATTCAAATTTTGCAATTAAAAGCGCTCATACCGGATTTCTGGAAGGCTTAGATTAATTTTTTTCAAAACTATAATACTTTACTTCAACTATCAATAAACCAAAAAATTAAATTATGAAAAAATTAAATTTATTAGCATTAACAGTGACCTGTGTATTTGGCTTAGGATTTACTTCCTGCGCAGAGGATGCATCCCCAACGGCAAAAGACCAATCTGCAACTGCGGGTACAAAAAACAGTACAGCCAAAGTAGCCGGTGCCCCATGGGTCAAGCAATTTGAAGATACATTTAATGTAGGTTCAAATTTGTCACAATGGACGAAAGAACAACGGGCGGATTATAATTCCTGGTATTGCGACTATGCCAGTTCAGTGCCCACTACGCAATGGAGAGATGGAAAACAATGTCTGGAAATCAAGACTACAAAATTGAGTACGTACAAATATCAATCCGGATTCATTTCTTCTCATTATCAATACAAGCCTGAAAATAATACCGAGTATATGCTTTCTGCCAATATTAAATTAGTAGCGATGGATGGCGGAACTTATAAATCTTTCACACAAACTTATGGTGCCTGGCCTGCCTTCTGGTCTGTGCAGCAAAATGCGTGGCCAACCAAAGGAGAAATTGACATCATGGAAGGGTATTCTTTTGCCCCTAATGCCAGTCGTTTTACTTCAAATCTTTTCTATGGAACTTCCAGCGGAACAAACCTTATAGGAAACGCTGCAGAGCGAAACTATCCGGGTAATTTTGATGTAAACGGAAATGGCGGATGGCATTTATATGAATCCTTCTGGAAAATGAAAGACAATGTGGTAACTGTAACCATAAAGGTAGATAATGTAACGGTCTCCACGTATACCAATAGTAGTGCAGGAAATCTTAATTTAAATAATTTCGGACCACACTCGATTATATTTAATCTAAATGTTGGATCAAAAGATTCCAATTTCATAGACCCTAATAAAATCAATTTATTTTCATCTGTAATGATGTGGGTAGATGATGTAACGGTTTACAAAAGACCAATCTAATTTATACTAGAGTCGATTTTTACCTTCAATTAAAAAAAGCAGGTATAATCAGGAAATACGAGGGTTTCCGCCTTAAGGTCCGAATACTCTCCCTACAAGAAGTCCTAATGAAAATTAGGACTTTTTTATGGGCAAAATTGAAATTAAAAAATACGTTTAACTTTTCCATAAAAAAGCCTGATACCAAAAGATATCAGGCTTAATTTTTAGAATATAATTACGCATTCAATTGAATACTAAGGTTGCCCTGTTAAAACAAAAGTTAAATTTTAATTCCGGACATTAATTTTTCAATTTTAGAATACGAAATTTCAGGATTGGCACCTGGTGCTTCGGCTACTAATGCTCCAACTGCACAAGCAAAATCGATTGCTTTTTGCGGTTCTTTTCCGGTAAGCAATGACGTTATTAACGCTGCCAAAAACGAATCTCCTGCACCTACCGTATCAGCAACTTCAACAGGGTAACCTGCATTTTCAAAGATCTGGCCATTCCACATTAATAAAGCTCCATGTTTGCCTCTGGTAACGCACATGGCAGTTACTTTGGTTCTTTCTGCTATAAAATGCATATTGTCTTCTAAACTTACAGAAGGCGATCTCATCTCTTGGGTAATCTCCAATAATTCTTCGTCATTGAACTTAATGAAATCCGAAGAGTGCATTAATTGCTCCAGCATTTCATAAGAATAATGCGGTTTTCTTAAATTAACATCAAAAACCTTATAGGCCTTTGTCTGCAGCAATTCTTCCAAAGATTTCCTTGAAACCTCGTCCCTGCAAACCAGACTTCCATAAATCAGAACATCAGCATCCAGCGCTGTTTTCTTTGCAAAATCATTTAGTACAATCTTATCCCAAGCCGATGGATAACTGATTTCATAACTTGCAGAGCCGCGTTCGTTCACCGTTACCTTTACCAAACCCGTTGGAAATTCCTCTGATTTAATAATTGCAGCTGTTTCAAGACCTAAACTTTTTACCTGATCTATAATTGCCTTTCCATCTTCATCATTTCCTACACAGCTAATCATGGCTACTTCGCAGCCTAGTGTTTTCATGCGCAGTGCTACATTGAGCGGTGCGCCGCCAATCTTTTTTTCATTGGCAAAAACATCCCAAAGCACTTCTCCGTAGGCCACTGCCCTAAGGTTTTTTCCATTATTCATTCTAAAATTATTTTATATTAATGTTATTCTGGTCTTGTAATCTGAAGATTAGAAAAAGTACTGTTTTGTCCTTCCGCAATTAATCCCCATTTGTTTTGATCTCTACCGTAAATACGATTTGTTAAAGCTGTTTTTCCGTTAATGTAAAGTACTACCACACTTCCTTCGGTAATTATTTCAATCGTATATTTGGTATTGACCTGAAATTGAAATGGCATCCCGGTTACTTCCTGTGATGCAGAGTTATACCCCGTAACTTTACCTTTCGCGATATCAAAAACAATCTTATAATAACTTCCGGCATCATTCGTATGAAAAACAAATCCTGTAGTTCCTGCCTCATTAGAAAATGTAACTTCTGTTTTTATTTTGGCTTTTTTGCCTATAGCCTTAAACGTTACCATTGCTTTTTCTGTTGTGCCTGCCAAAGTATAAGTTCCGTTATTTGCTGTTACATTTGCTGTCATCGCATCAACTTCGACATTCCCGCTTTTTTTAGAAAATAAATCTTTAACCGATTGTGGTGCCTGGGTTGCTAATGTTCCATCGGTATTTTGAATGAGTTCATGAATCACCATATTCCCCGCCCAATCTTTATTTCCTAAATCATTTTCGGGTGTTTTTCTGGCATTCCATCCAAAAACATATCTTTTATTTCCGTCAGAAGCTGTTTTTCCGGCATAGAAATATTCTCCGTCAATCTTATCCTTTTCAGGTTTGATCCATGGTCCGTTAATAGAACTTGCCATTCTGTAATGCGTGCCTTTATCACTACTCCAGTTTTCAGAGAACATCAAATACCAATAAGTACCCATTTTAAAGATATCAGCGCATTCCATCATCAAATAACTCTCCTCTGCTGTTGTCGTATAAATTGGCGCCTGAACATCCCATTTTCCGGATGCCGGATCAGCAGTTGTAAAATGCAGTAAAACCGCTTTTCTGCCTGGCGCTGTCTGTGTACTAACCAACATCGAGTACTTTTTTAGCTCATCATTATAAAAAACATGAGGATCCCTGAAATCATAATCATAATATCCTGCCGGTGCTGTAATTTTAAAAGCAGGCAGTTTTGTCCAGTTTTTCAAATCAGAACTTGTAGCACACAACACACTTTCTCTGGCATTGGATTGTACAAAAGCGGGCGTTTCATTGTGTCCTGTGTAATAAAAGTAATAAATAGTACCCACTTTTACCACTGATCCCGTGCCAATAGCAAAATCAGGATCAGTCGTTTTTCCGTATGGGATCATTTGCCCTTCGTAGGTAAAATGAGCCAAATCTGTACTTAGAAATTCATGGATATCATGAAATCCTTTTCCTGCAGGTTTATTTTGTGCATCATGAAGGAAATAAATATGGAATTTTCCGTTGTCGAAAAAAGGCATAATATCTCCGGTGTAACCCGCACTGTAATAGGGATCACCTGCCCCCATCCACTGTGAGGGCGGAACAGGGAAAATGCTTGTTATCTCAGAATTGCCTCCTGAAATAGAGCCTCCAATATACTTATCGTCCTGACTACAGGAAACAAGTGAAAAGAAAACGCAGGCTGTTGTCAATATATTGTTTCTATATTTCATTTTTGTTGATTTCAGGATAGATTAATTTTTAGCCAGATAGTTGATACTATTTTGTGTTAAAAGCCTGATATTACCGATAAATTCATTTGCCTGACTTGGAACACCGCTGCTGTTGGTTTCATTATACCAATCATAAGCTCCCATAGAAATGACAATCACATTTTTATTGGTTCCGGTATTTGGGAACTCTGCAATTGTTACTCTTCCATCAAGATTATTGTCCCAGGCTTCGCTCGCTAAGTTGGTTCCGCCGGTTTGGTTTCTCCAGCCTTCTCCATTAACATATCCGCCCCATTCCGGTACAAACCACCAGGCAGTATGATTTAGTCTGAAAGTGCCGCTTTGCAATAAATTTGCCTTTCCGCTTTCATAGGTTGTCAATCCTTCAAAAATCGGGTGATTCTCATGACCTTTAAAAGACATTCCCCAGGAATTTCCATCAACAAATCCATTTGGTGGAAAATCTCCAAAAACATTATTAGGTCCTTTTCCTGAAGGAACAATTCCTAACGCATCTACATATTGTGAAGCAAAAGAGGTTAAAAGTAAATTTCCTCCGTTAGCCCTGAAATTCTTTAAAGCTGCAGTAACGGCAGGTTTATAGGCAATTGCCGGTAAATTAGCTGCAGCGTCAAAATGCCACCAGATTACATCAACATCGCTTAAATCTGCACCGTTTTCAATACTAGTAAACGAAATGTATTTTGCTCCGCTAAAAGTGGAAAAGAACCAGTTGGCAGCAGTAATTTCATCCAGGTTGGTAATTTCGGCTCTCGTTGCGGCAGTTCCTAAAAAAGCAACTACTAAACCTGTTACCGGAACCCCAACATTAGCGCTATAATTGACACTTTTTCCGTTAGAAGTTATGACAAAAGTCACTGCATTTGTAAAATCAACTGTGGCACCGGAAGCAGGCGAAACAGAAACACCTTCCGTTACTTCGATAACTGGTTTCAAAGCGGTTAAATTAGTGCCTTCCGGTAAGGTCATGACAATAGTTTTGTTTACATCGTTTACTGTCGCTGCAACTCCATTAATGGTAAAACTTTTAATTGGACTTAAAACTACCGTCGTTACTGTATAGTCTTTAAACAAATTACCATTGACAACTCTAAACTTAACCGGATTTGTAAAATTGACCGGCACTGTTACATTAAGATTTGATGTTGCTCCGGTTTCCAGAACCATTTCAGGTTTTACGGCTGTAATGTCAGATCCATAAGGCATTGTAATAGTAATATTTCCTGTTTTCTGGTCAATTTTACCTTCTACTCCGTTTATTTTAAAAGAAGTGACATTAGACGGCGAATTCACATCAAAACCGCCATTCTCAAAACTGTTTTCGCAGGCCGTAATTGTAAAAAACACTGCCAGTATCAAAGACACTCTGGCCCAATTTTTATATATAAATTTTCTCATGTTGCTGTTCTTAAAATAGATTAATAACCAGGATTTTGTTTGTATAATCCCTGACTGAAATTAATTTGTTTCAACGGAATTGGACAATATTCTTCTTTATGCGCATCAAAAAAGGCATCCTGGTAATAGGTGCGTTTTGTTTTTTCTTCAGCGTAAAAATCATTCATCACCTGATCTGTAACACCCCAGCGAACAAGGTCAAAAAAGCGGTTTCCTTCCATAGCCAATTCTAAACGACGTTCGAAACGCATCGCTTTGCGGGCAAAATCCTGTGTCCAGTTGCAATTTCCTCCGTCAACATAGGTATTGATTTTAAAGTTTTTCACATACGGAAGTCTTCCTGTACTTTGAGCTGCCCTTTCTCTAACCTGATTGATTAATGGCAAAGCTTCGGCTTGTCTTCCTAATTCAATCAAAGCTTCGGCACGCATTAAAATCACATCAGCATAACGAATCTGGATTCTGTTTTTTGAGTTTCCGTAAAACGGATCAATGTTTACCACACAGCTGCAGTTTGGCGCCACATTTTCTTTTAATGAAGCAAAATAACCGTAAGTTCCCGGAGATCTGACCCAGGCCTCCACATATAGGAATTCAGGATCATATTTGTAAGGCAGTCCCGGCATCGCAACGGTGTGATACAATCTTGGATCAACGGTATTGGCATCTATATTTTTATAATCAAAATCCTCGTTATTATAAGTGTCAAATTCCGGTAAACCATTTGTGCCTGTTTTAAAAGCATTTACTAAATTTTGACTTGGTTTGTGAAAATCGCAGCATCCTAAACCTTGTGGAGTTGACAATACATCTGAGAAATTTAATCTTCCGTATAAAGTTCCATCGTTGTCTGAGAACTGAATCGAGAAAATAGATTCGGGTCCGTTTTCATAAGTTCCCGGTAAAAAGTTATTGGCAAAATCAGGCTCTAAACTGGCTTTCCCGATTACTTTGTCTGTCGCTGCAATTACTTCCTGTAAATGCTGCTGATTGATTCCTGTAACTTTATAAGTTTCATCCTGCGTATAAGCCTGATACAAACGGGTTTTTGCCAGATACGCATAGGCTGCCTTTTTAGTCGCACGGCCAACCTGTGGCTGAGCTTCGGGCAAACCATCGGCTGCAGCCTGGAAATCCTCAGCAATTTTATTCCAAAGTTCTTCGTTTGAAAGTGCTTTATTGGAGATCGTTTTATACGCTTCTACCGGAATGTCTTCTGTGATATAAGGAACATTTCGGAACATAATTTTCAGCATAAAATAAAAATGTCCTCTTAAAAAACGCATCTCGGCCATACGTGTTTTCTTTAGCGGATAATCGGCTTCTGAAATTTTCTCTAAGGCTTTCAAGGCTTTATTCGCCCTTGAAACGCCCACATAGCTGATGTACCAGAAATTATCCAGTTCTCCGAAATCCGGTCTGATATTATTAGAGACTTCAAAGAAGTGAAAGTCCTGAATATCATTCGTGCCGCTGCCTCCTTTGTAGGCATCATCAGAGCGTACATTTCCAAATGGCCACAAACTGTAAGGCGAATCATAGTGGTCGTTTCCTAATTGTGCATAGGCCGCATTCATAAATCCTTCAACTGACGCAGGGGTCACAATATCTTCTTCAGATAAAACTCCGCGAGGATTTTCTTCAAGAAAATCAGAGCAGGAACCAAAGATTCCCAGTGCTACAAATCCTGCTATATATAGTATTTTTTTCATGTTTTTTGATTTAATCTTTATAAAGTAAAATTAAGACCAGCCGTAAAAGTCGTTGGCTGCGGATATCCAAAACCTGCATTCTCAGGATCAACGCCTGTGAAACTCTTAGCATCAATAATCAATAAATTTTGTCCGCTGATGTAAAATCTAAAGCTTTCCAAATTTATTTTTTTCAATAAATCTTTTGGCAAACTGTATCCAAATTGCAAAACACGCAGTTTAAGATAATTACCGTTTTCTACATAATACGTGGAGAATCTTGATTCTGCATTTCGATCTACTGTAGTTAAGGCAGGAATTGTAGAATTCGGATTATCCAAAGACCAGGCATTTAATAAACGGGTTCCTTTGTTTGAACCCACGTCGTCAACGCTCCAGAAATCAGTTTGATATTTGGTATTATTAATCACGTCAACATCACTTGCTCCTTCCCAGAAAGTGGTAAAATCCCAATTTTTATATCCTAAACCTAAATTAAATCCGTAAGTCAATCCCGGATTTGGATTGCCAATCCAGGTACGATCTTTGTCTGTAATGGTTCCGTCACCATTTAAATCTTTGTAACGAATTCGGCCAAGGCCTTTTCCTTCCTGAATAGCGGAGTTGTTTACTTCGTCCTGACTTTTGAACAATCCGTCAGTAACATAACCGTACATAGAGTTAATTGGACGTCCCAGAATATTATCATTTAGTCCGTCTCCTCCATAATTATTTTTTACCTCATCCGGTAATTGGGTAATCTTATTTTTGTTTGCCGAAATATTTCCGGAGATGTCATATTTTAGTCCAAATGAGGTTTCATCGTGGTATCCTAAAGAAAATTCCCATCCTTTATTTTCCATTGAAGCTCCGTTTACCCAGCGATTTCCGCCTTCGCCAATTACTCCCAAATAAGGTGGTAAAACCAGGATATCTTCTGTTTTTTTGATGTAATAATCAACAGAACCGCTTAATTTTTGCTTGAATAATCCGAAATCCAGTCCAATATTAGTTTGAGTCGTGGTTTCCCATTTCAAATCATCATTTTTGGATTGGGTTGCGATGAAACCTGATGGGAGTAATCCGTTTCCGTTTCCTGCAATATCATACGCAGTTCCGTAAGAGGTTGCCCAGGTCGGGCTTCCTCCTGCATAACTCGCCAAATACAAACTGTAAACAGCTGTATTGCTGATTTCCTGATTTCCGGTTTGTCCCCATCCTGCCCTTAATTTTAAATCAGTAAAGACAGGTGCATTATCTTTAATGAAATTTTCATTAGAAATTCTCCATCCTGCTGAAACTGCCGGAAAGGTTCCGAACTGATTGTTTTTACCAAAACGAGAAGAACCATCGCGGCGAATTGTAGCCGAAACTAAATAACGGTTATCAAATTCATAATCCGCTTTTCCAAAATAAGACAGCAGTGAATATACTGTTGAAGTGCCGCTTGTAAACGATTCTCCTGTTCCTGCATCAGGATACATATAGTCAGGCGTTTCGATCAAAAAATCATTTTTACGTAAAGTTGTGGTCTCAAAAGTATCTTTATACATCTCGGTTCCTGCCATTAAATTCAAATTGCTTTTTCCGAAATTCAAACTATAAATAGCCGTATTGGTCCAGGTCCATTTATCACTTACGGACTGATCCATTGTAACCGATGTCTGATCGTTTTGCAAATAACCGGACTGGTAACTTCTTTGCAGCGTACGCTTTTTATAAAACCCGTAATCGATACCAAAACTGCTTTTGATGTGAAGGTTTTTGATAAGCTCCAAATCTGCATACATATTTCCGAAAAGACGCAAATAATTATACTTATTGTCTTTGTTATATTCTAAAAGACGAACCGGGTTTTGTCTGTCATTCATTCCGCCAACTGGTCCTCCCCATCCTTTTCCGTCAACCGTACGTACCGGAATAATCGGCAAAGCACGCAGTGCCGGATCTAAAACGCCCGGATCTGTCACTTCATTAGTGCGATTGAAACTAAAGTTTTCCCCGATAACCAGTTTACCGCCAAAATACTTATAAGAACTATTCATTCTGGCAGAAATTCTTTCAAAATCAGTTGTTTTTACAACTCCCTCATTTCCATAATATCCCATAGAAAAAACGTAACTTCCTTTGTCTGATGCATTAGAAACGGATAAATCATACGACTTTGCGATTCCGGTTTGCGAAATTGCATTGTACCAATCGGTATTCGATGCTTTTAAAGTCTGAGCAGCATCTAAATATTCAGGAACCAGAACTTTGTTTAATTGTGGTTTGTTATTAGCAACAGACCAGTCAAATTGGTAACGTAAATTATTGTTATTCGGATTTAATCCGTCGTTGATATTTGCCTGCCATAAAGCCTGGCCAAACTGATTGGCATTTAACACCTCAAGCTTTCTTGAATAATCAGAAAAAGACGTATAGGTGCTAAAATTGATTCTCATTTTACCTTCTTTTCCTTTTTTGGTAGTAATGATAATTACTCCGTTTGAAGCACGGGAACCATAAATACTCGCCGAAGAAGCGTCTTTTAAAACCTGAATGGTTTCAATATCATTCGGGTTCAGTTCATGCATTCCTGATTTAGTCGGCATTCCGTCAATCACATAAAGAGGATCCGTGTTGTTTAAAGTTCCGACACCGCGAATGACCACTTTAGTATTAGAACCGCTTGGAGATCCGTCAGAAGATACTTTTACCCCCGCTACCCTTCCCTGCAGCGCTTTAATTGGGTTAGGTTCGGTCTGTTTCATGACTTCCTTCATGTTTACAACAGCAACCGCACCTGTAATATCTGTCTTCTTTTGTTTGGAATATCCTGTTACGACAACTTCATTCAGTTGGTTGTTGTCTACTTTTAAAGTTACGCTTACTGTTTTTTGCCCTTTTACCGAAATGGATTGTGGTGCATATCCGATAAAAGAAACAACAATTACAGCATCTGAATTTATATTCCCGAAAGAAAAATTCCCGTCAAAATCTGTTACGGTACTGGTATTGGTACCCGAAATAAGTACGGTGGCTCCCGGAAGCGGCATTCCGTCATCTGACGAAATTACTGTTCCTTTAATCCCGCTTTCCTGCGCTGTCATCATCAGCATTGGAAAGAAGAAAAACAGAAAATAAATAATTTTACTTTTCATGAGGTTAGTGGTTTTTAGTTAGTTTATATTTAATTGGTTAATTACGAGGCCGCTCAGCTCCACTCCTTCGTTTGAAGAAACTGACAGAGACGTAAATGGCTGGTTTGTGAAAAAGATTTCGGTGATTACTTTTTCGCCATTATTGTAAAATAGTTCAATAGAGGTTTTGTCCAAAATGATTTTAAAGACACCTTCTTTTTGATTTCCTTCTAAAGCCGCTTTGGTAATTGTGGAAGCGAATTTTTCTGAGAAATCGTTTTTTCCTGCCTTCGAACGATCCAGAAATAAATAATGATCTGAATTATTTAATCCGAAAGTCAAAGATTCTCCAATTGCGTTTGAAAGCGTAAAAGTGTACGTATCCGGTTTTAAGTTCTTTAAATTAAAATTGACAATGACCTGAGTCAAATCGATTTTTCCTGCTTCAAGAATTGAAAGTTTTCCTTTTCCATTCAGGCTTTTTTCCTTGATTGTTTTAGAAACATATTTGTTGATTTCTTTTACAGGATTACTGACCAGACTATAGTCATTTCCTTTTTTGATCAACTGAATTTCGCGGGCAATTGTAGTGCTGCTTCTCCAGGTAAATGTTGGAACATCCTGCGCGTACTCCCAGTTCGACATCCACCCGATAAATAATCGACGGCCGTCTGCAACCGGAACATTATTCCAGGTTACGCCGGCATAATTGTCTTTTCCGTAATCAATCCAAACCCCTTTTTCCTGTGCTGCTCTTTTGGCAAAATTGGAATCTAAAGTAAAAGTTGTTCCATCAAAATCTCCAATAAAATATTGCGTTCCGGAACCTCCGTTAGCACCGCCGGGATTTAAACTCTGAATTAAAACCCATTTGGTTTCATTGGTTCCTTTAACTTTTATCGGAAAGAAGTCCGGACATTCCCAAACACCTCCGTGAGCTCCGGTATTTTTTCCAAAATCAGAAAGATATTCCCAGTTTTTAAGATCTTTTGATTTGTAAAACTGAGACCGGTCCTGAGCTGCCAAAACTAATATCCATTGCTTATGCGTTTCATCCCAGGTTGCTTTTGGATCACGAAAATCACGAATTCCGGGGTTTTTCACGACAGGATTTCCTTCCTTAAATTTCTGCCATGTAAAACCATTGTCGTTCGAATAAGCAATATCCTGCTGCTCCACATCGATTTTGTTTTCTTTTTCCTTAGTCATATCATGCAGCGTATAAATCGCCACAATTGGGGCCGTTTTCCCGGTACCTAAACCTGAAGTATTGTTTATATCAACAACAGCACTTCCTGAAAAAATATATTTGTCGTTGTCCGGATAAATCGCGATAGGCTGCTCTTCCCATTTCACTAAGTCTTTACTAGTGGCATGTCCCCAATGCATTGGTCCCCATTTATTTCCGTCAGGATAATACTGATAGAACAAATGATAATATCCATTGGCATAAAACATTCCGTTTGGATCGTTCATCCATCCTTTTTTGGGAGTAAAATGAAAGTTAGGACGGTACATTTTTTCTTCTGCAGAAGCTGAAACTGCAGCTTCTGTTTTTTGAGCCACAGCCAGATATGGTTTACAGCCTGCTATTGAAAGTACGAGTGCACTATAAAATGTCAGCGATAGATGTTTCTTTGATTTCATTTTTTTTGATGTTTTTTTTGGTTAGGTTTTCACTTAATACTTCTAAGGATATTCCCTTAGTTTCCGGCATTATAAAAATGACAAACAGTAGTTGCAATACCATCATGAGTGTGAAAATTAAGAATACGACTTCCGGACCAATTTCTGAAAACAGCATTGGAATTAAAGAGGGAATAATCGCGGCCAAAACCCAATGTACTGAACTTCCAAAAGCCTGACCCGATGCACGAATGTGATTTGGGAAAATTTCTGAAATAAAAACCCAGATTACTGCTCCCTGTCCAATGGCGTGAGAAGCGATAAATAAGAAAAGGAAAATAGGTACCGATAATCCTCCCCAATTGAAATAAAAGGCAGCCGAGACTAATCCTAAGGAAATAATATATCCAACAGAACCAATGTACATTAACAGCTTTCTTCCTAATTTGTCAATTAATGCTACTCCGATTAAGGTAAAGATAAGATTCGTAATCCCGATTCCGATACTGCTCAACAAAGCTGTGTTTTGTCGTAAACCTGCTTCTTCAAAAATTCTTGGCGCATAATATAAAAAGGCATTGATTCCTGAAAACTGATTAAAAAAGGCAATTAAAAACGCGAGCATTAAAGGGAAACGGTATTTCTTCATGAAGATATTTTCATGTTTCGTCATTCCGTTTTCTCTTGAATCATCCATAATATCGGAAAGATTGGCTGTCGGATCGATTTTGAACAATACTTTACGTGCCTCTTCATCTCGGTTTTTAGACAATAACCATCTTGGGCTCTCCGGAATTGTAAGTATAAAAAGAATATAAATAAAAGATGGAATAGCCTGAACTCCAACCATCCAACGCCAGGCATTTTCTCCAATATCTTTTAAAAAGTAGTTGGAGATAAAGGCAATTAGAATTCCCAATACAATATTAAATTGGTATAAGGCTACTAATCTTCCTCGTTTGTCAGCCGGAGCAATTTCAGAAACATAGGCCGGAGCAGCAATGGTTGAAGCACCAACACCTAAACCTCCAATAAATCTGAAAGCGGCAAATACAAAGGGGTCACTTGCAAAAGCAGCACCTACAGCCGAAATAAAATATAAGATCCCAATCCAGAAAAGTGTTTTTTTACGACCTATCTTGTTGGTTGGAATTCCTCCAAAAATAGCACCTACAACAGTGCCCCACAGTGCCATTGCCATAACAACAGACCCGTGAAAAGCATCAGATGAATGCCAGAGAAGCTGCAATTGTTTATCAGCTCCAGAAATAACCACGGTATCAAAACCGAATAGAAAACCTGCCAGTGCAGCAGTAACAGACCAAATCAATATCTTGTTCATTTGTAGATGTATTAAAAACTTATTGCTAAGATATCCGCAAAAAAAACAACTTATTTTTAATGATGTTACAATTTAATTCTATAAATATTGATAGTTTAGCATTTAAACAACAAAAGCTTTATTTACAAGGCTTTAGGCAGTTTAAAATTTATTTACGAAAACCGTGTAGTTTCGATTTTGTTACATCAGGTTTAAAATTGATACCTGATTTGTATCAATTTTAAACCAATATCAATTGGAGGATTTGTATTCCTTTGGCGAAATTCCAAATTTATTCTTAAAAGCTGTAGAAAAATAGTTTGGGGAAGAGAATCCGAGTGAGTACGCAATTTCTGAAATATTCATGTTATTGGACTTTAAGAGCTCTGCCGCTTTCTCTAATTTTACATTATTAATATGGTCACTGATATTAATTCCGATGATTGCTTTTACCTTTCGATACAACTGAACTCTTGAGACCCCGACTTTATCGGCTAAATCCTCCACAGAGAATTTAGGATTTTCGACATTCATTTTAATAATATCATTCATTTTAGTAATAAACGACTGTTCCTGATTGCCAAATTTAGATTCCGGCTCAACGCGATAAATATTATTGGTATAATAATAACGAAGCTTTTCTCTGTTGAAAAGCAGGCTGGAAACAGATTGTTTTAAAATCGAAAGACTAAAAGGTTTTGTCAGATATTGATCAACACCACTCTGTAAGCCTTTTAAAACCGATTCTTTATTGCTTTGGGCCGTCAGAATAATAATAGGAATATGTGACGAACGAAGGTCCTTTTTCAGTTCTTTGGTGATTTCATATCCGTCTTTATCAACCAGATTAATATCACAAATGATTATATCCGGAATGATTTCCATGGTTTTTTCAATAGCATCGCTTCCGTCTGAAGTATAAACGACATATTCACCGGATAATTTGGCTTTTAAAAATGTAACTAAATCTATATTGTCTTCTATAACCAAAAGGGTATGTTTTTCTGATTCAGAGATTGCAATCCCGTGATTCACATCTGTTTCTATATCTAAATTATCCGATATCAGATTGGGAGTCATATTTAATTTTTCGGCTTTATTTACGATTTCCGAAGGCTGCAAATGACTGTTTCCTTTTAATAGCGTAATTACAAATTCAGTTCCTTGTTTCGATTTTAATTCAATTCTTCCCTGATGCAAAAGCACAAATTCTTTGGAGAGATGAAGTCCAATTCCTGAACTATTCTTATTATTATTGGAAGCTCTGAAAAAAGGATTAAATACATTCGACAATTCATTTTCAGGTATCCCGATTCCGGAATCTTTAAAACTAATTCTAACGGTATTATCCTGATTTTCTAAGATCGAAATACTTATTTTACCATTATCAGGCGTAAATTTAAAAGCATTTGAAAGCAAATTGAAATATACTTTATCCATCAGTCCCCTATCGATAAATAATTCCAGGTTTTTGTTTTTGCAAATAAGCTGAAAATCAATATTTCTGCGGGCCGCTTCCCCTTTAAAATTGGTCATTACTTCGTTTGTAAAATCATAAATTTTTGTATTCGAAGCTCTTAAGGTGAATTTTTGTTCTTCAATTTTTCTAAAATCCAGCAATTGATTTATTAATCTGAGTAATCGGTTTGAATTTTTATGAATTAGTTTTACTTCGTCAATCAGTGCCGTTCCTTTAATTTTTTCATTTTCAATCAACGATTCTACATAACTCATAATCAATGTTATGGGTGTTTTGAATTCATGCGAAAGTCCGGTAAAGAAATTCAATTTTGCGTCGTTGCTTCTTTGGGCAATTTGAGCCATTTCCTGAATTTCATTATTCTGATCAATTACAGTCTGATTGATTCTTTCGAGTTGTTTTTTCTTTCTCGAAATAGAAATAGTCGAATAAATACTGTAAACTGTCAAACTCAGAATAATCACTAAGAAAAAACTCAGCAGCCGAACCAGGTTATTCTGCGAAGCATATTCCTTTTCCTGCACTTTTATTGCCCTTTGCTGTGACTCGATAACTGTTTGTTGCTGATCGACTTTATCCATTTGATTTTCGATGATTTCAGCATTATTTTGATCGATAACAATGGTATTGAGAATATTGTTTTTTGAAATCGGTTCTTTATTATACATTTTCAGCGCCAGTTTTAAGGCTTCATTTCCTCCGGTCGGATATAAAATAGTCCCGTCCAGAACACCACTTTTTACCAATTCTATACCGCCGTTGACAGTATTCAGCCCGTCAACACCAATAAATTTAATTTTCTTTTCTACCCCTAAGGTTTTGGCAGTTTCCCAAGCACTTAAGGCCATACGGTCATTATGGGCAAAAATATATTCAATGTCTGGATTTTTTGCAAGAATTGCTTTTAATGGTGCTTTAACCGATTCTCCCTCCCAATCACCATGAACAGTACTCTCCACTTTGAAGTGCCTATTTTCATTAATGACCTGATCAAATCCAAGGCTTCTTTCATAGGCAGGTGAAGAGCCATTTGCACCGGTAATTTCAATAATTTTACCGGAGCCTTTGCTGTGCGAAATAATATATCGGGCTGCAATTCTTCCAATTTCAATATTATCAGCACCTAAATAAGCGGTATAATTTTCACCTTCAATTTTTCGGTCCACCACAAGAACGGGAATTCCGGCTTTAATCGACTTTTCTACTACTGCGGTTAGCGGTTTTGACTGAATTGGAGAGACAATAATAACGTCAACTTTATTAGAAATGAATTTTTCAATGTCTTCAATCTGTTTAGCAATATTGTTATTGGCATCGCTGATTTTTAAATCCACTTCAGGTCGTAACGAAGCTTCAATTTTTATAGAACTGTTCATTTGCTTGCGCCAGTCGTCAGTCGTCATGGCCTGAGAAAACCCGACTTTGATTTTATCTCCTTGTTTTTGTCTGCAGGAAGTTAAAATTAGGGATGCCAAAAAAAGCAGCAAAATATATTTTACAAATTGATACATGAAATTTTGAGTTTTGTAAATAAAAATAAGCACTTAAAATGCATTCTTTAATCAAGCTTGTCTAAATAATTAGGAAGGATTATTTTGTAATGACAAGAAAAAGATGAGTATAGTTTAAAAAGTAAAATTAAACTTTTATTTCATGCACGCAAATGAGTACTGAAATATCTTGGATAAAAAATTAAAAAGGTTTGTTTTTCATTAATCAAAATCACATCACATTTGAAATTGAGCTGCAAGATGTTCGCATTGAATATGCACCGGAACCTAAAAAAGAAAAGAAGAATTTACAGCCAAATTAGTAATAAACCGCTGATTGATAAACTTTGCGAACTTTGCGCTTTTCCTTGCGTGCTTTGTGGTTGAACTGCGTGCCTTTCGCTTGAACTGCGAATTACCATAAGTAACAAATCCCAAACTCAGTTAAGGGATGTAATAAATAATAAATGACACGGAATTTTGGAGGTTATATCCAATAAAATAGAGGCTGCTTCACAAATTGTGAAACAGCCTCTTAATATTTTGTAAAGAGTGCTCTAATTCAACTTCTAATATAGATAATTCAGGGCTGTAATATCATTAGCATTGAAAGCTCCCGTTTCGCTTGAACTGAAACATGCTCTCATATATGAAGTTGCATCATATCCTGAAGGTGTTCCAGGGATTTGGATTGCTCCAACGCCAGCTGTTCCTTCGTTTGAATTTTGCCCACAGCTTTGACGGCTAAACCAGTCAGTATGACGTAAACCGATACAGTGACCGATTTCGTGCGCCGATACGTGTGCATTTACACCCGTAGAATAAGAATCTAATCCGGAATATAAGGTAACTGAATTATAAGGTGCCCCTCCTGAAGGGAAACCAGCTACTCCTCCGGCAGATCCGGTTTGTCTTCTTACCACAATATTTGCACCTGAAGTACTTGAACTAAAGGTCAGGGTAAAGTTAATAGACAATCCCAGATTGTTATATCTGTTTATTGCTGCCTGCAATCCGGCACGCATATTTGTTGTCAGAGCTGTTGTACCAGTCCCTGATAATCCAACAACTTTGATCGTTCTTGGTGCAGATACTAAATTAGTAGTACGGTATTGTTCTGTGGTAATACCTCCGTGAAGATCCATTTTGTTTAATTGATCTTGTGTGATGATAATATCACCCTCAACTAAGAAAGCATCTTCAATACTACCATCTAATTTAGTGTGTTTAATCACCTGAACGTCGGAGTTATTTAGTGATAATGAACTAATTTTATTTAACACTTCTGGTGTTACTTTAAGAGATTCCTGACCGGATTGAGTTGTTTCCTCTTCTTTGTTACAGGAAAATAGTGTCAGCGCTATAAAAGACAAGGCTAAAATTGATTTAATTTTTTTCATAATAGGTTTTTGTGGGTTGTTAAATTAAGTTTCTAAAAGGGGTTTCTTTACAAAATATTGTAATATTTGTCATCAAATTTATATAATTTTTAATCTTAAAATACTTATAAAAACAAAATTTAACAAATTTAACAATTTTTGTTATATTTTTTCAATCCCTTTTTTTAATAATAATTATCTGATTATTAGTGCAAGCCCACTAAAATCAATAATTGAATACAAATCAGCTTGTTAGGCAAAATAAATTCTGTTTCCATATTTTTTTTATTTCACAGGTGTTAAAAAATGATTTTGCAATTGGAGATATGCCGGGAAATAAAAACTGCCGATAAAATAATATTCCCCTTACAGATATCAAATCTGTTCCGTGAAAGAAAAAATCATAAAATTATTACAAATAATTTAATAACTTTGGCTTATCTGCAATGATAAAGATTTAAAAAAGAAATCATTACCCATAATTTTCATCTTTGCCTTATTTAAATTAAAAAGTCCAAAGACGTGTAACAATCAATGTGGAAGCGGTGACAGCTATCTTTATAATTGCCCTAACAGCTACAGTAAATGAAGAAACAAATTACTTTCCTCCTTTTTATGATAACAACAATCAGTCTCTCACAGAGCACTGAAAAATGGAAACAGTATCTAAAAAAAGAAGGCGAAAGAAAATTTGAGAAATATTATTTTACCTCTCTGGAAAATGCACATGAAAACAAATACAAAATTGTTAAAAAACTGGACAGCGCTTTTTGCATTGTTGAAAATGAAAATTTAAAATCTCCCAAAACTTTAAAAAAAGTTCTCCCGGTCAACAACCTGTGGAAATTACCCTCCAATTTTTCAAATCATAAGGAAGAAAAGCAGTATATAATAGCAACTGACAGTATCAAGGCATTACTTACTGATCTGCAATCCATCAACATTTCTGATATCAAAATATTGGATAGCCAGCTGGTAATGATAAAAAGTGATTCCAAAAAAATTATCGACGCCATTATAGTTTTGAACAGCGTAGCTTCGATTTCGCAGGAATCCTTGCAGCCACAAGCGGAATCTAAAATAACAGATCAAAATTTTACGGTTAATTCTATAAATAAAGTCCATATTAATTTTCCTCTTTTAACAGGCGAAAATCAAACTGTCGCGATCAAAGATGATCTTTTCGATGTAAATGATATTGATCTTTTAAACAAGCTTATTCCTTCCACAATACAATCCGATGTGGTATCGACACATGCAACGGCTATGGCGACTATAGTTTCCGGACTGGGAAATAGCTCTGCATTAGGAAAAGGTGTCGCTCAAAAGGCTAAGATACAATCGTCGGACTTTTTGAAAATCTATCCCGATGAAATGTCAACTTTACAGGATGCTGTCACTCAAAATCATTCCTACGGCACCGTGATTGAGAATTTCTACGGTTCGCTTGCTAATGCTTATGACGCACAATTATTCTCAAATGCTGCTTTGACACATTGTTTTTCATCGGGCAATAGCGGACTTCAGGGTTATAAATCGATCACGGGCAATTTCAAGCAAACCAAAAATAGTATCGTGCTGGGTTGCATTGACCAAAATGAAGTAATTATGCCTTTTTCATCCAAAGGTCCGGCCTATGACGGCCGTATAAAACCCGAGTTAGTAGCCTTTAGCACACAGGGAACTTCAAATTCTACCGCAGTAGCTACAGGGATTATTACACTGATGAAACAACATTATAAAACTATAAACAATAACGCCCTGACGAATGCGATGACCAAAGCTATTTTAATCAATAGTGCCAAGGATTTAGGAAACACAGGCCCGGATTTTACCTATGGTTATGGCAATATAAATGCTGATAAAAGCTTAAAAACAATCAGCGAAAATAGAATTATATCCGGCAATGTGACATCCGGCCAGACAAATTCACATATCATTGTCATTCCCGCAAAGGCAAAAAACTTAAAAATTACAGTAGTCTGGAACGATTTGCCTGCTGAAATCAACAGTAATATCAGTTTGGTAAATGATTTAGACCTGGAAGTTATTTCGGCGGACAATACCACTTTTTTGCCGTGGATCCTTAATCCTGAGATGCCCGACCAACCGGCTGTAAGAGGAAAAGATAAAATTAATACGATCGAGCAGGTGACTGTTGAAACCCCCTCAGCCGGATCTTACGGCATCAATGTCAGTGGTTTCTACGTGTCAAATACGGCGCAGGAGTACAGTATTGCCTACGAATACGAATTAGAAAATCAATTTGAATGGAATTATCCGGTTGCCAATGATAATTTTCCCTACGATGGCAAGACTGTTTCCCCTTTCAAATGGAATTCTTCGTTTTCCGGCAGCAATGGACAATTGTCTATTAGTTACAATGATGGACAGACCTGGGAAATCATAGCAACTGGTATAAATCCCGGTCTTGAACAATTTAGCTATACCCCGCCGGAACAAAAATTTTCAAAAGCAAAATTAAAAATGACCATTGGCAATACCGATTATATCTCTGACAGCTTTACGATATCTTATGATTTAAATATTACCACGAGCTTAGTTTGTGATGGTACCACTGAAATTAACTGGGACAAACCTGCCGCTGTTGACGCATTTAATATTTATCAGCTACAAGGAGATCATTTAGCATTTAAGGAACAAACAACAAACACAAATTATACGTACACTGATGGAAAAACTTACACCGTTACTCCAGTATTTGAAAATAGCGAAGGAATAAAAAGTGAGTCCACATTACAGTATGCCCAAAACTCAAATTGTTATTTCGAACTGGCTCTGGCAGAACTTTATGAGGAAAATAAAATAAAGATTAGTGCCGGCCTTTTCAGTTTGTACAATATCAAAAGAATTGAGCTGGTCAAAATAATTAATAATATTGAAACTGTTGTCGGCACAATAGATGACATCAATTCTAAAACACTCTCTTTTATAGATACTGCGCCCCTAAAAGGCAGTAATAAATATAAAATAAATATAATTTTAGACAACAATAATGTGATCAGTTCCCTACTTCTTGATACGAATTATTTGGACAATGATTTGTTTTTTGTCCACCCTACACTATTGCGCAAAAATGAAGAATTAAATATTGAAGCCAAAAAAGAGGGAAGTGCTACTTTCTATCTGTACTCGGTTAGCGGACAAAATACGATTACTTCCCCGCTACTTTCCAAAACGAGCAACATCAGTCTGAAAAATACGGCCTCCGGAATTTATATCTATAAAATAATTACATCCTCAGGCGAAGTGCAAACAGGAAAAATTGCTGTTTTTTAAGCTACTTGTTTGATGTTTTTTTTAACCGCGAAGTACGCAAGGTAAAAGCGCAAAGTTCGCAAAAGTTTTATTAACAAAGCTGTGCGAACTTTTCGGTTAACCGTCAAAGTAATTCAAAAGTTAAAACGCCACGATTTAAATTTAGAATAGGTAATTGGAATTTGGAATTTTAAGCCTGGAATTTTGAGCTTAGAATTTGGAATTTATAAAATTGAAAAATCTGAAGAATACTGCGACTTATCTATGCTATTATTTTGAGATATTTTTTGAATCTCTGCCACAATATCAATATCATTTTTGAAGATACTATTCAAGACTTCAATAATTTCCTCTGAAGTAACATCATTAGAATATCCTGTGAACTGAATGCGCTTATCTTTTTCCTGATGCATTTTAAAACCTGCCAAAGACAATTTCGACAACCGGTTCGAAATATCAATAGTATTGATTTTCACCTCTGATTTTGTAAAAAACACAACCGGATTCCGGGCTTCTAAATCAACCAGATACGGAACGCCATTTTCAATTTTCAGACTGCAGAAATCACCTGTTCTGTAGCGTATTAGGGGCAGAAAGGGATTGATGCCTCCGGTAACCACCAATTCTCCCCGTTCACCATACGGAAGCTGCACATCCTCATGTTCATCAAAAATTTCCAGATACAAATCCGGGCGAATAACTTTATGTCCGTATTCGGAAGCATACCCTATATTTCTGCATTCCGTTAGCGAATACAGATCTATAACGGGGCATTTAAAATATGCCTCTAATTTGCCTTTTGTGCCTTTCGTTAACTTCATAGCTGAAGACAGCAGTGCTTTTGGAGTCAGTTTGGGTTTTAGATCCAGTAACGCCATAAAAGCGATCGGATCACCGGTCAGAATTTGCGGATTGTATTTCTCCAGATATTTTTTAGCATCATCCGGATGGTTCCATTCTGACGGATTGAGATTTATTTTTAAAATCCCTGCCCCCTCCAAATAGGCGGATAAAGACGCATAGGTCAATGTTTTTTCCTGGGCGCAGATCAAAGCTATTGCCGTGGTATCTTTATTTTTGGTGATCGAAATATCAAAATCTTTCAAAACCGACTCAATTTGCGGCAGCCAGCTGGCCTGGGAAACCGCGTCAAAAAGCACATCTAATTTCGGACCTGTAGATCCCGAAGTATAATACACCAACAGCTCCTTTAAATCTGCCTCGTTAGACACAAATAAATAAGGGTACTTTCTGATATCTTCTCTGGAAATAGTGGAAAAAGAATCGAAGTCACGGCCTTTATTCTGGTAAAAAGGAACTGTTTGAAGACACCATTTCAAGTAGCCCGTAAGCCAGATTGGAATTTCTCCTTCGTTCCAGAATACTTTTTCATTATAATATTGGGCTTTATAGGTATTCACTTTTGAAAGCCGTACAGCATCTAATCGGTCACCACTTTTAAAATTAAATTTTGGGGCGTATGCATCCTGTTTAAGTGCATCTAAAAAACTTAAATCCTCCAGAAGCGGAAAACGCTCCGCGTCTGTTAACGCTATCTGCGGATCACTACTCGCGTCCATACGTATTTGCCGCTTCACGCGCTTTTTTTTCTGCCATTTCTCTTTTAATATTCATTATCCTTTCATGTGCTTCGTAGGATTCTTTTAAAACTTTATGACGATCTACACTGCTCAAAGACGATAATTTATCGGCTGCTTCGTCCTTAGTTTCTCCGTCAGGTATAATTTCGCAGCAATATAATAACAGCCTGACCATCTCTTCCGCACGCTCATCATCAGAAATCCATTCGTTATATTTCACATATTCGGAAGCATGCAACAATTCTTCAAACCAAAAAGAATATAATTTATTTTCAATAGATGGGCAATTTATAAAATCCGGATGGGACAGCAACCATGCAGAAATGTGAATGGCACGCCAATGGTTATCTTCAATAGCTTTAAAATTAAAACCTGCGGGTATATCAAATTCATTTTTCAAAAAATCATTGCTTACCATTCTGTACGTATCGTAAATCAAAGCTATTGAATTTAATCCCTCCTTCATAAAAAAGTCAGAAGGCTGTACATAAGCATCCGGGCATTTTCGTAAATAGGTGAACAGCTCAAAAACATCATATTTAGGCATAGGCATAATTTTGTTGTGAAAATTCAAATGCAAACTTTAAAAGTTCTGCTTCGTTCGTAACATAGTACACATTCCAGCCCATATTTTTTAGACGGATCACTAAATCTTTATTATAATCAGCCGGAGAATGCAACACCATAGTACCGTGACAACCGGCATTTTTCAATGCTAATTCGGCGAGCTCCCAATGGGTCTGTTCTGTTTGCGTATCAGAATTCAACATACTGAATATATCATTGTCGGTTACAATTACAATGTGCGATTTTTTAGTTGGTTTTTCTTCAAATGGTTTTCGCAGGCGCTCAATTCCATAGGCATAACCGGTACCTAAATAAGAAGTTAAGGTGGTTAAGAGATCTGTTTCGTCTGTAATGAAACCGTCTGTTTCCAAATAATCGCCGGGCTCTCCCGAAAGACATCCCATCACAGACGCCCCGGCACGCAAAGCAGATAGTCCCAAAACCGTGGCTGCAAGGACCGGCCATGAAAAATTTTGTTTCGGATTCACCATCGATCCCGAGCAATCGATACCAATATAGAGGTTTAACGGATTTTCCGAAATAACAGTATCAGAATCCGAACCGTATGTTCTCTTTTGAGTGGTTAATCCGGGAATAAGTGCGGGTGATGCAATTGCAGATTGCAGCCAGTCTACTTCTTCTATGGGATCGCCAATATCCCAGGTTTCCAGTCCTTCCGGTAAATCCATGGACAAATTCTCGGAGCTTTCTACAGGGAAGTCAATTAAATGCGGCAATGCAATTTCTTTATAATAGGCATTGACCAAACGCTGTTCGTCTGCATTTGCGTTGACCTGTTTCATTAAATCAATATAACTTCCCGGTCCCATATAGCCATTCCGTGGGCCTTCTCCGCCAAATTTGTTTTTATCTATCCCTAAACTTTTCTTTTTCTTTTTATCTGCCTCACTTTCTTTTAGGCTAATAGCTTCCTTGCGCATATCAATGACCTCATCGTAACCTTCTAAATCAATTTCGGTCATACCGGAGATATCCATCGCTCCCTTCCCTGCATCTTCTGCATCCAATAATACCAATATCTTTTTACGTGCGTCCTGAAAGGTTTTGTCCTCCATTAAATACGGATAAACCATCACGGCAAACCGACCACCACCTTGAATCCAGTTCTTGGCGTAACTTCTGACCAAAGATGCCAGCAATGAAGCATCAGCATCTATTTTTTTACTGTGAAAGGATAAATTTGTTGCTAATGCTCCACGGTTTAAACGCCACAAATATTCATACGTACGCATCATCAGCGTCCAAAATTCAGAAAAATTATCCTCTGAATTAATTGCCTGATAGACTTCCGACATTCTTAATTGATTGATGCGTTGTAATTTGTCATTTATTAAAAAATCAGCATACAGATTAGACACCATCGGCGCCCTGTCCTCAATGCCCGGCAGCGCAAAACGAATCCGGTTCAGTAAAATGGCATTGTCGTATAAATTTGCAGGCGTAAAAATATGATGCCCAATTTCGTGTGCCAGTACCTCTATCGCATAATCGGTAATATTGCGTTCGACAATTTCTTCCAAATTAATCACAATGCGGTGATCTGTTAACCGAATCATGGCAAAACTGCCCGTAAGTCCCTCTTTTCCGGCCTCCTCATGTGACAAACACCAGATCGGTTCCTGTAAACGCAACAGCGGATTCCATTCCAGCTTTGCCTGCTGCCAATGGGATTTCCACAATGCCAATGTTGCTGCTATTTCGGATTGATTATGCATTTCCAAGACTGAATAAGTATAAAAAATAGGAGTTCTCTAAGGTAAAAACTAAAGTGTCTTCTGTTACCACAACGGATGAAATATTTTGTGCATCAATTTTATCGTTGTCTTTTCCAATCCATTTTGTCAGGGATTCCAATCGTTTCGAATTCGATAAAATGGAGTTTGCGGCAACGGTATGGGCAGGTAGTAAGACCTTTCCAAACTGGTCGGCAAAAAGTGCATAACTGCTTTTTGAATCGGTTACAAATATATTTCCTTCTATCTGCGCCAATTTTGGCGGATGTTCAAAGAAACCTGCTGCCCCTTTAAAACCGCCATGTACGCCCTCAAATTTTGTAATATTCCCTTGCCATGGATTTTCAAAAAACTGGTTTGTGTTTTTATGTAAATCTAAAGTATCGACGATAGTTTGCTGCAGGTTTTCAGAAAGTGCTGCAAAATCTGCCTTTAAACGATTCCTTAAATGCGCCAGGCCACAATGCCATGCATAAATACGCCCGGTACTTTTAAAATCCTCTATGGTTTTAATCGCTGCAGCACTCTTCGCGATCAGGCTGCACCAGTATATTATTTTTTCCGGTGCATACTGGTGCAGGTTTAAAAGAACATCATTCAGCAATGAAATAATCTTCATTGGAAATTTCACTACTAATCCGGGCATTAGAACCAGTAACAGCCAGGACGCTTTAAATTCATCTTTATAGCGGATGGCCTGCCCGCTTCCAATTAATTTCAATGATTCGAGATACAGCGCTTTCACTATTTCCTGAATTTTTTCCGGGGCTACATCCAGCGCCACAGCGGCTTCTACGATAGGCTCCACCACTTCTGCCATCCAACCGGCAATGGTTTGTCCATCCAGGCTGCCATACTTTATTTCACTCTCATTGTACCATTGATTGTACAGGGCGCTATTGTTGCTTAATGCCGTAATAAGTTGCGGAAGGCTTATTTTTTCCATTGCAGCCATCTTTTGTAATTGGTATAACGCTGGTGCAGGTATTTTAACTTTAAGATATCATCTGCCCTGTATCCGTAAAGTTTTTTCTCTTCCGACCATTTCTGCAATTGCTTTTCAATATTTAAAAGCCTGCTGTCAATTTCTTTTGAAGAGATATTTTCGAGTCCTTTTTTAAATTCTTCCTCAAAGCTGTCCACCGGATCATTTCTGTCCAGATCCTGACTCACATATTCATCACAGGATAAATCGAACAGGTTTCGCAGCCATACAATTCTGTCTACTCTGTACACCTCATGACCGGCCTGGTCAAAAAATGGCGATTCTAAATGTGGTGTTAAGCTATCGTGCAAAACGAATGGCAAAACTTGCCTGATATCTTCTAATTCTACTTTTTTATTGCCTCTAAAATAAGCCAGTGCCTTGGAAAACATCAATAAGGTCATGATTTTCCTAACCGATAAACCATTCTTTGCCTGCGAACCTAAATCTTTAATCGGGTCTTTTCCGGTTTCTTTTCTAAAAAGAGAACGCATGTCGATACCCGACAATTTTGCGGTGTCTTTCGTCATATATTCCAGTCGGTTGGACGCAGGTTCAAAAAATTCAAACTGGCGACAAAAAAACTCGATGCGTTTACGCAATTCGGGCTCTATGTGTATTCCTCTAATCTGTTTATTCACCGTATTCAGCTCTTCTTCCGTGAAAATAATCTCTTCCGGAATTATAGCTTCGGGTTTAAAATTGAGTTCAATACGCTGCAACAAATCGTCCACAAAACGCGTATTAAAATGCATCGCCCGAATGACAATATCGATCCTGTCTTTTAAGGCCTCAATTACCTGATAGGTTCCTCCTCCGGCATCATCGTTGGCCGTCAGGTACCAGGCACCTTCCGGGCATTCATAAATCTGATCGAAGATTTCAGCGTAATTATCGGCCAGTACGGTTAATAAAGCAGACTGGGTCCTTGTGGGAATCCGATTGTATTCATCAATGATTTTTACCCGCATGCCCAGCCATTTTCGCCAGGCAATCCTGATATCGGAAGTTTTCTCGGCCTTGACCATATCGGAAGGTAACGGATGTCCCAGTAAATCTGAAATCGTCATTTGGGGCTGCCCATGCTGAATAGCGCGCATGACATCTTTTTTATCATAACCCGCCAACAAACCCATCAGCACCGAAGTGGCTGTTTTTCCACGACCGGGTCCGCCAACAATAAGGCACTTCCCCCTTGCTGCCAGGTTCAGTAATGGCATTAAGACAAAACTGGAATAACTCTGGTCGGTAGGCAGATACACCGGTACTTTACTGTCTCCAAATAAAAACTTTTTAGGATCCCCGTCATTGAATTCTATATCATAATACGGACTGATGATGGCCGTATTCGTGATCCAGAAATAGGCCTGACGCAATTTTTCATCGAGTGTAATGGAATCACTTCCTTCATTTTGAGGGCTGTCGCCTGAATATAAATCTTCTATCTGAAATTTTTTATTCGTACTGACATCCTGGGGATTCGTAGGGGATTCCGGAACTTTTTTGAAAAATCCCATCGTTTTATTTATTAAATCAGACATGGTTCTATTTTTTTTTCTAAGTTACTTAAAATTTACGGTTTTCTGCTGCAGACAATACTTTTGAGACTTGTTCAATTCTCTCGGCAACGGTACCTTTAAGCATATAATATTTTAAATTTCTGGCATCTAAATCTTCAATTATTTTTTGCTGGAATGTTTTTCTCTTCACATCGCCGGACCTGTCCCAGGTATCATCATAAGGGATATCCGTGTCACATACGAAAATAATGTCATGTCGCTTTTCAGCTGTTTTTGCTAAATTTTCCAGTGCTGACAGGGCAGTTCCGTGATAATCCAGCGAAAACAGATAAGTCGTGATGGCATTGGTATCTGAAAACAAAAACCGATTGGCCTGTAAAACAAGAGCATCTTCTCTTTCAATGTGAATCTCGGCTATTTTTAAAAGGTCTTCTAAAGTTAGTCTTTTATTTACCTGATTCTGTTCCCAGTATTCCCTTCCGTATTCGGGCATCCATTGCGTGTCAAAATGAGCGGCCAGCTGCTCTGCCAAAGTAGTTTTACCCGTTGACGGGGCACCAAGCAATACCACTTTCGTAATCAAATCACGATACACTTTGGGATGTATAAATTCTTTATGTCCGAATGAATCCTTCCTGATTTTTGTAGCGGAGACGGGAATGATATTCCGACTCACATCTACCTGCCGGTTAATGGCATTCAAAGCGATACTCATATGCTCACCGTAAGGCTCACTGGAATAAAAATGGGAGATGGTACGATTTCCCAATAACCCCAAGACATAATCTTCCTGAATTTTCATAATCTCAGGCGTATACCCCGTATCGTTAGGTGAATTTACGCCTTCAATAACTGTGATTTCCGGGTATATTTCCCGTATCCAGCCGGCTCTGGTGGCGAGAGGGATATTGATGACAGGATCATCGTAAATGAGTACCAGCAATTCATCCACCTCATCAATGGCCGTTTCTATTAGTAACTGATGCCCTTTATGAAAAGGGGCAAACTTGCCGAGTGTTAATCCAACTTTATGACTGTTCTCCATATGTAAATTCTTTTTGACAGGCTTTTTTCCATTCGAAATAACCAATTATGGCCATGATCAAAAAAAGCACGTACAAAGCTGTGGTAAAATATAAATCTTTGTACCAGTATATGACGATGGCGACTACATCTACAATAATCCAGAATAGCCAGGATTGCAATACTTTTTTGATCATCAGATATTGGGCAACGAGACTTGCCACAGTTATAAAAGCATCTTCATAAGGATACGATGCATCTGTTTTGGTGTGCATCATATAGCCCAGACCCATGGTTGTCAGAACCGTTAAGCCAATCCAGAACGGAGTATTTGTCACCTCCGTTACCCGCAGTTCTTTTTTATTGGTTCCTCCATATTTCCAGCTGTACCAGCCGAATACCTGCAGAAATATATAAATAATATGCAAAATCATATCTGAATATAATTTGGCTGTAAAGAAAACAAAACAATATAACGTTACCTGAAGTAAACCAAAATACCAGCACCAGATGTTTTGCCTGATCGTAAAATAAACGGACATGAAGCCGAAAAACGCACCCAATAATTCTAAAGTTGTATCCATAATATGGGTATAAATATATAATAATGAATTAAACTTTTATAATGGATCAGCGAATAACTTTTGACGAATTAGCAGTATTTGCGGTTGGAAGTATTTAAATCCGATACTTTTACTTCAGCAATCAAAACGGTTCAGGCGAATAATCTAGCAACCCAATTATACTCATGGTTTGCATAAAACTTTAAAAACCTAAAAATCAGAGCCGTATAAAATAAAAAACAGGCTTAAATTACACTAAACTTATGTTAAAAACAGCGCTATTTTTTAATATTAATTTGAACTTTGTGTTTCTGTTAAACTAAAAAAAGAGGATTATGAAAACGCAAATTGTTGAACTGGAAAAAAAATACTGGCAGGGAATGGAAGATCACAACTATGAAACCGTAAAAAACCTTACCCGTTTTCCTTGTATTGTTGCCGGTAAAAATGGTGTACATAGTGTCGATGAGGCCAGTTTTAAAAAGATGTTTGAGTCGGGCGATGGCGATAAAATAAAAATTTTGAATTTTTCGGATATCGAAACCCAGGTCATTGGTGAGAATAGCGCCGTAATAGCCTATTTGATAGAATTAGGAATTGAAGGCGATAAACAAAAAGCTCCTATGAAGTGTGCCTGCACTTCTACCTGGATTAAGGAAGGTGAGAAATGGACTTGTGTCCTTCATACCGAAACCGAATTATCGAAGCAATAGACTGCAAACGGGTAAAGTTTTAAGTTTTAAGTTTCAGGTTTCAGGTTTTAAGTTTTAAGTTTTAATGTTAACCGCAAAGTTCGCAAAGCTAAATAATGACTTTGCGAACTTTGCGCGTTTACCCCTTGCGCACTTTGCGTTTAAATACAGTATAGCTGCAAAAAGGCCAACGTTATAGTACATCCTCTACAACCAATAGATGCGGGATCAAATAAAATCACTAATTTTAATACCAAATTTTATTCTTTACTATGACCCAGACAGCACAACTTCGAAGTTCCATTTTCAGACATCTCGATGGCTTAGCTGTTGCCCCGGTAGCAGTAGCACTACATAAAAATAAAATTTTGGATTTTATCCTGGACAAAAAGCAGGTACAATTAGCGCAGCTTACCACTGTTTTCAAAGCAAATGAAGGGTATCTGAATGTTGCTTTGCGTGTTTTGGCTTCCCAGGGCTTTTTAGATTATGAAGTCGATAACCACACACAGGAAATTACGATCGCGGTAAATGAAAAGACAGAAATCGCATTTTCGATCTTTCATCTCTATGAAGATGTGGTCGATTTACTTCAATTTTCTACCCAGTTTCATCCCCGTCTCTTTGATGATGTGCCGTTTGAAAAACTCAACCTTATTTTTGAAAAATATAAGAAAAATTACGGAATTGAATTTTCCGGTGATAGCCTGACAAACAGCATTCAGAACCAGATTTTAAAACATATAGAAGGTTATCTGATTGGCCCTACAATAGTACGTCTGGCAAAAAACGGAATGTTTCACAAGTATTTCATGGAGACTTCTTTCAAACCGGAAGAGTTTCATAAATCGCCTGAAAACTTTAAAAAAATATTAGACTTTTTTGTACATCTCGGATGGTTTCTCGAAAAAAACGGCAATTATCAATTTACCGATATGGGGTTGTTTTTCGCCAAAAGAGCCAGTGCCTATGGCGTTACCGTTTCTTATCTGCCAACATTTGCCAAAATTGAAGAATTAATTTTTGGCGATCCGGCGATCTTAAGAATGGTTGGCGATGGCGAAAACGAAATTCATGTTGACCGTGAAATGAATGTTTGGGGAAGCGGAGGCGCTCACGACACTTATTTTAAGGTGGTGGATGAAATTATCATTACACTTTTTAACCTGCCCATTGAAGAACAGCCCAAAGGAATCCTGGATATGGGTTGTGGGAATGGCGCTTTCTTACAGCACATCTTTGAAGTGATCGACAGACAGACCTTAAGAGGAAAAATGCTCGATGACTATCCGTTGTTTCTGGTTGGGGCAGATTACAATCAGGCAGCCCTTAAGGTAACCCGGGCAAATCTTATTAAGGCCGATATTTGGGCAAAGGTAATCTGGGGCGATATCGGACGGCCTGATTTGCTTTCAAATGACCTGAGTGAAAATTACAATATTGACCTGAAAGACCTGCTGAATGTGAGGACCTTTCTGGATCACAACCGAATCTGGAAAGATCCCGTGCTTACAGACAAAAACAGGATCAGTAAATCTACCGGCGCATTTGCCTACAGGGGAAAAAGAATCAGTAACAATCTGGTAGAAGATAATCTCCTGGAACATTTACAAAAATGGTCGCCCTATGTCCGTAAGTTTGGTTTGCTTCTTATTGAATTGCATACTATAAATCCAAAACTTGCCGCCAGTAATATGGGAAAAACCCCGGCAACAGCCTATGATGCCACCCATGGTTTTTCGGACCAGTATATAGTAGAGATAGATGTCTTTAACAGTGTTGCTGCGGAAGCGGGATTGTTTTCCGACAAGTCCATTTTCAAGCGATTTCCGGAAGCAGATATAGCCACGGTGAGCATCAATTTATTAAAAGGAGAATGAAATCAACAATATTCTTCAACGAGACATTGTGTTCCCTTTTGCAGGAAATAATCTTATAAGATTTGCTTACTATTATATAAAAGAAAATAAAATGTATTGCTGAAATTTGAATCATCAGTTACACCAACAGGAAATTGTATAAGCTGAGGCTTATTGAATATTTCCTGTCGCTTTTTGAACATGGTTATAAAAGCTGCTGATAAAAAAAATCCTGTAATACACCATATATGAAACAATTAACAGATTACTTTGGACAAAATATAAAGGGAAAAAGAATTGTAATCACGGGCGGTACCACCGGTATCGGAAAAGCAACTGCTGACGTGTTAGTGGCGCTGGGCGGACAGGTTTTAATTTTCGGAAGAGATCCCGGGGATTTTGAAACTGCCATCAATGATATTAAAAAACAGTTCCCCGAAGCATTACTTTATGGCACTCCTGCCGATGTAACCAAAAAGGAAGACATTGACAAAATTATGAAAATTGTCGATGATGAAATGGGCGGTATCGATATCCTGATCAACAATGCAGCATTGCCTGCACCGGGCGTCACCAAATGCAGCTATGAAGATTTTAAATATATCGTAGATGCCAATGTCATGGGCTATATCGCCTTTTGTCAGGAAGCGGCATCGAGAATGTCAGCTCAGAAATCGGGACACATCATCAACATCGGATCGATGAGCGCGGAAAGCCGTGAGGGTAAAAGCACGGTTTATGTGGCTACCAAATCCGCTGTGCGTGGTTTCACTACCTCACTGAGAAAAGAACTTAATCCTATGGGAATCAAAGTTTCGCTAATTGAACCCGGCGCAGTCACCAGTGACATGCAGCCCGGCACAAAAGAAGAACAGCACGAGAAAATAGAAAAACTGGAAATGCTGGAGGCCGAAGACATTGCCATGAGTATCGTTTTCTGCCTGTCGCAGCCCAAAAGATGCGATATTGTAACGATGCAGATACGACCACACCTGCAGTTAATATAAAAAGAGTTCCCTGAACCATTATCTAACAAAAACATCAAAACTAAGTTTGATGTCTCACTAAAAATACTATTATGAAAAATTTTTTAATACTTACGATATCCATTTTCTTTTTTTCCTGTCAGCAAAAGGAAAATAAAAATACCGTGGTTGCGGCATCCGATTCAATTCCTGTAACGGAACACAAAGAAGATGAGACACAAAAAGAAGAAGAAAACAAGCAGACAGGAGATACAATCTTCATGAATTTCAGGAATGAAAAAGGTCTTTTTATCGCTGAGGGAGTCTTAGATTCCATTCATCCAAAAGTTTTCGTGAAATTTAAAAATGAAGAATCCGGCGAGTTGAAAGGAACGATTGTGCCCACTCCGGGAAAAGGAAACATCCGATTCAACCAAATTATTTTTCCCGACAACTCCTCAGACGGACCGTTTGGAATGGATTTAAAAATTCCACTCACACAAAAAGGAAACCATGTTTTAGTAATCGGGCATTCGCTAATGGCTGACAGTCCCTATTGGGGTAAATTCGAAGTGCAGCTGGAGAATACAAAAAAATAATTTATTCGGTTACGCCTTAAAAACCGCTGCAGGCTTACAGGATGTAAAAAAATCATAAGCTCTTTTCTCTGCATACGAATACATAGAATTACGCAACGGAAAAGCGCAGTGTCCGCCATACTTTGGCGTTTCCAGATAAACATAAGCGCTGTCCTGCGAGATAGCTCTTGGGTAACAACGCTCTCCTAAGAAAGGATCATCCAGCGAATTAATAATTAAAACCGGAGTGGTAATGTCCTTAAGGGAAAACTCCGGAGAGACGCGCTGGTAATAATCATCACGGCTGGCAAAGCCGTGCAGCGGTGCGGTAAAATACTGGTCAACTTCATCAAAGGAGGTAATTTTATCAATCTGGTCACGGTTTATAAAATCAGGAAACTGTGCCGCTTTGTGTTTAAGTTTTCTTTTAATATCAATTGTGAAATTTTTCAAATAGACCCTGTTAAAACCTTGCTTGAGTACTTCGGCACTTGTGGCAATATGGGTTGGCACTGAAATACATACTGCCGCTTTGATGCGCGCATCGATTTTTGTCCAGCCCAGGTAATTCAGGAGCTGCACACCTCCCATTGAATATCCGATCAGATAAACATCATCGAATCCTTTTTCTAAAACAAACTGAACCACTTCGTCAAGATCATCCACCGCACCGTGATGGTAAAGTCGCGGAAGGCGGTTCATTTCTCCTCCGCAGGTACGATTGTTCCAGGCGAAAACCGAAAACCCCTGCTGCTGAAAATAGGCCGCACAGCTATTATTGTACGTTCTGCGGGAATCTCCTTCTAAACCATGGCATAAAATAACCGCTTTTTTAGGATCACTCAGAATGAAATCGATACTGATAAAATCCCCGTCACTTAGCTCCTTTTTTTCCCTTGTGTAGCCGGGAGCATCAAACTTTTTAAACAAAGCAGCATAAATGGTAGAAATGTGCCTGTTGCGATGTATCATCGGAGGGAAATTATATTCTGATTGTTCAATGATAGGCATGGTCAAAAAATTTGTAGTGTACTACAAATCTAAGAAATCAATCAATATGTAATTTAAAACTGTCATTTTTTATTTTAAAATTCCAAATCTTAAATTCCAAATTCCAATTTTTAACCGCAAAGTTTACTATGTAAGCTTTGCGAACTTAGCGCAAGCCTTGCGTACCTTGCGGTTAAACCCCATATTAAAATAAAAAAATCCCAAAATCCGCATTAAATTTTGGAATTTGGAATTTGGAATTTGGAATTTGGAATTTAAAAATAACTCCCTACTCCTTAAAATCTGATGAAAAAGTTAATTCCTTATTTATTTCAATTTCTTTTTTTAACGAATCAATTTTATAATTCGCAAATTCATAGGCATCGGATCCTGTAAGCAGGCGAAGCGGTGGTTCCGGATTTTGGGCCACTTTAATAATTAAGCCAGCTACTTTCTCCGGATCTCCCAGTTGTTTGCCCGGAATATCATTTTGATGTGCGTTTACACCTTCGCGAATACTTATATAATCCTCAATAGGATTTTTTGAAGCGATTAAGGAAGAACTGTTCAAAAAATTCGTCCGTACATAACCCGGTTCTATAAGAGTAACGTTGACTCCGAAAGGCTTTACCTCTTGTGCAAGTGCTTCGGAAATACCCTCGACGGCAAATTTAGTTCCGCAGTAAATTCCCCAGCCTGCTCCGGCAATTAGTCCAAAAACAGAGGAAAGATTGATAATATGACCCCATTTCGCAGCTCTCATATGAGGCAAAATAGCTCTGGTAACATTCAGTAAACCAAAGACATTTACATCAAAATTGGCACGAACTTCGGCATCAGAGCTTTCTTCTATTCCTCCAATTAAACCATACCCGGCGTTATTAACGACATAATCTACCGAACCAAAATGTTCTATAGCACTACTTACTGCTTCTTTCACGCTCTCTTCATCCACTAAATTTACCTGCAAAGGCAGGAACTGGTCAGACGAAATGCCAACTGCAGTTTTAAGCGTTTCTTTGTTTCGCGCAGTGGCCACCACGTTAAATCCGGATGCCAGTAACTGTTTCACTAAAACAAGGCCAATTCCTTGCGAAGTTCCTGTAATAAACCAGGTTTTATTTTTATTTTTCATATTTGTTATTTTAAAGTTTTTATCGAATTTTTTATTACATCATTATTCCCTTATGGTACTCTTATCTTCATAAGCCATTCGGGCAATCTCGTCTTTTCGCTTAAAACTAACTCCTTTATGTTTCTGGATATAAGTAATGATTTCCGTAGTGGCGGCCACCATTTGCGGAGTGCCGCCGATACGATCATGAAAACTTATGGACAGCTGCCTGCGCTTTTTTTCGGATTCTTTGTAAAGCTGATCGAATTCCAGTATGACCTGACGGGCAAACTGATCGGCGCTGAAATTCTTTCCCTCTATCAAAACAATATCATTACAGCGAATGGTATAGGGTACCACTGCAAAATCATTTCCTTTTACTTTTAGTAAAAACGGCTCGTCACGGCTTAAGTCGTCAATATGATACTTAAAACCGAGCTCCTGCAAAATTTCCAGTGTATTTGTACCTCTTCGCAGCCAATTTGCATTATAGCCAACAGGTTCAAAACCAGTTACTTTTTTAATGGCTTCGGCCCCGTCTCTGATGAATTTTTTTTCGGTTTCATAGGGCATGGAATATTGGGTTGCCCAGTCCATACCGTGGGCGGCAGCTTCGTGTCCCCTTGCGACAATTTCCCGGGCAAGATCCGCATTCTTTAGAACCGCGGAACCCACCATATGGGAAGTAACTTTAATACCAAGCTTATCCCAATTGTCCAGCATTCTTGGAATGCCTTCTTTATACCCATACTGATACCAGCTCTCCCCCGGAAGATCAATAAATCCTTTTTGCATGTTTTGCGGAAACGGACTCTCGGCATTTACAGGCTGGCCGCCCGCTTCAAACTGCATCGATACCGATACCACCAAACGAGATCCGTCAGCCCAGCTTGTGGGAGATACTTCTTCACTGGCAAATCTTTTTGTTTCGAAATTGCCTGCCAATAATGTGTTGGTTGGCAGCAAACCCGCCAGGCTGACCATGCCTGCTTCTTTAAGAAATGTTCTTCTGTCTTTCATGATATCATCATTTAATTTAGGTTCAACAGTCTTTTATGGCTATTTTTATTTAAGTACTTTTTCAATAATCAGTGTTTCTTCATAAAGCGAAAATTTGCTTATCAGATTATTCACGACTGTTATATGAATAGCCAGAGGCATTTTAAAATGCTTTCCGTTTTTTTTCACCGTTCGTTCGACAAAACCAAATACCGCAACTTCATTACCCCGCACTAAAAACGACTGTACCTCGAGTTTTTCACTCCCGTCAACAAAATAACTAAAGAGCGTTTTGAATAATTCCGAAATTTCTTCCCGTTTAGAACGGTGTCCTGTCCAGGGCATGTATTTCGATTCGAAAATATACCAGTCTACATTTTCTGAAACCATTGAAGCAATCTTTTCGGGGTCTTTGGCTCCGATAGAGCCAAAGAATTTATCTGCCGTTTGCTTCGTATTGATTTCTTCATCAGTATAGACCTGCGCCTGTACTGAAAAACCCGTCAACAGCACTACTGCTATTAATTGTAAGGTTTTCATTTTTGATCGTATTACAGTTTCTTCCATAATTATCGTTTTAAATTTTTCGTATGATTTACTTTGGAGCTTAAAAATGAAGCTGCATGGTGAGTCCGGTAAAGAATATATTTTTACCGGTTCCGGAGGCTTTGATGTACTCTTCTGCCTTAAACCAGGTGGCTTCGAGCCTGAAATAAATATATTGATTCGGCTCCCAGACGATTTCGCTTTCGAGCTGATTTCCGATTTTCTTTTCGGTTGTGGTATCTCCGGGATAAATCAGTGATGTATTTGGTGCATAAATACCATCGTAGCCGCTGTATCGCCAAAACATGTCATAGTCAATGACCCAATCTATATTTTTGGCAATTTCAAAACTCAGCGACGGATGGAAATCAATCAGATTGGAAGGCCCGATTACAGAAGCCAGTCCAAAATAGGCACCTCTCGGAAAAAGAGGATTGAAAGTCTGCAGACTGGAATCTCCCGCCTTTTTGTCTCCGCTGATTACTTCGGTTTTAAAGCCAATTTCCGGATGAAACTTTATACCATTAAAACGATATCCGGCATTAATCGAGGCCGTCCACGCATTGATACTTTTTTCAGCCACATCACCAAACTGGTAAACGGCCTCGCCATCGTAACGCCAGTTCCCCGTTTTTCCCCAGATACGGGTTCCTAACGAATGTCGTTTTTCTTTTCCTGCTGCATCATTAAAGGCCGCATTTGCCCTTTGGTAGCCCAAATAATACACATCGATATTTTTGACAATTGGTATTTTAGTAAAGGCCAGATAACTTCCCCAGAGCTGCCTGTCTTTATTCGAAGCATCGTCAAAAATACCGTCATGTGCCACCACGTAATGCGTGTAAAATAAATCCGCTGTACTATTCTCTTTGCCAATAATTGCTTTGACCCCATCAAAAGACTGCCTGTTGTTAGGGCCTTCCCTAACGGCTACCAAACGTTGTGATCCGTAAGTGAGTTCCTGCCTTCCTACTCTTAAAATCAGTCTTTGGCTTCCTTCATTCATAATATTCAAATCAGCAAATGCCTGATGTACTTCAAGCGGATTTTGTTCCACAGGATTCGGATCAATTCTTCCGTCAGCCATACTGCTCTGTACCTGAACAAAAGTTCTGAAGTACTTTCCGGCATGAAAATCGGCATGAAACAAATATCTTCCTAAAACATAACCATCGTTATCCTGCGGACCATCACCCCAATTTTCATTTTTAGCATAGAAATACTGAAACCGTATATCGCCCCCAAAACTGATATACGCCTTTTTAGAAGAAGAAACCGGCAGGAATTTCACTGTTTTATACCAATTATTACGTGCAGTATCGTTTTTCAAAAAACTATAATCTTCATCAAATCGTAGTGACTTAAAGTCTGGGTACTGCTGTGCAAAACCAGAAAACGAAAGCAATAAAACCAGTAATTGGATCGTATTTTTCATGATTCAATTTTTAATTTTTAAACACATAGAAACAATTACCCCCAGGGCTGTTTTTTAGTTTTTAATACTCAATTTTTAATTATTTACTTCCATTTTGTTTGATATCCTTGTACGCATTCGGCACATTGAAATTAAAGTGAAGCCAGTTAAAAAGTTCGTAGCCTTTATCAAATTCCTTCATGGTTACAGTGGCTTTGGTTTCATCCAGGGTAAGTCCTTTTTTCACGGCATTCTCCACATTGGTCTGCAAAGCAGTCACATAATCGATCGTATATTTAATTCCCGCTTTGTTGGTCATGCGTCCGTGTCCGGGAACTACAATGTCCTTATCCGAAATCATGTTGTAAATTTTGTTCAGGTTCTGAACCGGCTCTAAAAAATAACCGTCAAACAACCACGGAATTGTTGGACTTTCGGCGATAAAGGGGTTTCCTGCCCACAAGACATTTCCGGAAGCCGATTTCAGATATACAAAAAGATCGGCCGGAGATTGCGCGGTACCCACATTAATGACCTCCACCACATTCCCTTTTCCCATATCAATTTTCAGGGTCTGGTTAATGGCTATGGTAATATCTGCGGGACGGTAAACACTTTCTTCAATCCCTCTGCCTTTGCCAAAAAGCATAATCATAAACTGTTTGATATTGTCATAATTTTTGGCGAGATTGTCTTTGCAGAATTCGTTCTGAATCACAATAGTTTCTTTGGGAAGCAAATAGTTCCCGAAACAATGATCGCCGTGATCACTGGTATTGATCGCATAAACAATGGGTTTCGGCGTCACGGAACGGATCAGTTTATAAAGCTGGTCGTAAAGCCCTTTGCTCAGCATGGTTTCAATAAGCAAAACGCCTTTATCTCCCACAATAAATCCTGCCGAAGTCGCCTGTGCGATTCCTTTTGTGGTTTCTGTTTCTGTTGTAGACGGCGAAACGGCATAGACATTCTCTGCTATTTTATGCAGTTTTAAAGTCACTTTGTTGGCGTCCCAGATTGGTACGTGATCAGGCATCGGAAATTGTGCATAAGCAGCTGTATTCGCCAGCAAACACAAAGAGAATAATGCAATTCCTGAAATTATTTTTTGAATTTTCATGATATGAATTTTATAGATTTTGTTTGATTTAATACGTTGGGCGCAATTGGTTTAACACATCGCTATGTGAAATATAATGTTTCTTTTTTGCCACGAATTGCACCAATTTTCGCTAATTTTTTTCTTTGACGACGAAAAAAATAATTCGTGAACATTCGTAAAATTCGTGGCTACTTCTAATCATTTCTTTGCGTTAAATGTTTTTACTAAATTTTTTGCTAATTTTTTTCTTTAACGACGAGAAAAATAATTCGTGAACATTCGTGAAATTCGTGGCTACTTTCTAATCATTTCTTTGCGTTAAATGTTTTTACTAAATTTTTCGCTAGTTTTTTTCTTTAACGACGAGAAAAATAATTCGTGAACATTCGTGAAATTCGTGGCTACTTTCTAATCATTTCTTTGCGTTAAATGTTTTTACTAATTTTTTTGCTAATTTTTTCTTTGACGACGAGAAAAATAATTCGTGAACATTCGTGAAAAATTCGTGGCTACTTTCTAATCATTTCTTTGCGTTAAATGTTTTTACTAAATTTTTTGCTAATTTTTTTCTTTAACGACGAGAAAAATAATTCGTGAACATTCGTGAAATTCGTGGCTACTTTCTAATCATTTCTTTGCGTTAAATGTTTTTACTAAATTTTTTGCTAATTTTTTCTTTGACGACGAAAAAAATAATTCGTGAACATTCGTGAAATTCGTGGCGACTTTCTACTCATTTCTAAGTGTTAAATAGTTTTACTACTTACACCCAACGAATTTTATTTATGTTTAAAGTTTTTTAGCATAGCCGCCAAAATATTTCACTGGCGACCAATCCGGAATTACCGGAGCTATTTCAGGATCGAGTGCCTTAAAATCTCTGGCACCGTACACTACTTTTCCATTGACAAGAGTCAGATCCGATTCGATATTTCGGACTTTATCGGCTGAAACTGTAAAATAATCCTCTGATAAAATCGACATATCAGCATACATTCCTTTGATCAGCTTTCCTTTTTCCTTTTCCTCACCCGAAAACCAGGCACTTCCTGACGTATACAATTGCAGTGCGGTAAACTTATCCAGAACCTGATCTTTTGGCCAAAACTGCATTGCGCCCAGGGTTTTTCCTGTAATAAGCCAATGCAGCGCCATCCACGGATTGTACGTTGAAATTCGCGTGGCATCAGTTCCCATTCCGACCGGGATTCCCATTGCTAACATTTCTTTGATGGGAGGCAGCTGTGTTTTTGGAGTGCCATACATTTTTTGATACAATTCGCCCTGAAAATACATCCTGAACTGGACTGCTATTCCGCCATTAAGTGCTTTTACCCTTTCCAGTTCCTGAGGTGTAATGGTTTCGGCATGATCAAAAAACCAGCGCAATCCGTTAAACGGAATCTCTTTGTTTACTTTCTCAAAAACGTTCAGCATTCTGTCAATCGATTCTCCGTAAGTGGCGTGCAATCGAAACGGCCATTTGTTTTTAACAAGTAAGCGAATAATGGGTTCCAGATCTTTTTCCATTTCATCCGAAAGTACAATTCTCGGTTCCAGAAAATTTTCAAAATCTGCAGCGGAAGCCACAATATTTTCTCCGGCACCTTCTTCGGTATAGCCGTTGGCTGTCAGAAGATTATCGTTTTTATTAATCACGGTTTCGGCCACCCACTTTTCGTAATCCTGAAGTTCTTTCCCTTTTTGCTGGGCAAAGAGGTAATAGGAAATTCGCAGGTTCAGTTTTCCCTGTTTCGCCAGTTCCATAGAAGTGGCATAATCGGCCGGAAAATTCTGTGATCCTCCTGCCGCATCGATCACAGAGGTTAAGCCAAAACGATTGAGTTCACGGTTAAACTGAAGCGAACTGTTGCTTCTTTCTTCCGGACTCAGTTTTGTGGTCAATCCTAAAGTCGTATAAATCGCTTTCGGCGTTTCTTTTGCAAACATCAGCCCGGTTAAATTTCCGTTTTTGTCCTGCTCCAGAACACTTCCTTCATAATGGGTGTCTTTGGTATAGCCTAAAACCTCAATCCCTTTTTTGTTCAAAAATGCTTTGCCGTACAGGTAGGTGATAAAAACAGGTTTGTCCGGAACTGCGGCATTTATTTCGTCAATGGTAGGCTGTCTTTTTTCTTCAAAGCCAAATTCATTCCAGCCGCCAATCACTTTGATCCAGACTCCGGGTGGCGTTCTGGCTGCTTGTTCCTTAAGCATTTCCATCGCTCTTTTTAAAGTCTTCACTCCGTCCCAGCGTAATTCGGCGTTGTAATTGAGTCCTTCCCGAATCACGTGGATATGACTGTCGTTTAATCCCGGAACAACGGTTTTGCCTTTTGCATCAATGATTTTAGTGGCTGTTGTTTTATAAGTCTCCAAAATGCTTTTTGAAGTTCCGGTTGCCAGGATGATTCCGTCCTTTGTGGCCAGTGCCTGAACAAATTCACCGGGTTTCTGCATCGTGGCAATTTTTCCGTTGTAAATAATCAGGTCTGCTTTTTCCTGGGACTGTACCAACAGACCAAAGAAAAATAATAGTAATACAAATAGTTGTTTCATTTTTTCAGATTTAATTGGTCTGTTTGGGTCAATTTATTTGGCAAGGAAAAAAGCCAGCAAATCTTTTTGTACCTGAGCTGTATTTTCCTGAACCAGCCAGTGTCCGGCACCTGCAATTTTTGATTCGGTCACATTTTCGGCCACCAGTTTAGAGTGGTCTTTCAGGAAAGCTGCTGCAAAATATTCACCACCCATGGCCAGCAAAGGCATTTTAAGTTTTGTTTTGGCAAAAACCAGATTGTCTTTTCCATCCTGAGGGAAATTGCCAAACCATTTGAAACTGGATTTTGCCCCGTCTTTCACAGCATAAGCTCTCACAAATTCAGCTGTTTCTTCTGCTGTAAAAGGATCTTTAACATGTCCTACCATGGGCCAGAAATTGGTTAAAAATTCTTTCTCTTTTCCTTTTACAATATCTCCGGAAGCGGGCCATGCAAAAAAGCCAAACCACCACGCTGAAGCCGAAACCTGAGACCAAACCGGTTCAATACCCGGAAGCAGCGCATCCATCAGGGCTAATTTCTTCACTTCACTGCCATATTGCGCGGCGTAAGCATAGGCAACCATAAGTCCGATATCGTGCCCGGCCAGATTAACGGAATTGTAACCCAGTTTTTTTACAAGTTCGTGAATATCTGTCGCCATCGTTTTTTTATCATAACCGCTTTCCGGTTTATCCGATTCACCAACTCCTCTAAGGTCCGGGGCGATAACGGTAAAATGTTTGGAAAGTTCCGGAAGCAGACGGTTCCACATGTACCAGTTTTGTCCAAAACCGTGTACCAGTACAAGAGGTTCACCTTTGCCGCCAATCACGTAATGAATGTTTACACCATTGACCAATGCAGTGGCGTGTTTAAAATTTGCCGGTGGATCTGCCGGTTTTACAGCTGCCGAATCGGTTGTCGCTGACGATTCTTCGGTGACTGCTTTTGCTGGTTCTTCTTTTTTATTGCAAGAGGTCAGTAAAAATAAACTGATTGCGAACAGGCCTAAAAAAGCTTTTGCACTTTTCGATCCTAAATTTTTGGTAATTGATTTCATAGTTTTTAATTTAAAGTGGTTAATTGGTATTATTTAATTCTTTTGTTTCTGAATCCATTCTACTATATAAATTGCGATTTCCTGCCAGCCCGGCTGTCCTAAAACAAAATGGTTCCTGCCGGCAAAAACTTTAAAATCTGTAACAGAATCCTTATCCGTGTATTTTTTGTAGTTGGAATAATTGAGTGATTCGGGAATTGTATGATCGGCTGATCCCGCAATGAGTAGTAATGGGTTGTGAGCAGTATGAAAATCTACCCTTGCAGCAGCGGTTATCGTATCACGAACGATTAATTTAGACTCGGGAATAAGCAATTCACAATACGCTTTTTCCTGCCATTCTTCGGGCATTCCGTTTGTAAATGCATATTGCCACTGGCTAAAGCTCATTAAGAAAGTCTTTTTGGCAGAAGTGAAAAAACCTAGCGGTCCCCAGCCGGCTTTTAAAAATGAAAATTTAAAAGTCATAATCCCTTGCGGCGGAACTGAATGTATGGCGATCGCGGCTGACGCAACATTACGCTGTAAAAGTATCTGGGCGGTAAGTCCTCCAATAGAGTGTCCGATAATAATCGGCGGGTGTGAAAGATTTCTGGCAATAGCATCAAAATGATCAACGAGCTGGGTTAATCGCAGACTGGCAATCTGCGGATCCGGATGACGTTCGCGCAAAACGTCTACGGGAGCGTCTTTGTATGGCCATGCCGGAGCCAGGGTTTTAAAGCCTTTACTTTCAAAAAAGACTTTCCATTCGTCCCAGCAAGTATTGCTTACAAATGCACCTGTAATAAAAAGTATTGTAGTAGGGTTTTCAGTCAGCATAATACATATTTTAATGTTATGCCAAAGCCTAAACGAAAACCGAACCTTTTTATTAATTAATTAAAAATCAACAAGTTAAACTTTTAAACTGATTTTTAAACCAACTATATATCGTTGTGTGACGAAAATCAAGCAACTTAATATCGTTTTTTTTTAATTAGATAATTGGGTAATTGGATAATGTGATAATTAGATAATTAGAAAATTTGATAATTGGATGATTGATAATTGATAGTTGATAATTGATAGTTGATAATTGATAGTTGATAATTGATAGTTGATAATTGATAGTTGATAATTGATAATTGATAATTGATAATGATAATTGATAATTGATGATTGATAATTGGATAATGTAAAACTGAAACTTGAAATGCAACACGATATAAAACATATTAGTTTAAATAGCACAAACAACTTACATAATGCCCATTTTCAGATTGTAAAAAATTTTCACATTACTCAATCACCTCATTATCTAATTTCCAATTTAGATAATTATTAAACAATCAAACAGTCCAATTATCAAATTATCTAATTGTCACATTTTCTAATTTCCACATTTTCTAATAATCTAACAGTCCAATTATCAAACAGTCTAATTATCTAATCATCTAATTTCCACATTATCTAATAATCTAACAGTCCAATTATCTAATTTCAAAAATGGCTTCTCTTAATCCCTAACCTTTGCATTCTGGAAGCCAGGGTTGTGGGCGGAACTCCTAAAATTTCGGATGCACCTCCGGTACCTCTTATTCTGCCGTTGCATTTCTCCAGAACATTGATAATATGCTCCCTTTCATTTTCCTGAATCGTTTTGAAATACCATTCATTTGACTTGTTGTTTATTTTCGTTTCTTCAAAAGCCGGAAGCGGAATATGTTCGATGGTGTCAGTCTTAGCCAAAAGAATACTTCTTTCGATAAGATTCTCGAGTTCGCGGATATTGCCCGGCCATTGATAAGACAGGAGACTTTTTAAAGCGCTTTCTGCTATTTCGGTTACATTTTTTCCTGTTTTAAAGCTATAGACCGCTATAAAATGACGGGCGAGTAAACCAATATCTTCTTTACGCTCTCTTAACGGTGGCAGCTGAATAGGGAATACATTGAGCCTGTAATAGAGATCAAGCCTAAAACGGCCGTCGGCAACTTCCTTTTCCAGGTTGCAATTGGTAGCGGCAATAATGCGGACATTTACTTTTATGGAAATATTTCCTCCCACACGTTCAATTTCTTTTTCCTGGATCGCCCGCAGCAGTTTTGCCTGCATTTCCAATGGCATGTCTCCAATTTCATCGAGAAATAAAGTCCCGTTATCTGCCTGTTCAAATTTACCGATCCGCCTTTCTGACGCCCCTGTAAACGATCCTTTTTCATGCCCGAATAATTCTGATTCTATAAGGCCTGGAGGGAGCGCAGAACAATTCACTTTAACAAAAGGCTGGTTTTTTCTGGTCGAAAGTTCCTTAATACTATGGGCTATACTCTCTTTACCGGTACCGCTTTCCCCTGTAATTAAAACGGTAGTATCAGCGGGAGCCACTTGCAAAATGTGATCAAATATTTTGAGCAGCACCGGGCTTTTTCCAACAATCGATTCAAAGCCGGAATTTTTTACAGGTTTAGCGGTACCGGAATTTTCACCAACAGTATTTTTTTTATCTAATTTCTTATCATGACTGATCAAATTTTCAATGGCAAAGATTAAGGGTTCCTGCAGCCTTTCGCATAGCGTTAAATGATTTTTGTTATAATTGTCAGCCTGCCTGCTGAAAAAAGATAAGTAGAGTCCGCCGTTTTCACTGAGTGCTAAAGGAACCGGCAGCATGAGATTGGATTTCATATTCATTGAAGTCGCAATTACTTTTTTAATAGGCGTTTTATCGCATATTTTTATAAAGTCCTGGCCATTGTAGAAGGTGGCTTCGGTCTCCACCCTGCTTTTGTTTCGTAGTTCTGTAATTTCAGACTGTTTTAAGCCTGTAATATTTTGCAATTCTTCAATTCCTATCCGCTGGTATTCGTGTAAGCCTGTCCTTGCATAGCCCAGCACCCTGCTGGACAACTTGTTTTCCATATAAAAAACAGCCATTACCAAATCAAAGGAAATGAGAGACTGCAGGGCCGTAATGATGCTAAGAACCCGCTCGTCCCAGCTGCCACTTTTTGTGACTATCGTTTTTAATTGCTTCTGAAACAAAAGCTCTTTCCTAATAGAAGATTCTATTCCGTGCTGCTGATGGTATTCGGCAATTTCGATCGTGATTAATAAATCTTTTTCCCTGAAAGGTTTTACCAAAAAGCCATGCGGATGGGTCAGTTTGGCTTTACTCAGCACTTCTTCGTTAGAATTAGCAGAGAGATAAATAAACGGGATATTATCTTCTTTTAGTATTTCGGCAAGATCGATACCGGTCTGTTTTCCAGAGAGGAAAATGTCCAGTAACACCAGTTCCGGTTTTTCCTGTGCAATATAATATTTGGCATCCGGTACGGAACGCGCCATTCCGATAACAGAATGTCCGGCTTTCTTCAGCATCAGCCGTAAGTGATTGGCCTCAACAAACTGATCTTCAACAATAAGTATTTTTAGTGGTTTTGCCATTTTAAAGAATTAAATTAATGAAGATTACTTTCGATAATAGTGAATTCCAAAGTTATTCTGGTACCCTTTTTACCGGAAATTTCAAATTTCCCTTTAATGTCATCAGAAAGGCCCTGCATTAATTTTATACCTAATGAAGGACTGTCGTAAGGATCAAAATCATCCGGGAGTCCGGTACCGTTGTCCTTAATGATTAAAAGATAGTTTTTATGGTCATCGGTTTTAAGCGATATAGTAATAATTCCGTTTTTATGATCCGGAAAAGCATATTTAATCGCATTTGTAACTGCTTCGTTAAAAATCAGACCGATTGGTATGGAATGCGATAAGGGCAGATTGAAACTATCTATATCAAGTATAAATCGTATTCTTTTTCGGATTTCGAAGGAGTCTTTTAAATATTCGGTTAATTCAAATATATAAGAAGGCATATCAATTATCGATAAATTCTCTGACTGATATAATTTCTGATGGATCAGGGACATGGCATGAATTCTGTTCTGACTGTTATTAATAGCCTGCAGCGCTTCTTCATTTTTTAAAAATTCAGCCTGACTTGCCAGCAGTCCTACCACCATGTGCAGGTTATTTTTTACTCTGTGATGAATTTCACGCAAAAGCCATTCTTTTTCAATCAGCATATTTTGGAGCGTGACATTTTTTTGATTGATCTCCTCCTGCTGCACTTCCAGCAGTCTGTTTGTTCTCTTCTTGAACGTAAATCTCTTGTACAGCAAACCAAGAATGATAAGTAAAAGCAGCAGAAAAGTAATCATGGAATTCCGTAAAAAAACCTCGTTTTTAAGTTTGCTTTGCTGCAGCAGGGTTTTATTTTTAAGCTTGATAATATCCTGACTTTTCTTTTCTGTTTCATAAATAATATTCAGTCTGGAAGTAATAGGATAAATATCATTTTCTTTAAGATGGGCCGCTTTATAGAAAAATATCGCTTTTTTAAGCGCATTCAGGGAGTTGTGAAAATCGGAGACTGAAAAATACAATTCGCTGATTTCTCTGTAACAGTCCCCGCTTCTTTTCTTGTTTCCGGACTTTTGAAACAGGGATGCCGCTTTAAAAATTGGATCTAATCGCTCTGCTATTGGTGCATTAGTACGCATTTTAGCGGACCAGACCATTACCCATGCTTCGCCCAGATCATCTGTCTGATTTGTTTTACTTAATACTTCTATTGCATTTCTGGCATTGACTTCTATCATTGAGTTGTTGTTTCGCAACTCCTGCACCATGGAAAGCTGAAGATAACATTTACCGGCATAGCTGTTAGAATGAAGGTTTTGGCTTATCCAAAGGGCCTGCTCAGCATATTGAAAGGCCTTTAATAATGTTTTAGGATTATTATAAGACATTTCATACCAGTCACTTACTTTTAATAAAATTTTGATTTTGTTTATGCTTTCAGGTAACCTGCTGAGCATTCCCTCCGCTTTTTTTACCTGAAGTTCGTTATAAGGGGGATCCTGATCCAAATCATTTTTCAGGACGATTAGATTTTTTTCCGCTATTTCCGGCTGCTTTCTGCTCTTAAACGGATTCCATGCATTTATTTCTCCAAATGTAAGCCATACAAGGAGAAACAGAATTATTCTGTAGTGGTTAGAGCACATTTCTTAGGAATTAAACAGCTCTACGAAGGTATTGATAATTCTGTATTTAAATTTAAAATATTCGAAAATTGAATCCCAACGATATATCGTTGTTTTTATTCTATATAATTGTTTATAAAGTATTTACGGAGATATATTCAAAAATAAAATGGACGGAGATGCGGGTACGAAATTACAATCCGATTTTTCCTTCCGCCCAATACGGCTGTGTATAAATGTTTTTATTTGAAACCCCTTTTTCTTTTAAAGCTTTTCGAAAGGCCTGAATTGACTTTGCATTTCCCATCAGATAAAAGTAACCGTCTTTCCATAATTCCCAAATGCTGCTATCGAGTTTATGAAGAATATCAATAGCAAACTCGGCTTTATGAAGCGATTTTGGCACGGTATCCACTAGGAGTCCTAAGTGGTTGGGAACTTCCATCGCGACAGGATCTAATTCCATAATTCCCAAATAATTATTTTCCCTGGCATTAATTTCATACTGAAAACTTTTAAAAACGCTCATACAGGTTTCATCTCCAAAAAAGAACTGGTATTTTTCTTCCCTTTTAAAAAAATCAAAACCTCTTGGCATTCCAACTGTTAATTGATCGCCCGGTCTTAGATTTTCAACAAAATAACTTCCGGGACCGTTTTTATGAATGTGAAAAATGACTTCAAACCATCCTTCTTCACTATTCCATTTACTGGGGGTGTAATTGCGGTAATTAGTATCGTCTATCCTGATGATTATGGCTTGTCCGGTTTTAAACTTCACCTGTGGGAAATGACCTTTAAACCGAATCAATTTTATATTTTCGCTCAGCATTGTAGTTGCTGAGACGTTTACTTTGCAAATTTTTTTGGTAAAAGCCAGTTCCATAAAATCTCCAATAATTTTGGGCATCGAATTCATAATCTTCTTGTTTAAATTTCCATACAAAAATGACAATTAAACAACAAGATGAAGTTGAAGAAGAAATAGGTATGATTGGACTATTCGCGGAATTTTAAACGAAAGGTCAATGCCGTTTCGCCGGTTATTTTTTTGAATAGCCTGGAAAAGTACGTATGATCTTCAAAACCCAGCTTAAATGCAATTTCCTTCACATCATTGTCTGTATAATAAAGCAGCCGCTGTGCTTCCAGGATCATGGCATTCTGAAGCCAGTAGGTAACTGATTTTCCAGTCGAAATATTCACGCAATAATTCAGATGTGAAGTGGTGATGTTTAATTTTTTGGCGAAAAAAGACGGTGTTTCCAAAAATGTGGAATCTGAAATTAATTTTTTAAAGTTGGAATAGATGACGGCCGATTGATTTTTAAGTTCCGCTGCTGACTGACTTGCGTCTGAATATATATTGACAAAACGATAAATTAAAGTACTGAAAAGGCCATTGACGATAGGGGTTTTATTGGAGCAGGTATTTTCAAAAGAGCGGTGCAAAAGTGAAACCGTTTCAAAAAGTTCTCTTTTTTGAAATTTGCTTATTTTATTGACCTGATCTTCAATTCTCATATTCTGAAAAACGGAAGCGCAGTTATTGGGTACTAAAAATGGCGCGGCACTCATATAATATCCGGCTGCATCGGGAGAAACAAATTTAGGCGAATGGATCTGAAATGGTTTGATAATTACAATACTTGGGGCACTTATTTTTACATCGGTCATATCACATTTCATAATTACTTTTCCTTTTGTCAGTACAAAAAAAACATAAAAATCATGTCTGTGCGCCCCTAATGTGTTTACTGTTTCTGAATCTTTTCCCAATACCGATAATTCAGCGATAAAAATACCGCCAACGGCTTCTGAACTCTGATTGTAAATGGGAATTTTCAAATTTATTTTTTGAGTTATAGATGATGAAGTGCTGCAAACTTAGAAAATTATTCTTGTTTAATTTTATTGTTGTGGTGTTTAAAATCATTGGAATGATTTACCGCAAGGCACGCTAGGGGAAAACGCGATGTTCGCGAAGTTTAGGTTTTAGCTTTGCGTTTTCGCGCCTTTGCGTGTAATTGCGTTGCGTTATTTGCGGTTAAACAAATTCCAATATTTTACCGCAAGGCACGCTAGGGGACAACGCCATGTTTGCAAAGTTAGGTTTTAGCTTTGCGTTTTCGCGCCTTTGCGTGTAATTGCATTGCGGTCTTTGCGGTTAAACAAAATCCAATATTTTACCGCAAGGCACGCAAAGGGAAAACGCGATGTTCGCAAAGTTTAGGTTTTAGCCTTGCGGTCTTTGCGTGTAATTGCACTGCGTTCTTTGCGGTTAAACAAAATCCAATATTTTATCGCAAAGTACACAAGGGGGAAAACGTGATGTTCGCGAAGTTTAGGTTTTAGCTTTGCGTTCTTTGTACTTACAAATAATTATATAACATTGCGTTCTTTGCGGTTAAACCAACTTACTCCTTTATCCGAATATTACGATACCATACGGCATTCCCGTGATCCTGCAACGCTATTTTTCCTTTTTTAAAGGTTCCGAAACCGGGCCAGTTCGCAAATTTACTTTCTGCTATGCGGTTTTTAAAATCTGCATCCCAGAGCACTGTTTCCACGACCACAACGCCATTGAGGATCAGGGTTAGTTTTCCTTTTTTACTGATAATTTCAGCCGTATTCCACTCTCCCACTTGTTTTACAGGTTCTGACTTGCTTTGAATTAGATCGTATAAATCTCCCGCGCGGTGTTTTGTGATTTTTCCGTCAGGATGGCCGTCATTATCCAAAACCTGCATTTCCAGACCGGTTTCGTAGGTGTTTTTATATTTTTTAGCATCTTCGTTGATATAAAAAATAATACCACTGTTGGCATTGGGAGCTACTTTCCAGTCCAGTTTTAAATGGAAATTCTCAAATTCGGCATTGGTTACCAGATCGCCGCCTTCTCCATTTTTCGCCGCCTCAGGATCAAAATGCAGGACCCCGTCCTCTACTTTCCATGCGGCTCCCACCGTATTTTTACCGTACGTATGCCAGCCTTTGGTGGTCTTTCCGTCAAAAAGAGGTTTGAAACCTTTCTGCGCCTGAATCGTTGGTGCAAAAGACAGCATTACTATTAGTACTATAATTTTTTTCATTTTGTTTGAATATTAATTATCAAAAACCGAATCTGCTTTTCAATCTGCAGCTTCGTGATTTGTTTGTTTATGATTTAGGTTAGGAGATATAAAAGTACGTGTTTGTCCGTAATAGCAAACTCTGTGGGAAGAGAAAAAAAATTTACCGCAAAGAACGCTAAGTTTTTTTTAGCTTTTATAAAAGGGAAAGTTCGCAAGCTATTTAACAATTTAGCATTGCGAACTTTGCGCTTTCTAAAGCACTCTTATATAAAATCTTTGCGCTCTTTGCGGTAAAAATATGGGTATGTTTTTTTATGTTTTCCTTTATAAAGACTATATTTTATTCCTTTATGGTATCATGATCTGTAAAAACCAGCTGATTGAGTTCGCTTAAAAACTCAAATTCCTCCCTGGGAAACAGCTGAAGGACCATTTCCAGGATAATGATGACATTAATACCGGATTTTCTGTCGATTGCTGTTTTGTGTTCCTCCTCTTCCAGCGACAAAATGCACAATCGCAGCAAATCGGTAATGACACAACTGAGTTCAAAATAACTTTGCAGTTTGATTGTAGTGACCAAATCCTTTGTTTTACTACCGATAGGATCTGTTGATTTCAAATATCCGGCTGCTAATTTTTTAAGGTTTTTCAAATTTTCAATTTCATTTTTTTCCATGGTGCTGTGTTTTTTAAATTGTATCTTGGTGTTCGCTATATTTTTCGCGCTTATTCTTTTTTATTATACGAAAAATCGTACTTTTACCGCAAGTACGAAATAGATTTTTGCATACTGAACTTTTTTTTTCTGTATGGTACAGCAAAAAATATGTTTTCTACATTTGGTCTCTTATTACACTTAATTATTATCTTTGAATTATGAGCACACTTACAAAACCAAACCATATAGGGCGAAAAATCAGCCGTATTCGCGAACTGAAAGACATGAAACAGGAAGCACTGGCACAGGCTTTAGGAACCAATCAACAAGCGGTGTCTATTATGGAAAACAGCGAAACGATAGAAGAAGAAAAATTAATTGAAGTAGCAAAAGCACTTGGCGTAAGTGTGGAAGCCATTAAAAATTTCTCGGAAGAAGCGGTTTTAAATATTATTGGAAACACAGTTAACAATCATGATAACGCTTCATCATTCAATTATGGATGCTCCTTTAATCCAATTGACAAATTGATTGAAGTGTACCAGGAAAAAGAGAAGTTATACGAACGTTTATTGCAAGCTGAAAAGGATAAAAATGAATATTTGGAGAAATTAGTAAAAGGGAAATAAGCTTTTATAAAAAATATATTGGTGTAAAAAAGAGACCCTCAAGTCTCTTTTTTTATTTTTGAAAAATTATTACGAAAAATTGAGTTCTGTATGAAGTCTTGATTTTAAAGCTTTGCTCTATATTTAGCCGGTTCATCTGAATTTCTATGAATAACTTTTATCTTTGAAAAGCTTTTTTTTAAAACACCAAATCAATTTGAATTAACTTCTTTCTTAGGATATCCCTTTTTGTACTCTACTGTTATTATATATGCTCGCTTGCTTAAGTGCAAATTAATTTCACCCGAATTTAACTCCCATCTTTTATGTAATTCACTATTTCCTGAATTTATAGCGTCACTAGCAGCTTTAAAATCTTCACTAATGATTATTTTGGATGGAAGTGAAGAATGTTCGTATGAAGGATCTTCAAAATCAAAATCATTGTCGTATAAAACATAATCTATTTCCCATATCAACTTTGATAAACCAACAGGGTTTTTCTCCGCAGCCCACCAATAAGTTCTCTCGTCGAAAGTTGACCATTCATAAGTATTGTAAATGGAATCCTGTTGAATCTTCTTTTTTATAGAGCCTAAAGGATAAAACTTCAAATCCTTTTTCACTGAAAATTCTTTATCAATTTTATCTATATATGTTAACTTGCATGTGTTTTCCTTCTCGTATTTATATGTTATTTTTTTTCTAAAATTATATATAAATAATGTACTACTAGTTTCGCCAATGTAATTTAAATCTTGACTAAAACCAGTTTTTATTAATTTACCGTAATAACTAAATTGTACATCCTTATTTGCAAAGCCAGCCCTGCTATATGTAATTAAATGATAAAGTCCTAATAAGAAACCTACAGCAGTTATTATGGGTCCAAAAGCTAAGTTCCTACCTTTAGTACTACTTTCAAGCCTTGCAATAAGGGCGAAAGATGAAAATAAAATATAGAAAAGTAAGTTAGGATTTATCTGTACTGGCTCAGTAAACATTGCAATTACTGCAAACAAACTAATTATTCTACTACAATAAAGATTAAATTTAGCTTCTTCTGTGTTCTCTAGTTCTCTTTTATAGATAAATTTCTTCAATGGTCTAACGACTATATACTCTATTAAAAGTACTGCAAATACTGTTGGAAGAATTAACGTAATTGAAAAAAATAGGATATCATTCAGAGTCAAATAATAGATAATAGGAACGTTAAAAAAATAATAGTAGATTGACATATAAAGTAACCCCAACCCATATCCTGCGACTGAGAATAGTATCAAATTTGATTTAATAAATTCTATATATTTCTTCATAATTTTTTTAAGTAAACTTAAAAAAAAGGATTTATATAAAATCAAAATTAGACTACGTAGAAATACCTGTTTATAATTGTTTTAAAAAATATTTATATAGTTTTTTGCTGAAGACGACCTTTATATCATATGTTTGTCAACAATAATACAAAAAGTAGCAGAGTATATAAGATTTACAAACGTTTAATGATTTGAATATTTTAATACTATTAAAAGGAAATAATTAAATTAAAGGCTTAAATCTTAAGTTAAAAACTTGCTGTAGATGAATAAAAATTCTCATTTGTTTAAATCCCGTAAAGCTTTAAAAGTGTTTTTAAAAGCCAAAAGGAGAAAGAAAAAACTAAAAAATATTAAGCACAAAGGATCAGTTCACTTAAGTCAAAATCTAACAAGAAAATATACTAAACGAAAATTTATAGGACATCAAAGTAAAATTTTCAAAAAAAAACCAGAATATAATGATGTAATAAAATTTCTTATTCCGCATTATAAAAAATTTTCGGAAAGACAATTACCTGCAAATGACGACGGAAACTTAATTGTTCCTAAAACATTTTCTATTTCTGAAAACACTGAAGAGTCAATGTACTTTCTAAAGAGACTTTTTCACTGTTTACATTCTGAGAAACCAAAATTAATTATAGTGGATTACATACTTTGCGAGTATTTAGATGTCGACGCATCAGCGTGTATGGATTTAATTTTAGAGGGATTTATAAATTATTATAATAAATGCCTAAACAAAGGACATAAAGTAAAAATTGATAGAATTCTACCTAAAAATTTTGAAACCAAACCAAATATTAAAAATGTTCTATTTTCAATTGGAGCTTACAAAAATTTAAAGCAATTTGAGATGATAAAAAGTCCTGATGCAGATTTTATAGCTTTTAACTTAAGAATTGGAGACAAACAACAAGACAAAACAGGTATTCTAAAAGAGATACATGAAACGGAAATAGTAGATTACGTTATTGATTGTTTAGCAAGTTCAGGTCATGTATTAACATCCATTGCAGAGGGTAATTTATCAAAAGTAGTTGGAGAAGTTATGGCCAATGCAGAAGAACATTCAAATTTCCGATATCGATATGCAATTGGATATTTTATGAAGCCTAACAAAATTAATAATGATTTGGGAGTTTTTAAATTATCAATATTTAACTTTGGTCAAACAATTTATGAATCATTTTCTAAGAATGATAATTGTAACTCAGTGATTGTTGAACAGATGGCAGATCTTTCACAACAATATACCACCAAGAGATGGTTTAAGAAAGCTAAATTTGAAGAAGAAACATTATGGACCTTATATTCATTACAAGAGGGCGTTACCTCAATGAGAAACTGGAAAAGAGGAAAAGGAACAATACGATTTATTGACCGTTTTTTTAAGCTTAAAGGGGATGATTGTAACGACAATGTATCAAAGTTGACACTTATATCGGGTAATTCTAAAATTATATTTGATGGAACTTATCCTCTTCAAGAAATTATAAAAGGAAATGATGAAAAACCAATGCAAGTAATGACATTTAATAATAGTGGTAACATAAGTGAACTACCTAATGATAAATACGTTACCTTTGTACCCCCAACTTTTCCGGGTACCTTGATAACAGCAAAAATTTGTTTAACAAATAAGAATATAATATAATGGAAACGATAATTGATTTGTCTAATTTTAGAACACCCGGATCCAAAGTCTTTACAGGCAGAGACAGAGGAATTGTTGTTCGAAATAATTCTAAAATTGATGAACTTATTACAAATAGTAATCAGATAGAAATTTTAGTACCCGAAGATATTAGATCTATTAATCCCTCTTTTTTGGAAGAATTTTTAATTAATGTAGTGCAAAAATTAGGAAAAGCTAATTTTTATAAAAATGTTTTTTTTAGAACTTCGGGAAAATATGACATTGAGGAAGATTTACAAGAAGCAGTTGATAGTATCTTAAGAGAAGAAAATGGACTTTCAAAATAAGTTCTTTTTTAATTTTATTTTTCAAAAGGGAGGCCCATGGGAAATGCAGTTGTCCGATATTGCCGACATTTCGCAAGTTTTTATAGCTTTAATAAATATCGGCCTCGTCATTTTTATAATCCGAACCGATCTTAAAAAAACAAGCGACGCGAAAGCCGATGAAGCTTTTAAAAATTCTACATCTATTAAACTTCAAGGTTTTAAAGATTTTGTCATTACTCCAAATTTCAACCACCTTCAAGACTTTTTTAATAACCTCCTAAGTCTAAAACAACAAATTACTTCGGCACAGATTAATGAGGAATTAAATATTGAACTTAATAAGTTCATTAAAAGTGAGGTTAGTAAGTTTAGAGTCAACTTTAATGATGCTATTTTAAACGTTAATAGAGGACTTTTTGATGCTATAAAATTAAAAATAGAGAAGTTAAGCGATGATTTGATTACAGTGATTTCAGATGGTAATCATGACCTAACAGATATCGAGCTATTCTCAATTCACATCTTCACTCCTATTAATTACACCAAAAACGAAATTATTGCTTTAATAATCTCATATAAAGGAGATTAGATAATTTCATTAAAACATAAGTAATCCACCTTTTTATTATATTCCAAGGTAATATACTTTGCTAAATTTGGGATATCTTCAATAGCATTATCTATAAGTTGGTGGTATTCAAGAAGTGTAAACTTTTCTCTGTAATATTCTTGATTATAAAAATCTTTTTCCAAGTCGTCTGAAAAAATGTCTGGTATTATAATAAAATTACTTGATTCTGATTTTGTCATGAGATTCCACTCTAAGTTTCCCTTAAAATTCACAAAGACATCTCTTAAAAAATTGTATTTCTCGTCTTCTTTGTCAATGTTCTCAAATCGAAATCGCAAAAAAGGAGGATGTGAATAAGGATCATCTATCGAATACATACTTACTTTTGAGGTTGCAATTTTTGCAATTTTCGATAGCGCTAAAAATATACTACGGTTTGTTTCCATATTATTAAAATTGTAAAAAAACATAATCTGTTTACTTACTCAATGATCTTTGCCTTAAACACCACTTCTTCCTGCTGCAATACCAGTAGTTTTAGGGTGTACTGCTCTTGTACCAGCAGGCTGTTTTTCTTCAGGACATTTTGGGCATTTATTTTTAGACTTGTCAAAAGTTCCTGCTCCGAGGCACCAGTATACTGTCCCTTCGCCATCAGTGCATCAGCAATCCTGACCGCATTTTGAGACGACTGGTATTCTTTCCTGCATTTCTGGAGTTGTTCTGATACAAGGCGTTGCTTGTGTTGGTTAAAGATAATCTCTTCTTCTATGTATTTATTTATTCGTGCCTGCTCTTCCTTTAGGACAGCAGCATCCGGTGCTTCAGTCTCAGCTTCCTTTACAATAGTAAGCATTTCGGTCAGTTTGAGCAGCGCGTCCGTAGGCAGACTGCGCCTTCCTGTCAGGAACAACGCCCATTGCACACGCGTTACCCCCAGCAATATGGCCATTTCTTCCTGCGGTATTCCTAATAGCGCTCCAATATTTTCCTCTTTCATCATTCCTGCATTGAGTTATTCTATTTTATTTAATGAACAAATTTGAAAATATTTTTTATTTGTTTCCAAAATGGTAACAAAAAATAGAAAAATTAAAATTTGTTACCGCTTTTGAAACAATATATTTTTTTAATTGATTTTGTTTAGTTAAAAAATTCTCGCGTCCCGCTCGTGAATATTTTTTAAATTTGAATCTAAATCTATTTTAGCATTTAGTGTAAATAGGTCAACTTTTTCCAGGACGGGAAGGGGTGATATTTGATTAAACGTTAAATTTATTTCCAAATAATTTTCTTCATTAAAAATAATAACATCCAAATTATCAAAGAATAAAGAAAGAAAGTTAGTATTTGACCTAAAATAAAAACAGCACTACTACTTCCAAAAACTAAGCTCAAAAAAGTGCCCATATTATGAAATATCCCATAAATATCTTGAATTTTGAAATGACAATTTCCAGATGTATTATCACAAAATAATAGGACTAAATTATTTCGTATTCTAAAATTATTTAAAACATCATACGAAACAATTATAATACACAACGGGAGTAGGATATATAAGCCATACTCAATTCTATTTATCAATTTCATGATTTTATTAGTTAATTCGTAGGTTTTACTTTTTGAATCGTAATGTTTTAGTAAATCTATTTTGATAAATTTTCTACTATGAGGATCAAAATCATTATTATCAAAACTATGCCTCCAATTTTAATTTGCATTTTAATTACCTTTTTTCCATCTCGATAATCTGAAGTTTGAATAGCTTCAGTTTCAGCTATTATTTTATTTTTAATGAGTATGTTATCAATTTCCTTTTGGTCTTTATCTTTTATGAAATATCTAATATGGTTTCCCAACAGAGGCTGATTTTCTACATCACAATAATACTCAACACTTTGCTTTTCCAATTCACTTTCAAAGATGATTCTATCTTTCAGTAAAACATACATCTTCAGATGATTTTTGAATAATATTTCAGGATTATTTCTCATATCCATATATTCTAGTCTTTTTATTAAACAAATTAAAAAGCAGTATAATTATAAATTTAGTTTTTACATTTTTTCTAATAACTATAATTTACATTAATTCCTCCATTATAAATTAAAATCACCATTTTTTCCACATTACAATTTTTTTCTTACCCTCAAAAAAGTTGAATTAGGACTTGTAAGTTCAAAAGTGTAGTTTTTAGTCGGAGATAAAGCTTCGAATTTTTTCCTGTTCTTTTTGCAATTCAAGTCGTAAATTCTAAGTATATTATAGAGATCCTGTAACCATCCTTTTTGATATTCAATTTCGAAATCATAATAATTGGCCTTACCATCTATATAAACTGTGTCATGATATTTCAAATAAATAGTCTTTGTAGAAGGTGAAATTAACTTTTCATAATCAAGCTTATTTAAAGATAATGTTCCTGGATAATATATTGCCGTTAGATTCTCTGTTGAAATATCAGTAGTAACTATAAAAGTTAATTTTGATCGTATGCTGACAATTTCATCATTTACAACTAAAACAAAACTTAGATTTTTTATTTCCTGTGCTACAAGATTTTTTGTAATAAGGAGTAAAAAGCAAATTATGATTATTTTTTTCATTTTATTATTGTTATGGAGTTAATATTCTTTCAATTGCACTTTTTTCTAATTGAACTCTACGAGTTGAATCGCTATTATAAATAGCAGCTCCGTTAGTTCTATTAGGAATATTTAAAGTTCCATCTGGACTTGCTGTAACATTTGTAATTGTTCCAATTGGACCAACAATTATATTAGTATTATACTGTTGAAAAGTTGGTCCATCTGAGCCAATCCCAGTTGATGGAAAGCTGGCAGACTGGGGAAAGATCTGATTACCTTCTTGAGCTACAGTTGTTGGATGAGAGTGTATTGTAGCGGCAACATCTGATGGAGTTGTACCTAAAGGTAAAGCGGGTAACCTTGATGGGGCAATTTGCTCACCATTAACTACTGTTGGCATGGGACCAGTTTGCCCTCGAATTACCGCGCCTGTATTCATAACTAATGATGATTCTTCTCTTTGCCCCCCATTACTAACTGTTCGACTTAATACGTTCAAACTTTCCCTTAGTACTGCATCAGTTGGCAAGATAACTCCAGAATTCACAGTACTTAAATCTACATTGCCACGTATTCTCGAGATTTGTCTTGCCTCTCTATTATCGGTAATTACCACTTTAACTCCATTGTTAACCCCGTCTGTACCAATCTTTCGTCCAGCTAGATTAAATAAATCAGTTAATGGAGCTCTACCATCAGGGTCAACAAATTTCATTGGGTTATCGAGGCACATATTATAAGGCGACCAACTCGAAAATTCTTCACTAAGCGGATCCATAGAAATCCATCTTCCAGGAGCATCACCAATGGGCTGTAAATCCATATTTAAAGTATCCATTTTGATAGTACCAACAATCTGTTGTTTGGCGACATGCCATCGGATTGTTCCAATGGTAACAATACTGTCAAGATCATGAACTTCTAAATATTTTCCGTTGCTTAAGGTCGCAACTTTGGCCTTATAACCATATTTTGCAAATGGGTTGGCAGCCTGAATATTTTTTTGGCGACGTTCTTTTTCTTCTTTAGATAATTTTTCCTGTGCAGACACAGCACTAAAAGTAAAAATAAAAATCAATACGTAATATAATTTCTCCATAAAATCTATTGTTTGTTAAAGGCATTTAATTTTTTGTTTTCATATTTATTCCTCTCGGTTTTTAAGGACACCAACCAAGTCAGATACATATTTTCGGGCATATTCCTATACCCGATTTCATGTATATAGGCGTATTCTTTCTCTAAATTTTTAAATAACAAATCATGTTTTTCCTTATTGGTTTCTTTTTCTAGTAAGGTTTTGTGAGTCTCAGCCCTTAAGATTAATGCTGCTGCCAAATTTGGGTACGCTCTTATGGCGGCGTCACAACATTTTAAGACAAATGATCCGTCCTGTTTTGGAAATTTGTTTTGGTAGTTAGTAGCCAAATCTAGTAAGATCAGGGCGATACTTTCTTTGTTGTTCAGCGCTTTCATATAAACACCATTGGCAATCGCATCAACATGTACAAATCCGGAGGCCATGATCCAGGCATCAATTGAAAAGATTCCACTGGTGAGTTCCGTATTATACCAACCCTCTTTTAGGCTTCTGTGCTTTATGTATATGTGATTGGGCGCGAGCGCCAGATTAGCTTCTACTCCCAGTTCTTCTGACAGGATTTTATATAAATAAGGTAAAGAATGACAATTCCCTTTTCGGGTTTCTAATAACTTGGAAACAAAGAGATTTTCTCTCGTTTTGTGCCCAAAAACATCATTAAAATCATATTCGAAAGGTTCATAGGTATACACTTTAGCATTATATTCAACAGGTATTGTATCACACATAACCTGATATACGGAAGCCCATTTATTTACGGTTGACTTGTCTTTCTCCAGATAATTTAAAAACCTGTTCTTAATTAACGAGGCAGATAAAGTGGTTAGAAATTTGATTTGATTATTTACAAAAACCGTGTCTAATTTTCCTTCCAGATAAGCATTTTCTACAGCGAAAAACCGCTTTTTTAAAACTATACGTACTTTCATCAACAAGCATATGGTTGAGTAAGGCATAACTTTCCCGGAACAATTGCTCTTTATCCTGAGCCGAAACACCCCATTTTGAAAACAGCAATAACAGCAGCACTATTTTTTTTTATCATGACTTACTCTTTTGTTTTTTTAAGGACTAGTCCTTTGAATTGTTTTTTAAAGGTTTCACTATTCCGTTTGTTTTTTTCCTCGTTAATTGAATGCAGCCATTTTTCATATGCTTCAGCGGGCATAGGTTCGTAACCCAAATCATCCATTTTTTTATATTGCAAATTCCTATTTCTTAGAATTGTAACTACTTCAGGAAATTGAATAATTTGCTCTAACTGTTCCTTACTTTCAGGATTTATATTTAATTGGTAAAGGGCGTAAGCCAACTGTTCTGTATAATAATTGGATTTTATCATTTGAGCCGAAATATTGTTCGGATAAAGTTCCAGCGCTTTGTCGGCAACTTGTAAAACAAACGCATCGTAACCGAACTTATGCACATAGCCCGCAGCAAGATCACTATACAATCTAGACAATAATTCCTTTTTCGTATGATTCTGCAGGTAAATCTTGTTTTGCAGTGCTTCTGCTTTTATGTACCCTGAATTTAAAAGAAATGAATTGGTAGAAAACATTCCGTTAGTGAGTTCAACATTGTACCATTTGTCATTATGCTCTTCCTGAAACCTGATATAACTGTGTTCTGGACTAACCGCCAGATAGGCTTCTGTATCAATCTGCTCTGCCAGTATTAAATAAAGCAGGGGCATCGAATGGCATTGTCCTTTTCCCGTACTCAAAAGTTTAGTGACAAACATTTTCGACCAGTCATTGATCCCACGATAATCTTCAAAATCATATTTAAGGGATTGGTGCCTCAATCCGCTACTTTTAAGCTGCATGGTTTCAGAAAAATATTGAAACAGCATAAAGTTTTTTGCTGTACTACTTCCGGTATCATACTTTAGTTCTTTCATTTTTGAGATTAAAAACTCACCCGTCTGTTTTATAATCTTATCGAATTCTGCTTTATCCATTTTATTCTCAAAATAGGCGTTTTCAATATCAAAATTCACCTCTTTCAGGGAGTACTCTTCAGCGTTTAGAGTTAACATTTTTTCATAGACATTTCTATAATATTCCGTTCCTGGATTCCCGGAAAGAGACGGAAGGTTAAAATCTGGCCTTGATGGCATTTGATCTCTTTCAGCCTTATCTTGAAGTTCCTTTATAAACTGCATTTTAATTTCCTGATCAGCTTCATTCATCAAATGCTGTTGCTGTTGTTGTCTCTTTTGATCAGCTGAATAATAGTCTTCAGGTAGAATTTTATTCCCAACTTTAAGGGTTGGTGTAATGGCATTACTGCCGTAACTTTTTATTTGATATTGCTCCGGTTTCTCTATCTGTGGAATTCCGAGTATAGGTAAGTCCTGAGCCAATACTAAACCAGTCTTCAGGAATATAAGTAAGAAGAAAGGAAGAGTAGAATACTGTAGTGATAAAGATGTTATCTTTTTGGAGTTAGCGATCCGATTATTTATTTTAAAAGTCATTTTTAAGCTGAGATATTTGTGTAAATAAGATCCACTATCATGTTCATGGTTATTTAACTTCTTTCCGCAAGTGTTACCATAAGCAAATTTTTTTCAAAGCTAAGAAAAAACTTTTAAATGTAAAAAAAGTACTACAATTATAAGAAAATGTAAAGAAGAAGCTACATCTAATTAACAATGTAAAAAACTATAAACTACAAACCCCCAAAGAAGTCACTTTCAGCGAAGACAAAGATAGATTCAGTTAATCAGGGTCTCCTATTACTTCGCAATTTTGCTGCCTAACAAAAACAGTAAAAAAAATGAAAATCGTTTTAACAGGATCTTTAGGGAATATCGGGAAACCGCTGGCCACAGAACTTGTCCAAAAAGGACATGCGGTAACAGTAATCAGCAGCAATGCTGAAAGAATAAAAGCAATAGAGGCATTGGGCGCGACTGCAGCCGTAGGCAGTATGTTTGATGCCGGGTTTTTGACCACAACATTTACAGGTGCGGACATCGTTTTTTTGATGGAAACCATGGAAGCCGCAGGTGATATGTTTGACAAAGAGGTCGATTTTATTGAAACCATCGGGAAAATCGGAAGCAGCTACAAGGAAGCCGTCGAAAAATCGGGCGTAAAAAAAGTCGTGCATTTAAGCAGTATTGGTGCCCACACCGACAAAGGCATCGGAATTTTGCTTTTCCACTACAATGTCGAACAGCTGTTGCGCCAGCTTCCGGAAGATGTGGCCATCAAATTTATACGTCCTGTTGGTTTTTACATCAACATGTTCTCTTTTATTCCGACCATCAGGTTTAAAGGTTCCATTATTTCCAACTATGGCGGCGATACACCGGAGCCCTGGGTGTCACCACTCGATATCGCGAGTGTAATTTCGGAAGAAATAGACCAGCCTTTTCAGGACAGGACGGTTCGCTACGTGGCGAGCGACGAAGTATCGCCAAACCAAATTGCCAAAGCACTCGGACAAGCTATCGGAAAACCCGATCTGGAATGGAAAGTTATTCCGGACGAGGAACTTTTAACGAACTGGCTGAACATTGGCTTTAATCCGCAGGTGGCGAAAGGCTTTACAGAACTGCAGGCCAGCCAGGGCACCGGAGCCTTGTATGAAGATTTTTACCGCAACAAACCGGTTCTCGGTAAGGTAAAACTGGAGGACTTCGCGAAGGAATTTGCAATTGCGTACCACCGCGAATAATGAATAAAGCCATGAGTACCTTATTATGGAATAGGCTACTCATGGCTTTTTAAACCAAAAATCAGAATATGGAAACAACTTACAGCAATGCAATATCTCCGGTAGAAAAGCTTTTCGTTAAATCGGGGCAAATAATGGCGGTTCGCCAATGGGACGGCGGCCAGTTTTATGAAATAGATGTTTCGCTGCCCCAGGTAAATTTTGAAAAATGGGATACGGCACAAGCTATAAAATGCCGGATTTCTCCCCTGCATTATACAGACTACACGCCGGCAATCTGGGACGCAGCAGAAAAAATCTGTACTTTATATATTGACACTGGCCATGCCGGGCAGGGCAGCAGCTGGGCAAAAAATCAAGTGGAAGGAAACGCTTTTCATTATATGAAAATTGAAAGTGAAAAGCATTACCCGATGGGCAGTCACCTTGTTTTTCTGGGCGACCAGACGGCTATCGGGCACTTTTGCGCTTTACAACAGCTGGCGCAGCAGGATACGGAAATCAGTGGCTTTATCAATTTTAATGACGCGATAACAGCAGCCGCTTTTGCAGAAAATTGTGCGTGGCTGCCTTTACAACCCACAATAGCATACACAGAAATACACACACAAACCGACAAATGGATTCTGGACAATCGTTATAAAATTGAAGACTGCATCTTTTACATTGTCGGCAATGCAAAACTCATTGTATCGCTGCGAAAATTACTCCACACACACGGTATTGGCGGCAGCCGCATAAAATCTAAAGGTTTTTGGCAGTAAAGCAAAAATCTATCTTTAAATTTGTACATCATGGAACAAAGGCAGACACAAAGAATAAAAACGATTAGCGAATTCCATCGCCTGCGCGGTTTGCCCAAACCGGAGCATCCGTTGATTAGCGTAGTAAATTATAATGATATTGTAAGACCTGCCGATATCGGCGACGTCAACTGGATATTGGATTTCTACCAGATTTCGCTTAAGAGAGGAATCAATGGAAAACTGAAATACGGCCAGCAACAATATGATTTTGATGAAGGTATTATGTTTTTCATTTCGCCCAACCAGGTTTTCAGGATCGAGGCCGATGCAGGCATAAGTACTGAAAAATCAGGATGGATGTTATTGATTCATCCCGATTTTTTATGGACCGGCGGACTTTCAAAAATCATCAGGCAATACGATTTCTTTGACTATTCGGTTAGTGAAGCCTTGTTTCTTTCGGATAAAGAGGAAACGACCATCACCGGAATTATCAATCATATCCGTCAGGAATACCATGCGAATATTGATAAGTTCACCCAAAGCATTATTCTTTCGCATATCGAAACGATGCTGAGTTATTGCGAGCGGTTTTATGAACGGCAGTTTATCACCAGAAAAATTACCAATCACAAGATTCTCGACAAACTGGAAAAGTTATTACAGGATTACTATGACGATACAAGCCTGCTGCTGTCCGGATTACCTACGGTACAGTACATCGCAGCTAAACTGAATGTTTCGCCCAATTATTTAAGCCGTTTGCTTAAAAACGTCACCGGACAAACGACACAACAGCTTATTCAGCATAAGGTTATCGATAAAGCGAAGGAAAAATTAGCCACAACAGATTTATCCATAAGCGAGATTGCTTATGCATTAGGATTTGAACATCCGCAGTCGCTGACCAAACTATTTAAGGTTAAGACCAAACAGTCTCCGCAGGAATTTCGGCAAAGCCTGAAATGATACTTTATAAAAACCCAATAGCTTCCGGCAAACTATTGGGTTTTCTTTTTTAAAGCCCCTGCACAGCCTGCATAAAATCATTTTTGCTCCAGTGGTCTGTTATCTTACCGTCCTTCAGGATATCAATTTCAATGACATTCATTTCCACTTTTTTTCCGGTGGCTGATTTTCCCATAAATTCACCGGTATGGGTCGCCGTTATTGTTTTGCGCAATGATACTTTATCTCCTTCGGCTAAGACTTCGTTAATCTGCACGGAGACATTCGAAAAACCTTTGTGAAACCCGGTTATGAATTGAATCATTGGGCCTGCATTTGTTGGCGCATTCGGTGGTGCGGTGTGATTGCTAAAGGAATCCGCCAGGAGTTCTTTTGTAATTGCGATGTTTCCTGATTCAAAAAATTCTTTGTTGAATCGGATCACCAGTTGTTTGTTTTCTTCTGTAGTCATCGTATTTTCTTTTTTATGTTTTTGATTTTGTACCTGACAGCCGGTAAGGAGTAGTACTGCGAATAACGCTATACTTATATTTTTCATGATATTTTAGGTGAGTGCGACAATAGTTCTTCATTAGATTTTCCGGATTTTCAGCCGGAATCTTTTCGCAGATCATTGGTTTTGTGGTGTAGCGCGAGTGGAGCTGTTCTGTTCATTTTGTCCAAATGTGTATCAATAATGATAACACAAAGGTTGGATTAACTTTAGGAATCAGCCCATAAGGAACTTTAAGAAATGGGCTTAAGATAGTTTAAGGCTAAGGCTATTTGCTGCCAATGGTTTTCCTGATCGTACTCAGAAATTCCGGGGTAATGCCAAGAAATGATTCGATTTGCGTATTAGGAAGCCTTTGGGAAAGGTCCGGGTACTGCAGCAGGAAGGCGGAATAACGCTGTTCTGCTGTGGTACTGATATTTTGCAGTACTCTGTTTTGTAGTTCAATAAAATTATTTTCCGTTATTACCCTGAAAATCCTGTTGAACTTGGGATAGTGTTCGAACAGAAAAACCAAATCCATGCGTTCGATCTGGAGAATAACCGAGGGCTCTATTGCCTCAATAAATAATTTGCTGGGAATGCCTGCGTTGGGATTTTTAAAATCAGCGGGGTGAACAGAATGAAAGCTGGCCATATCGGTTAGCCATTCATTTTCTGTTCCAAACTGTACATTGTGTTCTTTACCGGCAGCGTCAACGCTATACATTTTAAAACACCCGCTCACAATAAAAGTGTAATGCCTGCAACGATCGCCTTCCTGTAAAATAAATTGCCTGCGCTTAATTTTCCTTTCAACCGCAACCCTGGCTACAGCATCACCTTCTTCGTCGCTTAAAGGAAGCAAGTTATTAAAGTACGTTATAAGTTTCTGAGTGGACATATGGTTTTAAAGATCAGTCATGTATAAAATTTTGCTTTATCACAGAAAGTTTTAAAGTCGGGCTGTTACGGGTTTTACGGAAAAAAAGCAGGTAGATCCGTATTAATTATGCTCCAACGGTGAAAATATCTCAAATTTAGCCTGCCATTCTTTAATCGATTCTAAGATCGGAAGAAATGCCAGTCCTCTTTCAGACAACCTGTACTCTACTCTTGGTGGTAATTCCTTATAAGCCAGTCTTTCCAGTAATCCGTCTTGTTCCAGCTCTTTTAGCTGTTCGGCTAGTACTTTCCTGGAAATGTGCGGTATGATGGCATCTAACTGGCCAAAACGAATGGTACGGGTACCCATTACATTTATAATAATCGGCTTCCATTTATTCCCAATCGTACCAATAGCTCTTGTAAACGGGCAATTTGAATTGCAAAATTTATCGTCTCTCATATTTCTAAAAATTTTGTAGTTACCTGTTAGTAACCACAATAAACCATAACAGTTACAAATATATACTATTGATAGTATCTTTGCGTAACAAAAGTAAAAAAAGTTCAAGAATTTAATATGAAAATAGGAATTATAGGTGCCGGATCTATCGGCACAACAATCGCAAAACACTTAACCGAAGCAGGTTATGAAGTCGTTATCAGCAACAGCCGTGGCGGCGATTCCCTTAAGGAAAAAGTCGAAAACCTGGGTGGTAAAATTATCGCCGGTTCAGCGCAGGAAGCCGCCAAAGCCGATGTGGTTTTTCTTGCCGTTCGATGGGAACATGCACAAGAAGCACTAGCTGCCGTTTCACTGGAAGGCAAAATCCTGATTGATGTAACCAATGCCAGTCTGCCCGAATTTGTGCTAGCAGCAGAAGGTTCAAAAACATCCAGCGAAATAGTAGGCCAATGGGCAAAAGGTGCCAAAGTGGTTAAAGCATTCAACACTTTGTATGCAAAGGTATTGGCAGAAAATCCAAATGTGGGCGGTGGAAACAGAGTGATTTTCTATTCCGGAAATGACGACGACGCAAAAGCTGTTGTTTCAGGCATTATTAGTCGTATCGGATTTGCCGGTATTGATTTAGGAAGTCTTCATGAAGGCGGAAAATTACAACGGTTCCCGGGTGGACCATTACCAACATTAAATCTTATCAAAGTACAATAATAAAGTAAAACAGTATAAAAATGAGCAAGTTAAAAAATAAAGTAGCCGTAATTACAGGTGGTTCAAAAGGAATAGGGGCAGCTATTGCCAAACACTTTGCCGAAGAAGGCGCAAGCGTTGTCATAAATTATGCTTCGAGCAAAGAAGCAGCAGATAAAGTGGTGAAGACGATCACAGACAAGGGAGGAATTGCCATTTCGGTACAGGGCGATATTTCAAAAGAAGCCGATGTCATCCGATTATTCGAAGAAACCAGGAAAGCTTTTGGCAAAGTGGATATTTTGGTGAACAATGCCGCCCATCAGCAATATTTACCGATTGAAGAGGTTTCGGTAGAAAATTTCCACAAACATTTCGATACCAATGTTTTGGGGGCTAAACTCGCGATCCAAAAATCCCTGCCGCTGTTTAGTAATCAGGGCGGCAGTATCATCAATATCAGTTCTGTTGCCGGTAAACTGCCGATGGCCGGGGTTTTGCTATATTCTGCAACCAAAGCGGCAATAAATGCCATAACGATTTCATTGTCGAAAGAACTTGGTGCAAAAAACATTCGTGTCAATTCTATTTTGCCGGGTGCTACCGAAACAGAAGGTGCTACTAATGCAGGCGTGACTACTGGCAGTGACGCTGAGAAAATGTTTATTACCAATACGCCGCTGGGCCGCAGAGGGCAGCCGGAAGATGTTTCGAAAGCTGCCGTATTCCTTGCTTCCGATGATGCAGCCTGGATTACGGGGGAGAATATTTCCGTTTCGGGCGGTTTGTATGGTTTTTAAAATTTTATAAATAACAGATTTAAATAAATAAGATGAGTAAATTAAAAAATAAAGTAGTCGTCATTACAGGTGGTAATAGCGGCATTGGTTTTGGTATTGCCAGTGAATTTAAAAATGAAGGTGCTAAAGGAGTAATCGTCGGCAGAAACCAGGAAACTCTGGACAGTTCTGTTGCTTTACTTGGTGCTAATTTTACAGCCATCAATGCTGATGTCACAAACCTGGCTGACTTAGAAAGAGTGTTTGCCACAACAGCTGAAAAATTTGGCAAAATAGACGTAATTGTAGTTAATGCAGGAGGTGCCGCTACAGGAGCAGCATTCGGTACGGTGGCAGATATTGGCGAAGCCGATTTTGACAAGACCATAGATTTAAACCTGAAAAGTGTATACTTTACGGTGCATAAAGGCCTGCCTTATATGAATGATGGCGGTTCAATTATTCTGATCGGGTCGAATGCAGCCCATCGGGCATACGCTTCATTTTCACTGTATGGCGCTACCAAGGCAGCTGTAATCCATTTTGCGAAAGGATTTTCAAATGATCTTTTAGACCGGAGAATCAGAGTGAACGTGATCTCACCGGGCACAACAGATACACCCGTATTTGACAAGTTTGTTCCCGCCGAACAGCTGGAGGCCGTAAAAAATTACTGGGCAGGTGTAATGCCCATTGGCAGGATTGGGCAACCCTCTGACATTGGTAAAACAGCAGTTTTCCTGGCATCTGACGATTCTTCGTTTTTGCTTGGTACGGAGATTCTTGTTGATGGCGGCCTAAGCTATTTGGCGAAATAAATAATTCATTAAAAAAATTATAGCCTTTGGTAATTCACCAAAGGCTTTTACATTTGCACCAACAAAAAAATGAGCAGAAATAAATCCGAACAACACTAATTTTATTTTGTGACGCTTAAAAAAAACGACTATGCAAACGAAACTATTTTTTATACTCCTTTTAACGGTCCATTTTGGTATGGCCCAGGATGGAAACAAAAAGAACGAAATAATTATTGAAAGTGCTCCCGGAATTATTTATGAAATTGGAAATGGGGAAGGTTTTGAAAGCGCAGTAAAAATAAAGCCAGCCAAAAATGCTAAAGAGGGAGCAGATGCTGAGACCAGATATCTGGAAAATAAATATGGTGTTCTGAACATCGACTGGAAACCCTTTGGAAATGACTTTTACAAAATAAAAAAGAAGCAATACCATCTTATTCATATTGCACTCTATGACAAAGAAGACAAAACAAAAGAAGAATTTAAAACGATCTATTTTGATATAACCGATTGTTACGTAAAGTGATATGAATCTAAAAACCACCTTTCGACGGAAGTGATCTTCAGAAAGTAAAAATCTGGTTACCCTCTCTTACATCATAATCTGCCCAAAATAAAAAAAGATCAAACATTTTTAAACGTTTGATCTTTTTTTGCTTTACTGCTGCAAAATATTTCATTGCGCACTATAGTATTTAGTGATTGTCAAATTCCCTGCGGTTGTAAAACGTATCATCATCCGTATCAAAGCCCGAATTATTTTCAGGATAGTACGACTTCATTACCCTGCGCTCGTAATTTCTGTCAAAATTTTGCTGAGTGTTGTAGCGGCTCGTGTTTCTAAAGGTATTGTACCCTATGCTGTTGGCCATAACAATTTTGGTGTCTTTATTGATGCTCACAGATCCGATTGGTATGATAATATGGCTGTCTCCGTCTTTATAGATAAACTCATCCCTGTCGCTTGCTATAGCATCATGCACTTCATTTCGGCTGTCGTCGATTAGTCCTTTATCTACATTTACGTCCAGATATACCACACGCTGCATGTCTTTATTTACCCAAAGGTTATCAATGGTACCTATGGTGCGGTTGTCAGCATCAACAATTTTCCATCCCCTTACATCAGAATAGTTTGAGGCGATTTTATAATCAGAAAGTTCGTCCAGTCTGTATAAGTTTTTATCTTTATTTTCCATGCCTTCTTTTTTAATATTATAATTAGTTTGTTAAGGTTTAACTGCATAAAGCACCAGATGAGGCTGCTCTTCCGGCTGTCGCAGTATCGTCATTAATTTACGGTATCTGTACTTGTAGTGTTTTCGATTTCTACCTCGTTTTCAACACGCGTCGTGTTATCTCTGAAAAAGATGAAATATACAATTGCCGCAATTAACAGCAGTACAACAATCCATGGCCATACCGGCTTCTTTTTCTCAATTTTAATTTCTGCCATAACTTATTTTTTTTTAAATAATAAACGTTTTAACTTTAAATTAAAGGTACAAATGAAGACGAATTACGAAGTATTAAATTTCGGTTAGAAGTTATACAATTCCCAGTAGATTAAGAATATAACAAAAACATCTTACGGGAAATTCCGACAGGCTTAAAATGCCAGTTGGACAGTCTGCTGCTTTATTGCGGAATATTTCTCTCTACAACGCAATCACAAACCTGCGTTATTTTTAGCTAGCTTTGTTTTTTAATTTCTGCCGGTTTTCATCAATTAACTAAAAACAAATACTATCATGAAGTGGATCACAAGGGAAAGACCTAAAATTGACCGAATTGCCTGCCCTTGGCTAATCAGCAAATTTGTAGATCAGGATGCTGAATTTATTTATGTTCCATTTAATGAAGTTTTGATAAAGGCGAAAGAACTCGAAGCTATTCCTTTTGATATTCCGGATGTAGAATTTACGCATTATAACGAGCAAAGTACTTTTGATTATATCGTAAAAAAATTTAAAATTGACGATCCTGCTATATTAATTATCGCCGGAATTGTGCGTGGAGCGGACACAGACAGACATGAGATTGCAAAAGAATCGGCCGGACTCTGGGCCATTTCTGCAGGGCTCTCGTATAACATTACCGACGATTATAAATTACTGGAAACCGGAATGGTCCTTTATGATGCGCTGTACAGCTGGGCAACATATTTGTACAAACAAAACCATCTGCAAAATAGTCCTTTTGAGAATCTGCTTCATCAGGTTTATAATAAGTTTTTAAGCGAAAAGAAATCGAAAAACAAAAAGACACCTTCATGGGTTACGGATTTAAAAGAAATGATTCAGGATCAGATTGATACACAGTTTACTTTCGATTTAAAGCAAATTTCAAATAATCTGGAGCTCAACCCCTCTTATTTATCACGGGAATTTTCGAAATACTTTGACGATTTAAATTTTGGAGATTATGTTAGAAAGCTGCGAATTGAAAAAGCAATTACGCTTATTGAAAATGCTGACTATACACTTACTGAAATAGCCTACATGACCGGTTTCTCCGACCAGAGTCATTTTACCAGAATCTTCAAGCTTCACACCGGAAGAAATCCGTCGTCTTACCGAAAAAAAATGCAAAAAAGTAAACCAGATACAAAAGGTAAATAACATACTATTTGCAGCACTATGATAGTAGTAGTTTTGTTTCCTAATTAAAAAACAAAACGATGTTACTCCGATATTCTATTCTATTTACGGCATTATTAGCAAACCTGACCTCATTTTCCCAGACAACCTATCCAAAAATCACAGGATATTTTGGAATACTACATCCTATTGTGACGGTAAGCAAAGACGAAACAAATGTAAATTTCAGGGATTATTATGCCGTTGGTTTTCCTACGGGTATAAACATCTGGAAAAATGAAAAAATAGGGTTTTCATTTGAAATTGTCCCTAATATAAAAGATGATGTGGGGACAAGCAAAGTAACCAATATACTCTTTCATCCCGGGATCCTGGTGGCGTTGGGCAATGGTTATACCTTCGCCGGAAGGGCTGCCTTTGAGTCAGGCGGCAGGTATGGTGTAACCCCTGTACTGAATAAAACGATAATCAAGAACAAGAGCTGCAGCTATTTTGTAGCGGTGCCGCTTCCGCTGCGTTTTGGTAACGATCATCCTGCCACTTTTACTGCAGGTTTTCAATTTGGAATCGCTTTTTAAAAATTGAAGAGCCTGATTAATGATTCGAAATGTAGTTTAAAACAATTGGCGTATTATTATTTTTTAAGCATCTTCATGGGTTGCGAAGGTTCTGTTGCTTTCCCTGTAGAACTACTTAAGATAAACAATCGTAAATCGTCACTAAATAATTTTCCTGTGCTGCCCAAATATAACATATGACCTGATTCATACTCTTTAAAAATGACTCTGTCTGCAGAAAAATGCGCTTTTTCGGTCGTATTTCTTGCATAGCCTGCCGGGGTGGACAAATCATAACTTCCTGCCGCTATAAATACTTTTAGATTTGGAGTTCTGCGTAAGACCACATTTAAGTCGTCTGTAAAATCAGGGCCTTCTTTGGTCTCTTTTCGCGACCACTGCCATTGAAACGAAATGTTTTTCCAGTCAATCGTTTTATACGGATCCTGAATGTTAATCTTTAATTTTGAAGCGAGCATCTCTCTAAATGCCGCAGTAAATCCGGGAACATACCTTGCCATTGACGGATCGTCGGCAACCGGATCATTCCCGGAATGTTCAAGCGGAAGGGTGTATCTTGTATCATATAGTCCAATCTGCAGATTTTCCTTAGCCAGAAGGCGGTCTGCAAAAATTTTTGGATCTATTTCAAGTGTCGACGAAAAAAAATCTGCCGCGAGTCCTGTGTATCTGCAAAGTTTGTCAATGATACCATTCCTTTCCGTTACCGAAAGTTTTTGCTGGTGCTCCAATACAAGTGCATTGAAATAGTCTTTTGCTGCAAATACTGCAATTTCTTTTTGAAATTCCTCGTAAGAATATAAGGTTTTGTCTATTTTATTATAGTACCAGGCTGTTTTTGCTAATGTTGGCAGTAATGAAGCTGCTCTTTCTAATTTGGCATCAGCTGTTATCTTTTTTAAAGGCGATTCGAGAGTGGTTCCCAACATAATAATTCCATTTAGTGTGATGCCCCTCATTACACCAGCATACATTACCCCGCCCATAAGTGCTCTGGGAAGAACTGAAACGCGTTGGCTTCCGTAACTTTCCCCGATAAGAAATTTGGGCGAATTCCACCTATTGTTTTTAATTAACCACTTTTCTATAAATTGCGCCATCGATTCAGCATCCTGATCTACTCCGTAAAAATCCTGCGGAGTACCCGGAGAAATGATACGACTGAAACCTGTACCCACAGGGTCGATAAATACCAGATCTGCTACATCAAGCAAACAGTTGGCATTATCTTCTAACCCAAACGGAGGTATGTTAGAGGAATTAATTTCCGGAGTCAGTTTTACTTTCCAAGGTGCAATACTGCTCAGATGCAGCCAGATGGAGGATGATCCCGGGCCACCATTGAAGACAAAAACAACAGGCCTGACTTCGTTATTTTTACTTTTCCTGATATAGGAAAAACTAAATACACTGGCTATAATTTTATTGTCATCGTTTTTAAGGTATATTTCATCTGCAATTGCAGTGAAACGTATAGGTTTTCCCTTAATAGCAATGGTGTGTTTTGTACTGAAGAAAAGCTGTTCGTTAGCCTTTACTGTATTTTCCTGACTAAAAAGGAATATGGAAAAGAAAGAAAAGACCGTAACTAAAAAGAATCTGGCGGCATTCGGCATTTGACAATTATTTATTTGAAGTGAGTACTAAAAATCAGGTTTATTTTTTAAAAACTCCCTTCTAATCCGGCTTAATGAAGTATCCGTAACATTTAGATAAGAAGCGATTTGTTTGAGCTGGGCAAACTGAAATACTTCTTTATTGGTCGTGATAAGATTCTCATACCGGGCTTCACCACTAAGATTAATCAGGTCTAATGTTCTTTTCTTATACAATACATATTCTCTTGCCAGCATTTTTACCCCATACGCCCTAAATTCAGGAATATCATGTAACAATAAATTTAATTGTTCATAGCTGATGGCATACCCCCTGCAATCTGTAACCGCCTGAATATTCTCAGTTGATTTGGTTTTTAAATAAAATGATGAAACTTCGAATACCACACTGTCTTTTTGATAAAAATTGGTCGTTATTTCATTTCCATTGTTGTCATAGGTAAACGCTCTCATAAAACCGCTCTGCAAAAAGAAATAGTGCTCATTTATTTTTCCTTCCTTAAGAAAAAACTCGTCTTTTGAAATCGTAATCTCTTCAAAATATTCTACCACATGATCTAAAGTCTGATCTGGAAATGGCAAATTTTTTATAATGTAATTTTTTAGTCCCTGTTTGTCCATTTATTTTGTTATTAATAGTATAAGCAATAGTTTCTTAAGACCGTTATATGTCAAAATTAATCAATTCGTAATAATTAGGTAAAACACAATTCTAAATCAGTTAAAAAAAACGATTACCGGCCATTGGTGTATGATCATCTAAAACATTTGTAAGTTTTTTGTTATTCAAATAGAAAAAAAATTACTTCTGCCAACAGTCGACAATCGGTTTTTCAATTGATAAATTCCTATAATTACAGCGTTGTACTTTGATCTTAATTCAGTAAAAATGCGTTTGCTTCCTGAGCAAAATCTCCTGCATACTGAAAAATTCCCCCATGGCCTGAATCACTCCAAAGTACCAATTTTGCGTCTGGAATGTGCTGAAGCATTATGTACGAATTGATCGAATCGACCATAGTATCGTCACTCCCATTCACAATAAGTACGGGCTGCTTAATAGACCTTAGCTGTTTGTTGCCTTCATCTGTAGCTAAACCGTAGCCTATTATGGCTCTGGCCTGACTTTCAATTGTATCCTGACTGGTTGGTAAATCCCTGTCTAGTTTTCTTTCTGCCAATCTTTCTAAAAAAGCTTCACCAGCTTTGATACTGCCTGGCGTTTTGCTGAAAAAAAGATTAATTAATACTCTGTCAGGTCCGTCAACAAAAGCTTTTTCCAAATGTGATTCTAATTGTGCGATCGCTTTTCCGCCTATAGATCCTGTACCGGCCAATATAAGCTTATGTACCAGTTCCGGATAGTCTGCGGCTATTTGTTGTCCGATGAAACCGCCAAGTGAGAAACCTAAAAGGTTAACTTTATTGTATCCTAAGGCGCGGATAAAATCGACAGCATCTTGTGCCATTGCCGGTACATTATCCGGAGTAGCCCCTTCAGAACTGCCCACTCCTTTATTGTTAAACAGTATTACCGGATATTTACTGGCAATTGCATTTGTAACTTCAGGATCCCAATTATCCATATTGCCAGTAAAATGTTGTAAAAATATAACCGGTATGCCTTCTTTCTTACCGAAAGAGCGGTAGGTAAAATCGCTTCCGTTTACGTTTATCTTTTTTGTTGGTGCTGTCTTATGGGTAAATTCTTCTGATGTGAAAATATTTTCTTTCGTTTCCATTTCTTTTAATTTCTATTTAATGATTTAAAGTAAGAACCATTGTATCGTTGTGAAAATTCCATGCAGTATTAGTATTCATTGCAATGATCCTTACCCTATGCTGTTTTTTTATTTAGTACTGAACTTTACTTATTTTGCTTCCAAATCTATGATTTGAGCCAAAATATGCGGGAACATGATAAAAGGTGTATGGCTTGACGGCAGCGCATATAGTCTTTGTATACCGGCATCTTTCGCCATTTTTTGCTGAAGTGAATAACCTATTGTATGGTCATTTAGGCTGTAAACAAACACTTTATCTATTTTTCCAAATTTGCCTTCAGTCAAAGTTACCGGAGTAGCTAAGGGAGCTAATGGTTCCGGTTTTAAATTATTGCTTACGTATTCGGCTACCTTGGCAGGAGCATCGGCTAGAAAAACATCGGCAATACCTTCTTTTTTTATAGTTGCAATCCCCGCTTTTTCTTCTACAATAAGGTTTTTACCAACATGGCTCTCTGCATCCGTTTTTGCAAGAGACAACAGGCTTTCTCCATTTTTCGGAACGTATGCCGCGATGTAAATGATCTTTTTTATCTGAGGCGCAATCTCTTCTGCAACCTGGCTTGCTACAATTCCGCCAAAGCTGTGCCCAACCAGTACAATATTTTGTTTGTCTCCAATGGCTTTTTTAACTTCGTCCACATACAGCTTTAAGCTAATGACTGAGATTGCGGTATTATCGGTTCCGTGCCCGGGGAGGTTAACGGAAATAACCGAATTGCCACCAGCAGTCAGATCTTCTGAAACGTGCTGCCAATCGTTTGACGATGACCATGCACCGTGGATGATTACGATTGTACTTGTATTTTGCGCTTTATTCGTTTGGGATAAAGCTGTAACCGTGGTAAGCAATAGTATTGCCAGTGCTAAAATTGAATTTTTCATGATGTATATTTGTTACTTGTTACTATTTAGTTGTTTGCTATTTTTGTCAATATCGATGACAATTCGTCGGGCTGTGAAAGGAATGGACTATGTCCTGTATTGATCTCGTATACAGATTTGACTTTACCGGTTTCGATCATTTTATTTTGCAGGTAAGGCGACACAACATGATCCTGTAACGTTTTGATGTATGCTTTTTTAACTGATCCAAAATTTTGCTCCGTAAGTACTACAGGATTAATAAACGGAGTTAATGGCTCTGTTCGATAATTCTTTACTACGAGGTTTTGAATTTCCGGACTGCCGTCCTGAATAAACAGATTAACGATCTGATCTTGTTTTACATCTACAGTACCATTATCATTAAAAATTAGATTACCCTTGATTCCAAGCTGAGAATCTGGATCCATATGTGACAACTGATCTAAATTCTGACCTGACTCTGGTAAATAAGCAGCCACGTAAACCAGTTTTTCAATTTTCGCAGGCACCGCTTCCGCCACCGATGAAATGATCATGCCGCCAAGACTATGGCCTACTAAGATCACTTTTCCATCTATTGTGGAGAGTGCATCAATTACCTTTTGTTTATAAACATCCAGCGTTATTGTGCCTGGAGAAGTTTTATCATTGCCATGACCCGGTAACTCCACAACAATTACTTTATTACCCTGTTTTTCAAGCTTAGCTTTTACGGTCTGCCATGCATAAGGAGCCTGCCATGCTCCGTGAACAAGGACATAATTTTTTAGGTTTTCGGGCTGTTTATCGTCACTTGAACAGGATGATAAGATGAAGATACAGGCCACAACGAGAAGTTGAATTAATTTTAATTTTTTCATGATTGTACTAATTAAAGAGTTATTTATATTGTGAGATGTGTTTTATTTAGCTTCAAGCGTTAAAATTGCGGATAGTATTTGAGGAAATACTATAAATGGTGTGTGGCTGGAAGGAAGCGAATAAGTTCTTAAAATTCCTGCCTCTTTTACCATTTTTTGCTGAAGTGAATAGCCTATTGTATGGTCATTAAGACTGTGAACATATACCTTATTAATGTTACCGAAATTAGCCTCAGATAAGGTGACCGCAGTAGATAACGGGGCTGAAGGTTCTGGTCTCAGATTATTAGTTACATATTCTGCCACCGGTTTTGGGGCATCTGCTAAAAAAACGTCTGTAATTGCCTCTTTCGTTATACGGGCTACTCCCGCCAGCTCATCTACAATAAGACTTTTACCAATATGACTCTCTGAGTCCGTTTGTGCCAGTGATAATAAGCTGTCTCCATTTTTAGGAACAAAGGCGGCAATGTAAATTAGTTTTTTTATCTGCGGAGCAATTAACTCTGCTACTTCACTTACTACTATTCCACCAAAACTGTGACCAACAAGGGTAACAGCTGTTGCATCTCCAATCGCTTTTAAAACTTCATATACATAAAGCTGTAAACTAATGTTCGATACAGGGGTCTGATCAGTACCATGACCCGGAAGATTTACTGTGATAAGGTTAATGTCTTCTGCTGTAAGATAGCCGGCAACATGATGCCAGTCATTTGCAGATGACCATGCTCCATGGACAATGACAATAGTATTTTTACTCTTAGATAATGAGGAATTTAATTCCTGCTGTGTGTTGTTTTTTTCGTTTTGCATAATATGATTTGTTTAATACTATGCAAAGAAAGTGCGAATAAAACCTGCAAAACTTGTCTTGCGGCAAGTAATGAAATTTCGTATCATTTTTTTATTTATAATTCAATTTTAAAAATTAAAGAAAAATAAAGCGGATTGCTATAATCCGTTAATCTAAATAGCAGGAAGAGTTGTTTGATAATACTACCAGAGAAATACTAGTATTTTAAAAAGTTTTTTTTGGATTGCAATGTTAGAGCTTCCCTATTGGAAACCCTAATTTTAGAATAGGCAGAAAGGCCTGAATTTATTGAACTAAAGACAGGCTTAGCAGCTATATGAGCTACAAGAAAACGGAATTGTATCAAAAAAAGTGATTTCTTCATTTGTCGATAAAATTCCGGCCGTAAATTCCAGAACTTTATAAACGGGTTTACTATCGCTGAATATCACTACTGCTGTTTTCGCAGGTATATCCAAAAAATAGTGCCTTCACCGGGTGTGCTTGTAAAATTAATAATCCCGTTATGGTTTTCGATAATACGCTGGCACAGGGCGAGACCTATTCCGTTGCCGCCATATTGGTCTCTTTCATGAAGACGCTGGAACATATTGAAAATGCGGTTTGAATATTGACTTTCAATACCAATACCATTATCAGCAATAGAGATAATGTGGTAATCGCCTGACAAAGCCAATGCATTGTTGTCTTCCGGCATAAGAGTAGCCGAAATGGTTACTGAGGGTACTGAAGTATTAAATTTAAACGAGTTGTTTACAAGATTATAAAACAATTGACGCAGCTGCGTATTTAGCCCTAAAACCTGCGGTAAGGGTTCTATGTTAATGATCGCATTTTTCTCTTCGATGATCATGCTTAAATCACCTAAAATTTCAGCAATAATATCATTAAGGTCTACTTCTTCAAAAAAATGTTTGTTATTATCTATCCTTGAATAATTAAGAACGTCAGTAATTAAATCTGATAAGCGCGTTGCCGACAATGCAATCCGGTCAAAATAATAATCCTTTTTCTGTTCTTCCGATAAATTTTCGCTGGCACGGGAAATCATAATCATAATCTTGCGCAGCGGTTCCTGAAGATCGTGACTCGCAATGTAGGCAAACTGCTCTAACTCCTTATTTTTAAAAACCAATTTGGAGTTGGCACTTTCCAATTCGCGCTGGATCACTTTTAGTTCCGTATTATCCTTTAGGGTCTCCACCACCACTTTTTGGGCATTAATATCGATAAAATAAATCAGCCAGCTGTTAAAGGATCCATCTTCTGATTTATTCGGAATCATGGTCACAAGGTGCCAGATGTAAGTCCCGCTATTATTAAGCCTGATTTCACCCGAAAAAGAAGATTGGTTTGATTTTGCTTTATCCCAGCCTGCTAAAATTACTTCAATGTCCTCAGGATGAATAAAAGTCGTCAAATTTTTTCTTTCAAAAGTTGGTGGAGGTACTTTTAAATAATACAGTAATGATTCGTTATACAATAATATTTTATTACGATCACTGACCTCACAAATCAAAATCGGGATTGTGTTCGCTAATTTTCGGTATCTGTTTTCGCTTTCAATTAATTTTTCTGAAAGCGCTATTAGTTCAATATTTTTCTTTCTAATCTCATCATACGGAGATAAAGGCGGCTCAAACTTAAAATAATCAATCAGCGATTTTATTTTCGTTTCCGACAGCAGTCCGGGCGACAGTACCTGCTGACTTATTCGGGTAGTTGACTGATTTCCTTTAAAACTGTATTCAATATTGCCGGAAATTTTTGAAGCGTAGTTAAATGCTTCCGGATTACAACTTTTCAAATCAATACTGTCTGTAATGATGGCCAGGATTTCCTTTTGAGTTGCTTTTGTAATATGAATGCCAATCACCAGCACTGAATCTTTCCCCTTCGCAATCGAACATCTGGCAATTTCGGATACCGCTGTAGAAAACCTTGTCTGAAAAGAAGAGGGCATCCCGCACATTTCGGCAATTTTCATGCAGCGCTTGTGGGCAAGAATCAGGTCCATTTCGTTATCAAGATTTATTTTTATGATCTCTTTCATGGTGCTTAGATTATTTTGCCTACAAGAATAGAGGCATCATCAGTTCCTCTGATATTTTCCTTAAAAATAGCGGATGCAATTACACCCGACTGTTGTTTTACTATTGACGCCATTTCGTTCAGGTTCCATCTGGTGCGCAATCCATCGCTGTGCATGACAATAATCTGATGTTTTTTGTAAGGTACAATAGTATTGTTCAGGGTACGGGGAATATTGTGTCCGATAATTCCGTTATAAGGTGTGTAGGTTTTATTTTCCAGTCCATCATAAATACGGGTACTGATATTGCCAATTCCGCATATACTCCATACATCTGATTTATAATCGACAGTGGCGATTGTTCCCACAAGACCCCTGCTCTTTTTTACTGCTGTATGGATATCCCTTAGAATTTCAGAAGGTTCTGTTTCTATGGACTGCTTAAAGGCTTTAATGGCTAATTGTACAGCTTCATTTGCATTTTCACCATGACCTAAACCGTCCCCTAAAAATATTTGGAAACCTTTTTTGGATGACTTAATATGATAGCCGTCCCCGCAGAACTTTTCGCCCGGGTAGTTTACCGCAATTGCGGCATAATTTAAACCGTTTTGTAAAGGAGGCAAAGGCAAATCAGATCTTTCGGCAATTTTGATGTACTGCACACATCCCCAGTTTTTCATGGAATAAATCTGAAAATCAGTACTCAGTCTTTTGATAGAGCCCAATCCGTGTCCCAGGGTATTGGATGACGAATAGCCGTCATTCATTATTTTGGCAAGATTTTCGAACCCTACACCTTTATCCAGACAATAAATTTCGATTACATTATGTTTTTCTTCCAGAGTAGCTCTGTATAGCAGCTCCCCTCCCTTGGCATATTTAATAAGATTGGAGGTTAATTCTGCAACTATAATATCGGTTTCAGCAGCGCGGTGGGGTGTAAATCCTATGTGAAGTGCCAGGTTGTGTATTTCTCTTTTTATAAAAGCAATCAGACTGCGATCGTCAATTTTATAACTGGAAAACGTATTATCCATTTTTCCATTTTATTATAGTAACGGTGGTACCGTTGCCCAGTTCTGTTTTAATATCAAATTCATTCACGAGTCTTTTGGTACCGGGTAGTCCTAAACCTAAGCTTTTCCCGGTGCTGTACCCGTCTTTCATAGCCAATGACACATCGGCTATTCCGGGACCATTATCGATAAAAGTGACCCGTACACCATTATCACGGCCATTACTAACCGATTCAATGATGACTTTTCCGCCTCCGCCATATTTAAGGAGATTACGAACAAGTTCGCTTGTGGCCGTAATTAATTTGGTTTGATTCAGAATGCTCATCCCAATTTTTACACCATACTCTTTTACACGGTTGCGTAAGGGCACCACATCTTGTTCTCTTATAATTAAAGCTTCTTCTTTACTATTCGTTATCGTCGTCATATTCCTGCTCTTCATTATCGCTAGTATGCATTTTTGAGCGCAGTAGATCCATGCCTTTTTCAACATTCAGGGCACTTATAACTCCGTTTAAGGACAATCCAAGTTCAACAAGTGTAATCGCTACGGCCGGCTGCATTCCTACAACGACAGTCTGCGCATCCATTATTTTAGACATGACCGCAATATTTCCTAAAATCCGCCCCATAAAGGAATCGATTATAGAAACAGCCGAAATATCAATTAACACGCCTTTTGAGCTATGTTTACTTATGGTGTTAATTAAATCCGATTCAAGATTTTCTGCCAGTTGGTCGTACAAATCTACTTGTATGGTAACAAGCAGAAAATCGCCCATTTTTAGTATAGGAATTCTCTCCATATCAATTATTAAATCTTAAACTAATTTTCTTTTAACAACAGTTAGCTGCAACATATCAAATGCTGTTTTAAGTGCACTTGCCAGTGATGCTTTGGTAATAATACCGGTAAGATCTATTCCTAAATGTACTACTGTCTGTGCAATTTCCGGACGGATACCGCTAATGATACATTCGGCCCCCATTAAACGTGTTGCACTAACCGTTTTTATAAGATGCTGCGCTACAAGAGAGTCTACTGCAGGAACACCTGAAATATCGAGAATAGCAATAGAACTTCCCGTATCAACAATCTGCTGAAGCAGGTTCTCCATTACAATCTGTGTTCTGGAACTGTCAAGTGTCCCGATAATTGGCAATGCAACGATACCCTCCCATACGGTGATCACCGGAGTTGAGATTTCGCTAATTTCATCTACCTGTCTTGATATGATATCTTCCCTTCCTCTCATGAAGGCTTCGAAAGTCATGATAGTCATATTATCTATAATGGCATTCAGCTCTAAATTAGCCTTATACAAATTTTCAGAATCCGTGATCAGTTCCGAAAGAATTTGCGAAGATGCCTGTTTGAAAGTCGTAAGGTATTGTGCATTCTCTCTTGGTGAAAAGCCTCGTTTTCCTCTTGAAGTTGAAATACCGACAATAAGATCTTCAACCTTTTCAAATTCCTGGGAATCCTGAAATCTTCCGTTTAGCGTTGCCAGTGCACTTAAAAAGAGGGAAGCAAATTCCTTAGATTCTTCTTCTTCAACTGCACCATCATCAGATCCGCTTTCGATAAGAAGTTGCGACCATATTGTTAGTAATCTATTTTCGTGCTCTTTTAAGCCCCCTAAAAAGTTGTTTTGCATGTGGTATAAATTTGTAAATTTCACTAACAAATATAGGGTTTTAAAAATAGTAAAATGAGAAAAGATTTATTAAAATAACAAATTTGTAAATTGCAGAAAAAATACTGTATCACCCTGTAAAACAGTTATTATCCTATGCAGTAAAAGGGCAATTATTGACCGGACGCTATTTTTTTACGGATTTTGCTCAGGAACTCCGGGGTAATGCCCAAATACGAAGCAATCTGGGTATTGGGGATTCGGTTTATTAAGGCAGGGAACTGTTTTGTGAAACTAAGGTAACGTTCCTCTGCCGTGGCACTAATGTTTTGCAGGATGCGGTTTTGAAAATTGATATACTTCCGTTCGGTGATAATCCTGAAATTGCGGTCGAACTTATGATAATTTACAAATAAGTACAAAAGGTCTTCACGCTTTATCTGCAGCACAACCGAAGGTTCAATCGCTTCTATATGCATATGGCTTGGCTCCTGCTCATAAAAACTCTGAAGATCACTTATCCACTCGTTTTCTGCAGCAAATTGCAGGTTGTGTTCTTTTCCGGAAGGATCAACCGCAAACATTTTAAAACAGCCCGAAACAATGAAAAAATAATGGCCGCAGACATCACCTTCCTGCAGGAGATATCCCCTGCGCCTGATATTCCGTTGTGAAAAGAGCCGGATCACCTCATCACATTCCTTTTGATTCAGGGCAAAATATCCGCTGAAAAAGCGAATCAATTGTGCTGTCGGGGCATCTTTACCGGCCAATGCTGCATTAATGTCCATAGTAGTATTTAAATAGTAAAAGTAAGAAATAGGAGCCGCATTAAAAAGCGTAACAGCATTCCTTATTCAGACAGAAAATATAACACGCCTGACATTACTGGCTTCTAAAACCAAAAAAATAATGGTTTACGGTTTTTGCGTTTTAATTATTTTGATATTTATAAAGAAATTCGCATCTTTATTAACATTAATAAATTAGTTAAGCTGATACTAAAGGCATATCTCCGGATACGCTCTTACCAGGCTCCTCAATAAGTCTCCTGGAAGGGTTATCCGATTTTCCTGAAATTATCACTAAATTTCCGATTACCATAATCCTGTCTTTTTTTAGTCCATGAATTTTGCATTAAACAAGACTTAATCATTAACAAATCTTTAAACGTAAACAAATGAAAAAATGTAGTGTATTGACTTTGGTCGCTGTTACTTTATTTTTAACGGCATGTGGAAAAAAAACCGCTAACGAAACAACAACAGGCGAAGAACAACAGGTTGCCGAAAAAAAGGGAGAAGTACTGGCGGTAAACCTCGAAACTTCAAAAGTAGACTGGAAAGCATTTCACAAAGGAGGGTTTGCTCCTCGCTGGGGAACACTTGCCATTAAATCAGGTGAAGTTTCTGTTGAAGCTAACGAACTGACAGCAGGTGATTTTGTAATCGACATGACGTCTATTAAAGTGGATCCGGCATCGGTTACTGAAAAAGATAAAAAATATTCAGAACTGGAAGCACACTTAAAAAGCGCTGACTTTTTTGATGTGGAGAAAAATCCAACAGCTGACTTTAAAATTACAAGCGTTACAAATTTAGCCACTCCGGCAAAAGATGCTGTAGCAGGTGCCAACAAAACAGTAAGCGGTAATCTTACCCTTAAAGGTAAAGCGGTGAATGTTACTTTCCCTGCAAAAGTTACCGTAGCAGACGGCATTGCAACAGTACAGGCTAAATTTACGGTTAACCGTACCGACTGGGATATTAAGTTTGGAGCTTCTGAAGCTGATCCGGCAGAATGGATGATCAGTAAAGATATTGAGATTGGTATTGATGTAACGGCAGGAAAAAAATAAAAGACCGACGGTTTATTATTATAAAGAGAGGCAGCCTAAATAATGGGCTGCCTTTTTTTTGATGTTCACTTGCTTCGTACCGGAAGCTCTAAGACAGTCCTTTTAACAGTCGCTCCAGTCCTGTTTGCAACTGTGCTTTTGGAGTAGCAATGTTGATCCGCAGGAATCCCTCCCCGGAATTTCCGTACATAGTGCCCGAATTTATCCAAAGCTTTTGTTCTTCCAAAAGGGAATGCGATAGTGCATCTGCAGTTTTGTGCAATGCGGTACAGTCCAGCCAGACCAAATAGGTACCTTCTAAAGGTGTGACCTTGATCTGGGGCAGATGCAAACTTATAAATTCGTGGAGAAAAAGATAATTATCCTGAAGATATTCTTTTAAGGCATCAAGCCATTGCTCTGATTCCTCATAGGCCGCTATCAGTGCCGTGATGCCAAATATATTGAGTAATTCTATGCCCATCAGCTGAAAAGACGATTGAATTGCTTTTCGTAACTGCTCGTTTTGCGTAAAAAAATAACCCACTTGTAATCCCGCCAAATTAAAACTCTTGGTGGGCGAGCTAAGGGTAACAGCATTGCGGCTGTACTTTTCTCCCAATGATGCAAAAGGAATGTGAATGTGTCCCTGAAAAACCAGATCGGCATGAATCTCATCTGAAATAATGATCACATTGTGCTGCAGACCAATATCCCCGACCGCCTGTAATTCTTCTCTTTTCCAGACCCGCCCCACAGGATTATGCGGATTACTGAGAATCAAAAGCTTTACTTTGGGATCAGCTGCTTTTCGGGCCAGGTCTTCCAGATCAATTGTATATTCACCATTTTGATACCGTAAATTATTCTCGATAACGATACGGCCGCTGTTTTCTATACTGCTGTAAAAATGATTATATACGGGCGATTGCAGCATCACTTTATCACCTGTTTTTGATAGCGATTGTATGGCTGCAGATAATGCCGGTATGACTCCTGAAACCGGTACCAGCCATTCTTTTTCGAGCGTAAAACCGTATCTTTTTTTCCACCATCCCAGTACCGCTGTATAAAATGCTTCCGGTATTGCCGTATAGCCAAAAATGCCATGATCGACCCTGTTTTGCAAAGCACTTAAAATTGGGGGTGCTGATTTAAAATCCATATCTGCAATCCACATGGGGAGCACTTCGCCAAACGGGGCCGCATCCCATTTAATCGAGCCGCTGCCGTTACGTGGTACTATTTCATCAAAATTGTATTTCATGACAGGTTGTTTTTATTTAAAACTTATTTTCCGGAACAATAGGCACTAAGCTGCGAAATCGTTTTTATACGGAGTTCCTTCGCCTGCGTCCTTCTCATCATCAGGGCATAAGCATTATTAAATCCGATGGGACTGAGCCATTGCAACTGGTATTGTTTCTGAAATTCCTTCTGCACATAATTATAGGTTTTTCTGCTGTCTTTGGAGACTTCGGCAATGGTCTGTGCATCGGGTTTTAGCAAAACTAATAATCCGGTACCGGTATATTCCGGATAAAAATCAATGGCATCATTCATCAGGGCATCAAAACATATTTTTGTTCCGCCCAGTCCTGTTTTGGTTTCTACTTTATAATTGGTGTAGCCTTCAATCAGCATTCGGTACATTTCTGCTAAAATATATTGTTCGCCAAAAATTTTTGAACCAATCCGAATCGTTTCTCCCGTACCCTGATTTGCTTTTTTATATAAACCCTGACGGACTAAAAAATCTTTAGCTACTTTTTCCGGGGTCTGTTTTAAAAGTTCTGTTTTATAATTAAGTCCGGTCATAAGGCTGTCGTTGATCTTGCCCGCCAGAAGATTCAGTGTTTTTTCGAGTCCCGGAAATTTTTCCAGTGTTCGGGTTTTGAGTATGGGAGCGGCATAATAAGGCGGAAAAATGGTTTTATCATCTTCTAAAACGACCAGGTCAAAGGCTTTAATTCTTCCGTCGGTAGAATAACCGCTAATCAGATCCAGTTTTCCCTGATACGCCGCTTCGTACATAATAGCATCAGAGACCACCAGCGGGTTCAATTGTAGTCCGTAGACCGATCTGAGTCCCAAATCCCCATCCTGGCGCCCCATAAATTCCGGTGTAAACCCAGCTATTATCCTGCGTTCCGGCTGGGCCGAAAATATAAAATAAAGACCAGTTGCCACCACAATACCGCCAACAATATAAAGGAATTTCCGAAGTGTTTTTAATGACGCCTTCTGCAAATAGCCAATAATTAAATCTAACAGAACAGCCAGCAATGCCGCCGGAATAGCACCTGCCAGAATCATATTGGTATTGTTAAGAGAGATCCCTCCGAAAATAAATTCCCCAAGTCCGCCCGCTGCCACAAAAGAAGCCAGAGTGGCCACGCCGACATTGATTACCGCAGCGGTTCGAATACCGGCTATAATAACGGGAAGGGCCAATGGAAATTCGACTTTAAACAAACGCTGGGTTTTATTCATTCCAAGTGCCGTTGCAGCTTCTGTAACTACGGGACTTACTCCTGTAATTCCGGCAAAAGTGTTTCGTATAATGGGAAGCAACGCATAAATAAGCAGTGCAATTATCGCCGGTGTGGCACCAATACCGAAAAGCGGTATCATAAAACCCAAAAGCGCAATACTCGGAACGGTTTGCAGAATACCTGCCGTACCTAACACCGGGGCCGATAAGCTTCTTCTTCGGGAAATTAAAACTCCGAGTGGAATTCCGACTGCAATTGCCAGAAGTAATGATAAAAAAGTAAGGCCAAGATGTTGTCCGATCTGCACCAGCAATTTTTCATGCTGGGCCATCATAAATTGCCAAAGACTTTGCTCCTGTGTCATATGGTTTGAAGTTTTCTGTATTGGTTAAAGGCCTGCAAAAGTTCTTCGTAATCTTCGTTAAAAGCAGGATCGGCACTAAAAATCTGAAGCGCTTCCCACACATTGGTATCTTTGACCAGTTCCTGCGTTTTTAATGGCTTTTTCAGAAAAGGCGCTACCCGGTTTACGGAAGCAATTTTATACTCCAGCATCAGACGATTGCCTGCAAAAAAATCTTTGACAAAATTATTGGCGGGCTGATATAATATTTGGTCCGGTGAACCCATCTGAACAATCTTCCCTTTGTCCATCAAACCAATACGATGTCCGAGTTCAAAAGCTTCCACTACATCATGGGTCACTAAAATAGTTGTTTTGTTTTTGAGTTCATCAAGATTCTTAAACTCATGATGTATGGCCGACTTTGTAATCGTATCCAAAGCGCCAAAAGGCTCGTCCATTAAAAGAACCGGAGTATCGGCAATAAGGGCTCTGGCCACACCAATACGCTGTTGCTGTCCGCCGCTTAGTTCATGTGGAAAAACTTTTAAAAGGTCTTCCGAAAGATGCAGTTTTTCTAAGAGTTCAGACGTTCTTTTTTCTGTTCGCTGCTTTTCCCATTTTAAGAGATTAGGTACAATAGCAATATTCTGTGCTACGGTATAATGTGGAAAAAGCCCTGCGTGCTGCATCACAAAACCAATGGTTTTACGAAGTGCTTCGGGCTTCTGGTCCTTTATGTTTTTGCCGTCAATAAAGATATTTCCGCTATCGGGCTCGATAAGGCGGTTAATCATTTTGAGCGTAGTGGTCTTGCCACAGCCGCTGGTGCCTAACAGTACCAGAATTTCTTTATCATTGGCCTGAAACGAAATCGTATCTACCGCTTTGCCCGAACCAAAAGTTTTGGAAACTCCCTCTATACTAATCATCTGTTTTTCCTGCTATACATTATTTTGCCAAACGAATGCCCATAAACTGCCACTGATGGCGGGGATGAAAAAAATTACGATACGTAGCCCGGCTGTGTCCCTCGGGTGTTGCCACAGAAGCACCACGCAAAACCATCTGGCTTACCATAAACTTTCCATTGTATTCCCCTATTGCTCCGGGCGCTTTGGTAAAACCCGGATAGGGCAGATAGGCACTGTCTGTCCACTCCCAGCGTTGTCCCCAGTTTAAATGTGGTGAAGCGGCCTCCCATTCTGCTTCAGTAGGCAGACGCAGCCCTTTCCATGACGCAAATGCTGAGGCTTCGTAAAAATTAACATGGCACACGGGCTCGTTCAAATCTATTTCTTTTAAACCGGCAAAAGTATAATTCATCCACTTTTGATCGATGTAATGCCAATAAAGGGGTGATTTAGCAGCGTTTTCCTTTACCCATTCCCAGCCTTCAGAATGCCAGTATTTAAAATCGGTATACCCTCCGTCTGCAATGAATTCAAGATAGTGCGCATTGGTCACGGGATATTTTGCAATTTCAAAATCTTCCAGATAAACCTTATGCCGCCCCAGTTCATTATCAAAACAGAAATCTTCACCCTGATACCCAATTTCATAAATGCCGGATTCGACCTTTACAAATTCATTATTCTGAATGCTTCTGGGGTCAGAAACCGCATCAGTACGATAAGCCGGAAAAAGCGGATTATGTCCTAAGATATATTTAATGTCACTGTATAATAGTTCCTGATGCTGCTGCTCATGATTAAGTCCGAGCTGCAGCAATTCGGCTAACGCTTCCGAAAGAACATTGTTTTCCAGAAAAGCTTTCATGTGCTGGTCTACATACGCCCGATAGCGATAGACATCGGTTACGGAAGGACGGCTTAAATTACCGCGGTCGGTTCGTAAAACGCGCGCACCCACGCTTTCGTAATAGCTGTTAAAAACGAAATCGTACTGATCATTAAAAACGGTATACGCCTTATCATTCGGTTTAAGAATAAAGGTCTCGAAAAACCAGGTCGTATGTCCCAAATGCCATTTTGGGGGGCTAACATCTACAATGGGCTGCACCACATAATCCTCTATTTCTAAAGGTTTACAGATGTGCTCGGAATGCAGCCTGATGGTATTGTATTTTTCTATTATATTTTGATTCCTGCCTGTTGATTCCTGTACCTGCATACTTTTATCTTTAAATGTTAAACTGCCAGCCAGGCCACGTCTGTAAACCACGCTTTGGAGTCCATAATATGATTTATTGTTTCAAAACCGGAACTGTTGGCCAGTTCTTCGCTTTCCTTCAGCGAATATTTCTGTGAAAGTTCCATAGCTATCAGCTCATCTTTTTCGAAATTAACAGACTGGCCGTCAACGTTGACACGCTGATTTTCGAGGCTGATTAAATAGCTTCTGCAGGCACCGCTTAAAGGATCGTACGTCTGGTAATGCTCAAACTTTTCGACATTGAAATCAGCATTAAGTTCGCTGTTAATCCGGGTCAGCAGATTCAGATTGAATGCTGCGGTAATTCCCGCTTTGTCATTATAGGCATCCAATATGACCTGTGGATTTTTTTTCAGGTCAAATCCCATCAGGACAATATCGCCCGGGGACAGATAACTGTTAAGGCCCCGACAAAAGGAAAGCGCTTCGTCCTTCTCCATATTCCCGATATTGCTTCCCAGAAAAAGAACTACTTTTCTTTTTGAAGATAATGCTGCCGCCTTTTCCAGCATCTTAAAATATTCCCCTTCCAAACAAGTAATATTCAGCTCAGGAAGATCTGACTTTAGCTTATCCTGTAAAACAGACAATATGTTGGCCGATATGTCAATTGGCATATAATTAAAATCAGCTTTCTGATCTAAAAGATATTTTAGCAAAAAAGCCGACTTGGTTCCGTCACCCGCCCCAAGCTCTATGAGGTCAAAGGCTTCATCCGTTTGCAAAATGATCCCGGCAAGCGCTGAAGTTTTATTTTGGAATATATCCATTTCACAATTCGTCAGATAATATTCGGGCATTGCCATGATCTGTTGAAAAAGAGCATCGCCTTTTTTATCGTAAAAATATTTAGAGTGCAGTTTTTTGGGTGTGCTTTGCAGGCCTTGCAGTACATCAGAACGAAACTGATCTGTGGGATTGTCCTGTGTAGGTATGTGAGTAGATTTGGTAGTATAAGATTGCAATATCATAAAAATTTGTTTTTTAGAAATTCATTTAAGGCAGAACTACAATTTTGCCCCCTCCCGAACTGCTTTCCATAAGATGATGTGCAGCAACGATTTCGTTCAGATTAAAGATACGTTTTATAGCTGGTTTTAAAAATCCTTTTTCGATATCCTTAACAAATTTCTGAAAATATTTTCCTTCAATTCGAATTTCACCACTGTCATAAACCGTCAGGTTAACTGTGGCAGGAATATAATTCATTGGAGCAAATTCGGCAATTGACCATTGCTCGGAGAGTATCCCGGTCATGCAGACACTGCCGCCACTCACTACCGTTTTAAGAGAATCCTGTAAGGTGGTGGTCCCTACAAGTTCCAGTACTTTATCAATTTTAAACTGACTTTGATTTTTGATTATTTCTGCTAAGCTGCCGTTGTCAATGAGAACTTCATCGGCTCCGTTAGCGACCAGTAACTCTCTTTTCGCTTCATTTCGTGTGGTTGAAATCACAAAAAGCCCCGCTTCCTTTGCCAGCTGCAAAGCCAGTAAACCTACTGATGATGTACCGCCGCGGATTAACAATGTTTCTCCCGATTTTATTTTAAGAGCCCGATGAAGCGATCCGTATGCTGTCTGGAACATTTCAGGCAGGGCACCCAGGATTTCCCAGGAAAGTGTACTTTCAAAAGGCATGACAATAGCGCGCGGAACCAGGGTGTATTCGGCATAACTTCCATCGAAATCACGTCCCATTCCTCCCATAAAGGCTGCGACCTTTTGTCCCTTTGCCAACGTACCCGAAGGATCATGTGCTACTTCACCGACACATTCAATTCCCAGAACTCTCGGAAAATGCACATCAGGTGATAATCCTTTTCGCGTCATGAGTTCGGAACGGTTGAGTCCAAACGCTTTGACCTTAATAAGTACCTGACCTTCCAATGGAGTGGGTACCGGAAATTCTTCCATAAAAAAGTTTTCTGCCCCTCCGGCACTTCTAATTACAGCTGCTTTCATTTTTTTTCTGTTTTAGCTTAATTCAAGCTCTTGTACGTTATTGAACAGGTATCGGTAAATCTTCCAGTTTCCTGCTTCATTTTTCAAAACAAAAAAATCAATACTTCTTTTTTGTATGGTTTTTAAATCTGAAATGCGTTTTTCTGTTGTAGTGGCAAAAGCTTCTACAAAAGCAAATTGATTTTCAATCGTGATTTCTTTTATGGCGTAACTGATTTTAAAATCAGAACGTTTCAGATAGCCATTGCCGGTTTTCCCCAGTTGGTTAGCGGCAATAATTTTTTTCATCCCCTCCGGGATAAAAACAGCATCGCGATCAAAAAAATCCGGAATCGTTTTTGTATCTCCGGCATTTAGTACTCCGGCAAAATTGACCAGTACTGTTACAATTTCTTCTTTTTCTTTTATGTAATTCATGACTGTATTTTTTAATTAGCTCAGCATTCCATTTACGGATTAATATCCCGGTTTTTTATAAAGCTTTTCCATATTAGGCTTTATTTCCTTATCATATACTTCTTTCATCCAGGCCTCTTCAGCAACTTCTTCTATGGCGATTGAAACTGCTGCATCAGGTTTACCTGTATGTTTCATAATTACGTTCGTAATTTCCTTTGCTATTTTTGCTTTTTGCTCCTCAGAAGTTCCGGGATACATTTTTACATTTACGTGTGGCATGTTATTTTATTTTAAGTTTGATTTTTTGATGCTGATTCTGGACAGCGAATTTGCAATACAAAATTGCACCAAATCTGATGTAACTACATATAAGCATGTTTAAGAAATACCCTTAACCTGGTTTAAGAAAAAATCTTAAACCAGGTTAAGGGTATGGGATGTGAGACTATCTAAATTTATAAAATATTTGTGGTCCGGAAACACTAGACGTATAATCTCTAATATATGTTTAGTGCTTTTATTAAAATAATTTGCGGTAAATTGGGAAGAAAATGCGATGGCGGCATTCGTCAGCATGAAGGGAGTTATGGTTCTCCATAGAAATCTATAAATGAAGTTCCGGGTGTTGAAGTATCGGGAATTATGGCAGAACAAGGTCCGCAAGCTACCCAAAGGACAAAAGCCAGCCGGTTTTTGGCCTGTTCCCCGGATTTGGCTAAAGCGGAATTCTAAAGATAAAACGGCCTTCTATCACAAAAAAGGGCTAAGAATAGTAGTGTATCCCTGAATTAGTTCTAAATATCCAATTCTATCCAATGTGAATTTTTTACAAGTGCCCAGCAGTAGTTATTTGATCAGATTTTCTATTTTATTAAACTCTTCCGCTCCTCCACGTAGTAAAATTTTTCCACCGGAATCCACTAAAATAAATGTTGGATATGTCTGCACGGCAAGGTCAGTATAAATTCTGTTGTTCTTTCTGCCATCCACAAAGCCATGTGTCCAGTTCATTTTACTTTTCTTTGCATATTGTTTCACCACATTTTTATCCTGATCGTTGGCGATACTAATGATACTCAATTTTTCAGGATACTTATTGTGCAGGGCCACTAATCGCGGAGTCATATCCAGACAGGGTCCACACCAGGTGCCCCAAAAATCAATTAGGGTATACTTCTTTTCTTTAATGACGACATCGGTACTAAAATTTCCGTTATCCAAATCTTCAATGATCCTGTTTTCAAAATATTTCCCGACCCATTGACCGTATTTTTCTTCTTTGCTTTTTATTTTTCTAAGATATAATTTAGATATCTTTCTGTTGATGCTGTCTATTTTGTAATAGCCGTCACCAAGCGCAATAGTATCTTCTGTGAAGTGCATGAATTGCGCGTTAAAAATCTCATCTTTTCTGAAGGAAACGTTTTTTGGCTTAATGTAGATCGCGCCAAATGTATTATCAAGTGCCTGATAAGAAAAATCGTAAACGGTCTGGTTTAAAATTTGTTCGCCCTGCCAATAATCCTTAAACCTAAAACTGGAAAGGTATTTTGCTTCTTTATCTGTAACTATTATTTTTCGGTCATAGATATTCGCACATGGGAATAAAGTAGTTTTTCTTTTATAAGTGTGAATAGTGCCTTTAGAATAGGTTTCATAATAGTAGTCACTTTTAGGTAATTTATTGATACTTTCTAAGTTCTCTGCAATCGATTTATTTCTGAAATTGATGTCAAATTCATATTTAATATCATCACTAAAATCCTGATTTCTGTTGAAATCCCCAATAATAAATTGTTTATCTTTATAAAACCCGACAATGGAAATTACGCCCTGTTTTAGCGGTTTTTTCGAGAATCTCAAAGTATCGATATGTATTTTGTTTACTAATTCCAGAAATTCCTTTTTATCATATTGCTTAACTTTATATAAATCGTAGAAAAATTGGAGTGTTTCCTGAAAATTACCATAATATTGTATGGAATCATGCGCGGGAACCCCAATATAATTTTTTATTACTTTTTCTTTAAAAATAGGCGTTCTGTCTAATGAAATCAGTTCGGTGCTTACATACGAAAAATTGAGATTTAAGGTATCGTTAGTGACCTGTTTCATATCAATTACAAAGTTGGTGTCCGGTTCATACTGATAACCAAACAATAAAAACAAACCAGATAACAGAACGATTTTCTTTAGCATTTCATACGAATTAAAAGGATTAAAATTAAATTCAGGCAACTCCAAAAAATCACAATGATATGTACCGCTGCATATCATTCCAACTATAAATGCTGAACCTCAGCTCTAAAATGAAATATCAAAAATACACTATAATATCATACAAAAAGCTTCTGTTACCAACAGAAGCTTTAAATCTAACTACAAAATAAAAACCAAATTATTCAATTACTACGTTTTCTTATTTTGAAAACTCAACCGTATTCAATTTTTCCCAGCCTCCACGAGTGAAGTCCGGAATTTCAACCGGAGCTGAATTATGGTCCAGCGAGATTTCGGTCAACGTGCTCAGACAAGACCATTCGGCCAGATCGTACACATCCATATCTAACGGAAGTCCCTGCTGCAGACAGTGAAACATACGGTAATCCATTATAAAATCCATTCCGCCGTGGCCTCCTACTTTTTTGGCCATTTCTTCGATATCTTTTACGATCGGGTTTTTGTATTTTTCCATTAATATCTTTTTGACATCTTCCGATACAAATTCTTCTGCATTCAGGTTTTGGTAATTTTTAGAGATTTCTCCTCCTGCTTCCTTTGCATCGATGGCATAGCCTTCAACCGGATATTTATTGGCAAATCCTTTAGTTCCTGATAACTGATACATTCTGCTGTACGGTCTCGGACTGGTCACATCATGCTGAATCTGGATTGTTTTTCCTTTTTCGGTACGAATCATGGTCATGGTGTGATCCCCGTTTCTGAAATCGGTTACCACTTCCCCTGTTTTTTCTTTGATGAATGCCGGATTTCCGACTGCTTTGGTATCCATCGAAACCAGAAAATTCATTTTATCTCCTCTGTGAATGTTTAGCGCCAGACAGGCTGGTCCCATTCCGTGTGTCGGGTAAACATCACCTCTGTGTTTGCGGTTGTAATCCATACGCCAGTTGTTCCAGTATTCATTCCAGTATGGCTGTAAACCGTGAATGTACGAACCTTCCGCATGAAGAATCTCTCCGAACAAACCTTGCTGTGCCATATTTAAGGTGGTCAGTTCAAAGAAATCATAGACACAATTTTCAAGCATCATACAATGCTTACGTGTTTTTTCTGAAGTATCGATGATGTCCCATATTTCTTTCATGGTTAAAGCGCCCGGTACTTCTACCGCCACATGTTTACCGTCTTTCATGGCCTGAACGGCAATGCCTGCATGATGTTTCCAGTCGGTTACAATATAGACCAGATCCACATTTTTAAGTGCGGTTACTTTTCTCCATGAATCTTCTCCGAAAAACACTTCTGCTTTTGGCTTTCCGTGTTTTACCAAAGTGTCGTTGGCTGCATTTGCTCTTGCTTCGACCATATCGCAAAGTGCCACAATTTCTACTCCCGGAATATGGGTAATACGCTCAACGGCTCCTGTGCCACGCATTCCTAAACCAACAATAGCTACGTGAACAACAGGAATTGCCGGCGTAGCCAAACGCAATACATCGGCCTGGCCTTTGTCTCTTTTGGGTGCTTTTGTTTTTATGAGTTGCGCAGATACATTGCCAATTTTCAATACTAAAAAGGCTATCAATAAAATTTTTAAACTTGAACTTTTCATTTTTTTTGTTTTTTGATACTATATTGAGGTGAGTTACTCGTTATTATTTGTTTGCTTATACTTTTACGTAGGTCTTGTTTTTATGCATGTACCAAAGTATGAAATAAAGGATTCCAAAACCTGCCAAATCACAAAATGCATCGTAATAAGCTCCTGTGAATTGTTCGAAGCCGTAAAAAACCTGTTTGGCAATCAGGGAAAAATTTAAAACATGAGAACCCACATAAGCGGCGATGGCATTAAGGCCAATAACCCGAAACGGATAGGCCCATTTTGTATAGCCTTTTACATCAACAAGCCAGTAGAATAAAGCCAGCAAAACAAAACTTATTCCGGAGGAAAATATAACAAAGGAACTCGTCCATATTTTTTTAATAATGGGATGCCATATCCCTATGATTAACGACAGCGCGATTCCCGCGATACCGATCATAAAAAGATACCCGGCTATTTTTTGTCTTGACAACGAAGACAGCAGCAATTCGCCTGCAAACAATCCGGACATGGTGGTGGCCGTAAATCCTAAGCCGGTTAATAACCATGAATATTGGGTCTGATCGTAAAAACGACCGAAAACCTGCTGATCAATATAAATAGGAAGATTTTTATTGGGCAGTAATTCAAAAGCGTGCCCGAAAAAGCTGGGTATTGCTAATAATACTGCATATAAAACCAGACAGCTGATAAAGAAAATATACCTTCCTTTTTTGGATAAATTCAGGTATGCGATACACGAAAATAAATATCCTACCGCAATGGCCTGAAGCGTATTGCTGAATATTTGAAATTTGGAAAGATCCAGAAACAATAAATTGCCCTGAACAATCCACCCTAAAATGAACAGAATCACAAATCGCCTTAAAATATGGCGGTACAATTTGCTGTCCGATCCGGATTCCGTGCTTCTTTTTCCCAAAGAAAACGGAATCACAACACCGACCACAAACAGAAACAGCGGCATAATAACATCGTATAAATGAAAGCCGATCCATTCCGGATGTTCAAACTGGTCTGCCAGGTTCTTTGTGAAATTAGTTTTGGCCGCTGTATTTAGGTTGTAAAAAAAACGGTCTGCCACGATGATCATCAAAAGATCAAATCCACGCAGTACATCTACAGACATCAGTCGGTTATGGGGTATGGTTGTATTCATGCTATATCTTAATTGCTGTATAACTGGCTTTTTATAAAGCAATCCCCGATAGCAAAACATCAGGGATTACTTTTAAAATTATTTTTACTCGATAGCATATGCCATTAGATTCAAAAATTAAATCTTCAAAAAACCCTTCTTCTAATGGCACATTTGACCGGCTATCGATGACAAACTAAAGTTCTAATGTTGAAAATTTAGGTCCTTCCGGAAAGTTGGCAACTGCTGCCCATCCTGAAGTCATTTCGGTAATGGCAATACCTATTGAACTGCCTAAAGTTCCTAATTGTGATTTTGGAATACTAAATTCAATTGCATTTGTAGTATCGGAAAGGCTTACTACAGAAGATGCCGTTAAATTGGCACCGGAACCTGCAATGGCACTCCAGCCCCATCCTCCGTTTGGATCGGTGTGATTGTAGAATGCACCCCAGCCGTTGGTTACCAGCGGACCTTCAAATAAAAATTCTGCTCCGGAACCTCCCGGCCATGAACCATGTAAAAATCCTGTTTGCGTATTGCCGTCGGTATTGATAAACATATCAACCAATTCCATCAGCATTTTTTTGTTTCCTTCTAAATATACATTCACATTTGGACCACCTGCCCAGATTTTAATTTTCTGGATAGAACCGTTTCCGGAGGTATTCTGGTCTGTTACGGCCACATCATCCCAGTCTTTAAATTTCCCGTCAATTTTAATGTCGATGATTATAATTCTTGGTGCAGTGATAACTTTTGTAATAAATGATTCTTCTCCGGCTTCGTTTGTAACAGTCAGCGAAACCCTGATTTCACCGCCAATTTTATAGGTATACACGGGATCTTTTTCTCCTGATGTGTAATAAAGATCTCCAAAATCCCATCTGTATTTGGTACCGTTTGTAGAAAGGTTGGTGAAGGTAAAAGTGCTTCCGTCATTGGTAAATGAAAAATCTGCCACCGGTTTTGATGCCGAATCGGACGATGCATTATCACTGGAGCAGGCTGCCAGTAGTAAAAATGCAGCGAGCATTGTGATGTATTGGGTTAGTTTTAATTTTTTCATGGTTTTTTAATTTAAATGTTTTAATAACTATTTAATGATAACCGTTTGTGATAATTTATTGAAACCTGTTGAAGCTTCCCATACTCCTGTATTCGCCAGGCGAACCGAATAATCCGGTCTGTCTGCCAGTTTTGAAGAGTTGTCCTCGATCTTTAAAAGCAGTTCGTAAGTTCCCGCCGGAATTCCGGATAAGGATACCGATTCTTTCAGGTCGAAAGTCACTCTTGGCACGACTTTTCGAACATCAAAGTTTAATTTTTTCTTATAGACCGTACCGCCGGAAGTGGCTCTCAGGATTAAGAATGCATTTTTTGAATTGTAAATTGGCGCAAAACCTGAATTATTAATCAGTGCATTAAACTCTAAAGTTCCGTTTAAGGCTGCTTCTTTCTTGATGCTGGACGATGCCAGGGCAAGTCTGTAACCGAGCTTTCTTTCGAAATCGGTAAAGCAGTTGTTGTTTCTCCATTCCTGTAAAACGGGACCGTAATAATCAAGATTTAAGTACGTCCATTTTAGCATGGTCATTTCTTTTTCAGCAATACTGCAGCTCGCCACCGGAACGTCTGTTGGCGGGCAGGTTTCACCTCCTGTTGGGACAAAAAGGGCTTCATTACTTATATAGGTTTTCTCTGCCGTTACATTAATATATGTACCATAATCGTCTACACTTGCCATAAAGCAATCGTTATGAAAACCTAAACGGGCCGTATTGGTGGTTCCGTAACCCACTGTAGCATCCATAGCGGTTGTAGTGGCCACGAAGTCCTGTTTGATTTTTGGAGTCCTCACCTGTATTTTTACTTCTTTTGGAAAAGTCTCCAAAAGTTTATCGAGGATTATCTTTTTATTCGCCGGCGTAGTCAGCTGGTTCGTGGTGTAATACCATTCTCCCCAGGCTCCGACAAAACCAGCCTGAACAAAAGCAATCACATCTTTATTCTCTTCCAGAATTGGTTTTAACTGATCCAAATGTCCTGAAATAACGGCAACAGAAGCATCTGTACCATCCTGCGCATCGGTGTAGGCAAAACGCAGCACACATTTTAAACCCGATTCCCTCAAACGGGTAAAATCGGTTTTAATAAGATCTAATTGTGCCTGGCTTAAAGGAGTGGTTTTAAATTTCTCCAGATAATACAAACGCAGAATGAGGCTTACATTTTCTTTTTTAAGATTGTTTAAAGATGCCGCTGTTATGGCTGCTCCTTCTGCGTTTACCTGCCACGTGTGCATGAACCCGCGCTCCGGATTTGTAAACACTTCATTAGAAACTGTATAAGTAACCTTTTCAGTTCCGCTTACGGCTTGTTCTTCCGTATTGCCGCCTCCATCACTCTGACAGCCCGAGGCAATATTTAAGAAAAGAGCAATTACGATTAGTAAATGTTTCATTTTTATAGAATTAAATTATCTGATTATATTGTTTTATTCACAAAGTATAATGACCGTCTTAGTTTATATATCCGGTGTTCTGGATAAATTTACCTTTACCTTCACTTATTCTGGCTAATGAAAAAGGGAACAATGCTTTGTAAGGTTCACTTTGGCTTGCTGCTCCGTTTAAGGCTTTGGCATGCTCTGTAAATTTCCCGTGTCGGATCAAATCGGAACGGTATTGTCCGTTTTCACACCAGTATTCATGTGATCTTTCCAAAAGAATCATATCGTTAAATTTTTCCAGCGTGGCATAATTTACCAATTGCAATTCGCTGATCTTGGCTCTTTTTCGTACTACATTGACCAAATCTATGGCTTCCTGTGTAGGCGTTCCTGTTTTATTTACCAGTGCTTCTGCTTTAGATAACAGCACATCAGGATAACGGTATACGATAATGTCTACTGTCGTCAAAGCGGTTGTTCTCGCTGCATCCGGATCAATTTTTAACGGAATTGGTCCCAACTGCATATAATTGGCAGGATTTGCCCTGTTGTATGTAACACCATCTGTACCTGTATATTCGGCAATAAGTGCATTTTTTCGAATATCTGTTGCTTCAAAAGAATCGTAAAATTTCCAGGAACTCTGGATGGTACCGTAACCTCCTCTTCCTGGGAAATTAGCCGGCAAACACATCAACTGCCATTGGTTTTCGCTGGTTCCTGCATAATCTGCCGGAACTGCCCAGATTACTTCCCTGCTTTCTACCGGTGCTTTCACATCCCAAAGCCCCACATAATCGTCTTCCAGTCCGTAGTAATTCATGCCGATAATCGCATTGGTTTGTGCTTCTACCTCAGCCCATCTTTTTTCGTGTAAGTACAAACGTACCAGCACCATTCTTGCCATTCCGCTGCTTAATCTTCCGTAGGGTGTTTCGGCAGGGGATTTTAAATTTTCAGCGGCCGCTTTTAAATCATTTTCAATAAAACTTACCATTTCTGCATTGGACAATCTTGCCAAAGGCTCTTCTTTCAATGGGTTTTTAAGTACTTCAAGCGGTGCTACCACAAGCGGTCCGTACAAATCAAAAAGTTCATAGGCCAATAATCCTCTGGCACATCTGATTTCGGCAATGGCCTGTTTTTTAATCAACTCGTTTACTTTTGAGTTCTCGATTCTGTCAATGCTCAAAGTCATGCTGCTGATCTTGTTATAGAACACATCATAAAATCGCGTAAAAGCGGTAGAACTGGCTTTGTAACTGTGCAAAGAAGCTTCCTGCTGTACACCGTAAGGTCCCTGAAGGATTTCGGTTGTGGCATCCAGAATAAACATGAGTCCGTTTTCTGAAGTCGAATGAATTCCGTTTCCGTAAGATCCTCTCAGCGGATAGTACGCTGACGCTACTATAGCCTGAATATCTGCTTCTGAACTGGGGAAAATGCTCGGGTTAATCTCATCGTAATTAACAGACTCTATATCTTCGCTACATCCTGAGAAAACCAGTAATAGTAAAACTATTGTATAATTTTTTAAATTTTTCATCTCTTTTTTATTAAAACTTAAGATCAATTCCTACTGTGTATGTTTTTACATTTGGATATGCTGCTGCATAACCATCTGTTTCAGGATCTATACCATCATATTTGGTAATGATGAAAAGGTTTTGCCCGTCTACTCTGACAGCTGCCCCCTGCATGTATTTTCCAAACCATCTTTTTGGAAGATTATAACTTAATGATACGCTTTGCAGACGAACAAATGAGGCGTCCTGCAGGAAGAAATCTCCTGAACCGTATTGTGTGTATCCAAAATGTGACGCTGGGCGTGTATTGGTCGGATTATCAGGTGTCCATCTGTCGTATACGCTGCGAAGCGCATTTCTTCCGTTTTGTGCTACTCCTACTGCGGTTACACCGTAGGCAAAATCGGTCTGGTCTACTATTTTTCTTCCGAACATTCCATTGAAAACAAAATTCAGCTGAAAGTCTCTCCAGGTAATCGTGTTACTTAAACCTGCTGAAAAATCAGGATCTGCCGAGCCCAGTAAAACCGTATCGGCTTCGTCAATTCTTCCATCCGCTTCACCGGTTCTTAAAAATACACCATTGGCATCTGTTACCGGATTTCCTGCTCCGTCTCTTACAAAACCATTAATATCTTTGATTTTGATTTGTCCCGGAAATAAATCAGGCTGTGCCGGCACTACTTCGCCAATCTGCATGATTCCGTCAGATAACTGACTGTATTGTGCACGTAACGGATCGTTATAACTCATGTAAACCGATGGTTTCCAGTCCGGGGCTCTTTCTTTCCAGTTCGTTTTAAATTGTGAGTAGGTAAAAGTCGTATTCCATTTAAAATCAGGGGTACGGACATTTACGGTACTTATGGTAACCTCAACCCCTTTGGTTTGTGTACTTCCAATGTTAGCCCAAACCGTATTTATTTCATGGTAGCTATTGATTGGTTTTTCCATCAGTAAATCTGAGATTACCCTGTCGTATACCTCTACCGAACCTGAAATTCTTCTGTTTAATAATTCGAAATCAACCCCAAAATTCTTTTCTGTTGTGGTTTCCCATTTCAAATCAGGATTTTCCAAACGGCTTGCAAACACTCCGGTCCAGATAGATTCATCAGCGTTCAGATAAGCTGGCTGTGCATAAAAAGCACCTTTAGAAAGTCCGGCAGAATTTCCAACCGACCCGTAGCCAAATCTAAATTTAAGTTGTGATACATAATCTGAGATTCCAGTCATAAAAGACTCCTGAGAAACATCCCATCCTACTGAAATAGAAGGAAACAGAGCGTATTTTTTATTGGCAGCAAAAAAACTTACTCCATCACGACGTATCGTAGAGGTCAACAGATATTTGTCTTTATACGAATAGTTGATTCTAGAGAAATACGAGCGATAACTATCTTCGTTTTTAGACGATGTCGTTAGTTTTGTTCCCGCTCCTGCATTCATATTGTTCCATAAAAAAGCATCGGTAATAAAATTACTGTTTCCTAATGAGCTTCTTTCATTTCTAAAGGTAGATTGAGAATAACCCGCCATAAAAGTAAAGGAGTTGTTGTCTCCGATATTTGTGTTGTAGGTTAAAATAATATCCAGTAAATCATCATCTTTCTTTTGTGAATTGATAGACGCTTTACCGTTTTCCAATGCACCATATAAGGTCGTTCTTGGTAAATAGGTACTTCTGCTGGTGTTTCCCTGATCAAAACCTGCCTGAAATCTTGCTGTAAGACCTTTCAAAGGTTTTATCTCCGCATAAAAATTGGTCATGGTTCTGTCAATAACACCTTCATCAGAAATGGTTAACAAGGAATAAGGGTTTGGCTCTAAGGCATTATCCGGATTAATTGGATAATTGCCAAGCTCATCAATCGCCACAATGTTTGGTCCCTGCTGAATCGCTGACCTGATAATTCCGGAATTTTCGAACTGATCCCCTCCTAGTTGAGAATTTTGGTTTTTAATGCGGCTTTTGGTCATGTTCATACCAAAATTAATATAGTCCGTCAGTTTCTGATCGATACTAAAATGAACCGTGCTTCTTTTTAATCCGGAGTTTTTAACAATTCCTTCCTGGTCGAATAAATTTCCCGATAAAAAGTATTTTGTAGATTTGGTTCCGCCTCGTAATGATAAATTATGCTGTTTCACCATTCCGTCTCTTGTAACCAGTGACAACCAGTCTGTACCCGCTCCCGCATTTCTGATCTGCTCGTCAGAATAGACTCTTTTGTACGGAATTCCGTTTACAGGAGCCGCATTTGCCTCCTCCAGAGTTTTGGATGAATAAGGATATACCCTGTTGATAAACTCCCAGTTTTCTTTGGAAGCATCGTTTCGCAGCTGCATCCATTCCTGTAAGTTTAAAACGTCATAGCTATCGTTGTATTTCTGGTACGAATAAGAACCGGAATAATCCACTCTTACATCGCCTTCTTTTCCTTTTTTAGTCGTAATCATAATGACCCCATTTGCGGCTCTTGCACCGTATATGGCAGAAGCACTGGCATCTTTTAAAACCTCAATCGATTCAATATCATTTGGGTTGAATGAATTTAGAATACTCTGCGTACCCCCATCGTAACGGTTTCCTGTTCCGGGCTGCTGTAAATTTGTTACCGGAAATCCGTCAATAACAACCAAAGGATCATTACTGGCATTAATAGAACCTGCACCACGAATCTGAATATTAAATCCACCTCCTGGCTGTGCACTGTTCTGCGTGATCTGCAAACCGGCTACTTTTCCCTGGAGCGCCGTTAAAACAGAAGGTGCCGAAGATAAAATCAGTGATTCTCCTTTTACGGAAGACATTGCTCCCAGTACATTTTTCTTTTTCTGGGTTCCGTACCCTACTATAACGACCTCATTTAAGGTTTTTGATGAAGGTGCCATAGAAACTTTGATATTCGTCTGGTTGGCGATCAAAACTTCTTTGTTCTCATAGCCTACATAAGAAAATACTAAAGCTTCGGTATTGGAAGGAACGATGATTGTAAATGTTCCGTCAAAATCAGTTGTTGTGCCTCTTGGTGATCCTTTCGGGACAATCGTTACTCCAATCATTGGCTGTCCCAACTCATCCAGAACAACTCCTTTAATGGTAATATCGGCTTCTGATTTTTTATTTGTAATTTCTGATTTTTTGCTGCTATCCGTGGACGATGCAGCATTTACTTTAACAACAGTGACTATCAGAACTAAAACTGTAATTATTGCTTTTAAATTAAATTTTAATTCCTGATAGTTACCGTACAGTAACTTGTTACTTTTTTTCATATTATTCTGGTTAGTTTAATGGTTAATGTGAAAAGAATACTTTGCGTGGGTAAAAAAAATTTGGTTAGGAATTTTAGCAGACACAAAGCGAAGGTTCAGGTTATGTTTCTTTTGGTTTCATAATTTTTCCGGTTTTTGTTTTTTGTCTTGTTTTCGTTTGGTTATTTTTTTTTAATCTATTCTTTATGGTGCGTTTTCTTTCTTCTTAATTATCATTTCTCGACTCCTTCCGAGATACTGTATTTTTAAAATTTAATGCTCTTTTTTTTACTGTTTAAAGTCAATTTTAACTTCAGAAAAGGCGGAAAAAAAAGTTCTTTTTTAACTTATTATTGGCTAAACTAAATAATATTTTTTAATAAACAATGGTAAAACCAAGAAAATGTGTTCGTGCACATAAAAAAAGTGTTTTCGAACACATTTTTTAGAAAAAGTATTATTAAATTCCTACTTATTTTTAAATTTCACCATGAAAGAATTTAAATAATTACCAGAAAAAATTAATTTTACTTTAAAAAATATGTCTTTTAATTTGAAATTCATTTAATTAAAAAACGCAATAAAAATTAACTTTTCTATATCTAAATCAGGTATTTAATTGTATTTTGAAATGATAATCCTAATTTTAAAAAAGGGATTTTCAGCAATAATAATTTAGAGTAACTCTTTGATTTCAACAATGAATTTTTGGGCTAATTCATCTGCTTTTTTTTGTGAAATGCTCTCGGTGTAAATTCGGATAATAGGTTCCGTATTTGATTTTCTCAGATGCACCCATTCCGTCTCGAAATCAATTTTGATTCCGTCGATGCAGTTCGGCTTTTCGGTACTGAATTTTTGCGCTATTTTTTCCAGGATTTCATCGACATTAATTTGCGGGGTCAGTTCAATTTTGCTTTTGCTCATGTAATAATCCGGGTAACTTTCGCGAAGTGTTTTACACGAAATTTTGACCTGTGCCAAATGTGATAAAAACAAAGCAACACCCACCAGCGAATCTCTGCCATAATGGGATGCGGGATAAATAATTCCTCCGTTTCCTTCTCCTCCGATAATAGCATCAGAAGCTTTCATTACTTCCACGACATTGACTTCTCCCACGGCACTGGCCTGATACTTTCCGCCATGTTTTAAAGTGATGTCCCGTAACGCCCTTGAAGAAGATAAATTGGAAACCGTATTGCCTTTGGTTCTTCCTAAAACGTAATCAGCGCAGGCCACCAGCGTATATTCCTCGCCAAACATAGACCCGTCTTCGCAAATAATCGCCAACCGGTCTACATCAGGATCTACCACAATTCCAAAATCGGCTTTTTCTTTTACCACCAATTCCGAAATATCGGTAAGATGTTCTTTCAGAGGTTCAGGATTATGCGGAAAATGACCGTTGGGTTCGCAATACAATTTGACACAGGCCACACCCAGTTGCTCCAGCAAGGCCGGAATCGCAATTCCACCTGTTGAATTTACCGCGTCTACTACTACTTTGAAATTTGCATTTTTAATCGCTTCAACATCTACTAAGGCTAATTTTAAGACTTCTTCAATGTGTCGTTTTATGTAACCTTCTTCCTTTTCGTATTTCCCGAGATCGTCTACTTCTGCAAATACAAAAGTTTCCTCTTCCGCTATTTTCAGGATTTTTTCGCCTTCAGCAGCATTCAGAAATTCGCCTTTTTCGTTCAGTAATTTTAGGGCATTCCATTCTTTTGGATTGTGACTTGCGGTGATGATGATTCCGCCATCTGCCTGATCTAAGGTTACGGCAACCTCAACGGTTGGTGTGGTCGACAAGCCAATATCTGTAACATTAATTCCTAAACCTGTCAGCGTATTGGCGACCAGATTGCTGATCATTTCTCCCGAAATTCGGGCGTCCCGTCCTAAAACGATACTTAATTCTTTTTTTTGATTTTGTCCTTTTAGCCACATGCCATAGGCAGCAGCGAATTTCACGGCATTTACGGGAGTTAAGTTTTCATTTACAACTCCGCCGATTGTGCCTCTTATTCCTGAAATTGATTTTATTAAAGCCATTTTTTTGTTGATTATTATTTATGCTTAAAAAATTTAACCGCAAAGTTCGCAAGGTTTTTTATGCTGAAGTTTGAGTGGGAAGGATCGCAAAGCTTTGTGCTTAATTCAACCGCAAAGTCCGCAAAGGTTTTATGCTAAAGTTTGAGTGACAAGGGCCGCAAAGCTTTGTGATTAAAGTTGTGATTTTTTTGGCCACAGATTAAAGGATTAGAGTGATTTTTTGCCGCGAATTGCACGAATGATCACGAATTTAATTTATGTGAATTCGTGTAATTCGTGGCAAACTCTCTGTCGCAGGAATAACTTCCCGGTTTGCACTTAACAGTAACTGAAACCGAGACTGAAATACTGAGACTGAAAACTAAACCGCAAAGCTTTTTGATTGAAGTAAGTTGTGTGTGTGTTTTGCCACAGATTAAAGGATTAGAGTGATTTTTTGCCGCGAATTGCACGAATGATCACGAATTTAATTTGTGTGGATTCGTGTAATTCGTGGCAAACTCTCTGTCGCAGAAATAACTTCCCGGTTTGCACTTAACAGTAGCTGAAACCGAGATTGAAATACTGAAACTGAAAACTAAACCGCAAAGCTTTTTGATTGAAGTAAGTTATGTGTGTGTGTGTGTTGCCACAGATTAAAGGATTAGAGTGATTTTTTGCCGCGAATTATCGCCAGGTTTTAGTCGCAGTATTCAGTCTCAGTATTCGGACTGTAAACTGAGACTGTAAACTGCGACTAATAATACCATCTCACAAAAGCCTCCATAGCGGCGTAACTTGCCAGACCCATTTGTTGGTATACTTGTGCTGTTTCCCTGTTTCGGTCTTCGGCTCTCTGCCAGAATTCCCTGGCGTCTGTTCCCTGGAAAACAACCCCGTCTTTTTGTGACTGGTGTTTGAAGATTCCGTGGCGTTTGGCCAGCACCTGATCGGGGCTCATAGGTACCGCCATTTCGACTTCGTCAATGCCCCATTCCTGCCAGGCGCCGCGGTACAGCCACAACCAGCAGTCGTCCATAAAAGGTTTTGGTTTTAAGGCTTTGACAGCTTCAAAAATAGCATCCAGACATACTTTATGGGTTCCGTGCGGATCGGCTAAATCGCCAGCCGCGTAGATTTGGTGTGGTTTTATTTTTTCAATTAAATCGATTGTCAGCTGAATATCTTCCGGGCCGATTGGTTTTTTCTCGATTGTTCCGGTTTCGTAAAACGGAAGTTCCATAAAATGAATCTGATCATCTGTTAAACCTACAAAGTGACTTGTGGCTCTCGCCTCGCCTTTTCTGATGAGTCCTTTGATGTAACGTACTTCCGGAATGTCTATTTCGCTGTTCTTTTTATTCTCCAGAAAAGTTTGTGCTTTTTGGTAGATTGTATCGGCTTCGGCACTTTTGATGCCGAATTTCTCATTGTAGTCAATTACGAATCTTGCAAAACGTAAGGCCTCATCGTCAGCAACAGCAATATTTCCGGAGGTTTGGTAGGCTACATGCACTTCATGTCCCTGTTCCTGCAGACGCATGAAAGTGCCTCCCATACTAATGATATCATCATCAGGATGGGGACTGAAAATCAGTACACGTTTTCTGGCCGGCTCTGCTCTTTCCGGACGGTTGGAATCATCAGCGTTTGGTTTTCCGCCCGGCCAGCCTGTAATGGTATTTTGTAGTTTGTTGAATATTTTGATGTTTATGTCATAAGCAGGACCTGAATCTGCCAGTAAATCACTCATGCCATTTTCGATATAATCAGCGTCGGTTAACATTAAGATTGGTTTTTTAAGATCGAGTGCCAATCCCAAAACCGCTTTTCTGATAAGTTTATCTGTCCAGATCACTTTTTCTACCAGCCATGGCCGGTTGATTCTGGTGAGTTTGGAAGAAGCTTCCTTGTCCAATACAAAAACGGCATTGTCATGTTCCTGCAAAAAGGATGCGGGTACCCTGTTCGTTACTTCATCTTCTACGGATCTTTTTACCACATTTGCTTTTCCTTCTCCCCAGGCCATTAAGATCACCTGTTTGGCTTCCATGATTTTTTTTACTCCGAGTGTAATCGCTGTTCGGGGGGTATTGCTCAAACCTGAAAAATCCTTGCTGGCGGCAACTCTTGTAATATGATCTAAGGCTACCAGACGTGTTTTAGAGTTTTGTAATGAACCGGATTCGTTAAAACCAATATGTCCGTTTCCTCCAATTCCCAGAATCTGCAAATCGATTCCGCCAAGTGCTTCAATTTTAGCTTCGTAATCGTGGCAGTAATCCGCAATTTGCTCTTTGGTGAGAAGCCCGTCCGGAACATGGTCGTTTTCAGGTAAAATATCGACATGGTCAAACAGCAATTCTTTCATAAAACGCACATAACTGTTGATGGAGTTAGGTTCCATCGGATAATATTCGTCCAGATTGAAACTGATTACGTTTTTGAAACTCAATCCTTCTTCCTTATGCAGACGAACCAGTTCCGCATACAATCCTTTTGGGGAAGATCCTGTGGCAAGACCTAAAATACAAGGCTTATTTTCTTTTTGTTTTGCCTGAATCAAGACTGCAATTTCTTTAGCAACTGCTTTTGAAGCTTCATTTGAATTTTCGAAAACAACGGTATTAATATTTTCAAATCGTTTTTCGAAACCTGTTGCTTTGTCTATATTACTTTTTATCATTTTGAACTATATTTTATTGTGTTTTTCTTTATTTTAAAACAGCCCGTTGAGCTAAAAAAAGGCATAAGCTGCCCCGGAGCACATCAAATATTAATTGGAGTACTTAGTGGTAATCTGAAAATCAGATCGATGAATAAAATGTGGTGTTTATCTGAACTTTGTCATTTTTGAATAGCCTACCGCTTTAGCCGGAGGTTTAAAAAAGGTAGTCAAATTGGCTTTAGCTGAATTAAAAGTTCGGCTAAAGCCAAGCCTGATCAAATGAAATCCGTTGGTTAAAACCAACGGCAATTCAAAAAACTTAATTGAATTCCTTTCGATTTTCCCGTGTCATCCTTCGACTTCACTCGGGAGGCCAACTTGGTCCAAACTTCTGAAAACTTGAAACCTGAAACTTGAAACCCGAAACTGAAAACTGAAAACTGAAAACTGAGACTGAGACTGAGACTAAAAACTTCCCCCTACCATTTCCTGTACTTATGCCCTTTGAAGGCAAAAAATACGATCATAAGATAGGCCGGTATTAATATTAAATAGGCCAGTTGATTTCCGCTTTTTGCTGTTGCTACAGTACCTGCCGCTATATTTGCCGTATTGATATTGTCTGCCAGCAAACCATAGAATAAAGGAAAAACCGCACCGCCTATGATTCCCATAATAAGTACTGCACCTCCAATTTTAGTAAATCCGCCCAGATCCTGAAGTGCCATTGGCCAGATGGCCGGCCAGCAGAGTGCATTGGCCAATCCTAAAAGTGCAACCAAAATAATAATTAACGGTAATTGTGGAATTCCAGGTAACTGAATCATTATTTTTGGAGAAAGTATCACGATTAAGGCCACTAAAACAAGACCTAAAAACCCGGATGCTTTTAGGGCAAAAACCTGCGAAACATATTTGGGAATAAGTGTAATTCCTAAAATATAACCAACGACCATGGCAGTCATCGTAAAAGAAGTCAGTTTCAGATAAAAAGAACCATTCTCTCCGTAAACGCCCAATTGTTTTCCGAAACCTCCAATGGAATCTCCGGCCAGAACTTCGGCAGCAATGTACACCATCAGCGTAATCACACCAAAAACCAGTTGCGGATGTTTGAAGGCTTCTTTTATTTGTTTGAAAATACTCAGATGCGCTACTTGTCCCTCATTGTCCAAATTGATTTCGGGAAGCGGGGAAAACTTTACCAAAACTGCCAGAACCAGCATAATTCCCGCCATGTACATATAAGGCGTTTGCAGTTGCAAAGCCAGTAAATCGAGCGCGCTTTCTTTTTGAACCGAAGTCATAAGAGCAATTTTATCTGCCGAATAATCCCCAATATTAGACAAAACCAATGATGTCAATAGTAACGGAGCCAGAAAACCTGCCAGTTTATTGGCAATTCCCAGTACGCTGATTCGTGCAGCGGCACTTTCGCGCGGGCCAATGACAACGACATACGGATTGGCTGCTGTCTGTAAAACGGCCAAACCGGTTCCCATAACAAATAAGGCGATTAAGAACAGCCCAAAAGTACGGGCTTCGGCAGCCGGATAAAACAATAATGCTCCAACGGCAATGACCAGTAATCCTAATGAGATTCCGTTTTTGTATCCTACTTTTTCGATTAGGAAAGAAGACGGAATTGCCATGACGAAATAAGCAATATAAAACGCAAAGGTCACGAAATACGATTGTGATTCGGTTAACTCACAAGCTAATTTAAAAAATGGAATTAGCGGTCCGTTGAGCCAGGTTACGAATCCGAAAATAAAAAATAAGGAGGTTAAAATAACCATTGGAATCAAAGTACTGCTTTGTTCTTTTTTTAAAGTAATATCGATTTCTGACATAGTATTGGTTTTTGGGTTAGTTATTTTTATTTACTGACTAATTCCTGATGGTAAAAAAGAATGGTTTCTTCTAAGGCTTTATCAATGGTATATTCCGGTTTGAAGCCCAATTGATTGAATTTTTCAGGATTGGCTTTCGAATGTTTGATGTCTCCGGGTCTTTCTTCAAGAAATTTTAGCTGCGATTTTGAATTGGTAATTTTTATGATTTTTTCGGCCAATTCTAATACCGAAGTGCTGTGTCCGAGTGCTACATTGTAGGTTTCATTTCCTTTTTGGGAAGCCAGGATATTCGCTTTTACAACATCTTTGACATAAATAAAATCTCTGGTTTGCGAGCCGTCGCCATAAATAATGATGGGTTCGTTCTGAAGCGCTTTATTAATAAAAATAGGCACTGCCGCCGCATACGCCGATTCGGGGTTCTGGTGCGGGCCAAAAACATTAAAGTATCTCAACGATGCTGTTGGAACCTGATACTGATCAAGATACATTTTTAAATAATATTCCCCGTCTAGTTTTGTAACTGCATAAGGTGTCATGGGTTCCGGAAACATGGTTTCTACTTTTGGCAAAACCGGATTGTTGCCATAGTTCGCTGCAGATGTTGACAACACCACTTTACAGCCTGTATTATTTCTGGCAGCCTCCAGAATATTGATAGTTCCGACGGTATTGATTTCGATACATTCTTTAATTTTCAACAAAGACTCCGGAACGCTTACCAATGCAGCCAGATGAAAAATTCCGCTTGCTCCGCTTACCACTTCATTTACTAAATTTTCATCGCGAATATCTCCTTGTACAAAATCAACATTCAAACCGTTTAGGTTGTGTTTGAATCCCGTTCTTAAGCTATCAAGTATAGTAACCTGATGGCCTTCTTTCGATAAATGCTCGGCAATGTGGCTTCCAATAAAACCGGCACCTCCGGTAATGACATATTTTTTCATTTGTATTATTTTAATGATCCGATGAAATTCAGATTGTAATCTTCCATTTCCTTAAATTGTTCCGAAAGACTTTCAATCAGTTTGAATTGATTTTTGGAGCGATCCAGATTATGTTCCGGGTATTCGGTTTTATAGTATATATCGTCATTTAAGAAGTCTGTCAGAAAGCGCAATGCCATGATAAATACCATCGTTTTGGCACCAAGCGGCAGGTATTTTATTTCTAACAGCGAAAGGGACGAATTTGTTTTTTCCAGAAAACCTTTTACATAAGCTTTGTAATACTGTAAATTGAAATTCACCCGTTCGAGGTCTTTTTCATCTTCGGCAGCCGTATTGCAAATGGTTCGTATGGCATCCCCAAAATCATAATGGATAATTCCGGGCATCACCGTATCGGTATCGATGACGCAAAGCCCCTTTTTGTCCGCATCGAAAAGTGCGTTTGATATTTTGGTATCATTGTGCGTCACTCTTAATTTAATTTTTTCGGTATCTTTTAATTTTTGCAAAACGTGCATCTCTTCTTTAAGTTCGTGAACTAGGTTAATGCAGGTTTTGGCTTGTTCGATTCGTTGTACCGAAGCTTCCTTTAAGGCAATATCAAACTGGGCATAACGAAATGCCATATTATGAAAATTCGGAATGACTTCTGTAAGTTTTCTGGCATCAAAATCACTGGTCAGATTCAGGAACTCTCCAAATAACTTGCCTCCTTCATAGGCAATTTCTTCATTATTAACGGTTTCAAAAGTCAGGCTTCCTTCTATATACACCATCATATTCCAGAAATTTCCTGCCGCATCTTGATAATAAAAAACACCTTTTCTGGTGCCGATGAAAGTTAAAACACGACGTTTTAGTTCGTTTTCCGGTAAATGTTTCAGTTTCTTCAGCAGATGTTTGCTTACGCTGACCTTATTGGCAATAAGACCGGGAACGTCTTTAAAAACGCCATCGTTAATGCGCTGCAAAATAAACTGTTTACGACTATCAGTTGTTATCAAATACGTATCATTGATATGACCGGACGCCAGTTCTTCAAAACTTTTGAAAACCCCGATATGGTCAAACTGGTCGAATATAAATTTTAAATGTTCCGTTTCCATATTACCAGAGGTTAGTTGGATAAACTTTTTGGGCTCTCAGCTTTTCGATTTCTTTTTTTACAATTTCCTTATCTTCCTTGTAGGTCACTCCAAACCATTTTGCATTCGACTGAAGTACTTCAAGCGATGCATTCTCTGATTTTAAAATCTCATTTACAACAGAGGTAATAAAAAATTCGGCTTTTAAATCGTGTTCGTTTTCTTTCAGGAATTCTTCAAAAAGAGCACCGCCAAATTCAAAACATTTTGGCGTAAAACCCCAGAAATTCATAGAAACGATTGTATTTTCATCAATGGGAATAAAATCACCGTTATCCTCTTTACGCATGAGTGTACCGTTTATTTTTTCGATATGGGTACGTTCGGTAACATCGGTCAGAAAATTATTTTCATCTACCTGACATTCGCCTCTTGACACGAAGCCATGATCAGAAACCGTATTTTTCAGGAGATAGGCCATCATGTTGAAATGATAAGATTCCTTGTCCATTTCGGTTAAGGCTTTTGCCATGATCTCAAAAGCTTCTTTTCCGTAAAAATCATCGGCATTAATAATCGCAAAATTTTCGGTTACTTCATCCTTTGCCATTAGCAGGGCATGCCCGGTTCCCCAGGGCTTTTTTCTTTCCGGATTTTGATATTGTTTCGGAACATTGCCAATTTCCTGAAAAACATATCCTATTTCGGCTTTTCCTTCCAGTTTTTTATTAAATATTTCTTTGCATTCTTCTTCAATATTTTTACTTATAATAAATACAAATTTTCCAAAGCCTGCCTGCAATGCGTCATATATCGAAAAATCCATAATGGTATCTCCTTCGGGAGTAAATGTATCTAACTGTTTTAATCCTCCATATCGACTTCCAATACCTGCCGCCAAGATCACGAGAGTAGGTTTACTTTTGCTCATTTAAATAGTATATTAATGGTTTATTATTTTTAATTGTTTTTGGCTGGATTTTATTTTCAAATTCATTTCAAAAAGCATCCTGAAAAAATTATACTGCATATTGAAAACTTCTCTTATAAATCGAAAAATAAATATTAATCTGACAATATTTACGTTAATATCATAAACTATATGATTAATATTCGGCTAAAATATATATTAATATTTTATAAAAAAAGAAAATTGTGTTAAAATGTGCTCGAACACAATTAAAATGTTTTCGAACACATAAAATTTAATATTTTCTCATATTTGATTTTTATATATATTTGTTTCTATATGGAAAAAATTTATACAATTAAGGATATCGCAGAACTTGCGGGTGTCTCTAAAGGCACTGTAGACCGCGTTTTGCATAAAAGAGGAAAAGTCTCTCAGGATGCCCTTGACAGGGTGAATGAAGTGCTGGATAAGATTGATTATCAGCCCAACTTGATGGCACGAAGTTTAAAGAAGACACAAATCTATTCCATATGTGTTTTATTGCCGGATTCTAAAAATGATCCGTACTGGCAGCCTTGTATTGACGGTATTAATGAAGCCAAAAAAGAATTTAAGTCTTTTAATGTAAAAGTTGAAATTTTCCTGTTTGATGCGACAAGCACCGTATCGTTTGTAGAAACGAATAAAGCCGTTTTAGCAGCTTCGCCCGATGCCGTTTTGTTAGTTCCCCTTTTTCATAAAGAAGCGAATGAGGCTATTGAAACGTATAATTCAAAAGGTATTATCACGAGTATTTTTAATAACCAGCTTAAATCCAGTTCCATAAAAAGTTTTGTGGGCCAGGATTTATTTCAAAGCGGAAGAATTGCTGCCCGATTACTGGAATTGCTGCTTCAGAAAGGCACTATCGCCATCGTCCATATCGATGAAGATTATGAGAACGCCATTCACATGCAGGAAAAGGAAAAAGGATTCCGGGATTATTTTGACCTGTCTGGTAAAGGAAAATTTGAAATCAAAACTTTTAAGGTCAAACATCCTCAGTTTAAAACGACGCTTAAAGAGTATTTAGAAGCAAATCCAACTATTGGAGGCCTGTTTGTAACGACTTCCAAAGCGTATCAGGTGGCGAAAATTATCGCTAAAAATCCCGAAAAGAAAATTGCCCTTGTGGGTTATGATTTACTGGAAAACAATCTGGAATATTTAAATAATAAAACAATCGACTTTTTGATTCACCAAAATCCAAAAAGACAGGCGTATTTAGGAACCACCAGTCTGATTGAGCACTTTATCTTTGAAAAAGAAATCAGTGCCGAAAAGCTGCTGCCAATCGATATTATCAATACCGAAAACGCTAAAGATTATTTTTTATAAATCTAATGAACGTAGCTTAACCGCAAGGTTCGCTAAGGTTTACGCAAGGCACGCTAAATATTCTCATGAAGCGTTATAAAGTTTACGCAAAGCAGGCTAAATTATTTCACGCAAAGTCGCAAAGTCGCAAAGAAAAACTAAAATAGAAAACTTTGCGACTTTGCGACTTTGCGTGATTAAAAAAAAACAGCTTTGCGAACCTTGCGGTTAAGCTAAGTTAAATAAATTACAAATAAGTCCTTACCCTAAAGTCAAAGTACCAAAAGAGCTGGCAACATGAAAATTGGGAGTTTCAGTATCCGGATCTACCCATGAAATCCAGGTAGGTTCAAACAGGTTATTTTGCTGTTTTTTATATTTGGCCCTGAAAAGTCCGGCTTCAATAGTACGGCCTTTAATTAAGTTAAAGTTCATTAAAGACTGAATACTGATCGCTATCTCAACAACGAAATACTCCTCTTTGATATGAGATTTAATAACAATATCATTTTTGGGCCAGTTCCAGTCAAAATCAAATTTTTTGGCCGGAGATGCCTTAAAGTCCATGATTCTGGGCGTTGGATCAATTTCTAAACAATAATAGGGATTTAGGGTTTCATCTGTCCTGAAAAAAATCTCTATCCTGTCTGATTCCCCAATGCTGTCAACCGAATCATCTTTCCTGTCGATATGAATATTGGTATCATAAACAGTATATGAAAAATAAATATTTTTAAGATCCCATAAGGCCCTGAATTCAATTTTTTCAGGTTCTGCATTATCCCACGGAGAACTAAAATCAGTTAGTACTTCTGCCTGCTGCCAAAGCGGGTTATCTGCTAAACCATTTATTTGCAGAATATTTTCTTCGATACGATTTACAGTATAATTTTTCATTTTAAAAAGGTACGAAATTTTAAAAACAAAAAAAGGGGCAAAAAAGAAAAATCTCTTTTGCCCATTAGAAATTACTATTATTTCAGGTATACTTTAGTATTACTTAACTCATGATCAGCATTAATCTGAAGAATAACCAGTTGCGATTTCTTTAAATCAGAAACAGTAATGGTTGCCGTACTAACCCCATTATATTCTCCTTTTACAAGTACTCTTCCGTTTAAATCCAATACAGAAATCGTTGCTGTCTTAATTTCTTTTCCAAAATTAACAGTGATTATATCGGATGCCGGATTAGGGAAAACCGCAAAGTCAGGGTTAATTTCTTTGGTTACTTCCACAGCTGCCGATTTTTTAGCAGTCGATCCTGTCTGCAATTCAGAACAGCCAATATCGATTCTGCCATTTCTCTTGCGAATATCATCATCAAAATCCAGGGTACCGGAATACGTGCTATTGTAAGTCGGGTCCCCTTTATCTGTAGCGAAAGCTCCGGTGGCTAAAGTAAAATTAAAAGCCGCCGCATTTACAAATCCTGGCAACCCTGTAACTGAATTAACATCCAGACCTGTGGCTGTCGCAAATGTCGTTGGATTATAAGAGCCTGTAGTTGAACTTCCGTTGAAACTTACTCCCGTTAAATCAATAGTGAAATCCGTATTGGTTTCTCTGTAAAATAAATTATAGTTCGATACAAAGCCAGACACAGTATACCCTGAAGAAGCCAGAAGCAGTTTTTTACCCGTTGTAGCATACAAAATATTATTTTTGAACGTAATTCCCGAGCTGTTCTGAAGATGAACCTCTCCTCCGAAATTATCCGCAATAGTCCCCACGGCAACACCGGCAATAGTCGTAACGCCATTGATAACCGCTCCTGTTCTGTTTTTATAAAAAGTGTTGTTGAAAATTTTAGTGTTCCCGACACTTGTTGTGTAACCGCTTCCGATAACACCGCCAAAAATAGCTCCGGTCACTACATTATTATAAACCGAATTGTTATTTACAATATGTCCGGTAGACTGGCCACCATTTCCTGTGGCTGTATTCTGTTCAGAACCCACTGCAATTCCAACACCGCATCGGTACACTTCATTTCTTTGTACCGTACAGTTTAAGGCACCGTCTACATAAATACCGGCACTATTGGCAACGGCACTCATACAATTAAAAACTTCATTCGAAGCAATCACACCATTTCTTGCCTGGTTATTGCTTGTTGCCCCGGTCGATGTATAATTTCCGGCAGCAACAATTCCGATGTTGGCGATATCATAAACCGTATTTCCTGAAACCGAGAAACCATTTACATTTCCGGTTACGGTTACGGCTTCTCCCCAGCCAGTGGCACAGTTCGCTACTTCGTTATTTTCAATTTTAACATTGGTAATCGCGTATGTGGCATTCCCTCCGTCGACTTTGATCGCGTTGGCTACAATTCCGCTATTGGCAGGAATTGACGAAAGATTGTTGCTGATCCATCCGATATTTTTTACAATACAATTTTTGATCGTGATGTTGTTCAGATTAGCCGTTGCGCCGGAATTGGCTAAAATCCATATTCCCTTGCTTCCGTTTGCAATTTTGTTTGAAATAGTTAAACCATCAATGGTCACACTGCTTGTATTGACAATTCCCAATACATAAGTATCTGAGCTTGTCCAGCCGGAAGCGTTGATAACCACAGCAGACGAACCGCTTTTTTGAATCGTCAGCGGTTTCCCGACAAAAATAGGGCCTGTTACAGGATACGTTCCTGATAAAACCAATACGGTTCCGCCGGACGGAGCCACCTGAACTCCTTTGGCAATGGTCTTGAATGGTAAGGCAGCTGTTCCTGTTCCTGTAACATCATTTCCGGTTGTAGCGACATACGTCTGGGCAAATCCCTGCACAAAACACAATAAAATAATAAATGTAATTTTTCTGATTTTCATAATTTGATATTTTGGATTAAACAATTAAAAAAACTATAATTAAATATTGCAATATTTCTACAGTATAAATAAGCCTGTTTTATTCCGTTAAACTTTAAAAATCAATTCGTTAAAATCTAAAATTGAAAGTAACTTTTGATTGAAAAGAAGGTTTAGAAAAAACGTAAAGTAGCTTATTTCAGACGAATGTAAAAAATGTAATTTAATTGGCAACATGAAAACAAAAAAAAATGTGTTCGAACACAAAAAAAAGTGAAAATCCGAAAAAATGTACTATTTTACTTATAGCTAAATATACGTTTTTGGAAGTTCAACGAAATGTGTTTGAACACAATTAAGAAAAATACTATGTTATTAAGAAGTGAAAGATGCAAAGTGAAAGGTAAAAGTGCTACCTAAGGGGTGAAGATTTAACCGCAAAGCACACAAGGAAAAAAGCGCAAGGTTCGCAAGGCTTATAATAAACTTTGCGAACCTTGCGAAAAACCTTGCGCCCTTGCGGTTAAAAAAAATCCCAAACTCCGGATTTGGAATTTGGGATTTTATAATATTGTTATTTTAAACTTTAGTCCAGAATAAAACTAACCGTAACGTTTGCTAAAATCTCGATTTCGCCAATTGCTAAAGTTTCGTTTGCAGCTCCGGCTGTATCTGCAGATTCTTTCATTCTCATCGCCGCATACATTGGTTGCGGGTGGTATACCTGAGAATTATCAGAAATCGTGTAAGCTTTACCTACTTTTTGTCCTAAAACAGAAACATAGTCTTCAGCTTTTGCTTTTGCGTCTTTAATGGCCAATTTTCTGGCTTCTGACTGGTATTGTGCTAATTTAGAAGACTCAAAAGAAACATTATCTAAACGGTTAATTCCCTGTTGAACCAAACCTTCCATTAACTCATCGTATTTCGCTAAATCTTTCAATACAATTTCTACTGTCTGAGCAGCATTATAAGTTGTTTTCTTTTTCTCGTAATCGTATATCGGATTCAGAGCTACTTGTTTTGTTTTGAAATCTGCTGTTGGAATATTCATTTTTTTGATGAATTTCAAAACGGCATCCATTTTTTCATCATTTTGTTTTTTGACGTCTTTAGCATTATTCCCTTTTGTTTCAACCGTAGCTGAAATACAAACCTGATCAGGTGCTATTTTTACTTTACCTTCTCCATTAACATTGATTTGTGGAATTTGTTTGATTTCCTGGCCGTAAGACATAGTCATAAACATGATTGTTAAAAATAATACTAGTTTTTTCATTTTTGTTATATTTAAATTGTTTGATAGTTTCATTTCAAAAGTTGTGCCAGCATTACAATTTGCCCAATTTCGCCATTCCGAAAAGTATCAAAATCGGAATTGCCAGCAGAATTACCATTAAGGTATGATCGGCAAATAAAGAAGGTACTTTGATCAGTGTGATCAGATAACCGCCTATGGCGCCTCCAAAATGCGCTGTATGTCCGATATTATCATTTTTGGCTTTCATGCCATAAATTGAATACAATAAATACAAAATTCCGAAGAGATAGGCCGGTATTGGAATTACAAAAAAGATACCCAGCATCATATCGGGCTGCAATAAAATGGCAGAATACAAAACACCTGTTACTGCTCCCGATGCACCAACAGCCCTGTAACTGTAATCGTTTTTATGAAACAGCATGGTAAGCAAACTTCCAAAAATAAGGCTTCCAAAATAAACGAGGACAAAAGAGAAATCTCCCAGCCAGCTTAAAACCACAGGAGCAAAAAACCAAAGTGTCAGCATATTAAAAATCAAATGCATCATATCTGCATGCAAAAACCCTGATGATAACATTCTGATCTGCTCGCCGGAACGAATACTTCCGACATGAAATTCGTATTTTCTAAAAAAGGCAATATCATTAAAACCTTTGTAACTTATAAGTGCATTGGCCACTATTATCCCAATCAAAATGGTATTCATAAAAAATATTTAATGTGAATTGTAAAGATACTCATTCTCCCAGATAAGTCAGTAACAAACCAAAATATCGGTCGTTATTCATTTTTACTTTATATTTGCAAAAAAAATTACATGCAATTTCTCGTTTATATTTTGGCCTACCCTATTCTCTGGCTTATCTCTATACTACCTTTCCGAATATTTTATTGGTTTTCTGATTTTGTGTTTTTTCTGGTGTATTATGTTTTAGGATACCGCAGAAAAGTGGTGCGTGAAAATCTGGCTTTGGCTTTGCCACATCTGAATTTGGCTGAACGAAAAGTGATCGAAAAGAAATTTTATCAGCACATGTGCGATATGTTTCTGGAAACAATTAAAACCATGGGCATTTCACCGGAAGAAATGGATAAAAGATTTCAAATCACCAATCTTGATCTTATAAAAGAATATGCAAAGAAAGGAAAGAGCGTTATTCTGGTCGCTTCACATTATGCGAGCTATGAATGGCTTTTAACTATGAACACTAAAATTGATTTTAAAGGAATTGCTGTTTATAAAACACTGGCCAATCCTTATTTTGACCGATTGGTTCGAAGAATTCGTTCTAAATATGATACCGAATTAATTGAAACCAGAAAGGCAATTCCGCTGATGGCCCAAAACCAGCGGGCAGCAATTTTAAGCATGTACGGTCTGGCTAGTGATCAGTCTCCAAAACTCGACAGGATTTTTCATTCGATGAAATTTATGGGTGTTGAGGTTCCGGTACACACTGGTGCTGAAATGCTGGCCAAAAAATACGATTTGAGTGTTATAATGGTGAAAGTAAAAAAAGTAGCAAGAGGTTATTATGAAGCTACCTTCCTTCCTATTGCCGAAAACCCAAACGATTATGCCAATTTTGATCTTACCGAGAAATATTTAAGAGAGGTGGAAAAACAAATCCTTGAAGCCCCGGAATATTATTTATGGACACACAAAAGATGGAAACACAGAGTTGATAAATAGTTTCATAACGAAATAAAAAAATCCAAAAAGCAATTGTCGCTTTTTGGATTTTTTCGTTTTAAAGCTTTTCAAAAAGCCACAAAACAGATTTGATGTGTTTTTGTACTGTTTTTTTGATAAGATATTAATGACAAATTAAACCAACAATAATATCTTTGAAACTGATAAAAAATTTCCCAAAATCTAATTTATCTCCCTATGACAAAAAACCTATCTTTTACAGCATTGCTGTTCTGTTTTTCAATGGCCCTGTTGGCCCAAAGTCCAAAACGCGGAATCGCTTACGGCTACCATTCCCAGGAAGATTTACTGGCACTGAAACCCGGCGTTTCGTGGTGGTACAACTGGAGTCCTTCCCCGGATCAGGCTATTGAACCCAATTACCAATCTATCGGTGTTGAATTTGTACCCATGGTATGGGGTAAAATCTCAGATGCCGATGTACAGGGCTTCATTGCCAAAATAAAACCCGGCGCCAGATATTTATTAGCCTTTAATGAGCCGAATTTTAATAACGGTGCCAGACTTACCCCTCAGGAAGCGGTGAATGCCTGGGTAAATGTTGAAAAAATCGCAGCAGCAAAAAATCTCGAAATCGTAAGTGCGTCACCTGCATTTAATGGCCCGGATAATTATGGCGGATACACCAGTCCGACTGCCTGGCATGATCAGTTTTTTCTTTTATGTCCCAATTGCAAAGTCGATTATATTGCTTTTCATACGTATGATGCCACAGCAGGATCTGTTATTGGCGTTACGGGACTTTTGAAAAAATACAATCGTCCGGTTTGGGTCACTGAATTTGCGAATAGAGTCGTTCAGACTGCAGCTGAGAAAACGAAGTTTATGAAAGAAATTGTAACCAGTTTTGAAAACGATCCCGACATTTACCGCTATTCCTGGTTTACGGGCCGGGTTGACCCTGACTGGCTGGATATGGCCGAAGGTCCTTTATTGGCTCCGCAAAGTGGTGTTTTAAGACCTATTGGAACTGAATATATTAATACGACTTACACTGCTAAAAAGATGACTGTTCCGGGCAGAATCACCGCCAATAAACATTATCGCAGAAAAGGCACCACTTTATCAAACACAACTGATTCCGGAACAGGTCAAAATGTTACTTCGATCAGCAGCGGAGACTGGAATGAATTTATGCTGAATGTTGACAATGCCGGTACTTATAATTTTACTTTAAGAGTGGCATCCGCTACAATTCCCGGAAAATTTGACATTTTGGTCAACAATACGGTTGTTAAAACAGACGAAACCTTTCCGGCAACCGGAGGTGTACAGACGTATGCCAACAAAATTGTAAACGGAATTGCATTGCCAAAAGGAGAAGTTTACCTGAAAATCAGGTTCAAATCAAATGATATGAATTTTAATTTTATTGATGTTGCCACGGCGAACCTCGGTGTAAATGATCCTGCAATTGAAAAAGATTCTTTTATGGTTTATCCTAATCCGGTTAAGGAGCAGTCTACTCTTCACATCAAATCGGAAACGACAGAACCTTTACATTTGAAAATTATCGATATAAAAGGAAGTACCTGTTATTCTTCGGATGATTATTTTACCAATGAAGATATTAAGATTGGAGACAAACTCCAGAACGGGGTTTATATCGTAACCGCAACTTATGGTACAGTCAAAAGATCACTGAAAATTATCAAAAAATAAATTTTGGTTTTAGAATAAAAAAAACCTCTTTCAAATCGATGAAAGAGGTGTTTTTTATTTGAATTGTTCAGTATTAAATTCCTGCAATCGCTTTGATTTCATCAATAATGCGAAGTGCCAGGACATCGGCTTTTTCCTGAGAAGGCGCTTCTGTATAAATTCTGATGATTGGTTCTGTGTTTGATTTTCTTAAGTGCACCCATTCAGTAGCAAAATCAATTTTCACACCATCAATTGTCGTGATATCTTCGTTTTTATATTTTTCGGTCATGGCAACCAAAATAGCGTCAACATCAATTTGTGGTGTTAATTCAATTTTATTTTTGCTCATATAATACTCCGGATACGAAGCTCTCAAAGCCGAAACAGACATTTTCTTATTGGCCAGATGCGTTAAAAACAACGCTACTCCAACCAGACTATCACGCCCGTAATGCGATTCCGGGTAGATAATTCCGCCGTTTCCTTCACCACCGATAATGGCATTATTTTTTTTCATGAGTTCCACTACATTCACCTCACCTACCGCACTGGCTTCGTAGCTGCCTTTGTGGCCAACCGTAACATCACGCAAAGCACGTGAAGACGACATATTGGAAACGGTATTTCCAGGTGTTTTACTCAGTACATAATCGGCACAAGCCACCAAAGTATATTCTTCGCCAAACATCTCCCCGTCTTCGCTGATAAAAGCCAAACGATCCACATCCGGATCTACTACCACTCCAAGATGTGCTTTTTCTTTTACGACCAATTCAGAAATGTCTGTCAGATGCTCTTTTAAAGGTTCCGGGTTATGAGGGAAATGTCCGTTTGGTTCGCAGTACAATTTTACTACTTCAACACCCATCAACTCCAACAATCTTGGAATGATAATTCCTCCTGATGAATTCACCCCATCCACAACAACTTTAAACTTTGCCGCTTTTACAGCTTCAACATCCACTAAAGCTAAGTTTAACACTTCGTCGATATGGATATCCATATACGCATCGTTTATGGTGATTTCTCCCAAATTGTCTACATCTGAAAAGTCGAAAGCTTCTGCCTCGGCAATTTCAAGAATTTTAGCACCTTCAGCACCGCTTAGAAATTCGCCTTTTTCATTTAGCAATTTCAGGGCATTCCACTGTTTGGGATTGTGGGAAGCCGTCAGGATAATTCCGCCATCTGCCTTTTCCAATGGTACTGCAATTTCTACCGTTGGTGTAGTTGAAAGCCCAAGATCAATTACATTAATTCCTAAACCAATTAAAGTATTTACTACAAGATTATGAATCATCGGGCCTGAAATTCGGGCATCACGACCAATCACAACCGTCAGTTTTTCTTTAGAAGTGTTATTTTTAAGAAAAGTCCCGTAAGCCGATGCAAATTTCACAGCATCAACAGGAGTCAGGTTATCTCCTACTTTTCCACCAATAGTTCCACGTATACCTGAAATAGATTTTATTAAAGTCATTTTTTTGAGTTATGGTTACCAATTACAAATATAGAAAAGTTAGTAAGGTTCTTAGGTGCCAAGAGGCTAAGATTTTCTGAAAAAGTTGCTGAGGGGCTAAGTTACTTAGGTGCTGAGATTTTAATGGAGCAGTAAATCATTCTTTAAACGATATAAAAAAGTTTTCATACATTTACTAAAATAAACTTAGCGTGCTACCACCTAAGTGCCTTAGCACCTTAGTACCTAAGAAACTTAGCACCTCAAAAAAATGAATTTTCTAGCACATATTTATTTGTCAGGAGACAATGATCTGATCAAAATTGGCAATTTTATGGCCGATGGAATCCGCGGAAAACAATTTGAACATTTTCCGGAAGATGTCCAGAAAGGAATCATTCTGCACCGTTCGATAGATACTTACACCGACTCGCATGATGTTTTCAGGCAAAGTACCAAGCGTCTACATGAAAAATACCACCACTATTCCGGAGTGATTGTAGACATTGTTTACGATCATTTTTTAGCTAAAAACTGGACTAAATATTCTGACGAAAAACTGGAAACCTTCATTAACCGGTTTTACAGATCCTTACATGAAAACTACGATATCCTGACCGAAAAAACGCAGGACTTAATGCCGTATATGATTCAGCGAAACTGGCTTTTGAGTTATCAGACCGTTGAAGGGATTCATCAGATCTTAACGCAGATGGACCGAAGATCCAAAAATGAATCCAAAATGCAGTTTGCCAGTACCGAATTAAAAGAATTTTACACCGAATTCGAACAGGAATTTACGCTCTTTTTTGAAGATATAAAAGAGCATGCAAAACAAAAATTACTCTTATTATGAGAAACATTACGCTTTTATTTACCTTCATCTATATTAGTTGCGCAGCGCAGCAGACCCCGGCAAAACCAACAGGATTGGTAGTTACAAAGCGATGGTCGTTTCCGCCCGTGAGGAAGCCTCAAAAATAGGGGTTGAAATTATGAAAAAAGGCGGTAACGCTTACGATGCGATGGTGGGTACAGAACTGGCGCTTGCCGTTGCTTTTCCGTTTGCGGGAAACATTGGCGGTGGCGGATTTATGGTATACCGAAAAGCAAACGGCGAAGTCGGGTCCTTAGATTATCGTGAAAAAGCCCCCTTGGCCGCGACCAAGGACATGTTTTTAGATCAAGACGGAAACGTAATTAAAGGAAAAAGCACCGAAACAGCTTTGGCAATTGGAGTTCCCGGTACTATTGCCGGTGTTTTTACCGTTCATAAAAAACTGGGATCACTGCCCATGTCCGAGATTTTAAAACCGGTAATTGCACTTGCTGAAAGAGGCGTAATTGTAACAAAAAAACAGGAAAAAAGCCTGGATGCTTACCGCGAAAGCATTGTCAGAATAAACGGAGACAAAACCCTCCTGGCAGCTGCCTTCAAAGAAAACGATACGATTAAATATACCGCCTTGGCTGAAACTTTAAAGAGAATTCAGAAAAACGGCAGCAATGAATTTTACAAAGGAAAAACTGCTAAAATCCTGGTGGATTATCTTAAGAAAAAAGGAGGCATTATCACGCTTCAAGATTTAGCGAAATATGAAGCCAAATGGAGAACACCGCTTCAGTTTACGTACAAAGATTTAAAATTAACCTCCATGTCTCCTCCAAGCAGTGGCGGAATCTGTCTGGCGCAAATTTTAAAAATGGTTGAACCGTACGATTTATCTAAATTAGGACATAACACCCCCGAATCCATTCAGATCATTGTTGAAGCTGAAAGAAGAGCCTACGCGGACAGAAGTCAATATTTAGGTGATCCGGATTTTGTAAAAATTCCGATTAAGGCCTTACTGGCTGATTCGTACTTAAAAGACCGAATGGCTACTTTTAATCCCGAAAAAGCGAGCTTATCCTCAGAAATAAAAGAAGGAAAAGTGACGTATAATGAAAGCACGGAAACTACCCATTATTCTATCGTGGATCAGTTTGGGAATGCTGTTGCGGCAACTACAACGCTAAATGACGGTTATGGCTCTAAATATTATTGTGACGAATTAGGTTTCTTTTTAAATAATGAAATGGACGATTTTAGCGCCAAGCCCGGATCTCCGAATATGTTTGGTTTAGTAGGAAATGAAGCCAACAGCATCGCACCGCAAAAACGTATGTTAAGTTCTATGACACCAACCATTGTGGAGAAAAACGGCAAACTGTTTATGGTAGTCGGTACGCCGGGCGGTTCGACTATTATTACTTCTGTTTTACAGACTATTCTAAATGTTTACGAATACAACCTAAGCATGCAGGAAGCGGTAAATGCCCCTCGTTTTCATCATCAGTGGCTGCCCGATCTTATTAATTTTGAGCAGGACACTTTTGATCCCGCAACGATCGAAAAACTAAGATTGAAAAACTATCTGATCAACGAAAAACCAAGTCCGATTATTGGTAAGGTGGATGCCATTTTAGTTCTTCCGAATAAAAATCTGGAAGGCGGCGCAGACTTCCGCGGTGATGATAAAGCAGTAGGCTTTTAATTTAGTTCCCTTTTTTTAATAGTTTTTTAAAGATTATAATTTAAATTTGTAGTATCCGTAATTTTTAAAACAGAATGCTAAAAAAATATTTCCGAAGACTCGAAAGCATTATTGCTTTGGCGCAATCCTTAATGACCCCAAAGCAATTTATTTTTTTATCAAGTGTTTTGATCGGCATTTCGTGTTCGCTTGCCGTAATTATACTAAAGACTTTTGCACACAGCGTTTTTTCATTTGCCACTTATATCAATGGAATTCTTAAATTAAGTTTCATTAATAGTTTACTTCCTATTATTGGAATTTTGCTTACCGTTCTGGTTGTCAAAAAAGTACTGAGCGGAACCATTCAGAAAGGAACCTCCCAAATACTGTATGCGGTTGCCAAAAAAGCAAGTATCATTCCGAAGAAACAGATGTATGCACAGATCGTAACCAGTTCGCTCACAGTTGGCTTAGGTGGTTCTGCCGGTTTAGAGAGCCCAATTGTAATCACAGGGGCTGCATTTGGTTCTAATTTTGCACAGAATTACAAATTACCTTATAAAGACAGAACCTTACTGATTGGCTGTGGTGTCGCCGCCGGAATATCAGCCGCATTTAATGCGCCCATTGCAGGCGTGCTTTTTGCCATAGAAGTTTTATTGGTTGATGTGAGTATTTCAGCTTTCACCCCGATCATGATTTCTGCTGCTACAGGTGCCATTGTATCTGCTATTTTATTAGATGAAAGTATCTTATTATCTTTCAGGCAGCAACAGACTTTCAATTATCATAATACCCCGTTTTATGTAATTTTAGGCGTATTAACAGGGCTTGTAGCCATCTATTATTCACGAAATTTCCAGAAAGTCGAACATTATTTTTCCAAACCGGAAATGGGACCTTATAAAAAAGCATTAATCGGATCTTCGATACTGGCTATTTTGATTTTTATCTTCCCTACTCTTTTTGGGGAAGGTTATGAAAGCATCAAAACATTATCTGAAAATGATCCTGGAAAATTATTAGACAATACCTTATTTAGTGATTACCGAAATAATAACTGGGTTTTGCTTGTTTTTGTCGGATGTACCTTGATGATAAAAGTACTGGCTACAGGTTTAACTATAGGAAGCGGTGGAAACGGAGGGAATTTTGCTCCTGCCTTGTTTATCGGTTCTTATTTGGGTTATTTTTTCTCCAAATTGATTAATATGACAGGCCTCACCAATCTGCCTGTCAGCAATTTCACAATGGTTGGAATGGCCGGGATCCTTAGTGGTTTGTTCCATGCACCGCTCACAGCCATCTTCCTGATTGCCGAAATAACGGGAGGTTACGGTTTAATGATTCCGCTGATGATTATATCGTCTATAAGTTTTGCGATTTCTAAAAAATTCGAAAAACATTCCCTGGATGTAAAAGGACTGGCTAAGAAAGGGCATGCCTTTACAAGTAATAAAGATTCCAATATCCTTTCAACTCTGGACATTGACTCCATTATCCAGACGGACTATTTAACCGTTCATCCTGATGAAAATCTAAGCAAACTGGTTGATCTAATCTCCCATTCCAATCAGGTCGTTTTTGCAGTTGTCAATAACGACAGGGATCTGGTTGGCGTTGTCCACTTTAATGACATCCGTGAAATTATTTTCAATTCATATCGTGTGAAATATACCGTGATCAAAGACGTCATGAAAACTCCGCCTGCTACCATTTCTTCCTACGACAGCATGGAAATCGTAATGAGTAAATTCGAAAATACAAAAACTGCTTTCATTCCCGTATTACGAAATGAGAAATACTACGGGTTCATTTCCAAATCGATAGCACTTGAAGCCTACAGAACCAAATTGCGTTCCATGACCATTGAATAAGCTTATTATCGGATAGGACAAAATTTGGAGTATCCGATAATAAGAAGTACCTTTGTGGGATTATGTGGAATATAGACCTAACATACAGAGAAGAATTTCAATCAACTTTTGAACGATTGTACCAAAAAAGGCAGGATTTGCAAACCAGCAGACCATTGCCCAATATCGCTTTGCATAAAATCCGCGAAAGCCTTTCGCTCGAATGGACCTACAATTCGAATAGCATAGAAGGAAATACCATGAGCCTGCGTGAAACACAAATGGTAATTCAGGAAGGCATCACCATAAAAGGAAAATCGTTACGGGAACATTTTGAAACCCATAACCACGATAAGGCCATTGATTATTTGTATACCATTGTCAATGACGATTACAAACTCAGAAGTATAGACATACTTTCCATTCATGGTTTAGTACTACGCTCTATCGAAGATGATTTTGCAGGACGTCTAAGAAATGGCGGTGTTCGTATTTCAGGAGCCAATTTTATGCCTCCGAATGCGAATAAAGTATCGGACTATCTTGACGAATTAATCGATTTTATAAATGCAAATCCACTGGGGCTTAATGATATAGAACTAGCTACTATTTATCATCACAAATTAGTCTGGATACATCCTTTTTTTGATGGAAATGGCCGTACAGTGCGTTTAAGCATGAATTTATTATTGATGCGCTGTGGGTTTCCGCCTGCTATTATTCTTAAAAATGACCGGAAAAAATATTATGAAGCGCTTAATCAGGCTAATAACGGCAATTATCAAAAGTTAATCCTTTTGATGTGTCAGGCCTTAGAACGTACGCTCAATATTTACCTGAATGCCATGCCTGATAGTGATACCAACTTTCAAAAAATATCAGATATTGTCAGTGAGCCGCAAGCTCATTATGGTCAGGAATATGTTAGTTTACTCGCCCGAACAGGCAAAATAGACGCTTACAAAGAAGGTCGAAACTGGTATACGACCAAAGAAGCCATCGAAGAATATATGCTTACCCGAAAAAGAAAACGCTAACTCAGGTTAGCGTTTTTTGTTACTAATTGTAACATAAAGTTTTGTAGTCTAGTACTAAAAGAACAAATCAAAGTGGTAACTTTGCGTTTTGCTCAAAATTATGTTAGAAAAAGACAATACTATTGAAGTTCTTGGTGCAAGAGTTCATAATCTAAAAAATATAGACATTTCTATTCCGCGTGAAAAACTGGTGGTGATTACCGGTTTATCGGGTTCGGGAAAATCTTCTTTGGCATTTGATACTATCTATGCCGAAGGACAACGCCGTTATGTGGAAACCTTTTCGGCTTATGCCAGACAGTTTCTTGGCGGCTTAGAGCGTCCGGATGTTGATAAAATTGACGGGCTTTCACCCGTAATTGCAATCGAACAAAAAACAACCAGTAAAAGTCCGCGTTCAACCGTTGGTACTATTACTGAAATATATGATTTCCTGCGACTTTTATATGCCCGTGGTGCTGATGCTTTCAGTTACAACACCGGCGAAAAAATGGTTTCGTATTCTGACGACCAGATTAAAGATTTGATTATTCAGGATTTTAGCGGAAAACGCATCAATATTCTTGCTCCGGTCATTAAAGCCCGAAAAGGACATTATGCCGAATTATTCCAGCAAATCACCAAACAGGGATTTTTGAAAGTGCGTGTAAACGGCGAAGTACAGGATTTAGTTTCAGGAATGAAATTAGACCGTTATAAAACCCATGATATCGAAATCGTAGTAGACCGAATGTTGATCGAAGATACTGCAGACAATCAGAAACGACTGGCTGAAAGCATTAATACTGCCATGCATCATGGTGAAAATGTGCTGATGATTTTAGATCAGGATACTAATGAAGTACGTTATTTCAGTAGAAATTTAATGTGTCCTTCCACTGGGATTTCCTACCAGAATCCGGAACCGAATTTATTTTCGTTCAATTCTCCAAAAGGAGCTTGTCCGCATTGTAACGGATTGGGAACCGTACACGAAATCAATGTCAAAAAGATTATACCGAATCCGAAATTATCCATTAAAAGTGGTGGATTTGCGCCTCTTGGTGAATATAAATCATCCTGGATTTTCAAACAGTTGGAAGTTATTGGCGAAAAATTTGGTTTCAAAATAACCGATGCGATCGAGAAAATTCCGGAAGAAGCCATGCAAATGATCCTTCACGGCGGAAAAGATAAATTTACGATCAATTCAAAAGACTTGGGTGTTACGCGCGATTATAAAATTGATTTTGAAGGAATTTCAAATTTCATTAAAAACCAATATGACGAAAGCGCTTCGACCACCATCAAACGCTGGGCAAAAGATTTCATGGACGAAGTAAACTGTCCGGTTTGCGAAGGTTCCCGTTTGAAAAAAGAAGCACAATTTTTCAGGGTTAACGGAAAAAATATCACCGAATTATGTGATATGGATATTTCTGATCTGACCGCCTGGTTTCAGGATCTAAACAATCATTTGTCTGACAAACAGCTTTTGATTGCTTCTGAAGTGGTGAAAGAAATCAAAGACCGTCTGAACTTTTTAATGAATGTTGGTCTGAATTACCTGGCCTTGAGCCGAAGTTCAAAATCGCTTTCGGGCGGTGAAGCACAGCGTATTCGCCTGGCCACGCAAATTGGTTCGCAATTAGTAGGAGTTTTATATATTCTCGATGAGCCAAGTATCGGTTTACACCAGAGAGACAACGAAAAACTAATACATTCGTTAGAGCAACTACGTGATATAGGGAACTCGGTTATTGTGGTGGAGCACGATAAAGACATGATTGAACGTGCCGATTACGTTATTGATATTGGTCCGAAAGCCGGAAAATATGGTGGAGAAATCATCAGTATCGGAACGCCTGCGGAAACTTTAAAATCGAATACAATTACCGCTCAATATCTGAATGGTAAAATGAAACTGGAGATTCCGAAAGAACGTCGTAAAGGGAATGGTAAATTTCTAAAACTAACCGGAGCAACGGGAAACAACCTTAAAAATGTTTCGATCGAATTGCCATTGGGGCAATTGATTTGCGTTACAGGAGTTTCAGGAAGCGGTAAATCGACTTTGATCAACGAGACGCTCTACCCTATTCTAAACGCTTATTATTTTAACGGTGTCAAAAAACCACAGCCCTATAAAAAAATAGAAGGCTTAGAACATATTGACAAAGTAATTGATATTGACCAAAGTCCGATTGGAAGAACACCACGTTCTAATCCGGCGACTTATACGGAGGTTTTTACCGAAATCAGAAACCTGTTTACGATGACTTCTGAAAGTATGATTCGCGGTTACAAAGCCGGACGTTTTAGTTTTAACGTGAAAGGCGGACGCTGCGAAACCTGTGAAGGTTCCGGTGTCAGAACAATTGAAATGAACTTTTTACCGGATGTTTACGTCGAATGTGAAACTTGTCAGGGGAAACGTTTTAACAGAGAAACTTTAGAAATCCGTTACAAGGGAAAATCTATTTCGGATGTATTGAATATGACGGTTGATGAAGCGGTTCCGTTTTTTGAAAACATTCCAAAGATTTACCGAAAAGTAAAAACGATTCAGGACGTTGGTTTAGGTTATATTACGCTTGGCCAGCAAAGCACAACGCTTTCGGGTGGTGAAGCACAGCGTATCAAACTCGCAGGAGAATTGTCCAAAAAAGATACCGGAAATACGTTTTATATTCTGGACGAACCTACTACAGGTTTACATTTCGAAGACATTCGTGTTTTAATGGACGTAATCAACAAACTGGTCGACAAAGGAAATACAATCCTGGTGATCGAACATAATATGGATGTCATTAAACTTGCCGACTACATTATTGATATTGGCCCTGAAGGCGGAAAAGGCGGCGGACAATTAATTGCCAAAGGAACCCCTGAGGAAGTGGCAAAAAATAAAAAAAGTTATACGGCTAAGTTTTTGAAAAAAGAGTTAATTTAGTATTCGTTAACAAAAATAGTTAAAATCATTTTATAAAAACGTCATTATGAATAGTTTAAATTTAAAAGTAGATTTAGATTTTAAAGAATTATTAAAGGTTGTAAAACAATTATCTCCTTCTGAAAAATTAAAACTCAATGATGAAATTTGGAAAGATGACATTGAAATTCCTGCAGAACATCAAAAAATAGTTTTAAGCCGAATTAAAAAAAGTAAGGCCTCACCAGAAAGAATGCTGGATTGGGATGAAGTTTCAGATTTGCCAATTCAATAATTTAAAATAATGTACAAAATTAAAATTGATCAGGAAGCATTAAATGATCTTCGTGAGATTGTTATTTGGTATAATAGTCAATTACAAAATTTAGGAATACGCTTTCATAAACAAGTTAAAACTCAAATTAATTCCTTAAAAACCCAACCCTACATTTACACGATTCGTTACAAAGATATTCGCTGTATGCTGGTTAAAAAATTTCCATTTATGATTCATTATTCAGTTAATGAAGAATTATATTTATTAGAAATCTATGCCATACTTCACACAAGCCGAAGTCCGGAAATTTGGAATACAAAAACAAAAAAACGATAAGAAAAATCAGATAAGTCATACAATCCAAAAGCTATTGTAGTAATTTAATTGTTATTGACCTGCAAAGGAATAATCTATATTATTGTAATGAATGTAATTCACTTATAAATCAACACCAAATTAATTTTGCAACAAGAATTTGGTTCTTGCATCCATTTTTTAACCCATTGATATTGAAACTCCAACCAAAACGAAACCTTTGAAAATGTTACAATTCAATTAATAAACCCGCATTTTTGTAACAATTCTCAAAAAAAGAATTAATTTAGTACGCCCATTTTGTCAACCTTATTTTGATTTTTGACAGGTACTAAAGCAAAATCTATGAATCTAAAAGAAAAATTAAATACCGTTGACCGCTATTTTTCTCCTAAAATAATTGATGAAGTAAACGATCAATATGTTAAGGTGGCGAAAATAAAAGGTCAGGAAGTGCCGTGGCATAATCACGAAAATGAAGATGAATTATTTTACATCATCGACGGTGAACTTTTGATGGAAATTGAAAACGAGCCCTCTTTCACGATGAAAAAAGGCGATTTATTCGTTGTAAAGAAAGGCGTTAATCACAGGGTTTCATCGGTTGAGGAATGTTCTATAATGCTGATTGAATCAAAAACCACAGAACATACCGGAAAAGTTAAAAGCAACATCACCAAGTCAATTGAAGAACAGACGTATTAATAGGAGTACTTCTTTTTATAAAACGATGTTTTAATTAAAGCCGAATGCCCTAGCCCTGATGGAAGCGACATCCTTTTGTGGCGGGGTTCGCCAAAAAAGATACAGCGGACAGCAGGAAATAGCTCCTCACTTTGAATACACTCAATGTGAAGGCCTGATTCAAAAATAAAGACACAACTTAAGAATAAAAATATAAATAATTAAAATACCTAAAATGAGATTAGAAGATTTTGATAATGATGAGGATAAAGTAATTCAGGACCGTTTGAAACAAAAAACGTGGAATGAAATCAGAACCAATGACAGCTGGGCGATTTTTAAAATCATGGCTGAGTTTGTAAACGGTTACGAAAGCATGGGACGTATTGGTCCGTGCGTATCAATTTTTGGATCTGCCAGAACAAAACCAGACGATAAATATTATTTACTGGCAGAGAAAATTGCCTATAAAATCAGTAAAGCAGGTTACGGAGTAATTACAGGCGGAGGGCCGGGAATTATGGAAGCCGGAAATAAAGGGGCGCATTTAGGAGGCGGAACTTCGGTTGGACTGAATATTGAATTGCCTTTTGAACAGCATTTTAACCCTTATATCGATCACGATAAAAACCTGAATTTCGATTATTTCTTTGTGAGAAAAGTAATGTTCGTGAAATATTCGCAGGGTTTTGTAGTGATGCCGGGAGGTTTTGGAACTTTAGACGAAATGTTTGAAGCCATTACTTTAATCCAGACGAAAAAGATTGGAAAATTCCCAATTATATTGGTGGGTGTTGAATTTTGGTCGGGATTGATCGAATGGGTAAAAACAGTTCTAGTAGAAAAAATGCACACGGTAAGTCCGGAAGATCTGAACCTATTTAAGATTGTAGACACTGAAGATGAAGTAGTTGAGGCTTTAGATAAATTCTATAAAAAATACGATTTAAGTCCGAATTTCTAAAAATTCTGAACCGTTTAAAAAATTTAAATTCATTTAATGTTGTAACGGTAAAAGTAAAATTTACATGAACTTAAACTTCTTAAATAGTTAAATTACATCAACATATTGCAAAAAATTAAAGCTGTTTTTTTTAACAGCTTTTTTTATACTATTTTTACAACAATCCATAACAATCAAAAGCTCGTAAATAAAGATATATTCCAAAACATAAGTATCAATTGAGATCATTTTATAAAATAATCTTCTTCCTCTTCGTTTTATTCAGTTCAATGAAACAATATGCGCAGCATCGCTCTAAAATAGAAGCTGCGGTAAATTTTGAATTGAAAACACTGAATGTAAAACAGGATCTTACCTATTACAACACTTCTAATGATTCTCTGGATTCGATTGTGCTGAATGACTGGAACAATGCCTTTTCAAACAAAAATACGCCGCTAGCCAGACGTTTTTCGGATGAGTTTTACCGGGGCTTTCATTTGGCCAGCACAGAAGAAAGGGGAAACACTACTATTCTGAATCTGACAGATTCTGATGACAGCGCCGTGGAATGGGAACGAACCGATAAGAATCCGGATTACATTGTTATAAAGTTAAAACAAAAGCTTGCACCCAATCAAAAAATCGAGCTGCACCTCACTTATGTTGCTAAGATTCCGAGTAATAAATTTACCAATTATGGTTTTGACCAAAATGGCGGAATGAATCTGAAAAACTGGTATTTAAGTCCTGCCCGTTTCGAAAATCACAGCTTTATAAAATACAATAATTTCAATCTTGATGACATTGCAAATGCCAGCACTGATTATGAAATCGCGATAAAAGTCCCAAATAGTTATTCGATTACGACGGATCTAAATACGGTTGCTACGGATCTGACCAATCCAGAGTCGGCGGTTTATTCTTTTTCTGGGAACAACAGAACTGATTTTAACTTATTTATTGAAAAACAAAATAGCTTCAAAAGCTATCAGAATGGCTCGATCGAAGTGCTTTCTAACCTGAAAAACAAAAAACTCAACGAGATAGAGAAGGCCATTATCATTAATAAGGTCGTTAATTTTGCCAGTGCTTTTATTGGAAAATATCCGCATGAAAAAATTACCGTTTCACAGGTTGATTACGATCGGAACCCTTTTTACGGACTAAATCAGTTGCCGTCTTTTATTAGTCCGTTTTCAGATGATTTTATATTTGAAATTACGTTTTTGAAAACCTATCTCAACAATTATTTGAAGAACAGCCTGCGCTTAGATCCCAGAAAAGACAACTGGATTTATGACGGGATTCAGATTTATACCATGATGAAATTCATGGAAGAAAACCATCTGGACCAGAAGATGCTCGGAAGCCTCTCCAACATGAAACTCTTTAAAAGTTACAACATTACCAATCTGACTTTTAACGAACAATACAGTTATTATTATATGCTGATGGCCAGAAAAAACCTGGATCAGCCTCTCGGAGATCCCAAAAACACCCTTATAAAATTTAACGAACAGATTGCCAGTAAGTACCGTGCAGGTTTGAGCCTGAGCTATTTAGCTGATTATTTAAACCATGATATTGTACCACAGAGTGTTCAGGAATTTTATGATTTAAATAAAACCCAACAAACGGACCGGTCTGATTTCGAAAACATACTAACCAAAAACAGTTCAAAGGACATCCGGTGGTTTTTCACCACCATTATTGGCTCCCGTGATATTATCGACTATAAATTTTCGAATGTTTCCAGAACCAAAGACAGCGTGCAATTTCAGGTACGAAACAAAACGGGTGTCTTTACGCCAATTCCTATTTATGGAATCAGAAAAAATGAAGTTGTTTTCAAGAAATGGATTGAGCCCAAAAACAATGATTCAATCTACGTTTTTGAACGAAAAAAAGCAGATAAGATAGTTTTGAATTATGACAATGAAGTCCCGGAATACAATTTGAGAAACAACTGGAAATCATTGAAAAGTCTGGTGATTACAAATCGTCCGATAAAATTTAATTTTACAAAAGATCTTGAGGATCCGTATTACAATCAGATCTTATACGTTCCCACACTTACTTATAATTATTATGACGGGCTGACTCCGGGAATACGTCTTCACAATAAAACGATATTAGACAAGCCCTTTACGTTTGACATTAATCCGGCCTATTCTATTAATGCCGGCACGATTTCCGGTTCTTCTGCCTTTTCTTTAAGTCATTTTTACCGCAACAGCACACTCTATAACGTTCGATACTCTATTAGTCAGAATTATTATCATTATGCGCCGGATGCGACATATTTCAGATTGAACCCGATGGTTCAGTTCAGGATTCGGGAAGAAAATTTCAGGGATAACAGAAAACAACTGTTCCTGCTGCGCCAGATAATCGTAAACCGGGAAGCCAGCAAATATATCACAGATAATTCGAAACCGAATTATTCTGTTTTTAATGCTCGTTACATGAATACGAAAACGGAATTGGTCGATCATTTTAATCTTATGACTGACGTTCAGTTTTCGGGTGAATTCGGAAAACTCGCAGGAGAAGTGGAATACAGAAGATTGTTTGAAAACAACAGAAGGCTAAATTTGAGATTGTATGCCGGAAGTTTCCTCTACAACAATACCAATTCAGACTATTTTAGTTTCGGATTAGACCGACCTTCCGATTATTTGTTCGATTATAATTTTTTGGGAAGATCGGAAAGCACGGGAATATTCAGTCAGCAATTTATCATGGCAGAAGGTGGTTTTAAATCTAAAATAGCACCGCGATATGCCAATCGATGGATGACAACGCTAAATGCCAGTTATTCGATCTGGAACTGGATTGAGGCTTACGGAGACGTGGGTCTTATGAAAAGCAAACAACAAACTGCTGATTTTGCGTATGATACCGGAATCCGGCTGAACCTGGTTCCGGATTACTTTGAACTCTATTTTCCGGTATACTCCAATAACGGCTGGGAAGTTTCCCAAAACAAATACAATGAAAAAATACGATTTGTGGTCACTTTTTCTCCTAAAACATTAGTCAATCTTTTTACCCGAAAGTGGTTGTAATTGAATAAATTTTAAACAAAAAGATAAATTATATTCACTTATATCACAAATAACCTGATTATTCAATAAAAAATATACGTATTTTTAGCAATTTACTTGTAGATAATTAAATTATATTTACTTTAATGAATTATGATTATTGATACTTTTTAAGTAATTTTGCCGCATAACATGACCATTCCAGATTATGATTAAAGAAAAAAACAATACTACATTGACTTTCGAAGATTTCAAAACTGAGGTACTAAACGACTACAAAATTGCTGTAACCAGCCGCGAATGTAGTCTATTAGGACGTAAAGAAGTATTGACAGGAAAGGCCAAATTTGGAATATTTGGTGACGGGAAAGAAGTGCCGCAGCTTGCTATGGCAAAAGCTTTTCAAAATGGGGATTTCCGTTCGGGATATTACCGCGATCAGACTTTCATGATGGCTATAGGAGAACTTACTCCAAAGCAGTTTTTTGCCGGTTTATACGGTCACACTGATTTAGATTTTGATCCGATGTCTGCCGGAAGACAAATGGGCGGTCACTTCGTAACACACAGTTTAAACGAAGACGGCTCCTGGAAAGACTTAACAAAACAAAAAAATTCAAGTGCAGATATATCTCCTACAGCCGGGCAAATGCCAAGGTTGTTAGGATTAGCGCAGGCTTCTAAAATTTACAGAAATGTTGACGGGATTACAATCAAAGACAAATTTTCTGTCAATGGAAACGAAGTTGCGTGGGGAACTATTGGAAACGCCAGTACTTCTGAAGGTTTATTTTTTGAAACCATAAATGCTGCCGGAGTTTTACAGGTTCCGATGGTCATGAGCGTCTGGGATGATGAATACGGAATTTCGGTTCACGCCAAACACCAGACTACCAAAGAAAACATCTCTGAAATCCTAAAAGGATACCAGCGTGATGAAGATTCAAAAGGCTACGAAATTTTCAGAGTGAAAGGCTGGGATTATGCCGAGTTGGTTTCAACTTACGAAAAAGCCGCAGCAATCGCACGTGAAGAGCACGTTCCGGTTTTAATCCACGTGAATGAATTGACACAGCCGCAGGGACATTCGACTTCAGGATCACACGAGCGTTACAAAAATGCCGAAAGACTGGGTTGGGAAAGAGATTACGACTGTATTCGTCAAATGCGATTATGGATGATCGCCATCAATATTGCATCACCGGAGGAATTGGCCGAAATTGATTTTGAAATCAAAAAAGAAGTTCTTGAAGCTAAAAAAGAGGCGTGGAATTCGTTTATCAATCCAATTATCGAAGACCAGAAAAACCTTTTGGTTTTATTGGAGCAGATTTCAGCTGCCAGCATCAATCATAAAGATAAAATCCAGAAATACATTTCTGAATTAAGTGCTATAAAATCGCCTTTGAAAAAGGAAATGCTTGTCATCTCCAGAAAAATACTGCGTTTTATTGAAGTTCCGAACAGCAAAGCTTTATTATCCGAATGGATTACCAATTATATCGCAGATACACAAGGAAAATTCAGCAGTAATTTGTATTCTGATTCCGCTCAAAATGTTTTTTCAGTAGAAAAAGTTCTTCCTGAATACGCAGAGAATGCCAAAGCAGATTTAGACGGAAGAATGATTCTTCGCGATAACTTCGATGCACTGTTTACGAAATATCCGGAAACTTTGATTTTTGGTGAAGATGTCGGAAACATTGGCGATGTTAATCAGGGACTTGAAGGGATGCAGGAAAAATACGGTGAACTCCGTGTTGCTGATGTGGGCATCAGGGAAGCTACTATTCTTGGACAGGGAATCGGAATGGCTTTAAGAGGTTTACGCCCTATTGCCGAGATTCAATACTTAGATTATTTACTATACGCCATTCAGATCATGAGTGATGATTTGGCTACCTTACAATACAGGACTGTTGGAAAACAAAAAGCCCCATTAATTATCAGAACCCGCGGACACCGTTTAGAAGGGATCTGGCATTCGGGTTCACCAATGGGAATGATTATCAATGCTATTCGCGGAATCCACGTTTTGGTTCCGAGAAATATGACACAGGCCGCCGGTTTCTATAACACCCTTTTGGAGTGTGACGAACCTGCCCTGGTCATTGAATGTCTGAACGGATATCGTTTAAAAGAAAAAACACCACTTAATTTTGGGGAGTTCAAAACGCCAATCGGAGTGGTGGAAACACTAAAAGAAGGTGCTGATATTACTTTGGTTTCTTACGGATCTACCTTACGACTAGTAGAACAGGCAGCAACCGAATTAGCAGAATTAGGAATTGATTGCGAAGTAATAGACATCCAGTCCTTACTTCCGTTTGATGTTAACCACGATATCGTAAAAAGTGTTGCCAAAACAAATCGTCTTTTGGTAATCGACGAAGATGTTCCAGGTGGAGCTTCAGCCTTTATTTTACAACAAATCCTGGAAGAACAGGATGCGTATAAATATCTGGACAGTAAACCGCAGACACTGGCTGCCAAAGCACACAGACCTGCTTACGGAACAGATGGAGATTATTTCTCTAAACCTTCTGCTGAAGATATTTTCGAGAAAGTGTACAACATGATGAATGAAGTTAATCCAACTAAATTTCCGAACTTGTATCAATAATTTAGTTTGATTTCGATATAAAAAAAGCTCCAGGATTGGAGCTTTTTTATGCTTTTACTATTAAATACTTTGCGGGGGCTTCGACTTCGCTCAGCCTGACATTCGACTTCGCTCGGCCTGATAGTTCGACTTTTTTCTGCCTCAATACTTTAACTTTGATCAGCATGACAGCTGTGAAACACAAAAAACATGGTATAAAAATCCGTATAAATCCGTGTAATCCGCGTACTATCTCATTCTTATATGTCTTTCAAAATAGCTCTTGCCTTCTCTAGATCCTCAGCGGTATCAATTCCAATTCCTACGTGGGTGGTTTCAACCATTTTGATTCGTTTTCCAAATTCCAGGTAACGAAGCTGCTCTAATTTTTCGGAAGCTTCCAGGGATTTCATCGGAAGGCTGTAAAAATCCAGCAGTGCCTGTTTTCTGAAAGCATAAATTCCGATATGCTGAAAATAACGCACGCCGGCATCTTTATCTCTCGGATACGGAATTACAGAACGTGAAAAATACAAAGCAAAGTTCGACTGATCGACCACCACTTTCACATTGTTCGGATTATTGATTTCTGCTTCATCCGTAATTTCACGCATCAGTGAAGCCAAATCTACTTTCTGATCCGGATCGTTCTTAAAAGCAGCCAAAACCTGTTCTAACGGGCCAGCTTCCGTGAATGGTTCATCACCCTGCACGTTCACGACGATATCAACGTCTAAATTGGCTATAGCTTCCGCAATACGGTCGCTTCCGGATTCGTGTTCTTTGATGCTCATGATCGCTTTGCCACCTTTAGCAACAATTTCATTAAAGATCAAATCAGAATCGGTTACTACAAAAACATCGTCAAATAATTTTGTGGCTACAGCAGCTTCATAAGTTCTTAAAATTACAGTCTTCCCTCCCAAATCCTGCATTAATTTCGCAGGAAAACGTGTGGATGCGTATCGTGCCGGAATTACAGCTATTATTTTCATTCTTACTATTTTTTATTTTTCTATTTTTCTCTGCGAATCTCTGTGGAATCTTTGTGCTGCTTTGCGTAATTATTCTTTCACAGAGATTCACAAAGATTTCACGAAGTTCTTTTTACATAATTTTTACGGAGGTCATGCTTAGGGAACCCGCCAGCAATTTATCATTAAACAAGCTTAATTCTTCCGATTCCTGCTTTAACCCTAAAGTATACAGCAAAGGCAAATAATGATCCGGAGTCGGGATCGCTGTCTGAACGGCTTTGTTCATTTTTTCGAAATTGATTAAAGGCTGAAAATTGCCATCCAATAAATAGTTATTAACGGTTTCCCGGGCTTCAATCGCCCAGTCAAAGCCATAATTGTCTTTGTCAAAATTCCTGAAATCTACCAATCGTAAATTGTGCACTATATTACCGCTGCCAATAATCAGAACGCCTTTGTGACGCAAGGATTGTAACTTTTGAGCCAGTTCAAAATGATATTGTCCGGATTTGGTATAATCAATACTCAGCTGAATCACCGGAACATTCGCTTCCGGGTATAAATGTTTGATGACACTCCATGCCCCATGGTCTAAACCCCAGTGTTCATCTAAATCCACAGGAACAGGTTCCAGTATTTTTTTTGTTTCCTGCGCCAGTTCCGGACTTCCTTTTGCCGGATACTGAACATCAAAAAGTGCCTGTGGAAAACCTCCGAAATCATGAATTGTTCTTGGCATCTGCATGGCGGTCACTTTGGTTCCGTTGGTAAACCAGTGTGCCGAAATACACAAAATAGCATTGGGCTGCGGTAATGTTTTCGCCAGATTACGAAAACCGGCTACAAACTGATTTTCTTCAATGGCATTCATTGGGCTGCCGTGCCCCAAAAACAAAACCGGCATTTTTTCGGTATTCGAAAACGTCGATGAAATCGAATGTAAATCGTTTAGTGTTGTCAAAATAAGTGAAATTTAGATAAAAAACGATTTATTAACTATCCTCTTTTATTATTTAAGCAGAACTATTAGGTGCTATGCAAGAAAACATCAGCAGGAATGCTGAAATAATTCTTAAGCTTTTGTGCCATCTTTAAAGTGATTTCACGTTTTCCGGATAAAATTGCAGAAACGTGACCTTTACTTCCAATTATTGGTTCAAGATCTTTTGCTTTCATACCTCTTTCCTGCATTTTATATCTTATAACTTCCAAAGCATCCAACTCTGGCAATTGATAATTTTTTTCATCATAATCCTTTACTAAAAGAATCAGCAAATCTAACTCATCATTTTCCGGAGTATTAGGTTCTGCATGAAAAATTTCCATCAATCTTAGAGAGGCTTTATTATAATCTTCCTCTGTCTTTAATACTTTCCAATTCATCCTTCTTTACTTTTATCGTTTAAAATTGTAGTGTCAAATTCTACTGTTTCCACATTAATTTTATCGTACTCTTTATGTGTTCCGAACCAAATTACATAACAAGCATTTTGCAGGAAATTAATTGAAACTACTAATCGAAAATCATTCCCTTTAATATTAAAAACAACTCTGTTATTATTTACAATACTGGCGTTCCCGTAAACATTTTTAAGTTCATTGAAATTATTAAACTGAAATTTAGAAAACTCATTATACCAGATTAACAATTGTGTAGATGCGATCGGATATTTTTCGATATAATATAAAATCGTCTTCTTTACAAGAATTTTCATGAGACAAATGTATTATAAAAGTTTTCAAATTGCAAACTTTTTTTTATTTTTATTCTAAATTTAAACTAATTTACTGCTCAAAACTTTCGTCTTTAAAGCCTATCAAATATAACTTATTTTTAGCACGTGTCATCGCAGTGTACAGCCATCTGATGTAATCACGATCGATTCCGTTTGGCAGATAGGGCTGTTCGACAAAAACCGTGTCCCACTGCCCTCCCTGCGATTTATGACAGGTAATGGCATACGAGAATTTCACCTGCAGGCCATTGAAATATTCGTTGTTTTTTACCTTTTGAAACTTTTTGTATTTGGTAGATTCATCTTCATAATCCTTCATCACTTCTTCGTACAAACGGTTGGATTCTTCATACGTCAAAGAAGGAGATTCACTTTTTATGGTATCTAAAATTAAAACCGTTTCGAAAGGTTTCTGATCCGGATAATCGACCATTCTGATTTTTACTTTTGCAAAATTGAATCCGTATAGTTCTTTGATTCCGAAAAGCTCCAGCACTTCAATAATGTCCCCGTTGGCAATAAATCCGGCTTCGTCGGTTTCCTTTAGCCAAAAATAATTATTCTTGACCACCATCAGGAAATCGCCAACCGAAAGTTCACTTTCCTTAAATAAAATCCTGGTCCTGATTTGCTCGTTATACTGATTGGCCCTTTTATTCGAACGAACTATAAAAGCCGTATCTTCAATGCTATAATTGCTGTATGCTGTATTGATGGCGTCCTGAATATCATAACCATCGGTAAGCCTGACAATATCTTTGAATTTCTTTACATTGAATTTAAATTCTGTTATAAAAGATTCCTTCAGCAGTTCGCGTAATTCCGTAGCATTAAACAAAATACCGGAACTTTCTTCCTGACGCATTACTTCATCGAGCTCGATATGTTCGATTTCTTTGTTGTAATGAATACCCAGCGTTTGCGTATCAAGCGCCGGACTTATATCTAAATTCACAGGAGGCAGCTGCGCCGTATCTCCCAAAAGGATCATCTTGCAATTGGTCCCCGAATACACATAGGAAATCAAATCGTCCAACAATGATCCGTTATCGTACAATTTAGAATCTGAAGTTGTGTCTGAAATCATCGAAGCCTCATCGACAATAAAGATGGTATTTTTGTGCTTGTTGATTTGTTTTGTAAAAGCAACTCCACCACCGGAAGATTTTTTAGGAAAATATATTTTTTTATGAATGGTAAATGCAGGTGTATTCGAATAATTAGCGATTACTTTTGCAGCGCGTCCGGTTGGAGCAAGCAAAACAAACTTCTTATTGATATCACCCAGATTATTGACTATTGTTGAGATCACGGTTGTTTTTCCGGTTCCGGCATATCCTTTCAACACAAAAATGGTGTCATTGGCCGGTTCTGTCAGGAAAATAGCGATTTTCTGAAAAAATATATCCTGTTTATAAGTTGGGGTAAAAGGGAATTTTCTTTGTAAAACGCTGTAAAACAGTGATGAATTCATAGGATAAATTTGAATTACAAAGTACGGTCTTTTTAGCGTTAAAGGCAATTTCGGGAATCGATTTTAATGATAATATTTTTAAAAAGAGGCTAATTAAAATTACAGAATTAATAAAAATATAATAAGCCGGTAACTTTAAGAAAATGTTGTTTTTGAAATTGCAATTATTATTGTTGCTTTTTAATTTGTAAGTTTGTCTTTTAACTAAATTCTTTCTTGACACTACAACAGGTAATGAATTGTAAATCAGATTATGGCATTTCAAAATACGAATATCACATCAAAAAAATACAAAAAACTTTCGATTCAGGTTTCGCTGAGCGGATTTTCGTTTTGTTGTTTTGATACGCTTAATAACAGCATCACTTCGTTTAATGAAGTAGAATTTACACCCACACAAAAAGGATCCAAAATAGAGGAATTATATAGTGATGCTTTTAAAAAACATCCGGAATTAAAAGAGACTTATGATGACATTACCGTCATTCACAGTAACAATCTTTCCACTTTTGTGCCTGTTGCCTTATTTGATGAAAATTATCTGGGCAGTTACCTGCAATACAATACCAAAGTTTTTGAAACTGATTTTTTTACGTATGACCAGATTTCAAATTACGAGATGAATACGGTTTACATTCCCTATGTGAATATCAATAATTTTCTGATTGATCAGGTAGGTTCCTTCGATTACAAACACGCCAACAGTATCTTAATTGAGAAAATACTGGAAGCTTCTAAAAATAACGACGATAAAAAAATGATCGTTAATTTTAATCCGGACCATTTTGAACTGATTGTGGTACAGAACCAAAAATTATTGCTGTTCAACTCATTCGAATATCAGACACCGGAAGACTTTTTATACTATTTGCTTTTCACAGCAGAGCAACTGAGTTTAAACCCCGAAAGTTTTCACCTTGAATTATTGGGAACGATAACCAAAAATGATCCTTTTTATGCCATTGCGTATAAATACATTCGTAACATTACATTTTTGGATGTAAGCAGGTTACAAGAAAAAAACAACTACTCTACTGCTCAGAATCAAAAACATTATATCTTATTTCAATCATGAGAATCATTTCAGGAAAATTCAAAGGACGCCGCATTTCTCCACCCAAAAACCTTCCTGTACGACCAACAACTGACATGAGTAAAGAGGCATTGTTTAATGTGCTGAACAATCATTTTAGTTTTGAAGGCTTAAAGGTTCTGGATTTATTTTCAGGTACCGGAAATATCAGTTTCGAATTCGCTTCAAGAGGAAGTGCTCCTATTACCTCGGTTGATGGCGATTTTGGGTGCGTAAAATTCATCAAACAGGTGGCCTCAGAGTATGATTTTGAAATTGCAGCGACAAAAAGCGATGTTTTTAAATTCCTTGAAAACTGCAAAACTTCTTACGATATTATTTTCGCAGACCCTCCGTACGGTTTAGACCAGGCGACTTTTGAAAAAATAGTCCTTACGGTCTTCGAAAGAGATTTGCTTCACGACGACGGAATGATGATTATCGAACATTCCAAATATACCAAAATGGAGCATTTGAGTAATTTCTCCTTTCAGAAAAGTTATGGCGGTTCCTTTTTTACCTTCTTCGAATTGAATTCTACGGATGACGACGAAGAAATGGCCGATGAAACATCTAATAAAGCTACAGAAGAAGACGAAGGATAAATTCTTCTTTTCAATCTTAAAAAGTCTCCTGAAATTCAGGAGACTTTTTGTTTTTTAACGGATTCTGTTTTGGTTTTCGTCGATATTTCGCTCTTTAAATTCCGTTTCTTTTATCTTCCCAAAGGAATATTTTATAGCGATTGAAATTTCATGATTATCCACTACATATCTTGCTTTAGAATAAATCGTATTGATGGTGAATTTTTCGGTTTCAGTGTTATTTTTTAAAATATTAGTACAGCTCAAAGTAAATTTCCATTTTTGAAAGTACGTTTTTGAAACGGCCATATCTACAATAAGTCTTGGATTTGTTTCAAAAACACCGGTTTTTTGCTTCGTTAGTCCCCAGAAATTCAAAGTGAAGACATATTCTTTTGGAAGTCTGAATTCGTTATTGGAAGAATAATACAAATAAGGTTCCGAGGCCAGCACTACTGCAGATTTATCTTCAATTTTTTCCAAAATGAAAACCAGGGAATTGGTCGTTGTCCAGAATTTATAGGTAAAGGGTACCGTAAAATCAAGGGATACTGCAGCGCTTTTATCGAAATTGATATCTTTAAACGTCATGATGTTTTTTTGATCATCAAAAGAAAAACTATTGTAAACCGGATTATTGGTTTTGGTAAAACTTAATCGGACCGATTTGTCATGATACTGAAAATTTGCAACAATCTCATCTGTAATCGTTGGCACTAAATTAATATTCCGGGCATATAAAAAGTATGGATTAATATAGGTAGAACCCTGACTTAAAGACGAATAATTAGGTCGTGAAATACTTTTGGCATAGTTTACCGAAATACTTTTAACACTGTCTATTGGAACTGTAAACTGCATTTTCGGAAAAAGATTCGTGTAGTTTTTATCCAGTAAGGGTACTTCGTCTGTTTTAAATTTTCCGGTTACTTTTGAGTTTTCAACCCTGAACCCCACTGAAAAATCGATTTTTTTAATTTTACCGGACAATTGTGTGTATCCGGATATATTTGCCTCTTTGAAATTGTAAAAACTCAATTCGTTTTCATCGGTTGCGGTATAAAAAACAGCAACATCCGATTTAGAATTTGCTGCCGAATACAAACCGCCAAATTCGAGTTTCATTTCATTTTTAAATTTTTTCTCGATATCCATTCTTCCCGAAAAATAATTAATTTCAAATTTCTGATCCCTGATTTGTGTTTGTTCGAATTGCGTATCATTATAATTGTCATTTACTTCGGTAAACAATCCCTGATCAAAATTAGAATATTGCAGGCCTGTAAAAAACTGTGCATCAAACGGCTTTATCTTTTTCTGATAATTTAAAAAGAAGTTGACGAAATTCTTTTTGCTTTGATTTCCCGTCCATGTGATCACATTATTTATTTCGCTGTTGTTTTTATTATAAGTTGTGGTATTGATATCAAAAGAATCTTTTTGCAGTTTGCTGTTGATACTAACCGAAAAATAATCATCGTCATTTATTTTGTAGAATAAACCTCCGCCAAAAACAAACTGGTTTCTTTTGGTAAGCGCCGTTACATCATAATCGGAGGCAATATTCGCTTGCGGAATCTGATATTTAATACTGTGGCTTTCCCAGGGCTGCAGTTTATTGTAATTGAAATTTGCTTTCCATTCAAGCTTACTTTTTTTGAAATTTGAATTGAATCCGAGGTAATTGTTATACTGTTTTTTGAAAGAAGCGACTTCCGAAATTTCCGTTCTGAAACTGTCTTTTTTACTAAATTTCCTTGTAATTAAAATTACGCTGCGGCCTTCTGCCTCGTATTTGGAAGACGGATTCTGAATAATTTCAATCGTTTTGATATCGGCCACTGCCAAAGCATTCAGGTCATTTATTCCCGCTTTTTGATTATCGATATAAATCAGCGGACTTCCCTTTCCGATAACGGTAATATTTTCTTTATCGGAACTGATCTGAACAGTTGGTAATTTCGCCAATAAATCAACAGCATTCGGAATTGAATTATAAATCGAATTTGCAACGTCCACTTTTATATTTCCGTTGGTATTGCTGAACGTTTTTTTGTTCTGAGTAATCACAACTTCCTCTAATTTATTTGAAATACTGTCTTTTGGTATTTCATTTTGAGCGTTTCCGACAATTGAAAAACAAAATAGTAACAGCGCGAGAATAATTTTTAAAAACATATAAATTTTCATTTAACACTAATTTTCAGATTGAGATCCTGCAAAAATGCTTCTAAAAAATTGCCGCGAAAGTTAATTGGAGGTTAATGCGGAGTTAATGCTCCAATTGTATCTTAAAAACAGTATTTTTGGAATGAATTTTCGATCTGTATGAAACAAAGAATCAATTTATTAATAGCCTTTTCCGTTGTCGCCCTGATTATTTTATCGGCGGTACAATGCTATCTGGTAAAGACGACTTATGATTATAAAGTGGCCCAGTTTCATACCGAAATCAAAAATGAAATAGCGCAAATCTCAAACAATTACAGTGATATTGATGCTGTTATTGTTGCTAAAAAAGAAGCGCTTTATAAACAATTAACCGAGAAGTACGTTCAGGGAAAAAAATCTAAAGCTGCAATTCAAAATGATATTATTGACAATGAATTCAGAGATGCCTTAACGCTGAAAATCCAGCGTAAGTTTGAAAGGGAAATGCCGAATCTCCGAATTGATTTTGCCATTGTCCTGAACAAATTCGTACTGTATCAAAACAACAAAAAAGCAGATACGATTTTCTCTCAGAAACCTTTGATACAAAATAAACTGTACGGGAATCTGGCTTCGTTAAATCATGCTTTTCTAGTTCGGAATTATGTCGGGACCACGAATGGAACATTTGAAAATCAGGAGTATAAATTACTGACGGAAGATTCGATGTACATTTCGGTAATCGACTGGGAAATGATCATTTTAAGGCGTATGGCCGTTGTTCTTACTTTGTCTTTACTTTCTGTTTTCACTTTGATAATGCTTTTTATAATTGCGATCAAAGCCTTAATCAAACAAAAAAAAGTAAGTGACGTCAAGACTGATTTTATCAATAATATTACACACGAACTCAAAACGCCTTTAGCAACATTAGGCATTTCAACAAAGATATTAGAACAGAAAAATATTCGTGATAACGACGAAAACTTCCATGCGATTGTGAATACCATCTCGCGACAGAATAATCGTTTGCAAAGCTTAATCGATCAGGTTCTGGCCAACTCACTGGCAGAAAACGAAATCGAATTACAAAAAGAAAAAATCAACACCGAAGCTTTCCTGCTTTCGATTGTAGAAGATTTTAAAATTGGGTATCCGAAAATTACAATTGAAACCGATTTTCAAACGCAAAAAACAGTTTTGGTTCTGGATAAATTTCATTTGACCACGGCTATTTTAAATGTGCTGGAAAATGCCGTAAAATATGGTTCCAGCAACATTTCCGTAAAAACAAGAAAGCATCAGGATGAGTTTGCAATCAGTATTGAAGATGACGGAATCGGCATTTCCAAAAACAAACAAGCCCTGCTTTTTGAGAAGTTCTACAGGGTTGAGCAAGGCAATATACACAATGCAAAAGGCCTTGGATTAGGCTTGTACTACGTAGATCAGATTATAAAAGCACACCAGGGTTCGATTGCCGTGATGAGCGATTTGGGAAAAGGAGCCGTGTTTACGATTATGTTTAAAGTTTAAATCATTTCCATTGAAAAGAATACTTTTAGCCGAAGATGATTTTGATTTTGCCAATATGCTCAGGCAATATCTGGAACTTTACCATTATGAAGTAATTTGGGCAGAAGATGGTGAAATCGCACTTGATCTTTTTAAAAACCAGCGTTTTGACATTTGTGTTTTTGATGTAATGATGCCCAAACTGGACGGTTTTTCTTTAGCGGAAAAAATCATCAGAATAAATCCTGAGATTCCTTTTATTTTCCTGACCGCCAAAAAACTAAAAGAAGACAAAATCATTGGACTGAAACTAGGTGCTGACGATTATATCGTAAAACCTTTCGAAGCCGAAGAACTGATTTTGCGTTTGCAAAATATCTTAAAAAGAAGCCGTCAAAAAGACCTTTCAACGGAAACAGCAGAAATTCAGATTGGATTATATCTGTTTGACACCCAACGCCTGATTTTAAAACTAAACAATAAAAATCAGCAGCTTACAGAAAAAGAAGCCGCTTTGATTCAGTATTTTTATTTGCATAAAAACCAATTGCTGAAAAGAGAAGAAATACTGAAAGCTATTTGGGGCAATGATGATTTTTTCTCGGGCAGAAGTATGGATGTTTACATCAGTAAAATCCGGAAATATTTTAAGGAAGATGCTGCAATCAGTATCGAGAGTATCCGGAATATTGGTCTTGAATTTAAAATATAAAATCTAATTTTTTTTCTTTTCAAATCCTAGATAATAGCTGATTCCCGCCCCAACTGTTTCCGTATTAACTCTTGAACCGGAATGGTTTACTTCTGTTAAAGCTTTTCCCATATTCACTCCGTTGTAATACAAATTGACAGAAAGCGAATCATAACTTTTATCCGAAAGTACAATATCGATTCCTAGTCCTATTCCAAACGAGTGCTGCCATTCGCTGACAGTTTCTTTTGTAGTTACAGAAGCCGACGGTTTCGTCTGATTGATGACCGTATAATAACGATCTGCGCCAATTTTTGAAACATTAAATCTCGGTAAGATCTGAATAAACACATCACCCGAATTTACTTCTTTACTGTACAACGAAATCTTGGGTGTCAGGTTAAAATTAAGGGCATATGCCTTACTGGTTCTGAGATCGAGCGTATTTCCCAATGCATCTTTTTTACTGTAATCCTCCAGGTTTCCTATAAAATAACTGACTCCTATCTCGGGTTTCAGAAAGCGATGGGCTTTTACCTCTAAACCAGCTCCCAATTCTACAAAGGAATTGTTTTGAAAGTCAGAATGCGAATATGCTGAAATATTGGCAAATATTCTGGCATGCTGTGCATTTGAATTTATACAGGACAAAACCAACAAAAAGAAAAGTATTTTTTTTATCATAGCTTATTTTACAATGTTCTGCCTTAAAATAATAAGCAGTAACAGCGCGCAAATATAACATTAAAACAATACCATGATATAGAAATTGAATTATTTTCTTACAGTTCATTCAATGTAAATCTTATAATCGGAATCGGTAATTATATAACTAATTGAGTATTAATTCAGATAAATTTGTTGGTAACATTTAAAAACAAAAATCATGAACCTAAAAAGATTATTTGGAGGATTACTTACACTCCTTGGTATTATCGGCCTAATTTACACAGCAGTTATTTTCGCAGGAACTTCTGGCGAAACAAGGGATATTAAATCCTTAATTATTTATGGAATACTTGGAATCGTTTTCTTTATGTCGGGAATCAGTCTGGTTCGTGCCACAAAAGACGAATCGTAGACCTACGCTTCTTTTGGGTTTGATAATTTATCGAAAACCAATTGATAAGTTGGGGTCTCCACTTCATATTTATGGCCTTCATTAATTACAAATTCGGTTAATGAAGCCAATTCTATATTTCTTCCGGCCAACAAATCACGATGCATCGATGAAGTTGTATCCGGAGGAGTTTTTTCAAGTTTTAAAATCGTCTGCATAATAATATCCTCAGGAAGATTGAGTCCTTTTACGGCTGCAATCATTGTAATTTCATTCATGAGCGAAACGTATACATTTCTGCCCGTCCGGCTTTCCAGAATTTGTCCAATGTTAAAATCCAGATAACAGGTTGCTGACGCTAATACCGAAATAAAAACAAATTTCTCCCAAACGGTGTCTTCAATATTGTCTACCAGATGACTATCGATCGATGCGTTTTTAAAAATGGCCTGCAGGGCTTTCATTTTGGAAACAGAAGCGCTTTCAGATCCAAAAAACAATCGTTGCAGAGCGCCGACGTTATGAATAACGCCAGGTGATTCAATCATGGAAAAAATATAAACACAACCTTGCAGCACTTCATTATCCGGATAAAGGGTACTGATACGTTCCGGAGCATCAACGCCATTATATAAAGGAAGAATTACTGTGTTTTTGGTAATGCATTTACTTAGCGCAAGAAGACTTTCTTCGATATCATAGGTCTTCGTGGCACAAATTAAGTAATCGAGTTTACCGATAACAGCAGGATCATTTGACACTACTTTTGGAAAAACTACCATTTCTGAATCCTTCGTAATGATTTTCAATCCTGATCCTGAAACTACTTTTAACGTTTCACCACGGGCAATAAAGACAATTTCGATGTCTTCCGATTCCTGATATGCTTTCGCTAAAAGTCCGCCAAAATAACCGCCTACTCCACCTAGACCTAAAATTCCTATTCTTGTTTTCATGATAAATGTTAAATGTTAGATGTTGGATGTTAGATGTTGGATGTTAGATGTTAGATGTTTTATCGACTTCAAATAGCAGTTCAAATAAAAAATTCTTGTAAATCCGTATAATCTGTGTAATCCGTGTGCTATCCTCCTTACTAAAAAATTATTCCTCCACAACAGGTTCCAGATTCAGCTCTGTAAAGTCATGTTCACTTTTAGAAATTATGATTGTGGCTACCGTATTTCCAATTAGGTTTGTGATGGCACGGGCTTCACTCATAAATTTATCTACTCCCAATAAAAAAGCCAGGCCTTCAACGGGAATTTTATGAATCGCTGTCAGCGTCGACGCCAAAACAATAAAACCGCTTCCGGTCACACCGGCCGCACCTTTTGAGGTAATCATCAGTATACCGATAACGCTCAGGATTTCAAAAAAACTCAAATGAACATCATACAACTGTGCCAGAAAAATTACCGACATCGATAAGTAAATGGAAGTCCCGTCGAGATTAAACGAATATCCGGTCGGAATTACCAGTCCCACCACCGATTTACTACAGCCCATTCGCTCCAGTTTCACCATTATACTGGGCAGAGCCGCTTCAGAAGAGGAAGTTCCGAGTACCAGTAAGAGTTCTTCTTTGATATATTTTAAAATCGAAAGGATACTTATTTTATAATATTTCAGGATACTTCCCAAAATCAAAAACACAAACAAAATCATGGTCAGGTATACGCAAAGCATCAGTTTTCCCAACGGAATCAAAGTTTGCAGTCCAAACTTGCCGATTGTGTATGCCATTCCCCCAAAAGCACCAATTGGAGCGAGATACATGACATATTTCAAACCTGTAAAAACTACTTTTGAGAAACGTTCCAAAACCAGAATAGTCTGTTCTCTTTTCCGGTAAAAATTTAAGGCGATACCACAGACAATTGCGGCCAGTAAAACCTGAAGCGTAAAATTAGAAAGAAAGAATTTCAGCCAGGAGAAGTTCTCGGCCGCATGATTCGTATACTGACTCGCATCTTGCAGCGCCAGGCCTGTTTTATCGATTTTTCCGGGTTTAAAAACATAAGCAATTGTAACTCCAATTGCCAGCGCAATAGTCGAAACAATTTCAAAATATCCCAGTGCTTTTACACCGATACGGCCTACTTTTTTAAGGTTTCCCATTCCAGAAATTCCAAGAACAATGGTAAGAAAGATAATCGGACCAATAAAAAGCTTGATAATATCTACAAAGGTCTTGCCGACGATTTCCATTTTCATCCCGTTTTCAGGCGAGAAATGACCGAGCAGAACACCAGCAATAATCGCGATCAGCACCCAGAAGGTAAGATTGGTTATAATGACCTTAAACGTACTTTTTTTAGGTTTATCCGAAGAATTGGGGACAGGAATATTCATGAAAATTAGTTAGATGGATTCACAAATATATAAAAAATGCAGACCTGTAAGCCGGATTCTGTCTCTGATAAATCAGAGCCTTATCATTTATCTAGGCTTACAATTACTCATAAGCTCGAGCTACCTACCCTTCAGCAACGAACGAGAAGCCCTTAAATGCTGATATACTTGGTATTTCACCGCATAGAGTTTACCTGGTTTCACTACAGCATTACCTGTACATACTTTCTGTTGCACTTGTCCTTGCCTTATTGCTAAGGCCGACGGGTGTTACCCGCTATGCTTCTCTGTGGTGTCCGGACTTTCCTCCCTCCCGATAAATCGGAACGACGATAAGGCGGTCTGCGCGGCAAAAGTAGCGATTTATCTACTAAGAATAATGATTTTAAATTTCAGATTTACTCACGTTTTTCGTAATGATTTAATTTTAAAATAGTTATCTTTAAAATCCATAATTTTAAAATACGATTATTATGACTAGAATGTATCATTACGCAACTGTTTCAAAAGCTTTAGATCAATTACATGAGAAAGGATTTACCTGCGATTTTAATTTAAACTCTGACGCAATTAAAAAGAATCCTGAAAAATTTGAAATTGTACATGTGTATCGATACGAAGGGGAATCAGACCCTGGCGATGAGGCAGTTGTATACGGAATTAAATCAAACTCCGGCAAAAAAGGAGTTTATGTATCAGGGTTTTCAGCGGATTCCGATTCCGAAACCGCACAGATTTTATTGGATTTGAGTATAAAGGGAAGGTGATTTTTTAAACTTAAATTCCATTTTTTTTTAAATTCCAAATTCCAATAATCGGACGGAGAAAATTGTCGTTTTGGGGAACGGGGGATTTCCTTTCTTGATGTCGCGGAGATGCTTCGTTCCTCAGAATGATACAAATTCTACGCAAAATGGTTATGAAACCTTGCTAAATCTTAAAGCCTTGCAGTTAAAAGCAAAATAATAAAAAAGTCCATCAGACGACGGACTTTTCTAAACAGCAAAATTAAATTACACTGTTGGTATTTTCAGTTTCCAGCCCACCTGAATGAGGTCCGGATTTTTGATGATATCTTTATTGGCTTCGTAGATGTCCTGCCAGGAAACGCCATATGCTTTTCCGATTTTAGATAGTGAATCTCCGTTTTCCACTGTATATTCTCTTGAAACTTTTTCAGTCACTTCAATATTCATCACAACATCAGCCGATCTGTAATCCGGATCTATTTTGTTGTAAGCGTCCCAAAGTTTGTCTTTATCTGAAGCAGAATTGGCCGTACCATCAATATAGAGTACATTATCCTGTTCTCTGACCTGTAAATTTGTTATTCCTAAGTCAGCAGCCAGATTGGTTACTGCGCTGTATTTTTCCTGTAAACTCATCACTCCTTATTTTATGGTTAGTTTATTTTCCACTTTCTTAGGTTTCAATTCCTGCACACTTTGCATTAAAGGCTGCAACTGGTTTCTTTTGATTTCTCCGGAGAGTGTTACGACACCGCCTACAACGGTAGCACTTACTCCATCGTAAGCTTTTACGACATCACTTACCGATTTATCTAATGTACTGTCCGAATTAATGACAACGGCCGCTGCAACAGGTTCTGTTTGAGGTGCCGGAATTTCGCAGTTGTTCACAACAGATTTTACTCCTTTGACCCCTTTTACTATGTTTTCTGTATTTTGCTTAAAAGCCTCATCGTTACAAATACCTGTAATCGTGGCAACACCATCCTGTACCAAAACCTGTACTTCAGGCTTGTCTCCTAATTTTAAGGCAATTTCTTTTTGTATATCGGTGTCTTTTGGAGTACATGCGAATAGAGAGCAAGCAAGTCCCATTCCCAATAAAATTGATTTCATTTTCATAATGCTATTTTTTAATAATTAACAACCTAAAATTAAGGCTATTAAGAACTAATAAATTATATGATACCCGTTCACGTTTTATATTTTTTCCAGTAAAAAATTAATTTTAAATCAAAGCAGAAATGTGCTTTGATAGAATCTGTTTTTTTATTGTTCCCTTTAACTTTCCTGCTTCAGATTCCAAATTTCACAATCAGGGGTTTATGATCGCTGTACATTTTCCAGTCTTCATAGCTTCCGACTTCAACACTTTCTAAGACCTGCATAAAATCATTTGAGGCAAAACAATAATCAAGATGATAGGGTCTGTTTTCGTGACGGTATAAAAACAAAGTAGGATGTATTTCTTTTCCCTGTTCCTGATTAAAAAATTTATGGTACACACTATGTATGCCCTTCTCCGCCAATTTACTGACAACAGTCGAATGATTTCCTGCTCTTCTGGGTTTGTCCCAAATGGTATTGCTGTTGAAATCGCCAATTAAAATCGTCTTTGTTTCAGCAAGCAGTTTTTCGTAGTAATTAATGGCTTTCCAGACCTGAGTTACATACTGTCCGTCCTTGTCCTGTGGGTTATTGGCCCATACCGCGAATAAAATAAAATCTGTTTTTCCTTTGGTAACTGCGATAGGCAGGACGTTTTTAAAATCAGGATTATGACAATCCATAAGTTCAAGCCTGTACTCACTGTATGAAAAGACCCCAAGGCCTTTGTGCTGATTGGTGCCGTACCAAAGTACAGCTGTTGGCAGCGGAACATCGGGAGGAAATTTGAGGTTTTCGATATTTTCGCATTCCGGAATAATCAGAATATCCGGCTGATGAGCCAGAATATACCTGGCTTTTTTCCTGAAAGCCATATTACAATTCCAGGTGATGATTTTCATTCTATTTTCTGATTCAGTTCAAACAAAATATAAGGACCGTTTTCATTATCACCGCGTCCTTTCTCTCTAAATCCGGTCTTTTTATAAAATGCAACGGCTTGTGTATTCTGCTCCAGGCATTTCAGCATTACCGGAAACTTTGTTCGCTCTAAAGCAGCTTTTAAAAGTATTTTTCCAATTCCGCGTTTATGAAATGATTCGTCAATATACAAGTGATGAATAAAATTATCCCGCATCCAGACCGAAATAAATCCAATAACTTTTTCATCGTAAAGTGCCGTCAGGATATATTCTCCTTTTGTCTGGACATCAAAATCCGGCAAATCAAAGGTACTCTGATCGACCCATACAAAAGTACTTTGACGCACTTTGAGAAATAGTTCACGCAACGCATCTAAATCGCTTTCCCTGAATTCGATAATTTTTAGTTTATCATTCATATCCGCTAATTAAGAGAATAACTGTTTTTTTTTTAAGATATGTTTCTGAATAGAAGATTTATAAAAATAGTACTTCTATTCGTGTTGCGACACATCATTATATTGCCAGAGTACATTTATTATTTTCCATTCCCCGTTTGTTTTTACAATATGCATATAATCGATCCAGGTGTCGGCCAGTAATTTTACAGATGCTGTTCTGGAAGAAACATCTAACAGCTTCACTTCTTTTCTTGGATTTTTGGGAAATTTATCTCCTTTTACGTTATAGGTATCGGCCAGAATAACCATGTTTTCGGCGAAATATTCAGACACATAATCTTTTTGGGTTTCCTTATTTCTAAAAACGGATCTTTTGACCAGTCTCGGATGCAGGGCACTTTCCATCAATTTCGGATTCGGATGGTGTTGTGCCTCAATATAAGCCAGGGCAACACGTTTAATCTCAAGCGTATCCTGAGCCGTCTGCGCCTGAATCTGAAAAGAAAAAAATACAATCGTAATGAGGAACAGATATTTTTTCATAAAATTTGGATTTTAAAAAACGCACCAATCATCACTTTTTAAAAGATTTACGCAGTTTTTCAGGTGTTGCTACTGCTAAAATACTACATTTTTTAGTACAAAACAGGAATGCTTAATTTATCATCCTAATGAGATTACTTCATTCCTCACAAGGACTTTGATTGTTTATTATTGCGTTCCTTCGACTTCGCTCAGGAAGACAGATCTAATGTAAATCTGTGCTTTTTTGCTTAGTAAATCCGTTTTATCAGGCATCCATTTCGTTAAGCCTGTATTAAAATTAAATGTTACCTGCCCCTGTTCAAACCACTCAAAATACACTTGAATATTTATCAATTTCAGATTTGTGATTTGGCAATTTTCAGCCTATATTTGCTATCGAATAAAAAAGAATATGGAACAATTTGTAGTATCGGCCCGTAAATACCGCCCACAAACCTTTAAGGATGTTGTGGGACAGAAAGCCATTACCAACACTTTGCTAAATGCCATAGAAAGCAATCATCTTGCTTCGGCTTTATTGTTTACAGGACCGCGTGGAGTTGGTAAAACTACCTGCGCCCGTATTCTGGCCCGAAAAATAAATCAGCCCGGATATGATGATCCTAATGAAGATTTTGCTTTTAACGTTTTTGAGTTAGATGCTGCATCCAACAACTCGGTTGATGATATTCGAAGCCTGATCGACCAGGTTCGGATCCCGCCACAAACCGGGCAATACAAAGTCTATATTATCGACGAGGTCCACATGTTGTCATCGGCAGCTTTTAATGCTTTTCTGAAAACACTGGAAGAACCGCCAAAACATGCTATTTTTATCTTAGCTACGACTGAGAAACACAAAATTATTCCAACGATTTTATCCCGTTGCCAGATTTTTGATTTCAAGAGAATTACGGTAAAAGATGCCAAGGAACATTTAGCGGAAGTTGCGGCAAGTCAGGGAATTAATTTTGAAGACGATGCCCTGCACATTATTGCCCAAAAGGCAGATGGTGCGATGCGTGACGCTTTATCGATTTTTGACCGTGTCGTTTCTTTTTGCGGAACCAACTTAACCCGTCAGGCCGTTACCGAAAACCTGAACGTCTTAGATTACGAAACGTACATTAACATTACTGATTTACTTTTAGAAAATAAAATTCCGGATCTTTTACTGGCGTACAATGATATTCTTGCCAAAGGTTTTGACGGACATCATTTTATTGCCGGACTGGCTTCACATTTCAGGGATTTACTGGTAAGTAAAACTCCCGCTACTATTGCTTTGCTTGAAGTGGGTGAACAGGCCCAGCAAATGTATGGCGTACAAGCTCAAAAATGCTCACAGGACTTTTTATTAAAAGGAATTGACATTGCAAATGACTGTGATTTAAAATACAAACTAAGTCAGAACCAGCGCCTTTTAGTCGAATTATGCCTGATGCAGTTAGCCTCTATCAATTTTGATGGAGAAAAAAAAAAGCTGAGCAATTCATAATTCCACCCGTTTACTTTAAAAATGGGGGATATTCTATTGTTGAAATTCCAACTACAAAAGCCCAAATTCCAAACACTTCAGGAGAAGATCCAAATTTGAAATCCCAAATTCCAAATGAGGGACAGAATAGCCATTCGACTGTTGAAGTGAAATCGGAAACAATCGTCGAAGCTACAAAAGAGGAAACCCCTGTAACAAAACCCGAATCAGGCCCTGAACCTAAAATTTCTGCTTTTTCGTTATCGAGTATCCGCAAGAAAAAAGAACTGGAAGCCAGTACCAAATCGTATGTCAAACCTTCCTCTGTCCTTCCAACTGAAGAATTTACCGAGACAGAAATGTTAGTGCAATGGAATAAATATGCACAGCGTCTCGGGGATAAAGGCTTAAAAATCATGCAATCGTTGTTATTGATTAACGACCCGACTTTAGACGGAACGGTAATTACACTGGAATTACCCAATGAAGGCTCCAAACTGGATTTTGAAAGCCAGATTCACGGGCTTTTGGGACATTTAAAAGGTCACCTACACAATCATGACATTACAATTGAGGTTAAGGTAAACGAAACTATCGAAAGCAAACGCAGCTTTAACGATCAGGACCGTTACAACCGCTTACTGGAAATCAACCCAAACATTGAACTTTTACGTTCTACATTTGGATTGGATTTACATACTTAATATTCTGCCGTAATTAACCGCAAGGACGCGAGGGATTTTCGCAAAGTTCGCAAAGGCTTTTTGGCCACGAATTACACAAATTAGCGCGAATTATTTTACACACTTTGCATCAAAAATTCGTCCAGATTCGTGTAATTCGTGGCAAAAAAAACCTTACCCCCTTATTTATTCTGAAGTCCTAAATTATAGACTTTGTGCAGCCATTTTTCTCTTTGAAAATCACCAGAGCCTTTTATGATTCCGATATAGCTGACTTTTACCGGTTTTACGCCACAGAATTCCAAAGTAGATTTCTTAAGCTGATTGACGCTGGGTCTTCCATAAAACAAGCGGTAATACCAGCCCGGCTGATCGAGAGTGGTAATAATATGGGCGGTTTTTCCTTTTAGTAATTTGTCCCACCAAACTGAGTTTTCCCGGTACTGAAAAGCCATTCCGGGCAAAAACAACCGATCAATAAATCCTTTTGTGATAGCAGGTAAGCCACCCCACCAGACAGGATGAATCCACACCAAATGATCTGCCTTTTTAATTTTTTCCCAGGCATCCAGTAAGTCCGGTTCTAATTCGGTGCGTTTTTGATAGCCAAATTGCAGATTCGGATTAAATTGTAGTTCGGCAATGGTAATAGTTTCTACCTGTGCCCCGGAAGCAATTGCACCATTTAAATAAGAGTCCGCAATTCCAAAATTGAAACTTGCAGCATTCGGGTGTCCATTTATAATCAGTATTTTTTTCATCTTTAATTAGCCTACTTTAATATTAATACTATGGTGACCTGCTAATGCTTCATATAGTTCCTGAGAAGAATGTATTTGATGACTAAAATAGATTCCGCCCGATAAGACCTCTTTTAGCATCTTCTCGATATGCAAGACCGTTGAAAATGCAGTCAGCTCAGCCTGTCCATTAACACTTTGCAAGCTCAACTTCTTTATTTTAGCCTTCGTTTTTACAATCATTTCAAAAACAGTTTGATCTCCTTTTCCGCTGGAGCCAAAGAGAAACTGTCTTTCTCTTAGAGACATGATGTTGAAAATTTTAAATTTTTGAAAATATCCCATTAAACTGGTAACCAACTTAGAATTGTAAGTCATTTTTACCAAAACGGTTGGTATCTTTTCTATCTGGTTTAAAATAAATAAATCCGGAACATCGAGATTATAAACCTGACGTTTTCCTATTCCGAATGAGAAATTAAATCTTTCCCAATTTAAAAAATGCCTGACTTTTTCCGGCTTATTATTTACGTAGACAATAAATGATTTACATACATTTTCGGCTAAAAAATTAGCAGAGCTTTTCCCAGCCTGATCTTTAACAGAATAATAAATATACAGACTGGCTTCCTGAATTTGATCTTTATCCGGCTCCATTAAATCAACCAAACTGCCTACGATACCGCCCATCCAACCGGAACTAAAAACAATCCTGCTCTCTACTTTTTGCTTATTTTCCTGTGCTAAATTGTACGCTAAAGTTAAATCCGGAGTTGGTTTTGTAATATCAATATAATCCAGTTTATTTTTTATCGCAAACTGTAAGATCTTATCATTACTATCCTTGGTACACATTACAATCAAATCGATTCTATGGTCTATAATACAATCGAAAGTTTTGGGATTAGTAACATCAATAACTAAATTACTGCTTGCTTTTCCCGGATGACGACTTCCAATAAACAAATTATAGTCAGGATTTCTGCCTTGAAGCAAACGCAAGATGACTTTTCCCACTAATCCTGTTCCTCCAATCACTAAAATATTTTTTCTCATTATTATATATTGTTTTTAGCAAAAATAATAATGGAATATCTCCCGATTACCGGACAAATGTCCTAAAAAATCGCTTTCCGGATACGACTTAAATGTCTCGGCGTAACACCGAGATAAGAAGCTAAATATTGAAGCGGAATCAACTGAATGTATTTTTGGTGATTTTTATACAGTTCTTCATAACGCTGGGTTCCGGATAACTTCTGAAAAGAAATCATTCGTTTTTGAAGTATTACGTATTCCATTTCAGTCAGTTTACGGCCTATTTCCTGCCAGTGAATGCCTGATTTATAAAGCTTCTCCAAACTTTCACGGCTGATGACCTGCAATTCTGTATCAACAAGTGCCTGAATGTTTTCTTCAGCAATATTTTGGGTAATGAAACTTGAAAAGGAAGCCATAAATTCATTTTCAAAAGCAAAACAATTGGTAATTTCATCTCCCTGATGATTGAAAAAATAAGATCTCAAAATGCCTTTTTTAATAAAAACGATTTCATTGCAAACCTGATTTTCCTTCAATAAAAGTTCTCCTTTTTTGAGTTTTCTGACTGTAATTACATCATCTAACAGATCTAATTCATCCGGAGGAATTATTTGAAGGGATTGAAAAGCAGATTTCATTGTAGTAGTAGGAAAATTAGTTTTTTGAAGTAAAAACCCTTTCGATTCTTTTATCGGGAATAAGCCAGGACATCGCTACTATAAAGTAAGCGGCTCCCGAGATCCATTCATTGTAAAACGAAAAGGCGATTCCAATTATGTATAAAATAGAGGAAACATTTCCTTTGACATCTTTTCCTATTGCTTTTGCTATTACTGAATTTTTCCCTTCACTGATAATTATAGTCCTTTGCAAAATAAAATAGGCTACAGAAGACAGCAGTAAAACTACTCCATACAAAGTCATAGCAGCTTTTGCGAAGTTATGTTCTCCCATCCAGCCTGTTGCTAGCGGAATTAAGGATAGCCAGAAAAGTAAATGCAAATTGGCCCAAAGAATTTTCCCGTTGATTTTGGTTAGACTATGAATTAAATAATGGTGGTTATTCCAGTAAATTCCAACATAAATAAAGCTCAGAACATAACTTAAAAACTTCGGGATAAGCGGTTTTAAATCAGCAAACTCAACTCCATGAGGCACTTTGATTTCTAAAATCATAATGGTTATAATAATCGCCAACACACCATCACTAAAGGCTTCAAGTCTTGTTTTATTCATTTATTTACGAATTATTGTATTCTGTGTTAAAAAAAGTTTGCCGCGAATTACACGAATTTTCGCGAATTTTTATGTTTAATGTAAAATACTAATTCGTGGAAATTCGTGTAATTCGTGGCAAAAAATATATTGCTTAAGGTTTAAATACTAAATTTTACCGTAATACATTGCTTTTACGATACCGTCGGAAAGTCCGATTTTTGGAACATAAATCTGGCGTGCCCCACTCCATTTCATGGCGTTCAGGTAAATACGTGTCGCATGAATGATTACATCGGCACGATCAGAATTCAGACCTAATTCTGTAATCCTTTGTTCGTAAGTCAATGAATTTAAATAGGCATATTGTGAATTGATATAAATATAAGAAAGTGGTTTTTCCTGTTGCTTCCCGGACATTTTAAACAATTTATTGATATTTCCTCCGGAACCAATCAGTGTCACTTCTTCATAGTCCTGCGTATTGGTTTTGATCCATTTTTCGATTTCATCCCAGACAATATCGTGTACCATATTATTTAGCAAGCGAACAGTTCCTGCCTTGAAAGATCTCGAATTAATCATTTTACCGTCAGAGAACAAGGTAAATTCGGTACTTCCGCCTCCAACATCTACAAAAAGATAGGTTTCGTCTGTTTTCAGTAAATGATGTAGATCCGTTGAAGCAATGATAGCTGCTTCCTTTTTACCATCAATAATTTCGATTTTTATATCGGCTTTTTTCTTAATCAAAGCCACAACTTCTTTGGCATTATAGGCTTCACGCATGGCTGAAGTGGCAAATGCCATATAGCGTTCTACTTTATGTACTTTCATCAAAAGGTTGAATGCTTTCATCGCATCTACCATTCGATCTATATTTTCTTCTGAAATTTCCCCAACTGTAAAGGCATCTTGTCCCAAACGAATTGGCACACGAACAAGTGAACTTTTATTAAATTGCGGTTCTTTGCCATCTTGTTCTACAACATTCGATATCAGAAGCCTCATGGCATTTGAACCGATATCTATTGCTGCAAGCTTCTTTATATTAATCATTGCTCCCTTATGATTTGAATTTGGTTTGTTATTGACTTGTTTTTTGCAGCATCTTCGATTGCATCAATTTTATTCTGGTAATACTTATAGGTTTCAAGCTGCGCTCTGAATGGGGCATGATGATTTCTTGGTTTGTATTTATTATCTAACTTATAGGAATGGTATCTCACCTTAACATTCCCTTTCCATGCAATATTAAAATTGTCAATTAGTTCTTTCTTAATTTCAAGATCATAAATCGGGCAGGTAACTTCTACCCTTCCGTCAAGGTTTCTGGTCATAAAATCGGCTGAAGAAATATATACTTCTGTCAAACCTGCATTTCCGAAAATATAAACTCTGGTGTGTTCCAGGTAATTATCGACAATACTGATGGCTTCAATGTTCTCACTCATTCCCGGAATTCCCGGAATTAAGCAACAGATTCCTCTTACCTGAAGCTGAATTTTTACTCCGGCATTACTGGCTTCGTACAGTTTATCGATCATTTTAAAATCAGACAAACTGTTCATTTTCAATTTTATATGTGTTTTTCTGCCTGCTAAGGCGTGCAAAATTTCACGATCTATCAATTTTACAAATTTCGTTCTCGTATAATGAGGGGAAACGATTAAATGTTTGTATCTGTGAACCCTGTAGTTGATATCAAAAAATTCAAATATTTTAGAAATATCCTTTAAAATCTGCTGATGACAGGTAAATAAGGTTACATCCGTATAAATTTTAGCGGTTGATTCATTGAAATTTCCGGTAGAGATAAACCCGTAACGACGCGTTTTATCATCTTCTACCCTTTCAATCACACAAATCTTACTGTGAACCTTTAGTCCTTTTATTCCAAAGATAAGTTCAATGCCTTCCGTTTGCATTTGCTCTGCGTAGGAGATATTTGTTGCTTCATCAAAACGTGCCTGAAGTTCAATCTGAACGACTACTTTTTTGCCATTTTTAGCTGCATTGATCAGCGAACTGATAATTTGCGAGTTCTTCGCCAGACGGTATAACGTAATTTTGATACTGGTTACTTTCGGATCCAAAGCGGCTTCACGCAAAAACTTCGTTAAATACGAAAACGACTGATAAGGTGCGTGTAATAAATAATCTTTTTTACTGATTTTCTCCAGAATACTTCCTCCCATACTCAGGCCGGGAATTGGCAGCGGATCATTGGTTTTATAAAGTAAATCGTATCTTCCTAAATTAGGGAAACTCATATAATCACGGCGGTTGTGGTATCTTCCCCCGGGAATAATACTGTCTGTCTCAACGATTTTCATTTTATCCAAAAAGAAACGCAACGTATCCTCTTCTATCAAACTATCGTAAATAAAACGAACCGGCTCGCCTATCCTTCTGTCTTTTACTGATGTCGCAATTTTCTCCAGCATACTTTTGCTCAAATCGCTGTCGATATCCAATTGTGCATCACGTGTAATCTTGATCATATGGGCTGAGACGCTTTTATAATCGAAAATATTAAAAATGTTTTTAAGGTTATGGCGAATCACATCATCGATTAAAATCACATATTGTTTATCATCATCGGATGGCAGTACCACAAACCTGTTTATCGTTTTCGGGATTTCTATGACAGCGTAACGAATCTCATCATTCGTATTCATTTCCAAACGAACGGCCAAATAGCCTAAAGTATCTTTCAGCACCGGAAACTCCGCCAGATCATTCAAAATAATAGTCACCAGTTCCGGACTTAATTTTTGAATAAAAAAGTCTTTCAGAAAACGTTCCTGCAGTTCTGTAATCTGATCTTCATTGATGATAAAGATATTTTCGGCTTCCAGTTCGGCTTCGATATTCCCCAAAATACGTAAACTCTCCGATTGCTGCTGAATTACGATTTCGGTAATATCCTTAATCAGCTGATGTGCGGAAACTCCTCCAAGGTATTTTTCGCCAGAAATTCCGGACAGACTTAATCTGCGGATTGCGGCATAACGAACTCTGAAAAACTCATCTAAGTTGTTCGAAAAAATTCCAACAAAACGCAACCTGTCTAAAAGCGGAACCGTGTTATCTGCTGCTTCCTGAAGCACTCTTGCATTAAACGCTAACCAACTTTTTTCTCTATCGATATATTTCTGTTCGTACACTTTATTTATTTTAAATCTTTGGGGAAAATTGTTTTGTGTGTCTTGCCTTTATTGATGTTGTCCCAGCTTTCTGAATCAAATTTCAGAGACACAAATCCTGAGGTAGGTACATTTTCTATAAAAACATCCCCAAATTTATTAACAAAATTTGTAATAGCCTCGTTATGTCCGAAAAGAATAACGCTTTCGAAACTATTATCACATGATTTGATAACTTTTTCGAGTTGTTTGTCATCAAAAGTATAAAGATCGTCTTTGAATATGATACTTTCTATAGGGTAAGAAATATTTTGAGCAAAAATAAGAGCGGTTTCCGAGGCACGTGCGGCAGTACTACTCCACACGATATATGTTTTTGGCAGAAATTTTGAAATATTTGTGGATACTTCATGGGCATCCAGAATGCCTCTTTTCATCAAAGGTCTGTCAAAATCTTTCAAAGGAGCTTCCCAACTGGATTTAGCATGTCGTATTAAAATTAAATTTTTCATAAGCAAAAGGATTTAGAAACATCGTAGAAAGAAGTTCTTTTTTATTGAAGTTCTAATTTACAAAAGAAAATCTAATACTTCCCTTTTTTTTAATTGTGTTAACATTTAAAGAAATTTTTAACAGAAATTGATTTGAGTGAAACGCTTCTATTTAAAAAAACTAATGAACACTAAATGTTGTTGGAAAACATAAATTATTTTTACCGCAAAGAACGCTAAGTTCTGCCTCTTAGCTTTTATAAAACGCAAAGTTCGCAAAGCTTTGCGAACTTTGCGTTTTATAAGACATTCCCAGATAAAAATCGTTGCGTTCTTTGCGGTTAAAAAAAATAGTACGGTAATTTTTTTCTCTATTCACAAGTTTTGGGATTGATCCCTTCCTTTCTTTTACATCAAAAAAAAACGTTGTAACTCATAGAATTACAACGACTCAGTAAAAAACGGTATATTGTTTTTTATTTATATTCTCGCAAAAATATTGGTATAATATTTCTTCCCTGTTACAGGATCCGTACTGACAGAGATTCCAAAATGCGTATATTTTCCTTCGATATTTTTTTTGTGTCCCGGAGATGCCAGCCAGGCTTTTAGGACAGCTTCTGAAGTTTTATAATTGTAGGCTACATTTTCGGCTACATTTTTGGCAGAGAGCACTTTTACAATATTCTCCGATCGGGAAGCAAAATTGTTGTGGTCTACTACTTTGTTTGCAATCATATACTTATTATGCTCTTCGCATCTGTTTGAAATATGATTTACTTTTTCTAATGCATTCAGGCCAATACTTACACGATAATCGTTAATAAGCTGCATCAGTTCCAATTCAGCATCGTTGTAGGCATAATTGTCATCCAGTGTTTCAATTATAACGTCGTTATGAGTCCTTTTCTCTGTTTTTGCAAAACATGAGTTCATTGTGATAAGCATCACAACGAACATCATGGTGCGCAAAATCTTTTTCATAATCACTAGCATACTTAAGCGTTTAAAGTAAATGTTGGGGCAAATCCTTTAAATATTATTTTCAGTATATTTATTCTAATTTTCCGTGGCAAACTTATCTAATCCGCACTTAAACTGCAAACATAATCGACGAAATACACTCCAAAGCTTGTATGCTAAATAAATTTCTTACAACTAAGAAGACAATCTTTCTATTTTCCATGAAAAATCAGATTGGCTACTGTATCGGATTCTGTCGTGCAACCTGTTGGGTCTTCCCTGCCAAAATTCTACCTCTAAGGGCGTTACCAGAAATCCGCCCCAATTTTCAGGTCTCGGAATGGGTTTTCCTTCAAATTCTTCCTCCAGTTTTTTCAGGTTTTCTTCTAAAAATGTCCGTGACGGAATCACTTCACTCTGATTGGAGACGATAGCACCTAACTTGCTTCCGTCCGGACGGGAATCAAAATAGCCGTCAGAGATATTTTCAGATGTTCTTTGTGCAATTCCTTTTATAATCACCTGACGTTCCATCTCCTGCCAGAAAAAAGACAAACAAACGTGTGGATTGGCCGTTATGGCTTTTCCTTTTTCCGAATTATAATTGGTGTAAAAGATAAAACCTTCTTCTGAAAATTTCTTTAGCAAAACGACTCTCGATTTTGGAAAACCATCCAGACCAATTGTAGCAACCGTCATGGCATTTACTTCTCCGCTGGCTCCAAAATCTTCCACCTCATGAAACCATCTGTTGAATAGATTAATCGGATCTTCAGGAATCTTACTTTCAAGCAATTCGCTTTTTTCATACGATTTTCTATAGTTGCTTAGATCATTCATTTTTTAGATTTTTAGATTATTGGATTTCTTAGATTGTTGGACTTCTTAGATTTTAGATCTTAGATTTTGGCTTTACCGGAATATTAAATTTTTAACTTAGTAACTCAGAACCTTAGTAACTTAGTACCTCAGAACCTTAGCAACTCAGAGCCTTAGCAACTTAGTCAAACTCAAAACTTCTTCCGTCGTCTCCTAAAAGTACATTCGGGAAAATTTCTTGTGCTTCTTCTTTAAAACGCTCAATGCCGTCATATCTTGTAGAATAATGTCCTAAAACCAATTGTTTTGCATTTGCTTTTAGTGCAATTCTTGCCGCTTCTTTTGCCGTAGAATGTAATGTTTTCAAGGCCAGCGGAGCTTCTGATTCTAAAAAGGTGGATTCGTGGTACAAAACATCTACGTTTTTTATAATCGGAATTATAGCTTCATTGTAAACGGTGTCGGAACAAAAAGCATAACTCATTGCAGGAATCGGATCGAAAGACAATTTTTCGTTTTCAATTACGGTTCCGTCATCAAGCGTTACATTTCCTCCTCCTTTTATTTTTTGATAATAGGCCGTGTGGATATTGTAATGCTGAACAGCCTCCACATTTAGTTTTCGGTCTCCGGGTTTTTCCTGAAATAAAAATCCATTCGTATAAACGCGATGCTTTAACGGAATGGTTTTGACAATAACCCTGCTATCTTCAAAAATCACTTCACTTTCTGTCGATTCCAGTTCGTGAAAAAACAAATCATAAGTTGTCCAGGAATTGGATAACCTCAGCTGTAAAGTGATAATTTCTTTCACCCCTTTCGGCCCATAGATGTGCAAATCGGTAGTTCGGCCTAAGAGCGCAAAAGTGGAGATCGTACCGATCAGTCCAAAGAAGTGATCGCCATGCAAATGCGAAATAAAAATATGATTAATTTTAGAGAATTTAATCTTGTTTTTACGCAACTGCACCTGAGTTCCCTCGCCACAATCAATCAAAAACATCCTGCTCTTAATTTCTAAAACCTGCGAAGTTGGATTGGTAATTGTTCTTGGAGTTGCTGCATAACAGCCGAGTATCGTTAATTTCAATATTAAATATTTATTCGTTTATTTGGTAAATCGTTTAATCGCCTAAATTATAATTTCATATAAAATCAATTACAACATGACATAAAATCTATTAAACAGCTAACAATTTTAGTTTATTTGGTAAATTGTTTAATGGTTAAAAAGTAACTCAGCCAAATCGATTAAACAGTTTAACGGTTAAACAAATAAACAATTAGATCAACTTTAAAATCCCAGATCTCTTTCAATTTCTTCCATTTCGATAATATCATGCGCTTCCAAAAGAGAAGGAACTACAGTCAGTTTATCAGAAACAGCATTAAAGTCAAGGTCCGCAACTACAATCACAAATGATTTTTTGGCTTTTTTCTGTTGCTTTGAAAGTGGCAAAAACAGCTTTATATCTTTTTCAGATAAGGCCGTATGCGATAATAAATCTATTATAATATTTTGTTTTTCAAAGGTTTTAAATTGCTGCGTTACTTTTTCCAGGAAAGAATTAAAATCTCCCTGTGTGTCTTTAATAGTAACGGTATGTCCTTTTTGATCTACTTTCATTTTATAATGTATAGCGCTTTAATATGAGTACTAAGGTACGAAGTTTTTTTTAGTGTTTCTTTTTGAGGTTTCAGGTTTGAAGTTTCAAGTTTCATGTTTCATGTTTCATGTTTCATGTTTGAAGTTTCATGTTTGAAGTTTCAGGTTTCAGGTTTGTCAGGCTGAGCGAAGTCGAAGCCCTCTTTGCAATCAAAAAGCCCTTCGACTTCGCTCAGGTGGACAACTGAATGCCAATGAGACTGAATACTGCCACTGAGACTAAAAACTGAGACTGAAAACCGCGACTAAAAACCTACTGAATCTTCGATGCTAAAAGATAAATAACAGCCATTCTGATGGCAACGCCATTCTCTACCTGATTTAAAATCACAGACTGATTCGAATCGGCTACTTCACTGGTGATCTCGACTCCTCTGTTGATCGGACCCGGGTGCATGATTATAATTTCTTTACCAAGCGAATCCAATAAGGGTTTGTCAACCCCGTATTGTTGTGCGTATTCCCGTGTTGAAGGGAAAAAGTTCACATCCATACGTTCGTTCTGAACACGTAACATATTGGCAACATCACACCATTCCAACGCTTTACGCAAATTCGGTTCCACCGTAACACCAAGCGATTCAATATATCTCGGGATTAGTGTTTTGGGTCCGCAGACTTTTACCTCAGCACCCTGCATCTGTAAAGCATAAATGTTAGATAATGCAACTCTTGAGTGTAAAACATCGCCTACAATGACCACTTTTTTTCCGGCAACATCTCCTAATTTTTCTCTGATCGAATAACTGTCCAGTAAAGCCTGCGTTGGGTGTTCGTGCGCGCCGTCACCGGCATTTACGATACTGGCTTTGACATTTTTAGATAAAAAATAAGCCGCTCCGGGATTGGAGTGGCGCATTACTACCATGTCAACTTTCATGGAAAGGATATTATTTACGGTATCGATCAGGGTTTCTCCTTTTTTAACCGACGACTGGGCTGCCGAAAAACTAATCACATCAGCCGATAATCTTTTTTGGGCTAACTCGAACGAAAGTTTTGTCCGGGTACTGTTTTCGAAGAAAATGTTGGCAATCGTAATATCTCGTAATGAAGGAACTTTTTTAATGGGTCTGTTAATGACTTCTTTAAAATGATCGGCAGTTTCAAAAATCAGGTTAATATCATTCTCGTTGATGTATTTAATTCCTAATAAATGATTTACGCTTAATTCTTTCATTGTGTTTGTTTAATATTATTTGTCAAATTCCTGAAATACTGAAATTATTCAGTATTTCAACGCTTCTTTAAGGAGCAGCTACCCTATTGCACCATTCTGTCTACAACCTCACTATAATCCTGGAGATCTCTCGCATCTTCGTCAAAAATCTTCTGCCATCTGAAGCCCGGAATCTCTATTTTAGTTGTTGCCGAACCATTCCATTTTATTGCAAAATCGTTATTTATTAAAACTTCGGCAACTCGTTTCCCGACTTCAATTGTTGTTTGATCATCATCATTATCTACTTTCTGGAAAGCGATAAACAAACCCGGGTTTTCAATTGCAACAGCTCTTTCTAAATCTTGTCCGTGATAAAAACAGTAACCGTCAGATTCGACTTCGTTTTCCTGAAGTTCTCTTTCCACTTCCACTACTTCATATTCGCCTTCACTTGTGGTATAACCTGCATTGTGAAGTGCGATTATATTTTCATCACATAAGGCATCAAACGCTTTTATTAGCTTTTCAGTATCTGTTGGGCTTTTCCATTGTTTACTTTCTGCAAGTAACTTTTGGTATTCTTCTCTTATTTTGTCAAAAGCCCATTCTTCTGAGATTTCGTCTTCGAATTCATTGTCTTCAATCTCTTCTCTGATATTCTCCTGGATCTCATCAAGAGAAAGAAATCCCATTCTAACCTGATTAAAAATGGATTCATAAATAAACGCTTCGTTCTCTGTCATTTGTTGTTTAATCGTTGATTTGTTTAACCGTTTATTTGTTTAATCCTTTAATCGTCTGTTTTTGTTGATTAAACGATTAAACAAATAACCGATTAACCGATTCAACTAATTCGTTATCAGATACACGGCGTCTTCCCCTTCATTTTCTTTCCAGCTTACTTTTACTTTTTCATCATTAATGGCATCTACCTGGCGACCGCGATAATCGGGCTGAATAGGTAAATTACGGCTAAAACGTCTGTCGATTAACACTAACAATTCAATTTCCGAAGGTCTTCCGAAAGACTGAATAGCGGTTAAGGCAGAACGTATACTGCGTCCGGTAAACAAAACGTCATCGATAAAAATGACTTTTTTGTTTTCGACTATAAAATTTATTTGTGTTTTATTGGCTTCAAGCGGTTTATCAGTCCGGCGAAAGTCATCCCTGAAGAAAGTGATGTCTAAATAACCCAAAGAGATTTCCGGTGTCTGGTATTCGTTTTCTAATATTTGTTTCAGGCGTTCTGCCAGGAAAACACCTCTCGGCTGAATTCCAACTAAAATCGTATCCGAAAAATCCAAGTGTTTTTCAATCAACTGACAAGCCAAACGATGGAGTATGATAGTAACTTCTTTTGAATTAAGTAATACTTTTTGGCTCATAATTAAGTGTGATGTTTGGTTGGGCAAAAATAACACTTTTTTTTACCTTTTTAACGAACGAAATCAAAAAAGACAAAAAAAGCAGGCTCTTAGCCTGCTTTAAATTTAACTAGCTTCAGATAAAGCAATATGATAAACAATTGCTTCGATTTCATCATCTGTCAAAGGTCTTAATTTTGGATTCAAAAAATTCGACTTATAATCTACTAAAAGCTTTGGGAATCTAATTAACCATTTTTGTGATGATTCTTTCGAAGAAGGGTAAGCTAGCTTTATATCCCTTAATAAAACCAAATCGTTTTTGCCAGTAGCTTTCACATCTTCGATTAGCTCTTTATCATTTGCAATAAAATTCCGAATTGCATATCTATAAAAGCTTCCTAAATTTGAATTAGCGTCATTTTTTCTTCTAACAATGTCTTTTGGAACAAAAATAATTGGCTTTCCAAGATAAACAGGAAGATTAACTTTCTTTTCCGTCCATCTTAATTTATCTATATCAAATAAATATTTTTGATGAACTTCAATCATTGGTATTGGTGTAGAACTTTTTAGACATTGATCTTGAGTATATTCAATTAGAACTGACTTAATAATTTTAGTAGTAATATCTGAAATTCTATCACATCCAATATCATCAATAAACAAATCAAAATCACCAAGATTATTTAAGACTCCGTATTTCAAAAGAACACTATCACTGAGTGCAGATTGAAATTTCGGTTTTAGCTTATCTCCAACAGAATTCCCGTCAAAGTTTTTTTCTGAATGACCTAATCTAGTTTCTTTAGGTTCGCCTAAACCTGACATTAAATATTTGATATTTTTTTTATTATCAGCTTTAATATTATCTAATAATTCAGCTAAAAACACTTTTAAATTATGTTGCATTTTAACAACAAGTGGATTTTGACTTATTTCAATAAGTCTAGGATCTACAAAAAGCTTGTTATCCTTATGTAATTTTACGTCTACGAAATCTAATTTGGATTGGCTTAATCCTAAATTATAAATATTACTTATATTCATTTTTTATTGTATATTAAACGTTAATATGAACTAAACTGTTTAGCTCACTTTATAAATCTTTGAAACAGCAACATTCTTTTCTACAATAAAAAAATTTAAATTTTAACTTTTTTTTATTTTTTATTAAACCTAATTGATATACATTTGCCCCCAGATACCGACAAAATATCTATGAAATACCTTTTAATCCGATAAAATACACAAAAACACCCGGATTTCAAGATTGTAAGCCTCTTAATTGAGTAATAATTAATATTTTATTTCCAAATTAGAATTGGAATTTAATAAGTTATTACCATATCAATTATTAGGCCTTTTCTTGTTTTATGTCATTTTGACAGATAAAATATACAATACACTGACACGGCCTTTTTTGTCATGACAAATATCCAATAAATGAGTCAGAACAAATATTCAACATCATGAGAAAAATAATCGTCATAACCATGATTACAATCGATGGCGTAATGCAGGCTCCGGGCGGACCTGAAGAAGATACATCGGGCGGATTTGAATACGGAGGCTGGGTGGCTCCATTTGGTAATGAGGAATATGGCAAGGTCATGCAAAAGCAAATGGAACCTGCAGATATTCTTTTAGGCAGAAAAACATTTGATATTTTTGAAGACTATTGGCCCAAACATGCGGAAGGCTGGCCGGGAATTAATGACGTAACCAAATACGTTTTGTCTTCCACCAGAAAAAATTCCGATTGGGAAAACTCTGAATTCCTTTCCGCCGTAGAAGACATCAAAAAACTCAAAAATTCAGAAGGCGGTGACATTAAAGTCTGGGGAAGCGCAACACTTGTTCAGCTATTGCTTCAACATGATTTAGTGGATGAATTTGGACTCTTAATTTATCCTGTAATTCTTGGCAAGGGAAAAAAATTGTTCGATGATAGCTCCACTCCTGCGGGGTTTGCATTAATTGAAAGTACCGTTACTCCGAGCGGTGTAATTGCGGTGAGTTATCAGCGGGCGGGAGACGTTAAGACTGGGACAATCGGAGAATAATACTTTTAACAAACGATGATGCATCAATGACTATTTGATACCATCAAACATTAAAAGGTATGAAATTAGAACAACTGGAATAAAACTATATTTTTTTAATCCCAAAATCATAGAACTTTTCAACTAAATTATATAAGACATTTTTTTGCTGTTTGAAGTAATTTTATTCTACGATAATTAGAATACTAAATTCTTTTTAAAACAATTAAAACAGCAAAATCATGCAAAAGAACATTACACGTTTGTTAATGGTATTCGTAATACTATTTTCATTTACAAGTTGCGAAGTTATTGGAGACATTTTTAAAGCCGGAATGGGATTCGGAATTTTTATCGTGATCTTTATTGTTGCGATCATCATTTTCATTTTCGCTAAGCTTTTCGGCAGAAAATAAAACATAAAAAAAATCCCGTTGCTCCTGTAACGGGATTTTTTTTTTACCTCAATATTTTTTTTTATAAAGAATATCCATCTTCCGGCAAGTACTCTCTTGCCTCTTTTCCTCATTAGTTTTTTTTTACTGCCAAAACAGGTAGGCAAAAGTCGTATCTCATTGAACGCTTTGCCGTTTCCGTTTTACATTTCACCAGTCTCTTTTTACCACTAAAAAGCCTCAAATTTCTATTTTTTTCTACAGTTATCAATTAAAACCCACCACTTATAAATCGGTTATGGTTTTTTAATTTATCGTTCTTAAATTCAAACCACAAATTTACTAACGAAACTAAATAACTGTAAAAAGTATGAAAAAAATGACCTCAAAAAAAGTCCGTACGGCACTTTTATTTTCTTTGAAAACATCGTTAAAGAAAAAACTAGCAGCTCTCTTTCTTATTGCTTCAGTGCTGGATGTACAATCCGGGAATGATGGTAAGAAGTTAAAAACAGCGAATAAGTCGGTTGTAACTATCACAGATCAAATTTCAAGTCAGCAGAAAATTCATGGTATAGTCAAAGACCACACAGGCTTTCCCTTAATTGGAGTCACCATTGTAGTAAACGATCAAAAACAAGGGACAACTACTGATTTTGATGGTAAATTCGAAATAACGGCTACGAATGGCGATGTTTTGAGTTTTAGGTTTTTAGGTTTTACGACTAAAAAAATTAAGATTACCGATCAGGTTTTACTCCATGTTACCCTGGAACCCAGTACCAAAGAACTGGATGAACTTATTTTGGTGGGCTACGGAAAAACTTCCCGTAACAAAATAACAGGTGCTGTCACAAAAGTCGATACCAAAGTATTGCAAAACACACAAAATGTATCTTTTGCTGATGCTTTAATTGGTGTAGTCCCGGGTTTATTTGTCAAGGAAAACTTTACCTCTCCCGATGCGCCGCCCTCCATCTTATTAAGAGGTGTTGGTTCTATAAGTGCGAGTACAGAACCGCTGATAGTTGTGGATGGTGTACAGATGCCGAGGTCGGGACTCGGAGCCTTTTCGTTAAATGCTGCAGACATAAAAGAAATCAGTATTCTGAAAGATGCTGCTTCAACTTCCATCTATGGATCTAAAGGAACTAACGGCGTTATCATCGTTACTACGAAAAGAGGTAACAGAAATGCAGGGTTACAGGTTAGTTTTAATACCAGATTAGGAATTAAAAAAGCAGATGAATCCTTTACAGCTGATTTAATGAATGGTTCTCAAAAATTAGATTATGAAGAATCATTAGGTTTTTATAAATCTAATCCGGCATTACTTCAGAAAAGAAGAAACTCCAATACTGATATAAATTGGGCAGATCTTCTTCTAAAGAATGAAATCAACAGAGAAAACGACATTTCTTTTTCCGGAGGTTCAGACAAGATCAATTATTATACCTCTGTCACGTATAATAATGTGGATAATATCTTTGGCAGCCGCTACAAAAGATACACGGCAACGACGCGGGTTGATTTTGATTGGGGTACCCGGTTCAAAGTCGGATTTTCAGGAAATTTCGGAAATGTAAACGAAGAAGATAAACGAACGATTGGCTCTCCGTTTTCGAATGCCTTTTTATTAAATCCGTGGCTAACTGTTTTTGATGAGAATGGAGATCCCCTGAGACTTCTGGATGTTGGTAATTCTTCCGGAATTCCTTACAACCCATTGTATGTTCGCGATAATACCAATGTAAGTGCCAACCGAAAAAATATTGGAGGAAGTGTCAACCTTACCTATACACCTTTTAGATGGTTAAGTTTAAATGGCGTTTTAGGAGCGAATTACAATACTACAAAAAGCAGCAGTTTCGAAAAAGTCATAGTCAACGGAGGTGTATTAAGCTACGCTAACGGTGATAATAACAACTACACCGGAACACTAACAGCAACGATAGCCCAAAAGTTTAAAAAACACAATTTTGACATCGTAATGGGTAATGAATTTAACGAATACGAAACGAACAGCCTTTCTGTTTTTGCCAGAGATTTCAATTCTGATGCGATACAAACCATCAGTGCTGCAAAAACCGTATCTACCCTTAGTGAAAGAAAATCTCATGCCGGTTCCTTATCTTATTTTTCCAGATTAAATTATTCATTTGACAATACTTATAATTTATCCTTATCCTGCAGGAGAGACGGATCTTCCCGTTTTGGGGACAATCATAAATATGCAAACTTCTGGTCTGTCGGAACTTCCTGGAATATCCATGATGATTTCTTTAAAGAGAGTATCCATGTCAGCTCTTTAAAATTAAGAGCCAGTATTGGTACTTCGGGCAATGATTTCATTGGAGATTTTGCTTCTCAGTCTTTATATGGTTACAGAAGCCAGATAAATTATGCCGGCAGCGCTGTACCTTACTTAACAAGAGGAGAAAACGCAGATTTAACCTGGGAAAAGAATAACAACAAGAACATTGGTCTGGATTATGGCTTGTTTAGAAATCGTATTTCCGGAACAATTGATTATTATATCAGAGACACCAAAAATTTATTAAACAGTAAACCACTTCCTTTGACTTCCGGTTTTACTGAATTGATTTCGAATATTGGAGATTTCAGAAATGAGGGTCTTGAAATAAGCCTTCACCTTTTAAATTTTAGAAACAAACATTTTTCGTGGACCAGCGATTTTAATATTGCGTTTAATAAGGGAACCGTTTTAGCCTTGTCGAATGAAAAAGATATGCTGGTAAATTCAGGATCTACGGTATTTAAAGAAGGCAGTGCCATACGGTCTTTTTATATCACGGACTGGGCAGGCGTAAATCCGAAAATGGGTTTTAATCAATATCGGTCACAGGACGGGAAGCTGACAGACTACAATACGAGCAGAATAGCCTCTAATACCAACGAGATTAACGGTCTGAGGCAAGTTGTCAATAAAACCTCTATACCTAAATATCATGGTGGCCTGACCAATACGTTTCGATTTAGAAACCTTGATATGTCGTTCCTGATCTCTTATGCCGGAGGACATTACGTTTTAAATGAAGGCATTTATAACTTATACAACAACCCTGCTTTTAACCAGCATGTTACTGTAGCAGCTGCGTGGAAAAATCCGGGCGATCAGACAGATTTAGCCATAAGGCAGGTCTATCTGGCCCGGCCAACATCGCCCATGGTATCCGACTACAAAGCTTCTTCTCAGTTTCTTCAGGATGCGTCCTACATTAAATGGAAGAATATTACCCTCGGCTATACGCTCAACAAAATTGTCTCGGATAAAATAGGGATTCAGCGTTTACGAATTTACGTTCAGGGACAAAACCTGCTCACAAAAACAGCCGTGTCTTACATAGATCCGGAATATGCGACTGCCAGTGGCGGTATCGGACTTTCCTCTTCCATTCTAAGAGGCTACTCATTTGGTCTCAATGCTAATTTTTAATAGACAAGATTATGAAAACAAATATAAAATTACTTTTTACAGCAGTACTACTGGCTTTATATTCCGGCTGTTCTGATGATATTATACACAAGCAGCCTCTGGACGAATTAGCTCCCGCTACGCTGCTTCAGACGGAAAGTGGTTTCAGAAGTGCTTTAGATGGCGTTTATGGCCTTATGAAACAAGACTTTAATGGGTATTCGTTTGGCATTTATACAATTCCCGAAGCCATTAGTGATGACCTTTTAGCCTCTGCAGACCCCAATGATTATTCTTTCGACAATAGTGTAGAAAGCTTATATCCGCTAACGTACAACAGTTCTACAGGCGGGATCGAAGGATTCTGGAGGATTTCCTACCAGGCAATTTATAATGTCAATACCATTATAAAACAGGCGAGATCAAGTTCATTAAAAAACAAAAACACTTTTTTAGGAGAAGCATTGGGTTTGCGTGCTTTATTATACTATAATCTCTATCGATTTTATGCTCCTGCTTACAACACAAACAAAACCGCACTGGCAGTTCCTTACCGATTTGAAACTGATGCCTTACTGACAATCAAGCCTAGAAACACGACACAGGAAGTTATTGGTTATGTTTTAACTGATTTAAAGGAAGCCGCCGCATTAGCAAACAATACCGTTAATTCCTACCGAATATCCAAAACCGCTATTTACGCTTTAATGGCCAGAGTCTATCATGAAACCGCTGATTATAAAAATGCGGTCCTGAATGCTAATCTGGCATTAGCAGACGGCAGATATAAATTAGACAATACGTTAAGTGCTTTGGAAAAAGAATGGGATAAGGATGAATCTAACGAAATTATTTTCAGGATCCGTTTTGAAAAAACCGAGACCGGACAGACAGCAGCACTTCTGGCCATACCGGTTTATTCGAGTTATCCGTATTCGGTATCTGATGATTTACTAAATCTTTACGATAAAAATAAAGATATCCGATTTACAGTCTATTTTAAAAATCATCCCCTTATAAAAGGCAGTTATTATCCTAAAAAACAAGCCGGGACCAGAACCACCAACGCAGCTGCATTTGACCCCGGAAACATCGATCTTAAACTGATCAGAGTCCCTGAATTATATCTGATACTGGCAGAATCGTATTTACATGAAAACAACAACAGTGCCGCATTGACAAATCTCAATAAACTTAGAAATGCACGTGGATTAGGTGATTATTCAGGAAATGATCTAAGCAGCGAAATTTTAAACGAAAGAAGAAGAGAGTTAGCCTTTGAAGGTTTTAGATTTACAGACCTTAAAAGACTTGGATTGGGCTTTACAAGAACAGACGGCACGGGCTTACCTGCTGATGCTGATCGGTTTGCTTTGCCCATTCCCCAAACAGAAATAGACCGTTCGGGACTTAAGCCAAATCCCGGATATTAAAACAATTCATTGATTCGAATTACCAGTTATTTCACGAGCCAGAGCTTATAGCCATAACGCTGGTTCCCGGAATGCTGTAAATTTTCCCATAAATAATAATTTTCCATACTATAAATCCTTTAAATGAAAAAAGAAATAGTTCTGTTTTTTTTACTTTTTGTATGTACCGTACTAACAGTACACGCACAACGTAAGGAAATCGCTAAAGTCACCATACTAAAGAATGGTTTTATATTTGACGATAAATTTGAATTACACAAAGGCAGCATCGTAATTACTGACGCTACAATAACAGCAATTTTATATGATGATAATCTAAATGATTATATCGGAGCAATTATAATTGACATTACCGGAAAGTACGTACTTCCCGGATTAACAGATACACATGTACATTTGGCCACAGCACCTGATCCCGACAGGGAAAAGAATGCTAAATATATGAGCAACCAACTTTCCAGGATGATTGATGCCGGTATCACAACTGTCCGGGATATGACTGGTAACGCTATTATCCTAGCCGATTACAAACGTGCGTCTAATCTGAACCAAATACCCGCGCCCTCTATTTTTTATGCCGCGCAATTTGCAGGACCAGCCTATTTTACTTTAATGAGAAAGCATTCTAAAGAAGATAAAGATACGCCCTGGGAACGCACTATTACCGACACAACAGATATTAAAATGGCCGTGGCAGAAGCTAAAGGTGCAGGTGTAACCGGGATCAAAATATATAATGACCTAAGTCCCCGCATCGTTAAAAAAATTGTAAAAGAGGCTAACAGACAAAAATTACAATGCTGGAGCCATGCAGCAGTATTTCCTGCTACACCAACCGATGTTGCAGAGGCAAAAGTAAATTCCATGTCGCATGCGTTTGACATTCCCTATGATTTTTCGAAAGGAAAAATGGATCATCATAAAAAACCACCTGCTATCGATACCCTAAAAATGGATAAACTTTTACGTCTAATGAAAGCCAACAGTATTATACTCGATGCAACCAACTATATGGGTAAAAACAATAATTTTTTTGATGGTATGAAAGTAACCAAAAGAGCTCATGAACTTGGAGTAAAAATATCTACAGGAACAGACTGGCCTTACTTATTTGAAGAAGCCGGCACTACTCCGTTATTCAAAGAAATAAAAATACTGATTACCAACTGTAATTTCACCAATAGGGATGCACTGATAAGTGCTACTAAAATCGGAGCCGAAAGCATTGGACTGAAAGACAGAGGTGTTCTGGAAGCGGGTAAACGTGCAGATATTTATATCACCAATTCAGATCCCGTCCAAAACATCGAAAACTTAAAGGATGGTTTTATAACTATTAAGTCAGGGATTATCTATGCTAAAAAATAGATACTAAATCAGTGCTGAGAGTTGCGATAAAACGAACTGATTTAACCACGAAAATCTTAAAAAAGAAAAAAACACTTGCAAAACGATTTTTGCAAGTGTTTACTAAATATTTCTAATCCTTAATTAGTATTGATTCTTTACAACCACAAGAATTACAGATTGTACATTTTCTTTCTTTGCTCCTGAATTTTTTCATCTTCCAGATACTCGTCAAAAGTCATGTAACGGTCGATAACTCCGTTTGGTGTTAACTCCACTACCCTGTTACCAACCGTTTGTGCAAACTCGTGGTCATGTGTGGTGAAAATTACAGATCCTTTAAAGTTTTTTAAGGAGTTGTTAAAAGCCGTGATCGATTCCAGATCCAGGTGATTCGTAGGTTCGTCAAGCATCAGGATATTAGCGCGCTCCATCATCATTCTGGATAACATACAACGTACTTTTTCTCCTCCTGATAATACACGGCTTGTTTTTAGGGCTTCTTCTCCGGAGAAAATCATTTTTCCTAAAAACCCTCTGATAAATACCTCATCACGTTCCTCTTCTGTTTTTGCATATTGACGTAACCAGTCTACTAAACTCAAATCATTTTCAAAAAACGAATGGTTCTCCGCCGGCAAGTAGGCCTGATTGGTGGTAATTCCCCAGTCAAAATTCCCGGAATCTGCTTTTTGCTCATTATTTAAAATCTGGTAGAAAGCCGTTGTAGCACGTGAATCTTTCGAAAAAAGAACGATTTTGTCGCCTTTTGCCATATTCAGATGCACATCTTTAAATAAAACTTCTCCATCTACAGAAGCGCTTAAATTTTCCACATTCAGGATTTGATCTCCTGCTTCACGGTCCTGATCAAAAATGATCGCCGGATAACGACGGCTGGATGGTTTGATATCTGAAATATTCAGTTTAGAGATCATTTTTTTACGGGAAGTTGCCTGTTTCGATTTGGCAACGTTCGCACTAAAACGACGAATAAATTCTTCTAATTCCTGTTTCTTTTCCTCCGCTTTTTTGTTTTGCTGCGCACGTTGTTTTGCTGCTAACTGGCTGGACTCGTACCAGAAGGTATAGTTTCCTGAGTAATGGTTTATTTTTCCGAAATCAATATCAGAAATATGGGTACAAACCGAATCTAAAAAGTGACGGTCGTGAGAAACTACAATTACAGTATTTTCGTAATTTGCCAGGAAATTTTCTAACCAGGCGATTGTCTCGAAATCCAGATCGTTGGTAGGCTCATCCATAATAAGCAAATCCGGGTTTCCAAAAAGGGCCTGCGCCAAAAGCACACGTACTTTAATTTTTCCTTCAAGATCGCCCATTAATGTATAATGGTGCTCTTCGTTGATTCCAAGGTTAGACAACATTGCAGCAGCATCAGAATCGGCATTCCATCCGTTCATTTCTTCAAACTGAACCTGAAGCTCCCCTATTCTGTCTGCGTTCTTATCGTTGTAATCCAGATAAAGTTCATCCATTTCTTTTTTAACAGCGTACAAAACTTTATTCCCCATCAAAACGGTTTCCAGAACAGTATGCTCGTCGAACATGTTGTGATTCTGGTTTAAAACCGACATACGTTTTCCGGGCTCTAAATGAATGTGGCCTGAAGTTGGATCGATATCACCTGAAATGATTTTTAGAAAAGTAGATTTTCCAGCACCATTGGCTCCAATAACGCCGTAAATATTTCCGTGTGTGAATGTCGTATTTACTTCGTCAAACAAAATTCGTTTGCCAAATTGAACTGATAAATTATTGACTGTTAACATGAATGTCTTTTTAATTAATTTGGTGCAAAAGTACGGAAAAAGGTTCTAAGTTGCAAAGGTGCCAAGGTGCTAAGTTTTTCTCCGAAAAATATTTTTTACGTAAAGACGCAGAGAAACAAAGAAAACAACCTTTAGGAGGAAATTTTCTGCTTATATAGGTTCACTTAAACTGAAGCTATTAATTTTAAACCATTTAAAAGAAAAAAAACTTTGCGTAAAATATTTACCATATAAGTTATATCAGTTCATTTAAGATTGAACTTATTAACTTAAAAAAAGAAAAAACTTTGCGTCTTTGCGACTTTGCGGGATTATTTCAACTAGAGATTACATTGGTCAAAACAACAGGGAATCACAGAAAATTTTGTCTGAAAATTTTCTACCATATAAGTTATATCAGTTCACTTAAACTGAAGCTATTAATTTCAAAACCATTTAAAAGGAAAAAAACTTTGCGTAAAATATTTACCATATAAGTTATATATGAGTTCATTTAAGATTGAACTTATTAACTTAAAAAAAGAAAAAACTTTGCGTCTTTGCGCCTTTGCGGGATTATTTCAACTAGAGATTACATTGGTCAAAACAACAGGGAAGCACAAAAACTTTTGTCTGGAAATTTTCTACCATATAAGTTATATAAGTTTATTTAAACTGAGGCTATTAATTTCAAAACCATTTAAAAGGAAAAAAACTTTGCGTAAAATATTTACCATATAAGTTATATATCAGTTCATTTAAGATTGAACTTATTAACTTAAAAAAAGAAAAAACTTTGCGTCTTTGCGCCTTTGCGGGATTATTTCAAATAAAGATCACATTGGTCAAAATAACAGGGAAGCACAGAAATAACTTTATCTGGAAATTTTCTACCATATAAGTTATATCAGTTCATTTAAACCTAAACTAAAAAATGCCAAAAGGTAAAAACTTTGCGTCTTCCGGGATCAGTGAGCCACAACTTTATTGTGTAACATAAACTTACATCACTTATATAGTTAAAAAAAACTACAGTTTACTCTCCTTCGCCAATGCCACTTCCAGACTTTCGAAATTCGGCAGCACTTTCGCAATTAAACCTTCTTTGTTTATGATAAAATGTGTTGGAAAAGCATTTAGATCCAATGTTTCATTCATGTAGATTTTCATATCCGGAATAACTGCATAGGACAATGGTTTTCTCGCTAAAAATACTTTTAATTGCTCTGGCGAATCTTCAGCAAGACTGACAAAGAGAATATCTTTCCGGTCTTTGTATTCCTCCACCAGACGATTTACCTGCGGAAATTCTTTTATGCAGGGCGTGCAGTGAATGTACCAGCATTTTATTACAATAATTTTCCCTTTCATCGTTTCGTTTGAAACTTCATTTCCGTTTAAGTCTTTAAATGAAAATTTCGGAAAAGCTGTGCCTTCCATTTTATAGTTTTTAAGCGCATCAAAACCTATTTGATTGATGGTGGCTTTTATACTGGTATCTGAATTGGGCTGGATTTTAAACAGTTTATAATAATAAATCGAATTCTCTGATTTTAAACGGATTGGAATAAAATTGCCGTTTGCTAACTGATCTAAAAAAGATTCTTTTGAAATTTCTTTTGAAAGAACATCAAGTGCCACAAAATCCCTGGAAAGCATGATATTTTTGTTCTGATAGGCTGACCAGTCTGTAAAGTTTTTTTGAACTTGAAAGGGATCAACTTCCGGATTTCCAAATTTTGTCTGGGCTGTTGAAAGGTTAAACAGTAAGAATGTTAGTAGTATGCTGATTGATCTTTGCATGAATTCTGGATGGAATAATTTAAGTTCAAAAGTACTTATTTTTTCACGGAAATTTGTTTGATTTTTAACCGCAATGAACGCTGGGGAATTGCGCAAAGTTCGCAAAATTTTGATATCGTCCTTTGACTTTGATAATACACAGATTTTGCAGATTAAAATGGTCTACACGATTTTTCTTTTTTGTGTTATTAGGAAAATGAAAAAACGTATTTCTAGTTAATTATTCACTTTAGGTAGAAAGGAAATATCCATAAAATACTTCTTTGGATTTTTGGGATCAATCATCACTTTGATTTCGTCCATTTTTATAAAATCTGTAGGATCGAACCAGATATTATCACTTTTAAAGATATATAATTCATTCGTATGCGTATCCAGCCACTGACTGTAAATCTGGAAGGGACTTCTGCCATTTACTTTATAGCTGTTATTAAATTGTACGCTATCAAATTTTGTTGCAATACGCTTGCCATTATCAAGCAGGTATTGTGATCTCCTTTGTTTTAAATTTTTAAATAAAATAATGAAGAAACCCACTAAAGAGAAAACTGTTCCCAAAAAACCTACAATTAACGGACCAAACCATATCGACATAAAACCATTAATAGTAGCCTCTTTAGGATCTCTTGGATCATACAAGATCTCAACAGTTTCACCCTCGCTATAACTTGGCGGATTACTACTTACAGAAGAAGTAAATTCAATCTGCCTGCCTTCTTTGGTTGTAAAGGATACTACAGGTTTATAGGTTGTAGAATTATCAGATCTGGATTCCAGTAATTCGACAACTGTTCCCTGAGCGCTGACTGCTTTTTCTAAAAAAGCTTTTTTATTCTGATAAAGAAAAAAAGCCCCTGTCAGCAATCCCAGACCAACGACAAGAAATACGTATTTAAGAATAGAAAAGGTTTTCATATTTAGTTGTTTGATTTTGGCATGAACTTTTTTTACTACAATTTTTGAAATCCAAAAGTACTTAAAAACATATCCTCATAATGTTCTGAATTAATCTTTTTATTTTTTATCTAATCTATTTCTCAGATAAATTATTTCGCTTTTTAAATTATCTATTTGTTCCTGATATAATTGTCTTTCCTTATCAAAAAGATCCATTATCGTTTTCATCTCATCCGGAGTTGTACTAACATGATCAGAAACTAATTTATCAAGCTTCTTTGTTTCGTGAAAGTCAATAATACTGCTAATTTCAAGATCAAAAATGGAAGCTATTTTTTTTAATTTTTCAAAATTAATTTTCGTCTTACCTCTTTCTATATCCGAATACGCCGCCTGAGATATGTTTAATAGATCAGCTACGTAGTCCTGAGAAAATCCCTTGATAATTCTAATCTTTCGTAAATTTTCTAAAAGCATTTTTTTTTACAAAAATAAGAAATAATTTACTTATTAAAATTATAAATGTAAAGTAAAACTTATATAAAATAAGTGTTTGTTATTTTATTTTTGGCACTACATAAACACTAGTCTGTACGGAATGGCTAAAAAAAATGAAACATGGCATGGATTTAAAATGGTTTTTTAAAATTTTACTATTAATCCCAATAATAGTTCATTCTCAAAATAGAGAATTTAAGGATCGGGGTCCTAGTATTGAGGCTTCAGCACTACTCCTGTTCCCTTACGATTTTAAGATCCCTTCAGAACATAATGAGATCTCCGAAACTAGTACTAAATCTAAAATACTGGGAACTAGTATACATTTAGACTACTATATTTCTAAACATTTTGCTTTTAGGGCAGGAAGTGGATACGAATTTATAAATCAGCCAAAAATTGATTATATCCCGGTTACTGGTGGGATTAAATGGGTCTTAAACGATACAAAAGAAAGTTTATCAACCTCTTTTGATTTAGGGGGGCATTTGGGACAAGTTGAAAAATTCGGTGTCCTGATGCGAATAGGTGTCGGGTACAGATTCGTAATTTTCAAAAAGGTTCTCGGCAGTTTTGAATTGTGTTATTCCCATCAAAATTTATACAAAACATTTACTAATTCATCCAATAAAAAGGTCGATTATCATAATATTGAAAGTGCCGGATTTAAATTGGGAATAGAAATTTATTAATAACTAAACTATGAAAGTATTAAAAATAATGACACTTATCCTTATGCTGCTATTTGGAGTAAAAGTTCTTTCGCAGCAAAAAGCAACCTTAGAAAAATCAATTTTCGGCATACAAACCGGCTTTTTAGGCTTTTGGGTTAACAATGAAAGCAGATTATTATCTAATCTTTCATTAAAAAGCGAATTAGGAGTAGACGCAGGACTATTTGGAGGGAGTTCAAATGACAAAATTGGCAGTGTAGTAGTTCCTGTTCTTACTTTAGAACCCAGATACTATTATAACATTCAAAAAAGAGCTGTTAATAATAAAGTTACAGCTAACAACAGTGCAAATTTTATTGCGCTAAATTTAAAATACCAATCCGATGTATTTGTTATTTCTAACAAAAATGTTGATGTCATAAGTACTATTTCTATTATTCCAAAATGGGGTATTCGTCGAAACTTAGGAAATAATTTTCATTATGAAACTGGTTTTGGTGTTGGTTACCGACATTTTCTGGAAAAGATAAATAGCGAAAAAGGTGAAGTAGCAGTTGATTTACATGTAAGAATAGGATATAATTTTTAAAATTTAAACTATAAAAAAACCCGACAATAAATTGTCGGGTTCATAATGCGCTCCTTCAGGTGAAAACCAAATAACAAATCACCCCAATTCACTGCATTTATTCGAAATATAAAAACCAGATTAAAAAATAAATAACCAAACTCAATTTTAACCGTCCCAATTTTTTTATTTCTAAATTTTCCATTCTTTGTCGTAAACCTTAGTTTAAAAAGTTCATGACTTTGAATGATTTTTTATTTCCTGCCTTGTCAGTCACTATCACTATAAATAATTGTTTAGTGGAGAAACTTTGGTTTTGAAGCAGTACTTCTTTATTGTTCTGAATGTTTTTATGACTTACAATTGATTGTCCAATCGTATTAAACACATCCACCTGAGCGATATCTTCTGTTTCATTTGTAACCGATAAGGCATTATTTTTAAAATAAGCTACTGTGTTACTTTTCACTTCAATTTTTTCAAGGGACAATGTTTTTGCTGCTGACTGCGAAGCAAAATAAGCGGCATACGCTTTAGACAATTCAGATGAATTACCACAAGAAGAGGCATCCCAGTTTACAGACCAGGTCATTAGACCTCTTAAAGAAGGATAGGGTCCGCCTGGCTGCATTGTGTAGGTTCTTCCTGAAAAAGTGGTTCCGGTTCTTAAATAATGCATAGCATTAATTCCTTCTGTCGGCGTTAAATAACCGCTGCCTGCTGCACTTGGACAAGCTGGTAATGCAATAAGAACTTTTGAGGCAGGTAAACCATCAAAATGCATTCCTGTTGTAGCAATGTTGTACCCTTTTATGACCATATCAGTTAGGGCTGTTACCATGTTTGATTTCTTAGCTGAACCATAATACTGACCATCTAATCCGTTTTCTCCTCCTGTATTATACAATTGTACCGCTAACAAATCCAATTCATTACGCAAGTTTTGAATGATTGGCAGGAAGGAACCAAAAGTATCTGTATAGGTAGAATAACCTCCTTGTACGTATTGTGTTTCCGGAGCTGCAGTTAATAAAAATCCAGGGCCATAGTACGTTTTTAATTCTTTGAAAGCATCTACTACGTTTTTTAATCTTGGATAAACAGAAATACCGGCATAGGAAATATCTCTTAAACCTCCTGCATTAAAATTCATCGATCCGCCTTCAAAATCAATATCAACTCCATCAAATTGATACTCATCAATAATGGCTTTCAGACCATTAACAAAAATATTTTTTTGAGCTACATTATCCAGAACAACATGACCATTTTGACCTCCGATAGAAACAATAACAGGAACACCGCTATCTCTTAAGGATTTTATATCATTTTTCAATAATTGCTTATTGAAAACACCATTGGTCAGATATCTCGTGTCATTTGTAGTTAATACTGGTGTATAACCATCACGATTCACTGTTTCTACGAAAGAATAATCGACTACGTTAAATTTACTTCCCACCATTTGAGAGAAATATAAAAACGGAGCACCAGCATTTTCCCAGGAATGTGCATATCCTAAAATAATTTTAGAGGGAAGCGGGATAAATCTATTAGTGCTCACCGGAGCAATTTTAATGGTATTGTTTAAGGTAGTTACAGCAGCTCTGTTATCGGTTGCTTTGATTACAACCGGATAATCCTGATAAGCAGCTGGTGTAAAATTGTACGTATAGGTATTATTGGCACCTGCCGTCATGTTAAATGTACCTCCATTTATGGTAATAGTAACACCTGAAACCGATCCGTCACTATCAACTGCTTTAACTGAAATTGGCACCACCTGGAAAGAACTTTGGTTTACAGTAGTATTCGATGGTGAATTCCATGTAATTACCGGCAATGAATTTGGACAGTTTGCACCTGAACAAGTTAATGTAAAACTATATGTTTTTGCTTCTGTTGTTCCGTTTGATGCAGTAGCTGTAACGGTTAATGTATGAGCAAGCGAAAACTGATTTGCTGCCGGTGTCCAGATCGCTGTATAAGTTCCCGAAGAATTGGCAGCACTCAGGCTTTGTCCATCTAAACTGAATACAACAGAGGAAATTGTAGTGGCATCAGCAGCACTTAATCCAACACTTGCAACAAAATTAATTGCTGATCCTAAATTGATAGCAATCGCCGAAGCTGTTGGCGCTGTGATGGTAACAACCGGTTTAGTCGCAACCACTGCCTGTCTGTTAAAATTATAAACCGTTGGAGTTGTTGGAACTGCAAAGTTGGCTAAGTTATTTGGATAATAAGTCACTTCACCATTTTCCCATGAGTTCAATTTCAAACTTAAAATTTGTGTATACCCTGCTACAACTGAATTATCAAAAGTATAATTTCCTGATGCATCTGTTGTGGCTAAAACACTTTTCCAGTTGTGCGTGTTATCAGTCCATGGTAAAACAATTTCTACTTTTGCACCAGCAACCGGAGTTGTTCCGTTTTTAACCGATCCGCTGATTAAATTTACAACGGCAGCCAATGCTGATTTTGCGGTAGAGCTTGTATTAAAATTGTAAACCGTTGGGTTTGCAGGAACAGCAAAGTTTGCCAGGTTATTAGGGAAATAGCTTACTTCACCATTTTCCCAGCTGTTTAATTTAAGACTTGTAACAGTGTTATAACCCGCTACAACCGAATTATCAAAGCTGTATTTCCCTTGTGCATCTGTTATGGCAATTACGCTTTTCCAGTTGTGTGTATTGTCTGTCCACGGCAAAACGATTTCTACTTTTGCACCAGCAACCGGAGTTGATCCGTTTTTAACTGTTCCGCTAATTTTATTGGAAGGAACTACAATAACATCCTGAGAGAAGTTTAATGTTTTGTTAGCAGTTAAATTGGTATAAACTGTTGAAGCCGGCGTATACGTTTGTCCGGCCAAAGCTGCCGTTACGGTATAATTTCCGCCTGACGGTAAATTCCCTATCGAATAAACGCCGCTTGCATTTGAAGTTGCCGTAAAAGTTCCGGCTGTTGAAGTTGCTGTAACTGTTACACCAGAAACTGGAGTTGATCCGTTCAAAACAGTTCCGCTTACGGTGTAATAAACAACTGGTGCACCCTGAGCAAAATTCAACGTTTTATTAGCATCGATTGCATTATAAACGGTTGAAGTTGGCGTGTAGGAGAATCCTGTTTTTGCAGCTGTAACGGTGAAGTTAAGTCCGGCTGTTAAACCTGTTACGCTGTAAACTCCGCTTGCATTAGAAACTGCTGTTAAAACAGTAGATCCAGAAGTTGCTGTAACCGTTACACCAGAAACGCCTGTTGCTCCGTTAAGAACTGTTCCGCTTACCGTGTATAAAGGCTGAGTGCCGTTTATAACAACTGCCGTTTGGTTTGTTGTTACATTCGTTAACGTTACGGGAGTAAAAGTATACGTAGATTTTGCAGCTGTAAGGATATAATTTTGTCCTGAAGTTAAGTTGCTGAAGGTAAAATTACCTCCTGTAGATACTACGGTTTGCAATACTGCATTACTGGCGTTGCGCAATTCAACGGTAACATTCGGAACTAAAGCTGCTCCGTTTTTTACCGAACCTGAAATACTTACTGTTCCGGGAACAACGCTTCCAAATGAAGTATCTACCTGGGTTAATAAGGAGTTCGGTATAGCACCTCTGGTATCCTGGGATAATTCCCAAACCATACCTCCGGCAAGATTTCTGGACTTGATATACTGTACTTTTAAATCCATTGATTGTTTATCTTCATAGCTGATAAACTGTTTTAAAGTGGCATTGTATAAGTAAGGCACTTTGGTAGTATTGTCAAAATAACGTACCCATCCTGCAGCTGCAGCCGTTGGCGTAACCAACATGGTAGTCGGATCTAAGTAAGCGTGTGAATTGGTCACCGGATTTCCGACTAAATCGCAAATTTCGATACTTCCTGATTTTTCGCAGGCTGCCGGACCATCCCAGGTTCCTGTTGGATTTTGCGGATTCGTACAGCCTGAAACTATATCTCTTGGAGCTGAAACGAATAATCCGTTAGTGGAGTTCGTGGCAACATGATCAAACTTTTTACCGTAAAAAGGCAATCCCATGATCAGTTTATTCGCCGGAAATCCTACCACATTTAAGTATTGACTGGTCAGTTCATCCAGTGATTCTGATTGTGTCGCTCCGTAAAGTGGGTCATTTGTGTTTCCGCTGGCGTACAATGGTGCATTGTAGCAGGTTTTATCATACCAGTTTCCACCAAAATCATAGCCAAAATAAGTAATATAATCACAATACGTCGAAATGTCTTCTGTCATTCCGTACTGTGCTCTGTTAGATGGGCCTAAATATTGCTGCGCCACTTTTCTAACATTGTTTCCGGCTGCAATCGTAACCAATTTATTGGGCATTGCCTGACGCATTGCTTTCAGTAAATACACTAAATTCTTGTTGTCGTCCGGGCTGTACTTTTGTGGAGGAATTGGTGCCCCGTTGATCACCTCGGTACCGTCTGTTCCTCCGGAAAGAGGATATTCCCAGTCAATGTCGAATCCGTCAATAAATGGATAAGTAACAATGAAGTTCGCCATATCTGCAGCCAAAGCGGCTCTTGCTACCGGGCTGGCGGCAATTGGAGAAAGATCCTGACCTTTGGTCCATCCTCCAACAGAAATTAAAATTTTTAAATGCGGATACTTTTCTTTTAACTTTTTCAAGTCATAAAAGTTCCCTTTTACAGGGGCATCCCACGGAATTCCGCCTTCCATATGCTCAAAATCAGCATAGGTATCCAAACAATGAAGTTTTGTATTCTCCGGATGGGCAGGGTCAAAAGTTGTCCCATAAAAAGAATAATTCAAATGCGTCAATTTACTTCCGTCAATTTTCGGAACGTTAAAGTCCCTCGCATAAATGGACCATTGCGCATAATACCCCACTACTTTCTTTCCGTGAGCTGGTTGGGCTGACGCGAGTAAGGGAAACAATAACAATAAAAGCAATCTGTAATAATGTTTCATAATTAATAAATATTGGTTAATAGAAAAAAATATTCCAATTACAATCACTTACATACTGAAATTCAGTACATAAAAACGATAATCGGGATTCAACTGACTGCAAATGGAAACTTTGCAATCATTGGAAATTAATTCGATTTACTTCTATAAATAAATATTACTATTACTGATTCTACCATAATCATTAGCAAATAGTATTGATTGATATTTATGTATACTTCTTTTTTAAAAAATTAGTAATAAATAAAAAAAAGATAAATTTGGGGGGCAATTCTACTTTCTAAAATTCTACTTTATTGTCATGTTTTTGGGTATTCTTTTATTTGGTTTTTAAAGGTTAATAAATATTTTAATGGTTATTTTTATTATTGATTCTGAATTTATTTTTGAAGTTTAAAAGAGCCGTTATAAATTCGTCACTATAATTATCTCTACCAGAAACGTTCTGATAGAGATAACTAGACAATCTGGTAACTTAAACTTACTAACTACTAATTCAAACCAAACTTTATATTAATTTCTTTAAACTTTTGTAAACAGCCAGCTCCACATCAGCATGATCCTTGGAGTCACATTCTTCTACCAGTTTTTTCAGATCATCTGCTTTTAAAGTTGATTTGTTATCCAAAACAAGTAATAATTGTTCCGACACATCATTCAGCTTTTTAGCTAAAGGCAAAATAGGCTGAACTAAAGGTGCATTGGCACTCAATTCATTTAAACCTTTGTTGACGGCAATCCACTTGTTCAAATATGCCACTACTTTTGCCTTATTATCCGTTGATTTATTGGTTAAATATTGATTTACTGCATCATCAAAGGCCAAAGCATCTTTAGCATCCGGTGTACAGGCGTCTGCAAAAAGGGTAAACGGAGAATACATCTGATATTCAGTTCCGCCTTTATTGCGTTTATATCCTTTTAACGGTTCACAAACATTCGAAAATTCGCTCAGCGGTTTTATGTTCTGATTGTTCGCGATGTTTCTTAAGATAACTGCTTTATTGCGAATGTGTGTCAATCCGAGTTCTTCTAATCTAAACGAAACTACTTCAAGTCGTTTACGCATGTTTGCCACATCGGTAACCGTTTCGGCAGACCATAGTCTTTCTGCAATTGCAGCTGTTCTCGGCCAAACTCTTGAATCTATTGTTGTTGGTGTTGCAAGCTCTGTCCACATGGTGGCTTCTCCTCCTAAAATCCTTGCTTTTTCCTCGGCAGATAAATCGGCTCCTTTTGGCATCGGATCATTCAGGTAATGACTTTCTACCGGATACATCAAATCGATATAATATCCGTTCGACAAAACGGTTTTGTATCCTTTTTTTACGGCGTCTACCAATGATTGTCCTGCAATAACTCCTTCATTTGGTCCTCTCCACGAATGTATGATGGCATCTTTTGACATGTTTTTTGTCAAAATTTCTTCCCATCCCATGAGTTGTTTACCATGTTTTTTAAGCATAGGCACCAGCTGCATCGTGAAATACGTTTGTAATTCGTGGTTGGTCGCTAGCTTATTTTTCTTTTTAAACTCCTGAATTTTTGGATTTGCGTCCCAATCTTTCCCTTCGTTTTCATCTCCCCCGATATGAAAATAAGACCCGGGAAATAGAGGGCACACTTCGTCAAATAATTCACTAAGTAATTGATATGTTTTAGGATTTGAAGGATCTAATGTTGGCGAAAAAATACCTGCATTTCTTTCAATTCCATAGGTCGCAATAGCAGTTCCCTGAATATTTTTTTCTGCAGTTCCTCCAGTCAGCGTAATCACTTTACTGCCAATTTCCGGGTAAGCGGTTAAAATGGCTGATCCGTGGCCGGGAACATCTATTTCCGGAACTATCAAAATACCGCGCTCATCAGCATATTTTACGATATTTTTAATTTCCTCCTGTGTGTAATACAATCCATCCGAAGCCAGTTCTATTAGTTTTGGATGTTTTTTTGTTTCAATTCTCCATCCCTGATCGTCTACTAAATGCCAGTGAAAAACGTTCATTTTCATAGCTGCCAGTGCGTCAATATTTCTTTTGATCACATCAACCGGCTGGAAATGCCTGGCCGCATCGATCATCAGGCCTCTCCAGGTAAATCTTGGAAAATCTGAAATCTGGGAGTTTGGGAAGTAAAATGAGGTACTATTATTCTGTACCATTTGCAATAACGTTTCGAGGCCATGTAGCGCTCCTAAATCGCTGGTTGCGTTTATTGTAATTTTGTTCTGAGTGATATCCAGATGATAACTTTCATCTTCATATAAAGCAATCTTTCCGCTTTTGGTACAATTAATCTGTAACTCGGCTGTAGGAACTTCATTTAATTTTGCAATAAAACCCTGTTCGAAAAAGATACCGGTTCTACCATCTAAACGACGTAAAAAACGTGTTACACCGCCAAAGATTCTTGGATTTGGATTTCCGGTAATGTTTACTTTAAAATTTCTGGTTAAAGTAAAATTTCCTTCATTTAATACAATACTCTGAGGCCAGGGCATAAGGTTGAGCTGCTCTTTCTGAATCTGAGCGCCGGAGGTGAAACCCGCTAATAGTAGGACTAATAAATATTTCATTTTAATGTTTTTGAAAGATGTTATCCGGAGACAACATTAATAATAGATAAAGAAACAAAACTCAGAAGGATCTCTGCTGAACCTCACTTTCCTTATGAGATCCATCTGATTTTTGTAATTTGATTCGCTCTCACCCGAATCGGTTTAAAAAACAACTTTAGTAATCAAAACGTTTAAAGGCTTCAATTGCTTCATATTCAGCCAAACCTAATTCATCATATAAGATGGCTGTATTTTTATTACGGTCCTCTGCCCTCACCCAAAATTCCCTGGAATCATTTCCCTGAAACATTACCCTGTCTTTTTGGGACTGGTGGTATAAAATCGCGTGACGTTTCAATAATACTTCTGATGGAGAAAGCGGAACAGCCATATCAATTTCGTGAATATCCCATTCGTGCCAGGCTCCTCTGTACAGCCATAACCAGCAGTCATCCATGTATTTCTCCGGTTTCAATTGCTTCATAGCTGCAAAGATCGCATTCAGGCAGACTTCATGTGTTCCGTGCGGATCAGCAAGATCGCCTGCTGCAAATACCTGATGTGGTTTTATTCTGGCAATGATATCCTTTACGATGGCAATATCTTCAGGTCCCAGCGGGTTTTTCTTTACTTGTCCGGTTTCATAAAACGGAAGATCCAGAAAATGTGTGTTTTCATCTTTTAAGCCAATGTATCTTGTAGCTGCATAAGATTCCCTTCTTCTGATTAGTCCTTTTAATTTTCGAACTTCCAATGAATCAATCTCATTTTCTGACTTATTATTCAAAAATTCAATTATAGATTTAAAATTTATGGCACTTGTTGCATCACCCACAAAATCTTTGGCAACTTCAGCAAATTTTAAGGCTTCGTCGTCTGTAACGGCTATATTTCCGGAGGTTTGATATACTACGTGTACATCATGCCCTTGTTTTATCAATTTTGAAAAAGTTCCTCCCATAGAAATGACGTCATCGTCAGGGTGTGGACTAAAAAGAATCACTCTTTTTTTGGCCGGATTGGCTCTTTCCGGACGATGTGAATCGTCGGTATTTGGTTTTCCGCCTGGCCATCCGGTAATGGTGTGCTGTAATACGTTGAACATATTGATGTTCAGATCATAAGCAGAACCTTCTTGCGCCAAAAGATCAGACATTCCGTTATTGTTGTAATCACGGTCTGTTAATTTTAAAATAGATTGTTTTGTTTTTTGGCATAACCAAACAATTGCTTTGCTTTTTAATTCTTGTGTCCAGATACATTCTCCTACTAACCACGGTGTTTTAAAACGGGTTAATTCTACTGCTGCAGACTGATCCAATACGAAAGTGGCATTGGGATGGTTTTGTAAAAAAGTGGCAGGAACTTCAGAACTGATATCACCCTGAACGGTTCTTTTGATGATATCGGCCTTATTTTGTCCCCAGGCCATTAATACAATTCTTTTTGATCTCATGATGGTAGAAACTCCCATGGTAATCGCCCTTTTCGGAACGTTATCTATCCCATTAAAATCGGAAGAGGCATCTACTCTTGTAATGTGATCCAGTGTTATGATACGTGTTCCGGAGTTGATATGTGATCCCGGCTCATTGAACCCTACGTGGCCGGTACGTCCTATACCTAATAATTGAAAATCAAGACCTCCTGCGTTTTTAATATTCATTTCGTAATCGATACAATACTGATTGAGTTCTTCGATTGCAACGGTACCATCCGGAATATTAACATTTTCAGGTTTAATATCAATGTGATTAAAAAGATGCTGGTGCATGAAATAGTGATAGCTCTGATTGTTCTCTTTTGTCATCGGATAATATTCATCCAGGTTAAAAGTGATCACGTTGCTAAAACTCAGGCCTTCTTCTCTGTGCATTCGCACCAATTCTTCATATACTTTTATAGGAGAAGAACCTGTTGCTAAACCTAATACGCAAGATTTACCTTTCTCTTGTTTAGATCTGATTAACTGAGCGATTTCATGTGCTACAATTAGGGAAGCTTCCGCAGAATTTTTGAAGATTTCATTATGGATTTTTTCAAATCTGGTTTCTTCAAATTTTCCCGCGCTTTTATAGCTGATATCAGGTTTAATTTCTAAAGCACTTTTCATTTTTTTCTTTTTATAGTAATTACCCTTTTGGTTTATGAAATGGTATAAGTAACTCTCATTACTTATACCATTTTCCAACCAAACTTATATTCTTTAACTTTTGATATTATTTTTTTAGAAATTTGGAGCTGTAGTATCCCACCAAAGTCTTGTGCCTCCGGTATCAGGACCATTAAGTTTAGCAATACCTGAATCTACTCCAGCCTGATTGCTTGCTTTTTCAGATTGAACGAAATTAATTCTACGTACTCCTAAAGTGGATGAAATTGTTCCGCCACTATTATTTTTAAGTACAGGGAATAATTTAGGATACCCCGTTCTTCTGTAATCTGACCATGCTTCCTGACCTTCAGGGAAGCCTGCAATCCATTTTTGAGTAATAATTTTTTGCAATTTTACCTCATTAGTAGCAGCGTCACTCCAGGCAACTGTAACATTGTTGACTGCTGGTGAGTTATTTACCGGGAACTCAGGATCAACATATGCTTTAGGCAATTTTGTATTATCAGCAATATAAGCTGCTACTCCTGACGCATCTCTTTGTCCAAATGAAGCAGCGATACCTTGCTCGTACAATGACTTAGCATCGCCTCCCATATCCCAACCTCTCAATGCACCTTCGGCTCTAAGGAAATAAGCCTCTGCAGTAGTCATTAAAACTATTTCGTTTGTTTTTGCAACAGCTCCTAAACCGGAAAAATCCTGATGATCTGCTTTTGCTGCAATTTCAATTCCAGTACGAACGCCTTTATATTGACCTGTAAATTGGGTTGATTGATCAAAATAACTTTCGATTCTAGGATCATCATATCCGCCCATTATAGATTCCATATCAGCAGACATACGAATATCCAGCCATGAACCGCTAATTGTTGCAAGTGGATTTGTGTAAACCGGAGATACAATCTTAAACAAATCTGCATTTGATGCCATAACTCCAAATTTGTGAGCTACTGCCTTTTCTGCCTGTATTTTAGCTAATGCAGGATTAACTTTTACAATACGCATGGCCAATCTTAAACGCAATGTATTCGCAAATTTCACCCATTGTTTATATTTACCTTTGTAGCCAGATAAATCAGTTGTCTTAAAAGTAGCTTCACCAGTATCTCCGTCATCAACTCTCTTGGTTAAATCTGCTACAGCAATATCCAACTCATTAAAAAACTGGTTATAAACTTGTTCCTGGCTATCATATTCTGTAGTAATGGTATTTCCATATTTAGAGTAGATAATAGGACCAAAAGTATCTGTTAGCCTATGCATCCCTTCAACTTTCAAAATCAATGATAAGGAATAAAACTGATCAAATTTACCTTTTGATTTTCTTTCAATATCTACTGCATTATACATTACGTTTTTATATGCATAATCCCATATAAATCCATTCCAGCCATCAACTAACGAGTAAGTTGTGTTATTTACACCTCCTGCAAAACCAGTTGGTGTAGCCATGTATCCTGACCAGATATCACTATTAAGATTTTGCTGTAATTGGTATACCCACTCAAAATTTGCGGTGATTACCTGTATATTATTAAATATTGGTGCAAAACCTTGTTTGATATGGTTGAAATCCTGTTCCAATAGTTCGGGTGTAATTCCCTGTTTATTGGTGTTAATTTCTTCAAAATTATCTGTGCAACCAAATGTGGTCAACAATGATAAACAGACAGCTGCTTTTGTTATATTATTTAGTTTCATGTTTTTAATTTTAGAAAGTTACGTTTAAATTAAGACCGATACTTCTAGTAGATGGTAAACCATAAATATCTACTCCTTGTAAACCCTGACCTGTACTTAATGCAATGTTTGGATCAAAAGGTGCATCTTTGTAAATAAAGAATAAGTTTCTGGCAATTAAAGAAATACTGGCAGATTGAATAAAAGGTAAAGCTTTAGGATTGAAATTATATCCTACAGATACTTCTCTTACACTCACATTTGTTGCATCATAAATATATTCACCAGTAATACCGGCTCTTCCTCCAACTTGTGTGTAATATGATTGTGCCGGTATATTCGTTACTGCAACACCATCACTAGCTCTAACTGCGTTCACTGCTACTCCACCTGCATTTCTTGCATCACCTGAGGCTTTTGAAACTCCAAATGAATCATTTTGCGCTTCCGTTAAACTCATGACATCTCCTCCAAAACGCCCGTCAATTAATACGTTTGCAAAGAAAGAACCAAACTTAAATGAGTTTGAAAAACCTAACATAAAATCCGGATTAGAATTTCCAACTTCTTCGAAATCAGTTTTTTGAAAAGTACCATCATCATTCATTAAAATTCTTCCCTGAGCATCTTTTTTGAAGTTGATACCTTCAATTACACCATAAGGCTTTCCTTCAATTAAAGCATATCTGTAACTATTTACACCTGCTTCAGTTAAATTAACTCTACCACCTAATTCAGTAGGAATTTCTTTTACCTTATTTTTGTTTTGAGAAAAATTCACAGTGGTATCCCAGGAAAATTTATCTCCTCTGATAATTCCTCCGCTTAAAACGACCTCGATACCTTTGTTTTCAATACTTCCTGCATTGATTCCGTAAAAATCATATCCAAGATCATTAACTCCCGCTACTACTTGCAGGTATTGATTTTTAGTTTCAGAATTGTAATATGAAACTTCAAAACCTAATCTGTTGTTGAACATTCTCCATTCTGTACCAAACTCAAATTCAGATTTCAGCTCAGGTTTTAATTTTTCACCTGGTCTTGGTCCTACTTTAGGATTTATTCCTGATACGCCTGGAGCAGAATAATAAGTTGGATTACTAACAAAAGGATAAATATCATTACCAACTTTTGCATACGTACCACGAACTTTACCAAAGTTGATCCATTCTGGTAATGTTGTCATTTCGCTAATAAGGGCAGTTAAACCTACAGATGGATAAAAATATGGATCTGACACTGTAGATGACCAGTCATTTCTTCCTGCAAGATCTAAGAACAACATATCTTTATATCCAAAAGTAGTTGCAGCAAATACTGATTGCACTTCTCTTTGAGAGTCCACAGTTTGATAATTACCTGTATTATTATTGAAATTATGAAGTGTAAACCAGTTTGCAATACCTAATCCGCCACTGATTCCAGAATCTAAAATTGTCTTATCGTTTGTTAACGTATTAGTGATACTTGCACCAATATTTGCATTGAAAGAAAAATCAGTTGCAATTTTTGTATTGATTGTGGCTATTAAATCACCATAACGTTGAGTACTCAAAGAGTTTTCATTAATATATCTTCCGTTTACATTAGAAAGGGTACCTTGTGTGGTAGCATATATTTTTTTATCAAAAATACTTGTTACTCTGTTGTAACTATATCTTGATGCAATAGTTAACCAATTGTTTGCTTTATAAGATAAAGATAATGCTCCATTAAAAAAGTCATTTTTATCTTCAGATTTGTTTCTGTTAATTGCCCAATATGGATTTTGCATAATATCTCTGTTCGTCATCCAGTTTTGAGCCATTAAATTTCTAGAGGGATTATATACCTCGAAATTATTTTTATAATACTCAAAATCATTTCCTCTTGGCATTAAATAAACACCAGTCAAAGGATTAAAGTAAAATCCATTTACCGGTTTATTAGCAATAGTCTGGCTTGTATAATTTGCATTTGCTGCGAAAGTTAATTTATCACCAAAAAATTTAGCTGTTTGTCGAATACCAAAATTATTTTTCTTCAAGCTGTTGCCAGGAACAATACCTGTAGCAGATGTATTAGCATAAGAAAATGCAGTTGAAGAAGTTTCAGTACCTAGTGAATAACCTACCGATGTAATTTGAGTAGTTCCTGTATTAAAAAAATCTTTTACATGATCTGGTGTTTTTTGTTTAGCACCCCAAGATTCATCTGCTCCGGCGGCAGCAATATAATCTGTTTGAAATTTAGGCATGTATGCCGCTTCCTCAAAAGTTGTAACAGAAGACGCGGTAATATTTGCTTTACCACTTTTAGCTTTTTTTGATGATAGTAAAATTACTCCATTAGCTCCTTGAGATCCATATAACACAGAAGCTGCAGCACCTTTAAGTACAGTCATCCCTTCATAATCATCTGGATTTACAAGAGAGATTACATCTCCTCCATCACGGTTACCTCCCGACAAACTACCAAATGAATCATTTGGCTGGCCTGAACCTGAATTCAACATCGGAATACCATCAATAACATATAAAGGCTGGCTATTAGAAATTGAAGAATTTCCACGAATAACTACTTTTGTAGATCCACCTGTACCACCTGAACTTTTAGTTACAGCAACACCGGCAATTTTACCGGCTATTGTATTGATAACGTTAGCATCTTTTACACGAGTTAACTCTTCCCCTTTAAGCTCCTGAGCGGCATAAGTCAAAGATTTTCTGGTTTTCTTGATACCCAATGAAGTTACCACAACTTCGTTAAGAGCATTTGAAGCTGCCGGAACTAATTTAACATTAATTGTAGCGGCATCACCTACCACTATAGACTGTGTTTCAAGACCTACATAAGTAAAAACCAATGTTTGTCCTTTTTGTGCTTCGATTGCGTACAAACCGTCAAAATCGGTTGTAGCACCTTTTTGACCTCCTTGTACAGCAACAGATGCCCCTGGTAACGGCATCCCATCAGAATCTGTAATAATACCTTTGACACTTTTTACCTGTGCAAGCGAAACCTGCGCAGTAAAAACAATCATAAAGATTAAGAAAATTTTTTTCATGTTTATTTATTTTGTTAGTTATGGTGTAAATTTATTCTTAACGTATTGTTAAAAAAAATAAATTATACAAACGGTTATTTTTTTTAAACCAACGACATAAAACAATCAATAATACGTTTTGCGAAAACGTTTTCTCCTTATTAAATTCTGTCATTTATTTAAATTTTACAATATTATATACATCAATTTAACTATTTCTTTCTCATGCTGCAATTTTCAATAAGTCTTTAAAAATGTGCTGTTTAGATAAGAAATTAAGATTTTTTTAATAAAAATTATTGCATGTCTGCAGAATAGCAATTATTTATTTTTATGCTACAATCTCATTGAATTTAATTACCGCACAATCCGGTAGTTTTAAATTTTAAACTGGTATATTGTTTATGAATTACCTCTAATAAAGAATAGTCGCCAAAAGAATCCTGTGCGAGTTCCCAAATCATAATTCCTCCGGTATATTGAGAAGCATATTCCACTTTTTGTGCAATTGTAGGTCTTCCGTTATAATAAATTTTTCCTAATTCATCCTGATCTGCAAATTGAGGTCCGACTTCTACAATCTGGCCGTATGTGGAGCTGGTCACCGTTGCATAAGTAAAATTATAACCGTAAAAAGGTACTCCCAGCGTTATTTTCTCACTTGGAACATTTTGAAGTTTATGCCAAAAATCAATTCCGTCCCTGGCATTGCTCATCGAACTGTGCTGACCGGGATTATTGGGTGTCCACGGCCCTGTACTGTCATAAGACATTATATTGATAAAGTCGAATGCATTTAAGGCTGCTGAATTTATATTTTCGAAACGGGAATTATTGGGCAATGCGGCTGTTAAAAGTTTTTTATGCTCCGTAAGGCCTTTTCTTAATTCTAAAACAAATCCGCTATAACCCGGCGTTACGGCTTCCCATTCGAGATCCACATCGACTCCGTCAAGATGATGAAGCTCCACAAAGTTTAAGATACTTTGAATTAAAACGGGCCTGTTTTCGGCCTTATCAATTAAAAAAGACCAATTGGCTGCCTGTTCTTCCGATAATACGCCGCCTGCCAGTGAAATACTGATTACAATAGTAGGATTAACCGATCTGGCATATTGTATAAGAGCATCGATATCTCCGTTGAAAATCAGGCTCCCGTCTTTATTGGGATTTGCAAAAGCAACATTCAGATGGGTCAGTTTACAAAACGGTATCGAAGTCATTTTACTGATATTATCCGAAGATAAATACCCCACTACCCTTGCTGTTTTTGTTTTGGTTTCCTCGGGATCTGATTCTTTTTGCGTGGTACAGCTATAAACGGAAATAAGCGAACTTATAAAAAAAAGGATGCCTAATAAGGCTTTATTTTTTATCATAATTTTGAAATTTTAAACGTGCTGTTTGTAATTTTAATTAGATTGAAATAATACCTTATCAGGCATAACTTTATTCTTTGTATTTTTTTAGGATTTTTAGTTTACATCCCACCAGACTTTATTTAACCAGTCATTCGTACCTCCCATTCTGGAAAGGGCATCCAGATAGTTTTTGGAGTTTTTCTGCATCTCATCGTTTGGATAATACAAACGTGTCGGAGTTACGCCCTGCGTTTCCGAATCCGGATTGGTTATCGGTAGTAAATGCGGATATCCTGTTCTTCTCCAGTTGGAATAAGCTTCGATGCTATTAAATAAATAAGTCACCCAAAGCTGCGTGGCAATTTGTTCTTTTTCGGTTCCGGCCACTAAAGGCTTAGCTGACAAAAACGTATTGATAGCCGTCTGGCTTGCCGCAGGAGCACCATACACTTCTAATTGTTTAATGCCTGCTTCAACCCCCTTTTTATAATAATCGGCTGCTGCACCCGTAACCCATCCTCTGTAGGCAGCTTCAGCCAATAGCAATTGTGATTCTGAATAACTCACATGTAAAAACGGAGTAGTTTTAAGCTTTAAATAAGGCTGAATACCCGAAATTGCGTTCGAACCACCCGGCATATCCCATTGAAAAACTCCGGGAACATTACCCACATATAATTCTTCTCCCGGTGCAGGAGGTCCCCAGTTTGCACTTCCGGTTTTAGCTGTAGCCAGCATGGTTAATCTTGGATCGCCATTATTTCTTAAGAAATCAATCATCAAAGAACTAAAGTGATCTGCATGCTCGTTTCCGATAAAAGCATAAGACAATCCGTTACCTCTGAAATCAAGTGCTCCCGGAGTATCATTGAAAGGAAAATCCAAATGATGCATTACGCAGTTATCAGCATTACTTTCGAAAACACCATTCTGAAAAGCGGCCTTTGCCTGTTTTTCAGCTTCAGCAGGGCTTACTTCAGAGATTCTCATTGCCAGACGCAAACGCATGGTATTGGCTAATTTTTTCCATTTAGTAATATCGCCATCATAAAACAAATCTCCTTTTACAGCACCACCATTAGCATTCAGCTGTGTAAAAGCTTCTTGAAGTTCTGTAAAAAAGGCATTGTAAATATCTTGCTGTTTATCGTATTTAGGCGTTACTATTCCTTTAGAAAATCCTAAACCGGCTTCTGAATAAGGCACATCACCATAAATGTCCGTCAGACGTTGTGCAATCATTACTTTCATAATTTTGGCAACAGCGTTCATATTAACAGCTGCAGGATCTCCACTGGTTTTTTCCAGCACGTCTACAATACTTTTCATTTCATTAGAATAACCATTTCTCCATAAAGCGGTAGCATAGTCATCATTTTTCTTGAATTTGCTTCCAAATTCCGTCACGTTCCAGGCACCGGCGTAGTGCTGTACAAATCCTCCGGAATAGATTAGGTTTGCTCTCCATTGGTAATACCCGTCACCGGACATACACAATTGGGTAAATCTCAGCTGGCCAGCAGGATTTGCAGATAACGCCACCGGATCTTTTTCCAGTTCGTCAAAGTTTTCAGTACAGCCAACCATCGTAAATAGGGAGAGTACGGCTATTATTATTTGTTTAAATTTCATAATTTATTTTTTTAGAATGTAACTTTAAGATTAAACCCATATGATCTTCTAAACGGTAATGAACCATACTCAAAACCTTGTCCGTTTCCTGAAGTATACATAGATTCCGGATCAACGTTTGGCAAATCTTTATTAAAAGTCAATAAATTTCTTGCGAATACCGAAAAATAGATACTGTTGATTTTTGCTCCGTTGAAAACACTTTTTGGTATCGTATACCCTAAACTTACCTCTCTTAATTTTACATAAGAAGCATCATAAATAAATGGTGCAGGTGTATTGTTAAAAACACTGTTCCAGTAGTCCTGAGGATTTACAGGAGTAGTGTTTTTTACATAATTCGGATTATCAGCTGTTCCTGTATTTACAACACCCTCCACAACATATCCCGCAGTAGGAACCCAGGTGGACTGGCTAAAGTTAGGATCGTTTGCCACGGCCTGTGCTCTTGCGGCATTGTAAGCATCCCTGCCTTCTGTAGTTACATCTAAAAGTCCTTTCTGAGCGGCAAGTGAATTGGTCATAGAATAGACATCCATTCCAAATTTCATGTCAATTAAAAACTGAAGCGTAATTCCTTTATAAGAGAAACGATTCGTTAAACCCGCTGCCCAGTCCGGAAGTCCTTTTCCTAAAGCAACTTTACTGTCTGTGAACATAGGCATTCCGTTGGCTCCAACAATCTTTTCTCCGGACGGAGTTTTAAGAAAATCTTTTCCGATAATGGTTCCGTATTGTCCACCCACCTGCGCTACGATTGCAGCACCGGCCCAACGGGCTTCAGAAATCGTATAGGTGTCAATATCCGGGTGTAAGGAAAGAATTGAGTTTTTATTCTTAGAAAAGTTTAAATCTATTCCCCATTCAAAATTCTTTGTTTTCACTGGCGTACCGGACAAAAACAACTCAATACCTTCGTTACGTAATTCACCTGCATTTACAGAGATATACTCATATCCCGAAGTAGCAGAGGATGGCAAATCAATAGTCTGATCTGAAGTGTCTTCACGATATACCGTAATATCCGCTTTCAGCCTGTTTTTAAAGAATGAAGTCTCAAGTCCGAATTCAACTCCGGTTTTAGACTGGTACGTTAAATCAGGATTTGGTGCCGAAGTATTTTTAATATTCACCACACTACCACCGCTATAAGAAGAATAAGTAGTATAGTTTAATGCATTTTTATAGGCTCCCGGCGCGTTGGAAACCTGTGCCCAGGAAGCTCTTAATTTACCATAAGAGAACGTATCACTTTGAATACCAAAAGCATCAGAGAATATAAAACCTAACGAAGCTGCAGGATAAAAAGCATCTTTATTGATTACGCTGAACCAGTCATTTCTTCCTGTAAACTCAGCATATAAATAACCTTTATAATCTAATTTTGCAGAACCGTAAACTGAATTTGTTCTGGTTCTGGTTTCCAATGGTGCATTTTCTGTCTGATTGGAGAAATTACTGATGTACTCTGTTCCCTTTTCGATAATGTTAGTACCGAATCTTGAATTCTGCTGTCTTCTGAAATCTCTTCTGCTGGTTCCTAAAATTCCTGAAAAAGTAAGGTCACTTGCTAATTTAATATCGCTAAAAGTGGCGATGATATCTGTATTCATTTCAGAAACCGTAATATTATCCAGTCCAAGATAACCATTGTCCCTTCCCGGCCAGGTACTTCCGGCAGCCATAAAATCCTTGGCACCGAAAACATAAGTATCCAAACCGGTTCTGAACGTTAATCCCATCCATTTTTTAAGCTGGTACGTTCCGGTAACATTCCCCATAAAACGGTTTTTAGTAGAGGAGTTATGGTTTTCATTTACCACGAAATAAGGATTTAACGAATACACATTGTTATTCCATTGGTACATGGATCCGTTTGCCGGGTTTTCATAATTTTTAAGCCATGCCTGATCGATATTCGGTGCCAGACCACTTAAAGAATAACCCACATTATTAGGAGAATCCCCTAAACCTGGTCTGTTATTGGTATTTTCAACCATGTAATTTACATTGGCATCCAAAGTAAATTTATCTGATTTTATCGTTGCATTTAAGCTGGCATCGTTTCTTTCCAGACCTGTATTTGGAATAACGTCTGCATTTTTAAGATTATTGAATCCAAAACGAACAAATGCATTTTCACTTCCGCCGGATAACGCGACTCCGTTTGTAGTAGTAAATCCGGTTCTGAAGAAATCCTGAATATTATTCTCCACTTTAGCATAAGGTCTCATAGAACCGTCAAATATTTTCACTTGCTGTCCTACTGATTGTGAGAACTTTGGCCCCCAGGCATTCGTTGTATATCCGTATATTTCGGAAGGTGCTTTGGTCGGGTCCGGCAAAATCCCGTTAGATCCTGTACCGTAATCGCTTTGGTAATCACTGTATTTTGCATTTACACGGTCAAAGCTTACACCACTTGTTAATTCAACCTGTAATTTTCCTTTAGTTCCTTTTTTAGTCGTAATTAAAATAACTCCATTTAACGCTCTGGAACCGTACAATGCTGCCGCAGCAGCTCCTTTTAGTACTGTTAAGCTCTCAATGTTATTTGGATTAATGCTGGAAATTCCATCTCCGCTGTCTCGTCCGTCAAACCATTTGCTGGTAGCGGCACTATCGTTAGACAAACCGGTGTTGTCAATAGGAACTCCATCAACAATATAAAGCGGCTGGTTATTTTCACCTATACTCGAAATACCCCTGATAATCACCCTGGTACTTCCTCCTACTCCTGTTGCAGGAATAGAAACATCGACACCGGCAATTTTTCCGGAAAGTGCTGTCGCTACGTTGGTCGTAATAACTTTACTCAACTGGTCTCCTTTTACATCCTGAACGGCATAACCCAGTTCTTTCTTCTGTCTTTTAATCCCTAATGCCGTAACTACAACTTCATTTAAATTTTGTGCATCTTCTGTGAGCACAACATTTACAGTAGTGGAACCCGCTACAGTTACTGTCTTAGTTTTAATTCCTAAATACGAAAAAACAAGAACATCACCTGTTGATGCCTGTATCGTATAGATTCCATCATAATCAGATTGACTTGCTGTGGCTGTTCCCTGGATAAGAACAGTTACTCCCGGTAATGGCAATCCGTTTTGATCACTTACTAAACCTTTGATTGTTTTTACCTGGGCAAGCATGACTTGCGTAGTAAAGAAAATCATAAATATTAACACAATTTGTTTCATTTTTGTCATGGTTTTGTTGGTTAAGCGATAAAAATATTGTTAAAATTAACATAAATAAAATATTTTAAACAAACAGCCCAAAATCTTAAACAAACGACACAAAACAATCAACATTATGTTTTACGAAAACGTTCTATCCGAAAAATATACCATCATTTCCATTTTTTTTTAAAATTTTATTCAAAAGAATTGCGTTTTAACCTGTAATTGTTTAAAGTTGCAAAATCTTTATTCAAAAAGACAAACACTCGTAATTCCTTAAAAAATAAAGTTGAACGAACTTCAGAAATTAAAATTCGACATAAAGCTTCAGAACCATATTTGGTTTTGGGGAAGTTATTTCACTCTTAATTTTTTAAGATGGGGAGCTTACTTCAACGATTACCCTTATTCATTCAAATCGAATCTTATTGAGTTTTCGCTGCACATTCCTTTGGTCTATTTTAACCTTTTTGTTTTAGTGCCGAAATTTGTTTTAAAACAGAAATACATCCAGTATACCTTTGCCTTAATTGTAAGCCTGTTTGGAATTTATTTATTGAAGACTGCCCTTACCTATTATATTATATCCGAAAATATCTGGCCGGAAGCCAATCGCGAATACCATCCCTTCGAGATCAACCATATCGTCGCGGTTTGTATTGGGGAATTATACGTTCTGGCAATGGCATCGTCGGTGTACCTTACCTTAACCTGGCTACGCGAAAGGGAAAGAAACAGGTCCCTTCGGGAAAACCAATTCAAGATCAAGCTAAAATATCTTGAAAACCAGATTCAGCCCCACTTTTTCTTTAACACCTTAAACAATTTGTATGCGCTGTCACTCGAATCTTCCAATAAGGTTCCGGATGTAATCATCAAATTGTCCAACCTGATGGAATATGTGCTGTACGATGTAAAAGGAACCAAATTCGTGCCGCTCATCAAAGAAATCGACTACATTCAGAATTACATCGAAATTGAAAAGTTGCGTTTTGAGAATGTGGAAGTTACCATAAACCTGGAATCGGATATTGAAGACGTGGTAGTACCTCCGCTGATATTCATTTCACTGGTCGAAAATGCATTTAAACACGGTGGCTTAAACAATAAAAACTTAAAAATAAAGATTAATTGTAAAGTTATCGATACTAAAATGTTAGATTTTGAAATCCTAAATAATTTTGTAATTTCACCAAATCTTAACTCAAAAGGCGGTATCGGATTAGCCAATACTAAAAAGAGATTAAAATTAATTTACAAAAATAATTTCAGTTTAAAGCATAAAACGAAACTCAATTACTATATAATCCGTTTGCAAATACCTATTCGTAATGAAAATTAAATGCGTGTTGATTGATGATGAGCCATTGGCAATCAAAGTCCTGCAAAATTATTTCAGCAATTTTACTGACTTTGAAGTTATAGGTACTTTTAATAATTCTCTGGAAGCGCTCGATTTTATAAACAGTACTGCTGTTGACGCTGTTTTTTTAGACATTAACATGCCTATGATGACCGGTTTTGAATTAATCAGCCTGATTGAAACCAAAACCAAAGTGATCATCACGACAGCTTTCCGTGAATTTGCAGCCGAAAGCTATGATCTCGATGTGTTGGATTATCTGGTCAAACCCATTCCGCTGCCCCGATTTATAAAGTGTATCAATAAAATCACAACCGAATTTAATGTAAAAAATAATATTAAGGTAGAAACCACAAAAGGCGACTCCCATATTTTCATCAAAGTAGATAAAAAGATGATGAAAATTAATATTGAGGAAATCCTGTTTGTCGAAGGAATGAAAGAATACATTAAAGTCGTGACCCCTGACAAAACCTATATTACCCATAAATCACTGACTTCTTTATCGGAAGAATTACCTGCTGACCGTTTCCTGCGCATCCACAAATCGTATGTTATTGCCCTGAACAAGGTAAAATCCATTGAAGGGAACCGTATCCAGATCCAATCTTACACCATTCCTATTGGCCGTAACTACAGCAAAGAGGTCAAAAATAAGATTCTGGAATAAAACTCCTTCTAAATTCCGCTTTTCAATAGGTTTAAAATTAACACTTTGTTGAAAAAATACTGTTGTTGGTTTAAATTTAACATTATTTGTGCCTTTTTATTTTTTTTTGATATACTTAACAAATATATTTACGGTCTTCAAAAAACATAAATAATAAAATTAACCTTTACTACTACTATGAGTTCAGAAAATGTACAAACCAAGTGGGGGCAATTTATCTCTTTGATAATCGTCTTCTTCTTTTGGGGTTTTGTCGGATCGGCCAATGACATCCTTATCCCAGTATTCAAAAAAGTATTTACCTTATCTCAGGTTCAGTCACAATTGGTGGCCTGGGCTTTTTACGCTGCATACTTTGTAGGATCAATTATCTTCTTTTTAGTATCCCTAAAATCAGATGTTTTACAAAAATTCGGATACAAAAAAACCCTTTCTGCCGGATTAATTCTTTCTGCAGTGGGTTCCTTTTTATTCGTTCCTGCTGCCACAATGGAAAGTTTCCCTTTCTTTTTAACGGCTTTGTTTACGGTAGGTTTAGGATTTTCGATTCAGCAAATTGTAGCCAATCCGCTTGCTATTAAAATGGGAAGCCCGACTACCGGAGCACACCGTTTGACACTGGCAGGAGGTGTAAACTCTTTCGGAACTACTATTGGTGCCATCCTGTTGGGAATTGCCCTTTTTGGAATGGGAGACAACAAAAAAACAAACCTTTCTCTAGAAGATATCAAATTACCTTTTATCATTTTAGGACTTGCCTTTATTCTGGTGGCGGTTTTCATGTATTTTTCTAAAATCGAAGATCCGGCTAAAATAGATGAAGAAGAAGCTAAATTAGAACACAAACATGCTAAATTCAGCATTTTAGACTATCCGCAATTGTATTTAGGAATGTTGGGAATCTTTATTTATGTGGGAACTGAGGTAACCATCATTAGTAATTTACCAGCCTTATTAAAAACAAACGAGTTCGGTAATATTTTAGAAGATGCTATCTCTCCTTTTATTGCATTGTATTGGGGAAGTTTAATGATTGGCCGCTGGAATGGTGGTGTCAATGTTTTCAATACCTCAAACTTAGTAAACACGGCGCTTAAATTTATCGTACCGGCTTTGGCTTTTGGCGTGATTATCGGAGCAAACGTTTTTGCTGCGCATGATGTTTCGTCTTTCTATATTTATCCAATCTGGATCTTACTATTTATTGCGGTAAGTTTTGTAGGTGGGAAAAATGCCGGAAAAACATTAATGCTTTTCGGAATCTCCGGTTTATTAATGATGGTTGCCGGATTAGTGTGCCCGGATACGGAAATTGCTAAATTCTTCTTTATTTCAGGAGGATTGTTCTTATCGATCATGTGGCCTTCTATCTTCGATTTAGCGATCGCAGGATTAGGAAGAAACACCGGAAAAGCTTCGTCTTTCCTAATCATGATGATTCTTGGTGGTGGTGTTATTCCATTAGTTCAGGGAAGTATCTGTGATTTAGACGCAACGCATCCAAACGGAATATTAGGTATTACTTACACGCACTTCTCTTATATCGTACCTTTACTTGGTTTTGCTTATTTAGCGTTTTACGGCTTCTATTGCCCTAAAATATTAAAAAGCCAGGGCGTAAGTCACGTTCAGAGCGAAGGAGGAGGACACTAAAATCTCCTGAAAAACAACATAAAAAAAGACCCGTTTTACGATTGTAAAACGGGTCTTTTTTATATTTAAATCCTGAAAAAACTATTTGTTTCCTTTCTCAAAATCAGCTACAAACTGAGCCAGTCCGATATCGGTTAAAGGGTGTTTCAACAAACCGTAAATAGCAGAAAGAGGTCCGGTCATTACATCAGCACCAATTTTAGCGCAGTTAACGATATGCATCGTATGACGTACGGAAGCAGCAAGAATCTGAGTCTCATACCCATAGTTATCATAGATTTCTCTAATTTCCTCAATCAGGTTCAGACCATCTGTAGAAACATCATCCAAGCGGCCAATAAACGGAGAAACATAAGTGGCACCTGCTTTTGCAGCCAATAAAGCCTGACCCGCAGAAAACACCAACGTCACATTGGTTTTAATTCCTTTATCAGAGAAATATTTAGCAGCCATAACACCTTCTTTTGTCATTGGCAGTTTTACTACGATCTGCTCGTGCAATTCAGCCAGTTCTTCACCTTCTCTGATCATTCCGTCAAAATCAAGTGCATTAACTTCAGCACTCACATCACCTTCAACAAGATTACAAATAGCAACGTAATGCTTTAGAATATTATTTTTTCCGGTGATTCCTTCTTTTGCCATCAATGACGGATTTGTCGTTACACCATCCAAAACACCTAAAGCCTGCGCTTCTTTAATCTGAGCTAAATTAGCTGTGTCAATAAAAAATTTCATATTTATTTATATTTAATTGTGTTCATAATCGGGGCGTGACCCCATTTTCAAAAGGCGCGCTCCACAAACCGCTTATTCGCGCCTTTCGCAAATGCGGTCGGGCTATCCGTACTACTTTGGTAGTTCACTCCTATCCCTCACGCAAATCGTCGTAAAATTACAACTAATAATTTCAAAAATTAAACTCTCCAAAAATAATTCTGAAATTAAAAGCCCTTTGCCTTTAAAACTTAAATCGCCTGAAAGGGAAATATTTTGTATTTTTAAAAAAAAATTAAGTTAGAAAGTGCCAGAAGAAAATTTCAAACAAGACATTCTCAATATCCAGAGTATACCAATGATCCCTAAATTACTAAGTGTAATTTGCCAGACCACCGGAATGGGCTTCGCAGCAGTGGCCCGGGTAACCGAAGACCGATGGATTACCTGCGCCGCCGAGGATCATCTGGAATTTGGTTTAAAACCAGGTGATGAACTGGAAGTACGAACAACAATCTGCAACGACATCCGACAAAACATACAACCTGTAATTATAGATAACGTAAGCGAAGATCCCGATTTTCATGACCACCATACGCCTGCCATGTATAAATTGCAAAGTTATATTTCGATTCCAATTATACGTCAGGACGGCACTTTCTTCGGAACGTTATGCGCTATCGACCCAAAACCAAACAGCCTGAAAACATTTAAAGTACTTGAAATGTTTCATCTTTTTGCGGACCTGATTTCTTTTCATATCGCAGCCGTAGAGCAGGAAGTCGCGAGCAAAACCATACTGAAAGAAAAAAGCAGTCTACTCGAAAAAACAGAAGGCCAGAAAAAACAAGCCGAAAAACTAAAATCAGATGTAGAGAAAAAGCTGATCGAAAAAAATATTTCCCTGGAAAAAATGAACAGCGAACTCGAAGCTTTCAACTATATCTCGAGTCATGATCTTCAGGAGCCTCTAAGGAAAATTCAGCTTTTTACGGATATTATCGAAAAAGGAGAAATCGAAAACCTTTCTGAAAAAGGCAAACATGCCTTTGATAAAATCAGGATTTCCGCTTTCAGAATGCAAAACCTGATAAATGACCTGCTCCTCTATTCCAAAACCAAATTTGACGAACGAAAGTTTGAATCAAAAGAGCTGAACAGCATCGCAAACGAGGTTATTGAAGACCTTTCAGAAGAGGTACAAAACAAAAACATACACTTTGAAATAGGGAATTTAGGTCAGCTGCCTGTAATCGAATTTCAGTTCAGACAGCTGTTGTACAACCTGATCAGCAATTCGATAAAATTTTCCGATCCGGATCGCGAACTTACTATTAAAATAACCGCAAAAACCACTAGCAGCTCAGATTCCGATTACGCAAAACTGCTTCCCGATACCAAATACTGCAACATCACCATCGAAGACAATGGGATAGGCTTTGATCCCGCATATACCGAAAAAATATTCGGTCTCTTTCAGGCCTTGCATACCAAACCCACAAAAAGCACCGGAATCGGACTTACCATCGTAAAACGAATTGTAGAAAACCACAAAGGATTCATCAAAGCCGAAGGCGCCATAAACAAAGGGGCTGTTTTTAATATTTATATTCCTGTGGCGTAACCGCTCGCAATTCTCTTAAACTATGCCACAATTTGTTCTTGAAAACAATCAAGTAAAGTTCAGTGTCCGAAAGTCACCTTTTATCATTCGACTGGTGTTATATTTTTTTGCTTTTGCCTTTTTTATTTTCCCAACTGCCGGAACAATCGCTTCCATCGCTTTAGGAGAAGGTTTACATTTTGGATTTATAATCGGAATCGGGATTTTTTCCCTTCTAGGATTCTATTTATTGCGAGTAGCATTATGGAATACGTATGGTGAAGAAATTATAGCATTTTCAAAAAATGAAATTATTTACGAAGCCAATTACGGATGGTTTCGCGATGCTAAAAAAACAATTAAAAACGAAAACCTTACTTATTTCGTTTCACCAATTGGCTACGAAGAAGACAATGAAGGCATCCTGATTCTGGACAATGGAAAAGAAATCATTGAATGTGCCGTTAAAATGCCACAACAGCAAATTGAGGAACTGATAATGTTGTGTAAAAACAATAAGTTTTAAAGCTGCGCATTCTATGAAGACTTCGGGGAGCTGGGGCTTAGGAGCTGCAGCCCCTTCAGGAATAGTTGATGGAATTAATGCTCTTATTTATTTAGGAAGGGGACAAAATGCAAATGCAGCAATTGCGGTAATTTCTATAATTCCATATGTTGGAGATGCGGCCAAAGGTATTAAATATACTAAATCGACAATGAAAATTGGTCAAGAGATGCATACGGCATATAAAGTTGCAGATGAAGTTGCAGACGTCGCTATAAAGTAATACAGAGGAATAAAAGGTATTCGTCCAGATTTTGTTGATTTTAGCACAAAGACAATTTATGAACTAAAACCATTCAATCCACGAGCGATGAGAGCGGAAAAAAAACAATTAAAAAATTATAAGGCGGCTTTTGAAGAAGCTTATCCTGGAACAATTTGGACTACAGTTTTAGATACATACTAAAAAGTAAAAAATGGAGAAAAAGGAATTAGTTAAATTTATGGATGAAATTTTCACACCCTTAGAATTCAAACGAAAAGGAAACAATTGGATTTCAAATGGAGAATCAATTAACAGAATTATAAATCTGCAAAAATCGCAATACAGTAATGCTTTTTATATTAATTATGGATATATATTGAATAATTTGCCTCTTGATAATTGGACTTCTCATGTAGATACTCGTTTAGCATTTAATGAAAAAGAACACCAAAAAGAACTAAATGATTTACTTAATTTGGAGAATGATATTGATAGAGATAAAAGGTTTTCTCTTTTAAAAGAAATAATCAATAAAAAAGTAGTAAATGAGGTGGAATCGGTTTTTAGTGAAGATGATGTTTTAAAAGTTTTGAAGAAAAAAGAGTTTTTGTATACAATACCACCTTCGGTACTGAAATACTTTAATTTAACAATATAATAGATAGCAATTAAATAAAGCCACTCCATAACGGAGCGGGAATATGATGATTTAGTGTCATATTGTAATACAATTTATACACCTATTTATTCTAGCATACCAGAGGAAATAAGAGGTAAAGCAATTGTGTAACCTATTTTGTTTATTATTGTATACCTTACAATTAAATTTCCAGCAAACCAACAACTGATAAAAATGAAGCGTGATGCTGGCATTTTTACTTATGCAATTCAAACAGAAAATATACATCAATTGTATCCCTGAAAGCAATTAAATTAAATTAATGGAAATAGCAAAAGAAATAGAAGTTAATAAATATGCACAGAATGTCATCGATATAGAAGATTTGATAGTTGTCTTTAATTCTTTTGATTTAAATGAGAAAAAAAAATATCTAAACGATCTGCTTTTTTTCATTTTACAATCTAAAGCAAAAGATGAAGATATTGAGCCTGCTATAGAACAAAGTAAATTGAGAAAAACATACACACCATGTGTATTAATACAAAAAGGAGTTGCTACACATAATCTAAAAAGACTTCTGGAACTTCCTGAAAACGAACTCAATAAATCGCTAATATTACTTTTAAATTTATTTAAAATAGCATACCAAAAAAGATTTGAAACTGAAAAAGTTGACACATATAAATGGTGGTATTGGGATCTCTCTGATAATAAAAATATTGAACTTATTTTGAAAAATTATAAGTAAAATGATTGGTGGCGACATCATTTTCAATTATCAATTTGTAAACTTCAATAAAGTACTTGAACGCAATATTAGATTACACCAATTAATTTAAATACAAGCCCTTGATTTAAGAAGTATATCTTATGAAACGCTATGCAAATGCTAAGCGTTTCATTTATAGTAATCACCAATTATCAGTTCACTTTTACAACTTATAATGATTCATCAACATCTTCTCATAAACCGTATCCGGAAGAATTCGCTTTAATACGATGGAAAATTTCTGCATAAAAACACCCACTTTGTAGTGCACATTTGGCTTTTTAGCCTGCATGATTTTATAGATTGCTTCAGCCATTTCGTTCGGATCGCTTCCGGAATCTACGTGTTCGTTCATGGTAGAAAGGACGTCTCCGTACACTTTTTCGTAGGCAGAACCTGAAATTACAGGGGCATGATAACGTCCCGCAGCAATATTAGTCGCAAAATCGCCCGGTGCCACGTTGGTGATATCGATTCCGAAAGATTTAACTTCCATACGCAAGGCTTCGGTAATGAGTTCCAGTGCCCCTTTTGAAGCCGAATAAACACTTCTGTAGGGCAATCCCATATAGCCCGCAATAGAGGTAATATTGATAATCAGACCTGATTTTTGTTCGCGCATTTGAGGCAAAACAGCTTTCATGACCTCAATCGGACCAAAGAAGTTGGTTTCGAAATTATTCTTGATTTCCTGCATCGGAATTTCTTCCAAAGGTCCGGTAATGCCAACTCCTGCATTATTAATTACGACATCTAAACGTCCGGTCGTGGCAATAATTTTTGCAACCGCCGTTTGTATGGAATCTGCATTTCGAACATCTAAGGCTACAAGAGGAAAAACAGAATTAAATACTTTTTCAGGATTTCGGCTGGTTCCGTAAACGGTGAATCCTTTTTGATGTAAAAATTCTCCAATAGATTTTCCGATCCCTGAAGATCCTCCGGTAATTAAAACGACTTTATTCATTATTAGGTTAGATGTTAAATGTTAATACGTTAAATGTGATTGTCTATAATTAGATCTGAATGCATTAGGTAAAACTTCTAACCTCTCACATATTACTTCTAACTTCCGACAGGTCCAAAAATAAAAAAATCCTCCATAAGGAAGACCGCTTTTGTATTAATTCTAAAAAAGAATTTCGATAAAATAAAAAATGGCAAGCGACCTACATCGCACCGCTCAACCACGTACCCTTGCTATGTTCCCATCCTGGGGGAGTCTGCAGGAGCTGGTCGTGTAGGACTTGCCGGTGCAAATATACAATCTTTTTATATTTTTGCAAGAGCTTTGTTGCTATAAAAATATCGTCGTATATTGGCTTATTCAAATTTTTAACTATGAAAAAATATAACTTCCTAGCTGTCATTTTATTAGGAATCACATTAATCGGATGTAACGGTGCAAAAAAAGGTGAAAATTCTTTATTTACAATCGATGATTCGGCTTTTCCGGCACATTTTACCTCAAAAGAATCCGTTTCTATCGCTATTTTAAATCCAAATTCGAAAGAAATTGACAGCATTGTTTATTTGGTAAACGATAAAAAAGTGGGAAGCACAAAAGGTGCTGAGAAATTCAAATTTGAATTAAAAGATCAAAAATTAGGATACCAATACTTAAAAGCAACCGCTTATTATGGTTCTGAATGGTCTGATGCAACCAAAAGAATCGAATTGGTTTCCGATATCGAACCAAAATTAATGAAATATAAAATCCTAAATACGTATCCTCACGATACAAAAGCTTTCACCGAAGGTCTGGAATTTCATGACGGTGTTCTATTTGAAAGCACCGGGCAAAAAGGGGATTCTTATTTCAGGGAAGTCGATTATAAAACCGGTAAAGTAATTACGCAGGTTGATCTTCCCGGTGAATATTTCGGAGAAGGAATTACTTTTATCAACGGAAAAATATTTCAGTTGTCATGGGAAGAAAAAACAGGTTTTATCTACGATGCAAAGACTTTCAAACTTGAAAAAAAATTCAAATACGATAAAGATCTTGAAGGCTGGGGTATGACGAATGACGGAAAATACATTTACCATTCTGACGGAACGGAGAAAATCTGGAAAATGGATCCGGCGAATCAGAAATTAATAGATTATATCAACGTGTATTCCGGAACTTCAAAGATCAAAGCCATCAACGAATTGGAATACATCAACGGGAAATTTTATGTAAATGTGTGGCAAAAAGATGCCATTGCTGTGGTGAATCCAATTTCCGGAGCAGTGGAAGGAATTTTGAACATGTCTGAATTGCGTAAATTCATCAAACATCCGCAAGCTGAAGTTCTAAACGGAATTGCTTACAATCCGCAAACCAAAACTATTTTTGTTACCGGAAAATACTGGGAGAAAATGTTTGAAATAAGCGTTTCAGAATAACAATAAAAAAACAAATTTTCAATTTTTAAATTCCAAATTTCAATAGTAAAACACAAATTTCACAGATTTTCACGAATTGATTGGTGATAATTTGTAAAATTTGTGTTTTTATTTTTCCTCTATATCACTTAAAAACAGCATTGTATATATATTAAATCAACATCATGATAACTTTAATTACTAATATAAAAGAACTGCTGCAGGTTCGGGAAACTTCCGTTTCTAAAGTTTCAGGATCCGAAATGGCAGTGCTTCCCTCCATCAAAAATGCTTTTTTAATTTTAGAAGAGAATCTAATCGCTGATTTCGGCGAGATGAAAGACCTTCCTGAAATTAAGGCAGATAAAATTATTGATGCCACCGGGCGAATCGTTTTACCTGCGTGGTGCGACAGTCACACCCATATCGTATACGCCGGGAACCGCGAGCAGGAGTTTGTAGACCGGATTAACGGACTTTCCTACGAAGAAATCGCCAATCGAGGCGGCGGAATCTTAAATTCAGCCCTTAAATTAAATGCAGCTTCTGAAGAGGAAATTTACGAGCAGTCCAAACTTCGCTTAGAAGAAGTAATGCATCTAGGAACCGGGGCCGTTGAAATAAAATCAGGATATGGTTTAACAACAGAAGGCGAATTAAAGATGCTTCGCGTGATAAAAAAACTCGCAGAAAATTATCCAATTGCCATAAAAGCGACTTTTTTGGGTGCTCACGCTTTTCCATTACACTACAAAGAAAACAAAGCAGGTTATATCGATGAGATTATTACCAAAATGCTTCCGGAAATTACCAAGCATACACTCGCTGATTATATTGATGTTTTTTGTGAGACAGGGTATTTTTCTGTAGAAGAAACCGAAAAAATCATGGAAGCGGGAATACAATACGGTCTGATTCCGAAGATTCATGTGAATCAGTTTAATTCTATTGGGGGAATTCAGGCCGGAATCAAATTTAAAGCCCTTTCTGTCGATCATCTTGAAGTTATGACCCCGGAAGACATTGAAGCTTTAAAAGGCACGGAAACGATGCCCGTTGCTTTACCATCCTGTTCTTACTTTCTGAGTATTCCATACACGCCTGCGCGCGAAATGATAAAAGCGGGATTGCCTTTGGCTCTGGCAACCGACTTTAACCCCGGCTCTACTCCATCCGGAAATATGAATTTTGTGGTAGCCACGGCCTGCATCAAAATGAAAATGACTCCCGAAGAAGCTATAAATGCCGCCACGATAAACGGGGCTTATGCAATGGGACTTTCGGAAACACACGGAAGTATTACAAAAGGAAAAAAAGCCAACTTAATCCTCACAAAACCTGTTTCATCCTATTACCAGATTCCATATGCGTTTGGAAGCAATTTGATTGAAAGTGTTTTTCTCGAAGGAAAAATTTTAGCATAAAAAAAAGAGGAGTTTAAAAACTCCTCTTTTTTATTTTATAAACCTCTTTCTTATCTTAAAGAGAAACTAGTTTTAGAAACTAACTCATCATTATCAAAAACATTGATAAAATAAGTTCCTTTAACGAAATCTTTACCTGGTAAATCTTCCACAACATTTACGCTTTTGTTTTCGTACTGCACTGTAGTTTTAAAACTGTACGTTAGAGTGTTGTCACCAAAGCTTTCTGTTTTCTTATCTCCTAAAACATTGTTTTTAGCATCGATAACCTGTACATAGTACGTTTTATCTCCGGATTTAGCAATTTGGTTTTCAGCAATAGTAAAACTTATTTTCAGAACGTCTGCACGGCTTGCTTTATCAGTTTCGATTTGTTTTCCTGAGCTTCTTAATTTGTACGCTGCAGTTTTTGTATTCAAAACAGATAACTTAGAACCTTTTTCAACTGTTTTAGCCAATTCTTCGTTTTGGCCTACTAAAACTTCGTTGAATTTTTTAGATTCACCTAAAACCACAATAGTACTGTCTCTCTGAACTGTCAAAACACCATTTTGTTTTTTCAGTTCATCGTTTTCAGCAACTAAAGTTTTCATTTTAGTCTGCATACCCTGTACCTGATTTCTATATTTAGAAACATCACCTTTAGATTTATTTAAATCATCCATTAAAGCAACTACTTTATCTCTTTCCTGAATTAATTCATCAGACATAGAAGTATTTTCTGCAATGGCAGCATCATACGTTGCTTTTAATTCCTGTAAATCTTTCATAACAGATTCTTTCTCTGTCATAGTTGTGGTAAGTTCTGTTTTAACTACATCTGTATCAGATGATAATTTAAAAATATACACTAAGCTACCAATAAGTAGGACTGCTAAAACTGCGATTACCGCTTTTAGACTTGAGTTGTTGTTCTTTGGGTTTTCCATATTTAATAATTTTCTTTAATAACAAATTTAAGAATTAATATAAGGTAATAACGTAAGTTAATACAATTATATTATTTTTGGACAATAATTTTTTTTTATGGATAAATTAATTCCTTTTACTATTAATGATTTAGCAAAAGTCACAAATCACCGAAGTGGTGAAATAAAGTTCGGAGAAAAAATGATTATCGTTCCAAAGGGAGTTGATAAAATTGATTTTCTGAAAGAAAGTGAAGCTAAATACGTTCTTTTGGGAATTCCGGAAGATATTGGTGTGCGTGCTAATTACGGAAGACCCGGAACAGCATCAGCCTGGGAAAGTGCCATAAAAAGCATCGCTAACATTCAGCACAACCGCTTTGCAAAAGGAAGTCAGATTATTGTTCTCGGACAAATCAATGTTTCTGAAGAAATGCGCGAAGTAGAAAATCTTGATTTTAATGATATTGATGACCGTTCGAAACTAAGTCAGCTGGTAGAAAAAATTGACAAGGAGGTTTCACATATCATCTTTAATATTGTTAAGGCTGGAAAAACACCTATCATCATCGGAGGAGGCCATAACAATGCTTACGGAAATATAAAAGGTTCTGCCCTTGCCAAAGGAAAACCGGTTAATGCCATTAATTTTGATGCGCACTCTGACTTCAGGATCCTTGAAGGCCGCCATAGCGGTAACGGATTCTCTTATGCCTACGAAGAAGGTTTCCTGAAAAAATATTTCATTTTTGGTTTACACGAAAATTACACTTCCAAAAGTGTACTGGACATTATAAAGAAACTCGAAGACCGCGTACGCTATAATACCTATGACAGCGTAAACATCCGAAAAGAAAAAGAATTCTATAAAGAAATGATTTATGCACTGGATTTTGTAAAATCAGATTCCTTTGGAATTGAAATTGACCTGGATGCCATACCGAATATCGCCAGCAGCGCCATGACCATCAGCGGATTTTCGATTGAAGAATTACGTCAGTTTGTTTCGTTTTTCGGAGAACATAAAAACGCTACTTATCTGCATATTTGTGAAGGAGCACCGGATTTGGACCAATCGCCAAACAATCATTTAATTGGAAAATTAATTGGCTATTTAATAACTGATTTCATTAAAGCCAACAACGAAAAAATTTAATACAGGCAAATTACAGCTGCTGAAAATTAGTCCATTTGCCAAATAAAACCGGATTCAAACAGGCGATTGACTGAATAAAGCTATCTTTGCACAGAATTTTAGTACTTAAAACTAAAATCTTAATACCTAAGATATGTTATTCGAAGATTTATCACTTTCAAAAAGTATACAAAAAGCCGTATTTGAAGAAGGCTACCTAAACCCTACTCCTATCCAGGAACAATCTATTCCGATTGTGTTGGCAGGCAGGGATTTAATTGGCTGTGCACAGACAGGTACGGGAAAAACAGCTGCATTTGCTATTCCAATTATACATCAGTTGCACCGAATTGTTGGCTCTACTAAAAAAGCCAAAGTAATTCGTGCCCTTATAGTTACACCGACACGTGAACTGGCGGTTCAGATTGGACAAAGTTTTGAAACTTATGCCAAATACACCAACCTGACACAATTAACCATTTTTGGAGGGGTTTCTCAAAATCCACAGGTTGATACCTTAAAACAAGGAATCGATATTCTGGTGGCCACTCCGGGAAGATTGCTTGATTTACAGAAACAGGGTTTTATTGATTTGGATCATCTTCACACTTTAGTTTTGGATGAAGCAGATCAAATGCTGGATATGGGTTTTATAAACGACGTAAAGAAAATCGTAAAGCTTACGCCAAAAAACCGTCAGACTTTATTATTTTCAGCTACAATGCCTATTGCCATTCGCGAGCTGGCAGAAATGTTTTTACAGGATCCTGCAAAAGTAGAAGTTTCGCCTGTTTCCTCAACGGCTGAAAATGTAGAGCAGCGTGTTTACTTTGTAGAAAAAACAGAAAAAAGAAATTTACTGTATCATTTAATAAAAAATGAAGACTTATCAAACGTGCTGGTTTTTTCAAGAACCAAACACGGCGCTGATAATGTTGTAAAAGCGCTACGTAAAAAAGATATTCCCGCCGAAGCAATCCACGGCGATAAATCTCAAAATGCAAGACAGCGTGTTCTGGATGCTTTCAAAAATAAAGAAGTGGGTGTTCTTGTGGCTACCGATATTGCAGCGAGAGGAATTGACATCGACCAGCTGCCTTTTGTCATCAACTTTGATCTTCCCAATATTCCTGAAACTTATGTACACCGAATTGGAAGAACAGGACGTGCAGGAAATGGCGGAATAGCGATTTCATTTTGCAGTAAAGATGAGGAACCGTACTGGAAAGACATTCAGAAACTAATAAAAGTAGATGTAAAAATCATTACTGACCATCCGTATCAATGGCATTCCGGAGCTCCGGACGCAACGGCAGAGAAACCTAAAAATTCAAACCGAAGCGGTGGTGCCCATAAATCGAGAAAATCAAATGCTTCTAAGCAAAATAAAAAACGTTGGTATTAACAACCAACGTTTTTTGTTTCAGATATTAAGTAATTAATTATTTTAAACAGTGTAACCGGTTCAAACGGTTTAATAATAATATCATTCATTCCTGATGAAATAGCTTCATCCGTAATTTCATCTTTATCAAAAGCCGTCAGGGCAACAATTGGCGTTTTTATACCCAGCTGGCGAATTCTTTTAGTGGTTTCAAAGCCGTTCATCAGCGGCATATTAATATCCATCAGAATAAGATCAAAATACTCATTCCCGAGTAATTGTATAGCGCTAAAACCATCATCAACTACTTTGCAGATGTAATTGTTTTTTTCAATTATTTTCTTGGTTACCAGCTGATTTATCACATTATCCTCCACAATTAAAATCTTAAAAACTTCATTTGAAGTCAGGTCTACCTGAATTTCATCAATGATTCGTTTTGTTTTTTCAGGATCATGTTCAAAAGGAATGGTAAATGTAAAAAGTGTTCCCTTGCCAAGATCACTTTTCAGATTAATCGTCGTATTGAAAAGTCCTAACAGTCTTTTTACAATACTCAACCCTAGTCCGGTACCCTGATAATCTTCATCTTTCCTGCCAACCTGCACAAATTTTTCGAAAATTTTAGTCTGATCTACCGCTGCAATTCCAACTCCGTTATCCTGTATCTGAAATTCCAGAAAGTGTAATTTTCCTTCTACCTTAACAAGATTGATAATAATTTCAACCTCGCCGTCCTTGGTAAATTTTAGCGCGTTGCTGACTAAGTTCATCAGGATTTGCGCGAGCCTGAGTTTATCACCGATTAAATATTCGGGGATTTCAGGATCAATATCTATCGAAATTTTGTTGTTGTTTTTCTGAGACAGGAAGGAAAGTGAATTTTTGATCATCGAAATTTCGTCCGAAATATTGAAGGTCAGGCTTTCCAGTACGACCTTATTTTCCTCAATTTTATTAATTTGAAGAATATCATTTACCAGGGACAGTAAATATCTCGCCGAAAATTTTAGGGAACTCAGATGCTGGCTGCTGGACAATTCCTTATGTTCTTCAAGCAGCATATTGGTTATCCCCACCACACCGTACAAAGGAGTACGCAATTCATGGCTTATAGTCGAAATAAACTGGGTTTTGAGCAATGAGGCTTCTTCTGCTATTTCTTTTGCTTTTACAAGTTCTAAATTATGTTTCTTTTTAAATCTGATGTTGGCAATCAAAGTTATTATTAATAACAAAAGTATAAATGAAATTACCACAAATAAAATAACAATGATCCGGGACTTTTTAAGACTTTGATATTGTGAATCTTTTTCATCCTCAATTTTATCAATTTGTCTTTTATATTCATCTAACTCAAGATTAAAACCCGCAATAGAGGCTTTCTTAAGTTTTTCATCATTGTAAATTTGTTCCGTTATTTTATTATAGGCCTTTAAATTGAGATACGCTTCCTTATCTTTTTTAATTCTGTTCAGAAATTTTGAATATTCAAGGTGCGCATAGGCCAAATCTGATTTTTCAATATAGGTTTTCCCTAAGCTTACCGCTTTTTGAAAATAGTAATCGGCTTTAAGGTTATCCCCTTTATGACTGCAATACATACCGTTGAGCATATTGGCAATTACAACCGTATTATCATCCTGAAATTTTGCCTGATGGGCATTAATAAATTTCAGGTAAGGATATCCTTTACTAAACTGACCAATATCAAAATAAGACCATGCTATATTGACATTCGTAAAATAAATCTGGCTGGAGTCTTTTATCTTGGAACTGAGTTCGATTGATTTTTTATAAAAATCAATTCCTACTCTGTACTGTTTCTTTTCAAAGCAATAAATATTACCTAAGTTATTGTACAGCATATTCTTAATACTGTCATTATTTGCTTTGTTGGCATAAAACAAACTTCTTTTATAAAAGAAAATAGCTTTATCAAATTCCACCAATTCGCTATAATTGGCAGCAATGATGTTATAAGAACGGGCAATTAAATAATTGTTTTTATTATGAGTGGCATGATTTAGCGCAACTCTTGAAATAATTAATGATTTTTCGAAGTTTGACTGCCGGAAGTTCGAGAGTGCTTCCAAAACAAGTTGATTGATTTTACGCTCTGATAAATGTTCAGATTGCGCGTGTACTGAATTATCTAAACAATTCAGGAACAGGAAAAGAAGTAAAAAAATCCGCATTGGGGGCATGAATCGGCTAATTTGATCAAATATACATTTAAAAATAAAAAAAAGCTGTATTTCGCATAAAAATACAGCTTTCTTTTATTTCTGGCCTTTAAAATTGTAAAGATTTTTCTTTCGAAAAAGTATTTTTATTTTTCTAAAGCAATATCCTGTTCCTTATCGTTTTCCCATTGTCCTACAACCGATGTTGCCAAAGCATTTCCTAAAACATTGGTAGCACTCCTGAACATATCACAAAAATGATCAATTGGTAATATCAGTGCAATTCCTTCAACCGGAATATCAAACATTCCGCAGGTTGCCGCAACTACTACAAGACTTGCTCTTGGCACTCCGGCGATTCCTTTACTGGTCAGCATTAAAACCAACAGCATTACCATTTGTGTCCCTAAATCCAGATGTACTCCATAAGCCTGTGCAATAAAAATACTGGCAAAAGTCATGTACATCATACTTCCATCGAGATTAAACGAATATCCTAACGGCAACATAAAGGATACAATTCTGTTTTGTACACCAAAATCTTCTAATTCCTCTGTCAGTTTAGGAAAAACCGCTTCACTGCTTGTTGTCCCGAAGGCAATCACCAATGGTCCGATAATACGTCGTAACAATTCTGTCATTCTTCCTTTCAGGAAAATATAACCCACGATGATCAAAACAACCCATAAAGTGCTTATCCCAATGAGGAATGATCCGAAAAATTTAAAATAAGTAATCGCCAGTTCCTGGAAGTCCCGGATAGCAAATACACCTGCAATGGCACCAAAAACCCCGATCGGAGCAAATTTCATTACATAATTTACCATTTTTAAAACAATATGCGAAGTCTTATCCAGCGCATTGATAACTGGTTTTACAGTACTGCCTAATGATGCAGCGGCCAGTCCGAAAAAGATGGAAAATATTACAATCTGCAGAATTTCGTTGGTTGCCATGGCCTCAATGATACTTTTAGGAACGATATGTTCTACAAAGTTCTCAAAAGAAATTGATTTTGTTTTAGCCGTTACTTCTGATGCTGTTGCAATATCAACATGTGCTAATTTTAGGCCTACTCCCGGTTCTAAAATATTAACATAAAATAATCCGATTAATAATGAAATAAAAGAAGCTGTAAAAAACCAGCCTAAAGCTTTTCCTCCAATTCTTCCCACTGCTTTTATATCTCCAAGTTTAGCAATTCCCACGACAAGTGTAGTAAAAACTAAAGGAGAAATAATCATTTGTACCAGTCTGATAAAAATGGTCGCCAGCATTTTTATTTTATTGCTGAAAGATTGCGCAGCCTCAGGCGAAATCGAATTGTGCAATATAATTCCTAAAATTGCCCCAAGAACCATGGCAATTAAAATCTGCCCTGTTAGTCCTGAAAGAAATGATTTTTTTTTGGTTTCTGTAATTTGCATTAATTTGTTTTTTGTTTATAATTAAAATATAAGACCCTCACTGCCTTACAATTTATTAATATGTTTTGTTGATTAAATAAAAATCAGCCAGAACAATCGCTGCCATTGCTTCAACAATTGGCACTGCGCGAGGTACTACACACGGATCATGACGTCCTTTTCCGGTCATTGGTGTAATATTTCCTTTATTATCTAATGAATCCTGGGTCTGCATGATCGTTGCAACGGGTTTAAAGGCTACCCTGAAATAGATATCCATACCATTACTGATGCCACCCTGAATTCCTCCGGAGAGATTGGTTTTAGTTGTTCCGTCAGGATTGTATAAATCATTATGCTGACTGCCTTTCATTTCAGATCCTGAAAAACCACTACCATATTCAAAGCCTTTTACGGCATTGATAGAAAGCATTGCCTTTCCTAACTCGGCATGTAACTTATCGAAAACAGGTTCTCCTAAACCTACCGGAACATTCTGAATCACGCAGGAAACAACTCCTCCAACGGTATCTCCCTGCTTGCGGATATCACGAATATATTCTTCCATTATCGCTGCCGATTTTTCATCGGGACAGCGCACCGGATTGCTTTCTGTTTTAGAAAAATCCAGTTCCTGATAGGGTGTATCTAAATGAATTGGCCCTACAGAAGAAACGTAGGCATTAATTTTAATTTCCGGCAGCATTTGTTTCGCAATAGCACCCGCTACTACCCTGCTTGCAGTCTCGCGGGCAGAACTCCTTCCTCCTCCGCGATAATCGCGAAAACCATATTTCTGATCGTATACATAATCAGCATGGCTTGGCCGGTAATTGTCTTTTATATGGGAGTAATCATCTGATTTCTGGTTCGTATTCGGAATAATGAAACCAATTGGTGTTCCCGTAGTTTTACCTTCAAATATTCCCGATAAAAACTGAACGCTGTCCGGTTCTTTTCTTTGAGTTACTATTGCGGATTGTCCTGGTTTTCTGCGGGACATTTCCACTTCAATTGCGTCCAGATCAAGTTCTATTCCGGATGGGCAACCGTCAATAATTCCGCCCAAAGCTTCACCGTGGGATTCTCCAAATGTCGTTACTTTATATAGGGTGCCGTAGCTATTTCCTGCCATTGTAATTTGTTTTGAGCAAATGTAAGTTTTATGAATTAAATTAAAAAATTTAAAATTGGTAATATTAAGTAAAGATTAAATTGCTTAAAAATCACAATTTATTAAAATTGTGGTCGATTTGATAACCTTTTCATAAAATATAATACGTTTAAGATTCTTTTATTTGCTAAACTTCAAATCAGGAAAAATTGAAAAAAAGAAATGTTGAACTGGTCATTATTTCAGATGTCCATTTAGGGACATACGGCAGTCACGCCAAAGAACTAAACAACTATTTATCAAGTATAAAACCGAAAACACTTGTCTTAAATGGCGACATTATCGATGCCTGGCAATTTAGAAAATCCTATTTTCCGAAAAATCACTTAAGGGTTATTCAGAAAATAATCGGAATGGCCTCTAAAGGAACAAAGGTGTATTATATCACCGGAAACCACGACGAAATTCTCAGAAAGTTCAGCGACATGAATATGGGGAATTTTGCTTTAGTCGATAAACTAATTCTGGAACTGGACGATAAAAAGGCCTGGATTTTTCACGGGGATGTTTTCGATGCTTCCGTACAACATTCAAAATGGATTGCAAAACTGGGAGGTCTTGGATATGACTACCTGATTCTCCTGAACCGCCTTATGAACTGGTTTTTATCCAAGTTGGGAAGAGAACCTTATTCTTTCTCCAAAAAAATAAAAGCAAGCGTAAAAAAGGCAGTAAAGTTTATTTCTGATTTTGAAACTACTGCAACTGATCTTGCGATTGAAAAAAAATACGACTACGTCATCTGTGGTCATATTCACGAGCCAAAAATAATTCAAAAAGAAAATAAATACGGATCTACCTTATATCTCAACTCCGGGGACTGGGTCGAAAACCTAACAGCTTTAGAATATCATAAAAAACGCTGGAAACTTTTTTCCTATTCACAATCCAATTTTACCGAAGAAGAAAACCTCTTCGAAATGGAAGATATTTTAAGCAATCATCTTATTACTTCTATTCTGAAAAGCAAATAAAATTCAATCTGAATTTCGGCAAAAATACACCTAATGTGAATTATGTAACAATTTAAAATAATTTTATACGTTTTGGTTTTTACAGTAATTGTAAGTTTGAAAAAAATTAATAACCATTTTATGAAAAAAATTATTTTATCTGCCATCATGCTATTAGGTTTAGCTTTTACGGCACAATCACAAGAAATTTCTAAAAATGCTTTAGGAATACGTTTTGGAGACAACAACGGATTTGGAGGTGAAGTATCATATCAATTAGGATTAAATCAAAAAAACAGGTTAGAGTTTGATTTAGGATGGAGAAACAGCCATGATGTAGACGCTATTAAAGGTGTTGCACTTTACCAATGGGTATGGAATATCGATGGTGGTTTCAACTGGTACGCTGGTGTCGGTGGAGGTGTAGCTGCCTGGGATTACGATTACCGTTTCAATAATGACCGATATAATGATAGCGGAACTTATGTTTTTGCTGCAGGGGATATCGGTATCGAATATAGATTTAAAGAGGTGCCTATTACACTATCATTAGATGCAAGACCTGAAATTGGTTCCGGATACTATGATGATGACAATTTTGGATTTGATGTTGGTTTAGGAGTTAAATTCAGATTCTAATAAAAACTAAAAAATAATTGTAAAAAGAAACCTGTCGTTTATAGCGACAGGTTTTTTTATGATGAAAGGTAAGTGAAATCTATTTGATAATAATTTCCTTTTTCGAGCGGATTTTAACTACTGTGTAAGGATAAGTAATCACCTGCATGTTCATGGAATCCGGAGCCGGATTAACTTCTTTTACCGTAATGATGATATTCTTATCTGTTTCTTCTACTTTTTCAATTCCTATTGAATAACCACCGGTATTCTTTTCACCCATATTCAGGATAACGTAATTTGAATTGGCGATATCATCCTGTTTCATTTTATCTTTAAGAAGCGGATCATTTTCCAGCATTTTGATTTCATTTGGCTCGGTCAGAATTTCAAAGAACCTGATATTTCCACCCCCGTCAGACTGCTCCGTTAAAATCTCATAAAGAGCTTTTGAATCCGATGCTTTCTGTACGCCACAAGAAACCAGTGCAAAAACGGCTAAAACTGAAATTACTTTTTTCATTTACGCTTATTTTAAGATGAATGTTAATTTTTATAATCGTCTATCGCTCTTTGGTACAAAGCTTCATATTTCGGTAATATATTTTTGATATCGAATTTTCTGGCCACTTCCAGTGCGTTGGCTTTAAACTGATTTAAAACGGCGTCCTCTTTTAAAATTTTCAGTGCATTTGCAGCCATTTCTTCCACATCTCCCACATTGCTCAGATAGCCTGAAAAACCATCGAAATTTACCTCTGGCAAACCTCCTGAATTACTTGATATTACCGGAACACCACAGGACATTGCTTCCAAAGCGGCCAAACCAAAACTTTCTGTTTCCGACGGAAGCAAAAACAAGTCAGTCATGCATAAGATTTTGTCAATTTCATTACTGTTTCCAAAGAAAATCACTTTATCCAGAATACCTAATTCCTGACATAAAATCTCTGCTTTTTCTTTTTCGGGACCATCACCAACCATCATTAATTTTGCCGGTATTTCTTTCTGGATATTATAGAAAATCTTGATGATATCCGGAATACGTTTCACCTTTCTGAAGTTACTGATGTGTGTGATAATGCGCTCATTTTCCTTTGCCATCACATAACGGTGACAAGGCGCCAGCGGGTCTTTTACCATTTTATCAAGCTCAATAAAATTCGGAATCACCCTGATTTTATTTTTGATTTTGAATAATTTCAAGGTATCATCCTTCAGACTCTGGGAAACCGAGGTCACATAATCCGATTTATTGATACTGAAAGTTACAGCCGGTTTATAGAAAGGATGATTCCCTACTAATGTAATATCTGTTCCATGAAGTGTTGTAATCATCGGAAGGTTAATACCTTCGTTTTTCAGCATTTGCTTTGCCATATAACCCGCATAAGCGTGTGGAATCGCATAATGTACGTGAAGAACTTCGATCTTGTATAATTTCACCATATCAACCAATTTGCTTGACAAAGCCAGCTCATAAGGCTGATAGTGAAAAAGAGGATATTCAGGAACGTTTACTTCGTGATAATGTACATTTGGATTCAGAAGTGCCAGCCTAACGGGCTGACTGTATGTAATAAAGTGTATTTCGTGTCCGCGTCTGGCTAATTCAAGACCTAACTCAGTGGCTACTACCCCACTACCGCCAAAAGTCGGATAACAAACTATTGCTATTTTCATGTATTAAATTTAATACTACGAAAGTACTTAAAAATAGCGTTTAATTGGAGTTTTCAATTGTTAGATTTTTGTGAATAATCGTTTTGTCAGATTATTAGATTGTTGGATTTTGGATTTTGGATTTTGGATTTTGGATTTTGGATTTTGGATTTTGGATTTTGGATTTTGGATTTTGGATTTTGGATTTTGGATTTTGGATTTTGGATTTTGGATTTTGTTAAAACCTGACGGGTTTTGAAAACCCGTCAGGTTTCAGTTTTCCAAAACCTGAAACCTGAAACCTGAAACAAATTAAAACAAAAAAAAAGCACGAAATCTAAATTTCATGCCTCTCTATTTTACTTTTATTATTTCTTAGAAAAAACGACTGTGCCAGCTATCGGCAGCAGGAACTTCCCAGGATTCGTTGTATTCTTCGATATTGTTAACCAGGTTATTGAAAACAATGGTATTTTCAGATACTGATTTATCCTTAACCATTTTTTTAAAATCGATTAGAGGCTTGTGAGCAATATGCTCACCAAGTTTAAAAGTAACGTTCATTTTATCTAACAGATCAACGTTATATTTTTTTTCTAATGCCTGAATAAATTCAACAGAACTATCGATAGAACATCCCGTAGCAGCCTGTACGTCCTGATTAACAGCCAGAATTATAAATCGGTTGTATTTCAGTTCATAGGAAGCTTCAAGACTTGTTCCGTGTGCGGCCCAGCCTTCCACAAAAGTTTTAAGATCGGACTCTATTTCAGAAAATTCCTCATCAGAAAATTTTCTGTTTGATTGATAAATCCAAATTCTGGATTCACCAGGTAAATTTTCAAAAGGGATATACATTTTAATTTTAGATTTTAGATTATTGGATTTTAGATTTCTTAAAGTTTCAAAACTTAGAACCTTAGGATCTTAGCAACTCAGTACCTTAATTACAAATCCTGTGCATTCGCAATTAACTCTGCAATGTCCATTACTTTAACCTGTCCTTCTTTTTCCTTATTTTTAATTCCATCAGTCAGCATCGTATTACAAAACGGGCATCCCGCAGCAATAATATCAGGCTGAACTTCTAACGCGTCTTCGGTACGCAAAACATTTACTTCCTTGTTTCCTGGTTCAGCATCTTTAAACATTTGTGCACCACCGGCTCCACAACATAAACCATTTGATTTGGAACGCTTCATTTCAACTAATTCAACATCCAGTTTCTGAATTAAATCTCTTGGGGCTTCATATACTTTATTGGCTCTTCCTAAATAGCAAGGATCGTGAAAAGTAATTTTCTTTCCTTTAAATTGTCCGCCTTCAACAGTTAGTCTTCCATCATCAATTAATGATTTCAGGAATTCCGTATGATGGATTACCTCATACTGCCCACCCAATTCAGGATATTCATTTTTTAAGGTATTAAAACAATGCGGACAAGCCGTCACTATTTTCTTCGCTTCATAAGCATTCAGCACCTCAATATTCATCATGGCCTGCATTTGAAACAAAAACTCATTTCCGGCACGTTTTGCAGGATCTCCGGTACAACTCTCTTCTGTACCAAGTACTGCAAAAGAAACATTTGTACGGTTTAAAATACGCACAAACGCTTTTGTAATTTTCTTTGCTCTATCATCAAAACTTCCTGCACAACCTACCCAAAACAGAACTTCCGGCTGTTTTCCTTCGGCTAGCATTTCTGCCATTGTTGGAACTATTAAACTTTCTGACATCTTATTTTTTTGTTAAATCGGTTCATCGTTAATTTGGTTAATCGGTAAAAACTCTTTCTTTATGATTACCCACTAAAAAACCTAAAATATTTTCTTATCGGTTAAACGGTTAAATAAATAACCTATTAAGCAATTTTAATTCTCATTTTTCCAGTTCAGCCTGTCCTGCTGATTGTATTGCCAAGGTGCTCCGTTATTCTCAATATTGGTCATCATGGCATTTAATGACATCGGAGCAGCACTTTGTTCCATTACTAAATAACGTCGCATATCCATAATAATAGATAATGGACTGATATTTACCGGACATTCTTCTACACAGGCGTTACATGAGGTACAAGCCCACAATTCTTCCGGTGTAATATAATCGTTCAGCAATGTTTTGTTATCCGGAACAAAAACACCTTTATTGGCATCTATATTTTTTCCTACTTCCTGCAGACGATCCCTTGTATCCATCATAATTTTACGGGGAGACAATTTTTTACCCGTCTGATTCGCAGGACATGCGGACGTACAACGACCACATTCTGTACAGGTATAAGCATTCAGCAGCTGAACCCAGTTTAAATCCTGAACATCACTCGCGCCAAATTTAGCCGGAGCGGCATTTTCGTCAACCGGAGCCGCTGCAAACGGATCTGCATTCGGATCCATCATTAACTTTACCTCCTGGGTAACGGATGCTAAATTGTCAAACTGTCCTTCCGGTTTCAGGTTCGCAAAGTAAGTATTTGGAAACGCTAAAAGAATATGTAAATGTTTTGAAAAATACAGATAGTTCATAAAAACCAAAATACCCGTAATATGCAACCACCAGAATACTTCAGACAGCAACATCACCAATTCATTCGACATACCGTTAAATAGTGGCGCTATAAACTGACTTACCGGAAAACTTCCTGCTTTATGAAAATGTGAAAATCCTCCGGGAACATTTTGCAAATGAAGGTCTGAGGCATTCATCAATAAAAACAAAGTCATCAGAACCATCTCAAAATACAGGATGTAATTGGCATCACTTTTAGGGAATCCGTTTAGGTCGGGATTTATAAAACGTTTCAATCTGATGATATTTCTTCGGATCCAGAACGTAATTACGGCCACTAAAACCAAAAGAGCCAAAATTTCAAATGAAGCAATTAAAACATCATAAACCACACCTAAGTAAGGAGCGAAAATTCTATGGGTACCGAACAAACCATCAATGATGATTTCGAGTAATTCTATATTAATAATTATAAAACCAACATATACAAAAATATGAAGTATACCGGCAACAGGGCGTCTCACCATTTTAGACTGCCCAAGAGCAATCATAGCCATGTTTTTCCAGCGTGCTTTAGAATTATCTTTTCGATTTACATCTACTCCCAGGTTAATGTTTCGGATGATTTTTTTTACGCTCGTTGCAAAAAAACCGAAACCAACTACCAAAAGTATGGCGAATAAAATATTATCTAAATAACTCATATTTATTATTTTTTACTATTTGAATTTGCGTCTTCAGCTGGTGCCACGTATGGTTTGTTTTTCTTTCCAAAAAGAGAAACATTCACATAACGTGTCGGATAAAGGCGGACATCCTGTAGTAATAACTCTAATTCTTTCGAAGTTTTCGCCAGATTATTATACAATGCATCATCGTTTAATAATTTACCGGCCGTACCTTTTCCTGAATTTAAGTTACTCATTATGCCATCTACTTTAGCTAAAGTCTGGTTTAAATTTCTAACTGTTTTTCCTAAATCAGCTTTGTTTAAAGAATCTGATATCTTATTAAAGTTATTGGACATTTTATTGAAGTTGGTCACAACTCCGTTAATCTGACCTTTGTTCGTATCCAGAATAGTGTTAAGCGTTCCGGAAGCCCTGTGGAATTGTTCCATAGTCTGGCTTAATTCTGCCAACGTTTTTTTGATATCTTCCTGCCCTTTTTTGTCCAGCACATTATTCAGTCCCGATACCAGAACATCAATACTTACCAGCATTTTTTCCAGTTTAAGCTGAATTGGTTCAATCTTGCCTCCTAAAGACTCCGTCAGACCCAACTCGACAGCAGGAATAAGTGCCTGACCATCCTCCGCTAATTCCTTATCAGCAAAATTAGGTACAATTTTAATTTGTTTTCCGCCAATTAAACTTGGTGAATATAAAGCTGCGTGACTGGTTTTAGAAATAGGAAAATCGGTTTTTAGCTGAAGTTCAACTAATAATTTTCCTGTTGTTTCATTGATTGTAATTTTAGTAACCTTACCTACTATAAGTCCGTTTAAGGTAACAGGTGCAGATGCTGATAATTCCTCCACATTATCATATTCGACATATAATGTTTTGTAATTCGTAAAAAGGTCTCGGCCTTTTAAAAAACTATAGCCCCAAATAAATAATAAAATTGAAGCGATGACTAAAATAGCCGTTTTAATTTCTCTTGTTATTTTCAAAATTCTAAGTGTTTGTACAAAATTAATATAAATATTCGAACTTGTGGCTTTTATTTAATTGCGTCCTGAATACTGATTTTTTCTCCGTCTTTATATGCAATTAAAAAAGCGGCTCCATACCCTTTACCTTTAGCTTCTTGCAGATATTTTTGTGCTGTTTCGTAACTTGAAGTTTCCTGATAGAAATACTTATATATATTGTTTTCAAATAACATCGTTACATTTTTAAGCCCTTTAAAGTTTTTAGGCTCCAATGGCGTTTTTTTGATACTGGCGATCAGCTGTACTTTAAAGAAAGTCCCTTTAGGCGCAGTTTTTACCGCAGCAGGAGCTTCAACTACCTTTTGTTTTGCCGGTGTTGAAGTATCTTTTGCAGGTCTTTGGTCTGCAATTTCAGGTACTCCTGATCCAAAATATTCCCGCTTATAACTTATGATAGCTTCAGCGATGGCTTTGGCAATGTCATTTTGTCCTTCTTCAGAATTTAAAAGATTGCCTTCTGTCGGATTGGAAACAAAGCCGGTTTCTACCAAAACTCTTGGCATATACGCTTTATGAAGTACCATAAAAGGCGCTTGTTTTACACCTCCCTGACGTAGTTTCTTCCCTAATCTGTCAAAATTATCCTCAATTTTACTGGCCAATGAAATACTGTTGTCCATGTATTCTTCCTGCATAAGTGTCATTCCGATCATTGATTCGGGAGAATTAGGATCGTAACCTTCGTATTTACGCTTGTAATCTTTTTCTAAGGTAATAACGGAGTTCTCTTTCTTCGCAGCTTCAAGATTCGATGCCACTTTACTCAAACCCATTACATACGTTTCGGTTCCGTCTGCTGCCGTATTTTTGTTTGCATTACAGTGTATAGAGACAAAAATATTGGAATTGGCTCTGTTCGCGATATTGGCTCTTTCTACAAGATCAATGAAAACATCTGTCTTACGAGTATAAATAACATCAACATTTGGGCTTTGTTCTAATATCTTCCCAACTTTCAAAACAATCGCAAGAGCAATATTTTTCTCAATCCTTCCACTGTAAACTGCGCCAAAATCGTGATCACCATGTCCCGCGTCAAGTGTCACTTTGAATACATTCGATTGACTGTAAGAACAAAAAGTCGTTATCATTAGAAAAAAACTAAATATTAGTCTAGTTTTGTTACGTATATTCATAAATCTAAAAGTTAATTTTAATAAAATGCAACTGCTATAATTTTTACAATTGATTATTTTTGACAAAAAATTATATGTAAGTTTGACACGTCAAAAAACAAGCCATACTTTTACAAAAATAGCATTTAAACCTTTGCATACAAACTTATTTAATATCGTTTTAATATCATTTTTCCTAACATTAGGATGTGGTAATCTATATTCACAAGAGATAAAAACAAAAAAAACAGCGCGACCAGCTGTAAAACAACCAGATAAGGCTGTAAAACCTGTAATAACAGCAACGGATACGATAAAACTGGATACGGTCAGGCCTAAAAAAACTTTTCTGGACGGAAAGGTACGATATGTAGCCAAGGACTATGCAAAGATTGATCAGAAAAAGAAAACAATTACGCTTTACAACGAAGCGGAACTTTATTACAAAGATGTTGAGCTGAAATCAGGTATTATTGTACTGGATTACGATAAAGACGAAGTGTACGCCGGAAGGATAAAAGATTCTGCTGGAGTTTTAACCCAATATCCCAACTTTAAGCAGGGAGCAAGTGAAGTACAGCCCGATTCTATCCGATTTAATTTTAAGACCAAAAAAGCCCTAATCTTCAATTCAAGAACCGAACAGGGCGAATTTAAAATAAAAGCGGCGATCACTAAAAAAGAAAATGATTCTGTTTACTTTTTGAAAGGCGCGCGTTTTACCACTTCTAAAGACGTTGACAATCCTGAATATTATTTCCAGACCAATAAAGTGAAATTCATTCCCGGAAAAAAAGTGATAACCGGTTTAACCAATATGGTTATTGCCGATGTTCCTACTCCAATCGCTTTGCCTTTTGCTTATTTCCCGATGAGTCAGGAAAAAAGTGTATCGGGGATTATCATACCTAGCTACAACGACTCGAATACCCGTGGATTTTCACTCCAGAATATGGGGTATTATTTTGCTTTAAGTGATAATTATGATTTAACCGTGCTGGGAGATTACTATACCAACGGTAGTTATGCCATGCGCTTTGAATCGGCTTATGCCACAAGATACAAATACCGGGGGAACATCAATGTCCGTTTTGAGAATTTAATTAATAGCGAAAGAGGCTATCCTGACTATTCAAAACAAAACATTTACAACATTCAGTGGTCGCACTCCAAAGACACCAAATCAAATCCAAATTCAACGTTTTCTGCTTCTGTAAATATGGGTAGCAGTAAATACTTTAAACAATCCATAAACCAGGCGAACGTAGGTTCCAATCTTAACAACACGTTAAGTTCTTCGATTTCGTACAACAAGACCTTTAATACAATTCCACAGGCACGTATTTCCTTAACAGCTACGCATTCGCAAAATACACAGACAGAGCAGATCAACATGACTTTACCGACCTTACAGGCAAGTATTGACCGTGTCTATCCGTTTGTTGGAAAGGATGGTGTTAAAAAAGGTTTTATTAAAAATATCAACCTGCAATATAACCTGAGTGGTAAAAACAATATCGTAACAACGGATTCCTTATTTTTCAAACCACAAATGTTCAGAGATGCCCAGATAGGTATGCAGCACAGTATTCCATTGAGCACGAACTTCAAAATATTCAAGTATTTTAGTGCCGGAGCATCTACCAATTATCAGGAGACCTGGGTCACTAAAACCATCGACAGAACTTACGATTTAAGTCAAAGCAAGGTAGTCGACAGAACCGTTAATGGTTTTGATGCTTTCAGGACTTACAATTTCAGCACAAATTTGGGAACTACCATTTACGGAACTTTTAACTTTGGCGCTGACAAAAAAATCCAGTCGATTCGTCACGTTATGAGACCTTCCATAACGTATGCCTATACCCCTAGTTTTGAAAAATATTACAACAATTATGCTGTCGATGCTTCCGGAAGAATTACGAATTCATATACCCGTTTTGAAAATGGTGTTTACGGCGCTCCGAGTAAGGAAAACTCAAATATAGTAGGATTCTCTTTAAGCAATACTTTTGAGGCTAAAGTAAGAGACAGTGACAGTACGAAAACTGAACCTAAAAAAATCATGCTGCTGAACAACCTGAATTTCAATACCAGTTATAATTTTAATGCTGACGGAAAACAGATTTTAGCCTGGCAGCCTGTACTTGTAAGTGGTGGAACCCAGTTTTTTGACAATAAAATGAATGTCAATTTCGGAGCTACTCTTGATCCGTATGCGATTGACAATTCCGGAACCAGAATAAATACTTATAATATTGACAATGGCGGAAGTTTATTCCGACTGACAAGTGCCAATGTCACGATGAATTATTCGTTCTCCAATAAGGGCGGAAAAGAAGAAAATAAACAAAGTGAACGGAATGGTGGCCGTAAAGATGATTTATTTGGTACCAATACAGACTTAAATGACACCCGAAACAGTCAGTTTGCCAAGGATAAAGATGACGATGAGGAGAATGTAATTACTGAGTTTTTTAATTCAAAAATACCATGGGATATGACCATGGCCTACTCGTTAACCTACTCCAACATCAATCGTGAGAGCAAAATAACCGGAAATTCTATTATGATTTCCGCCAATATGGATATTACGCCAAAATGGAAAGGCGGGGTTTCTACCGGTTATGACTTTGTACAAAAAGGGGTTACGTTTACCCAATTTCGTTTTGAAAGAGATTTATTAAGCTGGAGAATGGCTTTTAACTGGAGTCCGCTTGGAACAAACTCTAACTGGAATTTCTTCATCGGAATCAAATCAGGAGTTCTTAGTGACATTAAATGGAACAAACGAAGCGCTTCTAACAGATAAAAATCGTAATTTTAGATTATTCTTCTTACCCTGTAAATCAATAATAGCTTATACAAACAGCTATTCTGACTTTAAAATCAATTACTATGAAAAAAATAATTTTTACTGAAAAAGCGCCGGCTCCAATTGGCCCCTACAATCAGGCTGTACTATCAGGAAATACGTTGTATGCTTCCGGGCAAATTGCCATCAATCCTGCCTCGGGAGAACTGATTACTGACAATATCAATGATGAAACCCATCAGGTCATGCAGAATATTGCTGCCATTTTAGAAGCAGCTGATATGACTTTTGAAAACGTAGTTAAAGCCACTATTTTTATTATGGATATGAATAATTTTGGCGCTATAAATACGGTTTACGGATCTTATTTTGACGAAAAAACTGCTCCGGCCCGCGAAACGGTTCAGGTAGCATGTTTACCGAAAAACGTAAATGTAGAAATTTCTGTAATTGCCGTACAGTAACAACGCTACTAAATGTGCCGCTCTTCATTTATTGCAGGTGGCACATTTTTTTTAACAATTAAAATAAAAAAACCGCTTCAAAATGAAACGGTTTCCTTTGGCAAATAAATTGCGCTATTTTTTTCAGATAATTATAATTGTAAGGCAATAGCATTTAACAACAATTGGGCAGAAGCTTCATTAGTTGCTAATGGCACATTATGCACATCACAAACACGAATAAGCATATTAATATCAACTTCATGGGCATGGCTTGCTAACGGGTCTTTAAAAAAGAAAACCATCTGGGTTTTACCCTCAGCAACTCTTGCAGCAATCTGAGCATCCCCACCCATAGGACCGGAAAGCATTTTTCTCACCTTAAAACCTGCATTCACTGCTTTACTTCCAGTTGTACCGGTTGCAATCAGCCTGATGTTTTCCTGCAGCAACAGGGTTTTGTTTTTATTTAAAAACTGTACCATATCTGCTTTTTTCCCATCGTGAGCTATAATAGCAATTTCCATAGTTTGATCTTATTATTGATTAGCCACGTGATAAGCGATCAATCCGTCAATAGGTCTTCTTAATACATTACCCAATTGAAGCTCGTATTTATCAAATGTTTCCTGTAATTCGTCTTTTAGATAAAAAGCAATAGAACCTACGAAATGTACCGGAACTTCTTTGCAATTATCATATTGCTTGATGTAGTTTTTAACGAAAGATTTCATCCCTTTAAAGATGATTTTTCTACAAAACTCAGTGTCTTTATGTTTGATTAAGAACTTAGCAAAAGTCGCCAAATACGCATTTGGATTCGGTTCTTTGTATAATTTGTTTTTGATGAAATCAGGCTCTAAATTATATTCTTTTTCAAATTCAACTGCCAGTTCCTTAGGCATTTTATTGAAGTAATATTTTCTGATTAATTCTTTTCCGAAAACATTCCCGCTACAATCATCCATAGCAATATAGCCTAATGACTGTACTTTCTGATGCAATATTTTTCCATCAAAATAGCTGCAGTTGGATCCTGTTCCCAGGATACTTACAATTGCTTCCTCCCCTTTTGGAGTAGTAGCATAAACTGCCGCATAAGTGTCTTCGTGAACTTCTACAATTGCATTCACAAAAAAATCGCGAAATATACGAGTTAATTCGGTCTGCATTCTTTCTGTTCCGCAACCTGCTCCGTAGAAGAACAAATGTGTTGCATTATTTTTATTTTGCAAAATATCAAAACGATCGCTTATTCTTGTAATAACTTCCGGACCGTCAAGTATTTCAGGATTTAATCCTAAAGTTTGTGTGGTGAATAATACTTTTCCATTATCATCAATTGCAATCCAATCGGCTTTAGTAGATCCACTATCAACTATTAATTTCATTTTATTTAGTTTTTGGATTAGTTTTTCTTTAACTAAATAAAAAGTGTATTTTTTACATTAATTAAAGGAGTAACAAAATAAGAAAATCCCGTTACTTTGAAATAACGGGATTTTGCAAAAATATATAATATTATTTTAAACCTGCGATGTGCACAGATAAATCAATCAGTTTACTAGAGTATCCGTACTCATTATCGTACCAGGATACAAATTTGAAGAAAGTTGAATTTAAACCAATTCCGGCAGTAGCATCAACGATTGATGTTCTTTTATCAGAAATAAAATCCTGAGAAACCACTGCATCTTCAGTATATCCTAAGATACCTTTCATGGAAGTTTCAGAAGCGTTTTTCAAAACAGCTAAGATTTCTTCGTAAGTAGTTTCTTTTGCTACTTTTACCGTTAAATCTACTACAGAAACGTCAGCAGTAGGAACACGGAAAGACATTCCTGTCAATTTTCCATTTAAGGCAGGAATTACTTTTCCAACCGCTTTTGCAGCACCTGTTGAAGAAGGAATGATGTTGATTGCAGCAGCACGTCCACCTCTCCAGTCTTTTCTTGAAGGTCCGTCTGATGTCATTTGCGTTGAAGTTGTTGCGTGAACAGTTGTCATTAAACCTTCAACAATTTCGAAATTATCGTGAATAACTTTAGCTAAAGGAGCTAAACAGTTTGTAGTACAAGAAGCGTTAGAAACGATTGTATCTGTAGCTTTTGCAGTTTCATGGTTTACACCCATTACAAACATTGGAGCATCTGCAGACGGTGCAGAAATAATTACTTTTTTAGCACCACCTTTAATGTGCTCATTTGCCGTTTCGATAGTTGTGAAGATACCAGTACATTCCGCTACTACGTCAACATCAACTTCGTTCCATTTTAAGTCAGCAGGATTTCTTTCTGCAGTGATACGGATATTTCTTCCGTTTACATACAATTTTCCTTCTTTTACTTCTACAGTTCCGTTGAAACGACCGTGAACTGAATCATATTTTAATAAATAAGCTAAGTGATCTACATCTAACAAGTCATTGATTGCAACAACTTCTACATTATCTCTATTGAAAGATTCTCTGAAAACGATTCTTCCAATACGTCCAAATCCGTTTATTCCTAATTTTACTTTTGACATTTTACTTGATTTTTGCTTTTGTTTTTATTACACTATATTAAAGTCTAATTTCCTCACAATAAACTTCTTTTCTTTTTTAAACTTATATTTTAGGTTGACATTATATCTGACACCCTTAGTAATTCCCTATCAATTTCTGATTTTCCTTTGATTGCCTGTTCCAAAGGAGTCAAAGCCACTTTATCAGATTGTAAACCAACCATGTAATTTGACTTTCCTTCTAGTAAGGATTCTACTGCTTTTACACCTAAACGGCTTGCCAGAACACGGTCAAAACAAGATGGTGAACCACCACGCTGCATGTGTCCTAAAACAGATACCCTTACATCATACTCCGGTAAATTAGCCTCTACGTAATCTTTTAATTCGAATACGTTTTTACCAATTTTATCTCCTTCGGCAATTACTACTATACTTGATGATTTCCCTGAAGCTTTACTTTTTTGAAGAGAATCCAGCAATCGGTCTAAACCTAAATCTTCTTCAGGAATAAGAATTTCTTCGGCACCTGCACCAATTCCGGCATTAAGAGCAATATGTCCGGCATCTCTACCCATAACCTCTACAAAAAACAATCGGTTATGCGAACTTGCAGTGTCCCTGATTTTATCAATACAGTCAACAACAGTGTTTAAGGCTGTATCATATCCCAGTGTATGGCTGGTTCCAAAAATATCATTATCAATTGTACCCGGAATTCCCATTACAGGAAAACCAAATTCTGAATTAAATATCAATCCTCCGGTAAAACTTCCGTCACCACCAATGACAACTAAGGCATCTACCCCGGCTTTCAAAAGATTTTCGTGTGCTTTTTTTCTACCTTCGGGAGTTCTAAACTCAACTGAACGAGCCGATTTTAAGATCGTTCCGCCTTTGTTTACAATATTATTTACGCTTCGGGGACCCATCTCTTTGAAATCTCCTTCGATCATTCCCTGATACCCTCTATAAATTCCTATGCATTCTATATTATGATAAGCACATGTTCGAACAACTGATCGTATTGCAGCATTCATTCCTGGTGAGTCACCTCCTGAGGTTAGAACACCAACTTTTTTTATTGTTTTTGGCATTATTTAAGTATTAAAGTGTAAAATTAGCAAACATTCACCACTTTTCGGGTTATGATTATAATAAATTAATAAAATATGTTAAATTCAAACGTTTTCGTTAATAAGTTTTTCGATATGAAAAAATTCATTAAAAATAATAAAAGCCTCTTTTTTTAATTAAATCTTTAAAATTAACAATACATTAATGAAGTGTTACAAAAATTCAGGTTTTCCAGATATCACGAAAAACAGATTGAACCTTTAAATTTAGGCATAAAAAAACCATTATGAAACATAATGGTTTTGAATAATCTGTTTTTAACAAATTAAAAATCTTCGTTATCGGGAATTACGCCCTGATTGTTGTTGTTAGTGGGCTGTGGTTTCTCTTCTTCTTTTTTATCCGGTTTCTTTTTATTCTTATCGGCATCTTTCTTATTCGAGAAATTAATGTATTCCGGATTCAAATAGGAATCCTGCAATTCATCAGAAGAAGTCTTCAGAGACCTTTCTAATTTATGGCTTTTAAATATTTTATTGACCAGTTCGCTGAAAGTATCGAAATCAACTTCATACGAAATACCGACTCCCTGTGTATAACCAATTCCCTGACCTATATAATTGATGTCATTTTCTTTATTAAACAAACGCAGGTTCATTGACCCGTCTTCATTTACCCTGTAAAGTATTTCAATATCACCCACAATTGCCGATTCGTTGACTCCACCTACCGGTACCCCTACTTTACCGTTTATGGTAATCCTTTCGTTTACCTGAGAGGTAATATTAGCCACAAACTGACCATCTGCTTCCTGTCCTATTCGTTTGTCTGCCGAGATAAAATTCAAGTCAATATTAAATTTATCGTTATCTGATTTTATAATGCCGCCCAGTAAACTCGCAGCTGTTTCGGCAAATGTTCCCGACAAATCGCTTTGGTTAAATCCATCCGGACTCATAAAGGATCCGGTCGACAATAAATACAGTGCCTGAGTCTGGCGTACATCCTTATCATCCAGCTTATACTGTATTTCCGATTTCAATACATTACTTACAGAAGGAAACTGAATATCGAAATTAGGCTCCGGACTTGTTAAATCGCCCCTTAATCCTATGACTACTTCAACCGGTACTTTTTTATTAAAGGACGAATTATCCAGTAATACAGCAGGATTTGCAGACGTCCTGTAAACGGCTTCCAGGTTCAGCTGGGCTTTCATCGGGTTGCCCTCCCAAATAATAGATCCTCCTTTTTTAACGGCGAATTTTTTATCGATCAGACCTCCATATTTAAAGTTATAAGTTCCTTCATATGCCTGGAAATCCCCCCACATATTAAATTTACCCAGTGTATTAATTTTAAACAATAGCGATCCGTATCCTTTACCTTTCATACCATGTCCTGAATTACGGTCCAGAATTACTTCTACTTCAGCATCAGGCGTAATATCAAAATCAAATTCTAATTCAAGGCCACCATAATTTCTTGTCTTTTCGACAATACCATTGGCTAAATTGTACTTCTCTTTTGGCGTTACAAAATGTATAAAACTGTTTTCCCCGACACTTTGCACATTATTAATAGGGATCTTGACCTCGGTGCCTTTTTCGGATTTTGCAGCGACTTTGATAAATAAATTTGACGTAGGTCCCGTAATACTGGCAGTACCATTAATAAAAGCTGTACCAAAATAAGCGGCATCATCGCTGTCTTTGGTATCAAGTGCCAGTAATCGTTTGGAAGTAATGTTCAGATCCAGCTTCCAGTCCCCAAAATTATGATGTTCGATACTACCATTGAGCAGACCTTTGGTACCGTATTTGGTATCGGTCAGCTGATTATTTCGAAACAGAAACTTCTCGTCTGTTAAATCGATCACCGTTCGGTCACTTAATTCGTAATCTGTATTCAGGTACGGAATCGTCATACCGGCTTTTTCTACATACAACCTACCATTAATTTCGGGCTTCTTAAGATTTCCGACAATTGCCGCATTACCCGAAACTGATCCCCTTATATTGGAAAGAACACCCGCTCCGACCGTACCTAAAGTAGCCAGATTAAATCCTTCGAGTTTTAAATTCAGGTCTAAAAAGGTTTCTTTATTTTCTACTGCGAAAGTTCCGGAGGCTTTAAATGATTCGGTAAAACCATTTTGTATGGACGAATTTATCGTAAACTTTTTAAAACTTTCATCTCCGGAGATATCAAAATTCAGAGTTCCCAGCTCGGTTTTATTCAAATTAAGGTGATCAATGACCAGAGAGGCTGTCGGCTGATAAACATCTTTGTTTTGTTTGTAATTGACGGTTCCGTTCAGATTACCATTGAATACGAATTTCGAATTAAAGGGCGTGATTTTATTGATATCAACATCTTCAAAATTCAGCACCAGATCTTTATAGTCACTGCCTTTTAAAACGCCGTTCAGATCAATTTTCTGATCTTCGTGTGAGAGGACAATATTGTCAATCGTAAAATTCTTAAACTCTTTGTCAAAAATAATCTGATTGTCTTTTTCCGCATCTTCATTCAGGTACCATAAATAGTCTTTAAATTTCATCTCCGACTTATGAATCCCTACAATGTTATTTTTGTTTTTATCTATGGTGTGGTACAAATTCAGGTTGTAATAATCCTCACCTTTATTGCCTCCCTTAAACTCAGAGCGTACAAACAGAGTATCATTCGAAGTAACATTAATTAAGCTAAAATCACGAACCTTGTAATAAGGTGTCTTGATACTGTCCAATTCGATAAAGGCATTGTAAAGCGGATTTTTATTGTCGATATTGATTCTGATATTGTCGAAGGTATTTTGTGCCGCCGTAATTTTTTGGGATTTGAACCTGAACTTGAATTCTTTCAGATCCGAATCAATTTTACCAAGCAAAACCGTTGAAGAATCGATTTCTATTTCCGGATATAACATTTCTACTACCTTATTGTAGACATGCAGGTTGAAGCGTAAAAACTGTCCCTTCTTAACTTTATAAGGTTTATAGTTGGTATAAAGGCTTCCAACGGAATTCATGACCAGTTTTTTTAATTCTTTGAACTGAAATTTACCTACGATTTTCCCATTCACCACATCCGATGAATTGATGGTAATGGTACGTAATTTGTCGGCATCAAAATTAGAGTTGATCGTTACTTCGTCAAAAGCATAGGTAGATTTTGGATTTTGGTATTCCGCATCCTTAATATAGATATTCCCCTGCAGGTTTTCAATAGAATTTCCGGTTACTTCCACAATGGCATCTCCGGTAAAATGCGAAATAGAATCGTTTACGAATTTTAATTTTCGCAAGTCCGCATTTTCAACATTGATATGAAAATCATATTTGCTTTCGCGTTTGCTTAAATCCACCAGACCATCAAACGTAAGGCTCAGATTGGGGTCGTTGACAGATAATTGTCCTTTATAATAAGGCAGCTTAAAATTACCGTTTATAACAATATTATTATAAGTGTACTTATTGTAATCTAACTTGGAAATATCTCCTTTTACAATCGTATTCAGGTATTTTTCGGTAAAACCAACACCATCCACATTGAGATCCAGGGTCGTCCTGCCAATATCTTTGCGATCCAGTAGCGCCCCGACATTAAAATTATCCAGGATTATATTTCCGGAATAGGAAGCTTTGTCAATAAAATCCATATTATTCATATGCAGATTAACCTGACCATTTCCTAAATCGGTTATCATTTTAAAATCGGATTCTAAAGCAGTTGTCGAAACTTTTGCTTTACCGGTAATATTAAATTTACCCAGTCTCTGAAGTTCTTTCGGAAGTTTTTTGCCCAGCACTACAGGCATCAGAGTAACCAGGTTATTGTAACTTGAAATCAGTTTGTCAAATTTTCCGTTCATGGAAAATTTTTGGTCTTTATTTCCTAAAAGATTCCTGAAATTAATCGTTCCGGCAATTTTTGATCCGTTAGTATCACTAAGCCTGAGTCGTCTCAAATTAAGATTGTTCAGGGTACCGATGATTTTTGTTTTGATTTTAAAATGCTGGTTTTTCCCCAATCCGTCATAAAAATAACGAATGTCGTTGGTAGCAATTGAAGCCGAATCCAGCACCACATTGAATTTAACTTTATCGGTAAAATTCAAAAAATCTTCCGGTTTATAATTCAGTATCGCCTGACCATAAATAGACGATCTTTTGGTTTTTATGGCCAGATTCTCGACCTTGATCTGTTTTTTGGTATAACTGAATTTCCCCGCAAAATTAGACACATACAAACCACGATGATCTAAAAAAGAAAACCTGTGAATAATTGTTGTAACATCAGGTCCATATAGTTTAAAGTCACTGATATAAGCATTCAGCTTTTTGAAATCGATAAAATTTGGTGTTTTCTTATTTTCATCGACTACTGTGAAAATCCCCTTGGAAATATAGGCGTTTTTAGCGGTCAGTAAAAAATGCTTATTTGTCTTGGAAGGCTTGTCGGAGTCAAATAAGCGGATAAATTTATTGATATTGTTTTCGGATTCGTTTTTATACGTTTTCAGGTTAAAGATTAAACCCGTCAGGCGAAGGTCCCCAAAAATCAGATCGCCATCGAGCAGTCTTTTTACACTTAAAATATCCGTACTAATGATATCCGAATAAATCAAAACCTTATTGTGATGATCTAAAATCAAAACCTTCTTCAGTTTGACACCTCCAAAAATATTTACAGCCACTTTATCGATGCTGATTTTAGTTTTAAAATCCGCATTAAGTGATTCGGTGATATAAGTGGCAATTTTTGTCTGAACTACAGGCAAAGACAGAATGATCGCCAATGCCAACAAAAGTAAGATTAACCCAATTAGGGTCCTGGATATTATTTTCTTTACTTTTTTGATAGCTCTTTTATTTTAGTTTTCTTTTAAATTTATTTTGAACAGACAAAGGACGACTGTTTTGATAAAATTTCTTTAATTTTGGCGTTTACTTCAATCAAATAAAATTTAAAAAATTTGATTTGTCAAATATAATTCAAAATTCGTGCCTTTATATGCAAAATTCAGAGGTTTTTATTCTTGCCATCGAAAGTTCATGCGATGATACTGCTGCTGCAGTTTTACATAACGATAAAGTACTCTCAAATGTTGTCGCCAATCAGTTAATTCACAATCAATATGGCGGTGTGGTTCCTGAATTAGCTTCAAGAGCCCATCAGCAGAATATTGTCCCGGTTATTGATGCTGCCCTTCGTAAGGCAAATGTACAAAAAGATCAGTTAACCGCCATTGCCTTTACGCAGGGACCCGGCTTAATGGGGTCACTTCTGGTAGGAAGTTCTTTTAGCAAATCATTATCCCTGGCCTTAAAAATACCGTTAATTGCTGTAAATCACATGCATGCACATATTTTGGCACATTTTATAGAGGAAGAAGGTTTTGACAAACCTGAGTTCCCTTTTTTAGCTTTAACCATTAGCGGCGGACATACACAGATTGTAAAAGTAAATGGCTTTTTTGATATGGAAATTATCGGGGAGACCACTGATGACGCTGTCGGGGAAGCTTTTGACAAAAGTGCCAAAATCCTGGGACTTCCTTATCCGGGTGGCCCGTTAATCGACAAATATGCACAGTTGGGAAATCCGAAAGCTTTTGCTTTTACAAAACCAAAAGTGCCGGGACTGGATTTCAGCTTCTCTGGATTGAAAACAGCGATTTTGTATTTCATCCAGAAGAAAAAATTAGAAAACCCGAATTTTATTGAAGAAAACCTAAATGACATTTGTGCTTCTATTCAATATACGATTATCGAAATTTTGATGGACAAATTAAAATTAGCCGTCAAAGAAACCGGAATCAGACAAATTGCCATTGGCGGCGGAGTTTCTGCCAATTCAGGTATCCGAACACGACTGAAAGAAAGCGAAGGCAAATATGGCTGGAAAACTTTTATTCCGAAATTCGAATACACCACCGATAATGCCGCAATGATCGGAATTGTAGGCTATCAAAAATATTTATCCAATCGTTTCGAAACTTCTGCAGTTGTTTCGAAAGCACGAATTCAATTTTAACTATGCAATTATTTTACAACCCGAATATAGACGAAACCACTGAAAGTTTTTCTTTCGATAAGGAAGAAAGCCGACATATCATAAAGGTTTTACGCAAAAAAGATTCGGATATCCTACACGTTACCAATGGCCTGGGATTTTTATTTGAAACCGAAATCACACTGGCTTCCGACAATAAATGTACTGTACAGGTGCTTTCCGTAACCAAAGCCGATCAGCCGAAATTTAAGCTGCATCTGGCCGTTGCACCAACCAAGATGAATGATCGTTACGAATGGTTTTTGGAAAAAGCAACCGAAATTGGCATTCAGGAAATTACACCTGTTTTTTGCGATCGTTCCGAAAGAAAAACCATTAATCCGGAACGTTTTGAGAAAATCATCCTTTCGGCCATGAAACAATCCAACGAGACATTTTTGCCAAAATTGAATCCGGCGATTTCCTTCAAAGAATTTATAAAACAACAAAACGAAGGCTTACAATTGATTGCCCATTGCGAAGAAACGGATAAAAAATCACTAAAAGAAGTTTTAAAGCCTAATGAAAATGTGACAATATTAATTGGCCCTGAAGGTGATTTCTCGGAAAAAGAAATTGCGCTGGCTTTAGAAAACAATTTCAAACCTGTGGCTTTGGGAAATACGCGTTTGCGTACTGAAACTGCTGCGCTTGTGGCTTGTCACAGTGTAGTTTTTTTTAATGAGAACAATTAATCAAAGATAATTTGTCGTCAGAATTAGGCTGGCTTTGTCATTTCGGCGAAGGAGTCCCGAGCGATAGCGAACAGAGAAAGCAAATCTCCGCAAGAAACTCGACAAAGATTGAAAACATCAGGAACGGAGCTGCTTGCGAAGATTTCTCCTCCTCGAAATGACACAACATACCGCATATAAAGAGCAAATTACCCGATAATTTATAATACATGAAAAAAATATTTTACTTATTATTTCTCGTTTCCCTTTCCTCCTTTTCTCAGGAAATTGCTTTGCTAAAATACAGCGGTGGCGGCGATTGGTACTCAAATCCTACTTCCCTGCCCAATTTAATCCAGTTTTGCAATTCGAACATTAATACACGAATTAAAGCAAAACCTTCCACTGTTGAACCGGGCAGCCCTGATTTGCTTTCGTATCCTTTTGTGCACATGACAGGACACGGAAATGTGGTTTTTAGCGACAGTGATATCAGTAATCTTCGGAATTATTTAACCGGTGGTGGCTTTTTGCATATTGATGACAATTACGGAATGGACCAGTATATCCGAAAAGAAATCAAAAAAATATTCCCCAATACTAATTTGGTTGAAATTCCGGCCAATCATGCTATTTTTCAGAAACCATTTCCTTTTCCGAACGGATTGCCAAAAATTCATGAGCATGACGGTACCCGCGCACAGGCTTTTGGAATTTTTATTGAAAACAGACTGGTGCTGCTGTACACCTACGAATGTGATTTGGGTGATGGCTGGGAAGACCCGGAGGTACATAACGATCCCGCTGCGGTAAGAGACAAAGCGCTTAAAATGGGCGCTAACATTATCAATTATATATTTACCAATTAAGAGTCAACAAGTGCAGCTTACCCACGAAGAAAATCAATTTAAAAGAAAAACGTTTCCTATAACGCTGGTTTGTGACCATATTTATTTCCAGCAGAATATCGGTTCCCTTTTTAGAATTGGGGAAGCTTTTGGTGTAGAAAAAATAATTTTTTCAGGAAAAGATATCCCGCTGACACCCCGAAAAATAAACAAAACTTCAAGAAGTACGCACCTTCATGTACCTCATTTCATTATTGAAGAAACAAAGGATCTCATTACTTACCTAATCGAAAACAACTTCGAAATTATTGCCCTGGAAATTGCCAGCAATAGTAAACCTCTCAAAGAAGTCATACTTCCTGAAAACAAAAAGATTGCACTTTTGATCGGAAGTGAGATTGATGGAATATGTGACGAACTGTTAAAAATTTCGAACCAGATTGTACACATAAATATGTTTGGTAACAACAGTAGTATGAACGTTGTACAAGCTGCAAGTATAGCTTTGTACGAAATTACTTCGTAAAAAAATAGTCGGTTTTTTTGTAAGAACTAGACTATACAAGGGTTTGTAAAATTCTCACAAATAATTTATTGTAAAAGTTTTGCCACAAAGTTTTTTTGTTATAAAATTGCGATATTGTTTAACTAATCAACAATATTATAACAAAAAACCCCTATTATTATGAAAAAAGTTTTTTTATCTGCAATTACAGCACTGTTGCTGTTTTCTTGTCAAAATGATCAATCTGAAAGTATGAATTCAGAAAAAAGTGCTATGGCGCGTCGTGCCTGTGCTACACAGGAAGTGTTAGAAGCACAATTGAAAGCCGATCCTACTTTGGCAATCAGAATGAATCAAATTGAAGCCTTTACTTCAGAGCAATTGATTAAAGGATTCTCAGGCCGTTTGGTAAATGGCAAAATCGAAATTCCTGTTGTAGTAAACGTTCTTTACAGAACTACAGCAGAAAACATTTCAGCTACACAAATTCAATCTCAAATTGATGTGTTAAACAAAGATTTCAATGCTTTAAATTCAGACTACAACAGTGTACCAGCACTATTTGCAGGAGTAAAAGCTAATGTAGGAATCACATTTGTATTAGATCAGATTATCAGAAAATCTACTACAAAAACTTCATGGGGAACTAATGACGCTATGAAAAAAACAGCTCAGGGTGGTTTAGCGCCAACATCTCCAACAACAAAACTTAACTTATGGTCTTGTACTATTGGTGGTGGAATTCTTGGTTATGCACAATTCCCTGGAGGAGCTTCTTCTACAGACGGTGTGGTAATCGATCCTAAATATTTCGGTTTATCTGGTTCTGCAAATGCGCCATATAACTTAGGAAGAACCGCTACTCACGAAGTAGGTCACTGGATGAACTTACGTCACATCTGGGGAGATGCAACTTGTGGAAGCGATTTAGTTTCTGACACTCCTACACACAACACTGCTAACTATGGTGTACCAGCTTACCCACATTACAGTACTTGTTCAGGAACTCCTGTAGAAATGACAATGAACTACATGGATTATACTGATGACAATGCGATGTACATGTTCTCTACCGGACAAAAAAACAGAATGGCTGCGATCTTCGTTACAGGAGGTCCTAGAGCTGGTTTTGGAATCTAATCCAAAAAGAATAAATAGTATGATTAAAAGCGGGATGTTATTTCATCCCGCTTTTTTTGTTTTCACCAATATATTCAAAAGCTTTTTCCCTATATTTACTCTAAAAACCCTAACATGATTACATCTAAAATTATATCTAACGGAATTTTAAGAGCTTTGGCAACTATCCTGATTATTGGGATTGTTTTGTATTTCTTATATACAATACAAACTGTAATTGTCTATTTATGCATTTCGCTCTTATTGTGTCTTATAGCCAATCCGCTGGTACAATTTTTAAAAAATAAATTAAAATTCGGTAATTCATTAGCAGCAACAACCACGCTTATCCTGTTTATTTTATTAATGGTTGGTTTTATCTTCTTATTTGTTCCGCTGATTATTTCGCAGGCCAATAATTTATCTTTACTGGATACTCATAATTTGCAGCAACAGTTTACGGAGACAGAGCGTAGTATTGAACTCTATTTCAATATTCCCCATGTTGATTTAAATAAAGTCCTTAAAAGTTCTAAAGTAACTTCCATGCTTGATTTTACTTATTTTACCTCCTTCATTAATTCTATCTTAGGCTTTATGGCAGATATGGGAATGGGGCTGGTTTCTGTATTTTTTATTACCTTTTTCTTTGTGAAGGATCAGGATGCCTTTAAAGCCTCGGCCAGAAGAATTCTTCCGGACAGTAATGAAGAAAAAATCCTGAACTCAATTGCCAAAATAAATCATTTTCTAACCCGTTATTTCATCGGTTTATTATTGCAATTGACGGTGGTGTTTATTTTATATTTAATCGTCCTGATCATCTTCGGAAATAAAAATGCTTTTGTGATTGCCTTTTTATGTGCGATCTTAAACATTATTCCGTACATCGGGCCTATTATCGGAACGGTACTGGCCGGAATTTTAACCATGATTAGTATGATAGGAATGGATTTTCAAAGCGAAATCCTGCCCAAAACCATCTATGTAATTATTGGTTTTTTACTGGTTCAGGCGATTGATAATAACATTAGTCAGCCTATAATTTCATCAAAAAGTGTAAATTCGCACCCGTTGGAAATATTTCTTATTACACTAATCAGCGGAATCACTTTTGGGATTGTCGGAATGATTATCGCTATTCCGGTTTTTACCATGATAAAAGTAATTTTAAAAGAATTTTTTCCTGACAACAAAATTGTCTCCGTATTAACCGAAAGAATTTAGCCTTGAACACTTCAATTTTAAGCAAACCTATTCAGGATTTTATAACTGAAAATAGTGGTGCTTCGATTTCAAAATTAGCCCTTCAGAAAAACCCTTTTCCGGAAACAGAATGGATTTTAATTTTAAATCAGATTGAAGCCAAAACAAAAGCGAAAGACAAGCTTCCAACCTGGTTTTCAACAGAAAACATTATTTATCCCGGCAAAATTTCGGTTGAACAAACGTCTTCCGAAAGGACTGCAGCTTACAAAGCTTCGTTAATTTCCGGAGAAACCTTAATCGATCTTACGGGTGGTTTCGGGGTCGATGATTATTACTTTTCAAAAAACTTCCGAAACATTACGCATTGCGAGATCAATGAAGATTTATCTGCCATCGTACAACATAATTTTGAACAGTTAAAAGTCGAAAATTGTACGTTTCATGCGGCTGATTCTAGTACAGTCTTAAAAGACTCCAGCCAAAAATGGGACTGGATTTATATTGACCCTTCCCGAAGAAATGATGCGAAAGGCAAAGTTTTTATGCTCAGGGACTGCTTGCCGAATGTACCGGAATTATTAGATTTTTACTTTGAAAAAACAGATGCTGTCTTGATAAAAACGGCACCATTATTAGATATTTCAGCAGCCCTTTCCGAATTAAAACACGTTAAAAACATTCATATCATCGCGCTTGAAAACGAGGTCAAAGAATTGCTTTTCGAAATTCACAATCGTTATTCAGGAGCCATCACGGTCAAAACGGCCAATATCTTAAAAGATAACACCGAAACCTTTGAATTCCTATTAGGTGATAATTCGGCTTTTGCATCGTATCATTTACCGCAAAAATACCTGTACGAGCCCAATTCAGCTATTATGAAATCGGGCGGATTTGATGAAGTCAGTTCTGTTTTCCAGATCAATAAGCTTCACAAGCATTCCCATTTATATACTTCAGATGAATTAATCGATTTCCCCGGAAGGGTTTTTGAAATTGAAAAATGTATTTCGTACAGCAAAAATGAAATGAAAACGGAACTCCAAAACCAACAGGCTAATGTGACCACCAGAAATTTTCCGGACACGGTAGAGAACATTAGAAAAAAATGGAAAATAAAAAATGGAGGAAATCTGTATTGTTTTTTCACAACTGATAAAAATGATCACAAAATAGTTTTAATTTGCAGAAAAATAACTTAAAAATGAAACAACTAATTACTTTAACTTTTTTTCTTTTAACCCTTACTGCATTTGCCCAAAAACCTTGTGAATACAGTGTAAACGTAAACGACTCTATTGGTACTTATAAAATAACAAATGAATACCTGATGAGCGAAAAATACTTTGGAGGCAGCTTCAGTTATGTTTTCTTTTCACTCGCACAGACAGACGGCCTCCCTACTTTAAATTTACAGCTCATCCAGAAAAGCAAAGATTTTATAAAAGCGAATTGTTTTGACAAAAATTCAAAAATATTCCTTCAGCTGGAAAACGGAAAAATAGTGACACTAATGCACATCAACCAGGAAAGCTGCGGTACGCTTATTCAGGATGAAAAAGATTTTAGCAACCGTGTCAATACAGGGATTTTTATGTTTATGAAAGACAATTACGAAGAGCTGAAAAAATCTCCCATCTCGATTATGCGAATCAAGTACCTGACCGATACAGAAGATTATATCGTAAAAAGAGAATTGACCTCTGAGCTAAATGGCAAAGTATCACATCCGAATACGTATTTCATGGAAAACATCAGATGCGTCGAATAATTAGTCACATTTCCATTTTTGGTTAGAAACACGATCTTTCAGGCCTGCTTTTAAATTATAATGCCACCATTCCGAATCAAAGGAATTGAAACCGTTTTGTATCATTACACTTTTCAGATACTTTCTGTTGGCCCTTACCGGTACCGGAAGTTTTTTAAAATTATGGCCGGCTTCCACTCCGAAATAATCGAAAGTGGTTCCCATTTCCAGTTCTGTTCCTTCAGCATTCACTAACGAAATATCTACGGCTCCTCCTCTATTATGGATGGAGCCTTTTTTAGGATCTGCCACGTATTCGGGATTCGGCACAATCTCCCACATTTTCTGCTGAATAGACAAAGGCCTGTAGCAATCAAAAAGCTTTATTTTGCAGCCATTTTTCATAAATTCTTTGTTGGCGGCTATCAGTGCTTTGACCGTCTTATACCGCAGCATACATTCGGCACAATCATAGACTTTTGCTTTCAGGAAATTATCTGCTGTTGCGTATTTCATATCGTAGATAAAATCATCACTGTATTCTTTTAAGTTGACAAACGTGGTATCGGCAACTTCAGGACTGCTGGTGTACGTTTCATTTTGGGCATTTACGGCAAAAGCCGCTAAAAAAATGCAGGCAAAGAATATTTTTTTTATAGCTGAATTCATGAAATTTCTGTTGTAAAGTAAGTAATCAAAAAAGGATTTACGAATTTAAGGAAATTAATCTAAAGTGATTGAAACCTAAATAGTAAAAAGTAAAACGAATAAAAAGTGTTTCCGTATTATTTTTTTGCAGCACAAATCTCATTTTCAAAACAGCTGTAGTCCCGCTATCCGCTGTATCTTTTACTTTTTAAAGAAAAAAGCAAAAGGATGCCGCTGCTATCGGGGCTGAATCATCGCTTTTTATATTTAGTACAATCTTTGCAAAAGCATCCGATAATAAATTTGAAGTGTAACAAAGGCATAACATAATCGTCTTACCGTTAACAATTTATATAAATATGGAATCAGCGAAAAAAACAGCAAGAATAGCAGGTTTATTGTATCTAATCATTGCCATCACCGGCGCTTTTGGAATTATGTATGTTCCGACAAAATTATTTGTGAGCGATGACATTAACCTTACTGCGAAAAATATTCTGGACAACGAATTACTGTTCCGTTTTGGGATCTTTAGTAATTTAATTTGTCAGACCGTTTTTGTATTTCTGGCTTTGACCTTATACAATTTATTTAAGAATGTCAATGGCCATTTAGCCCGGACTTTGGTCGCGTTAGTCATTGTGGGTGTTCCGATTGCGTTTTTTATCATTTTTAATGAATATTATATCCTGCTTATCCTGAAAGAGAATTTTATGAACAACTTCCCTTCTATTCAGCAAAATGCACTGGCCATGTTAAGCTTAAAAATGTATGGCAACGGAAATGTTATTATTGGAATTTTCTGGGGACTCTGGCTTATTCCGTTTGGGCAATTATCATATCAGTCAGGGTTTATCCCAAAAATCCTTGGTGTGCTTTTGATTCTTGGCGGCTTATGTTATCTCATAGACACAACAGCCTTTATTTTATTTACAGAATATCATTCCATAACCGGTATCTTAGTCGGAATTACATCTGCAACCGCAGAGTTTGCGATGGTAGGCTGGTTATTGATAAAAGGAGTAAAAACTAAAAAATGAATTTAAACTGGAACGACGTTAATTGGATTTTTAAACCTGAAGGTTCATTAAGAGACATTTATATTAAAAATGTAACTATTGAAGACTGGATTATAGTAATAGATCATCTCAATCAAAACTATAGCGTAAGGTATGGTAACGATATTGATAATAACAAGACAAATAAAATAGATAAAGAGTACGTACTTCAATATTTTAGTGATGAAACTGCAGGTATGGAAATAAAATTAGCATCTATTTTCATCGATAAGATAATGATAAACCTTCATTTTTTTTCTGATGAAGAAATAGAATTTGATATTGATCCCAAGGAAATAAACTCAAATACTGATTTAGAGATTATTATTGGGTTTATGAATGATATGAGCCAAATTCTAAACAAAGAAACAATTCTTACCGGTGAAGGAGAAAGTGATTATCCGCTTATTGCAGTAGATTATGGGCGCAAAAAAATAGTATTTGTTAGTAAAGAATGGATGTAAATGCTTAATCGACCATTAATTTTTTAATCTATCGAAAACTATAATTCCTTAAATTTGTTTGTACCCGTCGAAAAGAATTTCATTTCTGATTCTGAAACACGGTTAGGATAAAAAAGCCAACAACCTGCAAACAAGATTTTTAAATGATAATCATTAAACATTATATAGAAGATTTCTTCACTACTTTCAAAGGTTTTGAAGATTTCCAGCCCTGGGAAATTACCAATGACCTGAAACGTATTATTGAAAACATAATTCCAACCCTGAACGAAGATTACGTAATTACAGATCAGGTCGCTATTCATAAATCTGCCATTATCGAGGAAGGCGTTACCCTAAAAAACCCGGCAATCATCTCCGCCAATTGTTATGTTGGTGCACATGCGTATTTCAGGGAAGGTGTTTATTTAGAGGAGAATGTCCGAATTGGTCCGGGTTGCGAAATCAAAAACAGTATTATTTTTTCAAATACTGCAATTGCTCATTTTAATTATATCGGCAACAGTATTATTGGCAAAAATGTCAATTTTGAAGCCGGTTCGATTGCTGCCAATCATTATAATGAAAGAGAAAACAAAAAAATTTCTGTTCTTCATGATTCCCAAATAATTGAAACCCATTCCGAAAAATTTGGCTCACTAGTGGGTGACCATTCCAAAATTGGGGCCAATGCTGTACTGTCTCCCGGAACACTATTAATCAGAAAGTCTATCGTAAAAAGACTTGAACTGATTGAACAGGTTGTCCCTAAAGAGCAATAAGCATAGAAATATTTTAATTGACAGATTATGAGAAAAGCATTGGACTATTTTGTATTAGATGTGTTTACAAACAAGAGCTACAGGGGAAATCCGTTGTCTGTCGTCTTTACAGAAAATGAATTATCCCTATCTGATTATGAGGATATTGCCCGGGAATTTGGGTATTCTGAAACTTCTTTTGTGCACTATTCAGAGCAAAACCAATTGTTACAGGTAAGATCTTTTACTCCAATTGGATTTGAGGTAGACGGAGCCGGACATAATTTATTGGGGGCAGTGTGTGCAGCAATGTTAAAAGATAAAACTCTTTTTCCTAAAGATTCGCTGCAGCATGTAATCATGAAAACCGCATCGATTCCAATTTATATAAGCTTTAACGAACATAAGTTACCTGTTGTAAAAATGCTGCAAAAACCGGCGGTCATAGGAAATTCAATTCCGGCTGAACAAACAGCATTAGCATTGGGATTATCCCTAAAAGACCTCGATATTCCTGATTTTGTTCCCGTAATAGTACAGACAGAAGTTGCACATGCCATGATACCAATACAAACTATAGAAATCCTAAATGCTATCAAACCAGACAACAAGCTGCTCATAGAACTATCAAAACAATATGATTTTGAGGGATTCTACTGTTTTGCATTTACCGGCGAAAAGAAGGGGACTATTGTGCAGTCCCGTTTTTTTAACCCGATAATAGGTATTGATGAGGATGCAGCAACAGGAACTGCAGCGGGCCCGCTGGCAGGTTTATTTCTGCATCAAAAAATCATCGAAAAAAACAGCAGCTATCAGATATTGCAGGGTGTAAAATTAAACCAACCCTCCTTAATAGAAGTAGCAGTGAAAGATAACGGCGTATTGGTGGGGGGATCTTCTGTAATTACAATGGAAGGAAAAATTTATATCGAAGATTAATCTGAAAATTGCATTACAAAATTTAGTGCATTTTTAATCTTTACTTTGCGACAATTTTTTCTTGATGATCTGAAGTCTGGCTTCAATTTCTCCTATATCATTCAAAACCGTGGTATGATATTTTTCGTTTGGCTCATTAACCGCATTTGGATCACCATTATCAGGAGCAAAAAGATCATTCAGATCTACTTCCGGAAAATTCCTGCTTAAACTCATTAAAAATTCAGGGCTCATCTTAGCAGTTCTGTTTAGATATCTTCCAACCATAGCTTCACTAAAACCCATAATCAATCCTACCTCTTTTTGCTTAAGACCCTTCGCTTTAAAGAATCTTGCTAGTTTAACATTATACATATCTTTATATTTTTATTTAAAATAAAACAATTCGTACATTTTTTCAGTTAAAACATATGTTTTGTATATTATTTTTCTTACATTTACATTCTAATGCAAGATTAAGTAATAAATATCAAATATATGTCAAAATTAGTAAAAAATAATAAGGAGGACGAAGCGCATTCACACAATGTACAAGCTTATAATTTTATAGATGAGCATTTGCCTTATACTTATGTTGAGCCAACTATTCAATGTTTAATTCGAAAAGGATACCCAGCACCAAGTAAAACTCTTGTCAGAAATGTAAGAAATAAAATAATTTTCAGAAACGATATTCTTCTTGCATTGGTCGAAGTTGCGAATGAAAACAAAGAAGCTGTTGAAAAAATAAAACTTTTAACCTCGCAAAAAAATAATGACGAGTGTTAATTACTAAAAGCCCGAATATGTTACACCTAGATTCAGAACCATCAAATACTGTCATTACAGCATCAGATTACCAGGAGTTAGCTTCATTTCAAAACTGTCAGCAAGATTTTCGCGCAACAGAGGTTTATATCGATTTTGGTAAACCGCTGTACGGAATGTCACCGGAGCAATATCTGGAAGGACTCAGAAACCATAACGAATGTTTTCAGCCACTGAAATATCTCTGATCGGGATTTACAGGTACAAAAAAAACCACTTAATTAGTGGTTTTTTTTGTACTATTTGCGCGAAAAATCTAAGCCTTCTAAAAATTCCAACATTAAAAAATTCCCATATTTTCGGGTTTAATGGTAAATCCCAGTCGTAACATGCTTTTGTGTTCCTGATAATCAATTAAACTTTCTGTGTATCCTACAAACCATTGAAGTGTCAGATAATAATTTTCACTTTTATACGGCCTCCAGTTTACCTGTGTCTGCAAGGATCCGTAATTAATAAGTCCACTTCCCTTTCTGAAAAGAATATCCGCACTCCATCTTCCGGGTTGTATCTGGTAAGTGGCGCTCGCTTCACCATAACCCACATACTTGGTAAGTCCGGGATTATCGTCTTTATCAACAAGCGGGATCCATCCTCTTAACCCTACAATCCATCGTGGCGAAACTTGTGATTTGAGCGAAAAAGCAAGCATGTTCCAGGTTCTCGAATAAATAGAATCCCTTCCGTTTGATTCGTGCTCGAAAGCAACCGATCCATAGGTCAGCCTTCCGCCTTTTAAATAAAACGGGCGTACCAGGGCCACTCCGGGATTAAAATTAATTTCTGAGAACGGTTTTGAGCTGGCATAAATATCCCAAAACGCTTTTTGACTGTACATCAGATAAGGAAAAAAACCACCCCATAAAGGTTTTGAATTCAATCGCAGCTTAAAACTTACCTGATATTTGACATCGGCAGTATTGCGTGTAATATCTGTATTGACAGGTACTCCCGTTAAAAAATAATTGTCTTTGTGAACAGAAAAACTAGGTTCTTTCAGGAGCGAATCGGCGGCACGGAAATTTTTCTTAGGCTCTACTAGTTGTGAATTTGCAGTGATTGAAAACAAAGCGAAGCAAAGCAATAGGTATTTTAAATACATTCTTTAGGGTGTAAATTGGGGTTATTTTTAGTTTTGAAACTAATGTACGTCATTTCAACGACTCCTTTTAACTCAATAAATATAAGAGTTAACCCTAAAACCATCTGCCTGCCCTTACGTTTAAATTAAAAAACTAATCCTGTAATCTGAAAATTTCATCAAGCTCAATAACAGAGGTTCCGGCAGAGAATATTTTTGGTGCTTTGGTTAATTTTTCTGCCAGCACAGTTGTTGGCATAGGTTTGAATGTTCGGAACAAGCCGATCGCATTCAGCCCTTTTAGCAGGGAACCCATTATTTTTTCACCAAATCTATCTGAACCTGCTCTTAGCAACAGACCTGGTCTGAAGATAATGTATTGCTCGAAATCAAGCTGTGCAATCTTATCTTCAAGTTCTCCCTTTATTTTAGAATAAAAAACACTGCTTTTTGAAGAAGCTCCATAGGCAGACAACAACACAAGAGAAGAAACCCCGTTTTCCCGGGCTAATGCGGCGAAAGTGGCCGGAATCTCAAAATCTATTTTCCATTGGTTTTCTTTTGAACCTGCGGCCTTTAAGGTCGTGCCTAAACACGAGGACATAATATCACCAACGATCAGCTCCTTATAAGCATCTACAGTAGAGAAGTTAATAATGTGTTCGATGAGTTTTGGGTTTTGTTTTCCTGTTGGTCTCCTTACAAAGATCGTAATTGTTGTATAATCCTTATCTGCCAAAAGCCTGTCCACCAGTAATTTTCCTGTTGCGCCTGTTGCTCCAATAACCAATGCTTTCATAATAGTAATTTATTAAAAATGATTTCTAAATAAAATATAAGCAAATTAAGAATTAAAATCCACTGTGTATACTTTCATCGGCATCGCTTTGCCTCTTAAATGTATTTCTCAGCCTTCTGCATATTGATGAATTTCCGCCCTCGAAACCAGGATAGCATCTATAAGTCCTAGTCTAAAATAAAAAAAAACATCTATAAAAAAACAGCGAATAGCTCCTGTACTTGAGATTGATAGTTATTCATTAAATGCACTTTCATCTCCATTTCCATCTTTCTTTTAAGTCCATCTTTTTATGTCTAAAAAAAAATAAAGGTAAAATTTCTCCGAATAACCTTTTAGTAACAGTATCATAATATTTACGGATAGTACGATTTCTCTTTTTAAGTACTTAAAAGTAAGTAAGAATTATAATTCAAAATATTTAGAAGTACCATTTTCAAAATCAAGGTCGCTACTACCGATAAGCATTTTTTAATTGTCTGCCGGTTATAGCTATCCCATAATTTATCAATTGAATTTTAAATAGGTTATAAACAATTAAACTAGAATTATGAAAAAACAGAATCGAAAAAAGATTTTAGGTAAGGTCTTCATTATGATGCTATCGGCTCTTACATTCTCCTGTCAGGACACAACATTGGAGGAAGCAGCAGCTACCGCTACGGTAAAAAAAGAACAAAATTTCAAAAAAATGAGTACAGCGGCAAGTTCTGACCTGGCCAGAAGATGGGCTCCTATCCACTACAAAGATGTAGATGCCACAGGAACCTATGCCGAAGGAGGAAAATCAGATTACCTTACGGCTATTAACTATGACAATGACTGGAATGGGGAGAACAACTGGAACAACCTTCCTGCTTATGCCAATTCTTTAGCGGCACATTGTTATTATTCGGTAGTAGAATCAAATACACATTACTTTATTACGTATGCTTTTTTCTCTCCGAGAGACTGGACAGATAATCCCCTTCTATACCAACTGGACCAACATGAGAATGATTTGGAAGGTGTATTAATGATTGTAGAAAAAAACGGTTCTGCCTATGGTACCTTGAAAGGAGCTGTAACGGTAAGCCATTCCGATTTCTTTTCGTATGTACCCTCCGGAAGTTCTTTTGTAAGCGGACTGGAAAGTATTGACGGAACATTACAAATGAGAGACTTTAACGGGGAATTGCATCCTGTTACAGCCCAGGATGCCAAAGGACATAGTCTCAAAGCGTGGCCACAGCATGATATAGACGGAGATGGCATTATCTATTACCCTTCTGCAAGTGGAGTGGCACAAATACCATCTGATAATTACGACAACTATGTGGAGTACAAACTGGTCGATATTTTTGAAACCGGAGGATTATGGGACCAGCGATTCAACACTCAATTGTTTTCCAGTCCGGCCGGAGGATTTACAGGAAATGATTTTAAAACCGGTGGTGCCAACGCACCATGGGCATGGAATGACGGAAATGATGCCATAGTACAAGGCGGTGAATTTGCAACGGACCCAGCCAAATTAGCTGATAATTATTTTGACGGAGTCGGCAATTTTTCCCGTACGTATACTGATAACAAATATAATGCTGCTGCCGGAGGTATTGTAACTGTTTACCAAAATTGCAATTACACGGGTTATGCGATTGCTTTGCCTGTCGGAAATTATACATTGGCCCAGCTAAAATCGTATGGGGTTGTCAATGATGACCTGTCTTCTGTTCGCTTAGAAAATGGATACAAAATTACCCTGTATCAAAACGATAATTTTGGAGGAGAAGCTGTTGTAGTAACAGCAAACAACAGTTGTTTAGGAGGTTTTAATGATAAAGCCAGTTCTGTAAAAATTAGTGCTCTTTAAATTTTATTTTTATCTATCGTCTCTGCATTAATTTTAAATTTATACAACAAAAAAGCCACTCAATAGAGTGGCTTTTGATTTTAATAACGCAATAGCCAGACGTACGATTCAACGTTTTCTTTAATTGTGTATTTTAATTACGATTAATACCTGCTGACATTTCCAATTATTGTTCGTTCAGTTCGAAAAAGAACTAAAAGACGATGCAACTAAATCATTTTACAGCTTGTAAATTCAAAAAAAGAGACGACCCTTCAAGATCATCTCTTCTTTTTCAGTTAACCAAATAGTTATTCTGTAAAAATACCTCATCTGAAACACTACCCAAGTAACCTATTTACTTTTTCACCTGCATCATATTAATCCTTAACTTATTAGGATCAGAACCTTCTGAAAGGAAAACCAAATACTTTCCGTCAGTGGTTCTTCTCATAGTCTGCGCGGGCTGAATCATTTTTATTCCTTCCTTTTTTGAAGTATTTACTATGGTATCTTTTGTTTTTAGCAGATTTCCTTCATTGTCCAGCAGGGCAAAAGTGGTCTTCTGAATTTTAGTACTTTCCTGAGTCTTAAAAACATTCCAGGCTAAAAACAGCTTATCCTCAGAATAACGTCCAATCTGCATTCCCCAGCCTGCTGTTTCGTCTATAGCTGTACTCGCATAATTGGTCAGCCAATTCTCTTTGATTACTTTCTGTGAACTGGTTCCAATACCCGAAACAATAGCAACGCGAACATCCCTTACGATTTTATCTGTACTATGGTCCCTTTGCGTAGCATACACAATAGCCAGATTACCATTCGGTAAATTAATGACCTCCCCGGTTGATGATTTGGTAACGTTTTCACCACTTTTACCGGGAATATCAAAGTAGTTCAGGAATCCCAATCTTCCTTTATTAACATCCCAGCCCTCCACGAACAAAGATCGTTTCGGAAGTGCATCACCATGGGCAAGTGCCACATAACGGCCATCCGGAAGCGGCAGAAGTCTTTGATCGAAGTTGTGCGAAATATACCAGTCCCTCAGAAAAGTTCTTTCGCCTGTTTCCGCTTTGTAGAAGCCCAACCAGCCTGCCTGATGCCCTGATGCCCTGTGTCCCATGTAAACGCCGAAAGTATCTCCTGCTTTATTGTAAGTCATTATGGCCTGCCCGGCCTGCCCTGTAGCTATATTGGCCGGATCGCAGTCTTTCCATAGATCGATCGTATATTTTACAGTTCCATTACTGTCAAAACAATAAAGCTTTGGATTTTTGCGTAATGTATTGTCTGAATTTACATCGGAGGTTCCCATTATATAACGCCCGCCACTGATTTTATCATAACCCAAAAAGCGTGTGTTTCCAAGATTTAAGGCTGCCGGCAACGGATTCTCTGCTACTATCTGTTTACTTAGCAATGAAATCTTTGTAAAATGCCTGTGTCCATCCAGTGCCGTATTACTTCCCTCCCAATACACATCGATCGTATTATCGTCATTTGCAGAAAAGAAAATACTTGGCCAAACGGCAAATGTTGCATTTGCGGATGAAGTCAGTGCTCTCAGATTTTCGGGTAACGTCACTTCAAAAGAAGAGTAAGTATTTAGGGGATCATCATTAGTTTCTTCCACCACGACAGGTTTGACATCTCCTGTAACAGCTTCATTTTCATCTTTAGAACAAAACATAAACGCTAGAACGAAACTTAAAAATAGTATCTTTTTCATTGTTTTATTTTTAAAATGTTTAAAAAAATTTAGTTTAAATTTTCATGGTTTTTTAAATCGAGCGCAAAGTTATAACCTAATAAGCCGCAAGGTTTCCTAATTACAATAAATGGTTATTTACTGTAATAAGTGGTATTTAGAGGCTAATTAGTGGAAATATAGTTTTATACTTAAAAATGTAAAAGATGTTCTTCAACAAACAGGAATAGGGAAATGCCATGGAAATTATTTGCTATTGAGTTCGTGCTGCAAGAGATTAGAAAAACATAGTGCAATACTGAAATAAATAATAGTAATTTTATCTTTACAGAAAATGGATTTAAAAATGGCCTCTAATGGATCAACTACTTAGCTTCTTTGTTGCGGGAACAGCTTTATTACTTGCATTTTTGTTGTTTGCCAATATTAATCAGGCAAATGGTACCGTTAACCGATGGTTTGGCGCCTTTATTTTATGCATTTTTCTGATTCAGTTCAACGATTTACTGGAGAAAACTGAGTTTTTGCAAACGAGAATGCTTCTCAACGATTTTCTCGGCATAACCGATTTTATAGTAGCGCCTGTTTTTTATTTTAGCATCCTTTATTTTATTCAGCCTGACCGGCAATGGCGGGTAAAAGATAATTTGCATTTTGCATTTGCTTTGATAATCCTGCTCTTACTCTCTCTGTCACTCCTCATCGAAGTACCACCGCCTACAGCAGCCGATAAAAAGAGCGCCGCCGTAATCAGTGCCGTTTTTAATTTTGTTTTTTGTTTTCAGGTTACTGCGTATTGTATTGCCGCGTACCGGGAAATTACCGCTTACCAGAAGCATTTGTTTCTTTACACTTCCAATACCAGGGCAATCAATTTAAAATGGTTACAGAAGGTGGTGATTTGCGTTTTGATGATCACCAGCCTCTGGTTATTTGATATTGTTTTTAAAGCAGCAAAAACCAATACTTTTTTTGACCATTTTGCGAGTCTGATTTATCTGGGTGCGATTTTTTTTATTACCTACTTTTCATTAAAACAAAAGGAATTTTATCAGCCTGATAAACAGGAAAAAGAAGAAATTGAAGTCCTTATCACTGAAGCTTCAGTTCCGGATGTAAACCAGAAAAAACTAATTTCCGATACGGACTTAGAAGTCATGAAATCGCTCTTACTTCAGGTAATGGAAGATAAAAAACCTTTTTTGGACCCTGAACTGAGTTTATTCAGACTGGCATCCCAACTGGATATTTCATCTCATATTCTTTCTTACATCATCAATAAAGGATTTGATGAAAATTTTTATCAGTTCGTTAACCGCTATCGAATCGAAGAAGCTAAAAAACTGATTCAAAATCCTGCTATGGAGCATTTAAGTTTACTTGGAATTGCTTTTGAAGTGGGTTTTAATTCCAAGACTGTTTTTAACACTACTTTCAAAAAAGCGACCCATCAGACGCCGTCCGAATTTAAAAAAACAGCTTCGACTGCTGTATAAATACTGTTTAAGGTTTTTAAGAATAGGTTCTGATTCATAAATCAGAACTTCAGGACGGTAAATAATACTAATATTTGTATCGAATTTACCTAAAAACAAAACCTAAAATGCGATTGACAATCTTTAAAAAAACAACCTCAAAATTAAATTCGTACAAAACCAAAAGCACCGGATTAACCCGTCTTTTCATCGTGACTATTTTTGCTCTCTCCTTTAGCTCCTGCTCGGATGATGATAAAAAGGCGGCTCCGGAATATCCGGGAACTCCCGTAGACCTGGGAACCCATAAACTCATGACCTATACGGTTTCCGGTAAATCGAAATATCTGGTTGTTTTTGAATCAGGTCACGGAAATGATCACACCTCCTGGTACAGCACCGGACAATCATCAGAGATCTTGTCTATAGCCCATTTTTTAAATTCGGATGTGTTATTATATGACAGAGGCGGCTACGGAAAATCTGGTATCAGCACGGCACCCAGAAATATAAATACCTTACGATCTGAGCTTGAAAAAGTCGTGGATCAGTTTGCACAAGGCAGAAAAGTAATACTGGTTGGGCATTCGTTAGGAGGCGTGATCATTCGTGATTATGCTATAAAAAATCCGGCAAAAGTCGCTGGTTTGGTATTTGTTGATGCTTCTCATGAAAAGTACAATCATTTTTCACAAGAACAGATCGATGGCTTTTACAATACCTATAAAAATACTTACGGGACAAATTCCGGTATCGCACTGGAAACACTGCAGCTGATTGCGGATTTTAAATACGCCGCAACGCTGCCTAATCTGCCTGATGTTCAGGTTATTGCCATAACTAGTATGAAAGTTGATGCCGAACATGATGCCGCCGACAGACAATTATGGTATGATTCTAAAGAAGCACTAAAAGCCGGTGTGACTGATTTCACCCATATTACAACGGTAAAATCAGGACATTTTATCCAGCTTGAAGAGCCTGAACTTGTTTTGGGGAACATTAAAGTATTGTTAGTAAAACTGCCGCTTTAAAATTACCGATAAATAAGAGAATTGTACCGAGAGCCTGAAGAATTTTCTGCTGCAATGGGTATGAGTCATTCCAGTCTTTTCAAGAAGATAAGCTATTTCAAAATTAGATATAATATTCTGACAAATCCTGAGCCTGCTGACTCGTGACGTTCCTTTATATTTAACCGTTTTTTCTAACTTCGCTTGAATATTGATAGCTATGCAAATTATTGAAAATACCTCTTTTTGTTTATTTAAAAGTTAACTTTTAGTAATTCCAATCAAAACGCCCTTCGCGTACTTCCACTTTTTCACCTGAAGAATTGACGCCATCAAACCAAAAAGTTCCTGAAATAATTGATTTTTGCAAATCAATACGAGTAATTTTTATCTCACCAGTTTTCAATGTATTAGTACAATAAATATTTTGCACATTGGGAAAATAACTTCCTGCACCACCCGTAAAATCATTATCATCTTTAGAATTTTTATTAAGCATATAAGTTTGTCCAGCTATTAATGTAATTCTTTGTGTCTGAAGACTTACAGTTTTCACGCCACCACCTCTTAAATCTGAAAAAGCCATTGTGAAAAAATACTCTCCTCCTTGTAGTTGATAAAAACAATTCACTTCGGAATTATTACCTGCCGGATTTGCCAAATCAACTTTCCTTTAGCTAATTGCACAAATCTATTGTGTTAGATGTTAGTAGCTGGTTTGTTTCTTGATTTTTGGCAAAATATCTGTTTTAAATATCTCAATTAATTTCGGAACATCTTCATCGCTTTTTTGATATCCACCAGTATTTTTCGATTTATCAAAAGCTCCAACCAAATTCAGTTTTAGTGTATTTGAATTTTTCCAAAAAACCGTTTGTTCTTCGTAATTTAAATTATATTCATAATTTTGAATGCTAGATTTTTTAAATAAAAGTGTAACATAGTATTTATACCCATCTTCCTTTGAGCCCGTTGTGTCCGTAATTTGATACACAATTCTGGAATCCGATAATCTTAAATTACGCAATGATTTTTCTAAATTTAATTTTGAAACGGAATAACTATATTCTTCAAGAGGTTCAAAGGTTGAGCTAATTTGAAGAATTGCATAAAAAAAATAAAAGAATATTATTGAGCATAATATCCCGATTGAAATTAAAAATATTTTTAAATACTTCATATTTTTGTTTTGTCTTTTGTTTAGGTACTTGCCAATAAAGTTCCGTTACTACAGCTGGTTTGGTACTAAATTAAACCCATTTTTCAGATTTGACAAATCATTTAAAATACAAAACAATTTTCCCATTAAGCCAATTGTCAAAATCCGTAATACTAGCTATCCCCGGGCACTTTTTTATTTACTTAACGATTTACAATTATAATTTTCGAATGATTCCTTTAATTCTTCTTCAAATTCTTTCGGCATTTTTAATTTCACATTGCAAAAGTCCTTCATTTCATAAAGCTTTGTATTTTCATTGAATAGTATTGCTTTTGAAGACATATAGTCAGAATTATAAAACCAAATATTTGAGTTTTCATCAACGTATAGACACCAGTAATGATAGTTACTAAAAGTTTCATTTAGGCTCTGTTGAAATAGAATTTTATTTTGTGAATCTCTAATAGCAAATAGTATAGAATCATCTTTTAATTCTTTTACCAATATATTTCGGTGCTTAGGATTTCGAATATAATAAATTCCAGGCTCACTAATAAATCCAGATTTAATACTCTTACTTTCTAATACTGACTTTCCACACGATATAAAACAAAATAATAAAAGTAGATGAAATATTTTTTTTGTCATTTTCAATTTCGTTTTTTTTTAATACCCCATAACAACATTTTCTTCCTTTTTCATCACTCCTGCTTTTAGGCTTATATTTTAGCTCTGTTTCAAATTTACTTACTTTTTTACTTGAAACAAAAATCGTTTCGAATCTTTATTTTACTTTTTTTGAAACAGTTTTTGTTTCAAAATTCTTTTTAATTCTATTTTGAAACAACCTGCAAGAAAATTTAACCGGTAGCGTCTTCAGTAAAATTAATTATATTTTAACTTCGTTGCACAAGTCCCTTTCCGATCATAAAGCATTGCAGTGCACAAACAGTTTTTTCTTTCTTTACTGATGAGCATAGTGCAATTGACACAGGTCTTGCAATTTTATTAAAAAAGTTCATCAGCAGTAGGCTCCGAGAAGGTAAAGATTAGTACTAAATCAAAATCTATTCAATGATTTTGTCGAACCATTAAAACCCTGTAATTAATTTTAGTTAACTTTAAAAACTCGTACCTAATTTATTTTAATCAACTATAACGAATGTCCACTCTTTATCAAAGCCCAGAAATCATTATTCGCGAATTTTTACCTCAGGAGCAACAAATATTTTTAGATCTCTTTAAAGACACTGAGGTCACACAATACCTTCCTCTAACTTCACCGGAAAGATATGTGGAGATGTTTCAGGAACTCATTGAAAATTATAAAAACAAAAATCTTAGCCGATGGGCGATCTTCGATACTGTCAGTAATAATTTCATAGGAATCTGTGTTGCCCGCATTTTTGTACACAACACCAGCCAGATAGAAATCGGATATGTACTTAGCAAACCCTACTGGGGAAAAGGCATTGCTACTGAAGTATGCAGAGCTATAACGGAATATAGCTTTGCCAATACAAATACCAAAGAAGTGGTAGCCATTACAGCCCTGGACAACACTGGCTCACAAAATGTACTGCAAAAAGCGGGATTTGAGCGATTAAATAATCTAACACGAAATGAAGAAGAGCTGGCGTACTTCAGAATAGAAAGACCCTTGGTTTAAACGGATTTCGGAAGAAGGAAATCACTCAGCACAATTAAGCGGCACATACTACTAAAACAAAATCTAATAAAAACAAAAAAGCCACTCGATTGAGTGGCTTTTTGTGAACGCAGAAGGATTCGAACCTTCGACCGCCTGCTTAGAAGGCAGGTGCTCTATCCAGCTGAGCTATGCGTCCATTATTTTTAATTCCTCGACCGTCTGCTTAGAAGGCAGGTGATCTTAAATTAGTCGGGGTGGCAGGATTCGAACCTGCGGCCTCCTGCTCCCAAAGCAGGCGCGATAACCGGGCTACGCTACACCCCGAAAAGCAAATTATTATGCGGAGAGACAGGGACTCGAACCCTGGCGACGGTTACCCGTCGACAGATTAGCAATCTGCTCCATTACCGCTCTGGCACCTCTCCAAGCTCAAGGAACGTGTCCTGTTTTGCGGTTGCAAATGTAAGACAACATTCCATATCTCACAACTATTTCTGTGCTTTTTTTAATCTTTTTTCAATCTTTTTTTTAAACCACTTCACAATCAAACGAATAGAATTAACAAAAAATTGATATTAAATTTAAAATTCAGTCTAATTAATACAAATTGACTCAAAATTTGAATATATTCAAATAAACCGTAAATTTGCTTGATTAACTAATATTAACAGAAAATGAACAAAAGAGTTGTTATCGTTTCTGCCGTTAGAACACCTATCGGAAGTTTCATGGGAGGTTTATCTACCGTACCCGCACCAAAATTAGGCGCTGCCGCTATAAAAGGAGCCCTTCAAAAAATTAACCTGGACCCAAAATTAGTTGATGAAGTTTTCATGGGGAACGTAGTTCAAGCCGGAGTTGGACAAGCACCTGCACGTCAGGCGGCACTTTTTGCCGGTTTGTCTGAAGAAGTTGCGGCTACAACCGTAAACAAAGTTTGTGCTTCCGGAATGAAAGCTGTAATGTTCGCCGCTCAGGCTATTGCCTGCGGAGATGCTGAAATTGTAGTCGCCGGAGGAATGGAAAACATGAGCCTGATCCCGCACTACGTACAAATGCGTAACGGAAACAAATTTGGTCCTGCTACCATGCTGGACGGAATGCAAAAAGATGGTTTGACAGATGCTTACGATAACAACGCAATGGGAGTTTGCGCTGACTTATGTGCATCAGAGTACAAAATTACTCGTGAAGAACAGGATAATTTTGCCATTCAGTCGTACGAAAGAAGCGCCAAAGCATGGGATGCCGGAAAATTTGACAATGAAATTGTACCGGTCGAAGTTCCGCAAAGACGCGGAGAACCTGTTATAGTTTCCAAAGACGAAGAATACACCAATGTAAAACTGGACAAAATACCTTCTCTGGCTGCCGTTTTTACAAAAGACGGAACGGTTACTGCTGCAAATGCCTCGACCATCAATGACGGAGCTGCTGCATTGGTTTTAATGTCTGAAGAAAAAGCAATCGCCCTTGGATTAAAACCTCTGGCTTACATAAAAGGCTACGCCGATGCTGCACAGGAACCAAAATGGTTTACCACAAGCCCGGCAAAAGCATTACCAAAAGCATTAGACAAAGCAGGAATTGCCATTGGCGATGTGGATTATTTCGAATTCAACGAAGCTTTTGCGGTAGTTGGATTGGCCAATTCAAAAATTCTTGGTCTTGATAACGACAAAGTAAACGTAAATGGTGGTGCCGTTTCATTAGGTCACCCTCTTGGATGTTCAGGAGCGAGAATTATCGTAACTTTATTAAATGTCTTAGAACAAAACAATGCTAAAACCGGTGCTGCAGCCATTTGCAACGGTGGTGGCGGTGCTTCGGCAATTGTTATCGAAAGAGCTTAAAACTATATTATTTCAGGAGTTGTTTCAAATAGAAATAACTCCTGATTTCATCTTATAAATTACCCTAAATGTTCGGAATTTGCAACCTTGCCATAGTACCTGTTCGAGCTGAACCAAGTGACCGAAGCGAAATCGTTACACAACTTTTGTTTGGCGAGCACATCGAAATAATAGAACGTCAAAACCAATGGGCGCGAATAAAAATTCAGTTCGATGACTATGAAGGCTGGGTAGATTCCAAACAATATCAGGTTATTTCGGAGGCCAATTATAAGCAATTAAGCAATGAAGCCATTATTCTGAATGCCGATTTAATTGACTATATCAGTGCGCCGGAAAATCTATTATTACCCATTCCGCTTGGTGCTTCTTTGTCTTTTTTGAATAACAGCGAAATCAATACCTCTAATTTTGATTTTGAAGGAACCAAAACCAGCGGCATAAAACCTAAAAGTGCCTTGATCAATACTGCTTTTATGTATCTGAATGCACCTTACCTTTGGGGCGGAAAAACCCCTTTCGGAATCGATTGTTCCGGTTTTACACAAATGGTGTATAAACTAAACGGCTACAAAATTCACCGCGATGCCTCACAACAGGCGCTTGAGGGAGAACCTTTGAGTTTTATTGAAGAAAGTGAAGCCGGTGATCTGGCCTTTTTTGATAATGAAGAAGGGAAAATCATTCACGTGGGTATCATTATGGACAACAACTACATCATTCACGCCAGTGGAAAAGTCCGCATTGACCGTTTAGACCACTTAGGAATTTACAATCCTGAATTGAATAAACACACACATAACCTCAGGGTAATCAAGAAAATTATTTAATTTTTTCCCGCAGATTTTGCAGATCACGCAGATCTATAAAGAGAAAATCTGCCAAATCAGCTAAATCTACGGGAGAATTTTAAAGCCGTGTCATCCGCGTTTTAATTTTACGCATTAATTATTTAGCCACTGATTACACAGATTAACACAGATTTTTTTAAATCATTTCCAATCCATCAATCTGTGACAAAAATCAAATTCGAGAAAATTCGGGCAATTCGTGGCAATTCGTGGCAAAACCTTAAGCACTAATCCGAATCGTTTTCCTATACTCCGAAGGGCTATTTCCTCTCTGTTTCTTAAAAAATTTATTGAAATGGCTTTCATCCGTAAAACCAAATTCATACGCAATTTCGTTGATGCGTTTTTCACTAAACTGCAAACGGTGTTCGATTAATTTCGTTTTATAATTACTAATATATTGCTGCATCGTTTCGTTAGCGTGTTTCTTAAAATAACGCCCTAAATACGTATTCGAAATTCCAAAATACTCACTAAGCGATTCCGCTTTTATTCGTTCCGGATAATAAATATTGTTCTGAATGTATTGCAGGATATCCATCGCTTTTGCCTCACAGCCAATATTGACCTGTTCCGGCAGGTATTTCGCAATATTTCTGGCTACAATAATAATTAGCGTATTGACCAATTGCTGAATCAGTTCCTTATTATACACATCTTTATTCTGATGTTCGCGCATAATCGCTTCGATCATCACTTTTACCAGGCACTTATCTGAATCCAGTTTTAAGATACAGCCCGGCTGATGATTCGCATTTTGAAGTATGTATTCCAAACGCTGAATGTTTTCATTTTGCAAACTCGAATCCTTCAGGTAAATATCATTAAACCGCAAAAAGAAAAAGGTCGTTTGGGTTTCAATAGTAAAATTATGACAGTCTTCAGGCGTCAGCAAAAACATATGCCCCGCATCGTAAGTGAAAATATTTTTGTTGATACATTGTGAGCCGGTACCTTCTAAAATATAGACCAGTTCAAAAAAATTATGACGATCTCCAACATCCGGATATTCCTCCAGTGTCTCAAATGAAACCGTAAACGGTTCGTATAAATTTTCTTTTTTCATGTAGATGAATTTAGATTGCGGCTGCAAATATACCTAAAAAACACAAATATATACAAATTAAAGGTTGTAAAAATGGTATAATTTTGCTCCATAATTTTTTAAGCACAAAATACAACAACATGGAATATAGAAAATTAGGTACTACCGAACTCGAATTATCAGCCATTACATACGGCGCATTTGCAATTGGCGGAAACATGTGGGGTGGAAACGAAAAAAAGGATTCAATCGACTCCATTCACGCTTCAATTGACAATGGCGTCACCACTTTAGACACCGCTCCTTTCTACGGATTTGGTTTAAGCGAAGAAATGATTGGTGAAGCTTTAAAAACACAGGACCGCTCAAAAGTGCAGCTGCTGACCAAATTTGGTTTAGTGTGGGACGGAAGCAATAACGGCAGAGGGGAATTTTTCTTTGACGCCGATGACAACGGAAAAAAAATACCGGTATACAAATTCGCTTCCAGAGAAAACATCATCAAAGAAGTCGAAGAAAGCCTGAAAAGACTTAAAACCGATTATATTGATTTATTGCAAATTCACTGGCCCGACGCCACTACTCCTATTCACGAAACCATGGAAACGATGGACTTACTGATCCGACAAGGAAAAATCAGGGCTGCGGGAGTTTGTAATTACAGCGTTTCCCAATTGGAAGAAGCACAAAAAACCATCCAGCTGGCCTCCAATCAGGTTTCCTACAGCATGCTGAATCGCAGTATCGAAGCTGATCTGGTTCCGCTTACAGTTGCCCAAAATATCGGAATCATTGCGTACAGCCCTATGGAAAGAGGATTACTGACCGGAAAATATTTTACCGACAGCAAACTAAAAGACAACGATCACCGAAATGGGTATTTCGGTCAGTTCGATCTTCAGAAAGTAAAAACTTTAGTCGAAGAATTAAGTTCCTTAGCACACGACAAAGAAGCAAGTTTAGCGCAGTTGGTTTTACGCTGGACTACTTTACAAAAAGGCATTACCATAGTGCTGGCCGGAGCAAGAAATGCAGAACAGGCAATATCGAATGCCAAAGCAATGCATTTCGACCTATCCGTTTCCGAATTGGAATTCATCAATCAGGCCATTTCTAAACTATAATAATAATTTGGGTGTGTCCCTTCGGGTCGGGCTTTCGGCTATATCTTTTTTTTCGTTCCTCAAAAAAAGGATACCGCCTCTATCCCTCACACAACCTTACAAATACAGCAGAACATTTACATTATGAAGAACATATTTATCATCAACGGCGGGCAAAAATTTGCTCATTCAGGCGGGAAATTCAACCAGACAGTTCAGGACTGGACAACTGAATTTCTTTCCCAAAACAACAATTACGAAATAAAAACGACCAATATCAACAACGAAATCAACCTTCAGGAAGAGGTGGAAAAATTCGTCTGGGCAGATGTAATTATCTATCATACGCCTGTTTGGTGGTTTCAGTTACCGAATCTCTTCAAAAAATACATTGATGATGTTTTTACACAGGGACACAACAACGGAATTTATAAAAGTGACGGAAGAAGCCGCGTCAATCCGGATATCAATTACGGAACCGGCGGGCTTTTACACGGCCGAAAATATATGCTGACCACAAGCTGGAATGCTCCGAAGACAGCTTTTACCTTACCGGGGGAATTCTTCGAAGAAACTTCTGTGGATGACGGTGCCATGTTTGGTTTTCACAAAATGAACAAATTTACAGGAATGGAAAAACTGAACAGCTTTCATTTTCACGATGTTGAAAAAGGTGCGACCGCGGAAAACATTAGCATCTTTAAACAAGATTACACAAGACATTTAGAAGCAACTTTTAAAAATTTATAAATCATGATTTCAATTACAGCAATTTTCAACAGCAAAGCAGAACATGCTGAAAAACTACAAGACATGCTGAATCATTTGGTGACCGAAACCAGAAAAGAAACGGCCTGCGTACGTTACGATCTGCACCAGTCCGAAAATGTTTTTATTCTCTGGGAAGAGTGGCAAGATCAGCCGGGACTTGACCTACACAACAATCAATCGTATTTACTTGATTTTATTGCACAAAGCGAAGCACTGGTATCTACTCCGATTCAGGTGTATAAAACAACACAAATTTTGTAAAGAAATAAAAGTTTTTTTAGCCACGAATTGCACGAATTTTCACGAATTAAGCTTTTAAAATTGCGAAAAAAAATTAGTGTTAATTCGTGCAATTCGTGGCAAACAAAAAATCCTTTTTAATTTTATAATCTGTGGTAATTTTTTTTAAATATTACTTAATCCCGCCAAAAGCACCAAAACACATATTCTTGTGTAAAATTTCGACACTTTTAAAACCAACTTTCTTCATCAGGTCCAACTGGTAATTCATCGATCTCGGCGTGTCTTCCTTTTCCACATAATCCAATACTTTCTGACGGTATGCTGCACCGCCGATTCCTTCCAGATAGTCGCCATAACGCTGCCAGGTATAGTCGTTTAACAACTCGGTATCCTGCGTAATCAGGTCTGAAATCATAAAACAGCCTCCGGGTTTTAATAATTTAAATATCTTGGCAAAAGTGTTTTCCCAATCGGGATCATCACGCAAATGATGCAAAACAGCCCCGGCCAGAATAATATCAAAATGGTTTTCCGGTAAATCTACTTCGCGGATATCTCCCTGCTTTACTTCTACCCTTCCGTTTGTTTCTTTTGACACTCTTTCAAAAGCTCTTTCCAGCATGGGCAAGCTCAAATCGACGAGAGTGCAATTTAAATCCGATACTTTCGATAACATTTTTAAAGTATAATTTCCGGCTCCACAGCCAATATCCAGGACATTTTTGGCATTCGGAACAATTCTTTTTGAGGCTTCCGTGATGAGCTCCAGCGAAATGGTAGCGTCAATGGTAGCCACCTGACCCGTTTCTAAATTCGAAAATCGTTCGACATCATTGTCAAAGCGTGTTCTGATTTCTTCGATAGTTGATTTTTTCATAATTTTTAGTTTTAGCTTTTTGCTTTTGCCACAGATTAAAAGATTTAAAAGATTTTTTTTATACTGTGTGGAAATATGTTTGCCACGAATTCCACGAATTTGCACTAATTTTTTATTTTTCTCACGAACAATGCGGGTTTCAACGAGTTAACACAGATTTTTTCGCGTCTTTCAAAAATTTTAATTCGCGGAAATTAGTGCAATTCGTGGCCAACAAAAATCCTTTTAATCTTTTAATCCGTGGCAAAAAACCCGCGCAAACCCATTAAAATCCGTGGGTATTACTTTTTTTGTAAAAGTATTTCTTTCTTATATACTTCAAAAATACTTATTTTGTCAATTATTAATACTTAAAAGGTATTTATGGAATTACGACACTTAAAATATTTCCTGGCGGTAGCCGAAGAATTAAACTTTACAAAAGCCGCAGAGAAACTTTGTATCTCACAACCGCCTTTAAGCCGTCAGATTATTGAACTGGAAACGGAAATCGGTGCACGTTTATTCCATCGGAATAATAAAAAAGTAACACTTACCGAAGCCGGAAAATATTTCGAAAAAGAAGTCACAGCTCTTTTTCAGGACCTGGCACAAATTACAATCAAAACGCAGAAGATAGCGCAGAATGTTTCAGGAGAATTCAGCATCGCTTACATCAGTTCGATTTATTCCGGTGTGATTTCAGAATTAATACAACATTTGAAAGCCGCATTTCCTTATGTCAGTTTCAAACTTTTTGAAATTTCCACCACCAAACAAATCGCAGCTTTAGAGTTGCGAAAAATTGATTTGGGAATCATTCGCTCTCCTGTAAAATCGCCGAAAATAAAATCGCAATTGTGGTTTCGCGACGGATTCTCTGTTGTTTATAATAAAAGGAACCTTCAAATTAATTCTGAGGAAGAGATTTCAGGTCTGAAAGATGAAACTTTTGTGTTTTTCAACAAAGATTATGCGCCGCATTATCATGAAGTTTTACTGGAACTGTGTGCTTTTTATGGTTTTACACCCAAAGTAGTTCATGAATCCAACAACATTAATTCGATTGTACAACTCGTTAAAAACGGTTTGGGAATTTCGATTGTCCCGTCTAATATCGCACGAAACAATTCTGACCCCGAAATCGGATTTATAGAATTGAAAAAAGTCAATCTGTTTACCGATGTTTCCCTGATTACCTCAAAAGAAGACGAGTCGCAAATCACAAAAGTAGCTGTCGATTTTTTGTTGAAGAAAAATAGTTGACGCTAACGCTTCTTTATAATTTAATCTCATAAACTCGCAAAGTTTATTTTAGTTATTTGATTAGTTTGTCATTTCGAGGAACGAGAAATCTACGCAAGTAGCTCCGCAACGAGAGTCCAATCTTTGTCGAGTTTCTTACGGAGATTTCTCGTTCCTCGAAATGACAAACAGCACGGATAATGTATAGTCATTATACTTTGCGCCTTTGTGTGATTAATTCAAAGCTTTAAAAAACATCTTAAAAAAGGAAAACCGTAAAATTAAATTAGTGTAAGTTTTTAAATTGCATCCTATAATTGTGATCACGCAAAGTCGCAAAGATTATCATTTAAGCTCTTAATTGGAAAGATTAAAAATCTGTTGAAATCTGTGAAATCTGCGTTAACAAAAAACTTTGCGACTTTGCGTCTTTGCGTGATTAATTAGGAACCTAAAAAAACCTAGTAAATATTTGCTTAATAAAAAACAATTCGCAAAAATCAGTAGAATTCGTGGCAAAAAAGTTACAATTTATCACATTGAAATCACTTGAAAAGAATGAACTTTTAAATACCTTAGCAGCTTATTATAGTACCTAAATAAATTCAATAAAAATGGCGGAGCAATCTTCAATTCAGTGCCCAAACTGCGGAACGACTATCGATGTAAATGACATACTGAAACATCAGTTAGAAGACAGTATTCGTAAGGAATTCCAGCAAAAGGCCAATGCACAATCGAGGGAACTGGAGCTTAAAAATGAGCAATTCGAAAAAGCCAAATTAGAATTTGAAGCCAAAAAGAAACAGGAAAACGAACTTTTTGCAGAACGTCTGGAGCGTGAGAAAAAAGTAGCTGAAAAAGAAATCACCGAAAAACTAAAAACCAAACTGGACGAAGAAAACAAAGACCGTTTACTCGCCATGGAAAAGGAACTTTCAGAGAAATCGGAAAAACTTCGTGAGCTTAATAAGATGGAAGGTGAAATTGCCAAATTGCAACGCGAAAAACTGGAAATGAAAGAAGCCATTGAAGCTGAAGCACAAAAACAGCTTAATGCTACTTTGGTTTTAGAAAGAGATAAGATCAGAAAACAGGAAGAAGAGAAAAACGAACTCAAAATAAAAGAATACCAAAAGCAATCAGACGATCAAAAGAAACTGATTGAGGAAATGAAACGCAAGCAGGAACAAGGTTCCATGCAATTGCAGGGTGAAGTAATGGAATTAGCGATTGAGGAATGGCTGGCCAATAATTTCCCTTTGGACAGTATAGACGAAGTTAAAAAAGGCGCCAACGGAGCAGACTGCCTTCAGATTGTCAATACCCGCGAATTGCAAAATTGCGGTTCTATTTATTACGAAAGCAAGCGCACCAAAGCCTTCCAACCCGCATGGATTGAGAAATTCAAAAATGATATACGGACCAAAAGGGCCAATATTGGTGTGCTGGTGACTGAAGTGATGCCGGCAGGAATGGACCGAATGGGAATGCGCGACGGCATCTGGATTTGTACGTATGAAGAATTTAAAGGTCTTAGTGCCGTTTTGCGTCAATCTTTGATACAAGTGAGTCAGGCGGTTCAGGCACAGGAAAACAAAGGCGATAAAATGTCGATGTTGTATGATTTTTTAACCAGCAACGAATTCCGTTTGCAGGTAGAGGGAATTGTGGAAGGCTTTACACAAATGCAAAGTGACCTGGATTCCGAAAAAAGAGCCATGCAGCGTATCTGGAAACAACGTGAAAAACAAATCGAGAAAGTGGTGCATAATACGTTAGGAATGTACGGTTCGATTCGCGGTATCGCCGGAAACGCCGTTCAGACCGTAAGGGCTTTAGAATTGGATTTTATTGAAGACGATAAGGAGGAGGATTCTAAGGAATTGTTAGAATAATAATTGATTAATATAACACTGGTGGTTTTAAGGATTTAAATGGATAGACACGGATTTTTCTTTTTTTCTTTACTTGTGAAAACAAAAAAAACGCTAATCGACCTTCCTGAAAACGAGAAGTTTTCCGGAAGGATTAGAAAGTGTCAATCTCAGATTTTCGATTGAATAGGTGGTGGTACTTTGCAGCGCTTTGGTAAATTCGCCTTCTTTATTTCCGGGCGCACAAGCCATCATAGTCGAAATTACTTTTGAAAATCGCAACAGGTCTTTTTCATAAAAAATACTGCCGCTGATTGCATTACAGCCTCCGTAACCCATAAATTTATTTTCAGAAGAATTGATTTCGATTCTTGGTAATTCCCTTTGAAAATCGGTTACAAAAACTTTGAATCCGTTTAGTTCTTCCAGAACCCAGATATCGTGAAGACGATAATCGGTATTGTAATTGCCGCAGCCTTCTAATTTTGTAAAAGTAAGCTCTTTATTATTTTTAATTTCAATGGAGACTTTATAAGGAGAAATGGCTCCCGACATCGAATTCTGGCATTCCAGCTGCTGAATCGAAATGGTTGCGGTTGCGGTTGCATTAGCCACTTTATACATTTTTATATTGGCATCCATCGCTTTTATGGCTTCCTCCGCGGGAAAAATTAATTTCTCCTTCCCTGTAATTAAAGATGTAAATTCGATACCTTCCTTTCCCATTTTTACTCCCCAGAAAGGTTCGTTTCCGGTTCCTGTAAAGTAATATTTCATTTGATCCTCCTGAGTTCCGTATTCAGAAGTGGTTTCTTTTGTATCAGAAATTTTGCCGGCTGTCGGTTTACAACCTGTTATCAATGAAAGTAATAGCAGTATTAAAAGTGATTTCTTCATAGCATTTTATGTTAAGACGATCTTATCTATATAAAACATCGGTAAAATTCTTATGAATTTACAACATTTATTTGAAATTCTTATTTAGAATCTTTTCAAATTTACAAACATTCTCCCCTTTCAAACGTACACACAACCCGTACTACGTAAAAGATTACGCTGAAATACGTAATTAATGATTCATTCAATTTTAAAAAAACAAACATTGCTACGTATTTTTATAAGTATAAATACTTATATTTGCGTAGTAATACTTAATTAAAGAAGCGATGATTAAAGTAATAGTAGTTGGAAACGGCATGGTGGGTTACAAGTTTTGCGAAAAATTCATTGCAAAATCAGGACAGGAAAAATATCAGATTACCGTATTTGGTGAAGAACCGAGGCGTGCTTATGACAGAGTTCATTTAAGCGAATATTTCGGAGGAAAAACAGCAGATGACTTATCACTATCCACCAGCGAATGGTATTTAGAAAACCATATTACCTTGAACACCTCTGAATTAATTACTGATATTAATCGGGAAGATAAAACTATACATACGCACTTAGAGAAAACACATCAGTACGATTACTTAGTGCTGGCCACCGGATCTTCTGCCTTTGTCCCTCCTATTGACGGCGTAGAAAAAGAAGGTGTATTTGTATACCGTACCATCGAAGATCTGGATGCGATCATGGCGTACGCTAAAAAAATAAAACTAAAAGGGGCAACAGAAGCGGCAGTTTTGGGTGGCGGTTTATTAGGTCTTGAAGCAGCAAAAGCGGTGAGAGATTTAGGCCTGAACCCACATGTAGTTGAATTTGCTCCAAGATTAATGCCAAGACAGCTCGATAAAGGGGCCAGTGACATGCTTCAGTCTAAAATCGAAGAACTTAACATCGGAATTCATCTTAATAAAAGTACCCAATATATTGACGGAAACGAAAGCATAACGGGAATGATGTTTGCCGATGATGAATTGTTGAAAGTGGACATGCTGGTTATTTCGGCCGGAATTAAACCGCGTGACGAATTGGCCAGGGTGTCAGGACTTGAAGTTGGTTTGCGAGGCGGAATTGTGGTAAACAATCAGATGCAGACCTCAGATCCTTCTATTTATGCGATTGGCGAAGCCGCACTTTACAATCAAAACATTTACGGACTTGTGGCTCCGGGTTACGAAATGGCCGATGTGGCTGCCGAACAAATCCTAAAGGGTTCTAAAATCATGAGGGAAACCATCGACATGTCTACACAATTGAAATTAATTGGTGTGGAAGTGGCAAGTTTTGGTGATCCTTTTATAGAAAATGAAAATGTTACCGCTATTATTTATGAAAATAAACTAAGCGGTGTTTACAAAAGAATCAATGTCACCAAAGATTCCAAAACCCTGCTGGGCGGAATACTGGTAGGGGATTCCAGCGATTATAATTCGCTTTTTCAGATTTTCAGCAATGCAATGGCTTTACCCAAAAATCCGGAAGACCTGATTTTAGGTTCCCGTGATGGTGCTGAAGCCTCTTCATTAGGAAGTGTTATGGATTTGCCGGATACCGCCGTAATCTGTTCCTGCGAAAATGTGACCAAAGGAGCCATCTGCTGCAAAATTCTGGACGAAAGCTGTTCCGGTTTTTCAGATGTTGTGAAACAAACCAAAGCCACAACTGGCTGCGGAGGCTGCAAACCTATGGTTTCGGATCTGGTCAAAGCGGCGCAAAAATCCTTAGGCAAAGAAGTCAAAGATGTGATTTGTGAACATTTCAATTATACACGTCAGGAATTATTCGATCTGGTAAAAATCAATAAATACGAAAACTTTTACGACGTTATCGATCATCATGGTTCAGGTGACGGATGTGAAGTCTGCAAGCCTGTCATTGCTTCTATTTTCTCCAGTATTTATAACGATACAGCCAATAAACATGTCACCACTCAGGATACAAACGACCGGTTTCTGGCCAATATTCAGCGCAACGGAACCTATTCTGTAGTGCCAAGAGTGGCCGGAGGTGAAATTACTGCCGAGAAATTAATCGTAATCGGCGAAGTGGCCAAACAATTTGATTTATACACCAAAATAACGGGCGCCCAGCGTGTTGATTTATTCGGGGCACATCTGAGCGACTTGCCAAAAATCTGGAAAATTTTAATTGATAATGGTTTTGAAAGCGGTCATGCCTACGGAAAATCACTTCGTGCCGTAAAAAGCTGCGTTGGAAATGCCTGGTGCCGTTACGGAATGGACGACAGTGCCGGATTTGCCATTGAACTGGAAAACCGATACAAGGGAATCCGTTCTCCTCATAAACTCAAAGGCGGAGTTTCAGCCTGTATTCGCGAATGTGCCGAGGCGCGTGGAAAAGATTTCGGACTAATTGCTGTTGAAGGGGGCTGGAATTTATATATCGCAGGAAATGGAGGTGCCAACCCAAAACATGCCGTTTTACTGGCAGAGCAAATCAGCAAGGAAACCGTTATCAAATACCTGGATCGTTTTTTAATGTATTACATCCGCACCGCTGGTCCGCTGACTCGAACTGCCACCTGGCTGGAAAAACTGGACGGGGGCTTAGACTATCTGAAAGAAGTAATTATCGAAGACAGTCTCGGAATCTGCGAAACTTTAGAAGCTGAAATGGCGGCTTTAGTAGGCACTTTTGAATGCGAATGGAAACAAGTTCTGGAAAAACCAAGATTGTTAAAGCGTTTCAGCCATTTTGTGAACTCGGACGAGAAAGATGACAATATTGTTTTTGTTCCCTTAAGAGATCAGAAAATGCCAAAATCCTGGTCGTAAAAGCTCCAAAAAAAAGAAAAAAAATCAAAAATGTTTGCTGCCTTTCTTACCCTCCTTTTTACTGCTTAATCAGCTGCTGATTGTAAAAAGAAGGTAAGAAACAGGAACTTAAAAACACATTCCAATGGAAGAAATCCTAAATCAATACCAAACCGTACAGCTAAGTGATGCGACAACCTGGTTCAAAGCCGGTACAGTAGATGACTTTCCAACCAATCGCGGCGGCTGTATTAAATACAAGAACAAACAAATTGCCATTTTCAATTTCGCCCGCCGCAATGAATGGTATGCCTGCCAGAATGCCTGTCCGCATAAAATGGAAATGGTTTTGGCCAGAGGCATGACAGGATCTGCAGATGACATCCCGAAAATTGCCTGTCCGATGCATAAAAAAACTTTTTCCCTGGTCGACGGAACAAACCTAAACGGGGACGATTTTAAAATTGCCACCTATCCTGTTAAAGTGGTGGATAACGAAGTGTTTGTTGGTTTTATTGATTGATTTTACACAATCTTGTCATTTCGACGAAGGAGAAATCTTCGCAGGAAACTCTATTATCAAAAGCAAATATTAGTTGAAAGTGTTAATCTTTGCAGAGTTACTCATGAAGATTTCTCCTTCGTCGAAATGACAAAACTGTAGAAACTATTCTTTTGTTTCCCGCAGATTTTGCAGATTTTTTTTTGAGGAAGCTATAAGTAATCTGCCTGATCTGCAAAATCTGCGGGAAAAAACACAGCTCCTAATTTCAATAAAAGTACATTTTCAAAACATTTACACGAACAAGTTAATTCTGTATCTTTGAAATCTATTATTTAACCAAAAAAATGAATACACCTTTTCAAAAAGCAAGCGAGTGGATTGATGCCGAAAACGCTCAGGATCCTAACATCGAATCCGATCAGAATACCGAATATCCGAAAGAATTACTGTATTCCAACAGGATGTATGAAAGGCTGATGCAGTTTGAACCCGAAGCCTCCGAAGAAATTCAGATTGCTTCAAAAGCGCAGCATATCTGCCGATGGAAAGTAGCACGCGAATCCTACCCAATGGATCGTGTGGGTTATTTGAGATGGAGAGAAGACCTGAAAAAATTTCATGCCAAAACCACTGCCGGAATTTTAGAAAAAGCAGGGTACGATCAGGCTTTTATTGATCGTGTTTCTTTTTTGATTGAAAAAAAATTACTTAAAAAAGATGCCGAAACACAATTACTGGAAGATATCATCTGTCTGGTTTTTTTAGAATATTACCTTGATCCGTTTGTACACAAACACGATGAAGAGAAACTAAAAAATATCATCAAAAAAACCTGGGATAAAATGTCTGACAAAGGACACCAGGAAGCCCTGAAAATCAATTATTCTGAAGAAAACCTAAACTTAATAAAAGCGTCTTTAGGGTTGTAACTTATTTTTTATGAAAAAAAGCAATCAGGAAGCAGCGGATAAAATTACCTTCAAAAATTTACGCCGTCTGTATTTTTTTGCACTTTGGACTATTGCTATAACCATTATTTTAAGTCAGGTTTTAGTGCAGTACAACTTAAAACAGCAGCTGAGCGATTCTAAAATCATCAATATCTCGGGGAAGCAAAGAATGCTCAGCCAGAAAATTGTTAAAGAGATATTGATTTTACATTATGTTTCCGACACAGTACCTGCCAAACAAATTTCGCATTTAAAAAGTGTTTTGGAACTTTGGAAAACCACTCAAAATGCACTGGAAAATGGAAGCGACAGCTTGGCTTTTCCAAAGGAAAAAAGCGAAACGCTGCGTCAATTATATGCCGATATCAATCCAATTTTCAGCAGTATTACAAGCGATACCGATTTGTTTCTGCTAAATTTAAAAAACAAACGCAATCCGGCAGTTAATCAGAAACTGGTTCAGAATATCCTGAAAAACGAAGGTGCTTTTCTTTCGAAAATGAACCAAATCGTAAGCCAGTACGATCTTGAAGCCCACGAAAAAGTAACCGAACAACGCAAAATAGAATACTGGATTTTTGCTTTTACGCTATTTGTGCTGCTGATGGAGTTTTTCTTCATCTTCAGACCTACCAATAAAAAAATAGAAAAACTCATTGCCAAGCTTTTAACTTCTGAAAAGAAAGCCTTAAAACTGGCCTACGATACCGAAATCATTAGTGAGATCAAAGAAAACTCGGTTAAAGAATTAAAGTCACTAAATTATGCCATGGAAAATACGCTTTTGTATTGTCGTATAGCTCCCGATGGCTCCATTATACATATTGGGGAAAAATTTGCCAAACTTTTAAATTACACCAAATTCTCTTCGCGTAAAACGTTTTCCCAGGTTTTAACCACAGATGAAAAGGAACAGCTTAACATGGACCGCCTTATTTCTGAAAAGCAGCGCAGCGGCTGGCAGGGCGAAATGAATATCATTAATAAAGAAGGACAAAATATCTGGCTGGATTTATCTATGGTTCCGGTCACGATCAAAAAAGAAGAATCTGAACTTTTAATCATTTGTTTTAATATTACGGAACGCAAAAAAGCACAGCGCGAAGTGGAACGCCTGAATATTGAAAACAGCACCGAAAAAATCAATCAGCAAAAGATTATCTCCAGCAGAATTGTCGAAAACCAGGAAAACGAACAGAACCGGATTGCCAAAGAAATTCATGACGGAATCGGACAAATGCTTACCGGGCTTAAATTCAGTTTAGAAAGCATCAACCTGGAGGATAAGGAAAAATCAGCCCAGAAAATTGAATATTTAAAAAAACTATCTCTCGACATCATCAAAGGGGTACGCACGGCAACTTTCAATTTAATGCCTCCCGAATTAAGCGATCACGGTATTGTTTCATCCCTTTCGAAACTGACACAGGAACTTTCAAAACTGACCGGAAAAGAAATCCTCTTTTATAACAAAACGGATTTCAGCCAGCGTTTGGATTCATTAATAGAGATTAATATTTACCGTCTGACACAGGAAGCGATCAACAACGCCATAAAATATGCCGAATCCTCCCATATTATTGTACAGCTTTCGCACAGCCAGACTTTACTAAGTATTATCGTCGATGACAACGGAAAAGGTTTTGACATTACAGCTGTTGACAAAAAGCGAAACAGCGAATCCGGAATGGGATTATTATTTATGAAAGAAAGGGTTCAATACATTAACGGACGTGTTTTCATCAAATCTATTCCGGGTGAAGGGACGAGGATTACTTTTAATATACCGATCTGAGAATTTGATAATTAGATAATTTGACAATTAGATAATTACATGATTAGTTGTTTTTAGGTGTCGGTCATTTTTTAGGTATGCAATTTTATAATGTCGAATTGATTGTTTTTTTTTGATTTTCATTTAATCATTTCCAATCCTCCAATAATCCCATTATCAAATTATCCCATTATCAAATTATCTAATTATCAAATTATCTAATCGCCACATTATCAAATTTTCCAATTCAAAAATTACGTATCTTAGCATCTTCTTTAGATGAAAATACGTAAACATTCAGAATCAAAATTAAGTAAAAGATGGGAAATATAATTCGGGTAGTTCTTGCAGATGATCATGTATTTGTACGAGATGGAATAAAATCTTTACTGGAAAACGAAGCAAACATTGAGGTTGTGGGAGAAGCTATTGACGGGGCCGATGCTCTTGAAGTAATAGCAGCTACCCAACCGGATTTACTTATAGTAGATATTCGTATGCCTAACCTGACGGGCATTGAAGTAGTAGAAAAACTTAGAAACAATAATAACAATGTAAAAATTATTATGCTTTCGATGCATGAATCTGAAGAATACGTACTAAAATCCATCAAAGCCGGAGCAGACGGTTATTTACTGAAAGGTTCAAGCAAAGAAGAATTTTTAAAAGCCTTACATACCGTAGCCTTAGGTGGAAAATATTTTAGCGGGGATATTTCGTCTATCCTGATCAATCAGTTGACAAACTCCTCGAACTCCTTAGAACCGAAGCAAACAATAGGTGAAGAAATGATGATTACTAAAAGGGAAAAAGAAATCCTGACACTTTTATTATCCGGAAAGGGGAACAAAGAAATCGCGGAAGCCCTTGACATTAGCAAACGTACCGCCGAAGTGCATCGCTTTAATTTGATGAAAAAGCTGAAAGTGAAGAATTTAATGGAACTTTCGAATAAAGCAACGGAATATTCGCTCCTGTAATTTCTGTTTAAAAGATAAAAATCACCTTTTAAAAATAGTGTTTTAACAAAATACGGAATCAATTTTATGATGTTGGCAAATCTATCAAATTAGATAAAAATACTTAACAATAAATACGTATTAATACTTACATAGTACTTATATTTGATCAAACAAATCTGAGTACTATGAAAAACACAAACCCTTTATCACAATCACACAAGATTCTATTTCTGAATACTTTGGCCTTCACTGTCTGTTTTGCATGCTGGACTCTAAATGGCGTATTGGTTACTTTTTTGGTCGATAACGGTATTTTCCACTGGAGCGTTGTACAGGTAGGATGGCTGCTTGGCATTCCGATTCTGACCGGTTCCATCATGCGGTTGCCCATCGGAATCCTGACCGATAAATATGGCGGGAAATATGTTTTCTCGCTATTGCTACTCCTCTGCTCCATTCCGCTGTTTTTGCTTCCCCTGGCGGATAGTTTTTTTATGTTCGCCTTACTTAGTTTCTTTTTCGGAATGGTTGGCACCAGCTTTGCGGTCGGAATCGGATATACTTCTATCTGGTACCCGAAAGAATGGCAGGGCCGCGCGTTAGGTATTTTCGGAATGGGGAATGCGGGTGCCGCCATAACGACTTTTTTAGCGCCTTCCTTATTAAATCACTTTTCGATAGAAGATCCGCAAAATGGCTGGAAAATACTTCCTGTAATTTATGCTGTTTCACTTCTTGTCATTGGAGTCGCCTTTTTAATTTTCGCCAAAAACAAAAAAATAGAGAACCATACCAAAACAGTTTCCCAAATGCTGCAGTCTTTAAAAAGCGCCCGCGTCTGGCGATTTGGAGCCTACTATTTCTTAGTCTTCGGCTGTTTTGTGGCGTACTCCCAATGGCTGTTGCCCAATTTCATGAATGTGTATCAGACCAGTTTGGTAATGGGCGGTTTGTTTGCAACGTTTTTCAGTTTGCCTTCCGGTGTTATCAGAGCATTCGGAGGTTATTTATCGGATAAATTCGGTGCCCGAAAAGTCATGTACTGGGTTTTAAGTTCTTCTGTTATTTTAAGCGCTTTACTGATGATTCCGAAAATGGAAATTACAACTACAGGGCCCGGCGTTCTGGCAACTAAAAAAGGAACTGTTACCGCTGTTTCCAAAGAGAAAATTAAGATTGGTGAAACTGAATTTGCGGTTGCACAGCAAAATGAAAACGAGGCCGAAAATTCAATTTTCCCAACCAGCAGCTCGTGGCAGCAGGTTGTTGTAGCACAAAATCAAATCGTTAAGAAAAAAGAGCTCCTGGCCAAAGGAATCACCGTCATTAAGTTTGATGCCAATATGTGGGTTTTCCTCGTGCTGGTCATTTTAATCGGAATATCATGGGGAATCGGAAAGGCAGCCGTATACAAACATATCCCCGAATATTTCCCTACGGAAGTCGGCGTTGTGGGCGGTATGGTAGGCATGATTGGGGGTCTCGGTGGTTTCTTCGGTCCCATAATTTTCGGATACTTACTGACTGCCACCGGAATCTGGTCCAGTTCATGGATTTTTATATTAATTTTTTCAGCGATTTGCCTGATCTGGATGCACTATACCATCACTAAAATTATGAATGAAAAACAACCTGTTTTAGCAAAGGTGATTGACAGACAATAAGTACAATAAAAAGTAAAAACTTGTAATTTTTATCCGTAAAAAATCATTTAAACTTCTAAATTTGCCCCGGAATTAAACCAAATACCCATGAAAAAACTAAAATTACTTATTTTATTACTGGCAGGAACAGGCTTCGAAGTTCAGGCTCAGGAATTAGATGTAAACTTACAGATAAGGCCGCGTTTTGAATATAGAAACGGATATAAAACGCTTTTACCTGAAGGACAGGAAGGTACTTCACAAATTTCACAGCGTTCCCGATTAAATTTTAATTATAAACAAGATCAGTTTACGGTAAAACTGACTTTACAAAATACCAGAACCTGGGGAGATGTTGCCACTACTGCAACCGCTGACAAAAACGGCATTGCTGTTTTTGAAGCATGGGCGCAATATGATTTAACAGAAAAATGGAGTGCCAGAATGGGGCGTCAGGTACTTTCCTATGATAATCAGCGTATTTTAGGGGAACAGGATTGGGGACAGCAGGCACAAAGCCATGATGCCTTAACGTTTTCTTTTCATACTGAAAAACAACAACTGGATTTTGGAGGGGCGTATAATTCTGATGCAGAAAATACTTTTCAGACGCCCTATACTGTAGCAAATTATAAAGCCCTGCAATATGCCTGGTACCATGCTAACTTAGATAAATTAGGAGTTAGTTTTCTAGCATTGAATACAGGATATGAATATGCCAATATCGATAAAAAACTACTCGTTGATTACAAACAAACTTTCGGACCCTATTTAACTTATAAAACGGATAAAATAGATGCTAATTTTTGGGTGTACGGACAAACCGGAAAAAGTACAGACCGACAAGTAAGTGCGTGGAATGCCGCTGCAAATTTCGGTTACAATATAACCCAGTCGTTTAAAGCTGGTGTTGGGTATGAATTCTTATCCGGAAAAAATACTACTGACGGAAGCACTGTTATTAAATCTTTTAATCCGATTTTTGGAACGAACCATGGTTTTAATGGTTATATGGATTATTTTTATGTAGGCGGAGGCCATTTAAACAATGTCGGTTTACAGGATGCCTTTTTAAAACTAAATTACAATGTAAACAAATGGCAATTTGCTTTGATGCCGCACGTATTCTTAGCTGCTGCTGACGTAATTACACCTGTAGAAAAACTTGATTCTTACTTAGGAACTGAAATTGACTTTACTGTCGGCTTTAATTTCAAAAAAGAAATCACATTAACAGGAGGATATTCACAAATGTTTGGTTCTAAGACTTTAGAGTACTTAAAAACCGGGGACGCCAGTCATACCAACAATTGGGCATGGTTGATGATTTCTGTAAATCCAAGAATTTTTACCTGGAAAAAATAGTTTTTCTTCAAAATTAACACATCTATTTTACCCTTTTCATATTTTTTGAAAAGGGTATTTTTTTTACCTGCCTAAAAAATTGTTATTTGATTTAATTAGTTATATTTGAAGCGATTATGAACCCCCAATTCTATCCTATGAAACAATTTTTAAAATTTTCCATGCTTACTTTTATTGTAACTCAACCTGGTATTCCTCAAAAATACAATGATGCCTTAATTTCAAAAGGCTCAGAAATAAATTTTGCAAAAACACAAAAACGAGGAATTAAAAAAAACAACATTATTTACTATGTTGAAAATGACTTACAAACCATATCTGCTTACAAAAGCAACAAATTGAAATGGCAGACCAATGTAATTTCTGTTTGTGGAACACCAAAACGTGGAGAACCCCAAATAAGGTATGTAGGCTATAATGATACCAACAAACTTCTTATCGTGATGGGAAAACACAATTTTGCTGAAATTGATATCAATAGCGGAATAACAAAACTTGTTGGTTAAGATTTTCTGTAAATCCTGAATCTTTACTTTTACGAAATAAAATATAAAAATACATCCGGATTATTAAATCTCCTTTGTTAGGACAAAGGAGATTTTTTTTGTCGTAAAATTTAAAAATTAAATTCACAAAATACGTATTTATACGTAAAAATACTTATTTTTGTTTACATCATTATACGTGAATCATCTTAGATAAAGAAATTCATTTACCAGTATTCAAAAACGAGTTCTAATGCAAAATACCAAAATCAAAACTACCTGTTCGTATTGTGGCGTTGGCTGCGGTATTATCGTGACCAACGACGCTAAAAATGGCGTAATGGTCACGGGCGATAAAGAGCATCCTGTCAACAAAGGAATGTTATGTTCGAAAGGAATGAATCTGCATTACGTAGTAAACGATACTTCAGACCGGATTTTATATCCGGAAATGCGCGGCAGCAAATCGTATCCGCTCGAACGCGTAAGCTGGGACACTGCGCTTGACCGAGCTGCGGCAGTTTTTTCGTCGATTATAAAAAAACACGGACCGGACAGCGTTGGTTTTTATATCTCCGGCCAGTGTTTAACCGAAGAATATTACCTGGTCAATAAACTCGTAAAGGGTTTTCTTAAAACCAATAATATCGATACCAACTCGAGGCTCTGCATGAGTTCGGCAGTGGTAGGTTATAAAAAAACCTTTGGAGAAGATTCCGTACCGATTGCCTATGATGATATTGAAATGGCCGATACTTTTCTGATTACAGGTGCCAATCCGGCCTGGTGTCATCCGATTTTGTTCCGAAGAATCGAAAAACACAAAGAGAAAAATCCAAAAATAAAAATCATTGTTATTGATCCGAGACGAACCGATACTGCTGCTTTCGCTGATTTGCATTTGCAGATTATTCCCGGCTCTGACATTATTTTATACCATGCCATTGCCAAGCGCATCATCGAAAAAGGGCATGTCGATCATGACTTTGTAAAAAACAATGCTGAAAATTTCAAAGCCTATAAAGAATTAGTTTTAAGCACTTCTTTGGAAAAAGCCTCCAAACTTTGCGGCATTTCCGTCAGCGATATCAAACTTGCCGCTGACATCATCGGAAAAGCAAAGGGCTTTATCTCGCTCTGGGCCATGGGACTTAATCAGAGCGCTGTCGGGGTAGATAAAAACACGGCACTGCTCAATTTATCGTTATTAACAGGGCAAATAGGAAAACCCGGATCAGGACCATTTTCGCTGACAGGCCAACCCAATGCGATGGGCGGACGCGAAGTAGGCGGCATGGCAACCTTACTGGCCGCACACAAAGACATTGCCAATCCGGAGCATCGCAAAGAAGTTGCTGATTTCTGGGGAGTGGATTCAATTTCAGACCGGCCGGGCTTAACTGCAACAGAAATGTTTGAGGCGCTGGAATCAGGCAAAATGAAAGCCGTCTGGATCATCTGCACCAATCCCTTAGTAAGTTTACCAGATTCACGTCGTATCGAAAAAGCCCTTCAGAACGCCAAATTTGTAGTGGTTCAGGATATTTCACATAAGGCCGATACCGCCAAATTTGCCGATTTGCTGCTTCCGGCTGCTGGCTGGCTGGAAAAAGAAGGAACGATGACCAATTCGGAGCGTCGCATTTCCTATTTGCCAAAAGGAATCAACGCACCGGGCGAAGCACTTCCGGATATTGAAATTTTAATTCGTTTTGCTAAAAAAATGAATTTCCACGGATTCAATTTCAACAGTGCCGAAGAAATCTATAAAGAACACTGCGCTCTTACCAAAAATACCAATATCGATATCTCCTTCCTAAACTACCATCGCTTAAAAACAGAAGGCACTTTTCAATGGCCTGTTCCGGATTACGGACATCCCGGAACGCCACGTCTTTTTACCGATAAAAAGTTTTATACCCCTTCACAAAAAGCAATTTTCAATCTACCAACGGCTATTGAAAATACTTCGGAACAGCCCAATGCGCAATTCCCTTTTATCCTGACCACGGGAAGAGTCCGCGATCAGTGGCATACGATGACCAAAACCGGAAAAGTATCGCGTTTACTGACGCATACGCCGAGTCCGGTATTGGAAATTAATCCGATTGATGCTTTTAAGAACGACATTAAAAATGGGGATATCGTAATGGTATCCAGTAAAAACGGTGAAGTTCGTGTCAAAGCAAAAGTAACCGATTCCATCCGGGAAAAGGTTGTTTTTCTGCCCATGCACTGGGGAAAACAGCTTGAAAATGATCTGAACAGAACCAATAATTTAACCAATACAGTCGTCGATCCGGTTTCTAAGGAACCTGATTTTAAATATACGACTGTAGCAATCAGCAAATATGTAAAACCCTTTCAGAAAATTGCTATTGTGGGTGCCGGAGCTGCATCTTTCCGTTTCATTCAGAACTATCGCGAATTCAATACAACAGATGAAATTATTGTTTTTTCAAATGAAATAAATCCGTTTTACAATCGGGTCCTACTTCCGGAATACATGACCGGAGAATTTTCGTGGGAGCAATTGCTAAAAGTAAAGGATGGCGTTGCACTGCAAAAACTCAACATCACCATGAAAGCCGGTGTTGCGATTGACAAAATAAATTCCGCCGAAAAAACAATTCTGGACAGTTACGGAAACCTGCACGATTTCGATTCCCTTATTCTTGCGACCGGAAGCCGGCCTTTTGTTCCTGAGAATGCACAGTTACATCTTCCGGGACGTTTTACCATAAGAAGAAAGGAAGACGCCGACCGATTAAAAACGTATCTGGACAACACGGGACTGCCGGCTGAAGAACAGCATGTCGTCATTATTGGTGGTGGTTTACTTGGTCTGGAATTAGCGGCGGCCTTAAAGCATAAAAAGGTAAAAATCACTATTATCCAGAGAGCTTCACGATTGATGGAACGCCAGTTAGACCGGATTTCAAGTAAATTACTGGCCGAAGAAGTACAGCTACGTGACATTCAGATTTATTTTGATAATGAAGTAAGCACTGTTTTTGAAACCGATCGTGGCAACGAACTGGAAATTGCATTAAAAAGTGGCAAAATTATAACCGCCAACGCTATTGTTTACACCATCGGAACAATTCCCAATATTGAAATTGCACGCGAAACCGGACTTTCCTGCGGGCGTGGTATAAAAGTAAACCAGTATCTGCAATCTTCAAATCCGGATATTTTTGCGATTGGGGAAATTGCTGAATTCGAAAACAAATTATTCGGAATCACTTCTGCTGCCGAAGAGCAGGCAGATGTTCTGGCCAACTTTCTGGCCGGCGATATCAGCAGTTATTATAAAGGTTCCGTTTTAATGAATATTTTAAAACTGGAAGACATCAATTTATGCAGTATTGGTGCTATTGAAATTCCGGAAAATGATGATTCGTATGAAGAAATAATTTTTACCGATTTAAAGAAACGCTATTACAAAAAATGCATCGTTAAAAATGATTTGCTGGTGGGCGCGATTTTAATGGGAGATAAAAATGAGTTTGCCGAATTCAAAACGATGATTGAAAGTAAAATAGAATTATCCGACAAACGAAATTTACTGCTCAGGGGAAGTTCAACTGCCAAGCCTGTCTTAGGAAAATTAGTGTGTTCCTGCAGTCAGGTCGGAGTCGGAAATATAGAAGAAACCATAAAAAGCGGTGTCACTGATTTTACCGATTTATGTAAAAACACCGGCGCAGGATTAGGCTGCGGAAGCTGTAAAACAGAAGTCAAGGAGATTTTGGCGAAAACTCGTTAGTTTTTAGTCTCAGTCTCAGTTTTCAGTCACAGTATCCCGCGAGAATGAAAACTGCGACCGAGACTGCGACCGAGACCGAGACTGAGACTGAGACTGAGAAGTGAAACAAAAAAAACCTGAAACAAAAAACATGGAACTAACAAGACTAATAGTAAAAGGAGGCGTAATATCCCCGGGAGAATTGAGAGAAGTAGTGCACATGGCTATGGATCAGGGTTTGGAATCCATTTCGTTTGGTTCCAGGCAGGATATTATTTTCCCGAAGGGCATTCAGCCTTTGGAAAAAGAGAAAACAGGGAAACATCATTTTGTATTTCCGGACCAGAAAAGCGGGAATAATATCGTTTCTTCGTATGTTTCTACGGATATTTTCAGAAATACCAGCTGGCTGACGGGAAATCGGTATTTGTATATTTTAGAGCAGTTCAAGGAACAGCCCAAACTTAAAGTCAACATTACAGACCCTAAACAGCAATTGGTGCCCTTGTTCACCGGACATCTTAATTTTATTGCCTCTGAGCATGAAGATTACTGGTATCTGTACATTCGGTTACCCAAATGGGAACGCATGGAAGTCTACCCGGTTTTGATTTATAGTTGGGATATTGCCCGGTTTTATTACGAAATTGAAAGAATCACAGCCGAAGAATCAATTGGTATTGACCTTATTTTTAGTCTGGTCAGCGAAGCTTTAGATACCAACAACAGAACGATTGACCAACCTCTGAATGTTCCGTTTTATCCTTTCCCGTATTATGAAGGAATGAACAGAATGGGAATTGATCAGTATTGGCTGGGCTTGTACTGGCGTAACAATTTATACGATTTGGATTTCCTGAAACAAATGTGCGATTTGTGTTTTGACTGCAAAATCGGGAAAATATGCATTACGCCCTGGAAATCCTTTATTGTAAAAGGAATTCCGAAGGATAGAAAATTAGAATGGGAAAAATTCTTAGGCAAAAAAGGAATCAATGTACGTCATTCGCTGTTAGAACTGAACTGGCATCTCCCTGTGGCAATGGAATGGGCACTGAATCTTAAAACTTTTCTGGTTCGTACGCTCGATCAGTTTGATATCAGCACTTACGGACTGACTTTTGGCTTGTCAGAATACAATCGTGAAGGACATTACTTTACCTCGATTGTGGTCGAAAAAAATGAGTTGCCAAAAGATTTAGCTTCCATTAAAATCAGGGATACCTATAATATATTGTTTGCAAAAAATTTTGATCCCAATACACGTGAATATATAGTGCATTCGCAGGATATTGATAAACTCGAACTGCCGACTATTTTAATCGAATTAAGCCGGAAATATTTCGAAGAACTCGGGACTTCCGTTACCGAGACAACAGAAAATCCACAGAAAAAAGAGCAACCACAACCGGATGTTTATCAATGCCAGGAATGTTTAACGCTTTACAAATCAGAATTCGGAGAAGAAAGCCAGGGAATTCCGAAAGGTGTACTGTTTTCCGATTTACCCGAAACGTACTGCTGCTCCCTTTGCGAAGCCCCTAAAAGTAACTTCAGAATTCTGGAAATTGTCAGGAATTAATACTACACCTATTAAATTCCAATTTTTAAATTCCAAATTCCAAACTTTACTTTTCACAACCCATAACTCACAACTCACAACTCACAACTCATAACAAATAACAAATAACTCATAACCCAAAACTCACAACTCACAACTCAAAATTCACAATTATACAGCAATTTCCTCCATTTTTTCATGTAGAATTGTTAAGAGATTTTACTTTTTATTTTTAGGCAAAAAGTCAAACGATTTAATTTCAAACACTTAAGTTAAAAATTTACCCAAAAACTTAACATTGGAAGACTTGTTTAATGATTATCTTTACTTAACAATCACTTAACAATTTAGTTACATTAGAAATCATTCTTATCTAAAAGGACTTTAACATGGAAAACAACAACGGAGAAATTACTCCTGAAAAAATCGATTCAACAACACCTGAAAATATTCAGCCCGTTGCAGAAGATAAAAAAACTGTAACTACACCGCCTGCAAAAACGCCCGTTCGTAAAGCTGTTCCGGCTAAACCAACAACTGCCGCAGCAACGACCACAACACCAAAAGCAACGACAAAAACAGCCGCAACTACTACACCGAAACCTACAGTTCGAAGAGCTCCGGCAAAAAAAGTTACCGCTCCGGTTTCAACCATAAAACCTGAAGTAATAAAGGACGTTATTGAATCAAAAGAAGAAAAAACTATCGAAACCACTTCAAAAGAAGAAAGTAAGAAAGATAAATCAACAGATAAAAAGAAGAAAAAAGTGAAAGACAAGGACAAGGACAAGGAAAAAAAGAAATTAGCTAAGAAAAAAGATGAGGCTAAAAAAGACAAAAAGAAAGAGAAAGCTAAAAAAGCAAAACTAAAAGCTGCTGCTAAGAAAAAAGATAAAGCGAAAAAAGCGAAGGATAAAGCGAAAGCGAAAAAAATAGCCAAAAAGAAAGCTAAATCTCAGAAAAAAGCAAAAGCGAAAAAGAAAAAATAATGAACAGAAAGGTTTGACTTCTTAAAGTTGAACCTTTTTTTATACCTCTATTTGTTATTTGTGGAAGTTGAAATTATCCTCCAATCGCAATCATGCTGCGGTTATCGAAATGAAGTGAAGGATCATTCATTTCTTCAATAGTCACCATTCCTGCTCTTACTTTCTTTTTATTCCGGATCGATTCCGAGATCAGGCTGGTGATCAATTCACCATTTCGTAAAGGCGTCAGTAAATCCGTTTCTGAATTCGAAAAAAGACAGTTCTTAATTTTTCCGTTTGCCGTAAGACGAATTCTGTTGCAGCCATCACAAAACGGATTGGTAATAGAGCTTATGATTCCGAAATCACCCTGAAAATCTTTTATTTTAAAGGTTCTGGCCGTAAAGTTTTTTTCATCTTCCAGCTTCTGGATTTCTTCTGAAGAAAAGACTTTCGCCACTTCTGACAGAATTTCGCTTTGGGAAACCATTTTACTGCTGTCCCACTCGTTTCCGGCAAAAGGCATAAACTCAATAAAACGAACCGATAGCGGCAAAAACTTTGTTAACCGGACAAAATCGCCAATTTCATTTTCATTAAAATCTTTCATCAAAACGACATTTACTTTTACTTTAAAATCATTATTCAGCAGCAAATGCAGATTGTCAATTACCTTCTCAAACTGATTTCGAAGTGTTACAGTATGAAATTTAGACGAAACCAGCGTATCCAGGCTCAGATTGATGTTTCTGACTTTAAATTCCTTTAAAACAGCTATATGCCGATCGATTAAGATTCCGTTTGTGGTAATGGAAAGTGCAGTTCCTAACGTGGCTAATTTGGAAATAATTTCCGGGAAATCTTTTCGCAAAAGCGGCTCTCCTCCTGTTAACCTTATTTTGTCCACACCATTTTCGACGAAGATTTTGGCAATGGAGAAAATCTCATCGGCAGTCATTAAACTTGCTTTGGGAGATAAGGCAATTCCGTCAGCAGGCATGCAATATGTACAACGCAGATTGCATTTCTCCAGGAGCGAAATACGCAAATAATTGTGTTTTCGCCCAAAATCATCCGTTAAAATCGTGTTAGAGGGAATCATGATTTTTACCTTTTAAAATATGAAAAACATGCAGCAAATGCGGAAAAACAGCATCCATGGATTCTCTTGCGCCATTGGTGGAACCCGGTAAGGCCAAAACGACACTTTTACCTAAGGTTCCTGCCACTGTTCTTGACAACATCGCATACGGGGTGCGCTGCTGTCCATAATTACGAATGGCTTCTTCGATACCCGGAATTCTGCTCTCCAATAACGGAGACAAAGCTTCCGGTGTCACATCCCGCGGAGACAAACCTGTTCCGCCTGTAAAAATAACGAGCTGGTGCTCTTTGGTGAACGCTTTAACCTTTTCCTGAATAACATCAATTTCATCCGGAATGATTTCATAATGTCCGGTTTCTACTCCGTAGGAAGTTAGTTTTTCGACTATGATTTTTCCGGAACGATCTTCTTTATCACCTGCAAAAACGGAATCGGAACAAACAAAAACGGCTGCTCTAATTATGCTTGGAAATTTATTTTTAAAAGACGATTTCCCGCCTTCCTTCTGAACTAATCTGATGCTCGAAATTTCGATTTCCTTGTCGATTGGCTTTAGCATATCGTACATCGTAAGTGCCACGATAGAGGCACCGTGCATGGCTTCAACCTCTACTCCGGTTTTGTAAACGGTTTTGACATCGAAAATAATCTGAATGCTTAATTCCTCGATTTTATAAGCAACAGACGTAAATTCGATTGGAATCGGATGGCAATCCGGAATGGACAAATGCGTGTTTTTTACCGCAAACAAACCGGCCGTTTTGGCCATTTCCAAGACATTCCCTTTCGGAACCAGGTTATTTACTACGGCATCAATCGTTTCCTGTTTGCTTACTTTTACAATTGCAGTTGCAGTTGCAGCACGTAATGTATTTATTTTATGTGTAATATCTACCATTTCTTAGGTATTTTGCTTCCAGGTGAAAGCACCGTTTTCAAAAATTTCCTTACCAAAAATCGGCACATCTGTTTTTATCCAGTTGACGACAGCTTCTGTAGCTTCATAAACCTGTTTGCGCCTTGTAGCCGAAACGAATACAAACAAACAGATTTCTCCGGCTTTTACGATACCTAAACTGTGATAAATATGCATACAGGTCAAATCGAATTTAGCGAAAGCTTTCTCCCGAATGGTATGTAAGGCTTCGTTTGCCATATCTGTATACGCCGAGTAATCGATAGCTGCAACGGTATTCTCGTGAATCACATCTGCGCGAACCTGTCCCAGAAAAATATTGTGCGCCCCGATCGTGTGTTTCGACTGGTGTTTGGCGATCGATTCTGCAATAAATTCAGGAGAAATGGGTCCTTCTATAAATACATTTTTACTCATTGTTTATTTTTTTTTGCCACGAATGGCACGAATTATCACTAATTATTTCTATTCAATAACGCAAAATCTAATTATTTTAATTGTGCCCTTTTATTTTGTTGCCACAGATTGGCTTGATTTGATTGTTTTTTTTGCCACGAATTACATTGATTAGATTGATTTTTTTTTTGCCACAAATTACACGAATTCGCACTAATTCTTTTTGTTACCAATGCATTTTAATTCTCAATTGTTTTTATGTTAAGGCTTTTTCTTTTTTTAATAATTGATTTAAAACTACAGCTCCTCCTTTGATACTTTGTACTTTTTTGAAGTTATTTTTCAGGAGGATTTCCAATGCCATTTTACTTCTTATTCCGGACTGGCAGAAAATATAAATGGTTTTATCCCGGTCTAAATTTTGAATCTCCTTTTCTAATTCGATCAGGGGAATCTGAATACTGTTTTTCAGTCTTATTTCCGGAAGTTCATTCGGGTTTCGAACGTCTAAAAAAAGTACATCTTCAAGATCAATCTGGTTTAAAATCCTTTCGGCTTCAATTTCATTATTGTCTTCTTCAATTTTATATTTTTCTTCAAAAGCTATGCTGTCGATCCTGAAATCATTGTTTTTTTCGAAGCCATACTTTTGCTGTTCGTTATTCAAAATATTATACACCAGCAATTTACCACTCAACACTTCTCCTGTTCCCAGAATCATTTTTAGGACTTCACCGGCTTGTAACAGACCGATAATCCCAACTGAAATTCCGATTACTCCCGCGTCATTGCAATTTGCCGACAGGCTGTTTTCCTCCGGAAAGAGACATCTGTAAGTGGGTCCGTTTTGATAATTGAAAACAGAAATCTGTCCTTCAAATCTAAAAACAGAACCATACACCATTGGTTTATTGGTCAGCAGACACGCATCGTTGATCAGGTATTTTATCGCCAGGCTATCTGTTGCATCGACTATAATATCATAATTTTCAAATAACGAAATGGCATTGTATGCTGCTAATCTTTCTGCAATCGAATTGACTTTCACTAATGGATTTAGTGCTTCTAACATCAATTTGGCTTCATCCGCTTTATATTTTCCTACTGCAGCTGTGGTATAAATGACCTGTCTTTGCAGGTTTGAGATTTCAATCACATCATGATCTGCAATGCCAATTTCACCCACTCCGGCTGCAGCCAGATACGGAAGAACAGCCGCTCCCAAACCCCCTGCACCAATGACTAAAACTTTGGCTTTGGCTAGTTTCTCCTGCCCTTTTTCTCCAATTTCAGGGAGAATAATTTGTCTGTTATAACGCATCGGTGCATTCATACTATTCTTTTTTAACCTCCGGCAAAGGGTGGCAATAAGGCAACAATATCACTTGTCTGTAATTGATAAGCGGCTTGTTTTGGAATTATTTTCTGATTAACTGCAACGCTGAAAGCCATGGAATCCAATTGGTACTTCTCTTCTAAATCCTGCAATAAATCCTGCAGTGAAATATTCGAAGAAGGTACTTTCTCGAAAGCGCATTTCGTCTTTTCGGCAACAGCTCCAAAATATTTAATCTCGATCATTACTTTAAATTTAAATTTTGAAAAATAAATTCATCTTCAAAATGTTCCTGAAAATAGGATGTCAGTTTGGAGTTGTTTTTCACTACCTCCCCGATCACAATAATGGCCGGAGATGAAATATTCTTTTCGGATACTAATTTAGCAATTGAACTCATGGTTCCCACTACTTTCTGCTCGGAATTTTTTGTTCCGTTTTGAATAATGGCAATAGGTAAATCATCTGTGCGGTTTTCTTTATAAATCGAAATAATCTGATCTAACTTATGCATGCCCATCAAAATTACAACTGTAGCGGCTGATTTTGAGGCTAAATGTACATCTTTCGACAATTCATGATTGGAAGTTGTACCTGTAATTACCCAAAAACTTTCGGCTATCTGACGCTGTGTCAAACTTATTCCAACCGAAGCAGGAACACCTAAAGCGGATGAAATTCCCGGAACAACTGCTGTTTCCAGTCCAAATTTTTCTGCATATTCTATTTCTTCACTTCCTCTTCCGAAAACAAAGGGATCTCCACCCTTTAAACGCACTACATGTCCGTGACTGTTGGCCATCGAAACAATCAATTCATTAATCTGATCCTGCGTATAGGCATGACAACCTAAACGTTTCCCAACAAAAATAATTTCGGCCTGCTCGGCGTACTGCAATAATTCTTCATTGACCAGGGCATCGTACAGAACTACATCGGCAGATTTTAGCGCCTTGATTGCTTTAAGTGTAATCAGTTCAACATCGCCGGGACCTGCGCCTACAACTGTTAATTTGGGTGTTTTCAGGTTTTTCATACTGCTTAAATTAGATTGGTATCGAGATCGTTTAATTCATCAATCGAATTAATATTGCTTAAGTGAAAATTTTCATTTTCGGCTATATTGATAATCTGATGGGGAATTTTAGCTATTAAATCCATCATTTTCAGTTCATCTGCTTCTATGGCTTCTTTTATGACGGGAAGCACTTTTTTAGAATAAATTCCGATTAACGGATGCACCTTACTTTCCGAAGCAAAAACGGTAACGCCTGCTTCGTTATTATGTTTTGAAATTAATTCAGTCAATAATCCGGTTGAAATTAACGGAATATCACAGCTTAAGATCAAATTAAACTCGGTTTCAGAAGCTGTCAATGCAGTGTAAATACCGCCCAGCGGCCCTTTATCCGAAATAATATCCGGTATTTTCTGATAGGGCAGGTAATCGTATTCTTTGGTTGCCGTAATCAGTTTTATTTGGTCTGTGATGGGTAAAATCGCCTGAATAATATGTTCAATGAAAGGTTTCTTTTGAAACAAAACCAAGCCTTTCTCGGACTGCATTCTGGTGCTTTTACCTCCACAAAGAATAAATACTGTTAGCGTTTCCATGATTTTTTTATTTCAGGGGTTTACCAATCCTGCTTGTTTTTCTATATTCAGATTTTTTTCTTACTTATTTTTTTGGACTCTTATTTTTCTCTCGCAGATTTGGCAGATTTGGCAGATTTTTTTTTATTAATATTTTTATCTGTGGCTTATATCTTAAACCATTTTTTAAGGAAAAATCAATTTAACGCTTGCCATTAATATTACGGTTCCCAACACAAATTTTAATGTTTTATTGGAGAAATAGCCGCTTCCGTAAAATCCGCCTAAAACACCTCCGATAACTGCAATTGGAACCAGGTAAAAACTTTCCGCTGGAATTGTTTTTCCTCCCAGAAAGAATCCCAGTAACCCTGCAAATGAATTCACAAATATGAATAAACCCGAAATTGCTGCCGATTCTTTGATATTTGCCCATCCCAAAAACAATAAAATCGGACTCAGGATAATTCCGCCGCCAATCCCTAACATTCCGGATAATAATCCGATTGCAAATCCAATAATCAATGCAAAAGGAATATTTATAGGAACTGCTTCTTTTTCTTTAAAATTAAATATGCCGAATAACCTCAGCGCTGCAAAAACCAATACAATTCCGAGAATAATTTTATAAGCCGCATTGTCCAGCGTTACAAAACCACCCAAAAATGCAGCCGGTATCGACGCAATTGCAAAAGGGTAAAACAGCTTAGGCCGGAAATAATTCATTCGATAATAAAAGAAAAATGAAATACTCGAAACAAATAGATTCAGCAGTAAAGCTGACGGTTTCATTATCACAACCGGAAACGCAAAAATCGTCATCAAAGCCAAATATCCCGACGCTCCGCCATGCCCCACACTGGAATACAGGAAAGCAATCACGATTAAAGCAAAGCCAAACAGGACCATATTTTCGGAACTAAGGAGATTCATAGGTTTGTTTTGTTGTTTTAGGTTTAATTTTGTTTCAGGTTTCAGGTTTCAGGTTTCAAGTTTCAGGTTTCAAGTTATCTGCCTATTTACATACTACAATCTATAATCTATATTCTTTACTCTTTCTCACTAAAATCCCCCAATCGGCAACAAAGTCACCAATTCGTCTTTTTTGAGCATTTCCGCATCATTCGGAACAATCAGTAAGCTGTTGGCAATGGCGAAAGAATTTAGCATTGCGGAGCTTTGTCCTCCCAGAACCTCAACGTGGGTTTCATCATAGACAGCTTTCAGAAACAAGGTTTTCCCGGTTGTGTTAGGAATATCTGCATTTAATTTTCGAATCAATTTTGGAAGGTGAATTTCTGAGAAACCCATCTTATTTCTTATGGCCGGATATACATAAACATAAAAATTAGTGAGTGAAGAAGCCGGATTTCCGGGCAGTGCAAACACTAATGTATCTTTTCGCTTTCCAAAAAACATAGGTTTTCCGGGTTTCTGATTGATTTTATAAAACAGTTCTTCCACTTCATTCGCTATTAGGGCCTCTTTTACAAAATCATAATCGCCGACTGAAATTCCGCCGGAAATTAAAACGATGTCATATTGGGGCAGGATCTCTTTTAATACTTTTTTAGTGGCTTTCGGTTTGTCTTTTACCGTATAAACTTTTGTTTTTTTAATTCCGATGGTCTGAAGTGCCGCCTGAAGCATTACCGAATTACTTTCGAATATTTTTCCTTTTGGTAATTTCTTTCCGGGTTTTACCAGTTCGTTCCCGGTGACCAAAATGGCAACTTTTGGTTTTTTATATACGCTTATTTCTGTAATTCCCAAACAAGTTAAAAATCCAATTGCAGCAGGTGTAATCAGAGTATTTGCTTCAAAAACAATATCATCCTTCTGAATCTGCTCTCCTTTGCTGCGTACGTTGGCAAATTGTTCCGGCATATTGGTAATCAGAATCGATTTTTCGTTGGCCATCACATGCTCCTGCATCACTACTGTATCGGCATCGTCCGGTACAAAAGCGCCTGTAAAAATACGGACGGCTTCGTTGAATTCAAGTTTTGTATTCGAATAATCTCCGGCTTGTGACGTTCTTATTACATCATACTGATGTCGTATACTGTGCGTAAAAGCATAGCCGTCCATGGCAGACTGGCGAAAAGGCGGCATAGCAATGGGAGAATGCACTGTTTTTGCCAAAATATATCCTAACGCTTTACCCACCGGGATTTTCTGCGTTGGCATTTTTGAACTGTTTTCTGCTACGATTGTTAAAGCCTGACTAACTTGTATCATGTTTTAATATATAAACTAAGTATAAATACTTATCACAAATATAAGTATTTAATTATAGGATGAGTAAAAAGATTTATTTTATTTTAATGTCTATAAAATTAGTCTAATTTCTTCAAAATCAACTTTAAAACCAGCGTAGTTTTGCGTAAAAAATCATCAGGCCAACGCCAAAATGATCTTTCTCTGACGTTTTTCTACTTTTTCTATATGTTATCCTGAAATTAAAAAGAGGAAAAATAAGTATAAAATACTACAATTAAATGTTTTTAAAAAAATAATTTTAATAGTGATACGATTGCAATACAAAAATTTAAATTATTGATTTACAGTTATTTAAAATAAAAATTAGCCATTTAGCTCCTTTTATTTCTACTCTGAAAAAAAATAATTAAACTTTTTTTTGGATTTTATTATATTAAAATTAACTTTGTCTATAGGATTAGTAGAGTTTATAAATAATATTAGAAACCAAAAAACTATATTTTGAAAACAACCGAAAGCATATCGTACTACATTTTACCTAAAAAATATACATATAACACATTTTGTTATATGTGCTTCTGTTGCTAATCCTCTCAGCCTTATTCGGTCTGTGGATTAATTCCTAACCACAAAATCAATCTGATTCAAAGACGAATATTCCAAAATAACCACAATACAATTTTATTGAAATTACAAAAGTCTGTTGAATGCATTGATTTGTATTGAGCTGGCCTTGAAACAATACCTATAAATCCAAAAAAGAATTAATAACTAAACAAAACTAAAATGAAAAAAATGCAAAGCTGTTGCTGTAAATAAAAAAAGCCATTTCTGCGGCAACAGAAATGGCGAGGCTTAAAGAAAATTTATCGTGAAATAAAGAAAACAAGGAAGAGAGTTGAAAAATCAACTTTCAAGGCTCCTTGTTAATTACTCAAAACCATTACAAAGAAATGAAAAAAATATTAAAGATATACTCATTGCTTTTTCTCTTGCTTTCTTCGGCAGGAATTAGTGCCCAGAACACCACACCACTTATACAATCAAAGCTTGACGGAACCGTTGTCGATGACATTACAAATCAGCCTGTTATCGGAGCTTCCATTACGATTAAAGGTACAACTCACGGGGTTGTAACAGATGCAGAAGGAAAATTTTATTTTCAAACCGGTCAAAAACTTCCTTATACTTTAATCGTCAGTTATATCGGATACAAAAAACTGGAAATCATAGTAGATAAAAATCCGGTTACGATTAGTTTAAAAGAAGAACGACAGGAACTGGATGAATTAGTCGTTGTCGGGTACGGAACTCAGAAAAGAAAAGACATTACAGGTTCTGTAGCTTCTGTTCCAAAAGCCAATTTATCTCAGGTAACCTCATCGGCAGATAACTTATTAAGGGGTGCTGTTGCCGGGGTTGTAGTTACACAAAGTTCAGGTCGTCCCGGCGCTTCATCCAGCGTTCGTATTCGTGGAGGAAACTCGATTACAGCAGGTAATGAACCTCTATATGTTGTAGACGGGATTTTAATTTATAATGACAATAATAACGGTTCAGCAGGAGTTTCTTTTGCCGGAGCCAGTATCAATGTCTTGTCAACTATAAATCCTGCTGATATTGAATCTATAGAGGTTTTAAAAGATGCTTCTGCCACTGCCATTTACGGATCGCGCGGCTCAAATGGTGTCGTAATTATTACCACCAAAAAAGGCACAAAAGGTCAGGATAATATTTCCTATCAGGGTTATTTTGGATTCCAGGATGTTTCAAAGAAACTGCACTTAATGAACGCCGGTCAGTGGGCCAGTTTACGAAATGATGTTCAGGCCAGTATCGGCCAGGCTCCTTCTTTTACGGCTGCACAAATCGAAGATTTCAGAAATTCAGGAGGATACGACTGGCAGTCTGCCGCTTTTAGGTCCTCGGCTCCCGTACAAAATCATCAGCTGTCTTTTTCAGGCGGTGACGAGAGATCCCGTTATGCTATTTCTGCCGGTTATTTTGATCAGGAAGGAACCGTTCTTGGATCTGATTTTAAAAGAATCTCACTTCGTATTAACTACGAAAAAAATTACTCCCAGAATTTTAAATTTGGTGTGAATGCCAATTACAGTAATTCCATCGCAAATGGCGTTGGAACCAACGGAAGTGGCGGAAGAACGCCAAACCCTTTAGTGAGCGCCGTATTAACTGCTCCGGTTGTTCCGATTAAAAATGCTGACGGAAGTTATAATGTGACGAATAATATTTACGCAACTTCAGTAAACGGTTTCGTTCCGAATCCTATTAATGACCTGGAAAATACGATTAACGAGACCAAAATCAACCGAATTTTAACCAGTTTGTTCGGGGAATATAAAATCACTAAAAAACTGACTGCCAAAGTTGCCGTAAGCGGTGACGTTATTAATACGAAACAAAACTATTACGCACCTGCCAATACTACAAACGGTGCAGGAACAAAAGGTTTGGCTTCAATTGGAGACAGACTGGTAAGTTCTGTACTGAACGAGAATACCCTGAATTATAATACTACATTCGGCGAAAACCATAAATTTTCAGTTTTGGGAGGCTACACGCTTCAATATACGCAGGGAGAAACGGTAACTGCCGGAGCAAATACTTTTGTAAATGATTCCAATACTTTTAATGCAATCCAGGATGGTGTGGCTGTAAAACCGTATAGCGATGCCTTCGAAAGTGTCCTGAAATCATGGCTTGCGAGAGTAAATTACTCCTACAGGGGGAAATATAATTTTACGCTTTCCGGACGTGCGGACGGTTCGTCAAGATTTGGTTCTGAATCGCTTTGGGGTTATTTCCCGTCTGCCGGTTTCTCATGGAATATTACCGATGAAGAATTCGCTAATAACATCAAAGGCGTAACCGAAGCCAAACTTAGGCTTACAGCGGGAACAACCGGAAACCAGGAAATTGGAAATTACCTTTCGCTAGCGTCAATGGGTTCTGTAAATTATTCTTTTGGCGGTACTTTATATACAGGATTAGCTCCTACCCGTCTGGCAAATCCGGATTTGAAATGGGAGAAAACAACGCAGTATAATGCTGGTTTAGATTTATCCTTATTAGACCGAAAAGTAAATTTTGTTTTTGACGTCTATTACAAAAAAACAAACGATTTGTTAATTAGCGTTCCGGTACCCTTAACTTCCGGATATGCAAGTGTACTTCAAAACATTGGAGGTGTTGAAAATAAAGGTATTGAAATTGGCTTAACAACTGAAAACTTAAAAACAGAACATTTCTCCTGGAATTCCAACATTGTATTTTCTGCCAACAGAAACAAAGTAGTGTCAATTGGAAACGGAGTCAATCAGTTTTTCCCGGTCGTACCGAATGGTTCTTTATTGCAACAACAGCCTGTAACCGTAAAAGTTGGTTTGCCTTTGGGAACTTTCTGGGGATACAAAACAAATGGTATTTTCCAGACTCAGGAAGAAGTAAATACACAGCCGAAAATCAACAGCTTAGCCAATACAAAAGTGGGAGACCGAAAGTATGTGGATACCAATGGCGACGGAGTTATTACAGCGCTTGACAAAGGTAATCTCGGTACTTCCCAGCCAAAATTTGTGGCAAGTTTCAGCAACACGGTTTCGTATCACGATTTCGATTTGAATTTCTCTTTCCAGGGATCTTACGGCGCAAAAATATTCAATGCTTTAAACCAGCAGTTAGAAATTTCAACGCTGGGAACCAACGCCAATGTTACTTTAGAAGACCGTTGGACCCCAGCAAATCCAAGCAATGAAATTCCGAGAGCGTCCAGTTCTCCGCTGGGAATCGTTTCTGAGCGTTATGTAGAAGACGCTTCTTTCGTACGATTAAAATTAGTTACTCTGGGGTATACCTTACCAAAGAGTGTTTCGAAAAGACTGGGAGCCACCAGTGTGAAATTTTATGTTTCCGCAGAGAATCTGGTGACTTGGACAAAATATACCGGATATGATCCGGAGGTAAGTTCCTACGAACAAAATAACTTATATCCGGGAATTGACTTTGGTTCGTATCCAAACTCCAGAACATTCATCTCAGGCCTGAACGTAACTTTCTAAGTAAAAAAATATCAAATGAAAAAGATCATACTATTATTCCTTTTAAGTGCCGGACTGTTTGTATCGTGCGCCGATTTAGAGGTAACACCAACCTCTTTTGTAACCGAAGATAAGTACTTCAAAACCCAGGATGATGCCGTTGCCAGTGTAGCCGCTGTTTATGCTTCGTTAAGTCTTGATCCGGGCGAGCAGAGTTTATTCGGAAGAAACCTTTATTTCTTAACCGATATGGGGTCTGATTATGCAGCAGCGGGAGTTTCTGCTACAAATCCACAGGTAAGGGCTATGAGCGCTTTAACACATGATGCCACCAACGACCGTGTTCAGGTAGCGTGGAGACAAATTTATGCCGGAATTAACAGAGCAAATGTATCTATTGATAACATTCCGAAAGTATCAGGCTCAGAGACCGTAAAGACCAGATTAATCAATGAAGCAAAATTCATCAGAGGATTATTGTACTTTCAGGCAGTCCGTCTTTGGGGCGGAGTTCCAATTGTTTTACACGAACCGACTTCTATTCAGTTAGAAAGTTTAAAATCAAAAAGAGCCACTGTAGACGAAGTTTATGCACAGATTATTAAAGATCTGACGGATGCTGAAAGCCTGCCTTCTACTTATTCTGCAGCCGATGCAGGCCGTGCCACTTCGGGAGCTGCAAAAGCAATTTTAACCAAAGTGTACCTGACCCGAAAAGACTATCCAAATGCTATCGCAAAAGCCAGGGAAGTAATCAACGGCGGATACGGATATGCGTTGTTTGAAAACTTCCAGGATATCTTTACCAAAACAAAGAAAAACGGAAAAGAACATATTTTCTCTGTTCAGTTTGAGCCGAATCAGGCCGGAAACGGATCCAGCGGAAGTACTTTCCAGTCTACTTCTTTTACCGGATTTACAGCTACAGAACCTGCTGATATTATCTCAGACGTCGCTTTGTTTTATGATATTTATGCTGCCGGAGATACCAGAAGAGATGTGAGTTACGCCAAACAACTGGTCAATCCGGTTACAGGAACCCTTTATACTTTTCCTAAGCCTATTTTTAAAAAATACCTGGATTTAACCAATCTGGCAACGCCTGGAAATACAGCCATTAATTTTCCGCTTATTCGCTATGCTGATATTTTATTGTCTTTGGCGGAAGCCATCAACGAACAGGGAGCGCCAACTGCCGAAGCTTATGAATTGCTTAATCAGGTGAGAAGACGAGCTTTTGGAAAACCAATTACGACTACGGATGCCACTGTAGATTTGGCAGGACTGGATCAAGTCACTTTTAGGGCAGCCATTCAGGAAGAACGTAAAAAAGAATTTGTTCAGGAAGGACAAAGATGGTTTGACTTAGTGCGCTGGGGAACTTTGGTTACGGAAGTCAAAAAAGTAACCGCCAAAAATTCGGTTTCCGAAAAAAACAACCTTTACCCAATCCCGCAAAGCGAAAGAAATTTTGATCCGGTTGGGTTACCACAAAATCCGGGTTACAATTAAACGGCTTCTATTACAAGTAAAAAAAATGATTAAAAAACTGTTCCTTATTGCGTTGTTGGTTGTTGTACCATTTCAGCTGTTTGCACAAAAAAAGCAACCTAACATCATCGTCATTTTGGCAGATGATTTAGGTTTCTCAGATATTGGTGCTTTTGGCTCAGAAATTAAAACGCCGAACCTGGATAAGCTGGCTGAAAAAGGGCTTATACTAAACCAGTTTTATAATGCCGGGCGTTGTTGTCCTTCCCGGGCTGCATTACTCACGGGTTTGTATCCGCATCAGGCAGGTGTTGGGGACATGGTTCAGGACAAGGGGTTTCCGGCTTATCAGGGCTATTTAAACGAACATTGCATCACGATTGGGCAGGCACTTAAACTGGCAGGCTACAACACTATTGTTTCCGGAAAATGGCACGTTGGATTAGTACCATCGGCCTGGGCGGTTAATCGGGGGTTTGATGATTCTTTCACGTTACAAAACAATGGAAGCAGTTATTTTAACTCGGAACCTTTGTATAACGACGGGAGAAAAGTCACTTTTTTAAAAGGAGATAAAGAAGTTATCCGCACAGATACCTCTGCCTATCTGACTCAGGAGATTACCAATTTTGCTGTTAATTCTTTAGAAAAACAGCGAAACCAGCAACATCCTTTTTTTCTGTATGTAGCTTATAATGCTCCGCATTGGCCCATTCAGGCATTGCCGGAAGACATTGCAAAATACAAAGGCAAATATTTGGAAGGCTGGGATAAATTGAGAGCCAGGCGTTTTAAAAAATTAAAGGAAAAGGGAATCGTTGCTAAAAACTGGGACTTATCAGATCGTTTTGAAAAAGTGCCGGACTGGGAAAAACTAAGCCCCGAAGAAAAAGACAAATGGGATACCCGGATGGCCATTTACGCCGCCATGATCGACAGGATGGATGCCGGAATTGGAGAAATCCTGCAGAAAGTCAAGTCTTTGGGAGAAGAAGACAATACCCTTGTTCTTTTTCTTTCAGATAATGGAGGAAGTGCCGATGAGGTAAAAAACTGGAATTATGTGACACAAAAAAATGGCACTCCGGGTTCGGTTGCGTCGATTGACAGTTACGAAAGTCCCTGGGGAAATGTGAGCAACACGCCTTTCCGGTTATTCAAAAAGAACACCCACGAAGGCGGTATTGCTTCCCCATTTATTGCTTATTATCCAAAGCATATTAAGGCAGGTGCAATTAGCAGCAGGGTAAGCCATGTGATTGATATTTTGCCAACTTGTTTAGAATATGCCGGTTTTCAATATCCGGATTCTTTTCAGGGAAAAAGCCTGACCCCCTTAGAAGGTATTCCCTTAAAAAAGGAATTCGAAGGACAACATTCTGATGCGCATGAAGCTTTGTTTTGGGAACATGAAGGCAGCAAAGCAGTAAGAAAAGACCAATGGAAAGCGGTAGCTGAAAACAATCAGCCCTGGGAATTGTACAATCTTGCGACCGACAGAACAGAGACAAAAAATTTGGCAGAATCAGAACCAAAACTGCTCCAAAGCCTGATTGAATTACATCAGGAATGGTCTGTAAAAGTAGGTGTCGAAGATTGGAATAAAATAAAATAAAATAATACAGTAAAAATACTGGTTACATGTCAGGTAAATAAAACTAACAAACGCCAGCTAATCTGCAGGAACTAGTAACCAAAGCAAACAAGTAAAAATTATTACTTAATCAACTAAAAACTATTTAAAATGAAAAAAATTAATAACTACAGTACCATCAAAAGTCCTAAGAAAGGACTTCTGATTACCGCATTACTGGTTGCCCAATTCGGTTTTGCGCAAGAACAACAGGATGCGGGTTTTAAAGGCGTGATCGGCAAAACAATAGCGGATTCTAAAGAATATTGGCCGGAGCCTGTAAAAGCACCTGCCGGAGCACCCAATATTGTCTGGATCTTGTTAGATGACGTCGGATTTGGAGCTTCAAGTGCTTTTGGAGGCTTGATACAAACCCCAACTTTCGATAATTTGGCCAATAACGGTCTGCGTTATACCAATTTTCATACAACCGCTATTTGTGCCCCTACACGCGCCGCTTTATTAACCGGAAGAAATTCGGGAAGAGTACACGTAAGCGGATTTTCGCACACTGTTTTATCAGCAGGTTTCCCGGGCTGGGATGGCCGAATTCCGTCTGATAAAGGAACAATTGCCGAGATTTTAAGAGACAAAGGATATAACACTTTTGCCGTTGGTAAATACGGACTGACTCCGGATGAAGAAGCTTCTGACGCCGGACCTTTTGACAGATGGCCAACAGGAAAAGGATTTGAACACTTTTTTGGTTTTTTAGGTTCACAAACAGATCAGTACAAACCTGATTTAGTAGAAGATAATACGCATGTTGTTCCTGACGGAAGACATTTAACAGACCAGATTACAGACAAAGCCATTGGTTATATCACGAAGCAACACAAAGCGGCTCCGGATAAACCGTTCTTTTTGTACTACGCGCCGGGAGCGGTTCATGCACCTCATCAGGTGGCAGAATCCTGGAGTGATCCGTATAAAGGAAAATTTGATGAAGGCTGGGATGTGTACCGTGAGAAAGTATTAGCCAATCAGAAGAAATTAGGTGTCATTCCGGCAAATGCCATATTACCGGAACGCAATCCACTTATTGCCGACTGGAAAAAACTAACTCCGGACCAAAAGAAAGTGTACGCCCGTTTTATGGAAGTGTATGCCGGATACCTGACGTATACCGATCATGAAATCGGAAGAATCGTAGAACATCTAAAAGCAACAGGTCAATTGGAAAACACACTTATTTTTGTGGCCATTGGTGATAACGGAGCCAGTAAAGAAGGTACCACACAAGGTACAATCAACCAGAATCTTTTTGCCGGCGGCGTATCTGACGAAAAAAACCTTCAGGATAACCTAAACAACATCGGAGAAATCGGAACGGCAAAAGGCCTGAATACCAATTTCCCTTTAGGCTGGGCACAGGCAACCAATTCGCCTTTTAAAAACTGGAAACAGGATGCCCATTCAGAAGGCGGAACCCGTAACCCGCTGATTGTTTTTTATCCAAAAGAAATTAAAGAAAAAGGCGGAATCAGAAATCAATACAGCCATGTAACAGATTTACTTCCGACTACACTGGATATTGCGGGAATCAAAGCACCGGAAACTATTCGTGAAATCAAGCAGGACAAAATTCAGGGTTCTTCTTTCTACGCTTCCCTGAACGATGCCAAAGCAGAATCTTTACACAAAGTTCAGTATTATTATATTTTCGGAAACAGAGCGATTTACAAAGACGGATGGAAAGCTGCGGCGGCACATCTTCCGGATTCCTTTGCTTTAAAAAATTCATTAGGCAAAAACGAAACACCTGCCAAAAGTAATTTCGATACGGATGTCTGGGAGCTTTACAATTTAAATGAAGATTTTAATGAGCGCGTAAACCTGGCTAAAAAATATCCTGAAAAATTAGCAGAGCTTCAAAAATTGTTTGATGAACAAGCTAAGGAAAACAACTTGTATCCGCTAATTGACTGGCAGGATGTATTCAGCAGAAGAATACACAACAACGGAACGGATAAGAGTAAAAACCTTCAGGAATTAATTCGTCAGGCCAATAAACCTGCCGGTACTAATGAATAAAACTAAAAAAGTATGCAGAGTCATTTTCTTTTGCAACTAATGGCTCTGTGATGCAAAAAGTTAAATAATGACAAAAAACGACAAGTATTTAACAAATTTATCAAAAAACCAATCAATAAAATTCTACTAAATCTATAGAGTTAAACGGTTTTATTTTATTTTTGTGATACTATCCAATTTATTGATTTTCAGTATAGGTACAAACCTAAAACTGAAAGGACACTTAAAAAAAATAATAACAAACAAATAAGGTAATCATGAAACGAGTAGACTATGAAATTATCGGAAAAAAGATTGTTGTTGGGGCAATCGTATTTTTAGTTCCACTAGCCATTCTGGCCGGAGGTTTAGCATTAATCAATCAATTTTTAAAATAAGAAATCATGGCAATAGTTCAAAAAGAAAAATTAACGAGAGATTTAAGTATCAGTCTTTTAATATACAGTTTGCCTGTAGTGGCAATTTTCCTTTACTTTAAATTAACGAATGGCCTTGTGAGTGAATCACATATCACCTTACCCGCGTTTTTAGAGTTTGCACAACCCGCATTTCAACACATTCGAACTTGGGGATTAATTGTTTTCATGCTCGTTTTAGGGGCGATAGAATTTGCCGCAGGCTTATACGATGACGAGTGGACAGGCGAAGAACGCAAAATAGATATCGTTTGTTTCTTAGCGCCGAAATTGCTTTTGCCACCCGTAATTGCTTTTTTTAGCCTAACCGCTTTGCCTTACTTAATTCCGAATCTGGCCAATACCCTTTCATGGGTTCCGTTCTGGGGAGGATTTTTCCTGATCGCCATAGCCGATGATTTAACACAATACTGGTACCACCGTTTGCACCATCAGGTTCCGTTTTTATGGCGTTTCCACAGAACGCACCATTCGGCTCCTTACATGGGAATGGCGATGGCTTCCAGACAAAATTTTATTTATACGGTTTTCTTTTCTCAAATTTATCTGACGGCTACGCTGACTTATTTAGGTTTAGGATTACCCGCTTTGTTTGTACTGGTGATCAAAAGTTTCATCACTTTAGGGGCTCATTCCAGCATTGCCTGGGACAAACCATTTTACAAATACAAAGTATTACATCCAATTGCATGGGTTTTAGAGCGTTTGATCTCGACTCCTGCAACGCATCACGCACATCACGCCGATACAAGCGGAGATGGTGTCGGTCACTTTAAAGGCAACTTCGGCAATATGTTTTTTATCTGGGACATCATTTTCGGAACAGGTTTAATTACGCGTAAATTCCCGGAATCATACGGAATGAAATCCTATAAACAAGAAGAGTGGTATGCCCAGTTTTTATGGCCAATATTCAAATCTAAAAAAGAAGGAAGTGCATTGGCAGAAGGCGTTTTATCCGTTCCTCTAAAAGCAAAAGCAGAAATTGTTGCTGCCCCAGGTCCGGTCTACTACGACGAACCGGCTCAGGTATAAAACAGTCCGGAATAAAATAACGAAATCCGAAAACGGCAATCGGAATTATATCATAAAAAATTGGCAGTGCTTTTCAGGTTCAACTTTGAAATACACTGCCAACTTTTATAAAATTACAGAAAATCATGAAAAATAAAATACTCAAAAACAGTCTCTCAGCCCTGCTCCTCCTTTTTACCCTTGCAGGTTTTGCACAGGATAAAAGCTCAAGTGTCGTTTTGCTGGATGCTTTTTATTCAAAAATTAAAACCCAGAAAAACCCGCAGGTAATTGATGCCCGAGGCCCGGAAGAATTTGCGTTAAACCATATTGAAGGCGCTATAAATTTCAATACCAAATCAGAGAATTTCGAAAAAGCAGTGGCCGCCTTAAATCCGTCACAGCCGGTATTTATTTATTCCATTGCCGCTTACCGAAGCGGTCTTTTAGCAACAGAACTAACCAAAAAAGGCTTTTCTGAAATCTATATACTGGAAGGCGGAATTGCCAGCTGGATTGGCGGCGGAAAACCGTTTTATACCAATCTGAAAAGCAAATTGACTTTGCCGGAATACAAAAAGATTGTTGCCGATAACAACTATGTTTTAGTAGATATCGGATCTAAATATTGTGCTACCTGTAAAACGGTAAAACCAATTTTAGAAAACCTCAGAACGCAATACGGGGAAAAACTAAAAATCGTTCAGATTGAACTGGAAGAAAGCCCTCAGGTTATTGCTGATCTAAAAACCGTACGGGTCTTCCCTACTTTGATCTTGTATCAGAATGGTAAAATTGTCTTCAAAAAAGATGGCCTTGGTGATTTGAAAAATGATGTGGATGTGGCTTTGGCTTCTAAATGATCCTTTAATTTCTAATACACATTTTTTAAAATCAAAAATAAACTATGGCATTATCCAAAACAAAAAAGATCATTGTACCGATCCTATTCGTATTATTAATTCTGGTCCTATTTTTATTCTGGCCCATTAATACCGATGGAACTTTAATTAAGCCAGATCAAAAATTAGCCGAAGGAAAGACAGCTTTCCTTGCCCAAAAAGATACGTCAAAAACAGAAAAAAAGCCGAATATTATTATTCTTCTCGCCGATGATCTAGGCAAATATGATATTTCCCTTTACGGAGGAAAAGCTGCTCCTACACCACAAATAGACTCTTTGGCAGCTTCGGGCGTAACCTTTACAGATGGTTATGTTTCAGCTTCCATTTGTTCGCCTTCACGAGCAGGCTTGCTTACAGGCCGGTATCAGGAGCGATTTGGACACGAATATCAGCCCGGAGACCGCTATCCTAAAAACAATCTGGAGTACTACGCCTTTAAATACTTAATCAATACCAACAAGTGGAATTTAAATCCAAAAATAGCTTACCCGAATGAGGCTTCAATTGCCACTCAGGGCTTGCCTAAATCTGAAATTACCTTTGCCGATTTAGCTAAAAAGCAAGGATACAAAACGGCAATTATCGGAAAATGGCATCTTGGGCACAACAAAGGATTTTTCCCGCTGGACCGTGGTTTCGATTATCATTACGGATTTTATCAGGCCTTTTCCCTTTATACACCGGAAGATGATAATCCGGACATCATCAACCATCATCACAAAGATTTTACCGATAAAACCATTTGGGGAAATGGCCGTGTCGGAATCGGGCAAATTCGTCGTGATACCACCATTATCAAAAATAAAGCCTATCTCACCGAAACATTTGCTGATGAGGCAGAAACCTTTATCGATAAAAATAAAACAAAACCTTTTTTATTGTATGTTCCGTTTAATGCACCACATACGCCGTTTCAGGTTCGAAAAAAATATTACGATCGTTTTCCGAATGTAAAAGACGAAAACAAACGGGTCTATTTTGCGATGATCAGCGCGTTGGATGACGCGATTGGAAGAATAGTAGCCAAAGTCAAAAAAGAAGGACTGGAAGAAAACACCTTAATCATTTTTGCAAGTGACAACGGCGGTGCCGATTATACTTTTGCTACCACCAATGCCCCATTGAAGGGTGGGAAATTTTCTCATTTTGAAGGTGGCATCAATGTTCCTTTTGCCCTTTCGTGGAAAGGAAAAATCAAACCACATACGGTTTACAAAACTCCTGTAAGCTCTTTGGACATCTTTAGTACAATTGCTGCCGTGACCCATTCCGGTCTGCCAAAAGACAGGGTTTATGACGGGGTCGATCTGATCAGCACCGTCAATGATCATAAGATAGCACACAAAGATTTGTACTGGCGGTCAGGCGATGCAAAAGCAGTAAGAAGCGGTGACTGGAAATTAATCATCAGCGGAAAAACGCAGGAACAATGGTTGTATAATCTCGCAAAAGACAAATCCGAAACCACAGATCTTGCACAAAAAAATCCGGAGAAAGTAAAAGAATTACAGGCTGCGCTGCAAAACTGGGAAAAAGGACTGATCAAACCGCTTTGGCCGAACTTAACGTATTATGAATTCGATTTTGGCAAACAAAAATATTTTGTGGACTTATAACCGGCATCAGGTCGTGCAATTGTTCAATTGCCTCCAGCTTTAGTGGGAGATTAAAGAAGATCATTGCGAAAGGCCTTAGCCAAACAAACATTAGGCTAAAGCCAACCTTCTTTAACCTTCTAAATACCAAGCAGGAGGCAATTAAAAAAGCTTTAGGAAGATTGCAGAAAAACAATTAATAAATACGATTTGTAACAAAAATAAAACCCTTAAGTTGTTAAAATCTGTGACCTAGAATTGTTCAATTGCCTCCAGCTTTAGCTGGAGATTAAAGAAGATCATAGTGAAAGGCTTTAGCCAAAAAATAGGCTAAAGCCAACTTTCTTAACCTTCTAAATAGCTCCGGCTAAAGCAGGAGGCAATTAAAAAGAATAGAGACTTTCCATAATAATAACAATAAATAAAAAACACAATGTCAGCCCAATCCAAAAAAATCACCATTCACGAAGACTGGACCGTCGTTATTCTGGGATTTCTAATAATAGGGATTTCCCTGTTTCTCTTTCTTCCTTCAGTACCTGTTTTCAAATGGTCAAATCCGGCAAATTTACTAAGTGATGTTTTTGATTTAGAAAACCTTCAAATTCTTTTATTACAATTTGTCTATTTCCTTTCCATAGGAACAACAGGTGCGTTTTTGATTGGGAAACCGGTAAAAAACTTTTTAGTCGTTTTCCCGGTTGTTTATGTACTGACGCTAATTTCATTAATTATTGCCGGAAATACTTTCGTAAAAGGAATCAATCTGGAAGCCGTTATTTTCAGTCTGATTATTGGTTTGGCGATCGGTAATTTTTTCAGGCTGCCCGAATGGTTTCGTACGGCACTTTCTACAGAAGTTTTTGTAAAAATCGGACTGGTTTTGCTGGGAACCAGCGTTATCTTTTCAGACATTCTGAAAGCAGGTTCACTGGGACTGTTTCAGGCTTTGGTAGTGGTGCTGTCAGTTTGGTATTTTGCCTTCTGGCTTTGCCGTAAACTAAAAGTGGATGATGAACTGACCATGATGATTTCGAGCGCGGTTTCCATCTGTGGCGTTTCTGCTGCAATCGCGACTTCGGGAGCCATTAAGGGAGATTCGAAGAAATTGTCGTATGTCATTTCGATGGTCCTGGTAACCGCCATTCCGATGATGATTTTCATGCCGGTTATTGCGCGTTATTTCAATTTTCCCGAAGAAGTAACCGGAGCCTGGCTGGGCGGAAGTATTGATACCTCCGGAGCTGTTGTGGCTTCCGGAACCCTTGTTGGGGAAACCGCTTTAAAAATCAGTACGATTGTAAAATTCTCGCAAAATGTATTATTGGGACTGGCTGCCTTTGTGATCTCTGTTTATTGGACTTACACCAAAAACAGCTCTGCTGAAACTGCAGATTCAAAACCAACACTGGGAATTATCTGGGAACGTTTTCCAAAATTTGTTATTGGCTTTATTGCCGCTTCCCTTGTCTTTTCTTTTCTGCTTACTCCTGAAACCCGGGATAATGTAAAAGACAGTTTAAAGAATATCCAGGGACTTTGGTTCGCACTGGCTTTTACCAGTATTGGCTTAGAAACGAACTTCAAAGATTTGTTTAGCAATACCAGTAAAAAACCGCTATATGCCTTTTTAATAGCTCAGCTATTCAATATTATCCTTACGCTCCTGATCGCATTTGTACTTTTCAGTACCTGATCGGGTTTAAAATTTAAATACAACAGAGAATGAAAAAAATATCAATTACACTGTCACTGCTTCTTTCTGCAGCCTTTGTGGTTCAGGCACAAAATAAAATTGAAGCTACAAAACCCAATATCATTTTGATTATGGTCGATGATATGGGCTATTCGGATTTGGGAAATTATGGTTCGGAAATAAAAACACCGAATCTTGACAAACTGGCAAAGGAAGGAACCCGACTGCGTGAATTCTATAACAATTCCATTTGTGCCCCAACCAGGGCATCTTTACTCACAGGTCAGTATCAGCATAAAGCCGGCGTTGGTTTTTTTGATGTCAATTTAGGATTACCGGCTTATCAGGGATATTTAAACAAAGAGTCCCTGACACTGGGAGAAGTTTTTCGCTCAGGCGGATACAGTACCCTTTTATCCGGAAAATGGCACGTGGGTTCAGAAGATCAGGCACAATGGCCCAACCAGAGAGGTTTTGACAAATTTTACGGCATCTTAAAAGGCGCTTCGAATTATTTCGATACCAAACCCCTTCCCTTTGGAAAGACGCCTTATCCTGTAAAACTGATCCGAAATAATGAAGAACTGCATCCTAAAGATGATTCGTATTATTTTACAGATGAAATCGGGAATAATGCAGTTGATTTTCTGGACGAGCAGAACAAGGAAAATAAGCCCTTCTTTTTGTACCTCGCTTTTACCGCGCCACACTGGCCACTTCAGGCAAAACCGGTTGATATTGCCAAATACAGAGGGAAATTTGATGAAGGCTGGGATATTTTAAGAGAGAAAAGAATTCAGAAATTAAAAGAGAACGGCATTTTACCGGCAGATCAGACCGTAGCGCCAAAAGATCCTGAAGTTCCGGAATGGAATAAACTGACTTACGACGAAAAGCAGTTCTGGAAGGCAAAAATGGAAGTCTATGCGGCCATGGTAGACAATATGGATCAGAATGTGGGTAAGGTTCTGGAAAAAATAAAAGCGCTGAAAAAAGATCAGAACACCCTGATTATTTTCATTTCGGATAACGGCGCGCAGGGTGGTTTTAATACTTATAATCCGCTTGGAAGAGGATTAGTACGGAATGAAGGTCCTGTCGGAACTTCCGGATCCTTCGATTATCAGGAACAAAACTGGGCGTATTTGTCGAATACTCCTTTACAGCAATATAAAAACAATATGCACGAAGGTGGATTCAGTTCCCCTTTTATCGCCTGGTTTCCTTCTAAAATAAAAGCAGGAAGAATAGACAAAGGAACAGGACATATTATTGACCTTGCTCCTACTTTCTATCAACTCGCCGGAATTGAATATCCTAAAGAATATAATGGTGTGACCTCAAATCCTTTGGTTGGAAAGAGTTTACTGCCTGTTTTATTTGATAATGTTTCGCAGGTAGACAGAGGCGCACCATTATTTTGGGAAAGAGCCGGAAATCGCGCCGTAAGGGACGGTAAATGGAAACTGGTATCTATTTATCCGTCTTACGAATGGGAACTGTATGATATCGAAACAGACCGTGGCGAAACCAAAAACGTAGCGCAGCAAAATCCCGGAATCGTAAATAAACTTGCTGCCGAATATTTCGAATGGGCTGACAAAACGGGAGTAGTAGAATACAGCAAATTCAAGCTAAAAGCGGAACAGATGCCCGGCGGTGCTGCCCTTAAGAAATAGAAAATAATTTCCTGCAGGAGGTCTGAAAGTAAAAAGTTTAAGACCGATTTTTTTTTAGAAAACCAATTATAAACAAAAGGCGATTGCATTGAGCAATCGCCTTTTTATATAGTAAAGTAAGCTGAATTAATTTTATCTGAAATCGTTTAGTGATTTTTCAATAATCTCAAGACATTCCTGAATTTGAGATTCTGTCATCACCAAAGGCGGTGCCAGTCTGATTTTATTTCCATGAGTTGGTTTTGCCAACAATCCGTTGTCCCGGAATTTCAGGCAGATTTCCCAGGCCAGATCAGAATCTTCACCACAATTAATTACAATGGCATTTAACAATCCTTTACCGCGCACTAACGTAATCAGGTCATTTCTTTCTGCAATTTCGTTTAATCCTTTTCGCAAGATGATCCCCAAACGCTCAGCATTTTCAGCTAATTTTTCGTCTCTTACCACTTCAAGTGCCGCAATTGCAACCGCCGCTGCAACAGGATTTCCACCAAAAGTAGAACCATGTTGTCCCGGTCTGATAACATTCATAATTTCGTTATTCGCCAAAACTGCAGAAACCGGATAAACACCACCTGAAATCGCTTTTCCTAAGATTAAAATATCAGGCTGTACATTTTCGTGATGAACGGCCAATAATTTTCCCGTACGTGCAATTCCGGTCTGAACTTCGTCTGCAATAAACAGTACATTATGTTTTTCACAAAGCGCTTTTGCTTTCGCTAAATATCCTTCGGACGGAACGTAAACTCCGGCTTCACCCTGAATAGGTTCAACAAGGAATCCGGCAATATTTTTTGAAGATTCCAAAACTTTTTCCAAAGCTTCCAGATTATCATATTCAATTTTTATAAATCCGTCTGTAAAAGGACCGAAGTTTTTACGGGCACTTTCATCATTCGAAAATGAAATAATGGTTGTTGTTCTTCCGTGAAAATTGTTCTCGCAAACAATAATCTGAGCCAGGTTTTCATGAATTCCTTTTACTTCATACGCCCATTTTCTGCAAAGTTTAAGAGCAGTCTCAACCGCCTCAGCACCTGTATTCATGGGTAATACTTTATCGAAACCAAAATAATTGGTAATAAATTCTTCGTAATTCCCCAATTTATCATTGTAAAAGGCTCTTGAAGTTAAAGTCAGTTTCTGCGCCTGCTCTGTCATTGCTTTTACAATAACCGGATGGCAGTGTCCCTGATTTACGGCAGAGTAAGCCGATAAAAAGTCATAATATTTTTTTCCATCAACATCCCATACATAAACGCCTTCGCCTCTTTCTAAAACTACCGGAAGCGGATGGTAATTGTGCGCTCCGTATTTATTCTCTTTTTCGATCAAAACTTCTGATTTTGACGAAAGTATTTCCTGCTGATGTCCCATGATATTTTCTTTTTACGGAAACAAAAATATAAAAATTATTTATTTACAAGCAAAAAAAACTAACTTTTAACTCAATTAAGAGTTATAAAAATCAAATTTATTGTTTAAGTCGAAATAAAAGTCAATTTTCTATTTAACACCAAGTTTTCATTCAGACTTATTTCTATCTTTACATCCGGTAAATCAGTAAAAGTTAGCAACATGGATATCTTAGATGAATTTGACATAAAAATTATTAAAGAACTGGAAAAAGACGGAAGAATCGCCTTTTCGACGATTGCTACTAATTTAAAAATTTCAAATACGATGGTGCACCAGCGCATCAACCGTTTGTTTGAACAGGGCATCATTACCGGCATCAAACCGATTCTGAATGAAAAGCAGATTGGTTACGATTGGGCTTCTTTCACAGGAATTACACTGAATAAGGATTCGGACTCCGAAAGGATCATTGAAGCTTTAAAAGAAATTCCGGAGATTACGGAATGCTACTTTGTAACCGGATCGTTTACGCTGTACCTGAAAATCACGGCAAAAAACCACGAACATATGCGTAAAATATTATATGAAAAAATTGATAATATTCCCGGAATTGCCAAAACAGACTCCATGGTAGAACTGGGTTGTGCTTTTAAAAGGAACATAAGCTTATAAACAACTAATTATTAAATAATTAATCGACTAAATCATAGTTTGACAAACCTCATAAGAAATATCTTTTGAGGTTTTTTTGTAACATAATATTTCTGATATTTGTTAAAAATTGTAAAACTATGAAAAATTCAGCCCTGCTACTCTTCGCTACCATATTGTTTTCAAACACTATAAATGCACAATTGAAAACGGTGAAATACACTGACGGTGCTCAGGTATTAAATGGTTTATCTATAAAAGCTGCTAAAAAAAGCAGTCAGAATCCCGGAATCTTACTTTTACCGGCATGGTTAGGAATTGACAATGCTTCTAAGCAAATTGCCGAAAACTTATCAAAACTTGGTTATACTGTTTTCATCGCTGATATCTATGGTGAAGGAAACTATCCCAAAAATACTACTGAAGCAGGAAAACTGGCAGGTTATTATAAAACTAATGTTACCGAATATCATAAAAGAATCAATTTGGCTTTGCAGGAATTAATCAAATCCGGTGCAAATGCTGATAATATTGTTGCGATCGGATATTGTTTTGGCGGAACAGGAGTTCTTGAAGCTGCACGTGCACATCTGAACGTAAAAGGTGTTGCTTCCTTTCATGGTGGTTTAGGCAAAGATGCTGCAAGAGCCGTTGAACCTATTACAGCCAAAGTTTTGGTTTGTCACGGCGCAGATGATCCCTATGAATCTGCAGCAGAAATTACCGCTTTCCAACAGGAAATGCGTGACTCAAAAGCCGACTGGCAAATGATTTACTATGCCAATTCTGTACATTCTTTTACCAATCCTGAAGCCGGAAATGACAATTCAAAAGGAGCGGCTTACAATGCTGTTGCCGCCAAAAGATCATTCGAACATTTACAGCTTTTCTTAAATGAAGTTTTGAAAAAATAAGATTTGAAACAGCCCTTGAATTTGAAGGATTTAAATGGAATTGGCAAATATTATTATATGAAAATTTCGTTCAAATTCGTTTAGCTTCTATAGTTCGTGGCGAAAAAGAATAGCCCGCAGATTTAACAGATTGACACAGTTAGTAAAAAATTAATTAAATCTTTTACCACGGTAGCAATCAGGCGCAAACCGTTTAAATCCATTAAATCAGGGAGCAAAAAAAATCAATAACAAAACCAAATTAACCAAAAATTACCAATGTCACATAGTCCGATTAGAAAAGATAAAACCTGTTTAAACTGCAGGCATGTTGTGGAACAAAAATTTTGTCCGAATTGCGGACAGGAAAATACAGATAGCCGAAAAACATTTCACCATTTATTTATTCATTTTTTTGAAGACTTAACGCATTACGAAAATGCTTTCTGGAAAACGATCAAAAATCTGCTTTTTAAGCCTTCAACCCTAACCAAAGAATATCTTTCCGGAAAAAGGCTGTCGTATCTGGCACCCGTTCGTTTGTATATTTTTATCAGTTTTATCACTTTTCTTTTAATAGCTTTATTCCCCAGCAAAGTGAGTGAAGGACTAAATAAAAGTGAAAAAGAGCTGGATACCGCTCAAATAATAAGTCAGGCGAATAAGGACGGTGAAATGAAAATTTCCAGTAAGTTTTTTGACCTTAAACCCATGAAAGAAATAGATTCCATCCAGAAATATGGAAAAGAAGACGATAAACTTTCCGATTTTCAATACTGGGCTTATGAGAAAGTAGTTCACGTTACCGAGCATAATACTAAAAAGGAAATCATTGAAAAATTTATTGAGTCCTTTTTTCATAATATCCCCAAAATATTGTTTGTCATCATGCCATTTTTTGCTTTCTTTTTGTGGATTTTTCACAATAAAAAGAAATGGTACTATTTTGACCACGGGATTTTTACACTGCATTATTTTTCGTTTCTGCTTTTAATCTTTCTGATCTTGTTTATCGTCAACCGGGTAATGGGTTTATTTGGGGAAAATAGTCCTCTAACCGTTATATCCGATATCATAACATTTGTCGGAACAATATGGATGTGCTATTATTTTTATCCTGCACATCATCGTTTCTATGGGGAAACGAGAATTGTTTCTTTTATAAAAAGCGTATTTTTATTCTTTATAAACTCTCTTTTTATTTTATTTTTACTCATATTTTATATTTTTTACACATTCATCAATTTACACTAAACCAAAAATGAAAAAACTTGTAATTTTATTATTAATTACTTCTGCATTTTCATGTAAAAATGCGCAGCTGGCTGCCTCTAAGGACAATTCAGATCCAACCAAATACATGAAAGTCATCACCGAAAAGGATTTAAAAACAATGCTATACGTTGTTGCATCAGATGAAATGGAAGGCCGTGAAACGGGTTCAAAAGGACAGAAAAAAGCCGGTCTTTACATGATTGAGCAATACAAAAAGAACGGGATTTCATTTCCTAAAGGGGCAAAAGATTACTATCAGCCCATTCCGGCGGCATTCCTGAATGCAAAACGCAACGAAAATTTACCGGATTCCGAAAATATCTGGGCGTATATTGAAGGTTCTGAAAAACCGGATGAAGTACTGGTAATTTCAGCACATTATGACCACGTTGGAATTAAAAACGGTGAAGTTTACAATGGTGCTGATGATGATGGCTCCGGAACTGTAGCGGTTATGGAAATTGCAAAAGCATTCGCAAAAGCCAAAAAAGACGGACACGGACCAAAACGTTCTATCCTGTTCCTTCACGTTACCGGAGAAGAGCACGGATTACACGGTTCCCGTTATTATTCTGAAAACCCGTTGTTCCCAATTGCCAATACGATCACTGATATCAATATTGACATGATCGGACGCCGCGATGCAGAACATGCAAAATCCAATAATTATGTTTATGTAATTGGTGCGGACCGTTTGTCTACGGAATTACATAATACTGTGGTAAGCCAAAACGAAAAATACACTAAAGTAGACCTGGATTTTAAATTTAATGACCCGAAAGATCCAAATCATTTTTATGAGCGTTCTGACCACTATAACTTCGCAAAACATGGTATTCCTGCTGTTTTCTTCTTCAACGGAGTTCACGAAGATTACCATGGAAAAGGCGATGAACCTCAAAAAATCGAATACGATGCTTTAACCAAAAGAGCACAATTGGCATTTGTTGTCGCCTGGGATTTAGCGAACAGGGAGAACAGACCGGTAGTGGATAAGAAATAGGTACAGAGAGGCAAAGGGGCAAAGGTTCAGAGTTTTTTTTAGATACTGAGATACTAAGTTGCTAAGGTTCTAAGCAAAGAAAGCAAAAGGGATGAGTTTAAAAACTCATCCCTTTTTTTATAGTATAGATCCCAAAAAGAAAACCTTAGTAACTCAGAACCTCAGCAGCTCAGCAGCTTTTAAAAAAACCTCTGTACCTTTGAAACTTAGTACCTCAGCACCTTTCCTTTCGCTCAGTCTGACAAATATTGTGAAGATCCCGGAATTCGAATGAAATTTTGAACACAAAAAAATAAAAAATAGTTTACCCGACACACAAGTTTACAAAAAACAAAAAGGGATGAGTTTTCAAAAACTCATCCCCTTTTTTACAGTATAGATTCCAAAAAGAAAACCTTAGTAACTCAGGACCTCAGGACCTCAGCAGCTTAAAAAAAAACCTCTGTACCTTTGCCACTTAGTCCCTCAGCACCTTTCCTTTCGCTAAGTCTGACAAATATTGTGAAGATCCTGGAATTTAGATAAAATTTTGAACACTAAAAATAAAAAATAGTTTACCCGACACACAAGTTTACAAAAAACAAAAAGGGATGAGTTTAAAAACTCATCCCTTTTTTATAGTATAGATTCCAAAAAGAAAACCTTAGTAACTCAGCACCTCAGCAGCTTAGCAGCTTTAAAAAAAACCTCTGTACCTTTGCATCTTAGTACCTCAGCACCTTTCCTTTCGCTCAGTCTGACAAATATTGTAAAGATCCCGGAATTCGGATAAAATTTTGAACAACAAAAAATAAAAAATAGTTTACCCGACACACAAGTTTACAAAAAACAAAAAGGATGAGTTTTCAAAAACTCATCCCCTTTTTTTATAGTATAGATTCCAAAAAGAAAACCTTAGTAACTCAGGACCTCAGCAGCTTAGCAGCTTTAAAAAAAACCTCTGTACCTTTGCCACTTAGTCCCTCAGCACCTTTCCTTAATCATTCATAGAAATCAAAAACTCCTCATTATTTCTGGTTTTTTTGAAACGTTCGTTTACAAAATCCATCGATTCTACCGGATTCATATCCGACAGGTATTTGCGCATGATCCACATTCTTTGTAATGTCTTTTCGTCTAATAACAAGTCGTCGCGACGTGTACTTGAAGAAGTCAAATCAATAGCCGGGAAGATACGTTTGTTGGCGATTTTACGATCCAGCTGTAGCTCCATGTTACCGGTACCTTTGAATTCCTCAAAGATAACCTCATCCATTTTAGAACCTGTTTCGGTCAATGCAGTTGCGATGATACTTAATGAACCTCCGTTTTCCACATTTCTTGCCGCTCCAAAGAAACGTTTTGGTTTTTGTAATGCATTAGCATCAACACCACCACTTAAAACTTTTCCGGATGCCGGCTGAACTGTATTATAAGCTCTTGCCAAACGTGTAATGGAATCTAATAAAATCACCACATCATGTCCGCATTCTACCAGACGTTTTGCTTTTTCAAGAACGATATTGGCAATTTTCACGTGTTCCTGCGGCTCTCTGTCAAAAGTAGAAGCAATTACTTCTCCGCGAACACTGCGCTGCATATCGGTAACCTCTTCAGGGCGCTCATCGATAAGAAGAACGATAAGGTAAACCTCAGGGTGATTGGCAGCAATTGCATTGGCAATGTCTTTTAATAACATTGTTTTACCGGTTTTCGGTTGTGCAACTATCATACCACGCTGTCCTTTTCCAATTGGAGAAAATAAATCGATAATACGGGTTGAAACGGAACTGCCTTTTTCGGCCAGTTTGAATTTTTCAGAAGGAAAAACCGGGGTTAAGTGTTCGAAAGAAACTCTGTCGCGAACTACTTGCGGATCGTGGCCATTAATTTTAAGCACACGCACTAAAGGGAAAAATTTCTCGCCTTCTTTAGGAGGGCGTACCACTCCTTTTACGGTGTCTCCGGTTTTTAAACCAAATAACCTGATTTGTGAAGTGGATAAATAAATATCATCCGGAGAGGCTAAATAATTATAATCTGAGGAACGTAAGAATCCGTATCCGTCAGGCATCATTTCAAGCACGCCTTCACTTTCTATAATTCCGTCAAACTCAAAGTCTGAATCCCTGAAATTATTCTTTTTATTCTTCTGATTTGGATTCTGATTGCCGTTATTCCCGTTTCCATTCCCGTTTTGATTTGGATTCTGATTCTGATTCGGATTTTGAGCTGCCGGAACCTGATTTGGATTTGGATTCTGGTTTTTATTCTGATTCGGGTTTATCTTTTTTACCGGAGCAGGTGTTTCTGCTTTTTCAGCTGTTGCTGCCGGAGTATCAATAGTTTCAGGAGTTTCCTCGGTGACAACTTCTTTTACTGTTTCTTTTTCTTTCTGCTGAGCGACCTTTTTTTCGTAAGCTGATTTATTAAATTTTACGATTTTTGGTCCCTTTTTTTCAACTGTCTTTTTCTCTGAAGCTTCTGCTGCTTTCGGGGCCTCTTCCACAGCCACGGGAATTTCAGTTTTAACAGGGGTTTCATCCACTTTATCAAATTCCAAAACCGGGGCATTTTTGCTGATAGCGGCTTTTTTTACAGGAACAATCCTTGCTCTTTTGGGCTTGTCATCCACTATTTCCGCATTGGCGACAGCACTAACAGGCGGTGCCACGGTCGCTTCCTGGTGTGCTAATATCTGACTGATTAAGGTCTCTTTTTTAACGCCATTAAACTTTATAGTTTTAGCTAACTTAGCTATTTCTTGAAGCTCAGAAAGCTTCATTTCTTTTAATGCAGAAATATCAAACATGAATGTTCTATGAATTTAATTATTTTAACAGAAATACTGTAAAAGAATAGGTAGATAATTGTTTTGAATTGACCGCAGTATGAAGTGCTTACGGTATTATGATGCAATAATACGAATAAAATTTTATCATACAATAGTATTTATAAAAAAGAAAATATATTTTTGTAAAACAAATTCAGACCATGATACAACGAATTCAGACCGTATATTTAATTCTTACCTTCATTGTAACGGGGGTATTGGTGTTTTTTATCCCACTTTGGACATTAAGCAACGGAAAAGCATTTTATTTTATGCAGGATCAGGTGTACACTGTTTTACTGGGTCTGAGTACCATGCTGACGATTATCAGTATTATTTCATATAAGAAAAGACAAAACCAGTTTGTAATGGGCAGACTGAATATAATATTAAACTTAATTTTATTAGGATTATTTGTATATCGATCACTAAATTTATCTGGAGAGACAGTTACTGTTTCTGAGAAAGGTATTGGGATGTTTCTTCCGATTGTTGCTATCGTGTTATTAGTTTTAGCTAATAAGGCCATCAAGAAGGACGAAGATCTTGTAAAATCTGTAGATCGTTTGAGGTAAACCTATAAACTTAATTTATTTGTGTGAAAAAACCCGGATTTTATAATTCGGGTTTTTTTGTGGCTGCAAATTAATACCACATTATATTTAGCGTTAAAAGTGTTTTATTTGTAAGTTATTATTTATAAATTTGCCTGCACTATCAGAAAGGGCAATGAAGAAGAAAATCAGAATACATTTAGCAGACGACCATCAGGTACTTATTGACGGGCTTGCTAATTTATTAGGTACGGTCACAGACTTTGAGGTTGTAGGCCTCTCTCTCAACGGAGGGACTATTTATGAAGGTGTACTGGCCAGTAAAGCTGATATTTTATTACTGGACATCAGCATGCCTCTTAAAGACGGAATTAGTGTCCTCAAAGAATTCGGTCAAAAGAAATTTCCCTGCAAAGTCATTATTCTTTCGAGTTATGATGACTTAAAAATAGTAAAAGAAGTCATGAAACTGGGTGCCAGAGGCTATCTTACCAAAAAAAGCGCAGGCGAGAACATTATTGAAGCCATTAAAGCAGTAAACCGGGATGAAGAATATTTTGACAATTATATAAGAGAAAAAATCTTTGCCAGCTTCACGCACAACAATCCAAAATTAAATAAAAAGCCTTTTACCGGCAATCAACTGCTGAGCGAAAGAGAACTTGAGGTGATTACCCTGATATCACTTGAATACAGCGGCAAAGAAATAAGCGAACAACTTTTCATAAGCCTGAACACCGTAGAAACACACCGGAAAAATATAATGAAAAAGTTAAAACTCAAAAATGTGATCGGTATTGTAAAATATGCTTTAAAAAACAATTTGATAAATCCATGATTAGCCCTTTTTACATGTCCTTTTTAAGAAATATACTGATTTTTATTTTATTTTCAATCACAACTGCAGGTCCTGCTTCCAGCCGGGACAGCCTGCTTCCGGAAAAGACTGAAATCACTATCAATTCCATAAAAAAAGAACAGCTGCAGCTTATCAAAACCGACAATAAAAAAATCGTAAGCCTCATTATTATTCTCGTCATCCTGCTCATGATGTTATCTTATTTTTATTATCGCAACGGTGAATTAAAACGAAAAAACAAACAAAAAGATATCAAACAAAAAATACAGCTCAACATCATTAATTCCGGTATTGACGGTCAGGAAAATGAGCGTAAAAAAATTGCCGCTTTTTTACATGACAATATCAATTCTTTACTTTCTTCCGTTGGTTTACATCTCAATACATTCTCTACCCAACACAATATTCAGTCCGAGGAAATCACAAAAGCAAAGGCCATTTTAGAGGAAGCCCATGATCGGTTGCGCGATATGTCGCACGAACTTATACCCGCCCTTCTGGTTCGTTTCGGGCTATTGTTTGCTTTGGAAGATTTATGCGAGAAAAATACAAATCACAATATTCACTTCCAGTTTTTAAGTTCAGTTCCCGGCGAAAAAAGATATCCTGAAAAATTCGAAATGAAGATTTATTTTATCGTATCAGAACTCCTTAACAACATCATAAAACACAGTGGGGCCACAAAAGCCCAAATTTCTTTACGCGAAAACGAAAACTGGTTTATTCTAATTATTCAGGACAACGGAAAGGGATTTAACGCCGGAAAACAAAACGAAACGGAAGGTTTTGGCCTCAACCGGATCAGGGCACGAATTAAAAAATTAAAAGGAAGCATGACTATTATTTCCAAAGCAAATGAAAATACCGGAACTTCTGTAAAAATAAAAGTTCCGATTTCATAGAGGGTTATTTTTTACCGATTTCTATAATCTCCAGATCTTTGATTTTATCATCATCAATTACAAATCGCAACATGGTTCTCATTTGATGGAATCCGCTTTTACCGGCTGCCCCGGGATTCATATGCAATAAATTATTCTTTTTATCAAACATGACTTTCAGGATATGGGAGTGTCCGCAAATAAATAATTTAGGTGGGTTTGCCGAGATTTCTTCTCTGATATTTGGATTGTATTTTCCCGGATAACCTCCAATATGAGTTATCCAGACGTCTACATTTTCACATAAAAAACGATTGTGTAACGGAAATTCCAATCTGGCTTTTGCGTCGTCTATATTCCCATAAACACAGCGCAAAGGTTTCAGTTTTTTTATAGTATCAGTAACATTCAGATCACCAATATCACCAGCATGCCAGACTTCATCGGCCTGTGCCACGTATTTTAAAATCACATCATCTATATGGCTGTGCGTATCGGAAAGAAGGAGGATTTTTTTCAATTTTTTAAGGTACAAAGGTTCAGAGGTGCAAAGGTACAAAGATTTTTTGTGGAGGTACAAAGGTTCAGAGAGACAAACGCACAAAGGTTCCCTTTTAGCTACTGAACCACTATGGTTGTTGGCGCTAAGTATTGTTTTTTTTAAAGTTTTTACAGACGCCATGGAATCATAATTTAAACTTATTAACACCAATAAAATGTTTGTCTGAAAAGAAAACCTTTGAGCCTCTGAACTCTGAACCTTTGTACCTTTGTACCTCCAAAAAAAACTCAGCACCTTAGCTCTTCAGAATCTTAGGACCTTCAAAGAAAAAAATCTTTGTACCTTTGCCGCTCAAAACCTATGAACCTTTACCTTGAGATATTTTATTCAATTCGCATACAACGGAACACAGTATCACGGCTGGCAAATTCAGCCCAACGCCTCCTCTGTTCAGGAAACCTTAAACAAGGCACTTTCGGTTTTGTTAAATTCTTCTATAAATGTTATGGGAGCCGGGCGAACAGATACAGGAGTTCATGCGCAGCTAATGTATGCCCATTTTGATTTTGAAGCTCCGGTTGATACTGCGATGTTAGTACACAAACTCAACTCCTATTTACCAAAAGACATTGCGATTTTTGATCTTATCAAAGTTCATGATGATGCACATTGCCGGTTTGATGCGACGAAGCGAACGTACGAATATCACATCAACACTGTTAAAAATCCGTTTCTGGAGGAATTGAGTTGGTATTTTAATCAAAAATTAGACGTAGTTTTGATGAATGAAGCTGCGAAAATCTTACTGAATCACACCGATTTCCAGTGTTTTTCGAAAGTGAATACGGACGTAAATACATTTGACTGCACGATTTTTGAGGCGTACTGGACGCATGAAAACAACAAGCTTGTTTTTACGATTTCGGCGAATCGATTTCTCAGGAATATGGTCCGGTCTATTGTCGGTACGCTGGTCAATATTGGTTTGCATAAAATTTCACTGGCGGATTTTGAAAACATCATTGCCAGTAAAAGCAGAGAAAAAGCCGGGTTTTCAGTTCCGGCACACGGATTATATTTAACCGATATATCTTATGATTATATCACAAATTAGCCCTGATTGCAGTGAAAAGCTTTTTTGAAAAAAATATAGTTTTTTGTAATTTTTATGGAGCGACCAGCGGAAGCTTTATAAAAATATTACAAAAACATATTTTTAAGAAAAACTTGTAACGGAAAGCAGGAATAGCTCCTTAAAAGTAAATGAAAGCAAAAGCATTTGATACCCGTTTATTCAAACGAATCCTAAAATATACCAAACCTTACAAAGGGCGCTATTATGGCGTTATTATCTTTGCCGTTTCCCTGTCCGTTTTTGCAGCACTCCGCCCCTATTTATTAAAACAAACGGTCGACGGCTATATCAAAACACACGATCAGCATGGATTGCTGATGTACATCATATTGATGGGCGTTGTCCTTCTGATGGAAGTTTTCTCCCAGTTTTATTTTGTGTACTGGGCAAACTGGCTTGGACAGGATATTGTAAAAGACATCCGTACTAAACTTTTCAAACATATCTTAAGTTTCAGGATGAAATATTTTGATCTGGTTCCGGTGGGACAATTGGTTACCCGGTCGGTTTCGGATATTGAATCGATAGCGCGAATTTTCAGCCAGGGACTGTTTATGATTATCAGTGACCTGATGAAAATGCTGGTGGTACTGCTTTTTATGTTTTACATGAACTGGAAACTAACCTGGATTGTGGTCGTTGCCATGCCAATTCTGGTTTTCATTACCCGAATTTTCCAGCGTAAAATGCAGGTTGCCTTTGAGGAAGTTCGTACGCAGATTGCCAACATGAATTCGTTTGTTCAGGAGCGTGTTACCGGAATGAAGATCGTACAGCTTTTTAACCGGGAGCGAATTGAAGCCGAAAATTTCAAAGAAATAAACAACAAACACAAAGTGGCCTGGATAAAAACCATCCTGTACAACTCGATATTTTTCCCCATTGCCGATATTATTTCATCGATTACACTGGGACTGGTAGTCGTTTATGGCGGATTCCGAATTCTGAACGGGGACCATTTTACTACTTTTGGAGATTTGTTTTCCTATACGATGTTCATCGGAATGCTTTTTAATCCGCTGCGACAGATTGCGGATAAATTTAATGAGATGCAGCTGGGCATGATTGCGGCCAATCGTGTCTTTGATATCATCGACACTCAGGATCACATTCAGGACACCGGAACGCTGGAAGCACCTGTTTTTGATGGAAGCATTGAATTTAAGGAAGTCCGTTTTAGTTACATCCCGGAAGAAGAAGTCATAAAAGGAATTGATTTATCGGTTGCCTCCGGCCAGACGATAGCTATTGTAGGATCGACAGGTGCGGGAAAATCGACTATTATCAATTTACTGAATCGCTTTTACGAAATTAACAGCGGAACTATTTATATTGACGATCAGAATATCGAGAACTATACGCTGGCTTCCCTCCGAAAACAAATTGCCGTTGTTTTACAGGACGTGTTTCTGTTTGCCGATACGATCTACAATAATATTACGTTACACCATCCGGAGATTACCCGGGAACAGGTTTTGAATGCTGCTAAAAAAATCGGAGTGCATGATTTCATTATGAGTCTGCCCGACAATTATGATTTTGATGTTAAGGAACGTGGTGTTATGCTTTCATCCGGGCAGCGTCAGCTGATTGCTTTTTTACGTTCTTATGTGAGTAACCCGAGTATTTTGATTTTAGATGAAGCTACTTCGTCTATTGATACGTATTCGGAAGAACTGATCCAGCGTGCGACTGAAACCATTACAAAAGGAAGGACTTCGATTATTATTGCACACCGACTGGCCACAATTGTAAACGCAGACAAAATTGTAGTGATGGACAAAGGTTTAATTGTGGAACAGGGAACACATCAGGAATTGCTGAACAAAACCGACGGCTATTATAAAAACCTTTACGATTCACAATTTTCGGTAGCCAATTAATTTTTAATTTCTAAACTAACTATCCTTTTTTGAAATTCAGATTTAGCAATATTACCTCCAGAAGAGCGTTCCTGATTTACGGAACAATCTCTATTTTGCTTACTGTGGTTTCGGTGTATTTCCTTAGCAGCTTAATTACGGATCTTACCGAAAAATCCAATGAAGAGGTGGCGCAGCGAAATTTCATCAAAAAGCAGGAATTTATGTCGCAGGAATTTTCAAAGTTTCTGGAACAGGAAAATCAGATTAAAAATGTTGTAAAGATTAGTAATTCCAAAAACCTTTCTGCCAATCTCGAAGTACTGAGTTCAATTCAGATGACAAATTCTTTACTAACTAATAATTGGTTTAAGATTAATGATCGTGAAATTCATTTTGGGAATGATACCGTTTCTGTTGCATTAAAAAAAAACATTCGCGATTTTGCTCTTCAAAACACAACTGCACAACACATCAGTACCATTATTCCCCAGGGAAAGGAATGGATATGGAGAATTTATTTTAAATTAGTTGCTCCTGATCATACTACTGTACGGTATGGTTATGACATCAATTTAAAAGCATTACACGATTATTTTGCAACAATTGACGGAACAGCACCCAATTATGCGTTTGTATTTGATCAGAAAGGTACCTGCATCTTTCACCCCGAATCCGATTTTATAGGAAAAAATGTGTACGATATAAGTTCACTACAGGCTTCAGATACTATTTTCAGCAAGAACCATGATTATGTAAAAAGGGTAACTTTATCGGAATATCTCAAACTTGATGTCATCCGGTTTACTAAAAGAGTGAACTTAAAAGGTTCTCACTGGTACATTTGTGTCAGTTTTGTGAAAGATTTTGTGGTGGAGAACGTTACTACAATAAAAAAATATACCACCTTAATTTATTCGATTACGACTGTAATGCTTCTTCTGATTTTCTATCTGTTTACATATGCAAACCGAAGAGCGTATCAGGAAAAAGAAGTAGTTATTCAGGAAAAAAATACACTGCTGGTAGAAAACGAAAAAATTGTCAAAGAAAAGGCGCTGATGCAGTTACAGCAATTGATAGAGCAGATCAATCCGCATTTTTTATTCAATTCGTTAAACTCGCTTTATATGTTAATTGACAGCGATGTAAAAACAGCGCAGAAATTCACCCTGAATCTGTCCCGTATTTATCGTTATCTAATTGATCCGCCAGAAAAAAATATCGTTCTGCTTAAAAATGAACTGTTATTTATAGAAAAATATATTTTCCTGCAACAGACCCGTTTCAGGGAAGAGTTGTTTTTTTCTATTGAAATTGAGGATGAATCGGCTCTCACCAAAAGTGTTCCTTACCTGTCCTTTCAGATTATTATCGAAAATGTCATAAAACACAATATGGCTACTTCGGAAATTCCGTTGCACACCAGGATTGTTATTAAGACTGATCATGTTGTTATCTCTAACAACCTGCAGCCCAAACAAAATTCAGAGCCAGGTACCAAATTTGGGTTAAATTATCTAAAGAGCATTTATAGCCACTATGCTAAAACTGATTTTCAGGCTACAGAAAAAGAAGGCAATTTCGTATGTATTATGCCTTTAATTGACATTCACTCCTAAAAAAAAGCCATTCACTCCTTTTCCTTTTTTTTTTGACCGGATAACAAATATTTTCGAGCAAAAATTAACCTAAAATTAACACCACAATGAGGAAAAAGGCAATCCTGTGTAACTTAAAAGTAATCGTCGCATTAGTTTTATTTTTATTAGGTCCTATTTCTGTTTTTTCACAAAAGAATAAGAAAAAAGAAAATACTACCGAAATAGAAAAAGATAGCACATCTTCCAAAAAAGGAAAAAAATACAATGACCTTGTAAAAAAAGGAACTGTAAAAAAAGGTCTTTTTAATATTATCCAGGTTAAAACAGATGTCTATTTTGAAATTCAGGACAGTTTATTCGAAAGAGAGTTTTTAGTAGTAAACAAATTGTCCCAGGTTCCTTTTCAGGTGAATGATTTCGGATACAATAAAGGAATGAATTACGAAAACAAAGTAATCACTTTCTATAAAGATACAGTAGCAAAGAAAGTTTGGGTAAAATCTTATCTTCCTAAAGTTTCGTCTCCGAAAGACGATGCGATAACCGCTTCGGTAAAAGATAATTTTTCAGAATCCATTATTGAAGTATTTGATATCGAAACCAAAAATAATGATTCGACTTCGGTTGTTATTAAGGTCAACAAGATTTTTGACGGAAAACAAAAAAGCTTTAACGATGTCCTTAGCAATATCGAATTTGGAGGTTCGGTACAATCGAATTTATCCTATATCGAAAGTTCAAAAGCATTCCCGAAAAATGTTGTGGTAAAATCACAATTGACCACTTCGATTAGTGAAGGCGGCCCTGCTTTATCTGTAACCCTTGGGGTGACAAGCAATATTGTTTTACTTGATAAAGTTCCGATGAAACCCCGTTTTTCCGATAACCGCATTGGCTATTTCACCGAAAAACACTGGTATTTTGCCGATGCCCAACAGGCAATGGTTGAAAAAGAACTGATTACCCGCTGGAGATTAGAACCAAAAAAGGAAGATGAAGAAAGATATCTGAAAGGTGAATTGGTGGAACCTAAAAAACCTATCGTTTATTATATCGATCCTTCGACTCCAAAACAGTGGAGAAAATATATTATTGACGGTGTTCACGACTGGCAGGTTGCTTTTGAAAAAGCCGGTTTTAAAAATGCTATCATTGCCAAAGAGCCTACAGAAGCCGATTTGGATTTTGATATTGACGATGTACGTTATTCTGTTATTACTTATGCCGCTTCGCAAAAGTCAAATGCGATGGGACCATCGGTTGTTGATCCAAGAAGCGGTGAAATTATTGAAGCCGATATTATCTGGTGGCATAATGTAATGACGTCTTTACAGAGCTGGATGCGTATTCAGACCGGACCAATTGATCCGAAATCAAGAGGAAATACCTTTAGCGACGAACATATGGGAGAAGCGATCCGTTTTGTATCGTCTCACGAAGTAGGTCACACTTTTGGACTGAAACATAATATGGGGGCTTCTTTTGCTTATGATGTTGAATCATTACGTTCTAAAGAATTCACGGCAAAAATGGGTGGAACGGCTCCTTCGATTATGGATTATGCCCGTTATAATTATGTAGCACAACCGGAAGATAATGTGACGGCTATCACTCCAAAAATTGGTGAATATGACAAATACGCTATCGAATGGGGATACAGATGGTACGCTAATAATGATAATGAGAGATTAAAACTGAATTCATTAATCACTTTACATCAAAACGATCCGATTTATTTTTATGGCGAACAACAGGGAGACGTAATTGATCCGCGTTCCCAATCGGAAGATTTAGGAAATGATGCTGTAAAAGCAAGTGAATACGGATTGAAAAACCTAAAACGTGTCGTAGATAATATTTTAGACTGGACATACGATAAGGATCAGTCTTATTACGAAACGGCAAAATTATACATTGGAACGATTGGCCAGTGGCAATTGTACAACCGTCACGTACTAAACAATATTGGCGGAATCTATCTTAACGTAACCGTTCACGGAGACAACAAACAAAGCTACGTTCCGGTTCCTGCTGCCATGCAAAAAAGAGCAGCAGATTATTTAGTAAAAAATGTAATAACGATTCCGCAATGGTTGTTTTTCAATCCGATTCTGGACAAAACGAATCCGTTAAAAGATTCTCCGCTTGGACCTTACGAATATACACCTTACACTTTGGCAAGAGAATTACAATGCGGAATATTGTACGATTTATTGAGCGACGAACGTTTATTAAGAATGACGGAGAATGAATTATATCAGCGTAATGAAACCAAAGAAAAGGTTTTTACCGTAAATGAATTATTCAAAAAATTACATCAGCAGATTTTTGCCCCGACGATCCTAAACAAATCACTAACGATTCTGGAGCGTATGACCCAAAAGAATTATGTAGATATTTTAATTGTTTCGACCAATAAAATATTTGAAAAAACAGAACCTAAGAAAACAGTTGATTTACACACCTTAAACATGCCTCAGTTATGTACGTATATGCAGGACGGAGAAATGATAAGAAACATTAATCAGTACTCTTTAAAAAGAATTACAGAAGTCACTTCTGATAAAAAAGGAGAACTTGGAAAAGTGCTTCAGCTGTTAAAAAGCAAAAAAAATACCGGAGATCAGTCTACTCAGAACCATTATACCGATTTAATACAAAGAATAGAAAAAGCATTAAGTAACACAACCTTTTAATAAATAACCCCCAAAAACATGAGAAAAATTTTACATGCCCTACTGCTTCTCCTGGCCATCGCAGGATACTCGCAGGAAACCCGAACTATTACGGGTATAATACTAGACGAAGCGGATCAGTCGCCAATACCCGGTGCATCGATTTTTGTTGAAAACAATTCGATTTCAAACAAAACATCCTATGCCGGAATTATTCAAAGTGAAGGTATCGGAACAACTACCGACTTTGATGGTAAGTTTAGCTTGAAAATAGCAAAGAACATTACTTCTTTGAGAGTTACTTTTATGGGATACAAATCGTATACTCTTGAATTAGATGCTCAGAAAAATTATACTGTCAGCTTAAAATCTGAGACTGCAAAGCTTCAGGAAGTAGTGGTAACAGGTTACCAGAAAATTGAGAAAAGAAAACTTACTTCTGCCGTTACAAAAATTGACATGTCTGCGATTCAACAAACAGGGGTTTCGAGTATTGACCAGTTGTTAGTTGGACAAATTGCAGGGGTTGCTGTGAGTACTCCGTCTGGAGCACCGGGAGCACCGGCAAAAATCAGAATCAGGGGTACAGCTTCTTTAAGTGGCACACAAGATCCGTTATGGGTACTGGATGGTTTACCATTAGAGAACAATGAAGTCCCAAAAAACTACGATAAGGACAATATCGATAATCTTACTAATTATTCTATCGCAGGTTTAAACCCGGACGACATCAAAGATATTACTATTTTAAAAGATGCCGCTGCAACTGCTATTTATGGTGCCCGCGCCGCAAATGGTGTAATCGTAGTAACTACTAAAAAAGGTAGAGCAGGTAAAATGGTAGTAAGTTTCAATACGAATACTTTTATTACGCAAAGACCTGAATTTTCTAAATTAAACTTAATGAACGCAAGTGAGAAAGTTGATTTAGAACTTAGCATGGCAGGCCGTGAAGATTTAACTTATAGAGACACCGGTGGTGATATTGCTCGTATCCTTAACGGGTCGAATGAATTAGCAGCTTTCAGAGCCGGTGGATTCTCTTCTTTAAGCCCTCAGACACAACAATCTATTAACAGCTTAAGAGGAAACAATACCAACTGGGGTAACTTATTGTACCAAACTGCAATAAATACACAACACGGTTTAAGTTTATCCGGAGGTGGTGAAAAATCAGATTACTATTTCTCTTTAGGATACTATGATGAAAAAGGAACTACTATTGGAACTGGTTTCAAACGTTACAACTTAACGTTAAAAAACAACTATGAAATCACAGACAAATTTAAAGTTGGTGTTGGAATCTTCGGATCTGAAAACAAAACTATTTCTTATTTGACCGATACGGATGCTTTTACTAATCCTGCAAATTACTCCAGAAATGTAAACCCGTATTTAACTCCTTACAACGCTGACGGAAGTTATAAATATGATAAAGACATATCAGGTTATTCAGATCGTTACGTGCCTTTTAACTTCCTTGAAGAAAGAGCCAATACCTCTTATGATTTAAAAACCAGAGCCGTAAAAGCTTTATTGGATGCTGAATATAAAGTAACTAAAGACTTAAAAGTAACAAGCCAGTTAGGTTTACAGTTGGATAATACGTCCAGCGAAAAATATGCGGGTAAAGAGACTTATTACACTAGAAAACAAAGAGAAAAATCAAGATATTTCTCAAACGGAGCGTTCAATTATTTCCTTCCTGATGGTGGTGTGATCCAAAACAGTAATACTGACTTTTTCCAGTACAACCTGAAAACAATGATCAACTATTCTAAAGTTATTGGAGAGAAACACGAAATTGAAGCAATGGTAGGTAATGAGCTAAGAAGAAATTACAATACCTTTGTTGCTACTAAAGGATTTGGTTTTGATAAAAATAATTTAACTACACAACAAATTATTTTCCCAACGACATCTTTTGCTAACGACGCAGATTACAAAACGTATATTAAGACTAAAAATGAAAACGCTTTTGCTTCCTTTTTTGCAACAGCTTCTTATACCTATGACAGAAAGTACAGCTTCTTCGGAAGTGTCAGATACGATGGTTCAGATTTATTTGGTGTAGATCCAAAATATAAATATTTACCACTTTGGTCTACTTCTGCTTCATGGGCCGTTTCTGAAGAAGATTTCTTAAAAGATAATTTAACACTTTCTAACTTAAGACTTCGTGCTTCTTACGGATTACAAGGAAACATTGACAAGGGAACTTCTCCATATGTAGTGGGTAGAGGAAGCAGTACTATTATTTTACCGGGACAATCAGAACCTACACTTGTAGTGGAAAGTCCGCCAAATGATAAATTACGTTGGGAAAAAACAACAAATACCAACTTAGGTATGGATCTTGGTTTATTCAATAACCGTATCAGCATTGTAACCGATTTATACGGAAGAAAAAGTACAGACCTTATTGGTTTAAGAGCACTTCCGTTAGAAAATGGTTTCGAATACACGAATTTAAACTGGGCACAAGTAAGCAATAAAGGTTACGAAATTACTTTGTCGACCAAAAACATCGACCGTCCAAACTTTAAATGGAATACAAGCATTAACTTTTCTCATAACAAAAGTAACATTGACCGTATCGAAGTACGTGACACTGATTACCTGCCGAACAGAGAAGGACGTGGTGTAAATGCTATTTTTGGATTTAAAACAAACGGAATTGACGAAAACGGATATCCTTTATTTGTAAACAAAAAAGGAGAAACGGTAAACACTCAGACATTCTTTGGTTTATTTGATCCGTATGCTGATTTCTTCCCTGGAGAATTGACGCAGTCAAAATTATCAGCAAGCGAATTCAGAGATTTGTTTACCTACTTAGGAGACAGAGACCCTAAATTTACAGGAGGTATCACGAATACTTTCAAAGTAAGTAATTTTGATCTTACCATTGCTGCTTCTTTTAATTTAAAACAAACAGTAGTAAGAACTCCTCCTTACAACGGAACAACAGTTGACAGAGGACAAAATTACAGCAATGAAATTTTGAATGCATGGTCACCAACGAACACTTCATCTAATTTACCTGCAATTAATGGTAAAGATTCAGGAACAGGAGATTCTTACATGGCATACCTATGGTATTCCGGACAAAACCAAATCCCGACTTACAATTATTTAGATACATGGGTTAGCGAAATGAGTTATATGAGATTGAGCAGTATGCGTTTAGGTTATACATTCCCTAAAGCGTTTACAGACCAAATCAACATTCAAAGTATCCGATTCAATGTTGAGGCAAGAAACTTATTCGTAATCAGTTCTGACTACAAAGGTTACTTTGACCCTGAAACATTCGGAAACATTTATGCACAACCAGTTCCTAAGTCATTCACTTTAGGATGTAATGTAACTTTCTAATAAAATTTAAAGATGAAAAAATTCTCAAAATATATAGCCCTTTTTGTTGCGGCACTTGCGGTAACAAGTTGCGACGATTACCTGGATATTACACCTGTAGGCCGTGTTATTCCACAAACACTTGAACAATATCGTGCCGTTTTAACGACAGGATATGCAAGTTATCCGGAACACAAATCATTGACTGCAGTTCGTACAGACGAATTGACAATGAATGAATTTAGTGATGAATTAAATGTTTACAAAGACATTTATACCTGGAAAGATTCTAATCCGGACCGTATTACCTTTACGTTCCAATATCAGGATCTGTATACTGTAATTTTCTACACGAATGTGGTCATCAACGAAGCAGCGTCAAAATTAGAAGCTTCACCTGAAAAAAACCAACTAGTAGGAGAAGCTTATGCATTAAGAGCAATGGCATACTTTGATTTGGTAAACCTTTTTGGTAAACCTTACAGCGCTGCAACTGCAGGTTCAGACAAAGGAGTTCCTTTGGCACTTGAGATCGATTTAGAGCAGGCTTTTGTACCTGAAAGTGTTGGAGTAATTTACAATCAGATTATTGCCGATACGCAGGAAGCGGAGAAATTAATCAATTTAGATACACAGGCAACAGGTAAAAACTACCGTTTTTCTAAGGCTGCCTTATTTAGTTTAGAAAGCCGTATCTTTTTGTACCAGCAACAATGGCAAAAATCTTTTGATGCTGCAAACAAAGCTTTAGCGATCAACAGCACTTTAGTGGACTTAAAAGCTACACCGGTTTTCGCAACTAAATTCAATTCAAAAGAATCAATTTTAGCCCTTGAAGACGGATACATTAACGGTCTTAAAGGAACATCTTATGCTTCACCTGACCTAATTGCGGCTTACAGCAAGACTACTGATTTACGTTTTCCTCTTTACTTTTTAGCAAACGGAAGCCGTTTCAGAATTCAAAAAGGAGGTAACGATGATCAAAAATGTTCTTTCAGAACTTCTGAGTTGTATTTGACAAAAGCAGAAACTGCATTAAAACTGAATAATATTGGTGAGGCTAAAACAACTGTTTTAAGCTTTATCAAAAACAGATATACTGCGGCAGGATATACACAACTTGAAACTACTGTCAGTGCAATGAATGCTGCTGATTTAACCAACTTCATTTTGGAAGAAAGACACCGTGAATTTGCTGTTGAAGGACACCGTTGGTTTGATTTAAGAAGAACAACACAAAAAGAAATCATCCATACACTAGATGGTGACACTTACAAACTGATACAAAACGATCCGCGTTATACCATTATCTACCCGGCAAATGCGAGATTAAACAATCCCAATCTATAATACCTATTGTTTTTTTTGAAAGAGGTCCAGTTGCAAAACTGGGCCTCTTTTTGTTTATTAAAGCAGTAAAATAAAAACACATTACCTGGTTTAAACGTTCTCGTGAAACAAAATCCCTTCAAAATTTGAATAAAAAAACAATTCAGTATCATCAATTATAAAGCTTAACTAATATATTTGCAGAGTCAAATACCAGCTTTGTAGTAGTATCAAAGCAATACACCATTCAAAAGAAGATGAAAATTGCCATTGTTGAAGATGAATATCTTGCTTCGAGTTATCTGAAATCTATTTTAGAACAGCAAAATATTGTACCGATCGCAGAAATAACAGTTTTAAAATCGGTAAAAGAAGCCGTTGTTTTTTTTGCTGAAAATAACGTTGACCTGGCTTTTATGGACATTCATCTCGGCGACGGAAAAAGTCTCGAAATTTTCGAAAAAACCATTATCGCCTGCCCTGTTATTTTCGTTACAGCTTATGATTCTTACGCCATAAGGGTTTTCAAACATTTTACGATCGATTATCTCCTGAAACCTTTTGAAGAACAGGAATTGTTTGAAGCACTGGAAAAATTTAAAAAAATAAAAAACACTTTCAACAGCGATGCTACCATTCAGTCACTGGTTGCACTCGAAAATCCGGAAACCAGCAAAATCCAGCGTCACTTTTTAGTCAACCACGGATACAAACTTATTTCTGTTAACGAAAATGATATTACCTACTTTGTCGCTTCGGGCAAGCACCTTTTTATTTATGTAAATTCAGGAAACAGCCATTTATACGATAATACCCTTACCGACATCATTCACAATCTGGATCCGGTTATTTTCTTTAAAGTCAACAGAAAATACATTGTAAACAGAAACATTATCAAAGAAGTCATCAAACATTCCAATCAGAAAATCGAACTGAAACTTACCGTTCGACCTGTAGAAGACGACCCGATAATCATCAGCAAAAAGGAAATAAACAATTTCAAGAATTGGCTTGATCAGTAAATTAATGCTAATTTTTGGTTCAAAAAAGTATTGGTTTTTAAATTTTAGGCAGTAAAATCCGTTTTCAAATGCTAAAAAAGTTCTTAAAAAAGTTAAAATAGCGTTATAAGAATCATAAAACTGCCCTTCAAAACCAATCCTATAGCCTTTGTCCTTTTTGAATTTTTTATATTTGAGAATCAAATCAAATGTAAAAGACAATGCCAATAAATAGATTTTATCCAAACGAAGAATTCAAAGAAATAGAAATAAATGCCTCTTTGCAACTTAAATACGCCATTTCAAACAGAGGAAGATTAATAAGTTTTACCGACGAAATACAAAACGGCCGGCTTTTAAAAGGAGGCCTAAGCGACGGATATCCGACATTCCGTTTCAAAGTGAAGAAAGATGACAAAATTGTCAATAAATATCTTTTCTTATATAAATTAGTAGCGCAGTATTTCATTCCGAAAAAATCAGAAGAACAAAGTTATGTACTCCATCTGGATTACAACAGAAGCAATGATGATGTCAGCAATTTACGCTGGGCAACAAAAGCCGAAATGATGGAACACAGCCGCAAAAGCCCTCATGTAATTCAGGCCAAAAAGAATCTGATTGAACACAACCTAAAAGCCGACGGAAGAAAATTAACCACGACCAAAGTGATGTTAATAAAGAAAATCCTGGCCAGGCCCGAACAAAAAACGCGTCTGAAAATGATTGCCAAGCAATTTGGCGTAAGCGAAATGCAGATCAGAAGAATTGCCAGCGGTGAAAACTGGGGACATATTAAGGTTTAATCAACTTTACTAAAATACTAAAGGTAAAATGTGAGATGTAGGATATTTAAATCAACATTTCACATTTTACCTTTTTACTTTTTTACAACTTACTATTTTTTTAAAATAAATCCTTAAATTCGCAATCACAAATAACAAAGAAATTGAAAATGAGTTTCGGATTCATAAACTTCATTTTCGGTAGTAAATACTAAAAGCAAAAAAAATGAAATACGACGTTATTGTTTTAGGAAGTGGTCCTGGCGGATATGTTACAGCAATTAGAGCTTCACAATTAGGTTTTAAAGTAGCTGTAGTTGAAAAAGAAAACCTAGGTGGTGTATGTTTGAACTGGGGATGTATCCCGACAAAAGCATTGCTAAAATCAGCTCAGGTTTTTGATTATCTGAAACACGCTTCTGACTACGGATTAAAAGTTTCTGAATTTGATAAAGATTTCCCTGCTGTGGTACAACGCAGCCGTAATGTGGCAGATGGAATGAGCAAAGGAGTTCAGTTCTTAATGAAGAAAAACAAAATTGACGTTATTGAAGGTTTTGGAAAACTAAAACCGGGAAAAAAACTTGACGTTACAGACAAAGACAATAAAGTTACCGAATATAGTGCAGATCATATTATCATTGCAACCGGAGCACGCTCCCGTGAGTTACCAAACTTACCTCAGGATGGTGTAAAAGTAATCGGATACCGTCAGGCAATGACATTACCAACACAGCCAAAATCTATGATTATTGTAGGTTCAGGAGCAATTGGAGTGGAGTTTGCACATTTCTATAACTCAATGGGAACAGATGTTACTATTGTAGAATTTATGCCAAATGTGGTACCGGTAGAAGACGAAGATATCTCAAAACAATTTGAAAAATCTTTGAAAAAAGCAGGTATTAAAGTAATGACCAGTTCTTCTGTAGAATCATTGGATACTTCAGGAGCGGGTGTAAAAGCAACAGTAAAAACAGCTAAAGGAGAAGAAATCCTTGAAGCTGATATCGTACTTTCTGCAGTTGGAATCAAAACAAACATTGAAAACATAGGTCTTGAAGAAGTTGGTATCGCTGTTGACAGAGATAAAATCTTAGTAAACGCTTACAACCAAACCAATATTCCGGGTTATTACGCGATTGGAGATGTTACTCCTGGGCAGGCTTTAGCTCACGTAGCTTCTGCTGAAGGAATCAACTGTGTTGAAAAAATCAAAGGATTACACGTAGACCCAATCGATTACGGAAACGTTCCGGGTTGTACTTACGCAACTCCTGAAATCGCTTCTGTTGGTCTGACTGAAAAACAAGCAAGAGAAAAAGGATACGACTTAAAAATTGGTAAATTCCCGTTCTCTGCTTCAGGAAAAGCAAAAGCATCCGGTAATTCAGACGGATTCGTAAAAGTAATCTTCGATGCTAAATACGGAGAATGGTTAGGATGCCACATGATTGGTGCCGGAGTTACAGATATGATTGCTGAGGCAGTTGTAGCCCGTAAACTGGAAACTACAGGTCACGAAATCCTAAAATCCATCCACCCTCACCCAACAATGAGCGAGGCTGTTATGGAAGCTGTAGCTGATGCTTATGGCGAAGTAATTCACTTGTAATACAAAACCGTTTTACGGTTACATATAATTTTCAATTTAAAGAATCCGATTCGCCTTCGCAAATCGGATTTTTTTCATTTAGTATATACTCATTTTCACGCAAAGACGCAAAGTCGCAAAGTTTTATATTCGATTGCTTAAAATTGCACAAAATAACAGAAAAAAACTTTGCGACTTTGCGACTTTGCGTGAGATTTATTAGCAACAATTATTAGAAAAAATAAGGTTTGTGATAGCAAGCCGGATTGATTTTATTTAACATCTGCTTATTTTTTCACGCAAAGTCGCAAAAGCGCAAAGTTTTAAATCCCATTACTTAAAACAGGACCGTTTTTATTTAAGGCTTTTTTTTACTAAGTCACCAATGCTTAAAGCATAGAACAAAACTTTGCGACTTCGCGTCTTTGCGTGAGATTTAGTAACAAACATTTAAAAAAGATAAGGTTTGTGAGAGCAAGCCGGATTGATTTTATTTAACATCTGCTTTTATTTTTCACGCAAAGTCGCAAAGTCACAAAGTTTTATATTCGATTGCTTAAAATTGCACAAAATAACAGAAAAAAACTTTGCGACTTCGCGTCTTTGCGTGAGATTTATTAGCAACAATTATTAGAAAAAATAAGGTTTGCATAAGCAAGTCTGATTTATTCAGGTACTTCAAAATACCATAAATAAAAATAGTAACCTTTTAGTATCAAATTACAAGACGAATTCTAACAATAAAGTGGTAATTTTGCGGCTCCCCAAAACAAATCTACCCATGAAAAAAATATTTTTCATTATTGCGCTTTCTGTTATTTTTTCGAATAGTTTTTTTGCCCAAACAAAAACCGGAACACAAAACATCTTCGAAAAAAAATACGATTACGTCAATGACTTCGAAAAAATTCTGACTCCAAAACAGATACAAACTTTAAGTGCAACTTTAAAATCCTGTGAAACAAAAACCGGACACAAAATTGTTTTAGTGACTACCTCGTCCATAAGTCCCTACACTGACCTTAGCGATTACTCTTTAGAGCTTGACAAATATCTAAATACAAGCCTGAAAATCGATGCTTCCATTATACTGGTGATAAGCAAACAATTAAGACAGATACAAATTCGCGGACTTGAAAAATTACGGAATAAACTTAGCGACAAGGAAGTAGAAAGCATTGTATCGACTTTTGTAATTCCCGAACTAAAAAAAGGAGATTACTATAAAGGTTTACAAGAAGGTACAGACCGAATTATAAAAAAGCTGGAATAGAAGAAACTTTGATTTGATCTGGAGCAAATAGATAAAAGTATAATTTTGAATAAAATATCTTTATTCTTTTAGAAACCATTGTCATCCTGAGCGAAGTCGAAGGGCACCCTGAGCGAAGTCGAAGGCTATTCTACACTAAAAGGGCTTCGACTCCGCTCAGCCTGACAAAAGTTTGAATTCCACCCAACGAGTTAAATTTAAATTAAAATCCGATTTGTGAAGCAGGCCGCATTTTTTTTGAGCATTTCCTTTTGATTTTCTAAAAATCACCCAAACCCTTTCCCTCCTACTACATTCCCAAAACAAAACAATTACCCTTTTAAATTGTTAAAACCCAAAATACCAATCATAGTTGACAGAGCAAAAAATCGTGTCACAAATTGACAATTCCAACGATATAAAATTGAGTTAATTTTAACATTTCTATCTAAAAAAAGCCAAATGTTAATTTTAAAAATATTTCATTTTAACAGTTAGTATTTCTGTTATGTTTGTACCATAAACTCAAAATAACTATGACTGAAATTACTTCTTATTGGTGGGTACTATTACTTGTATTCTCCATTTTATTTTACAAATTTGTACTTCGTGTTTTCTTCGGAATGGTAATCGTTCCCGAAGACAAAATTGGTCTCGTGACCAAAAAATTCGTTTTGTTTGGTGCCGACAAATCCCTTCCGGATGGCAGAATCATTGCTACGAAAGGAGAAGCAGGTTACCAGGCACAAACTTTAGCTCCCGGATTGTACTGGGCCATGTGGATTTGGCAATACACCGTAGACATGACCGGATTTACGATTATTCCGGAAGGTAAAATCGGGCTTGTTTTAAGTAAAGACGGAAAGGAAATTCCAACCGGACGAATCCTGGCCCGAAAAGTAGACAGCGACAACTTTCAGGATGCCACCTCTTTCTTAAACAATGGCGGTCAGAAAGGACGTCAGACTGCTTTTATCACCACGGGTTCGTACCGTATTAATACCTTTCTGTTTGAAATTGTAATGGCAGACCAGATAAAGATTTACGAAAACATGATCGGAATCGTTACAGCTCTCGATGGTGAACCGATTCCGCAAGGGCAAATTGCCGGAAAATTTTTAGAAGGACACAACAACTTTCAGGATTTCGATCAGTTTCTGGACAAAGGCGGAAACCGTGGTTTACAGCCTCAGGTCATGCTGGCAGGTTCTTATTATATCAATACCTGGGCAATCCTGATTGAACAGAACCCAATGACCGACGTGCCTATTGGTTATGTCGGAGTTGTAATCTCCTATATTGGTGAAGACGGACAGGATGTTACCGGTGATACTTTCAAACACGGAAATATTGTTTCAAAAGGACAACGTGGTGTCTGGATGGAACCACTTGGACCGGGAAAATATGCATTAAACAAATACACCACCAAACTGGAGGCCGTTCCGACTACTAATCTGGTTTTAAACTGGGCGAATGCACGAAGCGAATCCCATAATTTAGATAAAAATCTGTCTACCATTACCGTTCGTTCCAAAGATGGTTTCCCGTTTAATCTGGATGTAGCACAGATCATTCACGTTCCCGCTGCCGAAGCACCAAAAGTTATTGCCCGTTTCGGAAGCATGAACAACCTGGTTTCTCAGGTTTTAGAACCTACGATTGGTAACTATTTCAGAAACTCGGCTCAGGACAGCGATGTGATTTCGTTTTTATCGACCAGAAAAGAACGTCAGGAATCTGCCAAAAACCATATCAAACTGGTTCTGGACGAATACAATGTAAATGCTGTTGATACCTTAATTGGTGATATCGTTCCGCCGGATTCCTTAATGAAAACGCTAACCGACAGAAAACTGGCCGAAGAGGAACAAAAAACCTATCAAACCCAAAGAATGGCGCAGGAACAACGTCAGGGAATGGAGAAAGAAACGGCAATTGCCGACATGCAGAAAGAAATCGTTCGTGCTTCACAAAGTGTTGAAATTGCACAACGTACCGCCGATGCCACTGTTAAGAAAGCAGAAGGAGATGCTACCAGTTTAAAACTAAACGTAAACGCAGAATCCGAAGCGACAAAAATGCGCGCTAATGCTGAAGCAGAAGCTACAAAAGCCAGAGCCGGGGCACAAGCCGAAGCGACCAAACTTAATGCAAGTGCAGAAGCTGAAAGAATCTCCAAAACCGGTTTAGCCGAAGCGGAAAAAATCATGGCGATTGGTAAATCTACAGCAGAATCCTATCAATTACAGGTTACGGCGATGGGCGGTGATAATTTCACCAAATACAAAGTTACCGAGGAAATTGGTAAAGGAAACATCAAAGTAATTCCTGACGTATTAATCACCGGAAATGGCGGTTCTGATGGTTCGATCAGCGGTTTATTAGGTTTGAAACTCATGGAAATGATGGATACCGACAAAAACGTAAAGAATCCTAAAAAATAATTCGTTTCAATTTTTAATACTAATCCGATTTGTGAAAGCAGGTCGGATTTTTTTTTATTACATAATTTTAAGTCAGTCACTATTTGAAATCAACTAATTTAGATAGTGAAATTTCTAAAGCAACTGCAATTTCAAAAAGAGTATAAAGTGTAGGATTCACTTTTCCATTTTCAATTTTTTCAATAGATTGACGGTCTTTATTACAGGCTCTCGCCAAGTCAGACTGGCTCCAACCTTTTTTTTCCCGGAGTTCAATAATTCGTTGACCTATTTTTTCTTTTAACTTATCTCGTGTCATAAATCAAATGTCATGCAATTTGCTGACAAATTTGTCATATTAAAATACGACATGTCGATTATTTATCTTACATTTGTCATATAATTATACGACAATGATGCATTCAAGAAAACTAAAAATTCACGCGATATACAAATCAAGAAATCGCAAAATCACAACAACTCCTGTAATAAGACTTGCTGGCAAATGGCTTAAAGAACTTGGATTCATTGAAGGTCAAATGGTAAACATAAAACAACAAAAAAATAAGCTCACCATCACGATTGAAAAAAAAATATAAAAAATCATTTTTCTTTCAACCAAAAAAACATCGATATTCAATAACTTTATCACTAAATAATAAGGTTATGAAAGAGATTTATATTGTTGAATTTCCATCCAATTTGGGATTAAAAGAACCGCAGCCCGGAAAAGAACCGGGCGTAAAAAACCTGCCTGATTGGTTGTGGAAACATAATTTACACAAAATCATTCAGCCCAAAAATACCATAAGACTTGATGCGCCAAAGTATTCAAATAACAGAGACACCAAAACGCAAATTCTCAATGCCAATTCGCTGGCAGATTACGCCAGAGAACAGGCTTACTTAATCAACAACTTACTTTCCCAGAATAAACTTCCATTTGTACTGGGAGGAGATTGCAGTATCCTCCTCGGAGTTGCTATTGCTTTAAAACAAAAAGGAAATTACGGCTTATTTTATCTCGACGGACATACCGATTTCATGGACGTTTCCTTATCCGAAACTGGAGGTGTGGGCGGAATGGCAGCTTCAATCGCAACAGGAAACGGACCTGAAAAACTCACCAATATACTCGATTTAAAACCTTATATAAAAGAAGAAAACCTTTGGTGCGTGGGCAACCGCGAATATGATGATGCCTATGAAAATGAAATTCGCAACTCTTCCGCGACGTATGTAAGCCTGCAGGAATTACGAAAACAAGGCATTTCAAACTGCATTCAGTCTTTTCTTTCTGAAGTTGAAAATAAAAACCTCGACGGATTCTGGCTTCATATAGATGCAGACGTTTTAAACGATTCCATAATGCCCTGCGTAGACAGCCGCACTCCGGACGGTCTTACTTATGAGGAATTTAATGAACTTACCTCCTATTTGTTTCAAAGTGATCAGTTGACCGGGCTTGAAATCACCATTTTAGATCCTGATCTCGACAAAACGGGCCAATACACCAAAGATTTTGTCCATCATCTTACCACTACTTTCAAAAAATACAATAAAGTAAATCCTTCACTTTAAGACAGCAATATCTAAAATTTTATTTTAAATTAGTTGAAACAATACGTTTTCCTGACTAAAAGATATTTTACAAAACCGAACTATTTAAATTTTTCGAAAACATGACATTAGAAGAATACAAAAAAGAATTTACAGAAGACGATGCTGTGGGATGGCTGGAAATCGATAAACAATTCGACCGCCTTTACCCAAATCAGGAGCCCAAACATTTTGCTCCGGCGATATCGTATATGCTGGGTGGAGAACACCCACTGGACGGCGTGAGTATTTACGAAAGCAAAAAGCAAACGGATCATTTTCATTTTGTAACCTATGGTTTTTCGGAATTGTATTATGATGAAGAAAAATTAGACAGTGAATACAGTAAATGGGGATTTGAACTTACTTTCAGATTAAAACCCTTTGCCGGTGACACTGAAAACCCGGGCTGGGCAGTGGCGCTGCTGCAAAACATCGCCAAATACGTGTTTAGCAGCGGAAACTGGTTTGAGGAGTTTCATTATATGCCTGCAAACGGACCTATCCGACTCGATACCGAAACCGAAATCACCGGCTTGCTATTTGTAACCGATCCCGAAATCGAAAAAATAGAAACGCCGCACGGTGAAGTTACGTTTCTGCAAATCGTCGGAATTACTACCGCAGAATTTGACGCTATAAAAGAAGGCAGCAGAACGGTTGAAGAAGTAGTACAGGAATTAAAAGAAAACAATCCGTTATTAATTACAGATCTCACCAGAAAATAATAAACAGGGCTTCTTAAACCCTAAAAATCCAGAACTAAAAATGATAAAAAAAATTGCTTTCCTATTGGTATTCTTTCAATTGCTTTCCTGTAGCAGCAGCAGTACTACAGGTGCTTCCAGTGAAAACTCCTTAAACGGAAAGTGGAACTGGGTCAGTTCAACGGGCGGATTTATAGGTTCAACGCTTACACCCGCATCCGAGAAAAAGACAATGACTATTGAAATTTCAAACTCCGCTATAAAAAGATATGAAAATGGAAAATTGCTCTCTGAAAATACTTTTGAAATAAAAACCCAGAATTCGATTTATGGTGACAATAAAAAAATGATTGTCATCGAAGACAGGCCAAGTCAGTCTTTTGAAATTAAAGACAACAAATTATTTCTAAACGATGAATGTCATGATTGCTATCAATCGGAATACGTTCGAATAAAATAAAACGATAATCCAGCCTTAAAATGAATAAAATAAAAATTGTACTGGCACTTCAGCTGATTTTCTTTTTCTCGTACGCAAGCCCAAAAGTACATCAGCCCGTACTTGGCAACCCTAAAGAAATGACTTTCGACAAAAGTGAACTGGCCAAAAAATGGCTTGTAAAAGCTATTGAAAATTTCTTTAAACAGGAATCTGCCGATATGAGTTCCATAACGACAAAAAGTTATAACGAATACAAATCCGACGCGATGAATATCGATATGGGCGAAGAAAGCCTGACATTAGAACAATTCAATAAAAAATGGAAAAAGAAATATGATGTAAAACATGTCGGATATGATGGTTTTCTAATCTCTGGTCAGGACTGGGGAAAAATTATGGTTTCTAAATGTGAATTATCAAGTGCTAAAGGAAATGTATATATCTTTCAGGTCATCATGAAAGATACCCAATATAAAGCCACCTACAAAAGAGACATCAAAGTTATCGAATCCGGAAAATCATTTTTGATTGATGATGTGAAGGAATATTAGGGGTGAAAAATTTAAATTCCAAAAATTAAATTCCAAATTCCAAATTTTCAATCCAATAGTCCAACTATCTAAAAACACAACAATCCAAAAATCCAAAAAGCTAAAAATCTAACAATCTAAAAATCTAAAAAAAGCCACTTTCTGGCTACGACAATAATAGTTTTGGCTAAATCTGTTCTTTGAATCTTACGCAACTTTGTATTATAAAATAACATACAGATGAAAATTATAATTACAGGTTCTTTAGGGAACATCAGCAAGCCACTGGCTCAGGAGTTAGTGCAAAAAGGACATGAAGTGACGGTAATCAGCACCAGCACTGAAAAACAGGCAGAAATTGAAAATTTAGGGGCTTCGGCAGCCATTGGCTCCGTTGAAGATGCAGCTTTTTTAACCAAAACTTTTACGGGAGCAGATACGGTATATTGCATGATTCCGCGTTCAAATTATTTTGACCCAAATCTTGATCTGGATGCTTTTACCCGAAAAATTGGAGATAATTATGCTGAAGCTATTGAAAAATCAGGTGTAAAACGCGTCGTTTTCTTAAGCAGTATTGGCGCACATTTAGAACAAAATTCCGGAATTATTCAGCGTTATAATGAAATCGAAACCGTTTTAAAAAAGCTTGATGTCTCCATTACCTTTATGCGTCCGACTTCATTCTTTTATAATTTAGAAGCTTATATTCCGCAGATTAAATTTCAGGGAGTTATTGCTACGAATTACGGAGCTGACAAAATGGTGCCGTGGGTTTCTCCAAATGATATTGCCGCTGCCATTGCAGAAGAAATCACCACCCCGCTTAACGGAAAAAAAGTACGTTATGTTGCAAGCGAAGAACTTACAGGTGACGAAACGGCCCGTATTTTAGGCGAAGCCATTGGAAAACCCGATTTAAAATGGGTTCTGATCAGTGATGAAGAAGCCTTAAACGGATTAATAAATGTAGGCATGCAGCCCAAAATTGCAGCAGGACTGATAGAAATGTACGCCGGACTTTACAATGGTTTACTGGGGGAAGACTACTACCAAAACAGGCCAGCAGTAATGGGAAAAACAAAACTGGCTGATTATGCCAAAGAATTCGCTTCCGTTTATAATCAGAAATAAGTACCTTAGACTATGGCAAATCTACAACCGCTCCGAATAAAAAGCATCAGCGAATTTCATCAGTTTCGTAATTTGCCAAAACCCGAGCATCCTTTAGTGAGCGTTTATAATTTCGAAGATTTAAAATATCTGAACGAAGATGAACCGCGAAGCCTCATGCTTGATTTTTATTCGATTGCACTAAAACGAGGTGCAAATGCCAAAATGAAATACGGGCAGCAGGAGTACGATTTTAAGGAAGGCGTTTTGTTATTTCTTTCGCCGGGTCAGGTTTTTTCTATAGAAGGTAATGCAGAATTACAACATACAGGATGGTCTTTATTGATCCATCCTGATTTTTTATGGAATACACCGCTTGCCAAAAAAATCAAACAATACGAGTATTTTGGCTATTCGGTTCATGAAGCCCTGCACCTATCGGAGAAAGAAGAAAAAATGATTATCAATATCATCAAAAACATTCAGCAGGAATACCAGTCGAATATTGATAAATTCAGCCAGGAGGTTATTATCGCTCAGATTGAATTGCTGCTCACGTATGCCGAACGTTTTTACAACCGCCAGTTCATTACACGTAAAATAAGCAATCATCAGATTCTGGCCCGTCTGGAAAACCTGCTGGAGGAATATTTCAGCACCAACACATTGGCTAAAAACGGCTTGCCAACAGTGCATTACATTGCAGAAGCCTTACATGTCACTCCCAATTATTTAAGCGTATTGCTGAAAACACTCACAGGTCAGAGCACACAGCAGCACATTCATGATAAACTGATCGAAAAAGCCAAGGAAAAACTTTCCACAACCGATTTATCCATCAGCGAAATTGCTTACGAGCTCGGTTTTGAGCATCAGCAGTCTTTCAGTAAATTATTCAAAACCAAAACCACCTTCTCCCCTTTAGAATTCAGGCAATCTTTTAACTGAATAAAGAAATCTCCTGATCCGGATTACCATTCCTAATTTTCATAAATTCGCTGCATCATCTTACGCGAAAAGTTAATAAAGCAATAATTTTTAAATTCCTAGGCTGTTATTTCTTAACTTAGTTAGCTTTTAAATTTTTGGAATCATGACTAAGAAATATATTGCAAAGGACTTTTTGAAACTGGCTGCAAAAGGGCATTCACATGAGGCTTTCCGGCTTTATGTGGGTACCAATTTTAAGCATCATAATGTTTATTTTAAAGGAGATGCCAATACTTTGATGCTGGCCATGGAGGAATCGTCAAGACAAAATCCAAATAAGATTTTTGAAATTCATCATACTATTGGAGATAAAGATATGGTTGCCGTACATTCGCATGTAAAGCAAAACAGCAACGATCGCGGTATTGCTGTAGTTCATATTTTCAGGTTTGAATCCGATAAAATAATAGAGCTCTGGGATTTAGGACAAGCCGTCCCTCCCGAAATGGTCAATGAAAACGGGATGTTTTAGTTTTTAGTCACAGTCACAGTTTTCAGTCGCAGTTTGCAACTGAGACTGAAAACTGTGACTGAAAACTGAGACTGAAAACTGAGACTGAAAACTGTGACCGCGACTGAGAATAAAAACTAAAAATCTGTCCGGCTGAGCGAAGTCGAAGCCCCGCAACGGAAAGTCCTTCGACTTCGCTCAGGATGACACCGAAAACTGAGACTGAAAACTGAGACCGAGACTGAGACTGAGACTGAAAACTGAGACTGAGACTGAGACTGAAAACCGAGACCAAAAACTGAGACTAATTTAAATAACAAAAAAGTGGCACAAAATAAAACGACAGAAACCGAAAACAGTGTGACTCATTTTATCAACGCTGTCGAAGATTCAACAAAGAGAAACGACTCATTGGAACTGGTCAGACTGATGCAGCAACAAACCGGGTATACACCAAAAATGTGGGGCGCAGCGATTATTGGTTTCGGAACCTACCATTATAAATATGCCAGCGGTCATGAAGGTGATGCGCCGCTTGTGGCTTTTTCGCCAAGAAAAGCTGCCATCTCGTTTTATTGTTATCTGGAACCCGAAAACAGGGAAGAATTACTTTCCCAGCTTGGAAAACACAAATCAGGAAAAGGCTGTATTTACATCCAAAAAATAGCGGATATCAATATTGAGGTCCTCAAAAAAATGATTTCGCTTTCCGTTGAAAACTTAAATAAATTATATCCACCCCAATAAACTATGACCCTCACTTTTATCCTACTTATTCTTTTAGTCCTTGTTCTTATTTACGTTTTCAAACATCCGCGCTATGGTAAAAAGCCAGCTGGCGAAAGACTGGCCCTGATTCAAAAATCGCCACAATTTAAAAATGGCAGATTCGAAAACGAAAACTTCACGCCCGAACTTGCAGAAGGTTATGGCTATTTTGATGTAATTTCTAATTTTTTGTTTAAAAAAGTACACCGAAAAATTCCGACCGATTTAATTCCTTCGATTAAAACCAATTTACTGGAACTTCCTATTGATCAGGATGTCTTAGTCTGGTTTGGGCATTCTTCTTACTTTATTCAGCTTGAAGGAAAACGTTTTTTAATAGATCCCGTTTTTAGCGGTAATGCCTCCCCAATTTACGGAACTACAAAAGCATTTAAAGGAACTGATATTTATACGGCCGATGATTTTCCTCCAATTGATTATTTATTAATCACACACGATCATTATGATCATCTGGATTACACAACGATTTTGCAACTGAAACCAAAAATAAAAACAGTAATCTGTGCGCTTGGTGTGGGTTCACACTTTGAATTTTGGGGATTTCCAAAAAATGCGATTATTGAAAAAGACTGGCATGAAAAAATAGAACTGGATGCAAATCTTACACTTTACACCACTCCTTCCCGACATTTTTCGGGCAGGGGGCTTAAACGCTGCAATACGCTCTGGACTTCATTTGTATTAGAAACCAGCAATTTTAAAATGTATCTTGGCGGCGACAGCGGTTACGATACGCACTTTGCAGACATTGGTGCTAAATTTGGCCCTTTTGATCTGGTACTCATCGATAACGGCCAGTACAATCCTGCATGGAAGTACATCCATAATTTGCCTGAAGATGTCATCAAAGCCATGAAAGACCTAAAGGCAAAAAGAGTCTTCCCGGTACATTCCTCAAAATTTGCACTGGCCCTGCATCCGTGGGATGAACCATTGAAAAAAGTAACGGAATTAAATGCTTTATCAGAAAATCCGATTCCATTAGTGACACCAAGGATTGGCGAATTAGTGGAACTCAAAAATGAGAAACAAGAATTTCAACAATGGTGGAAAGGCGTACACTAAATGATTAAAACAACCAAAACCGAAAACTTGAAACTAAAAACCAATCTCTTACTAATTGCCTTTCTGGCTACATTTGCTGCTTTTTCCCAAAATACGTATGTCTTTTTAGGTTCATACAACAGGGACAAAGCAGCGGAATCTATTGTGGTATATCAGCTGGATACTTTAAACGGAAAACTAACCAAAATAACTTCGGCAAAGGACCTCATTAATCCATCTTTTTTGACCGTATCGCCAAACGGAAAATACGTGTACGCCTGTACAGACAGCAAAACCCCAAATGCAGGAAGCGTCAGCAGCTTTGAATTCAGTCCCAAAAATAAAACACTTACTTTCCTCAATAAACAGTCCAGCGGGGGCGAAAATCCGGTTTATGTTTCCGTTCATAAAAATGGTAAATGGCTGGTAAACGGCAATTATACCGAAGGAAGTGTTTCGGTTCATCCTTTGCTGGAAAATGGCGCAATAGATTCGATGGCGCAAAATTTTCAATATACAGATGGAAGCGTTCACAAAGAAAGGCAAACTCGTTCACACGTGCATTCCACTGTATTTTCACCACAATATGATTATCTGTTCCTTCCTGATTTAGGTGCTGATAAAATACGTTGTTACCAATTTGATGCAACCCTGAAACAGCCTTTGATTGAAGCTACCGTTCCTTTTACCAAAACAGCTCCGGAAAGCGGGCCGCGCCATTTCACTTTTCATCCGAATCAAAAATTTGGGTATTGTATCGAGGAAATGTCAGGATCAATCAGTGCTTACGAATATGAAAACGGAACTTTAAAAAAAATCCAGCACATCAGTACCCATACGGATGCTATTACTGAAGGTTTTGAAAGTTCAGACATTCATATTTCGCCCGACGGGAAATTTTTATATGCCACCAACAGGGGGAAAGAAAACAATATTGCCATTTTTTCGATTGATGACAAAGGGATTTTAACCAACATCGGCTACCAATCGACTTTAGGGAAACATCCCCGGATCTTTGCAATAGATGAAACCGGCAAATTCCTGATCGCATCCAATGTCATTACCGGAAATGTGATTGTTTTTAAACGAAATCCAAAAACCGGATTACTTAAAAAAGCAGGAAAAGCGGTAAAACTGGAAAATGTTTCCTGTGTCCAGATCAAAAAAATATAATTTTAAAACAGCTAAACATGAATACATCCCTCTTAAATCTGCAGCCAGAAATTTTAGAAGATAATCTGGTCAAATTAATTCCTTTGCAGGAAAATCATTTTGAGGAACTTTATAAAGTCGCATCCGATCCTTTGATTTGGGAGCAGCATCCGAACAAAAACCGCTATGAAAGAGAGGTTTTCCAAAATTTCTTTGAAGGTGCCATGGAAAGCAAAGGCGCGTTTCTTATTGTCGATAAAAATACAGGCGAAATAGCCGGAAGTACCCGTTTTTATGACTATGAACCGGAAAACAAGAGTGTTTTTATCGGTTATACTTTTTACGGAAGAAACTTTTGGGGTACCGGATTTAATACACAGGTAAAGAAGATGATGCTGGATTATGCTTTTAAAACGGTCGACAAAGTTCAGTTTCATATCGGGGCAGAAAATTACCGTTCGCAAAAAGCAATAGAAAAACTAGGTGCCGTAAAAGTAGAAGAAATAGATGTAGCGTATTACAACGAACCCTCCCGTCATAATTTTGTCTACGAGATAAAAAAAGAACAATAAAAAGAATAAAAATGAAAAGAATCACTGTTTTCTGCGGTTCCAGTTTTGGAACGGAAGAAATATATAAAGAACAAGCGACCCTTCTTGGAAAAACATTAGCCAAACACAATATAGAATTAGTGTATGGCGGAGCAAACGTGGGTTTAATGGGTGCCGTAGCAGACGGAATCCTAAATGAAGGTGGAAAAGCAATTGGTGTTTTACCCGATTTCCTGCGTTCCAAAGAAATTGCACATCAGGGCCTGACCGAATTAATCCTGGTCGAAAGCATGCATGAAAGAAAAACCAAAATGAGTGATTTATGCGATGGCGTAATTGCACTACCGGGTGGTTTTGGAACGCTCGAAGAACTGTTTGAAATGCTGACCTGGGCACAATTAGGCTTGCACAAAAAACCGATTGCGATTTTAAACATCGATGGTTTTTATGATTCTTTACTAGAACTGACCCAGACCATGGTGGATAAAGGCTTTTTGAAAAACGTCAATAAAGAGATGCTTCTGGTAAGTGATAATATTGATGATTTATTGGATAAGATGAAGCATTACGTTGCACCGACTGTTGGAAAATGGATTGATAAAGAGAAAGTATAGATCCTTTTTATTAAATTAGGGGTTTGGTAAAAAAGTCTCAGGGCTCAGTCTCAGTCTCAGGGCTCAGTTTCAGTTTCAGAGTTGACTTTACTTTTTACTTTTCACAACAGACATTTTACAAACTACCAATTATGAAAACAGAGAACAACAAATTCGCAAAAGCCGAAATGCTGATCAGAAAACCTGTTTCAGAAGTTTTTCAGGCTTTTATAAATCCCGAAATCACCAGTAAATTTTGGTTTACCAAAGGTTCGGGAAAATTAGAAGAAGACCAGTCTACGGAATGGACCTGGGAAATGTATGGCTTTTCACTGACGGTCCTGACGAAAGTCATAAAGGAAAACCAGAAGATTGTAATCGAATGGGGAAATCCGGATGAAATCACTTTAGTAGAATGGATCTTTACTCCTTTAGATGAAAATGAAACTTTTGTAAGCATCACCAATTCCGGTTTAAAAGGAGATTCTGATAAAATAATTGATCAGGTCAGAAATTCAACTGAAGGTTTTACGTTGGTTTTAGCGGGCGCAAAAGCCTATTTAGAACATCATATTCAGCTTAATCTGGTACTGGACAGATTCCCGAAAGGGCTGGCGTAAGTTAGGAAGTGGCAGTCGCAGTCTCAGTGGCAGTCTCAGTCTCAGGTTCTGTGGACAACCTGAAACTTGAAACTTCAAACCTGAAACTTGAAACTTGAAACTTGAAACCTGAAACAAAAACAACCAAAAATGGATACCAAAAAACCCGAAAATATAGACGAATACATTGGCGGTTTTCCAACTGAAGTGCAGGAAATTCTGGAAAAAATCCGCGTGACGATTCAGAAAGCCGCTCCGGATGCCAAAGAAAAAATTAGTTACGCGATGCCGGCTTTTGAGCAAAACGGAATTGTCGTTTATTTTGCTGCTTTCAAAAAACACATCGGCCTGTACGCTTTACCTACTGGTCATGAAAATTTTAAGGAAGAACTTTCAAAATACAAATCCGGAAAAGGTTCTGTACAATTTCCTTTAAATGAAGCAATGCCATTTGCCTTAATTACCAAAATTGTAAAATTCAGGGTAAAAGAAAATCTGGAAAAAGCAAAAAATAAATAGCCGAATGAATCTGACCGAACATTATAATCAGCTCTATAAAAAATCTTCCAAAGCTATTCGTTCCGGAAATTATACTTTAGATCCACAGATCAATAATGAAACAGATTCCCGTTTTGGAATAACACTACTCATTCGTCCAAACGACGCCGTAAAAGCAAACATTCAGTTGTTTTTAGCCGCTTTAAAAGAAGTAGAACCCACACAATATTATTACCCTGATTCCGATATTCATATCACGGTAATGTCAATTATTTCGTGTTCGGAGGAATTTCGTTTAGATCAGATTTCACCTAACGACTACATCGGGGTTATTTGTAAAAGCCTGGTGGATCTGGATGGTATTACAATTAAATTCAAAGGTGTTACAGCTTCTCCTTCTGCCTTGATGATTCAGGGTTTCCCAACGGATGAATCGCTCAATAACCTTCGTGACAAACTGCGTGATGATTTTAAAAATTCGGGCTTGCAGCAAACTATAGACAGTCGCTATACCATTACTGCGGCACATGCTACTATAATGCGTTTTCAGGAAGAACTACAGCATCCGGAGGAATTGATACAGGTTGTCGAAAAATTCCGTGATTTTGATTTTGGCGAATTTAAAGTTGAAAATCTGGAATTAGTGTATAATGACTGGTATCAGAGAAAAGGAAACACCATTCATTTGGCAGATTTCATTCTTTGATTTTTTCAGCGTAGTTTTTTTGCCACAACCCGATCGGCAACGAGCAGGCGAAGCAATTTCATGAATCAGATATGTAAAATTGCTAAAAATTCGTGCCAATTCGTGAAATTCGTGGCAAAAAACTATTCATTAAACTTCCCAAAGTGCCATAAAACACCCGACGGATCGTGCAAAAAACATTCGCTTCCCCAATCCAAATGGCGTATTGGAGTTAATTTTATCCCGTATTTTTCCGTTACGTTGAGCGCCAGCAATTCCTGGTAATAACGATCCACATCATCGACTTCAAGAAAAATCATCGTGTTTTCGATCCACTCTTTTGCGTAGTAATCCTGAAGGTAAAAGGCAATTGCACCACTTTTAAAAACAGAAAAATTAGTTTCTAAAACCGTTTCTTCAAATCCAAGGTCACGATAAAAACTTCTCGACAATTCGAAATCCTTAGCACCAATAAAAGGCCGGATTGATTTGATCTTATGTTCCATTTTTATGCTTTTTAAAATTACGGTTCAATAAAAGTTTATCTATCAAAACCCATTTGTTTTCTTAAATCCAGGTTCAGGCTGTATTGTTCGGCAATGGGAATAATTTTTCTTGCATTTTTATCGATATCACTTCCTTCTTTACTCCACAGAAAAGGATAAAAATTAAAAACTTCATCACCTTTTAATTTCGAAACTTCTGCTCTCCACCCTTTCCATCTGCTTCCTTCATAGAATTTCTCCAGGTCATTATTAAAACAAAACTGCAGGAATTCCGGATAATTGATTTCAAGTGGTTCAAATTCCAGACTGTCGGGTGAAAAATAATAAATCATCCCTACATCAGTACCCAACGCCCCGCCGTTCATAAGATAGAAACCTCCGATGGCATCATCTGCAATTAATAAGAATGCAGGCGTTTCACCAAATTCCTTAAATGATTTTCCTTTATTCCAGTCTGGCAGTGTTCTGTTGAATTTTGCATTTCCGGAACCTAAAATTCTTATCCAGCCATCATCGATTAAAAGTCCGCCGGTCATAAAAACAATTGCTCCCATGGCAGACTGGGTGGTAACCTGAGTATGATACAGCGCTTCTTTTGCTTTCGATGGCTCTGTCGGCAGAATCTCTACTTTATTTTTTGCATTTTTAATCCAGCCTTCTACAACCGCCCATCCCGGATCCGTTTTATTTATAAGTTCGTCAGCCTGTTTCATTTTATTTTGTCCTGATGTCATTAGCGTTACAGACATCGCTATTATGATAAAAAAATTCTTTGTCATACCAATTATTCTAGCCTTTTTTTAAAATACTTCCCAAACCTCTACCAATCTGTTCAATCGCTTCGATACCTTTTGTAAGTGGTGTTGCTGTAAAATCCTCGTACGCATCCATGGCGCTTTCTTTTCTGTCGTCTTGTGGATACACCAAAATCAGGTTATTATCATCAAATGATTTTTCGAATTTCTGGGGCAGTTTATCAAAGATCGACTGATACGAAACAGACCCTTTACGGGATAAATTAAACACAATCAGATCCGTTGGCGTGATTTCATCTGAAATCGCTTCAAAATCTTCCCAGTCCAGAATACTTTTAAAACCTAATTTCGCATTCAGTCTCAGATTCGTGGCAATCTGCGAAATCGCCTGATGCGTTTTGTATTCCGCATAAATCACAATCGGAACACTTAATTCCTGGGACAAACGACAAATTTTCTGAAGCAAAAGATGAAATCCAATTCCCCTTTCCGAAAAAGGCGGGCAAATAAAAACCAGTCTCTTTTCTTCTATAAATGTTTTTTGAAACCTGCAGATAAAGAGGCTTTTGTCGACATTGTTAATGATTGAATCTACATTTTCTCCAAAAATCTTATCCAGGAAACCTGTTTTTCTTGGCCAGCCTATAATGACAATATCCGCCATAATTTCTTTTGAAGTACGTGCAATTCCGCTTGCTGGATTGTGATCAATTCGGGCAATGGTATTGATTTTTACTTCTGAGGCAGAGCCCTGAATAACAAACTTATCCACCGCTTTTTTATATTTCAGGATATTAATCTCGGCCTGATCATTATTTGGTACGATCGTTAACAACGTCACCGGATTGGCAGATTTCTTATCTTTTATTAAAAGTGCAAAATCGAGCAGGCTCGCCGTTGCCGAAGTCTTGGCCAGAGGAATCAAAATATGCTCTTCTAAGATCTGGTCCTTATTGGTGTCTTCATGGGAAACTTCTTCTTCGCAGATTGCAATTTTCTTGGCCGCTTTTTCAGTAGCGAAAGAAGCCACGATACAGGTTATTAAAATTAGGATAATCGTCCCGTTAAGGATATTCTCATCCAGTATTTTAGCTTTAAATCCAACCAGAATAACGGCCAGGGTTGCTGCGGCATGTGCACTGCTCAGTCCGAAAATAAGCTGTCTTTCGGTTTTGGTATATTTAAAAACGACCTGTGTAAAAAAGGCGGCAATCCACTTTCCGAAAATAGCGACAACACTTAGTGTCCCGGCTACAATCAAGGCAGTCGGCCCACTTAAAATCACACTGATATCCACCAGCATACCAACAGAAATCAGGAAGAACGGAATAAACAATGAATTTCCGATAAACTCAATCCGGTTCATCAGGGCAGACGAATGCGGAATTAAAGGGTTTAATGCCAAACCGGCAACGAAAGCACCAATAATCGGCTCCACTCCCGCTACTTCTGCCAAAAATGCGGCGAAGAAAACGACAGAGAGTACAAAGATATAGTGTGCATGTTTTTCACTTTCCAGTTTTTTGAAGAACCATTTGGCAATCCTCGGAATGACCAGAAACATAATGGCGGAGAAAATGGCCAGTGAAACGCCTAATTTTATCCAGAAAGCCTGGTTCAGGTTTCCCTGACTGCTTCCCATAATCACGGCCAGAATAATCAAAACCGCAGTATCGGTAAGGATTGTTCCCCCAACCGTTATGGCAACTGCCTGATTTTTGGCAATTCCGAGCTTACTCACAATCGGATAAGCAACGAGGGTATGCGTGGCAAACATGCTCGCCGTTAAAAAACTCGCATTAAAATCGTAATTCAGTAAGTAAAAACAAACCGGAAAACCAATCGAAAGCGGAAAAATAAAGGTAAACAAGCCAAACAGCAAACTCTTGTTCCTGTTGGCTTTAAATTCGTTCATATCGAGTTCCAGACCGGCAATAAACATAATATACAAAAGCCCGATAGTCGAAAATAAATCTACGGCCGAGTTTTTTGCCAGAATATTAAGCCCGTGAGGCCCTATGATGACTCCGGAAATAATAAGACCAATAATACCGGGAATATTTATTTTCTTTAATAAAATCGGGGATAATAAAATAATGAAAAGTATCAACGAGAAAATCAATACTGGGTTGCTTAATGGTAATTCGAATTCTTGTAAAAAATGCTTGAAAAATTCTATCATAGTGTAATTTTATCTTCTTTGTAGTATTCTAATTTTTCGCAAAAATGATGCATTAATTAAAATGAAACCACTGAAGTCTTAGTTTACTGATTTCTTTAAAAGGGATAAAAAAATCAAATTCTTTAGTATTTGCTTCACTACAAAAATACCAAAAAAACGACGAACTCTTTACGAAAGTTCTATATTACGCATTTAAAATTATTTCGTTGTCAAATTATTAAAATTTAATATCTTTTTTAACAAAACCGCAAGATTAACAAATGATAATTAAACTTCTTTGCATTATTCAATTATCTTTGTCTTACTAAAAATTGAACAATGGAAGAATGTATCTCTGTTTTTGATATGCTTAAAATTGGTGTCGGGCCTTCCAGCTCGCATACTCTTGGTCCCTGGCGTGCAGCCGAACGTTTTTTGGAAGAGTTAAAAAACGAATCAATTTTAGACCGCATCAAACGGGTAAAAGTCGATTTATACGGATCACTTTCTTTAACCGGTAAAGGTCATGCTACCGATCTGGCCGTTATGTTGGGCCTGAGTGGTCAGGATCCTGAATATATTCCGGTTGATAATATTGCCGGAATCATAAAAACTATCGAAGATACAAACGAAATTATTCTGGGGAATGCCTATAAAATTCCGTTTTATTTTCTTCAGGACATTGTTTTCAATAAAGAATTTCTTCCTTTCCATGCTAACGGATTAAAATTTACCGCTTATCAGGAAGACGACTCTGAATACGAATCTACTTTTTATTCTATTGGAGGAGGTTTCGTCGTGAAAGAAGAGCGTGAAAATGCAAAAATCAAAGAAGTCATAAAATGTGCCTTCCCCTTCCCGATTCAAAATGCGGTTGAGCTTCTGAACTATACTGTTTCGGAGAACAAACTGATTTCTGAAATTGTTTACGAAAACGAAAAATCAATGCGTCCGGAAGCGGAAATCCATTCCGAATTAATGCGTATCTGGAATACGATGCTCGAATGCATGTACATCGGCTGCCATACCGGAGGAATCCTTCCGGGAGGCTTACACGTTCGCAGGAGAGCTTTTGACATGCATCAGAATTTAATTGGTTTATCCAACTACAATTCCCCGCAGACCTGGCTGGAAGAGATTCGAAAAACCGAAGTAAAATTTCGTCAGATCCTAAAATGGGTAAGTTGTTTTGCACTTGCCGTGAATGAAGTAAATGCCTCCCTGGGCCGTGTTGTAACAGCACCAACCAACGGAAGTGCCGGTGTCATACCTGCTGTATTGATGTATTATCTGGTGATCGAAAACCATAACGCCGGAGAAAAAGAAATCAAACAATTCCTGATGGTTGCCGGAGAAATTGGAAGTATCTTCAAAAAAGGGTCTACCATTTCGGCTGCAATGGGCGGTTGCCAGGCAGAAATTGGCGTGTCGTCTTCTATGGCTGCTGCTGCGCTTTGCGAATTAATGGGAGGATCTCCTGCCCAGGTGCTAATGGCTGCCGAAATTGCCATGGAGCATCATTTAGGTCTGACCTGTGATCCTATTGGCGGTCTGGTTCAGATTCCATGCATCGAAAGAAATACAATGGGTGCCATAAAAGCCATAAATGCCGCCGAATTAGCATTGGAAACGGATTCCAAAAATGCAAAAGTGCCATTAGACAAGGTAATCGATACCATGTGGCAGACCGCAAAAGACATGAATTCCAAATATAAAGAAACTTCCGAAGGAGGTTTGGCAATTGCCGTAAATATGGCTGATTGCTAAAAAATAAAGGTTGCCACGAATTGCACGAATTTACACGTATTACTATTTTGCTTCTTTGCAGATCAAAAAATTTGTGAAATTCGTGCAATTCGTGGCAAAAACGCTTCCAAAATATACTCCATGAAAAAATACTACTTTTTTGCTGCCTTATTTTGCTCCATACTATTGCATTCCCAGGAACGCTATTTCCTGAATTCAGATACACGTTTGTATACTTCCCCGAGTACTTCCGCTGAGTTTCTCGGATATTTTAAATACGGAGCCGAAGTGCAGTTACTATCCGAAAACAAAAATGGCTGGTATAAAGTAAAAGCCGATAATTTATCCGAAGGTTTTGTTCCGGAGAAATTCGTTGCCACACGATTAAATTCAGCCGATGTGAAAGTAAGGGACAATGAAAACCCACTTATCGAAGGCAATGATAACTATTACGGCAGCAGTCATCTTTTTGTTATAGTCGCGGGTTTAAAAGCAAGGGCACAACCCGATAAAAACTCGAAAATTAAAGAAGTTTTATATACCGGCGATCCTGTACCTATTAATTACCTTCCTAAAAACCCGGAAGAATGGGTGAATATTGGCGGGAATTTTAGTGATGAATACGCCCGGTTTACTTTACGAAAATTTGTTGGCAAAAGACCTGATTTCAACACCTTACTCAAAGACTTTGACAAACTGGACCCTACGAATAGTACAGAACGTAAAACGGTTGGTGAACGACTGGTAGAACTGGCATGGAATAGCGATAACGCAACCTTAAGTCCGGCTTATCAGAGATATTATGAGGTTGTCAAACAAATAAACGACCCGAAACTTCTGGCTGATACCGAGCTGAATATCATTATAGCCAAAGGATTGGCCAAACACAAGACACCGGAACAAATCCTTGCTTTCGTTAAAAAATCAGAGTTTGTCCTGAAAGGAGTAAAAACCAAATCATTGTTTCTGACACAGAAAGATTTAGTGAAGGTCTTCGGAAAACCGGTAAAAAAAGCAACCATAAGTGATGAATGCGGTCTTTACCTGAGTGACCTATTTTATTACTATCCCGATTTGGAAGCTTCTGTAGATGAAAAGCAAAACCAGGCAGAAATAACCAGGGTTTTTATTAACGAAAACAACAAACTTGTTTTTAATGCCAATGCAGCCTTAGACCATACGGTATCTGAAAAAGCATTTATCGAAAAATACGGTTCGTATATTGGTGCCTCCATAAAAGCACCGCATCTTTACTCCATACAATTGGAAGACAGCGAATTTAAAATAGAATTCAGGGATGGAAAGTTATTTAACATCGAAATATTCTTCTATTGCTGATTTCAATCTATAATTATTCAATACTTTTACATCTTCAAAAAAAAATAAAATGTCAGTAGCAAAAAAAGATTATAAAAGAATCACAACAAAGTCATTAATCGAAATGAAAAGCAACGGAGAAAAAATCTCTATGCTTACCGCTTACGATTTTACAATGGCTAAAATTGTGGACACCGCAGGAGTTGATGTGATTTTAGTGGGCGATTCAGCATCAAACGTTATGGCGGGTCACGAAACGACATTGCCAATTACCCTGGATCAGATGATCTATCACGCTTCGTCTGTGGTTCGCGCTGTAGAAAGAGCACTGGTAGTCGTTGATTTACCTTTTGGAAGTTACCAGTCGGATCCGAAAGAAGCGTTGCGTTCTGCCATTAGAATCATGAAAGAAAGCGGCGGCCATGCTGTGAAACTTGAAGGAGGAAAAGAAATTAAAGAATCGATCAAAAAAATATTAAACGCCGGAATCCCGGTTATGGGACATTTGGGTTTAACACCACAATCTATCTATAAATTCGGTACCTACAGTGTTCGTGCAAAAGAAGACCAGGAAGCTGAAAAACTAATCGAAGATGCCAAGCTTTTAGAAAAAATTGGTTGTTTTGGTATTGTTTTAGAAAAAATCCCAGCCGATTTAGCTAAAAAAGTGGCAGAAAGCATTTCAATCCCCGTAATCGGCATTGGTGCAGGCGGTGGCGTTGACGGACAGGTTCTGGTTATCCATGATATGTTAGGAATGAACAACGAATTCAGTCCGCGTTTCTTACGCCGCTATTTGAATCTATACGAAGAAATGACAAAAGCTATTGGTCAGTATGCAGCTGATGTTAAGTCGAGTGATTTTCCGAATTCCAGCGAACAATATTAGGCTAGATTGTTGGATTTTTTGATTTTTTGATTGTTGGAAAACGAACTTAATTAAGGTAAAATAAAATTATAATGCACAGATTTAAGGATTTAGAAATTTGGAAATCAAGCAGAAAATTCTGTTCTGAAATTTATAATGTTACATCAAATTTCCCTGAGTCAGAAAAATTCGGTTTATCGAATCAATTGCGTCGTGCTTCTGTATCTGTACCTTCTAACATTGCTGAAGGATGTTCGCGAAGCAGTAACAAAGATTTTTCAAGGTTTCTCGAAATTGCAATTGGTTCTATTTTTGAAATTGAAACTCAATTGTTAATTTCTTTCGATTTAGGTTATATAACTCAAATTAAACTAGATGAATTATGTATTAATCTCGAAAGAATCGTAAAAATGACATCAAAATTTAAATCTACTTTGCTATAAAGTTCATTCGAACAATCTAAAAATCCTATAATCTAAAAATCGATTTTGAAAGTACTTTCTAATAAAAACAACCTTCAAATCCTGCACGAAGACAACCATATTATTGTAGTCAATAAACGAGTAGGCGATATTGTGCAAGGCGATAAAACCGGTGACAAGCCTTTATCTGATGTTGTAAAGGAATACATTAAAGACAAGTATAACAAACCCGGAGATGTATTTCTGGGGGTAATCCACCGTTTGGACAGGCCGACTACGGGAATCGTGGTTTTTGCCAGAACCAGCAAAGCATTAACGCGAATGAACGAAATGTTCAGCAATCGCGAAACACAAAAAACCTATTGGGCAGTTGTTAAAAATAAACCTGTAGAAACAACTGCCAAATTGGTTCATTTTTTAAAAAGGAACGAAAAAAATAATACTTCAAAAGCCCATTTAAAAGAAGTACCGGACAGTAAAGTTGCCAGTCTGGATTATACCGTTTTTAAAGAACTTCAGAACTATGTCGCTTTAGAGATTAATCTTCATACCGGTCGCCATCATCAGATTCGCGCGCAACTGGCTGCGATCGGCTCTCCGATAAAGGGAGATTTAAAATATGGCTTTGACCGCAGTAATCCCGACGGTGGCATTCATTTGCATGCCAGAAAATTAGTTTTTGTACATCCTGTTTCCAAAGAAAACATAACAATCGTTGCCCCTGTGCCCGATGAAACCATCTGGAATGCACTGTGATTTTATGATGAAATTGTTACTATTTTAAATTTTATCGATTAACTTGCAAAGTCAAAAAAATAAGTTAATCGCAAAATGGACTACAAAAACGACATCGGATACAGAAAAGAAACGCTAAAAAAGTTATTGTATAACATTCAGAAAAGCGAGGATTTAATTGTAAAAGCTTTATACGATGATTTTAAAAAACCTGAGTTTGAAGCTGTTTTAACCGAAACCAATTACGTCATTTCAGAATTGAAAGACACCATTAAGAACATTCATAAATGGGCAAAACCAAAACGTATTTGGCCTTCACTTCTTAATTTTCCCTCAACCGATTATATTTACAAAGAGCCCTACGGAAAAGTTTTGGTAATTGCCCCGTGGAATTATCCTTTCCAGCTTGCGTTGTGTCCCGTTATTTCAGCTGTTGCAGCAGGAAACAGGGTTGTTTTAAAACCTTCGGAACTGACACCCCATACTTCGGCAATCATCACAAAAATCATCCAGAAAACCTTTCATGTCAATCATGTTGAAGTGTATGAAGGCGGTGTAGAAGTTTCCAGCACACTACTGGCACAACGCTGGGATTATATTTTCTTTACCGGAAGTGTAGCCGTTGGTAAGGTTGTTGCCAAAGCCGCTGCAGAAAACCTGACGCCCGTTACTCTTGAATTAGGCGGAAAAAACCCTTGTATTATCGATGAAACTGCCGATCTGAAATTAGCGGCCAAAAGAATTGTGTGGGGTAAGTTTATCAATGCGGGACAAACCTGTATTGCTCCCGATTACATTCTGATTCAGAAGAATATGAAAATCAATTTTCTCTCTTTTCTAATGGAAGAAATCACAAAGGCCTATGGTAAAAAAATGGAAAAATCACCTGATTTTGCCCGAATTATCAATACCAAAAACTGGCTGCGTTTAGTCAGTATGATTGATCCCGAACGAGTACTGTTTGGCGGAGAAACAGATGCTAATGCCTTATATATTGCACCCACGCTGCTGGAAGAACCTGCTTTGGACAGTGCCGTGATGAAAGAAGAAATTTTTGGCCCGATTTTACCGATCCTTACTTATGAGACTGAAGATGACATTAAAAATGTAATCAGCCGCTATGAGAAACCTCTTGCATTTTATGTTTTTAGTGACAACAAATCTTTTGCCAGAAAACTGATTACCACCTACTCTTTTGGAGGCGGCTGCATCAACGATACTGTTGTCCATTTTTCTAATAAAAGACTGCCTTTTGGCGGTGTCGGCCATAGCGGCATAGGAGCGTATCACGGTCAGTTGAGCTTTGATATTTTCTCGCATCATAAAGGAGTAGTCAAAAAAGGAAACTGGCTTGACCTGCCCATGCGATATGCCCCGTATAAAGATAAATTGACAGCAATTAAACGTATATTAGACTGGTTATAAGCACTAAAACATTTTAGTAATGTTTTGTAGATTCTTTTATGGAATTGATTAAAAATATTATATTTACGTCTGAATAACATTAAATAAAACAGACTATAACACAATTTTACTCAAAAAAATGAAATCTACACTTGACCAAATCGAAGACATTAGGAAAAATGGCTATTCATTAGATTTTTCGAATGTTTTCAACCACGCTTTCGAAAACTATAAAAAAATAGCACTTTATGCAGGATTAATATTACTCGTATTTTCGATTTTAGCTTTTTTCCTTGGAGGAGGAATTTTAGTGGCACTATACGGTGTTGAACATTTTAACGAACAATTCTTTAAAAACCTGCAAAGCGAACAAACGGATAATTCAGTCTTGCTGATTTATACACTGGTAATCGCATTTGTCTCAGCATTTTTAAGTCCGTTTACGGCTGGATTTCTAAAAATGGCCGATTGTGCCGACAAAGATGAAGCTTTTAATGTTTCTACTATTTTTTCCTATTACAACTCACGCCACTTTCCGAATCTTTTTATAGCGGCCTTATCCATCTCTTTGCTGGGAGGATTAATTTCAGTTGGCTTTAGTTTGTTGGGTATTATGTTTGTCGATACTATCATTACAATCGTGATCACCTTATTTACAACCTTGACCCTTCCGCTTATTATTTTTGGTGAACTGAACGCAATAGAAGCGATCAAATCGAGCGTTATGATTGTGAGCAAACAACCCTTCGTAATTCTTCTTTTGGTAATTGTTGGAGGACTGGCTTCTATGGTTGGTTTTATTGGCTGTTGCATTGGTATCGTATTTACAATTCCGCTTACATACTCCGTAAATTATGCGATTTACAGAGCTATTATATTAAATGATGAAGATGAAAATTCCATTGATTCTATTGGTCAGTCGGATTCCTATAATTAAAAATTTTCTAAAATAAAAAAGGGGCTTAACCTACTCCGTTTAGAAACTTAAAAAAGCTATTTACTAAACCAAATATCCCCCAAATACTATGGTACAAAACTATAGTTGTATTCATTCACTGATTTCAGGAATCGCCATTTTTGGAGATGCCCTGAAATCAGGCGGATTGAACTGGTTTGTAATCAATTCTGATATTATTTTCTATAACAATCCGAAAATCATTATTTTAGGATTATCCTTAGTCGGATTTCTTACTTTACTGATTTATCAGTTTTTCAGAATTAAAGCTAAAATCGGGTATTTCATCGAAAAAAGAAAAGAAGATGACACCACGAGCAGGGAATATCAACTCTATATTTTATTCTTTGGGATCGCCATTATTGTCATTGAAATTATCAATGAAATCTTTAAGATTAGACCCAAAAGTTTATTAATTACAAATTCCGCCATCGGTTTTTTTGTGCTGGCGGTTTATTTTGTAACCGATAAAATAAAAGCATTGAGAGATAAGATCCAGCCCATTTTTATCTTTTCCTTCTTTATTTACATTTCCTATGTTGCATTCAATATCGTGTACCTTTCAAATGATGTGGTGCCGATTATTGTTTTTTTGATTTCATTCTTCTTTGCTTATAATATTTTAAAACCAATCAGAATGTATTGGTTTTTTGTTGCACTGGCTTTTACATTTCAGATTATAACAATTGTTTTTCATTTAATTCCATTAAAGTCCTCGATATTATTAATCAATTTTTCAATTCTGATTTTTATTATCAATCAGGTAAAATATGCCGTTTTATTAAACAGTCGTGATAATTTCAGATTTACAAATGAAATTGTGCACAAAGGAAATTCCCTGACCATTGCGACAAATCAAAAAGGGGAAATACTGTTTTGCAGCGAAACAATTACTTCCATTTTAGGATATCTTCCGGATGAAGTGATGGCAATGAAATTCTGGAAACTGACGGAAGACCAGGAATTCATAAAGGAAAACCACAATAAGAATCAAATTGATAACAAACTCTATATCCAGAAATTAAAAAATAAAAACGGTGAGTACAAATACATCCAGTGGAAAGATAAAAAGTTTTCTGAAGACTTAATTATCAGTATTGGCCAGGACGTTACGGAGCAGATTATCGTTCAGGATCAATACAAAAACCTGATTCAGACCGCTACGGATATCATATTTGAAATAAATGTAGATGGTTATTTTACTTTTGTAAATGAATTTGGGTTTTCTATTCTCGGATATTTTGAGCATGAGATTATCATGCAGCATTATTCCAATTTCATTCATGAGGATTATATAAAAAATGCGGTTGACTTTTACGAAAACCTCGAGCAGAACGAAATCAACTATCCAACGATTGAAATCCCGATTTTAAAGAAAAACGGCGAAGAATTATGGATTTCCCAAAAGGTAATTATTCGCAAGAATGACCTGGGCCAGACTATCGGTTTTGCAGGTATCGCAAGGGATATTACTGAAATAAAAGACATCGAAAACGAGAAAAAAAGACGTCTTGAAAAAATTGAATCCTACAACAACTCCACCAAAAAATTATCGACGACCGATTTTCGAAATTACAGTAATTTTCAAACCGTAATCGATTATATCATTCAGGAAGCTGCAACAGTATCTAAAACAAACAGAGTTAGTTTCTGGCGGTACTCCAATGATATTATCACCTGCAAAAACTTATTTAGCTGGGACAATCAGACCCTAAGTGATAAAAATATTCTCGATAAGGAATCGTATCCGATTTATTTTGAAACCTTAAAAAACAAAGCCATTATAAACGCTCCGGATGTTTTCAACAAACTGGAAACCTCTGAATTTAAGGAAGTTTATTTCATTCAGAATAAAATAAAATCAATGCTGGACGTGCCCATTTTTCTCAACGGGCAGCTGGCAGGTGTAGCTTGTTTTGAAAGTACCGAAGAAAAACGGGACTGGGACAATGAAGACATCAATTACGCCCGAACCATATCAGATGTCATTTCCCTGGCAATTTCATCTCAAATGCGGCTTAAAGCAGAGAAAAAACTGGAACTGAAAAGTGAACTGCTTTCTGCACTGGCACTTTGTACGGAAAAGTTTTTAATGAGTAAAAGTACGCAAAAGATGTTTGAGGAAACTTACGAAATTATTGGTGAAGCCTCGAATGTCGATCATATCTTTTATTACGAAAAAGATTTTGAAACCAAAACCATTAGCCAGCAATACAAATGGTCCAGAGATGGCGTAAAACATCAGATAACAGAGCTGCAAAATTTTACGGAAGAAAATTTAAAAGAAATAATTGAACATTCCCAAAGTAAAAAAGTTTTAAGCACCTTAACACAAAACCTCGAGGATACTTTTTTCAAAAATTTACTGGTCACCAACGAAATCAAGTCCATTTTGATTTTGCCTTTGTATGCCAATAATAACTTTTCCGGTTTTATCGGTTTTGATGATTGCACTAAAGAAAGAAAATGGACGGACGATGAAATCTACATTTTCCAGACACTTGCCAACAACATTTCATCCGCTTTAGACCGAAACAGAAACCAGGCGAAAATCAAAGAAAGTGAAGATGCCATCAAAGCCAAAGAACTGGCAGAAGCAGCCAATAAGTCAAAATCTGATTTCCTGGCCAATATGTCTCATGAAATTCGTACGCCGTTGAATGGAATTATCGGATTTACCCATTTACTGATGAAAACCAATCTGGAAGAAATTCAGGAAAAGTACATGACGACCATCAATCAATCGGCGCATTCTTTACTGGAAATCATCAATGACATCCTTGATTTTTCTAAAATTGAGGCCGGAAAACTGGAACTTTTTATAGACCTCTACGACATTCAGAAAATATTAGGCCAAATATTTGACTTAATCGTTTATGAATCCAACCAAAAAAGTCTTCAACTTGAACTGAACGTTGATCCAAATGTCCCGAAATACATCTGGACAGACATTGTACGTTTAAAACAGATTCTGATCAACCTTCTATCCAATGCCATTAAGTTTACAAACGAAGGCAGCATCAAATTAAATGTTTCTGTTATTGAGCAAAAATCAGAGGATAATTACATCATTCGATTTTCGGTCGTGGACACCGGAATTGGCATACTCGAAAAAAACCAGAAGAAAATATTCAAGGCTTTTTCTCAGGAAGACAGCTCCACAACACGAAAATTCGGAGGAACCGGTTTAGGACTAACCATCTCCAATCAGCTGCTGGCGCTGATGGAAAGCCGTTTACAGCTTAAAAGCAAAATAAACGAAGGAAGTAATTTTTATTTCGACCTGAATTTAAATATCAGCCATAAAAGCATCAACGAGAAATACAAAATTGTATCTAAAACCATCAATAAGGAATTTGATCTGAATTACTATTCCAATCAAAAAAAATTAAGCATCTTAATTGTCGAAGACAACAAAGTAAACATGCTGTTGCTGAAAACAATCCTGAAAAACCTGAATATCAATACGCTTATTTACGAATGTGAAAATGGGTATGAAGCAGTAAATCAAATTGAAAACATAAGCCCGGACCTGGTTTTTATGGACATCCAGATGCCGATCATGAACGGTTATGAAGCGACAAGGGCCATCAGGAATACATTAACGGGTAAAAGCATTCCGATAATCGCTGTTACAGCCGGTGCGGAAAAAGACGAACGAAACAAATGTATCTCCGCCGGAATGAACGATTACATCTCAAAGCCCATTATTCGCGGTACTGTTGAAGAAGCATTGTCGAAATGGATAAAATAGAAAAAGTTAATCCTGTGCTATAACTGTATTTTCAAAAAAATCTATAAATTCGTACAACTAAAATTACAACAACCATTAAAACAATATACTATGAAGTGGCTAGGCAGAAGACAAAGTGATAACGTTGAAGACCGAAGAGGCTTATCCGGCGGAAAAGTTGCCGTAGGAGGCGGAGTTATTGGTATCATTATTTTGTTGCTAAACGTTTTTGGTGGTGAAACCGGCCAGACGGTTGGGAATGTATTACAGCAAATGCAGGGCGGACAACAGCAAACTGAAGCAGCAGCACCGCTAAGCAAAGAAGAGAAAGAAATGGGTGACTTTGTGAGGGTTGTCTTAGCCTACAATGAAGACACCTGGAGCAGGATATTCGAAGAAAATGGCATGACGTACGAAAAGCCAAAATTAGTCCTTTTCAGAGGTTCTGTAGAAACAGCCTGCGGGGGAGCATCCTCTGCTTCGGGACCCTTTTACTGTCCCGGTGACAGAAAAGTATATATGGATCTGGACTTCTTTGAAGAACTAAAAACAAAATTCGGAGCCAAGGGTGGTGACTTTGCAATTGCGTATGTGATATCGCATGAAATTGGCCACCACATTCAGACCTTACTCGGGACTTCAGAAAAAATGCGTGAAGAACAACAAGGCAAAAGCGAAGCTGAAGCTAATAAACTTTCTGTAGCTTTGGAATTGCAGGCTGACTTTTATGCCGGAGTATGGGCCCATTACAATAAAGAGAATCTAGATGCCGGAGATATAGAAGAAGCTTTAAGCGCTGCAAATGCAGTTGGAGATGATGCCATTCAGAGCAAAATGCAGGGCCATGTAGTACCTGATTCCTTTACTCATGGTACATCAGAACAAAGAATGTACTGGTTCAAAAAAGGGTTTAACAGCGGAGATATTAAACAGGGAACCACTTTCGAGGAAATAAGATAATACTACAACCAAATATAATAAACCAATTAAGGCACAACTTGTATGTTGTGCTTTTTTTGTGTCCAAAAAAAAGTAAAATTCCAATATTTAAATTCCAAATTCCAATTTTGGTGCGGATAAAAAATCTTGAGGAGATGCAAAAAAAGTAAATTTCAATATTTAAATTCCAAATTCCAATTTTGGTGCGGATAAAAAATCTTGCGGAGATGCAAGAAAAGTAAATTTCAATATTTAAATTCCAAATTCCAATTTTGGTGCGGGTAAAAAATCTTATCGGAAATGAGACAATAATGTTGATCCAATTCTATTGAAAAAATTTGATTTGGAATTTAAAATTTTGGATTTGAGATTTCGAACTTGGAATTTGGAATTTAAGAATTGTAATTTAAAACTTCGATTTAAATTAATCGCACAAAAAAAGCCTTGAATTTCTTCAAGGCTTTAAATTTCTGGGTGGCTGACCGGGTTCGAACCGGCGACCCGCGGCACCACAAACCGCTACTCTAACCAGCTGAGCTACAACCACCATTTTGCTTAGCGGTTGCAAATATATAACAAAGGTTTACTTCTACAAAGAAAAATTTGAAAAAATTACATCAAATTTTCTAAGCTATTGACTGCCAAACACCTTTCAACAGTAAATCCTTCCGCAAAATCTTTCCCAACAAGCCTTCCTAAGTCCTGCGCACGGTAATTTAAGCTTTCCAGGAAGTTTTTGCTTGTAATGGGTGTCGCAGGTTCTTTCGAATTCGCATCATAAAATTGTGTTTTATAAGCCAGGATTGCTTCTATTTTTTTCTGTTCAAAGCCGGTGATATCTACCACGAAATCCGGCTCAATGTTTTTCCACTGAATATAATGGTATACTACTTTGGGTCTCCAGGCTTCCTGGTTTACGCCGTCAAGTGAAGTTTCAATTTTCATCAGTCCCGACAAGAAGCATGCATCGGAAACCAACTTACTTCCCTTACCGTGGTCGATATGACGGTCGTCAATGGCATTGCACAAAACGATTTCAGGTTTGTACTTTCGGATCATCCTAATGACTTCCAGCTGATGTTTTTCGTCATTGGCAAAAAAGCCGTCACGCATCGCCAGATTTTCACGAACCACGACCCCTAATATTTTTGCGGCGGCGGCGGCCTCTTCGTCTCTGATTTCAGCCGTACCACGTGTACCCAGTTCACCGCGTGTTAAATCCACGATGCCGACTTTTTTACCCAGTGATACTTCTTTTAAAATAGTTCCGGCACAACCTAATTCTACATCGTCCGGGTGTGCGCCAAAGGCTAGTATATCTAATTTCATTTTGTTTTTTTGTTTTTTTTGTTTCAGGTTTCAGGTTTCAGGTTTTGGGTCGCAGTTTTCAGTCTCGGTCGCAGTCGCAGTCTCAGTATGCAGTGCGGCTGTAAACTGAGACTGACACTATTTTTTTCACTTCCTCAAAACTCTTTTCATCGTCATCGACTTATTGACGCTTTCCTCCCACTCTTTCTCAGGAATACTTTCTTTGGTGATGCCGCAGCCCATGTATAAAATAGCTTTATCATCCTTAAGCTGCATGCTTCGTAAATTTACAAATAAATCCGAGCTTATCGCGTTTGATGCCAGGCTGCTGTTTAATTCGCCTAAAAAACCCGTATAAAAAGTCCGGTCATAGTTCTCGTTTTCAATGATAAAGGCTTTTGCTTTCTTTTTAGGCAAACCGCAAACGGCAGGCGTTGGATGCAAAGTGTCAATTACTTCTTCCAAAGTTGAATTGTCATTTAAAACACCCGAAATATCGGTTTTAATATGCCAGATCGATCCTGCTTTGATGCTGTAAGGCTCCGTTACCTGAACCGACAAAGCGACTTCACGCAATCTTTTTACAATAAAATCGGTTACATATTGCTGTTCGTCTTTTTCTTTTTGCTGCCAGGAAATTTCCGCTTCGAAGTTGGCTTTCTGCGTTCCGGCCAAAGCAGTGGTTTCAAATACGTTTCCGTTGGCTTTTAGTAATTGTTCAGGCGTTGCTCCCATCCAAAAACCGATTTCGGGATGAAAAAAGCAATAACTAAAAGTAGTCGGATACAATTGAATCAATTGCTGGAAAGTCATCACAAAATCGAAATCGGTTACATCCACACTTTCGCTTCGTGACAATACCACTTTTTTGAATTCTTCGTTTTTAATTGCCTGAATTCCTTTGGCAACTAAGTCTTCATACTGTTTTTTAGCAACCGGATCAAAATCTGCATCGTTCCTTTCAACCGGACTGAACTCAATATTTTCCTGTTCAGCAGTCATGATTTCAGATTCGTTTTCCGGAATCAGGATCAGTTGCTTTTCATCAAAAGAAGCAAATACAAATCCTTTTTCGGTAAAATCAGAAACGGTATGCAGTATATTATTTTGTTGTAACAGCCCAATCATTTTAGTGGAATTGGGTTTGGAATAAAGTACAAAGGGTAAATTTTGTTCTTTATGTAATTTTATTTTTGAAAAGAAATTATTCATGATAGTTTAAAAGTTGAGCTTGATACTCTAAAAGTTCTTTTTTGGCCTGAAAAAATGTTTTTGACAAAACATCCTGATAATCATTCATTGATCTGGACAGCAACTGTAAAACTTCGTCCAAATATTGATTACCATTAAAATAAACCCATTCTTCAGACAAATATTTATCGAATGCTACTCTCATATCAGTTGTAATAGCTTTTCTGTAAATATCATTCCCCAAGATCTTTTCGATCTGAATCCTAAATTGCTTTTCTTCTTTTTTTAGCAAAACCATATTTTTTTCAATAACATCAAAAGTGGCTACATGATGCATAAATTCAGAGACATTTAACATCTTAATATAATACCCGAAATCTTCATCGTAATGCTTATCCAGGTCAAAAAACTCTTTATATTGTCTTTTTAACTCTTCTCCTTTATGCTGCTTATCTGCCAGCTCCTTAAAATAAGAATAAATGGCAGTATCATTTTTAAGAATTTTGTCTTTGATTTCTTTTAAATCAACCTTAAGTTTATCAATAAGCTCACTGCAATTTTTTGATGAAATTTTATGACCATCATAATTGAATGATTTTATTTTGTACAATCCATTAGCAATTTGCTCCAAAAGATTAATGTCCTTTTCTAATGAAATCGAACTGAAAACCAAATCAATTGAGGCATTACTAAACAAATCACTCAATTCGTATTTTTCCGAAGAAGTAAATTCCGTAGCTTCTAAATCAAATAAATTTGGATTTTTATTATCATAATAATGATTGTAAATTTCATTAAACGAACCTGATAAGAACTCACTTTCAAACTCTTCAAAAAACTGCTCGTTTTTATTGTAAACAACAGCATCCGGATATGAAACTGCCGAAAACAGTTTATCGGTAAATTTACTTTGCAGGTCAATACGATCGTTTAGCAGACAGGTGGCTAATCTTTTATTTTCCAGTGGTTTTTCTATATTTAATTTTTGCAGTTCTGAAATCCTGTCTTCAATGCTAGGATGTGTGTCCCATTTGTTTTCTATAGTAAGCTTTGATTTATTGTAGCGATTCAGGAAATCTGTAGTCAATTGTGGTAAATCGTCCTGAACTTCTAATTTACTTTTAGCAGCAATAAAATTCATGACCAAAGTCTGTTGTTCGTATACATTTTTTGTAGCAATAGAGTTTGGAATTTTGTTTCCATAATAATCCAATACCCTGTTGAAAGAATGATCTGCCAAATCCAGACGCAATAACGAAGTAATCAAAGGCTGAGAGCCGGTCACTCCCGCGGCAACAGCATCTGCATGAAATTCCATTTGTCTGGACAAACCGTAATAACTTAAGTTGACCACCTGATAAACCTGTCTTAAAACCCATTGAATTCCCTGCACTATTTTTACGGCCAGTCCCGCAAAAAAAGCAAAATATCCATTTACACTTCCCCAGCTTTGGGCAATAGAATGATACGAATCATTATCGTATAACATATTGTGAATAATCCTGTTTACATTGTAAACATAACTTCCTACTTTCATGCTTCGTTGTGAAAAGTGTCCAAATTCATGCGCCAGAATAGCTTTAAGTTCTAATTCTGAAACTGAATTGATAAGTCCAACACCAATTTGAAGATTTTTCTTGATAGGAAGAAACATGCTCCAGAAATTAGAATCGTAAAAAACCGAAGCATTAACATCGGAAGACAAATACACTTTTTTAGGAAAATCTGTTTTTACTGACTTTACAATTTCACCAATAAACGCAAACAATTCCGGTTCTTCTTCTTTCGTAATTTCAATTAAATGAGAACGATCGACAACATTTTTTACAAAAATAAATTTGAACAAAAAAATGAGTACCAGAATTCCCATGCATAACAATCCCGCGCCAATCATAATAGTCACAAACATAGGTTTTGCAATTATGATCATCAGACCGCAATAGCCAGCCAGAATAGTCAGGCCAATTCCTGAGAAAATCAAGGTCAGGTAAACAATAAAAAAGAAAAGAACGGAAAGAATCGCTTTTATGGTCATCTTTTTAAACGTAGCAGAAACAGAAGCTGTATTTTTTTGAGTCATTAATTTTATAGAATAAATTTTTATTTTTTCTTTCGGTCCAGAACCATATTCGTCAATTTGCAAAGTGAAATCAGATTGCCTTCTTCGTCGGTAATTTTAATTTCCCAAAGATGGATACTTCTTCCTTTATGAATGATGCGTGCGGTTCCGAAAACATAACCTTCGCGAATACTTTTCAGGTGATTGGCAGAAATCTCGATGCCTCGGACTTCCTGCTCTTTTGGGTCTATAAAGAAAAAGGAAGCTGCACTTCCAACGCTTTCAGCCAAAGCAACCGAAGCGCCGCCGTGTAAAAGTCCCATTGGTTGATGAACGCTCGGATTTACAGGCATTTTGGCTACTAAAAAATCTTCGCCTGCATCTATATATTCTATTTTCAGCGTTTCCATCAGTGTGTTTTTAGTGAACTGATTGCAACGCTCTAATATTTGTTCTTTTGTATAATTCATTAAAATGGAATTTAAAGCCGTAAAATTAAAGAAAAGAAGAGATACAAATTATAAAATACAATTGTATTATTAAAATGATCTTCGAACCTGTCAGTTTTTTGTTATTTTTACACCAACAATCAAAATTTATCTTTGGCTGAAAATTATATTTTTTCCCACAGATGGCACAGATTACCAAAGATTAAAAAGTTTATTTACTTAAAGTAGAAAATCATTTAAATCTTTAAATCTGTGGCAAAAAACAACAAACATATTCAGATGCGTCACTACTATATCCTCTTCATTTTCGGAATATTTTTAACTGCCAGTTCCTGCCGGACTGATTTTGACACCGTTGCCAGTTCCGGGAATTTAAAGTTTTCAAAAGATACCGTTTATCTGGATACGGTTTTTAAAAACATTGGTTCCGCTACTTACCAGCTTAAGGTGTACAACAAAAGCAAAGACGATATTTCGATTCCGGTTATTCAGCTTAAAAAAGGGCTAAGTTCCAAATACCGAATGACGGTGGACGGAACAAACGGAAACAATGGCAAAATCTTCAATAATGTTACCCTTCTGGCCAAAGACAGTTTGTACATTTTTATAGAAACAACGGCAGATATTACAGATGCTGATCCGACTGATTTTTTATATACCGACGAAATTCAATTTGACAGCGGCGCTAATCTTCAAAAAGTGGCTTTGGTTACCTTAATTCAGGATGCCGTTTTTTTATATCCCAAACAAAATCCGGACGGAAGCAAGGAAAAAATTCAGATCGATGGTAAAGCTGTGGATGGTTTTTATCTCGATGAAAATGATGCTGCAAACGGAAATGAACTCCTTTTTACGAAACAAAAACCGTATGTTATTTATGGTTACGCAGGAGTTCCTGAAAATAAAACCGTCACTTTCGAAGCCGGTTCCAAGGTGTTTTTTCATGCTAATTCGGGGCTTTTTGTAGATAAAAATGCTTCCCTGCACATTAACGGAGCGGTTTCAACAACTGAAAAATCAGAAAATGAAGTTGTTTTTGAAGGCGATCGTTTAGAGTCCCTTTACTCGGATATTCCCGGACAGTGGGGCGCCATTATTCTCGCGGACGGGAGTACCAATCATGCCATCAATCATCTGACACTAAAAAATGCAACCATTGGTTTATCCATCAGAAACCAGGACGCTACAACGGTTCAGCTAAAAAACACACAAATTTATAACTGTTCGCAATACGGCATTTTAGCGAAGCATGCACGAATCAAAGGGGAGAATATTGTCATTAATTATTCCGGTCTGGCAGCTTTATCCTGTGTTTATGGCGGAGATTATAGCTTTACGCAGGCTACTTTTTACAACAACTGGCCAAGCAGCGACCAGTTTGCCGTTAACTTAAGCAACCGCCTGCCCGGAGCAACTCCGGAAACGAAAGACCTGACTCAGGCTACTTTTAACAATTGTATTATTTATGGTTCCAGTACCAATGAATTTAATCTGGACAAAGGCACCAATGCGCAATTTGTCTATCAACTGAACAATTGTTTATTGAAATTCAGCAGCACCAGCAAAAATCCCGATTATCAGTTTAAAGATGATGCCGTGCATTATACCAACATCATTCTGAATGAAAATCCAAAGTTTTATAACGTCTCTCAGAACAAGTTCAATATTGATAAAACTTCTGCCGCTTTCGCGAAAGGAGATCAGGCGTATATAATTCCGTTAGACATTTTAGGAACTACCAGAACTTCTCCGCCGGATTTGGGTGCTTACCAGAGTGCTGACTTTCCAAAATAAAGATTTATTACAAAGCGCAAACAGGACGCTTTTACCATATAAGTGATATAAGTTCATTTAAGGTTCCTTCAATTTCGCCGCAAAGACGCAAAGTGACAAAGTTTTTTATTTGTAAGGCTCAAATTCAAACTTTGTCACTTTGCACCTTTGTCCCTTTGAACCTTTGAACACTTAAATGGTAAAAAAAACAACCGTAAGAATATATATCTAAAAATAATCATTCCTTAACCCAGCGTATTCATAAAAGTAGTAGATTTGGTACAACAATAAATTAAAACACTATTAATCAATTTATTACCAACCAAACATTAAACAAATTTTATGAAAAAAAGCTACTCTTCGTTTCTATTACTGGTCTTCACTATCGCGGGTTTTGCGCAAATCCCATCGGGTTACTACAGCACTGCCACCGGAACCGGTTACACTTTAAAAACACAATTATATAACATCATTAAAGGTCATACCGATAACGGATATGCCGGTTTGTATACGACTTATCAAACTTCCGATGTTGATAATTTCTACGAAAATGACGGAACTGTTTTGGACATGTATTCTGAAAATCCGTCCGGAACAGATCCTTACAACTATACTACAGGAAGCACACAAAGATGTGGCAGTTATTCCGTAGAAGGAGATTGCTACAACAGGGAACACATCATTCCGCAATCTGTTTTTAACGAACAATCACCAATGGTTGCCGATGCTCATTTTATCACACCAACCGACGGAAAAGTAAACGGGATACGTTCTAATTATCCGCATGGAACCGTGAGTTCAGCAACTTATACTTCTCAAAACGGAAGCAAATTAGGTTCAAGTGCCGTATCCGGATATTCGGGAACTGTTTTCGAACCTGTAAATGCTTTCAAAGGCGATATTGCCCGAATGTATTTTTATTTTGCAACCCGTTACGAAAATACCGTTGCAGGTTATTCTTATGCGATGTTTGACGGTTCCAGCAATAAAGTATTTACAACTGCTTTCCTAAACGTTCTTTTAGCGTGGAATGCACAAGATCCGGTAAGTGCGAGAGAAATTGCCCGAAACAATGCCGTTTATGCCCGTCAGAACAACAGGAATCCGTATATCGATCATCCGGAATATGTAAATCAAATCTGGGGAGGTACTGCTCCTTCCGGAGACACTACAGCTCCAACTGCTCCAACAAGTTTGGCTTCAACAACAAAAACTTCAACATCTATTACAGTTGCCTGGAATGCTTCTACAGACAATGTAGCCGTGACAGGTTATGATGTTTACGCCAATAGCGTTCTGAAAACAACTGTTTCAGGTTTAACGGCAACTATTACAGGTTTAACGGCTTCAACAAGTTATTCTATTTATGTAAAAGCTAAAGATGCAGCAGGAAATACTTCCGCTTCAAGCAGTACGATAGCGGTTACTACCAATAGCAGCGGAACCGGAGGAACTGCAACCGATTTGCTTTTCTCTGAATATATTGAAGGTTCCGGAAATAATAAAGCGCTGGAAATTGCCAACAATACGGGAAGCTCCGTTAGTTTATCAGCCTATACGGTTAAAAAACAAACGAATGGTGCAGGTGCCTGGAGTACCGGTTTAGCCCTGAGCGGAACTTTAACGACAGGAAGTAAATTTGTAATTGTAAACAGTTCTATTTCTTCGACTTGTTTTTCTACAAGCGCAGCCAATATTTCGACCAGCGGAACGGAGTTAATGTTTAACGGAAATGACGCTGTAGGTTTATTCAAAAACGGCGTTTTGATCGACATCATCGGAACTTTCAATGGCGGAACTGCAAACTTTGCCGTAGATGTTACCTTAAGAAGAAAATCGACGGTAACTTCTCCATCAACAACTTTCAATTTAAGTTCACAATGGGATTCGTATACCACAGATACCTGTAATAACCTAGCAAGCAAAACAGCCATTGCAGCCAAAGAAGAGGAAACTTCCGGTTCTGATGAAATTATAATTTATCCGAATCCTTCCAACGGAAACTTTAATATCGGTTATACTAACTCAGACGCTCCTTATTCTATTGAAATCGTTTCATTTTCGGGACAAAAAGTTTTCGAAAAACAAAACATTACCAATCCCGAAATAGGAGTTAGTCATCTGGCTAAAGGAATATACATTGTTGTCATCACGAAAGATGAAAAAACAGTGTATAAAAAGATTATCATCAACTAATAAAATTATATTTTCAGTAAGTAAAAAGCGGCAAATTGCCGCTTTTTTGTTTTAGTAAATTTTAAAATTTAATTTTCCCGCAGATTTTGCAGATTGAGCAGATTTATTTCTATTATAAATGCGCTCAATCTTTTATTAATCTTTGTATCTGCTAAATCTGCGGGAGATTAAAAAACAAAACAAAATCGAACTTCTTAAATGAACTTACATCACTTACATGGTCAAAAAAAGCGTATGGATTTTTGCACGCAAAGTCGCAAAGCCGCAAAGTTTTTTATTTGTAAGGCTTAAATTCAAACTTTGTTCCCTTGTCCCTTTGCACCCTTGCGCCTTTGAACCTTTGAACACTTATATGGTAAAAAAAGCATCCTTTATTTTTTTTAAAAGACTTCGTTTTCAAATTTGCGCTTACTATTTATTTACACTAAATTTGCACCTCAATACAACAAACTACACAAAATGATCCATTTCTTTGAAAACCAAAGCAAAACTGTTTTTGCAGTACAAACGCAAAACGAAATTTCGGCTCAAGACATTTCAAAACTAAACTGGCTTTTTGCCAACTCCAATAAGATCGAAAAATCCGCGCTGTCGGATTTTTTTGTTGGTCCCCGCGCCACGATGATCACACCCTGGAGTACAAACGCTGTAGAGATTACTCAGAACATGGGTATCCCGGGCATCATCAGAATTGAGGAATTTCATCCGGCAACGGAAGATTTTACCGATTTTGATCCGATGCTTTCTCAAAAATTCAGCCAGCTGGATCAGGAAATTTTTACGATCAACGTACAGCCGGAACCTATTCTGGAAATCGATGATATTGCGACTTACAATAAAGTAGAAGGTTTGGCTTTAAGCCAGGAAGAAGTAGATTATTTAGACAATCTTGCGGCAAAACTGGGAAGAAAACTAACCGATTCTGAAATTTTTGCCTTCTCACAAGCCAATTCAGAGCACTGCCGTCACAAGATTTTCAACGGAACTTTTGTTATTGACGGTGAAGAAAAAGAAACTTCTTTATTCAAATTAATCAAGAAAACATCACAGGAAAACCCTAACGATATTGTTTCTGCTTACAAAGACAACGTTGCTTTTGTAAAAGGACCAAAAGTGCAGCAGTTTGCACCAAAATCAGCTGACAAACCAGATTTTTATGAAGTAAAAGAATTTGATTCGGTTATTTCATTAAAAGCAGAAACACACAATTTCCCAACCACTGTAGAGCCTTTTAACGGAGCAGCAACAGGTTCTGGTGGAGAAATCCGTGACCGTTTAGCAGGTGGCCAGGGTTCTTTGCCATTGGCAGGAACTGCGGTTTATATGACTTCGTATTCACGTCTGAAATCGGCTGATTCTGCTCAGGAGGACAGAAAATGGGAGAATGCAGTTGAAGAAAGAAAATGGCTGTACCAGACTCCAATGGACATTTTAATCAAAGCTTCCAACGGGGCTTCTGATTTTGGAAATAAATTCGGGCAACCGTTAATTACAGGTTCGGTTTTAACTTTCGAACATCAGGAAAACGACCGTAAAATTGGTTACGATAAAGTAATCATGCAGGCGGGCGGAATTGGTTACGGAAAACTGGATCAATCAATCAAAAAGAAACCACAGGAAGGCGACAAAATCGTTATTCTGGGAGGAGAAAATTATAGAATCGGAATGGGTGGTGCTGCAGTTTCGTCTGCCGATACCGGAGCTTTTGGTTCAGGAATTGAGTTAAATGCGATTCAGCGTTCGAATCCGGAAATGCAAAAACGTGCTGCCAATGCCATTCGTGGTTTGGTGGAAAGCGATCATAACCCAATTGTTTCGATTCACGATCACGGTGCGGGCGGACACTTAAACTGTCTTTCTGAGCTAGTGGAAGAAACAGGAGGCCTAATCGATTTAGATAAATTACCGGTTGGAGACCCGACACTTTCAGCAAAAGAAATTATCGGAAACGAGTCTCAGGAAAGAATGGGATTGGTGATCGGTCAGAAAGATATTGACATTTTACAAAGAATTGCCGACAGAGAGCGTTCCCCAATGTATCAGGTTGGAGATGTAACGGGAGACCACCGTTTTACTTTCGAATCCAAATCAAATGGTTCAAAACCGATGGATTATGCATTGGAAGATTTCTTCGGAAGTTCTCCTAAAACGATCATGACCGATAAAACAATCGACAGGAAATATGCTGATGTTTCGTATTCGGCAAATGATTTCGAAAGTTATTTAAAAGACATTTTACGTTTGGAAGCAGTGGGTTCAAAAGACTGGCTTACGAATAAAGTAGACCGTTGTGTAGGTGGAAAAGTAGCCAAACAACAAAATGCAGGACCGTTACAATTGCCTTTGAACAATGTAGGTGTAATGGCTTTGGACTATTTAGGAAAAGAAGGAATCGCGACTTCTATTGGTCACGCCCCTATTGCTGCTTTGATTGATCCGGTGGCAGGAAGCAGAAATGCTATTGCCGAATCGTTATCCAACATTATCTGGGCTCCGATTAAAGACGGAATGAAAGGAATATCGTTATCAGCCAACTGGATGTGGGCCTGTAAAAACGAAGGGGAAGACGCTCGTTTGTACGCTGCCGTTGAAGGCTGTTCAGAATTTGCAATCGAATTGGGGATCAACATTCCGACAGGAAAAGATTCCCTTTCGATGAAACAAAAATATCCAAACGACGAAGTAATCGCACCGGGAACGGTTATTATTTCTGCGGGAGGAAATTGTATCGACATCAAAAAAGTAGTAGAACCTGTTTTACAGAAAAACGGAGATTCTATTTATTATATCAATTTGTCTCAGGATGCTTTCCAATTGGGAGGTTCCTCTTTTGCACAAATCAGAAATACGATCGGAAAAGAAACGTCTACCATAAAAGATGCTTCTTTCTTTAAAACGGCGTTCAATACGATTCAGGAATTAATCTTAGACGATCAGATCCTGGCAGGACACGATATCGGAAGCGGTGGTTTAATTACCACTTTACTGGAAATGTGTTTTGCGGATGTAAATCTGGGTGCTAAAATTGATTTTTCTGCTTTCGCGGAAAAAGATTTGTTGAAAATCCTTTTCGCTGAAAACATCGGAATTGTGTTCCAGGCGAAATCTGACGCAGATGTTGAAGCTAAATTAAAAGGAAACAATATCGAATTTTTCAAAATTGGTTCCGTGCAAAGTACGCCAAGTTTGGAATTTGGAATTTATAATTTGGATATTGAAAAATATAGAGACATTTGGTTCGAAACTTCTTATTTACTAGACCAGAAACAATCTAAAAACGGAAGAGCCCAGGCCCGTTTCGAAAATTATAAAAATCAGGTTTTAAACTATACGTTTCCGGCACATTTTACAGGAAAAAAACCAGTAATCGACGCTTCGAAACCAAAACCTAAGGCTGCTATTATCCGTGAAAAAGGAAGTAATTCCGAGCGTGAAATGGCAAACGCTATGTACTTAGCTGGATTTGATGTAAAAGACGTTCACATGACCGATTTGATTTCAGGTCGTGAAACACTGGAAGACATTCAGTTTATCGGTGCTGTGGGTGGATTCTCTAATTCCGATGTTTTAGGTTCTGCCAAAGGATGGGCCGGAGCTTTCTTATACAACGAAAAAGCAAAAACAGCTTTGGATAATTTCTTCAAAAGAGAAGACACATTGTCTGTCGGAATCTGTAACGGCTGTCAGTTGTTTATGGAATTGGAAGTCATCAATCCGGAGCATGAAATACACGGAAAACTATTGCATAACGAAAGCCAGAAACACGAGAGTATTTTTACTTCTGTAAAAGTTCAGGAGAATAATTCGGTGATGTTATCGACATTGGCCGGAAGTACTTTAGGAGTCTGGGTTTCTCACGGAGAAGGAAAATTCAATTTGCCTTTAGCCGAAGAAAACTACAACATTGTTTCTAAATATGCTTACGAAGGGTATCCGGCAAACCCTAACGGTTCGGATTATAACACCGCAATGATGTGTGACAAAACCGGAAGACATTTGGTGATGATGCCTCATATTGAGCGTTCGACTTTCCAATGGAACTGGGCACACTACCCAAAAGACAGAAACGACGAGGTTTCCCCTTGGCATGAAGCTTTTGTCAATGCCAGAAAATGGATTGAGAAAATCTAAAAAAAAATATAAAACGCCCGATAATTCGAGCGTTTTTTTTTGCCACGACCCGAGCGATAGCGAACAGGCGAAGCAATTGCACGAATTTTCACGAATTTTTAATTTTTAATTTTTTTTAAATAACCACTCCCATAGCTATCGGAATAAAGGTTTAAAATAATTATTAAAACGGCTCAATTATTTGCAATAAGCAAATAGTTAATTCGTGAAAATTCGTGCAATTGCTTCGCCTGTTCGCTATCGCTCGGGTCGTGGCAAAAACCCTCACATACACCTTTAAAAATAAATTGTAAAAAATTGCCCCGACGCTATCCCTAATAGCCGGGGCATTTTTTTTTTAACGTTTTAGTGAGGAAGCGATTCCGGTGGCCATATTCGATACTCCGAAAGCAAACAATCCGGCAGCAATCGCGCGCTGACCTGCAAAAAACTGATTTTCTACAATAGCATTGCTAAAGAAATGCCCGCCTATTAATCCAGCCACCAGTCCTAAAACAATAAGACTGATATGACGCCATGGTTCCGGATCCGGTGGCGGTGGCGGCCATTTTTTCAATAAATCCCTTAACCATCCCGGATAACCTGTACCGCACCATCCCATTATCAAAAAGAAAGTTGTTTCCATCTTCTATATTTTTAAAATAATGCCTACTCTTTTGCTTTTCGGCTTACGCTTTTAATTCATTTCAAAACTATCATCTGCAGGCTTTATGTCTCTTATGTCACTTCCTGTTTTTTACAGGGGAAAAAGACCCTTTTTTTGCCTGGCAATGAAACCCTTAAAACAGGCTAAGCTTAATTTAATAGTATCTTAAGACAGTTTATTTCAGTGTATTTCATTCGATAAATATCTTTGTCTTTATGAAAATTTACCTGCAAAAAATAACACTGCTGATCCTTTTATTTAGTATAAGCCCATATACATTCAGTCAAAATTCAGCTGCTGTAAAAGGAACTGTGACCGACGGGAAGCTTCCCGTAGAATTTGTTGACGTTGTGCTGAGAAGCAGCAACGACTCCACTACAGTAGTTTCGTATGCCGTGACCGATGCTTCAGGAAATTTTTTACTCGAAAATATAGCTTCAGGTGATTATCAGTTGCAATTCAGGTTAATCGGATTTAAAACCGTCTCTCAAAAGATAAAATTGGCAGGTGCTCCGCTCAGTCTCGGAACAACTGTCTTACAAAATGATACCCACGTATTGAATGCGGTGACCGTAAATTCACGAAAAAAACAAATTCACAAAACAGACGAAGGCTTTGTTTTTAATGCGGCTTCGAATATTTCACAAACCGGCGGAACTGCCACAGATATGCTGAAAAGTATTCCGACAGTTGCTGTTGACGCAGATGGCGCTATTTCACTCAGAGGAAAAACACCCATGATCTTAATTAATGGAAAAAACTCCGCCATTACCAATATGGACCAGATCGCGGCAAGCAGCATCGAAAGTATTGAAGTCATCAGCAATCCGACCGTAAAATACGACGCCAATGCAGAAAGCGGGATCATTAATATTAAACTTAAAAAAAACAACCAAAACGGCCTTAACGGTGCGGTAGTGCTGGGCGGTGGCTTTGGAGCCAAAGGCCGAATGAACAGTTCCGTGCAGCTGAACCAGAAAACAGAAAAATGGAATTTTGGCCTGGCCTATGACAATCGTTTTGCCGGAAGAACTAAAAAAATAAAAGGAGACCGCACCAATTATTTGATTGATGACGAACATTTCATTAATCAAAACAGAAATGACGAACGTACGGAAGGCCTTCAAAATTTAAAATTCAATGCTGATTTTACCCCGGACGAAAGAAATACGTTTTCTCTTGAAGCACTTGGCAATCTGGAAACGCAGGATAATGATGAAACCTTACAGACAAAAGTCAATACCAACACCAATGATTTTTTCTCCAATAATACCAGACATTCTTTGGAATTAGAACGTTCGAAAGTAGCCGAATTCGCTTTTAATTACGACCGTAAATTTTCTGATGACCGCAAAAGCCTGAATGCGGGCATTACCTCATCTTATAATTTCCACAGGGAAAACACCAATATTGACACCAATAATTACGATGAAAATCAAATGCTGACCGGAAATCCTTTTTTGCAAAGAACTCATAATTATGAAAAAGAAAACATCTCGAATGCTACCCTCAACTATACATTTCCGCTTGCAGAAAAATCAATAATCGAAACGGGGTACAAAGGAACCTTCCGATTTTTCAATTCCGATTTTCAAAGCTCAGATCAAATCAATAACGATTATGCAATTAATCCGCTCGCCAGTAATATTTTTGATTTTGATGAACAAATAAATGCCGTTTACGGAATGCTGAATTCCTTTATTGGAAGCACAGAAAATCCAAAATGGAAATACAACCTGGGGATTCGCGGCGAGCAGGTTTCCAATAGCGGAAAAACACAAACCAACAGCGATGCTTTTTCCAATCATTATCTTAAACTATTTCCATCGGCTTCTTTGCAGCGGAACCTAAAAACCGATGAATTCTTAAAATTCGGGTACAGCAAGCGTATCAATCGGCCTGATTTAGACAATCTGAATCCATTTATAGACATCACCGATGCTTTGAATCCGCATACCGGAAATCCCCATTTAAAGCCTGAAATCATCCATATCGTTGAAATGAGTTACAATACCGAATGGGATAACTATTCGTTTTCCACCAATGCTTTTTACAGAAATGCCAACAACACCATCAAACAATATGCAGTGCTTCAGGACAATGGTGTTGTTTTACTGCGCCCTGAAAACATTGGAAAAACAATTACCTATGGTTTAGAAACTATTTTCAGTTTTAAACCGGCTCCTTTTTATGATGCCAACATTAGTGTAACGGCTTTTCAGCAAAACATAAAGGCGGACAACCTGGCTCAGGACGTGGTTCAGAATGCTTTTAGCTGGTACGGAAAAATGATTCATAATTTTATTCCGTGGAAAGGCGCTAAACTGCAGCTCATCGGCAATTACAATTCGGCACTGGCTACGCCGCAGGGAAAACGAATTCCGGTTTATAATGCTGACCTGGGTTTTCAGCAAAAATTAGGAAAAGGAAATGCGCGTTTAGGACTTGTGGTTACCGATATGTTCAATACACTTGAAAGCGGTTATAAAAACAATACTTCCCTCTTTAACAGCAACCGGACTTCAAAATCAGACACCCGGGCATTGCTGCTTACTTTTGCCTATACTTTCAAATCTGATTTTAAAGAAAAACTACTCGAAAATCAATTTTCAACCGAGTAATTTCCCTTTGGAAATGAATTGTTTAAAAAAATTCTCATTCTTGTAATTTGGATTCATTTTTTATAGAAATTTGAACTATATTCGCCTAAAAAATCCTGCCACGGAATTTTTTGAAGGCCCAAAAACAACTAAAACCTACATAGAAATGAAAATTTTAAAAGCATTCCTCTTTGCATTATTTTTTATTGCTACCCAATCCTATTCACAGGAAATTAATATAGACAAAATCCTTTACAAAGGCCGTGAGCGTTATATCACTACTACTATCGAATATCCGATACAGGGAACTTTTTTACCTATCGGGCAAAAAGAGCCCAGCACAGTATTAAATCCGGACGGTACAGGAGTGATTCAGAACGACGATTTAAGCAAGAAAAAGATCAACTGGGGAATTGAATGTACCGAAGAAGGTGTTCCGGTTTTTAAGGAAGGCTTCAACAGTAAATCCTATACGTTCTGGTACCGAACCAATGACAGTGATGAGTGGAATTACACCCAGCTTTCTATCCATTTCGCCAAAAAGAAAATGTTCCTGATGGGAGAAAGAGTAAAAAGCTACGAAGATTTTAATGTGCAGTAAATCGCGTCCCACAAATTAAACATTTCTCGCTTTTTACTAAAATTTGCTATAAAAAAGAAAACGTTTTCGTTGATTTTTAATAGTACCTGTAATTTTTGCCATAAAATTTCATAAAACTAAAAATTATACCCATTTTTTATTTAATTTGCGGTAAAATTCAATATATTAAACATGGTTTCAATCACACGCCTTTTTGATTTTCCTTATTATCAACAAGAAACTTACGACCTTCCGGTTGCTCTGGCTACCAAAAAAAATGGAGCCTGGGAAAAAACATCCACTCAGGAATATATTGCAAAAGCAAATGCCGTATCAAGAGCATTATTGCGTATGGGCGTTCAGAAAGAGGATAAAATTGCATTAATCACTTCAAATAACCGCACGGAATGGAATATCATGGATATTGGTATTTTACAGACCGGGGCACAGAACGTTCCGATTTATCCAACGATTGCCGAAGAAGATTACGAATATATTTTAAACCACAGCGGAAGTATTTACTGCTTCGTGTCCGATGATGAAGTACTTCAGAAAGTAAATGCGATCAAAGCCAACGTTCCGACGTTAAAAGAGGTGTATTCCTTTAACGAAATTGCAGGCTGCAAACACTGGTCCGAATTACTGACTTTGGGTGCAGACGAAAGCAATCAGGCTGAAGTGGAAGCGAGAAAAGACAGTATAAAAGCGGATGATTTAGCTACTATTATTTATACCTCAGGAACTACAGGAAGACCTAAAGGAGTAATGCTCTCCCACCACAATATTGTTTCGAATGTGTTGGACAGTGCACCGAGAATTCCTTTTGATCCGGGAAAAAGCACCGCATTGAGCTTCCTTCCTATTTGTCATATTTTTGAAAGAATGATTTTATACATCTATCAGTATTATGGCGTTTCTGTTTATTTTGGAGAATCTATTGACAAAATCAGTGATAACCTGAAAGAAGTAAAACCAACCGTGATTACGGCTGTTCCAAGACTTCTGGAAAAGGTTTACGATAAAATTTACGCCAAAGGCGGCGAATTAACCGGAATAAAGAAAAAATTATTCTTCTGGGCTATTGACCTGGGTTTAAAATACGAGCCTTACGGAGCCAATGGTTTCTGGTACGAATTTCAGTTAAAAATTGCCCGAAAACTTATTTTCAGTAAATGGAAAGAAGGTTTGGGAGGCAATTTAGATTTAATGGTTTCCGGAAGTGCTGCTTTACAGCCGCGTTTAACAAGAGTTTTTGCCGCTGCCGAAATTCCGGTTATGGAAGGGTACGGTTTATCTGAAACTTCACCGGTAATTGCTGTAAACGACCAAAGAAACAAAGGTTTCAAAATTGGAACCGTTGGAAAAGTAATCCGTAACGTTGAAGTGAAAATTGCGCAGGACGGAGAAATCCTATGCAAAGGTCCAAACGTTATGTTAGGCTACTTCAAAGACCCTGAAAAAACAGCAGAAGCTTTACAGGACGGGTATTTCCACACCGGGGATATTGGCGAAATTGACAGTGAAGGTTTCCTGAAAATTACAGACCGTAAGAAAGAAATGTTCAAAACCTCAGGCGGAAAATACATCGCTCCGCAATTGATTGAAAATGCCATGAAACAATCGCGTTTTATTGAGCAGATCATGGTAATTGGTGAAGGCGAAAAAATGCCGGCTGCTTTTATTCAGCCTAACTTTGAATTCGTAAAAGAATGGGCTAAAATCCATAAAATTACTTTGGGAAGTTCCAATGCCGAAATCGCTTCCAATCCGGATGTCATCAAACGCATCGACGAAGAAATCGAAGGAATCAACGAAAAATTCGGTCACTGGGAAAGAATCAAACGTTTTGAACTGACTCCGGATGTCTGGTCTATCGATGGCGGACAATTGACTCCAACATTAAAATTGAAACGTAAAATCATCAAAGAAATCTATAAAGATCTTTACGCTAAAATTTACGGGCAAAATTCATAATCAAAATACTATAACCAACGCAAAACGGCTGTCATCTGACAGCCGTTTTTCTATATTTTTATTCTTATTACCAAATCACTATAATTTATAAAATGCTTCTGTAAGATAAAAAACTGTATCGATAAAAAACAGATTACTATCAAAAGTCAGAACATTTTCGTCGTGCAAATCTTCAAGGATAATGCCTGCTTCAGGATTAAAATAATCGTTATTTCTGGTATTTATAAAACCGTTTGAAATTAAAAATTCCCCGACGTATTCTAATTTTGTAGTACTATTAGATTCTACAAATTTCTGTTCGACAACAGCATAAAGTATATCCTTTTGTTCATAAAACCCGATTAACTGGTAAGCGGTATCCGGAAAGAAATAATTATGTAGTAGTAAATTATTCAAATAATCTTCCCAGGATTCGTAGTAGATAGTATCGTTAAGCTTGATTACTTTATGTTTGTTTTGAAGATACACTTTTTGCTCAGCACCCGAAGAGATAAAAGCATTCATATTTATAAAGGTAATCCAAAAACTATTCCTGTTACAAAATTCTCTTATTAACGCTCTTTCTTCACTTTTGATTTGCTTTCCTGACTCAAACGTTCCGCCTGGGCTCTTGCTTTTTCTAAGGTAACGGGAGATTGTTTGGATAGTATTTCCATGCCTAACCTGGCTCTTTCCTGAAATGATATTTTGTAGTTCATGATCCATGATTTTGTATACTGCAAATATAGAAATAAATAGTAATTAACGCGTTGGGGGTAATTTACTGAAACGCTGATGTGATCTGAAAAACAAATACATAAAAATTATAAATTTCAATAAAACTTTTTTATTCTTATAGAAATCAATGTCACCCTGAGCGGAGTCGAAGGCTTTTTTGCATGAAAAGGGATTCGACTCCGCTCAGCCTGACACCAGTTTTGAATTACACCCAACAGGTTACTATTAACTATCTATTTCGGAAATTTCAATAAACATTTTTATTCTTATAGAAATGAATGTCGCCCTGAGCGGAGTCGAAGGCTTTTTTGCATGAAAAGGGCTTCGACTCCGCTCAGCCTGACACCAGTTTTGAATTACACCCAACGGGTTACTATTAACTATCTATTACGGAAATTTCAATAAAACATTTTTATTCTTATAGAAATCAATGTCGCCCTGAGCGGAGTCGAAGGCTTTTTTGCATGAAAAGGGCTTCGACTCCGCTCAGCCTGACAATAGTTTTGAATTACACCCAACGGGTTACTATTAAATAGCTATTTACGGAAATTTCAATAAAACATTTTTATTCTTATAGAAATCAATGTCGCCCTGAGCGGAGTCGAAGGATTTTTTGCATGAAAAGGGCTTCGACTCCGCTCAGCCTGACAATAGTTTTGAATTACACCCAACGGGTTACTATTAAATAGCTATTTACGGAAATTTCAATAAAACATTTTTATTCTTATAGAAATCAATGTCACCCTGAGCGGAGTCGAAGGCTTTTTTGCATGAAAAGGGCTTCGACTCCGCTCAGCCTGACAATAGTTTTGAATTACACCCAACGGGCTACTATTAAATAGCTATTTACGGAAATTTCAATAAAACATTTTTATTCTTATAGAAATCAATGTCATCCTGAGCGGAGTCGAAGGGCACCCTGAGCGGAGTCGAATGCTTTTTTGCATGAAAAGGGCTTCGACTCCGCTCAGCCTGACACCAGTTTTGAATTACACCCAATGGGTTAATGCAAAACGGCCGTCAGATGACAGCCGTTTTTTTTATTAGTTTAATCTTTTAGTTTATTTCTTAGTTAGCCTTCGTTACACTAATTTTTTCCAGTGTTACTTTAGCATCTCCGGCTCCTGATTTTTTAATGATAATTTCAAAGTTCTTGTCTGTATTGATTAAGTCATCTGAAATATAGTAGGAGAAATTCACTTTTATCCCGTCTTCGCTTATCGGATGATCGTCTTCCATTCCATGATCGTGGGCTACTCCAAAGAAAGTCATTGTGCCTACATATTGGTCCGCTTTGCCCGGATATCTCAGAAAAACGGTATAGTAATCTTTTGGTTCTTTGTATACCGATACACTTAAATTTAGTACTAATTTAGAATTGGCACTTTTAAAAACTTTATTTGTGCTTTTGGCCAATGTACTCGTTACTTTATGACTAAAAGCACTAGTCCCAAGCACCTTCCCTACTTTCTGTTCCCAAACCACCTGCTCTTTTGAATCCTGAAAAGCAATTTTCTTTTTTGATGCCGTTTCATTGGAAGCTAAAACCGGAGTCGTAGAGCCGTAAAGCAGGTTATCATATTTATAATCCAGATTAAAAACAATCTTGTATACTTCTTCCATCGTATAGGTAATATGTTTGCCATCGGGAGTGATAAACTCATAAGTCCACGGATTCGCTTTTAGGTCCTCCAGGCTCGGACGCTGGCCATAAGCCGAAACATCCCAGGATTCCCAAATACGGTCAATCATACTATGGTGCAGCCAAAAAACAGGGTCGAATCCGGCAGACGGAACATTGGCCATCAAACCTGAATATTCCTTCTGATAGATTTCATTATAATACGTTTCACCCGGATTGGCATATTCTCCGCCGATAAGATCGTGCATGTACCCGTGAGGTGCAATTTCGAGGTTTTTGCTAAATCCGGCCTTTCCGCTGAAAGAAGGGTTGGTTTGTAATTCTCCCAGTGCCGACTGAATCTGATCGACCTGATCCGGAAGGATCGGCTGACCGTTGTTCAGGATACTATATCGCGCTGCCGTATACAAAGAACCCGATTTGTCTGTTAATTGTGCCGGCATAATGTTTTCGGAAACTTCCTTGCTGCCGTAATTCCAGTACGGAAGAGCAAAGTCCTCTTTTCCTGATAATTCACGGACAATTTTTTCTAAGTACCAGATGTACATTCTGTGCCATAAAAGAAAATTCAGGGACGCACTGTCTGATCCGTTGTGCGTACAATCGGCCCATGCCCATAGTTTATCTTTACTGGTCTGATATTGCGGACAAAGTACATTTTTGCCATTAATGACCGTCGGAATATTGTGTATCGCTCCCTGATAATACCAGGCCAGGCCATTATCGCAGCCCATGGCACGCATTTTTTCAAAAGCGGTATTCATGGCTACCAGATTGGCCTTTCCTTCAGGCGTATCAACATTCCAGCGCGTATATTTCGCATTGGCATTACCCTGACCAAAGGATAATCCTGTGATCAGCATAATAAAGAATAAGTTCGTAATTTTTTTCATGTTGTTTGTTTTTGGGTGAATATTGAATTATTAGTTTCCTTTAAAGCACTTCGACTTCAAAGGTTAAAATCTTGGCATACTCCGGATTGGCTTTATCGTAAATCTTAAATTTTACAATGCCATTGCCCTTTTTGTTCTCCGGAATGACATGTATGGCAATAAATCCCTGCTGATCTGCATTGAGTTTATTAAAAGCCGAACCTTTTGGAATTCCGATCTGGCAGGCACCATGCTGGCACATCGAACAATCCCATTCTTTAGGAAACGTATTCGACACTGTTTCCCAAACCAGATAGATGGGTTTATTGGAAATGTTTTCGACTTTGATTTTAGAAATATCCAGTCGTTTCGTTTTCAAAACGCTCTCTTTATTGGTGGCATTGCCCACTACCGTAAAAGTAGGTTTGCTTTGTGCAAAGGAGAACGAAAACGAAAAAAGGAGTATAAAATAAAATAGTGTTGTTTTCATAAGTATTGGTTTTAATATTAATAAAATACCGGAATACCGGCGTTGTAGCTTATTTTTTTGGAAACCGGATCTGTAAAGTGATACCCGATCTTTTCCTGGTCTGAAACATTTTCTAAAAAAACCTCCAGTTCCATACATTCGCCCGGTGGAAGCTTTACTTTACACGCTCCGGAAAATGTAGTCAGGTTCTTCTCATTTCCGGAAATTAGCCTGACTTTTGCCTGAGACGGAAACTGTATGTCATTCCGGTACAGCCCCGCATTAATCAGACGCAGCAACACGGCCTCTTTTTTGTTTGCCAATACTTGCAAGCCTTTATTTTTAGTGGCGATCTGGCCATTAATTAAAAAGTACTGTGGTTTGAAATCCGGCAGCACTACAGGCTTATTGCTCGTATCGTATGCCGTACCCATAATCGCATCGGTATGCCATTTCGGATCAATTTCAGTACTACACCATAGTGCCTCAGCCAGCCCTTTAGCGGGTAAAACATCGGTTTCTTTCGGACGTATGATAATGACCCCAAACATGCCTGCCTGAAGATTAAAAGGATAATTTTCGGGACTATAATACAGGTACGTTCCTGCTTTTTGAGCCACAAAAGAATAAAACCCGTGCTCCATATGATGCACCGGCTCTTTTTTGGTCAGGACTTCATTTTCGGCAGTACGCTGCACAAATTCAATTTCACGGCAATACAGCGACACCGGATTTCCCTGCGAAATATTCCAGAAATCAATATTGATACTATCTCCTACCTTCATATCGATCTCCGATCCCGGCAAAGTAACCTGTCCCGAAAGCGAGTTTGTAAAACCAAAAGTCCGAATCGGTGCCTTTTTTTCAATGAGCAGCTTTCCTGTGGTACGGCCAATAATTAATCGTTCGTTTTGAGAAAACAAAAAGGTGCTGACGAATAAAAAAGAAAATACCAGTGTAATTTTATTCCGTTTTTTCATTTTATAAACTCCCATTAATATGACTGTACCGTATTGGCCAATTCAAATTTAGAGTTATTGCGAGTTACACAACTGCGTACAAATACCTGTTTTTGTAGTAAAAATCCCAGTTTAAGATTCCCCTAATTTCCTGTATAGATGAGGATTCCCGGAATGAAGTTTTGTTTTTATAAGAAAAATATTTCTTTTTATTGGGGTATTGGGGATTATAAAGTATAGGATTCCTGCCGTAGCCAAATATATCGCAGGTTCTGATGAAAAAATATTTTTTACTACATTTGCTAAAAATGTAATCTTTTTATTACATTTGTTTCTATCTAAAAATGACACCTGAAAAATTTCTGTTGTGAAACAAAAATCCAAATAAAATGTACAACAGTTGTGTTGTAAAAATTCTGTTGAGATAATAAATTACAACAAAAAATTTACAACAATTCTGTTGGAGAAACTTATGTTGAAATAATAATTACAACAGAAAATCTACAACAACCGTGTTGTAAAAAGAGAATAGAAATTAAATTGTAAACCATATTAAAATACAATAACCTTAAGCAAAGTGATGAAAGAGGAGAAACAATTTGGAGAACTATTTGGATTCAGGCACAATGAGATAGCCAACATAGTGGGTGTATCGCAAGGGCTCTGGTCGATGTATGCAATAGGAAGACGCAGTCTGCCAACAAGAGCCTACCTAAGACTGGCCAAAATGATCATTTTTGAAGAACAACAAAAAAATAATCCTCCTGCTGTCCGGCAGCTGGAACCCGAACAAAGGAAGCACTGGGAAGACAAGCTGAACCTCAACCAAATCAGTCAGCATAACATTATCAAAAAACTCAGAGAACATCAGGAAAAATATGAGCCTGCGCGGAAAGGTTTGGATCTTCTTGCTTTTATGACAGACGAATCACAGGCTGCTGATTTTGTAGCAGACGAAATGGAAAAAAGACGCAAAGACACATTTTTCCCGGTCGTAAAAGCACGATTAGAAGGCGTTATCGAGAGAAACAGCCTTCACCTCCAGGAACAGTACGAATTAAAACTCCAGGTCCTGCAATACGAGGAAAAATGCCTGAAAGAGAAACTGTCTGTTCTTTGAAAAAGTTTACAGTTCCAGTTTGCAGTCACAGTTGCAGTCGCAGTTTACAGTCGCAGTTTACAGTCACAGTTTGCATTTTCACATTTAATGACTAACATATAACTCATAACTCAAAACCCACAATTCTTAACATTTTTATTGTTATTTTTGAAAGATGAGCACAGCAACCAAACTCAAACACATTGGCCGAAATTAAAATTATCATTCAAATCACTAAACATTTTTAAAACATGAATAAAAAAACCTATATTATATTTCTGATCATTAGTTCTTTAGTTTTAGTAGCAGATATTTGTTTTGATATTTTCTCAAAAGATATTAAAAAGTTAAGCTTTTGGATCTTTTTAACCCTGAACGTATTCTTTTTATTAAAATTAAAATCCCAAAAAAAGACCTCTTAATATAATTTAATATCCCATTAAGCCTGATCGACATTTTAAGTATTTACATCACACATTTTCCTATTTTCTAATCTTCACATTTTCTAATTTCTTTATTCATAATTATTATCTTTGAACTATGAGCACAGCAACCAAACCCAGACACATTGGCCGAAACATAAGCCGAATCAGAGAACTTCGCGGTATGAAACAAGAAATACTTGGAGAAGCTATTGGAACAAGCCAGAAAAATATTTCCGTTATTGAATCCAGCGAAACTGTTGATCCCGAAAAACTGAAAGAAATTGCAAAAGCTCTTGGTGTTACGGTAGAAGCTATTGAAAACTTTTCTGAAGAATCTGTTTTTAATTTCTTTAATAATTTTTATGATAATAGTGCCAACAATGGTCAGGGAAATGGCAATACTAATCATAATGCTTGTAACTTCAATCCTCTTGACAAAGTGGTGGAACTTTACGAACGTTTGGTTCAGGCTGAAAAGGATAAGGTGGAGTATTTAGAAAAATTGATGAAAGGGAAATAATATTCTTTTTTCTTATATATAAAATGCGCAATGGGAATTGCGCATTTTATATATTAAGATTGTTGCTGTGAATTTGAAACCTTTTAAAATTGTCAAAAATAAATGGATTTAACTAGCTATAATTTATCGACATCAATTAAATTATCTCCAAACCATTCTTTTGCAGTTTCAAATATTAAACCATTTTCAGTTTTATTTATGCCATAATAATATACTGCTAAGTCTTCTTTCGCTCTTGTACAGCAGACATAAAATATCTTTTGTGTTCTCTCTAGAACACTTTGGTTTCCACTTTTTTCAAAAAGATATTTAAAATTATAATCATTCCATTTTCCATTATCTAATACAACTAAAACATTATCAAATTCATCTCCTTTGGTTTTATGTTGAGTAGAAAATGGTGTTTTGCCTTCTAAGTAATTATACAAATTTATAAACTCAGAAAAACTTACTTCTTTAACTTTGTCATAAAGATATTTTTTTTCTACTATGAACTTGTTAAATCTATCATCTTTGTGACTATTTAATAATCCTGTGTGATTAACAAAATTTAATATGTTTTCTATTCTTTCGTTACGCTTTAATTTTAAATCGTCAATTATTTTTTTCAACCTCTTTTTAAAAGTTATAATACCTTCCCCTTCTTGTTTTTTTAAATCAATTATTTGTAAAAACTCATTGAATTTATTTTGTTCATAAAGATCAATAGAAAATTGAATTTTATACAAAAATTTAATTAATACATCCCTTTTTGAACCTTTTTTACTTTCGTCTTCTTCATTTTGTTTTTTGTCATCAATCAAATTATCTTTATCAAAAAAGAGCGATCTAACTTTTTGGTACTTTTCTTTCTTTATGGAATTATAAAGATGAATATGTTTTACGTCTAATCCTTTTTCGATCTCTTTCATAACTTTAATTTGATAAACAAAATCAATCTCAGTAATTCCAGTTTCTTCTTTAAATTCTCTAATAAGAACTTTATGCTCCTCTTTTATTGTATTATCCTCTATTGGTTTAATTTGATCTAATAGGCTTTGGACTCTTGATTCCTTAGTTGGATATAACGATTTTAAATTTTCAATAAATTTTAACGCTGTGAAGGATTTCAAACCTAAACTAGTAATTTGACTAACTATAACAGATTTTAGTGCAGTAATTATATCTTCAACGATAATATTTTCATCATAAACAAAACTTATAATTCTTATATATTTTCTAATTGCTTGTAAATATTTCACTATAGGATCCTTATCATATATCTCAATAAGATTTGGAAATCCAGCTTTCTTTGCTATTAAATTATGTGTAAGGTTTAATTCTTTTGTTTCTTTATTGTTTTCAAAATTCCATAAATGGGCTTTTATTAAATTTTGTTTCACAACTTCATTTTTTTCTTCTTGACTATAATAAAAAATTACTTTTCCCTTTTTTACTTCTCCAGATTTTTTATCCATGTTTGGTGCATTCTTATCATTTGAATGACTCTGAACTAATCCATCTGTTCGTAATTCATTTGCTAGATCATAAACTTGTTTGGGGTTTCTTCTATTCTGAGTTTTTTGAACTTCCCGTAGCTTATCATCTTGTCCAATATACTCGTCAAGATTACCGATTCCGCCTTCATAAATAGATTGCATTGCATCTCCAAAAAAACCTACAATTGATTTTTTTTTACTGTTTTTTAAATGATTTAAAAATATCTCAATTACTTCTTTTTGTGTATCTTGATATTCGTCAATAAAAATAAAGGGGAATTTATCTTTAACTACAGAACATAATTTTATTGAATTTTTAAACATTCTTTCCGCTAATATAATAACTTCATCATGTGAAATTATTCCATCCGCTACCCTTAAAAAATTATCATATTTGATTTTTTCTAATTTGTCATAATAATCTAATCCAACTTTTTCATTATTTATCGTACTTATTTTTGAATTACTATCATTTATTAATTCAATCAAGTTTTTCTTTAAATCTTTTTGATAATTACTAATACAATCCCAAAGAAAGTCATGAATTGTTGTTACATTCAAGTTTTTATGATTAACTCTTTCTTCAATTTCTTTTACTGCTGCATTTGTATAAGTCATGCAAGCAACTTTTATAAACGGATTCTCCTCTATAACCTGTCTAATAACTTGAACTAAAGAATATGTTTTACCACTTCCCGCACCGCCACTCAACAAAAAATTATTTCCGTTGTCAATATGTTCAAATATTTCTTGAACCTCTACTTCTAAATCTGCTCTTTTCGTAACCATAACAATCCTTGTTTTATATATGCGGGAATTTTCCATTCACTATAATTTTCATCACTATTTAGAAGAATATCTATAGCAAAGGAACCTTTACTTTCAATACATTTTTCCCCAAAATCATATGCATCCTTTGAATTATCATAAAATAATGGCATGTTTTTTAATCCATTGAATTTACTTCTATTATTCTTTATGAAATTAATATTCTCATCTATATTAAAAAATGCGTCTTCGAAACTTCTAGCACAATAATCTTTCACATCTTTTATTTGAAAAGCTATCTGTAAAAAACCATCCTTGCTATTTGTCCAAGTTGACCCTTTTAAAAATCTTTTTTCTTCTTCAGATTTGTCCAATAAATCAGAAAAAAGTGAACCTGGAAAAAAGAATTTTAAAGTTGGATTAGTTGTTTTTTGCCCTTCTCTAACCCTACAACTAAAGTCAGCTTGTCTATCTATATCTTTTTTAGTTTTTTTTATTTCTCCTTTACTATCTCTAATAAAATCTCTTTTTACAGAATCTAAATCAGTTATAATTAAACTTTTTACTCCAATAAAATTTATAAATCGTTCGAAAATATTTGCATAATTTCCTACTTCTACAATTGATATATTTTGTGAAAGCAATTCAAGTTCATTATCAAGTAATGCTTCTTCTAAATCAATTTTTTTCATCATTGCAGGTAAAAGAATTCTCTCAGTATCTCCTTCTATAAAAATAGCCTTATCCGCAAAAAACAACTCAGATCTATTTAAGGTCAAATATTGTTTCAAGAATCTAAAATTTTGCTCCTCTCCTGCTACTAGATATTCATTTTCCAAATCTTTTAAGTTCTTTGAATTAATATTATTTTGACTTTCTTTTTTTAAATATTTTATAGCATTAAAATCTTTACAATTAGAAACAATATGTGATGAATGCGTAGAAATTATATATTGTAGTTTTTTATGTCTACATCCATTCTTTATAATACCCTCTTCCAAAAGTGACTTTATGTTATTAATAAATATATATTGCATTTGTGGATGTGTATGTGCTTCTGGTTCTTCAATAAATAATAAATTTATATCTGCTGGTTTTTCATTTTTAGCCCTCTTGAATTCTTGAAGAAGTATTTCAATTTCAAAAATCATACTTATTAGATTCATATAACCTAAACCATTATAAAATTCTGGTAAGGTATTAGATGCATCATGTTCATAGATTACTGTAGTATTTCCCTTTAGCAACTCTTTTCTTTCTAATGAAGAAATTACTTTTATAACAGATTCTCCTTTTTTTATTCCTCCAAATCTTTCAACTTTTCCTACTATTTTTTCAAAAAGAGAATTATAAACATTTGTGAGGGTTTCGTCTGTTTCAATCAATGTTTCTTTAAATTCATCTATACTTCTTGTATCCTCTTCATTCTTTTCACTTCTTTCATAAATTTGTGATGTTTGAGAAGAAAGGGTTTTATCAGCTTCTTTATTCGTTACATTTCTCCTCGCACTTATATACTTAAAATTTATAATATTTTTTAAATTTACTCTTGTTGAAATATTATCTAAATCAATGAAATGCTTTTCTAGCATAATTTTCTTTTTATAATCCGATGCTATAGATTTCTTCTTATACTGGAAATATTTATCATGATATAGCTTAAAGAAAATTTCAAATCCTTTCTCTCTGTATAATTTTCTTTCTTTTTGAGGCTTTCCTTTTTCTTTTTCTAATGATTCATCTAGTTTTCTTCTCTCATCAATTTTAAAAGCTTTAAAGTCAGATCTTAAAATTTTATATTCATTAAAATGTAAAGAATAATCATATCCTAAAATCAAATAATTATTATCAGGATCTAAATCCATCATTAATTTTGATATATTTTCAAAATCATCTTCATCAGAATAAGAAACAATTAACCTTAAAGTAATGCCATGGATATGTTTATTAAAATTTTCTTCGGTCAATTCATCTGATGATTCTATTAAATTTTTAATTTCTTCTTTATATGATATATTGAAATCATCTGATGAAATTTTTTTATTTTCAGATTGATTTATAAATTTATCTAGAGCACTCAATATTGAAGTTTTTCCTGAATTATTTTTTCCTAGAACAAGTGATAAATCTTCCTCTAAATCTAATTTTAAATCTTTTAGAAGTCTAAAATTTTTAATTAATACTGATTCTACTTTCATATTTTTTTATTTTAATTATCTCCTAATAATATTAGTTTTTCAAAAACATTTTCATCAAAGGTGCATGGAATTTTAATAATAACTTTACGGATTTCCGTAAGTTCTTTTATAAATTTCAAAATTGCCTTTCTTGTCAAATATATATAAACAAAAAGCCTTTAAACCCAGTAAAAACACCTGATTTAAAAGCCTACGAATAATTTTATATAGAATTCCTAAATCCCAAAAAAGCTTTTAGCATTCCTCGTAGTTTCCGCCACCACTTTATCTAAAGAAATTCCTTTAAACTGCGCCACCGTTCCCGCCACAAAAGGCAGAAAAGCAGGTTCGCAACGGCGTTCGTGGTATTTTTTCAGGAGGCTGTTGGGTATATTTTTCGGCAGCATGAAGGGCGCATCGGTTTCGATCATCATTCGGTTGAGCGGTACGTATTGAATCACTTCTTTTAAATGCTCAAAACGTTTACTGTCGGATATCGCTCCGGTAAAACCCAAATACAATCCGTTATCCAGATAGGTTTTGGCTTCGGGCAGACTTCCGGTAAAACAATGCACGACTGCTTTTGGCAATTGCGGCAAATAGTCTTTTGTAATGTCCATAAACTTTGCAAAAGCGGCTCTTTCGTGCAGGAACAATGGCTTCTGAACTTCAATCGCCAGTTCTAATTGGGCTTTGTAACAGCTTTCCTGTATGTTTCTGGGCGAAAAGTCACGATCAAAATCGAGTCCGCACTCGCCTACTGAAACTACGTGTTTCTGCTTTAATAAATTTTGCAGTTTTGAAATGCTCTGTGCATCAAAACTCTTCGCATCATGCGGGTGAATTCCGGCTGTTGCGTACAGTACTCCGGGATATTGTCGGGCGATTTCAGCCGAGGCTTCACTATTTCGGACACTGGTGCCGGTGAGTATCATTTTGGCTACATCAGCATCGAGTGCGTCTTGTACGACATCGTCTATGTCGTTTTGGAATTGTTTATTGGTTAAATTAATTCCTATGTCTATGTATGTATTCATTTTTTTAAAGTTACTGAGATTCTAAGAGGCTAAGGTTCTGAGGTTTTTCCTCTTTGAGTCTTTATTATTTATTATTTTTTGCCTTGAAGACGTAAAGAGAGAAGTTTTTTTGGGTCTGTTTTTTTTTTTTAATCACGCAAAGGCGCAGAGTCGCAAAGTTTTTTACACACAGTTTGTCATTTCGACGAAGGAGAAATCTTCGCAAGTGGCTCCGCAATTAAAAGCCAACCTTTGTCGATCTTACAACGAAGATTTCTCCTTCGTCGAAATGACATAAAATGAGGAGAAATCTTCGCAAGTGGCTCCGCAATTAAAAGCCAACCTTTGTCGATCTTGCTACGAAGATTTCTCCTTCGTCGAAATGACATAAAATGAGGGTAAATCTTAGCGAACTTTTGGATCAAAACCTTTGAATCTTTGCCACTCTGAACCTCTGAACCTTTGCCACTTTGAACCTTCCTCCTAAAAATCCCCATAATACACCTGAAAGCACGGCAATTTTAGGTCATTTCTCCAGGTATCTACTACCTGGTTTCGGTCGTCTAAAACGAATTCTACAAAGTACTTGTCTTTTATAAATTCGTGATAGATTTCGGTTTTGATGATCGAATCTTTTCGGTTATCCTGGGTTTTACGCATGATGAGGTCATCGTATTCGATTTCGTGTTTTTCGAGAAAACGCAATGTCGGTGCTTTGTATCGGTCTTCTCTTCCGGAAACCAATAGTATCTGATATCCCAACTTTTTGTAATTTCTCAGAACATTCGCCACCGGATTGTTGATTTCGTCTTCGTCGCATTTGCTGGCGTCAAAAGGATTTCTTCCGTTCATTAAGGCGAGCGTTCCGTCAAGGTCACAAATTATGGCTTTTGGCAGGTCGGGGTTTTGGGTGCAGTATTGAGGCGAATCTTTAAAGAATTGTCTGTGCATTTTTCGGATTACTTTTTCTCCGACAGGTTTTTCTCTTAAAGCATCTCTTTCGATACAAATCGCAACATCTGTATTTACTTCTCTCACTTCAACTTCAACCTTTTCATTGAATTTTGCATTGTATTCCTGCACCAATTGAGAAACGCGTCTTAGGTTGGTTTCCGATAAATTGGTATCATCGATCACAATGCTTTTTCCATCTTCTAAAGCTTTTACGATTAATACATCACGTACTTTTTTAACAAACTTTTCATTGCTTTGAGAGGTAATTCCGTTATCAAACATCGCACGCAAATCATCTCTGTTGATTCGTTTGTAGGCTTCCGGATTTTCTGCAATTATCTTTTTTGCCAAAGTCGATTTTCCACTTCCCGGCAATCCTTTCATTAAAATTACTTTTCTCATTTTATTCTTCTCCTTTATTAAACGGTTTTTCAAAAGTCGGCCGGATCATTTTCCAGATAATCTCCGAATAATCCCTGTTGTCCAGCATCGCAAATAATACTCCTGAATATTGAAAAGTCTGGAAATACAAAGCAGTTTCTTTGCGCGATTCCAAAATTTTAAAATCGTTTTTACATTGATTTTCAATTACCGAATATTGATTCTCTAAATCGCCTTTGGTTTGTTTTACCCAGTCGAAAAATTCATCAGGAACACGTTCCAGAATCTCTTCCATGGGCTGATTGGTTTTTAAATATTCCCAGATGTTCACGTTGGAAACCTGAGTGACGATTCGGTGTAAACGAAGGTATTCTTCAAATTTAATTTTCACACGGAAATTGTTCGCATATTTAATGATGAAACCTTCTTTGTTATTGACATCCAATCCTTTTAAAGTCATAATGTCTTTGATCCCGTGATATTTTTCAACCACAGGAAAACCAATATTTTCTAACGGGAATTCTGCTCCGGTTTTTATATCAACAATCGCCAGCAAAACCAGTTCTTCTGCCACGCCGTAATCTAATACAATTCGGTTTTGAGGATAAATAATTTCAAACAAATAGGTTTTCGTTTTATCCAGCAATGACCACGAGTTTCTGTATTTTCCGTGCAGCAATTCATTCGCTTTATCGGACTGGTCGCTTGCAAAAGAACCTCTGCTCGCCATAAAAGGTACATCGTTGATCCAATACAAAATTCCCAATGAACCGTCCATTTTATCATACACTTCAAAAGCAGCATCAGGAAGCAGCTGATTTTCCATTTCGCCTAAATTGAAAAACTTAGGAAAAGGCCTTGCGATTATGTTATCATTCTGATCTAAAATCAATCCTCTGCAGGCTAAGGTTACCTCATTCCAAACTCTTTCGAATTGGGCATTTTGCGTATAATTATAAATGTATAAATCATGCTCGGGATGTTTGTTTACCCGTACATAATTTTTGGAAATCATTTCTTTTAAAAGCGTTGTATTCATTGGTTCTTTTCTTTGAACAAAGATTTCAATTTTGGTGCGCAGTTATTTTGCGTAGATTGTTTTTTTTAAGGGGCAAAGTTGCAAAGGGACAAAGTAACAAAGGTTTAGTTAGCCACAGATTAAACGAGTAAAATGATTTTTTTCTCATTTTATGTCATTTCGACGGAGGAGACTCGAGCGATAGCGAACAGACGAAGTAAATCTCCACGAGAAGCTCTACAAAGATTGACTTTCGTTACGGAGTTGCTTGCGAAGATTTCTCCTTCGTCGAAATGACAAATATTACGCAGAAAAAACTTTGCGACTGCGGCTCTGCGAGATTAAATTTACCAAACTTTGCAAAGACGCACAGCAGTGCGTCTCTACAAAATCTTTGTACCTCTGTCCCGATAGCTATCGGGATTGCCCATTTGTACCTTTCCCCTTAATCAATTAATAATTGGGTCACTGCTGCCGGATTTAGAGCCCATTGTGCTGTATAAACCTCATCAGCATTTTGATCTTCGGTAATTGTCAAGCCTTGTGCTTCCGCTTTAAGTTGTAACAGACTACCAATATTCAATTTGCTGCTTAGTTTTGCCAACAACGCCTGAACTCCTTTAAAATCGAGACCTTGCACCACCTGACCTCCGAAAGTCATCTCTAGCCAGACGATTTCTCTTTTGGCTACATCCAAAACTCCGAAGACCAAACCTTTGGCCACATTCTGCGTCACACGAACCTGATGATCTACACATGACGGATCGTATGCCACTCCGGTTTTCTCGGAGATTTTCATCGGGTATTTGCTGTTCATCCAACCCACGACAAGATTTGGCGTGATGCTTCCGTTGCTGTAGGCATTGCAGGTAAAAGTTACAAATTTGGCATCGGCTTTGGCCAATTCGTCAATGTTGATGTTGATATATTCGGCGGTTCCGATTTTATTCGGAATACTTCGGATATCACCACTATGCTGACAACCTGTTGTAGTCAATCGGCTGAAAGAACAAATATCCGTACTGTTTGCATACGCGATATGACAGCTCAAATCCATATCTAAGTGCTGTGCCGGTAAATCCTTTCCCCATTGCATAAACAACCGTACTTCATTGCCTTCAATCGGGAAACGTGTTCCCATTAAAGCCACCGGCAAATCCTGAACAGTATCACTTCGATCTCCTATAGCAACCGGAATACTAAACAATTGCGGATCGATATAGATCGTTTTGTTCGTATTAGCAATAGCTGCAAATCGTTTTTTCAGGGCCAAAAGGCATAATTCTTCGATTTGATTTTTCATTGCTTCCAATTGCAGATCATCGTACAACTTCAATAAACCGTTTGGTTCAATTCGTTTGTTGGTTCCGCCCAAAGGTTTCACACTTCTGTGCACGTTTTTGTCAAAGTAGTTCTGAGCATACATATTTAAGGTAAACACCAGTCGGGCCGGAACTTTATCGATGATTTCTTCAAAATGTGAAATGGTCTCGTCTGCACCAAACCATAACATATTAGAGAATAACGAACGTGCAAACAATCCCGGACGCTGTTTCAGCAATGCGAATGTTTTATCGGCATCAAATTTTAATCGTGATGTGGTCACTTTACTTTGCCAAACGTCATACACCTGATTATAAAATACATCCATCAAAAAAGCTAATTTTTCAAAACCTTTTCTTTTGCTGTATTCTGCCAGACGCAATGCCCGGATAAAACGAACCCACATTCCTCTTTTCGGATGCATGATTTCGCACATGGCTTCTACTTCCATATCCAGATTATTTAACCAATTGGCTGCCATCAAACATTCTTTACGGGAATATTTTAATTTCAAATCTTTTTGAGAAGCAATTCTTGCCTGCGCACTTGTGTCTAAAACAAGGTGGAAATGCTGCGCGTTTTTTGACGCACGTTTCACAATTGTTTTTGGCTCGATAATCTGAAGTATTCCGGTATTTTTATACCATAAATAGCGTAAGATATCCGTTGGCGTTTTTAAAAATTGAGACGCTTCGGCTTCGTTACCATTTTCAATCAAAAGATCGATCACCAGCATCAAAGTCTCCTTCATTGCAATATCGATTTTTGGCAAAGGCAAATATTGCATTGCTGTTTTTAAACTATCCACTTGCGTAGCGTCTAAAGCCGTTTTAGATTGCAATAACGATTTGTAAAAGTCTTCCAACTCTTTTTCTGTCCACAATTCCAACACTTTCAATTTACTTCCCTGTCCGAAGTTTTCGATTGTACCAAATGCAAACGGAGTTCCGCAAAACGGACAGCCATTGTATCTTTCCAAAGGAAAAGTATTCCCGGGAATGGTATGTCCGCATGGTAAAGCCGTTCCGTTTTTGGTTTTAAAAACGGTTGCGAAGAAAGTTGCAATATGATCTAAAACAGTTTCTCCGGTAGGTATATTCCATTCTTTCACCAAAGGTGTCCAGTTTTTATCGGTTCCAAGAACTTCATTCAGCGTTTCTAAAACTTCGACTTTATAATTTGGATTTACATTATTTAAAGCGTGTAATAACGATTCGGAAAATGTAAATCCGAGTTTTGAAACATTGGCCATTAAAACCGATGTTGTTCCTGATAAATTTTTGATATCATTCGCTATCATTTCTGATGGAATGAAAATAGCGTTTTGACGCAGACTGATTTTTAATAATGCTTTTGTTTTCATTTTTTTTAATTTTTAAAATTTAGATAATGGTGTTTCTGGTTCTACCTAAAAGATTTGAAGTAAGAAACACTTGACCTTAAATTCGAGTGTAATGGATTAACTGATTCAAAGTGACAGTTTGGTGGGTTTCCCCGGAAGTAAGTTAATCTTGACCCTCATTTTATTACTGATAATTTAAAAACTCGCCGGACTCGAACCGGAAATACCGATTTTCTGAAGTAAGTTTTAATTGACCTGTAATAGTGAAGCAGATGGGATTCGAACCCACGACCCGGACATTAAAAGTGTACGAAGTAAGTTTTGATTGACCTTTTGAGGATAATTTCAAAACTACCTGCTCTAACCGCTGAGCTACTGCCTCCTTCTAAATTGTGTTAACCGGTAATGGTGTAAGTGTGTACGTGGAAAGTTTTTCGAAGTAACTCAAACTTGACCCTGTTAACGCAATTTTTTATTTCAATGAACTTGTTTTATTTCCTGAGCAAAGATTTCAGAAGTAGTGCGCAGTTATTTTGCGCAGTAAAAAAAGAATTCTATATTTGAGTAAAAAAGGAAATGAATCTAAAGCAAAAGTTTACGGAATTGCTCACCAATATTGGTTTTGAAGAAAAGGAAATCCAGCGAAACTGGTCTGATTTAGAAAAGGCATATTCCAATAAATCAAGGCATTATCACAACCTTACTCATATCAATGATATGGTTGAATGTTTTGAAATGTATGCTGATCAGCTTCAAAATCCTAACGAAGTTTTATTTGCTGTTTTTTATCACGATTACATTTATAAGAGCACTAAAAAAGATAACGAGCTCAAAAGTGCCGAATTTGCTTTGTCGATCTTACCTGAAAATATTTCATTTGACAAACAACTTCTTTTTGATGCTATTTGCGCGACACAGCAGCATCAGCACCATACAATTGAAGATATTAACTGGTTAATTGATTTTGATCTGAAGGTTCTTGCCCGGGATTGGGATGCCTATCAAATTTACTTTGAGCAAATCAGAAAAGAATACCGCATTTATCCAAATTTTCTCTACAAGCCCGGAAGAGCAAAGGCTTTAAAACATTTTCTGGAGAATGAATTTATCTATCAGACTGCTGAATTCCGAAAATTGTATGAAGATAAAGCGCGATTTAATATTGAAAAAGAAATTTTGTTATTAACGTAGATGTACCGTTGTTAAACCCGACAGGTTTTAAAAACCTGTCGGGTTTATTGCGCGAAAAGAAAAAGATTGAAACGGAAAGCCCGATTCGCCGTGGCGAAACACGCCCAAAACACGAAACTATGTCACAAAACAAAAATGCCTTAATACGGTACAAAACGATCGACAAATGCCTCCAGAATAAATACCGGCAATGGACTTTAGAAGATTTAATCGAATGTTGTTCTGAAGCTTTATTTGAATATGAAGGCCGTGAAAACTCCATCAGTAAACGAACGATCCAGATGGATATTCAGTTGATGCGAAGTGAAAAACTGGGCTACAACGCCCCTATCGTTGTATACGATAAAAAGTTTTATAAATATGAAGACGACGAATTTACCATCACCGATATTCCGCTGACGGAAACCGACATGAATGTCTTAACCGAAACCGTTTCGATGCTCAAACAGTTTAAGGATTTCTCTTTATTCAGCGACGTATCAGATATACTGCAACGTCTGGAGGATAAAATCTATTCCGAGAAATCACATACCAAACCTGTGATCTATCTGGATAAAAACGAAAATCTGAAAGGGTTACATTATTTAGATGAAGTGTATCAGGCGATTATCAAAAAAGTCGCGCTTGTCATTACCTACAAATCCTTTAAATCCAGAGAAGAAACCAAGTTTTATTTTCATCCGTTTATTTTGAAGGAATTCAATAACCGATGGTTTTTAGTTGGAAAGAAAAAAGGTTCACAGCCCATTACCAACCTGGCTTTAGACCGGATTATTGCCATTGATTACGATTTTAATGTACCGTATTTAGAAGAAGATTTTGATGCCGATTTGTATTATAAAAATGTAATTGGCGTAACGGTGAATACGGGTTTGCAGCCCAGAAAAATCGAACTCTGGATTGATGAAATAAACGCTCCGTACGTATTGACAAAACCGCTGCATCCGACACAAAGACTGATCAGGCAAAATGATGACGGTACCATTATAGTGCATTTACTCGTGATTCCGAATTATGAAATGGAACGTCTGCTATTGGGATTTGGCTGTGGCATCGAAATCCTGAAACCGGAAGGCCTGCGGAACCGGATGAAAAAAAACCTTCAAATGGCACTTGAAAAATATAAGGAGTAAATTTTATTCGCATTAAATTCAGTTTTTTTTACCAAATGCGGAATTAAAAGAGGATTTAAAACCATAAAAGATTTTTTACGCTGGCAAATTTGTTAAAATCTCAAAAAAGAATAGTATATTTCAATTCAAAAACTAACCCTAAACCACTCTGTTTCAGAGACATTTTTTCATTAACCAAAAATTTATTTAAAAATAATATGCACGCATAGTATTTTTTGATTATATTTGAAATCGATATAGTTACTTATGAAAGACAAAACAATAGATTATATTTTAAGAGCCACCTGGCAGGCTGTATCAAGAATGTATAACGAGGAAGCTGCTAAATACGATGCCACTATGGCGACAGGATTTGCCCTTTTGAGTATAGACAAAGAAGACGGAACTCCATCTACGGCTTTAGGCCCAAGAATGGGAATGGAAGCCACAAGCTTAACCAGAACCTTAAAATCAATGGAAGACAAAGGTCTGATTGTCCGCAAAAAGAACCCCAGTGACGGACGAGGTGTTTTGATTTACCTGACCGAATTTGGAAAAGAAAAAAGAGATTTATCTAAAAATACAGTGCTGAAATTTAATGAAACGGTTCGGAAACATGTTTCTGACGAAAAACTAAAACATTTTATTGAGGTTTCGGAAATCATCAATGAATTGATTCAGGACAAGAACATATTTAATCAAACAGAAAAACCGGAAAATGAATAACCTTATTTTCTAAAACATATCAGATTCCATACAAAAAACAAATAGTAACAAATTATGAAACGCACAATTAAAAAAGTCGCTGTAATCGGATCCGGAATTATGGGTTCAGGAATAGCTTGCCATTTTGCCAATATTGGTGTTGAAGTTTTACTGCTTGACATCGTACCCCGCGAGTTGACAGAAGCTGAAGCTAAAAAAGGATTAACGCTTGAAAGTAAAGTGGTTCGCAACCGAGTGGTAAACGAACACTTAGCGAATTCATTGAAATCAAAACCCTCTCCTATTTACAGTCAGAAATTCGCCAACAGAATTACTACTGGAAATACAACGGACGACATGGCAAAAATTGCCAATGTGGACTGGATTATTGAAGTTGTAGTGGAACGTCTGGATATTAAAAAATTAGTATTCGAACAAATCGAAAAATTCCGTAAACCGGGAACTTTGGTTACTTCTAACACTTCCGGTATTCCGATTCACTTTATGAGCGAAGGAAGAAGCGAAGATTTTCAACAACACTTCTGCGGAACCCACTTTTTTAACCCTGCGCGTTACTTAAAATTATTTGAAATTATTCCTGGTCCGAAAACTTCCACTGAAGTATTGGATTTCTTAAACGAATACGGATCTAAATTCTTAGGAAAAACTTCGGTTGTGGCTAAAGATACTCCGGCATTTATCGGAAACAGAATTGGTATTTACGGAATCCAGAGTTTGTTCCATTTGGTAAAAGAAATGGGATTAACAATTGAAGAAGTGGATAAACTGACTGGTCCGGTTATCGGTCGCCCAAAATCGGCTACTTTCCGTACCGTTGACGTTGTTGGTCTGGATACTTTGGTGCACGTTGCCAACGGTATTTATGAAAACTGCCCGACTGACGAACAACACGAATTGTTTAAACTTCCTGATTTTGTCAACAAAATGATGGAGAATAAATGGTTGGGAAGCAAAACAGGACAAGGTTTTTATAAAAAAGTAGATAAAGATATTTTGTCTTTAGACTTAGACACATTAGAATACCGCGCTGCCAAAAAAGCAAATTTCGCTACACTTGAACTGACAAAAACTATTGATAAACCAATCAACCGTTTTAAAGTTTTAGTGAAAGGAAAAGACAAAGCAGGAGAATTCTACCGTAAGAGTTTCTCTGGAATGTTTGCGTATGTTTCCAACAGAATTCCTGAAATCTCAGACGAATTATATAAAATTGATGATGCGATGAAAGCCGGTTTCGGATGGGAAAATGGTCCATTTGAAATTTGGGACGCCATTGGTGTTGCCAACGGAATCGAAATCATGAAAGCAGAAGGTTTAGAGCCGGCTGCATGGGTTACTGAAATGTTAGCTTCCGGAAGCGAGAGTTTCTACTCTGTAAAAGAAGGCGCTTCTTATTTCTACAATATCCCAACAAAATCACAAGTTAAAGTTCCGGGACAGGATGCATTTATTATCCTGAACAACATTCGCGAAAGCAAAAAAGTATGGAGCAATAGCGGCGCAATTATCCAGGACTTAGGTGACGGAATTTTAAACTTAGAATTCCAGTCTAAAATGAATACCATTGGCGGCGACGTTCTTGCTGCTATCAATAAAGCGATTGACTTATCTGAAAAAGAATATCAGGGACTGGTTATTGGTAACCAGGCAGCGAATTTTTCTGTTGGAGCCAATATCGGAATGATTTTCATGATGGCCGTTGAGCAGGAATATGATGAATTGAACATGGCAATCAAATTGTTCCAGGACACGATGATGCGTGTTCGTTACTCCGGAATTCCGGTTGTAGTAGCGCCTCACGGAATGACTTTTGGCGGTGGATGCGAAATGAGCTTACACGCTGATAAAGTGGTTGCCGCTGCAGAAACCTACATGGGATTGGTTGAATTTGGTGTTGGTGTACTTCCTGGTGGTGGCGGATCTAAAGAAATGGCTTTAAGAGCTTCAGATCTTTTCCGTAAAAACGATGTGGAACTAAACGTTCTTCAGGAGTATTTCTTAACGATCGCAATGGCAAAAGTATCGACTTCAGGTTACGAAGCTTTTGATACCGGACTTTTACAACATGGTAAAGATGTGATCGTCGTAAACAAAGACCGTCAGATTGCAGAAGCTAAAAAACATGCGTTGTTAATGGCTGAAGCGGGTTACACGCAACCGATCAGAAGAACAGATGTGAAGGTTTTAGGTAAACAAGCACTTGGAATGTTCTTAGTGGGAACCGATCAGATGGAAGCCGGAAAATATATTTCTGAGCACGACAAGAAAATCGCCAACAAACTGGCTTACGTAATGGCCGGTGGTGATTTATCTGAAGCCACTTTAGTATCGGAACAATATTTATTAGATATCGAACGTGAAGCTTTCTTATCTCTTTGTACAGAGCGCAAGACTTTGGAGAGAATTCAGTATATGTTAACTAAAGGAAAACCACTTCGTAATTAGAAAATAGAACAAAGAGAATAGAATATAGATATAAGACTTTAAGTCTATTTTCTATACTCTTAAAAAATAGAATAAAGAGAATAGCATATAGATTTTGAGACAAACTAACAGTCTATTTTCTATAATCTATTTTCTATAATCTTAAAAAACAAAAACAAATGAAAACAGCATATATAGTAAAAGCTTATCGTACAGCAGTAGGAAAAGCACCAAAAGGGGTTTTTAGATTTAAAAGACCTGATGAATTAGCTGCAGAAACCATTCAGTTTATGATGGATGAACTGCCTGATTTTGACAAAAAACGTATTGATGACGTGATGGTAGGAAATGCCATGCCGGAAGCAGAACAAGGTTTGAACGTTGGACGTTTGATCTCTTTGATGGGATTAAAAGTGGAAGATGTTCCCGGTGTTACTGTAAACCGTTATTGCGCGTCCGGACTAGAAACGATCGGAATGGCAACGGCTAAAATCCAGTCAGGAATGGCAGATTGTATCATTGCGGGTGGTGCAGAAAGCATGAGTTTTATTCCGATGGGAGGTTACAAACCAACTCCGGATTATAAAGTTGCAGCTGCAGGTCACGAAGATTACTATTGGGGAATGGGTTTAACAGCTGAAGCAGTGGCAAACCAATACAAAATCTCGAGAGAAGATCAGGATGAATTTGCTTATAACTCTCATATGAAAGCCCTAAAAGCTCAGGCTGAAGGGAAATTCGACAAACAAATCGTTCCGATTACTGTTGACCAGACTTTCATTAATGAAAATGGAAAAAAAGAAACGAAATCATACGTAGTAAAACAAGATGAAGGTCCAAGAGCCGGAACTTCTGTGGCTGCATTGGCTGGTTTGAAACCTGTTTTTGCTGCTGACGGAAGCGTAACTGCCGGTAACTCTTCCCAGATGAGTGACGGTGCTGCTTTTGTTTTAATCATGAGCGAGGATATGGTGAAAGAATTAAACCTGGAGCCAATTGCAAGATTGGTAAACTTTGCTTCTTCCGGTGTTGAGCCAAGAATCATGGGTATCGGTCCGGTAAAAGCAATTCCGAAAGCCTTAAAACAAGCCGGTTTAGAATTGAAAGATATTGACTTAGTGGAATTAAACGAGGCTTTTGCTTCCCAGTCTTTGGCTGTAATCCGCGAGTTATGTTTAAATCCGGATATCGTAAACGTAAACGGTGGTGCGATCGCTTTAGGTCACCCTCTGGGATGTACAGGTGCTAAACTTTCTGTTCAGTTATTCGATGAAATGAAACGCAGAGGTAACAAATACGGAATCGTGAGTATGTGTGTGGGGACTGGACAAGGAAGCGCAGGAATCTACGAAGTACTATAGATAAAGTATACGTTTAGTTTGTCATTTCGACGAAGGAGAAATCTCCGCAAGTAGCTCGACAAAGATTGACAAACTATGCGGATACGCCGCGGAGATTTCTCCTTCGTCGAATGACAAGATTGAGGAAATATTACTATAAATAAAAAACATACAAAAACAAAAGCAATGGCAGATACAATCGAAAAAAACGTAACCCGTGGTGGTCAGTTTTTAGTTAAAGAAACAAAATGCGAAGATGTCTTTACACCAGAAGATTTTTCGGAAGAGCAGTTAATGATGCGTGACTCTGTAAAAGAGTTTGTAGACAAAGAATTATGGGCGCATAAAGATCGTTTCGAGAAGAAAGATTATGCGTATACAGAAGCTTCTATGCGTAAAGCAGGTGAATTGGGACTTTTAGGAGTTGCCGTTCCGGAAGAATACGGTGGATTGGGAATGGGATTCGTTTCTACTATGTTAGTTTGCGATTACATTTCGGGTGCTACGGGATCTTTCTCAACTGCTTTTGGTGCTCATACCGGAATTGGAACTATGCCAATTACACTTTATGGGTCTGAAGAACAAAAGAAAAAATACGTTCCTAAATTGGCTTCCGGAGAATGGTTTGGAGCTTATTGTTTAACGGAACCGGGTGCAGGATCTGATGCTAACTCCGGAAAAACAAAAGCCGTTTTATCTGAAGACGGAACGCACTATAAAATTACAGGACAAAAAATGTGGATTTCGAATGCAGGTTTCTGCAGCGTGTTCATCGTTTTTGCCCGTATTGGAGACGATAAAAACATTACAGGTTTCATCGTAGAAAACGATCCGTCTAACGGAATTTCCATGAATGAAGAAGAGCATAAATTAGGAATCCGTGCTTCTTCTACACGTCAGGTTTTCTTCAACGATACAAAAGTACCGGTTGAAAACATGTTGTCTGAAAGAGGGAATGGTTTCAAAATCGCCATGAACGCTTTGAATGTGGGTCGTATTAAACTGGCAGCAGCTTGTTTGGATGCACAACGCAGAGTGACTTCAAATGCAGTAAAATATGCTAACGAAAGAATTCAGTTTAACACTCCAATCTCAAGCTTTGGAGCGATCCGTTCTAAATTAGCTGAGATGGCAACGAATGCCTACGCCGGAGAAAGTGCTTCTTACCGTGCTGCAAAAGATATCGAAGACCGAATTGCTGCGCGTGAAGCGGAAGGAACTTCTCATCAGGAAGCCGAATTGAAAGGTGTTGAAGAATATGCTATCGAATGTTCTATCCTGAAAGTAGCGGTTTCTGAAGACGTTCAATCTTGTGCTGATGAAGGAATTCAGATTTTCGGTGGAATGGGATTCTCTGAAGATACTCCAATGGAAAGTGCCTGGAGAGATGCCCGTATTGCCAGAATCTACGAAGGAACAAACGAAATCAACAGAATGCTTTCTGTAGGTATGCTGATCAAAAAAGCAATGAAAGGCCATGTTGATTTATTAGGACCGGCTATGAAAGTTTCTGAAGAATTAATGGGAATCCCATCTTTCGACACGCCTGATTTCTCTGAATTATTCGCTGAAGAAAAAGGAATCATCGCTAACCTGAAAAAAGTTTTCTTAATGGTTGCAGGAAGTGCCGTTCAGAAATACGGACCGGATTTAGATTCTCACCAACAGTTATTAATGGCTGCTTCTGATATCTTAATCGAAGTGTATATGGCAGAAAGTACTATTCTTAGAACGGAAAAATTAGCCAAAAATCAAGGTGAAGCTAAAGTACAGGAGCAAATTGCAATGGCAAAATTATACTTGTATAAAGCGGTAGATATCGTAAACTCAAGAGGAAAAGAAGGAATTATTTCTTTTGCTGAAGGTGACGAACAACGTATGATGTTAATGGGATTAAAACGTTTTACAAAATATACAAACAATCCAAATGTGGTAGCCTTAAGAGAGGTTATTACTTCTAAATTAGTAGCAGAAAACGAATACTGCTTCTAATATAAAAATAGTTTTTAGCTTTTAATTTGTTTAAACCCGCACTTGTCCGAAACAGTGCGGGTTTATTTTTGCTTTTTTTTTTGTCATTTATTTTTTTACCATATCGTAGAGGCGCACAGCAGTGCGTCTACACAATGACGAGACGCGCTGCTGTGCGCCTCTACATTATCTTTGAGATCATTTCACAAATCTTTATTAAAATTACATTTCTGTTACATATCTGATAGTGAATTTTCAATTCTAATGTTTTATATTTAGCATTTCAAAAAACTAATAGCTTAAAAATGAAACAGATTAACCTGATTGCCTTATTTTTTCTGTGCTTTTGTACCACAAATACCTTTGCACAAAAAAATAAAAAAATGGATATCATCGCTTATTACACCGGTGATGATAAATTGATTAACGAATACGAAGTCAACAAACTAAACCAGATTATTTTTAGTTTCTGTCATTTAAAAGACGGCAAACTAAGTGTTGATTCCCCTAAAGATTCTACCACCATTAAATATTTAGTTTCTTTAAAAACCAAAAATCCACAACTTAAAATTGTTTTATCACTTGGAGGCTGGGGAGGCTGTGAGCCTTGCTCTGCTGCATTTTCAACTGCCGAAGGGCGATTGACTTTTGCTAAATCAGTAAAAGAAGTAAGTACCTATTTTAAAGTAGACGGTTTAGATTTAGACTGGGAATATCCTGCCATTGAAGGGCTTCCGGGACATTTATTTCAGGCTGCTGATAAAGCTAATTTCACCGAATTAATTAAAATTTTACGTTCTACGTTAGGAAAAAAATACGAATTGAGTTTTGCTGCCGGAGGATTTCAAAAATATCTTGACGAATCCATAGACTGGAAAGCTGTGGCACCATTGGTAAATCGCATCAACATCATGAGCTACGATCTGGTTAACGGCTATTCTAAAGTTACCGGACATCACACCCCGCTATACAGTACCAATCCGAACGAAGAATCAACTGACAGAGCCGTTACCTATTTATTAAATCAGGGAGTTCCTTCCGAAAAATTAATTATTGGCGGTGCCTTTTATTCCAGAACATGGAAGAATGTTGAAAACATAAACAACGGTTTATATCAGCCCGGAGAGCATATCGAAGGCGTTAACTTTAAAAACTTTGCCACAACCTACACGGAAGCAAACGGCTGGAAATCTTTTTGGGATGAAAAGGCAAAAGCACCGTATTGGTATAATGCGGCTTCCAAAACATTTGCGACATCAGATGATCTTAAATCGATCAAAGCAAAAACCGAATATGTTAAATCGAAAAAACTGGGCGGAATAATGTTTTGGGAACTTACTTTAGACAGTCCTCAAAACGGAATGGTAAATGCTATTTATGAAGTTAAAAATGCAAAATAGATTCATTTGAATAAATAATAAACGGCTGCGATTTGAAAAATGGCGGCCGTTTTGTTTTCTGTAAAACTCCGGAATTATATTTTCGCTTTTAGCGCTTTAATTTCACCATCGTAAGAAATGGAAGCCCTGTTATTACTAGTAACAGAGACATTTGTTCCGCCATCAAAAAAAACAGTAAACAAAAGATTGTAAACATCATCTTTACCTTTTACGTTCATTTTCACGATATAGCTTCTTTTCTTTTTTTCTATCGTAATATTCTCCGGTTTGCCTTCAAATTTCATTCCTCCGTCAGCTGATCCATACGCTACGTTATAGCCCCGTCCAAAAAAAGGCAGATCACACACCACATTCTCTTCGGTAACTTTTATCGTATACGTATTGTAATCGAGAATAATCATTCTGTACCCTAAAGGATTGGCTTTCTCTGCATTAAATACAAAATTTTTTGAACCAATAAGATTTTCAGTTTCTTTCCGCTTTTGAAGCTCTCTTGCTGCTCTAAGTTCTTTTTTAGATTTTTCCTGCGCTATAACTGATAAACTTAAACAGCAAAATACCATTACTAAAATAAGGGATTTAGTTTTCATAAAATAATTTTTAAACAGAGATACTTAAGAAAACAAGGATGAAAAGATTCTTTTTCATCACTATAAAATTTAAATAGTAATCAATTAGAAAATTGTATTTCAATTTTTTTTGATTAAAAACCAGTACTAATTTAAGTAATATTTTTGGCTATTTCGATTAAAAAAGGCTTAAACGTAGCCTAGTTTTAAATTTTTTTTAACTTTTTGGCTCCAAGTTAATCGGTATTTTTATGTTAAATTTACTTAATCTTTAATTTAAAAGCCTCCAATATGAAAAAAGTAATTCTTTCTATCGCTATAATTACAGCCTTAATAATTGGCTGTAAGACCAGTACAAAATCAAATGATGTCAAAACGCTGACCGTTAATTTAGAGCCAAAAAGCAATAGTACCGTAAGCGGAACTGCCACTTTTACGGAGAAAAACGGCAAAGTAACTTTTGTAGCAAAAGTCGCTGGTCTGGAACCCGGAGTTCACGCCATTCACATTCATGAAAAATCAGACTGTACTGCTGCGGACGGAAGTTCTGCCGGCGGACACTGGAATCCTACATTTAAAAAACACGGAAAATGGGGTTCAGCCGAATACCATAAAGGTGATATAGGAAACTTTACCGCCGATGCAAAAGGAAACGGAACCATTACTTTAACGACTGACGAATGGTGCGTTGGCTGCGGTGATGCAACAAAAGATGTACTGGGGAAAGGTTTAATCGTACACCAGGGAACGGATGACTTTACAACACAGCCGACCGGAAATGCCGGAGGCAGGGTTGCCTGTGCCGGAATCATCAAATAAAAAAACAATAACCACTATTTTTCACAAAATCTAGTGGTTATTTCATTTAAAAACTAATCTTAACACAAGAAAAAGATATAGCTTTGTGTCCTCAAACTAAAGTTAATGATTAACGCATCGGCATCAGGCTGGATAGATAAATTTTTTAGCGAACAAAAGTTTTCAGAAGCTATTCCTTTTGAGACTATAGATTCGTTTTATTATAAAATCAGGGAAACCGGTTTTATCTATGGCCATATCATATCTATAGATTCCCAGATTCCTATTCCGATAAAAGGCTGGTTTAAAACTGAAATTTCGAAAGTAGCCCTTTTGAACACACTGTATAATGTTTTTTGTTTAGAGAAAAGAAACTCTGAACCCGGCAATTTTATCACTGAAGCCCTAAAATTTTACAAACAAATGAATCCGGAAGGATTTAGCCTGTTTAAAATTTTGCTGCCAAAGGATAGCCCTTCCTTTGCTTTAGAAAATATTATCGATGAGAGAGTGCAGACCAATGATAGTATTATCAGTAAAAACTTTTCGCATCTGGTGACCAACGCCTTGTTATTTATAGATGTTTTGGCTTTCAGGCAATATTTAGCGCATGGGGAAATTCCCGAAAAATATTTAAAGCGAATTGAAGAAACGGTTCTTGGCATTGTAGCTCTGGCCTTAAAAACAAAACCCGTTAAATCGCAACATGACGATTTGCTGATTAAACTTTTTGAAGCTTCCATACGCTATTCAAAATTCTCAAAAGTCACAGTGGATACTTTGGAGACCCTGCAACTTGAGTATTTTAGTAATAAACTCGAACAGTACTATTTAATAGACATGGCCGGAATGGCCCTGTGGAGCGATGGTGTTGTTGAAAACGAAGAGGCCTATTTTTTATATTCCTTAGGTTCCATGATGGGCGTTTCGGATGATTTTGTAACCCACAGCATTGACACAACCCATACATTTATCACCACGCATAAAAAGAAAATTCCGTATTTTAATTATTCTAATCCGGTCAAACACTTTTATGATCAGATGACGCATACCGTTGTAAAACTGATTGTAAGGAACAAAAACCGATTGGTCAAGGAAATTGTTCAAAGCAAAGAACTAATGGTTCTGCTGGCTTATTCAACAACCAGGGATCTGGATGCCAAAGAAAAGAAAAAGGTAAAAAAACAATTGCTGGACATCTGTAAAACGATTCCGTCGCTAACTATATTTTTATTGCCGGGCGGAAGTTTATTGCTTCCAATTTTAATCAAGTTTATTCCAACCTTACTACCGTCAGCTTTTAACGAAAATCTCGACGAAAACGAATAAAAAAAATCGCCCTTTTGAGGCGATTTTTTATTTCTATTTTTAAAGATCCAGCTGGTAAACTTCGTCAAGTTCTTCATTCGAACTAATATTTACATTTAAATCGGTTACAAAACCGGAGTTTAATCCGTAAACCCATCCGTGAAGCATTAATTCCTGACCGTTTTTCCATGCACCCTGTACAATCGAAGTCTTTGCTAAGTTGTACACCTGCTCTTTAGCATTAATTTCAACAAAAGCATTAAAGCGCTCTGTCTCATCTGTAATTGAATTCAGGTACTTGTCGTGCAGGCGGTATTCATCTTTAATATGACGAATCCAGTTATCAATAATTCCAACAGACTGGTTACCCATTGCCGCTTTTACGCCACCACAACCATAATGTCCGCAAACAATAACATGTTTTACTTTCAATACGTTTACTGCGTAATCTAAAACGCTCAGCATATTCATATCAGAGTGCACCACCATATTAGCGATGTTTCTGTGTACAAAAACTTCCCCCGGTTTAGCGCCAATAATTTCATTTGCAGGAACACGGCTGTCTGAACATCCAATCCATAATAATGGCGGCGTTTGTCCTTTGGCTAAATCTGCAAAATAATTAGGGTCTAACGCCAATGACTTTTCAACCCACTCTTTATTGTTTTCTAATAATTTGTTATAAAACTCTCTCATTATTTTTTATTTTTTTGAAAGGTATTTCTAAATAATGAAACATCTCAAAATAACTTTACTGTAAAGTTACCCTATTATTGCTACATAGTCCACTTTAGAAATACCTTTATATGTTTAATTTTTAAAATCTTCTTTTATCACTTCTTTTTTAACCAATGCTCTCTTGGCAACATCATAATAATGTTCGATAGACACGTGGTTATTAATTTCCGGTGAATTTTCCAACTGATATGCTTTCTTGAAGCCTTTTAGTTTTACTTTGATATTTTCATCCACAGCGCGGGTTTCCTTAAACTCGCGAATCAAATCCAGAACATCATGTGCAATATATTCCGTATCGTGCGCATTGATGATTACTTTAGAATTTTCAGGAATCTCACTTAAAGTCAACTTAATAGCCGCCTTATTCAAAAATGAAACTTCCTGCGCTAAGTCGATATGAATAACATCTCCGTCTTCGTATTCTTCTTTTTTGAAGCTGTATGCTCTTTTCAGGTTACCTCTCAATACGAAAATAATACTGATGATGATTCCCAAAGCAACACCTTTCAGTAAATCCGTAGCCACTACAAATACTAAAGTCGCAATAAAAGGAGCGAACTGGTATTTTCCTTTTTCCCAGAAATGCAGGAACGTTGCCGGTTTGGCTAATTTATATCCCACTAAGATCAAAACGGTTGCTAAAGTAGCCAATGGAATTTTATTTAAAATTGCCGGTATAGACAAAACGCTTATCAGTAAAAGTACTCCGTGAATGATGGCCGACATTTTAGATTTTGCTCCTGCATTGTTATTCGCAGAAGATCGAACCACAACTGATGTCATTGGCAAACCTCCTAAAAGTGAACTTAAAATATTACCAATTCCCTGCGCTCTAAGTTCTACATTGGTGTTGGTATAACGCTTCTGAACATCCATTCTGTCAGCAGCTTCAATACATAATAAAGTTTCAATAGAAGCTACAATCGCAATGGTAAGAGCCACAACCCAAACCTGCGGATTTGTTACCGCACCAAAGTTGGGCATTATTAAAATAGACTTAAATTCGTCAAAAGATTGTGGAACCGGCAAAGAAACCAAATGTTCTTTGGCAATGGCCAGCGAACTGTCTGAAGAAATAAAAATTTCGTTCAGTACTACTCCTGCAACAACAGCTACAAGTGCTCCGGGCACTAATTTTAGGTTTTTTAAGAACGAAATCTTATCCCATGAAATGAGTATGACCAAAGAAACCAGTGAAATTACTACTGCGCCTAACTGAATGTGATTCAGGAGATCAAACAAAAACGAAAAAGTATTACTTCCATCGTTTTGAACAAAAGCCTGATCACCTTCAAAATCAGCATCGTAACCAAAAGCGTGCGGCAATTGTTTTAAGATAATAATGATTCCGATACCCGCCAGCATTCCTTCGATAACATTGGTTGGAAAATAATTTGAAATACTTCCGGCTTTTAAAAATCCTAATGCTAACTGAATTAATCCAGCAATAAAAACAGACAGTAAAAATACATCGAAAGCGCCAAAATCAGTAATAGCTGTTAAGATAATAGCTGTCAGACCAGCTGCAGGTCCAGATACACTAATGTGGGACTGGCTTAAATAGCCTACCACTATACCCCCAATAACACCCGCGATAATTCCGGAAAATAAAGGAGCTCCCGAAGCCATTGCAATACCTAAACACAATGGAAGAGCAACCAGGAAAACCACTAAACCTGAAGCAAAATCAGATTTAAGGTTGGCAAAAAGATTAATTTTTTTTGTCATAATACAATACTAAAAATGGATACATTAAAGATCTGCTGCATTTACTATAAATACAGTTGTTTAAAATAATCGGAAGTATTATGCCAAATTTGGAGGAGGAGCGAAAATGCTTGGTGAAATATTATCTAATTTTACAATATTTCCAGATAATATAATTTTAGACTCATTAAAAACCGGCGTAACCAGTTCATGCTGAAATATAGCTGCGTATACAGCTGCTTTAAGTTCTTTGTGCGCTTGCTCTTCTTCAGAAAAACTGAAGGCTATAGAAGTATTACTGCTTTTTTTTATCACCGTTACAATAGTTGGGGTGGATAAAAAAGCAATAAATATGAATAGTAATATGCGAGCGATTAATTTCATTGTGGCAAAAATAGCGTTAAACGAATAAAATCAAAGCCTGAAGGCAAAAAATTTATACAAATTTAACATTCATAAAAAATCAGAATGATAAAATTTCATCATTCTGATTTTAACTTATTTATAATGAGAATTTTATAACGTCTCTTCTAACCAGGCATTCATCATCCAGATGGTCTTTTCCTGCTCGGCAATGAAATCACTCATCATGGAATTGGTTCCTTCATCATTAATTTCACCTGATTTGTTCAGGATTTCTCTCTCGATTTTCAGCAAATCAGATAAAGAATGTACAATCAACTGCACCGCTTTTTCATCATTGGAAATATTTTTTCCTATTGCCAATTTATTGTTTTTGATATAGTCCTCAAAAGTATGAAGCGGTGTTCCGCCAATAGTTAAAACTCTTTCGGCTATCATATCAATTTTTAGCTGGGCGTCTGTGTATAATTCCTCAAATTTTACATGAAGATCAAAGAAACGTTTTCCTCTGATGTTCCAGTGAATTCCTCTTAAATTTTGATAATACACCTGAAAATTGGACAATAATATATTTAATTCTTTTACTACTATTTCTGACTCTTTTACCGGTAGTCCTAAAATATTTGTTTTCATAATCTTGTTTTTTACACTAATTTACTACAAACCTACAGCAAGTTCCTGAAATTTTATATCAATAAAAATTATATTTTCTTATTTTTGCATCAAAAAATACTATCAACATGACAATAACTCAATTGCAATATGTGTTAGCTGTTGCCGAACATAAAAATTTTACACTTGCTGCGGAAAAATGTTTTGTAACCCAGCCTACGTTAAGTATGCAGATTCAGAAAATTGAAGAAGAACTTAACATCCTGATTTTTGACAGGACCAAAAAACCAATTCAGCTTACCGATATAGGGCATAAGATTGTCAATCAGGCCAAAAATATTGTAAATGAAGCAGACAGGATCAAAGATATTGTAGAGCAGCAAAAAGGTTTTATTGGCGGTGAATTTCGCCTGGGAATTATTCCGACCATCATGCCGACACTTTTACCCATGTTTTTAAACAATTTCATCAAGAAATACCCAAAAGTAAAACTCCTTATTGAAGAGTTAAACACAGATGAAATCATTACAAAATTAAAAAACGGGCATTTGGACGCTGCTATTGCTGCAACTCCGCTGGAAGACGAAAAAATCAAGGAGATCGTTTTGTACTTTGAGCCTTTTGTAGCCTACATACCGGAGCATCACGCCATTTTTGAGAAAACAGAAATTGAAGTTTCCGATTTAAACCTGAATGAAATACTGCTTTTACAGGACGGACACTGTTTTAGGGACGGGATCCTGAATTTATGCAAAAATGGTTCTGATATCGACCAGAATAATTTTCAGATTCAAAGCGGAAGTTTTGAAACCCTTATAAAATTAGCAGACGAAGGCCTTGGTACAACGTTACTTCCGTACTTGCACACCTTAGACTTAAAAGATTCCGATAAGCTGAAACTGCGTAACTTCAAGGAACCAAAACCTGCTCGTGAGGTAAGTTTAATTTACCCGAAAAGCGAATTAAAAATGCAAATCATTGACGCGTTAAGATCCACAATTGCCGGAGTTGTAAAGGGAGCCATTGTTTTTCAGAATGTTCAAATCATTAGTCCGCTACAAAAGAAATAAAAATAAAAAAGGAGCCAGCTGGCTCCTTTTTTTATACTTTGATTAGTAGTAAACTTTGTTTTAATTCTGGTTTTTCAATAATGAAATTTAATAACCATTCCTGTAATTGTTCCATTTCGTACGGTAACAGTGTTTTGATAGCTTTTTCTAACTCTTTGCAGAAAAGTATCGGATCGAAACTAACTCTTTCAAGTATTGATTTCGTGTAATCAAACATCATTTTTGACATAATAAAATAAGATTGTTGGGGGTTATCTCTATTTTTAAACTCGCAGCAAATTTAAACAAATATGATATATAAACATTGATTTTAACTTATTATTTTCAAAACTTTAGCAACGAATACGTTTTCTTAATATGTAAAAATCAATTTAGAATGATTACAAACAACTTATTTAAACCTTTTTAAAGGCGCGAAACATCTCCCTTTTACCCGGAGGGCCTGCTAATTTTTCAACCGTAAATCCAACAGCGATCATACTTCTTTTAACAACTCCTCTTGCGGCATATGTGACCAAGACACCGTTCGGCTTCAAACTATTGTACATTTTCTGAAAAATTTCGGCACTCCACAGCTCCGGCTGCACCCTGTATCCGAAGGCGTCAAAGTAAATCAAATCAAAAATTTCTAAATCGTTTATTTCATCAAAAAATTGTTTCCTTTTGGTTAACGAAAAATCTGTACTTATTTTAATTTCCTCATCCCATTCAGCCTCGTGCATTTCTGCAAAAACATCTTTAAAAGCATCGGCCTCTAATTCAGAAACGTAATTCATTTCCAGAACTTCCTTTGCTTCCACCGGATAAGCTTCTACTCCAACATAATTTATGGTTTGCTGTTTTCGGACTCCCTCCAGAAAAGTAATAAAAGCGTTGAGCCCGGTACCAAAACCTATCTCCATAATACGAACCGGATTATTCCCGAATAATTCAAGTCCGTTTTTAATAAACACATGTTTCGCTTCCTGAATAGCACCGTGCTTCGAATGATAGCATTCATCCCATTCCTGCAAATGGATTGTGGTGGAGCCGTCCAGTGTTTTAATTATTTCTCTTTTCACTTTTTTTAAGAATTTACAATAGGATTTCGTTGGTTTTCAAATCAATTTAAGAGTCAAATTTAGTCAAAACAAATGCGTAAAGCCTTAAAAATCGACGGTTTTTTCATAAATTCTTTATAAAACTATGCCAATTATTTAAGTTTGTTATAAGATAAATAAATCTCAGTCAAACGCGGTAATTAATGCAGTTTTACTAAGGAAGTTATATATTTTTACTTAATTTTGCATTTATTAAAACCTATTTTACACCAGATCATTGCTTTAGTTTTTCTATCGAAATGAAAATTCTATAAAACCTTTACATTATTATGAGTACAACTCAAACAAGCAAAATTGAAATCAGAAAAGCTACTTCGTCAAAAATAAGCGCAGTTGACTTTGATAACCTAAGCTTTGGCTCTGTATTTACAGACCATTTATTTGAATGTGATTTTAAAAATGGCCAGTGGCAGAATCCTGTCATTAAGCCATATGCTCCAATTTTGATGGATCCTTCTTCAAAAGTCTTTCACTACGGACAGGCTATTTTCGAAGGGATGAAAGCTTATAAAGATGAAAACAATGATGTCTGGTTGTTCAGACCTGATGAAAACTTCAAACGTTTCAACAATTCTGCCGTACGTATGGCGATGCCTGAAGTTCCGGAAGATGTTTTTATGGAAGGTTTGAATGAATTACTGAAAATAGACCAGGAATGGATTAAAAGAGGAAACGGAAGCAGTATGTATATTCGTCCTTTTATGATTGCAACCGGTGCCGGCGTGGTAGCAAACCCGTCTGACGAATATAAATTCATGATTTTACTTTCTCCTGCACAATCGTATTATGCCGGTGAAGTAAAAGTAATTATAGCCGAACATTACAGCCGAGCGGCAAATGGCGGAATCGGGGCTGCAAAAGCTGCCGGAAACTATGCTGCACAGTTTTACCCAACCAATCTTGCCAACAAAGACGGATTTCAACAAGTGATCTGGACCGATGATGCCACGCACACGAAACTGGAAGAAGCAGGTACCATGAACGTTTTCTTCAGAATAAACGATACTTTGCTTACTGCTCCGACCAGCGAAAGAATTTTGGACGGTATCACCAGAAAAAGTTTAATCGCTATGGCCGAAAAAGAAGGATTGAATGTAGACGTTCGACCTGTGATTGTTTCAGAATTGGTAGAAGCTGCTAAAAATGGATCGCTGAAAGAAATCTTCGGAGCCGGAACTGCTGCCGTTATCAGCGTTATTAAAGGATTCTCTTATCAGGATGTGTATTACGAAATGACACCAGTTGAAAACTCGTATGCTTCTCTTTTAAAAGAAAAACTAACCAGTCTTCAAAACAAACTTTCCGAAGATACTTTTGGATGGACTGTAAAAGTGCAATAAGCAAATAACCACTTAAATATAAAAAACCCGACAAATTTTAAAATCTGTCGGGTTTTACTTTTATAACAGTTTCGAAAAATCCGGTTTAAAATAATTTGGGCCTTTCATTACTTTTCCGTCTTCCCTGTAAATGGGCTTTCCGTCCTCGCCCAGCTTACTCATATTACTGCGCTGAATCTCATCAAAAACAGCTTCGATTTTATCCTGCAAACCGTGCTCGATAATAGTTCCGCACAAAATATACATCATATCTCCCAGTGCATCAGCAATTTCAACTAAATCATTTTTCTGAGCCGCATCAAGATATTCTTCATTTTCTTCTTTCATCAGATTATAGCGAAGGTATTTTTTGGTTTCACCTAAATCTGCAATTGGTGTTTCGCTGTGCCCTATTTTAAAAGCAGTGTGGAATTCCTTAACTGCATCTATTTGCTTTTTCATGATTTTATTTAATTAATTGAACTACCAAATTAGTAACTATTCCTATACAATTCTCTAAATTTGTCAAAAATAATTTCAACTATGTTTAGTCAAGGACAATTAATATTCGCGCTCTGTTTTTTTATTGCATTTGTAATCGTAATGGTATTTGCTTATCGAAAAGATCTGGCATTACACAGGATTTTCTATAAAGGAAATTACAAAGTACTGATTGGTTTCCTTCTTTTTATTGCCATATTATTTGTTATCAAAATATTTTTAAAAAGGTAAATATAGATTTTTTCCTTATATTTAGAAATCAAAAATAAACCCCGTAGATTTTCGCTTATTATTTTCAAATTGTTCTATTTAAACCTGATTTGATCCGAATAGAAGCAAAAAGTGTTATTTAAATTTTATACAGCCCGCAGGACTAGTAATAAAATTTATAACTTTACGACACCAAACAACCTACCCAATGAAGATTTTAAAATATCTGTTTCTTTTAGCGTTACTAAGCCTAGTTGCCCTTACAGTTTTTGTAGCTACTCAAAAAGGAGATTTTTCAATAGAAAGAAGTAAAGTGATCAATTCACCCAGAAACACAGTCTATAATTATGTAAATGATTTTAGAAATTTCCAGGATTTTGAATCATGGTCCGTTGAAGATCCAACGATGAAAATGTCATTTCCTGCGAAGACCATCGGAAACGGAGCCTCTTTTTCCTGGGAAGGCAGTGAAGGAACGGGAAGTTCGGTTACGCGAAATACAAAAGAAGGAGAAAGCATTCATCAAAAAATGACTTTTAACGGAAGTGAGGCAGATGTACACTGGATTTTCAAAGACACGCTGGCCGGTAAAACAAAAGTGACCTGGAAAGCCAAAGGAACCATGAGCTTTATGTTTAAAATTTATACCGCATTAAATGGCGGGTCTGATAATGTGATCGGAACTGTTTATGAAAAAAGTCTTGTAAATATTGATAAAAACCTGAATTACGAAACTAAAACCTATGCGATTAAAGTCAATGGCGTTGTAAAAAAAACAGAGACACCTTATATCAGAATGACTTTTACGAGTGAAATTGAAAAGGTAAACAAGAATGCCAGGGTTGTAATTCCGAAACTGATCCATTTTAGCCAGACCAATGGTTTACACACCAGTGGAAAACCATTTATCATTTACCATACATACGATACGGCAGCCGGTTTAGCCAAAATTTCGATCTGCCTGCCAATAAACAAGGAAATTTCGATAAGTGCCGGAAGCGATATTTTATCCGGAAAACTAAATGGTTTTGAAGCGGTAAAAACGACCTTAACCGGTGATTATTCACATACCGCTGAGGCAATTGCAAAAACAAGGGCCTATATCAACAACGAAAAAATAGTTCCGGATTTAAGCTGGTCTCATCTTGAAATTTTAACCCTTAGTAAACTGGATGTAAAAAGTCAATCTAAATTACTGACTGAAATCTATTTTCCGGTAAAACCTAAGGTCGTTCCGGTTACGGCTGTTCCGGTTTACACACCGCAAACAGAAGAAACCACTACTACCAGCCCTGCTCCTGTAAAACCAAACACGACTGTCAAACCTAAAAAACCTGCTTCTCCTCCTCCAACAACACCTCCGGCAGAACAGGAAGAATCAGAATTCTAAAAAAAGGATAAAAGCAGATTAAACCTTTTGTTTTAAATTCATTCTAACAAGATAAATCAACAAGTTTGACAAACGAGAAGGAATTTATAGCACAATTACTAAATCCCCAAACGCAGAACACAGCGTTTCAAAAACTCTTGTCCGATTATCAAAGGCCCTTGTATGCTCATATTCGAAACATTGTTCTGAATCATGATGATGCCGATGATGTGCTGCAGAATACTTTTGTAAAAATTTTTCAATATTTAAAGAATTTCAAAGGAGAAAGCAAGCTTTTTTCCTGGATGTACCGTATTGCAACCAATGAAGCTTTGACTTTCCTGAACCAGAAAGCAAAACTAAACGGAATAACCTCTGAGGCTTTGCAAAATAAAACGATCGAAAATTTACGGGCCGATGTCTATTTTGACGGAGACGAGATACAATTGAAACTCCAGAAAGCCATAGTAACATTGCCCGAGAAACAGCAACTGGTCTTTAAGATGAAATATTTTGAGGAATTAAAATACGAAGAAATCGCAGAAATTCTGGGGACTTCTGTTGGTGCACTGAAAGCATCTTACCATCATGCCGTAAAAAAAATTGAATTATATGTTACTTCAAATTAAACCTTTTGTTATAAAACATATCTTATAAACATTATGAAAGCATTTAAATTAGAAAACGAACCGAAAATAACGACAGGCTTTAAAACCCCTGAAAATTATTTTAATACTCTTTCAGAGAAAGTTTTACAGCAAATTAATGAGAGAGAAGTAAAAGTGATTCCTTTTTACAGACGCAAAAGGGTTCTTACTATGCTTGCTGCAGCCGTGATTGTTATTGCCCTAATGATTCCGATCGTAAACAACTATAACAACACCTCAAAAGAACTTGACGAAAATACGTTAGAAACCTATTTGGCGTATCAGTCGAATCTGAATCAGTATGATTTAATCAATCAGCTTGACACCAAAGATATCGAGTCGCTTAATAAAAATGTGGCTCTTGAACAGGAAACACTTGAGGACATTCTGTCTTCCAATCCAAATATTGAAAATTTAATCTCAGAATAAAACAAAAACATAAAAATATGAAAATCAAAAATATATTTCCGCTATTTCTATTTTTAGTTAGTTATTCATTTTATGCACAAAATGATAAAGTAGATGAGAAACGCGAAAAAATCAAAGCTTACAAAGTCTCTTTTCTAACCACTGAACTCGAACTTACGTCTACAGAAGCGGAGAGATTCTGGCCTATTTACAATGCGTTTGACGACAAACAATTTGAATTGCGCCACGACAAGATGAAAACGTATTTGCGAAAGCTGGACGATGATAATATCAATTCACTTTCAGAAAAAGAAGCTGCCGTGCTCCTTTCCCAAATAGAAAGCACAGATAAAGAATTATATCTTTTACGTGAAAAGTACATGACGAATCTTAAGAAAGTACTTTCAGCAAAAAAAATACTGAAGCTTAAAAAATCAGAAGATGATTTTAACCGAAAATTACTAAAACAATATCGGGATAAAGCGGCTAAAAACTAAGATTAAAAGAAACAACAGCGATAGGAACCCTATATAATAATACTTACTTTATTATTTAGGGTTCTTATTATTTTAATTAAAATGCAATCGGGCTACTTTATTATGACCTGCCGCAATTGCCGTATTTTTATTGATAAACCGAATGGTAAAGAATTTATTGTCATCTGACAATTCTTTCCAGGAAAGACCTCCGTCTGCAGAATACTGAATGCCTGCAGCACCAACGCAAACCAGTTCCTTTGCATTTCCTCCGGGTACGTACTGTATACAGGAAGCATAACCAAAACCCTGATCTTGGCCTATAAGCTCCCAGGTTTTTCCGCCATCTTTTGTAAATGCCTTATTATCTTTCTTGTGATCAGGAAGTTCATAGTCCCCACCGGCAATAAACCCATGTTTGGAATCGTAAAAATCAGCTGTAAAAATACCTGTCATTGTTTTTCCCTGAACAATGGGCGTATCCATAACTTTCCATGTTTTTGCTTTATCCGAAGAATAAAAAACGCGGGCTTTTTTTCCTCCCGAAACCAGCCAGGTATCATTTCCTTTAATAACTATATTGGAATTGCTGGCAGCAAAAGCGGCTTCACCCTTGGCATTTGTCGGCAATTTATCGGATAATAATTTTGTCCAGGTTTCCCCTCCGTCACGGGTAACAATGATCGAGAACGTATCTTCTGTAGGATCGCCGATTGCAATGCCTTCTTTATCATTCCAGAATTGCATACTGTCGTAAAATACTTTCGAATTGACTTCTTTATAAACCAATTTTACTTTATGCGTCTTTTTCGACACCTGATACAATAAGGCAGGATTGGCGACACTTAATAAATAAATACTTTTTGAAGTCTGGGCAATACTTCTGAATTCTAATTTTAAAGTATCCCTGTAAATATGATCTTCAAATTTTTCTTTTGTACCTAAATCATACCATCCAAAACGGGAATTATCCCCTCCGTACCAAACCTTATTTTTGTCTATTGAAATGGCCCTGATGCTGATTTTATCCTGAAATAAAGTTTCTATTTGTACTGAGGTGAAGCCAGTGTTTACAATATCTTTTTCATTATTATTCAATGTTTTAAAAGACATAAATAAAACAAAAGCACCAAAAAATAAAATTACTTTTTTCATATTAATCACTTTTTTTCATGCTAAAATACAATTAATTATAACATATAAAATATGTTTTGATTTTTTTTCTGGCACAGTAATTGGATACCTCACCATATTAATCTTAATATGATTTGTCATGAAATCGAAACTACTTTTTATAGCATTACTAACATTAGGTTTTAGTACAGTTCAGGCGCAAAGCCAAACTACTGTTTATGCAAAAAATTCAGATATAAGCGACAATTTAGACCTTAGGGCTGTTGCCTCAATATTTGGAGAATCAGCCAATCTCCAGGATTTTGAAAGACGCCTTAATGATCCTAAATATCAAATCTCTAACCTTGACTTAAATGACGATGACGAAGTGGACTACCTGCGCGTAATCGAATCTGTAGAAGACAGAACGCACGTTGTAATCATTCAGGCTGTACTGGATCGTGATGTTTATCAGGATATCGCTACAATTGATATCGAAAGAGACAACTCTAATAAAGTCGTTGTCCAGGTGGTAGGAAACTCTTATTTATATGGGGATAATTATATCTATGAGCCTGTTTACAATGTAGCTCCGGTAATTTACACTTCATTCTGGATAACCAATTACAGACCTTATTATTCTACATGGGGATGGAACTACTACCCTACTTACTATACAGCATGGAGACCTTACCCTATTTACAGATACAGAAGAAATATCAATGTTTGTATTAATGTAAACAACCATTATAATTACGTAAATACGAGAAGAAGTTACAGGGCTCCGGTTTTGTACGCAACAAGACGTTCTTACGGATATGAAACAAGACGCCCAAATTATAGTTTTTCTCAAAGACATGCCAACACCAATAACAGATACGAATTAGATCAGAGACGTGTGGCAACCAGAGAAGCCGGCAGAAACCAAAACGTGAACAACACCAACAGGTACAATCCCGGAAGAACAACTGGTACAGATAACAGAAACAATGATAACAGAAACAATGATAATAGAAACAATGATAACAGAAACGCAACTGTAAACAGACCTTCTGATAGAAATTACAACACCAATCGTGTCACAACGACAAACAGAGATAACGCCGCAAATGTAAACACTCCGGCAAGAGTCGAAAACACGCAAAGAAATGATGTGAGAAGAAACTCGAATGAAACCAACACCAGAGTTTATTCCGAAAACAGAGGGAATTCTAACAGAACTGCTCCGGTACAACGAACAGAAACACCAAGAAGCATGCCCGAAAACAGAGGAGGTTCTGAAAACAGAGCAAACACTTCAAGAGCACAGGCACCCCAAAGAACTGAATCTCCAAGAGCAAATCAGGAATCAAGAGGCAGCCAGCCGCAAAGAGAAAACGGCTCTGGCTCAAGAGGTGGAAACCGAAGAGGTTAATTCTGCTGATTACATTTCTAATAAAAATCAAAGCACAATTTTACGATTGTGCTTTTTTTTATCTTTTTAATTTTAATTGACGCTAATTTATTTTAAAACAGTAAATTTGCAACCGTCTTTTATAAAAACATACATGAGCGCAGCGCATAAAAACTTACACAGTAAGTTGTCTATTGGAGGTTTACTAATCACACTAGGGATTATTTATGGAGATATTGGTACTTCTCCATTATATGTAATGAAAGCCATTCTGGGAGAACACATCATTAGTGCTGACATTGTTTTAGGAGGTATTTCATGTGTTTTCTGGACATTGACATTACAGACTACCATAAAGTACGTTCTTATCACCTTAAGTGCCGATAATCACGGTGAAGGAGGGATTTTTGCATTGTACGCATTAGTCAAAAAAACCAAAATAACATGGCTGATTGTCCCGGCAATTATTGGAGGTAGTGCCCTGCTGGCAGATGGAATTATAACTCCGCCAATTTCGGTTTCATCCGCTGTAGAAGGAATAAAAACCTATTATCCGCAGATTAATACGATTCCGATTGTGATTGGAATTTTATTTGTTCTTTTTACCATTCAGCAATTTGGAACTAAATTAGTAGGTAAATTCTTTGCCCCTATGATGCTAATCTGGTTTACCATGTTAGGAACATTAGGAGTTATTCAGATTTCACATCACCCCGAAGTTATAAAGGCACTTAACCCTTATTATGCGTATCACTTATTACAGATACATCCTGAAGGATTTTTTGTTCTTGGACTTGTATTTTTATGTACCACCGGAGCAGAAGCATTGTATTCAGACATGGGGCATTGCGGAAGAAAAAACATCCGAATCAGCTGGATTTTTGTGAAGCTTACTTTAGTATTAAATTATTTTGGTCAGGCTGCTTTTTTGATCCATCATGAAGGTCAGACGCTACAGGCATTAGGAGGAGAAAATGGAAATCCATTCTATCTGATCATGCCGGACTGGTTTCAGCCGGTAGGAATTGTTATCGCAACTTTGGCTGCCGTAATTGCTTCACAAGCCTTAATCAGCGGATCCTTTACTTTGATCAATGAAGCGATGCGACTTAATTTCTGGCCGAAAGTAAAAATCAAATATCCGACCGAAGTAAAAGGTCAATTGTATATTCCGTCAATCAACTGGCTGCTGTTTTTTGGATGTGTCGGAATTGTTCTCCATTTCGAAAAGTCAAGCAACATGGAGCATGCTTATGGTCTGGCAATCGTTTTATGTATGATCATGACGACTATCTTACTAAACTATTACCTGATCATGAAACGTATTAAGTTAATTTTCATGGTGCCGTTAATTACAATTTACCTTATAATTGAATTTAGCTTTTTAATTGCCAATGTTACCAAATTTGCCGAAGGCGGTTATGTAACTTTAATCATTGCAGCGGTTTTAATTTCGATTATGACCATCTGGTATCTGGCTAAGAAAATCAATAAAAACTATACTAAAATTGTCAAAATCGACGACTATAAAAAAGTATTGATGGAATTGAGTGAAGACTTATCTATTCCAAAATATGCTACGCATCTGGTTTATATGACCAATGCAAACCGTGTTGATGAATTAGAGCAGAAAGTAATGTATTCAATCCTGCAAAAACGCCCAAAAAGAGCTGACATTTACTGGTTTGTACATGTTAACATTTTAACTGAACCTTACAAAACACAATATAAAGTTACCGAAATTGCAAAAGACGATATTTACAGAGTCGATTTTAATTTAGGATTCAGGGAACCAACCAAAATAAACCTCATGTTCCGTGAAGTAATCAGGGATATGGTAAAAAATGGCGAAGTAGATATTACCAGCCGATATGAGTCCTTAAACAAAAATAATATTATCGGAGACTTTAAATTTGTACTGTCTGAGAAATTCCTTTCTAATGACAACGATTTAAGATGGCACGAAAATATCATCATGAACTCGTATTTCTTTATCAAAAAATTAAGTTTATCTGAAGAAAGAGCTTTTGGCTTAGACAGCAGTTCCGTAAAAATAGAGAAATTCCCGATGGTGCTTCATGCTCCGGAAAATATTGGATTAACACGAATTATAAAATAAAGTTATTCCAAAATAAATTCAGAAAACACTCTTTTAAACTTTATTAGAGTGTTTTTTTTCTTTTTAATGAAAGTCAAAATAACAATCAAAATTAAAAATTTAACTTTCAATCAATTAATAGTACCTTTGCAACTCAAATAATTAAAATGAGATTACACAGAAATTTAGTTTATACTACCATCGATTCCTTAAATGCGATCTTCAATGAAGGAGAATATGCAGACAAAGTGGTAGCAAGAGCATTAAAAAAAGACAAACGTTGGGGAAGTTCCGACAGGAAGTTTGTTGCTGAAACGATATACGAAATTGTTCGTTGGAAAAGATTATACGCAGAAATTGCAGAAGTAAAAGAGCCTTTTGACAGGGACAATTTATGGAGAATGTTTGCTGTTTGGGCTGTTCTTAGAGGATACCCTATTCCGGACTGGAGACAGCTGGAAGGAACACCGGAAAGAAAAATCAAAGGCCGTTTTGACGAGCTTTCTAAAATCAGGGCGCTGAAAGAATCTATTCCGGACTGGATGGATGAATTGGGAGTTAAGGAATTAGGCGAAAAAGTCTGGTCAACCGAGATTGCTGCACAAAACCAGCCTGCAAAAGTTATTTTAAGAACCAATACACTTAAGGGAACGAAAGAAAACCTGAGAAATACCCTGATGGATCTGAATATTGAAACAGAATATTTAAAAGACCAGCCGGAAGCTTTAGTTTTAAAAGAAAGAGCAAACGTATTTTTGACGGATGCTTTTAAACAGGGACTTTTTGAAGTTCAGGATGCAAATTCACAACTGGTTGCCCGTTTTCTTGATGTAAAACCAGGAATGCGTGTTGTCGATACTTGCGCAGGAGCCGGAGGGAAGACATTACACATTGCTTCTTTGATGGAAAACAAAGGACAACTGATTGCAATGGATTTATACGAAAGCAAACTGAAACAACTGAAATTAAGAGCAAAAAGAAATGGTGCTTTTAATATTGAATACCGTATCATTGACACTACCAAAGTGATCAAAAAATTACATGAAAAAGCAGATCGTGTCCTGATAGATGCTCCCTGCAGCGGCTTAGGAGTGCTGAAAAGAAACCCTGATGCCAAATGGAAACTGCAACCTGAATTTATCGATAACATCCGTAAAGTTCAGGCAGAAGTTTTAGAGAGTTATTCTAAAATTGTAAAGCCAGGCGGAAAATTAGTGTACGCTACGTGTTCTGTTTTACCATCTGAAAATCAGGAACAGGTAGAAAAATTCTTAAAAACTGAAATCGGAAAACAATTTACATTCGTAAAAGATCGTAAAATTCTGGCCTCAGAATCTGGTTTCGACGGATTTTACATGGCTTTAATGGAACGTAAAGATGCTGTAATTAAAGAATAATTCGAGATAAATTCCTCAAAATAAAAAATCCCAGATTCCAACCGCTAAATTGGAATTTGGGATTTTTATTTTGAACTTTTATTTGTTAAACCAAACTCTGTTTACGCAATAATTTCCCGTTTTCGTTTTCTTTGAACTTTGGAACAAAAACAATTTCTTTTGGTTTTTCATACTTACCTAAACCATCAAAAAAATCAGTTGGAAAATCTTGTTTTTCGCCTTCAATAACCAGAATCAGTTTTTCGCCCAGGACAGAATCAGGAATTCCTGTTACAAAAAATCTTCCGTTAATTTTATCAAGCAGCTTGGCTTCTATTTGTTCGGGAATAAGCTTTACTCCCCCACTATTGATGACATTATCGATTCTTCCTAAAAATATAAACTGGTTTTCCCTTACAATTTCAACCAGGTCATTAGTGACTACAGGATCTTCTGACATAACCGGAATCGTAATAACCAGGCAACCACGCTCATCCTGCTCTATTTTTACATTTGGCAGAACCGTAAAAACATTCTCTCCGACCTTTCTGGCCGCGATATGTGTAATCGTTTCGGTCATTCCGTACGTCTCGTAGACCTCTGTTTTCAGGGGCAATACTTTTTCCTCAAGAGCGGCATCCATCTTTGCTCCTCCAACAATTAATTTCTTTACGTTTTTTAGCGCTTCAATTGAATTTTGAACCTGCAGCGGAACCATCGCGACAAAGTCATACTGAGTAGTGTTTAAAAGTAAAGGCGCCGTACTTGGAGCTACTATATCCAGATCAAGACCTAAAATCAAACTTCTTACGAGCATCATTTTCCCTGCTATAAATTGAACCGGTAAACACAATAAGGCTTTGTCTCCGGGTTCTAAAAGAAAAAAGTCTCCGGTCGCTAAAGCGGAATGGATCATTGCCCGTTTTTCCAGACGAACCAATTTTGGAAGCCCGGTTGTTCCGGAGGTTCTCATTTCGATAAATTCCTTATTATCGAACCAGTCCAGAAGAAATTCGCCAATGGCCTGCTCGTTCGAATCCCCTTCTTTGATATAACTGTAAGCCACACGGCATAAATCTGCCGCGTTGAGATGATATCCGTTTATCTTAAAATAGTTATGGACATTATTATGTGTTAATTCTAACATGAAATTTTTAATTTGATGATTTTACAATAGTAGTTTTACCAGTTAATTTTTCTTTCCAGTTGTTCCAGCCGTATTTTTTACTAAAAATAAAAAGCAGAATCGGGTAAATGACTACAACAGGCAGAATCACGTCTAAACCTGCTGAAGGTTCCGACATATCCTTAAAAATAGAATTCGTCTGAAAAACCGACCAGTCCGAAGTTAGCAACAGTGCCCCTATCAGGTTATTGGCAGCGTGAAAACCTAACGACAATTCAATACCTTCATCCATAAGCGTCAGAACACCTAAAAAGAAGCCTGTACCTATATAATAAATCATAATAATATAACCCATCTTAGCCACTTCGGGATTAAAAATATGCATTGAACCAAAAATTAGCGAGGTCAGCACTAACGGAAACCATCTGTTTTGAGCCAGATTAGCAAATCCCTGCATCAGGTAGCCTCTGAAAACATACTCTTCCGTACTGGTCTGTATCGGAATCAGCACACTGCCAATAACAACCAGAATTACAAATGGAACCAATTTAAAATTCCACACAAAATTTTCAGGGGATTTATAATACACTACTAAAAAACTAATTACAGAGAAAATCGACCATAATCCAAAAGAAAACAAAACCCGGGACCAGTCTATTTTACTGCGGGATGTTGTTATGGACAAAATAGTCTGATTGTGCAGGTATTTCACCACAAAGTAAATTCCGGCAAAAGCAAAAGCGAAAGAAATCATTACCAAAAACAACGTCAGATTGGGTTCAAACATTTTTAAAGCCGAATCACTGTCCGTTGGAAAAGACTTATTTGATTTAAAAGCTTTATAAAGAACCGCAATAGAAAAAGGAATCTGACCAATAAATGAAGCGGTAATGATGAAAACAGATCCTAAAAGATATTTCCAGAATTTATTTTCGGGTTTAATTCCTTGTTCTAAAAACATATTTATAAAAGTTTAAAAATGAGAATTCAGTTTAATAAGTAAGTCTTATTTTTGGTATTGCTAAAATACCGAATTTTTTACTTTAACTATCCTCTAATAAATTAAAAAAATAAAATGATAGAAATTTACCACAATCCGCGTTGCGGAAAATCAAGAAGCTGTCTTGCATTTTTGGACCAGTCCGGTCAGGACTACAAAATCATTCCGTATCTCACAGAAACACCTTCCGTTGCTGATTTAAAATCCTTACTTGGAAAACTAGATTTAAAGCCCCTTCAGTTAGTGCGGGTTAAAGAAAAAATCTGGATCGAAAATTATAAGGAAAAGACCATGACTGATGATGAAATTATCCAGGCTATGGCCGATCATCCCATCTTAATCGAACGTCCGATTGTTATAAAAGACGGAAAAGCCATCATTGGAAGAAATCTGGATGTAGTAGCTTCTTTTTTAGAATGATTATAAAGAACAGCCTTAACATTTTTTTGTGACTTTTCTCTTTAAACCAAAAGCTAAATTTGCGGTCTAAGAAGAAAAAGAAACCAAAAACAACAATGAAACAAATCAAATTTGCTGTATTACTTGTAGTGCTTTTTACAAGTTTTTACAACTATGCACAACAGCCGCCATCTGGCAACAAGGTAAAAGTTACCGGAAAAGTTTTCGAAAAAGTAAGCAGACAACCTTTGGAATATGCTACAATTTCGATTATGGCCCCTAATGATACTAAAGTTATTGCAGGTGGAATTACAAATCCTAAAGGAGAATTTGAAGTGGCTGTTGCTCCGGGAACTTACGACATAAAAATTGAATTTATTTCGTTTAAAGCAACCGAAATCAAACAAAAAAGCATTCAGGGCGACACCAATTTAGGTGTTGTAAATCTTTCTGAAGATGCGGCACAGCTGAATGAAGTTGTCGTTCGTGCAGAAAAATCTACCGTGGAAATAAAACTGGACAAAAAAGTCTATAACGTTGGGCAGGATATGATGGTAAAGGGCGGAACTGTTAGTGACGTTTTGGATAATGTGCCGTCTGTCTCTGTCGATACCGAAGGAAATGTCAGCTTAAGAGGAAGTGACAATATCAGGATTTTAATTGACGGAAGACCTTCAAATGCCATTAATGTGGCCGAAGCTTTACGCCAGCTGCCTGCCGATGCGATTGACAAAGTAGAAGTTATTACCAATCCGTCTGCGCGTTATGATGCCGAAGGTGGTTCAGGTTTAATTAATATTATCCTTAAAAAAGGAAAAAACCAGGGTCTTAACGGAACTTTTATTGCTTCTACGGGACTTCCTGAAACTTATGGTTTAAGTGCGAACCTGAATTATAAAACCGAAAAATTAAACTACTTTACGACTGCAGGGTACAACTATAGAACCAATGAAGGTGGCGGATTAACAAATACGGAATATTTTAATGCTAACGGCAGCCCTAAAGGTTTCTTAGATGAAGATCGTGATACTAAGAGAACAAATGATGGATTTAACGGAAGAGCCGGTATAGAGTGGACAGTTGCTCCGAATACTTTTTGGACAAATGCTATTAATTACCAAAAAAGCACTGGAGATACCAGAGACTTAATTAACTACAATAATTTTGATGCCAATCATATTTTTACGGGAACTTCTTTCCGTTTAAACAATGGGGATACTGATAGCGAAAACGTAGAATATACTTCAAATTTAATTAAAAACTTCAACGATAAAGGACATAAACTTACCGCTGATTTATCGATTTCAAGAAATACAGATGATAGTAATAGTATTATTACTGCAGCTCCAAATTTCAATACTACGTTAAATGATCAGGTTCAAAAACAAGTACAATTACAAGCTGATTATGTTTTGCCATTAGGAAAAGGCAGTCAGTTTGAAGCTGGATACAAAGGAAGTTTTGGCGACCTGAACAACAAATATGTCATAACCAACAATCAGGGTATTCCGGATCCAAAATCATCAAATATTTTAGAATACAAGGAAAACATAAACGCAATTTACACTCAATATGGATTCAAGGTAAATAAATTCTCTTATTTATTTGGTTTGCGTTGGGAAGACACTAATATCGAGGTGAATCTTTTAGATACACAGGAATTCAATACGAAGAAATACAATAATTTATTTCCAAGTGCTTTTATTAGCTACGAAATCTCAGATCAGAGTAATTTTACAGCAAGTTACAGCAAACGTTTATCAAGACCAAGAGGCCGTTTCATGAACCCCGCAGTAAACTATTCAAGTAATGTAAATATCTTTCAGGGAAATCCGGATTTAGATCCCTCTCTAACAGATAAATATGATATCGGATATATCAAACGCTGGGACAAAGTAACATTCAATACTTCCGCTTATTTTGAAGACACAAAAGATGTTTTTAGCTTTGTACGATCTCCTACAGGTGATGTTGTAACTCCTGATGGCGAGGTCGTAACTCCTCAACCAGGTGAAACAATTGATGGAATTCCGGTTATTAAAAGCAGGCCAATTAACTTAGGAAAAGAACAAAAATTTGGTTTTGAGTTTACATTAAATTATACGCCATTTAAATGGTGGAGATTAAACAGTAACTTCAATTTATATAACGTAAAAACTACCGGAGAAAACTCATACACCGATACTAAAGGAAATCTAATAACACAGAACCTTAACAATCAAGCTAATACATGGTTCGCAAGAATTAGTTCAAAAGTAACTTTACCATACAAAATCGACTGGCAACTGAGCAGTGTTTATAACGGCGAACAAAAAACAGCGCAGGGTAAAAACCTGGGTCAATTTTCTATGAATACAGCATTTAGCAAAGACGTATTAAAAGATAAAGCAACAATTGCTTTCAATATTAGTGATATTTTTAACTCCAGAATCATGAGGTCTTATACGTATCTCCAAAATGATACAACATTTGAGAGTCAGACATCCTATGGCGAAATGCAATTCCGTAAACGTCAATTCAACTTATCGTTCACGTATCGTTTTAACAAAGCTAAAAATGAAAGAGAAAAGAATCCTGGCCAGAAAGAAGGAGGAAATGATGGCGGTGGAGAATTTCCGGGATAACTTAGGTTAAAATTCCAAAAATTTTAAAATCCAAATTCCAATTTCGAATACTTAGTTATAAGTTTTAGAAATTGGAATTTGGATTTTTTTTTATTGAAGTTTGAATTTTCTATATTGGAATTTGAATTTTCTACATTGGAATTTGAATTTTCGGAATAAAAAAAAGGACTCGTAAAAACGGGTCCTTTTTTTATGAAATCAATTTAATATTAAATCGATTGTTCTCGCTTTTTCTTTGCTCTCATTTCTTTGAACATTTCCCAGCTTGCTCCCGTAACCCAATAAGATACGAAACCAACTAAGAAGAACATTAACCAAAACCCTATAGTTAGTATGGTTAAGAAAAGTAAAAAACCTAAGTACTGTGAAAATTCAAACATGTTTTCCGGAATTTTTGAATGTAAGCACAAATGTAGCTTTTATATTTTTCCTTGCCAATAAAAACCAAATCAATTTTTATAAAATCACAATTATCCGTATATTTAAACTGATTTTAAATAAGGGCTTTTTTTTTAGTTTTCAGTCTCGGTCTCCGTTTGCAGTTGTAGTCGCAGTCGCAGTTTACGGACTTAGTGTTCTACGATCACATTTTAAAGAATACATTTTACAAATATATTATACAATCAAACAAATGAAATACAGAATAGAAAAAGACACCATGGGAGAAGTTCAGGTCCCGGCCGATAAATATTGGGGTGCGCAGACAGAACGTTCCAGAAACAATTTTAAAATAGGACCTTCGGCATCTATGCCAAAAGAAATTATAGAAGGCTTTGCTTATTTAAAAAAAGCAGCTGCGTATGCCAACTACGATTTGGGTGTTTTGCCTCTCGAAAAAAGAGACGCTATTGCAGCAGTCTGCAACGAAATATTAGAAGGAAAATTAGACGATCAGTTTCCATTGGTGATCTGGCAGACAGGTTCGGGTACGCAAAGCAACATGAACGTAAATGAAGTAATCGCCAACCGCGCGCAGGTTCTTAAAGGTTTTCAAATTGGTGAAGGCGAGCAATTCATAAAAGCAAATGACGATGTCAACAAATCACAATCCTCCAATGATACTTTTCCAACCGGAATGCATATCGCCGCCTATAAAATGATTGTAGAAACCACCATTCCGGGTGTAGAAAAGTTAAGAGATACATTGCAAGCGAAAGCAATAGCTTATAAAGATGTAGTGAAAATTGGCCGTACCCACCTTATGGATGCCACGCCGCTTACCTTAGGCCAGGAAATATCAGGTTACGCTGCCCAATTAACTTTCGGATTAAAAGCATTGAAGAATACGCTGGCGCATTTAGCTGAAATTGCACTCGGAGGAACCGCAGTAGGAACAGGACTTAACACTCCGGAAGGATACGACGTGAAAGTAGCGGAATATATTGCAAATTTCACCAACCATCCTTTTGTTACTGCTGAAAATAAATTTGAAGCTTTAGCAGCTCATGATGCTATTGTAGAAACACACGGAGCCTTAAAACAACTGGCTGTTTCGCTAAATAAAATTGCGAATGACATCCGAATGTTAGCTTCAGGGCCGCGTTCCGGAATCGGGGAAATTCATATTCCCGAAAACGAGCCGGGATCCTCCATAATGCCCGGAAAAGTAAATCCGACACAATGCGAGGCTTTGACCATGGTTTGCGCACAAGTGATCGGAAACGATATGGCCATTGCTGTTGGTGGTATGCAGGGGCATTATGAACTGAATGTTTTCAAACCTGTTATGGCTGCCAATTTCCTTCAGTCAGCCCATTTATTGGGAGATGCCTGTGTTTCATTTGATGAACACTGTGCACAGGGAATCGAGCCGAACCACAAACGCATCAAAGAATTGGTAGACAATTCACTGATGCTGGTTACCGCACTAAATACCAAAATCGGATATTATAAAGCCGCTGAAATTGCGCAAACCGCACACAAAAACGGCACAACCCTAAAAGAGGAAGCTGTTCGTTTAGGTTATGTGACTCCGGAGGATTTTGATGCCTGGGTAAAACCGAACGAAATGGTGTAAAAAAAAGTATTCAGTGTCAGTCTCAGTTTTCAGTTGTTGGAATGGTAAATTTACACTACCCTCCCAGACTGTAAACTGAGACTGCAAACTGAGACTGAGACTAAAAACTTATTCCCCGTCTACATAATCCTGTAAGTAGCTGAATCTCGGGGTCAGTTTCCCTTTCTCCGTTATTTTGGCTCTTTGCAGAATTCCGTCCTTATCTCCATTAAAGAAAGCGGGAATGACATGTTCCATAAATTGTTCGCCGAAACCTTCACTGGCATCTTTTGGAATTTCGCATGGCAGATTATCCACCGCCATTACGACAATTGCGCCGGGATGAAAAACATCCACTTCTGTACCTTCTACCGGCCAATATCCATAGATAGGCTCTGCAATCGTAGAAGCACGCAAGGTACAGGCAATCGGACCATTGACATCACAGGAAATATCGGCTACTACTTTTATCCTGCAGTCGCTGGCATTCAACATTTCCCTTGTCAGAATTACCGGTGCTTCACTGGCGTAAAAATGTCCCGTAAAATAAATATCGGTTACTTTCGTAAATTTTTCAAAATCAGAAACGTAGGCCTCCGGATGTGCCAAAAAATCATTAAAATCAAGAACCTGTCCGTCAATTCTTTTGTTGTATTCCAACACATCCAGCTGCACATAAACCGGTTGCGTATAGTTTTTGGTTAAATAATTTTCAACCGTAATTTCTTTTATTTTTATGGCGTCCAGAATTTCTTTCGCTCCGCTTCCTACTTTACCGGTTCCGGTAATCACAAATTTTAAAGGGGGCAATGTAATGCGTTTCAGATGCATAATCAGGGCATCTTTTCCGGCAAGAGTTTCTGCTTTAGGCAATTTAAACAATTCGAATTTTATTCCGAAAGCGCGAATTCCGTTATAAACGCCGACCATTCCGGCATATTTTCCAAATCCGATCAGCCTTCTGTTGTTGCTGTCTACGATAGTTTCATGATCGTATAAATCGATATTTTTCTCTAAAATAGCTTGTAACAGCTTCCTATTATAAGGTTGTTTCTTGATGGTATGGGAAAAAAAGAAATATGATTTATTTGGTATCAAATTTTCTACCGGAACTTCTTTCACTCCAAATAAAACATCGCAGCCGGAAACATCATCTGTAATAGTTATCCCTAAACTTTGGTACTGAACATCAGAAAATATTCTAATATCTGAACTTTCAACTTTAACTGTAGCGTCTTTATAAAGCTGTTTCAGTTTTGTCAGTTCATTTGGGGCAAAGACAACACGTCTGTCTGGTGGGTTTTTTCTTTCTTTTATAATGCCAAATTTCATTTATATCGGATTAAAGTAAATATTAATATAACTTTTCAAACTCAATTTGTTTCAAATATAACAAAATAAGTTAAATTTTTGTTGTAATTCTATAATTTCAAACAGTTTTATAATGTTAAAAGCTGATGCCCAATCGACTACAAAAAAAAGAAGTTAAAAAAAAGTTAAAAACTATATTCTGCAGATTAAAAAATGGCAAATCAAAAGTATTGAATTCTATATATTTGTTTTTAAAGAATGATGAAAATGAGCTTCCTTAAAAAAACAAATATACCACAAATACTTTTTCTAATCTTAGTTTTAGGATCGTGCGGAAAAGATATCAAGAATAAAGAAAAAGAGATTACAGCGGTTGAAGATACTTTACCCAAGATGAAACCGTTAGGTCCTGAAAAAAAAATAAGCCAGGCTTATATTAATTCAGTAGCAGGAAGAATAAATCACTTTTATACTAAAAACTGGAAAAACAACAGTATGAACGGCGGTTTTCTGGTAGCCAAAAACGGCCAGATTATCTTTGAAAGATATAACGGTTACGCAGATAAAAATGAAGGAACGACTATAAATGCAGATACTCCGATTCATATTGCCTCTGTAAGCAAAGTTTTGACGGCGACCGCAGTTTTAAAACTGGTCAATGCCGGAAAACTGGATTTGGACCAAAAAGTAAACACGATTTTAAAAACCTTTCCCTATCCGGAATGTACGGTTCGAATGTTACTGAGTCATCGTAGCGGAATGAGAAACTACGCTTATTTCACCGACAGGGATAAATCGGTTTGGGACAGGCACAATCAATTGACCAATAAAGATATTCTTGAGCTTCTGGCCACTAAAAATATTGGCCTGGAATCGACCACAGGTACCCGTTTTGCGTATTGCAACACCAATTATGCCATGCTGGCGCTTATTATTGAAAAAATAACCGGTTTGACTTATAAAGAAGCCATGACCGAAATGATTTTTAAGCCACTCGGAATGACACACACTTTTGTTTTCGATTGGGAAAAAGATAGAAAAACAATCGTTCCGTCTTATAAAGGAAACAATGTCGAAATTGGACTGGATTATATGGATGCCGTTTATGGCGATAAAAACATTTTTTCGACTCCGCGCGATTTATTAAAATTTGACCGTGCGAGAAATTCCCCTGACTTCCTAAAACCTGAATTATTAAAGCAGGTTTATACCGGTTACAGCAACGAACGTAAAGGCACCAAAAATTATGGTCTGGGAATCCGAATGATCAATTGGGAAACGGGACAGAATTTTTACTTTCACAACGGCTGGTGGCATGGCTACACTTCATCGTACATTCCGTTGCAGAAAGAAAACATTACCATTATTGCCTTATCGAATAAATTTACGAGAAACACCTATGCTGTACGTAAACTGGCTCCTGTTTTCGGCGATTATCCGTTTAATTTTAAGGACGAAGAATAAAGAATATTTTTCTGAAAATTTTATTACGAAACTAACTTCAAATAGTATAAATTTGCAAACTCATTTTTGGGGTCGACTGGTTTTGACAGCAAGTCGAATTGAAAAGTAAGCACGTCGAGCATTGAGACCTTGCTCGTAAATATAAGATCTTACAATTTTACACGGCGAAAATAACTACGCTTTAGCTGCATAATCCGAATTATAGTAAGATTAGCCACGTCCCTATCAGATAGGGAAGCTGGATTCTCCTTGAAAGCCTTGGTTTGTGGCGTTCAGTAAAGGGGAACCGTAAAAATAGACCTAGATTTCCATGAGCTTCGGGTGGATTTCGAAATTAAGAAGATAAGTGTTGAGTGGTTGTTCCTGACCTAGCTCAACATCGAAAATCCAATCAGGAAATAAACGCGTAGAAAGCTCTTTAGTTGCTTGTTTGGACCCGGGTTCGATTCCCGGCGACTCCACTAAATAATATCGCAATTATCAAATATGTTGATAATTGCGATTTTTTATTTTTAATTCCTCCCCGGCATTAATCCCTATTTCATAACTTCCTTTTGTTCAGGCATTCTGATTTTTACAGGAATAGCCTTTAACACTGTTTGTTACAATTTAGAACACGAAACCGATATCAAGTTGTTACGAATTGCACTAATTTTGACAAACGTAAGATATAAAAACCACGATTTATACTTACGATTAAAAGCGTTTGCCTGCTTCACAGCGAACAGGATGATTCCCAAAAACAAAATAGCAATCCTAAAAAGATCATTTTATTGGATGAAGATTCATCGCTTTTATAACGATTTGCAACTATAAAAGAAAATTAAAATGGTACATGAAAGAGTAATGGAAAAGCTGGCCATTTTGTCGGATGCGGCAAAATATGATGTTTCTTGTTCGTCTGGTCAGAGTAATAGAAAGAATAAAGACAAGGGACTCGGAAATTCCAGCGGATCCGGTATTTGCCATTCCTATACCGAAGACGGACGTTGTGTGGCTTTACTTAAAATCTTACTGACCAATCATTGTATTTTTGATTGTGCGTATTGTGTCAGCCGAAAAAGCAATGATGTAAAACGTGCTGCCTTTACGGTGCAGGAAGTTGTGGACCTTACGATTGGATTTTACCGAAGAAATTATATTGAAGGTTTATTCCTGAGCTCCGGTATTTTTGACAATCCTGATTTTACGATGGAGCGTCTGGTCAGAATCGCCAAAAAATTGCGGTTAGAGCATAATTTTAACGGCTACATACACCTGAAAGCAATCCCCGGAGCCAGTGACGAATTACTCAAAGAAGCCGGAATGTATGCCGACCGACTGAGTGTGAATGTTGAAATGCCAACCGAACAAAGCCTGAAATTACTCGCACCGGAAAAAAATCACAGTGATGTGATCAAACCCATGCACTACCTTAAAAATGAAATTGCCGACCATAAGGAAGAGCGAAAATCCAACTTCAAAGCACCGCTCTTTGCTCCTGCTGGACAAAGTACCCAAATGGTAATCGGTGCCACAAAAGAAAGTGATCTTGAAATTTTAGGAATGGCGGACTATTTTTATCAGCAGATGAACATGCGTAGGGTCTATTATTCCGGATATGTACCGATAAGCTACGACAACCGTCTTCCTGCTATCGGGACGCCGGTTCCCATTATCCGTGAAAACCGTCTGTATCAGGCCGACTGGTTAATTCGCTATTATGGTTTTAATGTCAATGAAATTGTTGGGTTCAACCAGCCCAATCTGGATTTGGATATTGATCCCAAACTCGGATGGGCGCTGCGTAACCTGAATCAGTTTCCGGTCGATATTAATACGGCGGATCTCGAACTTATCAAACGTATTCCCGGAATAGGTTTTTTAAGCGCCAAAAAAATTGTCGCAGCCAGAAAGTTCAAAAAACTCACTGCAACGGACTTACTGAAAATGGGGATTGCCTACAGCCGGGCCAAATATTTCCTGGCATTTGCATCGCCCTTTCTACTGCAGAAGGATTTTACCGCCAGTCAGATCAAAGATCATATTTTAGATACTCAAAAAAGCAAGTACCAAAACGATTTCTCCAATCAACTTTCTCTATTCGGCGCATGACACAGGTAATATATGACGGTACTTTTGAAGGATGGCTCACGGCTGTCTTTGAAATTTACGAGCTCAGATTAAAAGATATCGTTTTTGCAAAAGAAGAACCGGCAACCGGTTTGCTTTTTGCTGCCTCCTATTTTGTGGTAACCGATCCTGAAAAAGCAAAACGTGTTTCCGATGGTTTAAAAAAGAGGCTTTCAAAAGAAGGATTCAAAAGAATCTACAGCACTTTTTTATCCGAAACAGAACAGTCGGAAGATCTTATGTTTCGATTTGCCAGCTATGTTTTCGCCTCCGAAAAAAACATAGAAGAAGATTTGTCCAACAGTGAAGTCTGGGGCATCCGGAAAGCGGCCCAGATAACCCGAAGGGAAAGCCACCGAATGAAAGCTTTTGTTCGTTTTAAATTAACCAAAGACGAATTGTATTATGCTATTATAGAACCCGAGTGTGATGTGCTTCCGGTAATCGAAAATCATTTTAAGAACCGCTATGCCGATCAGCGCTGGCTTATTTATGATGCTAAACGAAAATACGGCATTTATTATGACCTTGAAAAAGTCTCGACAGTGGAACTGCAATTTAGTGACGATGTAAATTCCGCTAAATTCTTAGCTGAAATTTGTGATCAGGAAGAAGCCTTTTTTCAAAATTTGTGGGTACAGTATTTTAATAATGTCAATATTGAATCCCGAAAAAATACACGTCTTCACCTTCGTCACATGCCTAAGCGCTACTGGAAAAACCTGACGGAGAAAGTGGCAAACCTTAAAAAATAAAATAATGAGGCGTATAAAAAATTAAATTAGACCATGAAAAAATCTAAAAGCGCGAATTATTCGTACATATAAGAGAGTTGTTCCCAAACATATCCATGATTTTGTTGAAAGTCCTTCTAAAAAAATTAACTTTGAAGAAAAACATGAAAAATACAATGATCAAAATTTTACTACTGTCGGCAATTTTTTCTTTTGCCAGCTGTAGTGTAACTTCCGGCAGCCATTCGCACAGTTCTAACGGAAAAGTAAAACGCGTGCCACCCGGACAGGCTAAAAAAATGAACGGTGATAAAAGTGCAAAGAAATACGCGCCCGGACAAAACAAATAGTCCGCCAAACTAGTTTATTTACCCGGTTATTTATCTGAAATCTATTTTTGATTGCTTAATTTTTAACTTCGGCTTAGTTTTTGTTTTTAACCTAAATTATTAATCTAATACAACTACGATTATGAAATCTTTAAAACATTTATTGACGATATTTTCTTTTTTCGCCTTGAGCTTTTCTTATGCTCAGGTATCTGTTAATGTAAATATTGGAACACCACCTGCATGGGGACCTTCCGGATACGATAATGCCCGTTATTACTATTTACCGGATCTGGATACCTATTATGATGTAAATACGGCTAATTATATTTATGTAAGTAATGGACAATGGATTCGCGCAAGATCATTACCAAGAGTCTACCGTAATTATGACCTGTATAACGAGTACAAAGTAGTCCTTACTGATTACAGAGGAGACAGACCTTATGACAATTACAAAGTTCATAAAGTAAAATATGGCAAAGGGTACAAAGGAAGCCCTCAAAAAACAATTGGGCAAAGACCTGGCAAGGGTAACAATAAACATGACCACGATCACGGTCCCGGAAAAGATAAAGGCCACGGAAATGGTCATGGTAAAGGAAAACACTAAAAGTCAAAATAATACCATTCAGACTATAATCCGGTCTAATGCACAAAATACCTGTAAGCAAATTGTTTACAGGTATTTTTTTTTATACTCGAGGTTCGCTTAAAAATACTTTTCAAATTTGAGATAAGAATGGTAACTTAGTAAAAATCAATTGCAGTACCTGCACGCTGTTCAAAAAATCGCTTAATGAAAATACTCTGGAAATATTTACAGCCCCATCGCAATCTTGTTTTTCTTTCTTTATTACTCGCCGGAATAGCACAACTTCTCACTTTGGTTGATCCGGTAATATTCGGAAAAATTATAGATCAGTATGCCACCAATAAAAATAACCTTTCTGAAAATGAACTGCTTTCCGGAATATTGTACTGGCTTGGAATTGCACTCGGAATAGCCGTATTCGCAAGACTAAGCAAGGCAGCACAGGATTATTTTACCAGAAAAGCCGTTGCCGGATTTGGAATGTCTATTTTTAACGACGGACTGAAACAAACGCTCAGGCTTTCATATCAGGAATTTGAAGAAAGCAGAAGCGGTACTACCCTATCCGTGCTCCAAAAAGTAAAAACAGATTCCGAACGTTTTATCAATTCCTTTATCAATGTCATGTATTCCTCGCTCATTGGGGTGGGGTTTCTTATCTGGTACAGTATCAACAAAAACTGGCTGCTGGTTCCTGTTTTTTTTGTTGGTGTGGTCTTACTGGGATCGCTAACAGGACTGGTTTCGAAAAAAATAAAAGGCATACAGAAATCCATCAACCGACAAACAGATAAGCAAGCCGGAGTAATTACAGAAAGCCTTAGAAACATAGAACTCGTCAAAAGCCTTGGCCTTACTTTCGCCGAAATTAAACGAATGAATCAGCAGACCCTAAGAATTTACAATCTGGAGATGCAAAAGGCAAAGAAAGTTAGTGTTCTTTCTTTTTTACAGGGCAATATGCTAAATCTCCTCAAACAATCGATTCTGTTTATCTTATTGTGGCTTATTTTCAGAAAGGTACTTACGACAGGCGAACTCATTGCAATGCAATTTATATCGACGGCTATTTTTACCCCTTTGCAGGATTTGGGAAATATGATTATTTTATACCGGGAAGCAGATGCTTCTTTAAAAACTTTCGACCGTTTAATGAGCAGGCCCATAGAAACGCGTCCTGAAAATTCTATTGAAGTTGATAAACTGGAATCCCTTGAATTTAAAAACGTAGTGTTCAAACATAAAACTGCCGGTTACAATGCGATTGATGATATTTCCTTTAAAATCAGTCTGGGCAATACCATTGCCTTTGTGGGTCCCTCCGGTTCCGGAAAATCTACCCTGGTCAAATTGCTCGTTGGCCTTTATGTGCCAGTCGAAGGAGACATTTATTTTAATGAAATTAACTCCGACCAGATCCGATACAATCCTCTGCGAAGACAAATTGGTTTCGTGACACAGGATACACAATTGTATGCCGGATCTATTAAGGACAATCTGCTTTTTGTGAATCCTGCTGCTACCGACGAGGAAATTAATGAAGCCTTAAAGAAAGCATCGGCAGCAGCACTCATTGCAAAAGCTTCCCATGGACTGAATACATTATTAGGAGAAAGCGGAATGAAGCTTTCAGGCGGTGAAAAACAACGCCTTTCCATAGCCAGGGCGTTGTTGCGGAAACCACAGCTGCTTATTTTTGATGAAGCGACCTCCGCGCTGGATTCCCTGACCGAAGAACAGATCACGGCTACAATCCGGGAAATTTCGCAAAGCAGAAAACGAATGACCATTTTAATTGCGCACCGACTTTCTACCATTATGCATGCGGATACTATTTATGTTTTGGAAAAGGGAAAAATTTCCGAAACCGGAACACATGATGAACTACTGGACAAAAAAGGCCTTTATTACTCGATGTGGCGTCAGCAGGTAGGCGAAAGAAGATAAACAACAGGCTGATATGGTGTCAGATAACCGAGATTTAAATTATATAACAAAGCCCGATAATTATATAAATTTAAAATAGGGATCGTCTGTATTTTTGAAATGTCTTTTAAGAGATAAAAACAGGATTTCACCACAACCTTTATCATAAATACATTCGACCATGGCCTACGCAAATAATGATTTAACCCGCTTTTTAGACGCACAAAACAAATTATATCTTACTGCCTTTTCGGAAATTAAAAAAGGGAAAAAAGAATCACACTGGATGTGGTTTATCTTTCCCCAGATAAAAGGACTCGGTAAAAGCAGTATAGCCGATTATTACGCTATTGCAGATCTGAAAGAAGCAACAGCTTATCTTCAGCATCCTATTTTAGAAAAACATCTCGTAGAAATCGCGCAGCTTTTATTGCAATGTAAAAAGAAATCTGCGGAAGGTATCCTAGGGGAATTAGACGCCCGAAAATTGCGTTCCTCACTTACACTGTTCAGTCAGGTCGAAAATGCAAATCCTATCTTTAAAGAACTTTTAGACACTTTCTTCGCAGGTCATTTAGATCCGTTGACATTGTCTATTGCTCATGCAACGATGCCTGCTCTTGAAAAAGTGGCTTAGTTTAAAAGTGAAATAAAACACTCTTAGTCTGATTTTATATAAAAAACTGAAGTGAATTAAAATTCAAATCTTAACTTTATATCAGGCCGCTGGCAACTTTAGTTACCGGCTTGTATAATTAAAAATTCAGAAAAAATGACGACAGAAAATAACAATACCCTTTTTCCAAAAGGCAACCCATTGCCTAATGACTGGTTTAGCGGAGAAGCTTTTTTAACCCCATTAATCGCGAGAGACAAAAACAACGAATTTTCGGCAGGAAGTGTAAGCTTTGATGCCAAAGCACGAACCAACTGGCATACACATCCCAAAGGTCAGGTCTTACTGGTGACGGAAGGCCAGGGATATTATCAGGAAAAAAATCAACCGGCCCGGATTATTAAAAAAGGGGATGTCATCACTATTCCGGAAGATGTCGAACACTGGCATGGCGCTTCAGAAAATACAAACATGACCCACATTGCCATTACAAACTACAAAGACGATTTGCAGGTCACCTGGCTTCAGCCTGTCACAGATGAAGAATACCAAAGTGCCATAACATCAATTAACAATAAGTAGCCGTAAAATTAGTATTTCAATTGACATCGGTATGCTTTCGAAAATTAAAAAAAAGCACTCAGATTTTGCTTTAATATAAACTTCAAAAAAACCTGTAAATCTATTGTTTACAGGTTTTTTACTTTAAAGTTTGGGCTAATTTTAAAAATTGTACTCATTTTCTTTCTATTTTAGCATAAAGAAATAAATACCGAACCGACACAGATCGACTATTGACCATATTAAAGCCTGATAATATGAAAAGTAATTCCTTATTTCGTCCTGTACTATTGATTATAATGCTGCTTTTTCTGTCTGATGTAAAGGCTCAGGGAAAAGGTTTTCAGGTACTCTTTACCACTGAAAATGATTTTTTAGCCATTCATAATAAAGATGAAAATTATACCGGAAGTGCCAAAATAGAAGTCCAGTTTCCGGAACTGGTAAAATGGTTTCCTTTTTTTAAATACAAAAAGCCGGAAGAATCACTGACTATTCAGCGCATTGGCATTGGAGGAACAGCGTACACACCCCAAAATTTAGCAGCATCAGAACCCCTAACAGATGACAGGCCTTACGCTTCACTGATGTTCCTGAATTTCGGAAACACTTCCTATAATCTGGTCACGGGAGCTGTACTGCAAAGTGAAATTGTAATTGGTGCCATAGGAACATCCCTGCCCGGCAATGCACAATCCTACATTCATAAACACCATTGGTTCGGATCCACACGGGATGTGCCCATGGGCTGGGACAATCAGATTGGATACAAGGGATCTTTTATTTTTAATTATAATGCCCGACTGGAATATCCCGTCTTTTCGGGATTTAATGCTGATGGAAAATGCAGCTGGCTGCAACTGCGTTTGCGTGGCGGAGCAGAAGCAGGAAACTATACTGCCAATGTAAAAGGCGGCATTAAAATAAACCTCCTTAATTTAAACAGCGGCATTATGCAGGACTATTCTCCGAGTGTTCCGGGCACTTTTCTAAAAAAAACAAATCTTATTTTTCCTGCCATCCGGATGAATGTTTTTATCACACCAGAAATAAGAGCTGTGGCTTACAACGCCACTTTAGAAGGGCTACTGTTCAGCGATCACAGCATTTATACAATTCCGCATAGCGACATCAACCGCATTGTATTTGATCTAAGTGCCGGAGTAAATCTACTGATCAAAGACCGGGTTTATTTAAAATATGCCTTGTACGGAAGAAGCAGGGAATATAGCGGAGGCAAAGATTTTCATTACTGGGGCGGCATTTCACTGGGATATTCTCCGGCCCGATGGAATCGATAGTGAAATTTTCTGCGGGAAGAATGTTTTTTCACTTAATTCCCTTTAACAAAAACCTTCAAATCCATTCTTTCCTTTCCAAAACCGCATAATGCTTTAACAACTTTCCCTTCTCTTTTTTTGTAATTTTACAGCCATCCAAATCCTTCCTATGAAACGTTCCGGTACGGCAGATCTTCCTTTACATTATGGCCATGTTCCTTTGTGGCTCGCTGACCGTATGTCAAAACTTGGCTTTGCGATTGTCGAGACGATTGCCATGGAATTTTCAACTTCTGAAGTCATCAGTAAGCTGAGCAATCCGTTTTGGTTTCAGAGTTTTGGTGCGGTTATGGGCATGGACTGGCATTCTTCGGGAATAACGACTTCGGTTTTGGGCGCTTTAAAAAAATCGGTAAATCCACATTCGAAAGAACTCGGAATTTACATCTGTGGCGGAAAAGGCAAACATTCGATGCTCACTCCGCAGGAACTTTTGTTTGTAGGCGAAAAAACCGGACTTGATGGTAATGATCTGGCGAATTGCAGCAGGCTTACCGCCAAAGTAGACAACACGGCGATTCAGGATGGTTTTCAGTTGTACCAGCATAATTTTATTGTGGATAACAAAGGACAATGGGCGGTGATCCAGCAGGGAATGAACCCGAATTCGAAAACGGCCAGAAGATACCATTGGCATTCCCAGGATTTAAAGTCCTTTATCAATGAACCTCATACCTTTATTTACGGCGAAAATCAGGGGCCTATTCTTAATCTTACTGCCGGAACAGCGGAGAAATCCCGGGCCGGTATTTTAGAATTATCGAAAGAATCCCCGACCAAAATTATGAAGGAAATGCAACATCTCTCTATGCCGTCACATCATGACGTGAGAATAGAAGATGTTAACATGAAACGTCTTGGAGCGATGTTATGGGCCACACACGAAAACAAACCGGAAGACTTCGAGGACCTTTTACTTCTAAAAGGAATGGGACCAAGAGCCCTGCAATCGTTAGCCTTAGTAAGCGAAATTATTTACGGAACACCAACACGTTTTGAAGACCCTGCCCGCTTTTCTTTTGCACATGGTGGAAAAGACGGTCATCCTTTCCCCGTTCCGTTAAAGATTTACGACGAAACGATTACCACTTTACAAAGAGCAATTAACCGTGCCAAAATTGGCAACAGTGATAAAGTCGATGCGATTCGAAAATTATCTGAAATTTCCCGAAACGCAGAAGAAGGTTTTACTCCAAACACTAATTTTGATGCTTTGATTCAAAAAGAAAGAAACGAATCACATCTATACGGCGGCAAAACCATTTTCGGCGAGGCCAAACCTCCAAAAAACAAACCTGCAAATCCCGGAAATCAGTTGGAATTGTTTTAATTTTTTTAATTTTTTTAAAGCTAGGAAAGCTAAATATCGTAACACACTCATAAACAGATCTGTATTTTCAATTTTAACACGCTTCTTACCCTAAACATGGGAATTATGTAAATCGCAAAACAATAAAATTATCTTAAAGAGGGTTATATTTATATTGAGATAATTTTAACATTAAAAAATTTACATTATGAAAAACCCATTTCTAAAAAAGCAGAATGTTTTCGTATATCTTTCTGTTTTATTCCTGGCACTTACACAGTTATCCTGCAATAACGACGATAACAATAATAATGGTGATGATGACGATGATGACGTACCTGTTGGAACACTTCCTCCGGTAGAAACGAAACCTGCAAACTCCACTTATGTTGCCGCATTTAAAGGGCAAACCCGAATTGCAGGGATAAAAACCGAAACAGCTTATACCAGTAAAGTTTTTGCCGAAGGTCTGGCCAGTCCGTGGGGAATGGATAATTTACCTGACGGAAGAATTATCGTAACTCAAAAAGCGGGTACCATGAGAATTGTTACTCAGGCCGGAACTGTGGGCGGAACAATTACCGGAATTCCGGCAGTAAACAGTAACGGTCAAGGCGGTTTACTGGATGTTGCGGTTGATCCTGACTTTGCTACAAACCGAATGATATACTGGAGTTTTTCATTTAACGGAACTGCAGGTACTGCAACAGCCGTAGCAAAAGGAAAACTTTCTGCAGACGAGACAAAAATCGAAAATGCCGTTGTAATCTACAAAGCGATTCCGGAGTTTAACAGCACGCTGCATTACGGTTCACGCCTTGCCTGGGACAAACAGGGAAATCTTTTTGTAAGTACAGGCGAACGTTCTGATATTGCATCAAGACCGCTGGCTCAAAAATTAGATGCTGCTCTCGGTAAGATTGTACGCATTACCAAAAATGGTGAACCTGCAGCAGGAAATCCGTTTATTGGTCAGACTGGTGTATTGCCTGAAATTTATTCGTACGGACACCGAAATCCTCAGGGGCTTGCCGTACATCCTGTAACCGGAGAACTTTGGGAAGCAGAACATGGTCCGCTTGGAGGTGATGAAATCAACAGAATTGCAATTGGTAAAAATTACGGCTGGCCAACCATTACCTATGGTCTTGAATATAGCGGTGCAAAAATCGGAGATGGTATTACAACCAAAAGCGGTATGGAACAACCGGTTTATTATTGGGATCCTGTAGTTTCGCCAAGCGGAATTACTTTTTACTCAGGAAATTTAATTCCGGAGTGGAAAAATAATTTATTTGCCGCTGCATTAAGTGGTCAGCATGTCGTACGACTTGTCCTTAAAGACAATGTTGTAGTGGCCGAAGAAAGATTACTTACCGCTGCCAACAGCCGTTTTAGAGATGTCTTAGAAGGAAAAGACGGCGCTTTGTATGCTGTTACAGATGGCGCAAATGCTAAAATCTATAAAATTGCAAAATAAGCAGAACAATTGATCAGAGATGAAAAATTTCATTCTTCATCTCTGATCAATCACTGTAATCACTAACTGAAAGGTGTTTTTATATACTTTTCAGTTTTTTTATTTGGATATATGTATTCAACTACGTAGTTTTGTACCTATATCTAATTTGAAATAAAAATGGAAATAAAACTTATCCAGAATGAATATGAAAAAGAAATCGTTGACTTGATTTTAAACATTCAGCAGAAAGAATTCAATGTGCCGATTACCCTGGAAGATCAGCCGGATTTACTGAACATTAAAAACTTTTATTTCGAGTCGGGCGGCTGTTTTCTTGGTGCTTTTATTGATGGAAAACTGGTGGGGACTATTGCTCTGGTTAAATTTAATGCAGAAGACGGAGCCATCAGAAAAATGTTTGTGCGAAAAGAATACAGAGGAAAGGACTATAGTATCGCCCAGCAATTGTTGGAACAATTAATACGATATAGTGAAGAAAACGGCTTAAAAAACTTATATTTAGGAACCGTTACTATATTACAGGCTGCATTGCGATTTTATGAAAGGAATAATTTCATTACCATCCCCAAAGAATCACTTCCTGGTGATTTTCCTATAATGAGACCCGACAATGTGTTCTGTCACTTACAACTAAATCAGACCAAATGAATATAATTGATGAAATAGGAACTCTTGCGCTGTCCACCCGGTTACAGCGCTTAAGTGAGCAATTGCGTAAAGATGGTGCTTTGGTTTATAAATCTTTTAATATTGATTTTGAGCCCAAGTGGTTTCCTGTAATTTATACTTTACATATCAAAGAAATGCTGAGCGTGGTTGAAATTGCAAACGAAATTGGTTATTCTCACCCTTCGACGATCAGTTTACTGAAAGAACTTGAAAAACTAAAAATCATCAGTTCTAAAAAAGATAAAACAGACGAGCGAAAAAGATTAATTGTGCTTACTCCAAAAGGAAAAGAACTCGTTGAAAAAATGCAGCCGGTCTGGACGGTTATGAAAAACACGCTGGCCGAAATTGCTGATAACCAAAACAATCTTTTAAAAGCCATCGAAGAAGCTGAACAAAAATTAGCGACACAGGGCTTTTTTCAGCGTGTTTCGGAACGCAGCAGGTAATATTACAGTTTACCTGTTATTTTTTTTCTATGGTTGTGACCCCATTTTGCCAGTGATTCGATCACTTCTTTTAGGGTATGCCCATATTGCGTTAACTCATACTCGACCGTTATGGGCTGCGTGTTTAAAACCGTTCGTGTCACCAACTGATTTTCTTCCAGGTTTTTCAGTTCCCTGCTCAGCATCTTACCCGAAATTCCTTCCACTTCCCTTAAAAGATCGGTGAATCGTAAAGTACTAAAACACAGGGAAGCAATAATCGAAATCTTCCATCTTCCGTTGAGAATATCCATGGCATCGTGCACTGCCATGATGTTTTTGTTGCATTTTTGCTGGTCGTGTTCTGGCTCTTTTATCATAGCATGTTAGTTAGTTACCCCGATGTCACAGTTACTTTTGGTAATCAGATGACAAAAATAAACTTAAAGTCTTTACTTTTGACAGGAATTTTAAATTTTAATAAAAATATGGCCTTAATAGAAGCACTTCAGTGGCGTTATGCTACCAAAAAAATGAACGGACAAGTTGTTCCGCAGGAGAAACTGGATTATATTCTTGAAGCAGCAAAATTAGCTCCTTCCTCATCCGGTTTACAGCCTTATCAGATTTTTGTAATTTCGAATAAAGAATTACAGGAAAAAATCAGGGCAGTAGGTTTTGACCAGAGCCAGATTACCGATGCATCGCATGTGTTGGTTTTCGCAGCCTGGGACGGATATTCTTTAGAAAAAATTTCAGCGGTATTTGACAGAACGGTTAAAGAAAGAGGATTACCTGCTGAAGCCATGGATGATTATAAAAAAATGCTTTGGGGAATGTACGAGCCTCTTGGTCAGGAATGGCACGCTATACATGCAGCAAAACAGGCTTATATTTCGTTTGGTATCGCAATTGCTGCCGCTGCTGAACAAAAAGTAGACGCCACACCTATGGAAGGATTTGTTCCTGCTGAAGTAGATAAGTTATTAGGACTGAACGAACTTGGTCTTAAAAGTGCTGTCATTCTTACGCTTGGTTACAGAGATGAGGCAAACGACTGGCTGGTAAACATGAAAAAAGTGAGAACGCCACAAAATGAATTCGTAACAGAAATCAAATAAGAAATTAATTTCTGCTTTATTAAAAATGCTTTTGAAATTGCCTGCAAGGTACTTCAAAAGCATTTTTTTTTTAGTTATCAGTTCAGTTCAGGACCACAGTTATCCGAATACTATTTATTTTAAAACATTATCTGAATCTAAAAGTTATTTATCTTTTAAGATGACTTGAATTGCCTCCTGCTTTAGCTGGAGGTTCAAATGAATTCCTGTGAAGGCTTTAGCCCAATAAAATTACAGGTCTTAATTTAAAACGCTTTTTAAAAATTCGGCTAAAGCCTGCGTTGCTTTATTAGAACCTCCAGCTAAAGCCGGAGGCTATTAATTTTATATCTAACACAAAGCTAAACCCGGTTAAAGCAACAACTTAACAAAATCAAAACACTGAATTACAATTACTTAATATTTCTTCATTAAATATTTTACTATATTTAAACAATTTTGATTTTTTATTAAAAATACATGAAATATCAAAAAAGGATAGCGAAATATCGTTATTCAAAAAGCAGCAATAGCTGAAACATCCTCCATTTACACGTTCTTACATCTGGTCTGATCTTTGTCCATCTTATGATCACTAAACCAACCAGAAAAACTGAGCTGTAAGGAATTTTAATCCTTTTTACCTGAAATCCTCTTTAAAAACCGACTCATCCTTTTTCAATCTTTTATACTATAATTATGAAAAAATTTTACGAAACAGAGACCCATTTTGCCGATACGGGCGATCGGAAGATTGCCTATCGTTCTTATGGTAAAGGAAAAACGATCATTTTTGTAAACCGTTTCAGAGGAACTCTTGATACCTGGGATCCGTTATTTATAACCATGATGGCTAAACGATTTAATGTCATCACTTTTGATTACTCCGGAATTGGCTCTTCAGGCGGAACTATGGCCTCCGACATTGCCATTGTAGCGAAAGACATAAAAGATCTTGCCGACTGGCTGAAACTAGGCACTTTTATGGTTTTAGGATGGTCTTACGGTGGGCTGGTCGCTCAGGCCGCTACTTTATTGTATCCAAATCTGGTCACTCATGCTATTTTATTGGGAACAAATCCACCGGGTCAAAATGAGGTTCCGTTTGAGCAGGCTTTTCTGGATGCTGCCCTAAAACCACTCAATGATTTTGAGGATGAAGTGGTGCTGTTTTTCGAACCGAAATCAGAAAGAAGCCGTGCTGCTGCAAAAGCGTCCCATGACCGGATTCATAAAAAAATAGATGTCAAAAAAATCCCTTCGACTATGGCTGCTTTTCAGGCTTACTTCGCGGGTGGAGAAGGTTTTCGCGAAGATGTTTTAAACTTTAGGGAACAGCTTAAAAAAACAAAAACGCCGGTGCTGGTTATTTCGGGAGATCATGACATTAGTTTTGCGGTAGAAAACTGGTATCCTGTCATCAATCAAATGGTTAATGCACAACTGATCGTCTATTCTGAAACGGGGCACGGACCTCAGCATCAATATCCGGAACTGACTACCAAATACATCATCAATTTTGTGAAATATATGCATTAAAAAAGAGGAAGTTACTGCTTCCTCTTTTACTCAGATTACGTCAAATGCGACATGTTTGATATATTTTCTGTTGTAGGTATACAAAACATGAATTTTTCCGTCTGTGGTCTTTATAATGGCCGGGTAACTGAATTCTCCTTCCGTTTGGTTTTCGAGATCAAAGAGCTTTTTCCATACCATTCCGTTTGATGAATATTCCACGTCAAGGATATTACGTCCGTTAAACCAGTCTTTTCCCTGCGGCAATGGATTATTAACCAGTAAAAAAGCTTTTTTGGATAACGTTAAAGCATCAATTCCCGAATTGGAATTTACCACATTGAGACTATCCGTTTCCGCCCAGTTTTTCCCATTGTCTTTTGACCAGCTTGTTATTATTTTATTGTGTTTGCTTCGCGATAACATCTGAATCGTGTTATTGGCGTGCACTAAAAACGTGGGCTGAATCACATCAAACTGTTTTTTGTCTTCCACCGCTATTTTTTCCCAGGTATCGGTTGCTTCTGTGTACGTTTCAACATGTACCCGCCATTGGTTGTTTTCGGTACTTTCTGTACTGCTGCCGCATAAAATAACGCCAGGAACCACCTCAACGGGTTTGTTTTTGATTGGACCGAGAATTCCTTCGGGCAGGTACTTTGGGGCACTCCAGGTCGCTCCATTATCTTTCGACGTAATCATGGCGCCGAGCCATTCTCTCGGATTTTTTCCGACTTTATAAAACAAATACAAAATATTGCTTTTGCTTTTGCTTTTGAATAATACCGGATTCCAGCACGGCAACGTATCACCTTTAATAATGGCAGGCTGAATCAGATTCTGAGGTACGGACCATTTTTTGTCTTTATACAGCGAAAAATAAATTCCCACGTCTTTTGCGCCTTCATATTTCCCGCCAAACCATGCCGCCATAAGCTGATTGGGCTTAATTTCGACAAGAGTTGCCGCATGGCTGTTATGGGTAACAGGTTCATCGGCAATATAACTTTGCGTAATATTTGCTGCCTGCAGGTTTTTCTTCGGTACAGAGGTACAGGAAACACCAAGCGCCAGCAATAGAATTACTATAGGTTTACATTTTAAAATCATTTTTAATTTATATTTTCAGGTTTTGAGGTTTCATGTTTCAAGTTTCATGTTTCACGTTTCACGTTTCACGTTTCAGGTTTCAGGTTTCAGGTTTCAAGTTTCAAGTTTCAAGTTTTCACTCGCATCTCCCATCTCTCATTATCAAATTATCTAATTATCTAATTATCTAATTCCCAAAAACAGCAAAAGGAGAGTTACCTCTCCTTTTTGCCTTGTTAAGTAACGAATCCCTTAAACTAAACTTTACTTAAACTGCTTATTTTGTATCCCACCAAAGTTTGGTTCCTCCTGAATCAGGACCACCTAATTTTGAGATAGCATCTCTTACGGCATCCCTGTTTGATGAATATTCATTGGTCACAAAGATGACACGTTTCATTAAGCTTTTCCCTACTCCGGCGTCCAGATTGTCTGTATTCAATACCGGGTAAATAACTTTAGCATCACTTCTGCGTAAGTCAGCCCATGCTTCCCAGGATTCAGGGAATATCGCTAAATATTTCTGAACTGCAATTTGTGTACGCTGGTTGGCTACAGAAGCATCCCATGCTACAGGAAGTGTTACGGGAACAGTTTGTAAACCTAACGCTGGATAAGTTGCTGCCACATTTGGCACACTTGGTTTAGAGGTTCCTGAGATATAGTTACTGATAGTGGTAGCATCAGTTATCCCCCATTGTCTCAATGATAAAGCGATACCCTGCTCGTAAAGGCTTTGTGCAGTACCACTCATGTTCCATCCGTTCAATGCACCTTCGGCTCTGCTCAAAAAGTTTTCGGAAGCCATGAAGACTTCAATGTTTTTGGTTTCACTAAGACTTCCATTAGAACCACTTCCGAGTACGTCATTATTGAACATAGAGAATTTAGTAGTTCCAAACTGGCCTTGTAAACCTCCAACCGGTCTTCCCTGATACACACCTGTATCAATTGGAGAGAACCATTTTGCCAATCTTGGATCACCATATCCTACCAAAAGACTTTCCATTGAAGCTGTCATATAATACCCCCAGGCATTTACAATCATATTCATGTTGTTTGGGGTAATATTACTCACTTTAAAAGTAGCACTTTGCTCATTCGTTTCTATAACACCTGCAGCTACTGCAGCTTCTGCCTGAGCTTTTGCTTTTGCAGGATCAATATCCGAAATTCTTAAGGCTAAACGCAGTCTTAGGCTGTTTCCGAATTTTTTCCAGTTTTGTACATTTCCTGAATATATTCTGTCATTAGGCTGAAGTGTACCCACTGTCGTTGCCGAAGTAGCATTTAAGGTAGCATTTGCTTCGTCTAACAGTTTAAAAAAGTCTGCATAAATAAATTCTACACTATCATATGGCACTTTTTCCTTATTGTTCCCTGCTTCTGTGTAAGGAATCGGACCGTAAGCATCTGTCATTTGATTGTACATAAATACTTTCCAGATTTTTAATACGGCAAGAGCGTCAGCATTTCCTGCAGATGCTTTGATTGCATTGTTTAAGGCCGGTACCGCAACGGTGTAAAATCTTAACCATCCACGTCCTTCATACCCATTTACAAATGCATTTCTTTCTGTACCATATCCACAACTTAAATATTGTGTAAAAGTAGAAGGCAAAATACCTGTTGCAATACCCCAGGTTCCCTGATCATCTACTCCCGGTGAAGAGTAAGATCCGTTGTGGATCCCGGCATACAATGCTGAGGCAAATGCGGGACCTGCAAGAGTAGGATCTAACTGATCTTCTGTCAACGTATTTTTATTGGTGTTTATCTCATCAAAATCTTGTGTACAGCTTGAAAAAACACAGAGCATCGACATGACCACTCCTATTGTTTTAATTTTATTATTTTTCATATTATTTCTTTTTTAAATTAAAATCCAAACTTCACATTCACACCATATTCTCTCGTTGAAGGAATATTGAAAGACTCGATACCTTGTAAGTTACCTGTACCCGCTCCTGCTTCAGGATCAAAATATTTCGCTTCGTTTAAGAAGAAAAATAAATTTCTTCCTACTATTGAGAAATCGATATTGGCAAAACCACTGTTCAGCAACATACGTTTTGGCAATGAATAACCAAATACAAGTTCTCTTAATCGGATGTTTGTTGCGTCATAAATAAAAGGTTCTGCTACCGGTGTTCTTTGTCCGATGGCTGTCCAGTATTGTTCAGCGGTAATACTTGTAGTGTTTGGAGAGTACGTTCCGTTTCCATTCGAAACAACACCAGGTACCACAATACCACCTTCTCTTCCGGCTAAAGTTACATCACTTACTCCTAAACCGGCTTCTCTTGCCTGTGAATAGGAGATCACCTCTCCGCCAATTCTGAAATCAACAAGGAAACTTAGTGAAAAATCTTTATATCTGAAATTATTTTTAAAACCAGCTGTCCAGTCCGGGTTGAAATTACCGGCACGAACGCTAAAATCATCTGTTGCCAACGGAATACCCGCAGCGTTTACAATAACCTGGCCGTCAGGGCTTCTTTGGAATCCTTTGATGTATAAATCTCCGTATTCTCCTCCTTTGATTACTTTACTTCTCACTAACCTTCCTTCACCAATAACCAATTCTTCTCTGTTATCGTAGATAGACGTAATTTTTGATTTATAAGACGCGTAATTCGCCATAATATCCCACGAGAAATTTTCGGTCTGGATTGGTGTTGCCGTAAGCGTAAGCTCGACACCTTTGTTTTCGATATCACCACCATTTAACACTGCTCTTGATTTTGAAGAAGATTCAGGCGTATTGATAAAGAAAATCTGATCTGATGTTTTGGTCTGGAAATACGTAAAATCTAATCCCAAACGGTTTTTAAAAAATCTCACGTCTGCACCAAACTCTGTAGAACTTGACATTTCAGGTCTAAGGTTAGGATTTGCAGCTGTAGTCTGAGAATACAACATACCACCGTTACCACCAATATAAGATAATTGTGAACTTGTCTGAAAAGGATCTGTATCATTACCCACTTTTGCGTAAGAACCTCTTATTTTGGTAAAGCTGATCACTTCCGGCAAAGTTACCATATCTGATATTACAGCAGAAAGACCTACCGAAGGATAAAAGAAAGATCTGTTTTGTGACGGTAATGCAGAAGACCAGTCATTTCTTGCTGTTAAATCTAAGAAGAGGTAATTTCTGAATCCGATTTGAGAAAACCCGTAAACGGAATTAACTTGTTTCTCTGACATGGCAGAAAGAGACTGAACTGTCGCTACATTGATTAAAGAAAAATAGTTTCTTTTGCTTAAAACCCCACCGGAATTTAATGAAGAACTGGATTGTTTCAGCATGTTGGCACCGGCATTAAGACCAATTGTAAAGTCACCGAATGTTTCTTTATAAGAAAGTAATGCATCTGTATTAAACTCACTTACGGTTTCATATGACTCACTATAGGAACCTAAGTTGTTGTTAAATGCTCTTGTTGCATATCTGTTTCTGACCAATTTATTCGTCATTTGATCTAAACCGGTTCTTACCTGTAAACTTAACGTATTTGTAAAGTCATATTTAAGAGAGGCAAGACCTATAAATCTGTTTCTTTTGTCTTTACGGGAATCATCACGTAAGGCAGACCAGTACGGATTTCCACCAGGAGAACCTGCTTCGTCTATGAAGTAGTTTTGTTGCAATTGTCCTGCAGCATCCGTGTATTCAAAATTTTTGTATTCGTTAAATTTAATACTACGAGGCAATAAATAAGCAGAGGTACCTATAGACTCTTCACCGGTTCTTAATAAATTATCGATGTTCTGAACGATGTAGTTTGTTTTTACATCCAAAGAAAGTTTATCTGATAATTTACTGGTCAGTCTTAAGTTAAGGTTATGTCTGTCTAAAGCATTACCGCCCACAATACCTTCTGCACGAGTATTTGTATAAGAGAAATATCCTTGTGCTTTTTCATTTCCTGTCGTAATAGACAAGGTATTAGCCAGGTTATATCCTGTTTTATAAAAATCAATAACATTATCCGGTTGTGGTGTATAGCTTGTAGTTGCAGGACCTGCGTAATTAGGATTACGTGATAACTGCCATGCTGCAACCTGACGTCCGTCCAGTTTTGCACCCCAGCTTGATACAGAAATCGGATTGTAAACTCCTCCGTCTCCCTGACCGTATTCGTTTTGGAAGTTGGTTAAATTATAAGCGGAAGAAGCCATAAAATTAGAAGAAAGCGAAACCGAAGTTTTTCCTGCTTTACCGGATTTAGTCGTAATAATAATAACACCATTACTTGCTCTGTTTCCATAAAGAGCTGCTGCGGAAGGTCCTTTAAGAACCGTCATAGAAGCAATATCTTCCGGGTTGATGTTTGAAATACCATCAGGCTGAGTGGTTCCTCCTGTATCAATATCAGGATTTCCTGTTGTGGTTCCGTTACTGATTGGCACACCATCCACTACATAAAGCGGCTGGTTGTTACCATTAAGGGATCTGTTCCCCCTAAGTGTGATTCTTGATGAACTTCCTACCCCGTTTGAAGTAGTAGAGAAGTTAAGACCTGCAACCTTACCGGAAAGTGAGTTGGCAACGTTTAGTGATCTTGCTTCTGAAAGCTCATCTACCGCAATGTTTTGCGCAGAATAGGTAATCGATTTTTTCTCTCTTTTGATACCAAGAGCGGTTACTACTACCTCGCCTAACTGGTTCGTGTCTGCGCCCAACGTAACATTGAGGGTCGATTGTGTTCCAACAGGGATTTCTTTTGTAGCTGAGCCTACATAAGAGAATACTAATACTGCTGACTGGTTTGGAACATTAATACTGTACTTCCCATCAAAATCTGTTGACACACTAGTTTTTGTTCCTTTTACCACAACATTCGCTCCCGGGATTGGAATTCCGCTGGAAGCATCTGTGATAGTCCCTTTTACTGTCGTTTGTGCCTGAAGACTTTGAAATCCGAACAGGCAAACTACCAACAGTAATTTTAGTACATCTTTAATCATATAGTTGTTTTTTGAGTTAATAACATGTTAAATTTAATAATAGGGTTTGTTAACTAATCATTATTTCGACAAATGACAATTTTGAAAAGGTGTACGTTACACATTTATAAAAACCTTCATTTTTTCATAGTTAAAATCCTTACTTTTTAAACCATAACATGTTATTAATCCAAACGATTCTTCCAATTATTAAACGTATTCTTTACGAAATACTTAAATCATTGAATATCCTCTTTTTTTAATGCAACTATTAATTGATGACCTTGAAGCTTTGTTTTTGCAAATTTGTCGAATTTCCGCCGACCATAACTTCAAAATCACCGGCCTCAACCACTCTCTTCATTTCTTTGTCCCACAGACTTAATTCGTCAGCTGTTAAAACAAATTCTACCTGTTTGGTTTCTCCTTTTTTAATGAATACCCTTTTGAAACCCTTCAGTGTTTTCTTCGGAGTAGTGACGCTGCTGTATACATCATCGATATACAATTGCACTACTTCATCTCCGTCATAATTTCCGGTGTTTTTTACATTGACGGTAACTTTAAGTTCTCCGGTACTTTTAATTTCTTTACTGCTTAAAGTAAGATTTGAATATTCGAAAGTCGTATAACTTAAACCATAGCCGAAAGTATAAAGCGGATTTTCGCTTTCGCTCACGTATCGGTGAATGGCAGATGGTTTCTGGTTGTAATAGATAGGCAGCTGCCCGACAGATTTAGGAAATGTAATCGGCAGTCTTCCGCCGGGATTGTAATTTCCAAACAGCACATCGGCTACCGCTTTACCTCCTGCTTCACCGGGAAACCAGCCTTCTACGATGGCAGGAATATTTTCACTGATCCAGTTTACGGAAAGCGGACGGCCGTTTAATAACACGCAAACGACCGGAGTCCCTGTTTTTTGAATCGCTTCTATCAGTTCCTGCTGCATGCCGTGTAAATCCAAAGAAGCTACATCTCTGTTTTCTTCTACCAGTTCGTTTGATTCTCCTAAAACCACAATGGCAACATCGGCTTTTTTAGCAGCTTCTACAGCAGGCTGTAAATTTACTCTTTCTAAATTCCAGCGCAGGTGGGCTCTGGCTCCCCAGCCTCCTTCCCACATTTCTATGCGGACTTTGTATTTTTTGCCGGCTTCGATATTTTTGGGCGTAGTCACCATATTCGTGGCTCCTTTGGTCCAGTTGTCAATCACCAGCTGATCGTCAATCCACATTCTGATTCCGTCATCAGAACTTAGCCCCAGCCAGCCGTCAAATGCTTTTTCTGATTTTATAAAGCCGGTCCAGCGAATCGAAAAATCATCGTCTGCCACCCCGTCTCCCGGAGACCATGGCCAGTCGAATTCCAACTGACTGTCGATACGGGTCAGTGCCGGACTTCCTTCTAAATTTCTATTATTGAAATATTCTCCTTTTAATCCGTTTTGAGATTCATCCGGCGTCAGCAAATAGGCTTTCGGAATGACCTGTCCCATTACGATCAACGGTACGCCTTCTTCATAAATTACGTTTGTTTTGGCTCCCACAACTTGTTTGATCCCTTCTAAAACCGTAGTTCCGATTTTGTTTTTTACCGCATATCCGCCTAATCTTGAGGCATTGGCATTTGGTCCGATAACGGCAACTGTTTTTATATCCTTATTTAAAGGAAGCGTATTGTTTTCATTTTTCAGCAAAACCATCGATTTAAGACCCGCTTCCAAAGCAACAGCCTGATTTTCTTTGGTATGAAAACGGTCTTTGATTAAGTTGGTGGCTGTATAGGGATTTTCAAATAATCCCAGTAAAAATTTCAGACGCAAAACACCTCCCGCTGCACGGTCGATATCGTCCATGGTTAGTTTTTTTTCATTCACCAGTTCAATAACCGTTTTTTGCCAGAACTCGTTTGTAAAATCGTAGAACTGCATATCGACACCAGCCTGAATGGCTACACGGATACTTTCTTTTGGGGAATCGGTTACATTATGCGTGGTCTGAAGGTATTTGATCGCCCCTAAATCGGAAACCACAATTCCTTTAAACCCCCATTCTTTTCTAAGAACATCTGTCAGCAGCCAGTGGTTTGCCGCGCAGGGAATTCCATCTAATTCCGAATAGGCACACATGGTTCCTAAAGCACCGCCTTTTCTGAATGCTTTTTCAAACGAAGGAAGATGATCTTCACGGGCCGAACGCTCTCCCACTAAAATCGGCGAAGAATTTCCTCCCGCCTGCGGAATCCCATGTACGGCAAAGTGTTTCGGTTCTGCAATTATAGAACGGTCTGATTTTAAATCATCACCCTGCATCCCTTTTATAAAGGCCAGACCAATTTCGCTGTTTAAATAGGCATCCTCGCCAAAAGTTTCGGCAACCCTTCCCCAGCGTGGTTCGCGGCCTAAATCTAAATTTGGACCTAAACCAAAATGTACGCCGTGTGCTCTGGCTTCGGTCGCAATAACCTGCCCGACTTTACCGATAAGATTGGTATCCCAGGTGGCCCCAAGACCTATATTCATTGGGAAAGCGGTGCTTCCGTCATCTAAATAACCGTGAAGCATCTCACACATAATAAGTGCCGGAATTCCCCATTTGTTCTTTTTAATCACCTCGCTCTGCAAATCGTTGATCATTTTTGCCGAACGGGGATAAATGTCATGGATAGCACCAATCCCTAAATTCCCAATTTGCACATCGGACTTTGATTTAGAGAAATCTTCTTTTTCCTTGAAGTATTCGCCTTTGTACATGTCCATCTGGCGTACTTTTTCCTCCAGGCTCATTCTGCCTAACAAATCTTTTACACGATCTTCAACAGGTGTTTTTGCATCCTGATACGGTAATTTTTTTTGTGCATACCCTTCGCTGTAAAAACTAAAAGCCATTAGGAAAATAATGGCTGTTTTTTTCATTCTTAATGTTAACATAGTTGTGTTGTTTAGTTTTGTATCACTTTTAGTGTTTTTCCATTCACAAAATCATCGTGAGAGATAAAATAACCCGGGAGTTTTTTTCCGTCTAATTCAATTGTTTTGATTTTGCCATCAGTATTTTTTTCCCTTTCAATTACAATACTTTTATTTTTATAATATTTTGAATCCAGTTGAATGGTTACTTTATCAAACATCGGTGTGGTAATCGTATAGACCGGATCGCCGGGTGCTATCGGATAAATTCCCATCATGGAATACACCAGCCAGGCCGACATGGTTCCGGTATCATCATTTCCCGGCAGGCCTTTGGGTTGATTCTGAAAATATTTCCTAACAAGTTTTTGAACCATTTCCTGGCTTTTCCATTCGTTTCCTTTTATATAGTTGAAGAGATACGGATAAGCAATGTCAGGTTCGTTGGCCATGTCAAATTGTTTGCTGTCAAATACTTTTTGCAACTGGCTGCTAAACGCTTTATCACCACCCATTAGTTTTATAAGTCCCCTGATATCATGCGGTACCATAAAAGCATATTGCCAGGCATTTCCTTCTATAAAACCAATATTTTCTTCAAAATTAGCTCCGGCAACAGGATCAAAGGGTTCGTACCATTTTCCGTCTGCAGTTCTCGGGCGCAGTAATTTTAAATTTTTATCGAATAATTTTCGGTACGATAGGGAACGGTTTTTAAAACGTTTCTCGTCTTCTTTTTTGCCTAAGGCTTTCGCCAAAAGAGCAATCGAATAATCGGAGGCATTGTATTCCTGTGTGGTCGAAACCGGTCCACGGTGATTGGTGCTCAGATAGCCTTTTTCGATATATTCTTTAAGTCCGGGACGCAACGGATTATTTTCGATCTGGTCTGCTCCTTTCAGCATGGCACTGTACGCTTTTTGAATATCAAAATCACGGATTCCTTTTAAGTAGGTATCTGCAATCACAATACTGGCAGGATCTCCGACCATGGTAAAGGTTTCTGTTGCATTTAATTCCCACTTGGGAAGCCAGCCGTTTTCATCATACATTTCGAGCATGCTTTTCACCATATCCGACTGTTGCTGCGGATAGGCCAGAGCCATCAGCTGATGCAGATTCCGGTACGTATCCCATAATGAAAATACGGTGTAACGGGTATTTTTGGTTGTTCCGACTTTCCCTCTTTTGATTTCCGGGTATTCTCCATTATAATCATTTAAAGTATTGGGATGAATTAAAGTATGATACAGCGCTGTGTAAAAAATAGTCTTATCTTCTTTTGATCCGCCTTCGACCAGAATTTTCGAAAGTTCAGTATTCCATTCGTCACAGGTTTCTTTATAAACCGTTTCAAAGGATTTATTTCCGGTTTCTTTTTCTAAGTTTTCACGGGCATTTTCGATGCTTACATACGAAACCCCAATTTTCACCTCAACGGTTTCTTCTTTGTCAAACTGATACGAAAAATAGGTTCCTATGCTGTCCCCAACGACCATTTTCGTGGTGTTTTCCATCATTCTCGCTTTCCCGTTATAGGTCATCCATTGGGCTTCTGTGCCTTCATATTTTGATGGTTTTTTCCAAACGCCAAACTGATCGGCAGGTTTGGAAAATCTCGCCACAAAATAGACCGGATAAGCCGCTTCGGGACTGTTATAACAAAAAGAACCGACACTTCTCATGCCTTCAATTTCTGAGGGAGACACTACTTTTACCATTGCTCCTTCTTCGTTGGTTAAACCCAGACCAAGATTTAAAAGCACATTCGATTTTCCTTTTGGGAAAGTAAATTTACTGACCCCTACTCTTTTTGATGCTGTAAATTCTGCTTTTACGTTGTATTTGTCAATATTGACGCTGTAGTAAGCCGCCCTGGCCACTTCGTTTGAGTAGGTGGAGCCGTAAGTGAGATGATTGATTTCTACGGCTCCTGTTGTTGGCATTAACAATATAACGCCTAATTCGGGGCAACCTACTCCACTTAAATTGACCTGACTGAATCCGGTCAGGAATGTATTCTCCTGTACATACGGATTGGACAGCCACTGACTGTCTTTTTCTAATTTATTCTGCGATCCTGCTACGTTAAACGGACTAATACTGGCCATTCCTCTTGGCGCAATCGGTCCCGGAAAAGCAGCTCCGTAATTTGAAGTTCCAATAAACGGATTTACAAAATCTGCCGGTTGCTGTGCTAAAACAGCTGTGCTAAAAAACAGCATGCCCAAAAAACATGCTGTTTGTATTGTGATCCTTTTATTTAAAACCATATTCTAATTGCTATCGGTTAATGGCTTCCACTTTTAACGTCCAGGCTTCTTTTGCCGGTAAATTATTTCTTAAGCTTTCCGGAATTACAACTTTGAATCCCTGAGTTTCTTTGGTCCATTTTAAGGCTGTTTTTGAACCTAACATGGTGATTTTGGTTCCTTTTTTAGGATTTATGGATTTTACCACCACTTCCGCAGGAATTTTTGTTTCTCCTTCTTTCGCCAGATAAAACAGGAATACGTTTCCAGCTTTATTTTGCGTCATGCAAATGTTATTTTCCTTAAAAGGCTCGATTGGTCTGGTATTATAAATACCGGAACTGTTTACTTTCATCCAGTCTCCGTAGGCTTGCAGTAAATCATAAGCCCCCTGCTCCCATTCACCTTCCGGGCTTGGAGCCACATTCAGCAATAAGTTTCCGCCTTTTGCCACAACATCAATCAGCATGTGGATGCCTTCTCTTCCGGTCATGTATTTCGCACCCGGACTATACGACCATCCCCCGCCTGACGTAATACAGGATTCCCATGGATAAGGCAATGTTTTATCAGGAACACGGTTTTCAGGCGTTAAATAGTTTTGGTTTTTTCCGTGTACGGCTCTGTCCACCACGATTAATCCCGGTTGTTTTTGACGTGCTTTTACCACCAGTTCATCCATTTTTGGGTCCTGATCCACTACTCTGTGTTTGATAAAACCATTTTTGGATTCGTTTTCGGCAAACTTCTCTTCGTAGTTTTCTTTTAAGTTTTGCTGGTCTCTTTTTCTCACCCATCCGCCATCTAACCATAAAATATCAATTTTACCGTAATCGGATAATAGTTCTAAAATCTGGTTGTGCGTGAAATCAACATATTTCTGCCATTTCTCCGGATATAAGGCCGGATCATAGTTTACGTTTCTGTCGAATGGCGGAAAGTACGGATCCCAGTAATTTTCGTTATGCCAGTCCGGTTTAGAGAAGTACGCCCCAACGGATAAGTTTTCGTTTCTGAAGGCATTAAAAACTTCTTTGGCAATATTCGCTTTTGGATTTGTACTGAATGCACATCCGGCGTCAGTTACTTTATAATCGGAATATTTGGTATCAAACATATTGAAACCGTCATGGTGTTTCGTGGTAAAAACCATGTATTTCATTCCGGCATATTTAGCGGCTTTGGCCCATTTTGCAGGGTCGAATTTTACCGGATTGAATGTTTTTTTCAGGCCTTCGTATTCTTTTACATACGCGTTGTAATTACCGGGATTGCTTCCTTTTTTACGTTCGCACCATCCATAATCTTCCGGGCAGATGGACCAGGATTCTACGATTCCCCATTCGCTGTATGTTCCCCAGTGCATGAGCAGACCAAATTTTTCGCCCTGCCAGGTGTCTAAATTTTTTAATACTAACGGATCGGTTTCCGGCACGTATCTTTCATCTTCGTAAATGGCTTGTGAAAACATTTGAACCGAAAATAAAATGGCGATTATGAATATTCCTCTTTTCATTTTTACTCTATTTATCATGTTTTATTTATTCTTTTTAATTCACTAAAATTTCATCGACAAACAACCAGGAACTTTCTCCTTTCGGGCTCTTTTTTAAATTACCTGCGATTACTTTTACATATCTGGCATTTTGTTTCGCAAAACTGATTTTAAAATCTTTCAGTTCCGAAGCAGGATTTACGGCGTACGGACGCACTATTTTTCCAACTTCTTTGTATTTAATGCCGTCATTGGATACCAGCACTTTCAGGAATATGGGAAAATTAACCCCGGCGCCCTGACTTTCCAGCGTTCCGATCGTTACTTCTTCGACACTTTCGACTTTATCAAGATCAACCACTAATTCCATATCATTGACCAGCCAGGCCTGCCATTGTCCGTCATGAAAATTTTTGCTTCCCCTGATGGCATTGACCATCTGAAAAGGGCCGTCTCCTTTGTAATTCTGATTAAAAGGCGTTAGATAATTCACTTTATGTCCCACTCCCTTGTGGAATACAATACTGTCTGTGAACGTTTTCCCAACCGGTTTATCATTTTGAAATAAGGATGCTTTTAAAACCGTTGTTTCTGTAAACGCTATCGGGCTGGTGTATTTTAAGGCATTGTGATCGATATTTTTATTGCCTAAAACGTAACGGATATCCGGGTTTGGAAATTCATTTTTTAAAGTCACATTGATTTTCTTTTGTGACATGTCTGCCGCAGATGAGGCCGTCACCAGATAAGCACTTTTTGCATAGTTGATTCCGAGATGGTCATAACGTCTTAATAATGAAGCCAGTCTTCCGGTAAAATCTACCCAGTTGCGGCTTTCTTTCGTGCTCCATAAGGTTTCAGACAAAGCAGCTAATCTTGGAAAAATCATATATTCTGAATCTTTTGGCCCCGGTAAATGCTCGGCCCATAAATTCGCCTGTCCGCCTAATACATGTGCCGCTTCCTGAGGCGTCATTCCGGGAACAACAGGATCAAATTTGTACACTTCATTGAGTGGATTATAGGCATCAAAAGCAATGGGTTCTTCGTTTTGCGGGCCCTGGTAAAAATTAAAATAACAGGGAGATTCCGGTGTCATAATAACATCGTGACCTTGTTTTGCCGCATCAATACCGCCCTGTGTTCCTCTCCAGCTCATCACGGTTGCTTCCGGAGCTAAACCTCCTTCTAATATTTCATCCCAGCCAATGATTTTTTTGCCTTTCGAATTGATGTATTTCTCCATTCTTTTCACAAAATAACTTTGCAGTTCGTGGGTGTTTTTCAAACCATTGTCTTTCATTCTTTTTTGGCAGTTCGGACATTTTTCCCAATTGGTTTTGGTGGCTTCGTCGCCTCCGATATGAATGTATCTGGAAGGAAAAATGGCAATGACCTCATCGATTACGTTCTGTAAAAATTCAAACGTAGTTTCTTTCCCGGCACAATAAATATCGGTAATAGGCCATAATCCGCCTGACGGAACTCCGATACGCTGATCGAAACACGCCAGTTCAGGATAAGAGGCAATCGCGCTGCTGACGTGTGCCGGCATTTCGATTTCGGGAATAATTTCGATGTTTTTGGCAGCGGCGTATTTTACAATTTCTTTTAATTCTTCCTGAGTCAGAAATCCGCCGTAGGTTCCTTTTTCATCCGGATTTACGGTAAGTCTGGCATTCCAGCTTGTGTTTTCCTGATCTACTCTCCAGGCTCCTACTTCTGTAAGTTTCGGGTATTTTTTTATTTCGATTCTCCAGCCCTGATCGTCCACTAAGTGCAAGTGCAAAACATTCATTTTGTGCATGGCGAGACGGTCGATAGTCTGCAGGATGTACTTTTTATCAAAGAAATGGCGTGACAGATCCAGCATGAGTCCTCTCCACTGAAAGCGCGGCTGATCATTTATGGTAACAGCCGGAATTTCCCATCTGGCAGAAGTCACCACGTACTGACTTTCTATCGCTTCGGGAAGTAACTGCCTGATACTTTCCAGTCCATAAATAAAACCGGCATTGCCCTTCGCAGTAATGGTGATGCTTTTTGAATTTACGTCCAAAACATACGCTTCATTTTTTAAAGCCGGATCAACTTTGAATTGTACAAAGTTACTAGCCGGAATGGCAGTGGCGATTTCAGGTTTCCAGCCTGCAGCGGTTTCAAATTTCTGAATTAAAGCTGCTGCGGCTTCTTTTTGAAAATCACCGCTCACCACAAATTTAGTTTCTTTGGAAAATTTAAAAACACTTTCTTTTACCACCAGCTGTGTGGGTTTCGGAATGATTTGAATATCCTTTTCGGTATAGGTTTTCTGACTGTAACCTGAACTTAAAACAGCCAGGAAGAGTACGACAAGGAATGGTTTTAATATCCTCATAATGAATTATTTTAGGGATGGTGTTATTTTAAACTGATACTGATAGGTTTTGTCTCTCAGGAGATATTTCTCCATTGGCCATGCCTGCCAGCTATCAATACCGCCAACGCCCATTTGTTTGTAATCAATTTTTAAACTGGTTAAATCTCTTTCTTTCAATTCGGCAGCGTGTCTCTGGTCTTTTTGCAGTCCGTCATCCAGATCTTCGTTTAAAAAGTGCAAAGCCGTTGTCGCCAGTAACTCATTTGAAGTAACCGTTATTTTCAACTTATCGTTTGACAGCTCCAGCCAGCGAACATCAGTTTTATTTCCGGTTTCCTGCGGACGGATGTACGGATAATATTGCTCGGAAACCGTTTGGTTGTAAAGACCAACCTGTGAACTGTAATTTCTGTCGATATAATTTTCGTGCGGCCCTCTTCCGTAATAACTCAGCGTACTGAAATTTTTCGGCAAAATGATTTCCATTCCAAATCTTGGCAATACGGGTGTTTCTTTTGTCTTATCAATGTTCAGCTGCTCTTTTACGCTTAGTTCCCCATTGCTGTTAATTTCATAATTTAATTCCAGAGTCGAAGAAACGGCAGGCAGATTGTAGGTTGCTTTTACTAAAATGGTATTGTCTTTTGTAGCGGAATAAACCCAATTTGCTAATACCGGATTCTCTGTGGCGTCTTTCCAGGCTTTTAATTGTACCTGAAGATTTGCTCCGAAATCATTATCATTTGGTGCTCTCCAAAAGTTGGGACGCAATTGGTAGCCTTCTTTTAAAACAGTTTCATTATTGAATGTGTACCCATTCATAAATCCTGTTTTTTTATCGAAAGTTATAGTCGCTTTATCACTTTTAAATACGGTATTACTGGCTTGTTTCTCTACTGAAATTTTCCCTGTACCCGTTATTTTGATATCATTTTTCCATGTTCCTTTATACGCTAATTGCTCTGTCGCAATTTGGAAACCTTTCGGCAAAAACGGCTCGTCTTGTTTTAACTGATAGGTGATATTTACAAAAGCTTCCTGAAATTTTTTATCTCCTAATTTAATTGGCAATGTATAGGTTTTGGACTGATTGGGATCAATGGCCAGGTAATCGATAACGCCTGTGTCTTGCTTGATTCCGTCTAAAACTAATGTCCAGTGCAGGGTGACATTGCTTAAGTCTTTAAATGAAAATTCGTTGTAAACTTTAATCGTTTCAGTGGCCTGATTATCCCAGGACGTCAGGATATTCTGCAGTACATTTCGCATTTCCAACGCGTGCGGATTTGGCTTTCTGTCTACTGTAAAAACTCCATTATTCACGAAGTTGTTGTCGCTTCTTACATCTTTTGGTCCAAAATCTCCACCATAGGCCAAAATACGGGTGCCATCAGCTGTTGTTTTATACACTGACTGATCGATCATATCCCAGATAAATCCTCCCTGAAAGTTTGGATATTTGCGAATCACATCCCAATAATCTTTAAAATTCCCCATCGAATTCCCCATAGCGTGTGCATATTCGCACTGAATATAGGGCCTTGATGGATTTGGATTGGCCAGAATGTATTCTTCCATTTTGTTGGGAGAACTGTACATGGGGTCTATAATATCAGAGTCCCATTCGAATTTCAGGTCTTTTCCGTCCCAGGCTCCGGCAGTGGCTCTTTCGTACTGAATCGGCCTTGATTTGTCCCTGTTTTTAATCCACAGATAACCTCTGTAAAAATTATAACCGTTTCCGGCTTCATTTCCCATACTCCAGATAATTACCGAAGTGTGATTTTTATCTCTTTCGATCATACGCTGCATACGCTGAATGTGTACCAGTTCCCAATCCGGTTTGTTGCCCAGCGTTTTGGTAATATCATAACCCATTCCGTGTGATTCTATGTTGGCTTCATCCACCACATAAATGCCATATGTATCGCATAATTCGTAGAAATATTCGTCGTTTGGATAATGCGACATCCTTACGGCATTGATATTAAATTCTTTCATCAGTTTAATATCTTCTTCCATCCGTTCTCTCGAAATCGTTTGCCCGGTTACCGGATCCGTTTCATGTCGGTTTACACCTTTTATGTAAATGGCTTTTCCGTTTACTAAAAGCTGTCCGCCTTTGATTTCTACTTTCCTGAAGCCCACATTTTGACGAATGACTTCGACCACTGCTCCTTTTTTATCTTTTAAAATAAAATGGACCTGATACAGGTTCGGAATTTCAGCACTCCATTTTTTAGGATTGCTGACAGCGAAATCAAAAGTTTGTTTTTCGCTTAAAGCGGAAATATTTTTTGAAGTGACGATTTTATCGCCGTCTTTTAACTGAATGTCTAAAGTATAGCCTTCTTTTTTATCTAAGCCTGTAAATTCCGCAGCAATTTTAAGCGTTCCGTTGACATAGGAAGCATCTAAATCGGGAATAATTTCATAATCTTTTAAGTGCGCTTTGTTTCGGGCCACCAGATAAGAATCCCTGGTGATTCCGCTCATTCTCCACATGTCCTGACATTCTAAATACGAACCGTCACTCCATTTCATTACTTTTAAAACGATGTTGTTTTTACCGGTTTTTACATATTTATTCAAATTAAATTCAGAAGGCAATTTTCCGTCTTCGCCATAGCCCACATACACTCCGTTGACCCAAACCGTAAGATTTGATTTTGCAGTACCTACATGAAGAAAAATATCTTTTCCTTCCCAGGATTTATCAATCGTAACTTCTCTTCTGTACACTCCTGTCGGGTTGTAACTTGTGGGAACAAACGGCGGATTGGGCTTCATTAAATAATCAAAATCATAAGTGGTATTAACATACACCGGATATCCGTAGCCATTTACATCCCAGCTTGCCGGAATTCTGAAATTATCCCAGGCCGCATCATTAAAAGTGCTGTTTTCGTATCCAGTTGGTAAATTACCCGGGCTGTCCACATATTTAAATTTCCAGGTTCCGTTTAGATTGAGATAGTTTTTAGATTCTTTCCAGTCGTTTTTAGCAGCCAGTGCTTCATTTTCAAAAACATAATAGGCAGCATGCATCGGCTCCCGGTTCTCTTCATTTATTTTTTCATTTTGCCAAAAGGGAACTTTTTCCTGTGCGTTAACCGTCAGCATTGCAGTAAGGAATAATGATACTATGGATATTGTTTTTTTCATTTTTGTTTTTGTTTGAACACATAGCCCGATAGCTATCGGGATAGATTTTAAAAGTTTAAAAAATGATCTGACATTTATTTAAATCTTTGTGAGAGAAAAAATCTATTTTTCTATGTGTTTAAAATTTATTCGCAATTCAACTTTCTCAAAGTTTGTCATTTCGACGAAGGAGACTCGAGCGATGCGAACAGACGAAGTAAATCTCCGTTAGTAATTCCGCATAGAAGATCGCCACTCTTTGTAGAGCTTCTTGCGAAGATTTCTTCTTCGTCGAAATGACAATATTGCGTGTAATATTATGAGCGTAATTTAGCTTTGTCAAAGTTTAAAACTTTGACAAAGCTTCTGTACGATAATTATTTATCCCACGACATTTTAAACTTCGCATCTTCCATTCGGTGTCCTTTTTCCTCGTCGGAAATGGCATAATTAAATCCGGATCTTAAACTGTAACCGGCATGTTCCCCGTTTTTATTCAGGGCGATAAATCCGACCTGCAGGTATTCCATGTCTTTATGGTTTTTATGTTTGTTGTAAATACGTTCTGTAATTTCCTTGCAGGCATCAAAAGGTGATTTTCCCTGACGCATCAATTCGACTACCATCGCACTTCCGGCAGTTCGGATTACTGCTTCACCTAAACCGGTTGCGGCAGCAGCTCCAACTTCATTATCAAGAAAAAGACCCGCGCCGATGATTGGGGAGTCACCGACGCGACCGTGCATCTTCCAGGCAGCTCCACTTGTGGTACAGCCACCAGACAGATTACCGTCTTTATCTAACATTAGCATGCTTATGGTATCGTGATTTTCTATATTGATAACCGGTTTGTATTTGGAATCTTCCAGCCATTTTTTCCAGTCTTTTTCAGATTCCGGAGTCAGCAGATTTTCTTCCTTAAAGCCTTCGGCCAGTGCAAACTGAAGTGCGCCCTGTCCGGCCAGCATCACGTGAGGTGTATTCTGCAATACTCTTTTGGCTACCGAAATCGGATGCATGATGCCTTGCAGAAAACAAACCGAACCACAATTGCTGTTATGGTCCATGATGCAGGCATCCAAAGTTACTTTCCCTTCGCGATCCGGATATCCACCATAACCAACACTTCGGACATTCGGATTTGCTTCAGGAATTTTCATACCGGCTTCAATGGCGTCCAAAGCTGATTTTCCGGCTTGTAATTCTTTCCAGCTTTCCTGATTGGCAGGTAAACCATGGTTCCATGTTGAAATGATAACCGGTTTTTTTTGCTTTTTTATTGGATTTTCTAAATCTGCTTCCTCATCTTTGTTTTTTGCAAATCCGCTATAGCCTAAAACCGAACTTAGGGCCAGTGTACCTAAAGTTGTTTTTTTTATAAAATCTCTTCTATTTGACATCTGTTTACTTTTTAAATGAAATATACCGGAAAAATACTATTTTAAACTGGCTTTTGTTGCAGCGATGGTCTTTAAATTACCATCGGATAATGCATTCCCGTCAAAGAAAGAAACCCCTGTTGCACCGTTCTCTTTTGCCAGTAAAATGGCTTCCTTCAGTTCGGCATCTGATTTTAATCCCGGGATATAAATTCCAGTATTGATTTTTGTCTTTTTTCCTTCTAAATCAGCAACTCCCTGTTTTGTAGCATACCCAACCCAGGCCGTTTCCTCATTGTAAAAACTATGGTAAATCATTGGGTACACCTCATCGATATTCCATTTATCCCATCGCTGGCGCACCATATGATCTGCCATTTCAGGATAAGGGAATACGGCTGCCGTTAATTTTACATGGTGTTTGTGCGCAATTTCATAGGCATCATCAACCACGGCTTTTATCGCATTCAGTCTGAAGTTTTTCCACTCCATATCAATGGCTGTATTGTGGCTTGTTTTTGGATTTTTATGATGTTCTTTTTCGAATTTACTGACACAGGCGTCACAATAACAGAAATCAAATTGCGGTAATTCTTCGTCCTGCACCAAATTGTATTTTGGAAGTAAACTGATCGGAAGAAAAATGTCCGGAAAACGGATGTAGTCTAAATGTACGCTTTCAATTCCTTTTACTTTTGCCAGACCTTCCACAAGACCCAGAACATGTTCCCTGGATTCTTTTTTTGTGGGGCACAGCCATTGGTAATAGTCTACGTAAGGTCGATTATCAAAACAGGACTTTCCGTCTTTACTGACCTGGTACCAGTCCGGATGCTGTAGGGCTACGGAATCGTTGGGGCGGTTCATGGTCATAATCCAGGCGTGTACTTTTAATCCTTTTTCTTTCGCTATCGGTACTAGTCTTTCTAAAAGTTTTGGGTCTGTATTGGTATTGATCAAAACCTCATCGATACCGCCTTCTTTGTATTTTTTGAATTCTTTGGCGTACTCTTCATCGGTTCTTTTGGCGTCGGCAGTAATCCATACCCCAAATTTAAAAGTAGTTTCCTCCTTTTTGGCACACGAAAAAAGAGTTAATGCCAAGATAAAAAGTAATAGTTTTGGTAGTTTCATAGTCGGTTTAGTTGGTTATAATTTTGCCATCTTGTCTGATAATAAATGTTTTATCGGAAAATGGACTTTTTACTGCAATATTAAATCCGGTGGTGTGGTTTTCCAGTTTCGGTTTTAAAACGTTGGTGTCAATGGTAATCGGTTCTTTCGTTAGACTTGCCAGAGACGTTGCCCATGTATTGTTCTTTTGATAATATTCTTTTTGTGCCCTGTAAAGCGTGTACAATTCCCATTTTACTTTTTCATCCTGCGGAATTGTAAAACTGTCTTTTCCTTCTTTGGAAGAAAAATAAACATAACCCCATTTTTCCGGTTCATGCATATTGATGACACCCATGGGCGACCACACCCAATTGTACTCCGGTAAAAATTTGCCGTCTGTACCCTTTTTGCGTTCGTAGCCTTTTTCGGTTACGGTGTGCTGCCAGTTTACCCTGGAAAAATTGACGCGCCAGAATTTATCTGCGGGTACATTTTTGTCAAAATACGAAGTTTTATAAGATGCCCAGGGAATGGCCATTTCTAACACCCATCCTTCATCAGTATCTTTTGGGTTATTCAGCGTTCCTTTGATTTTTACCGCGGATTTCAGGCCCGGAATATTCCAGTCGTTTAAAACAACATTATCATTTTCTCTGTAAGGTTTTGACAAAAACAGATCCCAGGCTGTATTTAATGCATTAATTTCTAATTCGTAATAATTAAAAGTGTCGCTATCGGGGTCAATAAAAACTTCAAAATCATTATTGTAAAAAATAATCGTATCGCGCTGTTTTAAATTCGCCCAGACATGGGGTTCCTCAAGCTTAGCTAAAATATAAAAATTGGTTTCATCCCAGAGCATTTTTACTTTTGTGCCATATTTCGGTTTTACGTTATTTTCGATATCTTCAAAAAGAGCTGTCCATTCTGCTTTATTCCAGGCAGCATCATTATCCTCTCCATCAATTACAATTGGATTTGCTGTTTTTGAAGCCACATAGGTTTTAGGTGTAATCCCCTTGCCTGACTGAGCAAAGCCAGACAAAGAGAAACACCCGAAGATCAGTACCAATAACTTGCTTTTAATTCGCATCATTTTCTATAAACTGTTATCTTTTGTGAACTGTACCACTTCACTTAATTTACCAAACGCCATCGCCACCACGGTATCTGCTGCTCCGTAATAAACGGCTAATTTATCTTCTTCCGCATCATGCAAAGCGGCGCATGGGAATACCACATTTGGCACATCGCCTACCTGTTCGTAAAGCTCTGCCGGACCTAATAAATAAGGCTGTGTTCTGTATTTTACATTCTCCGGTTTTTCTGTTTCCAAAAGGGCTGCCCCCATTGCATAACGGAAACCGTTGCAGGTATTGATTACCCCATGATAAAGCATCAGCCAGCCTTCATTCGTAAGAATCGGAATTGGCCCTGCCCCCACTTTGGTACACTGCCAGGCACTGTCTTCAAAAGGAGTTGGTTTCATTACGAGTCGGTGTTCTCCCCAGTATTTCATATCAGGACTGTAACTGATCCAGATGTCTCCAAAAGGCGTATGTCCGTTATCACTCGGACGGCTTAACATCGCGTATTTTCCGTTTATTTTTTGTGGAAATAAAACACCGTTTCGGTTGAAAGGCAGGAAGGCATTTTCGCACTGGAAAAATTCTTTAAAGTCAAAAGTATACCCGATACCAATTGTAGGTCCGTTATACCCGTTACACCAGGTGATCCAGTAACGGTCTTCAATAAATACAACACGCGGATCGTATTTATAAGCCGATTCAATCATTTCTGTATTACCCGACTGCATTACGATTGGTTCGTGATTAATATCCCAATCGATACCATTTTTACTGAAACCGGCAAAAATATTCATTTGTACTGCTTTGTTATCACATCTGAAAACACCAGCAAACCCATCTTCAAAGGGTACTACAGCACTATTGAAAATACTGTTTGAGGAAGGAATTGCATATCGGTCAATAATTGGATTTTCAGAATATCTCCACATTACATCATTACTGTTTTCGGGTCTGTCTTGCCAGGGAATAGTGCTCATTTTTTTGTTTTTTATTGTTTGTTTTTTTATTCTAAAAGCTTTAGTCGAAACTTTTACCAAAGCGTGCTACTTTTGATAGTAAGCGTATTTTTGTCATTTCGACGAAGGAGAAATCTCCACCAGTACTTCCGTATAGTGAATCTCCAATCTTTGTCGAATTTCTCACGGGGATTTCTCCTTCGTCGAAATGACAAACTATGGCGTAAATCTTTGTCAAAGTTTAAACTTTGACAATTTGCCTAATCCGCTATTTTTCTAACTTTATCTAACCACGTAAATTTCAAAATTGTTGTCGTCACCAGGAAAACTGCCAGGGCCACTATTGCTTTTGGATAATCTTTGATAATAAAGAATATCGGAAGCAAAATCATACTCGACTGCCATACAATTCCGACGGCACAATTGAGCATGTCCCTGTAGAAATCATTATTTTTTTCGAAAGTATGATCTTCCAGTTTCAATGTTCTGTACACCGGATTCCACCAGCCCCAGGGTCTTACATTGGTATAGAAAGATTTTAAAACTTCCATATCGGTTGGTTTGCTCAGGAAAGTTCCCAAAAGACAGCCTAAGATAGAAAATCCAAATATGACAGGAAACAAATAAATGGCCTGCACTTCCGACAAATCGTACAAAAAGGATCCGGCTGTGAAATTTCCTTTATTCTGTCCCAAAATAAATTGAAAAGAAGCTACCAGTAATCCGGCAAACATTCCCCAGAAATAGCCCCATCCGTTAAAACGCCACCAGATCCATTTCAGGAAATTGGCTGCAACGTAACCGCCGTATAAAGCACTGGTAATCCATAAGGTCAGCGAGTTGATCGAGTCTGCAAAAAAACCCATAAAAACCCCAAGTCCTACTACAAGGAAAGAAGAAATCTGGCTTACCTTGATGTAATGTGCATTAGTGGCCACCGGTTTGAAATATTTTTTATAAATATCATTTACAATGTACGCCGGGCCTGCATTTACGAAAGCAGAGAATCCGGACATGAAAGCCGCCAGTAAACCCGCCAGTAAAATTCCCTTGATCCCAACCGGGATGTATAAATTCACCACTTTTGGCATTAGTAATTCTAAATCGGCTCCGGTTAAAACTGTATTGGCATTTAATTCCGGTGCTAAATTCATCAGGGCGATGACTACAATTCCGGTGATTAACAAATACCTCGGAATGAATAAGATCAAATTGGTAAAACCACTCATGTATGCCGCTTCTTTGACCGATTTCGTCGAAAGAATTCTTTGTAAATCATAACTTGGCGTCGGGCCTGCAATACTGGCGAAAAATCCTTTGAATAAGGTCATTCCTATAAAAGCACCAAACATTTTATAACCTTCAGAATCGATCAGGTGATTAAAAGTTTCAAACTTATCACTCCACTGGGTTTCAAACTGCCATCCGAAGAAAACATTTTTCCATTCTTCGGTTATCACCGAATTGATCTGAATATCGGTATAATGGATAAAAGCATAACCGGCAATCAGTACACCGGCAATAATCATGATTAAATACTGCACGACTTCTGTGGCTACAACAGAAAACATTCCGCCTTTAACGGTATAAATCGTAGTTAGAAATATAATAATCAAGGCATACGAGCGCTCTGAAGTCAGTAAAATCAAATCGCCATAATGAAGCGTTAAATCCCACGGAAGAATAATGGTTACAAATTTCCCGATACCTTCAAAAAAGTAAGCAATGAAACCAATAGTCGAAATAATGGCGAAAATAGCCACAATAATATGCGATGCTTTTCCGGCCCTGTCACTTCCAAAACGGGTTAGAATCCACTCAGAGCCTGTCATTACTTTTGATCTCCTGATCCAGACGGCCAGGAACATCATGACAAAAATCTGGTTCCAGATCGGCCACAGCCACATAAACATAAAACTTTTTACGCCATATAAAAACAGCACGCCAATCATCCAGGAAGTTCCTGAAACATCAAACATTCCTGATCCGTTGCTCAGTCCAAGGAAATACCATTTGATGGTTTTTCCGCCAAGGAAATAATCATCTAATCCTTTTGATGCTTTTCGTGAAATCCAGATTCCTATTCCTACGGAGAGCAGGATGTAGGCTACGATAATTGATACGTCAATAATGTCCATTAATTTTATGTTTATTTATAGTTAGTTACGCTAATTTTTATTTTTTTATTCCCCAGTTTTTATTCGGTTCCGCTCCCATTACAAAATGAAGTATTCCTCCTTTTAAAATCTGCTGATGTGTAATTACGGTCTGATCGAATGCAACGCCGTTTAAGGTGGCCGACTGGATGTAGAAATTTTTCGCCGAAACATTTTCTGCCTCGATGACAAAAGTTTTTCCTTCCTGAAGATGAATGGTTGCTTTTTCGAAAATCGGACTTCCTATTTCATATGCTCCCGAAGCCGGATTCATCGGATACAATCCCATCGAACTGAAAACATACCAGGCCGACATTTGTCCGCAATCTTCGTTTCCGCTTAAACCATTGGGTGTGGTGTTGTATTGGGTATCTAAAATATGACGCACCCAGTATTGCGTTCTCCACGGCTGATTCGCATGATTGAACATATAGGCAATATGATGGCTTGGCTCGTTTCCGTGGGCATACTGGCCAATTAATCCGGAAATATCTGCCGAAACATTATTTCCTGTAATCTCGGAACTTTCGGTAAAAAGCTGTTCTAAACGGTTTGTAAAAATTTCATTACTGCCGTGTAACCGGATAAAGTCTTCTACATTTTGCGGTACAAACCAGCTATGTTGCCAGGCATTTCCTTCGGTGTAATCGGTATGTTCCCTGTGATTGGAATGTTTGGCATCGAAAGGTTCGTTCCAGGACTTCCCGTCTTCAGATTTTCCTCTCATGAATCCTGTTTTCGGATCGAATAAAAACTGGTAGGCTTTAGAACGTTTCAGGAAAAATTGATAATCGTCATTTTTACCCAATGCTTTTGCCATTTGCGCCACACACCAGTCATCGTAAGCATATTCTAAAGTGATCGTAACGGACTCGTCTAATAAATTGTATGGAATATAGCCGTATTTTTTATACAAATTCAGTCCGCGTTCATCCTGCATCATGGTTGCTTTCATGGCCTGATAGGCTTTTTCGGCATCAAAACCTTTAATGCCTTTCAGGTAAGCATCCGTAATTACCGGAATCGAATGATATCCTGTCATGGTATTGGTTTCATTGGCAGACAAGGTCCAGACCGGCAATATTTTTTTAGTATCATAATACGCCAGCATGGAGTTGACAATATCTGAAGTTTTGTCCGGGGCCAGTAAAGTTAGTAAAGGGTTTTCGGCCCTGAAAGTATCCCATAGTGATAAGGTCGAATAAGCGGTATAGTCTTTTGCCGTAGCAATCTGATCGTCCTCTTTTCTAAACTGACCGTTTTTATCACTATAGGTTACAGGGGCAACCTGAGCGTGGAACATCGCGGTGTAAAAAATTGTTTTTAGGGAGTCGGTCGGGGTCTCGACTTCAATTTTACTTAAAGCTGTATTCCAAATCGAAGCTGCCTGGGATTTTGTAGTATCGAAAGTTGATTTTTCGCCGTCTAAATTGGTTTTGGCATTGGCCACACTAACAGAAGAAAGGGCTACTTTTACCAATAATTCATTCGTATTAGCAGCTTCAAAAAATAATTGCGCTGCTGTGTTTTCTCCTTCTGCTTTAGTGCCGCTAATGATTTGTTTATTCGCCAGTAAAACGGATTCAGAAATTGGTTTTGAAAATTTTGCCACAAAAAACACTTTCTGATTTTTGGCCCAGCCGGTACTGAAACGGTACCCGCTTATGGTATATTGATCTTCAATTGTGATTGCTGTTTTTACGGCTTTATCCCAATTAATGGCAAAACCAAGATCGATGACTACAGACTGCGGATCGTTTTTGGCAAAGGTATATTTATGAAATGCGGTACGTTGTGAAGAAGTTAATTCTACATTGATTTTAGGATCTTCAAGAAAAACCTGGTAAGAGCCCGGTGTTGCTTTTTCGTTAACATGACTGTATTTTGATTTATAAGGTAATTGATCGCGTGAAGTTGTTTTGGTTGTTAAGTCCAGTTTTTTATTGACAGGCATCAATAAAATATCTGCCAGATCGCCGATTCCTGTTCCGCTGAGGTGTAAATGACTGAATCCCGAAACAATAGAATCTGAATAATGATATCCGGAACACCAGTCCCAGCTCGAAATTCCATTATCAGGACTTACCTGAAGCATGCCGAAAGGGACAGTGGCACCAGGATAGGTATGTCCGTGTCCGCCAGTTCCTATAAAAGGATCAACATGGCCCACAAAAACATCTTTTTTGCTGTTATTATTATTTACCTTTATTTTACAGCTTGTAACTAATAACATAAAGAAAATAACTAAAGTAAAGTTCCTCATATAAAACAATCTTAATTTAACTTTAAATTTATATAATTTCCATTTTTATTAAAACTAATTTAGACGGACAACACATAAACTTAGATAAACATCAAAAAAAGTCACAAAATACCACCAATACCATGATTTTAAATTCAGGCAAATTATACCGCATCCAATTGCAATATCACATTATTTTTTGGTTAACTTATTTCGTTTTTAACACGTTTCGCTGGGGCAGTTATTTCAACGATTATGCCTATTCCCTAAAAACCAATTTATTGGGTTTTCCCATACACATGGCGCTTTGTTACCTGAATATCCTGATTCTGATGCCCAATCTGATTTATAGAAAAAAATACCTGTTGTATGTTATTTCTATTTTATCTGCCATCTTTATTATGGTTGTGGTAAAATTCAATATGACCTACTTATTAATCACGCACAATGTCTGGCCTGAAGGACCTGAAACGATCGATAAATTAACGCTCAATTACACCATTGACATGATGATGGGAGAGCTTTATGTGATGACTTTTGTAACGGCCATTAAGATTACTTTTGATTTTCTAAGGGAACAAAAAAGAGTTACCGACCTCGAAAAATCGCAATTAGAAACCGAATTATTATTCCTGAAATCTCAGATTTCCCCTCATTTTTTCTTCAACACGCTCAACAACATTTATTCTTTAGCGGTAGAAAAATCGGATAAAACGCCCAAAATTGTCCTCAAACTTTCAGAGCTGATGCGTTATATGCTTTATGACACGAAAAACAAAAAACAAAGCCTGGAAAATGAAATTCTTTGCATTCAGAATTACCTGGATCTGGAGAGAATCAGAAACGGGGAAAGGCTCGAAGTAAAAATGTCTGTTTCGGGAGATATTCATGACAAGGAAATCAGTCCCATAATATTGTTGACTTTTATCGAAAATGCATTTAAACACGGCGTAAACAAAAACACCGGAAAAGTAACGATTGACATCAATTTTAAGGTCAAGGAAAATTTCCTTCATTTTACGATTTCAAACCCTACACCAGAAATTACCGTACATAAAGACAATTTTAACAAGTCAAGTGGTATAGGAATTGAAAATGTAAAAAAAAGACTCGAATTAGGATATAATAAAAATGACTATAAGCTTTCATTTAAGAATAAAAAGAATATTTTTGTCGTAAAGCTAGTGATTAAGGTATCTTAGTTCTGTTTAAACTATTTTTTTATACTATCCCCCCCGATTCTTTTATAAAGAATAAATACTATACTAAAATGAAAATAAATTGTTTGATCATAGATGACGAGCCGTTAGCAATCAATGTTATTAAAAATTACTTAGAGGCCGTTGAAAATTTTGAGGTTGCAGCTACTTTCAGCAATCCCATAGAGGGCCTTAATTTTGTAAAAAACAACAAAGTTGATGTGATTTTTCTTGATATTAATATGCCGGTTCTGGATGGTATCAATTTCATTAAAAGTTTAGAAAACCCTCCTTTACTTGTTATAACCAGTGCTTATAGTCAATTTGCAATAGAAACCTACGAACTGGATGTTTTGGATTATCTGGTAAAACCTATTGAGTTTCCGAGGTTAATGAAAACACTCAATAAAATCAGCAAGAGATTAAGCAGCAGCACTACTACTACTCCACTGGAAAACAGCGCTGAAAGCCCCTTTATTTTCGTTAAAATTGATAAAAAAAGAATGAAAAAAATCTTTTTTAATGAGATTCTGGTGATCGAGAGTTTAAAAGATTATTTAAAAATAAACACCTTAACAGGCAAATACATCATTCACAGCACCTTATCTGATTTTACAGATTTATTGCCCGAAAGAAACTTTTTAAGAATACACCGTTCCTATACCATAGCCATTGACAAAATTGATGCTGTTGAAGGAAACAGCATCGAGATTGAAGGCCTTCGCTATGTCATTGGAAGATCGTATATCGATCATGTCAAGCAAAGGATTTTAAATTCCCCGATGTAAATAAACACTTTGTCCTCCTGAGCGAAGTCGAAGGATACGCTGCATAATCTGCAAAGATTGGGAATTTCTGTATGGAATTACTTTGTGCCCTTCGACTTCGCTCAGGGAGACAAAAAATCAAATTGTAACATTTATTTTTCTAACACACGATTTGTCCTCCTGAGCGGAGTCGAAGGATACGCTGCATAATCTGCAAAGATTGATGAATTTCTATACGGAATTACTTTACGCCCTTCGACTTCGCTCAGGGGGACAATAAATCAAATTGTAAACATTTATTTTTCTATTATACCGTTTGTCCTCCTGAGCGGAGTCGAAGGATACGCTGCATAATCTGCAAAGATTGATGAATTTCTATACGGAATTACTTTGTGCCCTTCGACTTCGCTCAGGGAGACAAAAAATCAAATTGTAACATTTATTTTTCTAACACACGATTTGTCCTCCTGAGCGAGGTCGAAGGAGCACTTGGTTAATCTGCAAAGATTGGGCAATTTTCTGTATGGAATTACTTTACGCCCTTCGACTTCGCTCAGGGGGACAAAAAATCAAATTGTAAACATTTATTTTTCTATTATACCGTTTGTCCTCCTGAGCGGAGTCGAAGGATACGCTGCATAATCTGCAAAGATTGGGAATTTCTGTATGGAATTACTTTGTGCCCTTCGACTTCGCTCAGGGGGACAAAAAATCAAATTGTAACATTTATTTTTCTAATATACCGTTTGTCCTCCTGAGCGGAGTCGAAGGATACGCTGCATAATCTGCAAAGATTGGGGAATCTCTGTATGAAATTACTGTGCGCCCTTCGACTTCGCTCAGGGAGACAAAAAATCAAATTGTAACATTTATTTTTCTAATATACCGTTTGTCCTCCTGAGCGGAGTCGAAGGATACGCTGCATAATCTGCAAAGATTAGGGAATTTCTGTATGGAATTACTTTGTGCCCTTCGACTTCGCTCAGGGGGACAAAAATTATTGGTGAGAAAAAAAATAACATAAAAAAATGCGACCCTAAGGCCGCATTTTCAACATACAGGTAACTAACCAAAATAAACCATTTTAAAAAATAATTTATTGTATTTTAAACCAATGAAAACTAAAAATAATAACGTTTGAATGCTTCAATAGCGGAGTAATCTGCTAATCCTAAAGCATGATATTTTTCTGCTGTTAATCTGTTTCTGTCTTCCACCCTTACCCAGAATTCACGACTGTCATCTCCCTGGAACATAACACCGTCTTTTTGAGACTGATGATAAAAAATAGCATGACGTTTTTTAAGCACCTGATCCGGACTCATTGGAACCGCCATCTCAATCTGATAGGATTCCCATTCATGCCACGCTCCGCGATACAGCCATACCCAGCAATCATCCATATAAGGTTTGCTTTTCAGTCTTTTTAACGCTTCAAACAAACTATCCAGACACACTTTGTGCGTTCCGTGCGGATCTGCCAAATCTCCGGCGGCGTAAATCTGATGCGGTTTTATTCTTTCGATGATAGCACACATGATTTCAATATCGGCTTCCGAAAGATTATTTTTCTTTACAGTTCCGGTTTCATAGAAAGGCAGGTCAAGGAAATTGACATTACTATCCGGCAAGCCCAGATATCGGGTTGCTGCCAGCGACTCACTTCTTCTGATTAATCCTTTTAATTTTCGAACTTCCAATAAGTCAATATCATTGCTTTTTTTGCTTTTCAGAAAATTGATGATATTTTCAGATTCCACGGAATTGGCATTTAATGCTTTTGAAATTTCAGCAAATTTTAAAGCTTCTTCATTCGAAACGGCAATATTCCCTGAGGTCTGATAAGCAATATGCACATCATGCCCCTGCTCTACCAGTCTGTCAAAAGTTCCTCCCATCGAAATCACATCATCATCCGGATGCGGACTGAAAATGATGATTCTTTTTCTTTCCGGTGTCGCGCGTTCCGGTCTGTAGGTATCGTCAGCATTTGGTTTTCCGCCAGGCCATCCGGTGATGGTCTGCTGCATTTTGTTGAACATTTTAATGTTCAGGTCATAGGCTGTTCCTTCTTCGGTCAACAAACTCGACATACCGTTGTCGTTATAATCTTTATCTGTTAATTTTAGGAAAGGTTTTTTGGTCAGTTCACTTAACCAGGCAACGGCTTTCAGTTTTAGTTCTTCTGTCCAAATCACCGATTTAACCAACCACGGTGTTTTTACTCTGGTTAATTCAGACGAAGCTTCTGTGTCTAAAACAAATGTTGTGTTGTTGTGCTCTTGTAAATACGTTGCCGGTACTCGTGAAGAAATCTCTCCTTCTATGGTGTCCTTTATAATTCCCGCTTTGCTGATTCCCCATCCAAGCAGTACAATTCTTTTGGCATTTTTTACCGTACCAATTCCCATTGTAATGGCTTTTCGGGGTACATTATCAATTCCTAAAAACGAAGAGGCAGCATCAATTCGTGTCAAATGATCCAGCGTGATACTTCTTGTTCCTGAATTTACGTGTGATCCGGGCTCATTAAAACCAATATGTCCGGTTCTTCCAATTCCTAAAAGCTGAAAATCCAGTCCGCCATAGGCTTTAATTTTCATTTCGTAATCGATGCAATATTGCTGTAAATCCTCATTACTTATGTTTCCGTCGGGAATATTGATATTTTCCGGAAGAATGTTCACATGATTAAAAAGGTGCTCATGCATAAAGTGATGGTAACTCTGAATATTATTTCGGTCCATCGGATAATATTCATCCAGATTGAAGGTCACTACGTTTGAAAAATTCAAACCTTCTTCTTTATGTAATCTAACTAATTCTTCATAAACTTTAATTGGAGAAGATCCTGTTGCCAGTCCTAAAACGCAAGGTTCATTTAATTCTTCTTTTCGCTGAATTATATTTGCTATTTCCTGAGCCACTAAAACTGAAGCTTCCTGAGACGATTCAAAAATCACATTGTGAATCTTTTCAAAACGTGTTTCCTCAAACTTTCCAGCTTCTTTAAAATGTATACCTTCTTTAATCATTTGATTCTAATTCATTTATTAATATGTTAAAATTAGATATTTATGAACGTAAAAAATTAAAAATTCGACTAATAACGCAAAACCTTCGGCAAAGGACATAATTCCAAACTTTAAAAAAATAAACGGCTAATTAACAGCGTCAAATACTATTCGATAACATTTATTTCGGCTATCGAAACCGCCTGTCCTTTTCCGACTCCAGCAAGAGCAACAAAGCGCAGAAAGCGCGCCTTAACCTCATGAAACACTTTAAATTGCTCAATCGGATTATTTTTGATATTCGAAAATTCCCCTTCCGATTGTCTGGTCCAGTTTACCGCGTCTGTACTGGTGTAAAATTCGTAATGAGAGATCAGGTTAAGATTGTTTCCCACTTGCTGCGGAACATAGCTGAACCCTTTTATTTTCAGAACAGCTCCCATATCTAATATGATCTGCTGTGGAAGTTTGTTGGATTCATTGCCAAAGCCCCAGTCTGTATTTGGATTTCCGTCTATAATACGGCTTGCAGTATTGAGATCCCCGCTTGTGGCAGAAAGCACTTTCCATTTTTCTTTAGAAACGCCGTACTTCGCTGTAGTTACGGCACTGCTTATTTTTTCTTCCTGATTCACGGCAATTGCTTTGATCTGAACTGCTTTATTGTACTGGAATGTTCCTTTATATATATTGCTTTTTAGGGTTGGCTTTTTTCCGTCTACAGTATAATATACAGCATTTCCCGGTTCAGAAGTAATGGTTACAGTTCCGTTTTTATCACGTTGAATTTCAGGGGCACGTACAAATGTTGGCGCATTGTACCCCTCAATATTCGAGATAACCACACTGGCTTTTGAATCGGTAATATTTATTTTAAGAGCCGATGCCACCACCCTTTCCAGTCTTAGAATTCGTTTGTAGCCAATAGTGGTTTCATTTGCAATAGTTCTCCATTGACCGTCCACTTTAGCTTCCACCGTAAAAGCTTTCACGCGTTGTCCTAACTTTATATACTCCTGAAGCAGGATTCGGTCAATTGCCGTTGGCTGGTCAAAAGCAAATTCAATAGAGGCCGCTTTTATAGTGTCATCTGTTGCCCAAAAAGTATCTTTATTGCCATCGATAACATTTTCTACAGCAAACTCCGCTTTGTTTCCCTTTACATTAGTAGTAGTTACTTTGCTTTTGAATAGTAGTTCTGTTTTAAAATCTGCTTTTATAGTCGCCACTAATTCTTTCAGTCGGGCTACATCATTTTCATGCACCAGACCTCTTCTGTCAACAGGAAGATTCAGTAATAGATTGGCATTTCGGCCTATAGATTCATAATAAATATCGACCATTTCATCCAGCGGACGAACTTTATCATCTTCAACCGCATGATAAAACCATCCCGGCCTTATAGACACATCAGCTTCCCCCGGAACCCATTTTTCTCCGTCTTCATGTCCGGACATAAATTCTGTGTAATGTACTTTTCCGGCCAGTTCGTCCTTTTGGCGCAAAAGGCTCCAGTTTGTTTTTCCGGCACGGCCTTCTTCATTTCCAATCCATCTGGCTTCAGAAGGCCCCACTCCCCAGACCAGTGTTTTGGGTGCCAGTTCATAGATCATCTTATAGGTTTCATCCCAATTATAATATTCTAATGTATTTATCTTTCGGGTTTCATTTGCGCCTCCGTAATAACCGTCACCGCCGTTGGCACCATCAAACCACATTTCGAAAACATCTCCGTAATTCGTCAGTAATTCTTTCAATTGATTTCTGAAATACGTAATATATTCCGGTTTGCCATATTCAGGGTGATTTCTGTCCCAGGGAGACAGGTATAAACCTAATTTTAAGTCATACTCTTTACAGGCTGCAGCCAATTCCTTTACCAGATCACCTTTTCCGTTTTCCCAGGGAGAATTTTTCACCGAACGTTCTGTATATGCCGACGGCCACAGGCAAAATCCATCATGATGTTTCGCCACCAGTATAATGCCTTTCATGCCTGCTTCCTTTACTACACGTGCCCATTGGCGTACATCCAGATTAGACGGATTGAACAATTTGGGCGATTCGTCTCCATATCCCCATTCTTTATTGGTAAAAGTATTTAGCGAAAAATGCACAAACGCATAAAACTCCATTTCATGCCAGTCCACTTGCTTTTGTGTAGGCAGCGGACCAAATGGTGCGGGGGATTTCACCAATTGCTGAGATTTAATTGATGTTGTGACAAAGAAAAAAAGCAGCAGCAGAAAAGAAGTTTTAATCAGGTTCATAAGTACTCTGGTGTTTGTAAGCTAATTAAAGTTTAAATTTAAAGTAAATTTGTATACTGCCCCATACTATTTCGACCAACAACAATTTTAAAAGAGTAACGGGAAAATTAAATGTTCCGGCTACGAAAAAATTTTGGAATATGTCAGTTAAGGTTCCCTTTCATTCCTAATTTTAGTGGAAATTATAACACAACTTTTCGCTCTTTTTTCTTGCTTAAATTGACTAATTTTGATAAAAACCTTAATAAAATTAGTTTTATATTAGCAGAATAAAAGCCAGATACGATTTAAGATTAATAATCCGTTTTAGTAGTCCTAAATTTAATTACCCGTTAGCCACATAAAATGACTGGAACGTTTGAAACATTTTATGTAAAAACACATTCCGATTTAATGTAAAAGACTTGTTTTTTTTATACAAAATCGCATCACATTAAATTTTACAGTAACAAAATGAAACAAAATTACAATCTTTTACTTGCAGACGATGACGAAGATGATTGTGCTTTTTTTAAAGAAGCACTGGAAGAACTGCTTTTACCAGTATCACTTGTAACGGTTAATGACGGTGTACAGCTTATGGATTTTTTAGCTGATAAATCGGCTGCCAATCTTCCTGACATCCTTTTTCTGGACCTGAATATGCCCAGAAAAAATGGTTTTGAATGTCTTACTGAAATAAAAAAAATCGACAGGTTACAAAAGCTTCCGGTTATCATATTTTCGACTTCACTTGACATGAATATTGTGGATAACGTGTATGAAAAAGGAGCATTGTACTACATCCGGAAACCCGGCGATTTTTCTAAATTAAAAAAAGTGATCGGAAATGCACTTGCCATAACTGCTAAAAATAATTTCAAACAACCTGTAAAAGAGCATTTTATACTTCAACCATAAATTTTATTTGCATGGGGCGTACCAATAATGAGCATTATTTTCTGGCGGGTGGCGGAGAAATGGGCGAAGAGATTCGTGCCAGGGACTGGAGCAAAACTCCTTTGGGAGATCCTGAAAACTGGCCACACAGTCTTCAGACCATGGTTACGGTTATGTTGCACAATCCTTTTGGAATGTATATTGCCTGGGGCGAAAATTATACCCAATTGTATAATGATGCATTTCGTCCTATTCTTGGCACCAGCAAACATCCTCAGGCTTTAGGAATAAGCTCGGAAATAACATTTTCTGAAATCTGGGAAACTATTAGCCCGATGTTTGATGAAGTGAGGAGCGGGAAAGCTGTTGGTTCTCCTGATTTTATGGTGCCTTTAAACAGAAACGGATTTACAGAAGAATGCTACTTTGATTTCTCCTACAGCCCGATTAAAAAAGAAGACGGAGAAGTAGGCGGTATACTGGTGACGGTTATAGAAACTACTGAAAGAAAAAAAACTACTGAAGCATTAAAAGAAAGCAATGCCCGGTTTATCAATAATATCATGCAGGCCCCTGTTGCCATGTGCGTCTTTAGAGGTAAAGAGTATATCGTTGAAATTGCCAATAAACAGATGATTGAATTATGGGGCGTAAAAAGTGAAGACATACTCAACAAACCTATTTTTGAAGCATTACCCGAAACCAAAAATCAATATCTCGTAGACGTACTGGAGAATATTTATCGCACAGGCGAAAAATTCATTGCCAACGAACATCTTGTGCAGCTACCACGAAAAGGCAACATAGAAGATACGTATATCAATTTTGTATATGAAGCCCTGACAGAACCTGATGGAAACATTTCGGGTATTGTAGCAATTGCCATAGAGGTGACAGCGCAGGTACTGGCCCGCTCCAAAGTAGTTGAGAACGAGCAGAAAATGAGGCAACTGGTCGAAAATGCTCCTTTTCCAATTGCGGTGTATGTTGGAGAAGAGATGAACATTGAACTTGCCAATGAATCGATTATTAATTTATGGGGCAAAGGAAATAATGTTATCGGAAAGTCCTTTAAAGATGTACTTCCGGAACTTGATAATCAGCTTGTATTTGAGCAGATAAAAAGTGTTTTTGATACCGGAAAATCTTTTCATACTACAAATACACCTCTTGACCTGACTATAGACGGGAAGCTGCAGACCCATTATTTCAATTACAGCCTGACACCATTGTACGATATAAATGGGAATATTTATGGCGTCATGAACACCGGAGTTGATCTTACCGATCTGAACGTTGCAAAGAAAAAAATAGAAGAAAGCGACAAACGTTTCCGTAATACCGTAAAACAGGCCCCTGTTGGAATAACCATTTTGCGCGGTCCCAATTATATGGTCGAAATGGCCAATGAAGCCTATTTAAAACTGGTTGGCAGAGCGGAAGCTGATTTTGTCGGCAGGCCTCTTTTCGATAGCCTGCCTGAAGTTAAAGAAACTGTAAATTCACTTTTAGAAGGTGTTTTTAAAACAGGTGTCGCATATCACGGAAATGAGGTTCCTGTCCCTATAAACCGATATGGAAAAGAAGAAATCTGCTATTTTGATTTTCTTTATCATCCTTTAAAAGAAGAAAATGGCGAAATTTCGGGAATCATAGTTACCGTAACCGAAGTAACCGAAAAAGTCGAAGCCAGAAAAAAAACAGAACTGAACGAAGAAAGACTAAATATCATTGTAGAAGCCAGTGAACTTGGTACCTGGGAACTGAATGTAAAAACCAAAGACTTCCACTACTCTGAACGGTACATAGAAATTGTAACCGGGAATAAAAATATTTTAAATTTAAGTCACAGTGAGCTGGTAAAACACTTGCATCCTGATGATCTTCATGTTAGAGAGAAAGCGTTTAAAGAGGCTTTTGCTTCGGGATACATACATTATGAAGCACGATTGATCTGGGAGGATCAGTCGATTCATTGGGTAGAAGCCAAAGGAAAAGTGTTTTTTGATTTAAACAACCAACCTGAAAAGCTTTTAGGTACGATACGGGATATTACGGAAGAAAAACAATATCAGCAAAAAATTGAGGAGAGCGAAAAAAGATTCCGCAATCTCGTTATGCAGTCTCCCGTGCCAAAAGCAGTACTGAAAGGAAGCGATTTGATAATCGAAATGGCCAATGTAGCCCTATTGAAAAACATCTGGAAAAGAAAAGAAAGCGACGTTCAGGGCAAAAAAATATTTGATGTATTTCCCGAGCTTAAGCAACAAAAATATGCACGCCTTTTAAATGAAGTTTCTAAAACCGGAAAAGTACATTCCGAATCTGAATCCTTACTTTTTATTGAGGGAGAAAATGGAAAACAAAAATTTTATATTGATTTTGAATGCGCTCCCTTAAATGAGGCAGATGATAACATCTCGGGAATAAAAATTACACTGATTGATGTAACGGAAAAAGTAGAAGCCCGAAAGAAAATAGAAGAAAGCGAGAAACGTTTCCGTTCGCTGACCGAAAGTATTCCTCAGCTAATCTGGGAAACAGACGAAAAAGGAAATGCCTTGTTTGCTTCGGGAAAATGGCTGGAATTCACGGGAATTCATCCGAAAGGGGAAGAAGAATGGAGATCCATGATTCATCCAAATGATTTTGAAGAAAATGCCAAAACATGGAGTCATAGTCTGGCAACAGGTGAACCTTATCGTTGTGATGTCCGTCTAAAAAATAAAAACGGAGGTTACCGATGGCATACGGCAATTGGCGAACCCGTTTTGGATAAAGACAATAAAATTATAAAATGGGTTGGTGCTTTTACAGATATTCAGACCGAGAAAGCTTTTACACATGAATTAGAAAAACAGGTGGCAGAACGAACAAAGGAACTGGAGAAAAACAATATTGATCTGGAGAAAATGAATAAGGAACTTCAGTCTTTTGCTTATATCTCGAGCCATGATTTACAAGAGCCTTTAAGGAAAATCCAGACTTTTGCAACACAAATTATAGAAAGAGAATCTCAGAATCTTTCTGAAATCGGGAAAGACAAATTCCAGAGAATGCAAAATGCAGCCCAAAGAATGCAAACCCTGATTAATGATTTACTTTCCTATTCCAGAACCAGTACTTTGGAAAGGGTATTTGAAAAAACGGACCTTTCTGAAATCATCAATGAAGTTAAAGAAGATTTAAAAGAAGAACTTGAACAAAAAAATGCTACCGTCGAAATTATTGAAGGTTGTGAATTAGGTGTTATCCCATTTCAATTCCGACAATTGATCTATAATCTTGTCAGCAATTCTATTAAATTTTCAAAACCGGAAATTGCACCGGTCATAAAAATAAAATGTAAAATAGATAAAGGTGAAAACTTTAATAATGAACTTCTTAAAAGTAAAAAACAATACTGCCATATAAGTATCTCTGACAATGGTATTGGTTTTGACCAGCAGTACAACGCAAAGATATTTGAAGTCTTTCAGCGTCTCCACGGAAGAGAATTATACAACGGAACAGGAATTGGCCTGGCCATCGTAAAAAAAATTGTGGAAAATCATAAAGGATTTATTTCTGCTAAAGGAGAATTAAATGTTGGTGCTTCTTTTGATATTTATATTCCTTATTCTGAAATTTAAATTAAGGACAAAAAAAAACGGAAACAACTTCACAAGTCGTTTCCGTTTTAATCCCAATCATAAAATCAGGGTTGAGCTCAAAGTTTTTACTATCTGGTATATACTGTAATGATACCTGTAGTTTTGTCTTTTAGTTTTAATTCTTTGTTAGTAAGATTCATGATATCTGAAGTCGTAGTTACACCACCGATAACAAGAGTCAAATCATTATGAGATCTTACGTAAGTCCCTGTAGTTTCTACTAAGGCACAACTAGCACCGCTATAATCACCTACAACTGCTGAATTACTTAATTTTAATTCTAAGTAATCTCCAGGACATCCACTTTGATTTGCAGGAGCATCAGTCAATTGCTCACTTCCGTCTGGACCAACAATACCTTGTTTACTAAGATTGTATTTTCCCTGAATAGGAACAATTGTTTCTCCTTCGTTATCATCGTTACTGCAAGACATTGCGAACATACCTAAGCCTAAAGCTACTACTAATACTAATACTATTTTTTTTAAATTTTTCATGATCTGATTTGTTTAATTATTTGTTGTTTGAATTATATATGACAAAATTAACAGGAAACAACTTGAGGAATGTTCTACAATTTTTCGATTTTCTTACATAATTTATATTTTAAGATAATTTTAACCTGAAAGATTGCATTATCATCAGGTTTTTGTTTGAATCATTTCTTTAATCCTATTCGTGGTTTTCAAAAAGCGAAACAACAGTTAACTATTTCATAACCTTTACATTACGATTAGTTTATATCTTTTTTATTAATTTGATTAAAACTAAATACCATGAAATTCTTCAGCCTAAAATTCCTGACGTCAATTAAAGAATGGCTTTTTTTAAGAGCTATGCAATCTACTTTCCTTCATTAATACACTTCAAATCATAAAGGAAAGCAGTACTTAAATGAATAAAACAGAAAACGCACTTTTAAATAAAGAACAATTTGGAGAGGATTTCCTGTGGGGTGTTTCCACCGCCGCTTTCCAAATTGAAGGAGCACACGACGCCGATGGTAAGGGAGCTTCTATCTGGGATGTTTTTACCTCGAAAAAAGGTAAAATAAAAAATGGCGATCATGCCCTTTCAGCCTGTGATTTCTACAATTACTATAAGAATGACATTGCATTAATTCGTGAATTAAACATTCCCAACTTTAGATTCTCTATCAGCTGGCCACGGATTATGCCCACCGGAATTCACCCCGTAAATCAATCCGGCATTGATTACTATAACAAAATCATCGATTTTTTATTAGAATGCAATATAGAACCGTGGGTGACACTTTATCATTGGGATTTACCCCATGCTTTAGAAGAAAAAGGAGGCTGGACCAACCGTGAGTCGGTTTCCTGGTTTTCAGACTATACGGAAGTATGCGCACAACATTTCGGCGACCGCGTAAAAAACTGGATGGTAATCAATGAACCGTCTGTTTTTACAGGTGCAGGCTATTTTCTTGGAATACATGCGCCGGGCCGAAAAGGCCTGACCAATTATCTTAAAGCCATACACCACGTCACACTGGCTACAGCTGCCGGAGGAAAAATATTGCGAGAGAAAGTTCCAAAAGCCAATATTGGCACCACCTTTTCCTGTACACATATTGAGCCCGAAACGGAAAAACCAAAAGATGTAGAAGCTGCAAAACGTGTCGATACTTTACTCAACAGAACTTTTATAGAACCTGTTTTAGGGCTTGGCTATCCAAAAGAGGATTTAGCTGTTCTTAAAAAACTGAACAGCTATATTATAGGAGGTGATTTAAATAATTTGTCTTTTGATTTCGATTTTATCGGCCTGCAATGCTACACGAGGGAAATCGTAAAAGCCTCCTTGCTGACTCCCTATATTGGAGCCGAATTGGTAAGCGCGGAGAAAAGAAATGTAATCGCTACCGAGATGGGCTGGGAAGTCTACCCTCCTGCCCTTTATCATACAATCAAAAGATTTAATGCCTACAAAGGCATAAAGAAAATTATCATTACCGAAAACGGTGCCGCTTTTCCTGACGAAGTCAAAAACGGAAAAGTATATGATATCCGTCGTACACAATACATCCGCGATCACTTAGAGCAATTATTAAAAGCAAAAAAAGACGGCTATAATGTTGACGGTTATTTTGTCTGGAGCTTAACCGATAATTTTGAATGGGCCGAGGGATACAACGCCAGATTCGGACTTATCCATATTGATTTTGAAACCCAGAAAAGAACCATTAAACAATCCGGATTGTGGTTTCGTGATTTTTTAGGTCAAAGCATATAAATCAAAAAAGAGGAAAAGAGTTTAATTCTTTTCCTCTTTTATTTTAAATTAAATGCGGATAATTGCCCTATTTTTCAAAGTGTGGTTTTCGAGACCATTATAAGCTTCTTCAATGTTTTCAAAAGAAAAATCTTTTAGGTTAACTGCTGGTTTTAGCTGGCCGGAATTAGCAAGCTGAGTAGCATTTTTTTTAATCTGAAAATCGGACTTAAATTCTTCAGGGATAAGTGCTTTCATGTTTTTATATTTTGTATTATTGTTAGTATTAAAAATTTCTATTACAAAATTCTGCAATGTTTGACTGTAAATTGTTGTAAATTCATGTTCTAAAAGTATTTTTTTTTGTTATGACAAACGATGTATTACATGAACCTTACGAACTGGTTCTGAAAGATTTAACGGAAGAATACCCAAGAGGCGGACACATGCACAGTTTTTTCGAACTGGCGTACATAGTACAAGGCAAAGGAATACAGCACATTAACAGTAATACACTTCCCTACAAAACAGGTGATTTGTTTTTGCTGACTCCCGACGACCTGCACAGTTTTGATTTTGAAGAACCCACACAATTATTTTTCATTCGATTTAATAATTATTACTTAAGCGGGATTTACCAGCAGGAATTATTACAGCGAATTGAAATAATCCTTAAAAATGCTTCACACGAACCGGGCTGTGTTATAAAAAATGAAGACGATATCATTATCGTTCAGCCAATTATGGAAGCCATCATCAGGGAACACGGCAACAGAGGATTGTATCACACCGAATTACTTTCACATTACATCAAAACAGTACTGGTCATCATTGCACGAAATATCATGATGAGCCTTCCGGAGAAAATCAACGAACATAGTGATCAGAAAGTGGTTCGCATCTTACAATATGTACAGGCCAATATTTATGATCCGGAAAAGCTGAAAGGATTTCATATCAGTAATAAATTCGGCATTTCCGAGACGTACCTGGCCCGATTTTTCCGCAAACACACCAATGAAACCTTACAGGAATACCAAACCAATTATAAGCTTAAATTAATCGAAAACCGACTGTTGAATACTGACATGCGTATTAATGAAATTTCTGCCGAATTTGGCTTTACCGATAAAAGCCATTTTAATAATATGTTTAAAAAACACAGGGGCGTAAATCCTACGGAATTCAGAAAGATGTTTTTTGGGTTTGGAAATTTTTAAATAACCACCAAATTTTTTCTGCCTAAATACGGAATTTACAAATTCCTGAAACTATCAGCACTGAAAAAGTGGTTCATTAGAAGTTTTTATTTCAAATAAAATTAATTACATTTGTGAGAAATTTTATACTAATTATAGTAATATCCATTATATAACCTATATTTGTAAAACTAAATCTTTAGAGGTGGCACAATCAGCATTATTTTTATCCGGAGAAATTTTAAAACGGGCAAAAGAACAGGACATTGAGATTTCTAATATGTCGTTACAAAAACTTTTGTTCATTGCCAATGGATTATATCTTGCCAAAAATGGCGTTCCGTTAATTCAGGAACCTATTGAAGTCTGGCCATATGGTCCGGTTATCAAAAGCGTTTATCAAGAATTTAAAGAATATGGGAACTCTGCCATAAAAAAAATTCCATTGAGTTATTCTCTCAATCAAAACAAAGAGCTTGATAAAACTGCAGATGATGTTATAGAATTTGCTCTGGAAGTAGCCAAAAATCTTAATGCCATACAATTATCCAACTGGACACATCTTCCCGATTCTCCCTGGACGGAGGCAAAAAGAAACAACGACAAGGAAATATCAAACGACCTCATGATTCAATATTTCAAGAAATTTGTAAATAAACCAATCAGCGAATAATGGCAGGGGGCTTTAATCTGGGCGGTCTTATTAGCGATGTAGCTAATGCGCCAGCGAGTTCGGTATCTATTGCAGAGTTTATTTCTTATGAGAAACACCGCTCCGATATTCAAAATTCCAATCAGAACATGGTGGAAAGAAAACGATATGCAGAATATATTTTTTCTTTTACCTGCATCTGGTGCATCTGTATCTTCTTTATCCTGATGTGGAAAGGTCTTGGAAAACTAAATTTATCTGATGAAATCATCATAACGTTAATTGGTTCTACCACATTGAATATATTGGTTTTCTTTACTCTGGTTACCAAATATCTTTTTAATTCGGAGAAATCTACCTAAGCGGCAAACTAAAAAAATAAAAAACCTTCCGAAAGCGAACTCTCGAAAGGTTTTGATCTACAACTTAATAACAATTTTTATTTCCAACCTCCGCCTAAGTCTTTGTAAACATTGACTGCAGCATTTAATTGGTCTTTTTTCGTTTCTATCAGTTCTAATTTAGATTCCAAAGCATCACGCTGCGTCATCAGAACTTCGAAATAATCTACTCTTGCAGATTTAAACAAGTCATTAGAAACATCGATGGATGTGTTTAAGGCCGCTACCTGTTGCGATTTTAAATCGTAGCTTTTTTCTAAATTACTAATTTTGGAAAGTTCGTTTGAAACTTCTATATACGCGTTTAAAACCACACGATCGTAATTGTACAAAGCCTGAAGCTGTCTGGCATTGGCATTACTGAACTCGGCTTTGATCGCATTTCTGTTAATCAAAGGCGCAGCCAGATCACCGGCTAAGGAATACAAAAGCGATTCCGGAAACGTCAACAGGTACGAAGGATTAAAAGCATTTACACCTACTGCAGCCGAAATATCCAGTGAAGGATAAAATTCTGCACGGGCCACTTTTACATCCAGTTTTGCAGCTGTAAGCTCCATTTCTGCCTGTTTAATATCAGGACGGTTCTGTAATAATTGAGAAGGGATCCCAGAATTAACAGTTGATGGCAACAAACTTAAAAAGTTGTTTCTATCTCGCTTAATTTCCTGTGGATATTGACCCACCAAAAAGTTAATTCTGTTTTCCGCTTCTTTTATTTGCTGAAGAATGTCAAACTCTTTGCTTTTAGAATCCATAACTTCAGCCTGAAATTTCTGAACACCCAGCTCCGTTGCTCTGGATGCCTGTTTCTGAATCTTTACGATTTCCAAAGCATTGGATTGCAATTCTATAGTTTGTTTTACAATATCTAACTGGCTGTCAAGCGCTAACAATTCATAGTATGAGTTGGCGATTTCAGCAATCAGATTGGTCACTACAAAGTTCTTTCCTTCTACGGTTGATAAATATCTGCTTACTGCCGCTTTTTTGGAATTGCGCAGTTTTTTCCAGATGTCTACTTCCCAGTTGGCATAAGCTGCTACCACAAAATCACCAAGCGGGTCCGGTGTTTCTTTACCGGGTTTAATTTCTGTAGTCGCATCACCTGCACCCTGGCTGGTATATCTTCCTACTTTCTCTACTCCTGCACCCGCTCTGATACCAACAGTTGGCAAATAAGCCCCTTTTTTGATACGAACATCGTTCTTTGCGATTTCAATTTCCTGCAAAGTGATCAGTAATTCCTGATTATTTTTCAGGGCCGTATCGATCAGATTGACCAGGTTTTGATCTTTAAAGAAATCGCGCCACGGAAGCGTAGCCATATTTATTGTGTCCTTGCTGTTGGTGTAAGCTTCAGGAACAACTGCTTTGTTTGGCGTTTCGGTAGTGGCCTGCGGAGCCTTGCAGCTCACCGCTGCAAGACAAAGACCTAACGCAATACTATATTGTAACTTGAATTTATACATGATTATCATCAATTTCTTCTGTTAATGGATTCTCCTCTTCATTTTTTACCAGTTTGTGTTTCTCTGATATTTTGGCAAAAATGTAATACAATCCAGGAATAACAAATACTCCGCAAATGGTTCCTATAAGCATACCCCCGGCAGCTGCTGTACCAATAGTTCTATTCCCAATTTTACCCGGTCCTGAAGCAAAAGCAAGTGGCAGTAATCCGGCTATAAAAGCAAATGAAGTCATTAAAATAGGACGGAACCTTGCTTTGGCACCTTCCATGGCTGATTCTAAAACCGTTTTTCCTGCAGCATGCCTTTGTATGGCAAATTCTACAATCAATACGGCATTTTTACCCAAAAGACCAATAAGCATTACCATGGCAACCTGAGCATAAATATTATTCTCTAATCCTGTTAATTTTAATAAAAGGAAGGCTCCAAAAATACCTGCCGGTAAAGAAAGAATCACTGATAATGGCAGAATAAAACTTTCGTATTGTGCTGCTAAAACCAGGTACACAAATCCCAAACAGATTAAGAATACCCAAATGGCCTGATTTCCCTGTGCTACCTCATCGGCAGAAATACCTGCCCAGTCAATATCATAACCCCTAGGTAATTTTTCGGCAGCCACTTCCTGAATCACTTTAATCGCTGTACCACTACTATATCCCGGAGCGGCACCACCACTAATTTCAGTAGAAGTATACATATTATGTCTCGTAATCTCAGAAAGACCGTATACTTTTTCTAATTTCATAAAGGCAGAAAAAGGAACCATTTCATCACGATTGTTTTTCACGTAAAGTTTTAAAATATCATCTGGCTGCGCACGGTATTCCGGAGCTGCCTGAACGATTACTTTATAATTAATTCCGTACTTGATGAAACTGATTTCGTAGTTACTTCCCACAAGAGTGGACAAGGTATTCATTGCATTTTCGATAGAAATTCCTTTTTGCTGTGCCAGGTCATTGTCAACTTTCATCATGTATTGTGGAAAACTGGCACTAAAGAAACTAAAGACATTCGATAGCTCTTTGCGTTTGTTTAGTTCTCTTACAAACTCATTATTGATGGTTTCCATTTTTCTGTAATCACCAGAGCCTGTTTTATCCAGCAAACGAAGTTCAAATCCTCCTGCTGCTCCATATCCCGGTACTGCAGGCGGCTGGAAAAATTCGATATTGGCACCCGGAATATCTTTCGATTTTTCTTCCAGTTCCGTCATAACTTCCTGAACAGATTCTTTACGATCGTTCCAGTCTTTTAAGTTAATCAAACAAGTTCCGGCATTAGATCCTGTACCTTCTGTCAAAATTTCATAACCTGCCAAAGAAGAAACCGATTTTACTCCGTCTATTGTTTCGGCAATTTTTTGTAATTTCTCGGCAATATTATTGGTTCTTTCCAAAGATGAACCCGGAGGCGTCTGAATAATAGCATAAAACATACCCTGATCCTCATTCGGAATAAATCCGGAAGGAACGGTACTACTGATTAACCATGTTCCGGCGCAAAAACCTAAAAGCGCAATAATGGTAACAGCTCTTCTGTTTACAATTTTAGCTAATACGTTTTGGTATTTCCCTTGTGCCAGGTTGAACTTGTTGTTAAATCCGTCTATAAATCTGTTTACAGGCGTTTTCTTTTTAGGTTTACCGTGATTATTTTTCAACATCATTGCACAAAGTGCCGGTGTCAGCGTCAAAGCCACAATACCCGAAAGTATAATCGCTGTTGCCATTGTAATCGAAAACTGTCTGTAAAATACTCCAACAGGACCGGACATAAAGGCCACCGGAATAAATACCGCAGCCATCAGGAACGTAATCGCAATAATAGCTCCTGCAATCTCGTGCATCGCTTTTTTAGTTGCCTTAAGTGCCGACAGATGTTCTTCTTCCATCTTGGCGTGAACGGCTTCAATAACCACAATCGCATCATCGACCACGACTCCAATAGCAAGTACTAAGGCAAATAATGTGATCAGGTTCAATGAAATATCAAAGAAGGTCATGAAGATAAAAGTTCCGATCAGGGAAACCGGTACCGCAATCGCCGGAATAATCGTTGAACGCCAGTCTCCTAAGAAAAGGAATACCACCAATCCTACCAGAATAAAAGCTTCAATCAAAGTGTGAATTACTTTTTCGATAGAAGCATCCAGGAATTTAGAAACGTCATAAGAGATTTCATAATCCATTCCTTTTGGGAACTTTTGCTTGATTTTCTCCAGTTTGGCTTTTACATCTTCAATAACCTGATTGGCATTACTTCCAAAAGATTGTTTTAATACAATAGCCGCAGATGGCTTACCATTCAAATTTGAATAAATATCATACATCGAACTTCCAAATTCAATTTTGGCCACATCTTTAAGACGTAAAAGTTCTCCGTTACTATTTGATTTTACGACAATATTCTCATATTGTTCCTTAGTTGTAAAACGTCCGGAATATTTCAGTACATATTCGAATGCCTGAGATCTTTTACCGGAACTTTCTCCTGTTTTACCAGGTGAAGCTTCTAAACTCTGGCTTGATAATGCTTCCATTACCTCATCGGCAGATATTTTATAAGCTAACATACGGTCAGGTTTCAGCCAGATACGCATTGCATATTCACGTGTTCCCAAAATATCTCCCGATCCGATACCATTTACCCTTTTCAGCTCTGATAACACATTGATATCTGCATAGTTGTACAAGAACTTCATGTCGGTATTTGGATCGGTACTGTAAAGATTCACATACATCAGCATACTCGGAACCTCACGGGTGATCTTTACACCTTCTCTAACTACCAACGGAGGTAGTTTGTTTGTAACAGAAGCCACACGGTTCTGAACGTTAATCGCAGCCTGATTTGGATCTGTACCAAGATTAAATACGACCTGAATACTTGCTTCACCGTCATTTCCGGCATCAGAAGTCATGTATTTCATTCCGGGAACTCCATTTAAAGCTCTTTCCAACGGAATAACAACCGATTTGATCATCAATTCACCATTAGATCCAGGGTAATCTGCCGTAACGTTTACCATTGGCGGTGAAATGGATGGGAATTGGGTGATCGGTAAATTCAATACCGACAATACCCCTAAAAAGACAATAATCAGCGATATCACTATCGACAGTACTGGTCTTTGAATAAATTTATTAAACATTTTTATATTTTTTTAATGATTAAACCAATTAAACCTATTCAGCTTTTAAGCGCAAATGATTCAGTACCTCTTTAGGAGATTGGAACTCATATTTAATTTTATCGTTGTCTCTTACTTTCTGAACGCCTTCCAGTAAGATTTTATCATTTTCAGTAAGTCCGCTGCTAACGACATATAAATCAGGAATTTCGCCTGTAATCGTAATTTCTTTTGAACTTACTTTATTGTTTTTATCCACCACAAAAACATATTTTTTGTCCTGGATTTCATACGTTGCTTTTTGTGGAATTACGATAGCATTTCTCAACGGTACAAGCATTTGAACCTGCCCTGTTTCACCATTTCTAAGTAATTTACCTGTATTAGGGAATCTTGCTCTGAAAGCAATGTTTCCGGTTTCATTGTTAAATTCACTTTCGATTACTTCTACATTCCCTTTGTATTTAAAGGTATCTCCGTTAGCCAGAACCAAACCTACTTTGGTTTCTGCACGGTCTTTTATATCAGTTTGATATTGTAAATATTCCGGTTCTGAAACATTGAAATAAGCAAACATCTGACTGTTATCAGAAAGGCTTGTCAATAATTCCCCTTCGTCGATAAGACTTCCTAATTTTAACGGAATTCTGTCGATAGTTCCGTCAAACGGAGCTCTGATTTCGGTAAATGATAAATGAAGTTTTGCTAATGCCACCTCAGCTTTTGCAGATTGTAATTTGGCCTGGGCCACACTTAATTCGTTTTTGGAAACGATGTTTTTATCGGCCAGTAATTTAGAATTTTGCAATTCAATTTCTACTGATTTTTGTTCCGCCTGTGCTTTTAATAATTCCGCCTGATACATGTTTGGCATAATTCGGAACAAAAGCTGACCTGCTTTTACAAACTGGCCTTCATCAACATAAATATTTTGCAGGAATCCTTTTTCCTGAGCACGGATTTCAATATTTCGGACAGATTTGATCTGCGAAACATATTGTTTGGTAAACGAAGTATCAATTTTTACAGGATTGGTTACTGTAAATTTTTCAGCTTCTTCTTTTTCTTCTTTTTTTGATGTACAACTGGTAAGGCACAACAAGGCATATAAGCCTGTTAACACGACAATTCTTTTCATGGTATAATAAATGGAAATTAAGCGATTGAATAATGGGAATAGAAACTTTCCCGGTCTGAAAATAATCAGTCGCCAGAATAAAACGTGAAATGTAGAATGAAAAAGTATTTTAAAAATACTGTCCGCACTTATGCATGATCACGCTTATTGGTAACCGATGTATAAAAGGGAATCAGATTCTTAAAACTCTCTGAGTAATATAGATAGGATTTGACTCGCCACAAGATGGCGCTAAGAATTCAAAACGATTATAGGAATTTACAACCAGCTGACGAGAGAATGTCAAATAGAGTTTAGCTACTAAGCTGTAATTGGCTGTAAAATATTTATTTAAAAGTCCATCTTTAAGAGTATCGTTACCAAGACATTCTTCATCAAGATCTACATCGGCATCTTCAATAACTGAATTACCCTGATCCTGATTGGTGAATTTTACGCGGTGTCTTTTCTCAAGATTGTGATGAGGGCCCTGGTGAGTTTCAGCATTAAGATATTGCCCTCCGCCCAGCAGAAGGAAATTCATGAATACTAAAAATACTATTAACTTTCTCATTTGAGTGCGAAAGTAATAAAAGATTGGAATAAAAAAAATAAAATAAGAAAGTCTTAACACCTTGAAAGAAACGAAAACGTTTTCATTTTTTCATTCTGTTAATTTTAGTCGTTACTGCCTGAAAAGACAAGGCTTGAGACATTGTGAATTCAATAAAAAACAAACCGCATAAATAAACATCAGGTTATAAATCAGGGATTTAAAAACAGATTATTTAAAAATTCAGGCAGGATGTTTTTTAAGTGCCTGTTCTAAAATAAAATCTCCATTATGGTAAAATTTTTTCCGGTTTTTGTAAAAATTTTATGCGTGTCTGACATTCCGGATCTTTTATAAAATGATTTTTTATTCGTCCGGGCATTGCACCAGACTTTTTTCAATCCTTTTTCTTTTGCCAGTTTTAAAATAAAATGCAATAATTCAGAAGCAATTCCTTTTCCCTGATATTCTTCTAAAGTGGCTAATTTTCGAAATTGCATTTCATCTCCATCAATAAAACAGGAAACTATTGAAACCAGCTTTTCTTCGATAAAAACCCCAAAATGCAATCCTGAATCATCTTCGTCCAGCTGCACAAATTCAAAAGGCTGACCGGGCCACATTACTTCATGCCTGATTTTCCAGGTTTGTGGCGCTTTAATTGCTCTGATTTCCATATTAATTTGAAAAAAAAGTCCCTTTACTCAAGGGACTTTTAAATTTTAATTATTTGCTTTTCCAGGTATTATTCGCTGGCGTTGCGTCCAGAAAAATACCATTGTCAACTGTGATTTCTTTAATTTGCTTTTTACTTTTTAAAGCAATTACCGCCAATTTTTGATTCTTTTCCCAAATAGCAGGAGTCTGATGCAGCGATTCTTTTGTATCGTCTGCATACACAATATTCACCTCAAACGGAATCGAAAAACCACCTATATTTTCTATCGAAACCGTTTTGGCATCTGCACTTTTAACGGAAAGATCGATGTAATTATTCGTAAAAAACCAGTTGTTGAAAAACCAGTTCAGGTTTTTTCCTGAGGCAGTATTCATCGAATTAAAATAATCCCACGGAATTGGGTGTTTGCCATTCCAGTTGTCCATATAGGCGTGCAATGACTTTTTGAACAAATCATCGCCCAGCAGATCTTTTAAGGCGATATAAGAAAGGGAAGCTTTACCGTATGAATTATTTCCGTAACCCGGTCCTGAAACCTGCGTAGACATAGAGATAATCGGCTGATCTTCTTCTGTTGAAGGATCGTTGATGTATTGCGCCACCCTGAATTGTTTGTAAAATTTATCGGCAGCTTCTTTTCCGTGTTCTGCTGTTCCGATTAAGTATTCGAAGGTGGTAGCCCAGCCTTCATCCATAAATGCGTAACGGGTTTCGTTGATTCCCATGTAAAAAGGAAAATAAGTATGTGCCACTTCATGATCCTGTACCAGTTGTGCGAAAACAGGATCTCCCATTTGCGAATCATTACACATCATTGGGTATTCCATGTCGGCAAATCCCTGGAAAGCAGTCATTTTTGAAAAAGGATACGGAACTCCCGGCCAGTTGTTCGAAAACCAGTCTAAGGCGTATTGGTTGTTTTTTACTGAAGCTACAAAATCAGTTCCTTTTACATCATACGCTGCCTGAACACTCGCACGGCGATTTGTCTTTTTATCTACTAAAACGCTGCTGGCATCCCATAAATAATGATCACTTAGTCCGAAACATACGTCTGAAATGTTTTTGGCTTCAAATTTCCAGGTATTCCAGTCGTTTTGTTTTGTTACAGCACCACTTTTCATTTCCTGTTCGTTAGCGATATGAAGCACTTCATCGGTTGTATATGACTTTTTTAAACGTGCTGAAAATTCCGGATTCAAAACTTCATCCGGATTCAATAAATCCCCGGTGCCGTAAACCACATAATTTTTGGGTGCTTTAACCGAATACGTATAATCATTAAAATCATTATAAAACTCCTGACGGTCTGTATGTGGCAATCTGTCCCAACCGTTATAATCATCAAAAACGGTTACTCTCGGATAACTATACGCTACAAAGAAAGTAGTATTGTCAATTTGTCCTTCTCTTCCGCTTTCTTTAGACAAAGGATAATTCCAGTCAATATTGATAGTGATTTTTGAATGTGGAGGAATCGCTTTTTTAAGTTTTACATTCCCTACCGTACCCCAGCTTCTGGCGTCTTCCTTATAAACTTCGCCTTCCACTTTCAATAAAGTGATGGTTAATCCGTCACTTAGAAAATCATCACTGACAGATCCGCCGCGTGGAGAAGATGGTTTATGAAGATTGTTTACAAAACGAATAGGTAAATTCCTCAAACTATCCGGACTGTTGTTCTCATAGACAATAGTTTCAGTTCCGCTGACTACTTTTGTAGCTGCATTTACCGTAAGATCCATAGTGTACTTACCATGATTCTGCCAGTATTTTTTTCCGGGCTTCCCGTCTGTCGAACGAGTGCCTTTTGCATAAGATTCTTTGATATTTCTGGGCATATAAAGCTCCTGCGAAAAGCCATATTGCATTAAAAACAGAAAACCAAACAATAACAATTGGTGTGCTTTTTTTCTCATAGTTTTATAAATTGATGATTTAGTCGATTACAATATTAGAAGCTTTATTTAAATTATGTTACATTTTATCTAAATAATATTTTCGTCGATTTCTGATTCCATCCAATTCTAAATGTTGCAGTTTTGGATGAAGAAAAAAATACAGACCTATTTTACAAGAGATAAAATAAACTCAGAACCTCAGTATCTCAGAACCTCAGCAACTCAAAAAGAAAAAACCGCCTTTTTCAAAAAAGAAAAAGACGGTCATCTACAATTAATATATAACCCTGAAACTACAAAATATAATCGGTATTAATGAAATTCGATTCCTTGCTGTTCAGCAATTCCTGCAGGATTTCATTATTATAAGCGATATCTTTTGAAGCTACGAACGTACGAATAGAGAAAGAACGTAAGGCATCCGGGATACTTAGGGTACCTACTGCAGAATCTTTACGTCCTGTAAAAGGAAAGGCATCAGGACCTCTTTGGCAGGAGCTGTTCAGATTTACCCTGCAAACTAAGTTTACCAGGGAATCGATAAGCGGTGCTAAGGTTTTGATATCTTTTCCGAACAAACTTACCTGTTGCCCGTAATTTGATTCGGCCATATCATCAAGAGGTTCATCAATATGTTTAAAAGAAATAATAGGCACCACAGGTCCAAATTGTTCTTCGTGATACACTCTCATTTGTTTATTTACAGGAAATAAAACGGCCGGAAAAATATAATTATCAGTATGTTTTCCTCCTTTTTCGTTCAGGATTTTTGCTCCTTTTGAAGTTGCATCATCAATTAAACCCTGAATATATTTTGGCTTATCTGCTTCAGGAAGCGGTGTTAGTGCAACGCCTTTTTCCCATGGATTTCCAAACAGCAATCCGTCTACTTTTTCAGAAAAACGTCTGTTAAATTCTTCTGCAATAGATTCATGTACATACAAAACTTTCAAAGCGGTACAACGCTGACCGTTGAAAGATAAAGTTCCTGCAATACATTCCTGAATCGCCAGATCTAAATCGGCATCCGGTAAAATAATTGCCGGGTTTTTAGCTTCCAGACCTAAAATCAGACGTAATCTGTTTTTATTCGGATGCTGATCCTGCAAGGCAATTGCTGATTTACTGTTTCCAATTAATGCCAAGACATCAATTTTTCCGGATTTCATGATTGGAGAGGCAATTTCGCGTCCTCTTCCGTAAACAATATTAATAACACCTTTAGGAAAACTGCTTCTAAAAGCACGTAATAATGGTGAAATACATAAAACGCCATGTTTTGCCGGTTTAAAAATAACCGTATTCCCCATAATCAAAGCCGGGATCAGCAATGAAAAAGTTTCGTTTAACGGATAATTATAAGGTCCAAGGCATAATACAACACCAAGAGGTCCGCGGCGAATCATGGCATTTACGCCCTGCACTTTTTCAAAATGCGAACTGCGTCCGTTTAATTCTTTATAACTGTCAATTGTATCCTGAATATATTCGACTGTTCTGTCAAATTCTTTTTGCGAATCGCCAAGGTTTTTTCCAATTTCCCACATCAGAAGTTTTACCACTTCTTCGCGGGTATCCTTCATTTGTCTTACGAAATTTTCCATGCATTTAATGCGATCGGCCACTTTCATCGTTGGCCATAAGCCCTGACCTTTATTATAGGCACCGTTGGCAGCCTCAACTACTTCAGCAGCTTCTTTTTCTCCCATAAACGGAATGGAACCTAGTACAGTTGGTGCATATTTTTCTGTAGATGAAATGGTAGAAAAAACAGGTGTGGTCTGCCCTGTCCATTGTTTTAGCTCCCCATTTACAAGATACGTATCCTGATTGATAAGGGTTTTAATCTGAAATTCTTCGGGTATTAAACTCATAGTCCGGTAATTTATAATTTGGTTATTAATAGCGTTTGAAAAGAAAAAAGAGGCTTTTCAGGCCTCTTCATTTTTTTATGGATTTACGGTTTCGCCTTCCCAGTCAAGGATTCCGCCCAGTAAATTATAGGCATTTTCGATCCCTAACTCGTTCATAACCTGACATGCTTTCGCACTTCTGGCTCCGGAACGGCAATACACGTAATAATTTTTGTTTTTATCTAATTCTTCGATTTCGTAAATAAAACCTTGTCCTTTATTAATATCAATATTAACGGCATTTTCGATGTAACCGTCATTAAACTCGTCCTGAGTTCTTACGTCAAGTATAACTGCATTCTCGTCAGCAGCCAGTTGGGCAACCCAATCTTCTTGTGATAAATTCATAATAAATGTGTTTTTTGTAAAATTACGACGTTTCTGTTAATTAAAAACGTACCAAATGCGATTTCGATTATTATTCTCAGAAAACGTTTTAGAGAAAGGATTATAATCAGTGAATTACAAATTTACTCACTATTTTCAAAAATCCAGTCTATAAAATCGATAGAAAATAGGATTTTTTCATTTGACCAGATACCTTCTAAAAATAGTTTTCTGGCAATTAATGCCAATCCAATCTGCTATCTTTGTATAAATTTAGATGTTTTAATTTTAATTTGATAAAAATGGGTGTTACGAATTAGTTCATACTGAATTGTGAAATTATTTTTTTGCCACAGATTAAGAGATTATAATGATTAAAAAAAGTTGCCACGAATTTCACTAATTTTCACTAATTGATTTCGTGCTAATTCGTGAAATTAGTGGCAAAAAAATAGATTAAGAATTTATATTGAGTAAAAAAAAGTTGCCACGAATTTCACTAATTTTCACTAATTGATTTCGTGCTAATTCGTGTAATTAGTTCGCTGTCGCTGTCGCATTCTATGATAAAATGCAACTAAATTAGATTGAGAAATTATATTAATTAAAAAAATAGTTACCGCGAATTTCAACTAATTAATTCGTGCTAATTCGTGAAATTAGTGGCAAAAAAATAGATTAAGAATTTATATTGATTAAAAAAAAGTTGCCACCAATTTCACTAATTTTCACTAATTGATTTGTGCTAATTCGTGAAATTGGTTCGCTGTCGCTGTCGCATTCTATGATAAAATGCAACTAAATTAGATTGAGAAATTATATTAATTAAAAAAATAGTTGCCACGAATTTCAACTAATTAATTCGTGCTAATTCGTGAAATTCGTGGCAAAAAAATAGATTAAGAAATTATATTAATTAAAAAAAAGTTGCCACTAATTTCAACTAATTAATTCGTGCTAATTCGTGAAATTCGTGGCAAAAAATAAATCAAAATAATTGTGAAAATCCGTTCAATCCGTAAAATCCGTGCCCAATAAATAAACAATCAAACCATGCAAAACTCACTTAAAAATATATTTCCCAACTTCTCCAGTGAACTTATCTCAACGATTGAAGAAAACGGAAGCCTGCAGGATTTTGAAGCCGGAACCATTTTAATGCGAACGGGACAATACATCAAAAACACGGTTTTGATCACCAAAGGAAAGATCAAGATTTACCGCGAAGGCGAAGATGGCGGCGAATTCCTGATGTATTACCTGCAGCCCGGACAAGCCTGCGCTATTTCGATGATTTGTACCGCCAAAAGCGAAAAAAGCCAGATCATGGCCAAAGTAGTCGAAGATGTTTCGGTGATGATGATTCCGCTGCAAATGATGGACAAATGGATGATGGAACACCGGTCCTGGTACGAATTCGTCATTGAAACTTACAGAAGCCGCTTTGAAGAAGTCCTTGAAGTGGTTGACAATATCGCCTTTCGCTCTATGGACGAACGTTTGGAATTTTACCTCAAAAGACATTCCGATGCCTGTGGCTGTTCTGAAGTAAAACTTTCGCATCAGGAGATTGCAACCGAACTCAATACCTCCAGAGAAGTCATTTCCAGATTACTCAAAAAAATGGAACAGCGTGGTCTGGTGAAACTCAACCGCAATCAGATTGAGCTTTTGAAATAGTCTTTACCACGACCAGAGCGACAGTGAACAGACAAAACAATTTCACTAATTTTCACTAATTTCTTATTGCCACATCGAGCAAAGTCGAGATGCGTTGTATTCCCGACTCCGCCCTAACTGACAAACACTTTCTAATTTACCTTTATTGCCACATCGAGCGGAGTCGAGATGCGTTGCGTGTTCTCGACTCCGCTCGAACTGACAAACATTCTCTTAGTTCCTTATGGCTAATCAAAAATATTTGCATTTAATAAATTCTATGTGATAAATGTTACTGTAGATTTATTTTTAACGAAGCACCTTTGCATAAAAACATGCAATGGAATATTTAGGATATTTTGCTTCAATCATCATCGGAATATCACTAGGCTTAATCGGGGGTGGAGGATCTATCCTGACCATCCCGATTTTGGTCTATTTATTCAAAGTAAATCCCGAGCAGGCTACTTCTTATTCTTTGTTTATTGTTGGACTGACTGCTATGTCCGGAAGTTACAGCCATTATAAAATGGGAAACCTCAAACTCAAATCGGCGTTGTATTTTGCCATTCCTTCTGTGATTTCGATTTTGATTATTCGTGAAGTTATCTTTCCACAGATTGCTTCGACTCTATTTTCTATCGCTTCGTATTCTGTCTCCAAAGATTTTCTGATTATGGTTATCTTTTCGGTTTTGATGATTACAGCGGCTATTTCAATGATTCGAAAAAACAAACCCGAAATTAAAGCAACCGAAACCAATTACCTTCAACTTAGCTTCATTGGATTTGTAGTCGGAATCATCACCGGATTTCTGGGCGCCGGAGGCGGATTTCTGATCATTCCTGCCCTGCTCTTTTTCGCTAATTTACCTATGAAACAAGCCGTTGGAACCTCATTATTAATTATCTCAATCAATTCATCGATAGGTTTTGGAGGTGATTTATATATCGGTACTCCCATCAATTATCCTTTTTTATTGGGCGTTTCGGCAATGGCACTTTTGGGAATGTTCATCGGCAGCCGGCTTTCCAAAAAAATTGATGGCGCCAGATTAAAGCCTATTTTTGGGTGGTTTGTTCTGGTGATGGGATTTTATATTATTACTAAGGAGGTTTTGTTTTAAGTTTTTTCTCTCGCAGATTTGCTTCGCCAGTTCGCTATTGCTCGGGTTGCGGATATGGCAGATTTTTTTGTCTTCTTTTTGTGTAATCTTTGCCAAAGATGAACTAAAAAATCCGTTTATTCCTGAGAGTAAACGGATTTTGATATTTTGGGCGTTCCCTTCGGTCGGGCTATTCGCTAAATCTTTTCCTTGCTAAAGAAGCAAGAAAAAGGATATCGCTCCTATCCCTAACGCAAATTCACGTGAACTTAAGTCTTTTATATTTCTATTTATTCAAAAGTTTTTCAAGATATTTTACTTTTTCTTTTTCTGCATTAGCTACTTCTTTTTCAGCCAGAACCAAACGTTCGTAAAGTTCGACCATTTTATCTAAAGGATTGAAATTAAAAATAGGACCAGATGCACCCTGACCATTGCTATTACTGACACTATTGTCGTAAAAGTTATTAAAAAAATTAAAAACTGATTCTTCCGAAAAGTTTTCAATTGCTTCTACTGTAACTCCAAGAACTTTTGCAATTTCTACAAGTCTTTTAGTATCAACTTCTTCATTTCCTTCAATTCCGAAAACAGTTTGCTGGCTTACGCCAATTGCTTCTGCAAGCGCTTCCTGTTTCATTCCTCTAAGCTCTCTGATTCGGCTTATATTGCGTCCGATATGTTTTGGTTTTGTTGCTGTGCTCATAGTTCAAAGATATTTAAAATTCTTAAACGAATTATTAATATAATAAAATACAACATTCTTTCGATAAGTTACACTTTTGTATTTCGATGCTCAAAAATACAATTTTTCGTGCAAAAAATAAAAAATTCAATAACAGGAATAATCCCATTATTGAATTTAATAACTTTTCTATTTCAATAAAAGTTCACTTAGCGTTGTCCACCGGCCACAGCGATAGTTTCACCAGTAATCCAGTAAGAATCATCAGAACCAAGAAATACAGCCACTTTTGCAATATCTTCAGGTTGACCTGCACGTCCTAGTGGTGTTTCAGAAACATGCCATTTTTCTTCATCTCCATTCATAACTCCGGAACTGTGAGAACCTTCTGTTTCGATTAGTCCGGGATTAATAGAATTGACACGGATTTTCTTCGGACCAAGTTCTTTAGCAAGAATACGGGTCATGGCATCAACTGCATATTTGGTTTGAGTATAAATCAAAGAAGTTGGCATATCAAGCGTTGATACAATCGAACCTGTATTAATGATTGCACCGCCTTTATCTCCAAATAATTTTACCGCTTGTTGAATCGTCAATATACTTCCCAGCACATTAATGTTGAACATGCGGTGAAAAGATTCTTCCGTAATATCGTCAATACCCGCAAAGCTATAAACACCTGCATTGTTAACCAGTATATCAAGTTTACCAAATGTTTTGGCAATCTCTTCAAAAATACGTTTTACATCAGCTGCTTTCTCCACATTACCTTGTATTGCAATCGCTTTTCCGCCATTACCGGTAATTTCCTTAACGACTTTATCAGCGCCGTCTTTGCTGCTTGCATAATTAATAACCACTGTCGCGCCCTGATTGGCATATTCTTTAGCGATTCCTGCACCTATACCTTTTGATGCACCTGTTATTAAGGCTACTTTCCCCTCTAATTTTCTTAAATTTTCCATCTTTGTTTTGCTAATTATAATTGTTAATTAATAAGGCAAAGTTGGGTATTTAGTAAGGTTGAAAAGTTGAAGTATCTTAGGAAAAAAGGTTGAACTACTTCAACTTTTCTTCTTCACTTTTTCATTACGTATTTTCGATAAAAACTCTGTAGTCATATTAAGATAAGACGCAAGAGCGTATTGTGGAAGACGTTGCGCAACCTTTGGGAACTTTTCCAGAAACTCACTATAGCGCTGTTCTGCATTTTGTGTAAGCATTGCAATAATGCGACGTACATAGAATGCAGCAGATTTTTCGGCCATTAAACGAAATAAGGTTTCCAGATTATGAGTGGAAGATTTTAATTTTTGTTCGGCTTCATAATTTATCTGTAAGATCACACTATCTTCTAATGCTACAATAAACATAGTCGCCGGAGTTTGGTATATATAACTATTATAATCGGCTATCCACCAGTCTTCAATCGCAAACTGAATCGTATGTTCCGTACCTTTTTCATCTACAACATAGGCACGAAAAGCACCTTCAAGTACATAAGTTCTTTGTTTGTTTACAAATTCCGGTTGTACGATAAACTGTCTTTTCTTTATTTTTCGCACTTTAAACTCAGACAGCAAGGCATCCATTTCGTCTGGTAATAAGATGACTTTCTTATTAATATTTTCAATAAATGATGTCAGGTCTTCCATGTAATTTTAAATTATGATTTATATTCTGCCCCAGTACCTTGACAAAATTATCGCAAATTAATATCAGTCCAAGAAATTAAGATTGTTTGTTTTGGCGTTTTAACCGCGGCGAACGGGCTATTCGCTAAGCAAACTTAGGCAAACTAGAAATTTCGAATTTATAAAATTGAATAGCCGTGGTTTTAACCCAAGGAATATCGAATAAATCTTCCTGGCTTTAGCCAAATATACAGCTCATTTTCGGCTAAAGCCAACTTCATTCAAAAATTAAAAAACCGTTGGTTAAAACCAACGGCTATGCATATAAATAATTCGTGAAAATTCGTGAAATTGGTGGCTAAAAAAGCTTAATGCTCCCCATACCCCACATCATCCATTTTCCCATTAAAAACACGGTACTGAATAATAAAATAAATAATGACCAGAAACAGCGCGACAAAAAACCAGCTCAGTCCGGCGTTTAATCCGTAAGCTCCGGCGGCGGTATTGTAAATGGTTAAAGACGGATTTACTTTATTCGTTGAAGGCAAAACATTCGGAAAAATAGAAACGGCTGTTGAAGCAAATCCGCCAACGAGAAATAAAGTTGAGAATATAAAACCGTGCCCGTCTTTTTTATACGAACGCACTTTGAACAACCCTAAAATCCCGACAAAAGTCATCACAGGAAAAAACCAAAGAACCGGATTTTCTACAAAATTATGAAAAGGTTCCGGCTCAATAAAATGCCAGATCTGCAACGAAATACAAACCAAAACCAATAAAACAATATTCAGTTTAAAAACCAGGTTTTTAAGCTGTGGATTCAAAGACGAATTGGTTTTAAAGATAATCCAGTTGGCGCCGTGAATCGTTAAAGCTACCACACTCACAATGCCAAGAAACAGGGTAAACCAATCGATAATCCCCAATTCATTGGCTTGCGGACTGAAAGTCGGATTCCATAAGGGCAAAAAGAAGTAATGTGCTTCCTGAGTCGAAACGCCGTTGGTGACCATTCCGAGATTGACCCCGCGCACGATATTTCCCAAAGCAATCCCGAAGAACAACGCCAGAAGCAGACTTGCGATTCCGAAAGCCTTGTCCCAGATTGTTTCCCACATCGGGTGATGCACCTGCCCGCGCATTTCCAAACCGATGGCACGGAAAATCAACAGCCATAAAATCATAATCAGCGGCAGGTAAAATCCACTGAAAGAAGAAGCATATAAAGTCGGAAATGCGAAAAACAATACACCTCCGGCCGCAATAATCCAAACTTCGTTGGCATCCCAAAACGGACCGATAGCGCTTGTAATTACTTTTTTATCTTTCTCTGTTTTAGCCAGAAATAAATGAATAATTCCTGCCCCAAAATCATAACCGTCCAAAACAATGTAAACGGCCAGAATTCCCATTAAAACGACGTACCAAAAAAATTCCATACTTATATTTTTTCTGTTGAAAGTTCCACATGATGAGGCCCTTTATTGATAATTTTTCCAATCAAAAGCAAAAACAGCATTCCAAGTAAAAGATACAATCCGATAAAACCTAATAAGGTAAACAAGGTATTTCCGGACGAAACTGTTGGGGATGCCCCCGCAGAAGTTCGCAATAAATTGTAAACCAGCCAGGGTTGTCTGCCTAATTCGGCGGTGTACCAGCCTGTAGTATTGGCGATATACGGGAACGGCATCATAAACATCAGCGACCATAAAATCCATTTGGTCTGGTATAATTTTCCCCGAATTAACTGAAAAAGTGCCAAAATCATCAAACCAATAAACAAAGTCCCGAGTCCTACCATAATATGATAGGCATAATACAGTCCCGAAATATTGGTCGGATGCAGGTCTTCTTCGAACTGATCCAGTCCTTTTATTTCCTGTTCCCAGTTTCCATACGTCAGGAAACTCAAAATATTGGGAACGGCAATTTTATTATCCAGTTTTTTATCTTTTACATCGGGCTGACCGATTAAAACAATTTCGGAACCTTTTTTCTCGGTATGAAAAATTCCTTCCATTCCGGCAAAAGTCACCGGTTGGTATTTCACTACATTTTTGGCCAGTAAATCTCCCGTTGGAACTACCACAATAATACTCGAAATCAATCCGAAAATGACTCCCGTTTTAAGAAACAATTTTCCAAAAGAAACATTTTTCTGACTCAGAATATAGAAAGCGCCGATGCCGGCCACAACAAACGAACTCGTTACCAAAGACGCAGCCTGATTGTGCAGATAAGAAGGCCACAGCCACGGATTTAGAAATAAAGCTTTAAAATTGGTCAGTACAAATTTTCCGTTTTCCAGAATTTCATAACCAACCGGATTCTGCATCCAGGAGTGTGTGGCTATAATTAAGTAACCGCTGGCCCAGGAACCAATCATGATTAATACTCCCGTTACAAAGTGCCATTTATGTCCCAGTATTTTTTCACCAAATAAAAATATCCCAAGGAAAGAAGATTCCAGGAAAAACGAAAACATCCCCTCCATGGCCAGTGTCTGACCAATAATTCCACCCGTCAGCTCAGAGAATTTGGCCCAGTTGGTTCCGAACTGAAATTCCATTGGGATTCCGGTTACGACACCCATGGCAAAATTAAGGGCAAAAATTTTCATCCAGAAATGCGTGGCGTGATTGTACTGTTCGTTTTTTGTTTTTAAGTATTTCCATTTGAAATAAACAATGATCAGCGAAAGACCCATTGTAAGTTGCGGAAAAAGGTAGTGAAAGGTAATCGTGAAGGCGAATTGCATTCGGTCATAAAAAAGCATTTCTTCCATGAGTGGTATTTTAATTATGAAGTCCCACAAATTTACCCATTAAAACCCAAATTAATGACCTTAAAAAAAAGTTTATCGCCCTATATTTGTTAAACTTTTCAACAATTTAACATGTATAAATAACACTTATGCCTGCAGCAATTTTGCCAAAGTTTGTCATTTCGACGAAGGAGAAATCTCTTTAAGGAACTCCACAAACAAAATCTAATCTTTGCCGAACTTCTCGCAAAGATTTCTCCTTCGTCGAAACGACAGAAATGACAGGATTGTGTATAGATGTACGTATCAAATAAGCCCGCGGTTTCAACCGCGGGAACGCAATGCATAATCAAATATAGCCTGCGGTTTCAACCGCAGGCTATATTTGATTATGTTCGCTATATTTGATTATTTCTTTAAAATTCCTTTTTCGACACTTTCATTTATCAGGCCTTCCGCGTACGTCCATAAAGTCCGGGAGCCTTCTTTTATCACACTCTTTTTTTCGTAAACTTTTTGGTACCCTACGCCAAACTCTTTCCAGGTGCCACCGTTGTTAGAGGTGTTTTGCAGTAAAGGCTCTAATCTGTCCATCGATTTGGCAAATTTGGCTTCGTTGGTTTCCCCGGCTTCAAATTCTTCCCAGATTTCAATAAAGGTTTCGGCTTGTTTTTTTGGAAGCAGGCCAAAAATGCGGATCGCGGCCAGACGTTCTGCATCGGTATTCGAATGATTGATTTGCAAATCATACAAAAAAACATCCCCGGCGTCGATTTCTACAATATCGTGTATCAAAACCATTTTAACCACTTTCAAAACATCAATTGGTCTATCTGAATGCTCGGCCAGAACAATCGCCATTAACGCCAGATGCCAGCTGTGTTCAGCATCGTTTTCATTTCGGTCACTGTTAAACAGCTTCGTTTTCCGCTGAATGTATTTTACTTTATCAATCTCTTTTATAAAAGCAATCTGATCCAATAAGTCTTGTGTATTCATAATAAATGATTTTCGTAGCGTTGTAAAATTACGGAGATTTTTTTTCTAGCCTATAAGTAATGTAAGTTCATTTTAGTTTTGCATTTTGTCAGACTGAGCGAAGTCGAAGTCCTGTTAGTGAAACCTTACTTTTATTTAAATGGGTTTATATTTTTTCTACCATGTAAGTCATAGAAGTCCATATAAGCTTAACGTGGATTGCGTAACGCCTTAAATGAACTTACATCACTTACATGGTGAAATTCCTTTTTTTTATTTCAAAAATGAATTTCTGTAACATTAGTCACTTATTCTTTAGAAAAACCGAGTTATCTTTGTACACCATTATTTAGATTCCCAAATCATGAAAATTGAACAAATTTACACCGGATGCCTTGCGCAGGGTGCTTACTATATAACTTCAGACGGTGAAGCTGCGATTATTGACCCGTTAAGAGAAATTCAGCCTTACTTAGATCGTTTAGAACGTGATGCCGTTAAATTGAAATATATTTTTGAAACGCATTTCCATGCTGATTTTGTTTCCGGACATATCGATTTAAGCAAAGAAACTCAGGCGCCAATTGTTTACGGACCTAATGCGACCTGTGAATTTGACTGCATTTCCGCGAAAGACGGACAGGAATTTAAAATCGGAAAAATCACGATTAAAGCCCTGCACACTCCCGGGCACACCATGGAAAGCACTACCTATTTACTGATTGATGAAAACGGAAAAGACCATGCGATTTTCTCCGGAGACACTTTATTTATCGGAGATGTGGGAAGACCGGATCTGGCACAAAAAGCAGCCGGAATGACACAGGATCAGCTGGCCGGAATTTTATTTCATTCGTTAAGAGATAAAATTATGACTCTGGCAGACGATATCATCGTATATCCTGCACACGGAGCCGGAAGTGCCTGTGGAAAAAACATGAGCAAAGAAACAGTTTCGACTATTGGAAATCAAAAAGCAACCAATTATGCTTTGCGTGCCAATATGACCGAAGCTGAATTTATTACCGAAGTGACTGACGGATTATTGCCTCCTCCAGCCTATTTCAGTATGAATGTGGCCATGAATAAAAACGGTTACGAAAGTTTTGAATCGGTTTTGCATAACGGAATGAAAACCATAAAAGCCGAAGAATTTGAAGCTGTAGCCGAAGAAACCGGAGCTTTGATCCTGGATACCAGAAGTGCTGCCAATTTTAGCAAAGGGTTTATTCCACAGTCTATTAATATTGGAATCAATGGTGATTTTGCACCTTGGGTGGGAACTTTAATTGCCAATGTAAAACAACCTATTATATTGGTTACCGAAATTGGTCTCGAAGAAGAAACGGTAACACGCTTAAGCCGTGTTGGGTTTGATGCAATCATCGGACATCTGGAAGGTGGTTTTGAAGCCTGGCAGCAAGCCGGTTTTGAAATTGATACTGTTAACCGAATTACCGCTGCACAATTTGCAACTGAATTTAAAATTGACGAAGACAAAGTAATCGACATTCGTAAAGAAACCGAATACGCTGCAGAACATATCGATGAAGCTTACAACAAACCATTGGCTTTCATCAACGACTGGGTAAAAGATATTAATCCGAATGAGCATTTTTACCTGCATTGTGCCGGAGGTTACCGCAGTATGATTGCGGCGTCTATTTTGCAGGCACGCGGGTTTAGAAATTTTTCAGAAGTGGAAGGCGGTTTTGGGGCGATCTCGAAAACTGAAATCCCAAAGTCTGATTTTGTTTGCCAGAGTAAAGTATTAAAATAAAGTAACAAAGATACAAAGGCACAAAGTGACAAAGGTTTTAGCCTTTGAACCTTTGAACCTTTGCCACTTAGAACCTTAAAAAAAATGAATCTACTAGAAATTTTGAGAGAACCCTGGCCTTGGTACGTTTCAGGTCCGTTAATCGGGTTGACTGTACCTATTTTGTTAATTATCGGAAATAAATCATTTGGAATTAGTTCTTCCTTGCGACATATCTGTGCGGCTTGTATTCCGGCAAACATCTCCTTTTTTAAATACGACTGGAAAAAAGAAAGCTGGAATTTATTTTTCGTTTTCGGAATTTTCCTTGGCGGAGTTATTGCGGCTTATTTTCTTTCAAATCCAAATCCGGTTGAAATTACGGCGAAACTTTCAGAACAATTAACTACTTACGGAATCACGGATCGTTCCGGATTAATGCCCAAAGAACTTTTCTCGTGGGAAAGTTTATTGACACTTCGCGGCTTTATTATGATGGTTGTTGGTGGCTTTTTAGTAGGCTTCGGAACACGTTATGCGGGCGGCTGTACGAGCGGACATGCCATTATGGGAATTTCAAATTTACAATGGCCTTCATTAGTTGCGACCATCTGTTTTATGATTGGCGGTTTTTTTATGGCCAATTTGATTTTACCTTATATTCTTTCACTTTAAAATTTCAAAAATGAATCATTTAGAAAATCAAAATACAGACACAGAAGGAATCAACGGAAGCCAATTGAAAGATTCCGGACTCTCCAATCTGAAATATGGTATTGTTGGAATCTTCTTTGGAATTATATTCGTAAAAGCCGAAATCATCAGCTGGTACCGCATTCAGGAAATGTTTCAATTGCAATCCTTCTTTATGTACGGTGTCATTGGCAGCGCAGTCGTTGTCGGAATTATATCCGTTCAGCTGATCAAAAGATTCAATATTAAAACCATTCAGGGCGAAAAAATAGAAATTCAGCCTAAGACCTTTAATAAAGGGCAAATCTATGGCGGACTGATGTTCGGATTTGGCTGGGTCCTGACAGGAGCTTGTCCCGGGCCTTTGTTTGCCCAAATCGGAACCGGAGTTACGGTAATTGTTGTCACTTTGGTCAGTGCCATTGCAGGCACCTGGGTGTATGGCCTTATTAAAGACAAACTGCCTCATTAATACCTTAATAGCAGATTAAAAAATGAGCTTAACAGAATTACAATTAAGAAAAGCAAATCTTTCAGAAGTACCTCAAATTTGGGAAATTATACAAGATGCTATCGAACAAAGACGATTAGAAGGAAGTAAACAATGGCAAGACGGTTATCCAAATGAACTTTCAATTACAAATGATATCAATACTGGTTTTGGCTACGTTCTTACCGAAAACGAAACCATTTTGTGTTACGCTGCCATCATTTTCGACATCGAACCCGCTTACGAAGAAATCGAAGGCCAATGGCTTAGTAAAGGTGATTATGTCGTGGTACATCGTGTAGCTGTTTCAAAACTGGCAAAAGGAAAAGGTATCGCTACAAAACTCTTTCAAAAAACAGAAGATTTAGCAATTCAACAAAACGTGTATAGTATTAAGGTAGATACTAACTTTGATAACACTCCAATGTTGAAAATCTTAGACAAACTAAACTATACGTATTGTGGTGAAGTCTATTTTAGAGGGGCGGCACGAAAAGCGTACGAGAAAATGTTAGCTTAAAATAAATAAAGTCAGGTAGTACGAGAAACCCGACAGTGTTTAAAAACCTGTCGGGTTTCTCGTATCGTGCGCCCGCGTGAGGGATAGAAGCTGTCCGCCGCAGCGGAGCGTATAGCCCGACAGCAGACCGATGAGAGGGCGTATAATCGCCAGGTAAATTTTGCCCTCTCATCGGTCTGGTGGCACGCCCCTACTCTATTTTAGATTTCTGAGTTTAGATTTTTGATTTTAAACTTTCATTTCAATAAAATTTTGCATTACTTTTATACTAATTTTATAGAGTTAGTGCAATTAAAAAATACCCGTTAATTTAATTAACAAAAAATTAACATGACATTTGTATATACAACTATCAAAAGTTATACATTTGTATATACAAATTATACACTTACGACTATGACAATTGAAGAGGTTATAAAAAGTACAGTTAAGATGGATAATGCGAAAAAAGTTATTCTGAATATCATGTACACACAAAATGTGATTCAGGATCATTTCAACGAGTTGATAAGACCGTATGATTTATCCGGAGAACAATATAATGTGCTGCGCATATTGAGAGGGCAAAAAGGAAATCCTGCCAATATGTGTATGATACAGGAACGTATGCTGGCCAAAACAAGCAACACGACACGGCTGGTTGATAAACTTTTACTGAAAGATTATGTAACCCGGAATGTTTGTCCGGGCAACAGACGAAAAATAGAAGTTGCCATAACCCAGAAAGGACTGGATGTTTTAAAGGAATTAGATCCGAAAGTAGATGAACACGAGCGTTTATTTGCCGAAAATATAAGTAAAGAAGAATTAGAATTATTAAATATATTATTAGAAAAATACCGAACCAATAAACAAATTTAAAATTATGAGCACATACTTAGAAAGTTTAAATTGGAGATATGCTACAAAAAAATTTGATGCTGCCAAAAAAATCTCTGATGCTGATTTGAATACCATAAAAGAAGCGGTACGATTAAGCGCTTCTTCATACGGATTACAACCTTATAAAATTGTTATCGTTGAAAATCCGGAAATAAGAGAAAAACTGAAAGCTGCTGCTTACGGTCAAACCCAGATCACAGATGCTTCTCAATTATTTGTCTTTGCAAATGACGTAAATGTGGGTGATGAAGCCGTAAACAATTACATCAAAAATATCAGCGAAACAAGAGGTGTTCCTACCGAAGCTCTTGCCGGATTCAGCGACATGATGAAAGGTATGATTTCAGGTCTGCCGGCTGACGCAAAAAATACATGGACTGCCAAACAAACTTATATCGCTTTAGGCAACTTATTAAGTGCCGCTGCCGAATTAAAAATCGATGCCACTCCAATGGAAGGATTTAACGCTGCTGCATTTAATGAAATCTTAGGCTTAGACAAATTAGGCTTAAACGCTTCGGTTATTGCAACTGTAGGGTACAGACATAATGAAGATGATGCTCAGCATCATATAAAAGTCAGAAAATCACAAGAAGAATTATTTATCAAACTATAATTAATATTAATCCAAAATCAATTTTAACAACATGAAAAATTTAAAAACAATTGCAATAGCATTATTCGTAGCAGTGGCTAGCGTTTCAGTAAACGCACAAACAAAAAAAATCGATGTAAAAGCATCTACTATCAAATGGGTAGGTAAAAAAGTAACCGGAGAACATTCAGGTACAGTAAACTTTAAAGACGGTGCTGTAGTTTTCAAAGGAAAAAAATTAGTTGGCGGTAGCTTTACTGTTGACATGACTTCTTTAACTTCTACTGACTTAACAGGAGAATACCAAGGAAAATTAAACGGTCACCTTAAAGCTGACGATTTCTTCGGAACTGATAAATTCCCAACTGCTAAATTAGTTTTCAAAACTATCGGAGCTAAATCAACTGACGTTTATACGGTAACTGCTGATTTAACAATCAAAGGAATTACTAAACCAGTAACTTTTGACATCGCTGTAGCTGGAAACACTGCAACTACTGCATTCAAAGTTGACAGAACTAAATATGATATCAAATACGGTTCAGGAAATTTCTTTGAAGGTTTAGGAGACAAAACTATCAATGACGATTTCGAATTGACTGTAGCTTTAAAATTCTAATATTTCAGGCTTACTAGTTCATAATATTCAGAAAACCCCAATAGTTTATGCTATTGGGGTTTCTTTTTTGCTATATATTCAAAAAAATAACGTTCTTAATGTTTACATAACACTTTGGTAATAATGATCACCGTTTTGATTAACATGCACCCCTTAATTTTGGGTAATTAAAAAAATCAAAAACTAGAAATCAAATAGTTATGAAAACAAAAGTACAATTTGTCCTTATTACCCTTATCAGCAGTTTTTTTCTACACGCCCAACAACAAACCAAAGGAATTATTGGAACCAACAACTGGATGAATAACTGGACCAATTTTAAACCTGTTGCCAATGAATATGGTGAAGCTACCAATATAATTGCCGGCACAATAGATAAAGATACCAAACTCTTAAAACGCAATACCTATCAGTTAGTTGGCGTGGTATATGTGATCAATAATGCAACTTTAACAATCGAACCGGGAACTGTTATTCGAGGTGACGATAAAACATGCGGAACACTGGTGATCACTAATGGCTCAAAAATTATGGCCGAAGGTTTAGAAACTGATCCGATTGTTTTTACTTCAAACAAAGAAAAAACAGAACGAAAACCGGGCGACTGGGGCGGTATTATTATTTTAGGAAAAGCACCAATAAACACTCTTGGAGGATTGCACACTTTACCTTTTGACTTAGACCCTATTCTCAATCATTATGGCGGTCCAGATGCAGAAGACAATTCCGGAATTCTAAAATACGTACGTATTGAATATGCAGGAAGAAAATTAAGTGCTTTAAAAGAGCTTAACGGACTGTCTTTAGCCGGGGTTGGGAGAAAAACGGTTTTAAACAATATTCAGATTAGTTTTTCAAATGATGATTCTTTCGAATGTTACGGAGGAGATATTAATATGAGTAATCTGGTTTCGTACCGTACTACAGATGATGATTTTGACTTTACACAAGGAGCCCAAATCAATATCAGCAACAGTATTGCCATTCGTCATCCTTTCTCTTCAGACGTTTCCGGATCCAGATGTTTTGAAGTGGATTCTTATGATAAAATTCAAAATACAGATATGAGCAAGAAACTGACTCGTATAAATGCCAGTAATATTACACTTGTAAATCTGGAAGAAAACAATCAGGGATTGGTAAGAGAATCCATCCATATTAGGGAAAATACATTTTTCAACTTAACCAACAGCATTGTTTCGGGCTTTACTCCTTTTACTTTACTGGAGGAAAACATTGGAAGCAGTGATGCCAACTTATCAAAAATTACATTCAAAAACGTAATTGTAAACAATTGCAACGGAGGAATTACAAGTGAAGCAAGCGGTACAGATCCATCTATACAAAATTGGTATAACAAACCTGAATTTGGAATCGGATACACAAAAATGAAGAACAGCGAGTTGTTTACAATGCCAAATATCAAGGAAAATCCGGATTTCAGAGCGAACCAAAACAACACAATTGCAATTGGAAATTAAGCACTTAAAAGGCCTTTACTCCTTTAGAATTTAACAAATTTCTAAATTTAGAAAAGATTTTTTTAAGATTTTATGTGTTTTAATCCAAATTACATTTATATCTTTGTCACAACAAAAAAAGAAATGAGAACAATTTTAAACAATACTTGGTGGTGGAAGAATTTACGTCAAACGTCGTGAACAAAGCTTCCTATGGTACTGTAAAACTATAAATATAAAAGGCTTGTCATCACGACAAGCCTTTTTTTTTGGTCACAATCGAAATGAAAAATATTAAACTATAAAAAACGAAATACATTGAAGCCTTTTATACTCAACACACACTACAAACAAATTCTGGCAGACACAATTACGCCGGTAAGTATCTATTTTAAAATCAGGGATAAGTTTCCCAATAGTTTATTACTGGAAAGCAGTGATTATCACGGAAATGACAACAGTTTCTCTTACATCTGCTGTAATCCGATTGCTACGATTAAAATTGAGAATGAAATAATCTCAAAAACATTTCCTGACGGAACAACAGAAACCATTTCAATTGCGGCTTCAACCAATATTCCGGAGGTAATTCAGGAATTTTCAAGCCAGTTTAAATCGGAGAAAAATGATTTTAAATTCATCAACAATGGTTTATTCGGATACATCTCCTACGATGCTGTTCGTTATTTCGAAAAAGTAAGCATTGCCAAAAAAGACAACACTACTTCAATTCCAGATGTTTTTTATGCCGTTTATCAAAACATTATTGCGATTAATCACTTCAAAAATGAAGCCTATATCTTCTGCCACAGCGTAGATGGAACAAACAATATTTCGGAGATCGAACAATTGCTGCAGTCCAGAAATATCGCCTCTTATAAATTCACTAAAGAAGGCGAAGGATTTTCGAATCTGACGGATGATGAATTCAAACATAACGTGGCATTGGCCAAGAAACACTGTTTCCGTGGCGATGTTTTCCAATTGGTTTTATCACGTCGTTTTACACAAGGTTTTAAAGGTGACGAATTTAATGTATACAGGGCTTTAAGAAGCATTAACCCTTCTCCCTATTTATTCTTTTTTGATTACGGAGATTTCAAAATATTCGGTTCTTCTCCCGAAGCTCAGATTATTGTAAAAAACAGAAAAGCTGAAATTCATCCGATTGCCGGAACATTCAAAAGAACCGGAAATGACGAACGCGATGCACTTTTAGCCAAAGAACTTTCGGAAGATAAAAAAGAAAACAGTGAACATGTGATGTTAGTCGATTTGGCCCGAAATGATTTAAGCCGAAACGGTCACGATGTAAACGTGGAGAAATACAGAGAAGTTCAGTTTTTTTCGCATGTCATTCACTTAGTTTCAAAAGTGACAGGTCATTTGCATGAAAAAGCGACTACCATGCAGGTTGTTGCTGATACTTTTCCGGCAGGTACTTTAAGCGGAGCACCGAAACACAGAGCGATGCAATTAATCGAAGATTACGAAAAAACCAACCGTAATTTCTACGGCGGTGCTATCGGTTTCATGGATTTTGAAGGCAATTTTAATCACGCGATCATGATTCGGACTTTCCTTAGCAAAAACCACCAGTTGCATTGTCAGGCCGGCGCCGGAATTGTCGCCAGTTCAGATGAGGAAAGCGAGATGCAGGAAGTTTATAATAAGCTACGAGCGTTGCATACCGCGTTAGAAATGGCCGAGAAGATTTAGTGTTCAGTAGCTCCTGATTAGTCGCAATTGCAGTCACAGTCACAGTCGCAGTCGCAACCTGAAACCTGAAACCTGAAACAAAAACAAACCAACCATAAAAACCATGAAAAAAGCACTATCACTTTTAATTTTAATACTCACTATTTCGGCTTGTACTTCAGACAAAAAGCCAAATCCTATTGAAGGAACCTGGCGTTTGATATCGGCAGAAACCACAGAGAAAGATTCGACTTTTTCGACTTTCAATTCCAAAACAAAAATGATTAAAATTATAAACGATTCGCACTTTGCTTTTTTCAATCATGATTTACATAACGGCAAAGATTCCACAGCCGCGGTATTTTTTGGCGGAGGCGGAAAATATACGTTGAAAGACAGTATTTATACCGAAAATCTCGAATATTTTAATAACCGTCAATGGGAAAACAACAAGTTCGAATTTGTAGTAAAGGTTAAAAATGACACGCTGATTCAAAAAGGAATAGAAAAAGTGGAAAAACTAGGCGTTGACCGCATTATTGTCGAGAAGTACGTTAGAGAAAAATAAAAATTTAGTTTCAGGTTTTCTTTGTTTCAGGTTATTGGAACGTGAAACAAAGAAAACCTGAAACCTGAAACAAAAAAATAAAGATGAAAAAAATATTAGTTATAGACAATTACGATAGTTTCACTTACAACTTAGTGCACTATTTAGAAGATTTAAATTGCGAAGTTACCGTTTACCGAAACGATGAGTTTGACATCGACGAAATTGCTTCTTTCGATAAAATATTGCTTTCGCCCGGACCGGGAATTCCGGATGAAGCGGGCTTATTAAAAGCAGTAATTCAGAAATACGCTCCGACAAAAAGTATTTTAGGCGTTTGTCTGGGACAACAGGCAATCGGAGAAGTTTTTGGAGGGACACTTTCGAACCTTGATAAAGTCTATCACGGCGTTGCCACCAACGTCAAAACAGTAGTCTCCGATGAAATCCTGTTTGAAGGTTTAGGAAATGAATTTGAAGTAGGACGTTACCACTCCTGGGTAGTTGATGCCAATTTGCCTGAAGTTCTTGAAGCAACTTCAATCGATGAAAACGGCCAAATTATGTCGCTAAGACACAAAACTTTTGACGTACGAGGCGTTCAGTTTCACCCGGAAAGCGTTTTAACACCTAATGGAAAAAGGATTTTAGAGAATTGGGTAAAGAGTTAGTGACAGTTACAGTCTCAGTTTACAGTCTCAGTATTTAGTCTTTCCGACCGCTATTGGGATCAGACAGTTTAAAAACTTAGAACCTTAGCCTCTCAGCAACTTAGAACCTCAAAAAAAATGAACATAGAAATTTTAGAAACCAGAGAAATTAATCTCGAAGACATATTAGTACTCTACAAAGAAAACGAATGGAGTTCGGCCAATAAACCTAACGAATTGTATAACGCTCTTTTGAATTCCGAAACGTTAATAACCGCCTGGGAAGGGGAAAAACTGGTTGGGCTTGGCAATGCGATTTCTGATGGATATTTAACAGTTTATTATCCACATTTATTGGTGCTCCCCGAATATCATGGAAAAGGAATCGGGAAACTGATTATGGATAAAATGCAGGAGAAATACAGTCACTTTCACATGCAAATGTTAACCGCAGACGGAAGAGCTGTTGACTTTTACAAAAAGAACGGATTTGAGCGTGCAGGAAAAACAGAACCCATGTGGATTTATCAGGGAAATGAACATTGAAAAAAGCAGATAGTCTCAGTCTCAGTCTCAGTTTACAGTCTTAGCAGAAAACTTAGAACCTCAAAAAAATGAAAAATATATTAAATAAATTAATCAACCACGAAGTGCTTACCAAAGAAGAAGCAAAAAACGTACTGATTAATATCTCAAGCGGAGCTTATAATCCGAGTCAGATTTCGGCTTTTTTAACCGTATTTATGATGCGCAGTATCACGATAGACGAACTTTCCGGTTTTCGGGAAGCACTGTTGGAATTATGCGTTCGTGTTGACTTATCGGCTTATAATACGATCGATTTATGCGGAACGGGTGGTGACGGAAAAGATACGTTCAACATTTCGACTCTAGCTTCCTTTATCGCTGCGGGAGCCGGAATAAAAGTGGCAAAACACGGGAATTACGGAGTTTCGTCTATTTCCGGATCCAGTAATGTCATGGAAAAAATGGGCATCAAGTTCAGCAATGACCCGGACTTTCTGGAAAAATGTATCGATCTGGCCGGAATTTGCGTTTTGCATGCACCATTATTTCACCCGGCAATGAAAAATGTGGGGCCGATCAGAAAAGAACTGGCTGTAAAAACATTCTTCAATATGTTAGGGCCAATGGTAAATCCGTCGTTTCCTAAAAATCAGTTGGTAGGTGTTTTCAATTTAGAGTTAGCCAGAATGTATGCTTATTTATACCAGAATACCGATGTCAATTTTACCATCCTGCATTCGCTTGACGGTTATGATGAAATTTCGCTAACCGGTCCGACAAAAATTATCACGAGCATTATGGAAGGCATGATAAAACCGGATGATTTTGGTGTTCGCCTTTTAGCACAAAGCGAAATCGAAGGCGGAAGAACAATCGAAGAATCAGCAGAAATGTTTACCAGTATCATTTCCGGAAAAGGAAGCGAAGCCCAAAATAATGTGGTTTGTGCAAATGCTGCAATGGCGATTGCAACGGTAACAAAATGCTCTCCACAGGAAGGTTTTAAACAGGCGAAAGAAAGTTTATTCTCCGGAAAAGGATTAAAAGTATTGAACAAACTGAAAGAATTAAGCAAGTAAAAAAATAGTTTCAGGTTTCAGGTTTCAGATTGTTGGAACGTGAAACCTGAAACCTGAAACAAAAAATAAACCATGAATATTTTAGATAAAATTATCTTCGATAAACAACGGGAAGTTGTCCTTAAAAAATCTATCATTCCGGTTTCACAATTGGAAAATTCGGTATTTTTTGAAAGAGAGACGATCTCCTTAAGTCAAAAATTAAGACAAAGTACAACCGGGATTATTGCAGAGCACAAACGCCGTTCGCCTTCAAAATCAGTAATCAATCATAATTTTACAGTGGAAGAAGTGGTGAAAGGATATGAAAGTGCAGGTGCCTGCGGAATTTCTGTTTTAACAGACGGAAAGTATTTTGGCGGTTCGCTGGACGATTTACTTTTAGCAAGAGCTTGCGTAAATATTCCGCTTTTGCGAAAAGAATTTATTGTAGACGAATACCAGATTCTGGAAGCCAAAGCTTTTGGAGCCGATTTGATTTTACTGATCGCAGCGGTATTAACCCGCGAAGAAATCAAGTCATTGTCCGGATTCGCCAAAAAGCTAGGTTTAGAAGTTTTACTGGAAGTTCACAATCAGGAAGAATTAGAAAAATCGATTATGCCAACCCTTGACATGATTGGTGTGAACAACCGAAACCTGAAAACCTTCGAAGTAAGCCTGGATTTCAGCAAACAGCTGGCCTCCAAAATTCCGGATGAATTTGTAAAAGTCTCCGAAAGCGGCATTTCATCGGTTGAAGCCATTTCTGAACTAAGACCTTATGGGTATAGTGGTTTTTTAATCGGGGAAAATTTTATGAAAACCGATAATGCGGGAAAAGCCGCAAGGGAATTTATTGGGAAGCTGTAGGCTGTAGGCTTTAAGCACTGCGCTTTTTTCAACATTATTAAAATTAGCCTACTGCCTAAAGCGTAAAGCCGTTTCTCAACATTACTATAATTAGCCTAAAGCGTAAAGCTTACAGCTTAAAGCATTAAAAAAAATGAAACTAAAAATATGCGGAATGAAATATCCCGACAATATTCTCGAAGTGGGAGCTGTCCTGCCTGATTATATGGGCTTTATTTTCTACGAAAAATCCGCTCGCTATTTTGACGGAACGATTCCGGAACTGATCAAAACAATCAAGAAAACAGGTGTTTTTGTAGATGCCACTGTCGATTATATCATGTCGAAAGTCAACAAATACCATTTGCAGGCTGTTCAGCTGCACGGAAATGAATCCGTTGAGTTCTGTCAGGAATTAAAAAAGAAAATCGATGGCAAAATTGATGCGAAAGTCGAAATCATAAAAGTTTTTTCCGTTGGTGAAGATTTTGATTTCGACATTTTAACTCCTTTTGAAAAGTTATGTGATTATTTTTTATTCGATACCAAAGGAAAATTACCCGGCGGAAACGGAACCACTTTCGACTGGACGATTTTAGAAAAATACAAGTCGGAGAAACCGTTTTTCTTAAGCGGCGGTATCGGAATTGATGAAATACCGATGATAAAAAAACTTAAATTACCCATTTATGCCATTGATATAAACAGTAAATTTGAGATTGAACCCGGATTAAAAAATATAAAATTGTGCAGAGAGGCCTATATAGAAACACACGCCAGTGCATCCGTACGTGCCCGTCTCCAGGAAATAAAAAACAAATAAATTATGAATTATAATGTTAACGAAAAAGGATACTACGGCGAATTTGGGGGAGCTTACATTCCCGAAATGCTGTATCCGAATGTAGAAGAGTTACGCCAGCAATATTTAAAAATTATCGCTGAACCGGATTTCAAAGCAGAATTTAACCAATTGCTAAAAGATTACGTTGGACGTCCCAGTCCGCTTTATTTCGCCAAACGTCTGTCTGAAAAATACAATACCAAAGTCTATCTGAAAAGAGAAGACTTAAACCATACCGGAGCACATAAAGTCAACAACACTATCGGGCAAATACTCGTTGCCAAACGTCTGGGCAAAAAACGAATTATTGCAGAAACCGGTGCAGGCCAGCATGGTGTGGCAACAGCAACGGTTTGTGCCTTGATGGGACTGGATTGCATTGTGTACATGGGCGAAATTGACATTGCACGCCAGGCTCCGAATGTGGCAAGAATGAAAATGTTAGGCGCAGAAGTGCGTCCGGCGCTTTCGGGTTCAAGAACCTTAAAAGATGCTACAAACGAAGCCATCCGTGACTGGATTAACAATCCGGTGGACACGCATTATATTATCGGATCTGCTATTGGTCCCCATCCTTATCCGGATATGGTAACCCGTTTTCAGAGTATTATCTCGGAAGAAATAAAATGGCAGCTGAAAGAAAAAGAAGGGCGCGAAAACCCTGATTACGTAGTTGCCTGTATCGGTGGCGGAAGTAACGCAGCGGGAACTTTTTATCATTTTTTACATGAGCCTGAAGTGGGTATCATTGCTGTTGAGGCTGCCGGAAAAGGCGTCAACAGTGGTCATAGTGCTGCAACGAGTAAGTTAGGAAAAGTAGGGGTTATTCACGGTTGTAAAACACTTTTGATGCAGACTCCGGACGGACAAATTACAGAGCCCTACTCTATTTCTGCGGGTCTGGATTATCCGGGAGTCGGCCCCATGCACGCCCATTTGGCACAAACAGGCCGTGGCGAGTTCTTTTCCGTAACCGATGACGAAGCGATGAATGCCGGTTTACAATTAACAAAATTAGAAGGAATTATTCCGGCGATCGAGAGTGCACATGCCTTTGCCGTTCTGGACCAGAAAAAATTCAAACCAACCGATGTTGTAGTAATCAGTCTTTCAGGTCGCGGTGACAAAGATTTAGACAATTATATCGAATACTTTAAATTATAATAAAAGTTGTAATTTGGGCGTTCCCCAAGGGTCGGGTTATTCGCTAAATCTTTTATTTTTTAAAGAAAAAAACAAAAGGATACCGCTGCTACCCCTAACGCCTACCAGTAACAACAAAAAACAACATTTATGGAACAGCTATTTTCTTATGGAACATTACAGTCAAAAGAAATTCAGATGCAGGTTTTTAATAAGATTTTGCCCGGAACACCGGACCAGCTGACAGGTTATAAACTAAAGGATTTAAAAATAGAGGAAGAATTTGGAATGACAGATTATTTTGTAGCCATGCCCAGCGAAAATACTTCCGATTTTATAAAGGGAATTGTGTATACGATATCCAGCAAAGATCTGGCAAAAGCAGATTTATTCGAATCTAATGCCTACAAAAGAGTTCAGATCAAACTGAAATCTGGCGTAACGGCATGGATTTATATTGAAAGTTAAAAATCGAAAAAAGAAAGATTCTTTAAGAAACCTCAATCAATAAATATAAAAAACAATACATCATAATGATTTTAGCAGCAGCACAAACAAAACCAAAACGTGGAGATATAGCCTCTAATTTATTGGATCATTATCGTTTGATCGGACTGGCTGCAGAAAAAGGGGCCAATTTAATTGTATTTCCGGAATTGTCTATTACAGGTTACGAAAGAGAAAATGCAGCGGAATTAGCGTTTACAAAAGACGATTACAGGATAGACCATTTAAAAGAACTGGCAGTCGATTATAATATTACCATTGTCGCGGGTGCTCCCATTCAGAATGAATCAGAATTGTATATCGGTGAATTTATTATTTTTCCCGATAATTCGGTTTCAATCTATACCAAACAATTTTTGCATGAAGGGGAAGATGAATTTTTCCAGCCTTCTTTTGATTATAATCCGATGATTACGATTGAAGATCATAAAATTTCGTTTGCTATTTGTGCCGACATAGACAATCCGCTTCATGCCGAAAATGCCGGTAAAAAAGAAACTTCGGTTTATATCGCCAGTATTTTCTTTACACCAAACGGGATTCCAAATGCATATCGTGATTTACAAAGTTATGCCCAAAAACATCAAATGAATGTTCTGATGTCTAATTTCAGTGGTGAATCCTGGGGTTATCCTTCAGGCGGAAAAAGTGCTTTCTGGAACAACAACGGAGAACTGGTTGCACAAATGAACGATTCGGATTCCGGGCTTTTAATTGTAGAAAATCAGGGCGATAACTGGACGAGTACAATTTTAAAAAATTAGAAAAATAATGCCACAGATTTCACAGATTAAAATGATTTTTTTAATTCATCTGCTTAATTTGATCTGTGAGAATCTATGAAATCTGTGGCAAAAAATAAAAGTTAATAAAATACCTAACAGGTTTTGTAAACCTGTCAGGAGAAAAAAAATATAAAATGAACAGAATAACTCAAAAATTACAGGAAGATAAAAAGATCCTTTCTATTTATTTTTCGGCGGGATATCCTAATTTAAACGATACGGTTCAAATCATTCAGGACTTAGAAAAAAACGGAGTGGATTTAATTGAAATTGGTTTGCCTTTCAGCGATCCTCTGGCAGACGGACCAACAATTCAGGCAAGTTCGACACAGGCTTTGCATAACGGAATGACAACGCAGATTCTTTTCGATCAGCTGAAAGACATTCGCGAAAGCGTAAAAATCCCGTTGATCATTATGGGCTATTTCAATCCGATGTTACAATACGGCATTGAGGCATTCTGCAAAAAATGTGCTGAAATCGGCATTGACGGATTGATTATTCCGGACCTTCCGGTTGATGTTTATGCAGACGAATACAAACCTATTTTCGATAAATACGGTTTAATAAACGTGTTTTTGATTACACCGCAAACGTCAGACGAGCGCATTCGTTTTATTGACAGCGTTTCAAATGGCTTTATTTATATGGTAAGTTCAGCAAGTGTTACGGGTTCCCAATCCGGTTTTGGAAATGTTCAGGAAGATTATTTCGAAAGAATTGCAGGCATGAACCTGAAAAATCCACAAATCATTGGTTTCGGAATTTCGAATAAGGAGACTTTTAACCAGGCCACAAAATTTGCCAAAGGCGCTATTATCGGGAGTGCTTTTATTAAACATTTGAGTGAAATTGGTTCTGGCAAAATTTCGGAATTTGTTGGAGGGATCCGATAATCAGCAACATTTACAATTATTTTGTACATTTGAATAAAATCAATTATCATGGATTTAGAAGCCCGCAAAATATCTTTCGTTCAGGAATTCCTAAGACTTCAAAGTGAAGAAATAGTCATTGATCTTGAAAACTTGCTTCATAAACAAAAGGTTAAACTTTTAGATCAGGAAATGAAAGCAATGAATATGGAACAATTTAATAAAGAAATTGATCAATCCTTAGATGATGCCGGAAATGCACGAATTGTATCTGGAAAAGACTTAAAATCTAAAATTCAAAAATGGGGCTAACTGTTTATTGGACTCAATTTGCAGAAAATAAACTTGAAGACATTTTTGAATATTACAAATTTAAAGCTGGGATAAGAGTTTCACAAGATTTAGTAAATGGTATAATTGACAGTTCGCTATCTTTAGAAATTAACCCTTATGGCGGACAAAAAGAAGCCCTTTTATCTGAAAGAATCGAAGATTTCAGGTATATAGTTTTTAAAAATTACAAAATTATTTATTGGATTGATGAAATAAAGCAAATCGTATTTGTATCTACTATTTTTGACACAAGACAAAATCCTCAAAAACTTTCTTCAGGAAAATAATCCTTCTTTTTCCTAATTATTTTTAACACAATATTATCTTAAGGCAACTACATGGTTTTCTGTTAATATTGTGTTAAAAATAAATTAAACAAGCGTTTAAATTAAACGCTTGTTTAATTTTGTACCCGATTATAAATGATACCATGTCTAAAGTCGAATTAAACGATAAAAAAATTCAGATCCTCGAGGTCGCGGAGAAGCTATTTTCCGAGAAAGGATTTGAAGGTACATCCATCCGGGATATATCGAAAATGGCAAAAATTAATATTGCCATGGTTTCGTATTATTTTGGTTCTAAAGAAAGATTACTGGAGGCTTTACTTCTATACAAAACTTCTGACTTAAAACTGCAAATCGAACTTTTATTGCACGAAAATCTGGAACCCCTTGATAAAGTCAATAAATTAATCGAAATTTACATTAACCGAATTAATTGTAACAGAGGGATTTACAGGATTTTACATTTTGAACTTACTTCTAAAAAAAGAGAAGAAAATCTTGCTGCCTTCACTGAATTAAAAAAAGGGAATTTAAAATCCCTGGAAACAATCGTAAAGGAAGGCCAGTCAAAAGGGATTTTCAGAAAAGATGTCATCATTCCGTTGATCACTCCGACGATAATGGGAACTTTTTTTCACTTTCACATGAACAAACCTTTCTTTGAGGAACTTTTAAATTTAAATACAGAAACGTTATACAACGATTATATTAAAAACAGTCTTACAAAGCACATTCAACAAACTATAAAAGCGCTACTTGTTTATGAAAATTAGTCAATTAATGCTCTTTGGGATTTTCTTTATCGGAATATCATCAATAGAAGCACAAGAAAAAACAAGTTTAACCTTAGACGAAGCCGTTAAACTGGCCTGGGAAAAAAGTAACGAAGTTACTCTTGCCAACACTAAGGTAAACTCAAGAAAATATGAGTTACAAACGGTTAAAAACAACCAATACCCTGATTTAAAAATTCAAGGGCAGTACCAAAGGTTAACAAAAGCTTCCATCGACATGCACAATGACGAAGCAAGTGCAGAGCCAATGGCTTCTCCGGATCGCGCCATGTTTGGTATGGCCAATCTGAGCCTTCCTATTTTTTCCGGATTTAAAATCCAGAGCAGTATTGAAGCTTACGATAATCTTTATGAGGCCGAAAGTGCCAACGCAGCCAAAACCAAGGAAGATGTCGCATTACGTGTAATCACTTATTACACTGCTTTATACAAAGCACAAAAAACACTGGATCTTTTAAACGAAAATCAAAAACAGGCGCAGCAGCGTGTAACGGATTTTACGGAACTGGAAAAAAACGGAATCATTCCAAGAAATGATTTACTGAAAGCGCAGTTATTGGTTTCCAAAACGAAATTATCTATTGATGAAGCGAATAACAACATCAATAACATTAATTTTTACCTGACTACGCTGTTAAAATTAGACCCGACAGTAAAGCTTCAGGTGAATGAATCTGATTTCTTCAATTTAAAAACTACCAATGCCCCTACTTCAGATGCTTTAGCGCTGGAAAGCAGAAAAGATTTAGAAGCTATTCGTTTTCAGCAAAAAGCCAGTGAAGCGAATATTAGAGTTGCAAAATCAGGATATTATCCTTCTCTTGCCTTATTGGGTGGCTATACGGCGTTAGACCTTAAAGATTTTATTACGGTAAAATACGCTATGAATTTTGGGGTTGGCTTAACGTATGATTTATCCGGAATCCTGAAAAACAGTGCTCATGTACGTGAGGCTGAAAGCAAAGCCCTGGAAGTAAAAAATACCGAAGCGGTTATGACCGACCGAATTAAAGTAGAAGTTCAGAAATCTATTGAAGATTACAGCTTAGCGATTAATCAAAGTGTGGTTTATGACGAAGCACTTCAACAGGCAGAAGAAAACTACAGACTTGTAAAAGACAAATTTGACAATGGTTTATCGGATACCAATGACCTGGTTGAAGCTGACGTTGAACAACTAAATGCGAAAATAAACACTGCTTTATCTAAAGCAGCCATTATTCAAAAATATTACGAATTACTGTCAGTATCAGGACAATTATCACAATCATTCAATCTTTCTAAAATATAATCGATAGCTCTCATGGAAAAGAAAAAAACAAATACGAAATTCATCATTATACTAACCGTTTTGGTTTTAGTGGGCGGAACTTACGGAATAACAAAATACATGCATTCACAAGGTCACGAAGAGACAGATGATGCCCAGATCGAGAAAAAAATGAACCCGATTATCCCAAGAGTATCCGGTTATATCAGCAAAGTTTATGTGAAAGATAATGATTTTGTAAAAAAAGGAGATACTTTATTTACCATTGACAAAAGAGATTACCAATTGAAAATTGACGAAGCAAATGCGGCCCTTTTAGGAGCTGAAGGCCAATACGAAGCTGCAAAAGCTGATATTGGAAGTGCTTACGCAAGCATTTCTGTTTCTGATGCCAATGTGAAATCTGCGGGTGGTTCTATCGAAAGTGCAAAAATCAGATTGAGACAACTTACAAATGATTTTAATCGTTACAATAATTTGTATAAAACACATACGATTACAAAACAGCAATTTGAACAGGCTCAGACTGCAAAAGACGAAGCTGAAAACCAGGTACGTGTTTTGGAACAACAACAAAGAGCAAGTTCCTTTCAAAAATCGGTAATTCAGTCTAAATCCAAAGTTTCTGACAAACAAACTGAAGTGGCTGCTGCCAACATCAAAAAAGCAAAAACAATGCTTGATGTTGCCAAACTAAACCTTACGTATACTGTTGTAACAGCAGCCATTGACGGTCAGGTTTCTAAAGTAGATATTCAGCCGGGACAACTGGTACAGCCGGGACAATCTTTATTTTATATCATCAATAATACGGAAGCTTGGGTTGTCGCTAACTTCAAGGAAACACAATTAAACAAAATGGTTGTGGGCCAGAAAGTAAGCTTAAAAGTAGATGCTTACCCGAACTATGAGTTTAAAGGAACTTTAACTTCTTTTTCTCCTGCAACAGGATCACGTTTTTCTTTATTACCTCCTGATAATGCAACAGGAAACTTCGTGAAAACGATTCAGAGATTACCAGTAAAAATTAGCTTAGACGAATCAAACGATCCTGAGAAAGTAAAATTATTACGTCCGGGAATGAATGTTGATGTTGACGTACATTTAAAATAATAGAATGACAGCAGTACAAGGAGATGATGATTTAGTAGAATACGGTTACAGACGTGTTATTATCACGATTACAGCAGTACTTTGTGCTTTGCTTGAAATCGTTGATACGACCATTGTAAACGTAGCGCTAACAGACATGAGGGGTAGCCTTGGTGCTACTTTGACTGATGTGGCCTGGGTTATTACAGCATACGCCATTGCGAATGTTATTGTAATACCGATGACGAGCTGGCTGTCACAGCAATTTGGACGACGTAATTATTTTGTGGCCTCTATCATTATATTTACCGTTTGTTCATTTTTATGTGGAAATGCCAGTAATATCTGGGAACTAGTAGCTTTTAGGTTCGTTCAGGGTATGGGCGGAGGTGCCCTTCTTGTAACGGCACAGACAATTATCACAGAAAGTTATCCTATAGCAAAACGTGGTATGGCTCAGGCTATTTACGGAATGGGTGTAATTGTAGGTCCGACTTTAGGTCCGCCTTTGGGAGGATATTTAGTAGATAATTATTCCTGGCCCTATATCTTTTACATCAATATTCCGTTAGGAATTATCGCTACTATTCTGGCCCTTACTTTCGTAAGAAGCCCGAAATATGGAGAAAAATTAAAAGCAAATCAGGTTGACTGGTGGGGAATTGTTCTTCTGGCCACTTTTATCGGATCCTTACAATTTGTTTTAGAGCACGGGCAGCAGGATGACTGGTTTAACGATCCTTTAATTACAGCATTAAGCGTACTTACGGTTTTTGGATTAATATTATTTATCTGGAGAGAGCTTACGTACAAACACCCAATCGTAAACTTAAGTGTTTTAAAAGACGGAAACTTACGAATCGGAACCATAATGTGTTTTATCCTTGGTTTCGGTTTATACGGATCCACCTTAATTATTCCGATTTATACGCAGTCTATTTTAGGATGGACAGCGACTGATGCCGGATTATTACTGATCCCGGGTTCGATAACAACAGCGATCATGATGCCATTTGTCGGAAACATGATTCAAAAAGGGGTACCTCAGGGCTATATGGTTGGAGTAGGATTTTTAGTTTTCTTCTTCTTTACCTTTATGATGCAAACCCGAATTACACCTGATACCGGTGTAGAACATATGTACTGGCCATTGATTTTGAGAGGAATCGGTTTAGGATTACTTTTTGTACCTATTACGACACTTTCGCTTTCGACATTAAAAGGGAAACATATTGGTGAAGGAGCTGCTTTTACCGGAATGATGCGCCAGTTAGGCGGTTCATTTGGTATTGCAATTATTACCACTTTTATTACCCGTTTCAGCCAGGAACACAGAGTTAACCTGATCAATCGTATCGATCCTTCAAAATACGATGTTCAACAACGTATTGCCGGAATGCAGAGAGCCTTTATGTCTAAAGGATATAGTGCAGATGTTGCGCTTAAAAAAGCGTATCAGGCAATTGATTACTCCATTTTAAAACAAAGTACCGTAATGTCATATATTGATATTTTCATGTACTTGGGAGTAATGTTCTTATGTTGTATACCGATTATTCTTTTCATCAAGAAAGGAAAAAACAAGATTAATCCCGCAGATGCGATGCATTAATAATAATTATAATAATTGATTTATAATACGAAAAGCCGGGCTCTTAATTGATCCCGGCTTTTTTATTTTCGCTTCTTAAATATATAATATTCTAATGAAAATTTGGCTAAAGCCTTTCATCGATTTACATCGTATCTCCAGCTAAAGCTGGAGGCAATTGAGTTCCAAGCTGGATCTAAATCCTAATTGAGACAATAATAAAAGCATTAGAAACGTAGCCCCTCAGCAACTCAGACCCTTAAAAAAAACCTCTGAGCCTTTGCAACTTTGCCCCTTTGAATCTTCCAAAACGAAATCCTAAATAGAATTGAAGTAATAACCAAACCTTAGTAGCTTAGCCCCTCAGCAGCTCAGACCCTTAAAAAAAAACTCTGAGCCTTTGCACCTTTGCCCCTTTGAACCTTCCCAAAAAAACCTATCTCGTAAACACCAAATGATTTCCCTTCGAAAGATTCGCATCAAACTGGTATCCTTCATAATTGAACCCTTTCAGGTCATCAATAGTTTCCGCATTGGTATCGATGATATAACGCACCATCATTCCCCTTGCCTTTTTAGCGAAGAAACTGATTATCTTTAGTTTTCCATCTTTATAATCTTTAAAATCAGGTGTGATTACAGGCACTTTTAAAGCTTTCACATCAACAGCCGAAAAATATTCATTACTGGCCAAATTTACGAACAACTCCCCTTTTGACAACTCTTTGTTCAACGCTTTCGTAACGGGACCTTTCCAGAAATCATGTAAATTTTTATGCTCTCCGATGGGCAGTTTCGTCCCCATTTCGAGACGGTAGGCCTGCATAAGATCCAGCGGTTTTAAAACGCCGTAAAGACCCGATAAAATTCTTAACTTATCCTGTAAGACCTCCATTTTCTCTAACGGAATTGTATAGGCATCTAAACCGGTGTAAACATCACCATCAAAAGTATAAACTGCCGGACGTGCATTTTCAGGTGTGAAAGGCGTTTTCCATTTCTGGTTTCGCTGCCAGTTTAAGTCGGCCAGTTTTTCGGAAATTGACATTAATTCCGCTAAGTCAGCTGGTTTTTTGGGTTTTAAAACTTTGTGAACCTGACGCGCTTCTTTTAGGAAAGCGGGTTCTGTATATTTTGCAGTGGGCAATTCTTTTTCAAAATTTAACGACTTCGCAGGCGATATAACAATTTTCATTTGTGCATTTTTAAGTGATTCAAAAATACAAATTGAATTGCTAAAAAAACAGCATTGCAATTGATTTGTTTGATACTACCATAATTCCCGTTTACCGGCTTTTTTTGCCACCAATTACACGAATTTCCGCTAATTTTTATTTTTGGGAAATGAAGTATGATCCGTGAAAATTTGTGGAACTCGCGGCAAGCTTTTTTTATTTCATAAAATTCTGCACTTTAAACCGTGAATTTCTTCAAAAAAGTGAGCAATAGATTATAATAGGCATTTTCTATGTTGTAAATTTGCAGGCGTTCGATTCTCTTCAGAACTCAACGCTCTATTTAAAATTCTTGAATTCGTGGCTATACAGACAAATTATAAAACAGCTTTACAACATAAAATTTTCGGAATCATTTCGCAGGCCTCTAAGGAACTAAACGTTGACACTTACGTTATCGGCGGCTTTGTACGTGATTTGCTTTTAAACCGTGGTTCTAAAAAAGACATTGACGTTGTAGCAGTGGGCAGCGGAATAGAACTGGCCTTAAAAGTATCTGAGTTACTTCCTAAAAAACCAAAAGTCCAGGTTTTTAAAACTTACGGAACTGCGATGTTACGTTTTGAAGATACGGATATTGAATTTGTTGGTGCCCGAAAAGAATCCTATAATTTTGAAAGCAGAAACCCGCTTGTTGAAAACGGAACTCTGGAAGACGACCAGAATCGTCGTGATTTCACTATAAATGCTTTGGCTCTATCCTTAAACGAAAAAACTTTTGGGGATCTTTCCGATCCTTTTGGCGGTCTCGCTGATTTAGAAAATAAAATCATCAAAACACCTTTGAATCCAAGCATTACGTATTCTGATGATCCGTTACGCATGCTTCGTGCCATCCGTTTTGCTACGCAGTTAGGTTTTGAGATCGAAAAGAATTCACTGGACGCGATTAGCAAAAATGCCGACAGGATAAATATAATTTCCGGAGAAAGAATCGTGGACGAACTGAACAAAATTCTTTCTACAGATCAGCCATCCACCGGATTTTTACTTTTATATAAAACCGGGCTTTTAGATCTTATTTTACCTGAATTAACAGCATTGAACCAGGTAGAAGAAATTGAAGGCCACACTCATAAAAATAACTTTTACCACACGCTTGAAGTTGTCGATAATATTTGTCCAAACACCGATGATGTCTGGCTGCGCTGGTCGGCTTTGCTGCACGATATCGGAAAAGCACCGACAAAACGTTTCAATAAAAAACAGGGCTGGACTTTTCACGGACATGAATTTCTGGGTGGAAAAATGGCTAAAAAAATCTTTGAACGCCTTCATATGCCTTTAAATCACAAAATGAAATTTGTGCAAAAAATGGTGATCATGAGCTCGCGCCCAATTGTTCTCGCTCAGGATATCGTAACCGACAGTGCTGTTCGCCGCCTGGTTTTTGATGCAGGAGAAGATGTAGAAAATTTAATGACACTGTGCGAAGCCGATATTACTACCAAAAACCCGTCAAAGTTTAAAAAGTACCATAAAAACTTTGAGATCGTCCGCAAGAAAATTGTCGAAGTGGAAGAACGCGACCATGTACGTAATTTCCAGCCGCCAATCTCCGGAGAAGAAATTATGGAATATTATAATTTAAAACCTTCACGAGAAATCGGTGTTTTGAAAGAAGCCATTAAAGAAGCTATTCTCGAAGGGGAAATTCCAAATGAATATGACGCTGCTTTTGCCTTTATGCAGAAAAAAGCGCAGAAAATGGGATTAGTTAAAGTATAGTTCATTCCTGAGATTATAGCGGATTTTATTTAATTTTATAAAAATTATAAGTTATGGATATCGCCGGACTAAAATTAGATTTGATAAAGAAAATAATGGAAACCAATGATATTGATTTATTGCTAAAAGTAAAATCTTTATTAGACAACAAAAATTATTCAGAATCAGCAGAGCATGTATCTTCGGTTAGTGAACCTGTTGTGACATATAAAAAATTAAAAACCAACGATATAAGATATTTTTCTGAAGCGGAGCAAAAAAAAATAAACATTGCATCAGAACAGTATGAAAAAGGAGAATTTATCTCGAATGAAGAAGCTCAAATTGAATTAGAAAAATGGTTCAGGGAACAAGAAAAATAGTTTGGACTTCATTTGCAAGACAATCAAAATATGCTATTTTTTTGTATTGGAATCAAAGAAATAAATCAACATCATACAGTAGAAAATTAAACGTTTTATTTCAAGAATCATTAAAACAAATTGTGAAATTTCCGGAAAGCGGTATTGAATCCAATAATTCAGATGTCAGGCTTAAAATTGCAAGTCATTTTGAATTGATTTATCAAATTACAACTACTCAAATTGTTGTTCTTGACATTTGGGATACGAGACAAAACCCTGAAAATTTTCCAATTAAATAAATTTAAAAAAACTCAGAGCCTTAGTCCGAAACTTCGGAACAGGGTCTGAGGCACTACAAAAAGAATGAAAAAACACTTCCCAGCAATCGCAAAAACAGCATTAGTTTTAGTTTATTTAGTAATTGTAGCAGGAGCTTTAGTCCGAATGACAGGTTCAGGAATGGGCTGCCCGGACTGGCCGAAGTGTTTTGGCTATTATATACCTCCAACGGATTTAAAAGAACTGACCTGGGCACCAAACCGCGCTTTTGAAAAAGGTCAGGTTATTATTAAGGATGAAACTTTATTGGTTGCAAAAGATAATTTTACAACTCAGGCTGCTTTTGATGGGTTGCATTGGGAAAAATATACCAAACACGATTATGCCATTTTCAATCCGTTGCATACCTGGATCGAATACATTAACCGTTTGTGCGGAGCCCTGGCAGGTATGGCTTGCTTTTTTATGGCCATTGTTTCTTTTACGTTTTGGAAAGAAAAGAAAAGAATTGTCCTGCTTTCCTGGCTAGTTGTTTTTATGATGGGTTTTCAGGCCTGGTTGGGTGCCAAAGTTGTTTATTCGGTTTTAAACCCAATAAAGATAACGGTTCACATGGTGATGGCATTGGTAATTGTTGCTGTAATTTTATACATTATTCAGTTAGCAAGACCAAAATTTGCCACTGTAACGTACAATGCCGCATTCAAAAAAGTACTTTTATTTTCGCTTGTACTGACTTTAATTCAGGTTGCCATTGGCACACAAGTGCGTCAGTTTGTAGATGAGCAGGTCAAAAATGGTTTGACGGAAAGTGTTTTTTGGCTTCAGAACCCTTCTGTTACTTTTTACATTCACCGTTCCTTTTCAATTATTGTCTTACTTGTAAATGTGTATTTATTCACTAGAAATAGAAAACTCAACTTAGGTTTTTCAAAAATAAACCTGGTATTACTTATCATTGGAGTAGAAATCCTAACCGGAATAGCAATGGCCTATTTTGATTTCCCATTGGGAAGTCAGGCAATCCATTTGGTTTTAGCCTCTATCCTGTTCGGAATTCAGTTTTATATGATTCTGGAAGCCAAGAAAACTATCCCAGCCAGCTCTTAAAATCCTGAACTTTCTCGCGGCTCACAATTACCTCATCTTCTTTATAAGAGGGTAAAATAACTTTTAGACGCGAATTGGTATACACCTGAATTTCCTTTATCGCCTGAAGCGGTACAATAAACTTTCTGCTGACACGAAAGAAATCTTTCATGTCCAGTTCCTGTTCAAGAATTTCTAAAGTCGAATCAATTAAATAGTTCCTGTTATCGAAAGTATGAATGTAGGTTCCTTTGTTTTCACTGAAAAAACATTCGATTTCATCGGTGGTAATCACTTTTAGATGTTGTCCTATTTTAACGGTAAATCGTTTTTTATAATTCTTTTCAAAAGGATTCGACAACATTTTCCTGATTTGTTCAAAATCAAGCTGAAGGTTTGTTGTTTCCGTTTCTAATTTAGGAAGACGTGTTTTAAATTTGGTCACAGCGACATCCAGATCATCTTCATCAATAGGTTTCAGCAGATAATCGATACTGTTGAGCTTAAATGCTTTTAAGGCATATTCATCGTAAGCAGTGGTAAAAATAATGGCGCTTGTAATGTTTATTTTTTCAAAAATTTCAAACGACAAACCGTCTGATAACTGAATATCAAGAAAAATAAGATCCGGATGTTTATTATTACTAAACCAATGAATTGATTCTTCTACAGAGTGTAACATGGTTTCTACAGCAATATCTAACTTTTCAAGCTTTCGCTGCAGCAATCTTGCCGCTGGTTTTTCGTCTTCTATAATTAATGTGATCATCTATTGATATGCAAAATTTGAAAAAATAAAGTTTAAAGTTACTCCCATTTATTCTTACTTTCTACTTCTTTATCCATATATTTTTTGATTTTTTTATCCTCCCAGTCCTTATTGAAAAAGATATCAGGTCCAAAAACTGAAAAGGCATGAATGGCTAAGGCAATACCCCAATAAAACGCTGTCGAATAGATTTCCCAATTTTGAAACCCTCTCAGTTCAAAATGATTTCCAATAAAACCTCTGCTATTCAAACTAGAAATAATGATAATAGCGTTTACTATAACATACACTTTCAAATGCGAGTAAAATCCTTTTATTTTTTTTACTTTTCTGTACGCTCTGTTATAGCTCTCGTCTGTGCTAAATTCGTGTGCATATTCTTCATACATACGTCTTCTAAATCGTCCCATTTTTTTATTGAATTATATTATTGCCATTTGTTTTTGTTCTCTTTTTCTTTTTCCATCAATTCCTTGATTTTTCTTTCTTCCCAGTCTTTACCTAAAACCGGAAATACTTCAAAAACCTTTAATCCATGAAAAACAACTCCGACTCCCCACCACAACAGTGGCCAGAAAAACCATAAATATTGTGGAGATGTCCACAAATTAATGATAATCAAAATAATATTTACCCCGATAAAAGCGGTAAGATTACTATAAAAGCCTTTAATATTTTCTACTTTCTTTTTTGCAAGATAGTATCTGTCTTCTTCGTTATAATTTATTTCCATGATCACACCCATTTTTGTTTTTTTTGTCTTTTCTCTAAAATATGTTTTAGTTTACGTTCTTCCCATTCCACTCCAAAAACTTTAAAAGAAAGAAATAAATCTATTGCAGAAAATAAAAACACAGAGGTCCAGATTATCATTACAACATGATTTAGATATTGGAATGGAAAGAAGTTCAATGGAACTCCGTAATATTCCTTTACTACAAAAACTACAACTCCCGCTGCATAAATAAACGCATGCACATAAAAAGATCTGAGCTGTACTGCCTTTTTTCTGAAGATTTGCTGAAACTCAAATCTTTCACGATCATTATTACAATTGGTTTCCATAATCATTCCCACTTTTGTTTTTTATTTCCTTTTTCTAAAAGCTCATTGATTTTTCGTTCTTCCCAGTCTTTATTAAAAACTGGTGAAAATCCAAAAGCTTTCATTCCGTGTAAAAGTATTGGAATTGCCCATCCTATTACGGAATATAAACACCATAAATAACCTGGCGAAGTCATAAGATTAACCACTATTACAATGGGATTACAAAGAAGGTATACCGTTAAATGCTGGTAAAATTTCTTAATTTCATACACTCTTTTCTGAGCCTGATAATAGCGTTCTCCTTTATCGTAATTTGGTTCCATATTATTTCCAGGTTTTTGGGTTGTTCTCTTTTTCTAAAATTTCTCTGATTTTACGTTCTTCCCAATCAGAGCTATACCCAAACACTTTGAAAGCATGCATGGTAACTCCAAATCCCCAGCCTAAAGCCGAAAACCAAAACCATTGAAATCCAGGAGAATAGGTTAAATTTACAAAAACTAAGCACGGAATTACACAACAATATGAAATTACGTTTGCATAAAATCCTTTTAACTCTTCTACTCTCTTTTTAGCCCTGAAATAGGCTTTATTCTCATCACTATATTCTGCACTTGTTTCCATAACTGAAATCTGTTTGGTTAAAATCGGGATTTTAACGGTAAAATTTTCTTCATTTTGTTCAATCAAAACTTTTCTGTCGGTTACAATTCCGTATCGGTTTACGATGTTTTGCAAACCAACGCCCTGACGATCCTGCAAAACTTCCTTCTTCTGAAAATTATTCTGGATTGCGAGACAGTCGCCATCAATAAAAATTTTGATGTGTAATGGTTTTTGTTCGCTTACTACATTGTGTTTTACCGTATTTTCGAGTAAAAGCTGTAAGGACAAAGGCACCACTTTGGCATCCGGATTTATACCTGCTGCCGGCAATTCGTAAAACAAACTGTTTTCGAAGCGCATTTTCAGCAAATTCATATAGGTTTTGGCAAAGGACAATTCCTCTTCCACTGAAACCAGTTCTTTATCTTTCTGCTCTAAAACATAGCGATAGATTTTAGACAGGGAAGTGGTAAACCGCTGTGCATTATCAGGATTTTCTTCGATCAGCGAACTCAGCACATTCAGACTGTTAAAAAGAAAATGCGGATCGATCTGATTTTTTAAACTCTCGAATTTTGCGTTTGCCGTTCCTGCAATAATTTTCTGCTGGGTGACTTCAAATTTAGAGGCTTGTTTCCATTTTACCATAAAACTTCTGGCCTGCATGAAGGTTGAAACTCCCAAAGATAAAATGATATAAAAAAGGTGCACCCAAATCATTCTTTCACTAAAAAACTTCTCTAAGGGAAGGGCCTGAACCACTACGAAAATGATGTAGTTGATTCCTAAAACGGCCGGAACCGTATATAAAACTGTACACAGAATCCCGTAATAAACCCTTAGGTTCGTTTGTTCCAGCCAGTCCCATTTTTTATCTAAGAGCACATTAAGAAAACCATTTCCGAAGCCCAGTCCGAAAGAATAAAGACAACTTAAAAAGAACGTCAGTAATACATTTTTTACATTCAGATCGGCTCCTAAAAAAGCGGAGAATATGACTGTAAATACCATAGAGATCTTGAAACACATGATTGTTCCGGTTCTCAAATTTGCAAATGTATTTTTATGGTCTTTCATTTAGGAACTGATTTGATATTATTTTTTACAGTTTTTTTGAGTTTCAAGTGCTCTGTCTAATCCCCATTTTGGTGAAAAAGGAGTTTCCGGTTTAAAAGTAGCAAAAAGTTCGACAGCTTTATCAACCTGGGCACATAATGGTTTTGTATCAACACCTGTCCATTTTGCTCCTCCTAACTGATAATCAGCTTCACCAAAAACCGCTCTCGGATTATTAGGATCTATTGCTTTCGCCTTAGCATAATTCTCCATTATTTTACCGGAATACTTTTGAGCGTTTGTCATCGGATCCTGAACAACCCAGGCCGTATAAAGTAAAGCCTGTAAAACATATAATTCTGCGTTGTTCTGGTCTTTTATGAACTCAGCATCAAGTGCGTCCTGTGCTTTGGTCAGTAACAAATCTACTTTAGATTTATCTTTTTCTGCAAAAGAGCTTGTTGTATTTACTAATGCAACATAATAATTAGGCAGCCAGCTGTTTTTCTCTGCGGAAGCTATTCTTTCGAACAGGGCCGAAGCTTCTGTGTTTTTTCCTTCTTTCCAAAGTCCGAATGCTTTTCCCATTCCTTGTTCAAATTGTGTTTGTGCTGAACTTATTACGGCTACAAATAATGCGATTGTGGTAATTATTTTTTTCATTTTGATTTTATTTTAATGGTTGTTAATTAATTATTTTTTAGTTGAATACAATAGCTATTTTCGAGTCTTTACTAACCGTAAATTTAGCATCTTTGTACGAAGGCGGTCCCATAAATCCTTTAGCATTATTCGAACATGCATAATCTTCAGAAGGAATCCCCATCATGTTTTTGTCCAGCTTTCCGTTACTGTTCTCATCATGATACGTTGAAATTCCGTATTCTCCTTTTGGAATACCGATAAAGGTAACGGTTGCTTCATTATTTTTAATTTCAGAAACGATACTTTTGTAAGTCGTTTTCAGGAATGTTTCGTCTGAGTTGTACAAACCCACTTTGACAGCTCCTGTATTGTTTTTCAAACCTGAAACAGAAACAGTAAGATTTACATTTTGTGCAGACATTAAACTGCAGATAAAAAAAGTGATTAGCGTAATAATTTTGGTCATGATTTCTTTTTTTTTTAGGTTCTAAGATTCTGAGCGTCTGATTTTTGTTGATGATTGAAACGCTGTTATTAATTTATACTTCAAAAGTATACCGGTTTTTATTGTTTTAAAATTAAATGATACCGAGTTGTTGATTTTGGTGACTGAATTGTTTTTTTTTAAGGTGCAGAGTTACAAAGGTTCAGAGGCTCAAAGTTTTTTTAGATTTTAAAAATCTAATTTTGCCAATACTTATTTAAATAAACTTTTTTTAGGCTGACAATTCCAAGCCTCTGAACCTTTGTCCCTCTGAACCTTTGAACCTTTTTTCTATAAATTTTTCAACTGATTCTCATTTTTATTCTGACTAATCGTCCAGAAGAAACCAACAAAGAAGAATCGGTCTGCTGTTGGTGTAACCGCCTGTCTGTTGTAAACTCCGTTGGCATCGGGTAATTTGGCGTAATCGTATCCGAAAACGTTTTGACTTCCCAATACATTGGAAACAGAGAAATACAATATTTTTTGTGTGGTTAATAAGTACGCCCAGTTAAAGCTTAAACTATTGTATGATTTTGTCTTCCCGTTCATGAATTGTGTCTGGTTCGGATCGTTATAAGGTCTTCCGGAACTGTAACTGTTCGTAAAACCAATTTGTGATTTCCAGTCGGTAATAAAATATTTGGTTACGATGGACAAACTGTGATTTGCAACGAAATTTGGTGTCGCCATATTCGGAAAGTTTTTATACTGTCTTTCTGAATCGATATAAGAATAGGAAATCCAATATTCTAAATTTTTATACAAATTGCTGTCTCTCCAGAATAAATCCAGTCCTTTGGCATAACCCGAACCATTATTATTGAAAACCGAATTGTATTGAATATCTCTTGTATTGTACTGAACCAGATTGCTGTAATCTTTGTAATAAGCCTCTGCCCTGAAGGTTTGTCCGGGTTTTGTAAATTGATAATTCAGAATATAATGCTGTGCTTTTTCGCTTTCAAACTGATGGTATTTTGAATATTTGATGTAATCAACAACCGGTGCCTGGGAAAAATCCCCGTAAGCAAAAGAGAACTGGCTATGTTTAGCAATTTTGTACGCTATTGAAGCTCGTGGTGCCAGATTAGTTTCATCTAACAAACTGTTGTTCGAAAGTCTTACACCAACTTTTAATGCCAGGTTTTTCGAAAACAAAATATCTCCCTCCGTATAAAAAGCGGCAATATCTGAATCGTAACCATTGGCAACTTTAGTTGAAATATTGTCATTAAAGTTTTCATTAAATTTGGTAATGAAATAATCGGCTCCGAAAGATAATTTAAAGTAGTTAGAGACATTTTTTCTCAATTTCAATTTCAGCTGGGCTGCATTTTCATTGGTGTCCACATCGTTGATGTCAAATTTGACTTTGTTTTTACTGTAGCCGTAACTGATTCCTGAAGTCAGTTGCCAGCCGGTTCCAAAATCTCCTTTGTAGGAAGCATTCAGGTAAAAATTGTTATTGTTTAAGTCCGTTCTCACCGGTTCGGCAAAATTTATATTTTTCTGATTCAGATCGAATTTTTCAGAATCAAAAGCAGCGTATAATTTAAAGATTCCATTCGTAAAATGATAGCGATAAACTGCTTCTCCGCCCAAAGACTGGTAGGGACTATTCCAGTCTACATTTTGTGGAATAACCGCCTGATACGGTGCTAAGTTGATATAATTGGTATTGATACTGAACGAGCTTTTTTTCCACTTTTGCGTATTTCCTACACCCAGACCAACGGTCATCAAAGCAATATCGGTCTTATTCTGATCCGGTTCGTCCTGTGTATTCAATAGTAAAACACTTGATAAAGCTTCTCCATATTCTGCAGAATAACCACCGGTAGAAAAAGCGATCCCACTAAACAAAAAAGGAGAAAACCTGCTTCTGGTCGGCAAATTATTCGTACTTGCTCCGTAAGGCTGCGCGACACGAAGTCCGTCAACGAAAGTCTGTGTTTCACTGGCTTCCCCTCCACGAACGAATAAACGCCCGTCTTCCCCAACGGTTTGTGTTCCCGGCAAAGTCTGCAAAGCGGCAATAATATTTCCGGCAGAACCGGCAGTGGTCACAATATCTAATGGTTTTAGCACTGAAACTCTTGCTTTATCGCCCGATTCTAAAGTTCCGGCAGTGATTACAACTGCATCAAGTGAATTTACATTTTCTCTCAATTTAACCGTTTGGTCCTTATAATTGGCAACATCAATTTCTTGTTTATAAGTTTCATAGATTAGAAAACTTACGATCAGGAACTGGTTTCCTGTTGTTGTGGTTTCAAAAGAAAATTCACCTGTGTCAGAACTTGTAGCTCCATCATACGTTCCGTCAATATAGATATTGGCTCCCGGAACCGGTTTCCCTTTTTGGTCAACCACTTTCCCTGAAATGGTATTTTGTGCGAAACTGACCGCTGCAAAAAATAAAAAGGCAATTGTAAAAAGTAATTTGGTTTTCATACCTGTTGGTTTATATATTATTGGTTTTTGATGATGCAAATGTATTTTAACAGTTTTAGTTAAAAAATATTAAATAACCCAATTGTAGAATTTCGGGGATGAGTTGTAAATTACTTATTTGTATATTAGCTTTCAGTTTGTCACATTTAAAAAAAAGAATAAATGAACATAGCTCTCGCGCAGATAAAACCTTTAAAGGGAGACATTCCGGCTAACATCGAAAAGCACCTCAAATTTATAGAAATTGCTTCTTCGCTAAAAGCAACTTCCGTGTTTTTCCCTGAGCTTTCTTTAACAGGTTATGAGCCGGAACTTGCCAAAGCTCTTGCAACTCATCCGGACGATGGTCGAATGGATACTTTTCAGCAAATTTCGAATCGTAAAGAGATTACGATTGGTGTCGGAATTCCAACAAAAACTGAAAATAGAATCCGAATCAGTATGATTGTATTTCGACCGAATCAGGAAAAACTTACCTACTCCAAGCAACAACTTCATGAAGATGAATTTCCCTATTTTGAAAATGGTCATGAACAAGTATTAATAGAAATTGAAAACCAAAAAATTATTCCCGCTATTTGTTATGAGAGTCTGCAAACAGCACATGCCGAAAAAGCAAGCAAACTGGGCGGAGAAATATATCTCGCAAGCGTAGCCAAATCACAAAATGGAATAGAAAAAGCTTTTGTACATTATCCCGAAGTTGCTCAAAAATATAGTATGCCCGTTTTAATGGCAAATTGCATTGGGCAATGTGATAATTTTATAAGTGTTGGCGGTAGTGCTGTCTGGACAAAAGAAGGAAAATTAGCAGGACAGCTTGACAATAAAAATGAAGGCGTTATAGTTTTTAATACGGAAACTGAAGAGATTACCAAACACCGTATTCAGGAGAACTCACTTTACACCCTTTGATAATCAGCTGAAAAAACAAAAATTACATTTCAAGAAAAAAACAAAAAAACCATAGTAGTTATGTCAGAAAACAAAAGAATTTCGAATTTATATCAATCCATTTATAATGGAGAACCCTGGCTGGAAGTCACTCTTGACGACACCTTAAAAAATGTAAGTGCAGAGCAGGCCTACAGAAAAATAAATCCAAATTTAAATACCATTTGGGAAATTGTCAATCATTTAATACAGTGGAGAAGAAACATTTTAAGGCGGGTTCAGGGCGAAACAGTTACCACTCCTGACCATAATTATTTCGTTCCGGTTTTAGATTCCTCCGAAGCAGCGTGGGAACAATCCCTGCAAAGCCTGGCGAAATCCCAGGAATTATGGAGTGCCTTTTTTGAGGATTTTAATGATTCGGATTTAGAAAAAATATACCCAAGTAACAATCATACCTATTATGAGCACATTCATGGAATCATTCAGCATGATGTTTATCATTTGGGTCAGATTGTTATTCTGAAGAAGCTTTTGTAAAAAATTTAAAACCCGAAATAAAATAGTTTTTTTATATGAAAGACATTGATAAAGTACAGAACTTACTTCCTTTTGGCTATCTTTTTCTTGTTATTTTAGGCATAGTCAAAGAAAGTCTGGCCTATTATCAAATTGGAATAAACATCGTAAGGTATTCCTCAGTCATGGACATTTTGATAAGCCCGATAGCAGCCATTACTTCACATCCTATATTTTTCATAACCGTATTAGTATTCATTGTTTTTTATTTCAACGTTCCACAAATACTGATCAAAAACGAAGATAAAAAATGGATTCACAAAATTTTTGGCGTAAAGGATGTTGAACCCGGATTATCAGAAAGCGAAAAACTTAACTATTATAACATTACGGCATTAAAATCACTTAGTGCTTTTTTAGTATGTGTATTTCTGGGATACGGATTTGCAGATGGCAGATCTATTTCTGAAAAAATAAAAAACAACAAACTGCACTATGATTACAAATTAAATTACAGTGACGAAAAGTCTGAAAATGTATATCTCATTGGTTCCAATACCGGTTATTTTTTCTATTTGGCAGAAGGAAATCCGGCTATCAAAATTGCACCTGTAGGCGCTGTAAAAAATCTTGAAATGACCAAAAACAGAATGCTGAACAAATAGTAATCAATGTAATTACACGGTATGAAAACAGAAAAAGAAAAAATGATTTCGGGTGAATATTATATTGCGGGAGATCCTCTCTTAGTAAAAGAACGCCGAAAAGCCAAAAACTTATTGCATCGCCTGAATGTAACCGAATACCGCCTGACCAAAAAAGCAAAGGAAATTTTAGCTGAATTAATTCCGAACACCGGAAAAAGTTTTTATATCGAACCCCCTTTTCATTGTGATTACGGATACAATATGATCTGCGGGGATAATGTTTATTTTAATGTCAATTGTGTGGTTTTAGATTGTGCACCGGTAACGATCGGATCAAATGTATTTTTCGCACCCAATGTCCAGATTTATACGGCGACCCATCCGCTTGATGCCGAATTACGCAAAACATTAGAAAATGCACTGCCAGTTTCTATTGGAGACGATTGCTGGATTGGCGGAAATTCTGTAATATGTCCCGGGATAACTATTGGGAAAGGCTGTGTCATTGGCGCAGGATCCGTTGTGACAAAAAACATTCCGGACAACTCACTGGCTGTTGGAAATCCGGCCAAAATCATTCGAAAATTAAATCAGGAACCTGAATCAAAATCATAATGCTTACCTTAAATAAAGTTCATCATATCGCCATTTTATGTTCTGATTATCAAAAATCCAAAACTTTTTATACCGAAGTTTTAGGTTTAACTATTATTCGAGAAATCTATCGTGAAGAACGTCAGTCATACAAACTTGACCTCGCCTTAAACGGAAGTTACATCGTCGAATTATTCTCGTTTCCCAATCCACCGAAGCGTCCTTCACGACCTGAAGCTGTGGGTTTGCGTCATTTAGCTTTTGAAGTGATTAATTTAGAAGAAACAATTGCTTTTTTGAATACAAAAAACATCGAATCAGAACCCATCCGAATTGATGAAACGACTGATAAGCGATTTACTTTTATAGCTGATCCGGATTTATTGCCGATTGAGTTTTATGAAAGGTAATTTTTAGAAAGATTTAATCTTGAGAAGTCGCGAAGTCGGAAATTTTTTTCTCATTTATGTCATTTCAACGAAGGAGGCTCGAGCGATAGCGAACAAGCGAACAGACGAAGTAAATCTTCGCCAGCAGCTCGACAAAGATTGGCGATTTTGCACGTGGAATTACTACTGGAGATTTCTCCTTCGTCGGAAATGACAAACTAGTAGGTTTAATAATTAAACTTATCAACTTTTCGAAATTCTTCTTCAACATTACAAAACAAAAACAACTTAGAATTATCTTTCAAAGTAACTTTTAACACAATTTACTGAGTGCTTTTTATTAAAAACCCAATGTGATTGCCTAATTTTGTGAAATCGCAAATAAAATGCTGCGATTCTCAAATTTACTTCTGATGAACAAAACGGCACAAATCAAAAAAAATCATCAATTCATTGTTTTTCGAAAATTAGTTATTGTTTCTTTATTAATTGGTTTTCTTTCTGCATTCCTGGGAATTTCACTAAAAAAAATAACCGAATATTACGAAGAAATCTTCTTTCACGAAGTCACGGTACATCCGGTCTTTTTTGTTATTTTTCCTGTTTTAGGATTGTCTGTGATTTATTTTCTAAGGCAGTATCTTTTTAAGAAAAAAGAAAACAAAGGCATAAAAGAAGTCTTTGAAAGCACTACATCAGGTTCAAAAAACCTTCCATCCTACAAAATTCCATCCCACTTTATCAACGGACTATTAACTGTTATTTTTGGAGGCTCCACCGGAATCGAAGTCTCCACTGTTGTGGCTACTGCGACAATTGGTTCCGTTGCACAGCAAAAAGAAAATGTCTTTCGTAAATATAAAACTGAATTAATTTGTGCTGGAGTTGCCGCGGGAATTACCGCACTGTTCAGCAGTCCGGTTGCCGGAATTTTATTTGCTGTTGAAGTCATCTCCCGAAAAGTAACACGCGCTTTTATCCTTACCAATGTAATTGCCGTTTCGATTGCTTTTGGTTTATTATCGATTTTAAAAGAAGAACCTTTATTTACTGTTTCCATCACAACCTGGCACCTGAAAGCGATTCCTTATTTTATTCTTTTAGGTATTCTGGCCGGAATAAATTCGGTTTACCTCACCCGTTGCGTCTTATTTTTCAAATCTCAATTCGGTAAAATTCAAACGCACTACTACAAAATTATTTTAGGATCAATTGTACTGAGTATTTCATTATTTGTATTTCCACAATTATACGGAGAAGGTTATCACGCTATAAAAATGATTTTTGGCAATTCCACCCAGCTTCCGTTAACCGTAACTTTGGCATTGACTTTCATCGGAATCCTAATTCTGAAACCAATCGTTACTTCTGTAACATTAGCCTCAGGCGGCGATGGAGGTGTTTTTGCCCCAAGCCTTTTTATCGGTGCTTTTCTGGGACTTTTATTATCTTCCGTTTTAAATACATTTTTTAACACACAGGTAATTCCGGTCAATTTTATGATTATCGGAATGGCAGCTGTTTTAAGTGCCAGCATTCATGCGCCTTTCACTGCTATATTTTTAGTGTGCGGATTAACAAACGATTATACCTTATTCCTTCCGATTTTAGCCGTTTGCCTGATTTCTAAATACACGGCAAAAATGATTTATCCTTATACTGTTTATACGTATTCTCCAAGTTTAATAAAATAAGCATGCCTGTTCAGAAAATAAAAAGAAGTTACCGCAAGACCCGTTACATCCTTTACAAAGAAACCTTAATTGACTATAAAGAACATTTTTGGTCCTTTTTAGGCTCCTTTGTCGGAATTGGAATTCTGGCTTATCTTGAATCTATTCGTTTTTCCGGCAGCGATATTGTTTTTTTAATTGGTTCTTTTGGAGCATCAAGCGTATTAGTTTATGGAATTATTCAAAGTCCGTTTTCACAGCCCCGAAATTTAATTGGCGGTCATCTGATCTCGGCGATTATTGGCGTTACAGTAAACAAACTGGTCCCTGATATAGTTTGGTTAGCTGCACCGCTTGCCGTTTCGCTTTCTATTATTTTTATGCAAATTACTAAAACACTTCATCCGCCCGGAGGTGCAACCGCACTTATAGCAGTTACAGGCTCTGCTCAAATAAAAGATTTAGGTTATATGTATGTACTTTCTCCCGTTTTAGACGGTGTATTAATTCTATTTATAACGGCACTGATTTTTAATAATATAACTTCAGGCAGGACCTATCCAAGTCACAGCACTTATCATAAGCATTATCACAAAATCAGAAAAAGACTGGTGGGAAAATAGTTTTTTATTTGAAAAATGATTGTCATCCTGAGCGAAGTTGAAGGCTTGCCAATTGGAATGGGGCTTCGACTCCGCTCAGCCTGACAGTCGCAACGAAAATTTTAAACTTAAGTCATTATTAAAATCTTTAAGGTTTTGAAAACCTCAATGGAAAGAATCTTGAACTGGTGTCATCCTGAGCGAAGTCGAAGACTTGCCAATTGGAATGGGGCTTCGACTTCGCTCAGCCTGACAGTCGCAACGAAAATTTTAAACTTAAGTCATTATTAAAATCTTTAAAGTTTTGAAAACCTTAAAGGAAAGCATCTTGACCTGGTATCATCCTGAGCGAAGTCTAAGGCTTGCCAATTGGAATGGGGCTTCGACTCCGCTCAGCCTGACAGTCGCAACGAAAATTTTAAACTTAAGTCATTATTAAAATCTGTAAGGTTTTGAAAACCTTAAAGGAAAGCATCTTGGCCTGGTGTCATCCTGAGCGAAGTCGAAGGCTTGCCAATTGGAATGGGGCTTCGACTCCGCTCAGCCTGACAGTCGCAACGAAAATTTTAAACTTAAGTCATTATTAAAATCTGTAAGGTTTTGAAAACCTTAAAGGAAAGCATCTTGGCCTGGTGTCATCCTGAGCGAAGTCGAAGGCTTGCCAATTGGAATGGGGCTTCGACTCCGCTCAGCCTGACAGTCGCAACGAAAATTTTAAACTTAAGTCATTATTAAAATCTGTAAGGTTTTGAAAACCTTAAAGGAAAGCATCTTGGCCTGGTGTCATCCTGAGCGAAGTCGAAGGCTTGCCAATTGGAATGGGGCTTCGACTCCGCTCAGCCTGACAGTCGCAACGAAAATTTTAAACTTAAGTCATTATTAAAATCTGTAAGGTTTTGAAAACCTTAAAGGAAAGCATCTTTACCTGGTGTCATCCTGAGCGAAGTCGAAGGCTTGCCAATTGGAATGGGGCTTTGACTCCGCTCAGCCTGACAAACTAATATTAAACTTCATTCGTAAGATTAATCGATTTGTAAAATCTTTTCAACAAAACGTAATTCAAAATTCGTATTTCGTTTTTTATATTTTACCTTTGACTTTTCAAAAAATACAAAGATTATGGTTTATAAATTTAGAGTAATTCTAGACGCCGAAGAAGACATTTTCAGAGACATTGCAATTCTTGAGGACGATACTCTTGAGGATTTACACAATGCGATCTTCAACGCTTTTGGTTTTGACGGAATGGAAGTAGCTTCGTTTTATACCTGCGATGAAACTTGGAATCAGGAAGATGAAATCCCGCTTTTTGATACGGGAGACGTTCCCGGCGAACAAAAAATCATGAGTGATTACGCATTATCTGATCTCTTAGACAAAGAAAATACCAAAATTATCTATGTGTACGATTTCATCAATATGTGGACATTCCTTGTAGAACTGGCCGCTGTAGAAGAGCAATCGGCTACCGCAATTTATCCGGAAACTTTATTCTCTCACGGTGAAATGCCGGACGAAGCCATAGAAAAAAACTTTGAAGCCGACATGCACGACGATATCTACGGCGAATTTGAAGACGATTTAGACGAAGATGATCTTGATATGTTTGAAGGAGACGACAGCTTTGAGGATTTCGGGTTTGAGGAGAATTGGAATTAGAAGGAAAGGTTCTGAGGGGCTGAGGTTCTGAGTTGCAAAGGTTCAAAGGTTTTCTTTAAAATCTTACGATTTTAAATTATAAGTTTTTTCTTGTTTTTTTATATTTGTTTAAAAAAAATGAAAAATGAAAACTTTTAGAGACCTTCTGATCTGGCAAAAATCTATGAACTTGGTAATCGAAATTTACCAACTAACAAATTTATTTCCAAAAGAAGAAATTTATGGACTAACTTCACAAATCAGAAGATGTTCAGTATCAATACCCAGCAATATTGCCGAAGGTTATGGCAGAGATGGCAATAATGATTATCTGAGATTTTTAAATATTTCAATGTCATCATTATTCGAGATGCAAACCCAGCTTGAAATCTCATTCAATTTAAAATTTTTAAACGAGAATCAATTTAACAAAATAAATGGAGAAAGCAGAGAGCTTGAGCGCATGTTAAGTGCCTTTATTCGAAAGATAAAAGACAGAAACTAAACCTTTGAGCCTTTGAGCCTTTGCCACTCTGAACCTAAAAAAAATAAATGATCAACTTATTCAACACCCACATCGAGACGCTTTCAATACACCGCGTAGGAAACAAAAGCAGAAACGAAGCGATTTTTTTATCGGAACAGCCATTTAATTTAAATGATGAAATTGTGCCTTTGATAAAAGAGTACTTCTTTAAGCCTTTTAGAGAAAAAGAAGAAAACTATTATCAGTTTGCGCACGAAGTAGATTTGGATTATAACGACATGTTTAAATATGCTACCGAGATTTTTGCCAATCCGGCGAATGTGCAGGAAATTTCCAAAAAAATCACGACACATTTATTCGAGCAGTCCAATCATCCGCATATTAAGAACGGAGAGGTTTATGTAACCTACCTGACCAATTTAAGTATTGACAACAATGTTGTGGATGCTATCGGAATTTTTAAAAGTGAATTACAGGCTGACTTTTTACAATTCGAGGAAAAAGACAGCAATCTTGAAATGATCCTGCAGCAGGGAATCAACCTGAGCAAGTTAGACAAAGGATGTCTGATCTTTAATTATAAAAAAGAAGAAGGGTACAAAATCCTGACCGTAGACAGCAACCGTTATGATGCGCGCTACTGGTTAGAGCATTTTTTATCTGTTGATGCCTTTGAAGATGAAAACTTCATTACTAAAAAATACCTGAAATTCTGTCAGAACTTCGCCAAAGATGTCGTTTTGCCGGCAGAAGACAAAAAAGAAGAAGTGATGTTTATGAACCGATCCGTGAATTATTTCGCGAAAAATGATCAGTTTGAAGAGCAAAATTTCCTAAACGAAGTATTAGACAACCCTGACTTAATTCCTGAATTCAAAAACTACAAAGTGGATAAAGGAGAAAAATATAGCATCGAAGATGTAACCTCATTTCCAATTGCCAACTCAGCAGTTTCTGACGCCAGAAAATCGATTAAAAACGTGATTAACCTGGATACGCATATTCAGATAAAAATGGATTTCATCAATCCGGAAAGCGCAGAAAAATACGTTGAAAAAGGGTGGGATGAAGAAAAACAAATGTATTACTATTTAGTTTACTTCAATAAAGAAGAAAAAAGCTAGAAAGTCATTCATTTTCTATTACTTACTTAAACAAAAAACGGCAACTACTATATGTAATTGCCGTTTTTTAATTGAAATACTTTCTTAAAACAAAGAAAATAGTGCTTTGAGAATATCATCATACACTTGTTTGTCTTTCTCGCCGGAACGGGCCAAAACCCTGATGCCTGTATAATTGTTAAAGATAAAACGAGCCAGCGTCCTTGCATTCTGCTTTGTTGAAATCTGGCCTGCCTCCTGCCCTTTTGTAACGGCCTTCAGAAAAACATCTTCCATTGTCTGCCTGTTATCGTTTACTATTTTGGCAATCTCTTCATCATGCATGGCAAGTTCTACCGAAGAATTCACCATAAAACAGCCTTTTGTAATCCGGTCTTCCAGACTTTCCAAAACCGCCTGTTTAAAAATTATGGTCAGCGTTGCTTTGACATCTTCAGCTTCTTCCAAAAGATTTTTGACATAATCCTGACCCTGCTTCTGGTATCTTTTCAGGGCCATCGAAAAAAGCTTTTGCTTGTCACCAAAGGTATCGTACAGACTGGAACGACTTAAACCCAAATGAGTTACCAAATCCTGCGCCGAAGTTCCGTTGTACCCTTTGTGCCAGAAAATTTCAATAGCTTTATCCAATGCCTGGTCTTCATTAAATTCTTTCGTTCTGGCCATGATTTCCTAATTAAATTCTTGACAAAGATATAAAAAATACGGAACAATCGTTCCTGAATTAGCTTAAAAAAAAATTAAACTACAGCGTTAACGATCAGTCCGCCGTCCACAACGATTTCGGTACCAGTAATAAATGAGGCGTCATCAGAAGCCAGGAACGCTACCGTTTTTGCGATTTCCGAAGGTTTACCAAAACGTTTCAATAATATTTTCTCTCCCAAAATAGCTCCAAAACCTTCTACTTCTTCTTTTTGCAATCCTAATTTTCCGTAAAGCGGAGTTTCAACAGGACCGGGAGAAACAGCGTTGATTCTGATATTTCTTGGTACCAGTTCAGTCGCAAATACACGGTTTAAAGATAAAAGTGCTGCTTTGCTTGCGGCATACACTCCGGAGTTTGGCATTCCAACACTTGCATTGATAGAAGTATTAAAAATTACTGATCCTCCGTCATTCAGAATAGGCAATAATTTCTGAAGTGTAAAGTAAACGCCTTTTACATTCACATCCATAATAGAATCGTAATGTTCTTCTGATGCTGATTCCAAAGGTGAAAAGGAAGCCACTCCGGCATTTAAAAACACAATATCAATTTTACCAAATTTTGCAGCTACTTCAGCTACTAAATTATCAATTGATTTTAAATCGCCCTGATCAGCTACAATTCCGGTTACATTCAGTTCTTTTTCTGCTTTAAGCAAAGCTTCCTTGTTTCTTCCGGTCACAATTACTGTTGCGCCTCTTTCTACAAACTCTGCTGCAGCAGCATATCCGATTCCACTATTACCACCTGTTACAATAGCTACTTTTCTTTCTAAATTTTTCATTTTTATTTGTTTTTAAATTATTGATTATTCAATTATTATGGAGCAAAGATATAATAACGGAACGATCGTTCCTTTATTGTCGAAGTTAATATTTTGTTAAATAAAAAAGAAGCCCTGATTACGCCACTTTCCAATGCCTGAAAATCTATGATGCCATAAGCGAAACAGATGGTAAAATCATTGACATTCTTAATTTTTGCTTAATTTTGCAATCTAAACCCAAAAACAAATGGATACTCTTTTGCACGCAGATAGTCCCTTTAAAACAATAATCTCTTTTCATAAATTAATAGAGTCATTTGAAGAAATTGCTTTATCGAACGTAGATTACCGGTCAAACTATGCGAAAGCTATTTTAAAACAGATAGAATCTATACCTCAATTGAAGACTGGAATTGAAGATTTTAGTATCATCAAGAATAATGAGGCTTTAATAAAAAACATATTAGCCGATTTGTTTCCCACAGCTTTAACGCATAATGAAATTAAAGCAGTTACCATTCCCTTTCAAAACATCTCCTTTAATTATACAGAGCGTTTCAAAAAAATATTGCGTAATGCCGGTGATGAGTTTTATATGGAAATTCGTGATTTTGATAATCACCAGTTCTATATTAATAACTGCTGCCTGATTTTGAGCAGTTATTATGGACAAAATATAGATTTCAATAAAATCTTTTTTTATGATATTCCCGATGAAAACGGAATTGAAAAACATTACCGCATTCTGTACAATGCCGATTTTATGGAAATCACGCCAACAGAACATTCGGTTTCCCTTACACAAAATGATATTGATGAGCTGATTGACAATTATAATGATATTGAGCTCTGGAAATCGAAATTTCCTCCCGGAAGCTGGATGCTAAAAGGTTTCGGAATTGTTTCTTTATTTGATGCCACTACAGAAAGTGCCATCTCCAATTTAAAAAGCAATCTGCTGAAACCCGATGCAAAAACGGTAGCATCCAATGATATTATCGAAAATATTTTTAAATCTATTTTTAAAATCCCTGATTTAAAAGTGGGTTTTATTATCTACAATCCCGAAGAAGAAAAATTTATCAGGCCTGTCAAATTCGACAATCAGCTGCAAAGTTTTTTGCTTTCAACTGATCAGGAAGTCGATTGCAAAAATGCTTTTTTCGGATGTTCTTTTGAAAATTTATTAGACAAACAGGAGCCTTTTGTTATTTCCAATGTTAAAAAATTCATGGAAGAATCTCCAAATAAGAGACTGGGTGAACATTTACTAAAACAAAACATTCAGAGCTGTGTTTTTGCTCCGGTCATAAAAGATGGTCATTTATTGGGGGTTGTCGAACTGGTTTCTGAAAATCCAAGAAGCTTAAACAGCGTAAACGCGACCAAACTCGAACTGGTACTGCCTTATTTAACCGACACCATCGATCGTTATAATACAGATATGCAGCATCAGGTGGAAGCGATTATTCAACGTGAATACACTACTATTCACCCAAGTGTGTATTGGAAATTTAAAAAGGAATCCCAAAATTACTTTCAGAATAACAATCCAACCAAAGATTATATCTTTAAGGAAATCGTGTTTAAAAACGTTTTCCCTTTATACGGACAAATTGATATCAAGGGTTCTTCAGAGCATCGAAATGAAACGGTTAAGAGAGATTTAAAAAATCAGCTCACGACCATTTTAGAGATTTTCGGCAACCAGAAATCCAACAGCAATCTGATGCTTCTGGAGCAGCGTAAGTTTGAATTAGAATCACTACGCGATGAACTGGATCAGCCTTTAAAAGCAGATACGGAACAACATATTCAGCGGTATATAGAAGAAGAAATTCATCCCCTTCTAAAAAATACAAAAGACACGGCCAAAGATGAAAGATTAGAGAAGCTGTATTTTGAAAGCCTGGATGAAAAAACAGGCATGTTTTATCAGGAAAGAAAGAAATTTGATAATGCGATGTCTATTATCAATAAAAAACTGGCTTCTGTTCTGGATAGAAAACAATTGGAGGCACAGCAAATTTATCCGCATTATTACGAGCGTTTTAAAACAGATGGTGTAGAGCATAATTTATATATCGGAGCTTCCATAGCACCGACAAAACCTTTTGATATTATGTACCTGCATAACCTGCGTTTGTGGCAGCTGCAGACTTTATGCGAAATGGAACTGGAACATCATCAGCTTAAAGAATCCCTGCCATACGAACTGGATGTGACTTCATTGATTCTGGTATTCAGTTCAGCGCTTTCTATTCGTTTCAGAATGGATGAAAAACGCTTTGATGTTGACGGAACATACAACGCCAGATATGAAGTTGTTAAAAAACGTATTGACAAAGCCAATATTAAAGGCACGAAAGACCGAATCACGGAGAAAGAAAAAATTACGATCGTATATTCCCAAAATGGTGAAGAAGCCGAATATTTGAAATATATCAAATACTTACAGCACAAAAAAATACTGGAACCTGCCATCGAGCAATTTGAAGTAGAAGATTTGCAGGGTGTTTCAGGCTTAAGAGCCATTCGCGTCAAAGTAATCAATAACATTACCAACGCAAACGCCAAAAAAATCACCTATCAGGATTTACTGGATGAACTCAACTAATTTTATTAAAAAAGCTCAACTTAAAATAGTTGAGCTTTTTTTTTATAAGGTTTTAAAAGCGATCACAAATGCAATAACGGTGATGATAATGCCAACCATAAAAAAGTTATAGGCAATTCGCAGTAAATTATATTTACGCTGGAGTACCAACCCAAGATAGTATAAATCCTTGATCATGGTTGAATATAAGTAATCACGGTCTTTCATCATTTCATTCATGGCCCAGTCGTAATCTTCCAGAGGCATTTTGTAGAAATTTCCAAAAAACATCAGATTTACTTTTTTAGCTTCAACGTCAGCGCGTGTAAAGAAACCCGAAGTGACTTTTGGACGTGTCGAAAGAATGGCAAAAATAATAGTAATCACACTTGACATCAGCATAATAAATGTCGGAATCACCAGATGGGCATTTTTCGGACTGTCTAATTTTGGTATAATCGAAGAAAGTGCAATCGAAATAATAATTGCATTGACAGACAACAGAATATTAGCTTTACTATCTGCAATTCCGCTCAGACGCGTATGATTTCCGAGAGTTACACGAAATAAAGTATCGACACCACGATCCGGTTTTTCGACTTTATCTTTCTTTTTTTCCTCGGCTTCGTACTCTTTCGCTTTTTTCAATTCCTCCTTATTCAGTCTTTTCTGAACTGTCACTATATTCTTTTCTTTTAGAGGCTGCCATTTTTTCAAAGCATAGTCGGTGTAAAACCGATGTTTGTTGATTAAAAAACTCAGATTTTCTTTAGCCCAATCTAAACTGGAAAAAGACAAATCCATGGTGTTTTTCAACTCAAAACGCAGCAATTCACAGGTAGATTCATATTCTAAGCTGGTGATATGAACGAAATCGGCATCTTTTATGATCTTTTCCAGCTGTGTTTGCGGAACATAATATTTGTTGGTAGCCATAATAAGTTTCGAAACTTCGGCTATAAATTCATCCGACTGCTCTTTCTCTTTCAAAAACTTCGTTGCAATCTTTACACTCTCATTTTCATGGTCTTCAACACCATTTATATAACCCGTATCATGAAACCATGCGGCCACCAAAAGTATTTCTTTTTCGGCATCTCCTATATTTTCTTTGTTACAAAGCTTTTTAACAGCAGAAACTACATTAAAAGTATGGTTAATATTATGGTACGAATATAAATTAGAAAGTTTATCTTTGAGTAAATTACTGACGAAATCTTCGGATTGTTCTATTAGATTCATAAAGAATATTTTTATACCACGAAATTATGAAATTGTTTTTGGATAACCATTTTATTACCAAGATTAAAAACTATTCTTTGGCAATAATCTCTTTGTTTATGCTTTATTCCTGCGCTACACATAAAGTGCAATACGGAAAAAGTGTCAGCGCCAACGAAAATGAAAACGCAACAGATACCATAAAAATTGCTCACACTATTTTTTTAGTCGGAGATGCAGGAAATGCTGACGAAGAACAAGCTCAGCAAACACTTGAATTACTGCATAAAAAATTAAAAAAAGCAAATAAAAAGTCGACTTTAGTCTTTTTGGGAGACAATATCTACCCAAAAGGTTTCCCCGCTGATAATAATGCTGCTGAAAAGGCAATCGCAGAGACAAAACTTAAAAATCAATTGAAGCTAACAGAAGGGTTTAAAGGAAAAACGATCGTTATTCCGGGAAATCACGACTGGTACAGCGGTATTAGCGGTTTGGAACGTCAGGCCGATTTTGTAACGAAATACCTTAACGACAAAAAAGCTTTCTTACCCCGAAAAGGCTGCCCGATTGAAGATGTTAAAATCGACAGTACGTCAACATTAATTACTGTTGACAGTGAATGGTATCTCGAAAATTGGGACCATCATCCTACTATTAATGACAATTGCGACATTAAAACCCGGGAAGATTTTTTTGATGAGCTTGAAAACCTTTTAAACAAAAACCAGGAAAAAACGGTCGTTCTTGCCATTCATCATCCTTTAATGAGTAACGGTACACACGGCGGTCAGTTTTCATTAGAAAAACAATTATTTCCGCTTGAAAATAAAATTCCCCTTCCAATTATTGGTTCTTTCATCAATTTATTACGAAAGACATCCGGTATTAGTCCACAGGATTTACAGAACAAACAATATACAATTTACGCGAAGCGAATAAAAACATTACTTCAGGGACAGAAAAATGTAATTGTAGTTTCCGGACACGATCATAACCTGCAATATGTGAACAGGGAGAACATCAAACAAATTATTAGTGGTGCAGGTTCAAAATCCGAAGCCGCAAGGGCTATAGGCCCAAATGATTTTTCTTATGGAGGAAATGGTTACGCAACATTGACCTTATTTAAAAGTGGGGATGCAAAAGTTAATTTCTTCGGAAAAGAAAATCAAAAAGAAAAAATGCTTTTTGAACGTGAAATCATAAAAGCAAAAGAAATTAACTGGGCTGCCGGCAGTACCACTAATTTCCCAAAAACAGTAACTGCTTCTATCTATGATAAAGAAATGACGAAGAAAAGTCTCTTTCACAGATTCTTATTCGGAAATCATTACAGATCCTATTACAGTTTACCAATTGAAGCCAAAACAGCAACACTCGATACTTTGATGGGAGGTTTGAAACCGATTCGCGAAGGCGGCGGACATCAGTCCAAATCCTTACGAATGTCAGACAGCAAAGGCCGCGAATATGTAATGCGTGCCATGAAAAAGAGTGCCACCCAATTCCTGCAGTCCGTAGCATTTAAAGATCAGTATATTGTAAATGATTTTGAAGACACCTATGCTGAAGGTTTTTTACTGGATTTCTATACTACTTCTCATCCTTACACTCCATTTGCTGTTGGAAACATGGCAGACAAATTAGGACTGGCCCACAGCAATCCCGTTTTATATTACATTCCGAAACAAAATGGCTTGAAAGAATTCAATTCAAATTTTGGGGATGAATTGTATATGGTTGAGGAAAGAGCCGCCGATAACCAAATAGATGCCAAAAGCTTTGGACATCCGAGAGATATCATCAGCACCGATGATATGATGAAAAATCTTCACAAAGACGAAAAGTATGCTGTTGATGAAAAAGAATACATCAAAGCCCGTTTGTTTGACATGCTAATTGGCGACTGGGACAGACACAGCGATCAATGGCGCTGGGGAGAATATAAAATTGGGGACAAAATCCTTTACAGACCAATTCCGCGTGACCGTGATCAGGCTTTTGTGAAATATGACGGAACCTTACTTTCTATTTTAATGAATATTCCGGCACTTCGCCACATGCGAACGTTTAAAAACAAAATTGACAATGTAAAATGGCTAAACAGAGAACCTTATCCGTTAGATTTGGCTTTTCTGAAAACGGCTGACGAAAAAGACTGGATTGAACAGGCGAAATTTATTCAGCAGAATTTATCGGATGAAGACATCAATAACGCGTTTAAAAATTTGCCTAAAGAAGTTCAGGATGGCACCATTAAAGGCATTGAGCAAAAATTAAAAAACAGAAAAAAAGAATTACAGAAGTATGCATCGCAATATTTTGATGTGCTGAGCCATACGATCATGATTGCCGGAACAGACAAGAAAGACAAATTTGTGATTGATCATAATGCCAAAAAGAGCTTAGAACTTAAAGTATACAGGATTAAAAAAGAAGGTAATGAATTAATTTACACCAAAAATATCACCGATAACAAAACCTGTAACCTGTGGATTTACGGTTTAGATGACAACGATACCTTTGAAGTAACGGGGAATCACAAATCAAAAATAAAAATTCGTTTGATTGGTGGTCAGAACAATGATATCTATAACATTGAAAACGGAAAAAGAGTCATTGTTTATGATTTCAAATCAAAAGAAAACACCTATAATCTGGATTCAAAAACCCAGACACAGTTAACGGATGATTATGATGTTAATTTATACAATTACGAAAAGCCCAAATACAATGTAGTTTCAGGACTTCCGAACATCGGTTTTAATCCTGATGACGGGGTGAAAGTGGGTATTAATTTAAATTATACCGTAAATAATTTCAAGCAAAATCCGTATACGCAAAGACACGTACTGAATGCTTTTTACTATTTTGCGACGGGTGGTCTTGAATTTAATTATGTAGCACATTTCCCCGGGCTGCTAGGAAAATGGGTAATTGACGTAGAATCACAATATACCACTCCGAATTTTGCCAAGAATTACTTTGGCTATGGAAATGAAACACCAAATAACGATCAGGATGCCGGAATGGATTATAACAGAGTACGTATTCAGCAAATTAAAGTGGCACCAGCCCTAAGACACGTTGGGCGTTATGGAAGTGAACTGACTTTTCAGCCCTTTTTCGAAAGGATGAAAGTGGAAGATACAGAGGGCAGATTTATTAATACTCCCGGTATTATAAATCCGGACATTTTTGAAGGGCAGTCGTATGGAGGAGCAAAAATTAAATATACTTTTAAAAACTCGGATTTTAAAGCAAAACCAACATTGGGAATGGCATTTATGGTTGCGGCAACCTGGACCACCAATCTGGATGACACCAAACAAAATTTTCCTGCCATTGAAAGTGCATTAGGCTTTACGCACAGAATAGATCATAACGGAAAATTGATTTTGGCTACTTATGTGAAAGGGAAAGCCATCTTAAACAACAACTACGAATTTTATCAGGGTGCTACTCTGGGTGGAGATACCGATTTACGAGGCTACAGAAACGAACGCTTTTTAGGAAGTTCTTATTTCTCGCAAAGTAGTGATCTTCGACTAAGTATCGGAAAAATTAATCGCACCATAGTTCCGTTTACTTACGGAATTCTGGGTGGTTTTGACTACGGAAGAATTTGGCTTGACGGAGAAAACTCTAGAAAATGGCATCAGGATTATGGTGGCGGACTCTGGCTAAATGCCGTTAACGTAATTACAGCCAGAATCTCCTATTTTAAATCACCGGACGAAGTAGGAAGAGTTATTTTTGGCGCAGCGTATAGTTTTTAAACTTGCAGGTCCTGAGGTACTGAGTTGCTAAGGTTCTGAGGCTTTATTTTAGGTTCAGAGGAACAAAGGTTCAGAGGAACAAAGTTTTAAATGTCTGCTTTTTATTTTAAAAGCAGACATTTTTATTTATTCAAAATTGAAAATACTTTTAGTGTTTCAAAAAACACATTTAATACATTTCACTATTAGCTGTTAAATTAAACACTTAAAAAACCTTAGAAACTTAGGAGCTCAGGACCTTAGAACCTCATAAAAAAAACTCATACACCTTGCCTCCTATTTTGTTGGTTTTCTCGTCAGCGATAAGCAACGTTTTGTTGTCTTTAAAAACGATAGCCTCTTTTTGGGAAAAGTGATTCAGTTTTATTTCGGTTTGTTTGCCCTTATGAAAAGCATCTCCTTTAAAACCCTGAAACAAAACGATTTTATCATGGCTTAGCAGAGCCACTTTTTTTCCATCAGGACTAATTGTCGCGCTGGTCAGCACACAATGATTATAAGTATCACAGGTTTTGAATGTTCCAATCTTAGTGGCTTTCTGAACTCCGGGAGCGTTTAGGATTTTATAGATAAAAACAGTCCCGTCAAAGCCCTTGCTTCTGTTTTTTGTGAAGAGATAAAAATAGTTTCCATGTTCGAAAAAACCTTCAACATCATAAAACAGTTCCTTTTTCTTTGGCGGGAATTCCGTTTGTTCCGGATATGAAAAGGAAACTTTATATTCGGATACGGCATTTTCTTTATTAAGCTCCCCTTTCGCAACTTTATAAATACACAAATCTCTTCGTTCGTTGTCGTTATTTCCAAAATCACCTATATAAATATTTCCCGCCTGATCTTTTGTAATGTCTTCCCAATCCACGTTGGTTGCGTTTGAAATGGTAATGGTTTTATTTAATTTTCCATCAGCACCCAAAGCATAAATTTCATTAGCATTTCCACTGTCTTCCAAAGTATAAATCAGTTTCTTTTCAGGAAAATAAGTGATTCCGGAAACTTCCTTTAACTTTTTCGGAAGTGAAAAAAGCGTCTTCAAATCGCTGTCAGATTTTTGTTGACAAGCTAATAAAACAATTGAAAGGGCAAGCAAAAAAGACTTTTTCATAGTATTATTTTTAAAGTATTCGGCCACAGATTAAATAGATTAAAATGATTTCTCAAAATTAAATCGAAAAAAATCCGTTGCTCAAAATCAAACTAAATTGGTGTTTTTAAAATTACGGGTAATAAATTCAAAGGCAGCAAACATGATATGTCCCATTGATTTGGCATTTTTAAATTTCATATCATTGGTATAACGGTACAATTCCATTTTTAGTTGATTCAGATGTTCTTCTGTCGAAATAGTATCGTGGCACATGATATTCAATAACTTCTTGATCCTGTTTTCGGCCGAGTGAATCCGTTTTGCCAAGATAGCTCTTTCCTCGTCCTTGTACTGAATAATCGAACGTTCTTCCAATTTCTCCTTAATTAGATTTATCATCGGATAGTTTTCCTTGAAAAACTGCGGACGATAGACCTTAAAATTACCTTCATAACATTGCTGGTCAAAATCAATGGGACGGATTTTATAAACGACCTGATCGAAATCATGAATTGGGACAATAACATAATTATAAGCCCGCATATCGCCCAAAAGACGGATCATACAGCGTTCGTTGAACTTCACGAACTCTTTTGCGATCTGGGATTTTTCCATTTCGGTACAATTGTGCAGTAAAGTATCCATAAAAACATCACCGGGAATTCCGATAATATGTTCTTCAATCAACGTATCCTTATAGACCAGAAAATTGATTTTATCCGGAGATAGAATATCCTCCAATTCCAAGCCGTAAATTCGGGAAGCATCGGCCTTTTTAATATAAAAATGAACATAATTGTCATTGAGAATATTTCGGACTTTTATCCGGAAAGGTTTCGAATTTCCAAAAGTACAGTAATCAATTGCATCGATATTCAGGAAGTGAATAATCTCGCTGTTTCCATCTGAATGCAGGAGCGAATAAATCCTTTTCAGGTTCAGGTCAATCTCATCTCTTTCAAATTCATTGTAATAAACACGAATCCATAAAGTGTCAGTCTCATTTTTATCGTAGACATTAATCGAACCTGAAAATCGCAATAAGTCATCATAGAACACGGATACCTTCGAAATTCGTTCGTATCGTTCCAAATAGCTTAAGAGAGATGGTATTAAAGGGTAAGATGGTTTTTTTAAGACCATTAAAGGTTCGCTCATTTTAATATCTTTTTGAATATCTTTAGTACAAATTTACAGTAAATTATAATTTTAAACACATAAATAAAATTTAGCGTAACAATAAGCCGATTGAATCGTCATACTAAAAACTAAAACCGAAATAAATTTGGAAACCATTCTTACCATCGAAAATCTTCACAAAAGATACGGGCGTATTCAGGCCTTAAAAAATGTATCTTTTGAAATACAAAAAGGCCGTGTTTATGGCATCTTAGGCCCAAACGGAAGTGGAAAATCTACCACTTTGGGAATTGTTTTGAACGTTGTAAACAAGACATCGGGCAATTACAGCTGGTTTAATGGAAAAATGCAGACGCACGAAGCGTTAAAAAAAGTAGGGGCCATTATCGAAAGACCCAATTTTTACCCGTACATGACCGCCGAAGAAAACCTCAAACTGGTTTGTAAAATAAAAAGCATAGACTATTCTAAGATAAACGAAAAACTCGACTTAGTTGGTCTGACAGAAAGAAAAGACAGCAGATTCAGTACTTTTTCTTTAGGTATGAAACAGCGTCTGGCGATTGCATCGGCCTTATTAAACGATCCTGAAATTTTAATTTTAGACGAACCAACAAATGGTTTGGATCCTCAGGGAATTCATCAGATCCGTGATATCATACGAAAAATTGCTTCTCAGGGAACTACTATTTTATTAGCCTCCCATTTATTAGACGAAGTCGAAAAGGTATGTTCGCATGTAATTGTCCTAAGAAAAGGCGAAATCCTATATTCCGGTTCAGTTGACAGCATGTCTGCCAATGAAGGCTTTTTTGAACTTCAGGCGAATGATAATGAAGCTTTGAAAAACGTTCTGAAAGAGCATCCAGGTGTAGACCGGACTACAGAAGAAGAAGGAAAAGTTCTGGTATACTTAAAATCAGAATTGTCTGCTGCTGAACTGAATCAGTATTTATTTTCTAAAAACATTGCCTTAAGCCATTTGGTAAAACGCAAAAATAGCCTGGAAGCACAATTTTTAGAATTAACCAAAACCGCCACTATCAAAAACAACTAAGCCATGAACAGACTTATCTCTATAGAATTACAAAAAATCTGGAAAAACAAAGCCAGTCGTGTCCTTACTTTAACTTATTTCATTTTACTTTCCTTTATCGCTTTAATCGCTTCAATAAAATTTGATATTGGGGTTTTTAAATTTCATTTAGCTGAAATGGGAATTTTCAACTTTCCTTTTATCTGGCATTTTAATACCTACGTTGCTGCCTGGCTGAAATTTTTCCTGGCTATTGTGATTGTTTCCATGATGGCTAATGAATATAGTTACGGAACTTTAAAGCAAAACCTGATTGACGGACTGAGTAAAAAAGAGTTTATATTATCAAAATTTTTAACCGTTGTTCTTTTTGCCTTTTGCTCCACGATTTTTGTCTTTGTCATGTCGCTGATATTGGGATTATGCTTTTCATCCTACAATGAATTTGGAATTATTTTTACCGATTTAGATTATCTGTTAGCCTTTTTTGTAAAACTGACCGGTTTCTTTTCTTTCTGTTTGTTTTTAGGAATTTTGGTAAAACGATCTGCATTTGCATTAGGCTTTCTTTTAGTATGGAGTATCATAGAAGGAATTGTTAAAGGCCTTTTAGTCTTCAAAATTTTCCCTAACAGCAATACAGGAACGTATATTATGCAATTCCTTCCGCTGGAAGCAATGTCAAATTTAATTGTGGAACCATTTACCAGACTATCCGTAATAAAAACGATCGGAACCCAAATGGGTGTTGAGAATACTAAAGATTATGGTGTACATTACCTTTCTATATTGATTGTTTTAGTGTGGACATTTTTATTTATTCATTTTTCTTACAAGCTATTAAAAAATAGAGATTTATAGTATATTTGCTATACTATGAGTTATTTTAAGAGAATTTTATTTGTTTGTTTTATACTTTGCTTATCTGGTAAGATAAATGCACAATTCATAAGCATCAACAATCAGAGAACACCACAACAGTTAATTGAAAATACATTAGTAAACAGTTCCTGCGTTTCGGTTACAAACGTTTCCGGAACCGGGGACACTTTTACACCCGGAAAAAACAGTTTTGCCTACTTTAATGCAGGAACAAGTAATTTTCCTTTTTCAGAAGGTATTGTCCTGACCACTTCAACAAGTTCAGCAGCAAGAGGGCCTTATATAAGCAATCAGGGTGGCGGAGATGTCAAATGGCAAGGAGATTTTGAACTGAATCAGATATTAGGAATTAATTCTATAAATGCCACAGTACTGGAATTTGACTTTGTTCCCTTAACTGATTTTCTGAGCTTTAATTATATTTTTGCTTCCAATGAATATCAGTCTTTTTTTCCCTGCCGTTATTCAGACGGGTTTGCTTTTTTAATCAAAGAAGCCGGGACGAATGATGAATATAAAAATCTGGCTGTGCTGCCTGGTACAGACACACCTGTATCATCTATTAATATTCGCCCGACGATTCAGCCCGGTTATGATATTAACGGAGATCCTTATCCCGGATGTCCGGAATCCAATATACATTATTTTAACGGACTTAATACCAATGCAAGTCCTATAAATTATGCCGGACAAACAGTCGTTATGAATGCTCAGACAGCTGTCGTTACCGGAAAAAAATACCATGTAAAACTGGTAATTGCCGATGACGATAACAGATTATATGACTCGGCAGTTTTTTTACAATCGGGTAGCTTTTCTTCAAAAATTGATTTTGGCCCGGATCAGACAGCGCTAACCGGTAAACCTGTATGCTTTGGAGAATCAATAACTTTAGATACGAAATTACCAGCTTCCTACTCCTATAAATGGTTTAAGGACGGAAATGTCATCAATTTAGAAACAAGTCCGGTATACAAGGCTACAGCTTCCGGAAAATACAAAGTAGAAGCAACAATAACAGGATCAACTTGCGTGCTAACTGGCGAAATTCAGCTTGAATTTACTCCTGAAATTATAGCAAACAATACAAAATTGATCCAATGCGATGATAATACAGACGGAAATGCTCTTTTTAATTTAACGAAAGCCGCTGATATCATTAAAAATAATGATGCATCCATTGTAAACAAAGGATATTATGAATCATTAGCCAATGCTCAATCAAAAACCAATGAAATTGCTAGTCCTGAAAAATATACCAACAAAAGTGCTAATCAGGTTATTTTTGCCCGAATTGAAAACAAATATGGCTGTTTTAAAACGCCACAGATAACACTGGAGATTTCAGGCACAACGATTCCAGATCAGGATCCGATACCAACCTGTGACCTCGATGATAATCAGGACGGTTTTTATCAGTTCGATCTTGATTTGCAGGTAACTCCTCAGGTCAGAAAAGGACTTCCAGCCGGATTAGTAATACATTATTATTTAAATACTGCTGATGCTTTTGCAGAAACAAATGCATTGCCCAACATTTTCAAAAACACAACCGCTTTCTCACAAACTATTTATGCACGTGCCGTAAACGGAGCTGACTGTTATGCAATAGCACCGATTAAACTCGTCGTAAACGCTTTTGACCCTCCTAATTTTGAGGAAGAAACTAAAAGTTTATGTAAAGGCACTCAAATCGACTTAGCAGTAGATCCGGGTTTCACCACCTACGTATGGAGTACCGATACAAACAATACCAATAATTTCATTACAGTTTCTGAGGCCGGAGATTATTCTGTAAAAGTAACGAATGAATTTGGCTGTGAAAAGACTAAAAAATTTAAGGTAATCTTATCTGAACCTGCCATGATTACCGGAGCTGTTATTAAAGATTTTTCAGGTACCGATAATTCTGTCACCATACAGTATACCGGAACTGGAAATTATGAATTCTCCCTAAATGGAATTGATTTTCAGGATGACCCTTTCTTCGCAAATGTCAGTCCGGGAATTTATAATGCAGTTGTACAAAGTAAAGACGACTGCGGCATCTCGAATTTTTACTTAGTGTACGTTTTGGATTATCCTAAATTTTTCACACCAAACGGAGATGGTATTAATGATCTGTGGGCGATTAAAAACTTAGACCAGCTTCCGGACTACAGACTTTCAATTTTTGATCGTTACGGGAAATTATTAAAACAAATGACCCAAAACAGCCCGGGATGGAACGGTCAGTTTAACGGTCAGCAACTTCCTTCTGACGATTACTGGTTTGATTTGATCTTTACAAATGGCAAAAATATCAAAGGACATTTCAGTATCAAAAGATAACACTACTCGAAACCTGAAGACATAAAAAAAGCCATCCGACGCGTCGGATGGCTTTTTTATATATAAAATTCAAATATTAGAATTTAAATCTTTTTCTGTCTGTCTCTGTCAAGTAGATTTTTCTTAAACGAATAGATTTTGGCGTAACCTCTACATATTCATCTTTTTGAATGTACTCTAAAGCTTCCTCTAATGAGAAAATAATCGGAGGGATAATTCTCGCTTTTTCATCATTTCCTGAAGAACGAACGTTAGATTGTTTTTTCTCTTTAGTTACGTTTACACACATATCATCACCACGGGAGTTTTCTCCAATTACCTGACCTTCGTAGATTTCAGCATTTGGTTCAACAAAAAACTTACCACGATCTTGTAATTTATCGATAGAATATGGAATAGCTTTTCCTTTCTCCATAGAAATCAATGAACCTTTGTTACGTCCGGCAATTTCTCCTTTGTAAGGTTCGTATCCAATAAAACGGTGTGCCATAATCGCTTCACCAGCAGTAGCAGTAAGCAATTGATTACGCAATCCAATAATTCCACGTGATGGGATATTGAATTTTACAATCATACGGTCACCTTTAGTTTCCATACTTAGCATTTCACCTTTACGCATTGTAACGAACTCAACCGCTCTACCTGAAAGAGTTTCTGGTAAATCGATAGTCAATTCCTCAATAGGCTCACATTTTTTACCATCAATTTCTTTGATGATAACTTGTGGCTGACCAATTTGTAACTCATACCCTTCTCTTCTCATTGTTTCAATAAGAACAGATAAGTGAAGTACTCCACGACCAAAAACCATAAACTTATCAGCAGAATCAGTTTCACCCAATTTCATTGCTAAGTTTTTTTCTAATTCTTTTGTCAAACGCTCTCTAATATGACGAGAAGTTACAAATTTACCCTCTTTACCAAAGAAAGGAGAGTCATTAATTGTAAACAACATACTCATAGTAGGTTCGTCGATATCAATCGTTTTTAGACCTTCCGGGTTTTCAAAATCAGCAATAGTATCACCAATTTCAAAACCTTCCACTCCAATGATTGCACAAATATCTCCGGCAATAACTTGTTGTACTTTTTTACGGCCAAGTCCTTCAAAAGTATGAAGTTCTTTGATACGGGATTTAGATATAGTACCATCTCTTTTTACTAATGAGATTGGCATACCTTCGTTAAGAACTCCTCTTTCCAGACGACCGATAGCGATACGACCTGTAAAGGCTGAGAAATCTAAAGAAGTAATTAGCATTTGTGGTGTTCCTTCAGAAACTTTAGGAGCTGGTACATTTTCAACAACCATATCCAATAATGCTTCAACATTATCAGTTACGTTTTCCCAATGATCAGACATCCAGTTATTTTTAGCAGAACCATAAACTGTTGGAAAATCCAACTGCCATTCTTCAGCACCTAATTCAAACATTAAGTCAAAAACTTTCTCGTGAACTTCTTCAGGAGTACAGTTTTCTTTATCAACTTTGTTGATAACTACACAAGGTTTTAAACCTAAATCAATAGCTTTTTGTAGTACGAAACGCGTTTGTGGCATTGGGCCCTCAAAAGCATCGACTAACAAACATACACCATCGGCCATGTTTAATACACGTTCAACTTCACCTCCAAAATCCGCGTGGCCAGGAGTGTCAATAATATTGATTTTTGTTCCTTTATATTGAACAGAAACGTTTTTCGAAGTAATAGTAATACCTCTCTCACGCTCTAAATCGTTATTATCAAGAATTAAATCACCTGTATTTTCGTTGTCACGAAATAATTGACAGTGATACATAATTTTATCAACCAAAGTGGTTTTACCGTGATCGACGTGGGCAATAATTGCAATGTTTCTAATAGATTCCATCTGAGATTTTTAATGGGTGCAAAGGTACACTTTATTTTGATATAAAAAACGTTTCTGCGATAGTTTGCGTATAGACAAGTAATTAGTTGATTAAATCAATGTAAATTCAGGAGCCAAAATGAGTTTCAATTATTGTTTAATTATGGTTAATTTAACTATATTTGAGTAATGAAAAGTAAAACTATACAAATTACTCTAATTTATATTATCATTTCGTTATTTATGGCTATTATCTGTCATAAATTACTAACCACTTTTATCTCCTCCAAAGAATATTTTTATTTGTTTTTTTTTAAAGATATTTTATTCATATTAATTACAGGTCTAATTTTCAAATACATACTCTCTAAAAACGAAAGCAAAAATATCGCTGTTTTTGAAAAATTAAAACAGACAAACGAAGAAATTAAAGAATCAAATGAGAAATATGACATTGTAGCAAAAGCAACCAGTGATACAATTTGGGACTGGAAAATCCAGGAAGACAGCATTGGCTGGAACAAAGGCATTGAAAGTGTTTTTGGCTACAAACAGAACGAAGTTGGTAAAACCTCAAAGTGGTGGTTTGATAAAATCCATCCCGAAGACAGTATTAGAATGTCAATCAAACTGTATTCATTTATTGAACAGAAAACCGAAAAATGGCAGGATCAATATCGTTTCCAATGCGCCGACGGAACTTATAAATATGTCTTAGATCGTGGCTTTTTACTAAAAGACGAAAATGGACGGGCTATCAGAATGATTGGAGCCATTCAGGATATCACAAAGCAAAAAGAAGAAGAACAGCGATTAAAACTTTTAGAAACCGTAATCACACAATCTAAAGATTCGATATTAATTACGGAAGCAAATTCAGCAAACGGAAGAATTCCTAAAATAGTCTATATTAATCCTGCTTTCTCTCAAATGTCAGGTTATCAGCCTAATGAAATCATAGGAAAATCAACAAATATCTTCAACAAAGGTCCAAATTCAGATTCCGAAGAACTGAAAAAACTATTAAGAGCAATCAAAAACGAGGAAGAATGCTTAATAGAAACCATTAGCTATACCAAACAAAAAGAAGAATACTGGGTTCGTTTTTCCATGATTCCGATATTTAATAATGAAGGCATAATTTCGCATTGGATTTCTATCCAGAGAGACATAACCGATGAAAAAAAGTTAGAAACAGAAAAAGAACATCTGATCCGTGAACTGACCCAAAACAACAAGGATTTAAAGCAATTTTCCTATATAACATCGCACAACCTTCGCGCACCATTATCAAATTTAATAGGCCTGTTAAATCTGATAGAAGATATTCCCATAGAAAATCCCGAACTTGAAGAAATCCTGACAGGCTTCAACAAATCAACACATTTATTAAACGAAACAATCAACGATTTAGTAAAGGTTATTATCATTAAAGACAACCCTTCGATGCAAAAAGAAGAAGTTTCCTTAAAAGAAGTTTTCGAGAACGTCTTCAGCCAGTTATCATTTCAAATAGAACTGCACAAACCTATTATCAAACTCAAATTTGACAAAGTTCCATTATTAAACACCAATAAAGCTTACATAGAAAGTATTTTGCTTAATTTGCTGACCAATTCGATTAAATACAAATCAGAAAACAGAAAATTAAAAATATCAATTCTCGCAGAACAAATCGATCATAAAGCCGTGCTAACATTTAAAGATAACGGAATCGGAATAGATTTAGAACGAAACAGAGATAAGGTTTTTGGACTTTATCAAAGATTCCATAATTACCCGGACAGTAAAGGCTTAGGCCTATATCTTGTAAAATCACAGGTAGAAACTATGGGAGGCACAATAAGTATTGAAAGCGAGGTTAATAAAGGAACCACGTTTACTATAACATTTAAAAATTAACACATGATGCTTGAGCAAATTTTATGTATCGACGACGACCCGATCACCTTAATGTTGTGCAAAAAAGTAATTTCAAAATCTTCCTTTTCCAAAGAAGTGATCACGGCACAAAACGGCGAAGAAGCATTGCATCATTTCAACAACTTAAAATACCACAATAGTAAAAACACAGTCAGTAAAAAACCGGAGTTAATTTTTTTAGACTTAAATATGCCGGTTATGGGTGGCTGGGAATTCCTGGATCATTTTACGTCTTCAGATTACGACGAATTCAACAATGCAAATGTAATCGTTCTATCTTCCACTATTGATCCTGAAGATTTAGCTAAAGCAAAGAAATACCCCATAATTATAGACTTTCTTTCCAAGCCAATAACACAACCGATGCTTGAATACCTTAAAAAAAAGATAGAACCTTAAACTTAGAACTTCAATTTATAATTATTTCATTTGGGCGTTTCCCTTCGGGCCGGGCTCTTCACTAAATCTTTTGCGGAATTGCTTTAGGCCGGCTTCGCCACAGGTTTGGGATTCCCGCAAAAGGATATCGCTGCGATCCCTAACGCACTGAGGTATAAATACAAAATTCCAATCCCGACAGCCATCGGGACAAGCACCAAATTCCAATACTTCCCACGCAGCTTTGCGTCCTTTGCGAT
>NZ_JAJMOY010000029.1 GCF_020991415.1 Flavobacterium sp. ENC | reverse complement strand
TGATCATCGAATTGTTTGACAAACACGATCCGACAATCATGCAGGCCACACCGGGCTTCTGGCAGATGCTGGTAGATGCCGGCTGGGAAGGAAGCGATAAAGTGCGTGTCATTACAGGAGGAGAAGCATTATCGTTATCCCTTGGAGAATCACTTATCCAATATTCGGAAACCATCTGGAATATGTACGGTCCAACGGAGACTACGGTATATTCGACTTATAAAAAGGTAAGAGAAACCCAGGACATTCAGTACATCGGACGGCCTGTTGACAACATGCAGTCATATATCTTAGACAAAGAATTGCAACTGGTGCCTATTGGCGTGATCGGAACGCTCTACATGAGCGGGGCCGGAATTGCCGTTGGGTATCAAAACAAGGAAGAACTGACTTCAAAATCTTTTATTCCACATCCGTACCAGGAAAATACCGTGATGTACAATACTGGTGATTTATGTATGTGGAACGAGGAAGGCAGCATAAAATACTACGGCCGAATTGACCATCAGATCAAAATTCGCGGTTATAGAATCGAATTGGAAGAGATCATCTCGGCGATGTTAAGCTATGAAGGCGTACAGCAAAGTGTGGTGGTGGGAATGGAAATCGATGGCGAGAAACACCTGGCGGGTTATTACACCGGCGAAGAGGTAGAAAGCAACTCCCTGAGAAAATACCTGACCGGCTGTTTACCGGAATACATGATTCCAACCTACCTGACGGGCATCGAAAAATTCCCGTTAACCCCCAATGGAAAGATA
>NZ_JAJMOY010000028.1 GCF_020991415.1 Flavobacterium sp. ENC | reverse complement strand
ATTTGAGTGATCCGAAAACACCAACGACTACACATACCACACAGGAATTCTGTAGAGTAGATAATAAAACCGTATCTGATTTGGCAACAACAGAATCAGGTGTGACGTGGTATGATGCTGAAAAAGAAGGAAACGTAGTTCCGCCAACCACAGTTTTAACTGATGGAACAATTTATTACGGATCCTTAAAAGTGGGAACTTGCGAAAGCCCGACACGTTTGGCGGTAACAGTTAATTTGAGTGATCCGAAAACACCAACGACTACACAGACCACACAGGAATTCTGTAGAGTAGATAATAAAACCGTAGCTGATTTAGTAACGACAGAATCAGGTGTGACGTGGTATGATGCTGAAAAAGAAGGAAACGTAGTTCCGCCAACCACAGTTTTAACTGATGGAACAATTTACTATGGTTCAATACAAGTAGGAACTTGTGAAAGTCCAACACGTTTGGCTGTAACGGTGAGATTAAGCGATCCGAAAACGCCAACGACTGCTCAGACCACACAGGAATTCTGTAAAGTGGATAATAAAACGGTAGCTGATTTGGTAACGAACGAGAGTGATGTGACGTGGTATGATGCTGCTGATGGAACAACAGTAGTTCCGTCAACAACAGTTCTGGAAAACAATAAAGTGTATTACGGTTCACTAAAAGTGGGTACTTGTGAGAGTCCAACGCGTTTGGTGGTAACGGTTAATTTGAGTGATCCGAAAACACCAACGACTGCTCAGACCACACAGGAATTCTGTAGGGTAGATAATAAAACAGTAGCTGATTTGGTAACGACTGAATCAGGTGTAACGTGGTATGATGCTGAAAAAGAAGGAAACGTAGTTCCGCCAACCACAGTTTTAACTGATGGAACAATTTATTACGGTTCGCTAAAAACAGGAACCTGCGATAGTCCC
>NZ_JAJMOY010000027.1 GCF_020991415.1 Flavobacterium sp. ENC | reverse complement strand
TGATGGAACAATTTACTATGGTTCACTACAAGTAGGAACTTGTGAAAGTCCAACACGTTTGGCGGTAACGGTTAATTTGAGTGATCCGAAAACACCAACAACTGCACATGCCACACAAGAATTCTGTAGAGTAGATAATAAAACCGTAGCTGATTTGGTAACGACTGAATCAGGTGTAACGTGGTTTGATGCTGAAAAAGAAGGAAATGTAGTTCCGTCCACAACAGTTTTAACCGATGGAACAATTTATTACGGTTCCCTAAAAGTGGGCACTTGTGAGAGTCCAACACGTTTGGCTGTAACGGTGAGATTAAGCGATCCGCAAACACCAACAACTGCTCATACCACACAGGAATTTTGTAAAGTGGATAATAAAACTGTGGCTGATTTGGTAACGAACGAGAGTGATGTTACTTGGTATGATGCTGCTGATGGAACAACAGTAGTTCCGTTAACAACAGTTTTGGAAAACAATAAAATGTACTACGGATCTTTAAAAACAGGAACTTGTGATAGTCCAATACGACTTGCGGTAACAGTAACGTTAAGTGATCCGAAAACACCAACGACTACACATACCACACAGGAATTCTGTAGAGTAGATAATAAAACCGTAGCTGATTTGGTAACGACTGAATCAGGTGTAACGTGGTACGATTCTGCTGATGGAACAACAGTAGTTCCGTTAACAACAGTTCTGGAAAACAATAAAGTGTATTACGGTTCACTACAAGTAGGAACTTGTGAAAGTCCAACACGTTTGGCGGTAACAGTAACTTTAAGTGATCCGCAAACGCCAACAACTGCACATGCCACACAGGAATTCTGTAAAGTGGATAATAAAACCGTAGCTGATTTGGTAACGAACGAAAGTGATGTTACTTGGTACGATTCTGCTGATGGAACAACAGTAGTTTCGTCAACAACAGTTTTGGAAAACAATAAAGTGTATTACGGTTCCCTAAAAGTGGGAACCTGCGAGAGTCCAACACGTTTGGCA
>NZ_JAJMOY010000026.1 GCF_020991415.1 Flavobacterium sp. ENC | reverse complement strand
TCTTACCCAATCGGAGTAACCACCGTAACATGGACCGTGACGGACAACTCAGGAAATACACAGACTTGTACCCAAACCGTAACGATATCTGATACCGAAAAACCAACGATTACGTGTCCTTCGAACGTTACAAAAACTACGGATGCCAATTCATGTATCGCAACAGGAGTTGTTTTGGGCACCCCGACAACAGCCGATAATTGCGGCGTGGCTTCGGTAACGAATAATGCACCGACTTCTTACCCAATCGGAGTAACCACCGTAACATGGACCGTGACGGACAACTCAGGAAATAAAGAAACTTGTACGCAAACCGTAACGATAAGCGATACCCAAAAACCAACAATTACATGTCCTTCGAATGTTACAAAAACTACGGATGTCAATTCATGTACCGCAACAGGAGTTGCCTTGGGCACTCCAACAACAGCTGACAATTGCGGCGTGGCTTCGGTTACGAATAATGCACCAAGCTCATATCCAATCGGAGTAACCACCGTAACGTGGACAGTTACCGATAACTCAGGAAATACGCAAACCTGTACGCAGAATGTAAATATCGTAGGGCCAATTCTGGCTAAAGATGATAACGTAGCTTCATTTAATGGTTATTTAGGAGGAACAGCCGTTTCAAATGTTTTGAATAATGATCTTCTGAATTGTAATGCTTTGATTGGAAATGATGTTACTATTACATTAGCAAGTAGCTTACCTTCTGTTTTAAGTTTTAATACAAGTACAGGATCAGTAACAGTTAAGCCAAATACTCCAGCAGGAACGTATACTTTTAATTATACAATCTGTGAAAATTTAAATACTTCAAATTGCAGCACAGCTACAGTTTCGATTTCAGTAACAGCTCCATCAATTGACGCTATTGCAGATAACTTGGGATCCATAAACGGAAGTACAGGCGGCACGACAACAGTTTCATTAATTGCAAGTGATACGTTAAACGCAGCACAAGCCGTAATCGGCACAAATCCTGGAGACGTAAAATTAACCGTAACGACTCCAATC
>NZ_JAJMOY010000025.1 GCF_020991415.1 Flavobacterium sp. ENC | reverse complement strand
TGCGATATTAGCAGCCAATGCTCCGGCAGGAATTTACCAACTGACGTATGAAATCTGTGAGTTGTTAAACCCAACCAATTGTAGTTCAAACCAAGTTCAAGTTACGATTAGCGCAGCATCAATCGACGCGGTTGCAGAAAACTTAGGTTCGATCGACGGAAATACAGGAGGCACGACAACAGTTTCATTAATTGCAGGTGACACCGTAAACGCAGCACAAGCTGTAATCGGAACAAATCCGGGAGACGTAAAATTAACCGTAACGACTCCGATACCGGCAGGACTGACCATCAATACAAACGGAACAGTAACAGTGGCTGCCAACACACCGGCAGGTACTTATAATTTAGAATATACCATCTGTGAGATCAACAATCCGGGGAATTGCGATACGGCGACTTCAATAGTTGTAGTTACAGCTCCATCAATTGACGCCGTTGCAGACAACCTAGGCTCAATCAACGGAAATGCAGGCGGAACCACAACAGTTTCCTTAATTGCAGGCGACACCGTAAACGCAGCACAAGCTGTAATCGGAACGAATCCGGGAGACGTAAAATTAACGGTAACCACTCCGATACCGGCAGGACTTACGATCAATTCAAATGGAACAGTTACAGTGGCGGCCAATACACCGGCAGGAAGTTATAATTTGGAATATACGATCTGTGAAATCAACAATCCGGGGAATTGCGATACGGCAACTTCAACAGTTGTAGTTACAGCACCATCAATTGACGCTGTTGCAGACAACCTAGGCTCAATCAACGGAAATGCAGGCGGCACCACAACAGTTTCATTAATTGCAGGTGATACCGTAAACACAGCACAAGCCGTAATCGGAACGAATTCTGGCGATGTAAAATTAACCGTAACGACTCCGATACAAGCAGGGCTGACTATCAATACAAACGGAACCGTTACAGTGGCGGCCAATACACCGGCAGGTACTTATAATTTAGAATATACCATCTGTGAAATCAATAATCCGGGCAACTGCGATACGGCGACTTCAACAGTTGTAGTTACAGCACCATCAATTGACGCTGTTGCAGACAACCTAGGTTCAATCAACGGAAATGCAGGCGGAACCACAACAGTTTCATTAATCGCAGGTGATACCGTAAACGCAGCACAAGCTGTAATCGGAACAAATCCTGGAGACGTAAAATTAACCGTAACGACTCCGATA
>NZ_JAJMOY010000024.1 GCF_020991415.1 Flavobacterium sp. ENC | reverse complement strand
AACCAATGCTGGTCTGCGGAGCGGCAACAACCAACGCTAGTAATTCTTCCAGGTGCGAAGCCATTCTTGCAATTCGCGAAACGGAGAATAACGACGTGTTGTATTCAATCGTTAGCTGTAAATTATCGTTTTGCTTGCTGAAATAAAAAGTAATGTCGAATTTACTTGTTTCTTCATCTGTATATTCTCCTTCAATAGTGATACCGGAGAAGGAAAGTTTTTTATCGTAACGTTCCATGTCTTCCAGAACCACCATTACATCAAATAATGGGGAACGACTCAAATCACGTGCAGAATCCAGCTCTTCAACCAACAAATCAAAAGGGTACCATTGATGCTCATAAGCGTCTAAACAGGTTTCTTTAACCTGTGCCAGTAAAGCTTGGTAACTCATATCTCCGGAAACTTCATCCCTAAGCGCTAAGGTATTCAGATAAAATCCTACCTGATTTTCCAAATCCGGATGTATCCTGCCGGATATTGGAGTTCCGATAATGATGTCCTGCGTTCCGGTGTAACGGTATAAAAGCGTTTTTACCAAAGAAAGCACACCCATGAAAAGCGATGACTGCTGCTGCTCTAACAGCGAATGAAACTTTACACTTGTTTCCTGTCCAAATGTATGTTTCAGACGTTTTCCCGTGAATGTTTGCTGCATGCCTCTTGGGAATGATGTTGGAAGATCCAACGGGGTAATTTCACCCGATAATTTTTCTAACCAATACGATTTATGACTAATGTCTTCATGCTTCTTTGACGTTTGCTGCCATACCGCGAAATCTTTGTACTGAATTTTTAACGCTTCTGTTACGATCTGATTTCCTTTAATTTTAGCGTTGTATAATTCCTGCAGTTCTGCAATGAGCAGCTGAACAGAAATTTCATCTGCAATAATATGATGTATGTTGATGAAGAGGAAATGCTTTTCTGCTGCACGCCTGAACGCGTATACTTTTAACAAAGGTCCTTTCGATAAATTAAAAGCAGTATTGTATTCTTTAAAAATAGTATTTACTGCCGTTTCATCATCCTCTGTAGTATTTTCCCAATTTATATTTTCTACTGTAAAATCAATCGTTTCAGAAGCTTTTACGTATTGTTTTACTTCTTCGTTTTCCCATCTGAACACCGTTCTTAAACTTTCATGTCTTTTTATTAAGGCATTGAAAGCATACGACAAGGCTTCTATTTCTAAAGGTCCCTGAAGCCAATGTCCGAAGGTAACGTTGTAAGCAATGGATGATTCATTTAACTGATCCAAAAACCATAATCTTCGTTGTGCGTAGGATAGCGGATATCCGTCCTGAACAGCTGCTACCGGAATCGATTCATATACTGATTCTTCCAG
>NZ_JAJMOY010000023.1 GCF_020991415.1 Flavobacterium sp. ENC | reverse complement strand
AGTAAAACTAACGGTAACGACTCCGATACCGGCAGGACTGACCATCAATACAAACGGAACCGTAACAGTTGCGGCCAACACACCGGCAGGCACTTATAATTTAGAATATACCATCTGTGAAATCAACAATCCTGGGAACTGCGATACCGCGACTTCAACAGTTGTAGTTACAGCAGCAACTCTGGTAGCGAATTTAGATGCCGTTCCTTCAACCCTTAGTTCAAATGCACCGAAGACACTCCTAAATGTTTTTGACAATGACACTAAAAATGAGGTAGCCTTAATTCCATCAGAAGTAAAACTGACGGTAACTACAGCCGATCCAAAAGGATATTTGACAGTAGACACCAATGGAAACGCAATTTTAGGCGCCAACGCTCCGGCAGGAACTTACCAACTGACATATCAAATCTGTGAGTTGTTAAACCCAACCAATTGTAGTTCAAACCAGGTACAAGTAACAATCACAGCACCGGGAATTGATGCTGTTGCAGACAACTTGGGATCCATAAACGGAAATACAGGCGGAACCACAACAGTTTCCTTAATTGCAGGTGATACGGTAAACGCAGCACAAGCCGTAATCGGAACAAATCCTGGAGACGTAAAACTAACCGTCACGACTCCGATACCAGCAGGACTGACAATAAATACAAACGGAACCGTAACAGTGGCGGCCAACATACCGGCAGGAAGCTATAATTTAGAATATACGATCTGTGAAATCAATAATCCGGGGAATTGTGATACGGCAACTTCAACAGTTGTAGTTACAGCAGCAACTTTGGTAGCGAATTTAGATGCAGTTCCTTCAACCCTTAGTTCGAATACGCCAAAGACACTCGTTAATGTTTTTGACAATGACACTAAAAATGGAGCCGCTTTAATTCCATCAGACGTAAAACTGACCGTGACGACAGCCGATCCAAAAGGATATTTGACAGTAGACACCAATGGAAACGCAATTTTAGGAGCCAACGCTCCGGCAGGAACTTACCAACTGAGATATGAAATCTGTGAGTTGTTAAACCTAACCAACTGCAGTTCAAACCAAGTGCAGGTAACAATCACAGCACCGGGAATTGATGCCGTTGCAGATAACCTGGGATCCATAAACGGAAATGCAGGAGGAACGACAATAGTTTCATTAATCGCAGGTGACACCGTAAACGCAGCACAAGCTGTAATCGGAACCAATCCGGGAGACGTAAAATTAACCGTAACGACGCCAATATCGGCAGGACTTACGATCAATTCAAATGGTACAGTAACAGTTGCAGCCAACACACCGGCAGGCACTTATAATTTAGAATATACCATCTGTGAGATCAACAATCCGGGGAATTGCGATACAGCCACTTCAACGA
>NZ_JAJMOY010000022.1 GCF_020991415.1 Flavobacterium sp. ENC | reverse complement strand
TAGCATATACTTCTAATCGGGGTGGTAGACTTCTAATCGGGGTGGTAGTAGTGATAGCAGTCCGGGTCTTCCTCCTGCAACGGCTGCAAATCCCTGTGATAAAATAAAGCAACAAATGGTTAATGCTAATTTTTTGGCAAAACAGGAAGAATTAAGAAAGAAAACGGGTTTAAAAAGAGAAACAGGATATTCACAAAACAAAAATGGCCCCTTTACGCCTCTGGATAATTTGAGTAATGACAGTATGAGCTTGCCCAAAGATCCTAATACCATTGGTTATATGCACACGCATATTGATGATTATGACTCTGGAAAAGTCGATTCCAATGGAGAGCAGGAAATAAGTAAACCAATTAGAATGTTTTCACCTTCAGATGTGAAATCGTTTATTGCGCTTTTAGATAATGCCCATAGAAATAATATTCCTTTAGAGAATGTGTATGGAATGATGATTTCAAGTGAAGGAGATTATGCCTTAAGATTTGAGGGGGCTTACAGTGATCTTAATATGGGATTAAATTTCGATCAGGTAATGAATGATAAGTACAAAGAAGTTATGCAAGAAAATAATTCAAGAGAACTTGGCTTTTTAAAATTTATAAAAGAAAATATTGGCATTAACAGTATTTCGTTATTTAAAATAAATAAAGATGGTACAGCTGCCAAAAAAACATTAAATGATAATAATAAAGTAGCAACAATGCCTTGTTCCTAAATATTTAAAACAAACATTATGAAAAAGAAACTTTTTTTATACATGATAATACTTTGTATTTCAGCATGTAAAGCTCAATCAGTCCTTCCAATGGAAAAAAAGATAGATTATATAAATGCAGGTATTGGTATTCCTGAAAGTATAACATATTTTAAGGATCTAAATGGTATTCGGGATAAATATGTAGGAACCTGGAAAGGAACTTATGAAGGAAAAAAATATGAATTAATATTTTCTAAAATAACAGACAAACCTTCTCGAATAACTCAAGACAGATTAGTAATGCGTTATTTAATTAAAGACGTTAGTGGCAGAATATTAGAGGATACGCGAGCAGAACCGGATAATAGTGGTTACGTGGTTAAAAATTATTATTATGATAAAACGTTTTTTGTATTATCATATGGAGGGCGTCAATTTGATTGTGGACAAAGAGGTGAGCTTTATGTTATGCTAACTAAAAATTCTGACTCTGTAATGGAATTATTTTTAATACCACAACGCGATATTATACTTGAAAAGGATTGTCCCAATGGGGCTGCGGCACAATTATTTCCAGAGGTTAAAATGAGATTAACTAAACAGTAATTTCAAATGTTAGCAAGATTTGCAATCCTTACCAGAAAACATATGGTTGCACCTGTTCCGAATCGTTACAGACACCTATTGCAAATCCTTGCTATTTGGTAAACAATAAACAATTTCTATAATTTTAAAAACACAGATTATGAAACTTTTTTTTCATTATTATTTCAGGGCAGTCTGTTTTTTATTCCTAGCGGCAAAAGTATTCTGCCAGACTCCGGCAACAGAAAATAAAATAACGTATTTAGACGCTGCATGGGCAGAAACATACAGTGAAAACTATGCGTATATCAGGGTAGTTGAAGATTATTATTCAGATAAAAAATTGTATCGGGTTAAAGATTATTATAGATCGAAGACTTTGCAGATGATCGGTAATTCATCAGATAGAGATACAATAATTGAAGAAGGGCAATTTATCTATTATTATGAAAACGGGAATAAGCAGGCAACAGTCAATTATTTGAATGGAAAGAAAACAGGAAAAGAATTTTCATGGTATGAAAACGGAAATGTAAAATCTGAAATTGAATATTTTGAAAATTCCGATAAAAGAATCCGTTTTAAGATAAACAATTACTGGAATTCTCAAAAAGAACAAAAAGTAACAGATGGTAATGGGGACTACGAATATAATGATGAAGGCCATTTTGAGCAAAGAGGAAAAGTAAAAAATGGCTTGCATGATGGAATTTGGAAAGGGAAAAGTAGCAAACAGAAATATAGCTTTACAGAATATTATGAAAATGGAAAGCTGGTATCAGGTGCAAGTATCGATAGTCTGAATGTGGAGCATTCGTACAATGTTGTAACTCAGTTTCCATCACCAAAAAGAGGCATAGAATCTTTTTATACTTATATGGAAAGGGAAATGTCAACATATATAATGGACTTTGATGGCCTTAACGGACAAAAAATGCTTGTAAGTTTTATAGTAGATAAAGACGGTAGCCTGACTAAACCCAAAATAATAAAAGGTGTTCACCCCATGCTGAATGATAAAGTAATGAAAATAATTACACAAGCAAGAAAATGGAATCCTGGATTTGAAAGAGGTATCCCAATAAGAGTCTTTTACTCACTGCCTTTGGTACTAGGACAAAGCACACCGTAATGTTTTGGTTTTTGCCAGCTATTTTAATAAGGAATAATTTTTTAGCATAAAAGAGGATGTCAAAATTTGACATCCTCTTTTTGTATGAGTTAAATCCCTGTATCGTGCAGTTCTGTCATTTCGAGGAACGAGAAATCTTCGCAAGTAACTC
>NZ_JAJMOY010000021.1 GCF_020991415.1 Flavobacterium sp. ENC | reverse complement strand
AACCCAACGGACTTTAGCAGTGCGATGAAAGTGATTGTGAACCGCCACGACAGTTTACGCACCGTTTTCAAAACGGAATCAGGAGAAATATACCAACAGGTAATCCCGGCGGCTTCTTTTGACTTTGAAGTGAGCGTATTGGATTTCAGTGGTCAATCTGCACCGGAAGCCTTAGCCAAATCACGCGCACAGGAAGTTGCCAACAGTAGTTTTGATTTATCGAAAGGGCCGTTGCTTCGCGTGGAACTTATAAAAATATCCGGGTCACAGTATTATTTTATTTTTGTCATCCATCATATTATCAGCGATGGCTGGTCTGTTGATATCATCAGCAAGGAATTACAATCGCTTTATAAAGCATATAGTTTAGGAAACCAACCTGCGCTTTCGCCGCTGCGTTTACAATACAAAGATTACGTCGCCTGGTACCATTCGTATGTTTCCACGGCTTCCTATGAGGCTTCGCGTAACTATTGGCTGAATCGTTTTTCAGGCGAACTGCCGGTTTTAGCATTGCCTTTTGCCAAAAATGGGGGAGATGCGCTGTCTTTTTCAGGCGCCTATTTGCATCATAGTTTCAGCCCTGCAATCAGTAAGGAATTAAAAACACTTTGCGCATCACAGCAGGTAACCACTTTTACGGGTATCATGAGTGTTTTGAGTAGTGTATTGTATCAGCTTACCGGACAAACAGACCTGATTATCGGAACCGATACAGCGGGAAGAATACACCAGGACCTGGAGGATCAGGTGGGGTATTATTTAAACCTGCTTCCGATTCGAATCGGTTTTTCAGCCCAAAACAGCTTCACGGACTTACTATCATTGGTACATGAGGAATTATTGGCAGGATACAGCCATCAGTCGTACCCGTTTGATACGCTGATTTCGGAATTGGGCTTACCAAGGATTATGGGTAAACTACCGCTATTGGATGTTTTGGTATTGTTCCAGAACTTCGAAAATGCATTAGGTTTTAACGATTTAATCGAGGACGTCTCCATTAGCAGTGAAACGATCGAAACGCCGACAAGCCTGAACGATTTGTTATTGGAATTCAAGGAAAGCAACGATACCTTATCATTAACCATTCGTTACAATACAGCGATTTACAAGGCGGAACAATTAAACGTTTTTATAGCGTCTTTCGAAAACTTAGTATCAAAAATAGTAGTAAATCCGGCACAGGCTATTGAAAACTATAACATCCTGTCACCATCGGAAGAAGCAGCTATCCTAAATTTCAGCAAAGGAGAAAGCAATAAATATGAAGCAGCGTCTATCATCGATTTGTTCAGAAAACAGGCCGCCGGAACACCCCACTCAAAATGTTTAACTTATCAGGGAGAAAGCCTTAGCTATCAGCAGGTAGAAGTACTTTCGAATCAACTGGCGGATCAGTTGGTGAAAGAATATCAGGTTAAAAGCGGAACAGTCGTTGGTTTAATGACCGATCGTGATTTTGATATGGTTATCGGAATGCTTGGGGTATTGAAATCCGGAGCAGTATATGTTCCAATTGACAAGGACTATCCCGTGGCACGCCAAAATTACCTGATAACAGACAGCGGATTAGACGTACTAATCATAAGCCGGAATGTAGAAATTGAAGCATCGGTTTCAAAACTGGAACTTACTATTTCCGAATTATCAAAATACGATAGTAGTTATAAAGGAATCGAGCCTTCAAATAACGACCTGGCGTATATCATGTATACCTCAGGCACGACAGGAAAACCAAAAGGCGTGATGATCCCTCATCGTTCATTACAGGATTATACACAAACGTTTATCCGTTATTTTGGACTTACAGAAAATGATGTTGTGATTCAGCAATCATCCTTTAGTTTTGACACCAGTGTAGAAGAAATTTATCCAATACTAAGTGTGGGCGGTGAATTGATACTCACCCCTTCGGGCGGAAAAGACGTCGAAGCTTTATTGAGTTTAACAGCAAAACATAAGGTTACCCTGTTAAGCAGTACGCCGCTGGTAATACAAAGCATTAACGAATTACTGGCAGAGGACAACAGCAACATACCGTCGTTGCGAATCCTGATCAGCGGGGGAGATGCCCTGAGACTGGAATACATTTCCAATTTTTCAGAAAAAGTAAAACTGTACAATACGTACGGTCCGACAGAAGCCACGGTTTGTACCAGTTATTATGAAATAGAAGAGACAAGCGTTTCCAACTGTATCGGAGCTCCTGTTTTCAACAGGCAAATCTACATCTGCAACGACCATGTAGCCCTACAGCCAAACTATGTGATTGGGGAATTGTACTTGGGCGGAAGCGGGATTGCATTGGGATATCACAACGAGCCGGCACAAACGGCAGAACGTTTTATTGACAATCCTTTTGGGAATGGAAAACTATACAAAACAGGTGATTTAGGCTATTGGGATGCAAGTGGAAATATCCATTTTGTGGGAAGAAAAGACCATCAGCTGAAAGTCCGTGGCTATCGTGTGGAAACAATGGAAGTGGCCAGAGCCATTATTGCTTTTGAAGGTGTGACCGACAGTTATGTGACGGGCTTTAATACCAATAACATACAACATTTAGTGGGTTATTATACCGGAAAAAGTAGCCAAACCGATTTGCGTGAGTATTTGCGAAATGAGTTACCGGATTATATGGTTCCCACGTATTTAATTGCCATGGAATCTTTTCCGATAACCGCCAACGGAAAAATTGCAATAGATAAATTACCGGATCCCATAGCGGTTTCGGCAAAAGAATACAAGGAAGCCCGAAACGAAAGGGACGAGCAGCTGATTGCCATTTGGAAAACCGTATTACAGGCAGAGCAAATCGGGATCACCGATAACTTCTTTGAGCTGGGCGGGCATTCGTTAAAAGCCGTTCAGATTGCCAACAGGATACAGGAAGAATTCTCGGTAGCCATCGGATTGAAAGAAATATTCCTATATCCGGTATTACAGGACCAGTCCGATGTATTGGCCGCT
>NZ_JAJMOY010000020.1 GCF_020991415.1 Flavobacterium sp. ENC | reverse complement strand
GAGGTATAAGCGCTGTTGCCAGATTTCTGACTGGTTTGTTTTTAATTCTTTTATCGGGATCACAATCGTTTCAGTCCCGTCTTCAGCTTGTTTCACGATCGCCCCAGGCCAATCGTAAATGAGATTCTGGAGGTACACATAATTATCGCCCTTTCCTTCATACTCTTTAAACCATTCTTTGGCAGCCTGGACTTTTGTCCCCTCTGGAACTCCTCTTACTTCGTCCTCCTGCTGACAGCCTGTAAAAAAAACAGCAATCAACACAGCAGTAATTATAGCTGCTGCTCTCTTAAAATTTTCTTTCATCGTGTAACTCTTTAGATTATTATTTTGATTTTCTTATAAAAACACATTTTAAACTGCTGCAGCTAAGGCTAAAAGGTGTTCTTTTTATAAAGTAAAACAATAATTTTTGTAGTCCGGCAAACCGATTTATAACTGTGGGGTTTTAATTGATATTCGTAGTTAAATGATATGATTCAGCCAAAATCCGGATGGGATTTCAATGAAAAAACTGTAAGACTTTTTGCTACTGTATTTTTTCAGATTTAAATCAATCACTAATATTGAAAGCCTAACCAGCACAAAAAACTAAAGTCTGAAAACAAAATTCCTACTCAAAGTGCCGCTCCGCGTGAGGGATAGAAGCACGCTACCGTAGTAGCGCGGATAGCCCGACAGCATTTAAAAAAAGGCCTCATAAACGCAAAGTTGGTCAGGCCTTTTTTTAAATGGTGGCACGCCCGGATAACCAACAATTTCATTTTTAACATTTTAATACGCAACTATTCTCAGCATATGCTACTAGAGAATATAACTTAAAACAAAATGAAATGAAAAAGCTCATCGCATTATTTACTGTACTTGCAATTGTTTCCTGCTCTAATGAAGAAATTACGGACCCAGAAATTAAAACCAATCTTAGTTCTATCAGATTTAATGATTATTATAAAAATTCACTGATTTACTCTCAGGATATGCAATTTGAAAATGAGAAGCTTACAACGGTTAAAAGCTCTGATGGTAAACATAGTAACTACGCTTATAACAATCAGAATCTGGTTTCGAAAATAATTGACTACAATGCTTCGGAGGAAATTTTAGTAACAACCACTTTCCTGTACAGTGATGCCGGAAAAATAACCGAAATAAAACAATTGTCAGGTCCGGCAAATGATGAAATCGTGAATGCCAAATTTGTTTTTACACATCTTGCAGGCAAAATAGTTTTGACAAAAACCAGCGAAAATAATCCGGCAGAATCGTTGGAGATTTCGCTTAATTCGAATAATGAAATAGAAAAACGAACGATCTTTTCAGGAGCTTATTTTTACAAATATGATTTCGCAAACGGCAATTTAGAAAAGTTTTCTCAAGTTGGGGACAACGGAAGTTTAAGCGAACGTTTTATGAGTTATAAGTACACTAACCTCAAAAATAATTACAGTTACAAAAAACTGCTGTTTGGCGAAGAATGGAAACTTAACAGCTTTTTAAACAGTTTCTTAAATTTTAATTACTCCTTAATGATTGACCTTTCTGAAAACTTAATTTCGGAATACAGTGACACTTTCGTTTATCAAAGTTCAAATTACAGTGTTGTTTACACCACAAAAGCAGATTACACTTTTGACAATAAGGAAAGAATGACAAAAATGACGGAGAACTTTAGTACTAACAATGGCGGAAAAATAGCAAACGATTATAAATCTGAGTTTATTTTTAGCTATAAAGAATAAAACTATGTTCTGAAAATGGATCTAAATCGCAATGTACTATTGCGATTTTTTTTATTGATATTGATTTTCTTCTGCAAATAATAATTTAATATTCTCATAAGAATTTTTAAGTGCTTCTTTGATTTGCTCCGGGTTGAGCCAGGCTACTTTTTCAATGCCTTCTTCGATCTGGCCTTGCGGAGTTCCTTCAAAATCGGAGTTCATTTCGAACCAGTGTGTGATTTTGAGTTTGTATTTTCCGTTGCGTTTAAAAACATGATACGTCTTTTGAAGTTTATCGGTAATACTTAATTTTCCAACACCGGTTTCTTCTTCAACTTCGCGCATGGCGGTGTCTTCAATTTCTTCGCCTTTTTCGATTCCACCCTTCGGTAAATCCCATTTTCCGTTTCTGAAAATAAATAAAACCTCACCTTTTTTATTGTAAACCAATCCTCCTCCGGCTTTCGTTACAGGAATTTTAGCCTTGAGCGTTTTCATTATTTCCTTTTCATCAGGATGGTAGAGGTACGCTTTTTGAATTTTATTTTGAAATATTTTCACTATAAGCTGCTCAATATCAATACTCTCTAACAGGAATAATTGAAAATTAGTCTCTCTGGAGATTTCATTTGTCAAAAAAAGTGGTTTGTCGTTCACAAAAACTTTATACATTTGTACTATGATTTTTAATAAAGATACTGCCGAAAAAACAGCCGAATTGCTTTTGCAAATAAATGCAATTAAATTGAATCCAGAAAATCCTTTTACATGGGCTTCTGGCTGGAAATCTCCTATTTATTGCGATAATAGGTTAATTCTTTCATTTCCAACGATCAGAAATTATGTTCGTGATGAGTTTGCAAAGAATATTGAGAAACAATTTGGGAAACCGGATGTGATTGCAGGTGTTGCAACCGGAGCGATAGGAATTGGTATTTTGGTGGCCGAGAGCCTCGGACTGCCTTTTGTATATGTACGTCCTGAAGCCAAAAAACACGGAAGACAAAACCAGGTGGAAGGCTTTTTGCAAAAAGGCCAGAATGTTGTTGTGGTAGAAGATTTAATCAGCACCGGAAACAGCAGTCTGATGGCTGTGGAAGCTTTACGCAATGAAGGAGCTAACATTAAAGGAATGGCAGCGATTTTTACGTACGGTTTTAATGTGGCAGAAGAGAACTTCAAAAAGGCCAATATTGATTTGTTTACCTTAAGCAATTACGAGAACCTTTTGGATTTAGCGGTTCAGAAACAATACATTACCGAAGACCAGCAATCGACCTTACAGGAATGGAACGGAAGTCCGTCGACCTGGGGACAGGAAGAGGAGTAATTTTAGATTTTAGATTTTAGATTTTAGATTTTAGATTTTAGATTTTAGATTTTAGA
>NZ_JAJMOY010000002.1 GCF_020991415.1 Flavobacterium sp. ENC | reverse complement strand
AAAGTATTGGAATTTGGGGCCTGTCCGATGGCTGTCGGAATTGGAATTTTGTATTTATACCTCAGTGCGTTAGGGATCGCAGCGATATCCTTTTGCGGAATCCCAAACCTGTGAGTTAGAAACTCAAGCAATCCCGCAAAAGATTTAGCGAAGAGCCCGGGCCCGTAGGGAAACGCCCGGATGAAATAGCTGATGATATTTAGAAGTGATTTGTTGGGTGGATTTTTAACCGCAAAGCACGCAAAAGGGTTTACTAAATCCTATCAAAATCGCAAAGGGCGCAAAGCTATGCGGCAAGTATTGGAATTTGGTGCTTGTCCCATGGCTATCGGAATTGGAATTTTGTATTTATACCTCAGTGCGTTAGGGATCGCAGCGATATCCTTTTGCGGGAATCCCAAACCTGTGGCGAAGCCGCACTAAATTAACCCCGCAAAAGATTTAGCGAAGAGCCCGGCCCGGAGGGAAACGCCCGGACGAAATAGCTGATGATATTACGGAGTGATTTTCTTGATGGATTTTAACCGCAAAGCACGCAAAAGGGTTTACTACATCCTATCAAAATCGCAAAGGACGCAAAGCTGTGCGGCAAGTATTGGAATTTGGGGCTTGTCCCGATGGCTGTCGGAATTGGAATTTTGTATTTATACCTCAGTGCGTTAGGGATCGCAGCGATATCCTTTTGCGGGGAATGTCAGGTCTGTAAATTGCCATGTGAAGCAATCCCGCAAAAGATTTAGCGAAGAGCCCGGCCCAAAGGGAAACGCCCGAACAGAATACCTGATGACATGAGATTCCATTAAACGGCTGAAATAATTTATAAAATGGCTACAGCGCAAAATGAGATAGGTATAAGTTGAATACCAGTATTCATTAATGAATTAAATTTTATACTTTTAATCTAAAACTTAAATTTATTTCTATGAAAAAGGTTATTGTTTTTATTTTATTGCTTTTCGGGGGTATTTGTAATGCTCAAAAAAAAGAAGTCCAGGAAGTGATTGATAATTTTTTTGTTGCTTTTCATCAAAAAGATACAATCAAACTGAAATTGGTTTGTTCGGATAAACTTATTTTGCAATCTATTTCAGAAAGTACAATAAAGGGAAACAAGTTATCAGACGAAAGCGTTAAAGAGTTCTATAAATCTATTGCTGCAATTCCTTCGAATGTTACATTTAAAGAAAAGATATTAAGTTCTGTTATTCAAATTGATGGAAGTATGGCCCATGTTTGGACGCCTTATGAATTTTATTTCAATGACAAATTAAGTCATTCCGGTGTAAATACTTTTACTTTGTTTAAAGAGAAAGATAATTGGTAAATTATTTATCTGATTGACACAAGAAGAAAATAATTATGGAATTAAATGTGTTGCATAGTATTGACAAGAATCTTTCATTAAACATTCCTCACATTTAGGTTTGGGCCTGCAGATTTCACGTCCTAAAAACGAAATTACCATTCCAATTTCAGACCAGATGGATTTCGGAAGTACCTGCATGAGCTCTTTTTCTACTTTGTTGCCATCTTTGGCTTCTTTGATTATTCCGATTCTTGGGGCAACCCGAATCACATGTAAATCGGCGATGATGCCTTCAGCCGGCTGATGGGTTTCTCTTAATATTACATTTGCAGATTTTCTTCCAATACCTTTTAAATCCGTTAATTCTTTCATGTTTAACGGGATATTTTCGTCTTTTTGAAGTGTTTCTGCGATCTCCAATAACCATTTGGCTTTAGTCGGATAATTTCTGACTTTACTTATATAGGGCAAAAAAGTTTCTGTATTTGCTTTTGATAAGCTGCTTAAAGTTGGAAATTTATCAAACAAAGCAGGAGCAATGGAATTTATATTGGCGTCAGAATCCTGTGCAGACAAAACTACCATTACAAGTAGTTGATAGGTACTGTGATACTCAAGGGGATGTTTTTTACCCTTGTACTTTTTTAACAGAGGTTTTAGCTTTGTGCCCCAATCCGATGTTTCTTCAAATAAATCCATTTTAGCTTCTTTAAGAGTGAACTGTAAAATACAAAATTAAGTGCTTTTGATAAAATCTATTATTTTTTTAATGACATTTTGATTTCCTAAGATTTTCCTATGCCCTAAATTATCCGTTAACATTAAGGTTCCGTTTTCTAAATGTTCGTGAATATGGATTCCTGCTTTTACTGCAACTTCGGGGTCATGATTGTCATGAATTACTAAAACAGGAATTTTTACCTTAGAAGCTGCCCTGTAAGCAGAATAATTATCCATTTTGGTTTGATATTTATTTTCAAAATAATTACATAGGAGTGTACTCATTTGCGGTTTCAATCCTAATTTTGAGATAAAATCATCTAAAATATCCTGTACAATATCTCCACTTCCGATTATAATTGCTTTTTTGACCTTTAATCCGTCTTTAATTGCGTTAAGAACCGACATTCCTCCCAGAGAATGACCTATTGCAAATTCAAAAGGACCGTAATACTTTTCAATTTCTAAAGCAGATTCTATAAAATCAGACATAATTGTTGTTTTTCCTTCTGATTTTCCATGAGCCGGAGCATCAAAACTTATGGTTGCATAACCATTTTTTAAAAGTTCATCGGCTATTTTAAATAATTGGGTTCCGCGTCCGGACCAGCCATGAACCAGCAATATTTTTTTTTGGCTTTTTCCATATTCATAGGTAACAATACTTTTATTAATAGCGGGAACATAGATTGTTTTTTGAATGCTTTTATGATCCATTTCCTGTTCTCTTTTAGGAACCTTATGTTTTATTGGGGATGTAAAAAGCCTTGCTGCGTATTTTGTAGCCAATTTAGTAGAAATAAAAGCGCATATTTTACTGGATATGATTATAAACTGCGGAATTTTTAAGGATTGAGTAGGATTAGAAGTCTTTTTTGCCATATCGATAATTTTTTTTTCGAGTCTTTACTTTGTATATTTTTTCCTAAATTTAAAGAACATAAAAGTAACATAATTAATAAATGGTTGCTTAAAAAAGAATTTTGCTTTTGATTAATAATTTAAAAGATTTATAAATTTCTAAAATGGAAATATTTCATATCAGTGCTGAATGTTATCCTATGGCAAAAGTGGGCGGATTGGCCGATGTTGTAGGGGCATTGCCAAAATATCAGAATAAGGCAGGTCATCAGGTTCGTGTTGTTGTACCGTGTTATGATACGAAATTCAAAAAAGAAAATGAATTTGAATGTGTGCACTGGGGAGAAATCAAATTAGGAAGTTTTGATTTTCCATTCAGCGTTTTAAAAGAGAAAACAGACAAGTTAGGATACGAATTATATCTGATCGAAATTAAGGAATTATTTGACAGGCCCAATGTATACGGATATGAAGATGATATTGAACGCTTTTTATCATTTCAGATAGCGGCATTAGACTGGATTGCCGGCCGGGAAACGGTTCCGGATATTATTAATTGTCATGATCATCATACGGGTGTTATCCCATTTTTGATAAAATATGCTTACAAGTATGAAAGAATAAAAAATGTAAAAACAGTTATTACCATCCATAACGGATTGTATCAAGGCTGGTTTGGTTTTGATAAACTGCATTATTTGCCGGAATTCGATTTAATTCATGTGGGCTTTTTAGAATGGAATAATGCTATAAATTCTCTGGCGGTTGGAATTAAATGTGCCCATGCCGTTACAACGGTTTCACCAAGTTATCTGAATGAAATCAATTATTCTGCTAATGGGCTGGAAGAATTATTCAAGACCGTCCGAAGCAAATCACAAGGTATTTTAAACGGAATTGATATTGAAATCTGGGGTCCGTCTACAGATAAAATGCTTTATGAGAATTATACAACCGGAACGTTTAGTCCGGGCAAACAAAAAAATAAGGAGAAACTCTGTGAGCAATTTGATTTAGATCCTGCAAAACCACTGTTTAGCTTTATTGGCCGATTGTTTGAAGAAAAGGGCGGGGATTTACTGCCTCAGGCTTCCGCTTTAGCTTTATCGGAGAATTTTGAAAATATAAATATCCTGATTCTCGGATCGGGGAATGCGGAGATTGAGTCGCAATTGACGCAGCTTAGAAATGATTATAACGGAAATTACAATGTTTTTATAGGATATAATGAAGAATTGGCCCATTTGATTTATGCGGGTTCTGATTTTATCTTAATGCCTTCGCGTGTGGAACCTTGTGGTTTAAATCAGATGTACGCACTTCGTTACGGAACGGTGCCTATTGTCAGAAGAACGGGTGGATTGCGTGATACCGTAATTGATTTTGGGGATGATGGAAACGGAATTTGTCATGATCAGGCTTCTGTCGGAGACATTTGTTATTCGATTAATCGTGCCGTAAAATTGTATGACGATAAAATAAATTTCAATAAAATAATTGAAAGAGGAATGACTACAGACCATTCCTGGGAAAGAGTATGTGAGGAATATATAAAAATATACAACTTAATAATTCAGCAAAATGAAGTTTAAAAAGAAAAATGTAGTTGCCATTATTTTAGGAGGAGGACAGGGATCTCGTTTATTCCCTTTAACAGAAACAAGATCAAAACCGGCTGTTCCGATTGGGGGAAAATACAGACTGGTTGATATTCCAATTTCAAATTGTATTAATTCTGATATTTTTAAAATATTTGTACTGACACAATTTAATTCTGCATCTCTGAATGCACATATCAAAAACACCTTCAATTTCAGTATTTTCAGCCAGTCTTTTGTTGATATTTTAGCAGCTGAACAAACTCCCGATAATCCGACCTGGTTTCAGGGTACGGCGGATGCAGTTCGTCAGTGTATGTCACATTTTCAAAAGCATGATTTCGAACATGCCCTGATTTTATCCGGTGATCAGTTGTATCAGATGGATTTCAATGAAATGCTGGAGGCTCACATTGCCAGTAATGCAGAAATTTCTATTGCGACATTGCCTGTAAATGCAAAAGATGCTCCGGAATTCGGAATTCTGAAAACAGATCATGAGAATTGTGTAGAAGCTTTTATTGAAAAACCCGATGCTTCACTTTTACCGCAATGGGAATCAGAAGTAAGTGAACATATGCAGGCCAAAGGCAAAAAGTATTTAGCCTCAATGGGGATTTATATTTTTAATAAAAAATTGCTGGAAGACTTGATGTCTGATCCCGATACCAAAGATTTTGGAAAGGAAATTATTCCGCAAGCTGTTGGTAAACATAAAATTCTAAGCTATCAGTACGAAGGCTATTGGACAGATATTGGGAATATTGAATCTTTTTTTGAAGCAAATATCGGTCTTACGGCAGATATTCCGGAATTTAATTTGTTTGACAATGACAATAAAATTTTCACGCGCCCAAGATTACTGCCTCCGTCAAAGTTTAGAAATTCCGTTATCAATCAGTCCCTGATTTCTGAGGGTTGTATTATTAATGCGAAAGAAATTAAGAGTTCGGTAATCGGTATTCGTTCCAGAATTGGTGAAGGAACAGTGCTGGAGAGCTGTTATGTAATGGGGAATGATTTTTACCAGGACCTTGATGAACTGCATGAAGATGCTGAGAACAATAAAATTCATATTGGAATAGGAGAAAATTGTTTTATAAAAAATGTTCTTGTAGATAAAAATGTGCGTATTGGCAACAATGTTCACATTAATGGCGGCAAACATTTAGACAATTTTACCAACGAATTATACAGTATTAAAGATGGTATTGTGGTTATTAAAAAAGGTGTGGTCCTTTCAGATAACTTTAGAATTGAATAAAGCTTTAAAATTAATGTATTGCCTTAAAAACCAAATATGAATAAAGTCCTCACACACTCCCTTTTTACTGATTTTGATATTGATTTATTCAAAGCGGGGAAACACTTCAGATTATATGAAAAACTTGGTGCGCATTTAATAGAAGTTGATGGAGTAAAAGGCGTTTATTTTGCGGTTTGGGCTCCAACGGCACAATCTGTTTCTGTTGTAGGTGATTTTAATTACTGGACAGGACGAGAACATCAATTGCAGGTACGCTGGGATTCTTCGGGCATTTGGGAAGGGTTTATTCCTCAAATTGAAAAAGGTGCCCTTTATAAATATAAAATTGAATCGAATAGAGATGGCGTGGTCACCGAAAAGGCAGACCCATTCTCTTTATATTGTGAAAAACCACCCCATACGGCTTCCGTGGTCTGGGATCTGGAGTATAACTGGAAGGATGAAAACTGGATGCAATCGCGTCAGGAAAAGAATGGCCTGGACAAACCTTATTCGGTTTACGAAGTGCATTTAGGTTCCTGGAAACGCGGCGAAAACAATCGTTTTTTAACGTATTTGGAACTGGCTGAAGATTTGGTAGCCTATGTAAAGGAAACAGGTTTTACGCACGTCGAATTCATGCCTATAATGGAATATCCGTACGATCCGTCCTGGGGATATCAGCTCACCGGATATTTTGCACCGACTTCCCGATTTGGAAAACCGCAGGATTTTATGGTGCTGGTCGATAAATTGCACCAGGCAGGAATTGGAGTTATTCTGGATTGGGTTCCGTCTCATTTTCCTGATGACGCGCACGGTTTAGGATTTTTTGACGGTTCAAACTTATATGAACATCCGGATCGCAGAAAAGGCTATCATCCCGATTGGAAAAGCCTTGTTTTCAATTATGGCCGCAATGAAGTGCGTGCTTTTTTGATTAGTAATGCCGTTTTCTGGCTACATCATTATCATGCAGACGGTTTACGGGTCGATGCTGTGGCTTCGATGCTGTACCTTGATTATTCCCGAAAAGAAGGAGAGTGGGAACCTAATATTTATGGTGGAAGAGAAAATCTTGATACCATCAGTTTTCTTAAAGAATTCAATGAAGTCATTTACGCTAATTTCGATGGAGTTCAGACTATTGCCGAAGAAAGCACTTCCTTTCCTATGGTTTCAAGACCAACTTTTACGGGTGGTTTAGGTTTTGGAATGAAGTGGATGATGGGCTGGATGCATGATACGTTGAAATATTTCCAAAAAGAAACGGTTTATAGAAAATACCATCAAAATGAATTGACTTTTTCGATGACATACGCTTTTACCGAAAATTTCATGCTCCCGTTTTCGCATGATGAAGTGGTTTACGGAAAGAAATCTATTGCAAATAAAATGCCCGGCGATGAATGGCAGAAGTTTGCCAATTTACGCTTGTTGTACGGGTATATGTTTACGCATCCCGGAACAAAATTATTGTTTATGGGCTCTGAGTTTGGACAAAGCGATGAATGGAATTTTGAAAACAGCCTCGACTGGCATTTACTGCAATACGATTACCACTCCGGAATTAAAAAAGTAATCACAGATCTGAATCAGTTGTATAGAACGCAACCGGCCTTGTATGAAAAACAATTTAGCGGTGAAGGCTTCGAATGGATCAATTATTCCGATCATCAAAATGCCATTCTTTCTTACATTCGAAAAGGAAACAATCCGAAAGAAAATTTAGTAGTAGTTTGTAATTTTACTCCCGTGATCCGCGAAAATTACAGAATCGGAATTCCTCAGCAAGGAAAATTAGTTCCCGTATTTAATAGTGATGACAAGCTTTATGGCGGAAGCGGAACTGGTAGTTCAGGTCCACTGAAAATTGAAGCGTCACCTTATGATGGCAGGGATTATTCTGTCGAATTAATTTTGCCTCCTTTAAGTGTAACCGTATATTCTTTTGAATAAAATTCAGCCTGTTTTTTCGAGATGAGTTTTTGTTAATTTTGAGCTGATAAATTATCGATTTTCTGGTTTTTTACTGCCGAATTTATCACTCATACAGAAAAAACGTTTTCGTGAATAATCTTCATATTCATAGCGGCTTATATAGTTTTTTTGTATGTTTGGAAGAGGTAGCGTTGTTATAACTAATTCATTATCGATATGATTACAAACACATCATTAGAATACAAAGGCGATTTATATCCATCAAAAATCGTTTCCTATGAACATGAAGGGGACTCCATTTTTTTTCATACTGATAATAAAGTAATCCTAAAAGTTACCATTCTCAGAGACAGTTTAATTCGGTTTCGTTTTACGACAAAAGGCTATTTTAGTAATGATTTTTCGTATGCAATTGATAAAACACAATTGCACGGTTATAACTTTCTTGAGCTTACAGAGGAAGAAACTTATTTTCAGATCAGAACCAGCAAAGTCAAATGTAAAATTCAGAAGGCAGATCTTCGTTTGTCTATCTATGATTTAAATGATTTTCTTATTCTGGAAGACGAGCTTGGTTTTCATTGGGAAGAAAGCTACGAATATGGCGGAAATATCGTAAAAATGAGTAAATCCTCCAAAGACGGGGAATGTTTTTACGGACTGGGAGATAAGGCCACCCAAATGAATTTAAAAGGCAAAAGGCTGGAAAATTTTGCTACCGATCAATACGCTTTTCAAAAAGAACAGGACCCTCTATATAAGGTAGTTCCGTTTTATATCGGATTAAATAACAAACAATCTTACGGTATTTTCTTTGACAATACGTTTAGGACATTTTTTGATTTCTGTCAGGAAAGAAGAAATGTTTCGAGTTTTTGGGCGGAAGGTGGTGAAATGAATTATTATTTCATTTACGGGCCACAAATGCAGGATGTTGTCACGACCTACACTGATTTGACAGGCAAACCGGAATTACCCCCACTTTGGGTTTTAGGGTATCACCAATGCAAATGGAGTTACTATCCGGAAAGTAAAGTAAAAGAAATCACTTCAAAATTCAGGGAACTCAAAATTCCGTGCGATGCCATTTATCTGGATATCGATTATATGGAAGGCTTTCGATGTTTTACCTGGAGCAAGGAATATTTTCCGGACCCGAAAAGAATGATTGCCGAATTGGCCGAAGATGGTTTTAAGACGGTTGTAATTATTGATCCGGGAATAAAAATCGACAAAGAATACTCCGTTTACCAGGAAGCATTAGAGAAAGATTATTTCTGTAAAAGAGCCGATGGTCCTTATATGAAAGGAAAAGTATGGCCCGGTGAATGTAATTTTCCGGATTATACAAATCCCGCAGTCAGAGAATGGTGGGCAGGATTATTTAAAGAATTAATTTCAGACTTTGGGGTAAAAGGAGTTTGGAACGATATGAATGAACCAGCCGTTATGGAGGTTCCGAATAAGACTTTCCCCATGGATGTTCGCCATGTGTATGACGGAAATCCCTGCAGCCACAGGAAAGCCCATAATATCTATGGTACGCAAATGGCCAGAGCGACTTATCATGGGGTAAAACGATTTGCGTATCCGAAAAGACCTTTTGTGATTACAAGATCTGCTTATTCTGGAGCACAGCGTTATACATCATCGTGGACGGGAGATAATGTAGCGACGTGGGAACATTTATGGATTGCCAACATACAGGTACAAAGAATGTCTATTTCAGGAATGGGCTTTACAGGATCTGATATTGGAGGTTTCGCCGAGCAGCCCACCGGAGAATTGTACGCCCGTTGGATTCAGTTAGGGGTATTTCATCCGTTTTGCAGAACGCATTCTTCAGGAGATCATGGTAATCAGGAGCCCTGGGCGTTCGACGAAGAAGTCATTAATATTACCCGAAAATTCGTTAGCCTTAGATATCAGTTATTGCCTTATTTGTATACCATGTTCTGGCAGTACATTGAAGAAGGCATTCCGATGTTAAAACCTTTGGTATACTACGATCAGGAAGATACACAAACGCATTATCGAAATGATGAATTTATCTTCGGAAATCAAATATTGGTTTGTCCTATACTTGAACCTAACGCTGTTGGCAGACGTATGTATATTCCAAGAGGGGAGTGGTATAACTACTGGACGAATGAATTTTCAAACGGGGGCAGGGAAGTCTGGGTGGATACTAAATTTGACGAAATTCCGATTTTTGTAAAAGCGGGAGCCATTATTCCAAAATATCCTGTTCAGCAATATGTGGGAGAGCTTGAATTTGATGAACTGACACTGGATTTATACTTTAAAAACGGAAAAGAGAAATCATTTGTTTACGAAGATTCACAGGATGGATATGATTATAAAAAAGGACGCTACAGTTTTCTTTCCTTAACTGCAATTGGCAAAGAAAAAGAATTAATCGTTCAGCTGCATAAAGAAGGAAAATTTGAAACGAATTACAGTACCTATAAAATCAATTTAATTGGACTGCCGTTTAAAGTTACCGAAATAGAAATTGATAACGAAAGAGTCGCTTTTGACGAAGTAAGTTTTTCCGAAAGCCATTTTTTGATTGTAAATAAGGAATTTAGTGAACTTCATATCATTGGGGAGTAGTCGAATTTTTGATATATTTATGTTAAATTATGTAAAGGAAGATTTTATAATAATCGTATTTTTGTTTTGCTAATACGAAAAATTATGAAAAAATACTTTATAGGAGGAATATTTACTATTCTTTTGGTTGCATGTGCAACAAATCCAATTACAGGAAAACAAAATTTGAACTTTGTTTCAAACAGCGAATTATTTCCGTCTTCTTTTCAGCAATACAATCAGTTTTTAACTGAAAATAAAGTTATTACGGGTACAGCCGATGCTAAAAGAGTAGATGTTGTGGGATCCAGAATTAAAGCTGCCGCAGAGAAATACCTGAAATTTTTAGGACAGGGTCAGTATTTAAATGACTATCGTTGGGAGTATAAACTAGTAGATAATAAAGAAGTTAACGCCTGGTGTCTGCCGGGAGGTAAGATTGTGGTTTATTCGGGAATCTTGCCGGTAACCCAGAATGATGCCGGTTTAGCAACTGTTATGGGACATGAAGTTTCACATGCTTTAGCGAATCACGGTGCACAAAGAATGAGTGCAGCACAATTGCAGCAAATAGGAGGTGTGGCTTTAGGAGCTGCTACAAGCGGTAAGACAGAGCAAACGCAGCAAATATTTTCGCAAGCGTACGGTATTGGTACTGAAGTGGGAGTGATGCTTCCCTTTAGCAGAGGAAACGAGACGGAGGCTGATAAAATAGGATTGACATTAATGGCCATTGCAGGTTATAATCCTGACGATGCTGTTTCGTTCTGGAGCAGAATGTCTGCTAAATCCGGAGGAGCATCAACACCGGAGTTTATGAGTACACACCCGTCAGATGCGACAAGGATTGCCAACATAAAATCATTAATTCCGGAAGCAAAAGCCACTGCGCTTAAAGTTGGAGTTATAAAATAGACGTATTTTTTACGTATCCCAAAAAGAGGTTATTTACTAAGTAGATAACCTCTTTTTTAGTTTTCAGTCTCAGTCTCGGTCTCAGTCTCGGTCTCAGTCTCGGTCTCAGTCTCGGTCTCAGTCTCGGTCTCGGTCTCGGTTTGAAACTTGAAACTTGAAACTTTAAACTTGAAACTTGAAACTGAAAACTGCAACTGCGACTACAGACATAAAAAAAAATAAAGTTCTTAATACTGTAATAATGAATTCTTAATAAAAATTAGATAAATTCGTAGCTTAATTAACCGAACCATTTCTATGAAAAATTTACAAAAGGGAGATAAAAAATTACTAAATGCCTGGGCATTTTATGATTGGGCCAATTCTGTTTATACTTTAACGATTGCATCAGCAGTATTTCCAATTTTTTATGAAGCTCTATTTTCTGAACGCGATCATTATATTGATGTTTTCGGAATGCATTTAAAAAATTCTGCTTTGATTAGTTTTACAACGGCAGCGGCATTTTTAGTTGTTTCGTTCATTTCCCCTTTATTATCAGGAATTGCTGATTATGTAGGGAACAAGAAATCATTTATGAAGTTCTTTTGCTATCTGGGCGCTTTATCCTGTATGGGGCTTTACTGGTTTGATTTGACCGACATATATATTGGACTGCTATTTTACTTCCTGGGATTGATAGGATATTGGGGCAGTCTGGTATTCTATAATTCATATCTGCCTGATATTGCTTTTCCGGAGCAGCAGGATAAAATTAGCGCTAAAGGATATTCGTTGGGATATATCGGAAGTGTTATTCTTTTAATCGTCAATCTGGCGATGATTATGAAACCAAAACTTTTTGGAATTAGCGGAACTGATGGTGAAGCAGCCATGAAAGCCATGCGATATTCTTTTATAATGGTTGGCGTGTGGTGGATTCTTTTTAGTCAGTATACGTACTATTTTTTACCAAAAGGAAGTAAGGAAACAGGGCAGAAATTAACTAAAAACGTACTGTTTAACGGTTTCAAAGAGTTAAAAAAAGTTTGGGCTTTGTTAAAGGTAAATATTCCTTTAAAGCGTTATTTAGGAAGTTTCTTTGTTTCAAGTATGGCCGTACAGACCGTGATGTTGGTGGCAACTTACTTTGGCGCACAGGAAATTCAGTGGGCTTCAAAAGAAGAAAGTACGATCGGTCTGATCATTTGTATTCTATTAATACAGCTGGTTGCTGTTTTAGGAGCAATTTTAACGTCAAGAGCTTCGGATAAATGGGGTAATATTCCAACCCTAATCGTAATCAATATCATTTGGGCTGTATTTTGTGCCCTTGCTTATTTTATTACTTTACCGATGCATTTTTATGCCATGGCAACTATGGCCGGACTGGTAATGGGAGGAATCCAGGCGTTGTCACGTTCTACTTATTCTAAATTACTGCCCGAAACAGAAGACACCGCTTCGTTTTTTAGTTTCTATGATGTGGCGGAAAAAATCGGAATTGTAATCGGAATGTGTGTTTATGGAATTATCGATCAGATTACCGGCAGTCCGCGTGCGGCTATCGTGATATTGGGATTATTCTTCGTAACAGCTATTTTTCTTTTAAGAAGGATCCCAAAAAATGCCACTTCAAAATAATAGCTATTAAAATATAGTAAAAAGACCTGACGGATATTAAAGTGTCCATCAGGTCTTTTTTTTGAAATCAATTTAGGGTGGATTCAAATGATCTTTGAAAGAATAGAAAGCAGCCGCATTTTTTAGGCTTTCGAAATACTTCCTGATCCGCTGACTTTGGTGTCTTTTGTTTTTGGATCGCCCACATATTCAATGTCACCCGAGCCCGATACTCTTGCTTTTAGGTTTTCACTGCAAAATACTTTACTGTCACCTGAACCCGAAATGGTGATATCTACATTTTTAGCTTTTAATGAAGCCGCATCAATATCTCCTGAACCGGATAATTTCGTTACGAAATTTCCTGTATTTCCTTTTAAAACAATATCTCCTGAACCGCTTACCGCAAGGTCAAATTTGGTTGCATCGACAGCAAGATTTAAATCACCGGAACCTGACAATGCCGCCGAAAACGAATCCGATTTTATAGTACTTTTTGATCGTATGTCACCTGAACCTGAAAGTGAAATAGCGGATATTTTTTCAAAAGGTATGGTTACCTGAACTGTCTTACCGCTGCCTGGGCTAATGCTTGTATTTTTCTCGGTATAAATTTTAAGCACATTGCCTTCTACTTCAACTTTAATATAGGCTTGTAGATTTTCTTCAGCTTTTACAGTGATCGCTCCTTCTTTTCCGGAAACCAAATCAACATCAAAGAAACCGGAAACCTTAATTTCGTCGTAATCGCCTGTGGAGCGATTATTGGCTACCACTTTTCCGTTTCCTTTTATTCTTGTTTTAGACCACTGCGCATTGGCTGCCGTGCTTAAAAGAAGTATACTGCAAATTAATAGTTTGATTGACTTTTTCATTTTTTGACTGATTTTGAGATTATTGTTTTTTGATTAGTGTTACATTTCCGTAATTTGAAATAATAATGACTTTGTTCTGACCTTTTTTCTTATTGTATCCGCTTATCCTTTTGCTTGCATTTTTGCTTTCGTTAACAGAAACATCCAAAGAAATGTCACTTTTTATATTTCCGTATTTGGTATTAATGTCAAAATCAAAAGAATAATTGGTATCATAGCCCAATGAAACATCTGAATAACCAGAGGTAACATTGATATTATTGGCTTTTTCGTTTATGATCCCAACATTTAGTTTACTGTAATTAAGATCTGAGATCAATGTGTTTGAAATCTCTGCAATACTAACAGTCAGATAATTACCTGCTCCTGTAACACTGCCCATTTTTTGAAATTTAAATGTCCCGTAATTGCAATCGTATTTTATATTCTGGCCGTCACCAACCACAAGATCGGTATAATTGGTATCCAGGTTGATTTTTCCGGCATCCGTAATTCGTAAACCGGAATATCGTGCCTGAATATTTCCACCTTTAATATACTCGATGTTTGAATTCTGGCAATACTCAATATGCACAGTGTTTGCACTTCCGTTTAGTTTTCCAAGGCTTATTTTGCCGTATTTGCAGAAGATATCGGTTGTTGAAGCTAAATCGCCCGCAATAATATTTCCGTATTTATTACTAAGTTTTACAGTTCCGTTTTTTGGAATTTTAATCACATAATTAATCTCAAAACTGTTACTGCTTCCTTTACTTTTTATCGAAGAATTTCCGGTAGAAGTAACAGCGGAAACCAATGATTTTAAGGCTGTAATTTCAACGTCAATACTGTTCAGTCTTTCGTTTACCCAGTTTTCATTTCCTCCTGTTACTTTTATGGTAATGTCCAGATCAATTTTATCTTCATCCCATGTTGTTACGGTAATATTTCCATATTTATTATCGATATCAATTCCTGCATTTGAATTAACGATATAGGTCTTTTTTATCGTTTTTTGCTTTGATATAAAAGTATCATCATTTGCAAATCCCAAAAATGGAATCAAAATGAATAAAATCAGTACGTTATAGTGTTTTTTCATGTGTAGTGTTTTTTAAATTTTCGTTTTCTTCAATTCTTTGTAAAACGGTCTGCAAAAAAGAGATTCTTGTTTGCAGGTTGCTAATCATAGCATAAATAATTTGTTTGTTTTCGCCGTTTTTCTGCAATTCATTTATGATCTTCTGATAATCGGCATCAAAAATTTTCATCTGTTTTAATGCATCGTTAATGATCTGCTCGTTTTCCGGCGAACTTTTTTCTTTTAATTTCACCAGTTCATTATCAATTAGAATATTGAAAATCGAATCGGTCCTCTTGGTTTCATTCGATGCAAATTTGAATTCTTTTGGTTTTTGGTTATTGTTGTAAAAAACAGATATTCCCAGCAACAGGACTATCGAAGCAGCAATTCCCCAAACAGCGTAATAATTCTTCTTAGGCTTCTTTTTTTTATTTAATTTATTCAGGAAGTCAAGCTGATGGTCCGGATTCATCTCTTCAACATCCCACTGATTTTCAAATTTTTTAAACAATTGATCTACGTTTTCATTTTCCTTTTTCATATTTCCTCTAATTTTTTTCGTAAGCTTTCTTTGGCCCTGCTTAGTGTTGTTCTGCAGTTGGCATAAGTAATGTTCAGAATTTCGCTGATTTCTTCCTGATCATAACCTTCAATATAAAAAAGGGTTAAAACCATGCGGTAGTTGTCTTTTAATCCTGAAATTGTATCCAGGACCTGTTTCACTTTAAGTGAATTCAGATCTATATTTTCAGAAAAAAAACTGTCGTTTTCTTCTGTTTTGTATAAGGTCTTGCTCAGATCTTCTACCTGAAAAGCGTTATTCTTTTTATAAAAGTCAATGCTGTAATTGACAATTATTTTTTTCAACCACGCCCCAAAAGCAACTTCCTGCTTATAGTCGTTTATTTTTGTAAATGCTTTCAAAAAGCCTTCCTGCATGACGTCTTGTGCAAAATGTTCGTCTTTTACAATTCTGTAAGCTACATTGTACATGGCTTTACAGTAACGATTGTAAACTTCAAATTGTGCTTTTTGATTATTCTCTTTACAAAGCGTGATTAATTCTTCGATATTTTGGTTTGTTATATTCAAGTACTGGTTGCTGGTTTTTTACTAATGACTTGGCTTTTTTTGGTTTGTTACAGTTTGGATAAAATTAATTGTATTTTTTTTTAAAACTTCTGTTTTTATGGTAATTTGAATGCTCTTCCTAATTTCAAAACTGTCTTTTTTGCTTTTGGCACAATGATTGTCTATTTTTATCGCCTATCTTGTAAAGGATACACTTATGATTGTTTGGCTAAAAAGGGCAGCATCTGGGATTATGTTTACATTTAGAATGAAACTTTTAATGACAAAACGACTTATACATTATTATGTCAAACCATAAAATACTTACTATTGACAATCTGTCACTTCAGGAATTTGACTCAGAAGCAGAATTAATTCCATTATTAACTCCGGAAGACGAAGAAGAAATGAATAACGAGGAGCTTCCGCTTTCGTTGCCTATTTTACCTTTACGCAATACTGTATTATTCCCGGGTGTTGTTATTCCGATTTCGGCAGGAAGGGATAAATCCATAAAGCTGATTAATGACGCTAACGCCGGTGGGAAAATCATAGGTGTAGTTTCGCAGATTAATGAAGAAGATGAAGATCCGTCTAAAGATGATATCCATAAAATTGGAACCGTAGCCAGGATCCTTCGTGTTTTAAAAATGCCTGACGGAAATGTTACGGTTATCCTGCAAGGGAAAAAACGTTTCGAAATTGATCAGGTAGTTTCAGAAGAGCCCTATATTACAGCCACTATAAAAGAAGTGTCTGAAGAACGTCCGGATGAAAATGACACGGAATTCACTGCTATTTTAGATTCTGTCAAAGAACTGGCAATCCAGATCATTAAAGAAAGTCCAAACATTCCTTCAGAAGCCACTTTTGCGATTAAAAATATTGAAAGTCAGTCATTTCTAATCAACTTTGTGTCTTCGAATATGAATTTATCCGTAAAGGAGAAACAAGGTTTATTATCGATAAACGGCTTAAAAGAAAGAGCACTTGAGACTTTACGTTATATGAATGTGGAGCTGCAAAAACTGGAATTGAAAAATGACATTCAGTCAAAAGTCCGTTTTGATTTAGATCAGCAGCAACGTGAATATTTCCTTCATCAGCAAATGAAAACCATTCAGGAAGAACTGGGAGGCGTTTCGCAGGAAGAGGAAATGGATGAAATGGGGCAGAAGGCGAAAACGAAAAAATGGGACGAAAAAACGCAAAAACATTTCGAAAAAGAATTGTCCAAAATGCGCAGAATGAATCCGCAATCTCCTGATTTCGGAATTCAGCGCAACTATCTGGAGCTGTTTTTGGAATTGCCATGGGGCGAATATTCGAAAGATAAATTTGACTTGAAACTGGCTCAGAAAATATTAGACAAAGATCATTTCGGACTTGAAGAAGTGAAGAAAAGAATGGTCGAACATCTGGCTGTTTTGAAACTTCGTAACGATATGAAATCGCCAATTATTTGTTTAACAGGACCTCCGGGTGTTGGTAAAACCTCTATTGGACGTTCTGTTGCAGAAGCTCTGGGGCGTGAATATGTGCGTATCTCGTTAGGCGGTCTGCGTGATGAAGCAGAAATTCGCGGACACAGGAAGACCTATATTGGTGCAATGCCGGGAAGAATCATCCAGAGCCTGAAAAAGGCAGGGACATCAAATCCGGTTTTTATTTTAGACGAAATTGACAAACTTTCAAGCGGGAACAGCGGAGATCCGTCTTCGGCCTTACTGGAAGTACTGGATCCGGAACAAAACAGCGCTTTTTATGATAATTTCCTTGAAATGGGATACGATTTATCGAAAGTAATGTTTATCGCAACCTCCAACAATATGGCTGCCATTCAGCCCGCATTACGTGACAGGATGGAAGTAATTAAGATGTCAGGTTATACCATTGAAGAAAAAGTGGAAATTGCCAAAAGACACCTTTTTCCAAAACAGCTGGAAGCACATGGTTTGACTGCCAAAGATCTGACCATTGGTAAAAAGCAATTAGAGAAAATTGTAGAGGGTTATACACGTGAATCAGGAGTGCGTAATTTAGAAACTAAAATTGCTCAGGTAATTCGTAATGCTGCAAAAGCAGTAGCGATGGAAGAAGAGTATAATAAAAAAGTTACTGACGAAGACATTCTGACCGTTTTAGGCGTGCCACGATTAGAGCGTGATAAATACGAAAACAATGATGTAGCGGGAGTTGTGACAGGTTTGGCCTGGACCAGTGTTGGCGGAGATATTTTATTTATTGAGTCTTTAATTTCCGAAGGAAAAGGTTCGTTGAGTATTACAGGTAATCTTGGTACTGTGATGAAAGAATCAGCTACCATTGCTTTGGAATACATAAAAGCAAACGCCAAAAAATTAGGACTAAGCGTAGAATTATTCCAAAAATATAATATTCACCTGCACGTTCCCGAAGGCGCGACACCAAAAGACGGTCCAAGTGCCGGTATCGCCATGCTGACTTCGCTGGTTTCTTTGTTAACCCAAAAGAAAGTAAAGAAAAGCCTCGCTATGACAGGAGAAATTACCCTTCGCGGGAAAGTTTTACCAGTAGGCGGAATCAAGGAAAAAATTCTGGCAGCGAAACGAGCTAACATAAAAGAAATCATTTTATGTCACGAAAATAAAAGTGACATCGATGAAATTAAGCCTGAATACTTAGAAGGGCTTACTTTTCATTATGTGAAAGAAATGAGTGAAGTCCTGGCTTTAGCCCTGACGGATCAAAATGCCAAAAATGCTAAAACATTAAAATAAAACATTAAAATTGCAATATTTTAAATTCCAAATTCCAAGCTTTACTTAAGATTGGGATTTGGAATTTTCTTTTCAATTGGAATTTGGAATTTAATTTTTGGAATTTCCCTTTTTTACTTTGAATTTTCTTTTTGGAATCTAATATAAAATTATTTTATCCATTATATAATTTTATATTTGCATTTGCGTTATTCCCATATAGGAACGCCTCAGAAAAGCATGTTAAAACACCTTGTTTTATTTTTAATGTTATTGATTTGCTCGGTTTCGTTCGGACAAATTGGAGGTCGCTACACCTATCAGTTTCTTAATTTAACGACTTCACCCAGACAGGCAGCGTTAGGCGGAAATACAATAACGATTTATGACGAAGATGTCAATCAGGTTATGTTTAATCCGGCAACTTTAAATGAAGATATGGATAATCATCTGGCTATAAATTATGGAAGTTATTATGGAGAAGCCTCGTACGGAACTGCTTCATATGCCTACACTTATGACAGACATGTTCAGACTTTTTATGCAGGTGTAAGTTATATAAACTATGGTACATTTGATGGTTATGATGAGAATGGTCAGGCTACTTCCGATTTTACAGGGAGTGAAGGGGCGCTTTCATTAGGCTATGCCTATAATATTCCCTATACGAATATTCATTTTGGCGCCAATGCAAAATTAATAACATCAACCTTAGAAACGTACAATTCTATTGGTGGTGCAATTGATTTGGGGTTTTTGTATATAGACGAACGAAATGATATAAATCTGGCCCTTGTAGTTCGAAATATTGGAACACAGTTTACCACATATTCCGGAATAAAGGAGAATTTGCCTCTTGAAATCATTGCAGGAGTGTCGCAAGAGCTGGAACACGTACCGCTTCGCTGGCATCTTTCCTTAGAAAACCTGCAGCAATGGAATGTTGCTTTTTCGAATCCCGTTCGCGGAGAAACTAATATTGACGGGACAACCAAAGAAGAAAAAGTTTCTTTTGTCAATAACGCTTTGCGACATGTAGTTGTGGGATTCGAGCTTTTTCCAAAAAAAGCATTTAACATCAGAATGGGTTACAACTTCAGAAGAGGGGAAGAATTAAGAGTGGAAGAACAACGTAATTTTTCGGGAGTTTCATTAGGATTTGGTCTAAAAATGAATCGATTAAAATTTAATTATTCCTATTCAAAATATACTTTAGCGGCTAATACGAGTCTTTTTGGACTAATCTTAAACTTTCAATAGGTAATTTTATGAAACTATTTTATTTAATTCTTTTTGTTACGGCAGGTTTAGACGAGACGAATAGCAATGCTCTAAAAAGGGCAATAGTGCCGCATCAATATTCGGCTGTTACGGAAAATGAACAGGATTATTATATTTCATGCAGTTAGGGCTGTCCGATGGTGAGTGAAGATTTTTTTAAAGAATAGAAAAAATAACAGACAATTCTAAGTCCAAAATCATTAGATATTTACTATTAAATAATACCGCATCTTATTATAAATTTATAAAATCAAAAAGATTATTTTGAAAAAAATAACCATTGCAATCGACGGATTTTCGTCAACAGGAAAGAGTACTTTAGCAAAACAGCTCGCAAAAGAATTAGAATACGTGTACGTTGATACAGGAGCGATGTACAGGGCAGTAGCCTTATTTGCCATGCAAAATCAATTTATTGGACCGGATGTTTTTGATAAAAAAGGCCTTACGGATTCCCTTTCAAAAATCCAATTGGAGTTTAAATTCAATGCAGACTTAGGTTTTGCTGAAATGTACCTGAATGGTGAAAATGTTGAAAAACAGATCAGAACCATTGAGGTGTCCAGCTATGTAAGCAAAGTAGCTGAAGTTTCCGAAGTGCGTTCCAAATTGGTAGAACAGCAACAGGCAATGGGAAAAAACAAAGCTATCGTTATGGACGGCAGGGACATTGGAACTGTAGTTTTCCCGAATGCGGAACTGAAAATTTTTATGACTGCCAGCGCAGAAACACGTGCACAGAGACGTTTTGATGAATTACAGGAAAAAGGCGATGACGTTTCGTACGAAGATGTTTTGAAAAATGTTGTCGAAAGAGATTATATCGATACACATCGTGCCGATTCTCCTTTGGTAATTGCTGATGATGCCATAGAAATAGATAATTCCTATCTGAGTCGTGAAGAACAATTCTCTGCTGTTTTGGAATTAATACATGACGTTGTTAAAACCGCTTAATTTTTTGCAGATATCATTTTTAATGGTAGTTTTACCGCTTCATTCATTTACAAAGACAATTTCATCATATGGGAATTAAAAACAGGTTGATTATAATGAGCTTTCTTCAATTTTTTGTTTGGGGAGCCTGGCTTATAACAATTGGAAATTATTGGTTTGGAACTAAAAACTGGGAAGGAACCCAGTTCGGTCTTGTTTTCGGAACCATGGGAATTGCTTCTTTATTCATGCCCACTCTTACCGGAATAATTGCAGACAGATGGATCAATGCTGAAAAATTATACGGCTTTTTGCATATTATTTATGCATTAGTTTTGTTTGGTATTGCACAAGTTACCACACCGGATAATTTTATATATGTAATGTTTGCTGCCATGTGTTGCTATATGCCGACAATTGCATTAAGCAATTCGATATCTTATACTTCATTAAAACTGAACAATAAAAACATCGTAAAAGACTTTCCTCCAATTCGCGTTTGGGGAACAATTGGATTTATCGCAGCAATGTGGATTACCAATTTGAGTGGAAGCAAAGCAACGGAATATCAATTTTATATTGCGGGAGTAGGTGCCTTAATTCTGGGGATTTACGCTTTTACATTGCCCAAATGTGAACCACAGCGTCTGACCAAAGAAGATGCTTCATTAGTAGAGACTTTAGGGCTGGAAGCTTTTAAATTGTTTGGAAATTACAAAATGGCCTTGTTTTTTGTATTCTCTATGTTTTTAGGAGGTGCATTGCAATTAACTAATGCTTACGGAGACGTATTCTTAGATGAATTCAAGCATTTTCCTAAGTATGCCGATTCTTTCGTGATTCAGTATTCGACTATAATTATGTCAATTTCCCAGGTTTCTGAAACACTATTTATTCTGGCGATTCCATTTTTCTTACGACGCTTCGGAATCAAGCAGGTAATGCTGATTAGTATGCTGGCGTGGGTATTGCGTTTCGGATTATTCGCTTTCGGGGATCCTGTGGGTGGTTTATGGATGATTATTATGTCTTGTATTGTATACGGAATGGCATTTGACTTCTTTAATATTTCTGGTTCATTATTTGTGGAGAGTAATACCGATTCTAAAATTCGTTCGTCGGCACAAGGTTTATTTATGATGATGACCAATGGAGTAGGAGCTGTTTTAGGAAGTTTAACTTCAGGTTGGGCAATTGATCGTTTTTTTACAAAATCATTTACCAATACCGCCGAATTAGCCGGATTTTTGCAAACAGAAACCACAAATTCTAAAATGCTGGAATTTGTAAAAGGACAAGGGAATTCAGTTTCAACTGAGGGAATTTTCACAAACCCGGTCTTGATGAAAGACTGGCATACCATCTGGTTGTCGTTTGCAGCTTACGCCTTGGTTATCGCGATTGCTTTTGCCGTTCTGTTTAAACATAAACATGATCCTAAGGAAATAGAAAATTTAAGTCATTAATGACTTCATCAAATATTTAAAACCCGTTTCCAATTATTGGAAACGGGTTTTTCTTTTTTTTGTTTTTACCACTTATATACAGAAGCATACCGTTTGTTACATGGCTAGGTTCACTTGTTGTTTTGAGTTAATAAGCTGAAAGTCAACAAGGTATTTTTGTATCGGATTTAATGGTTAAATCCTTAAAAAAGATACAAAGAATGAGAAGGGTAATTTTTTATGTCCTGTTACTAGTTCCTTTTATAGCACTCTGCCAGACAGGTAGCCACAAACAATTGTCCGAGATATCATTACGTTTCGATCTAATTTGTAAAAATGAAGAAATTATGATTCCAAGAGCAGCATTAAAAAGCAGATCTGATAAGTCGACGATTGTGGATAAGAATACCAAATTTATATTGGTTTTCAATACGGCAAAAGGACCGCAGATTTCAACGGGTTACTATTACTGGTACAACAATAAGTGGAATGATTTGAAAAATCTCACAGAAGAAAGCGGCATACCGAGAACTAATGGTCAGGCAGGAGATCTTTTTCTGGACTTTTCGACCAGAGATGTTTATTTTTATAACGGAACGATCTGGCTTGCCATGACGACGCATAATAAAACCCTGACCGAATCGGTATTTGAAAAAAACACTGGTATTTTAAGTTACAAGGATGGGGCAGGCGAACCTGTTGAAATTAATCTTTCCCAAATTGTGCCTAATTTCGAGAAACCCAAAACGATTTCGCTCAATGCAAAAAAGGAAACCCTTAATTATATCGATAATGACGGAAGACTAACGGTTTTGAAATTGGACGTATTACTTGCAAAAAGTAAAAATACAAACGTGACTGCAGCGTTTTGAGTTGAGGAGATTCATTTTTTAAACCCGACAGGTTTCAAAACCTGTCGGGTTTATTGCAGTAAGGGATTTCGGATCTTAAAAATCTGTGGCGTCTGCTTCTTATTAATTCACAACAATTTCTATTTTGTAAGTCCGAAATTTAATGTTATTCTTGTAAATGTTTTGGTAAGAAAGTTTTTAATAAGTTTTGATTGTTTAGGAATGAACTTCTTTCTTTGGAACTATTAAAAAATAAATCAATAATTTAATCATTACTATATTGTATGGAGAAATATTATAAACCATCAGGCAAATTTTCGTTAATTTTTATCTTATACTTTCTGCTGGTCAGTGTTACGGCATTTCCTGTATTGGGATTACTATATGCGTACTGCATTTGGTATATTCCATTTGTATATGTTAACTTTTTTATTACGTTAGGTTTTGGTTTTCTCATTGGATTTGTAGTTGCTTTATTTGTTATTAAAAAAGGAAAAGTCAGAAATCCGCTTTTAGGATCTTTAATTGGATTGGCAGCTGCTTTTTTTGCATTGTACCTCCATTGGGCAATCTGGATAGATTTAGTAATTAATGCCGGAGAAAGTTATGGGTCTGACAGAATAGGGATTACGGTAAGTAATATTGAATTTTTACAAGTTTTTTCATTAATATTTCGGCCAGATTTAGTTTTAGAATATATCAGTCAGGTTAATGAATATGGTACATGGGGTATTCGCGGAGCGACAGCAAGCGGTGCGTTCCTATGGGTTGTCTGGTCAATAGAATTTAGCATTGTTATTGCTATTTCTGGTTTTCTGTCCTATTTAGAGGCAAAGAAACCTTTTTCCGAATCTACTAATTCGTGGTATGAAGAAATTACACTCCCGGCTTTTAGCTATATAGAGAACCAACAGCAAATGATAGCCGATATATCGGCAAGCAATCACGCTAGCTTTGATTTATTAAGTAAAGATATTGACAGTGAGGTAGATAGTCATAGTGTGTTTACGCTCTATAAATCTAAATCCGGAAAAAATTACTTGTCAGTTGATAATAAGACTTCAAAAGTAGATGATAAAGGCAATGTAAAATTTGATAGCGATGAGATTGTAGAATATATTGCAATTACTAGTGAGCTGTCAAAATTATTATTGAATAAATGATGACATTGATAATCATTTGGAATTGTTTTGCTATTACAAATAAATGTATTAATTTTGCAAACCTTTTGGCAGAGAAGAGTTTCCATTAGGTATCAACTATTTATGTAAAACAACTTCTGTTTTTTCTATCGCTTTGAGAAACTCAAGAAAAACAGAATACAAATTTTTTATCAGCATGTCTGAACAATTAAAATCACAAGAAGAGTTTTTAGCAAATTTTAACTGGCATAACTTCGAAGAAGGTATCGATGCAGTAGATGAGAAAAACTTACAGGAATTCGAAGACTTAGTATCAAAAACTTTCATTGCTACAGATCAGGAAGAAGTAGTTGAAGGGGTAGTTGTTAGAATTACAGATAGAGACGTTATCGTTGATATCAACGCAAAATCGGAAGGTGTTATTTCTTTAAACGAATTCCGTTACAACCCGGCATTAAAAGTAGGTGACAAAGTAGAAGTATTAATTGACATCCGTGAGGATAAAACAGGTCAATTGGTATTATCTCACAGAAAAGCACGTACTATCAAATCATGGGATAGAGTTATTTCTGCAAACGAAACAGGAGAAATCGTTAATGGTTTTGTAAAATGCAGAACTAAAGGTGGTATGATCGTTGACGTTTTCGGAATTGAAGCTTTCTTACCTGGTTCTCAAATTGACGTTAAGCCAATTAGAGACTACGATGTATATGTAAACAAAATGATGGAATTCAAAGTGGTAAAAATTAACCACGAATTCAAAAACGTTGTTGTATCTCATAAAGCGCTTATCGAAGCTGATATCGAAGTACAGAAAAAAGAAATCATCGGTCAATTACAAAAAGGACAAGTATTAGAAGGTGTTGTTAAAAACATTACTTCTTATGGTGTGTTTATTGACTTAGGTGGTGTTGACGGATTAATTCACATTACTGACCTTTCTTGGAGCAGAATCAACCACCCAAGTGAAGTTCTTGAATTAGACCAAAAATTAAACGTTGTAATCCTTGATTTCGATGATGAGAAAACAAGAATTCAATTAGGATTGAAACAATTAAACGCTCACCCATGGGATGCTTTAGATGCTAATTTAACTATTGGTGATAAAGTAAAAGGTAAAGTAGTTGTAATCGCTGATTACGGTGCATTTATTGAAGTTGCTGAAGGTGTTGAAGGTTTAATCCACGTTTCTGAAATGTCATGGTCAACTCATTTACGTTCTGCTCAGGATTTCGTAAAAGTTGGAGATGTTGTTGAGGCTGTTATCTTAACTTTAGACAGAGATGACCGTAAAATGTCATTAGGTATCAAACAACTGACTCAGGATCCATGGACTGACATTACTTCTAAATACCCGGTAGGTTCTAAACATACAGGTATCGTTAGAAACTTTACAAACTTTGGTATTTTCGTAGAATTAGAAGAAGGAATTGATGGATTAATTTACATCTCTGACTTATCATGGACTAAGAAAATCAAACACCCATCTGAATTTGTAAATGTTGGTGAGAAACTTGATGTAGTAGTATTAGAATTAGATGTTGAAGGACGTAAATTATCTTTAGGTCACAAACAAACTACTGCTAATCCTTGGGATCAATACGAAGATTCTTTCGCTGTAGGAACTATCCACAATGGTGAAATTTCTGAAATCGTTGACAAAGGAGCTACTGTAGAATTCGGAGATGATATTGTTGCTTTCATTCCTACTCGTCACCTTGAAAAAGAAGACGGAAAGAAATTGAAAAAAGGTGATACTGCTGATTTCAAAGTAATCGAATTCAACAAAGAATTCAAAAGAGTAGTTGCTTCTCACACTGCTATCTTCCGTGAAGAAGAAGAGAAAAACGTGAAAGCTGCAACTGAAAATACTTCATCTAACTCTACTACAAATGCACCAGCTGCAACTTTAGGAGATAACAATGATGTATTAGCTGCATTGAAAGCTAAAATGGAAAAAACAGAGAAAAAATAATTCTCGTTTTCCTTTATATAGAAAGTCCCACAGCAATGTGGGACTTTTTTTTGCTTTATGTTTTTTAGTTTAACAAATTTTAACAAATAAAGTTGTGTTATTGTCTTAAAAAGTTACTTTTGTCTGGAATTTGATACACTATGAGGAAAATCTACTTTTTGTTTTTTACTTTATGTTTTTTTACTGGATTGAGCGCCCAGAACGTGAATATTCCAGATCCAACATTTAAAGCTGCATTAATTAGCAATAAAATTTTATGTAAAGATGTAAATGGAGACGCAATTTACATTGATAAAAATAATAATGGAGAGATAGAAATTAGTGAGGCCTTGAATGTTTATCAATTAATAGCCAATAACTGTTCAATAACTGACTTAACAGGAATAAATGAATTTAAAAATTTGACATTGTTGCAGTGTTACGGCAATTCAATTTCAATTCTTGATTTATCAGCTTTAAATAATTTAGACACTGTTGATTGTAAAAATAATTTAATTACAAATCTTAATATCCTTAATTCACCTAAGCTTAATTTTTTGGATTGTTCGAATAATAAGCTTACCAATTTGAATCTTACCAATGCTAAAAATTTGGTATCACTTGAATGTGATCATAATTCTCTTTTAAATATTGATTTCGATAATGAAAATTTAAATATTTTAGAAGTGTTAGTCTGTAATAATAATTCTATAATAGGTTTAAATTTGACAAATTTTTATAAGTTGTGGCATATCGAATGTCAAAACAATTCTTTAAAAAATTTAATTTTGCAATCGGGATCTAAATTAATGGAATTAAATTGTAGTCAGAATCAATTAACAAATTTAATTCTGTCAGATTTACCAAATCTTATCACAATGAATTCTTATGATAATTTGTTGACTTCCGTAACTTTTAATAAATTACCCGGAGTAATAGATTTAATTCTGTACAAAAATAAACTCACCACTATAGATCTATCCAATTTAAATAAAAAAGATAATAAATTAAATAGCCTTAATCTAGGTACTAATTTATTAACAAGCATTAATTTGGGTTCAATAAAATACCTGACTTCTTTTAATTGTGCAAATAATAAATTAACAAATTTGAATTTTTTGCCAGCTTATGAAGGAGGAGATTCTTTTAATTGTTCATTGAATTTAATAGACTCTATTACCATAACTGTTCCAGCAAGTAAATTTTATTGCAGTAATAATCCTCTTACTTCTTTGAATCTATCAGGATATTTGGAAACTTTTGATTGCACTAATACAGCATTGAAAAGTATTGAATTATCGAATGTAAGAGGTAAAATTAGTTTTGATGTTTCTGATAATAAAGAACTTACGTTTTTTAACACAAAAAATGGTTACATCAATTCAGGCAATTTGTATAACTGTCCAAAAATTAAATTTATTTGTGCTGATGATGATGAAGTTACATATTTGCAAAACTCCATTGACAGAGCTGGTTATACCAATCTTGCAATAAGTAGTTATTGTTCGTTCACTCCGGGAGGAACATACTACGTTATTCAGGGCAATCATAAATTAGACAGTAATATGAATGGTTGTGACGATCAGGATATAGTTGTTCCTAATTTAAAGTTTACAATTAATGACGGAGTAAAAGCTGGTAATATTATTTCTAATTTTTCCGGAAGTTATTCGATCCCTGTTAAAGAGGGAACTCACACAATTACTCCAGTCTTTGAAAATCCAGATTATTATATCGTTTCTCCTACTAATCTTGCGGTTAGTTTTCCAGCTCAGGCTAGTCCGTTTGTTCAAAATTTTTGTATTACAGCTAATGGTGTTCATCAGGATTTAGAGGTTTCGCTTTTGCCTATTACCAGAGCGAGACCAGGTTTTGATGCAAAGTATAAATTGATTTATAAAAACAAAGGAAATCAAATACAATCTGGCTCGATAAATCTAAATTTTGATGATAATGTTTTGGATTTGGTTGTTGCTAATCCTTTAGCTTCCACACAAACTGTGAATAACCTATCGTGGAATTTCTCTAATTTAAAACCATTTGAAAGCAGAGAGATTGCTATTATTTTGAAATTGAATAAACCAACAGATAAGCCTGCAGTAAATAATGGTGATATCTTAAAATTAAGTACCACTATTACTTCTGAGACAGGTGAAGAAACTCCATTAGACAATACCTTTATTTTAAATCAAACCGTTGTAGGTTCGTTCGACCCAAATGACAAAGCCTGTCTGGAAGGTTCCGTTATTACACCAGGTTTAATAGGCGAGTACGTTCACTACATGATTCGTTTTGAAAATACCGGAACTTATCCGGCCCAAAATATCGTTGTAAAAGATATGATTGATTTGAATAAATTTGACATTTCGACTTTAATCCCAACAAGTTCAAGCCATCCTTTTGTAACCAAAATTTCAGAAGGAAACAAAGTCGAATTTATCTTCGAAAATGTCAATCTGCCTTTCGATAACGCCACTAATGACGGTTATGTGGCTTTTAAAATCAAAACAAAGCCTACACTTGTGGCGGGAGATTCGTTTACCAACGAGGCGAATATTTATTTTGATTACAATTTTCCAATTCTAACCAATAAAGCAACTTCCACTTTTAAAACATTGGGTACGCAGGATTTTGAATTTTCGAGCTATTTGTCCTTGTATCCGGTTCCTGTAACTGATATTCTGAACATTCATACCACACAGACCATAGAAATAAAAGCATTGGAAATTTATGATATTCTCGGGCAAATTGTTATTGCTGTTCCCAATGCACAATCCGTTTCAGGTGTTGATGTTTCGAAACTGCGAGCGGGAAATTACTTTATAAAGATCAAATCCGATAAAGGAAATTCTTCGATGAAGTTTATTAAGAAATAGAAATTCACAAAACAGGTTATTACTAAAAGATATTTTACACGAAAAATTATTTATATGAAGAAAATCTACTTTTTACTTTTGGCCTTATGCTTTTTTAACGGTTTAACGGCACAGGTAATTACAATACCGGATGCTGTTTTTAAAAGCATTTTACTGAAGGCCGATATCACGAATACAATTGCAAAAGATATAAATGGAAATGCCATTAAAATTGATGCAAACAATAATTCAGAGATAGAAGTAAGTGAGGCTTTAAATGTCTACAGTCTCTATACGTACATCTTGCTTAGTGAAGGCATCGTTAAAGATTTGAGCGGTATTGAGTATTTTTCGAATTTAAAAGATTTGAATTGTTCCGGCTTCTACAGTCAGAATTTAGATCTGTCATCACTTAAAAACCTGGAAAAATTAGTTTGTTCTGAAACCCATCAGATGAAAACCTTAAATATTTCGGGATTGACAAAACTAAAGTACCTGGATACAAATCATTGTGTAAACCTGGGTTCTTTGAATCTTTCCGGTCTGACCAATTTAGAGTATTTGAATTGTAGTCAGTTACCGATAACCTCCTTAAATTTATCCGGTTTAACAAAAATTACAGAACTAAGATGTTATAAAAACGTTTTAACGGCCCTGGACGTAACCGGATTGGTTAATCTTAAAAAAATGTATTGTTTTGAAGGCCAATTAACAACAATAACATTGGGTAACCTGACTAATTTGGAATATTTAGACTGCAGGGAAAATCAATACTTAAAAACTTTAAACGTTTCAGGATTAATCAATCTTCAAACTCTTTATTGCAGGAGCACCCGATTAACGACTCTTGATGTTTCCTCCTTAACGAATTTAAAACTTCTGGATATTGCAAATACGTATCGATTAACAGATATTAATATACTAAATTGCAAAAATCTGGTAAATTTTTACTGCTCTAACAGCTTACTGACAAATTTGAATGTCTCCAATTTAGCTAATCTTACGATCTTAGATTGTTCAGATTCTCAATTAACTAATCTGAATGTTACAGGCTGTACCGCTTTAGAACAATTGGATTGCGGCAACAATAAATTTACAACGTTAAATCTTGGTTATCTTCCTAATTTAAAAGAATTAGATTGTAGTGCTAATACTTTACTGACCACTTTAGAAACCTCCAATTACCCAAATTTGCAAACTTTAACTTGTGACGGTAGCGGTATCTCTACTTTGGATGTGTCTAAAAGTTTGAAACTTTCAAGCCTGTATTGTCAGGCAACGAAACTTGCAATTTTAGATGTGTCCCATCTTAAGGAATTAGAAAGTCTGGGCGTTAGGGATAATCCTTTATTAACACATTTAATGATTAAAAACGGAAAGCTTTACTCGGGCTACAGTTTTTTAGAAGATAAACCTTCGCACTTAAAATATTTATGTGTTGACGAAGAAAATATAAATTATTACAGGCCAATAGCAGGTAAAGATTGTGAAATTAATACGTACTGTAATTTTATTCCGGGTAAAGCATATTATATTGTTAACGGGGTCAACAAGTTTAACTTTGACAATCAGGGATGTGTGCGTAAGAATTCAACATATCCAAATATAAAATATACTATTACAAACGGAACTAATTCGGGTGATTTTTATTCCAATAAAGATTCTTTTAGTATACCGGTTCAGGAAGGAACGGTTAACATCAGGCCAGTTTTGGAAAACCCCGGGTATTTTACTGTTTCTCCAACCTCTGCAAATATTAGTTTCCCTGCCCAAAGCAGCCCTTTTACGCAGGATTTCTGTATTTCTTCAAATGGAGTGCATCAGGATTTAGAAGTGGTATTAATTCCTTTAGAAGCAGCACGTCCGGGATTTGATGTTAAATACAAATTAATATACAGGAACAAAGGAAATGTCACCCAATCGGGAACTGTGAATGTCGCTTTTGATGATGCTGTTTTAGATGTAGTGCTTTCAAATCCTTCGGTATCAGCACAAGCATTAAATAGTTTATCGTGGAATTTTGCCAATTTGCAGCCTTTTGAAAAAAGAGAAATTGTTTTTACACTGAATGCAAATGCACCCACCGAAAATCCTGCCGTTAATAATGACGATATTTTAAAATTTACGGTGACTATTGCAGTACAAGAAACAGATGAAACACCGGCTGACAATATATTTACACTCAACCAGACTGTGGTTGGTTCTTATGATCCAAATGACAAAACCTGCCTGGAAGGTTCAGTAATTACACCGGATCTTATTGGGAAATATGTACATTACATGATTCGATTTGAAAATACAGGAACGTATCCGGCTCAAAATATCGTCGTAAAAGATATGATTGATTTGTCTAAATTTGATATTTCGACTTTAGTGCCAACAAGTTCAAGTCATCCATTTGAAACAAAAATTTCGAAGGGAAATAAAGTAGAATTTATTTTCGAAAATATTAATCTGCCTTTTGACGATGCTCATAATGACGGTTATATTGCTTTTAAAATTAAAACGAAGCCGACACTCGTTGTTGGAGATTCGTTTACGAATGAGGCGAATATTTATTTTGATTACAATTTCCCGATTTTAACGAATAAGGCTGTTTCAACTTTTAAAACATTAGGTACGCGGGATTTTGATTTTTCGAATTATTTTACTGTTTATCCTGTTCCTGCCAATGATATTCTGAACATTAATAAGACACAGGTAATCGAAATAGAATCGCTGGAAATTTATGATATTCTGGGACAGCTTGTTATCGCAGTTCCCAACGCACAATCAGTTTCCGGCATTGATGTTTCGAAGCTTAGAACGGGAAATTACTTTATAAAAGTGAAATCAGATTTAGGCAGTTCCAATATGAAATTTATCAAAAAATAGATCTTAAGCTGAAGTAAAAAAGTCCCACAGAAATGTGGGACTTTTTTGCTTATTTTTTTGTTTCAGGTTTTATTTTTATCTGGAAGCTAATAGTTTAGATTCTTCCGGAGTAAAGTCATTGACAATTGCATAAGTATCAATTTTAGCAATTTCCATTTCATCCAGAATATCAATTAAATTTTTAAAGTTGCATTTTTTACTTGGTTTAATGATTACAATTGCTCCTCTGTTTCGTTTTCCCAATTGAGCAGAATACTCCTGAATATTTTTATTTCTAATAAATAGTTCCTGACGAATTCCATTTTTACCGTATTTCATTTCTTTTGGACTTTCCAATTCTAATCCTAAAATCCCACTATAGAGTATTATTTTATTATTTTCATCTAATAAAACTGTGATGATGCGATTATTAACACCTATTCCACATCTGATAACGCCATCATCATGCCATTTCTCAGGCAAAGTTAAATCGATAGCTTTCGGTTTGCCCAACTCAATAGTCACCATAAAAAAGATGATCAATAAAAAAGAAACACTAACCATAGCAGTTAAATCGACTCTGGCATTTAACTTTTTACTTCTTACTTTTCGGGGCAGGTTTTCCATAATGAATCATTTTTTACTAAGTTATTGAAAAAAGCAATGCAACAAAGGAGCAGATTCTAAAAATAATTATACTCATTAATGTCTTGTTTTACAGTGTATTTTAGGGATAATTCATAATTATTTCTAATTTTTTATTTTTTTCCTAAAACCAAAACAAATATTACAGCGTAAATGAGCTTATAACTTAAAATATTAATTATGAAAACTAGAAAATTTTTAGCCGTAGCAGTATTAGCATTAGGATTTGCATTTACCTCTAACGCACAAAAAACAGTAATGGTTGGCGGAGCAGCAATGTACCCAACAAAAAATATTGTTGAAAATGCTGTAAACTCAAAAGATCATACCACACTGGTTGCTGCTGTAAAAGCTGCAGGATTAGTAGAAACATTACAAAGTAAAGGACCATTCACCGTTTTTGCCCCAACAAATGCTGCGTTTGACAAATTACCAGCAGGAACTGTTGAGACATTATTGAAACCGGAAAATATCAAAACGTTACAAACGATCCTGACCTATCATGTTGTAGCCGGAAAGATGAATTCTTCTGATATTGCAAAAGCAATAAAAATGGGTAAAGGAAAAGCGACTCTTAAAACAGTAAGCGGTGGTACTTTAACAGCCTGGATGGACGGAAAAGACCTTTACATTAGTGACGAAAGCGGTAATAAAGCTAAGGTTACAATTGCAGATGTGAACCAGTCTAATGGTGTGATTCATGTAGTTGATACGGTATTGTTGCCTAAAAACTAATCAAAGGCGTCAAGCATATAAAAAAACCTGTAAAAATCATTTACAGGTTTTTTTATATAATGATCCCGCTCTACTATTTATTTTTTAGCTGTTAAAGTTGATCCGGCTGATGCGATTACGACACAGACAACCGCTAAAATTTCATAAAAATTCAGTTGCTCCTGTAAAAAAATAAAGGCACATATAGCTGCAGCTGCAGGTTCCAGACTCATCAAAATGCTAAAAGTACGGGGAGGAAGCTGACCTAAAGCTTTCATCTCGAGTGTAAACGGAATTGCACTTGAAAGCAGAGCCAGTGCTATTCCCAATCCCATAAGTTTTGGAGTAAGATTTACAAGACCATTTTCATAAAAGCCGAAAGGCAGTATCAAAATGGAAGCGAAAAGCATTCCGATCGAAACAGCCTCACCACTGTTCATAATTTTAGAAACTTTCCCACCTAAGACGATGTAACCCGCCCAAAGTGCTCCTGCCAGCAATGCAAATGTAACTCCAAACGGATCTATTCTGCTATTGGTCCACGGGGCAATTAAAACAATTCCCGCTGCTGCGAGCAATACCCAGCAATAATCAACCCAGCGCCTTGATCCGAATATGGCAACCAGAAGAGGACCAATGAATTCTAAAGTAACAGCCAGCCCAATTGGAATTCTTTCGATGGACATGTAAAAAATTAAATTCATTGCACCCAAAGTCATACCATAAGGAATAACGATTTTCCATTGCTGTGCCGTGACTTTCGATAAATTGGGACGGTAAGCCAATAATAGAATTAGGGCAGATACGCCAATTCGTATAGATGCCGTTCCTGCCGCGCCAAGTGCCGGAAATATGGTTTTGGCAATCGCTGCACCACATTGTACACTTATGATGGACAAAAGGACTGCCGGAACGGGAGGGAGGTTAAATTCTTTGTTTTTCATTGCAATTTTAGACTGAAAGGCAAAACTACAAATTACCGGACAGAAAAGACTTTGAAAGGGGTAAAAAGGATACATATTATACTAAGAATGTACAATATGGTTATAAATTAGAAGTAATATGGCAAAAAATTAATCTAAAGCACGTTTCGTTACATAATAGCGATACCCGATAAGCGCCATCTGCCATTTTTTTGCTTTAGTAATATCCAAACCTTGTTTGGTAAAACTAGGTAAAAGGACTTTATTTATTTTAGCTAAAATTTTAAACATGAAAGGTTTATTTTTTTTCAAAGATATAAAAAAGACTTTGCTAAACAGCAAAGTCTTTTCGGGTATTAGTGATTTGTATGATCTAAAACTAGTAAAGATTTAGAATAAGGTTTTCGTCGCCGCTATTTTCCTTGTTCGAAATATTCTTAGGAGCTTCTACCCAGCCTGTTTTATTGATGACAAATTTAAAAGTATGGAGCTGATCTTTTTTAAAGTTACTTACAGGAATCGATAATTCAAAAGTATTTTTATTTTTCCGAATCATTTGATAGTTCTTGTCCTCAGTATTCCAGTTGTTAAAAGAACCGGCAACGGAAACGCTTTTTACCAAATCCGAATTAAAAAGTGTATTATATACGTAGGTAAATTGTACCGAATTATCTTTTATTTGATATCCGTAAATTCCTTTCTGCGATTCTTCTCCAGGTAATAGCGCTAAGGCTAGTTTTGCCGCTGCATGTCCGATGGCATTACTGGTATTCTGATCACTCACATTTACAATAACAGAGATTCCCAATTTACTTTCGGGATATACCAAAAACATATTTTGTGTACCGAAAGCCCCACCATGTTTCCAGCTGTTTTTCCCAAAACTGCTTACTTCAATTCCATCCCAAAAATAGCCGTTCCACATGGTTTCACTATCCAGAAGATTTCGTTGTGATTCTACAGCAAGCTTATTTTTAGTATCCAGTTCGAAGGACAGAAACTTTACCAAATCTCCCAAAGTCGACTTGATACCACCGGCTGCTCCCCACAAATTATCTGATAAATTTGGCATTAGAATATTCTTTGAATTATATCCGTTTGCAATTATTGTATTCGGACTTAGATGAAGCTGCGTATCGTTTAAGGCTAATTTGTCGAAAATATTTTCTTTGAGTAAGGTTTCATAGTTCTTATGATACACGTTTTCCAGAATGTGTGCAGTAAGCTGAACGCTGCCGTTACTGTATTTAAATTTTTTACCGGGTAAAGTATCCAGTTTCATGGCATGTAAGTCCTGAAAAAAAGTCGTTCTGTTATACGAATCGTCCAGTCTTTTAAAGGCAAGATAGCTGGTATCGTTTATGTTTTTTCTGATTTCCGAATTATCAGGCAAATCATGGCTAAATCCGGTTCTGAACGATAGCAAATCCCGAAATCTGATCGCTTTTCCCTGATATTCTAAATTAGGGTAATCACCGGTAATATATTTTCGAATGTCATCATCCAGATTTATTTTTTTTTCTAAAACGGCTTGTGCTGCGAGCAATCCCGTGAATAATTTTGTAATGGAAGCCACTTCGAAAGTAGTTGTATTGGTGGCGGTATTGCCTTTTCCTTTGTCTATTTCACCATAATGTTTTGTATAGGTTTTGCCATCTTTCACAACGCCTATAGAAACTGAATTTGCATTTGCTTCTTTCAGCAAATCTGCTGCATTTTTATCCATTAAAAGTAAAATCTCTTTTTCGGTTACGGCTTCTGATTTTTGTTGCGCCTTGCCTGAAAAACAAAGTGTCAAAAATAAAACACATACTGTTTTTTTCATTGTAATAGGATTCAGATAAATTAAAATTGATTTTTTGACGTAAAAAAAACCAGTGTTTGGCACTGGTTTTTTTATGACTATAATAAGTTATACGTTTTTAAACTTTTACGTATTAATTATTTTGTCTTTTGGCTCTCTCTTTTTCCTGTTTAGCCATATCTTTTTCGTGCTGAATCATATCTTTTTGATGTTGTTTCATGTCTTTCTCCTGCTGCTTCATATCTTTAGCGTGCTGTTTCATGTCTTTTTCATATTGCTTCATGTCTATGGCATGCTGTTTCATGTCTATTTGATACTGTCTCTTATTGAAATTAACATTTTGATTGTTCTGCTGGTTAAATTTTTCCATATCAGCATTGAATTTCTCCATGGCAATGTCATATTTCTCCATTTCTTTTTCAAAAATAGCTTCACGTTTTGACATCACTTCTTCGACTTCTTTTTCGTAAGCACTCATATCCGGTTCAAATGCTTCCATTTTTTTCTCGAATTCAGCCATTTCTTTTTCGAATTTTTTCATAGCTGCCTTATCGTTCACATTTCCGGGATGTGTTGGTGGTTTTGGCATATTGGCCATAGCCGATGCAGGAACCTGTGGCATAGGACCACTTGGAAAAGCAGGAGGTGTAGGTGGTGTTGGCGGAGTAGGAGTACCGTAAGCACCTGGAGCATCAGGAGCATTGGGAGCGTCAGGAGCGTCAATATTTTCGACTTCTCTTAGTTCATCATCCTGGTCTTCATCAGACCTGTCAATGTTTTTTATTTGCTCGTCATCAGAAAAATTAAAACTGATTTTACCGTTTTTCTCCTTAATCACAATGATTCCGATTTTATCAATTCCATTAGTTGACTCGGATCTTTTTACTTTAACAGTTCCTTTACCACTTTTTAATTCAACCTGAATCGAAGTTATTTCGTTTTTGGAATTTCTTTTTAATTCGGAAATAATGGCTGTAATCTGATGTTTGTCTTTTAAAATTTTAAGTCTTTCCTCAATTTCAGCATCAGTTGTAGTTTTGGAAATATTGAATACATCCATAGATTCGATACCTTTAGGATCGATGTTTGTAACAGGGTCTGCTGCTTTCTCCTGTGCAATAGTTTTGATCTGAAATAAAAGAACAAAAGCTACAAGTGCCGGAACTATAGCATAGTACTTTAAATAATTCCTCTTTTTTGATTGATTTTTGTTTAACATGACAATTCGTTTTTTGATTAATGATTGATAAAAATGATTGGTGATTGCAACACAGCTTTCATGAGCTGTTATTTTTAAAAGCGTGTATTGATACGCTTTTTTATCGGATATTTTTTTGGCCGCTTCGCTATCTGCTATGAATTCAAGATTTTGAAGAATAGCCTTTTTATAAAGCCAGATAACAGGATTGAACCAAAACAGCACACAAAAAATTCGGGAGATCAAAACATCAATAGTATGATTCTGATCGCTATGTACTTTTTCATGCTCAATAATACTCTCTAACTCAGAGGCGCTGTACAGTGATGAGTTGTACACGATATAATCAAAGTAAGAAAATGGGGCAATATTTTCATTGGTATCGATAAATTTAAAATCAGCTTGTTGTTGCACTTTTTTGCCTTTTAAAACCGAATTCAGGCTGTAAAAATCTATTCCGAATTTTACCAGAAAAGCCGTAAAACCAAGTGCATAAATGGCAAGAGAAACCAGATTCCAGTCGATTTCAAAAGAGGCTTCCGGTATAGCATGTGACGTAAAAGCGGGAGAGTAGCCCATATTGGAAACCGGAACAGGATCGATCCATACTACTTTAGTATACACTAAAAAAGGCAATACCACAGCTGTAATCAGGCCGGCTAGTAAAAACCATCTGTTGCTGTTGAAAAAAGTTTCCTTGCGCAGTAATAAATAGTATGCAAAGTAAAACAAAGCCAGTAACCCGCTTGATTTTGCGATAAAAATGAAAAGTGCTTCCATAACCGATTATTTTTCTTCTTTTGGATTTTCAATCATAGCCAGAATTTCGCGCAATTCTGCTGCGGATATTTTTTCTTCCTTGGCAAAAAACGAAACCATACTTTTATAAGAACTATTAAAATAATTATCAATAGCGGTACTCATAAAACCTTTTCGGTAATCCTCTATAGTTACAATAGGAAAGTATTGATGTGTGTTTCCAAAGGCATTGTGACTCACATAACCTTTTTCTTCCAGATTGCGTACAATAGTCGAAAGTGTATTATAATGGGGCTGATCCTCGGTTATTTCAGCCTGAACTTCCTTTACGAATGCTTTTTTAAGCTTCCATAAAATGTGCATGATTTCTTCCTCTTTGTTCGTTAGCTTTTGCATGTTTTCTAATTTTAATTCAAACCTACAACTATTTTTCTAGTTACACAACTATAAAAATAGTTATTTAACTAAATTTTCAGTTTATAACATAGAAATGCATTTCAATTTAAGATTAATAAATTGAAAATGAAGTATTTAAATCGAAATTAAAATTTAAGAGATTTTTTCGTCTATCAAAGCTTTCTTAATCCAGAGACAACAAAATGTTGCGATAACTCCAATGCACGCCATAAAAAACCAATTGATCTGATACCCCAGTCTGGAGATAATTTCGAAACCAACTTTGGAACTTACAATATGTGCAAGACTAAAACTCATGGTATAAAGTGCCATATACTGTCCTTCCTGACCGCGTGGCGCACGGCTTAAGGCAAATGCATTAGAGAAAGGGAAGGTTAGAATTTCACCTATGGAAATACAAATCATTGAAATCACTAATATTCCGGCCCAGACATTTATCAGTAATAAAAAGAAACTTAACGACATGATAAAGGAGCCCAGAATGATAATCTTTATTTTAGGAAAACCTTTCCGTTCCATAAAACCAACGGTTGGCATTTCCAAAGCAAAAATAAGAAGCCCATTTAGCGTCATTAGCAATCCTGTCTGAAATTCACTTAAACCAAATTTTTCATTGTGATATAGGGGCAGAGTGGTAAAAAGCTGAAAGAAAATCATGGCAGTTACAAAACTCACGAATAAAAAAGCCCAGAATATACTGTCATGAAAAACCGATTTTACAGCTTTGGCGCTTTCAATTTTATCCTCATGGGTTACTTTTTTCTTTTCCTTTACCAAAAGGGCAAAGATTAAAATGGAGATAATGCACGAAGATCCATCGACCCAAAACAAGCCCTGATATCCAATTCCCATAATAATCAGGCCTCCTAAAGCGGGGCCTGCGGCAAAGCCAAGATTTACGGCTAAACGTACTAAAGTCAAGGCACGCGTTCTGTTTTCCGGTTTGGCATAAGCGCCTAAAGAGACAAACATGGCTGGCCGGAACATATCTGCGATTACCATCAATGCAAACATGGCAGCGCACAACGCCCAGAAAGTGGTGATATATTGTACGAAGAAAAGGGAAACCCCACTGGTAAATAAACTAAAAATCATGATCTTATAAAATCCAATTTTATCGGACAATTTACCGCCAAGCCAGGAACCCAGCATCGATCCTAAACCAAATGAAACCATGATCCAGCCCACCTGATTGTAGGTAAAATGAAGGTCTTCCTTTAAATATTTAGACAAAAAAGGAAGCACCATGGTACCGGCACGATTAATAAAAGTAACAAGTGTAAGTATCCATATTTCTCTCGAAAATCCCCTGAAGTTATTGATGTAATGGGTAAAAGCGGTCTTGAGCATTATAAAAAGGTTATTTGCAACAAAGTTAGAAAACTTTGTAACGTAGAGCGGTTGCTGCTTTGTTACTTTTAAACTATTTTTGCATAAAATTTCCACGATGAAAAAAAATATCGCATTTGTTTTACTGCTGGCTTTTAATTTCGGCTTTAGCCAAAAGAAATTCAATAAAAGTGATGCCGAAAAATTTCAGAAGACCATTAACGCAGAATATGCTGACGCTAAGACCAGTCCACTTATGGAAGAAGATTTAAAGTCGTTTAAGACTCTTGATTTTTATCCTGTTAATGGTAAATATTTTGTGAATGCAAAATTGGTAAAAGCGAAAAACGAAAAGGTTTTTGAAATGAAAACCACGGGAACAAGAACACCAAAGTACATTAAATACGGAACGTTGTATTTTAAAATTGAAGGTGTTGCATTGCAATTGAATGTTTACAGAAGCATTGATCTTTCTAAAACAAAAGAGTACAAAGACCATTTGTTCCTGCCTTTTTCGGATTTGACTTCAGGTAAAGAAAGCTATATAGGCGGACGATATATTGATTTGAAAATCCCGAAAGGCGAGACCCTCACAGTTGATTTTAATCAGGCGTACAATCCGTATTGTGCTTACAATCATAAATATTCCTGTCCGCTCGTTCCTTTGGAAAATGATTTGAAAATTGAAATTAAAGCAGGTGTTAAAACCTTTCATTGATGGATTTTTTTAATTTTCATACCCATAGGTTCACAAACCAGTCTGATATTTTGGAACTGGTGAATCAATATCCGTGGGAATTTGATGCTGCAATTCCGTTTTATTCCATTGGAATTCATCCCTGGTATATTGCAGAAGGAAGAATTGAGGCCGATTTGAAAACTATCGAAGAAAAATTACAAACGCAAAATTGTCTGGCCATTGGCGAATGCGGGTTAGACAAACGAATTGAAATTCCACTGGAGCTGCAGACTTCAGTTTTCGAAAAACAATTGCTTCTTGCCGAAAAATATAAGAAACCGGTTGTAATTCATTGCGTGGCAGCTTTTCAGGAAGTGATGGCGATTAAGAAAAAGATGAAGGTAACCGCTCCGATGATTATACATGGATTTTCAAAAAACAGCCAGCTTGCAGAGCAGCTTATAAAAGAAGGATTTTACCTTTCTTTTGGAAAATATCTGTTAAGAAATCCGGAATTAAAAACTGTTTTTCAGGAGATTCCAAATGACCGTTTTTTTCTGGAAACAGATACAGTTGAAGAAACAATACAAGAGGTTTACGATTTAGCGTCAAAGTATAAAAGCTTAAATGATACTGAATTACGAGAGGTAATTTCAAGTAATTATAAAAGAGTATTCCATAAATAAAAGGGTATTCAGCCCAACAAAATTAAAACCTGAAACCTGAAACAAAAACATAAAAATTAAACAAAAAGACAGAGATATGGCAGAGTGGACAGAAAGAGCCGAGCTTTTATTTACCAAAAACGGATTAGAAAACCTGAAAAACTCCAATGTGCTGGTGGTTGGTTTAGGTGGTGTCGGATCATTTGCAGCTGAGTTTCTGGCCAGGGCCGGAGTAGGAAGCATGACTATTGTTGATGGAGACGTGGTAGACATTACCAATATTAACAGACAATTACCGGCTTTGCATTCTACAGTTGGCGAAGCCAAGATCAAAATTGTAGGAGATCGTTTAATGGATATAAATCCGGAACTAAAACTAACACGTGTCCAGGAATTTTTATCTCCGGAACGTGCCTTTGAAATCGTTTCTCCCGAGTTTGATTACGTTTTGGACTGTATCGACAGTATCACGCCCAAATTAAATTTAATTTTCGCAGCAAAACGTAAAAGAGTAAAAATTATCAGCAGTATGGGAGCAGGCGGAAAAATGCTGGCTTCCAAAGTAAAAGTGGCGGATATCTCCAAAACCATAAACTGCTATTTTTCCAAAACAATTCGTAAGCGTCTTAGAGAAGCTAAAATCAACAAGTTGAAAGTAGTTTTCTCTTCTGAAATCCAGGATACCAAAAGCTTAAAACTGACAGACGGTAAAAATTTCAAAAAATCATTCTACGGAACCAACAGTTACATGCCCGGATTATTTGGACTTCACGCCGCAGAAACTGTCATAAGACATTTGCTGAAGAAAGAATAGTTTCAGGTTTCAAGTTTCACGTTTGAAGTTTCAAGTTTCAAGTTTCAAGTTTCAAGTTTGAGTTTCAAGTTTGAGTTTCAAGTTTTAAAAAATTGACAAAGTTACAACATACCCTAAAACCTGAAACTTGAAACCTGAAACAAAAAAACAAAACCTCAGAACCTTAGCGCCTTAGCCTCTTAGCCCCTTTAAAAAAAATGATAAAAACAGTAATTTTTGATATGGATGGTGTCATTGTAGACACAGAACCCGTTCACCGTTATTCCTATTACAAGCAATTCTCTGAATTGGATATTGATGTGTCGGAAGAAATGTACACTTCGTTTACGGGATTTTCCACGCGTAATACTTTTCAGGCCCTAAAAGGATTTTTTCCTACGATAGAGCAGGAAGTAGAGGATTTAATTCAAAGAAAAAGAAATATTTTTAATGATGCCTTTGATACAAAAGAAGATCTGTATCTGCTCGAAGGAGTAGAAGATCTCATTAAAGATTTATACGCAAGCGGAATTCAGTTGATACTGGCTTCTTCAGCGTCTAAAGTAACAATTGAACGCGTTTTTACCCGATTTAAGCTTCACCCATACTTCACACATATTGTAAGTGGCGAAGATTTTCCGCAGTCAAAACCAAATCCCGCTATTTTTCTTCATGCCGCTTCTTTGTCAGTTGCTCCAAAGGAAAATTGTATTGTAATTGAGGACAGTACCAATGGCGTAAAGGCAGCCAAAGCCGCAAATCTTTTGTGTATCGGTTATAACAGCCATCATTCTAAATTGCAGGATCTGTCTGCTGCGGATTTAATTATCGATGATTTTAAGGAATTAAACGCTGAAAAAATATCACATTTAAGCGCCTGAATTATATAAAATTTAACATTTGTTCGCTAATTGAATTTGTAAATTTGAACAAAACAAATAAACTTAAGACTAAATGAAAAAACTAATTATTGCATTAGCCATTATTATGGCGCCTTTTGTCTCGGAAGCACAGGTAAAAACACCACAAGCGAGTCCAAAAGCCTATATCAAACAGACCGTTGGTTTAACGGATGTCGAAGTTACATATTCAAGACCGGGTGCGAGAGGAAGAGCGGTCTTCGGAAATTTAGTTCCGTTTGGAAAATTGTGGAGAACCGGTGCTAACGAAAACACGATAATCAGCTTTAGCGATGATGTGGTGATTGATGGTAAAACCTTAAAAAAAGGAAAATATGCAATTTATACTATTCCTAAAATTGAAAGCTGGGAAGTGATTTTTTACAGTACTACAGACAATTGGGGATTACCTGAAAACTGGAGTGATGCGAATGTAGCTTTGAAAACTACGGTTAAAGAAAATGCTTTACCAACTCCCGTTGAAACTTTTACGATTGGAATTAATGGTTTAGATCCAAATTTCGCTTTTCTTGAAATCGCGTGGGAAAACTCACATGTAGCTTTAAAATTCGAAGTTCCGACAGCAAAAACAGCAGTAACAAGCATTGAAAAGACTTTGGCAGGACCGACAGCAAACGATTATTTTGCTGCGTCACAATACTTATTCCAATCTAACGGAAACATTGCAGATGCTAGAACTTATGTAGATAAATCTTTGGATATGAGTACGGATAAACCTTATTTTATCTTACGATTAAAATCATTAATCCAGGCCAAACAAGGCGATAAAAAAGGAGCGATCGAAACGGCAAAACTTTCTTTAGCCGCTGCTGAAACAGCCAACAATCAGGATTACGTAAAAATGAACAAAGACAGTATTGCTGAGTGGAGCAGATAAAATTCTGAAATTCCAAAATATTAAAAATCCAAATTCCAATTTATTGGGATTTGGATTTTTTTATAACTCACAACTCACAACTCACAACTCACAACTCACAACTCACAACTCACAATTCACAATTCACAACTCACAATTCATAACTCACAACCCAAAACTCAATTCAAACTCGGCGGTTCCGGGATCCGGATTGTTTTTTTCTTTTTTATAATTAATAAATAGAAGGTGATTCCGCCCAGAATAATAAGTAAGGCAATCTGAAGCTGTCCGAGGCTATTGTTCCCGTTGTACATCTCATTTGCCGCTTTTAGTTTTGCTTTTCCTTCGGTGATCTGAATTTCAGACAACAATTCTAAAGTTATCAAAGCTTCAGCACCTGATTGTGAAACCTGTTTCCAGTTATTGTTTTGCGATTGTAACCGGATTGTTTCACAGGAATTTAAAAAAGCCTCAAAATACCTTTTCTCTTTTGGAGTCAAAACCGTTTTGCTGTATAAATCATCTATGGAATGAATGACTGTTAAGGTCGTAGTAATCTCATTCTTTTTGGTAGTATCGCTCAGATTTAGTTGTTCTGCTTCTGTTTTTATAAAATGAAGCTCTTTCGAATACTGAAAAATATAGTGTGCCACAACCAGTCGGTCTTTATAAATGGCATTGATATTTTCGTTGACATTTTTTGAGTTCTCAAGCGTATTGAAATTGCTAACAATAATGATAAGCATCACAACAAGTAAAATGAAAGCAGCTTTGGTTTTATTGCTGTATTTTTTTAAATCTTTCATCATGAGGCATTTTATCAAGGGTTAGCTTCTCAAAGATAGATAATTTAGCATCAGGATTTATTCATGAACAGATTTACATCTACACTTGTATTGTTATTGCTTAAAAATCCGTTGCATCAGTAAAATCTCTGTCCTCTACATAGACCCATTAAACTACAACTCATTCATTTCAAGCTCATTTCTCTTAAATACCAAAAGCTGCATTAATAACGATAATACAATGGTTAAAATCGCACCAATGAAATTCAGCCATAAATAACCCAGTTTTTCCTGACCGCTTGGGTAAATGTAAATCATGAAATAATAAATCACAAAAATGGTGATCTGACTCATGATGGCACTGTAGAACATGGCTTTTGCCTGAACGCGACGCAGGTAAAAACCAACTAAGAAGATTCCCAAAACGGTTCCGTAAAAAATAGATCCGATAATGTTGACCAACTGAATCAGGTTTTCGAATAATGTTCCGACACAGGCAAACAGGATGGCAATAATTCCCCAGAAAAGCGTGAAAAATTTGGTTGCATTCAGGTAATGTTTCTCTGATTTTTCGGTTTTCAGATTTCGTTTGTAAATATCTATAGCCGTTGTAGAAGCCAAAGCATTCAACCCTGATGCTGTCGAGGACATGGCAGCGGAAAGAATCACAGCCAGCAGTAATCCGATAAGGCCTTTTGGTAAATAATGCAGGATGAAGTGAAAAAACACATAGTCCTTATCATTGGTTTCACTGTTACTGTCCGCTTTAGAAATTATTTCCTTGGCACGATCCCTGAGGTCTTTTTCTTTATTGGATAAAGCCACCAGTTCTTTTCTTAAAATAGGATTGTCATAATCCTGATTCAACTGATCAATGTATAATAAATTGATTACTTTTTTATCTTCAGAAAGTGTGTTTAGTTTTTTCTCTAAAACATGATACTCTTCTTTAAAAGCGGACTTTTCAATGACAATTTTATTATTCGGATTGAAATTTAACGGTACCGGATTGAATTGAAAGAATACAAAAACCATTACACCCGTAAGCAGGATAAAAAACTGCATCGGTACTTTTAGCAGGCCGTTCATGATAAGTCCCATCTGGCTTTCACGAACTGATTTTCCTGATAAATAACGTCCCACCTGCGACTGATCTGTTCCAAAATAGGCTAGTGCCAGGAAAAAACCACCGGTAATTCCACTCCAGAAGGTATATTTTTCTTCGGGATTAAAGGAAAAGTCAACAATATTCATTTTATCATTTGCTCCTGCAATATGAAGTGCACTGGTAAAAGTCATATCATTTGGAAGGTAATGCAGAATCAGGAAAAAGGTGATAAACATTCCGGTCATAATCACAAACATCTGCTGTTTTTGAGTGACATTCACCGCTTTGGTTCCCCCTGAAAAAGTATAGATAATAACCAATACCCCAATCATGATGTTCATAAAAGTCAGGTTCCAGCCTAAAAGTGCCGACAGGATAATGGCGGGAGCATAAATGGTAAGTCCGGTTCCGAGGCCTCTTTGTACCAGAAAAAGAATGGCCGCCAGCGAACGTGTTTTTATGTCAAAACGTTTTTCAAGAAATTCATAGGCTGTAAAAACTTTACTTTTGTGATACAGGGGAATAAAAGTAACGCAAATGACAATCATCGCAATTGGCAATCCAAAGTAAAATTGCACAAAACCCATTCCGTCATGATACGCCTGTCCCGGAGTCGACAAGAAGGTAATTGCACTTGCCTGAGTGGCCATGACAGAAAGCCCAACGGTATACCATGGAGTTTCATGATTTCCTAAAATGAAATCCTCGACATTTTTACTTCCCTTGGTTTTCCATGAGCCGTAACCCACAATAAACAAAAGTGTAACAATAAGTACAATCCAGTCAAATAGTTGCATAGGTTATGAGTATAATTGCATGATTAGGAAAAAAATCAGAATGTAAACAGCATTGGCTACCAAAACGTAGGTGTAGCTTTTTTTCCATTTTTTTGTTTTTTTATCTTCCATTTTTGAATATTTATTTCTTTAATTCCTGTTTTGGAGCTTCTATAGGCTGTTTTAGTGAAATGATATTCGAAAGTAACCGATACGCCCCGGCAACTCCTTCAGGTAGTTCCCTGAAAAAACTAAGACCTGTGTAAATATAGTATCCTTTCCCGTATGGTGCGACTAATAAGGCTCCGTTTTTTGGAGATTCCCCTTTGTCATGTGAGGATAGAATAGGAGTGAAGGCAGGGTCATACTGATCCGGATAATACAAGCCTTGTTCCTGTGTCCAGCCCTCAAAATCTTTAGTGCTGATTTTATTCGGAACATTTAAAACCGGATGATTGGGGGCCAGAAACGTAATTTTTGCATTTTCTTCGGTCACACGGTCATTAGATATTTTTAAGGGATACGGTGCAATCTGATCGGTTACCGTTCTGCCGTACGTATTGTACTGAACAATCATGTTTTTACCACTTTTTACAAAATCGAAAAGTATTTTTTGTTTGTTGGCTAAAGCATTAACGGTATTGTAAGCACGAACTCCTGTAATGACAGCATTAAACGAATCCAGTTTTTCCGGTGTGATTTCTTCCGGTTTCAAGATGGTTACTTTATAGCCCATCTGAGCAAGACTTTCAGGAACTTCATCACCTGCACCCATAATATATCCGATTGCATTTCCTGAGGTTTTCAGATCAATGCGGAGACATTTCGATTCTGCAGATTTTAAAACCATTTGCTTCGTAATATGACTGTAATCTATAATCGTCACATCTTTGTCAAAACGCTGATTATCTATGATGACAATGCTTTTTGCAACGGCTTCTTCCGGTTGAATTGGTGCTGTTACCTCAAAATAAAAGGTTTGTTCCATTCCTTTTTTCTCTAAAGCAAACGGAATTTGTTTCGGGGAAACCAGCCAGTCTTTCGGTAATTCCAATTGTACGTTTCCTTTGATGTCATCTTTTCCGGCGCGGACTTTTACAGGAACCATTTTACTTTTGGTATCCTTAAAAATCAAAACTTTTTCCAGGATTGAAGTGGTAGCTTCGGGAACTATATCAAGAAAATTATACATTTCGCCTTTTACGCCGTCATTGTATTTGTAAACCACGATTCGCTCAAACGGAATCTCTACACCATTTATTTTTACGTTAAAAACTACTTTAACTTCTCTTATAATATCCGGTATTCCGATATTTTCCTGATTGGATACGGTGTACATTCCAACACTGGCTTTTTCTTTTAGCCAATACGGTTGTGTATATTCAATTGTATTGGGGAGCTGAAGCTGTAAAGTGGTTTTCAGATCAGCATTGTTTTTTAAAATACTGTTTTGAATGGTATTTTTATGATCCGGCAGTGTCGTCACACTTGTTAATTCCATTTCGACAGCACATCTGTTAATGGCTTCAAGGCTTAGTTTAACGGTACTTCCGGGTGTGGCTTCCTGTTCGCTTGCAACGGCTTCGAGATATAGACCCGAGCAGGATGCAATGATGTTTTTAATGGCAGCAGATTTCAGGCTTTTCCAGTGATCGTCTTCGAGAGATTCGATCATCGTATAGGCTTTTATTAAGTCAGGAATACTGGCCGATGGATTACTGAAGTCATATTTGGCTATAATTTTAGAAATTAATTCACCAACCGGTTTTCCGTTTTTAACACGGTTCCAGGTAGTATCAATTCCGTCAAATAACTGATCACGGTCTTTTGGGATATCCCCGTTGATAAGCTCCAGATATTCGGTTTCATTTCCACGGGCACCGGTACTTCCAAATCCCTGAGATTGGTGACGGCTGCGGCTCAGTGCGGCAATTTCCTGATTGGACTTTCCGATTCCGGTATAATAAACACCTGTCTCTAATTTAGTAAAATTGGATTTACTGGCTGCATCAAATTTTTCCTGGCTTCCGTAAAACCACCACGAAGTATTGAAAAACTGACGCTTAACCTGCCATGGCTTTACATATTTTAACTGTTCCGGGTATATTTTCGGATCGTTGGTCAGATTAAAGCTTTCAACGCTTAACATGGCCGAGGATGTGTGGTGTCCGTGTGTGGTACCCGGCGATCTGTGATCAAACCGATTGATAATGACATCAGGCTGAAATTTTCTTATGGTCCAGACTACGTCCGAAAGCACCTTGTCTTTGTCCCAGATTTTGAGCGTTTCATCCGGATTTTTGGAATAGCCGAAATCATTTGCACGGGAAAAAAATTGTTCTCCGCCATCTATTTTTCGGGCTTCAATTAGTTCCTGCGTTCTTATAACACCTAATAATTCACGTAGTTGCGGACCAATAAGATTTTGCCCCCCATCGCCACGGGTTAGGGACAAATATCCTGTTCTGGCATTTACGTCATTGGCCAAATACGAGATCAGACGCGTATTTTCATCGTCGGGATGTGCTGCGAGATACAATACGGAACCTAAAAAGTTTAATTTTTTGATTTGATTGTAAATTTCAACAGAATTTGGTTTTTGTGGTTGTTGTGCAAAAGAAATGAAAGTTCCAGCTATAAAAATAAAAAGAATCTGTATCTGAATTTTTCGCATAGTATAATGAGATGTTTTGAAAGAGCTTCAAAAATACTAATTATATTTTTGAAGATTATGTAAATGAAATGTTAATGGCTGATAATTCATTCAATTTTTTAATAAAAACAAAAAAAGCTGACAGACTAATTCTGACAGCTTTCTATGAAAATGTATTTAACTGCCTGAGCAGTATGTATTTATTTTAACTTGTTTTCTGTGTCTTTGTAATTTCCGGTAATGGTAACCGTACCGCTTTTGATCACTTTTCCGTAAATTGTTATAGAAGAGTCGTTACCAATAAAATTAATTTTAGCACCGCTGTTTAATCGTAAATCTCCCCAAATCACAACTGAACCTTCAATTTGAAGTAAGGAATTGTTGTTAATGATAAGTTCTGTTGAGCTTAAAGGGAGGTATTTACCTTGCGCCAGAGTTCCTCTCATATTAAAAGTCGAGCCGCTGTTTAAGGTTAAACCATTTAAAATACTGATAGAACCACAATGTGTTAAAACTGCACCGGAGTTTACAATAGCCGAATTAATAGCTGTTGCTCCCGAATATGATTTTATTTCATTTGAATTTAAAATCAAATTTAGACCCTGATTATAGATTCCAAATAGTGTACAGCTGGCGAAAGTAGTGCCTGGTTTTTCCACCTTAATGATTTTTAAACCACCTGTTCCGCTGGCGACATAAATATAATCACCACTTGATTTTACGTAGTTGGAAGATCCTGCAATTCCTAAAGTTCCTACTAAACTAAGCGGTGTGCCCGTTTTATATACGTTAAGTCCCAATGCGCCATTGGCAACAAACGCATAACCGTCGTTTACTGAAACAGCATTGGTCACATTGTCTTCTCCTGCAGTCGCTATGGCAATAGTTTGCAATTTTGATCCGCTATTACTGTCATAAACACCAAGCCCTTTATATCCTTCAGAGACCAATAGGTTTGTTCCGTCAAAATCCATGGTTCTTTTTGCACCGCTTACATCTGTAGATATAGTAAAGCTTTTTTGCAAGGCTAATGTCGACTGGCTGTAAATATTTACTCCTTTAGTTCCGCTTAAGGTTACAATTTTATCTCCGTTTAAGGCTATAGAACGCAAATCTGCTACAGGCGTTTTTCCTTCTACTGCTTTGCCTGAAGCGCTCAGTTTAAACAAACTTCCATTGTCACCTGTTACAGCGAAATAAGAAGAGGTAGTAGCAGCTACGTCAGTGGTAACTCTGCTTTCTAAATAGTTAGTGGTATATTTGTCTGTAAGCAGACCTGAACTCAATTGCATATTAATCACAATGGCAGGATTTGTTACCGATTGAAGTTTATCAATATCAGTTGCGCCACCGATAATTAAATTTCCATTTGCGTAGGTAAGCGAAGTAATATCGGTATTGGCAATAAGAGCCGAAGTCACTAATTTTGGTTTGTAAGGATCTGAAACATCAATAACATCAATTGCTCCGGAATAAGCATCGCCTCTCATGATATACGATACATAGGCGTAATTTCCATTTACGGCAACATGACTCGCTTGTAATGTTCTGCCCTGGCTGTCCACCGGTGGTTTTATTTCACCAATCTGAACTAAAGGAAAAGATGTAGAAGCATTTGCAGCAGCAGATTTTCCTGTAGCAGCAGTGTTTTGTATTGAAATTACCCCTGAGGTGGTGAAATCAATCCTTTTACTTAATTCCGTTACATCGTTGTTGATGGTAACGTTATTAACAGACTGACTATCATTTGCATTATTATCGTTATTATCACAACATGCAAAAAGAAACAAAGCTAAAAATGAAAATAAATACTTATTCTTTTTCATAAATCTTTTGGTGTTTTTAAAATTCGGTGCAAATGTAAGTTTTAATTCGATTAAAATAACATCCGATTTGTTAATAATTCGCTTAAAATCAACATGTTATCTGTTTATGTGAAAAATGCAACGATTTAACTAAAATTAGAAAAAAATACCAAAAAAAAAAGAGAGTGTCCAAATTTGGATACTCTCTTCTCTTTAAAAATTAGCAATTTAGTATTATCTTCTTCCGCCACGGTGATCATCGTGGTCATGTCTGTCGTGATGATCGTGTCTTTCATGTCTGTCGTGATGATCATGACGTCTGTCATCTCTGTGATTATCGTGACGCTCATTGTAACCATAAACCGGTCTTGGTCTGTACGGTCTTTGAGGCGCACCATGATACCCTTTGTAGTATCTTACTCTATGTCTGTCAAAATAAGTGTAAGGAGTTCTGCCATGGTAATCCGTAAGGACAACTTTGTAACCTCCATATAAATCATAATCGCGATATTGTCTTGGCAAATGAGCGGTTCTAACCCATCTTCCTCCTCCAAAATAAATAAATTGTGAAGCTCTTACATCATAATATGCTTCGATGTCCGGTAAATAATAATACTCCATTTCGGCATATCCTGAAGGACCCCATGCAGGAGGACTTCCTATGTTTACGTTTACAGATACCTGAGCTTGTGTAGCGTTTGCAACCAAAAGAAACAGTCCCGCGATTGCTATTTTAATTGTTTTCATTTTTTTAGTTTTATGTTAATTATAATCGTATTTACCGATATTCATATACTGTGCCAAAAATAAAAACTAAATGCATTTTAACCGATAAAAGATGTTTTTTATCGACGGGTTATTCTTTATTATTTTGGAAATAATTGATTATTAATAGATTGCAAAAAGACTAAAAACATAAATAAAAATTACTTTTTAGAGACAACAAAAAGAAGAATTCTAATCATGGCTTATTTATATTCTACAACTCGTGGTTTTGCCAGCTCAAAAGTTTGCAGTCCATAATCTGTCGTTTCAAAAGTATTGGTTTTCGTTACATTATCGCCCTGCAACGGAATGGTAGGATAGTAAGACAGCGAAAGTTGAAATGAACTGAACACCAGATAATCATTACTGATCACTAAACCTATAGTAAATTTATGATACGGTTTGTTTTTAAACATGGCATCATTTTTACTTCCGAGTATGGCCGCAGTATAATTAAAAAACGGATTCATACGAAATCCCCAAAGGGCGTGAGGGGCATAGGTTTGTGTTTGCAAGGACAAAAGAACCTTGCTTGTTCCGTACAGGGCAGTGTTAAATCCGGCGATTCCTTCGCGATCATTAATAGTTAGCTGATCGCCAATAACATCGACACGATTGATACCCAATACGAATTTAGGATTAATAAATTGTCTTATCTTCCAGTTTCCAATACTGTACAGTTTGGTAAAGTAATTAGATTCAAACAATAAGGTTGTCTGATACGTTTTGGACTGATGAAAGAAAGTTCCGGCTTCAAAATTCATGCTCAGAAATCCTAGGCGATAATAGTTACCAAAAGAGAACTGCGCCCCGACGTAGGGCCTCCAAAAAGTATTTTTATACTGATAGCCAAATGTCATTCCGTAAATCCTGCCTATGGGGACATCTTCGGTCTGTCCATTTCTAAAAATATAGCTGTCTTTGACAAACCTTCGGGTATTAACTCCGACACCGCTTAAAATTAATTTTTCATCAGAATAATAATCCGTGGGATCAAAATCCCTGGACGGACTTTCTTTATAATCAATATTTAAAAATCGTCCCGATACAATCAGATTGGTTATTCCGTTAGCCTCATCTTCAAAAACTTTTGCTGCTTTTCCTGCCCAAAGATCATGATAATCATATTTAAAAGGCTGGAAATAATAATTTAAATCCGGTCCCTGCAAACTATCTCTCCTAAAACTTTGTCCCAATAATATTCCGCCTGCCCATTTGGTCAGGGGAGAGTAAAAAGCCCGTTCGAAATCAACACTTTTACTGTAATTATTGTCGAGATCCATATTGTACTTTAAGGTTGTACTGATGAAAGTATTGACAATATTCGGAACGGTGTAGGTAATATCATTGCCATTTGCACCATCCTCAAAACGATTGGTAAAACGATAATCCAATTGCTGGCCTGATCCGAAAAAATCTTTCTCTTTCATCCCAACAGAAATCTTGTTGCTTGAAAAAGATAATCTGGGGATTGTACTCCATGAATCTAAAACACGAATGGTAACATCAATGGAGTCCGATTCTTTACTCACCAGCTTTCTTGTGATTTTCACCGCCGTCACATATCGCTGGGATCGGATAATACGCTCACTTTCCAGGACTTTGTAGGCGTCATAAGGTGTATTTCTTTTAAATAACAGCAGATTATAGATAGCTATTTTTTTTGTTTTTAAATGGAGCTTATTACCGGTTCTTTCTCCCCAGTTTTTGGGCATGGCCGTAGAATCTACTACCGAATGTCCGAAAGGATCCAGAGTCACCACATTTATTTTACGGATAATTTTTCCGTCATAATTAGTAGTGTCCTTATCTATAATTTCAACTTCTCTTTTTCTCGGTTTATTGGTTCTGAAAAGCCATTTATGCAATGTTTTGGTGAATTTTCGTTTTTTAGAGTAATTCTGGATTTTTTTATAAACTGCTGCACTGTCTTTAGCGGGTTCCTTTTTAGGTTTGTCCACTTGTGCACAGACGCTTTGCAGGGATAAGCAAAGTAAAACAGCAATTACTATTTTTAGTTTTCGAAACATTCAGTTGTATTTTGACTTTTACAGAAGATTTTGCATGAATGTAAGATAAATATTGCTTATATCTTACAGGAGCAGCATTTAATTTTCAGGATTTACTTTTCTAATTCTCCAGATAAACCTTTTGGGCATATGATTGCCCATCAAATACCCCCAAGGCTCCAGTGATTCGATTCTGTCAAAAATAATCTTTAAAATTGCCAAAAGCGGTATGGCCAGAAACATTCCCGATATTCCGGCCGCCGAGCCACCGATTATAATTCCCATAATCGATACAAAGGCGTTTATTTCAACTTTAGAATTTATAATTAAAGGCACAAGAACATTATTATCAATTAACTGAACAATCAGGTTTACAATTAAAATTCCAAGAATCATTGATGTTTCCGCAGAACCGGTAAGCGAAGCTAATATGGTTATGATCCCTGCAGCAGTAATACCAATATAAGGTATCAGATTCAGTATACCGGTTATAAGTCCAAGCAGTATGAAATATTTGACACCAATAATCCAAAGTCCCAGACTGGTTAAGACCGAAACAACTATCATCTCTAGTATTAAACTTACAATATAATTATTGATGGAAACCTTTATTTGTGATAAAATGTTTTTGAGGTTGGCATGATTGTCTTTACTGATTAACTTGACCAGGAAAAGAATAAAATGATCTTTATACAATAAAAATAAGAAGGTATAGATCGGGATAATAGTGCAATCTAAAAGAAGATCACTTATTGATATTATTGCAGAACCAATAGTGGCATTTCCGTTTTTAACAGAATCTTTGGTGACATTATCAATATATTTTTTTTGTTCTCCGATACTAATATTAAAATTATCTTTTATGAATTTATGAATGTCAACAATAAAGGCACCCGCATTCTTTTTAATGGTAGCAAAATCATTGGCCATATCTGTGACTTCATAGGAGATGAAAAGTAATATACCAATAATAAAAGAAGCAAAAAGAATAACACAAAGAATCGCGGCAAGATATCTGGGAAACTTAAGTTTTGAGTTTAAAAAGGTAAATACCGGAAGTAATAAAACGGCAAATAGAAACGCCATTAACACGGGTGTAATAATATCTTTTCCGATGCAGAAGATGTAAGCAAAACAAATTAAACTTATAAGTATCAGAGAAAGTTTTGCATAAAAAGGCAATTGTACTGTTCGAGTCATTTTTTGGAATTTAAATAAAGTCAGAGAGTTGGTTAAACAAATATTATATTTTATTTAAATAATACTGTTTTAGCTTTTCTTCTTTAGTTTATAAAATTCCCATTAACAATTAATCAAAAAACTCCTTGTCTTCATAGTGCACCGGCATAATTGAAATGCCTTTTTGGAGCAGTAGATTATTGGGGAAAATAATTTTTTCGCCCTCTTTAGTTCTTAAATTGACGTGAAAGGCACTAATATCTTCAATCTCCGCCTCAATTGGAAAATCCTTATCGTGAATTTTGATAGTATCGCCAATTCTAAACGGAAATGAAAAAAATAAAATCATTCCCGAAGTAATATTACTCAGAATGGACCATTGCGCAAACATGGCCACACCAATCACAGTTGCAATGGAAGAAACGGTGATAAAGATATCTTTGGTGTCGACTCCCCAAATCACAATCAGGCTAATGATTACCAGTGTATTCATTAGCAAATGAATGTATTTAATTACTAAGTTCGTCCGGTGTTCCAGCAATTGACTTGAACTGGCATAACGACGAATTAACTTGGCAATAATCATCCTTAAAGCAACTAATGCAATAATAAGAATTCCTGTAGCAACTATTTCCTGACTATATTCTTTAAAAGAAAACATAAGTGATTTTTTAGACTAAAGTACTCAAATATTCGTAAACTTTAGCCGTTGGAAGCCCCATAACATTCGTGTAAGAACCTTCTACTTTGGTAACAGCCATAAAACCAAACCATTCCTGAATACCATAGGCACCTGCTTTATCATAAGGTTTGTAATTCTCTATATAATAAAGAATCGCTTCATCAGATAAATCCTTAAAAGTAACTTTGGTAACATCATTGATGACAGTAGAAGCAGAGCTGGTTTTAAAACAAACCGATGTAAAAACCTCATGTGTCGTATTGGACATCGATTTTATCATTTCAAAAGCTTCTGTGGCACTTTTAGGTTTCCCCAAAGCCCTATTCTGATGCCATACTATCGTGTCGCTGGTCACTAAAATCTCATTAGGATTTAATTCTCCCTCAAAAGCGTTAGCTTTTAATTCAGCCAGGTAATCGGTGATTTCAACTGCTTGTAATTCCTGTGGATATATTTCTTCAATGTCTTTAAGCCTGATTTCAAAATCCAAATCCAGGTCTTTAAAAAACTGTTGTCTGCGCGGAGATCCTGAGGCCAGGATTATAGTATATTTTTTTAGTTTTTCTTTAAGCATTGTATTTTATATTTAGGGCAATAACCAGGATTGATAAAATTCCGAAAAGTAATATTAGTTTCAAAACAGTACTTAAATGATGAAAATCCTTTTGAGATTTAGCACTGAATATTTTCACGATGAAATATAAAAGGGGCGCCAAAACAAAAGCAAAAGCATAAAAAGTAACGATAAAAAGATTGTTTTCTAAAAAATATTTGTTGATATAAAACAAGCAAAGGATAAATGGAATAATAGCAAACGCCAAAACAATTTTTGTGGCCCTGCTGATTCCAATGGCAATGGGTAAGGTATTCATCCCCTGATTATAATCGCCGTTTACATCTTCAATATCTTTAACTATTTCGCGAATGAAATTAATCATAAAGGCAAACAGGGCATAATCGGTCAAAATGGAAAAAATACTTGCCATGTGAGCCTGATTCTCTCCATTGGTAGCCGGGAAAAGATCAAAAACGCCAATAATAATAACACTAAATGATAATACCGCGGCGACCACAAAATTCCCTAAAACCATGATTTGCTTTAGTGATGTGGAATAAAAATAAAGCACCGAAGCAATTAAAATAAATAAAACGACAAAACCCGGCCTCATTATCACATTCGATAAATAACAACCTATGGCAACACCGGTAATATTTAACCCGATATAAATATTATAAGCTGCAGTTTCAGAAATTCCTTTTCCGATCACAACATCATTGGGTTTGTTGATCGTATCTGTAGCAACGTCCATAACATTATTAATTACATAACCCGCTGCCGCTATCAAAACAGTGCTCAGAACTAAGAGACCGTATTGCCAGTCCGCTAAAGCCAACGGAATATCCTGCTGTTTTAAAAAAGCATAACGAAATAAAAGCTGCATAAAAGCAAGCATCACTAAGTTTTGATATCGAATGAGTTTGAGGAATTTCATTTTTTTAAAGGTTCTGAGGTTTTTTTTAAGGTTCTGAGTGGCTAAGTTACTAAGGTTCTGAGTTTTTTTAAGGTTCAAAGGGACAGAGGTTCAAAGGGGCAAAGTTTTTTTTAAGGTTCTGAGTTTTTTTTATGAAGGTGCAGAGAGGCAGAACAAAGGTTATTTATTGGTCTGAAAACTGAGACTGAGACTGAGACTGAGACTGCGACTGAGACTGCGACTGAGACTGCGACTGCGACTGCGACTGAAAACCGCGACTAAAAACCTAATCGTGTTTCCCGCTAAAATGCTCCATCCATTTTCCCTGTACTTTCATTACCTGCTCGATCACATCACGTGCAGCTCCTTTTCCACCTTTTACGTGTGAGATATAATGGCAGATATTTTTAATTTCAGGACTTGCATCCTGCGGACAGGTAGGTAATCCAACTAATTTCATGACATGAAAATCCGGAATATCATCTCCCATATACAACACATTTTCCGGATTAATATTGTAAGTTTCAGTGTATTCTTTAAAGGTTTTAACCTTATCCGGAGTTCCCAAATGAATGTCGGTAATTCCTAAATTGCGAAGACGAACACGAACACCTTCATTGCTTCCGCCCGAAATAATGCAAACATTATAGCCGCTTTCTACCGCCGCTTTCATCGCATAACCATCACGAATATTCATCGTACGAAGAATTTCTCCTTCATTGGTTACAAAAACCGAACTGTCTGTAAGCACGCCATCAACATCAAAAACAAACGTCGTGATGTCATTCATTATTTCTTTATAACTTTTTGCCATTATTTTGTATAGATTGTGTTAGTATTTTATAGATATTTTTTTGATTTTCAGTATTTAAATAGTCCAGATGTGCTGCGATAGTCAGGGAATCGTTGCGTTTTGCAGGGCCTGTTTGTGCAGCAGCAGGGTCTAAAGTGTTTACTTTTTCGGCGGTTTCCTGAATCAATGGTTTCAGAATCTCAAACGGAACCTGATGTTCTTCACAAATTTCCTGTCCGATCTGGTACAGATGATTGGTGAAATTATTCACAAAAACTGCTGAAACATGCAATGCTTTTCTCTGATCGGAGTTTATGGCAAACACCACATTTGATATACTTTTTGCAGCCATTTCCAAAACCCGAAAGTCAAAAGTATTTTCAGCCTCAAGACACATCGGAACTTTTGAAAAATCAACATCCTTATCTTTGGAAAACGTCTGAAGCGGATAAAAAACACCTTTTCTGTTTTTTGAATCTAAAACCTCAAGTGAAGCTGCGCCGGAGGTGTGGACCACAATTCGGTTTTGAAAAGGCAATTGCTGCGACACGTCTGAGATCGAATTGTCAGAAACGGCGATAATATACATATCCGCTTCTTTTAAATCCTCAAAAGTATCGGTAATTTTATCAAATTCAAGTAGTGTGGCTAATTTCTCTTTCTTTCTGGAATGTACCTGAACAATTTCTACAAGTTCGCTTTTAGCAAAAGCTTTAATCAGATGCTGCGCTACATTTCCGGAACCAATTATTGTTATTCGAATCATAACGCAAAATTAGCATTATTTTTTTAAAGAAAATTAAGTGCAAAAGAAGTTTAGCCACACATGACACGGATTAAACCGATTCTTTTTGATGTTGGAAAGGGAATCTTCTTTATAAATTAACGGTAGCGTATTCAATCTGTTTAATCTGTGCCATTTGCGTGTAAAAAAGAACTTAAGCTTAGAAGCATTGTAAAATTTCACACCGGGTTTTAAGAATTTCATTTATTAGAGAGGGCTTTTTTTGGTTTTAATTAACAAATCACAAATATAGGAACTCAACATTTTTAAGTACTTTTGTCCCACTTTTACACAATGTAATTCCTCAGAAATGGATAAAAAAATATTCTCTTTTTTGTTTTCTACACGATTAATGGCCGTTCTTTTTTTAACATTTGCTTTAGCAATGGGTGTTGGTACTTTTATCGAAAGTAAGTACAATACTGATACAGCCAGAATTTTAATTTATAATACCTGGTGGTTTGAGGCAATAATGGTCATTTTTATGCTTAATTTCATAGGAAACATCAAACGGTACCAGCTCTTGAAAAAAGAAAAATGGGCAACCTTTTTATTGCACATTGCTTTTATTTTTATCCTTTTGGGAGCATTTATTACACGATATATCAGCTATGAAGGTATGATGCCGATTCGTGAAGGTGCTGCCGAAAACCAAATTTATTCAGACAAAACATTCCTGACAGTCTTTGCTGATGGAGAATATAAAGGTGAAATGAAACGCAGAGTTTTCGAAAAAAGCCTTTTATTATCTCCCGTTACCGATAATGATTTCTCTATTTCGGGCAAATTTGATGAAACTCCATTTGAAGTAACTTACGAGAACTACATTATGGGAGCCAAAGAAGTGGTGAAGCCAGACCCGAAAGGAACTTTATACTTGAAATTAGTCGAAGCAGGAGCGGGAGGACGTGAAGAACATTTCCTTAAAGAAGGGGAAGTTCAGAATATTCACAACGTTTTGTTTGCTTTGAATAAACCTACAGCCGGAGCAATTAATATCAACACGACCGGAGAAAAATATACCATCCAAACACCGTTCGAAGGTAATTTTATGCGAATGGCTGATAAATTTCAGGGGAAAGTTACTAAAGACAATGTACAGCCGTTGATGATGCGTTCGTTATATAGTATTGGAGACATTAGAATTGTATTTCCTGATCCTGCTATAAAAGGAAGTATAGCGTATGAATCGAATAATGATTTTAAAGCCAAAAGTCATCATGATGCTTTAATCGTAAAGGTAAAATCGGAGGGACAGGAAAAAGAAATCACGCTTTTAGGCTCAAAAGGAAGTGTTGGAGAACCAAAAACAGTTAAAATAGGCAAAATTGAATATTCGTTATTCTACGGAAGCAAAGCTTATATTCTGCCTTTTAAAGTTAAATTAAACGATTTTATTGCTACAAAATATCCGGGAACAGAAAAAAGTTATTCTGCTTTTGAAAGTAAAGTAACCGTTCAGGATTCTACAGAAACTTTTGATGCTGATATTTATATGAACCACGTTTTAGACCATAAAGGATACCGTTTCTTCCAGTCTTCATTTGATCCGGATGAAAAAGGAACTGTATTATCTGTAAATCATGATTTCTGGGGAACGTCTATCACTTATTTAGGCTATTTCATGCTGTTTTTCGGTTTAATGGCTATCATGTTTACCAAACATTCCCGTTTTGCCGATTTAAAACGCAAACTGGAAGGCGTAAAAAAGAAAAAAGAGAAATTCGTTACGATTTTAGTTTTGCTTTTAAGCTTAAACGGTTTTGCACAGGAAGCGCCTGCACCTCACGTGCATACACCTGGCCATTCACATTCACATTCAGAAGATCCGAATGATCATGCCAATCATGTTACGGCACCGCCAAGTCAGAAACAGTTAGATTCTTTATTGAGTATTTACAAGGCACCGGAATCACACGCAGCAAAATTCGGACGCCTGATTATTCAGGATGCCGGTGGAAGAATGAAACCGATTAACACTTTTTCATCAGAATTGCTTCGAAAAGTAAGTCAGAGCGATACCTACAACGACATGAATTCTGATCAGGTATTTTTGTCTATGACACAATATGCCCAGGTTTGGATTCAGGTTCCAATTATTTACCTAAGAGCGGGGAATGACAGTATCCGTAAAATTATCGGAGTAGAAAAAGATGTCAAACGCGCTCCTTTTATAAATTTCTTTGATGCCAATGGAAATTACAAACTGGCACCGTATTTAGATGCAGCATACAAAGCAGCGAATCCAAATCAGTTTGAGAAAGATTTTATTGAAACCGATAAAAGAGTAAATTTAATGGAATCGGCATTAAGCGGAACTATTTTAAAAATATTCCCGATTCCGAATGATCCGAATAATAAATGGATTTCGTATTTAGAGCGTGAAAGTGCCGGACTGAAAGGAATGGATTCCACTTATGTGAAACAGATTCTTCCTTTATATTTTAGTGCCCTGAATAATGCTTCCATTTCCAAAGATTTTAGCACTGCTGATAATTTAGTGGAAAGTATCAATGGTTTCCAAAAGAAATTCGGAAGTAAAGTTCGCCCCAGTGAACAAAAAATTGATGCGGAAATTGCATATAACAAATATGACGTTTTTAAGAAACTTCCTTATTGGTACTTAACTGCCTCTGTTTTAATGTTACTGTTTACGATTCTAAATATCTTTTTTGAAAAAAAATGGCTGCGCATTACGCTAAACGGTTTTCATATAATCGTCGGCCTTTTATTTGCATTGCATACTTTGGGATTAGTTGCACGTTGGTACATTTCCGGCCATGCGCCGTGGAGTAATGCTTATGAATCGATTATTTATGTAGCGTGGGCAACCATGTTCTTCGGACTGGCTTTTGACAGAAAATCAAAGCTAACCGTTGCTTCATCAGCCTTTGTAACAGCTATGATCTTAATGGCGGCATACATGAACTGGATTGATCCGGAAATTGCGAATCTGCAGCCTGTTCTTAATTCGTATTGGTTAATGATCCACGTAGCAGTAATTGTAGGAAGTTATGGTCCATTGGCCTTAGGAATGATTTTAGGCTTTGTAGCTTTACTTTTGATTTTCTTTACCAATGCGAAAAACAAAGCAAAAATGAGCCTAAACATCAAAGAAATCACTTATATCAACGAGATGTCACTGACTATTGGTTTAATTATGTTAACGATAGGTAACTTCCTTGGAGGACAATGGGCCAACGAAAGCTGGGGACGTTACTGGGGATGGGATCCGAAAGAAACCTGGGCCTTAATTTCGATTATGATTTACGGATTCGTAATTCACGCGAGATTTGTACCTGCTTTACGCGGAAAGTGGTTTTTTAACCTAATGAGTATGTTTGCGTTTATTTCAATTCTGTTTACGTATTACGGAGTAAATTTCCACTTAGTTGGTCTGCATTCCTACGCAACAGGTGAAGCTCATTCTCTAAACTGGATCTGGTATTCTTTGGGAACAATTTCAGTAATTGGCGCAATAACCTATCCAAGTTACAGAAAACATTATAAAAGCAAAAAATAATATATCCATTATTAATTCATAAAAAATGTTCGGCTGAAAAGTCGAACATTTTTTTTATTATAATATTTAAGCCGGTTCGAAGAAATTAATTGTAACCAAAAAGAGAAACAATCAAGCCTACCGTTAAAAGAAAACTGATCCAGAAAATAAGCTGACTTACTATAGAAAGCAACAGGGCTTTGATTTTAGAGATTTTATTAAAGAACTGAATGTTTGTCCAAAACGTTAAAATAAGGTCAGCTATATATATAGCAATCATAATTTTATGCAGTTCAGGTTTCCCGTCATAATAAACTACAAGAGGAAACAGAATAATATGCGCAAATAACTTTTGAGATGCTTTGTAGGTATTAAATACAAAGTATTCTACAAAATTATACCCTTGTTTTCTAAAGCTGATATAGGTACCCAAAGTAAAAAACGGAATTGTTATGATTATAATCCATGAGTAATGCTTTGAACTCCATTCATTAAATTTCGCAATATCAATAGTGGTGTCAGTCGCATCATTATATAAATTGACATTAAAGTAGTGATATAGTAAACCGTAAAAAGTTGCCAGTACTATAACAAGGGAAAGAGGTTTGAAATGCCTGACCCGCTTTCCCTCGATAAATTCACGAATAGAATGCCCCGGTCTTGTAAATAACTGTTTTACAGAATACGGAATACCTTCATCAAAATGCAACAGACTGTGCCTGATTTCATGCCATAAATAATGCCAGTTAATTTTGTGGGTTGCAGCAGGCTGGCCACAGTTATTACAGTAATGGCCTTTATAAATATGCTTACAATTTTTGCAGGTTATTTCCATTTTGAAGACTGAGTTAAGATTATAAAATAGATTTTATAAATGCTGCGTCTTATTTTTCTCTTTTTTAAATCCATTTGGGTACATAATCGCGACAAGTACCATAATGAGTAAAAAGTTATATTCCATACCATTTCGCCCGCCCCCGACTACAAACCAGCCTTCCTGAAAATGTACCAGAATGATTCCCATGATCAGAACAAAAATGGTTACAAATCCTGCCAGTTTCACGTATTTATTGAGAAGTAAAAGAATGGCAGCAGCAACATGTGATAATTTAATCGACCAGGCCAGTGGAACTCCAAAAGGGGCAAAGCCAATCTGATTTAGAAATAAATTCCCGAAATCATTTATTCCGTTATCAAACATTCCGAATACAGAATGGGTGAGGAGAATGATAGCAATAGTAATCCTTAAAAGTAAAGTGGTATTCATGTCGTGGTTTTTGATTAAAAATAATAAAAAAACGCATATCAAAATAAATTAATATGCGTTTTGGATAGTAATGAGATGTATGTTTTATACTTTTCCTAAAGTATATAATTGTTCCATGGTCGGGGTTAAACTTCCTCCGGCAGGTTCAAGTGTGATACCAAAGGCTTCGGCTGAAACAGTCTGGTCAACAGCAAATATTTTTTGGTTATTTCCTTCAAAATCGCTCAGTAAACCAATACTGGTTGGTGTAAGCACGGGACTCAGTTTTAGCGCCCATACCTGATACACCATTCCTTTTGGAGGTTTTGGTAAACCTGCGGCATCAATGTAAGTGGTTTTCGTGTCTTTGTTCCAGTACACTTTTGCAAATGATGTTGGAGAGACTGCCTGACCGCCAAGTGTTACCCCAGTATTTTTGATATCTCTTACAATAGTAAGACTTTTTTCGGTTTGCTTGTTTTGCTGGTCCAGATAGGCAAATTCCCTTTCTATTTTAGTTTTTTCGTTACCAACAGTTGCAATAGCATCTTTGGTTTTGGTTAGCTCCAAAGTCTGGTAGCCCAGACCTAAAAGTAATACGACTGCCGCTGCCCAGCCCACATATTGTGACCAGTTTGAGGCGGGTTTCATGTCGACTACTTTACCATGTTTAAGCTCAAGGCGTGCTTTTATTTTCTCAAAATTGGCTACCGAATGAAAAGGAGAAAAACTTGACGATAAAGCGACAATAGCTCTTTCGATCGAAAGGATTTCCTGATCTACTTCGGGATTGTTTTTAGCCATTTCGGCTACTTCCAGATTCTCTTCTTCGGTTAATAAACCGTAAACGTAAAGTTCCAGAATTCCTGATTCTATATATTCTTTTGCTTCCATTATATTTTTAAATAATTACGTAAATCGTTAATACAGTTTCTGTTTTGTGTTTTGATAGTCCCCAATGGAATTGCCAGTTCTTCTGAAGCTTCCTGTTGGGTGTATCCTTTGAAAAATAATAAATCGATTATCTCAATACATTTAGGTTTCAGCTTTTTTACAAATTCCTGAATACCGATCGTATCAATTTTATTGGTCAACTTATTACTGTCATCTAACAGATTTACGAAATTATCTGAAGAAAGGTTTTTTTGGCTGTTATTAAAGTTTTTGGATCGCAGCTTGTCTATCGATGTATTCCTTGCTATATTAAGGATCCAGGTGTAAAATCGGCCTTTACTTTCATTATAAGAATCTATATTTTTCCAGATTTTGACAAAAACTTCCTGCAAAACATCTTCGGCTTCTTCGCGGTTTTTTATTAAAACGTTAATGACCGAAAATAAACTTTTCGAATACATATCGTATAAATGGGTAAAAGCTCTTTCGTCTTTCTTGTAAATTAAAACTAGTAATTCTTCCTGACTCATAGAATGGGATTTTTAAGCTTAAACAAATTTTTTGAAAACATTTTTTTGATTACCTGAGATAAAGATAATTTATTTTTCCGTGAAAACGATATTTTTTTTAACAGTCTAAACCTTAGAAAAATAAGGGATTTAAAAAAAAAGTAACTTTTTTTTGACTTTTTTAAAACCAAAAGCAAACCGTTTACGTAAATGCTATTATAACATAAAATGAAATGTTTAAGCTAAATAGCAAATGAAACAAATATTCCGGCAAATTAAATTTTTACGGCGTACTGTCCGCTAATAAATTAGGTAAACATTCCATTTTTTAACGTAAAAAGCGTAAAGTAAATCTCAGTAAAATAAATAAGGTCATGTATAAAATAAATAATTTAAAAATATTGATTGTAGGTCTTACAAATGTTTTAGCCTTTTTGAGTTTTAATAAAATTATTTAAAACAGAAAAGTACAGAAGGAGAGACCTGAAAAGATTAAATAGTTGATGCCCTCGGACTTCCAATCGAAAATGTTGATAAATGCTGCAGATGTTCAAAGTGATGCTGATGCCAACGAATTAGAATTTTTGCTATTGTAAACACCGATACCGGAAATTATGGGCAGCCAGGTAAACAGGAGATACTATTTCGATCAAAACCGGGGAATTCAACTATGAGGAGATTAGAATAAACGGAATTAAAAATCAGTCAGTATAATTAGAATAACTGGTTTGCTGCTAAACAAATAGTATAAACACGAGTCCGGAAGTACAGAAAATTAAATTTCACATCCGGAACTCCCTAAAATGTAAAGCAACAAAAATTGCTTAGAAGATTCAAATTTCATGGTTTGATTTGTTTGTATGGGGAGAAGCCTAACGTCTGATTAACGTTAGGCTTCGTTTTTTTTATTTAACTTATATTTAATAGAAAATAAGACCACTAAAAAACAGCTGCAAAACGGTTTTTGACTAATTTTATAAAAAATTAAAAACGATGAAAAAAATATTATTTCTGGCTTATGGTATGTTATTTTTATTTAGCTGCCAAAATCAAGCCCAAACCAATAAAACAAAAACGCCTAAAACGGATAAGGTCATGACAAAAGAAACTATTTATCAGTTCAAAGTAGAAGATTTATCAGGAAATCCTTTTGATTTTGCGTCCTTAAAGGGTAAAAAGGTAATGATTGTAAACACAGCTTCAAAATGTGGATTAACACCTCAGTACAAAGATCTTGAAGCGATTTACAAAGAATACAAAGACAAAGGTTTTGTAATAGTTGGTTTTCCTGCAAATAATTTTGCTTCACAGGAACCGGGTACAAATGAAGAAATTGGGGCTTTTTGCCAGCAAAATTATGGAGTAACTTTCCCTATGATGGATAAAGTTTCCGTAAAAGGCGATGATATGTGTGAAGTATATAAATTCTTAACTCAAAAATCCAAAAACGGTTTACAGGATTCTGAAGTGGAATGGAACTTTCAAAAATACCTAATCAACGAAAAAGGAGAATTGGTAAAAGTAATTAAACCAAGAACTTTGCCTACAGATCCTGAAGTAATTAATTGGATAAAAAGCTAATAAAACAAAGCTGTTTTAATCAAAAAATCCACAAATTTGTAGCGATACAGGTTTGTGGATTTTTTTGTTGCTATACTCTCCATACAGTTTTGCAGCGCAGTGCGGCATTTCTGGGAACGACACAATTAGGCACATTACTTTGCTTTGCATTCCTTGCGTAAATCCCTGCGTCCTTTGCGGTAAAATTCGCGCGCAATCTACTTCAAAATCAACTGCATAAAAACCAAATCAAGCCAGTGATCAAATTTGTATCCCACTTCACGAATTGTTCCGGTGGAGACAAAACCAAATCTTTCATGAAAAGCAATACTTCCGGCATTCTCAGCGTCAATAGCACCAATCATAACATGATAGCCCTGTTCTTTTGCGAGGCGAATGAGTTCGGTCAGTAATTGAGAGCCAATTCCTTTTCCGATCACATGATCCACCACATAAACAGAGTGTTCCACGGTGTATTGATAACCAATCTTCTCTCTGAATTGTCCGTAGCTCCCAAAACCAACAACTTCACCGTTTAAGTCAGCAACAACAATCGGTAAGTTTTTAGCTTTTTTATCTTCAAACCATTTTGTCTGTACTTCAAGGGTCTGAATATCATAACTATAATTTGCGGTGGTGTGCAGAATAGAATGATTTACGATAGCAAGAATTTTATCCAAATCGTTAGTGGTGGCTGGTCTGAGCGTTAGGTCCATGATTGTTTTTTTGATTTTTTTTAATGTTATTTAGACAGTAATTCTGCTAATAAGACGTCAACATCCTTGGTATTCCAGGTCATTTCGGTGCAGATTACCTTTGCCTTTTCGGCATATTTCAGCGCTGATTTTTTATCTTTTATTTTAGTATAAAGCCGGGCTGTAAGTAAATTACCATCATACGAATCGTTTAATTCCAGGGAATGTTTTACCCACAAAATAGATTTTTTCAAAGCATCCGTGTCGGTTATATGCTTCAGATAGGTTTGTCCAATGTCTTTTAGGAAGCTCGCGTCATTCCAAACCAGTTTCTGAATATCTTCAAGTGTTACTTTTTTATAAAATTGCCATTTTTCAGTTCTTTCGGCTAAAGTCAGGTCAAACTTAAAAACCAGGGAATCCGTTTTCTGCAATCGGATCGATTTTGCAATTTCCCTTTGTTTATAATAATTAACGGTATCTAAATTATCGACCAAAGGGCGAAGCAATTCACTGACGATGCTTTCTAATTTTCGGTCTACACGATTTTGTGAAGCTACGGCAGCAAATTCTTTCTGATGTTTTAACACATACTGAAATTCCCTCGAATTAATATCCGTTACACCATTTGCGATGACACGCCAGTTGGTTTCGCTGATTAATTGTGCATCAGACTGGGTATTCAGGTAAAGATGGGTAGGCGGCGATAAATCGGTTCTGTCCTTTCCTTTTTTTAAAGTATTGAGGTAAGCAAAGAATTTTGTTGCATTGGAAGCATCGGCCAGAAACTCTTTTTCTAAATAGGGCAGCTGCATTTTCGGATTCAAAGCATAAGTGGCTTCTGTCAGAAATGCTGCTGTTTTCATTTCACCTTTTAGCGCATACAGCAATGTTTCATTAGCGTCTAAAAATAAAAATGTGGGAAGCGATTTGGTATTGAATTTATCTTTGAGCATTTTGCCTTCTTCCTTTTCTATATTTTTCCAGAGGCAGACATAATTTTTTTTAAGGAAATCCATTACTGCAGGATCACTAAAGACTTCTTTTTTCATCAGATTGCAATGCGGGCACCAGTCGGCGTAGAGCATTACAAAAAGCGGTTTGTTTGCTGTTCTGGCCGTTTCTAAACCTGTTTTATAAGCAGTATCCTCCGGAACAAACTGATTTTGCGCGTGTATTGCCGGTATTGAAAGGAAAAATAAAAACAAGTATATAAAGCGCATGGGAAGTTTATTTATTCAAATAAAAGCTTTTACAAATATATCTTCTTTTTCTAAAATTTGACTTAATATCTCACCATTTATAAGTTAAATCAACGTTGAAGTTTGTAACTTTGTAGTATTAGAAAATTTTTCGATTTTCTGGAATAAAAATACGTCATAAGAATGATTTACCCCAAAATACCGCTTGCTCAGAGCATCATCGAAATTTGTTTAGCAAAAGGAATCACTACTATTATAATTTCTCCCGGATCCAGAAACGCACCCTTAACAATCGGGTTTGCCCAAAACCCTGATTTTAAATGTTACAGCATCGCCGACGAGCGCTGTGCTGCTTTTTTTGCCCTGGGAATTGCCCAGCAGACCCAGCAGCCGACAGCAGTGGTTTGTACTTCGGGATCCGCGTTGTTAAATTATTATCCGGCTGTAGCAGAAGCATTTTACAGTCAGATTCCGTTAGTTATTATTTCTGCAGACCGTCCGCAAAACAAAATCGATATTGGAGACGGGCAAACGATTCGCCAGCAGAATGTTTATGAGAATCATTCGGTTTTTAATGCCAATTTAACCGAAGAAGCTTCCGTTGAAAATGACCTGAAAATCAATAAAGCAATCGAAACCGCGATTCTTAAAAAAGGCCCGGTACATATTAATGCGCCTTTTGAAGAACCTTTATATGAAACAGTGGAAGCGCTTTCTGTACATTCAAAGATTACAAATGCAGAACCTGCACTGGAAACAAAAACCATAGAAAACAGTGAAGAGATTGTTTCCCTCTGGAATTCGGCCAAACGTAAATTAATCATGGTTGGTGTAAATGACGCTAATGTAATCGATGAGGAAGTTACTGAAATGCTGGCAAAAGACCCGTGTGTAGTGGTGCTGACAGAAACCACTTCAAACCTGCATCATCCTGCTTTTATTAATAGTATCGATACTTTAATTACCCCTTTTGAAGAGGCTGATTTTAAGGATTTTCAACCGGAAATTTTAGTTACTTTCGGCGGAATGATTGTTTCCAAACGAATCAAGGCTTTTTTGCGAAAATACAAACCAAAATACCACTGGCATATTGACATTTTACGTGCTTACGATACCTTTAATGCGTTATCAAATCATGTTGTAATGCAGCCCAATGATTTTTTTAAAGATTTATTTTCGAAAGCTAAAATCACGGAAAGTGACTATTTTGCCAACATAAAAAAGGTTTACGATTTACGAAAAATCAGAAGAAAAGAATATCTGGATAAAATTCCGTTTTCTGACTTTAAGGTTTTCGAAAAAGTAATTGAAGCTTTGCCCAAAAACAGTCAGTTGCAGATTAGCAACAGTTCAGCCATCCGTTATGCGCAATTGATTCACATAGATCCATCGATTGAAGTTTTTTGCAACAGAGGAACGAGCGGAATCGACGGAAGTACATCAACAGCCATTGGAGCTGCGGTAGGAAGCGGAAAACAAAACGTCTTTATTACCGGAGATATTAGCTTTTTGTACGACAGCAATGCGTTATGGAATTCTTACATCCCGCAGAATTTCAAAATCATTTTAATTAATAATGGAGGTGGCGGAATTTTCAGGATTTTGCCCGGACATGAAGAGAAACCGGTTTTCAATACGTATTTTGAAACTTCGCACCATTTAACAGCAGAACACCTCGCTAAAATGTATCAGCTGAATTACTTCACCGCTACTGACGAGGATTCTTTAGTCAAAAACATAGAATCGCTTTATGCGGCAAATGACGCTCCGTGTATTCTGGAAGTATTCACGCCCACTTTTGAAAACGATGTGATTCTAAAACAATATTTTAAGGAGTTAGTTTAATCTTAAATAAAAGCATCAATCAGGATGCTTTTTATTTTGAATACCTATTCGTTTATTTAATTGGCACAGGAAAAACCGGTAAACTGGTATGCCCCAATGCATCCACGGCCTGCACCGCAAAGAAGTAATTGTCTTTAGAATACGGTAGTTGAGCTTTAGTTTCCTGTACAAAAAAAGTTTTCTCCCAGTGAGAAGAAGAAGTCTCTCGCATCAGAATCTGGTAACCGTATGGTGTTTTTCCTTCCGGCGCGCTCCATACTAATGTGGAAGAATTAGAAAGTTCTTTTACTTCGATCCCTACGTTTAACGGCGCTTTTGGCGACCATGCTAAATTGGCCAGGACGGCTAAGTTGGCACAAGTGTTTTTTCGCAGATATTCAAAATCCATAAACTCGGCAAGATCACCGTACTGAATACCATTTTCAGTTCTTAAATCCTGGTGCTGGTGGTTGAAATTTTCATTCATTTCGCAAAAACGAACGGCTGTAAATCCATTTTGACTAAACGGTGTGTGATCTCCGCCACGCAAAAAACGATCGTTTCTGTACACTAATTTCACTTTTAACTGGTCCACATATTGCTCCGTGACTGTTTTGATATAACGTGCCAGCAGTCGTGAAGGACTGTCGTTATCACGGCTTGTCGCTTTACGCATCTTAGCTTCGTCTTCCGTTTCTAAAAACGGAATCGTTTCGCTAAAAATCCTGATTTGTGTATTGTCCCTTACATTAGTACCACTGGACAAACTATTTCCAATCATATCATTATTCAGCATGGCCACAATATTCCAGTTGGATGCTTTGGCTAATTCTGCTAAATGACGCGCTCCGTAAAGACCTTGTTCTTCACCGGTTACGGCTACAAAAATTATAGTCACAGGAAATGACCTCTTACTCATTATTTTAGCCAATTCTATTACAGCCGCAACACCGGATCCGTCGTCATTGGCGCCCGGAGCATTCGATTTTACATTCATTACGTCAGAAACTCTCGAGTCCAGATGTCCACTTATGATCAGAACACGGTTGTCGCCCGGATCGGTTCCCCTTAAAGTCGCCATAACATTGCCAAGCTGACTGTCTTTGATAATTCGTTTTCCATCTGCTTTCACTTCAAAATAATCAATTGCAGCAGTTAATCTTCCGTCAGATTCCAGTGCAAACCTGTCAAACTCAGATTTTACCCATTGTTGTGCGGCGCCTATGCCTTTGGTTTTGCTTTTGGTATCGCTAAGAGTATGTCTGGTGCCAAAAGAAACTAACTTATGGATTGTAGCTTCCAGGTTTTCGGCCTTGATTTCACTAATCATTTTTTTTATTTCGGGATCGTCGGAAACTTGCGAGGTAGTAATATGAGTAAAAAACAAAAAGGTAAAAATGGAGTAGAAAATGGTCTTATTCATTGATTTTGGATTAATTACAGGTTCTCAAATTTAATTAAAATGACTAAAATACACTAAGATGCCGGTGTCTTTTTTTTAATTAGAAACATTTTTAGGATTACCATTTTCAAACTTCGTACATTTGCAGATGGAAACTTAGCTGCTTAACAGCTTAGAATTTTAAGAATATGATTGAAATAGGAAAATACAATACCCTTACTATATTACGTGATACCAAAGTTGGTTTGTTTTTAGGAAACCCTGAAAAAGACCCTGAAGGAATTCATGATATTTTATTACCCAATAAATACGTTCCCCATGAATTTGAGATAGGCGAGGAGCTTATCGTTTTTGTTTATTTAGACCACGAACAGCGTCCTGTTGCGACAACGCTGGAACCTTATATATTACTGAACGAATTTGCCTTGTTAAGGGTAAATTACATCAATCAGGTTGGTGCTTTTATGGACTGGGGAATGGAAAAAGACATTCTGGTTCCGTTTAAAGAACAGGCGCGCCCTATGGAAAAAGGAAAACGTTATCTGGTTTACCTTTATATGGATGAAAAAACCAATCGCCTGGTCGCTTCAAGCAAAACCAATCAGTTTTTGAATAATGATACCTTAACTGTCGAAAAAGGCGAAGAGGTAGATTTAATCGTTTCGCATATTACCGAAATCGGAATCAATGTGATTATCAATGAGAGGCACAAAGGATTGCTGTACAAAGACGAAGTTTACGATGACGCCATAAGAACAGGCGACCGAATGACCGGATACATTAAAAATATCCGTCCTGACAATAAAATTGATGTTGCCTTGCAAGTGCAGGGTTATCAGAGTATTGAACCAAATGCAGAGAAAATTTTATACGAATTAAGAGCCAATCGCGGTTTTTTACGCCTAACTGATAATTCTCACCCGGAGGATATCAAAACGGTACTGAAAATGAGTAAAAAAACCTTCAAAAAAGCAGTTGGCGCCTTGTACAAAGAAAAGCTCATCGAAATAAAAGAAGACGGAATTTATCTGGTAAAAGAGGAAAATTAAGGTTTTCTTTAAATTCCAGTATTTAAATTCCAAATTCAAATACTGCTTGTTGTTGGAATTTGGAATTTAAAACTTTGGAATTTACTATAAAACATAACAAGAAAGGCTACTCATAACAAGTAGCCTTTCTCTTTTTATTCTAGTTTTAAAAAAAATTGTAATTAAAAAAAAACAGAAATAAAATAATTCGAATCCATTAAAAAAGTAACAGCTTTAAAAATTTTAGAAATTACTCCTTTATATGGGTATGTCTTTAAACAGTTTCTACATTCCTATTAAAAGCAAAAATTCAATTTCACGGCAGATCCGTTGGTTTTATAGAATAACTTACAGAAAGTAGTTGATTAGCTTTTTCATTTTCGTTTTTCAGTCTTTTGCTAATTACAGACATTTCCAGCTTTTAACCGTAGGTGTTACTATCTCCTTTTTGAAGTTTTTACAAATGCATAAACCATTTGCTCATTATTTAAGGGTTTACTAATAAAAACCATCAAAAAATAAGCGACAAATTTTTTAAATTTTCTCAAAAAAAGTCATTTTTTAGGTTAATAAATCAGTGAAAGAAAATCAATCCTAAATCAACAAAATAAAATGTATCTCATTGATTTCTAGGGTGTAAAATTACTTATTTTTTTTGAATACAAATGTTAAATAATGTTATTTTTTGTAGGGAAACAGTAATTGTTAACATTAGGAGTAATTTTCGTGCAGACTAAAATTAAATACAGTAGGTAAAAATATAAAAATGGTTTATTTTTACACTATAATTATTAAAACTAAACAAATAGAAATGGATTGGATAACTGCCAGAGAATTTGAAGATATCACCTATAAAAAATGTAATGGAGTGGCAAGAATTGCTTTCAACAGACCAAATGTCAGAAATGCTTTTCGTCCCAAAACAACTTCAGAATTATACCAGGCTTTTTACGATGCACAGGAAGATACTTCAATTGGAGTAGTGTTGCTTTCTGCCGAAGGCCCCTCAACTAAAGACGGCGTTTATTCTTTTTGCAGCGGAGGAGACCAGAATGCGCGCGGACATCAGGGGTATGTAGGGGAAGATGGACAACACCGTTTGAATATTCTTGAAGTGCAGCGTTTGATTCGTTTTATGCCTAAAGTTGTTATTGCCGTTGTTCCGGGCTGGGCAGTAGGTGGCGGACACAGTTTACATGTGGTTTGCGATATGACCCTTGCCAGCAAAGAACATGCTATTTTTAAACAAACAGACGCCGATGTTACCAGTTTCGACGGTGGGTACGGATCTGCTTATCTTGCTAAAATGGTAGGTCAGAAAAAAGCACGTGAAATTTTCTTTTTAGGACGAAATTATTCGGCTCAGGAAGCAATGGATATGGGCATGGTCAATGCCGTGATCCCTCACGATGAACTGGAAGATACCGCTTATGAGTGGGCACAGGAAATCCTGCAGAAATCACCGACATCTATAAAAATGCTGAAATTCGCCATGAACTTAACAGACGACGGTATGGTGGGGCAGCAGGTATTTGCCGGTGAAGCCACCCGTCTGGCTTATATGACCGAAGAAGCTAAAGAAGGAAGAAATGCATTCTTAGAAAAAAGAAAACCAAATTTTGGAGAAAATAAATGGTTACCATAAAAAGTTAAAAATCGTTTCAAGTTTCAGGTTTCAGGTTCTGAAACACAAAACTTGAAACCTGAAACCTGAAACTAAAAAAACAAAATAAAACAAAACAGAATGAAACATTGGATTGAAGCCGCACGTTTGCGCACATTGCCTTTATCAGTTTCCGGAATAATAGTGGGAAGTATTTATGCGTTATCCAACCCAACTGAAACTATTAACACACCAACTGAGGTTTTTAGCTGGAAAATTTTTGGCTTTGCCCTCTTAACAACGCTTGGCTTACAGATTTTATCAAATTTTGCCAATGATTACGGAGATGGTGTAAAAGGCACTGACAATGAAGATCGTGTTGGGCCGAAACGCGCTATCCAGTCTGGTGTTATCACGCCGCAGGAAATGAAAAAAGCGATTATCATTACCTCACTTTTAACTTTATTATCCGCAATTACACTGATCTATTTTGCCTTTGGCGAGTCTAACTTTGGATATTCAATATTTTTCCTTTTACTGGGAATTGCGGCAATTGCTTCGGCTATCCGTTACACCGTTGGAAATTCTGCTTATGGCTACAAAGGTTTCGGAGATGTATTTGTTTTCGTTTTCTTTGGTCTGGTAAGCACTTTGGGGGTTAATTTTTTATATTCCAAAGAAGTAGATCCGCTTCTGATCTTACCTGCAATAGCCATCGGTTTGCTGAGTGTCGGAGTTTTAAACCTGAACAATATGCGTGATGAAGAATCAGACAAAAAATCAGGTAAAAATACAATCGTAGTTCAGATTGGTGATAAAAAGGCAAAAATATACCATTTTACGCTTATCGTAACGGCAATGCTACTGGTAGTGGTGTTTGCTCTTTTAAGCCATTACCGTTTCGATCAGTATTTGTTTTTATTGGCGTATATTCCTTTAACCAAACATTTAATTACCGTTTCTAAAAATAAGGATCCTAAGCTTTTAGATCCCGAATTAAAAAAATTAGCATTAAGTACATTCTTGCTTTCGTTGCTGTTGACGATCTGTATGATTTCATTACTTTCAGATATCATTGTCAATCTTTTCTTAGGCGGAAGATAGAATTCGTTCAACTTTAAATTTTATAAAAAATGAAAATTACTTTTTACGGACACGCATCATTAGGGATTGAAGTTGGAGGAAAACATATAATTGTTGATCCTTTTATCACAGGCAATCCACAAGCTTCGGCAATTGATATAAATACTTTAAAAGCCGATTATATTTTATTGACCCATGCGCACGGTGATCACGTTTTGGATGTTGAAGCTATTGCAAAAAACACCGATGCAGTGATTGTTTCAAATGCTGAAATTACAAGTTATTATGCCACATTAGGATTCAAGGCGCACCCGATGAATCACGGTGGAAGCTGGAAATTTGATTTTGGAAAAGTAAAATACGTCAATGCCATTCATTCCAGCTCTTTTCCAAACGGAAGTTATGGCGGAAATCCCGGTGGCTTCGTAATCGAAGGGGAACATAAAAACATCTATATTGCCGGGGATACAGCGCTTTCCATGGATATGAAGCTGATTCCAATGCGCACCAAATTAGATTTGGCCATTCTTCCAATCGGGAATAATTTTACCATGGATGTTGAAGATGCCATCATAGCGTCAGACTTCTTAGAATGCGATAAAATCCTCGGATATCATTTTGATACTTTTGGTTATATTGAAATCAACCACGACGAAGCAATTCGTAAATTTTTCGATAAAGGAAAAGACTTAATGCTTCTTAAAATCGGAGAATCAATAGAATTGTAAATTGGTAGATAAACGAGACGAAACTGTTACGTCGGAAAACTGAAAGAATGGATACTGTCAATTTTATTTGTGAATGTTGTGGTCAGCAGCATGAAGGCTGGCCGGCCTTAACGTATAATTCTCCTAACAATTACCATTGGCTTTCCAGTGAAGAAAAGGAAGAAATCGCCGTTATTGATGAAGATTTTTGTGTGATCAACTATCCGGAAGAAGTGGACAGATTTATACGCTGCGTATTATTTCAGAAAGTAAAGGATCATTGTGAAGATCTGGAATACGGGCTTTGGGTTTCTTTAAGTGAAAAAAGTTTTCAGGACTATCAGGATAATTTTGACAATGAAAATCATGAAGCGGAATATTTTGGCTGGTTATCGAATGACATCAGCGGATATGAGTTTTCAGAAAGTATTCCAACAACTGTGGTCACCCAAAAAGGCAACAGCAGACCGGTGATTTTTCCTCATGAAAGCTTCAATCATTCTTTTGTGAAAGATTTTCATGAAGGAATCACAAAAGCGGAAGCTGAAAAACGGATTCAAAATATGATTCATGCTACTCAACAAAATTCATAACATATGACTTTCAAAAAAACACTACTGTTCTTTTGTGTAATTTCATTTTACAGCACGTATGCCCAAAAAGAGGGTTATTGGGACAAAGAACGTGCCACTACAAGAGAAATTATCGTTTCTGCCCGTGATCGTATTACCGTTCACACAGAAGATTTACCCGTTGGAACTACCGAAATAGTGTACAGAATTACGCTTTTGGATAAAAACCAGGAAATGACCAATAGTCTGGTGTCAATGCTGAAAGCGATACCGGATCCTTACGGAATTGGCCAGGGTTCTGCAGGAGCTGTTTTTTTGATGTCGAAAATTTCAGGTGACGATCAGTGTACGTATTCGATTTTTACCTCCAATGAAAATGCCAAAAAATATGTAAGCGACGGAAAGACAGATACAGCCTGTTTTGCTCAGCTGGAACCTGTAAGTAAAGATGCCAAAAGATTGTCTTTAGATAAATCTTCCTGCCTAAAAGAAAATACGACTACTATATGGTTTGGTTTCGAAAGCAAAAACTGGCTTTTAAACCAGAAGATTGTTTTGGAAGTGGTGCCCTGGGTTGATACCAAACTCAACCGCGGCTGGAATCAGGATAATAAAAATGAAATTATCAGTTTGTGCAAAACCTCCACAATGGCCCAGAAAATGGCTAATTCAGACGATTTCTGTGTTTGTATTTTGAATAAAATAATGAAGCAATACCGCTATTCGGAATTTCAGAAGTTATTGGCAATCGAAAAAACCAAAGTGTATAAAGATTTTGGAAATGCCTGTTACAACGATGCAGATATTTCTAAAAATGTGTATAACGATTTAAGAACACAAATCGCAACTTTAATAAAAAAAGAAAAATACAACGAAGCTATTCCTAAATTAAACACCATTATTAATGATGGAAAAGCGACAGCAACAGATTACAGTGCAATAGGTTACTGCTATATCCTGACGAAGCAATATGCAAAAGCAGTCAAGGTACTTAAGGAAGGTGAAAAACTGGATGATACAGAACTATTGGTAAAATTGAATCTGGCGCATGTCTATCTTTTAAGCGACGATTACAGTGCGGCCAAATCTATTTATAAAAAATACCAAAATCAGAATGTAACAGACAGCCTGAGCTGGACAGACAAAACGAAGTTAGACTTTGCAGCATTTCAAAAAGCAGGTATTAAGTCCGAAGATTACGAAAGAGTTTTAAAGCTTTTTTAGAATCTTAACAACACACATCAGTAACTTAAAAATGAAAGCCACTTATCACAAATACATGCTTGAGTTTAAACGCCCTTCCGGCACTTCACGGGGAATTATGACCGAAAAAGAAACCTGGTTTATTATTCTGGAAGAAAACGGCAAAAAGGGAATAGGCGAGTGCGGTATTTTAAGAGGATTAAGTGCTGACGATCGGGATGATTACGAGGAAAAACTAAATTGGGCCTGTCAGAACATTCATCTCGGAGAAACCACACTTTGGGAAAACTTACTGGAATTTCCGTCCATACAATTCGGATTAGAAATGGCTTTTTTGTCTCTTAAAAGTGAAAATCCATATATATTATTCCCTTCCGATTTTACAGATAATTCCAAATCAATTGCCATAAACGGATTGGTCTGGATGGGAGAACCTTCTTTTATGAAAGCGCAAATAGAGGAAAAATTAGCGGATGGTTTTACTTGTATCAAACTCAAAATCGGAGCAATAGATTTCGAAAAAGAACTGGAATTGTTACACTTTATCCGAAGCCATTTTTCCGAGGAACAAATAGAAATCAGGGTGGATGCCAATGGTGCTTTTTTACTAAGTGAAGCTTTAGATAAATTAAAGCAACTTGATAAATTTCAACTACATAGCATCGAACAGCCGATTAAAAAAGGAAGTCCGGAAGCTATGGAAGAATTGTGCAAAGTGACACCTTTTCCTATCGCTTTGGATGAAGAATTGATTGGCGTTTTTTCATTAACAGAAAAGGAAAAACTACTGCAGAAAATAAAACCGCAATACATCATTCTTAAGCCCAGTTTTGTTGGTGGCTTCAGAGGAACACAGGAATGGATTACTTTGGCCGATACCCACAATATTGGCTGGTGGATTACATCTGCTTTAGAAAGTAATATTGGACTGAATGCTATTGCTCAATGGACCTTTTTACAAAATTCAAAAATGCCTCAGGGGCTTGGGACAGGCGCTCTTTATACCAATAATTTTGACTGTCCACTCGAAGTTTCAAAAGGACAATTATGGTACAATTCCGCTAAGAACTGGCAATCCGATTTTCTTGATAAAATGTAAAAAAAACTGGCTTTCGGCCAGTTTTTAAGGTTATATATTTATTGGTTTTATTCTTTTCCGGCTCTTAAATTCTCCTGCAGGTCATTTAAATCCTGCCATTTTCCTTCATACGCAAGCAGTGCCTGTCTCGCCCAGGTACTAGGATTGTGAATCGCATAATTTTCACCGCCTTCCTCCAAAACGGACTCTAATTTTTCCGTTGAAGCTTCTGATAATTCAAACCAGGTATTGATTCCGGCATTATGGAATAAAGCTTCGATTTTAGGGCCGATTCCTTCCACAATTTTTAGGTCATTTTCTTCTATTTTTTTACCCATAACATTTTCAGCAAGATCACTGTCGAATAGTAAAAACGGAGCATCAGTTTCTGCAAATGATTGTGATTGCGATAAAGTACGAATTGATTTACCCGCCAATTCAGCTTCTAATGCAGAAAGCCGCGCATTTAAATTTTTCGTATTGGCTTTGCAGGCATCCAGATCAGCTTGTAAAGACGAAGCCAGTGAATCCTCATTTTTTGAGTTCATTCTTCCAAGTAAAAAACCTAGAATTCCACAGATTATTCCAACAATAGCAGGTAGTAAGATACAAGGTATATTCATGATCTTCTATTTTTATTAATTATTTTATGGTATTGTCAGAGGTCGTTACAATTGGCTTTTCAACTGAATCAATTGTAGCAGGTTTCATACAATTGCAGCACAATTCCGGATAAAAAATAGTGCCTAAAAGAATGATTATTGCAATACCTGACAGATAAAGTACTTTTTTAGACATAATGATGAAATTAAGACAGCATCAAATTTAGTCAATAAAATAATATGTAAAGTATTAATAATCAGATATTTTGCTGTTATTTTATAATTCGAACTCCATTCGATTAAATATTCCCCGAATCAAAGAGTTTATGGCGTGTCAATTCACAGACTTAATTAAATTGAGTAACTTGCATAAAAATTAATTTACATCTCAAAATGGTTGAAATTGAAAGAAAGTTTCTTGTGAAATCAGATGATTTTAAAGAACAGGCTTTTACTCAAAATAAAATTGCTCAGGGATATTTAAGTTCGATCCCGGAAAGAACAGTTCGTGTCAGAATTAAAGGCCATAGAGGATTTATTACGATTAAAGGTATCGGACATCAGGGCGGAATGTCCCGTTTTGAATGGGAAAATGAAATTCCGATTGATGAAGCGCAGGAGTTACTGAAATTATGTGAAAAAGGCAAAATTGAAAAAACACGTTTTGAAATAAAATCAGGAGATCATATTTTTGAAGTGGATGAGTTTTATGGTGAAAACGAAGGTTTGACTATGGCCGAAATAGAACTGAAGTCCGAAGAGGATGAATTTGAAAAGCCGGATTGGCTAGGGGAAGAAGTAACCAACGATCCGAGATATTACAATGCTTATTTAAGTAAAAATCCATTTAAAGACTGGGCAAAAGAATAGTTTATGACACAATATGATTTAATAATTGTGGGAGGCGGCCCTATTGGTCTGGCTTGTGCGATAGAAGCCCAAAAGAAAAACCTGAAATACCTGATTATAGAAAAAGGGGCAATTGTAAACAGTATTTTCAATTATCCTTTGTACATGACTTTTTTTTCAACCGCTGAAAGGCTGGAGATCGGAGACATTCCGTTTAATTGCCTGGCACCAAAACCGGGGCGTCAGGAGGCTTTGGAATACTACAGAAATATACACCGTTACTTTAATTTTGCCATTCATTTATTTGAAAGAGTTGCTGAAGTAAAAAAACAGCAAGACGGTTTGTTTAAAGTAAAGACCGATAAAAATTCATATGACGCTAAAAACGTGATTATTGCAACCGGTTTTTATGACATTCCGATTGAAATGAATGTAAAAGGCGAGGAGTTAGAAAAAGTCCGCCACTATTATAAAGAAGCGCATGAATATGCTTTTAGAAATGTTTTGGTGGTTGGCGCTAATAATTCCTCGGTTGATGCTGCTCTGGAATGTTGGAGAAAAGGGGCTAATGTGACCATGGTCATTCGTAAAAACGAAATTAACAATCGCGTTAAATATTGGGCAAAACCAGATATTGAAAACCGCATAGCAGAAGGAAGCATTAAAGCTTATTTTCAATCAAACATCACTGAAATTACAGATACTGAAGTAGAAATTGAAACTCCGGACGGAAAAATAACAATAGAAAATGACTTTGTACTGGCGCTGACAGGCTACAGACCCGATTTATCGTTTTTACAAAATATGGGCATTCAGCTGTCTGATGATGAACTGAAAACACCAACCTATCATCCGGAAACTATGGAAACGAATGTCCCGGGATTATTTCTGGCAGGGGTAATTTGCGGAGGAATGCACACGCACAAATGGTTTATTGAAAATTCCCGAATTCACGCCACTATGATAATGGATTATATTACCGCGAATTAAGAAAGTTTTGCTGATTGAGAAAGTTTACCACGAATTTCACAAATTTACACAAATTAAAATCTGGGTGGAGTTAAATTCACAAAATTTAAAATTCGTGAAAATTCGTGAAATTCACGGCAAAAAAAATGCACCACAAAAATTTTACAAATTTAATATTCGTGAAATTCATGGCAGAAAAAAATTAAGAACTACAGGAAAGCATAGAACACCCTACTTTAGAGCGGGCCCAATCCGGTCTTTTGGCAAACCATTTTTCCATTTCCGGCTGTTCGTCATATGGTTTTTGAAGCAACGTATACAATTCACTCACCAAGGAAAAATCTCCCTGATCTGCGGCATCAATACTTAATTGCGCCATATAATTTCGTAACACATATTTCGGATTTATAGTATTCATTTTAGCAACACGCTCTTCATCTGAAAGCTCTTCTGTTTCTAATCTTTTCAGATAAGATGAAAACCATTTGATCCAGTTATCCAGAACATTATTGGCAATTTCTTCCGGAACATAAAAAGCATCTTTAATTTTTTCCAGCGCATTTTCAGCCGTATCCTCTTTTTTGATTCGGTTCAGATTTCTGAAAAAAAGCGTCATATCAGTTTCCGATAATTGGAGATTTTCTTCCAAGTCAGTCACTAATTCGCTGTCAGTTTTCGTTGAAGTAAAAATTCCTAATTTACTAAGGAACATTTCTTTATAACCAGAATTAAATTCATTTATAAAAGATTCTAGTATGTCTTCGAGAGGCTTAGCATCATTAATGAGGGGATAAAGAGCGTTAGCCAATTGATACAAATTCCATTGTGCGACCTGGGGCTGATTTCCAAAACGATATCTTCTGTTTTGACTGTCGGTAGTATTTGGCGTCCAGTTCGGATCGTAGTTTTCCAGCCAGCCGTAAGGACCATAATCAATTGTAATTCCGTGAATAGACATATTGTCCGTATTCATCACACCATGTACAAAACCAACTCTTTGCCAGTGCAAAATCATGTCGCGCGTGGTATCGGCCACTTTTTGGAAAAACTGCAAATATTGTTCTTTGGGCTCTCCGTGAATTTCAGGGAAATAATGTTTGATCGTGTATTCCACAAATTGCTTTAGATTTTTCAGTTCATTTCGTGAAGTGATCATTTCGAAGCTTCCAAAACGAATGAATGATGGCGCCACACGACAAACGATCGCACCTTTCTCGTAAGCAGGATTTCCATTATACAAAATATCACGTAAAACTTCATCACCCGAAAGCATTAAAGAAAGCGAGCGGGTAGTAGGAACACCTAAATAATGCATGGCTTCGGCACATAAATATTCCCTGATAGAAGAACGTAAAACCGCCAGACCATCAGCAGTTCTGGAGTACGGAGTTTTTCCGGCGCCTTTTAACTGAAGGGTAAAAAACTGATCATTATGTACGACTTCTATCAGGTTAATGGCACGTCCGTCCCCCAATTGTCCTGCCCAATTCCCAAATTGGTGACCGGCATAACACATGGCATAAGGACGGGTTCCCGGAAGTATTTCTTTTCCTGAAAAAACATTTAAAAAAGACTCTGACTGAATTTCATCTTTGGAAATCCCAACCAGTTCCGCTACAGATTCTGAGGCGTGAATTAGTTGGGGATTAGCAGGTTTCGTTGGATTTACGTATGAAAAAAGTGTATTTGAAACCTGACGGGTTTCATTGGATTCGTTAGGGTCTGCCGGTAATTCAGCAGTAAATCTGTTATTTATATTTAAGTTTTTCATTGTGTTGTTAAGCTAATTTATCAGCGTACATTTTTTTTAATTTTTGTATTTTAGGATCAATTACGATTTCGCAATAACGGGCATCCTGATTGTTGTTGTAATAATTTTGATGGTCTTCTTCTGCATTATAAAAGACTTCAAAAGGTTTTAGTTCTGTTACAACCGGATCTTCAAATAAAGGTTTGACTTCTTCAAGAACCTGTTCTGCAATTTCTTTTTGCGTGTCATCATGATATAAAATAATCGAACGGTATTGTGTCCCCTTATCGCCTCCCTGACGGTTTAAAGTTGTTGGATCGTGACTTGTCATAAAAATTGAAATTAAGTCATGGTATGAAATTATGTCAGGATTAAAGGTGAGCTGAATCACTTCGGTATGCCCGGTTCTTCCTGTACATACTTCACGGTAGGGCGGATTTTTGATAAAGCCTCCCGAAAATCCTGATTTTACAGTCTCAATTCCCTTTAAACGCTGAATTACAGCTTCAATACACCAAAAACACCCTCCACCAAAAGTTGCAACTGATAAATTTACCATATCTTGTAGTTTAAGTTCTGTTACCCTATTAATCTGATAGAATATTATGATAATTTTCTATAAAAAAGACTGTTTGATTAAAGATACCAAAAGGTTATCTAATGTTTGAAGTTTATAATTGATAAATTCTCAATTCTATAAAAAAGCAATATATTTGCAATCAAATACAGGCACACCAATGAATAGCAAAAATAGTACCATCACTTTAGAGACCTATTTTCAGGAATTTAGAAAAAATATTGTTGGCGTAAATCAGGAATTTACGTCTCCTTATGGCAAAAAACAGATTATTTATACCGACTGGACTGCCAGTGGAAGGCTGTATCGCCCGATAGAAGAGAAACTTCTGAATGAATTTGGCCCTTTTGTTGCCAATACCCATACTGAAACTACGGTGTCAGGTACTGCCATGACAAAAGCCTATCATCATGCCAGAAATATCATCAAGCGTCATACCAATGCCAGTCAGGACGATGTTCTGATTACTGATGGTACCGGAATGACAGGGGTAGTCAATAAATTTCAGCGTATTTTGGGTTTAAAAATACCGGAGAACCTAAAAGACTGCACGATTGTTCCTGCCGAAAAGAAACCTATCGTTTTTATTTCGCACATGGAGCATCATTCAAATCAAACCTCATGGCTGGAAACGATTGCAGATGTTGAGATTATTCCTTCCTGCGAAAAAGGACTTTTTTGCCTGGATAATCTGGAGCAGTTACTGGAGAAATACAGCGACAGAACCATAAAAATCGCCTCTATTACTTCATGCTCAAATGTTACGGGATTAAAAACTCCTTTTCATGAAGCAGCCAAACTGATGCACCAGCACAATGGCGTTTGTTTTGTCGATTTTGCCTGCTCAGGACCTTATGTCGAAATTGACATGCATCCGGCAGATCCGGAATCGTACTTAGATGCGATTTTCTTTTCTCCACATAAATTTTTAGGAGGACCCGGAACTTCAGGGGTTCTTATTTTTAATAAAAAATTATACCATAATATGATTCCCGACTGCCCGGGAGGAGGAACCGTAAGCTGGACAAATCCATGGGGTGAACATAAATATGTTGATAATATTGAAGATCGTGAAGATGGCGGAACTCCGGGATTTCTTCAGGTCATAAAAACGGCTTTGGCCATTGAGCTGAAAGAAGAAATGGGTATTGAAAATATCCTGCAGCGTGAACATGAAATTGTTGATTTTGTTTTTGATGAACTGGACGCTGTAGAGAATATTAAAATTTTAGCAGGACAACATAAGAATCGTTTGGGTGTTGTTTCTTTTTTTATTGAAGATCTTCATTTTAATTTAGGTGTAAAATTACTGAATGACAAATTTGGAATTCAAACTAGAGGCGGATGCAGCTGTGCCGGAACTTACGGGCATTTTTTATTGCATGTAGATCAGGAAACATCAAATAAATTGGTCGATGAAATTACCATTGGCGATTTAATCAAAAAACCGGGATGGATCAGAATGTCTATTCACCCGACAACCACTGACCAAGAGATTGCTTTTGTTTGCAAAAGCATTAAAGAACTTGCCGCAAACCACAAAGAGTGGGCTTTGGATTATTCGTATAATAAAAACACAAACGAATTTATTCATAAAAATGCCAATTCATTTGAAGACGAATTGGTTGCAGGCTGGTTTAACTCTTAACATTCTAAATAAAAAGAAACCCGACAGTTTTTGAAAACTATCGGGTTTATTGTTTGAATATCTTATTTTGATTCCTGAAATTTTTTGAGAGATAATAAGGCCTGTTTCTGAATTTTCCCCTGAAAAAAACCAGTCCATCCCAATAAAAGTCCGCTAAGGCCAAAAGCTTGTTTGGACCATTTCCAAATGTCAAAATGATCAGTATGTTTAATGATCAAACCGTCCTGAAAAACAAATTCGGCATAAATACGGTTGACAACGTTTCTGTTTGTTCTGCTGAAATTATAGGTAGCAACCCAATTGGCAGAACCCGAAAAGTCATCGGCCTTAACATTTGAAAATTCAATTTTTATATTCCCTTTGCTTCTTGAAAGCAGCATTTCCCACATTTGAGAAACTTGTTCTTCTTTTAGCAAACCAAACGCAGGATCGATAAAATGTATTTTTGGGTGATAGCATTCGCTCATTGTCTTATAGTCCCCATTTCCAAAAGCTGTATAGAACCTGGCAATTAAATTTTCGTTTGAATTCATTTTTTAAGAATTAGATTCTAAATATAATACATATTCTATTAAAAATTATTTACAAAACGCTAATTTCTTTCGCGGTGTCATATGATTTTTTGGAAGTATCGAAAGCTGTAGAAAAATAGGCTGTTTTATTGACAGTTGTAAAATACCCGGTCTGATTTCCGAATGTATTGGAGCCTCCAACAATAATAAACCTAATACCTTTAATATCAGCCTTTTTCAATTTGGCCATTTCTGCCGGAGTAAAATAATAGTACGAAGTTGTTTTACCATCTGCCGACTCTTTAACGTTTTTATCCACACAAGGGATCACATCACCATTCGCTAAATCTACATAAACACCACCCGAAATCCTTGATTTCTCATTGGCTGTAGCAATTGATAATTTTAAAATTCCGCCTTTTTCTGTTTTTGCCACCTGAACTTTTGTTTCGCCGGTGTAAGCATATTTTTCGCAGATAAAGGTATACTCCTGTGTAGCGGGAAAGGGTTTTGAACCGTTTACTGTCATAGTTTCCTGAGCACTTGCTAAAGTCGAAATGAACAACAACACAAAAAGAGGGAATTTTAAAGTCATATTTTTTATTCTTTTAATTTAGTTTCGAAATTCTCTTCCCAGTCCATTGATTTTATGGCTGAAATTAAATTTTCTTCGTTTACAAAAACACGAAGTTCTTTGTTCGCTACCTTTTTTGTATAAGAGGCATGATAACGATAAATTGTTTCCCGTTTCGTTTTGTAAACACCGTCTAATTTTAAATCAATAAAACTTCCATAATACTGTCTGAAACGCTGGCATGTTTTTGTCAGACGCTCCTCGGTAGTGTTCTCCATAACCGATTGTGTCACTTCAGTTTCATTAAAAGGCTTGAACTTAGAGGTGTTACAGGTTTCCAGAACCCTCTTTCCCAAATCATACGCTTTTTTCTGCTGATTGGAATTAATTTCGGAAGGTTCGATTTTTGTAATTTTCAGGTCTTCAGTATCTCTGCTGACCGTTTTTGATTTACATCCCACTAATAAGGACAAACATATAATCAATATTGCTTTCTTCATAACTATTTATGTTATTTTTAATAATAAGTTAGGGTCGGGACAATTTTCTATATAAAAATTCAAGTCGTTTATGTTGCAGACTCCCGGATAGTCGCCATTGTAATTTTCAATAGTATTGATGATCTGAAAATGTAAATGTGGCGCATAATCTCCGTTAACTGTTGAATTTCCGAAAGTTGCAAAACTTTCCCCTTTTTTGAAAATGTCCCCCACCTTAAGGTTTTCTATACTTTCTAACGACAAATGTCCGTATAAAGTATAAAATTTTTCATTTTCCACTTCATGCTCCATAATGATGGTAGGGCCATAATCCCCTAAACCGATATTGTTTTTAAAACTATGGATTCTGCCATCAAGTGGTGCGATAATCTTTGTATCTACTTTTCCCCATAAATCCAATCCAATGTGAATGTTGCGCTCCGGCCGTGATCCGTCTTTAAAAATGCTGCTTCTCTGATAAAGATTCCGACCTTCGATATAACCCCCAAATGCAATTTCAGCATTATTTCTTTCTAAATAATTAGAAATAAAAACTTCAAATTCTGCAGCGCTTACAGGTTTGTTTTTAACTAATTCCTTGTTAGTGACCGATAAGTCTAATGGAATGTATTTTGAAAAATTAATACTGGAGTCAATAACTTTTGTAGCGGGCAAGGCTTTTAAAATGGAGACAAGAGTTTTCATAAAGGTAAATTAGGCTACTTTTTCAATGATTATTAATTCGTTATGATCTTCTATTCGGGGCAACATTTTTGACGTAAACAATTTAGGATTTATTTCTGAAATGTACTTCCTGTTTCTTACATTATGTGCTTCATCCAGAATCATGGTATTAAAAAGTATAAAACCCCGATTTTTCAGAAGAGAGCAGACACGCTCGCTAAAAAACTTTTCAAATAGAAAATTAGGCATTTTTATGTCTTCAAAAACATCAATGATAATTAGGTTGTACTGCTCTTTTGTTTTTAAGACAAATTCAAAAGCATCGTCAATAATAATCTCCAGCTGTTTAATCTGGTCGAGATTAAAATACTGGTTCGCAATCTGAATGATATCCGAATCGATTTCGACGCCTGTGATTTTTCCTTTATATTCAATTTCATCTGCTAAAGTTTTGATAACACTTCCACCGGCAACGCCCAGCAATAGGATGTGATCCATTTCGAGAATATTTTTATAGCCAATAGTTCTAAGGCCATATCTTAATATGCGCTGCAGGCTGCCATAAGAATAATTGGTATTTTCAGAATCCAGTACTAATTCTCCATTCGCCCAGGTTACTTCAATTACCTTGCTTCTGGATGATTTTTTTTTAAGTATTTTTATAGGAATCAGATAACTGAATATTTTTTGAATCATTTTGTCCTCGTTTTACCCAAAATTACCATTTAAATCTTTTATTTTGCCTTAAAAAATAAATTTTAATGAAGAAACAGTTGTATAAATTTATCTTTTTTAAGCTAATGGGCTGGAAGATAGTGGGGAGTGAAAATGCGGAAGTAAAAAAATGTATTCTGATGGTCATGCCTCATACCAGCAATCACGATTTTTATTTGGGAATTTTCACAAGAGGGATTTCCGGGTTAGAAATGAATTGGGTTGGAAAGAAAGAATTGTTTAAGTTTCCCTTCGGCTATTATTTCAGAAGTGTGGGAGGTGAACCGTTAGACCGTTCGGGAGGACTGAACAAAGTGGATTCTATAGCCGCTATTTTTGATCGCAAGGAAGTCTTCCGTTTAGCGGTGGCCCCGGAAGGAACACGAAAAAAAGTTACGGAGATAAAAAGCGGTTTTTATTATATAGCACTTAAGGCAAATGTTCCCATAGTACCTGTAGCTTTTGACTGGGGCAAAAAAGAAGTAAACTTCGGAGAACCTTTTTTCCCAACCGGAAATTATGAAGCCGATTTGCAAGTCCTGAAGAAACATTATAATGGAGTTGTAGGCAGAATTCCTGAAAATGGCTTTCAACTCTAAATTTTTGATATTTTTTCTGTTGCGTGAGAATCGCTTAAATGAAAAATATTTTTAAATAAGCGTTATTTTTAAATTACGGGATATATACCTTAAATGTCCCGTTTTTATAAAAAAATACAATTTTTTCAATTTCGCCTTCCATCGGACTCACATTTGAGTTTTTTGTTTCGAAGAGATTTCTTTTTTCTTCCCCAACTTCTTCGTCAGGATTAAATCCTGAAAACAAATCGGCAGTATCAAAATTGCCCGCTAAAGGAATAGGAGGGTTTGCTTTTTCAATTTCAGAAGAAGCATCTGTTCGATTCTCTTTAATTTCATCCTCTTTTTTAGGAAAACTTCCTTTCCCGTTTAAGATCCAATAAAGGTCTACGTCCGGAAAAACATCTAAAATTTTTAATACAAAATCAAGACTTGGTTTGTTTCTGCCCGAAAGAAGGTGAGACATGCTGGAGCGCTGCACGCCGATCTTATCTGCAAATGCAGAGGCATTTAATCCATAATAATCGAGGATAACTTCCAGTCTTTTTACAAAATCATCGATGTTTACCATTGTAAATTATTATAATTAATCAGTATGTTTACAAATGTAATTAAAAGAAAGGAAATAACCTATTTTACACTTGTAAATTAGTAGTTTAGGTCAAATAATAACGTCTTTTCACTATAAGTAATACATCATAACTAATTGATATATAATATTTTACCTAATTTCATTAACACGGTTAACAATTGTCAATACTGAGACTGTAAAACAGTGGATTAAAGACTAATTACCTGTTTACAAATCTAAATTTTAGTTCTTTTTAATTGTTTACAAATGTAAAAATAAAGATGTTTACTTTTGTAAACTAATCGAAAGACAATGAATTTAGAAGAATTATTTCATCAATACAAAGAACAATCCATAGAAGGACGTTACCTGACTTTAGACCACATTCAGCCTTTATTAGATAAATTAAATACCAATAATCAGGTTCAGCTTATAGGTAAATCGGTTTTGGATAAACCTATATATAGTTACGAGATTGGTACAGGAGAAACACGCATTTATTTATGGTCTCAAATGCACGGAAACGAAAGTACCACTACAAAAGCACTTTTTGATTTTATAAACGTTTTAAACAGCGGATCTGAATTTGGAAATCAAATGCTTAAAAACTTTACTTTTTACTGTATTCCGATATTAAACCCTGACGGAGCAGCGCTGTATACCCGTGAAAATGCCAATAAGATAGACCTGAACCGTGATTCCCAGAATCTTACCCAACCGGAAAGTAATGTATTAAGGAATGTTTTTGAGTCTTTTAAACCACATTACTGCTTTAACCTTCACGATCAGCGTACTATTTTTGGAGCGGGAGATACCGGAAAACCTGCTACTGTTTCATTTTTAGCTCCTTCTTATAATGAAGAAAGGGACGTAAACGATAACAGATTAAAAGCAATTAACTTAATTGCAGGAATAAATGATGTGCTGCAGAAATATATTCCGGGGCAGGTGGGACGGTTTGATGATTCGTTTAATATTAATTGCATTGGAGATACCTTTCAGTTTTTAGGTGTTCCAACTATTTTATTTGAGGCAGGCCACTACACAAACGACTACAACCGTGAAATCACCAGAAAATTCATCTTTTTCTCACTTATTTCGGCTTTCAAAATACTTTCCGAAAACGATTTAGTTACTAACAGAATTTATGATTATTTGAATATTTCACAAAATAAAGTCGTTTTTTATGATTTTATGTATAAAAATATCAAAATAAATTATGATGGTATCGAAATTATTACGAATTTTGTCGCACAATACAGAGAAGAATTGATTGAAAATAAGATTCACTTCAATGCCTACATAGTTGAAGTAGGTGAGCTGGAAAATTATTTCGGACATTATGAATATGACGCTAAAGGAGCGGGTTATTCAGATGACTTAGGTAGTTTTCCGAATTTGAATCAAAAAGCAGATTTTTATTTAAATAAAAATATTAAATTTGTTAACGGATTGATAAAAAGTTAATTTTTATGTGAATTTGTTATTTTTTATATATATTTTTATACTTTGTTATAGCAATTAGTAATATTAATTAAAGAATTATGAGTAAATTTCGTTTAGATGAAGTAGATCACCAGATTTTAGATATGTTAATAGACAATACGAGAGTTCCGTTTACTGACATTGCAAAAAAGCTATTGATATCTGCTGGAACAGTACATGTTAGAGTAAAAAAAATGGAAGACGCAGGGATAATAATGGGATCTTCACTAGCCTTGGATTACGATAAATTAGGGTATTCATTTATTGCTTACGTGGGAGTATTTTTGAATAATACATCTCAGACTAAATTTGTATTAGAGCGAATCAATCAAATACCATTCGTAACAGTAGCATCTGTTACTACGGGAAAATTTAATATTTTTTGCAAAATCAGAGCAAAAGATACGAAACATGCAAAAGAAGTAATCTTTATGATCGATGATATCGAGGGAGTTTACAGAACTGAAACTATGATTTCATTGGAAGAAAGTATAAACGATAAGAAGCGTTTGATGCATACTATTTTTAAAAATATGTAATATTTTCTTGAATGCTATATTAAAATATAACCTCAAGTTTATTCTTGGGGTTTTTTTATGACCAATTAACCAACCAACTATAACACGATTATGTATACGTTACCTAAAATTGAGCGTTTTAATCAAGATGTTCTCTCAAAATACCACATTTATAACAGTGTTTTTATAACATTACCTTTTGATTCTATAGATAATACAGGAGCACTGCTTCCTTTATTTACAGAAACATGTGAGACAGGATTTAAAAAACAGGAAACACCTAAGGAAATTTTTGATTTCTTTTCTGACCGATATTTAAACAACGCTTCCGAAACGGAAAAAATCGACTTGATGTTTCGATTTATTCAGTACACAGAACGTCAGATCGTATTATTCGACGCCATTGAAGACGCCGCATTTCCGGAAGTGAATAACATGGAAGGACGCGGATCTTTGCGTGACATTAAGGAGAAATCAGATGCTAAGGAAAAAGACGATGAATTAATCGAATTCCTGGAAAACTTTAATGTACGAACTGTATTAACAGCGCATCCGACCCAATTTTATCCCGGGCCTGTTTTAGGAATTATCAACGATTTGACTGACGCGATCCGTTTAAATGATTTGTTAAAAATCAAGCAGCTATTAGCCCAGTTAGGAAAAACGCCGTTTATTCAAAACGAAAAACCAAATCCGTATGATGAAGCGGTGTCGCTGATCTGGTATCTGGAGAATGTATTTTATGCTACTTCTGGAGAGATCGTTCATTATTTACAGAAAAACATACTACAGGGAAAAGCAATTCAAAACAAATTAATAAAGCTGGGTTTCTGGCCGGGAGGAGATCGTGATGGAAATCCTTTCGTTACCACCGAAATAACTTTGAAAGTGGCAGAACGTTTGCGTACCTCAATTCTGAAATGTTATTATGTTGAAATGAGAAATCTAAAACGTAAGCTAACATTCTCAGGTGTAGATACATTGGTATCTGAACTTGAACAAAAACTTTATCGTTCAGTTTTTTATTCGAAAGGTGAAATTTACATTACTTTAGAAGAATTATTAACGCAGTTGAACCTTATTCGTGATATTATTATTGAAAAACACCAGTCTCTTTATTTAGATGAACTGGAAGCCTTTTTAGTAAAAATAAATCTTTTTGGTTTTCACTTTGCAACTTTAGACATTCGTCAAAACAGCAAAATTCATGATGTGGTTTTTAAGGATGTTGTGAATTATTACCTGAATTCCGGTTCTCAAATATTTCCGGCAAATTATTTTGAATTATCGGAAGATGAAAAATTAATTGTTTTATCTAAAGTAAAAGGCGACTTAAATCCTGCCGACTTTGAGGATGAAATTACAAGATTAACCCTGGAATCTGTTCAGGCAATCAAAAGTATCCAGAAAGCGAATGGTGAGTTTGGAGCAAATCGTTATATTATTAGCAATAACGAAAGTGCACTGAACGTAATGGAAACTTTTGCCATGATTCGACTGAATAATTGGGAAAATCCAACGGTTGATGTTATCCCGCTTTTCGAATCGGTTGATGATTTACAAAGTGCACACCATATTATGGAGCAGTTGTACACCAATCCGGAATATTCAAAACACTTAAAAGCAAGAGGAAATAAACAAACGATCATGTTAGGTTTCTCTGACGGGACTAAAGACGGCGGATATTTAATGGCCAACTGGAGTATCTATCAGGCAAAAATTGCTCTTACCGAGATTTCCAGAAAATACGGTATAAAAGCTATTTTCTTTGATGGTCGTGGAGGGCCTCCTGCACGTGGTGGCGGAAAAACACATAAATTTTACGCTTCTCTTGGGCCAAAAATAGAAAATAACGAAATTCAGATTACGGTTCAGGGACAAACCATCAGTTCAAATTTCGGAACTTTGGATTCCTGCCGCTACAATATTGAAAATTTATTGACGGCAGGTGTAACGAACCAGGTATTTAGCAAAGAAAAAAATGAACTAAGTGCTGATGAGACTGCGATTTTGACGCAATTAGCCGGTTTGGGATATGATAAATATTTAAGTTTCAAAAATCACCCGAAATTCATTCCGTATCTGGAAAAAATGAGTACGCTGAAGTATTATTCCAAAACAAATATCGGAAGCCGTCCGTCTAAAAGAAGTAAATCCGAATCATTGGATTTTGCTGACCTGAGAGCGATTCCTTTTGTTGGATCGTGGAGTCAGCTGAAACAAAATGTCCCTGGATTCTTTGGAGTAGGAACTGCATTAAAACATTTTGAGGAAACGAATCAATGGGATAAAATCCATGATTTGTATCACAATTCCTTATTCTTTAAAACATTGCTGGAAAACAGTATGATGTCACTGGCAAAGTCATTTTTACCATTGACAGCTTACATGAGAAAGGATCCTGAATTTGGAGAATTCTGGCAGATTATTTACGATGAATTCCAGGAAACAAAACGTTTATTACTGAAAATTGCCGGACATAAAACACTGATGGAAAATTATCCTGATGGTATAGCTTCTATTCAGGTAAGAGAGCGTATTGTATTGCCATTGTTGACGATACAACAATATGCTTTGTTGCGTATTAATGAATTGAACAAAGAAAATGAATTGAATGAAGACTTGATCAAAGTATATGAAAAAATCGTAACAAGATCACTTTTCGGAAATACCAATGCCAGCAGAAACTCTGCATAATTTTAGTTTTAAAAGCAATTACAGAATAGTAATAAATTATAAAAAATGAATTCAAATCAATTATTAGAAACAGAATATTCCGGTCCTTTCGCTAATTATGTTCGTGAAGCAGGGCAGGTTAATTTAATTGAAGAGTTAGAAATTTCCCTTCATGATTTTATAAGGTTTGTACAAAATATTCCATTGGATAAATTTGATTACCGCTATGCCGAAGGAAAGTGGACCATTAAAGAAATTATCCAGCATCTGATTGATTGCGAGCGTATTTTTGCTTACCGTGCTTTGCGTTTTTCCAGAAATGACAAAACAGCATTGCCCGGATTTGAGGAAAACGATTATGTAGCAAATACAGATGCAAATGGAAGAGGTATCCAGGATTTATTAACCGAACTTTCTGCCGTAAGACATTCCACTGTATTGTTTTACAAAAGCTTATCTGAGGAACAGCTTAAAAGAGTGGGTACCGCTTCAACGTACCAGATGTCAGCGGGTGCTTTAGGATTTGTTATCATTGGTCACCAGAAACACCATCAAAAAGTTTTTGAAGAAAGATACTTGTAGCTTTTCTTTTTTTCTGATCATAAAAAAATCCTGTGAATTCAATTCACGGGATTTTTTGTTTGCACAAGTGTGTTATTTCTATCGAAGGGAGAAATGAAAAAAAATAATTATCTATTTATTTATTGCGCTCCACAACTGCAAGTCCAAATCTAATCTTATCATACGGCATTTTTTCTTCAAAATAATCATAGTAAGGTTTTAAGGCTGTTGGGTATTCTAACTCAACCTGCGCTTTGTGAAGCAATTTAACTTCTTCATCAGTTACAAACGAACTTAAATCAATATCATTTCCGTCAATATATAATTTGGCCAAATGCGAAATAATAGTGGTACGGCCTAAATTTCGCTGTGCGGCAATTTCTTCAACAGTAGCACCATTTTGAAATAATTCTAAAGTTGCTTTATAGGTATTACTCTCTTTTTTGGGTTTCGCATTTGCTTTTTTTACCTTTTCGTAATAAATAATCGCATCTATAAATTCGGAGCCGTATTTTTCAAGTTTTGCTTTTCCGACACCATCAATGGCGAGGAATTCCTCGTCGGTCATGGGTTTTAAAGTTTCCATTTGTCTTAAAGCGGCATCACTGAAAATTACGTAAGCAGGAACATCTTCATCACTGGCAATTTCGTAGCGTAGTTTTCGCAGTATTTCAAAAAGAGAATTTTTAGCCGTTTTAGCTTTTGTTTCCTTGATTTCGTTTTTATCAATTACTTTTTTGATAACGGTATTCAATTTTACTTTTTCGCCTTCAAATAAAACTTTTTTGGCGAAAGGAGTAAGCAATATTTTATTGTGCTGATGAAAAGCAATTTCACAATAGCCCAGATTGATCAGCTGTATAAGATACTGATTCCAGTCGTACCAGGAGATGTCAGCACCGATTCCGTAGGTTTTTAGCGTTTGATAATTTTTTTCGTAGATATACGCGTTTTTCGAACCTCTTAAAAAATCTACAATCACAGCCAGAGGTTCTGATTCCTGTAAACGGCTAATGGCCGACAATGCTTTTTGCGCGAGAATCGTACCATCGAAAAAAGTAGGCGGATTTTTGCAAATATCGCAGTTACCGCAATTCTCTTTTACCAGTTCACCAAAGTAGGAAAGCAGAATTTTTCGCCTGCAGCTTAAAGCATCGGCATATTGCTTCATTCTTTCCAGCTTTGCCAGTTGCACATCAGCATTCAGTCCTTCCGAAGCAAATTTCTGAAGCTGAATCACATCTGCATAACTTTCAAACAAAATTGTTTCCGCCGGTAACCCGTCACGGCCTGCACGGCCGATTTCCTGATAATATCCTTCAATGTTTTTGGGTAAATTGTAATGAATCACCCAACGAACATTCGATTTGTCAATTCCCATCCCGAAAGCTATTGTAGCGCAAACCACCTGACAATCATCATTGATGAATTCGTCCTGTGTTTTAGAACGCACTTTATTGTCTAATCCGGCATGATAGGCTTTTGCTGCAATGCCGTTTTTTTTCAGTTTATCAGCCAGCTCCTCAGTGGTTTTTCTGCTCAGGCAATAGATAATCCCGGATTCGTTGGGTTTCCCCTCTACAAAATCAATGATCTGTTTCACCCGATCTAAAGCCGGACGAACTTCCAGACTTAGATTTTTCCTGTCAAAAGATGCTACAAAGGTTTTCGGGTTTCTTAATTTTAATTGTTTGGTAATATCGGTACGCGTTGCCTTGTCGGCTGTCGCAGTAAGTGCCAGCACCGGAGTAGAAGGGAAGCGGCTTTTTAAATACCCCAAATTGGTATAAGCCGGACGGAAATCATGTCCCCAGGAGGAAATACAATGCGCCTCATCTATAGCAATGAGGCTGATTGTCAGTTCATTAAAAACCACATCCAGATACGATAAACTTTCCGGTGCAATATAAACCAGTTTAAAAGTATTGGATTTTAAATTATCTATAAAGTACTGCTGTTCCTGAGCAGACTGGCTGCTGTTGATGTAGCAGGCCTGAATACCGTTGGTCTTTAGGCTGTCCACCTGATCTTTCATTAAAGCAATTAGAGGCGAAATTACAATTGTAATTCCCGGCAAAACCAAAGCCGGCAACTGAAAACAGATTGATTTTCCTCCTCCCGTCGGCATGATTGCCAAAGTATCCTGACCGGAGAGTATCGTATTGATGATGGTCTCCTGATTGGGCCTGAATTTTTCAAACCCAAAATTTTCTTTTAGTTTGGCATGTAATATTTCTGAATTCATATTGGCTGATATTTCTTAACAGGAACAAATATAGTATTTTTCCTATAATTAAATTAATTTATCGAAACGAATAAAAAAAGGAACCCGATTAAGAGTTCCTTTTGTTTATTTAGAAAGTGATAAATTAATCTTCATCATCATCTTCGTCATCATCGTCAGCAATATCATCTTTGTCTTTATCGTCGTCGTCATCGTCATCATCACCGTCAACATCCGGTTTGTCCAGCGTATCGTCATCATCATCATCGTCAATATCATCATCAAGATCAAGACCTTTTACTGGCTCGATTACATCAACATCTACGTCAATATCATCATCTTCATCGTAATTTTCAATTCTATCAGCCAGTTTAGTACTAATTTTTACTAAATAAATAGTGTCTTCAGTACGAACTTCAACAGCTTCGATCAATTCGTTTTTAGCATTTCTAAAACGGATAACATCCGAATCATCATAACCATCAGGAAATTTTTCAACCAAAAGGTTTAAAATTTCGTTGGTAAGTTTAGCGTAGTCTACTATAACTCTTTTCATAAAATTATCCTATAAATCTAATAAATATGCAAAAATTAACGGAGCAACAATTGTCGCATCCGACTCAATAATAAATTTAGGGGTTTTGATATCTAATTTACCCCAGGTGATTTTCTCATTCGGAACTGCGCCTGAATAAGAACCGTAACTGGTTGTTGAATCTGAAATCTGGCAGAAATAGCTCCAGAACGGAATATCATGCATTTCCATATCCTGATACAACATTGGTACTACGCAAATAGGGAAATCTCCTGCAATACCACCACCAATCTGGAAAAATCCAATTCCTTTGCTGCTATTTTTAGGATACCAGTCTGCAAGGAATGTCATATATTCAATTCCTGATTTCATGGTAGAAGCTTTCAGTTCTCCTTTGATCACGTATGAAGCAAAAATATTACCCATAGTACTATCTTCCCAACCCGGAACAATAATAGGTAAATTTTTCTCAGCTGCCGCATACATCCAGCTATCTTTTAAATCTATTTCATAATATTCTTCCAAAACACCTGATAACAACATTTTATACATGAATTCATGCGGGAAATAACGTTCTCCTTTGTCATCAGCATCTTTCCAGATTTTGTAAATGTGTTTTTGTAAACGACGAAATGCTTCATGCTCAGGAATACAAGTGTCAGTAACACGGTTTAATCCTCTTTCAAGCAAAGCCCATTCATCTTCCGGTGTTAAGTCACGGTAGTTAGGAACTCTTTCGTAATGAGAGTGAGCTACTAAATTCATGATGTCTTCTTCCAGATTGGCTCCGGTACATGAAATAATCTGTACTTTATCCTGTCTGATTATTTCGGCAAAAATTTTACCAATTTCTGCTGTACTCATAGCGCCAGCCATACTCACCATCATTTTAGCTCCATTTGCCAATTGTTGTTCGTATGCTTTTGCAGCGTCTACTAAAGAAGCGGAATTAAAGTGTAAATAATGTTTTTCAATAAACTGACTGATTGGTCCTTTCATTTTTTTTGTTTTTTTGTTTTTTTTTGAATTAAAAGTGTAACCTTTTGGATGACACTGCAAATTAATAATTTTATGGTTATTAACTTTTATTTAGCAGTTTTTTTTTATGCTTTTTTAGTGTAGCCCAGAATCTTTAATACATCGTCAGAAGTCTGCTGTTCTGAGAAAACTTCAGTAGCTAAAATTCCGTTTTCGTCACGATCTATAAGGATATGCTTAGGCTGGGGGATCAGACAGTGGTGTAAACCTCCGTAACCTCCAATAGTTTCCTGATACGCACCAGTATTAAAGAAACCAATATACAGCGGTTTTTCTTTGTTGTATTTAGGCAGGTAAATGGCGTTCATATTCTGTTCGGAATTGTAATAATCATCACTATCACAAGTCAGTCCGCCCAGCAAAACCCGCTCATAGGTATCATTCCAGCGGTTTACAGCGAGCATGATAAAACGTTTGTTTATCGCCCAGGTATCCGGAAGAGTAGTAATGAAAGAAGAATCGATCATATTCCATTTCTCTCTGTCATTTTGCTGCTTCTGATACAAAATCTGGTAGATAGCGCCACCGCTTTCACCTACTGTAAAGGATCCAAATTCCGTAAAAATATTTGGAACATCCACTTCAGCTTCATCACAGGCGATTTTAATCTGATTGATAATTTCATCAATCATATATTGGTAATCGTATTCGAAAGCAAGTGAATTTTTAATCGGGAAACCACCTCCAATGTTCAGTCCGTCAAGAGTAGGGCATTCCTTTTTAAGCGCGATGTATACTTTGATACATTTTACAAGTTCATTCCAGTAATAGGCTGTATCGTTTATCCCGGTATTAATGAAAAAGTGAAGCATTTTCAGCTCTAATTTATCATTTTCCTGAATTTGTTTTTTGTAAAAGGAAACGATGTTTTTGTATCCGATACCTAATCTTGACGTATAAAACTCAAATTTAGGTTCTTCCTCAGCAGCAATACGGATTCCGATTTTGAATTTTCCTTTTATTTCTGACTGAAGTAAATCAAGTTCTTCATAATTGTCAATAATCGGAATAGTGTTTTTATGTCCGTTATTGATTAATCTTGCAATATTGCTAATGTATTCGTCTCTCTTAAAGCCATTACAGATCACATAAGTACTTTTGTTGATTTTACCGTTTTCCAGTAAATTCTCCACGATATTCACGTCAAAAGCTGATGATGTTTCAATATGAATGTTATTTTTGAAAGCCTCATTCATAATATATTCAAAATGAGAGCTTTTTGTACAATAACAATAGTAATATTTAGCTTCGTACTTGTTTTTTTCCATCGATTTTCTGAACCAGGCTTTGGCCTTATTGATGTTTTCAGAAATTTGAGGTAAATACGTAAATTTTAACGGAGTGCCGTACTGTTCCACCAATTTCATCAAATCGATATTGTGAAATTGCAGGTTGTCTTTATTTAATTTAAATTCTTCTTGTGGAAAGTAGTATGTCTGATTTATTAAGTCCGAATATTTTGTATTCATTTATTTTTCAATATTTAAGATTGTATTATTAATTTAGGAAACGGTGCTAAATCTTAAATTCAAACCCTAATATTGGCAAATATAATCTGCAGTTTTTCGTGTTCTGCTTTTGAGCATTGGAAAACATCAAAACAAAACGGACTTTTACTATTATAAAAACGATTCAACATCCTTAGCAAGGAACTATTGAGCCGGTTTCTATAAGAACTGAAATGTCTTTGTTTACTGTTTGTTTTCATCGTGGCAAATGTAAAAAATAAAATATACCAAAAGCAATGGTTTTGATTAAAAAAAGTTTAAGATTTATAATCTTCAAACGCGTCCAGAATTAATTTATTTTCAACGGATTGATTAATTTTTATTTTTCCGATTCCTTCAATCAATGCAAATTGAATTAAACCATACTCATTTTTTTTGTCGTGAATCAGCAATTCGAGGATCGGTTCGATGTCATTTTCTTCAATAGTCACATTGTCATAAATGCTTTGAATTGCGGTTTTAATTTCTGCATATTCTGCTGCAGTAATTAAGTTTTTATGTAATGAAATATAACTTTCAAGAATCATCCCGATCGCAATGGCTTCACCGTGTAATAAAGTCTGCTTCGTTTCGCTTTCCAAAAAGTAACTTTCGATAGCGTGCCCTAAGGTATGACCGAAATTCAGCGCCTTACGGATGTTTTTTTCGGTTGGATCCTGAATAACAATTTCATTTTTAATTTCTACAGAGCGATAAATCAGTTCATCAAAATCAGCATAATCAATTGATTTTAAATCTAAAAACTGCTGCCAGTAGGCTGCATCATAAATCAGTCCGTGTTTTAGCATTTCCGCCAGTCCTGAACGCATTTCGCTTTGCGATAAGGTTTCAAGGTATTGTGTGTCGATTAATACCATCTGGGGTACGTTAATAACACCAATCTGATTTTTCAGGTTTCCTAAATCTACTCCGGTTTTTCCTCCAACAGAAGCATCGACCATAGACAACAAAGTAGTTGGAATGTTGATAAAATCCACTCCGCGTTTGAAAGTTGAAGCTACAAATCCGCCTAAATCGGTCACCACACCGCCACCGAGGTTAATAAGAAGCGATTTTCTGTCGGCACCCAGTTCGGTCAGCACCTTCCAGATTTCGATACAGGTTTCGATATTTTTATTGATTTCACCGGATTCAAATTCGATTATTTCTATGGTTAAATCAGTTTCAAGTAAGGGTAAAAATTTAGGTAAGCAATGCTTATTTGTTTCATTATCAACTATAATAAACAAATTAGAGTATTTATTTTCTTTCAAATGTGTATTTAAAGCTTCGTATGCATTTTGGTTGAAATGCACCAGATAATTATTGGCCTGAATAGATTGCATATTTTTTTGGTTAATTGAATCCGCAAAATAAGGCATTTTTAACTAAATAATATTGAAACTCTGTCTATATTTGCACAAAAAAATAACCTAAATGGAAAAAATATTCGATAATACTCAGGTTGCATTTTCGTTAAAAAGCGATACGGAACTTGACAGAGCTTATTTTCTTTTTAAAATGATCGACAGCGAACCCTTGGTGAGGATAGGAACTGCTGTTACCAATTTTGCTATTAAAGCACATTTGCCAGTAGAAGGATTAATCCGCGCAACCGTTTTTGACCATTTTTGTGGTGGTATCAACGAAGACGATTGTATTACTGTAGTAGACAAAATGTTTACCAAAGGCGTTTCATCTGTTTTAGATTATTCAGTTGAAGGAAAAGAAGAGGAAGAGCAGTTTGACGCTGCTTTGGAAATGACTTTAAAAACAATAGAATTTGCCAAAGAACGTCTGGCGATTCCGTTTGCGGTTTTTAAACCAACCGGGTTAGGTCGTTTTGAATTGTATGAAAAATTAGGAGAAAAACAAACATTGTCTCCGGCAGAACAGGCGGAATGGGACAGAGTAGTGGCCCGTTTTGACAAGGTTTGCAGTGAGGCACACGCCAAAGATGTTTCTTTACTGATTGATGGTGAAGAAAGCTGGATGCAGGATGCTGCTGACGATTTGGTTACTGATATGATGCGCAAATACAATAAAGAGAAAGCAATTGTTTTTAATACGCTGCAAATGTACCGTTGGGATCGTTTGGATTATTTGAAAAGACTGCATGCGGTTGCCAAAACAGAAGGTTTCTTTATTGGAATGAAACTGGTTCGCGGTGCTTACATGGAAAAAGAAAACAAAAGAGCTGAAGAAAAGAATTATGTTTCCCCAATTTGTGTTTCTAAAGAAGCAACAGATGATAATTACGATTCAGCTGTACACTATATGCTGGATCATTTAGATACCATGTCCATTTTTGCAGGAACTCACAACGAATTGAGTTCTTATAAACTGATGGAAATGATGCAGCAAAAAGGAATTGCGAAAAATGATAACAGAATCTGGTTCGGTCAATTGTACGGAATGAGTGATAATATCAGCTACAACTTAGCCGAAAACGGTTATAACGTTGCTAAATATCTTCCGTTTGGACCTGTAAAAGACGTGATGCCGTACCTAATCCGTCGTGCTGAAGAAAATACATCTGTAGCAGGGCAGACCAGCCGTGAATTATCGATGATTAAGGCAGAGCGTAAACGCAGGAAGGGGAAGTAGTTTTCAGTCGCAGTTTTTAGTCTCAGTCTTAGTCTGGATTTTTAGATTTTTAGATTTTTAGATTTTTAGATTTTTAGATTTTTAGATTTTTAGATTTTTAGATTTTTAGATTTTTAGATTTTTAGATTTTTAGATTTTTAGATTTTTAGATTTTATAAAAAAACGCCATTTGCTATGCAAATGGCGTTTTTTTATTCCTAAACCCGACAGGTTTTAAAAACCTGTCGGGTTTGTTTAAAGTTTGTGATTGGAATTTGGCATTTAAAAAATTTGGAATTTCAATTCTTACGAGTTACTAAACTGAAGATTACTTAAATTTTTATAAATCCCGTTTTCAAGGTTTATCAATTCCTGGTGTGTTCCTTCTTCGGATATTTTTCCGTTGTCTAAAACCAGAATTTTATCGGCATTTCTGATTGTAGACAGACGGTGCGCGATAATAATGCTTGTTCTTCCTTCCATCAGGACTTCTAATGCTTCCTGAACTAATTTTTCGCTTTCACTGTCTAAAGAGGAAGTCGCTTCGTCTAAGATTAAGATACTTGGATTTTTAAGCAATGCCCTTGCAATAGCGATACGCTGACGCTGACCGCCTGATAATTTTACGCCGCGTTCTCCCACCAAAGTTTCGAATTTCTCCGGGAAACCGTCTACAAAGTTGAATGCGTTGGCTTGTTTGGCCGCCTGGATGATTTCTTCATCGGTAGCCTCTGGTTTTCCGTATGCGATGTTTTCCTTGATGCTTCCTCCGAATAAAATTACATCCTGCGGAACGATACTCATGTTTCCACGAAGATTTTCCAAATCATAATCATAGATATTTTTTCCATCAACGGTGATTTCTCCTGAGGTGATATCGTAGAAACGAAGCAATAAAGATGATATAGTCGATTTACCGGCACCACTTGGTCCCACAATCGCAATTTTCTGACCAAATTCTGCCGTAAAATTGACATCTTTTAGCACTTCGACTTCTTTTCGGGAAGGATAGCTGAAGGCTACATTTTTAAAAGAAACATTTCCTTTTATTTTTTCGATCGGTGTAGTTGCTCTTTTTGCATTGATTTCTTCCGGGGTTTCTTCCAGTAATTCGAAAACACGTTCCGTAGCACCAACCGCTTTCTGGATTTGCGCATACATTTCGGCGATTCCTCCAAAAGAGGCCCCGATAAATGTGGTATAAAGTACAAATGAAATCAAATCACCCACACCTTCAACTTCGCCTTTGATCGTTAAAGTAATTCCGTACCAAACGACAGCCACTACGCAGCCAAAAAGACAAAGAATAATAAAGGACGCGAAATAACCTCTGTATTGACCGCCTTTGATAGCGATTTTGACAATCTCTTTTATTTTGTTTTTATAACGCTGAATTTCGTACCATTCATTAGCAAAAGCCTTTACATTGCTGATTCCCTGAAGGGTTTCTTCGACGATAACCTGGCTTTCGGCTACTTTATCCTGTGTTTTCTTTCCGTACTTACGAATAAATCTTCCGAAAATTACGGCTGCAACGGCGACAATCGGAACAATAGCCAGCATCATTAACGTTAATTTCGGACTGATGCTTCCTAAAATAACAAAACCACCAATGATTAGGATTAACTGACGTAAAAACTCAGCAATAGTAGTCGTAAAAGTGTCCTGTAACTGAGAAATATCGGCACTGATACGGCTGTTTAGTTCACCAACACGTTTTTGAGCATAAAAAGACATTGGGAGTTTAACCAGGTTTTCATACAAGGCAAAACGGATATTTGACAGGGAGTTTTCTGTGAAATTCACAAAAAGCGAAATCCTGAAAAAAGAGAAAATAGCCTGTAGTGTCAGGATCCCCATAAGTCCAATAGCAATTTCGTTGGCCCTGCTCAGGTCTTTTTTGGTTACACAATCGACTAACATTCCCATTAATTTAGGGAAGGCGAGGGCAGTGGCACTGGTCAATAAAAGAAAAACCAAACCGAGGAAAAATTTCCACTTGTGGTTTTTACCATATTTAAAAATCTGAAGTGCTTTTTGAAGTGAATTAGAGTTTAATTTAGCTTTCGGTAAATCGTTTTCCTGGAATCGTGGCATTTGAGTATACTATTAAGGTATGCAAATGTATGATTATAGCATCGCACTACAAAAGATTATTCGAGATTACCGTTTGGGATTTTGTTTTTTAACTAAATTTTAGAAAAAGCAAAAATTAATCGCCATTTTAAGAAGCTGAAAAATAGAGTAGTAAATAATAATCTCGAAAAATATTTCATTTTTTTTCTAAATATGCTTGCAAATACAAATTCTAGCTGTATATTTGCACTCGCAATCACAAAATGATAGCAGCCTAATAAAATAGGGCGATTAGCTCAGCTGGTTCAGAGCACCTCGTTTACACCGAGGGGGTCGGGGGTTCGAACCCCTCATCGCCCACCAAGAAACTCCTTAAGAAATTAAGGAGTTTTTTTTGTTTTTATCTGGGAATATTATATTATCGTTCCGGGAAATACAGATTCGTGAGTTAGTGAAAAATTCGATCTTCACCTAACATGTCTTTTATGTTTTTAATATGTTGTTCGGAAATCTTCTCGTTATTACCGTTTTCTACAGCTGCAGATAAAACATTAACAACATCACGTTTACTTTTGTAATTTGCAGGTTCATTTTCTTTAAGAATCTTTTTCACAACATCTACTACTCTTGGCGATTTAGCTAAAAAGGTATTGTTTGGAATAAAACTAACATCCCTAAATTCACAATCTCCAAAAAATACCACGACTGAAAAAAATGGAATATTTTGAAAATCAGGTAGCGTTGCTTTAAGATTTTCTACATGTTTTTTATTTTGAAGAATTGGATTATAGAAGTAATATTTCTCTTTTCCGTAAGCTAAAACTTGTGTCCATTTATTCTGATTTCCAGTTCCAAAAATCCATCCGCTATATTTTTTTACTTCAAAAACAATTATTCCAACTTTTGTTGCAAGAACTAAATCAATTTGAGAATAATTGTCATATTTATCGCGAAGATATAAATCGTGAAAAATGGTTTGCGCCGGAAATCCTGCTTTTAAAAGTTTTAGAACCAAATTTCTTTCCGTTTTCGTGCCACGATGAGATTTTGTAACAGTTTCTAATAATTTCTTATCTCTTATGTAGAAAAAGATAAATATAAAAATCGCTAATAAAATTACTCCCACGATGATCATAAAATATTATTTTGAAGTTCCTAATTGATTGGTAGTTTTTAGAATTTACTACTTCTGTTTTCATAAGTTTATCTAAAATGTCATTTGTTCCCTTATCTTAAAATTATATTTGACCAAATTATGTTTTTCTTTTTCTGCTGTTCTTCAAAGTCAAAGTTGAATTCTTTATGAGTTCCGGATACTTTCATTAAGTTAAAGCCGATCTTGAATTTTATTTTTGAAGTAGCAATTGTCTGACGCATTAGTAACCTAATTTTCAGTGTTCTTGATTTTCCTGGTGCAAGTGTCAAAATTATCGGAATATTTTTGTCACAATTTTTTGCTTCAACTTGCAATTTATTATTATCGACTGAATAAAAGCTTTGCCATGAGCAAGACATGCTGTAATATCTTAATGTATCTTTAGTATTGTTGGTCAGAGTTGCAGGAGTTATCCAAAATGTTTGATTGTTTTCTTTTACAACTTTTCCTCTTATTATTGTCAATGTATAATTCTCTTTTTTTACCGTCTGAGAAAAAGTCAAACAATGAAAAAGCAAAACAGCTACTGTCAATATTATTCTTGTCATATCTTTGATTTTTTTGTTGGCTTACTGCTAACTTATTTATATTGACCATAAAACTGCATCTTTTGAGATGACTTTTAGCTATTAGACGTCTAATATAAGAAATATTTTCACTTCGATCACTGAAGAGTTTTTGTGGAAAGCCATGGGCGAATGCTTCCTAACTTCGCACCCTTATTTTAATCAGGTAAAAAAATCTCCGCTCTTTAAAAAGAATAATCTATTCAAAATACAGATATAATATCTTACAAAAAGAATGCTTTACCGGATATTTTTTTATCTTTGAAACGCACAGTTTTTAATCAAAATCGCTTTATCTTTGAGCTTTTAGAAATATTGACACGCATTATGGAACAGAAAATACATCAGGGAAGAAACGTAAAACGCTTCAGGGAAATGCTTAACATAAAACAGGAGGCATTGGCTTACGATCTGGGAGAAGACTGGAATCAGAAAAAAATTTCTATGCTGGAGCAAAAAGATGTAATTGAAGAGAATTTGCTTAAACAAATCTCAGCTGTATTGAAAATTCCGGTGGAAGCTTTTCAAAATTTTGACGAAGAACAAGCTGTAAATATTATTTCTAATACATTTTCAGATTTTAAAGATGGAGCCTCTGCGATTAATCTTCACCCAGTATTTAACCCTATAAAAGAGGTATTAAAAATACACGAAGAAAAAATTGCCTTATACGAACGCATGCTGAAAGAAAAGGATGAAATGATGGCAAAGCTTGAAAAACTGATTAATAAATAATATTTATAAAAGAGCTATAAATTTCACAAAGAGATTCTATGTAAACGCAAGGTTCGCAAAGCTTTATCTGTTACAGCTTTGCGAACCTTGCGTTTATATAGGATCCTATAAGCAAAAAACCTTTGCGTGCCTTGCGGTTAAATCAATTTTAATGCAAAGCCAGAAGTTTGGAATTTATCATTTCAAGTATCTTCCCCGGTGTTTTAATTCCTTACAGGGACCTTAATTTCGTTATAAGGCTTACCTTCCAGTATAGATTTTACAGAATCACTAATAGCCTCTAAATTATTCTGTTTGTTATTGCTCATTAAAATAATGGTAAAGTCAGGATTACTGATTAATAAGGCCTGATAATTAAAAGCAGCACCGTCATGTATGTGGTTTAATACCTTGCCCTGTTGTACACTTCCTTCTCCAAGACCGGTTTGATTTCCCTCAGAAAAAGGAGTAAAAAGTGTTGTTGTTGATTCCGGCGTAATCAGCTTAAATGAATTAATCGCTTGTGACCATTTGTAAAAATCTGCTGAATTTAATGCTGTCCAGCCTGAAATATTATACTTAATAAGATCCTGTTTTCCTTTATTATTAAACGATTTGGCAAAAAGTTTCTCTTTTTCATCCGGATCAACAAGTCCATTTTTGATCCCGATCGGCTGAAGTAGTTTTTTTTGAACAAAAACATTGAACGGCAGCTGCGTTATCTTTTCTATAATTCTCCTTTGCAGAAATACATTGTTGTTATTATAATCGTACTTCGTTCCCGGTTCAAAATCAAGAGATTCTGTTTTTTTTAATTCCGTCATATTGTCGGAATCCTGATTGACTTCACTCCATTTTATTTGCGGGAGGCCGCTTGTATATTGAAGCAGGTGTATTATTTTAATTTTATTGGCCCAGGAAGGAAGATCGGGAAGGAACCTGGAAACAGGATCTTCCAATTTTAACTTTCCTTGTTCTTTTAGCATCATAATACCGACCGCATTAAATTCTTTGGCGATTGAACCGATATGAAAACGGTATTTTTTATTTAATGGAAGAACACCACTCGCATCTGCCTGTCCAAAGGCTTTCTCGTATATTATTTTTCCGTTTTGCGCAATCAAAACATTCCCGTTGAATGCTTTTGAATGTTGTGCTTTTTGAAACAAACTGTCAAGATTGCTTTCTTTCTGAGAGGATTGCGGGTAGGCCTTGCTAAAGCTTAGCACTAAAATCGTAAAAAGTAAAAGGCTGCTTTTTTTTATCTTATTCATTTTATGAATTTAATGTTTTTATATGCCATTTTTCAGGACATCCTGTTTTACTCAATCGGAATACAAAAATCTACGATGCTGATTTTTTCAGGATGTTCATTAAAATTGTTGTAGTAAATTTCATAGGGATTCCGGTCTGCTTTTTTATATCCGTTTTCGCTCATCCAGATAAAAAGACCCGTCCAGGATTTTTCAAATTCACTGATGCCAATTTCAAAACGACCCACGATACATTTTCCCTTTTCAAGCGTAGTCAGGCCAATTTCGCCGCTCACTTCAACTTTTTCTTCCAGTGAAATGCAGGCACTCATTCTGACTTTATCAGGTTCGGTAATTTTAAAACTATCGTGATAAATGGTCACTACTTTTAGATTCTTATTCTCTAAAAGTCCTTTTGGAGTTGCCCATTTTATTAATTTGGCATACGAATTTTCCATTCCGTTGTGCCCGATTTGCGTAATATAGGCTAAATCCAGTTTTGGCATTTCTTTAATTTCAATTTTTGCTTTCATTTTAATCCAGTTGATATGATTATTAATGTTGCAAATATAGGCTGCTAATAATCCGGTTTCTTGTCCGTTCTTGCTTTCTGTTTTACCGATCTTGCTAAATTTATAGGGATTGTTTTTTCTGAATTCTGTCGGACTCAGACCGTAAAATTTTTTGAAGGTTCTGGTAAACGACGAATTACTATTAAATCCATGCTGCAAAGAAAGTTCAGAGATTGAAACTTCTCTTTGATGCAAAAGTACGGCTGCCGTTTTTTCAATTCTTTTGCGTGTAATGTATTCGTTCAGGGTTTCGCTGGTAATGGCCTTGAAAATTCTATGCAAATGAAATGGCGAATAAAACCCAATGGCGGCAAGGGTTTCCAGGTTCAGTTCCTGGTCTAAATGCTCATCAATAAAAAGGAATATGTTGTTAATTCGTTTGATGTAATCTTCTTTCATTTATCCGGCGTTAGAAATAGTGCATAATTAGTAGATAACTGCTGAATTTTTTAATTCATCCAATCAATTAAGTTGAGGCAACCTAAATGATTTTGCTCCTGCTAATATAAAATTATTTTTTATTAGAAATAGTACATTCAGTTTTCTGTCAAACGGTGACAAAATTTTAACCGCAAGGCACGCAAAGGTTTTTATCCCGTGATTGTGCTTACAAACGCAAGGTTCGCAAAGCTTAATGTGTTACAGCTTTGCGAACCTTGCGTTTCTATAGAATCCTATAAACAAAAAAACTTTGCGTGCCTTGCGGTTAAATCAATTGTAACGCAAGTCAGAAGTTTGGAATTTGGAATTTTCTATTTGGAATTTATTTCAGACACCTGCCACGTGGTTCATCACCTTCATGAAGCACAACTTCGGAATGCAGGAATTCTGCAGCCTCAGCTGAATCTTTGACTTTAACGGCGCTGCGTTCCAGCATTTCCGATTCAAAATCCCTCAATACACTTTCTCTTATTCCCGCTTTTCTCCATTCTGATAAAGGCCTGCATCCCTTTGAGATTCCACGGGCAAGTGAAAGCGCATCCAGTACCGCCTGATTGGCTCCCTGTCCTTTAAACGGGCTCATGGGGTGGGCTGCATCTCCAATTAGTGTGACCTGGTTTCCTTTCTCCAGCAATTCGGAGCGAAGTAATTCACGGTCATATACCGGATAACCGGAAACCTGAGCTGCGAGCGTTGCGGCCATAATCTGCGGAATCGGATCGTGCCATTGCGTTCTGCGACATGCTTCTTCCTTCAAAGCCTGAGGTCCCTGAGCGCTTAGTGCTTTCGCTTCTTCTTCGGACATTGGAAAACTGAGCTGCCACATCACGGAGTCTGCTGTATAAGGCATCATATAAATACGTTCGTTACCATTGGCAGTTTGAAATACTGTAGCAGAATCCAGCAAAGGACTTTTTAGACCTTCAAGCGCTTTCAAGGGGCAAATTCCCAATATGACAATACAACCGAGGTAGCGTAAAGGCGTAACGTCGTCACCAATCAACAATCTGCGTACCGAACTGCGAATACCATCGGCTCCCACAACAAGATCTGCCTTAAAGTGCCTGATTTCCCCATTCACCTGAAAGCTCAGGTCAACGCCTTCGTTTTCAGATTCCTTAAAATCGAGCAGCTGGTGTCCCCATTGTATCCTATTATCATCGCCAAGCTGCTTCAGCAATGCCAAGCGCAAAGATTGCCGTGCGATATGTATATTGGAACGTTTCGTAAAATTTTTCACCTCTGACGGTATCCATTTTCTGACTCCCCATTCGCCAATCACTTTTCCGTCTGTGGTATGAACGAGATGTCTTGTTGAAATCACGCCTTCGTCTAAGGAAAAAATACCCAATCCTTCGATTGCTCTACTGGCTTGCTGCAAGGTGAGTCCATACCCCTGAGACCGGGCTTCAAAGTCTGTATCTCGCTCAAAAAGCGTAAAAGGGATTCCTCGGTGCAGACAGGCCACAGCCAGAGCCACTCCACCAATACCGCCTCCAATTATGGCTACGTGTGGGTAGTTTTCGGTGTCAGCTACAGGAAAACTGTCTGAAGGAATTAATCCGGATCCCGAACAGTCCGGACAGGAGTAGAGGTTGGCTTTAGGTCGTACTGGAGGAGTTCCTTCGCCATTTGTCTTTTCAAATTGATCTAATGCGATCTGATAAAGGAGCCGTACTTTTTTGCTGAGTCTGCGGCTTTTTTTACCGCGCCCCTGACATTCGGGACAAATAGTCCAGCTGGTTTTTTCATTTCCTGATTTTTCCAATTCCTCTAACTTCATTCTGATTTTCTCTGTATAAAAAACTTAGCTGTTTGTGACAATTGCGCAAATTTAGGATAAAAGATATCCAGTTTAAAACTACTTTAGAATTTTTGGGCAAATTCTTTTATCTTTAACAGCAACTATACCTATTAACAAATGAAAAACGAAGGACTAAACAAAATGAGTGATGAACAATTACTCAAATATCAGAAAACATTACGAATTGTAACGTATATGCTTATAGTTGCCATATTAGCATTGCTGGTTATCAATATTTTGAAAGCTATGGAGAAAGGCGTTAATTCTTTTAGTATTATTCCCATTGCATTAGTTCCTATTGTAATCGTCAATTTTAAAACGCTTAGGGAAATAAAAAAGGAAATAGGGGTAAGGAACTTAAAATAAATTACTTTTTTGCCATAAGGCAAATCCCCAATAAAAAGATATGCTTAACTTTCCGTCATGAAAGAATTAGTACAATATATTTTGCAGTTTGGCAATTTAAATCAGCAGCAGATTGATTTAATCTCAAAAAAAGCGACCGAAATAAACTTTGGCAAAGACGAATATTTTTCTGAAGCAGGAAAAGTCTCGGTTCAGGTTGGTTTTATTATCGACGGAATCATGAGGGTTTGCTATTACAATAACAAAGGCGAGGAAATCACCAAATACTTCATCGAAGAAAACAATCTGGTTGTAGATCTGGAAAGTTTTAACAACAGCGTTTGCTCTTCGGCATATGTTCAGGCCGTTACAGACTGTACGCTGATCGTATTTTCCAAAGCTGACTGGGAAGAACTTCTGGCTACCATTGTGGGCTGGGACACTATCGTACATAAAATCATTTCAAGAGCCTTAATGCAAAAAGTAGACCGAAGAAGCCCTTTGGTCTCAGAGGACGCTACTACACGTTATCTGTCTTTTATGGAAAAATATCCCAAAGTTGTTAATCGAATTCCGCTTTCGTATCTGGCCTCTTATTTGGGAATTACACAATCTTCCTTAAGCCGGATTCGAAAAAACATTCGCTAAAATCGCTTTTTGCCAAATGGCAAATGGTTTTGTTTTTTATCGCTGCAACTTTGTAATCAATAATTTAAAAAGATAACAAAATGAAATCAGCACTAATTACAGGAGCCAATAGAAGCATCGGTCTGGAAACAGCCAAACAGCTTTCAGAAAAAGGATTGTTCGTTTACATCGGAAGCCGTGACCTTGCAAAAGGAGAGGAAGTTGTAAACGAATTAATACAAAACGGTTTTCAGAACATCAAAGCCATTCAGATCGATGTTACGGATGCCAAAAGTGTTTTGGCTGCCAAAAACATAGTAGAAAAAGAACAGGGAAAATTAGATCTTCTCATTAACAATGCCGGTGTCTTGGGCGCTTTACCTCAGGAACCGTCAACGAATTCGATAGAAAATATTCAGCAAACCTTTGACACCAACTTTTTCGGCGTAATAACCGTTACCCAGACTTTTCTGGAGCTGCTTAAAAAATCAGACAGTCCGAGAATCAGCAATATCACTTCGGGACTGGGTTCGCTTACTTTGCACAGCGATCCGACCTGGAAATACTACGCCGTAAAAGCACTTTCTTATGTTTCATCAAAAGCTGCCCTGAACGCTTTTACGGTTACACTGGCATACGAACTCAGGGATTTACCATTTAAGGTCAATGCCATCGATCCGGGTTATACCGCAACGGATTTCAATCACTTTAACGGTCCGGGAAGTGTAGAAAGTGCCGCAGGTTTTATTGTAAAACATACTTTAACCGATGAAAATGCGCCTACAGGAAAATTTTTCAGCAACGATATTGAAGACGAAAGCGAAGAAAGTCCATGGTAAATAAAACGTTCTTTACAGTATGCTTTTCTAAATAAAAAATACATTAAAATGGAAAATCAAATCACACCCCTCACATTTCCGGAAAAAAATACGGCCAGCATTTTTAGTGATCTTAAAGCAGGTCACGTGGGAATCCGAACTACAAAATACGATGAAATACTGCAGTGGTATACAGAAAACCTGGACTTCCGCATCATTCATAAATGGACTGTAGGCGATATTAAGCTTGCTTTTATTGCACCGCCCAATGACGACGATTTTATTATCGAAATTATTTGTTACGACAGTGCAGAAAAGAGCAGCACCGAAGAAAAATCAGGGTACAACCATTTGTCTTTTAGCGTCGATAATTTAGACCAGACGATAGAATACCTTACGAAGAAAAACATCACGATTAACCGGAGTTTTAGCGTTCCGGCAATTGGTCTTCGCGTGGCTTTTATCGCTGATCCTTTTGGCAATACTATTGAATTTTGCGATGAGCTTAAATAGTACATCAGATTCAACCAAAAAACCTCCAAAGTCAGATGATTTTGGAGGTTTTATTATGATGTCAAATATGTAATGGCTTGACTCATTAGGTACAATTCAAATTGGTGTCAGGCTCAGCGGAGTCAAAGCTCTTTTCATTTAAAAAGCCTTCGACTACGCTCAGGATAACATTGATTTCTAAAAGGATAAAGATATTTCACTCTAATTTATACTTTATCTATTTGTTTTTATATCAGATAAGAATTTCAGTGAATTACATGCCGATTAATTTTTCAGTTTTGGACAGGAAGTCTTCAACCGCTTCTTCAATATCAATATTCATTCGCTCCGACAACACCACAAGCCACCAGATCGATTCACCCAGTTTATGTCGGAGTTCTTCGTCTGTGTTTGTTTTTGGCCATCTTCCTTGTTGTGACATCGTGAGTCTTCCCACCAGACCGGCGTCGGTCAGGAAAGCTAAGGCATCTTCTTCTACCGTCCATTCGCTGCCATGGTGCCGCAGTTCTAATTCGTGGTATTGTTTTCTTATTGCCAGGGAGCGCTGTTTCAGGGCTTCTAAATTTATTTTTGCCATACTTTAATTTTTATGAAAGGACTGTTGAAAGGCTATTGGTGTACTGTTGGTTTTTTGTCTGAACAATTTATTGAACGACTGCGGATGTTCAAATCCTAATTTATAAGCAATCTCGGCTATCGAAAAAGTTCCTTTTACAAGGTATTCTTTGGCTTTTTCGATGAGTTTGTCGTGAATGAAGTGCTGGGTGTTCTGTCCGCAGAGATTTCGCAGCAAATCACTCAGGTATCTTGGTGACAGTTTCAGTTGTTCGGCTACAAAAGCAACCGTTGGAATGCCTTTTAATATGGCTTCTTCATCATTGAAATACGTGTTTAACAAATTTTCCAGCTGGGCCAGTACATCATTGTTTATGGCTTTTCGCGTTATAAATTGTCGGTTGTAAAACCGGTTGCTGTAATTAAGCAAAAGTTCGATCTGCGAAATAATAACATCCTGGCTAAAAGAATCAATCCGTTCCTTCAGCTCATTCTGAATACTGGTATAAACGCCCAAAATAGTTTCTTTTTCATTTTCGGACAAATACAAGGCTTCAGATGCCGTATAATTGAAAAAACCATATTGTTTGATACTGGCATTTAAAGCATAGGGGCGAATAAAATCAGGATGAATATGCAATGACATTCCGCTGTAATCCGCTTCTTCTTCCTGCATTTTCAAAAGCTGTCCCGGAGCCACAAACGACATTCCGCCTTCTTCAAAATCATAAAAACCATGTCCGTATTTTATTTTTCCGTTAAAACTCGTTTTAAAAGATATTTTATAAAAATCGAGCATAATGCCCTGTTCAAAATCCTTCGGATCAAAAACAGCTTCTCCGTAATTGATAATACTGATGAGCGGATGCAGGGGCTTTGGCAGTGCCATCGCTCTATGCAATTCAGAAAGTGTATGGAATATTTTAGGCTGATTTTTCATGGCAATGATTTTAAATCCCCGATGGATTAATTTGCAAACTTACGAAATGTTCTATTGGCGTAATATTCCAGCTGACGGTACGCTGATCGATCATATCGTGTACGACAGAATCGCTTAGCTCGTCCATTAGTAAATGCATGGCAGCGGTTCCGTCTGTGGTGCTGTCCCAGACCAGCATATCGTATACGGTACCTTTTAATTCGAAGATTGTTCTGGAACGAAAGCCTTGCTGACGTTTTAAAAAAGCATCAATTTCTGCATTGGCGTCTATGAATTCTGTAATCGTAAACCCTTTTAGTTTAAAGGTAGTCAGTTCTATAGCGTGATTTTTCATCCTTTTATAAAATTAAAAAGTAAACATTGCTTTTATATTTCCAATCTGAGCTTCCGCGCCCGACTGAATACGTTCGTTATACAAGGCTATGGCATCGTTTCCGGCTATATAGCGCATTTGATTTTTACCGTCAGTAGTCGCGCCGTATACAATTTTGGCAACATCTTCCACTTTGGAATAACTGGCCAGTTGTTCTGCGCTGTAGCCTTTGCTGACTTCCGCTGTTAATTTCTCATAAGCATCGTGCTGGCCTGTTTCCATAGAGCGAATAGCAAAATCAGTCTGCATGCCTCCCGGAGCAATCACTTTGACCTGTATTCCAAATTGCACTAATTCTGACGCGAGACTCTCCGAAAAACCATCAACGGCAAATTTTGTAGCACTGTACACCGAACAGGTCGGGAATCCCATTAATCCAAATGTAGAAGTGATATTCAGAAACATTCCGCTTCTTTTCTCTCGGAAGTGCGCCGTAAAGGCTTTAGTAACTCGTATAACGCCCATTAGATTCGTTTCAATCTGACGGAAGATCTGTTCATCGGTTAAAGCTTCCAGCGCACCAATTAAGCCATAACCTGCGTTATTCATAACCACATCGACCGTATATTTTTCAGTTACACTTTTTATCGTCTGGTCGATTTGTGCAGCATCCGTCACATCCAACGGAAGTACAATTACATTTTCTAATGTATTCAGTTCGTTTTCCTTTTCCGGATTACGCATCGTAGCAATAACCTGCCAGCCTTTGCTTTGAAATAAAAGTACTGTAGCCTTTCCTAAACCTGCCGATGCCCCTGTGATAAAAATTGTCTTTTGCATTTTTTTGTTGTTTTAAAATGATACTGCAAAGTTGTGCCGAAACGCAAAGAGGGAAGTAGCCGATTTGCCTATTGTATGCGCCAAAATGACGGTTTCCTCAATTTGACTTCGCATTTCCTCAATTAGGCTACGTCGCAAGAATGTTGTCTGATGACCTTTGTACTATAATTTTAAACAATATAAAAATGAAAATAGTACTAACAGGTTCCTTAGGAAATATCAGCAAACCCCTAACGGAAGAATTAATACAAAAAGGACACACTGTAACCGTAATAAGCAGTACATACGGAAGAAAATCAGCCATTGAGGCATTGGGTGCAAAAGCCGCTATTGGCACGATGCAGGACGTTAGTTTTCTGTCGGAAACCTTTAAAGGAGCTGATGCCGTTTATCTCATGGAAACACTGGACCACAGCACTTTTACGGATCCGAATATTGATATTATAGCCGAGATTACTGCCATTGGCCGTAATTACAAACAGGCTGTTGAAAATTCGGGCGTAAAGAACATCGTGCTTTTAAGCAGTGTCGGCGCCCATACCGACACAGGCAACGGCAGTCTGGTGATGCATTACGAGGTAGAAAATATTCTAAAACAGCTGCCGGAAGAGTTTCGTATAAAATTCATGCGCCCAGTTGGTTTTTTTACCAATCTCTACAGATCCTTAACAACAATCAGAGAAAAAGGGATTATCATTTCCAATTATGGCGGAGATCAGAAAGAACCGTGGGTTTCGCCTTTAGACATTGCGGCTGCCATTGCCGAAGAAATCGAAAAGCCTTTTACCGGAAGACAAGTCCGTTACATCGCCAGCGACGAGATTTCTCCCAATGAAATTGCAAAAGTTCTGGGTGAAAGTATCGGAAATCCGGAGCTTAAATGGGTGAAAATTTCAGATGAGGAATTATTAAACGGAATGTTGGCTTTTGGCATGAATCCTCAGATCGCTAACGGTTTTGTCGAAATGCAGGCCGCTCAGGGAACGGGCACCTTGTATGAAGATTTCTACCGTCATAAACCAACTTTAGGCAAAGTAAAACTGGCTGATTTTGCCAAAGAATTTGCTCTTTTTTATAACAAGTAAATAACAGACAAAATGAAAAAAGTACTCATTACCGGAGCCAATAAAAGCATTGGCTTTGAAACCGCCCGCCAGCTTTTACAAAACGGCTATTATGTTTATCTGGGAAGCCGTGATTTGATAAAAGGCGAGGAAGCCGTAAATCAACTCAAAACAGAAGGTTTTACGGAAGTCGAAGCCATAGCACTTAATGTTTCCGACGCCGAATCCGTAAAAGCAGCACGAATTGAAATAGGAAAAAAGACGCCCGTTTTGGATGCGCTGATCAATAATGCCGGCATTCATGGCGGAATGCCGCAGACTGCACTTGAAGCTACTATAGACCAGTTTAAGGAAACTTTTGAAACAAATGTTTATGGTGTGGTGCGAATGACACAGGCCTTTTTTGATTTATTAGAAAAAGCAGAACAGCCCCGTATCGTAAATGTTTCTTCCAGTGGCTGTTCACTCATCCTGCACAGTGATCCTTCCTGGAAATATTATACACACAAAGCGGCCGTATATCCCGCTTCTAAAGCTGCCATGAATATGTATACTATCAATCTGGCTTACGAATTAAGAGACACGGCCTTCAAAGTAAACGCTGTTTGTCCGGGTTTTGTAGCCACCGATTTTAACAATCATCGCGGAACCGGAACGGTACAGGAAGCCGGTGCCAGAATTGCGAAATATGCGATGATTGGTGAAGAGGGTCCGACAGGGAAATTTATCAGTGAAGAACATAATCCGGAAACAGGAGAATGTCCGTGGTAAATTCAGCCGAATTAATTTAACTTTACAAGATGAAAAAGGAAGAGAATTTACCTCGAAAATTTGAATCTTTATCTGACTTTCATAGGGTGTTCGGGCTGTCAAAGCCTTTGCACCCCATGATAAGTTGTACAGATATGAAAGAGATCAATATTGTACCCAATGAACTGGGCCATTCATTTATACTGGATTTTTACAAAATTGCTTTAAAGGACAATACCTGCGGCAAAGCCCGTTATGGCCAAAATTATTATGATTTTGGCGAAGGCGGCCTGGTATTTTCAGCACCCGGTCAGTTATTTGAATCTCCTCCGGAAAAAGGAACCTCAGGTTATTTGGTATTGATTCACCCGGATTTATTACTGACGTATCCCTTAGCGAAAAAAATCAAAAAATATGGTTTCTTTTCGTATGCTGCGAGTGAAGCACTGTATTTATCCGATAAGGAGAAAACGACCATTATGTCGATCTTCAAAATAATTGAAGACGAGCTGGAAAGCAGAATAGACGATTTCAGTCAGGATGTTATTGTCTCTCAAATTGAATTGTTACTGAATTACAGCAATCGCTTTTACAAACGCCAGTTTATCACACGCAAAAGCGTGAATAATGATTTGCTGCAAAAATTAGAAGAAATCCTTGATGATTATTTCAACAACGAAAAAACATCCCTCAACGGAATTCCGACCGTGCAGCAGCTATCGGAACTTTTAAATTTATCTCCGAGTTACCTCAGTGATATGCTGCGGGCGCTGACAGGCCAGAATGCACAGCAGCACATTCATGCGAAACTTATGGAAAAAGCGAAAGAATTATTGTCCACAACCAATTTAACGATAGCAGAAATTGCGTACCAGCTGGGTTTTGAACATCCGCAATCGTTTAGTAAATTATTCAAAACAAAAGCTGCCGTATCACCTCTGGAGTTTAGAAATTCTTTCAATTGATGATCACAAATATTTTAAAAACCAAAAACCTCCATTATTGCTCAATGGAGGTTTTTTATAATGTTTGTATCTGTTATTTCTAAACTTTCAGCAGACCGCGAAACCCTCTGGCCGCATAATAAGAATCGGCACCGTTATGATACACAAAAACGGTATTATATCGGAAATCCGAAAAAAGGGCGCCACCCAATTTTCTGATGTCTGCGGGTGTTTTGATCCAGCTCGAGGTTTTGGTATCAAATTTTTCTAATTGCTGTAATTCGCGATATTGTTCTTCGGTCAGTATTTCAATTCCCATGGCTACGGCCATATTAACAGCACTGTCTTTGGGTTTATTTTCTTTCCTTTTTTCCAGCGCTTCATGATCGTAACAAATACTTCTGCGGCCTTTTGGGCTTTCCGGAGCACAATCGACAAAAATATATTGGTCTGTTTCTTTATCATAGCCAATAACGTCCGGCTCGCCTTCGGTTCTTTCCATTTCGTCCAGCGATCCCAGTTTTTCAGGACTGGCTTCTAATTTTGTCTGGATTTTGTTCCAGTCAAGGCCTTTATGACGGTGCATATTCCCCTCAAATCGCTTTTGCAATATAGTAAGCAACGCTTCCTGCTGATCTTTTGACAACTTATTTTTAGTACTCATGTTGTTTCTAATTTTATAATTATCTGGAAATTATTTTTCGGTCTGCCGGTCTGAAATACCAGGATAAAAGGGTCAGAATAATCAATAATAACGGACCAAAAAGTTCTTTTGCTCCATCACCGGAGAAAAGATGAGAAAAAACAGCTCCCGACATGGCAAAGAAAAAGCCAGCGTAAGTCCATTCTTTCAATAAAGCAAATTTAGGAATAAGAATAGCAATTACCCCTAAAATTTTCCAGACACCCAAAATCGTTAAAAAATAGAGCGGATACCCCAGGTGTCTCATCATTTCTGTTTCTTCTTTCAATGGGATTAACTGTACAATTCCGGTCGATGCCATCCCTAAAGCAAGCCAAAGTGTGGCAATCCAGTAGATCATTTTGTTTCTCTTTGTCATCTTGTTTTTATTTTAGTTTATTTACAATATCCTGCAATCTTTCGTGGGCCATATTCAGACCTTGTGCAAAAGGCAGTTTCAGCATTTGATCTCTCAGGGCGACAGATTTATAAACAATTTGCATGGTCAGTTTACTGGTTTCAGCAGTGCATTCTTCAAATTCCAAAAACTCAAGCTGGGCAGGGAAGGGGCTGTTTTCCATTTCAAAAGTGCGTGTAATTTTATGGTTGGGAACAAATTCGTGAATAACGCCATTGGCACCAAATACCACATTTCCGTTAGCATCACTGGTTTCAAACTGCCAGCTGCCATGTTTTTTATTTTCCAGCTTTATGACTTTTGTTCCCATCCACTGCGCTACAATTTCAGGCGCTGTATACGCTTTGAAAAGTAACTCTAAAGGAAGATCAAATTCCCTTGTAATAATAAGTTCCTGTTTATTGTCTTCAGCATTTATTTTTGTCTTTCTTTCCATATCTTATTTTTTATAATTTTTCATGATTGCTTCCAGTTTATTAAAACGTTCGTCCCACATTTTCCGGAAAGGCTCAATAAAACTGTCTATTTCCTTAATTTTTTCCGGATTTAAATGATAATAAATTTCTCTTCCGTTTTGGGCCTGATGCAGTAATTCACATTCACTGAGAATCTTAATGTGTTTTGAAATGGTTTGCCTTGAAGAATCAAAATTGGCTGCTATTGCACCAGGTGTCATCGCTTGCAGGGCCACTAAGCTTAAGATGGCTCTGCGGGTAGGGTCGGCTATTGCCTGAAAAACATCTCTTCTTATTTCCATTGCGCAGTTATTTGACTGCAAATATAATGCAGTTATTTGACTGCGCAAATTTATTTAACATTATTTTCTATAAAACATTCAAAAAGAGCCCTTTGCTGTTATTTTACAGGAAGTATGCTTAGCTAATGTGTTTTGGTTTTAAATTCTGAGCGGCAAGTACAGCCACTTCATTGATTCGGTTTTGTCTCGTTTCGGGGCGTTTGGCAGAAACGATCCAGTAGAGGATCATTTTTTTGACCGATTTGCTTAAACTTAAAAAATAGTCTTTCGCACCCGGATTTGCTTCAAAAGCAGTTTCCAGATCTTCCGGTATAAATAATTCCTCTACAGTATCTAAAATCGTCCACGAGCCATTTTGTTTGGCGCGTTCGACACTTTCAAGTCCGGCCTGAAACATAAGGCCTTCGTTAACCAGCCGTTCAATTTTTTCTTTATTTATTTTTGACCAGTTGCTATTGGGTTTCCGTCTGGTGAAAAATTGTATAAATTTATCAGCATCAATAGATTTTCGCGTGCTGTCAATCCAGCCGAAACAGAGTGCTTCATCGACTGCATCGCTCCAGCTGATTGTAGGTACATTTGCCTGTTTTTTATAACAAACCAGCCAGATAGCTTGTTTCACCGTATGGTTTTCTTTTAGCCATTCTCTCCAGTCCTGTTTGCTTGTCGGATAAAAAGTTTCTATATCCTCCATTAGTTCTTTTTTTGAAATTATATTTTATTTCATTGAAATTAAAATTATACTGACGATCAGAATTCCAATTAAATGATACGTGCCTGTTATAATTCCGTATAGTATTGGCCGCGGAATATTCGGATTAATCGCGATATTTACAGTGTTCGCAAATAAATATCCGATACCGATAAACAAAGAAAACTCCCAGGCACTGCTTAGTGTTTCTATCTGCAGTGCGTAAATAAGAACTGCCGTTGCTATGGTAATAATGAGCGAGCATACCGCCGGACCCATAATAAAGATAGGTTTATTTTCTAAAATTTCATTTTTTCGGCCTAAGGAAATTTTATACGGTTCGCTGAAGAAAGCGGTAAACCAAAAGGCCCCAAGCAAAAAATAGGCTACAAACGCAAGTAAAACACTGATCCAGTTTAAATTTTGTAATTGATTCATCATAAATTGATTTTTTAAAGATTATTCCACAAAGCTACCGCGTCGTGTGACAACGGTATGTCAGCAGTAAAAAACTAAAATCAAACAAACCGGAAAACCGGGATAATTTTAAAACCTCTAATTTTATAGTGTTGTGTTCCGTAAGGAGTAAGCATAAAAAAAACTCCTTAAATTAAGAAGTTTTTATTCTTTTGGTGTGGTATTTATTCAAATGGAGTACATAAAAACAGGAATTATATTTTCTTGAGCGTCAACTTCATCTCCTTGCTGTCCAGTATCAGTTCATCACTTGTGATGGTGCTTTCGTAGGGATAAGGGGTTCCTGTTTCGTCCTTAATGACCAGGCTTTTTCCTCCTTTGGTCAGGGCGTAAGTGCCATTTGTTATATCACCGTCTAAGTACCCGTTAACATGCCCGTCTTCTGTAAAGGTTAATTTTCCTTGTTTCAGAATTACATTTTTAGCAGAATCGGAAAGAGCCATTTTAGCTTCTACGGTAGTAATTTTCCAGGAGTTAATCAATTTATTTCGACCCTTACACGAAAACAGAACTATGACTGCCAGTGTAATCCCAAAGATAAATAATCTAGATTTTTTCATAATTTTTTGATTAAAAGTTAAACATGAAACAAGTTACAAAAAAAATAAACCCAAAATACTCACAGTCAGTTATTTAGAGAAAATGAGATCCTTACAGGGTTTTGACCTGAAAAATTTCGCTCTTTATATTGTTTTTGTTAAAAAGCAAATAATCAGCGACTTACTTCATATTTAAAAAAGACATTAATTAAGGGTAAGCGCCCCCAAAATCTCTTCATACATAAAAGGTCCGCCTGGGTATTTGGCGGTATAGTCAAGATTCATCCAGACCTGACCCCGTTCGTCTATATGATAATGCAAAGTCTGTTTATAGCTTTCTTTTACAAAAAGCACATTCTTGATCAGATAATTGACTTTCTCCAGGTCGATCAGGGAACCGATTAAGATTTCAGGATAAATATGTCCCTTGGTGTGAATAAGCCTTGGAGTTCCGCCAATAGAACGAATAGCAGCCGCCATTAAAATAGAGTGGTCGTCACAATCTCCGGAAAAATATTCTAAAGATTCACTGGCCGTTGCAATATAATCTCCTTCTTTGGGGTCATTTACATAATTCCAGCGGCTGTTTATTTCTTTGAAGACCGCAAAACACTGAATCGTTGTTCTGTAATCTGAATATCCTTTTAATCCCTTAAAATGCTTTGTAGTGGCCATAATGGCAAAATTCCGGACTTTTGGGTTCTCGTATTCTATGGCGCTCAGAATCTTTGATTTATTCGGAAACGGAAGCAATTTGGCTACAATGATATCCTGTGGAAAAGGATTATCAGACATGGTATAAATCATCGAATTGTAGTCTTCGGAAATTTCGGTAAACCCATAATTGCCTATAACGCTCCCGTAAAACAAAACCAGTAAATAGATCGCAATGCAAACGATAATAATGGTTCGCAACAGCATGAGGAGCATGAAAACCGCAACAAAAACAAATATAAATATGAATACGCGATCTAAATTAAAGGGCCACTTTAAATCGATCAGATTTTGATGCAGTATAATAAAAATCGGAATCGTAATTAAAAGACTCAACAGCATAATAATAATCCTGTCCCAGGGTGATTTCACCTGTAATCTGGATTTTAATTGCGGAAAGTCGATTTTAGGGAATTTTATCATAAGAATCAAAAGCAGTTTTTATAGTGCTTTTACCGTTTCTACAAAAGTACTTTTTTTATCAATAATTCCCAGATCAAATAATTGATTTTGAATTTTAATAAAGGCTTTTTCAGTTAAATGTTTCTGGGACCATTGTGTGAGTTTTAACCATTCCTGAATATCTTCGAGTTTTTGATGAAAAAGCTCCGATAATCTTTTATCTATATCCGGGATCTGGGTAAAATCGTGTGTGGTTTTGTTGATGATTTCAAGGATTTTCTCTACAATCTTCGGGTTCTTTTTCAAAAACTCATCACGAACCGTAATGACAAAGGAAGGCCATGGAGTAGGGCAGTCACCAACTCTTCTGAAAATACCGCTGTCTACCAGTGGTTTTGTCATAAAATGTTCCCACATAAAATAATCTGCTGTTCCGTTTGTCAAAGCTTCAACAGCACCATCCAGCGTATTTATAATTTCAAATTGTAAATCATCTGCTTCCCAGCCCTGTTCATTTGCATTTACATAAGCCATAAGCTGTGACCCTGAACCCAATCGGGAAATAGCCACTTTTTTATTTTCGAGGTCTTTTATGGTCTGGAATTCTGATTTTGCTGCAACATGAATTCCCCAGATCAAAGGGGACTGCACATAAATCTGAACAATTTTACTCGGATTTCCCGCTACAATATCTTTTACAATTCCTTCTGTCAGAATCACGGCCATATCCGCTTCGCCATCACGGAGCATCTGACACATTTTACCTGTACCTTCAGGAATATTTTTCCATTGCAAATCAATATTTTCTGCTTCAAATTCACCATTTTCAATGCATAGATGCCATGGCAAATTGAAGTGCTCAGGAACACCTACAATTTTTACGGTTTTCATTATAGTTTAAGTTTAAGTTAAGTTTGGTATGCTGTTGTAAATTTGTTGTTTATGGTTTGTTGTTGATAGTTTGTTGTTGATAGTTTGTTGTTGATAGTTTGTTGTTGATAGTTTGTTGTTTGTTGTTTGTTGTTGATCGTTTGTTGTTCCAGATTAATTTTTTAGCAAATCTGCCCGGTGTTTATCGGAAAGGCAGGGTTCTCCATAATCGATTACTGTAAGCTCCGTATATTCATCTAATATAGCTTTTACTAAAGAATAATCAGTTTCTTTCGTTACTTCCACGGCAAAAAGAGTTTCGTTCATGCCTTCGGATTCACAATTGATTTCTTTCAGTTTTTCTCTTATAATTTCCTTATCAAAACCTTTTTCTATGATGATAACCTGTACAATTGAGTTTCCTGACGTTTCAATCGTTTCCCTGTAAGTGAGTTTTTCTTCCTTCTCATCATATTCGGCAAAGAAAACATCCCCTGTCGCGATCAGAGGCCCGAAAAAAGGAATATTGTCCAATTTAAAATAGCCTTTTTCCAAATCTATAATTTCTGCCCACATGGTTTCTACAACGGTATCCTCTAATAAATCACTATAGTATCTGAATAATATTTTTTTATGCGTTTCTTTCTCCATTATTTATTTTACATTGGTACACTTAACACATTGTAATTCAATTGAATTAAATGTACCATTAAATTATTTAGTAAAGTCTTAAGAATTATCTAATTTTCAAATTAAAAAATTATCTGATTAATTTCCCGCCAATTTATTTAACGTATAAGTAATCAGCTTATCTACAGCTTTATAGGGATCCTCACTAAAAGTTCCGGAGGCACGGTTGGCTATAATGGCATTTAATGATAATGCCTTATGCCCCAAAAGTGCTGAAAGACCATAAATAGCCGCGGTTTCCATTTCCAGATTTGTGATTTGGCTGTCATTGAACGTAAAATTATCCATTTTAGCATTCAGTTCCTCATCCTGGATATTCAAACGTAACACACGCCCCTGCGGACCGTAGAATCCTCCTGCTGTTGCGGTAATTCCTTTGAAAATCTTATCGGATTCGATAATTTTTTCCAGTTCCTCCGAACAGGCAATCGCGTAAGGTCTTCCTTTTCGGATGTCCCAGTTAGTATGTGCAATAAAAGCGTCTTCGATAGCCGCATTCGAAACTTCATCAATTAAGTAGGAGCGAAGCATATTGTCTAATCCTAACCCGAATTTTGATAGTACAAAACTGTCTACCGGAATGTTTTCCTGCAAAGATCCCGAAGTTCCGATTCTGATAATATTCAGGGAAGTCAGGTTTTCTTTTGGCTGACGCGTTTTCAGGTCGATATTGACTAAAGCATCTAATTCGTTTATAACAATATCAATGTTGTCCGGTCCGATTCCGGTTGACATTACCGAAATGCGTTTTCCTTTGTAAATCCCGGTTTGGGTTTTGAATTCTCTTTTTTGCGTTGAAAATTCGATGGAATCAAAAAACTGAGTGATTTTTTCTACTCTGTTCTGATCTCCGACAAAAATTATATCGTTGGCTATGTGCTCCGGAAGAAGGTTTAAGTGATAAACACTTCCGTCAGGGTTTAATATTAATTCTGATGCTTGTATCATTTCTTTTGAGGTGCTAAGGTTGTGAGGTACTAAGGTGCTGAGTTTTTTTCTGAAATTTTAAATCTATAAATCTAAACTCTAAAATCAGAAATCTCCTATCCTCCAACTCTTTTGGTTTTAAATCCTTTTTCTTTTAAAATGGCCATAATTTTATCGCGGTAATCCCCCTGAATGATAATGGAATCATCCTTGAAGGTGCCGCCGACGCTTAGTTTCGTTTTGATTTCTTTCGCTAAAATTTTAAAGTCCTCATCACTGCCTTCGTAGCCTTCGATTATGGTGGTTGCTTTTCCTTTTCTTTTTTCGAATTTGCAGATCATGGGCTCTTTCTGAACATAAAGCACGTGATCTTCCTGCTGAACTTCTTCAGGTTCAGTGGATTCAATATGATCGGGAAACAAATTTTTTAACTGATCTTGTAAATCCATAAAGCTTTTATTGTAAAAAAATAAATTTCAACTATTAAGGTTTTTAAAAATTAAATTCCAAATTCCAATGGAATCTTGGAATTTGGAATTTTAATATTGGAATTCATTTAAGTTTTTTATTTTTTGATCAAACCTAAATCGACTAAACGTTCGTATAAGTAGTCTCCTGCCGTAATGTCTTCAAATTTCTTGGGATTTTCAGCATCAATACAATTTTCCAGGCAATCCAGGCGCATATCGCTTACAGGATGCATAAAAAACGGAATAGAATAACGTGAAGTTCCCCATAATTCCCTTGGCGGATTTACTACCTGGTGAATCGTCGATTTTAATTTGTTATTGGTATGTCTTGACAACATATCCCCAACATTGATCACTAATTCATCATCCTGCGCGATAGCATCAATCCATTCGCCATCGTGATTCTGAACTTGTAATCCTTTACCCTGAGCACCCATTAAAAGTGTGATCAGGTTGATATCTCCGTGAGCCGCAGCACGAATGGCATTTTCTGGCTCAGAAGTGATAGGAGGGTAGTGAATTGGTCTTAAAATAGAATTTCCTTCTTTCGCGTACTGGTCAAAATAAAATTCATCCAAACCTAAATGTAAAGCCAGCGCTCGTAATACATAAATGCCTGTTTTTTCAAGCATTTGGTAGGCTTCTTTACCCACTGCGTTAAAACGTGGTAATTCTTTAACTTCTACATTATCCGGATATTCTGAAGCGTATTTGGAATCTTTATCAACGTATTGACCAAAATGCCAGAATTCTTTTAAATCTCCCTCTTTTCGCCCTTTGGCATGTTCTTTTCCAAAAGAAACATAACCTCTCTGACCACCAATTCCGGGAATTTCATAATTATGCTTGGTTTCTACTGGCAAGGCGAAAAATTTTCTTATTTCACCATAAAGTTCGTCTACCAGCTGATCATCAAGAAAATGACCTTTTAGGGCTACGAAGCCAATGTTTTCAAATGCACTGCCGATTTCATTTACAAATTTTTGTTTACGTTCCGGGTCGCCCGAAAGGAAATCACGTAAGTCTACACTAGGAATGTTTTGCATACTTTACATTTTTTATTTAAAGATAAAAGACATAGAAAAGTCTTTCAATAACAAAGGTAGATAATATTTTATATTTGAATTTTAAATTTTTAGATAAAATTCATTTGTTAGTTGATTCCGAATATCTACATGCCCCTTATTTTGCTTTCTAAACACTACATTTGAATACCAATCCTGTGATTAAGAATAAAAATGCACTTTTATAAAGAAAAAGAATCCGGCAGTTATTAATTTTTCTATTTTTATTTCTGCTAACAATAAACTTTAAAAAATTTAATTATTTAACAAATACTGTTAAAATTGTTATATTTTTATATATTTGAAGACTATAAAAAAACAACCTGAAAATGATCTTTTACAGACAAAACTTAACCGATTCGCAACTTTTAGATTTATATAAAAAAATACTAAAACCCAGATTAATAGAAGAGAAAATGCTCATCCTGATCCGTCAGGGTAAAGTATCCAAATGGTTTTCCGGAATAGGGCAGGAAGCCATAGCAGTAGGAGTTACCGCTGCTTTGGACGAATCAGAATATGTATTGCCGATGCACCGTAATCTCGGTGTTTTCACGACAAGAAATATTCCGTTGTACCGATTATTCTCGCAATGGCAGGGAAAAGCAAACGGTTTTACCAAAGGAAGAGATCGTAGTTTTCACTTCGGAACACAGGAATACAATATTATTGGTATGATTTCACATCTAGGTCCGCAATTGGGGATCGCAGACGGAATTGCACTTGCCGACAAACTTAAGGACAACAAAAAAGTAACCGCCGTTTTTACCGGTGAAGGCGCTACAAGCGAAGGGGACTTTCACGAAGCCCTGAATATTGCCGCTGTCTGGAAATTGCCGGTAATGTTTATCATTGAAAACAATGGTTACGGTCTTTCGACACCAACCAATGAACAATACCTTTGCGAAAATCTCGCCGACAAAGGCATTGGTTATGGTATTGAAAGTTATATTATCGACGGTAATAATATTGTTGAAGTCTACAATAAACTGATGCAGCTTAAGGCTGAAATGATTGAAAACCCGCATCCGGTTTTATTGGAATTTAAAACCTTCAGAATGCGCGGCCATGAAGAGGCGAGTGGTACGAAATATGTTCCTCAGGAATTAATGGACGAATGGGCAGCGAAAGATCCTGTGGCCAATTACAGGACCTATTTAACAGAAGCCGGGATTCTGACAGCCGAATTTGACGAAGCTTTGCACAGCGAAATCAAACAGGAAATAGACGAAAATCTGGCCATTGCCAATGCAGAACCTGAAATTGTTCCTACCTACAGTGGAGAATTAGATGATGTTTATAAACCGTATCAACATGAGGAAGTTAACCCATCATCTTCATCTGAAAATATTCGCTTTATTGACGCCATTCGCAATGGTTTAAATCAATCCATGCAGCGTCATAAAAACCTCGTTATTATGGGGCAGGATATTGCCGAATATGGCGGGGCATTTAAAATTACAGATGGTTTTGTAGAACTCTACGGAAAAGGCCGCATACGTAATACACCTATTTGCGAAAGTGCCGTCGTTTCGGCCGGAATGGGCTTATCCATTAATGGTTATAAGGCAATTGTAGAAATGCAGTTTGCCGATTTTGTTTCAACAGGTTTCAATCCAATTGTCAATTTACTGGCAAAATCGCATTACCGCTGGGGAGAAAATGCCGATGTAGTGGTTCGTATGCCTTGTGGTGGCGGAACTCAGGCGGGACCTTTCCATTCACAGACCAATGAAGCGTGGTTTACTAAAACTCCGGGATTAAAAGTAGTCTATCCGGCTTTTCCTTATGATGCCAAAGGTTTATTAAATACTTCGATTAATGACCCGAATCCGGTTTTGTTTTTTGAACATAAACAATTGTACCGCAGCGTTTATCAGGATGTTCCCGAAGATTATTATACAATCCCTTTAGGAAAAGCAGCGTTATTGAAGGAAGGAAATGCCGTTACGATTATTGCTTTTGGAGCTCCGGTACACTGGGCTTTGCAGACGTTGGCTCAAAACCCTGAAATAGAAGCCGACCTGATTGATTTAAGAACTTTGCAGCCATTGGACACTGAAGCGATTTTTGCATCTGTTAAAAAGACAGGAAAAGTAATTATTTATCAGGAAGATACTTTGTTTGGCGGAATTGCAAGTGATATTTCAGCTTTGATTATGGAAGAATGTTTTGAATACCTCGATGCTCCGGTAAAAAGAGTGGCAAGTCTTGATTCTCCTATTCCTTTCACAAAAGCACTTGAAGATCAGTTTTTACCTAAAAATCGTTTTGAAGAAGTTTTATTGGAATTATTACAATATTAAGCTTATTTTACAGCACCTTAAAACCTCTTAGTATTACTAAATAATAAATTATGAAAAAACTGCTTATTCCACTTTGTGCTATAACAATACTGGTTTCCTGTAATAAAAGTGCAAAAAGTACTGCTGATGCTTCTGTAGATAAAAAATTCGATCACTATAAAGATGGATTTGTTAGCGCATTATGGGAAGTATACCCGGGCTGGGCGTCGAGCGTAGGCTATCATAAACTGGACAGTGTTTTGGTCATTCCGGATAGTAAAGACGAAAAAAAGCAACTGGATTTTGTTGCTGCGCAATTAGATTCGTTGAAACAATATGACATTGACGATTTATCAGATAAGAATAAAACGGATTTCTACATGATAAAGAATCAAATGGATGCTATTATTTTCAGTACGAAAAAAATGAAATCTTCCGAGTGGAATCCTTCTGAATATAATGTCTGTGGTTCTTTTGCGGAAATCCTGAACGGAAGCTATGATTCTCTGGAAATTCGTTTGAAAACTTTTAATACGAAGATGAACGGAATTCCTGCCTACTATGAAGCTGCAAAAAAGAATATCAAAAACCCAACTTTAGAGCACACGGAACTTGCCATAGCACAAAATTTAGGCGGATCGTCTGTTTTTGAAGGTGAACTGACCACTGCTTTGGACAAAAGTAAATTAACTGCTGCCGAGAAAAAAGAAATATTGGACAAAGCCAAAGTTTCTGTCAAAGCAATTGCAGATTATGTAGACTGGCTGAAAAAATTACCTAACAAAACACCTCGTTCTTTCAGATTAGGAACCGAATTGTATGCTGAGAAATTTGATTTGGACATTCAGTCTGGCTATAATGCAGATCAGATCTATAAAATAGCGGTTGACCATAAAAAAGACCTGCATGACAAGATGTTTGTGCTTGCTGACAAACTTTGGACTAAATACAAAGGAACAGCACCCAAACCAGCTGATAAATTAGATTTAATCAAACAGGTCATTGATAAAATTTCATTGCAGCATACCACTCCTGAAAAGTTCCAGTCAGAAATTGAAAAACAAATTCCGGAACTGACCGCTTATGTAAAAGCAAAAGATTTATTGTACATCGATCCGTCAAAACCACTTGTAGTGCGAAAAGAGCCTGCATACATGGCGGGAGTAGCAGGAGCATCGATCTCTGCACCGGGACCTTATGACAAAAATGCGAACACCTATTATAACGTAGGAAGCATGTCGGGCTGGACAGCAGAGAATTCTGAGAGCTATTTACGTGAATATAACAATTATATTCTTCAGATCTTAAACATACACGAAGCAATTCCGGGACATTACACCCAATTAGTCTATAGCAATCAATCGCCAAGTATTATAAAATCAATTTTAGGAAATGGTGCAATGGTAGAAGGATGGGCGGTTTATGCCGAAAAAATGATGCTGGAAAGCGGTTACAAGAATTCAGATGAAATGTGGCTGATGTATTATAAGTGGAATCTAAGAACTACTTGTAACACCATTTTAGACATTAGTGTGCACACAAAAAATATGTCTAAGGAAGAAGCTATGATATTGCTTACCAGAGAAGCTTTTCAGCAACAAGCCGAAGCAGAAGGGAAGTGGAAGCGCGTCACATTATCACAAGTCCAATTATGTTCTTATTTTACAGGATATACGGAGATTTATAATTTAAGAGAAGAACTTAAAAAACAAGAAGGAGATAAATTTAACCTGAAAAAATTTCATGAAAAATTCCTGAGTTTTGGAAGCGCTCCGGTAAAATACATTAAGGAATTGATGTTATCTAAAGAGTAATTCAAAAAAAGAGGCTTTTTCCGGTAGTGGAAAAAGCCTCTTTTTTTTAAGTATTCAGTCTCAGTCTCAGTCTCAGTTGAAACTTGAAACCTGAAACTTGAAACCTGAAACAAAAAAACTACCCCGCCTGTACTTCAAACAGCTGCACCTGGCTTTTCAAACGTTCGATAAGCAAGTTCATCATTCGTTTATTTAAGCTTGACGAATTTTGAATGTAAGTTTCATATTCTTCAATAGTAAAAAGTGCCATCACGATTCCTTTAAGTGAATTTCTGAACTTAATATCTTTCTGAATAGAATTTTCAATCGTCTGAAGCTTCTTTTCGACCGTGTAGGAATAGAAATCGGCTTTGTTTTTATTTACGTAGTTGGCAAAAACCGCAATAAACAAATCGTTCTGCAGTTTTAAAATAGGCCTGATGGTCTGATTCTGGAACAACTCATCTGCTGAAGACTGAGCACTTACAGTTCCTAAAGTTTCGCCTCTGAATTCTTTTAAAAAAGTGTCTCTGTCTGTCATGTTTTTTCTTTAAAATTAAAGAAAAAATCCGATAGTAAAAACCTATTTTTGTTTTATATAAAATAAAAATATGCGATTTCATACCAGAAAGTGGGTTAAGCCTCAGGACTTAAATCCAAACGGAACTTTATTTGGCGGACATTTATTGTCCTGGATTGACGAAGAACTGGCATTGTACAGTATTATTCAGTTACAGAATCAAAAAGTGGTGACCAAATACATGTCTGAGATTAATTTCAAAAGTTCCGCCAGACAAGGAGACATTGTTGAAATCGGAATTGATGTTGTAAAATTCGGCAACACTTCCCTGGTGCTCAAATGTGCTGTAAGAAACATGATGACCCGCGAAATCATTATCACAATTGACAACGCTACAATGGTCAATTTAGATGAAAGCGGCAAACCGCTAGCACACGGAAAAACGCAGATCGAATTTGTAAAAGACCGTCTATAAGTAAATCTTCAATGCTGTTTAAAGCGTAAATTGTTTTAAAAATCAGAACATGCCAAAAGTTCCTAAAATCATCCTTTCATTTGTGCTTTTCATTCTTATATTTTCCTGTAATTCCAGAGAAGGAAAAGAAAAGTACCAAAAGACTCTATATCGTGCCGTAAATAAAAAAGACACTGCCGTTCTGGAAATCAACATGAACGATAAACGATTCTTTGGCCGATATGAAATTTCGCATTATGGAGTAGGGAAGGACTCCGGAGATATACGCGGGGACATAAAAGGAGATACTTTGCGCGGAGATTACCACTATCTGACTTTTGGAGGAAGCTGGAAGAGAGTGCCTTTAGCGCTCCTGAAAAAAGATAACAAATTATTTTTGGGAAAAGGGGTGGTGGGAACCTATTTCAATCTTCCGTGTTTTGTTCCGGACGTTCCCATAGAATATCATAATTCAGCCTTTATCTTCGAAGAAATCAAAACTGAAGAAAAATAAAAATTAAACCATATAAGTGATTTAAGTTCATGTAAGCGTTATTTGATCTGCACTTAAATTACTTATATGGTAAAAAAATATTCCAATCTGTCAATTAAAACTAAGAAACAAACAATACAGCCAGTTTAAAGCAAAGCTTAAATGCACTTAAATTACTTATATGGTAAAAAAAATATTCCAATCTGTCAATTAAAAGTAAGAAACAAACCATACAGCCAGTTTAAAGCAAAGCTTAAATGAACTCAAATTACTTATATGGTAAAAAAAATATTCCAATCTGTCAATTAAAACGAAGAAACAAACCATACAGCCAGTTTAAAGCAAAGCTTAAATGAACTCAAATGATTTATATGGTAAAAAAAAATCAATCCAATCGGCCAATTTGAGATGGCAGTTCAAATATATCCAGATCAAAATAGATCACTGAAGCCATTACATGATCAAAAATATCAGCCATGATGTATTCGTAATTTGCCCAGCGTTTATCACTTGAAAAAGCATAAATTTCCAAAGGAACTCCATGTGCTGTAGATTGTAACTGACGGCACATGATATGCATATCCTTATTCAATCCGGGATGTGTCACCAAATACTGCATGATATATTTTCGAAACAAGCCCAGATTGGTCATATTTCGGCCATTCAGAGCCAATGATTTATCAACTCCTCTTAAATCGTTGTATTTTTCAATTTCAGCCTGTCTGGTTTCAATGTAAGAACTGATTAGCTGCACTTTTTTCATCAGGTTCAGATCTTCGTTATTTAAAAAACGAATGCTGCTGCTTTTTATCAAAATATGCCTCTTAATACGACGGCCGTCCGATTTTTGCATACCTCGCCAGTTCTGGAAAGAATCGGAACTCAAAGCATAGGTTGGAATGGTAGTAATCGTATTGTCAAAATTTCGGACTTTTACTGTCGTAAGGTTGATTTCGATCACATCTCCGTCCGCGCCGAATTTATCCATCGTAATCCAGTCTCCAATTCGGACCATATCATTTATAGCTACCTGAACACTGGATACAAATCCAAGAATAGTATCCCTGAAAATTAAGATTATAATCGCGGAAAGAGTCCCTAAAATAGTCAGGAGTTCTCCTTGCTTGATACCGAACAATTTCGAAATAATGATGGCAACACCAAATATCCAAAGGATAATCATGATAACCTGAACGAAACTGTCAATAGGTTTGTCGCTGTATTCCGGTTTTTGTTTTAAATAATCGCGTAAAGAATTAAAAATGGTACGAACAATCCATAATCCAAGCAAAACGATATAAACACCTACAATTTTTCCAAAGATCAGTTCCCAGTATTCATATTTGTCCAAAATCACCGGAACCGCTTTGTAAATAAAGAAAAACGGAATTAAATACGCCGTATATCGTGTTGTTTTATTCTGGATCAGGTAATCATCAAATTTGGTTTTGGTACGCTGTGCAAAAACAGCCGTTAACGTCACCAGCACAAATTTGGCTGCATAATAGATAATATACGCCAGCGCCACTAAAATAACAATATTGAAAATCAGGCTGATATAAGACGCAAAATTACGGCTCATTCCCCAATCCCTGAAAACCGGATACAAACAGTTAAATATTTTATCCAAAAACTTATGCATTATGCTCTAAATATTTTTTCTCGATATAAAAAGTTCCAAACGGAATAAGGGAAGCAATTAAAATAATTCCAAAAGTTTTTAAATCCCAGTTTTGAGATTTTTTCAATAAAAAGGCTAAAACAATATAGCCAATAAATAATACTCCGTGCGTCATTCCTAACGGACGTAATAAAGTATGATAAAGTTCGGGATTGTTGTTTTTAATAATAAGCATATTAGCAAATAAAACTAAATAGGAGATTCCCTCTAAAATTGCTGTAACTTTAAAAATCTTGAGCATGTATTTATTTTTTGAGTTTATACAGGCAAAATTAAGTATTATCGACGGCATTTTGAGTATGAATGCCAAAAGTAATTTACTTTTGTAATCTTAAACTTTGATAATGAGTAAGCGCGATTTAAAAAAATATTTAGCCGAATTAAATAAAGAACAGCTCGAAGAACAAATTATCGAATTGTATGAAAAATTTAGTCCGGTAAAAGTCTATTATGATTTTGCTTTTAACCCGAAAGAAGATAAACTTTTGCAGGAATGCAAAGTTAAAATCTCTCATGAATATTTCCCCATTAAAAAGCCCAATGCAAAATGGCGTCCCAAAGCAAAAATGCGGCGTTCTGTGGCACAAAAATATATCAAACACTTTATTTCACTTGGAGTCGATCCATTTGTGATTGCCGATGTCATGTTGTTTAACCTTGAAATTGCCCAGACCTTTTCTTCTCAAAATTTCATAAAGCAGGAATTGTTCTACAAAAGCATGCTTAATTCTTTCGAACAGGTTGTAAATTTCACCATCTCAAACGGAATTTTAAATGAATTTAAGGAAAGAATACTGGCTGTCGAACAACAAACAATTCAACAAAAATGGAAAAACAGGTATGATTTTGAGACAATTTTAGATAAAATCGCCTAATAAAAACACTTCCCTTAAAAAATCTTATTAAAAAGAATCATTTATTTTAGGTTAAAATAAGATGAATAACTGTTTTTTAGGTGTACTTTTGCAAAAATCCAAAAATTTACAATGTCTCAAAACACTTTAGAAATAGAAAGAGAAGAGAAAAAAGAACTTTATGCATACCAAAAAGGCGACATTGACGCTATTTTTGATCGTTTAGACAATGCTCCAGCTCAACATCATTTATTATATCAACTGCCAACCGGTGGAGGAAAAACAGTTATTTTTTCCGAGATCGTTCGTCGTTATTTAGCTAATAATGACAAAAAAGTAGTGGTATTGACGCACCGTATCGAACTTTGTAAGCAGACTTCAAAAATGCTGAAAGGTTTTGGTGTTTCTAATAAAATAATCAATAGTAAAGTAAAAGAATTACCGGATCAGAACGAGTTCTCTTGTTTCGTGGCCATGGTAGAAACTTTAAAAAACCGTATTAATGATGAAAAATTACATCTGGATAATATCGGTTTGGTTATTATTGATGAGGCGCATTACAATTCATTCCGTAAATTATTAAACTCATTCAAAAATGCTTTTATTCTTGGAGTAACAGCAACACCTTTGAGTTCAAATATAAAATTACCAATGCACCAAAGTTATGATGAACTTATCGTAGGAGATACGATTAGCTCATTAATTGACAAAGGATTTTTGGCGCGTGCTACAACCTATAGCTATGATGTGGGCCTAACCTCACTGAAAGTAGGTATCAACGGGGATTATACCGTAAAATCATCAGACGATTTATATACGAATACCATCATGCAGGAAAAACTTTTGCATGCTTATACAGAACGTTCATTAGGTAAAAAAACGCTGATTTTCAACAATGGTATCCATACATCCTTATATGTATATGAAACCTTCAGGGAAGCCGGTTACGATATCAGACACCTGGATAACACCAGCAGTGCCGAAGAACGTAAGGATATTTTGCAATGGTTCAAGAAAACTCCCGATGCGATTTTAACTTCGGTTGGAATCTTAACCACTGGTTTTGATGAACCTACTGTGGAGACTATTATCTTAAACAGAGCGACGAAATCATTAACTTTATACTACCAGATGATTGGCCGCGGATCTCGTAAATTACCTGGTAAAGACGAGTTTACAGTGATTGATTTAGGAAATAATGCCGCACGTTTTGGATTGTGGAGCGAGCCGGTTAACTGGCAGCACATTTTTAAATCACCTGAATTTTACTTAGAAAACCTTCGTGATGATACTGAAATCGAATTGTACTTCAAATACAGCATGCCTCCGGAATTACGTGCCAAATTCAGTAAAACTGCCGACGTTACTTTTGATGTCGATGAAGAACACAAACTAATCATAAAACAAAATTTACGTTCTAAAGTGGTATTAGACAAGTCATTAGAGCAACATGCATCAATGTGTGTGGATAACACTGAAACTTTACAGGAAGCTAAATCTCTTGGTAAAGAACTGGATGATGATATCGAATGCCGTATTAAACGTTATGCAAAATGCCTGAGCCAGTGCAGTAAAAATTACCGCGAATGGCTGGTGGACGATTATAAATTAAAAATGGTTCTGCTAATCGGTAAAAAATACCGTGAAAAAATCATGAACGAGCCGGATTGATCCAAAAAAGATTAAAAAAGTTTCAGGTTTCATGTTTCAGGTTATTGGAATCTGTAGCTAACCTGAAACATGAAACAAAAAAATAATAACAAAAACACAAAATGTCTAAACCATTCTCAGCATTAGGAATTTCAGCACCCATTTTAAAAGCATTAAGCGAATTGAATATCGTTGAACCAACAGAAATTCAACAAAAAACCATTCCGCTTCTTTTAGCTGAGACTCATGACTTAGTAGGTTTAGCCAAAACCGGAACAGGTAAAACAGCTGCTTTCGGATTGCCTTTACTGCAATTAATCAATACAGAATCACCAATTGTACAGGCCATTATTCTGGTTCCTACCAGAGAACTTGGACAACAGATTTTTAGAAACCTGGAAGATTTTGGAAAACATATTCCAAATATCTCAATTGCTTCCACTTGTGGTGGTATTCCAATAAAACCGCAAATAGAACGCCTTACACAACCTACGCATATTGTGGTTGCGACTCCGGGACGTTTAATCGATTTGATTCAGCGTAAAGCCATCGATTTAAAACAAACCCAATACCTGGTTTTAGACGAAGCCGATGAAATGGTTTCCATCCTTAAAGAAAGTTTAGACGAAATCGTCGCTGAACTTCCTAAAAAACACCGCACTTTATTATTCTCCGCTACTTTGCCGGGAACTATCAAGCAATTGATTCAGAATTACTTAGACAAAAATGTAGTTCAGGTGAGCGCCAATATGGAAACTGTTGGAAACCAAGGAATTGATCACGAATACATCGTTGTGGATCCCATTGAAAAACTGGATGTTTTAATGCATTTCCTAAACTCAAAAGAAGGCGAGCGCGGAATTATCTTCTGTAAAACCAAAGCCGCAGTCAATAAACTGGCTAAAAATCTTGCCATAAACCGTTTTTCTTCAGGAGCACTGCACGGTAGTCTTTCACAGGGAATTCGTGACAGAATCATGGAGCAATTTCGTGAAGGACATATTAATATCCTTGTTGCCACAGATTTGGCTGCCAGAGGAATAGACGTAAAAGAAATTTCGTATGTCGTGAATTACCACTTGCCGGATACGTATGAAAATTATGTACACCGCAGCGGAAGAACAGCTAGAGCAGGAGCAAAGGGACTTTCCTTAACAGTCCTGCAAGAGGAAGAAACCATTGAAATTCCGGAATTCGAAAAAGAACTGGGAATAAAATTCACTCAGTTTCAAAAACCTTCCGTAGTCAGTTTAGAAGAAAATAACACATTATTATGGGCCAAACAAATCTTCAAAACAAAACCCAATCAGGAGATTTCTGCCGATTTAAAAACAAAGGTAAAAACTGTTTTTCACCATTTAACAAAAGACGAACTGATCGAGAAATTGTTAGCCAATTATGTTTTGCAAAACAAAATCGATATAGTGGAAAAACCTGTTAAAAAATTCAAAAAGTAACTTCCAATGACTTTGTAACTGTTAAATTATGTTGTACTTTTAAGGTGATTTAAAAGAAAATAATCTTATTCGTAAAACAATATATATGAAAATAGTCATTATTGGAGGTGGTTTTGCAGGTTTGAATCTCGCGAAAGAACTTGTTAATCAGCCTCAGATACAAGTAACGCTTGTAGACAAGAACAATTATAATTTTTTTCCACCACTTATATATCAGGTTGCAACTGCTTTTTTAGAACCTTCAAGTATCAGCTATCCGTTCAGGAAATTTTTTGCCGGTAAAAAGAACCTTCAATTTCGTCTTGGCGAATTAGTTTCTGTTGTTCCCGCTGAAAATAAAATAATCCTTAACAACGGTGAACTTGACTACGATTATCTTGTTTTTGCCACAGGTGCCGAAACAAGCTATTTTGGAATGGAAAACGTAATGAAAAACGCAATTCCGATGAAAACCTTAAATGATGCCATCGAAATGCGAAATACGTTACTTAAAAACCTTGAAAAAGCAGCAATAACCAAAGATATCCGAAAACGCCGCAAATTATTGACGATCGTTGTCGCCGGTGGGGGACCTACAGGAGTGGAAGTTTCCGGAATGTTTGCTGAAATGCGAAAAAATATTCTGCTGAAGGAATACCCGGAACTGGAAACATCAGCCAGTAATGTTTATTTAGTCGATGGAGGAGATGCCTTATTGGCTCCAATGAGCGAAGCTTCCCAAAAAGATACCCTTGAAGCACTTACCAATCTGGGTGTTGTAGTGAAACTACACAGCCGTGTTACCGATTATATTGATGATACCGTACATTTTGAAAATGGCGAAACCATCAAAACCAAAAATCTGATTTGGGCTGCAGGAGTTTCGGCTAAGATTTTCGACGGAATTCCAAAAGAAAGTTATGGGCGTGGCCGTCGTATGGCAACGGATCAGTTTAATAAAGTAAACGGACTCGAAAATATTTATGCCATTGGTGATACCGCAATTTTAGCCGGAGATGCAAAATTTCCTGACGGACATCCGCAGGTAGCACAAGTTGCCATTCAGCAAGGACTTAATTTAGCTAAAAACTTTAAAGCAGTCATTAAGAACAAGCCTCTTAAACCTTTTGTTTATAATGACAAAGGTTCAATGGCAATTATAGGAAAAAACAAAGCGGTAGTAGATTTACCAAGTCCAAAATGGCATTTCAAAGGATTTTTTGCCTGGATTATCTGGTTGTTTATCCACCTGATTTCATTAATAACATATCGAAACAGAATAAACACTTTTTATAACTGGATGATAGCCTATTTTGCAAGTGATCAGTCGCTTAGAATGATTATCAGGCCGGATAAAAGAAGCTAAAAATGGGAGAATTTTCAATTTTTTAAAATTCCAAATTCCACACGTGTTATGGAAATTTGAAAGCATAAAAAAGCCGGAATTATTAAATTCTGGCTTTTTTATGTCATTTTGCGTCATTTCGACGAAGGAGATTACAAGTCAACAGAGTTGGAATTTGGACCCGAGCGCCAGCGAACAGGCGAAGCAATTTTTTAAAAATTGGAATTTAACTTTTAATGCCCAGCTAAAACATCATCATTTTCAGAGACTTCTATTTTTTCCTTAATAAAACGTTTACCAACATTCAAAACAATAAGAGCAATAATCGTAGTTGTTGTCATAATCAAAACCATTGGCGCTACGGAATCTTTTACAAAAACTCCAACAGCAAACGACGCCAAAGCACCTAACCCTAACTGGATAGCGCCCATTAAAGCGGAAGCACTTCCGGCATTTTTAGCAAAAGGAGCCATGGTGAGCCCGGCAGTATTTGGATTTGAAATTCCCAGACAGCCGAGGAATAAAAAAAGCATTATTATAGTTTGATAGAGCCCTAACAAACCATTCAGGGAAAGAATAAGAAAAACAATACTAACAACAGACTGCAAAATTAAGGCTGCAAAAATCATTTGTTCACTCGAAAATTTCTTGAGTAAAAGTGAATTCAACTGACTTGAACCAATAAAACTAACGGACATAAAGGCGAAAATCCAGCCGTACGTTTTAGCATCGACATGATAGATATCCATAAAAATTATAGGAGAGGCCGCTACATAAGTAAATAAGCCGGAAAAAGCAATTGAACCCGTAAAAGCGTAGGTATAAAACTGCGGCTCCTTAAGCACCTTGACAAAGTTAGAAATGATTGGTTTCGGTTTTAAAGAAATTGAAGGATCCGGCTTGTAACTGTTGGGTAAACCAATTTGCGAAGCAATTAAAACAGCAATTCCCATAAACATCAGTATCAAAAACACGATATGCCAGCCGTAATCTTCCGTTACATAACCTCCAATTGTAGGCGCTAGCATTGGCGAAAGCCCAAGAACAAGCATCAATAAAGAAAATACTTTCGGAATATCTTTCACAGGAAACAAATCCCTTACCATGGCTACAGAAGCTACTGTTGCAGCACAGCTTCCAACAGCCTGAATAAAACGTAAAAGGATAAAGGAATCAATATCGCTCACGTAAACGCATCCCAATGAAGCAAGTATATAAATCATCAAACCTATAAACAATGGTTTTTTACGCCCAAAACGATCTAATAAAGGTCCGTAAAGAAGCTGTCCGGCAGAAATTCCAATAAAATAACTCGATAAACTTATTGAAACTTTGGCTACAGTAGTATGGAGATCTTTTGCAATACCTGAAAAACCAGGCAAATACATATCGATCGAAAAAGGTCCAAGTGCCGTTAGAGAGCCTAAAATAAGAATAAGTTTGATGTATTTTTTTGTTGTCATTTTCTTAAAACTTTGCTTTTTATTTCGTGCAAAGATAAATATTTAGTACCTTGTTAGAGATAATAATCACTTTTAATATAAAAAATGGTTATTATGTAAGTTTTCAAAAATGTTTTGAAACTTTAAACCTTAAAATTTAAATTTATGAAAAAATTCGCCTTATTATTAGCTCTTACTTTTACAACAATTTCATTTGCACAATCTATTACAACAAAAATTGAGGATGCAAATGCCGACCAATATGCATTACTTGAAATGGTAAATAAATATTATCCGGACATTACCTTAAACAAGTCCGTTACCAATTTTTATGCTGATGGTAAAATCATCGACACACAACAGGAATTCAATTTGACGACTTCAAAATTTTCAAGCTATAAATTAGGAATCGAACCAGACAATAAAAAATTATTATTTGAATACGTTTCAGATGAAACCGGAAAAGTTTGGGGAGATGTTCAAATATTTAAAGGAAATGCTTTAAGAACAACTTTCTCTGAAAAAAATAACGAGATAAATGTTTCGCTAAACGGAAAATCAGTTTACCTGAAAAAAATCAAGTAATATTTCTTTTGAAACACGAGAAAGCATCACGAAAGTGATGCTTTTTTCTTTTATATTTGAAATTCAATTATTTTAAAGTTTTCGTTCAAATGAGAAAAATTATCCTGTTTGTATTATTTATTTCTTTTTCAGCATATTCACAAACCAATCAGTTTAACGGAACCTGGAGTAATGAAAATTGTAAAAGCTGTAGTAAAGAATATATTTTAAGTTTGAATATAGCACAGTCCAACAATAAAATTTACGGAACCGCTGAAGTGACCAGCAAAGACGAAAAACTAAATTCCGGAATTATGGAAATTACCGGATATGTTTATGTTCTTGGAGAAAAAGCACAGATTACCTTAAAAGCAAGAGACGGAGCTTCAGCCACTGCGGTTTTATTTGTGAATGACGGCGTGATACAATTGAGTAAAAGAGGCGGATTTGATTTGATTCCAAAAGAAGCGATTCTGACGAAGTTATCCGAGTAGAAAAGCTAACAACCTTAAGACTATTTCTCCCGAATCAATTTCTCCAATCTGTTTATCATTTCCTTTTGCTGTTCAAGCATACGCTCGTAAAGCTCGACCATTTTATCTAAAGGATTGAAGGTAGGCTGGTTATTAAAAAAAGCTGGTTGTTGGCAATTATCAAAAGAGGCAGTGTTTGAGATTATATTTATCGCTTGTTCTTCATCAAAATTCTTTATAGCATCCGCAGGCACTTTAAGAATTTTAGCAACCTGGTCTAAAATATCATTTTCAATCAATTCTTTTTGCTCCAAAAGAGAAATTTTCTTCTGATTCCAGTCATCACCCAATTCATAGGCAAGGACTTCTTGTTTTATACCCAGCATTTCACGGAAACGCTTTATATTTCGACCCTGATGTATTTTCTTTTCCAGCATATTAAGTATGTATCATAAATGTCAAATATAAGATTTTTACCTCGAATAATTAAGCGATATTGAAAAGAATACTTTAAAGTAATTGTACTTAACCGAAAATCTGTTTATTGAAAAAAAATAAAATAATTTTCAAATATGGGAAATTTGAAGCATCACATATTACGTGATGCTTTTTTATTTGAACACATATAAATCCGTTATTTGAAATTTAAAAATTTTATTTCTCAAATAAGAGAAAATTTAAAGCCGTCAATACTATGAATTTGAATTCGTATAAATCTCATATTGGAAATAAAGTAATTTGTTTTTCAGAATATGAGATTTCAGAATAAAGGGTATAGTATCTGCAAACACAAGGAAGTACAAATAATGAAGCTGGTGTCTGTCAATTCAGCATGTATAATTTGAACTATAATTTATATTATGTAAAATAGAATATTTATAAAACCCTTCCAAATAACTAATTATTGCTTCTCAAAAATAAAAGAATTAGAAAAATTATGCAATACTTCATTATCAGTGATTTGAAATAATAAAAAAAGAAAAATATGCCTCTCAGATAACATATTCCTAGTTTTACTTAAAATCGTACAGATGCTTTCATTGTAAGACTTTATTTTATTATTTTTACATTCGATACTTTAAAAAAATTATCAAAAATATATGAATACAATTGCTGAGCATATCGCAGATTTTTTAAAAGAATATCAGCCCTTTAAAAATCTGACTTTTCAGGAACTATCTGATATTGCAACTAATATTCGTGTGATCAACTTAGAAAAACACGCGGTATTGTTTCAAAATAATGACATCCTGCATGATAGTTTTTATGTGGTAGCTTCAGGCGTTATAAATCTGACGACAATTGCTGATGCTGAAGAAACGATTATAAACAAATGTCATGAAGGTGATATTTTTGGCTTGCGTCCGTTTTTTGCTAAAAACAACTATATGATGACCGCTAAGGCTCGTGAAGAAAGTATTGTGTATGCAATACCTATAGCTGTTTTCAGACCTTTTGTGGCTAATAATTCTGATGTTTTAAACTTTTTATTAGAAAGTTTTGCAACAAACTCCAGACATACCAAAGACAGTGTCAGTTCTAACGGAAAACTGATTTCTGATACTTCATTTTATGTAGATCAGCAGTCAGAAATGCAATATATACAATCCCTTACTTACAATAATTCACCATTAAAAACAGAAGCACATCATATTGTAAAAGATGTTGCTATTTTAATGACTGAAGCAATGGTAGATAACATTGTTGTTTGCGAAAAAAATCATCCGATTGGTATTGTAACAGATGCAGATTTATCATCAAAAATTGCTACAGGCCGCTATCCTATTACGGAAACCATTGATAAAATCATGTCATCGCCCGTTGTAACAGTATTGGAAAATGTTTCTTTGGCCGAGGCACAATTACTAATGCTGAAATATAATGTGACGCATTTATGTGTTACTAAGGACGGTACTAGTAAATCTGCCGTGAAAGGAATTATATCCGAACACGATTTAATTGTTGCCCAGGCTAGTAATCCCGGCGTTCTGATCAAAGAAATCAAACGTTCGCAACTTCCAAAAGATTTAAAACAAATACGCGATCGTTTGTCTGATTTAATTCAGAATTCGATTCAGAAAAATATTCCAATTTCACATGTTAGTAATATTGCAAGTGAAATAAACCTGGCCATTATAAAACGTTCAGTGGAATTATCCATTTTAGACCTGGGCTCACCTCCTGCCCGATTTGCGTGGTTAAGCATTGGTAGTCAGGGTCGTAAAGAACAGCTTTTGCTAACAGATCAGGACAGCATCTTAATATTTGAAGATGTCACTCCGGAAAAGTACAGGGATGTTAAAGATTATTTTTTACGATTGGCCAAAAGAACTACGGCAATCTTAGAAAAAGTGGGTTACGAACTTTGTCCAAACGGTCATATGGGAAGCAATATGTTATGGTGTAAATCATTGACCGACTGGACAAAACAATACAACAGCTGGATGAATACTCCAGGTGAAAACAGCAATGATTTGAGTAGTATCTTCTTTGATTATGAAATTGTTTTCGGAGAACCGAAAATCGAAGAAGCCATCGAGAATGTTATTTTCAAAAATGCCGTCAACAACACTTTGTTTTTTGATTTCCTGGGTAATGACGCTTTAAAGAAAAATTCTCCCCTGAGCTTTTTCAAAAAATTCCTGGTAGAAGAAGATGGTCCGAATAAAGGGAAATTTGATATAAAAACCCGTGCATTAATGCCTTTAATTGATGGTGCACGTTTACTAATTTTGAATTCGAATATTAAAGGGATACAAAATACTTATTTAAGATTCAAGCAATTAGCGATCACTGATTCTAAAAATGCGGAGATCTACCTAAGTTGTGCCGAAGCTTTTTTAATATTATCAAAATTCAGAACTGTCGAAGGGTTAAAAAATGATGATTCAGGTCAATTTATCAATCTGAGAGAAATGTCTAAAAGTGATAAAGAAAAATTGAAAAACGCTTTAACACCAATGAAAGACCTTGAAGAATTAATTAAGAACAAATTCCAACTTACACAATTTTCCTAAAATATGCTTGACTGGATTAAAAATATCAACAAAGAACATCCTGATTTCTGGAAAGATTACCTGACCAAATTCGAAACAAAACCCAATAGATTTGTAGTGATGTCTACAGAAACTTCCGGTCTGAATCCGAATAAGGATGTGATTTTATCTTTAGGGGCTTTTTCTGTAGTTGATGACAGCGTTATTATTAAGGATAGCTTTGAGTCTGTTTTGCTGCAGTATAAATTTCTGGAAGACAATGGTCTTTCAAATGAATTCATTATTGAAAGCAAAATGATAAAAATGGAAGAGCCTAAAGCAATTGAGGCATTTATCAACTTTTTGGGCAATGCTGTTTTAGTGGGACATCATATCAATTTTGACGTCGAAATGATTAACAGCGCCTTGGAACGACTGGATTGCGGAAGACTGAAAAATGAAGCTTTGGATGTTGATATGATGTACAGAAAATTAATGGATATCAATGACAAACAGTTTTCACTTGATGATTTATGCGACATTTATAAAATTCCAAGAAGTGACAGGAATTCATCATCTGAGGATGCTTACCGGATTGCTCTTTTGTTTTTGAAATTAAAATCCCGTTTGGGAATTAAATAAATAAAACGATGTCAGACTGAGCGAAGTCGAAGCTTCCGCAAAGTGATTCTGCATGACGGACTTCGACTTCGCTCAGTCTGACAGGATTTTCAGTTTTGGAAACTGATTACATAAAAAATGCCTCTTAAAATTAAGAGGCATTTTATTTTCTATTGAAAAAAGCTAAGCTAAAAATCTTTAATAAGATATAAAAAACGATTGTCTGGCTCAGCGAAGTCGAAGCTTCCGCAAAGTGATTCTGCATGACGGACTTCGACTTCGCTCAGTCTGACAGGATTTTCAGTTTTGGAAACTGATTATATAAAAAATGCCCCTTAAAATTAAGAGGCATTTTATTTTCTATTGAAAAAAGCTAAGCTGAAAAGCTTTAACAAGATATAAAAAAACGATTGTCTGGCTGAGCGAAGTCGAAGTCCCCCCGCAAAGTGATTCTGCATGACGGACTTCGACTTCGCTCAGTCTGACAGGATTTTCAGTTTTGGAAACTGATTATATAAAAAATGCCTCTTAAAATTAAGAGGCATTTTATTTTCTATTGAAAAAAGCTAAGCTGAAAATCTTAACAAGATATAAAAAACGATTGTCTGGCTGAGCGAAGTCGAAGCTTCCGCAAAGTGATTCTGCATGACGGACTTCGACTTCGCTCAGTCTGACAGGATTTTCAGTTTTGGAAACTGATTCTATAAAAAATGCCTCTTAATTTTAAGAGGCATTTTATTTATTTCAATTTGCTTTTTTAAGCAATCCTGTCTTTCGTAATTTCTTCCACAACTTCCGGGTTCAGCAAAGTCGAAGTGTCACCAAAATTAGAAAAATCGCCTTCTGCTATTTTACGTAAAATTCTACGCATAATTTTTCCCGAACGTGTTTTAGGTAATCCGGAAACGAATTGAATTTTATCCAGTTTTGCAATCGGTCCGATATGATCTGAAATATACTGATTGATTTCTTTTGATAAATTTTCTTTGTTTCTTACTTCTCCTGTTTCTTTCAGTATGACATAACCATATAACGCATTTCCTTTGATATCATGCGGGAAACCAACAATTGCAGATTCTGCAACAGCAGGATGTTCGTTAATGGCATCTTCGATAGGAGCAGTTCCCAGATTGTGTCCTGAAACAATCACAACATCATCAACCCTTCCCGTAATTCTGTAGTAGCCTACTTCATCTCTCAAAGCGCCATCACCGGTAAAATATTTACCAGGAAAAGCAGAAAAGTACGTGTCTTTATAGCGGTCATGATCTCCCCAGATTGTTCTGGCAATTCCCGGCCATGGAAATTTAATACACAAGCTTCCTACCACTTGGTTTCCTTCAATTTCATTACGTTTTTCATCCATTAAAACAGGCTGGATTCCAGGTAATGGTAAAGTGGCATAGGTTGGTTTTGTTGGTGTGACAAATGCAATTGGCGAAATCATGATTCCACCGGTTTCTGTCTGCCACCAGGTATCTACAACAGGACATCTTTTATCTCCCACATGGTCATTGAACCAGTGCCATGCTTCTTCGTTGATTGGTTCTCCAACAGATCCAATAACTTTCAGCGATTTCAGAGGATATTTTTGAATATAATCCAGACTTTCTTTTGCTAAGGAACGGATTGCCGTTGGTGCCGTATAAAATTGTGTGATTTTATGTTTTTCAATAATCTCCCAAAAACGGCTGAAATCCGGATAAGACGGAACGCCTTCAAAAATTACGGTTGTTCCTCCGTTTAATAAAGGTCCGTATAAAATATAAGAGTGGCCTGTAATCCAGCCAATGTCTGCCGTACACCAGAAAATATCATTTTCTTCGTGACTAAAAACATTTTTAAAAGTATAAGCCGTGTAAACCATATATCCGGCAGTAGTGTGTACCATTCCTTTTGGTTTTCCTGTTGATCCGGAAGTATACAGGATAAACAAAGGATCTTCAGCATCCATAATTTCAGCAACACTATTATCTATAGCAGCATCTAATAAAGGCTGCAACCACATGTCGCGACCGTCTTTCATTTTAACTTCAGTCTGAGTTCTTTTCACGACCAAAACTTTAGAAACAGACGGACAAGTATCCAGTGCTTCGTCTACAATTCCTTTCAGGTCAATGGTTTTGTTTCCTCTGTAGCCACCATCTGATGTGATTACCATTTTACACTCGCAATCGTTAATCCTTGCTGACACAGCTGATGCCGAAAATCCTGCAAAAATTACAGAGTGAATGGCTCCAATTCTGGCACAGGCCAATACTGCAACTGCCAATTCCGGAATCATTGGTAAATAAATACAAACTCTGTCTCCCTTACGAACTCCCTGCTCACGCAAAACGTTTGCCATTCTTGACACACGTTCATAAAGTTCGTTGTACGTTATATGTAAAGCTTCCTCCGAAGGATCGTTCGGTTCAAAAATGATTGCCGTTTTTTCTCCTCTTTTGCTGAGATGTCTATCAATACAGTTTTTGGTAATATTAACTTTTGCCTCTGTAAACCATTTTACTTCAGCATCCGCCATATTAAAATCAACTACTTTTTCCCATTGTTGGTACCAGGTAAAATTTTCCTCTGCTATTTTTCCCCAAAATTTTCTTGGTTCCCTTATTGACTTATTGTAATGTTTAAAATATTGTTCTAAATTTTCAATTTTATAATAACTCATATGTTTTTGGAATTTTTTATAAATGTATTAAATCTGTGCGTATTCTTAAAATTATTTAATTCATAAATTTTAGCATAAAAAAACATATATTAAAAAAAATGTCGTTTTTTTATGAATTTAATATAAAAATACAAGTTTTATGATAAATTGCATATCACAAAAAAGGCACAATAAATAAATATCATGCCTTTTGGTTTTAACAATTTCAATAACAATTAATTTTTTTTATGTAATGTGTATTACAATGCTTCATTTTACTTTGAAAATAGCAGCATTTTATTAATTAATATAGAAATCTATACAAGTATATTTATTGCTAAACATACCCCATTATTCGGGATTACCTTCACTTAACTTACAAACTCACAGCAGTTAAGTGAATACAATATGCATCTATATCCATATTATCTTAATAAGTGCTTACTAATTCAAAATATTACATAAAACAGAGATACAGTGCAAATCCCATCACAGTCGATTGTGTGGTAATTCCCAATTTATTATCCAATTTTTTTCATTGCAGTCATAGATTCTCTCAACCATGCCCCTACTTCTTCAATAGGATGTTGACGGATTTCTTTGTTTACTGCAATTAGAACTGCATTATCTACTCCGTTTGAAGTCGAGAATGGTTTTCCTATTACGTTTGTTTCTACTTTTTTCATGAATTCAGTCAATAGCGGTTTACAGGCGTGGTCAAATAAATAGCAGCCATATTCTGCTGTATCCGAAATAACACGGTTCATTTCAAATAATTTCTTTCTTGCGATGGTATTAGCAATCAAAGGCAATTCGTGCAATGATTCGTAGTAAGCCGATTCTTCAATGATTCCGGCTTCTGTCATCGTTTCAAAAGCCAATTCAACTCCTGCTTTTACCATGGCAATCATTAAAACTCCATTATCAAAATATTCCTGTTCAGCAATCGGCGCTTCCTGAGGAGCTGTTTTCTCGAAGTTTGTTTCTCCTGTTGCCGCTCTCCATTTCAACAAATTCACATCATCATTTGCCCAGTCGATCATCATTGTTCTTGAGAACTCTCCTGAAATGATATCATCCTGGTGCTTTTGAAATAACGGACGCATAATATCTTTCAGTTCATCTGCCAGTTCGTAAGCTTCAATTTTTGCAGGATTTGAAAGGCGGTCCATCATATTGGTAATTCCACCATGTTTCAAGGCTTCCGTGATCGTCTCCCATCCGTACTGAATTAATTTTGAAGCATAGGCAGCATCGATTCCTTTTTCAACCATTTTATCAAAACATAAAATAGATCCGGTTTGCAACAAACCACAAAGAATAGTTTGTTCTCCCATCAAATCTGATTTTACTTCAGCCACAAATGAGGATTTCAAAACTCCTGCTTTGTGACCTCCGGTTGCTACAGCATATGCTTTTGCCTGATCTAAACCAAAACCGTTTGGATCATTTTCAGGGTGTACAGCAATAAGTGTCGGCACACCAAAACCTCTTTTATATTCTTCACGAACTTCAGAACCGGGACATTTAGGAGCACACATGATTACTGTAATATCTTTACGGATCTGCATTCCTTCTTCTACGATATTAAATCCGTGAGAATAAGCCAAAGTAGAACCGTTTTTCATTAATGGCATAATCGCAGTTACCACTGCAGTATGTTGTTTATCCGGAGTCAGGTTACAAACTAAATCAGCGGTTGGAATTAATTCTTCATAAGTACCCACTTTAAAACCATTTTCGGTAGCATTTTTATAAGAAGCTCTTTTTTCAGCGATGGCATCAGCGCGAAGTGCGTATGAAATATCCAGTCCAGAGTCTCTCATGTTTAAACCTTGATTCAAACCTTGTGCACCACAACCTACAATCACAACTTTTTTTCCGGCTAAAGCTGCAATTCCATCAGCAAATTCGGATTGCTCCATAAATTCGCAAACGCCTAATTGTTCTAATTGTAATCTAAGTGGTAGTGTGTTGAAATAATTTGCCATTTTTTTTAATAATATTTAATGAATGTGTAATTTAATAATTGATACTATTTAAGTGTTTCCAGCATTGTTGAGATTTCCATTTTCTCTTTAGAAACCGATATTCTTCCCGAACGTACAAACTGCATAATGCCGTAGGGTTTAAATTTTGCATATAATTCTTCAATTTCAGAACGTCTTCCTGATTTTGAAATCACAAAGAAATCGCGGGAAACCGTCACAATTGTTGACTGACTGTCTTTGATGATATTCTGAATTTGTTTCTCATCAAACAACAAACTTGAGGCTATTTTAAATAAAGCATTTTCCAGATAAATAGTCTCTTCATCGGTATGATAAAATGCTTTTATAACTTCAATTTGTTTTTCAATTTGCCCTACGATATTCTGAACCCATTTTTCTGTTGTTTCCACAACAATAATAAATCTTGAAACATTTTCTATTTCTGATTCTGAAACGTTTAGGCTTAATATATTAATGTGACGCTTTAAGAATATTCCTGATATTCTGTTCAGCAAACCCACATTGTTTTCCGAATATACCGATATGGTAAATGTTTTATCTTCCATGTAATTTTTTGTTTAAAGTTTATTTTGTTTCAGGTTTCAGGTTTCACGTTGCTGAGAACCTGAAACCTGAAACTTAAAACTTGAAACTTCTATTTTAGCTTAATCTAATTTCTGAAACACAGGCTCCTGTTGGAATCATTGGAAAAACATTATTTTCCTTTTCTACCATAACTTCCAGGAAATAAGAATCTTTCGAAGCCATCATTTCGGCTACGGCAGCATCTAAATCTTCTCTCTGCGTTACTTTTTTGGATTTGATATGATAGCCTTCTGCAATTGCCGTGAAATTTGGATTAATCATTTTTGTTGATGCATATCTGTTGTCAAAAAACAGTTCCTGCCATTGACGTACCATTCCTAAAAACTCATTGTTTAAAATGACAATTTTTACCGGAACCTGAGTCTGGAAAATTGTTCCTAATTCCTGAATTGTCATCTGAAAGCCTCCATCACCGATAATAGCCACCACTTCGCGATCCGGTCTTCCCATTTTAGCTCCGATAGCAGCCGGTAAAGCAAAACCCATGGTTCCTAAACCACCGGAAGTAATGTTGCTTTTGGTGGTATTGAATTTCGCATAACGACACGCAAACATCTGGTGCTGACCCACATCTGAAACTATTATTGCGTCACCTTTTGAATGTTTATTGATCATTTCCATGGTTTCTCCCATTGAAATTCCTTTACCGTTCGTTGGATTTAACTCTTCGTTTATAACCGATTCAACTTCTATTTTATGCAATTCTTTAAACTCATTATGCCATAAATCATGTGATTTTGCATCAATTAAAGGCAGTAACGCATTCAGGGCTTCCTTTACATCCCCTAAAACAGCAACTTCTGTTTTTACGTTTTTATCTACTTCTGCAGGATCAATTTCAAAGTGAATAACCTTTGCCTGTTTGGCGTATGTAGCCAGTTTTCCGGTAACACGGTCGTCAAAACGCATTCCGAGTGCAATTAAAACATCACATTCGTTTGTGAGCATATTAGGGCCGTAATTTCCGTGCATTCCTAACATTCCAACATTTAAGGGATGATCTGTTGGCAGCGCAGAAAGACCTAAAATTGTCCATCCCGCGGGAATTCCTGATTTTTCGATGAAGGCTTTTAACTGTTCTTCGGCCTGACCCAGAATAATTCCCTGCCCAAAAACGATAAACGGTTTTTTAGCACTATTGATGATAGCGGCCGCTTCTGCGACTTTTTCTAATTTTAACTTAGGAACCGGAACATAACTTCTGATTCCCGTGCATTTTTCATAACTAAACTCGAACTCATCAAACTGAGCATTTTTAGTAATATCAATTAATACAGGTCCAGGACGACCGGAACGTGCAATATAAAATGCTTTGGCAATGATTTCCGGAATTTCTGAAGCTTCCGTAATCTGGTAATTCCATTTGGTAACAGGAGTTGAAATTCCGATAATATCGGTTTCCTGAAAAGCATCAGAACCCAGCAAATGTTTTCCCACCTGCCCGGTAATACAAACCATTGGGGTTGAATCGATTTGAGCGTCTGCAATTCCTGTAACTAAATTGGTGGCTCCCGGTCCTGAAGTAGCGATTGCGACTCCAACTTTACCTGTAGCTCTTGCATATCCCTGAGCTGCATGGGTTGCCCCCTGCTCGTGACGTACTAAAACATGGTGTAACTGATCCTGAAATTTATATAATTCGTCATAAACCGGCATTATGGCTCCTCCCGGATATCCGTAAACCAGGTCTACTCCTTCTGCTAACAAACATCTTATAACGGCTTCTGCCCCTGATATTTTCATAGTATATTTTTTTTATCAATGTCAATTTCAAAAATGAAGTTCAATGGCAATGGCAAAAATCAATTTCAATGGTAAATCCTAAATTGATCTTTTATATTTTTACTTTTATTGCTATTGTTTTTTAATCTTGTTATTGCAATTGACTTTGATATTTTGTTATTGTAAAATTATTTATCGGTAACACAACCTGTTGAGGCGCTTGAAACCGATCTGGCATATTTAAGTAAAACTCCTTTTGCAACTTTTAGCGGAGGTTGTACCCAAGCCGCTTTTCTGGCTGCAAATTCTTCGTCGGAAATTTTCAGGTCGATTGTATTTTTTACCGCATCAATAGCGATTAAGTCACCATCTTTTACCAGCGCAATACCACCACCATCATAAGCTTCTGGTGTAATATGTCCTACGACAAAACCATGTGAACCTCCGGAGAACCTGCCGTCTGTAATAAGAGCACAGCTGCTTCCCAATCCGGCACCAATGATGGCTGATGTAGGTTTTAGCATCTCAGGCATACCCGGACCACCTTTTGGTCCACAATACCTGATGACGACTACACTACCCGGTTTTATTTTTCCGGCTTCAAGACCCGGAATTACTTCAAATTCACCTTCAAATACTACTGCAGTACCTTCAAAATATTCACCTTCTTTACCACTGATTTTCGCAACAGCACCTTCCGAAGCCAGATTTCCGTACAAAATCTGAATGTTTCCGGATGGTTTCAATGCTTTCTGGATTTCATGAATCACTTCCTGACCATCTTGTAAATCCGGCGTTGATGCTAAATTTTCAGCGACTGTTTTTCCGGTTACTGTCAGACAGTCTCCGTGAATTAATCCCACTTTTAATAAATATTTCATTAAAGAAGGAATTCCTCCCACCTCATGAATATCTTCCATCATGTATTTACCACTTGGTTTCATATCGGCAAGTACTGGTGTTTTATCACTTATTGCCTGAAAATCGTCCAGTGTAATTTCGATATCAACAGCATGAGCCATAGCGATTAAATGCATCACTGCATTGGTAGAACCTCCTAAAACCGCTACAATTGTAATAGCGTTTTCGAAAGCCTTGCGAGTCATGATATCTCTTGGCTTAATATCTTTTTCTAATAAAATTTTGATCGCTTCTCCGGCTGCCAGACATTCGTCCCTTTTTTCCTGACTTAAAGCCGGGTTTGAAGAACTGTATGGTAAACTCATTCCTAATGCTTCAATGGCAGAAGACATGGTGTTTGCCGTATACATTCCACCGCAGGCACCAGCTCCGGGGCAGGCATTCTGAATGACACCTTTAAAATCTTCCGGAGTAATTTCGTTTTTTACTTTTTTTCCTAAAGCTTCAAAAGCAGAAACAATATTTAAGGATTCTCCTTTCCATTTTCCGGAGTGAATTGATCCTCCGTAAACCATTATAGACGGGCGATTTAAACGTCCCATTGCGATTAACGCTCCCGGCATATTTTTATCACAACCCGGAATGGCAATTAAACTGTCGTACCATTGTGCTCCAACCACAGTTTCAATCGAATCTGCAATTACATCGCGGGACACCAATGAAAAACGCATTCCTTCCGTACCATTCGAAATTCCGTCACTCACACCAATGGTATTAAAAATAAGTCCGACCAGATTTGCATCCCAAACACCTTTTTTAACATCTTTTGCCAAATCATTCAGGTGCATGTTACAGGTGTTACCATCGTAACCCATGCTCACAATACCCACTTGTGCTTTTTTCAAATCTTCTTCAGTTAAACCAATACCGTACAACATCGCTTGCGCCGCAGGTTGTGTCTGATCTTGAGTGATGGTTTTGCTGTACTTATTTAATTCCATTATTGTATTATTTATTTTAATTTTTATTCAAAAAAAAACCTTCCAGTATTTGGAAGGTTTGTAATATAGTTTTTCAATTATATTTATACCATTCCCGATGCAGATGTGCTAAACACATTGACAACAACGACAGAAGTAATAATAATTGAGATTTGCATCATTTATTTTTTAGTGTTACAAAAGTATAAAAACTTTAAGAACCAAAAAAATAAAATCTCAACATTTCCAATACTTCTTGTTATTTATTTCATTGTTTTAATAAAAACTTTAAACAATCGTCGATTGTCCGATATGAACGTTATCATTATTAAAATACAGTAAGTCGTCTTTGCTGAAAATAAAATTAGAAACAAACTCCCCTACCTCATTCGTACCGAATTTTGAATCTGATTTTAAATCTGTTGTTACTACTTTAAACCCTATTGCTTTTTCAACAGCCTGATACACCACATTTGCTTCCTTAAATAATCCGAAATGTTCCAACAGCATTGCAGCTGATAAAATGGAAGCAATTGGATTGGCAATATTTTTTCCTTTTGCCTGAGGATAAGATCCGTGAATTGGCTCAAACAAAGCGTTTTTTTCTCCTAAAGATGCCGAAGCCAATAAACCGATAGATCCTGTAATTACGCTCGCTTCATCTGACAGAATATCTCCAAATAAATTCTCTGTCAAAATCACATCAAATTGTTTTGGGTTTAAAATTATCTGCATGGCTGCGTTATCTACAAATAAAAAGTCCAAAGCTACATCCGGATAATTTTCACTCACTTTCTGAACGACTTTTCTCCATAATCTTGAAGTTTCCAAAACATTTGCTTTGTCCACCATTGTCAGCTTTTTGCGTCGGTTTTGTGCCGATTTAAAAGCTAAATGTGCAATTCTTGTAATTTCTTCTTCTGAATATTCACATAAATCAGAAGCATGTGTTCCTTCTTCATTTAATGTTTTGGCTCCAAAATAAGCACCACCAGTTAATTCTCTGAAAATAGTAAAATCAGCTCCTTCGATAATTTCTCTTTTTAAAGGAGAAGCATCAAGTAATGATTTATAGGGTTTTATAGGACGAATGTTGGCAAACAAACCCAGTTCCTTACGCAGTTTTAATAATCCCTGCTCCGGACGAACTTTCGCATTTGGATTATTGTCATACTTAGGATCTCCGATGGCGCCAAACAAAACGGCATCTGTATTTAAACAAAGGTTTAAAGTTTGCTCCGGCAGAGGATTTCCAGTTTTGTCAATGGCGATCGCTCCCATAAGGGCTTCTTCAAAAACAAATTCATGATTGTACACTTCACCAATCGCATATAATGCTTTTTTGGCTTGTAAAATTACCTCCGGTCCAATTCCGTCACCTGGTAAAACTGCTATTTTCAAATTCATAACGTCTCGTTCTTTATGTATTTAAATCTCTATTTTTCTCTCTTCTTTGTTCTACTCTCTATTTTCTATTCTCTATTCTCTTTCCAACTAGCTTCTGATTAACTCGTCCTGAATTTTAGAGGCTTCAATAATCTGATGAATATCTACATCTAAAACCTCTTTTTTAATATCGGCGAATCTTAAAAACTCAAGGTATACGATATCCAACTGTACTTTGGTAAGCTCGTAACCTACTTTTTTAGCACGGTAAGCCAAAGCAGCTCGTCCGCTTCTTGCTGTTAAAATGATAGAAGATTCATTCACTCCAACATCAAGCGGATCCATGATTTCGTAAGTTGCTCTGTTTTTGATCACACCATCCTGGTGAATTCCTGAACTGTGTGCAAAAGCATTTGCTCCAACGATTGCTTTATTTGGCTGCACGATCATTCCCATACTTTCAGAAACCAGACGGCTCATTTCATTTAATTCTCTTGTATTGATATTGGTGTCTAAATTTAGGTAAGGATGTTGTTTGAAAATCATTACCACTTCTTCAAGTGCTGTATTTCCGGCTCTTTCGCCAATACCGTTAATGGTACATTCTATTTGTCTTGCTCCGTTTATGGCTCCTGCGATTGAGTTTGCAGTGGCCATTCCTAAATCATTATGGCAGTGGCACGAAAGGATTACGTTTTCGATACCTTTTACGTTTTCTTTTAAATATTTAATTTTTGCTCCGTATTCTTCCGGCAGACAATATCCTGTCGTATCCGGAATATTCAAGACGGTTGCTCCGGATTTGATTACTTCTTCACAAACTTTTGCAAGGAAAGCATTATCTGTTCTTCCTGCATCTTCTGCATAAAACTCAACATCTTCTACATAGGATTTTGCGTGAGATACGGCATATTTTGCCCTTGCAATAATATCTTCTCTTGTGGTATTTAATTTATGGAGTATATGAGATTCAGATGTTCCGATTCCGGTGTGGATTCTGGGTCTTTTAGCATGCTTGAGGGCAGCAGCAGCCACATCAATATCGTTTTTTACGGCTCTTGTCAGTCCGCAGACGGTTGCATTTTCTACAATTTTACAAATCTCAGAGACCGATAAAAAATCGCCCGGACTTGACACAGGAAAACCTGCTTCGATAACGTCAACTCCCATTTTATCAAGTCGTTCTGCGATAACTAATTTTTGTTTCGTATCTAACTTACATCCCGGGACCTGCTCGCCATCGCGCAAAGTGGTGTCAAAAATTTGAACTTTCTCTCTATTCATATTCATTTATTTAATGTAATTTCACATCTTGATAACAAATATATATTGTACTACTTCAGTATGAAATTCATTTTAATGAAATTATACTGTTCATAAAACAATTTATACGCTATTAAATAACTGAAAACCAATAAGTTACATTATTATATTTTACAATGGCTAACCATCAAAAAGATTTCTTATTTGTTCTGATAAAATCGCTTTCAAAATCTGAAAAAAGACAGTTTAAAATTTTTGCAAGTCGTTTGGAGACGAGTTCAAATACAAAATTTATTGAATTGTTTAATATTTTAGATAAGTCTGAAAACTACGATGAAAAGCTTATCCTGAAGAGCGGAATTATTAAAAAAGTACAGTTATCTAACTTAAAATCATACCTGTACAAACAAATTCTGGTGAGCATACGATTAAACATTCCGAGTCAGAACATTCGATACCAGCTGCGGGAACAAATCGACTTTGCTGTTATTCTCTATAATAAAGGATTGTACAAACAGAGTTTGAAAATTCTGGACAAGACAAAAATCATTGCGCTGGAAAATGATGAAAAATATATGGCGTATGAGATTGTCGAATTCGAAAAACTAATAGAATCCCAATATATTACGCGAAGTATTCAGGGCCGCGCCGACGAATTGGTGATTCAGGCGAAAGAACTGAATTATCGCAATACCATTTCAAGCAAACTATCGAATTTATCGCTTCAGCTCTACGGAATCATGCTGAAAACAGGTTATGTAAAAAGTGATGAAGAGTACAAATATATAGATGACTATTTCAATAAACACATTTCAAAATTAGACGAAAGTAAATTTGGTTTTCGCGAGAAATACTGGTTCTATAATGCTAATCTCTGGAGAAGCTTTCTGGTTCAGGATTTTCTGGCGAGTTATAAATATGCTTACAAATGGGTTCGGTTATTTTATGATAATCCGAATATGATTATTCAGAATCCGGTATTTTTCCTGAAAGGGAATCATTACTTTCTGGAGTCTCTGTATATGCTGAAATACAAATCGAATTTCAAGAAATACTTAACTCTTCTGGAAGAAACGATTGAAGATCCTAAGTTTCCCGTAAACGATAACATTGCGTCGCTATCATTTCTGTACGTTTACAACAATAAGCTCAATTTGCACATTCTGGAAGGCACTTTTGCCGAGAGCGAATATCTGATTCCGGAGATTTTAGATAAAATAAAATTACACAGCGAACATCTGGATGAACATCACGAAATGTTATTCTATTATAAGATTGCTTCTATTTATTTTGGAAATGAAAAGTATACGGAATGCATTCATTATTTAGATAAAATAATCAATAACAAGAACTTATCCATGCGTGAGGATTTAATGTGTTTTGCGAGACTTTTGTCCCTCATTGCGCATTATGAGCTTGGAAAGGATTATTACCTGGAAAATCATCTTAAAAACACCTATAAGTTTCTAATCAAAATGAACGACTTACACGAAGTTCAAAAGGAAATCATCAAATTTTTAAGAAACCTGAACAACTTATATCCGGCTGATATTAAAAAAGAATTTATTAAGATGCGCCTGCGTTTTATCGAATTAGAGAAAAACACTTACGAAAAAAGGGCTTTTCTGTACCTCGATATTATTTCCTGGCTGGAAAGTAAAATTGAGAACCGAAAAATTGCTGATATTATCAGGGAAAAGGCAAAATTGAATAGCCGATAGGGGTTTGAAATTCCAATTTTTAAATTCCAAATTCCAAAACATAACAAACCCGACAGGTTTTAAAAACCTGTCGGGTTTCGTTTTAATATGCTTCGTACAGAAATCGCCAGTCTGTGTCGAGCTTCTCGCTAAGATTTCTCCTGCGTCGAAATGACATTCTTTGAGTAAAAAAGGTTATCTACGTTAACACATAAAAAAAATTCCAAACTCCAACAAAATTGGAATTTGGAATTTTAAAAATTGGAATTTCCCTTTTAATTTATTCCACAATATTAGAACCCGTTACATAAAAGTTCTTATCCACTTCTAAAGTTCTGTTTTCATTCGTAGTTTTTGCCGATTGCCACTCTGTTGTTGGCTTTAACCAGGTTTCAACACCATTGATTTTAACTTTTACCGGCATATCAAAATTGGCAACACAATTAGTCCAGTGATATCCTAAAGTTCCGTTTTTAAACATATATTCAAAAACCGGAATTTGAGTGGTCGTTAAATACTGTGCAAAAACCCTGTTGAAATTAATTCCTGCCTGAGTGTTGATATACTCCTGAATTTGCTTAGACGTAACAGTCTGATGGTAAAAAGTACTGTTTAAACCTCTTAAAATCGATTTCCATTTAGTATCATCGTTAATGACCTGACGAATGGAATGCAGCATATTGGCACCTTTTGGATACATATCTCCTGAACCTTCATTGTTTACATCGTAATTTCCAATAACCGGTTTATCATTTTGAATTCCTTTTCTGCAACCGATAACATATTCAGCACCAGCTTCTTTTCCGTAGTAATACTCTGTAAAAAGGCTTTCAGAATAGCTTGTGAAACTCTCGTGAATCCACATGTCTGCGATGTCTTTGTAGGTAATATTGTTTGCAAACCATTCATGACCTGATTCGTGGATAATGATAAAGTCAAATTTCAGTCCCCAGCCTGTTCCGCTTAAATCACGGCCTAAATAACCATTTTTATAACCATTTCCGTAAGTTACGCAACTTTGGTGCTCCATTCCTAAATATGGGGCTTCAACCAATTTATAACTGTCTTCGTAAAACGGATAAGGGCCGAACCAGTTTTCGAAAGCTTTCAGCATTCTTGGCACATCTTTGAATTGCTCTTTCGCTTTATCCAGGTTATCTCTCAGTACGTAATAATTACAATCTAAATCGCCTTTTTCTCCTTTGTATTTCTCAGAAAAATTAACGTAATCACCAATATTAATGTTTACACCATAATTATTAATCGGATTCGAAACATACCAATTGAAGGTTTTAGTACCGTCTTTTTCTTTTTTAACGCTTTTTAATCTTCCGTTAGAAACATCGGTCAGATCCCCCGGAACATTGACGCTGATCAGCATATTCTCGACTTCATCGTACATATGGTCTTTGTTGGGCCACCAGACACTTGCGCCAAGACCCTGACAGGATGAGGCAATAAAATCTTTCCCGTTTTTATCTTTTTTCCAGGTAATTCCTCCATCCCATGGTGGTTTTACAGCTTCTTTAGGTTTTCCGCCGAAAGAAATTACAATCTCTTTGGTTTCTCCTACTTTTTGGGCAGCAGTCAGTTCAATAAAAAAAGCATTTCCTTCCCTTACAAATTTTTGTTCTTTACCGTTCTGGGTTACTTTATAAATCTGCATTGGTTCCTGCAAATCGATCTGCATTTTATTGTTAGCAGATAAAACAGTATAACGAACGGTATTGGATCCCGTTATCGTTTTTTCGGAAGGATTTACTTTCACATCCAGGTGATAGTATTTTAAATCCCACCAGGCTCTTTCCTTTGTAATGCTTCCGCGCAATGTATCCTGATGTGTAAAAACCGTTTCGGACTTATTTAAAAGTCCTTGTGCGTTGGCCGTAAAGCCCAACACAGAGGCGATAAAAACGCCGGCAAAGTATTTTTTCATACGAAGTAAATATTTTCTTTTAATCGAAATAAAGAAGGTCTTTCAACCCGCTTCTGCTTCAACAAATGTAAACATTCGAATCAAGTTTTAAATGATTATATAAGGGCGAATCGGAAAAATTAATGTTAAAATTGATTTATTCTTCTGTATTTTAGCCTTTAAAATAGTTCTGCTACTTATGAAAATCAATACAATTGTCGTTCTTTTGGGTGTAATGATGTCTCCGGCGACTTATTCACAGACCATTGCCATTCCTAAAATAGTGGAAAAACTCACTATAGACGGCGATTTATCCGATTGGAAAACTTCTTTTTCAGGACCGTTTGTCATTCATAATTCCGGAGCACAAGCCACTCAGCATACTTTTGTTTCACTTTCGTGGAATGAAGAAAACCTGTATGTCGCTTATCGTTCAATAGATTCTCAAATAGTTGGAAAACTTCAAAGCAAAGATTCCGAAATCTATAAAACAGATGATTTAGTTGAAATTTTTATAGATCAGGACGGAGACGGTCAAAATTACATTGAAATTGGCGTAAATGCATTCTCAACGAATTATGATATGCTTATAAAATGTATCTCTCCTGAATGCGGTGGCTGGAAAACGGCTTCAGGTTTTGATATTCCAGGACTCGAAGCGGTGAGTAAAATAACTTCGGAAGGCTTCTGTACTGAAATCAAAATTCCGTTTTCAGGTCTGGAAAAAATCCAAAACGGTCATTTTTCGAAGCCAAAAACCGGAACAAAATGGAAAGCCAATACTTTTAGGATTGATTACGGTAACAAAACCGAATACCTTGCTTTACAACCTTATAAAAGCTTTAAATTTGGGTTTCATCAGCCGCAGGAATTTGCGATTTTTGAGTTTGTGGAATGATTGGTTAACCGTTTATTTGGTTAATTGTGTAATCGTAACTATTTGTCCGACTGAGCGAAGTCGAAGTCCCGTTTGCTGAATCACTTTGCGGGGGCTTCGACTTCGCTCAGCCTGACACGGATTTTAGATGTTATTAATTTAAAAGCTGTTTTTTCGAAGCCAAAAACCGGAACAAAATGGAAAGCCAATACTTTTAGGATTGATTACGGTAACAAAACCGAATATCTTGCTTTACAACCTTATAAAAGCTTGAAATTTGGCTTTCATCAGCCGGAAGAATTTGCGATTTTTGAGTTTGTGGAATGATTAATTAACCGTTTATTTGGTTAATTGTGTAATCGTAACTATTGTCCGACTGAGCGAAGTCGAAGTCCCGTTTGCTGAATCACTTTGCGGGGGGCTTCGACTTCGCTCAGCCTGACAGGTGTTTTTACTTCGCTCAGCCTGACAAGATTGGGTTACATTTTACTTCTGGCGTTTCTTCAAAACATCCACCACATCATTCAGATGAAAACCTTTGGCCTGTAGTAAAATCAAATAATGAAAAAGTAAATCGGCGCTTTCGCTCAGAAACAGATCATCGTTGTTGTCTTTGGCTTCAATGACTACTTCTACCGCTTCTTCACCTACTTTTTGGGCGATTTTATTGATGCCTTTTTCGAATAAGGAAGCTACATAACTTTTCTCTGAATCTGCATTTTCCCTGCGGATTGCTATTGTTTTTTCTAACTCAGAAATGAAACCATAATTTTCCTTGTTTTCCTCCTGCCAGCAGGTATCCGCACCGGTGTGACATGTTGGTCCGACAGGTTTCGCCTGAATCAGAAGTGTGTCGCCATCGCAGTCGTTTTTAATATCAACTAGGTTCAAAAAGTTACCACTCTCCTCGCCTTTTGTCCAAAGCCTTTGTTTGGAACGGCTAAAAAAAGTTACTTTCTGTGTTTCTATTGTTTTCTGAAGCGATTCTTCGTTCATATACCCTAGCATCAAAACATTTTTTGTTTCTGAATCCTGAATAATTGCCGGAATTAATCCGTGGGCGCTTTTTATATCTATGTTCATTTTATTTTTTATTTTAGAGTTCAGATTTTAGATTGCTGCGCTCTGTTGTTGTTGTTATTTAGAGTCAAGAGCCAAGATTAAAGAGCCAAGAGTTGTATTCTCCCTCCTCTATTCTCCCTCCTCTATTCTCCCTCCTCTATTCTCTTTATTCTATTCTCTTTATTCTATTCTCTTTACCCGCTACAGTCTAACCTCAATATCATTCTTCCTCAATTCTTCTTTCAAAGCTTTGATTTCGATTTCCTTAAAGTGAAAAACGCTTGCAGCCAGCGCGGCATCAGCTTTTCCAACTTTAAATGAATCCACAAAATGCTGTATGTTTCCGGCACCTCCGGAAGCAATTATCGGAATATTGACCAGTTCTGACAATTTAGCCAAAGCTTCATTTGCAAAACCGTTTTTAGTCCCGTCATTGTCCATTGAGGTGAATAAAATCTCTCCTGCACCGCGTTCAGCGACTTCTACTGCCCAATCGAAGAGGTTTAGTTCTGTTGGTACTTTTCCTCCTACCAAATGTACGATCCATTGGCCATTAATTTGCTTGGCATCGATGGCCACTACAACACACTGGCTTCCGAATTTCTGAGCCAAATCGTTAATAAGCTGCGGATTTTTGACTGCCGATGAATTGATTGAAACCTTGTCGGCTCCATTATTCAAAAGGATTTCAACGTCTTCTACAGAGGAAATTCCGCCCCCTACCGTAAACGGAATATTGATTTTTTCAGCGACATTTCGCACCATGTTGATCAGTGTTTTTCTGCGTTCTTCGGTAGCTGAAATATCGAGAAAAACCAGTTCATCTGCGCCTTCAGCCGAATAAATTTCCGCCAGTTCCACCGGATCTCCGGCATCTCGCAGGTCCACAAAATTAACACCTTTAACGGTTCTTCCGTTTTTGATATCCAGGCAGGGTATGATTCTTTTTGCTAACATTATTTTAGTTGTTTCACAGAGATTCACGAAGATTTCACAGAGTAACACAAAGGTTTCTTAGTGAATCTTTGCGTTTTTCTTTGTGCAGTTTTGCGTAATAATCTATTTATTTAAAATATAATTCTCCAATTGCTTAAGGCTAATTCTGCCTTCGTAAATTGCTTTCCCTATGATCGTTCCTTCACAGCCTAATTCGGCTAATTTTGGCAATTCGTCGAAAGTTGAAATTCCGCCGGAAGCGATTAATTTTACTTTTCTGGTGATCGTTTTATCGTCTGTAATTAGTGTCGCCTGATCTAAAATCTTTTCATACAAATCAAAACTTGGTCCTTCCAGCATTCCGTCTTTTGCAATGTCAGTACAAATAACATAATCAATTCCTTTTTTCATGTATTCTTTGATGAACGGGATCAAATCTTCGTCTGAATCTTCTAACCAGCCTGAAATAGCGACCTTTTCCTCTTTGGCATCAGCACCCAAAATAATTTTATCGGATCCGTATTCCGAAATCCATTTTTCGAAAATGGTTCTGTTTTTTACGGCAATACTTCCGCCCGTGATTTGGCTTGCACCGCTTTCAAAAGCAATTCTTAAATCATTGTCTGATTTTAAACCGCCGCCAAAATCAATTTGCAAGCTTGTTTGCGTCGCTATTTGTTCCAGAATTTTATAATTGACGATCTTACTCGATTTTGCACCGTCCAGATCTACTAAATGAAGGTATTCGATTCCGTGCGCTTCAAATGATTTTGCGACTTCAAGCGGATTTTCATTGTAAATAATCTTCGTGTTATAATCTCCTTTTGATAAGCGGACACATTTTCCGTCAATGATATCTATGGCTGGTATTATTCTCATGTTTTGATATTTTAGAATTCAGATTTTAGATTTTTCTGAATTTGATATTTTGCTATTTTTTTGATTGAATTTGGATTTTGGATTTTGGATTTTTAAATATTGGAATTTAATTTTAGAAAGTTCTCCAGTATTTTCTCCCCAACAGCCCCGCTTTTTTCAGGATGAAACTGGGTTCCGTAAAAATTATCTTTTTGCAAAGCCGATGCGTATTCCAGCTCATAATTGGTTGTCGCAATGGCTTCATCACAATTCGGCGCGTAAAAACTATGTACTAAATACATAAATTCATTTTCAGGAATGTCCTTAAATAAATCTGATTTTAAATTATAAATCTGATTCCAGCCCATTTGAGGCACTTTTACAGTTGACGTAAATTTAATCACATCCACACCAAAAATCCCTAAACCTTTGGTATTTCCTTCTTCAGAAGACCTGCACATCAACTGCATTCCAAGACAAATACCCAAAACAGGTTGTTTCAAATTCGGAATCAAACTGTCCAGACCGCTTTCAATCAGTTTTTTCATGGCCGAACTTGCCTCGCCTACTCCGGGAAAAATTACTTTATCTGCCGTATGGATTTCTTCCGGATTATTACTCAAAACAGCCTTAAAACCCAATCGCTCAATCGCAAACATAATGCTTTGAATATTTCCTGCTCCGTAATTTATGATTACTATTTTCATTAAAAAAGCTTTATGCTTTGAGCCCAAAGCTTTAGACTTATTGCCTATTGCTTATAGCTTATAGCGTTTTACAACATCCCTTTCGTTGAAGGTAAAATCATTTTCTCTGTATCTCGTTTTACGGCTACTTTTATCGCTTTGGCGAAAGCTTTGAAAATTGCCTCAATTTTGTGGTGTTCGTTGGTTCCTTCAGCCTTTATATTGATATTGGCTTTGGCGCCGTCTGAGAAGGATTTAAAAAAGTGATAAAACATTTCCGTTGGCATTTTACCTACCATTTCACGTTTGAATTCGGTTTCCCAAACCAGCCAGTTTCTTCCGCCAAAATCAATTGCTACCTGTGCCAGACAATCATCCATGGGAAGGCAGAAACCATAACGTTCGATTCCTAATTTATTTCCTAACGCTTTTGCAAAAACTTCACCCAGCGCAATGGCAGTATCTTCGATCGTATGGTGTTCATCGACTTCCAGGTCTCCTTTTACCCGAATTTCCAGATCCATTTGACCGTGACGCGAAATCTGGTCGAGCATGTGATCAAAAAAGGCAATTCCGGTTTCAATTTTACTTTTCCCTGTTCCGTCAAGGTTTAAATCGATAAAAATATCGGTTTCATTGGTTTTACGGGTTATTGACGCCGAACGGGCTTCTAATTTTAAAAACTCATAAATCCTTTTCCAGTCTGTTGTCTGCAAAACAACGGTTTCGTCTAATTCTTCACGTTTAGATGAAATTTCATTACTTCCTGCTCCGTCGGTCGTATTCATGAAAATAGCTTTTGCTCCCAGATTTTTGGCCAGTTCCACATCGGTTAAACGATCTCCTAAAACAAAAGAATTTTCGAGATCATACTCCGGATTATTCAGGTATTTGGTCAGCATTCCGGTTCTGGGCTTGCGTGTTGGCGCATTATCTTCAGGAAAAGACCGGTCTACAAAAATCTCATCAAACAAAACACCTTCATTTTCAAAGGCTTTTAAAATGAAATTCTGTGTTGGCCAAAACGTATCTTCAGGAAAACTATCCGTTCCCAAGCCGTCCTGATTGGTGACCATTGCCAGCTCGTAATCTAATTCACCGGCAATTTTAGACAGATACTGAAAGGCTTTTGGGTAAAATTCGAGTTTATCCAGACTATCTAATTGTAAATTTTCCGGTTCTAAAACAATCGTTCCGTCACGATCGATAAAAAGTACTTTTTTCATATTTTAATTATATTTTGGGCGTGTCCCTCCGGGTCGGGCTTTCGGCTATATCTTTTGTTTCGTTTCTCTTCACAAAAGGATACCGCCTCTATCCCTCACGCAAAACGGTTCTCGAGATATTTTTTCTTTCACCACGAATTACACAAATTTTCACTAATTCAATTCGTGGTAATTTGTGTAATTCGTGGCAAAAAAACACAAAGAGAAAAAATCATTTCAATCTGTGCAATCTGTGGCTTATTTTTTTACTTCAATAATTTTAATTCTTTAATCAAAACTGCATTTTCTTCCGGAATTCCAATGGTAAAACGGAGACAGTTTTCACATAAGGGCTGCGTTGTTCTGTTGCGAATTACAATTCCTTTGGCGATTAACTGATCGTACCTTTTATTGGCATCGTCCACTTTTACCAGAACAAAATTAGCTTCTGTCGGATATACTTTTTCAACAAAACTTACTTCCAGTAATACTTTAAGTAATTCTTCTCTTTGTTCAATAATAGAAGTTATTTCCTGTTTTATTTTGCCTGAATCCTTCAACCGTTCGATGGCTCTTTGCTGTGTCAGTTCGTTTACATTGTAAGGTGGTTTGATTTTATTTAAAACCGAAATTACAGCTTCAGACGCATAGCAAATTCCCAAACGAATTCCGGCGAGACCATAGGCTTTGGAAAGCGTCTGTGTAATCACAAGATTCGGATATTCGTCGATTTCTATCCGCCAGCTTTCTTTGTCTGAAAAATCAATGTAGGCTTCATCAATCACCACCAGGCCTTTAAAATTCTGAAGCAGTGTCACCACGCTTTCATCTGAAAAAGAATTTCCGGTCGGATTATTCGGGGAGCATAAAAAGATAATTTTGGTGTTATCGTCTACGGCATCTAAAATCTTTTCTACCTGTGGCTGAAAATCTGCAGCAAGCAAAACTTCCCTGTTTTCCACCGCATTAATATTGGCTAAAACTCCGTACATGCCGTAGGTTGGCGGTAATGAAATAACGTTGTCCGTTTTAGGTTCGCAAAATGCCCTGAAGAGCAGGTCAAGCACTTCATCACTTCCGTTTCCCAGCAAAATCTGACTGGCTTTTACATTATTATTTTTTGCCAAAATTGCTTTCACCGAGTTTTGTTGCGGATCCGGATAACGATTTACTCCATTCTGAAACGGATTTTCATTAGCATCCAGAAAAATCATGTCGGCAGTATCAAAATCCTCAAACTCATCCCGTGCTGATGAATATGGTTTTAATGATTTTACGTTTTCTCTAGTTATTGTATTGATATTAAAGTCCATTCTATATATTTTTCTCGCAAAGACGCAAAGGCGTAAAGCTTTGATTACAATTAATTTGTGCTTATTCGTGAAATTCGTGGCGAAAAAACTAAGCTTTTAGCGCATTCAACCTCAAAGTAACAGCATTTTTATGGGCCTGCAAACCTTCGGCTTCCGCCATCACTTCAATTGCTTTTCCGATATTCTGAATTCCTGTTTCAGTTATTTTCTGGAACGTCATGGATTTCATAAAACTATCCAGATTTACCCCACTGTAATTTTTGGCGTATCCGTTTGTCGGCAAGGTGTGATTGGTTCCTGAGGCGTAATCTCCGGCGCTTTCAGGGGTATAATTACCAATGAAAACAGAACCTGCATTCAATACTCCGTTACAGTAAAAATCATCATATTCCGAACAGATAATAAAGTGTTCGGGACCATAATCGTTGATCAGATCCAAAGCAATCTGATCGTTTTCAACCCAGATTAATTTTGAATTTTCGATTGCTTTTTTAGCGATTGCTTTTCTTGGAAGTTCTTCAATCTGAGTCTGGATTTCTTTTTCAACAGCATCAATTAGTTTTTTTGAAGTCGAAACCAAAATCACCTGGCTGTCTGTTCCGTGTTCTGCCTGTGATAATAAATCTGATGCTACAAAAGCAGGAACAGCCGTATCATCTGCCACAATTAACAATTCCGAAGGTCCGGCCGGCATGTCTATGGCAACACCAAACTGAGTTGCCAATTGTTTTGCCACTGTAACAAACTGATTGCCGGGCCCAAAAATCTTATATACTTTCGGGATGGATGCTGTACCAAATGTCATTCCAGCAATCGCCTGGATTCCGCCTACTTTTACTATTTTGGTGACCCCGCATAAATTTGCAGCGTACAAAATGGCAGGATTAATTTTCCCGGATTTATCGGGTGGGGAACACAGTACGATTTCTTTGCAGCCTGCAATCGCAGCCGGAACAGCCAGCATCAGAACGGTCGAAAATAAAGGGGCTGTTCCTCCCGGGATGTACAATCCGATTTTCTGAATGGGCCTTTTTTCCTGCCAGCAGCTCACGCCTTCTGTCGTTTCTATTGAAATTCGCTCCGTCTTTTGGGCACTGTGAAACTTATAGATGTTATTCCTGGCCAATTGAATTGCTTCTTTCAGGTCATTTGAAATCAAACTGATGGCTTCCTGAATTTCTTCCTTGGAAACTTCATAATTATCAAGAGAGATGCCGTCAAAAATAGAAGTATATTTTGCTACCGCTTCATCTCCTTTTTTCTGCACTTCTTTGAAGATTTCCTTTACGGTAACTTCAATGTCATCTATTGTTTTGGTTGGTCTTTTTAGTATTTCGGACCAGGTTTCTGGTTTTGGATTGTCTATTTTATTCATTTTTTTTTGCTTTAAGCTATAAGCTGCAGGCTTTAAGCTTTATTAACTTTGTGTTTTTTTTATAAGCTTAAAGCATATTGCTTACAGCCTATAGCGGGCAAAGCCCCTAAAGAACCATTTTCTCAATTGGGCAAACTAAGATTCCTTCCGCTCCAACTTCTTTTAACTGATCGATTACATCCCAGAAAGTATCTTTATCAATTACGGAATGTACACTGCTCCAGCCTTCCTGAGCCAATGGCAGAACCGTTAAGCTTCTCAAAACCGGAAGTATTTTTCCAACAGCATCAATTTTGTCATTGGGAACGTTCATTAGGATATATTTTGAATTTCGGGCTCTTAAAACGGCCTGAATCCTGAATTTTAACGTATCAATATGTTTTTGAATTTCCGGAGAGACTTTAGGAGAGACAGCCAGGACTGCTTCACTTTTTAAAATCACTTCCACTTCTTTGAGGTTATTTTTGAATAATGTGCTGCCGCTGGAAACGATATCGACAATGGCATCTGCAAGTCCGATATTCGGTGCAATCTCAACAGAACCTGAAATCTGGTGAATATCAACTGTTAATCCAAAAGAATTAAAATAGTCATTTACGGTATTTGGATAAGAAGTCGCAATTCGCAAACCGGCTAAATCCTGAATAGAATTGTATTCTAATGTTTTAGGAACGGCTACAGAGACTTTGCATTTAGAAAACCCTAATTTCTGGATTACTTCGATACCTTTTCCTTTTTCTACTAATAAATTATCTCCAACGATAGCCAGATCTACCACGCCATCGATTAAGTATTGCGGAATATCGGAATTTCTCAGATATAAAACTTCTAAAGGAAAATTGGAAGCTTCCGCTTTTAACTGGTCGATTCCGTTGTTGATCGAAATACCGCAGTCTTTGAGGATCTGGATGCTTTCTTCGTTTAAACGACCGGATTTTTGAATTGCAATTTTTAAAGTACTCATTTTTTAGTTTTTGTTGAATTAATAGTCTGAGTACAAAGAATTGGAATTAAAAAACCCGCTTGATGTACTCAAACGGGTTTTAAAATATGATGATTTACATGCATACCATTAACACATCGCCTGAGAGCAATAATGAAAATGATGATGATGTAATTGAATAGAAATCATGACTTGGTTTGTTTATAATTCTTTGATTCGTTTGCAAATATAGAGGATAATTTCACAAAAAAGCAATTTTTAATTTAACTTAACTATAGTTTATTGTTAAAAAATAATTTCAGGTCTTGTTTATACCTCTTTTTCCAAAGTCTGCTACAATGATTTCAACTGTTCCTTAAAACTTAAAAAAACCGTAGTCCCTTCGCCTATTTTACTTTCGATTTCAAATGAAATATGAAGCAGTTCCGAAAGACGTTTTACAATTGACAATCCTAATCCGGTTCCTTTTATTTCAGGGTGCCCGGAGGAATCTGACCGGAAAAAAGGATTAAAAATAGCCTCTATATCTTCTTTCGCAATTCCGATTCCGTTGTCCGAAATTCTGCATATTGTGTTTTCATTTTGACGGGACAATACAATAGAAACTTCGCCGTCCCTGTTGGTATATTTTAGGGCATTAGAAATGATATTCCTTAAAATGGTTATGATAAGATAATTGTCTGAATTAATAAAATAATCCTCTCTGGCATCGAAATTAACCTTTATGTTTTTTGTTGAGATCTTATCTGAATTCAGTTTTAGGACGTCCAGAATTAAAGCATTTAAATAGACGGACTCGTATTTCAGATCGGCTTTTTTATTTTCAAAGCGCGCCATTAAAAGGAGCTGATCGACCAGCATATTGAGGTGATCCACTTCCGCGATACAGAAATTAATTTTATCTTCATATTCCTTATTATCTCTCGGCTTACGAATCAGTACTTCAAGTGTTCCTTTAATAACGGTCAATGGTGTTCGTAACTCATGTGAGGCGTCGGAAGTAAATTGTTTTTCCCGTTCAATGGCATCTTCAATCCGGTTTAATAAATTGTTGATTGTCTGAGAGAGCGTATAGAGTTCATCTTTAGTTTTTGGCAGTGGAATTCTCATTTTAAGATTATCCCTGGTAATCATTTTTGAAGTATTTGTAATCGCATTTATAGGTTTAATGCTGCGTCCTGCAAAAAAGCGGGCAATAAAAAACAGCACTAATAAAATTACCGGAAACGCCAGACACATGATCTCAAATAGGTTATTAAGAACCATACGGGAATTAGTAAGCGACATTCCTATAATCAGGTACCCTATCTTTTTGGATTTTATAAAAAGAGGCACCTGAACCTGTCTTATGATATTATTTTTTACTTTAGTGTCGAATAATTTAAAATTTTCAATGCTGTCGTCAAAAATCAGAGTTTCGGTTTTGAGGTTGGGCGATTTTTCTACTATTTTTTTATTGTTATCTAAAAACTGAACAAAAACAGGATTTATATCAACTGTATTGTGTTCCCTTTCCTCCCACTCTTCTTTATCTACTAATATTACAACACCATTAACCTCTTTAATTTCTTTGAGATGATTCTGAATTTCGACATTGATTCCTTCGTCTATATGACGGTATACGGAATGTTCTACAATAGCATAAATTGCAAAGAAAACAACCAGAATCAAAAGGCCGGTTGTGATTATGTAGTTTAAAGCAATTCTGTTTTTAAAAGAAAGTGGTGCCATTTTTTAATCATTAGCGATGTAACCTACGCCGCGTATTGTTTTTATATAATCTTCTTCTATTTTGAGATTGAGTTTTTTTCTGATAGCGTTCATGAAAACATCAATAACACCGGTATCATATTCAAAATTTATGTCCCAGACGTCTTTTAAAATCTGATTTCTGGTACAGACTTTTCCTTTATTCCGAATTAGATAAGTCAGCAATTCAAACTCTCTTTGTGTAAGTGAAACTGCTTCATCATTTTTTAAGACTATATATTTTGACAAATCAATTTTGATAGTTCCCAGCGAAAGAATTTCATTTGCCTTTCCTTTTCGGAAATGAATTTTAATCCTTTCTACCAATTCTTCAAAGCTGAATGGTTTTTTGATATAATCGTTCGCTCCGGCCTTCAGACCTTCAATCGTTTCCTGAACTGTGTCTTTGGCTGTTAGAAATATAATCGGAGTGATCTGATCTTTAATTCTGATGGCTTTGCATAATTCCAAACCATTAATTTTCGGAAGCATCCAATCCAGTAAGATTAAATCAAATTGTTGGTTTTGGGTTAATTCAAATCCTTTCGAACCATCGTTTGCCGTAGTGACCCTATATCCTTCTTCCTGCAGGCCTTGTTGCAAAAACTGAACAATACCTAATTCGTCTTCAACTATTAAAATATGCATTTAACTTAATTTTAATAAGGTTAATTTTATAAATTATACTATCTTGCTTGTCAAAGATAAATATTTTAAAATTCAGATTTACTTTTTAAATCCTTAGAATATAACAAAATAAACATCTTAAGCAAACATTAAGTTAACACTAAGTAAGGTAAAAGGCCAACTTAATCCGAAATTAATTAATCGAATTTAATTTTGTCAAAAAAATAATACTATGAATTTACACAAGAAGTTATCTCCATTTTACAATCTTGCTTTATTTTATTTTGTGATCAGTTTTATACTTCGCCTCGTTTTATTTTTTCACCCGATAACACAAAGTTCTTTTACTTTTTTTGAAAGTATAAAAATATTCAGTCTGGGTTTGATTTCGGATTTCTTTGTATTCGTAATTGCCAGTGTTTTTTTATGGCTTTATTTAATTTTTATTTCAAATACCAAATACAACAAACCCTGGGGCTACATCATTTTGAGCCTGTTGCTTGTTTTATTTTTATACATCGCATCCGGAAAAAGTATACTGGATGAATATGGTGGTGCTCTGCCGAGAATTGTCCTGATTTTTATCGGAATCAAAATAATTCTGTTTTCGCTTTTATTGTTTCTTCCAAAACACAGGGATAAAATCAGATTTTGGCTCTTTGCTTTTGTGGTATTTTTATATGTTCTGTTAATCCTCCAAAATGGATTGAGTGAATATTTCTTTTGGAATGAATTTGGCGTAAAATATAACTTTATAGCTGTCAATTATTTGATCTACACGAATGAAGTAATTGGAAACATTATGGAGTCTTATCCGGTGATCCCCTTGTTTTCTGCTTTGTTTATCATCACCGGGGCTTTTACTTATTTTATTGTAAAAAAATCAACGGCTTACATCACTGCTATTCCTTCTTTTGCTGAAAAAATCAAAATTTCAATTGTATACCTAAGTTTATTTTTATTTTCTTTATTTGCAATTCCAACTTTGGCCTTAACAGAAAATTCTAAAAATGTTTTTGTTAATGAATTACAATCCAATGGGTTATATAAATTTCTCTTAGCCTTTGAAAATAATAAACTGGACTATTTTAAATTTTATAAGACACTGCCAAATGATAAAGCTTTTGCCATTTTAAAACAGCAATTGCCAACAATCTCCAACGAAAATACAACCCGTCAAATTGAAAGCGATTCTGCAGAAAATCATAAAAATGTAGTGCTTATTACCATCGAAAGCTATAGCGCCGATTTCATGAAAATGTATGGAAACTATCAGGGTATCACTCCTTTTTTAGATAGTTTAGCGCAAAAAAGCCTTCAGTTTACCAATTTGTACGCGACAGGAAACCGAACTGTTCGCGGACTTGAAGCCGTTACCTTATGTATCCCTCCAACAGCGGGTGAAAGTGTTGTAAAACGCGAAGACAACAAAAATAAATTTTCTACCGGTGCCATTTTCAAACAAAAAGGATATCAGGTGAAATTTATGTATGGCGGTGATGCGTTTTTTGATAATATGCAGGATTTCTATTCCGGAAACGGGTATGAAATTGTGGACAAATCAAGCTTTTCTCCCGAAGAAATTACATTTTCCAATGTGTGGGGCGTTTGTGATGAAGATATGTATCACAAAGCCATAAAGGTGATGAACCAGGAATCAAAAGAAAACAAACCCTTTTTCAATCATATCATGACGGTGAGTAATCACAGGCCTTTTACCTATCCGAATAATAAAATTGATATTCCCGGAGATGTAAAATCGCGGGATGGCGGGGTAAAATACACTGATTATTCGTTAAAAAAATTCTTTTCGATGGCCAGTAAACAGCCATGGTATAAAAATACTGTTTTTGTAATTGTGGCAGACCATTGTGCGTCAAGCGCCGGAAAAACAGAATTACCGATGGACAAATACAGAATTCCGGCTTTTATTTACAGTCCCGGGATCAAACCTGAAAAATACACCGGATTAATGTCACAGATAGACCTGATGCCAACCGTTTTTGGATTATTGCATTTCAGTTATCAGAGTAAATTTTTTGGACAGGATGTTTTAAAATCTGATTACAAACCCCGTGCTTTTATTGCTACGTACCAGGATTTAGGCCTGATAAAAGATAATGTACTGACTATTTTATCTCCTAAACAACAAGTCAAACAATTTCAGCTACACCTGACTCCGAAAGAAGGCGTCGCGCCGGAATATCAGATTTATTATTGTGAAAAGCCCTTAAAAAAGGAACGTACCGATTTGATAAATGAAACCATTTCGTTTTATCAAACAGCCTCGGATTTATTGAGAAAAAAGAAATATCAGAAGTAAAAAATCTTCTGAAGTTATTATTTATGAAAGCACTTTTGTATTTTTGAAAAAGTGCTTTCATAAATAAAACCCGAGCGATAATATACAAAATGTACAATTTTAAAAACGACTACTCCGAAGGGGCACACCCCGCTATTTTAAATAAACTTATAGAAACCAATCTTATACAACAATTGGGATACGGTGAAGATGAATATTCGATACAGGCAAAAGCGGTACTAAGAGAAAAAATAAACAATCCTGAAGCGGTCATTTATTTTTTATCTGGCGGTACACAAACCAATCTTATTGTAATTGCCTCCTCTTTACGTGCCCATGAAGCTGTTGTTAGTGCCAAAACCGGACATATTTCGGCTAATGAAACCGGCGCTATAGAAGCAACGGGGCATAAAGTAATTGCCATTGAAACGACAGATGGAAAACTGAAACCATCCGATCTGGAGATCACTTTACAGGAACATGCCCTAAGACCGCATGTTGTAAAACCAAGACTTGTTTATATTTCCAACTCAACCGAAATTGGCACTATTTACACCAAATCGGAACTTACGGCTTTGTCACAATTTTGCAGAACCAATGGGCTGTTGCTTTATTTGGATGGGGCCAGACTGGGCCACGCCTTAACTGCTGAAAATAATGATTTGACTTTATCTGATGTTGCCCGGCTTACCGATATGTTTTACATTGGCGCCACCAAAAATGGCGGGCTGATTGGGGAAGCTATTGTTTTTACCAAACCTGAGTTTGCAGCAGATTTTGATTATGTACTGAAACAAAGAGGGGCTTTGCTGGCAAAAGGAAGACTATTGGCGATTCAGTTTTTGGAATTATTTAAAGAGGACTTGTATTTTACTTTAGCGAAACATGCCAATGTTATGGCTATGAAGATTTCAGCTGTTGTTAAAGAAAAGGGATATACTTTTTTGACCAATTCCACAACAAATCAAATTTTCCCCATCTTACCCAATGAAGTTATCGAAAAACTAAGCGAAAAATATTTGTTTTACGTCTGGAAGGCCATTGATGAAAAACAATCTGCTGTAAGGCTGATTACTTCCTGGGCTACAGATGAAGCTATGGTGGATGCTTTCATAGAAGACCTCAAAAACGCATAATTCTACATTAAAGATCACCAATAAAAAAAGCCTCAAATCCAATTGAATTTGAGGCTTTTTACGTCCGTAAACTGAAAACCGTAAACTGAGACTATAAATATAAACTAATAGTTAGTCGTTCTGATTTTTCATTCCGAACAGGTCTCCTTGCTGATACAGTTTTAAATCGTCTCTTAAAGCCTGGTAGTTTCTTTGTGTAACCGCCGGTGCATCCAGATTGCTCAAATCCGGTTTTCCTGCATTTACCCATGCCGTATACCAAAAACTGGCAGTAGCCGTAATAGCTTTTCTCATTTGATTTTCAACCATCCCGTTTAACTGTTCATGCAATTTCTTCGCATATTCATCGGAGAAAACCGCTGAATTGTATTTGCTTTTTAGCACTTTCCCATCAGCATCCATTTTAAAAACCTGATTTTCCGGAGTTCCCGTTCTCAGCTTTTTATCAACATCCAACAAAGGCTGCGCCAGACTGTGTGTATCATTAATCATAGCCCAGATAGCTTTATGAACATCTTCATAATATTGCGCCTGCGGAACGTTTAATTTATAATTTTTAGCATACAATTCAGGAAGCTTGCTTTCCCAAAGGGCGTGAATTCCTTTCTGGTCTGTCAATTGTCCGTCATGATTAGCCGAAGTATGCAATGGCATGTGCGCATCGCCAACATAATGACCTAAATCTGCAGCAAGAAATAAAATCTCTGCTCTGTTTTTATCTTTGAATGCTTTGGTTAATTTGGCCATCATATCTTCGATATACCAGGGTAAAATTCCGTTATCGTTCAGGAATTTGGCATCGTATTTCTTTTTAGCAGCTTCCATTGTTTGCGGAATACTGTCTACGGCACCGAAATTTTCCATGTCAAAATAATGTCTTGGATTTTCGTCTTTGTAATTTAAAGCATATTTACGAATATCCGGTACAGAGGCTTCCTGGGTAATAAAATCAATATGGTTGTAAAAAAAGACCTGAATTTGCTGAGGCAAAGCCATAACAGCTGCCTTATTGATTCGTTCGTGTCCCACGATTCCCCATGATAATGTCAAGAATCCAATTCCTAATACTAAAAGAGCGATTAGTCTTGGTTTCATTTTAAAGTTTTTCATTTGCAATTTTTATTAGAAGTGCAAATCTATATTCATTTAGGGATAATACAAAAGAATACCGATAATAATTCTGTTAATTTAATTAAGTCCATCAAAATCAAAAGGATATTACAAAATGCACAACAGAACTGTTTTCATTAAAATTTTAAACTAAAAAAATCCTTCTGAAAAAACTTCAGAAGGACTTAATCATTTTTTTTTTTGCTCTTACAGCTTATTATACACTGTATTGAAATAAGAAGATTTGGTATATGTTTTCGGGCTTCCGCTTGTAAAAGACTGAAATTGAGGTGAAATCATATTCATACCTATTCCGTCTCCTGCCCAGGCCCAGCCTAATACCGTCCATCCTTTCGATTTTGCATAATCTACAATACCGGACCAATCGGCACCGGAACCGCCAATGCTGCCAAACTCACCCAGCATACAGGCTCTGCCGGCAGAAGCCAGGTCATCAATATCCGAATTGTTCAGATAACGGCCTTTGGCCTGATTGTAGGCTCCGGGATATACGTGTGCAGACAGGATAATTTTTGTATCGTTAATTTTAGTCTGACCCGAAGTACAGCCTTTCACCGCACAGGCAGCAGTTGCCGTTTCCTGTCCCCAACCCGGTATATCGATGATGATACTACCGCTGTACACTTTGCGGACTTCTGTAATGGCTGCATTGTAAGCGGAAGCAAAAGCCGCAGGAGTAATATTATGACTTCCCCATTCGTTCATTAAATTTACGATAAAACCACCGCCAAGGGTATTGTAATTGTTTCGCCACCAGATTCCGGCTGCCAGAAGCTCTGCTGCACTATCGGAACCTAAGACAGCTGCTTTATGATAGGTTACTATGACTTTATAACCATTTGCTTTGGCTTCGGAGATCCAGCGTTTTGCATTATTCTCCTGTCCCGGTTCTACTTCAATCCGTACGGTCTGAATTTTAGTATTTTGTTTCATCAGCGTCCAGCCTAAATCACAATTACCGCCATTGTAGTAAGAAGGCTGAAGGTTAACTCCGTTTCCAATATCTCCTGCTGTTGATGCTGTTTTAGAAGTTAGACCGGAATTGGGCAGCGGATTTACTGCCTGTGCTTTCGGCTGTGCCTGATCGGATTCTGATTGCTCACAGCTGATAAACAACGTGATAGTTACGGCTAAAAATAAAACATGTACTGCTTTAAACATTTTGATAAAACCTGATTTTCTCATACTTTAGTTTTTTGTGGTTAATGAAGTTAGTGGTTTTGTAAAATCTTCATTGCAAATGTTTAAATTTAAGTAAGATAAAACCGATGCTATTTTATCAAATCACAATACGAAAAACGCATTTTTAGCTAATAAAAATAAACTTACCTCAATATTTGTGTTAAAAAAATAGGGCAATAGCAGCATATTGAGGCTGGCAAGAATAAATTTTAGTAGTGAAGGCCTCTAACTAATAAAGTATGCAGCTGACCTTAAAAAGAGCGGTGTTATATACGGTTTGCTAACAAAAAACAATGTAAATTTGAATTTAAAATTACTCTTACTACCATCGATGAAAATAATTAAAGCTTTCGCTCTTGCCCTTTTATTTGTTTCTGTTTGTTCCGCACAAGAAGATATTGTGCAATTAAAAAACGTTAGTGATACCATTTTAAATCCCAAAAGAAGCCTGATAGTCTCAGGTCAGCTGGATCCTGTAAAAACAATGCAGCAATTATTCCCGGGTAGATTATACACTCTTGACGGTCATAATACTTTTGTAAGCTGGAAATGCAAAAATTGCAAAACAGCTTCCTTTACGGACGTAAATGGTGAAGAGGGCGACCAGATATTTCCTTACGAAAGAGGTGTTGCAACAAGATTGCTTTCTGATATCGATTATACCGATTCAAAAGGAAATCAATATAAGCTGTTGTTTTTTAACCACTCCGTGTATGATGAGGACGGACTGCAGACCAGCCGGTTCTCCGGAGGCCTTGTCGGTGTTGCCAAGTTTACCAAAAACGATAAGAGCTGGCAAATGCGGTCTTTTCAGCCGGGTGTTGCTGCCTTTGGTGCCTTTTCTCAGGCTCCCAAACCTAAGCTGACAGAAATTGGGGAGGATCAGTTTGCTTTTACCTTACTGCATGTGAATGGCGGCGGCGGAGGTCCTTTTGAAGGAACTCTTTATCTTGTTGCCGGATTCGATGGCAAATACCAGCCCATTATGGAAGTGCCGGCGTACGAGCTTTCAAATGTTGAAAGTATACAATGGTCAGGCTCTTATGCCGTTGTAAATGACAATACTAAAAAACACTTTAGGGACATTATTATTAAAGTAAACGGTTCTTTTAATAAAGCCGCCCGGGCTAAAGATGAATTTGAAGTAAATTTACCGGATGAAATAGCTGCGATGGCACAAACAAAAAAACAATTTAATTTTGAGATCGAAAAACGTTTTTCTTTTAAAGGAAAATCATATAAGATGACTTCGAAGCCGATTGTTAAATTTTCAAAGGTAAAATAATTCGGTTTTCTTTTATTGAAAGTATAAAATAGAAGCCAATCCCAGACCGGCGATAAATATCCAGAGAAAAACGCCCTGAAGTAACGGCTTTACCCCTACTGATTTCAGTGTATTCACGTTTAAAGTGGCACCGATAAGAAACAGTGTTATCGTCAGTCCAATTTTGGCAATGCTTACAACAGCCGGTGCAATAAAGGCCGTTGCAGGAACATACGTATTGAAAAGCATGGCTACAATAAACAATCCGATAAAATAGGGAATCTTGATTTTGCTGTTTTTGTTTTTGAATAAAACCGCTGTAAAAACTGAAATCGGAATAATCCATAAAGCTCTGGCCAGTTTTACTGTTGTGGCAATCTGAAGGGCTTCGGCACCGTATTTATTGGCCGCTCCTACTACTGAACTGGTATCATGAATCGCAATTGCACACCATAAACCAAATTCTCTCTGGGACAAATCCAGTTGATGCCCGATAAACGGAAATACAAACAACGCAATTGAATTTAAGATAAAAATGACTCCCAAAGCAATCGAGGTCTGATTTTCATTGGATTTAATTACAGGAGAAATCGCTGCAATGGCACTCCCTCCACAGATGGCAGTGCCACATGAAATTAAGTGTGACGTTTTTTTATCTGTTTTCAACCATTTTCCCAGTAAAGTTCCGAAAATTAAGGTGCTGAAAATTGAAAAAATAGTCAGCAGAAACCCTTCTTTCCCGGCTGAAATGGCACTGGCCGCATTTATCCCAAAACCCAGGCCGACTACTGAAAATTGCAGCAAAAATGTAATCGCCTTATGATTGAACGCTACAAATGGATTCCCGAAAACATTTACCACCAGAACCCCTAGTAATAAAGCAATAGGTGGAGAAATAACGGAAAATAAACATAAAACCACAATCAGACCAAAAACGGCCTGTTGAAAATAAATACTAACTTCTACTAAATTTGCTGCTGGATGTTCTTGCGTTTTCAAAATATGCTACTTGATAATTACAGGACAAAGGTCTGTCGATTTTACCGCAATTACCAATCGTAAAATACGATGGACTATAACTTCAAATTATAGTGATCTGACATGTTCCGGATAAACAATTCAGATAAGGGATCTGATTTACCGAGTAATGTAATAATATAAAAGTATCTTTCAATCGTTAAATTTTCAACATCCAAAACCATTAATTCGTTATTTTTCAACTCCTTACTTATTGCATGAATGGACATGAAAGCAAAACAGTCTGAATTCAGCAAATACGATTTTATGCTTTCTGTACTTCCCAATTGCATTTCGATTTGCAGGTCTGTTATTTTTACACCTACTTGTTTCAGCGCATATTCAATAACTTCAAGTGTTCCGGAACCACGTTCACGGGTTATAAATTTCATTGCTTTAAAATCGTCTAACGAAATTTCATTTTTCCGAATGAATGGATTTTTACTGTTGCAAACCAAAACCAATTCGTCTTTTAAAAACGGTATGTATTTAATGGACTGATTCTTAGACTGCCCTTCTACAATTCCGATTTCAATCTCCTTATTGATTAAGGCGTTTTCAATTTGTTCTGTATTTCCGTTTAACAAATTGACTTTTATCTCCTGCTGCTTTTGATGAAAGCGTGCCAAAACCGGAGAAATAATATACTGGGAAATGGTTGTACTTGATCCCAGGCGCAGTAAGCCCTGACGTTTATTGACAAACGTACTCATATCAAAATCTATTTTACGATAGATTTCAAAAATATTTTTGGTGTGTTTTAATAAGAGTTCCCCAGCCGGAGTTAGGGCTATTTTTGAACCGTTTCGTTCAAAAAGCTTGATTTTATAAGTTTCTTCTAATTCCTGAATGTGTTTGGAAACAGCCGGCTGCGTAATATACAATTCGCTTGCCGCCTTTGTAAAGTTAAGCCTGAGCGCAACGGTGTGAAATACTTTTAGCCTGAAATCCATTGTAGTAGTAGTTTTGTTTCATGTTTAAAGTTTCAGGTTACTATTCGGGCCAATTCAAAAACCTTTGAACCTTTGCCTCTGTGAGCCTCTGAACCTTACAATAACCCGTTATACTTCCTGACAAACCATTCGGTTGTCAGCAAAGCAACAATCAGGATCAGCAACCAAACCCAGTCAATTAAAGGTGTTTTCGTTGAGATATTTTTCTCTATTGATTTGTACTCTTTATTTTCCAAAAGCGTCTTAATCAGCTCTGCTGCCTGATTCTGGAAAAAAGATTTTCCATTGGTTTGTAAAGCTAACTGTTTCAATTTCAAAACATCCGGATTGACAAATTGTTTTTCGATGTCAAAATCCAAAATTTCAAAATGTCCTGTATAGCTTGTATTGGTATTTAACTCCTTTACCGAAAAATTATATTTCCCTGCAGCCAAACCGTCCAGATTAACAGAGAAGGAATTGTTTCCTTTTAGCAAATCGTAGTTTTTGGTTTGCTTTGTTGCGGCATTGGTTACATTTATGGTAAGCCTTGCTTTTTCGTCGAATTCATAGTTTTTGTTGAAGTATTGCGCATTGATCACAATAGCTTCCCCGGAATTATAGAAACTCTCATGCGTGACAACGAGTGATTTTCTTGACGTTGATGAAGCTAAATACTGAATGATCTTATCTGTAAAAACGTCGTACTTTTCAAAAGACTGATGATCGATATGACTTTGCAAACGCCATTTCCAGCTGTTTTCACCTAAAAGAAAAGCGGTTCTTTTGCCCTGGTTTTCGGCAAAAGCCAGCAAAGGCGCATTCGTAGAAACATTTCTGATTTTTGAAGAAAGTAAAACCGATACATTTCCATTGGTGGTGATGGTACCGAATAAATTTTGCAAAGGCGGGAAATTTTCGAATCCTATATTGTCAATGGCAAACAGATTAAATTGTGACTGAAATTCGTTTAAATAATCTTCCCTCTGATTACTCATTTTGAAAATCAGATTGTTCTGCTGCTGATTCAGAAAATTAAAATCGGTATTGGTTCCGGTAATAATAAAAGTATTGGTCCCTGCCAGTTTATTGTTGTCGAAAATTGGTTTGAAAGCGGCTGTCGGCTGGTATAAAACCAAAACAGAGACGTCTCTTAACAAATTGATTTCGTTCGGCTTAACCAGAACCACCTTACGTTGTGCATTAGTTTCAATCGAACGCTTAAGTGCCGCAATATCGGGATGGTTTATCGCCGAAACTATGGCAATTACCGACTTCTGATCAATGACTTCTACTGCAAAATTCTTGACATTGTTATAGCTGTTCTTCTCTTTTACATTTGATGAAATACTGGCTTTAAAAACCTGTAATCCTACTTTATCAGCAGGTAAAAGCAGATTTAAAGTAGCTGTTTTTTTAGAAGACGAAAAAGAAACTTTTTCTTTGGCAATAACCGAATTTCCCTGAACAATGGAAAAATCGGCAGTGGTGTTTTTATCACCCGCGTATTGCAGAAATACTTCAACCGGAAATTTATTTTTATGAAAAGCGTATTTATTTACGTTGAGCTGATTGATTTTTAAATCAAAAAAAGTAGTGGTATCCCCCACGATTAAAGGATAGACTTTATTTACAGGATCAAAACGATAGACATAATCGTTTCCTGTTGTCTGATTTCCATCGGTAATAATAACGGTTGGAAAAATAATATTCCTGTTGATGCTCTTTAAATTCCGGGCAACGGCGTCTAAATTGGTTTGTTTTCCTTTAAAATCAAATGCTGTTGAAGGCTTCAGTTCCGCATCGAACTGATACGACTGAATTTCAAATTTTTCCTGAAGTGCAGGATTTGAAACCAATTCCTGATACAATTCGGCAACTTTTTTATCTGATTTTAAAGCTGTGATCGAACTTGAATTATCAACTGCGATTGCCAAAGGTGTTTTTGTAACTTCGAGAGCATTTTTAGTCACAATTGGGTTAATCAATAACACCAATAAAGCAAAAATGGCCAAAAAACGTAAAAAAGCCAAAAGTACCATCACATTGGACTTACTTTTGGCTTTAAAAAAATATTGAAAATACGACAAACCACCGGCTATTACTAAAGAAAGTAATAATAATAAAATCGTATTTGTAGTCATATTTTATAGTTTGCAGTAGCAGTTTTCAGTAACAGTTTTTAGTCCGAGCTTTCAGTAGCAGTTTTCAATGTAAACTAAAAACTGCAAACCGGGACTTTTTAGGTAAGCATTCCTCCACAAACATTCAAAACCTGGCCTGTAATATAAGCACTCATATCCGAAGCAAGAAACAAACAGGCATTGGCAACATCTTCAGTTGTTCCGCCGCGTTTCAAAGGAATTCCTTCTCTCCATCCTTTTACGATATCTTCACTTAATTTTGCAGTCATTTCGGTTTCAATAAATCCGGGAGCAATGGCGTTGCAGCGAATATTACGGGACCCTAATTCCAGGGCAACAGATTTTGTAAAACCAATTGCACCCGCTTTTGAAGCTGCGTAGTTGGTCTGACCTGCATTTCCGGAAACCCCTACTACAGAACTTATATTAATAATTGAACCTGCACGTTTTTTCAGGAATGTTTTCTGAATTGCTTTTGTCATATTAAAGACTGACTTCAGGTTTACATCAATTACCTGATCGAAATCTGCTTCAGACATACGCATCAGCAAATTATCTTTGGTAATTCCGGCATTGTTAATCAGGATATCTACTGTTCCGAAATCAGCCAAAACAGCGTCTACAAAAGTTTGCGCTTCATTAAAATCGGCAGCATTCGATTGGTATCCTTTTGCTTTAACGCCTAAAGCGTTCAGTTCAGCCTCTAAAGCTTCTGCCGAAGCAGCAGATGAGCTGTAGGTGAAAGCTACGTTTGCACCGTGTTTCGCAAAAACTTCAGCAATTCCTTTTCCAATTCCACGACTAGCGCCCGTAATGATGGCCACTTTTCCTTCTAGTAATTTCATATTCAAAATTAATTTAATATTTATTTGTAGCTAATCCTGCTATCCATTTCAATCTTTTCTGTTTTTAAAGAAAAAACACAAAAGGATTTCCATTTCTATCAGGGCTATGAACGACTCGTCAAATATATGATAATTCCCTTTTTAAAAAAAAACAATTGTCGGTCATTTAAAGTATAAATACCAAATACAACAATGGAACATTTTCAAATTAGCAAAAAAAATAAAAAAACCAGTAGTTGTTTTCTACTGGCATGGGGTATTATGGTTTTAAAAGGGGTTCTTCCGGAAATGGGTCAAGCGGCTCCACCGGAGTGACCGGAGGAAGCATAATGCATGGCCCGTTATAAGGAAATGGTGTCCATGGTATGGTACATCTCTGACCGCCGCTTCCATTCATGTTTTTTAGTTCTTCTCTACTTAATACTTCAACTCCTGAAAAATTCAAAATTGTTTTTAACATCATAATAGGTTGTTTAATATTTTGTTCCCTCAAACTTTTTGATGCCTGTTGAGTTTCAGACCTGTAAATAACCTTAAGCATATAATTTCGATGATAAATATAAGAATAACTTTCTAATAATTAAAACAATAACAAGAAAATATTTATTTTTTTGCTGGTAAAAAAGCAGCCCACAAGTGAGCTGCATCTATCCAAAAATTAAAAAAACTAAAAATAAAAATCTTAATTAAGTTTCCAGGTCGTCATTCTAAACGAACTTGAAGCACTTGTAAACGTATAAACCGGTTCTGTATAAAACAGTCTGAAATTTTCTTTCTTCACATAAACACCGGCTGCATTGACCAGATGTTTATCAAAATCCTTTAAAAAGGCGGGAGTTCCTACAGTGGTATTGCCATTCCATGATTTATGAGTCAGAATGACTTTTTTGCCCACCGCATCTTCTGTTACATTTACATAATGGAATATCGCTGCTCTTCCGGCAAATGTGTAATAGATAAAATTCCCAAGTGAATGATTCAGATAAAGCTGTACAGAAGTAATGGTTACACCTGCCGGTAAAGACGCATTGATTCCGGCTAATTCCTGAACAAACAATTCTGAATTTGTCGGGGCATCTTCTGTATAATCGCCTACATAATATCCGAACCAGGCATGTGGACTTCCCGGAAGCAATATTTTATAATCATTCGTTAAAGTCAGCGGTGCGTTGCTGTATTTAATAGAAGCGCTTATTCCTCCTGTTCCCGTTGCGGTAAAGCTTTCGCTGGCTTCGTCATATGCAAAGTTTGTCAGGCTCTGTCCTGCCACTTTTAAAGCCGGGCTTACCACAAGACCTGTTGGTGTATACCCCACTCCCATGCTAACTACTTCAGAAGAACCTGCATCCAGCGAAGAAGAAGAGGAATATCTGGATAACGGATTGTATTCAAATTCGTATTTCTTAATCGATTTTCCATCATTGATTTCAAGCAATTTGAATAATGGCTTATCAATTCCTCCCACTAAATTTTGCTCCGTTACCAGATTTTTAGCCAGATCTGTCCAATCTTGCTGTGTTGCTTTTACAAAACGTACTTCTCTTACTAATCTGTTGCTTTTAAAAACAAGATCACCATTTTCCTGTCCGTAATATAAAAACTGGAAATCGCCCATATATCCCTTACCTCTTAAAGCACTTGTCGGATAATTATTGGAATCTGATAAAAGATGTATTTTATTGAATGTTGTGAATACTAAACTGACTGTACTTCCTAACACCACATCATATTCACTTTCGTGTTTCAGCACATCGTCATCAAAATCAGATGCCATTACTACTTTTCCTCCGGCAGAGAATTTGAACAAATGCGTAAAACCTCCTAGTTGGGTGTCATCTGTAAAGTAAACGGCCTTCCATCCAAACTCCGAAGCAAGCAATGCATCGTTTAATTCTTTTTTTTGTGCATTCAGACGTTCCGACGGGGTTTGATCGAATATCTGTTCTGCTTCTGTGCTATTTGTACAAGCGCCTAAGGCATACACTGCCAGAAAGGCAACCATTAAGTACTTCAATATATTTTTTGGTTTCATAATTTTACTTTTATAAATTGTACATTAAAGTGCTTATTGATTAACAACAGCTGTTGTATTTCTCTCAGCAGCATCTCTTAAAGCATAGAAATCAATATTAAAAGCATCTTTATAATATTGTACAACTATTGCTTCTTTCTGTTTCAGTTTTGCTCTTCCGTTTGCATTGGTAATACTGGCCAAAAGCGCCGCATATTCTGCTTTTGAACTTGTCAGTATGGTAGAGGCTGTTTCAGCAAAATCTTCAATAATATTATTTCTTGCGTAGTTGGTTACAAATCCCAGATTTCTTGAGGTCTGAAGCTGCTCTAAATGCCACGTTCCGGTATAATCTCCCGGCGTTATTTTTTGCCAGGCCTGTTCATCAAAAGGCTTGTTCTGATTTAAGATATGTACATATTCGTGTTGAATGGTATGAATAAATTCGGTAACATTTTCACGATTTGACGTGTCCAGATAATCTACTTCAAAAAGGGTGATTCTTTGTCCGGAGTCTGCAATTCCGAGTGTTCTTGTTCCGTTCGAATTAGAGTTTACGCCTCCTACCAGAACAATTTCTCTTGGAGCCAGTATTTTTACGAAATCAGCACCGCCCACTTCAGAATAACTGTCAATCCAGATTTGTTTTACAACTTCCAGTGCCGGCTGTACATTTTCTGTTAACGGAGGAAAAAGAAAACGGTTATTATCTACCTTATTCTGATTCCATTTATATTGGGCACTAATATTATACGGATTAAGAAAGTTAGCCGAAATCCAGTTGTCCAGTGGTGTTTTGACAGGAACTGAAAAATCTAACTGGCTTTCGGTTGGCTGATCTTCATGGGCACAGGCTGTAAAAGTTAAAACCCCTGCAACTGCCATTATTGCTTTATATTTTTTTAATATTTTCATAGTCTCTAAAAATTGAATTAAAATTTATCGGGGATTTTTTTCTATTCCGTAATTTGATGCGCTAAGCGGTATTTGCAAGGCTCTGCGTTTATCGTCCTTCACCAGGGTTTTAACCGGGTTGCCGGGATCATTACGGCTTACCACAAGATTAAAACGTTTTACATCAAGCCATCTCAGTCCTTCATGAACAAAATCCCTTCTTCTCGCTTCAGCAATTGCTTTTATGTAAGACGTCTGCAATGGTGTCAGGCTGTAAAATGGCGTAAATTCATCTGCAATGACAGGATATTTTGCCACCACTTTTGCTTCCGTCAGTTTATCTGTTGCCGGATTGTACCCCGAAGTTCTGGTTCCTAAGAAATATTCCAATTCTGTATTGGCTTCTTCCACTCTGTCTTTCATAACGAGTGCTTCGATGCGATTCAGATACAACTCATCATTCGATAACAATACAATTCCCGCATACGGTATTCCAATATTGGCTGTAAGGTTGGTGTACTTAAAATATTCTTCAAATTTCGGCGTAAACAATGTACTGCTGCTGTTGTAACTGTAAAAATCAAACAGCCATGGTTTGTTATAGAAACTGGTTTGGGCTCCAAAAAGTTCCGTTTGTTTCCCGTCAGTCAGGTAATAGTTGCTTCCGCTCGCGGATCTGGCTACAAGCGTATTTGGGGAAGCAACTAACAAATTGGCACTGTACGAAGATTTCCCGTATTCTATAAACTGAACATCCGGAGCCAGGCTTGATAAAGTTGCATAATCTTTAAGTTTTCCTTCCGGTTTAGATCCTAAACTGGCTGAAACTGAAAGTACTTTGTCCCAATCTCCTTTTATCAGGTAGAAACGGCTGGCAAATGCATTAGCTGCTTCCTTATTGAAATGGAATTTAGGTTCTTTATAATCGTTGGTTACATATCTTAAACCTTCTTCCAGGTCTTTCTGAATAAAATCAAAAACTTCCTGTACACTATTTCTTTTGTAGCTTTTAAGCAATTCCGTCTCCGGTTCCGTTACGTAAGGCACGCCTAAATCTTTGGCTGCAGTAGCAGGATTGTAGCGATTGGACCAAAAGGTAACTAACATAAAGTGTGCATAGGCCCTTGCGAGTAATGCTTCTCCTTTTTGCGGATTTAAACCAGCGGGATCACCCAGTTTTTTAATCGATTCCAGGGCCTGATTGGCATGTGCAATGGCTTTATAGCAGGCATCCCAATAGTTTCCTTCACTATCCACATTGGTCTGATCGTGCATTTCCCAGTAGTAACTCTGCTCGTTCTTTATATTAGAGTTGTTCAGTCCGGCATCAGCAACATTGTCCGACATAGTTTCGGCAAAATCAAGATAAGAGGCTTCCGGGTAGGCGTTTACCAGTAATTCTGAAATCTTATCCGGTGTATCTATCTGCGTTCTGTTATCCGGCACTTCGGATAGAAATTCATCACAGCTGCTGAGCGTAATGATCAGTAAGAATGCCAGTGTGATTTTTATATATTTTATATTTTTCATAATCAACTATATTAAAATGAAAGGTTTAAAGAAAAACTGTACTGTGTTGTAATTGGAAAAGCAACACCACCTGTATTACGGAATTCAGGATCTTGTCCGTTTAATCTCTTATCTGAATAAATCAGCCATGGATTAACCGCAGAACCTTTTAACGTAAAAGTACTTACTCCTAATTTTTTCTTGAAATCATTTGGAAATTCCCAGCTAAGCGAAACATTTTTTAGTCTCACAAAATCACCGTCAGCAATTCTTACATCAGAATAGTTGTAAGTATTGTAGGCACGTCCTAACGCATTTGTCCCATCGTAATTGGTAATTAATCTTTTGTCCGCAATTACCGGAACATTCGTATACTGTTCGTCACCAGGATTGATCCAGCGGTTGGTAAAGTCTTTTGTAAATACAGTCAAATCATCGTACTGACTGCTGAAAGCCGGATTTAAACGAACTTTATTTCCGCCTGAACCTACAACAAACACATATAGCGACCATCTTTTGTATGTAAACGTATTGGCCAAACCAATTGATTTATTTGGTTCAATTGACCCTTCGTATTTCAGGTATTTGGTTACATTTTCAGTATCCTGGAAATTCGCTCCTGTTACTTTGTCTGACTCTCCATCCTGCATGATAAAAGTCGGTAATCCCTGATTGTTCAGACCTGTGAACTGGTAGGAATAAATTGAATTTCTGGGACGTCCGACAGCGTTTCCTCCGTTTCCGTCAACCAAATCAAATGCTGTTGGCTGATTTTCCAGTTTGGTGATTTTCTGGTTATATACCGAAAAATTAAGCGTTGTAGACCATTTAAAATTGCTGGTTGCAATGTTTTGGGTTGTAAAACCAACTTCAATACCTTTTGTTTCCATATTGGCATTATTTCCCTGTTTGATTTTTTGTCCTCCAATTCCTGAAGTCACTACGAAATCAACCAAATCAAACGCTTTACGGCTATATACATCTGTTGTAAATTGTACTCTGTTATTAAACATTCCTACATCTACACCGACGTTAGTTTCGTATTGTTTTTCCCAGGTTAAGTCCGCATTTTGCAATTCGTCAATATTAATTCCTGTTTCTCTGTCGGAAATCCCCAGTCGATCTGTAATAAAACTTTTATAAATCGCCAATGAATTTGTGGCTGGTCCTGCCGTAGCGGTAAGTCCGTAAGAAGCTCTTAAAGCTAAATTATTTACAGCCGTTATCTCTTTCATGAATTTTTCTTCAGCAACATTCCATTTTCCACTCACGGTATAAGTAGGCAGCCATCTTGATGAACCGCTGTTTCCCTGTCTGTTTGATCCGTCATAACGTCCTGTAATCGAACCGGTGTAACGGCGATCGTACGTATACCCTACTTTTCCGAAGAAACCAACTGTTCTTTCTCTTTCGGTATTAAAACCGTAATAAGAACTTCCCTCATTGATTATTTTTTCAATAATTCTTGGGTCCGTAAAAGCGGTAAGTCCTCTGTCGTACTGAATTCCGGCAGCTGTAAAGTTGTCACTGTTTCGGTCTAATGATCTTAATTCAGTTCCAAAAAAGCCTTCTAATTCATGTTTGTCATTCAAAGTATTTCGGTAGGTCACACTGTTTCGGATATTGTACGAAGTCAGATCATTTGTAAATTTTCTTAAGAATCCTCCATTTGGCAACACTGAAATGGGCTGTGCTGTTAAATCGTCCGGATTTTTATATAAAAAGATATTGGCATTTCTAACGATCGTATTGGCACCGTCTGCCCCATATTCCGTACCTGCTTTGTACGCTTCTACTACATTGGAATTTTCGTAGATTTTGTGTTCTCTGCTGGTATTTGCATAACGCGCAGAACCGGTAAGGTTATAGCTTAAGTGTTTGTTGATTTTATAATCCACATCCAACTGGAAACGCATATCTTTTACTTTAATCTCTAAAATATTGTTCTCCAGTTCATTTATAATATTCATTGGTGCCCAGTTGTTTCTGTAATATTCCTTATTCCCGAAGTCATCGTAAGGCCTTAGCGTTCTGCTGGTGCTTAAAACATAGTTAAACGGATTGATATCGAAATCCCTCGTTACGTTACCAAACACAACATCCTGCTGGCTTTCGTAACTCCCCGGAGCATTCTGGTCACGAACAGAAGCCATGGTAGATAAGGTAATATTCAATTTATCATTCACATAAAAAGTCCCTTTGATGTTGGATGATAATTGTTTAACGCTGTCCGCAATAGTCCATCCCGGATCGGCATAATAGCCCAAAGAAGCATAGAACGTATTGTTTTTTCCACCACCTGAAAAACTCAGCGAGTGATTTTGTGTAATGGAAGGTCTGAATAAAACTTTGAACCAGTCGGTATTGGCTAATTCATATTTCTTTAAAAATTCATTCTGATAAGGCTGTTCATTTTTCACTCCAAACTGACCATTAGAAGTCTTGTAGAGATCAATTTCTCTGGAAAGAAGATTGTAAACCCCGCCATATCTCCCCTGAAGCGTGGATGGCATATCCAGAAATCCTTTTTGTTCCATTTCTTTTAAAATACTCATGGATTCCTGAGAATTTAAAATATCATACTGCGTATAACTTGGAACTGTTCGTACCGTATTTTCAACAGAATAATTCACTTTTAACGGAGAATCCCTGCGTCCCTGTTTGGTAGTCACTACTACAACTCCATTCAATGATCTTGAACCATATATTGAAGTAGCAGAGGCATCTTTCAGGATTTCAATGCTTTGAATGTCGTTTGAATTTAATCCTGCAACCGCAGAACTTAACAAGGTCTCGGAATTTCCGGAAGCTAAATCCGCAAAAGAAATATTGATAATATCTTCCTGTACAACACCGTCAATCACCCATAATGGTTTCGTATCTCCAAAAATAGAAGAAGATCCACGCACCGTAATTTTAGGTGCAGTACCAAATGTACCGGTAACGTTCTGAACGGTCACCCCGGCTGCTTTTCCTTCAATCATTCTGCTGATATCCACGACCCCGTCTACCTTTAATTCTGTTCCCGAGATTTTACTGATGGCTCCTGTAAAAGTTCTTTTGGATGTTTTTTCGTAACCTGTAGTGACGATCACTTCTTTTAAATTTTGTCCTGCTTCATTCAGCACAATGGTTGGTGTCGTATTTTCTATTCCAATTTCCTTAGTTTCCATACCCACATAAGAAATGACCAGTGCTGTGCTATTGGCCGGCATATCTATAGAAAAATTACCGTCAAAATCGGTCAGTACCGCTATTTTGGTCCCTTTAGCCAAGACAGTTGCACCCGGAAGCGGAACACCGCTTGGATCTGTAACTTTTCCTTTGATAACTGGTCCCGGAACTAAAGCTTCAAATAGTGAATTTGTATTTTGTGAATCTGAAAACAGGTTTTTAGTGCTTTTCTGCAATACAATCTGATTACTAATTTCTGCATAGGAAATATTCAACGGTTCCAAAATTCTGGATAGAATAGCGGATAGCGTTTCATTATTAGCTTCAATACTCACTTTCTGGTTCAATTGGGCTATTCTTGAATTATAAGAAAATTTTACCTGAGCAGATTTTGAAAGTTTAGATAAAGCATTGTCCAAAGTTAAATTTTCAACTGTAATTGTTACTTTGGTATCTAATTTTTTCTGTCCATTTACATCGTTTGCCATAGCTACACTTGAAAATATAAGTGCTAAGACAAACTGAAATAGTGTTATTTTCATGATTCGATGGAGTAATCGTTGTTTAACAACTGGTTTTTTCATAATTTTGGTTTGTTTTGATTAATACTGTTTAGAGCGTATTTTAAGAAACGAATGAATTCCTTTTTACAGAAAGCAATTCAACTTTAATAAAGTGTCGAAATGTTACAGCATCTCGGCACTTTTTTTTTGCATTTAAATTCACATAGGCCTTTGTTTTTTATTTTTGAATGTTTTTATGTTGAAGTTATCTGATCTATATAAAGTCCTTCTATTTCAGAAATCCTGTATGTCTATTCTAAAAATTATAGGATTTTACATTTTAAATATTCCGTTAACAGCAGAATTGCCGTTATGTCCACTTTCAAAAAAATTAATTACATCCTTCAGATGTGATAATAATCTGATTTCCATTCATTTCAAAACTGGTGTTATTGCCGATACTTCTGCAGACAATTTTCAGTTTTTCCGTGAGGGGCTGATCGCTTAATGACGTGGTCAGATGACAATCCTTTAACTTTTCATGGGGGTAATCAATATCAATTAAGTAGGCCTGTTCTATGGTCTCAAAGATTTGGGAAACAGGAATGTCGGTAAATTCAAAACTTAACTGTTCAATATTACCAACACTGCCGGACAAGGTTTCATCCTGTGTAATATTGGTGATTTTGTTAAAAGTCAAATCACGCCTTAAAAAACGCAATGCCTGATTAGGAAGCAAGACTACTTCCCTATCTGATGACGACACTAACTCATTGGATTTTACCTTAACTTTACCGGTGCGAACAAGAACTTCGACATCAGGCTGATCAGAATAAGCTTTAACTCTAAAACTAGTTCCTACAACTTTCGTGACGATTTCGTTTGCATAAACGAAAAAAGGCTTTTTAGGATTTTTACTAATTTCAAAGAAACCTTCGCCGGACAAATACACCTTTCTTTCGTTTCCGGTAAAGATTTTAGGGTAACTTAATTTACTATTGGGCTGTAATAAAACGGAACTGCCATCAGACAGTGTAATGATTTGTGGTTTACTGGAATTATTGGTCTGCTCTACCAGTCCTTCACTATTTTTATCTATAAGTTCCTTGTAGGTTACAATTTCATGGCCTTCGCTAAAATTGCTTTTGTAAAACCAAACCGACAGTAAGCAAAAAAATAAGGTTGCTGCAACTCCGGAAAGAAAATATTTTTTAAGAAATCGTTGTTTGGTATTTTGACCGAAATTAATACGCTTCTCGCTGCTTTCAATTTTAGCCCAGGTATTTTGTAACGCCTTGTGAATATCGGAAGCTGATAATTTAGATTCCGGGACTTTCATGGCAAGCAATAATAATCTTGCCTCTTCCACCAATTTTGCACGTTGCTGATTTTCCAGCGTCCATTCTTCCCAGCCGTCTTCATCAACTTTAGATAAGATCCAGGACTGGAATGATTCATCAGATAAAAAATCTTCAATTTCGGTATAGGTGTTACGTTTTTGCATCTGTAAAATGAGGTTACAAAAACATAGAGGACAGCACTCTTATTATATACTCACCAAATTGTGATTTTTTTTTATTTTTTTTTACTATTTTTAAAAAGTACCTGAAGATAATAGAGTAATTAGGGATAAAGCACCTTTCCATTCCTTACGGAGCGTAATCAAGGCACGGTATACCAGATTACTAGCTGACTGGTAATTTATATCCAGCATTTCTGCAATCTGCTCTACGGCCAGACCCTGATGGTATCGCAGGTATAAGGCCTCTTTTTGTCTTGCGGGAAGATTGTTCAACAGATTATTTAAATGGAGCACTTTTTGCTTTGTAGCGTAATCATCATCAATCAGTTCGTGTTCTACCGAAAATTCCATATGAAAAGATACAGCGTCAATACTGGTCGATTTGCGAAAAATATGATCTCTTTGGTACAAGCGTGCAATCCTTTTACGGACGCTTGACAATAAATACGCTTTCACAACGACAGCGCTTTGCACTTTTTCTTTGTAATTCCATAAGTCTATAAATACGTCCTGCACGCAATCCTGCACTTTTTCTGTATCAGGCGAGAGTGAATTACCATAGCTCACTAAATCATCGTAATATCTTTTGAATAACATCGAAAATGATTTTTCATCACCTTCTCTCATCTTATTCCAAAGTGTAATATCATCAAAAGTGTTTGGTACGGTTGTGGCTTTCATAATTTATTTGGAGGCAGAATTCCTAAAAAAGATATTTTTACTTAATACATAGAATACAGTTTTTTAACATTATTCTTTGGATTTGTGCGATAAATATATAAAAGCAAATATTTAAAACCAATTTTTTTACACAAAAGAGACAGTTTTCTAACATAGAAAACTGTCTCTTTTATTGATTTAACAGGCCACGTGAGCGAATGTTAAAGTTATTTTTATTTAAAAATGTCAGATTTTATAACCTAAATTTCCGGCTCTATTTTTTAATAAATTTTACTGCTGAACTTCCTTTGTCTGTTTTTACTTTTAAAATATAATTACCCGTTCTTAAACTTGAAACATCAATTGAAGAAGTAGCACGGGCATTGGGAACAGCAATCACCAATTGTCCCAAAATATCATAAACGGCCAATGCTCCTATTTCTAAATTATTCTTTGAAGCAATGTTTAAAACATCTTTAACCGGATTTGGATAAATACTGAAGTACTTTGAAAATTCAAAATCCGAAATACCCAAAGTTTTAAAAGTAGAAGTTGCTTTGTTTGTTAAAATCGGGAAATTGTAATCAAAATAAATATTGGCTTCATTTGTAAACGAGTCCCCCACTTTTAGAGTCGGCAAAGTTTTGATTTTAAAAGCAATATAACCGTCATTATGCGCATTATCAAAAGGAAGGTTTACTTTTTCGAAGATAAACTCTACTTTGTTACCGTTAGAAATTTTAGTGATATAAGAATGACTTGCTCCAGTGGGCACCAAAGTCGAAAGATCAAATTTTGAAGTATCGATCAGGTCTTTTACTACAATATTTTCTGCCGGATACGTTCCGGTATTTTCAAAACGAATTAAATAGTGAACATATTCTCCTATTAGTTCCGGCGTGATCACATCACCTTCCAGACACGTTTTATCGTTAGGGTCATAAGATCCTACAACGGTTTGGCGTAATCCAAAAGCATTATCTTCTGGTGTATCATCATCTGTTTCAGGCGTGATTAAAGCCTCAAAACTCAAACGATCCCCCATATTTACAGCAGGTGTTTCAGTCGGTGCATTAAGACTAAGAGTAACCGTGATTTCGCGCGTTTCCAATGGCTTTAAATCCAGATAATCCCAAACAAGTTTATTGGTACTTTGTCCTGAAATAATTGGGCTGGCCGCTACAAAATCAGAAATTGCATCATTAAATTCAAAAGAAACAGTTCCTGATTTCGCCTGATTGCCTTTGTTTCTGAATACTAATTTATAAGTAGCGTCAAATCCAGGTCTCGCAGGATTTAGGGCTAAAATTGTGGCTTCCAGATCCTGATGAACCCCTTTTGGTGTTACGCAAAAGTTTTGGGTAAATGAAGTGGATTCTGCCGGAAAAGTAACATTTAAAGAAGCCGGTGATACCTCATAATAGTCCGGATTTTCCAGGATTGGCACAATCGTATGTGTTCCTGCTCCTACTGCAATAGCGTAATTTCCGGAACTATCTGAAATTATATTTCCCTTATTGGTTCCGTCTGTTATGCTGAAATTCAGGTTTGGATAAGCAGCATCCGAAGTATCACATCCATTGTTTTCAGCGTCCAGTTTCTGATTTCCTTTAATTTCATAGAAAATTCCTCCGGGCGTAAACGAACAATACGTATTGATTTCTGCCTTACTTGAATTCAGTTCATATTTGATAAAATCAATTTCAAATTCATCAAGACATGCATATTTCATAAAAGAAAGATTCATTGAACGAAATTCAGCCAATTTTGAACCATTTTTCAGATTCAGAAACTCCAGTGGATTATTGGAGATATAGAGCTTTGCCAATTTATAATTTTCCGAGAAATCTAATTCTTTTAAACTATTATTTTCGCAAAACAATTCATATAAACTGGGTAAGCCTTTAAAATTTAATGCCTGAATCGTATTGTTATAACAATAGAGAGTTTTAAGCTTGGGCAGGTTTGACAACTCCAGGTTTACAAGCTGGCCATAAGTGCAGTCAATGAGTTCAAGATTGGGCAGATCTTTAAATTCAAGTGATGAAAATTTATTTCCGTCACAATCTATCTCTTTTAAATTGACCAAACCATTCAAATCCAGCGTAGTTAAGTTATTTCCGGAACAACTTAAGGATTGAAGTTTTACTAATTTCGAAAGATCTAAATGATCCAATTCATTGTTATAGCAGCTTAAAAAGGTAAGGTTATTTAAACCCTCTAAATTAAGGACTGATATATCATTATTACCACAGCTAAGGCTAGTAAGCGATGTACAATTTGAAACATTTAAGTTTGTTATTTTTGATGAATTAGAGCAGTCAAGAGCAACCAAAGAGGTACAGCCTGAAAGATTGACGGTCGTTAACAGATTAACTACAAAATTAAGCTGATTCAGTTGTACGCAATTTACAGCTGTTAAGGTTTCCATATCATTATACTGGCATTCAACAACTTGTAAATTAGGTAAATTGCTTATGTCAAGATCTTTAATCTGATTGTTGGAACAATATAAAGTTTGTAAATTATTTAATTCTTTTACATTTAAGCTTGTTAATTTGTTAATTGCACAATTTAAAAAGTTTAATGACGTACAGCCGGAAACATCTAAACTATTTAATTGCATGCTATTACAGGTAAGACTTGTCAACGATTTACATCCTGACACATTTATATCCGTAATCGGATTAGAGCTAAAAGTCAGAGTGGAAAGATTTACGCAATTAAGTAGAGATAGATTAGTTAGTTTATTATAGTCACAAATTAATGATTTCAGTTTTGTAAACCCGTCTAATTTTAGTGTTGCAATTTCATTATCCCTACAATTTAATGTCTCAATTGCCGCCGATATACTCAAAGACAATGAATTAATTTTATTTCCATTACAATTCAGCGAAACAAGTTTATTTAAATGACTCACATCTAAACTGGAAAGCGCATTGATTTTACAATCCAGATACGTAACATTTACAAAACTGCTGATCCCTTCCATGGATTGGATTTGTGAAAAAGAAAGATCCAGATAGCTTATATTTAACGCTTCACTCACCTCAATCAATCCATTGTTATTCTTATCAATTTTAACAGGACTTCCGGAGAGATCTCTTGCAACTGAATTAACAGAGGAAGATGTCAGCAGTCTGGCTTTGAAATTAGCATCCGGAATAGTTACAACTTGTGCGCCGGCAGCATAAAAAAAGAAAATCAGTACTAAAGAAAAGTAGTTTTTTATCATATATTAATTTATTTTCGGGCCATAAATATAGAAACTCAAAAAATCAAAACCTAGCGCTTAATAAAAAAAGCCCTACTAAATAATAGCAAGGCTTCTTAATAATTTTATTGAAAAAGGGATTGCTTAGAAAGCAACATTCCATCTTGGTAATTTACCATTTTCATCTAAGAAATTTTGTAAAACCTGTCCTTCAACAGTAGTTGGAATTCCTTTTACTTCAGCAGTAAAAGTCTCATACCAAACCACTTCAAGTGCGGTAATCTCTTCTAATTTCATTTGTGCAGGCCAGGAATATTTTCTTCCTGTTTTAGCAAACTGGTGTCCGTTTACGATTTTATCGTATAAACCACCATTTTTACTTTTTAAAGTTCCGTCATTCTGAACAGTTCCTGTAGAACCTACCATGATTAATTCTTTTGCATCACCTTCAACAGCATACACCACAAAAACGCCTGCACCCGCTTCCGGAGCATTACAGCTTTGTTCTAAACTATCTTCAACAGTAAAAGTAAAACTATTGCTTACTTTAAATTTTTCTAATTCTTTGTACATATTTCTTTTGTTTAAGCTTCTAAGGTTCTGAGAATCTGAGTCGCTAAGTTTTAAATTAAATTCCAGTCATTTTAAAAATGTAAAAAAGTCTCAACAAAATATTGAGACTTTTTTGGAATTTGTTATTTTGAATATTGGAGATTAACCCAATACTTCTTTTACTTTTTTACCAATTTCAGCTGGTGAATCAACAACGTGAATTCCGTTGTCTCTCATGATTTGTTTTTTAGCGGCAGCAGTATCATCAGAACCACCAACAATAGCACCTGCGTGACCCATTGTTCTACCAGCAGGAGCAGTTTCTCCGGCGATAAAACCAACAACTGGTTTACGGTTACCATCAGCTCTGATCCATTTAGCAGCATCAGCTTCTAACTGACCTCCAATTTCACCAATCATGATGATAATTTCAGTTTCAGGATCATTCATTAATAATTCAACAGCTTCTTTAGTTGTAGTTCCAATAATTGGATCTCCACCAATACCAATAGCTGTAGTAATTCCTAAACCTTGTTTTACCACCTGATCAGCAGCTTCGTAAGTTAAAGTTCCTGATTTAGAAACGATACCAACTGTACCTTTTTTGAAAACGAAACCTGGCATAATACCAACTTTAGCTTCTCCCGGAGTAATTACACCAGGACAGTTTGGTCCGATTAATCTGGAATTTCTTTCTTTAACGTAATTATTTGCTTTAATCATGTCTGCTACAGGAATTCCTTCTGTAATAGCAATAATTACTTTAATTCCAGCATCAGCAGCTTCCATAATTGCATCAGCAGCAAAAGCCGGCGGAACAAAAATGATAGAAGTATCAGCTCCGGCCTGATCTACAGCATCTTTTACTGTATTAAAAACCGGACGGCCTAAGTGACTTGTTCCTCCTTTTCCAGGAGTCACACCACCAACAACATTAGTACCGTACTCAATCATTTGAGAAGCGTGGAAAGTTCCTTCGCTACCTGTAAATCCTTGAACAATTATTTTGGAATCTTTATTAACTAAAACACTCATGATATATATTTTATGTAGTTTTTAAAATTGTGATGCAAAAATAAGGTTTTGTAATGTATTTTAACCTTTTTGTCATCAAAAAAATTAAGAAAATTGACTCATTTGAAAACCGCGATATAATTTATCGTCTTTAATCTGCCAAATCGTAGAAAAGTGGGCCAGCAACATTTCTTCTCTCGGGTTCTCAATCGTCTTAACGTAATGGGAATAACGTATTGATACTAAATCATCTTCGGCAATAATATGGCTGATTCTTACTTTTGAACGCACATAAGCACGACTTAATTCATTAGCCATAGCCAGCATTGAATCATGATTCAGGACAATTAATCCTTTTGTACTGTTCCATTCTACCGTAACTTCAGGATGCAAATAAGCTTTCATGATTTCGCTGTCAATCAGGGCATCCGACTTATAAAACTTTTGAACAAATTCTTTTATAGACATATCACTTCAATTTATTTAGAATTTCAGGAATCTTTTTGATATTGGCCAGTTGTTTTAACTTTTCTCTTGATTCTTCGATTGGGGTTCCGAAATACGATTTCCCGCCTTCAACCGATTTTGTTACTCCTGTCTGTCCCATAATAACAGCCTTCGCTCCTATCGTAATACCGCTTGTTGTTCCAACCTGTCCCCAGATCGTTACTTCATCTTCAATAATAACACAACCGGCAATACCAGTTTGCGATGCGATTAAACATTTTTTTCCTATTACGGAATCATGCCCGACATGTACCTGATTGTCAATTTTAGTACCTTCTCCGATAGTGGTATCTCCGGTAACACCTTTGTCAATAGTACAAAGTGCACCAATACCCACATTATCTTCAATTACAACTCTTCCTCCTGAAATCAACTGATCGAAACCATCGGGACGTTTTTTGTAATAGAAAGCATCAGCTCCCAGAATAGTACCGGCATGAATGATTACGTTATCACCAATTACGGTATGATCGTAAATAGAAACATTGGAATGAATCAGACAGTTCTTTCCGATTTTCACATGGTTACCAATAAAACTATTCGGCTGAATAACAGTACCTTCCCCAATAGTTGCAGAAGCCGAAACAGCTACATTGGCAAACTGGAAAGGTTTAAAATGTTTTGTAAGCGTATTAAAATCCCTGAAGGGGTCATCAGAAATTAAAAGAGCTTTACCTTCCGGGCAATCTACTTTCTTATTGATTAAGACAATAGTGGCAGCCGATTGTAAAGCTTTGTCATAATATTTGGGATGGTCAACAAAAACGATATCGCCTGGTTCAACTACATGTATTTCATTCATGCCTAAAACCGGAAAGTCTTTGTCACCTATAAATTCGCATTGAAGCAAATTTGCAATTTCTTGTAAAGATTGAACTTTTGGAAATTTCATATTTTATAATTAGAAAATTTGTCAATTAGAAAATGTGTCAATTAGAAAATGAGTCAGTTAGAAATAAATGTTCAAATTGTGTTGATTCACAAATTATCTAATTGACTCATTGACAAATTATCTTAATTAATAAACTACTCTTTTACACGCTCCATGTAATTTCCTGAAGCGGTATCAATTTTTATTTTATCACCTTCGTTGATGAACAATGGAACGTTTACTGTTGCTCCTGTTTCTACCGTAGCAGATTTTGTAGCATTTGTAGCTGTATTTCCTTTTACACCCGGTTCAGCATAAGTAACTTCAAGAATTACAGAAGAAGGCATATCTACTGACAAAGGCAGATCCGTTTCCGTATTTACCTGAACCATTACACTTGTTCCTTCTTTCAACAATCCCGGAGCATCCAAAATGTTTTTATTCAAAGAAATCTGCTCGAAAGATTCTGTATTCATAAAATGAAACTCATCTCCTTCAGCATATAAAAACTGGTAATTATGCGTCTCAACACGCACATCGTCTATTTTATGCCCTGCAGAAAATGTATTGTCCAATACTCTTCCTGTAGTTAAACTTCTTAATTTTGTTCTTACGAAAGCCGGACCTTTTCCAGGTTTTACGTGAAGAAATTCAACTATTTTATAAATATCGTGGTTGAATTTAATACACAATCCGTTTCTAATATCTGATGTAGATGCCATTTTGTTTTTATTTTAGATTTTAGAATGTAGATTTTAGATTTTTAAAAACCGATCTACATTTTTTATAATATTTTAATCTTTTTAATTTTATATACTGCAGCTTAGAAATCTAAAATCAGAAATCTAAACTCTAAAATTAATAATTCCCCGAATAACCTTTCATGATTCCTCTTGATGAATTTCTGATAAAATCAAGAATCTCATCTCTCTCAGGAGTAGCTTCCATTTCAGCTTCAATAATGCTTAAAGCTTGTGTTGTATTGTAATTTTTTTGGTATAAAATTCTATAGATTTCCTGAATTTCCCTGATTTTTTCGGTACTAAAACCTCTTCTTCGTAAACCTACAGAATTAATCCCTACGTAGGATAACGGTTCTTTTGCTGCTTTTGTATAAGGCGGAACATCTTTTCTTACCAAAGAACCACCGGAAATCATAGCATGATCCCCAATATGGATAAATTGGTGAATAGCAGCCAAACCTCCAATTACGGCATGATTACCTACTACTACGTGGCCTGCCAGTGCAACTCCGTTTACGATAATAGCATTGTTGCCAATTTCGCAATCGTGTGCAATGTGGGCATATGCCATAACGAGACAATTATTCCCCAGAATCGTTTGTCCTGAAGCAACTGTCCCCCTGTTTATTGTTACACATTCTCTAATCGTACAATTGTCTCCAATAATAGCCAAAGAATCTTCCCCGCCGAATTTTAAATCCTGCGGAACTGCAGAAATTACAGCCCCCGGAAAAATATTGCAATTTTTACCAATACGAGCGCCTTCCATGATGGTTACATTTGAACCAATCCAGGTACCATCACCAATAATAACATTATTGTGAATTGTTGTAAAAGGCTCTATTACAACATTTTTAGCGATTTTAGCGCCAGGATGAACATAAGCTAATGGTTGATTCATCTGTATGTTTTATATTTTTAATTAAAATAGTCTGATTTGGGCAACAAACGTAAACAATAAAATTGATTTATATTATTGTTTTCTTGCAATTTGAGCCATTAATTCTGCCTCTGTTACTAATTTCCCGTTTGCATATGCATTTGCCTGCATGTGACAAATTCCTCTTCTGATCGGAGAAATCAATTCACATTTAAAAATTAAAGTATCACCCGGCAGTACTTTATGCTTGAATTTAACATTATCTATTTTCATAAAATAAGTCAAATAATTTTCAGGATCCGGAACAGTACTTAAAACTAAAATTCCTCCTGTCTGAGCCATTGCTTCCACAATTAAAACCCCTGGCATAACTGGTGCTTCAGGAAAATGCCCTACGAAGAAATTTTCATTCATAGTTACATTTTTCATTCCCACCACATGACTTTCGGACATTTCAATAATTCTGTCGATCAACAAAAAGGGAGGTCTGTGTGGCAAAACGGCCATAATTTTATGAATATCCATCAGGGGCTCCTGATTTAAGTCATAAACCGGTACGTGATTTCTTTGCTCAATTTTAATAATCTTTGCCATTTTTTTGGCAAACTGAGTATTTACATAATGACCCGGTTTGTTTGCAATGATTTTACCCTGAATTCTTACTCCGATTAATGACAAATCACCAACAACATCAAGCAATTTGTGCCTTGCGGCTTCATTTGGATAATGCAGCGTAAGATTGTCCAGAACACCATTTGGTTTTACTGAAATTTTATCTTTCCCAAAAGCTTTCTTTAAATTTTCCATTGTAGCATCAGATATTTCCTTATCTACATATACAATAGCGTTATTTAAATCACCACCTTTTATTAATCCGTTTTCTAATAAAGACTCTAATTCATGCAAAAAACTAAAAGTTCTTGAATTCGCAATTTCGTCTTTAAAATCAGCTATACTTTTCATCGTTGCATTTTGGGTTCCTAATACCTTAGTCCCAAAATCAACCATTGCAGTAACCTGATAATCATCACTTGGCATTACAAGAATCTCGCTTCCGGTAGTTTCATCAGTAAACGAAATCACTTCTTTTACCACATAAACATTACGTTTACCATCTTGTTCTTCGATTCCTGCTTTTTCAATAGCCTCTACAAAATATTTTGATGAACCATCCATGATAGGCAGTTCTGAAGCATTTAATTCTATAATAACATTATCCAGGTCACAGCCTACTAAAGCAGCTAATACGTGTTCCGGAGTTTGAATTTTAACACCTAATTTTTCTAAATTGGTACCTCTTTGTGTATTAACAACATAATTAGCATCAGCCTCAATGACCGGTTGGCCTTGCAAATCTATTCGTACAAAAGTGAAACCGTTATTAATTGGAGCTGGTTTGAAAGTCATTGTAACTTCTTTTCCAGTGTGTAATCCAACGCCTGTTAGTGAAATTTCATTTTTGATGGTCTTCTGTTTAACCATTATTTCCATTTTTTGGGTTTATTATTTGTTTTTTTAATTCTTCCAGTTCGGCTATAATTTTAGGCAGATTCTTGAAATGTACGTATGATTTGTTAAAATCTGTATATCCAAGCGAAGGCGTTCCCTGCAATATTTCATCGTCTTTGATGTTTCTTGCCACTCCCGACTGAGCCTGAAGCCTTACATTATTACCTATAACTAAATGGCCTGCGATACCTACTTGCCCGCCAATCATGCAGTTTTCGCCAATTTTTGTAGAACCTGCTACACCGGACTGCGCTGCAATAACCGTGTTTTTACCGATTTCCACATTATGGGCGATCTGAATCTGATTGTCTAATTTAACTCCTTTTCTAATGATCGTAGAACCAAGAGTTGCTCTGTCTATTGTTGTATTGGCACCAATATCTACGTGGTCTTCAATAATAACATTACCAATTTGCGGTACTTTACTATAGACGCCTTCTTCGTTTGGCACGAAACCAAAACCATCTGCCCCAATAATTGCTCCCGAATGTATAGTGCAGTTATTCCCTATGATAGTCTCAGAATATATTTTCGCGCCTGCAAAAATATATACATTATCTCCAATAACAACATTATCTCCAATAAAACTGTTAGGGTAAATTTTCACGTTATCTCCCAGAATCACATTTTGTCCTATATAACTAAAGCTTCCCAAATATAAATTTTCTCCATATTTAGTTCCTTCAGAAATAAAAGATTGCGTTTCTATTCCGTTTTTATTTAATTTCACCTGGTTGTAAAATTCCAATAATTTAGAAAAAGAGGCATACGCATCTTCTACTTTTATCAAAGTGGTGGTGACTTCGGCTTCGGGTATAAAACTGTCATTAACAATGGTCACTGAAGCTCTTGTAGTGTATATGTAGTTGATATATTTTGGATTAGCCAAAAAAGTAAGCGATCCTTCCTCGCCTTCTTCAATCTTAGATAAGCGAGAAACTTCTGCATTGGGATTCCCAACAACTTCTCCTTCTAAAATTCCTGCTATTTGTTCTGCTGTAAATTTCATTGCGACAAAAATATAAAAAATAGATTTTAAATGTTAATTTTAGATAAGTTGTTTTGGAAAACAGATGTAATATTTTGTCACCAGTTTGGATAATGATTTCAAATTCAGCTGATCAGAAGCTTCAACAACATCTTCAATTGTTTTATCTTTTTTCAAAATTCGTATGGGTTCGGCCTCTTTACTGTAAGCCTGATTCTTTATTTTTCCTCTGAAAATAAAATAACCCGCTTCCACTAAGGTAATATGATGTTCTTCCGCAAATTCTTCTTTTAAAGACTGCGACTCTTCCATGGGAATTTTTTCCGCACTCAGTTTTATCTTCAGTAAATCCCTGTTAATGATCATTTTACTCAATGTGGAAAGTATAAAATCATCCTGTTTCTGCCAGGCTTTTAACGCGCTTATAATATCAAAATCATCCAGCTGGGAAAACAAATCTAATTTTTCGGCATCAAAATCTTCAAGGGTAATTTTGTTTTTCATAAAGTACAAAAGCGGTTCGCTGCAAGGCAGACTCACTCCTTTTAATGTCAGTTCTTTGGCTCTTTTTAATACTTTCATCAAAATTAATTCTGCTACCAGGCTGGTCTTATGCAAATAAGCCTGCCAGTACATTAATCTTCGTGACAACAGGAATTTTTCTACAGAATAGATTCCCTTTTCTTCAATCACCAAAACGCCGTCAACCACATTCATCATCTGGATCAGTCGTTCCGAATTGACATTTCCTTCTGCAACACCTGTGTAAAAACTATCGCGTTTCAGATAATCCATTCGATCCATGTCCAATTGACTTGAAATCAGCTGCAACATAAATTTCCGGTGATAATCCCCTTTAAAAACCTGAATGGCCAGACTTAGTTTTCCTTCGAACTCGTCATTCAGCTGATTCATAAATAATAGCGAAATAGCTTCGTGATTCACGTCTTCCACAATACTTTTTTCCATGGCATGCGAAAATGGCCCGTGACCGATATCGTGCAGTAAAATAGCAATATATAAAGCGTTTTCTTCTTCCGGCGAAACAGCAACTCCTTTAAAACGAAGTGTTTCTACCGCCTTCTGCATTAAATGCATACAGCCTAATGCATGATGAAAACGGGTATGGTTTGCTCCCGGATAGACCAAATAAGACAATCCCATTTGAGAAATACGGCGCAAACGCTGAAAATACGGATGCTGGATTAAATCGTAAATAAGCTCGTTTGGGATGGAAATAAACCCGTAAATGGGGTCATTGAATATTTTTAACTTATTAATATGAGTCACTATTTGGTTCTTTTTTAGGTCAACAAATATAAGTAAATAACTATAAAGAGTTTTCGGTTTTTGATTTAAAAATAACGGCATTCCATACGGGTATATTATCAGACCCTGATTCATCAAAAGGTATTTGCAAAAAAAACATAATTTGTTATTCTGAATTTTATACTATTTTTAATACTTTTTAAGTTCTATACCTTTAAATTGCATTAAAATTAATTTTGTTTATGGATAAGATAAAAATACTTTGGGTCGATGACGAGATCGATCTTTTGAAACCACATATATTATTTCTCGAAAAGAAAAATTACGCTGTTACCACTTGTAACAACGGTTTAGACGCAATTGCACTGTTTGACGAAGATAATTTTGACATCGTTTTTTTAGATGAAAATATGCCCGGAATGAGCGGCCTGGAAACACTTTCTGAAATGAAAGAAAAAAAATCAGCCATTCCGATGATTATGATTACCAAAAGTGAAGAAGAATATATAATGGAAGAAGCCATTGGTTCTAAAATCGCTGATTATCTGATAAAACCGGTAAATCCGAATCAGATTTTACTGAGTTTAAAGAAGAATCTGGATCATTCCAGATTAATTTCGGAAAAAACAACCTTAGATTACCAGAAAGAATTTCGAAAAATCTCAATGGAATTAGCCATGGTGAATTCTTTTGAAGACTGGGTGGAACTATACAAAAAATTGATATTTTGGGAATTAGAACTCGAAAACATCAATGATCAGGGTATGATTGAAATACTGGAATCTCAAAAAGTAGAAGCCAATTCTCAATTTGGAAAGTATATTGAACGTAATTACGAAGACTGGTTTGCACCAAAAGCAGACAAACCTATTCAGTCACATACGCTGTTTAAGGAATTAGTAGTTCCTGAAATCAAAAAGAAAGACAAGCCTATTTTGTTTGTCGTGATTGATAATTTGCGTTACGACCAGTGGAAATCTTTTGAAACCGTAGTGGCCAACTACTATAAGCTGGAAAAAGAAGTCCCGTATTTCTCTATTCTTCCGACAGCGACACAATATGCCAGAAATGCTATTTTCTCCGGTTTATTGCCCACTGAAATGGAAAAACAATTTCCGCAATACTGGAAAAATGACGTGGAAGACGGCGGAAAAAACCTTTACGAAGCCGAATTTTTAAGCGCACAATTGAAACGTTTGGGCTTAAACATTAAAGAAGATTATTTTAAAATCACCAATTATGCCGGCGGAAAAAAACTGGCCGAGAATTTTAAAGCCTTAAAAGGCAATGATCTGGTAACAGTGGTCTATAATTTCGTCGATATGTTATCGCATGCCAAAACTGAAATGGATGTCGTAAAAGAACTCGCCTCAGATGATAAAGCCTACCGATCATTAACATTGAGCTGGTTTAAAAATTCTCCTTTGCTGGAAATTATCCAGCAGGCTCAACTTTTAGGTTTCAAACTGATTCTGACTACAGATCACGGAACTATTAATGTAAAAAACCCGTCAAAAGTAGTTGGAGATAAAAATACAAGTTTAAATTTGCGCTATAAAACCGGTCGTAGTCTCACTTACGAGCAAAAAGATGTCTATGTCGTAAAAGAACCAAAAGATATTGGCTTGCCGGCCATAAATATGAGCAGTTCGTTTATTTTCGCTAAAAACGACTTCTTTTTGGCCTATGTAAACAACTACAATCATTATGTGAGTTATTATAGAAATACATACCAGCACGGTGGAATTTCATTAGAAGAAATGATTATTCCGTTTTTGGTATTTAACCCTAAGTAGGAAAGTTTACTGTAACAGTCACAGTTTTCAGTCTCAGTTGACAGTAAAAAAAAGTTGCCACGAATCTCTTTAAATAACACCTTTAAATTAGTGTAAATTTGTGAAATTCGTGGCAAATAAGTTTTAGCATCACGATCAGTTCTATACCTGAAAACTGAGACTGCGACTGAGACTGCGACTGACACTGACACTGCGACTGAAAACCATTCAAAATTAAAATTAAGAAATGAATATTATTTTTTCATTAGATCAGATTAAAGAAGCAGCAACACAAATATTGGCTCAGCACCCAAAGAAAATCATTCTGTTCAACGGAGAAATGGGCGTTGGAAAAACGACTTTAATCAAACAATTATGCAAAACTCTTGGAGTTGAAGATGCCACGAGCAGTCCGACTTTTTCTTTAGTTAATGAATATTATACTTCTGACGGCCAAATTGTTTATCATTTTGATTTTTATCGTCTGAACAAAGAAACAGAAGCCTTGGATATGGGTGTAGATGATTATTTGTATTCCGGTAACTGGTGCTTTATTGAATGGTCTGAAAAAATAGCAAATTTGCTTCCTGAAGAAACTTCAACGATTAATATTAAGTTGCTGGCAAATGGAAAAAGAGAATTGGAATTAGTCTAAATTTCAGAATACCATGTTTCTTTTTTTCAAAAAAGCATTGCGTTTTTTAGATATTTTAGTTAGAAGAATCCATATTCAAAAGTATATATTTAAGTAAAATGCTAAAGAAAACTATTTTTATCCTTTTAATTTTCCTGATTATTTTACCACTTTTCTATTGGAATCAAATACTAGGAATAGGGCTATTGATTCTTGAAATACTTTTAATATTGTTATACAAAAGACAGACTATTTTTGTCCGAATCTTTATTTCAGTTTTCATTTGTTTTTATTCTTATTGGGTGTACTTTAATCTATCAGGGTTTTTAATGACTCATTATTTTTCGATTAAACAATTAGTCGTGCAAATGAATCAAACAGAATCAGGAACGTTTGACATTACAAATAATTCCTTAGATATCAAACATTTAAAAATTCAAAAAGAAATGGAACGTCTGGGTTTTTATTCCGCTCAGATCGATGCAAATCGCGATAAAATTACCTTCGATATAAAAGGAAAATTTTGGAATGGAAAAGAATCTGCCGAAAATCCTTTTGTTTACACCTGTTTTACTTTTTTCGGCGCAACCTCTTATCCTACTGAAGTTTATATTAATGCTTATGACGATTAAATAATATCACGTATGCAACAATATAAATAACTTATAAGTACTAAATCAAATATTATAATTATTGTAACATATATATAAACTTACTTTAAAACTTTTTACGTAATTTGTACTCTTAATTTTTCGCACAATCCATGTCAATTACCTTAACTCCATTTACGAAACAACAATTGTTGCCACAAGAAGAAAAACTTGAAGTGGGCCGATTTAAAAGAGAGCTTTTTATAGGAATCCCTAAAGAAACAAGTTATCAGGAGCGTCGTATTTGCCTGACTCCTGACGCCGTGAACTCATTAACTTATGAAGGTCATCGCGTTATGATTGAATCCGGAGCCGGAGAAAGTTCAAGTTATACCGATAAAGAATATGCAGATGCCGGTGCAGAAGTGACAAAAGACACCAAAAAAGTATTTGGCTGTCCGATGCTGCTCAAAGTAGAGCCGCCTACTCTCGCTGAAATTGAAATGATTAATCCTGAAACAATCATCATTTCTGCTATTCAGTTAAAAACCAAGAAAAAAACATACTTCGAAGCTTTAGCGCAAAAAAAAATCACTGCACTTGCTTTTGAATATATAAAAGATGAAGACGGATCATACCCTGCGGTAAAATCGTTGAGTGAAATAGCAGGAACTGCCTCGATCCTTATTGCTGCCGAATTAATGATTACGGATGAATTTGGAAAAGGCCTTCTGTTTGGAAATATTACCGGCGTCCCTCCTACTGAAGTTGTCATTTTAGGAGCCGGAACTGTAGGTGAATTTGCCGCTAAAACAGCCATTGGCCTGGGTGCAAACGTAAAAGTTTTTGACAATTCAATTACCAAATTGCGTCGCCTGCAGAATAATTTAAACCAGAGAATCTTCACTTCAACCGTACAGCAGAAAGCACTATTAAAAGCGTTAAGACGCTGCGATGTTGCAATTGGAGCCATGCGCGGAAAAGAACGCTGTCCTATTATAGTGACAGAAACTATGGTAGAGCACATGAAAAAAGGTGCCGTAATCGTTGATGTAAGTATTGATACCGGAGGATGTTTTGAAACCTCGGAAGTTACAACACATGAAAAACCAACCTTCATCAAAAGCAATGTTTTGCATTATTGTGTACCTAATATTCCTTCACGATATTCCAAAACTGCCTCACTTTCAATAAGTAACATCTTAACACCTTACCTGCTTCAAATAGCGGAAGAAGGTGGCCTGGAAAGTTCGATAAGATGCAATAAAGGACTGAAAAACGGAGTTTACCTGTATCATGGAATCCTGACTAATAAAGCCATTGGAGAATGGTTTGATTTACCGGATAACGATATCAATTTACTTGTTTTTTAAAGGAACTTTAATGTACCTTTGCCAAAAAATTATTTCATGAAGTTCGTACATCGTTTTGCTTATTATTTGATTGGTCTTATTATGGGATGCTTTTTCGTAGCGCTTGTTTTTAGTGGGAAAGACACCAGATGCAATTACTTTCCAAATGCCAGGGTTTTAAATAATCTGCGTACAAAACCTTTTCAATATTCACCACAGGCAATTCAGACCTTAAATGAAAAATGGGTTGACACAGCCGATGTTAGAAAAACACTAACTTACGGAGATGTTGATTTTGATCAGAGCAATGTGCCTTTCAAAAAAGGAAAACTTTATGTAATTGAAGGCAAAACCATCAAAAATCAGGAAATTATCCTAAAGGTAATTAACTACGAAAGTAAAGCCGTTTTAGACGAAATCATCAAAAAACCTTTAGAAAAATAATCAACATTTTGTCGTTTCGAGCAACGGGAAATCTTCGCAAGAAGCTCAACAAAGATTAGATCCTTGTTGCAAAGTTGCCAACTAAGATTTCTCGTTCCCCAAAATGACAAGATTCTATAAAACTTATATGTGACTAACGTCACCTATATGGTGTAAGATTACCACTCAATCTCTTGAATCCCTTTCGATTTCAGAAAAGCATTCGTCTGGCTGAAATGTTTGTTCCCAAACCAAAATCCTCTATTTGCACTTAAAGGTGAAGGATGTCCTGATTTTAAAATATGATGTTTTGAAGCGTCAATTAATGCTGCTTTCTTTTGGGCAAAACCTCCCCAAAGTAAAAAAACCACATTTTTACTCTCGGCAGAGATTTGCTTAATAACGGCATCTGTAAATTTTTCCCAGCCTTTTCCCTGATGGCTTCCTGCTTCAGATTGTCGAACGGTTAAAGTAGCATTTAAAAGAAAAACACCCTGATCTGCCCAACGTTCTAAATTACCTGTTTTTGGTAACGGCTTATTTAAATCGGTTTCAATTTCCTTAAAAATATTCTGAAGTGAAGGCGGAAACGGAATTCCGTCATTTACAGAAAAACACAATCCATTGGCCTGATTAGGACCGTGATACGGATCTTGTCCGATGATTACAACCTTTACCTGATCAAAATGGCAATGGTCAAAAGCAGAAAAAATCTGGCTACCTTTTGGATAACAAATCCTGGTCGCATATTCTGATTTTACAAAAGCAATTAATTCGTTGAAATAGGGCTTTTCAAACTCCTCTTTCAAAACGGGCTTCCAGGAATCATGCATTTTAACGTCCATACTTTTTTTATGCGAATTTCGGAATTTTTTTATTGCAATCATATTTACACACTATAAAATTAGACCAAAACTTTACCTCATTCAATGCTACAATTTTTGTACTTTTGCGTGACTTCATAAAGAGAATAAATGATCAGTATTACCGAAAAAACATTACAAGACTTACAATTTCCAACCGTACTCGAAACCATTTCAGCTGGTTGCAATACCGACATTGGAAAGGAAAAAGCTTTACATATAACTCCATTTAGAGACAAGGAAACTTTGATGCAGGCTTTGATGCAGACATCAGAATATGTTTCGTCGTTTCAGAATAATAACGCAATTCCCAATCATGGTTTTGACGCGATAACGCACGAAATTAAATTTCTGGCCATCGAAGACAGTTTTCTGGAAGTGGGCAGTTTCAGGAAAATTGCGACGCTTTCATCAACATCGAATTTCCTGCTGAATTTCCTTAAAAAATTCGATGACTATTATCCGAATTTAAATGCAAGGGCTTCAAGAGTCGAATATACAAAAGACATTGTAACACTAATTGACGCCATTGTAGACAAATATGGTGAGATAAAAGACAACGCCTCGCCTGCCCTTTTGAGCATTCGTCAAAATATGAATATCGTTCGCGGTAAAGTAAACCAAAGTTTTGGAGTTGCCCTTACCCACAATAACAGTCTTGGCTATCTGGACGATATTAAGGAAAGTTTTGTACAGAACCGCAGGGTTTTGGCAGTTTTGGCCATGTATCGCCGTAAAGTAAAAGGTTCTATTTTAGGAAGTTCCAAAACCGGAAGTATTGCCTATATCGAACCTGAAGCAACTTTACAATATTCAAGGGAATTAGCAAATCTTGAATACGAAGAAAAAGAGGAAATTACGCGAATTTTAAAGCAATTATCTAATGCAATTCGTCCTTTTTTACCGTTATTAATTAAATATCAGGAGTTTTTAAGTGATATTGATGTGGTAGCTGGAAAAGCAAAGTACGCCAACAGAATCAATGGAATTCTGCCAACGATTACGGAAGAAAGAAGATTATTCTTCAGGGAAGCGTATCATCCGATTTTGTATCTCAATAACAAGCAGAAAAACGAAATCACGCATCCGCAAACTATTGAATTAAAACAAGATAACCGAATTATTGTTATTTCAGGACCTAATGCAGGAGGAAAAACAATTTCGCTTAAAACAGTTGGTTTACTCCAGTTAATGTTACAATCCGGAATGCTGATTCCGGTACATGAACGAAGTGAAACCTTTCTGTTTGATAGGATTTTAACAGATATCGGCGACAATCAATCTATTGAAAATCACCTGAGTACCTACAGCTATCGATTGAAAAACATGAATTATTTCCTGAAAAAGTGTAATAAAAAAACCATGTTTCTGATTGATGAGTTTGGTACAGGATCTGATCCTGAATTGGGTGGCGCCTTAGCAGAAATCTTTCTGGAAGAATTCTATCATCGTGAAGCTTTCGGAATTATCACGACGCATTATTCTAATCTGAAGATTCTCGCCAACGAATTGCCTTTTGCTACAAACGCCAATATGATGTTTGACGAAAAGTCTCTTGAACCTATGTACAAACTGGCCCTTGGTCAGGCCGGAAGTTCTTTTACATTTGAAGTGGCCTTGAAAAACGGCATTCCGTTTGGATTGATTAATCGTGCGAAAAAGAAAATTGAAGTCGGCAAAGTCCGTTTTGATAAAACGATTGCAACCCTTCAGAAAGAACGTTCCAAGCTTGAAAAAACTTCTATCAATTTGAAAGAAGAAGAAACGAGGGCACGTGAGGAAAGCAAGAAAATGGAAAACATCAATGTAAAAATCAAACAAAAACTGGAAAGCTATCAGGAATTGTACGACAGCAACCAAAAGACCATTTACATTGGGCAAAAAATTGAAGACATCTCGGAGAAATATTTCAATAACAAAAACAAAAAAGAACTCATCGGTGAATTTTTGAAAATTATTGAAATTGAAAATTCCAAACGTAAAAAAGCGACTCCAAAAGAAGCAAAAGCGATAATCGAAAAGAAGAAAGAAGTGATCGCCGAAGTTACGGTTCAGGTGGAAGAAATCAGAAAAGAGAAAAAAGAAAAGAAACTAAAGCCTGTTATCGAAAAACCGAAACCAATTCTGAAAGTGGGTGACAGAGTAAGAATGCAGGATGGAAGATCGGTTGGAAGTATTGATTCCATAGAAAAAAATAAAGCAACGGTAAACTACGGAATGTTTACTTCAAAAGTAAGCCTGGATGAATTAGAGTTTGTTGAAGCGGGTAAGAAGTAGTTTCAGTTTTGAGTTGCGGTTTTTACAGTTTAAAAACATTAAAAAATAGTCAAAAATTAAAATAAAGCGATTTAAATAAACATCTCGGCCGGAGCTGTAAACGAAGCTGTAAAATTTAAAAAAGACGCTTAACGCTTATTTATGAAAGCTGTTTTTGATTCGTTAAATTTATAAAAAATTAAATTTCTATAGATAGAATCAATAGCAAAAAAGCCGCATTTATGACTACTTATTATTTCATTTTAAGAAATCTCCAATATTGTCATTTCGACGAAGGAGAAATCTTCGTGAGAAGCTCTACAAAGATTGGGATTTTAGCAGCGGAGCTACTTGCGAAGATTTCTCCTTCGTCGAAATGACAACCAGATGCAAGCTTTGTCAAAGTTTTAAGCTTTGACAAAGCTTAAAAACTCTAACTCTTAAACTTGAAATTTTCCAAATGAAAGATCTTCCAAAAAACAAAAAAATAATCCTCTTCGACGGAGTCTGCAATTTATGTAATGGCGCCGTTCAGTTTATCATCAAACATGACAAAAAAGATATTTTTAGGTTTGTGGCTTTGCAATCGGAATTGGGAATTGAGATTTGTCAGTATATAGGAATTGATCAAAATAAAATTGATAGCATTGTTTTGTATCATCCGGGTGTTGCGTACTATTATAAATCTTCTGCTGTTCTTGAAATTGGTAATGATTTGGGTGGAATTTATAGTTTATCTTCCGTGTTGAAAATTTTTCCGGAAAAATTTAGAAATTATATTTACGATTATATTGCTAAAAATCGATACAAATGGTATGGTAAAAAAGAAAGCTGTATGATTCCTACTCCGGAATTGAAGGCAAAATTTCTTTAATTCCAAATTTTTTAAAAATTCCAAATTCCAATTCTTCACTGCAGTATTGTCATTGCGGCGAACGAGAAATCTTCGCGAGAAGTTCGACAAAGATTTGATTTTCGTTGCGAAGTTACTCACTAAGATTTCCCGTTCCCCGAAATGACAAAAATGGCATGGATCATAACGACTAGAAACAAAAAATCCCAAATTCAATTTTTACAATTGGAATTTGGGATTTTTAAATTTGCAAATTATTAGAACTATTATCTAATTAACTTTCTGTATTTCAAACGTTTTGGAGTTAAATCACCACCCAAACGTTTCTTTTTGTTTTCTTCATATTCAGAAAAACCACCTTCGAAATAATATACTTCAGAATCTCCTTCGAAAGCTAAAATGTGTGTACAGATTCTGTCTAAGAACCATCTGTCGTGCGAAATAATTACGGCACAACCTGCAAAATTCTCCAAACCTTCTTCCAGTGCACGAAGTGTGTTTACATCCAGATCATTCGTTGGCTCATCCAGTAAAAGTACGTTTCCTTCTTCTTTCAGGGTCATGGCTAAGTGCAAACGGTTACGTTCTCCCCCAGACAACATGGATACTTTTTTATTCTGCTCGCCGCCACCAAAATTGAAACGTGATAAATAAGCTCTTGAATTCACTTGTTTTCCACCCATCATGATTAGTTCCTGACCGTCGGCAAAGTTTTCCCAAATCGATTTATTTGGATCAATATTAGAATGCGACTGATCTACATAAGCTATTTTCACCGTTTCACCAACCGAAAATTCTCCGCTGTCAGTTTTTTGCTCTCCCATGATCATTTTGAAAATGGTTGATTTACCGGCACCGTTTGGTCCGATAATTCCAACAATTCCGGCTTGTGGCAAAGTGAAGTTTAAATTATCGTACAACAATTTCTCTCCAAAAGCTTTGGCTACATTTTTGGCTTCGATAACATTAGTTCCTAAACGCGGACCATTCGGGATGTAAATTTCCAGATTTTCATCCAGTTGTTTTTGGTCTTCGTTCAATAATTTATCGTAATTCTGTAAACGCGCTTTTTGTTTCGTCTGACGTCCTTTCGCTCCCTGACGAACCCAGTCAAGCTCACGTTCTAAAGTTTTTCTGCGTTTGGAAGCTACTTTCTCTTCTTGTGCCATACGGCTTGATTTTTGGTCTAACCAGGAAGAATAATTTCCTTTCCACGGAATACCTTCTCCTCTGTCCAGCTCTAAAATCCATCCTGCCACATTATCAAGGAAATACCTGTCGTGCGTTACCGCAATGACAGTTCCTGCATATTGTGCCAAATGCTGCTCTAACCAAAGTACAGACTCCGCATCAAGGTGGTTGGTAGGCTCATCCAAAAGCAATACATCCGGTTGCTGCAACAACAAACGGCATAAAGCGACACGACGGCGCTCTCCTCCTGAAAGGTTTTTAATAGGCGTATCACCTTCCGGAGTGCGCAACGCATCCATTGCAATTTCTAATTTGGTATCGATTTCCCAGGCACCAAGAGCGTCAATTTTGTCTTGTAAAGCCGCCTGACGATCCATCAACTTATCCATTTTGTCCTGATCTTCGTAATTTTCAGGAAGACCAAATAAATCATTAATCTGATTGTACTCTTCTAAAACTGCCATAGTTTCAGCAGCTCCTTCACGCACAATTTCGATAACGGTCTTAGAATCATCCAGTATTGGTTCCTGCTCTAAATAACCTACAGTGTAGCCAGGCTGAAAAACAACATCTCCCTGAAAATTTTTATCAACTCCTGCAATGATTTTTAATAAAGAAGATTTTCCTGAACCGTTAAGTCCAAGAATACCAATTTTTGCACCGTAAAAGAAACTCAGGTAAATATTCTTAAGAACCGGTTTATCTGCTCCCTGATAGGTTTTGCTCAATTTCTGCATTGAGAAAATTACTTTCTTATCGTCTGACATATTATGTTTATTGTTATTAGTTTATTGTTAAATTATTTAAATTTAAGTCTTTTGATTTCACAATTCCTTAAATAATTCATCATCGCTCCTATTTTATTTTTTTCTATTTCAGTCATTTCATTTAATCTCAAATGTTGTTCTTCTGAAATCAATTTTTTATCAAAAGCTCGGTAAGATTGCGATTTTACCTCCCCGGCTGAACCTTTTGCAATACTTAAAAATTGTATAAATTCTCTATTTCCATTTCTTTCAAAACCTTCTGCAATATTATCCATTACAGATCCTGAACTTCTGTCGATTTGATCTTTTAGTGAATAATTTGTTTTTAAAGTTGTTGTTTGAATCAATAACTAAACATATTGACATAATTCTCTAGCTTTTTGCCAAATTTCTAAATCTTCAAATTTATTTTCGCCACAACAACAAACTAAACTCTTCCTTTCAACGCATTAAAAACCCAGGCATTAGCAAAAAAGCCAACACCAACAGCGACAAATCCCCAGCCTGAAACATCTCTGTATCTAAAAGCTCCAAGACCTATAAGTAACAATCCCATAAGTACCATTATAAAAGTAGCCCATCCTAAAACGGTATTTTTATTCATTCCCATAATTGATTAATTAATTTTTAATGTCATTTATTTTTTTCGGAAATGCAAATATCGTGAATTTTCACGGCTTAATTAAATATTTTGTACAGCATTTCTTTTAACAAGTCCGATTGCGATAATGCGTTAGCCCCGACTCCTTTACTTTTTACATCAATATCACGCAGTGCACCCACAATCTGACTCACTTTTCGCATTGGGTAATTCTTTACCGCCAAATCGTATTCCTTTAAAAAATAAGGATTTACGCCAATTGCTGCGGCGACATTCTTAGGGTTTTTATCTTTAAGTCCATGGTATTTCAAAAGCTGGATGAAAAATCCAAAAACTAGTCCCGTTGTCATTACCAGTGGATATTCTTTAGGATTATGTGCAAAATTTTCAGCAATTTTATAGGCTTTCAATTGATTTCGTTCGCCAATTGCCTTACGAAGTTCAAAAACATTATAGTCCTTACTGAAACCGATATTTTCTTCGATATGATTGGGCGTAATTACAGTTCCCTGAGGCAAAATAATCTGTAATTTTTCAAGTTCATTATTAATTTTACTCAAATCGGTCCCTAAAAACTCAACCAGCATGGCATTTGCTTTTGGATCAATGGTATATTTTTTTCCGGCAAGTACCCGTTTGATCCAGTCGCCTACCTGGTTTTCATATAACTTTTTACTTTCGTACACTACTCCGTTTTGAGCAAGTAGCTTGGTGACTTTTTTACGTTTATCAAGTGTTTTATATTTGTAGCAAAAAACCAAAACCGTAGTTTCCATCGGATTATTTACGTAAGACTCAATTTTATCAATGGTTCTGGACAAATCCTGTGCTTCTTTCACAATAACAACCTGACGATCAGCCATCATAGGATAACGTTTGGCCGTTGAAACTATATCTTCTACAGAAACATCCCTTCCGTACAGAACGGTCTGATTAAACCCTTTTTCTTCTTCTGACAGTACATTCTGTTCTATATATTCAGACAGTTTATCTATATAATAAGGTTCTTCCCCCATTAAAAAATAAATTGGCTTAATATTTCCGGCTTTTATATCGTTAACAATTTTTACAACTTCGTCCATTCAATCTTTTGTTTCAAGTTTAAAGTTTCAAGTTTAAACCTGAAACCTAAAACTATTTTAATATTTTTGCGCTATGCAGCAATTAAATTTCCCTACATATACTTTCCGATTCAAAAATAGCGAAAATAAAGTGTCTATTTTTGATGAAATCAGGAAAAAATTTATCATTCTTACCCCGGAAGAATGGGTTCGCCAGCATGTTGTTCATTATTTGATGAACGAAAAAAAATACCCAAAATCATTGATAAACGTAGAGAAGGTTCTTACGGTCAACGGATTACGAAAAAGGTATGATGTTGTTGTGTTTAATCCTGATGGCTCTATACATATATTAGTCGAATGTAAAGCTCCTGAAGTACGGATTTCACAGGCAACTTTTGATCAGATTGCACGTTATAATATGACAATGAAGGCACGGTTTTTGAATGTTACCAACGGTCTGAGTCATTTTTATTGTCAAATGGATTTTGAAAACGAAAAATATGAGTTTTTACAGTCGCTACCGGATTACAGGCAAGTTTAATAAATTATAAAAAAATACTTTTGGATAAAATAGCAGTCGTCATTTTAAATTGGAACGGGGTAAAATTGTTAGAGCAGTTTTTACCTTCCGTAATTCAATTTTCGGAAGAAGCCACCATATATGTTGCTGATAATGCATCAACAGACGATTCTGTAAATTTCGTCAAAGAAAATTTTCCAAACATTAAAATTGTCCAAAATAACGGTAATCATGGTTTTGCGAAAGGCTACAATGATGCCTTACTTCATATCGATGCCGAAATTTATGCTTTGGTTAATTCTGATATTGAAGTAACCGAAAATTGGTTACAACCTATTATTGAAACCTTTGCTCTTGAAAATCAAACTGCTATTATACAGCCCAAAATTCTTGATTTTAAAAATAAGGAATATTTTGAATACGCCGGTGCAGCAGGTGGTTTTATCGATAAATACGGATATCCTTACTGTCGTGGAAGAATTTTTGAAACTATCGAAAAAGATAACGGTCAATATGAGGATAATTGTGAATTATCATGGGCTTCCGGAGCCTGTTTTTTCATAAGAAAACAAGTGTATCACGAATTGGGAGGTTTTGATGAAACCTTTTTTGCCCATCAGGAGGAAATCGATTTGTGCTGGCGTGCCCTGAATGAGGGTTACATTATTAAATACAATTCCCAATCAACTGTTTATCACGTGGGAGGAGCCACTTTACAGCATGGAAATCCTAAAAAAACGTATTTGAATTTCAGGAATTCGTTATTAATGCTTGTCAAAAACCTTCCTAAAAAAGGACTCTTCTTTGTGATTTTCACGCGAATGATTCTGGATGGAATTGCAGCGATGCGTTTTGTAACACAGGGAAAATTCCGGCATACTTTTGCCATTTTGAAAGCACATTTTTCATTTTATTGCATATCTTTAAAATATATAAGAAAAAGAAAAGATTTTCAAATACAACAATACTATACCGTAAAAAGTATCGTTTACTTGTATTACATAAAGAAACTGACGGTATTTAAAGAAATCTTTAACAGAATTCAAAATATTAAAAACTAAATTTGTAATCAACGTCTAATTAAATTAAAATTATGAGAAAAATAGTAATTGCACTATCAGTATTAATGGCTTTAACATCGTGCGTTTCTAAAAAGGAATATGCAGCTTTGGAAGCTAAGAACAAAGAGATTCAGGACTTATTAAATTCTTGTACTGTAAAACTTAATTCATGTTTAGAAGAAAAAGCAGGATTGGCGGCTACGGCAGAAAGTTATAAACAACATAATCAGGATTTAATCAACAGCTCAAAAGACCTAACGGTATTAACTACAAAGGGTGCTGAAAATCTTGAAAAATCTTTAGAAAGTTTAAAAGAAAAAGATCTAAAAATATCAAGATTACAAGACGCTCTAACTAAAAAAGACAGTGTAACGTTAGCTTTAGTAACAAGCTTAAAAGGAGCTGTTGGAATCAACGATCCGGATATCGAAATCAACGTAGAAAAAGGTGTTGTTTTCATTTCTATTGCTGACAAATTGTTATTTAAAAGCGGTAGTTATGACGTAAGTGATAAAGCTAAATCAGTTTTGGCTAAAGTAGCTAAAGTGGTAAATGATAAACCAGATTTCGAATGTATGGTTGAAGGTCACACAGATGATGTTCCTTACAAAAGTAATGGTGTTTTGCTAGACAACTGGGATTTAAGTGTTAAACGTTCTACTTCAATCGTTCGTGTATTAACAAATGATTTAGGTGTTAACCCGGCAAAATTAATTGCTGCAGGTAGAAGTTCATATGTACCTTTAGTTGCTAATGATTCTCCTGAAAATAAATCACGTAACAGAAGAACACGTATTGTGGTTATGCCAAAAATCGATCAGTTCTATGATATGATTGAAAAAGAAATGAAAAAACAAGCGAAATAAAAAGCATTGTTTTCTTTATTATAAAAACAGAAAAAGCAGGTCTAATGACCTGCTTTTATGTATTCTTAACTTTTTTTAATAACCAATTAAATATAAATCAAGAATAGCATTATTTTCAATTAACTAACTAAATTTTAACTGATATTAAAGTTAGGGATTATTTTTTGATTATTATACAATTTCAGTTTTTTTTTACAAAATCCCAATATCGCCTTTTCCTTCTCTCACAATTACAGGTTCGTGTTCTGATAAATCGATGATTGTAGAACCCACATTATCTCCGTAACCACCATCAATTACAAGGTCTACCAGATTTTGCCATTTTTCAAAAATCAATTCCGGATCCGTTGTATATTCAATTACATCATCTTCGTCCCGGATTGAAGTTGACACAACGGGATTCCCCAATTGCCTTACTATTTCCAGTATTATATTATTATCAGGAACACGGATACCAACGGTTGTTTTCTTTTTAAATTCTTTCGGCAAATTGTTATTTCCGGGTAAGATAAAAGTATAAGGCCCAGGCAAAGCTCTTTTCAAAATCTTAAAAGTAGCTGTATCAATCTGACGCACGTAATCTGATAAATTGCTTAAATCATGGCAGATAAACGAGAAATTTGCTTTCTCCAGTTTTACGCCCTTGATTTTTGCAATTTTTTCTAAAGCCCTCGAATTGGTGATATCACAACCCAGCCCGTAGACCGTATCTGTTGGATAAATGACCAGTCCCCCATTCTGAAGCACTTTTACAACCTTTGCAATTGCAGCTTCACTGGGTTTATCGGGATATATTTTTATAAATTCGGCCATTTTTTTTGTTTAAAAGTTTAGTTTGTTTCAGGTTTCATGTTTCAAGTTAGTCAAAACAACCTGAAACACGAAACTTAAACATTATTTTATCCTACAACATCCAGTTTAGCAAATCGCAACAGAAGTTTTTTGATTCCTCCGACTTCAAATTTGATTTCGGCTTTTTTATCGGGTCCGGCGCCTTCCAGATTAACCACTTCTCCTTTACCAAAACGCTCGTGCATTACGATATTGCCGACAGTCAGCTTATTGTCAAATAAATTGGGAGCTCCGGCATTTGGATTGGTACCTGCAACCGGTTTTAATTTTCGGATATTCAAATCCGGCTTCGGTTCGTTGTCCGTTATGTATTTAGGTGGAGTTCCTCCTACCGGTTTTGCCAGTCGCAGTTTCGATTTGTCAATATCGCCAAAAATATCGCTGTCGATCATTGGCTTATAGCGATAGTTGCTTTCGGCCGGCGTTAAATATTCTAAATATTGCGGGTCAATTTCTTCCACAAATCGTGATGGTTCACTATCTGTTAGTTTTCCCCAACGGTATCGCGATTGTGCATACGTTAGATAGGCCTGATGTTCTGCACGTGTCAGTGCTACGTAAAACAGACGTCTTTCTTCTTCCAGTTCACTTCTTGTACTCATACTCATGGCACTCGGAAACAAATCTTCTTCCATTCCGACTACAAAAACATGAGGGAATTCGAGTCCTTTTGCCAGGTGAATGGTCATCAAAGCGACACGATCTTCATCGTTTGTATCTTTATCCAGATCTGTTGCCAGCGCTACGTCTTCCATAAATTCAGACAAAGCTCCTCTGGCGCCATCAATTTCTTTTTGACCCTCGGTGAAATCTTTTATACCGTTTAAAAGTTCTTCGATATTCTGAATTTTAGCCATTCCTTCGGGAGTAGCGTCTTTTTTAAGCTCCTGAACCAGTCCGGTTTTTTTTGCTACATAATCGGTAATATAAAAAGCATCCTGGTTCTGATCTATTACCTGAAAGCTCTGGATCATGGTTACAAAATCGTTTAGTTTTTGTTTCGTTCCCGAATTCAGTTTCAGGTCAATTTTATCAATATTGACCATTACTTCCCAAATCGATCTTTTGTAATGATTGGCTGCAATAGTCAGTTTTTCAACTGTTGTATCCCCTATTCCACGTGCCGGGTAATTGATCACACGAATTAATGCTTCTTCATCTTTCGGGTTAATCACCAAACGCAGATAACAAAGTACATCCTTGATTTCCTTGCGCTGATAGAAAGACAAACCTCCGTAAATTCTATACGGTATGTCTCGTTTTCTCAGGGCATCCTCCATAGCACGCGATTGCGCATTGGTACGGTATAAAATAGCGAAAGAACCGTTGTGCAATTGATTCTGCATTTTCTGCTCGAAAATTGTACTGGCTACAAAACGACCTTCTTCAGCATCAGTAAGGCTTCGGTGTACTTTTATTTTTGGTCCAAAATCATTGGCTGTCCAGACAATCTTATCTAATTTGGTTTTATTATGATCAATAATAGTATTTGCAGCTTCTACAATATTTCGTGTTGAGCGATAATTTTGCTCCAGTCGAAAAGTTTTTACGCCTTCGTAATCTTTCTGGAAATTCAGAATATTATTGATATTCGCCCCACGGAAAGCATAAATACTCTGTGCATCATCTCCTACCACACAAATATTCTGAAATTTATCTGATAAAGCCCTTACAATCAAATACTGGGAGTGATTGGTATCCTGGTACTCATCCACCAGAATATAGCGGAAACGGTTTTGATATTTGGATAAAACTTCCGGAAATCGGGTTAGCAATTCATTGGTTTTCAATAGCAAATCATCGAAATCCATTGCTCCGGCCTTAAAACATCTGTCGACATACTGCTGGTAAATTTCTCCTAACCTCGGTTTTTTTGCCATTGCATCTGCCTCCTGCAATTCCGGATTATTGAAATAGGCTTTTACTGTAATTAAACTGTTTTTATAACTTGAAATTCGGCCTAAAACCTGCTTTGGTTTGTAAACATCACGGTCCAGCTGCATTTCTTTTATAATGGAAGAAATCAGTCGCTGGGAATCCTGAGAATCATAAATGGTAAAATTGGAAGGATACCCCAAATGTTCTGATTCTGAACGCAATATACGTGCAAAAATCGAGTGAAATGTTCCCATCCAAAGGTTTTTTGCCTCGGCCGGTCCCACAATATCAGAAATCCTGTGCTTCATTTCACGAGCTGCCTTGTTCGTAAAAGTAAGCGATAAAATATTAAAAGCATCAACTCCCTGATGCATCAAATACGCAATTCTGATGGTTAAAACACGTGTTTTTCCCGAACCTGCACCAGCAATAATAATCATTGGCCCGTCTTTTTGCAGAACGGGTTCTCTTTGCGCTTCGTTTAGCTGGTCAATATATTTATGCATGAATTTTTTCTGTTTATGCAAAAATAAGAATTAAAGATGGAAAAAGAAAGTGACTAAGTGGCTATGATGAAGATACTAAGACAGTAAATTTTTAATAGTGTCCTAAAACAAAAAAACGTAACAGCCAGACTACTTATCAGGCGGTAGCTTACTTATAAAAAACGTCGTATGCAAAACGGATCAAAGTACCAATTACTACGACCAGAAAGAACATTCTGATAAAACCGTTTCCTTTATTAATGGCTAATTTAGCGCCTAACCAGCCACCCAGTGCATTACTTGCTGCCATTGGCAATGCAATTGCCCAAATTATCTTCCCTTTGAACATAAACAGACAAATCGAACCGAAATTCGTTGCCAGATTAACCATTTTAGCATTCGCGGAAGCATGCAGGAAATCAAAGCCCATAAGTGCTATAAAAGCTACTACCAAAAAACTTCCTGTTCCGGGGCCAATAAACCCATCATAAAAACCAACGACCATACTAATTGCCACCGCATATAAAATTTGTGTCTTATCAGAATGTTCTTTCGCAACATGCTGCCCGAAATTTTTCTTTGCATAGGTGTAAATCAGCAAAAGTGATAAAATAACCAGCAAAAGCGGTTTCATAAAATCATTGCTCACATAGGTTAATAAAGTAGAACCCAAAAAAGCAGACGGAACTGCCAGAAACATCATGATCAATAACAACTTCCACTGAATCACAACCTTTTTCAGGTATTGAAAAGCAGCAAAAGACGTTCCGCTGAAAGCCGGCAGTTTTAAAGTCCCGATAACGGTGGAAACAGGCAAGTTAGGTAACAGAATCAATCCCATTGGGGTTTGAATCAGTCCACCGCCTCCCACTATGGCATCAATAAATCCTGCCGCAAAAGCCGCTGTACAAAGTAAAATAATGATGTATGATTCCATTTCTGTCGTTTATCAGTAGGTTTGAAGAACTGTGCACAAAAGTAGAATTCCATTTTGTTTATTACAATAATTTTAAAGCGGATTTCTCGTCAAAAAGTATATTTTTGTTGAAAAATTACTAAAATGGATTTTACAAGAATTATAGAATTAGCAAGTTATACTTTACCAGCCATTGTTACCGGATTTGTGGCCTACAGTTTTTTTGAATTGCATATTAAAAACAACGACAGAAAGCGTGCTTTTTTGTTGAATAAACAAGCGCACAGCGAATCGCTGCCGATTCGTTTGCAGGCTTACGAACGCATGACTTTGTATTTAGAGCGCATCAACTTAACGAAACTGCTGATCAGGATTGCTCCTATTTCGAACGAAAAACATGATTATGAAAATTTTGTAATCGACCAGATCGAACAGGAATTCGAACACAATCTGACGCAGCAAATTTATATGTCTGACGAATGCTGGACTATTATTACAACTGCAAAAAACTCCACAATACAAATTATACGTAAAGCGGCCATGAGTGACCGCGTTGACAGCGCGGACAAATTGCGTGAAGTAATTTTGAATGATCTATTAGAAAAACAATCTCCAAGCAATGCCGCCTTGGGATATATCAAAAATGAAGTTGCTGAGTTGTGGTAGAATCCTGAATAGTACTCCACAGAAAATAGTCCTTTATAACACAATAAATCATTACTAATTGATATATAATACATTAAAGCAGATGTTCAGTTATGAATTCCTGCTTTTTTTATACCGAACTCCTTCATAATCTGAAGGAGTTTTTTTATGTTTCGTTTTTCTTCTTTCATAACAAAAAATCTCCTGCTCCTGTCATTTCTTTTCCAAAAGCATCTTATGCCCAGTAATTTTATTTCAGAATTACAGATGAAAAGCTAGCGTCGTTTGTTTTTCCACTTATTACTAAAATGATTTACGACAATAAAAACCAACATGTGTTTACATGATAAAGCGAGAAAGTTATTGTCTCCCCATTTATTTTAAACAATAAGCAAATCAACCAAAGAACAGGGAAGAAAACCGAAAAACCCTAAAAAAGAGTAGGTATCAAATCAACCAATAATATGTCTAAGATTTTAAACGTAGAAAACGGGGCTGTGTACGAAGGGTACGACAGTCTTGCGGCCTCAGAGTGGTGTACTCCCTCATTTCTGGGTTGTAGTATGTGCATTTCTGCCAGTGCTGTAAAAGGCCAGGTTACAATAACAATAGGATTAAAAACTCCTTTTGGAAATGTAACAAAAAGCTTTAGCTTTAATACCAACACGAGTTTCACGTGGCAGCCTTTTAGTAAATTCAAAATTACAGTGAGCATCACTAACTTCAATGAAGCCAGTGGTGTTTTTAGTTTTGACCTGGGTCTGAATCCATGTATAGACGTTCCGTTCCTTGGATGGAAATGTTTCAACTACAACCATACATTCTCTGTACCGTTACTGCTTGCCGGTATCCAAAGTGAGATAGATGACAGCCAGTTTACAAGTTTATTAACATTGCATGCCAGTGGTTCCCTAAATACAGACTGCCATTGCGATGATAAAGCCTCTCCATTATTGAAAGGTGATATCTACACCAACTATCTAAACAGTCAGGCTGGTTTTCCAACCATCCCAATTACACAATGTTTTCCAATACCAACGGTACAATGTGTTCCGACCATTACATCATGTGTAACAGGAATCTCTCCCATTTGTCTGACGCAACAGAATGCTAATGCAAATGTGGCTGCGATACCTACATTACCTGTAAATCAATGTATCCCGACAGTCTCCTGTATTCCAACATTATCTTGCATTCCAACAGCTTCGTGCACAGGAATACCTTTTATTTGCAATGGTGTCGCTCAAAATGCAGGTAATACTGCAAATGCAGAAAGCAGAACGCTGGTTTGCTTTCCAACCTATCCTCCGGTATGCAGATCGGTAAGCGGTACTGACGCAAATGCAAATGCTGCTGCTATACCTACTTTACCTGTAAATCAGTGCATCCCTACAGTATCTTGTGTTCCAACACTATCCTGTATTCCAACGGCATCCTGCACAGGAATACCTTTTATTTGTAATGGTGTTGCTCAAAGTGCTGGTAATTTAAATGCCGGACCACCGCACTCCGTATTCTGCATTCCAACAATGCCACAAATATGCGGAATCTCAGGAACTGCTTCTGATGCGAATGCTGCTGCAATACCAACCTTACCTGTAAATCAGTGTATCCCGACAGTATCCTGTATTCCAACATTGTCTTGTATCCCAACGGCATCCTGTACCGGAATACCTTTTATTTGTAATGGTGTTGCTCAAAGTGCAGGTAATGTAAATGTCGGGCCGCCACATACAACTTACTGTTATCCAACACTGCCACAGATATGCAAAGTTTCAGGAAATGCTGCTGATGTGAACGCTGCTGCAATACCAACATTGCCGGTAAATCAGTGCGTGCCTACAGTATCTTGTATTCCAACAGTATCTTGTATCCCTACAGTATCCTGTACCGGAATACCATTTATCTGCGGATAATACTTTAATTTAAAAAATCGCAGGATCTAAAAATCCTGCGATTCTTATTTAATCCTTAAATCTTACGTTATGCAATTAACCCCTGAAACCGTTTATCAGTACTTACATAAACGACAACTTATTGATGAAGATGCAGTGATTAAAGGCCATTTTATGGTACATCCCGTAAACACCAGGAATACCATCCTAAAAATAATCGTCAAGCCTGAAAATTCTCTTTTTGTCAAACAAATGGAAAAGGACATGGTTGCTGACGGCTTATTCCGAAGAGAAATCAATGCCTATACTTTACTTAAAAACAATACCGAATTTTCATCCATTGCGGCTCATGTTCCTAAACTTCTGGATCATGATGAGGATCACAATATAATGGTAACCGAACTGTTATACAATGCAAAAAACCTATACGAGCATTATATGCTTACCAAAAATTTCGACTTAAATCTTGCCCGCGGGCAAGCCGCTATATTATCAGCGTGCCATGTTGTACCTGATCCCCAAACAGATAATTCAATGTTTCCAAAAGCACTTCCCTGGGTATTGCAACTGGACCAGTACAATGCTGATCAGTTTTTTGTCAACAACGAGGCAAGCACCAGTATCATACAATTGATAAAAGAAAATTATGTTTTACAAAATACCTTAATCAATCTGGCAGTATCATGGAATTACACCCACTTTATACACGGTGATATTAAATGGATCAACTTTATGGCCATCCCAAATGAGAGTGGCTTTACACAAAAACTCATCGATTGGGAACTGGCAGATATTGGTGATCCGATGTGGGATGTCGCCGGATTAATGCAGTCCTATATTAGTGTCTGGCTTCTTGGATTCGATAATAATAATCCTGCGGGTTACCAGTTGCCTGAATACATGCAGCCTTATGATATCAAAAACACACAATCTTCTGCGCAGGCTTTTCTTTATGAATATATGGCCATACAAAATTATCCGCAATCAAGTTATAGTACCATTTTAATTCGAATGATACAGCTAACCGCTGCAAGGATTATCCAGACCAGTCTGGAAGGCATCACTTATAATTCAAAAATAGAGGCTAATAGCATGCGGTGCATTCAACTTGCCTTCAACATTATGAATGATCCTTTTACCGCCTTAAAGGAATTGTTTAATATAAAACTACAACAAGATTATGTTCCAGGATAAAACCATTGTAAAAGAACTCACCCGACTCGTCAGTCAGCTTCATATCTCGGACTCCGGTATTATATTTCGGGAAAAACAATACGCCATTACTCCCGAAAATGCGATGGGAAGTCTCATCGGCATCCTGTATTCGGAATGTTATGCTTTAAAGGAAACCTATCAGTCAGGTGAAAAAGAAAGAAAGCTTCATTTTAGCGAAACTAATGATGCTTTTTCAGAATTGCTGTCTCAAAATAATCACACGCAAAATAAAACAGAAAAAGACTGGGTGGTAAAAACCATTTATCCGAACGGTTATTTAGAAATAGCCAAACAGGCAAAAAACCGCATTATTCCCTTATCTTCTTTAATAGATATTCCTGTCGGATCAATTCCGGAAACAGGTCAGATCGCTACTGTATTTTTCCCAAAAGAAGACAAACACCGGCAGCCTACTTTCCATTATGTTTTTAGCAATCAGTCCCTGAATCCATCTCAGCATTTGACCCGCATTTATTGGAATTGTATTAGCGAAGGCGCTCCTGTACTTATTAATATCCTTACCAAAAAATTGAATTATTACAATATTCCGTTTCTCTTTAAGTGTCTGAACCATCCTGATTTATATTTTAGACGTGATGCAGCAGTACTTTATATAGAAGACGCTATTCTTCCAATAATCAAAATGTTATTACCGGAAGTTTGCGATGAGATGAAAGAGTATCTGGAACAAGATGTTCCGCTTTTTGCTTATCCGTATGCGAAAGGTGTCGGCATAGCAGAAAGTCCAAATGCACAGGAAAGTTTTGGAATGAACAGGGTAGCGATACTCGCAGAAACCTTATTCCAAACAGCCCATAAAAAGGTGGTCGCTGATGCAGTCGTTAATGAAATTGCAGCCGCTTTTGTGCAGAGAGGAATAGACCCGAAAGCCACCTTTCTCAATAAAGGATCAAAAATATCATTCAATTAAAAAACAACCATGGATTCAACTACAAATAAGAATAATTTCCTTGAAACGGCCTGGAATATTGGCACTCATTTAATGAAAACCAGTATCTGGCATAATACATCCTGTACCTGGCAAGGGTATTCTTTTGAGCCTCTCAATGGGACTTATCAGCCCGTAATCAAAACTTTTGGACCGGATGTGTATTCCGGAACCTCTGGCATTGCTTTATTTTTGGCTGCATTGTACTCCGAAAGAAAAGATCCCATTTTGATGAAAACGATAGAAGGCAGTATTGAACAGGTACGATCCACGATGGATCAGGCCTCCAATCATGGCTTCTATGCAGGAAAACCCGGGATAGCTGCAACATTAATAAAACTGGGAACAGCACTTGAAAAAAAAGACTGGATAAAAGACGGACTTGATTTGCTCGAAAGCATTCCCACAGATTCACTTCAGTCTTACGAAATCGACATTATAAGTGGGGCTGCCGGAACCATACCCGTTCTGCTGGATGCATATACCGTTTTCAAAAGACAGGAGTTTCTGGACAAGGCGGTTGCTTTAGGAAATTTATTATGTAATGCAGCAGTTAAAAACAACTCTATCTGGTCCTGGGCAACCGTTCCGTCTCAAAAAAACCTGACTGGATTTTCACATGGTTCTTCCGGTATCGCCTTGGCTTTATTACAATTGCATCAGGTTACCGGGAATCCTTCTTTTTTGGAAGCTGCTGAGGGAGGTTTTAATTACGAACGTCAGTCCTTCGATGTCTCACAGCAAAACTGGCCGGATTTTAGAGACGATGTCCGTTCAGGTTCCGCTGGAAATGTATGCGGCGTTGCATGGTGTCACGGAGCTCCGGGAATTACGATATCAAGGTTAAAGGCGAACCAGCTTTATCCAAACACTGTTTTTACCCACGAAATGAATATTGCCCTTACTACTACAGCCAATTCCGTTTATCATAGCCTGGTGGAAAATCTGAGTAATACCAATTACTCGATCTGTCACGGTATAGCAGGAAATGCAGATATTATACTGGATTGCGGAGGAATTGAATACCAACAACTTGCAGAAGCTGTAGGTAATGCAGGTATTAGTAAATATCAGGATAATAATATTCCGTGGTCTACCGGATTGAATTCAGGGCAATATACGCCCGGCCTTATGATGGGTATTGCCGGTACAGGTTATTTTTACCTTCGTTTGCTGAATAAAGACAAACATAAAAGTGTATTGATCCCCGAACTGGGACTCTCTTAATAAGATTAAAAAAATTCAACTACTATATTCATTAATCAAAAAAGCAGGAATCAATTGATTACCTGCTTTTTTTATTTTAAACTACTTGTTATCACTCATAATTTCAGACTTATTCTGGGCATATTCGTACCCCTGTTCCCACCATTCTTTCATGACTTCCTTATTGAAAATCAAAGCATTATTGGTAAGTTTTGTGGGCGTGTAATATAAGTTAAGTTTCACATTCTTATTGTTTGCCATAAGTTTTCCTATAGCAATATCGTGTTTTTCTACCTGATCCAGCGCTATTCGGAACAAATCGATCATCAGGGAAAACGGATTTTTACCAATAACCATTTTATCCATATTGACTTCGGTTTCCAAAACAATGACATCAATTTCGGTGGCGCCGCGATTGATAGCTTCGCGAATAGGCACCAGACTCGAAAAACCTCCATCCCCGTATTCATAATTATTTTTGGTCACCAGGCTCATAAACGGAATATAGTTACTCGAGATCCAGGTCCAGTCACAGAATTCATCGTAGGTACAATCTTTCACGGATTTATATTCCGCTTCGTTTTTGGTTAAGTTCGTAACCGTTACAACAACATCAGATTTGAGTTTTTTGAGTTTATTAAAATCGGATATCGAAAAATTATTCTTAATATATTTCTGCAAACCTTTACTTTCACCAAAAGTTCTTTTTCCCTTGAAAAACTGACGTATAACGTTAAAATGGTTGATCGTCACAATATCAATTCCATCTTTAATTTTCACAACAAAAGGGCAAATATTAAAGATTTTAGACATGGTAACATTGGTATACACCCAGTGGATTTTTTTTATATGCCCAAGAGCCAAATGCGGAATCAGCAAACTTCCGGTCGAAGTTCCTAAAAAGAGATCGTATTCATGCTTTTTTTCTTCTATTAAATATTGTGCGACGCCGCCAGCAAATGCTCCTTTACTGCCTCCACCGGAAATAACCAATGCTCTCATAAGTTTATTGTATTTTTTTTTAGAATATAGAGAATGGAGCATAGAAAATAGACTTAAAGCATTGCCTAAATTATTTCTTCCTAAATCTTTTATCTATAATCTATAATCTATATTCTATAATCTACATTTTATAATATATAATCTATCTTCTATACTCAATTCTACTCCCCTAACAACCGCTTCAACTGAAACTGCTCATCGGGGGTCAAATTAGGCAAAATTCTTTCAAACGACACACGCATTTCTGATTTTTTTAATAAACTTCTAATCGAATCCCTTCCGTACTTCGAGAATTGCCACATGTGGTGCGTTGTCGCATTCACGAGATTTTTCAAAACGGCATCGTTGGTCAGCTTAAACGCAATTAGCTTTTCCAATGCATTTTGTCTGGTAGTAGCCTCATATTTAACAGAAGAAAAAGCAATTAATTCCGTAATGAGCGCTTCCGGATCCTCACTGTAATTGGGTGTAGATAATGCCAGCGAAAGCCACAACGTACGCAGATTATAATCGTTAAAACCAATCCAGTTCTTAGATTTGTTTAAATAATCTGCCCGGTGATCCGGAAAATTTCTCCATAAATTAAACAGTGCAATTTCCTGCGTCTGGTATGATTGATCCTCCAGTAAAGTTTCATACTCGCTTCTAAAATCCTCGGGGATCTCGCTAAAATTATCTGCAAGAGTCTGACGAACCTGTACATCGTTAGTTTGTAAGGCTATAAGCAGCAACTCCTTTTTCAGTTCGTATTTCTCATTTTGAATCTGATCAACAATAGCCTCTTTTACAGTATGGTAAACGTCCGAATGTAAAGTTTTAAGTAAAAAATCCTTCTTCTCTGCAAATGGTGTTTTTTTCAATTGATCAACTTCCAGTCGAATCTGAATTGCTTTATTTTTGCTCAGTAGAGCATTGGCTGTCGGGGTATCAAAAGCCACCGCTTCCAGCCATGTTTTTTGAAATTTATCCAGATCAAAATTGGAGACCTTTTTTATTTCATCAAAGAAATTCTGAGTATTCACGGTTTGATAAGCGTATTTTTTTAAATAACTTTTAATTGCTTTTTTGAAGGCCTTATCTCCTATCGATTCGTGCAAAACAAACAAAGCCCAGGCACCCTTTTCATAAAAAGTAAGGGAACTCGCTTTGGCATTCAAAACCGGAATAGCGTCTGTACGTGAGGCAAACTTCAGCTGCTGGGCTGTTTCATATAATCTGGAATAAAAATAATCATCTCCAAAAATATCCCTTTCCGCCAACAAAGCATAATAGGTTGCAAAACCTTCCTGCAGCCAGTGATGCGTACTGTTTTCGGCAGTGATGAGATCTCCAAACCAGTGATGTGCCAATTCATGCGCATCAACATTGGTGTACTTTCGATCTGTAAAGCCTGTTGAATCTACTACATAGCGTGTGGTAAAAAGTGTTGCAGTTGTATTTTCCATTCCACCATACAGGAAATCACGAACCGGAATTTCCCTGTAAATTTTCCACGGATATTTCACTCCGATTTCCTTTTCCAGAAAATCAAAAATGCGTTTCGAATAGCGATAAGTAGGCTCAAAAGATTTTTTGTCTTTATTTTCTAAGTAATACTCTAACGGAATTTTAGTTTTTGAACTAAATTCTTTTTTATCAAATTTACCAACGGCAAGCATCAGCAAATAAGAACTCATGGGATGTTCCATTTGATATTGCCAGTCTATTTGATTGCTGTTCTCTATTTTATTCTTTAAAATACCATTCGAAACCACCTGATAACCTTTATCATAACTGATTTGTAAATTGAAAATCAGTTTCTCATTCACATCATCAAAACTGGGAAACCAATTACTAGTGTATCTTCCCTGGCCCTGTGTCCAGATCTGAACTTCAGCATTTTCGATATCAACGAAATATAAAGCCTGTTTCGGTTTAACCGAGTAATCAAAACTTAAATGTTTTTTACCTTTTTGAAAGTGCGAAATGATCTGTAGTTCTTTTCCCGTATTTAAAAAAAGGACTTCTTTGCCGTCTATTTTCACCTGAGTAAACTCCATGTTTTTGGCATCAATTTTAACCGTATCAACGGGTTTCAGGACATCAAAATCATACACAACAGATCCGGAAACCGATTTTTCTTTTGCATTTAATTTTAATGCTCCGGAAGCCGATTTAAAATCCACAAAATGAGTTTGTTGGGCAAAAATGAAGCTGGTAATAAATAAGAAGATGTATTTCATTGAAAATTAAGGTTTCATAGAATCCATTTCCCAAGAACTTGGGTTGGCTTTTATATAATTATAAATCGTTTCAAATCTTTTGTAATTACGAACAATATGATCGTGATAATTGGATTGCCATATCGAAGATGATCCATTAATTTGTCTGGTTGTTACCGATTTGAATGAAGCAACAAAAGATGAAATTGAATTAGGTTTACGTGATAGTTTAAATGCAGATTGATTTTCATTTTGGTTCTGATTCAGATTATCAGGTAGAGGCGCACAGCAGTGCGTCTCGTCTACGGTTTGATTATTATTTGTCGATATGCCGGGCGTAGACGCACTGCTGTGCGTCTCTACGATGGTTTGTGTTTCTAATCGGGGTTCCTGTATTTCAATCAATAAATGAACATGGTTTGGCATCACGATCCAATTATGGAAAAACCAATTTTTGCGAATTTTAATGGATTTCAAAAGTTCATTTTCTATAATTTGACCATTTTCATTTAAAACCATTTTGTCCTCTGAAATTGATCCAAAGATACATTCTCGATTTTTGGTAACTATTGTAATAAAATAAACTGCTTCACTGGAGTAATCCCAGTTTTTTAATCTTTTAGAATCAATTTTAAATTTATCTTTGAATAACATCATTTTTTGGCGTATAAGAAACCCAAAGTTACAAAGGTTTGACCAACAAATCGAAGGAAATTTGTATGTTTACGATAGAAAACTATCAGAACGTGTCAAAACCAATCAAAGCCTTATTTAACTGGAGCAGCGGAAAAGATTCCGCACTGACCCTTTACAAAATTTTACAGAATCCGGAGTATAAAATTGAATATCTATTAACGAGTGTCAACCAAAAATTTCAGCGTATTTCGATGCACGGTGTTCGCGTAGAGCTGCTTGAAGCACAGGCCGAAAGTATCGGTTTACCACTAAAAATCATGCAGGTTCCCGAGATGCCCACCATGGAAGTATATGAAAAGGTAATGACCGAAACTTTAACTGAACTTAAAAAAGAAGGTATTAGCCATTCTGTTTTTGGGGATATTTTTCTGGAAGATCTTCGGAAATACCGTGAAACACAATTGGCAAAAATGGATTTTGAAGGCGTTTTTCCAATCTGGAAGATTCCATCTCACGAATTGATTCAGGAATTCATTCAATTGGGTTTTAAAACGATTGTGGTCTGTGTGAACGAACGATATTTAGACAAAAGTTTTGTCGGACGCATCATTGATTCCGATTTTATAAAGGATTTACCTAAAAATGTAGATGTATGCGGAGAAAATGGTGAATTTCATACCTTTACATTCGATGGTCCTATTTTTTCCAAGCCGATAGCGTTTGAAATCGGTGAGATCGTTTACCGAAAATACGAGCGACCAAAAAATGAAGAGTCATCTGACACCGCATGCGACACCAGTGCCACCGATGCTTTTGACTTCGGATTCTGGTATTGCGATTTGATTCCGAAATAAGATACTGATTTCCTGGTATTTTATCAACATTATTTAAAGCAAAAAAGATGGATACACTAATACGTTTTATCAAATTTCCGATCTCTTTTGATGTGGTTAAACTCAAAAGTGATCTTTCCGGAATAATGAGTAAAAACTGGGTTGATCATTATAATAAAAATGATTATACCGGAAAATGGAATTCTGTTGCCCTGCTGTCTCAGGATGGAAAGTCGGACAACATTTTTGCGTTAGCCAATGGTGGTGATGAAATGAGGAATACTGAAATTCTCGATTCCTGTCCGTATTTCAAAGAAGTTCTGAACAGTTTCCATTTCGAAAAAACAGCGGTTAGATTACTTCAGCTGGCCGTCGGGGCAGAAATTAAACCCCATTCGGATCATTGCCTCGGATATGAAGACGGTTCGTTCCGGTTGCACATACCGATCATTACCAATCCCGAGGTTGAATTTATTCTGGACGGAAAACGCCTGATTATGAACGAAGGAGAATGCTGGTATATTGATGCCAATTTCACCCATTCGGTTGCAAACAGGGGAAATCAGGACCGCATTCACCTGGTTATCGATGGTGTCCGAAATGAGTGGACTGATGCCTTATTTTATAAAGAAGCACCCGAAAATCAGTTTAAAAAACCTGAGGTCACTATGAGCGAAGAACAGAAACTATTAGTCATTGCCGAGTTAAAACGTATGAACACAAATGCCTCAAATGAACTGATTAAAAATTTGAAATAAAAACTTTTTTAAACCATGAATGTGCCGGTAAAAGCAACTTTAGAAACACAACAGACTTTATCTTTCCTTAAAGAAATAGGAATAGATGTAATTGAAAAAGAATTAGGTGAAACTTTTTTACCGGGACTAAGTTTAGGACCCAATTGTATCTATATCGACTACGATAAGTTACAATATCCCGGAGATATTCTTCACGAAGCCGGACATTTGGCCGTTACCACCGCCGCAGAAAGAAAGCTCGTCGGAACAGATAATATAGCGGCTGAATGGCCCACTCAGGCAGAAGAAATGGGTGCGATCCTTTGGTCTTTTGCTGCAGCAAATCATCTGGGGCTGCCAATAGAATTCGTGTTTCATCCCAATGGGTATAAAAACGAATCTGATTGGTTAATTTCAAATTTTAATACTGAAAATTATATAGGATTGCCTTTTCTTGAATGGATTGGGCTTTGTCTGGGAAAAGATCGTGCAGGTAAAGAAAACAAACCCGCATTTCCGGCGATGCTCAAATGGATGAGAGATTAATCGGATCCATTTAAAAATTAATTATTTTCCGGTGCAGCTTTTAAATCAGTACTAAATCCACCGAAATGTAGTCTATTCGGAATACATATTCAATAAATTTGTAACGGTATTCCAGTTTCTGATGGTTGCCGTAACATTTAGTTTTTTCTCGATATATTTCTGATCAAATCGCGTTTTTCCGGCACCCACGGCATATTTAATAAAGATCCTGTTACCGTCAATACTCGCTTCATCAGGTTTAAACTGACTGATTTTTAAGTCATTTATATTTTCACTTTTCAAAGCAATGGAGACAAAAGCAACGTATAGCTTTTTAGTGTCCAAATCTTTTTCTTTTAAGTACGGACTATTTGTAAAACAAGCCTCTAAATCTTTTTTCGTAATGACAATCGTTGGAACTTCATGTCCGAAAACCTTAAAAATTTCCTGCTTGATCATGAACCCCACTTTGGAAGCGCTTTCTTCCTCTGTATCCACAAACACATTCCCGGACTGCAGGTACGTTCTGACATTTTGAAAACCGATATTTTCCAACATTGTTTTCAAAGCTTCCATTTTCATCATATTGTGACCGGAAACATTGATGCCGCGTAAAAGTGCCAGATGTGTTGTCATTTCTTTTAAAATTTTATTCAAAGATAAAGATTCAATTGCAATAAAAAGTGAAGCAGTTCCAAGTCCTGGCAAATTAAAACGGAATCCCCTGAACTGCTTATAATTTATTCCAGTCTAAAAGCCTTATTTACAATCTCTTTCAAACAAGGAAGCGATATGGTCTGCATCATAGGTAAGTTCAAAAGACGTACCTGATTCATCTGCCAACGTATATTCATCATTAGCAAAAGTGTAATCCTTGATCTTTAATGCCGTATAATTATTTTTCGAAAAAGCCGCAAAGAATGCCCCATTGATGTAAAATTTCCCCTTTAAAAGATTCTCGGAAGCATCATAATTTGAAAACAAATATTCTCTTTTTCCCGTAATCGCATTACTGAGAAAATCATACTTAATCTGCTCAACTTTAATCAGGTTACCAGCGGATAAAGTAAAGGTTCTATAGACTTTTCCATCTATTTTCTCCTTTATTTCATTGCTGTTATATTCATAGGTATACACCACCGGATCTAATTTTAGAGGATATATTTTGGTTACTTTCCTGCTAATTAGGATTCCATTACTTAACGTAAATTCTTTTTGATAAGGTCTCGCATCCGAATTCGCCGAGTAATCCACTTTGATCGTATTGTTATTGTAGGTAACTAAATCTTCAACATCATTTGACAGCACCCATTTGTTCAGGTTATTTGCATCCGGCATATATAACAATCCTCCTTTTACTTTGCTAATACGGTTTTGACCGTCATACTCAAAGTTTATTTTGCCTGAAAAGTTGGAATTATAGGCGTCATTCGGGAGCGTAATATCATCATAGTAAAAGCCCGTTACTTTTGCACCGACCAGCCTGCACTCCTTTTCAGTGTTATTTTCGGTATCACTGGAACAGCCTGCGGCAATAAGAGCAATTATTACGAATAGTATATTTTTTTTCATTTAGTACTTGTTTCCTTAAAACTTCGGCAAATATATTCTTTTGCATTAGCATCTCTATTCTATTTGCCAATTTTAATTTCTTTTCTAAACCAGCACATTTTCAAAATTCCCAATTAAAATCTATCTTCGCAGAAAGAGAAGCAAGAATCTGGAAGGTAGAATTATTGAAGAAAGAAAATAGATTATAGAAAATAGAAACAAGAGGATTGATTATTATTAGCGTGTGGTCCCCATTATATTATATTTCTTTACTCTTTACTCTATTTTCTATAATCTATACTCTATTTTCTAAAATCTAAAAATCTAAAAAGAGACCAATCTAAAAAAAATGTCCAATAATCTCCTCGAAACCCCAATCGAATACTTAAAAGGTGTCGGCCCGAGTCGTGGTCAGCTGCTTCGCAAGGAATTGGGAATTCATAAATACGGTGATTTAATTAACTTTTTTCCGAACCGGTACATTGACAGGACCCGTTATTATAAAATAAACGAACTTCAAAATACCGGTTCTGAAGTACAGCTGGTTGGAAAAATAATCAATATAAAAACGGTTGAGTTTGCTAAAAACAAAAAGCGTCTGGTGGCTACTTTCGTGGATGATACAGGATCACTGGACCTCAATTGGTTTCAGGGACACAAATGGGTCCGCGAGAGCCTGAAACTGAATGAACCTTGTGTGATTTTTGGAAAATGTTCCCTGTACGGAAGCCAGTTCAGTATGGCACATCCGGAAATTGAACTGCTTAGCGAACACGAAAAAAGCCTTCGCTCGGCTATGCAGCCTGTTTACCCTTCAACAGAAACCCTGGCCAATCGCGGTATTTCGAACCGTACAATCAATAAATTAATGGAACAATTATTTATTGAAACCCAGGCTTTGTTTACCGAAACGTTTCCTTCTTATTTAATTGAAGAATTAAAACTGATTTCAAAAAAAGCAGCTTTATTCAATATCCATTTTCCGAAAAGTGCCGATGCTTTATCAAAAGCACAGTTTCGTTTAAAATTTGAAGAATTGTTTTTTATCCAATTACAATTAATCACTAAAAACCTCATTAGGAAACATAAAATAAAAGGGCACCCGTTTACCAAAGTCGGTGAACTTTTTAATGACTTTTACCAGAACCATTTGCCGTTTCAGTTGACAAATGCCCAAAAAAGAGTGATAAAAGAGATCCGTTCTGACATGGGAAGCAATGCCCAAATGAACCGTTTATTGCAGGGAGATGTAGGATCCGGAAAAACCATTGTGGCTTTTATGAGCATGCTTCTGGCTATTGATAACGGTTTTCAGGCCTGTCTGATGGCCCCAACGGAAATTCTGGCCAATCAGCATTTCATCGGATTATCGGAACTGGCTCAAACTTTAGGCATCAACATTAAGATCCTTACCGGTTCCACCAAAACGGCAGCACGGAAAATTATACATGAAGAACTTGAAAACGGGAGTTTACACATTTTAATCGGTACGCACGCTTTACTGGAAGATAAAGTGAAATTTCAGAATTTAGGGTTATCCGTAATTGATGAGCAGCACCGGTTTGGCGTAGAGCAGCGTTCTAAATTGTGGAAAAAAAATGATATTCCCCCACATGTTCTGGTAATGACTGCCACTCCGATTCCGAGAACGCTGGCCATGAGTTTGTACGGTGACCTGGATATTTCTGTTATCGATGAACTACCGCCGGGCAGAAAACCGATTCAGACCGTACACCGATTTGACTCCAATCGTCTGAAAGTCTGGAAATTCCTGCGCGACGAAATTGCACTCGGCAGACAGATTTATATTGTTTATCCCCTGATTCAGGAATCCGAAAAAATGGACTACAAAGATTTAATGGATGGATATGAAAGTATTTCACGTGATTTTCCGCTACCGCAATATTCCATTTCGATATTGCACGGAAAAATGAAACCGGCTGACAAGGATTCCGAAATGAAACGTTTTTCTGAAGGTAAAACCAATATCATGGTGGCCACAACCGTTATTGAAGTTGGTGTAAACGTGCCGAACGCGAGTGTGATGATTATTGAAAGCGCCGAACGTTTTGGACTATCTCAGTTACATCAGTTGCGTGGCCGCGTAGGCCGCGGAGCCGAACAAAGTTACTGTATCCTGATGACCAGCAATAAATTAAGTGCCGACAGCAAAACCCGTATGGAAACTATGGTAAGTACCAATGATGGTTTTGAAATTGCCGAAGTCGATCTTAAACTTCGCGGCCCCGGGGATTTGATGGGAACTCAGCAAAGCGGTGTTTTAAACCTGCAAATTGCAGATATTGTCCGTGATCGCGACATTCTTTCACTGGGCAGAAATTATGCCCTGAAAATCCTCAAAGAAGATCCCGCTCTTCAAAAACCGGAACACGCCGTCCTGAAAGCTGTCTTCATCGAACTGACGAAGAAAAAAAATATCTGGAATTATATTAGTTGATTTTTAAGGTTCAGAGAGACAAAGGTCCAAAGGAACAAAGTTTTTAAGGTGCTGAGTTGCTAAAGTTCTGAGTGATTCAGATAAAAAAGTTAGTTAACTTTCTAAAGCTATCATTTATAAAAACAAATTATCCATTATCAATTATTCATTATCAATTATCCATTATCTCATTATCCAATTATCTCATTATCAAATTATCTCATTATCAAATTATCTAATTAAAAAAAAACTCCAAAGTATCATCTTAAACACTCCTTATTTAAGTCTAAAATAGTCTCTATTAAATTAGTAAGCCTGATAGATTTGGGGCTAAAAAGCTTTTCCTATTTTAGAGCTGATACGATGGAGCATATTTTATAATTTATTTTTTAGACGAATTTTTCTTTTCGAAAAAGCCATTAAAAAAACCTTTGCTCACTTTGTTTTTATCATCTTTTCCAGTAGCCACAAGATGATCCACATATTCCATATACGTTTTTTTACGCTCTTCTAAAAAGCCAATCAGGTACTCTTCAGAAGCATTAACGCCACTCGCCTCTTCAATATGGAGTAGTTTTTTATATAATGGTTCTATAAATTTTACGATGATTTCGTCCGGAACCGATTTTCTGGTTCCAAAGTAACCAACGATTTCTCCATCGGTATCTGAGATAATTTTAAAATCCGTGATTACCCAATAGTATCTGCCTGTTTTGGACATGTTTTTAATGATCGCATGAATGTTCTGGCTGGACTTGATACTGTCCCACAAAAATTTAAAAATAACTTTTGGCATATCGGGATGACGGATAATATTATGGGCGTGTCCGATCAGTTCAAATTCATCATAACCGGATACATCGATAAAAGCCTCATTGGCATACAAAATGGTTCCTTTTGTATCTGTTTTACTTAATAATACTTTGGTTTTATTCCAGTCAACTTCTCTGTCTGACGGGGTCGGGCGGGTAATTCTGGTATCCATAAATCTTATATTTTAAAATTAATATGCAATTTCAGTGTTGCATAAAATGGTCTCTGCTTCTTGTAAATTATTCTAATTAAGCTTCCTCAAACATTAATTCGAAACCCGGTTGGCCGATTTACCGTGGATATCGTTCACCAGATCATCAATTTTCTTGGCACTTTCCCTCATCATCTCCAGATAAGTCAGCAGCTTATCATTGTCCGTATGCCCTTTTGAAACATCTATAAGTTTTAATACGGAATTGACAGGCAATTTTAAATCCTGCGCCGTTCTGTAAACAAAAACATTGAATTCATTATTGGCCGATAAGGAACTGTACTTCGCCGAAGCTAGTTTGATATTTTCCAATTCATACTCATCCGAAATTTTAGAAATATGATTATGACTGTGTTCCTTAAAATAATAAGCCCAGTAGCCATTCATAAAAAATACAACTGCCGCCAGTACCACGTGGATAATAAGCGTTTCAAAATCAAAATTTACCTGGGAAAAATACAATTGCAGCCCTTTTGGATCCGTGTAAACAAAGTTCTGCATGTACGCCAAAGCAGCATGATGAATTACGACAAGCAGCGTAAGCGGAATCTGGAGTTTCCAGTTTTGATAGATAATCAAAATTGTGCTGGCAATAAAGACCGTAAAATGCATTTCGAACAAACCGTGCATCTGATAAATATATTGCGCCATAAAAATGGCAAGTACCACAGACAAAACATACTGGTAAAAATTCGATTTTTTAAGAAATATTTTTGCCGAATAATACAGAAGTACATTAATCGTTCCTACTCCCACTCCTATTTCAAAGGTATCATATTTAAAAGCCAGCGCAATTCCGAGAAGAAAATACACGGCAAGAACATAATTAATAATAGTATCCGATTTTTGTGTCATGGTAGACGTAAAATTGTGCAGGTAGTCTTGTTCATTCAAACTGGCTTTTGCTTTCATAATTTTAGTTAATTAGGTTAAGGTTAGATTTATTTAGTGCATTTTGGTAACGAACATCCATAAGCTCTGAGCGCTAAAGCATCAAACGAAGGGGTCTTGGTTTGTTCTAACAAAGAATCAATGGCCATCTGGGCATAATTGCTGTCGGCATTAGTGCAATATCTGGTTTTATTGTAGTTCCCTCTATAATACAAGTGCTGCGAAGGATCAATTATAACGGCTTGCGGAGTGGAGAAAACACCACACTTTTTTGCCATGGCAGTATCAAAATATACAGGTACAGCTGCACCAAATTTTTTCTGGATTTCGTCAATCGTAAAATTTTTGTCCGGATTGAGAACGACAATTTTAAAGTTAATTCTATCGCCATACTTTTTTATTAATCCGCTTACATGAGCTATGTTGAAGCGCGAACAAGGGCAATCCGGATTGAAAAAATGAATAAAAACAGGTTTATTATTCATGGCCCAGCATTTTCCCAAATCAATTCTGGAGCCCATGGCCACCTTATGATAGTTTTGCGGAATCGGAGTCGGCAAACTGTATTTAAATTCGTTTTGCCAGAATAAAAACAAAATTGCGAAGAGCAATAATGAGAACCAAAGACTAAGAAGTATTTTTTTCGCCATAAACAGGAGTTTTTGGTATGCTAAACGAATATGTATAAACAATTGTTAATTAATCAATCTGGTAAATCAATAATTTTAACTTATAAGCAAATAAAAAACTTACACATTGTATCGCTTAACCTCCAAAAACATTATTATTCGCACAAAAAAAGCATCATTTTGTTTAAGCTTATCAATGTTACGAATAAAATCGATAAAGTGCAAAGAAAATCGGACAAAATGCAAATAATTATTTTTAAATAGGAATTAACTTATTTTTATTCTTTCCTTTAAGTAAGTCTACGTGCGTATAAACAGACAAAAAACAACAAAACAAAAGCCATTTCTAAAAATTTTGTTAAAAGAATAAAATAAACGAGCAGGCATTAAACCAAATAGCACGGGAAGAGTCTAAGTTCACTTACCGACATATAACCCTAAAACAATAAAGCGCTATAAAATGATTAAAAAAGCCGGAAAAATCATAAAAGACTGATCCAAAACAAACGCAAATAACTGATTGTAAATAACTTATATTCAATATAAAGATTTGTACATACAAATGTTAAATAAAAGCTAACGCCATTAGGATTCAGTACAAAAAGTTAAATTTGTACACTTGCTAAAAATACACACCAAAATTACATTTACCTCAATTCTATGAAAGTAAAAAACCTAGTTTACGCCCTTCTGATTATCGGACTTGGAGGGTTTATTGCCTACAGAGTCATCTCTAATAAAAGTAAAAACGACGAATCCAAAAAATCAGGAGACAAAGATAAACCTACCACTGTAACAGGAATTGTAGTAAAAACTTCCACATTTGACAACAACCTTTCCTTATCAGGTTCTATTGAAGCCAACGAACAAATAGAAATTCACAGTGAAGTTTCAGGAATCGTAGAGGGAATTTACTTTACTGAAGGTACAAATGTAAACAAAGGTCAGGTGCTGTTTAAAGTCAACGATATTGAACTACGAGCACAATTAAGACAAGCGGTGACCAAAGAAGGACTGGCAGGTGAAAATCAAAGAAGAGCCAAATTATTACTTCAGAAAGAAGCCATTAGCCAGGAAGAATTTGATGTGGCAAATGCCGATTTTGCTTCCATGCAGGCACAAACCCAGCTGATCAGGGCACAGATTGCAAAGACTTCCGTAAAAGCCCCTTTCTCCGGAAAAATTGGTTTACGATCCATTTCTCCGGGAACTTACATTACTCCTGCTGTCCTGGTAGCAAAATTAGTTAATACCGGAAAACTGAAGATTACGTTTTCAATTCCTGAAAAATATGCTTCTCAGGTGCAATCAGGATCGGTTATTGATTTTACCGTATCCGGTTCCGATAAAGTCTACAAAGCAAAAATTTATGCTATTGAGCCGGAAGTGGCTGTAGCCACCCGTACTTTACAAATTCGCGCGATTGCAGATAATATCGATGGAAAACTGTTTCCCGGTACTTTTGCAGACGTAAAACTGCCATTAAACATCATCAAAGATGCCATAGTAGTTCCTTCACAGGCTATTGTTCCGGTACAAAGCGGTAAAAAAGTATACATCGCCAATATGGGTAAAGCCAAAGAAGTTATGGTAGATGCCACAACCAGAACCGATGCGTCTATTCTGGTTTTATCCGGATTAAAAGCTGGGGATACGCTAATCACAAGCGGTGTGATGTCGTTGAAAAATGAAGCTCACATAAAAGTTAAAGTAAAATAATTATAGATTTTGAATCTGATTTTTGATGTAACAATCCGAAATCTGAAATCAACAATCTAAAATCTAAAATCATAATGAGTTTATCTACTACAAGTATAAGAAGACCTGTTTTAACCATTGTACTGAACCTTTTGATTATTTTATTCGGTTTCATTGGTTATACCTTTCTGGGTGTTCGGGAATTCCCGTCCATTGACCCGGCGCAGGTTTCTATCAGAACTAACTACACGGGAGCCAATGCTGATATTATTGAGTCACAAATTACCGAACCGCTAGAAAAGGCAGTAAATGCAATTGACGGAATTAGAAATATAACCTCGTCCAGTAATCAGGGAAGCAGCAGCATTACCATCGAATTCAATTTAGATAAAGATTTAGAAGAAGCTGCGAATGATGTACGTGATAAGGTTTCACAGGCTGTTAGAAGTTTACCGCAGGATATTGATGCGCCGCCGGTAGTTTCGAAAGCCGATGCTGATAGTGAATCTATTATTTCGATGACCGTTCAGAGTGATACGCGAAGCTCTTTGGAATTGAGTGATTATGCAGAAAATGTTATTTCACAACGATTAGAAACTATTCCGGGGGTAAGTGGCGTGCAAATCTGGGGACAAAAACGCTACGCAATGCGTCTATGGATTGACCCTTCCAAACTGGCGGCATACGGCTGTACTGTTGCAGAAGTCCGCACGGCACTGAACGCGCAAAATGTCGAACTGCCTTCCGGAAAGCTAACCGGAAACAACACCGAACTGACGGTAAAAACCATCGGTAATCTTTCTAAACCGGAAGAATTTAACAATATCATCATTCGTACAGACGGCGATAAAATTGTCCGTTTAAGTGATGTTGGAGGCGCCGAATTAGGGCCTGAAAATATCGAAACCTCCTTAACTTCGTCAGGACTTCCTATGATCGGTCTGGCTATTGTACCCATGCCCGGAGCGAATTATTTGGATATTTCATCTGAATTTTATAAAAAATACGAAGCCTTAAAAAAGGATTTACCCAAAGATATCAAGCTTAATATTGCACTGGACAATACGCTTTTCGTAAAAAAATCAGTATTGGAAGTAGCCGAAACACTTGGAATTTCAATTCTTTTGGTTATCATTATTATTTATTTGTTCTTCAGGGACTGGGCCATCGCTTTCAGACCGTTAATTGATATTCCCGTATCGTTAATTGCGACCTTTTTTGTCATGTGGCTTTTCGGGTTTTCCATTAATGTACTGACCCTTCTGGCTATTGTTTTGGCAACAGGACTGGTCGTGGATGATGGAATTGTTGTCACCGAAAATATATTCAAAAAAGTAGAAGAAGGCATGTCGCCAATTGAGGCCGCAATTAAAGGTTCCAACGAAATCTTTTATGCCGTAATTTCGATTTCGGTGACTCTGGCAGCGGTATTTTTACCGGTAATTTTCTTAGAAGGTTTCGTAGGAAGGCTGTTCCGGGAATTTGGTGTGGTCATTGGTGCGGCAGTATTGATCTCTGCCTTTGTATCGCTGACTTTGACGCCTATGCTGAATGCGTATCTGATGAAAGGCGGTGAACAGAAAAAATCGAAGTTTTACATCAAAACAGAGCCTTTTTTCGAAAAATTAAACAGCGGTTATGCAGATGCCTTAAATCGTTTTATGGCAAAAAAATGGATTAGTTTCCCTATTCTGATTGCCTGTTTCGGATTGATTTATTTGTTTTTTACCATACTTCCAAAAGAAACGGCGCCTTACGATGACCGTAGTTCGGTAACGATGCGTATGACTACTCCTGAAGGTTCTTCGTACGAATATACCAACCGTTTTATGCAGGAAATATCAAAACTGGTGGATGATTCTATTACCGATAAAAAAGTAAGTTTAGTTATTACCGCCGGAGGTTCCGGAGGTTCTGCCACCAATTCGGGTTTCATCAGGCTGTCTTTAAAAGAACCGGACGAAAGAAAAGCATCCCAAAAAGATATTGCCGATAAATTAACCAAATGGACCAAAAAATATCCGGATGCTAAAACCTCGGTCATTCAGCAGCCTACCATTGCGGTAAACAGACGTGGGGGTTTACCGATTCAGTACATTATACAAGCCCCTACTTTTGAAAAACTAAGAGAAAAAATTCCGCTCTTTATGGAGGAAGTAGGTAAAAGCGATGTATTCTCCGTTACCGATGTCAACCTGAAATTCAACAAACCGGAAATCAACGTTAGTATCGATCGTGCCAAAGCCGAAAGCTTAGGAATTTCTATCCTGGATATCGCCCAGACTTTGCAGCTTTCCTTAAGTGGTCAGCGCTTCGGATATTTCATTAAAAACGGAAAACAATACCAGGTAATCGGACAATTTGATCAAAAGGACCGTTCCAAGCCTTTGGATTTAACTTCCATGTTTGTTAAAAATAAAAATGGCGAATTAATCCAGATGGATAACGTGGTAAATATAGAGGAACAGAGTAATCCTCCTCAATTGTATCACAACAACCGCTATATGTCAGCCACTGTTTCTGCTGGTTTAGCGCCCGGCAAAAGTATCAGTGACGGGATCGAAGCGATGAACCAGATTAAAGCCAAGGTGCTGGATGAAAGTTTTACCACAGATTTGAGTGGTGAATCACGTGATTTTGTGGAAAGCAGTTCGAATACCTCTTTTGCTTTCGGACTGGCTTTATTACTTATATTTTTAATTCTTGCCGCTCAGTTTGAAAGTTTTATAGATCCGTTTATTATTATTTTAACAGTACCCATGGCCGTTGCCGGCGCTTTATTCTCCTTATGGTTGTTCAATCAGACGTGGAATATTTTCAGCCAGATTGGAACAGTTATGCTTATCGGACTGGTGACGAAAAATGGTATCCTGATTGTAGAGTTTGCGAATCAGTTAAGAGAACAGGGAAAACCTAAAATGGAAGCTATTTTAGAAGCTTCAGAAGCGCGTTTGCGTCCGATTTTGATGACCAGTTTAGCCATTGCTTTGGGAGCTTTACCAATTGCAATGTCACTGGGAGCAGCTTCTACCAGCAGAATCGGAATGGGAGTTGTTATTGTCGGAGGAACTATTTTCTCTTTAGCCTTAACCCTTTTTGTAATTCCGGCGATTTATCTGATGTGGTCCAAAGCCCGAAAACATTATCCGGAATTTGATCATATCGAAGAATACGAAAAAGAAAGTAAATAATATAGCAGTCCGTAATTCCGTAATTTTAATTGGCGAATTACTGTCTAAAGAAAAACCAAATATGAATACTAAGATTTTATTCAGCAGTATCGTTTTAAGCTTTTTCTGTCTTGCGAAAATGCAGGCACAGGAAGTGTTAACCATTGAAGATGCTATGAAAATAGCTTTGGAGAACAATTTTGAAATCAGGATTGCTACAAACAATTCAAAGATAAGCGAAACCAACGTAACAGTTGGAAATGCCGGAATGCTGCCTGTAGCAACCGCTTCAGTTACGGATAACAACAGCATTCAGAATTCGAAACAAACCCGTCAGGACGGAACTTCAACCTCTTTGGACAATGCTAAAAACAACAGCTTAAATTACGGGGTAAGTATTGGCTGGACTATTTTTGACGGAATGAAAATGTTCGCCAGACATGATCAGTTAAAAGAACTTCAGAAATTGGGCGATTCTGAGCTGAAAAGAATCATCCTGGCTAAAATTGGCCAGGTTAACTCTGCTTATTACGATTTATTTCAGCAACAACAGCAATTAGCGGCATTAGATACTACTATTGTCATTTCGAATCAAAGGCTTACGCTTGCAAAAAACCGTTTCACTATTGGTAAGGCATCCAAATTAGAAGTTTTAAATGCTCAGGTAGATTTAAATTCAGATCAGGTGGCATTGCTGAGACAAAAAGAATCTTATGCCAATGCCAAAATCCTGCTGAACCAATATCTGGCGCGTGATCCGAAGATAGATTTCAAAGTAACGGATCAGGTAACGGTTGACAATAAATTAGTCCTGGCTGATTTAATAGATTTGGCACAAAAACAAAATCCGGCCCTGGAAACACAAATCATAAACAAACGCGTGGCAGAATTACAGTTGAAACAAGTCAAAGCAGATCGTTATCCTGTTGTAAGACTGACTTCAGGTTATAATTTTGCTGAAAGTGAATCCAGTCTGGGCTTTACCAGTTCAACTTCAGCGAGAGGGCTGAACTATGGTTTTAATGCTACTTTAAATGTTTTTGATGGTTTCAATCAGCATCGAAATGAAAAGATTGCGAAACTGCAAATTGAGAATTCGCAAATTGCCATCGAACAGCAGAATATGATTTTAAATTCACAGTTAAGCATTGCTTTTCAGACCTATTTAACCAATTTAGAGCTAATTGATTTAGAAGAAGATAACGAGGCAATTGCCAGACAAAATCTTCAAATCACCTTAGATAAATTCAAAATCGGAACCATCACTACGATCGATTTCAGAACTGCCCAGTTGAATTATGTAAATGCAAAAGTACGTTACAGCAATGCGCAATATGAAGCCAAATTATCTGAAATTGCCTTAAAAGAATTGGCCGGAAATATTAATTTTTAAGTTATTTTTGTTTCAAAACAAACTTAAATGATCTCATACAATACGAAAGACTGGTTTTCTTTTATTTTTCACTTTCACAAATCAGATACGGTAAGACAGCTTTTTCCGGTCATGCTTGCCATTGGGATTTACTCCGCAATAGTTGGTTATTTTGAAGTTATTTATTTGGGAATCGATGAAAACCATTACATCAAAAATATTCCGTTGATGCACGGAATATTGGGTTTTGTCATTTCATTATTATTAGTCTTCAGGACCAATACCGCGTACGACCGCTGGTGGGAAGCCCGAAAATTATGGGGAGCATTAGTCAACAACAGCCGTAATTTTGCAATCAAGCTCTCGGCCATGTTAAAGGATGAAAATGATCGTAAATTCTTCAGGAAATTTATTCCCGCTTACGCTTCGATTTTATACAAACATCTCAATAATTCCGAAACGGCAAAGCAGCTTTTTGACGATGTAGACTTAGAATTAGACCATCATAAACACAAACCCAATCAGGTCAAACGGATGATGTCTCATAAAATTAATGATCTGTATGAAGCCAAAAAAATTACTGGCGATCAACTCATTATTTTAAATGCTGAACTCGTTGCCTTTACCGATATTTGCGGCGCCTGCGAAAGAATTAAAAACACACCTATTCCCTACTCTTACAGTGCTTTCATTAAAAAATTCATCTTTTTTTACATTATGACGCTGCCTTTTGGCTACTCTTTAAGTTTGGGCTATTATGTGGCTCCAGTTGTTGTTTTTATCTTTTACGTTTTGGCGAGTTTAGAATTAATCGCAGAAGAAATTGAAGATCCTTTTGGGGATGATGAAAACGATTTGCCGATCAAAAAGATTTCGGAGAACATTAAAAAACACGTGGAAGAATTAATTTAACCCGTTGGGTGTAATTCAAAACCGGTGTCACGCTGAGTGATTTCTAAACAATAGGGTTGCTTTATTCAGATTTATACTTTTTATCTCTATGTTTCCGGATCAAATCAGAGTTTCTGTGAAGTACACCCAATGCGTTTAATTTAGTAAAATAGTAGTTTAAAAGAACAAAACACTCATTATTACACACTTCTGTGCAAAAATAAAAACAGTTAGAAAAAAGCAAATAAATTCTTTCTTACTACAATACGCAATCCTTATATTTGTATCCTTATTTAAGAACAAAAAAGTTAACATGAAAATATCTTACAACTGGTTAAAACAATTTATTAAAACAGACTGGACATCTGAGCAAACTTCAGAATTACTGACCGATCTAGGTCTGGAAGTTGAAGTTGTTGAGAAATATGAATCGGTAAAAGGCGGTTTGGAAGGAGTTGTTGTAGGACACGTACTGACTTGTGAAAAACACCCTGACGCCGACAGATTAAATATTACCACCGTTAATATCGGACAAGAGGCCACTATACAAATTGTATGTGGCGCTGCCAATGTTGCTGCAGGTCAAAAAGTACCGGTTGCAACCATCGGAACCGTTTTGTATGACAAAGAAGGTGGTGAATTTACCATTAAAAAAGGAAAGATCCGCGGACAGGAAAGTCACGGAATGATTTGTGCCGAAGACGAATTAGGCCTGGGTACAAGCCATGACGGAATTATGATTTTAGACGAAAACTTAGAACCCGGAACTCCCGCTTCAAAAGTTTTTGATATAGTGAGTGATGAAGTTTTCGAAATCGGACTGACGCCTAACCGTGCCGATGCCATGAGCCATTACGGTACCGCCCGTGATCTTAGAGCCGGAATGCTGCAACGTGGTGTAAACATCGAATTGATTACACCATCGGTAAGCAATTTCAGGGTAGAAATGCGTACTTTAAAAATTGATGTTTCTGTAGAGGAGCCAGCCCTTGCACCAAGATATTGTGGTCTGACCATTTCAGGAATTTCTGTTGGAGAATCTCCGGCCTGGTTACAGGATCGTCTGAAAGCCATCGGTTTAACCCCAAAAAATAATATTGTTGACGTTACTAATTATGTATTGCACGAATTAGGACAGCCTTTGCACGCTTTTGATGCTGCAAAAATCAACGGGAAAATCATTGTAAAAACACTACCGGAAGGCACAAAATTCACGACGCTGGATGATGTTGAAAGAACCTTGCATGCGGAGGATCTTATGATTTGTGACGAAAAAGGCCCTCTTTGTATTGCGGGTGTTTTTGGCGGAAAAAAATCAGGCGTTTCTGAAGGAACTACAGCAATTTTCCTTGAAAGTGCTTATTTTGATGCCGTGAGCGTTCGTAAAACGGCTAAAAGACATCAGTTAAATACAGATGCTTCATTTAGGTATGAAAGAGGAATTGATCCGACTATTACAGAATATGCCTTAAAACGTGCCGCTCTTTTGATTCAGGAGGTAGCCGGCGGGAAAATCACTTCTGATGTGGTAGAGGTTTACCCTAAAAAAGTAGAAGATTTTTCTGTTTTGCTAAATTTCAGCCATGTGTCGAAAATCATCGGACAGGAAATTCCAAAAGATACGATTAAAAAAATACTGGTTTCTTTAGACATCAAAGTAAACAGTGTTTCTGAATCGGGTCTTGGATTAACAATTCCGGCTTACCGTGTGGATGTACAACGGGAAATTGATGTGATTGAAGAAATCTTAAGAGTTTACGGATACAACAACATTGAATTCTCCAAAAAGTTCAATGCCACTGTTGCCAACTCGCCAAGAACAGAAGATTATAAAGTACAGAATATCATTGCCTCACAATTAAACTCACAGGGTTTTCATGAGATGATGGCAAATTCTTTAACGACGGCGGCTTATGCCAAATTATCAACTGTTTTAAAGGAAGAACATAATGTAACGATGCTGAACCCTCTAAGCGGTGATTTGGCAACGATGCGTCAGTCTTTGTTATTCTCTGCACTGGAAGCTGTTTCCTATAATATCAACAGAAGAAATTCTGATTTGAAATTGTTTGAATTTGGAAAGACCTACCACAAATACCTGAATGGTTTTGAAGAGCACAAACACTTAACCTTATCGGTTTCAGGAGACCGAAACAAGGAAAGCTGGACTAGTCCGCAAAAACCAACTGATTTCTTTTTATTAAAAGGATATGTAAAAGCTATTTTGGCCCGTTTAGGAATTGATAAAATATCAAATGCTCCCGTACAATCGGATATTTTCTCAGAAGGAACATCCATTTGCTACAACAATGATACTTTGGTTGAAATGGGTGTCGTTAAAAAATCAATACTGAAACATTTCGGAATCAAACAAGACGTTTATTTTGCTGATTTTAACTGGGATCTGGTTTTAAAAATCATTTCAGGAAAAATTAAATACAACGAAATTCCAAAATATCCGGAAGTCCGCAGGGATTTGGCTTTGCTGATTGATCAGACCACTACTTACGAAAGTATTTATAATCTGGCCAGACAAACAGAAAAAGCACTTTTAAAAGATGTCAACCTGTTTGATGTCTATGAAGGCCAAAACCTTCCGGAAGGCAAAAAATCATACGCTTTGAGTTTTACGATTCAGGATAATACAAAGACATTAACCGATGCTCAAATTGACAAAATCATGTCGAAACTGCAGCAATCTTTTGAGACGGAACTTGGAGCGAGTTTAAGGTAAAAAGTTTGCAGTCGCAGTCGCAGTTTTCAGCCACTGTACAATGAATTTTATACAATACAAACCCGACAGGTTTTAAAAACCTGTCGGGTTTAATTATTTATTGCCTTCTGAGATGGGACTGCAAACTGCGACTGAAAACTCTTTCACAACGAAAATCTCGTATAAGCATTTTTCAGTTTTTCATCGTATTTATTTGCTTTATAACCTTCACCGTTATATTTCAGGGCAAATTCTGCCCATTTTTTATTTCTTAGAGTGGTGATCAGATTGTTTTTCTGAAGGAATAATCCAAACGCTTTCAGGTGTTCTCCTTCATTCAGGTTCATTTTCTGCACAAATTCGTCGATGTTCTTGTAACCAATTGAAACTGCATTGAATCCCATAATCTGGAAAAGCCCCCACGAAGCAGCACAATTCGCCGCATCGGTGAATTTTTTGTCCGGGTTTAAATGAATGGCCTTTTCGAGTCGGTCGTACTCCCCTGCACCGCCCACGTAGTATTTTCGGGTATATTTCTTAAAGAGAATGTTTTCCGTGTTGGCATTCACATAAGTTTCGCAGTTGATATTTCTTTTTTCGAGTTCTCTCCAAAAAACATGTCCTTCAAACAAAATTTTCGGTCTTCCGTCTACAAGAAATCCTTTCCCGTTACTTTCGACGAGATTAACGGCCTTAACGACAGCCAGTTCCATATTGTGGTCGTTGGCAAAATCAATCAGGTTTTGCTCTGAAAGCAATTTAGTATTCGATGAAAATCGATCTTTACTTTTTTCTATAAGCGCCGACCAGGTTTTGAGCCCCACGATGCCATCTACAACCAGATTGTTTTTGAGTTGGAAATCCTTAACAGCCTTATCAGTTTCAACACCGAAATAATCAGAAACTACAACACTGTAATTCAGTTTTACGAGTAATTCGTTCAGGTAATATACTTCACTTGCTTTTACTCCCGATTTTAAAGTTTTCATAGCGTTTTTATTTTAAAGTCTAAATTTACTCCCGCTTCTTTTTTTTAAGAATTTCTACTACTATTCCGCATTCATACAGCTAATCCTGAAGACGTGGTTGTGGTGGAATATAATCCTTCGAAGTTTTTCATTTTTACAGGTAATTTTCTAAAGTTCTTCCCTGTTCCTTTATTCCTTAAATTGAACCTCGTAAAATTCGTTTTTTATAAATTATTAAATAACAGCACTTTGACCCAATTTTTTTAATAATTTTACTTATAAAAAAAGGGTGATTATACCCTTGTACAGCTTTTTCATTTAAAATAATTTTGTCAGAATCATTTTCAAAACCACTAATAAATTTTAACCAACATTTTTTAAACTAAAAAAAATCATGAAAAACCTTTGCGAAAAACCAAGCCAGTTGATTACAAAAGAATTCGCCAAAGAGCTGAATTTGAATTACACTCATAAAAGATCCAAACTAATTCACAAATCAACTAAAAGAGAAGATGCAAATGCCATTTGGTATTCCCTGGAAGCTTTAGAAAGCTACATTAATTATATCAAGACCCATGGAGCCGATACGGGATATGAAGTGGACGGAATCCGCTTTTATTTCGGCGTATATCCGGATGATGAAAAACATGGTGAAAAAGCCGGCTTAACCACTTTATTTTTAGCTGCAACAGGTAAAAAAGCAGCATCAGCAGAAGAAGCTTCCAATCAGATACAAAGTTTTGTAATGGCAAAAGAAGATTCATCTGCCGATATCGAAAGCCTGGACCCAATGAATTATGGCAACATAGGCAGACCGCCTAGCATTATATACTAAATACACATTATGTTTGAATTTTTAAGATCGTATATCGTCTGTCTGGCTTTATTATCCGGAATCATCGGATTGATTTCCCTGCATAAACTTCCGGGTAATAAAGCTAAATTTTTAGTACTTTTAATCTGGTTTTCAGTATTAATTGAAATAGTGGGGTATTTCTTTACACAATGGACGGGCCTGTTGAATTATTATGTTTATAATTTTTATATGTTCGTCAGTTTTTCCGCCTATATACTACTACTTCGGAGTCTACTGCAAAAGCAAATCAACAGAATTTCGGCTGTACTATTTTTAATTTTATTTCTAATTTCTCTTTTTTTAAATATTTTATATTTCAGAAAAGACATAAATCATTCCTTTACTTACAGTTTTGCGGTAGGAGTTATAGTCGTTATGATGCTTTCCTGTCTGTATCTGGTAGAGATTTTCAATTCAAACAAAATATTAAATTTTAAAAAATCGGTATTTTTCTGGTATATCTTAGGTATACTTGTTTTTCATGTTCCCGTTCTGCCTTTTATGCTTGCCATAAAGTGGTTCTTAATTAAACAAGATGAATCTGTATTTAGTCTCGTCCTGTTTATTTTAAATTTTTTAGCACATAGTTGTTACATAATCGGATTTGTATGGAGCGAAAAGAAATACAATTATTAGTTATTTCGTTAGGTATTGTATTTTTTACTTTACTGGTTACGCTGCTTGTCATTTTTTTTTATTTCCTGAAAAAAAAGAACAACTATCTGGTGGAAAAAATGGAATCTGAAATGTATTTTCAGTCGGAATTGGTAAAGACGCGAATTGAAATTAAAGATCAGACCCTTTCTGAAATAAGTAAGGAACTGCATGACAATATTGGTCAGATCATTTCGGTGGGCATTATGCAGCTCAATATGTACATACAGAACGGTCAGCCTGTTAAAAGTAAGGAACTCACCGATCTCAAAGACGTTTTAGCCAAGTCACTGGATGAAATCAGAATTTTATCCCGAATTATAAATAAGGACAACTTACTGGAAACCAATTTTATAGAAGCCATAAAACAAGATTTGGAACGTATCAGAAAGTTAAAACATATTCAGTATCATTACAATTTTAAAGGAGAAATACCAAAGATTAAAGAAGGCCATGATTTGTTTATCTACCGAATTTTTCAGGAAGCCCTGCACAACAGTCTAAAACATTCACACAGTGATTTATATGAGGTGAATATTACAACGACTACAACGTATTTTCAACTGGAAATGAAGGATTTCGGAATTGGTTACGATACCAAAAAAATCAATTCCGGTATAGGATTAAACAACATGAAATTGAGAGCTAAACTAATTGGTGCCACACTAATTATCGAATCAAACCAATCCGGAACAAGTATAGTATTAGAATATCCATTAACCCCACCCGATGAAAACAATAGCGAAGAATAAAATTATTATTGTTGACGATCACTTGCTATTCTCCCAGTCCTTACAGCTCCTGATCAATAGTTTTAAAGAATTTGAAGTGATCAACCGCTTCGAAAATGGTAAAGTTTTTATAAATTACCTTCAGGAAAACACCGATTCAGAAGTCGATTTAATTTTACTGGATGTAAATATGCCTGTGCTGGATGGTGTTGAAACAATGAAATGGATCAAAGAAAACAGGCCTTCCCTAAAAGTTATCGCACTGTCTGTAAATGATGATGAAGAAATCATTATCAGGATGATTACCAATGGCGCCAAAGGCTACCTGCTTAAAGACACATCGCCCGAAATATTCAAAGAAGCCATGTGCTGTGTCATTGAAAAAGGCTTCTACTTCACTGAATTGGTTTCCGGGATGCTGGTAAAAAAAGCGAATGACGATTCTAAAAAGATCAGTTTAAAAGAAAAAGAAATCGTTTTCATACGACATGCCTGCAGCGAAAAAACCTATAAGGAAATTGCCTCTGAAATGTGCCTGAGCCCTAAAACAATTGATGGCTACAGGGAGTGTCTGTTCGATAAACTCGAAATCAAAACCCGTATCGGTTTGGTTTTATATGCCATTAAACATAAAATTGTCCTGGTGTAAGGCCCTATTTACCTGAATTCAATCAATTTGTCATTTGGTAAATCATATTCATATAATTTCCTGTTTTCGCTGTCCAGATACAGCCACTGGATGATACTGGTACGATTTTCGAATTCGTTGGAAATTCCTAAAACCGTGTAGGAACGTCCGTCTTTTTGGCGGTCTTCTATCGAATAGACGAACTGTGTGTCAGGATTCTGAAGGTGTACTTTTACAAGGTCTTTTTTAGAATTGGCTAAATAATATTCTACCTGAGTGTAGAGATAATCCTTGAAATCTTTCGTGTATTCTTCGCCTTCTGCCCAAGTATATTTAATTGGTTTGGTGTATTTTTTCTTAAATAAACTAACTTTTCCGTCTTTTACTTTTTCAGCTTTTATAAGCCACTCGGTAAAATCAAGCTTTTCTCCCTCACCTGCTATAAAAGTAGAATCCATTTTCCAGGTGATCTTTAGGATATCACCTCTGTTGAACTGATCAGAACCTTCAAAATTAGTCTGAAGTGCCACCACTTCATTTCCTTTCTTTATGGTAAATAAAGCATAATCGCCGTTCGCATCATAATCTACATATTCGACTTCATCCGCGTACTGCTCGCCTTTATTGAGTCTTTCATCGGGCCTTATGGCGCTAAAAACATTTACTTCTTCAGGAATCACATCAATATTTTCAGAAGTAACACCGGTAGTATCATTTGATTTTTTTGGAACTGAAACTTTTTTATCCGTACAGGAAAATAATAACAGAAGTAATGCTAAAAGAAAATATCTCATCGTGGCGTTTAGGTTAATCGGTTTTAAAAAAGTAAAGTTAATAAGTTATGGCAGCAAAAATCGGATGACCTTCAATTTTATTTCTTCCGTTTAAAAAAGAAAGCTCCATCAGAAAATTAAACTGTACAATTTCACCACCAAGTTTCTCTACTAATTCTGCCAGCGCTTTTGCAGTCCCTCCGGTAGCAAGAACATCATCATGTATTAAAACCTTATCTCCCTTCTGAATCGCATCTGCATGTATTTCCAGTGCATCAGTACCGTATTCCAAATTGTAAGAAGCCGAAATAGTGGTAAACGGAAGTTTATTAGGTTTACGCGCCGGGACAAAACCTGCATTTAATTCCTGAGCCAGTAACATTCCGAAGAAAAAACCCCGGCTTTCTGCTCCTATTACCTTATCAATATGCTGTCCGTTTAAAGAGGCCACTAAAACAGACAGGCATTCTTTCCTCGCCGTCGGGTCATTTAAGAGTGGCGTGATATCTTTAAACAAAATTCCTTCTTTAGGAAAGTCCTGAATATCACGTATATAATTTTTAATCTGCATTTTTTTTTACTTTTATGTTATTTTTCCCTTGTTTATCTCACATTTATCTCTATCTTTGCACCCGCAAACAGCGTTCATCAAAGCTACGAAAATTAGCTTAATGAAAAAAACTGGCCTCGTGGCGCAACTGAATAGCGCACTTGATTACGGCTCAAGAGGTTACTGGTTTGAATCCAGTCGAGGTCACTACACAGCCAAATGGCGCCAATTGAAGACAATTGGCGCTATTTTTTTTATAACGTTGCTTATTTTTTATTAGTCTAAAGAGCCGGGCTCCTCAGCAGCCCTAGCCCCGATAGCAGTGAAATCCTTTTGTGCCAAGGCTGGGCACAAAAGATTGGAACGAATAGCGGGAAGAGCTGCTAAAAATAGCTTCAATGAAAGGTGTAAACTTATAAACCCAGCGCTGAATAGTAGCATGATCCACAAGCACTCCTCTAATTTTCATTATTTCTTCAACGTCACGGTAACTAAGTGTAAATTTTAATTAAAATATACTGCCTGAAGAATTATGTATTTTGGATAACAATGACCTTTAGTATTCATTTTTTGATGAGTTTAAAATTATAAAGATAAAGTTATTCCCAAATGCGACAGAACCGTTTTTTTTGGTTTGATACGATATCGTTAAATAAGAAAATCGTTTATTGCAGGTAGTGCTGATTTTAGATCCAAAAACATTGTCTCTGAAAACACTCAAAATATAATTCTCAATTAGCTCCAAACCATTTTATAATTTGGAACTGAAGGCGTTTCAATGTAAAATAATTCACCGTCTATCTCAAACTCCACTTCCAGGTTTTCAAGATTTGAGATTCGAACCGCATCATCTGATGTTAAAGCATTGCCGTCTATGACGGTATCACCTTTTAAAACATAAAACGTATAACTACTGTTTTTATTTAATTGTAAAATATACTTACTTTTCTTATCGAAAAAAAGGCGTTTGATTGATAAACCCGGCGTAAGCACATTGGCAATACTCCCTTCTCCGACATAAATGATAGTTTTAATTCCATTTTCAATTATCGATTTAAAATCTTTGCTATGATAATCTGTATAGGATGGCGCTTTTTTTACTGCTTCATAAAAATTAGGATCAAACCAAATTTGGAAGTTTCGTGTTCCTTTAGTAATTCTCTCTGAATGCTGAATTCCACTATTTGATTGAATAACTTGAAAATCTCCTGCGTCTAATGGTGTCCAGACTGCTGTTGCTGTGTCGTAATGTGATACACTTCCTTCTAAAACAAAAGTCATTATTTCAAACCCTTCGTGCGGATGCAATCCAAACTCACATTGGTCAATTGCCCGTGCGTGACTCCAATAAAACAGACTGGAATAAGGTTTAACATTATCTTGTGCTCCACTGGCTACTGGCTTGTTTGCAATAAAATTACCATTGAATATTGTTCTATTAAACTGATCTTCTTTTTTTAATACTTGTATCATTTTTATCTCCTTTTTTAATGTTGTTGAATTATTATTAATTAATGTTGTTGCTTTGGCTAATGGGGATAATAAATATAACCCAGCTAAACTAAATGCATTTTTTAAAAATGCTCTTCTCTTATTTATGAATGGTGTAAATCCTGACATAAGTTTGTTTTTCTATTTATAATTATTTATTGCTTTTTCTACATTCAACACTGTTAGGAGCTTTTATTTCTAATATAATAATAGCTAAGACACCATCACTAAATGCCTCTAATCTGTTTTTACTCATTATTTAATTAAAATTAACTCTTACAAATACCCCATAATTATCTTTCAAAATTTTATTGGGACCATAAAAATCAAAATTTGAGGCTAGCCCAAATTGATAACTTTCTATTCCTAAACCTAATTTTAATTGAATGTAACTTCTTTCGTGAAAATCACCTTTTGTATTATGATTATATAATGCTTGAAATCTAGAATATAGATAAGTGGTTTTAGATATGGCTGGTTTGTATTCTAAAACCGTTAACCCTTCTAAATTGTAGGAATCAGATATATGTATGTTTGGAGTAATAACAAATAGTACTTGTTTGTTAGCAAAAACATATTGTAGAGCGGCAACAGAGACAAAGCCGCTTTTAGCATTAACGGATGTGCCAATTGCTAACCCAAATCCTTTCAGTATTTCATAACTGACTTGAATATTGGAAATAAAATCAAGATTTGAAAGATTATTTTTATAATCACTTGCAAAACTCGTAAGGGCAAGAATATTGAAATGTTTTGAATTAGGAAAATGCTTAATAACAAGAAATTGAATCCCAAAACGATTATTACCAATATCTAATTCAACTGGCACTGGTTTAGATGGGTGAATTTTAGAAATAGAATCCTGAGCAAATGTGATTGCAGGGATTAATCCTATAAAGAATAATAGAAATATTTTTTTAGATTTTTGTTTCATTGTCAGTTCTTATTAAAATATAAATAATAGTAGAACCTGCTACTAAATGCATAATGGACAATGTTATTCTCCTTCCTGCGGTTAAATTCGCTGTTCCAATTGGACTTAGCATTGAAATTGCTAAAAATAAAATTCCAATGATTTAAAAACTTTTATTGGATTCTTTAATAATTCAGATAATCCAAATAGAAATACGCTTGCTATTATTACTGATAAAAAATTGCTTACTGTAACTGGTACTTTGAATTTTCATTTGCTAATATTTATTTCATCAATTCACTTCATCCTACCCATTTTTCCATATTTTTTGTTTTAATTAATCGATAAGTTATAAAGTTGGCTTATATCAAAACCAATGGGATCAAAAAAACTGAAGTTTAATTGACTGGAAAATGGCAAAAATGGAATACAAAATTGGTATTGGACTTAAGCCGAATTATATAATTACTATAGCGGTTTAAAAAAATGGTTGCTTTTTTAGGAGCAACCATTTTTTATTGGCTTGGTATTTAATGTATTATTAGGATACAGGACCACATATTATTTTTCTGATTTTGCAACCTCCTGGGCTTTATAGTATTGTTCGATAACAGCCTGGAAATTAGGCACCATTTCTGCCAGCAGTTTGGCAAAATCACCGGACTCTTTCCTTCTCCAGTCTTTCATCAATTCAGGAAGCACAGCGCCGCAGGTTACCGGGATAGCTCCCGCTTGTGTCATGCGGAGCATAGCCAGGTCATGTGCTTCAGGCGTAATATCCCCGCTGGCATCTGCAACTGCATAAACAGTATAGCCTTCTCCAAGGGCAGACAAGGCAGGATAGACTACACATACGCTGGTCCACATACCCGAGATAATGAGGGTCTTCTTACCTGTAGCTTTAACTGCATTGACAAATTCTTTACTATCCCAGGCATTAATTTCCCCCTGTCGGATAACATACTTTGCATCTGGTGCATTGTCTTTTACCTCAGGCAGTGTAGGGCCATTCGGTCCAGACGGAACCGATGCAGTATAAATGGCAGGTATATGCAACAATTGGGATGCTTTTGCTAGAGCGGTAAGATTTCTTCTTAAATCACCAACTGGCATACTGTGAACAGTTTGAACCAAACCACTCTGATGGTCGACAAATAAAAAAACAGCATCATCGGGATTGATCAAGGCAGTTTTTTTCTGCTGAGCGCTCGCTACTGTAAAATTCAAGCATAAAACGAACATAATCGATAGTGCTTTTACTACTGATGAATTCATTAATTTTTTCATAAATTTGTTATTTAAAATTATAGTTATTTAATAGGTCAAAATTAGAACTTAGGTCGCTTAAGTGTAATAATGTACATTATTGAATTGACTTAACCTAGATTAAGAAATGACTAAACTTATCCAAATAACTGGTTCAAAATTTGACACTTCCTCACTCGAAAACCATATCAAAACCTATGTGAGCTTGAGCGAAAATGAAATTTTGGCGCTAAATTCCCTGGTTCAGTACAGGAAAATAAAAAAGAATCAATACCTCCTTCATGAGGGTGGAGTAGCCGCCATGAGTTCCTATGTACTGAGCGGATGCCTTAGGACATACATAACAGACAATAGAGGGACAGAACATATTCTTGGATTTTCAACGCCTGGCTGGTGGACGGGAAATTTGCAGAACTTCTACACTGATAAACCAAGTCAGCTGAACATCCAGGCCATACTTGATACAGAAATCTTATTCTTTACAAAGGAAACTAAAGAAAAATTGTTTTTATCAGGTACAGCCTTCGAAAGATACTTCAGAATTTTGACTGAACGTTCATTAATTGCTTTTCAGGAACGCACGCTGGAAATTCTCAGTCTTACTGCAGAAGAGCGATATTGGAAATTCTATAGCCAATATCCTGACCTGATGCTTAAATTGCCACAAAAGTACGTCGCAGGTTATATAGGTGTCACACCTGAATTCTTAAGCAAGATGAAAAGCAACGGCTTACGAAGGCCGTAATCTTGAAATCCTGGATTAAAGAAAGTATACTCTTATTTCTGACGAATCGCCGAAAATAAGAGTTCTTCTCGCTAATGTTATGTGGTTTCTGAGAGGATATTTTTATCCTAAATATCAGTATATGCAATAAGTTGACTTTGTTTTTTCTAAATTATGCCATCGTAGTGTTTAATCCTATACGATACATCCATGTCGCTATTTCAGACTTCTCTTTAAATTTGGAAAAGCATTTCCATAATTGATTGTTTACTTTCTTTTGGAGTTGCCTACAATTTTGTCATAAAAAGCTAGGGAGATTTTAATAAAAAGAGGTTAACTATTTGTTTTTTTGTGACGCTACATTTTCCTTCGATCCCCAACAGGACATCCAAACCAAATTCATAAAGTAAATGAAAGACAGACACTAAATATAGTAAGCCAATCTCTTTAAATCCTCCATAAAACGGTGTGTAATCTGTCCCGTTGGGGTCACCATAGCCAAAAGGCGCCAATTGAAGAAAATTGGCGCCTTTTTTATATCTGTACAGCTATTAATGTAGTCATAAGCAGCAGAGTATAATAAGTAATTCCCATAACTGAGCAAGGGTCTTCTATTTAACAATCAATACAATACTGGTTTTAGCATACCGGTTGATTGCAATTTTTACATCATCAAAATTAGGTGCTGCGAGTTTTGGTTTATAATTTTTAGAAAATCCAAATCCTTCTGTCGGATAACCAATCATATTTCTATCACATTTTCCGTTATTATTCAAGTCTTGATAAACAGCAATAGCATAATCGCCATCCGGCAGGTTTTTGAACGTGTAGACCACTTTATTTTCTGAAGCTTTTACTTTTCCGGTGGCAATCTGTGACGCATTATCAAGAAAGCCTTTCTCTTTATCGTATAATCCAAAAAAAACAGATCCTTTTCCGGGTGCTACGCCCGATACTTCAACGCTGAAATTATGTTGTGCAAACAGTGCCGAATTAACTGTTACAAGTAGTATCAGGCTTATCATTTTAATTTTCATAAGTAATTTTTTTAGGATTTATAATAGAACCTTTTCCAGCTTCTCTTTCTCTAATTGGTTAAAAAAGTGATTCATTTTTTTTACATTCCCTTTTTTAAACGCCTGGTAGGGTTCTGATTGTGAGAGCAGCCATTTTTTTATAATACTTTTAAAAATGAAGGTGATTTTTTTTTGGAGAGGATAAATTTTCTGGCGGACCATCCCGAAATAATCGTTCAGATTTTGCTGTCGAAAACCTAGAATATTATCTAAATCTTCACCATCTTTTAAAATCCCGCAGTGAAAATTTTTCTCTGCAAACGCCTTTTGTGGAAAATCAGCTTTGCCTAAGCCAAATTCAGCAAACATTTTGTCCAGAAAAGATCCATAAGTAATAACACACTCCTCTCCCCCTCCCAAGTTGAATATTTGCTTCTCAAGTTTTTTTTGGTTTTCAATTGCTTTAGCAAAAGCTCTGCCCGTATCTTTTGGCGTGCAGATTTCCATTGGTGTATCCAGCGGCATGTGAAACATCAATTTGGATATCTTATGGTTCCCCATAATGGCAGCCAGACGAAAAATACTCCATGATAATTTGGATTTCGCTATCAACGACTCACACAACACCTTTGTTTCTCCATACTGATCACCGGGACTGGGCTGCAAAATATCAGCGACACTTATCTGGGGATTCTTCATCCGATCACCATAAACTGAAATACTCGAACTAAAAATCAAATAACAATCCGGCGAATTCTTCTCTAAAGCGTAAATAAGATTTTCGGTCCCTCTCACATTGACTCTGTAAGCCATATCCGGATCTATATCCGCAAGAGGTGGAATGACCGCTGCCAAATGGATAGCTACATCCTTATTTTGGGCAACTTTTAGCACTTCTTCTCTATTGCTGATGTCTCCATATATAATCTCTACACGAGATCGAAAGGGAGCCAGTTTTTTTACTGAATTTTGGGTTTTTAAATCAAAAACCGTTATTTCATAATCCGTATGCTCAACCAGATACTGTAAGGTTTCAAATCATACAGTTCCGGATGCACCGGTCAGAAGTATTTTTTTTCGTGATATCTTATTTTCCATTTTTTTTAATTTAACATTTGTGCTTTTCAATCCGCCTAAATTTTGATAAAAAAGCTATATTTGTTATACAATATGTTCAATATTTAACTTTGTGTTCTTTTTGATTACTACGTAAAACTAGTATAGAAGAATGAATTTGCTGTTTCAAAAAAGGATGCTACTGTACATTAGCGAACAAAGACTAATGCTTTTGTAGCGTATATAAAATAATTTGTGATGGATTTAAGAAAAGACAGAAGGGTTCAGTATACTAAAAAAATATTGCGTGAGGCATTATTTAGTTTGCTGCAAGAGAAGGAATTAAGCGAAATCACCATCACCGAACTGTGTAAAACAGCCGATGTCAACCGCAATACATTTTATCGGCATTATAATATTCCGTTGGATATACTGCTTGAAATAGAAGATGATGTTTTTGAAAAACTCTCAGCGGTTTTGCGTAAAAGCACCAATATGGATGATGTGATACTGCTTAGCTGCCAGTTACTGGAAAGCGATAAGCAGATGAGTAAAATTGTGTTTACCAAAGCGGATGGAAGCGGAATTCTGTCGCGAATCCTGAGAAGTGTCCGGAATAATTTTCCAGTTGAAAATCAAATAGAACTTACTGCCGAAGTAAAGCCTTTTGCTGAAATGGCATACCAATTTGGCGAAAAAGGAAGTATTGCTGTCATCAAAAATTGGATCGAAAATGATTTCTCTATTCCTGCTGAAAGTATTGCACAAATAATAAGTTATCTGGTAAATAAACTCAATAAATTATAGCAATTTTTATAAGCCTCCAATTTCTAATTGAATCTCTCAAAGCAAAGTAAAAAATATCAGAGTACATTTTGTAGCAAAATCAAAAATAAAACGATATCAATTTTCTCTCAATCCCCAACAGGACATCAAAACCAAATTTACAAAGCCAATGGAAGACAGGTAGCTATAGCATCTTCTAAACTAGAAAACGCATCTGGGTGGCGGGAAATTCCCGTGGTATGCTGCATTCCCCCGAAATACGAAAATTCCTGTTTTGACACGGGTTTTTTGTTATATTTGATGCAACTCAAATGGAAGTTTTTTCATAGACAGACGTTAGCTGTCATTGTTAAACGGCACTATAAAATTGAAAACATAATTTAGCAAAAGGATCAAAATGGAATTTGAAAATCATTTAACTATATTTAAAAAAGCAGCAACCAAAATTAACCAAAGAGTGCTAAATGAAAAGGGCCTTGAAATAGCTGTTGGAGAAGTTTTGAATTCGGTTTTTTTGAAACTTTATAAAAAATCATGGACAAATTCAGAAGAGAACCCCTTAACTGCTGAGACAAGAATTTTCTTTTCAATTTGGGTTGACCAATCAACTTTGCAACAGAAAAAAATATTTTATAATATCCATGCATTGAAACTTCGAAAATTAAATGGTTATTCTATTGAAAGTAGAAAATTTGCCAATTCTTTTAGGGAAGAGTTTAAAAAAAGTATACACAACTGGAAAAATATAAGCATCGATTTTGGACCACTTACATTAATGCAGGGATGGATAGAATTTGACAATGAAAAAGCTCAAGAAGAGATTTTGCAGCTTGCAAACAATTTTTTAGAAATTGAAAATATAATTGATAAAACTCTAACTGAATTAAAAAAAAACAACTAAAACACAAAAGGAAACCTTTTTACCGCACTGCCCGCTGCAATAAGGAAGCCAGTATTAAAATTATTTCCAAATGCGACAGAACCTGGTATAGAACCTTTAATTCCGATACTGATCTAAAAATACATTTAAAGCCTTTGAAGGTTCTTCATCATTTCTGTAAATTAACACTGTGGTCATCGTGGCAAGTTCTTTCGTTAGAGGAAAAGTTTTTATATTTCTGTTGCTGTAATACTGATTTACCACTTCTGCAGGAAGTATACTAATACCAAGACCTGCCTCCACAAAATTAATAATGCCTTCTATCGAATTGAGTACGGTACTTTTATAACGGAGGATTCCTTTTGAACCGAGCCAGGTTTCAAGTCGCGCCCTGAAAAAACAACCTTGCTCAAAAACTACTATTTTTAAAGGTTCTTGTTTCAATACTACCGAAAGCTTATCCACATCACCACCTGCGATTATTACAAGTTGTTCATCACGAACAATAAGCTGCTGTAAACCCGGAATATTTAGGGGTGCTACAACAAAAGCAGCATCAAGTTTATAACTGACTACATCACTTATCAATGCTGATAACATTGAAGAATAAAATTCAAGCGCTACATTGGGATAAAGTTCTGCAAAACCTTTAATGATTTCCGGCACTTTAAGAGCCATAGTGGTCTCAATACACCCTATGCGTATGGTCCCTCCTATTTTGTCTGCACTCTGTATATCACTTTTTGCCTCCTCCAGTAATCGTCCTATTTTTTTAGCATATTGCAAAAGTGTTTCGCCTGCTTCAGTTAGAACCACTTTTCTGGATACTCTTTTAAACAGTTCAGCTCCAAATTCATCTTCGAGATTTTTTATCCGCGCCGTTACGTTTGATTGTACCGTAAAAGTTGCTTCTGCAGCTTTCGTAAAACTTCCCAGTGTTGCTGCGGCTTCAAATATTTTCAGGTCATTACTATTCATAGTATCACTTTTAATGATTGATTAGATCATTATAAATCGTTTTCACGTATCAAATATAGCGTGTATTTTTGTCTTAAACAATTGAAAACATGAAAAACACAATTAAATCCTTAACTCTAATTCTAGCTCTCATTATGCTACCACAAACAGGTGTAAAAGCACAAGTTAAAAACTCTTTAACGACAAAAGACAACACTGAAATTCAGGCCACTCATTACAATAACACGGAAGTCAGCGGACTAAAGATATTCTATCGTGAAGCAGGACCTAAAGATGCTCCAACTGTATTATTACTGCATGGCTACCCTACATCATCTCATATGTTTAGAAATCTTATTCCTATTTTAAGCAAAAAATATCATGTAATAGCTCCGGACCTGCCTGGTTTTGGCTATTCAGATGCGCCGGACCATCTTAGTTTTCAATATACGTTTGACAATCTTGCCAATACTATGCAGGGATTTATCGATACCCTTGGTTTAAAACGTTTTGCCATTTATGTATTCGATTATGGCGCGCCAACCGGATACAGACTTGTTCTTGCAAATCCCGAAAAGATAACTGGCATCATATCACAAAATGGCAATGCCTACGAAGAAGGATTAAGCACTGGCTGGAATCCTATTCAGAACTACTGGAAAGATCCTTCGCTGGCTAACAGAGACGCGCTTAAGGGTTTTGTTTCTAAAGAATCAACCTGGTTTCAGTATCACGAAGGTGCTTCGGATGCTGCCCTGATCGCACCTGAAGCATACACATTGGATCAGCATTTTCTGGATCGCCCCGGCAACATCGAGATACAGCTTGACCTGCTAAAAGATTACAGAACCAATGTTGCCTTATATCCTAAATTTCAAGCTTATTTTAGGGATAAAAAACCTATGATGTTAGCTGTTTGGGGCAGTCAGGATCCTTATTTTCTTCCCGCAGGAGCAGAAGCCTACAAACGTGACAATCCAAATACTACGGTAAAGTTTTATAAAACGGGCCATTTTGCCCTGGAAACTCATTATAAAGAAATTGGTACTGATATATTGTTATTTCTTGCCAAACTTCCTAAATAATTAGGCTGTACTATATTAAAATAGCGGTTATAAAAGACCGCTATTTTTTTAGCTTACTAAAAATTATAACTTACTTTAAATCTCTTGCAATATTACGTTCCGCAAGCCAATCATAAATTTCGGTTTGTGCACGTCTTGGTTCATCAATATTTAGAAGGTCTAATTCATTATTTCCTTCACTGTTTATGATTCTTCTTTTTGTATTGTCTTCCAATTGTAACTGGATAATTGTATTAATTTCGGCAATGTGTCTTTCATCATACAGTGGAAAAGCCACTTCTATTCTTCTGTTTAAATTTCGGCTTAACATATCTGCAGATGACAAATAGATTTTTTCCTCACCATTATTTGCAAATTTGTAAATTCTGGAATGTTCCAGGAACATATCTACGATCCTGTAGATTTTTATATTTTCACTTAAACCTTTAATTCCCGGCAATAAAGTGCAGATTCCACGTACTATCAATGTCACTTCAACACCTGCCCTGCCTGCTTCAATAAGCTTGTCGATAATATCTTTTTCATCAACTCCGTTTACTTTTAAAAATACAGCAGCTGTTCTGCCGGCTTTTTTATTTTCTATTTCAGTATCTATTAATTCCAGTAATTTTTCTTTCATATTAAAGCCTGCCGCCAGAATATCTTTTGGTGCTCCTGCTTTTTTCTTTGTTTTCAAAAAAGTAAAGATTTTTTTCAGATCATCTGTGTATTTTTTTTCTGAGGTGAAAAACCCAAAATCTGAATAAACATTTGCCGTACTTTCATTAAAATTTCCGGTTGACAAATAATTATAGCATTTTTTATTTCCGTATTTGTCTTTCATTGTTACCGTAGCAACTTTAGCATGAACCTTTAAATTCGGCATGCTTTGAATAATTTTTATTCCGGCGTTTTTCATTTCGCGGGACCAGAATAAATTATTGTATTCGTCAAAACGTGCTTTGACTTCTACAAAAACAGTTACTTTTTTACCATTTTTAGCGGCACTTATCAAAGCATTTGCAATTAACGACTGAGATGAAATCCGGTATAAGGTAATTTTTATCTCCAGAACGTTTCTGTTAATTGCCGCCTGATTAAAAAACTGCAGTACATAATAATAGGATTGATACGGAAAGTGCAATAATTGATTTTGTTTGTCAATAATTTCAAAAACTGACTTCTTGCTTTCAAAAGGCAAATGTTTGAGACCCGGATAATTTGCTCCCTGAAGATTTGGTTTAACAGGATTTGGAAACTTGAATAAATCATAAAAATTATGATGGCTTCCTCCTTTTATCATTTCATCTTTTTTAAGTCGAAAAGATTTTTTACATACCGAAATTGTTTCAGAGTCCATATTAGAATCATACAAAAACCTTGTGGATGAACCTCGTTTGCGTTCTTCAATTTTTGCTTCAATTTTTGCGATCAGATCTCCTGAGTTTTCATCTTCTATCAGATAATTTTCATCCCGGTTTAATTTTATGGCATTGCAGGCAACCACTTTTCCGGAAGGAAATATAAGGGACAGACAATTCTTTATTATGGTATCAATCGAAATAATGTAGTGTGTATCTCCCTGACTTTGCAATTGTTTATACCGGTCCAGTTTATCCGAAGGAATATTCAGATAAGCATAGTTGTAGTTACCCGAAGTATCTTTTAATTTTACCAAAAAGTATAAACTGCGATTATTTAAGAAATACGTTTTAGGCTGGTTTATTGAAATATGAATGACCTGTATATAAGAGAGAATGATACTTTTAAAATAATATTCGATCTCCTGCAGATGCTCTTCTAAAAGTTCCTGATTTTCATAATATATAATCTTATTAGCCGCTAATTCAGGTACTATTGAACTATTCCAAATTGCTCCAAACCTATTTTGCTGGAGATTTACTTCAGTCAGAATTTTATCCAGTAACTCTTTATTCTTTTTCGAATTTTTAATCACCAGTTTTCTGATTTTAACCCTAAAAAATTCATCCAGGTTAGAAGAATGAATGGCTAAAAATTTAATTCGTTCATAGGGTGAATTATTAGCGTCTTCTGCTTCATCTAAAATGCAGTTATTGAAAGAAAGCCATGATAATTCTGAAGGGATAAGATAGTTTTGCACGTTTAATAAGATACTACTACAAGAGAAATTGGTTAATACTTTTTATGAACAGATTTGTAAATTTCAGTATTATTTATTTTAAAATATAAATACAGACAAGCAGTTAACTATAATTTAATTTAATGGTAACAATTATAATCATCTCAATAGCATAAAAGCTATTCTCTAAAGATTACGAATATTATATTAAAAGCATTAACGCTGATTGCATTATATTTACCTTTAAAGAGAATGTAATATTTATGGAAGATTATTTAATTGGTATTGGAAAAGGTTAAAAGAAATCAGTACGAAAACCTGTTGCCCCCTTTTTAGGACATTTCCGAAAACCCATTATTATTGGTATTACAGCATAGACCTAGATATACTGCTATTTTTAATTTTTATTATAATACTCTTTCATAATATACCAGGCTTCCTTTTTTTCTCCTTTTTCAGACAACAATCCTTTTCTATTGTAGCCTTTCTGATAAACCTGGTTCATCCTTCCTAATGATTTGTAATCAAATAACAGCCAGGGTGAGATGCCGCATAAATTTGGAATAGTTTTAAACATCTCTATTTGATCGACATAAATTTGTTTCTGGTATTCTTCTGTCCAGCCAGAAGCTTCATCCGTTGGTTGGGCATTGCTTCCATACAGGGCTTCTCCTCCAAACTCTGAAATAAATACAGGTTTATCGGGATAAGCGAAGTTCCATTTTACATCCGACGGTTTACCCTGCCACGGAACATACCAGCCAATATATTCATTGATGGCAACCAAATCGGAATATTTATAAAGTGTATCCCAAACATTAAAAGAGTTATTCGTGTAAGATTGCGTATTTATAACATGGGTTATCAACCGTGTTGAATCTATTGCCCTGCATTTTTGAGTTAATTTAACAAGAGCATCGTTCCGGTTTGGTGTCCCGGGATAAGTTTCGTTGGATAGACTCCAGACAACAATTCCACAGCGATTTTTATCTCTGCGAATCATTTCTTTCAACATCGTCTCCATCTTTTTTGGAACAAGGCTATCCGAAAATTGAATAAACTGATATACCGGAAGTTCACTCCATACCATAAGTCCCATTTTTTCAGCTTCCCTGACCATATTTTCATTATGCGGATAATGAGCCAGGCGAACAAGGTTGCAACCTAATTCTTTTGCGGAATTTAACAACAACAGGGCATCTTCTTTAGAATAGGCCCTTGCTCCTTTATTTGGATTTTCTTCGTGGATATTTACTCCTTTCAAAAAGATTTCTTTTTTATTAAGCAGTACTTTAGTCCCTTGTACCTCAATGCATCTGAAGCCTATTGTATCAACAACGGTATCTGTTTCACTTTCAATGATTACTTTATAAAGTTTAGGGTTTTCGGGAGACCAAAGTTTTAGATTTGAATCAAACTCAACACTCCCATACCCTTTGCTGTCGGATTCTGTTTTATACGATTTATTGAGTTCGGGAATTTTTATTTTGATCTTTTGCTTTGCATTTATTCCATTTAGCCGGATCCATCCCAATACTTTATTCAGGCTTCCTTTTTTTAACTGAACAGCATAATCTTCGATAAAGGTTTTACCGGTTTCAATCAAATTAACCTCACGGGTAATACCTCCAAAATTGAACCAGTCGTATCCGGCGCCGGGCAAGCCACTCTGCAAACGCTGATTATCTGCTTTAACAATCAGGGTATTATCTCCTTCTTTTACTTTGCCTGTAATCTCGAACTGAAAGGGGGTAAATCCTCCCTCGTGGCTTCCTATTTTTTCGCCGTTAAGATATACCTCCGCTAAATAATTTACCGATCCGAAGTGCAGAAATAGTCTTTTTTCATTATTAGATTTATAATGGAATACCTTCTTGTACCAAACAATACCTTCCAAATAAGTCAGTTCGGGTAATTGCGAATTAAAGTCGCCGGGGACTTTTAGCATTGGCCCGCCATCAAAGGAATACTCCACAAAGTCGGTTTTCTTTTGCGGCTTTTTTTCCAGCCAGACCTGTTTCCACTCTCCTATTCTGGCAGGATCGAGAATAACCTGCCACTCACCATTCAAACTAGATAAGTGTCGGGACTCAACATTGGCCATTGCAGTTTGCGCCTGTAAATAATTGCCCAGCAAAAGCATGATCAAAGGAAATAATCCCGTTTTTTTCAACCCTCTTTTATCCGCTTTTTTATTCATAATTTAATTGCTTTAATTACATTAACTGATTCATTAAACGTGATGCAAGTATTTAGAAATTAAAAAAATTATAACTATTCTCTATTCCCGCAATATTTTATTTGTAATACATTAAATATTATTTATTGATCGAACCAACAAAGCCTCCGCCTGGAAGACATTCAATTTTTAGAGTATCTCCTTTTTTAACCTTTATTATTTCTGAAGAAAAAGATTTGCCATCCTTTCCATCTTTGATCAGCTGACAGCTATAATTTCCTTTATCAATAAAATCAAACTTCACCAGTAAAGTCTGAGGTACATTTTTTCCGTTAATTCCGGCGATATACCACTTATCTCCTTTCTTTCGGGCAATAATAACTTTCTCCCCCGGATAACCATCGATTAATCTTGTATCGTCCCATGCCACCGGAACATGTTTTAAAAAGTCTTTTGGTTCTGGTGGTAAAGATTCATAGGCTGAAGGTTTGTCAGCAAAGTGCTGAAACCCTGATTCAAATACAACAGACAAAGCCAGCTCATGCGCATAAGATGTTATATGTGGATGTTGTGAATCTGAAAATGTAACCGGAGTATAATCCATTGAACCAATTACATTTCGTGTAAACGGAAGTGTAGTATTATGGGCTGCGGCTTTATCGGTTAATACCTCATTATTGTTGTACCATTCGGCACCATATACCGCCTCTGTTGTCATGAGGTTGGGATACGTACGTGACCAGCCACGTGGTACTGTTGCGCCATGAAAGTTTACTAATAAATGATATTTTGCCGCATCTTTAAGGATATCAATATAATAGTTCATCATATCCTGCTGGTCACCGGCAAAAAAATCAACCTTAATTCCGTAGACACCTATTTTGTTGAGCCACGAAAATTCTTTGGCACGTTTTTCTGCTGTCAGTAAACGATCATTTGGTGTCGGGTCAAGCCATATTGTCCCGGAATTGTACCACATCAATGGTTTTATTCCTTTGCTTTTTGCATAGTTCACGGCATCGGTTATATTTCCACCATTGCTCATTACATCCCATTCCCAATCGATTAATACATAGGGCCAATTCATTTCTACGGCCAAATCAACATATTCGACTACCTTTTTATAATCCTTTGAACCATGATTATTTGCCCAGTAAATCCACGAAACGGCTCCGGGTTTAATCCATTCTGTGTCTTTTAACTGGCTGGGGTCGCTTACATCTGAAATCAAAGTGGACCCGACAATATCAGACAATTTTCCAATGATAAGGGTATGCCACTGGGAATTCCATGGTAATGTAGTCTTAACACCTGTCTGCTGAAAATTATCACGGGCAGAAGGGTACGTAACCTGGTATTGGTTCGTATTTTTCAGGTTTGATAATTTTGCAGCACAATTATTGGCTGTTATATTCGCTTCAGAAATTAGCCCCCAAACTGGCTGGTCATTCACTTTGTACAAAGCCGGAAAACCCCATTCCTGGTATTTATCAATGTCTAAGCCCGTTTTGCCCAATGGATAAAAATCTTCATAAGCAAGATTGAAAGGCTGCATCCAGCAAGAGGTTTTATAGGGTAATACATAAGTTGTGGCTTCGTTTATAATAGCAACCTGCGAATCTAAATGATTTGGAAAAACATAACGAAAGGCAACACCATCATTATAGACCCTGAAAACAATATTCATTGGCTGTTGATTGGAATTTTGAAAACTGAAAGTCTTTTCTGTACCTGAATTTTCACAAAGCTGACGTTTGCCACAAACCATTTTGTACTTATCGTGTATTGAAACCGGTTTTGATGCTGAAACAAAATTCAGGTTGTCTGTAAACTGTTCATCGGCACGATTAATGCCTAATTTAGAATCAGGTAATACTTCTACAAACTTATTTTCGATTTTATATAACGCCTTAAAAGAAAGAGTATTTACAACAGCATTTTTATCGGATAAATTCAAAATAACTTTTATTTTTCCGTTGGGTGAAATTATTTCCTGTGCATTTATAATCAATGAACTTAAAATAAAAAATAGAAAAGTGATGCTGCGTTTCATGATCTTTAGGTATTACTTATTTTGAGTTGATTTAATAAAAATACTATTTTCTTCCAACTGATTTGAGGTTACGGTTAATTTAATTTCACCTGCTTGATGATTACTTTTTATTACGACTAAAGCCCTTCCATGCCACACCTTACGTGTATTGCTCACGTATTGTTCGAAGTCTTTTATATCAGCGTTATCTACTCCTGCAATGGTACCGGGTCCTTCAATTTTAAAATTCAGCCTATTGGCCGCATTGGGCTGGAATATTCCATCCTTATCTGTTATTTCAACCGTGATATAGGATAAATCCTGTCCGTTGGATAGTATTTCTTTTCGATCGGCTGTAAGTTTTATTTTTGAGGCATCGCCGGCAGTTTGAAGAATTACTGATTCCATTTCCTTATCATTTTCTACACCAACAGCTTTAAGCAAACCTGCAGAATATGCAATTGGAAAAGTAGCTTTAAACTGCTCCTCTTTACTTGTTTTTTGTTCACCAACAAGTTTATCATTAAGATATAATCTCACTTTCGGATATTTTGAATAGACCTCAACCTGAATTGTTTTCCCTTCAAAACCCGGCCAGGTCCAGCTTTCCCATGTTGGCCATACCGACCACCAGGTTTCTTTGATTTCCAGAGGTTCCGGGGCTGGTTCACGAACCGCCATGCAGAGTTTTTCATTGTTATTATACAACATGCTTCTGTAATGAGAAATGGGTTTTCTCCAGCCCATTAAATCGATATCACCACAATAAGCACCATGATAAGGGAACAAATCATTTTCCCAATGCTGACCCGGTACATCACCTGAATAGTACCAGCGTCCGATTCCTGATTCTCCTAAATAATCCATAGCTGTCCAAACGAAATCCCCTATTACATAATTGTTTTCCTGTACCAGTTTCCAGTTATTAAAAGCATCTTTGGGATAGGATTCTGTCTGAACTATGATACGTGAGGGCACTCTTTTATGATCGTCCGGAGCAGTATGCAGGTTGTAATTATAGCCTGCGACATCGTGTACGTTTATCAGGGCATCCAGGTTTTCCCATTTGTCAAAATTCACGACTGCAGAAGTTACCGGTCTTGTCGTATCTATTTTTTTTACTTCCTGCAAAAGCATTTTAGCTGTTTCAACAGCCTCTGGTTTTCCTCGTTCTGCAATTTCGTTACCTATGCTCCACATTACGATAGACGGGTGGTTTCGGTCCCTCAAAATCAGGGTCTGCAAATCTTTTTTCCACCATTGTTCAAAATATTTTGCGTAATCGTTGGTGTTTTTTCCTATTTTCCAGCAGTCAAAAGATTCGTCCATTACCAGTAATCCTAATCTGTCGCAGGCATCTAGGAAAGCTTCAGAAGGTGGATTGTGAGAAGTCCTCACGGCATTGAATCCACCGGTTTTAAGCAATTCTACTTTACGTTCCTCGGCACGGTCAAAAGCAGCAGCGCCTAAGCAGCCGTTATCATGATGCACGCAACCGCCGTTTATTTTTACCGTTTTTCCATTCAGCTGAAACCCATTTTCCACAGTAAATTTTAAAGAACGGATACCAAAATTGGTTTTTGAATCGTCCAGTACTTTTTTATCTTTTGATATTTGAACCTGAGCCTTATATAAATGCGGTGTTTCCGGTGTCCAAAGCATCGGTTTTGACACTTGTATAGTTTGCGTTATTTCCTTCTCGGCATTGGCAGGAACCTCAACCTGCGTCTGATTATGTCCGACATTTTTAGAATTCTTATTGAAAAGATCGGTTTTAACAACAATTCTCTTTGATGATGCTGTTTCATTTTTAACCTTGACTTTTACCAGTATAGTCGCCTTTTTTGAAGATACTTCGGGAGTCGAAACAGCAATGCCCCAATTGGCTACATGTACAGGATCGGTAACCATCATCCAGACATGGCGATAAATCCCTGATCCACTGTACCAACGGCTGTTCATTTGTTGTGAATTATCGACACGTACGGCAATTACATTTTCTTTTCCAAAATTCAGATAAGGTGTAAGGTCATAACCGAATGAGGAATAACCATAAGGATAAACGCCAAGTGATTTTCCGTTGATAAAAACTTCGGAATTCATATAAACACCTTCAAAATAAATAGTTGTTTTTTTTGCCTTCCAGTTGTCCGGTGCCAGAAAGCTTTTGCGATACCAGCCAACTCCTGACGGAAAATATCCGCCACCTCCACCAGTAGTATTCTTAGGATGAATTTTTCCTTCGATGCTCCAATCGTGAGGCAAATCGAGTTTACGCCAGCCTGAATCATTAAAATCATTTGCTTTAGCTTGGGTCTCATCGCCTAAAAAGAATTTCCAGTCATTGTCAAATAACTGTTTTCTTTCCATATCAACTTGTGCATAGCCTGAAAGAAAGCTTATACACAGTATAATTAGGAATACTAGTTGTCTGGTGAGATATTGTCTTTTGTATGAATTTAAACGACTCATTTTTTTGTGTTTATATTTTATTGAATTATTGGATGTCGATCATCTTATCGCAAAGGAGTTATTCTATACAGCCCTGCCCCATGCTGTGGCAATTCATAAACGATCACAGATTCTCCATGAGCGCCAATTACCTCTCGTGTTTCATTATTTATGATAATTGGGTTATTGTCGCAGGTACGATTGACATTCGCTTCTCGCCAGCCCGAGGTTCCGCCCAGCCATTTGAGGCTGGTCAGTTTTAAATCGCCTTTGGGGCCGTGAAGGACAGGATCGCCCCAAACGATATGATCCCAATATTTAAACTATCATTCTAAATCAGAAACAATTACTTCATAGCTATTTTAAAAACAATCGCAATATTATTCGGAATAGATTTTGGTTTTATAATTACCAATGAATCTGCTTCTTGTTTCCATGAAATTTTTTCTTTACTGCCAAGAAGTTCAATTTTTTTGATTTTTACTGTTCCTTCTTTTTTTGCCAGTGACTTCAATAAAATATTTTCTGTTGGTGTACCCATCACCGTAGCATACAATACATTTCCTTTCTGATTGTATCGAATATCTTTTGCTGAGTATTGTATTTTTCCTTCATTAAATCCCTGGCTATTAATAGGGTTCGCCAGATCAACGGCTGGTCCTTCACCATACAGTTTCCACGGACGGGTGTCGAAGATGCTTTCTTTGTTTATGTCCATCCAGGCTGCAATACCTTCAAGAACAGCAACTTCTTTATCATCAATTGTACCATCTCCACGTACCGGGATATTGAGTAATAAATTTCCATTTTTACTGACAATATCTACTAAAGAACGAATGACATTCTCAGCAGATTTATAACGATTTTCATCATATACCTTTCTATTATAATGCCAATCACCTATACAAGTGCAGGTTTGCCATGCTTTGGCTTGTGGTTTATCAGGAGCTCCACGTTCCACATCCCATACCATACATTCCTTTTGTTGTTCAGTGAGTATTTTACCAAACAGAACCGCTTCAAGCTTACCTTTGTGGCTTGCCATATTATGGTTGTAGTAGTGAGCTGCTATTTTTAAACCAGCATCACTAACCGGATACAATGGGAGTGCTGTATCATCAAAATAGAGCAGGTCAGGATTGTACAAATTAATAAGGTCCATAGTTCGGTTATAAAAATTTTCACAGTACGCTTGCGAAGGCCATGCGCTTTTATCCTGCCATTCCCAATTCCATCCCTTCCCCTTGCTTACTTCATGATTTTGTGCATACAATTCCTGAGGATCCAATCCTTCCCACCAAGTACCTTTTCCTGCTGCTTTTGTAAGTTTTCCATCGTATGGAATACCGATAAATTCTCCGGATTTATCGGCGCCCTGTGCCGTTTCGTACCACATCCATGCATGGGCGGCATGTACACTTAATCCAAAAGGAAGCCCTTCTTTTTTAGCGGCTTTTGACCAACCATTTATAATATCCTTTTTAGGACCCACACGAACTGAATTCCATTCCTGGTACTTGCTGTCCCATAAATCCAGATTGTCGTGATGATTGGCCATGGCAAAGAAATATTGAGCACCCGCACGTTTGTATAATTTTACCAATTTTTCAGGATCCCAATTCTGGGCTTTCCAGTCTTGAATTACATCTTTAAAGCCCACTTTGGAAGGGTGACCATAATGAGCAACATGCCACTTGTAGTAATCAGAACCTTCTTCATACATACCACGTGCATACCAGTCCCCCTGTTCAGGCTGGCACTGTGGCCCCCAATGTGCCCAGATACCAAATTTTGCATTGCGAAACCATTCAGGAACTTTGTATTGGCCAAGAGATTCCCAGGTTGGCTTAAACTTTCCAGCAGCAACCTGTTCTTTAGCTTCTCCCACAGGCAATGGAGAATTTTCCTGAGCCTTCAGGAAACAGGAGAATAGCATAAAAACGGCTATGGACAGACTAACTTTCATTGAAATTTTTAAATTCATAATACTATTATTTTGCTTTTTACCAATCTTTTAATAACTCTGTCTATATTGTTTTATCAGATTATATTTGATTTTTTTAAAACTACTTTTTCCTCTACAAAGTACAAAGGCTTATTTGTAAACTCGAAAACGTGAATCAAAAAATTGTTATTAACCTGAATTCAATAGTCGGTTCTCTCACAGGAGGAGAAGGTCTGTTACACACTTGCAAACGGCGTAGTAGACATCAAAATCAGGTTATTATATTATTTTTACAAAAAAAGTAACTGTATGTTTTATTTTTTTAACTGCCTGTCATCCTCTAATGCAGCGTTTCCAAACGTAATATCGTTAATGAATTTCCAGGAAAAGAACGTGTAAGAGTGGTTCCTGAAAATTTCACATTTTCTGTTTTTGGCGAAACTTTAGCAGGTTGTTCCATTGTATTTTCATCCAGCGGACTGGCCGATGTAAGCACAATAGCTTTTCCTTTTCCGGCCAGCTTTTCGGCTCCTGACAAATTAATTTCTGTTTTTACAGTACCGGGTGCTGCATTAACAACTTTAAGGATAATATCTCCCGAAAGTTCATCATTAGCCGCACTTACACAAATGCTGCTGGTTTTTAGATTTGGCGTTGCTATTTCCTGAATAAGTTTACCATCAAGATACCCTTTAATTGTGCCTCCTTTAACTTCAACTTTAATATCATACCATCGGTCTGTTTCTATACTTCCGGGAATAATTTGCTTGCTGAATCCATTGTCCAGCGTAAAGCCAGTATTTTTATTACAGCCGATTTCCCATCGCATCTGATCTTCTTTATTCTGATTCCTGAAATAAATCTGGATACCATTCTCTCCGGAAATTTTACGTCCTTTGAAGGTAACTGTATAATCGGTCCATGATTTGTCACCGAAAAAAGCTGAAGCATTAACAGTGGTTGCGGACTGACGAAGTACGCCGTCTTTTACGGCCCACTCTCCTGCTGTTTTTTGCCAGTCATCAATGTTTTTTGTAAAATCCGATTGAAACAAAACACGGCCATCCGATGCAAGTACTTTTACGTCTTTAAACTCTGCCGAATTGTTTGAAGTACCAAATCCAAGCCCTCCTTTTTCATAAAATGCCAGGAGTGGTGCTCCTGTTACTTTTACAGGCAGAGAGACGGTACCCTGGTTTTGGGCAAACAACTGCTGAACATAATAGCCTGGCAGACCATACCAGTGCTGACTATCAAAATTAATCAGGTTAATAGGCCATGCCCTATGGTTCACATTACAAAACAGAGGCGCATAAGCACTCATGGTAACCACGTCTGAGTTTCGTTCCAGACCCGTCATCCAGGCAGCCTCGCCAATAGCACCACGCAGGTTGCCCTTGCCTGTTTTACTTGTTACCGCATATTCGCCAACGAATATTTTCGGGCTTTTTCTGTCGTAATTGTCATACTTGTCAGCGTTCAGAATAAACCACTCAGGATTATCATAATAATGCTCATCAATCAAATCTGGCATGGGGTCTTTGGGATATACTCCCCAACTGTTGGCAATAAGTGTAATATCAGGATATTTTGTGCGGATGGCGTTAGCAATAAGCTTCCATCGCTCTGCATACTGGTCGCCTCCGTTTTCGTTTCCTATCTCAATATATTTCATATTGAACGGTTTAGGATGGCCGTTTTTAGCACGGATGCTTCCCCAAACAGAAGTCTCAGACCCATTTGCATATTCTATTGCATCCAACGCATCCTGTACCCATTGTCCCATTTGATCCATGGGTACAAAATCTCTATGCGACATTCCGACATTGATACAAAACAAAGGCTCAGCACCAAGATCTTCTGCCAGCTGCAGATATTCGTGATAACCTAAACCCTGAGTAGCATTATAGCCCCAGAAATTCCATGACGAGGTACGCGTATCGATGTTTCCAATTGTTTTTTTCCAATTGTGCATTTGCCTGAAACTATCTCCTTCTACCCAACAGCCGCCCGGAAACCTGAAAACCTTAGTCTGCATAGCATTAAAGGCTTCCGCCAGATCTGTCCGGAGTCCATGGTTTTTCCACGTTTGACCGGGCATGAGCGAAATCATATCCATATATAAGCGGCCATTACCTTTCGCACTTATCTCAATATGGGCTTTAGGGTCGCTTTCTGTCGCCGTTAAACTAACGGTATAGTATTTCCATCCCTCATCAAAGCCTTTCACTTCAGCATTAGCCAGCACGATACCGGCAGCACTTACAATACTAACCTTGAGCGGTGCATTGAAGCCTTCAACACTACGCGCTGCTAATTTGAAGGTATATGAATTCCCTTTAACAATATTCATTCCCCAGAATCCATAATTTTCCAGCTTAAATTCTCCTTTGGCCTCAATGGAAAGATATTTTCGATTGAATACGTTTAACCCTCCAGCTTGCGGATACAAAGCATCTATATTAATGACCGAGGCCTTGCTGGCATCATCCTGATTTATAAATTTCCAGTTTTCAAGCGTATCAGAATCCTCAAACGAACGATTCCTTATAAGCTCGGGATAAAGACCGCCATCGGTTGAATGGTTAATATCTTCGAAAAAGCTTCCGAATAATGTTGATGGAATACAATGTCCGGGTGTGTTGACTTCAACCGTAATTTTAGCTTTACCCGCTTTGGTCGTCTGCGCATTCAGAACAGTACTCAGTCCGCAAAGCAATAAGCCCGTAACAAGATGTTTATTTATGTCTTTTTTCATTAGTTTATTATTTTTTTCATTTACAGCTAACTGTCACCAAGGCAGCAGTTAGTAACGCTTCCCTAGTATCGGAAGTTAATGCCTCATGTTCGTTTAGCTTTATCTAGGCTTTTTATAGCTGATCCATTTTATAATTCCGGAACGTTACGGAGCATCATTGTTTTACAGTAACGTTTATTTGATTTTTGCATTTTTTAAAATTATTATTCTACTGATTAGATACTAGTTACTTAAATTATAAAACCTTTTATTTATCAATAAATAAAGCTGTACAATCTCTCTGCCTATTTTATCTTAAGCACTACTGCAATATCATTCGGAATAATCTTAGGCTTTATAATTACCAGTGAGTCCGCATATTGCTTCCATGAAAGTTTCTCTTTACTTCCCAGTATCTGTATACTTTTAATTTTATCTTTATTTTTATTCTTGCCCAATGATTTTAAGCAAATGTTATCCGAAGGTATTCCTAAAAGGGTGGCGTAAATAATTTTTCCGTTTTGATTGTAGCGGATGTCTTTAGCCGATAACTTTATTTTTCCTTCATTAAAACTTTTGTTGTCAGCGGTTTTTACCGATTCTGAAGCAGGTCCCTCACCAAAGTATTTCCATGGACGCGTATCAAAAATGCTTTCTTTATTGACATCCATCCAGGCCGCTATTTTTTCAAGAATTGCCACCTCCTTATCATCGATTGTGCCGTCTCCCCTGACCGGAATATTAAGCAGCAGGTTGCCATTTTTACTGACAATATCAACCAACATATGAATTACTGTAGCGGCAGATTTATAGCCGTTATTTTCATAAACGGACTTACTGTAATGCCAGTCACCAATGCAGGTGCAGGTTTGCCATGGGAGGTTTTGGACGGTATCGGGTGCCCCTCGCTCTACATCCCATACCATGCATTTTTTTTGTTCATCGGTTAATATTTTTCCAAATAACACGGCTTCCAGCTTTTCATTATGGGTTGCCATATTATGATTATAATAATCAGCTGCAATTTTGAGTCCCGCATCACTTACCGGATAAAGAGGAAGTGCAACATCATCAAAATAAAGCAAATCCGGATTGTATTTATGGATAAGATCTATAGTTCGGTTATAGAATTTTTCGCAGTACTCCTGTGAAGGTACTGCTGCTTCATTGCTCCAGTCCCACTGATTCCATAAGGCATACAGATCTTTTTCACTTCCCTTGCTCATAGGATGGTTTTGGGCATAAAGTTCCGCAGGATCAAGTCCTTCCCACCATGTTCCTTTACCATCTGCTTTGGTGAGCTTTCCATCGTAGGGAACTCCCGCTAATGCTCCGGTCTTATCTGAACGCTGGGCGGTTTCAAACCACGTCCAGGCATGTGAAGCGTGTACACTAAGTCCGAATGGAAGATTATATTTTTTTGCTGCTTTTGACCAGCCGGTAATAATATCTTTCTTAGGTCCCACGCGTACCGAGTTCCACTCCTGATATTTGCTATCCCACAAATCCAGGTTATCATGATGATTGGCCATTGCAAAGAAATACTGGGCTCCCGCACGTTTGTATAATGCTACAAGTTTATCCGGATCCCAATTTTCAGCTCTCCAATCCTTAATGACTTCCTTGAATCCAACTTTGGAGGGATGCCCGTAATGTTCAACAAACCATTTATATTGGTCACCCCCCTCATTATACATGAATCTCCCAAACCAGTCTCCTTGTTCCGGCTGGCACTGTGGTCCCCAATGCGCCCATATCCCAAACTTGGCATTACGGAACCATTCAGGTGTTTTATATTGCTGCAGGGATTGCCAAGTTGATGCAAACTTTCCGGCAGCAACAGGTTCATTACCTTCCCTGATTGGGGATAGGTACTTTTCCTGAGCTGTCAAAAAATGCGAAAACAGGATGCAAGCCACTATAAACCGGTTCATTTTCATATCTCTTTTATTTATAATTTTTTCAAATCTCAATAAACAGATCTATTTTTTAAGAATCTTAAATGATTTTGAGAAATTTGAGTTTACTCCTTCAACCTTCACTATGTATAATCCGGGTTGTAATAACCCCCCCATTAACAATTGCTTTAATTGCGGAGAGGATACTGCTTCCTGTACTTTTTTTCCTGTAACATCAAAAATGCTGGCACGAATTGGTTCATTCGATTTTGTTGCTTCAATCTTAAATTCAGTACTAAACGGATTTGGATAAAACGCTATCGAAAACCCTGAATCCTCTGAAATATCCTGAGAGAACGAATTCGTTTTTAAATTTTGGCTTCCTGTTATATTTATTGACCATTCCTGATTAAAACTGCTGCTCTGGCTCCATTGAAATAAATCAGCACCATTAGTGGTAGTCCCCATTCCATCGAGATACAGACCTGTGGCTTTGTTTTTAAACTTAACATAGCTGCCTGCTGTTTCGCGTGTCCAGTATTGTGCGTCTGTAGCACTAAAACTATATTGCCCTACTACGGAACCATTGGAATTTCTGTACATGCCATCAAGATACAATCCTGAAGCACGATTCTTCAACATTACATAGTTTCCAACTGTTTCAATCGACCATTGTTGTGCCGTAGCGCCGCTGCTGGCGTATTGTCCCGCATTGGAACCATTGTCAGACCTGTACATCCCATCCATCAGCAAATTGGTACCTCTATTGGCTAAAGTAACGTAGGAAGCTGAAGATTCCGAAGGATCCCAGTAAATTAGACCTCTTCCTCCTGCAGCACCCATGTATACTCTTCCGGCAACATTCATGTCTCCGATAAGCAATGATGTACCTCCAAACTCATGGGCATCATCATTGATTCTGAGCCATGTAGCACCCTGGTCTGCTGATCTGAAAAGACCATTGACACCCGACACTGTTCCCCAGATGAAAATAGTAGGATAGCTTGCGCCGGACATTGCTTTTCCTATTCCGATAGTTTTGCAATATGTTACATTGGCAACAGTTGTATAAGCCGCTCCATAGTTGGTCGAATATTTTAATCCATTGCCGCCAAGAGGCACCCAAATATGTCCTTCTAAGCCAGGCACCGAGCGGATCAGTGTTGTTGTTTCCCAGGGCGGAATTGTATTGGTGCCGGGAGTACCTGCTACTGAAAAGCTGACTCCCTTATTGGAACTTGTCAGCAGCTGTCCGTTCGCCGGATTATAGATATAGAAGTAATTTAAATTTACCTGGTCGGCTACCGGAACGGCGTCTGAAGACGACACACCTGAACAACCGGACCAGCTTCCTCCATTATTGGTGGTATAATAGGTAGTTGTGGAACCCCCGGGGCGGTGGAGGATCGTGCCTCCATCAGCGCTGATGGCTACCCTACCGTTCGGACCCATATTAGTAGCCGAAGCCGTCCATGTAGTCCCCTTGTTCACAGAATAGTAAATAACACTTCCCCCACTCGAAGCCCTTACTATTTTGTTTGTATTGCCGGCAGCGTAAGCAATGCTCTGGTTATTTCCATCTGTAGGAGAAAGTTTTGCTGATGGAAAAGAAGTCAGCGGATCATGTACAAAACCACATACGTCTCCGAAAGAGGAAATAAATGGTCCTCCGGGTACACTTATCCCGTCGAGAAATGCAGTCTCTTCAATTCCGATCACATCACACTTCCAGGAAGGATTCGCAGCTGCAATATCAGAACAGGTATATACCCCTCCACCGCCTATTACCTGTACTATTGAAGGATTAGCAGGGTCAAAAACAACACAGTCCATCCAGTTAACTGCACCATCGCCTGTCCATGCCATGCCGTTATTGTTATAAGTGGCATTAGGTCCATTCTTAAGGGTCCATGTCGATCCTCCATCGGTAGAGAGGAAAACAAAGTCTCCCCAGCCACCGCCGTACTGGTTGTTCCAATACATGCCGCAAGTCGAAATCACTACCCTATTAACATTATTAGGGTCTATACTGACACCTCCGTATGCATAATCCTTCGAATGAACGGGTGTCACATTCGTCCAGTTCCCTGTGGATGTGTTCAGTTTATATAACTTTCCATCTCCCTCGAGTGCCGGACCTGCACCATCCGCATAGGTGGCATACATGGTAGTTCCCTGTAAAGCAACCCGATGCGGCATAAAACTAGTTGTTGGTGAAATGTCTGTAAAAGTAGCCCCACCGTTGGTACTTTTATAAATATTCGCACTGCCTGTGCGGGAAACTCCAATGTAAATAGTTTGAGTCGCCCCACTTACTACGCTGCCTGAAGGATCAAATTGGACAAAACATATCCCGTTTCCATTGGAAGTGGTGGTGACACCGCTCCACGCCTGGTTCCAGCTAACGCCGCCATCTGTACTCTTCCATAATCCGTTGGCTCTGGTTCCGCAGAATAATATATTGCTGTTATGAGGATCTACGGCAAGACGTTCTCCGTTCCCGCGTCCATTCCCATTTCCATGTGTTTTAAATTTAGCCGTAACATCCGTATACGTAAAAGTATTTCCTTTGTCAGTAGATTTCAATATAGCCGTTCTTCCATTGCTCATATACTCGGTGCCACAAAGCATGTAAACGTTATTGGCATTCTGCGGATCAAGCGCTAAAGCGTCCACGCCAACAAATCCACTTTCAGACTCGTTGAGCCAGTCGAGTAGCTGAATCCATTTATTGCCGGCTGCATCCCAGCGGTAGGCTCCGCCCACATCCGTCCGGCAATACTTATCACCTGATGTTTGGTGGTTAATGATTCCTGTCACAAATCCGCCACCGCCGATGGGTGCGTTTTTCAATGTATAAGTCTGAGCGTTTGTTACCATTGGGCTAAACACCAAAGTAAGGTATAGAAAGAATTTTTTTATATCATTTTTCATATTTAATATTTTTTAATTGTACATCTGAATCCTGAACTCAAAACCTTTATGATCTATTGGTCTTATTGTTATCAACCAACAATTAAGCATGAGGCTAATTAAGTGCCGTTGGTTAAACCAACAATGGTATTAATAAGTGAATTTCCATTCATCAAACAAAAAACCTTCTCCGTTAAATACAAAATAGATATTCCCTGTTCCTTTATCTATTTTCTGTTCTATTTTCTTTGAGAGTGTAGTCCATTCCTTCCCATCACAAATAAGGGAAGCAACAGCTTTACCTTTAAGATTATTTACATAAATATCAATTTTGCCTTTTCCCTTCACCCTGGCCTCGAATTTGGCAGGAAGCTGTTTGCTGAAATCGGCTCCTCGAACCATTATACACTGCTTATCCGCTTTTCCTTTGGCAGCCATATTACCCACATCACCAACGGCTTCGAACTGAACCTGCCCCGAAGTACCTCCGGTGGTTTCTGCCTGTTGAAGAACAAATGGATTTAATGGATTAATTTGTGACGGCCCTTTAAAAGTTGCTTTACCCATGGAGATATTCACATTTTCTTCATCTACCTGCATTTCTTCGATGCCCACATTACGAAAACCTCCCTTAGTGCCAAAATAATCCTGTAAATACATGGCATGGTAAGCAATATAATATTTGTCCTTAAACTTGAACAGGTGCGTGTGATTGTTTGTCAAAGGCCCCACATTAACGTCGCCGGTATTCTTAAAGTAATTATCGCGATATGTCCAGCTATCAGGATCTAATGGTGTTTTAGTCGTCATATAGGACATGCTGCATTGGGTTGGTTTATCTTTATTTGTATAAGGCCATTCAGTACGCTGTTCCCAACTTGTATTATAAGTGTAGGCCCAGGTTCCATTGATAAAGTTAAGGTCGCTGGCCTCGAAAAAATAAGGAGCGGGTATGTTAGCAACAGTGCTCGCCAAACTGATCATATCTGCTCCTAATTTGACGATTCTGGAATTGTCCGGCATATATTTCGTTTTAGGCGTTCCACCTCCAAAAGCCAGCCAGCCTGTACCTTTGTCGTCAATTACAACTCCGGGATCAAACGGAGCTTCGCAATCTACTCCCGGGACAGAGCGATCGACTATATTCTTTCCCAACGGGTCACTCCACGGACCAACCGGAGAGGTAGAAGTAAGGACTGCTGAACCAACACCACTATTGGAGTAATACAGGTAGAAGTGCGTTTTACCATCGGCCTCCAGTCTGGATGTAATGGAAGGTGCCCAGGAATTCTGACTCCACGGTGCCAGCTTTGCTGTATCTATGAGACCATGATAAGTCCAGTTGACCATATCATCGGTAGACATCATGACCAGTGTATGGATGTGCTCGTATGAATTTTTCCCTTCCTTTCCTGCGTGCTCATACTGTTGATGATCATTTGTGGCATACACATAAATTCTTCCATTGTATTCTACCGCTGTGGGGTCGGCCGTAAACATAAAATCTAATAACGGATTAGCATTATCCGAGGTAAGTTTCGGCGAAACATTTGCGAATTTTTCTTCCAGGTTTTCCTTAACCACTTTCGGTTTACCTGTATTAGTCTGAGCTTCCACGAATTCTGGACTTCCCAGAAAAGCCATAACAGCGACTGTACTTAACAATACTTTTTTTCTAAACATGCTTTTTTTTATTTTATCCCAAAAACGGATACCCGTTAAGGGTCAATTTCAATTAATTAATTATCATATCACTGGCGTCTCTTCGTCGATTCCCAGCACCCTTTTTACTTATAAAATCGAGCTCCGGTAAGAAATCGTATCTTACTATTTAACCGGTATTAATTTGTACAGCACCACTCCATGCATCGGAACCTTCACCGAAAGAGCCTCGTTGTTTGAATCGATTGTTGTAATATCTTTTTGGCGCCATAAATCCCGCACCTTTTGCTTTCCTGAAATACCAAGCTTTTTCAGCTCCTTGTACGAGATATCCACTTTCTCCAGACCGAAATTGCAAAAGCCTACTGCACGACTGCCATCCTCCAGTTCTTTTACATAAATGCGTAAATCTCCGATAGTCTGAACACAGGCAGCCTGTTTGCCAAGAGCATCCTGATTCACAGCAATTACTTCGTCGTTTGTCAATAAGTTTAGGGTAAAGTCATCCAGCTTTTCCAGATCACAACCCAGTAGCAGCGGAGTAGAGAAAAGACTCCACAGACTGACGTGAAGATACTGCTCATCTGGTTTAAGCCTGGTCGGATGGAGGTTACCCCATCCGACAGTTCCTACAACCAGCATGTCCGCATCGTTCCAGTTACCGGGTTTAGCGAAGGCTGCAGACTGATCCTGCGCTAGTGCAATGGCTTTAACGTTGGACCAGGTGTCCAATATATCATTCGTTGTACGCCAGCTGTTTCCTCCTACCGAATCACCCCATTTCCAAACATCCGACATTCCGTACTGACACAGGCTGAAAACAATGTCACGGGGCTGCTGACGGATATACTCTCCCATTAATTTGTATGGTTTGACGGCGGTAGACAATTGATAACCGCCATTGTAAGAGATGGAGATTACTTTGTTTGGGTCGTTATCAGGTAGTCCATTTAGCGCTCCCCCATAGCTGCACCAATCGTATTTCAGATAATCAAACCCCCATTTGGCATAGGTTTCGGCATCCTGCTTCTCATGACCATAACTACCGGCACAGCCACCACAGGTCCACGGACCAGGACTTGAATAGATGCCAATCTTCAAACCGAGACCATGCACATAGTCTGTCAGGGCTTTCATATCTCCAAACCTTTTATTAGGAACTATAGTACCAGCCTCGTCACGCAGCTTACCTTGCAGGGAAGGATCTGTCGAATCGCGGTTATTTTGCCAGTAGTCGTCAATATTTATATAATTCCATCCGTAATTTATAAGTCCGGTTTTCACTATTGCTTCCGCAGCACGCTTAACTTTTTCACCGGAAACTTCATGAGCGAAACAATTCCAGCTATTCCAGCCCATTGGCGGGGTAAGTGCAATTTTATCACCACAGCTAATACGTAAACTTTTTTCGGCTATCCCTTTCGCATTCTTTGCCTTCAACTGAATAACATATGTGCCGGCTTTTTCAAGCTTACCGGTGATAAATCCTGTTTTTTGATCCAGCTTTAGTCCCTGAGGCAAGCCGGTAACCTGAAAAGTCATTGGACGGTCTCCGGTGGCAGGTATCCTGAACTGAAACGGAGATCCCGGACGGACACCGAAAACGCTTGCGCTATTGATCTTCGGTTTTGCAGATGGTTTAGGGGTAAGAATGTAGGGCTCATCTGGGACAGGATAAAAAGTAGCAAAAGTTGATACCCCTGCCGCCTCAAATTTGGCATCAGCCCAGTTGGCATGATCGCTGCCACCGTCTCCTGCGTCTGTTACCCGCAGCTCAAGCTGTTTCACACCCGAAAGTTTCACACTACACAGCCGGGCAGCATCATCTTCATGCATGACACCACTGGCCCAAAGCTTCGCTCCATCGCCGTATACAATAAACTCTACGGCGGGCTGACGCCCTTTCACCTCATCATCAATACCAACCTGTGCGGTAAACGAATTTGCCTTACCATCGAGCTGAATAAAAAGAGAGCTTTCTGCGTGTGTGCCGAAGCCACGCTCAAAGGTTTTGCCTGCGATGGTCATAATGTTGTCATCAACCGTCCTGTTTTTTTTAGGCATGCCCCAGCCCTGTGAAGCTGCGCTGAGATCCAGTTCATCTAACCAAACCGTTTGTGCGGAAACAGTACCGCTAACGATCAGCAGTAAAATAATTTTATAAAAATGTTTAAGTTTCATTTTTTGTTTTTTTAAGAATCAATAAATTTTAAATCCATTGTTTCATTGAGAATTCTTTATAAATAAATCTGTGACTTCTAAAAGTCACAGATTTTTTAAATTCAGGCCTGCTTAATGGTAACAATACATGATACCTGCAAAACTGTATTTTATTTAATTATAGTGTCTTACTTTTTACTTACCTCCTTTAATGATGGCATCTAACATAGCCTGGTCTTTTACCTTATTATTAGCTCTGTCTAACATAAAACCTATCTCCCACCAGAATGGCACAATACCATTCGCTTTGGCCTGTTTCGTTACATAATATGACCAATAATCCACAGATTTGTTGTGCATATCCATATCCTTAGGAACAGGTTTGCCCAGACCGGGAGTTCTTCTCCATGTTGCATACTCGCCCAGCATTACAGGGATACCTTTATCAACAAATTTTTGTTTCATCTTTTGGAATTCAGAATCAATCACATCCTCTTCTCCAAAAGTGGCGTTGCGTTCCGGCTCAATAGTAGAATGATTCCCAGCGCCCCAGTAATAAATCATCTTACCCCAACTTACATCTGCATCAGTTACTATCGTAAATAAAGAAGGTGTGTAGTTATGTACCTCAACCATCAATTTGTTGGGAATATTGTCTGTTGGCATCGTATTCATCAGATCATAAGTTAAAGAAGCATCAGTTCTAGGTCCCTGCACCACCAGCACCCTGTAACTGTTTTTGCCTCCGGTAGCGCGAACTGCCTTGATGAATGTTTCGTAGTAACTATTAAGTATGGCCATCTGCTCGGCATTTTCAGCCGGAGGTTCATTTGCACCGGCAAATATAAGGTGCTCATCAAAATCACGCATGGTTGTAGCAATCTGTTCCCAAATCGCCTTTTGCATTGCATTAATGGACTCTTGCTTTGCCTTAGTGATATTATTATCTAGCCAGCCATTATCCGCGTGAGCATTTAGTATTACATACATATCATTATCTACACACAATTTAACAACTTCTCTCACGCGGTTAAGCCACGCAGGGTCAATTTTTGCTTTTGTCGGATCGCTTAAATGGGTCCAAACCCAGCCACATGGAATCCTTACAGAATTGAAACCTAATTCTTTTACAAATTTCACATACGATTCGGTAATTTTACTATTCACCCACTCAGCTTCGGTTGGTGCTTCCATGGTATTGCCAAAATTTATTCCCAAATGCATTTTTGCAGACAATTGCATCGCTGTACTGCTCATATCGGTTGCATCGGGAGCTTTAGGCGATAAATTATAGGTTGGATATAAATTACCTTTTTGTATAATTGTAATTCTTCTGGCCTGACCATTTTCCGCTTCAATAGTTAGCACAATAGAGCGGGTAAATCCGGTTTCATTACTTAAAGCTGTAAATTTTGTTACAGTAGCTCCACTACTGCCGCTTGTTTTGGTTAATTGCAACCATGATGCTGCCGAATTGCTAACACTCCACGCACTGTTGGCTTCAATGGTGATATCTTCTGATGTACCTCCGTCCGGTTCAAAAGAAACCGTTTTTGCTGAAACCGTTAGCTGTGGAGCTTCATCCCCATCTTTAGAACAAGATGCTGAAAATACAGTAATGATCAGCAGCAGTACAATTTTATAAAAATGTTTATGTTTCATTTTTTCTTTTTTAGAATTACTATTTTTTTATTTAAGACCTGCAGAAAAATTTAACTTTCATGAAATGGCTGCAGGTCTTTATTTTTACCTTTTAATTTGTTTATTGAATTAAAAGATTTTGATTATTTGATTTTCACAACCCTGATATTATCAATCCCTGCACGAAGACCAGTTACTGTTGCTTTGTCAGTTGTATTGATAGTAAGGAAATTTATAGTTTTCTTTTTTGTACCAAATAATTCAGCTAGACTTGTTGCCGAATTACCCGTGCCGTCTATACCATCCTTTTTTGTACGAAATTCAGTCAATGGAATTGTTACTGTTACCCATTTTCCTTTTGTAGTGAAATTAGCTGTTTTAGTTTCTGAAAGTTTCCATGGCTCAAAACGCGCTAAAAAATCCCAATTGTAATCTCTAATAATAAACATTGATACGCCATTCCAATCTCCGGGAACATTAAGTTCAAACTTAAGCACAAATTGATCTATATCTAAATCTAAATCAGTTGCTGAAACCCATTCTGATCCATTTTCTATGTTAATGCTTCGACTGCTTCCCCACCAGACTCCGTCACCAGCATTAAGAATACCAGTGTCTAAAATAGGATACCATCCATGATTACCGGGGAAATCGGGATCATTATTACTAGTCGATGTACCCCATGCCATACTGCCGATAGTATCAAAATTGCAAAGTATGCCTGTCGTAAGATCATTAACATTAAATGTTGTAAGAATTTTACCTGATGCTGTAGTTATTTTTAAGGGTCCGCTTGTAATAGTAGAAACTGGAAAGCTAATTGCAGTTCCATCATCTTTTGTTATATAATCGGTTATTGCCACCCCTCCAAAACTGAGTTCGCTTATAAGGAATAAATTGGTTCCAAATACAGTAACAATCTCACCTTCAACCGGATTTTCGTTTGAAATAGCAGCAAGCGAAGGTGGTCCGGCAATGATATCAATATTGAAAATTGTAGAACCACTTGCATTAGCCACCTCAATAGTATTTAATTGATTTTGAGGAACTGAAGGAAAAGGAATTACAAACGGAATCTGTACAACAGCATAAGTATCCGAAAATAATCCTCCATCGAACTGAGCTGCTACACCATTGAAGGTTATCTTAACAGCATTTTTTAAATTTGAACCTTTAAGGACTACCCACTGACCCGGTACCAATTTATTTACAAGAGTATCATTAGGAGCGGCTGCATAATTCCTTACTTCTGTGATAACAGGAGTACCATTTGAATCATCATCATTATTACAAGATGTTAGCATTATAATAATCAGCATCATGCTAAAAAAAAACAAATGATTAACACGATTAATTAATAATTTTTTCATAATTATATATTTTTTATCACTATTTATAATAAGATACTGCTGGTTCGTTCAATTTAGGATTAGCAATTACCTCTACTGTAGGCAGCTGTAAAGTAAAAGTGGAGAAGGTAGCAGGAGAAATGGGTCCAATAGGATCATTAGGTTTAGCTACTTCGGTATCAGCATTATAATCAAATGGAACTCTTTGTTGATTACTAAGAAGGTCAACTGCTTTTTGAGGATTATAATAAGAAAGTCTTACCAAATCATACCAATATTGTCCTTCACAAGCAAACTCAACCCTTCTTTCTTTTAAAATAATATCTGTATTAAGTACTGTTACCGGATCAACACCTGCACGTGTTCTTACCTTATTAAAATACAATAACGCATCAGGATTACTTGTAGATGCATCATTACCAAGGATTGCCTCCGCATATATTAAATAAATATCTGCCAATCTTAATAATGAATTATGCTCTATAGAGGATGTAGGTGTCATTGCAGGTGAATTATTATCTACTTCATTACCAATAATATGCTTTTTCATACCTGGTGCGCCGGCAGTATAACCACCTCCAGCAGCATTTAATTCGGCATAATGGTCACCTGTCAGCATAATACTCGCTTTACGTCTTATAGAATCCTGCTTCGTATAAGCTAAATACAGATCATAACTAGGTGACGGAGATCCCCAGGCTGATGATTTTTGTGGATTAATATCATTACTTGGCGAGTATGTCAACAATTGATTGCCTTCATTCCATCCACTAGAGATACTAGACCATTGCAATGCAAATAATGATTCAGGGTTATCATTGAATTGTGTTTTAAAAAGATCATAATAACTTGGAAGCAAAACTAAACCACTGTTTTCGACTACATCCTTTGCATACAGTTTTGCCTTGTTTAAATATTCCTGATTACGATCACCTCCAAGCTGGCCTAATCCGGACATAGTTAAATATACTTTACTTAACATTCCCTTCGCTGACCAGCTGGTTACTCTGCCTTTTCCATCAGTTGCAGGAAGATTTTCAGCAGCAAAGGTTAAATCTTCAGTAATAAATCGGTAGACATCTGCTGTTTTATTTTTATTTACCAAAGGTGATTGTATCAACTTCGTATTATCTTCAATAATTGGCACTTCTCCCCACAACATTGCAAGATGATAGTATGCCATGGCACGTATAAATCTTGCTTCTGCTATTCCGGCATTTTTATCTGCTGCAGCAATTGTTGCCGGCGTATTTTCATTAATACCCTTAATTGTGCTGTTACAGTGTGCCACTATAATATATAGTGCTGTCCAGCCGGTTGTTAAACGTCCATTAGATCCTGAAAGTGTAAAAGTATTAAGCTGCACCAGATCTGTACCCTGGTATGCTAGAAGAAGGTTTCCGCTTAAAATATCTCCTAATGGAAGATATGCCTGATTATGCCATTGCCCCCATACTTTACCACCATAAAGTCCCGCCGTAGCTAACCTTATTTCTTGTTTTGTCTTATAAAAATTTTCAGTGTTTGTCTCTGACAGTGCAGGACGATCCAGAAAATCATCCTGGCAACCAGTCAAAACCAGTATTCCCAACAGGGTTAAAATAGTTATTTTATAAATTGATTTCATATCTGTTAAGTTTAATTTTATTTAGTTAATCCTACGTTAATTCCCAAAGTAAATGATCGGGCTTGTGGATAAAAACCATTATCAATTCCTGCTGCTAATGGATTCCATGAACCCACTTCCGGATCCATTCCTTTATAATTTGTAATAACAAAAGGATTACTGACATTAACATACATACGCAAAGAGCTTATGTGTATTTTTTGCACCAACTCATTTGAAAATGTATACCCCATAGTCATGTTTTTACATCTGAGGAAAGATCCATTCTCTACATACTTATCAGAGAAACGATTATTTCTGTTGCTATCATTATTTCTAAGTCCAATAATTGTAGTGTTTGGATTGGTTACATATACGTTGTTGACATCTGAAGCCGAACCATTTGGATTAATTAAAGCCAAATCTGCATGATCATTTAATGATTTTAGAAAAGTATCATGTGTCAAAGGGTTTTCTCCGGTAATCCTCATACCATTTACAACTTCATTACCCAAAGTAGCACTAAAGAAAATGTTCAGATCAAAACCTTTATAGCTAAAGGTATTACCAAGGCCTAATTGAAAATCCGGAATAGGAGAACCTAAATAAGTTCTGTCCTTTTCTGTAATTACACCATCCCCGTTTAAATCTTTAAATTTTAGGTCTCCATACCATACGCCTCCAGAGTTTGGCGTAATTGGCAAAACCGCACCATTTGTATCTGTAGGCAAAGCATGTGTTTCAAAATCCTTCGCCGTTGCAAATATCCCATCTACTTTATAGCCGTAAAAATCACCAATAGATCCACCTACGCGGGTTTGAGCCACTACTTCACCTCCATAGAATCCAGGCAATGTAGCCCCGTCTGTATTTAATTTTAATACCTTATTTTGATTGTGTGATAACGTAAAATCGGTAGTCCAGTTAAAATCATCTCCACTTCGGGTTATATTTCTTGAACTCAAATGAAGATCTATCCCTCTGTTTCTAACTGTTCCTACATTTATAAATGGAGCTGCAATTGATCCTGGAGAATACCCGGTAGCTGTTCCTGAATACAATGGTAAAGGAATTTGTATCAGCAGTCCGTCTGTCAGACGATTATAAACATCAACTGAAAGATTAAGTTTCCAGCCAAAAAGTGATGCGTCCATTCCAACATTGCTATATTCTGTTTTTTCCCATTCAAGATCAGGGTTTCCTAAGTTAGAAGTAACTTGTGCATTACCAGATAAACCATTTTGAGTTGAAGTTAATAAAGTTAAATTAGCATTATTTCCGGCATTTTGATTATTAGTAAGACCATAACCAGCCCTTAATTTTAATTCATTGACTATTTTTGAACCCTTTAAAAATTTCTCATTATTTAATTTCCAGGCAAATGCTCCTGAATAAGTGGTTACCCAGCGGTTCTCTGGCGCAAATTTTGAAGTACCGTCTGCACGCGCATTTGCGGTAAACAAATATTTATCGTCGTAAATAAAATTTACACGCCCAAAATAAGATTCCTGCGCACTCTCTCTTTTAATTCCGCCATTGGTTGCTGTTAGCGCATCGCCGCTGCCAATATTAGTAATATCGTTCGAAATGAAATTTCTTCTTGCTGCGGAAACATCTTCATACTGAGACAACTGTGCCTCATGTCCTGCCAGTATATTAACATTATATTTGCTTTTAAACACTTTAGCATAGGTTAAGAAACTTCTAAAAGTGGTAAAATAATCCTGACTATAGGAATAATAGGCGTCATTCACTAATCTCTCTGCTAATCCAAACTTGTAAGTAGGACTATATCTATCCTCTGTCTTAAATGAAAAATTCCCTGATACCTCATTTCTAAATGATAAATCCTTTGTAAATGCTATATCAGCATAAAAATTAGCAAAAAGCTGATTCCTTTTAGGATTATTTTTATTAACAAGTGCAAGAGCATAAGGATTTACACGTTTATTAATCCATCCTTCAGTACTTTCTTCTCCTGCATAACTACCATCAGGATTTTTTACAGGAATATCCGGTGTTTGAGCTAATGCCTCTGCAATAACATTTGAACCTGTTGAATTTACATTCTCATCAATATGGGTTAACTGTAAACTAGTCCCTATTTTTAACCAGTCGGTAGTTTTGTTATCCAAATTTAACCTTATCGATGCTCTCGAAAATTTAGATCCCAATGCTATACCTTCCTGATTAAATAAAGATCCCGATAATAAATACTGTGTTTTATCATTACCACCGCTTAAAGTTAACATATGACTCACTACAGGAGCCTTTCTGAATAATTCATCCTGCCAGTTTGTACCCTCACCTAAATACTGTGCATTAGCAAATTCCGGCCTTTTATCAAAACCCCAAACAGCTGCCCTGTCGTTAATAAACGTAGCATATTCCCTTAAATTCATAGTGGGATATTGCTTGATGAGTTCCTGATATCCGGTTGAAAATTCATAGGTGATTTTTGGAGCTCCTTCACTTCCTCTTTTAGTGGTAATGACAATTACACCATTAGTAGCCTGTGAACCATAAATTGCTGTTGCCGATGCATCTTTTAATACATCTATAGATTGAATATCCGAAGGGTTAATTGTGGATAAGGGATTTGTACCGTTACCTCCGTCAAAGTTTTGACCTATTATAACGCCATCAATTACATATAAGGGTGAGCTGCCACCAAAAGAAGACAAACCTCGTATCTGTATATTGACTCCTCCTCCCGGTTGACCGGAAGTCTGCTGCACTACTACCCCGGCTACTTTACCCTGCAAAGCCTGGTCGATTGTTGTGGGACGCGTTTTCATAAGGTCTTGTCCCGATATCGAAGATATTGCCCCGGTCAGATCTTTTCTTTTTGACTTACCGTAGCCAATTACGACCACCTCATCAAGTGCTTTTCGGTCTTCTTTGATACTTATCTTTAATTGGCTGCCCGTAATTTTTACTTCCCGGTTTACATAACCAAGATAACTGACAACAAGTGTTTCTCCAATTTTAGCATCAATAGAAAATGAACCGTCCAAATTGGTAGATACACCAGTTTTAGCTCCTTTGAGATTAATATTGACACCAAAAAGTGGTTTACCCTCTGTCTCCTCTACTACAGTACCTGTAATTTTTACATCAGAATTTTGGGCTGATGCCAGACTAAAAGAAAAAAACAGCACCAGTAGGGTATATTTTCTTAAGAGTTTCTTTGCTTTTACAAAGCATTGAATTACATGCTTTTCATTCATAATTAAAATGGTTTTGGTTAGTTAGTTAAAGTGGTTATTTGTAAATGAAAAATGTTTAAGCGGAAATAATCTCATCACTATTTCATTGGATACATTTTAGATTTACTGGAAACAAATTAACAATAATGCAAACCTAAACGACGGCTCATTTTGTATCAAAAAACGGTATCAATTGTTGCGAAAATCAGATTACAATAAAAAATTACCATTATTTATTACGTTTTAATATTTATTGTCGTAATAAATTATCATTTTAATAAGGAGCGGTTTTTTTGTATAAATTATGGCTACGCCCCGTTTTTAACATTAAATGCACACTCGATAATTCTTTGGCGTGAATAAAACTTTATAGATTTTTGAAGAAAGGGCAATTGTAAGGAATGTAGTTTATGATAAACAAAGGATGCTTTCATTTGCTATCAGATTAGTTGTAGCGGTAACTTTAGCGATCGTTATCTATATTTGAATACATCTCTCGCAAAGGTGCGAAATCGGAAAGGTTTGTCATTCCAAAGAGGAGACTTGAGCATAGCGAACAGACGAAGTAAATCACATCCAGAGAGCGACGTACTGAATGGATGCAGCAAGACGGAACTACTAGTGTGATTTCTCCTCTGCGAAATGACAATATTGTGTTTAACAGATTGCTGTTTTTTTTTAAAAATTATTTTAAGAATTTCCAATAATCAAAGTACAGTATATCAGTCGTGGCTTTTCCTTTAAAAACAAAATACAAATCGTGAATTCCGGAAACTTTATTAACATCAATTGTTTGCAATGTCCATTTGTTATTGGTTTCCGTCATTGGTACATTTACGGTTCCAAGTAAGTCACCATCTTTACTATCCAATCGTATCTCCATTGAAACATTTCCGTTCGGCGTAGTGCCAATTCTTGTCGTAAATTTCGAAGCCCCTTTTTTACCGAAATCCACCTCTCTTACTTTGGTAAAAGCGTCATTGTATTTAGCGGTAATAAAAATGCCGGATACATCATCTTTCATTGACTTCACCCCTTCCGACCAGGCAATGGTTTCCGCTTCGGTTTTAAGGTAAGGATTCAATGGACTTAAACTCTGTTTAACACCTTCCGTCATATTCATTTGCACGATCGAACCATCTTTATTAAATCTGGCTTCTTCGACACAAACTGAACGAGTAAATCCACCACCTCCGGGCAATGCACTATTGTGATAAAAAAAATAGGGCTGCCCCTTAAAATCAATTATGCCGGGATGATTGGTAAAAGAACTTCCTTGTACAGGCATAACAACACCCTGATATTTCCAGGGGCCTGTTATAGTTTTACTGGTTGAATAACCAATATGTTCCGGTATTGGCCCTGCGGCAAAAAATAAATAATACAGACTATTGCGTTTATACAGCCATGGCCCTTCCTCATAAGTGGTAGGTCTTATTTCATTTTTTTCTCCTTCACGTTTTCCAAAAGATTCCGGAGTGTTGGGTATTTGTTGCACTTCACCTAAATAAGATATCATGTCCTTATTCAGCTTTACGTAAAACAAGCCCGGATTTCCCCAATACAAATACGCCTGGCCATCCTTATCAATAAATGGAGTAGGATCGATATCATTCCAAACATTATTGGAATTGATAAGCTTCTTTCCGATAGGGTCTTTAAATGGACCATACGGACTATCTGAAACCAAAACCCCTATACCTCCTCCATGCATGGGGCAATATAAATAAAATTTACCCTTTCGTTCAATACACTGAACTGCCCAGGCACCATTATCCTGCTTTGCCCAATTAAAATCTTTTAGAGAAGCAACTATTCCATGATCGGTCCAATTGACCATATCGGTTGAACTGTAAAGTGACCAGTTGAGCATTTTAAAACCTTTGCCATCGGCATTGGCATCGTCTTCATCATGGCTTGTATACAGATACACTGTCCCGTTGTGTACCATTGGCGCCGGATCTGCCGTATAATTGGTCTGCACAATAGGGTTTTGTGCTTCACCAATCCAACAATTTAAAATTGTTATAAGTGTTGCTATAAGTTTACAGGTATGTTTCATTTTGGTTGTTTAGTTAATACAAATTCTCTGTTCGGTTGGATAGTGAGTCATTATTTATTTTAGTCTTTAATTCTGAACCAATCAAAATCAGCATAACCGCCTGTTTCTTTTGTGGCATAATTAAATAAGCCAAAACGATAGCCCATAAAATGCGGAATACTATATTTCATCTTTAAAGGTCTGCCTATCGGTTTCCAAACTTTTCCATCAAGACTGTAAAAGAAATTAGCTTCATCTTTACCATTCAGAGCGTAAAGGTTACTAGCTTCATCTTTCATACCAGTAAAATCACAATCGATTCTGAAGTAAATTTGTTCCTGATCCAATGGGACTCGCTTTACTTCGACAGGCTTATCATTATCAGTAGTGATCATTACTATCGACTTTTGACTCCCGTCAATTTTAACCCCTACTGATCCATACTCTTTTTGGAAAGCTGATAATCCGGCAAAATCGCCATCTTTCATTTTGGAAACATCCACGGCAACAGTAGCTGAGCTGGCTGGACCAATAGTGCGTTGTGTAAGTGTGTTTCTGGCCTGAAGAAAATCAGTGTCGATTCTTCCTGTTTTGAGGCGCAGGAATCCTTTTCTTTCCGTTACAGACCACAGCGAATTATCCGGATTATGATTCCATTGCCATACTAAAGGCAGTGCCGCTTGTCCTTTTTTTCGGTTGAATTCATCAGAAGCAACTAAACCCGGAATCAAACCTTTACTAGCCGGCAGGGCTAATATTTCCGGTACTTTTCCGTTTTCTCCTAATACAGGCCAACCGTCTTCCCACTTAACAGGAACCAGATAAGGAACGCGGCCAACAGCAGCAAAATCCCGAAAGAGATAAGAAAACCAACGTCCATCGGGAGTGTCTATCAATCCGCCCTGGGCAATTCCCCTATCCTGTAAGCCTACTTTTCCTTCCCAGGGACCGTTGATATTATCTGCCCTGTGTATAATTACAGTTCGCATTTCACCGCGTGGCGCACAAATATTAAACAAATAGTATTTCCCATTTACTTTAAATAATTGGGATCCTTCCGCTGCAAGGCCTACTTCTTTTCCAGTGGGTGCACTGGCGTTTTCAATAAGCACCCGCTCCGGAACGTCTTGTTTAATTCCTGTCAGATCCTCATTTAATTCCACAATTTTAAGTCTGTCTGCGCCATAAATTAAGTACACCTTGCCATCATCATCAAAAAACAAGGAATGGTCGTGGAGGGACGGCTTAAAAGAAACTCTTTCCCAGTTTCCTTTTTCTATATCCTTCGTTTTAAAAATATAGGTTTCACCTGGTATATCATGTGCAAAAGTGGTTACATAATACATACCATTGTGATAGCGCAAACTGCTTGCCCATGAACCTCTGCTATAAATGTTTTTTCCTTCTGTCAAATTTAGCGCAGGCAGATCTGCCAAAGTATCATAGGCATAGTTGATAATTTTCCAATTGACAAGATCGGTCGATTTCATAATGGGCACACCAGGGGTCATGTGCATCGTTGTACTGCTCATATAATAAGTTGCACCCACCCTGATCATAGACATATCAGGCACATCGGCAAAAATTATTGGATTTCGGGCCTGCGCCAAAGCAACGGCCTGAGCAAGCAAAACAAGGAAGAATAAAATGAGTTTAATTTTTTTTCTCATGGCATACAAGAATAATGGGAGAATAAAACTTACTTGATTTTGCCAAAAGCTTTACCAGATAAAAAGCCAAAAGCAACGAGTAGTTTTTTCTCAGGGTTTAAAAATGGGTCAATAGTTTATAGATAGTTCAGTAGTAAACAAAATAACAAGAAAACAATGCCTCACAACGTTTCCTTTTGTATCTCAAGAGTGCATCGATTGTATTAAATAAAAAACCTACGGTCAAATACATTTATAAATCAATCCTATATGAAATTATATCGATTAAGATAATTCAACGACCAGATTAAAAACATAAGCAAGTATCAAAAAAAAAAAAGTAGTAAACCTAAGCTTACTACTCTCTAAAATTATACTTGCATTTATTGTTTAATCCTGCTTCACTTTTTCAGGACAGGCATTTAATAATTCCTCTCAACAATTATTACTGCTTTTGTTTATAAATACGAAGGTATTCCGAAGGTAAAAAACCAAATTCTTCCTTAAAATATTTGGCGAACCTTTTTGGCGAATTAAATCCTACTTCATATGCTATTTCTGCAATCTGCATCTGGCTTTTTTCAAGAAGCTGACGTCCGCGTTTCAGTCGTATTGTTCTAATAAATTCTATTGGGCCTTTACCGGTAATGGCAACCAATTTTTTGTATAAATGGCCACGGCTTAGGCCTAAAGCCATACTAAGGGATTCAACAGAAAACTCAATATCACTTATATGTTCTTCTACAATTTTAATAGCTTTTGCAATTAGCGCTTCATCCAGTGAAGTAATGGTGATTTCTGAAGGGGAAACATCTAACTTCTGGCTAAACGAGACATGACTTTTCTCTGTCCATTCTACAAATTTTTGAATGCGTAGTTTTAGCAAATTAAAATTAAAAGGTTTGGTTATATAATCATCCGCGCCAAGTTCCAGGCCTTCTACTATATGCTCTTCAGCAGTACGTGCCGTCAATAGAATAACGGGGATATGAGACCAATGGATATTTGTTTTGATCTTTTTACAAAGTTCTATTCCATTCATAACGGGCATCATTACATCGCTGACAATAATGGTCACATTAAACTTTTGCAGTAATTGCAGTGCTTCTTCTCCATTATTAGCCGTTATTACGGTATAGGTATCTTCAAGATTATCTTTAATAAATTCACAAAAATCATTATTGTCATCTACAAATAATAGTATTTTTTTATTTGTGATCGCAAAAGCTTCGTCGTCTTGCTCAACAGGAAGTTCTTCCGGAATATTTTCCGGTAAATTTTCTTCGTCCGTATTTAAATCAGCCATTCTGATTGGAATCTGAAAGGTAAAAACACTGCCTTGCGGAACATTATCTGTCACATTTACTGTTCCTCCATGAAGGTTAATATATTCGGCTACAATATGCAATCCTATACCTGTTCCTGTTTTCTCCTCTTCTTGCTGAGCCTGATAAAAACGTTCAAAAATATGTTCTTTTTCTTTATTACTAATCCCACGGCCAGTGTCAGAAACACTAACAGAGACATTATCCCCGGCTTTTTTTATATGGATCTTTATGGTACCTCCGTCTAAAGTATATTTGAATGCATTTGAAAGTAAATTTGAAAATATTTTCTGAATCTTATCGCGATCAAAGGACATTTCTAAACTTTCAATATCACTCAGTAACAGCAAATTAATATGACGTTCTTCTGCATAAACGCAAAATAAAATATAAATTTCATTAATAAAATGAACAAAATCGCCCGATTTTAAATTCAGTCTCTCTACGCCAACATCCAGTTTATGAAAATCCAGCAGTGAGTTTATTAATGTCATAAGCTGTTGTGCATTTTTATACATAACGCTTAATTTTTTTCTCATGCTTTCGCTCGTTGCATCATTCAATAAAATCTGCAAAGGAGTAATAATGAGCGTTAGCGGTGTACGCAAATCATGACTAATATTGGTAAAAAACCTTAACTTGATCTCATTAATATGCATTTCTTTCTCATGATCCACTTGCAGACGATGCTGTTCCAGTTTGATTTGATGTTTTTCTTTTGTCTTACGAACAAAAAATATTAGAGCGCCAATAATCAAAATGGCATATATGATAAAGGCCCAAATTGAAAAATAGAAAGGAGGCATTACATTAATAGCTAATTGTGTAGGGATATTGTTCCAGACACCATCACCATTACGTGCTTTTATTAAAAGTTTGTAATTACCCGTTGGAAGTGAAGATATCACTATCTTATTTTTTTGGGTTGGCAGCCATTGTGTATTAAAACCTTCTATTTTATAAACATATTTTACCTTATCGGCATTTAATAAATTTCCTGTTGTAAACTGTAAGGAAATAAGTCTATCATCATGCCTGAAGTTTAATTCTGAAGTTAATTGCATTGAATGGTCGAGCAGTTTGCGGCCATCATAATAAGAGTCGACCTGAATAATGTTGTTGCCAACTGTCAGTTCAGTAAATATAACTTTGGATGTAGAGGAATCTTTTTCATACATTTTATTGGGGTTCAAAACGGTATATCCTTCTACATTACCAAGGACAATATCATTATTTTGCAATTTGCAAAAAGCGCGGTCATTAAAAAAATTATTCATAAGGCCGTCTTTGACGGAGTAATTTTTACTTGAAAAAGAAAATTCTCCGTTTGATGTCGGCCTCACTGTAAGTATTGAAAGCCCGTTGCTTGTTGTTACCCAGATATTATTGAAATTATCTTCTGTTATGCCTTTAATCAGGTTATCGCACAAGCCACTCTCTTTGTTAAAAAAATGCAGCGTATCCTTTTTTTGATTCCAGATAATCAGTCCATCATTACTGCCTAACCATATAAGGCCGCGCTTATCCTTATAGACATTTGAAATTTGATCCTGAGGGAAAGTTTGATTTCCTTTCTTGTTGCCATTATATGAAATCTTTTTATAATTGGTAATATCAATTACCAATAATCCATTTACAGTTCCAAAATACATTTTGTCACCGCCATCATAAAACATATCCAGCGCATAGACAATATCATCAAATGGGGTAACCAGAGAACTAAAACTCTCCGAGTCTTTTGGCAATACCTGAATTTTTCCCCCCAGCGGACCTATCCATACATTTCCGTAGCGGTCTTCTTTCAGATTCCAAACATTATTACTGCTTAATTTGCTGTTCTTTGTGGTATACTGGATCATTTTGCCATTTTCATAACAAAAAAGTCCTTTTTGATAGGTACCAATCCAAACACGATTCTTACTGTCTTCCAGTATATATATTATGGCAATATCCGGAACCGGGAGTTTCCTGACTGCCTCTGATTTTTTATCTTTTATATATAGTCCGTTTCCATCGGTTCCCAGCCAAATATTTCCCTGATGATCTTCCATTACAGACATGATATCGGAACATTGGGGATTTCTGAAATTGATAAAATTCCGAAAACTTTCATGATAATAGGATAGTCCCTTTTTAGTATATCCAACCCAAATAGTCTCGTTGTTGTCTTTGTAAAGGCACTTTACACTATTGGATGATGGGCCAGTCTCTACCCATGGGTCAGCTGCAATATTTTCAAACCGATCTTTTCCCTTGTCATAGATAAACAATCCTTTGTGGTCTGTTCCTATCCAGATCTGTCCCGGTTGATTTTCGATAATACTTGTTATATGATTGGCCTGCGTTTTTAATCCCGAAGGCAATTCAAATCTTTTCCACTCTTCAGTTGAATTCTTTTTGTAAAAAACCTGTTCGCTTTTATCCGAACAAATCCACAAACCTTTATTACTATCCGTATAAATTATATTAACAGCATTAATCCCATTACCATTTTGTTGAATATAGTCCGGTAATTCTATGAACTTCAAAACTCCCGATTGTTTATTCAGCTTCCAGCATACCCCTGAATTATATTGAATTCCGTAAAGAAATTCACCATTATCAGCAATGGAAAATTCATCCTTTAAAGCCGTTTTTAAGTGAAATAAAGAAGTTTTCTTCTTCTTGAAATCATAAAAAAATATTTCTTTTTTGTTTATTCCCCACAGATTACGATTTTTATCGATAAAAACTTTAGCGTTAAAATCCAGCTTTATACCCAGATTAAGCAACAATAATTTTGGGTCTGAAAAGGAATCTTTATCTCTTTTATAAACCATATAAGAATATCCGAAGTCAATCCAGATATTACCTAAACCATCTTCCTGCAATTCAAGTATATCATTTGAAAACAAAGTATTAGACACACCGGAATGCATTTTATACACCTTAAATTCATATCCGTCATATCTGTTTAATCCAGACTCCGTACCGATCCAAAGAAAACCATAACTATCTCGCAGAAACGTTTTCACATTATTATTGGAAAGGCCTTGCGTAGTTTCTAAATGATGAAAAACACAGGACTGCTGCCCTGTAATATTTTGGAAAGAAACGATCCAAAATAGTATGAGAGCAGTTATGCAGATTTGTTTTATATTTTTTTTCATACTAAATAGTCAAAGAGAAAATTACAGCAGAGGCATATGTTTAGGTTTGCGTGCATTTCATCAAAAAAGCTTCCGGATTTCTATTTGTTTAAATTTCATTAGGCCAATCACTAACAATCAAATGTAGCAAAAGTTTTGATGAATCTGTCTCAATTTTACCCAAAGGCCAGGGTCGTACATTGTATATTTTCATTACGTGATAAGTAGGAGTAAATACTTTTTTTTTTCCTTATTAGTCAGGGTAATTATTTTCGTTTTTTATTTTCACTTTGTTACTAAAAAAAAACTAGAGAGCCTATCAAACTCTCTAGTTTCAAACTAACTTAAATTTAACCGATCAATTTAAAAGTTGCCATGTTTCAATGAAATATCAGACGCCTCTTACTTCATCTTCTTTCCATTAATCCACAGCAAAAAGCAAATGTTTCGATAATTTCAATTCTCTCATCTAGTATCTATTTTAAAACTGTACTCAAACAATTATTTACAAAAAGAATAAATTTACAGGGAAACAAAGAATTAATTAATCAAATAAAACTTTTGTTAAAATGATAATTCACTGCGTTTTAAATAAATTAAAGTAAAGTCAAATATTAAAATATCATTTTGAAACTACTGGTGATGGCAATAAAAATTGTTATTGCAAACATCACTAAAACTTTATCACTTCAAGGTACTCATTTGTATCAAAAAGCGATCTCATTTGTTGCAATTGAAAAAGTATTAGCGCTGCAAAACCAAATCTTTTAATTTTTTTTCATTTTTCAAGAAACGATATCATTCAGCAGCAGAGTTGTGTAAAAAATAAATCATGCCTTTACATAAAGATTACGCAATTACTTTACAAGCGCTATAAAAATATTCGTATCTGAGGTCCGTTTTATTTTTATAAATTTACACAATGAAACAAGCCGAAAGCGTTAGCGATTTTTATAAACGACTTCCCAGCCATGCACCAGCACTTGTACCCCTTAATAATGCAGGCATCGGACATATTAACATATTCAGCAGAGATAGCTGCGCGGTGGTAAGTCCTTACAGCCGCCGGGATTTTTATAAAGTTTCCCTAATTATCGGAAAGGGTAAAATCTATTATGCTGACAAATGGATACAAATCGACCGGCCAGCTTTGCTTTTTTCCAATCCTGTAGTACCTTATTCCTGGGAGGCAGAGTCTGAGCAGCAGTCAGGCTGGTATTGCTTGTTTAACGAAGATTTCATTCAGCATAGCGAGCGTCTGGGCAGCTTACAGGATTCGCCTTTATTCAAAATTGGCTGTAACCCGATATTCTTTCCCGATGCTGTTCAATTGAAGGAACTTTCGTCTCTATACATGAAGATGCAGGCAGAAATGCTCTCCACTTATCCACATAAGTATGATGTGATGCGCAGTTATCTGCATCTGATCATACATGAGGCCATGAAAAATAATCCTGCAACCAATTTTCACACCTACACTAATGCCTCATCAAGGGTTTGTTCCTTATTTTTGGAATTGCTCGAAAGACAGTTTCCAATTGATTCGCCTGCACTTGTGCTCAAACTGAAAGCCCCAGCCGATTATGCGGCTGCTTTATCGGTTCACATCAATCACCTTAATCGTGCGGTAAAGCAAGTAAGCGGCAAGACTACAACTGAGCATATCACTGCACGCATTATAAAAGAGGCAAAGGCATTATTACAACATAGTAACTGGAATATAGCCGATATTGCTTACAGCCTTGGCTTTGAATACCCTTCCTATTTTACTCTTTTTTTTAAAAAGCATACAGGTCTGACACCCTCGCAGCTGAGGTAGTCTGTTTGAATATTATAACTATCAGTTTGATCATTATAAATTCTGCTGCGTTTGCTAATCTAAATTTGTGGAAACAAAATAAGATAAAAAATGAAATACAGAAAACTTGGAAAAACTGACGAACATCTGTCTGCACTTGGCTTGGGATGCATGGGCATGAGCTTTGCGTACGGACCTACAGATGACAAAGAAAGTTTAGCTACGCTGGAAAAAGCCCTTGACCTAGGAATCAACTTTTGGGATACAGCCGATATGTACGCTAATGGTGCCAATGAAGAACTTATATCAAAGGTATTGGTGCCCAACCGCGATAAGATATTTATCGCAACGAAATTCGGATTCCGTTTTAAAGATGGTATTGCAGGCCCCAGCAGTGCAGCCGGCACCTACTTTGACGGTTCGCCTGCCTGGATGAAAGTTGCAGTTGAAAACAGCCTCAAGCGTATGAAAATAGACACTATTGACCTGTATTATGTACATCGTGTTGATCCAAATATTCCAATTGAGGAAACTGTTGGCGCAATGTCAGATTTGGTAAAAGAAGGAAAAGTACGTTATCTTGGACTGAGTGAGGCCTCACCGGCCTCGATCCGCAAAGCACACGCTGTACATCCAATTGCTGCCCTGCAAAGTGAGTATTCGTTACTAACCAGAGATGTTGAAACAGATATATTACAGACTACCCGTGAACTTGGAATCTCACTGGTGCCCTATTCTCCCTTAGCACGAGGTTTGGTTACGAATGTCCTTAATATCGACACTTTTGCAGATAATGATTTTAGAAGAACCTTACCGCGCTACCAACAGGAGAATATAGATAATAACACTATTCTAGTGAGCGAATTTGCAGCAATGGCCCTGAATAAGGAATGCACGCCGGCACAGCTGGCCCTTGCATGGGTTTTGGCTCAGGGTGATGATATTATTCCAATACCCGGCACCAAAAAAAGAAAATACCTGCAAGAGAATGCAAGGGCAGTTGACATCAATATAACAAATGAGGATCTGGTGACAATTGACAGACTCCTTAAGCAATATCCTATCATAGGAGACCGGTACAGTGAAGAAGCTATGAAAATGGTCAATCATTAAAATCACATGGTTAAAATAGACAAGCCTCCAAAATCAAATGACTTTGGAGGCTTGTATTTTTTTGTGGCACCCTGGATGTACTATTGGAGTAAAGTCCATTTAACGAGATTCTTTGTTTTTCTGACGCAATTCAATGTTTCAAAATTAAATAACGACAAAAGATTGCTGCAGTTAAAAAAATCAAACTTTTATGTTGGATTTAAAAATCGATGCCTTTTGAATTTCGTGATTGGTCTAATGATTTACACAAAGGAAAACCTGGTGTTTCCTAACTTGTTTGACCGCAAAGATTACAGGATGGTCGTTAAGTTTGGAGTAAAAATAAAACCACTACTTTATTAAGATAGTGGTTTTGTAATAAAATAAATAATGAGGTATAAATTAGAAAGTAAACCTCCAAAATCTATATGTACTATTTTAGAATAGGCTATTCGATTACTAGTTTTTTGGTTATTTTAGTGGCATTTTGAGAAATCATCGCCAAATATATACCTCTGGCAAGTTTAGTTCTAATAACTTCATTAGTATTAGATTTTAGATTTTTTGTTTCGTATAATCGTCCGCCGTCTATTGAGTATATGGTAAGAGAATAATTTTCTTCTGATTGTGAAGCGAAGTAAATATTAAACTCTCCACCCTTTGACGGATTAGGATATACCTGGACATCAGTATCTATTTCAACAGTATTACTTATACTATTTTTCTCATCTGCAATTTTTGAAGCATTTCCTATTTTATTGAACTTAAATAATTGACATGAAGTTCCGTAATTGTCCCAAATTTGAAGATTTGCTGTCCCATCCATGTTACAATTGGAAATATCCCAGCTTTTTGATGTATTTAGGGCTGATTTTATGCTATAATAACCATTACCCACATCGGTTACTAACCATTTTTGAGCATCATTACTATAATTATCCCAAAGTCTTATCGATTTTCCATTTGTCGGATCTGCGCTATCAAGATCAATTACACGTCCTGTAGAACTTGCATTTGATTTAAAACGCCAATAGCCATTTCCGGCATCAATAGCAATCCATTGTTGTGCTGTTGCCCCTGATCTATCCCAGGGACGGATTACAGTTCCATTTGCATTAGTCCCATACTTAAGATCTAATACTTTACTTGAATTTGTTTTAAATTCAATTTCATAAACACCATTGTTTACGAGTGAAGTACTACTACAGATTTGTGATGGTATATTGCTATTTGCATAGGCAGAGAACCACTGCTTAACTGGTGCACCACAAGACTCCCAATCGTTATTGAAAGCAGTGGTGACATTATATGGATCTGCTTTAGTTATCAACCCTTCCGGTGCAAGTAAATTCCAACTACAATTACCGGCAGCGTCAATTCTGCCTTTCATATTAAGACCAAAACCACTTGTTGTACCGATACCCCATGTTTCGGCACCGGTAGGAGACCAATCTGTTTCTGTTATCATGATAGGTGCTACGTTCGCAATTGGCTGCACGTTAGCATTCCAGGCATTGTTAAAACTAGTGGTATTTTCTGCATTAGCTCCCCAATATCCCGGATAAACATGAACAGCATAACCTATATTACCTCCGGTTATCAAATGGTTTGGATACCCTTGATAATGAGACTGATATCCTGTTCCCGGTATCCAGCAAACATTATTTGCACCATTCCCCTTAATTATATTTACTAAATCCTGAAAGTAATTATGCAACGCGGCAAAATGCTCATCACCCGTTGCACCCCAATTTCCATTTGTCCCAAGTATTTCTATAGGTTCATTGGCTATTTCAAACATAACATTATCTACATTCTTTAAGTTTGGATGGTTCGAAAGATATTGCCATACCTTTCTTAAATAATTGTGGTAATTGTCTCCATAGGCAATTCGTTGAGGACATACACCAGGAGGGCGAAGGACAACATAGAGTCCTCTGCTTCTGGCATGATTAATTAAAGGGACTATAACCTGATTTACATAAGTTACTAACCTATTGTAATCAAAGCATGAGATGTCATTTTCCCCTGCTGAGCAGCCAGGTGTATTGGTCCAGTAAGGGTCAATATGAAGCCTTATATAATTTAATTTCCATCCGTTATTGGTATCCGTGAGCGCATCCATAACGGCATTATTATAATTTAAACAACCTTGAACATTATAGTTATCCCAACGACATTGATTATAAGAGCAACCATTAAACCAGGGACTGGGAGTTATGGCAACACCGTGTAATAAAACGTTTTTCCCGCAAGGATCCTTTAAATTCTTGCCTTCAATATGCAGAGCAGGCAGTGGCATTCCCGGCCATGCAAATAATTGTATCAGGGGAATAAATACTAAAAACAGAAAAAGTAATTTTTGAACTCTTTTCATAACTTAAATGGTTTAGTTAGTAAATATCCTACTCACCTGTGAGTAGGTTTTTTACTGCTAATTTAACAATAAAAAGAATTAAAAAACAACCGATTGTGTTATTTATTTTATTAATTATAAAATATAATCACAAAAAAATAGGTTATACTTATATTTACAGCCAAAAAATAATTAAAATCACTAACAAACTCACTTGCTGCCTAAAAATTAGAAGTTTCAAAAAAGTCAGTTTAAAATTTTATAAAATAATCAAAAAAAATATAGAATTAGTTTTTAGAATTATCATAAATAATGAGTGTTATTTACTTCCAAACATCCATAATAAAGGGCTAAAAAAGCAGGTTTATAAAACAACTGGTTGCTTAACTATAGTAAACCGTTCTGTCGCAGCTGTCAGAAATGAAATATAAGAATTTAAGTACTTTAAAAGTTAGGCCGTAACTTACAGAATTATCCCTGATTTAATGAGCTGATTCTTCCTGATCCTATGCTCAACTTCAATACCACTTAAAGTTTTCTTAAAGCTATTTGCTTTTAAACTGCATTATACGCCTTCTGTACTTCCTTTCCAATAAAACAGCATTAAACCTAATCCTGTCATATAAGAGTCCTAAAAGCAAAGCCATAACCCCTATCAATAAAACATGTAATCCCAGATCGGAATAAAAAATTCCACCTGTTATTCCGCCTATAAAGAAAAAACTGATAATGGTCATTCGCAGATTTATTGATACAAACAGCTTTTTTCTAAAGGAATCTTCATGATAAAAAAACAGTTGGGATAATTCGATTCCCAAATCTGTAAAAAGCCCTGTCAGGTGTGTTGTTCTTACAGTAGCATTCGATATTTTTGTTACCAAAGAATTCTGTAACCCCATGGCAAATAATAAGGTATAGGCTATAAAGTCAGGATTTCGTATAATCAAATACTTTCCAAATACAGCAATCCCGAACAAAATTATGCTTTCAATCGCTGTTGGAATTACATAAGTGTATTTTTCATTTCTTCGCAAGAGAAACTCAACCAGTAAACTTGAAAAAAAAGATCCCAGAAAAAAGAAGAAAATATAGAGAAAGTAAATAAATCCCTGCCTGAAATTAAGCTTAAAAATCTCATCTACAAAAAAAGCAAAGTGTCCTGTAACGTTGGTTGTTAATTTTTGAACTGCCAAAAAACCCGCTACATTTACCAATCCTGCCACAAACGATAATAAAGAGGCAATTTTAAGATTATGCCTTATATTTCTTTTGTTTCCATGATGTTTGAACATTGTATCTTAGTATTTTATAATTCCTAAATTATAATTATTACTGAACGGTAAGATTCCACTCCACTAAATAAAAAATACAACGTCAGCAAAAAAATGGTTTTCTGCATAAACGATCTATTGATCATCATCCTTTGTGAGGTCACTATTTTACTTAATATTCCTTCGAATCCTGCTCAGAGATTGTGGTGTTATTTCAAGATATGCCGCGATGTCACTTAACGATACACGGGATGCAATATCGGACTGCTGCTCTATGAATTTTCTATATTTAGTTGTTGAATCATGTCCCAGATAGCTATTTCGGATCAGAATCTTGTCTAAAAGAGTTTGTTGAATAGTTTGTGCTATAATTGATTCAATAGCAGGAATCTTTAAATAGAGTACTTCAAGTTGTTTTTTTGAAATTCTAAAAACCCGGGTATTACAAGCTGCCTGGATGCTTTCTGTAGCAACTGTCCCATTCTTAAAATTGTTTAAAATGGTGCAAAATTGATTTTCTTTTAAAAAGAAATGGGTAACGTTATTGCCTTTTTCATTTTGCACTAAAATTCTGAGAATACCCGAACTGATAAAGAATAATTCATCTGGTACATGCCCACAATAAAAAAGATAATCTCCTTCCTTGTGGCTGCTTTCCATAAAATATTCTGAAATTAATTCTTTTTCTTTTTCGTCAAATACATGATACTGCTGCAAAAAAGAAATGAGGTTGCTGGAGATGACAGGCATATTGATCCCAATTAGTTAAAGCACCCAAAATTAGAACTTAATTTTGAATAATACCTGATAAAAACCGATTCGTTTTTACCATTTGTTAAGTGCCAAAGCTTTTATTTTCAGGAGATTTGCAATCATAATTAAATAAAGGGAATTAAAGAAACAGCTATAATGCCAATTGCTCTTTTTAATTATTACTAATCTCCATTTATCTAAATTTAATTTTATGAATACAAATTTAAAAACCCTTTCGGGTAAGAAGATCATTTTATTGGGCGCCAGTTCAGGCATTGGATTAGCTACCGCAATCGCTGCTGCGCAAGAGGGAGCAAAAGTTATTATAGTGTCCAGTAACCCGGATCGCATCAATAATGCTCTAAGTCAGCTGCCTGAAAATTCAGAAGGTTTTGCGATAGATTTAAGCAAGGAGAGTAATATCAGGAGCTTCTTTACGAAAATTGGAAATTTTGACCATCTGGTTTATACAGCTGGTGAAAATCTTCAATTAAACCTTATTAGTGAAACCGATATTAATGCTACAAAATCTTTTTTTGACCTGCGTTTCTGGAGTGCGGTTGCGGCGGTAAAATATGCTGCGCCTTTTATAAATCAGGGAGGTTCTATTTCACTGACCAGCGGAACAGCCAATGCACGTCCGGGAGCGGGATGGTCAGTAGCTTCAGCCATATGCGGAGCCATGGAGGCTTTTGTAAGGGCTATGGCAGTTGAATTGGCCCCTATTCGGGTTAATTGTGTAGTGCCGGGTGTTTTAAAAAGCAATTTGTGGGATGCAATGTCACAAGCCGATCGCGAGGGTATGTATAAGTATTATGCAGATACTCTCCTCCTGAAAAGAGTGGGCGAAACGGAAGATGTTGCCGACGGATTCTTATATCTGATGAAACAAAAGCACGGGACAGGACAAAGCCTGGTCATTGATGGCGGGACATTGTTAATATGAAGCAAAAAGTGAATTAAAAGCCGGTAACTACCGGCTTTTTGTTAGATAGTAGCATAAAAAGAAGCCTCCCCGCTCTCCGAGGTGTTCTTCTTTACACTGCGCAATCCCGAAGACTTTTAGGATTGACAGCTTTTCATGAGAACACTTTGGAGAGCGCCGGTTTTTATTAATACACCAACGGGCACGAAAAGAATTTCCGGACTATCGTTGCGCATACTCGAGCAACCCCGCTCTACGAAGTGTTGGCACTTGCTGTGCGAAGTCTCCCGACTTCGTACCCGTTGCTACATTCCTTTCCAATTTTTTTTCATCTTTTTGTGGATCACTGGAGTAGGTACGAAGTCGGGAGACTTCGCACAGCGATCAGCATATTTTATAAATGAAGAACACTTCGCATAGCTGGGGGTTGTTCCATTGCATATATACGATAACGTATAAATTCCAATTATATTCTGCAAAAATAAAGTCACACAGTTTATTTATTTTGAGGGAATAAATCCGCAAAAAAACCTGTAAATTAGATACTTACAATCAATAAATATGTATCTATGTATTCATTAACTCAATACACAGAATTTTTTACTTGCTATTTGAAAGCGGAGCTTATACATAAAGAACCTAAAAACCTCTTTGAACCCATATCCTATATGTTATCTTTAGGAGGAAAGCGAACCCGGCCTGTTCTCACGTTAATTGCTTCAGAAATTTTTGATTGTAATTACCAATCTGCTCTACCTGCAGCCGTTGCTGTAGAAGTTTTTCATAATTCTACATTAATTCATGATGACATTATTGATGACGATCCTATTCGCAGAGGAAAACCGACAGTACACCAAAAATGGAATACAAATGCTGCCATCCTTTCGGGTGACGCAATGATTATTTTAACCTATCAGTATCTTGAGCAGTATCAGCCGTCTATTGCAATCGCTTTGATTAAAGTAATCAATAAGATGGCACTAGAAATTTGCGAAGGACAGACATTGGATGTAGATTTTGAAAGCAGGCATGATGTCACGGTAGCTGAATACCTGAAAATGATTCAATACAAAACAGCAGTACTTATTGCGTCATCACTCAAAATGGGTGCAGTTATTGCCAAGGCTTCTGAGAAAAACTGCGAGTTGATTTACGACTTCGGATTAAATATAGGAATGGCATTTCAACTACAGGATGATTATTTGGATATTTTTGGTGACACACCCACTTTTGGAAGACGAATAGGAGGTGATATCATTGCAAATAAAAAAACCTTTTTATATTTGAAAAGTCTGGAATTGTCAGCTCCAGCCCAGAAAACACAACTACAAAGCTTATATGATCTCCGGCTCGTCGATAATACAGAGAAAATAAAAAAAGTCACACAATTGTTTGTAATGTCAGGAGTGGAAAAAGCAACGCAAGAGGCTGTCGCGGGCTACACATTGAAGGCATTTGATATTTTGAACAAACTTAAGATAAGGGAAAATAAGAAGGCACTCCTGAAGGAAATTGGTACAAACCTGATGATAAGGAAAGTTTAGTCTTCTCCATACCCCACCCTGCAAAGTATTCTTCTTTACGCTGCGCAATCCCGAAGGTTTTCGGGATTGCGTAACTTTTCATGAGAACACTTCGGAGAAAGAGGGCTTTTTTGTTTTGTATTTCAAATATAGCCCAGGGTTTCAACCTTGGGAAACGTATTGAGATAATTTGTCTTAGGGAAATGCATTGCACTGCAATGGTTCAAACTTAAATATAAATATTGTCTAGCCATCTCATTTCAACAACATTCTCCCCCGCTCTACGAAGTGTTGGCACTTGCAGTGCGAAGTCTCCCGACTTCGTACCCGTTACAACATTCCTTTCCAATTTTTTTCATCTTTTTGTGGATCACTGGAGTGGGTACGAAGTCGGGAGACTTCGCACAGCGATCAGCATATTTTATAAATAAAGAACACTTTGCAGAGCTGTGTTCCTTACAGTTTGCTTTTTAAATCCATTATTCCATGAAGGATTCTTACGATTTCTATTTCGTTCTTTGATATAATTGAGTAGAAGATAATATGTTCACCTGATTTAAAACCTAATATTCCTTTCGTTACTATATCATAGTTTCTGCCAAGTTCTGGATTATTTGCTAAATCATAACATGATGCCAAAAGTAAATCATAATACTTTTCAGCTTGCATTTCAGACCAAGTTTCGATTGTATAATCCCAAATTTCAGATAAGTCATCAACAGCTTTATTTGTTAAATAAAAGTTAGCCATTTGATTTTCTTCTTGCTTTTAAAATGTCAAGATGTTTTTTAGCATCAAAATCAACTGCACGTCCACTTTCAATTCCATCATTGATCGCTTTTCTTAAAGCTACAATTTTATTTTCCTCCTCTTCTAAAAGTCGAAGACCGGCTCTGATAACTTCACTTGCGTTATTGAATCTTCCATCATTTACACTCTGTTCGATAAAACTTTCGAAATGATTACCAAGCGATATAGAAGTATTTCGTCCCATAATTTTTTTAGCTAAGTTACCAAAAAATGGTAACTTTTCAAATTATTAGTTTTTTTTGGCAAAATCCAGTTTTTATAATATCCTATATCAGGAAAGAACACGGAAAGAATTTCCGAGCGATCGGGCTTTTTTGTTTTGTATTTCAAATATAGCCCAGGGTTTCAACCTGGGGAAACGTATTGAGATAATTTGTCTTAGGGAAATGCATTGCACTGCAATGTTTGAAACTTAAATATAAAATATTGTCTAGCCATCTCATTTCAACAACATCCTCTCCGTAATCATTTTATTAGAAGAAGCCTCAATTCCGGTAACTTCGGCATACTTTACATTGGGTAACCAAAAAGAACCACCTTCAATGCGTACAAATATTTTTTCTACCTGTATTTTTTTCTGGTTTACACTTACAAAAACATGATATTTTTGATCTGAATCTGTCTTTTTCAAGATTAAGGGTAGCTTTTTATAGGATACAAACTGAAGCTCAAACTCGTCATTATTTACCGTTTTGCTTTCTATGCCGTAGGCAAATTTGCGCTGTATATAACTAAAATCTTTTTTCTCTCCTTTCTCAGCGTAGCGAATCCAATAGGCTTTTATAGGATTGCTTTTGTCTATTTTTCCATTTTCCTGATAGTTTAGGGCATAAATAGCAGTGTTTATATTGGGGTCACGCTGAATGTAAAAAAGCATATTTTCTATATTTTTAGGCGTTGGAAAATGTAATGGAGACGGATTTTTGGATTGTGCCGACAGATTTCCGGAAGCCATATTTACTAAGAGCGTGATAACGATTAGTGATTTTCTAAATATTTTAAATGGTAATTTATTCATAAACGAAATATTTATATAACCCTTGGGTGCGATTGTTTCGACATAGAAGACTCGGGCCATAGCGAACAGACGAAGAAAATAGCTGTAATTAACTCCGCAACGCAAATCCAATCTTTGTCGAGCCTCTCGTGGAGATTTGCTTCGCCTATTCACTATCGTTCTGGTCTCCTGCGTCGAAATGATAATATTGTGTTTAAACTTTGCGTCTTAGCGACTTTGCGTGATTAATTTATTTTCTAAAAGCTTAACCTAATAAGATTGGACTTCGGAAGTATGTCTTGAATAGAAAAACCACGAATTACACAACTGGTTTTTTATATCCTAATTTGATTCGATTACATTCTGTTTTTCGTTTGCCCTAAAAACCCAATATTTAATCAGTGGAAAATTAAATCCATAAGAAACAAATAAATCTGTGATTAGTCTTCCGATTTTGTAATCGATTTGAAATGCTTTTTGCAAAAGAAAAGTACCGGATGATTTTAAGGAAATGCTTCCCAACACCACCAACGCAAATTTAAAAAGCTGACTGTTGATGGTACTGCTATACCCCGATTGATTTTTAAATACCCAAAATCTATTGATGCTGAAATTGATAATGGCGCCAACGGTTCCGGAGATTAGAATTGAAAAGGTAAAATGTAATTTGAACACTTCGGTTAATAAAATCATTAAACCATAATCGGTAATGCCTCCTAAAAATGCCGCTACTTGTGCTTGCAGAAAAGTAAAAATAGATTTTTTCTTAAACATATCAATCCTGGCTTTTATCTCTTAAATCGCCTAGCTTTAAAAGCTTTACGCTATCTATGATATTGATTATCAACAAAACAACAGTGATTAAACCTGCCAAATAGGTAATTGATCCGGGAAATAAAACTTCTGTGATTAAAATGAATGCAATAATAAATCGAAGTTCTGTCGGGCCAACAAAGCCGGAATCTATACGGTACTCATTTGTAATTTTGTAGCGTAACTGGCTGATGATGATCGACCAGCCATATAATGAGACAAAAGCAAAGGCTACTATTTGTGTGCCATTTTCAGCATAAATGTAGTAGCCAAAGCCTATAAGTACAATACCGATCCAATCGGCAATAATATCGAGTGCAAAACCATACCAGCGGCGTGGAATATTTCTGTAATAAGCCAGTCTTCCGTCTAAAGAATCACCTAACCAATTTATACCCAAACCGATAATACCCAAAAGCAAATACCAGTTTGTAAAATAAGTACCTAAAACAAAAGCTAAAAAAACGAATCCCGAACCCAGTGTCCCTATTAAAGTGAGTACGTTCGGCGAAATGAATTCAGGCACCTTTGGAAGCAAAAATACAATCGTTGACTGTTCGGCTTTTTTTAAAATATTAGTTCGTTTACGGTCTGAAAATGTTCTTTGTGTAATGGCACTATACTTTTCAACCTGTCTTTCTTTTCCCATTAGTAACCTACTATTAATACCCCTGCTGTATAGCCAATTCCAGTTTTATAATTTTTATTTTTATTTTTCGTTGCGTATTTTTAAAAAAATCGGTCGTTCTTTTTAGTTTACCTGATCTGACCAGATAACTAACTGCAAGGACAATCAGCATAATTATTTAACAATACCTGCAAAACGTTGATAGAAAACCGTTGGGCTGTTCTCATTTTTAGGAGCATATTTTCCGGCTATAATTGGAATATAGATAACCCTTCTTCTGCTTTCTTCGCCACGGATAGAGGATTCTGCCACTCTATGCCACAAACGGCCATCGTGAATGGTTAAATCTCCGGCTTCCGGAGTGATCGAAACTTCCTCCGGATCGGCTTTGTTATCTAAAAAGTATTTTTTACGAAAAAGCATTTGATAAATACTTTGCTTGTGCGTACCCGGAATGATTTTAAGGCCGCCGTTTTCGGGTTTTAAAGTGCTTAAGTGAATACCCACATTGAGCATCGGGTTTAATTTTGCACCGTAAAAAATATCTCTCAAACCATCTGTATGCCAGCCCATTTTAGTAAACTTACTTTCCGGCCCGTTGATATAATGATTGAAAACCATTCCGTCTTTTTCTTCAGTACCCAATCTTGAACCATCTCCTGCCAATGGTAATAAACTATTAAATCTTGGATCAAGCAGAAGACCGCTTAAGGTTTGATGATGCTGATTGATAAAAGCAAAACGTTGTACGATTGGAGAGCCATCCAAATCTTTTCCATATTTAATTGGAACACCATTTACTTTTTGAAGGTCATTGTCAATCCAATTTTGCTCCACTTGTTTGGAGGCATCAATGATGGAGGAAACCGTTTCCGGATTTATAAATTTTTTGAAATGGATAAAGCCATGTTGGTTAAAAAAGTCAATTTGCTCAGCAGTTAATTGCTCAGTAAGGGTAAACGTTTTATAAGAAGATACCATGATAAATAGATTTAATAAATGAAATAATAGTGTTTGAAATTTTATCTAAAGTGATTAGCAACAGCAACAACAACAGCAACACATTCGCATGTTTGCGGTCATTCGGCTTTTAGAAAAATTAAACATATTTCTTTTATTAGACATACTCTATGGAATTAGTAGACATTTATGCAAATGTAATATAATTTCTTATTTGCAAAGAATTTTTTTTATTTTTTTTTTGAAAAAATTAAATTTTATAAATCCCGGCTGCCGTTTTTTCGATAAAAGCCTTTGGCAGTATACGGTTAGCATAAACCGAAATGACATTTGTAAAACCCGGAATAACTTCTGATTTTTTGCTGAACATGGCTTTTACGGCAATTTTTGCCACTTCATCAGGCTGCATATTAAACTTTTCAGCCATTTTGTTAAAAGGGTTTAAACCAGCTCTTGCGGCAAAACCTGTATCAACCGGACCCGGACTAAAACAGGTGACTGAAATGGAAGTCTGCGCAAGTTCGAAACGCAAAGCACGGGTAAACGATAAAACAAAAGCCTTTGTAGCCGAATAAACAGCCAGCGTAGGTACAGCCTGGTAGGCAGCTGTACTTGATATATTTAAAATGTAGGCTTGTTTTTCCTGTGAAAGTATCGGTATTAATAGATGTGATAGTTCTACCACTACATTCATGTTCAGCTGCATCATGCCTAGCTGATCAGTTAGAGCAGACTGACTAAAATCGCCCCACACCCCATAACCGGCATTGTTAACTAAAACCCCAACCGGATAGTTATTCGTTTTTATCCAGTCGGTTACTTTTTGCGATGCACCTTCTATCGAAAGATCAATCGATAAAACAGCAGTATTGATACCATATTTAACCTGAAGATCAGCAGATAGTGCTTTTAATTCGGCGTCACTTCTGGCAACAAGCAATAACGGATATCCCTGTTTCGCCAATTCATAAGCAACAGCTTTACCAATGCCTTTGCTGGCGCCGGTTATTAGGGCATACGGTTTCGTTGTTTCGCTCATTTTACTATTTTAATCATCAAATATAAAAATTACTTATAAACTTTTGGGTGCGCAACGTATCTAATGGTTACCGCTGCCTCCCTGCCCTGCCGGACTTCTTACAGCCCGAATCCTTCAAGCAGGCAGGTTGTTCTCCTAAGTAATTATCCAACCCTAATTACTTATTTTATAATATCTTATAAATCCCGACAGGACTACCAAATTGTTATTCTCTCATTCTTCGGCAAAAACATTTTATCTCCGGGTTTTACATTAAATGCTTCGTAAAAAGGGGTTGTATTCATTAAAGGGCCATTAACACGCCAGCTTGGCGGAGAATGCGGATTATTGTTAATCCACAAACGCAGAAACTCGTCTTTCATTTTTACTCTCCATATTTTGGCTATAGAAATAAAAAAGCGCTGATCAGGAGTAAAACCGTCAATTTTGGTATTCCCCTGTCCTTGTTTAGTCATTTTAAAAGCATCGTAGGCAACTGCTATTCCGGCAATATCGGCCGTATTTTCGCCAACTGTCATTGCACCATTAATGTGCAGGTCACCTAAAACGGTATAGGTATTATACAAATTAATAACCTGTTGTATCCTGGACTTAAACTTGGCATAATCCTCTTTTGTCCACCAGTTTTTTAAGTTGCCATCCTTATCATATTGGGCACCCTGATCATCAAACGTATGGGTTATTTCGTGGCCTATAACCATTCCAATACCTCCATAGTTCAGCGCATCATCTGCATTATTATCAAAATATGGGGGTTGTAAAATACCTGCAGGAAAAACAATTTCGTTTGCAGTAGGGTTATTATATGCCGTAACTGTCGGAGGGGTAGTAAACCATTCTGATTTATCGACCCGTTTGCCCAATTTTGCCAATTGAAGTTGATAAGCAGCTGTAGCGGCCGAAACCATATTCTCAAAATAGGTGTTCCTGGCTATCTGTACCTTGCTATAGTCTTTCCATTTATCGGGATATCCTATTTTCTTAGTCATGGCTGCCAATTTTTCTTTGGCTTTTTGCTTCGTAACGGGACTCATCCATTCCAATTTATCAATTCTTTTTGCGTACGCTTTTTGCAGGTTATTCACGAGCACCAGCATGCGTTTTTTTGCATCTTCTGAAAAATATTTCTTTACATACAATTGACCCAGCGCTTCGCCCAGGTAATTGTCAAGGACATTAGCCATTTTTTCGCCGCGTGATTTTTGAACAGCCTGACCGGAAAGCACTTTGGTATACTCAAAAGAGGCATCCGCAAAAGGTTTACTCAAATCATCTGCATATCTTTCCAGAGAATTTGCTTTCAGGTAAATTTTCCAATTAGTAACGGGGATGGTTTTTAAGAGCTTATTAAGCGCATCATAATAGGAAGGCTGGCCTACATTAATAGAATCGGTTTGAGCTCCTAACCCATGTAAAAAAGCACTCCAGTTGAGGTTTGGATGTCTTTTGGCCAGATCTGTCACCGCCATTTTATTATAATTTGCCTGCACATCCCGAAGTTCAACTTTTGTTTTATGCGATACGGCGAGTTGTTTGTCAATATCGTAAACGAGATTCGCATTCTTTTTAGCCTCCTCAGCATTACTGCCTGTTTGCTGAAATAATGTAGTAAGGTATTTTTTGTATGCCTTCTGTATGGCAACAGTTGATGAATCTGATTTGAAATAATAATCCCTGTCAGGCAAACCGATACCGGCCTGATAGATTTGGGCAATGTTCATAATGCTGTTTTTTTCATCAGGTGATACTCCAAAAGCAATAATGGAAGAATTGCCTACTTTGGCTTCATTAACTACCAAGTTCATTAAGGACGTCAGATCGCTAATTGCTTCAATTTTAGCAAGCAGGGGTTTGACAGGTTCATAACCACGCTTGTCAATGGTTACCGTATCCATACCTGATGCGTAAAAGTCTCCTACCTTTTGTGCTATACTTCCTGCCGGATTCTTGCTTTTCGAAATACTGTCCAATATTCCCTGCAGACGCATTCGCTGTGGGTAATTCATAAACATATAGGCACCAACTCCGGCCTGAGATGCAGGTATTGATACAGAATCGTACCATTTGCCATTTACATATTTAAAAAAATCATTACCGGGCCGCAATGTGGAATCTATTCCGGTGATAGCAATATTTTTTTTCTCCTGATGTTTTGAACATGCCGTAAAAGCGAAGCATGCAATGAAGAGTAGTAATGAATTTTTCATAATCTAAATGAATTTCTATAAAAATGAACTTAAAAACGTTTGAAAGCAGCTATTTTGAATGTCTATACCCTGAATAGTTAATTTTAGCAGAACAATATACGAATTCAGTTTTTAATTCTAAAGTTTTTATCAGAGTTACCTGTTACAAAAGTCAGAATTATGAGCAGGTATTTCCTAAAACAAAAGCGGCACCTGCTATAGGAATCATAGTATATTCTTTTTGTATATTTAAATGGCAGCACTATACCGTTGCCGAAATCTAAAGTGCCATATTTTACGTCCTTAATGGTATGAATGTATTTTAAATCACTAATTTCTTTGATTGCAAAGTTGACAGATTATCTTATCCTTTGTGAAGTCCAGGGTTGTTTAAATATTTGTCTACCTTAGCGAATGTAAAGAAACCTTAGCAGTACTTTTACATATTGTTCTATGAAAGCACTTTTAAAACAAAATATCGCTAAACATATTTCTCTTTCAGAAAATGAAACAGAAGCGTTTTTGAATTTATTTAAGCAAAAGTTAATCCCCAAAAAAAACTTTTTACTCCGAGAAGGAGAGATTTGTAAATTTGAAGGTTTTGTTGTCAAAGGGCTTTTGCGGGTTTATCATATTGACAAAAATGGTTTTGAACAGATACTTTATTTTGCGATTGAAAATTGGTGGATTACTGATATCGACAGCTTTACTACCCAAACCCCATCACAGCTTTTTATTGAAGCTCTTGAAGACAGTGAAATACTTTTAATTTCCCAAAAAGATAAAGAATTTGCCTATGCTAATTTACCTAAAATTGAAAAATTATTTAGGGTGATGACGCAAAAAACACACGTCGCACTTCAGCGGAGAATGATCGATAATCTGAGCAAAACAGCTGAGGTACGTTATATCGAATTTTCAGAAAAATATCCGGAGCTTTTTCAGCGGCTTTCCAATATTCAAATAGCGGCTTATTTGGGTATTACAAATGTTTTCCTAAGTAATATTCGAAAGAAAATTATCTCACGAAAATAAGATTTTCCTTTATTTATTAAACTAGTTTAATGTTTTGATATTGCATATCGTTTCATCTTTGCTCTCTGTTAATTTTAAAAACAGACAAATGAAGCAGATTATCGCAACAGTATTTATAACAATTTTAATCTTATTTAATATGGAAGCACAAGCACAGATTTTCAAAACGATCGAAACTAAAAATTTGAAACTTCAGGTTTACAATGCGTCAGAAAATAGTTTTGGCGTAGCATCGGTAATTGTATCAGGAAAAACAGATGCAGTTTTGATTGATACTCAATTTACTTTGGCGGATGCCGAAAAAGTAGCACAGGATATTAAAGCCAGCGGCAAAAATTTAACTGCCATTTACGTTTCTCACGGTGATCCTGATTTTTACTTCGGACTGGAAGTATTCAAAAAATATTTCCCGGAAGTTACTGCTTATGCTTCCCCTGCAACAGTAGAACATATTAAAGCAACAGCACAAAAGAAACTGGAAGTCTGGGGCGAAAGATTAGGCAAAAATATCACATCAAATGCTATTTTACCACAAGTATTAAAAGGAAACAGTATTGAATTGGAAGGTGAAAAATTAGAAATTATCGGTTTGGAAGAATTCCCGAATAAAACTTTTGTATGGATCCCTTCCATCAGGGCAGTTGTGGGCGGAATCAATATTTTTGGAACGACGTTTCACCTTTGGATGGCGGATGCACAAACGCCTGAAGCCCGCAAAAGCTGGATTGCTGTTTTAGATAAAATCTCGGCTTTGAAACCTGAAATTTTAATTCCGGCTCACGCCAATTCAAATTCTCCGTTTGATATCACTGCTGTAAATCACACTAAAAGTTACATTCAATTCTACGAAGAAGCGTTGAAAACCAATAAAACATCAGAAGCCTTAATTGCAACTTTGAAAGCAAAATATCCAACACTTACTTTTGAAACCGCCTTAATGATTGGGGCAAAAGTGAATACCGGAGAGATGAAATGGTAAAAGCAATCCTTTACAGCCTGATGGTACTCTTTGTATTGTCAGGCTGTTCTTTAAATAAAAAAGCAATGACAAATCTCGAAATAGTTAAAAGTACTTACGAAGGAAAGACTTCCGAAGAAAATGGTCAAAATCTCGCTAAATATGTTGCGGAAGATATTTCGTGGACAGAAGCAAAAGGTTTTCCGTATGCAGGAACTTATATTGGTTTAGAAAATATAACCAAAAATGTTTTTAGCCGATTAGGAAGCGAATGGATTGATTACAAATTTACTCCCGAAAATTACGTTGCCGGCGATGATAAAGTAGTCGCTTACGGAACGTACACGGGAACTTATAAAATTACAGGTAAATCATTCACCGCCAGAGTAGCCCACGTCTGGAAATTGAAAGACAGTAAGATTATCAGTTTTGAACAGTTTGTAGATAGCCAGTCTGTAAATGATGCTGTGAAATAAAGTCCTTTTTTTACCTAATACACAAAAATTAATAGCCTGTATTAGCCGATATGCAGACGTCAACAAAAATGACTGACAATCCTTAATTGTTTATCCAAATTAGAAAACAAAGGAACAAAACAAACTCTATTTAAGTTTTAAATATAAAAACCGTTGATGATGTCAACGGTTTTTTTGAACGTGGTTTTTTATTTTAAATGTGCTTTAAAAAAAACATCTAATTTATCAAAAGGAATCACATCTTCTTTGTCATACAAATCGACGTGAACTGCATTTGGGATAATTATTAATTCTTTTGGTTCATTTGCCACTTTAAAAATATCTTCACTGAAATATCTTGAGTGCGCATTTTCTCCTGCGATTAAAAGCATTGGTCTTGGTGAAATCTCTTTTACATAAGTAAGTATTGGCATATTCATAAAAGAGATCGGATTGGTTACCAGCCAGGCTCCGTTTGAGTTCACAGAATTAACCTGAAAGCCACGCGAAGTTCTGTAATAATCAAAATATTCTTTTACAAATTGCGGTTCATCGCCTTTCAGTTTTTCCGGCAAATTTCTTGGACCATCTGCCGGTTTTCCGTTTTCGGCATCCTTCCAGCGCTGCTCACCCAAAGCTTCCAGTGTTTTGGTTCTTTGCTCTAATGTTACGGAATCATTATATCCTTTTGATATTACCCGGGTCATATCGTATAAACTTGTCGCAGCAACGGCTTTTACCCGCTTATCAATAGCAGTTGCATTTAAAGCAAAACCGCCAAAACCACAAATCCCGATGATACCAATCTTATTTCTATCTGCCTTTTTTTGTAATCCTAAAAAATCAACCGCGGCACTAAAGTCTTCTGTATTGATTTCCGGAGAGGCCAGGTTTCTTGGCTCGCCCCCGCTTTCTCCTGTATAAGATGGGTCGAAAGCCAAGGCTATAAAACCGCGTTCTGCCATTTGATTGGCATATAATCCGGACGATTGTTGTTTCACCGCTCCAAACGGTCCGCTGATTGCCAATGCAGACAATTTTTCGTTTCCTGCATTTTTCGGAAGGTATAAATCACCACTTAAAGTAATGCCGTAACGGTTTTTGAAACTCACTTTTTGACGGGTTACTTTATCACTAAGCTGAAATGTATAATGTTCTTTTGATGTATTCATTTTTTCTAAATTTGATTGTACTTTTTGTGCAGATAACTGCCCTGTTATCAGGAATACTATTGCGATTGCGAATGTTTTTTTCATTTTATTTTGAATTGTTTTCAATTTTATATTTTCCATAATGATTTGATTTTAATTGTTTCCAAATTTCACAACTGCGTTTCAATTTCATAATTATCCTTTTTAAGATTGAACATTTTTAATGAATTTGGCAGGAATTCCACCAAAAATGGTATTATCAGGAACATCTTTAGAAACTACTGCTCCTGCTGCGACAACTGCATTTTCTCCGATTATTACGCCGGGTAAAATCGTAGCATTGGCACCAATCCATGCATTTTTTTTGATGAGAATTGGTTTAGCCGTCAGTCCTTTTCTTTCGAGTGGATTTAATGGATGATTTTCGGTAATGAGGCTGACCTTCGGGCCAATTAAAACATCGTCTTCAATGGTAATTCCGCCCAATGCCAAAAAGGTGCAGTCAAAATTGATGAATACGTTCTTACCAATTGTAATGTGTTTTCCGCAATTGATATAAAGAGGTGTAAATACGGCAACATCCTGAAGTTCTTTATCTAAGATTCTGTTTAGTATCTCAGTAATTCCTTCAGGATCTACAGCATTGTTCATTTGAATTAGTAAAGCTCTTACAGCGAATGCCTCCTCTCTCAACCTGCCCATTTGCGAATCGTTGGGAAGTATCGTTTCACCTGCTAAAAGCCGCTCAAAAATATCTTTTTGAACTGGTAAGGCATCGGAAATATGGTTTGAATCTGACATACTATTTGAATTAAATAATCAGATACAAAGGTAAGACCGCCTGTAAGCAAGGCAGTAACGATTATCAAACCAAAGATTAAGAAATTCAAACTTCTGCTAAGCGAAATGCGGATGGATTGGTGCCCGTATTTTTTTTGAAGAAATTATTAAAGTAAGTTGGATAATCAAACCCAAGTGCATATCCGATTTCAGAAACACTCCAGTCAGTATGGAGCAGGAGCGCTTTGGCTTCTGTTATAATCCGCTCGGTAATATGGGTCGTTGTCGATTTTCCGGTTACTTCTTTTACGGCCCGATTCAGGTAGTTGACATGCACATTGAGATGTTGTGCATAATGTTGTGCCGTTCTTAACTGAAGTGGATTCGAAGTCGTTTCAATTGGAAATTGTCTTTCCAGTAATTCCAAAAATACAGAAGACAATCTCGAAGATGCATTCTTATTTTGTTCGAAATTTTCAGAAGGTTCCATCTTTAAAGATTCGTGTATAATAAGACTGATGTAATTGCGAATCAGCTCATCCTTAAAAACATAATCACTTTCCTGTTCCGTAATCATTTTATGAAAAATAGTATTTAGAAAACCTCTTTGTTCTTCTGTTATTTTCAAAACTGGTGTTCCTCCAATTTTAAAAAAAGACGATTGCTGCAGACTTTCAGAACGCTCGGAATTTTTAAAAAACTCTTCCGAAAATAAAATCGTATAACCAATATAAGTCGTGGATATTGTTTCCCATGAATATGGAATGTGCGGATTTCCAAAAAAGAGAATTGTACCCTCCTGCTCGTAGGTTTTATCAGAATAATGAATCTTACTTTTCCCTGTAGTCAGACAGATTTTATAAAACTCTTTTCTGCTGTAAGTTCTCGTTTCAGCACCATCATCTTCTATCTGAAATGCTTTAAAACCCTGCAGTTTCAGTTCCTTATTAAACCTGGAAATTTCTCTTATGATCTTCTCTTTCATTATGCAAAGTTAAGAAATTCAAACTTGCTCAAAACACTTTAATCGTAATTCTTACTCTTCTTCAAAGCAAATAATTAAATGATTCAGAAGAAAATGAAAAACATAAATGATCAAAAAGTAAGCTAATTTAAAATTATCATTAGAAAATGAACGCTGTTCATTTTTTATACATATATTTGCAGCATGAGTACCGCAGAAAGAAAAGCACGTGAAAAAGAAGCCTTAAAAATGCTGATCCTAAAAGGGGCCAAAAAGCTCTTCTTGGAGAGAGGCATTGAACAGACTACTATTCGAAATATCGCTGATGAGATTGACTACAGCGTTGGAACGGTGTATGTTTACTTTAAAGATAAAAATGCTATTCTTCACGACCTCCACTCTATTGGTTTTCAGGAACTAGGCAGATATTTTATCGAATTGTTGGCCATTAAGGATCCAATGGAGCGTCTTCGAAAAATGGGATTTACCTATTTGAAATTTGCGATGGAAAATTCCGAAATGTACGATCTGATGTTTATCGTTAAGGCACCAATGGAATTTATTGAAAGCACTGAAAAAGTCGCATGGAATGAAGGAATGGATACTTTTAATGCGCTAAAGAAAACTGTCGAAGAATGTATGAATGAAGGGCATTTTGAAGGAAATTCATTAGAAGCTTTATCTTTTATGATTTGGAGTTTAGTACACGGTATGTGCTGTCTGGAAATACGCCAGAGAACTAAAGGTGTAAAATTTTCGAATCCGGATACGATCCTTTCTGAGGGATACAACGAATATTTAAAAATAATAAAGAAACTTTAAACTTTTTTTTGACCAAAAAAATGAACGATGTTCAATTTAAAAACAATGTACAATAAAATGAAAAAAGCAATTACATTTACCATTCTTTGTTTTGGATTTATAGGATATTCCCAAAGCAAACTCGATCATTACATCCAGATTGGATTAAAGAGCAACGAGGTAATCAAACAGCATAACTTCGACATCAACAAAAGTATGTACGCCCTGCAGGAGGCCCGTTCCCTGTTCTACCCTACCGTTTCTTTGAATGCCAATTATACTAAGGCCGATGGCGGAAGAACAATTGATATTCCAATTGGAGATATGCTGAATCCTGTATACAGCACACTCAATCAAATAACCAATTCGAATGCTTTCCCTTCGCTGCAGAACCAGTCGGTCCTGATCAATCCCGATAATTTCTATGATGCTAAAATTCACACCACAATGCCATTGCTGAACTATGAAATTATCTATAACAAGAGGATCAAAAGCCAGCAGACTTCTTTACAAAAAACAGAGCTTGAAATCTATCAGAGAGAGCTGGTCAAAGAAATAAAAACGGCATACTATAAATACCTGCAGTCAATGGAAGGAATTAATATTTATCAGGATGCCTTAACACTGGTAAAAGAAAATCAAAGGGTTAATCAGTCCTTATTTAAAAATGACAAGATAAACCGTACGGCAGTCCTTAGAAGTGATAATGAAGTAATTCGTATCGAGGCAAATCTGGAAACAGCAAAACAAGTCAGCCAAAATGCGAAAACATATTTTAATTTTCTAATTAATCAAAAGCTTGACAGCGAAATTGAGGTTGATTCGGACAAAGAAAGCCTTCCCAGTGCACTGGTGCAGGAAAATACCGCCGGCAGAGAAGAACTTTCAAAACTTACCATGGCTAAAGATATAAATGAAAATGTAAGTAAGCTCACCCAATCGTATTGGTATCCAAAATTGAGTGGTTTTGCGGATTTCGGATTTCAGGACTTTGATTTCGAAGTAAATAAACAATCCCGATACTATTTTGCCGGTGCCGCTTTAGAATGGACTATTTTCTCAGGCAACAAAAACAAATACAGACTTAAACAGGTTCAGGAAGAAAGTAATATAATAAGTTCACAGACTGATAATGTAAAACAGCAGCTGCTGCTCCAGTTTCAGGTCACCCGAAATAATTTGATAGCTGCTTTGGAACAATTCAATGCCGATAAAAATCAAAAAGCAGCGGCCAAAAAATACAATGAGGACATAACCAAACTATATAAAGAAGGACAAGCCATCTACATTGAACTTCTGGATGCGCAGAATCAATGGGTTAACGCACAGCTCAATACTAATATATCTCTTTATAATTCCTGGATTGCCTATGCAGAATTAGAAAGAGCCAACGCCACTTTTACTTTAAAATAATCCAAAAACAACACTTATGAAATCTAAGATTATTGCATCCTTTGGCCTTTCAGGCCCGGATCACGAATACAAAAAAAAACATTTTTTTACGCTTGTGAGTAAAAAATCAATAGCAATATGCCTTTTTGCCTTTCCTCTTTTTTATGCCTGTAAAGAAGAAAAAAAAGAGCATAACCAGTTTGAAACTGCAGATGTGGTATCCATTAAAACGGCACCAGCAGGATCTTTAGCGCTTACCAGTAATATCAGTGCTTCCGGTTTAGTCACAACCGAAAATGCTGCTCATTACAGCTTTAAAATCGGCGGTATCGTAAAACACATTTATGTAGAAGAAGGGCATTTTTTTAAAAAAGGACAGCTTTTAGCCGCATTGGATGAAACCGAAATCAGCGCGGGTTTGAACCAGACCGATTTAAATGTAAAAAAATACGAGAGGGATTATACCCGCGCCAAAAATCTCTACCAGGACAGCGTATATACATTAGAACAGCTTCAAAATACCAAAACAGGTCTTGACATTGCCAGAAAACAAAAAGATGCCATTGCTTTTAATGCCCGTTATGCCAAAATATATGCGGCGGCAGATGGTTTTGTATCTCAAAAAATAGCAAGCGAGGGCGAAGTTACAGGTCCCGGTTCTCCTGTTTTGGCCATAAATGAAACATCCCACAACAATAATTACCTGTTAAAAATCGGACTGACGGATAAAGAATGGGCATCGGTCAAAATCGGCCAGAAAGCATCCGTTACTCTCGATGGTTATCCTGATAAAAACTTTGAGGCCGTGGTTTTTAGAAAATCGCAGTCTGCAGATGCGGCCCTGGGGTCCTTTCAGGTGGAATTAAAATTGGACATGAAAAACAGTAAACCTGCGGTGGGTATGTTTGGCAAAGCCGAAATACGTGCCAATACTGCACAGGATGTAATCACGATCCCGTACGATGCACTTATTGAAGCAGACGGTAATAAAGCTTTTGTTTTTTTAGTTGAAAATAACAAAGTGAGAAGACAGCCTGTGACCATTTACAAATTTGAAAACAAAATCGTGTACATCAAGGACGGCCTTGAAAAAACAGATCAGATCGTGATCTCGAACAGCGCCTATCTAAACGAAGAATCAAAGATAAAGATCATTAAATAATAAGCACCATGAAGATTACAAACTTTGCCGTTAAAAACTATCAGTTCACGCTGATTATATTTCTTCTCGTGTCTGTCGTAGGGTATCTGACCCTCTTTTCAATGCCGCGATCAGAAGATCCTTCTACTCATCCGCCTCAATACCTGATTACGGTTATTTATCCCGGAACCAGTCCTAAGGATATGGAAGAACAGGTAGTAAAACCTATTGAAAATAAGATTTACGGACTTGAGAATATTGATAAAATCCTTACTACTGTCGAAGACGGCGTGGCAGCCTTTCAGGTAAAATTTAAATATGGGGTTGATGTAGATAATAAGTACCAGGAAATTTCTACGGAAATGAATGCGCTTCAAAACAGTGAACTTCCCAAAGACATTTACCTGATAAAAACCGAGAAAATTGCTTCTTCAGATGTAAAAATTCTTCAGGTGGCCTTGATTTCAGAAAATGCTTCAGATAAAAAACTCCGTGATGCGGCAGATGAACTGAAGACAAGGCTTGAAAAAATTACTAACCTTAAAGACGTAAAATATGCCGGGATTCCTGAGCAGGAAATTAGAATTGACCTGCAGCTGGATAAACTTGCACAGTTAAGAATTCCCTTAAATGTTGTCATGGGAAGCCTTCAGAGTGAAGCTGCCGATATTCCCGGAGGAAGCATCAATCTTGACAGTAAGGTATTTAATGTAAAGACGAGCGGTAAATTTAAAAATGCCGATGATGTTGCCAATACCGTTATATACAATGCAAACGGTAAAATAATTTACATGAAGGATGTAGCCGAAGTAGGTTACAAATCCGAAACAATAAATCATATTACCCGCATAAATGGTCATCGCTGTGTTTTAGTTACCGTAGGGATGAAAGACAACGTAAACATAACTGATGTTCAAAAGCAATTTTTACCAATAGTAGAAGAATTTTCTAAAGACCTGCCTCAAAACATAAAGCTGGTTAAAAACTTTGACCAGGCCAATATGGTATCGCAGCGTCTCGGACATTTAGGCTTTGATTTCACCCTTGCTATTGTTCTGGTAATTATTACGCTTTTACCATTAGGATCAAGAGCTTCCATAATTGTAATGATATCCATACCGCTCTCACTGGCTTTAGGGCTTATTGTCATGAATGCCTTCGGTTATTCCTTAAATCAGTTAAGCATTGTAGGTTTGGTGGTGGCTTTAGGACTTCTGGTAGATGACAGTATTGTGGTCGTCGAAAACATCGAACGCTGGCTTCGTGAAGGTCATTCTAAAATGGATGCCGTTCTAAAAGGAACCAGACAAATTGGACTTGCTGTTGTAGGCTGTACAGCCACTCTTGTGATTGCTTTTTTACCGCTGGCCTTTCTTCCTGATGTTTCAGGTGAATTTATAAGAAGTCTTCCTATGGCAATCATTACAAGTGTACTGGCGTCAATGATCGTAGCAATGACCCTGGTTCCGTTTCTGGGAAGCCGGTTTTTAAAAACGCACGAACATGGTGAAGGAAATGTTTTTCTTCAGTACCTGCAAAAATTCCTGACACGATCTTACAGCAGGATTATGCCTAAGGCATTGCAATTCCCAAAAACAACAATTGCTATATCCATAGCACTGAGCATAACCGCTTTTGGACTTTTTAAGGCTACCGGATTTAAGCTGTTCCCAACTTCAGAGAAACCAATGTTTCTTATTAATATAAAAATGCCGCTTCAGGCCAATCTGACAGAAAGCGACAGGGTGACAAAACTGGTCGAAGCCGAACTGAAAAACCATAAAGAAATTGTATTTTATACGGCCAATGTCGGTAAGGGAAACCCGCAGATTTATTATAACGTACACCCGCAGGACAGAAAACCTGATTTTGCACAGATTTTTGTACAGTTGGAAGATGAGGCAAAACCTACCGAAAAAACAGCTTTGATTGACAAACTGCGTGAAAAATTCAAAACAATGCCCTATGCTAAAATCGAAGTCAAAGATTTTGAACAGGGAACGCCTCTGGAGGCTAATATTGTAGTGAGACTCTTTGGAGAAGATCCCGCTGTGCTGCGCAAGCTTTCTTCTCAGGTAGAAACTATTTTACGTAATCAGAAAGGAACGGTTTATATCAACAATGAACTAAATACTTACAAAACCGATGTCAAAGTAAAAATTAATAAGGAAAAGGCAAGAACATTAGGCGTGATGACAAGTGAGGCAGATAAAGTAGTACGTCTTGCTGTAGCGGGATTAACCGTTGGAGACTACATCGATGACAGAGGTGATGCCAGAAATGTTACGCTCACACTCCCTCGGGATAAATTTTCTAATCTGGATGCTTTAAAAAATCTGTATGTAAATAATATTCAGGGGACCCCAATTGCATTGAACCAAATTGCAGAGATTTCTTTTGAAACTTCGCCAACAGCAATTAATCATTTCAATAAATCGCGTTTTGCCAAGGTTACAGCCTTATCAGACAAAGGTTATTATGCTAATGATTTATTAACAGAGATCATCCCCAAACTGGATAAACTGAAAATGCCAAAAGGGTATTATTATAAATTATCAGGTGAAAAAGAATCCGAAGGAGATGCACTGGGAGGGAATTTCCTTTCGGTAATTATTCTAAGTACATTCCTTTTCATTGCTGTACTGCTGCTGCAATTCAAAACATTCAAAGGAATCATCATTGTATTATCCATTATTCCGTTGGGAATTCTGGGAGGAGTTGTATTATTACTTATTAACGGAAGTCCTATGTCACTGGTAGCTATTATCGGTTTTATTGGTCTGTCGGGCATTCAGGTTAAAAATTCGCTGTTGCTGGTAGATTTTACCAACCAGCTCAGACAGGAAGGATACTCCATAGATGAAGCAATTGCGATTGCCGGCGAAACCCGATTTTTACCTGTAGTACTGACTTCCGTAACGGCAATCTGTGGTCTTATTCCCCTTGCGCTGAACTCGAATCCTTTAATTGCACCGCTGGCCATTGTGCTTATCGGCGGACTGATAAGCTCTACCATTCTGTCCAGAATTGTAACTCCTGTCATGTACAAACTGATGCCTCCAGGTATCGAAATTGAGACTAAAGAAACCGTCTAATTAAATTCAGGAAGCCCAATTCTAATTTGAAACTGAAATCAATACCTTAAAAAATGAGAGCTCCTTTTAGATCAATCCACAACAGGACATTTAAACCAAATTTCCGGTGTCATGCAGCGGCAAACCCTGCCTCGAGCAAGCCAGTCTCTTCAAGTCTTTCATAAAATGTATAGGAATTTGTCCCTTTGAGGTCACCAATAAAAAAGCTCCGAATCAATGATTCGGAGCTTTTTTATGCTTTTCTTTTACTACTTAACCAGTATATAAAATCAGTTTGAATGTCCCTTAAACGAGCCCTTCCTTGGTGGAATGTATTAAAGAAAGCTTTGTACTTTATTTTGATTCTTCCACAATTTTCCAGTTATCAAAGCTGCAGTCGTACTGATATCCCAGCTCGCACATTTCTCCGATCCATTCCCTTAAAGTTTCGTGCATCATTTTCATTGCCGTGGTCCTGCCTGATACTACAAAAAGGCTTTTATCATGCGAAGCCGTTCCATGATTGACGATGTAACCCAGTTTTTGAATTTTCCCTTCCAGTTTTTCGGATTTCTCCAAAGTATCCGTATAAAAGAAATAATCAATTTTTAATTCATCTTCCTCTTCCACCCCACCATCACGCAGTTGTACAAGTGATTCTATTGAAAGCCGAAATTGTTTATCCTGATTGGCAATAAAATCATTTTCAGAAACAAAGCGCTTCTTTTTTTTAGGCTTTAAAAAACTTAAGATTTCCATTTTTAGTTGGTTGTTGTAGTTTACAATTATACATTTTAAACAAAAATAGGTAAATATCGAATCCGATAATCCTCACTGTTACAAACTTAACATAGCACTTCAGCTCATGCCGCGTGCAGGAAGCAGGAAGTCCGTTATGTCTTTTTATTTACGATTTGATAAAGATAGAGGGTGTTTTTACTTTCTTTTAATAACACAGAATTAATAGGTAAAACTCAGGTTTATCCAAAACAGATTTGGCATAGCAACAAAAAGCCCCTGCTTTCGCAAGGGCCACGTCTTATTTCTTACCTTTTTTTGACTTAGATTTTTTCGCTTTCTTTTTTGCCTTCTTTTTTGCAATTTTATTCGCCTTGGCTTTATTTTTCGCTTTTTGGGCTCTGTCTTTCTTTTTTGCCTTTGCTTTTAATTTTGCCTTTTTATCTTTCTTGTTCTTTTTAGCTTTTTCCTTTTTCTTTCCGGACTGCTTCTTCTCTTTTTCTTTTTCCTTCATCGTATTGATTTTAAGTTTATTCTTTTCTGATTTTCCTTTTTCTTCAGAAATTTCTTTTGATGGTTCTTCGGTGTTAATTTTTAAATCTTCAGCTACAGTATCTTTAACTTCTGTTTCCTTAATTTCTGCGGGCAGGATTTCAGAAACAGCAGGAGTCTGCACTACCTTATTGCTATTGTTATGGTCTTGCTGATCATGCAATCTTTCCTCCCGGTTGTTTTTGCTCATTGCTAGTTCTATTAATTCAAAATGATCCTGCACGCACAAATTCAACAAACATTTAACTAAAAGATTAATTTATTGTTACCAAATTGTAAACAAATGTAATAGTAAAATATAGTTTCCAATGTTAAGCTTTCAGGACACTGCATTGGGTACGCCACAGCACAGCTTTTCCCATGAACTAAATTCACTTTCCTTAAAAAAATAAATAAAAACTTACAATTAATATAAAAGAATTTACCACAATACATTTCTTTACTGACTAATACCGGATGCAAATTCCCTGATACTCAATAAGAATGCAGTCATAAATGTTTCAAAGTCTTCAGGGCCCGCACTTATTATAAGTAGAAAGTACTATTAGCCCCACTGTTAAGTTTTCTCTTTCTGATGTTAAATATGAGTAAATCCGGCGCAGACTCTAACTTGTTTATCTATATTTGTAACAGACATCAGGGCAATTTATGCTGTCATTTTTTTAACTGATAAAATTTTTCAGATTTATTGCCGAAGATTAAAAAAAATGTTGTTAATTTATATCATTGTTTTCCGAATGTCGAAAGACGGTATAATAACTAATAGCCCCAAACTATGAAAAAAATTACTCTAATGATTTGCCTGCTGCTTACAGCTGCCGGCGCAAGTGCACAGCAGGAAAAAGGAATTATAGGATACAGCAACTGGCTGGATAACTGGACAGAATTTAAACCTCAGAAGTCCGATTCCAAAGATGCTAATCAGATTTTAGCCGGAAATATTACTGAAAACACAAAACTGCTGAAAAGAAATGTATATATCCTTCAGGGAAATGTATATGTAACTAATAATGCAGTGCTCACTATCGAGCCTGGTACGGTAATTATTGGAGATGCTGTTTCAAAAGGTACTCTTGTGATCACAAAAGGAGCCCAGATTATGGCAGCAGGAATGGAAACTGACCCTATTATTTTCACCTCAAACCAAAGCATGAAAAAAGCAGGCGACTGGGGAGGCGTAGTAATTCTTGGTGATGCTCCGATCAATAAATTTGGCAGTGCCGGTTCTTACAGTATGGATCTTGATCCTTCACTTACTGTATATGGAGGGAACAACCCCGCTTCAAATTCAGGAGTATTAAAATATGTACGAATTGAATTTGCAGGTAAAAAAGTAAAAGGAATGGATGCTTTTAACGGATTGACTGTTGCAGGAGTGGGTAATAAAACCGTTTTAGAGAATATCATGGTAAGTTACTCCGGCGGTGATTCATTTGCTTTCTACGGAGGCGATGTGAGCACAGCTCAATTGGTATCTTATAAATCTATTAATGATGATTTTAAATTTACACAGGGAATCCAATGCAGATTGTTTAATTCATTGGCTGTGAGATCCTCTTATTTATCAAGCAATAAAGACGGATCCAGATGTCTGGAAGTAAAAAGCTATGAAAAGAAAAACGAAACTGACTTCACCAAAAAAGCCACATTCGTTAGTGCTTCAAATATGACAATGCTAAACGACAGCGAAAATATTACAGCAGACATTCAGGCAGGTTTGATTAAAGAAGCGGTTTATGTTGCTGAAAATGCCTCTTTGGAATTAAAAAGAAGCGTAGTTTCAGGTTTTAATCCTGCGGTACTTATAGACAGCAAAACTGAAATCAATGACGCTAACCTAAAGAAAATCAAATTTGAAGAGATGTTCTTTAATCAATGCAGCGGCAATATCTTTACAGAAAACAATTCTAACAATACAGATTTAGAAAACTGGTACGGTAACAGCATGTTTTTTAATGTGTATTCCCACACAGACAACAAAGAAACTTTCGTTGACCTGAATAATGCAAAAAGACCGGATTACAGACTTCAGTTAGGAAAAATTACGGCTTCAAGCGGTAAATAGATCCCGGTTTCACATAAAAACTAATAATAAAGGAAACAGCATTTCGGTGCTGTTTCCTTTTTTTATGCAGCATTCTTTTTAAAATCCGGTCTGCTGTGTGAATGGAAGGTAAAGTATTTTCAAAAACGGAACTATCATTAATTGTACGCTCCAAATGGGATCGGTACAGATCATCTGATATAAAAAATCGGAACAGGATTACTCCTGCCCCGATTTCATTCATGTTTTTCAATTTACTTAGTATTTGGGCATTACTGAAAAAATTTCAATCCCTGCCTGATTAACTAAGCTATAGTGTATTTTTTTTCTGTAACAGTAGTGGTCGTTTCAGTGGTTACACTGTCTACAAATCGCCATTCCGCTTCAGAACCGGATGCTGTAAATTTAAGATACGTATAGCCTCGTTTATACAAATTAGCATATTCTAAATCATCGATCAGTACCGTAAATGCCTGTGCTAATTCTACCGCTTTTGCCGGGTCTGCCGTAATGCCCAGATAGGCTTCCAGTCCAGGTGATGAAACAGAACTGCAGGCTATTTCAGTCCCTATAAATTTTCCCTGCATATCAGTAAGTTTACCCATCCAGGCATTATGCGTATCTCCTGCCAAAACCACCACATTTTTTCCGGAAAGCATTGCATACAATTGTTCCCTTTCTGCAAAATAACCATCCCAGGCATCCAGATTATACGGCAAGGTTGTCGTAACTCTCGCAATTTCCTGAGGCGTTAAGGAAGGATCATTTTGCTGATGTCTCATTTTAATCACCACAAGCTGAGAGATGGCACCAGTAAGCGCCTGCATGGTGGCCGGCTGTGCACTCCCATAATAGTCCACTTCTGCCAGAACCTGGTTCAAAAGCAACAGCAGCTCGGCAGGAATCAGCATTTTTGTCATCAGGATCTGCTGGCCCAATACTTTCCATTTGGCAGTATCTGCACTGATCTGTGATCCCAGCCAGGTCATTTGTTCGCTTCCGATTAATTTTCTGCTGGTGCTTAACAGATCCGTTCTGAATTTTGTCTGGTCAAAATTTCCGGCATTATCAATATAATCCGCATAGCTCATCTGCTTATCCCTTGCAATTACTCTGGTATCCATCATATAAAGCGAAAGAATGTTACCAAAATTAAAACTTCTGTAAACTCTAAGATCCTTTCCTGTTTTAAGCGGAATATATTCGCTGTAGGCCTGAAAAGCAGCCATTTTTCGCATCTGAAAATCTCCTTCGGACGGCTGGTGGTTTTCTGCACCGGATTTATAAGTGTCGTTGGCAAACTCATGGTCATCCCAGACACATATAAAAGGTTTTTTCTGATGAAGAAGCTGAAGATTTTTATCTCCTCTGTATTGTCGGTATCGCTCTCTGTAATCACTCAGGCTGATAATCTCCCTGGCGGGTTTATGTTCCCTACCCAGCGGGTTGGTAAAAGGATTGGTGCCGTACTGTCCCGGTGCATATTCGTAAATATAATCGCCAAGATGCACCACTACATCGGCATCGGAAGCAGCAATCGCTCCATACACATTAAAAAGACCTGCCGGAAAATTAGAACAGGAAACAACGGCCATTTTTACCTCATTTACCACATCTGTCTTAGACGGCAGCGTGCGTGTTTCTCCGGTAACAGTGACCTGTTTGGTTTTGGCATTGTAAAATCTGTAATAATATTTGGTATTCGACGCAATATTCTGAACATCTACCGCTATGGTAAAATCATTCGCAGATGATGCTCCCGCCTGCCCTTTTCTTATCACTTCAGAAAATCCGGCATCCTTACTGATCTCCCAGGTAATTTCGGCATCTGAGCCTGCCGAATATCGTGTCCAGATAATCACTCCGGTTTCCGTCGGGTCAAAACTGGCTACTCCGGTCTCAAACCCTTCATTTTTCAGTCCGTCGGGCGCACCGCTGTTATCCGGTTTATCATCGTCACTGCAGCTTTCAATAAGGGGTGCGATGAATATTCCTCCGGCAGCCAGTAATGAATTTCTAAGAAACCTTCTTCTGCCTAAATCATTGTTATTTTCCATAAAAAAATTTTTATACCAAAAAAACAACTTAATCTTATCACTCAGGTTACGGCATTTTTACTATTATATTTTGTTAATATTAACAATCTATTTACTATAATAAATTAGTATCAGTTTACGATCTTTAAACGTACTTTAAGAGAAAAACAACAACTGAAAAGGCAATGATCCGGAGGGCGCTAAAAAGGAATAGCCGATTTTCGTAATGAAAACCGGCTATCTTTACATCGTTTTTATGCTATCGTATTTTAAAGTTGTGATCCCGAATATTTTAGGCCGTTACAGGAGCCATCTGATCCCTGTTCCTGATTTTCTCCACTCCCCTTTCTCTGATAATTTCTGCGGCATCGAGCATTTTAATGACATGTATATAGCATATCGTCAGGTCAGCGTCAGCATCTTCGGCTTGCGGAGACAAGGACAGGCGGACGATCTCCCGTAGAAAGAATTCAAATTCTTCAGCCGTTTTTTCCTCAAATGCTTTTTGAAATACCCTAAAAGGATTCTCGTATTCTTCCTTCGTCAGGGAAGAAACGTAAAACGCTTCAGGGAAATGTTGGGCATCAAACAAGAAGCCTTGGCTTTTGATCTCGGAAATGACTGGAATCAGAAGAAAATCTCGATGCTGGAGCAAAAAGAGGTTATTGAAAACGATATACTGGATCAAATCTCACACGCCTTAAAAATTCCTGTGGAAGCGTTTCAGAACTTTGATGAAGAGCAGGCGATAAATATTATTGCTAACACTTTTCATGAAGGAGCAATAGCAGTTGGTAACAATTCTGGACATGTCAGTTCTACTATTAATCCGATTGATAAAATTGTACAAATACATGAAGAAAAGATTGCATTATACGAGCGTATGCTGAAAGAGAAAGATGAAATGATGGTGAAGCTTGAAAAATTGATTAATAGATAATTATTTATAGAAGATGTATTAATTCTATAAAGAGACTTTAGAGTCTCTTTTTTTGTTTTAGAAAATTATTTTACAGTTGCTAAATCAGGAAACATTTGCATAGCTATGGTATAGCTTGGTTGTATATTTATGATAATGTAACTCTTTTACTCTACTATTTCCCAAACTAAAAAATTGCGATCAATAAAATCTTTTTAAAAACAGGTATTTATACTTATCTAGAGTTTCTATATAGTTGTATTTTTGAGATGTAAAAATCTAAATTTCAAGATTATTAAAAAATAATATTTTTTATGATTACGGTTTTACGTAATAGAGAAAAATACTATTTAAATATATTTGTTTAAACACAATTATTAACTAACTACATGAAGTATGCTATTTTCAGAATATCAAAACCAAGCTAAAAATACTATCCAAGATTATGTGAAAGGAAAAGAAGTTAATAATATAGTCCCCTTTTTGGGACTTATAGGTGAAGCTGGATCTGTTATTACAGAATTGAAAAAGAACTTAAGAGATGGGAATGCATATATAAACTATACAAATAAGCTAAAAGAAGAACTGGGCGACGTTCTTTGGTATATATCTACAATAGCTACTGAAAATAATCTAAATCTAGAAGAAGTAGCTAAAGACAATCTAAAAAAAATTAAAGACCGTTTTGATTCGGAGCAACCAGAAAACTTTATCGTTTATGATGAAAAATACCCTAAATCAGAACAATTTCCGAGAGAATTTGAAGTAGAGTTTAAGATTGTTAATGAAGCAGGAAAGGAAAAAGTAAGGATCATTAATAATACTACTAAAAAGCAACTAGGAGATGATATTACAGATAATTCTCACAAGAAAGACGAATACCGATTTCACGATATATTTCATCTAGGTTATGTTGCCTATCTAGGATGGTCACCTGTGATAAGAAAATTAATGGAAATAAAAAGAAAAAGTGATAATGCTACAGATGAGGTAGAAGATGGTGCTAGAGCAGCTATCACAGAGGAATTGGTTAGCTTATATATTTATAATTACGCTGTAGATCATCAGTTGTTTAAATATAGTAACAATGTAGATACTGAAGTTTTAAAAACAATTAAAAAGCTAGTTAGCGGTATTGAAGTAGAAAACTGTACACAAAAACAGTGGGAAACAGCAATTATAAATTCTTATAAGGTTTTTGATGAATTGAAAAATAATAAAGGAGGTCGAGTTCTAGTCAGCATTAAAAATAAAAAGCTAACTTATTTAGGTAAAAACTAATGTTCGAATTAAAAATTAATAATGATAGAAAAAAAAAATAATTCTAAAAATGTCTCATTCTTAATAAAAAAAATAGAGCCTAAACCCAGTGTTGTATACAATACTTATTGGGAATTCATCTCAAAGAGACAAGATATTTTTTTTAAGCGAATTAATAATACCGAATATCCTTGGTCAAATGATGATATTCTCAACAATTACAAATTTACTAATGTATATCGTGCTACTGATAGAGTAAGTCAATATTTGATACGAGATATTATATACAACGGTAGCCAGGAACCCGATGAATTATTTTTTCGTATTATTTTATTCAAAATTTTTAATAGAATTTCCACATGGGAATTTCTTCAAGAAGAGTTAGGAGAAATCTCATTTAAAAATTTTTCCTACAAGGCATATGATAAATTACTGCTAGAAGTACTGAAAAATAAAGAACCTATATATTCTCCTGCTTACATAATGGCATCAGGAAAATCTGTTTTTGGAAAAGAAAGAAAGCATCAAAATCATTTATTACTAATAGAAAAGATGATAAATGATAAACTTCCTCATAAACTTCAACAATGTAAATCTATGAAAGACGTATATGAGCTATTATTATCTTATCCTACTGTAGGTGAGTTTTTAGCCTATCAGTATACTATTGATCTCAATTATAGTAATCTCATTAATTTTAGTGAAATGGAATTTGTAAAAGCTGGACCAGGAGCAAAAGATGGTATTACCAAATGCTTTATAAGTCTTGGCGATTATAATTATGAAGATATTATAAAAATGATGGCAGACAATCAAGAAATAGAATTTGAAAGATTAGGAGTAAAGTTTCAGAATTTAGGAGGCCGAAATCTGCAATTAATTGATTGTCAAAATGTTTTTTGTGAAGTAGATAAATATTCTAGAGTGTTTCATCCTGAAATAGTGGGAGTTTCAAATCGAACACGTATAAAACAGAAATTTAAAATAGAGAAGAAAGAACAAATTATTTATTTCTTCCCTCCAAAATGGAAGATTAACAATCTAATTTAAAGTCTTATAAACTATGAGTACATCAAAAAATGTTTTTATAAGTCATCATCATAAAGATGATGATTCTGTTACAAATTTTACAAAGTTATTGGCTGGTAAAGAATATGGTATTAGAAATAGTTCTATAAGAGCTAATCCCAAAAATCAAGATAGGTTAGATAAAAAACAAATTCCTGAACAGACTTTGAAACGACTTTTGACAATGAAAATGCGTTGGGCAGGAACAGTTGTTGTATTAATTGGTTCACAGACTCATTCGAGAGAATGGGTGAATTGGGAAATTGAACAAGCTGCTAAACTAGGAAAAAGAATTGTTGGTGTATTCATGCATGGGGGTAAAGATTCAGATATCCCTGAAAATCTGGAAAAATTTGGTGACGGTCTAGTTGGCTGGAATTCTGAAAAAATAATTGATGCTTTAGAAGGCAAAGATGTTGGGTGGTGTAGTTCAAATGGATCTCCTAGAACACCCGTGAATAATGTTAAAAGAATTGGTTGTCAATAATGAGTATTTATGCATACAAAATTACTCGTGATTATGGTTTTGCTCCAAATCCATTCGGAGAGTATTGTACATTAGCTTGTTGTAAACCTCATATAAGAAAAAAAGCAATTGTCGGAGATTGGATTATTGGAACAGGAGCTGTTGAAAATAAATTGCTAAATCATTTGATTTTTCTAATGAAAGTAACTGAAAAATTAACTTTTCAAGAATATTGGGAAGATGAAAGATTCAGTTATAAAAAGCCTGTTTTGAATGGCAGCTTAAAACAAATACATGGAGATAATATTTATCACAATGAAAATGATGAGTGGATTCAGTTAGATTCTCATCATAGTTTATATGATGGAAAAATCAATGAAGGGAACCTTAAACAAGATCTAAGCGGTGAATATGTTTTAATATCTAATTACTTTTTATATCTGGGGATGAATGCATGGAAAGTTCCAGATAAATATCTGGAGATTTGTCCTGGAACTCGTCACAGAGATTATATAACAATTAGAAATGAGCCATTAGCAGAAGATCTGATTAAGATGATAACAATTAAATACGATTTAGGAATAAATGGCACACCAATTCATTGGAAAGACTATCAACAGACAAAATTATTTTAGTTAAATGGCATTAAACCGATACTATTACCCAACAAAATATGACTCCAGAAATAAGGTCTTGTCTTTGGGAATAAAATGTGTATTTATATCACATCAACAAAAAGATAAGGATGCAGCAAAAAAGATTGCAGATTATTTGATAAAGACGGGTATTGATGTTTATTTTGACGCCTATGACGGAGATTTGAGAATTCATCATCAATCTAATAACGCTAAAGCTGTTACTGACTCAATCAGAAAAGGGATAAACAACAGTTCTCATATGCTCGTATTAGTTTCTCCCAATACATTATATTCTAGTTGGGTGCCTTTTGAAATAGGTTACGGTTATGATAAAACAGAATTATTTGTGTTATGCCTAAAAGGAATTCCTAAAGGAGGATTGCCTGAGTATGCAAGGTCTGCTTCTATTGTTAGAGATATTTATGATTTAAACAATCTGATTAGTAGAATCTCAAAAATTGATAAAGAAATCCTACTTGAAACAAAAATGATGAGTGATTACGGAAACTATACAAATCCCCTTTCGGGAGTAATGGATAATCTCATAAATGATCCATACAATTAATTTAAGATAAAATATTATGGCTAAATGGGAAGATTATGTCATCACAAAAATATCCTTTAACGAAAAAGGAAATTCAATTGACAGAGTTATAGTCCACGATGATTTTGAAGAATATATAGGTGAAGCAATGCTTAAGAATCGTCAGTGGTTGGTAGAACAAGTTAATAAAGGAAAAACTTTTTGCTGTGCCGAAAGAAAAATTGGAGGCTGGTATAGGATTTGCATATTTTATCGCAAAACTAATGGTGGGTTTAGTTGGACTGCAAAGCTTCCCAAAGAACTATGCAAAAGAAAGACATTTATAAGTTATTATCATTATGAAGATCAAGAATACAAGGAGAAATTCAAGAATTTATTTGCCGATTTAATAACCCACAAATCTGTCGAAGATGGAGATATAGATTCGGACAATTCAGATGGATATATTAAACAGTTAATTCAAAAAGGTTATCTGGCAGACACAACTGTTCTGGTAGTTTTGATCGGTCAAAATACAAAACATCGGAAACATATTGATTGGGAAATATCTGGGGCTTTGAATTATAAAGTTGGAGATAAATATTCTGGATTATTAGGCTTAATATTACCCGATCATCCTGATTTTGGTACAGATAAGGCTACTTATAATTTAATGCCAGCTAGATTGGCAGACAATTTCAGATCAGAATATGCAGTTATAAGGGATTGGACAGATGACAGAACAAAAATGCAAGAATATATTGAACTGGCATTTGAAAAAAGAAATACACATTCAGATAATATAGATAATACATCAATACAAATGACAAAAAACACCAATGAATAATATTAAATATCCACTAAATATATATTTAGTTTGGCATCCTAATTTTAAAGCTGGAAAAAAAATTGCAGAAGAACTGTATTCTACATTTTGTCGAGATTATCAAAACCCTCTATCAAGAGGGATTGGCATTCCTGTTTATTTTCGATATGCAAAACTAGAAGATAATAAACCTTTAGAAATAGATTTATCCAATGCAGAAAAGAACGCAATCCTGTTACTTATAGATGAGGAGTATATTTTGGACGAAGATTTTCGCTTATATACTGAAGAGCTTTCCAAGAAAATCGATGATGACAATAGAATATTTCCTATCTCACTTTGTAACAAAGCTTATTCTATAGGCTGCGGCCTAAGTACTCTTCAATTTACTGATGCAACAAAGTTTTTTGATAAAAATTTAAATCTTCAAGATAAAAAAGATTTAGAAAAGTCTATTAAAAAAATTAAAACAGAATTATTACACGATTGTTCTAGACTTATTTTAAATTTTCATCCTAAACAAAAGGATAAAGAACATCATAGAATAGGTTCTCCTGTCAAGTTATTTTTAAGTCATGCTAAAAAAGATGGCGAAACTACCACAATCAGATTTAAACAGTTTATCGAGAACAATCTTAAACTTGATGTGTTTTTTGATACTGTTGATATTGCAAATGGATATGATTTTGCAGAACAATTTGAGCAAGAAATTAAGCACTCAGCTCTGGTAGTCTTTCATACAGACGAATATTCTAATAGAGAATGGTGCCGACGTGAAATATTAATTGCAAAGAAACATAAATCTCCAATAGTAGTTGTCCATAATATTTTAATTGGCGAAAAAAGAGCATTTCCGTATTTAGGAAATATGCCAACAACTGTTATCGGTAAGAAAGAGATCATAGGGTTTTATAAAATTGTAAATTTAACATTATATCAGGTTCTAAATAACTTATATCAGAATAGACTTTTAGAACGGTATTCAAATATGGGATCGAATGATTATAATGAAATTAAAGTTATAACTTCTCCTCCTGAGTTATTTAACTTTTTAGATATAAAGAAATATAAAGAAGATCTAGGGGGTAAAAATTTAATTATACTGTATCCTGATCCTCCATTAGGATTAGAAGAACTCAACATTTTAAATGAATTAGATGAAGATGTAGAATTTACAACTCCTATTAATTTGAACTTATGAAAAAAAATAAAATAGATATTTCAGGTGTAGACTCCGATTTAATATCACAAGAAAAAAAACAATCTAAAAAATCAAAAATATTAAATAATAAAAAAATTGCCATTTCAGTATCAATAAATGAAGATTTAGAAAAAATAGGACTTTCTGAACAACATTTGAATGATATTTCAATTGAAATTGCAAGATATATTATCGCTAATGACGGAACAGCTTTATATGGTGGTGACCTAAGAGAAAATGGTTTCACTTATTATTTTTCAGAACTTTCGAACCAATATAAAAAGACAAATGACAAAAATTTTAAGTTTGTTAACTATTTTGTGTTTCCTAATACTAAACGTTTAACACGTGATGTTAGGATAGATTTTCATTCAAAACAAATTAAAATAAAAGAAATTTCAGTTCCAAAAACTGTTTCAATTGATGAACAAAAAGAATATAAACCTGCCAATTGTATAGAAGATCGATATTCATTTTGCGAATGTTTCAAAGAAATGAGAATTCAAATGGCTAAAGATTGTTCTGCCAGAATTTTAGTTGGAGGAAAATCTACAAATTATTTAGGATATATACCTGGCGTTATTGAAGAAGCTCTTTATACCTTAAAAGAAAATAAGCCCCTCTTTTTAGTCGGAGGATTTGGTGGCGCGACAGAAAAACTAATAAATCTTATTAAAGGTAATGTGGTTGAAGAGTTAACTAATGATTTCCAATACAAAACTGAATTTCTAAGAGAATTTAAAAATTATGTCAATTCTAAATGCGACTATACAGATTTTGATCTATTAAAAACAGAATTATCAAAATTTGATGTAAAGAAAATTTCGGAACTCAATGGACTTAGTATTGAGGAAAACGAGATATTATTTTCAAGCAAGAATATCCATCAAATATTATACTTATTAATGAAAGGCTTAAAAAAACTTTAGAACAAAATTAAACAACCATTATGAAATTTGAAATTTTAAAAATTACTTACTGTTTATTCAATTTCTCCCGCTCTGAGAAGAGTTCTAACAAATACTAAATGTATCGCATACGCTGTGCGAACGTCTCCTAACTTCTCACCCGCAACAATGATTCACAAAGCGCATCGATTAAAACAAAAGAACCTGATACCAGATATTACTCTTGTACAAGGTTTTTCTTTTTGAACTCTTTTTATAAATCCCTCCTTTAACCTTCCTCAAAAGAAAAACGCATCCTAAAAGTGATCGTGAAGCAGAACGACAAATCCCGATTTTAACGGTAATTCTGCCAGTTTGACATTGCGTTTTTTTACGTCGTTTGTCCGTCACCGCTCCGTCACTCCTATACGGAAACTCCGTTTGGGATTTTTAGAGCTTTTGCTCCTTTTCGGTCAAATTGTCAGGTAAATCTGTAGCCTGAATGGTGATTTTATCACCGGTTAAATCGTCATTTTCTTTAGTAGCCGTATAGATCCAATCGAGACCATTGGCACTTATTTTGGCGTTTCCTTCTTCTACCAGTGTCCCGTCGACATTTTCTATAATTACTTTTACAGCCACCACTTTAAAGTCGTCGGTTACTTTTACACTGATCGTATCTCCTTTTTTGCCTTTGTACTGGGAGAGATCAATTTCTTCTATTTTCGGAGCGCCCAGCATATCGGCTACCGCTACATTATAGGCACTAATGTTTTTTTCAGGTTTCGCCCCTTTTTCATAGATGGCCTTGGTAGTTGCTTCCTGTAAGGCTGCTTTGGCATAGATAGTAGCTTCCTGAAATTTCGCAATGTGCTTCTTTTGTTTTTCTGTCGGTTCTCCGACGCGGTCTTTTGGCGCTTTTGAAACGATTGTTTTACTGCCTCTCTGGCTAAATACAATGATGTCGCCTACTTTCCCACTCAATCCGTGAGTGATGATGTTGTTTTTACTTTCTGCCATGACTTACTAGTATTAAATATTTATTGTTAAAGTGGCAAATATAGAAGTATTTTGCTATAATATATTATTTTTCTTACTATTTTTAACTATAATTATCTAATTTATTGAGTACTATTCTTACTTTTTAAATTTATACTATATTTGCATAATGTAATGTTATTCTTACTTGATTATCTACCTGAATAATGGATGTATCACAAAACATACTATAGCATTAGAGGGCGAAAAGTTCTTGTTGATTTAAACCAGTACAGAAGAAATTATCTATTAAAACAGATTAAACATAAAAAAGAAAACTAAAAAAATAATATATGTGTAAACTAACTTTAAAAACGACTCTTACATTTTTGTTTTGTATTCTTCTTATTTCCATAAAAACAGCTGGTCAATCAGAAAAAAATTCAAATACTTTTTTACCTAACATAATTCCGCCTTCACCGGGTGCTTATCAATTAGGAAATTATGGAAATGTACCTATTGGAATGTTTACAGGATCGCAGAATATTACTATACCAATTTATACGTATAAAACTGTAAATATTGAGGTTCCTATAACCATGTTTTATTCTAATAATGGAATTAAGGTAGATGAAATATCATCTAATGTCGGGCAGGGATGGAACTTAAGTTTTGGCGGTGTCATAACACGGATTATAAGGGATTTACCTGATGAAGATAGATTAGAAGCTTTTGTACCATTACCACCTAATGCTACATTAAATCAAAGAATAGCTTTTTTTAAATATATCGGAGAAGAGGATCGTACAGATAGTGAAGCTGATTTATACAGTTTTAATTTCGGTAGTTATTCAGGCAAATTTATATATGATCATGATGGCACTCCGCAGTTGATGCCTGCTCAAAATATCAAAATCGAGAAACAAGTTCGTAATGGATATTTCACCTTTATAGTAACCGCACCAGATGGTATTAAATATTATTTTGATCAGATTGAATATACGAAATTTTTTAAAGAGAGCTATGGCAATCCTACTACGAAAGCTTCTATTTCTGCATGGTATTTATCTAAAATAGTACATCCAAAAGGAGATGAAGTTTATCTTACATATATAGACAAAGAAGATCATTTTATCTCTTCTAAATCACAAACACTTAAAATGCAATTTCCAAGAATTCAGGCTACTTGTACTGGTACTGTAGAGGCAGGAGGTATTAATCTTAGTGCTATTAGGGAACATCGTATGAGTATAACAGGAAAAGCAATACAGTCTATCAATAGTAATAATAGTAAAAATGGGGAAATAACTTTTCGATACTTTGAAAACAATAGTGAGGATGTAGAAGCAGGAAATCAAAAAATAAAAGAAATTGCCATAACAACAGATAATATAAAAGAAATTGAAAAGGTAAAATTCACTTATACAACCACCGCAAATAAAAGAGTTTTTCTGGATAAAATTCAATTTAATGATTTAGGTAAAAATTATCAATTTGAATATATCAATCGAAATAATTTTCCCTCAAGATTATCTTTAAGTCAGGATCATTGGGGATATTATAACGGCAAGATAAATAATCAATTAGTTCCCAATAAAACAGGATTAGATTTAGACAATATTAATTATGACGGTGCAGATAAGGAACCGAATGGAGATTATGGACAAACAGGTCTGCTTAGTAAAATCATATATCCTACAAAAGGATATACACAATTTGAATACGAATCAAATGATTATTACGGAAGTAAGGAAATTACTCCTCAATTAAAAGCGGAAAGACTATTTATTAACAGGACGGGTCCAATTAGTCAGGAGATTACCATCACAACTCTAAATGATCAGGAAATAATTTTGCGGGGTGCTATTAGTTATGATGAATACGAATGTGGTCCCGATTATCTGGGAAGGACGAGAGCTACTGTAGCGGTTAAAAACCTGACCACGGGAAAGTACGAAGATTTATCACAAAGAAATAGCTACGGAGAGCTTTACAAAATTGCTTCAGCAGATTTTAACCCTGGTAATGTAACCGATTTTATTTTACTTGCAAAAGCAAATCAAACCTATACCATTTCACTAAGTTTACTAGGGGCTTCTACAAGAAGCGAGCTGAGACCTTGTACAAGTTCAGGTCTGGATTTTAATTATTTGCCATCTGCTGCCTTAACTGTTGCTGCAAATTTAATTTCAGGAGGTGTTAGAATTAAAAGTACTACGGAGAGTGCATCTAAAACTTCACTTCCTGTTTATAAACGCTACTATTATGCGCAAAAAGATGATCTCACGAAATCATCCGGACTTCCCGGAACCTCACCTCTTTATCTGGATGAATCAAGGGAACGTCTGGAATGTCCAACTACCAGTAGCGGAGGTGGTATGCCATCAGGCCAGCTAAGAACTTATATTAATATAACTTCAAGCAGCCTTACGTCTCTTTTTGACAATGGAAATTCAGCTGTTTCGTATCAATATGTTACTGTATCTCATGGTAATGATACTTTTTTGAATGGAGGAGAAATGAATGAATTTTATATTCATAAAAACTCAAATAATCAGATATGCGGCGATTTAAGATTATATAGTGCTCCTACAGATTATGGAATCCTGACAAATGGCGTTCTTTTAAAGAATAGCATTTTTAACAGTAAGAAAGATGATGTACAGATAACTACAAATCTATATGATACTATAGAACTAAAAAGATCGAAATCTTATAATGTGCGGAAATACCATCAATTAATAGATAATAATGATGAGGAATCAAATACTACAAAAACATCCAATTTAGGAATAGTAGAGTATGTAAATAGTTCTTATTGGAATTACTTAAAATCAAAAGAGAATGTTTTATATGACGCAGGGGGATCAAACCCAATTAGGACCACTACAAGTTATGTTTACAACAGTCCTGTTCATATGCAATTAAGTGTACAAAAAACAAAAAGTTCAGTTGGAGATTTTTTAGAAACCAAATATTATTACCCTCAGGATCCGGTTATGGCAAGTGAACCGTTTGTATCGGAAATGATCGCCAACAATAAAATAAACACACTACTGAAAACAGAAACTTTCAGAGGTGCAATAAAATTATCTGAGCAAAAAACAGAATATGCAAAAAATGCCACAACGGGAAATTTGCTTTTACCAAAATTTATATATGCAGCCAAATTTCCCAATGCACTTCCGGGCAATACTCTGGAGAAAAAAATCACTTATGATAAGTACGATGATATGGGCAATATCATTCAGTATACGCTGGAAAGCGGTATGCCTGTTACTATTATCTGGGGCTATAATAAAACGCAGCCTATTGCCAAAATAGAAAATGCAACTTACGCTCAGGTTTCCTCTTATGTAACCGACCTTCAAAATCTTTCGAACAGCGGAACTAACGCGAATCTGATAACAGCTTTAAATGCATTAAGAACCGCATTGCCAGATACTATTATGGTGAGTACGTACACTTATATTCCACTTGTCGGGGTCAGTACCATTACAGATCCTAAAGGAGATATTACAACTTTTAACTATGATACTTTCGGAAGGCTGGAATTCGTAAAAGACAAAAACGGCAATATCCTTTCTGAGAATCAATACAACTACAAACCCTAAACCGAAAACAGCATGAAAAACTTTATAAAACTTCTTTTGGTTTTATTTCCTGTTATGGTCATTGGCCAGACCAAGACCCAGAATTATATTAAAACGGTAACCTACAAAACAGCAAGTCCGACGGTAATACCAACTCCCACCTCTGCTCAGGCCTCTCTAAATGTAACCTATTTTGACGGACTCGGAAGGCCGGTTCAGCAAATTGCCGTGCAACAGTCTGCTACGGGAAAAGACATTGTAACCCCAATAGAATACGATGGTTTTGGAAGACAGGTAAAAGAATACCTTCCGTTTGCTTCTTCCCAGACCAATTCGGCCTATGTCGATCCCGCCACACTGGTACCGGATTTAACGGCACAATACAAAACCCATTACGGGGCGGTCAATGCAAATCCGTATAGTGAGAAACAATTGGAAGCCTCTCCCCTGAACCGTATCCTGAAACAGGCTGCTCCGGGAGACGACTGGAGCTTAAAATCCGGTCATACCATCAACATCGACTATCAGATCAATGCTGCCAATGAAGTCAGACTCTTTAAAGCTAATGCCATCTGGACGGCAGCTTCGGGTTTATACGAAATCAGCTTTTCGGATGCAGGGACTTATGCAGCAGGAGAATTGTACAAAACCATCACCTATGATGAGAATACCACTGCCAATCCAACGGAAACTTCGGGATCAACGGTGGAATTTAAAAACAAGGAAGGCCAGGTGGTCTTAAAAAGAACCTATGAGGCAGGTGTCAGACATGATACCTATTATGTACACGATAGCTACGGCAATCTCACGTATGTAATTCCGCCAAAAGCCGGGGGTATCATCACGACAGCCCTCTTAAATAATTTATGCTATCAGTACAAATACGACTACCGCAACCGTATGGTCGAGAAAAAACTGCCGGGCAAACAATGGGAGTTTATAGTCTATGATAAATTAGACCGTGTGGTGGCCACGGGACCCGCGAATTCCCCTTTTTCGGATCTTAGTTCAGCGGGATGGCTCATTACCAAATACGATGTTTTTGGGCGTCCCCTTTATACCGGCTGGGACAATGTAAGCAGTACTTCTGCCACCAGAAAAACATTGCAGGACGCGCAAAACTCCGCCACGGTATTGTTCGAAACCAAACAAACCTCCGGAACCATTGACGGGGTGACTGTCTATTACAGCAATGCCATAGCGCCCACTGCGTTTAAATTACTGAGCGTAAACTATTACGACGATTATGTTTTCCCGGGTGCCCAGAAGATGCCGGCCCTCATAGAAAGCCAGAGCGTTTTAACCAACTTAAAAACACTGCCAACGGGAACATGGATCAGGGTGCCGACCACCACTGCCGAAATGCTGGGTGAAGGAAGCACTACGTTTTATGACCAAAAAGCCAGACCCATACGAGCCTATCAACTGAATCATCTGGGAGGTTATACCGTTACGGACAATAAAATTGATTTTATCGGAAAAACGCTGTATACCCTGACCCGGCACAAACGCACTTCGGCCGATACGGAAGTACTAATAAGGGAAGATTTCACCTACTCGCCACAGGACCGGTTGCTGACCCACACCCATCAGGTCAACGGAGGAAAAGTACAGCTCATGGCCGATAATAGCTATGATGCACTGGGACAGTTAATCACCAAGAAAACAGGAAACACTAGTGCTGTCCCACTACAGAAAATCGATTACAGCTACAACATAAGAGGCTGGCTTACAGAAATCAATAAAACGGCTAACCTGCAGCAAGGCACGGATCCGCTGGATTTGTTCACCTTTAAGATCGGTTATAATACGCCAACCGCAAATATTGCAGGAGTTACAGCATTGTATAACGGGAATATCTCCGAGACAATCTGGAGAACCGGATCTGACAATATGGAGCGCCGTTACGGCTATCAATACGATAAACTAAACCGGTTGAAAAATGCCATTTACGGGAAAAACGGTTTGACGACCAATGCCTATAATGAAAGTTTAACCTATGATAAAAACGGAAATATTCTGTCCCTGAAACGAAATGGAGACACAGACCCACAAATACAACCCATAGGAATTGACGATCTAATGTATACTTATGCGGCCAGCTCCAACCAATTGGGCAACGTAGCAGACAACAGCAACAATAGCGGTGGTTTTAATGATTTCAACAAAACAGGCAATGATTATACCTATGATGCCAATGGAAATATGACGACCGACAAGAACAAAAACATCACAGCGATTACCTACAACCATCTTAACTTACCCACTAAGATAACCTTTGGTACGACCGGGCATATTGCGTACATTTACAATGCAAGTGGTCAAAAAACAGGAAAAATAGTTTTTAAAGCGGGAACCGTAGTTCGAAAACCCAGTACAACGATCACCGATTATTTACAGGGAGGATTTCAATACAGTGCGTTGAATTCCAAAACATTCACACTTGATTTTTTCCTCACCGCAGAGGGCTATGTACAACCTTCAGGAAGTTCTTATGAATATGTGTATCAATACAAAGATCACTTGGGAAATGTGAGATTGAGTTACAGTGATAAGGATAATAATGGTATTGTAAACAATACCGAAATTATTGAGGAAAGCAATTATTATCCGTTTGGGTTAGCGCATAAGGGGTATAATTCTTTGGTTACTTCCTCTAATCCGGGGCAAAAATATAAGTACAATGGTAAGGAATTGCAGGATGAGTTTGGGCTTGGCTTTTATGACTATGGAGCTAGAAATTACGACCCTGCACTTGGAAGATGGATGACTATAGATCCCTTAGCTGAACAAATGAGAAGATGGTCACCGTATAACTATACTTTTGATAATCCAATGAGATTTACTGACCCTGATGGAATGGCTCCAAATGAGATTATATTTTTAATACGAAATGGTGATAAATCAGTAAAAGAGCAACTTAAATATCGAAATGGAAACTTCTATCACAACGGAGGAAAAGGAGAAAGATATAATCCCAAAGAAGGTAATGCCACATTAAATCAAGTTTTAAAAGCTTATAGGACTATTGAAAAATCAAATGATGTAGTATTAAAGAATCAACTGCATACTTTAGAGACAAGTGATAAAACACATTATGTAGAACAAAGTCGAAACAACGAAAATGCCGTTACAAGCTTAGAGGATAGTAAATCTTTATTTGGATTTCCAGCAAATACACAAACGGAATTTGATTTTAATGATACAGGAAAAGACCCTTTATTGACAGTAACACACGAAATGAGACATCAATTTGATCATGATATTGGAAATATGGAAGATAATTCTTCTACAAATGATGCCAAAGATCCTGCTGAGATAAGAGCGGTTAATAATGAGAATAGAGCTAATGATATTTTAGGAAAAAAACATAGAACCACTTATGGAGGAGAAACAATAGATCCTGTAAAATTAGCAAACCCGCCAAACAATATACAAGTTAAAAAAAATAAAGGATGAAAAAAATTAAATACAAATTAGTAATTGTTATTTTTAGCCTCTTATTCTACTCATGTAATAAAGAGTTATTAAATAATAAAAAATTTATTGAAAATTTATCAAATGATCAAGATTTTAATCTACCATTGTCCAATGAGTCTTTAAAAATTCTAATTGATAAAAATGATACAATTTATTCAACCAGTATTCGGCAATTATATAATATCAACAATCAAAACTATAAAGGGTATAAAGATTTTGATAGTTTTTTAATTAAAGCAATAAATGAGGATTTGTTATCAAAATCAGATCTAATTAAAAATTCTGACTTTAATTTTACGTTAGATAAAAAAATAATAGATGACTATAATAATAAGGGATTAGACTACTTAATAAATACATATTGCGAAAAGAGCAATACTAAAAATAAATATTATGTCTTAAATAAGTTAACTCTAAAGCAGAAACAAAGTATTATGTTTTTCTTTTTTAAGAATAATTACTATGTAATGCAAAATGATGATTCAGGAAAATACGTTTTGATAAATAAAAACCTGTAATTTCTTTATTTATGTTGGATAATTAATTCGCTCTCAAAAGATTTCTTATGAAAAAACAAAGCGAAACAAAATTTCATTTATAGTAATTATGGATATACTTAAAAAAAATATTGCTTAGTTTAATTTTTATTAATTGTACAGACAAACAAGAAAAAATTAATACGACTCAATGCAATGGATTTATTATCTAGAAATCATGATTTGCCAGAAGATGAGTTCAGATTAAAGTTAGTGATTAGTTCCTATTATTCAGTGTCAATGGTTGAACAATTAAAATATGAGTATGATAACGAAATTAAGTTGTTTGATGTAATTAAGAAAAATAAATCGAAAAATATAAGTTTCTAAAAGGTAATTTTATTGAAAAGAAGATTTTGAACTATTAAATTTAGTCAAGTAAAAATTTAGAAATACAATCGTTTTTTCCAGAACTAAAAAAGAGATATTTCACTGCGACCCAATACAGGTTCCCCCCGCTTGCGTTAGCTTCCTGTTTAAGGGTACAGTCGAAAACCCAATACAACTATCACAGATTATTTACAGCTAAGATTTCAATACATCTGATTATTCCAAAACATTTACACTTGATTTTTTCCACTGGGGGGAATGTATCACCTTCCGGAAAACCTTGCTCCTGCTCTGATCAATCCCTACCGGTCACTTCATCAAATTATTTAGGAAAATATCAATCCAACCTAGTGCCTTTACAAAAATCTCTTTGGTACTGCCGCTTCTACGCTTGTTTTCTTCTAATATATCCTCTTATCTCCTTAATTTTATTAAAAAAAATAGTGTTAATCATACAACTCTTAGTCAGAATTGTATAATGTTTAAGTTCCATTAGACATCACCTTTACTGCATCAAATAATCTAATTCTTAAACAACATAAAAAATGAAAATTAAAATTTTAATAGTAGCATTTGCTATAGTATGTTTCGCATTTATTACCGGATGCGAAAATGATGATTTCGAAGCAGTCGAAGGAGTCTGTCCTGTAGTCGAGTCTACCACTCCCCTTAGTAATGCTATCAACGTTCCGTTAGAACAGGTTATTACGGTAACATTTAACGAAGAAATGGACCCGGCTTCTATTACTTCAACTTCGTTTACGGTGACCGGAACGACTCCTCTTGCAGGAGCGGTTACCTACTCCGGAAGAACTGCATCTTTCAAACCGGCAGTTTTACTTGCAGAAAATACCAGTTATACGGCCAGAATTACCACAAAGGCCAAAGACGTCATGGGTAATTTTTTACAGGTTGAATATGTTTGGGTATTTTCGACAGGGACACTTTTAAGACCTGCCGTAACGGCCACAGATCCTTTGAATAATGCTGTGAATGTTGCTTTAAATCAAACGGTAACGGCTGACTTTAGTATCCTCATGGATGCTGCTTCCATCAATGCCACTACCTTTACGCTTAAACAGGGTGCTGCAACAATTGCGGGTACGGTTTCGTACTCCGGCACTACGGCTTCGTTTAAACCAGCCAATTCACTTGTATTAGGAAAAATTTACACCGCCACGATTACAACCGGGGCAAAAAGTGCTGCCGGGACTTCATTGGCTGCTGACTATGTATGGAACTTTACAACCATGCTGTTACCTCCTGCACCCTTAGTGATAGATCTTGGTTCTGCTGCTATGTTTGGCGCTTTTGGTGGTAACGCCGGAATTACGAATCAGGGATTAAATACCGTAATCAACAACGGAAGCCTGGGTACAACCGCTGCTTCAACCCTGATTACAGGATTTCATGATGGACTTGTGGTGTATACCGAAACGCCTCTAAATGTCGGGAATGTTACGGGTGATATATTTTCGGCACCTCCGGTTCCGGGAACAGCTACCTCCTTAGCAATTGCACAAAAAGGGTTACTGGATGCAAATGCGGCTTACTTAAGTATTTCGCCGGCAGCAAAACCGGGTGGTTCAGATCCGAATGCGGGAGAATTAGGCGGATTGACTTTAGCTCCTGGTGTGTATAAATCAGCAAGTGGTACTTTTAAAATCAGCAATGGAGACCTGACGCTTGATGCACAAGGCGACCCGAATGCGACCTGGATTTTTCAGACTGCTTCCGGACTTACAGTTGGAATTGCAGGACCGACAGGTGCAAAAAGTGTCATAATGAAAAATGGTGCTTTGCCTAAAAACGTTTTTTGGTATGTAGGTAGTGCAGCAACGATCAACAGTGCCGGCGGAGGAACGATGGTAGGAACTATTATCGCCAATTCAGGTGTTACTTTTTCGACTGCAGGAAATGCAAATCAAACCGTATTAAACGGAAGAGCCATATCTCTGGTAGCTTCTGTTACGATGGTCAATACGACAGTTAACGTCCCATAAATAAGATATACTAAATAGTATCCCGTCTTCGGACGGGATTTTTTTTTCAATAAAAACAATGCCTAAATAAACGCAAATGAAAACTAACATTAGTTTTAAATCAAATAGATACAGCAATAAAATGTCAGGTAAAACACTATTAAACCGGTTTTTACTTTTGACATTGTTCTGTTTAAGTGCTCAGACAACGCTTCAGGCACAGGAAACCTATTACACAAAACCTTCCTGGTATTTTGGTGTTGCCGGTGCGACCAACTTTAATTTTTACCGTGGTTCAACACATCAGCTGAATTCAAATCTGACCCCTCCGGTTACTTTTCATAATGGCGAAGGTGCCGGGCTTTATCTGGCTCCCCTGGTTGAATTTTACAAACCCGATACCATGCTTGGATTTATGTTTCAGGCCGGTTATGACAGTAGAAAAGGTTCTTTCGATCAAAAAGTTACGCCTTGCAACTGCCCTGCAGATTTATCTACAGGTTTAAGTTATATTACGATAGAGCCAAGCATTCGTTTTGCGCCTTTTAAATCTAACTTCTATTTGTATGGAGGGCCGCGTCTGGCTTTCAATTTAGATCAGTCCTTTAAATATTCGCAGGGAACAAATCCTGCTTATCCCGAACAGGAGCAGCCGGCTGATGTAAGAGGTGATTTTGATGCCGTGCAAAAAACGATTGTTTCGATGCAGGTTGGTGCAGGGTATGATATTCCGCTGTCTTCACAAAATCATAAATCCCAATTTATTTTGTCTCCTTTTGTGAATTTTCAGCCTTATTTTGGACAACATCCCCGCTCAACAGAGACCTGGAGTATCACCACCTTAAGAGTGGGTATGGCACTTAAGTTTGGACAGGGAAGTGCAATGGAAACTCCTGCAACAGCAGTATCCAAAGTACAGTTTTCTGTAAATGCCCCTAAAAATATCCCCGGAGAACGTAACGTGAGAGAGGTATTTCCTTTACGAAATTATGTTTTTTTCGATCTTGAATCGAATAAAATACCGGATCGCTACATACTATTAAAAAAAGAAGAGGTAAAAGACTTCAATGAAGATCAGATTGGACTTACAGCCAGTGTAAATCCTTCAGGACGTTCTGCCCGACAAATGGCGGTTTATTATAACGTGATTAATATTCTTGGAAACCGAATGGTGAAAAATCCTGCCGCAAATGTAAAACTTGTGGGTTCTTCGGAAAAAGGAACAGAAGATGGTACGGCAATGGCCGAATCTATCAAGACGTATCTGGTTGCTGTATTTGAAATAAACGCATCAAGAATAACGACAAAAGGGCAACTAAAGCCTTCCATCCCATCTGAACAGCCCGGAGCAACAAAAGAACTGGTGCTGCTTCGCGAAGGCGACCGCAGGGTTTCTATCGAAAGTAATTCACCTGAATTACTGATGGAATTTCAGGTTGGTCCCGGTGCACCATTAAAGCCCTTAGAGCTTGTTACTGTTCAGGAAGCCCCTATTGACAGTTATATTACCGTTGACGCGGCCGGTGCAGATAAAGCGTATTCGTCATGGTCTTTGGAAACTACAGATCCGGACGGAAAAGTAAAAGCGTTTGGTCCCTATACGAAAGAAAAAGTAAGTATTCCGGGTAAAAGTATTATGGGAACCCGTTCTGAAGGTGATTATAAAGTAAAATTGATCGGAAAAACTAAAAACGGAGGTATTGAAGAACAAGTGACAACTAATCACATGGTGCTTTGGACACCCTCTAAAACAGAGGAAGGCCTCAGATACAGCATTCTTTTTGAATTTAATAAATCAAAAGCAATTGCAATGTATGAGAAATATCTAACCGAAGTTGTTACTCCCAAAATACCTAAAAACGCTGTTGCCATCATTCATGGCCACACGGATATCATTGGTGAGGAGTCTTATAATCTGAATTTATCTTTAGACAGAGCCAATGAAGTGAAAAGCATTATCGAAAGGGCATTGTCAAATTCCGGCAGAAAAGATGTAAAATTCGAAGTACATGGTTTCGGAGAAGACGAAAGTATGTCTGCTTTTGAAAATAAACTTCCGGAAGAGCGTTTTTACAACCGTACGGTAATCATTGACATTATCCCGGCTTCAAAAATATAAGTTTTACCTATTCCTTTTGATAAAAACACAGCGGTCAGCTTTTACATAGTAAAAGAAATTGATAACAAAAAACTCCGGGGTCATCTGACTCTGGAGTTTTTTAAATTATGCTGGTTTTACAGTGTTGGAGCTGTGAATTTATTACAAATTTTATATTGATTGAAGAGGCTTTCCGATAGTGCATTGTCCCGGCAATTTCCTTAACAAATCAACAGCAACCGATATTCCCCTTCATTTTCTACTGGTGCTCTGTGAATACAAGGCAGTACTTGTTGTTTCGGATGGTCTACGGCCAGCCGCCAGAGATGTCCTACCCCTAAATTAACAGGTTTTGCGTCTGCCTGTACCTGATAATGCAAGTCAAAATAATTCTCCTTCAAAAAGTCGTCGAATCCTTCCGATGGTCCGTCATACAGTTCCTGTAACTTTGCCCGGATTTCCGGAATAAGGATTTTTTGCTCTGCCTGCGAATTCGGAATAATATCACTTGCTGCTCCGTGATAGGTGCATAAAAAAGTATCTGTGGCAATGGGCGAACGGTCCACATGAAACGAATACACATCAGTCGATATGAAATCAAATTCATCATCACGATCATAACACTTCAATAAATTAAGAGCGGGCGAAGCGCCAAAATCAGTTAATACTTGTAAATCCTTTAAGATGAGTTCCCTTGCTTTATTTCCCTTTTCGGATAGATTAAGTGCCATTAAATCTTCCCGAAAAACTTCTGTTATATTTTCTTTTAAAGATAATTGGGTTACAATCTCGTTAAAATCACCCTCCGGATTTCTGTGCCAGCACAAAGCATTCATTTCTCCCCTGAAATCGGTATGCACCAGCTCAGCGAAAGTAGATACGGTTCCAATTTGGCTGCTGTCAGAAAATGTATGGCTCATCGTTTAGTAGTAAGAAGCGGGTTAGTCATTACAAAATTATATAATAGTAGTCAGTTGCCGCATTTTTATGCCCTAAACTTTTGGAGTTTTACTTTTTCAACACAAACACAACGCTGTACTTCTTTACAATTGCACAACTTAAAATGGTCCGTTGGCAGGACACCGGGAATTTATAAAAGTGCTCTGGTAAACAAGAATTGTCCGTAAGCTGTTATTTTATTTCCACAATCATTTCTACTTCTACGGCCATATCCTTCGGAAGCGTAAAGACCCCCACAGAAGTTCGGGCATGCTTCCCTTGTTCACCAAAAACCTCAATCAATAAATCTGAAAAGCCATTCATCACTGCAGGCTGTTCCGTAAAGTAACCGGAAGTATTGAGGTAACCGTTTACCTTAACGATACGCTTAATTCTGTTAAGATTCCCAAAGGTCTGCCTGAGCACGGCCAGTTGATTTATGGCTGCTAATCTTGCGGCCTGATATCCTTCTGCGGTAGTCAGGTAATCTCCTATTTTCCCCGTGATATAGGTACCATCTGTTTTTAAAGGTCCCCTTCCTGAAAGAAAAACCAGGTTTCCAGCCTGTACCATATCCACATAACTTCCAATGGCTTGTGGTATTTGTGGGAACTCAATTCCTAACTGATTTAATTTTTGCTCCGGAGTCTGCGCTGACAAATGTAAACTCAATAGCAGTAGTGCAAGCCGTACGATATTTTTCATTCTTTCTTACTATTAAAAAGAAAGCCGTCTTTAAAAAGACAGCTTTCCTGATTTTTGTTTTTTATTTTATGAATCTGATCAATTCTGCATTGAATTTTGGAAGCTCTTCGATAAACAAGGCATGACCGCTTTTTTCGAATGGTACCAGAATTGAGCCGGCAATTGATTGGTGCATTTGTTCTGCTAATTCATACGAACAGATTTTGTCCTGTGTCCCGTGAAGGATCAGGGTTGGAATTTTGATTTTTTTCAAATCTTCTCTCAAATCAGTATCGCGCAGGGCTTTCATCGATTCTCCCATGGCATACGGAGAAGCCTGTGCCTGAATGGTTCCTAACCATGCAGCCTGTCCCGCAGATACGCTTGTCTCATTGGCAGGGAATATTTTTCCGAAATTTTCAAACAGCTGTGGCCTGTTCGTATTATTAAGTTCAATAAGTCCGTTAACATCTTCTTTCGTCCAGAAACCGTATTTAAAGTCGGCTCTTTTTGTCCAGAGCGGTGCAGCGGCGCCAAATAAGGCAAGTTTTGAAACATGAGCCGCATTGTATTTGGCGACATAATGAATTACTGTTGCACCTCCCATGGAGAATCCGCCGATTGTGGCATTTTCAATTTTAAGTTTGTCCAGGATTACTTTAATATCATCTGCATATACATCATAGTTATAAACTCCTCCGGGTTTATCTGACAGGCCAAAACCTCTTAGGGTAATCCCAATAACACGATATCCTTTCTGGATAAGTTCTGCGTATTGGTATTCATACATGGCATCGCTTAGTGGCCAGCCATGGATTAATACGACCGGCTTTCCTTCCCCCATATCTGTTACATGCAGTTTTACATATTTTTCCACTTCAATATATTCTTCTCTTCCCGGACCTGCCGGTTTTCTTTGACTTTGAGAGAAGGCAGCTGATATTGCAAGTAAAAATAGTGCTGCAGTTGTGGTTACGATCGTTTTTAAATTGGTTTTCATTCTTTTGCTTTTAATTATTATTGGATAGGTTGATACTTTACTTATTTGCAGGACAAAATTGCCTTTCGGGAATTATCCGGTCTACGCGCATCTTAAGGAAGTTTACGGTGCTTTTTCATAATGCTGTACTGAGAATTAAACAAGTATCAGATTGTGTATCCGTTTGATTCTTCTCAATTGAGATTTGGAACAGCATGATTACCCGAAACCCTGAAGACCGTGTACATTGAATTTTATTTTACTATCACTTTTCCAGTGTGAGGATAGGTTTTCCTTTTTCCACAATATAAGTGGCGAGTTCGGAGGCTTTTTCGTGGCTATTATTTTTGGCGGAGTGCACTACGCCAGCCGGAATAAAAAGTACTTCCCCTGCCTTTAATGTAACCGGAGACTGACCCTCAACTTCGTATTCCAAGACGCCTTCAAGCACATAAATAACTTCTTCTCCCGGATGCGAATGCTTTCCAAAGGCGGTATGAGCTCCAAAATCGATGCGTGCCTGAACCGTTTCGTACCCGGGCAAGCTAAGGTCATGACGTTGCAGATCAGTACGTTTTATTATGGATTGCTGGGCGGAAGCACTGCTGGTAACAATCAGTGCTAAAAGGCTTAGGGCAGTAACTGCGAAGGATCCCAAATTTTTTGTGGTTTTCATAATTATTTAATTTTATTTAGTATTTATTTAGGTATTATTTTAATTTCTCCTCAAAAATAGTACGGCCCTACCTGCTGTAAAACGATATTATAGTCCAGGCGGACAAACTGAGGGATGTAGCGGACAAAACTGAACTTTAGTCGAAAATTAAAATCATGCCGTATTAACTAGGGTACGATTCTCCTTCTTTCCATACTCCTGCTATTGATAAGGAATCTGAAATATTTTTGGTCGGATCTCCTTTGACTAAAAGTAAATCAGCTCTCATTCCTTCTGCAATCCGTCCCCTGTCTGACAGGCTGAATCTTTTGGATGTTACCGAAGTTGCGGATCGTAAGGCCGCGAGGGGTGTTAATCCGGCTTCCACCAGCAGCTGCATTTCATGATGAACACTTACACCATGTGCAAGACCGCCTAAATGAGGCATTGGTACTGATACATCTGTTCCGACAAGTATATCTACTCCGGCATCACTTAAATCTTTAACATTATTAAAGTTATCCTGCATACTGCCTTGCGGGAAGGTGTTGAAGCAGGAACACATTGTCATTTTCCAGTCCTCATTTAATTTATTTTCAACTCTTTGATCGTGTGCAACATGGCAGGCAGAATTTCCTATGATAGAGGAATTCAGCACCAGGCAGGGTGTTACGAAAATTCCTTTATTTGCAATGGATTCAATAAGCTCCGGAGTCCAGTCCGGTCTGTCTATAAATAAATGCGCCAGGCCATCAACACCAATTTCTACAGCTGTTTTTGCGGCTTCAGCTGTTAAAACGTGTGCTATCGCGATTTTTCCCAATTTGTGAGCTTCCGCTACAGCTGCCCGTAATATCTCCGTTTCAATAACCGGTAATCCCGGTGCATTCATCACTGTGCCCTCTTCAATCATTATTTTGAAGTAATCGGCACCGTTGTTTACCTGACGATGAACGAAAGCGATGGCTCCCTCTAATGAAGTAACATCGATGCTTAAATTCTCTTCTTCTTTCTGAGCTTCATGGGCGGCAAGAAAGACAGCCTTTTCTTCTTCGCTCATTTTCTCAATTTCTTTTAACACAAATTCAGGAATTCCATTTCCTTTGGGAATCAGCTCGTCAGGATTTCCGCCCGGAGCTGTCAGACCCATGCCCGCAGAACGAACATCGGCGACATCCCTAATTCCCTTTAATTGCGTATCACGTCCTTTTTGTGTAAAACCTCCCATCATTTCCAACTCGGTGGTTATACCAAATTTTAATGCATCTCTTAAAAATTCAACTGAAGTATGAACGTGGGCATCTATCAGTCCCGGCAAAAGCGTACAACCTGTTCCATTAATGATTTCATCAATATCCTGCGGTAATTCATCAGAAATTGAAGTGATTACCCCGTCACTAAATACAATGTTTTTTTTGCCAATGCTATTTTCGCCATCAAACACAGTGGCATTTATGATGGCTGTACTTTTGATATTATTCATCTTTTTAGTATTTAAAAATTTTTACCAGGCAAATTTATTTTATCAATAAGAGCTAAAATACCTATATTTGACACAATAATATCTCTAAAAGGTCAATCAACAGATGGAATTAAATATTAAGAGAGAATCCGGTTTTTTAGCGGGTTTTGCCGATTTATTAGGTACCGAGGTAAAAAATGGAATCTTAATGATACCGGAGCCTAAAGGAAAAGGCTTTCTGAGAGGACTCAAATTAGACAACTCCATCAATATGATAATCAGTCATTATGAGTTTAATGACGATCTGCTTGCTAAACGATTTGGTAGCCCGAATACGTTAAATCGAATCCTGTTTTCTTTTAATAATATTTTTCCGGATCCTGATTCAAAAAGTAAATATTCAAGAGAAGACCTGCCTTCGATTCAAATTTTTAAAGGAAAACTAAATATTGAAACCTTTTATCCGGGCAGAACCAAATTCAACTACATTTTTATTGGAATCGATTCAGATCAATTAGCCAAAAATTTAGGATTAAATGTTGACAACGAAATGCTCAGGAATATTATTAACAGTGAACAGTCTATCTTATTTGAAGAATTAATTTCGCCCAAAATTCAGCAAATAGCACTGGAAATTTTCCAGGCGGATATGCCGGATTCTTTAATGGACTTCTTCTTTAAAATCAAAGCCGAGGAGCTACTATGTGCAACTTTAAAAGAGCTTTTTAAACGGGAAAATTCAACTACGCATGCATTGAACGAAATTGATGTTCAGAAAATTTATAAAGTGAGGGACAGTATTCTGACTGACATTTCTAACCCCCCCGTTATTAAAGATCTGGCCCTGCAAGTAGGGATGAGCGAATCAAAGTTTAAAAGATTATTTAAACAAATATTCGGAGATAGTTTCTTTAGCTATTATCAAAAATTTAGAATGAAAGAAGCCGCACGGTTAATTAAAGAAAACAAAATGTCTGTTTCAGAAGTGGGTTTTAGTATGGGATTTTCCAACTTAAGCCATTTTGCTAAAGTTTTTCATGAGCATATCGGAATGAAGCCTAAATCCTTTCAAAACAGTAAATAGTTTAATTACAGACAGGTAATAGAATACAAGTAGTCTAAAGTACCTTCATTTAAATAGCTGTTTTGTCAAAGTGCAGTCAAAAGCGTCTGCTTCATTGTTAACTTCCTCTTATTTAGGACCCGAAAATAACCGCACCTAAAATTTAGAATCATTCTAATGGTCTTATTCTGATAATGAAAGGCTTTTTCAGGTAATTTTATTTGGAATTGCAAACTATGAAAATAAGTGTTGCAGCTCAAAAATACCTCAGGCATTTCTTGCAGTAATTAAAATCTCTTAAAATCCGGGCCGGATCAAACCAATACCAATCGAATTATGCACGTTGAAAACCATTACATCAACAGAAGCGGGTGGCTCAGGGCAGCTGTTCTCGGCGCCAATGACGGCATTTTATCTACCACCAGTTTAGCAATTGGCGTGGCGGCCGCAAGTGTGACCAGAGAACCTATTTTACTGGCAGCTGTAGCGGGTTTGGTGGCCGGTGCCCTATCTATGGCTGCGGGCGAATATGTATCTGTAAGCTCTCAGTCTGATGTAGAAACAGCGGATTTAAAAAGAGAAAAACTTGCACTTGAAACAACGCCGGAAGAAGAACTGGAAGAACTAACGGATATTTATATTCAAAGGGGGTTAAATAAAGAATTGGCCCGACAGGTTGCGATCGAATTAACGGCTCATAATGCTCTTGAAGCGCATGCCCGCGATGAACTTGGAATTAATGAAATTACGCAGGCAAATCCTTTAACGGCTGCTTTTGCATCGGCAATATCCTTTATTATCGGTGGTTTATTGCCGCTTTTGGTCGCTATTTTTGCTCCTATCCAAGAAATGGTATTTTATCAGTACGGATTTTCGATACTCTTTTTGGCATTTTCCGGGGTACTGGCCGCTAAAGCAGGCGGATCAAAAACGCTGCAGGCAGTAGTGCGTATTTGTATCTGGGGTACTTTTGCAATGGCAATGTCAGCACTAGTCGGGTATCTTTTTGGTGTTCAGACCACTTAACCATAAATCGAATTTTAACGGGTTTTAATATTAATCTAATCTTAAGCAATAAAAAAAAATAAGAAACCCCATAATTCGTTATTTCGTATATCTCTAAAAAACAAACTACAGGATGAAGCTAATTACCTTGTTCCTTTTATTAACGGTGCTTCCCATCAACTGGGAACCGGACTTTACTAATGCAAAAAAAATTGCAAAGGAAAAACATGAACTGATCCTGCTGAACTTCTCCGGTTCAGACTGGTGCGGGCCTTGTATCGTAACACGAAGGGACTACTTTGAAAGTCAGACTTTCACTGCTATGGCAAATGAAAATTTAGTACTGGTTAATGCTGATTTTCCAAGAAAAAAGAAAAACACTGGAACACCCGAACAGGTAAAACAAAACGAAGGACTGGCTGAAATATACAACAAAGAAGGAAGTTTCCCCCTAACCCTTCTTCTGGATGCTGATGGTAAAGTGCTCAAAACATGGCATGGAAAACCCGAAACCTCACCCGAACAATGGACTGCCGAAATAAAAGCGATCTGTGATAGCCGAAAATAACATATCGAAAAATAAAAAGTATTCGCAATCCCTAAAACTCATGGGAAACAACTTTATCCTTACGGTGGTTGCTGAAAATGAGAAAACGGGAAATGAGCATATCAATCTTGCCATTGCAGAAATAAAAAGGATTGAAAGGCTTCTGACGACCTATAAAGAGGACAGCCAGACCAACCTGATCAATGAAAATGCAGGAATTAAGCCTGTCAGCGTAGATCCGGAAGTGTTTAATCTGATTGAAAGGTCTCTCGGGATTTCTAAAATCACACAGGGTGCTTTCGATATTTCTTACGGCAGTATCGATAAAAGCCTTTGGAATTTTGACAAGGCCATGACCCGGTTACCGGATGCTGAAACAGCCTTAAAAATGGTGCATCTTATTGATTATCGAAACATTATCCTGAACAGGGAAAATACAAGCGTGTTCCTCAAAGAAAAAGGAATGCGGATTGGTTTTGGAGGTATCGGAAAAGGATATGCCGCTGAAATGGCAAAGCAGCTTCTGCTCAAAAACAATGTGCAGAGCGGCATTATTAATGCAAGCGGTGACCTTTGTGCCTGGGGACTACAGCCAAATGGCAAAAAATGGACTATTGGCGTGGCAAATCCTGATATCCCCACAGCTGCATTTTCCTATATGGAAATTTCAAATAAAGCAGTGGCAACTTCCGGCAATTATGAAAAGTTTGTCACCATTAACGAAAAAAAATATTCACATACTATTGACCCAAAAACGGGACTGCCAATAGCCGGAATAAAAAGCGTGACCATCATCGCTTCAAATGCAGAATTTGCAGATGCAATGGCCACTCCAATTGCGGTTATGGGAATTAAGGCGGGCTTGTTTTTAATAGATCAGATACCGGATCTATACTGTATTATTATCGACGACGACAACAAAATTTACACTTCAAAAAACATTAACCTGAAATGAAAAAGCCAAGGCAAAAAAATCTGGTCCTGTTAGGCAGTATTGCTTTAACGGGTATTCTGCTCACCTCCTGCACATCGGTAAAAGAATACCAGAAAGGAAAAATCAACGATTCTGAAATGGTACTTTCCAACAGAAAAATCGAAAAGACAGAACTTAGTTTGCAATCCTACCGTGAAGGAGCCTCCGGAGCAAATTCAGGAAAGAGCGGCGGTGGCTGCGGCTGCAACTAATTTTCATACGCTAAAAAAATGAAAAGAATATTCATAACAGGATTTGCTTTACTGGCATTATTTCAGGTAAGAGCGCAAAATGTTCCTACTGATTCCACCAGTTACAAAAGCAAAAAATTAAAAGTCGAAGAGGTTAATTTAGTGTCGAGCTATTACAAACAAGATGGGGAAAATTCGGCCGTTACCGGCGGAATTGGTTCTGAACATCTTACGGATATTGCCAATACCATTGATGTGAAATTGGTCAAGTACGGAGAAACCGGAATCAAACATACTTTTGATATTGAAGCCGGAATTGACCATTATACCTCTGCATCATCAGATATGATTGATTTGAGCGCCAATTCATCGGCCTCTTCATCAGACAATCGCTTCTACCCTTCTTTGACTTATCTGAGGGAGAATGAAGAAAAAGGAAGAACACTGGCCATCGGTGTTTCATCATCAACTGAATTTGATTACCAGTCATTTGGAGGAAATATCAGTTTCTCGCAAAAAACAAAAGACAGAAACGGAGAATTTACAGCGAAGTTCCAGACCTTTATAGATCAGTTAAAATTAATTGAACCTGTGGAGCTGCGTTCACCGGGAAGCGAAGGTTATGACAGTGCCAACCGAAATACTTTTGCCGGAACTTTAAGTTACTCTCAGGTGGTAAACAAAAATCTGCAGGTTATGCTCGTGGGCGATGTCATCAGCCAAAACGGATATTTGAGCCTTCCGTTTCACAGGGTTTATTTTGCAGATGGTTCAGTACATCAGGAAAAAATGCCGGATACAAGGTTAAAAATACCATTGGGAATCCGGGCGAGTTATTTCTTGGGAGACAATGTAATCATTCGCGCTTACTACCGCTATTATTCTGATGACTGGAGCTTAAAAGCTCATACTGCCGATCTTGAAATACCGGTGAAGTTAACACAGTCGTTTTCATTAAGCCCGTTTTACAGGTATTATACTCAAACGGGAACGAAATATTTCAAACCATACGGTGACCATACCGCAGCGGATGAATATTATACCAGCAATTACGATTTGTCAAAGTTCGACAGCAGTTTTTTTGGAATGGGAATGAAATTCACGCCACTAAACGGATTAATTGGCCTTAAACACTGGAATACTTTAGAGATTCGTTACGGTCATTATACACGAACCACTAATATGACTTCTGATATTATCAGTATTAACATTAAGTACAAATAAAAAACAACAGAAGCACTTTGCAATAGTGCCTCAAATTAGGCTTACCGGAACATTCTGATCATTTTAAAAATCATAAATTTAAAACGTAAATAGAAATGAGGCTCTTAGTGAGCCTCATTTTGTTTTTCTGAATGTCAATGCCTGGCAACAGTATGCAGGTAGCTAATTGCAATTTGCAATTCTCGGATTATTGGCAGCTCCGCACTGAAAGGTATATTTGCTCTGTGGGTATAAAGGAACAGGATTATCCGTTACCTCCAGTGGAGACAATGCCTGTCCGTTGTAACCCGGCATTGTAGTTTGTTCCTTAGATCCATTTCCGAGTGCCACGTTTTTTGCTGCTACATTTCCATTAAAACTATAATCTATCATAGCATCAAGCAGCCTGTAAATTCCATAATAATCGTAGGCATCATATGAGCTTTGTGTATTGGGAAGATTATGCTCTGCCGTATACGTAAAAGTTGGCAAAACTGATTTTTTAATTAATATGAAATCTTTTTCAGAGTCTGGAATATTTATATTTTTAAAAATATCAATTGCCAGTCTATGATCGTTTGTTACATCATCATTATAGACCTGGGTTATCAATTTTGTATTTTCAGGAAAGCCCTGCAGCTCTGCCGGTGTAATCTGGTAGGAATACCATTGTGCCATTGCAAAAATAAAACGTCCGTTCTGCCCCCAGCCTTCATCAATAAATCCTTTATGGGCCAAAGCAAAAGAAGCTCCTCCTCCAAAAGAATGTCCCATGAAGCCTGCCTTTTTTGTATCAATGATAGCAGGATAATCTGTTACCGCTTTTTTGAAACTCTGCCATAGTGTATTGTATCTTTCCTCTACCGTTACCCCTGTTGTGGGATAAGGTGCAAATATCACCACATATCCTTTCTTTGCAATAAACTCATACAACCCTATATTGTATGCACTTTCTTCGCCCCCGTACGGATGGGAATAAAAAATAACAGGTCTGGGTGAAGTGATCCCCTTTGGATAAAAAATCTCAACGTTTTTCCCGCTATATAAAGGGCTTGGAAAACTAATTTTGGCGACTTCATAATTACCATCCGAACCATATCCGGTTTTTGGCCTGGAAATGGGTCCTGCCAAATCATCATCTATATAAACAGAATCCTGATTTGATTCATCTGCTTCATTTTTTGAGCAGGATAGTACTAAAAATAAGGAAATAATAAATAAAATTGAGGGTTTCATTTCTTACGTATTTTAAGATTATTTTAATAAGACTGCTATGGTCTAAAATAGTTTAATCCTGTTTTTAATTTTGGTTCAATTTAATACAAAATAATGGTGGTACAAAGGCAAAGAAATCATTTCGTTTTTTTCATTACAAAAGAGATTCAAAAAAATACGTAGTAGAAAAAGTTAAAAAAAAATGTCTTGTAAAGCATTTTTATCAAAACTATATCGTAATATTGCAATATAAAAATATTACTATGGGAGCAACCAAAACAGATCACTTTACAGACAGCCAGAATGAGCTGGCGGTATTGGCCAAGGCGCTAGGCCATCCTGCCCGTATTGCTATTATGGAATATTTACTAAAAGTAGATGCGTGCATCTGCGGCGATATTGTAAACGAACTTCCTCTTTCACAGCCTACGGTTTCACAGCATCTTAAGGAATTAAAAAATGCCGGATTAATCAAAGGAAACATCGAAGGAAATGCGATCTGCTACTGCATCAATGAACCCGGGTTGGAAAAGATAAAAGGTTTCTTTGAACATATCTCAAATCATCTCGCTAAAAAAAGAAACGAATGCTGTTAATCGAAGAGCTATGGAAATCCGAAAACTTTCAGTCGAAGACTGGCAACAGGTAAAATCAATCTACGAAAAAGGGATAGAGACCGGTAATGCCACTTTTCAAACCAGCGCTCCCTCCTGGGAGGATTGGAACCTGTCACATCTTACATCGTGCAGAATTGTAATCGAAAATGACAATAGACTAATCGGATGGGCAGCTCTTACTCCTGTCTCTTCCCGCTGCGTGTATGCCGGAGTTGCAGAAGTGAGTGTGTATGTTGATCCCGAACAGTCCGGAAAAGGAATCGGACTTCTACTTTTAAATGAGCTTGTTAAACGAAGTGAAGCAGAAGGAATCTGGACACTTCAGGCCGGAATCTTTCCGGAGAATAAGGCAAGTATCCGGATACATGAAAAAGCAGGATTCCGAATACTGGGAATAAGGGAAAAGATTGGAAAACAAAACGGAATCTGGAGAGACACTGCACTTCTGGAAAGAAGAAGCAGGCTTATCTTTTAACGTTCAGGATAAAACAAAATACAGTTTAACTAAACACAAAAAATTATGAAACTTTCAGAAATCAAAGAAATACTAAAAAATGCTGAAACTGTAAATTTCGAACTGCCAAATGGTAATTTTGTTCCGGAATATTTTCACGTAACCGAAGTGGGTTTAATTACTAAAAACTTCATTGACTGCGGGGGAACAGTACGAAAAGAAACGGTTGTAAACTTTCAGCTTTGGGATGCCAACGATTACGAACACAGACTTAAACCCGGGAAACTGATTCATATTATTGAACTTTCAGAAAAAGTTTTAGGCATTGAAGATCACGAAATTGAAGTAGAGTACCAGGACACCACTATTGGTAAATACGATTTAGATTTTAACGGTAAAAATTTCATTTTACGAAACAAACAGACCGCCTGCCTTGCCCGGGAACAATGTGGAATTCCATCTGATAAACCGAAAGTTACATTATCCCAATTAAATAGCGATACTTCCAATTCCTGTACACCCGGCGGCGGATGCTGTTAATTAATAAACCGTTACACCTTACCACTATGTTATATCCCGAAATTGATAACACCGTTAGCTCGTTTGACTTCCAACACATTTCTGAAGACCGGAAAGGTGTTCTGCAGCCCCTGATCGATTATATCCAAAACAAGGCAGAAAACAAAAAGCAGATCAGACTTAATTTAATCTGCACACACAATTCCAGGAGAAGCCATTTGTCACAGGTTTGGGCACAGACTGCTGCGGCGTATTATGGGATAAAAAACGTGTCATGCTATTCAGGAGGAACCGAGGCTACTGCTTTATTTCCTATGGTCGCTGAAACTTTACAGGAATCAGGATTTAAGGTTAAAACTCTTTCAGAAGGTACAAATCCGGTCTATTCCATTAAATTTTCATCGAATGAATTGCCTGTTATTGGTTTTTCTAAAACTTATGATGATGATTTTAACCCGGAAAGCGAATTTGCCGCAATAATGACCTGTTCACAGGCCGACGGCGGCTGTCCGTTTATAGCGGGTGCCGAAAAACGAATCCCCATTACGTTTGAAGATCCAAAAATTTCTGACGGCACACCACAGCAAAAACAAACCTACAGGGAGCGCAGCTTGCAGATCGGAACGGAAATGTTTTACGTATTCTCACAAATAAAAAAATAAAATGTCAGCAAATAACTGTGCACCCGTTGTTGGACGCAAAAAATTAAGTTTCCTTGACCGATTTTTAACGCTTTGGATTTTTCTGGCTATGGCTGTGGGCGTAGCAACAGGATATTTTCTTCCTTCCAGCGGAGATTTTATCAACTCTTTTTCCAGTGGAACCACAAACATTCCGCTAGCAATGGGACTTATTCTTATGATGTATCCGCCCCTGGCAAAAGTGAAATACGAACATATGGGACAGGTCTTTAGAAACACTAAAATTTTAGGTGCTTCGCTGTTCTTAAACTGGATAGTGGGCCCGGTGTTAATGTTCTCTTTGGCCCTACTATTTTTAAAGGGCTACCCTGAATACATGATCGGCGTGATTTTGATTGGTCTGGCCCGCTGCATCGCTATGGTAGTGGTCTGGAACGATCTGGCAGATGGAAACAGGGAATATGCTGCAGGGCTGATTGCCCTTAACAGTATTTTTCAGGTTTTGCTTTACAGTATTTATGCCTATATTTTTATCACCGTACTTCCGCCCTATTTCGGTTATAATGGTTTTGAAGTCAGGATCAGCATAGTTCAGATTGCCGGGAGTGTCGGAATCTATTTAGGTATTCCTTTTGCCCTTGGAATTATCAGCCGTTATAGCCTTATTGCGTTAAAGGGATCAGAATGGTTTGAAACGAAATATGTACCGTTTATTTCGCCGATTACCTTACTAGCCCTGCTTTTTACAATTGTAGTGATGTTCAGTCTTAAAGGAGAAGTGATTGTCCGGATTCCGACGGATGTCTTGCGTATTGCTGTACCATTACTCATTTATTTCGCAATTATGTTTATCATCAGTTTTTTCGTTGGAAAATATTTTGGAGCCGATTATTCCAAAGCAGCCGCAATAGCCTTCACCGCTACCGGAAACAATTTTGAGCTGGCCATTGCAGTAGCAATCGGAGTGTTTGGTATAAACAGCGGCCAGGCTTTTGCCGGAGTAATAGGTCCTTTGGTAGAAGTACCGGCTCTTATTGCACTCGTTAATGTCGCTTTCTGGTTTAGAAAGAAATACTATACAAATCCCGTTCATCAGTAGCCTTTTTGAGAAAATTCTCAGGGCAGTAAATCTGCAATCATAACCAAATAAACTATTCTAATTTAAAAAACGCTAACCTGCCAATTTCAGGTAAAAAAAAAAGCCTGTTAGCTTTGACGCTGACAGGCTTTGTATGCTTGCTGTTTTAAATTAACTATTGCGCATCCCAGGAAGCACTGGCATAATAAATCGAACTTGTTACGGGAGCGGTCCAGTAATTTTGACTGCCGCCACGGAACGTATGAAGACTTACCGCATTTACATTTCGTTTAGAATCGTTAGTCACCCAACGAATGGTTTGATTCAGGATCTCTGTACCATTTACGTAATATTTGACATATCCGTTTGTATTTGACCCGGTATTCAGCTTAACCGATATCTGACAGTTATACGTCACTCCTTCCTGTATATAGTACTTTTTACCAAAATCATTACCATATTGTCCGGGCTGATCTTTATAATAGACATAAGGCTGCAGATAAGCCCCGCTTCCTTTCGCAGTGTTTGATCCGCTTGGGCAATACCACATAAATCTGGCACTACCTCCGTTGCCATCCCATCCCGGGTCGCCGCCGGTATTCTGATCGCCTATAAGTATGCCATAGCCGCATTTACCGCCTCTGCTCCAATAAAATCCGGAGTTAAACTTCATCTGAAACCATACGGTATAAACACCCTCTGACCAGACACCATAAGAGGTACACAAACCTCCGGGACATGTGAGTGTATTGGTCTGTAGTGTGATTGTTCTGGCTCCGGCACCACCACCTGCCAACGCGGCACTGGCTGAGACCTCTTTTTTAGCACTTTGTTGTACGTCGCTGTTAGCGCCCTGCGGCACATCTTTGGCAACGGCTTGCGATGCATTTAAATCTTGTTCCTTTTCACAGGAATTAAACACTAATGCCATAATAAATAACAAACTTGTTACTCTTAAGAATTTTTTCATTTTTAATAAATTAAGGTTAATAAATAATTTTACGGTTAGTAAATAATAGATAGCCATACATTATTTAAGACTGAAAGACAAGGCTTTAAGCAATTAATAATTGACATTGTAAAGTTGCTCAATAAGAATCCATGGAGAGAGTAAAAAAGTACGTTTTTAGGTACAAATAAATACAGCATACCCCATTATGTGTATTTTTAGAGGGTTTAAAAATGATATTATTAAAAAACTTACCAAAAAATTATAGAGTACACAAAGAATTAGAATTCAGATTATTATCTTTTAAATACGATCACAATCCATTAATTTGGCCTGGAAATGAAATGCTGTTATTAGGCATACAAAAAGCCCCTTATTAAAAAAATAAGGGGCTTGCCTGCTTTTGTTTTTTTAAAACTTTTTAACGCCAGCCCAATGCCGGGGCAACATGTTTTAAGATAGACGATAATACATGTACATTATATTCAACGCCTAATGTGTTGGGTATGGTCAGCAGCAGTGTATCGGCTTCCTGAATCGCTTCATCCTGAGCCAGCTCTGCAATGAGTTTATCCGGCTCAGCCGCATAACTCTTTCCGAAGATGGCGCGTTTATCACTTTCAATATTACCAAAACTATCGGAGCCTTTGCCCTGATCACCAAAGTAATACCGGTCCTGATCGTTGACCAGTGCAAAAATCGAACGACTTACGGAAACCCTTGGTTCGCGCTGATGTCCTGCGTTTTTCCAGGCTTCCTTGTATATTCGGATCTGTTCCGCCTGCTGAATGTGAAAAGGTTTGCCATTTTCGTCATACTTCAGGGTTGAACTTTGCAGGTTCATTCCGTTTTCGGCCGCCCAGACGGCAGTTGCATTAGAAGCAGCACCCCACCAGATCCTTTCCCGCAATCCTTCGGAATAGGGTTCCAGACGTAATAAGCCCGGCGGATTGGGAAACATAGGAAATGGATTTGGTTCAGCAAATCCCTCGCCGTCCAGCCTTTTCAAAAATTCAAGTGCTTTTTTGCGTCCCATATCGGCATCGGTTTCACCTTCCGCAGGTTCATAACCAAAAGAACGCCAGCCCTCAATAACCTGTTCCGGCGATCCCCTGCTGATTCCTAATTGTAAGCGTCCCTCTGAAATTAAGTCCGCAGCACCGGCATCTTCCACCATATACAGTGGATTCTCGTACCGCATGTCGATTACTCCGGTGCCAATTTCTATTTTACTGGTCTTGGCACCGATGGCCGAAAGTAAAGGAAAAGGCGATGCCAGCTGTCGTGCAAAATGATGCACCCTGAAATACGCCCCATCCAGACCAATTTCCTCTGCAGCAACCGCCAGATCGATAGACTGAAGCAGTGTATCGCTTGCCGTACGGGCCTTATAAGAAGGATGATTGGCCCAGTGTCCAAAAGATAAAAATCCTATATTCTTCATAGATAGCCTTGTTATTATTTAGTATTCCAAATATACGCATCATTATTGAGTGTATTTACAACATTTTTATAGAAAATCCGGTACGGTTACGACCAACGTCTTTTCTGCAGTCGGACTTTTGAACAAAGTATATTAGGACGTTTAAACAAAGTGGCTGCGCTTTCTATTATATAATTTTGTCCTTATAAAACAATTTAAAATAAAATAAAAAAATGGAACAGAATAATTATCATGGAAAATTGCAGCAGGCAACAGGTTCGGGATTTGATGCTAAATCAACAGCAGCTGAGGTTATAAACGGAATTGATCTTACAGGAAAAATTGCCATTGTAACGGGCGGAAATACGGGCATTGGCCTCGAAACCGTTAAAACACTTACAGGAGCAGGTGCAACGGTTATTGTACCCGCCAGAGATGTAGAAAAAGCAAAAAGAAATCTGGGCGGGATTACAAATGTAATAATTGAAAAAATGGATTTAATGAACCCCGATTCTATTGATGCTTTTGCCGAAAAGTTTTTACATTCCGGAAGACCGGTGCATTTACTCATTAACAATGCAGGGATTATGTGGGTGCCGTTACGCAGGGATAATCGCGGTTATGAATCGCAGCTGGCAACCAATTACCTCGCGCTGTTTCAGCTCACGGCAAGATTATGGACGGCCTTAAAAAAAGCAGCTGGCGCCAGAATAGTAAATGTATCTTCCGGCGGCCATCAATTTTCAGATTTCGATTTTGAAGACCCTAATTTCCTAAATAGGGAGTATGAAACTTTGGTCGGATACGGGCAGTCAAAAACAGCTGTTAATCTTTTTTCAATGGAATTAGACATCCGTGCAAAAGCCCATAAGGTACGAAGCTATTCCTTATGTCCGGGTGCTGTCGGGGACACAGAATTAGGAAGGGAAGCACCGATTGATTTGCTTCAGAAACTGGGTTACAGTGATGCTGAAGGAAATATATTGCCGGAAGTTGCGGCGGCATTAAAAACCATTCCGCAAGGCGCAGCCACAACAGTCTGGGCAGCTACCAGTAAACTGCTCAATGCTATTGGCGGAGTTTATTGTGAAAATGCAGATGTAGCATCCTTAAATTCAAATACAGGAATTATTGGTGGTATTAAGCCGTATTCACTAGATGAAACGAATGCGAAAAAATTATGGAAATTAAGTGAAGACATGACAGGAGTAACCTTTGATTTTAGTTAATAGTTGTATCTTTAGGCCACACAAGCAATCATGGATTATCAGGTAAATTACATAAACGCGGAGATTAAACTTTCCAATTACACGGGCAGGTTATTTAAAACGGAAGCAGCATTTGAGGATCATTTGCTGGTGTGGTTAATTTCGGGTGAAACGAAAATTATCCAGGCCGATGAAAGTTTTGTATTTGGTGCAGGCAGTACTTTTTTAATTCCCAGAAATCAGCTGGCAACGATCATCAATATCCCAAAAGACGGATTGCCGCATAAGGCCGTGGCCATGCATCTTTCGACTAAAAGACTCAGGGGGTTTTATGATCAGGAAAATACAAAGCAAAAAGCCGTCACACCAAAAATTTTTAGTTTCCACAAGCATCCTTTGCTGGAAAGCTGCCTGGCATCGCTGATTCCCTATTTTGAAATGCCGGAGAATTTTCCCGAGAATATCGCTTCATTAAAAATCAATGAAGCGATTTCAATTCTCAGGACTGTCGATACAGCTGTCGACACCGTATTAGCCAACTTTGAAGAACCCGACAAGATTGATTTAATGACTTTTATGGAGAAGAACTTTATGTTTAATATGCCCCTGGAAAAGTTTGGGTATTTAACAGGCCGGAGTCTGACCACTTTTAAGCGCGATTTTCATAAGATTTTCAACAGTACACCCCAACGCTGGCTGACCAAAAAAAGATTAGAACTGGCACATTACCAGCTTATCGAAAAAAATAAAAAACCGGTTGACATTTATTACGAGACCGGCTTTGAGAATTTGTCACATTTTTCCTTTGCCTTTAAAAAACAGTTTGGTTATGCACCAACTGAATTGCAACGAATAAAAACAAACTGATAAAAGCCTGTCCCCTATCCTGTCTGTGAAACCTGGCGCTGTTCTTTATTGTTTTTAACGTGTGCCGTACCGATTAAGGGCCACAGATTATACTGTAATAAGAGGTTCGGAATCAAAATTATACAAGCTCCTGCCGTGTTTTAAAATAAAAAGTACATTTTACATTTAAGCAAAAAAACAACTAAGTATTCTTATTAAAACTTTCTATATTTACAAAAAATTTAATATGAAAAAACTTTACTTTTCTTTTTTATTCTTTGTATTTATTCTCGTTGGCCTGGCACAGAATCCTTCTGACCGGGACCCTACTTTTAATGCTTATAATCTGCCTTTGGGAAACTATTTCATTGATAGTAATGTTTATAAAACGATGACTCAGCCGGATGGTAAAATGCTGGTCATCAAAACGGCGGCCAATAACTATAAAGAACTGATACGTCTTACTAAAAATTCCCTGGATTCCGATTTTAGGACCGGAACAGGTTTTAATTCTTCTGTAACAGACATTGAGATTCAGCCCGATGGCAAAATACTCGTGGTTGGTGATTTTTCCACTTACAATCAGACAGCAGTAAAGCGTGTTGTAAGGTTAAATTCAGACGGAAGCAGCGATAAAAGCTTTATTTTAGGCAGCGGTATCACCTTTACAGGAAATTACATTACTGCCCAATATGCTCTTGAACTGCAGCCGGACGGTAAAATTCTGATAACCGGTGATTCTGCCACCAGTAAGGGAGTCGTGCGCTTAAATCCGGATGGAAGCGTTGACACGAGCTTTACTTGCGGCGTGATTTTTAACGCTTATTCCTCGAAAATTGCCCTGCAGCCTGATGGTAAAATTATAGTCACCGGAACTGTAACGGAACAGAATGTTAAAACTCCAAAAATAGTACGGTTAAATCAAAACGGAACGCTTGATGCCTATATTACGCCCGGCACGGGCACAATCGAATCGCTGCACGGCTTCGCCTCACAGCCTGATGGTAAAATTCTGTTTGCAGCGACGCTTACGAGTGGAAATTCAACGCTGCATCAACTCATCCGGCTCAATAGTGATTTGAGCGTTGATGCAAGTTTTAAAACAGACGATTTTAGTTATCTGGAAGAAATGGGAGTGGCAAAAATCCTCGTTCAGCCTGATGGCAAAATTGTTTTATGCGGTACTTTTTTCTATCCAAAATTAAAGAAGCGACGCATCACCAGGCTTAATGCTGACGGATCGCAGGATGAAACTTTTAAAATTGGGGATGCCGCAGATTTTCAGATCAGAAATACGGAATTACTGCCAGATGGAAAAATTGTATTGGCCGGGGATTTCAAGCAATTCAATTACATCACGGCCAGGAGTATTATGATACTGAATGCGGACGGAACGATAGACAACAGCTTCCACAATCATTTAGAAGGAATTGATGCCCTTGCAAGGACTGCTGTAGTCTTAAGTGATGATAAAATTTTATTGGGAGGAGATTTCCTGAGCTATAACGGCATTACGAATACCGGACTTATCAGGCTGAATAAAGACGGAAGCCAGGACGAATCCTTAACGTTTGGCGGACTACGCTCCTTTAACAATATTGGTATCGCTTTGGGCATATCAACTGTTGCTTCACAACCTGATGGAAAAATACTTGTGGGCGGAAATTTCACTTCCTTTAACTGGATTTCTACGGAAAAAATTGTCCGCTTAAACTATGACGGTACCAGGGATAATTCCTTTGCTATTGGCTCAGGATTTAACTACGAAGTAAAAAAAATTGTGGTACAGCCTGACGGTAAAATTCTCGCTGCGGGCGATTTTACCACCTATAAGGGGAATTCCCAATATGGACTGGTACGATTAAACAGTGACGGATCTGCTGACCCTGATTTTAAAGTTAACTATACCGACATGCAGGAAGGGCAAATGCCTTACAACAACGATATAAAGGTACTGCCCGATGGCAAAATTTTACTATCGTCAACCTCCTTTAAAACAAAAAAAGGACTTGTCCGACTGAACAGCAATGGCTCAGAAGATACTTCATTTGTTTTAGATCCAAATGTAAAAATCGGTGGTTATGATCAAATTCTCACACAAATTGACGGCAAAATTATATGTCAGGGAACCTACAACACAAAGAGTGGAATTTTCAGGCTTACTGCTAATGGAAGTATTGACAATTCTTTTAATTATGTGGTGCCTGCTGATGTCTATTGCTCTTTTGTTGGAATTCAGTCCGACGATAAAATATTAGTTACCACTACCAAAACCAAAAACATAAAGGATACCAATATAATCCGGTTAAATTCAGACGGCAGCACAGACCCTACATTCGGCACTGCCACTATAGACGTTCCATACGGTTACGAACGTGGTAAAGTTTTACCCCAGTCAGACGGTAAACTGATCTATTACGGTTTTGGGACCAGTTATAACAGCGTACCGGCAGGCGGAATCATACGTTTACTGGGACAGGATTTTAAATTTGTAAAAGGCACGAACCGATTAGATGCTGACCATAACGGCTGTGATATTAACGATATCTCTTTTGCACATTTGAAAATGAAGATCTCATCCGGTACAAATACAACAAGTTTTGTTGGCAACAGTACCGGAAATTATTTATTTTCACTCCCGAAAGGCACCCATACCGTAACTCCGGTGTTCCAAAACCCTTCGTATTTTACTGTTGATCCGTCAAGTTTTAATGTAGATTTCCCTGCACAGGCCAGCCCGTTTGAAGGCAATTTCTGCATTACACCCAATGGAGTTCACTCTGACCTGGAAATTACTATTTTACCTTTAGTTCCTGCCAGACCCGGTTTTGATGCAAAATATAAAATTGTGTACACCAACAAAGGCAATCAAAAACTTTCCGGCACAGTATCCCTTACATTTATGGATGCAGTTCTGGATGTTACGGAAAATACCCCTGCCCCTTCCAGTCAGTCGGAAAATGATTTAAAATGGGATTTTGCGGCTTTGAACCCCCAGGAAACCAAAGAAATTTCGGTTACTTTTAATATAAATTCACCCGTGGAAAACCCGCCTGTCAACGGTGGTACCTTATTAAAATACGTTGCTGCAATTAGTTCGGCAGGCAATGATGAAACTCCGGAAGATAATAAATCTGTACTCGACCAGGTGGTTGTAAATTCATTTGATCCAAATGACAAAACCTGTGTCGAGGGAGCTGAAATTTCCCAAACCAAAGTAGGTGATTATGTGCACTATGTGATTCGTTTTGAGAATACAGGTACTTACGCTGCCCAGAATGTTACGGTGAAAGACATTATTGATACTGCAAAATACGACATCAACACTCTTATTCCGCTAAGTGGCAGCCATTTATTCGCTACAGAAATAACAGAAGGCAATAAAGTTGCTTTTAAATTTGAAAACATCAATCTTCCTTTTGATGATGCCCACAATGATGGTTATCTCGCTTTTAAAATAAAGACCAAATCCTCTCTTGTTGCCGGAGATACCTTTGGCGGATCGGCCAATATCTTTTTTGACTATAACAGTGCTATCACAACAAACACACCGTTAACAACAATCTCAAAATCATTAGGATTGCATGATTTTAAGTTCGAAAGTCATTTCATTTTATACCCAAATCCGGCAGAGACTATACTACACATAGATGCCAAAGATTCAGTTGAATTGTCTTCGATACAAATTTACAATACGATTAGCCAGCTAATTATGGTTATTCCAAACGCAAAAAACATAAAAAACATTGACGTTTCCAGTTTAAGTAGAGGAAATTACTTTCTGAAAATTATCTCAAACCTCGGGACGTCCAATGCAAAATTTATAAAAAAGTGATTTTAAAATTTTAGAACCAAAAATCCCCTTTCGTAATGAAAGGGGATTTTTTTTTATGCCTTTTTGCACTAATCCGTGTATGTTCCCAAAAAGATTAAATTTTATTTTTTAGCTTTTTTTTCCTTTGAAGCCTTCGCTTTAGGGCCTAGTTTAGTGGTATCTTCTTTACTTTGTGATGAAATATCATAAGCCGAACCATCTTTTGCACTGGGTCCCGGGCCGGTTCCCGTACCTGCTGTACTGGTACCCGGAGCGGCAGGTGTGCCCGGGGCTGAAATGCTTCCCGCACCCGTAACGCCTTCCGCTTCAGTTCCGGTCGCACCCGTTGAATTGGTACCGGCAGTATTGGCTCCTTTATTTACCTTGGTGGTGTCTGTTGCAACTGTATCTTCAGGAGTTTGTCTGGTGTCAATTTCATCACTATAGCCGTCTTTATTATTTTTGCAGGAAAGTAAAAAGCCTGTTATCAATACCAACAGGACCATTTTTAATTTGAATATCGTTTTCATAATCGTATTTTTATTGTTCGCTACTTCAAATTTAAAATTATGAACTGCTAAAATTTTATATAATTTCTGTTATATTTTATAAACCCTTTACTACAATTTATAACGGCTGTCTTTTTAATTTTCGATGCAGACTTCAAAAAAAGTACAAATCCTATCTCTCTTTATTAAGCTGACGTAATTTTACATAGGTGTCAAAAGTATCAATGTCGGCTGTCTCATTCCGGGTCACAACCTCCATGACGTGCTCTTTGTGGCTGGCAATAACTTTTTTAGCGCCTTCATCGTTGGATAAAACCAGTAGCTCCGGAAAAAATTTTCGTGGAAATAAAACGGGCACTCCTCTATATTCCTTGTTTCTGGTCAGAACAATGGATTCCTGTTCCCTAAAATGAAGTTGTATGATGTTGTCCAGGTGTGTACTTTCAATAAAAGGCTGATCTGCCAGGAGAAACAGTACTGCCTTGATATCAGCGTGTTTTTCGTTTATCTCTCCTGTTGCAAAAGCTATAGAACTGCCCAGTCCTTGTTGCCAGTTTTCATTAATAAGCACCGTCATGCCTGACAAATCCACTTTCGCTGTAATTTGGTCGCTGTGTGCCCCAAGGACTAAAAAGAGTTTAAATGCACCAGTTGAAAGAATATTTTTTATGGCATGGCCCAGTAAAGTCGAATCGTTCCAGGGCAATAATTGTTTGGGCTGTCCCATTCTTTTGGAACTTCCGGCGGCTAGCAGCACTAAAGCAACTTGATTCATTGGATTCCGTTAATTTAAGAATGAATAGCCCCTTTTTTGTACTTTAAGGACACAGGTTCCTGACTGCGTGTTACTGAAAGTATTTCGGCAATAATACTAACGGCTATTTCCTGAGGAGTTTCGGCACCTATATTAATACCTGCCGGACCATACACGACATCCAATAAACTCTCGTTATAAGAATCGGTATATTCCAGAAACTCATTCAGCAGTTGGTTTCTTCTCTTAACTGGTCCAAGAAGTCCCAGATAAGCGGGTTGTGTATTTTTTAAGGCAAGAAGGAACTTTAGGTCTGTAACATAGCTGTGTGTCATTAAAATAACGGCCGTTTGGGAATCAACAGGCAGCGAGCCGATTTCTTCGGGCAGTAAATGCCTGATTCGTGCTGCTCCCGGAAAATTGGCTTTTGTCCTGAAATCGTTAACCGGTGCAACCACCGTCACCTCCCAGCCGGTCAACGATGCAAAATTACACAGCTGAACAGCATCATGCTCAGAACCTACAATAATTAACTGAAAACGAGGCTTCAGTAATTGTGTAAAAGAAGAAAAAGTTTTAGTTATCGAAGCTTTGCAAAAACTAAAATCCTGTGTTTCAAAATGGAAAACCGAACCCAGACCCGGCTGTGGCCCTGCTGTTTTGGTATAAAAAGATTCTATTTCTAAAGACTGTCTGTGCTCTAAAGCCGCTTCTAAGGCATCCCAAAGCGCAGTATCAGGTGAAAAAGGTTCGAGAAGTATATAAATGACGCCTTCACATCCCAGACGGTACCTTCCGTCGTAAATCATGATCTTTGCCTGATTATCTGATAATACAGATTTGGACTCTTTAAGGATTTCCTTTTCAACACAGCCGCCACTTACGGCTCCGGCCATCGTATCATTTTCAAATAACAGCATGCGCACGCCGGGCCGCCTGTACGAAGAGCCCTCGATAGCCACCACGGTTGCCATGACGCTTTTAATGCCTTTGGATTGGTGTAACAGGTAGGCTTCTTTCAACTTCAACAATTCGTGCATCATATTTTTAACTAATTTTCTGAAATCACTTCCCCTCCGAAAAATAAACGAAAGTGATGTTTAGTGCTTTTAATTTATAATTAAACGGCTCCAAGCGTAAAGGGCAAAGTCCGTATTCGTTTTCCTGTCAAATCGAAAATAGCATTGGTCAGAGCAGGTGCAAAAGGCGGAAGTCCGGGTTCGCCTACCCCGCCGGCATCTTCTTCGTTGTCTATTATAAATACTTCGATGGGAGGAATTTCGTTGATACGCGGTAACGGATAATCATAAAAATTATGCTGTTCTGCTACATTGTCTTTAAAGGTGATCTGGTGTGTCGTTGCGGCGCCCAGTCCCATTATTATGGATCCTTCGACCTGAGCTTCGATAATATCAGGGTTTACATACCAGCCACAGTCCATAACCGCCCAGACTTTATCAATCCTGACGCCACCGTTTGGATTTTTGGAGACCTTTACCACCTGGCCAACGGTGGAATTGAAACATTCCGTTATGGCAACACCATATCCTTCATTTTTTAAACGTTTTTTCCAGCCGGACACCTCTTCCATTTTATCGATTACTTTTTGGCAACGCTCTTCCTGCAGATGATCGCGACGGAAATCTAACGGATCTTTACCCGCTTCGTGTGCCATTTCATCAATAAAACTTTCGTAGGCAAATCCGTTGGTAGAAGCATAAACCGATCGCCAGAAACTTGTGGGAATTGAGGTTTCAAAAAGTACATCGGCAATACTAAGGTTTTTAATACTCTTATAATACGGTTTTAAAAATCCTTCACTGGTACTTCCGTTGGCTTTCGTTTTTGATCCTCCGCGCCAGTGGTCGTTATTTTGCCCGGCCATTCTGAATTTCAGGGCTTCAATTTTTCCGTCTGCAATTGTTCCTTCACAACGATACGAAATTCCGGGACGAAACGGGCCTAAAGTAGCATCATCTTCCCTGGTCCAGATGACCTGAACCGGACCGCCAATTTCTTTTGAAATGAACACCGCCTCGTGCGGATAATCCATCATCGCTTTTCTTCCGAAACCACCGCCCAGAAAAGTCATGTTTACGATTACTTTCTCTTTAGCAATGCCAAATTGTTTGCTGACGTAATCCTGAATCCATCCCGGGGCTTGTATAGGACCCCAAATTTCGATAGAATCCCCTTTATGATGGGCAATACAGTTAACAGGTTCCATAGCCACATGTGACTGATAGGGAGTCTGATACACCACATCTACTTTTTTGGCTGTTCCGGATAATATTTCATTCGGATTGCCTTGTGTTTTAAGAAGCATTCCTTCCTGGGTACGCAATACATTTTGCTGCGTTTCAAATATCTCCGGGCTGCTCCAGTGTTTAAAACCGCTGGTATCCCATTCTATTTTTAGTTCTTTTCGCCCCTGAAGTGCCGCCCAGGTCGAATCGGCTACGACGGCAATACCTTCACGCATGTATTCGTAGTAACCCATTTTTACTTTAAAAACACGCTTTACCCCCGGAACTTTTAAAGCGCCGCTGGCGTCAAAGCTTTTTACTTTTCCCAAAAAGCGGGGATCCCGTTCTACGGAAGCAAATAACATTCCGGGAATTCTTTTATCGAGTCCGAAAATTAATGCCCCGTTTGTTTTAAGCGGTGTATCAATTCGTTTCAGTGGTTTTCGAATGAGTTTGTATTCGGATATTTTCTTTAGTTTTGGTTCTTTAGGAGCCGGCAGTTTTGAGGCTGCTGCTGCAAGTGCTCCATAATGCAATGTTTTTCCGGAGGGTTTATGAATAACATGTCCCGATTCGGCATAACAATCTGTTATTGGAACATTCCACTGTGCGGCCGCAGCTGCAATTAGCATTTCTCTGGCAGTGGCACTTAATTTCAGGAGATTTTTATAGGAAGACCGGATTGTCGAGCTTCCTCCGGTTACCTGTCCGCCATATTTTTTTTCGTTTCCGATGGCAAAAATGACATTGATGTCTTTCATATCCACTTCCAGTTCTTCGGCTACAATTTGAGGTACCGACTGATAAGATCCCTGGCCCATCTCTGCCCTGTGGTTCACTATGGTTACTTTCCCTGACGGATTGATAATAATCCACGGACATAATTCGATTTCTGATTCGCTCAGTTCAGAAGGCCTTACAAGCGCCGGCACTCCGTCTGCAGGGAAATAAAAGCCAAGACAAAGTGCAGCACCTCCCAAACCGGTTAGTTTTAGAAAATTTCTTCTTGTAGTATCTATGTTGTTATTTTTAGTCATCACTTGGGTATTAAAAGGTAAGAAAAACTATTTTGCAGGAGCATAAGCACCAGTTTGCAGCCAGGTAATCCAGGCTTTTTTAAACTGGGCATGCGTTAAAGGCGGAACGGTCCTGCCCTTTCCGGGATTCCATCCTGCTTTTACCAGTCCGTCATCGGCATGGGCTATGAGTTTCTGCAGGTCTTTATGTCCGTTAAGTTCCGGATTTATCAGTTGTCTGGCCAGTTCGTGAGCTGTTTTTCCTTCAAATACCATTTTCATATCGGCAGGCGGCAGATGCCATTCGGGATTTCCGGGTGGTGTGTGAAGTCCCGGACTGTTGGCGGGCTGGTGGCAATTCGCACATTTCATGGCATAAATACCTTTTCCGTCTTTTCCGCGCTTGGGCTGCATCGTGTGAATCACGCTATTATCACCCTGAAGCGGAATATCGCCTTTGGGGTGACAATTAACACAACGCGGACTCATGAGTACTTTATAAACCTGTTTAAAAGCGGCAACAGACGCTGCACTGTCTTTTTTTACAGGGGTAAAGGTCAGATATTCTTTCCCTGCTGCCCGGTGCAGCGAAACGGTAAATGCCAGTCCAATAGTAGAGACTAGTAGTATGGCTATCACTATAATTTTTGTTTTTGTCGGCATAAGCTTTGTTTTCTTTTTCGGGATCAGATTTTACTTTTCTCCTGCAATTGTGAAGCAAGTTGTATGGCTTTGCGAATTCGCGGATAGGTGCCGCATCTGCAAATATTTCCTGCCATGGCATCGTCTATGTCCTGATCTGTAGGATTTGGATTTTCGCGAAGAAGCACAGCTGCCGACATGATTTGTCCGGAATGACAATAGCCGCACTGTGGTACATCAATTTCCTGCCAGGCTTTTTGGGCCGGATGGTCATTATTTTCAGATAGTCCTTCTATCGTAACTATATTTTTGCCTTCGGCACGGCTCATTTTTGTGACGCACGAACGCACGGCTTCCCCATCAAGATGTACCACACAGGCACCGCACTGGGCAACACCACAGCCAAATTTAGTTCCGGTAAGTCCTAATGTGTCCCTTATGGCCCATAACAAAGGCATTTCGGGGCTTACATCGAGTTTTTCCGTTTTGCCGTTTACAGTTAATTGTATCATAGTAAAGTGAGATTTTAAAGTTGACAATTATTTCTGGCGTAATTATTTTTTTAAGATGTAATTTACAAAAAAATCATAATACACTGAAAATTAAATACATCTATTACATATTTAACAAATGCATTATACTTATTGCATTAGATTCAAGTGCTGTTACTCCTCCATTTTCCTGAACAACATTTTCATTGATTCAGGATCAATGGCGTTCATATCAACCAGCTTCAATGCCTTCACCATCTTAAGAGTAGTGGTTTTATATTTTTGAAAATGAGGCGTTTTTAAATGTAATTGATAGGAATCTTTATCCTGATACATTTCTATTATCCTTATTTGGGTGGAATCGTTTTTTTGAGACATCGGAAAGATAGCCAGAACTCCCGGTTCTAACTTTACGGAAGCCGAAGATTCTTCTTTTAGGATTGCTTTATATTGCGATACATATTCGGGATAAATTTCAATTTCGGAGAGGCGAACCATAATCTCTTTTTTTTGACCCAAAATAGTGCCGGAAGTAAAGAGCATAGTCGTAATCAGGATAATACCTGCCACACTGAAAGAGGATCTTTTTGTTTGAAGTTTTACTATAGTTTTCATCTGTTTTTTTTTATAGGTATTGCTATTTTTACTTATGATTTAAAAGTATAAAACACTGTACTACAAGTTAGGATTTTTTTTACTTTGAAAGGAGACGTAATGCTGATTATTTTATCATTTCCAGAGCATCATTTACCTTATTTTTTAGAACTGTAAAAAAAATAAAAGAATTTACATTTAGAGTATTAGTATTTATCATTTTAACTTCTACTTTTGTGCGGTAATTTAAAAAAACAAATATGAAAGATTTAGTAGCGAAGATTAACGCTGAAATTGAAGTTTTTAAAACAGAATCTGAAGCATTATCAGAAAAAGGAGTTAAAGCTGCAGGAGCCAGAGCTCGTAAATCATCTTTGGAAATTGAAAAACTTTTAAAAGAGTTTAGAAAAGTTTCTATCGAAGAATCTAAAAAGTAATCCACTTTACTTGAAGTCCTTCAGATTTTCTGAAGGACTTTTTTATTTAATTATCTTACTGCAACAACTTTTATTATTAGTGGCCTGCTTTTAACTTTATAGTCTTCTACAACCGGAAACATTCTATTTATGCAAAAAAAATTACTCTTTAAAATCATAACTTTTAGTCTCATAGGGCTGGCATATTGTTCGGCTTCTGCACAATGTTTTCAGGGAATAAGTGCAGGATATAATCATAATATTGTTGTAATGACCAACAATACGATCTGGACATGGGGAAACAATACTTCCGGCAATTTAGGCGATGACACCAAAATAGCTAAAAAGTTACCGGTGCAGGTGGGCAATGATGCTAATTGGAGCAGTATTACCTGTGGATGGTATAATACACTTGCCATAAAAACAGATGGTACACTTTGGGGCTGGGGTGAAAATTACCTGGGCCAATTGGGAGACGGAACAAATATTTCTAAAAGTACCCCTACTCAGGTTACAACGGCCACCAACTGGTCTAAAGTTAGTACCTGTTACAGATTTACATTAGCATTAAAAACAGACGGGACGCTTTGGGCCTGGGGACATAATTATGAAGGACAATTGGGAAATGGGTCCCGTGATGATGAAAAGGTACCCACCCGCATAGGCTCAGCTAATGACTGGCTTAAAATTAGTGCCGGTTATGAGTCTTCTTTTGCCATAAAAACAGATGGGACACTCTGGGCCTGGGGAAATAATTCGTATGGCCAATTGGGAGATAAAACCAATACATTCAAAAAGACACCAACAAAAATAGGCCTGGATACCGACTGGAATGTGGTTGAAGCGGGTAACTATCATACCCTTGCCATAAAAACCAATGGAACGTTATGGACCTGGGGATCGAACGAATACGGGCAACTGGGTAATGGAACCAGTACACTCGGAACTAACAGGCCTACGCAGGTAGGTACGGGGACGAACTGGAGTAAAATTAGCGGCGGCTGGTCACATACTCTTGGCATAAAAGCAGACGGCACACTTTGGGCCTGGGGGCGAAATACAAAAGGTGAGCTAGGAGACGGAACAAACAGCGACAGAAACTTTCCGGTTCAGATTGGTACCGCAAGTGACTGGACTGAAATTAATGCAGGTACTTATTATAGTATGGCCAGAAAAAGTGATGGTACACTGTGGGCATGGGGACTGAATACCAGTGGACAATTGGGTGACGGAACTCTTGTAAATAAAAATACACCAACAGCAGTCAATTGTCCTGCGACACTATCGGTTCCGACCTATACCAGTAAAAACGACAGCACTATTCGAATATATCCAAATCCTACCCATGATTATGTAACGGTTGATTCGGAGCATACTATTTTACAAATTATAGTATCGGAATCTAATGGTAAACAGATTAAAACAGAATCAGAAAACAATACTAAGGCTACACTTAAACTGGAAGGCCTTCCTGCGGGAGTTTATTTCGTAAAAATCATCACAGAATTTGGTTCCGATACACAGAAAATCATAAAAGATTAATTTTATTACAGATCTGTAAAAATAAAATTACCGCTTTCGCCGAAGTATCGCAAAAACAGTAATGATTCATTCTTTTTAAAACAATGAATCATTACTTGTATCTAAAAAATAGTCATTTATTAGTTGTTTAGCCTTTACTGCTCTTATTTGCTTCAGAGCATACTCTTTCGTATTCTGCTTAACGAAGATTGCGTAATTCCTAAGTAGGAAGCGATCTAGGAAAGCGGAATTCTGTTGGCCTGAGCCTGATAAGCAGCTAAAAATTTCTGGTACCGTTCCCTGGTACCTTCTGTCATCATTGGACTGATCTGTTGACTTTATCTGCTAATCCTTTCGACATAATCTTGGCGATAATTTTGTCCCACTCAATTATAGTCGCCGACAATTCTTTCATGGCACTTTTAGACAATACCAGATATTTACAATCGGTGACTGCCTGAACATCCTCCGTTGATGGAATTTCCTGATTGTAACTATTTATGTCAGCCAGAAAATTATTTTCATCCACAATTCCCCTAAAAACCAAAATCTTTCTGTCACTAACCTGGATTATTGCTTTTATAATGAATCCAAATATTTGGAAATAACCGAATATAATGAACCATTCTATCTTAAAGCTATGAGGCAGTGCATGTTAATTTGATAACAAATCCTACTTTTCCTGTAAGTCGAAATCTGTATCCATGCTCTAATTTTAGGATATTAAAAAAACTAAAAAATATACAGTCATGGAAAATGTAAATAATTACACTAGCGAAGAACTTCAAAAATGCCCTTATCATGCACAAATGGCAAGTCAGGCAGTCAACAATACCCCTGATGAACAGCCGAACACGGGTGACTGGGAAGACGAACGTGATGAAGACGGCACAGATCCGAATCGTTATGAAGAAGAAGGAAACAATAATTCAGGCGGCGCCGGAAGTACCGGAAGCGCAGCAACTAACAGTTAGAATTTTTAACTACTTAAATAGAAATACTATGATCACAGATAACAACAGAAATTATGATTCGAACGAACCTAATTTCAACGAGAACAACCAAAGCTATGTAGATCAATATCAACAAGAGCAGCTTGGCGATGAAGAGACACCACAAGAACAATTTTTAGATGGTACTGAAGATACAGCCAGTGGCGACTATCTCGACAATGAATTTTCCAATGCACTCGAAAGAGACGATCAGGAAGATACGGAAGAGGACTTCGATGATAGCGATCTGGAAGAAGATGATTTCGAAGAAGATGATTTGGAAGAGGATGATCTTGACGAGGATGATTTGGACGACGATCTTGTAGAAGATTATGATGAAAACGACCGTGAACCGGAAACTTTTACGGATGACAGTCTCAAAATAGACTAAGCAGTTTCAAGGCAGTATAATTGAATACTATAACGAAAACCTCAGTAGTGACAATTACCGGGGTTTTCATTTTTAGGACTTCGGTAATCTTTCTGCTGCGCAATTTAATGAGAAGAATATGGAAGAACTATTTTTTAAAGACTGGAAAAGCATCGGGCATGTTGTCCTTGCGACCGTCATTGCCTTTATTACGTTATTTTTTTTCGTCAGGATTTCCGGCAAACGTACGCTGGCCAAACTTAACGCTTTTGACTTTGTGGTAACCGTCGCTTTGGGATCGACGCTGTCGTATATGATGCTGGCCATTGTACCTCTTATAGAAGGCGCCATTGTACTGTTCCTGATTATTATATTGCAATACATTTTTGCGAAAACGGCCCGTTCATCCCGTAAAATGGAAAAGCTTATCAATGCGATGCCAAGCCTTATTTTCTATGACGGAAAGTTTATAGAAAAGACCATGGCAAAGGAAGCCATAACCAAAGGGGAAGTATTTTCAACAATAAGAAACTCGGGAATCGACCAGATTGAGGACGTTAAAGCCGTTGTTATGGAACTGAACGGACAAATTACAGTAGTAAAGAAATCAAATGGAAACGGAGTTAGTTCGTTAGATGACATTAAATCGTAAACAATATACTTACATGCTATTCTGATGAAAATTAAACAATGATTTGCAAAAATTATATAAAATCACCCAATGTATAAACTGTACCTTTAAAAGTGCCTAATGGAAAGGTCAGGCAACCGAAAAAGCTATTAATTTAATACTGATATATATGAAATCCCAAAATTACTTATACACATTTGATGAATCCGCAGGCGATCTTACCTCTTATGAAGAGCAGCTGCTCCTGCATTATGATGATTACCTGGAGGGCGGTGCATCTTCATTAACAGCCAGTAACCATTACAACTTAGAGCTTGGAGAACTGGAAGAGGATCTTGAGGATGATTTCGAATCGGAGTATGATGAAAATGACTGGGAAGAAGAGGATTCGGAAGATGACAGGAAAGAAGAAAGTGACGAAGAGCCCGGAACTTTTATAATGATGAGCTAAAATTGAGATAACAATATAAGTAAACCTGACACTTTTAAAAAACTGTCAGGTTTACTGTTTTTAGGGCGTTTATGTTTTATTCTAACGTAAACCATGTCTTTACTTCATCGGCTATAGTTTCTTTGATTTCAGTATTTTCGAATTCATTGGTGGCCGGATTGTACTGATACGCTTTCTGCCACTCTTTATAGTTCAAAGCCACCTGTTCGATTGCATTGCAGACAAATGATAACTCCTCATTGGTCATAATCGGATGCAGTGACAAACGCACCCAGCCCGGCTTATTGGTTTGGTTTCGCTGCAACAGCTCGTTGGTAATTTCTGCCGATTTTTTCTCGTTGATATTAAAAAGATAATGCGCATATGTACTGGCACAGGACCAGCCGCCGCGAACCTGGATTCCGAACCGGTCATTTAAAAGCCGTACGATTAAGTTATAGTGAATATCTTCGATTACAAAAGAAACACATCCAATTCGTTCCGTTTTCAGATCCCCCAAAACAGACAGCCCTTTTATTTTCTGAAGTCTGGAAAAACAAAGATCCAGCAGTTCTTTTTCCCTGTTTTTAATGTTTTCCACTCCCATTTTATCTTTTAATTCTAATGCCAGAGCAGCCCGGATCACCTGAAGAAAACCCGGAGTTCCGCCGTCTTCCCGTACTTCTATGACATCGCTGTAACAATATTTTCCTAAAGGGTTTGTCCACTTGACATTTCCTCCTCCCGGATTATCGGGAAAATCGGATTTGTATAAGTTCTCATTAAAAACTAAAACACCACAGGTTCCGGGGCCGCCTAAAAATTTATGCGGAGAAAAGAAAATAGCATCCAGTTGCTGTTCAGGATCTTTGGGATGCATATCGATTTTAACATAGGGTGCCGAAGCAGCAAAATCAACAAAACAAAGTCCGCCATGCTGGTGCATAATCCTGGCTAGTTCGTGATACGGCGTAATAATTCCCGTCACATTCGAACAAGCCGTAAACGAACCTATTTTTAAACTTCTTCCCGCGTATTTTTTAATTGCTGCGGAAAGAATTTCAGGATCAACCAGATTATTTTCACCCGCAGGTAAAATGACAACTTCAGCATTGGTTTCATACCAGGGAACCTGATTGGAATGGTGCTCCATATGTGTGATGAAAACAACAGGTTTGTCTTCCTCATCGTTGGTGCGCAGCAACCCCATTATTCTTTGCAGTTTTGATAAGGCTGCCGTCATTCCGGTTCCCGTGGTCACCAGAACATCAGTTTCATTGGCATTAACCGACTTTTTAATAATTTCCCTCGCGTACTGATAGGCATACGTTGAAGCTTTTCCGGTCTGGCTGGAAAACGAATGCGTATTGGCAATCATCGGACCAATTTTAGTTAGCATAATATCCTCAATCGGAGCGTATAATCTTCCGCTGGCCACCCAATCTGCATACAGCAGGTTTTGTTTTCCATAAACGGATTTAAAACGATGGTCTACTCCTATTGTATTTGCTCTAAACTTAGAGAAATAACACTCTAATTCAATTGGTTTTTCTGTTGGCTCAATAACATTCATTTCCTTTATCATTTAAATTAATCAAATTTTATTTGTTCAAAAGCGATTTAAGCGTAGTCTGTAATTCTTCCCCGTGAAGGTTTTTTGCTACGATAATTCCTTTTGAGTCGACTAAATAATTCCCGGGAATGGCTCTTACACCATATAATTTGGCCACCGCACTGTTCCAGAACAATAAATCGGAAACGTGCAGCCAGCTTAAATTATCCTCCTGAATTCCTTTAATCCAGTTTTCTTTCTTTTTATCTAAAGAAACGCCTACGATATTAAAGCCTTTGTCGTGAAATTCCCGGTAAGCTGCCACTACATTTGGATTTTCTCTTCGGCAGGGTCCGCACCAGGAAGCCCAGAAATCTACTAAAGTATAGCCTTTCAGGTTTTCAGAAAGACGAACGGCTTTGCCCTGCGGATCATTAGCTGTAAAATCGGGCGCTTTTTTTCCAACCGCCAGTCCGTCTAAAACCGTAACCAGTTCTTTGAGCTCTTTCACATAAGTGGTGTTCTGCAGGCTTTTATCCAGTAAAGCAATGTTTCCGGTGATTTGTTCCGGCGTTAACCTGTACGACCAGTTTCGGTATAAAACATAAGCCGAAACGATAGATTTAGGGTTTTCTGTAATGAATTTACTGATTTCGGGATCTTTTGCTTTTCGATACGCATCAAATAAATTCTGGCTTTCAGAACCTTCTACTACAGACGCACTATAATATTTCTTTGTACTTAATTTGACGTTAATTGGGGATTTTTCAAGGAAAATATATAAGGGCGATTCTTCTGTATTGACACTTAAACCATATAATTCCGGTATTTTGACTTTTGTTTTAAAACTAAAATTTCCGTCTTTGACCTTTGCAGAATCTATTGTGGTAAACATTTTATTGTGAAACTTTTGCAAATAAACATAGGACACCACTGTATCGGCAACAGTTCCTTTTAATTTTAAATTACTTTCCTGTGCCTGAGTTTGTGCTACTCCAAGCAATAAGGCAAAACCTGCCAGTATTTTTTTCATTTTATTTTGATGGTTAAGTGAAACGCTGAATACGATTTTTTTCATTTTAGTTTACTACGGAAAAAAAAATTCCCGCAGGCCGCATGTAAAAAGGCCCTTAGCAAATGGTGTTAAAAATTAAGAAAGGAATTAATTAATGCTTTCGCATTCGGAAACCGGAAAGACTATTTTCTTCGAAAAGTGAATTCAAAAGCTCATGACCGGTGTTTAAAAAACAGGAGTTGGTTTTCATTTTAAATAATAAATAATTTTACAATGATGACCTTATTCAGATTGAAGCAATCTTTCTTATCTGTCCGCCACAGCGGAAGGATTTAGCACCTTATTTGGCAACAGGTTGCTAAGACATCATCGGGCCTATTCCCTCCGTCTTTCTGGATAAGTCATGCAGAATTTTTTTCTGCTGTTGCAAATATATACAAATTCTATAAACTTAGTAGAGTTAATATAAAATATTTTTATTTTTTTTGTAAAACCAAAGCCCCGAAGATCATCAAAAGTTGATAATCACTTAAACGACAATAATTTAAAAACAGATCAACTCCGGTAATAATTTCATAAAAAAAAGTGCAACGGAATGAAGACTTACCTGTAAAAAACAATAAAGCTTCTGATAAATAGTTTTATATTAGCTATACTAAAAATGAACTTATTTAAAATCAGCATGGAACAGTATAACTGAATCTCTTTTGACATAAAATGAGAAATTGGTACTACTTTATTCTGAAAATCTAAACTATAACTTAAAGATGAAAAAAACAGTCCTTGTCGCCCTATTAGCAATCACTTTATTCTCCTGTAAAAAAGAAGAAAAAATTGAAAACACGGAACAAAAAACGCAAGCCCCTTCAATACCAGCCACAGGTAACGAAGCATCGTCAACGGAAATAAACTGGGATGAGGTGCCCGACTTACAAAATATTGGCAATTTCCCTTTTATTACTGCTCCTGCCGGATTAAGGATAGCCCATGCGAAAGAGGGGCTTTCTGAGTTTTTTGAGTATGAAACAATGCAAAACTTTATTGGAAATAACATCTATACTACCGAGGGTAAATTGGGAATTTTAGCTTTTGAAGGTGCGGAAGGTAAAGATTTCAATCAAAAACTTTTTGATAAAAGTGTTTACGACTACCTTGACAAAATAGGTGCGAAAAAAATATACCAGGGTGATTTTCCGGAGGATGAAAATCAAAGAGCAAAACTGGAAAAAAATATGTGGACCGGAAAAAAGGGTACCAGTGGCCTTCTAAGAGAAAGTGATGCTCCGTTTGCTGTTTACGCTTTCAAAAACGGCGGTAAAAAATATATGGTCAACGTTCAGTCCAACTCGGCACAAGGAAATGTTTTTATCATGGAACTCAAAGATTTTGAACAAACGATCAAAAAATATTCGGCCGAACAAATGAAAAGTGACATTGACAAAACAGGTAAAGCTATTCTGCATATCAATTTTGCTACGGACAAGGCTACTTTACAGCCGGATGGAGAAAAAATCACAGACGAAATTTTTGCCTTGCTTACTGCTAATCCAAATCTTAAATTATCAATAGAAGGCCATACGGACAACACCGGCACCGCTGTTAAAAACCAAAAACTCTCCATTGACAGGGCCAATACCGTCATGTATGCTTTGGCAGCGAAAGGAATTGATATCAAACGTTTAAAAGCCGCCGGATTTGGTTCTGAAAAGCCTTTGAAAGAAAATAATACGGAAGAAAATAAAGCCGAAAACCGCAGAGTAGAACTGGTTAAAATCTAATCTGAAAAAATAAACCTGAAAAATAACAAAAGCCTTTTCATCGCGAAAAAGGCTTTTTTTATTATGCCTGAAAGCCCATAACAATAACGTAATGAAATAATACCGGTGCTATCCCGTTACATCTTTATTCCTCCTAATCTAAAATTTTAAAAATGTACCAAACCACTTTACTCGCTCTGGTGTTTCTAACAGCCCTGATATCCTGCAACAAAGACGATAACTCCGGTGCAGCGGATCCCAAAAGCGCAACACCGGATAGTTCCATTGAAGCACCTGCAGGATATAAACTCGTCTGGTCGGATGAGTTTGATGTCGACGGACTGCCCAATCCTGCAAAATGGACCTATGATACGGAAGCCAATAAAACAGGCTGGTACAACAATGAAAAACAATATTATTCGAGGGCCAGACTTGAAAATTCCAAGGTTGAAAATGGAAAATTAATCATCACGGCCCGCAAAGAAAAACTAAGTACGGAGGCCGATTACGGTGGACAGTCCTATACCTCTGCAAGGCTGATTACTTTGGGTAAAGCCGACTGGACGTATGGTTTTATGGAAGTACACGCCAAGCTTCCATGCGGTGTTGGTACCTGGCCGGCCATATGGATGCTGGGATCTAATGATGACCCCTACCCGCTTAATGGCGAGATCGACATTATGGAGCAGGTTGGTATGAATCCGACGAAAATTTATGGCACGATTCACAACCAGTCTACTGCCGGTACCTTTGGAAACGGCGGAGAAACTACCCTAAACGATGCCTGTTCCGTATTTCACAACTACCAGTTAACGTGGACTCCCGAAAAACTGGTGATCGCTGTTGATGGCGTAACTTTTCACACTTACGTGAATGATGGAAAAGGAAAAAATTCATGGCCGTACAACAATCCGCAGTACTTTTTGCTGAACCTGGCTATTGGCGGTGACATGGCCGGACCTACTATAGATGATACTATATTTCCGGCTAAATTTGAAGTGGAATATGTTCGTGTGTTTCAGAAGAAATAGTTTCTGTTACCCTAATTCGAAACTGCAAAAGCATGTTTTTATTTCGAATTAAATATAAAAAAAGCCTTCCAAAATCGTATGATTTCAGAAGGCTTCTAAGCGGAATAGAATTACCTGAATTATTCCTTAATTACTTTTTCGACTTTAGTACCGTTAGCAGTCGTAATTCTGACAAAGTAAAGTCCGTTGGCTCTGTTTGAAATATTGAGCTGCGTAGCGTTACTGTCTTCAATTTTGGTTTGCAGGATTCTTCCCTGAACATCAAACAACTCTATTTTTTTGATCGTATTGTCACAATTGATCGTCACATTTCCTGTGGTAGGATTTGGATACAGTGTAATGCTTTTATCCATTTCAAAATCTTTGGTGCCCAGCGATTGGAAAACCGTTTCGGCTTTATTGGTTTCAATTGGAGCGTTGTAATCAAAAAAGATATCCGCTTGTTTTTCGACCTTATCACCACTTATCAGATTGTCTAAAGTCTGTATTTTAAACAATATACTGCCATGACCACCCACCGGAGGGCCTTTTGCGGTAACCTGAGCAACAGGCGGTGCAACTAAATTGATATGCGAAAAAACAAATTCAACTACATTCCCCCGAATAATGGTTTGTGACGGATGTGAGGTGTCTAACAATTGCAACGAATGGATATTGTATTTGCTTTCATCAATTACCACTTTTACAATTACAGTCTCGGCTGCATACGTTCCGGTATTTTCAAAATTGACGGTATAATGCAGGTAATCACCAATCGTACCCGGGGAAACGCTCTGCCCTTCTAAACAGGTTATATCATTAGGATCAAAAGCACCTACAACAATCTGATTGAAGGCAAAGGTATTGTCTGCCGGAGTTATATCGCCTGTAACCGGTGTTATGGCGGTGACAAAGTTTACTACATCGCCATTATTCACAGCAGGGCTTTCCTGCGGAGAATTTACCTTAAATACAAGTTCGATAACACGGCTTTCGAATGGCAAAAGAGCACCGTAATCCCAACTTAAATTATTGGTTGTCTGAGCAGCTGCTGCCGGCTGGGCAGAAAGCAAATTCAGTTTTGCATCATCAAACGCCAGTGTAACAGTACCCGACAGTACCTGGTTTCCTTTATTTTTATAGACTACTCTATAGGTGGCTTCAAAACCTGGCCTTGCCGGAGTAACCGGGCTTATGACGATTTCCAGATCAGGAAGGACTCCGTTGGCAGACAGGCAAAAACTTTGGTTGCTGGTATTGTAATTGTCATCCGGAAAGGAGATCGAAGCAGCGGCCGGCGAAATATTGAAAGCAGCTGCATTTTCTATGTTGGGATAAATATCAAAATTTCCGGCTTGCGTGTAAAAGGTCGAGATTCCTTCTGCATTTGTAAAAGCACTTCCGATAGCAGCACCATCGCTGATGTCTATTCGAATGTTCGGATGTAAAGGATCATTAAGGTTACAGCCGTTATTATTGCCATCAAATATAGTGGTTCCGATCACGGTATTGTGCGGTCCTCCGGGACTAATACTACAATACGAATTCGATACTGTTGCATTCATTCCGAGATTGTTAAGTGCTGTCTGCACAGACGCCAGCTGCGCATCATCAGCACAGATATATGTTAATGCCGGGTTGTCTGCAAATCTTAAATCTACTTCGTTACTTCCGTTTTTCAGGAATAAAGTGGCAAGTGCATTGTTTTGGCACCATAAATACATCAGTTTGTTTTGCACGCTTACATCCAGTGTGGCAATCTGATTGTCATTGCAATACAGTCCTTCCATATCCGGAGCGTTATGTAGATCAAGGGTTGTAAGCTGATTGTGGGCGCATATCAGACTTCGCAAATGGGTCAGCGGAGTGACATCAATAGTACTAAGCTGATTAAAACCGCAATTAAGCTCAACAAGATTAGTCAGGGTATTTACGTCAAGTGTAGTAAGCTGATTGTTATCACATTGAAAATAAACGAGCTTTGTGAGCGGCAATACGTCAACACTGGTTAATTGGTTAAAACTGCAGGTAAAATTGACCAGATTGGTCAGGGCACTCACATTTATAGTCGTCAGGTGATTTCCATTACATTGAAAATAAACAAGCTTTGTCAGGTTGTTCACTTCAAGGGTTGTCAGTTGATTGCTGTTACAGCTGAATTCTGTCAGATTTAAAAAGGAATTGACGTCCAGTGCCGTAATCTGATTGTTATCGCAATATAAATTAGCGAGTTGGTTAAGACCATTTATACCTAATGTTACAATTTTATTGTTGCTGCAGTTCAATCTGGTAAGATTTGGCATCGCTTCCACATTTAGCGTACTGATATTGTTATGCGAACAATCTAATTCGGTAATCTTAACGAGACCTGTCATATTCAGGTTAGACAGCTGATTGTGGGCGTAATTTAAATTCGTAATATTTGTTAAGCCGTTCAAATCCAGATTAGTCAGCAGATTATACGAACAATCCAAAGTTGTAAGACTGGTTAATCCGTCTACAATCAGACTGGCCAGACGGTTTTTGGAAAGTTTTAATTGTTCTAAATGAATTAAATGATTCAAATCCAGAGACGTGATTCGGTTTCCTGCTGCACCTAATACATTGTCAAATAAATAGTTGGAGCAGTCTAAATATGTAAGATTGGTTAAACCTGTCACATTTAATTCCGTAAGCTGATTGCCTATAATATCTGTTGAAGCATCGCTGGAACAATCCAAATATTCAAGGCCCGATAATCCACTTACGTTCAGGCTGGTAAGTTTGTTGTTGCTGACATTTAAATGCTTTAAATTGGGCAGCAGGCTTAAATCGGCTTCGGTAATTTTGTTTCGGCTAAAATCCAGGTACTCCAGATGAGACAGATTAGACAGGTCTAAGGTAGTCAGTTTATTGTTGTTGCAAATTAACGAATTCAAATCACTTAATCCGTTTAAGTTCAGACTCGTCAGCTGGCTATTGGAACAGTTTATGGCTTTGATTTTTGTTACCCCTGAACCGTTTATGGTTAAACTGGTGGTGGGATTACCAAACAAATACAAATTAGCGAGCGGGTTAAAACCGGACACATTTAAAGTTACGTTTGCCTGTGCTAAACTCAGGTTCAGGTTTTCAACAGCCGGAAATCCGTTTAGCGTTATCACTGAATTGGTACCGGTATACAGGAAGTTTTTAAGCGCATTTAAGTTTGCGCCGTTAATGATTAAATTGTTCGGCAAATAAGAACATTCTAAAGTCGTAAGTGCTGTCAGATTGTTTAAATTCAGGGTTGCAATACTATTTTCACCACAGCTCAAAACTTTCAGCTTTGTTGCATTGCTTACCTCTAAATTCGTAATCTGGTTGTAAAAACAATTAAGCTGCGTAAGATTAGGCAAAGCACTGACATCGAGGCTCGTCAGCAGGTTATGGCCACAGTGTATGTCTTCAAGATTTGTTGCGCTGCTTACATTTAAGCTCGCCAGCTTATTGTTATTGCATATTATGGTTTTAAGATTGAGCAAACCGTTTATGTTAAGAGTGGTCAGTTTATTGTTTTCGCCAATAAACGCATTTAGGTCTGTTGTACCTGTCAGGTTTAAATTGGTCAGTTGATTGTTGCTGCAATACAATAAAGTAAGTTTGGTGAGACCGTTTATATTCAGATTCGATAATCTGTTGCCATCACAAAATAACTGCGTCAGATTGGGCGATGCACTCACGTCTAATGTTCCGATAAAATTTCCGGAGCAGTTTAAAGTAACCAGATTTGCTAAGCTGCTAACATCGAGATTCAGCAGGTAATTATTGGTACAGTCTAAATTTTTAAGATTGGTAAAACTGGAAATTCCGGTCAGGTCAAGAATAGACGAATTCCAAATGCGCAGTCTCGACACGGCCAGTGCTTCGCTGTTCTGAATTTCCCCGTCATTATTGCTGTCAATTTTTATAGCGTTTCCGGCTGCATTAAAGGCGATGATATTAGTAATATCAGCTTCCAGTAATTTTGCCTTAAAGGCTGCATCAGGCACAGAGACGTTCTGGGCATTTACTATTGCGGTGAATAGTAATGCCAATAAGAGTAATTTTTTTCTCATAATTTTTAGTCGTTTGGATATGCGTTAGAAAATATCGGGGATGATTTTGTGTTAAAGTGAATTGATTAATTCCTGCAATTTTTCTTTCTTGCTCTGGGCAATCGGAATATGGGCATTATCCGCCATAATCACATATCCGCCATCTGTTTTAATATAGGATTTCAGATAGGATAAATTGATTAGATGTGACTGGTGAATACGCTCAAAACCGTGTTCCGAAAGCAGTTCTTCGTATTCCTTAAGTGTTTTCGAAATCAAAACCGGCTTATGGTTTTTGATAAAGAACTGGGTATAATTGATTTTGGCTTCACAACGGATAATATCCGATACTTCAAACAAATGGATTCCGTCACTGGTAGATAAAGCGATTCTCTTGAAATTGTCAACTTTCTTTCGGATGTTTTCGAGCAATAAATCGATGTTCTCAAATGAATTGTTTTTTCCGACCGCTTCTTTGATTTTGGCCATCGTGAGCTGTAATTCTTCGGGGTCAACAGGTTTCAGAATAAAATCCAGGGCACTAAACCTAAAGGCTTTCAGTGCATATTGTTCGTGCGCAGTAATAAAAACAACATGTGCTTTTAACTTATCATTTAATTTGGAAATTCGTTCGAGTATATCAAAACCTGTCCCGTCGGTCAGATGAATGTCCAGAAAAATAACCTGCGGACGCAATTTTTCTATGGCTGCGATTCCTGTTTTTACACTTTCGGCTTCCCCAACAATAAAAATATCATTGGTATAACGTTCTAAAAGTGCTTTTAAACCCGTTCGTAAATGCTTGTCATCGTCGATTAGTAATGCTGTTATCATTGGTTTGCGGTATTATGGTATGTATTGAACAGGAAGGAATAAAGTAACCCTGGTGCCCGTTTTTTGTTGTTCCGAATTTAATTCGATGATCTCGATTTTTGCCGATTTGGAGGTGATGGATTCCATGATCTTCAGCCGTTTTTTTGTAATGTCCAGTGCCATTGACTGGTGGGCTGTAACCGAATTTTCCTTTAAAATTTTCGATTCCGATAAACCGATTCCGTCATCGGTAATCGTACAAACCAATTGTTGGTGCTGCACATCAAAATTCACGTTTATTTTCCCTTTCCCCTCTTTAGGTACCATCCCGTGAAGAATGGCATTTTCGACAAAGGGCTGAATGAGCAAGGGCGGTAAACCCATATTAAATTCGACGTTTTCTGTGGCCTGAATTTCAAATTCGAATTTATCGTGGAAACGAAGCTGTTCGAGTTCCAGGTAATTCTGCAGGCTTTCGATTTCCTTATCAATCGGAATCAATGACCCTTTGGAATATTCGAGCGTAAGGCGCATTAGCTTGGAAAATTTGGACAAATATTTTAAAGCGGAATCTGTTCCGTTTTGCACAATAAAACTCGATATCGAACTCAGGCAGTTGAATACAAAATGCGGATTCATTTGCAAATGCAGGGCCTTTTGTTCGTATTCGGCCACTTCTTTTTTGAGTGTCAGCTGACGTTTGACCTGCATCCGGTTATAAATTACCATACCTAAGGCTATCAGTAACAATGCCCCGAAGATCGAAAAAACAACCAGCTGAATTTGTCTTTTATGGCTTTCGGAAAGCAGGGCTTCTTTCTTTTTAAATTCATAATTCATTTCTGCCAGGGCAAACTTTTTATTGGTTTCCTGGTTAATGATGCTGTCGCGTGCCATGATGTAATTTTTGTAATGGGCTAAAGCTGCTTTGGGGTCATTCAGGGACTCATACAATTCGCTCAGCAATTGTTCGGTATGAAAGGTCTGGTCCTGCACGCCTATTTCTTTTGCGTAGGCCAGCGATTGAAGTGCAAAAGGAAGCGCTTCACTGTATTTTTGCTGTTCCTGCAGTAACAATCCAATATTGTATAAGGCCAGTGAAGCACCGAATTTATTCTGGATTTCGTCGTATAGAACCAGTGATTTCTGATAATATTCAAGTGCCAGTGCCTGGTTGTCCTGCTTTTTATAATAATCGCCCAGATAATTGTTTAAGAGCGCAAATCCGCGGTTGTTAGGGTTTTCGTCAAATCCCTTTTTTGCCTTTTCGTAATAGTGAATGGCATTTTTATATTCGCCCAGTTCAAAATAAATAACGCCGATATTGGTTAGCGTGATAGGCGCATTTTGTTCTTTAAGGGCCAGTTGGATTTTAGAAGCTTCTTTCAGGTAATATAAGGCCTTAGGATAAATTTGCTGTGATTTGTAGACCGTCCCTATATTGTTTAATACTTTCGAAATACCGGGCCGTTCCTGAATTTCCTGATATAATTTTAAGGCTTGTTCATAATTTTTCAGGGCTTGTGTATAATTGCTCTGCTCGTAATACACTACGCCGGCACTGGCATAGGCGCGCGCCAGACCTTTTCTTAACGCTTTTTTATCCGGATTTTGCTGAAGCGCTATTTTGAATTCTGTTTGGGCATTTTTAAAATAGTGCAAGGCAACCGGATAATTCCCTAAAATAATGGATGCATTTCCTTTGTTGGTAAAAGCACTACCCAGACCAAAATTATATCCTGCTTTCCTGCTTAAAACTGCTGCTTTCTGAGCATAAAACAAAGTAGAGTCCGGATTGATTTCTTTATATAAATCAGCGATGGTATTGTACTGATTCACCTTCACGGTGTCGGCTTTAGCAAAACGCAAAACGTTCCTTACACTGTCAATCTGTGCATTTTGCGCAAAGGCAGTGCCTGCTGCAAAATTAAATAGTAAGAAAACGGTTAAACGGAATTTAGAGTTCACGTGGTTTGGTTTTGGTTGTTGTGAGACAAATGTATGATATGTTTTGAACTATCATAACACCAATTATTATTTAAACCGTTTTGATTATTATTTGCTACTTTTCATTTATTTAAGAAGTTTTGGAGAGTGGCAGTAAAGGTATTTGGGATCACTGGCGGGAAGTTCACGCCAGAGGTAAGAACAGAATAAACGTTTAAATATCACTACCAGAAATACAAAAAGAGGCTTTCGGGCCTCTTTTTGTTTAGTACTGTCTTTTATAAATGATTTACTCACTTAGTCATTTTTTAAATAAATAGAATTAGGCTTTACAAAAAAGTACCGAACCTTTCAAAGTGGCAGGTATAGCCATTGGGATTTTTGACAAGGTAGTCCTGATGATAGTCTTCAGCAACCCAGAATTTTGTAAAGGGCTCAAGGGTGGTAACAACCTCCCCGGGCCATTTTCCGGAGTCATTAACAATTTTAATTACTTCATCAGCGATTTGTTTTTCTTCTTCATTCTGAATAAAAATGGCTGATCTGTAGCTTGAACCTTTGTCATTGCCCTGTCTGTCTACTGTTGTTGGGTCATGCATCCTGAAAAAGTAATCCAGCAGCTCTTTATAATTTGTAACGGTACTGTCGTAGGTAATTTCTATGCCTTCAGCATGTCCCGGATGATTCTGATAGGTTGGATTGTCATTTTGCCCTCCTAAGTACCCGACTTCTGTATCTTTTACCCCCGGGCGTACCCGAAAAAGGTCTTCCATACCCCAAAAACATCCACCGGCTATATACGCTTTTTTTAAATTTTCCATGATTTCACTTTTAAAAATTATACGGGCGGTTTTCACCCCCTATTGCATTCATTAATGTGCTATCAAAGATAATTGATTATCGGTTGTGTTGTTTACAGGATTATCCACATTCCATACATTTTTCAAACAAAGTTTATTTGGCTTTTACTATTTTTTCCAAATAGTCAACTTTATCTTTTTCAGCCTGAATCAAACGTTCCTAAAGTTTGATTTGTTGTTCATGGGATTCCATTAAATTAATCCATTCTATTTCTTACAGATTCCGTGTAAATTTAATAACAAAACCCTTTTCTCGTATAAGATAAATTCGAACTAAAGAATTAATTTTAAAGACTTTAAATCACAACAAAATAATGAAAATAGCTACTTATAATGTCAACGGAGTCAACGGACGCCTTCCTGTACTGCTCAGATGGCTTGAAGAAACAAAGCCAGACATTGTCTGCCTTCAGGAACTGAAAGCGCCGCAGGATAAATTTCCCGAAAAAGCCATTAACAACGCAGGATACAATGCCATCTGGCACGGCCAAAAACAATGGAACGGTGTGGCGATCCTGGCGCGCAATAGGGAAATAGAAGAGATCACCAGAACCCTTCCCGGCGATAAAGACGATGTGCAGAGCCGCTACATGGAAGCCCTTATTGATGGCCTCGTAATTGCCTGCCTGTACCTGCCCAACGGAAATCCGGCTCCGGGTCCGAAACTGGAGTATAAACTGTTGTGGTTTGAACGTCTGGCCCACCGCGCTTCTACCCTGCTGAGTTTAAAAACACCGGTGATTCTGCTGGGCGATTTTAATGTGATGCCTACCGAACTTGACGTATATAAGCCCGAACGCTGGCTTAAAGACGCTTTGTTTCTCCCTGAAGTACGCAAGGCATTTGCCGATATTGTCGATCAGGGCTGGACCGACGCTATCCGCAAGTTATATCCTGATGAAATAATTTATACCTTTTGGGACTATTTTAGAAATGCCTACTCCCGCAATGCAGGACTTCGCATTGATCATTTCCTCCTGAGTCCGCAGGTCGCAAAAAACCTGAAATCCGCCGGGGTGGACAGACATGTTCGCGGTTGGGAAAAAAGCAGTGATCATGCACCGGTCTGGATTGAAATTGATGAAATAAAAACTGCCGCCAGTCAGAAACCAATTAAATAATTATTACCTTTAATTTTTATGAGAAGAAAAGCAGATATTATTATAATCGAAGACGACGAAGACGACAGAATCTTCCTTCAGGACATTTTTGACAGCCTTAACTACCCAAACAAGCTGGTCTTTTTTGAAGATCCGACACTTGTAGTGGATTATCTGGCAAGTCCTGCCGTTTATCCTTTTATGATTCTTTCGGATATCAATATGCCTAAAATGGATGGCTTTGAACTTCGGGAGCAGATTTTATCTACTCCTGAAACCAGCAAAAAATGTGTGCCTTATATTTTTATGTCCACTTCAAAGAGTCCTGAAAATGTTATCAAAGCCTACGATTGCCATGCACAGGGCTTTTTTAGAAAGGAAGCCGACTTCAATGATTATAAGGAGACGATTCAAAACATAATGAAATACTGGATCACAAGCCTTACCCCTACGAGTGCTGTTTAAATTTTAAAATTCCGCTGCCATAGATTGACAACCTGCTGCAAGCTGTTTTTCGTTGTTTTATAAAATATCCTGAAGCACACAAACGAGTTCCTTATAGTCATTCGGTTTACTGATACAGCGCACCTTATCAAACTGCTGCGTTAGTTTCTGCATGATCTCGATAGTATGTGAAGAATATACAATAACGGGAATGTGCTCAAGGGCAGCTTCTTTTTTGAGCTGTTGTAAAAATTCAGGTCCGCTCATGATTGGCATATTCAGGTCGAGAAATATCAGTTCCGGCAGATTTTGCCCGCTTTTGAGTTCTTCCAGTGCGAGTACGGGACTGGTAACAATACGGCAGATAATTTTTTCCTCTAAGGACTTAACAGCTTCAAACAATATTTCAGCGTCGTCCAGATCATCATCGATCAGCAATATACTTTTATATAACATAATTCTTTGTAAATTGTACAGATGAATATCCATACAGTTATTTCGAATAAACGCACTTATGACGTTTCTCTGTGTCTATTTTAGAATAAGGACAAGGAAAAACCTGCACCATTTACAAAAAATGGTACAGGTCTCCATCAAAATCAAACTTACTCTTGGATTTTCAATTTGAATTTATTTTTGATCTTCTTCAGTTGCATCGAAGTTGATTGTATTGTAAGCTGCCTCCGTCAATAAGGTGTCGGCTTCTTTTTCTTCTGCCAGCGTTTTCTCCAGCAATAATACAGCATCATCTTCGCCTAATGTGGCAGCAAATGCAGCAAGAGTGCCATAAGTGGCAATTTCGTAGTGCTCAATTTTTTGTGATGCAGCGATAATTCCGGCGTCACGAACAGCACCTACTTCTGTTTCTTCCATTATGCTTTCGCCTTCCTTAATCAGCCCTTCCATGGCATCGCATTTTTTGGCTGCCGCTTTTTCACCTACAGATTTAAATACTTTTTCCAGTCTTAGTACCTGTTCCTGTGTTACGGCAAGATGGTCGTTAATTGCTTTAATCAGATTTTCAGAAGTCGCGTTCTTGGCCATTTTTGGCAGTGCTTTGGTCAGTGCCTTTTCAGCCCAGTAGATATCTTTTAAGGAATCTACAAATAATTCTCTCAATCCGTCCGCTGCGGAAGGCTTCGCTTTTACTGTTCCTTTTGGAGTTGTTTTTGCTGCTGTTGCAGTGGTACTTTTGCTTTTCGTCGCAGTTGTACTTTTACTTTTTGTGGCTGTTGTATTTTTAGTTGCAGTTTTCATAAATTTATTTTTTTAAGTTAAATCAAAGCTACAAAATCGATGAAGTGATTATTTTACAGAATATTCCAATATTTTTACAGTATTCAAATATTAAAAGCCTATAAATCAGCATATATTCAAAATACCACTGCCAGATGCAAAAAACGAGGGCTTCACTTATTAAAAACTGCCATTTCATCAAATACGCACGCACCGGACCGATACTCAAAAACAGCTGATAAAATATCGGAGCATCTGATTCCTGTTAAAAAACAGCGTACTATTTCGTGCCGGAATTAGCATATATATGCCCCATTTTATATCTTTGTTCCTCAAATTTCAACCTAAATACTACAAAACTGCGTATGAAGTGCTTTTTAATTGATGACGACGAAGATGACAGAGATATTTTCGCATTAGCCCTTACCAGAGCAAATGCTGACAGTACCTTCATAACAGCCACTAATGGGGAAGACGCTTTAGATGTTTTAAGAAAACAACCTGATTTTGTTCCAGATTATATTTTCCTTGATCTTAATATGCCTTTGATGGATGGGCGTGCCTGTCTGACCGAACTTAGAAAACAAGCCCGTTTAGATAGTGTTCCTATTATTATCTTTACTACTTCTTCTTATTCTAAGGATATCGAAGATACTTTGCAGCTGGGTGCATCGCATTACCTTGTAAAACCAACGAGTCTTAGTGAATTAGTGTCTATACTTACCTCCTTTTTTGAAGGTAAACTTTCCGGCTACCGACTGAGCTTGTGATTTTAACAGTTGTTTAATTTTAATAATTGCCTTATATTTACTTTTATATGGCAATTATGAATACTTTAAACAGTTCAGAAACACAAAATTACAATCATTACCAACTCTTAGAGTCATTGCCTGCTGCAGTATATGCCTGTGATAGTAAGGGAATGATTACATTTTTCAACCAGGCTGCCACTATACTCTGGGGACAACAACCAGAGCGGGGTATTGCTATGTGGTGCGGCTCATGGAAAGTCTATCATCGTAATGGAACTCTTTTTACTACTGAAGAATATCCGATGACCCTTGCACTAAAAGAAGGAAGGGCCGTAAAGGGAGAAGAAATTGTGATTGAAAAACCCAATGGAGACCGCGCATATGTATTGCCACACTCAAATCCGATTTTTAATAGTGCCGGTGAAATAACAGGAGCTATTACGATGCTGGTTGATATATCCGATAAAAGTAAACACGAACAACAACTCACGGACACCAAGGAAATCTACAAGGATTTGCTGGAGGAAAAAGTGATTGAAAGAACCTTAACTTTACAAAAAAGCGAGGACCGATATCATAAAATGGTAGAGGAAGTTGAGGATTATGCCATACTACTGCTCGATCCTGACGGAAATGTTCAAAATTGGAATCTCGGGGCACAAAAAATTAAGGGATATACGGAAGAAGAAATTATCGGCAAAAACTTTAGTTTGTTTTACCTTATCGAAGATCGGGAACGACAGCTGCCGCAAACTCTTATACAGCGGGCTGCCAGTGAAGGCAAGGCCATGCATGAGGGCTGGAGGCTCAAAAAGAATGGCGAAAAATTCTGGGGGTTTGTCGTTCTGACAGCCCTGCATGACGACGATAATAACATTATAGGATTTTCAAAAGTAACGAGAGACCTGACGGAAAGAAAACAGCTTGAGGATCAGTTAAGGGAAAATGCGATCAATATTGAATTCCGAAATAAGCAACTGGAGGAATACGCGCATATTGCTTCGCATGACCTTCAGGAACCGTTACGTAAAATCCGAATTTTCGCTGAAATGCTTTCACATAAAATTACAGATGAGACTGCTTTGCGCGATATTAAAAAGATAGAATCATCTGCTACTCGAATGACCATGCTAATTAAGGACGTCCTCGCCTATTCTGAAATTGCACAGGGCCATCAAATGTTTGTTCCCACGGATCTGAATGAAATTCTGAAGAATGTCCAGGAAGATTGTGAACTCTGGATCCTTGAAAAAAATATCTCTATAGTCCACGATGAACTTCCTGTAATAAACGCTGTGTCGATTCAGATGCACCAGCTTTTCTCCAATTTTCTGACCAATGCTTTAAAATATTCCAACCCTGGCGGCACCATATCGATATTGAGCAGTACCCATTATACAGAGGAGGAAAAAAAGCAGGTTAATCTTAAAGAGGACATAAACTATTTAAAACTAATTTTTCGAGATAACGGAGTTGGTTTCGATGCAAAATACAGCGATCAGGTATTTAAGCTTTTTCAAAGATTAAATTCAACACAAAGCGGAACCGGCATCGGTCTGGCATTGTGCAAGAAAATTATTGAAAACCATTCCGGTTCCATAACAGTTCATAGTGAAGTTGGCGTTGGAACAGAATTTACAGTCTACCTTCCTTTCTCCTAAACCAAAAAACAATGCTTGAAAACTTTCCTTTTTATGTCGGTATACTGATTGTTATTTTATTGCTGATTATGCTGGCTAATAAAATAAAAGTGGCTTATCCTGTTTTATTAGTTTTGGGAGGACTGGCTATCAGTTTTATTCCCGGTGTGCCCGTTATCAATATTGAGCCTGAGCTTATTTTTTTTATTTTCCTGCCTCCGTTATTGTATGAGGCGGCGTGGACAATTTCATGGAAAGAGTTATGGCGGTGGCGACGTATTATAACCAGTTTTGCTTTTGTAGTTGTTTTTCTCTCGGCACTATCGGTAGCATTAGTCGCTAATTATGTTATTCCGGGCTTTTCGCTGGCATTAGGTTTTTTATTGGGAGGAATTGTTTCGCCGCCGGACGCAGTAAGTGCCGGTGCTATTTTGAAATTTGTGAAGGTACCCAAAACCATCTCCTCTATTTTAGAAGGAGAAAGTTTACTGAACGACGCCTCTTCCTTAATTATCTTCCGATTTGCCATGATTGCCGTTGCAACAGAACAATTTATATTTTACAAAGCCGCAATGAGCTTCAGCTGGATGATTATTGGTGGTGTAGCCATTGGTTTACTCATCGGATGGTTGTTTATGAAAGCGCATAAATATCTGCCTACCGATGCCAATACAGACATCGTTTTATCACTGCTTACGCCTTATATCATCTATCTGGCCGCCGAAGAAGTGCATAGTTCCGGAGTTTTAGCTGTGGTAAGTGGTGGTTTGCTTTTAGCGAATAACAGGCATCGTTTTCTGAGCAGCAAATCCCGCCTGCAGGGCATAAATGTCTGGGGAAGCCTTTGTTTTATATTAAACGGACTGGTGTTTATGCTGATCGGATTAGATTTGCCACAAATTACCAGCGGGCTTGAAGAAGTGAGCCTTTTAACCGCTATTGGATACGGAGTACTGATTACATTTGTCCTGATTGTCAGCCGGATATTATCTTCTTACGGTGCTGTCATTGTGACGCTGATTGCCCGCAATTTTATCACTGTTGCCGATACCCGAAATCCCGGTTTCAAAACTCCTTTTATACTGGGCTGGACCGGAATGCGCGGTGTTGTTTCGCTGGCAGCGGCCTTATCGATACCGGTTTATCTGAATAATGGTAATGGTTTTCCCCAGCGCAACCTCATTCTCTTTATTACTTTTATCGTTATTCTGCTGACGCTTTTAATTCAGGGACTGACACTGCCCTATTTTATCAGAAAAATTAACTTTACTCCTTTCGACGATGCATTACCCCGTGATGAAGCTTATCATTTGCTGCGAAAAGAATTAGCCGAACATGCTTCCGATTATTTAAGGACTACTTATAGCGAACAGATCGAAAGTAATGCTTCCCTGCAACAGTTAATTCAAAAATGGGAACAGCATACCAACGGAGTCGATGATGAATCTATCGGGCAGGAACTGAAAGTCATTTACCTTGATTTATTAAACCACCAAAGACAATGGTTAATTACTAAAAACAAAGAGGATCAGTCTTTAGACGAATCGGTCATCAGAAGGCAGATGCATTACCTGGATATTGAAGAAGAGAAATTACGCTATATTTAAATCTTATAAAAAAAGCTGCCTGAAAAAGCAGCTTTTAAATAAGTCGTTAAAACGTTACGAGATGGCAATCAGCCTTGGTTCTTTTTGTTTTGCCTGCTCCAGCTTAGGAATCGACAATAATAAAATTCCGTTTTCATAACGAGCCTGTATATTATCCTCGTCCACTACATTTTTAGGCAGTACAAAACTTCGCTGGAAGGATTGATAACTAAATTCCCTGCGGGTAAAATTTTCCTTTTGGGTATTCACTTCGTTTTCTTTCACTGAAGAAATAAGCAGCTGTCCGTTTTCCAGGGTAACCTTAAAGTCTTCCTTGTTCATGCCCGGAGCTGCAACTTCCACTTCATAACTTTCCGGCGTTTCCTTGATGTTCACTGATGGCAGCGTGGTTCTTGTTGTTGAAAAATTGCTGTTTTCCCAATTGAAAAGATCTTGGCCAAAAACATCATCAAAAAATACTCTTGGTAAAGCCGGTAAGCGGCTTCCGTTTCTTTTAATAAGATTCATAACTTTAATTTTTAAAATTGTTATACCATAATTTTTAGAACTTGCACCTGTTGTGCAGTCGTAGAAAAACAAAACAAATGCCAAACGCTTTACATCGCTTTTTTATGACAATTTTTCATTTTGATTATGAAAAATTGTCATTTTTACGTCTACGAAGCATGCCAGTTATTTGTTTTTAAAGCAAAAATCCCCAATATTGAAAGTAAACGCCCAGGATAACCAAAGAGAACAGTATTGTCGACAGAACGGCTGCGTTTGAAATGGATTTAATTTTAAGTGCAAAATAAAGTATGGAAACGATCGTAAATACGATAAAAAACCACTGTACGATAAACAGGTAATCAAACTGGCTGCGCATTCCGAAAGCCAGTATATAAAAATTATCTTTTGCTGTATCACTGACCGCTAATACAAATCCTATAATGGTAAACAGTCCAGATAAGGCCGTAATTACAATTAAAACCCTGATCCATTTATTGGCTTTGGCCGCGATTTCTTTTTTGATGAAGAGGTACAGCAATCCAAAAACAGCCACCAGTAAAATGAGAAAGGCAATAAGCAAGGGTGCAAAAAATAAAAGATTAAAGCCATTCAGGCTATTGGCAAAATTTGAAACACCTCCGTTCAATTTTACATCGGTTACAAAATTTACTTTGTTAAGGGACTGGAATCCGTTTACATCCGGTTTTTTATTCGGATTGCTTACAAAACCGGCTATAATTTCACCACCGATTTTAGAAAAGCCCGGGGCATGTCCGTAAACAGGGGCATTCACTAAAAATCCATTTTTAAACCGGTCAGCCGTTACCTTTCCGTTTGAAGCCGGAGTAATGGGATCAAAGGCTCCCGCAAGCACCAAAACAGGGGCTGTTAATGCAGACAGATTCGATAAATCATTTTTGGTCGCGGGCGCACCTGCTACCCCTAAATTCCATTTGTCACAGACTAAAAAATCTGACTTATAAAAGGAGAGCCCGCCTTTTAATTTTTTATACTTATCTGAATTTTCATTAAACGCTGCCATCGAATTAAATGGAACCGTCTCTTTACAGCTCACACAATAATACTGTCCGTAGTCTAATCCCAGAGCACCTGAAAAAGCCGCGACCAGTGCACTTAAGGTGTTTTTATTGCCGCTGTTAAATTCGGTAATGAGCAAGGGCAATACTTCGATTAATTTCCTTTGATACAGGGATTGCTGGATGGCGATTTTGAAATCTTCGACATTATACGTGAATTCACCACTGGAAATAACTTTTTTATCTACTTTGACGGTGATCGGTTGTTTTTCTAATTTTGCTATAGTCTCATAATAAACTTTTTCCAAATCGGGAAACTGTTTATTGCAATTCGGGTCATTTTTACAGGCACTAAAGACTTTTTCAAGGCTATTGACGTAGTTGGTTGTATTCTGGTTATAATAACCGGAAATATCCGAAACAGAAGAATCCAGAATCAGGGACTGAATGTCCTCCGGGAAATCATTTGCATAGACCTGAGCGGTATAGGTTCCGTAGGAAACACCGTAACTATTCCATTTGGAGTACCCCAAAGCCTTTTTTAAAGCATTCAGGTCTTTGGCTATTGCTTTGCTGTTGTAGGCGTTCAGGTCAATATCCCTGTTTACTAAGTCTTGTTTGCAGGCCATTGCTGCCATCGTTTTTTGCCGTTCATCCTGAGTGGCATTTTGGTTTTTGGCCAGTATTTCCAGGAACTTCTTTCCGAGGTCGGGACAAAATTTAGGGAACGAAAAACCGGTGCCCCTTACATCTGTTAAAATAATAGTACTGTGACTTCTTAACGGATTTTTAAACCAGCCCCATATTCCCTTAATTCCTCCGGCGCCCGGTCCTCCTTCAATATAAAGAACAGGATTTTTGTCTGCATTTTTTGAGGTGCTTTTTAGAATAGCAACTGCTATTTTGATTTTTTTACCTTCGGGCTTATCCCAGTTTTCAGGAACGGTCAGATACCCCCACTCTATGTTCTCCGCATTGATGTTTTGTGCTTCGGGGAAAAAAGTGGTTGTTTTTTCGAATTTAAAAACATCCGTTTGCGAAAACAGACAAGTAGGGAACAGAACCAGCAATAAAAACAGGCGTAATAGGTTTTTCATTTTATTTTTAGTTAAATTATTAGTTTACAGCAGGTATTTCAGTACCACATCCTTAATCGTTGTTTTTAATGAAATCGTACATTGGTACTTTTCATCTATTTTTATTTCTTTCAGATAGAATTTTTCTCCCTGAATTTCGGTTTTATGATCTGCAATTTCAAAAGATGACAAAGGGATTGTTAATCCGTGGCCATGGGCTTTTATAACCGCTTCTTTCTGTGTCCAATACTCAAAAAAAGCACTTTTTATGTTAGTGGAAGTGCTTATTTTATTCCATTCGTTTTCGGTCATCTGAAACTTAAAGTCATCAATGATCACATCGTTTACGATTTCGATATCAATGCCTATTTCGCCCTGATCACTTATGGCGCAAACCACGATTTCTCCCGAATGCGAAATATTAAACGGCATGGGATTCCCTTCCAGATAGGGTTTGTTGTAAGCCGTGTATTTTATCTCCTGATCAGGAGCGTAAAACAAACCGGCTTCTTCCATTCCCCTGAACAATAATACCCGGCCCAAAAGCGATAATTGCGCGTCCTGCCATCTTCTATAGCGTCTGATCTTATTCTGATAGTCTTCCGGAAAATCCGGCAGACTGTTTTTCAGTAAATTTTCGTGATTTTCTTCCGACAAATACGAATAATAGATAGAAACCAAAACTTAGAAATTAAAATCAAAATCAGACACCGTGCTTTTCTCCAGTTCAATTTTAGCCTCGATTGCCTCTACTCTTACTGATGGATTTTTTACTATTTCATTTAAAAGAATTGTATACGTAGCCGCAAGCAGCTGTAGGGTATCCTTATCAAATAAATCAGAATTGTAATCTATAATTCCTTTCAGGCGATCGTCGCTCTCATACAAATTAAATACCAGCGGCATTCTGCTGTAGGTACTATCGACCGGATAAGAAGTCAGTTTCAAATCGCCTAATTGAATGCTGTTTTCAAATGAAAACTCCGGATTCTGATACACCAGCATCAGGTCAAAAACAGCTTGTGGAATTTTATCAAAGGGAAGATTCTGATAGTCATTAATCGCCAATAAATTACTTTGCGTCTTTTTCAATACGGTCAGAAAAGTCTGTTCGGGTTCGGGTTGAGTCCTTAAAATAAGGGTTTTCACAAACATTCCGATTTGGCTATGGAGTTCCGGAATAGTCCTGCCCGAGCTGACGGTTCCGATACAGATATCAGTACGATTAGAAAATTTGTAAATCAGCACATTCAATGATGCTGCCAAAACGGTATAAAAAGTAACCTGCTCGTCAAGAGCCAGTTTTTTTAAAGCCGAAGTAGTGTCTATGCTTAGTTCAAACTCATATTTGCTTCCTCCCTGCTCATTCTGCTTATTATCAAAATCCCTTTCAAATGAAGCAGCAGGCTGATAATCCTGAAGGTATTTTTTCCAGAATATTTCATTTTTTTCAGCATCCTCTTCCACTGTTTTAATAAACCATTCCGAATAATCTTTAAACTGAAATTGTACATCGGTCTCTTTTGTTGTTTTCGAAGAACCGCCCTCCTTGTAATTTTTAATAAATTCAGTAATGAAAATTTCCAGCGATAAACCATCCATTATAAGGTGATGCGTACAAAAAAGCAATACTGATTTATTTTCCCCGGTCTGAAGAAGCTGTACCCTTAGCAGCAGGTCTTTTTCTAAATCAAATGTTTTGGTATTAAATTGATTTATGATTTCCGCTGCTTTTTCCGTTGTTGTTTCAGCAGTAGAAAGGGTAAATTTTACGTCTTCGAAAGCCTTAATTTTTTGATACGGTACTCCGTTAATTTCAATAAAATTGGTTCTCAGGATTTCATGCTTTTGAATGATTTTGTGCAGGGCAGCTGAAATTTTGTCCAAATTCACAATTCCCTCTATACTGTAAGCGGCAAACATATTATAGGCCGCTGAAGTGTTTTCCTGCTGTGACGCCAGCCAGATATTGTACTGAGGCGGGGTTACCGCATAAAAAGCTTTAGATTCTGATTTTGACAATGCCACCGCTGGATTGGGAATGAGTTTTTGTAAATGATGCGCCAGCAATTCGATTGTTGGATAGTCGAAAATAGTTTTCAGGGAAATTGTCAGTGAAAGTTCCGCGGCTACTAAGCCAATCAGTTTAACTGCGTTAAGCGAATGCCCTCCTAAGGCAAAAAAGTTATCCTTTACGCTTATCGGTGCTGTGGTATTCAATACTTGTTTCCAGTATCCGGCAAGTTTTTCTTCTAAGACCGAAACGGGAGCTTTAAAATCATCATAATTGGTTTCCTGCAAGATGGCTCTTTGCGACAAAGACTTCCGGTCTATTTTCTGGTTGGGCGTAAGCGGAAATTCTTCCAAAGGAATAATCACGTTCGGAACCATATAGTAAGGAAGATTCATTTTTAATGTGGTATGAATTTTTTCCACATCCGTTTCTTCGGTTTTTAAAAAGTAAGCGACTAAAAAAGCCTCCTGCTGTTCTCCTTTTTTAGCGATTACAACCGAATTCCGAACTCCTTCTATCTGATTCAATTGCGACTCAATATCCCCGAGTTCAATTCTGTACCCTCTGATTTTAACCTGATTGTCATTTCTGCCTAAAAATGTAATCTCTCCGTTGTCATTCCATTTTCCGACATCTCCGGTTTCGTATAACAAACTGGTGCTGTCAAACGGGTTAGCAATGAATTTTTGTCTGGTCAATTCTTCATTTTTATAATATCCTTTCGCAAGTCCGTCACCTGCAATATAAAGGGCTCCGGGCGTTCCGACAGGTTTAGGGCTTAAGAATTCATCCAGGATATAAAACTGCGTATTGTTTATTGGTTTCCCAATGTTTGATGCCTCTTTAAAATGACTGATTTTTTTGATGCTGGACCAGATCGTCGTTTCTGTCGGCCCATACATATTCCACAACTCTGAGGTATTGCTGATTAGTTTTTCTGCGAGTGCTTCACTTAACAAATCGCCTCCGCATAATACTTTTAATCGCTCGCCGCCCTGCCAGCCTGCATGGAACAGCATCTGGTAAAAACTTGGTGTGGCCTGAATAATTGTGGGTTGTATTTCCTTTATTTTTTCGATAATCAGATTCGGATCGGACAAAACACTCTGATTCGCCACATATAAAGCAGCTCCTGATATTAGGGGCACGAAAAACTCTAATATTGAAATATCAAAGGAATAGGTCGTTACCGAAAAGAAAGTATCGTGTAATCCAACACCCGGTTTTTGCTGTATACTGATTAAAAAATTAAGCAATGCTTTATGCCCAATCGCTACTCCTTTTGGGTTTCCTGTCGAACCCGAGGTGTAGATGATATAGGCCGTATCTTCAGGGCAAACTGTTTTTCCGGGTGTTCCGTTGAAGATCTCGATTCCTTCCAGAATGTTTTCTAAGGCTATGACACGTACATCATCGGCTGTATTGAGCCAATAGTCTTTTTCATTTATCAGTATTTTGCTCTGACTGTTGTCAATAATATAGTTGAGCCTGTCTTCCGGAAAAGCGGGATCTAACGGAATATACGATCTTCCTGATTTTAATATCCCCAGCAAAACAACCACCATATTGGCCGATCGTTCCAGTAAAACAGCGATAGGCGATTTGTCTTTTTTGCCATAGGTTGTGCTAAGATATTGGGCGATCTGGTTCGATAATTTATGCAGTTCGGCATAGGAGTACGATCTGTATTCGTCTTTTAAAGCTTCTTTTCCGGGGAAATTTTCTACCTGCTGCTGAAATAAGTCCAGAAAGGTGATATCGTTCTGATACGCTGTTTTTGTTGCATTGAATGCTTCTAAAACCTGATTTCTTTCGTCAGTTGTTACATAGTCCAGTTCTTTTAACTTTTTGCCGGGCCGGACTAAAATGTGCTGCAGCAGGTTTTCAAAATGATGCACCAATTGCGTTATCCGGACCTCATTAAAATAGTTCAGATTGTAATCAAAATCAATTTTTACGTCTTCCGATTCATCAAATTCACGGATATAAATCGCCAGCGCCACGCGCTCTGACTGATGTGTAAGCGGAATTACGCGGGTTTTGGTGTTCATAAAATCCGTAGCATAATTTTGCTTTTCGTAAGACAGCGTAATATTGAATATTTTTTCTTTTTCCGTAAAAACCTGAAGTTCCTGTATGAGTTTGCCCAACGGAAAGCGCTGGTGGCGGTAATCATTCCTCAACTGATTTTTGATCTGCGTGATTAATTCTTCGAAAGTAGTCTCGAAATCCAGCGTTATTCTTAAAGGTGAGATGCCCATAAAAAGACCTACTGTTTTCTTGTATTTCGCTTTGCTTCTGTTTAAAACCGGCAGCCCTATGGCAAAGTCATTATTTTGATGTTTTCTTCCGAAATAGGTATACAAAACGGATAAAATTATATGGAAGGAAGAGCATTTATTTTCTGCCGCCAGTTCGTTTAACTGATTGTATACTTCTCTTTTAATAATCAGCTCTTTACGGCTGCTTTTATTTTCTGGTCCATCAGCTAAAAATTCTTTTTCCAGCAGCGCTTCAGGCAGTATTTTAAATTTCTCCACCCAATACTTTTTATCTTCCAAAAAAGCTTCGGAATTTTGATACTCGTAATCATCCTCCATAAACTCCTTATAAGGGAAAGGATAGATTGTGATAACATCCCCGGATTCATAGATTTCATTATAATTCTGCACAAGTCTCTGAAACATTAGGGACGTGCCCCAGCCATCGGTAATGATGTGGTGGTACACCGAAAACAGGTAATGGAAATCTTCTTTCACTTTAACCAGCGTAAAAACATGCAAAAGATTTTCATCGAATAAATCAAAAGGCTTCATAAACTCTTTTTGCATGTAATCGGCCGCTTCTTCTTCGGCATTCACGCGATCGGAGAAATCTGCAAATCCCAATTGCGACTGGTGCTCCTCGACTATTTTGATCGCTATCTCTTCCTGATTTTTTACGAGTATGCTTCTGTACGTATCGTGCTGATCAATAAGCGCGGTATAGGCTTTTCTGAAAGCGTCTGTATGTAGGACTCCTTTAATTTCGATTTTAGCCCCAATGTTATAAATAGGGTCATTGGGAAACAATAATTGTTCGAAATAAACATCTTGTTGTGGAAGCGTCAGTTTCATGAAAAGTGTGGTATTTAATAGTCTGTAGTATAAAAATGTGATCTCTGTTGCAGCATTTGCCCCATTTATCTTCTAGCGCTGTACTTCATCATGCCATAAGTTTTCTGTGTGCAGGGCTTCGTCTTTTACTTTGAAGTCTTTTACAATTTCTCCGTAATCAAATTTTAAGATTCGGTCTGCATACTTGAAATAAGCATCGTCATGGGTTACGGCGATAATGGTTTTACCTTCCTGCTTTAACTTCGGCAGTAAGTTTTCGTAGAAATATTTCCTGAAATGCGGATCCTGATCGGCGGCCCATTCGTCTAATACGAGAATTGGCTTATCTTCCAGTAGTGCAAAAATCAGGGACATTCTTTTGCCCTGCCCTTTAGAAAATGGACGTCTTGCAGATTCTTCCTTGTCATCGGCAATCACTTTGTCGAGTTCCATTATTCGCAGCAGCTCCCTGTATTCCCCGTTATTCTCTAAGGCATACGGATCGTAATTATGCGAGTAGATATGATTGTCTGTAAAAACTGCTGAGATCAGGTTTTGTGTGGTTGTTTTGCCGGTACTGTTTTGTTGGTTGTTTACGATTATTTCTCCTTCCGTAGGCTGATACAAACCGGTCAGGATGTTGATAAAAGTACTTTTGCCACTGCCGTTTCCGCCAATGATGAAGATCATTTCCCCTTTTGCTATGGAAAGGTTTACAGGTCCTAAGGCAAATGTTTTTTCGGCAGCATTATTTTCATAGGCAAAATGAATCTGATTAAATCGTAACGAAGTGAAAGCTTCCGTGTCTGCAGTTTTAAGGGTTACGGCTGCTTCTGTACTGTCAAAATCCTTAAGGAATTTCTTTATTCTGTTGTTGGCAACGGTAAGCCTCGTATACACATTCTGCATATTAATCAGGTTGTTGATAGGCCCTGAAACAAATAGCAGAATCACCACATACGAAATCACATCTTCTCTTTTTAAGATTCCAATCTCAGGCAGTAAAAACAGGATGGATCCAATCACCAGGTACAGCCCGTACTGACTTATCAAATTGATGGATAAAAAAACGTAGTTGATATTAAAATCCAGAATTTTGGCATTTTCCCTGTTTGGTGACAAGTGTTCCTTCATTAGTTTTTCACGTCTGCCGGTACTGAGCTTAAAGCCTTTAAAGCCCTTTATGACATCGTCTACATATTTATAATAATGCTCGTTGTATTTTCTAAGAGCAGCTACTTTTTGCGACATCGTGCTGATTACCAGAAAATAGGTTACAGCAATCAGGATGATTAAACCTACCACCACTAAAGCCGCCGAAACGGATAATGTAAACAGGTAAATCATGCAAAGCAGTAACATCAGCAATGAATTCATCGTATGGGTGACCACTTCCGGAAAAGTTGCGAAGATCCTTAAATCTTCTATGGCTGTGTAAAAGCGCTGGGAACCCAGTTTTTCGAGCGTGATTAACGGGGCTTTTAATATTTTATCGAATATCTTTTTCTCGTTTTCATACAGTACTTCAAAAGAGTATTTATTGATTTTTTTCTGAAAGATGATATTCAGCAGATAGGTGTAGACCACTGTGGAGACAAACACAATACCCATATAATCTGTTAAGAAATCTGTTTTTCCGGATATCACATTATTAATGATATAAACGATTCCAAAGCTCAGAATCGTGTTGGGTATTGCATAAAGCAAAAGATAAACAACATAGGAAAACTTTAATTTAAACATAATAGTTTGTATTTGGATGGGTTATTTGTTTTTGCATGAGACTTGAAAAAATATGGGCCAGTGCAGCAGCGTTGTTGTGGATGAAAAAATGATTCCCGCTCCATATTTCAGATGTGAAGGTATGGCTGGTAAAATTTTTCCAGTTTTCGATCCGGTCACAGGTTTCTTCCCCGGCCCCCATTAGCGCATAGATCGGGATATTTACCTTTAGTCCCTTTTCGGAAAAAAAGTCTTTTTCCAGACATTCGAAATCGGCTCTTATGATGGGCAGAAAATAATCGAACAGGTCTTTGTTTTCGGTTATGGCCGTGGAAATTCCGCCCAACCTCAGCAGTTCTTTTTTGAAATTAAAATCATCTAGTTCATGGTACAGGAAATCTTTGCTTTTTTTGATTCCCGGCCCCGGATTTCCGGAAACAATAAGTGCTTTCGGACGGTCTCCGGTCCTTTCCATTTTTGCCGCTACGGAAAGTCCCAAAGTCGCTCCCATGCTGTGGCCGTAAATCATATAGGGTTCTCCGTTTCTTAAGGATTGAATCTGGCGGCAATAATCTTCAATAGCCTGATCTTTATTCGTCACCAGGTTTTCTCTGTGTCTTTTACCTCTTCCCGGTAATTCGAGAGGAATGAAATCGGAATTTTTGATCTCTTTTCTGAGAAATTCAAATGAATAAACATTTCCTCCGGCAAAGTGTAATAAAAAAAGCTGCATATTTTTTCGTTTTTATCTGGAATGATCGGTAGCATTTTCGGCTATTCGTTCTGCGTAATTCAATTTCCTGTTTCCAAATTTATAGGTGGCCGAAATCCTAAAGGCTCTTGGATCCTGGTAATTCCTGAAGGTCTGCCTGACATTGTCTACTGTTGATACTTTGTATTCATTCATTGATTTCAGAATATCGGTCACATTCACTTCGATGATGAACGCTTTTTGGAGCAATAAAAATTTCATTCCGAAATCCAGCGCGCCTTGTTTGCTGATCAGGGCTTCCTGGTTGATATTTTTAGAACGGTACCAAAAACTCAGGTTAGCGGAAATGTTTTTCTCCGGACTGAAATACACCTGATTGCTGACCGTACCGTACCAGCCCCAGACATCCAGATCTTCTATACCCGATACCAGTGACTTATTGAGCTTGTAGAATCCCTGTAACTGGAAATTCGTTTCAACAGCATTCGTATATTTTATCACTCCGTTAGCAGCAACCTGAAACGTATTTAAATCCATATAGCTAACTACTTTATGTTCTACGACATGGTCTGTGGTATAATTGGGTAAAGACCAGAAATTGTCTTTTGTTTTCGAATAGGAAAAACCTAAGTCATATTGGGATTTGTACGCATAGACCAGATTGAAATTGCTGGTCAGCGACGGCTTTAAAAACGGGTTTCCCAAATACGTCTCATAGGCATTATAAATCCCCAGGGAGGGGTTTATAAACCGGTATAAAGGCCTGTTGTAAAACTGCGAAAAGGCAAAACTTAATTTGTTTGTATCATCAAAATGGTAGCTTGCATTGGCTGACGGGAACAGCTTTATATAGTTATCGTCGAGTTCTTTTTTAGAATTAACGTCAGCAACATCACCGTTTATGAAGGTGTTTTCGAGTTTAAACCCAAGCTGAAGATCAAGTTTTCCAAAGTTCTTTTTGAAATCTGAAAATACAATTTGTCTGTTTTCAATATACGTACAAGTGGGCGACAACGTTAAATTCTTCACATAGTCGGCATCGTACTTCCTGAAATTCCTGATGATATAATCGGATTCAATATAGATCCATTTACCCCCAACGGTAAGATCAAAAAGCCTGGTCGGGACATGATACAAGCCATTCAGGGTATAAATATTCAAATCTGTGCGGCCGTCATGGTAAACGGTGTAGTTGCGATTGGGTACTGCTGCACCATTTACATCATAATCCTGACCATAGGTGTTTTGGTTATAGTCCCAGGGTCTTTGGAGCCAGTCTGCTTCGATAGTTAAAAATTCATTTTCATTAAAATCATGTCGTAACAGCGCATTCAGCGAATTTCTTTTCAGATTCGAAACTAATTTCTTGCTTCCAATATAATAGCGGTCTAAAACGTCCGACGTGTTATAGATATCGATATTGGTTTTGGTATCTAATATATTCTCGTAGGTATCATTCATGGAAGAGACATTTATTTTTGTCTTTTTTGAAATCTGGTACTGTACATCAATAAAGGTCACAAAACTGTTAAAGTCATAATCGGTTGTTCCTGAACCAATAAATGACGCATCGGAAAAAAAAGTACTGACATCATTTTCCCGGAAAAATTTCTCCCGCCCGTAACTGATACTCGAATTGACTTTCCATCTTCCGCGATTGTAGACCAGATTGATGCTGTTGTTGAAACTGGGAAACTTATGCTGTTTGTAAACGGACTTTACGGCACCTCCAAAATACTCGCCCGAATCTTCTGTGGAATTGGGTTCTTTCAGGGCAGTGCCTGTCTGTGAAAAGCCGAAAAACGGAAGTAACAGCAAGCAAAATAATGTATATTTCATGTACAATTTGTATTTTTTATTGGATTCTTCAATACCAATTTTCAGGAGATTACGCCTGAAAAATGGCGGTAAGAATGTCTTCTTTTGCAATAATTTTATTTAATAGTTTTTTATTGTGCTTCAGATTATTTCCTTCCAGCATGTTCTGATGTTCCCCTTTTCCGGTGATATAGCGAACGGTTTCAAAATTTTCTTCCCATTTTTTATCGTTATTATTTTCTGTTTTTACCATTACCAGTTCCGACGGCAGTTTATGAGCATATTTCAGACGCATCAGGTAATTGATATACCCGATTCGCTTTTCTTTGGCCTGAGCCAGTAGTTCCTGCATGTTTTCATCGATTTCCGTTCCCAGGTCAAATCCGTCAGCTGCAAGTTCTGTGTGCAGCTTTTCTTCATCGAGCTTTACGGCATCAAACATGATGATTCGGGATACTTTTCGGTTGAACTCCTTTGTCAGATAAGCGGCAACCTCATAGGATAAGATACCTCCTGCCGACCAGCCAAATAACACGATATCGCCCTCTTCCTGAATTTCATTGATTTTACGGGCATAATACCCTGCCGGATTCTCTTCATTTTCCGGAAAATTGAAGGCTATACATCCGGAGTCTTCATTATTCCGGAATAAGTCCCTGTAAGCACTTCCGTAACCTGCTATTGGAGGAAAGGCAAAAACGGTATTTTGGGCCTGACGGTTTCCATATTCATAAAAATCCTTATCCGAATCAAAAAGGTTCGTCAGATGGTATTGTAGTATTTCGGCGATCGTATTGAAACGAAACAGGGAATCCGCCGGATAGCTGGTCGAAAATTCCTGGTTCATTTTAAAGATGGTGTTTATGGCCGAAATACTGTTTCCGCCCAACTCAAAGAAATTATCGGTGATCCCGACTTTATCAAGCCCCAGGATTTCCTGCCATATGCCGGCTATTTTCTGTTCTGTTTCACTTTTTGGTGCGACATAGGCTGTTCTTATCACGTCTTCCCCACTAATGCCGGGCAGCGCTTTTCGGTCGGTTTTTCCGTTAGGGGTCAATGGCAGGCTGTCCAGAACTACGTAGAAGGACGGTACCATATATTCCGGCAGCTTTCCTAAAAGGTAGTTTCTTATGGCCGCCTTGTCTATTTCGGACTGGGCGGTATAATACGCCACTAATACCTTTTCGGCATTTACTTCTTTTACCTCCACCACTACTTGTTTGATCTCTTCTGAATATTGTGCCAAACGGGCCTCGATTTCACCCAATTCAATTCGGAACCCTCTTATTTTTACCTGCTGGTCATTTCTTCCTAAAAATTCAATATTCCCATCCGGCAGCCATCTCCCTAAATCTCCGGTGTCATACATGATGCTGCCGGACTTAAACGGATTGGTGGTAAATTTCTCTGCTGTCAGTTCCGGTTTGTTCAGATACCCTCTGGCTACACCCGCTCCGGCAACATATATTTTACCAAATACTCCCGTTGGTACCGGATGCAGTTTTGAGTCTAAGATGTACAGCTGTGTATTCGAAATTGCTTTTCCGATTGGTATCGACAGGTACTCTTTTTGTCTGATTTTAAAATAGGTACTGTACGTCGTATCTTCAGACGGGCCGTATAGATTGTATACTTCTATCTGGTCTAAAGGCAGTCTTTGTATGGTGTTGTGCGCTATGGGTTCTCCGGCCATATTTAAAATGCTAACGGACTCGAAAGAAACACCATCATCTAAAAGTTGTTTCACCACAGACGGCACGGTATTGATTAATACATTTTTGTCGGTATCGATATGGTTTTTGATTTCCAAACCGTTTTTTAAGAGCTTTATTTGCTTACCGATCGAAAGGGTATAAAATATTTCGAAAACAGATAAATCAAAACAATAGGAAGTTACCGCGTATACGGTTTCGAATTTACTGCTGTCAAATTCTTTAGCTGCCCAGTGAATCAGCGCTGTTGCATTTCTATGTTCAATCATAACCCCCTTTGGATGGCCAGTAGTTCCGGAAGTATAAATGATATACGCCAGATCTTTAGCGGTAGTAATGCTTTCAGGATTTAATACGGAATATTGTTCCTGACTTTGATGGAACGATTCCAGTACGTTTCCGTCAATTACAATTTTGCAATTACTGTCTTTTTCGATGTACTCGATTCTTTCCTGCGGATACGATTTATCAATTGGCACATAAGCCGCACCTGATTTCAGGATTCCCAGAAGGGTGATAATCATTTTCTCGCTGCGGTCTAATTTAATCCCTATTAAATCGTCGGTTTTTATTTGGTGATGCGCTCGTAAATAATGGGCTAACTGATTGGCCTGTGCATTGATTTCTTTATAGGTGAAGTGCTGATTTTCGAAAATAACGGCACTGTTTTCAGGAGTTTTTGCCACCTGATCCTCAAACAAACTAATCATTGTTTTATCCTGCGAATACGATGACGAAGTTGCATTATATTCCAGCAGTAATTTGGTTTCCTCTGCAATGGTCAGATAATCAAGTCCGTCTATCGCTTGTTTGGGATCGTCAATTGCTTCGTTTAACAGATTTTCAAGATGACCGAATACGGAATTTATAAACAAGGAATCGTAGATGTCCGTATTATAATCAATGTTCAGGATCAGCTGCTCTGTTTCGACAAAAGTGAAGGTAATGTCCAGCTTGGCGATCTTATTTTCAAAATCAAAACCGGAAACTTCTATGCCTTCCAATGCCGTTTGGTTTGCTACACTTTTTAACTGGTTCTGGTTTTGAAGCACTACCAGCACGTCAAACAAAGCCGAGCGGCTCAGGTCTCTTTTCAGGTTCAGGTTTTCTACTAATTCATCAAATGAATACTCCTGGTGCTGGTAGGCATTTAAAAGGGTTTCTTTTTCTTTGTTCAGAATAGTCAAAAAGTCATCGTCCTCTTCAAACTTTGTCCGAATGGCCAGTGTGTTGAGATACAATCCTAATTGGTTTTCCAGATCCGGATGCTCCCTGCCTGCTATTGGCGTACCGACAATAATATCTTCCTGACGGGTATAACGGTGCAATAACGTTTTTATACCGGCCATTAAGGTCATAAACAAGGTCACGTCCTGCGCTTTGGAAAACGTTTTTAGTTTTTCTAAAAGTGCGGAAGAGAATTGATGCGACTTATGATCCCCGTTATAGGTTTGAACCAACGGTCTTTTCTTAAAACTCGGAAGTTCCAGTACCGGTAATTGTCCTGTGAACTGGTTTAACCAGAACTTTTTGGATTTCTGGTATTTTTCCTGCTGGACCGCTTCATTAACCCACACCGCATAATCTTTGTAATGGATGTTCAGTTGTGGTAAATCAACCGGAATTCCCTGCACGAGGCTGTTGTATATTTTGACCACTTCGGACACGATTAGCTGCATTGACCATCCGTCACCGATGATATGATGCATACAAAGTGAAAAGAGATGTTCTTTTTCTTGTGTTTTAATTAAAGAAGCTCTTAGTAAAGGGGCTTGTTCCAGATTGAAAACAAGGGCGTTTTGTTCTTTCAGATAGTTTGCAACAAGTGTCTCCTGCCCTGCTTTATCGGTGAAATCTATTTCTGTTACTTCAAAAACAATATCTTCTGTGCTTTTTATAAACTGGCGCAGTTGTCCCTCAGCAGTATTCCTGAAGCCTGTTCGTAATATTTCGTGTCTTTGGATTAATAAATGAAAGGTTTCCTTAAATTTACCGGCATCCAGTTCCCCTGTTAATTTTAGGACTGCCGGCATGTTGTACGCCAGCGATCCTCCCTCTAACTGACTCAGGATCCAGAATCGGTATTGGGAAGCCGTTAAAGGGTAACTTTCCCTAATTTCTGCCTGAGGAATGGCTGTATACTCATTTTGGTTCAGCGTTTTACCCAGCGCATCGATGGTGGGGTTAGCGAAAAAGTCCCGGAACGAAACTGTTTTATTCAATTGTTTGTTAAGCCTGTTGATGACTTGTGCCACAATAAGGCTGTGTCCGCCCAATTCAAAGAAATTATCGGTCATCCCGACTTTTTCAACAGCGAGCACTTCCTGCCAGATTTCGGCCATTTTCTGCTCGGTTTCATTTCGTGGGGCAACATATTCTTTTCGAATCGCATCTTCCCCACTAATTCCGGGTAATGCTTTACGATCTATTTTGCCGTTTGGGGTTAGCGGGAACTGATCCAGGTCCAGATAAAAGGAAGGCACCATATATTCCGGCAGTTTTCCTGACAGATAATTTCTGATCGCTGCTTTGTCTATGGCTTCGTCAGTCACATAATAGGCTACCAGTAGTTTTTCCCCGTTGATTTCTTTGGCCTGAACGACCGCCTGTTTTAAATGGTCGGAATATTGCAGAAGGCTGGTTTCTATTTCGCCCAATTCAATTCGAAACCCCCTTACTTTTACCTGATGGTCATTTCTTCCCGAAAATTCAATAGTGCCATTCGGCAGCCAGCGTCCGACATCTCCGGTATCGTACATTTTGGTACCGGGAATAAACGGATTTTCGATAAACTTTTCTGCGGTCAGTTCCGGTTTATTCCAGTAACCGCGCGTCACTCCTGCTCCCGATATGTAGAGATTACCTGAAACTCCCACTGGCGTCGGTAACAAGGCATTGTTCAGGATATACACCTGTGTATTTGAAATCGGACGTCCAATCGAAAACGGCTGGTCTTTGGTATATAAAAATTCTATCGACGTCACGGTTGTTTCCGTTGGCCCGTACTTATTGTAAAAATCACAAATACCACTCCACGATTCAGCCAGTTTTTCGGAACAAATATCACCTCCGGACAGCACTCTTCTTAAACTAAGTCTTTGGGAAGGCTTCAGTTTACTTACTACCGACGGAACGGAATGGAAATGGGTAATTTTGTTTTCAAAGACAAATTGCTCCAGTTCCACTTCATCTAACAATACCTTTCTGGGCAGTATGTATAAAGCTGCCCCGTTTAAGAGCGCCAAAAAGGTCTGCTCCACAGAGGCATCAAAAGAAAAATTGGAAAGCTGAAGGATTCGCTCGGTCTCATCAATTTTAAACTCCCTGGTCTGTGAACTGATTAAGTTGATGACGTTTCTGTGTGCTACCATCACCCCTTTTGGATTCCCTGTGGTGCCTGAGGTATAAATGATATAGGCTAAATCTCCGGCATTATTTATTTTTTGAGCATTCAGGCGCGGATAGCTTTCTCTGGTTGCATTAAAAGCCTCAAAAATGGCCTCATCCAGTACAATTTTACAAGTACTGTCACTTTCTATGTAGGCAATTCTTTCGGGAGGATAAGAAGAATCAATTGGCACGTAAGCCGCTCCTGATTTTAATATTCCCAAAATGGCTACGATTATTTTTTCGCTTCGTTCCAGTTTTATTCCGATGCGGTCACCCGTCTCAATCGCATGGTTTTTTCTTAAGTAATGCGCCAGCTGATTTGCCTGTTCGTTAAGTTCCTGATAGGTGAGCGCTTTTTCCTCAAAAACAACAGCTGTATTGGTTGGTGTTTTGGCAAGCTGTTCTTCAAATAAATCTGTAAGTGTTTTATGTTCCGGATAATCTGCCGCAGTCGCATTGAAATGAAATAGTAATTTTGTTTTTTCAGCTTCAGTCAGGTAATCCAGACTGTTTATGGCTTGTGCCGGATTATGTATTGCTTCGTTAAATACATTTTCCAGATGACGGAAGAGTGCATCAATCAAAAACGTATCGTAAATATCGGTATTGTAATTCACCGACAGAAGCAGTTTTTCTGTTTCGACAAAGATGAAACTGATATCGAATTTTGATGTTTTATTCTCAAAATCAAAACCTTCCACTTCTAAACCTGTTAAGGCAGTGTCATTCGCTATACTTTTTAACTGCGCCTGGTTCTGAAGCACCACCAATATATCGAATAAAGCGGATCGGCTCAGGTCTCTCTTTACATTCAGGTTTCCTACCAGTTCATCAAAAGAATAATCCTGATGCTGGTAAGCGTTTAGAAGGGTTTCTTTTTCTTTATTTAAAATATCCAGAAAACGATCCTCCTGCTCAAATCGGGTACGAATGGCCAGTGTATTCAGGAAAAGCCCCAGCTGATTTTCTAAATCCGGGTGTTCCCTGCCCGCAATAGGCGTACCGATAATGATATCGTCCTGATTGCTGTAGCGGTGCAATAACGTTTTGATTCCGGCCATTAAGGTCATAAACAGCGTTACATCATGTGCTGCTGAAAATGTTTTTAGCTTTTCTAAAAGTGCACCGGAGAACTCATATAACTGAACAGCGCCATTATACGTTTGTACCAAAGGTCTTTTGGTAAAGCCCGGCAATTCCAGCACGGGTAATTCTCCGCTAAGTTCGTTCAGCCAGAACTTTTTGGAATTTTGGTATTTTTCCTGCTGTATTTCGTCGTTAATCCATACTGCATAATCTTTATAGTGGATGTTTAGATCGGGCAAATCAACAGGGATTCCCTGAATGATCGCATTGTATGTTTTTACAATTTCGGAAATGATTAACTGCATAGACCAGCCATCACCAATGATGTGGTGCATACAGAGTGAGAAAATATGTTCCTTTTCCTGGGTTTTAATTAATGAAGCTCTTAGCAAAGGGGCTTGTTCCAGATTGAAAGCAATCGCATTCTGCTCTTCCAGATACTGCAGCACCAGATCTTCCTGCTCTTTATGGTTGCTGAAATCCTGCTCTGTTACTTCAAAGTTAATTTCATTGGCGGGCGTTATAAATTGCTGAATCTGACCTTCTGCATTATTTTTAAAACTTGTTCGTAGTATTTCATAACGCTGAATTAGCAAATTAAAAGTTTCTTTAAAGGTCTCAGCATCCAGATCTCCGGTTAATTTAATTGCCGATGGCATATTGTAAGCCAGTGAACCACCTTCGAGCTGGCTCAGAATCCAAAACCGGTTCTGAGAAGCGGTAAGAGGATAGCTATCCCTAATATCCGCGGGAGGAATGGCAGAAAACTCATTCTGGTTCAGCGTTTTACTTAAGGCATCAATGGTCGGGTTAGAGAAAAAATCCTTAAACGAAACGGTTTTGTTCAATTGCTTGTTGAGCCTGTTGATGACTTGTGCCACAATAAGGCTGTGTCCTCCCATTTCAAAGAAATTATCGGTAATCCCTACTTTGTCAAGACCGAGCACTTCCTGCCAGATTTCGGCCATTTTTTGTTCGGTATCATTTCGGGGCTGTACGTACTCCCTTCGAATACTGTCTTCCCCGTTGATGCCCGGTAACGCATTGCGGTCGGTTTTGCCATTTGATGTTAATGGTATCCTTTCCAAAAGCACGTAAAACGCAGGAATCATATAATCCGGCAGCTTCGTCTGCAGGTAATTTCTAATTTCTCCCTTGTCGATTTCGAGGTCTGAAACATAATATGCCACCAGCACTTTTTCTCCATTGACCTCTTTTACCAGAACAACGACTTGTTTGAGATCGTCTGAAAATTGCAAAAGGGCGGTTTCTATTTCTCCCAGCTCGATTCTGTATCCGCGTATTTTGACCTGATGATCGTTTCTGCCCAGAAATTCGATCGTACCATTGGGAAGCCAGCGGCCTAAATCACCGGTATCGTACATCTTAGTTCCCGGAATAAACGGGTTTTCGATGAATTTTTCGGCGGTAAGTGCAGGCTGGTTTAAGTATCCTCTCGAAACGCCATCACCGGATAAATACAATTTACCGCTTACGCCAGCGGCAACGGGCTGTAAATTCTGATCCAGTACATAGGCCTGGCTGTTTGGAATCGGCTTGCCTATCGGAATGGTGTTATATTTCTGATTCTGAATATCAAAAGTCAACGAAAAAGTCGTGTTTTCGGTAGGGCCGTACCCGTTTACGATTTTGATTGACGGATTGCTTTCAAAAACTTTTTGGGTATGTTTGGGCGATACTACATCTCCACCCACAATCAGCTGACTGATGTTTTCGAAAAAACTGATATTATTTTCGACTACGCTGTTAAACCAGGAAGCCGTCATCCAAAGGCTATTGACCGAATTGGTTTTAACAATGTTTTCTAAGTTGCTTAAATCCAGCAAGTCGTCCTGACTGGTTAGGACTAATGTAGCCCCGTTTAATAAAGTTCCGAAAAACTCTATGGTTGTGGCATCAAAAGAGATGGAACCGGTACTTAACAGGATTTTATCTGAATTTAAAGGAAAATACGAACAAGGCTTAACCAGTCTTACCACATTTCGATGCTCTACCATCACTCCTTTTGGATTTCCGGTAGAACCGGAAGTGTAAATGATATACGCTAAATCGGAAGGGCTGTTTACAGCCTCCGGATTTTCAGCTTTATACCTGAATCTCTGGAAGTTAAACATCATCAGTTCATCCTCGTCAATAATAGCCTTGCAATTGGTATCTTCTTCGATATATGCTATTCTTTCCTGCGGATAATCGGAGTCAATAGGAACATAGGCAGCTCCTGATTTCAGCACTCCCAAAATGGCTATCAGCAACTGTTCGCTTCGGCTTAATTTTATGCCCACGAAATCATCGGGCTGAATATCATAGCTTTCTCTCAGATAAGAGGCAAACTGATTTACTTTTTCGTTTAGTTCTTTATAGGTTAATTGCAATTCCTCAAAAATAATGGCGATAGCCTCCGGTGTTTGGGCGGCCTGCTCTTCGAACAATTGAACAATCGTTTTTTCTTTTGGATACGGCACCGAAGTGTTATTAAAATCGACTACGAGCTGCTTTATTTCCTCCGGTGCTAAATAAGCAATGCGTGAAACCGGAAGGTTCGGTTCTGCAATAACGCCTTGCAGTAAAGTGCCAAAATGTGCTGTTATTTTTTCAACAAAAGCTACGGTATAAATATCAGTATTGAATGTCAGGTTGAAATTCAACTCATTGCCAAACTCATCAAAGGTAAATTCCAGATCGTATTTGATCAGCAGATTTTGTTTGTTCTGATACTGTTGAATGGAAATACCGTCCAGTTGTTGGGTATTGTCGAAACTGTCCATGTTCTGCAGGATCAGCATCACGTCAAATAGCGGACTGCGGCTTGCGTCTCTTTTTAGGTTTAAGTTTTCAATTAACTCATCAAACGGATAGATCTGATGCTCATAGGCTTCCAGTGTTCTGTTTTTTACATTCAGTAATACATCAGCAAAGCTGTCCTGTCCGTCAAATTGCGTTCTCAGGGCTAAGGTGTTTAAGTAAAGTCCGGTTTGATTTTGCAAATCCGAATGGGGCCTTCCGGCAATTGGGGTACCAATTATGATATCATTCTGATTGGTATATCTGTAAAATAAGACGTTTAACAAGCTCGTTAATCCCATGAACAAGGTAGCATCATGTGCCTGGCACAAACTGGAGAATTCTTTTAAGATTTCACTGCTAAAACTTCTTTTTACGATGCCCCCGTTAAATGTTTTGGTTAGCGGTCGTGTTTTGTATACCGGTACATCCAGTATCGGAATGGTATCCTGAAATTGTTTCAGCCAGTATTCCTGGTGTGCCTGACTGCTGTCTCTTAACTGGTTTTGCTGCCAGGCCGCGTAATCTTTATACTGGATTTGTAAAGGAGGCAACGGATTGGAAATATTGTTTGTAAAGGCATGATATAAAGCAAACAACTCGTTCATCATTACCTGGATCGACCAGCCATCGCTGATGATATGATGAATGACCAGTATAAAAACAAAAGTATCACCGGACGTTTTGATCAGCTTTGCACGCACTAAACAATCCTTTGCCAAATCAAATGAATATTTTAATTCCTGTTCCAAAAGATTATTTAGATTCTGGTCACTGTTATCCGAAGATAATTCTTCTGTTCGAAACTGAAAATCAAGGTCTTTAACAGCGATTACCTGTTGTCTTACTTCAGCATTGGCTGTTTCAACAAAAACCGTTCTTAAAGATTCATGACGTTCCAGCAGCGCATGAAATGCTTTCTCAAGTGCGGCTGCATTTAAGTTTCCTTTTAATTCAAAGATGCTGGGAATGTTATACACCGTATTTTGCGCTTCTAACTGACACAGCAGCCACAAGCTTTTTTGCGATGAGGATACGGTATATGTTTCCGCCTCAGCTACATTGGGGATATCAGTATGGCTATCATGGGAGTCTTGCGAAAGTTTGATGAAATCAATTATTCTTTGCTTGTGTAATTTAATTTCATCTAATAACTCATTGGTCAGCACTCCTTTCGGAGCATTAATATCCAGTTTATCTCCCGATAAATTAAGTTTTATATTGGAGGCCCTTAATTTTTTGAGTAGTGTTTGCATCGCTTTATCTTGTTATATACTTGTCTGTAATGATTCCCTGATTTATTTTTGATCACGCATTACAGCGGATTTTAAATAAACCCATGTAATGCGTTTGCATTTCCTTTTTAAACCAAACTATAGTTTTGTGTTTTTTTCTTGCTGTATAAGATTTCCTTTTCGCCAAATAACCTTTCTGTAATTATTTCCCTTGAACTGCATTCTTCAATAAGGCGGTTGGACTGTATAATAGGATTGGATTCATCGGTGTATTTGATACTGCTGATGAACTCACACCACGGTTCCTGCCCCATAGCATACACATAGACTTCTAAGGGGTTGAAAACATCGACCAGGTGCATTCCCCTGGCAAAATCAGATCCGGCCAGTCTTCTGGACTGATCGTGTTCTTTAGACAATTCGTTTACCACGAGTGGCCCGTATAACCACGTTAATGGAGCTCCGTCGCATTCCATTCCAAGGAAAATAACATCTACATCGCCGATTATGCTATGCGTATTCTCGTATAATTTTTTTTCCAAAATCCTGGAGTCTGCTGCGAAAAGCAATGAAAATTCAGAGATTTCCACATGATAGCAAATTTTGGCCTTGATGTCCAGATCACTGTGCTCTCCTGTAAAAGGGATACCGGTAATCTTGCAATCTGAAAAATTAACGGTAGAGAATTCTTCAATTTCAATAATATTATCAAAACCTATATTATTGAACATCAGCTTTAAGGAAGGATCCTGAAGGTGTCCGCCTCCTGAGCGCGGCACGATAATGTTTTTAATTTTATGTCGAAGCGGTAAAAGCGTTTCCAGTAAAATATGATCCTGATGATTGTGGGTAATCAGCACGTAATCGATCTTTTCGGGCAATTCGTAATCCGAAAAGTGTTCTACAGTGGACTCGTATCCGTAATAGCTAATTAACGGATCGACGAGTATACTTACTTCTTTGGTCTCAATTAAGATGCAGGCATGCCCAAAGTATCGCATTCTAATTTTATCCCCCTCATATTTTACATAGGGTACGGATGGTGTATCTGTAAAAAACGATTCAAATAAGGCGTCCTCGGTTTCATTTAAATCACCCAGCAGTTCCCTTATTTCATGATAAGGGCGCGGTGTTCTTTTCATTTTACTCAGCTCATCTATAAATTTATGCTCAAACGGCATGTCTAAATGCAGGACGTCTTTCTCATCCAGTCTCGGGGTACTTAGGCAAAAAGGACGCGAATCGTTATTGGTCACCCACAAAGCCAGGCTCTGATTGCTTTTATTGTAAAATTTACTTTTGTACAAAAGCTGCTCGTAAAATCGGAAAGAAGGATTGCCGTTCAGGTCATAAATTAATTCCACATACCCTTTCAGAATATCCGGTACGTTTTTATACAACGCTTCCAATGATTGCCCTTTGGCTTCTTTGTTTAACATTAAAACCAGTTTTCTAATGGCCATGGAAAGACTGATCAGTTCTTTTTGATTGGTAAAGGTTGATTCCAGCAATTTTCTTATGTCTTCCGAACGATCGCTGTTATAGTCCATAAAAGGGCCGCCCAGCATTTTAGGATCCTTAACGGCTTCATCATGTACCGCAGGCGATTCCAGGTAAGAGTTCATTATTTCGATATGCCTTTTGGTTACGTTCATAGCTGCCGTTCCGGGCGATATCAGATGCGCCCAGGCATACCATCTTTCTATTAAGGGCTCCATAACAACGTTCGGTTTTAAATAAACTAATCCTTCCATCTTAAAATATTTTTAATAATTTATGTTTTCTATTAACTGATTCTTATTTCGGTAGCAGAACAGCAGGTGCTTAACCGCCTACCCTTTTTCTTTCTTCTTCGTTACCGGTATTTCTGTTTATAATTTTTGCTTTTTTACTTCCCAGCCTGTAATTTAAATACAGCTGTATGTAGCGGCTGTCGTTGTAAAGGCTGTATTCCTGATATACTCCGTTTACGGTCGGGTTGAATTTTATTTTTTCTGTCCTGAAAATATCATTCGCTTTCAGTGATATTCTCAGGTTGTCGTTAAGCAAATACTGAAGCGTTACTGCAGTAGAACTTGATGCAGCCAATTTTACAAATCCCTCTGTTTTTGGAAAAACATACCAGTAATTAAGGTTCAACAGCAACGTTTTTTTATCATTTAGGATGAAATCGTTATTCGTGGCCAATTTCAAATTAAAACCTTCTACCCCTTTTGTCGATTCAATTAAGGATCTTGATTTGGTATAATTAAGATCGGCTGTGTTGTTACTTGTCCACCACTTAAATTCGTTAAAGACATAGATTTCAGAAACCCCGTATCGCTCCATATTAAAGATATTTCGGGTTACGATGCGGACAATGTTGGTATCAGGATCGGGTGTGGAAATCTGCATGAACACATTTTTGTCATGGCTGTAATACAGTTTGCTTTCCAACTTTTTATACGAGTAAATAAATTCGAAATTATCGATAAACGCAGGCTGTAGTAATGGATTTCCCTGAATACTCTGAAACGGGTTGATATAGGCTATATTCGGGTTTAACTGGGCAAAAGTCGGCCGGTCTATTCTTTTGCTGTAGCTCAGTCGGTATACAGAATGCGGCTGCGGTGTATAGGAAATATTAAAAGACGGAAATAACCTCGTATAACTATTATTTACGGATTCATGTAAATCTGCTTCATACGATTTTGCCTGCGTGTTTTCAAATCGCAATCCGATCTGCGATTCCAGATTATTAGCAAATTTTTTGTTTCCGGATACATATACGGCCTGTACATTTTCTTTATAACCGAAATCAAAATCCTGTAAGGGTAAATCGGTTACAGGCTGGTCTGTAAAATCACTGTTGAAGGTGGATATTAAATTTTTGGTATCTGAAAAGGAAACTTTTCCTCCAAATCCAAGAGTAGCCCATTCTACAGGCAGTTCAAAATCAACTTTACCCGAAAAATTGCTGATGTTCTGATTGTTATTATTGATTCCCTTAAAAAATTCTTTCTTAGGCGGATTGTATTCCTCTGAAGTTCCCTCATAAGGTCTGGAATCATTACTTTTATACTTAAAGTAATCTACATTCACGATCATTTTTCCTCCTGTCGGATTGAGCTTATATTCATTGAATACGTTTACGGAATGCAGCGTCGGCCTTAAAAAAGCATACCCGACAGAGGTAATGTTTTGTGTAACCTCATTGGTATTATTATCATAAATCAGTAAACTTCTGGTGGCATCGGTGTCTGTTTTATTCAAATTGGTAAGGTATTGAAAACCTAAAACCCATTTGGGTGTCGCGATATATTGCATGCTTACAATTCCGTTCAGCATTTTATGCTTTTTCTGAAGCGGGTAATTTAAATCCCATAATCCATCGGCAAAGTGAATTTTGCTTTCCTGTTCCAGATAGATTCCGCCGTCTCTGTAATTTAAGGAAGCAGACATGCTTAACTTGTTTTTATTGTATATAAAATTGCTGGTGGTTGATCCTTCCGGATCGTGATGCCTTTGCAGATATCCTGTCCCTAGCGAGAGATTCCAGGAATCTTTCTTAGCTTTCTTTAACCTGATATTTACCAGACCGCTGTTTCCCAGTGCCTCGTATTTAGCCGGTGGTGTCGTAATGACTTCGATACTCTTGATGTTCTCGGCCGGAATTGATTTTAATAAATTGGTCAGTTCTTCCTGTCCAAGCTCAATCATTTTATCGTCCAGCAAAACCCTGACGGTACTTTTACCTGCTATGGTGATACTTTCATTCTGGATCTGGACTCCCGGTGTAATTTTTAAGACATCAAGCGCATCACCACCTGCCGTGCTAATCGTATTTTCTATGTTAAAAACAAGCCGGTCTACTTTACGCTCTACGATTTCTTTCTTCTGCGTAATGACAACAGCCTGTAATTCCTGGGCATTATTTGTTAGGATCTCCCCTAAATCCAGATCAGAACCCAGTTCTATGTCTTTTGTGTATAAAATGGACCCAAACTGACTGATTTTCAATTTATAGGAGCCTGTTTTATATTCCAATACAAACTCCCCTTTTTCATTTGTGATCTGATTTTTTACGGGAACAGGCCCGTTTGCAAAAAGAAGAACTTCAGCAAACGCTACGGGAGTATGATCTGCCGTAACGACTTTTCCCGATATTTTGACTTGTGCTGTTAATACGTTACTTAAAATAAATGCAATAAATAATAACCGGTTCATTAGTAATTTTTGTTTTATTAATATTTCAATTTTGACCTTTTAAGGTTTCCATTTTTTAAATTAGATCGTAAAATTTTCAGATTCTTCAATTGAAATATTTTCTTCATTACTGCTACGATACAATAAGGTGTTTTCCAGAAGCAGTGCTAATTCCTCCAGTATAATATTGTCAAACAAATCGATGATGGATAATTTGACATTAAACTGTTTGTGGATGATACTGATTAGTTTTGTAGCGTTGAGGCTATGCCCTCCGAGTTCAAAAAAACTGTCCGTAACGCCGACTTTTTCAACGCCAAGGATTTCCTGCCATATCAGGGCTATTTTTTGCTCAATTTCGTTTCGGGGTGCTACATACTCTTTTCGGATAATATCTGCCTCACTGATGCCCCGCAGGGCCTTACGGTCAACCTTTCCGTTTGTAGTGACCGGCAAGTCTTCGAGCACTACCAGAAATGACGGAACCATATATTCCGGCAGCCTGTTTTGGAGATAGCGGCGAATTTCGGTTTTGTCTAATTCGGTATCCGAAACGTAATACGCCACTAATGTTTTCTCTCCGTTTACGTGTTGCGGCTGCACTACTACCTGTCGTAAATCGTCCGAAAATTGCAAAAGGACCGTTTCTATTTCGCCCAGCTCAATTCTGAAGCCTCTTATTTTTACCTGCTCGTCGTTTCTTCCCAGAAATTCGATGTTTCCATCCGGAAGCCAGCGTCCCAAATCTCCGGTATCGTACATTTTGGTATGGGGTACGAATGGATTTTCGATGAATTTTTCAGCGGTAAGCTCCGGTTTATTCAGATAACCGCGGGTCACCCCGGCACCCGAAATGTATATTTTCCCCAAAACGCCCAACTGGGTTGGAAACAGATTATTGTCCAGGATATAGACCTGCGTATTGGAAATCGGCTTACCGATAGAAAATGGCGCATTTTTGTCATACAGAAACTCAATCGAAGTCACTGTGGTTTCGGTTGGACCGTATTCGTTATAAAAATCACAGATTGTACTCCAGGATTCCGCCAGTTTTTCGGAACAGCTGTCTCCTCCGGCAATCACTCTTTTCAGTGAAAAACGGCTGTCCGGAGTTATTTTTTCCAGAACGGATGGCACGGCATGAAGGTGCGTAATTTCATTTGCCGTAATAAATTCTTCAAAAAGTTCGGCTTCCAGCAAAGCTGCTCTTGCAATCAGGTACAAGCTCGCTCCGTTACAAAGAGCCAGGAAAATCTGCTCTACAGACGCATCAAAAGTGTAATTGGACAACTGAAGGATTCTTTCGCTTTCGTCTATCTGAAACTCTCTGGTCTGTGAAATGATCAGGTTGACTACATTCGTATGTTCTACCATGACACCTTTTGGATTACCTGTGGTTCCCGAAGTGTAAATAATATAGGCCAGGTCTTTTGGGCTGTTTATTTTTTCGATATTGGCACCGGTGTAGGCGTCCTGATTTTTATAAAATAAGGACAATACATTTTCGTCAATCACAATTTTACACTTGCTGTCTTTTTCTATAAAGTCAATTCTTTCCTGAGGGTAAGAGGGATCGATGGGCACATAGGCCGCACCGGATTTCAGTACGCCTAATATTGCCAGAATCATTTTCTCGCTTCGTTCCAGTTTGATTCCGATGAGATCGTCCGGTACAATCCGGAAAAGTTCCCTTAAATAACGGCCCAGCTGATTGGCTTCTGTATTAAGTTCCTGATACGTTACTTTCGTATCTTCAAAAATCACCGCAAGGGCATCAGGCGTTTTGTCTGCCTGTTCTTCAAATATTTCTATCAGCGTTTTATCCTGTGGAAAATCAGATTTGGTGTCGTTAAATCCGTATAGGATTGCTTCGGACTGATTTTCGTTTAGAACAGAAAACTGTGAAATCTTCTGTTCAGGAGTATCGACAAATTGTTCCAGAAGATGGAAAAACGTATCCATTATGGCGTAAATAAATTCCTGGCTGAACACTCCTGTTTTGTATTCCAGTTCCAGTTCAATAGCCTCTGCAACATCAAAAAACGTAAAGGACAAATTGAATCTTGAAAAGGCCGAAGTCTGGTTCATTTCTTCTTCGATTTCAAACGGCAGATCGCTTTTGCTTACCATTCCTGCCCTGTTGTTCTGATTTTGCAATACTACCATTACGTCAAAAAACGACTTCTTGTTTGCGACTTTCAAATCATTTAATATCAGATCGTACGGATAAACCTGATACTCTAATGCTGTCATAATCGTATGCATTTCATCGGCAACGGTATCGGCAAAACTTTTATCGCTGTCGATTTCCGTATAAAGAGGCAGTGTATTGATAAACATACCGATTGTCGATTCAAACTCTTTTTTAACTCTTCCGGAGACCGCTGTACCGATGACAAAGTTTTCCTGAGCCAGTCGGTATAGTGAGATTCTTACGGAAGAGATCAAAAGGCTGAATAAGGTGATCCTGTTTGTATTGGCGTAATCAGCCAATTTGTCTTTCAGTCTTTTATCGATAGTGAAATTTAAACGGGCCCCTTCTAAACTTCCGGTATCCGGATTTCCTAATCTTAAATTTGAATTCCTGTTGCCCAGTTTTGCTGTCCAGTAGTCGGTGTACGCGGCTGTTTTTTCAGACTGCAGGTTTCCTTTCAGCCAGATCAGATATTCAAAATAATCATTTTTAGCGGGTACAGGAACATAGGCCCTGCTTAAGATTTGCTGGTAAACCGTCACAAAATCTTTTATAAAAACTCCCGTAGACCAGCCATCAAAAATAATGTGGTGAAAAACAAAGAGTAGTTTATAATTGCTTTCATCATGCTGAAGCACAGCAGCCTGAAACAAGGGGCCGTGTTCTAAATCAAAGGTGACGTTTTGAATTTCTTTCGCTTTTTCCTCAGGAATAAGAGAATCATTATTCGAATAAAAAGCAAAATAATTATCAATAGCTATATTGTGAATTTCCTTTATGCGCTGCTGGATGGTGCCGTCTTCATCTGTGAAAAAAGTCGACCGCAGGCAGGCATGTTTGCGGATTAATTCCTGTACGGTTTCTTTAAAAACGTCAATATCCAGATTTCCTTTGGTGTTGTAGCTTAAAGTGATATTGTAAATTGATTGCATCGACGGATCTACTAGAGATTCAATCCACATTCTTTGTTGTGAGTTGGAAGCCTCAAGGGTTTCAAAAATCAATTCTCCTTTTAGGGGAAGTACTTCAAAAGTATTTTTGCTTTTTTCCCCGATTGCCTCTTTTATAAGCGTTACAATTTCATTGATTTCGTAGCATTCAAACAGCGCATCAAAGTGTATGGTGATGCCAAACAGTTCATTAACCCTGTTTATAAACTGAACGCCTACAATTGAATTTCCGCCTAATTCAAAAAAATCGTCCGTGAGGCTTAGGTTATCATTTTTTAAAATTTCTTTTAAAATACTCACGACAATTTCTTCCTCGCTTAGATTTTCAATACTAAGTTTTGGTTCTTCGATCGCTGTTTTTTGATTCAGGGTATTAAAAAACAACGGATTTTTATGTTCATTCCAACAGGATATTTTTTCAAACGGATACGTTGGCGCAGTCACTTTTTTGAACACTTCGCTGCTGTAAAATCCTTTCCAGTTAAATTCTAAACCGTTATTGTAAAGGGTACTCCACAACAAATTCCAGTTATTGCAGTCCATGATTTTCAATACATCTATGCCCGGAACCTGTTCTTCTTTTAATGCTGAAAGAATACCCGGCATGGAATGGGTGTTGTTCCCAACTACGACTAACAATATGTTGTTATCCGCACAGTTTTTGGCCAGTACTTTTAATTTTTCCAAGTCTAAACTGAACGCTTCATTAAAATTCAGATCTTTAGAAATGATACTTTTACCTTCAATTATTTCTTTGGAAGCTTTAGCAATAGTACCATTACAAATCAGCTGGTTTACGTTAAATCCTTTTGCCGACAGGTATCTGAATAAAGAAACCTGGAATGCCAGCGTTTGTGATACCGCAAAATCTGTCTGATTGTTGTCAATCTCTTTTTGCAGGTTCAGGAACACCTCTTTAAATTGGCTGCATTTTAAGAAATTTTCAACATTTGGAACGGCATCAGAGAGATACAATAAAGCGATTTTGGTATATTTTGCTGTAGTAATTTCATCATTCTCTTTTTGGTTTAAAAGCGATTTTTTTATTCCAGCAATTGTATTACCCGATACTGCCAGCCGGTATTTATAGTCTTTTCTGCCGGTGTTTAAAGTATACGCCAGATCCTCTATGGGAGTCGTTTCTGAAATAAAATTATGAATACTGTCGATGTACTCTTTTAAGGCATTTTTGCTTTTTGCAGCGATTTTAAACCAGTTATTAGTAGCTGTATTTGAAGTCGTTGCAGCAGTTGCTTTATATTCCTCCAGAATAATATGTGCATTGGTACCACTCAGGCCGAACGAACTCACTCCTGCCCTTCTTATCTGATTGGTCTGCCATTTGGCTCCCTCTTTTTGCAAAAGAATATTCGGATCTTCTTCTATAAATTTATTTACCGTATTAAAATTGGCCAGCGGAAAAAATTCTTTTTCCTTTAATACAAGAGCTGCTTTTATGAATCCAAATAATCCCGACATATTATCGAGATGGCCGATATTGGGTTTTAAAGTCCCTAAACGAACTGAATAGGCTTCATTAGTGCTCGAAAAAGCATCTTTTATCCCTTTATATTCTATAGGATCTCCCAATTTGGTTCCTGTACCGTGGGTTTCTATATATCCTACACTGTTCACAGGAATATTGGCGTTTTTGCAGGCGTTTAGAATAACATTCTTTTGGGCCACCGGACTGGGCGCTGTTATACTATTCGAACTGCTTCCGTCATTATTAATTGCTGATCCTTTTATCACTGATAAAATAGTATCATTATCTCTTATAGCATGGTCTAACCTTTTCAGAATAACCACCGCGATACCCTCTCCTCCTGCTGTTCCTGAAGCTTCTTCATCAAAAGCCCTGCACATCCCGTCGGTAGACATGATGGCATCTTTTTCAAAACTATCGGCTTCATTAAACAGAAATAACAAGCGTGAACCTGCTACGATTCCTAAGTCAATTTCGCCTCGTCTTATGTTCTGTACGGCTTCATGAATGGCAACCAAAGACGACGAACAGGCCGTATCGATGTTCATTACCGGCCCTCTGATATTGAGGATATTCGCCACTCTTCCACCGCCTATTGAAGGCAAACTGCCTATAAAATCCAATCCTTTGTTTTCGGATTGGTACAATAAATTATAAAGCCCCGTTTGCGTGGTGGTAAACAATCCGGTGTTTTGCGATGCGATATAATCCAGATCATAACCGCTGTTTTCAATGGCCGTACAGACACCTTCCAGGATCATTCTGTGTCCGGGATCGATTGTATTGGCTTCTCCTTTTGACAAATTAAAGAATTCATGGTCAAAGAGATCGGCTCTGTCCAGATAGCCATACGGATGGTACTTTTCTTTTGGATCTATCTTAGAATATAAGATTCTTTCTTTTGTGGGTTGCTTTACACAAATACTATTATTTCTTATAACGTCTGCAAACTCTTGCAGGCTTGTTATATCAGCATATTTTATACTAACTCCAATTAATGCAATATCCATAATCGTTTTGTTTTAAATTTCAAAAAATTTCATCTCGTCTTTCTCTTCTAAGTCGGTTTCACCTGAATCTCTAGTGATAAAGACGGCAATGTCTTTTATCGAATTAAATTCAAATAAATCCGAAATCACCATCTTGTCGGGCCACAACAATTCAATCATTTTTTGCAATTTGATCAGCTGAAAAGAAGTGCCTCCCAATTCGAAAAAATTATCGGTAATTCCTACCTGACCTATACCCAGAATATCCTGCCAGATGGTGGCCAGTTTATCTTCTGTTGGATTGCGCGGTGCAACATATTCACCACGGATAAGGTCATCGCCTCCTATGCCCGGTAAGGCTTTGCGGTCGACTTTTCCGCTGGAAGTCATCGGTAAGGTTTCGAGTACTACATAAAAGCCCGGTACCATATATTCCGGAAGTTTTCCCTGCAAATACGCACGCATGGCTGCTTTGTCTATTTCCACGCCTCTTTCCAAAAGATAATAGGCTACCAATACTTTTTCTCCGTTTACTTCTTTAGGGGTTGCTACGGCCTGCTGGATGCCTCCATACGCCATGATGGCGTTTTCAACCTCTCCCAGTTCAATCCTGTTCCCCCTGATTTTAACCTGATTATCGATTCTTCCCATATAATGAATGGAACCGTCGGGTTTCCATTGGGCGATATCTCCGGTGCGATACACCTGATACCCTGCCCGGAAAGGATCGGCGATAAAGCGGTCTTGTGTAAGCTCCGGAAGGTTCAGATAGCCTCGGGCCACCTGTATCCCGGAAATCAATAGCTCTCCCGGTACCCCAAAAGGCTGCAGGCCAAGTGAATTGTTGACGATATAGATACTGGTGTTGGCGATGGGTTTACCGATACTTACTCCCTCTTTTAAAACATCAATTTCGCTTAGGTTTATTGCGGTCACATCAATAGCCGCTTCTGTAGGGCCATAGAGGTTGTGCAGTTTTGCTTTTACGAATTTTTCCTTGCATTCCTGCGCCATAAGCGCCGGCAATTCTTCGCCACTGCAAACGATATGGGCTAAACTTTGGCCTTTTTCGCTGTCTGCATCCAAAAGGAAAACACCCAGCATCGAAGGCACGAAATGCACGATTGAAACTTGTTTTTTACTGATGATGTCCTGTAAATAAACCACATCTTTATGTCCTTCGGGTTTGGCAATCACAAGTGAACTTCCGGTAAGGAAAGGTAAAATCAGCTCCCAAACGGAAACATCAAAGGTATAAGGCGTTTTCTGAAGAAAAACTTCTTTCTCTGCCACTTTCAGGTAGTCTTTCATCCAGACCAAACGATTGTACAGGCCTGCATGATGGTTCAGGACGCCTTTTGGATTCCCAGTAGATCCTGAAGTATAGATACAATACGCCAAATGATTTACTAAATCCCCACGCTCAGGCGTTGTGGTTGGATAGCCATCCTGAACGGACTTAAATTTGGCAAATTCAGCCTCGTCGATGCTCAGCTTCAGTTTTGCATCGCTTGTGATAAAATCAACTCTTTCCTGCGGATAATGCACATCCATAGGCACATAAGCGCCGCCTGATTTTAAGATCCCGAAAATAGAAACGATCATTCGCTCACTTCTTTCGAGTATGATTCCCACCAGATCATCGGCTTCAATGGCGTAATTATGCGTCAGATACCCCGCCAATTGACTGGATTGCTCGTCCAGTTCTTTGTAAGTCAATTGGGTGTCTTCAAATACGATGGCAATATTATTCGGGGTTTTCGCTACCTGTTCCTCAAATAAATCCAGTACGGTTTTGCCTGAAGGGTATTCGATTGTGGTATTATTCAGCTCGTAGAGCAAATTTTGCAGCTCTGATTCCGGCAGAACAGATTCATTTTTTAAAACCGCATCACCCGAATTGACTAGCGTGGATAAAAAGTTAGTGTAATATTCCTGCAGTTGCTCTATCGTTAAACCGTATTTTAAGGCTCTTTGCTGATTCCACGATGCTTTGATACCGTTTGCGACCGGACGAATATTTAAATCCAGAAACGTATTTGTCGCTTCAAAGTTGAGAGCTGCAAATCTAAATTCGCTTACTTTTTCATTATTCTGTACCTTCAGATCATCATAAATATGAAAATCGATGTAATTAAAATGGGTATCAAAAAATGGGTTTTCTCCTTTTTTGTTTACGGAAAAACGGGTTTGCAATTCATTCAGACTGATTCTTTCAAACTGTTTTTGAAGGGTTAGCAATTCATTGATCTTTTCTGTAAAAGATATTGCAGTTCCTTTTGTTTCCTTAATTCTGAAAGGAATCGTGTTCAGGAAACAGCCCAATATTTTATCTGCATCTTCCTGTAAAGGCCTGCCGCTGGTTACCAGGCCTACAGTGATATCGTCCTCGTAGGTCAGGGTTTTTAAAGTGTACAAATAAGTGGCAAAAGCTATTGTTTTTAAACTTAAACCGTGGCCCTGGCTAAATTGGAGTACCGAATCATACAATGCTCCCTCTATTGTAAAATCATGTCGTTTTGAAAAATGCTCTTCCGTAAAAATATCCAGCTTTTTATAGTCGCTTAGGTTTTCTTTCCAGAAATCATTGTACTTCTCATTCTTTTTGATGCAATGCTGCTCAAAAACATAATCTTTATAAGTCAGCGCCAGTTGCGTTGTGGCTGCTTCCTTATTTTCTAAAACAGAAAGGTAAATGTTGTTCAGTTCTGTCATTAACGAAGCCACGCTCCATCCATCCAGTATGGCATGGTGGAATTGAAAAAGCAGGCTGTATTCTTTTTCGGCAGTTTTATAAATTTTCATCCTCCATAAACCCGGTTCTGAAGTCACAAAAGAATTATGAGTTCTTTCCTGTACCATAAAGTCATTTATTATCGAATAAATTTCCTCCTGCGGATTTGCCGAAACATCTTCATATGCTAAGCGGACAGCTGTTTTTTCATAAACAAGATGTACGGGGCTACTGTATTTTTCAATATTATACGCTGTTCTGAGGATTTCATGCTTTTCAGTTAAAATCGAAATGGCCTGTACAAATGCTTCCCTGTCAAAGTGCGCTGTTGGCAATGGAAAGACGAACTGATCGTGATACACTCCCTTATTTCTAGTGGCGAGCGAACCAAACAGCATTCCCAATTCGATATCACTCATCGGATAAATAGAAACAATTTTTTCTTCCGAAAATGGAACATTCAAATGTTGTGGATCTTCTTTGTTTTCCTGAAGAAATTGTCGCTCTTCAAAAAACGCATACGGATTGAATTCTTGTTCCAGTTTTTCAAATTCTGCTTCCACTTCAGCTTTGATGGCCGCCGGAATCTCGCTTGCTGTTCGTTCTGTTGCTATAGCCAATAATTTTTCGATAGACGGCAAAGCGTAGATATCGGCCAGTTTATAATTGATATGAAGCTCTTTATTGATTTTGGCTAAAATTCGTATGGCGCGTATGGAATCACCTCCCAATTCGAAAAAATTATCGGTAATTCCCACTTTATCTATGCCCAGAATATCCTGCCAGATCACAGCCAGTTTTTCTTCTGTTGGATTGCGCGGTGCAACATATTCACCACGGATAAGGTCATCGCCTCCTATGCCCGGTAAGGCTTTGCGGTCAACTTTTCCGCTGGAAGTCATTGGTAAGGTTTCGAGTACTACATAAAAGCCCGGTACCATATATTCCGGAAGTTTTCCCTGCAAATACGCACGCATGGCTGCTTTGTCTATTTCGGTTCCTCTTTCTAAAAGATAATAGGCTACCAATACTTTTTCTCCGTTTACTTCTTTAGGAGTTGCTACGGCCTGCTGGATGCCGCCATACATCATGATGGCATTTTCAACCTCTCCCAGTTCAATCCTGTTCCCCCTGATTTTAACCTGATTGTCGATTCTTCCCATATAATGAATGGAACCGTCGGGTTTCCATTGGGCAATATCTCCGGTGCGGTACACCTGATACCCTGCCCGGAACGGATCGGCGATAAAGCGGTCTTGCGTAAGCTCCGGAAGGTTCAGATAGCCTCGGGCCACCTGTATCCCCGAGATCAATAGCTCTCCCGGTACCCCAAAAGGCTGCAGTCCAAGTGAATTGTTGACGATATAGATACTGGTGTTGGCAATGGGTTTACCGATACTTACGCCTTCTTTTAAAACGTCAATTTCGCTTAGGTTGATAGCGGTTACATCAATAGCCGCTTCTGTAGGGCCGTAGAGGTTGTGCAGTTTTGCTTTTACGAATTTTTCCTTGCATTCCTGCGCCATAAGGGCCGGCAATTCTTCGCCACTGCATACAATATGGGATAAACTTTGGCCTTTTTTGCTGTCTGCATCCAAAAGGAAAACACCCAGCATTGAAGGCACGAAATGCACGATTGAAACTTGTTTTTTACTGATGATATCCTGTAAATAAGCCACATCTTTATGTCCTTCGGGTTTGGCAATCACAAGTGAACTTCCGGTAAGGAAAGGCAAAATCAATTCCCAAACCGAAACATCAAAGGTGTAAGGGGTTTTCTGAAGAAAAACTTCTTTCTCTTCGACTTTGAGGTAGTCTTTCATCCAGACCAGGCGATTGTACAGGCCTGCATGATGGTTCAGTACGCCTTTTGGATTCCCAGTAGATCCTGAAGTATAGATACAATACGCCAAATGATTTACTAAATCCCCACGCTCAGGCGTTGTAGTTGGGTAAGCCTCCTGAACGGACTTAAATTTAGCAAATTCAGTCTCATTGATGCTCAGTTTCAGCTTCGCATCGCTTGTGATAAAATCGACTCTTTCCTGCGGATAATTTACATCCATAGGCACATAAGCGCCGCCTGATTTTAAGATCCCGAAAATAGAAACGATCATTCGCTCGCTTCTTTCGAGTATGATTCCTACCAAATCATCGGCTTCAATGGCGTAATTATGCGTCAGATAAGTGGCCAATTGACTGGATTGCTCGTCCAGTTCTTTGTAAGTCAATTGGGTGTCTTCAAATACGATGGCAATATTATTCGGGGTTTTCGCTACCTGTTCCTCAAATAAATCCAGTACGGTTTTGCCTGACGGATATTCGATAACTGTATTGTTCAGATCAAACAGCAGGTGATTTTTTTCTTCCTGAGTCAGATAATCGACTTCCTGAATCTGTATTTCAGGCTGTGCTAAAGTTTTCAGCATCAAATTTTCAAAATGACCGAACATTCTTTCGATCAGGTAACCATCGTAGATATCGGTATTGTATTCAATTCTAAGATCCAGCCCTTCTTTCTCTACGAAAATGAAACTAACATCAAATTGCGAGGTTTTACTTTTAAACTCGTACTTGCTTATTTCCAGGTCAATGAGTACTTCCGTATTAAGGTTGTTTAACTGTTCCTGGTTTTGCAGCACTACGAGCACATCAAATAAAACGGAACGGCTGGTATCTCTCTTTAAGTTCAGTTCTCCGACTAATTCATCAAAAGGGTAATTTTGATGGTCGTAGGCGCTTAACAGCGTCTCTTTTTGCAGTGTTAGGACATCCAGAAAGTTGCTTTCTTCTTTTAATTGCGTTCGAATCGCAAGCGTGTTCAGATACAATCCCATTTGATTTTCCAGATCCGGATGCTCTCTTCCCGCGATCGGGGTTCCTATTATAATGTCGTTCTGACCGGTGTACCTGTTCAACAGGACATTAATACCGGCCATTAAAGTCATAAACAAAGTCACATCATGCTGCTTTGAAAACCCTTTTAAACGTTCCAGAAAAGCATTCGAAAACTGATGGCTGATCGTATCTCCATTATAGGTTTGTACTAACGGACGGGCATTAAATCCCGGCAACTCTAATACGGGCAGTTCTCCTGCAAATTGTGCCAGCCAATATTCTTTTGATTCTTGCTGTCTTTCATTTTGAAGTTCTTCCTTCAGCCATACTGCATAATCTTTATACTGAATGTTTAATTCCGGGAAGCTGATTTCCTTTTCTTGCAGTAAGACATTGTAGGTTTTTACCACCTCGGCGATTAAGAGTTCTATTGACCAGCCATCACCAATGATATGGTGCAGGGACAGGAAAAACACATATTCGTCTTCTTTTACTTTGATTAAAGAAGCTCTTACCAGCGGCGCTGTTTCCAAATTAAAAGGCTGGCTGTTTGTATGCAGCAGATACCCGGCAATGGCTTCATGCTTATTTTCTTCCGAACTAAAATCTTTCTCTGCTATCGTAAAGTTTACCTGCTCTGCCGGCACTATATATTGTTCGACTTCTCCTTCTTCGGTCGCTCTAAAAGCGGTTCTTAAAATCTCATGGCGACGAAGTAACAGCCTGAACGATTCCTCAAATTTCTCTGCATCAACAGTTCCGGTTAATTTTACCGTGGCAGGCATATTATAGGCTAAGGTACCTCCGTCTAACTGGCTCAATATCCACAACCTTTTTTGCGAAGCCGTTAAGGGATATGACTGTGCCCCGGGAGCTTTAGGGATTGCCAGATAGCTATTTTCTTGTAAATGTCTGCTTAATTCCGCTATGCTCGGGCTTGTGAAAAAGGTTTTGAAAGAAACCGTTTTCCCTAATTGTTTATGGGTTCTGTTAATGACCTGAGCGATTATTAAACTGTGTCCTCCTAACTCAAAGAAATTATCCGTTATCCCTATTTTTTCAACTCCCAGTACTTCCTCCCAAATCGCTGCTAAACTTTTTTCGGTTTCATTTTGCGGTGCAACATATGTTTTTCGGATCACATCTTCACTGCTAATGTCCGGCAGCGCTTTTCTGTCTATTTTTCCATTTGGAGTTAAAGGCAGTTGATCTAATGCAATGTAAAAACCCGGAACCAAATAGTCAGGCAGTGCATTTTGAAGAAAACTTCTCAGCTCCGATTTATTGATAGGTGTACTGCTTACCAGATAGGCAGCGAGTACTTTCTCGTGGTGGTTTTCTTTTACTTCCACAACGACTTGTTTTAGCGCATCGGAATACTGTAGAATTGTATTTTCTATTTCGCCCAATTCGATCCTGTAGCCTCTTATTTTGACCTGAAAGTCTTTTCGACCCAAAAATTCAATATTTCCGTCGGGCAACCAGCAGCCTAAATCTCCGGTATCATACATTCGATCCCCTGTCTGAAAAGGATTTGCGGTGAATTTCTCCTGTGTAAGTTCCGGCTTGTTGAGATAGCCTCTTCCTACTCCGGCTCCGGAAACATATATTTTTCCGGCTACCCCTATTGGTACAGGCAGTAACGCTTCGTCCAATATATAAATTTTGGTATTTGAGATGGGTTTGCCAATTGGAATGACCGTTTTATCAAAATCTTTTTCGGACAGCTTGTACATCGATACACAAACCGCACATTCGGTAGGGCCGTAAGCATTATAATACTCAATTCCGGATTTTACAACAGCAATTGCCTTAGTTGGATTGGCCGGTTCACCTGCCGTAATGACGCAGCGCAATCCCGAGATATCCTCTTCGGATAATAGTCCCAGATAACTCGGAGGAAAAGTGACTACGGTGGCGTTTGTTTCTTTTAAAAAACGGATAAACTGATCTTGGTCTTTTATGACTTCTTCGGTCGGAATACATAATGTTGCCCCGCTGTACAAACTCATCATAATCTCTGATATAGAAGCATCAAAAGCGACTGAAGCAAACCAGACAATTTTATCCTCTTTACGGACATCAAAAAATTTAATCTGATCCAAAGCCATGTTGATATTGCTCGTATGTTCGATCATTACCCCCTTTGGATGTCCCGTAGATCCTGAGGTATAAATCACATACGCCAAATCTTTTGGTGAAATTGCAGTATTGCTATTCTCATCACTGTTACGATCAAAAGCAACGGATGGTAAAGCTATGGTCTCACAAGTACTGAAGTCTCCGACATTATCCGTAATCAGGAGCTTCAAACCGCTGTCTTTGATCAGGTAATCGATTCTTTCCTGAGGATAATGGGTATCTATGGGTAAATAGACGGCACCTAACTTTAATATGGCCAATAGCGCAATGATTCCGTTATCGGACTTAGGCAAAAACACACCCACGATATCTCCTTTGTTTAGGGTATGATTCGAGGAAATGTAATGGGCTAACTGATTGGCTTTTTTGTTTAATTCAGAATAAGTTAATTTCGATTCTTTGAATACAACAGCAACATTGTCCGGTGTTTTCGCAACCTGTTCTTCAAATAGAGCTACTATTGTTTTTTCTTCCGGATAAGCGGCATCTGTGGCATTAAAATCCACCAGCAGCTGCTTCTTTTCGCTTTCAGATAGTAATTCGTATTCCGATAAGCTGACTGCTATATTATTTTCCAGATTAACAATAAACTGCTGAAACTGCTGAACCAGATATTCAACAATTGTTTTCTTTACAAAATCGGCTAAGTACGAAACAGTAATTTCAATATCTTCCTTTTCATTTATTTTGATACTAAACGAAATTCCCTTACATGCCAAAGTATTCACTTTGTTAATGTCAATGCTGTAATTGGAAAAGATACTTACCTCCTTAAAACCGACTTTTTCAGGGAAGTCGTCTCTATTAAAATCGGAGTATTGTAAAGTCTCCAAAATTTCAGTTTTTACTTTTTGAAGATATTCTTTAAAGGAAGAATTTAAATCTTCCGGAAACGAAAAAAGCAAAGGATGAGATTGTCCTTTATAATCCGAAACAACATAGCCGTCAAATTCAGGGCTAAGTTTTTTCAGCAAAAAAGAATAAACCGCATTTAGGACTGTAGCCTGAGCTATTGGGTTGCCATTGGTAAGCTTGTTGAAATAGTTCAGTTCCCCTGCCTTAATAGTAACAGAGGGAAGACTATTTTCCTTATCTTGCAGCCTGTGAACCTGATCTCTGCCGGCTGTTTTTTTCTTCCAATATTTTGTAACTAAATAAAAATTATTTGACACTGCGCTCTTATCCATAATTTCAGAATTCGTATTTCTTGTTTACAATCAGTATGCTGTTATACTGTCTCTCTTTAAGCATTAAAAAAATAAGGTTTTTATTTCCGGAACTCCTGAATATAAAGTCCTGTCATTCCTAAAAATCGTATAGTCTTTTTCATTCATTACCTCTATTTCGCACGAAAATAGCAGTTAATTCCCTCAAAAATTACGGACTTTTCATATAAAAATTACGGTATACTGCTTTCAATACCGAAATTGAACAGGGCTTAACTATTCAGTTCCAATTTATTAACACAGGCTAGGAAGTAGTTTTGAATTGGCATCGCAGGAACGCAAAAACGAAGAATAAAATAATTCGCTACACCGCATAAAAAAACCCGCATATCGCGGGTTTTTCATTGGAAGTAAATAAACTGTAATGGACAGTAAAAATAGTTTTCTTTTTGAAGTACTGAATAACTTTAAACGGCTAATATGATATGAAATTCGGCACCAACATTTTCTTCAGCTTTAGAATAAATAATGCCTTTATGGTTTTCAACAATTTTTTTCCCAATCGAAAGCCCTATACCGGTACCACTGTAGACTTCATTGTTGTGGAGCCTTTGAAAAATAGTAAAAATTTTACTTTCATATTGTTTGTTAAAACCGATACCGTTGTCTTTGACCACTATTTTGTAGTATTCGCGGGTTGAATTTAAAGTGGGATACTTTTTAATCTGTGCTTTATTAAGTTTACTCGAACTGATTTCTATTTTACAAATTGTACCGTCATTTTTGCAAAACTTCATGGCATTACTGATCAGGTTGTAAAAAAGCTGATTCATTTGTAAGGCAACAGCCGTAACAACCGGTAATTTCCCCAGTTCTATCTGTACCTTATTGTCTTCTATAAGCAGTTCAAAATCAACAAGAATATTGGCGACAATCATATTTAAATCTGTTTTTACAAATTGTTTCTCCGGATTGTTGAGATAGGAATAAGCCAATAAATCTTTAATAAGCGTATTCATTCTTGTAGACGACTTGCTGATTTTGTCAAGCAACACCAGGCCTTCATCTGAAATTTTTTCGTCCATCCCCAAAAGCCTGCTGATAAACATTAATATCTTGCGAAGCGGTTCCTGCAGATCATGACTGGCGACATAAGCGTATTCCTGTAATTGTACATTGGCCCCGTGCAAATTTTTAACCGAACTCTCCAGTTCCGTATTGGCATTGAGCAAATCGGCGGTACGTTCCTGAACTTTGGCTTCAAAGCCGTCTGAAAGGACCTGCAGCCTCTTTTCTGTAATCCTGCGTTCTGTTATATCTTCTATAGCCAGCAGGATTAATTGTTCTTTACTGGTTTCATTGGTCACCTGTCGTGCATTCAGCAGCATGATACTTTCTTCATTAGGCAAAAGATTTACCGATATCTGGTAATCATCCAGCTGTGTTTTCTCGGGAAGTACTTTTTCAAGCATCGCACGCATCGGAACATTATCAAACAGGTGGTTCTGAATTTCATAAATCAGTTTCCCGTTGGCTTCATCCTTCGCAATATTGTATTTTTTAGAGAAAGCCCTGTTGATGTTTTTTATTCTCAAATTGGTATCAAGCACGACTATTGGTTCCCTGAGGGTCGCTACAATTGCTTCTGTATAATTTTTGGAAATATGAATCTCCTGCTGCTTGTTTAAAAGTTCCTGATTAATTTGCAAAAGCTCTTCATTGCTGGACTGCAGTTCTTCTTTTGAAGTTTCGAGTTCTTCGTTTAAACTTTGTAGTTCTTCACTGCCGCTCAGTAATTCTTCATTGGCACTCTGCAATTCTTCGTTGGATGCTTCCTGCTCTTCACTGATCGCGTTTACATCATCGTGTATTTTAGCCAGTTCTTTTTCGAGCTGTGCAATTCTTTTTAAATAAACATTGTCCCGCAATTCTTCGGAAGTAAATTTGCCTGAGGGTAAATTCTCCTGATCTATAGTACTTTTATAAAACAATACTAAAAAATAAGGCTCGGCAGTGTCTTCCAATCGCTGCATTTCTATGGTAATTTCTTCTGTAGTGCCTTTGCTTTTGATCTGAATCCGTTCTTTTTTGACAGGTGAATCGGTTTCTTTGACTTTATGCCAGGCATTACGAAGCTCGAAAGCCAGACCTTCCTTTGCCATTTTCAATAAGTTGAAAGTCGGTTTACCTGTAGAAAGTTCAATAAATTCAGCAATTGATCCGTTAATATGAACGATATCCATTTGTTCATTCACAATAACACTGGCCGGAGTATATTTGGCAAGCAATACAGACTCGGCGCTCTTTCTAAAATCTTCTTTGATAATTTCTTTTCTTTGGATAGCAGATTTAAAACTTTTTAATTTGTCATTCGCTCCTAAGCCGGAATGTACAAATCTACCCGAAACCTGTTTACGGATATAAATTTTGCCTGTTTTATCAAATGGCTGAAAAAGTTCAGCCGCAGGAACAGCCGTTTCTGATTTTCCCAACAGTAAAAAACCATTTTCTTTTAAGGCATAATGAAAAGTTGTCAGTGATTTCTTTTGTAAAAAGGAGTCCATATAGATAAAGACATTCCTGCAGGTAATCAAATCCATTTTAGCAAAAGGAGGATCGTTCAGAAAATTATGAACGGCAAAAATACATAGATCCCTGATTTGCCTTTTAATGGTATAACCCGTTGTATTTGACGTAAAATATTTGGAAAGCGTTGTTTCGGAAACATTCCGCATCTGGGATTTTCGGTAAAATCCAATTCTGGCTTTGGCAATCGCCACTTCTGAAATATCTGACGCAAAAATCTGGATTTCTTTGCCCTGGAGATTTTCGCCCAGAAATTCATGAAGCGCAATGGCTAATGTATACGCTTCTTCGCCCGTAGAGCAGCCTGCGATCCAGACCCGTATGGTATTTCCTTCCGGAACCCTGCTGGTTATTATGGGGAAAACTTTTTCTCTGATGATCTGAAATATTTTGGTATCCCTGAAAAATTCCGTCACGGGAATCAGCATATCGTTAAACAAATCTTCCGATGCCATTTTGTCCCCCCGTAAAACTTTAAGATAATCCCGGAGATTTACAATTTTGTTTAGTGCCATCCTTCTGGCAATACGCCTGCGAATAGTGGTTTGCTTGTAATAGGTAAAATCAACACCACTTTGCTGATGAAGGATTTTAATGATCTCCTGAAACACTACTTCATCATTGGAATCATTTTCTTCCCTAATGCTCTCTTTCAGTTTTGACAGCTTTATCAATTTCCCGACTATTTTCGGGGGAGTCAGCACGTAATCCACCACTCCGGCATTAATAGCGTTTTGGGGCATTTCATTATAAAGGGCATCAGCATCCTGTGCAAAAGTGACACCTCCGTGTTTTTTTATGGCTCTTAATCCGATTGTTCCGTCAGACCCGCTGCCCGAAAGCAATACACCATAGGCCAAATCAAGATGCACTTCGGCCAATGACGTAAAAAAAACGTCTATTGCCTTGTTTTTGGTGTCTTTTTCACGGGGACTCAGCTTCAGTACTCCATCAAAAGAAGTGAGCATTTTGTTCTCCGGAATGACATAGATATTATTGGGCGCTAAATGAATCTCATCGGTAATTTCATTAATCGGAATTTTTGCGACACGCGAAAGAAGCTCCGTAAGCATACTGTCATGTGTAGGATGCAAATGCTGTACAATAACATACGCCATTTCAGAATCATCGGGAATAGCATCGATAAACTTGGTAAAAGCCTCCAGCCCTCCGGCCGAAGCCCCAATCCCTACAATAGGAAAGTCCTGACGTGTCGCTTCCGGTAAATTATTTGTATAAGCGTCCATATTTCTGTTGTTAATTTCTAAGCCTGGCGTCATAATGCCATTCCAAATGGTATGGTTGCAGCACCTAAACCGTAATAAGGAAAGATTCCATTTCTAAATGTTCCAGCTTTTTTTCCCAATCCATTTCGATTACTTTTTTTAGTAATTTTTTTAAATCATTAAAATTAGTTGGTTTTACAATATAGGCATTGGCACCCATTCCGAATGTATTCCTGATACCTTCTTCTGTTGCCGAGGTTGAATAAATCGCTATGATTGGAATATCCTTAAATTTACTATCATCACGAATTTGCTTCAGACTTTCAAACCCTGACATGACAGGCATATTCAGGTCTAAAAAAATGATATCCGGAATAGTAAGATCTTTATTATAAAGACGATTTAAAAGCTCCTGCCCGTTTTTACAAAATTCAACCGGAAAATTAAGAGGAATGTCTGTTAGCGCATCAGCAAAAAATTCCCTGTCGTCCGCGTCATCATCCGTCAGCAAGATCCTTATATTCTCTTTATTTTTCATTAGTCCGTTTACTGTTTAATTCAAATGTACGTTTTAAATAAAAGGGTTAGTGACTAATCAAAGTATTTACTTACATCCGTTTTACCTGCAAGAGGTTTGATTCTGTAAAAAAAGGACTGCCTCACTGGAAAATCAGGCTTTTATCAAAAAAAGAAAGCTTCCGTACTATTCTTTAATTGTAGTCTTTTAGTTACGAAAATATTGATTTATAACAAAATCCGGAGAAGAATAGTAAGGTTTAGTAAGCACAATATTTAAAATGCAGCACTGCTATGTTTGATTTTTAAACTTTTAAGCTGAAAACCGACCGCCGGATTGGAAGCTATATTTTGGATTAAAAACAAAAAAAACGATCCTTAAGATCGTTTTTTTTAACTACTAGTATTGTTTTGTTCGCAACAACATACTGAACCTTATGTTTTTAGTTCAGGATTCTTGCTGAATCAGCTTATTTGATATCAAACCATAGTTTGGTAGTCAGCAGGTCTTTTCCCTGAACCGCTATTGCGGCCTGATAACTGGATCCGTTTAGCGACTGTTCTGTTCCCGGATAAAAGAAACGCGAAGGTATCTTTCCGTCCAGAACGGTGGCCGGACCGGCAGTAAATACCGGATAGTCAAGTCTTCTCCACTCTGCAAAAGCATCAAGACCCTGTCCAAAGAAAGCAATCCATTTCTGCGTACCTATCGATTTGGCATAATTTGCGGCATCGTATTTTACAGTGGCCTGATTCAGGTAATTTGAAATCACGGTTGCATTCGTTATCCCAAATTGGTTCAGTGATGCGGTAATGGCATTTTTATAAAGCTGCTCTGCATCTCCTGCAATATACCCGCGGGCCACTGCTTCGGAAAGATTGAACTGCACTTCAGAATACGAAAAGATGACAGCAGGCGATGCCGAAGTCAGGAAATAAGTTCCCGGTTTTGATGTCTTGGCAAAACCCTGACTGTTGGCATCACTGTTTGACAATCCGTTACCACCGCCAACGTATTTACCGACACTGGCATCTGATGGTAATTGAGCATAAACAGGTAAACGCGGATCTGACAACTCATATAACTTATCTACCATTGTTTTTGAAATACGGTAATCATCACGTGTTTCGAACCAGGCTGAAGCCGGATTTTGCTGTGGTGAACTGGTGTAAATAAACTGAAAGGTTTCGCTGTTACTCCCAATTAATCCTCCGGCATCAGTGGTGGCCTCAATAGCAGCCTGTTTGGCCAAAGCCGGCTCCCTGTCTGCAATTCTCAGTGCGATACGCAAACGAAGCGAATTTACCAGTTTTTTCCATTTCAGAACATCTCCTTTATAAATCAAATCACCTGTCACAGTCCCTTTTGAAGGACTTAGTAAAGACTGGGCTTGTTTCAGATCCTCCAGTAATCCTGTATATACTTCTTTTTGCGTATTATAGGCAGGAGTCACTTTTAGGCCTGCTTCTTTATAAGGAATGCTTCCATAAGCATCAGTAAGCAATAAAAAGGTCCACGAGCGCAGGGTTAGTGCAATTCCCTTATAATTTGCATTGGCCTGTTGCTCCGGGAAATTCAGGATCGTATTCAAATCTGTAATTAAAGTCGCGTATCCGGTATTCCACAAAGTGGTGAAAGAGGTGTTCGACACATCGTACCGGTCCGGTTCCGTATATTGGATTTTAGCCCAATGCTGGGCAAATAATAAAGAGGAATCAAAATTATTGGTGGACCCCCAGTATAAATCAGCACCCTGTTTTAAGGTTCCTGTTAAGAGGTAAGGTGCCAATGGTGTTTCAGTTGCATTTGGATTTTTATTAATATCATCCAGGGTATCGCTGCAAGAGGTCAGTGCCACTGCAAACAACGTTATATAGGCTAATTTTTTTAGCATGATTTTTTGTTTTTAAAATTTAAGATTAACGTTAAGACTGAAATTTCTCGTAGTCGGCAAAGACAAACTCTCCAATCCCTGACCATTTCCGGTATTGAAAGCTGTTTCAGGATCAATATTTGGTGCATCTTTATAGATAAACAGCAAATTACGGCCTACCGCAGTGATACTGGCACCATCTAATCCCAGCTTTCTGGCAAATTTTTTATTGAAATTGTAAGCCAGTTTTATTTCTCTCAGTTTTACAAAAGTGGAGCTGTAAACATAAGCTTCACCAATATTGTAGGACGCTTTGTAATATTCCTGCGCACTAAGTACTGAAGTATTCGGGGTTCCGTCTGCATATACACCTTTAAAGATCATTCCATCATCATAGATCACAGCACCGGCCGGAGCATTGCCGCCTGAAACTAACGTTTTTGTGCTTGTGGTACCATTAGTCGCTATATAATAATTTAATCCGCCATTCGCAGCATCACGACCCGGAAGCGTTTCAGCTAATACACCGGTGTAAGTACCAGTTCTGTTCGTTCCAGAAAAAATTTCTCCTCCTACACTGGCATCCACAAGGAATGAAAGTTCAAGATTTTTGTAGGTCAGGGTGTTGGTAATACCGGCTAAATAGTCCGGGGTATAGTGTCCCAATACTCGTTTTGTGGGATCCGCTTTCGGCAATCCGTTGGCACCTACTACAATGTTTCCATTTGCGTCGCGCTGATAGGCTGTCCCATAAAGTGCACCGTAGGCCTGTCCTACTGATGCGAGTACATCTACCCCTCCTGAAGAACTAATGGTATAATTTTGAATCTTTTTATCATAATCCAGAATTTCTACTTTGCTTTTATTGGTTGAATAATTTAAAGCGACATTCCATTTGAAATTTTCGTTTTGAACAGGATTTCCGTCCAGTTGAATTTCGATACCACGGTTATTTATTTTTCCGGCATTGATTAACTGTGAATTGTAACCACTTCCGGCCGTTGTTTTGATTTCCAGGATCTGGTCAAAACTATTGGTGTTGTAGTAAGCAAAATCAAAATGCAGTCTGTTTTTCCAGAAAGAAGCTTCTAAACCAAGTTCAGTAGAACGGGTGGTCTCCGGTTTCAGGTTTTCATTGAGTTTCTTCTGGGAAGAAGTCTGAATCGGATTTCCGTCGAATGCGGTTTGAAAATTGTAAACCGTTGCCAGTTGATACGGATCTGCGTCATTTCCAACTTCAGACCAGCCACCGCGTACTTTTAAGAAATCAAGTGTGTTGCTTTTCAGATTAAGGGCTTCAGACAACACCAAACTACCATTAAAAGAAGGATAGAAATAAGAGCGGTTATTGCTCGGCAATGTCGATGACCAGTCATTACGCGCCGTAACGTTTAGGTAGGCATAATTTTTATAACCAAATTGTGCTGAGGCATACGCACTGTACACTCTCAATCTTGACAAGGTGTTTGATGATGTTAACGGATCACGTGAATTGGTCAGTGTATACAAATCAGGCACTGCCAGACGTGGTGCTTTTTGATAGTTGTTTGCATCGCTGTGGTTACGAATATTGAATCCGGCAAGTGCATCAACGGTGAAATCATCGTTTAGTTTTTTAGTATACGTAAAAATACCTTCGGTGTTTTGTTCGTTTACAGTATACGCGTCTTCCGCATAGGATCCAAAAGGAGTTCCGTTGGTACCGTATTTAATTTCATATTTTCTGCGATCGTTATAATAATCAACGCCGGTACGGAATTTAAAATTAAGTCCCTCGGCAAGCTTGGCATCCAGGTGAATATCTCCTATCAGACGGTTACGCTGCTGACTTGTAGTGTTATAGTAAGCATTCCAGTACGGGTTACTGTAGTAGCTGTTGTTCCAGTTTACATTTCTGTTATTACGAAGATCATTGATATCGACCTGGCGTCCGAACCACAGAAACTGAAGCATTACGCCGGCAGCACGGTTCCCTGATGGACCTCCCGGAAGTGCCGGTGCATCAGTAACAATATAATTTCCCGTCACACCGACTTTTATACTTTTGGATATTTGATAATTGGAATTAATCGAAAAGTTTGTTTTGTTTACTTCACTGTTCGGTACTGTCCCTAATTGTTTTTGATTATTTACCCCCAAACGGAAATCTGATTTTTCATCTGACTTCGCCACAGAGATACTGTTATCATAGGTAATTCCGGTATTAAAGAAGTCCCTCACATTATCAGGATGAGCCACAAAAGGTACGGCTACCCCATTTGAATTAAACTGAGGAATAAGTCTACCATCCAGTTTAGGACCCCAGCTTTCATCAACTCCGTCATTGACACCGCCGCCTTTACCATCTACATAACTGAATTTTCCGTTTGATCCCTGACCAAATGAATTTTGAAATTTTGGCAATGTAGCAACCTGAGACAGTGTGATACCGGTACTAAAGCTGATGCCTAATCCCTTTTGGCTTTTTCCTGATTTGGTCGTGATCAAAACCACACCATGCGCTGCACGTGATCCGTAAAGGGCTGCAGCATTCGGGCCTTTTAATACTGTTAAGGATTCAATATCATTCGGATTCAGATCGGCAATGGCATTTTTGAAATCACGGGTTGCTCCGCCCACACTTCCCAATTGCGAGTTGTCTACCGGAACTCCGTCTACCACAAATAAGGGTTGGTTATTTCCGCCTATAGAGGTTTCTCCACGAATAACAATACGCGAAGAACCCATATCTCCCTGTGAATTGGTAATACGTACTCCGGCCAATTTACCGGTCATACTATTCAGAAAGTTGGTTTCTTTAGTTTCTGCCAGATCCCTGTTCTTAAGCGATTGTGTCGTATAACCCAGTGATTTTTTTTCTTTTGTAATACCCAGTGCGGTCACAACTACTTCTGACAATGCATTTTCTTCCTGGGTAATATCAATCACCACTGAGTTTGCATTTACGACAACTTCCGTTTTTTTATACCCCATATAACTTACTATAAGGGTGTAAGGAAATTTTTGTCCGGTCTGGAAATAAAATTTCCCGTCAAAATCTGTTACAACACCGTGGGTAGTGCCTTTAATGTTTATGGAAGCACCAATAACCGGCTCCTTCGTAACAGCATCGATTACTGTTCCTTCGAGTTTGGACTGGATTAACGGTTTGGTCTCCTGAGCTTTAATTCCTATGGAAATCAATAAAATACAGAACCAGATATAGCTGTTTAATTTTTTTTTCATTACTTTGTTTTGGTTTAATAAATAAGGGGAGCCGAAAACGGATTTACTCCACTCTCGCTTTCCTTATCAGAGATGTACAATTTCTTTAAGCTTCACCATTTCTGCTGCAACAGAAATGGTTTTTTTTTATCTGCAACACATTCGTTTTTTCATTTCTTTTTTTTTTGAATTATTATTTTTGAATTGGTATAAAGTAGAGATTGAAGAGTTCTTAATGACAACTTCAGAAGTACAAATGACCTGAATTTTCCTCCCGATCAAAAATGACGTGCATTTAATAACCTTTCATCCCCTGTATTTCCTTACTTTTAAATTATACTAATTTGATAGAACAAAGGTATATTAAAAAGTTAAAGACAAAAACTTAAATTGTTTTTTTTGCAAAAAAAATGTTAAGCAAAATAATTTTTAAATTTTAAATTACTAAAAATAAGAACGTTAGAAGTTTTGCGCATTTTTTGCACCGTGTAAGAATTTTTCTAAAACAAACGCTTTAAATTCGAAAAAACAAACCTTTTTTGAGTTCGAATTAACACAATAAGCCTCTAATTCTTCTGCAAATGCAAGGCTTGTCGTCTTATGGAAACCTTTCTGCATCATTAAGAGAAATTTGCAATACTAAATTTTAAATAAACTATTAGTACGTACCATTCTTATATTCGGTACTACAATTAAATCCCGGTTATTTCTGAAAATGATCGACAAAGATTGGCGATTTTAGCAACGGAGTTCTTAGTGTGATTTACTTCCTCTGTTCGCTATCGCTCGGGTCTCCCTTCAGTCGAAATGATACCAGAAGATTGACAAAAATTCTCCGCTATTAGTTATTGAGTTTGCTGTGTCATTTCGACCGAAGGGAGAAATCGCACAAGATGATCCACAAAGATTGGCGATTTTAGCAACGGAGTTCCTAGTGTGATTTACTTCATATGTTCGCTATCGCTCGGGTCTCTCTTCGGTCGAAATGACACGAGAAGATTGACAAAGATTTTTGATTTTAGCAACGGAGTTACTAGTGTGATTTCTCCCTTGGGTCGAAATGACACGAGAAGATTGACAAAGATTTGTGATTTTAGCAACGGAGTTCCTAGTGTGATTTACTTCATCTGTTCGCTATCGCTCGGGTCTCTCTTCGGTCGAAATGACACCAGAAGATTGACAAAAATTCTCCGCTATTAGTTATTGAGTTTGCTGTGTCATTTCGACCAAAGGGAGAAATCGCACAAGATGATCCACAAAGATTGGCGATTTTAGCAACGGAATTCTAATGTGGTTTACTTCGTCTGTTCGCTATCGCTCGGGTCTCCCTTCGTCGAAATGACAAACTGAGGCTTACTAATGAAAAGTTTATAAGAATCCTTTATCAATTTTGTATTTCCGTAGTTTTTCAATTACTCCATAAAAAAAGAGCTGTACGATACAGCTCTTTTTTATGGTATATAATTATGTGAATTATTGTTTCTCTATCGGGATACGGCTATCAATAATAAACGTACATCATGATTTTCGCATCAGAACTTTCAATTACTTTTTCAAGTCTTTTGAAAAACACTTCGTTTACCATCGGGCAACCGTGACTTCTGGCGATGTAATATTCCTGCTCTTCATAAGGAACTGCTGAATATTGATGCAAAACTATAGCTCTTTTAAAGGCATTGCTGTTGGTTTCGTCCAGTCCGTTAAGTCTGAAGGCTTTTCCAAACATTCCATTATAGGATTTCTCTACCGAATATCGGCCTAGTGAAGTAGAATTGGAATTAGGTTCATTGCTGAATTTTAGTTCTCCTTTTATTCCGGTTTCAGAACCGCAGCCATGAGCTACAAGTCCCTGATCTAAAATTTTGTCATTCTGAAGGTCGTACACAAAAAAACGATTTTTACCGGATTTGATTCTCATATCCACCAAAAAAGCGATTTTATTACTGTATCTGCGATCAATAACGGCTGTGGCTTTAATCTCTTTTACGTGATCCGTAAGTCTCATTACTTCGAGATCTGTCATGGTCTCGATTTCGCTGGTTCCTCTGTAGGTAGTAAAAGAGCAAAGGCTTACAAAAAGTGAAATAAAAAATATTTTCATACGCAATCTAAATAAGTTAAAAAGTAGAATTTGGGATAAAATGCTTTAAAACGTAATATTTTCATTACTTGATGTTGCAAAAATAGAAAAAATAATTACATAATTCCCATGTTTGCACTGTTAAATTTTGCGTAAATATTTGAAAATGTGATAAATAAAATTAAAAAACAGGTCTGATTTGTTAAATTGGAATGTAAATATTAAACTTCACGCCCTCCATCGGTGCGCCTGATGCCGTGATAAAGCCATTGTGGTTCTCTATAATTTTTTTTACGATCGCCAGGCCAATCCCTGTTCCATCATAGACATCGCGGCTATGTAATCGCTGGAAAACGCCAAAGATCTTTTCGTTATGCTGTGATTCAAATCCTATTCCGTTGTCTTCAAAAGTAATATGGCAGTATTTTTCGTCGGGCGATAATTTTTCATTTTCCAATGCCGCACCGTCAGTGATAGTGCTTTTTATGGTGATCTGCAAAGGCGTATCTTTTTTGGCAAATTTGATGGCATTGCTTAATAAATTTTCCATCAGCTGCACAAACTGAAACGGAATAACATCGATTTTTCCGTTAAAATCTGTTTCGATTACGACTTTCTTTTCCTGAATATTTTCGCGCAGTGCTTCCTTCACATCAGCAAGGATGATATTGAGGTCAGTGCTTTCAAATTTCCGGTCTATAATATTGGTTCGGGAAAATGTCAGCAAGCTGTTAATCAGTTCTCTCATTCGGGTGGTCGAATACAAAATCCGGTCAAATTTCAGTTTTCCGTCAGTGGAAAGATTCGGATATTCGTTGGTCAGGATCACATTTGCAAACGTTTGTATTTTGCGCAGGGGTTCCTGCAAGTCATGACTGGAGATATACGTAAAAGCATCCAGTTCCATGTTTTTGTTCTTCAGTTCTGCTGCATGTTTTTCGATTGCCGCATATTGGGCAGCAAGCGTTTTATTCGCTTTTAAAATAATTTCATTTAATCGCGTAGCTTCTTCTTCCTTAACGCGTAATTCCAGGTTTTTCTTAAACAGCTCCGTAAAAACCATTACTTTGGCCTGCAGTATTTCGGGTGACAGGGGCTTAATCATATAATCTACCGCACCGGACTGATATCCTTTAAAAATATACTCGGTAGTATCCATATTGGCGGTCAGGAAAATAATCGGGACATGCTTCAGCTTCTCACTCTGACGAATAAGTTCCGCTGTTTCAAAACCGTCCATTAACGGCATTTGCACATCCATTAAGATGATAGCAAAATCCTGATCTTTCAGCAAAATCCGCAGGGCATCTTTTCCGGAAGATGCCTCGACAAATTTATAACCTCTGTCAGCCAGGACTACCTGTAAGGAAAGCAGATTTTCTTTTTTATCATCCACAATCAGAATTTTGATCGGGCCATCTGCAGTGCTGTTTTTCATTGGATATTAATTATTTAAGCCATACACGCATCAACGTGGATAATTGTTCAACATTTACAGGTTTTGTCATATAATCTGAAGCCCCGGATTCAATACAGCGCTGTCTGTCCCCTTTCATGGCTTTTGCCGTTACGGCGATAATAGTCAGATCTTTATGTTTCGGGTCTTTTCTAATATGTTTCATGGTTTCGTACCCATCCATTTCGGGCATCATAATGTCCATTAAAACAATATCTATTGCCTCGTCTTCATTAATAAGATCAATGGCTTCCTGACCGCTTTCCGCACTAATAACGTCAAGGCCGTAACGCTCTAATGCGGTTGTCAGCGCAAATAAATTTCGAACATCGTCATCGACCAAAAGTACTTTTTTACCCTGTAATACATCTTCTTTTAAATAGAAAGATTCAATTCTTTCGCGCATCAGTTCCGGAAGTTCCTTGTGGACACGGTGCATAAACAGGGCCGTCTGATCTACCAGTTCTTCTATAGAATCTACGCTTTTGACAATAATGCTGTGGGCAAACCGGTTCAGTTTCGCTTTTTGCTGTTTGTTGACATCTCCGGCAGAATGCACAATAATTGCTGTTTCCTGTCCTGCAATATTATTTTCGAGATCATTAATAAGATCTAAACCGTCCGCATCCGGCAATACCAAATCTAAGATAATACAATCAAATGATTTTTTTCCTAATAAAGTAACGGCCTCTTTGGCTGTTTTTGCTGCCGAAACCACAATATCATCACCGCTTACGGCTTCCAGTATTCTGTTTAGCTCTGCCTCGTTATCATCTACGACCAGCAAATTTTTGATTTTCTTGTTTTTAAAGTCATGAATATCATTAAATAACTGTGTCAGCGAATCATTTTTTACCGGTTTCAGCAGAAAGTTTCTCGCACCGCGTTTCAGTCCTTTATTGCGTTCGTCTTCACCGGAAATAATATAAACCGGAATATGGCGTAAATTGAAATCGGTTTTCAAACGGTCCAGGATTTTCCAGCCGCTGGTATCCGGCATATTAAGGTCCATGGTGATTGCGTGCGGATGAAACTGATTGATAAAGTCAATAACGTCGTTTCCTTTTGTCGTCACAATCGCTTTAATGCCATTATTATGGGCCTGTTCTAACATGATTTTAGCAAAAGTAAGGTTGTCTTCCGCAATCAGTAACACTTTATCGTTTGGCTTTATATCGGTTCGGTCATCGCCTACCTCATCCACAAAGAACAAGTCAATATCAGATCTGTTGAATTTTTCTGACGGTAACGATTTGATACGGCCTTTCTGATCGGCCTCTTCAGTGACGTCGATATTTTCAATTTCGGCAATATGTACAAATTTCAAAGGCAAAAATAACGTAAACTTACTTCCTACATTATTTTCGCTTTCCAGTTCGATACTTCCGCCTAATAAATCCGATAATCCACGGCTAATGGACAGTCCCAGACCTGTACCGCCATATTTACGGCTGGTCGAACCTTCCGCCTGCTGGAAGGCTTCAAAAATGATGTTTTGCTTTTCTTTCGAAATACCAATTCCGGTATCTGAAATTTCAAAGGCGACCACCGCTTCTGCATTTTCAAGGCTGATGTTATTGGTTTTCCAATTGTTGTTGGCTTTGTATATTTTAAGTTTAACTTCTCCTTTTTCGGTAAACTTGAAGGAGTTGGAAAGCAGGTTTTTCAGGATTTGATTCAATCGTTGTGAATCGGTTTCCATCAGTTCCGGAAGATTGTCGTCCATTATAATATTAAAACGAAGGTGTTTGGCTTCTGAAATCGGATTGAAAGTAGAAGCTACGAATCGGCTGATTTCTTCAAAACTAATCGGATTGTAATCCACGGAAATGTATCCGGATTCAATTTTAGATAAGTCAAGAATATCGTTAATCAGCTGGATAAGGTCATCCCCGCACGAATTGATTGTTTTCGCAAACTGAATTTGTTTTTCAGATAAATTTCCGTCACGATTCGCAATCAGCTCATTCGCTAAGATCTGCAAACTGTTTAGCGGTGTTCTTAACTCGTGCGACATATTCGCAAGGAATTCCGATTTGTATTTGGAGGTTAAAGTCAGCTGGTCGGCTTTTTCTTCCAGTGCTTTTCTCGCTACCTCAACTTCCTGGTTTTTAAGTTCTACCTCTTCTTTCTGGTTCGCTAATAAAAAGGCTTTTTCTTCCAGTTCCTCGTTCGTATTTTTCAATACTTCCTGCTGGCTTTTCAGCTCTCCTGCCAGCGATTGTGACTGTACCAGTAATTCTTCGGTTCTGGAGTTCGATTCGATTGTATTTAATACAATACCAATACTTTCTGTTAAACCTTCCAGGAAATCGAGATGCGTTTCACTGAACGTATCCAGCGATGCCAGTTCGATAACCGCTTTTAACTGGCCTTCAAATAATACGGGCAGGATAATAACGTCTTTGGGTTTGGCATCTCCAAGGCCCGAATTGATTCTGATATAATCTTTGGGCACATTGCTCAGAATAATTCTTTCTTTTTCTACAGCAACCTGTCCAATCAGTCCTTCGCCCATGGCATACTGCGTCGGGGAATTTTTTCTTTTAATATAGGCATAAGAAGCAATCAGGTTTAATTTGGAATCCATGAATTGTTCGTCTTCCTGCAGGATATAAAACAATCCGTGTTGGGCGGTCACCACCGTTGCCAGCTCTGACAGGATTTTTTTGGTCACCGAATTCAATTCTTTTTGCCCCTGAAGCATTTGCGTAAATTTCGCCAGATTCGATTTTAACCAGTCCTGTTCCTGATTTCTCAAAGTGGTGGCTTTCAGGTTCGAAATCATCTGGTTGATGGTATCTTTCAGGGCCTCAACCTCTCCTTTCGCTTCCACACCAATGGTTCGCGTTAAATCTCCCTGTGTTACCGCAGAAGCCACCTCAGAAATCGCACGTACCTGAGTCGTAAGATTCGCCGCCAGCTGATTTACGTTTTCTGTCAAGTTTTTCCATGTTCCCGATGCTCCCGGCACGTTGGCCTGGCCTCCCAGTTTTCCTTCGGCTCCCACCTCTCTCGCCACGGTAGTTACCTGATCGGAGAAGGTTGCGAGCGTATCAATCATTTCGTTGATGGTATCGGTTAATTGGGCCACCTCCCCTTTGGCATCAATGGATAATTTTTGTTTTAAGTTTCCTTTGGCTACAGAAGTTACTACTTTGGCGATTCCACGAACCTGTGAGGTTAAGTTGGAAGCCATTAAGTTAACCGAATCTGTTAAATCTTTCCAGGTTCCGGCAACCCCTTTCACTTCGGACTGTCCTCCCAGTTTTCCTTCGGTACCTACCTCACGCGCCACACGCGTTACCTCTGAGGCAAAAGAGTTCAGCTGTTCCACCATCGTATTGAAGGTGTTTTTCAAATCGAGGATTTCCCCTTTTACGTCAACCGTAATCGGTTTCGAAAGGTCGCCATTGGCTACGGCTTTGGTCACCTCGGCAATATTACGCACCTGATCGGTTAAGTTCGATGCCATCTGATTCACCGAATCCGTTAAATCTTTCCAGGTTCCGGCAACTCCCGGTACGAATGCCTGTCCGCCCAGTTTTCCGTCCGTTCCTACCTCACGCGCCACACGGGTTACCTCAGAGGCGAAGGCACGCAGCTGATCCACCATCGTATTTACGGTTTCTTTCAATTGCAGGATTTCTCCACGAACGTCTGCGGTAATTTTTTTCGACATATCCCCGTTGGCCACGGCAATCGTTACCTCGGCAATGTTACGCACCTGAGTCGTTAAGTTACCTGCCATCTGATTCACTGAATCGGTTAAATCTTTCCAGGTTCCCGCAACTCCCGGCACATTCGCCTGGCCTCCCAGTTTTCCTTCGGTACCTACCTCACGCGCCACACGGGTTACCTCGGAGGCAAATTCACGAAGCTGATCCACCATCGTATTCAGGGTTTCTTTCAATTGAAGAATTTCCCCGCGAACGTCCACCGTAATTTTTCGGGACATATCCCCATTGGCCACCGCAATCGCCACATCGGCAATATTACGAACCTGGGCGGTTAAGTTACCCGCCATCTGATTCACCGAATCGGTTAAATCTTTCCAGGTTCCGGCAACTCCCGGCACATTCGCCTGACCTCCTAGTTTTCCTTCGGTTCCTACCTCTCTCGATACACGGGTTACTTCAGAAGCAAAGCCCCGCAGCTGATCCACCATCGTGTTAATTGTATTTTTTAACTCTAAGATTTCTCCTTTTACGTCAACGGTAATCTGGAGCGATAAATCGCCTTTGGCTACCGCTGTGGTTACCTCGGCAATGTTACGTACTTGTCCGGTAAGATTCGATGCCATCTGGTTTACCGAATCGGTTAAATCTTTCCAGGTTCCACCAACACCTTCCACCTGCGCCTGACCTCCCAGTTTTCCTTCGGTACCTACCTCACGCGCCACACGGGTTACTTCCGAGGCGAACGAGTTCAGCTGGCCTACCATGGTATTAATCGTATTTTTAAGCTCGAGAATTTCTCCTTTTGTATCTACGGTAATCTGACGTGATAAATCGCCTTTGGCTACCGCTGTGGTTACCTCGGCGATATTACGCACCTGACCGGTTAAGTTGGACGCCATCTGATTTACCGAGTCCGTTAAATCTTTCCAGGTTCCCCCAACTCCTTTTACTTTTGCCTGGCCGCCCAGTTTTCCTTCGGTTCCTACCTCAAGTGCCACACGCGTTACCTCGGAAGAAAAGGAGTTCAGCTGATCCACCATCGTATTAATGGTTTTCTTCAGTTCCAGGATTTCTCCTTCGGCTACAGCCGTAATTTTTTTCGAAAGGTCACCATTTGCTACCGCTGTGGTTACCTCGGCAATGTTTCGTACCTGACCGGTTAGGTTAGAAGCCATCTGATTCACCGAGTCCGTTAAATCTTTCCAGGTTCCCCCAACTCCTTTTACTTTTGCCTGGCCTCCCAGCTTTCCTTCTGAACCTACCTCACGCGCCACACGCGTTACCTCGGCTCCAAAAGAGTTCAGCTGGTCCACCATCGTATTAATGGTATTTTTAAGTTCCAGGATTTCCCCTGCAACGTTTACGGTAATTTTCTTGGATAAATCTCCTTTTGCTACCGCTGTGGTTACCTCGGCAATATTACGTACCTGCCCCGTTAAATTGGACGCCATCTGATTTACCGAATCCGTTAAATCTTTCCAAACCCCACCGACACCACGCACTCTCGCCTGACCTCCGAGTTTTCCTTCCGATCCTACCTCTACGGCCACACGTGTCACCTCGGAAGAAAAGGAATTCAGCTGATCCACCATGGTGTTGATGGTATTTTTAAGTTCGAGGATTTCTCCTTTTACGTCCACGGTAATTTTTTTCGATAAATCTCCTTTTGCTACCGCCGTGGTTACATCGGCAATATTACGTACCTGTCCGGTTAAGTTGGAGGCCATCTGATTTACGGAATCCGTTAAATCTTTCCAGGTTCCCCCAACTCCTTTTACCTGTGCCTGTCCGCCCAGTTTTCCCTCAGTACCTACCTCACGTGCCACACGCGTTACCTCAGAGGAGAACGAGTTCAGCTGATCCACCATGGTATTGATGGTATTTTTTAATTCTAAAATTTCTCCTTTTACGTCAACGGTAATCTTTTTGGATAAATCTCCTTTGGCTACCGCCGTGGTTACATCGGCAATATTACGTACCTGTCCGGTTAAGTTAGAGGCCATCTTATTTACCGAATCGGTAAGATCTTTCCACACTCCTCCAACTCCCCTTACTTTGGCCTGACCTCCCAATTTACCTTCTGTACCTACCTCACGTGCCACACGGGTCACCTCCATAGAAAACAGGTTCAGCTGTTTTACCATTCCGTTTACCTCTTTGGCAATCCTTAAGAATTCTCCCTGAAGCGGATTTCCTTCAATAGACAGCGGCATCTCCTGGGATAAGTTTCCTTTTGCCACCGAGGTGATTACGTGCGCAATTTCGATCGTAGGATGCACCAGATCCGAAATCAGCGTGTTTACCGAATCAACACAGGAACTCCACGAACCCCTTGCACCATCGAGGGCTACCCTGTTGGTTAATTTTCCTTGTTTTCCAATGCTTTTCCCTACTTTCTGAAATTCAAAAACCATTCTTTCGTTGAGATCTATGATTTCATTTAAAGTATCGCAGATTGATCTTTTAATTCCGTTCTGGTCGGTTGGGAAACGTTGCGTAAAATTACCATTTTTGACTTTCAGCAAAATCTTTAAAAACTCTGCATCGCTTAAGACAGATTCTTCTGTATCTGCCTTTTTTGCTTTATTTTTTACTGGTTTTTCACCGGAAACAATCGGAAGAGCCAGTACCATTTCTGCAGCCTCCTTCTTATTTTCTTTTACTTTTTTCATGTTCTCAATTCTTTTATAGAATGATTAAAAAATTACAAGCTAATCCTAAATACTTTCGTCAAGCAATATTTTCCTTAAGTGAAATTGTACGAAGGCATCCATAGAATCTGATCTTTTTGTATTGTCTGTATAATTAAGCGGCTTTATGATATACCCTGATATTCCAAGTTTTTCAGCTTCCAGCCGGTCATCTCCTTCTGAAGAAGTGGTCATGATAAAAACCTTTAAATCAGTAAGTTTTTCATCTTCCCTGATTACTTTCAGAAATTCTATTCCGTTCATTCTGGGCATATTGATATCTAAAAGTATCACATCGGGAACCAATCCCAAATTGACATCCCTAAGCATTTTTAAGGCTTCTATGCCATTGTACGCCGAATGAAGCACATAATCACTGTCCAATTTCTTTAACGATCGCTCGACGCTAATGATATCGAGTTCGTCGTCTTCAATTAATAAGATGGTTGGTTTTTTCATAATTTAATTATTTCTCCAGGTAAAGATAAATTCGGCTCCTTTTCCCAATTCCGATTTAACCATAATATCTTCCTGGTGGTCATCGATTATTTTTTTCACAATTGCGAGGCCAACACCGGTGCTTTCCTGCTCATTTTGTTCCCGAAGCGTCTGAAAAATTTCAAATATTTTCTGATGATATTCCCGTGCAATTCCAATACCATTGTCCTTTACCGAGAATTCATAAAATTCCGAAAATATCCTGCAGCTTATTTTAATTTTTCCTCCCTCCTGTGGCGTATATTTTACGGCATTGCTGATTAAATTCGAAAATACCTGCTCCAGTTTAATCCTTTCGGTGTACAAATCGGGAAGGTCCTCGATTTCCAGAATTATATTTCTGGTGATTATCGAATCGGTAATTTCATGAACCAGTGCATTGGTATTGATTTTTTCCGGAGCTGCTTTTATATTAAGTCGCGCATAATCCAATAAACCATTAATCAGAGCCTCCATACGTTGGGTTTTCTGCGGAATGATCTGAAGATATTTTTTCAGTTCGGGAGAAAGCTCCCGGTCATGATCTTCTTCAATCCAGCTGACGACATTATGGATTCCGCGAATAGGCGCTTTTAGATCATGCGACACTACATACGCAAACTTATTGAGCTCGGTGTTTCTGTTTTTTAGCTCCCGAATATTTTTATCCAGTTTTGATGACATACTGTTCAGGGAAGTGGCAAGCTGGGTCAGCTCATCGTTTCGCGTATCCTTCATTATGGTAAAATTTCCTTTTGAGATATTTTCGGCAAGACGTACCATGGAATTAATTCTCCTGTGGGTTACATACATGATGAACAACGTACTTAATACACCTACTATAACTGTCAGGGTCAGAAAAATAAGGGAAAAAGAACGTGCGTATCGCATAGAATCGAACAACATATCGGTGTGATATTTTCTTTTTTTATATTCTATCTTATCAAACCTTAAGAACTTTTCGGCAATGGCGTCGTTTATTTTTTTTCCCACGTGTTTTTTCAGGGAATGCTCGAAAAGGTTTTTATAGGATTCCGATTTCGCTGTTCTTGCCTGAACCAGTTCTTCTGAATAGCTGAGCCAATTGGCATGAAGTATATTGATAGAATCCAATATGATCCGCTGATTACTCGTGTTTCCTACTCGCAGCTGCTGTTCTTTTATTAAAAGAGGAACCATCTTTATTCCCTTAAAATAAGCATGCAGAAAAGTCCGGTCATCGGTCAGCAGGTAACCCCGAAACGCACTCTGCATTTCGATAATTGTTTTATGGGTTTTATTGGAATTACGAATGATTTCTTCTGACCTGGCCAGAAATAAGGAATTGCGCTGCACCTTCTTTGACAACATATAATTCGTATATGAGTCCGCAACGGACAGCAAAATTATCAGGGTAAACGCTAAAAGAATCTGGGTCGATAACTTCATTCTCAAAAAGTAAAAGCGAGATATTTAAAACCGTTAATAATCATCAATAAACACTAAAAAAGTGCTTCCTGTTTCACTACTAAATTATAGTGAACAAGCCTATTCCGTAAAGCTCTTTGCTAATCCACCGCATATTTTCTAAGAATTCCTTTTAGCTCGGTAAAATTATTGGGTTTTGAAATAAAATCGAACGCACCCGAATCTTTGGCTTCCCTTTTAATACTATCAAGCTCAGAGGTAGAAAAAATAATAACGGGAATATCTTTTAAAAGTTCCTTCTTTTTTAACTCTCCCAGCAATTCCATACCCGACATAATGGGCATATTCAGATCAAGAAAAATAACATCCGGCTGAATTTCTTTTTCAACAAGTCTTCTCAACGCCTCCAACGGATCATTAAGTGACGTACAAAATGCTGAAGAAACAGCCCGTAACGCTTCCATAAACAATTCGCAGTCATCTGAGTCATCATCAATCTGAAGAATATTTTTATAGGTCATCTTACTTTGGTTAGCGCACACCATTACTGACCATATCGGCCAATAATGTATTCTGCTTCTCAAATGTAGTAATTAAATTACTTATAAAAAAACAAATAAATTAACAAATAAAAGAGGAATATCGAATGAAATTCCCTGATAAAGTACAATAGGATCTACAAGTGTAAGGGATAATTACCCGGCTCATTTTCGATCATGGTCCGGACTTAGAAATTCAGTAAAAGGATGACCTGTTTTAATTATGGCATTTTAAATTTTAAGTTGAAAATAAAAAAGGATATTTATTTTTCTATACTTACTCGTTCCTCTTTATATTGATTTAATTATTTCGGACTGTTTCAATTAATTTCTGAATCATACCGTCAAAAATAAAACCGTGAAAGGGCAAAACAGAATACCAGTATAGTTTACCTAAAATTCCTTTTGGCCTGAAAGTAGCGGCCTGATATAAGGTACTGTTGATTATTTTAAATTCCAGCCATGCCTCTCCCGGTAATTTCATTTCGGCATACAAAATCAATTTTCCTTCTTTTTTGTTTGCGTACACCACACGCCAAAAATCGATCACGTCTCCTGCGTTAATATTCTTTTTATGGGTTCTGCCCCTTCTTAATCCGACACCTCCAAAAATCTTGTCAATCACTCCCCGGAGGCTCCAAAGCCAGTCTCCGTAATACCATCCCGTTTCACCACCTATAGCCCATATTTTTTCAATAGTATACGCCCTGTCTATGATGGTTCTTTTTCTTCGATCAATAAAACAATCTTTTTTAGGTACTTTGAGGTATTGTGCCACACTCCCGCTAAATCGTCCGCTAATCATGGAATCTTTCCAACTGGACAGGATGTCATCTTCTTCGATTTTTACCAGAGCCCTTGCCAGCGCTTTTTCGTAAGTCATCGGTGATACGCCCAACAGTGTATTGATACGGTTATCCCGGCATATTACTTCTACTTTCATGCTGCTCACGAGGGCAGCCGCTAATTTAAAGGAGGTAGACGTTACAAAATAGAGCCAGTAAGAGGATAATTTTGGCGTCATCACGGGTACGGTATAAATATATCGTTTGAGTTTTTTTGCCCTGGCAAACTGCAGCAGCATTTGTTTATAAGTAAGAATATCGGGCCCTCCTATATCAAAACTCTGCTGATAGGTGACTGGATTGAGGAGTGATTTTATCAGGAATTCCAAAACATCACTAATGGCAATAGGCTGGCATTTGGTATTGAGCCATTTGGGTGTGATCATCACCGGCAGTTTATTCACCAGGTCTCTTATAATTTCAAATGAGGCACTGCCGGAGCCTACTATAATTCCCGCCCTTAAGGTAGTAGCCGGAATTGGTCCGCTCTTTAAAATATCCTCTACTGCCTTTCTCGAGGACAAATGTTTGGATAATGACGTATCATTTACAATCCCGCTCAGGTAAATAATCTGTCTGGCACTTGTATGATTTAATTGTTGTATAAAATTGCGTGCCGAGATACTTTCCAGTTCATCGTAATTCGAAGCGGCTCCGGACATGGAATGAATGAGATAATAGGCTGCGTCAATAGCAGCCGGAATGTTTTTCAGGCTCTGCTGATTTAGAAAATCAACTTCGATAACCTTTATGTTTTTGGTGAATTCTTCGGGATAGTAAAACCTGTTGCTGTCGCGTACACAACAAATCACCTCATGCCCCTGATCCAGTAGCAAAGGCAAAAGACGTTTTCCGATATAACCTGTAGCACCGGTGAGAAGAATTTTCATTTTTTATTTTTTTCGTTATAATTTAAAACTCACCAGGCCATAATCCATCTGAAAAACCTGTCCCGAAATCGAAGCTGCTTTTTCCGAAATAAGATAATCCGCCAGCTGGGCAACCTCCTCTGCTTTCAGGTAATTTTTCAGTGGATGGCGTTCTTTCATGTTTTCTTTCATACGATCGTTTCGCAAAATTGAAGCTGAAAGCGATGTCTCTGTAATTGTGGGTGCTATCGCATTTATTCGGACTGTCGGAGCCAGTTCCGCGCCAAGTGACCTCACCAGTCCTTCAACTCCTGATTTTGCAGCAGCAATACTGGCGTGAAAGGGCATGCCTAGTTTTGCGGCCACGGTACTGAATAATACAATTGAGGGATTGTTTCCCATTTTTAAAACAGGCAGGTATTTCTGAATAACCCGAACGGCACCAATGACATTAATTTCAAAATCATCCCTGAAATCAGTAATACTCAAATTTGAAATGGGTTTGAGATTAATAGATCCCGGGCAATAAATCAGGGAATCGATATTTTCTATATCGGGCAGCTCCTCATGAAGCACATCTACCTGAAAATGCACTAAATTGGGATGGGAAACAGGAGGTGCGGTCCTGCTGATATTATACACCATTTGGTTTTCGAGCTGCTGAAGCAAAATAGCACTGCCTATCCCCTTACTTCCCCCAATAATTACAATTTTGTTCATTTTTTTTAAGTTTAATTAACTGTACTTGCTTCTATCGTAAATGAATTTTTGGTAAATACTGTAGTGAGATTTTAATTACTAATTTTTCACTTAAATTCACATAAAATTAGAGACAAACTCATTTTTTCCGGCATAACATTGTTAAAGATACAAAAATGTTTAACTATTTTGTAAAAACATTAAACAAAATTATTTACAATTGCTTACCTTAGTAATGCATGAATAAAGCTATTTGATAAGTACTTCGTTAGATTGTTTTTGCATTGAAACTATCCAAATTATGTTTTTAAAATGAAATTAAATATATGAAACCAAAGAATCCTGATTTTTCTCCTGTAGAACTTGACCGTATTATTGAAATGGCCTGGGAAGACCGTACTACATTTGAGGCTATTCAATATCAATTTAATTTGTCTGAAGCCGATGTCAAGGCGCTTATGAAGAAAGAACTGAAATTCAGCAGTTATAAGTTATGGCGTAAACGCGTGGAGCACTGCGCTACCAAACATGAAGCAAAACGGATAACCGGAATAGACCGGTTTAAATCAAAGCAACAACGTTCTATTTCGAATAATAAATTATCGAAACGAAAATACAGGTCAATTCATTAATATAAACCCAATTGCATAAAATTATGAAACAGTTTGATGAAGTAATGTAACAAAAAAAATAAGTTATATTATAGATTCGCTAAAAAATAAATACCCTGCCATGTACCGAAATATTGAACTCTTAAATGATATAGTGGATAATACACCCCTTCCCATTGCAGTATACTCAGGAAGTGAGCTCAAAATTGAACTCGCCAATAGTGCCATGATTAAAACCTGGGGTAAAGGCGATCAGGTAATAGGAAAAAATTATCTGGAGGTGCTGCCTGAAATAAAAGAAGAGGATTTCTTTAAAGAGGCCACCGGCGTACTTAGAACCGGTATACCTTTTCACGGGAAGAATAAAAGAGTCGATCTGATTGTTGACGGTACAATGACAACTTATTATTTCAACTATAGTTTTATACCCCTCAAAGATGCTGAAGGCAGTATTTACGGAGTAATGAATACCGGTACAGACGTCACGGATCTCCATCTGGCACAACAACAGATCAAAAGCTCAGAGGAAAGACTCAGAATGGCCATTGACACTTCAGACCTGGGCACCTACGAAATAGATCTGGCTACAAAAAAAATAAAAACTTCCGGAAATTTTAATTCCATCTGGTCTATAGACAGGGAGATTTCGAATGAAGAGTTCATTGCAAAGATGCATCCTGACGACTTTGCCATACGCGAAAAAGCCCATGAAGAGGCATTGCTTACGGGTAAAATATCTTATGAAACCCGTATCGTAAATGAGGACCAATCTGTAAAGTGGGCTAAAATCAAGGGTGAAATTGTAAAAGACGAAAATGGCGTTCCAACGACCATTATCGGAATCATTCAGGATATCAATGAGCAGCGGCAATTTGAAGACGAATTAAAAAGACAGGTTGCCAACAGTACAGAAGAATTAAGGAGATCCAATGATGATCTTCTGCATTTTGCTAATGTCGTGAGCCATGATCTTCGCGAGCCTGTTCGGAAAATTAAAATTTTCAATACGCTTCTACGCAATGAAAAGGAAATGGAGTTTAATGAAATTTGCAAAAAGTATCTCAACAAAATTGATCAGTCTACACAAAGAATGCAGAATATTATTGAGGGTATACTGTCCTATTCGACTTTAGGCAAGAATACACAGCCTATTGAACCTGTAGATCTCAATGAAGTAGTGGAAAATATAAAAATAGATCTTGAGCTTATTATAAAAGAAAAAGGTGCCATTTTTGTTAGCAGTGATCTTCCCGAAATAGAAGGAGCCCCAATTCTTATCAGTCAGCTTTTCTATAACCTGATGCAAAATGCCCTTAAATTTTCAAAAGCAGATCAGCCTCCGCGAGTGATTATAAACGCTTCTTTCACTACACTGAACGGAGTTGATGCAGTGGCAATAACCATTAAAGATAATGGTATCGGGATTGACGTTGCTTTTGCCGAAAGGATTTTTACAGCCTTTGAAAGACTGCATTCAAAAGATGAGTATGAGGGAAATGGTCTTGGCCTTGCCCTTTGCCGAAAAATTGCCAAACGCCATAACGGAACAATTACCGCCACCGGAGAAAAAGATAATGGTGCAGAATTTATCGTAACGCTGCCTTTAAAGCAGGCTGCCATATTAAATGATGCAATCTATTAAAAAAATTCAATTGGGGAGTATAATAAAGCCGATCTTATGGCCATTTTTAAATTCAAAGCCATTTAGATTATCATACAAAATTACTTTTAAGATCAATTGTTACTGTTAATACTATCAGGAATATTTTTTTATTTATGCCTGGATTACAATCAAATTTTTTCTTCTTTAGGAAATATTCGTGGTGCGGAATTTAAAACCATAATCAGAAAATTTTATTCCGATTTAAATTCTTAGAAAAAAATCAGGCTTCTCTCACCATCTTTTACAATCCATTTAACTACCCATACATAAACAGGTATTTATACGTTCTTCCGGCATGTTTTATTACTGTAATTTTATTCTTATTAATTCAGACCTATTAAAAATGTTAGGGCATTCTGTCACCTGAATTTATTTTCCGGGGAAAGAATTCAAACAACTGATTTTAGGCCACTTAAATTGATAATTGTATTTTTTATTAATAAGTTAAACCCAAAAACAATGGACCTAAAAGAAAAACTGAATCAAATTGGCCAACAGCCGGACCTGATCCTGATTATTACGGATGAACAACGTGCTACACAACATTTTCCACCGGGATGGGAAGAAAAAAATCTTCCTACCCTGACATTTCTTAAGCAGAATGGATTTAGTTTCGACCGGGCTTTTTGCAATACCTGCATGTGCTCCCCTAGTCGGGCAACCTTATTTACGGGAACCTATCCGGCCAAACATGGGGTAAGCCAAACGTTAACCGAAGGAGGGCTTTTATCCCCGCAGGAGCCAACACTTGACAACTCCTTACCCAATATAATGAACGTACTTTGGGCAGATGGCTATGATGTGCAATATCGGGGCAAGTGGCATATGAGTAAAGGAGTCGCTCCCAACGGTACTAAAACGAATTACGAAGACCTGACCGCTGCCGATATTTCACTGTATGGAGCAATGGGCTGGGTTGCTCCGGATGCCGGTGAAGATGTCAATCCTCTTAACTTTGGCGGAGGTTATGCAAATCATGATGCCAAATACACTGCGGAAGCCATACAATATCTAAAAGAAGTGAAGGCAAAAAGAGCGGCAGGAGATCATCAACCTTATTGTCTTATTCTTTCGCTTGTGAACCCGCATGATGTTCTGGCTTATCCAAAATCAGCCGGTACCTCAGGCTACCATACCGATACCTGGTCGGGTCGGGAAATTGGACTTCCGGCGACAGTAAATGAAAATTTGCTTGAAAATAAAAAACCCATGGCTCAGGAACAAATCTTAATCAATATGGCCCTTAGCCTGGGTCCTGTCGCTTCTCCCGAACAGCAACTGGATTATATTAATTTTTATGGTTATTTACTGAGTCATGTTGATAAGGAAATTGGATACCTAATCAAAGAATTATACCAGGAAGATGAAAATGGAAAGCGACTGGCAGATTCTGCTCTTGTCACGTTAACGTCAGATCATGGCGAAATGGGTCTCGCTCACGGTGGATTGCGTCAGAAAACTTTTGTTGCATATGAAGAGGCTTTACGGGTTCCTCTTGTAATTTCAAATCCGGTTATATTTAAAGATCACGACATAAAGCAGTCAATGGCATTAGCAACACTGGCTGATATCCTGCCTACTTTTATTGATATAGCAAATGTATCAAATCCGCCGAAAGGACTTGCAGGTACAAGTTTGCTGCCGATCATGGAAAATGATACACCAGTCCAGCACAGTATTTTGTTTACTTATGATGACATAAAGGCTGGTTCCAATAGCAATTGGAATATTATAAAGGCCGCCAATCGCATTCGCTGCATTCGAACAGAAAAGTGGAAGTATGATTATTATTTCGATGCGGCAACAGCTTATTTCAACCAATATGAACTGTATGACCTGATCAATGATCCATTGGAAATTACGAATCTTGCTTATGATCCGGCCTACAGCGAAATTAGAAAAGATTTAGAAGCACAATTGCACCAGCTTGAGATAGAAAAACTTTGGGTAAATGCACCTCAGGATGTTTTTTAAAACCAAAGCGTTTAATTAAATTCACCTGTTCTCTATTTCCAAAACACAGCAAAAGGTATATTCGCAGGAATATACCTTTTGCTGTGTTTTTCTGTATTCTCTTACTCACTCAAAATTCCATTCCATATAAAAAAGCTTGGGAGCAAAAAATAATAACTTTACCAATCAGAAAAGCCGGAATACTGTTAAAGCATTTCCTTAATTCTTCAAAAAATTAAAACTACCGGGAACTGCTTTTACCATTTCAAAAGCCGAAAACGGCGAAGAAACGCTGAAAATAATTCATAACGAAAATATCCAGCTCGTAATCAGTGAGGTCTATACTACGCTTATGGATGGAATTACGATGTGTAAAGAGGTCAAATCCAATTTGGAAACCAGTCATATTCCGGTGATTTTATTAACAGCAAAAAACTCCCTTAAATCACAAATTGAAGGTTTCTAAGTCGGGGCTGACGCTTATATGGCAAACCCTTTTTCGATGGATTACTTAAAGGTGCATTCAAAACTTAAGAAGAAATTAAGGCAAATTGAAACCGTAACCTGTGGCAGACTCCCATAAAATTAATATCTTTAAAGTTGAGACTTAAGAGGAAATATTCCAAAATATAATTTTGAACGTGAAATTATAGTATTGTATATTAATTTATGAGATTTAAATGAGAAAAATTAGTCTGTTTCTGCTTTTACTTTCGCTGTCCTTTAACGCAATTGCGCAGGATTACAGGAAAACGGACAGTATCGTTGCCGATACTGTCAAAGATATACGCTTCCATTACAAACAGCTCATCATTCCGGGAATCTTAATTGGTTACGGTCTTTGGGGAGCTGAAAGCGGGCAGATCAAAAGCTTTAACTTTCAGATTCGCGATGAAGTCAAAGAAAGCATAGATACAAAAGTAACTATCGATGATTTTTCGCGATATGTTCCTGCTGTTTCGGTATACGCACTAAACGCTTTTGGGGTTAAAGGCAAAAACAACATGAGGGATCGTTCTGTGATCCTGGCTACTTCTACCCTTATTTGCGTGGGTACCGTTTTTGGCTTAAAATCAATCACGAATGTCGAGCGGCCTGACGGGACTTCAAATGATTCCTTCCCATCCGGACATACGGCTATTGCTTTTGCAGGTGCCGAATTTCTATACCAGGAATACAAAGATCAGTCGGTTTGGTATGGGGTTGCGGGTTATGCCATCGCGACAGGAACGGGAGTTTTCAGAATGTACAACAACAGGCACTGGTTAACTGATGTGGCTGCCGGAGCCGGAATCGGAATACTCAGCACGAAAGCAGCCTACTGGCTCAATCCTTACCTTTCCCGAAAATTATTCGGCGCCAAAGAAAACAAATCAACTTCTCTTCTTATGCCTTCCTATGATGGAAAACAGTTTAGCCTCTGTTATTTTAAAACATTTTAATACAAACCATCCGACAGGCTGAAGAATTAAGTCCTTAAATATATTTTTTGTGATTCATTGGCGGAGCCATACTTTTAATTACTTTTATAACATTAATCTGCTCCTAAAAAAATGGCTAGAAAGGCATGAATAAAGTACTATTAGTAGAAGATGACCCAAGGGTTGCTTCCTTTATCACGAGGGGACTTGAAGAACATTTATATGAGGTCAAAACGATTACAAAAGGATTTGATGCCATAAAAGAAGTAATGGAGAATGAATATAACCTTATTATTCTCGATATCATGCTTCCTGATGTAACCGGATTTGAAGTCTGCGAAGTTTTAAGAAGCAGAAAAATAATAGTACCTATACTGATCCTGAGCGCACTCGATACGCCACAGGAAAAAGTAAAAGGATTACAAGCCGGAGCCGACGATTATTTAGCCAAGCCTTTTTTGTTTGAAGAACTTTTAGCCCGCATAAACGCTCAGCTTCGACGCACGGAATTCAGCAACGGAATTCTCGATTTTCAGTCTTATGCCGGAGTGGAAATTAACATGAAAGAGCAAAGTGCATCCAGAGACGGAAAAGAACTCAACCTTTCGTCAAGAGAATTAAAACTTCTGATCTTTTTTATGAAAAACCGCGAGAAAGCCTTATCCCGGATTGCAATTGCACAGGCAGTCTGGAATATTGATTTTGAAACGACATCCAATACCGTAGATGTTTACATTAACTATTTGCGTAATAAAATAGACAAGAACTTCCCTACTCCTCTAATTCATACTATAAAAGGAACCGGATATATGCTCAAACAAAAGAGTCATGAATCTTAAGAATAAGTTAGCTGCCAATTCAACGCTTCTTTTTGCTTTTACCGTCGGTCTTGTTATGACCGGATCTTTCCTCCTTTTCAGAAGTCATATGAAAGATCTTTATTTTGACAATCTTGAAGATCATGCCATGACGACAGCACTTTTTTATTTTGAAAAAGATGAAATAAAAGAATTCAACAGCGCCCGTTACCAACAAATTGAACTTCAGTACAAACGAATAAACAATGAATCGATAAGGGTGTATGATGCCAGGACAAACGCACTTTATTTGCAGGACACTATTGATTTTGATCTAAGTGATACAGATTTAAAAGCCATCACAAAAGGAAAACTAAGAACTTTTACAAGAGGTGACCGCCAATTTGTGGGACTTTTTTATAAGGACAATCAGGGGGATTTCATAATCGTTGTCTCAGGAATTGACCGCGCCGGAAACCACCAGCTTCAAATACTGGGGTTTATGTTTCTTCTTTTTTACCTGGCCGGTATCCCAATAAACTATTTGTTAGGAAGATTTTTAGCCAAACAAACTTTCCGGCCTTTCGGACAGGTCATTGCAAAAGTAAATACAATCACGACCGAAAACCTTCATTCAAGGCTCGAAGTTCCGCAATCCAGCGGAAAAGACGAAATTAAAGAACTGGTCAATACTTTCAATTATCTTTTAGAACGGCTTGAAAGCGGTATAATGATCCAAAGCAATTTCCTTAAAAATGCCTCACACGAACTAAAAACACCGCTTACTATTATTATCGGTGATATAGATGTATCGTTGCAGCAGCCAAGAACCAATCAGCAATACGAAAAAGTATTAAAATCCCTGAGAAAAGATACTTTGCATCTTAAAGCTATTTTAGAGGGGCTTTTGGTATTATCGGGACTTGAACTTTCCGAGCCTCAGCAAATGGAAACTGTCAGGATAGACGAAATATTGTGGAATGTTCTCGAAAAGAAAGCCATTGAATATCCGGAAGCCAAGGTTTTTGTGAATCTGGATGCTATAGCCGATCAGGAAGATTTACTTGCTGTTTACGCCAATAAACACCTGCTTTTTATAGCGTTGTACAATGTTTTAGACAATGCAATTAAATTCTCTTTTCCGGAGCAGGTTGCTGTTGTTGCCTTTTCACAAGAAGGAAAACTTCGGGTAAAGGTTACCGATCAGGGACCCGGTATTTCAAAAAGTGATCAGGAATCTATTTTTGATCTTTTTTTCCGAAGTGATCATACACGCCATATTCAGGGACAGGGATTAGGGCTCTTTATAACCATTCAGATCCTTAAGCTTCATAACATTACTTTGGTGGTAGAGTCCGAACTTGAAAAAGGAGCTTCATTTACATTGGTATTTCCCTAAAAATATTGTCTTTTCAATTAAAAACTTCCCTTTGGAAATGCCTGTTTTTGAAGTTAGTAACACTGGCTTAACACTCTAATCTTTTTCTAATCTGGTTTAAATACAACTCTAATCCACTTATTTTTAGAATTTTACGCAAGTGATTGATTTTAAAGAGTTCAATCATTTGCACAACAATAACAGCTTCATAATCCTTTCTTAACCCTACATCGTTTTATCATTTTAAGTTAACAAAAGCATTAAATCCGATCAAAACAAAGGGAGTTTCTTTGTCAAATAAAAACTAAAAACAACATGACAAAACTCAGACTCTTTTTTTCGGCATTAATGCTCCTCACTATGGGAAACATTTTTGCCCAAATTACCACCTCATCCTTATCTGCAAAAGTTAATGATGGCACAAGTGCGCTAATTGGCGCTGAGGTTACCCTAACTCATTTACCGACCAACGCCGTTTACAACGCAACAACGGATAAACAGGGCAGATTTAGTTTCGAAAATTTAAATGCCGGTGGTCCTTACGAACTGCAAATCAAAAGTAGTGACACCAAAGACTACTCTAACGCACAGATATTTTTAGCCCTTGGTGATAATGATTTGCCAACAATCGTGGTTAGCAAAGCGGATAATAATGTATTGGAAGAAGTTGTCATCACAAGTTCTAAGCCTTCTTCTAAAAATAACGGAACCAATATCAGTGAAAAGCAGGTTAACGGTCTTCCGTTAATCAACAGAGGGATTCAGGATGTTACGAAACTGGTTCCGCAGAGTTCTAACAACTCCTTTGCCGGAACTAATTTCAGATACAACAACGTGACTATTGACGGTTCTATAAATAATGATGCGATTGGTTTCAGTCCTTCTCTAGGCGGTCAGTCCGGAACTTCAGGAATGCCGGGAAGCAGTACACGTTCTAACTCTATAAGTCTTGATGCGATACAGGATATCCAGGTATATATTGCTCCTTATGATATTAAACTGGGGAATTTTCTTGGAGGAAGTGTAAATGCGGTTACCCGCAGCGGGACCAATACCGTAAGCGGATCTATTTACAGTTATGGCAGAATGGCCGCTATTACTGGTCCAAATAACGCCGGTGACGGTTCTAAAATGCCAAATTCGTTTGGCGATTATCAGGTTGGTTTCAGACTAGGATTGCCAATTGTAAAAGACAAATTATTCTTCTTTACCAATATGGAATATGCCGAGCGAACTGATCCTTTATTTTACAATGCCGGACAGACCAATTCTGCAGGAAAATTAACTTCGTTAGTCGATAACACTACAGCAGAACAAATTTCCAATTTCGTTAAAACAAACTACGGATTTGACCCGGGAAGTTATGATGCATACAATAACTTTGCAAAAAGCCAGAAATTCTTCAATAAATTGGACTGGAAAATTAATGACAAAAATTCCCTTTCCTTAAGAAACAATACGGTTATATCTGAAGCCTCCAACTTAGAGCGTGATGCAGCAAACTTCAGGTTTTCAAGTATGGATTTTACACAGAAAAACCAATCCATCAGTACGGTTTTAGAACTAAAAAGTCATTTTAACAGCCAGTGGTCGAATTCATTTATTGCCAGTTATTCCGCCATTAAGGATTATCGTGATCCAAAATCAGGCAATGTTATGTTTCCACAGACAGAAATTGGCTATAACGGAGGAACTATTTTCTTAGGAAATGATCGTGAAGCAACTGTTTTCAACATGAAGCAAAATACTGCCGAAATCACGGACAACCTTACGTATAAAACCGGAAACCATACTTTATTGTTTGGTACGCACAATGAATTCTATGACATTAATTACGGATTTGTAAATGCGCTTAACGGAAGGGTTTCTTATAAATCGCTTGCAGATTTCTATAATAAACTTCCTACCCGTGTTCGTGGAACGTACCCGTTTGACGGCTCTTCCAGAGACGAGATTTTTAATGATCCTTATGCGAAATTCAAAGTAAACCTTTACAGTTTTTATGTACAGGATGAAATTAGAATTGGCAACAAACTAAAAGTGACGCCGGGTGTGAGAGTTGATTATACCGATTTACCAACGAAACCAAACCTGAGTTCACAAGTACAAAATTCGCCGGCTGATCCAAATTATGGTACTACTTACAGTTACACACCATTAAATCAGATTAAAAATAACTTTTTCAGTACGGCATTGGTTTCGCCAAGAATAGGATTTACCTACAACGTAGACGAAGATAAAACGCTTGTTATAAGAGGCGGATCGGGAGTATTTACGGGCAGAATTCCGTTTGCATGGTTAGGATATGCCTATTATAATGATGGTGTTGGATACGGAAGTTACGACAAAAATAACCTTACTCCGGCTCAGGTTGCAGCAGCAGGTGATCCTTTGGCCACTAACGGACTAAATGGATATCACGATGCAACCCCTAAAGTTCAGGCAGATTTAGTAGATAATAAATTCAAAATGCCGTCTGTTTTGAGAAACTCACTGGCTATTGATAAAATTATAGACGGCTATAAATTTACAACGGAAGCTATTTATACAAAAGTGATTCGTGATTTGGAATTTCAACAAGTAAATAAAACGGATAACCCGACTTATTTCTCTTATGATACCAATCATCAGATGCCTATTTATGCATCCAATATCAATCCGGCTTTTTCAAATGCTTACTTGCTTTCCAATACAAACAAAGGATACCGATACAGCATTACCGAAATGATTTCTAAAACGTATGATTTTGGCCTTAATTTTATGGCTGCTTATACGTACGGGAATTCCCGTGATGTTACCAACGGAATTCGTAATTCTATGGAAAGTAACTTCCAGATGAACCAGTCCTTAACACCAAACGATCCGCAATTGGCAACCTCTAACTTTAATATCAAACACAGAATTGTTTCTAATGTAGGATATGCCGTAAAAGTGGCTGATAACAATACTTTTTCTGCGAATGTGTATTTTAATGCGCAATCAGGAAATCCGTTTTCATGGGGATTTGTAAACTCAACTATTGCAGGAACAGGACAGGCTGCCGGATTGGCTTATATCTTTAAAGATGCAACAGAAGCGGCTAAATATATTGGTGTGAGTGCTGCAGGAGTACCATCGGCTACAGCTGCACAACAAGTGGCAGATTACGAAGCTTTCATCAATGGAAATGATTATCTGAAAAGCAGAAGAGGAACGTTCACACAAAGAAATGGCGACACTACCCCATGGAATATTCAGGCTGACTTAAAATTAATGGATGAAATCAAAGTTTCAAAAGTGGGTACCTTCCAGATTTCATTCAGCATGGCGAACATTGGAAACCTTATCAATAAAGATTGGGGAAGAAGTTATTTCGTTCCAAATACATACAATTCAACAGCAAATCTTGGGTTAACCAAATCAGGAAATTTAGGCGGAGTGGCTACTGGCGATCCAACGTATACTTTCCAGAAACCTACGGCTGCACCTTATACTGTAGATCAGCTAGCCTCACGTTTCCAGGGACAATTTGGAGTTAGGTATTCGTTCTAAAGATTGTGTTTTATTTTTTTATTAATCCCCCGGTTTCATTAAAATGGAAACTGGGGGATTTTTTTTGATTTTCGGTTTTATCTCTTTTAGGAGATCTTTTTAGCGGTTTATAAATGAATTGTTGTTCGTTCAGTTTTAATTTATGTGCATCATTTGGTACCTGAACCATTTGTTGTGCTTTGCAGTTGTAGTGCTTCAGAGAAAACAATAATAAGAAGAGTTTTTACTATATTTTTCATGTTATTAATCTTTTGTCTGATCAATTACCTGAATTTTAATTACAGTGAAACTGCCGTATTTTTCAACATCTTTTTTGGTCCATTCAAGCTCTGTTTCTTGTGATCTCTTACCATTATCCCATTCATCGACAGGCTCTTTTACATACACATATAATCCCTTAAATTTTCCCTCTATCATTCTTTGTTTTAATTCGTTTGAACTACTAAATGAAAACATAAAATAGCATGGATAATCTTTGGGAGTTTTAACTCCAAAAGCTGATTGTATCTCTGGTTTTATTTCTTTCAGAAGATTTTTTAAAGGCTTGTCGAGAAATTGCTCTTCATTTGCTTTTAATTTATAAATATCATTAGGTGTTTGTACCATTTGTTGTGCTTTGCAGCTAATGTTTGCAAACAGGAATAGAATTATGAATGTTTTAAATATGATTTTCATATGCTTAGTTTTATCATTATGATTTGAAGATTATCATTATTAGATTATTCTTTGCCAATAACTTTAATTCGCTCTACAGTAAGGTTTCCGTACTTTTCCAGATCCTCTTTTGTCCATTTAGAGGCTGTATCTTTTGGTCTTTTATCAAAATCCCAGTCTAAAGGTTCTTTTACATATACATATAGACCTAATATATTTCCACCTAATGGTCTCTTAATTAATTCTTCCCGGCTTATAAATCGAAAAGAAAAAAAAGGCGGATATTCTACCGTACCTGATACAAGTTTGATCTCCGGTTTTATCTCTTTTAATAAATCTTTAAGAGGCTTGTTTATGAATTGATGTTCATTCGTTTTTAACTTATAGGCATCCATTGGCACTTGAACCATTTGTTGTGCTTGGCAGCTATATTGCATCAGAGAAAACAGAAGTACGAAGAGTTTCAATTTATTTTTCATATCTTAATCTTTACCTAATACTTTTATTCGAATTACAGTACAGTTACCGTATTTTTCCAGATCTTCTTTTGTCCATGTAAATTCTATTTCTTTAGGTCTTTTTCCAAGCCCCCATTCGTCAACAATTTCTTTCACATATACATACAAGCCTAATATATTCGAACTGGCAGGTTTGCTTTCTATTTCTTTAGGACTAATAAATCTAAAAGCAAAATAACATGGATTATCTAGTGATCCATAAGCCATTTTTATCTCTGGTTTTATTTCTTTCAGAAGATTTTTTAAAGGCTTGTTAAGAAATTGCTGCTCGTTTTTCTTTAATTTATAGACATCATTAGGAGTTTGAACCATTTGTTGTGCTTTGCAGCTAATGTTTATAAATAGAACTATAAGCGCGGATATTTTTAATATGTTTTTCATAGCATCTATTCCTCTACGGGTTGAATTACTTTGATTCGAACTACAATTAGATCACCATATTTCTCTACTTCTTCTTTGGCCCACCTTAATTCCTGACCTTTAGGTCTTTCCTCATATTTCCAGTCAATAGGAGTTTTTACATAGACGTATAGCGATACACGATCTTCCTTGCTTCCTATATTTTTTCTTCGATGTTCCAGTGTTCTAAATTTAAAGCTAAAATAATAGGGATTATTTTCGTTAGTAGCATCTGCAGTTTTGATTTCCGGTTTTATTTCTTTGAGAAGATTTTTTAAAGGTTTATTGAGAAATTGCTGTTCATTCGTTTTTAAAAGATACACATCTTTGGTAGTTTGTACCATTTGTTGTGCTTTGCAGCTAATGTTTGCAAATACGAATAGAATTATAAATGTTTTTAATATGATTTTCATGGTACTTAGTCTTATTTTAAGGATTTGAAGATTAACAAAATTATTCTTTACCACTAACTTTAATTCGTTCTACAGTAAGATTTCCGTACTTTTCCAAATCCTCTTTTGTCCAATTGTATGCTGTACTATTTGGTCTTTTATCAAAATTCCAGTCTAAAGGTTCTTTTACATATACATAAAATCTTAAAGTACTTCCAAGTATTTTTTTGTTCAATTCTTCTCGACTTATAAAATAGAAAGAAAAAAAAGGTGGGTAGTCTACTGTACCTAGTACAAGTTTAATTTCCGGTTTTATCTCATTTAATAAATTTTTCAAAGGTTTGTTTATGAATTGCTGCTCATTCGTTTTTAACTTATAGGCATCCATTGGCACTTGAACCATTTGCTGTGCTTTGCAGCTACAGTGTATCACAGAAAACAACAGTACGAGTTTCAATGTATTTTTCATACTTTTTAGTCTTCTATTCGTTGAACTACCTTGATCCTAGTTACAGTAAGATTACCATACTTTTCTAAATCTTCCTTTGTCCATTGGTATTCTTTTCCTTTAACTCTTTTATCAAAATTCCAGTCAATTGGTTCCTCTACATATATATAAATACTATTATGTTTTCTCCCAATAACCCTTCGATTAATTTCAGTGGGAGTAAAAAATTTGAAAGCAAAAAATGATGGATAATCTACTATTCCGAAAGCCATCTTAATCTCAGGTTTTATTTCTTTCAGAACATTTTTTAATGGCTTGTTGATAAATTGCTGTTCATTTGCTTTTAATTTATAAATGTCATCAGGTGTTTGTATCATTTGTTGTGCTTTGCAGTTAGAATTTATAACAAATAATATTGCTAATATTTTTATAGTACTTTCCATACTTTAGTCTTCTATTCGTTCAATTACTTTAATCCTCACTACAGTAAAATTACCATACTTCTCCACATCTTCTTTTCGCCAGGAGAATTCTATTTCTTTTGGTCTGGTACCATAATCCCATTCATCAACAGGCTCTTTTACATAAACGTATAATCCTATAAGTTTTCTACCTTCCTTTTTTTGTTTTAATTCGTGTGAATTAATAAATGAAAATGAAAAATACGATGGATAACCTACTGAACTCAACGTTCCAAAGGCTGATTTTATCTCTGGTTTTATTTCTTTCAGAAGATTTTTTAAAGGCTTGTTAAGAAATTGCTGCTCGTTTTTCTTTAATTTATAGACATCATTAGGCGTTTGAACCATTTGTTGTGCTTTGCAGCTAATGTTTATAAATAGAACTATAAGCGCGGATATTTTTGATATGTTTTTCATTTGTTTTTCATTTTATAAATTAATTACAAGGTATTGAATTGTATGATTTACTGCCATTAGCCTGAGTAATCTCTTTAAAATTAATAGGTTTAAAGTCTCCTGAATGTTCTTGTTTCAATAGTGTTATTCCTGATTTAAATTTATCTAAAGTAAAAGCTATTGCATTAGTTTTTCCTTCTACACTTGATCCCATGACATTTACGAGCGCTAGTAATTGGCTAAAAATAATATCAGGAAATTCAGGCGGATATATAGGAGATATATCCGCCGGATAAGCCGCCACAAAAGCTTTTGCCGCTGTTAAATTCGTAATTACAATGGCATAGGTTTCTCCTCCTGTTAAAATAAAAGAAGTTGTGAAATTACTGTTTTTTGTATTCAGCGTTACCGCAGCATAGATATCTCCTGCAGATACCTGAGAATTATTGGGGTGATTGTGCATCGCGGCAAAAGCTCCGGGCCAATTCTGGTTGACCACTACTCCGTTTGTGCCTCCGTTGTTCATAGGTGCCTGGGTTAAAGCGCCTCCTGCACCATTCCCCAAAGTAATACTGTGTTCCTTTCCGTCGGCACTCGCCTGCATAATATCGGATTTAGCGTTTAAATAACCAGCTTTCGCTGAAATTCCTGTTGTTGTTTTAGCGGCACCACAGGGATCTAGTTTAAGAGATGGAAAAAAAATCCCGGGAATACTACCTGATAGACCCGGAGGTCCCCAATTGTATCCGCTTCCATAATCAGGTTCCCAAACCCAGCTGCTACACGTAATGGTAGGGCCTACATAAACCCAATATCTGCAGTATGTTCGCGAAGTTTCGTTTGATTCCCTACTTAAATTGTGCAGGGCTGTCACCATTCCGTTTACAAATTCCCCTGAATATACAATTTTGTTCTGACTGTCCTGGATGGTAATATAACCCGAAAATCGGGAACTAATATGATAAAAATTTTGTTCTTTATTAGTATTGTCAAAAGCATCATCTTTTGTGGTGTAAATAATGTCATACACTTTGTACGTATCTCCTATGTCGGGAACAAATAATAATCTCATATAGGTTTTGTACTTTTCATCTGCCACCACATTGGTAGTAGTGTTGGGTTTCAGTATCAGAGGAACTTCTATGGCCTGCCCTTTTTCCCCATCCGTTACAATGGCATGGTTCCAGTCAATCGTTTCAGTGAAGGCTAATCCTTCGAGCTGCAGCCTGCTGTTCTCAAACCATTTTTTTGCAGCAGTTACAGCTTTGTTTTGCTCCCTTTTTTGAATGCCGGGTGCCTCATTTTCATCTTGCTGGCATCGTGACAGAAAAACTCCTACACTTATTAAGATAAAGATAGAAGCTGCCTTTTTTAGTTTACCGTCCATAATTTACAGAAATTAAGGTTAATTACTCTATTAAAACATCACTTAAAACTATACGTAATAAAGCAGAGCAACCATCAGAAATATACAAACCCTATTATTCATGTAATAACTGGTCTGATATTTAGCATAACTTGTTTTTGCCAGGATGAATTTTAATGTATTTTAGTTGATTCGCTGAGGGTAAAAACGGCACAAAAATTATTTTAGCCCATAAAAAAACCAGTGATTTACCACTGGTTTTACTTTAAGGTATTCTAAAATCGTTCCCTTTATTTCAGAATGAGTCTTTTCGGAATGTTATTTCAACCCAATTATTTAACGATCAGTTTTTTAGAAACAGTAAAATCACCGGAACTGATGGTAACCAGATACATTCCTTTAGCTAAATTGTGGTCGATTTTAGCAGACGCGCTAAGCTTGCTTACCAACACCTTTCTTCCCACTAAATCAGTAACGGTTACTGTTGCCAAATCGCCTGGTTTTAATTCCGGGAATACAATATTAAATTCATTGTTAGTCGCCGGGTTTGGATAAATTCCGATAAACGCATTATTTTCGATACTTAATGCTGCTTTTTCGCTGCTCATTTTAGCTGTGGCCGTACTTTGAAATTGCCATTGTGCGCTTTCCCAATTGTTCTGGCCTCCTGCATATTGAGCAGAACCCGTAAGGTTTTCAATATGGATCATGCTCCCGGTCTGCCATCTGTTTTTGATTCTTACCCAGGTGCCATCTACATTTTCGTTTGACCATTGGGCACTCCACCAGCCTGATGAGCCTGCAGTACATTGCACTGCTCCTGTTAAGTTTTCAATATGCATTATATCTCCCGTACCTACATTTTTCAATATAAAATAAGTGGCATCTACGGCAACTTTTTCCCATTTGTAATTGTTATTGGCCACTGTTGCACCATACCCTACATTGGCGCCTGCATCGTATAAATAATTGTTGGTCCACTTGTTTTTAATGGTAAAATAACTTCCTGTGGCAGTACTGACCGTAATGGCTGCTGTGCTTGTTTTGTTCCCGTCTGAAGTGGTTACGGTAATGGTTGCTGTTCCATTCGCAATTGCGGTCACTAAACCGGAGGCATTGACCGTTGCTACACCAGTATTGTTTGAAGCATAACTAACCGACTTATTGGTTGCATTGGAAGGCAGCACTGTCGCTGTCAATTGTTGTGTTCCGCCTACAGCCAATGTTGCCGATCCGGGGCTAAGACTTACACTGGTAACGGCCACATTTGATGAATTTACCGTAATTACAGCAGTCGCTGTTTTAGAACCGTCCTGCGTAGTGACTGTAATCGTGGTTGTGCCCGAGGCAATTGCAGTAATTAAACCTGTCGAATTTACAGTTGCAACACCGGTATTATTAGAATTGTAGCTCACTGTTTTGTTTGTCGCATTGACCGGAGCAACGGTTGGTGTTAATTGTTGTGTGGTACCAACGCTTAAAGTGGCTGTTGCCGGTGTCACCGTTACACCTGTAACTGCAACTGATGTGCTGGAACAAGTACTGCTTTGCGCCCACGAAAATGAGCCAATTGCGCTGATTTCTTCATTAACTGTAGCATTTCCGCCTCTGTTGGAGTAATTCATATTGCAATACGTACCATTTCCAGCGGGCGAACCTGCTATAAGTACAAAAAAACCTCTGCCCCAATTTCTGTTAAGGGCGTTATTGTTGGGGAATTCTTTACCCGTTCCGTTAACCGTTATGTCTTTAAAAGAAAGATTATAAATTCCGTCCCCTGATCTTTTGCTGATCGAAATAGCATCATTTCTCGAATCAATAATATCGAGATTATAAAGCTGAACATTTTTAACCTGAGAGCCGGCATTAGTGGCACTGAAAATATCTACTGCCGCTACCGGATTGTTATACGTATCATTAAAAGTTCCGCAGGTGGTTACGGTAATATCATGAATTTCGTGCATTCCGTCATTGTTGAATGGCGCGCCGGGAAAATTATTACTAACTCTTATACCCGCTTCCAGATTGTCTTTTATAATTAAATTGTAAGCTTTGTTATTTTTACCGCCGTAAATCGCCAGACCGCAGGCACGCCAGCAATTTTCCGAAGTATTGTACCTAAACGTATTATTGATACATTCCAGTCCGTCCGCCGACCAGATCGCCTGATCGTCATCGCCATTATTCCTAAAATTACAGTGTTCTACAACGGAATTGGCAGTTCCTTTGCAAAGATTAATTCCGTCGGCATAATTATTTCTGAAACGACAATGAGACAGTGTAAATCCATCAGCAATTGCAGGGCCTCCCACATTGTACTGTGCAATCCAGGCTCCACATTCAAAATGTTCTGCCCATATATTTTTTACTGTTGAAGTGGACGTAAATACCCCATTTATAGCTTTATAAGAATTGCTTCTTGAAGCGGAATTTGTCGTTAAATACAAATCCGAAAATGAAATATTGCCTGCATTGGCACGCAATCCGCCATTACCGCTGCTCGTATTCGTAAAATTAATTTGGGTATACCACATTCCGGCACCTACTAATGAAGTATTGGCGGAACCGAAATACAATTCCCTGTTAACGTTGAAAACACCAGCCGGGACAAATATTTTTTTTCCGCCGTTTGCATCAATAAAAGTCTGAAGATCGCTTCCGTTTCCGGTATAGGTCACTGAACCGGATGGAGCGGTAACAGCAGCCGGAACGGGTTCCATCTCTGCAAAATCCAAATGGATATTACCTGTTTCCCTTACTAGTTTTAAAGTTCCGGATACCGCGATTTTGGCAGGAAGTTTATAACGGACTTCATCAAATCGCATTCTTGGGTTTTGATTGGTAATGCCGCCATTATTTGGATTTCCGTTACTCCACAGATATTCCCAGGACCAGGTGGAGGTTAAGGTCAGGGTCGTAATTTTTGTGTTGCCGTTATAGACACCCAAAGTGCCTGTTTGTCCATCGGGAACACTGTATCGAATGACAAGCCCGTCCGCAGCCTCAGTCAGTGTCCATTGAACAGTAGCATTGGCGGCAGACAGATTTACACATTGCTGATCTGTAGCTTCCGACTGCAGATCAGACTGCACATACGATTTTGAAGTAGTGGCAGCGCCATTGGACAACTGGCCTACGTTGGCTTCGTATCTCTTATAAGGCGCATCATAATAACCACGCTGCGCCTGTAAACTGGAGCTTAAGAGCGTAAAAAAGAGCCCAATGAAAAGGCCATATTTTTCTCTTTTAAAAAAAATAGCAAGTAATCGATTCTTCATAATTTTGGTTTTTTAATTAGTAAGTTTGTTCCTAAAAAAAGGATACAACGAAACTAGACTTAAAAAGAAAATTAACGAAAAGATACAGTAAAAATCAAGATTTATACAACGATTTCGTTTGCACAAATTATTGATAATCAACACTATAAATTTTTATAAAAAATAAAAAATCAAGAAAAAATACAGGTCAGAAGTTTCTGATTTAAAGCAAACAGACCGTTGCCGTTCCCCTGTTTGGGGTCAACGGCATTACTTTCTGTTGTGGTCTGAAACAGCAGGCAGTTCTTACAGCCGGCAAAAAAAAACGAAACTGATTTTAAGCTACTTTTTTATTCTCTTTCTGTTGTTTCTTAAACTGATAAACCGAACCGGCAACAAAAAGTACCAGTAAAACAAGAAGCGTATTCCCAATAGCAGGATCGCCGATATTTTTAGCCAAAGGATGCCCTACCGGAACACGGGTAAAAGTCTCATTAACGGTTGGAACAAGTGACAGGAAAAAACTGAAGGACAGGCAAAAATTTTCAAAATAACGTGCCCTGTTACTGGCTGGCCGTTTGGAGTAGAGGAAATAAGCCTCTGCAACAAGCAGCACAATAAATACTGAAAAAGCATGTCCCGCATTCAATCCGCCATGCTTTGAGATGCCAAGTGACGTAAGTGAAGTAATGATGGTGAGGTAAAAGTAGATTTTACCTGATACGGTGCCCAGATTGATTTTACCATATTTGATAAATCCTGTTAAAGCTGCTCCAATGGCAACCACACCAATAATTGTATGAAAAATTCCTAAAATTGATAATCCCATTTTCTGATCGTTTAAATTAGTTTTTTTTTAAAGTTTTATCTGCTAAAAGAACAATTTCTGCAGGAAATCAGTATTATGGAGATCCGTTTGCAGGCTTGTGTCCCTTAAAGCAGCTGTGCAAATGTGCGACAGAACGAAGAGAATGGTTTTGTCAATAAGTTCAATTGTTTGGCAATCTGGTTCACGCCAAAAAACATCCTTAAATTTTAAAGAGTTTTAGGGATGACTAATGCAGGACAATAATTTAATTATGCTTTACTATTTAGATTTTGGCGGTAATTTGTAGGTGTAACACCGTATTTTCCGGTAAAGCTTTTGGTAAAATTCGCCAGGTCATTAAAACCGCAGTCAAAGGCAATTTCCGTAATACGCTGATTGGAACGCAGGAGTAATTCAGCTGCTTTTTCAAGCTTTTTCGCTTTAATGTAATTCGCAGGCGTATCGTCGTAGATTTTAGCAAATTCACGTTTGAATGAAGATACACTCAGGTTGTTCTTCGTGGCCAGTTCTTCAATGGTTAGCTGCGAAAACAAATGGGCTTCTATTATTTGTTTAAAGGTATAGGCGGCAGGAGAAAAAAGCTGCGAAATGATCAATTGTATCGCTTCCGAATTTTGTGTCTGGGACAGTAAAAGCAGGATTTCCTTTAATTTCAGGATTAGAATGTCTTCGTTGATCAGGGATGGATTCTCAAAATAAAACAATAATCCCTCGATATACTTTTGGATCAGGAAGTCGTTGTTTATTTTTTCACTTGACTTGTTTGAGATTATATTTTTCGGTGTCTGCAGCAATGCCGGCAGTTCCCTGTCGTAAATTTTCTTTAATATCTCCGGATAAAAAGTCACAATCACAATCTCACAATTACTTTTTGGATTTGAATTGTACATTTGTTTTCCGGACTGGATACAATTCAGAAACAGGGAATAATTGGTCGGAATGTTTACCGGCTCATCATCAGCCTCATACTGGATTTCCCCTTGCAGTACATATAAAAAACAGGCCTGCTCCGTCACCGGAAAATCGAATTTAAACGGTGGTGTCAATTCAATTTTTTGAATTAAGGTCTTACCGTACAAATCGTGCTTTTTATAGTCGTTTACCATAGCTTTTTTTTAAAACGATCCTGCCAGATATCACGATTAGGTTTTATAGATATGATTCTGCATTACGCACCACAAAATTAAATCAATAATTTTTATGTTTGAGGTGTAACGCTACTTATCATGAAATAAATATAATGGTAAAAACACAGTATACTGCCGAATTTCTCCCCTGCGGCTTTCAAAAAAAATTCGGTACTGCTGACAAACTGTTGTCATAGCGCTCCGGTACATTTGTCCTATAACTTAAAAAACAGACAAATGAATTTAGTGTCCATTCGAATTATTACTGCTGATGTCGCGCAATTAGTGAATTTTTATGAGCAGGTAACGGGTTTATCCGCAGTGCAATACACCGCCGACTTTGCCGAATTAAAAACACCCACCACTACTTTAGCCATTGGAAGTACGAAAACATTAGTTTTTTTCGGAGGTGATGACGTGGCAAAACCAGCCCAAAATAGTAGTGTTATCATCGAATTCAGGGTAGATGATGTAGAAAAAGAGTATGAAAGATTAGCGGATTTTCTTCAAAACAGCATCGTTCAAAAACCTACCACAATGCCCTGGGGCAACAAATCGCTTTTATTTCGGGACCCTGATGGTAACTTAGTAAATTTATTTACCCCTGTTACCCCCGAAGCCATCGAAAAATTTGAAGGGAAAAATTAGCCACAGTATCCGGTTTTTCTTAGCGGATCAATCCTAAAAAAATTGGAGAGCAAAAAAAAAAGTTTACCGCAAAGAAAACGCAAAGATTTTTATCTAAGTTACCTTATTAAACGCAAAGTTCGCAAAGGCTGTATAGATGGAGCTTTGCGAACTTTGCGTCTAATAATAGGTAAGAGTTTAAAAAAATCTTTGCGCTCTTTGCGGTAAAAAAATTAAAGGAATTTACTTTTAAAAACAGTCATTTTTTCTCTGGTCATTTCATTGATTGTATACGAGATCCCTCCCATTCCAATACCGGAAGTATCCCGTCCGCCAAAAGGCATCCAGTCTACACGAAAGGCTGTATGGTCATTCACCATCACGGCGGTGGCGTTTAATTTTTTGACGGTATCCAGCGCAATATCCAGGTTTTTTGTAAAGACAGCTGCCTGAAAATGAACATCAAGGGCATTTGCTTTTCGTATGGCTTCATCCCTGTCTGTAAAAGGATAGATACAAACTACAGGACCAAAGATTTCATGGGTTGACACTTTCGAATCTTCTGAAGGGTTAAACAAAACGGTAGGCTCAAAACAAGTGTCGGAAATTCTTTTCCCGCCCGTAATTACTTTGGCGCCTTTAGCAACAGCTTCATTAACCCATTCTTCTACACGATCGACTTCTTTTGGTGTTATAAGCGAACCTACATCGGTCGTTTCATCAAACGGATTTCCAACAATCAATTTTTTAGTCGCCTCCGAAAACTGTGCTGTAAAACGATCACAAATTTGCGCATTCACATATACTTTCTGAACGGATACGCAAACCTGTCCTGCATGATAAAAACCTCCTTTTATCAGATCCGGAATCATTTCTGTAAAATCGGCATCACTTTCAACAATAACCGGCGCTGCTCCGCCATGTTCTAAAGCACTTCGGGTACCCGGCGCTAATTTACTTTTCAGGTACCACCCTACTTTCGCTGAACCAATAAAAGATAAAAAATGAACTCTCGGATCTGTCACCAGTAATTCTGCTGTTTCATTGTCACATAAAACCACTTGCAGCCATCCTTCAGGTAAACCTGCCTCTTTTAAAATATCGGCAAGCGCCAGACCGGATAATGGCGTAGTGCCCGCTGGTTTAAATACAACCGGACAACCGGCAGCAATAGCAGTGGCAATCTGATGAACTGCTAAATTTAAAGGATGATTGAAGGCGCTAACAGCAGCTACGATACCAATAGGTTCTTTTGTTGTAAAGGCAATCCTGTTTAAGGCAGCTTCGGTAAGTCCCATTGGAATTTGCTCTCCTTTTATTTGTGAAATATGCTCAGCGGCTAATTTTACGCCTTTGATCGCTCTTACTATTTCTGCTTTTGAGTCTTTATACGGTTTTCCTCCTTCGCTGATCGCCAGATGGATTAATTCCTCACTCCTTTCCTTCATTAGGAAAGCAGCCTTTTCCAGTATTTCAATTCTTTTGTAAGCCGGAAGCCAGTTCGATTGGTCCTCAAATAAATTTTGGGCAATAGTCAGTACTTTCTCAACCTCGTTTTTGTCGATAAGGGGCAGTTCTTTTACTACACTCTGATCGTAGGGGAATATTATTTTTGTTGTCTTTTCCATAATGCTTTTTTAGTTGAACTTAAAACCAGGCTTCCTTTTGAATTAAAATTTGTCTTCTGGTTTGTTTTCTAAATTTAATCAAATTATCAATGGCTTCAATGTCTTATTTTGTACTATTTAACATTTGAGGTCTATAAATAATGTACAGGTGTCGTTAAAACAATCTCCCTGTTTTCTAATAAAGGAACAATTTTCCCCAGAACAAATTCCTGAAAATGAGCTGAATTTCGATGTGCTGCGACGGCTGCTTCATTCGTATATCCTTCAAATAAAACCAGTGTATTTACATCTGAATTACTCTGATGAATTTTATAGAACAGATTGCCTTTTTCTTTTTCGCTTTCTTTTTGTACTGTTTCCAGCAAATTCAAAACAGTTTCGATTTCGCCTTCTTTAACTTTCCATGTCGCAAAAACATGAACCGGATTTTGATTTTCCATTTTATTTATTTTTAAAATTTTCGTTTATGATTACCCATTTTTGATGTCATGATACTAAAAACATATTGACCTCTACCCTTAATTTGAAAGAGGCCAATAGTATTACATCATTATTTTTTTGCTGATTCCAGAATCGAAATCATTTTTTCAGCCACTCCTTTAGCAGAAGCAGGATTTTGTCCGGTTACCAGATTACCATCGGCAATACTATGCGCTGACCATATGGCCGCAGCATGAAATTTGGCTCCCTGTTTGGTTAAGGCACTTTCCAGTAAGAAAGGTACATCGGCGATGGCATACCCTTTTTCTTCCTCATCTGTAAAAGAAGTGATGTTTTTACCGTTAACCAGGTAAGATCCGTCGCTTAGTTTTACATTTAATAAAGATACGGGACCGTGACAGACCGCTCCAACAACAGCGTTTCTTTCGTACGTTTCTTTGATTACTTTTTTAAGAAGTACATTGTCAGGCATATCGACCATTGGTGCCAGACCGCCCGGTACAAAAACAGCATCATACTGACTCACATTAACATCAGAGAGTTTAACGGCTTTCTGCATCGCTTCCCAACCTTTTCCTGTCAGAAACGCAAGATTGTCAGGATCATTGGCCAGATTAAGCGCGTCTAAATAAGGGGTATCTCCGGTTAAGCTCGCAAAATCAATTTGATAATTTGCTTTGTCGAATTCGGCATAAGGATGTGCTACTTCCGGAAGAAAAATTCCGGTTCTTCTGTTGTTTGGTCCAATTGCATTGGCATTCGATACGATAATTAAAATTTTCTTGTTCATTTTTGTTTCGTTTTTAAGGGTTGTTTTTTGTTTTACTGAGGTGTTTTCTTTTTGATTTTGTGCATAAGAAGAAAAAAAGGCAAATGCCGCTGTTACCATCATAAGTTTTTTCATTGCTATAATTTTTTAAAGTTGTTATGAATTATTTATAAGGCAAATTTATAGCAGTCACCCCCCTCAGAACGAGGAGAAAAGTCACAAAAAAAGTGTGATGAAAATCACACTTGAAAGTTTAATAGGTATCTTATTTATTGTTAGAGTACAGCCTGCTCAGGGTTTCGCGGCTCACCCCCAGATATTCCGCAATGTATTTTTTTGGAATTTTTTGCATCAGATTGGGATAGAGATCCGCAAATTCTTTATAGCGCTGCTGCGGATTATTGGAAAGTAAGGAGATTACCCTTTGCTGCAGGGCGATATAGCCCTTGGTAAGTTTCACCCTGAAAAAATGCTCCATTTTGTGTAGTGTGACCGAGAGTTTCTCCCGTCCGTCCAGGGTCAGGCATAATACCTCTCCTGCTTCCATACAGACTACATACATATTGGCCTGCTTCTGATTGAAATATGCGATATAATCAGACATCCACCAGTTTTCTGTTGCAAATTGTACAATGTGTTCTTTTCCGTCTTCATCCAGATAAAAAACCCTGAAAATACCGCTCATAATGATGTATTCATATTTGGCATCATCACCCTGCTGAATCAGATATTGATTTTTTAATACCCTTCTTATGGTGAAAAATGGTTTGATTGACTCAAACTCCTCGTCACTGATAGGTATAATCTCTTCAATATGTTTTCTTAGTTTTTCCATAATTTATTTTTATCCTCTGCAGGACAGAAGATATGTAAACGCATCAAAATTCCTGTTTGGTATAACATTCAGGTGTCTGCAAATTTATCTTTTTATTATTTTAGAGACGTAACTTTTACTTTCAATCTGAAACTTTATAAAGTACATTCCCGGATTTAGTTCTGCAATATTAATTTTATTCTTGTCAGTCCCTTCCATAAGTTTTTGTCCGCTGATCGTAAAGATTTGGTATTTCTCTACCGGTACTTCAGTATCAATCGTGATAAAATTGGTTGCCGGATTGGGATAAATACTGTATTTCGAAATTTCCATTTTATCAATTCCAAGGATGTCAGTCCCAAATTCATCCGCTCCACAATCAATTCTACCACCTTCAATTCTTACCTGATTGTAAAAATCTGTTTCGGTATTTGCAGCTACATAAGCCGGATTTCCTGCATTTTTAGCCGGAGAACCAGTTAGAAGATGAAAATCGGGATTTGTACTATTGGCAGCAGTCAATTGCGGGTTGGCAAATATCGAATTGGCATTTGTGGCTGTTCCTGTTGAAAAAGCATTGTAGCCTTCGTATCCGTTGCCGTTCCAGTCGGTTGTTAAACTGGCCGCTCCCGCCTGGCAGAAAAAGGTGTTGTAATTGAATTTTAGACTGGGCTGTGTCAGTTCTGCGTAAGCCAGGATATTTTGTGTTCCGGTATAAAAAATATTGTTTTCAATAGTACTGTTTTCACTATACGAAAGATACAATTCACCATTTCCCGAACTGCTGTAATCATTCATCAGGCAGGTATTGTTTCTAAAAGACGAGTTGATTACCTTTCCGGAACCCGAAGGATAAGCAAATCCTCCCATCGCCAGCGCGCAAATCTCATTATCGTAAAAAACATTATTCCGGATTATAATTCCATCGGTAGTCTGACCCGTTTTTTCACAGCCAACTTCTATTCCGTAACCATTATGATAGGAGGTGTTGTTTTCAACGGTTATGTTTTTCCCGCCGTCGATATAAATTCCACCCGATGTGGAGTAGGCAGCAATACAATGATGCGCGGTGTTGTTTTTAACTAATCCGTTCCTTGCCTGATCATTTGCAGGATTTGGGCAGGTTCCTTCGTGGCCGATAATATCGATACCAATATTGGTCAGATCATGGACATTGTTGCTGGTGACTTCAAACCCGTTGACATTTCCGTTGACCGCAATTCCTTCGCTGTACCCTAACCTGCAATTATACAATTCATTATCTTGTATTTTAAGGTTTGTAATGGCTGTTGTGGCGTTGGTGCCAAATACGATAATGCCCTGTGCATTGACGGTTTCATTTACCGCTGCATTCGCATTAGAAGAGAAATGAATATCGTGTATTTTGCAGTTTTTAATGGTAATATTGGCTCCAGTTCCTTCAATTAAGATACCCTGCGCATCATTTTGAATGTTATTTTGCAGCTCCATCCCGTCAATCGTTACATTGCTTTTATTGTTGACAGCAATAACTGCATTTTGAGTTTTTATCCCTGTTGCATCAATAACGGGCAGCGTCGCCGAGTAATTTTTAAGGGTAATGGCGTTGTTCGGAATTGTGATTTTTTCGCTGTACGTTCCCGGAAAAACATTTAGAATACCATTGGCAGGCAACTGATTTAACCCGTATTGTATTGTTTTCCAGGGTGAGGCAACAGAACCCGAATTCGCATTATTACCTGTAGGCGCTACATAATAATTGGTTTGTGCAAAACAAAAATTTGACAAAATGCAAAAGAGTAAAATTATTTTTTTTCTGTTCATTTTCTTTTTTTTTAAACAGCGCCATTTGATTTGACTTTCTGTTACAGATTTGGTAAGCCAAATGTATTAATTAAAGACTGAAATCCGGGCTGTTATTTTTGTTTAATAACAGCTAAAATGTTTAAAATAGTCGCTGTATTATCTATTGCCTGCTTCATCATTAAAACCTGTTTCTATTTATTAGGTTGCGTAATAACATATTGGTTAGATTTGCAGAAAACTAGCCCATTATAAACGAAAAAACAGAAAAAAAAATACCGTCAGCCGAAAACGGAAAAGGAATTATCCGGTCATTATAGCATTGCGGAATTTTGGCTGTTTCTTAAAACACAGAACCTAAAATAAACTATCTTTTTACACTTTGAAGAACAAAAACCAGCATATCGAACAATTCCCACTGACGCCCAATGCAAAGGCAGGGGTTTTTATTCGCAATATGCAGGGTAAAACTGTTGAAGAACACGATATTTCGAAACCGCACCGGGATAACCATTGTCAGTTGATGCTGGCTACCGAAGGCCGGTTTCAACTGAATATTGATTTTGAAAATGTGGAATTCAGTACGCCTGCTTTAATTTGTGTCTTTCCGGAGCAGGTTCATTACAGCATTGAAGTAGATGCTCCCAAAGGATGGATCCTTAATTTTGACCCTTCACTGGCAGATCAGGAACTGCTTCAGTTAATGCAAAACAAAATGAATACGCCACTGTCTTTAGAGCCCGACTCCATTTTGTTTTACCAGACCACTTCCCTAATGGCTTTGATCGAAAAATCACAGTCCGAAAATACCAATAAATTCATCCATAAAGCTATTCACAGTTTATTAAATGGCCTCCTTAACCTGATCGCCGGAGAAATTATTGACAGTTTATCTCCTCAAAACCAAAAAACGAGCCGCGGTGTTATTATCAAAGATACCTTCAGCCAATTGGTCAAACAGCATTATAAGACCTGGAAACAGCCTGCAAAATATGCCGCCGCGCTTGCTGTTACGGTGGCTCATTTAAACGATACGGTAAAAGCGTTAACCGGAAATCCGGTATCCGTTCACATACAGGAAGCTTCTATTCTCGAAGCCAAAAGACTTTTATATTTTACGGATAACAGCGTAAAAGAAATTGCCCATGCAGTCGGATATGAGGAACCGGTTTATTTTGGAAAGCTTTTCAAAAAGGTTACTCAGATGACTCCTCTTGAATTTCGGAAACAATTCCGCGATTAGGACTATACTTCCAACCATTCGTTCTACTTTAAGTCTCCCCTGTCTTCTAGCTTTGCATTGTTAATTAAAAACAATTATGATGCAAAAAGAACTGAATATCCCAATCGTACTCGAAGCAGTAAAAAAAGCCGGACATCTCTTTTTAAAGGACTACAAGCAAAAAGCCATACCACAAACAATGGATGAACTTGTAGCGGAATTAGAAAACATAGACACCCTTTGCCTGACTTCCTTAAAAGAAGATTTATCGCCGGAATTTCCAAATATTCCCTGGCATATCGGGGATGAATTTGATACCGAAGCCCAGCGAAATCCTGCACAGCAAGCTGACTATTGGCTTTGTGATGCCATGGACGGAGCGATTCAATACCTGCAGCACATTCCGGGATGGACAATAAATCTGGTACTGGTTCGAAATGGCAAGCCCTGTTTTTCCGTGATTTTTGACCCGCTTTCAGATGAACTATTCTGGGCAAAAGAGAACGAAGGTGCTTTTATGAATAATACGCCCTTGCAGCTTAGCAGCAAAACCGATCCTGCAGTGATGCTGTCTGTTTTTGAATACGGCCACCAGGACAAATCCAGTACTGCTTTTTATCAAAAAATAGGCCCGACAATAACCAGCCTGATTCGGAATTTTGGTATTGTTCGAAATTATGGGCCGCATGGTCTGCAATTGGCTTATGTGGGTGCCGGCAGAATTGATTTGTTTGTTCAGGAAGATCTGGACACCTATAACTGGATGGCAGGCATACTCATTGCCCAAGAAGCGGGCGCTGCAATTTTAAGCACTGACGGAACGCTCTGGAAATGGGGAAGCGAAAGTTTGTTAGTAGCCAAAAAGGAAACGGCTCAGAAATTTATACACTTAAACACTAAACAATCCTAACATGAAAATAGCAGTCATAGGAGCTGGTGCAGGTATTGGCTTGCAGACCGTCATTCAGGCATTACAAAAAGGACATACGGTAACGGCCCTTTCAACAAATACATCGGCAATGCCGGATCATGAATTGCTGACCAAAATAAACGGAAGCGCCACTACTATATCAGATTTAAAAAAAGCCATAAAAGATTCAGATGCCGTTTTGATCACTGTAGGGACAAAAAACAAAAAAGCGACTACTTTATTTTCAGACATTGCAAAAGCACTGGTAACGGCGACAGCAGAATTAAAGTTCTTGTCTCCGGTACTCATCATTACAGGTTTTGGATCCGGGGAAAGCAAAAAATACCTGAACTTTTTTATGCGGACTGTCATCAAACTTTTCCTGAAAGAGCAGTACATTGACAAAACTTTGATGGAAGAAATTATTGTAAACAGCGCTATCAATTGGGAAATCGTCCGACCGGGAATGCTTACCAACGGACCGCTGATTACATCCTGTAAATCATTGCCTGCACTTGAAAAAGGAATGAAAGTGGGGAAAATTTCAAGAGCAGCTGTAGCTCATTTTTTAGTGAATGAAGCCGAAAACAAACGTTATCTAATGCAATTTTTGACCCTTACTAATTAGTGAAGGTGCAAATTGAAACAAAGCACAAAATGCAAATAAAAAAGGCACCTGCAAATGCGGGTGCCTTTATAAGTTCACTGTTATAGTATAATTATGCTATGACTACGTTTACTGCGTTTGGACCTTTACGACCTTCTTCTACGTCAAAACGAACTTGATCGTTTTCACGAATGTTTTCTGACAGACCTGAAACGTGAACGAAAATTTCGTTTCCTCCATCATTAGGAGTTATAAATCCAAAACCTTTTTCTTCATTGAAGAATTTTACTGTACCTTCTTGCATTTTAATGTATTTAATTGGCCAAATGTAATACTTTAAAATGAGAACTCGCTGAATTTGAGTTTTTTATTTTCTTTTTTTAAATAAATATACTTCTCCGGGTAGTACAGCATGGAAAATTATTGTTTTTCCGTTGTTTAAAAATCCTGTTTTATAACAACAATACCTTTTAGTTGTTTTGAACTCCATAAATTCAGGAAAACCCTAAATGACTTTTTCAAAGAATTACATAAAATTCATCTTACACTTCTATAAATTTACGAAATATCGTAATTAAAAATTAGTACTTAAAACCGTAAACCCCTGAATTTATTCACTTTTGGAGTTAGGGCATATTTTTTGGCTATTGTTCTGCATCACTATAAATTAAAATATGCAGAACATGAAAACAGCACTTAAAAGAAAAACTGAAAATTCTCTTTCCCCGGAAAAATGCAATTATTTTCTTTCTTAATCTAGGTTAATCGACAGTCGTCCGGACCTGCTGTAAGTTTGTAAAAGAAATTAACAACATAAAATAAATCAAAAACGCAGATGCATCGCAATCCTACTTTTTGATCATCAACCCTAAAAAATTTAATAATCTAAAACCACTAAAAAAATGAGCACATTTAAAACACAAGACGGAACAGAAATTTTTTACAAAGACTGGGGAACAGGACAACCAATCGTTTTTCACCACGGATGGCCTTTATCCAGTGATGACTGGGATGCACAAATGATGTTTTTCCTGAAACAGGGATACAGAGTTATTGCACATGACAGACGCGGGCATGGTCGCTCCGGTCAGAGTTCAGAAGGAAACAATATGGAAACCTATGCTTCAGATGTAGCCGAATTAACAGCGGCTCTTGATTTAAAAAATGCTATTCACGTAGGTCATTCAACCGGTGGTGGTGAAGTGATTCGTTACGCTGCAAAATACGGTAAGGAAAGAGTGGCAAAAGCTGTAATTATTAGTGCCGTTACACCAATCATGATTCAAAACGAATCCAATCCTGAAGGTGTACCCTTAGCTATTTTTGATGAAATCAGACAAGGTACCGGATTTAACAGAGCACAATATTTTTATGATTTCCCGATTCCGTTTTACGGATGGAACCGCGAAGGGAAAACAGTTCAGGAAGGTATAAAACATAACTGGTGGCGTCAGGGAATGATGGGTTCTGTTTTGGCACATTATGACGGAATTAAAGCTTTCTCTGAATCTGACTTTACGGAAGATCTTAAGAGTTTAGATATTCCTGTTCTGGTTTTGCACGGAGAAGACGATCAGATCGTGCCTTATGGTCAGGCACCGAGAGCGGCAAAACTTTTGAAAAACGGAAAATTAATTTCATATCCCGGTTTTCCTCATGGTATGCCAACTACAGAAGCAGAAACAATCAATGCCGATATTCTGGCTTTTATTAAAGCATAAGCAAATCTAATCAACCAAAACTGCCTGCAAAGGTTCAATTTTTCAGGCAGTTTTAAAATTTTTAAATTATGACTTCATTACAACAGCCCTCTTTTGATACGGTTACTGAAGCTTTGCAATGGCTGAATCAGCAAGGTTATACAGAAAACTTTAATCTTGACACCAACTGCATCCGCTACAACAATAACACACAAACCATGTCTCCTGAAGAGTTCAAAATTGAATACCTGTTTCGTTTTGAAGGAGATACTGATCCCGGAGATGAAGATATCGTTTACGGAATTCTGTCGGAGCTCTATAATATAAAAGGTGTCCTGACAAGTGCCTTCGGAATCTATGCGGATACCGTTTCTGCCGAAATGATCCGAAAGCTGTCTACACATTAACAGCCTAAATTCTGCTTTATCGTTAATAATTTTACGATATATCACAAGTACTTTATTTTATCAAAAAACACAAATTAGTGTATAACAACAAGTTATACATCTGGCATATTATTAGCCTCATTACACTAAATAACTATAAATCAAAATATTATGAAACCATCACTTCACTTATTGTCACCTGACAATCACGCCTTAGTATTAATTGACTTTGAAGGGCAAATGGCTTTCGCTACAACCAATATTGCGTTAAGCGAATTACGCACGAATGTTGCCATCATTTCCGGCGCATCAAAAATCTTTAATGTTCCCACGGTTGTTACCACAGTAGCCGAAGAAAGTTTTTCGGGTCCTGTTTTTCCGGAAGTAGAAGAATTTTATCCTATTGCCACTTCGGGATATATTGACCGTACGACTATGAATACCTGGGAAGACGAAAATGCCTATAAAGCCATTACAGGTAAAAACAAAAAGAAAATAGTCCTTGCCGGATTATGGACTGGCGTTTGTATCGTCGGGCCAGCCTTGTCTGCTATCGATGAAGGTTACGAAGTCTATGTCATTACAGATGCCTGCGGTGATGTAAGCAAAGAAGCCCATGAACGTGCGGTTCAGAGAATGATTCAGGCAGGTGCACAGCCTATCACTTCTATTCAGTATTTATTAGAACTTCAAAGAGACTGGGGACGTCAGGAAACTTATGTTCCGGTAACGAACCTAATGAAAAAATACGGCGGTTCGTACGGTTTAGGAATTCATTATGCACACAACATGCTTAAGCACTAATTGAAAAGTTTACAGTTTACAGTCACAGTAAGCAGTAGTAAGTGAACCGCAAACTGAGACTGAGACTGTGACTGAGACTGTGACTGTGACTGTAAACTGAGACTGAGACTGAGACTGAGACCGTGACTGAGACTGCAAACTACAAACCAAAAACCATTTTGACTTCAATAAAATCCATATCGCCCAAAATCACGATAATTATACTGTCTTTTCTATTGATGGGAAGCATGGCTTCTGCTCAGAATTTTAAGCTGTTGCGTTATGATGAAAATTATGAATTCCTAAAAGATTCAGCCCGAAATTTTTATGAGAATTTAAAATTCGTTCCCTTAAACAAACAGAAAGACGTTTATATTTCTTTTGGTGGTGAAGCGCGATATGAATATGTGGATTTCAACAATGAAGACTGGGGAAGGCTCAATATTGGTCATAACAATTTCCTGTTGCAGCGATACGATCTTCATGCCGATATTCATTTAGGAAAAACCTTCCGGGTATTTGCACAACTAAGAAGTGCCTTGCAGGATGGAAGAACAAACGGCCCGCGTGGTATTGACGAAGATCAGCTGAATGTGCAGAATCTTTTTCTGGATGCAAGTTTATGGCAGAAAGAAGACCAAAAACTAATCATTCGTGCCGGAAGACAGGAACTGGATTATGGTTCCGGAAGATTGATCTCGGTAAGGGAAGGTCCGAATGCGAGGCTTTATTTTACCGGAGGAAAAATAATGTACACTTCCGCCCGATTTTCGATTGACGGATTTGCGATGATGGCAGACACCATAAACACTGGAGTTTTTGACAATAAAATATCGAAACAGCTCAATCTTTGGGGTGCTTATTCGAAAATAATATTCCCAAAAGCCGGAAATCTGGACCTGTATTATCTCGGAATTAAAAGAAACGAATCAGTGTTTGAAGAAGGAATGGCGTCTGAAAAACGACATACGTTAGGTACCAGATTTTGGAAATACGGCGGTGGCTTTATTTACAATCTGGAAGCTGCCTATCAGTTTGGACATTTTGGTTCCGGAAATATCAACGCCTGGACAGGTTCTGTTGATGTAGGCTATTCTTTCGAAAATATAAAATTCAAACCCACCATAAACCTTCGAAACGATTACATCTCCGGAGACAAAAACAAAAACGACGGCTCCTTGCAAACGTTCAATCCGTTGTACCCAAAAGGAGGTTATTTTGGTTTCAGTCCGCAGGTGGGTCCGGTAAACCTTATCGATATTCATCCCTATGCTACTATGGATTTACTGCCACAGTTAAAGATGCAGGTCGATGTGGTTTTTAACTGGAGGTATTCACTGGACGACGGTGTTTACAGACCAAGCGGAAGCCTAAATCTTCCCGGAAGTGCTTCGGCAGAACGGTATATCGGGACCGCCTATCTTGCCAATTTTTCCTACAGCGTCAACAAATATATTTCGGTCGTCAGCGGGATTCAGTATTTTAAAACCGGTGCTTTTATCAACGACATAATACCCAATTCCAAAGACGGTGTGTTCTTTAACGCCAGACTCGGATTTAAATTTTAACAACTAAATTTATAACTATGAAAAACATAGCAATTTTCAACCACTACAGACTTAGATATTTTTCTGTATTTCTTTTGACATTTTTATTTGCTGCTCCCCTGTCTTTTGCCCAAACGGCTCCTGAAACCAAAATGGCTGCACTTGGCTCTACCGTTACCTGGGGAAAAGTAGACGGCGTTGCCATAAACGGATTGGTTCAGGGTCCCTCTTCGGCTGAAGCAGAATTACAGGTGGCCTGTGTTTTTGAATACACAGAAGGAGACATCTTCAACCCTCCCGCCCTTCCTGCCAACCTAAACGGAATGGTACATTTAGACAATGCCCTGAAAGGGATTATTACCGAATTGCGTAAAAGCGGCAAATTTACAGGACATTCTTTGGAAACCTTATTGATCACGCCTCCAAAAGGAACGCTGGCCGCCAAAAAACTATTGCTTATTGGCCTGGGTGACCGTAACAAATTCACGCCGGAATTAATGATCAGTGTGGGAAGTGTGGCCATGAGAGAAGCATTGCGTCTGGGGGTAAGTAATTATGCTTTTGCAAGCGATATTAAAGATGCGGGAATCGATTCTCCAACAGCTTTAATTGCGACCAACGTAGTCTTAGGCTCTTTTGAAGCCTATAGAACCCAAACCTTTCTGAAAGATAAAAAATTATCCGATCACAAACCTTTAAGCAAAATCATTTTGCTGGCAGGACCGGCATTTTATACTGTTGCCGGGGAAGGAATCAAAGAAGCCATTACAAAGCTTAACGCTAAATAACTGAATTATGAAAGCAGATCTGATTTTATTCAACGGTAAAATTCACAGTTTCAATTCGGAAACGCCAAATGTTACAGCGGTAGCCATCAAGGACGGAAAGTTTATTGCCGTAGGAAGTGACAGCAATATAATGGAATTTGCAGCAGCGGAAACCAAAATAATCGACCTCCGGAACAGAAGAGTGGTTCCGGGAATCAATGATTCGCACATTCACCTGATCCGTGGCGGATTAAACTATAATCTCGAACTGCGCTGGGATGGTGTTCCGTCTCTGGCAGATGCCCTCAGAATGCTGAAGGAACAGGTAGACCGCACTCCGAATCCGCAATGGGTTCGTGTGGTTGGCGGCTGGTCTGAATTTCAGTTTGCAGAACGCAGAATGCCGACTTTGGAAGAAATCAATGCGATTGCTCCAGAAACTCCGGTTTTTATCCTGCATTTATACGACAGGGCGATTATGAACAGGGCTGCCTTAAAAGCCGTTGGTTATACTAAAAATACACCGGCACCTCCCGGGGGACAAATCGAACGTGATTCAAACGGAGAACCGACCGGACTTATTATTGCGACGCCAAACGCGATGATTTTGTATTCGACTCTGGCCAAAGGTCCGACGCTTTCTTACGAACATCAAATCAATTCGACGCGCCATTTCATGAAAGAACTGAACCGTTTCGGAATCACCAGTGTTATTGATGCAGGCGGTGGATTTCAGAACTTTCCGGACGATTACAAAGTAGTTAATGAACTGAATGAAAAAAAACAGCTTACGGTAAGAATTGCCTATAATTTGTTCACACAAAAACCAAAACACGAGTTTGAAGATTTCGAAGACTGGATTGATACTGTAAAATTATATCAGGGAGACGACATGTACCGCCATAATGGTGCGGGTGAAATGCTGGTTTTTTCTGCTGCCGATTTTGAAGATTTCCTTCAGCCAAGACCTGATCTTCCTGAAACGATGGAAGCAGAACTCGAAAAAGTAGTGCGTCTTCTGGTAGAAAACCGCTGGCCGTTCAGACTGCATGCGACGTACAACGAAAGCATTTCGAGATTTCTAAATGTCTTCGAAAAAGTCAATCAGGATATTCCGTTTAACGGGCTTCCGTGGATATTTGACCATGCCGAAACCATTGATGAAAGAAACATCGAACGTGTAAAAGTGCTGGGCGGCGGTATCGCCGTACAAAGCAGAATGGCGTATCAGGGCGAATATTTCACCGACCGCTACGGAGCCAAGGCAGCCGAAAATACACCCCCGATCAAAAAAATGATCGAGATGGAAGTGCCTGTTGGTGCGGGTTCTGATGCTACAAGAGTCAGCAGTTACAATCCGTGGGTTTCCATGTACTGGATGACCGTCGGAAAAACCGTTGGAGGTTTGCAATTGTACAATGAAACCCGTTTGAACCGAGCAACTGCCCTGGAACTGTACACCAGAGGAAGTGCGTGGTTTTCGCAGGAACAGGCCAAAAAAGGCGATATCAGAACCGGAATGTTTGCCGATTTAGTGGTTTTAGACCGTGACTATTTCACGATCGACGATGAAGAGATTAAAAAAATCGAAGCGGACCTGACCATTGTCGACGGAAAAATTGTGTATGCCAACGGAGATTTCTCCTCGTTTTCACCACCGCACATCCCGATCCTGCCGGACTGGTCCCCTACTAATATTTACAACGGATATCCCGTCAGAAGCAATTTGCAGGGCACCATTGAAAAGAATGTAAAAGCAAACGCCAAACCAGGCCTGACTTCTCAGATACACAGCTGCAGCGGAAGCTGCGATGTTCACGCTCACAGTCACGATGTGGCCCGAATGAGCAATGTTCCGGTGAATAACTATACTGCATTTTGGGGCGCTTTGGGCTGTTCCTGCTTTGCTTTTTAAATTTTAAAGAAATGATTGAAACTATAAAACAAATCCTTTATTCCGATTTAGGAACGTCATTCAATAATGCAGCACTTTTAGTTTTTAGGGTTTTACTTGCCGTTGAACTTTTCAGGGTTCACGGAATGAAAAAATTCCGCGTGGAAAACGGACAAAGGGAACATGTTCCGAATCCGTTGCATCTTCCTGAAAAACTAAACGGTTTAGTCGCCACTTTCTCGGATACCGTTGTCCCGTTTCTGATTATTTTAGGAATCGGAACCCGACTTGCCATTTTACCAACAATTGGCGTTACAGCCGTAGGGTATTTTGTCGTACACAGAAAAGATTCGCTCGAAGTGCGTGACGTTCCGTACATGTACACTCTTTCCCTGTTATTAATTCTCGCACTTGGTGCCGGAAAATATTCACTTGATTATTATTTATTAAACCTCCTTTAAAATGAAAGCAAACATCGGAATTAAACAAGAAAGCATCACAAAAGTAGCAGCTGTACTGACAACCGTTCTGGCTGACGAATTTGTACTGTATACGAAAACAAAAAAAGCACACTGGAATGTTGAAGGCCCTGATTTTTACAACAAGCACCTTTTCTTCGAACAACAATACGAAGCATTGGATGAAATTGTAGATACTGTTGCAGAACGAATCAGAACTTTAGGTCATTATGCTCCGGGAACACTGAAAGAATATCTGGCTTTAACCCATCTTACCGAAGAAACCAGAGAGAAAAACGACAGCACCGGTTACATCAAAGAATTACTGGCGGACCACGAAAGCATTCTAATTCACTTACGGGAGAACATCAACAATTTTGCTGCTGAATTACACGATGCCGGAACCAGCGACTATATCACGGGACTATTGGAAAATCATGAAAAAATGGCCTGGATGCTTCGCGCCCACCTTAAATAATCAAATTATGGAAATTCAGAAAAATATTTGGTACGTTACCCTGCTGCTCACCATGATAGCAGGGTATTGCGATACCGTAACGTTTGTGGCCGCAGATTCGATCTTTTCGGCGCATGTTACGGGTAACTTTATTGTCTTTGCCTATCAGATTATCAAAGGCTCAGACCTGCATGCGTGGGTGAAACTGCTCACTTTTCCTGTTTTTATTCTGGCCGTGATTGCGGGAGGAAGAATTGCTTTAAAAAGTGTCAATCATTACACCATCTTATTTTGGGAAGGGATTCTTTTGGTTTTAAGCGGTATAGCAACGTATGTTTTTGGTTATCTGGAAATTTTCTCCGAATGGACGATCTATGCCGTCGCTATGACAACCGTATTCGCTATGGGACTTCAGAATGCTTTTGGAAAATTGTATGCTAAAGAAACACACGGGCCGACCACCATGATGACGGGAAATGTAACACAAGCCTCTCTTGATCTTGGGAACCTCTTAAAAAATGGCTTAAAAGATGCTGAAGTGCTGCTAAGTTTTAAGAAACAACTGGTTACCATAACCGGCTTTCTTGTCGGGTGTTTTCTGGGGGCAATTGCCGGAAAATTTTTCGGTTTGGGAACATTGGTTTTACCCGGAGCAGCCATGATTATATGTTACCTATACCACCGTGAATAGTAAACAAAACCGGCATGGAGTTGCGGATTTCTGATAATATAGTATCTTTAAAAAATGAATTTTATCCTTTTTATTTCTGCCAAAAAACACATAAGAATCTTATGTACAGCTGTATTATTTTTAGGTACGGGCATTTCCGCAATTGCACAGTCAAAGGAAGATCCGGAACAGTTAAAAAAGAAAATAGCTTCCGCTGAAAATGACAGCCAAAAAGTCGAATTGCTTTTGGCTTTAAGCAATTATTATCTTATGAAGCCCGGTGAATTTAAAACAGATCTTGAGAGTGCCTATATCCTGAATATTCAGGCCAAAAACCTAAGCAATGACTTAAATTATAAACCCGGAAAAGGAAAAACAATTCTTTTAGAGGCACAGATTTGCAGGGAAAAAGGTGATTCTGAAAAGGCATTGAAAAAAACAAAGGAAGCACTCGCCTATTTTCAAAAAAACAATTTAACGGAACAGCAAGGGGAAAGCTATAATGAACTTGCTGTTTATGAAAACGATGTTAACAAAAAAGCCGGGCTCAAGGAAAAGGCAATACAGCTGTTTAAAAAATCCGGGGCAAAAGAAAAGCAGGCCACCACATTAAAAGAACTTGGAGAATTATACAGCAGTAACGAAGATCCTGATAAAGCAGATCTGATCTTACAGGAATCGCTGGCAATTTATAAAGCCATCCATTTTACGGAATTGCAAGGCGTTTACAATATACTTTGTGAAGTGAACACCCAAAAAGGAAATTACTCCGAAGCACTGAAATACGCCCTTTTGGCCGAAAAAACGGCCTTAGCCCTGCACGATAATTCGCTACAGCTGAGTTCTGTTTACAATCATGCTGCCGTAGTTTACTATTACTTACGCCAAAATGACAAAGCAGAAGAATATTGGTATAAAGCATTAGAAATTGCCAAATATTACAAGGATACCGAGTATGTCAGAACAATTGCCGAGAATCTGTGTTCGTTGCTTATTCGCCAGAAAAAAGAAAATGATGCCCTGAAACTGATTAAAGAAATGCAGCTCAGGTTTCCAACCTCGAATGTAGAACGAAAAATGGTTGAAAATTACCTTTTGTTTAATATTTACAGAATACAGGAAAACATTCCAAAAGCAACAGTTTACTATAAAATACTGAAGGATTACTATGGCGAAAATGCCGACAGAAACGGTAACAGCGTCGCAATTTTAAGAAGCTTTGCCTCTTACCAGTATCAAATAAAAAAATATGATGATTTCTACAGGACCATTAAACATTTAGATGCCCTTGCGGCAGCCTCCGGTAATAACAATATCAGATCCGAGAGTCATTTGATATGGTTCAAGGCAGACTCTTCAACGGGTGATTATCTGGGTGCCATAAAACATTACCAGCTGTATAAAAGCCTTTCAGATTCTGTTTTTAAAGGCGAAAAAAGCAAACAGATTAACAGCCTTCAGGTGGAATTTGAAAGCGAAAAAAAGGATAAAAATATCGATTTGCTGACGCAGGAAGCCAAATTGCAGAAAATACAAATTCAGAACGACACTGTCGTACGCTATGTTTTTATAGGAAGCGTACTGGTTTTGGTACTTTTCCTGGCATTTTTGTACAACAGTTTCAGGTCCAAAAATAAAAAGAACGAAGAACTGGAAATTCAGCGGCAACAGATTAATGAACAGAATGAGCTGAACAAAAAAATGCTGATCGAGAAGGAATGGCTTTTAAAGGAAATTCACCATCGTGTTAAAAATAACCTTCAGATTGTCATTAGTTTATTAAACACACAATCCGCTTATCTGGATAACGAAGATGCTTTGATGGCCATACAAAACAGCCAGCACCGTATGCACGCCATGTCACTGATCCATCAAAAATTATATCAGTCTGATAATCTGGCCAATATCGATATGTCCTGGTACATTTATGAGCTGATCAGTTACATGAAAGAATGTTTTAATACCGATAAAAACATTACTTTTATTTTAGATACCGAAAAAGTATATCTTGATGTTGCCCAGGCAGTTCCGCTTGGTTTAATTATAAATGAAGCGATAAACAACGCGATTAAATATGCTTTTCCGTCAGACAGTATGGGTGAAGTGATGATCTCTCTCAAAAATATCGGAGAAAACAACTATCAGCTGATCATTACGGATAACGGAGTTGGGCTTCCCGATCATTTTGAAACCCTTGAAAGAAATTCCCTGGGCATGAATCTGATGATTGGTTTAAGCGATCAGATTGACGGGACTTTCAACATGGAAAATAGTAACGGGCTTACGATTACAATTGCATTTACAAGAAACACCGAATTTGAAGAATCTTCTGAAAATTCGGAAATAATATAAATTTAGGTAATGAAGGAGAAAATTTTAATTGTTGAAGATGAATTTATTGTCGCAAATGATTTAAAAATCATGCTGGTCAAAGCAGGTTATCAGGTAACCGGTATCGCTTCTTCCGTGGTACAGGCCCGAAAATTAATTAGCGAAAAAAGACCGGACTGGGTATTACTCGATATCATGCTAAAAGGAGATCTCACCGGAATTGACCTCGCCTGGGAACTGCGTGAATTGCAATTGCCTTTTCTGTACATTTCAGCAAATACCAATCAGACCACTCTTGAAGCGGTAAAAGCAACACATCCGTACGGATTTATGGTAAAACCTTTCCGCGAACGGGATCTTATTGTCATGCTGGACATTGCACGATACCGATTTGACCAGGAAAAAGGAGCATTTACAGCACTTCCAACAGCAACCGAAAATCAGGAAATTGAAGGCATTATCGGAACAAGTCCGCTTTTACAGGACGTGATTGAAAAAATAAAAATAGTGGCACCTGCCGAAACTTCCGTATTGATTTTGGGCGAAAGCGGTACCGGAAAAGAAAGAGTCGCGCATGCCATACACGATCTCTCGGTTCATAAATCCAATCCGATTGTAGTGGTCAATTGTGCTGCTTTGCCACATTCCCTTATCGAATCGGAGCTTTTCGGACATGAAAAAGGAGCCTTCACGGGAGCCAATGCGTTACGGATCGGAAAGTTTGAGCAGGCCGATAACGGAACCATTTTTCTGGATGAAATTGGCGAATTGCCCCTAGATTCCCAGGTGAAGTTATTACGCGTGCTGCAGGAAAAGGAAATCCAGCGGCTTGGTGGAAATAAAACCATTAAAATCAATGTCCGTATCGTCGCAGCAACCAACCGTTCTTTAGAAAAAGAAGTCGCTGAAGGACGTTTCAGGCTGGATTTATATTACAGGCTGAATGTATTTCCAATTCAATTGCCGGCCTTAAAAGAACGCCGGGAAGATATTGAATCGTTGTCCCTTTACTTTCTAAAGAAATATGCGGCAAGTGCCAGAAAAAACGTCAGCGCTATCAGTGCTTCAGCTTTAGAACAACTGCTGCAGTACGACTGGCCCGGAAATATTCGCGAATTAGAACACCTGATCGAAAGAAATGTACTGCTGGCCAAAACCACTGAAATCGAAAAATTTGATCTTCCGTCCCCTGCTTCGAATCCGGTACAAATGCCTTCCGGAAAAATCAAATCGATGGAGGAAATGGAAAAAGAACATATCATGAATGCCCTGCAAACCTGCGACGGAAAAGTGTCCGGAACGGGCGGTGCTGCGGAATTACTAAAAATGCAGCCACAGACTTTGTATTCAAAAATGAAAAAATTAGGTATAAAACAAGGATATAATTAAAAGATTATGGAAACAATACAACTGGAATTAAACGAAAAAAAACACGGTGCTTTCAATCTCTATGTCGATGACAAAAAACTCGGCGAAATGACCGTAAGCCTCAAAGAAGACGTACTAACGGTTTACCATACCGGAGTAGAGCCCGAAGCCGAAGGAAAAGGATACGCCAAAAAACTTCTGGAAGAAATGGTTTCGTATGTACGTGCCAATCATTTAAAAGTTTTGCCCCTTTGTCCTTACGTACACGCGCAATTCAAAAAGCATCCGGATGAATATGAGGATATCTGGGTGAAGAGTTAGAGAGTTGAAGAGTAAAGAGTCAAGAATATAGAATATAGAGTAAAGAGTAAAGAGTAAATCTGCTTAATCTGCCAAATCTGCGGGAAAAAAAATTCATTCCCACTTATTAATTAAAAAATAAAAAGCATGAATACAGAAATTATAACAGCCGGAGTTCCCTTAGCGGAGGCCAAAAAAGCCCTGATCATGATCCATGGTCGTGGTGCGGGTGCTCATGATATCCTTTCCGTTGCAAAATACCTGAATGTGGAAGGTTTTGCCCTGATCGCTCCTCAGGCAGAAAACAGGACCTGGTACCCCTATTCTTTTTTAGTACCGCTGGAAGAGAATGAACCTTCGTTTTCAAAATCACTGGACACTATTCACCAGGTAGTTGTCGCGGTTCAGCAAAACGGAATTGAAAAGGAAAACATTTACTTTCTTGGATTTTCGCAGGGTGCCTGTCTTGCCCTGGAATTCACAGCCCGGAATGCCGCGAAGTACGGAGGAGTTGTAGCTTTTACAGGCGGACTGATAGGCGATAAAGTATACGAAGAGCATTATAAAGGAAACTTCGAAAATACTCCGGTTTTTATCGGAACCAGCGATCCCGACTTTCATGTTCCGGTGGAAAGAGTCAATGCATCTGAAGCGCTTTTTGAAAAATTAGGGGCTTCGGTGACCAAAAAAATCTATCCTGATATGGGACATACCATCAGTCAGGATGAAATTGATCTGGCCAACGAACTCGTATTCTCTAAGAAATAATGATACAAATTACGAGAGTTTACAGCGATGAAAATGGTGAAAGTCATTTTGAAGATTTCGAAGTTCCATTGAAAAACAACGGCGATATCGGTTTTTTATCGGATGATGAACCTGTAAAATCGATTGTTTTCAGGGAAGTAAAACCGGCTTATGATTACGATTTTCATAATGCGCCGGACCGACAATATATTGTTTTACTCGAAGGCGGTGTAGAAATCGAAACTTCTCTGGGAGAAAAAAGAAAATTTGAAACCGGATCCATTTTATTAGTGGAAGATACTACCGGAAAAGGCCACAAGACAAAAAATCTCGAACCGAAACTACGAAAATCGATATTTATAAAACTCTAATTTAAATGACTCCTTAGGTTTAATTGAAAAACTGCTGTCAGGCTGAGCGGAGTCGAAGCCATTTTTGGTGTAAAAAGCCTTCGACTCCGCTCAGGGTGACACTGATTTCTAAAAGAATAAAAATATAGATTTTTTAGATCTGGAAAAAAATTTAACCGCAAAGCACGCAAAGCTTTTAGTATCTGTTTTAAAAAAGCAAAGTTCGCTAAGCTATGTGCTGATCTGGCTTTGCGAACGTTGCGTTTCTGACGATTACCATCAGAAAAAATCTTTGCGCACTTTGCGGTAAAAAAATGATTATAAAATGGAAAAAGAAACCGTACGAATAGAGAATTTCAGTGATGCCGTCTTCGCCATCGCCATTACGCTTCTGGTGTTGGATCTTCACGCTCCGGAAATCACTGCGGTCAAAAACGGTGCTGAACTGCTTGCTTTTTTAAAAGGTGAATGGACGACATATCTTGCTTTTACACTTTCTTTTTTCAGTATTTTTATCATGTGGGTCAATCATCACAAAATCTTCAAGCAGATTTACAGCCGCAATACAGCCATCATGTTTGCCAACGGCCTGATTCTTTTTCTAGTGACCACAGTATCGTATCCGACTGCTTTACTCGCACGTTTTTTCAACGGGGAAGCGGCTTCGATTGCGGTTGCGGTTTACACCGGAATCTTTGTGCTGATCAATATTTCATACAATCTGTTGTGGTGCATTGCAAGCCGTAACAAAAAGCTGTTACGTCCCGGAATTACAGATTCAGCCATCAGAAAAATCAGGAATAATTATTTGTACGGACTGCCCACGTATATAATTGCGTTTGGCATTTCCTTCCGGTTTCCTGTAATTGCTTTGGCCATCAGTATGCTTCTATTGGTTTTCTGGGCTATTTCTTCGGGAAAAATAAAGCTGCCACAGGAATAGAAATCAGCTTAGAAATATTTCTTTTTAATCCCCAGTTTCTGCATTTTTGAAATCAGCGTGGTGCCCGGAAGTCCTAATAAAACAGCAGCTCCCTGTGGGCCGGAAATTCTTCCGTTGCATTTTTTTACAACTTTTAAAATATGCTCTTTCTCTACTTCCTGTAATGTTTTGGGATAAAAATTGTTTCCGGGAGTCTCTGTTTCAGGTATAAAAACTGCCGGAAAAGTCATTTCTTTGATAACGTCCTCTTTGGCAAACAAAATACTTCTTTCGACCATATTTTCCAGTTCCCTGACATTTCCCGGCCACGCATTGGCCTTCATGCTGTTGAGGACTTTTTTAGAGAAACCTTTTATCTTTTTTCCGATTTTACCGGAATGTTTTTCAAGGAAAAAATTTCCCAGTATTTCAATATCTTCAGGACGGTCGCGCAAGGCAGGCAAAGGAATCGGATAGACATTGAGGCGGTAATACAAATCACTTCTGAAGCGTCCTTCGGCTACTTCTTTCTCCAAAGAACGGTTGGTTGCAGCGATAACACGTGCATTTATTTTGATGGTGTTTTTACCACCGATCCGTTCTATTTCTTTTTCCTGCAAAACCCGAAGCAGTTTCCCCTGTAATTCCAGGGGCAGCTCTCCTATTTCATCCAGAAAAATAGTGCCGTTAGCTGCCTGTTCAAATTTACCGATTCTTACATCAGTCGCTCCGGTAAAAGCCCCTTTTTCATGGCCGAATAATTCACTTTCGATCAGATTGGCGGGAATGGAAGCGCAATTGACTTTAACCATTTTTTCGTTGGTAACTGCCGATAAGATATGAATCGCACTTGCTACTAACTCCTTGCCAGTTCCTGTTTCACCGGAAATCAGGACAGTAGAAGGAGATGCCGCCACCTGACTGATTAAGGCATACACTTTTTGCATGGCGTCACTTTTGCCGACAATTCCGTGAAAACTTTCGGTATTTACAGGAGTGGTTTGTATTTTCTTTTCGGTAAAATTCTTTTTCAAAAGCTGCAGTTCGGCAATTTGGCCTTTATATTCTTCTGCCAACTTAATATTTCGGGCAGTAATAGAAAGCTGCATCCCGATACCGCGAATAATCCGGTTTGCTTCTCTGCTGAAAGCCGACGCATTTTTAAAAAACAGAAAAACGGCTTCGCGATTTCCTTTACTGTAAGGAAGACAAATCCCTACTCCGTTTTTAAATCCTTTGTCTGCTATTGTAGTGATGTAATCCGGAAAAGGATTCTTTTTGTCCGCTGAGGCTTTTAAATCAAAAACTACAGTATCGGCCGAATCCATACAGGGTGCAAAAAAGTCATCGTTGACGGAATAGCTTTTTGGCGCTGCTTTTTGCTGTGAATAGTGATAAAAAACCTGATATACGGTTTCATTTTCAGCCGCCGTTGCAAAAATAAAATCATCAAACTGAAAATGTTCTTTCAGCAGGCCGCCTGCAACAGTATGAAATTCTTCCCTGTTCAAAGCCTGTGCAAGTGCGCTGCAAATCGACAGGATCAGCAGTTGCTCTTTTTCCCTTTCCTGCAATCTGTTCATCATAATTGCAGTCTGATCGGCAGGTTTTTCCATAAGTACGAATTGGCAGGGCTATTGAATGCGGTTAATGCGTAAATTTAAGAAATAGCCCGTATTAAATTACTATTGATTTTTTAAATATAACATTTTGGACGCATAAAATTACGATATATCGTATCATCAAAAACCACAATGAACACTTAAAATACTAATAAACAACACATTACACTAAGCGGAACGTTATTTGGTTATTTGTTTACCGATAAAAAATGTATCGGCTTTTTATTTCTTAATCTAGGTTAATCGATGCAGATTCATAACAGCCGTAAATTTGTAAAAGAAAATCAATAACAACTTAATACATCAAATACCATGGAAAATAAAATTTTAGGCTTACACCATATTACTGCGATTGCAGGTGACGCCAAACGTAATTTCAACTTTTACTCCAACATATTAGGATTGCGATTCATTAAAAAAACAGTGAATTTTGACGATCCGGGAACCTACCATTTTTACTTTGGTGACGAAGTGGGAAGTGCCGGAACGATCTTAACTTTTTTCCCTTGGGGAGAAGGCATCCAGCAAGGAAGAAAGGGCTCCGGAATGGCAACAGAAATTGGTTATTCCGTTCCAAAAGGAAGTCTTGATTTCTGGCAGGCACGTTTTGAAAAATACAATGTAATCTACAACAAACCGGCTGAAAAATTCGGGGAAAAATACCTGACTTTCTTAGATCCGGACGGGCTGAAACTAGAGTTAATCGAATCTAAAAAAGAAGACAACAGAAAAGCCTGGGAAACTGATGAAGTAAAAGCTGATGTGGCAACAAGAGGTTTTCACAATATCACCTTGACCTTAAACAGTATCAAAGCTACTGCTGCGATCCTAACCGATATCTTTGGATATAAACTGATTGATCAGGACGTAAACCGTTACCGCTACGCAACAGACGCCGTAGAAAATGCTGCTATTGTGGACCTGGTAGAGCTGGCAGAAGAAAAACGCGGCCATGTGGCCAACGGATCGGTGCACCACGTTGCTTTCCGCGTGCAAAATGATGAAATTCTGATGCACTTCCGTGAAAAAATCGAAGCCTACGGGTTATCTATTACCCCACAGATTGACAGACAGTATTTCCACTCGCTTTATTTTAGAGAACCGGGCGGTGTTTTGTTCGAAATCGCTACAGAAAACCCCGGATTCACCGTGGACGAGGCTTTAGAAGAATTAGGTCAGAACTTAAAACTTCCGGCACAATATGAATCAGACAGAGCTGCCATTGAAGCCCATTTGGTGAAGATTAATTAATTTTTAGTCCCGGTTTTTAGTCACAGTCGCAGTTTGCAGTCGCAGTTTCCGATCTTTGTGGTTAGTTTAGTCGCAGTCGCAGTTTTCAGTCCCAGTTTCCGATCTTTGCGGTTAGTTTAGTCGCAGTCGCAGTTTGCAGTCGCAGTTTCCGATCTTTGTGGTTAGTTTAGTCGCAGTCGCAGTTTTCAGTCCCAGTTTCCGATCTTTGTGGTTAGTTTAGTCGCAGTCTCAGTATTCAGTCCCAGTAAAACTGAGACTGAATACTGAGACTGAATACTGAGACTGAAGACTGAGACTTAAGACTGAGACTGAAAACTGAGACTGAAAACTGAGACTGAAAACTGAGACTGAAAACTATTTCACCAGTACACTTTTATACTTCACAATATCTTTTAAGACAATACCTGTGCCTCTTACAACGGCTCTCAAAGGATCTTCTGCAATATAGACGGGTAATTCCGTTTTCTGTGACAGCCTTTTATCAAGACCACGCAGCATGGCGCCTCCTCCTGCCAGGTACAATCCCGTATTGTAAATATCGGCAGCCAGTTCCGGCGGTGTTACGGAAAGCGTTACCATAATGGCATCTTCAATTCGCTGTATGGATTTGTCCAGTGCTTTTGCAATTTCCCTGAAGCTCACCCGTACCTCTTTAGGTTTTCCGGTAAGCAAATCCCTTCCGCGCACGTTTATATCTTCAGGTGCGTCCTCGAGGTCTTCCGTTGCGGCACCGACCTCAATTTTTATTCGTTCGGCAGAACCTTCCCCAATATACAAGTTATGGTGTGTTCGCATATAATACAGGATATCGTTGGTAAAAACATCACCGGCAATTTTTATCGATTTATCGCAAATGATTCCTCCAAGTGCAATAACCGCAATTTCCGTAGTTCCTCCGCCAATATCCACGATGATGTTTCCTTTCGGCTGCATCACATCCAGACCAATTCCGATAGCAGCGGCCATAGGCTCATGAATTAAGAACACTTCCTTTCCGTTTACGCGTTCGCAGGATTCTTTTACCGCTCGCATTTCCACCTCGGTAATGCCGCTGGGGATACAAACGACCATTCGCAGTGCGGGCGTAAAAAAGTTTTTCTTGATCTGCGGTATATTTTTGATAAACCAGCTGATCATTTTTTCAGAAGCATCAAAATCTGCAATTACCCCGTCTTTAAGCGGACGGATGGTTTTAATATTCTCGTGTGTCTTACCCTGCATCAAACTGGCCTCCTGGCCTACCGCGATAATTTTCCCGTTTCTAATGTCCCTGGCCACAATGGAAGGACTATCTACTACGATTTTTCCATCGTAAATGATCAAAGTATTCGCGGTTCCCAAATCCATAGCTATTTCCACTATCATAAAATCAAATAAGCCCATAATATAGTTTTGTTTAAGAACGTTGATTGTTATTGTTTTATTCTCTCCAAAATAAGAAAATTCGAACGCTGCCCTAAAATTTAACAACAGCAGCCGTTGCAGATACGGTGAAGCATTTCGTCGGAAAGGTCTGAGGTTTAAAATGATAAGCAGTATGCGGTTCGAATTGGAATGCGTTTTTCCAAACAGAAGAAATAGCGTGAATTTACGATTATTTTTCGCATAAACACCTATAAATTATGCAACTATAATTTATTTTTCTATAATAAATCAGAAAGATCTCTCGGTAAATTTGTAATACAAGCTTTAAGAATAATTCCGAATCGTATTTCTTTGGAAAAAATAGGATCGGCTTATTTCAGAAGAAAAATATAATTAATTTAAAAAAAACAGCGTCATGGAAAAGCAAAACAGCAACGAATACGGTCACACAGATCCTGATTTTATTGATCAAAATACGCTGGTTGATGGAAATACAATTGAAAGCGAAGATCAGTTCAGACATAAAACAAATACAGAACAAATACCCGAATTCGGAGCGAGTGATCCTGATTATATAGATCAGAATACACCCGTTGATCCTGATAATTATGCAAAGGACGAAGATCCGTATAACTATCAGGAGGAATTCATCAAAGAGATGGAAATCACACCGACTGAATCTGAAAACCATTCAGACGTCAGATCAGAAAATGATCCGGGGGACGAGTCGATTACCAATGATGATGACGATGTGATCAACAATGAAGATGAGGAAGAGGAAGTATAAAAGAGTAGATTCGTAAATAATTATAGTTTCAAAATCAAAAAGGCGTACGTAACAGTAGGCCTTTTTTCGTATTTAAACGCGGCAAAACAAGTACATAAATCACATTTTTTTCTGTAATTTGTCTTTTTCTAAAACTCTTTAGAAACTTAAAATCCTTACATTTACCTGCTGGCTAACCAAATTACGCTGTATAAACAATCAATTCAGCAGCGTCAGGCCAATTAATTTTTAAGCAGTCAAGATGGAAAAACATACTGTATCAGTAGCATCGTTACCCTTAGATGATCATACACTATCGAATATTCAAATTAAGAAAGCCGATTTGTTGCCGGATCCGGAATCGCGGCTGGATTCTATGGAAATGAAAGAAAAACCGCTAATGGATGCGACCATTCCTTACCGGAACCTGACAGACACCGCCAGCAAAAAAGAAAGTATTGCCCGGATTATTGATAAACTGGACGTGGAAACCAGTCTTAGATATCAAAGAACTGTAGAAGATACCTATTGCAATGTCTACTCTTATGATTATTGTTATTTTACCCAAGTATATGTCCCAACAGTCTGGTGGACGCCCGAATCGCTGGAAAAAATTCTGCAGGGACAGGATGTAGAAGCCGTTTTTGAACAAACCGTAGACCGAATCTATTCCAGTGCCATACACGACTGGTTTTTAGAATGGGGACCTAATTTTGGCTGGGAAAGAATGTTTACCGCTGATGAAATTCAGCAGAAGGTAAATACCCATGGCGGAATTGGTATAATCTGCGCCAAAAGAAGGGAAAAAGGACTCTCCGGACATATTGTTCCCGTGGTTCCTGAAACCGAGCTGCATCAGGCGTACCGTGAAAATGGTGTTGTGGTGTATCCGCTGCAGTCGCAGGCGGGAAAACTGAATTACAATTACTTTTCGGAGGTCAGAAAAGACTGGTGGAATGATGAACTGTATTCCTCTTATGTGTTTTATTACCACGAATAAAAATACAATTCACCGGATGGTTTCAACATTCAAAAAAAAATATTGATTATCAACGAGTTAACTACTTGGAAATACGATAATAAAAAACTACTTTTGCAACTTAGAAAAAACAAGAACAGCAAAAGTTGTGATTTAGCCGTTCCCTTGCTTAAATTATTGATACAAAAGCGATTAATAACACTGGTGATTTTATAGCCTTATTATAAAATTTTACTCCTTATTTGATCTTTCCGTCGATAAAAAGTGCGAAATTTCTAAAATACAAATTCCTATATTTTTAAAAGTAAACGAAAACTTTTATAATGGAGGCAGCAAGGTGCTTCATCCATTACAGGTTTCCTGTCTCTAATGGTAACGCGGATTTGTATCTTCAAATGAAATAATGCTTTAAAAATTATAATTAACCTTAAAAAAGAAAGTAAGTATAAATGAAAGACAATCAGACAAAAAAATATTATTGGGGAATAGGATTGGAAAACGAAACCTACATGCAGTTTGAAGAACCCCTGATAGTTTCTGGTGAATTTATACAAGAAAAAATTGGCTTTGAGAAATATAGTATTGACTACAGAAAATGCTATAAACCCGAAAGCCTGGCTCCTATGCTGAAAAAAGCTTTTAACCTGACGGAAAGCTATAAAGTAAGCCGGATGATGAACAGTCATTCGCTGGAAAAGCTCGATATCAATTATCAGCACAAAACGTTATCGCCGATAAAACCATTAATCGATACGGAAAGTGGTGAGACGATTGCACAACCGCTTGAAAATCCGGAGTACCTGGGCAAATCGATTATGGAACTTTTCCTGGAAGATCAGCCGTACAACATTCAGAGCATGATTACCCAAAGAAACAAAACGATGGGATCCGTACATTTTGATGGTGATTCGATCGAATTTGTAACCAAATATTTTGAAAACAGAACCATTGCTGATTCCTGCAAAGAACTGAAAGCGACCAAAAAACTGTTTCTGGATAAAATCAACGAATCGTCTGTGCTCAACGGAAAATTAAATTTTCCGGATTACAATAACGGCCTGAATATGTTTATGACGAATCAGGAAAACCTGGTGTTGTTCAATAACGGAACGTACCATTTTCATATTACCTTACCGTCATTAACGGAAGACAGCAGAATTGTGGATTACAATGAATTTGAAAAAACCCATGCCAACGCCATTTATTTATTACAATGGTTTGAGCCTTTTTTCATAGCCACGCTCGGAAGTCCTGATATTATGGGCGTGATCAGTGATAAATACAGCTTAGACAAAAAATTCACTTTGGGTTCCATGAGAAATGCCATGTCCCGTTACATTGGCGTAGGAACCTACAATAAGGCAATGCCAAAAGGCAAAATCCTAACTTACAAGGTAGACGATTTCAGAAAACTGCTGAAATTTGAAAAAGAAGAAAACATTTGGTGGCGCGATCAGATTGAAGCCGACATGGAATATGAAATGCTTTCGGAAGTGGGACTTGATTTTAATCAGGAAAAAATGTACCAGAGCGGTTTCGAATTCAGAAGTTTTGACGAATTCCCGGCGGAGTATTTAAACGATGTTCTTTTCTCCATTATTCTGATTTGCGAGCATTCCTTAAACCTGCCTGATGTGCAGTGGGGACACGACAGCAAAGCGTGGAATAACCTGGTTTTTAAAACCTTAAAAATGGGTTACGCCACTGAAATCAATGAAGAGGAAAAGAAAGAGCTTTTGGATTTACTGCAACTGTTAAATCCCTCAGATTCTAATTACAGCACGCTACAATCAGAATTTGAAGCCATCACCATGCTCGATGAATTTTTCTTTAAAATCCTGGCTGTTTTACATGACAAGTACAAGGACAACAATGTCTGCGTGGATGCGATGTACGGACAAAAAGCAAGTTTCCCTCCAAAATGGGACAACTTCAATAAATATCAGACTGAAAGACATTTACAGCAAATCGGTTCGTTCTGCGATAATTAAATCTATCCAAAAAATACAAAAACGGGACAAAGAAAAACTTCTTTGTCCCGTTTTTTATTCATTAAATTTAAGATGTTATCGCAAAGTGTTATAAATTATCAAATAACAAAATAATATATGTTGTCTAATTATCAAATAGCAGAGTTCTTTAAATTAGCTGATTGTTGCCCTGAGCGAAGTCAAAGGCATTTTTTACATAAAGGGCTTCGACTCCGCTCAGCCGGACACTGTTTTTGATTACACTCCAGATCTAATTATCTAGTTATTTCACTTTCCAATTATCTCATTTCCAATTATCTAATTATCCAATTATCTCATTTTCTAATTATCTCATTTCCAATTATCTAATTATCTCATTTTCAAATTATCTCATTTTCCAATTATCTAATTAAATCAGGGAATTATTCTATCGTTTCTTAACCTCTCAAATAATTCAAAAAACGAATCTCTAGTATCCTTATACCCCGTAAACCCTAATTTTCTGCTTCCTGACATATCAGTCATCACTTCCAGCGGACGCCCTAAATCAAGATCCGTATGCCATGCCGATGCTAGCTGATCCAGATTTCCTTCAATTAAATGGTTTTCTTTTGTGATGGTACGCCAGCTTTCATGTTTGGTATTTAGTACTGTTTCCAGTGGCTGAATCGTCCCGCTGTACCCTTCAAATTCAATCTGAAACCATTCTGCAATCTTTGGCCAAAGCCATTTCCAGCGAAAAACATCTCCATTAGCGGTATTAAAAGCCTGATTGTGGGCTTCAGGAGTAATTGCAGCCCATATAATCTGATCGGCCAGGATTTTGGCATCCGTAACATCAGAGACCCCGTTCCATTGTGCTTCTGAACCCGGCCATACAAACGGAGTTCCTTCCTGTTTGCAGATCGTCGCGTAAACCGCTAATGTAGTTCCGAGATTCATCGCATTCCCGATCGTTTTTCCAATCAAAGTATGCGGGCGGTGTACATTCCAGCTAAAGCCATCACGCGCAGCAGCTTCATACACTTCATCTTCCTGAGCGTAATAAAAATTTGGCAGGTCTAATCGCGGCTGTTCTTCCCTTAACGGAGTTTCCGGTAAAGTTCCGCTTTTGGCATAAGCGTCAAAGGGCCCTAAATAATGTTTTAAACCCGTTACCAAAGAAACATGTTGTACGGATTTTTTAGGAGATAACACGTCCAGTACATTTCGAACCATGGCGCTATTGACCCTGATATTTTCGTCTTCGGTATCCTTTCGCATCCAGGTCGTAAAAAAAACATGTGTAGGCGCAATATTCTTTAAGGCCGCCGTTAATGATTCGGTATTAAGCAAATCAGCGGCAACCGGAATTAAACCTTGGGTATCACTTTTCGGATTACGGGAAAGTCCAAAGACAGTCCATCCTTTTTCCAGCAGTTTTGTTGCAAGATTACTTCCGGAGATACCGGTTGCCCCTACCACCAACGCGATATTGCCTGCTGTTTCCTGTATTGGTAATTTTTGAGAATTCATAAGTACTTTATTTTTTACAAAGTTACTTTCAAAAAAGGCTTCGGGAAGATGACTTAAAACAAGAAATTCAATTGATCCAGATCAACTATTTGGGCCCAATGATGACGTTTTTCTTTAACCTGCTTAGTGTTTCCGGCGAAAGGCCAAGATACGAAGCCAATAAATTTTGGGGAATCCGCTTCATCAGATCAGGGTTATTTTCTACCAGATGCCTGTATTTTTCTTCCGCAGTATGGGTATGCGAACTTATTAATCTCCGCTCTTTTGTAATTAAGCTGTTTTGAAAAAGTAAACGGAAATAACGGTCCATTACAGGAACTTCAATCGTTAAATTTTCGAAATCTTCCCTCGTAATGAGCAGGACCTCCGAATCTTCCATAGCATCAATACTGTAAAAGGAAATCCCGTCACTAAAGAAACTGCTCATATCCGATGTCCACCAGCCTTCCGGTGAAAACTGGTTGATATGTTCATTGCCTTTATCATCGGAATGGTATGATTTTAAAAGTCCTTTCGAAACAAATGTAAGATAGGTACAGACATGGCCTTCTACCACGACAAACTGTCTTTTCTTCAGTTTCTTAGGTTTAAAAAAAGTCTTTATTACTTCTTTTTCCTCCTGCGTTAACCGGACTTTTTCTTCAAGATGTTTAAAAATGATATCGTACATTCTGATGTTTACTTTAGGAATTATGAAGTTTAAACAAATGTAGGGTATTTATTTTTTAACTTTAATGATCCCGAAAACAGACTTATCGGAAACATGATAAGGATACCATTTAAAAAATAGCCGATGCTTCCAAATTTAACGCGAATCTAAAAACACGTATTTATACTTTAAACGGAAAGATACAAATGGATTAATTTTGGTTCATTCTAAAATTGATCTCCATCCTAAACCTCCTGAACTATGCCGTGGACTATTCTTGAAAAACTATGGAAACGAGCGTTGCAACCCACCGGTTTAGCTGCTGCAGCTGAAAGTCAGGACTGGGATACCGAAATGAAAACGCTCTATCAGCTGGGTATCGGCATGGAAGATACATTACAGTTTTTATATTTTGAAAAACCTGATTTTGAAACCTTTAAAATCTGGATTACAGCTAAAAAGAAAAGCGAAAACAACGTGCGTGAGGATTTTGAGGATAAAGTGCTTTCTGAACAGGATCTTGAATTCTGGAATCAAAATGGCTACGTCATTGTAAAAAACGCTATTTCGAAAGCAGATTGCGAAGCTACCCAACAGGCGATCTGGGATTTCCTGAAAATGGATCCCGCCGAAAAAGAAACCTGGTACAATCGGCATGAAAATCAAAAAGGACTGATGCTTAATTTTTCAGATCATGAAACATTAAACCGCAACCGGTTTTCCCCAAGAATAAAAAAAGCATACGAACAGCTTTATAATACCACCAAAATTTACAAAACGATTGACAAAGTGAGTTTTAATCCTCCTGAAAATGACTCGTTTGTTTTTTTAGGAAGTCCGCTGCATTGGGATACGAGTTTAAGGCAACCCATTCCGTTTGGGCTTCAGGGCCTGCTCTACCTCACCGATTGCGGAATTGACGATGGTGCATTCCATTGCGTTCCCGGCTTTCATAACGAAATAAAAGACTGGCTGAAAAACCTGGCTCCACATGAAAATCCAAGAGAAAAAGCAATTCAGACCTTACAGCCAAAACCCATAACAGGAAACGCCGGCGATTTTATCATCTGGAACAATACGTTGCCGCACTGTGCCGCTCCAAACAGAGGGAAAAGTCCGAGAATGGTTCAGTATCTTACCTATTTTCCGGAAGATTATGATACGTCGGGGGAATGGCTGTAAAGCGATACTTCTCAAAGCTGTTTCTATTGCTGTCCCATAATTATAAAGCAAATCCATGTACGAAAAAAGCATCAAAAAAAGCTGTTTTTCGCACAATCTGATAATGCTCCTATTTTTATTTTGCTTAAATTTGGTTAGCTGGCGATTATAAATCTTATCGGCTTTGGCAATGATTATGTAAAAAAATACATGCCAATAGTACTAAAACCAAATATTACGAGGAATGAAAAAACATCTTGCTATTACATTCTGGGCGCTCTACATGCTCTTTTTTGCCATCCCTTTTCCCATGTTTATGTATTATGCCATCAATAGCGAATTTGATACAACCACGCTGAAAGATAAAAATCCTTACATGGCTTTAGGTTATCTGGCTTTATCCCTGATCCTCTGGCTGATTCTTTTAATCGGTTATTTCAAAAAATGGATTCTACAGATTTTTATCACCAGGAACACTTTAGAAAAAATAAAAAAAACAGGTGTACAACGCGAAGCAAAAATTATAAATGTTGTAAAAATTTCAAAGCCAAAAGCAAAGTTCACGACTTACGAACTGGAATTATGCTTTAAAAATCTTTCTGATACCGAAATTAAACATAAGGCCACAATTACCGACGCTAAGCCTCATGAACGTCGCTTTGAAACCGGAAAAAAAATAAACCTGCTGCTTAACAGGGATATGGATCATCTGCCGCATTTTATTATTGCCTCTGCCACAGCAACCCTAAACCTTCGAAGTCTGGTCGTAAGCATATTGGGCTGGACTATTTTAACGGCAGCGGTACTAGCCTACTATGTTTTTTCATACCGATTTGAAAGTTATGGGATGGGATGGCGTTTTATGTGCATTGGCCATCCATTAATCATTTGCCCTTTGACGCTTTTATTCTACCGCAATCTGGTACAATTCATCTTTCGAAAACTAACGGGTTTACATGACGATGCTGCCGTGATTAAATTTAAGGGAATAAAAACCCAGGCCAGACTGATTAAGGTCAGCCAGACCGGAACCTACATCAATGAGCAGCCTATGATGCGTTTTGAACTTGAATTCACGGATCACAAACACCACGTTCACAAAAGCAGCCTGAAAAAAATTATTGGGCTTCTGGAGCTCGACCTGACCAAAAAAGACCACATTGACATTTTTTATGTTCCCGACAATCCGGCACAAATTGCCTTTGCAAACGATTTAAACAACGTAGTATAAAATGAAACCATTAAGTATTGTACTGATTTCCTGTCTTCTGTTTTTAGGCTGTAAGCAGGTTTCAAAAAGTATCGACGAAACATTCGCAACGACGGATACAGTGGCCGGCAAAGAAGTCGAAAAACGGAATACTGAACCGTTAAAAAATACACAGCCCGATGTTCGGGAAATTATAAATACAGCACTCGAAAAACATGCTACAGTGCTCAGCGAACATCACCCTGAAGGAAAGACAATTGCTTTTCTGACAGACACCAATGCCCTGAAAAATGCAGAAGGGGCCATGCGAAAATTACCTCAGTATGCCGGTAAGGAAATTTTCATTTATGCTACCCTTTATTTTTATAATGACGGAACTATCAATGTGATGCTGCAGCATCCTGAAAATCCGAAATATATTGATGCGTATGAATTCAGGGATAACAAATGGTCTGATCCCAGACCGATTCAGTTATCGGTGCACGATGATATCAAAGGACGTTTGGTCTCTTTAAACAAAACCAGTTTCATAAATGCAGCTAAAGTAACAGAAATCTATAATAAAAAAGCGCAGGAAATTGAAGGAGCTAAACCCTTGTCCAGTACGTATATCTCCATCTGGAACAATCAGGTCAGATGGTTCCCTACAACCATCAACGGAAGCCGGGAGAAATACGCCATACAATTTAATGAAGACGGCAGCCTGAAATCATTTCAACAGGATTAAGTTCATTTTTGAGCAATGAAATCCCATTTTTAAATTCTAATTTTTGTTATAATTTAGAACAACACTTCTAATACACCCTATTACAATCTGTGCTATTTTTGCAGGTACGATTTTCAACTTCTTAAGAATCAATTGAAATCGTCCCATAAACCTGCCCTATTTTAGTTCGGATGAAAAAAATGCAATATGCCATAGTAGATATCGAAACCACAGGCGGCAATGCCAGTGGCAGCCGGATTACGGAAATTGCCATTATTATTCACGACGGCACAATGGTAATTGACAAATACGAAACACTCGTCAATCCGCAGAAAGAGATACCGCTTCCCATTTTTGCCTTAACCGGTATTAACAACGAAATGGTGCAGCATGCCCCTATTTTCGATGATATTGCCGAAAAAGTACTGGATCTCCTCACCGATCGCATCTTCGTTGCCCATAATGTCAACTTCGATTATTCTTTTGTACGCCATGAGATCGAAAAGGCAGGTTTTAAATGGACCGCCCGAAAACTTTGCACCGTTCGCGCTGCCCGAAAAATTAAACCGGGCCTGAGTTCGTATAGTCTTGGCAATCTTTGCAATTCTCTGGACATCCCCGTAAAAGACAGGCACCGCGCCGGTGGAGACGCAGCTGCAACGGTGATCTTATTCGAACGATTATTAGCATGGGATGAGGAAGGAGTGATTTCAAAAATGATCAAAAATACGGCACAGGACCAGCGTTTGCCGCCCAACCTGCCGCCTCAGGATTTTGAACAATTACCTGAAAAACCGGGCGTTTATTACTTTTACAATCAACTCAAAAAAGTAATTTACGTCGGAAAGGCCATAAACATCAAAAAACGTGTGGCGTCACACTTCAGTGGTCACAATATCAATCCGCAAAGACAAAACTTCCTGCGGGACATTCACAGTATTTCCTTTGAGGTCTGCGCCACCGAACTGATGGCGCTTCTTCTGGAATGCACGGAAATCAAAAAGCTTTGGCCTGCCTACAACAGGGCCTTAAAACGTTTTGAAGCCAAATATGGCCTGTATCAATATGAAGCCCGCAACGGCTACCGGTATCTGGCTATAGGGAAAATGGGTAAATTTCAGGACAGCATTGAAGTTTTCAATAGCGAATTTGCTGCCATAAACCTGCTCCGCTCCCTCTCCGAACAATTCGATATTGACTATCGGTTCTGCAAATATTCAAAGCCGGAACTCGGAGAATTTCTGCCCCAAAAAGACCTCTCCGATTTACCCGATGCCGCTTCCCACAATTCCAAAATCGAAACCGCGATCGACTTTTTCCTAAACAGCCGATCGACTTTTGCCATTATCGATAAAGGCAGATCAGCCGAAGAAAGAAGTTGCATCTGGGTCGAAAAAGGCCATTTTTACGGCATGGGATATATTACTTCGGATGTTGCGATTACAGATCCTTCGCAGATCAAAGATTTTGTGACGCCGTATGCCAGCAATCAATACATCATGCAGTTGATTGATACTTATGCGAAGAAGTATCCGCGTAAGGTGTTTTTTAATAGAAATGGTTGGGTTGAGTAGTTGGGATGAGACTCAGTCTTTTTGTAAATAGGTAAACTTTTTTCAGGACGAGACAGGAATAAAAAATTGCACAAAGTCAGGGACATTTGCAGATTTTTATAACGAACACTTCGGAGAGCGTGAGTAAGTATGTTAAGTCTGCCAGCCCTTTTATATTTGATGACTAAAATCTGTTACACTTTCAAAATTAATAGGGTAGCCTTCTGTCTCACCCAGATTTCCGATTTTATAAAAAATTGATTCGAGATTATCACCATCTACAACTTCTTTAACAAATTCTTTAATAGTTTCTTTTTTTAAATCTTTAATAATTATCATCGTATCGGCCCAAAAAAAATTGCTATTACTTTGTTCTAAAAACATTTTTATGTTATCCAAAGTGAAAATTGTAGCGAAAAATATTTCCTTATTTTCCAAAATTACATTAATGTCCAAATTATCATTGTAATAATTCTTAACTTGATACTTTGCAGGTATAACTATTTTAAATTTCATATTTAAAAAATTTTAATATTCTGTCAATTACAGCTTGTTGATTAGATTTCGACGAATAAACTAAATTCTATTTGCTGAACAATTTTTCCTCAGCCCCAGCTCCTCGAAGTCCTAATTGACGCTACGCAAATGGTTCTCACAAATCTGCAAATAGTACTACTTTACTCCTTATATTTCTTTAAATATTCGTTGGCCATTTCTTTTGTCTTATTGTCGGCTTTTGTTGAATTTAAAATCTCGTATACATCATAATAAGCCTGATTATAATTATACTTATTAGCCATTATAAGTGCATAATACAATGCTGATGTACGTTTTTGTTCGGCAATATTATAGATCGACTGGATTTCAAAATAAGCTTTTGTGTCTCCATATTCAATAACTCTTTTGCTTAAAGAATCCATAAGGACTAGATTATTCATTTTTTTTTGAAAGTAACTAGCTGAATCTTCAGATTCTACAATTTCATCATCGTTGTTTTCTTTCTTACAGGCGGCGAAAATTAATAGTAAAATACAAAAATTCAATCCAATTTTAATTTCTTTCATAGTGGTTGTTTATTATAAAAGCTCTGAATTTCCTATTCCTATAAAATTTCAAACGAATTGATATTTGATATCAATTGTAAATTCTCACTGAATATCGTTTTTTGAAGTATCAGGATTATTTCCTGAGGCAAGTTTACTATTTCTAGCGGAGTCAAAGGTGAAGCTACTAAGTGATAACTTGTTTCTGAAAAATTATTTACCATAGTTTTATCAAAAGAATAAAGCCCCTTTTTAGCCATTAAAACAAAGTCAGCCAAATATCTTTCATCGGGAGCTGTTTTTAATATTTCGCTTAGATTTTATTGATTTTTACTTCTGTCATTTCAGGCAAATCTCTAAAATAATGAGATAACAAGTTATAATCAACCGATTCTGAAATTGATTCAGGTAGTTTTCCACCACCCGAAGCAGCAAAAGCAATGTGTGTTCCATCTGTAAAAAACCAATCAATATCCAGAGACTGTTGTTCGATTTCAGTAATCATATTTTTATTTACTTAATTTAAAAAGTTTCTTTATACCTCTCATACATTCGTATAGCCAATTACAGATTCTATCTCCCTTTATTTTTTAAATTTATCAAGAATTTCTTTATTGTCTAATGTAAACTTTTCATTATTTCTATAAACTGTAATAATTGTTTCTCCCCTTTTCTTTTCCAAAGAATCTCCAATCCTGATTTTTGACCAAAATTCTCCAAAAATCGAAACTTTAGTACAATTATTTAAATAGATCATTGAGGCGTTATGATTAAATTTTTCAAATTTTTATCAATTACGCTACCTTGATACTGCTCTTCTTGAATGTTTTTTAATCCTCCTTCAAATCTTTTTTGGTTTGTTTCTATAAAAAAAGATCTCATAAACAGAAAAACTGCAAATAAAATTATTGCAACATTTATAACTACTTTTTATTTGCTTTTAATATTCCAAAGTAATTTGGCTTCATCTTTAATTAAGGTCTACTTATTTGTATATCTGCTCAATAAACTCTGCGAAGCTATTATTTTTTAAAATCGCTGCTTCTTTTGACATACCGATAAATGGCAGTTTATAAATATCACCCGTATTTTTTTCTATTGCAAAAGCAATGTCTCCTCCATCGGAACCAAAAATAAAAAACTCTGGTGCATACTCTTTTACATTATAATCGTTATTCAGCTCTATCATATCAGTTAATGCCCATAGTAGAATATACCCTTCTTCAGTACTAATAGCAGCTCCATTTGCTTCCTTAAAAAAACTTATAAATCCTACGGGCAAAATAAAATCCACTTGTTTTAAAAAGACTTCGATTTCTTCTAAAGTTGGCGGGTCATTTCTATCTAAACTTTTCATTTTTATATTATTTTTATAAGGTCTATTTATAGCCCAAGCATGCAATTCTTTACATTTAACTACGGTGTCATTATTTTACTATTTCATCAACTGCACCATCAATTTTTTGTCTCATACTTTCTACAACCTTCATTTCAGAACTTGTGAATTCCCAAAAACAAGAATCTATCAATTCTATTACGTATTTACAATTTTTGTACATCATGTCATCTATATCATACCTAATTAATTTTTCACTTTCTAAATCTGCGATCAAAGTCAGGTCTATAATTTGATGCATTGCATCAGACAATTTAATCAATTCATTATAGCTAAACAAAATACCATTTGGCGATTCATTAATTTTCGTTTCAAATTCCAACATCGATTCTTCATAGCTCCCAATTCCTTCGATCCACAATAACTTCCATTGGTTAGATGATGGATTATCAATATACTTTAATATATCCTTTAGTGTAATTGACAAAACAGTTTCATCTGCTTTTCCGGAAATTCTAATCTTTTTTATCCTCATTTATTCAATCTATATTGATATCAATATCTTTAATTTTGAAAAAAAAGATTCTACAGACACATTAATCCCTAATTTATTGTGTTTTGCTTAATCAATAAAATTCCTTTCGTTTTATTAAAGATTATAAAAACAGATCCATTTTGACTATGCTTAGAAAAAAAATAAACAACTTTTGAATCTCCAGCATATTTTAAATTTTCGCTTTGTAAAGCTAATGATGGATGTTTATAATTCATTTTTTTTACTTGGCCTTCGATATTATTCAATTCACTATTATTAATATTAAACTCAATTTCCATCTCTATACCCCCATCAAAATCTCCAACTGAACGAAAATATTTAATTACTTTATTATTGTAATAAATATTTAATTTTGATGCCTTATTAGCGTATTTATAAGGTTCAAAATAAGTATCTGTTTTGTAATAAAATAAAATTAGACCTATTAACCCAATTATACATAGTAAAATTTTATTTTTCATATATTATTTTATATTGTAACTCTTTGCAAATAGAAGAATATTTTGAGTTTAATTTAATTAAATACTCCACACAGCTCTACTAAGTTTTCATTTACGTTGCGCATTCTATGAGAAAGCTGTTTTTAAAAGATAAACTTACTGTTTAATAATTCAAATCCAAAAGTAAATCTTTAAAATAGAAACTAAAACCACCAAACTTTTACTAAAACAGATCGTTCTCCGGTTTAATCTTTTAAGATGAGTTCGTAAAGTCAAATTTTTCCTCTCAATATGATTCGTACCAAAACGTTTTACGGAATGTAGTTTCTTATCGATCAGATAGCTGTAGTTTTTTAATCTGTCCGTAAATATCTTTTTAGCTTCTGCTAGTTTTAAAGTAGTAAGAACTCGGTTCAATGTTTTATTGGTTCTTTTACCCACATTAAAACTAACTATCTTCTTGGAATCTTTCTCTAAAGCATAAACCAGCCAGATAAAATTTCTTTTATTTCCAATATAAGTACACATTTCATCCACTTCATAGGTCTTTCCTGTACTGATTAGAGGCTGATGAATGTTTTTAGCAATGGCTATAATTCTTTTTAACAAGGTTGTCGTTGAGATTTTTAATATTCTTGCCGTACTTCTTATTCCTAAGCCTTCTTTGGTAAATTGAATGATACTTCTGTTAATATCATATTTATAAGCTTGATAAGCATAATTTTCAACTCTCGTTTTCTTGCACAGTTTACAAATATATCTTTGATTACCTGACTTTGTTTTGCCATATTTTATCATATTTCTAATTTCACCAACACATTTGCAACACCAAGTCTTGTTTGAAGCCATTTTTTTCGATTTAAGACATTATAAAACAAAAAAACAACCCGAAGGTTGTTTTAATTTTTATGCGATATTAGTATAAAGCATTGATAATCTGTAAATTTGTGATTCAATAATTAACCACCAACACATCTGATACATTACCCAAAACCCCAATAGCGTAAAACCTGTGTTAGCGGTAGTAATTATTTGTTTAAGATTTCTAGCATCGTTTTCGCTTTTATAAGCAAATCATCATAAGTGAGAACCGAAATAATTCCGTTAAATATTCTATTCCTTCTAATTAAACTTTCTTTAATCTTTTCTGTTAAATCAGAATTTCTTCCAATAATTACAAATGCTTTAGGACTAATAAAACCATTAATTTTAGAATTTGCGTAAGAATTGTTTTTTTCAATCCAATTTATCCAGTCAATTACTTGTTGTTCAGCATGAACCAATTCTTTAGTCGGATTACCTTGTTTTGTATATAATTTCAAATTACTTGATTCAATTTCAACAACATCAATTATACCCGAGAATTGTTCTAAAGCATAATCAATTTCATATTCAGAACCTAGTCTATGTTTTGGAAGAATTTTAGAATATTCGATACCAAAAAGAATAGGGTTTTCTGTTAAAATTGATTGAAGTTCGTTCTCATTTCTATTGTTATTTATAAGAGCAATTTCTAATTTTGAAATTGCAACTTCTAAATAATTTAATGTTCTATATGCATTATTTAATTTTAAGAATTCTTCTTGTAGATTTTCTTTTAATAAAAGCACATCTAATGCAGACCAAAACTTTGTTAAATCTATATTTTTTAAATTATTTACTTTGAAATCGTTTATTTCTTTAGAGTTCGTTGCTTTTAATTTAATACTTCTACCTTCATTATCTGGTGCTGTAAATCCCGTTTCTAGAATGCTTTTATAATATTTAGATAATTCTTTTTCCATACTCGATGTGTTCGGATAAACAGGAACGTCAATTGCCAAAGCCAAAGCTAAAGTATCTTTAACATTGTCAAATACGTTTTCATTTTCATAACTTTCAAATGTTATATCTAAAATGTGGTCGTATTTTAATTGAAATGTTTCTAAACAAAGTAAGGTAGAAATAACGTGTATTTTTGGTCTGTTATTTTTTACATCAAATATTAATTCTTTGGCATTTTCAATTAAAGCAAAATTGCTTTTTAATACATCTGAATTATAATTTATTGATTTTAAATAGTTTGCAATTATTTCGTTTTTTGTATCATCAATCAGTAGGTCAATTTTCTTTTTATTTTTCCAATTATCTAATCTTTTTTTCATTATGATTGGTATATATTGATGATGTGATTTTGCAAATATTTCACTGAAATTTTTTATATTCTTCGAGTCTGCTATATTATTACCGCTAACCTTCCGGCGCTTGGCGAGGTTGCGAGCTTCGGAACCACGTTTTTTCAGCTAAGATAAATTTCTTGCGAAACGTAAACGTGAACTTACCACTAAATTCGCAATTGCATAAAATCGCTGTTGGCAGTAGTACTGTTTTAAATCTGTCTAAATTCTTGACTTCCCATTTTCGGTTTCTTCTTTGCGTGAATATTTGTATTTGGTGGGAAAAATTCGGTAAAATAGGTTTTCCGTTGCTCATCTTGATATTCAATTACAAACTTTGTTTTCCGAATTTCGTCGTTAAAGTGATTTGATAGCTCGTTTAATGATTCCTGTGACGAAAAGTTTCTTCCAAAATTATATTCAGCTTTAATAATTTTTGATTTGTCTACAGTAAGTGGATCAAGTAAGTTTGTTTCATTTAGAAATTTTAAAGAATAATTTTTTTCGACGTAAACCTTAACATTATATGCATTCTGAGTCGAATTATTTCTGATTATTAAATTGTATTTGTACTCAAAATCATAGTGAAAAATGCCATTTTCTTGTGGTAAATAATGACCTTCCGCATTCTGTGGACTCAAGCCTGGCAAAATCATCTGTGGTCCACGATTACTGCCAGTTCGTTTTAATTCTGCTTCCACATTTGGTCTTGTATTTTCTCCGAAGAATTTTATTGCTAAGAAACAAATTAAAGCAACTGTCGAAACTGATAACAGAATAATTGGTTCATAGTCCCAATTGTTTTTTATAGCCCAAATAAACCCGCCAATAATTCCAATTATGGACGCTAAGAAAGTGTTTGTGTCTTCTAAAATTTTTTTCATTAGTGTGCTAAGTATTACTGCCAAAGTTGTAGTAGCTGTTGTGCGTTCGTTTTTTTTTATAATATCGGTTTTCTCATTGATGTTTTTCCAAATGATTCTTTTCCAGTTCTATGACAATAATTTTCTTTGTAATCATAATTTGAAAAACTTTTCCAACTTCGGTAAGAATAATCACAAAATGGCATTTTTGGATTAAAAATAATTTTTTGTCCAGTTCTAATGCAAAAACCATTAGTTGACTTCTCAATTTCTGTTCTCGTAGGAACATTTATTTCTTCAGAACCTAAAATAATTTCTTCTTTAAAATCTAAAATTGTTTTGATTGCATTTCGATTATTGTTTCCAAAACCAGAATAAAATTTATCGGTTGTATCAATTAAAATATCAGATTTTACATAGTTTTTCCCTAATATTGCACTTAATAATTTCTTTTGGTAAACTGGTCTTTTTACAAATACTGCTTCGTTTTCTTCTGCAAGTTTCCAACAAGTTTCCCAAGCATCTTTTTCAGTTTTATTTGTTATTTTGTTTACAATATTTAGTTCAGAATATACCCCAAATTCAATATTGTTTTTGAATGAATAATCATAAAGATTTATAGAAGTTATAACTCCTTTTTTCTCATTTCCGTAATATTTTGCGTGTAAATTTGGAACATAAATAATACTGATATTTAGGAATTTTTTGAAATATTCAAAATCATTTTTGCTTAAGCTTCGGCTGATATTATTTTCGTTTTTTCCAAAAACAATTAAATATGAATTTTTGGATTATTCAAATGATTGTCAAATAACTTTTTGAAATAATCATCTAATTTTATAAATGGCGAAACAATTAAAAGCGTTTCTTTTGTTTCCCATATTATTTTAGAGATAGTTTCTTCGAGTTCTAAACCTGTAATAAATTTGCTCATTTTTATATTAAATCCTTTCTTTTTTCGTTAGGTTTTCTGTCTCTCGAAAGTGACGCACAACTAATTTATATCTATGACTTTATCATACAAACACATCCAAAATAGTTAGCTATGTATGATCAGTATTGTATTTATTCTCAAATATATAATAATTAATTTCACAAATTACCAAATGGTTTAACTTACTTTAAACCATTTTATATTTATTTTTAAGGTTCAATTAAAAAGTAGCTCTTTATCAACTTCACGTCTTTTATAGTGTTCTTTTTCGGATAGTGCAGAACTTTTACTTAATTTATTTACATGATTCGAGTATGAGACATAAAAGCCAAAAGCCACTTCTTTACGGAGTGGCTTTTTATGATTTAATCTTAATTTTTTGAATTATGGTGCAGTAGTTGTACTACTAATTAATATCCATTTTTTTTGTTCGCACGAATATTCAAAAATAGTTGTTGTTCCTCCACCATTTGCAAATTGATACTTGTTTTTACTACAAGTAACTTTAAAATTGATAATGGTAGTTTTCAATTGATTGTTTTCTAAATTTGGTATTATTTTCCATACATCAATTCCTTCTTTTAATAATTTTTTATTTTTTTTATTGTAAATATCAATTTGTTTAAACTTAATCTCAATATCTTTTGACATTGGCATTAAGTACGCTTGGTTATTATTGTCAATTAAATATATATTCTCAATGTGATGTTTATAATCAGCAATATAATTCTTCCAATTATCTGTTTCATTTTTTTTATTTAACTCTCCCTGAAAGTCTCTATATGTTTCAACAGATTTAATAACAATTGTAGAATCAATTAACCTTTTATAATCATCTAATTTATTTTGTGAGTATAAATTATAATTTATCAAACTAAAGAGGATACAAAATCCAGTAAACACTTTATTCATAAAACCTTTTTATTTATTTCTAAAAAAATAAAACCTAGCAATGCTAGGTTTTATGTTATATTTAAGACACTTGCGAGACGCTAGTGCCAGCTAGGAGATTAATTTCTCTAATTAATTGATTACAATTTTTAAAATATAATGGAGATACGATCAATTTTTTGTCTTTTTCTAAGTTAAATGTATAGCTATAATACCCAGGAGTAATTTGGCCAACCTCAAAAATATAAGAACCGTTAATAAATTCTTTTTCTAAACTTTTGATAGATGTGTAAGGAATACTTTCTGTCTTTCGTGATAGAAAGTAAATTTTCGTGATTTTTTTTTCTTCCAGGATGAGTTTATAAATAGAATTTAAGTTGTAGAGTAAAACTAAACAACCAAGAACTAAAAGAAAAAAGACGGGAAAAATTACATCAGCATCTTTTTTATAATAAATCTTAACATCCAAAAGTAAAAGACTTAACCCAATACAAATAATTGGTATAAGGGCTTTTCTCAAAAGGTAAAGTTTTTCAAATTTTGAAACTACTATCATTTTTTTATTTTACATTAATATCAAAAGAAACGGTATCGTTCTTTACTGGTGTTACTGTATCAGTAAATTCATATTGGGTAATTGCTTTGATTCTGTTGAGCCCCTTTTTAGTCAAAACTTCTTCAACAATAATATGCGTTGGTGCTTCTTTAGAAATGGTTCGTTTTACTTTTGAATTATCAATACCTTCAGTTTCTATTTTAAAGGTTCTTTTGGTATTGGGTATATTGGCTAGTAAATAGTCATATTTTATAACATCTCCAACTTTTAGCACGTCTCCAGTTTTAACTTCAATTTGTCTTTTATTCTCAATTTTATATTGTTTTACTGGATATACTACGTAGCCAGTGTATCTTTTTACTGCTTTATCATCAAACTCGATAATAAATTTAGGTTCTCCAGAATCATTACACATAGAATATTTTGTAATTAAGCTATTTGGATTGTAATAGGTACTTTCTAAAGTAATGTCACCATTTTTTCGATAAAATACAGATTCTAATTTTCCATTATCATAATAATAAGAAAATATTCCATTTGGTTCATTTGCTAAAAATTGCCCTTCTGCAATTTTAATTCCTTTTTCATTATAGTTTACAAATTTTCCTTGCAAAATTGTGTCGCCATATCTAATAATATATTCGTGTGTTTTAATTAGTTTTCCCGACGGGCTATATTCTCTTAAAATATGCACTTTTCCATCTTTAAAATAAAAAAATAAAAAAATCAGACCAAGTAATACAGCGAATCCTGTTATGTATATTTTTTTCATTTTTATTGCTTCTTTTTTTGTTGTGCCTCATAATCTGCTCTATTTACTTGCACATTATTACTTGGATTTTTATCATCTTTAACAAGGTATATCATATCTGCCGGTTTTTCGCTTTTACCAGAATTTTCTTTAACAACTTCATTAACTTTCTCTCCAACTTTTTGACCTTTTTTAAACAACGAATTTACGTCTTTTACAGCTTTTATAAAGTCTTTACCTTTACTAAGATTATTGCCTTTACTAGCTGAACCAGGCGCACCATCAAGAAATGGGTCAGCATTAATTTTATCACCTGCTTTACCCGTTGTTTTTTGATTTTCATTACCTCCTTTTTTAGAAGTAGCAGTAGTCGTTAAATCTTTATCGCTTAATCCGATTTTTTCTCTTACGTACGTATTTATGTCTCCTAAAAAATTTACTATTAACTTTAAACCATCAGTATTACCTGTTTTTGAATCGTATGCTCTTTGCATAGCAGTTTGCTTGTTTTTGGGAGGGTCAATAATACCTTCTGATTCCATTCCTGTTGGGTCTATAAATGATAACGGGTTATTATTTAAGAATGATTGTGGTGATAGATTATAAAACTTTTCAGCCATTGGGTCAATAGTGGTTGTTCTAACAATATCTGGCATATACATACGCCCACCAAAGTCGTACATGTTAAGCCCCAGTTCGTCTTGCAGCTCTTTTCCATTAAACTTATACTTATTCTCTACACCGATTTTAAGCGTATTATACCCTTCCTGTTTTAACCCAAAAGGATAAAAATTACTCTCTTCCTTAATGACAAGAGTTTTATCATAACTCAAACGTACATTACCCAGATGATCTTTGTACTGGTACACATATTTATAAGAACTTCCCGAAGGTTCCACATAGCCCTCTGTTGTGGGGAAAAACTTTAGCAAACCATTATCGTACTGATAACCGCCCAGATAATCCGTCGTTACCAAAGATTTCCCGATTTCATTTACAATTTTCTGCACTTTTTGCCCCGCAGCGTTGTAAATGTAAACAATATTCCCTGTTGTTGCAAAAGTTATCTTAATGGGTAAATTTAAATGATTGTACGTAATAGCCGTGATGTTTTTGTTGCTGTCTTTGGTCATATTCCCATTGGCATCATAACTGTAATCATCAACCACATTGGCAGGGCTGTCCGTAAAACCAAAAACTTTAGAAGCTGCCGGGGCATTGTCCACGACTTTTACAAGCTGGTTGGTGGTATTGGTACCTGCATATGTGTATACCAAAGCATCAATCTGTGTAGCGGTCTCACTGTTTCCGTTACGGATGATGCTGTTTATATTTCCGTTTTTATCATAAGTCAGGTTCTCACTGTAGGCATTAGTGATTACAGCATCACGTTTATAAACACTTGTCTTCAGACGGTTTAGATTGTCGTATAAATACGCGTATCCACGTACTATCGGTGTCGCATCAGAAGTACTGCTCCAGAAAGTCTCGGCAATATTTCCGTTGTATAAGGCTTTACCGCCCGTGATCGCAGGTGTATTGTTGTAATTGATTTTAAAAGCAAACAAATCTTTCGGATCTCCTGCCTTGCTCAAAGCCGCAACATCATTAATCCCCGTCAGCCAGCCACGGATGTTATAGGTATAATTGATGTTCTGGGTATTGCCTCCCACCTTTTTCGAGGTTAATTGTCCAAGCTCATCGTATGTATTACTGGCAATCACCTCAATGGTGCCTCCATTAATCTGATGGGTCTGGGTCAGTAAACGATCCTGGGGTGAATACGTAAAAGCATCTTTGGTCATGAGTTCAAGATCAACAGCCAAATCTGATCTTTTGTGCCTTGTAATACTGTATTGCAATTGCCCGGAGAACGTGTCCAGTTTACTTTCCGTATAGGTATAGCCTTTCAGATGGTTGGCAGTATAGGATCGTATAGGGTGCGCTTTGGTGTCGTAAAAAATAGTAGTTACTTCTGCCAAAACAGCCGCAGCCAAGGTTGGTACTCTGGTCCAGCTTCCCGTGGGCAGTGTTTTAACGTTGGTTAAAACGGTCTGAGTTTCGATACTGGCTGGTACTGTCTGCGCACTTGGAAAAACATAATTATCGTAGTAATTGACAGTCAGTAATTTAAACGTAGTCGGGGCTATAAGGTTGCTGTAATTAACGGCTATTCCATCAATCGTCCCGGAAGTTTGTTTGCTTTCAAACAAGACCGTAGCCAAATTTTGGGCATCCTGCAATGTTTTTCTCGTGGCAGAAGTGCTGCTGACATTGTTCCATCCGGTATAAACAGGACGGCCCAGAGCATCGTATTTGGTAATCAGCCAGCCGGTAGTGGTGAGATCCGAAAAAGGGGAATTGGCAGGACCTGTCGCCACAGGCCGGTCGAGTTTGTCATAGACGATAAACTCCCATTGTTTGCCCGGCAGTTTTTTCTCTACCAGTCGGTTACGGTAATCGTATTTGTACTGGTAACACAAGTTATCCAGAATAGCTGCCGTAATGGTTCCTTCCGCTTTTGGAGGCAGTACATAGGTCAGGTTGCCGTAAGGGTCGTAGACGTAATAGGTATCGTGTTTGATTCCGGCTTCGTAGGTTCTTTTTAAAATGACCTGTCCTTCTTTGTTTTTAAATTCTACCGTAGATCCGGCCGTTTCTGTTGGCGTGGCTGCGGTGTTTTCGTCATAGGTAACCGATTTTATAAGTTCACTGGCGTCGTAATTTCCGGCATCCGCAAAAGCGATGTCAAACAACCCTAAAGCTGGCGTCCAGGTCGCTGTCGCCTTGTATAGTTTAACTTCCGTAGCGGTATTGGTCTGGTAATCGAGTTTGATTTCATGCCCCTGATTCATGGCCCATGCCGTTCCGGGAGCTGCCTGTTTTAAGACACGGTTCAATGGGGAAGACTCGAGTTCCTTTTGCGAAAACGGATTGGCCGTATTCTCGTATTTGGTCGTATTGTAGAACGTTACTGCCCCGGTCTGTGCGTTGGGTACAAATGAGATATTTAGCGAAGCGGCTTCATACGGCAGGTATTCCTGCACCTGTCTTCCAAAAGCATCATAAGTGATGTGCGTTACAATGTCTTTTCCATTGGCCGACTGTTTGTTGGCTATTTGCTGTATGGGTCTGCCTAGTCCGTCAAAATACGTGATACTGGTCTGTACCTGATCTACAGCTGGAAATTCCAAAACTGCAGTGGTGGCTTTTTTATAGTTTTTGGTCACCACATAATTATAATCCGACGGCATCAGTATATTGGAACAGTCCGAATTGGTGCCTTTAACCAGTGGACAATTATCGGTGTTATTTCTAACATAGTTGCCTGCCGGAGTGGTACATTGGGACACAAAAACAGCTGGATCGCCCAGGCCGTCCAGATCGTTGTCGGCGTACCATTTTGTATTGGGATTCAGGGTAACGTCGTTATCATTACAGTCGGTATTGTTGGTCACATAGCCTGTCGGTTTTACGCTGTAAAAGACCGTAACGGCCGGATTTCCGAACGTATCATTGTCAACATCCCTGTAAAAAGTCGAGGGTGCTATATTGGTAATATTGGCGGTGGTATCATTATAATCACTGCTGTTGGTCACATACCCTGTTGGTTTTACACTGTAATAAACTTTAGCATTCGGGTTTCCGAAAGTATCCCCGTCACTATCCTGATAGAAATACTGTGGTGCAATGTTGGTGATATTGGCCGTGGTATCGTTATAATCGGAGTTGTTGGTCACATAGCCCGGCGGTTTTACACTATAGGAACCGGTAACATTCGGATTCCCGAAGGTATCATTATCGGCATCCTGGTAAAAGGTCTGGGGCGCAATATTGGTAATGTAGGCGTTATTATCATCCAGATCGCTCTGGTTGCTCACATAACCATTCGGCTTGGTTGGGCTTAACAGGCTTATGGTTGGATTTCCAAAGCCATCACCATCGTAATCCTCGTACCAGCGGTAGGAAGTTTCGCCGCCACCGCCGCCTCCGGGAGGGGCTGCCATAGGGGCTGCTACAGAAGTCTCCACAGGAGTTACAGGAACATCTTTGGTTTGTTCATGTCCCAATGACACCATCAGGATCAGTACTATACTATATAAATATGTTTTCATTGCCGTCTTCTTAATTTTTATAATGATATTGATTCTCTGACAGTACGTTGCCCAGATTGTCCTTTACGGTTTTCAGTCGGTTGTAGGTGTCGTAATCGTACGTGGTAATAAATCCTTTCGGGTCCGTAATGGTCGTAATGCCGACTAACGGCTTGTAGCTGTAGGTCGTAATCATAGCGCCTGGAAGATTGGTCCTGAACGTTGGATCAGTTAGCGAATAAGCTGCCAGCGCCTGATCGTAAGTGGCATTCTCTACCTTGGCAATGGGTTTGGTTTTATTGTATCCCCAAATAATAGCTACTGGCATACCGCTTTCCAACGTGTACTGAAGGATATTCCCCACATCATCATACTTATCGTACGTTATTTTTTTCTCTAAGGCATTACCCGGAAGCGCGTTGGGAAATTTGGCGGCATAAATAAATTTCTGCAGCAGCAGATTTCCGGTGGTCGCATCTTTGGCGTATTCTGTTTTCTGCTCGGACTGTTTGATACCGGCTTTAAACATTTCGGTCTTCAGCGGCGTATCTATTCGGTTGGTGTTGATCATTTCCGACACCTGCGGTTCGCTTGCCATAACAGCATCCTGCGGGTAGTAATATTTGGTTTCCAGCGTTTCCTTCAGGGATGACTTTGTGCTTTGTGAGGTCAGCTGAATATGCGTCGGATTATTATACTGATACGTGGTCGTTGTCTCTACCGGATTTAATCCGTTAAGATCATAACTTCTATTTATGGAAGACTCCACATAAAACCAGTAGCCTTTTGTTTTGTATTCGACTATGCTTAAATTCTCGATATAGTTAGCCTGAGGGCAAAGCTCATCATAATTTTTCCTCACAGTATACGATTTGATTTCTTTGCTGTAAGCAGGGTCTAACTTATATTTGTTTTCATTTTCCTGTACCACTACAAAGGGCAGTCCGGCCTGTTTTTTCTGCAATACCTGAGATTTGATCTCCAGGCCATTGTCCCATCCGAAATTGGTCAGTGGCGCGCTTTTAATAATCTCGTTACCCAAAATTGGATTTCCAATATCATCCCGGTGCACTATAAATTCTTTGCTTTCGCCACCGTTCTCAAAATTATCCCCGCCTTCGCTTACCGTTACATATTTATAAAAACAGTTGCTGCTGCCCGTATCAAACAAAGAAATGATACTGCTGGAACTGATCGTTAGAAAAGTAATGTCAACAAATCGACATAATCCCAGCCCATACTCACCTGCCGGACACATTCTTCTTTGCTTGAAAATATCGGTATAAAAGGCATTATTCCCTTTATCTCCCGAAGAGTGGTTGATATCGTCTTTAGGGCCGTAATAATAGCGCTTGTAGCTGGCCCTTGCCGAAGCATCTGCAAAATCTTTGGTGGTCTTAATGCGGACACCGCCGGTTTCCAGATTGGTATTGGTGACTACGGGGGCAGTAGGATAATAGGTTACAGACAAAGTTGCCTTTGTGTTAATTCCCCCTTTATATAAGTAGATTTTATAGGTTTTGCCAGCTTTTGCATCCAAATAAAAAATATTGGTTTGTCTTCTTATAAAGTTAAAAGTGCTATAGTAAACAGGGCCAAAACGGCTATCAATGTAAAATCTCGGACATGGATTTGGTGCTGTATCTACGCAGGTTACCTGCACAGACGCGATGTCATGACCGGTATCAAGAGGATCTGGTATAAGATTACCATTAACATCATATCTAGGTTCTTGCTCGGATACATAAGTAACATAACCCGTAAATACAATTTTTTGATCGATAGCAGAAGTCAGGGTGTAGATCTCCGGCAAATCACTATTGTCTTCTTTCGGCCTTTCGTATCGGTCTATTTTCTTCGCCGGATACGTTGTTTTGACACCCCAATAGGTATTGCTTTCATACTCGAGTTCGGTATAGCCTTTGGTCGGATAAACCACTTTACTTAACAGTCCTGTTTTCGCAAAATTGATATCCGGCTCTCTATCGGCTCCATTGTAATCCAGGTCATTCAGGCCGTATTCAGTTACGTTTTTAGGGACTAAATTGGTATTCACCTTTCCATTGTAATACCCCCAGTGATCCTGACTCTTGGAGAGCCTTTGGGGAAAAGCGGACGGACTGATATACTCAAAAGTATATTTTTTGGTCGGGTCCAAAAATGTAACATTTTGCAAAAAGACGCGCGTGTTGGTTGTTTTTAAATAATTGAAACTTATTTTTTCGATTAAAAGATTTTCAGCGTTATATTGACTAATGAATTCTATTTTACTGTTTCCATCTACTTCTTCATTAATCCCGACAGTACTGTAGGCAATCGTTATATAACCGTCAGTGGCATTATTACTGTAGATTTTCGTTATTCTTTTCCCGATAACGGTCATATTGTAAGCAACAATACCACTTAATACCGGAGCACTGGAATAGATAGCTCCATCACAATCTTCCTGCATTTGCGGATAGGCCATGGTAAAGGTCTGGGAATTCGAAGCGGTATAATCCATTCCAGTGTCCTCATAGGTAAAATAAATTTCTGATTTATTGGGATGCACGATCTTAGTTAAATACCAGGCCGTTACACTACCGCTTATCACGGAATGTCCGGCACCCATATTCCTGAAAGCCGTGTTTTCTTTTTCTGTAAAATAATATTTAACCCCGTTGGTGGTGGTCAGTAAAAAATCGGCATTGCCGGTTCCGGTTTTTTCTATTTTTATTTTCTGGTTGTTGATCAAAACAGGAACGCCATTTTTATCATAGACAAACTTACCGGAGTTGCCATTGAAATTAAAAGAATAAATATCGCTTTCGGTATCGGCATTGCCTTGTCCGGCAGCATTATAAAATTGCTGGCGTTGCTCATTGGTCGCATTGGGCAGGTCATCGGGCGGGTAAACCGCTGTAATTGGCTCGTCCAGCTGATCCCTTACGGTACGCGTTATAACACCTCCCACATTCAGGTTCCAGCCCAGCCCTACATTTGAAGCTACTTCATCGACCTTTAAGCCATTAGAACCATAAGAAAGTGATAGTGGCGACTCCAGGTCCTTTGTCTTAAAACTAAGCAACGGAACTGAAATATTCGCTGTTCCGGTAAACAACCCGACAGGGACGTTACCAAACTTACCAAGTTCCCCTGCTACGGGCGATGGCGGGGTGATGTTGGGTAAGAATTTACCAGTATCGGTCTGTGCCAGCATTGCGGCTGATGTAAACAGGCAAAACAGTAAAAACAATGTTTTTACGGAATGCTTTAAAAGGAATTTGTACATTATGATAAATATTTAATGAATTGGTTTTTTATTTCAAACGATGCTGCTTACACAGCGTTTTTTTATTTTAGATGTTGCATTCTACTGCTATTGCCGATGCCATTTCTATTGTTTTTAAACTTAAGAATAACACCGCATTGCCCTCAGCCATCTGTTATAAAATAACCGGAGAACTGAATTGCGAGTGCGAATCTAATTAACTCAAAGTTTATATTTTTACGGCATTCCACATTTTCTGTATTTATGGGTTTAAAAATCTTTTGCTATATTATAACAGGCTGAAAAACAGCACACTCCTCTAATAGCCCTCAATAGTAGTTTTCCTGCATTTTTTTGGAAAGCACATTAAAAAAAGCAAATGGTAAAATCCTCTTATTTAGTGACCGGAAAATCATTTTCTGAAATTCGGGTTACAAACATATTTAATAAAATGAATTAGACCGAATCCGATTGATAAGTGGTGCGTTTTAATTGATATTCGTCAAAAAATCAGTCTGAAACAACCAAAAAGAGGTATTGATTTAATTCAAATGTTCTTTTAAGAAACCAAAAAACATACGATTCCTACTTCATTTTGAGGAACAAAATGGAAGAAAGAAAAGCCTATTGCAAAAATAACGGCCAATGGCTAAGTCCCCGGATATACCATTAGTATAGAAAATAGGGATTGAGAAAAGTGATTATCAGGTTTAAACCACCAATATTTCTGACAATGTGACCGAAAAAGGCCAAAATACCACAAAAACCGACCTTAAAGTTCACGTATAGGAGTGACGGAGCGGTGACGGAGGAGTGACGGTAACGTGACGGAGAAATGACGTAACAAAAAAGCAATGTCAAAGTGGCATAATTAAGAATAAAACTTTTGTTTTATGAAGTAGACACCTTACAATAGTACATGCCAGTTAAAGATTGAATCGACCATTACCTCTACGGTAGTATTAAAGAAAATAAAATTTCAACAATTATTTTAAGCCAATTTTTACTTTTTTTTCCTGTTTCTTTATTTTCCATTAACGATGTCTTTTTATATTGTTTTCTATCTGTTCCATAACTAAAACATTACTATTATTTTACGCGCAAAATAAAAACCCAAAGTAATAAATAGATTCAATATCCCGTAAATATAAAGGACTTTATTTTCAAAATACAATAAACCCCTTTCAATACAATTAAAAAAAATCCCATGACAATAAAAACCTCTTCCATGACATCTTTTTCGGTATCAATACACTAAAGCAGTACTTTTAACCTACCCTACCAAAAACCAAAAAATCAACCACCGTAATGCCTGAAAAAAAATCAATATTGATTGGATGTGACGATACCACAGTTCTGACTCAGGTATTGAGTATCCTGTCGGCTATAGCTGATTTTACTTTTTCTATCGCCGCGGTTTCAAGGGCATCCGATCTGTACAGCAATACCCAGTCTTTGCATCCCGATTTGATTATTTTGTGTTTTAGAAGAAACCAGCCCGTTATAAACGACAGCCATTTCAACTTAAATAGAATTGATACTCCCATTTTATGCCTGACGCAGAACTATGAATGTGAGTCGACCTGCTGGTCTAAAAACTGCATCATTTTTACCCATCCTTACAAACACATCCACAATGCCGACTTTCTGATCTACAGAATCAAGTCTATTTTTCAATTAAAAAAAGCAGAAAGTAATACCGGCATATCAGGTTCGTTTGCAGAGGAAGCCAGACAAAAAAACAACGACAGCACGACCAGGGAACTCAGCCATTATGTAATGGAACTGGACCAGAAAGTGGAAATCCTGCAAAAGGTAAAAACCCGTATTTCGTATCTCTATCCCAATGTAAATGATGCGATCCGCAAGGAATTGATGTCGATTGTAAACTCCATCAAAACGGTGGCGGATGACACAAAACTCTGGGATGATTTTAAGATTTACTTTGAACAGTCCAATCCGGATTTTTTACTGACCCTGGCCAAAAAACATCCTTCCCTAAGTTCGAAGGACTTAAAATATTGCTGTTATATCAAAATGAATATGAGCAACCATGACATCACTAACCTGCTCGGAATCAATCAGGATAGTGTACGGACGCACAAATACCGCCTAAAGAAAAAATTGACTCTTGAAAAAGAACAGGATATTATTTCATACTTAAGAACGGTTTCGTAAAGTATTTACCACCTTAACTTTATACTACTGAAAATTCGGTTACTATTTGTAATCGAATTTTTTGTTTACAGCAGCTTTATTTAGTCTTCAAAACAGAGGCATTGTGGAAGCAATTCCAAAATATGAGGAGAGAAAAAAAAATTTTACCGCAGGGAACGCAAGTTTTTTTTACTGTGCTGAAATAATCACGCAAAGGCGCAAGGTCGCAAAGTTTATATTATTAATGACTTGCTTCTGCATCTTAGGGACGTTAATCCTACCATAAGAATATAAAGCTTAAAAACTTTGCGACCTTGCGACTTTGCGTGATTAAAACAGTACAACTTATAAATTAACGTTACATAAACATAGGAGAACGCAAAGTTTTTTTTTAATGTGTTGAAATAATCCCGCAAAGGCGCAAGGGCGCAAAGTTTATATTATAAATGACTTGCTTCTGCATCTTAGGGACGTTAATCCTACCATAAAAACATAAGCTTAAAAAACTTTGCGGCTTCGCGACTTTGCGTGATTAAAACAGTACAACTTATAAATTAACTTTACATAAACATAGAAGAACGCAAGGATTTTTATCAAATATAGCTTTAGAAACCGCAAACTTCGCAATACAGATAGCTATCAGGATTGTATTGATTTAGCTTTGCGAACTTTGCGTAATAATGTATTGTTAAATAAAAATCTTTGCGCTCATTGCGGTTAAAAAATAAGCAGTACGTATTCTTCTATGTTTTCCGTTGAGTCTTATTCTATTACTCACATACGTATAAAATTTTTCTTTTTCACGCAAAAAAAGCCCCTGTCTACATTTTGTCTACAAAAGCGTTACATTTTTACAGGATGTATACGAAAAGTACATTCTTAAAATCGCATCCGTATTCCTTTCTAAAGTACTTTTACCAGTATAATCTGACTACCAGTTTGTTTGGTCCGTTCAGCCAAAATTTAGAATTACAGCACCATGATACATCAGTCACTTCTATTTACGAATAAACTGCTGGGACAGTTTTTAAAAAACCGTTTTGGACTCGACGAAGAAAAAATCGTCCTGAACTATCTTATTGATACCAGTGGTGCCTTTCCGAAAGCCAACCAGAACAAAGTCGTTTTATCGCTGATTAATGTAGAAAAAGAAACCAATCAGCCCTTTTATATCAAAAACAAAAGACTCGAAAACGGCAATTATTCGAGTTTTAATCCCGTCGAAAAATACAATCTGGATATCCTGATCAGCAGCAATTTTGACGATTATACAGAATCCTTAAAATTCCTGGACGCTATTATCTATTTTTTCCAGATCAACAATTATCTGGATGCTTCCTCCTCTTCGAGTATTCCCGACGGAATCACCAGACTCGAATTCGAATACGAAAAAATCTCCTACCACCAGATGCACAGCTTATGGACGGCCATGGGGGCCAAGTACCAGCCCTCCATCATTTACAAGATGAAACTGATTAAAGTTCAGGCCAATGAAATGACCGAAATCATACCGGCGGTTACCAATACCAATAATACGATCCTATCATGAGTCAGAGCGTTTACATAAAAGCCTTTGATGTGATGGTATTCCATACTTTTTTTGATACCGGCAAATGCAACAGCCTGCATTTTATTCCGGACCCGGATACCGAAAAAATATTCGGGAAGTTTGGCCTTCGAATGAATCAGCTTTCCAATGGATTTGAACTCTTTCTGAAATCCGGTTCATCGGTCACCGATACCTTAGATTATATATCGAAAACTACATCGCTGGACTATTTCGTATTCAATATCCAGTCCGACAATCCCTTTTTTATGCTTTTTACGGCAATACCCATCAATTTTCCGGGACAAATTACCTATACCAGCCAGGATCCGGAAAATCAGGACAATAATGGTACTGTGATACTGCATGAAACGTTGCAGCAGGAAAAATCAAATTCGTTTTTTGGTCAGCTAAAAATCTCCTTTGAAGATCTTAAAAAAACAGCCGATACGAGTCCGTTGCATTTCGAAATGAAGTTTACAGCCCGGGCAACGCAGTGGCAGTATTATGTCATTAATAAAAATTCAGTTTCGCTTCAAAATCCTGTTATTAACGAAAAGGGAAAAATGCAGTTTGACGATCCGCAACAGGTCGTATTGCAGACGGGAGAAAAAGCCCTCCTTTTTACCTCCGGAGCCACTCCTATTGTGCTCAGCGAAAAACCAAAATATAAATTTGATCTCATCAGTACAAACGGATCAAACGAATCCGGTCCGAAAAATACAAAGGACAAAGTGCTCCTCAAAGGGCTGCCCGTTCCCGATGTTTCGCGGATTGGAATCATCGAAAACGCAGGAACTATTCAAGTTACATCACCCATGTATATCTATTTATAAAAAACTATTTAAAAATGAACCTTAAAAACTAAAATCAATGAATTTATCTACCATCCAGACTCCTGGTGTTTATATTCAAGAATTAAATGCTTTTCCGAATTCCGTTGTGGCAGTAGCTACGGCAGTACCGGCATTTATTGGATACACACCACAAGCTTCTTACGAAGGGAAATCGTATACGAATGTTCCGGTAAGAATTACATCGTTTGCTGATTTTCAAGCCTTTTTTTGTTTTCCGGATCCACCGCTTCCTGCGAGTCCTGCCAAACAATACAGTCCTGAATATTACTTGGTACAGCAAAAAAGTCAGCCGCTAAAGGGCGATTATATGTTGATCTCAGGATCGTTCTACTCCATAGTTCCGGATCCTTCTACGGTGTATTACCTGTACAACAGTGTGCGTCTTTTCTATGAAAACGGCGGCGGCGACGCTTACATTGTATCCGTTGGATCCTACGGAACCCAGGCCAAAAAACCAATGACTCCGGGTACTCCGCTGATCAATCCAAACGTACAATTAAACGATCTTACTACGGGTCTTGCCCTTTTAAAAAATGAGCCGGAACCTACCATGTACATCTGCCCTGAGGCAACATTGTTAAGCGTAGCAGACAATGGTACGCTTATGGAATCCATGCTTTTGCAATGTACTACGATGCAGACTGCCATGTGTTTGTTTGACATTATTGGAGGAGATGATCCGGACCCGATTTTATACACGCAGGATATTGCCAACTTCAGAATGAACACCGGTTCTGTGGGACTAAATTACGGAATGGCCTACTACCCTTTTATCGGGACCACCATCATGCAAAATTCGGATATTGATTATACGAATTTGTTTGGCGGAGACCTTAAACAATTAGAACCGATTATCAATCCGCCAAGTGCGCCAAATGCAAGTGTGGCAACCATCATTGCCGGTATTCAGAATCCTGACAGTACTTTAACAGTTACACAGAACAACAATGCCCTTTTAATTGCAAGTCAGACGTATTCCTTAATTATCAAACATGTATTAAGTGATGCGAATATCCTTCCTCCAAGTGGGGCTATGGCCGGGGTGATTACCACCACAGATAATGCCGTTGGCCCATGGCAGGCACCTGCCAATACTTCGATAGTGGGAGCCGCATCATTGCCGATTTCTATTTCGGAAAGCCAGCAGGCCAATTTAAACGTGGATGCTGTTTCGGGTAAATCGATCAATGCGATCCGATTGTTCAACGGACTTGGTATTCTGATCTGGGGTGCCAGAACACTGGACGGAAACAGTCAGGACTGGAAATATATTCCGGTACGAAGAACAATGATCTTCCTGGAGCAATCCTGTAAACTGGCGGCTCAGGCGTATGTTTTCCAACCGAATGACAAAAATACCTGGGAAGCGGTAATTGCTATGATTTCAAGCTTTTTAACTTCCATCTGGAAACAGGGCGGTTTGCAGGGCGCGAGTGCCTCTGATGCTTTTTCCGTAGCCTGCGGACTGGGTTCGACCATGACCGGAGATGATATCCTGAACGGTTTTATGAATGTTACCGTAAAAGTAGCAGTCGTACATCCTGCGGAATTCATCGTGCTGACCTTTCAACAACAAATGGTAGCGTCCAGTTAAGCCGCAACCCACTCAATTTAAGTAAATTTTTAATTTAAAAATAAAATATTATGCCAACAGATGATGGAAGCGTACAAGGCGCAACGTGGCCGATGCCGAAGTTTAGGTTTGAAGTAGATCTTGGAACCGAACTGACTAAAGTAGCTTTTCAGGAAGTTACAGGAATGGATGTCGAAAATCAGATTATAGAATACCGTAAAAGTAACAGTCCGCTTTTTTCTGTCGAAAAAATGCCCGGAATTACCAAATACGGCAATATTACCATGAAACGCGGCATTTTCGTAAACGATAATACGTTTTGGGACTGGCATCAGCAGGTCGTGATGAACACCATTAAAAGAAGAACAGTGCTGATCAAATTACTGGACGAAAAAGGCAATGTCACCATGCAATGGACACTGAACAATGCCTGGCCTACCAAAATTACCAGTACAGATCTGAAATCTGACGGAAACGAAGTGGCCGTAGACACTATAGAAATTGCACACGAACAACTGATTATTAAAAACGGTGGCAAATAGTGATTATCCGGTTAGCTTTTATTTTACCCTTTCTTTTTCAGGTGTAGATGCGGCTTTCAAGGAAGTATCCGGTATTTCCAAAGAGTTAAGCATGGAAGAAATTGTCTGCGGAGGCGAAAACAGGTTTAAATACCGCCTCCCAACGGTTTCCAACAGTCAGAACTTAGTCCTTAAGAGAGCCATTGTTCCCGTCGGATCCCAATTGGTAAACTGGTGCGCCAACTGTATTGATCAGGGATTATCGAATCCGATCCAGCCGCACAATGTGATACTCAGCCTGCTCAATGCAAGCGGTATTGTCTGTATGCAATGGACGTTCAATAATGCCTATCCGGTTAAGTATTCCGTTTCTGACTTAAACTCCCAGGAAAGCGGCATTGCCATAGAATCTATTGAACTGGCCTATACCTATTTCAATATTTCATCCAAAACAACTTTTGATAATCTTTTTACCTAGTACATATGCCAATCGAAATAAGAGAACTCATTATCAAAACAGAGATCGTCAGTACCAATGCGAAGCACTCTTCCGTGTCCAAAGAGAAAGAATTGTCCCTTTTAAGGAAACAATTACTCGAGGAATGCAAAAGGCTAATCGCGGAGAAAAATCAGGTCAACAGTTATAAACGTTAAAGAATACAGCAATGGCAGGTTTAGAATTAATGAAAATCACGGGATACACGGACGAGGAATTTCAAAACAAATTCGCCGGAAATCCGTATGCCTTTATGATCAACCCGGAATCAATCAAGGTACAAAAAAGCATTGAGTACAATGAACAACAGGCGCCGGCTACCAGCTCGGCTTCGCAAAAGTACAAAAGTACCCCAAGTGATAAATTAAGTTTTGAAATTGTCATAGACTGTACGGGTGTTGTGGATGCCAAACGCGTGGATATGGCGAAGGAAATAACCGCTTTAGAAACCATTATTTACACCTACAACGGTAAAATTCACCGTCCCAATTTTGTAAAAGTACAGTGGGGACAGAATATTACTTTTAATGGCGTCCTGGATTCCATCGACATTTCGTATACGCTCTTTAAACCTGATGGAAGTCCGCTGAGGGCCAAAATATCGTTGTCCTTCAGCCAGTACATTTCTCCCAAAACAGTCACCATGATCGATTCGCCCGAGTCTCCGGACTTAACGCATATCGTTACGGTGTCTGATGGAATGTCACTGCCCCAATTGTGCCTGCAAACCTGGAATGATGATTCGCTTTACGTACAAGTAGCACAATACAACAAACTGAATAAGTTCCGAAACCTGAGCGGTATAGATAAATTAATATTTCCTCCCGTAATTCCTTCCAACTCATGAGTACTTCAAGCGAAATAAAAGCCGGCGGAATCGCAACCTTCTCCATTCAGGTGGGTGGCAGCACCATACCTGATGAGCTGAGCGTACTTTCTGTTCATATCGAAAAAAGCGTCAACAGCATTGCCTTTGCCAAAATTGTGATTTTAGACGGAGAAGCCAGTACGGGAGAATTTGAGGCGAGTTCTTCTGCCACTTTTGTTCCCGGGGCAGCGATTAGTATCCTGGCGGGTTACGATGCGGTTAATACCGTTATTTTTAGCGGCGTCATCATGAGCCAGTCTATTCGTATTGACAGCCTCGTAGGATCGGCTTTGGAAATCGAATGTCGTGATGCGGCAGTCAAAATGATTGTGGGCCGAAAAAGCCTGACGTATTCGAATCAAAAAGACAGCGATATCATTTCGTCCATCATAGGAACCTATTCCGGATTAACTGCCAATGTTACGGCCACCACAACCACCTGGCCGGAACAGGTACAATATTATGTAACGGACTGGGACTATATTCTTGCCCTCGCCGAAACCAACGGGTTAATTGTAACCACCATCAACGGTAAAGTTTCCGTAACTGCTCCCGATAGTGATACCAGTTCTGTCCTTACGGTAACGTATGGTGACAATTTACTTGAATTTAATGCCAAACTAAACGCTGTGAATCAGTTAGGAAATGTAACGGCCAATACCTGGGATTATAAAAATCAGGTGGTCATCAATAGTGAGGCCACGCCAAATGTAAGCGGATCCGGAAATTTAAGTTCTCAAAAATTATCTGAGGTAATCGGACTTTCCGCTTTTCAGCTGCAGACCTCAGGACCACTGGAAACGGCAGATTTAACTGCCTGGTCGAAAGCGCAAATCATTAAAAGTGAATATTCCAAAATAACCGGTGAAGCCAAATTTCAGGGAACCAACCTGATTGATCCCGGAAAATACATGACGTTTAGTGGTGTCGGGGATCGTTTTAACGGCGATTACCTCATCGCGGGCGTTGTGCACGACCTTTCACAGGGAAACTGGATTTCTGAAGTCTATCTGGGCATTTCGCCGCTTTGGTTTACCGAAAAACCGGATGTAATGTCCCCGCCGGCTTCCGGACTTATTCCGGGCGCAAGGGGTTTGTTCAACGGAACCGTAAAACAAATGTATGAAGATCCCGATTCGCAATTCCGGATTCTGGTGAATGTGCCTTTGTTTGATGCCAATGGTGCGGGAATCTGGGCCAGACTGTCCAATTTTTATTCGACCAGTGGTGCCGGAGCCTTCTTTTTGCCCGAAGTCGGAGACGAGGTCATTCTTGGTTTCTTAAACGAAGATCCGCGCTATCCTGTCATTCTGGGCAGTTTATACAGCGGTACGAAAATAAAACCGTTTACGGGCCTGGAACCCAACGAAAAAAATTCAGTCAAAGCCATTGTGTCCAAATCCGGGATTTCAGTCCAGTTTGATGACGAAAATATCGTCTGGACTATTGCCACGCCGAATAAAAATACGATCATCATCAGCGATAAGGATAAAAAAATCACCGTCAGCGATCAGAACCAAAACACGCTGGTCATGTCGGAAAGCGGGATTGATTTGTCCAGTCAAAAAGACATTAGCATTTCGGCACAGCAAAATGTCAGCATCAAAGGCATGCAGGGCATTACTATCGAATCCAGTGGCGGCGATGTAGCCACAAAAGGGCTGAATATTAAAGACAATGCCGACATGCAATATTCCGCTCAGGGCGGACAAATGGCGCAGGTTTCAGGAGGAATGGAGTTAACGCTGAAAGGCGCGATGGTGATGATTAATTAAGAGGAAGGTTCTGAGGTTCTGAGGCGCTAAGGTTCTGAGGTTTTTAGGTACAAAGGGGCAGAGGTTCAGAGGGGCAGAGGTTTTTAGCTTGGCGACTTTGCGACTTTGCGACTTTGCGTGAGAAAAAGAGTATAGAATAAAGAGTAAAGAGTAAAGACAAACGATCAAACAACAAACAATAAACAATAAACAATAAACAATAAACCCATGCCACCAGCAGCACGATTAACAGATTTTCATGAATGTCCGATGGTTACTCCTGCCGTGCCACCGGTTCCCCACGTTGGCGGGCCAATAATTGGCGTAGGAGAACCAACGGTCCTTATCGGTGGATTACCGGCAGCGAGGGTCGGTGACATGCTGGTTTGTGTCGGGCCGCCGGATTCGATCATAAAAGGATCGGCAACTGTAATGATAGGCGGATTGCCTGCCGCAAGAATGGGAGATCAGACTGCTCATGGGGGATCAATTGTCCTTGGAGCTTTTAATGTAATGATCGGTGGATAATACGGAAGATAAAAGAGAAAACACCTTTTTAGGTTCGGGATGGGCTTTTCCCGTGTCTTTTTCTGTGGGTAATTATCAGCTGAATACCTCTTCCAATGAAACGAATATCAACGAGTCGATCAATATTATCCTCAATACCCGCAAGGGAGAGCGTACGCTGGAAGCCAATTTTGGTTCCGGTTTACAGCAATTTATGTTTAGAAAAATTGATCCGAATTTAAAAGGCGAAATTATAGAAACTATCAAGTTTTCCTTATTACGCTATGAACCCAGAATACTGGTACAGGAAGTACGGGTTGCCGCCACGGACCTGACGAATGGGGTAATCGAAATACTGATCATTTACATCTATTCGCAGACCAATACCAGACATAATTATGTATTTCCTTTTCACCTGAAGGAAGGAACCAATTTATCCCGAAAATAATAATGATTGTAACCGATCAAAATAGCGCCCTGAATTCACGCAACGAAGCACTCGTTCCAAATCTGTATTTACTGGACGGAAGGACCGAGCAGGACTGGTTGTACTTTCTTACCGAATTCAGCAAGCTGATTAATTTTTATAATAATACCAATACCATCGAAGGAAACTGGAATCCGTTTTTACTGAAAGATCCTGTTTTCCTCATGGCTGCTATCTCCGGCACCAATTTCAAAGGGCTGCATAGTACTTATAAAAACAGCTGTACCGAAATTCAGACTTTAATAAGCACAGAAAGCCAGGGAATTTCGAATTCCAATGCCTTGAACAAACTATTTGACCATATTACAACAATTTATAAAATCATCGAACGCTGGACGCATTATATGCAGATCGGCAACGAAAAGTACGACCTTAAAAATTATATACTCAACGAAGTTCAGACGAAACTAAGTATTGATTTCTGGGCAGTTCAGGCTTTCAGGCAATATTTGTATACGGCTCCGTCTAAAGGAATTTTTATTGCCGGTGCCCCGTATAACGACTTTGCATCGTTTCAGGTTTCGCTCTGGACGATCAATAAGGACAAAAGTCCTTTCTGGGAAATTTTCGGATACGACACCGAACAAACGATCCTGAATGCACTCGGTACCATCACTTCCTTTTGTCTCGGTATCCTGACGAGAATTGGGGATCGCCTGTTTGGTTTTTTAGAAACTATCATTCACCACTCTTCCAATGAATTTAAAAAATTAAGCCTTCAGAAAAGTAAATTTCCGGATACGACACTGCTGCGTTCTTTTGTAAATGTACTGAAAGTACAGCAGGACCAGCTCAACGGAATTTCTCAGAAACACCTTGATTTTTATTATAAAGACATTTTAAAACAGACCAAATTACCTGCCGCTGCAGACCGTGTCTTTTTATACGCCACACTGGCCAAAAACAATTCGGTATTTGAGTTGCCGGAAGGTACTTTATTTAACGGCGGCGTTGATGCGGACAAGAATCCCATTTTATTTGCTTCCCAAAAAGACGTCACGCTAAATCCGGCCGTGATCAAAAGCGTGCAGACCCTTTCGTACCAGGAAGCGCCGAATACTTTGTCCTATAACTTACAGACTATTGCCAAACCGTCCGTGATTCAAAAGGACGAAACCGGTAAAACAATCAGCTGGTCTGCTTTTGGAGATACAACTCCTCCGGCCGCCCCGCTCTATACCGGAATTGCTTTTGCTTCTCCGATGTTGCTGTTGCGCGAAGGCCAAAGGGATATCACGCTGACACTCGAATTTGATTCGGCCATTAATATAAATGAATTTCAGGGCGGCCGTTATTTCCTCAGTACCCAAATGAGCTGGCTGGAAGTCCATTTATTACCGTCTGCCTTTCAGTTAAGTACTGTGTCTGCCAACAGTCTTATCATCACTATTAGCCTTGACCCTTCTAAACCGGCCATTGAGCCCTTTCTTATCAATCCGGACGGAATACAGTCGAATTGGCCTTTGCTTAAAATGGTATTCCAAACCATTTCCAAACCCGGCACGCCTCCAAAAATACAGGCTATTACAATAGCTTTGGATATTACAGAAGTAAAAACATTTCAATTGTATAACGATTTTGGGGAATTGAATACCAAAAATCCCTTCCCTCCTTTTGGTCCGATTCCGTTATTCAATTCTAATTTTATAATCGCTAACAATGAAATATTCAGCAAGCCGCTTACTGAATTTGTGGTCAGTATAGACTGGGATAAGATTCCGTCTGATTTCAGGACGTATTATGCTGCTTACAATAATTATATCGCTTACCCGGATGCCTCAGGCCCGGTGCTCAAAGCGAACACCAGTCTGGCCAGATTCCTGCACAGAACAAAGGAAACACCTCCCGTGATTCTTGCGGGGCCTTTTAATAATCCCTGTTTTACGGCTGCTTTTAGTATTCTGCAGGAAAAAACATGGAATAACCTGACCATGACCAAAACCACCAAACCTGTCGTGCCTCCCGTTGTAACTCCTGTTGTATCTGAAGATGAGCCTGTTTTTATTCCCGCTGAGCAGATTTTTACTGCGCTTTATTTATTTGATTCTGCAGCGGGAGATCCGAATGTGCCTTTCAACAGTACCTGCAGCAGTTATTTCGAATATAGTATCAATTCACATTCGAAAGAAGAACCGACCAGTACACTACAACCGGATCCGTACATTCAAAACCAGCCTTTCAAATACACGGATACCAGTTCTTCCGGATGTATAAAAATGGTTTTATCCGGAAATGAATATGGTTTTGGCTCCGAAATATATCCAAATGTCGTAGCGAATATTGCTTTGCAGAACGGGAATCTTTTCAATAAGGCAAAAGGCGACCCGGTTTCCAATTTTATCGTACCGGCCAACCTGCCCTTTGCCCCGAAAATCAAAACTTTGTCGGCAAATTACAAGGCAAGTATACGCTATCAGCTGGATGGTACTGCCGGAGATTATCCGCTACAGTATTTTATCTATACTCCTTTTAATAATTACCAGTTGTTTGACAGTACCGATACTACCGCTACAGTAGCCAATACCGCTATTGCAGGTGCTCCGCAAACCGACCTGACAGCCGGTTTTCCGCTTTATCCGTCATTTGGTTACTCGGGAGCATTATTCGTGGAGCTGGAACATTTAATATGCAACAGCACTTTAAATTTATATTTTGAGCTTGCCCGAAATGCAACAACGATTAGTCCCGGAGACACGGTGTCTTATTTCTATCTGAACAATTCCGGCTGGAAAGAAATAAAAGCCTTATCTGATCAGACCAATCAGTTTAAATGTTCGGGAATTATAGTACTTCCCATTCCGGAAGACTGTGCTAATAATGGCACTTTTATGCCTGGCACCAACAACTGGCTTTCCATTGTGGTGAGCGGTAAAGTGAATACCTATTCCAATACCACTTTTCTGCAAACCAACGGATTTATGGCAGAGCGCACCGGAACGACATTTCTGGCTGATACCCAAACACCGCAGATCAGCAGCAACACGATCACCAAACCGCAAACTGCTATTCCGCAGATCGCGACACTGGTACAGCCGTTTGCTTCTTTCGGGGGAAAAGCAGCAGAAAATAAAACCACTAAAAACCAAAGAATCAGCAACAGTATCAAAACCAAAAAAAGAGCCGTTACGCCTGCTGATTATTATACATTGATCGCTGAAGAATTCGATATCATTTATTATTCAAAAGTAGTGCAGAAAAAATCAGACAACAGCACTACTGTTTACGTCGTCCGTAAAATAACCGATGAAAGCGACACGAGTGCCTATCTTCCGCTGGTAACGAACTGCCTTGAAAGCGACATACAAAAATTTCTAAATGACAATACCTCGCCTTTCGCTGCTGTAAATGTTTCCAATTTCAATCCGGAATACGTGACCATTACAGCAAAAATAACAGTGAAAAGCGGCTATCAGGAAACGCTGATTCAAAATACGGTAAACCTCGCGCTCAAACAGTATTTGTCCCCCTGGATCACAGCTTTTCCGTCCCAAATAGAAATAAACCAGGCACTTACCGACGCCGGGGTAAATACATTCATCAGGACAATTGAAGGCGTTGAGGCTGTCGAAAGTATTTCTTTTTCAAGCTATACCCTTGATCCCGGAACCGGCATACAAACTATTATAAAAAGCGCTAAAACCAAGCTGCAGCCTTACGGACCCGCAGCGCTTTTAGTTTCAGCAGACCAGCATACTATAACTTTTTAAATCACCATGGATAACGCTAATCACATCACCAAAAAACAGCTTCCTCCTTCCCAGGATTTTACTTTCCTGAAGGGAGAGGCGATGGATTATGTGCAAAAACATATCGGCAGCGAATGGACGAACTTCAACCCGAGTGATCCCGGAATGACGATTTTGGACCAGTTCTGTTATGCGTTGACCGAACTGGGCTATTGTACCGATTTTAGTGTTGCGGACATCCTGACCGGTCCTGACGGCAAGATGGAAATGGAAGACCAGTTCTATCAGCCTTATGAAATCCTCACGACTGCCCCTTATACTGTCGATGATTATAAAAAATACCTGATCGATGGCGTTGATAATATCGACAATGTTATGATCCTTTGTTACAGCGATAATGTTTTCCCTTTTAATAAGGTGTATCAGGTTTATCTGTATATAGATCCGGCAATTACGGATCCGGCTGAAATTTCAGGGCTTTGCAAATCGGCCTATTACCTCTTGAACAAAAGCCGTAATCTGGGGGAAATTTTCAATACTCCAATCGCTTTGCTTCCGGTAGATTGCTGGATTGATACCAAAATTGTACTTGAAAAAGATGCCGACCCCTCTACTGTTTTACAGGAATTGCAAACCAGTATCCGTTCTTATATATTTTCGAAAATAACGCAGTCAGGTTACGATACCTTAAAACAAAACGGCTACACAGCCGAAGAGATTTATGACGGTCCACAACTGGCAAACGGCTGGATTTTAACCGATTCCCTAACCGATAAAAAAGATACCGTACAAGGAATCGATTTAGTACCCATCATAGCCGCTGTCAAAGGTGTTGCCTCAGTATCGGGCGTGCAGCTGTATCAGAATCAGATGCCGGTTGCGGTGCTTCAGTCCCAAATAAGCGAAATCCTGGCTATTGATGTGATGGCTTCTTTTCAAAACCAAAAACTGAGCTTAAATGCGAACGGAAAAGAGTTACCGGCCGATACTTTCGGAGCTTTACGCAGCAATATGGATCATTTTAATGAAACTCTGGCCTGCATCAATGTTACAACCCGTCCAAAAACGCCAAAAAGCAGTTTTAGGGACATCAACAGCTACTACTCCATTCAAAATACATTTCCGCATCAGTACGGCATTGGCGATGATACGCTGGAAAATGCCTCGCAACCCGTTCAGGTGGCACAGGCACGTCAGCTAAAAGGCTATCTGACCCTCTTTGATCAGATACTGGCCAACCAGTTTTCGCAACTGGCGAATGTTTCCCAGCTGTTTTCTTTTAAAAATTCCCTTTGCGGCGCTCCTTCCGATGAAGAAACTTTTTATGCCGTAAAAGATAAATACCAGCAAAAACATCTGGAATACCCGGTGCCTTATAAAATGTTCTCACCAAGTTACTTTTATCAGTCGCTGTATACCGTGCCTCACATTAAGCCTTTGCTGAAAGACAATAGGGCTTTTAATTACAGTTACGGCAACGAATCCCCCGCGGAACAACTGGAAAAAAGCTGGTTCGAATACCAGCAGGATCCGTACAATCCGTATATTTTTGGTTTAATGCAAATCATGGAAGGGGAAAAAACGAACCTCGACCGAAGAAACAATCTGCTGGATCACCTGCTGGCCAGACATGGGGAATCCCCAAAACTGATTGATGCAATTATACACGACACTGTGTATACCGGAGACAAAAGAAAAGACCGGATTATTTTAAAAAGCCTGTATTTGCAAAACCTCGGATTGTTGTCCTACAACAGACAAAAGGCCTACAATTTTCTGGCAGCTAAAAAAATAGCCGCTACCACTGACGGAAACCTAGAGGTGAGCCTTCCGAAAATTAGCGACAGCCTGTTTGGAGCGATAAACGAAAATACCACCGATTTTATATTCAAATCAGAACAAATCAACAAAAAGGAGAAGCTAAACCAGCACGACTTCAATAATTTTTCGGCATTGGAACTGAAACTGAATTTATTGTTCGGGCTTAAGAACAGCTACAAAAATTTTATCTCGGCCGGACTGGACAATCAAAAAAGCAATATCGAAAATCTGTTCAACACCACTATTTATAAAACCATTCAGAAAGCTTTGTGGTTTAGCGAAAACAGGCACGGAAGTCTTTTGCTGGAAACGGTTTTACTCTTGAAACCTTTAAACTTTACTCTTGAAATCGTAAAACCGAATGCCGTAAACCAGGCGTATTATACGATTAACACTATTAGTTTTGAAACGGTCAGCAACCTGAATTATGTTTTAAACGCCACCGACGAAACAACTCTGGACACGGATTTGCAGAACGGTTATCTGCTGTTTTCCGGCACCAGATATGCGGTTACGGCAGGCAATATCGCGACAGAAAGCCTAAATGATTATGTAAAAACGGCTGCTTCGAATTATTCGTTCCGTATTACGGTTTCTTCGGGCAATGAAAAAATCACGATAGCTTCTAAAGTATTCAAAAAAAGCATTTTATTAGTATTCCCTGATTTTATTCCATCGCTGCAGACCCCGGAATTCAAGAAACGACTGAAACAATTTCTGAAACTGAACCTTCCTTTTAACGTAAGTTATGAATGCCTTTTTTTAAGCACTCAGGAATTGGAGACTTTTATTCCCGATTATATGTACTGGTATGAAAGTTTGCGGTACAAAGACAAATTACTTCCGGTGCAGCCAGCTTCGGGAGATACAGCCACAGCCCTTAAAGCCCCGGCCGCAGTCCTAAATCCGGTTACGGCTGCCCTGAACCTGATTAGTAGTTTAACCTCAATTTTAGAAACAAGAAATGGAACCCATTAACAGCCATATTGTAGCACGTCTGAAGTGGGATACTACTTTTGATACCCGGGCAGAAGGATACCGCCTTCAGGAACGCCTGAGTACCTGGAGCAAAATTGCGTTGCCGGGGGAAGTGACCAGCGTATTCAATGAACTTTGTCCGCCCGAACAGAGCTGGAGAATTCAGTCTTTGGAATTAGATCTTGGTGCCTGCGACTACAATGATCTTGAATTCGATCTGGGCGTTAAGATCCGCAGTCTGCTGCGGGAAAAAATAGCCGAACTGATCATCAACCAGAACAATCAGAAACAAAACCTGATTTCTGTATACAATAAGGAAAAATCGATGCTCGAAAACCTTACTGTGTTTTTACTGAAAGGCTATCTGCCATGGAATTTTCAAAATAAAGAAGGCTCTGCGAATCAGATTATGGCAGAGCTGCTGCAGCATCATCCGGCCGAAATTGTTGCGATTATCAAACAAACCGGATTAACGCACGAAGAAGTACGCAAAAGAATTTCATGGCAGTTTGACGCCAAAAATGTCAACAAAATAATCGCCGCACTTGAACCAAATAACAGCGGTTCTATTATCGAATTTTCCTCGATCATGACGAACCTTCAGGTCAAGGAAACTATTGTTCAGACCAGTACGGCCAGTTTCAAAAAGAACCTGTATTTCTTTATTCTGAACTTTTTGCTGCTGGAACGCGGAACGCTTTTTAATAAGATCGCTTTTATTAAAAGCAGTATCCTGCAAATGGCCAATCATTACAATATTTCGTACCCGGAGCTTATTCTGTTAATCGAAAATACCATCATTAAACTGTCTGACAAGACTACCGAACATAACGATTTTATTTTCTCCCTGAAAACACTGACCCAGGAGTACGAAACTCAAAAAAAAGCACCTTACCAATCTGAAAAAAGCACTGACTACTGGGTTCTTTTCGAACAATTGCTGACGGATAAAAAATCGCGAAAATCGAAATCGGAGAAAGATATCCTGAATGAATTGATGGCGGCACTGAACAATCAGAACAGCGCCAAACTCAGCACGCTGATAAAAAGGATTTTCGCTGCCGAAGAGGCTTTGATGTCCGTAATCGCGGATTTAGAGGAAACGGCTTTACAAATAGTGTTTTCAAAACTCGACAGCAGCCCGTCTTCACTGAACAGTGATACGATACGCTACCTGAATACGTTAAGCAGCAGGCTCAAACTGAAAACAAACAGCAGACTGCTTTGGCAAATCGGAATTGCCTTTCTGATCCGGAATAAAAGTGCCGATGCTGCCGTTTTTCTGCTGCATTGCATAAAAGAGTTAAGCAAAAAGAACCATCTGAATACCGAAGAATTGCTGGAAGCCTTTACAACGGCACAAATTCCCGCGTCATTAAAAACAACGAGCTCAGCCGTTATTTACAACCAGCTGAGTACGGCCTACTGCAATGAAATCGCCCGAACCAATTCAGATTACCCGGCCCGACATTTCAGGAACCTGCTGTCGAAACTGGAAGTACAGCTGCAAAAAAAATCGGCGAAGAACAAGGTTTTTTCCGACTTGCAAAACGCACTGACCAGCACTATTTCCCTGCATCCGAAAATGGCTTTTGAAGTTTTCCTGTCTTATGGAAATAACGGTTTTATCAAAAAAATACTTCCGTTAGTCATGAACCGTGACGTATTGCAGGTACTGATCAAAAAGACCGGTTATAAAAAAACGGAACTCGTGCAGACCATACAAATTGTATATGAAATTTTAAATGCAAAAGAAAAATATGAATTTCCGAAAGAGCTTCTTACCGAAGATTTGCTGCTGATAAGCGTACAGGAAATACTGCTGCATCCGGAACATGACCTTTCTTTGTTTCTGGAAACGGTGCTTATTTCCTTAGCGAAAAAAGTAACGAATACGAAACGTAAGGATTACATGCTGTTCATTGCTAAATTATTGCAGTCCGGAAGGGTCAGATCATTTGGTATTACCACTAAAAAAACCTTCCTGAACCAATTAAAAAACAACAGTACTATTGATATTGTGGCGCTTGCCCTGCTGCTTCAGAGTACATCTCCCGAAGCTCAGGCGGAGCTGTCGCATTTACTGGTTTCCAATTTCAATGATACTGCATTCACCCAGTTGCGAAAACAGGACAAAAAACAGGCTCAGGACATCATTTCCTATTTTATAAAAAACGGAATATTCCTGAAAAATAACTGGATTAAAAACAGCGCTGCTGAACTGGTTAAACAATCGAAAGCGCTTCCGAAAAATGAAATCAGCCATGAACTGAAGGAATTGTTCTGGCAAACCCTTCTGAACTATTCGGCTTATAAAGGAAATGAAGTCCTGTTTGGGAAAATGCTGCAAAAAGCTTTTACGGTTTATGCAAAACAAAGGGTTCTTCGTCAAAACAGCATATTCGATAACAAAACAAATACGATGGATACCGACACTTTTAACATACCAGCAGCCCGTTATTCTTTCACAGAAAATAACATTCCTGTTAGTCCCGAAGAAGATTTGCCTGCGGATCAGGGACTATTAGAAAGAGTAACAACTCCGGGAAATGTCCTGCTCTTTAACGGACGAAAACTTTCTGAAAAAGAAAAATACGACTGGTGTTTACAAGTCATTGTCGAAAGACAGATTCCAGCCGGTTTTACAATTTCCGGGACATTCGAAATTAAAGAGGTACTGAATGAAATGATCCGCAGTGCGCCCCAACTATTCTTTAAAATAATCAAAAAAGAATTCCTTTCCGAAGCACAAACCGACTGGCTGAGCCGAACGATCAGTTTCAGGATTTTAAGTGAGGCGGTCATTCAAGTAGACCAAAACAAAGAATCGTACCTGAGAATTCTGGAGAAATTCTATCATGTACTGGGTGCCATTACCATTCGCGGCATCGCAGCAAAAGACATGCAGAGCCTTTTGCTGAAAAAACTGCTGAATGCTGCAGCACACGACAACTGGAGCCTTATTTCTATTGATAAAATCTGGAACGAACTGATCTGGGAGGTGGTCACCAAAAAAGGAATTGCCAAAAAAAGCTTCCTTGCGGATATCGAAAAGCAGCTGTATCAGTTTCCACCTTCTTTGCAGCTTAGTTTCAGAGAAGTCATTCAGGCCGAAAAAAAAACCGTTCAGACGGTACAAAAAAAAGCAACACTTTCAAAAATCGAAAAATTAAAAATGCAGCAACATCCAAAGACACCGGTAAAAGAAGGGATTACAGTCCGAAATGCCGGAATCGTACTCTTAAACGACTATATCGTAATGCTTTTTGAACGCCTTGGACTGGTAAAGGATAACGAATTTACGAGTATTGAAAATCAGATTAGTGCCGTTCAGTATTTGCAATATGTAGTGACCGGATTAACGGAAACGGAAGAAACCTATTTACCGCTGAACAAAGTACTATGCGGGTTATCGATGCTGCACACCGTTCCGGATGAAATTGAAATTACGGAAGCGAATACCCAATTGATAAATGGCCTGATACAGGCGGCTATTTCGTACTGGGATGCCATTGGAGAATGTTCGGTGACCGGTTTCAGAGGCAACTGGCTGGTGCGTGAAGGAACTTTATTTGAGATGGAAGACCGATGGGAACTTACCGTAGACAAGAAACCCTACGATGTCCTGATCAACAAATCTCCCTTTGCTTTTTCGATCATGAAATACCCGTGGATGGATAAACCGCTGCACGTCAACTGGCCGTATTAGCCCATCCTGATTTAAAAATAAGAACAATAATAAACCGACCCTTGAAAATAAAAATTAATCAACTAAAAGAACAATTATGAACAGCTACAGTGAAAATCTACATTCCAGTGTATTGGCCTCATTAGAAAGCCAGGAATCGAATAAGAAAAAATTGGACTCCCAATTGAATTCTTCCATGTTTACACTTTATTATGCCGAAGGCGCTGAAATAGTGACCAACGACAAGTCTGTTACGGCAGCAAAAAAATACAATCAGTCGCAAAAAGTTAAAAAGCAGGCTACTGAAAGCAAAAATATTTCTACCAATATTGTATTGTCGGCCGGCCAGCAAAACAGCTACACGGCACAATCGGTAACCAATGTCGCCGTGAGTGCTTCTAACATTCAGATTGCGGCCAATGCTATCGTACGACTGGCAAGCGATATGGGAAGCATTTTTAGTATTGTAAATGCCGCCGACTACGGTACGCAGATTTATCAGCAAAGTTTTGAGGCGTATACGCTGATGAATACCACAGCCTATCTGGCAGAAGTAGCCTCCCAGCATGCCATGGAAACCTCTGCTTCTATTGCCGAAGTGGCCTCTTCTACCGTAGAAGACAAAGCCAAAGCTACAGACGCTTCGGTAGACAATTTACTGAAGGTGGCAACCGCCGATTTTACAGCTACAGCAGCCGTTGTGGCCGCCGAAAATGATGCCAAAGCAGCAGCAAGTGTCGTGACGAAAAATGCGCAGGGTGCTATCGAATCGAATAAGGTGGAACTGGAAGCTGCAAAAGTGGCCTACAACCTCAACAACAAAAGCCTGAACTATAACTTAAAAGTACATGTACCGGAAGTTTTCGACGGCTCGTACAATGTCTCTTTCGACTTTTACAAACCGCCGTTTAAAAGCAATGAAAAAGGGCAAAACACTTCCGCTCCTGGCTTGGACAATCCGGTAAAAAGCTATAATCTTTTCCTGGTAAAGGACAGTAAAAAATCGACTTTTTCAGCACTGACGGCAGAAGAGGCAATGGGAAATTCGCTGCAATACGTTCAGCTTATTCCGGCACTTAGCTCGCCTTCAGATACAGATCCGGCGAAAGCGCTTACTGCTGCTGTTGATAATTCAAATTCTTATTTTACTGCGCTGAATACGGCAAAACTGTCTAAAGAAAAAGTCCTTCAGGCCAAAGATCAACTGCGTGATGCCAATGCTGCTTTACAAACCGCTACTAAGGAAAAACAGGATGCAGACCAAGTTGTCCTGGACGGAAAAGACGAAATTGCCAAATTAACAAAAGAACTGCCTCAGGCCAAAGAAAAAGCGGGTCATACGGCTGAAGCGGCCAAAAAGGATCCGAAAAACACCGATCTTGCGAAAGCAGCCACACAGGCCTCCAAAGCTTTGAGCACTTTAGAGCAGACACTTGAAAATGCAAAGCTAAATGAAACCAAAGTATTTGACGCGGCAAAAGTTGCTGCCGATAGCCTGAAAATTGCCACAGCCAATGCAGCACATGCCAAAACGGACCTGACGAATGCTGAAACACAGGCTGAAAATGACCAAAAAGCAGTCGAAACTGCCGGACAACTGGTTGCAAGCTCCAAAAAAGAAGGATTCAAAAACATCCAGACTATTGATTTGGTAGATTCAGATAATGAGATGCTTGCGTTAGGCGAAAAGTACGTGATTTTTCTGCTGACCATATTTACGGATGATTACAAAAAAGGAATCAATACATACGATGATTTTCTGTCAGCTCCATCGGAAACTTTTAGCTTAAAAAATACACTAAAAGCCGTAACGGATATTGCCATAGAAAAAGAACCGGCAAAAAACATCCATATCCATCCTGATTTGCCGGTGTTGTCGCCTTATGCCATTACCTTTACCGTAGACGAGACCGATCATAAACATACCGAATACAGATGTATGTACTTGTCGTATAATGAAGACCTTTTTACCAGCAATGAACTGGATTATTTTGAAGAAACTATAGAGGTATCTGTCATTAAGAAAGAAATCCAGTACTCCAAAAATGATATTGACCAGTACAAAGGGGACTTAGCGGCCGTAAAAGCAAAAATCATTCAGTTAAACGAGGAGTTCAACAAAAAGATTAAAAATCTTGATCCGGTTAAGGATAAGGACTTAATTAAAGCACTGAATGAGGAACACAATCAGATTTTAAATAATTATACTCAGATTCAGACCGAAATCAATTCGAAATTGTTAATCGTGACTACGAAACTGGATCAGTTGTATCTTTCTTTTGAAAAAATGGTCGCTAAAAAACTGCCTAAGATAAAAAACAAAAAAGGCTTTTTCTTCAATCTGAAACTGGCAGAGAATGTTTCTTCAGGCAATTATACTGCAGCAGGTCCGGTTTCTAAAAATTCACTGACCTACGAGGCCGTAATTGACCCGACTACGACAGATAATTTCGGTAATGCGCTGATAGACGGCAAGACCTACATTCCTGTGGTGCTTTCTTTTTATACAGGAAATGAAACAACCGAAAATCAATACAACAACAATTTATCCGATTGGGAAAACGAAGAGCCGTTTCATTTTTCCATAACCAATAATCAGTAAAAACTAACCCGTTAAATTCTAAAATATGGAAAGTATAGCCGTAGTAAAACCAACTCCGAAAAGATATGGAATTACAGAAAAGAAAAAATCAGACCTGGATTTATTAACTTCTCAGGTAACAGACGCTCAGGCTGTTGTTCAGCAGCAGCTGACCGTGGTTTCGTCCCTTAACCAGAAAGCCATAAAATACCAGGGCTACTTAGTGGAGGCAGAAAACAGCAGAACCCAGTCGCTGAGCAATAAACTACTTGCCGAGCAGGTCGTTCAGAATGCACTGGACCTGACCCAAAATTCGCAAATCGCCTTTTCTAAAATGACGGCAGCCAACGAAAACACCGAAGGCGTCGCCAAAGAAATAGCAGAATTGATCAATAAACTGATTTACTCCGTCGAAATTATCAATAAATTGTCGAATGTGGTGATCCGCAAAAAAGCATTAAACCCACTTATTTCAGATGATCTGATCACTAAAATAAATGCTGCCGGAACAGACGCTAACAATGCTGTTGCCCTTACCCTTATTGCCCTGAAATCGATCTTTGCCGCGCAGTCGCTTTGTCTCGAATCGGAAGCGATCACGGCGCTGGAGCAGAAACAGGCGTTAACGCTTTACCTGACCCTGACCGGAAAAAAGAGTGTGAACCAGCCTTTTACGCTAAAAGACAACTCCTCTATCCTGGCCTTGCTGGCTACGGCTGATATTGAGGCAAAAGCTGCCTATCTGGAAGCCAATAAAGCCAATGATGAAACCACGAGACAACTGAATAGCGCCACTGCCAAATTAAACAAAGCCCAGGTTGAACTTCAATCGCTTCAGGCTGCTTTGGCTGCAGCAAATGCGGCTGCCCTGGCCTCTTAAGAAAACTAAAAGGTCCACTGTTGCAGTATATTTGTTTCAGTGGACTTTAATCTCTTAATCTCAGATCGTATGGATAACATCTATAAAAACTTTTACAGACAGTTTTATTTAAAAACAGCCGGCTTTATACCGACAAAGCCCTTAAGCCAAAGCCTCTTTCCCGGCGATTATTTTCAGATCAAAAATGGCGAAATTACCGTATTGGGCAATTTGTACCGCAATACGATCATCGCTCCGGAAGATGCCGACTTAAGTGCTGCAGTACTTTTAAATGCACCGAACTGGAATTTTAGTGACGGGATTTCAAAACCATACTCCGGCCGCGGATATGGCCAGACCGCTATTGAAGGACAATTTGAATTCAGCAAGCAGATACTGGCTTTTGCGAATAAGGGAAGTTTTATCTTTAAAGCCGAAGAACCGCAGTCCGTAAAAATCAATAACTGGAATGATATTCAGCAGCAGTTAATTATAAAACTGACACAGACTTTATTCTCTTTTCGTGAAATTTATATTGTGACAGAAAGTGCCACCGCAACAGCCACCACACTTGCCATTGCCGGTGAAAAAGAAGCGGAACTGGAACTGGCGAGCGAAAGTGAAAATTTTGGCCTGGTGGATATTTTCGGACAGGAAAATACCAAAACAATCCAGTCTAAGGATATCGAATACTACCATCGTGAGACCAAAAGAAAACCCGCTTATTTTAAAGCGAAAAAACTGGTGGTGCAGGAGGAAAAACTGGCTTATTTTATTAGTGATTTCATTAGTAAAACCAATAATTCGACAGAATGGACAGATACTTTCTACAATTCGAACTTTCATAACGATGCCGGCCAGAATTCGCAAATGATCATGCAAAATGCACAGGGTTATTTTCTGGATATGTTACAAGCCAATGAATTGAATCCGAACACGGCCTTATTGTATTTTAAATGGGCAGACGCCAACTTAGACGATGTCGAAAAACTCTTTGCCAATTATGGAAACTAATCCCAACTTACTGGTACTGGACAGAGAGATGGACTGGCTGCAAAAAGTAATTGATCAGGTCATCTGCAGTTACCTGCTTCAGGAAGGCCATGAAAATCACTGGATGGATATTCCGCTGCCCGCAGCCTCAACAGAAACTGAAGACAGTGTGTACTATCAAAAACTGGAAGAATGGAATCTGAACCTGTTCGAAAGACTTTGCCTTGCCCTGATACTGGCCCCGCAGATCAAACCGGAAGCACTGGATATTTTCTTCAGTAAAAATGCCTTGTACGATCGCGGTTTTACGGAATTTGGCGGCGTTATCAATAAAAATCACAGTGGATTTATACCCACAGGCCAGACGTTGTCTTTTCTTATCACGGCGGTCAATCCGGAGTTAAAGGTGGAAATACTGAACGTTTTAAGTGCTGCTAACATCCTGGCAAAAGAACAGGTTTTGATTCTGGAAGCCACAGAATCAAATGTGCCACTTCTAAACCAGACCATAACGGTTAACGAGCGCTGGCTGCATTATTTTATCACCGGTACCTTACCACGGCTGGAGCATAGTGTTTCGTTTCCCGCCCAGCAAATCACGACCAACCTTAGCTGGTCTGATCTGGTTTTGGAAAATCATGTCATGGAACAGGTAATGGAAATTAACGCCTGGCTGAATCACGGGGAAACCCTGATGACCGAATGGGGACTTGAAAACAAAATCAAAGCCGGGTACCGGACGCTTTTTTACGGGCCTCCGGGAACAGGAAAAACCCTTACGGCTACGTTACTGGGCAAAAACACCAATCGTCAAGTGTATCGGGTCGACCTTTCGATGATTGTCTCCAAATACATTGGGGAAACCGAAAAAAACCTGTCGAAAATATTTGACGTCGCGCAGCATAAAGACTGGATTTTGTTTTTCGATGAAGCAGATGCGCTTTTTGGGAAAAGAACCAGTGCCTCCTCTTCCAACGACAGGCACGCCAACCAGCAAACCGGTTATCTATTACAGCGCATTGAAGACTTTCCGGGCGTAGTGATACTGGCTTCGAATTTAAAGGAGAATATGGACGAGGCTTTTTCAAGAAGGTTTCAGTCGATGATTCATTTTGGAATGCCGGCTCCGGAAGAACGTCTGCTGTTATGGGAAAATGCCTTTTCCGGAAAATGTAAACTCGATCCTGCTATTGATCTCGAAAACATTGCAGAACAATACGAACTCGCTGGTGGTGCCATTATCAATGTATTACGCTATTGTGCCCTGAAAGCCATTCAGCAAAACGAAACCGTAGTAAGCTTTCAGGATTTGCTGGAAGGTATCCGAAGAGAATTTAAGAAAGAAAACCGCACGCTGAATGTTACGCAAATGAATTAATTAGATGTTTTTTTCAAAAAATAACTATCCAAAACAATTTAATAAAACAAACTTTTTATTATGGAATCAACTACAAATTGGGCCATTGACCAGTATAAAATTACGGTTAACGGTCAGCCATTCTTTGGCAACGGAGTGAGTTACTCACCCGTACCCTGGGGAGCCTGTAGCGCTTTTGTTCCCTACGGAGATTTTACAATTAATACCTGGAACTCGGTATGGAGAAGAGACCTCGAACTGATGAGAACCAATGGAGTCAATCTTTTAAAAACCTACAACACTCTTGACTCTGCACAGCTCATAGCAGGTGGAAATCCCGGAACCTGGGACCACGAGCACAAAGATTTTCTGGATGCCTGCTGGAACAATGGCGAAAATCCTATTTATGTATTAATGGGTTACGCACCACCCAAAACCAATCAGCAGGCATTTTTGCCTCTTACCTGGTCGGACAAGGCAAATGTAGATTTGCGTGCTTCATTCAAAACCGCCTTAATTAATCTGGCGTCTGCCTGGAGAGCCTATCCCGCAGTAATGGGATTTGCAATGGCAAATGAAGTGAATGCAGAGAATGTAATCCAAAATCCATTGTTTTTTAAATACTGGAACGAGGTTGCTACCGCCATTGGCAGTACCGTTCCGGGGAAGCTGACCACACTGGTAAATTCTGATGACAGTATGCATAGTGTCACTAACGGAAACCAATATATGACGGCAGGCAATTTCTTTTGGGGCTATAATTCCTATCGCGGAAACTGGACCAATTCAAATGGGTTTGATGATTTATTCTCCACATTTAAAACAGCAACTGCTGCAAATCCTCATCCTTTAATGCTTACCGAATGGGGAGTTCCTGCTTCTACGCACGATGGTGCAGGAAATATTCAGCCAATGAATGCTTCTCAGATGGATAATTTGGTTACTTATGTTACAGGTCATTATAACGATATGGTCGCCAATCGATCTGATAGCGGTGCGGGGGTTTGCTGTGGAGGTACCTATTTTGAATGGACTGATGAATGGTGGAAAGCAGATCCGCCGGGATCACAATGTAATGATCCTGATGCAGCACTGACATGCAGTTCGGGAGTATGGAATCCAGGGCCTGACATGAGTTTTAAGCCCCATTTTCCCGGAAACTACTACGACGAGGAAGCGTTCGGATTATTTTCAATTGCTCCCGTTAGCCCTGCTACCAGAAAACCTGTCAATGAAGGCGGATGTGTCGGCCCATGGAATCCGGAAAACAATACACCTTATGCACCTGATATATTAACCGCAAGACCACATGCCAAAGCTTTATTTACAGCTATGTTAGGTTTTAAAAAAGCGAAAGCTCTTTAATGTAAGAATAGCGTGGCTGCGAAAAACATCTCAGCCATGCTATTTGTTATGTCTTTTTTGGATTTTTGAATTTAAAAACAGCTGAGGCCGATGCAATAATAAGGATCAGGAAAAATAGAAACGATTATGAAAAATAGTGAAGACAAACCTGCTGTCCTGCTTCCTAAAAAGCATATTTATACGCATAAAACGGAGCTCAAAATTGGAAACTGGAAAAACAATTTCGATCTGAATTATACCCAGACCCTCATTGCAATTGCCCTGAATCATTGCTGTAAATATCATGATCTCATCATCAATGGTTATTTAATCACAGCAAAGAGCCTGTATTTAGTAGCCAAAACTCATGAAAAATCAATTGATATGATGCTGAATAAAATAGAGGACCATATCAGTCTCCTGTTAAAAGACGATAACCGAATCGTAAAAAACAAGAAATACAATATTGATTTTATGCTGGACAATGAGGATGTTTTTTTTGAGATTCAGGAGCCCTTTTTTAAAGTATATCCTTTAAAAAACGACTATATGATTCCCCTCATTACCGGTAAAAAAATAGAGCTACCTTATTACGACCGGAGACTTGAAGCTTTAAAACAGCTGGTTCATCATCATCCGTTTTGTTCCGCTGTTGATTATTCGGGGGCAATCGGTCCGGTACAGGTAACCTTATTAAAAGATTAAAAACTACACCTTGAGTATAATTTGAAATTGATGTCAGGCTGAGCAAAGTCGAAGCACTTTCTTGTCTAAAAAGCCTTCGACTCCGCTCAGGATGCCCTTCGACTTCGCTCAGGATGCCCTTCGACTTCGCTCAGGATGACATTGATTTCTAAAAGAATGTGCATGACACTAATAATCCAGCCTAAAGGCATTTAACCAACCAAAAATCAAACTATGAATACAGCACCAGCAATAGCCGATAATTTTACCGTTTTTGGAATTGATATTTCAAAATATCAGGGAGACGAAATCAACTTTCTTAACAAACAGTCCGACGGCCTGACTTTTATCATATGCAAAGCGACAGAAGGCATTACCTATACCGATTCGAGTTTTAAAACCAACTGGCCGGCAATTCAGGCAAAAGGTTTTGTGCGCGGTGCGTATCATTTTTACCATTGCGATGATGATCCCGCCAAACAGGTGGCTAATTATCTGGGAGTCATTGGTGAATTTGCAAAAACCGATTTCCCTCCTATTGTCGATTTTGAAGAAACCAGTATCGATCCCGGGATTGACAAAACTGCCATACAGCCCAATTTACTGCAATTCTTAACGTTGCTGGAGCAAAAAACAGGAAGAAAACCACTTATTTATACAGATAACAATACTGCAAATGCCTATCTGACAGATCCTGCTTTTGCGGGTTACCAGTTATGGATAGCCGATTACAATGCCACACTCACTTTACCAAACGTCTGGAAATCCCAGCCTTGGACGTTATGGCAAAAATCTGCGAACTATACCTTAAATAATCAGTCCAACGATTTTGATGTTTTTAATGGAGATGCCGCCGCTTTTAAAAGTTTCATCCAAAACAGTTAAGATTCGAATCAAAACAGGAAACCCTTTAAATTAAAAAAAGCAGGAATGGAAAGATATCAGGGTAAAATATCAGACAATAAAACCGTAACAACTGCCGCGAATGTAAATCGTAGTAGTGCTGCGGTACAACTGAAAGATAATCGGGAGCTGTCACTTGTTCAGAGAAGGCTGCAGGAGCCAGCAGATTATACCACTGATGCAAACCAAACTGTTCAGCTACAAGGCAAAATATCAGGTACTGTTATTCAGTTAGGCAAGAAAAATAAAAAAGACGATTCATCAGAGGATGAATATGTACCGCCACAGGGTAAAAAGCAAAAACGATTTACCATACCCAGACAAACTGTAGAAAAGGTGATAAAAAAAACGGCACACAAACGCGTGCATCACAATAGTAAATACCGCGATGTTTACAGCTGTCCTGCCTGCACACGGCCACTGGCTTCAACAACAAAAGGAAAGATAAACCTGGACCTGACAAGATTTGACTATACCAGTAAAGGAGGAAATAAACACAGCCAGCGTGCCTTAGCCCTGGATCATTTTCCGCCATGGGCAGAAAGGGAACGTGCCCTGAAAGCAAGAGGAGCCTCTCATGAAGAAATGAAAGAAGATCATAATGACCCTTCCCGATTAAGGGCTTTGTGCAAAAAATGCAATGAGAGCCATAAATTTGAAAGCAAAAAAAAGCTCGATTATAAAAGTGAGGACGATGAAGAAGGCTATGTTACCGATGACGGGGAACATGAAAACAAAGGCAACTACAAAGATTTTCGTAAAGATCCGCCCCCTGACCCGGGTTCCGGAAGTGCAGGTATTACGGCCTGAGACAGCCTGCTTTAAAAGTGGATAAACAGCAAATGTAATTTTATACTACTATGAAATACGCAAAGGATAAAACAGAGACCAAACAGCTTACCTCTTCCGCCGGAAACGTAAAAGGTAATAAAGCAATCGAATTGCAGGACAATCGTTCTGCTTCCATTCAAAGAAAAAGCAATAACACCGGCTTGCCTGATGCTTTAAAAAACGGAATGGAGAGTCTTAGCAATAAAAACCTGGATCATGTCAAAGTACATTACAATTCCTCCAAACCGGCAACCGTACAGGCCCTTGCCTATGCACAGGGTTCAAACATTCATTTGGCACCGGGGCAGGAAAAACATTTGCCCCACGAATTAGGCCATGTGGTACAGCAAATGGAAGGACGCGTAAAACCAACCATGAAGGTTGGCGGCACACCGGTCAATAATGATCCGGCACTGGAACAGGAAGCAACCCATATGGGCCAGCGTGCCATTCAGCGCGCCAGCATTTCACGTCCTCCGGAAAATGCCAAAACCATTCAGCCCAAAAAAATACAGGAAGACCACACGGCCCAATTTCAATCCATGGACCATCTGGGTGTTCCGGGTGTCAATTATGCACTGATGAGTCAGGCGGATTATGGAAAATGGCAGGGAACCGTTCAGGCAAAATCCATGAGCGGTGTGCATCATAACGGCGATCAGGTCGTCGTAACCCAGTTTCAAAACTCAAGCGAAGTACAACAGTACTTTCTATCGAATCAGGTGGTGGGCGGATTTGTAATTCTCGAAGGTATATTATCCCTGTCTGCCGGTATCGCCATACTTGCCTTATCACATGGAGTCGCATTAGGTCCGGGAATCGCAGCGATAGCGGTTGGGGTAGCAAAGATTGTGCGCGGGGCCATCACGATTCATGGCAAAGACAAGCCTAGTAAAACACAAAAAAAGCTGATAGATTCACTGCGTGCGTTTGAGGCCATGGCAACAATAGTGGGTGCCAGCACCGGGTCTGTTCTCAATATTGCAGGACTGGTATTTGGTATCGCCAAGGCATTGCGCTCTGTCATGCATTTCCTTATTGATTTTGTAAATAAAGATAACTATCCAAATGCCCATAAAGCTTTTACCGGAATTGCAGCAGCAATCCACTGGATTGAAGTGGCTGCCGGCCTCGCAGGAGGCAGTATGGATGCTCACAGCGCACTTGCAGGAGAAGGTGCACAAAAGGCTGTTACGGCTGTTTCAGGAATAGGGGTTGCCGCTTCAAAAACTTTGAGATCTACCAATCAGAGTGTAAAAGCAGTAAAAACGATTCGTTCGTCAGGGGAAGAACTTCCAACAGCAAACACGCCGCTTATTGCCTGATTTTTTACTCACAACTATATAGCCAATAAAAACAGCTGAATAGAATTTTGTTTACCCACTAAAAAATGTGATATGGAGCAGACTTTCAATAAAACAACCAAAAGCGATACACAAGCTGTTTCGGCTAGTCTGAGTGAGAAAACCATTCAAAATAAAGCAAAAGCATTACAGGACAATCGCCCTGCTTCTATTCTTCAAAGAAAAGCAAACCATACCGGCCTTCCCGACCAATTAAAGTCCGGAATAGAAAATCTGTCCGGCCATAGTATCGATGATGTCAAAGTGCATTATAACTCCGACAAACCTGCCCAGCTTCAGGCACACGCGTATGCACAGGGAACCGACATTCATATCGCTTCCGGACAGGAAAAACATTTACCACACGAAGCCTGGCATGTAGTACAGCAAAAACAGGGGCGGGTAAAACCGACTCTGCAAATGAAAGGTAAAGTAAATGTAAACGATGATAAAGGGCTCGAAAAAGAGGCTGATGTTATGGGTGCGAAAGCATTGCAATTTTATGGTAAGTCCCAAACTCTTAAAAATGCTGCAAGTAACGACATCATTCAAAGAATGACTATTAACCCTGAAAATGGATTTGATAAAAAATTAGGAGATAACAAAAAAACAATTGAAAAGCTTAAAAAATTAATAAAACTAATGAGAACTGCTTTAAGCAATGATTTTCCAAACGATGAAATTACAATTGAAATTACGAATACAGGAGAAATAACTCCTGCATGGAATCATCATAAGGGAACCTTACATCATCCCGGAAAACCTGGCAATATCGGAGTTCAGTTAAACAAATGGTACTTAGAGAACGTTTCTATAGGAGACTTAGTCGGAATGTTTATTCATGAAATAGGTGTGCATACTTTTGCCGACAAAAAAATGGGATATGATGCTAACGGCAGGACAAACGGAAATCGCGACGCAAATTTAGAAGTTGCAGATGTAAAAAACGATCACAATGTCAGTTATAACAATAAAATCAGAAAAATAGAAAAATACCCAAATGCCATTGAATCGAAATTAAAAAAAGGCAGATCCAGACAAATTGACCACGTAAACTTAGCTAAAAGTCTTGCCGGAGGAAAAAGTACCAGATCTGACCATTATGTCGATTTATATTTAGCTACCGGAGATTCTTTAGATAAGAATTTAGATGGAAAAGAAAAAGACCAGGCACTTAAGGATTTAACCCGCTCTTTCTTATTTGATTTAGGCAGATTAGCGGCTACAGATGATGGTGGTGCTGCTTCCCTATTTTGGAATACCCAAAATATAGGGGAATTAATGAACTATTACTATAAAACCATTTTAAAAGGATACGAAACGAATCATAAATGGCTAATAAAAGCATCTCATAACATTAAAACAGGAAGATGGGAATTACGTGGTTATTTACTTCAACAACTGGGCAAATTAGCCGTTTCATCTAACCCTGCTGTACAGGTGGTACGTTCCGGAATATCCGGAGTGCTTGCAGGCGGGATTGTATTAGCTGCCGGTGCAACATTGGCAACGGCGGCACTTCCAGCGTTGGTTACCGGTGCTCTCGTTGGCGGAGCCGTACATTATTTTCAAAAACAACTTGGTGTTTAAAATACTTTAACCAATGATGCAACATTCAACTGATATAAAAGATACAAGCAAAACACAAGCTGTAGCGAATAGCCTGAATGAAAAACCTATTCAAAATAAAGCAAAAGCATTACAGGACAATCGCCCTTCTTCTATTCTGCAAAGAAAAGCAAACTATACCGGACTGCCCGACCCCTTAAAGTCCGGAATAGAAAATCTTTCCGGCCATAGTATGGATGATGTTAAAGTACATTACAACTCCGACAAACCTGCACAACTTAATGCGCATGCCTATGCACAGGGAACCGACATCCATATCGCTTCCGGACAGGAAAAACATTTACCACACGAAGCCTGGCATGTGGTACAGCAAAAACAAGGACGGGTAAAACCGACTTTACAAATGAAAGGTAAAGTAAATGTAAACGATGATAAAGGGCTCGAAAAAGAGGCTGATGTTATGGGAGCCAAAGCTCTCAATACCACGCACAGTACACAATTAAAAGTTCTTAAAAAGAAGCCGGCCAACTCCTATGTAGTTCAGAATGCAAGGAATAAGGAAACCGCCAAAGAGAAATTTGACCGACAGATGAAGGAGATGAACGAACGTATAAAAAAAGCAAATGAAAAAATAGCAAACATACATAAAATAAAAGCTGAACTTGGTGTTGATGCTACTGCAACACCAATGAATCCGGCTTTTTTTGTAGGCGCATTTCCTACTACAGACCATTTGGATATTTCAAAAAAAGAAGCAAGATTAGCCAATTTCAGTTCAATGGTCAAAGAATTTGTAAATGCAATGCAAAAGAATAACGTAACTCCGGAAATACAAACAGCATTGGTCAAAACGGCTTTGGGCGCTTCAGAATCAATTTATGTTTCCGGAAATACTTCTAATGCCAATAATAAAATCAGAGGTAAAAAAGCAATGGTTTTAGGTGATTATTACAAAGCTAATATTCGCCCGATAAGTGTTCGGAGAAGAGTAAAAGGTATTGAAAACGTTGCCCGGAGCATGGGGTATAAAGCAAAAGGAAGATATGTGGTTAAGAAAGATTTCAGGGCTAAAATAAAAGTAGTCAAAGGCGATACGGAAAATACTATAGCACAAAAAATAATCCGAAGTTTACTAACGGAGCATAAGCGTAATCCTCTTCGTCTGACCGGAACCAGTTCCAGAAAATTTGCGAGAGCCCACGCTTCTAAACAGATGAACGTACCTACTAATAAAGAAAATATTCATGCAGAATCGGCCATACTTGCCAGTATACGTGATACCAAACAAAAAATATTAGAAATTGGAGGCACAAAAGTTGCCTGTATGGCGTGTCAGGCCTATTTTACCAAATTAGGCGAACACGAGTTACTTGGAGATCATACCGGGTATGGATGGATCTCTAAGTCATCCCTGGCACAAATCAAACTATTAATAGATTCTATAGAAACAGCGGAAGATTATCTGGTAAACCTTGTCAAAATATTAGAATCCAGATTATTATCTCTAAAAAGATTTACCGGAGCTGCGGGGGATAAAAATGTAGAAGATGCCGAACCAGAATCAGATGCTGATGATACTGATTCTGAAGATGAGGACTCTTTAGTCCTGTTAGAAAAATCCAGTGTTATTAGAGAAATTGCTTTAGCCTTATTAAATAGTTGATAAAAAGCACATCACAAATTGAAATTAGTATGGAACATTTTCAAGATAAAACGAACAGAAGCAAAACGCAATCTGTTTCAGATAGTCTGAATAAGAAAACCGTTCAGAATAAGGCAATAGTACTCGAGGACAATCGCCATGCCTCTCTCCTGCAACGAAAAGCGAACAACACCGGCCTGCCAGATCCCCAGTCTGACGTCATGGGCGCAAAAATGCTTAGCCGGCAAAAAACAATTCAGCCAAAAGCAACCTTTAATTTTCGCCAGGTCATACAAAGGGTTTTAAATGCACAAAACGTGGCAGCCAAAGGCCATCAGTTTTTAGCAGCGCATGAAGAGGAAAGACAATTGATCTTAAAAGCAAATAAATTACTGCAGGATTTTAGTGAACACGATTCTCCGGCAACCTTTCATGCGGTTAGTTCGAAACTAACGGCAATAAGAGATGCTTGTTATGCCCAAACCAATATTCAGGCTGATCTGGTTCAGGAATACGTTGATATTGCTGATGAAGCCATTAGAAAAACATTTCTGGATACGGTTTTACAAAAAGATTCGAAAGCTTTAAAACCTCTCTTTAACCGACTCATTAACCAGACACCACTGGGTGATGGTGTGGATGCTAAATACAAAAAAATATTCCTGTCTTATGTGCTTCAGGGAATGAAATTCACAGCCGGCGAGGGTCGTTTTAAAGAATTAATGCAGCTTTTAGGAGACCGGAATATCGAAATCAATCAACTTCTCATTGGACCCAGTGCCGGATTGCAAAATCCCGAAATTGATAATCCACTGGGAGAAAAAACGGAACGCCGGGATAAAGTGGCAGACGCCGAATTGCTTGCACAACATCATAACAATCTGAGTGAATTTATAAAAGCAAAGGCAACAGGTGCTTATACACGCACAGCAAACCCCGGAAGGGCAGAAATTGGTGATGCAACAGTCAATATGGAAAGAAGTCAGACTTTACTCCCAATTTATTACGGCCATACCGCTACAAAAGATATACAGGCTTTTACCTCTCCTATGTTTGCCGCTAATCATCATGAACTTGGCCACGTAGTCAATAAATTAAAAGGAATGGCAGGAGTTTCTGCTGATAAATACAGGGGTGAACCCATTCTAAATCAGCTTACAGACGAAGAAGAAATGCATAATATCAGTATCGATCAACACAGTGACAAAGCCCTTACAGACCAAATGAAATTACCCGAAAGGATTGCTCATGGCGCCATGGGCGGGCTGGATGCTGCTTCACCAGCACTGGACAGAGAATCAATGGCTACTGACTTAACGAAGTGGGATACTCTTACCTACAACTTAACACCCGACAGGAAAAAGAACCTTGAACTTATTAAACGCATCGCTGACGCCAATTGGAGTGAACATACAAAATATGGCAGTAAACCATCGGGTGTAAAAAAAATCATGGAAAAAGTTACCAGTATAAATAATAAGGGATTAGGAATTAAAAAACAATTCGAGGAGGTCAGAAAAATTGCAATCGCCGCTGCTGCAGAAAAATCTTCCAACCGTTCTGTTCACACATCGGATTTCTACACCATTTTAAGCCAAATGAATGTTGATTCTTCTGATGGATTAACTGCATTAGAAGGTAAACTGAATACCTTAGTTGCTAATGGGAAATTATAAAAATCAACTGATTAAGTATAATTCAAACCTGGTGTCAGGCTGAGCGGAGTCGAAACCTCTTGCTGGTGCTATCGTTGCGCTAGTGTACATCATCTTGTCTCGTCCTGAAAAAAGTTTACATATTTGTAATTTACATAAATCCTAATAAAAAGAAATTCAACCCCAACACATCTGGTACATTACAGAAACAATAAAAAAAACTATTTTACTTTATTATTTTCTAATTTTAAATATTTCAAATCAGAGCTTTTTAAATCTATAGGAATTAATAAATTACAAACTTCATCTTTGTATATATTTATATAAGATAATCCATCTTTAAAATATAAATCCATTAACACATCTTTTAATTGATATTTACATTCAAGGTTTGTTCTTTTTACTGCTAAAATTTTTTTCACCCTATTTTCAAAATCTTTTGTTCTATTTAATTTCACCCAAAACAATTCATTTTTTAGCCGTATAAGATTATAAAAATCCATTGATTCAATATCTCGTGGAGAGCGAAATATTGTAGTACTAATTATCATTAAACTTATAAATCCATTAGAAGAATGTCCTACTTCACATTTTGCATTTATTTTACATTCCCGATCTTTATCTTCACAATATCTATTTACTAATTCTTTTGAAATAATTTTTTCTATTAACTTTTGAGATGACAAATCAGAAATTATCGGTTTATTTATAGTAATATTTTTCAATATTACTTTTTCATATTTAACAGGAAAGGTTTTTACTTTAATTTCCGTTTTTAAATCCTTAAAATTATTTACTTGACTATTGCATTTCAGACCCATTAAAACTAATACAAGTAATAAATATACTTTTTTCATTCTTTATTTCTTTAATATTTTTTTTGCAGCTTGTACAAGTGCCGCAGGAGTGGGCTCAAACCCATCGCTGTTGATAAAAAAAATATGATTATTAAAAGCGTAGTTATATGAACTATCTTCCAAGTGCTGGATTTATAACTTCTTGCGCCAAAGTCATACATCCCAAGCCTAGCTCATCTTGGAGCTCCTTTCCATTATACTTATACTCAATTAGATTACTTATTTTTTATAAAAGTTTCAAAATAAAAACCATCACCATTGGGCATGGATTACAAATCCGCAATTTAGATTATTTATTTGGCAGCAATATATTCCAATCTTCACAACTCCAAAAACGTATATCATCAAAATTATAAATACATTGTTTTTTATTGTTTTTCACTACATGATTTAAACAAGCTTCTCTTAATAAAGTTGAGTTTTCTTTATAGGTTTTTGAATTTATGAAAGAATGTCCATAAGAGCATACGTCAAAATTTTTATTATTTTTTTTAGCGATAAAACTAGTACCGTCAAAATGTGAACCCTCGTAAGGTAAATTGCCTTGTCTTTCTAAATTGTATGCTTCATTTTTTGTAATTCCTTTATATAATTTTTTATTATCATTTTCAATAATAACTAAAAAAGCAATTTTATTAAAATTTGGACTGTAAAAAATACTATCAATATATATTCTGTTCAAAGTATCATTTATAAATGCCTTATTTCCATTTATGATAATAGCATTATTGTATGGCTCTTTATGGCTATTTATCCTGGCCCTAATTATTGATACGAGAATCAAGCTGTCTTCAGAATACTCTTTTTTAGAAACTTCTACCAATGATTTAAATTCTTTCTTCGTATAATTATTACTTCTAAATTCTAACCATCCAAATATATTTTTAAAATATATAAATACAGCGATAATAATTACTGAAACGACACTATATAGAACTATTTTTGTTTTCATAATTACTTTATTGTTTTACCCAGCTATTGCCATTCCATTTATATGTTCCTTCAGCTAGTTTACTAATGTCATTAAAGAAAGTCATAATTGAATGATCATTACTAGTTCCTGTATTAGTATAAACATTAACATTCCCATTTTCCTCTTCATTTGCTAGCCATCCCATTCCTAAAATATTTTTATTTCCAACATGAACGAATTGAAAGGTTGGAGTACTATTTCCTGCATCCAAATCACCTGCTTGAAAAGGATCAAAATCAGCAACTAGAGAAATTTTTATCTGAGACTGGAGTTCTTTAGGCAATGTTCTTATATAATCTCTAAGGGCTTTTATATATCCTTTACCATAAGCACCACCCATACTATGAGTGATAATTTTAATAGTCTCAACTATCTCGCCCGAAGTCTTATCTCTTGCTAAATTTTCAATAATAGTTTTAGCATCCTTTTTTCCTTGACTATATCCGCCTGCTATTCTATCAGAAGCATAAATATTACTACCAATTGTACCATATTGATTAATAATATTCCTAGTGCCACCAATTGCACCATCCCTGTAAATAGCCTTTTGGTCTCCAAGTTGATTCATTATAGAACTGTCAAAAGCAGAAGTTTCTCTTCTATATTTTCCATATGAATTCCATTTGAAACCTAAAAAACTATTTGTTCCAGACATATATCTGATATCTTCATAAGTTCTCCAATAATCAGTTTTACCACCTTCTCCTCCATGCATCCCATTTATAAAAATTACAAGATTACCATCGGGGTCAACAGCTTGAATAGGTGTATTAGAAGCATATACATATGGTGAATAACTAAAATATAATTCTCCTTTACCATCCATAACATTCCATCTACCTAAAGCAGGGTCGTAATTACGTGCACCATAATCATACATATTAAGCCAAAACTCATCTTGCAGCTCTTTCCCATTATACTTATACTTTTGACCCGAATTAGAAGAAGTAACCAAAGAATTATACCCCTTATGTGTCAACCCAAAAGGGTAATAGTTGTTTTCTTCAATAATTTCGGTATTGTTTACAATGCCATTATTATCCTTATCACTGTAACTCAATCTCACATTTCCCAAGTGATCTTTGTATTGATAAACATACTCGTAAGAACTTCCCGAAGGTTGTACATAGCCCTCGGCGGTGGGGAAAAAATCAAGCGTGAATATTTTGGAATTCAACGCACTGTATTGAAATCCTCCCTGCAAATAATCCGTGATCGTTGTACTGGGTTTCCGAACTACGGTTCCCGCTTTAAAAACTGTTTTTCCTGTTTTCTGACCACTTGCATTGTAAATGTACGCAATATGGCCGGTCGTACCAAAGGTAATCTTAGTGGGTAAGTTAAGATGGTTGTAGGTAATCGCCGTGATTTTTTTATTCTTGTCGGTAATGAGATTGCCATTGGCATCGTAGGTATAATCATCGCCTGTTTTGTTGAAATCATTAAAACCACTGGTATTGTTGCTGTTGTCTGTTACGTTGCCCAATTGGTTGGAGCTGGCCGCATAAGTATACATTAGATCGTCAGTACCTATGGGTTGTATTTGCGGGTCTGTGTCTCCATTTCGTTTCAGGGACAGAATATTTCCGTTTTTATCATAGGTTAAACTTTCATTATAAGCATTGGTCGTTAAACCGTTTTTTCCGTAAATCGCATTTTTCAACCGGTTCAGTTTATCGTATTGATAGCCATAGCGGCGCTCCGTATTGTCGGATCCGCTTCTCCAGAGTGTCTCGGAGATATTGCCGTTGTATAATGCACTCACCCCTGCAATATTTGCGGTTGGCGTATTGTAACCGATTCTAAAGGTGAACAAATCCAGCGGATCCGTGCCTTGCTGCAGGTTAGCCGGTTTATTGATTTCGGTTAGCCAGCCTCTTATGTTGTAGCTGTAATCGATTTTCTGTAGCGGGACAGCACTAGTGTTTCCTGTTTTCTTGCTGATTAACTGTCCCAGTGCATCATAGCTATTATCGGCCATCAGCTGTACTTTTCCTCCGTTGACCTGATGGGTGTGGGTCAGCAACCGGTCCTGGGGCGAGTAGGTGAAATCTTCCCTTATTAGTACTTCCGTATCGGCGGAAGTACGTTTGTGCCGGGTCAGGGTATACAACGTTTTTCCGATAAAATCAATTTTATTGTCCGTAGCGGTATAACCTCCCAGATGATTCAGGTGATAGGCTCGTATGGGTCTGGCTTTTTGGTCATAAAAAGTAGTGCTTCCTTCACCCAGCATTTCGGCTGTGGTGGTCGGCACCCTGGTCCATGTTCCCGTTGGCAGTGCTTTTACGTTGGTTAAAACGCTCTGGTTTTCTATGGTGGCCGGCATCTTCCGGGCACCCGGGAAAGCATAGTCATCGTAATAATTAACGGTCAGTACTTTAAACGCAGTGGGCGCTATGGCATTGCTGTAATAGACCGCCACTCCGTCAATGGTTCCGGAGGTTTGTTTGGTTTCGGACAATACCGTGGCGGAGTTTTGCGCGTCCTGCAATGTTTTTCTGGTGGCAGAAGTACTGCTTACATTGTTCCAGCCGGTATAAATAGGACGCCCAAAAGCATCGTATTTGGTAATGAGCCATCCCGCTGAACTAAGATCCGAAAAAGGGGAATTCGCGGGTCCCGTGGCCACCACACGGTCTAGTTTATCATACACCATATACTCCCATTGTTTGCCCGGCAGTTTTTTCTCGACCATACGGTTGCGGTAGTCGTATTTGTACTGATAGCATAAATTATCGAGGATCGCCTGATTGCCATTGTCAATAACAGCAGAAAAAGTACTGCCTGCCCTGGCATTAAATCCCGGTACTAATCGAATCGAATGGGAAGCCGTGAGGATTAGGGAAGCCCCAGGAGCAACGATTGCAGTAGAAGTTACATCAGCCTGCAGGCCTTTGGCAGTCCCAATAAGATCTGTTGCTTTTGGCGGAATTACATACGTCAGGTTACCGTATATATCGTATACATAATATGTATCATGTTTAATGCCTGCCTCATAGGTTCTTTTCAGCACCACCTGGCCTTCCTTATTTTTAAATTCTACCGTTGATCCCGAAGTTTCCGTTGGATTTGCAGTGGTATTCTCATCATAGGTTATGGTTTTGTATAGTTCTCCTGCGGCGTAAGTCCCTGCATTTTCAAGACTGATTTCATGCAAACCCGAAGCTGCCTTCCAGATAGCAGTGGCCGTAAAGAGTCTGACTTCATTGGCAACATTGGTCTGGTAGTCGATTTTGATGGCATGACCGGATTTGAGGCTCCAGTCGTCTCCGGGAGCAGCCTGTTTTAGTACACGGTTCAAGGGAGAGGCCTCTACTTGTTTCTCACTATACGGATTTGCATTTACCGCCCCGTAATGGGTTTGGTATTGTACCTTTAAATCCGGTAACAGTGTGGCTGGATCTACATACCCCGAATTGGTCTGGGAAGAAGCAAACGGAAGGTATTCTTTTACCTGTCTTCCAAAACCATCGTATTCTATTGGGGTTACAATGTCTTTTCCCGTAGCAGACTGCTGCACGGCAATTTGCTGAACCGGCCTTCCGAGTCCATCAAAGTAGGTTGTATTTTGAGAGGTCTGGGCTGGTGTCGGATCTGCAATTGTCGTACTACTTGGTGTTTTGTACGTCACCGTTTTAATATAGTTCCGGGTCTTTGTCTGGCCAATGACCATAGCCGGAAATAAAACTAAAAGAAGTTTGCTGAAATTTTTCATGAATTTTTGGTATTGGGCTTGTAGTTATGCTGGTTTTCGGAGGGTATAATTCCAGTTTCATAATCAATTCGGCTTTAATTTATAATTCGGTTTTGTAATACATTTATTATAGATGCATGTAAGAATCTATGAATAAATTTACATTTCACAAATGTACTATATTTTTTAAAAGTAAGAAAATTACTTTATAAATTAAAATAAAGTAATTTAAAATAGTAAGAAAAATAATATTTTATAAAGAAAAAATCTTTATTTCTTCTTTATATCAAAAAATAATTAATTGTAGTGAGTTATGGGAGAAAGTAAGACAACATCATCACTCACGGATTGCATGGAAAAACTCGCCAACACAGTTTCTGTATAGGAGCGACGGAGCGGTGACGGTAACGTGACGGAGAAATAACGTAAGAAAAACAAATGCCAAACTGGCAGAATCAGAAGAAATTAATGCTGGGAGTTGATTAACTTCTTACTTCTTACTTCTTAGAATTAATAATAAGAGTTTTATCTTTTTCTTCAACTCTCTTGAAAAAATTAGAAATTGAAATTTTATAATATTCGCATAACATAAATAATGTACTAGGGGAAATATTACCATCCCCTGTTTCTATGCGTGCCAAGTTAATGGTAGTTGATTTTAAATCATAAATATCAGTAATAACTGCATCCTGACTTAATCCTGTTTCAGCCCTAAGTTCCTTAAGAACATTGCGCATTGCTGATAATAATTGATTGTTTTTAATCTGTTTCATATTATTTCAAATTGACAGATAAAAAAAGACAGTAGCAACGACATATATGTTAGTGATTTTTCTTACATTCGCAGTATTGAATTTCAAACAATAAAATAAATGATGAAAACCAAAAAAGAAAAGCCAGACTGGAAAATCGCATCAGAAATAGAACTCATTTACAAAACCAAAGTAAAAGCATCAGAACGCCCGCACATCACCTCTTCGGAGGCAGCGTACGAACTGGCCATAAAAACCTGGGATCCGGGAAAAATAGAATTCTTCGAACAGTTTAAGATTCTGTTGCTCAACCAATCCAATAAAGTAATGGGCGTTTATGAAGTCTCTTCGGGAAGTACAACCGGAACCCGTGTTGACCTTCGGTTATTGTTTTCGGCGGCACTCAAAGCCAATGCTTCAGGGCTTATTATGATTCACAATCACCCATCAGGCAAAACCATTCCGTCACGTAACGATACACTGATTACCCGAAAAATCAAGGAAGCGGGTGCTATGCTCAATATTGATGTTGTAGACCATTTGATTATTAGTCCTGAAAACTATTATTCGTTTGCAGATCACGGCAAACTTTAGTCTGTTAATTATTTTCAAATGGCTATCTTACAATTTCCTCTTGCTGTCAAAAGGAATACCTGATGCGATTCCTTCGTTCCTCGGAATGACAAATTAGGTACACGATAACTTATTTCAAATCGCGATCCGCTTCCAGTTCCCCCTTCTGTAAACAATCACACTCAAAACCGTAATAAGAGTTTCTGCCACCGGAATGGCTATAAAAACGCCTACTGGCCCTAATTTATAATAGTGAACCAAAAGATACGCAAACGGAATCTGGAAGATCCAGAACCCAAAAATGTTAATCCACGTGGGGGTCCAGGTATCGCCTGCCCCGTTGAACGTGTTGTTTAAAACCATTCCCAAACCATAAAAAATAAAGCCGATACTCATAATCTGCAGGGCATTGACGGCAATTTTTACAATTTCGGCATCGTCTGTAAAAAAGGAAATCAGGTAATGAGCGCTAAAAAAGCAAATGAGCATGATAAAGCCCATAAAGAGCATGTTGTATTTGGCGGTTTTATAAACCGATTTTTCGGCCCGGTCTACTTTTTTGGCTCCGAGGTTCTGCCCTACCAAAGTCGCGGCAGCATTACTGAGTCCCCAGGCGGGCAGGATAAAAAACATCATAATCCGGATCGCCGTCTGATAGCCCGAAGACGCATAAGCACCTCCGGTGGTGGCGACAAGATTCGCCAGGAAAATCCAGCTGCACGAGGCGATTACATACTGCAAAACTCCGGGTGTGGCGAGTTTTATAATGGCCTGAATTAGTTTGAGATCCGGAATAAAATAGCTTCCTTTTATTTTTAAAATTCCTTTTCCGTAAAAGAGAAAATAACACTGATAGACCACTCCAATCGCTCTTCCGGCAGTAGTGGCAATGGCGGCTCCCATGATTCCCATTGGTGGAATAAACAAAAAACCATTTATTAAGATGGGGCAAAGAATGATATTCGAAATATTGGCAATCCATAAACTTTTCATGGCGATGATGGCATTTCCGGCACCGCGGAAGATTCCGTTGATCAGAAAGATCAGCATGACAACTACACTTCCGGCAATCATAATTCGGGTATAGATGGCACCATAAACGATAGATGATGCCGAAGCGCCCATTAATTGCAGTATTTCTTTAGCATAAATAAAGCCCGGAATACTGATCAGCAAATTAATCAAGATGGCGATTACAATAGCCTGAACGCCCGATTTTGCGGCTTCGGTGGCTTCTTTTTCCCCAATGCGCCGGGCTACAATGGCAGTGGTGGCAATACTTATACCTATGGCGATGGAATAAATAATGGCAAACAGCGATTCGGTTAAACCGACAATCTGAATCGCGTGATTGCTTTCTACTAAATGTCCCACGAAATACAAATCGACCAACGCAAATACCGATTCCATGACCATTTCCAATACCATCGGAACCGACAGGATGATAATGGCTTTTTTAATGCTTCCGGACGTAAAATCAAATGATTCAGCCTTTTTCAAAACTTCAGACAAACGATCCAACGTACCGCGAATTGACTTTACCGACCTTGTGAGATATAACATAATTCTTTTTTAATTCTATAAAATACAGTTTTCTTCCCGGAGCTTAATCCGGAAAGAAAACCAGTTAAAACAAACCTTTCAGCCCAGTTAAAATGCTGCCGAAAGTTTGTCTTTGGGTATGAAAGCCGAAATCGGGTTTTTTAATTTTCCCACAAACTGAAGGCTTTCTATGGGCGAAGCCAGGTCGAGCATTTGCTTGTTGTTTCGCAATTGCAGGCGGTTCAGGCAGCAGGAATCAAATTCGGGAAAAAACAGATTGTACTTTTTAAACTGCTCTTCCAGCTGCGGATGTATTTCCTGGTATTCGTGGATACAATTCGCGACTTCTTCCCAAAAATCACTTTCAGGCAGTGTCCCCGATTCGGATAAAATAGCCGAAAGAAAACGGAAATAAAACTGAAAAACATCATTGAACAGACACAAAATCTTTAGTGGTTCGTTCATGTCAATCTGAATGCGTTTTGCTTTTTCCGGCAGTTCCCTTTTGGTATTAAACACCATTACTTCCTCAGTAATATCTTTCATAATGGCCTTTACGGGAACATGGTTTTCAAACACCAGAATCAGGTTTTCGCCGTGTGGCATGAAAACCATTTCGTGTTCGTAAAAACAATGCAGTAAAGGCGAAAGGTACGCATTGAGATAGCTTTTAATCCATGATTTTGGACTGATTCCGGAGGCTTTGATCAATTCAGACACCAAAGAATTACCGGCCTGATCGACATGAAGTAAGGCGGCCATAGTCATGATTTGCTGGCCTTTTGACAATTTCGGAATGGGGCTTTCGCGCCACAAAGCAGCCAGCATTTTGTTGTGCGGAAGGCTTCGTCCGAGCGGCTCGTACAGGAAATTTCGGTAGCCAATGGTGGCCACTTCGCCTAATAAAGTAAATCCTTTTTGTTGCAGATAAGCATCATTTTCGACCACATCGGCGACCCATTCGGTAATCGTAGGCGTGCTTTCCATATAATACGGCGACAAACCACGCATAAAGCCCATATTGATGACCGAAAGGGCGGTTTTGACATAAAATTTCTCGGGAGCAGTGGTATTAAAAAACGTACGGATCGACTGCTGTGGCGAATACGTATCGTTTCCGTAACCGAGGCAAACCAGATGGCCTTCGGCAATATCAGGAGTAAAAATAAGCGCCAGTTTATTGAACCATTGCCACGGATGCACCGGGAAAAAGTAATATTCCTCACTGTTTAAACCTTTCGACTCCATTACATTTTCAAAAGAAACGATGGTGTCTGGAGGCAATTCCTGGGCCAGTACTTTTTTATAATCCAAATTCTCAATTCCGGAGAAAGTCGCCCTGCTCCTGTGCCCGGCCAGCCATAACAACTGCAGTGGCGCATTGGCTTCGGGTGAAAACTGCGCAAAATCATCAATATTGAAACCGTTTTTTCCGCTGTTGGCCACAAAACACGGATGCCCTTCGGTCATGGCGTGTTCGATCACCTGATAATCCTGTCCTACCAATGCTTCGGCCGAATATTTTTCGTTGTCAATTTTGTACGCGGTGCTGTATAAAGTGCTGGTAATTTCTTCTAAATAGGTTGGCAAAAGCGCTTCGTCAATGCCTAAAACATCTTTAAATTCAATTAAAAATTCCAGTAAGCGCAACGGAACTTCTTTCCCGCCTGCTGTTTTCTTTTTGATGGATTCAGCCGAAACCGACCAGTGGTTTAATGCCAGAACAGAAGCTTCAAAGGTATATTCGAAAGTTTTATCGGGCGAAAACAAACCATAGGTTTTTCCGTTTTTTAGTGTTGGAACAATGAGCAATTCGTGTGCAAATTCGCCTATCGTTTTCTTTAGCAAAAGTACATTGGCTTTGTCCCAGTTCTTCTTGGTAATATGTGCAATACTTTTAGTGGGTATTTCCATTTTCTTTTTAATTTAAATCGACTGTAAAGCCTTGTAATAGTCTTCACGTGTGCAAAATTCCAAATGTGCTTGTTTGTGCGGAAGATCCAGCAGGGTCTGAAAAACAAATCCCGCTTTTTTATTCAGTAAATGAATTTTATGATTGCGGGCATCCGGTTCCACCACGACGCGCTGGTTCTGGGCATCGCAAAAAATAAAATCAAGGATCACGGTAAAAATTGACCACGTAAAATTGTTAATCGCTTTTTCGAAAGGCGCTACGAGAATATGCATGCCCCTGTCCCCTTTTTCGACTTTATAATAGTCGCCGATACTGTCTTCTTCCGGATTATAACATTCTAACAGAAAAGAAACAGTGCCATTGAAAATCCCCATATAGACATCGGTTTTTTCGAGAATTTTACGGTACGAATCGTATACCTCCTGCACCGAAAATCCGTTCATGCCCCAGTACACCGCATACTCGCGATTGACCCAATTGTGCAGCAGCGGAATATCGGCTTCCAGATCTATCGGACGAAGCTCAAAAACACCTAAGCCCGGAATCGTTTTTACAAAAACAATTTCGGTAACGGCTTTATTTTCAGGATGCGTTAGTATTGTATCAGTCATCTGTTGTGGAATTAAGCTGTTATTTTTTTATACGGAGCGATCGGATTTTGCAGTTTTCCCTGAAATTGCAGCAAAGCCACCGGATCATCCAGGTCGATCATGGTCTTGTTGTTGTTCAGCTGCAGGCGGTTCAGGCAGGACAATTGAAATTCATCGGCAAACAAATCATATTGTTCAAATTTGGAAGCCAGATGCAGATTTGCCTCCTGATAATCCGAAATGCAATCGGCTACCAATTCCCAGAAACGTTTTTCGTCATAACCGTCGCTGCTCACTAAAATAGCCGACAGGAAGCGGAAAAAACCGTCAAAAACATCTATGAAAACAGAAAGCAATTTGACCTCTTCCGGTACTTCTGCGTAGATTCTTTCAATATTTTTCGGAATCATAACATCCGGGTTCAGGATCACGGCTTCTTCGGTAATATCTTTCATGAAAGAACGCACCGGAACGTGATTTTCCAATCCTAATATAAGGTTTTCACCATGCGGCATAAACACCAAATCGTATTGGTAAAAACAATGCAATAAAGGGCTTAGGTACACTTTGAAATATTCCGTCAGCCAATTGTCTATCGACAGTCCGGAAGCTTTTATAATTTCTGAAACCAATGCGTTTCCGTCTTTATCCAAGTGTAAAAAAGCGGCCATGGTCATCAGTTGTTCGTCGTTTTCGAGCTTGGCTACAGGGCTTTCCCTCCATAACGAAGCAATCATTTTGTTGTAGGGATTGTGTTTTCCGAATTCCTCAAAATACGGATTGATGTAACTTACCGAAGCCACTTCGCCCAGCATCCCGAAGCCTACTTTTTGCAGGTATTCGTCCTTGCTTACTAAGGCGTCTAACCATTCGGCCATTTCGGGCGCAGTACCCAGATAAAATACGGGCAAACCACGCATGAATCCCATATTGAGGATCGAGAGTGAAGTTTTGGTATAGAACTTTTTAGGATTGCTTAAATTAAACAAAGTTCGGATCGACTGTTGTGCCTGATATAAATCCGGGCCATAACCCACACAAATCAGTTTTCCTTTGGCAATTTCCGGTGAAAATAAATTCGCCAGTTTATTGAACCATTGCCACGGATGGACGGGAATAAAGAAATAGTCTTTCGGGTCTGCTCCTTTTTTCGTGATAATACTATTAAAATGAGCCAGTGTTTCGGTTCCCAATTCCTGTTGGATCAGGGTTTGGTAATCCAGTTTTTTTGTCCCTGCATAAACGGTTCTGTCGCGGTGACCGGCCAGCCAGATCATTTTAAACGGATTTCCTGTTTCGGGTGCATAGGCTTTATAATCCATGCTGTTGTAACCGATACGCCCGTTGTTGGCCACAAATCCGGGATGGCCTTCCATCATGGACTGTTCGATGGTCTGGAAATCAGAATTGGCCAGGGATTTTGAAGTGGAATTTTCCTTTAATAATTTATAAGCGCTTCCGTATAAAGTGCTGATGATTTCTTCGATATAAGAAGGCAATAACTGATCTGAAATGCCTAAGTTGCTTTTGAATTCCTGAATAAATTCCACGGCATCTAAAATGGCTGTTTCCCCGTTTTGCGTTTTTGAAATGGATTGCAACTCAATATTCAAATGATTTAAAGCCAGCAATTGTGCCGTAAATCGATATACAGTTTTGCCATTATCGGATACCAGCGCATACTGATTTTCCGCTTCATTACTTTCTTCCTGAATGGGTGTAATTAAAGACTCATGTGAAAACTCACAAAGCGCTTTTTTAACCAATAACCGATTGGCTTTTTCCCATACTTCGGGCTGAATGTGCGCAATAGCATTTTCCGGAAATTCTATTTGATTTTCATTATTCATTTCAATATAATTGAGGTTAAATAAATTTGTTTTTTTGATGAACTGATCCCGGTTACAGAAAGCCAGCAAGGCTGTTTTATGCGGTAACTGCACTACTTCTGAATCGACAAAACCAACCCTGTGGCAGATTTCGAACATTTTTTTATTTCGAATATCGGGTTCTACCAGAATGCGCTGCACTTTGAGGTCACTGAAAATAAATTTCATAATTCCCGAGAAAATATGCCAGGTAAATTGCGGAATGTATTTCGTGCAGGGTGCCACGATAACGTGCATTCCGCAATCGTAATCCTGAACCGGATAATAATTGCCGATAATGTCCAGTTTTGGATTGTAACGTTCCAGTAAAAAGGAAACTTCGCCATTGACAAGTCCGATAAAAATATCGGATTCACTGCTTAGTTTTTCATATTCGGTACGTACTTCTTCCACCGATTTTCCCTGCATGCCCCAATATTGTGCGTAATCGCGATTGACCCAATCGTGAATGATTTCAGTATCAAGATCCAGCTGTAATGGGCGAAAATCAATGGTGCCAAATTCCGGAATCGTAATCGTATAAATAGGATTCAACGATCCTTTTATCACCCGTTTTCCATTGTATAAATTCATTTCTGTACTCTTTTAATTAATTGATTAAAGGTGCTGTCGCCCATTTTTCACGCCATTGCTCACGAACTGAATTGTAGACCAGCTGAATCGAAATGCTCAGCCCTATCACCACTGGAAACAAAGCTAAAACCGTGAGTTGGTCGTGTTCCCAAAAACCAATCACATACATGCCCCAATTGATCAGCACCCATTGAATGACATACAAACTGGTTACATTTTTACTGCAGAAAATAAGTCCTTTAAAAACAGGGTTGTCTTCTCTAAATAAATTCACGACAAAATTGATCAGCCAGAAAAAAACCATAGTAGCACCCAGAAGTAAAATACTTCCGCCCGGTCCTAAATGATAGTAATCCCCAAAGTGATATTCGTAATTGCTAAAATTCAATACACCTCCGATTGCCATAAAAGCAAAACCGAGCCCTAACATTTTCCTGAAAAATACAGGTTGATTTTCTTCCAGTTCTTTGTACCATCTTCCTAAGAACATGCCTAACAGAATAAAAGCACTCCACGGGAAAACAGGGAAATACACATTAAACTGGTTGCTGAAAAACAAGTCGCAGATATAGTCTACTCCTACAATTCCAACCCTTAAACCGCTGACTTCCTTAGAAATTGCGATAATGGCCAGAGCCACGATTAACGGAACGTATTTACTTTTGCTGAAATGGTTGATAATTCCCATGATAAACAGCGTTACACCGGCGAGTTGCAGAATGTCTCCTAAAAGCAAAAAGAATATTCCGGTTTGCAGCGTTCCCGATTGCAATCCGTAAGCGCTCACAAAAGCTTCCGGCAGTCCGCCAAATATAAATTCGGGTACCAGGAATTTCAGGAAGTTCATTCCGTATCCAATTCCTAAAATGTACAAACCTCTTTTGCATACTTTCTGAAAACTTTGTCTTCTGGACAATACAAATGAAATTCCCATACTTACCAAAAACATCGTTGTTCCCCTGCCCAGCCATAAGGTAATTTCTCCCAAAATGGTATGGGTTTGTGTCGGAATAGTGCCGTAAATCAGCATGGTATGAATCATCATCATAAAAATCACACTCATTCCCCTGGCAATATCAATCGCTAAAATTCTCTTTTTTTGTTGTGTTTCCATCGTTTTATAATTAGGCTATTTCTTCAAATACATTCGATTCAATTGTCTCAGATACGGCAACCCCAAATTCCTGAAAAGCTATTTTGGTTTCTACTTTATAGTGCTCTGTACCTGTGATTTCTTTTATGATATAGGAATTGCGATAACAGGCCATCCCCAAATCCGGTGTCACAAACCCGTGCGTGTGCAGTTCCGCATTCTGCACAAAAATTTCGCCTCCGTTTTTGTCAATACTGTAATTTCTGTTGGCATCAAAACGTCCTTTTTCGTCCCATTGGATTCTGGATGAAATACCTTCTATAAAACGCGGCAGCTCATAACCGTAACCGGTTGCCAAAACCAGTGCGTCGGTGGTATGACGGTATTTTTTGTCCAGTTCGACCTGATGCAATTCCAATTCGAAAGACTGCTTATCCTCGTCGTAATCTGCTTTAATACAGGCTGCATTTGTTCTTAAATTCACATCTATTTCGGTCACTACTTTTTTAGTGTAAATGGTATCGAAAATGGTTCCGATCAAATCTTTATTGATTCCTTTGTAAAGCAGTTTCTGGTCTTTAAGCAGGGAATCTCTTTTTTGTGACGGAAGGCTGTAGAAATAGTCCACATATTCCGGAGAAGTCATTTCTAAGGTAAGTTTGCTGTAGTCCATCGGGAAAAAACGGGACGAACGCGTAATCCAGTTCAGCTGATAGCCGTACACATCGATTTCCTGCAGTAAATCGTTAAATACTTCGGCAGCACTTTGTCCGCTTCCCAATACCGTGATTGATTTTTGTTTTTGAAGCGCCGCTTTGTTCTGAAGGTATCCGGAAGAATGCACTGCTTTTCCTTTAAGCGCTTTGCAGGATTTCGGAATATGAGGCGCTGTCCCGGTTCCCAGTACCAGTTTTCTGGTTTGGTAGAAGTTGACGGCATTGGTTTTCGTACAAACTGTTTTTACAATATAAAGGGACTGATTTTCATCGTATTCAATCGTTGATACTTCAGTATTGAAAAATACATTTGGCAGTTTTTTAATCGCCCACTGGCAATACTGATTGTATTCGTTTCGCAATAACAAAAAGTTTTCACGAATGTAAAACGAGTACATTTTTCCCTGTTCTTTGATGTAATTCAGAAAGCTAAACGGGCTTGTCGGATCGGCAAGTGTCACCAAATCTGCCAGAAAAGGAATCTGCAGCGTGGTATCCTGCAAAAGCATTCCCGGATGCCAGTTGAAAGAATCATTTTTATCAAAGAATAAACCGTCAAGGTTCTCAATGGGTGCGGTCAGACAGGCTAAGCCCAGATTAAAAGGTCCGACACCAACAGCTATAAAGTCGTATATTTTATTTTCCATAATGGGTATTAATTTATCAATGAATATTCCTGACCGTGAGAAACGATTAAAGCAATAATTTCTTCGATATCGGCAGGAGTGGTAAGCGGATTAAGCAAGGTGAATTTCAGGAATACTTCGTTGTAGACTTTGGTACTGGTGATAATGGCTTTCCCTTCGTTAAAAATGGCTTTTCGAATATAACTGTTTAAGCCGCAGAAGGATCTTTCGTCTGCTTTCCAGGGCGTGTAACGAAATACAATGGTGCTGATTTCCGGATGATGAATCAGTTCGAAATCGTCTCTGTTTCTTAGTAAATTTGCGGTAAACAGGGCATTATCGATGGCTTTTTCCATGTAGGTGCTTAGTCCTTTCGTACCAATGATTCTTAAGGTAAACCATAATTTCAGGGCATCAAATCTGCGGGTGGTCTGGATGGATTTTTTGACCATGTTCGGAATTCCTTCGTCTTCCTGTTCTTTGGAGTTCAGGTAATCTGCGTGGTATTTGATATAATCGACATACGATTTGTCCCTCATAAAAAAGCCGCTGGAACTTACGGGCTGGTAAAATGTTTTGTGATAATCGATGGTCACAGAATCCGAAAGTTCGATTCCGGCTAATTTATTCTGATGCTTTTCACTTATCAGTAATCCTCCTCCATAAGCGGCATCTACGTGAAACCATAATTTGTTTTCTGCTGCTATTGCTGCAATTTCAGTTAAGGGATCTATTGAACCAAAATCTGTCGTTCCCGCTGTACCGACAATGGCAATCGGAATATTTCCCAGATCTTTCTGTTGCTGAATTACTTTTTTCAGTGCGTGGACATTCATTTTAAAATCAGTGTCAACCGCTACCGGAACTACGGCATTCTGACCTAATCCCAATAAGCTTAAATTCTTTTTTAAGCTAAAATGACTTACTTCAGAACATAAAACCCTGAACTTTGAGGCATCCGCCGGAAGCCCGTCCATTTTTGGATCAATATCGTAATGTGTTTTTATATAATGATCGCGTGCCAGGAGCAGTCCCATCATATTCGATTGTGTTCCACCGCTGGTGAAAATTCCGTCGGCTCTTTGAGGATAGCCCAGTTTTTCAATCGTCCATTCGACCAGTTTCAATTCTATAAAAGTGGCTCCAGTGCTCTGATCCCAGGTATCCATGGAGGAATTTAAAGAGGAAATGAAGGCTTCCGCCACCAATGTAGGTGTCAGAATCGGACAATTGAGATGCGCAATATATTTGGGGTCATGAAAATGAATACAATCATTCAGATAAATAGCTTTCAATTCGTCCAAAACATAATCCAGGCTCTTTCCTTCGAAGTTTTCTTCCAGCCCGATGGCATCTATTTTTTCCCTGATTGAAGTAATACTAGTTCCTGTAAAAGGCGTATCCCTGTTTTCTAAATGATTCGCAATTAACTTAATTGCTTTTTTCATGCTCTTTTTATAAAGAGAAACTGACTTTTTAGTATTAGAAAAGATATGCTTATGATGGTCTGTTTCTAATACATTCCTGAACTGAATTGTTCTTATCTGCTCTTTTGCTTCCATTAGTTTATTTATTTAGATTGATTCTAAAGAATAGGTTTCAGCAAAAGTAAATCCGATAAAAAATATAGTCAATACTACACCAATGGTAAATAGAATTGCACAAAAGAGGTAGAGGAACTACTACATATATAGTAGGAAATAACTAATATAAATATAATTATTTGAACGAAAATTAAATCACTTTTTTCTCAATCGCATATAAAATAAGCTCTGGCGTGGTATGTTTGCCTGTTTTTTTCATAATATTTTTCCGATGTGTCCTGAACGTATGAATACTGATAAAAAGATGCGAGGCAATGCTTTTCCCGTCATTTCCTTTGGCAATTTGTTTTAAAATTTCATTTTCCCGGAAAGTCAGTTTTTGGTTGGCATCTGAATCGGGTAAAGCAAATACGTTCATCAGTCCGTTTAAGGTTTTCGGGCAGAAGTAGCGTTCCCCGTTTTCAATCTTGTATAAAGCATCAAAAATGGTCTGTTCCTGACAATCTTTAGAAATAAAACCGTCAATTCCGTCCTGTAAGAAACTGTTTACGGTTTGTTTGTGTTTAAAATAGGATAAAATGATAATCTTACAGTCCGGGAAATTCATACGAAGGTATTTGAAGTCGTCTTCGTAGAATAAAAATATATTATTGGGATCTATGATAAGATATTCTACCTTGTTTTTTTCAAAATGATTAAGCAACTCATCTTTAGAGTTTACCACCGTTAAATTTGCCTTTTTGACAATTTTTTTCAGTGTATATCTCAGCCCGATTATGTGTAGGTTTTCAGAATCAGCGATAAGGAAATTTTTCATTAGCAATCTTTATTTAGAATTGGTCTAAACAAAAATAGATAATAAAATTAATATTACTCTATTAATTTATTGACACATATGTTAATAAAAGAAAGAAACCCAGTACAAAAATAAAACTATCCCAACGAATGCTATAAAAATAAGGGCCTAAAAATGTTGCAAAGAGGCTACTGCTACTCGTTTTTTTTATAATTACTATAGGGTATTTATATTATATTACCTCCAAATTATATTATTTTACCGGCTTGTCCTGAAAATCAGACAATCCCAAAATAATGGCTTAATTTTGATGTCAAACAACTTAAAAAATAAACAAATGACAATTGGAGTTGGCGGTTCAACCGCAAGTACAGAATTAGACAAGATACAAAACATGACACTTGAGGTACAGCCGATTGCACTGGCTGAATATCAGTTGCGTATCAAAAAAGCAACAGCGCTTCTCAAAAAACAAAACTGCAACGCTATCTACCTCAATGCCGGAACCAACCTGTATTATTTTACGGGAACCAAATGGAATGCCTCAGAAAGAATGGTCGGCGCCTTGCTTTTTGAAGATGAAAGCATCGAATATATTGTTCCAAAATTTGAAGAAGGTACGTTTAAAACCTTCCTGCAAGTGGAAGGAAATCTGAATTTCTGGGAAGAACATGAAAATCCGTATCAGTTGTTTGGAGCAATTTTACAAAAGAAAAACATTCCAGACGGAACTATTGCGCTGGATGAATCCGCCTCTTACTTTTTAGCGGACAATGTTGTCAAAGCCAATCCGAATTATAGTTTTATAAATGCCCAGCCTGTCACTGCGGGCTGCAGAATGCATAAATCCGCCGCTGAAATTGCCATTATCCAACAGGCAAAGGAAATAACGATGGTGGTTCAAAGAGCTGCCGCACGCATTTTACATCCGGGTATTGAAGTAAAAACAGTGACTGATTTTATCAACAACGCCCATATCAAAGCCGGGATACCTTCCGGTTCTTATTTCTGTATTGTACTTTTTGGGGAGGATTCACAATATCCACATGGCGTTACTGCTCCACAGCCTTTGAAGGACAACGATATTGTTTTAATCGATACCGGCTGCCGTTTGGAAGGCTATTTGTCTGATATCACACGAACGTACGTTTACGGAACACCATCCGAAAATCACAGAAAAATATGGAACTTAGAAAAAGCAACCCAAAAAGCTGCTTTTGATGCCGCTCAGATCGGTGCCAGTTGTGGTTCGGTAGATGATGCTGCCCGAAAAGTATTAGCCGAAGCGGGTTTAAGCGGTGATTACGAAATTCCCGGCTTACCGCATCGCGTAGGACATGGAACCGGACTGGACATTCACGAATACCCGTATTTAGTGCGCGGAAATCCAACCCTTTTAGAAGAAGGAATGGTCGTAAGCAACGAACCTATGATCTGTATTCCGGGCCAATTCGGGATTCGCCATGAAGATCATTTTTATATGACCGCATCCGGACCGAAGTGGTTTACAACGCCTATGGAGAGTATTGATAATCCGTTTGGTACTTAAGGAAGTCGCAGGTTTCAGTTTTCAGTTTTCAGTCACAGTGGCAGTTGACAGGTTTCAGGTTTCAGGTTTCAGGTTTCAGGTTTAAACTGTTGCGTAATTTGCGACTTAAAACTGTGACTGAGACTGTGACTGTGACTGTGACTGTGACTGAGACTGAGACCGAGACTGTGACTGTGACTGAAAACCGCGACTAAAAAACTATTCCACTAATAACTTTTTCTTTTCCGTAGAATTTCCGTCTGTGGCAATTACCAGATAGACACCTTTTCGTAGGGAATTTACGGAGAAGGAAGCGGTATTGTGCACTGCGCCAATCAGATTACCGGTGCTATCGTAGATCGTTATTTTGACTTTAGAAGTATCGAGACTGCCAAAATTAAAATGGACTATGTCAGAAGCCGGATTGGGATACATGGCAAATGATCTAATTGTATCTGCTGCCTGTACTCCTAAACTACCGGACTGCAGGTCAATGGTATGAGATGCGCTCCATTCGCTGACTGCTGTTCCGTTTTTGGCTCTTAGCCTGAATTCGTAAACGGTTTGTGTACCTTGTTTCGGAATCCATAAATAGTAGGTGGCCGAAGTGCCGACTGTAGTCCAGCCTGAATTGTTTAACTGGATTTCATAAGAGGCAGCTTCCGGCATGATCGCCCATGACGCATAAAATCCGGATGCATAAATCCCTGCATTGGAAAGATTTACGGGTGTTGGCAGCGTTACCGGGGTTGTTGTTCCTGCCATAACGGTATAATCTTCCACTTCCCCGTCTCCCAGATTACCGCAGGCTGTCGCTGGATTGGCGTTGTATTTCATCACCACACGCATACGGGTTGTTCCGGTAAATGAAATGGGCGTAAAACTTCCTGTCACCGTCGTTTTTGAGGAGATTCCGTCGATTACTTTTTCTGATGCTTCAAACTGATTGTTTTTGTTATAGTCAATCCAAACGCCCCAATACTCCGTATACGCAGAACCTGTAAAACCAGGAACTAAACTTATATTTGTATTGGTATTCGGAGTCAGCGTAATTACTTTTGACGTATAGTCCGTATAACCAGAGTTGTCTTTTCCGGAAGTATGGGTAAAACTTCCTACCGTTACCGCATTGATAAATTCATAACCGTTTGCGGCCTGAACCGTACACAAAGCCGCATTTGGAATAACAGCCGAAACGACATTGGAATAGTCCGAATAAACAGCCGCTGCTTTTGCCCTGATTTTGTATTTATAAGTACTGCCTGCCGTCAAACCGGTATTGGTGTACGTAGTTGCGCTAGGAGCTAAAGTCGCAATTTCGGCAAAAACAGCATCTGCACCGGCTCTTTCGATCACTATATTCGTGGCATTACTCGCATTGTTGACCCAGCTTAGCTGCACTTCTAAATTTCCTGCCGTTGCTGTTAAAGCTGAAGGTGCCAAAACGGGAGTTGTGGTTTGTATTCCGGTTTTTATGGATTCGTTTGGTTTGGTGTTATAGCCAAAATCCAGAACAGTATATCCTACACCGCCGGCTTCCACTTTTACATGCATCCATCCGTAACAGGTGCGTCCCCTGCTCTTGTATTCAAAACCTATATAGCCTGTTTTATTATCCCAGGCTGTATAAGAGGCCGTTCTTAAATCCAGCTGATCCGGATAAGCACTTCCGGGAGTCACAAAAGTACTGGATGCTCCGATAGTGGTTCCTTCAGCAATAAATGAAATATTTCGGGTACCCGGCTCCCCAACCAATCTTTTTCCATAGGTTTCCATTTTCAAAGCGGCCGTTGCAAATTGCCAGGCACCATAGTCTGTATTATCGCCTATTCCTAAGCTGAAAAATTGCCAGGTGGCTGCCGCCGATGCTACATAATCGGTATTGTTGACATAAAATATACCATAGGGCGCGTCAAATTTCAAATTGATGGTTTTGGAGGCATTGTCTAAAGTGGCAATTCCACCGGTAATCGCAGCATCTTTAAAAGTAATAACTACCGCTGTATCATTTGCAGGAAGATGCGCAGTGGCTTTTCCTGTAAAGCTAAGCACCGTTCTGGTATTGCCCTGCAACGTCAGAACCGCTGTTAAACCTGCCGGAACTCCGGTGATGGTGTAATGTGTTCCTGGGATCCATGTTCCGCTGCTTTTGGTAAATGTTCCGTTATTTGTCGACAGTGTAATCGTCGTACTTGCGGTTACGCCACCATCATTTACTTCGGATTCATATAAAGTTCCTTCGGATAAAACTACGGCTGTTTTAGCGGTCATTCCGGTATAAATCGGAGTATTCGGCTGGGTATTATAGGCATATTCAGAAATCGTATAACCATCTCCGTTGGCATTTACGGTAATCTTAAACCATCCGTAACACGGTAAACCATCGATTAAATATTCAAAACCTGCATAGCCTGTTTTTCCGTCCCAGGTAGTATACGCCGGGGTACGCAAATCAAGCTGGTTGGGGTATGCGCCCGGTGCTGTGAAATTGCGTGAAGGTCCAACCGCCGTATTGGCTGCCAGCAATGTTATGTTTTTAGTACCGTTTTCGCATAGCATTCTTTTGGCGTAGGTTTCGATTTTTAAAGCATTTGCAGCAAATCTCCAGCCTCCGAAGGCAGGATCATCTCCTTGGGCAATTTCAAAATATTTCCATGTTAAGTCCGGTGAAACGGTAACATCTGGCATATCGACAAAAAAGATTCCGTACGGATCTGAAAATTTGAAATTAAAAAACAGCGCCGTACAGGACAAATCAGCCGTTCCGCCCACAAAAGCTGCCGGTAAGAACGTGATTCCGCCTGAAGCATTGTTTGCCAAAGCATGACTGGCTGCTTTTCCCGTAAGGGTTACCGTAATCTGCTTGTTTGAATTTACCGTAAGAACCGGTGTTATACTTGCCGGAAATGTATGTGTGAAATGGGTCCCTGAAGTGAGTGTTCCGGAATTAAGGGCGAAGTTTTTGGTACCGCTTAAGGTTACGGTTGATAAAGCCGTAAAAGAACCGTCATTTATAACGTCTTCCTTAAAAGATGTTACCGAAGCCAGCAAAGCACTTCCGGTTGCATTTACTCCTGTATCGATCAGATTTTGAGGCTGCCATAAGGATTTACGGGCCGGGTGCTCCAAAGCGGCCAGCATTCTGCTGATCTGGCCCTGAGTATACATTTTATAACAACCCTGAGCGCCATTATAGCCCATATAATTTTCGAAATTTACTTTGTCTCCGGTACAATTGGTTCCCGGCGTACAAGCCAAAGTATGCTTTCCGTCTTCTGCCGGTGTATCGTCTACTTCATCGGTTCCCGAGCATCCGCCTTCAAAAGTGTGGATTAAATTCAGGAAATGACCAAACTCATGTGTTAAGGTTGCCGAGAATTCCTTGCTATAGGAGTTGTCATACAGGTAAGCGCCATTAAAAACAACACGTGCCGTATTGCTTGCGGTCATATCGGAATTGGGATACCAGGCGACTCCGGAGTTATTTGTGGCACCATCGTTATACAAATCATTCTGAATGTAAACATTCATGTACTTGGTATTGTCCCAGGCATCGGCGGCAATCTGGTCATCATAGCCTCCTCCGTTTCCATAACCATTTTTGGCGGGATGAAAGACCACTCCCGAAGTACAGCCACCGTTAGGATCTTTTTTCGCCAGTTTGAATTCTACGTTTATGGTTCCTCTTCGCGACTGAAAAAAGGATTCTACCGTCTGAAAATCGGCATTTCTTCCGTTGAAATCATCATTAAGCTGTGCCAGATGATTTACAATTTTTTCGTAGGTAACAGTTTTACCACTTTGTACGTCTCCATAAATATGGAATACCACGGGAATAGTATAGCTAGCAGCGGCGTCTTTTGAAGTTTTGTTTTTCCGCTGTAAAGCGAACTTTTTGCTAAATACATCAAAGTCTTTTTTCTCCTGAAGCGAAGCCGGATGATTCCGGTATACTTTGGCGTTTTCTTCGGTTGTCCGACAAGGTAAACCTTGTGCACTAACTTTCAATACACTGAAAATCAGAAAGAACAGTAGTAGTTTTAATTTCATGGTTTTTTGGTTTTAATTAGTAATAACCAAATTTAACCCTACAGTTTTGTTCTTTCTGATACTATTTTAGTACGAATTGGTATATAGTTAGCTTGTTTAGTGTTCAGTCGCAGTTTTCAGTCGCAGTCGAGAAGAGAGTCGCAGTCGCAGTTTTCAGTCCCAGTTTTCAGTCGCAGTTGAAACCTGAAATCTAAAATTTACAATAGAAACGCGTTTCGACTTCGCTCAACGTGACAAACTGTCGATTGAGACTATGACCGAAAACTGCAACTAAAAATTCAAGACCTGTCAGGCTGAGCGAAGTCGAAGCCCCGCAACAAAAAGCCCTTCGACTTCGCTCAGGGTGACACCAAAAACTGAAAATTGCGACTGAACACTGAGACTGAGACTGAAAACTGAGACTGAACACTGAGACGGGGACTAAAAAAACTACCTCCCTCCCGCAGGACAATTCTTTTCAATAAACCTCACAAAAGTATCCAGTAAATGCTTACTCGTTCCATCGCCTTCATAGATACTGTGCGAACGGTTCGGGTAGATCATCAGGTCGAACATTTTATCGTATTTGATCAGTTCGTTTATCAGGACCTCAGCATTTTTATAATGTACGTTGTCATCGCCTGTTCCGTGAATGTATAACAAGTTTCCTTTTAAGTTTTTGGCGTGGGTTACGGGAGATGCCTGGATATAAGTCGCCTCATTCTCACCCGGAATTCCCATATAACGTTCGGTATAAATATTGTCGTAAAAATGCTGGTCGGTAACGGCTGAAATTGCTATTCCGGATTTGTATATTTCCGGATACTGGAACATTAAATTTAAAGTTACAGCACCACCACCACTCCATCCGTGAACAGCTATTCGGTCGGAATCCACGAATTTCCATTTTAGGATTTCTTTGGCTGCCATGGCCTGGTCACGGGTGTTGATAATTCCGATGTTTTTGTAAATGGACTTTCTCCATTTCGTTCCTTTCATTACAGGAGTTCCACGGTTATCCATCGCGACTCCGATATAGCCCTGCGGAATTACCTGTGCGATAAACGGATAAAAATAAGGTTCGTCATTGGCTACGGACGCCATCGGTTCTCCGTACACATAAAAGAATAACGGATATTTTTTGGAAGGATCAAAATCCATTGGTTTTGCCATTATTCCGTCCATTTCTATTCCGTCTGCCGTAGTTACTTTGAATTTCTCCATGGTATAATCACGCTGAGGAGCCTGAAAGGAATCGGCTTCCTGTGGCAGGATTTTTTTATGTCCGGCTAAGGCAATTAATCGTGTGTTATAGTCTCTGCTGATACTTGAATTGGTATGTTTGGCATACATTGCATCTGTTGAAAAACTGTATTCGTTGGTACCGTCAAACACATCGGGCGTTACTTTTTTGGTCTTTTTTGAATTTAGATTGGTTTCGTACAAATAACGCTGTGTCGCATCTGTCGGACTTGCCTTGAAATAAATTGTTTTGGTCTTATCGTTGTACGCCTGAAAATAAGCATCGAAATTAGCTTTCGTTATTAATTCTTTTGATTTGCCATCACTGCTGATTTTGTAAATGTGCATCCAGCCGTCTGCATCAGAACTCCATAAAAAGGCTTTTCCATTATCTACAAAATGGCATGGGAAACCATCGTATTCACCGGAGGAAATGTCAAAAACATCAATCCATGCTGCTGATTCTTCTTTGTAAATGGCCTTAGCGGCACCTGATTTCGTATCGCAATTGTAAAAAGTAACCTGATTTTGATTGCGGTTTAACTGAATCACCATGACCGACTGGTTTGTCAGCCATTTCATTCGCACCAAATAATTGTTATCCGGTTCTCCGGGAATATTCAGCCAATTGGTCTGTAAGGAAGCGATATCTATTATTCCGATTTTAACCGACGAAGGTTTCTCTCCTGCTTTCGGATATTCAACGGGAACCACCACCGGATACAAAGAATCGGTATTGTTGATCATGAAATGAAATTTAGTGGTCGATGCATCTACGCGCCAGAAAGCGATGCTCTTGCCATCAGGGCTCCATCGGAACCCGTCTCTGGCTGCCAGCTCTTCTTCGTACACCCAGTCAAATGTTCCGTTGATGATTTTATCGGTTCCGTCTGTGGTCAGCGGTGTTATTTTTCCTGTATTTAAATTTTCAAGGTAAATGTTGTGCTTGGAAACATAGGCTACATTTTCATTATCACCCGAAAACTTTGCAAACATCAATGAAGAGGCATCCAGGTTTTTTCCTAATTGTTTTCCTTTTCCTGTCGCTAAATCAAAAAACCAGTAATCTCCTTTGGTATTTGCCCTCCACACTTTTTTTGAATTGGTATACAACAATACTTTTGTTTTGGTGTTATTCCAGACCAAATCTTCAATTTCTCCGGTAAAACCGGATTCAGACAATTGTTTTTGAGTCAGAATTGTGGTATGCTTATCCAATTTGTCCACATCATAAACTGCTACATTGTTATTTTGACTGATCCAGAACGAATGGGAATCCGGTAACCATTTCAGATTGTTGATGTCGATATCATTCTGGGCAAAAACAGCAGAACAAACAAAGAGGAGCAGTAGTAAATACTTTTTCATAGAAGTGTTTTTTATTCTTAATTACAGTTGAAACATTTTGGTGTCTACAGAAGTTGTTTTTCCTGCGATAATCTCCGTTACAATTTTACCTGTTGCCGGTGCCAGACTTAGTCCCATCATCGCATGTCCTGTAGCCATTGTCAAATTTACAATTTTTTTATCTCTTGTAATAACGGGCATTCCGGATGGTGTACAAGGCCTGAATCCGAACCAGGTATCTGCTGTTTTTGGCATTTCGACCTGCATTTCGGGATAAAAATCATTGATCGTGGTTACGATTCCCTGAAGTCTGTTTGTATTTATTTTTGTATCTCCGGTATGTGTTATTTCCATCGTTCCGCCAAAACGAATATCATTATTCATCGGTGTTACCGCGACTTTTCCTTCACATAAAATCGACGGAATTGCCGGTTTTTGATCGCTGTCTTTTAATGTAAAACTGTATCCTTTTCCGGGTAAAACCGAGATCGAAATATTTAGTTTTTTGGCCAGTACAGGACTCCACGAACCTGCCGCCAATACCACTTCATCCGTAGCGAAAGTGCCTTTATCGGTGGCTATCTTAGTAATTTTATTTCCTTCAAAATGAAAATCCTTTACCGTTGTATGCCGATGAATCTCCACCTTCAAGCGAATTAATTCTTCTTTGATGAACTTCATGAATTTTTGCGGATACAGATGTGCGTCACTTTTATAATGAACGCCGCCCGTTACATTGGTTTTGGTTCCGGTTTCCAGAGCTGCAACTTCCGCTTTGGAAAGATAGTCGACTTCAAGTCCCAGGCGTTCCGCTTCTTTGCCTTCATGGTACATGTCTTCTGCAACTTTATCACTTTTATAAAGCATTAATAGTCCTTTCTCTTCGTAAAAAAAGGAATTATTTTCTCTGGCAAAATCCTGATACAACTCTTTGCTCAACATCGAAAGATGATGCAAAGCCGGCATTGCTTTTTCAACATGACTGCTGTTGGCGTGTTTGTAAAATTGCAAACCCCATTTTAATAAATCGGTATTAAAACGCGGTTTTACATAAAACGGACTCTGGCTGTCAAACATCCATCTCATGCCCTGTGCTATCATGCCGGGCTGTGCCAGGGGTATAATGTGTGAAGGGACAATCATTCCGGCATTTCCGTACGAACAGCCGTTGTCCATAGCGGACTGATCAAAAACACTGACTTCGTACCCTTCCTGGGCCAGATAATAGGCCGAACATAAACCGATAATGCCTCCTCCGACAATCCCTATTTTTTTCATAGATTTTTAATTAAAAGTTCCTTGACAAGACTTAACGTCTTTATCAATAGCTAACTATTTTTTCGTATTCTTAAATGACCTGAAATCCAAAGGCATAAGGATCGTCGCTTTCATCAATAATAATAGTATTGTATCCATATACTTTTGCCCATCCCTGAATACTGGGAACAATAGCCGGAATGTCTCCTATCGTGGTTTCTTCGACCACTTTTCCAATAAATTTGCTTCCGATATAACTTTCGTGAATAAATTCTTCTCCTGCTTTGAGCTTTCCTTTTGCGTGCAATTGCGCTATTCTTGCAGAAGTTCCTGTACCGCAAGGCGAACGGTCTATGGCTTTGTCCCCATAAAAAACAGCATTCCTGCCTGATGATTCCGTATCAATTGGCGTTCCCGTCCATAACATATGGGTCACATCCCGGATCGTATTATTTTCAGGGTGAATAAAAAAATTGGGATATTCCTCATTGATCCGATTGCGTAATTCCTGACTGTACTGAATAATTTTGCTTGCGGTAAAATTCTGCACACCCGAAAAATTGTGTTGCGGATCTACAATCGCATAATAATTTCCGCCGTAAGCCACATCAAAAACAATTTCTCCGAGCTCCGGGCAATGGATGGTCAGTCCTTCTGCTGCCAGATAGGATTTGACGTTGGTCAGCCGTACCCAATCGACCTTGGCTCCGGTCTGCTGATATTCAATTTGTACCAAACCTGCCGGAGCTTCCATTTTGATTTTACCAGGTGTTTTGGGAATAACCAGTCCTTCTTCGATGGCAATGGTGATGGTTCCGATGGTTCCGTGACCGCACATTGGCAGGCAGCCTGAGGTTTCTATGAATAAAATTCCAAAATCATTTTCCGGATCAGATGGCGGATATAAAATACTGCCGCTCATCATATCATGACCACGAGGTTCAAACATAAGCCCTTTTCTGATCCAGTCAAATTCTTTCAGGAAATGCTGGCGTTTTTCACTCATGGAGGCACCTGTCAAATTGGGTCCGCCTCCGGCCACGACTCGTACGGGATTTCCGCAGGTGTGTGCGTCTACACAAAAAAAAGTTTTCTTTAGCATTTTATATTTTGGATAGGGTTAGTTTATGGTCTGTGGTACGAACAATCTGCAGCGGATTTTCATTTTGCAATTCAGCCGGAAGCAATTCATCGGGCCAGTTCTGATAACTCAGCGGACGCACCCATCTGTAAACGGCATGTGTTCCCACCGCAGTAAACCTCGAATCCGATGATGCCGGATAGGGCCCGCCGTGTAACATGGAGGGGCATACTTCTACACCGGTTGGGACACCATTAAAAATCAAACGTCCCACCCGATTCTGTAAAGCAAAAATAAGATCCTGATGCTCTTGCAATTCATTTTCTTCACCGATAATAGTTCCGGTTAGTTGTCCGTCTAATGTATTAATTATTTGTAGTAATTCGGCTTCATCATTACATACTGCCAGAATTGAAAAGGGGCCAAAAACCTCATGGCTTAACGCTTTATTTTTGAGGAATTCTTCCCCGCTCACTTTCAGGACAGTCGGCCTGCCATGATTGGGTGGTACTTCTGCTGTAAACTGAGCTACTTTCGAAACACCTTTTTGCGCCTGCATTTTGAGAATGCCTTTTTCAAAATCAGCCTGCATAGAAGCATGCAGCATACAGCCAGGAGTTGTGTTTTCGATCGCTGTGGCCAATTGTTCGGAAAACTCGTCTAAGGCAGCTCCTTTTACGGCTAATAATAAGCCGGGATTGGTACAAAACTGGCCGGCACCTAAAGTAATCGAACCTGCATAGGCAAGAGCCCATTTTTGACTGTTTTGTTTCAAGGCCTCAGGCAGCAATACCACCGGATTCACACTTCCCATTTCAGCAAAAACAGGAATGGGTTCCGGACGCTTTGCTGCGAGATCAAATAAAGCGCGTCCTCCGCTGATACTGCCCGTGAAGCCTACTGCTTTTACCAAGGGATGTTGTACTAAACTTGCTCCCAGCGTTCTGCCTCCTCCCGTAAGGTTAGAAAAAACGCCTTCGGGCATGTTTGTTTTTTGCGCTGCTTTTATAATGGCCGAGGCTACCATTTCTCCAGTTCCTATATGCATGGAATGGCTTTTTACGATCACCGGACAACCGGCAGCCAGTGCTGAAGCCGTATCTCCTCCGGCGGTTGAAAATGCAAAAGGAAAATTACTGGAACCAAAAACGACCACCGGTCCTAACGGTACCAGCATCTTTCGCAAATCTTCTTTCGGGGCAGGCTGGCGCTCCGGAATTGCAGTATCTATTGTAGCCTGAACCCAGCTTCCCTCGATAAGCATTTCTGCAAATGAACGCAGCTGTCCTATCATCCTGCCCCGCTCCCCTTCTGCACGGCCTTTCGGAAAACCGGATTCGCTACAATATTGAACCAACAATTGATCTCCTAATGCTAAAATTTCATCTGCGATGGTGTTTAAAAATTTAGCTTTTTCTACACCGGAACATCGTTTGTAACTGCCAAATGCCTGATGGGCCAAAGCAACCGTTTCTTCTATTTCTTCGTGTGTTGCTTCTGTAAAAACCCACGGATTCTCTGTATTTAAAAGCGGATTGAACGTTTTTAAGGTGATGGTTCCGGCCGCCTTAAGCTGACTTCCTATATAATTTTTTCCTGTAATCATAGCTTTTGGAATTATAGGTTCTTGTAATCCGGCAATGTCGGTCGGTTGCGCAATCCTTCTGTTATAGTGGCCAGTACTTTTTCACGCTCACTGCCCTGAAGCGGCAGTCTTGGTGCACGAACATATTCGCTTCCGATTCCGGTTGCGACCTCTGCCAGTTTGATATTTTGTACCAGAAAAGAATTAATATCCAATTCGAGCAGCGGCAAAAACCATCTGTATATTTTTAGGGCTTCATCAATTCTTCCTGCTTTTACGAGTTTAAAAATGGCTACGGTTTCTGCCGGAAAAGCACAAACCAAACCGGAAACCCATCCGTCTGAGCCCATTAATAAACTTTCTAAAGCCAGCGTATCCACTCCTGATAATATTTTCAGGCGGTCTCCAAAACGACTGATCATTCTCGTGACATTCGAAATATCTCGTGTGGATTCTTTTACGGCCTGAATGTTATCGTACTTCAGTAATTCCTCAAACATGTCCAATGTCACTTCAATTTTGTAATCGACCGGATTGTTATAGACCATAATCGGAAGTGAAGTATTTTTGGCGACTTCACTAAAATAAACCACCGTTTCATAATCAGAAGCTTTGTAGCGCATGGGGGGCAGCATCATCAATCCTTTCGCACCGTCTTCTTCGGCTTTGTTGGCAGCTAAGATTGCTCCTCTCGTGGTTTGTTCGGCTATATTCATGATCACGGGCACTTTATTATTCGTAAGCGAAACAGTATGTTTGACCAATTCTCTTTTTTCTTCTTCCAAAAGTGTACTGGCCTCTCCTAATGTTCCTCCTAAAATAATCCCTGATACTCCGGCCTCTAATTGTGCTTTCATATTGACTTCAAACATATTGAAGTCTAATTTATCGTCTGCAGTAAATTTGGTAGTTACTGCCGGCATAACGCCGTTCCATTGAATCCCCATAGTATTGATTTTTTATTGTCAACCAAAATTATCGAGAAACCAGTCAGCTGTCTCACAGAAAATTACCTCAAAATGATACTATATTACCCTCTATAGTTTTCAAATTCAAAAAACAGATTAGGATACCATCATTTTATTACTGAAATGCAATATATTTGATAGTAACTAACCTACCCAACCATGAAAGTTTTTCCTTTTAAAATTCCAAAATCGGGAGAAGAACCGCTTATCTATCAGGAAGATATAGAAATATCGTTTTACGATAAATTGCATCAGCACGAAGAAGTTCAGATTAGTTTTATCGAAAAAGGAGAAGGTGCCGTTTTTGCCGGTGATACGATTTCGCAATACCAGGAAGGCGATATTTTAGTGATCGGAAGCAACCTGCCCCATGTTTTTAGAAGTGATGTGCGGGAAAACGAAATCTCGGTGATGCGGACCTTATTTTTTACTTTTACTTCTTTTGGAAAGGATTTTTTTGCATTGCCTACTTTCAAAAATATTCATCCGATTCTGGAAAGCAGTAAAAACGGGTTTATTATTCATAACGCTCCCAAAAAAGTAGTCAAATATTTTAAGAAACTTAAAAAAGCAGATCCGTATTCTCGTTTTATTCTTTTTCTGGATATTTTAAAATGGCTTTCAACAGCTGAAAATGAGCCTTTGTCCAATTATTTATATCACAAAAAAATAACCGATAATGAAGGGAAACGAATGCAGACTGTTTTTGAATATGTGATGACCAATTTTCATCAGAATATTACCCTTGATGAAATTGCTTCCATAGCCAATATGACCAAAAATGCGTTTTGCAGGTACTTTAAAGTACGGACGAACAAATCGTTTTTTCAGTTTCTGATTGAAGTCCGGATTGAAAGGGCGGCAAAACTGCTCTCGAGCAACGGGGAGCTTTCTGTTCTGGAAATTGCCGAATTATGCGGGTTCAATAATATTTCTAACTTCAATCGGAAATTTAAGGAACTGAAACACCTTTCTCCTTTACAATACAGGAAGATGAATAGTTAAACAGGGATAAATTTCCAACATCTGCCGTAATGGAATCCGGTTAGTTTTTTAATTTTTTCAAATCATCTACCGAATAAAACTTCAGCTTGTTTTCTGCAGCAAAGGCACAAAGCTGTTTGAGTAAACCGATTGGCGTTTCCAGTCTTTCATCTGCATTATCGACTGTTTTATGTCCGTAAAATATAACAATTTTGTTATGTTCTTTGGCATACAGCAAAAGGCTTTTGTAGTATTCGAGGTTAAACTGTTCGTAATCATCATCAATCCCTAAACCATAAATGACACGCTTGTCCTCATAATAACAATACTGGCTTTTCGGATACAGTTCTCCGTAGGTGGTGCCTCTTATAAAATCGAAATAATTCAGCAATCTTTTGTCCAGTGCACTGTTTCTGGCACCGTCGGGATACGCGAAGGACTTAATATCGAATCCGTCTTTCTGCATGGCTTCCTTAAGTGGAATGATTTCATTTTTTACATAAGCATCCAGTCCGTATTTTGCGACGTATTTCACGGCATTTTCATGATTGTAACCATGTCCGGCTATATCATGCCCCATTTTTTGAAGGTAATGCAATTTTTCTTTTTGATCTTTTGTAAAAGCACTGTACTTGCAGATGAAAAAAGTAGCTTTCCAATTGTAGGGACGCAGTTCTTTTTCGGCATTGTACCAGGTGTCTACATAATCGTCATCAAAAGTCAATACAAGACCCGGCTGATAGGGTTCCTGCTTTTTCTGCTTTTTGGGAGCAACTGGAGAAACCGGAACATCAGTACTGACATCAAAGGCTGCAAGGATAAATATAACAATAAGGCTGATAAAAGAAATCAGGTAGAGAAGCTTCTGTTTTGTCATTACTTTTTAAAATTATAGTCTCAAATATAATCATAAATCCAAAAGAATAACCTTGCTAGACGATTTATCTAAAAAAGCTTTTGAAGGAATACATCAATCCCTTTTTTATAGCCTTATAAATTGATAAACCGTTCCATGACGATATTTTTTCGATTTCTCGCAATGGGCAAAATGGTGTTTTTTAAGGACAGCCTGAAACCGTCTATATGGGTGATGTATTTTGTATTTACAATATAGGAGCGATGAATTTGTAAAAAGTTTTCTGTTGGAAGTTGGTCCGCAATACTTTTTAAGGTCTGATGAATGATACTCTTTTTACTGTTTTCAGCATAGATTTCGATATAATTCTGCATACTCCTGATGTACATGATTTGTGTGGGCTGAATTTTTACGGTTATTCCGTTTTCTTTAAAAAACAATGGTTTTGAAGTTAACTCCTGCTGATACATCAGATCATACATTTTTTTTGCTTTTAAAACAGCCGACTTAAAATCTTCAAAAAAAATCGGTTTCAATAAATAGTCGACCGCATTTACCTTATATCCCTTTAGTGCATATTCTGAATAGGCTGTTGTAAAAATAATCATCGATGGCTTATCGGTAATGAGTTTTGCAAATTCAAGTCCATTGAGCAATGGCATTTCTATGTCCAGAAAAATCAGGTCAACGGTTTCCGTTTTTAGTTTTTCAAGGGCCAGATGCGCGTTAGCAAAAACGCCGACATTGCTTAGAAAATCAAATTCACTGATAAAAGATTCCAAACCTTCCCTCGCAATCCTTTCGTCATCAATCACGATACATTTCATACGTTGGTAAGATTTAATTTTAAACGTACACTATAAGAGTCCGCTTCCGGAATCAGTTCCAGTTCGTAATTATCCTTATAGGAAAGCTCGAGTCTTTTCTTCACATATTTTAAACCAACGCCTCCTTTTTTTGGATTTGATGCCTGCTGTCCCGATGCATTTTTCAGGTGCAGGAACAATTGATTTTCATCCTTTAAAAAAATGTGCAGCTGTATATAACGCTTTTCCTCTTTAAAAGAAGAAACATGTTTGAATGCATTTTCAACAAATGTCGATAAGAGAAAAGGAATGATCAGCAATGTATTTTCCGGAATATCCCATTGGCAGGAAATTTCAAGGTCTTCCCCGGAACGGTCTTTTTCCAATTCAAAATAATGTTTGAGGAAAGCAATTTCATCGTCCAGTTTAATCCATTTATTTTGTGATTCATAGACATAATAACGCAGAATTTTGCTGTATCTGGATAACAATTCGAGCGCTTCATCCTGGTCTTTACGGATCAGAAATTGCAGATTATTAAGGATATTAAATGTAAAATGCGGGCTTAATTGCGTTCTCAAATGATCTATTTCCATTTCGAGGACACTATTTCTTAATTCCTGATGCCTTTTTTCCGAAGCTATATTTTGTTTGAACAATTCGATCGAATAACTCATTCCCGAAATCAGGATACTGACCAGCAACATACCGCAAAACATGGAAATGAGTTCATTTTCCATCAGATTGGCATCAGTTAAAAGTCCTATTGTAATAAAATAACCTGCAGCAGTTAGCAGGATGGCTGTCGCAAAACTAATCGATAAAGCCGAAATTACAAATCCGGCCGTGTCGTGTGTTTTAAGGTATTTTTTGATTAAAACATTCAGGAAATAAACGTGTACGCGCAAAATGAATACGATAGCCACAGCATGAATAAGGGCTACGCTCAGGGTAAAATTCGGACTGCTGGACAATGACAGTTGCAATAAGACAATGAGGAATAAAAAAATCCAGAAAAGAAGGTTTGCTTTTTTAATAGTGAACATAGCTGCAGATTGAGATTACAAAATTAATTTATTTTCGATCGCAGCACTGCCCGTTGGTCAACAAAATACGACCATTAGTCAAAAGCCTAAAAAAGCTTTTGATTGATAGAATAGTTTTGCCCTGTCAAACTTAAAAACATATGATATGAAAACGACATCATGGCTGGCTTTACTATTATTATTGCTGGTAGCTTCACAAACAAAAGCACAAATAACCCTTCAGGCTGAGCATTTTGGATCATCCCGTTATGGGGATGAAAATAATAATGAACTGGGAGACAGTAAAGGATCCGCAGCAGTATATCAGGCGAATATTAAAATCCCACTTTCGATGAAAGTAAATAAAGACAGTCTGGCTGTCGTTTGGGGTGTAGCGCTTTCGGGAGCCTATGCCTCTCTTACCAATAAAAATTTTACTCAGGAGATGGTGTTGTCTGATATTGTCAATGCGCAGTTTTCTTTATTCAACATGCGTCCCTTAAATAAAAATTGGAATATGTTATTATTTGCCGGTGCGGGCATTTATACCGATCAGACACAAATTTCTAAAATGGGCGCCAGAAGTGTGCTTGGAAATGCAGGTGCTGTATTCATCAGGAAAATCAATTCGAAATTAGATCTTGGCGGCGGACTGGCTTTCAACAATACGTTTGGATATCCTATGCTGTTTCCGGCCTTATACCTGAATTATAATGCTCCCGGCAGGTATGTTTTTAATGTTTCGCTTATGAGCGGTTTTCAGGCTTCTGCCGGATATGAGATTCACAAATCATTTGTTTTGAGTGTAATTGCAGACATGAACGGGCAAATGGCACTTGTGGAAAAAGGAGGTAAAGATGTCATATTTACACACCAGTATATCGTAGCCGGATTACGCCCGGAGATCAGGATTGGCAAAAAAATCACACTTCCGATTACACTTGGAATCAGCGCTGTACGTCCTGCTTATTTTACGGACCGAAACCTGAAAAGCTTTTTCAGCAATACAAACCAATATCAGTTTAAATCTTCTTTTTATGCAGCGGCGCAGATCAATTATAAGTTTTATTAGGCTTAGCATAAATCTTAAAAAATAATTCTATGACTTCTTTTATGATCACCTTACTTTGTTATTTGTTTGCCCTGATTTCTTAATTCCGAATGAAAGAAAAACAAAGAGAACAAGAAAAAAATAAGTTTTGTAACAAAATGATCTGCTAAATTTATTGTCCAATATGTAAGTTCCATACTTATAAAATTATTGATCATGATATCATTTATATTATAACAGAATTTATTTGTTATTTTATTTGGTTATATCATAATATAAAAAGACGGATTGAAACAGTTCTTTACGAAAAACAAATAGTAAAGATTTTTATAAAAAAATGCGCAATGGTGTTTACATCCCATTGCGCATTATATAAATATTTTTTTTAGATAATTCGTAAAATTCTAAGCCGTGTAAAGCATACTTGCAGCCCCTAACAAAGCAGCTGCCTCGTTATCTGTCGAAATACAGACCGTCACTTTACTACTTGCTTCTTTGATTTTTTTATTAAAAACAGGCAGAAAAAATTCACTTGCATTGGCAATTTTTCCTCCGATAATAAAACGATCTGCACCAAACTTTTCCAGCCACGGAATTACAATGGCAGCTAAATCCTCCCCCATTTCTTCAAACACTTTTACAGCAATAACATCTCCTTCAACAGCCCGATTATAAAGTTCCAGTCCGTTAGTAAGTGTTATTCCGCTCAAAGCCTGATAATGTGATAAGAGGCCTCTTACCGAAACATAATCTTCTGCAATTCCGTTTTTATAAGGAAGGTTGTAAATTTCGCCGTCTTCAGGTACGCATTCTCCCCCGGCAACAGATAGACCTTTGTCAATAAAACAGGCTCCAAGTCCGGTTCCTAAGGTAACCGCCATTACTTTTCTGGAAAGGTTCTCCTGATCCTTAAAAACTTCTCCTTTGCCAAAACAAACAGCATCATTTTCAAAAAGTACCGGAAAATCGCCAGAAAGATCAAGGTGCTCCAAAAGCAAATCCCGAATATTCAATCCGTAAAAATGTTCGTATTTGGACTGGTCTTTGATCCAGCAAATCCCTTTTTGATAATCAAACGGGCCGGGCATGCATACCGCCAAACCTGTCGCTGCTGTCACTTTAGAATTTTCTATGGCTTTGGAAATTGCTTTTTTCCAGATCTTCATCACCTGATCAACCGGTAAATTAGAATCGAAAGATTCCTTGTTCAGAGAGAAGTCCATAACTTTCATCTCTTTTATATTGATAACTGCTGCGGTAATATGTGTCCCTCCTATATCTAGCCCTACGGCGTATGGTATATTCATTTTTCCTTGTTTAACTTGCTTGTTCTAGATATTCTTATCTTTTAAAATCTGAGGATAGTTGATACTGGTGTGAACGATCATTTCGCCAAATAAGGTATTCGCCCAGGCGAACCATTTTCTCGTAAACCTGGTTACATCATCTTTATGGAAAGACTCGTGCATGAATCCCGTGTCCGCATTGGTTTTGATCAAATTACTGATGCAGGCTTTTATTTCTTTTTCATCTACACTGGTAATGGCTCTCAGTACAATACTCATTGGCCAGATGGTGTCAACTCCTGTATGCGGCCCTCCGATACCTTCGCCGGCTTTTCCTTTGTAGAAAAAAGGATTGTTTTCTGAAAGTACGACTTTACGGGTATTAAGGTATAAAGGGTCATTGGGAGCAATTGCGCCTAAATACGGCAATGACAATAAAGAAGGAACATTGGCATCATCCATCATGTGGAAACTGCCGTATCCGTTTACTTCAAAAGCAATAATTTTTCCGAATTTCGGGTGGTCTATGATTCCGTTTTCTTTTAAGCCTTTTTGTACCTGATCTCTTAATTCCGTGGCTTTTGCTACCAGATCATTGTCTTTTAAAGCCGGTAAGGAGAATATTTCAATCAGATACCCCAATACTTCGATCGCGAACATATTGCTTGGAATCAGATAGCCAAACAAGGTACTGTCATCACTTGGCCTGAACGTCGAAACAATTAGTCCGCATGGTTTTACCGGATAACCGTAACCTCCCAGAGGCACTCCGTCTGTTGCCCAGGCGGTCTGACGCTGAAACGTATAAGGCCCTCCTTTTCCGTCCAGTCTTTGCTGTTCCTTAAAAGTCTGCAAGACGAGCAGCATAGCTTTTTTCCATTGTTCGTCAAACAGACTGATATCTCCGGTTTCTTTCCAATAGCCGTGTGCCAGTCGGACCGGGTAACACAAACTGTCAATTTCCCATTTCCTTTCGTGGATTCCGGGCTGCATTTTGGTCAGGTCGTGCTTCCATTCGCTTTCTTTGGTAAAGTCTTTATAAAAAGCATTCGCATACGGGTCCAGCAATATACATTTCGCCTGACGGTTTATCACGCCTTTGACCAGTTCAGCCAGTTTGGCATCTTCTTTTACAAACGGAATATAAGGCCAGATCTGCGCTGTACTGTCACGAAGCCACATGGCATCTATATCTCCCGTAATGACGTAGGTATCGGGTTTGCCTTCGATAATTTCAAAATCGACTGTAGTATCCAGTGTATTGGGAAAACAGTTTTCAAACAACCAGGCCAGTTCCGGATTTGCAATTTGCTTTTTGATCCGCACAATGGCTGCTTCTACGGCCTGACTTGTAAATTTTCTCTCGGTCAGCGGAGGTCTTTTGCTTACAAAATCTTTTAAAGGAAACTGAAAAGCATCCGAATTAAATCCGAAAGCATTGCTTTGAATGGCCAATAGTCCTGCTGAAAAAATGCCTGTATTTTTTATAAATTTTCTACGTGATTGCATAAAAGTTTATTTTGAAGTTGAATAAGAATACGGATACGCTTCTGCTGCTGTACCTCTTTGTAAATTAGGGGAACTGGTCATATCAAAATTTAATTCGCCACCTTCTAACACATCAAAATGATTGATGTAATTTTTGTTATGTTTCGAATTATTCCATCTTAATTCATTGACATATCTATTGATTTCTGAATTATCGGGCGCATTGATGATAAGCTGTTTTCCGTTTTCCAGCTGCAGGGTTGTTTTCTTAAATAAGGGTGCCCCCAGCACATATTCATCGGTTCCGGGACAAACCGGATAGAATCCCATAGCCGAGAAAATATACCAGGCTGAAGTTTGTCCGTTGTCTTCATCACCGCAATATCCGTCCGGCGTTGGTTTGTACAGACGGTTCATCACTTCTCTTGCCCAGTATTGTGTTTTCCAGGGTTCTCCTGCGTAATTGTATAAATAAATCATATGCTGAATCGGCTGATTGCCGTGTGCATATTGTCCCATGTTCATGATTTGCATTTCGCGGATTTCGTGAATAACGGATCCATAATAACTATCATCAAAAACCGGAGGTGTGGTGAATACGGCGTCTAATTTGGCTGTAAAAGCCTTTTCGCCGCCCATCAGATCGATTAAGCCGTGAACATCGTGAAAAACACTCCAGCTGTAATGCCAGCTGTTCCCTTCCGTAAAGGCATCTCCCCATTTAAACGGATTAAAATTGGCCGGAAAACTTCCGTTTTTGTTCCTTCCGCTCATGAGTCCGATAGCCGGATTGTAAAGGTTTTTATAATTCATCATTCGTTTTTCGAACAGCCTGATTTCTTTATTCGGACGGTTTAGGGCTTTGGCCAGCTTCCAGATCGTAAAATCATCGTAAGCATATTCCAGTGTTCTCGCAGCATTTTCGTTAATACCGGCATCATAAGGAACATAACCTAATGTATTGTAGTAATTCACTCCTTTTCTGCCGACTGCGTCCATCGGTCCTTCGGTATTCGCTCCGTGCAGCAGGGCTTCGTAAAGGGTGTTGATATCATAACCTCTTAGTCCTTTCATATAGGCATCCGAAACTACGGAGGCTGAATTATTTCCTACCATGACATTTCTAAAACCGGGACTGGACCATTCCGGTAAAAAACCGCCTTCTTTATAATCATTTACCAACCCTTCCTGCATTTCTTTGTTTATAGAAGGATAGACTAAATTCAATAAAGGGTACAAAGCGCGGAAAGTATCCCAAAAACCGGTTCCTGCAAACATATAGCCCGGCAGTACTTTTCCGTTGTACGGACTGTAATGCATGATTTTTCCATCGGCATCTATTTCGTACTGCTTTTGCGGGAAACACACCGTGCGGTACAAACAGGAATAGAACGTTTTTAACTGCTCTTCGTTCGTGTCTTCAACCGTTATTTTTCCTAAAACTTTGTTCCATTCTTTTTTGGATTCTGCTACAGTCTCGTCAAAAGTAGCCGATCCTAATTCGTTCTTTAAATTTAATTCTGCCTGCGCTGTACTGATAAAAGAAGAAGCTACTTTTATGTTTACTTTTTCTCCTTTTTGCGTCTTAAAACCAATTACGGCACCTACATGAGTGCCTGTCAACTCTAATTTATCTTTTTCCAGAATTTTTTCATTCCAGGTCGAATGGGTCAAAAACGGCTTGTCGAACTGCAATACGAAATAGTTTTTGAAATTCTCCGGAACTCCTCCGCTATTGCGGGTGGTGTAACCGATAATTTTATTTTCTGACGGAATAATTTTAATGTAGGAACCTTTATTGAAAGCATCAATTACAATAGAAGATTTTTCATTATCCGGAAATGTAATCTGAAAATGTGCCGCTCTTTCTGTCGTGGTAATTTCTGTTGTGACATCATAATCCGCCAGATAGACACTGTAGTAATACGGTTTTGAAACCTCGGCCTTATGACTGAACCAGCTGGCACGTTCGTCTTCTGTAAAAGCCAGTTTACCTGTAACAGGCATAATCGAAAACTGTCCGTAATCATTCATCCACGGTGATGGCTGGTGGGTTTGCTTGAATCCCCTTATTTTTTCTGCGGTATAGGTATACGCCCATCCGTCGCCCATTTTTCCGGTTTGCGGTGTCCAGAAATTCATTCCCCAGGGCCTGCAAATCGCCGGATAGGTGTTTCCATTCGAAAGATTGGGAAGCGACTGTGTTCCCATCAGCGGATTTACATATTCTACCGGATCTAAAGTTTTAACCTGCGCGTTTAGAAAAACACAATATTGTAATAATCCTAAAAAAATTAAACTCCTTATTTTCATGTTTTAATTGATTATGAGTTGTGAGTTATCTGTTATGAGTTATGAGTTGTGTGTTTTGAGTTATGAGTTGTGAGTTGTGACTGAAAACTGAGACTGAAAACTGTGACCGAGACCGAGACTGAAAACTCCCTAAATCGGCCTGTCCTCTTTCTTAACTCCAAAAGTCAAAGAAGGTTTGCTGCCCATATACAATTTTAATTCTCCTCCTTTTACGATCATATCGTGTGTGATATAGGATTTTGTATACGGTTTGCCGTTGTACTCTGCTTTTTGAATATACAGGTTCGTTTTGCTGTTATCGATTGCTTTCAATGTAAAGGAAATCCCTTCTTTATGATGGATTGTAGCCGTATTGACCAACGGACTTCCCAAAACATAAATTCCATTGGCGGGATTAACGGAATAGAATCCCATAGATGAGAGCACATACCAGGCAGACATTTGTCCTAAGTCTTCATTGCCGCACAAGCCGTCGGGTTTTGTGGTGTAAAATTTATCGTCAATTTCACGAATTAGTTTTGCTGTTTTCCAGGGCTGTCCGGCGTACGCATATAGATATGGAATATGGTGATTGGGCTCATTTCCCTGTGCGTATTGTCCGATCAGTCCACTGATATCGGGAGAAACTTCTTCTCCTTCCACTTTATCAGTCAGTACGAATAAGGCGTCTAATTTAGCTACGAACTTATCCTCACTTCCAAATAAATCAATCAAACCATATGGATCCTGAGGCACCAGCCAGGTGTACTGCCAGGCATTTCCTTCTACATAATCGTCTTTGCGGTGCACTGAAGAAAGCGGATTGAAAGGCGTTCTCCATTTTCCATCGGTTAACTTACCACGCATGAAAGTGGTTTCTTTATCGAAATAGAACTTATACAAATTGGCTCTTTTGGTAAAATAAGCATAATCTTCGGTCTTGTTTAAGGCTTTTGCCATTTGGGCCACACAATAATCATCAATGGCATATTCCAAAGCATTTCCAACGGATTCGAGCATTTTATCAGCAGGAATGTAGGCCAATTGCTGAACATAATCCATTCCGTCGCGGGTTTGCATGGCGGTTTTTTTGATGGCTTCGTAGGCAAGTGCCGTATCGTAATTTCTGTATCCTTTCAGGTAGGCATCTGCGATAACCGCAATGGAGTGATTTCCATTCATCGTATTGGTTTCATTCCCCATCAAATGCCAGACCGGTAATCTGCCCTGCTGCTGATAAATCGCCAAAAAAGATTTGACGATATCGTTAATCTTATCAGGCTGTGTAATAGTGTACAACGGATGTAAACCTCTGTAGGTATCCCAAAGTGAAAAAGTGGTGTAATTGGTAAAGTCAGCTTTCTCATAGACCTTTTTATCGGTTCCTCTGTAATCTCCGTTAGCATCGTTAAAAATAGAAGGCGCAAACATCGTATGATACAGGGAAGTATAAAAAACTTTCATTGTTTTGTCGTCTGCCTGGATCTGAATTTTGTTGAGTTCTTTATTCCATTTTGAGCTGGCAGCTTTTACGGTTTGGTCAAAATCCCAAGCAGGAATTTCTGCTTTTATATTGGCAGCGGCATTTTCGGAACTTACAGGAGAGATTCCGACTTTTACCAGAACCTGTTTGTTTTTTAAAGCTTTAAAATCTAAAACGACTTTCATTCGCACACCTTCTCCTTCACTGCCTTTTACCGGAGCAATACTGTCATATAAGGCAATAGCGGCAATCGGTTCTGAGAATTCCATCGTAAAATAAATACGCTGATCAGTGGCCCAGCCTGCCGAATATCGATAGCCGGCAAGAGTCGTTTCGTTTATTTTTTTTATAAACGTTTTTACGGGTTTGTCCCATCCTATTCCATCAGCAAGGTCCAGTAAAACATGAGCATCATTCGCAGAATCGAAAGTGTATTTATGGAAACCGACTCTTTCACTTGCTGTTAATTCGGCTTTGATTTTATATTTATCTAACACAACGCTGTAATAACCCGGTTGGCTTACTTCGTTTTGATGTGAAAAGTAAGAACCGTAACCTTTTGCCATATCTTCTTTGGTTCCTTTGGTAAGGGCCACTTTTCCGGATACAGGCAATAAAAGAATATCGTTTAAATCCCCGATTCCCGTGCCGCTCAAATGGGTATGCGTAAAACCTAAGATGGTGTTGCTGGCGTAATTATACCCGCTGCACCAGTCCCAGCCTTCAAAAACATTTACCGGCCCCAGCTGAACGGCTCCAAAAGGAACATTAGCCCCCACAAATACGTGACCATGACCCGCAGAGCCAATGAATGGATTTACATATTGGGTGTAATCAACACTTTTCTGTTTTGCTTTCTTTTCCTGTGAAAGTACCGGACTGGCCAAAAACAGGTTTAAAGCTAAAATTCCGCTAAAGGCTATTTTGTTATATTTTGTAAACATTTGTTTTGTTTTAATATTTGACTTTTTTGATGGGTCACGGATGACGAGCGTTGAACGGGTTTTACACGGATTATTTTTCTTTGAACCTCTGTCCCTTTGAACCTTTGTTCCTCTGAACCTTAGTACCTTAGTACCTCAGCAACTTAGAACCTCAGTACCTTTTAAGAACCTCATATAAAGAATAAACTCTAACCTCCGGCTTTGTTAATTTTCCTTCAAAAGAAACTATTTTTTCTTCCCCGGCTTTTAAATCGATATAATTATCGCTCCATTTTCCGGTATATCCTCTGATTGAAATATAAACATATTTTGCAGGTTTTAAGGCCTTTAAAATTACTTTATTTCCTTTTAACTTCCAGCTTATTTCCGGATCTTCCAATTGTAAATCTTTTGGACGGATCAGGTCAATTTCAGGTGTTACATCATCTCTGTAAGCTTCCCGCATGGCATACCACGCCGCTTTCGGCTGCCGGTTGTCGTAATCGGTGACACTCCAGCTTGCTACGGGCCAGCAGTCGTTAAGCTGCCAGACCAGGGTTCCCATATTATAGGGTGCTTTGGAGCGATGAATACCTATTATGTTTTTAAGGGCGTAATATTGCAAACACTGTGTCAGGTACGTATAATCCTCCAGATTCATCTTTTTGATTTTTACGGAGTCTATAAAATACCGGTTTAGATACGAATCTAATTTCAAAAAACCTTTGCCTGCTTTTTGATGGGCCTGCAACACATCGGAATATAAATAGCGGTCTTCCGGCAAGGTAAATTTTTCGACAGACGAATAACTGGGCAGGGACTGCATTCCGTATTCGCTCACGAAACGTCCGGTTTTTTCCTTCGTCACTTCTATGTCTTCCAATCCCCACCAGGTTCCCCAGTAATGACTGTCTCCCTGTTTTATACTTTCTTTCCTGGACCAGTGAAACAAAGGTGAAGAACTAATATACGGACGCTTCCCATCGACTTCACTGACCCATTTTGGAATACTGTCCTGAAATAAACGCACATAATCCTTCCACAATCGGGTTGAATCCTGTTTTGACATTTTCATGCTTTTTTGCCAGCCCCAGTTTTTAAAGGCTTCGTCGGCTTCGTTATTGCCACACCACAAAACAATACTTTTATGGTGACGCAGTCGTTTCACCTGATATTTGACTTCTTCCCTAACGTTGTCAAAAAAAGCTTTGTCTCCGGGAACCATGGTGCCGGCAAACATAAAGTCCTGCCAGACATTGATTCCGTATTTATCGCATAAATCATAAAAATAGTCATCTTCATAAACACCACCGCCCCAGACGCGAAGCATATTCATATTAGCGTCTTTTGCCAGGGCAATTACCTTTTCGTATTCTTTTTTGGTCACTCTGGACAGAAAAGCGTCGGAAGGAATATAGTTCGCTCCTTTCATGTATACAGGTTTGCCGTCAATTTTAAAGTAAAAGGATTTTCCAAGGCTGTCGGGTTGCTGCACCAGTTCTATTTTTCGATTCAAAACATAGGGCTGCTCTGCCTCTTTTGTATCGTAGGCCTCTAATCTGGGTGTTTTCCAAATTCCGCAGGTGGTAAATTTTGGTCCCCAGTCCCATCCGAAATGATATTGTGCTTTGCGGACATAAGCGCGTGGGTTATCCGGAATGACAAAAGGCAGGTCTTTTTTAGCCAGTGAATCGACCACATTCTGAGCGGACTGAAATATGATAACCAAATCATTGTTGCCTGATTTTAGTATTTTTTTTACATCTGCACGCCATTGACGGAACATATTATCTGCTTTTAAAACGAGCTGATTATTGAGGTACACGGTGGCGTAAGTATCCAGTCCGTCAAAAACCAATTCCGTGTTTTTCTTTTTTAGCGTTGCCGCGGATACCTGAAATGTAGTTTTATATTCCCAGTTTTTACGTTCGATCCATGCTAATTTCTTTTCATTGTCTCTGTAAAAGGGATCCGGGATTGCTTTGTTGCGTACTAAATCGGTATGTATTTCTCCGGGAACTGTGGCCGGATACCATTTTTGTGTTTTCTCTTCACGGTAGTTCCAGCCTTTCTTCAAATCAATATGCTGTGCAATCGCTACAGATGAAAGATGGAAGAGACCAATGCAGATTATCGTAAAAAAGTTTTTTTTATAATTCATTTTACTTAGTATAAAATAGGAGTGCCTAAGTTTTAATTTTTAAAAAAGCCAAAGTGCTAATTAGAAACAGTAGAAGTAGTAATGAAGCGCCAGACCATTATTCTCTCTTCAAATTGCGTGTTTACGAATCGCTAACAAAATATCCGGCAATTAATTTTACGTCGCATAATTCTCCCGGAATGGTGGTATAATTTCTTCTATTTCAGTTTTTATCCCTTTTAATACATTTAAAAAAAAGCAATTCTCTATTGTTTTGATTTCTATGAAAAAAAATCTCCTCTTTTTCAGCAAAAGCACTTCTGGCTGTTGCGAAAAAAAAGACATTATTGCCTTAAAGTAAACGTTAACAATAGGAACTCTTTTGAACCGGTATCAGCAGAATGATTAAAAAATAAGCCGGATAACAGGATAGTACCCGACTTATTTTAACTAACCAACCAAAATTAATTATTTTACACTTTGTCCCACCAGATTCTGGTTGTCATCAAATCCAGTCCCTGACGCTGTATGGCCGCTTTGTAATTGGCTTCATTGGTAATAAGTTCCGACTGATCGTAAATCAGTCTTCTCGGAATAGTTCCTTTGGTCTCGCCCGTAGGATCATTCACCGGAACCAATACCGGATAACCTGTTCTTCTGTACTCCGAAAAAGCTTCAAAACCATTGAACAACAATACAATCCATTTCTGAGTTATAATTTGTTCTATTTTCTGAGCCTCTGTTCCGGCCGATTTAAACGGATAAGTAGTAATATATGTATTGTATTCCGCTGTAGTCACCGCAGGTACTTTATCTCCGAAAATAGTCAGCACTTCCATAGCTGCTTTTACACCGTCTTCATAATGTTGCTGTGCTGTTCCTCCCACATTCCATCCTCGTACGGCTGCTTCCGCCAGTATAAACTTTATTTCAGCGTAAGACATGATTAAAGTTGGGGCATCTAAACGCAAGACTGTAGAAGTATTCGGGTCTGAGAAAAGCTTTTTGTCTCCTCCCGGAAATTCTTTGGCATCATTTGGCAAACCTTGCTGGCTTGCCGGATTGTTGTTTCCTGTTGCTTCCAGTTTAGCGTAAATTCTTAAACGCGGATCGTTGGTATTCTTCAATAAATCGATAAAAGTTTTACTGAATTTGATATTCGATTCCCCGCCGTTCAGGTCATTTCTAACCCATGAAGAGGTGATCGGATTTGTTTTCACTCCTGCAGGACCTGCATCATGTTTTAGTACAAGACTGTCATCATTAGAGGTAAAAACTCCTTTTGCAACTGCTTTTTCCACATACTCTTTTGCTTTGGCAGGATTTACTTTAGACAAACGCATTGCTACTCTCAACATTAGGGAGTTGGCCAGTTTTTTCCATCTTGTAACATCACTCTGATAATACAAATCGGCATTTCCGACAAAAGCTTTATTGGCATCTAATGCTGTTCCGGCTTCATCCAGTTCTTTTAAAAGGTCATTGTAAATCGCTTCCTGCGTATCATATTTTGGGGCAAAAATATTTCCGTTATATCCTTTTCCGGCTTCGAAATAAGGAACTTCACCGTAGGTATCTGTCAGTTTTTGAAACAGGAATACTTTCATAATCCTAAGGGCCTGAACCATGTTCGAATTTTCCGGTGCATCGGGTGTTACCGATAATAGCTGAAAAATCTGATTCAGTCCTTTCCCGTATGTTTCTCCAAATAAAGCACCTGAATACTCCGAAGAATACGTGTATTTTGATCCGCCGCCCAAGGAAGCGAAATGCTGCACATATTGCGCGGCATAGATATTATTTCCTCTTGTATTCGAAAAATCCTGTCCGTCCACATAGATTTCCGCAAGCGTAAACATTGATTTTAAAGCCGGATCTGTCAGGGCATTTGGATTTGTATTCAGTTCCTCGAATCCTTTATCACAGGAAGACAGTGTCAGGGCACTGATAATTGCGATACAAAATGTTTTTATATATTTATTTTTCATCTTATTTACTATTAGAATTTAACATTAAGCGTTACACCGTAGTTTCTGGTCAATGGCATAGAGGCTCTTTCCATACCCTGAGCGTTACTATTAGAATAGTTAGACTCCGGATCAATGTTTGGAACTTTATCATAAATCGTCCATAAATTATGGGCAGAAAAAGCTAAACTAATGGATTGAAATGGTGTTTTCTCGATATAAGCTTTTGGGAAATTGTAGCTAAAGGAAATTGCTCTTAGTTTAACAAAATCGGCATCGTATACAAAGTTGGAGGTTACGTCACTGTAACTTCTCCAGTAATCATAGGCTGATACGGTTTGGTTTACAGCATTACCATTCACATCCGTACCTGTTACTGCTACTCCGCCTTCACGACCCGGAAGTGTAATTTCAGACAATCCGTAACGGGTTCCTAACTGGTTGGTAGCCGAATAGATTTCGCCTCCGAATTTAGCATCTACAAAAACGGAAAGTGTGAAATTTTTATACGTGAAATCATTTGAAAGCCCCATTGAAGTTGGTGCTACACCTTGTCCTGCAATGATTAAGTTTCCTCTAAGGAATTTCCCGTTGGTATCTAATACGATATTTCCGTTTGCATCTCTTAAATAATCGTAGGCTTTAATTACGCCGAAAGGCTGTCCTTTTTCTAAGACTACAGAAGCTCTTGCGTCTCTGTTTCCTTCTAATGATTTGGTATTGATTTTATCAGAAAGGCTTAGTACTTCACTTTGATTGTAAGCAAAATTATAGCCTACACTCCAGGAAAAACTTGGTGTTTTTACTGCTTTTACATTTACTGCAAATTCAACCCCTTTGTTCAGGATTTCCCCTACATTGATTTTAGTGGTTCTGTAACCGGAAGCCTGAGAGATATCAGCATCTGCAATATCCTTTGTTGTTTTTTTGCTGTAGAAAGTCAAATCGGTACTTAATCGGTTGTTGAAAAATGTATTTTCAAAACCAAACTCTATGGTACTTACATTATAAGGTCTTAAATTTCTATTGTTAACGGTATCCCCATTTACACCCAAAATTGGCTGTCCTTGTGAATCTGTCTGCCCGTCCGGAGTGGTATAAGTCAGCATTAAAGCATACGCTTCCTGCAATCCGCCTCCTACGTTACCCCATCCTGCCCTAATCTTACCATAAGACATCCATTCCGGTAATTTGATCACTTCAGAATAAATAAAACTGCTACTTACCGATGGATAAAAAATGCTGTTATCTTTAGGATCTAAAGTAGAAAACCAGTCTTCACGGCCTGTTAAACTTAAAAATAAGAAATCTTTATAGGCTAAATCAGCAGAATAAAAAAGGGAATTCACTTCGCGTTCCGAAAACAATTTCTCTGTTTTGTCCGGTTGCGTATTTCCATAGAAATATTTGAACGGCACAATAAAATTATTTCCTTTCATTTTAATACCATTGTATCGGTTATCCTGACGGTTTGCTCCAATAAAAGCATCCAGTGAAAGGTTTTTGGCGATGTCACTTTTGTATCCTAAGTAACCCGAGGCATTAAATTCAGAGCGGTTCTCAATTCTGTCTTCAATAGATCCGCCAATATTGTAATTGATTCCGGTTGGTTCAATCTCTGTATATTCATAGTTGATATCATCTATACCCACCACTGCTTTTGCATAGATCTTATCTGTAATGTTATAGGTAACTTTTGCAGAACCTATAAAACGTTTTCTAAGATCCGTGTTTAAAGTCTGATCTGTTGCAAAGTACGGATTCGTATGATAGACGTTTGCTCCCAGGTAATCTTCTTCTCCTCCATTGGCATCGTACGGATTGCGCAACCATCTGATGTCGGTACCCGGCGTCATAAAAGTAGTCGGGAAAGAAGGGTTTCTCGGAGAGTCATTCAGGTAAGGCCTGTTTTTACTTTTCTCCGAAATATATTGTGCATTGCTCTCAATGCTTATTTTTTTGTTTGGCGCAGCGTTTAAACTCAGCGTTATGTTATTTCTTCCGAAATTCGTTCCCGGTAAAATAGACTCATCTTTTGTATTTCCGAAAGACAATCTGAAATTTGTCGTTTCGTTTCCGCCTGAAATAGCCAGAGTATTACTGAAAGAATGACCTGTTCTGTAGAAATTTTCAACGTTGTCTTTTCCGTATGCCTGATAAGGTCTGGTTGTTCCGTCGAGAGCAAGCGAGTTTGTTCCGTCGTACTTATCTCCCCAGGCGAAATAGTAAGAATCCCTAAGTTCCTGTAAATTGGTAAATCGGGTTGGAACTCCGTTAGCATCGGGTGCTCCTGCACCATATTGGTCCTGCCAGTGCAAAAGACTTGCCGGTGTATTGAAAGTAGAATTTGTACTGAAATCTACGCCAATTCCGGTTCCGTTTTTCCCTTTTTTAGTGGTAATTAAGATAACGCCGTTTGATCCCCGATACCCGTAAAGAGCTGAGGCGGCACTACCTTTTAATACTGACATCGAAGCAATATCATCCGGATTGAAGGAAGACATACCGTCACCCTTGTCGGCTCCTCCGTACATTCCTGCATTTCCCTGTTGGGTGTTATCGATCGGAATACCGTCTACCACATACAAAGGCTGGTTTAGTCCGGAAGCCGAAGTAGCTCCGCGAATTACCACACGGCTGGAACCGGAAGGTCCTGTAACCGGTGCGGAAACGTTAACCCCGGCTATTCTCCCCTGAAGGGCATTTCCTAAGTTAATTTCTTTATTTTTGGTAAGGTCATCTCCTTTCAGTTCTCCAACTGCGTAACCTAAACTTTTTCTTTGTTTCTTAACTCCAAATGAAGTTACGACCACATCTTTTAATTCCTGTGCATTTTCTGTTAATACCACTGAAACCCTGCTTTCAGTTGCCTGAAGCACCACTGATTTTGATACAAAACCTATAGAAGTTACATTTAAAGTAACCTTTCCTTCCGGAACATTCATCTTAAATCGACCTTCGGCGTCTGTAATTGCGCTAAATGGTTTTCCCTGAACCTCGATTGATGCAGCAACAATTCCCTTGTTCTCTGCATCTGCCACTATGCCTGTTATTAATCGGTTTTGTGCAACAGCTCCTAAGCTGCTGAACAATACCATTCCTAACACTGCTAAAATTCGTTTCATAAGCAATTTTTTTTTGGTTTATTTGTTTTGATTTGTGTTTGTTTTAATCTGTTTGTTTTAAATATTAATAAAAATTCGAACTCAGTTCCAATAAAAAAAAGTAGTTATATAGTTATAAAAAAATACCCTTTTGTGGGTTTTTACTACTTAAAAAAACATTTGTAAAATCAGTGGCAGAGCAGCTTAAGCTGTTTTAATTTACTAAAACGATTTAGTAAAATGGGTAAAAAAAACCGCGACTGATTTTATTTTTATTTTTTTCTAATTTGAAATATTCAGGGAAACTAAACCGATTCCCTGACAATCAATGTGCCCTTCTTAAGCACTTTTTCGATTTTGAAAGCATCAAAATCTGTCATCTGACTCATTAGCAACTGAATAGATTTAATGGCGATATCTTCTATGGGCTGTGCAATTACGGAAATTGTGGGGGTATGCAATTTGAAACTGTCATGATCATCAAAACTGATTACCGAAATATTTTCCGGTATCCTGTATCCCATATTTCTGAAAGCCTGTAAACCTGCCAGCCCCATGTAATTGGCTAAAAATAAAACAGCATCTATTCGGGGATTTGCTTTAAAAAAACCTATCAGCGAATCAATCCTTCTTTGTTCACTGGCATGATAATCTAAATAAAGAGCCAGTGACTTATCATAAATACCTTCTTCTTTTAAGGCGTCTGTATATCCTTTCTCTCTCAGTTTCATCTGAATCATTTGAGATTTATTATTGACTACCGCTATATTTTTGCATCCTTTCTCCATTAAAAACTTAGTAGCCGAATAGGAACCTTCGTAGTTATCCATCACCACGTGACTTACTTTCTGATGGGCAAAATAACGGTCAATTAAAACCACCGGTTTCTGCAATTTCAGCAGCAGATCAATCGTCTTTTCTAAATTTTTAGTTGGTGTGATAATAAACCCTTCCACATTGGCCTGCAAAAGACTTTGAACCAATTCTTCAGAACGTGCATCATCATCTCCTGTACTGCAATAGAAAACCCTGTAATCAATATTTTTGGCTTCGTCTTCTATCACTCTTGCTAAATCGGCAAAGAACTGATTGGAGATATCTTCTACAATAAGACCGATAGATCTCGTTTTTCCGGTTCTCAGACTGCTGGCAATCATACTTGGCCTGTAATGAAGCTTTTGAGCTACTTCCTGTACCTTTTTTATGACAGCCGGACTAATTGCCATCTTTTCCCCTTTCCCGTTAATCACAAAAGAAACTGTAGATATCGACACTTGGGCCTCGGTAGCAATATCTTTAATCGTGATTCTTTTCATTAAGTGGTTATGGTATTAAATGGATGATTATTAGTTGAACAAATATATATAAAAGTGATTTACAAAATCGTTTTAGTAAAATATTTTTTCAATAAATCATTATTTTAATGCTAATTTAAAACATAATGCTCAGTAATTGTGGTATTTTAACCCATAATCATCATTTATGTTTTTTGTCAAAAATTCTTCCTTCTAAGACCTGTTTTTCAGTCCGGATGCCTGTAAAATAAAAAATAGTCAAACTGACTATTATGATTTATTTCAGATTAGTGAACTCATTTTCAAATGCATTTCATCCTGATCATTTGCGCTATTTAAAATTTGCACATAACTTCTTACTTAAAAACTTTTTTTGTTGTTTCAATACAATCTTTTGACCAAAAAAAAAGACGATTAAAGACCGTCTTTTTTTTTGCATTGTAAAAATTATCAGAAAGGTTTCTATCCTGATTCTTTAAATGATACTTTTCTCTTTTGACTTTGCCAATTGATTTACTCTCCACATTAGCAGTACTGAACAGCTTGTAATAACAGCAATGACATAACCCAGGACATCATAATTTTCCAAAGGTGATGTTTTAGTTTGCTGATGCACGATGAAACCCGCACATACCGCTGCAATGCCGCCTGCAATTTGCTGTAATGAAGAAGTTATCGACATATAAGCACCACGATCTTTCATTTCGGGAATGGCAGTATTCAGGGTTGTAGCAGGAATCATACGACTCATAATCCCCATAAACAATACCATATTGATTGCGACTACTTCCCATAATGGAATAGGATCAAGATTGGTATAAATTAAAATCATAATGACCGAAATCAGTGATCCAACGGCGAAGAGTTTAAATTTATTGACTTTGTCACTTAACTTTCCAACCAAAGGCATTATAAAAAGTACCGAAAGTCCCGTAAAGAAAAATACCATTGGCAATTGAAGCTGACTGATGTGAATATTATTGACCAGAAAAGCACTTCCAAAGGGCTGCAGCATAAAACCTCCCACAGAAAGAAATGCAATTGCCGCAAAGCCAATCTGATAGTTTTTATTGTTCAGTGTATGCCACAGGTGCAGAAAAGGGTTCTTGTCGGACTGCAGTTCCAGATGTTTTGTTACGGGTTGCAGCTGGGTAATAATGGCAATCAGAATCAATATTCCCAAAACGGCAATCATAATAAAAGCAGCATGCCATCCCCAGTTATTGGCACAATATAATCCCAGTGGAATTCCTAAAATCTGACTTGTTGCGTAGGCCATTTGTATCGATCCCATCACTCTCCCTCTTTGCTGAATTACAAATAAATCGGTCACAATAGCAAGTGAAACCGAACCAATAACACCGCCAAAAAGGCCTGTAAAAATCCTTGCAAAAAGCAACATCTGGTAATTTGTAGCGAATGCACAAAAAAGAGTACCAATAATAAATCCAGTATAGAAGAATATGAGCAATTTCTTTCTGTCAAATTTATCAGCAAAACCTGCTGCCAGTAATCCTGAAATTCCGGCACTAAAAGCATAAGCGGAAACGGTAAATCCAAATTTGGCCGTCGTCATGTCCAGTGTTTTCATTAAGATATCACCCAAAGGCGAAATTATGACAAAATCGAGTATAACCGTAAATTGTAAGAGTGCCAGAATGGCGATAATAATGATTTGTTTTAAAGTAAAAGCAGCAGGTACTACAGTATTTTTTTCCATTTTAATAGGTTTGTTTTTATATCAATTCCTGGCAGTTGTGCCCGTATTCACTGATAAGGGTAATAATTTGTTTCGGCTGAAGTGTTTCTGAAACTACACGCAGTACACAATCAATATCTTCATGATCAATGCTCCATTGTTGTATACCCTCGTGATCGTTCAGCTTCTGGTACATCGCACAGCCTGTATCGATTTTTCCAATATTTGTCTTAAAAATATGTATTGTGTTTAAATCTGTCTCCATATCTTTTCATGGTTTTAAAGCTTTTATGGTTGCCTGAAAAGCTTCTTTCATTATTGTATCGGTAAGAACAAACGGTTTCCCTCCCATACTCTTACCATCGGTATGGAAGTTTAATAAAGTATATAATGGCCCGTAAGCAACGGCCCAAAAAGCTTCAAATGTCATTGGCGAAATTTCCTTTTTATGCAGAGCGTTATCGATAAACTGCTTCATAATCATCCTGAAATCCGAAAATTTGGTGGTCGAATTTAATATTATTTCCCCGTGGGGAGAGTGCTTGATAATTTCAAAAAAAGCGACCTGCTTCGGATATTTCATGGTAAAGTGAGCCCTGTTTACCCATTGTATCCATAATCCTTCTTCAAATGACATTTCCGGCGAGAAATTTTTAATGGTATCTGAAAAAAACTCAAGAGCGACGGTTGCTCCTATTTTCTGGATTAAATCATCTTTGTCCTTGTAATAAATATATAACGTACCAACCGAAATATTACATGCTTTGGCAAGTTTATTCATACTGAAACCCTGAAATCCATCCTGTACGATTTGATCTATTGCATTGGCAATTACCAGTTTTTCTTTATCAATATCTCTTACTCTCATGTTATTTTTTTAGCAAAGATAAAATAATAAATGAATGAACATTCTTTTATTTATTATTTTTTTGAAATATGGGGTGTTATTTTTTTGAAAGAGATTATGTTAAAACAATATTCGAATTTAAAATACGTTTTGGTATTTATTAACTTTTAAAAATTCAGGATAGAAAAATTAATCCAATCAGAATTACTATTTTTTTACCAAAACCTGTAGTACTTGTATTATAATTTCGTTATTTTGCCTGCAAATTAAAACACTACACCCATTTTTTAACCCTTATCCGATAATCATAGCCCCTACCCTATAAAAGAAAAAATCCCCCTTTTTTTTAACATTCAAATTTAACAACAATGAAACCTACACTTCTTAAAAACCTGTCCTCAATAGGTTTGTTATTTCTAACCCTTATGCTGCAGACCAGTTGCAGCGATACTGATTCAGGCAGTTATACGCCAAACTATTTACCTCAGATTGATGCAACAAAACTTTCGGCAGCAAACCATCCGATGACCTTATTTGAAGACGATGAAGATCCTGCCAGAATGTATGACAAAAAAGACCGTTGGTTTCGTGTAAACCAGCCGGTACAGGTGATTCAAAAAGGAAAAGACTCTGTACAGTTATCGCTTTACTCACCGGTTGGCCTTAAGGATGTAAAAATTTACGCCAAATTACCCAATTACGAGAAACGTTTTGTGCTGTATCACTTTACCCAGATTCCTGCTTTTCACCGGTCAGTCCATCAGATTCCGTTGGTTTCGGCAAAAAATGATTACGAACTGGAAGACGGAAAAACAGTAACAATAGATAAAATAGAGGGTTTTTCAACTGGTGGAATCGAATTTTCAGTAGAATCTTCCGATCCCTTATTTGCTAAATTCAAAAAAATAAAATCTTCGCAACTGGTTCAGTTTCATGACGGATACCATATAGAAGAATATGGTAAATACCTGCCTATGAATCCCGTATTGGCGAAAGAAGCTATTACGATGATTATCAATTATTCCTACGCATTAAGCCATCCGATCTACTATCAGACACATAATAATTTCGATCTTTATAAAAAAGAACAGGCCGCAGCAGCGGGAACTGCTGTACCCGGAGCTACCGACTGGCATGGCAATACTGCGGATGCAAATGGCCAGTACGATTATTTTACAAAAGCGGAAATTGAAAAACGATATTGGGACTATGTTGACGGAAGAACGCTTTATATGGCCATGGTGGGCGGTGATGCTGCCTGGGGAGGCGGACCTCTGGCTTCTCAGTATGAATCTAATTATGTAAGCGGACACTGGAAAGGAGAAATGTCGCTCTGGTCACATGAATACTCCCATCATACAGGTTATAACCATGACAGTAATTTTGCCAATAGCGGCGAAGGCGGCGGACAGCAGGAAATGCTGACGCAGTTTTATAAATATTTAATATACATCAACGACCTTCCTTTTATTGATCCGGATATTTTAAAAACGTACAGCAAAACAAAATATCTAACCGGGACTTATACCAAACCGGTTTTTAAAATTGATCCGAAAAATGCATTTTTAGTAAAATATAAAGGAGAAGGAAAATGGAATTAAAAAGACTTTACACGTTGCCTAAAGTAGTCCTGGTACTGCTTCTGATACTTACTGGATGCAACGATAATGATGATACAAATGCAGCTACAGATGATATATATTACTATTATCCGACAGATGAAGCATCTATAACAGCTGCACAAATTGGAGACGGGACTGGCGCGCTTGACCCGAGAGGAATAACCATTGCCAATGATAAATTATATGTCTGCAATGGGAATGTCCTTGAAATTTTTGATGCCAAAACCTTAAAGCACCTAAAATCTGTAACTGCCTTTTCTAAAGGAGCAACAAGCATCGATTTTACCAATCTCTCTTCTGTTTGCGTAGATAATAAGAGAATTTATCTCGGAAGTGTCGATTCCCGTCTTTTTGTATTGGATGAAACTACCACTTTAGGAATCAATACGGTGGGTAACGGGCAATGGTGGAATACTTTTGTACACGTTTTTGGTGTTGTAGTCAAAGACGGGCTGGTTTTCGTGAAAGAAAAAAATACGACTATTAAAGTTTTTGAAACCTCCCAAATTACAGAAACCAGTAAATGGGACTTAGCACCGATTGCAAAATTAAATACGTTAAACGGATATGATGAATTTTATTCCCTGCAGGTCGACGGCGGAAATCTGGTTGTTGCGGGACGAAATGCCAAAGCCTATTTGTATTATAATATTGCTTCGATTCGTGCCAATGCTGCGGCTTCACTCACCACTCCGCTTGTTCCGGTAACCAAACCGTTTTCAGATGCTAAACCTCTTGCTGTTTCGATTAATAGCGACTGGGCCATCACTTCTGAAAATGTGGGTGCTGTTAATTTTTTACGATTCTATCCGAAAGAAGAATTTCTGAACAAAACATATTCTGCCAGAATTAATGCGAACGATATTATGGGCGAAAACCCTTTTGGAACTATTCTTGGAATTGCGCAATTAGAAGACCGTATCTTCGTAGCGGATAATACCAATAAAAAAATACGCGTACTCAGGCTAAAGAAAGCCGCGATTAGCGAACAAAAATAAAAACAAAAGCTGCTTCCAGAATAATACCGGAAGCAGCTTTTTTACTTTAAAAGACATTTTCAAAAACAAAATCGACGTTTTAAAAATGACCTGAATATTTTTTAGAATAAAGTATCCGGATCAGTCAGACTGGATAATTTTTCCTTTAAACCGGAACTTAGCAGTGTCAGCCCAAATTGGTAGGAAGCATTCATCCAGCCAAATCCTTCTTCGGTGATGTAGTCAAATTCGGTGCCGACATTTCCGTACTCTGCAAAAATTTTATGGGAACTGATGGACAAATCAAATTTCTCCGGAATCGTTCCGTTGTAGTCCACCGCATTTCGGGTGATGAGCCACAACCAGCGATAGATCATTTCCTGTGCTTCGTCCTGAAAATTATAATTTAACAAGCCTTTCCACAATAATATCTGATGCGGCGCCCAGCCAAACGGATAATCCCATTGTCTGGTTGGCGCATGTTCACTTACAGCTGCAATAGATGATGGAGTGCTTCCGGCAATTCCGCCTTTCATTTTAAATTTTGGCAAGGTTTTTTGAACCAAAATAGTGGCTTGTTCCTGCGTACAGATTTTTGCCCATAACGGATAAAAAGTTGTGGCGGCCTCAAAATAATGTTGTTCTTCGAGTTCAAAATTATAATCAAGATAAAGGCCGTTGGTTTGGTTCCAGCACAATTCGTTGATTTTTTCTTTTCTTTCCGCTGCTTTTTTATGCCAGTAGTCGCTGGAATAAGCCGTGTTTTCATTGTACTGAAACTGGTCATTAAAAACCGTTTCAATCAGGAAGGCAATATCCGTTTCATATTTATAAAGCAGGCTGTTGATGGCTACTGTATTCAAATCCGCACAAATACCCACCAGTCTGTTTGTGGTGTCATGGCCGCTTTCGCGCATACTCCTGTCATGGGTGAAATAATGGTCCAGATCGGAATCCAGAATTTCCCGTTCAAGGTATTTTTTCTCAAATTCCCGGGTTGACAGTCCGTATTTTGGTGCGTATTTTTCCAGTATATCATCAAAATGCCCTTCTTCGACCTCAAACGGAAGCCCGATTCCCTCTGCTTTGTACCGATTCAAACCATTGGGAGTAAGTCTTTTCCCCTGTTCCATCCAAACGGTTTTGTATTCTTTTATAGCCGTTTTCAAATGTCTTTCAATCCATGCTTTTTCAGGATTCGACTTCTGGATAATATCTACAATCAAAGACGTATACAACGGAGGCTGCGTACGGGTCAGGTAATAACTTCGGTTGGCATTCAGGATTTTTCCATAATGGTCAATCTGGTATTTAAAGTTTTCTGCCATGCCAAGCGCCAGATCCGTTTTATCATCTATTAAAAGTCCCATTGTGATAAAATAACTGTCCCAGCCGTACATTTCATTAAATCGTCCCCCCGGAACTACAAAAGGAACTCCGGTGGTTTCACTGTTTTTGGTTTGAAGGGCCAATGCCAGAATTCCCGGTTTTTTATTCAGGGATAAAACATATTCCGGTGAAATATCTTCCGGTAACTGCACCACTTTTAAAGTCGGATTTGCTGCTTCTAAATTTTTAAAATAGTCAAATGCAAAAGAATCTCCGGCCGGAACGTACAAATACGAAATGGCATTTTCTATTTTGTCGTCTTCCAGGATTTTTTTTACTCCGGCAGCATCAATTGTTCTGGTAAGTCCTTTCCAGTATAAATCTTTTATTTTTCTCGAAATTCTTTTTACCGGATCCTCTGTTATATCTTCTAAACTAATTTCGGCAAATTCCGTGTTATTTTTTTTGGACAGGGCCAACTCCTGTAATAGGTTAGAAAGTTGGTACGTTCCTTCAATAGCCATCGGGTTTCCTTTATCATCTTCCAGCAAAAAGCGTTTTGGCCCTTTGTCATCAATGGTGATCTTTTTGTCGCCATCAGTGTCTTCCTGAGCCAGTAACTGACTAAGGGTTTGATTGATATGTAATTTAAATTTCATTTTTTGCGGTAATTTTTTTAAGAATAAAAAAGGAAATCAGCAATAAAAACATCGGAATTAAGGTGAAATAAAATGCTTTTTCCGGGCCTTCATTTTTAAACAGCCAGCCTGTGATTCGTGAACCTAATGTCCCTCCGAGAGCTGAAAAAATAACGATTAATCCTGTCATGGAACTTTGAAGGTTTTTCGGCAGGGAGCTTAATACAATTGAATTCAGCAAGGGATAAATAGGCGCTATAAACAATCCGATTAACGGAAATGCAAATCCAATAAGCGGAATATCGGAAAGGGAATCAATATTTTTTACTTCAAGCCCTACCACATTCGGAAGTACAAAATATACAATCAGCATCGCAGCGATTACACAAACGCTGAGTACCCAGATCCAGTTGACTTTTTTGGTTATTATTCCGGCTACAAGCCGGCCAACTGCCAGTGAAATTGCCAGAATGCTGGCCATCATAATGCTGATATTTTCAGGTAAATGCAGCACTTTTGTATTAAAGGTGGGCAGCCAGGAAAGAATCCCCTGCTCGATCATCACGAATAAAAAAACGCTGATGACGAAAATAACCGTCAGCATTTTGGCGATCAATTTAAACATCTGCAGAAAATCATCTTTGAAATTGGCTCCTGCGGTTGCTGTACTTGTCTCAAATTTTGTAAAAAACAAAAACAGGAAGGACAATAGCGATAAGCCTGCCAAAAACCAATATACATTTAACCACGAATCCGGATGGGTTTCATCATTAAAAGCCGGAAACAGAAAGTATGCCAGAGCAATTCCAATCATAAAAACGCCTTCAATATTGCTCATGAGCGCATTGTGTTCTTTCTGACTTTCGGTAACAGTACCGATTAAGGAATACACCGAAACTTTTATCAATGCAAAAGAGACGCCTACAGTTGCAAATAAGAGTTTGGCACTGTCAAACGAGTTTCCGAAATACATGGCAATGCAGGCCAAAGTGACGAGGGCAAGACCTGTGAGCATGGCTTTTTTGTAGCCAATCCGCGGCAGAAAAGAGGCGATAAAAAAAGAGACAATTGCAATAGGCATATCCTTAAAGGCTTCCAGAATACTGGCCTGTACTTCATCTACTCCGTAATTTTTTTGTGATTTTAAAATGACAATGCCTACACTATTCAATAAAATGGCAAAGACAAAATAATTGAGATAAAGCGCTATTTTAATTCCTAGGTTTTTCATTAAGGGATGGGTTTGTTTTATAAAGAAAATCCCTTTATAAAAAGAAGGATTATGTAAAGTTACAAAAATACCAAATGCTGTTTTGGCAACAGCATTTGGCAAACTATCAATTAACTAACTCAAATTAAAAATTAACGGCTACCGAAAATCTAAAAGCACGTCCTAAAATAGGTCTTGCCATAAACACATCGCTTGCTGCTGATGTAGTTTGTCTCGGGTCGCCTTCTGTCAGACCAATCTCATTGAATAAATTCGATGCGTCCACTGCAAAACGAAGGTTATTGTAGGTATAATTCAAACCTGCTCCTACCTCTTTGTAAGCCGGTAAAACCTGTCTGTTATCCTGATTGGTAAACTTTTTATCATAATAGGAGAATTGTACATAGGCTGTAAAATCTTTGGTGATATTTACTTCAGGTCTCAGGTTACAGAAAAATTTAGGGATTCTTCTGGCGGTATTTCCATTAAAATCGAAAGTAGAACCGTCTGCGTTAGAACCGGTGAAATTATCGTATTCCGGCTTTTGAACGGTGAAGGTAAAATTCAGGTTTACGATTTCATATCTGGCATTCGTCTCTACTTCAAGACCAATATTGTTTACATCCGCAAATTTGTTTTCAGAACTTCCGTCTGATAAGATATCCGTAAAAGCAACATTTTTCAGATTCATGTGAAATACGTTCGCATTCACAGAGAAGAACGAACCGGAATATTTGTACCCTAATTCCAACTGATTCACTTTTGTGTTTTCAAGCTTGCTTAAATCGGCTGCATTGTCATAAAACGACTCTTCAATCGGAGATCGGAAGCCATGACTGTAACGAACGTAAGAAGCCATATTGTCATTGAATTTGTAATTAGCGGCACCTGTATAAGACAATTCGCTTACATCGTATCTCCAATAGGTATACGGATTTCCTTTTACCGTTGTAACCGCATCATCGGCAGTATTGTTATCCAGTACCCCCAAGTTTTCGGCAAAAAAACGGGCATTGTCCCTGTATCCGGAATATTTGTCTTTGTTGTATCGTACACCCGCGTTAAAAGTCAGGTTTTCCGTCGCTTTGATTTCTGCATCGGCATAAATATCATTCAGAACACCTTTGGTTTGTGCATCTCTTTCTAACCAGGTAATTCTTTCTATCCCATTCCAGGTATGGTTTACGCCTGTGGTATTGTCTTCTACGTTTAATAATCTCGGATTGTCTGAAACTCCTACCAGATACGAATTCCAGTTCCAGTATTGGTTTGATTTCCAGTTCGAATAATAGTATCCGGCGGTTAGTTTTACAGGATCTAAATCGAAAGCAAAAGAGAAATTGTTTGCAAAATTGTTCATTTTTTTATGAATGTACCAATGATCGGCTCTCATGATTAGTGCATTTGGATCAACAGCTGCTCCGTTGTCTACATAGGTAAAATCTAAATTAGCAGCGGTTGTATTCTGAACTCCCGTAGCATAGGCATCTTGTGTCCAAGGACCTCCATTCGGAAAAATGGCATTGTAATTCAAATCGATAGCCGTTTGTTTGAAGGCATTTTTGAAAGTCACTTTCTCAGAAATTTTCTTTTTGAATTCTGCTCCGACAGAGTTGATCACCGGATGTGAACCATCTTCTAAATCGGCACTAAAAGTTCCGCCGCCATATTGAGGCACATTCAGATGACTGAAATTCACGGAAGTCAGCGTTCCGTAATTCGGATTAAAACCATCGATACCTTCGATTTTTCCGTTATTGCTTTTTAATGGAATCGGCAGGTAAAAAGTATTTCTGTCGTCCAGGTGTTTGAAATTCACTCTTAAATAATCGCCATCGTCAAATTTATACGTCAGGTTTCCTTTGATCTGACCGCCTTTATTGGCTGTAAATCCGGTATTTCTCACTCCGTTATCCGCTCTGTAGAAACCACCGATATTAAAAAATAACTTATCCTGAATTAAAGCGCCTGATAAATTAAGATCGGTTCTGAACATTCCGTAATCAGAGGTAGAAAACTTTGCTTTTCCCTGAAAATCATTTTGTCCTGTTTTAGAAATGAAATTGATAATTCCGCCGGGTGCATTGTTGGCGAAAATCGAGGCAGATCCTCCACGGACCGCTTCCATTTTGCTGACCGTTTCGTCCAGTCTGTAAAAAGTATCCGCGTTGGCAAATTGCAAAGCACCATCTTCAAAAACCGGTAATCCGTCTTCCTGGATTTGCACATATTCATACGCTCCGGCAGATGGAATTCCCCTTGCAAAAAGGTTGTTTCCAATTTCCCCTCCTGAGGCTTCCACTACAAATCCCGGAATGGTCTGAAGTAAAGCAGCCGTACTTGCCGGAGCCCTGTCTTCAATCGCTTTTGCTCCCATTGAGGTAATCGCCACACTCGATTCGAGTTTAGATCTCGGACTGGATGAGCCCGTCACCACTACTTCTTTTAAGTTTTGCGATTCTGTTTCTAAAAACAAATTTTCAACGACTGCTTCTCCTTCTTTTACAGTAACTTTTTTCGTGAAGCTTTTATAGCCGACATTGGTGGCTGAAATAGTATACGTTCCGGCAGCCACATTAGAAAACAAATAGGTTCCGTTTACATCGGTAGTCACCGTCTGATCTGCTCCTGTCAGCGTTACATTGGCTCCTGGTACGGTTTGTCCGCTTTCGTCGAACACTTTTCCGGAAACCGTATTTTTCTCCTGTGCAAACAAATGGTTTGGTACAGAAATTAGGCACAACATTAAAAATAGTCCGCCTGCATACGAGTGAATAAGTTTCATTTTTTTTTGGTTTGGTTAGTAAAATTCATACTTGTTAGTGTAAACTTAGTAACTAATTAAAACCTGACTACGAAATTATAACCGAAAACGTTTTCGAAAACACCTAAAACGTTTTCGAAAATTATTTTTTTTAGAAAAACTGGTTTAATTTAACCGCGAAATGTACAATGAAGATGGTTGAGAGATGTAAGGCGTACCACTTTTGAAAAATCTTTACTAATATTGCCTTTCATAATTTTCACATCGAACTCTCGTAATTTTTAGTATATTTATTTCATGAATGATACAAAATTAATTGATATCGCCTCGGCCTTGGGAATTTCTGTCACTACGGTTTCAAAAGCTTTAAAAGGGTATACTGATATTAGCAAAACTACCCGTGCGAAAGTGATTGAAATGGCAGATAAGATGAATTACATGCCTAATTCTGTGGCGGTAAATCTCAGAACCAATGAAACTAAAACGATTGGGGTTATCATTCCTGCAACGGTGCATCATTTTTTTTCGAGCGTGCTGAACGGCATTCTGGAAGAGGCAGAGAAAAGGGGGTATCTGGTTATTATCCTTCAGTCCAGTGAAAAATATGAACTGGAGAAAAAACAGGTTGCCTTACTATTGCAAAAAAGAGTGGATGGTATTTTGATGTCCCTTTCCAATGAAACGGATGATTTTTTTCATATCAATGAAGCCATCCGAAAAAATACGCCGGTGGTTTTATTTGATAAAATTGCCAAACGTGTCGATTGTTCCAAAGTAGTTATCAATGACATGAAAGCTGCATATGATGCCGTAACGTATTTAATAGAAAAAGGGTTCAAAAAAATTGCGCATTTTCGCGGTTCTTACGTTCCCCAAAATTCTATTGACCGTTTTTTAGGCTATAAAAAAGCACTTGAAGACCACAATATAAAGTACGATCCTTCCCTTGTTTATGTTTGTGATCACAATACCGACTTTGAAGACGGTTACGAAAATGCCGAAAAATTAATGGCCGATCATAAAGATGTGGACGCTGTTTTTGCCGTTACGGATCTGGTGGCCATCGGAATTATAAAATATTTTAATGACAAAAAAATAAAAACTCCCGAACAGGTTGCCGTATTTGGATTCAGCAACTGGTTTATGAGCACCGTAATTTCCCCAAAACTAACTACAATCGATCAGCCCGGCTACGACATCGGATATCGTGCTGCCTCCATTTTAATTGATGAAATCGCCCAGATAAAAGAACACATTCCGGTAGTACATCAGATTGTGGAACTTCCGACTCATATTATTGAAAGGGAATCTACGCAGCGGGGAATATAAAATCTATTCTAAATTCCTTTACTGGTCTGCATGATAACTTCAACAAATAACTGGTCCGTATTGGTTTTGTAGTTTTTTTTCTTTGTGAAATTTAAATGTTTAATAGCCCCCAGCTTTGGATTGTTTTCGATTTGATTTAACAACGCAAGGCTTCCGTTAAAAGAACCTTCGAGGGTAAAAATATAACTGGTCGTAATAAATCCTTTTTGGGTTATACTATGAGGCTCCTGAAAATCTGTAATCTTAAGGTTGTATTTGGTACTATACGAACTTAACTGCTTCAATAAATCATTCTGAAAAGAGTCGGAGACATTAATTTCATACTGAGACAAAACCTGATCCAGCTGTTTCTCTTTTTGAAGAAGCTGTCCCACAAGATTAGGCATATTGCTATCATCTGCTATTTGCTGCTCTTTCTCTTTATATTCCTTGTAATACTGAATGGTATTTGAGATCGCGAAAGAATAACAGAAATAAAGGATTAAAACAAATCCTGCTACAAGCATTTTATTTTTCTTGTTTAGTTTCATTTTATTTCAAAGTTATTTTAATCGAAAATTCTGTTTCGTTAGCATCATTTTTTCCAAAATGTGTAATTAAAACTTTATCAATCCATTTGATTTTCTCTGTGTTTTCAATCCAATGTGTCAAGTCATCGTTAGAAAGTGTAGTGCCTGAAACTGTAATCACTTTATCTGTAGTAAGAACAGGCTCTGCTACTTTTATTTTCTTTTCTAAAGGACTATAAATCAATTCAGTCAACAAAATTGAAGACGGAATCTCTTTTACAATTTCATTAATAAGAAAGGAGCTTTGAGAAGCTGTTTTTCCGACGCTGTTTTTTACTTTTTCCTCTTTTACTATAATTCGCTGTTTGATTTTACCAATATCTTCAAGAGATGATTTATTTACCAGAACTGTTTCGGTAGTTTCCTGTGCCAGTTTATAATAATGTGTAAAAAAGGCAAAATTGATTAACAAAACAGCCAATAAAACACCGATCATTATTTTTATCCCTTTGGCAAAAAATTGTTTCTGATTGTAGGTATCGTATAATTCTTCGCTATAGGATATCACAGAACCCGAATTAGAAGAAGAATTTAGTATGAGCCTTAAGATTCCCGAAAAAGCCAGTACATGCCTGTTTTCGACTTCCAGGTCATTAATATCATAACTAATAGTAGACTCATGTACATTCGAAGAAATTATAGGATTGTCTTCGACCTTGGAAATTAGCTGATTATTGGTGAAAATCTGGTCTTCCTTTATGTATTCAACTATTTCTGATAAGGTGCAGATTCCCAGACTGATTCCAGCAATGGTAATTTTTTGCTTTTCGTATTGATTGACTATTTCGTCCAGATATGTTTTTCGGGTAATAGCAATAACAGATTTTGTTTTTAAACGCCAGATTTCAAAATAAAATTCCTCCCAATTCGTATTTGGAAATGCTTTATGCAGCAGTTTATCATCAGAAGGTTCAATACTTAAAACCTCTTTCTGTATCACCTGGTTTGTATTTATAACTAAAAAGAAAGGCAGTTTTATATCCCATTTTTCAGCTATTTTTTGAGAATAACTAACTCTGTCTTTTTTAGAGACAACCAATCCTTCTTTTTTTTCTTCAACTAAAAGCAAGGCAATTTTCTCTTCACTTTTTAAAGTAAAATGCTCGATGCCAATATACTGCTTACCCAGTAAAAATGAAGTTATGGATGGAAAGGTCATTAATAAATAACGGTTGGTTTAATTAATACGCTTAATTTTTTCTTAGAATCTTCACGTTTTCGCGAACTAAAAAGCCATTTAAGAATTGGAATTCTGGATAATAAAGGTACTCCGGTTCCGGAATCGTTTTTTACGGATTCTTCTAATCCTCCCAATACAATTAAGTCCTGATCTTTTACTCTAATGATTGAGGTAAATTCCCGTGAATTGATTCCCGGAGGCGCATCTTTATCTACTTTTTGTCCATTAAAACTGGATTGAATCACTTTAATGTCCATTGTAATTTGTCCGTCACCGGATACCAATGGCATAATGGTTACCGATAATTCCGCATCAATGGGCTGGTAATTTTTAACTTCTGAAGCTTGTGGAATCTGCGACCCGTAAAAATTTTGATTCGTTACCACATAATACGTTGTTTCTCCAATAGACAAATAGGCTTTATGACCATTTAACGTTGATAATCTTGGGGAAGAGCGAATTTTTAAATTACCATTCGTTTCCATTGCTTTAAGACTCAAGTAAAAATTAGGCACTACTTTTCCAATATTTAACGAGCCAAATCCATTAAACCCTTCGATAATACTGTTGATTGTTTTGGCGCCCAAATTAATATCGGCGGTAGGGAAAACTGTTCCGGAAGTGGTCACCGGTTTATCTCCGATACCTGCTTTTATTCCGGTTTCCACAGTGGCTGAACGGTTTACTTCTAAAAGCATCACTTCAATTAGAATAACGGGTACTGATTTGTCAATATATTTTATAAAAGACTCAAATCGTTCAATATTGGCCGCTGGTCCGTTAACGATAAAACTGTTAAGTTCCTTGTCTATTTTAATATCCAGATCTTTTTTAACCTCGTCGGGAATAATTTTCAAAATGGATTCTGAAGGATTACTGCCGGAAGAAGACGAAGCTGAATTATTTGAAAAATTATTTTGATTCTGATTATTAGAATTCATTCTCGAATCAGATGAATTATAATTAGAAAAATTGTTTCCGTTATTATTATTTAATCGCCCTGCACTTCTGCCCTCTTTTGACGGATCACTCAAAATTTCGATAGAGCGATACATCAACGGAATCGATTTTATGTTTCTTACCACTAATTGTTCCTTTGTTCCGAAATAATAAATGGAACCACTATTCATAAAAGTAAAAGAACCCGATCCGGAAGAGACTGCAGAATTGTTGCCTGAATTAGTATTGTATTGTTGCTGGGAGGAATTATTGTTTTGAGCTGAATTACCTTCCAGCTTCGTTTCAAACAATTTTATCAGCAAAGCATCGAAAGTAATATTCTTCGCTTTTACAGTGGCATTGCCGGCATTCTCTAAAGGAGTTGAAATAAACATGTCAACATCAAGTTCATGCCCTATGTCATATACAATACTTGAAATTGGTGTATTTTCAAAATCCACATCCAGCAGTTTTTTTTCTTTATCTACTACCGTAAAAAAGAAATTAGATTTTCTGGAGCGCTGCGGTTTGTTTTGTCTGATAGCTGCATTTACATCCCCTGCTTCAGGAGTAAAATTTCCTTCAAGTTTATCAAAAACGTAAAAATTATCCCTTGTTTTGGTAACGCTTAAATTATTTGCAAATGCGAGTTTATTCAAAGCGGCATCAAAAGGCATATTTTTAATATAAACCGTTAACAATTGATTTTCCAAACCGGGAGCAAAGACCAGATTTTTGGCACTTTCATCCATTATTTTTCGAAACACATCATACAATTTGTCTTCTTTCAGATTTAAAGAAAGCAAATTACCATCTGCGTAATAAATGACATCAATAGCTTTTACTACGGGAGTTTCTAATGGTTTCTCATATGTTTTTACGGATAAAATATTACCTGTAAATTCAATCGTCAGATTGTATTCTTTACATAAAAAAATTAATAAATCGCCAACTGTTACATTAGAGAAATTATTGACAATGTTAATCTGACTTAAATTAGGAGCAACACTGATATTTAATTTATGAATCTGAGAAACGGCTAACAAAAAACCGGATAAAGAAGCCTCTTTAATATTAACGTTAACTCTCTCATTGAGTCCCGGCGCATCAGCTGTAATAGACTCAATGTTGTTTTTGAGTTGCTGGATCCTGTTCTCCTGTGAAAATGAAAGCTGAAATACGAATAGTAAAAGTAAAGTGATTATATTTTTCATGAAAAGATATCAAATCGTGAGATTTTGCTGTTTTATTTTTTTTATAAGAGTAAAGAAAAAACTTCATCTATCGAAGTAATTCCGTCATTTATTAGTGATAGGGCATTGCGTTTTAGTGTGAAAATATCATTTTCTTCGATATAAGAATCAATATCAATTTGATTGCTTTTTATCAATGCGGCTAATTCTGATCCAATTGGTAAAATTTCGTAAATGGCTTTTCTGCCTGAATAACCCGTGTGATAGCAATGCTCACAACCTACCGCAACATAATGTTTAGAAATATTTTTAGGAATCTCAAAACCAGTCGGGAAAATAGCTGTCTCTATATCTTCTTCCCTTTTGCAGAACTCACATAATTTACGAACCAAACGTTGTGCTACGCTAATATTCAAGGTACTGGCTATTAAAAAAGACGGAATTCCCATATCTATTAATCTCGAAACTGTCGCCCAGGCCGAATTGGTATGAATCGTCGAAAGCACCAAATGCCCGGTCAAAGCGGCACGAATGGCCATATTGGCGGTATTTACATCCCGAATTTCACCCACCATAATAATATCCGGATCCTGTCTCAGGAAAGTACGCAAAGTGGTTGGAAAATCAAGTCCAATATTCTCTTTTAACTGTACCTGAATAATACCATCCAGAGTATATTCTATTGGATCTTCAACTGTTAAGATATTAGTATCGGGAAGGTTTAGTTTTTTTAAAGTCGCATATAATGTCGTTGTTTTCCCCGATCCTGTCGGGCCTGAAATCAGAACGATACCATTTGGACGTTTTATATTTTGCAAATAGGTTTTTAACTCTTTAGCTGTAAATCCCAAAGCATTAATATCAATATGACTGGTGTCTTTGCTAAGAATACGCAATACAACCTTTTCTCCATGTAAAGTGGGTAATACCGACACACGGATATCAAAATCCTCATAATCTGTTGTAATTGTAATACGTCCATCTTGCGGTAACCTTTTCTCGGAAATGTCAAGTTGCGCCCTGATTTTAATTTTGTTTACAATTACAGGATATTCTTCTGTTGTAATATGAAACTGTTCTTTTAATTTTCCATCTAATCTAAAACGTACACGTGCTCTTTTTTCAAACGGTTCAAAATGAATATCACTGCTTCCTATTTCTTTGGCATTGAGAACTATTTTTTCTAAAAAATCAACAGTATAATGTATATCCGAAACATTATTAGAAGCTGTTTTCCGATAATTAGTACTTAAGTATCGATTTATATTTTCAGTGGTGTCGGCTTCTAACTGAACAGGAAAAGGCAATAAAACGCTAAGTTCATTCTGCAAACTTTGAAGGTCAGCGGTATCTGTTTTAAGCAAAACTGTTTTTTGGTCTACTGAGATAGGAACTACTCTGTAATAATAGGCTTGCTCTGATTTAACAAGTTGTTGGAATTCTATTGGGATTTCAAATTTTTGCATTCTAATAGGCGTATAAAAAATTACTATCAGAACAAAAAGTAGCCATGTAAACTACTGCAAAAAACAGTGACATATACCCTGCCAAAGGAACTGTCTTAAACTGATTTTTCTTTTGAAAAACAAAATGCAGGAGTAAAGAAAATACTAACGCAAAAACAAATAGTACTATAAAAGAAACCGTTGCGAAACTAAAACTGATAAAAATAAAAAACAAAACATCGCCAATTCCTAAAGAATTTTCAAAAGACATTCTTCTTATTTTCAGATAGATAAAGCAAACGGCTAATAGAAAGGCAACAAAAGAAATATTCAGCACTGAATTTACAAAAACGAGTTCTATCGGAATATAATATAATTGAATCGCAAAAACCAGAATACCAGTTATTGGATACAGAAACCAGTATACTAAACGATTTTTATAATCCTGATATAAAATTGCCCCAAATATTATTACTAAAATTAGTTTCAAATACCACATTAATCTTTTGTAATTTGTTTTGGAACACCATTTTGATCTATTTCCCAAACATTAAAAATACCATTCCCATTAAAATCGGTTATTGCTGTAGCCTGTACTTTAAATTCTGTATCACTAGATTGTACTATTTCGTAAATATAATTTGCACTGCCATTTTCTTTGGTGGTCTTTGGCGCTTCAAAATCTATTTCATTAAAATTAGGGCTGTACTTGGAATACATAAAATTATACTGCTTTTCGGCATTGTATATTGCTTTTAGCTGTACTTGTGCCTCTACGCTTTTTGCTTTTGTGATCAATGGCATTAGGTTGGGTAAAGCTATTAGAAGCAAAATTCCTATAATAGCCAAAACAATCAGCATTTCCTGAAGATTGAAAGAAGATAGTTTTTTAAATAGTTTTTTATCCAAAACAAGTATAATTTATTTTTGCAAATATATCTTTTTTATTGTGAAAACAATTAAGGTCTGCAGAAGAATATTTTATTAAATATGAATTTTATTAATAAGAAATAACTTATATTTGCACAAAGCGCAATATTTACAATATTAACGATTTAAAAACTAGACGATCAGTATATTAAAAATAAAAAAACGTATAAATAATCTATATTTTCCTAACTCTTTTTTAAATGCTTTCACTTTTTAAGGAAATTGAAAAAAATTAAAATGGAACTTAGATCAATCTTTTGTTTTTAAGATATTTTTAATCCGTAAATTATTCTTTTGTCATCTTTAAAATAATTGCATGAAACGTAACAAATATCAATTTGGTTTTTGTTAGTTTTGACAAAAAAATTTTACTAAAATTAAATTAAGAAAAACATCACTTTAAGTAAAAAAAAACTTTCAAAAATTTACATTATGATCAAGAAATTAGTTGTTTTGACTTTGCTCATTTGTGTCGCTTGTCAAACAACCAAAATAAAAAATGAAACCTACAAAATTGCTACTTCATCTCCTGAATTAGGAAGTATCGGGCAATCTCAAATAAAAAATGGAGTCGAGAATAATTTTGCGGTGCGAACCTTACCAAAACTGGAGAATAATATTCGTGTTTCTATTGATATAGTTCCTTACAATAAACAATTAAATAAGGTTTATGCCTCAAAAGCCAAATACAATCAGAATCAGGCAAAAGTAACTTATGTTGACAGCTTGCCTAATAAACCTGAACTGGTCACTATTAAAATATTAGATGTAAATGGTTTGGTAAATGAGTTAAACTCGCAACATAACTCCGATGTTTTAAGATTATTACAAAACACTGAAAAAACGCAAATAATTACAGCTGTTGCAGTGACGTTATCTTTGGATGAACTTACAAAAATAAGACAGGCAGATGCGTATTATTTAACCAATTCACTTGACAAGAAATATCTAATAACTTTATACAAGTCCGGTAAAAAAACAGACATTATAGATATCAGTACTCAAATAATTATCGCCTACCAATCCAGTAAGTTTTGCTGGGCACAATCGTCAAAAACCAAATGGTATATAGCGGATATTGTGACCGATAACACCAATTGCAAAGGAAATACCAAATCTATCGTACCCAGAAAAGAGGAAGACAAAAGTCTTTTTGATATGTAAGTCCATTTAGCAACTTATATTCATTACGCTACTATTTACTACAATTAAATCTAAATGAAAAAATTTCAATTCTATACGTCTTTATCCCTTATCTTTCTTTTATCCCTTTTTTCATGTGAAGAAATCTTAATTGTAGATGATATTTCAAAAGAAGAAGTTACTTTAATTGCTCCGGCAAATAACTCTGTTTTGTTTTCCACCGGAGCTTCATTCTCCTGGAACAGTATAGAGAATGCCGAAAAATATCGTCTTCAGATTGCAAAACCTAATTTTGCAAATCCAGTCGAAATTGTTTTAGATACTTTAATCACTAAAACTTCCTATACCCAACAAATGAATATTGGAAAGTATGAGTGGCGCGTTAAAGCTGTAAATAGTGGCTATGAAACTCCTTATAAATCCAGTGCTTTCGAAATTTTGAACAACGAGGATTTCCAGAATAATACAGTAGTATTACTTTCACCAGGTAATAATCTGATAACGAAAAATGCCATTCAAAAATTAACATGGCAAACCATAATCGGTGCAACTGAATATCAGCTTCAGATTTATGACAGCACCAATGAGATTGTTAAAGAAAACAGCAGTGCTTCAACAAGTTTTGATTATACTTTTCCTGAGGGCAATTTTAGCTGGAAAGTAAGAGCGAGTAATGGAACAAAGGAAACTTTATACACAACAAGAAACATAGTTGTAGATACAAAAGTACCAAATACTCCTGTACTGGCAAATCCGGCCGATAAAAGCACAACTGCTGCAACTGACATTAATTTTCAATATAACAGGACTCCTATAGCCGGAAGTGTTGAAAAAGATAGCATTTATGTGTACACCGAAAGTGCTTTGACAAATCTTAAATTTAAAGAACAAGTAACCAGCCCTTATGCAAAAACCCTTACATCAGGTTCTTATTACTGGTATGTAATGTCTTTTGATCAGGCTGGTAATAAAAGCAGCAAGAGTACTGTTTTTAGCTTTACTATAAATTAAGTTGGTTTTCCAGATGGTAACTTAATAGTATTTTAAGTGCAATCGATCAATCAGTTTTTTGATATCATTATAAAAAAAATAGAACTATAAAAAATTTAACAAAACAAAAAAATGAAAAAAATCACAACAATAATCATTACTCTAATCAGCTTCATTAATAGTGCTGTAAACGCTCAGACTTATTATCCTTTAAAAAACATAGAAACGAACCTCGCTCCCGTTTCAAACGTTAATGGGCAATGGGTTGCCGTTTCACCTTCTAACAATACTTTAGGGGCAAATTATTATCAGGGTTTAAGTTTTGGTTTCGACGTAAATAATTATGCCAGCTTAGTTAACGGTGTAGGAACACATGATCTTTATTTCGGAAGATGGCAATCTGAATGGAAAGGATGGAGAAAAATAGTAATGCAAAACGAAATTGGTAATGTTGGAATAGGTACCTCTGCACCTACTGCTAATCTAGAAGTAGTTGCTCCTTTACTGGATGGCTCCGAAACATTATTAAAATTAAGAGTAAGCGATGCTACTCAGGATTATTTTAGAATTACTAATGGTACAAATACTGGGCTTCAATTTATGCCAACCTTATACGGATACCACGTTTCTGATAATCGGTCAGCACTATATCTAACTGCTGCCATTGAATCAGGCAATGATAGTGGAACAGATCCTGTAATGACATTTGATTCCAGATTAAGTGCAAGTGCTATTACAACAAGAACTTTGTTTGCATGGGATTCCTATGGCAATAGAAAAATGGTTTTAACTGCAAACGGGAGTTTAGGGATTGGCACTACAACCACAGGACCTCACAAACTGGCAGTTGAAGGATCAATCGGAGCAAGAGAAATAAAAGTACAGGCAACGGGCTGGTCTGATTTTGTTTTTGAAAAAAACTATAGTTTGCCAACTCTTGAAGAAGTAGAAAAACATATTAACGAAAAAGGGCATTTAAAAGATATTCCAAGTGAAAAAGAAGTTATTGAAAACGGAATTAATCTGGGAGAAATGAATTCTAAATTACTTCAGAAAATTGAGGAACTAACTCTGTATAGCATCGAGCAAAATAAAAAAATTGAAGCACAGACAAAAGAAATTGAATCTTTAAAAAATTTAGTTTTAAGGGTTACAAAAATTGAAAATGAACTAGCCCGAAAATAATTTTAATGAAAAATAAAAAAAACATATACATCCTTCTCCCCATCGTGTTATTCGTTTGGGGCGGAGTTTTGTATCAGGTTTTTTCTTTTACCAATACTGAAGAGGTAATTTCATCTGCCAATCCTGAATTTACTATTAAGCCTCTGAAAATAAAGAAAAGGCAATCTTTTGCTATTAACGTCAATTACAGAGATCCTTTTTTAGGAAAAATGTATGCTCCTCAAACGGCTTCAAAAGTAAAGTCTGCAACCGTAAAGAAAACAGTGCAACATCATGAAAATGTAGTGTGGCCTGTCATCCTTTACAAAGGAATGATTTCAGATACAAAAGACAAAAATAAAATTTTCATGCTTGTAATTGATGGCCATAATACGTATATGAGAATTGGAGATACCGAAAATGAAATTTTTCTAAAAAATGGTGACAAAGAATCTGTGTATGTCAAATACAAAGGGAATCTAAATCTTATAATGCTTCAGGATTGAAACTAAAGTTTAAAATAAAGTCCGGAGCTTTACAGTTTACCGTGTTTATTTCAGTACTAATTGCTTTGCTTTTAGCTGCGTTAATTTTGTATGCCTATACTTTCATTTATATGAAAGAACAATCAAAAGGAGCAATAGAAAACATTCAGTTTTCGGATATCGGAATCAATGCGCTATTACAACAGAAAGAGTTTACTACCGATACCATTCCATTAGATTTTATTAAAAAAGAAAATCAGACCGTTAAAATTCATTTGTCACAATGGGGCATTTTTGAAAAAGGAATTTCTACCTCGCAATTCCGGAAAAAAAAATTCACTAAAACTGCTATTATAGGAGGTCTTATTAATTCTGAGGAATCCCCAACCCTATTCCTGCAGGAAAGTTATAATGCATTAACTGTTGTAGGTAACACAGCCATTCGCGGTATAGCGTACTTACCCGTACAAGGAGTAAATTCAGGTTACATTGGCGGGCATAGCTATTATGGTTCACAACTCATTTACGGGTCGATTAAAAAAAGTACAAAAGAGCTCCCACAACCTAAAAAAGAACTTTTAGAATCGATTGCCTATAACCTGAAGCAATACAAACCACTTACTGAAGATGATTATATCTCTTTGGGAAAAAGTTCTAAAATTACAAATTCTTTTCTGTTAAAGACCAAAACAATATATTCAGAAGATCCCATTATACTGGAAACCAAAACAATCACAGGGAACATTATCATCAAATCTGAAACCCTAATCAAAATAAAAAGAACAAGTCTGTTAAAAGATATCATTCTAATTGCTCCGATTATTGAAATTGAAGATGAAGCCATTGGCACTTTTCAGGCTATAGCTTCTAAAAGAATAACCGTTGGAAAAGCATGTAAATTAAGTTATCCTTCAGCTCTGGTTTTGTTTCAGGATAATAAAAATAATCCCGACGAAGTTTCAATAAATCCGATGGATAATAAAATTTTTATCGATACAAAATCTGTTGTAAAAGGAAGTATATGTTACTTTCAAACCAAAACTAAACCCGATTTTCAGACCCAGGTTGTTTTAGAAAAAGAAGCTATTATAAAAGGACAGGTCTATTGTAATGGAAATCTAGAAGTTAAGGGAACTGTTTCGGGATCTGTGATTACAAAACAATTTCTGGCCAACGAATCAGGATCTATTTTCGTGAATCACATTTATAATGGTACCATAGAAAATCAAAACATTCCGAGTATTTATGGAGGAATAGTATTCGAAGAAGAGCAACCTAAAACTGTTTTGAAATGGTTGTATTAAAAAAAATAAAATCTGCCACCCTGATTGAAGCTATTGTCGCAACAGTTCTAATTGTAATTGTGTTTGTAATTGCCAGTTTAATACTTAATAACCTGCTCTTAAATACTTTTTCCAAAAACACACATAATATCGAAAACAGGATCAATGAATTGGAATATGAAGTGCAGCATAACGCTATACAATTCCCCTATCAGGAAAGTTATAAAGGCTGGGAAATTACTATAAAACAGCAAAAAACAAGATCCGGCATACTGGTCAACTTTATGGCAACAAACAGGGATCGAAAGAAAGAAATAACAAAACAATTTGCAGTATGGCAGCAGGCAAAGTAAAATCATTTACACTCTCTGAGTTACTAATTGTTATGATTATCACAGCAATTGTGGTAGGTATGGCCTTTAGTGTTTTGCGATTGGTACAAAAGCAGATTCATACCATCCAGACCAATTTTGATAAAACCAGTACACTTGCCCTTTTTGAACAAAAACTATGGCAGGATTTTAACGAACCACATACTATTACCTACAATGAGCAAAAACATCTTTTACTGATGCTTTCCGAAATAGACACGGTTACCTATTCCTTTCGGGAAAAATATACATTGCGAAATAAAGATACCATTCCATTAAACCTTTCTGTTCAAAAAATATTCGCAAACGGAAAAGAGGTTCAAAACGGAAGTATAGATGCTATAACTATATCTGCAGCGACTACGCTTAAAGATTATGAGATTTTTGTCTCCAAAAAAAATGATGTAACCTTTTTTATGAATCAGGAAGATGGCCTTTAAAATAGAAAATACTCCCGCTAAAAAAGGGACTTCAGTAAAAAAAGCAAATAGTATTGAGCATTTGCTGAAAAAAGAAATTTCCTTTTTTGGTGATTCTTTCAATACTAAAAAGAAGCAGTCTTTTTATCAGGAATTAGCCGTCCTTTTAAAAGCCGGAATTACTTTTAAAGAAGGATTATCGCTGATTGTAGATTCCCTAAAGAAAAAAGCGGATAAAGAATTAATCCAATCCATACTCAATCAGGTCGTAAACGGAAAACCTTTTTCTGAAGCTTTGTCCGCTTCGTCCTCTTTTACGGAATACGAATACTACTCGATTCAGATTGGAGAAGAAACAGGGACTACTGCTCAGGTTTGTTTTGAACTTGGACATTTTTTTGAGCGTAAAAACGAACAGAAACGTATTATTATTGCAGCCCTGACCTACCCTTCTATTGTCTTAAGTACCGCTGTTTTGGTCGTTGCCTTTATGTTGAGCTATGTGGTGCCGATGTTTCAGGATATTTTCAGACAAAACAAAATGGAGTTGCCGTTTCTGACACAGGTAATTGTAAAACTATCAGTCGTCACCAAAACATACGGACTGTACTTTTTTCTGGCAATCATTCTTTTTATTTTTTCAACCCAGTTCTTTAAAGACAATCCCAAATACAAGAAAGCACTTCATTACTTTTTGATTAAAATTCCTATTATCGGATCTTTTATGACCAAAGTGTATCTGGCGCAATTTACACAGGCCGTTACTTTACTGACTACCGCAAAAGTGCCGCTGCTGAATAGTATTCAGATGGTCAAAAAAATGATTCGTTTTGTGCCCCTTCAGGAAGCCCTTGAAAAAGTGGAGGAAAGTATCCTGAAAGGAAATAGCCTAAGTACCAGCTTAAAGAACAATCCCCTCTTTGATAACCGAATTATATCCCTGGTAAAAGTAGCCGAAGAAACCAACCAAACCGAATATGTATTCAAGCAATTAAGCGAACAGTACAATCAGGAAGTGATACAGCAATCTAAAATCATGACGACTGTTCTGGAGCCTTTTATCATTCTTTTTGTAGGGGTTCTGGTGGCGGTTTTGCTGGTGGCTATGTATTTACCAATGTTTCAGTTGAGTAGTGCGATTGGGTAAAAAAACAAGCATTAACCTCTTAAAAAATAAAATTAACAAGATAAATATAGTATTATTGTAAAAGTAAATTTGAGTGATAAAATACAAAGCGAAATAAATTTTAATCCATTTATATGAGGAAAAATCAAGTGTCAATAGCTTTGCTTTAATAAAACTAAAATTTAGTAATACGCTCCTTAATTAATAAATATAAAACCTGACTAAATGAAAAAACAATTATTCTTTCAACTCTTATTTTTACTAATTTTTGATTTTTCCATAGCGCAAACTAGAGGATTGTCGAATATTGTTCCACCCTCTCCCAATGCATCATCATTAGCTCAATATGCAGATGTACCAGTCAGTAATTATACAGGAATACCTAATATATCAATTCCATTAATTGAGGTAAAATCGGGTAAAATAGAATTACCTGTAACATTAAACTATCATGCTTCAGGAATCAAAGTAGCTGAAGAAGCTAGCTGGGTTGGTTTAGGATGGTCATTAAATGCAGGAGGGATGATTACCCGACAAGTAAGAGGTCTTGATGATTTTGAACAATATGGGTATTTAAAGAAACAATTACCACCTTCAACTGCGAATAATTTACCCGATTGGTCTGATCCAACAAAACCTTTACCTAATACTGCTAATTTTTATTATTATGAAGAGCATTATTATGATGAGATAGAAATTGAACATATAGATCCGGAACCAGATATTTTTTATTATAATTTTCTTCAATACTCCGGTAAACTTGTATTTGAGAAACAAGAAGGAAATATTGTTAAGGCAGTATCACTAGATCAAAACAATTTAATTTTTTCTTATGATATAATTGCGAAATTATGGACTGTAACAGATGGAAATGGCTGGAAATATTATCTAGGCTCTACAGCTCTGAATGCCGTTGAAACAACAACAAGTCATAATCTGTCAAGTCCAGATCCTATTACTCCAAATAATGACAGAATTTCGAAATACGATCCTGATATTTTTGATAGTGCCTGGTATTTAACAAAAGTAGTGACGCCTGAAGGAGATAACCTCAATTTTTTATATGAAACTTTAGGTAAAACAATTAGCCAAATAAGCAGGTATGAACAAATATCCGATTATCTGGATTCAAAAGATCTATTAAATGGGCAATATGCTTACCGATTTACAAATGTTAATTCAAGAGTTAAATTATATTCTGCCAGTCAACAAATAATAAATCCGGTTTATCTTAAAAAGATAGTTTTTTTCAATGGATATGTTGAGTTTACTACAGAAGACAGAACAGATTTAAGAACATTCATTTCTACTGATCCTAAACCAAAAAGACTTAAAAATACAAAATTACTCAATATCGATGGCAAGTTAATAAAACAGTTCGATTTTACATATAGTTATTTTAATAGTACACCATCAGGAAGTGGAACACCTATTATTGATAATGAGGAAAGAAAAACGAGATTAAAACTGGAATCTATTCAGGAATCTACTGTAAATGCAAACAATGTAATTTTAAAAAAACCATCCTATACTTTTTCGTACAACCAAACACTACTCCCTGAAAAAACATCTTACTCCTTAGATTATTGGGGATATAATAATGGAAAGAGTAACAGTTCAATAGTTGATTACAAATACGAAAATTTCACTATCCAAGATCGTATAAAACTTACCCAACCAGGATCAAATACTTTTACAGAAACATTAGTACCTTTTTATGAAGGCACAGCAGCAAATAACATTTTTTTAACTGGAGCAAATCGCGAGGTTGATGCTACGAAATTACAGGCATCAATTCTTCAAACTATTAAGTATCCTACCGGAGGTATCGTAAATTTTGAATATGAGCCAAATGACTACTTTAGTGAATCCGAAACTTTATATGAAGATGAACCAATAGTATTATCAGCAAAGATACTAGGTAATGACATCATAAAAATGAATGAAAAATCATTTACATTAGATAAACTGACAATGGTTCATTTATATTTTAATACATATAATCTCTCTTCAACTCCTATAACTAGTAATATGACAGCCGCTTTAGAAGATCTAAATGGTAATCAGCTAATTGCAATAGCACCATGGTTAAATAGTTCTAATTCCTCATCATTTTATTCATATCTAACTGTTTTTTTACCTGCGGGCAGTTATAAGTTAAAAGTTAATAATGGTTCCACTTCAACTGTAAACATTGAAGCAAACGCCAGATATGTTAAAAAAAATCCAACTAACAAAAAAATTGGTGCCGGTCTTCGAATCAAGTCTATAACAACCAACGATCAAGGGCAATTTGTTAAGAAAAAAATATATTCTTATGAGAATAACAATGTTTCTACTGGTCGTTTAATAAGTCCGTATCATTTTTTCTACAATAACGAGATCCTTACAAACGGATTTTCAGGAGGGTATTATTCAAAACTAATTTTTCAACAAATTAATAAATATTTAGTGAGATGCTCAGACAGCGCAATTCCTTTTGGAAATTCAGCTCAAGGAAGCGTTATTGGATACAATGAAGTAACTGTCTCAGATGTCGATTCTACAAATATCAATTTAGGGTCATCAAAATATTTTTATAACAATGTAAAAGAGTTACCCATAGAACTTTTTATACCTGGAATCCCTAATTTAATAAATTTAAATAACGGACAATTACTAAAAGAACAGTATTTTAATAGTAATAATGCCAAGGTTAAAGAAACGGTAACAGAATATATTCGTGAAAATACTATAAAAAATATAAAAGGAGTCAAAATGTTTTCTGCTCCGGGAAGTACCAGTACTGATATACGTTTTTATGATGTTTTTTCAGAATGGTGGCATCCAAAAGCTACTATAGAAACGATTTTTGATATAAATGGTCAAAATCCCATAACAACGACTACAGACTATAAATATGATAACCTCTTACATAAGAATCTAACAGAAACACAAACAACGAACAGTAAAGGACAAACCATAAAGACAATTAAAAAATATCCTTCCGATTTAGTTGCCGGAATAGATGAAACCCCAGCAGCTACTATTTCAAATATGATGATTAATAATGTGATAAACCCTGTCATAAAATCAGAAACTATTGTAGATAATTTAGTTGTACAATCGAACATCTATAATTACACTATAAAAACTCATACTGACACAAATACTTCTAATAATATGTATTTGCCTAAGAATATAAAAATGCTCAAAAAAGGTACCGTTGCAGATTATGAAGAAGTTGTACAATTTGTTATGTACGATAATAACGGGCATATAGTACAGGAACAGAAAACTAACGGAACATCCATTTCATACATCTGGGGCTATAGGAATGAATATCCAATCGCAAAAATAGAAAATGCTTCATATAACAGTATTCCAACCACTTTAATAACTGCTGCCCAAACAGCCTCTGATTCAGGAAATGAATCTCAGCTAAAAATTGCCTTAAATAACCTTAGAAATACTACTGAACTTAGTACCGCTATGGTTAGTACATACACTTATATTCCAGTTATCGGAGTAAGCACCATCACAGACCCTAAAGGAGATACTATAACTTATACCTATGATACTTTCGGAAGGCTGGAATTCGTAAAAGATAAAAACGGAAATATCCTTTCTGAGAACCAATACAATTACAAACCATAAACCAAAAACAGCATGAAAAACTTTATAAAAATTATTTTGGTTTTATTTCCTGTTATGGTCATTGGCCAGACCAAGACCGAGAACTATATCAAGACGGTAACCTACAAAACAGCAAGCCTGACGGCAATACCAACTCCCACCCCTGCTCAGGCCTCCCAAAATGTAACCTATTTTGATGGACTCGGAAGACCCGTACAGCAAATTGCTGTGCAGCAGTCCGATTCAGGAAAAGACATTGTAACTCCAATTGAGTACGATGGTTTCGGCAGACAGGTAAAAGAATATCTTCCGTTTGCTTCGGCTCAAACCACTTCGGCTTATATCAATCCAACCACCCTGGTTTCAGATTTAACCGCACAATACAAAACCAATTACGGGACTGTCAATGCCAACCCCTATAGTGAGAAACAATTAGAAGCTTCACCTCTGAACCGTGTTCTGAAACAGGCAGCTCCCGGAAACGACTGGAGCATGGGATTGGGGCATGAGATCAAAATGGACTACCAGACCAATGTTGACAATGAGGTCAGACTCTTTACGGCTACCGCTGCCTGGGATCCTACTCTAGGACTGTCTACCATCTCTTTTTCAAACACTGGCACCTATGCCGCCGGACAACTGTACAAAACAGTCACTTATGACGAGAATACAGCAGCTCCGCTATCAGAGCTAAATGGTGCAACCGTAGAATTTAAAAATAAAGAAGGTCAGGTAGTACTAAAAAGAACCTATGGTACTGTAGGAACCGGAACCACTAATGAAAAACACGATACTTATTATGTGTATGATGTTTATGGTAATTTAACCTATGTCATCCCGCCAAAAGCAGTCGATCTTATTGGAACTGCTACAGGCCTGCAGGCTGACGTGACCTCTACGGCAGTAGTTGCTTCCGGGGTTTCCCTAGCCCTGACGGCTTCCAATTCGATTCGATTATTACCGGGATTTAATGCCAAGGCAGGCAGCACTTTTTCTGCTGTTATTGATAATGGCAATCAAACGATTCTCGACAATTTATGTTACCAATACAAATACGACTACCGCAACCGTATGGTAGAGAAAAAACTGCCGGGCAAACAATGGGAGTTTATCGTGTATGACAAACTCGACAGACCCGTAGCCACAGGACCTGCCAATTCCCCTTTTTCGGATATTGCAACAACAGGATGGCTCTTTACCAAATATGATGCGTTTAACAGGCCGGTTATTACCGGCTGGTTATCCGCTACGGTAACAGTGGCTACCAGAAAAACACTTCAGGATGCACAAAACGCCTTGACTTCAAATTTCAATGAAACCAAAATTGCTACAGCAACCAACACCATCGTACCCGCCACGACAGGAGTAAAATTCAGGTATGACAACGCAGCCTGGCCAACATCAGGATATCATGTAATGACTGTGAACTATTATGACGATTATAATTTTCCCGATGCACCTGCCACAATTCCCGCAACTGTTGCAGCTAATACTGCCGGATTAAGCCAGCCTGTTTATTACAATGCGACAACAAAACCGATCGGGCTCGCCACAGGATCCTGGGTAAGGGTTGCTGATCTGAGCACGAATTACAAATATGAACAGACCTACAGCCTGTATGATGAGAAGGCAAGGCTGGTACGTTCCTATACGCAGAATTTTCTGGGCGGTTTCACCTGCGTGGACAATAAACTCGATGCTTTCTCAGGTCAGCTGCAATATACCATAACCACACACAGCAGGCTGGCGACAGACCCTATACTTAAAACAACTGATACCTTTACTTATTCTGCTCAGGACAGGTTAAAGACCCAGACCCATCAAATCGGGACAGGAACACCGGAAGTTATTGCCAGTAATTCTTATGATGAACTTGGACAATTAATTTCTAAAAAGGTTGGAAGCAATACCCAAAACATCAATTATACCTACAATATCCGTGGATGGATGACAGGCATTAATGATGTTACGGCCTTGAGCATAGCGGGAGATCCAAAGGATTTGTTCGCTTTTAAGATTAATTATAACAATACGCCAGGCATTACGGGTGGTAAAGCCCTATACAACGGAAATATTGCGGAGACTTTCTGGATCAGTACTTCTGAAACAACTCCGGTAATACGCGGATATGCTTATTTATATGATAATCTTAACCGACTTAAAACAAGTATTTATAAGCGCGATGCCGTAATCAGCAATGCCTACAGTGAGAACCTAACCTATGATAAAAATGGCAATATAGGCAGTCTTACACGTAACGGAAACAGTGAAACTGCCACACAAATTGATGCTTTGGTCTACACTTATACCAATAGCAATACCACCAACCAGCTTTTAAAAGTAGTCGATAGTGCTCCCGCGGCTACTAAAATTTATGGTTTTATTGACAGTACCGCTAATACGGATGATTATACTTATGATGCCAATGGTAATATGACTAAGGACAACAACAAAAACATCACGGCGATTACCTACAATCACCTGAACCTGCCAACCAAAATAACTTTTGCAACAGCAGGAAACATTGCTTATCTTTACAATGCAACGGGGCAAAAAGTACAAAAGATCGTTACGGAAGGTACAAAAGAAACCATAACCGATTATTTGGGAGGTTATCAATATCTAAAGGAACCTCTCCTTGCTCCAGCCCTTAAGTTTTTCTCAACTGTAGAAGGTTATGTGGAGGTTTCAGGAAGTTCTTATAAATATGTATACCAATACAAAGATCATTTGGGTAATATCCGTTTGAGTTATGACAAAAACCTTGCGATTCAGGATGAAATCCAATATTATCCTTTTGGGCTACAACAAAAAAGACCGACTGATGTAATTGTTGCATCTAATTATAAGTATAAGTACAATGGAAAAGAGTTCCAAGACGAAAATATTGGTGGCTTTCAGTTGAATTTATATGACTATGGAGCAAGAAATTATGACCCTGCTATAGGGCGTTGGATGAACATTGACCCGCTGGCTGAAAAATCTCGTAGATTCAATCCTTATACATATGCTCTTAATAATCCTGTGTTTTTTATTGACCCTGATGGAATGGAAGCTAAATCGCCAATTTTCGATAGCAAAACTGGAGCATGGTTAGGGAATGACAGCACAGACTTCATGCATGATGATGTTTTATTTATGGATGCTGATAAATATAAAGAATTGAAAGCCAACTCAGAGAATGGTGTTGTAGACCATAAAGATGCGATTAAAAATAGCAAGTCAATTGCTGATTTACCTGATACGGCAGAAGGAATGCAATTATTCCACAATGCGACAGATTTTATTGCTAAAGTAACTTATCAGGTCTTTCATGGTGAAAATCCTACCGAAGGATTGCTAGCTGGAGAAATTTCAACTTCTTCAGAGAAGCTTGGTTTAGGAATAAATAATCCAGAAAATCTAGGAACTGAATTTGGACAGACTAACAATATGGCTGAGGCAACTGGTGATAAGCCTGGTGTCGAAAAAATTTCTATAAATTTTGATAAACGTAAATTCTTAAATAATGCTGGTAATATTGGTTCTCTATTTGAACATGAGTATCATTTTCACGGTGTGTCAAACATAAGAAATATTAACACGCCAAATGCTGAATCAGTTATTTATCAGAAACAAGCGAAAACATCAATTTTTAAGTTTACATCTGGGCATTATAAACAACATGTCTTGGATTAATTAAAATTATAAAAAATGAAAACTAAAAACACTTTGATTTATTTACTTCTTCTTTTTATTTTTTCTTGTCAAAAAGAAGAAGGATTTTATAATATGAATCTTGTCAAAGCTGAAACTTATCTTAAAGATAAAACTCATGGAGGAGCATATGACACTCCTTCAATTATTTTAACATTTAAATTCCAAAATAATACAAATAATTATACTTTCTTTTCAACTAAACAAAGTAATGATGATAAACGAAACTTGTCCCATTTATATCTGTTGGATACTTTAAAGAATCAAGTAATAGAAATCTATTCAGGCGATAGACCAGTCATTAAGCCTAAGACTAATATAGACGTAGAAGGAATTATTGAAATTAGAGATTTTAAAAATTATTTTGAATTAGATGATAATTTCTTAAATAAAAAAGATTTTAGTAAAGATGAAAAGCTTATTGAAGCAAAAGTCAATAAATTATTAAATAATTCTATTATTTTATACGTGCAAGATTCATCTGATATAGAATCTTTTTTATTTTTTAATCGAGATAATTTGCCGATTACAGCAATTGGGGACAATATTGTAGTAAAAGTTAAAAAGCAAATAATAAAATCTAAAATTTATACTCCGAGAAAACTCAAAAAGTTAAGAGAGATTAAGAGGACTTAATCAAATAAAAAAGCCACTTCATTACAGGAGTGGCTTTTTACTGTTTATAGAGTTGCTACATGTTTAGCGAAAAAATCTTTGAATTATCAATATTCCCAACCTTTGTCGAGTTTGCCAGTATGAAAATCTTCACTAGCATTAATTCCTTGAAAACTAGAGCATTTCCGAACTTTTCATTATTCTCAAACGTATATGTTCCGTAACTGCAATCCCCGCTCTCCGAAGACTTCCTTATGAAAAGCTGCGCATTCTATGATAAAAAACAAATAAAATAATTAAAAATTAGGATGCAAATTTATAAGTATTGATATAAGGACTTTCTCTGTTAATAACAGCGAAAACTCTGCTTATAAGTTTGCATCTAATATTATTTAAGACCAACATTGAGTTTTTACCTTCTACTTTTTTCTTATTGTAATATTCCTTTAGTTGTAGATCATATTTTAATGTTGTCATTGCGCACATTTGTAATAATGACTTCATTTTTTTATCTGCCATATGATTTACTCTTGTCCTTCCTTTTACACTGGAACCGGAAGTATGTTCAAAAGGCGCAACACCAGAATAACAGGCAAATTGTCTCCAGTTCTTAAAAGCTGTAAATCCTTTTGTTGCGATAATCAAATAAACGCTGGTTTGTTCTCCCAATCCAGGAATCGATTTGATAAGTTGAGCTTGCTTAGTTAATTGATCGTTTGCTTTAATGACTTCTTTAATTTTTGACTCAATTTTATGGATGGAATTTTTAATAGATTTGACAAGAGTTTGGTTAATTTGTGATACTTCATTAAAAATTATTTTATCCGTGAAAGCTTTACTTTCCTTGGTCGCTTGTATAAGTAATAATGCTTTTAGCATTTTCTCTCTTTCAGTATAAAGGATTTTTAGTTTTTGAATATCTATGCTTGCAAAAGTGAATAGTTTTAATTTATCGATGTTTCTATAACTGTAATAGGAAATATCTTTAGCATCAGTTTTATCATTTTTTCCTCTTGAAATTCCTTTTGATTTTTTTATTTCAATAGCCGGAACAATCCATAAATCTAAATTAAGCTTTACTAAAACACTTGATAAATGATTCGTATAAACACCGGTGTTCTCACAACAAAAAAGAGTAGATTCTTTATCCACTTTTCTATCCAGTTTTTTAATAAATATTAAAAAACTTTTAATATTGTTCTCGATGATAAAATGCTCTGATTTAAGAGTTGAAGAATCAAGGATATTAATATCCAATTTTGCTTTTGATACATCAATCCCCACATAAAATAAATACTTTTTCATAACTTTGAATTTAGGATAAACAAAAATGTTGAACTTCTTTAGAGCCTTTATTAGACCGCCATGTCTATCATTCTATTTGAAGCAATTCAACGGGATTCAAGGAGAAGGCAGAGGACTAATGCGCAGGATAGTTCTTAACTACAAATGTCTAAAGTTCACCTCTGCTTTCCTTTGAATAAATTTAAAGTTTTTTATCTAATCCAAAGTAAAGGCAAATGTCTCTGACTTGGCGCTTTTTTTATATCTTAGAAATTATAAAGGTGTCAAAAGTCTCCTGACTTTTTACGGTTACTTGTTAAAATAATTTATATTAGTGTAGTTTTTAAAGTCGGAGACTTTGAGAAGTTTTTTTTTTAAAATTACATTTTTTTAAATGGCGCAAAGTCAGAGAAACTTGCGCAGCGCAGGAACACTTCGTAGAGCGGGGTCACAATTAAATGAACGATTTAATGATTCAGAAGCTGACCAAAGAGCAATTCATAATGCATACAAATTTTAAACTATGAAAAATAATTTTACCAGTTTAAGTATAATAAATTTTTTATTTTTTATTATATGCTTAATAATTTATTTATTGCCAATCTTTATTAATGGTGATACTAATAGAATATTACTTGGGAAGCTAACTTTTAACGTATTTTATCCATCTTTATTTTGTTGTACAGTACTAACATCTCTGTGTATTATTAATAAGGCGAGAATTAGAAAAACTTTTTTGTTTTTGAATTACGTTGTTTTATTCTTTTTGTTGGTGTTTTTATTTAAGATAATATATGTTATTTTGTAAATCAACGGTGTGGCTAATCTATCACATGTGTTGGTGGTTAATTATTTCATATAATATTTGAGGATAATTAAGGATTTATACTAAAATTACAACAAAATAGAGTAGTGATACAACACTTTAGATTTATAACCTATTGAAATAGAATAAATAGCAGTGAAAATAATTTAAAGATGAGCAGTAATGCTCATCTGTTTTGTTTTAATATTGCCTAAATGATCTAAAATGAGTAAACATGCTATGCTAAATGGAAGTTTGCCACCAGGAAATAAGATATTTAGATAAAAAAATAAGATTATGAAATTTAGTATTGGACCACAGTTTTCTAGAGAATTTTCTAATGAAGACAGACTAATAGTTGATGATTTAACAGATACTTTAAATGGATGTATATCTGAAAAAAAATATAACTCAGAAATAGAGAAGATATACATCGCTGTTCTTTGTGTCTCTAAAGGATTCGAACCTTTTTTTTAAGCAAGACCTTTAAAAATATTAAAAAACGAACCAGCGATTGAGTACGAAATCAAACTAGAGTTTGAAACTTTTTTTAAAGCAAACAAGGAAGAAAAAATAACGATTCTGAATAATGAATTTCTAAATCAATCAAAAGAAATTTGAGTGATAAGAAGTTAAAAAAATTTGATACAGATGCCTTTATTAATGACATTAGAGAATGTTTAAATAAAAATTAAATATGTAAAGCATAATTTTACGCCTGCTCTCCGAAGTGTTCCTCATGAAAAGCTACGAACGTCCCCCTTGCTGGCGCGAGCGTCTCGCTCGTGAACGCAAAGTGAATCGACAAAGCATAAAAAACAAAGAACTCGCAGTGATGCGAGTTTTTTTATGTTCACTCGCTAGCACGAACATCTTGTTCTTAGACACAAAGTATTTCTTACATTAGCTGCAAAATCTAATAATGAGTAGAAAATAAAAATTTGGCAAGAAACTACGGTGATAATGACCAAAATATTTAAGAAATTGATATAAATGGATTTTAATGTGTTCACGAGCGAGACGCTCGCACTAGCAGGGAAGAGCAGGTGCAATGGCTATAGGATTGGAAATTTTTGCTTTTCCAAAAACAGTTTATTCTACTGTTATGGATACATATGGAAAAATTCACAAATCAACTAAAGAATAATAACAATTATGATATTAAAAAATAAAATAAAAGGATGGGGTTTACTTGTCACGGCTTGTATAATAAGTTGTGATGGAACATTAGGAGGGTTCAATACAATCAGCTTTCCTAAATCAAAGAAAAATATTGAAAATGCAATAGATACTTTATATTCAAATTACCCTGATTATAGGATTCCAGATAAATATAAGGATTTTGATAATTGGTCAAAAAGTGGGTATGATTTTTTAGATACTCGGATATTCTATTTTAGTCAGGCTCCTGAGGAAATGTACTATGTTTCTTTTGTCGGAGATGAAGAAGCTTTTAAAGATTCGACACATATCGATATTGCTATCCGTGCAGTTTTTGTGGGAAATAAAAAAAAGTGGTTTAAACAAGAAGATTTTAGCAAAGAAGAAGAAAGTAGAATTCAAGCAAGATTTAATTCAGAAATAATATCTAAACTTGAAAGATATACAAAAAGTAAAGCTAAAGATTTAGGTTATTAAATTCTGAATTATATTTTAAGAAGCGGTAAATAAAATTATTTCGATAAACTTACGACAAAAGTCCCACTCTCCGAAATGTTCCCCTTGCTCTCCGAAGTGTTCACCCTGCTGGCGCGAGCGTCTCGCTCGTGAACGCAAAGTGAATCGACAAAGCATAAAAAAACAAAGAACTCGCATTGATGCGAGTTTTTTTATGTTTCACTCGCTAGCGCGAATGTCTAGTTCGTAGTCGCAAAGTATTTCTTACATTAGCTGCAAAATCTAATAATGAGTGTAAATACAAATTTGGCAAGAAACTACGGTGATAATGGCCAAAAATGTTTTAGAAATTGACAAAAATTGATGCTGATTACGTTCACTAGCGAGACGTTCGCGCTAGCGGGGCCAAAAGTCAGAGATTTTTGCTGCAGCAACAGCGATTAAGGCTTCGGAAAGTTGGATATATAAATTTTAATAATTATGGAAGGAATAATAAGCGCTTATCTTTTTTTAGCATGCTTTTCACTGGGTGTGTTAGTTTTTATTTGTAAAAAATTAGAAAAAAGAAAATTGACTAAATATTTATACTTACCAATTATACTGTTTACAATATTTTGGGTTTATGCTTCAATATTCATGATTTTTGAAGACATTCAAGAATACAATTCTTACAATCATTTAAATATTAATGATATTAATAAAATTGAAATAGGAAATAGAATTCTAAATAAAAATGATACGAATTTACTTTTTGAAGCATTAAAAAAAGACAATTTTACTTGGTCAAACCATCCTACTATTACCAAAATCGATACCGTTAAAATTTTTTCAAAAATTCGTGGATATAAATTTATAATTAAAAAAACTTCAAACCAGGGAGTACTAATAATTAGAATTAATAAAAAAGGCAATAAATATGTAACAAATAGAAATGATAATTTATTAAGCTTTATAAGTGAACCTATTAAAAAAGATTCCTTAAGTAATAACAGACTTTACCAAGAAATAGATAGTATATCAGCTTTAAAATGAAAATTGGATAGCATTTACATTACTCAAAAGAGAAAAATATTATTTCTTATCCATCAACCGCTTCATTTTTATGTTGCAAAATGTCTACTGACTACCCGCAACGCTAATCCACCAATAGAATAAAAAAGTAAAACCTCGCCATTCAGATGAGGTTTTTTTATGCTTTTTAGAGACTGCTTCCGATAATTAGTAAATGTTCTAAAATAATGTAAACAAAACCCTTGACCTCAATTCCTCCTAAAATTCTTCGATTTAAAAACCTTTCCCTTATCCGTAATCATCAGACAACTATACGCCGGATATTTATTGATTAACTGAAGTCCGGCTTCTTTTCCGAGAACAATCAATGACGTACTGAAACCATTTGCCATTTCGGCGCTTGGTCCGAAGACGGTGACGCTCACCAGTCCGGTTGCGGGATAACCTGTGATTGGATTTATGATATGGGAATATCTTTTACCATTTAATTCTACGAACTTTTCATAATTACCGGAGGTGGTAACGGCTTCTCTTTTCAGGGAAAATGTTTTGACGAATTTATCCGTATCAAATGGGTTCGTTATGCCTATAGTCCATTCTTTACTATTGGGTTGTGCTCCCCAGGTGGTGAGATCACCTGAAGCATTTACAATGCCGGCTTTTACGCCTTTGCCTTCCATCACTTCGCGGGCTTTATCGGCTGCATATCCTTTTCCGATGGATCCAAAACCAATTTTCATTCCGGGTAGTTTCAGGAATATCGTCGATTGAATACTGTCTAAGAGTATGTTTTGGTACCCCACTTTTTCGACTGATTTTTTGATTTGTTCTGGTGTGGGCATTTCGGTCATAGATCCATCATATTTCCATACTTTTTCCAATGCGGCAAAGCTAATATCGAACGCCCCGTTTGTGATCTTAGAAATAGCAATTGCCCGCTTCGTCAGATCAAATACTTCCGGGTCTACTTTTACGGCGCGGATACCCGCATTTTGGTTGACCTCTGAAACCTGAGAATCTGATTTCCAGTCTGAAATAAGGTTTTCGATACGTGTAATTTCTGCAATGGTTTCTTTTATTCGGGTTTCAGCCGTTAGTGAATCTTCTGCGACAATAGTAATATCAAAACGACTTCCCATCAGCAATGTGGTTCTTTTTCGCAGCACTTGTCCTGTGCAGGCAAAACTGTACAGGAACAGGCAAATTGGAACTATATTTAGTATTTTTTTTAACATGGTTTCAAGCTTAATAACAATCAGCCAGTACTTGTTTTTTTGTTTTATAATGGGTTAGGTCATTTCCGGTTTTTTCAATGCAAATGGTGTCCAGTACTTTTTCTACGTCTTGTTGCATCGCAAGCGAACCGCAAATCATAACTGTTCCGCCCTTTTGTAATAAAGCAGCAAAAAACTCTGCATCTCTTTGAATTAAATCCATTACATAACACTGATTTTGTTCGCGTGAAAAGGCAATGTGGAAATCGTTCAGGTATTGCTTGCTGATGTGATCGTTTGCGAATTCTCTGTATGCAGAAACCGATTCCGTTTCGTTTCGGAAACCACAATACAAATGACAGGCTGTTTTAGCTTTATTCTGCTCAATCATTCCCAGAAAGGGTGCAATTCCGGTTCCGTTTGAAATCAGAGCCACTTCCGCACTCTTTTTAGGAAAATGAAATCCTTCATTATGCATAACGCGGGCTTTGATAACAGAACCGGGCTTAAGATCGTATAAATAGCCGGATCCAAGACCGTGTGGGTGCAGCTTTACTATCAAACTGATATTGCCTTTGCTCTTCCCTATCGAATACAAACGGTCTCTCCCGTCGCCCGCCGGATAAACGGCCAGCAAGTCTCCGGAGGTAAATTTTGTTCTCCTTCCGGCACGCAGCGTGATCCTAAAGGTATGATCGGTTTCGGAAATAGCTGTTTTTTCCAAAACAATCATCTGCTCCACTCCTCTTGGCTTTTGTGCATATGTTGCCGGTGTCACAGCTAAAGGAATGTCTGTTTTTTTGCTCCATTTTTTCACCCACTCTACAAATTGTTTCGGCGACTTATCGTCAACAGTATGGAGTTCGAGAAAATTATTGCTCCATGGTTTATTAGCCAAAAACTTTTCCGTTTTTTTAGCAAAACCACAAAAATCAGGATATGATTTAGACCCAAAACCAACAATGCTTATCTCCACTTTTTGTTCCTGTGGGTATTGATCCACAAGCGATAAAAATTTACCGCCATTGGAAGGTGCATCGCCTAGCCCGTGTGTAGAAGTAAAAATGATGAGATGTTCTGCTTTTGGAAATTGGCTGTAGTCATTTAAACCACCCAGATAAGAAGAAAAACCTTTGTGCAGCAATTGTGTGTGAATCGCATTCGCAAAACGCAAAGTACTTCCGTTTTCTGAACCAGCCAGTATAATAAAACGGCTGTCTTTTGCCGTATGTTTATTTTTAATTTTAGTTTCCCTGCGACGCAACGTCATGGCAAAACCCGAATAAATGAAAAACAAAATATTTAGTGCTGCAATGGCCAAAACAACTGCCCAGATGGCATTAGCGCGTCCGGTATGAAGATCAAGGCTCAGATTTTCAAGCAATACGGTTACCGGATAACGAACTTCACTTACAATTTGCCCTGTAAACTGATTGACCTTCACTTCCCGATCGGTAAGTTTAAGTATAAAAAACTCTTCCGGATCTTCAGTATCAAAAGGAAATTCTATTTTCTGAACATCAGAAAGTTTTGTCTTTTTGAAAATTTCAAAATCGGCAATATTTTGTTTTTTCGGAGTTTTAGTATCAACCGGAACTTCTTTCTGATTGATTTTAGCCTCCGGAAAAAGTTTAAATCGTTGCATCGAAAGATACGTTCCGGAAAGCGCCATTATCAAAATCGGAATAAGCATCAGCCTTCCCAGGATGACATGGTAATATTGGGCAAAATTGTCTTTAATGATTTTCGAGAAAAAACGACGTAATCCCTTTTGTCTCTGTAGTACCAATGCGGTACCGGAAATAGCGATCAGAAAAAGCAAAAAAGCATTCACTCCAATAAAAAGCCTTCCGGTTTCGTGTAAAAACAGGGAACGGTGAAGCGAAGTGACCCATTGGATAAAAGCACTTTTCTTTTCGGTCTTTCCTATTACTTTGCCGGTTACGGGATTGATATAAGCATTAACATCGTTTCCGTCTTCGTCAAGCCCTTTTAATGTGGTAAACTGATTGTGATCTACACTGATTTCGCTTACTTCTAAATAATTCTTACTCAAAGCCGCAATAACAGCGGCAACGGATATATTCTCAAAATTATCAACACGATAAGGCGGTATTTTCTCCCCAATCGCATCGGCAGCCAGTACCACTCCGGTAACGGATGCCAAAACAAGAAAGAGTGAAGAAAATACCGCCAGCGTTAAGTGTGCATATCTCCAGACGGATAATGTCATATGCCTTATATATTGCTAAGTTTTACATATCTTATGTACCCTTTTCCCTCTGCTTTTTCGGTAATCGCTGCTGTTGTTAAAGGTATTTCGGCATCTCCCACGTAATATTTCTGGTCTTCAACCGCGGTTTCAAAACGTATTTTATAGCCTTTATCAATTTTTGAGTTTTCGATCTCGAATACCGTTACACTGCGGTCTCCACCTGTAACCGAAGCGCCTGTTTTAGCGCTTACATCCGGTTTTTTACTATTGAATTTATTCCATTCCTTCAGGCTTTTATACCATTTTTTATCGTCGCCCATTACGTACAGGGTTTTTTCATATTCGCCTTTCGCATCAATAAGGGATACTGCCACATAAGCACCTTCCCCAACATAATTCGCCATTTGCAAAAGGCATTTGTATTTCGTGGTTTGTGCTGAAGCCTGAAATGAGAAAAGGCCTGCAATAACTGCCATCAGACAGATTTTAGATAATGATTTCATTTAGTATTTATTTTAAAAAATCAACAGATATATTATTCTTTTTCAATAATTCGTTTTCTTGTGCCAGACTGTAAGCCGTTTCATCGAATTCGGTTTTAAGGTCTTTTTTAGCCCCGATTGACAACAAATACTTCAAAACAGTATCGTCTTTTGCAATCATTGCGGCTTTGTGTAATGCCGTTAATCCCTCTTTGTTTTTGGCATTCACATCTATATTCAGTCCGTCGAGTTTTTTCAACAGGACGATATTATTTTTGGCTGTAGCGGTATAATACAATGTACTTCCGTCTTTTTGCTGCGCCGCAAAGTTAATCCCTTTACTCTTTAATAAGTTCAGTTTCTCATCGAAATCATCTTTTTGCGCACCGCCTTTTGAACCTCTGTACGATTCAATCAGATAATAAGCAAGATTGTTTCCTGCGCCGTCTGTAACATTAATATCTGCTCCTTTGCTTAAAAGTAATGCCACAACCTCTGCTGAACTTCCTTTTACCGCAGCCGTCAAAGCTGATTCTCCCTTGGCATTTACAGCATTTATATTTTTTACTTTTGCAGCCAGAGTTTGTATTAGTTCAGTGTCTTTTCCTTCTGATGCAATAATTAAAGGGGTATTGCCATCTTTATCAGCCTTATTAACATCTACTCCTTTATCGATAAAGTATTTTATAATTTCGGACTGTTTTTCTTTGCGTGCCAGGATGTGAACCACCGTCTGACCATTTGAAGAGGTCGCTGTGGGTTTAAGTTTAAGATCCTCCACCAAATATTTAAACGCTTCGATTGGGTTTGCACTTCTGCGCATTCCCTGAGCGGCTGTTATTAGGGCATAATCCGTATACTTCACTCCTTTTCCTGCGAGTGTTTTTAATAATTCAATATTCCCTGATCTTGCTGCGTAATCAAAGGCGGTATGTCCATTCTTGTCGACATCCTTTAGCGATAATCCTTTCGATACTAAATAGTTCGTAACAGTCAGGTCTTTATCGGCAGGGACAGCCAGCAATAGTAGCGTGGCGCCGTCATCGTATTTCTTTTTCGGATCGATTCCCGCTTTAAAAAAAGCTTCAAATGTAGCAGGGCTTGTTGTTCCTGTCCCGGCAGCAAACGCAAGTGGTGTAGTCCCATGGCTGTCTTCGAAATTAACATCGGAACCTTTGGCAATAAGATATTCTACCAGTTCTGTATTTCCTTTGTAGGCCGCCCAATGCAGGTAGATACGATTGTCGTGCGTCAGTTTTGTTATTTCGTTACCCGGAAGTGTCAGTAAATATTTGATATCTTCAATTGGTGCACCATTATTAATAGCCAAAACAACCGGATCGAAGGCATTTACATTTAATGCTGCTGGATTACTTCCTTTTTCTATTTCCGATTTTAAAGTGGTTAAATCCGGAGCGGCTTTCCAGAAATTCTGGTCTAAAAGTTTATTCTCCTGAGCGTTAACCTGTAATGTTGCTGCAAATAGTGCAGTAAAGAGTATTTTTTTCATAGTGTATACAATCAACGAATTCCTAATCTGTTTAACGAACTTTCCACTGCGGGATTTCAAGGGCGAAAGTTAGGTCTTATTTAGAATATTTCAAAATAAGGATTAAGAAATGTGTTTTATTTTTTCAATAAAATCAATATCAGATGCAACATAATGATTTACAGACTTATTTCTTATATAATTTATTTCAAATACTATAAATTCAGCGCTATTGCTGACTTAAATATCAACTTTCACCTGATATTTATCTGCTTTTTATACGGACTTCCATTCCCCATTAGAAGAAGCATTGCTATTCATTTTCTTTTTATAGCCGAAAAAGATAAAATTTTCACAAAATAAAAAGTCCCGAATCACGAACGGGACTTTTTAATCATCATATAATTAAATAAATTATAAGTAAAGTGTTGATTGTAATTCACTGAATATCTGATTTCATATAAAAAAATAATGCATTCTTTAGAAATCAATGTTATCCTGAGCGGAGTCAAAGGCTTTTTTATATAAAAGGGGCTTCGACTCCGCTCAGCCTGACAAAAGTTTTGAATTTCTATTATTCTTTGACAGCATTCTCAAAGCTGCTTTTTAACGGGTATTTGTTGAATACCACAAAAAGAATCGTAACGATTACCAGTAGCGAAAGATCTGCCACTCCAAGTAATAACTGGCTTTTAACTTTGAATAAATTCGCAAATCCGTAACTGAATACAGAACTGATCATGTACATAACACCACCTGTAAGCCCACTGGCCACTCCTGCATTCCTGGAAAAACGGGTCAGGCAATAGCCATAAATGATATTAAAAATAAAACCTCCGGCGATATGAATTCCAATTATAAAACCAATTAAAGTGTAGATATTCATCAATAAAGAAGAGGTAAAAATCATGAGTAAAACTAACAAGATCTGAATACCAAACGCGATTCCTACTTTCTTTCCTAACGGTTTTTTTAGTAGTGCTTTTGCGATAATTCCGCCTGTCATCAGGGACAAACCGGATAACAAAGAAGTATAACCTGTCGTGATGGCTGAATGACCCAAAACACGTTCTATGATAAAAGGGCTGGATAAACTAAAGACCACTACAATACCAAAACAGATTCCGATAATGATTAGTCCCAATGTAAAATCAGCAGTTTGAAGCATTCCCTTATATGTTTCTGCGATTGATTTTAGTTTGAAGGGATGATAATGTTTTAAGGATTCGCCACTATAAATAAGTTCCAAAATCAGGAATACTAATGATAATCCGCCTAAAAAGTAAAAGTTGGATCTCCAGCCAAAACTGTTTTGCAGATAGCCTCCCAGAAACGGAGCCATAATAGGCGCGCAGGCCCAAATGATCGAAAACAAACTGATATAGCTTTTTAGTTTTTCACCTGCAAAAAGATCTACAAAATACGCTCGCTTTCCGACTACAATAAGCGCAATTGTAATTCCCTGAATAATTCGCATGACATAAATTACATAAATATTAGGGACCAGTGCAATAACAAAACTGGTAACCGAAAATAAGGCGAGTGATGCAAGACCAATTTTATAACGTCCGAAACTGTCTAAAATACTTCCGATAAAAAACTGACTGATACCAACACTAAACATAAACAAAACCAGTGAAAGCTGGACTGCCGCCGCCGAAACATGCAGGTCATTGGCCATTGCCGGTAGTGATGGCAGGTAAATATCTGTAGCAAAACCCGATAACGGAATCAATGCAAGGGCCAGTATTGTACTAAAGCCCCTGTGATTTTCTTTTAAAATTTTCATTTCTAATTTGATAAATTATGCTCCGTGTGCTTCCTCAGAAACGCTTTTCCATTCCTCAAAGCTAGCCAGACGTTCTTCATATACTTTTTTGACGGCCGGATAAGCAAATGCTCCCAGTAACAATCTCAAAGGTGGTTCTTTTTCATCTGTCAATTTCAGGATAACAGCAGCCGTAGCTTCCGGTTTGCCAAAAAGACCCGGAGTTGAAACCGCTTCATTAAAAGCTTGTTTTACAGGATCGTAAACAGCCATACTTTCGGTTTGGACAGCAGATTCCCCGGACCAGTCCGTTGTAAAACCATTGGGTTCTACCAGGGAAACATGAATTCCAAAACCTTTTACTTCTGTAGCGAGTGTTTCACTAAATCCTTCTACGGCAAATTTAGAGGCATTATAAAGTCCCAAAACAGGCAGTGTTACGAGTCCTAAGAAACTGGATACCTGAATGATATGACCACTTTTTTGTTCACGCATAATCGGTAATACGGCTTGTGATAACCAAAGCACTCCAAAAAAGTTGGTTTCCATTTGCTTTCTTGCCTCTTCTTCTGATGTTTCTTCTATCGTACCAAACAAACCATAGCCGGCATTGTTGATCAGGACGTCAATTCTTCCAAAATGTTCTTTTGCTTTGTTTACGGCTTCAAAAGAGGCCTTTCGGTCGTTGACATCCAGTTGAACCGGCAATACCAGATCCCCATATGTATTTTTTAAATCCTGTAGTGCTTCGATGTTTCTTCCGGTTGCCGCTACACGGTCACCGCGCTTTAAAAATGCTTCTGCCCAGATTTTCCCAAATCCTCTTGTGGCTCCTGTTATAAAAATTACTTTAGACATTGTTATTATATTTAATTATTAAACCTTAAATTAAAATAGACCGAACGGTCTAAAATATAGCAAAAAAAATATTTAGATTACATATTTTTTAAATTCACTTTTTATGCTGTCCAGCACAAGTACCATTTGTTGGTTTCCGACTAGCTTTCCACATAAGATGGCACCTTCAATCATCGCAAAAACTTTAATACTGAACTGTTGAGGATCTAATGCATCCGATAACTCCTTGTTTTTTATACCGTCTTCTACTATATTGAAAAATCTCTTTTGTGCCGAAAAAACCGCTTTTTTGACCAGTTCTTTCATACCCGGATTGGTATCATCGGCTTCAGTACCAAAATTCAGGATTGGACAGCCTTCCATCATGCTTTCATCATTTTGATACACATCCAGTAAATTGAAAAGCTTCGTTTCTGCCGAGTTTCCTTTGGCTACAGCTGCATCTAATTTGTTTGCCAATTTTGATCTCAGATAAACAAATGCTTCCATGCAGATCTCCTCTTTGCTCCCGAAGTTACCGTAGATTCCTCCTTTGGCTAATTTTGTAGCTTCCATAATATCGGTAAGAGAAGTTCCGGCCATTCCTTTTTTATTAATTATGGGTGCCGATGCTTCTATGATAAATTGTCTCGTTCTTTCTGCTTTGCTCATGATCTTTTCCTTTTGACGGTACAAATATAGACCGTTCGGTCTTAAATGCAATTTATTTTAACTTTTTATTTCAATATTTGTTCTTTGTAACAGAATTAACTTAATAGAAGGCATTCCCTAATTTTCGCTTTTGTTACAACACAAAGAGTTTTTCAGGAAAACAAAAAAAGCTTCTATTCACTCGGAACAGAAGCTTATTTAAACAAATTAATCTCTCTTTATTCAGTATTACAATTTTTATTTTTTATCTGATAATCCTCGGGTTAACCATCCTCTTTTATTCGCTGTTACTATGGCATACGGAGTAATCCAAAATAAACTGAACGTATAAAAGATGCTATAGGAATAGGCCCAGAAAGAATCTGCCAGATTGTATCTTTTTGCATAAAATATAACTGGGAAAGTAGAAACAATCAGAATCCCCAGTAAGGTTGAACTTAAAAATAACAACGGGTGTGTCGCTATAAAAATCAACATAAAAATAAGGAACGGGTACGCTAAAATGATTTTTAAAGACTGGTTGATAAACAAAAGCCTTGCACCAAACTTAGATTCTTTTCTAAAATCCTTAAAAACATATTGTGCCATCATAAGATTCTCACGAACATTACTTCTGCTCCATCTGATGAACATTTTGTATAAACCGGTATATTCTTCAGGAACATTGGTAAGTACATAGGCATTTTTCTGGAACAACACATGAAGTCCCTGTTTCAGGATCATGTTGGTCATGGCACGGTCTTCACCAATGTCTGACGGTTGCCCCATGAAAGTTTGGTTGATCCACTCCGGAAGACAGTTCAGTACGGCATCCCTGCGGTAAGCTGCTGCTGCACCCGGCGTGCAAAGTACAGATCCTAACATGCTTTCGGCTGAACGCATGAATTCAAAACTCATTACAAAACTTACGTTTAACATCTTAGGAAGTAATGCTTTTTTATTGTTCAATACCTGAACATTTCCTGCTACTGCCCCACATTTTTCGTTTACCACAAAAGGGCTTACCAGATTTCTTAATGTATCTTTTTTTACAATGGAATCACTGTCTACGGTTACAAAAATTTCTCCGGTACCCAGTTCAAATCCACGATAAAGTGCATGACGTTTACCGCCGTTTTCAGGTTGTTGGAAAATAGTCAGTCGATCCCCTAATTTTATTTTTGCCTGCTGCATCCAGTACCAGGTGTCATCTTTACTTCCATCATCAATGGCAAGGATTTGTAATTTTTGCTCGGGGAAGTCACTGTCGGCCAAACTTAATAAAGTATCCCAAACGAGTTTGCCTTCATTGTAGGCAGGCACTATAACCGTGCAGGTTGGCAGCAATTCATCACTAACTGATTCAATTGGTTTGTAACGGAAATAAAGGAATAAATTATAGACAAACACACCACTTTGAAAAACGAATAAAGCAATGGCTAAAATCAGGAAAGGAAATCCCCAGGAGGAATTGATTCGCTCTATCTGAAACTGATCAAAATCAGGCTGGAACTGATACACCATAAATGCTCCGGTCAACATTAAGGCAAAAGTACTGATGAGCACTATTAATCCCAACGGACTTGACGTTTTTTCGATGGTTTTGCCTGATGTTGGATTGTTAATACGAAAAATGGAACTGCTAATAGAATGTCCGTTATTGTTTGTATTGTCGCTTGTAGTATAAAATTGATCTGAAATAATTGTTTCACTTTTCATATTGCACTCTGTTGATTTGTATTGTATGGCTTTTATTAATTTTCCCGTAAACAGGAATTCACATTATCACATTTAGCAATGCATGTGCCAATACGCTATAAAATACATTTTGAGGGCTTTACGATATCCGGGTACAATGTAAGCTGTGTAATGTTTACACACTTGTACAATGTTTATACAGGTTTTGTGTGTATCCGGCAGCCAAAATCCCCAACAAATACGGATGTTTTGAAGTAGTACATCTTTGTTTTTCCATTTTGAAAAATACTCAAAATGATGAATGGAATTTCTTCAATAGTAACGACAAAAAAAAGGAAATAGTATCTGGGCTATTTCCTTTTCAAATTTCAAAATTTACTCTCCACTCTTTATTCCATATTCTAAACTCTATACTCTTTACTCTATACTCTTTACTCTTTACTCTTTTCACATTTTTCAACAAATTAATCTTTCTCTCCTTTTATAAATTTTCCTTCTTTAGTAAATTCGAGGTCAATTTTGTTCGTTAAATCTACATCCAGGTCTTTGTGCCCGTAATCAATGTGGGTGATTTTCTCGTTCGGATAGTTTTTAGCCACATAGTCTTTGACTGAAGCCGGAATAAATGCAGTCGGAATTGGTTTATCACCGCCATCCACTTCACGGTAGGAACCGTCTTTCCAGAATTCTACTTCTGTGCCGTCTTTCAGTTTAACCTCGTATCCCTTTTCACCATGTTCAGCGTCTTTTTTGGCGACGTCTACAGTGGTGTTGCTAAAATGTTTTTTCAGAAAATCCTGAGCCGGCTGTGGCAGCTCTGTCACTGCGATCTTCTTCTGTGCGTTGGCCGATATTGCAAAACCCAGCAATAATGCGGCAAATGTGATTCTCATTTTCATGGCTTGCCTGTTTTAAAATTATTGTTGCACTAATTTACAACAGCAGAAAATAGCTACAAAACACTTTAAGAAATCTTTATAATTTATAATAAGCTCAGTTAGAAGTTATTATTATCAGAGTATTTCCTTTAAAATAATAATTCAAATCCCCCCTGAATTTCCTTTTTCCAACTTTTCACAGTTACAGTCACAGTTACCCTAATAAATAACAAATGAATACCTTTCAAAAAGAGCTGATCAAGGACACAATTCCGATGTTGAGAAAAGCGGACCGGTTATTTTTATGCCGAATGTTTACCGCATAACCCGAATTGCGTAATATGTTTAATATGGGCAATCAGGCCAAAGGAAGGCAAAAAATGAAACAGGAAGAGCCTTCCTTATAATTGGGAGTTTTTTTTTATGTTTTATTTGGAATGACTGTTTATTCCCCTAACTTTATTGCGCTTTGCATAGCAATTTCTTTATTTAAAAAACAAATGAACAAAACAATTTTAGTGGTCGTAATCATAAGTGCTGTTGTCTTTTTTATGGTAAGGCAGATGGTTTACAAACCTTATATGTGGAAAAAAGCAATTCAGAGTGAAGCGCACAAACTGCAGTTAGGGAGTTTTATTTTTAGCAAACAAAGAGGTTCCAACGGGAGTCAGAGCTTCGAAAATAAATATTTCGTTTTTAAAGTAATCGAGATCAACGGCGATTATGTGCGGCTTTCCGTCATTCGAAAATTATCTGAAAAGGGAACTTTTTCTCAGGGTGATTTTTCTACGACTTCGGCTGATTACAAAACATTAAAAGGAAATATAACAAATCTGCTCATCACTCCAATTCAGCAAGAGGATCTGTACAAAGGTGACGGTCCACGTTTTGAAATGAATGATTATTTGCTTCAGCAATATCCAGATTTAAAAAAGTCCCGCTATTATTATGAAGATATCCCGGAGGAAACTAAAAATAAACCCCTGCCCACAAATGCAATGGAACTGAATATGTATTTCAGTCTGGTGTATTCTAAAAAGGAAATCATTGAAAACCAAAAACTGAGTCCGTGGATTATGAATAACAGCCTGAAAAATGAGCCTGAAATTGCAGACAGGCTTTCGGAAAAAATTGATTTAATTGTAAACAAATAATTTTATTTCCATTCTAAAGGCCCATAAATAGTCACTTTTAAAATATTGTTTATTTTTTTCTGCTTTTTTTTAATTTATTTGTCCAATTCTGAAAGTTCAGTTGTCATTAGGGTATAACATTTAAAATTATACAACATGGAAACCAGAATTAATGTATTCGAAAAAGGTCAGAAAGCGTTAACTCCATTATTTGGAATTACGGGTTATTTAAAAAAATCATCTCTTGAAAAATCCCTTGTAGATTTAGTAGATTTCAGGGTATCACAAATTAACAATTGTGCCTATTGTTTAGACATGCATTCCAAAGAAGCTATCGCACACGGCGAAACGGCACAACGCCTGTTTGGAATAAGTGCCTGGAAAGAGACTCCTTATTTTACGCAGCGCGAAAGAGTTGCACTTGCCTGGGCAGAAGCAGTAACAGCCTGTGACGTCCCTGACGAAATTTACGCCATTGCAACAGCTGAATTTTCCGACGAAGAATTGATCGATCTTACCCTTGTAATTACGACCATCAATACCTGGAACCGTTTCAATCTGGCTTTCCCTAATACGCCGGGAACGTACAGAGTAGGACAATTTGGATAAATAAAACCGGCTGTTTTTAGGTTGCAAAAGAGTAATTTTATACGCAAAACAAGAACAGCCCTTATTGGAAAACGTAAATTGATAACTTATAAAAAGATAAACAATGAATGAATTTTTATTGATCTTCAGAAGAGATTTTATATCCAAAGAAGCACAGCCTTCTCCCGAAGAACTGCAGCAGCATTTGCAGCAATGGCAGAACTGGTTTGGAAGCCTGGCGGCACAGGATAAACTGGCAAGACCTTTACAGCGCTGGGACGGACAGGGAAAACTTGTTACTTCGAATAAAGGAATTACAGATGGCCCCTTTGTTGAAATCAAGGAATCTATTGGCGGACTAATCATTATCAAAGCCAAAGATTATGACGAGGCAGCAGCGATTGCGCAGGGATGCCCGGTTTTGAATTTAGGCGGAAATGTCGAAATTCGTATGGCTTTTTAAACTTTGAAATATAATTATCAAAAATGCCTTTGTATCTTTACTCAGGCATTTTGTTTTATACTATGGAGAACGCAGCGCTTATTCCCAACCTCTTCCGAAGTGAGTATCAAAAGATAGTTTCCGTGCTCTGTCACCTCTTTGGGATTCATCATATCGAAATTGCCGAAGATATCGTGAGCGATACTTTTTTGTCTGCTTCAGAAACATGGGCCATAAAAGGAATTCCGGAAAATCCAACGGCCTGGCTTTATACGGTAGCCAAAAATAAAACCAAAAATTACCTAAAGCGGAATACTATTTTTGAAACCAAAATAGTTACGGAAATCAAATACAATGCACCGCTGAACAATCCTGAAATCGACATCGACTTATCGGAACAGAATATTGCCGACAGTCAGCTGGCCATGATCTTTACGGTCTGCAATCCCTGTAATTCCGATGAAGCCCAGATTGCACTGGCGCTGAATTTATTGTGTGGTTTTGGAATCAATGAAATTTCCGATGCTTTTCTTTCCAACAAAGAAGTGATTTACAAAAGAATCAACCGCGCCAGGGAAAAACTCAAAGAAGAAAATATTAAAATTCAAAGTCCGAATGTTTCTGAAATAAAGGACAGGATAAAAACGGTCCTGAAAACTATTTATCTGCTGTATTCGGAAGGCTACTACTCTATTTCGCAAAACACCACCTTACGCAAGGATCTTTGTGCCGAAGCCATGCGTCTTGCTTATCTGCTGATTCAGAATGAAAGCACCAATTTGCCGGAAACCAATGCTTTGATGGCACTGATGTGTTTTCACTCTTCGCGATTTGAAGCCCGAACCGCTGAAAACGGAGCCATAATTTTATATGAAGACCAGGATCAGTCACTGTGGAATCAGGAGCTAATAGACAGAGGAACCTATTTTCTAAGTAAATCATCAACAGGAAATACGCTGTCAAAATACCATCTCGAAGCCGGAATTGCCTATTGGCATACCATAAAAGAAGACACTGCGGACAAGTGGGAACATATTTTGGAATTGTACAACAATCTGATTATTCTGGAATATTCTCCAATTGCAGCATTAAACAGAACCTATGCCTTGTCAAAAGTAACCGGCAAAGAAGAAGCCATCGCTGAAGCGGAGAAGCTCCATCTGACCGGCAATCATTTTTATTATTCCCTCCTCGGAAATCTATATGCTGACCTCGATACAAAAAAAGCTTTAAACCACTTTGAAACCGCTCTCAGCCTTGCCAAAACAATCGCTGACAAAGATGTGATTCGCAAGAATATCAAACAACTGAATTCAGAAAACTAATCCAATATCCCCCATTTTTATCGATTCCCACCCTAATACCCGTCAATTACGTTTTTCTCTTTTATTTCAATTTAGGCTGTGAATTTAATTAAACAGCTGTTAAAACTTTAATAAATATTAATGTTAAATTCTGTAGGAAAACGTATATTTGAGTAAACAGAATATTTAAAAGCGTGCAAAAAGAATCAAAATCAAATAGTTTTATATTTCCAAAAACTCCAACCGGAGTTGACGGTCTGGATGAAATTACAGATGGAGGGTTTCCAAAAGGGCGACCAACCTTAATCTGTGGCGGAGCCGGCTGTGGAAAGACATTGTTATCCATGCAATTCCTGATTAAAGGTATTACTGAATATAACGAACCGGGCGTTTTCATGTCTTTTGAAGAGCCCTCAAATGACCTTACACTGAATGTCAAATCATTGGGGTTTGACCTGGAAAAACTCAAAGCAGACAAAAAACTCGTGGTAGATTATGTAAGAGTCGAACGATCTGAAATCGAAGAAGCAGGTGAATACGATCTTGACGGTTTATTCATCCGCTTAGGACATGCCATCGATTCGATAAAAGCAACCCGTGTTGTTTTGGATACTATTGAATCCTTATTTTCAGGCCTGGACAATCAGGCGATCCTCAGAGCTGAACTGCGAAGGCTGTTTCACTGGCTTAAAACCAAAGGTGTAACAGCCATTATTACGGGAGAGCGCGGTGAAGCCACCCTTACACGACAGGGACTCGAAGAATACGTTTCAGATTGTGTAATCGTTCTGGACCACCGTGTTATCGAACAGGTTTCCACCCGCAGGCTTCGAATTGTAAAATACAGAGGTTCTACGCATGGTACCAACGAATATCCGTTCCTTATTGATGCAGATGGGATTTCAGTTCTTCCTATTACCTCTTTAAAACTCGACAACGAAGTTTCTTCAGATGTAATTTCGACGGGAGTTCCGGGATTGAACAGTATGTTTAACGGCGGAGGTTTTTTCCGGGGCAGCAATATACTGGTTTCCGGAACAGCGGGTACAGCCAAAACAACAATTGCCTGTTATTTTGCGGCAGAACAATGCGAAAAGAAAGAGAAAACAATCTACTTTGCTTTTGAGGAATCGCCACAGCAATTGGTTCGAAATATGAAATCGATCAATGTTAATCTGGAAAAATATATTAAGAATGGGACTTTGCAGATCCACTCTTCACGTCCGTCACTCAATGGTCTTGAGCTGCATTTGCTGACCCTAAGAAAATTAATCAAAGATTTTAAACCCACGACCATCATTATCGACCCGATCAGCAACCTGATTACAGTGGGTAGTGAACATGAAGTCCGCTCCATGCTGGTACGATTGATAGACATGTTAAAAGTCAATAATATCACGGCCCTTTTTACTTCTTTGAACAAGCAAAATGATAATTTCAGACCGGATCTTGCAGAAGAATCCGTATCGTCGTTAGTAGATACCTGGGTAACCGTTCGTGATATGGAAGGAATTGGGGAACGCAACCGTGGTATATTTATCGTAAAATCCAGAGGAATGGGGCATTCGAACCAGGTACGTGAATTTGTGATCTCAGGTAACGGAATTGAATTACTCGATGTAGAACTGGGACCGCAGGGAATTCTGACGGGAACCGCACGAAAATCACATCAGATCAAGAAAACAATGTCGGATATTAAGCTTCAAAACGAAATCAATCGCAAAGACAGGGAGATTGCGCGTAAACGCAGGATTCTTGAAGCCAATATAGAGGCGCTTAAAAATGAATTTGAATCTGCCGAGGAAGAATTAAATATACTGAAAGCGACAGAAGAATTACAGGAAAAGCTGAGTTCTAAAAAAAAATAGAGAGAATATGAAAAAGGAAGTAGCCGAATGGCAGTTATTGCTATATATAGCGGGTCAGACGCCAAAGTCAATAACTGCACTAGAGAATATAAAAAAATATGCCGAAGTACATCTGGCTGGAAAATACAGTATCGAAATTATTGATTTGCTCAAAAGTCCGCAATTGGCCGAGGGCGATCAAATTTTAGCGGTACCTACTCTGGTTAGAAAATTTCCGGAACCTATTCGTAAAATAATAGGTGATCTTTCCAATGAAGAAAGAGTACTTGTCGGACTGAATATCAAACCTGTAATCTCTTACTAATGGATGATCCCTCTGAAAGTACAAGTACAGCCAAACATAGATTTATGCTTTTTGTTTCGGGTATGTCTGTAAAATCAGGGCATGCCATAGAAAACCTGCGTAAAATTTGTGACAACTATTTTACTGATAATTACGAACTGGAAATTATAGACATCAGCCGTGATACAGAACAGGCCGTAATTCATCAGATTGTAGCAATACCTACATTAATAAAAACAGATCCTGCACCGAAAAGAATTATCCTTGGTGATTTATCAGATAAGGAAAAGGTGTTAAGGATATTAAATATCATTGAATAATTTGGAGTATAACAATAAAAATATCGAATCCTTATTAAAAGAGATAGCTTCATTAAAAGAAGAACTTTATGAAGCCAATAGCATTGTCGATGCCATAAAACAGGGAGATGTTGATGCTTTAGTAGTAAATAACAACGGGATTCCGCAGCTTTATTCGCTCGAAACCGCCGATTACACTTTTAGGCTTTTAATTGAAAAATTCGGACAGGGCGCAGTGAGTATTTCCAAAAACGGACTTATATTATACTGCAATGATTATTTCGCCAGACTCATTGAACTGCCTTCCGAAAAAATAATTGGAAACTATCTCTATGAATATTTCGATGATCCCGACCATTTCACGCCATTAATAGAGGCCATGAAATATGGTGTCAATACACACGAAATTGTGTTTAAGACCCTCAATGAAAAAAAGATTTTCCCTGCCTATATTGCACTGACCGACTTTGAACCCTCCGTACAGGGCATCGGAATTGTGATTACAGACTTAACGGAAAAGAAAAAACACGAAGAAGCTTTAATAAGGCATCAAAAAGAACTGGAGCAAAAAATTCATGAACTGAACCGGATCAACAGCAATCTCGAAGAATTTATTCATGTTATTTCACATGACCTCAAAGAGCCGCTTCGGAAAATCGTTATGCACAATACCAGGATTGACGGAAGTTATCTTTCTGAAATGGATGCCAAGTCTATGAATGTGATGAAGTTATCCGCATTGCGACTGAACTCACTTGTAGATGATTTAGTGAGCTACTCTTCGCACACCGCGCAGGAAGAGCGATCAGAAATAAATCTGACGGAAATCATTGCTGAGGTAAAAGAAGATTTGGAAATAATAATCAACGACAGGAATGCTCGTATTGAAACAGGAAAACTGCCTTTGATTAAGGCCTCAAAAGTACAAATGCGACAGCTTTTTTCCAATCTTATTTCAAATGCCATTAAATACAGCAAAAAAGAAATCACTCCAATTATTGAAATTTCACAAATTGAAAATTTTAAATCTGAAATTCCGAATCAAACCACTAAATTTGTAAAAATTCAAATCAAGGACAACGGCATTGGAATGGAACAAAACCATCTTATCAAAATTTTTACTATATTTCAGCGCCTTCATGCTAAAACCGAATATTCCGGAAATGGTATTGGTCTGGCCATTTGTAAAAAAATCATGGAAAACCATTCGGGAAATATCACCGTCGAAAGTGAATTGAACATTGGAACCACTTTTAATCTCTTTTTTCCAATAGTATAATTGCCAATGCTACATAACCTACATATTGTTATTGCAGAAGATGACAGCGATGATGCTGACGTAATATACGAGACCTTCAATAAAAACCCGAATTTTGGAAAAGTAAGTATTGTAAACAATGGCGAAGAGCTGCTCAATTACCTAAAAAGCACTTCAAATGCCATTCCCGATGTTGTTCTTACCGATATAAATATGCCGATACTGGATGGCATTGAAGCCTTACAGCGAATTTTGAATCATACCAATTTAAAAACTATTCCCTGTTTTGTGTATTCTACAAGTATAAATCCGGCCTACAAGGAAAAATGTGATGTGCTGGGTGTAAAAGCCTATCTGATCAAACCGTATTCTTTTGAAGCCTTTGAAGAGATTCCAAAAAAGATTCTTACGCTGATAGAACAAGAATAATCCTAATGAATAATCCTAAAATTTTCGAATCCAACTATAAAAAACTGGGCTTTCTGGTGCTCGACAGGGAAGCTGTAGATGAACTAAACGGAGATTATTACAAACCCTATATCAAAGTACTTTTTTTACCGGAAGATTATTCCCTGACCATCGATTTTAAACAGTATACCACCACAACTTCTTCCCTCTTTTTCATTAATAGCAATCAGTACCTGCAAATTGAAAAAGAAGGCAAAGCGCCCGGTTATTTTATGTATTACAACCGTGATTTTTATTGCGTGCAAATTCATGATGCCGAAGTCGCCTGTGACGGTTTATTGTTCAATAATATTTTCGAAATGCCCATGACGGCCCTGCCTGAAAGGGAATCCGGATTTGTAGAAGGAATCTTTAATCAGATTCAGGGAGAATTTGATGCTGTGGATTCTTCACAGGAAGAAATGATCCGAACGTACCTCAAGCAGCTCATTATAAAAGCAACCCGCCTCTGGAAAGTACAGCAATTGGGTATACTCAATACGGAACCTTCTAAAGAAATGGATTTCTTCAGGGATTTTAGCCGTCTGGTTGAAATTCACTTCAGAACCAAACATACGGTGGCCGATTATGCCGATATTCTTGGCGTAGCTCCGAAAACATTATCCAATAAATTCAATCGGCTGGAGCTTACACAACCTAACGATATCATTAAAGACCGCATCATGCTGGAAGCAAAAAGGCTGCTGGGATATTCTTCCTTAAGCGTAAAAGAAATTGCATACCAGCTCGGCTATGAAGATCCGGCTTACTTTAACCGCCTTTTTAGCAGTAAAGTGGGCGACACTCCATCCAATTTCAGGAAAAAATACCTTCAAGGGAAAAATGTACAATCAGAATAGACTTTTGTCTATTTTCAGCACCTTACTACCGCCATATCTTTGTCTTATCAAATTATAACTGATAAAACATAAAAGATATGAAAACTATTAAATTATTACCACAAGGTTTATTTATTGCAGCATTGTTTATTGTAAACACCATAGCTACAGCACAAGAAAGACAATACAAAGGAGAAAATGATCCACAGGTCTTTACAGAAGTTCGTTCGTTTTTGAAAGCGTTAAATTCAGGTGACGGAAAACCATTAGAACAATTAAGTGTTTCTGACGCCAGAAATGTTTTGGTGGGTGCTCAAAAATCCGTAGAAGTGGATTATTCCGGTATTGAGGAATCTGAAAAAGTGATTTCTCAAAACGGATACAAAGTAAAAATTCACATTACAAAACCTAAAGGAGCAAAATCGAATGCGCCAGTATTTATCTTCATTCACGGCGGTGGCTGGGTACTGGGAGATTATCCGACACACAGAAGGCTGGTTCGTGATTTAGTCGTGAAAAGCGGTGCCGTGGCAGTTTTCCCGGACTACACTCCTTCTCCGGAAGCTCAATATCCCGTAGCCATTAATGAAATATATGCTGCCACACAATGGGTAGCCGAACACGGAAAAGAAATTGGTGTTGATGGTAAAAACCTTGCCGTTGCCGGAAACAGTGTGGGCGGGAATATGACTGCAGCTATTACTTTAATGGCAAAAGACAAAAAAGGGCCACACATTAAACTACAGGTTTTATTATGGCCGGTAACCGATGCTAATTTTGAAACGGAATCTTACAATTCTTTTGCAAACGGAAGATTCCTAACCAAAAACATGATGAAATGGTTCTGGGACAATTATTTACCTGACACCAGCAAAAGAAAAGAAATATACGCTTCTCCGTTGCAGGCCGACTTAGCCCAACTGAAAGACTTGCCTCCTGCACTGGTACAAACTGCTGAAAATGATGTTTTGAGAGATGAAGGTGAAGCCTATGCCAGAAAATTAAACGAAGCCGGGGTTCCGGTAACACTAACAAGATATTCAGGGTTGATTCACGATTACGGTCTTCTTAACCCGATTGCGAATGTGCCTGCCGTACAAACTGCGATTGAACAGGCTGCCGTAGTGATCAAAACTACTTTGAAATAAGCAACACAAAAATTAAGATGTTAACAGGGGATAGTTTTAAAAAGCTATTCCCTTTTCTTTTTTAATATTCAAAAAAATACAATAGAGTAATTCCTCCGACAACTCCATTGGGAAATTCAAAAGCTATGCGGCAGCACTTTTCAGCTGTTGCTACATCAAAAACCGGAGAAATAATTAGTACTTCAACACTCCCAAAAAGAGACGGCATTAAAAGGGTTTTCACTCCGGAAACCCGGTAAATAATTCATGATGATACCTTCTTCAAAACATACACATACCCCAAATAGATTTTTTATACTGAAATTTGTTACCTTAAAATTTTACTAAAACCACTATTTAACCATGCGCAAAAAAATACATTTCTTATTTGCTGCAACGCTGTTGGCTTCCTGTTCGGTGAAGCAATATCAAACGATAGACGACGGCATCATTGTAAGCGTGAAACAAAACAGTAAAACAGCTGTGCAGAAAGTACGTATTCAGGTACTGCAGGACGAACTGATTCATGTTTCAGCAACTCCGGATGCTGCTTTCGCCAAAGATTCTTCGTTAATAATCGTTGCCGGAAAATCAAAAGTTCCTTATAAAATAGAAACCAATGTTGCCGATTCTGTTTCGGTTGTCACTTCACGACTGAAAGTGATGGTTTCTAAAATAAACGGCGGAATCAACTTTAAAGACAAAAACGGAAAACTAATTTTAGCCGAAAAAGCAGGCGGAGGGCGACATTTCACTCCGATTGAAGTGGAAGGAACCAAAGGCTACACCGTTCGCCAGATCTTTGATTCTCCTGCCGATGAAGCTTTCCACGGACTGGGACAGCATCAGGCGGATGAATTCAATTACAAAGGTAAAAACGAAGAATTATTTCAATACAATACCAAAGTCTCGGTGCCTTTTATCGTTTCGAATAAAAACTACGGGATTTTATGGGACAGTTATTCTTTGAGCCGTTTTGGTGAAAGCCGTCCGTATGCACAATTGAATACCGTTTTTAAATTATACGATAAAAAAGGAAATCCCGGAGCTTTGACCGGAACGTATGTTTCTAATGAAAAAGACGTGCAAAACATCGAGCGCAAAGAAGAATCTATTTTCTTTGAAGACATTAAAAGCATCAAAAAATTACCGCAAAACTTCCCTTTAAAAAAGGCTGACGTTACGTATGAAGGTGAAATTGAAGCACCGGAAAACGGAACGTATAAGTTTACGTTGTATTACGCCGGATATGTAAAAGTGTACCTAAACAATAAATTAGTAGTTCCGGAGCGCTGGAGAACGGCCTGGAATCCGAATAGTTATAAATTCTCTTTGCCATTAGAAGCCGGAAAACGCGTTCCCTTACGCATTGAATGGAAACCGGATGGCGGAACTTCCTATTGTGGTTTACGCGTGCTTACGCCTCAGCCGGCAGAAGAAAAAAACAATCAGGTGTGGTGGAGCGAAATGACACAAAAAATCGATTATTATTTCGTTCACGGAAATTCTGCAGACGAAGTAATTAAAGGCTACCGTACCTTGACAGGGAAATCCCAGATTATGCCAAAATGGGCCATGGGATACTGGCAAAGCCGTGAAAGATATAAAACACAGGATGAAATTGTCGGAAACCTGAAAGAATTCAGAAAACGTAAATTCCCGATTGATAATATTGTCCTGGACTGGAATTACTGGGAAGAAGATTCCTGGGGAAGCCATGAATTTGACAAAAAACGTTTCCCGAATCCACAGGGAATGGTTGATTCTATTCACGCTTTGAATGGAAAAATGATGATTTCGGTCTGGCCGAAGTTTTACAAAACCACCGAACATTTCAAGGAATTTGATGAAAAAGGCTGGATGTACCAACAAGCCATAAAAGATAACGTTAAGGACTGGGTTGGTCCCGGATATGTGGGTTCTTTTTACGATGCTTATTCTGGTGGTGCCCGTAAATTGTTCTGGAAACAAATCTATGATAATTTATACCCGCTAAAAATCGATGCCTGGTGGATGGACGCCAGCGAACCCAACGTACTGGATTGTACCGATATGGAGTACAGAAAAGCCCTGTGCGGCCCGACAGCCCTGGGTTCTTCTACCGAATTCTTTAATACCTACGCCTTAATGAATGCCGAAGCCATCTATGACGGACAACGCAGCGTGGAACCCAACAAAAGGGTGTTTCTTCTGACAAGATCCGGATTCGCAGGTTTACAGCGTTATTCTACAGCCACCTGGAGCGGTGATATTGCTACACGCTGGGAAGATATGAAGGCTCAGATTTCTGCCGGACTTAATTTCGCGGTAAGCGGTATCCCCTATTGGACAATGGATATTGGCGGTTTCTGTGTAGAAGACCGATACGTAAGCGGACAGCAGCAATACGACAAAAATGGTCAGGAAAATGCCGATTATAAGGAATGGAGAGAATTAAACACGCGCTGGTTTCAGTTTGGTGCCTTTGCTCCTTTGTACCGGGCACACGGACAATTTCCGTACCGTGAGCCCTGGAACATTGCTCCGGATACACACCCGGCTTACCAGTCTATTTTGTATTATACCAATCTGCGTTACCGACTGATGCCGTATATCTACACTATGGCCGGAATGACGTACTTTGACGATTACACGATCATGAGACCTTTGTTTATGGATTTTGCAGCAGATAAAAAAGTGCAGAATGTAAGCGATCAGTTTATGTTCGGGCCTTCCTTTATGGTTTGCCCGGTTTATAAATATGAAGCCCGTACGCGTAATGTGTACTTCCCCGAAGGAACCAACTGGTTCGATTTCTACACCGGACGTTACATCACCGGCGGACAACAGCTGAATGTGGACGCGCCTTATGAGCACATTCCGTTATTTATTCGCGAGGGCGCCATTATTCCGGTTGGTCCTGAAATGCAATACAGCACAGAGAAAAAAGCAGATAAAATTGTACTTTATGTTTATATGGGACAGGATGGAAAATTCACCCTGTATGAAGATGAAAACGAAAATTACAACTACGAAAAAGGAAGCTTTTCGAATATAGCTTTCAATTATAACGAAGCTTCCGGAACCCTCACCATTGGGGCACAAAAAGGAAAATTCGACGGAATGATTAAGAATCGCAAATTTGTAATTGTCGCCGTAAGTAAAGAGAATCCAAAGGCTTTTACCTATGATGCCGCCGGAAAAGAAATTAGTTACGACGGAAATCAGCAAACCGTAAAGCTGAAATAATACCAAAAGAGGTTTATACGACATTCCGTATAAACCTCTTTTTTATTAAATAAAAACCAAAATTCTGGCAGTATTCCGCACTGCTTTATACCTTTGGAAGGATTTCGCGAAGCACACCACTTCTTGAAATATTATCCTATATTGTGCTTCCAAAAGCTGCTTACTTTTACATGAAACCTTTTAACCGATTTCTATCCGTACTTATTCTGTCACTCATGGCCTGTTTTGATGCTGTGGGACAATCGTATACGTTTCATCATTTAAAAACAAGCGACGGACTTTCGAACAGTACGATAAAAAGTATTTTAAAAGACCGTTACGGCTTTCTGTGGATTGGAACGGAGTCAGGCCTAAACCGTTATGACGGCTACGGATTTAAAATATATTCCACAAAATCAGATAAACCTTCGTCCATTATCAACGACGATATTCGCGGCTTACAGGAAGACGGATTGGGGAATATCTGGATCAGTACCGAATTCAGTTATATTGTTTATCAGCGTAATAAAGATAACTTCAGAAGTGATGTTCCGAATGTACTCAAAGATTTAGGAATCAAAACAAATGAAAATTATAAAATCTACGTCGATAAAAACAAAGACTTATGGGTTTTGTCCGAAAACAAAATCTTTGTGTATGACACCCATAAAAAGACCTTAAAAACCTTTACCTCCAAAGAAAAAATAGCAGAAGCCGCCAATGTTTTTATAGGTGATAACGGCAATTCCATTTTTAGAGTGCAGCGCTCCGGAACTATTTTGAAGACCGACAAAGGCAGCGGCAGGGAATCTTTTTTGAAACTCCCGGATGTTGCAACACAGCACATTCAGGATAAAAGGAATAAAATTTATGTGGATTCCCAAAATGGATTGTGGATTTTCTCTAATACAGCGGCTCTTTATTACAAAAAAAACAGCCATAGCGAATGGAAAAAAATCGCTTTCAACAATACAGTAAATGCACAAAACGATGTCATATTCGATATCAAAGATGACGGAAACGGCAAAGTATGGATTGGCACAGACCATCAGGGAATTTTCATTTATAATACTTTAAATAACAGCATTTCCAATAGCACCCACAATCCGGATAACGAGGCTTCTCTCGCGTCCAACAATATCGGCTGCCTGTATAAAGATGATACCGGAACCATGTGGGCAGGCCACAACAAAAAAGGTATTTCCTATTATAATGCCAGTTTTGGAAATCTCGTGAATATCGAATTACAGGACTGCAAGGACGTCAGCACTTTTCTGGAAGACAAAAAAGGAAATCTATGGCTGGGAACCGATGGAAATGGTTTGTATTTCAAAGAAAAATCCTCCGGCAACAAAATCAGGAAAATGCCTTTGGCAAGCAATGTCATTGTTTCCTTACTCGAAGACAAAAAAGGCAGAATCTGGATTGGCACCTACTTAAACGGATTGTTCTGCTATGAAAACGGAAGCTTTCAGCATTTTACGAAAGAAAACAGCACTTTGAATTCGAATGACATCTGGAATTTAAAAGAAGACCGTTACGGCAACATATGGATTGGTACGCTGGGACATGGGATTCAATGCCTTAGAAGCGGTGCAGCCCGTTTTGAAACGATAGCCAAAACAGTCAAAGGCCTCGAATTTACGCTGGATATGTTTTATGACAACGGCGACCAATTGTACGTTGGCACGGACAACGGGCTTTTCAGTATTGATATTCTGACCGGACAGCAGGTCAAAGCTTCGGGAAACAAAAGCAAAACCCAAAAATTCAGGCAGCTCTTTACTTCCAGTGTTTATAAAGATACCCGGGATAATATCTGGCTCGGGCACTCCAAAGGATTATCGGTCTGGGATACCAAAAAAGATACGGTTTATTATTTTGACAAGACCAATGGATTGTCTGATAATATTGTAAAGGGAATCATTGAAGACAATCACCAGCACATCTGGGTTACGACAAGCAACGGATTATCGTTACTCACGGTTGAAACTAATGCAAAAGGTGTATTAAAAATAAGCAGTCGGAATTTTTCTGCCAAAGACGGACTTCATGATAATTACTTCAACACCCACGGAATTTATAAGCTTCGGAACGGGGACATTCTTTTGGGCGGAACAGAAGGATATACCACTGTAAACCCAAATAAAATGGCAGAAAAAAGCAAACCGCTTGCACGAGTCATTTTTACCGGACTAAGCCTTGGTAATGTGCCCGTTCAGGTAGATTCACTGTACAACGGGCATCGCTTACTGCAACGCTCGATGGAGCAGACCTCTGACCTTACGTTCCGTCATGACGATCAGTTAATCGCGATTCAGTTTACGACGTCCGATTTGGTCAACGCCGATAAAGTCAGGTATTTGTATAAGCTCGAAGGTTTTAGTAATCAATGGCTTTCGACAGAAAAAAACAAAATTGAATTTTCATCACTTGCTCCGGGCACTTATACGCTTTTAATCAAGGCTGCCAACAGCGACGGAATCTGGAACGAAAAACCGGCTGTTTTAAACATTACGGTCACTCCACCCTTCTATTTATCGCGTTGGGCCTTTCTGTTCTATTTACTGGCAATCGCAGCCATTACACTATACGTGATCCGTTATACAAAGAAAAAACATCAGCGGGAGCTCGAACAGCAGCGTATACAACTGGAACATTTGCAGCAAATCAATCTGAATGAAATGAAACTCCGGTTTTTTACGAATATCAGTCATGATCTCCGAACGCCGCTGACATTGATTACCATTCCGCTTCAGACCATTCTTAACAGGGAACTCGAGGAAGGTCTTCGCGCCAAGCTCAGTATTGTCTATAAAAATGTCGGGCAACTGATGACACTGATCAATTCGCTTTTGGATTTCCGTAAACTCGATGTGGGTAACGAAAACCTGAATCTTACCTCCGGTGATTTTGTATATTACATTCAGGAAAGATGCACCCTTTTTCAATCCTATGCCACAGACCGGAATATGAAGTTCACGTATACCAGTGAAATGGAAACACTTATGATGGAATTTGACAGCGTAAAAGTGCAGAAAATACTTTTTAACCTGTTATCCAATGCCTTTAAATATACACCGGACGGTGGAAGCATCCACTTGCACCTGTACCGCGAAGGCAAACAGGTGGCTGTCTCGATTTCAGATACAGGTCAGGGAATTCCCGAAAACGAAAAGAAATATATTTTTGAACGCTTTTATCAGGCTGCACAAAGTGAAGAAAATACCGGAAGCGGCATTGGCCTTCACATCGTAAGCGAATACCTCACGATGCACGGCGGAAGTATTTCGGTTACGGACAATTTTCCAAAAGGTACTGTTTTTACCTTCAGGCTGCCGGTTCAGAAAGTAAAAAACAAAGAACAGATTCCGGTATTGGAAAATATTCCTGAAAAGAAAGCAAACGAAAAGCCCGTATTACTTTTTACGGACGACAACAAAGATTTCTGCGATTTCATGTCCGAAAGCCTTTCCGAATTTTATACCGTTCTGGTCGCCCATGATGGCCTGGAAGCCATCGAAAAATTACAGCAAAACAATGTCAATATTGTGGTGAGCGATGTGATGATGCCTAAAATGAGCGGTACCGAATTATGCGCCCAGATCAAAACTACTATAGAATGGTCTCATATTCCCGTGATCCTGCTTACGGCACGAACCGCCGAAGAATACAAAATAGAAGGTCTTATGCTGGGTGCCGACGATTACCTGACCAAGCCTTTCAATTTTAACCTGCTCCAACTCCGCATCGATAAATTTTTAGACTGGACCAAAAAATCCCATCAGGCCTTTAGCCAGAAAATGGATGTTGCACCCAGTGAAATTACCATCACTTCGCTTGACGAACAATTAATAGAAAAAGCAATCAGAACCGTCGAGGAAAACATCGCCAATCCGGATTTCACGGTGGAGGAACTCAGTGCTATGGTAGGGCTGAGCAGAACGCATTTGTATAAAAAACTCATGCACATCACCGGAAAAGGCCCGGCAGAATTCATCCGCACAGTCCGATTGAAAAGAGCCAGACAGCTTCTGGAGAAAAGTCAGCTCCAGGTTGCCGAAATCGCCTATGCGGTGGGTTTCAATTCCCCGAAACGATTCACTGTTAATTTTAAAAATGAATTCGGTATCTCCCCTTCCGAATATGTCCGTAACCTGAAATAACAATTGTTTTAGTTCCTTTTTTTATTAACATCCGATTGGTGAAAACATAATTAATTCACTAATAAACAACCGTTTATTTTCTTTACTTTTAAAATTCATAAATACTTTTAGTTTTTTTTAGCCTAAGTAAAATCCAAATGGCCAATTAGAACGTAAATAAGAAAAACGGTACTCTTGATCAGGGTAAATTCAAATGTAAATGTGTTTTTTGGAACATCTTGGATTTGTCAGACTCTTGATTATCGTTTTCTTTTTTTTATTAAATTTTAAGAAGCTAAAAGTTGGAAAAATTAAACGTTCAGAGATTAAAAAGGACTTTGGAATATCTGGAAAGCAAACAGCGTGAATTTAAAAATCAGAAAGAAAACGATACCAGAAGTCTGGAATCTATGATCCAATACCTCAAAAAGGACATGATGGAACAGTTTAAATTATCCGATCACGTTTTGCTATCCATGAAACAGGAAATTAAAAATACAGAAACTTTTATTGTCATTGTGCAGAATATCATCGATGCCAATTCTTAAAATTCAGTAATCCAATCTGAATTACCCTGATCCCGATTGTAGAAATATTTCCAAAAAAAAACGCCTCAGATGTTGAGACGTTTTTAAGACAGCTATTGTTTTTAGTTTTATGCTTTCGCTTTTCTTTTTACTGTACAGCCAATTTCTTTGGTTTCGGTTACGGCAGGTTTTTGATTGTTTTTTAAAGCTGCAATCACCTCTTCCACATATTTTGTTTTTTCCGTTTTAGTACCTTCCGGATCGTTATCGATTGCCCCGGTATATTCTACAACAGTGCCTTTTGCCGTTTTAGAAACCACAAAAAGATGCGGTGTGTGTTTCGCCCCGTATTCATCGGTAACCACCTGCCCCTGATCAAATAAATAAGGGAAGCCATATTTTTTCTCTTTCGCCAGATCCTGCATTTTATCGAAAGTATCGGCTTTGGAAGCCTCAGGATCATTCGGATTGATAGCAATTACAGGATAACCTTCCGGTTTGAACTTTTTGTCAAGATCAATTATTCTTTGCTCATATGCTTTGGCATACGGACAGGTATTGCAGGTAAATACCACGATAAAACCTTTTGCTTTCGGATAACTTTCAAAAGAAATTTCTTTATTATCTACATTTTTAAGTTTAAAATCCGGCGCGGCTTCCCCTGCTTTAAGTGTTTTGCTTTGTGCCTGTGCTAGCATCGCTGTAAAAACCAGCATAAGAGTGATGTACTTTTTCATGATTTATAATTTTTTATATTCTGTTACTAATTGTTCGTAGGTAAGTTCGGTTTCCATAAATTTCTTCTTATCGTTTTTGATAAAAAGGGTCGCCGGAATACTGCCCGACCAGGAAGGATCGATGCGGTCGATGTATTCCTGCGGATTGCTTTCATTTAAAAGAAAAACGGGATTGGTAAGCTTCTTTCTTTTTACAAAGGGCACCACGGCTGTATTCAGTTTCGATTTAAAATCAACACTGACCAGCAGCACTGCCAGTTTATCCGATTTATATTCCTGGCTCAGTTTTTCAAAATGGGGCAATTCTTTAATACACGGTGCGCACCAGGTCGCCCAGAAATTGACCACATACGTACTGTCCTGCCCTTTTTTTATTCTTTCCTGAAGCTGATCAACACTCAGCAGCTTTACGTTCTGACTGTAGGAAAGTCCCGAACAGCTCAGCAAAACACAAATTATATAAGTTCTTATTTTCATTGTCTAATGGCGTAGTAACCGTTTTACGAATTGATTTACCCTTACAAATATAAACTAATACCCAAATATTTTTAAGAATCAAATCCTGCATTTTATACCATTAAGAGCAATTTAACAAAAACCGTAGCGGCAATTTTTAAAAATGAAATTATGCTACACCCAAACAGTCATTGCCAATGCTGCCAGAATACCTGTTGTTTTTTACCGTTCTTCCTCCGAAGGAAAGCGTTCCCGCAATTGGATATTGCAGAATAAACTTTAATTTTGCGAAAAATAAACCTCCTGATGAATAATCTGTACGAGCTTACCGTAAACGATACCGAAAAAATTGCGCTGAATGATTTATTCTTTAGTGCTGAAAATAAAGCGGCTTTGACACAAACAATCAAAGAGCATCACTATCTGGAGGAATTAAAAAAATACGATCTTAAAGCAGACCATAAAATATTGCTTCACGGTCATTCGGGCTGTGGAAAAACGACAACTGCCAAGGCCATTGCCACTGCGCTGAACAAAAATATCGTCATCATTAACCTGAGCACGTTAATTAATGCGCGGATTGGCGAAACGTCCCGAAATGTAAAAGCCCTGTTTGATAAAGCGATTCGCGAGAGAGCTGTTTTATTTCTGGATGAATTTGACCAGATCGGAAAAAGCCGTGACAGCGAAGATAAAGATGTCGCCGAAATGAGACGTCTGGTAAACACCATTATCCAGCTGATTGATTATTTACCGGCAGACAGTTTGCTCATTTGCGCCACCAATCATTACAGCAGTATTGATACCGCTTTATTGAGAAGATTTCAGATCCGCCTGAAATTTGAAATGCCCGACGAAGATCAGCTTGATTTGTATTACGACAAGCTGCTGGAGCGTTTTCCTTCCCACCTGCAGGACATTCCCCGAAACTATAACATTTCGTATGCCGAGGCCAAAGATTACATTCATACCACAATGAAAAAACAAATTATTGCCGAATTGGAGCTTGCCCGTAAAAAAAACAGCCTTTAGAATACTTGTTCCTAAACGCTGCTTTTATTTTTTGAAGAGCGAAAACACTTAATGCTGCCTTTTTGACATTATCTTTTTTAGATCATTTCTCCGTCACCGCTCCGTCACTCCTATACGTAAACTTCGGGAGAGCACTTTCAGAGCATTTGTGTTTTTCAGACAAATAGTCAGTTAAATATTATACAGTTACCGACTTCAATTCGTCAGGAAACTGTATCATTAATTTTGAATTAAATTTTTGCTGCATCATTTCACAACAGTTGCCTCTACTTCCACCTTTAAAGTTTCAAAAAGCATTTTTACTTCCAGTAAAGTAGTCGTTTGTCGGATGCCGTGTCTGGAGATCCAGTCCTGAAAAATATCGAAACAGGCAAAAAGTTCCGCTTCTGAAGTCGTGTAAACATTTAGCCGTACTATATTTTTACAGTCATAACCGGCCTCTTTTACCACTTTTTCCAGATTCGCCAGAGTCTCAGTCAATTGCGTTTTCATGTCAGCGTTACTGGATATACCGGCAGCGTTAATAGCCGTTTGTCCTGAAACATAAAGCGTTCCTTGTGGATTTTTGACTTCTACTGCCTGTACATAACTTCGTTTGTCCTGCCATTCCCAGGGGTTAATTACCTTCTTTTCCAGTTTGTTTGTTTTGGTTTGTGCCATTACGGGCAGAGCAGTTACCAATGCCATTACCAGAATCTTTACAACATTTTTCATTTTTACAGTTTTAAATTATACCTGCAAAATTGAATCGATTAGAGCATTCGAACGCGTGACAAACATCACAATTATCAATTATCAATTATCAATTGGAAAACGAAAATTAAGAAGAAAGCCGGCTTAAGGTTTCGCGGGAAACGCCCAAATAGGAAGCCAGCATGGTTTTGTTGACCCGCTGAAATAACGAGGGATGCTGTTTCAGCAGCAAATCGTAACGGTCTTTTGCACTGGAAGTCAGAAAAGACAATATTCTCCTCTGGGAGGCGATATGTCCTGAATTTGATTTTTTAAGAAGAAAATGTTCCATCTTCTGCAAAGTGCTACACAACTTCTGGTAATTTTCAATTGAAATACAGAAAACACCGGTGTCTTCAATACACTGCAAAGACATGGTTGCATCCGTATTTGTAAAAAACGCTATAAAATCGCTTTCCCACCAATCTTCCATCGAAAAGGATACAATGTGTTCATTTCCGTTTTCGTCGTCGTAAATAAGCTTTAAAAGGCCTGAAACGATGTAATAACAATCGACGTTACTGTCGCCTTTGGTAATTAGAAATTCTTTCTTCTTAAAACTCCGGAAATGAAAATGGGAAAGTACCAACGAAAATTCATCGTCCGTGAGGGTTATTATTTTCTCAATATGTTCTCTTAGTTTTTGATGCATTTGGTTTTGGAAAATGGGATGATTCTTAAATTTTATAAAGCTAGCGCGAAAGCAAAAATATTCTTTTTATGGACAGCTCCGTTTTTTTTACAATCATTTAATTGGCTCAAAATATCGTAGCAGCCTTGTAAACAAAAAAGAGCTTTTTAAGACTAAATTTTACAACCAATTAGAAATAAATTGCCTCTTGATTTCCCAGGCTAAATGACCAAAAAAACAACAAAAAAATTATAAAAAACCATCTTTTTAAATAGCCTTCAACATGGCAGACAGAGTTACAGAAATTTTACTGGCTGAACCTAATGCAAAACGCGCTGAAAAAATTCTAAGCCGATGCAAAAAAGCCAGGAAATGAACTCTTATTTCCCTTTTTGTTTAAAACAAACAATAACTTTAAATATCTGTACATAAAAATACTGATAATAAATGTTTTATAAATAATTTTAACAATATAATATTAGCATAAAAGGTACACTAAATTCTGTTTTATTTTTTGCTGCCGAGCTGATAATAAAAGTACCGCTACTTCACATCTTACTACCTTTCCCGGAATAAAAATTCCAAATAAAAGAGGTTAAAAACTGTTTTTTGAAAATTCTCTTCATAAAGACCTGTAATCTTACATTCAGCGACAGTATATGACTACCCGAAAATAAAATTGAACCGAAAAAATAGCATCGTATACGCTGATTTTATTCCTGAAATCATAAAAAATCCAATCGGTAGCGGTACCATCTTTTTTCAGGCCTTATAATAAATAATTCATTCAGATAATAAAACATAACCATCTGGTTTACATTACACTTATAGCGATTCCTACAAATTTATATTTTAACAAAAAAGTACACTTTTTAGTACCTGGAAGAGCAAATTTAATTTCTAAATGATTGAGCGGCCCTGCTTTAAAAACTTCGAATCACCCTCCGCTTAAAACTTCCGGATTTTTAATGAAAGTCCGTTAAAAAAATTTAAATTTGGGCACCCTAATTCATACATTCAATTATGATTCAAAAGAGAAGTTTTATTGGTTTATCAGCGGTACTGGCATTCCTTTTTTTTGCACCGCTCACCTACTCGCAAACCACTGCTAAAAAAACAGAAAGCCGTTCTAAATTATTTGAAGAAACAACAACCGACAGTGATTACCTGATGGCGATTGAAAAAGCCAGTGCCGTCATGGAAACTGCTTACAACGATGCCGATTTTGACGGGGCAAGCCATCATTTATTTGGCGAAATCAGAAGAACCCAAAGCAAGCTCGATTTAATTTTAGCCAGTCTGAAAGGTGCCAATCCAAATGTCAGGAACCAGCAAATGTACCGTGTTGTTTTGAAAGAGATCCAACAGGAACTGGACGAACAAAATGACGCGATCAACTTGCGCAATAAAAACCTTGAAAAAATCAAAGACCGTTTTATCGAATTGCGCAAAGACAAAACACTGATTGGCCTGATCAAAGACACCATTCGCCGCAAGCAGTTTAAAAACGAATTTGCCAATCTTAGAAAAAAATACAAGAATACCGACAGTCTGATGACTAAAAACCAGGGTATTTTAAACAAAAACAAGAGGTTAACTGTAGAAAGAAAGATCGCGGTCTCTAATGCGCTTATTACCGTAGAAAACAAGCTGGAGCAGTCAGGGATCAGTATGCTGAAGAAAGAATATCCTTTTATCTGGAATATTACCGATTCAATTCCCAAAAATCAGGTTGCTCAAACGATCAGTGCAAAAGTACTTATCGAAGAAAGTGTGGCGGCCTATTACCTGAGCTACCGCGCCGGAGGACTGATCACGCTGGTTTTTCTGATGGGATTGCTGGGCTGGTATATTTTTCGCAATCTGAAATACCTGAAAAGTAACGGACATGGCGAAAGCCTGGCACTTTTTAATTTTAAATACCTGAACAAAGGCGTTGCCATTCCCGTAGCGATTATCGGGCTTAATATTGCCGTGGTCAGCAACCTGTATGCACCCGCCCTGTTTATCGAAATACTCGAACTGATCTTGCTGGGATTCCTTACTATACTTTTCAAAAACAAATGGTCCGCAAATGCCATGAGAAACTGGACATTCCTTTTAGGACTGTTCCTGGCCCTTTGTTTTCTGGACTTATTCATTAGCGTGGGGCTATTGCAACGTTGTTGCTTTATAATAATTAATGCCTTTGGAATCCGTTATGGACTGGTTCAGATCAAAAGCCTTAAAGAAGAATTGTACATTAAAGGCTTCTTTAAATGGGCCAGTATTATTTTTATTGTTTTTAACGGTTTATCGATTTTGTACAACATTTTCGGACGGGTTTCGCTTTCCAATATGTTGAGCCTGACAGCTTTTATTTCGCTTACCCAGATTATTGCACTGAGTGTGCTTTTAAAAATACTCCTGGAAGTGATCATTCTGCAAATCTACACGACAAGGGTAAAACGCGGAATCGAAAAAATCTTTGACCACGAAAATCTATCCGATACACTCAAAAAGCCTTTTATCATCATCATCAGTTATATGTGGCTGGTGGTAATCGGATCGAACCTGAATATCTGGGAATCCCTGCGGACTTCTTTCGGAGCCATACTCAGCCATCCGAACACCATTGGAAGTATTACCTTTACGTTAGGAAATATTTTATTGTTCTTTATCATTATCTGGATCGCACATTTACTGCAAAAGTATGTAGCGTACTTTTTTGGCGAAATCGATGATGAAAACGAAGAAAACATCAATAAAAGACAGCATTCCAAATTACTTATTACGCGTCTTGTGGTTTTAATCGTCGGTTATCTGCTGGCAGTAGCCGCTTCAGGCATGCCATTGGACAAATTAAGCATTCTTTTAGGCGCTTTGGGTGTCGGTGTCGGACTGGGGCTGCAAAGTGTCGTAAACAACTTTGTTTCGGGTATTATCCTGATTTTTGACAAACCGATTCAGATTGGCGATGTGGTGGATATCAGCTCTGAATCCGGCCGTGTAAAATCGATGGGACTTCGTACCACCAAAATCAATGCTCCAAATGGCGCCGAAATTATTATCCCGAACGGAAACCTGTTGTCGCAAAACATCACCAACTGGACGTATACGGACAATTTCAAACTGGTTGAGATCGCTATTGAAATTACCGGAGATACCACTCCCGATGACATCAATACGACCATAACCGAAGCCCTGGAAAGTATCGCTTTGGTAAACAATTCAAAACCATCGCAAATTTATTATACTGCCATCTCTGACGGAAAATATAAAATTCAGGTCAAATTCTGGTGCAGCATTTACAGAACAGAAGAAAGTGTGAGCACTGCCCGTCAGGTATTGTTCCATAATTTTAAAGCAAAAGGCCTGACTTTTTCAGCCTAAAAATCAGTTTTAATTAAAATCAAAAAAAGCCGTCAAGTGTAATGCTTGACGGCTTTTTTATGGATTCTTTTTTACTTAAAACTTCCCTGCAAATTCTTTGGCGAAATCTTCCAGTTTGATTTTTCCATCCACAGAAAAATTACCATTTAAGAAATCTGCTGCAATTTTACCGCTTCGCAAGCCTGCACCCATTTCGGTATACAAACCGGCAATTTCTTCCGGTAATCCGGCTTGTGTCATTCCCTGTAACGATTGTTCGTCGGTGAATTCCACCCATGGCAAATCGGTTTTGTCGATTGCTTCTCCTATGGCTTTTGCAATTTCGCCCGGAGTACGCACATCGCTGACAATGTAACGGATATTTTTGCCTGTGGTTTCTTTTTGCAGTTCTTCTGCTGCGGCTGTTGCAATATCTTCAGGGTGTACCAGTGGCATCTTCGCATCAGCAGGATAGTTAGCGCCCATAATCCCCGCTCCTTTTATCATCGGGACATCATTGTACAAATTGATAAAGAAAAATCCCGCACGTAAAAAGGTAACTGCTGTATTTTCCAGTTGATCATACAACCCTTCGATTTGGTAAAGTCCTTTAATAGGCCCGGTTCCGTCCGGTAAGTCCACACCAATACTACTGAGCATTACCACACGTTTCACAGCTGCTTCCTGTATCGCGCTCGCGAAAGCTTTACCCGCTTCAACCGTATTCGAAATCACATTACTGCCTCCCAAATTGGGTGGTGTCATCGCAAAAACAGCAGCTGCTCCGGCAAAAGTCTTAGCCAGAAAAGCAGCATCACTAACAGAACCAATAGCCGCCTTTGCTCCTGCTTTTTCAATGGCTTCTTTTTTGTCCGTACTACTGCTGATTACCGTTACCTCATGTCCGGCAGCTACAAGTTTATTCGTCAGTGGTTTTCCGATGTTCCCTAAAGAACCTGAAATTATAATTTTCATCTTTAAATTGTTTTGTATTTATCAAAACAAAGGTATATTTGTACTTACTTTTATACAAGTACTTACCCTAAAGTATGTATCATGACAGCCATCAAAGAAACTTCGACCATACAGGAAAACAAACAATACGCCCTTGATACCTGTCCTGTGACCTACGTCATGGAAAAAATCGGCGGCTACTGGAAGCCTATTATCCTCTATCATTTATCCACCAGTGATAAACGCTACAGTGAACTAAAAAGAGCCATTCCGGCCATCACCGAGAAAATGCTCATTCAGCACCTCAAACAACTGGAAACCGATGGTCTTGTCATCAGGGAAGCAAAACCGGTTGTCCCTCCTTTTGTTACCTACAGCTTAAGCAATGCCGGAAACGGTTTGATTCCCGTTATTCATGCTATGGCGGAATGGGCTTTTAAGGAAAAGGATGGGGTTTATGCGGGTTAAGTTTTATATTTTTCAAGTAATCTCATATTTTAAGATAGATTCAAGCAAAAACAAATAGATTTATTCAAGAATTATAATGAGTATTGAAGCAAAGATTAAACGTAATAAGTTAGATGTATTAGCAGGTGAGTTTTATCAAAATGCGGACTCTAATTTTATTAAACATTTACAACAAAAAGGTTTTGAAGCCATTGTTGATATTAAAAGACAAGATGGCATCTATACTGTTATTGGTAAAGATTTTACTTATTTTTATTCAAATTCCGGGATTGAAGATCAGATTTCTCATAAAGATTTTTTAGAAGTGCTTAAAAAAAATGCTATGAAAATTGGAAAAGCAAATGATTTTGAATTTGTCAAATATAAGGAAGACTGCTCAATTTGGGTTTTAAATGGTGAAACGATGAATGCTATATGGAATACGGTTATGTTATTGCATAAATAGGCAAATTATCTTCTATAGATTAATATTCGGTAGTATAAACCTTAATTAAGTTGGAAAATACAGTTTTTTTTAAATTAATAATATTGGTAGTATTCAAAATAACATTTTCTGTTTCAGGAGATAATTTTTTTCCAAATAAAATAATTTCTTCACTATCAAAAGAATTAAATATTATTGACTTTTTTAATCCGACAGATGAAACAGGAAAAGAAAAAGGCAATAAATTTGAATATGGTTCAATGTCATTTATGCATCCTAAAATTTTTGGATATTTAGGTGATGGATTAGAATACGAAGATGAATTTATTAATTTTTTTGAAATAAACCTTAGTTTATTTCAAAAAAATGAGGTTGATGATTTTGTTTTTTTTATTGAAGTATATTATTCTAGGCAACAATGTAATTTTGAAATATTTAATAATTCAATGTTATTTAAGCTAACTAAAGGAAGTGGAAAGATATCAATCCCTGTAAGTGTATATCATTTAGAAAAAAAAGAAATAAAAGATTTATTATTGTTTAAGTCTAAATAGGAAAAATAGGTGCTGAATGGACTCTTAAACAACTAAAAAAATTAAAACAACAGGAAAAGTAACTGTTTTTTAGAGGATATATTAATAGTGTAAAAGATTACCTCTTTAGATGAATTTAAAAACAATCTTCATTTGTAAAGAAGCAAGAACATATTATTAAACATTTTGGTAATTTTAGAAATACAACATTTGGAGATTTAATAAGTAGAGGATTTTAATTATGAATTATTTAGAAGTATTAAAGAAAGAATTATACAAGTTTGAAAATTTAGGAGTTCAAAAATCAGAGAACGGAACTATATTGATAGGAAAAGCCATTCACGTAGCGCCGCTTGCTTGGTTAAATAAAATATATCCTATTTTAGGCGATGAAGATATATTATTATTAGGAAAAGAGTTAAAGACGGAAATTCCGAAAGATTATAAGTTTTTTTTAACAAATTTCAGTAATGGTCTTAATATTTTTGTCTCTACTTTTAGTATGTATGGTTTGAGAAAAGAATTAGGACGTTCTATTGAAGCCAGTAGACAACCTTTCTCAATTTTTACGCCCAACTTGCAAGAAAGGCCGAAAAATGCAAAAGACAATTACTTTTTTATTGGAGGCTATAATTGGGATGGCTCTAAATTGTATATAGATAACGTCACTAATAAAGTTCATTATTGCGCTGAATGGGATGCTACATCATTATACGAATGGAATTCATTTGAAGAAATGATAGTCTCTGAAGTAAAAAGGATAACAAGTTTATTTGATGAAAAAGGGATTATTTTAAATATAAACAAACATACAACTCCAATTGAAACATTATAAAACTGAGGTTATAAAACAAACCCATATTCAGCTCTCCGAAGTTTTCTCATAAAAAGCTGCACAAACGTCTCTGACTTTGCACTCGCAACGATAATCCAAAAGAAGCATAATCAAACAAAAAAGCAATTCATAATCGGGTTGCTTTTTTTGTGCCGTCAGTTTCGATTATAGTTTTTACACATTCCCGATATTGCACTTTACCAAAAAGAAAAAACTATATTTGGTTTTAGCAGATTATTACCCTTTTGGAGAACAATTGCCAGGACATAATGCTTTCTCTGATTATCGTTATGCTTTTCAGGGACAGGAAAAGGATGACGAAACAGGAATGGAGGCTTTTCAGCTGAGGCTCTGGGATGGTAGATTAGGAAAGTGGTTATCTTCTGGGAAAAAAAATTATCAAACTGCAAAAAAATTATTAACGGATGGAAGATTTAGTAAGTAATAAAATTTTATACAAAATAATGTGGGCTAATCAGGAAGAGACAATATGGGATATGAGAAATGAAAAGCCTATCTCATTAAATGATATAGCTTATAAATATTTAGAAGACTTTATAGATTATAAATTATGGGCACAAGAATTTCATGATGAATATATGCGATTGTTATCAGGGGAGAGTGATGATTTACACAATATTAAATTCAAACTGAATTCTCAAATTATTGATATTTTACCGAAAATAAATAAAACTTTAAACAAAATAAATATCTATTTATTTTATTGGTTTGATATTGATAAATCAGTTAATGAAAGTTTTAGTTGGAAGTATTGTCCAGTAACAAATGATTTATTGACCGATTTAAATATAAAAAGTAATAACTCGCTAATATGTAGTAATTGTTTTTTGGTTTTTCCAAAATATTGATTTTTTTGTAATATTCCAAGATTGATAATTTTATATTATCTGTTGTACAAATTTTCTTAACTTCAGCATCACAACTATAAAAACAGAATAAACTCATCTCTCCGAAGTCTTCTCACAAAAAGTTGGCAAACATCTCTGACTTTGCGCAAGAAACCATGAGCCAAGTAGCATAATCAAACAGAAAAGCAACTCATAACCGGGTTGCTTTTTTATGTTGAAACGAATCACATCAGACATTCGCCAACAATCTGTACGCAGCTCATTTGATTCCTCGTTCCTCGGAATGACAAACTTACTCTGAAAATACAATCCTGCTGTATTCCTTATAAAAAGTTTCCTGAATAAGAATTTAAAATATTAAATTTAACCTCCTAAATCAGAACGTACAAAAAGCATACGTACTCTTTTTTAGGATTACTTTTAATATCAAATCAAAAATAAAACAGCATCAGGATATGGGAAATCAGGACACCATTAGAAAAGTAGCAATTGTGGGGTATAACAGGATTCCGTTTGCGAGAGCGAATACGTTCTATTCAGACGTTAGTAATTTGCAAATGATGACCGCCACACTGGATGGTCTTATTGAAAAATATAACCTGCAAGGCCAATTACTCGGAGAAGTAGTGGGCGGCGCTGTGATCAAACATACTACCGACAATAACCTGATTCGTGAATGCGTCATGAGAACGGCCCTTGATCCCGCCACTCCGGCCTGCGACTTACAACAGGCATGTGACACTGGAATTGAAAGTGCTATTTACATTGCCAATAAAATTGCACTGGGACAGATCGAATCCGGAATTGCATGTGGTGTTGATTCCATTAGCGATATGCCGATTGCGGTGAGTGAAAAGCTGCGAAAAATACTGCTCGACGCCAGAAAAGCAAAATCATTGGGAGAAAAAATCAAAACCTTTTTGAAAATCCGACCAAAAGACCTGACGCCGTTAGTACCCAGAAATGAAGAATCACAAACCGGTCTTTCGATGGGAGGACATACCGAAATTACGGCTAAATATTATCAGATTGCCAGAGAAGATCAGGATCAGCTGGCCTTGCAAAGTCATCTGAATATGGCAAAAGCGTATGACGAAGGTTTTTTCAGCGATATGATTACGCCTTTTAACGGACTGGATAGGGACAATAATTTACGAAAAGACAGTACTTTGGAAAAGCTGGCCAAACTGGCTCCGGCATTCGATAAAAACAACGGAACACTTACAGCCGGAAACTCTACGCCGCTTACCGATGGCGCATCCAGCATTCTTTTGGCGAGTGAGGAATGGGCCAAAGCACATAATTTACCGATTCTGGCGTACATTACCCATGCGGAAGTTGCCGCTATCGAGTATGTAAAAAACCAACAAAATTTATTGCTCGCGCCTTTGTTTGCTGCCTCGAGAATGCTCGAAAAAGCAAACCTGACGCTGCAGGATTTTGATTATTATGAAATTCACGAAGCTTTTGCTGCCCAGGTTCTGGCAACGCTTAAAATTTGGGAAAGCCCTGAACTTAGTGCAGCCATTGGACTTAAAAAGCCGCTCGGCGCTATCGACCGAAGCAAACTTAATGTAAAAGGAAGCAGTCTTGCGGCAGCTCATCCTTTTGCTGCAACCGGAGGAAGAATTATTGGCGTAATGGCTAAATTGCTTCACGAAAAGGGTTCAGGAAGAGGTTTTATCTCTATTTGTGCCGCAGGTGGACAGGGAATTACTATGATTATTGAAAAATAATTCATTAAAGCCTATTTTTTTTAAAGTCTATTTTTTAATCACGCAAAGACGCAAAGTCGCAAAGTTATTTTACTAAATTTCACTTTGCGACTTTGCGTCTTTGCGTGAAATTAAACCTTTCTATAGATGACTGTATAAATTTGAATAAAACAGCTTATTCTTACAGAAATCATTGTCATCCTGAGCGGAATTGAGGACTTTTACATCAAAAGGGCTTCGACTCCGCTCCCCCTGACACAGTTTTGAATGATACCAAACTAGTTATTTTTATAATTCAGCAAAGACGTAAAGTAAAATTTAATAAAAAAACTTTGCGACTTTGCGTCTTTGCGTGAAATAAACTTTTCATAATAACTCAAAGTGTAAATTATTTTCAATGAGAAAATCCAAAGGAAATACTCATAATAATGATACAGATTACAATTGCAGTAATCACCACATACAGATAATCCTTTTCCAGAAGAAATGAAAATAGCGAAAGTAGTACCCTAAAAACCGGGGTCAGAAAAAGCAATACAATCCCCAAAAATATAATAGATTCTCCCCTGCCCTGAATTACACCCTGATAAACAGCCCCAATTACTTTAAAAATATTTCGGTCATTTTCCTTAAAGACCGAATAATTTTCGATGTCACTACCGTGATGCAGCAAATAAACAATCCCTCCGATAAAGGCAACCGATAAAGAAATCCAGACACCGTAGCGCAATAAATTACCCACGATTTTCTGAAAATCTTTTTCTCCGAATTTTTCCTGTGTCATAACTTTAGATTTTTCCATTAAGTCCGCTGTAAATCATGTTTAACGCCAGTACAAAAATCAGGCACGCAAAAAAGATACGCAGTTTTTTAGGGTTCGTACGAACTAATATTTTAGCTCCCGCCATGGCTCCGAACAATACACCGATCACTACCGGCATACAAATTCCGGGCTCGATGTATCCTTTTTGGATGTAGATCACTGAACTTGCCATTGCCGTTACGCCCATCATGAAATTACTGGTAGTGGTAGAAACCTTAAACGGAATTCGCATGATATTGTCCATGGCAATTACCTTAAAAGCTCCGGAACCAATTCCTAATAATCCGGACATCATTCCGGCAATTCCCATCATGCTGAACCCTCCTATTACATTTTTGGTTCCATAACGGATTACCTGACCGTCATGCGATGGATAAGATCCTTCTAACTTTAGTTTTTTGGCCAGTGGACTGGATTCCAAAACAATATGTTCTTCTTTTTTTCGTAACGAATTGATGGCCGAGAAAATCAGGGTAAGTCCGAACAAAACGGCGATGAATGACGTTGGCGCAATGACCGAAAGCAATGCTCCTCCCACAGCTCCCAAAGTAGTGGCTATTTCAAGAAAAATCCCCAGACGCATATTGGTAATGCCTTCTTTTACATATGCTGCGGCTGAACCGGAAGAGGTTGCAATCACAGAGACCAAAGCGGCTCCGATGGCATAATGAATATCAACTCCGAGAACAATTGTCAAAAGGGGAATAATAATGATTCCGCCGCCCAATCCTGATAATGAACCTATAAAACCAGCTAAAAATGCCCCCAGAATCATGATCAGGGTAAATGTGAGTACTGTCATTTGGATTTATTTATTTGAAGCTAATTTACGAATACATATTTGCTATTAAGGCATCCTCTTTTTACGTAAAGTTATAAAAAGACGAAAAAGCAAAATAAACCACTGAATATCAAAAACTTATACCTATACTTAAAAATACCTTAAAAATGGTGTGTTTTTTAAAAAGGCCTTATATTCTGATTTTTCAAACCGCTGATACCCATTCTTTTTTATCCCAATCTTCTTCTAAAACAATTAAAAAAGAGTGTTTTTTACTCGTCTTATAGTATTTTAACGTTTCAATTTAATTTGTTTTAAACTTATAAATCCCTCACTAGAAATAATGATTTTGGTTTAATGGATCCTTAAGAGAAAGTATTCCTAGTCTTTTATTTCGTTGTAAATCACCGTAGCTACCATATCAATAGCCTGACGAACAATTTCTTCGGGAGTTCCTTTGAATTCATATCTTCTGGCCATTTCCTTGTGGGGAAATATAAAATACAGAAATATGGTGCCCACGGGTTTGGTGGGGCTTTCGCTTCCGCCTGGTGTTGTTAAACCTGTTAATGCTACACAAATATCAGATGTCACAAAACGATGAAAATTCTTTGCCATGAATTTGGTTACTATTGCAGACTCTGCTGTATATTGTTTAATGGTTCCTTTTGGAATAAGCAATAAATCTTCTTTCATGGATTCGTGGTAACAGACCAAACCGCCAATCAGTATGCGGCCTGAATTCATAACGGTTGAAAACTCATAACTAAGTTTCCCTGCCGATGCACTTTCGACAAAACATATAGTCAGTTTCTTTTCTATTAAAGCCTCGCAGCATTCGATAACATTTTGACTTGGCATATCTATCTTATTTAAGTTTAAAAATAGTCAGGTTAAAATCGTACACATCAAATTCCTTAAAATCATAAGAACTTTCTGTAATTAAATAGTAACCAGACAAATTTAAAAGGTAACAAAAATGAACTTCTTACAAAATTCGATACTAAAATTACAATATTCAAATACAGAGGAATTCACCTTTAAGTTACTGTTAATTATAGAAGTACAGACTTGATTTTATGTAAGGCATAGTGCTGGTTTCTCCTTTAAATTTGTAAACAACACAATCAAACAGCAGAGCATCGCATTTTCTCTAAAAGACATGAAAAAGGCGCTGGCAACTAAAAATAATTAATTTAAAATATAACATTATGAAAAATGAAACCACGGAAAATTACGGTCAGGTTGAACGTCATTTTCACCATGATGAAAATACACTTACAGATGAAAAAAGAGATTCTTCAGTAGAAAATTTATTTGATAAAGATCCTTTCAATGAAAATGAAGAAGAAATGCAATACAAGGAAGATGATTTGCATGATATCAATCACGAAACAAATGATTACAACAGAAATGAAAATATTCCGAATGAGGAACGTGTAATCAATGAGGATGAGCATATTACCAATGACGAGCCTGATAATCTTGATGAAGATTTTAACCAGAATGATATCGATCACCTTGAAAAAGACGGTGATCTGGACAACGATGATAACAGTGAAGACCTGGAGGAATCCGACGAGCATTTTCACGAAAACCATCCGAGAGAATAATTTATTTCAAAAAAAATTGCATGATACAGCCGTTGCGAATTGTTTGTAACGGCTGTTTTTTTATGCCCGGTTGTAAAATTTTATAACTGAATTTAAAAACTATATAAATTTGGAAGCAGGTATTGTTGTAATTTTAAGAAATTGATCCTAAACAAATTAAACAATTACTATCATGGATATTAGTACTCAAATCATCTGGCTTTTTGTTCTTGCCATCCCTATCTCCTGTATCAGCTGGTCCGTTACCCACGAAGAAATATTTCGCGAACCAAGGGAATGGTGTGTCAAAAATGCTGCAAACGGACGTACCCTATTAATTAGAAAGGCTTTTTATCTTTTTACCTGCGAGTATTGCTTCAGTCATTATGTCACTATCTTTTTTATTATTTTCTCCGATTATAAGTTACTTCTTGATGACTGGCGCGGCTATATCATTGCGGGATTTTCTTTGGTTTTTGTAGCTAATATTTATATGAGTCTGTTCGGGCTGCTGAGACAAGCCATTAAAAAGGAAAAAGTAGAAATCAAAAAAATTGAAACTGAGGAAGAACATATTTCCCAATCTTAATTTTTTTATAAACATGGGAATTCTGTAACAAATCGGTAAAATTATATAAATCAAAAATATGCTTTCTGATTTTTTACCGCAAGGAACGCAAAATTTTTATCTGAGAATACTTTAGAAAAATCCAAAGTTCGCAAAGCTTTATATAATTTAGCTCTGCGAACTTTGCCTTTTATAAAGCTAAGAGTAAAAAACTGGCGTTCTTCGCGGTAATTTTTTTATGCTCCGGAAGTTTTAGGACTGATCCCGAAAAAAACTTTCCCTAATCAAAATCTATAAAAAAACCAGTAACCTAAACAGCTACCGGTTTTTCACTAATTCAAATTATTTTTGATGTTTTTTCGTCGTAAAGGATCAATTTTATAATCTTCTATAGATTTTATTTGAGACCAATAGTCCAGAACGTTTTTAATAATCTGTTTCAATTTGTCATAATTGTATGGCTTAATGACATAGCTTTGTGGCGGAACAGAATAAAGATCTATCACAAAACACTGTGTAAAGGATGTTGTAAAAAACAAACAGGGACAGTTTAACTCTATACTAAGATTTTCATACGTAATATGTATGCGTTTCTCATCGTCTGTATTAAGCAGAACTATATCTGAAAATATTAAAAACGCTTCAATTTTTCGTGAAGTCAGGTAATGATACGCATTACTGGCTGAGTTAAAATACAGAACTTCATTAGAAAATTCCAATTCAGAGAATATCTCCATAAATAATTTACGATCACCCTGATTATTTTCTATAAGCAGAATAGGTCCATTTATATTCATAATAGTCTATTTTTGGTTATAAATAAGAGCATCGAACGTCAATATTGCCTACCATTAATTTGTAAAGCAACAGTATAAAACAAAGATTCTAAATTTTTAGAAATATTTTTTTACAATATCTTTTTGCAAAATTATATAATTATCATTCTGTAAATTTCGTGTGAATTTTCCCCTGTACTTTAAAAAAAAACCAAATACGCTGAAAATTATATAATGAGAAAAGTTAATTCTATAATGAAAAATGGTGTTATAGTCTTACTTTTGATAGTTGAATTAGTGCACACCAATTATAAATTTAATAGTCATGACAGAAAAGAATTACGATCCTGACAATGACCACTGTCCGGAAAAAGACACGGTAGAAAATCTTCATCAATCAAAAGGAAAGAATAATACTACCAAGACCATCGAAGAATTCACAGACGATGATTCAAATCATCTTTCTTCCGATAAAGTGAAGGACCTGAAACAAAAATCAGATACTAAAAAATAGTATTGCAAAAAATAAAACGAACTGAAAGAAAAGGAATGACAATAATCATTACAGCTTTACAGTTTAAAATGAATCTGAATGGCTTTCAGATTTTATAAATGTTTAATTAAAAATTGAAAATATGTCAAATTTCATTAATCCATTATTAGTTGGAACTACAGCGCATTTAGAACAAAATAACTCCAAAATTTCTGCAAAACAATTGGTTTTGGCAGGTGTTGGTTCCCTTATAATCGGTGCTGCCTTAAAGAAAACCGGACATGCCAAAACTGGTGCATTTGTAGCCGGTCTTGCCATTCCCCTGCTGACCTCAGCGGTCTATAAAAAAATAAAGTCCAAAAAACTGGAAAATGTAAATAAGAGTACAGACATTACCGGAAATTATTACGAGCATTAAAAAAAAAAAGCACTTCTAAACGAAGTGCTTTTTTTTTGTTTTATTGTAAACAAGGTTGAAAAGACTAATTAATATTTCCTTCCACCCAATTTAACGCTTTATTAAAAGCTTCTTTTTTAAATCCACGGAATTCTCCCGGAACGACATAGCTAAAACCATTGGTAAAAGAAATAATTTCCTCTGAGTCTGAAACAATGGCAGCCCTGTTCCATTTTCCTAAATGCTTGATTCCAAGCATGGCATCCTGAAGCCATGCTCCTGCTGTAAAATTTTGTATGTCGGTATCCAAAACCAGTAAAAAATTAATTTCATTAGTTTGATTTATTAATTTTTCAACGGCAGGAACAACTACGCTTTGAAAATCTTCTTTGGTCACTTCCGCTAATGCCCGGAAAGCCACTATATTATCTGTGGTGTCAATTTGATGTATCATTTTTTCATTCAGTTAAAAATTAGTACTGTGTATTCGTGATATTTTTTTTCGATCCTTATAACTTAATTCATTCGTCCTTATAAGACTATCAAAAATAATTTGAATTCCTGTTTTCCTCATTATAGGATCTCCGTATAATTTTACAAAATCCCTATTTACCAACTACTTAAAGATTTTATAGGGTTACTTTTTGATTCTTTCAGGTTAACTGTTTTTTCAAAAATCAGATACTTTAGATAATAATTAATAACTCAAAAATGATGGATCATGGAAAAGAAGCCAAAAAAATTTCCTGAGCAAAAACAAGAACTTCCCGGTAATGAGCATAAAATGAATCCAGAACCTGAGATCATTCGGGAGAACTATACAGGAAGCGGAAAGCTATTCGGAAAAACTGCCTTTATAACGGGCGGTGACAGCGGAATTGGCCGTAGTGTCGCTGTGCATTTTGCGCGTGAAGGTGCCAATATTGCGATTGTATACCTGAAAGAAGATAAAGATGCGCTTGAAACGAAAGCACTTATCGAAAAAGAAGGTCAGCAATGTCTGCTGATCAGTGGTGATTTGAAAGACGAGAAGTTCTGCAAATCGGCTATAAAGAAGTGTCAGACACTGTTTAAAAAAATCAATATTATTGTCAACAATGCCGCTGTGCAGTTTCCGCAGACTGAACTGGAAAAAATTACGCCTTCCCAGCTTCAGAAAACATTCGAGACGAATATTTATCCGTATTTCTACATTACAAAGGCCGCTTTGCCTTTCTTAAAAGAAGGAGATACGATTATCAATACCAGCTCCGTGACCGCTTACCGCGGCAGTGAGCATCTGGTGGATTATGCGAGTACTAAAGGTGCCATCGTGAGCTTTACAAGATCACTTTCGACTATGCTGGCTCCAAAAAAAATACGGGTCAACGGAGTAGCTCCGGGGCCTATCTGGACACCGCTTATTGTAGCAAGTTTCGATAAACTCTCCGATTTCGGAAAAGACAATCCAATGGGTAGAGCCGGACAGCCCTCTGAAGTGGCACCTGCCTACGTTTTCCTGGCCTGCGAAGACAGCAGCTATATTACGGGGCAGTTTATTCATATTAATGGCGGGGAGATTGTGGGGTAAAAAAGTTTGCCACGAATTACACGAATTAGCACGAATTTTTCTTAAATAATTAGATAAAAAGACCGGATATACTAAGGAGTATATCCGCTCTTTTTATTTTGAGCCACATGGTTTTTTGCATTTTTTAAGCTTGTGATGACAGCAGTAGATAAAGAGACAACTCATTCCTATAAACGGTGGTGAATTGTGGGATAGCATCTCATTCTATCTATAAACAATTTAAAATATAACATTACACATGGCGACAAACCCGACAGGTTTTTAAAACCTGTCGGGTTTAGATTGGCGAAAAAAAAGGAGCGGATATACTGTTTGGTATATCCGCTCTTTTTTTATTTTAAACTGCATGGTTTTTTGTATTTATCAAAAATATAATATGTTACAGGTTTTGTCGTACTGCCACTTACAGGATGCCTTCCATTTCCGCATGTGGTAAAAAAATCTACTTCATTATCGGTTTTTGCATACCAAACAATAGATTTCCCATTTACAAACCAAGTCGTTGTATCGCAAACTGGTATCTTTTTAAAATCCAAAAGATGTTTGTCATATTGAATTATTTCATTTGGGTTTCCTTCAATTCCTTCATTACTGACAACTTCATAATGATCTTTAGACCATTGCATATAATCTTTCTTAAGAAATGTAAAGTATATTGTTGTAAATAATAAAATAACTCCAACAAATCTTGCAGTTTCATTTTTTGATTTTTTTAATAATATTTCAAAAAATGTGCTTTTGGGATATTTGTTTACTGCTAGTAAATTCTGTCCTTGACTATTAAAAATATCCTTGTCTAATTCTTTGATCGTCTCTCCATTTTTATTATCTACTTCGTCTATATTCTCCTCTTCATTAGTATAATCATTATTTAATTTTAATTCTTTCATTATTTCATCTTCGCTTTTCCCGTCCATAACTTTCTTAAATTTTTTAAATGGTCTGGGCTGAAAATCTAATAAAATAGCAGAAAAATGAATTGTATCCTCTAGCGGCTGAATTGTTTCTCCTCTAAAAAAATCACCAATCGCTCTAAATTTATTCAAATCCCTTCCTGTAATCAAATTTCTCTTTAGACCATCAAATTCAAATTCAAAAAAAGATTTAAATGTATTTAAATCATCAATAGTAATAGTATCTGACCTAAATCTTTTCATACAGAGATTTCTAAGATTTGCTACAGTGGGAGGATTTAAATTATTAGAGTAATCTCCCTTTCTTTCTATCTCATATTTTTCTTTTATAGCTTTTCTATAGTACTCAAAAAAGGTATTGTTACACATAGGCTCTTCAAATTTTCAAGAATTTACATTAGTACTTTTCAGGAATTTTCAGGAATTCTTCAGACTTCTTCAGACTTTAAAAAAATATATCGGAACTCCCGGAACTCCGTATAAACAATCGTTTGTAACCGTCGCATCTTTGCCATATCAAATTAGTTAACGTTTTGATCTGCAGGTCAAAAACAAATGTACAAAACTAGTTCAATTAAAAAGTGCGGAAAACCGTAAGACGGAATTTATCCGGGAAGTATAGATGAAAATCTTATAGTTCTACGCACTTCACTTCCCAACCTCTTAGGTATTGTTTACAAGTTCTGGATGGAATCCGGACGGCCATACCTATGTCAATTTTAAATTCTTTCAAGATGAAAAAATTAATCATAGTGGGAACATTCGCACTTTTTACAACTACATTATTTTCCTGCACAGCAGACGAATTAGATACTCCGGTGACCAAAGAAACCCAAAAGAAAATTGATCCGGTACCTTCTTATGCCGACGGACCTGGTGACCAGCCGGTAATTGTTTTACCGCCACCAAAATAATATTTTTATTTTAGGTACTATTTTTAGTATTAATTAGTAATTTCGGGGAAAGTAACTATCATGCTACGGTCCCCGATTTTGTATTTATTCCTTTTTCTCTTTTTGCTTTCCTGCAAGGAGCATACCACTACACCGGTTGATCCTACCCTCTTCACCAAAGAAGCCAAAATACTTCAGGAGAAGGGCTTTTCCAATTTACAAAAAAGCAACTTTAATAGTGCTTTCTATTACTTTAATAAATCAAAAATAACATTCGAAACCTATAAGGACAGCGCCAATATTGTCTACAATTTGATGCAGATGGCTTATATCCAGCAAATAAATGGCGATTATTATGGCAGTAAGGAAACCTTAACCGAGTCGCTGCCCTACCTTAAAAATGACAATAATTACGCAGTAGCGATCAATAACTTTTTCGGTATCGCCGATAAGGAACTTTCCTTATACGATGATGCCATTCTTTATTATAAAAAAGCCATTAAGGATTCGAAAGATCCATTATCGAAACAAGCGCCTTTAAATAACATTGCCGTTGTTTATATCAACCAAAAAAAATATCCCGAGGCGATAGCTATTTTAGAATCCATAGTAAAGAGTAATATTTTAAGCGACAAAATAACAGATAAAAGGTCGCCTGAAGTCCACAAAAGCAAAGCCAGGGTGCTGGATAATCTGGGTTTTGCTTACTTTAAAAATGAAACGTACGACAAAGGGCTTGAATTTATGAAGGAGAGCCTTGCCTTAAGAAAACAGATTGATGACCCTTACGGAAGCATTGAAAGCTATCTCCATTTAGCCGAATATTATTCCGGAACTAATCTTGCAAAATCAAATCAAAATGCGCAAAATGCCTATGCGCTAGCTACGAAATTCAATAGTGTTGACGAGCGGCTGAAAGCATTGTCTTTTTTAATTTCCAATGGTTCGGGTACCCAATATGCCCAGAAATATATTGTGATTAACGACAGTATTATCAAAATCAGGAACAATTTCAAAAACAAATTTGCCAAGATTAAATACGATTCCAAAAAGGAAAAAGAGGAAAATCAGAAACTGAAGTTAGAACGGGTTGAAAACTTATTATCGCTGCAGGAAGTAAAATACCAACGCATCTTTTTTATAATAGGCATTGCAGCCCTTTTCTTTTTCATTCTTTACCTGAGAAAGCGAAGTCGAATTGAAAAAATAAAAACGGCCTACGACACCGAAACCAGAATTGCCAAAGATATTCACGATGAACTGGCCAATGATGTTTTTAATGCAATGACTTTTACACAGACACAATCCTTAGATACCGAAAGTAAGGAAACCCTGATTCAGAAACTGGATCATATTTATGCACGGGTGCGCAGAATTTCGAGAGAGAACAATACCATTGATACCAAACAAAATTATGCTGCCAACTTAAAAGAAATGCTTTCGACCTATAACAGTCCGGGTACAAACGTAATTATTACCAGCATCGAAAATGTCAAGTGGGAAACTATTGACGACTTGAAAAAAGTAGCCATTTACAGGGTTTTACAGGAATTAATGGTCAATATGAAAAAACACAGCAGCGCCCCGGTAGTGATGGTAAAGTTTGACACTGATGACAATTCTATCCTGATTAATTACACCGATAACGGAAAAGGAACCGATAAAAATAAAATTATTAAAAATGGCCTTCAAAATATGGAAAACCGTATTCTGTCCATAAAAGGATCTATTATTTTTGATACAGAACCCGGAAAAGGTTTTAAAGTAAAAATAACTATGCCTAAATAACTCTGTATGTTTAAAAAAGTAATTGTAGCCGAAGACGTTGATACCATCAGTTTAGGAATTGAACAAGTCTTAAAAGATTTAAATATTGTAAATTTTCAACATTCCAAATATTGTGATGAAGCATTTCTGAAAATGCGAGCCGCCATTAATCAAAATGAACCTTATGATTTACTGATTAGTGATTTGTCATTCAAAACAGGGCATCGCGAAGTAAAGATTAAAGACGGTGACGAACTGATTCAGAAAGTGCGCGATTTACAGCCTGATATTAAAATTATCGCTTTTTCTGTCGAAGATAAAAGTTATCGTATTAAATCGCTTTTCGACAATTCGGGGATTGATGCGTTTGTGCTAAAAAGCCTGAACAGTATTGAGGAACTAAAAAAAGCCATTCATATTGTCTCCTCTTCAGATCAGACCTTTATTTCGCCAGAAGTCGCTTCGGCCTTACAGGAAAAAAATAACTTCGAAATGGACGATGTGGATATTCAAATTTTAAAACACCTGGCATCGGGTACTTCACAAGATGAAATTATAGAAATTTTTAAAAGCCTGGAGGTGAAGCCCAATAGCAAAAGCGCTATCGAAAAAAGGCTTTCAAAACTAAAAGATTTTTTTAAAGCGAATAATACCATTCATCTGGTGTCGATTACAAAAGATATGGGGATTATTTAATCTCATTACTCTACTCTTATCACGTTATCAAGCTCCTTCGGGGGCTTTTTTTATGGCCTGAACTTAAAATAATCCGGATTATGGTTTTCCGTAAAATACTGGTTTTAAATAGGTTTAAGTTTGAATTATTAAAAATCAAATAATCTAACAATTTTAAAAAATTAGAAATTATGGAATACAAAGTAGTACCATTCGCAGCTTCAATCGATCCTAAGAAAAATGTCAACGGTCATATTGCGGAGCAATTAGAAAGTCTGATAAAGCATCATAACGACAGAGGCTGGAGCTACGTCCGCGTAGAAAACATAACAACTTTTGTTAATCAGGAAATAGGATGTTTTGGATTTGGAGCAAAACCTGCACAAACATTTTTCACGCATCTGGTTGTTTTTCAAAAATAATGAAGCATTTAATCCTGTTTGTTATTCAAATGTATTGGAAGCTCATTCCTCCTTCTAAAAGGAAAAGATGCATTTTTAAAAAATCGTGTTCCAATTATGTATTTGAAATAACTCAGAAAGAAGGTTTTAAAAATGGATTAAAAGCATTTCTATTTCGATATCAAAATTGCCGTGGAAACTTTCAAATTTTTAAAAACCCTATAAATAATAAGATACAGATGATTCTTCCTTCTAAATTAATAATTGAAACAGAAGAAATTGCCGAAAGATTAATGAACTAAACCCAACTTACATTATTATGAACGAACCAACAACTATGACTATCGAACTTAAAAGCCATTTCCTCAGATTATATCAAATGGCGTTATCCGATGATCAGTTTGATGTATTAGAACTTCAGATGCTGTATCATTTTGCCGATGAACGCGGCATTCCCAAAGAGGAACTCGATAAACTTTTCCAGAATCCGGTGAATAGCGAATTTGTTATTCCCGAAGAGCTGACGACACGAATAGAATACTTATATGATTTTACAAGAATCATCTGGGCCGACGGAAAAATTACCGATGATGAATTGAATATGCTGAAGAAGTATTGCAGGAAGTTTAATTTCCTGGACGAAAACATCACTGATTTATCGAACTATCTCATTGATTGTGTGCAGAAAAACATTCAAAAGGAAGAAATTATTAGTCAATTAAATGCTTAGCTTATGAAATCACTTACACAACTATTCAGCCTTAAAAAAACCGAGGATTCTCCCTTCAGTCTTTTTCAGGAAAATGAAGAAGACAGAGAGCAAATCAGAATCACCTATTACCAAAGCGGATTTGCAGCTTCTATTAAAGCAACCGGAAAACCTATTGTACTGAAAGCCTGTCTCCAGAACCTGTATATGAGTTTTGAAGACCAGTGCCGAAAACAAAAACTGGAACAGGACCGACTGAAGCAGCCGTATCGCGAAGAACAGGAAAAAAACAGAACGGAGCTTAAGAAATGTGAAGCGGCAATCGGCATTTACGAAAAGAAAGAACAGGATGTCAATGATAGTGTTGACCAGATCAAAAATGAAATTATTGAAGTCAAACGCAATCCTGACAAATACGGAATCGAAGACGGAAAAGGCCTGAAAGCCCAGTTTTATATCGGTTTGTTTTTGCTTCTTCCTATAACGCTTTACGTACTGGTCTTTTATATTTCGGCTTCTTATTCTGCTTTTTTCAAAGAGTTTGCCAATGACAGCCTGACAGCCGCAATTTTTGATGCGGATGCACTGACCAATTCCTTTAAGGCCAGCTGGCTTGAAGGTGTGCTCGTGGTTACGATTCCGTTTGTTTTTATGGGATTAGGCTATGTCATTCATATGGTTCAGAAAGGAAAAGGAATTAAAAATGTCTTCAGAATGATTGCTTTGTTCCTGACCACTTTTTTGTTTGATGCCCTGCTGGCTTACCAGATCGAAAAGAAGATTTATGAGTTTAACAAAACAACAGACTCGGCACCGTATAATTTAAATATCGCCCTGGGTGAAGCCGAATTCTGGATGATCATTTTTGCCGGATTTGTGGTCTATATTATCTGGGGACTTGTTTTTGATTTTGTGATGAAGGAATTTGAAAATATTGATAAAATCAGGGCTTTTATAAGAGGTAAAAAAGAAAATCTTCTTGATCTGGAAAAATTAAAAAAAGACTATATCAATAAAACCAATGACTTCAAACAGCAGGTGATTACCATTACCGGAAAAATCTCGGAACTTCAGTCCAAAATCGATGGATTTGTATTTCCGGTAAAAGAATACCTGCACTACCATCACCAATACAAGGAAGGCTGGTTTCAGGCCATCAATACGGAAATAGCGCTGGCACATAAAGAAAAAACGGAATTATTGGAAAACTGTGAACTTCATTCCGAAGAACATCTGAGTAAGTTAAATTTAACCGATCCGGATTTTCAGCATTTGGTATATTTTAAAAATTAATTTTATGAAAAACGTACTAAAAACACTCGCCGTTTCCCTGTTATTTGTTTCTGCTTTTTCCTGCAAACCCGATGGTGATAAAGACGAAAAAGAAACCGTAACTAAAAAACCTGTCGCAGAAAACTATAACATTAGCATATTACTGGACTTATCGGACCGGATTAGCCTGCAGAAAAATCCAAATCCGACCATGGAATATTACCAGAGGGATTTAGGATACATTAAATCGGTTTCGGAAGCTTTTACACAGCATTTAAAATCCAAAAGAATACGTCAGATCAATGATAAAATGCAATTGTTTTTTAATCCCGAGCCAAAAGATCCGGAGATCAATTCGATTTCACAAAAACTGAAAATTGTTATCGATAAAAATAATGCATCGAAGGATTTACTGAATTCCATAGACTCCAATTATGCGGCGCAAACCTCAAAAATCTATGAATCGGCCCTAAAAGACAATAACTTTGTCGGGTCGGATATCTGGAGTTTTTTTGACACCAAAGTCAAAGACCAATGCATTGAAACGGGAGACCGCAATATACTGGTCATTTTAACAGACGGGTACATGTATTTCGACAGCACGATCATGAAAGAAGCCAACCGAACGACTTTTATTACGCCGGATTTTATTCGAAAAAATGGACTGAATACGAAAGACTGGGAGCAAAAATTTCAAAAAGAGGATTATGGTTTCATCAAAGCCGGCGATGATTTATCGAATCTGGAAGTGCTTGTTTTAGGAATTAATCCCGGTAAAACTAATCCCTATGAGGAGAAAGTGATAAAAGCTTACTGGACCAAATGGTTTAGTGAAATGAAAGTAAAACATTTCGAAATCAAAAGTGCGGGCTTACCTTCTGATATGGAAAAAATCATCAGGGATTTTATAGTGGAAAATCAGCACTAATTTACAGCATATTGAAGCAAAACTACTTATCAAGAGGATTTTATAATCCTCTTCTTTTTTTTGCAGCCATTCTAAAAAACCCGTAACTATCCCCGATTTACGGTTTACCATAAGCTCCTGATTTTTATTGGTTTTACATTTGAGTAAATAATCAAAAGAACGGATAATTCTAAAAGATAAAATTGAAACTGTTTAAATTCAGGTATAAATACGCAGCTGTTGCATCGTATTCAACTCTATATTTATAATCGGTTTAAAAGGTATCAATTTCGCAAAAAACAAAACCTGATGCATTTTAATGTATCGTTCCACACTCCATCTTAACAGCTGAAAATTATGATTAAAAAACTACTCTTTCCTTTTCTATTTCTTTCCCTGCTAACCGGCTGCAAAAAAGTGGTACAGCCCCCAAAAATAAATACCTTCTACAAAGAAGCCATTACCGCCAATGACCGGAAAATCATTACGCCGGAAGAAGCGAAAACCTATCATGTTGATACCGATTATCAATACGAATACCGCACCGGCAAATCCGGTCATTATGAGTATAACTATGATGTCAAAGGCGTCAGTGCCCAAGGTGATTCTGTTTTTGGAAACATTAATGTAGAAGGGAAAAATGGTGCGGGAATACTGCGTTTTGATACTATTCCCGATATTGAAATCAAAACCGAATGGATTGGTCAGGGAAAACTAAAGGCAACAGATCATCAAGCCAATGAATACTTTTTAATAGTCGATTAAAAATTCCAAAACCATCCTATGAGATATGCCCCACTCTTGCTATTACTGCTCCTGACCTCTTTTCATCCTGTGGAAACCAAAGTGTATATCTGTGGTCCCGTCGGAGCAAAAAAATATCATTATAACGAAAATTGCCGCGGTTTAACGGCCTGCAGACATGAATTGACAAAAGTAACTGTTTCCCAGGCTCAGGGCTACGGACTGACACTTTGCGGCTGGGAAGATTAAACGGTTTCAAATTCGAAAATTCGATAAAAAGAAAAGCCTGCTCAAATTAATGAACAGGCTTTTACGTAAAAATAAACTAACACGAAAACTTAATTATATCCTTGATTTTGTTTGAATACTTTCTGATCGATAATGGTTTGTGGAATTGGAAATAATCTTCTGAAGGGCTGAGAAGCCGCTTTTGCAGTTCCGGCCAGATCAAATTTGCCAAAACGGATACTTTCAGGTCTTCTTTGCAATTCCCAGTACAATTCGAAACCTAATTCTTTATACAATTGTTCTGCATCTAAAGAAGTAAGCGCTTTTCCGGGAGCATTTGCAAATAAGGATTCTCTTGTTCTGCTGGTACGCAATTTATTTAAATCGTCCATCGCCAAACCTGTACTTCCTTTTCTGAAATAAGCTTCTGCTCTCATGGCATAAATTCCACCTAAACGGAACAACGGAATATCAACATTACTGTTACCGTTTCCTCCTTCCGGATCAAATTCATATTTAAAAACACGTGCTCCCTGATTGATTTCATTTTGGGCAAAAACAGATTTATTAGGATCTGCAAATGTTAATGTTGGCGTAAAATTCATTCTTGTACCCGTACTTTTTTCCATAAACAATGGAGAAACTTTAATACGGTTTCCTACCATTTCAAGAGATCCCGAAGGCAATAATATAGGCCCATACTGAAGTCCGGCCTGAATTCCTCTGTTAAAATGAAACCATGGCAGGTTGGCACTTTTAGGCACGATGTCAGTTGCAGGAACACTTACATCTGTACCATCATTCATAAACCAGGTACCATCAGCATATTGGTAATGCTGCTCAAATCTTGGATCATCGTGATTACCGGCCCATGAGGCATAGAATTCCGGAGTGATACAGGCAGCATTTGTGCCTCTGTTTGCTGCAGATGCTCTTTGGTTACGCTCCATACTTACATAGGCGAAACTGTTAGAACCGTTTCTGATATAATCTATTTTTTGGGAAATTGCAAAAATAAGCTCTTTACCATTTTCATTATTTCTTGCAAAGTTTTTGAAAAAATCACTTTCCAGACTAAATTTCCCTGAGTCGATTAATAATGAGGTGTAATAAATGACACGGTCCATATCTGTTCCGGTACCAGATACGGCAGGTTCATTAAAATTAAAATTTGACGCAGCATTATAACGGTCTTTAAACACTGCACGGTTTAAGTACATTGTAGCTAAGAAACCATAAGCTGCCTGTTTTGTAAATCTTCCGTGATAGGTTCTCTGCGTTCCAATATCAGCTAAATCAGGAAGTAAAGCCTCAACATCTGTAATTAATTTATCTATTTGAGTATCTGCTTTTAGGATTTGCAAAGTCGCTTTTGGATCCATTGGATCTTTATATGGAGCCTGTCCGTATAAATCCAAAGTGGTATACGTGTAAAAAGCCATAAGTGCTTTTGCTTCTGCAGAAAATAATTTCTTTTCAGGAATTGAACTTTGTTCAGCCGATTGTATAGCTGTTATACAACGTGTAATACCATTTGTTAATAAATCCCAGTTACCTACAATGATTGAATTAGTAGAGCTCCAGGTAAATTCGTGCATATCCCTCCATTTTCCGCCATCTCCCCAGTCACTTCCACGAGTTGGTAAAATAGCTTCATCTGTAGTGTATTCCTGCATGGCAAAAATGGCTCCATGATCAACGAAAGTTCCGTCACCCAACCTGTCATAAGCAGCAGCAAGCGAACCCGCAGGATCTGAAACTGTATTTCCGGGTATTTCATCTAAAAAAACTTCATCCAGATCGGTACAGCTGTTCAGAAGAAAAATAAAAGAGAATAATGTTAAAAATTTTATGCTTAAAAATGTCTTTGTCTTCATAATTTATAATTTTAAAGTTGCTCCTAAACTGAACGTTCTCGAAGTTGGATAAGCTGCGTAATCAATACCAATAGATTGGTTTCCGTCAGTTGCTTTAGGAGTGTTTACTAATGGATCAAATCCTGTGTAATTTGTAATTGTAATTAGGTTATTTCCTGTAATATAAAGTGTTAAGCCATTCATCCAGTTCAATCCTTTCAAATCAAAATTGTAACCTATACGTGCCGCATTTAATCTTATAAAATCAGACTTTTCCAGGAAAAGTGTAGACAAAATTGGCGAGTTTGTTGGGTTTGCGCCTGACTCATAATATCCTGTTGCCACGTTACGATCTGATGCTAAGTTGTTAATATTTAAAGCATTCAATCCTGTATTATTCAACAAATAACCGCCTGTTTGTCCAATAATTGAGAATGAAAAACTAAAGTTTTTATATCTCATATCACTGTTGAAACCGTAATAAAAAGTTGGCAAAGCTCCTTCAATAATAATTCGGTCGCTGTTATCAATTTTACCGTCTCCATTCTGGTCTTTAAATATGTTTGCTCCATTTTGATCAAAACCAGTGTGCTCTAACAAATAGAATGAACCAGCCGAGTAACCGCTTTTGTAAATATTAGCATTAACACCTGATTGTCCAGGACCGGAAATAGCACCTGTTAAGATTTCTGAAAGCGGTAAGTTTTCAATTTTGTTGTTTAATGTTGATCCGTTCACATCAACATTCCAGCTGAAATCTTTGCTGTCGATGATTTTAGAACCCAGGGTAATCTCAATACCCTTATTAACAATTTTACCGTCAATATTTGTCCAGATAAATTTTGTCTGACTCAAAGGAGTTGAATTTATAAACAAAATAGCATCTGTAGTTGTTTTATTAAAATAGTCTACAGTTCCATAAAATTTGTCATTCCATAAATTGAAATCAAGACCTAAATTATATTGTGTAACAACTTCCCATTTTAAATCCGGATTTGCTGTTCTGGAAACAGAAACACCATTTACAAGATTTAAATCATCATATAAATAATATCCGTCCGGGCCAGCCAAAGAGTAACTGGCCTTAGTTTGTTTATTTGGTACTTCCTGATTTCCTGTTTGTCCCCAGCTTGCTCTAAGCTTTAGGTTATTGATTGTTTGAGAATCTTTCAGGAAATTTTCATTAGAAATATTCCATCCTAAAGCAAATGAAGGAAAATAACCGTATTTGTTATTATCTCCAAAACGTGTAGAACCATCAGCTCTCATAGAAGCTGTCAATAAGTATTTATTATCAAAACTGTAATTTAATCTTCCGAAATAAGATTGCAATTCGTTTTCCTGAGCATAACCTGTTGTACCAGACTGCGTTCCTGCAAAACCTGGATTAATAGATGGTTTTACACCTGCTCCCTGCGCTGAAATTCCATCAATACTGAAACTTGTTCCTGATCTTTCAAATTTTTGATAAGAGAATCCGCCAAGAACTTCAAATTTATGTTTATCTAATGCCTTACTATAAGTTAGGTAATGTTCAATCAATGAATTTTTTGAATCCAGATTGTTCTGAACATATTTACCTTTTGGGTTTAAATCGGTAAGGTTGGGATAAATTGTAGTATTTCTTTCTGATGTAGAACGATCTATACCAATATTTAATTTATATTCTAATCCGCTGATAATTCTGAAAGAAGCCTCCAGATTTCCTAAAACTCTTAACGTACGCGTTTGATCTTCATAAACACTTAATAAATAAGCAGGGTTATAATGTGCGTTCATATTAAAATTGGTGTACTTTCCGTTGGCATCAAAAACGGATCTGGTTGGATTAGCCATCAAAGTATGTACGATCAATTGTCCGTTAGAACCACCGTCATCACTTGTTGGAACTCCATCATCTGTAGTCTGGCTCGCAGTAAGATTCAGTTTTATATTTAAACGTTTGTTGTCTAAAAAGGATTCGGCAGCATTAATTCTGCCTGAAAGACGTTTGAAATTACTGTTATGAATAATTCCTTCCTGATCCATTTGTGCAACAGAGGCATAGTAGTTGCCTGACTCCGTTTGTTTAGCAAAAGACAATGAATTATTTTTAGTAATTGCACTTCTAAAAATAACATCCTGCCAGTCTGTGTTTCCGCCATGATCAAATGCTTTATCTTTTATAGCACTTCTATATTGGTTTGCATCTAAAACATCTAATTTATGAGCAACACTCGAAACTCCCATATAAGAATCAAACGTTAATGTTCCTTCGCCTTTAGATCCTTTTTTAGTCGTAACCAATACCACTCCATTAGATCCTCTTGCTCCGTAAATAGCCGCTGCAGATGCATCTTTAAGAACTGTAATCGATTCGATATCACTTGTATTCAAAAAGTTTAATGGATTTTTTGCAGCTGAACCTCCAAAACCAACATTAGTTCCGGCAGGGCTTGTATCATCATTAGACAATGGCATACCATCCACAACAAATAAAGGTGTACTTCCGCTTCTGATCGATCCCACTCCACGAATCGTAACATTTACACCAGCTCCCGGCTCACCGCTTGAACTCACCACACGAACTCCGGCCACTTTTCCCTGAATTAAATTATCTACAGAGATGTTTACACCTTGTTTAAAATTAGTCGCTTCTAATTGTGTTACCGCTCCGGTAACGTCTTTTTTAGACTGTTTACCATAACCTACAACCACAACTTCACTCAATTCTGAGGTATTTGGCTCTAATTTTATGGTCATGAAATTCTGTTGTACACCAACCGTTTTCGTTTGATACCCTAAATAAGAAACTTCGATCGTTTTGCCTTCAGTAACAGAAAGTTCAAATTCTCCGTCAAAATTAGTCACGGTAGCATTTTTAGTGGCTGTTTCTAAAACCGTTACGCCAGGCATTGGCACACCGTTTTCGTCAACAATTTTACCTTTTATTCTAATTTTTTCTGCTGAGTCTGAAATTTTTGAAGGTGTACTTTTCTGAATTAAAACTAATTTTCCGTTGATGTTGTAATTGAAATTTGCTTTCTTAGAAAGATCGCTTAAAATTACCGCTACAGATTCGTTCGTATAATTTACTGTGTAAACTGTGTTATCAGCAATAATAGCTTGTCCGTAACTAAATTTATAGTCCGTTTGCTGGCTCAATTTTGAAAAAATAGAAACTAAAGTTGCTTTTTCTATTTTATTTTTTACATTTGATTTTTTAAGAGTAGTAGCACTGTAACCGATTTGAACGGATAGTGTTGCCAGAACTAAAAAGAAAGTTCTCTTTAGAAAATTTAAATTGATTCGTTTAAAATACATGATTTAAGTTATTGGTTTTTCGATACTTAATTATTAATCGCAGTTGTTCTCAGCAACTGCTTTTTTTTGTTTTTTAATTCACTTGTATTATTCCGTCATAGGTGTTGAATTTTAGGTTTGTGATATAGTTTATTTGTTTTAGGACACTATCGAGTGAAGCATTCTTTTCTATAAAAACAGTCACCGGCGTGGTTAGCACAGTTTCATTTTTAAATGAAAAGGTGACTCCGTATTTGTATTGTAAAATGGTAATTACCTGTTTTAATGTTGCCTCATTAAGCGTAATGTCAGTGTTGTACCAATTGATTGAAAGTGATTTATCGATTGGCAGCTTCGATAATTTTCTACCCAGGAATAAGGCTTCTTCATTAGGAACTAAATCCACACTCTGATCTTTGGTTGAAACATTTACTTTTCCGGTTACGACAAGCACTTCACATTTTGATTTGGAGAACTGAATATGAAAAGAGGTTCCGACAACCCTTGTTTTGATTGGTCCGGAGTGAATAATAAAAGGATGTTCTTTGTCTTTTGCCACGTCAAAAAAAGCATTCCCCTTCAGTAAGGAAACTTTTCTTTCGTCGCCCTTAAACTGCGCAGGGTATTGAAAAGAAGAATTTGCTGCCAGATAAATTTTCGTACCATCACTTAACCGGATTGATTTTGGAGATGATGCAGTTTTAAATGTTAATTGCTTTTCGATTGATGCATTCGGCTTATAAAAAAATCCTAAACCAACAAGAAAAAGAATACTGGCAGCAGCCATATATTTCAAATACGGACTAAAACTTTTCTTCTTCGCTATTCGAAGCTGAATCCCTTTATATATGTTTTGGGAAACTTCGTCGCTATTGCCCATCGAAGCTTCATCCCATTTTGATTTTTTAAATTCAGTAAAGGCAAAATGATCTAATAAATTTTCTTCTGCTTTTGAAGTTTTATGCTGAGCACTTTTATCTATAAGATACCCTAAACTGTGTTTGATTCTTTTTATCATAATACTTATTGTTATCTATAAGTACCGGAAACCGGAAATCGTACTATCCGGAAATATTATGAAACCATTAACAGAAAGTTATTTTAAAAAATTCTGATGCAAAACGATGTAAGGTGCCAGCCAGGCCAGATCTTTCAGGCCTTCACGCAGTTGTTTCAAACCCGAAGAAATTTGGTTTTTAACGGTTTGTTTTGATATTCCAAGTTCCGCAGCAATCTGGTCGATGGACATGTCCTGAAATTTATACATCAGTAAAACTTCTTTTCTTTTTTCGGGAAGTTTGTCTAATAAGGAATAAAGCAGGTCCATAACTTCAGGGTCAATGGAGGTGAAATTGTCAATAATATAATCTTCGAATTTATCTTCCAGAATGGTCTTGTCAAAACGGTTGTTCTGGTAATGCTTAAAAACCTGGTTCTTGACTGCACGGAATAAATAAGGTTCGATAGCATTAATACTGAAGTCGTCTTTTCTCTCCCATAAGTCAACAAAAACATCCTGAACAATGTTCTGTGCCAAATCTTTATCCTGAGTCATGGTATACGAAAAGGCATTTAATTTTTTCCAGTATTCCGTATACGTTTTTTCGAATATTTCAGGGTTCTTCATAACAATATTGGGGACTGTTTCATATTGTAAAATAATAAAATGTTACACCAATATTTTTTGCCTGAAGGTTAACTTTAAATTAAATAATAAACTCTTTTGCTGTACTAATACTACTTTTTCAGCGAAGAAATGATAATCCGTTTTCAATTTGTTTTTTTTAAACTAACATAAAAACCAGATGATACTTTTAAATTAGTAAACCCAAAGAGGAAGTATTCTCAGCTCTTCTCCCCTCGCCCTTTAATCCTAATTACAATTACATCACCAATTCAAATTATGAAACATCTCCTGTTTGCATTATGTCTTGCCGGTACCCTGCAATGCACTGCACAAATACAAAACGAAAACCTGAAAATAAACCAATTACAAGTCATTGGTTCCCACAACAGCTACAGACACGCTATCGAAACGGACTTATACAATCTTATTCAGGCAAAAGACACCACACGTTCCCTTAAAGGTTTGCAATACACGCATATTGGTTTAACAGAACAACTGAATAAAGGCTTACGCAATTTAGAAATCGATGTTTTTGCGGATGCCAAAGGCGGAAAATACGCGCACCCAAAAGGACTGGACGTCGTAAAATCACAAGAAGCGTATGATCCGAAAGGATTGATGAATAAGCCGGGTTTTAAGGTTTTCCACATGCCGGATATCGATTTCAGAACTTCCTGTTATACTTTCGAAATCTGTCTGCAGGAGCTTAAAAAATGGTCGGATGCAAATCCAGGTCATGTTCCTGTCTTTATTACTCTGGAACCTAAAGATGGAGAAGCCAACTTCTTCGGAACGAAACCGGAAGATTTCACGCCGGAAGTATTTGATGCTTTAGACAAAGTAATCCGTAAAGAATTAGGGAACGCTAAACTGATTACACCGGATATGGTGAGAGGAAAATACAGCACGCTTGAAGAAGCGGTTTTGCATAACAACTGGCCAACACTGAAAAAAGCAAAGGGAAGATTTCTATTCCTGCTGGACAACAACGGCACAAAAAGAGATTTGTACGCATTAAATCATCCGTCCCTAAAAGGACGCGCCGTTTTTATAAATGCTGAACCCGGAAAACCCGAGGCAGCAGCTTTATTCAGAAACAATTCCACAGATCCTGAAATTGCGGAACTTGTTAAAAAAGGATATATTATACGCACCAGAGCCGATTCGGATACCAAAGAAGCAAGAGCCAATGATTATTCGCATTTTGAAGCAGCAAAAGCTTCAGGAGCGCAGGTCATTACTACCGATTATTATTTGCCAAGTACGTTTTTTAATTCGCCTTATCAAATTAAATATGATGATGGAACTTATGCCAGAGTTAATCCTGTTAATGGAGTAAAATAGTTTCAGTTTTTTTTAGTTTCAGGTTTCAGGTTCTACTTTGTGGTTGAATCTGAAACCTGATTTTTTGTGTTGGGTTTTCTTTTTTTTCTCACGCAGATTTTGCAGATTCTGCAGATTTTTTATGTTCTGTTTTGTTATACTACACGGATTCAGCAAATGAGATTTCTCCTTCGTCGAAATGACAAAAATTGTGCAGAAAATCTGCAAAATCTGCGTGAAACAAACTTCATAAAATTTGCTATAATTCTAACGTGCCTTGCGGTTAAAACCTGCTTAACAAGATTATTGACAAAGCCTTGCGCACCTTGCGTTTGTTCAACACAAACTAGACAAAAGAACTTTGCGTGCCTTGCGGTTAAACAAGTCCCGGTTTGCAGTCCCGGTTTGCAGTTTCCAAACTACGACTGTAAACTGAGACTGAAAACTACCTAACCCTTCCCGTTTTCAAATCAACACTAAAATGATCCGCCGGAACTTCGTGCATGAATTTACTGAAGATCGTCAGGAAAAGGCGCATTTGGTTTTGTAATGGTTTTTCTTTTGAAATCGTTTCTTCTTTGTAGTTCTCAGAAAACAACTGTGACAGTATTTTATATTGTCCGGCCCGTTCTGTTCCTACATCTGTTAAGGCTAATTCATCGGCGCTTCTGAAACGGTAAAAATCGACCAGAAGATCATAGCCCGTCCAGTTTTTGAAATCTTCTTTTCTGAGCTTATTTTCAGCCAGTAATGCAGCCGTTTTTTGTTCGGCGGCGGCCCATTCTGTTTTGAAGTTTTCTTTGTTTTTGAGAATTGCATCAAAATCCTGATCTGATTTTATATTGGCCAAAACCACTAAATCTTCTCCGGTTACTTTGAGTATAAAATCTTTGAACGCTGCCGGCCAGTCATCTGCTAAAAAACGCAGACGAACCAGCTCTTTGAGGTGGAAATCGGTAAACTCGTGGTAGTTTTTCGTTTTTAAGATGTCAATATTCCAGATGTCTTTGGTGTGTTTACTTTCGAGAAACTGATATTCCGTTTTGTACAAATCGAAAAGTTCATCGTAATGGGGAACATTATCAATCGTAATGGTTTGGATATCGACCAGATTATCTTTTTGAATCGTCAGTAATTTATAAGCCGGAATATACGCTGCCAGTGAAGGTGTCTGAATATTGACCAGCGTATTGCCTTTTGCGGTAGTCCGCACTCCTGTATCGTTGATGTGCATATGTCCTCCGAAGTGAATCTTCAGTCCTGCATCGGCAAAAACCTGCGCTACTTCTTCTGTCGGAACCCGGTTGAGCTGCCATTTGTTTGGACCCAGCAATTCTTTTATTTCCGCGGAAGCGTCATCGTTAAAATCAATCATGGGAAAATGACTGAAAGCAATCAGGGTTTTTCCTTGTTTTTTCGCTTCAAGTGAAATATCCGCTACCCATTTTATTAAATGTTTTTTGTTCGAAAGCACATTGTTGTAGCCCGTGCTTGCTTCGGAATAATTCTTTGGGTCTATTGGATCTGTCGTTGCATTTTTCTTCGGAATGTAAACATTTCCGTCAATCGCCATTAACCAAAGTCCTTCAACCGGTTCTACTACATAACTCACATCGGGAACTTCATAACCGGGAGCTACATTGTAAACTCTGTTGGACAATAAAGCGGCTTCAGCAGCTTTTGCATAGGTATAATTCTGACTGGTATAAGCTGCAAAAGGTGTTGACCAGAATTTATATTTTTTATTGGGATAAAATCCGAAATCTTTCAGTCCTTCCGTAATTCCCAAATAACCCATTTTGGCTATATCGGCTGTAACGACAACAGGCTGTTCCAGGTCTAAATTAGGTTTATACATTTCGGGTTTACTGTAAATCGGCTGATTTTTTCCTCCGTTTCCTAAAAAGTCCTCTTTCCCCGATTCGTGTGCGAATGGCCCAACTGGATCGTGATTTCCTGTGGTGATAAAAAATTCAATTCCGTATTTTTTTCGGTATTCCGATAAGATTTTTTCCAGTCCGCGAACATGTATCGGCTGGCCATCATCTGTATAATCGCCGGGAAGTGCCACATATTTTATTTTTCGCTTAGCGATATCATCTAGAGCAGCAATAAAAGCAAAGTAATTTTCATTGAAGATTCGCGTAGAATGCAATTGCGAAGCCATCGTTCGAAGCAACATATATTTTCCTGTCTTCGGATTTAGAATTCCGCGGTATTCATTATCCGAAAATTTTCCGAACAAATCCTGTAAATGCACGTCTGATAAAAAAGCTACCTGAACCCCATCCAGTTTGGTTTTCTTTTGTGCTGAAAAGGTATAATTGAAAAAAAGCAGGACTAAAAAAATTAAACGAACGGCATATTTTTCCGGCAGGAGCATTCTATTTTTTACAATCATGGCACAACAGTTTATGAATGGGCTTATATAAGTTTACAAGCTGCAATTTTAGTTATTAAAACCTGAAATCGTTTTATGAAAGTGTTATGGAATAATAATTTTTAGGAGAATGGTTAACTGTTGATTGAAATAATAAATTTTAAGATTTCATCGGTATTCAAAATATAATCCGGTGTAGTGTGTACTATGGCGTTACTGGGCATAAAAGGCATATCTGCCGAATCCGGGTCCTGAACAATGATTATTCCGCCGGCTTTCTGAATCATTTTTAATCCCTCCGTGCCGTCAGAGTTGGAACCTGACAGTAAAATTCCAACCAGGCTGTCTCCGTAAATTTCAGCTGCAGATTCAAAAGAAACATCGATACTGGGGCGGCTGTAGTTTACTTTCTCTGAGGTATCCAGGGAAATCGTCTCGTTCTTTTCAAACAATAAATGGTAGTTGGACGGCGCCACATATAAGAACCCCGGTAGTATAGGTTCTTTGTCCTGTACTATTTTTACCGGAACTTCGGTTTTTATTTTTATTAATTCTTCCAGCGTCATATCGTCTGTACCTCTTCTGTGAAGTACAATTACCAGGGCGAAAGAATTTAAAACGGATATTTCCGGAAGAATTTGCATCAGAGCGTTTAAACTCCCTGCAGAACCTCCGATAATAACGACTTTACATTTTGCATTTATTTTATCTTCCGCCATACCTTCTCTTTCTCTAACTGTTTATATTTAGTAGTAGATATAGAATATTTTATAGTTTCTTTTGTTCCTAAAGCTAAGAATCCCAGGACTGCAAGACTTTCGTCAAATAAATTGATGACTCTTTTTTGCAAATTATTATCAAAATAGATCAAAACATTGCGGCACAAAATAAAGTCGAATTCATTAAAGGAATTGTCTGAAACCAGATTATGCTGGGAGAAAACCATTTTTTCGGCTAATTCTTCATTGAATTTGGCGATACCATAATTGGCAATATAATAAGTAGAAAAATCTTCCTGTCCTCCGGAATCACGGTAATTTTCGGAGTATTCTTTCATCATCCGCAAGGGAAAAATTCCTTTTTTGGCCGTTTCCAGAACTTTCGAATTGATATCGGTGGCATAAATAATCGATTTATGAAGAAGTCCCGCCTCTTTGAGCATAATGGCCATAGAATACACTTCTTCACCTGTAGAACAACCTGCATGCCACAAACGAATGAAAGGTTTTGTCGCCAGCTGCGGCAAAATTTCATTTCTGACCGTCTTATAAAAAGCAGGATCACGAAACATTTCAGTAACATTTACTGTAATTTCGTCAATCATATTTTTATAATATTCCGGATCGTACCTGACCTTTGACAGAAATTCATAAAAATTTTTAAACCCTTCCAACTGATATATCCTGTTGACACGCCTTTTTAAAGATGCTCTTGAATAACTCCCAAAATCGAAGCCATAATATTCGTAAATATCATTTATAAGGGTTTCTAACTCAATATCTTCAATCATACTAAATTCAAATTTTAGATAATGCTTTAAGCAGTTTATCTACATCAATAGGTTTTGAAACATAATCATCGGCACCGGCTTCAAGGCATTTTTCCTTATCACCGGTCATGGCCTGTGCCGTTACGGCAACAATCAGTGTGTCTTCTCTGGAAGGTATTTTTTTTATTAGCGGAATAGCTTCATAACCGTCCATTTCGGGCATCATCATATCAATCAGGATGGCGTCAACCGTCTCCTCTGTCTGTAACAGTTTTAATGCTTCTTCGGCACTTAAGCACGATATACAATCAAATGACTTAACTTTCAGTGTATGCGCCAAAGCGAAAATATTTCTGGAATCATCATCAATAATTAAGACTCTCTTTCTGCTCATTTCGTAATCCTTTATCATTAAAATTTATCATATAACCATACACGCAACAACGACAATAACTGGTCTATATCAACCGGTTTGGTAATGTAATCCGACGCACCCGCCCTGATGCATTTTTCCCGGTCTCCTGTCATTGCTTTTGCCGTCACGGCGATTAGTGGCAAGTTAATAAATTTAGGTATTGTTCGTATTTTTTCTGCCGTTTCATAACCATCCATATTGGGCATCATCATGTCTAAAAGAACGATATCCGTATCCGGGTTTTCTTCCAGTATTTTGATTGCTTCATTTCCGTCAAATGCTGTGATGACATTCATTTTAAAAATCTCCAGGGCTTTGGTCAGCGAATAGATATTTCGAACATCATCGTCTACAATCAGTACTTTTTTATCGTGCAGTACATTATTCAGCAAATTAAGCTTTTTATGGCTTTCTTTTTTACCGTCTGCTCCTTTTGTTTCTTCTACCAAATGTAAAAACAAAGATACTTCATCTAACATTCTCTGGTATGAATGGGCGGTTTTGACAATAATCGAATCTGCGTATTTTTTAATTTTAACTTCTTCTTTCAGGGATAAACTTTTTCCTGTAAATACAATTACCGGCAGGTTTTCCAGGCCAGGATTCTTTTTAACACCATCTAAGATCTTATAAGCATGGGCATCCGGAATTCCCATGTCAAGAATAACACAGTCGATTTCTTTTTTGTTTAAAGCAACCAGTCCTTCAGAAACTTCACTTTTAATTTCAGAATTAATGTCATGCGTTTCTAAAAAGAAAGCCAGTGCTTTTGCGTGTTTCGGATTGTCCTCAATAATTAAAACCTTTTGTGATTCTTTGTTTATGATATGCTCTATTCGTGTGAAAACTTCCGGAATTCGGTCAAATGCAACCGGTTTATCCAGAAAATCGATAGCTCCTTTCAATAAACTTTCCTGCTTCAGTTTATGCGAGGACATGATGTGCACCGGAATATGTTTGGTATTTCCGTTGTTTTTCAATTCCTCCAGTACTTCCCATCCGCTTTTGACAGGCAGTTCGATATCGAGTAAAATTCCGACAGGTCTGTACATGATCGCAAAATTCAGGGCATAATCACCACGAACGGAAATAACTGCTTTGTAACCATTTTTTCTGCTGAATGTTAACAGTGATTTTGCAAAATTAAGATCGTCTTCCACAATCAAAATTACTTTGTCCCCTTCTGAAATATCATCCCTGTCGTCTTCAATTTCCTCCGGAATAATAGTCGAGATGTATTTATTTTTGATTTTTTTCAACTCTTCTGATTCCGCTTCGGAAATTTCTATAGGAGGTGTTTTCTCTACTATTACTTTTTTACTTAAGGACCCAAAAACTGGTAAACACAATGTAAAACTGCTTCCTTTTCCTTCTGTACTGTGCAGGATAATCTCTCCTCGCAGTAATTTTGCCAGTTCCCTGCTGATGGATAGTCCTAAACCAGTTCCTCCATACTTGCGTTTTGTAGAGCCGTCTGCCTGCTGGAACGCTTCAAAAATTAAAGGCTGTTTGTCCAGCGGGATTCCGATTCCGGTATCTTTTACGATAAAACAAATGATTTTATCGTCATCTTCGTTTACTTTGATTTCCAGGCTTACTGACCCTTTTTCAGTAAATTTGATGGCATTTGAAATTAGATTTTTAAGAATCTGCTCTAATCTCATTTTATCTGTTTTAATGACAATCGGAGCATCTTTTGTAATAATTTCAAAACCGATGTTTTTCTCTTTTGCCACAAACGAGAATAAATTCGACATGCTGTCTGTAATTTCTTTGGTGGAAACATCCAAAAATTCCAGTTCCATTTTACCGGCTTCAATTTTAGATAAATCAAGAATTTCATCGATTAAGCCCAGTAAGCTGTTTCCTGAACTCTGGATTACTTTTGCAAATTCAATTTCCTCATTATTCATGCCCTTGCTGTTATTCTCTGATAATAATCGGCTTAAAAGCAAAATAGAGTTTAGAGGTGTTCTTAATTCGTGTGACATATTGGCCAAAAATTCAGACTTGTAGCGTGTGGTCAGTTCTAACGCTTCTGATTTTTTCTGAATTTCATTATTTTTTTCTTCCAGTAAAACACTGCGTTCCGAAAGTTCCTCATTGGTTTGTTCCAGTTCTTCCTGCTGTACTCTTAATTCTTCTTCAGAAGCCTGCAATTTTTCCGTCTGTGCTTCCAGTTCGGCATTAATTGCTTCCAGTTCACTGTGCTGAATACGTAATTCTTCAGATTGTGACTGTGTTTCTTCCAGCAATTCCATAACACGTTTACGGTTTTGGGTTGATTTGATTGCAATACCGATATTATTGCCTACCATTCTCAGGAATTCCAGGTGAAGGTCAGAGAAGCCGTAAATACTGGCTAATTCGATTGCTCCTTCTATTCTGAGATCGATTAAAGGAACTGCTACAATATGAGTAGGTTTTATTTCGCCCAGTGCATAATTAATGTGAATAAAATCAGATGACAACGATTTCAATTCCAATATTTTACCAGAAACGATTGCCTGTCCCAGCAAACCGTCCCCTTTCTGAATACGTTCTCTGTTTTTTGTCGGTATATAGCTATATCCTGCACTAGAAAAAAGTTCGTCTCCTTCCAGAATATACATGACACCGGCACTACTGTTGGTATAGGTACATAAAAATTCAATAACATCTTTGGATAACTGATTCAGTGTTTTATCACCCAGCATCACATTATTAAGCTTGGCAATTCCCGCCTGCAGCCATTCTTTTTCTGATAATAAACTGAAGGAAGATTTTAAGGAAGAACTCATATTATTTAATGATTCCCCAACGCTTCCAAGCGCATCCGTCTTAGTATCTTCTACTTTGATATCGTAATTCCCACTGGAAATGTTGGTAGCAATAGTGCTGATCGCGGCAATTCTTTCGGCTGTTTCCCTGTCTTTATTTTCCAGCTCATGCTGAAGCGCTGAACGTTCATTAAAATCTTTTAAAATCCGGATTAAAAATACAATCGAAATGATAAAGGCAATAACAAAAGCGAACACAATCAGGATGATACTGTAGGTTCCGTACTGGTCTGAAGTTTCATTTCGTTCTTTTAAAAGAATCTGTTCGCTTTGTTCGATGCGCTTGAAATACGTTCTCAATTCGTCCATCATCTTTTTCCCTTCTTCAAGGTCAAAAGCAACACTGTTTTTCCCCAGACGCTTTTTTACAATCTGATTGTTCAGGTATTTAAAGAAATTGGCTCTCAGCGGCTTTAAATCCTTTAGCAATTTTTGTTGTGCCGGATTATCGCCGGTCAGTTCATCAAGCTTTTCAAAATATGTATTTGATTCGGATTCAGACTCATTATATGCTCTTACAAATTGTTCATCACCACTGATCAGGTAGCCGCGCATCCGGGTTTGGGCATCTGTAACGAGGTAGGCTCCCTGATTTAAATTGTAAATCACATCCTGGGTATGATTGACCCAGAAATTACTTTTCAGCAAATTTTTGATGCTTAGATAAGAAGCAGTAGAACTGATTGTTAAGACCAGTAACGAAACCATTGAGCTAATTAGTAAATTTCTTTTAAAATTGTTTTTCATAGGTTTTAAATCCATTTAATTTTAATTCTCATATTTTAATGGCAGGACCATGATAAAACTGGCTCCCTTACCGGATTGACTTTTGGCGGTTATTAATCCGTTGTGTTTTTCAATAATTTTTTTGGCAATTGCAAGTCCGATTCCGGTACCTTCATAAGTCTGGCGATCATTTAAACTCTGGAAAATAATAAAAATACGATCCAGGTAAATTTCATCAAAACCAATTCCGTTGTCTGCAACGATAATCCGGCAATATTTTCCGTCCGGCGAAACCTCACCGTCAAAATCTTTTGTTTTTATTAATTCTGAAGTAATCTTAATAACGGGAGTTTCGACATTTCCGGAGAACTTAAGGGCGTTCCCGATAAGGTTCTGGAAAACCTGCCTCAGCTGACTTGGAATACTGTCTATTACAGGCAGTTCGCTTGTTTTTATAACTGCGTTTTTACGCTCTATCAAATAATCAAAATCAGAAAGGACCTCTTGTAAAACAACATTCAGATCTGTTTTTTCAGGTTCTACTTTTGACGATAACCTGGAATAAGCGAGCAGGTCTGTAATAAGGGTTTGCATCCTTTCTGCAGACTTAACCGTACGATCTACATAATCAATTGCTTTTTCGTCGTCTACTAAGTAAAGTTCTTTTATAATTTTAATAAAAATCTGAATCTTCCGTATCGGTTCATTCAAATCATGGGAAACTACCCAGGAAAATTGCTGCAGTTCATGGTTTTTGAGCTCCAGTTCTTCGTTTTTCAAAACGAGTTCTTTGGTGCGCTCCGCAATTTTGATTTCGAGGTTATCCTGAGCTTCTTTTCGAATTTTGATTTCTTTTGAAAGTAAATCTTTCATCACTCTCAATTCATTTTTCTGCTCGTAAATTTTGATGAAGGTTTTTACTTTTAAAATAAGTAAATCTATATCAACCGGTTTGGTAACATAGTCGACAGCACCTGTTTCGTATCCTTTAAAAATGTATTTTTTTTCGATGCTGATGGCAGACAAAAAGATTACGGGAATTTCTTTTGTCCGTTTATTGCCGGAAAGAATTTTAACGACTTCAAAACCATCCAGACCCGGCATCTGAACATCCATTATAATCAGGCAATAATTAGTTTTTAATATTTTCTTCAACGCTTCTTCACCAGACTCTGCTGTGTCTACTTCTATGTCATGCAGCTCCAGCGTTTTTTTTAAGGCAATTATATTAGCCTTAATATCATCTACGATTAATATCATTTGATTGGGGTAAAGCGTTACGGGTTAAAATTTAAAAATAAAATTAAGTTTTGAATGATTTTTTGTTGCTGTAAATACCGGCCATTTTGCAAAAAACAGCCGACAAACTTCCAAATTTATAAAAAAAAATGAAAAGCCTTTTTTATCATAATCAAAAATAGTTTCATAATTCCCATGTTTGAATCCAATTAATTTAATCTCTGATGATTGGTAACTTATTAAAATAGCCTTACACTTTTAATGTGATTATTTTATAACTGTATTTTCGCACAAAATAGAAAAACAAGTATTTTTATTACGGTAATTTTTGTGGTAATACAGTTAATGCCCGGCAAAATTTAGTGCTAATTTTAGAAAAACCTTTCCAATTAATTTCTCCTGTTAGATTCTAAAAAATAAAAGATATGGATTTCACTAACGTTGTTGGACTTCTCGCTGGTACATGTGTGACCCTTTCGGTAATTCCCCAGATTTTAAAAGTATGGAAAACCAAAAAGGTAAAAGAAATTTCGCTTTTAACTTTTAGTGTCCTCACTTTTGGCATTGCAGTCTGGGTCGTGTATGGCTTTCTTAAAGACGACCTTCCTATCATTATTACCAATAGCATTTCCCTCCTTCTCAATTTAATAATGGTTTATTTTATAATTTATTACGAAAAGGAAAAATAAAAGCACAAAAAAAACAGCTTGTTTTAAGCTGTTTTTTTGTCATACAAGTTAAGGATATGTTAGGCTGTCTTAGCTAGCGAATTTTGAGAGTATTTGTTGATAAGCTGATATTTCTCTCTGAAAAATCTTGGAAAATTTTTCCCTGCATGTCCAATTGAAGTTAAAACTTCGGAAATATTTACATTTGAAATTTTTCTGATTTCATCGATTTGCTTTGTAGCCAAATCTAATATTGGTGTAATCAGTGAACTATAGTTAGAACTGTGCTGCACTACTTCAATTTCCACAATACTGTTAAGGATACTTTCTTTAAGCAGGTTTTTAACGATTCCTTTTTGAGGAATACGGTCAAACTCAATTAGTTTTTCGGCAATTTTATGGTTTTGAGCCCCAACATACATGTAATTCCCACCGGAATTGACAAACATTTTGGACATTTTTGAAAGCAAATCGGCATTTTCGTCGATCTGAAAGGTTGCTGTAGGAACACCGATTAATAAAATCTTAACGGGCTTGTTTCTTTCAAAATACAATACATTATTAATTGTGGTATTGTTACTCATAATTCCGGACTGTCCTTTTTTCAGGCTGGTCGCATTTCCATTTGCACCAAAAGTATGTTTCAGGTTTCCGGCGGAGCAATAGGCGAAAAAAACCGGGGCACAATGAAAAGATTCTATACTTAAAGTTACTTCATCAGAAAAAATCATATCAAATTGTATGTAAGACATTTTGTTTTGAAAACTCATTCCGCTAATAGTACCTTTTGCCCATTTAGAATTTACAGCTAAATTATAGTCATTATTATCATTCGTTAAAGTTCCCTCAAATGAATTTTCAAGATCAGTAAAGATTGTGTTGATTCCACCAGTATTTAAGTATAGTTTTTTCATTTTGATTTAGTTTAAGAAAAACGGTTAGTATTAAATTACGTACAAAACCATTTTTGGTTTTTTTGTCGCTTTTGATAATTCAAATTTCGTTATTGTTGCTAATCAAATTGTTATACAATTTTGCAGATATATTTCAAAATTTGTAGTTGCGCGTAAATTCATACTTTAGTGGTCTTCTAAATAAAAAGCAGTTACTCAGAAATTTATCCCGAATAACTGCTCTTTTCCAGCAAAATAAAATAGTTATCTCTTTTTATGGAGCACACTTTTTTTAATAAAATTACTCTGAAGCAATTTCATTAATGTCTGCATTTTTAGAGTAATTCTTTTTCGGAATATCCTTAAAGAATTCTGCCTCTTCCAAATCGGCAGTTGGTCCGTATCCTATCAGATGAGTTCCTTTTTTCTCATCTTTGGTTTCTATTACATATAATATAGACATATCATCAGGATCACTCATTCCTTCATAACGATGGTGAGCAACAATAAATATTTCTTCCGGCGGATAACTGTACTTAGTTTCTGAATCTATTAAGCTTCCATCCTGAAACAGAAAGTTACAGGTATATCCTTCGTCCTGATATTTTTTGATATAGTCGGTTTCGTTTTTTGAATATTCTCTTTTCATGATCTTTATTTTTAGTATGTTTTGCAATCTGTTATCCAAATTTCAGCAATACAACCAAAAAAGCTTAACTCAATACATTTAAATTTTAGCTCATTTAAAACCAATTCTTGCGAGTTCATCGCAAAGGGATATTTTTTATGAAGGCATCAGGCAATTGCAAATGATGCACTACTTTAAAAAACTGTCTTACAATTTATTGAAGATTTATGTAAATTTTATTCGTGCATAAAAAAAGCCAAACTACGGCAGTTTGGCTTTTCTATATTTTGCAAAATTTTATAATTTATAAACGAAATTTTTAGAATCAGGAATGAATTTTTTCCAGTCAATTTCCAAAGCATGAGCAATAGATTTTATAATGTCCTGCATTAAAACAGGTTTCGTTATGAAATAATTAGCTCCTAGTGTACGGCACTTTTCAATAATGCGTGGTTCGTTTGAAGTGGAAAAAATAATAATAGGAATATCTCCTTTTTCTTCAGAATTTCTAAGCTCCGTCAAAACATCAAAACCATTTTTACCGGGCATATTCAAATCTAAAAAAACCATATTTGGGGTTGGCGGCGGATTGTAAATTGCTTTGAGTAATTTTTCGCCTCCACTGTATGTTTGGAGTTGTATTTTCTTAGGCAAAGATTCTACCGCATCTGTAAAAATGCTCAAATCATCTTCATCGTCATCTGTATAGAATATAGTAAAATCTGTCATTGTTTGCAGGAAATAGCTTTTATACCCCAAATATAATTCAAATAAAACTATTTAACAATTTGTTTTTAAATTCTGACAAAAAACCGAATTGAAATCTCATAATTAAAAAGCAAAATTCTGTAACCCGAAAAAAAACAAAAACAGCAACTTTATAATTATAAAACGCTTATCAGAAATTTTGATTTTAAATCATAATTTTTATGAAAATTACATTAATAACCAATTAAAAAAATAAAGTTATGGGAGATCATAAAGACCTTACAGATGAACTTGCTGCAGATAAAATAAAAGATCTGGCAGAAGACATAAAAACATGTATGTTTTGTACGTATAAAGAAACCCGACTGCAATCGCGACCAATGTCTGTTCAGAAAATTGATGACCTGGGACAACTATGGTTTTTGTCAGACCGAAACAGCAGTCAGAATGCTGAAATTACCTTAAATCCTCTGGTAGAAATCTTTTTTGCTGCACCGCATGATAAGTTTTTAACCTTACACGGAACAGCGACAATACTTTACAAACGCGAAATCATAGAAGAATTATGGGACCCGATTGTAAAAGTGTGGATGCCAGGCGGAATAGATGATCCGAATTTATGCGTGATAAAAGTAGTACCTGAAGATGGTTACTACTGGAACAATAAACACGGAAAAGTGGTTGCCATTGCAAAAATGACAGCTGCATTTGTAAGCGGAAAAACAATGGATGACGGGATTGAAGGAACTTTGAAATTGTAAATTCCTGTCGTTTTTGTCATTTCAGACAAAGGAGCAATCATAACCGGCAGCTGCGGGAATATGATTGCTCCTTTGTCGTTATGACTTTTTGCTTTTCTTATTAAGCCATTTTAAAACAAATTACAGTTCTTTAAAGGCCAGCGCATTCAAAATCCCTTCGGTTCCTGCTGTATTATTAAAGTAGACAAAAGCCTTCTTGCCACTTTCTGAAATTTCCTCTTTTATTCCTTTTAATTTTTCTTCTGAATACCCGGAATAAAACAATTTCTGATCACCATGCAGTCGAACGTAAACCATTGGGAATCCGGTTAAAATAACATCCGGCAATCCCGGATAACTGACACTGCAAAAAGTAATTTTATTTTGTGCCAAAGCATCCCAGACCTGCTGATTCCACCAGCTTTTATGCCTAAATTCAATCACATTCATAAATTTTGTATCGAGTGATTTTAGAATGGCCTGAAGTTTTTCTTCACTAAAATCATAACTCGGAGGCAATTGAAATAGTATCGGGCCTAATTTATCCTGCAAACCGGTTTCACAAATAGTATAGAAATCAGAAAGCAGTGTTTCGCAATCCGAAAATTTTTTAATGTGCGTGATTTCTTTTGGTGCTTTTACGGAGAAAACGAAATTTTCCGGTACTTTTTTATACCAGTTTTCGAATATTCTTATGGTTGGGAATTTATAAAAAGTACCATTCATTTCGTAGGTATCAAAATGTTCGCAATAATAACTGAACCATTTGGAAGCAGGTAAATTTTCAGGATAGAAAATGCCTTTCCAATAACGGTTATTATAACTGGAACAGCCGATTAAAAGTTCACTTTTCATTGGTATAAATTTTGACAATTGGTACAAAAAAAACTTCTTCGTCTTTTTACGCCGGTATGTTTTTTTATAAACGGAAGATTGCAGCGCAGGCAAACACTTTTGGTATGTGCAAGCCAATGCTTTTTGAGTTCAAATTTCTTTTTCCATTCCAAAAACTGAAAACTGTAAACAGAGCATTCGTCTATTAATTCTTTTATTTTATCCGTCGGAATTGCTCCTACCAGCGATTCGGGATGGGTGTAGCAGCGGTATAAAACTTCATTTTTTATAATATTGCCCACGCCGGAAAAGATATCCTGATCGAGTAAGGCATCACAGATTTTTTGTTTTGGAATTTTATCCAGGCTTTGTTTTGCTTTTTCCGGATCCCAGTTCTTATTCATTATATCCCGGCTCCAGTCATAATGAAGATTAATATCACCTTCCAGAATTTTAACCGAACAGGTGTAAAAGTTAAGTTCACCATTCGAAAAAACCAGACTCAGTCGCGGTGTGGTTTCCTTTCGTTCATTAATCCTGTAGGTACCAAACATCAGTAAATGGATTTTGACTGTAAAATCGTCAAAACAAATCAGAAAGTGTTTTCCCCAGGTTTTAAAAGAGGCTGTTTTGCCTTTTATTCTTTGAATATCAACAGCACTATTTCCGGAAACAGAAATTACTTTCTGTCCTGAAAACTGCTGTGTTTCTTCTTTAAGTATTACAATTGACGGACCTTCGGGCATGAGAATTCTATTTTTATGATACAGAAATAGTTATAAAAGAAAAAGTGCTGCCAAAACAACACTTTTTCTTTTTCAGGCAGCTTACTTTTCATCTTCTTCTGCTGCTTCAATATTAATGGCAGCTACGGCAACTTCCGTTAATTTTTTATCAGCTCCTTTTTCTTCATCCAATGTTAGCTCCAATAAGGCAGCGGCATCAGTAAGACCCAGCGTTTCCGCGAATTGTCTTAACGTACCGTAAGTGGCGATCTCGTAATGTTCAATTTTTTGTGCGGCTGCAATTATTCCTGCATCTCGCACTACACCAGGTTCAGTTTCCTCGAGAATCCCTTTACCTTCTTCAATTAAACCTTCCATGGCATCGCATTTTTTTGCACTTGCTTTTTTACCGATCGATTCAAAAACCTGCTCTAAACGTGTGATCTGTTCTTCAGTTTCAGTTAAATGAGTTGTCAGGGCATCTATCAGTTCAGGTGAAGTAGCATTTTTTGCCATTAGGGGAATTGCTTTTGTTAAAGCTTTCTCTGCCCAGTAAATGTCTTTTAGTCCATCTTCAAAAAGTTCCGTAAGTCCGGAAGCAGCATTTGACTTTGGTTTGGTTACACCGGCTTTTGTAGTTTGTTTTGGTGCGGTCTGTTTTTTACTTTTAGTTTCCATGATATAATTTTTGTTTATAATTAATATGGTAAAATTACATGCAATGAAAACGAATTTGTTACACGGTTTTTCTGTTAAATTACAACATAAACACCTGTTAATTATAGAATTAGCAATTAAAATTCTGTAAGAAAAAAGAACAGCACGCATGGTAGATTTGTAATACTAACTAGTAAAATTTTATATCATGGAAACTAAAGATAAAAAAATGAGAACTGCTAACTTAAACAAGCAAAATGCTATTATGAATGAAGTACTCTATAGCAATAACGAAATAAGAACAGGAAACCATAATTATAGCGATGTTAAAAATTATGGCCGTACCATAAATGGCTACGATCCGAATAAAGCCATCCCGGATCAGGAACAAATCACTAATGATGAGGGAGATTATGATGAAATTGATGATCTGGACGATGATTTTCATGCTCCCGGTGATATCGAGCACGATGAAGATCAGGAGGATTTAAACGACGAATTTGACAATCCAAAAGATGTTGACGATGATTTTACCGAAACGGATAAAGATCTTGAAGACATCGATCAGGATGACGATGACGATGATCTCGAAGACGACCTTGAAGAAGATGAAATCGAAGAAGAAGACTCAGGTGATAATTATCCGGACAATGATCCAAGAAAATTCTAATTCAGGAGAAAGAACTAAAAAAGCCGCTACTAGATGTAACGGCTTTTTTGCATTTTTTATTTTATAAAACCTAATCCCCTATTTTTTCCAAAGGAGGAATATCATCCATTCTTTCCAGGCGTTCTGCGAGACCGGATCTGGCTTCGTTTAGTTCCTGTTCGGCTTTGCCCAGTTCTTTATACCATTCCTCTTTTCCGGTAGTGGAACTTTCGATTTTACGCATGATCTCATAGATCTCGCCCTGTGCTTCCATGACAGCGAGTCTTTTGTAATACGTCAGGCTTTCCGTCATATGCGCCAGTGCGATCATAGCAGTAAGGAATGGATGGTTGTTCGTTACATTAACATCCTTTATCTTTCCGTGCTCTAACTCTACTTTTAAGGCAAAAGCAAATTCTTCCATATTAAATCTTTCGTGTTTGCTATTCGGATTTAAATAGGCTTTAATAGCTTCTACATTATTCATAGTCGAAAGGTCCACGTCTGTATCGCGATTTTCATGCAAATCATTATAAACAACAGCAGCAATTGCTCTTGCTTCATCAATGGTTGGGTCGTTTTCCGGATTTTCAAAATCCCTTACCGACCAGTCCCAATTTTCGGGATGAACGGGTCTGATGTACTTTTCACAAAAATCTGTTACATCATTTTTTAAACTTACCATCTCATTCTCCCTTTTTATATATACATCCTGATAAGCACCACTTTTAGTTCCCATAACTTTATAATTTTGTTTAAATTAAAACGACACATCTACCAAAAGATATATGTGCCGCTTTTTTTTCCAATCTGAACTCCTTTGATCGTCTCAAAATTGCTTTTTTTTATTCAGACACATTAACGCAATCCACATAAGTATTAGCTCAATCCGTTTGAAAATTCGGGTTGAAAGCTTCCTATTAACTCGGAAAAAACCACTTCTGAACGTGAAAAATATTTTTGATTGCTTCGGTTTTTACGGACTTTATCAAAATACTCACCCAAAGAACCATCTTCGTAACCTGCTACGATTAGAGGATGCACATAATAATTTCTGCATACGCTTCTGGTATTTCCCAGTGCTTCTGCCGTAATGTCAATAGCGGTCAAAATATTCTTTTTTATTTCTTTTTCTTCCTCTGCAATTCCTATGTTCATTAAAGTTTCAAAAAATATCAGGGAGGCTGCCCATGTTCTGAAATCTTTCGCACTAAAATGTTTTCCGGAAATTTCATGCAGGTATTCGTTCACCATATGGCTGTCCAGAACTTTTCGCTCGCCATTTTCATCATAGTATTTAAAAACTTCCCAACCCGGGATTTCTTCACACCTGCTTACTAATTTTATCAGCTGTTTATTTCTGGTAGTGATGGTATGCTGTTTTCCTTTTTTCCCAACAAACTCAAATCGAAGTGAATTGCGGTCAATATTAATATGTCTCTTTCGCAAGGTTGAAAGCCCGTAGGATCTGTTGTCTTTGGCGTATTTTTCGTTTCCAATTCTGATGTGCGTTTCCTCCATCAATCGGATGACGAGTGCAATTACTTTGTTTTTGTTCCATTCCTTTTGTTCCAGATCCAAATCGACCTGCTTTCTGATTTTAGGAAGAAACTTTCCGAATTCGGCTATTTTATAAAATTTCGTCTGGTTCCTGATCAGATTCCACTTCGGATGATAGCGGTATTGTTTTCGGTTTTTATCGTCTGTTCCTACCGCCTGAAGGTGTCCGTTGGTTAAGTCTGTAATCCTTACATTCTCCCAGGCAGGCGGAAGTACTAAACTGTTAAAGCGTTTCAATTCACTTTTCCTTTTAACGCATCTGCCATTCTTTTTATAAACAAAACCTTCACCCTCCCTACAGCGCTGTATAGTAAGCTTGTGATCGTTTACATAAATTAAATCTAATTTTTCTAAAACCAACTGGGGCGTTTTTATTAATTGCTCCATTAGTTTTCCCTGGGCGATTTTAGCATTCATATTATTTTCTCAAAGATTAATTTGGCAATCTAGTTGTTGCGCAATGATTTGATAAGATTTTTTTTAGACATATAAGAACGCCCCGGTATGCCTACTTTTCTGGCCTGTTGGTACAATTCGTCTTTTGTCCATTCTTCGTAAGGTTTTGCGTGACCTCCTTTTTCTCCCGAATCAGGAGTATTTGCAATACGTGCTGATTTTTCTTTACTATATCCTTTTTTTAAAAGTGCTTCGTATTGCTCCTCGTTTTTAATTCTTGGATCTGGCATGACAATAAATTTTAAGTGATTATGATAAGTATGTATAGTTCCTCAAAATTCATGATAAACCACGAAAAAGACGTTATAGAATTTTTGGATAAATTTTCATAATTAGCTATAAGTCAAAGCCTTTATTAAAACACCTATAATTTTTATGGATTCATTTTCATTAAATACTATTTTTTATTTACTGATATTTAAATCCTGTAACATTTTTCAAAAATGCTGTAAAATATTCTTCTGTCTTCTGAATAATTTTACATCATAACATTTAAACCACAAAATCATGAAAAAGTTACTACTAGCAGGAAAAGTTATTTTAGGCGCCGGACTAATCATTATATTCCTAAATTCCTGCAAAAATGAAACTAAACAAGAAGACCCGAAAGAGGTTGCTGAAGATACAAATGAAGCTAAATTTGATTCTATAGAAGATAAAAAAGACGATTCTGAATTTTTAGTAGATATCGCTGAAGTAAATTTAGCTGAAATCGAAATCGGAAAACTGGCTCAGACCAAAAGTACAAATGTAGAAGTGAAAAAATTTGGTAAAATGTTGGTTGATGAGCACACTAAATCTGCTTCTGAAGTAAGTGCATTAGCAAAAGCAAAAAATTTCACTCTTCCAACTTCTTTAACTGAAGAAGGTCAGGAAGAATACAATAAACTGAACGAAAAATCAGGAGTTGATTTTGACAAAAAATTTGCTGATATGATGATCGACGGTCACGAAAAAGCAATTGATAAACTAAAAAAGGCTTCTGAGGATGCTAAAGATGAAGATGTTAAAGTTTGGGCATCAAATAATATTGCCGGCTTAACCGCTCATTTGGAACATGCTAAAATGCTTAAGCAAAATTTAGACAAAAAATAGAATTGGTATTGGTATTTTTTTTTGGGGGAACCCCTGGACAGTAATGTTCAGGGGTTTATTTTTTTTTTAAAGGGACTGAGGTGCTGAGATGCTAAGGTTCTAAGGTTTTTCTTTTCTCAGGAACTTAGTAGCTTTTCCCAAAGCTATTGTATTCTTCGTCCGTTACGCTCTCTAACCAGATTCCTTTGCCTTTGTCGATTTCTGTAATGATTGCTATATGTGAAAAACGACTGAAGGGCGTAGCGCCGTACCAATGCTCTACTCCGGGCAATACTGTCAATACTTGTCCTTTATGAACTAATTTCATCCCTTTTCCTCTTTCCTGATAATAGCCAATTCCATCCGTAGCTATAAACAGCTGCAAACTGGAATTGATATGCCAGTTGCATCTCGAACCCGGTTCAAAAGCAACATCTTTGATAACTGTATTTTCGGGATGAATGTCGCTGGTTTGTTTTTTATAAGAAACATCACCGGTCATATACGAATTCGAAATTTTCCCTTCTTCAGTAACTGTAGTATATTTTGTTGACATAAAGTTAGTTGTTAATTGCGTTAGTTTTCTATTTAAAATTTATTTGAGTATTGTCCTTAGCCTTACCGTTATAAAGCTTTATTTTTATTGTCAGTACCGCAACTAAATCAAGCAAGAATGTGCTTATGGAAGTTTATGTTTAGCCGGTAAAAGAAATCTGATCAATAATTCCTTATTCTGAGGGCAAATTTACAACGGTAAATCTGATCAGAAATAATGAAAATCAAACAAAAAATTAAGAATTTGAAACAATTTACATTCGTAACGATTTTGGAACCGTTCCTGTAAGTCTTTTGAAGTAATTGTTGAAATAACTCGGATATTCAAATCCAAGGGAATATCCGATGTCTGCAATACTCCAGTCCGTGTGCTGTAACAATGCTTTTGCTTCACTGATAATTCTTTCGGTAATGTGTGCTGTAGTCGATTTTCCTGTAATTTCCTTTACCGAACGATTCAGGTGATTGACGTGAACCGCCAGATTTTGTGCGTAATCCTGCGGATTTTTCAATACAAGTGGCTGATCTTTAGTTTCAATGGGAAATTGTCTTTCCAAAAGCTCCAGAAACAAAGAGGTAATTCTTGCGGAAGCATTTTTATGTTTAAAGAAATTTTCCGAAGGCTGCATTTTCATCGATTCATGAATAATCAGATTAATATAATTGCGGATTAAATCGTCTTTAAACACATAATCGGTATCCTGCTCTACAATCATTTTCTGAAAAAGAGAGGTTATAAATATCTTTTGTTCTGCAGATAAATAAAAGATTGGTGTTCCGCTGATTTTAAACAACGGACATTCATGAAGGCTTTCCGAGCGGTCATTGACCTTCAGGAATTCCTCGGTAAAAACACAGGCAAAACCGTGATAAGATGCAGAAGTTATTTCCCAGGAATACGGAATATGAGGATTGCCGAAAAACAGAATAGTTCCGTCAGTTTCAATACCCCTGTCCGCATACTGAATGATATTCTGGCCGGTATTGATACAGATTTTATAAAAATCCCTGCGGTTATAAGTAGGTATGGTATTACAGTCGTTTCCGGCTTCGTACACTTTAAACCCTTTCAGTTTTAAGTCAGAAGTATTAAAATCAACTGGTTCCGAAATACTGTTTTCCTTCATGAGGCAAAGTTATGAAATTCAAACAAAGATTTACATCCGAAAATGTTAAAGAATAAAAACAGATACTTCCTCATCCATAAATAATATTTTATCTTTGCCGGATGAAGGATTTACTGCCCGTAATAGATTATATTTCCAGATACGTCGATCTGACCGATGATGAAAAAAATCATCTGGCCGGCTTTTTGAAAATTACCAAAGTCAAAAAAAGACAGTTCATTGTACAGCCCGGCTTTGTATGCCAACATAAAAGCTATGTGGTAAAAGGCGCTTTCAGGGGTTATCTGGTAGACAAGGAAGGCAAGGAACACACCTTATCTTTTGCCATAGAAGACTGGTGGATCTCGGATTACAGCAGTTTAATCTATCAGGAGCCTGCCACTTTATTTGTCGAAGCACTGGAAGATTCAGTTCTCATTCAGATCGCTTATGAAGACGAGCAACGGTTTTTGGCAGAAATACCCAAACTTGAAAAATTCGAACGTATCATCACCCAGCGCTCATTGGCCTTCCAGCAAAAAAGACTCCTGTCTAATTTTACCAAAACCGCCGAAGAACGTTACGATGAATTCATGAGCAAATATGCGGCAATCGCCAAGCGTGTTCCGCAATACGCCCTGGCTTCATATCTGGGCTTCAGTACCGAATACCTCAGCAAAATCCGAAACGGAAAAGCATCAAAAAGTTAAACCAGTTCAACCTTATTTCCTAAACCAGTTCATTTTTATTTTTCTTATTCTGTCCCAGATTTGCAGTGTCAATAAGGACAAATAATTTTAATATCATAAAAATGAAAAAGGCAATGTATTCTAACAGTAAGGAACGTTTTTCTTTATTGTTTCTCTTTCTAATGTGTATCACAACTTTTACTGCAGCTGCACAAAACAAAAATGACAACAGTAAAGTCGGGGTATATCATATCCGTAATTATTTTTCAGAAGCCTATCTGATAAAAGGCAATTCCGGTAAATTACTTTTAATTGACACAGGCGTTCCCGTTCCAGGTTATCAGGACAGTCTGGTAAATTCCATAAAAAAATTAGGCTTTAAACCTGAAGATATAACTTTGGCTATTGTGACACATGGCCATGGCGATCACGCAGGAAATGCCCGGTTTTTACAGCAAACCTTCAAAACTAAGATCGCCGGAAGCAAGGCAGATCTGGAAAAGTTTACAACAGGTAAAACGGAATTGCAAAAATCGGAAGATGTCAGCATCTGGGGAAACAGGCTTCGCCCCTATTCCGACTTAAATTATCCTCCCTTTACGCCTGATATCATTGTTGAAAAGACTATTGATCTTGCCCCTTATGGCATAAACGGCAAAATCATCCCGATTAAAGGCGGACATACACCCGGTGATTTATTGATTCTGATTGGCGAAAATCTTTTTGTCGGTGATGCTTTTGTAGGAACCTTCAAATCCCAGAGAGGCGGACTGGCTCCTGACGGTCATCATGTAAGGGAACATTTTTTTCACGAAAACAAACAACTGGCGGATGAAAATTTAAAAGTGATTGAAAAAATTGCACTTGAAAATAAGGTAAAAACGATTTATCCAACGCATAACGGACCCGTTTCTACTTATGAATTAACCAAATACATTAAAGAAGAACCTTTGCTAAAACTTTTATCTCAACAGGAAAATGATTTGTTACGTGCTGTGGCAAAAGGAAAATCTGATGCAGCCAGTACGTTTTTAGCAACTAATTTTATATTGCAGACCGCGGATCACAAAGACCTGAACAAAAATGAATTTCTGCAAAGTTTTAATGCGGATCCCAAAGCTACAACAGAATCCCTGACTGCCGAGGATTTCAGGATTGTTTTCTCTAATGAAAATACAGCAATTCTGACTTATATCGGAACGATTAAACCGGAAGGTAAAGAGGCTGGAAATGTTGCCGTAACGGAGACTTATTTTAAAGAAAAAAACGGCTGGAAACTGGGGTATAAGAGGGAGGTTAATTAGTTTTCAGTCTCAGTTTTCAGTCTTCAGCTTTAACGTTTGTCACGTTGAACAGTCTCAGCTTTCAGTTTCAGTCTCAGTCTTCAGCTTTAACGTTTGTCACGTTGAGCGAAGTCGAAACGCGTTCCAATTGTAAAGTTCAGGTGTCAGGTTTCAGGTTTCAGGTTTCAGGTTTCAGGTTTCAGGTTTCAGGTTTCAGGTTTCAGGTTTCAGGTTTCAGGTTTCAGGTTTCAGGTTTCAGGTTTCAGGTTTCAGGTTTCAGGTTTATCCCGGAGCGGAATAGCTTTGCGAACTTTGCGCATCCCGATAAACAGGCCTTGCGACCCTTGCAGTTAAACCCATACCTGCATTAACCGCATTTCAAACCTGAAACCTGAAACTTTTTCATAAAAAAGAATATAAATAATACCGATTGGTATATATTTGCAATATAATTACCTCATCATGAGTAAGGCTGAAAGAACAAAGCAATTTATAATTGAAAAAACTGCCCCTATTTTTAATATGAAAGGGTACAGCGGCACTTCCATGAGTGATATTACCGAAGCAACAGGACTTACCAAAGGCAGTATCTACGGGAATTTCGAGAATAAAGATGAAGTGGCCATTGCAGCATTCAAATTTAATGTAAAAAAACTGCAGGATACCTTTGCAAAAGAAATTGAAAAGCAGAAAACTTTTAAAGACAAATTATTGGTCTATCCCCGTCTCTACTCTGAATATTATGATTTAAGGATAACCCAGGGCGGCTGTCCCATTATCAATACGGCTACGGAAGCTGATGATACGCATCCTGTACTTCGCAAAAAAGTAGAAAATACAATTCTGGCCTGGAGAGATAAACTAACTGATTTGATCCAACAGGGTATTAATAACGGAGAATTCAAAGCCAAATCCATCGATCCGGAGAAAACCGCCCTGACGATGATTGCGATAATCGAAGGCGCGGTTATGATTGCAAAAATAACCGGAAATCTGACCAACTTATCCGATATTATGCTGGCACTGCACAAAATCATAGACGATTTAGAATAACGCTTACTTTTTTTTATTTAAAAATATACCGAATGGTATAATATAAAACACTAATAATCATAAACAAATGGAAACCAACAAAAGATTACAAGTATTAAAAAATCACATTGACCGGGAATTTACAGCTTCACCATCCCCTTTTATGCTCTGGATGAAACCCATCGTTCTGGCCGCCGAAGAAAGTGGTGTTATTTTTAAATATGTAGTTCGTGAAGAAATGTCAAATCCGGTAAAAAGCCTTCACGGAGGCGTTACTGCCGCGATTGCCGATGATTGTATCGGAGCCATGATGTTTTCGCTCAATGAAGAAACTTTTTACACCACCATCAATCTTGTGGTAGATTATTTTACGCCTGCTTTTGTTGGAGATACGATCATTGCCAAAACGGCCATCATCAGAAAAGGAAAACAAATGGTGAATGCCCAATGCGAAATCTGGAATGCCGCCGAAACCCGATTAATTGCCAGAGCCACTTCCAACCTTTTGAAAACTAATCTTGTCAAGAAAGAATTACACTAATTCCAATATTTGATTAGCTGAAATACCTTCTTTTTTAATTAAAAATATACCGATTGGTATAAAAAATATGGCATCACTAAACCGAAAACTGCTCATTTTTACCGTCATTCTTGCTGCAATCATGGAACTGATTGATATCTCAATCGTAAATGTGGCACTGTCGCATATGAGCGGAAATCTGGGCGCTACTCTTGAAGATACATCCTGGGTCATTACCGCTTATGCCATTGCCAATGTTATCATTATCCCGATTACCAGTTTTCTGAGTGCGAATTTGGGCAGACGGAATTATTACATTGGCTCTGTTATTTTATTCACTTTTTGTTCTTTTATGTGTGGGCATTCGTCCAATATCTGGATGCTGGTGTTCTTCCGGTTTTTTCAGGGAATTGGTGGTGGTGCCTTGTTGTCGATTTCACAGGTAATTGTATTTGAACTTTTTCCGAAAGACAAACAATCCTCCGCCGGAGCTTTATTCGGGGCAGGAATTTTTATCGGACCTACCATCGGGCCAACGCTTGGCGGTTATATTACTGAAAACTACGACTGGCCCTGGATCTTTTTAATTAATATTCCAATCGGGATTCTGGTGGCTATTTCGTGTTATTTTCTGTTGCGTGAACCTGCTGTCAAACCGGAAATAACAAAAGTCGACTGGACAGGTATTGCTTTACTGGCCATTGGAGTTGGTGCCTTACAAACCGTATTGGAAAGAGGCGAAGTCGAGGATTGGTTTGAAACCAGATACATAATTGTTCTTACCGTTGTTGCCGTCACTTCACTATTTTTCTTTATCTATTGGGAACTGACCATAGAAAAACCTGTTGTTAATCTGCGGGTTCTGAAAAGTAAATCATTAAGTATTGCTGCAATCCTGACTTTTGTGACGGGTTTTGGAATGTTTATTTCGATTTATATCAGTCCGGTTGTGGCACAGCGGCTTTTAAGTTTTTCACCTTACCAGACCGGATTACTTTTACTTCCCGGCGCTTTGTTTGCATTGCTGGCTTTAAAACTGTGCGGAACTTTACTGCAAAAAGGGGTTTCGCCAGTGATCATTATCGCGGTTGGATTTATGCTGTTTATTTATTTTAACTGGAGGATGTCCGGGATCACCTTAAATACAAGTGCTTTTGAGGTATCAACTTCGCTTATTTTCAGGGCTCTGGGATTGGCTTTACTTACGGTGCCGCTTACCATGCTGGCCGTTTCTTCCTTAGCCGATAAAGACGTCGGACAAGGCGCTGCCCTTAATAATATGATGCGTCAATTGGGTGGTTCTTTTGGGGTTTCTATTATCAATACCTATGTTGCCCACCGGTTTGCTGCCTATCGAAATGTACTGATTTCGAATGTTACGCCCGATAATACCATTGCCATGGATCGAATAAATGCGTATATCAGCTACTTTCAGCACAAAGGTTTTACTTATAATGAATCAAGACTTAAAGCTTTAAAACTAATGGAAAATATCATCCTGAAACAATCCTCACTATTGAGTTACCGGGATGCTTTTTTTCTGGTTGGCTTATTTTTTGTCCTGACTTTGCCGCTGCTTTTATTGGTGATTAATAAATCGAAAAAAAGAAAAACAAATTTGATCCTTTCCGATCATTAACTAAAAAAGAGCAACAGAATTAAATCGTGCTGCTCTTTTGCAACTTATTTTTTGCCTGGACTGATCGTTAAAACTCCTGTCTTTAGACGCTTGGCGGAGGCTGAAATCACTACATCATTTCCGCTGCCGTCAGACTGAACGATCAGTTGTGCATATCCGTTAAAAAGTTTTCGCCTCCAGGGTTCCGATGGCGTGATGATTTGAATTATTCCCGGATCTGTATTCATCACATCCCATTCTTTTAATTTTTGAAGGGGCTTAGCCACTATGTGAATCGTATTTTTTCCCTCTCTTAAAATACCGGAATTTAAAATATATTTATCCGGATCTTCCGCGCTTGCCGGAACTCTGGTTCCATTGACAAAAATGGTTGTCTCGAGTCCGATTTTTTTATAAAAGAAACTAACGATATTCGTTAATGCATTATTCTTCAGGTCAAACTGGCCGCGGTACGCATAAGATGGTGCCTGATTTTTATAATCCCTGTCTTTAAAGGCTTCTTTCCAGCCTTCCTCCGTGTTGGCTGATAATGGTGTCGAGGCATCCCCTGTTGTTGCTTTTCTTTCCTGAAAATTAGTGATCGGAACCAGTGTAATTTCATCCAGGAATTTATCTTTCTCCAGTGATGTCGGATTACCATTCCCTGTTCCAATAATTTTTCCTCCTTTTACGTCAAACTTAATTTCATCACTGGCATTCGGAACATGAAGTCCTTTTTTGTCTGTCAGCTCTACCGTCACAACCGTTATGTCGGTATGAGGAAGAATTTGCTTATCGGCAGTCAGCTTGATATTTTCTTCTATTTCTGTTGTTTTCTGAACATCAGACAATATTTTTTTGCCGTCTTTATATCCGATTGCTTCCAAAGTTCCTGCCTGGTATTTGACTTTCCATTCTAAGTGCCCCAGACGTTCCATTTTTTTCTTTCCAAGGCTTTTTTTGTTTAGAAAAAGTTCGACTTCATCGCAATTAGAATAGGCCCAGACATCGATTTCCTTTCCTTCTCTCCCAGCCCAGTTCCAATGTGGCAAAAGGTGCAAAACAGGATCTTTTCCCCACCAGGATTTAAGATAATACACATTGTCTTTCGGAAAGCCGCAAACATCCATCATTCCGAAGTAAGAAGTCACCGAAGGCCATCCGTACGGAGTTGGTTCTCCACGATAATCGAAACCGGTCCAGATAAACATTCCGGCCAGATAAGGACGTTCCGCATAAAACTTCCAGCCTTCTTCAATACTGTAAAAAGACGGGCGTGGCTTTTTGTCATACGCACTCTGATAATGTTTGGCATCATCTGTAAAATAAACACCGCGTGTAGCAAAAGTAGAACCTTCCTCCGTTCCCATTCCGGGCTGTTGTTTAAATTCATTGTGGTGTGCGTCAATGTCCCCGTTTCCAAGGTAGTTGTACCCCATAATTTCAACAACCGATGAAATTCCGCTTTTAAAACCGCTGCTGATTGCAACCGTTACAGGTCTTGTGGGATCAATACTTTTCGAAAAGCCCTGCATGACGTTGGTTATACGTTCACCTGTAATGTTTCCTTCAATATTCCACTCTTCATTTCCAACCGACCAACAAAAAATACTCGGATGGTTTCGGTCCCGTTCTATCATTCTTTTCAGATCGTTCAGGTGATACTCGTTAATTCCCATCAGGCGAGTTTCATCAATGACCAGCATTCCCAGTTTATCACAGGCCTCCAGCAATTCGGGAGTAGGCGGATTATGCGAACAGCGATAGGCGTTTGAACCCATTTCCTTAAGTTTCTGAATTCGGAAATATTGCAATTCATCCGGCAGCGCGGTTCCTAAACCTGCGTGATCCTGATGATTATTGGTGCCCTGAAGTTTTATGTTTTTGCCATTCAGAAAGAAACCTTTTTCGGCATCAAACCGAATTGTTCTTATTCCGAAAGAAGTCTCATACTGATCCAGAATGTTATCGCCTTGCCGGATCTGCGTCACCAAACGATACAAATTAGGCGAATCAATATCCCATAACAACGGATTTTTTACTGTTACTTTTGAAGTATATTTTGCTGTTTTATAAAAATCAGGTGCCGTCGCATTTTCAGAAACCGTTGCGATCTGATTTCCGGATGCATCAACGATATTTTGTACGATTTCAAGCGGCCCTTTATAATTTCCTTTGTTTTCAATGGTCACTTCCGCCGTGACTTCTGCCGTATCATTTTTGATTTCAGAGCTGACATACGTTCCATTTTGGATGACATGCAGCGGATTTGTTTTTTGAAGGTAAACATGCCTGTAAATTCCGGCACCTTCGTAAAACCATCCTTCCTCCATCGATGCATCGGCACGGACGACAATTGTGTTTTCGCCTCCGTAATTAATGTAGGCTGTAACATCATATTCAAAACCGTTATACCCGCTTTCTTCCGTTCCAAGGAAATGCCCATTGAACCAAACTTTGGAATTCCTGAAAACACCATCAAATTTTAAGGAAATAATCCGTCCGAGATCGGATTGCGGGATTTCGATTTTTTTTCGGTACCAGCCAATACTTTTTTCAGGAAAACCTTTTCCGGCTGCTTTAAATCCGTGGCTAAAACTCGCTTTTTCACTAAAAGGCTGTTCCACTACCCAATCGTGCGGCAGGTCTAATTTTCTCCAGGCGCGGTCATCAAAGCCCGGTGCAGCCGGTCCGTCGCCAAATCCTGTTTTTGCTAGATAGGAAAAATAGCCCGTCGCATGTCCGAAATCCTTTTCTGTGTCGGACAAATGTCCAAAGGAAAAACGCCAGTCTTTGTCGATTAAAATCAAATTCCTCTCCGGTTTGTTTTGCCCAAAAGAATTAAAAAAGCTTAAAAAAATGACGTATAAAAGAATTCCCTGAGGAGAAATAGTTTTCATAAATAGAGTAGTTAAGCGAATTGTTTTGCAAACAGCGATAAAAATATTGTTTTTAAACCGATTAAGATAATAGTATTTCATCAAAATGTAATATTTTATATTTTTTGCTCCTGAAAATTAGGGCTTAAAAATTTAGAATCATTCTAGAGGCCCTTCTTTACCAAATATTGTTCTTTTAACTTAATTTTACTTATAAAATAAACAAAACCATACGTATCATGAGTGTTATTAAAGATGAAAACACACTTCATAGCACCCTGAAAAGCATCGACCAGAAGATTGACAGTCTTAATGATCAGAAAATCGTTGCTTTTTTTGAGTCGCTTGGCTTAACTGAGAGAGAAGATGTTCCTAAAGATTTCCTGAAGTGGGAAACCATACTGATCATAGTTCCGAATCGTCATGTTTCTAATGAAATAAAGCCCTATAAGTATTCTATTGCAAGGCTTTTCTTCGTTACCAATCCATATGCAAATGAAATTCATTTATTTGATTTTACGGAATGGAAAAATATTACGCGCAGCAAAACACAATTTCAAATTAGGGAAATGATGAAAACCAGTTTTGGAGGCGTTAGGAAAGTTAATGGGGATTCTCAATAAGTCGCAGTTTCAAAGTTTCAGGTTTCAAAGTTTCAAGTTTCAGGTTTCAGGTTTCAAGTTGGCTGGAATCTGAAAATTTGGGCTGGTAGATTTTGTCCACTATAACTATCGTCAATTCCGGAAATGAGGGATCTCTGCAGGAAACTAAAGCAAAGAAAGTTTTTTGCCGTGCTTGTCTGAACATTCTTCATTTCCCCGAATGGTAAAATGTGTACTAGTCCTTTTTAAGTTCAAAAATCCTGAGAAATTTTTGTTCTAATTTTTTTCTTTTTCTCTCTTCCTTCCATCTCGAATAGAAAGCCATAAAAAGCAAAAACAAATTAACAATTGTTGACGCCCGCCTAAGTCCTCTTGCAAAAAAAAGGAAAAAAATAGTAATGGCCAGTATAAGCACGATCGGAAAATATCTTGACCAAAGCAACTGAAATTTATTGTTGAGTTCAACAACGTAATCCACTTTAAGTGTATTATTGATGTTCTTGTATTTTCCTTTTATGCTAAAAGGTGTCGACGACGATATTGAATTGGTCGTCAGGTGAAAACTTTTATCATCAAAAAGTCCATAAAATGGTTTAACAGCACCCGATACAGGGAATACTCTCACCTGTCCCAATGTTGCTTTTAGAGAACCAATCTCTGTATTATGCTGTAATCTTGCGCGGAATTCAGCTAAACTAAGTTTTGATTCCATTGGACTTTACGTTTGCTTTTACTTTTGTTCTAATACACTCGTGACCATTTCATTCAGGGCATTTCCGTGAATATTTTTGGCCAGGATAATTCCGTTTTTATCTATTAAAAAATTTAAGGGTACCGACTGAAGCATGTAGTCCGCAACGACCGGAGATTTCCAGTATTTCAGATCACTAACCTGCGTCCATGGAAGTTTTTGTTTCGCAATTGCACCCAACCAAAGCGGTTTTTTGGTATCCATAGAAACACTGTAAATTGCAAATTTATCCGGATAAGCATTGTACAGTTTAATCAGCTCCGGATGTTCTTTGGTGCAGGGTCCGCACCAGGATGCCCAAAAATCAACCAAAACTAATTCTCCTCTAAAAGAAGAAAGTACAACATTGGTTCCTTTTGTATCGGGAAGATCGATTTCAGGAGCAATATCTCCTACTTCAACTCCAATGACCTGAGCGTTGCTGCTCAGTAAGTTAAAAAATGTAAAAGCCAGAACAAAGTAGATTTTTTTCATAGGTAATTAAGTTTATTTTATTGGGGCTTTTTGAATCTCGCAAAGTCGCAAAGTTTTGTATTGAAGCCAAAGATTAAAGATTAAAAGATTTAAAAAAATCCTTTTAAATCTGCGTCATCTGCGGGAAACAAATAAAAAACAATTTTGCCAATTTGAGAAATCAATCGTAAACAAATATAAATACTTCTTTCAATATTTCGTTAATCAATTCCCCTATCTTAAAATTATGCTAAATATTTTTCTTTAAATTGGTATATCGGGAAAAGTCGATATATTTGCACCATGGAAAATATAGAAATCTTTAAAGCATTATCTAACAAGTCCAGATTGCAAATGCTGGAATGGCTGAAAGAACCTGAAATAAACTTTCCGGATCAGTTACAACATGCCGGATTTGAACACGGGGTCTGCGTGGGTCAAATTCAGGCCAAAGCCGGCTTAACACAGTCCACAGTTTCAGAATACCTGTCTATTTTACAGCGCGCCGGGTTCATAGAAGCCAAACGCGTTGGACAATGGACTTACTATAAACGCAACGAAGGTGCCTTTGAAGCACTCAGTAAATTAATTCAATCTAATTTGTAAATTACTATGAGTACAAACAACCTGTTTTCGCCATTTAACTTAAAAACGTTAAATTTAAAAAACCGAATCGTAATGGCGCCAATGACGCGCTCTTTTTCTCCAAACGGAGTTCCAACTGATGAAGTAGCGGCTTACTATGAAAAAAGAGCTGAAGGTGAAGTTGGTTTAATCTTATCTGAAGGAACTGTAATTGGCAGGCCTTCGTCATCAAACGATGCTAATGTTCCTCATTTTTATGGAGATGAATCCTTAAAAGGATGGAAAAACGTAATTGATAAAGTTCACGCTGCCGGAGGTTCAATGGGGCCTCAGATCTGGCATATGGGAATTATGGACAACCACCATTCCGGATGGGTTCCTCCGGTTCCTTTTGAAGGCCCTTCCGGACTAAACCGGCCTGATTTCAGAAACGGTATCAGCATGTCTGAAAAAGATATTGAAGATACGATTCTTGCTTTTGGAAAAGCGGCCGCTGATGCCAAAAGATTAGGTTTTGATACGATCGAAATCCACGGTGCACACGGATATTTGATTGACCAGTTCTTTAGGGCTGAAACCAATTTGCGTGAGGATATTTATGGAGGAAAAACATTACCAGAACGCAATCGTTTTGCTATTGAAGTGGTGAAGGAAATCAGAAAACAAGTCGGAAACGATTTTGCTGTTATCATGCGTTTTTCTCAATTCAAACCTTCTGATTACAATTATAAACTGGCTAAAAATCCAACAGAATTAGAAGCATGGCTTACGCCTCTTGTGGATGCCGGTGTTGATATTTTACACTGTTCACAACGTCGTTTCTGGGAACCGGAATTCGAAGATTCTGATCTGAATTTTGCAGGCTGGGCTAAAAAAGTTACAGGAGCACCAACCATTACGGTAGGTTCTGTTGGTCTTTCGGGAGATTTCTTCGGTGCTTTTGCAGGAGAAAGTTCTCAGCCTACTTCTCTTGAAGAATTAAACAGACGTTTCGACAGAGGTGATTTTGATTTAGTGGCCGTAGGAAGACCTCTTTTATCGGATCCGAACTGGGTTGCCAAAATCAAAGCCGGTAAAACGGATGAACTGAAAGGTTTCAGCAAAGAAGCTTTGGGAGCATTGGTTTTAGAATAAGTTTTTTTTTAAAAGGTTCTAAGGTACAGAGGTTCAGAGGGGCTAAGGTTTTCTCTGGATTGAATTCACTAAAAAAGGTACAGAGAGGCTAAGGCTTTCTCTGGATTGAATTCACTAAAAAAGGTACAGAGATGCAAAGGTTCAGAGGGGCTAAGGTTTTCTCTGGATTGAATTCACTAAAAAAGGTACAGAGGGGCTAAGGTTTTGCCGGATTGAACTTAATACAAAAGGGATGAAACTTTAAAAGTTTCATCCCTTTTTTTAGTTTTATTAAGGTGCAAAGTGACAAAGGTTTTCCCTTTGCCCCTCTGCACCTTTGTACCTTTGTAACCTTTGTAACCTTTGTACCTCTGAACCTATGCCTCTTTGAGCCTTTTCTGAAACCTTTTCTGAAGCCAGTTCCGAACCGGTTCATCGTATAATTTCAAACATAAATAAGCTATTATGATACTGGCAATCAAAACCCCGATTCCTAACAAATATCCATCCTGTATCGAAACTTTATTGTCTACCACCCAGGCAGTATACCAGTAAATAAGCGGATAATGGGTAATGTAAATCGGATAAGAAATATCACCTAAAACTTTACAGATTTTTAAGGAGAATGGATTTTTTATTTTTCCTCCTGCCCCAATAGAAACAATTAAAGGAAACAATACAATAATACAAAGGGATTCGTAGATACCGTTCATCCATAAACTGCTTTCATCTCCAAATCTTGGCAGGGCCAGAATGACCGTGATCATTAAACTGCAGATCCAAAAAGCGCCTTTTATATGGATAAGTTTCCCCAGACGGGAAAGTAATATTCCGGCAAAAAACGGATATAACAGACGGGTAAAACCAACATTCATTTGTTCCAGGTTTAAGGACCAGCCGCCGATGACATCCCCTTTTGGCCCAAAAACGGTGTAATTAATTACCATTCCTGCAAATAGTAAAACAAATACAGAAAGCACTTTATTTGAAAATTTGCGAAAAATCAGCGCGTACAGAATATTAGCGATATATTCAAAAAAAAGTGACCAGGCCGGACCATTTAAAGGATGCATTTCTCCCCAGCCCCTGATTTCCATTGACGGCGGAACCGGAAGTAACGTAAAGCCAATAATCATGGTTAGGATCACTTTCCAAACTTCCATTCCGGCAATCATCGGAAATAAAATATCCGAAGCCTGAAAATAATAAAAGAGTGCTCCAATGATCATTCCCATAATTACCATGGGCTGTAAACGGATTAACCTTCGTTTGTAAAATTCCCATTGGGTCATTTTCCCCCAACGGTCATCATACGCATAAGCGACAACAAATCCGGATAAGAGAAAAAAGAAATCCACAGCCAGATAGCCGTGATTGATAATTTGCACAAAACGGTTTCCTCCCGAGAAAGCTTCGAAAATGTGAAAAGCAACAACTAAAATCGCTGCTACCCCACGCAAACCATCCAGAATTTCATAATGTTTTTTTGGTTTTATAGCTGATGAAATTGAACTCATAAAAATGGTTAATGGTTAGTTCTTAATTGTTAGCGGATTTTTAACCGCAAAGTTCGCAAGGTTTTACGCGAAGATCGCAATGAAAAATGCATACCACTCTGCAGAGCTTTGTGTTAAATCCAGATAATTATCTAATTGTCTTAATTATCTAATTGTCTAACTATCTAATTGTCTAACTATCTAATTGTCTAATTATCTAATTGTCTATTATCTAATTATTCCTGGTGATTTTTAAGCCATTCTACTCTGCGCTGATCCGGTAAATGCGTTACTTTGAAATTTTCAAATTTGGCCTCAAAACCTTTTCCGTCCGGAGATGCGGCCATTAAACCTACCATAACAGGCGTATTATCCTGTAACGGTGCATTTCTGGTCAGGATATAGGTTTTATCATCGTAAGAGAAGAATACTTCGATTGCATCTAATCGTCGCACTACTTTTATCCATACAAAAGGCGGTGCTTTTTCTAATGTTGTGACGCTCCAGTCGCTTTTGTCATGCGTTACCACGGTACTGATATTGAACTTTCCATCTACAAATTCAACTCCGGTTTTGATATAGTTTTTTTCATCTACCCGAATCATCAGTCCCATCTGGTCAAAACGGGCAATATAGTTTCCGGTTAATTTTACTTTGGCTTCGAATTCCCCACCGTAAGTGGCATAATAAAACGGAGCATCATCAACGGTGAATCCGTAATGCGAAATACGCCAGTAGTCACTGTTTGCGGTAACATTCATAATCAATGCATTGTTTTTAATTTCCCATTTCTCAGGTTCATTAAACCACTGCATTTTATTCAGGCTTTGCGCCGAAATGTTTTGCGCAAAAAATAAAGCTATTAGGCTTAGTACAATTTTATTCATGATTTTTTTTTTTTAAAAGACTAAAAATAAAGCTGCAAGTTTTACCATTGCAGCTTTACAAACCAACCAAGTTTAGAAATTAATGAAAATTATTGAAGTGAGAATCCCACTTTAGATTTTATATCAACTGCAGAAGCACCAATTAGAGCTTCAAACGCACCCGGTTCTGCCACCCAGTCGTGTTTTTTATCATCGAAATAGCTCAATGCGGTTTTGTCTACTGTAAAAGTGACTGTTTTTTCTTCTCCCGCTTTAAGCGAAACTTTCTCAAACCCTTTTAATTCTTTTATTGGGCGAGGCAGGGAAGATTTTAAATCACTGATATAAAGCTGAACCACTTCTGATCCTTCTCTTGTTCCGGTATTTTTAACTTTAACAGAAAATGTAATCTGATCTCCGGCAGTCATTTGTTTTTTATCAGCCGTTACTTTTCCGTACTCAAAAGTCGTGTAGCTTAAACCGTGTCCGAAAGCGAATAATGGTTTGGCCTTTTGTTTGTCAGCCCAACGGTATCCTACAAAAATGCTTTCTTTGTACGTTACTTCTTCTCCACCGGGGAATTCTCCCAGGGCATGTGCTCCGTTATCCGTTAATTTTACCGGGAAAGTAAAAGTCAGTTTTCCGGATGGATTCACATCTCCAACCAAAACAGCAGCCAAAGCGTTTCCTGCCTCAGTTCCTAAAAACCATCCCTGAACAATTCCGGGAACTTCTTTTATCCATGGCATAGCCACGGCATTTCCTGAAATGTTTACAAAAACTACATTTTTATTGACTTTAACTAACTCCGAAATTAATTTATCCTGACCATACGAAAGTTCTAATCCTTTACGATCGTGACCTTCGTCATCCTGATTTGGAGCTTTATTCAAACCTCCGATAAAAAGGACAACATCAGCGTCTTTTGCTACTTTTAAAGCTTCTGCAGTCAATTCGGCCGGAGAACGCTTTTCTTCTAAACTTACTTTGGCAACAACTCCGTTATAATTACTGGTCGGATCTCCAACGTAACCGCGGGCGTACACAATTTCAGCCTGATTTCCGATTCTTTTCTTTAGTCCTTCCAGCGGCGTAATTTCGTATCTGGCTTTTAGGGAAGAACTTCCTCCGCCAACGGTCATCATTTTAATCGCGTTTTCTCCTATAACTGCAATCTTTTTCGTTTTGGAAAGATTGATTGGCAGGATGTTATTGTTATTTTGCAATAAAACAATTCCTTCTTCGGCAATTTTCAAACCTGCATCGGCATGTTCTTTTGTACCGAAAGATCCGAAAGGTCTTTCTTTATTCATGGTTGTTAAAAATGACAAACGCAGAATACGGCGTACTTTATCGTCTAATTCTTTCGTTCCTACTTCACCTTTAGCAATCATAGTTGAATAGGGTTTTGCTAAATAATAGTTGTCATAAGCGTTGCTGGTTCCCCACGTAAGTCCGTTAGTCCAGGAACCGAATTCCATATCCAGTCCATTATAAATGGCTTGTTTGGTATCATGCACCCCGCCCCAGTCTGAGATCACTACTCCTTTGAAACCCCATTCCCCACGAAGAATATCATTCAGTAAAAACTCATTATGGCAGCAGTGCTGTCCTTTGTATTTGTTATACGATCCCATGATGGCCCAGGCATCACCTTCCTGAACAGCCGCTTTAAAAGCCGGTAAATAAATTTCATATAAGGCACGGTCATCAACGATTACGTTTACACTATTACGGTTCGTTTCCTGATTGTTTAAGGCAAAATGTTTGACACAGGCGGCTACTCCGTTAGACTGGACTCCTTTAATGTAAGGAACGACCATTTTTGAAGTCAGGAAAGGATCTTCTCCCATATATTCGAAGTTACGACCGTTGAGCGGCGTTCTGTAAATATTAACTCCGGGTCCTAACAGTACATTTTTATTACGAAAACGTGCTTCTTCCCCTATCGATTTACCATATAAGGAAGACAATTCTTTATTCCAGGTGGCAGCAAGTGCTGTCAGTGCAGGAAAGGCAATACAGGAATCATTTGTCCAGCCTGCCTGCTCCCATTCGTCCCATAAAACTTCGGTACGAATTCCGTGTGGCCCGTCGGTCATCCAGTTTTCCGGAATTCCCAAACGCGGAACACCCGGTGAACTAAATTTTGATTGTGCATGAATCATGGCGATTTTTTCCTCCACAGTCATTTTAGAAAGTGCATCTTCTACACGTTCATTGATTGGCTTTTTATCATCCAGATAGACAGGAACTTTATTTTGTGCATTCAGTCCGAATGAACTTAATAAAACTAAAACAACAACTGTTTTAACGTTTTTAAACATAACTATTAATTTATTAAAGCATTTATTTTTGGCGGGGCACTCTTTTAGTCAAAAGTACCTTATAATAATATTGTAAAGCTAAAACGTTATCGTACATGTTATATTTTTAAACGAAAAAAAGTAGTAGTTTAAAAAATCAAACCATTACAAATCAATTGTTTAATTAAATTTAGAAGTAAAAAAAAGTAGTGATTTTAAAATAAATCGCTATACTTTCAAGGAGATTAAACCTATTTTAATGACCATTTCCTCGAAATCATTTCGCGAAACTGCGGCTTTATTCCGGGCTCTTGTACGGTAATTATAAATAGTGCTTAAAGAGTACCGGAGAAAGGCCGCAATTTTTACACTGTCGGTAATTCCAAGGCGGATCAGTGCAAAAATCCTAAGTTCGGTGTTGAGCAATTCTCCCTGTTTTAAAACGATTTGTTCTTCTTTTATGAGCAGGTCATTAAAATCTTTTACAAAGGTCGGATAAAGGTTCAGAAAGATAATATCAAAATTTTTATACAATTCCTCAAGCTCATTATCAACCAATGTTGTCGATTTCAACATTTTATAAATCTCATCAAATTGTCTGGCTGTGGCTTTTTTATTCAGAATAATACGGTAATTTTCTAATTTGTTGATGTAAGCTGAACAAAGGCTGAAAAAATGCGCAATATATTCTTCCTTAATATGATTGGATTCCGACAATTGCGCGTTTCGTTCCTGCAGCTGACTGTTGGTTTCGCTAATGTCTTTGTTTAATTCGGCTAATTTTTGGCTGGTTTTGTAAAGTTCCCCCCGAATTCTGGATACTTTCTTCATTTGCTTGTACACATAGATAACAGCAACAATAAGGAATAAAGACAGTAAACTAATGCATAAAAGATAAAGCTGCAGTTCTGTTTTTCTTTTTGCTTCTTTCTCTAAATAAACAGTATTGATGATCGAATATACTTCTGACATCAAAAGTGTACGAAACTGTACATTGCAATAAAGGGCATCCTCAATAGCGGATTGCGTCAGCTTATAGGCCATGTCTACATCGCCTATTTCATAAAAAACCAAAGCCAGTTCCTGAAGGGATGCATTGTCTTTTATGGCATTTTTGATATCAGCCGTAGAAGAAAGTGCATAATATTTTTTTCGTAATTCTAATTGGTGCGTTGTTTCGTAAATACTGCCAAAAAGATACGTAATCATGGCATATTGCGAATCTTCTTCTTTGGTGTTTTTTAATAAAACGGTCAATTGCTTTTCGGCCACGGCAAACTTTCTGTCAAAAATGTTTTTCTGAATCAGGCTGATTTTAAAATTCAGTGATTCCGGATTGAGAACGCCTAAGAGAGAATCTCTGTATTTCCCGATTTGTTCAATGTATTTTGGGCTCGTGCTGTTGGCATTATAATGTTCGAAAAACTCCCTGTACACTACATAATAGTTGGGCAATAATGATTTGTTTAAGGTCTTCTTGTTGATGCTTTTCAGAATAGCTTCAGATTCCCGGTATTTTCCTGAAGAGGAATAGAGGTTGGCTAATTGTAACTCTGCCAGATCCGATAAATCTTTATTTTGAAGTGCCGCCGCAATTACCAGGTTCTTCTTTACATAAAAAATAGCCGAATCGGAATTGAATTTTTGATATTCGGTATATAAGGTTTTATTGTAATTGTATTCCTGTTCTTTTGTAAAAGCATCCGACTTAATTTTCTTGAAATTCAGAATTCTTTCTTCTTTTATTTTAACATAATATTGTTTGTTTCGCAAAGCATCATTAAGCTTTTTCAAAATAGTAGCGGTACTATCCGATGCGTAAACAGGAAAGCAAAAAAGAAGGGTTACAACAAACAGAAAATAATTTTTCAAACTACTAAAAGATAAAACAGAATTACAAATATAAGAAAGTGATGGTATAAAAATGATTTATAAAAACCATTTTCGTCAAATGCGAATAATCTTTCCTTAATTTTGTCTGAATGAAAATTTCCACACTTTAAAATCCATACCAATGCCACATTTTATTATTGATTGTTCTGAAAATGTAATCCGTTTAAAATCTGCTGACGAAATAATGCAGGAAGTTTTTAATTCGGCTTTATCGACGGGGATTTTTACTGAATCGGAAATAAAAGTCCGCATCAATCCTTTTGCTTTTTATAATAACGGAAACACGCTGGATGATTTTATTCATGTTTTCGCCTATATTATGGAAGGCCGCAATGACGATCAGAAAGGGAATCTTTCCAAAGTAATTGTCACCAAACTGGCTTCGATTCTTCCTGAAGTTCCGGTTATTTCGATTAATATTCAGGATTTCGAAAAGTCAAATTACTTCAATAAGACCATGGTTTAAAAAAATCGTTCCATTTATAAAATTCAAAGGAAACTTATAAACGGAACGATCGTTTTTAAAATTAAAATCGTCTGTTACTTACGGTTTCAATTCTGTGAATTTATGGTCTAATTCAAAAGCTTTCTTTACTTTTTCAACCGTAATTTCATCTGCAACGGAGAATTCCGCTGTTTGTTTGATATTTAAGGAAGAAGCACCAACCAAAACTTTATAGGTTCCGGCTTCAGCAATCCAGGCGCTTTTGGTTTCTACAAATGAGGCCAGATCTTTTGGAGCCAAAGTAAAAGTCAGCGTTTGGCTTTCGCCCGGTTTTAATTCTTTGGTTTTGCCAAAAGCTTTCAATTCTTCTTTTGGTTTGTCAATAAACTTTGAAGGAGCAGAAAGATACACCTGAACGACTTCTTTTCCGGATGTTTTTCCGGTATTTTTTACAGTTATCGAAATTGTGAGCTTATCTTTAAAAACCGGAGCACTTACTTTTACATTCGAATAATCAAAAGTTGTATATGAATTTCCATAGCCGAATTCATACGATGGTTTTACATTAAAAGTACTAAAATAGCGGTATCCCACATAAACTCCCTCTTCATAAGTCACTTCTTTTGGATTATCAACAGGAATTCCCGGAAAGTTTTTGGCTGAAGGCGTATCAGTATATTTCACCGGAAAAGTCATCGTCAGTTTTCCCGACGGATTTATTTTCCCTGAAACGACATCTGCAACAGAATGTCCGCCTTCCTGTCCCGGCTGCCAGGCTAATAAAATAGCATCTGCTTTATCTTTCCACGATGCTGTTTCGATTACTCCGCCGATATTTAAGATCACCACCACTTTTTTTCCTTTGGCATGAAAAACATTTGCAATTTTGTCCAGCATTTCAAGTTCTTCTGTGGCCAGATTAAAGTCATTATCAACAACTCTGTCGTTAAACTCTCCAGAGTTTCTTCCTAAAGTCACGAATGCAATTTCAGAACCTGCCGCTTTTTTAGCAATAAAAGCATCATCCAATTTCAATTCAGGAAGTCTTTGAGGCAAAGCCATAACTCCTTTTTCTTTTCTTCTTTCCTTTTCAGCAAGTACTTCTTTATCAGCATATGGTTTATACAAATCAACTAATTCCTTATCTAATTTGTAACCTGCAGCATTTAAACCTTCTAAAAGGGAAACCGTGTGTTTGTTATTTACGCTACCGCTTCCGGTTCCGCCTGTAATCCACGCATAAGACGTAACGCCAAATACAGCAACTTCTTTTTGTTTGTCGGCAAAAGGTAATGCACTATTGGTGTTTTTAAGCAAAACTATTCCCTCAGCCGCTGCATTTCTGGTTACCTCGGCATTTTTTGTTAAATTAGGTTTATCGCTGTATTTGTATTTTGCAAAAGTTGGGGTACGGAAAATATATTCTAAAATTCTTTTTGCATTTGTATTTGCCACTTCCTGAGAAAGTTTTCCTGAATTTAAGGCTTCTAATAATGCCTTTTTCTGTACCGGAATTCCTGGCATCAAAAGATCGTTTCCGGCAATCATTTGTTTTACGACTTCAGAATTTGAACCATCTCTTATACTTTCAAATCCCGGAAAACCGCCAAACCAGTCTGTCATTACAATACCCTTAAAACCCCATTCGTTTCTTAAAACTTCCGTCAGTAAATCTTTTCTGGCAGAAGTATATTCGCCGTTAAGTTTATTGTAAGATGACATTACAGTCCACGGCTGCGATTCTTTAACTGTGATCTCAAAACCTTTTAAGTACAATTCCCGAATCGCTCTTTCAGATACATGCGCATTAATTGTTAAACGGTTGGTTTCTTCATTATTAACCGCAAAGTGTTTAATCGAAGTTCCCACGCCCTGCGACTGAATTCCGTTTACGATTGCTGCTGCCGTTTTTCCTGAAATCAGTGGATCTTCAGAATAATATTCGAAGTTTCTCCCGTTTAAAGGATTTCTGTGGATGTTTAAAGCTGGTGCCAATAAAACGTCAACACCATATTCTTTTACCTCATTACCCATTGCTTTTCCAACTTCTTCCAAAAGCGCTTTATTCCAGGTCGAAGCCAAAGCCGTTCCAACCGGAAATGCCGTTGCATAATAGGTTTTTGTATCATTATCTCTGGTTGGCTGAATTCTTAAACCCGCTGGGCCATCGGCAACAACTGTGGCTGGAATTCCGAAACGCTCAAAAGCAGCAGTTCCGCCGGCAGCTCCCGGAACCAACCCTTTTTTAGAATCTCCAATAGGACCTGTAAGTACTTCTATTCCCGGCATTCCGGTTCCAATAAGCAGTTCTGCCTTTTCTGCATTGGTCATTTCTTTTATGATCGCGTCAATTCTTGTATTGACAGAAAGTCGGGTATCTTCCCACAGGTCTAATTTTCCGTTTTTATTGAAATCTTTAAACGTAAAACCTTTAATGGTCAGTAGTGGCGGTTCGTTTCCATCATCCGGAACGGTGGTAAAAGATACATTAGAAATCACCAACGCTGTCAAAAGCGATACTCTCGCTGTTTTTATAATTTTGTATTTCATGGTAGATAGATTAGTTTAAAAGTCTGTTTTCATTTCAGCTTTTCTTTCAATCTTTTTAAGAATTAAAAAAATCATTGCTTCATTATGAAGCAATATTAATTACAATTTCTCATTTCAACAAATAAATCTTGTATAATTTTAATTATCAAATCAATAGAAGCTAAAAAATTCCATAAAACTTAAAAATGCAATCTATAAATGATTTATCAAAATGAAGTCCAAAAAAGACTATTTCGTTTGCGTAAAATATTTAAATTAACAGAAAAGCTAATTTTAAATCACAAAAAACAGGAAGAGAAAAAGCAGACAAATAAAGAAACAGCGTGAGCATCTTTTTTCATCACACTAATCATTTTATCAGAAAAAACTTAAGCAACTTGATTTGTAGCTTTCAAAAAACTAAATTTGGAAATACTTCTTTCCCATGGAATTCAAAAAAATACTTGAACAGCAATCCGAAGAGTCCTGGAATAAATATATTCCGACGCTTTCTATAGACTGCGTTATTTTCAGTTTTCACGAAACGACGCTTCAGGTGTTGACTATAAAAATGAAAGATCAGGAGCGTTGGGGACTTCCCGGCGGCTATGTCAGAAAAGACGAAAATGTAGATGATGCCGCGATACGTATCCTGAAAGACAGGACCGGAACTGAAAATATCTACCTGCAGCAATTTTATACTTTCGGAAATCTAAATCGTTCTGAAAGTGCTTTTGAGGAATATGATGACTCCCTTTGGAACAAACAGCGTTTTGTTTCCATCGGGTACTATGCTTTGGCGGAATATACGAATGTGAAATTAGTTATCGATCAGTATTCTACTGCCTGCGAATGGAAATCTATTACCGAACTGCCCGATTTTATGATGGATCACAGAACTATTTTTGACAAAGCCCTGCTTACACTTCGGGAACAACTAAACAATCACCCGATTGGTTATAACCTGCTTCCGGAAAAGTTTACGATGCCGGAGCTTCAAAAATTATACGAGGCCATTTTAGGAAAAAAATTAAACCGTGGAAATTTCTACCGAAAAATCCTGCGTTACGATATCCTCACAAAACTGGAAGAATCGCGTAAAGGCGGTGCACACAAATCACCTGATTTGTATAGTTTCGATCTGGAAAAATACAATGCTGCCTTAAAAGAAGGTTTAAAAGGAAGCTGGTAACAGGAATTATTCACCATATAAGTGATGTAAGTTCATTAAAGTTTTTTTTTGCCAGATATTATAATGTTATAGAAATTTATTTCACGCAGATTTGGCAGATTGCTTCGCCTGTTCGCTATCGCTCGGGTTTGCAGATTTTTTTTATTTGGTGTCATTTCGACGAAGGAGACTCGAGAGGCAGTGAACAAACGAAGTAAATCACACTCGTAATTCGACAAAGATTGGCAACTTTCTTTGCGTAGTTTCTAGTGTAATTTCTCCTTCGTCGAAATGACAAACTTTGGAGTAAAAAAAAAGCTCTGTCAAAGTTTAAAACTTCAACAAAGCTCTTAAAAAAATCTATCTTCTTTACTCTTAACTTCTAACTCATAACTCTTAACTCATAACTCTTAACTCATAACTCTTAACTCATAACTCTTAACTCATAACTCCATATCCCTAATCAACAGCAATAGGCGCTGCCAGACAACTTTCCGGAATATCAAAAGCATTCACCAATGATACGGCATCCGGACGAATATCCCAACAAAGCTGATTGACCATTTTACGGATGGCTTTGGTTTTCACGGCTTCCATGTAACCGTCTTCGAGATACCAGCCTTTGTTTTTTTCTATTTGAGAAAGCGCATATAATTGATATAATTTGGTCAGTATTACTTTTGAATTTTCATCTTCAACAGTTTTTATTGCTGCCTGGAATTGCTCTAACACAATTCTTTCTAAATAAGCCTGAGCGACATCAATCATCTGATGTTGTACCACATTAAAAGCATCATAAGGCTCTAAACCGCCATCGACCAGTTTTTTGATACGTCGTGCTGCCGATGCTAAAATTGTTTTTTCCCTATGAATAAATGCCTGCAAATGAAATTCGGAATCAAGCAGATGTTCGTCATCAGTTTTGCGTGTAGCTATTGGGTTTTTCTCAGCGATAGCCGTTTTTGCATTTTCATACACATAATTGATGATTCCCAAAGAACCCATTTCACCAAAGGCTTTTCTAAATTCAGATAAGCGGTTTTTAGCTACCAATTGCATCAACACGGTATTGTCTCCTTCAAAAGTGGTATAGATTTCCGTATCGTTTTTTAAAGCATCAATCCGGTTTTCAGACAAATATCCTTTTCCTCCGATAGCTTCGCGGCATTCCTGCAAAATATCCCTCGTACTCCAGGTCGAATAGGATTTCATTCCGGCCGCCAGAGCTTCGATTTCCTGCATTTCCGATTCGGTTCTGTTCAGAAAACGGTTTGTCAGGTATTGTAAGGCAAAATGTACCGCGTAGGTTTTCGCTAAGTGCGGCAATAATCGGCGCTGGTGCATGCGGTAATTTAAAATGGGTACTTCAGAACCGCCTTCGGGACCAAATTGTCTGCGCTGATCGCTGTAGCGAATAGCAATTGTAAGTCCTGATTTAGCTGCTGCCAGAGCCGACCGCGGAATTCCGATTCTGCCTCCTACCAAGGTTCCCAACATGGTAAAGAAACGTCTGTTGTCGCTCGGAATCGGGCTTTCAAATTCGCCTTTATCGTTTACGGAAGCAAAACGGTCCAGCATGTTCTCTTTTGGAATCTCCACCTGATCGAAACTAATGGTTCCGTTATCTACACCGTTTAATCCCATTTTGTGGCCGCAATCGCCAATGGTAATTCCTGGTAACGTATTGCCATTTGTATCGCGCAAAGGGACTACAAAAGCATTTACACCGTAATCATGACCGTCAATAATCAGTTTGGCGAAAACAGTGGCCATTTGTCCGTGAACGGCTGCGTTACCAATGTATTCTTTTTGCGCATTTTTATTGGGCGTATGAATCGTAAAAGTCTGATTGCTGTGATTATAAGTTGCCGTAGTTTCAAGCCCTTTTACATTGGACCCGTGATGTGTTTCGGTCATGGCAAAACAGCCCGGAAGCTTCAATGAACCAATATCTTTTAAATATTTGGCGTAATGTTTCTCTGTTCCTAATGACTGAACGCTCATTCCCCAAAGTCCAAACTGAACTCCAAATTTGATTACCAGACTGAGATCGTGGTAACTCAGGGTTTCCATAATAGCAAAATAATCGGCTATGTTTTCTCCTCCTCCATATTGTTTTGGGTACGCCATATTTCCGAGATTTTCAGCAGCGAGAATTTTACACCAGTTGTATACTGTTTCGCGATACACTTTGATGTCTGTTGAAGTTTCGTAAGCGAACTCCGGTCTTGAAATAACCGATTTTACCTTTTTGATAATTGCGGCTTCTTTACCGTCTAAAAGTTCGGTGATTTTCTGAATGTCAAAAGTACTGTTGGCCTGGGAACTGGCCGTAAAGGATTCCGCTTTTGCTTTGAAATTCTGAATGACCTCCTCGCCTAAAACACCCAGATCATTTTCGAGTTTTGTAAAATCAGATTTTAATGTCGAAATATCCAGATGGGTATCGGAAAGTGCCACTGCGATATCAAAAACAGATTTTATGGAAGATTTATCTTTAATGCTTTTCTCTATATCCCCTTTCCATTCGGCGAGTTCGTTTCGGGAAGGCGGATTCGAAATATCAACTTTGGAAACCAAATATTGCTGTTCTTCCGCTGAAAGAAAAGTAAGCGATGTAATAAATTCCTGTAAAGTCGCAAACTCTTTCTGTGTCAGAAGATCATCGGACCATACCAGATAAAACAAAGGAATAAAGGCTTGTAGTTTCGTATTTTTCATAAAATAATATTGAGCTATTTGGAAATTAAATTGCAACTGCCTTTTCGTAAAAACAAAAAAAACAGCAATGAAAAATAATCATTCCTGTTTTAATATGCTGTTAAGATTCTGGTAATTTTATCGCTTCGGACTTATGTGTTTTTAGTCGCGGGCAAATATTTTTCCCTCAGGGCAAAAAGATGATGCGAATTAAACACCAGAACGGCAATGAAAATAATGCTGTATGCCACAATCTGTAACGTCCCGATTTGTTCGTTAAAAACAAAGGCCGCCAGCGCAAAAGCAATCATCGGATTGATATTTAAAAGCATTCCGACCGTTGAAGAATTAAGTCCTGAAAGAGCGTATAAATTCAGAAACAAAGGGAAGATCGTAAAAAGTACGGCAATGGTTTCTATACAAAAATAAAACTTAAATTCTGTTGGTACCGGTCCGCTGTAAACCGGATAAAAAGGCAACAAAACCAGTCCTGCCAACGTAATGTGAAACGTGAGTATAATAAATTTATCAAACCCTTTATTTACACGCTGGCTTACCAAATAGGCGGCATACGTCAATCCAATGACAATACTGAAAACCATATCCATAATATTGGTGTAGGATAAAAGCAAGCAGCCTGAAACGCTTAGACCGACTGAAACCCACTGTGTTTTTGACAGCTTTTCGTGCAAAAGAAAATACGCAAGCAAAGTGGTTAAGATCGGACATACCAAATAGGCCAGGGAGGTTGCTTTAACGCTCACATGATTCATGACATAAATAAACGTAAACCAATTGGCCATTAAAAAGAAGCTGCCTCCAAAATTTAACAACAGGGTTTTTCTTTTTTCTGCTTTTGATAAGTTTTTAAAAATCTCAACTGTTTCCCTGATACTTTTTCTCTTAAAGGTAAAAGCAATCACTAACATCAGAATAGCACAGCTAAAAACGCGGTTGAACAAAATATCTAAAGAAGGGTATTCATGGATCGGTTTTAGCACGAGGCTAAAAAATCCCCAAATGGTGTAAGCAGTAATCGCAGCTAAATAATATTTTGTTGTTTTCACGGGGTTTGTTTTTGGTTAATTTTTCTGATGAAGCAAATTTCATAAAAATAATACAGCAATACAGATACAGTTTTTGTAAATTGCACCATAACAGTTTCTTTTATGAAAAATTCAAATTACTTATATCTTCAGTTTGCGGACCGAATTGAAAAGCAGATCAAATCGGGTGTCCTGAATGTTGGAGACAAACTGCCTTCTATTCGGGAAGTCTGTTCGGAAACGGGTTACAGCATGAGCACGGTGAGTAAGGCTTATTACGAAGTCGAAAGCCGTTCCCTGATTGAGTCCAGACCGCAATCCGGGTATTATGTAAGTAATACTTCTGCAAGAGTAATTGCGGAACCGAGTTCAAGCAGTCCGGTTTCAAAATGCCTGAATATTGACCGCGAGGATTTAATCGATCAGGTTTACGGCAACATGACCGATAAAAATATCACGATGCTTTCTTTGGGATTTCCTTCGAATGAACTTCTTCCTATTGCGAAATTAAACAAAGGAATGATTCAGGCGATGCGTTCCCTGCCCAATAGCGGAACCAGTTATGAAGAAGTACAGGGCAATCCGAATCTGAGACGCGAAATCGCCAGATGGTCTTTTACCTGGGGCGGATCGCTTACCGAAGAGGATATTATTACAACGCCGGGCTGTACCAGTGCTATTTCGCACTGCCTCATGACGCTGACTAAACCGGGAGATACCATCATTATCGAAAGTCCTGCTTATTTCGGCCTGCTGCAATTGTCAAAATCATTGGGCTTGTATATCATGGAACTGCCGACCAATATGACCACAGGAATAGAACTGGATGCCGTAAAAAAAGCCATTGCTGCCAAAAAAGTAAAGGCCTGTGTGCTTATGAGCAATTTCAGCAATCCTTCCGGAAGCATGATGCCTGTGGAGCACAAAAAAGAGATTGTACGATTGATGGAATTTTATAATGTTCCTCTAATTGAAGACGATATTCACGGTGATTTGTATTTTGGTTCCAGCCGCCCGACCAATTGCAAAACGTATGACGAAAGCGGTATTGTGCTTTGCTGCAGTTCGGTATCTAAAACACTGGCTCCGGGCTATCGCGTGGGATGGGTCTCGCCGGGGAAATTTAAAAAGGAAATCCTGAGAAATAAAATTTACCATACACTGTCCTCTCCGACCATCACACATGAGGTTGTAGGCGATTTTCTTAAAAACGGGCGCTATGAGAACCATCTTCGAAAAATTCGTCAGATTCTGAATCATAACTGCAATAATTATATCAATACAGTTCTGGAATCTTTTCCCGCCGGAACTAAAGTGAGTCAGCCGCAGGGCGGATTTTTTCTTTGGATAGAACTGGATAAAAAAATAGATACCGCCGATTTTTACCATCTCGCGATGAAGCATCATATTAGTATTGCCCCGGGAAGGATTTTTTCTTTTCAGGATCAGTTCTCGAATTGCATGCGGCTGAGTTTTGGTTTGCCGTGGACCAATGAATTACGACAATCAATTCAGACTTTAGGCAGGTTGCTTCATTCGTATTAAAAAAGGCTGCCACGAATTGCACGAATTTTCACAAATCAGTACGATGAAATAATTCGTGAAAATTTGTGCAATTCGTGACAAACAAATTCATAAAATTAATCTACTCTATAGGTTTTGAATATAATGTCACCCCTACAAGGTTAAAAAAACCTTGCAGGAATTATAGCAAATAAAAAACCAGACAACACAAATACATGCATTGTCTGGCCAACAATTAAAATTGACTAACATTAATTATAAAACATAGTAGGTATTCTTGTCTACTTTTGCCGGTTCTGCACTAAGATTAAATTCTTTGATGATATCAAATTCGCTTTGATATTCGTTTAGCATCTGCATGATGTTTTTTTCAATCGTGTTCGAAATAGCCGTTACCGGTGTATCTGTAGGCCTGTTTTCGAAAGGATCCTGCAAGTGAATCGCCATCCTCTCGATTAAAAAGAAAGCTCCGGCAATAGCGGTAATCAATGGAATAGCAAACCAGCTCAATACACTGATTAATCCGAAAGGCAATAGCAAAATAAACAAACACAAGGTCAATCTGATGTACATACTGTAGGTTGTTGGAAAAATAGTGTTTTTAATACGCTCACATTTCCCCATGGCATCACATAATCTCGACAAAGTATTATCAATTTCTACCTGCTGGTACATGTTGATGTGTTTCGTATTTTTAGCATTTCGAAGATCTTTGGCGTGAAGCATTAAAATGGCATTCGGTATGTTTTGATGATTTTTTACAAAACGCAATTCTTCTTCACTGATTAATCCTTCAATCGGTGTGATGGCATCTCTGTTTCGTAATGCCTGACCTAAACTATAACACCAGGCAATTTGTCTTTTCGCGAAATTTTCTTTGAACTCGCTTGCTTCCACAGAAAAATCAGGATCTTTATAAAAAGTCAGTACCTGACGGATCAACGTTCTGGAATCGTTTACAATAGCACCCCAGACAATACGGGCTTCCCACCATCTGTCATAGGCCTGATTGGACTTAAACGCTAATAACAAGGATATAATAGTACCAATCATTGTTGGTATTGCAATTGGAATATCTACGGGAAGGTTTATAAAATAATTGTGGAAAATTTCAAACAAAATTGTGTAAGCCAGCACCAGGCCTAATTCTACTTTAATTTTTCCGAGAACGTACTTCATTGGAATTCTTTTCTTTAATAACATATTTTCGGTTTTAAATTAAACTTATTTTCTTTTTAGGAAATGGGTTATCAGACCATTTCATACAATGACAACACCGGAAGTCCAAGCTTATCGTTGACAGTTTCTTTTTTGGATTTTTTAAATTTGATTTTTTCGCCTTTGCGTGTTTCCACCAGCAAATCAATGTCGTACTTTGATATTGCTTCTGATAAATAAGGGGCAAATTGTTCGTAGTTATCGTCAAAATTAGCAGTCTGGCTTACGATTTCATAAGAGAAATTCTGGCTCAGAAACTGCTGAACATCTTTAACATGCATATTCGCATTACTGTTTTCGATATAAAGCGCTTTATTGAAATCGTCCCTGAACGCTTCTGTTCCTAAATGTAAAATTGGGCATCTCTGATTTCCGGCTAATTTTACCAAGTACTGATGAATGCGTTTCGTTTCCTGTTTATAAGAAGGAGTCAGAATGACCAGTTTTACATCAAAAGCGTCAATGATTCCTTTGAAAACCGGTGATGAAAGTCCATATTGGTTGTGTACTTTTATTTTGCAGTTGGCCGTATGTTCGATAATGTAGCGACAGGTTTCCAGGACTTCTTCCTGGCTTGCAGTCAGGCCAACTCTCATTTCACGCAAAAACTGCGAGGATGAAAAAGAATCAGGAGCTTCTGAAGTCATCATTAAGACGATTTCACAATTGGTGTTTTTTGCCTGAGTCACCGCTGATTTAACAGCACTGATTGTATCTTCTTTTAAAGTAGTGGGTATAAGGAAATTTTTCATAAGTATACTTCTTTAGTTTATACCTACAAAATAACTCCCCGCAAGTTAGAAGGGTCTTAATTTAAAATTAGAATTTCCTAAGATTCAACATTAGATTTTTTAATGTTGGCTTTTCTGGTGTTGTCTTTCTTAAAAATAATGGTCACAATAGTCCCTTTGTTTTGTTCCGACTGTACCTGTATTTCTCCGTCGTGCATGCGGATAATCTTAGAAGCCAAGGGAAGTCCCAAACCATAGCCTATGTATTTGGCAGCAATCTTCCCCCTGAAAAAAGGTTCGTACAGGTGTGGAATATCTTCCGGCGGAATTCCGATTCCGATATCATTGATTGCGATTTTAATCCATTCGTTAGTAGCGGAAAGCGATACAAAAACCTCATTATTATCGGAGTATTTTACGCCATTGGTAATAATATTATTGATTGCCAGTTCCAAAAGAGGCTTGTTACACGGAATCAATAATAAATTAGAATCTTTTGGTGCAAAATTAAGTTTAATACTCACGCGGTTATCCGGATAAATTTTATCCAAATCTGACTTTACATCCATCAATAATTCGTCAATTCGGGCAATATCGAGCACCTGTTTTTTTCCGTCATAACCGGTTTGTGTCAGTTTGAGCAGACTTTCGGTCAGGTTTCCTAATCGAGATGCCTGACTGTAAATGTTTTCCAGAGACTGGATGTATTCCGGTACTTCCCTTTCTTTCAGCAGCATAATCTCGGACTCTGCAATAATAGTCGTAATAGGCGTTTTTAACTCATGGGAAGCGTTATTGATAAAGTTCGCCTGTATTTCAAACGAAGTTTCCAGACGGTCCAGCATATCGTTAAACGTTTCCGTAAGATCGGAGATTTCATCTGAATTTTTGACTTCAGGAAGCCTGTTGTGAAGATTGGAAGCACTAATCCTGTTGACTTCCTTTGTAATTCTTGCCACCGGATTGATGACACGTTTTGCCAGAAAACGCCCTAAAAAGAACGCCAAAAAGACAAAGGCAATCCCGCCAAAAAGCATGATTTTTACAATATAAATGGTTGTTGTGGTCCCCTTTCTGTCCCGTGCACCGACAATGACGATATATTTTTGATGGTTTTCGGTAAAGACCTGCCCCAGGTAATACTTATTATCAATTTCAAAAAAATCCCTTCCCGTTTTTAACACATTGGTATAAAAATTATTCGGCAGATTAAGGTTGGTATTGTAATCAAAACTGTTGGCACTGTTGATGCGAAGCACAAATTCTTCTTCCTCGATCAGTTCTTCCAGGCCATTCTTTTTAAGGTTGCTGTAATATTTGATTTTTTCGGGATCTTTCTGAAAATGAATAGACGCTACAATCTTGGCCCTGTCTTCTAATCGTTTTAAGAAATAATACCGGTTATTTTCCCGAAACAACACAAAAACGACAATACACAATAATAATGTACTAAAAGTAGAAAGCGCGACGTAAGTAACGGTAATTTTTTTTCTTATATCCATAATTAAGGCTGTATCACATAACCTAAACCTTTCATAGTGTGAATAAGCTTGGTTGCAAAAGGTTTGTCTATTTTTTTTCTTAAATAATTGATATAAACGTCCACTACATTGGTATTCATATCGAAATTTATATCCCAGACATTATCTAAAATCTGGTCTCTGGATACAATTCTCCCACTATTTTTGGCCAGATAGTAGAGTAATTTAAATTCTTTGGCGGTTAAAACAATCGATTCACCCTCTCTTTTTACGGTTTTGGCCCTTCCGTTTATTTCCAGGTCACTGATAATGATGGTATCTATCTTTTCTGTGTCCTGATTGGCTCTTCTGTTTAAGGCATTTACCCTCGCATCGAGTTCTCCAAACTTAAAGGGTTTTATTAAATAATCATCGGCTCCGGCATTGAGGCCTGTTACAATATTTTCTGAAGTCCCAAGTGCCGTTAAAAGCAAAATCGGAACAAAATTCTTACTGGCCCTCAACCTTCTGCAGATTTCAATTCCGTTGATATCCGGCAGCATTACATCTAAAATCACAACATCGAACGTATAATTATGAATCATTTCCATAGCGGTTCTGCCGTCAAGCGCAACGCTTACTTCATTATTATTTTCAGCAAATCCCTTCCGTAAAATGGATAAGAGATTTGGTTCGTCTTCGACTATTAGTAATTTCATATTAATATATGTATATATAACAAAAATAAGAATTGAGTTCAGAATACAAATCACAATAATTTATTATTATGAATTTATTATGACTAAAAGGACATTAAAATTTAAATATTAAATTATTCACGGTTAAATTCTTATAAATTCATTTACCTTTTAAAAATAATAAGACGAAATGCCTCAGATAGCAACGTAATTATTATCTTTTCACTCTCAAATAACGATTAGAAAGCATTGAAAAAACAATCCGAATATTTCCTTGATAAAGAATACGATACCATAATTTATGGCAGAGACGATGTCAATTTCAAGGATTTTGAATGCTGTATTTTCAATAATTGCAACTTTTCTGCCTGTACTTTTTTAGCCGTTACCTTTATCGACTGCATCTTTAATGACTGCATTTTCAATGAGGCCAAAATCAATTACGTTGCTTTCAGGACGGCTACTTTTAACCGTTGTGAAATTAAGGAAGTTAATTTTGCGATGTGCGACAAACTGATTTTTGAAGTTCATTTTTATGACTGCATTTTAGACTTTTCGAAGTTTTACACTTTAAAGATAAAAGGAACTACTTTTACGAATTGCAGTTTAATTGCGGTAGATTTTATGGCCACGGATCTGACAAGCGTTCTTTTTGACAATTGCGATTTATACCGTGCTGAATTTGATAAAGCGATTGCCAATAAAGCTGATTTTAAAACCAGTTTCAACTACACGATTGATCCTTCTAAAACCAAATTGAAGAAAGCGGTTTTTGCATTGAAGGAGGTAAAAGGACTGCTGTTTAAACATGATGTTGTTGTGCATTGATTAGAATGACAACCTCGTATTATTCGAATCAAATCTAAAAATGCTGTAATTTCATGACTTGGAAGGGATTATAACTTTAATTATTTAGTTTTAATATAAAATTCACGCAAAGGCGCAAAGACGCCAGGTTAAAAAAGTAAGTACAAACTTTGCGATTTTGCGGCTTAGCGAGATTATAATTTAAAGTTTTTTGCCTAAATAAAAACAATTAGGCAAGTCTTATTTAATTCACAATTGTTTCTCCATCACATAATCTTCCATCAAATAACCGTTTCCTATGTCGATGTTCACTTCATTAACAATTTCAAAACCTATTTTTTTATAAAAGCCCAAAGCAGAATTAAACCGGTTTACATTTAAAACTAATGCTGTGGAATTGTTATCTGAAGCTAATTTTCCAATTTCATCAATAACTTTTTTACCAATTCCTTTTCCTTGAGTTTCAGGTAACAGATATATTTTATGAATTTTGGTTACTGTTTCTCCATTATAATTATGTTCTATTCCGATAAAACCTAAATTAGTCTCATCTTCATAAATCATATAAAATAATTGCTCTTTTTTATTGTATTGAAGTGTTAGCGCCTCATTAGAATAAAAAAGATCTAACATATACTCTAATTGTTCTTTTGATAGAATTTTGCCATACGTAATGGGCCATGTAATATCAACTATATTTTGAATTTGCTTAATATCACTAAGGGCTGCTTCTGAAATTGTAATCATATTGTATTTAATGCTTTTTATTATTTAGTAAAAACCTGATTTTCCTGTTCGCTTACGCGGATGAAAGTTGTGCGTTTAGTAAGTTCTTTTAAACGTGAAGCACCAACATAAGTACAAGCGCTTCGCAATCCTCCTAAAATATCTAAAACTGTATTAATAACTTTTCCTTTATACGGCACCTGAACTGTTTTTCCTTCACTTGCCCTGTATTCTGCCACGCCGCCGACATGTTTGTCCATTGCGGTTGTCGAGCTCATTCCGTAGAATTGTTTGAATTTCTCACCGTTAATTTCAATTAATTCTCCTCCACTTTCGGAATGTCCGGCTAACATACCGCCCAACATTACAAAATCAGATCCGGCGCCAAAAGCTTTGGCCACATCTCCGGGCGTGCTGCAGCCGCCATCACTGATAATATGCCCGCCCAAACCGTGCGCTGCATCGGCACACTCGATAATGGCTGAAAGCTGCGGATACCCAACACCGGTTTTTACACGTGTGGTGCAGACAGAACCGGGTCCGATTCCTACTTTTACAATATCTGCTCCGGCTAATAATAGTTCCTCCACCATTTCGCCGGTCACCACATTTCCGGCAATAATCACTTTGTCCGGATATTGTTTACGGGTTTGTTTTAAAAACTGAACAAAATGCTCTGAATATCCATTGGCCACATCGATACAAATAAATTTCAACAACGGATTTGCTGTTATAACCTCACCGATTTTAGCAAAATCTTCTTTTCCTGTTCCGGTACTAATGGCAATATAATTGTAAAAATCCGGTGTTACTTTCTTCAGGAAATTATTCCATTCTTCTAATGAATAATGTTTATGAATGGCTGTAAAAAGTTTTTCTTTGGCTAAAACTTCCGCCATTTCGAAAGTCCCGACGGTATCCATATTGGCAGCCATAATCGGAATTCCCGTCCAGTTTGTAGTACTGTGCAGAAACTTAAAATTCCGTTCTAAAGAGACTTCAGACCTGCTTTTTAGCGTCGATCTTTTTGGTCGAATCATTACATCTTTAAATCCTAATTTCAGATCTGTTTCTATTCTCATGGCTTTCAGTTTTCGTTACTCTCAAATATACAATTTTAGATTGTTGATTTTAGATTTAGATTTTAGATTGCCAAAACTTTGTGATTATTTGGATGCGGATAACACGGAGGTAGTAGTCACAGTATGCAGTCGCAGTATTAAGGAATTATAGGAAGTGCATACTGAGACCGAGACTGAGACTGAGACCGAAAACTAAACTTTAAAATAGGAACGCGTTTCGACTTCGCTCAACGTGACAAACGTAAAAACTGAGACCAAGACTGAATACTGAGACTGAATACTGAGACTGAATACTGAGACTGAATACCGAGACTGAGACTGAGACCGAGACTGAAAACTAAAAAAACTACCCGTGAATCGTCTCTCCTTTTCCGTAATTGCTTATAATCGATTCTTCGTAGGCCAGCCATTCTCTCCAGCGTTTTTCAACGTCAATGCCGACTCCGTATTTTCTGGCGTAGGTAATGAAAGTGGTGTAATGACCTGCTTCGCTTTCCATCAGTTCTCTGTAAAAAACAGCTAACTCTTCGTCCTGGATATTCTCCGATAATACTTTAAAACGTTCGCAGCTTCTGGCTTCGATCATTGCGGAAAACAAGAGTCTTTCTACCAGTCCGGAAACACGGCTTCCGTCCCCGCTTTTTTTCATGTACAAGTACAATTCATTTACATAATCGTCTTTGCGCTCCCGTCCTAATTTTAGTCCTCTTTTGATGATTATATTATGAACCTGCTCAAAATGATCGATTTCTTCTTTGGCCAGAGCCAGTAAATCTTTAACCAAATCCTGATGTTCAGAGTTATTGGTAATAATCGTAATCGCGTTTGTCGCTGCTTTTTGCTCGCACCAGGCGTGATCCGTCAGGATTTCCTCAATGTTTTTTTCTACAATATTGACCCATCTTGGGTCGGTTGGCAATTGTAATCTTAGTACGCCCATAGTCTTTTGTTTCTTTTGTTTCAGGTTTCAGGTTTTCTTTGTTTCAGGTTCCTTTAGGAACGAAAAAAGTTTAAAGTTCTGTTCTACGTTTTTCTCCGCATTACAAAACTTTAAACTTGAAACCTTAAACCTGAAACTATATTAATATACGAAAATTGGTCTTTCGCTCATCATTTCATTTACTTCGTTGGCTACTTCTTCGATAAGTGCCTCGTTGGTGTGATCCGCCAATACTTTATCGATTAAGGCTACGATAGTTTCCATATCTTCTTCTACTAAACCACGAGTCGTGATTGCCGCAGTTCCAACACGGATTCCTGAAGTTACAAATGGTGATTTATCATCAAATGGAACCATGTTTTTATTTACTGTAATTTCTGCTTTTACTAATGCATTCTCTGCTTCTTTACCTGAAATATTTTTATTTCTTAAGTCAATAAGCATCATGTGGTTATCCGTTCCGCCAGAGATAATGTTGTATCCTCTTTTTACAAAAGCATCTGCCATGGCATTTGCATTTTTCTGCAATTGCATTGCATAAGTAAAGAATTCATCTTTAAGGGCTTCACCAAAAGCTACGGCTTTAGCAGCGATAATATGCATTAATGGACCACCTTGATTTCCAGGAAAAACAGCTAAGTCTAATAAAGAAGACATCATTCTTATTTCTCCTTTTGGCGTTTTCAATCCTTGTGGATTTTCGAAATCTTTCCCCATTAAGATCAAACCTCCACGAGGTCCGCGTAATGTTTTATGTGTTGTAGTAGAAACAATATGACAATGTGGAATTGGATCATTCATTAATCCTTTTGCAATAAGACCTGCAGGGTGAGAAATATCAGCAAACAAGATGGCTCCTACACTGTCAGCAATTACTCTGAAACGCTCAAAATCCATATCACGGGAATAAGCCGAAGCTCCTGCGATAATTAATTTTGGCTGCTCTTTAGTAGCAATTTCCTGAATTTTATCATAATCCAAACGACCTGTTTCAGCATCTACACCATAAAAAACCGGTTTGTATAAACGACCTGAAAAGTTTACCGGCGAACCGTGAGTTAAGTGACCACCGTGAGATAAATCGAAACCTAAAATAGTATCACCAGGGTTTAAACAAGCATGGTAAACTGCTGTATTGGCCTGAGAACCTGAGTGAGGCTGTACGTTTGCATACTCAGCACCAAATAATTCTTTGGCTCTGTCAATTGCAATTTGCTCGATAACGTCAACTACTTCGCAACCGCCGTAGTATCTTTTGCCAGGATATCCCTCAGCATATTTATTAGTTAAAACAGAACCAGCTGCTTCCATTACTTCATCACTTACAAAATTCTCAGAAGCGATAAGTTCTAGTCCGTGAATTTGTCTGTCTTGTTCCTCTAGTATAAGGTCAAAAATTTGTTCGTCGCGTTGCATTTTTTCGTTTTTCGTTAATTTCCTGCAAAAATACAAAAAAACGTTTGTCAAACTGTTAGATTATGATATATTTGACATAGAATTTTTCAACAAATAATTAACATTCACATGCCAATAACCGCCAACGATACCAAAAGAAAATCATGGTTAGAAGTACCGGAAAATAGTGATTTCCCTATTCAGAATATTCCTTTCGGTGTATTTCTTACCAAAGAAAATGTCGTTACCGTAGGGACACGAATTGGCGATTACGCTATAGATTTAGGAGCTTTACAACAATTAAATTATTTCGCAGGAATAGATCTAACAGATGATATGTTCATGCAGGACACGCTTAATGATTTTATTTCCGATGGAAAAAAAACATGGCGATTAGTCCGAAATCGTATCGCTGATATTTTCGATGCAACCAATCCACAACTTAGAGATTCAACAAAAGACCGCGATATTGTCATTTTCAAAATCGAAGATGTTGAAATGCAATTACCTGTCTTAATTGGTGATTATACTGATTTTTACTCCAGTAAAGAGCATGCTACGAACGTTGGAAAAATGTTCCGCGATCCCGAAAATGCCTTATTACCAAACTGGTTACATATTCCGGTAGGATACCACGGAAGAAGTTCTACTATCGTTCCGTCCGGAATTCCGGTACACCGCCCAATGGGACAAACTTTGCCTGCAGGTGAAAAATACCCTGTTTTCGGTCCTTCAAGATTAGTTGATTTTGAACTGGAAACTGCTTTCATTACCACTGATGTGAACATAATGGGAGAAAATATCCCTACTTACGAAGCCGAAGATTATATTTTCGGAATGGTTTTACTGAATGACTGGAGCGCGCGCGATATCCAGAAATGGGAATATGTGCCTCTTGGACCGTTCTTAGCCAAAAACTTCGCTACCTCAATTTCTCCATGGATTGTGACTATGGATGCTTTGGAACCTTTTAGAACGAAAGGCCCGAAACAAGATCCGTCACCGCTTCCTTATTTACAGACGAAAGGAAAAAAAGCTTTTGATATTCATTTAGAAGTTTCCATAAAACCTGAGGATGCAGAAGAAACTATCGTGTCTAAATCAAATTTTAAATATTTATACTGGTCGATGAGCCAGCAATTGGCGCATCACACTTCAAACGGCTGTCGCATCAATTCTGGTGATATGATGGGTTCCGGAACTATTTCAGGCCCGACTCCTGACAGTTTTGGTTCTATGTTAGAACTCACCTGGGGAGGACAAAATCCGTTGAAATTAAAAGACGGAAGTGAACGTAAGTTTATTGAAGACAATGATACGGTTATTTTCAGAGGCTTCTGCGAAAGCAACGAGGTACGTATTGGTTTTGGAGAAGTATGCAGTCAATTGCTGCCGCCTTTCATCAGACAATGAAGAGGAGCTAAAATAGCTGAATAGATTTAAAAAATATAAAACCTTGGTTAGCGCCAAGGTTTTTTTATGCCTGTAAATAAAGTTTCTTTTGTTTTGAATTACGCAAAGGCGCTAAGGCGCAAAGTTTATAATTTAAAAGCCATTAATTAATCGTGCTTTTTGTCATTTCGACGTAAGGAGAAATCGCACTCGTTAATCGACAAAGATTGACGACATTCAGTATGGACCTTCTAATGCGATTTCTCCTTACGTCGAAATGACACAAAATGAGAAAAAAACTTTGCACTTTTGCGCCTTTGCGTGATTAAATTCCCAAACAACTAAGCAGGAATCTGCTGGCTCAGGCAATGTAACGTTCCAAATCCCCAGATAAAATCAATACAGCTTATTCCGATTACTTCGCGATCCGGGAAACATTCTGATAATATATTCAAAGCCACACGATCGTTGCTGTCATTGAATGTCGGCACCAGAACACAGTTGTTCAGAATTAAGAAATTAGCATAGCTTGCCGGTAATCTCAATTCTTCAAAATCAACACGTTTAGGCATTGGCAAAGCGACAATTGTTGGCGATTTTCCGTCTTCTAATTTTGCATTCTGCAAACGTTTCAGATTATCCTGCAGCGGCTTGTAATTCGAATCATTTTTATCGGTTTCCACAATTGTTACAATGGTGTCTTCATTGACAAATCGGCATAAATCGTCGATGTGCCCGTGGGTATCATCGCCTTCTATACCATCTCCTAACCAGATAACATTGGTAACCCCTAAATATTCCTTAAAGACAGCTTCGTAATCTTCTTTGGTAAAACCAGCATTTCTAACCTGAATAGCAGGATGCATCAAACATTCTTCAGAAGTGAGTAATGTCCCTTTTCCGTTTACATCAATTGCTCCGCCTTCCACAATGACCGGTTTTGCTTTGTACATTACCTGTGTTAAGGGAACATCAATAAAATCAGCCACTTTTCCGGGAACAAATTTATCCAGCTGGTAATTTTTATATTTTGCCCAGCCATTGAAATTGAAATTCAGGGCCTCTCTTTTCGAGCCATTTTTTACGATAATCGGTCCGGAATCGCGCATCCAGCTCCTGTTGGTTTTATGTATAATGAAAGAAACGTTCGTCACATTTACACGAGCTCGTTCCAGCATTCCGGCTACTTTTTCTTTTAGTTTTTCATCGGCTACAACCAAAAAAACGGTTTCAAAAGTGGCTACTTTTTTAATAAATTCCACAAAAGCCCATTGAACGGCATCATATTTACCGGGCCAGTCATTACCATTATGTGGAAAACACAATACAATTCCTTGTTGTTTCTCCCATTCTGCCGGGAATCTTCTATTATTTGTTGACATATAGCGTTTCTAAATTTGAAAGTGTACAAAGATAATGATTCGTAAGGATTATAAAACAGCTGGAGGAAAATCAAATTGGAATTCGATAAAATAGCCAATAAAAATTAAGTTAAAGATTAAATAATACAGCCTTAATATACAGCCAGATTCTGCAATTTACATTTGGCAAAACTAAAAAACCAACACAATGAAAAAATTAAGTATCTCATTATTAACTGCTTTGTTTTTAATGGCAAGCTGTAATAATGATGAAAATTCAAACAACGAAGAACCTGAAGTTGTTGTAAGTGAAAATCCGGCTGCTTTTAAAGAAATTGGAAGCATTAAGATAGGCGGAGAAGCGGCAGCTGAAATTTCAGCTTATGATGAAAAAACAAAAAGACTTTTTACGGTAAATAATAGCGGAACGAATCAGATTGATGTAATTGATTTGTCTGACCCAACAAAACCAACCAAAATTGGAAAAATTGATTTAACTCCTTACGAAGGTGCTTCAAATAGTGTTGCTGTTTATGACGGAAAATTAGCTGTTGCCCTGGAATCTACAGTTAACAAACAAGGAAATGGAAAAGTAGTTGTTTTTAATACTTCTGATTACAGCCTGATTAAACAAGTTACCGTTGGTGCTCTGCCGGATATGATTACTTTTTCACCGGACGGAAAATACATCATGACAGCCAACGAGGGAGAACCAAATACAGACTATTCTCAGGATCCGAACGGAAGCATTTCTATTATCGAAGTTGCTAACAATTATACGGTAACCACATTAGACTTCAGCTCTTTCAGCAATCAGGCTGCGGCTTTGAAAAAAGACGGATTTAGAATTTCAACCTTTGCCAAGTCTTTTGCACAAGACATCGAACCTGAATATGTAACCATTTCCGATGATTCTAAAACGGCCTGGGTTACACTTCAGGAAAACAATGGAGTTGCAAAAGTAGATTTAACAGCTAAAACCATTACCGCTATTTATCCTCTGGGACTTAAAGATTTCAATACTGCTGAAAATGCTATTGACGTAAGTGATAAGGATGACAAAGTAGCTTTTAATCCATGGAAAGTAAAGGGAATGTTTATGCCGGATGCCATCAGTCATTTTTCTGCTAATAACGTACCTTATTTTGTTACGGCCAATGAGGGAGATGCAAGAGAATATACTGCAAATACCGATATTAAAAGAATGAAAGACATGACATTAGATGCAGCCGTTTTCCCGGATGCCGCTACCTTAAAACTGGAAACTAATTTAGGCAGGTTAAATCTTGTTGCCGATATGGGCGATACAGATGGAGATGGAGACTTAGATGAAATGGTAAGTTTTGGAGCACGCTCCTTTTCGATATGGAATGGAAACACAGGAAAAATAGTCTATGACAGCAAAAATGATGTTGATAAAAAAAGCAATGAATTAGGAACTTATGATGATAAGCGCAGCGACGATAAAGGTTCTGAGCCTGAAGCGGTCGTAGTAGCCAAAATGGGGAACCAGAATATTTTATTTGTAGGTTTAGAAAGATCGGATGCTTTTATGACATATGATGTTACCAATCCAGCTTCGCCGCAATATTTACAAACCGTAAAAACTGGTGATGCTCCGGAAGGGTTACTCTTTATTCCGGCTTCTAAAAGTCCCACAAAAAGAAGCCTGGTAATCGTGAGCAGTGAAGGTGACGGAACGATTAAAATTTTCCAGGCTGATTTGAAGTAAATTTTATCATTTCGAAAATAGTAAAAGGGGCAAAACACTGATTTTGTCCCTTTTATTTTGGTCAAAATTTAGATTATTTTAACAATTTAGCACTGTTTTCGGCTAATAAATGGAAATTATATAAGATTTACAGAAAGGTATTGGAACATATTTTCCTGATTGATGGTCTAAGTTTGTCGTAAGCTTAATAAAAGCTTAACAAATTAAAATTAAATATTAGATATCATGAAAAAGACATTAGCTTCCGTATCATTTTTAGTACTATCATTTGCAGCAAGTGCGCAAAATATGGCAACGACAGCGGCTCAGCCTTCAGTTGACAAACCTGCATATGACAGATGGTCTATTGAATTGAATGGCGGTGTAAACAAACCAACCAGAGCATTGACACCTGGTTATTCTACTGCAACATTAAATCCTTTCCACGCTGATTTAGGTGTGAGATATATGTTTAACCCTAAATTTGGTGTGAAACTTGATTTTGGATATGATCAATTTCAGGAACGTGATGATACACCTGCATTCGAAAGCAGATCGATCAGAACCAGTTTGCAAGGGGTTGTAAATATTGGAAGAGCATTAAATTTTGAAACGTGGACTAATACTATAGGTATTTTGGCACATGGTGGATTTGGTGTTAGCCAATTAACTTCTGATAATGGTTTTGACGGAGAAGATTATATGGGTCACGGAATTCTTGGTCTTACCGGTCAAATCAGATTAAGCAACAGCATTGCCTTAACCGGAGATTTAACAGGTATTGTTAACGGAAGACAAAATCACAACTTTGACGGAATGGGTCAGACGACTACAGGTTCATTTGATGGTGTATTGCTGAATGCTTCTGTTGGTTTAACTTTTTACTTAGGTAAAAACGAAAAACATGCTGACTGGTTTTCTGAAGAAAATGAAAGATTAAACAAATTAGAAGACAGAGTTACAACAATCGAAACTAATCTTATTGATACTGATAAAGATGGTGTAGCTGATCTGTATGATTTAGAGCCAAATACGGTTTCCGGAGTTGCTGTTAATACTAAAGGACAATCTATCGACACCAATCAAAATGGTGTGCCGGATGAACTGGAAAGCTATTTAGAGAAAACTTACGTTCAAAAAGGCGGAGAAACCGCTACAAATAACACGGTTGAAGAATTAATTAACGGAGGATATGTAAATGTTTATTTCGATTTTAACTCTTCTAAACCAACAAACGCTTCTTTATCCGGTGTTGATTTCTTAGTGAAATATTTGAAAAACAATCCGGGTAAATCTGCAGATATCATTGGATATTCAGATGAAATCGGAAGTTCTGACTACAACACTGAATTATCAAGAAAAAGAGCTGAAGCTGTGAAAAACGTAGCTACAAACGCTGGAATTGATGCTTCAAGACTGAATGTAATTGCAAACGGTGAAGATACTTCTGTGAATAAAAATTCTAAAGAAGCCCGTCAAATCGTGAGAAGAGTTACTTTCAAAGTAAAATAATATCTCTCTTATAAATTTAAAAAGCCGTTTCAAATATTTGAAACGGCTTTTTTTATGGAATAAAATGAATTAATCAATTGCTCTTTTGGTAATATCCCCGAAAGCGTCGATTCTTCTGTCCCTGAAAAACGGCCAGTTCTGACGTACATTTTCCTGTAAGTCCAAATCGACTTCGGCAATAAGAATCTCTTCCTGATCGTGAGACGCCTGAGCAAGAATTTCACCCTGAGGTCCGGCTATAAAAGAAGCGCCCCAAAACTGAATTCCTTCAGTACCTTCTATATATTGTTCTAAACCAATTCTGTTGGCAGCGGCAACGAAAACTCCGTTGGCAACCGCATGGCCTTTCATTACATTCATCCAGGCTCCGTACTGGTTTTCACCATACTGCTCTTTTTCCTTTGGATGCCATCCTATCGCTGTCGGATAAAATAACACTTCTGCTCCTTTTAAGGCTGTAATACGGGCTGCTTCCGGATACCATTGATCCCAGCAGATTAATGTCCCAACAGTTCCTTTTTGGGTTTTGATTGCCTGAAAGCCCAAATCTCCGGGTGTAAAATAGAATTTTTCATAAAAATGCGGATCATCCGGAATATGCATTTTGCGGTATAAACCTGCTTCTGTACCGTCAGCGTCAATGATATACGCACTATTGTGGTAAATTCCGGCCATCCTTTTTTCGAAGAAAGGAACAATAATGACAACCCCTAATTCTTTTGCCAATTCACTAAAAGCAATAAAGGAAGTACTGTAAAGCGGTTCTGCCAGGGCAAAATTATCTACATCTTCGCTTTGGCAAAAATAATGGCTGCTATATAATTCGGGAAGTAAAATGACTTCAGCTCCTTTATGGGCTGCATCTTTGACCCAGCTGATACATTTTTTCAGGTTATTTTCGGCTACGTCATTCAGATTTAACTGGACAACGGCTATTTTATATTTTCTTTTCGGCATGACATAAAATTTAGAGTGCAAAAATAGTAATTTTTAGAGGAATGACAAAGTATGTCTTGCTTACTTACCTTTCATAAAAAAAGAGCCTCATTAAGCTCTTTTCTTTATAATTATTTTACAGAATCCCTTTTTGTTGAAAATATTCGTGCAATATAAACAACTCTATTCTCTTCCTTATATAATATTTTATAATCCCTAACGATTATTCTTCTATATTCAGGCTCAATTTCATCTTTTTGGTACTGTTCTACAAAGTGAATCTTCTTTGTACTGGCTAAAATATCATTTTTTACATTGTTGGCACCCTGAATAGACTTTTCTTTATAATAATTGTAAATGCTTTTTAGCTGATTCCTGGCTGTATTGGTCCAGACTACTTTTTCTATCGTACTCATTTACCAATTTTCAGATTCTTTTTCTAAATCTTCCTGTGATGTAAATTGTCCTTTTTCAATTTCTAATTTTGCGGTAGCTAATTCAGCTTTATAAACACTTCTTGTAATCGGTTTTCCATCTACCGAAAACGCCACTATTTCTTCTTCCTGATAACTTTCTATAACTGCTTTAACAACTTTTAGAAGACGTTCATCTGCAGTACTTATAGATTCTAAAATACTATCTCTTAACTCTAAAGCTCCCATAATCATATTCTTTTAATCATTCAAAGATAGTTATTTTATCTAAAATTAATTTATCAAAAACAAAAACCATTTCTCAAATATGTAATTCCTTAACGATAGAATCAAATAGTTGAAAAATGGTTTATGTCCTCAATTTTATCAATCAGGAAACTAATTAATCAATAACCACTTTCTGGATTATAAATTCAGTTTCTGATTTTTTGAATTTGATTTCGAAAGTTCCTTTTTCTGCCGATTTAAATTTATAAACTGCTTTTTTAGGCGTCGCAACCTGTTGTGTACAAACCTCCGGATATTTCACTTCTACCTGTAAACCTTTTACGGTTCCAATGGTTGCTTCTGTAAATTTAGTAAACTCACCGCAAGAATTGTCCGGTAAAAAAGTTACCTCATAACTAAGCTCTGTGTTTACCTTTCCGGTTGCAGGTCCTGTTACTTCAGTTGCCAAAGCATTTTTTACGGTTTCTTTGACCGGATCAGGTGTTTTGTCATCACTGTCGCAAGACGCAAATACTGTTAACGAGAATAATACTAATAAAACTGAATTTAATTTAAACTTTTTCATAATAAATATTTGTTTGTTATTTTATTATGAAGAGTGGAATACCTGGATAAGGTTGCTTAGATAAAATGTTAAATAACACAAACAAAAAAGTAAAGAGCTGGCTTCCAAACTTTTATTCTTATAAAAAAAGCATAAAAAAACACCAGCCTTGCAGCTGATGTTCCTGATATGTTCTGAAAATGATTTTTAAATTAATGTGCTTTCTTTCCAAAAAGCTTTTTGAACAGATTTACAATTCCCAGGACTATAAATCCTGCTACCAGTCCAATTATAAATTCTTTTAAAATAGAAGGCAGCTGCGGGAATAAGTGATGTAAAAATTCAATATTGTGTACAAATAATCCACCGGATACAAGCAGTAAAGCGATTGTACCAACCACAGTTAAAAGTTTAATAACCTTTGGAAGTGCCTGTACCAAAATATTTCCTATCGTTTTTAAAATGCTTTTTTCCTTTTTACTGTGCTGAATCATTTTAAAACCTACTTCATCCATTCTTACGATGATAGCGACAATACCGTAAACACCAATGGTTGCAATCAGTGCAACGATTGAAACCACAACAATCTGTGATAAGATCGGTTTACCAATTACGGTTCCCAATGCAATGATTACGATTTCTACCGAAAGAATAAAATCGGTTACAATGGCTGATTTTATCTTATCCTTTTCAAGAGCTAAAATTTCTTCTTCGGTAAAGTTTTCTTCTGTAATTCCTTCTGAAGGGTCTTCATGGGGAAATATAAATTCATATATTTTTTCTGCACCCTCATAGGCCAGGAAAAGACCTCCAAGCACCAAAATGACAATAATCGCAATGGGAAAAAAGGCACTTAAAAGAAAAGCAATGGGCAGTATGATGATTTTATTTAAAAGTGATCCCTTACTAATGGCCCATAAAACAGGAAGTTCTCTTGAAGATGCAAATCCTGAAGCTTTTTCCGCATTCACTGCTAAATCATCGCCCAAAATACCGGCAGTTTTCTTTGCTGCCACTTTGCTCATTACTGCAACATCATCCATGATTGCTGCGATATCATCTAATAGTACGAAAAAACCTGATGCCATTATAAATTAATTTTATTTTTAAATTTGCATAATCACCTGGCTTTCAACACCAAATTTAGTTTACGCTATTTATTTTTTTAGGTAAGCGAATCTAATACTTTTTTATCAAATCTTTGCCAAAAAATTAGCTGCATTGCCCTAAAAGCAACCAGATAATTACAAAAACAAAGATAGTTCCGAAACATCCTCCTCCTAATTTTTTTGCTCCGTAACCTGCTATTAATCCTCTAAAAATATTATTCATGATTTTCTGTTTTTAAGTTATTTGTAAATTTCTGTACTAAATCGTTAATTCGGTTTATATTACTTTAAAAAAAAGTTTCAATATTCACGGATTCAAACTTATTCCAAAAAAAAAAAAGCACCAGCCTTTCGGCTGATGCTTCCCCAATTTAATAATTAACTAAACAAAAATCATTAAACTTTATGGGTCTGGTTTCTGAAAACCAGTTTTCCGTCGAAAGCATCAATTAAAATGATACTATCTGTTGTAATATTATTGGCCAGAATTTCTTTCGACAACTGATTGAGTACTTCCCTCTGGATCACACGTTTTACCGGTCTTGCCCCAAACTGAGTATCATATCCTTTGTCTGACAGATATTTAATGGCTTCTGGAGTTGCATCCATTGTAATACCTTGTAAAGCCAGCATTTTGGTAACACTTTTAAGCTGTAAGCTGACAATTCTCGAAATATTTTCAACCGTTAAGGGTGTAAACAATACAATTTCATCGATACGATTTATAAATTCCGGACGGACTGTTTGTTTCAGTAAACCTAAAACCTCCACTTTTGCAGCTTCGGTTGCGGCTTCGATACCGCCTTTTAGATTATCGAATTTCTCCTGGATAATCTGACTTCCCATATTGGAGGTCATGATGATAATGGTATTCTTGAAATCAGCCAGACGTCCTTTATTATCTGTCAATCGGCCTTCATCTAAAACCTGCAACAAAATATTGAAGGTATCCGGATGTGCTTTTTCGATCTCGTCCAGCAAAATCACGGAATACGGTTTTCTGCGAACGGCTTCTGTCAGTTGTCCCCCTTCATCATACCCCACATATCCCGGAGGTGCTCCAACCAAACGGCTCACACTGTGGCGTTCCTGGTATTCGCTCATATCAATACGAGTCATGGCATTTTCATCGTCAAAAAGATATTCTGCCAAAGCTTTTGCCAGCTCTGTTTTACCTACTCCAGTAGTTCCTAAAAACAGGAATGTCCCAACAGGTTTTTTCATGTCCTGCAAACCAGCCCGGCTTCTGCGTACGGCGTCACTTACAGCTTCAATGGCCTCTTCCTGCCCTACCACGCGTTTGTGTAATTCATCTTCCAGATGCAACAGCTTTTCTCTTTCCGTCTGAAGCATTTTCATTACCGGAATGCCGGTCCATTTTGCGACCACTTCTGCAATATCTTCACGCGTTACTTCTTCTTTTATTAAAGAATTACCGGATTGGTATTCCTGCAATTGTTTCAGCAAAACATCCAGACGTTCCTGTGCTTCTTTGATTTTCCCGTAACGGATTTCGGCTACTTTTCCGTAATCCCCTTCTCGTTCTGCACGTTCGGCTTCATGTTTGAAGTCTTCGATTTCTAATTTTACAGCCTGAACTCCGTCTACGACATCTTTTTCAGTTTTCCATTTGGTATAGATTTCATTTCGCTCTTCTTTCAGGTTGGCCAGATCCATTCCTAAAATCTTAAGCTTGCTTTCTTCCTTTTCGCGTTTAATGGCTTCAATTTCGATTTCAAGCTGCATGATTTTACGATCCAGAACATCGAGTTCTTCCGGTTTGGAGTTGATTTCCATACGCAATTTGGAAGCGGCCTCATCCATTAAATCAATGGCTTTGTCCGGTAGGAAACGATTGGTAATATAACGTTGTGAAAGTTCTACCGCTGCAATAATAGCTTCGTCTTTTATCTGAACTTTATGATGTGTTTCGTACTTCTCCTTGATACCACGCAAAATTGAAATGGCACTTTCGGTATCCGGTTCATCAATTAAAACCTTTTGAAAACGACGCTCCAGCGCTTTATCTTTTTCAAAATATTTCTGGTATTCATCTAAGGTTGTTGCTCCGATTGCTCTTAATTCTCCACGAGCCAGAGCCGGTTTTAAAATATTCGCCGCATCCATTGCACCTTCTCCTCCGCCTGCTCCTACAAGCGTGTGAATTTCATCGATAAACAAAACGATATCGCCTTCTGCTGCAGTTACTTCTTTTACAACTGATTTTAAACGCTCTTCAAATTCCCCTTTGTATTTGGCTCCGGCAATTAACGCCCCCATATCCAGAGAGAAAACGATTTTATCTTTCAGGTTTTCAGGCACATCACCATCTACAATTCTATGGGCCAATCCTTCTGCGATGGCGGTTTTACCTACTCCGGGTTCCCCTACCAGCATTGGATTGTTTTTGGTTCTTCGGGTCAGAATCTGTAATACGCGTCGAATTTCTTCATCACGGCCGATCACCGGATCCAGTTTTCCGGTACGCGCTAATTCGTTCAGGTTTTTAGCGTATTTATTTAAGGAATTATAATTTTCCTCAGCGGAAGCCGAAGTCACTCGTTCTCCCTTTCTAAGTTCTTCTATTGTAGCTTTTAATGCTTTTCCGGTAACGCCCTGATCTTTTAAAATCTGGGCTACTTTACTTTTTGAATCGAAAATGGCCAAAATTAAATGCTCGATTGAAACATATTCATCGTTCATTTTTTGTGCAATAATTTCAGCTTCATTAAGGGCTTTGTTTGCGTCTCTTGAAAGTACAATATCTCCTCCTGAAACTTTTGGAAAGCTTTGAATGGTTGAATCTAATACCTGAAGAAACAACGGTAAGTTTACATTGAGTTTTTTCAAAATGAAAGGCGCTACATTTTCATCAACTTCAAAAATGGCCTTAAAAATGTGTTCGTTTTCTATTTGTTGCTGCCCGTACCTTTGAGCCAGCTGTTGTGACAGCTGAATGGCCTCCTGGGATTTAGTTGTAAATTTATTTATATTCATATTTGTAAGATTTAGGTTTGCTATTTTAATTTTGAAAATTGATACCATCAAAATTTGATTTTATTGCATCAAAATTTAATTTTAAATGATATAACTTTGCTACTGTCTATTCAAATTATAGTCCATAGTAAAAATTAAGACAAAATGGCATTAAAAATGAAAAAATCAATCATTACAAATGTCAAAAAGTCACAAAAACAGTCAAATTATGAGTTTTTTAAATTCAATCTTCGGAGATTCGGAAAAATCTGATTCTCAAAAAAGCAAAATAAACTGGATTCCTCTTACAAATTTAGCACAGTTAAGCGATATTGAAACCATTTCGAATGTTAAGCCTATCGTAATTTTTAAGCACAGTACACGATGCAGCATCAGCCGCATGGCCCTGAAACAATTCGAAAGAGCATACGATCTGGACGAAACAGTAGATGCTTTCTTTTTGGATTTAATTGAACATCGGGATGTCTCCAACGAGATCGCCAGTCGATTTAATGTCTATCACGAATCACCACAATTGATTTTAATCAAAAACGGTAAAGCCGTTTATAACGTTTCCCACAGCGATATTGATGCAGAAGCTCTGAAAGCAAAAGTTTAGGAAAGGTGGGGATGTTGGATGTTAGATTTTTAGATTGTTAGATTGTTAGACGTCAGATGCTAGACGTCAGATGCTAGATGTTAGATGCTAGATGCTAGATGTTATGATTTAGAAGTACGAAATAGAAATAATAAAAAAAGTAAAACCCTGAATTTTCCAGTTCAGGGTTTTACTTTTTTTTGTGGTTTATAGTTTATGGTTCAATTCTAACTCTTAACTCTTAACTCTTAACTCTTAACTCGTTAAAAAATCAAAAATTCCCTTCTGATCCTCCTCCGCTAAAGCCTCCTCCTCCAAATTCCATTGGGGATTCCGGTGCTTTTACTTCCGGTTTCATTCCAAACGTTGAAGCTATAAGGAGTGCTTCGGCATTTAAAAAGGCATTGGAATTGGAAATTCTGTCCGGTTTAAATGTTACTCCGGTTTCTTTGTGTTTTAATTTTTTGATGGCTAAAAATGCTATTGCAAATAAAACCAGACCTCCCAGGGTTAATGCAACTTCTATTGGCAGAACCGAATAATAAAACCGAAAGCTGTAAAAGGAAAAAGCTATCGCGGCAAAACTAATCCAAAGCATAATTCTGTCCTTGCTTTTTAAGGCAAAAACCAAATACAAAACCGGGATTCCAAAGGTGAAAATCCAGAAGAAAAATGCGAACGGAATTTCGGGACTTATTTCATAATAAGTATCGGCTAAACTTGCTGAAAATTCCCGCACCACCAAATAATTTCCTGAAAAATACAGCAGAATTAAACTCAGGCTTTTTATTAAAAGAAGTCCGTTGTAGTAGAAGGGTTCTTGTAATTTGTTTATAACTCTTCGGCAAAAATAATAGGTTCCTATGCCGTACAGCATCATAAAGAATGGTAAAATTGCCTGTCCTGCTTCCAGAAAATCAAATATAGCGTATCCTAAGGTTGCCGTAAATGCGAGGTAAAAAACCAATGCAGACAGCAAATGTACATAACGCAAATAAGCAATCAGCGAAACGATTGTTACCGCTATTGTAATCGCCAATATGTTATCACCATCTGTCGAAACTCCAACAGCAAAACCGATATTCAGCTGTAATCCTAAGATAAAAGCGTCGTCAAGTCCGTGATGATGATAGCCCTGCTTGGTCAGAATTTCTGATCCGACAACACCAATAATAGCGAACAGATAGGGGAATATTTTCCAGCTCTCATCCATTCCGGAAAGTCCCAAAAGTGAAATAACACCGCATAGTGAAGAGTACAAAAAGGCTCCCAGCAAAAAGAAACCAATACGTACCAGAATATTTTTGTGGTTGTTCAGTACGGGAAGTTCTTTTTTTATAAAATCAAGCTGCTCTTTTCCTATAAAACCAGCACTTTTTAATGAATCCGCTTCTTCAATCAAAGCTGAATTTTCTAATTTACTTTTATCTAATATCATTCGGCGATTTCTTTATTGAAGTTCTTAATTAATTTGATAAACAGAATTATGGAACCAATAAAATAGGCAGGGATAACCATAACAAATAATACCCAGATATCGGAGAAGTCAATATTCTCAAAAACCCTGAAAATAAATATATTTATTCCGATGTAAGCATAGATAATCATAAAAACAAACAAGGAGATCGCCTTTATTTCATGGCTGATTTTATAAAAATAAAAACTGGATCCGGCCAGAATAATCGAAAAAGCAAACCAGATTCCCTTGTGATCGTTTACCAAATTGCTAATGGAAGCGATACTGATCATATGAAGGGCAAATGTCAGGTAGATGAGATTAAAGTGCGTCTTGAGCTGGATTCTTGAACTGTAAATGGTCCATAATACCAATAATCCTCCTAATATAACGGCAGAATAACTTAAATCCTGATGCGTATAAAAATCATTTTTCAGCAAATCCTGTGGTGTTACTGAAAAACCAACGTAAGCTGTCAGACCTGTAATCGCAATCGTTAGCACGCTTTTATTGTCAAAATAATACGCGCAAAAGAAACTCACAATCGTTGGAACCAATGTTGCCAGACCGTAATGTGTTCCGAAAGGTTTGTATTGAAATTGCAGATAACCAATAAAAATACAGGTCAGAATATTGGCTGCAAGCACCAGATATTCCAAAACAGGGCTTTCAAAAGTGGTTTCTGATTTCTGAAATCCTTTTGAATTCTTAAAACAAAAGTAAAAACAGATTACAATAACAATCAATAACAAAGACAAAATTGCGATATGCCCGATCGTATCAATATTTTCATAAATCAGGATTCCAATTCCGGATGTAAAAAGCAAAACCGATAAATACAGGAACATCTTTAGTTCAGCATTTAATGAAAAAATACCTGAACTGCGGTACTCTTTTATCTGGACCAATTGTTCTTCGGTAATGAAATTTTTCTCAAAAAGAGTTTGAGTTGCCTGTTCTTCAAATTTTGCCATAGTCTTATTTTAAGATAACTGATTCTCAAATGTAGGGATTTGGCATGGATTTTCTGTCGTAACGACAAAGGATTTACTCAAAAAAAAGCGTTATGATCTTCTCCTAACGCTTTTTATATTTTTAAAACAATTTCTCTAACCACTTACACTAAAGCTACTTGACTAAAGCGTAAGTCATGACTAATAGCTGTTAAGCATTTTAAGTTTTATGGCATCCAGGCATAAATTATTAATACTGCCTTCGTGGGTATGTTTTGTTGCTTTTGGAGAGCTATAGGTTCCTGCTTCCAGCTGTTCTGCAACGGCTTTGTAGGCATCCCTGAATGGCATTCCTGCTACAACCATTTCGTTAAGCGTATCTACGGTAAACAAATAGTCGTATTTTTTATCTTCCAGAATATGCTCTTTTACCGTAATGTCTTTTATCGAGAAAATAGCAATATCCAAACACGCTTTTAAGTTTTGGATTGCAGGAAAAAGTCCTTCTTTCAACAGCTGTAAATCTCTGTGGTAACCGCTTGGAAGGTTATTAGTGATTAAAGTAATTTCGTAGGGCAAGGCCTGAATTTTGTTGCATTTCCCTCTGATTAATTCAAAAACATCCGGATTTTTCTTGTGTGGCATAATACTCGAACCTGTGGTAAGATGTGAAGGCAAGCCAATAAAATCAAAGTTCTGACTCATATATAAACACACGTCCATGGCAAATTTTGACAAGGTTGCTGCTACGCTGCTCATGGCAAAAGCGACAGTTTTCTCAGCTTTTCCGCGGCTCATCTGAGCGGCAACGGCATTGAATTTTAAAGTTTCAAAACCCAATTCCTGAGTTGTAAATGTTCTGTTGATAGGAAACGAACTCCCATAACCTGCTGCTGAACCCAACGGATTTTGATCTACAATTTTTGCTGCTGCATTCAGCATGGTGATATCGTCAATCAGGCTCTCCGCGTAAGCAGAAAACCACATTCCGAAAGAGGAAGGCATTGCAATCTGCAAATGTGTATAACCCGGCAATAATACATTCTGGTGTTTTTCTGCGGATTCCATCAGTAAATCAAAAAGTGTTTTTACCTGTTCTTTTAAGGCTTTGACTTCGTCTTTCAGATACAAATGAACATCTACCAAAACCTGATCGTTACGCGAACGGGCGGTATGAATTTTTTTTCCGGCATCGCCCAGTTTTACCGTTAATAAATATTCGATTTTAGAGTGAACATCTTCAAAACTGTCCTCGATGATGAAGTTTCCTTTTGCGATATCTGCGATGATTTCGTTTAAGGCTTCTACTAAAGAATCCGTTTCTTCTGCAGTCAGCAAACCAATTTGTCCGAGCATTTTGGCGTGTGCAATAGATCCTAATGCGTCGTATTTTGCCAGAACCAAATCGAGGTCCCTATCGTTTCCGACAGTGAAGTGTTCGATTTGTTTGTCTGTTGGTATTCCTTTTTCCCAAAGTTTCATAACTTAGATTTTTAGACTTCTTAGATTTTTAGATATTTAGACTCTTTAGACTATTAGATTTTTGATCTTATTTTCTAATTATTCCTAAATGTCGTTGTTTATACTTTTGGTTTTGTAGCCCCGATAGCAGTGAAAATCCTTTTATTTTTTTCTTTAAAAAATAAAAGATTGGAACGGATAGCGGGATTAGCTCCTACTCCTTCGACTCCTTCGACTCCGCTCAGGACGACAATTATAATTTAAAGAAACCGGTTAGTATTTTGATGTACAAATCGATTCCTTCCTCAATTTCACTGATAAAAATAAATTCATCTGCCGAATGCGAACGTAAGGTTTCCCCAGGCCCCAGTTTTAAAGACTGACAGCTCAAAACCGACTGATCTGAAAGGGTTGGCGATCCGTAAGTTGTTCTTCCCAACGCGATTCCGGCCTGAACTAAGCCGTGCGCAACCGGGATGGATGAAGCATTTAAATGCATTGATCGAGGGGTAACTTCAGCGTTGATATTGGCTTTAACGACGTCAAGGATTTCGGTATTCGAATAACAGTCTGTTACACGGATATCCACCACCAGATCACATTCGGACGGCACCACATTATGCTGTTTTCCGGCACTGATCTGCGTTACGGTCATTTTTACAGGCCCCAGAACTTCAGATATCTTGTCGAATTTATAATTTTTAAACCATTCCATTACGGGAATTGATTTGTATAAAGCATTATCGTCATTTTGGTGTGCCGCATGGCTTGCCGTTCCTTTTACTTTTACATCCAGCACCAATAATCCTTTTTCGGCAACAGCCAACTGCATTAAAGTGGGTTCGCCTACGATAGCGCAATCCAGTTCCGGCAAATGCTGTAAAACGCTGTTTAAACCACTTTTACCACTGCTCTCTTCTTCTGCAGAAGCTACTATTACTATATTGTAAGGTAAATTTTCGTTGTGATAAAAATGCACAAATGTGGCCAGTAACGAAACGAGGCAGCCTCCGGCATCATTGCTTCCCAAACCGAATAACTTGCCGTCTTTTTCAATTGCCTTAAACGGATCGTTGGTATACGCCTGATTGGGTTTTACAGTATCGTGATGAGAATTTAATAACAGTGTTGGTTTGTTTTCGTCAAAATATTTATTGAAAGCCCACACATTATTGTTTTCTCTTTTAAAAGGAATTTCGTTTTGACTGAACCAATTTTCTATTAAAAGTGCTGTTTGATCTTCTTCACTGGAAAATGAAGGGGTTTCAATCAGATTTTTTAATAATTGTATGGCTTCTTTGGTAAGCGTTTCTATATTCTTCATAGTGTATGTTCTGTGCCACGAAGGCTCAAGTCACAAAGTTTTTAATTGATTCTTATACCAATTGTGTGACAATTTTAATTTGCGCAAATTTCTTAAATTAATATTTAAAATGTCTTCGCTGGCTCTGTTTTTTTGCCACGAATTACACAAATTTGCACTAATTTTTTAAAAATTTTAATTCGCGGAAATCTGTGTAATTTGTGGCAACCTTTTATAATGTAATAGTGGTATGCAAAACATCAGGATTCTGAAGCATTTTGTGATGCCCGATTTTGATTTTCTGAACACCTCTTGCTAAACTATTAAAACAATTATCCAATTTGGGAATCATTCCTGAATGGATCACTTTTTCAGCTTTTAGTTTATGGTACAGCTCTTCATTAATCGCTGTAATTACGGAGGAATCATCTTCAGAATCCTGCAAAACGCCTTGTTTTTCAAAACAGTACGTTAACGTAACCTCAAAAACTTCAGACAAGGCGATTGACAATTCACTTGCAATTGTATCGGCATTTGTATTCAGTAATTGTCCGTTTTTGTCGTGTGTAATGGCACAGAAGACAGGAACAATTCCGTTTTCGAGCAATGTCGCCAGCAATTTTGTATTTACCTGCTTTACATCTCCCACAAAACCATAATCGATCGTTGGATGATTTCTTTTTGTTGACTGAATTAAATTTCCGTCAGCTCCTGAAAAACCAATGGCGTTATTGTCTTTCGACTGCAATTGTGCGACGATATGTTTATTGATCTGCCCTGCATAAATCATAACGACAACATCCAGCATCGGAGCGTCTGTAATACGTCGCCCTTCGATCATTTGCGGGACCAGGCCAATACTTTCAGCCATCTTTGTAGCGGATTTTCCTCCCCCGTGAACTAACACTTTATACCCTTCAATTTTAGAAAAATCAGTTAAAAACTGTTCTAATTCGGTTGGATTGTCAATTATGTTTCCGCCTATTTTTATTACTGTTACCATTTTTTTAGGTTCAGAGGTCCAGAGGCTCAAAGGTTCAAAGGTTTTGATAAAGGTTTGATACCTTTGCTCCTTTGCAACTTTGCACCTTTGTGCCTTATTTATAACTTCTTTAAAATCTTCTGCAACACCAATTGTGCCGAATAGGTTCTGTTATTCGCCTGCTGAATTACGATTGAATTTTCGCTGTCCAGCACTTCGTCACTTACGATTACGTTACGTCTTACAGGAAGGCAATGCATAAATTTTCCGTTGTTGGTCAATGCCATTTTCTCGGCGGTAATAGTCCACTCGGGATCAATATTGGTTACTTTTCCGTAGTCGTTAAAATTACTCCAGTTTTTTACGTAGACGAAATCGGCGTTTTCGAAAGCTTTGCTTTGGTCGTATTCGATTTTGCAGTCTTTGGTAATTTCCGGACTCAGTTCGTAACCTTCCGGATGTGTGATCACAAAATCCATGTTTTTTTGCAGTTGCATCATTTCTACAAATGAATTGGCTACGGCCTGAGGTAAGGCTTTGGGATGCGGCGCCCACGAAAGCACTACTTTTGGTCTGTGTTCTGTTTTGTATTCTTCCATCGTAATGGCATCTGCCAGAGACTGAAGCGGGTGACGCACAGCACTTTCCATGTTTACGATCGGCACTGTCGCATATTTTAGGAATCCCGAAATAACCGTTTCGGCATAATCTTTCTCTTTATCTTCCAAACCTGCAAAAGCACGAATGGCGATAATATCACAGTATTGTGATACTACTTCCGCCGCTTCCTTAATATGTTCCGAAGCTCCTGAATTCATTACGGCTCCGTCTTCAAATTCCAATGTCCAGCCTTCGTTGGTAAAGTTCATCACCATAACATTCATTCCCAGGTTTAAAGCCGCCTTCTGAGTACTCAGACGTGTTCTTAAACTCGGATTGAAAAATAACATTCCTAAGGTTTTATTTCTTCCTAAACTTTGATTTTTAAGCGGGTTCTTCTTGATTTTTAACGCGCTTCTTACCCATTTTGATAAGGAGTTGACATCCTGAATTGAAATATAATTCATATTTTTTTGTTTAATCGTTAATTTGTTTACCCGTTTATTTGTTTATAGATTAACCGAATTAACGATTAGACAAATAAACATTTTACACAATCTTTGTGAACGGAATTTCGTTCTTTAATGCTTTTAAAATAAAATTATCATCTAATCCGTTGACGATCCAGGTTTCGATATTAGCCGCTTTTGCAATTCCGGCCGCTTCAATTTTGGACTGCATGCCACCGGTTCCGTGTGATGATTTTGACTCTCCGATTTCTTTTTCCAATACTTTTAAATCATTTACTATTGTAATAGTTTCCGGATTTTCATCGTGAATGGAATCTTTGGTGTAAATTCCGTTTGTATTCGTGGCAATAATCAGAATATCAACATTTAGCAGCACTGCCGTTAAAGCGGCTAATTTATCGTTGTCGCCAAACCGGATCTCATCTGTGGCAACGGTATCATTTTCATTAATAATCGGAATATAATTGTTCTCCACCAAAACGTTAATGGTATTGACAATGTTTACTTTCGACTGGTCTTTTTCGAAATCAGAATACGACAACAAACACTGGGAAGTCAATAATCCCAAATCGCTGAAATTTTCATGGAAAATCCGCATTAAATGGGGCTGTCCAATTGATGCCAGAGCTTGTTTTAGTGCAATTTCCTTTCCTTTACTTTCCAGTTTTACAAATTGCCTGGCTGCTGCAATGGCTCCGGAACTCACGATTACAAACTCGTACTCTTTGTTTAAGGCTGCAATCTGCATTCCGATATCTTCAATCTTTCCCCGCGAAATATGATTGGTTTCCTTGGTTAAAGTATTACTTCCTATTTTTAATAAAATCCGCTTTTTAGTCATTTTTTTAAGAGGCTAAGGTTCTTAGTGGCTAAGGGCCTAAGTTTTATATTGTGTGTGTTTACCGCAAGGGCGCAAAGTTTTTTTTATTGTCTGACGCTTATAAACGCAAGGGTCGCAAAGCTAAATTTTTAATAAATTCCAATTTTTTAAAATTCCAATAAATAATCCAATTATCTAATTTTCTAATTATCTCAATTATCAAATTATCTAATTTGCCCATCTCCGTAAACGTACCATTTATTCGTAACCAAATGTTGTAATCCAATAGGTCCCCTTTGGTGCAATTTATCTGTGCTTATGGCTAATTCTCCTCCTAAACCAAATTGTCCGCCATCTGTAAAACGGGTGGAGGCATTTTGATAAACGGCGGCGGTATCTACTGCGTCCATAAATTGCTGTGCTGCCTCATCATCTCTGGTAATAATTACAGCCGAATGTCCGCCGCAATATTTGTTGATTTTTTCGATTGCCTTTTCCTCAGAATCAATGGTTCCAATGACAATTTTATAATCCAGAAATTCTTCATACCAGATAGCTTCATTTTGAAGTGTTGTTGTATCTTCGAAAGTTTTTAAAGAGTCATCCACAATAACTTCAACTTTGTGTTCTTTTAATTCTTCGATTAAAATGGCGGTAAAACCTTCAAAGTTGGGCAATTTCGAATCTATTAAAACTTTATCCACTGCATTGCAGGCTGATATTTTTGATGTTTTGGCATTCAGAATTACTTTTAATGCCAAATCAGTATCTGCTTTTTCGTGAACGTACACAAAATTATTCCCGCGTCCGCTTACTATAACCGGACAAGTCGCGTGTGCTTTTACAAATTCAATTAGTTTTTCTCCTCCTCTCGGAACAATCAAATCTACTTTTTGAGTTGGCTTTTCTAAAAAAGCCTGAGTTTCCGTACGACTATAATTCAGATACTCTACCCAGTCTTTTGAAACTCCGTTTTCTTCTAAAGCCTGATGCCATAAATCAACAATTTTCAAATTTGATTTTAAAGCTTCTTTTCCGCCTTTTAACAAAATCTTATTTCCGGATTTAAAAGCGATTCCACCTGCCTCAATGGTGACATCCGGACGTGATTCGTAAATGATTAAAATCGTTCCGAAAGCAGCTGTTTTATTGATCACTTTTATTCCATTATCATGTACAAAATGAAAACGTTCTACTCCAACCGGATCTTCCTGGGAAGCCAGCTGATTCAGGGACAAAATCATCTCGTCGACTTTTTTATCATCTACTTTCAGGCGTTCTTCCATCGCTAAATCGGAACCGTCGTAGGCTTGCAAATCCTCCTGATTGGTGAGAATTATGCTGCTCCGCTCCTGCTCTACCAGCTTTGCCATAGACCGCAAAACCAGATTGCGTTTTTCAATTGATAATGGATTCATTTTTTTGGTTTAATTGGTTAATTCGTTTAATCGTAAATTCGTTTAACTGGTTAACCGATTAAACGAATTAACAGTATATGGCAGACTTAGTTTTGAAGTTCTTCTAAACTTTCTTTTAAAGCTACGATAAAAGTGTCAATATCTGCTTTTTTGACTGTCAACGGAGGTAAAATTCTCAACAGGTTTTTATTGTTTGCACTTCCTGTAAAAATATGTTTCTCTATAATTAATTTCTTTCTCAATGCCGCAACATCAAAATCAAATTCAATTCCCAGCATTAATCCTTTTCCTTTTACCTTTTTGATTCCCGGAACTTGCTTGATCTGCTCCGTGAAATAAGCTGAAACTTCATTTACATTTTTCTGTAAATCCAGTTTTTCGATTACATCCAGAACTGCAATTCCTGCGGCACAAGACAAATGGCTTCCGCCGAAAGTGGTTCCTAATAATCCGAAACTTGCTTCAAATTTTGGTGCAATTAAGATGGCTCCAACCGGAAAACCATTCCCCATTCCTTTTGCTACCGAAATAATATCAGCATTAATTCCGTGATGTTGAAATGCGAAAAACTTTCCGCTTCTTCCGTATCCTGATTGTACTTCGTCTAAGATCAGAACGACATCATGTTTTTTACACGCTTTTTCTAATGCCTGAAAAAACTCGGTTGTTCCTTCGTCCAAACCTCCGACTCCCTGTATTCCTTCGATAATTACTGCCGAAACATCTCCTTTTGCCAGTTCAGCTTCAACTAATTCGATTTGGTTTAACGGTAAAAAAGTAACAACTTGCTGTGCATTGATTGGTGCTACGATTTTCTTATTATCGGTAACTGCAACTGCTGCTGAAGTTCTTCCGTGAAAGGAGTTATGAAATGCTACAACTCGTGATTTTCCGTTATGAAAAGAGGCTAATTTCAAAGCATTTTCATTGGCTTCAGCTCCGGAACTGCACAAAAATAATTCGTACTCTTCCAATCCGGAAAGCTTTCCTAATTTCTGTGCCAATTCTACCTGCAAAGGATTTTGGATGGCATTCGAATAAAATCCCAAATGATCCAGTTGGTTTTTCAATTTGGCCAAATAGTCAGGCTGTGTATGTCCGATAGAAATCACACCGTGACCGCTGTATAAATCTAAATATTCTGTTCCGTTTTCATCTGTAATCGTGCAGTCTAAGGCTTTTACAGGGGTGATATTATATAGTGGGTATACGTTAAATAAATTCATTTTGTTTTTGTTTATTTTTTTGTTTCACGTTTCAGGTTTCAGGTTGCTCACAGAAAGTTAAACCTGAAACTTTAAACTTGAAACTATTATTAAAATCCGCTTGGTTTCAAATGTAAACCTGTGGTTTCTTCCAGGCCAAACATCAAATTCATGTTTTGAATGGCTTGTCCGGAGGCACCTTTGGTTAAGTTGTCAATGACAGAAGTAATTAAAACCCGGTTTCCTTTTTTCAATAAACTAATGATACATTTGTTGGTTTGCACAACTTGTTTCATATTGATATTGGTTGTTGTAACGGTTACAAATGGTTCGTTTTTATAGAACTCTTCGTATTTCGCCACCAATTGCTCCAGGCTATCGTCTGAAAGAGTATATAAGGTTGCGAAAATTCCTCTTGGAAAATCCCCTCGGTTGGGAATAAAAAGCAAATCACTTTCGAAATCATCCTGCAACTGGACCAGACTTTCCGAGATTTCTCCCAAATGCTGGTGTTCAAAAGCTTTGTAATGCGACATATTATTATTTCTCCAGCTAAAATGAGAAGTTTCCGAAAGTCCGACTCCTGCACCGGTACTTCCTGTTGTGGCATTAATATGAATATCATTGTTTAGCAGATTATTTTTCGCCAAAGGCAATAATGCCAATTGAATCGCTGTGGCAAAACAACCCGGATTTGCAATATAATTTGCTTTTTTAATGTCTGATTTATTCAATTCCGGTAAACCGTAAATGAAATCTTTTCCTTCGAAATGAGCATCCTTATTCAATCTGAAATCATTTCCCAAATCAATAATTTTGGTATGACCTGCAAATTGATTTTCCTGTAAAAACGAAATGGATTTTCCGTGGCCAAGACATAAAAAAACGACGTTTACATCCGGGTTTATCACATCTGTAAAATTCATTTCGATATCTCCCATCAAATCATGGTGCGCTACGGAGAGTGGTTTTCCTGCATTTGTAGTGCTGTATACAAAATCAATTTTTACATTGGGATGATACATTAATATTCTGATGAGTTCTCCGGCCGTATAACCAGAACCACCAATGATTCCGACATTAATCATGATCTAAATGATTTACAGATGAAAATATATTTTGGGCATTTCCTAAAATCTTAATAAATCCCTTTGCGTCGTCAGAGGTCCAGGCGTTGTTCATTTCGCCGTACTGACCAAAACCGGTATTCATTAAATCATTATCAGATTCAATTCCGTCAAGCGAAAAATGATAGGGCTTTAGTGAAACCGTTACCACACCATTTACCGTTTTTTGTGTGTCCTGCAAAAATGTTTCGATGTTACGCATTACAGGATCTAAAAACTGACCTTCGTGGAATAACATTCCGTACCAGTTACCAAGTTGTTCTTTCCAGTATTGCTGCCATTTGCCAAGAGTATGTTTCTCTAATAAATGGTGTGCTTTGATGATAATTAAAGGCGCTGCAGCTTCAAAACCAACTCTTCCTTTGATTCCGATAATCGTGTCACCTACGTGAATATCCCTTCCAATGGCAAAAGCATTGGCTAGTTTTTCAAGCGCTACAATATTATTGGATGGTTTATCAAACTGACCGTTTAAACCCACTAATTCTCCTTGCTCAAAATGTAATCTTACTTTTTCTTCTCCTTCTTTTTGCAATTGCGAAGGATAAGCGTCACCCGGCAATGGCTGGCTTGAAGTTAGTGTTTCTTTTCCTCCAACACTGGTTCCCCAAAGTCCTTTATTGATCGAATATTGTGCTTTTTCCCAGGAATAGTGAACGCCGTTTTTAGACAAATAATCCACTTCTTCCTGTCTTGAAAGTTTCAAATCTCTAATTGGTGTAATGATTTCAATTTCAGGAGCAATGGTCTGAAAAATCAAATCAAAACGAATCTGATCATTTCCTGCACCTGTACTTCCGTGTGCGATGGCGCTTGCTCCTACTTTTTTAGCATATTTTATAGCTTCAATAGCCTGGAAAACACGCTCTGCACTTACTGATAACGGATATGTATTGTTTTTTAATACATTTCCGAAAATCAAATATTTTATGGCTTTATCGTAATATTTATCTACAATTGTCAGGTTGGCGTGTTGTGCACTTCCTAATTCGTAGGCTCTTTTTTCAATTGCTTCTAATTCTTCAGCATCAAATCCGCCTGTATCTACAAGTACGGTATGAACTTCGTATCCTTTTTCATTTTTTAAATATTTCAAACAATACGAGGTATCTAATCCTCCACTATAAGCTAATACAACTTTTTTCATTTTTTATAATTTAGGCTAATACTTTCGTATATAGCAAGTTTGAGATTTCTTTTTTCGGATATTCTTAAGGCAATAAAATAAAAGACAGAATTTTATTTAAGAATAAGGCTTGTTTTATCTTTCTTAACCGGTTCAGAACGGCCTCATTGAAAGGATGTCTTGGCGGATCTTTTTGTTTTTCTTTCGGATCGTACAGCATTCCGGTGCAAAGACACATTTTGTTTTCTTTGCTTTTCAGTATTTCATAATTGGTACAGGTTTTACAGCCCGACCAAAAACTTGGGTCAGTGGTAAGTTCAGAGAAAGGAACCGGTTTATAGCCTAAATCAGAGTTGATTTTCATTACTGCCAAACCGGTAGTGATCCCAAATATTTTGGCATCAGGATATCTTTGTAAGGAATAATCAAAAACTTTTGATTTTATCTTTTTGGCTAAACCCAAACTTCTGTAATCGGGATGTACAATTAACCCGGAGTGTGCTACGAATTTTCCGTGCTGCCAGCTTTCGATATAACAAAAACCTGCAAATTTTCCATCTGCCAGAGCAATCATCGCATCACCACTAGACATTTTTTTCTGAATGTATTCGGGAGTTCTTTTAGCAATCCCCGTGCCTCTTAGCAAAGCCGATGATTCTATTGTATCGCAAATTTCCTGCGCATACTTAAAGTGTTCTTCCTGAGTTACAACAATAGAGATCTTCATTTCAATAGTTGAAGTTAGAGTTAAAAATTAAAACGCATTGTTTCGTTTGAAATCTAAAAACAAATCCAATAAAGTTACGCAAAACAAAAGTAACACCCTCTAAATCAAAAAGTTGATTATGAGATGAATTAAAATAATATATGCTTTCAGGATATGTTTGTCCAATGGACAAATGATGTGATTTCAAAATAGAAAATGAATATAAATAAATACGCGGCGAAAAACTCAGTGAATACTATAGAGATAGCATCCGTACTTCGGGAGAAGTACCAGGTGAGTTTGTCCGTGACAAAGAAGTTATATGTAAACTTATTTTATTCATCGAGGCAAAAGTACACTATTTTTTTATTCACAAAACAAAAAAATAAAATTCTAACATTTTTTTATGGTAATGTTATTTTTTTTTGAAGGTGCTAAGGTGCTAAGGTGCTGAGTTTATTTGCTGGTCTGAAAGTTTGAAAGGATTGTGCGGGCCAAAACTGTAAACTGAAGACTGAGACTGAAAACTGTGACTGAAGACTGAGACTTGAAAACTTAAACAAAAAAACCGATAGCAACAAAGTCACTACCGGGTTTTAACTATTTGTAATTTACAACTTAATTCTTAGTAAACGGAATTACCTGACCATTTCCTAAAACAATCATATCAAAACCCGTTTTGGCTTCATTAAATTTAAATTTCAGACCAGCTCGTTTGGATTGAAAAGTATCTTTTTCGTTTGCAACCGATTCAACAGAAAACTTAGGGAAGTTTGTTATTTCTACATTCAGAACACTGTTTTTTTCTGTGAATTCAATTTTCAAAGGCGCTTTTGCCGTGGAATAAGTTCCAATATATCCGTCCAGGATAATATCTTTCTCCAGTAAACCTTTTCCTGCTGTCCAGACATTGTTACTTTCGTTATAATCCGGAAAAGCATGGTCAGGATCCAGCGTTATACTTTCGATTTCTTCGGTAGAATTATGTTTAAATGACCAGTTGTTATTACGTTGCCAGATCTCAACCGGTAACTTAACTCTCGTTACTTTTCCGCTTTTTGTTTTCACATCCAAAACAATTGGCATTGGCATTTTATCAAAATTTTCGACTGTAATTACAGCTCCCTTCGCAGGATCATTTTTTACATATTTAACGGAATTAACACCCTGATCAAAACGCCAGTTGTTTACGAACCAGCTTCTCCAGAACCAGCTTAGATCTTCACCGGCCACATTTTCAATTGTTCTGAAAAAGTCATCAGGAGTCGGATGTTTAAAAGCCCAGCGCTCTACATATGTACGCAATGCTTTATCGAAACGTTCTTCTCCAAGAACTTGTTCTCTTAAAATCGTTAAACCGGCACTTGGCTTGAAATAACATAAAGTACCAATATTCGCTTCCTTCATATTATCCGGGGAACTCATGATCGTTTCCAGTGTAGGACTCGTTAAGCCTTCTGCATCCTCATGCAGATCGGAAGCTTTTTGTTTGTATTCCCCGTTGTTAAAATCAACAGAGCTTACAGAGTTGATAAAGGTATTGAATCCTTCGTCCATCCAGGCAAATAAACGCTCATTTGATCCTACAATCATAGGAAACCAAATATGTCCGAACTCGTGATCTGTAACTCCCCATAAATCATCTCCTTTAGATTTCCATCCACAGAAAACAATTCCGGGATATTCCATTCCTCCTTCATTTCCTGCTACGTTTGTAGCCGCCGGATAAGGATATTCAAACCATCTTTTAGAATAATGTTCAATTGAAGATTTTACATATTCTGTTGAACGTCCGTAAGCATCATTCCCGGCACTTTCTACAGGATAAGCTGATAACGCCAATGATTTTTTACCGCTTGGCAAGTTTATTTTCGCACCGTCCAGGATAAAAGCCGCAGAAGATGCCCAGGAGAAATCACGTGCATTTTTAATTTGATAGTGCCATGTTTTTTCAGCGGTTGCATTTGCATTTGCAGTGGCAGCAACTTCTTCAGCAGAACGAATTATAACTGTTTTATCACTTTGTTCTGCTTCTTTGTAACGTTTCAATTGCGCTGCAGAAAGTACTGCATCACCATTTAACAATGCTCCGGATGCTACTACATAATGATTGGCAGGTGCTGTAATTTTTACATCAAAATCACCGTACTCCAGATAAAACTCAGAAGCTCCTAAATAAGGCGCCGTGTTCCACCCTCTTACGTCATCGTACACACACATACGCGGGTACCATTGTGCGATGGTGAAAATTTTACCGTTTTTAGTTTCCAAAACCCCCATTCGGTCTGATCCTTCAAAAGGAGCAATGAATGAATATTCAATTTTAATTTTTACAGCTCCTCCTTTTGAAGCCAGTTCTTTAGGAAGGAAAATTTGCATTCTGGTATCTGTAACGATATATTTTGCAACAGTCTCCGTTTTATCCTTTCCTGTGGAAATTACTTTTACCGATTTAATTTTATTTCCACCGTCAAAAACTTGTCCCTGGGCACCATTACGGCTTCCTGTTAAAGGTACAACAGCGTTTCCTCTTGAATCTTCTTTGAATAAATTCTGATCTAAATTCAGCCAAAGAAAAGACAGTTTATCTGGACTGTTATTCGTATAAGTAATCTCATCTGTACCTACAAGTTCATTCGTAGTACCGTTTAATTTTACCGTTAATTGATAATCTGCTCTGTTTTGCCAGTACTCAACGCCCGGCTGACCGCTTGCAGAACGGGTTGGTGTACCATTTTTGGTATAAAAATGCGGTGCAAATGCATCATGGTAATTGTAGTTATTAACTGGATTTGCTGCTGTTGTAGCTGGCGTTTGTTGCGCCCAAACAGAAGAAATCCCAACAAATAAAGCCATGGTCAATAAGGCTTTCGAGGAATGCTTTTTCATATTTTTTAGCTGTTTATGTAGCAAATTAATGAAAAAAAAAGCTATATACAGAGAAAAACCAAAGCTTATATTTAATTTTAGCAAAATTTTATTAAAAAAATAATTTCCGTCTTTTCCCGAAAAAACTAAATTTTATAAAATATATTTACATTTAATTAAAAGTAACTCATTTCAATTTTACTATTTTGAATACAACCATCTCAAATTCAAACCTAAAAGCTTCGATAAAACAGGCCGGAGCCGAATTATTTTCAATAACAGATCATCAGAATAAAGAATATATCTGGGAAGGCAATCCTGCTTTTTGGGGTAAACACTCTCCGGTGCTTTTTCCTATTGTAGGAACCTTAAAAAACAATACCTATACTATTAGTGGCAAAGAATATCAGCTGCCAAGACATGGTTTTGCGCGTGATATGGAATTTGAATTAATTGCAAAAACAGAGAACAGTGCTACCTTTTCGTTACAATCAAGCAGCGAGACCCTTCAAAAATATCCTTTTGAGTTTGAATTACAGCTTATTTATACTTTAGAAGAAAAAGAACTGACTATTGGTTATAAAGTAATCAATAAAGGGAATCATCTTCTTCCGTTCTCCATAGGTGCGCATCCTGCAATTTCTTTACCGGGTGATTTTGAAAAGTATTCGTTTCAGTTTGAAAAACAGGAAGTTCTAAAGTATAATCTTCTTGAAAATGATTTAATCTCCAACCAGACTGAGGTACTTGAAAAGACAGCTCATGTCGTTCCTTTAAGGTATAAGTTATTCGAAAATGATGCTTTGGTATTTAAAACACTGGCATCTAATTCTATTACCATTCTTGAAAACAACACCCCTTATGTAAAAGTTAATTTTGAAGATTTTCCGAGCTTAGGGATCTGGACCAAAGAGCAGGCTCCGTTTGTCTGTATTGAACCCTGGTTTGGTTATTCTGATACAGCCGAAAACTCCGGTGATTTGTTCCAAAAAGAGGGAATCGTGATCTTAGAAGCAAATCAAACATTCCATTCAAAATTCAGTATCCAAATTTTACAATAAAAAACATGTTAGAATTTAATTTTACACCATTCCCAATCATTGAGACGGAACGTTTACTTTTAAAAAGAATTACTAATGATGATATGAACGAAATTTTCGAATTGCGCTCGAACCCCGAAACAATGAAATATATTCCGAGACCTTTAGTAAAAACGACTGAAGATGCACTTGAACATATTGCAATGATTGAAGAAAAAATTGTGACAAATGTTGGAATAAACTGGGGAATTACATTAAAAGATGACCCGAAATTACTTGGGATAATTGGCTACTACAGAATGCAGCCTGAAAATTACCGTGCTGAAATCGGTTATATGCTGTTACCTGAATTTCATGGAAAAGGAATAATTCCCGAGGCTGTAAACAGATTAATCCGTTACGGCTTTGATGATTTAAAGCTACATTCCATTGAAGCTGTTATTGATCCTGAGAATTTTGCTTCAGAAAAGGTTTTGCAAAAATGTGGTTTTGTTAAAGAAGCGCATCTGAAAGAAGCAGAGTTTTATGAAGGTGTATTTCTGGACAAAGTAATTTATTCATTACTAGACAAATAACGTATTACAAAAAATATCCAGTGAATAAAACCTGTTAAAATTATTTTTTACACAACAGTCTGCTATGGTATTGCGTTATATTTGCACGCGAAATAAGTAATTGAAGCTTATTTTACTCCTGAAAAATCACTTTATGAAAAAAGCCCTAATTCTGTTTGTTCTTTTCTTATCAATTCAGTCACAAAGTCAGACGTACCTGAAATTTAATGCAGCTACCGCTGTGGTTCTTATACCCAATATAGGTATTGAAACCAGTATTGGCGAAAAAACGACCTTTAGTGTTGATGTTATGGCTTCTTTTTGGGATTCCTTTGACGGGCATAACCCAATGAAATTTTACACCCTGACTCCTGAAGTTCGTTATCATTTTAAAGAAAAATACAATGGATTCTATGTTGGTGCACATATAGGGCCGGACATTTATGAACTTCAAAAATGGAATTATTTTGAAACCAATAAATACGAACACGGTTTTGGATACCGAATGGGAGTTACGGTTGGATACAACATCAAACTGAATGATAAATTCCTACTGGATATTTTTGCCGGAGGCGGCTGGCATCAGGGCTTTTATCATGGTTACTACAATGACGGAACTCCTGGCAGATATGAAAAAGCTCAAAACTGGAACAAAAGTGGTGAATGGCTTCCTTATCGCGGAGGCGTGATGCTTTCTTATAAGTTAAATTAACTCCTGAACTTAGGGATTGATTTTATATATAAATCTTCTACTCTTTTTCGTGCCCAATCTGTTTTTCTTAAAAAAGTAAGACTCGATTTGATACTCGGATTTGAAGTAAAACATTTTACTGGAATCAATTCTGCCAAAGTATCAAAACCATAGTGATCTGCTAATTTTTCGACTATAGCTTTTAGAGTAATTCCATGCAAAGGATCTTTAGACTGATTTTCCATCTTATATTTTTAAATAATACTAAAAAGACCGTACTCTAAAAAAGTACGGTCTTTCTTTTTTTACAAAATTAGCAAATTGGAACCAATATCATCCATTAACAATTAGAATATAAATTTAAATCCAAAAGAAAGGGGTGATGTCAGGTTAGGTCTGCTTCCACCCAAAGCGCTATTATAAAACGGATCAACACTGGCAACGTGCGCTAATCCAAAATTGGTTACTGTGGTTTTCTCTCCCGTTTTTGGATCCAGGGTTGTTGAAGTGAAATTAGCCAGGTCATAAGAGAATTCTACAGAGAAATTTTTAGTCACAAAATAATCGAATCCTCCGGATAATGATAAACCATACTGTGTAACCTTTAAGTCACTTTGTTTTTCTTTTCCTGTAATAACCGGTGCTGCCAGCTGACCGAAGAAATACAGTGAACCTGCAACATTCCAATATTTTCTTGCCAATGGTTCAATTACTATCAAATCAGTTTTTGCGGCAGTTCCTTTGTCCGAATCTGCTTTTATGTTAATATAACCGAAACCTGCTCCTACAGCAACAGAAGGCGTAACAAATGTCCCCACAATTGGCAATACCGATAAACTGGTATTTTTTACATCTGCTGTTTTTGTTTGCTGGTAACCAAATTGAGAAGTGGCAAACCACGCTCCTTTTAATCCCTGATTTACTTCCTGTGCTTTTGCTGTTAAACCAATTAACGCGATACTAATCAGTGCTACAATTTTTTTCATGATAAAGTTTATTTTAAATTACAGAACAAACTTAATCGTAAGGTTTTTCTCTGAAACTGATTAAAATCATAGATTAAAAAAAATATTATTATCTTTAATTTCCTCAAAGTTTTTCATTTTTATTTTACCTTTGCATCTATGTTAAAATCAGTCAATATACTTAATAAAAGAGCGCGTTTCGATTACGAAATAATCGATACCTATACTGCCGGAATTGTTTTATCCGGAACCGAAATCAAATCTATACGTCTGGGAAAAGCAAATATTACCGAAAGTTTTTGTGAATTCAGCGGCATAGAACTTTTTGCTATCAATACCTACATAGAAGAATATACCTTTGGAAATCAATTCAACCATAAATCCAGAAGCGAAAGAAAATTACTTTTAAACAAAAAGGAATTAAAAACACTTCATAAAAATGTTCAGGCAAAAGGATTGACGATTGTTCCTTTGAAATTATTCACCAATGAAAAAGGGCTGGCCAAACTACAAATCGGCCTTTGCAAAGGGAAGAAAAACTACGATAAACGCGAATCCCTTAAAGAACAGGATACTAAACGTGATCTGGACCGAATTAAGAAAGCTTATAATTAAAACATTTTCTTTCTTTCCCAACCAAAATTATTAGTTTAAAAAAAGTAATGTCTTTTTGATGTTATTTTTTTTTATCCAATAAAAATGACTAAATTTGTCAAGACAAAATAAAACAAGTTCGAAAAATGAAAACACTTCTTAAAAATGCAAGAGAGCAAAAAGGCTTAAAAACTCGTGAAGTGGCACAAATTCTTGGCATTGATCAGGCATTAATAAGCAAATTTGAATCAGGAACAAGAAAACCGACAAAAGGCCAGATTTCAAAACTTTCCCAACTTTTAGAAATCGATTATGAAACTTTGATGATTGCCTGGCTAAAGGAAAAGATTCTTTATGAAATTGGCGATGATGAGTTTGCCTTAAAAGCTTTAATGGTAGCCGAGCAGGAAATTAAATACAACAGAACGGTTTCAAAATTAAAAATCTCTGCCACTTTGGAAAATCTTTTAAAAGAGATAGATCTTTTAAAAGCAAAACTAGATAATTATCGTCAATTTGACAGTTACAGAATTACTCAGGCTCTTGAATTAGAGTATACATTTGAAAGCAATCGAATTGAAGGAAATACAATGACTTTGCGTGAAACGGATATGGTCATCAATGAAGGTTTAACTATCTCCGGCAAAAGCATGCGGGAACATCTAGAAGCGATTAATCATCAGGAAGCCATTGGGTTTATTAAGGATTTGATGCAGAGAAATGTTTCCTTAAACGAGCGTGATCTTTTGTCCATTCATAATTTAATTCTTCGGGGTATCATCCCGGAAGACGCAGGTCGCTACAGAAAGGTTCAGGTTATGATAAAGGGAAGCTCCCATATGCCGCCACAACCCTATATGGTCAGCAAAGCAATGGAAGATTATTTTATTTGGTACGAAATCAATAAAAACAAATTGCATCCTGTTATTCTGGCAGCTGAAATGCATGAACGTCTTGTTACTATTCATCCTTTCATCGATGGAAATGGGCGAACTTCCCGTTTGGTTATGAATTTAATTTTATTACAAAAAGGTTATATCATTGCCAATATAAAAGGCGATTATGACAGCCGAATGCAATATTACCAAAGTTTAGAAACAGCGCAAACCAAAAACAATAAAGAAGATTTTTTACTTTTTATTGCTCAGATAGAAAAAGAGAACCTGGAAAGATACATTGGTATTATCGCCCAATAAATCAAAAATTCACTAACTTACTTCAGTAAATTAGTGAATTTTGTGTTTATACAATCTAATTTTTATCTTCTAATAAAGGAACAAATCGGAACTCTCCAAACTCGTGTTTTTCAAATTGGGTTTCGTTTTTACGTATCAGCAAAGTCATGATCTGAACTTGCTCCCCCAACGGAATCACAAGTCTACCTCCTATTTTTAACTGAGCCATAAGAGGCTGTGGGATAAAGGGAGCCCCTGCCGTAACAATAATACTGTCAAAAGGAGCATGATTTGGTAATCCTTTATATCCATCTCCAAAAGAAAGATGTTTGGGACGAATATTTAATTTCGGGAATAAATTTGAAGTCGCCTTAAACAATTCGTTTTGTCTTTCAACACTGTAGACTTTGGCTCCAAGCATAAACAAAACTGCTGTCTGATATCCGGAACCGGTACCAATTTCAAGAATTTTATGGTCTTTTTTAACTTCTAACAACTGTGACTGAAAAGCTACGGTATAAGGTTGCGAAATAGTTTGTCCGGCCCCGATAGGAAATGCCTTATCCTGATAAGCATAATCTTCAAAACTGGAGTTTAGAAAAAGGTGTCTCGGGATTTTTTTTATCGCATCGAGAACAGCTCTGTCAGTAATCCCTTTTTGTTCTAAAGTGCTTACTAATTGATTACGAAGTCCTTGATGTTTGGCAGTATCTTTCAAAATTGATTTATTTTATTTCGGTAAAATTAATAAACTTAATAGTAAATCAAATATTGATTTTTAATTATTAAATCGCTAAATCTTTAATGCATTAACTTTTACTTTCAACAAATAAATTATATTTTTGTTTAAAATACATTATCATGTTAAAAGTGGGAGTTTTAGGTGCTGGTCATCTTGGTAAAATACATTTACGTTTATTACAACAATCTGACAAATATGAATTAGTTGGATTTTACGACGAAAATCAGGAAAATGCCGAAAGAATTTCAAAAGAATTTGGCTATAAAAACTTCAGCACAATCGCAAAATTAATTCACGCTGTTGATGTAATCGATATTGTAACGCCTACGCTTTCACATTATAAATGTGCAAAAGTGGCGATCAAATCCGGAAAACATATTTTTATAGAAAAACCTATTGCCAATACGGTTGATGAAGCAGAAGAAATTATTGCTTTAGCAAAAGAATACAACGTAAAAGGCCAGGTAGGTCATGTGGAGCGCTTTAATCCGGCTTTTATTGCGACCAAAAATATGATCGAAAATCCAATGTTTATAGAAACACATCGTCTGGCTGAATTTAATCCGCGTGGTACTGACGTTCCGGTAGTTTTAGATTTAATGATTCACGATATCGATGCGATTTTAAGTGTTGTAAATTCAAAAGTCAAAAACATTAATGCGAGCGGTGTTTCTGTAATTAGTGAAACCCCGGATATTGCGAATGCCAGAATTGAATTCGAAAATGGATGCGTAGCGAATTTAACAGCAAGCAGAATTTCGATGAAAAACATGCGTAAAACCCGTTTCTTCCAAAGAGATGCCTACATTTCCGTTGATTTCTTAGAGAAAAAATGTGAAGTAGTACGCATGAAAGATGCTCCTGAAGTTCCGGGAGATTTTGATATGATCCTGCAAAATGCCGAAGGCGTTAAAAAACAAATCTATTTCACGAATCCTGATATGGAGCAAAATAATGCTATTTTAGATGAATTGGAATCATTTGCAAACGCAATTAGTACTGATACTACACCGGTTGTAACACTGGAACAGGCTACAGATGCTTTACGTGTAGCGTATCAGATTATAGATTGTTTCGAAAAATAACACAAAATATAACTCTTATTTTTTAAGGTTTAAAGTTGGCCCAAAACCCGCTTTAAACCTTAACTTTTAAAATTTAAATACCAAAATTAAATGAAAACTATAGCTGTAATCGGTGCAGGAACAATGGGGAACGGAATTGCCCATACTTTTGCACAAAGTGGTTTTGTTGTAAAACTAATTGACGTTTCAGAAAAATCATTAGATAAAGGAATGGCGACTATTGCTGCCAATCTGGACCGAATGTTGGCAAAAGGAACTATTTCTGCCGAAGAGGTGGCCAAAACAATTACCAATATTATTACCTACACGGATATAAAAGACGGTGTAGTTGGTGCTGATTTAGTAGTGGAAGCAGCCACTGAAAATGTGGAATTAAAACTGAACATCTTCAAACAATTAAATGAAGCCTGCTCACACAATACTATTTTAGCAACGAATACTTCTTCTATTTCCATTACACAAATCGGAGCTATAGTGGCACATCCTGAAAGAGTTATCGGAATGCATTTTATGAATCCGGTGCCGATTATGAAATTGGTAGAAATCATCCGCGGCTATAATACCAGCGATGAAGTAACAAAAATCATCATGGATTTATCTGAAAAATTAGGTAAAACTCCAGTTGAAGTAAACGATTATCCGGGTTTTGTGGCCAACAGAATTCTGATGCCTATGCTAAACGAGGCCATTGAAACGTTATACAATAAAGTGGCCGGTGTTTACGAAATTGACACGGTAATGAAATTAGGAATGGGACACCCAATGGGACCGCTGCAATTAGCTGATTTTATAGGCCTTGATGTTTGCCTGGCTATTTTGAATGTCATGTATGAAGGTTTCAAAAATCCTAAATATGCGCCTTGCCCTTTATTGGTAAATATGGTACGTGCAGGAAAACTGGGTGTGAAATCCGGAGAAGGTTTTTACGATTACAGCGAAAGTAAAAAAGCAGAGAAAATTTCTAAGCAATTTATCCTTTCATAAAAGAAAACAACATGTCAATCGCATCAAATTTAGATTCCATAAAAGCTTCTTTGCCGGAAAATGTAACTTTAGTTGCCGTTTCCAAAACAAAGCCCGTAGCTGATTTAATGGAAGCTTATGAAACGGGCCAGCGTATTTTTGGAGAAAACAAAATCCAGGAAATGGCCGATAAGTGGGAACAAATGCCGAAAGATATCCAATGGCATATGATCGGACACGTTCAAACAAATAAAGTCAAATTTATGGCTCCGTTTGTAAATCTGATTCATGGGGTTGACAGCCTGAAATTATTACAGGAAATCGATAAACAGGCATTAAAAAACAACAGAGTAATAGATTGCCTGCTCCAAATACACATTGCTGAAGAAGAAACTAAATTTGGTCTTGATCAAAACGAACTGAATTTACTTTTATCTTCGCCAGAATTCAAAGAGATGAAAAATATTCGTATCTTAGGATTAATGGGAATGGCAACATTTACCGAAAACCAAAACCAGATTAAAAAAGAATTTACACATTTAAAGTCTATTTTTGATTCATTAAAAAATAGTGATGAATACGGTAAAGGCGCACTGCAAGGTGTCTCTACTATTTCCATGGGAATGTCCGGTGACTATCAGCTTGCTATTGAATGCGGAAGCACCATGGTTCGAATTGGAAGCAGCATTTTTGGAGGGAGATAATTTTCAAAACCACATATCGTAAGACGCACTGCAGTGCGCCTCTACAGAAAACTGAATACTAAAAACTGAGACTGAACACTTAATTTGTACGCAATACTAGACATAGAAACGACCGGAGGCCAGTTTAATGAAGAAGGAATTACCGAAATCGCCATTTATAAATTTGATGGACATGAAGTAATTGACCAGTTCATTAGCCTTGTCAATCCCGAAATTCCGATTCAGCCATTCGTGGTGAAATTAACCGGGATAAATAATGCTATGCTCCGTTCTGCTCCAAAATTTTTTGAGGTAGCCAAAAGAATCATAGAAATCACTTCCGATTGTATTATCGTAGCACACAACGCTTCTTTTGATTACCGGATCTTACGTACTGAATTCAGACGCTTAGGCTATGATTTTGAAGCCCGAACGCTTTGTACTGTTGAGCTGGCCAAGAAATTAATTCCGGAACAGCCTTCTTACAGTTTAGGAAAATTAGTGCGTGCACTCGGAATCCCTATGGCAGACAGACATCGCGCCAGTGGTGACGCTATGGCAACGACCAAATTGTTCAAAATGCTTTTGGAAAAAGATTTGGAAAAAACCATTGTAAAAGATTTCATAAAACTGGAAGTTGAAAAAGGAATTGCTCCGAAATTTCTCGATCTTTTATCACAAATGCCTGCAAAAACCGGTGTTTATTATATTCACAACCAAAGTGGGACTTTAATTTATATCGGCAAAAGCCAAAATATCAAAAAACGAGTTAATCAGCATTTTACCGGAATTACAACAAAAAGCAAAAAAATACAGGCGGAAGTTTTTACCATAACGTACGATGAAACCGGAAGCGAATTGATTGCACTGCTCAAAGAGAGCGAAGAAGTAAAAATCAACAGACCGAGATACAATCGTTCACAGCGAAAAACAATATTCCCGTATGCGCTATATGCTGAAAAAGACAGTAATGGATATTTGAATCTAAAACTGGGAAAAGCAGATGGACGTAAAAAAGAAATCACCTCTTTCGCAAGTTTACAGGAAGGTAAAAATGCCCTTTTCAAACATACTGCTACATATAACTTATGCCAGAAACTCACTGGATTGTATGCGGCTAAAAAAGAGTGTTTTCAATATAAAATAAAAGAATGTGACGGGGCCTGTATTGGTGAAATAACTCCTGAAGTATACAATGTAAGGGTCCAGCAATTCATCTCAGAAAACAGCTTCGACAATAAAAGCATGATTCTGCTCGACAGAGGGCGAAATATAAATGAAAGAAGTGCCGTCTTAATCGAGAACGGAGTCTATAAAGGATATGCCTATTATGATTTAAATTATCAGATTACCAATATTGAAATCCTGAAAAATATTCTCATTCCGATGCAAAACAATCGTGATGTCAAAAATATCATTCAGAGCTATATGCGTAAAAGCAAATCTTTGAAAATTCTTCATTTTTAATACTTACAAACTTTACGTATCTTCGTAGGGATGACAAAAAACAAATCAAAATACGAGATTTTCAGGGAAAAAATAAAAATCATTCTCTACGGAACTAACACGATTTTGGGTCGTATGTTCGATTTAGTGCTTCTGGGATTAATTCTACTAAGCGTTATTCTGGTCATGCTTGATACTGTCGAAGGAATAAATCACAAATACCATTCACAATTACTAATCTGCGAATGGATCATAACCATATTCTTTACAATTGAATATCTTTTGCGTATTCTTTCCATTCAAAAACCGCTGAAATACGTTTTTAGTTTCTACGGGATTATCGATTTACTGGCTATACTGCCTATGTATATGTCCATTTTTTTTCCTGCAACCAATATTCTGACCATCGTAAGGGTTTTACGTTTTTTCAGATTGTTCAAAATCCTGCACATTCCGCAAATTTCCCATCAGTCCTTCCAGTTAAAAGAAGCACTTGAAGCCAGTAAAGAAAAAATTCTCGTTTTTATCTATTTTGTTGTGATAAGTGCAGTAATTATCGGTGCATTAATGTATGTAGTTGAAGGCAAAGAAAGCGGCTTCACCAGTATTCCTGTTGGTATTTACTGGTCGATAGTAACCCTTACTACAGTAGGTTACGGAGATATATCGCCGGCAACGCCTTTAGGTCAGTTTTTAGCATCGTTAGTGATGATTATGGGATACGGAATTATTGCGGTTCCCACAGGAATTGTAACGGCAGAATTTGCCAAAAACAGCTTGAAAAATAATACCGTTAGTACAAAAAAGGCATGTCGGAAATGTAATTCACAAGTACACTTTGACAACGCGAAATATTGCTATGAATGCGGAACCGAATTACCAAAATAACTCTCGGATTTTCGTTTCCATCCGCGCTAAAAAATATGAAATATTTAATTACCATTGTAGGGCCAACAGCCATAGGAAAAACATCCTTAAGTATTGCTTTGGCACAACATTTCAAATGTGAAATTGTATCTTGTGACAGTCGTCAGTTTTTTAAAGAAATGACCATTGGCACGGCCGTTCCGAATGAAGAAGAATTACAATCGGCCCAACATCACTTTATTCAGAATAAATCGATATTCGAAAATTACACTGTGGGTGATTACGAAAAAGAAGCCCTTATCAAGATAGAAGAACTTTTTCAGAAAAGTAATTTTGTCATTTTAATTGGGGGTTCCGGACTGTATGTAGATGCCGTTTTAAAAGGTTTTGATGAATTTCCTGAAATTGATCCTGCAGTACGTTCTGAAGTAAATTCGAATTACGAGAAACTTGGAATCAATTATTTACAGGAACAGTTAAAAAAATCAGATCCTGATTATTATCAAAAAATCACATTAGAGAATCCGCAGACTTTACTGAACCCACAGCGAATGATGCGTTTTACAGAAGTTTGTTTAGGAACCGGAAAACCCTATTCTTCATTTTTAAATCAAAAGAAAAATAACCGGGACTTCACTCCCATCCTGATTGGTTTAGATGCCGAAAGACAGGTTATTTACGACAGAATTAACCAACGTGTAGACATCATGATGAGTCAGGGTTTACTTGAAGAGGCAAAGTCGTTATATCCCAACAAATCGTTAAATGCGCTTCAAACGGTCGGATATAGAGAATTATTTAGTTATTTTGACGAAGAATTTTCCTTGCCTTTTGCCATAGAAGAAATCAAAAAAAACACACGAAGATTTTCCAAAAGACAATTAACCTGGTTTAAACGAAATGAAAACACAAAATGGTTTGATTACGCTACAGACAGAACAAAAATCATAGATTACATCGAAAAACTTCTAAAGTAAAGTCAAAAATCAATTTTCAATATTCTTTGTTCTATTTTCTTTGTTCTATATTCTTTATTACTCCTTGTTCTAAATCAAATCTAAAATCTAAAATCAACAATCTAAAATTACAAAATGCCAATATCTCCAAATTTCACATCCGTTTTAAGCAAAGAGTGGGAAATTAATTTTACGCAATGCACACCAAACGGTTATTTAAAGTATACTGATTTGTGTAACCTGTTACAACTAACTGCTGCCGCACATTCAGAAGTTGGCGGAATTAGTTTTGCCGATATGCAGGAATTCAATCAGGCCTGGGTTTTAAGCAGAATGCGTGTTGAAGTGACAGCCTTACCCAAGTGGCAGGATGTTGTAACGGTAAAAACATGGATTAACAGCCTTGAAAACTCCCGTTCTGTTCGTGCACTTGAAATGTATGTAAATGGTAAAAAGATCGTTGGAAGTGAAACATTCTGGGCTGTATTCAATACTGAGGCCCGCCGTCCGGAAGCTTTGGCTTTACCGTATGAGCACTTTGAGCTGTATCCTGAGAAAAGGGCTACGGCAGAAGGTTTTTCTAAAATAAATGTCAATCCGGAAAAAGAGTCTGTTTTTGAAAAAACGGTTTACTTATCGGATCTTGATATTGTCAATCATGCCAATAATGTAAAATACCTGGAATGGTGCCTGGATCATGTGGATCCTAAAAAAATACTAAGTCAGAAAATTGCCAGTTTTGAAATGAATTTCATGAAAGAGTTATCCCTAAATGATGCTGTGATCATTCACGAGAGTGAAACTGAAACTGATTCTACATTTAGCATAACCAAAGAAGACAAAACATGTTTTGCGTTACAACTTAACTGGAAGTAAAGGATATACCGCAATTGAATCCATAAAAAAAGCTCTGATTTCTCAGAGCTTTTGCTTTTTTATCGGTGAATTATTATTCAGCAATTTTGCTTTTAACCACTAATCTGAAACCTTCTCCATGAATGTTTAAGATCTCTACATCTTCATCAGATTTCAGGTATTTTCTCAATTTAGCGATGTAAACATCCATACTTCTTGAAGTAAAGTAATTATCATCTCTCCATATTTTAGTTAATGCTAATTCTCTTGGCATTAAATCGTTTTCATGAAGAATCAGCATTTTTAGCAATTCATTTTCTTTTGGAGATAATTTTATTGCCTCATCGTTTTCAAAAGTTAGGAATCTCAGTTTAGAATTTAAATGGAATTTACCGATGTTAAATTCAAACTGAACTTGTTCTGCTTTTGTATCCGCAGATTTTCTTTGAATAATTGCTTTGATTTTCATCAATAACACTTCTGAATCAAAAGGTTTATTCAAATAATCATCAGCTCCTGCTTTGTACCCTTTTAACACATCCTCTTTCATGGATTTTGCTGTTAAAAATATAATCGGCACTTCACTGTTCTTCTCTCTAATTTCTTTGGCTAAAGTATAACCATCTTTATAAGGCATCATTACATCAAGAATACACAGATCATATACATCCTTCTTGAACTTTTCGAAACCTTCCATACCGTTTTTAGCTAAAGTAACTTCAAAGTCATTTAACATTAGATAATCTTTAAGAACTGCCCCGAAATTAAGGTCATCTTCTACTAAAAGTATTCTTTTGTTATTATTTTCCATATTTTAATTTATTAATGGTATTTTTATTATAAAGGTGCTACCTTTTCCTTTTTCGCTTTCAACATATACTTGACCATTGTGGTCTTCTACTATTCTTTTTACATATGCAAGGCCTAAACCATGTCCTTTTACATTATGCAAATCTCCTGTATGCTCCCTGTAAAATTTCTCAAACACTCTTTTCTGAGCGACCTTACTCATACCCAGTCCGTTATCTTTTACTTTTATCAGGATCATATCCTTAACATTTTCAGTAAAAATTTCAATTTCAGGAATACCAGGTGAATATTTTATGGCATTTTCCAATATATTAACCAATACGTTTGTAAAATGCACTTCATTGATCAAAGAAGTTGTTCTTGCTGCATTTAAATGCTTTACAATTGTTCCCTGCCTGTCTTCTAAAATTAAATTCACGTGCTCAATTGCATCATCAATTATATCATGAATTACAGTAGGTTCTTTTGTAATATCCAATTCTCTTTTTTCCAGTTTAGAAATGCGAAGAACGTTCTCGACCTGGGCATGCATTCTTTTATTCTCATCCCGTATCATTTGCAGATATCGAAAAACTTTCTCTTTATCCTCAATAATTTTAGGATTCTTTATAGCATCCAGTGCTAAATTTATGGTCGCAATCGGAGTTTTAAACTCGTGCGTCATATTATTTATAAAATCGGTTTTAATTTCCGAAATATGTTTTTGACGCAGTAATTGATTTAACGCACTAGTATACGCAACTATTATAATTAATGTAAAAATTATCGATAATATGGTAATACTTAACAGTTCAGATAATAAAAATTTCTTTTTATGCGGGAACGTAACAAATAATTCATATTTACTATTTCCTTCATTATTTGTATAGATGGGAACGTGGTAACTTGCATCATTATCAAAATGAAAGCCATCTGATTTAATTTTAGTGGCAATTCCATTACTGTAAACCCCAAACTCAAATTTGGTTTTCACTCCGTATTCCTCAAGTTCTTTCTTTAAAAGAATGAGTAATTTTTGTTTAGAAATCCTTTCTTCAAGAGGTAAAGCATCAGCAGCATCTTTGATAGAGATTTCTTGCTGAACTTTATTTAATATGTCCAGACTTCCTGATTTTTCAATTGTCAGATCCGGTATGATACTCTGCCCTATGGCATTATTATCGATACCATTGTTATTATTGTAAACTTCGGTAACCCTTTTCGAACTAAAGCTTTTAAACCTTTCGCTGCTAAATTTTTTATTAAAAAGTGAGCTGCTTATATCGTAATCTTCAGACGTTAGTGTATTGGAGTATACAATTGTCTTATTTGTCTTTTTGTTTCTCTGAACAAACAAAACCTGCAATAAATCTTCTTTTTTGGGAGCCTTACCGGTACTGTCTTTTATTCTGTTAACCTTATCAGCAAAACTATATAATTCCTGTTTTTCTAATTTGTCTGCAACGTTTCCAATAACCTGCGTAACATGATATTTAAACTGCTCATCATTATTTTTAAACGAAGAGTTGAACCAATATACCTGAACCAGAATTATCCCGATTAAGGACAAGCTCATTAGTAACACAAGTATTCTAAAAAATAATTTATTCATCGCAACAAAATTAATATTTTAACAATATACTAAATAATACATTAACCAAATATTAACATTTAAGACTGATTTTGTTTTATATTTAAAATTTTAAGAATTTTAACAACTTCTTCCTTAGCTTTTTTAAGATTATCGTTATTTATTACAAAATTGCTTCCGGAAATCCGTTTTTCATCACTCCATTGCATTTTCATACGGTCCAAAACATGCTCTCTTGTGGTATTGTCACGTTTTAAAACTCTGTTAATTCTTACTTCTTCCGGGGCGGTAATTGTTATGATAAGATCACATTCCTTATAACGCCCGCTTTCAAACAGAATTGCGGCTTCATAAATTACATATTCGAAGTTTTTATGGCTCAATAACCATGCCTCGAAATCTTCTTTTACAGCCGGATGAACTATAGCATTTAACTGATTCAGCTTGTCTTTATCTTTAAATACAATTTCGGCCAGTTTAGGCCTGTTTAAAATATTATTTTCGAAAATTGAATCTCCGAAAGTTATTTTTATCCGGCTTATAATATTTTCAGACTGCATCACCCTTCTAGCTCCGTCATCAGCAATATAAACAGGAACTCCAAATTCATCAAAAAAATTGGCAATAGTTGTTTTACCGCTTCCAATTCCACCTGTTAAACCAATAACTTTTGTCATACTACACTTTAAAAAACATACGAGGAAAAGCTTCTTGTGGTTTTTTCTTTAAAAGGATAATCTTTACAAATGATTCCAAAAAACCCGTACCATAGCCATAAAACTGCTTCCATACCGCTATTACTGAAAGATATCCAATTTTAAAACTTCTATTCTGGATAGTGGATGTAAGAAAAATGATAACGAAATATACGAAATATAATTGTAACAAAAGATCAAAATTGAAGATTAACAATAAAAAAGCTATTAATAATCCTAAAATAAAAACCGTAGGAAAGAAAAAAGTGATTTTACTATGTTCCGGATACCAACTATTTAAAATTGGCCTTGCAATTCCGAATTTATGTACCTGAACCGAAAATTTACTCCAATCTATACGACGTTTGTGATACACAAATGCCTGCGGAAATAATCGGGTTTCAAAACCTAAATTCCAAAGACGGATTGAAAGGTCCGGATCTTCTCCCGGATGGATATTTCCAAAACCTCTTGATATTTCAAAGGCTTTTTTTGAAATCCCCATATTAAAACTGCGGGGCTGAAACTTATTGATTTTTTCTGAACCACCGCGGATTCCACCGGTTGTCAAAAATGAAGTCATGGCAAAGTTTATCGCTTTCTGAACGTTTGAAAAGCTTTTCAATGCTTTATCAGGCCCGCCGAAACAATCTACATAATTGGCATTTAACTCTTTTCGGACTTCTGTCAGATAATTGGACGGAATGATACAATCTGAATCAAAAATGATAAAATAATCACCTCTCGCCTTTTGCATTCCAAAATTTCTTGAGTCTCCCGGTCCTGAATTCTCTTTAAAATAATAGGAGATATTAAGTTTTCCCTGATAGGTCATCACAACCTCTTTGCATGGTATTGATGAACCATCTTCTACAAGAACAATTTCAAAAGCTTCATTATAATCAGATTGGGCCAAACTTTCTAAAAGTTCATCAACTTCATCTGGTCGATTATACACGGGTATAATTAAAGAAAAAATCATAATGGAATATGAGGTATTAAAGAGTAATTACTTAAACTGAAAAATTTTAACAAAGATATGGTATATTCACAAAAAAACCATCAACTTTTGGCTGATGGTTTTTATTTATGGTACTGTTGTATTTATTTTATACTTTCAATTTCAACTACTTCATTTGCTTCTGCTTTGTAGTCTACTCCTGCAAATTCAAATCCAAATAAGTTCAGGAAATCATTTCTGTATCCTGCCAAATCTCCTATTCCGGGTAAAGTTTCGGTAGTAGCTTCCAGCCAGAGTTGTGCTACTTTAGCCTGAACATCGTCACGCATTTCCCAGTCGTCAATTCTGATTCTTCCTTTATCATCTACAGGAACTTCAGATCCGCTGTACAATCTGTCCTGGAACAAACGCTGAATTTGCTCAATACAACCTTCGTGAATTCCTTCTTCTTTCATGATTTTGTACAAAAGAGAAATGTACAACGGAATAACAGGTATTGCAGAACTTGCCTGGGTCACCAAAGCTTTATTTACCGATACATAAGCTTTTCCGCCTACTGATTTTAAACTGTCCGTGATAGAAAATGCCGTTGCTTCCAAATCATCTTTTGCACGTCCGATTGTTCCTTTACGGTAAACTGCTTCTGTCAATGATGGTCCGATATAAGAATATGCTACTGTGGTAGCTCCTTCAGCCAGTAAATTTTCCTCTTTTAAAGCATCCATCCACATAGCCCAGTCTTCACCGCCCATTACGGCAACAGTATTGGTAATATCCTCTTCATTGGCCGGCGCTATAGAAACCTCAGTAACGTTTCCGGTATGAAAATCAACTGTCTTGTTTGTAAAGGTCTGTCCGATTGGTTTTAAAACAGAACGGTGTGTCAATCCTGTTACAGGATGTAAACGCACTGGCGATGCTAAACTGTAAATCACAAGATCAACCTGTCCTAAGTCTGCTTTTATTAAATCTAAAGTTTGTCTTTTAATTTCATTTGAAAAAGCATCTCCATTGATACTTTTTGCATATAAACCTGCTTTATGAGCTTCAGCTTCAAAAGCGGCAGAATTATACCATCCCGGTGAAGCGGTTTTTCCTTCAACCGGCGGTTTTTCAAAAAAAACGCCAATTGTCGCAGCATCAGATCCAAATGCACTCGTAATTCTTGAAGCCAGTCCAAAACCTGTTGAAGCACCAATTACCAGTACTTTTTTTGCTCCGGCGATCGGACCTTTTGATTTTATATATTCTATTTGATTTTTTACATTCTGCTCGCATCCCTTTGGGTGTGATGTCAAACAAATAAATCCTCTCATTCTAGGTTCTATAATCATCTTGCAATTATTTTTATTGTATTAATTCAGTTTCAGTTTTAATTTTTCAAAAATAGACATTTTATCTTTAACCCTTTTCATGTTGGCATTCATATTGTCTATAAAGTTTGGGTTCAGGGCACTTTTCTTTGCTAGTTTATAATAATTATAAGCGGCAGTGTACTCATTTTCATATTCTGCCATTCTTCCTAATTCACTGTTATAGGTCGAATAATCAAAATTTTCAAGGTTCTGCATCGTATCCCTAATATGCTCTTTTGCTTCTGCATAACGGCCAATATCAATAAGTAAATAGGTATAATTGATATAAGGCGGCGGATATTTTGGTTCAAATTTCATAGCCAGTTTATAATGATAAATTCCTCGATCATAATTACTTAACTTGTTATAGTAAATCCAGCCCAAATGATTATGAGCTTTACCAAAGTCAGGATACTGACCCAGTATTTCCTCCAGCAGTTCTTTTCCTTCAGCTATATTTCCGTCAGATATTAAGGAATCTGCTTTAATAAATTGATTTTCATAAAAACTCAGGCTTTCCATAATACTCTATTCTAATTTAATAATTGTTTGGCATGATTTAATGCAGAATCCGAGATATTGGCACCGGAAAGCATCTGAGCAATTTCTATCACTCTTTCTTCCTGGCCTAATAGTTTCAATTCTGATTGTGTATCGTCATCAACCGTAGATTTAGAGACTTTGAAATGAGAATCCCCTTTTGCTGCAATTTGCGGTAAATGCGTAATAGCAAATATCTGCATTGTGGCACTCATTTCTTTCATAATTTCGCCCATTCTAATGGCTATTTCACCGGAAACCCCAGTGTCAATTTCATCAAAAATCAAAGTAGGCAATTTAGAATATTTTGCTAATATCGCTTTCACAGCCAGCATTATACGGGACATCTCTCCTCCGGAAGCCACTTTCTTCAGCAATCCGAAGTCAGTTCCTTTATTGGCCGAAAATAAAAACTGTAATTCGTCTTTTCCGTTTTGGAAATACGTTTCAGACGGCAGCAGTTCCATATTGAAACGAACATTAGGCATACCTAAAGTTTCCAGAATCGAAACTAACTGATTCGATAAAACCGGAATAGCCTTTTCCCTGTTTTGGTGAATGGTTGCTGAAAAAGCATCCAATTCCTGCGTTTTTTGTTCTATCGACTGCGATAAAACCGTAATTTCTTCTTCTATATTTCCAAGCTCTACAACAGCACTTTCCAAATCTGCCTGAATTTGAAGTAAATCGTCTACAGAGGTTACCTGATGTTTCTTCTGAAGGTTATAAATTAACTGCAACTTCTGGTTGGTCAATTCTAATTTTTCAGGATCGTTTAACAATTTTTCCGAAGCATTTTGCAATTCTTTGGAAACATCATCTACTTCGATAGCTACACTTGTAATTCTTTCGAACAAACTCTGGTATTCCGGTGAAAAAAGGGCGATTTTTTGCAAAGCCGCTTTAATCTCATTTAAATTGTGAAAAATGCCAAATTGTTCTTCATTAGTAATCACGAGAGATTTATCGATTGCTTCTTTTATAATTTCTACATTATTCAGCTTCTCAAAATCAGCTTCCAGTTCTTCCTGCTCGCCGGATTTTAGCTTTGCTACGACCAATTCATTCAGCAAAAAAGTATTGTATTCCTGTTCTTTTCCTGAATCGCTTTGTTTTTTCAGTAAAGCGTTTAGTTTTGATTTATCTGATTTATATTCCTTTAGAAGTTTCTGATAGGAACCAATCACATCTGAATTGTCTGCAATTGCATCAATTATTTTGAACTGAACATTTTCATCAGAAAGTTCCTGAGTCTGTTGCTGTGAATGAATATCAATCAAAAACAAACTCAAATCCTGCAGTTCCTGAAGGTTTACGGGACTATCATTAATAAAAGCACGTGATTTTCCTGATGGTAAAATTTCACGTCTGATGATTGTTTCATCTTCATAATCAAGGTCATTAGCTTCAAAAAAATCTTTCAAATTGTATTTTGAAATTTCAAATTGTGCTTCGATGACACATTTCTCTTCTTTATTTTTCAATGAAGTCAGGTCGGCTCTTTTTCCTAAAACCAAACCTATTGCTCCTAAAATTATAGATTTACCAGCACCTGTTTCACCTGTAATTATAGAAAAACCTTTTGAAAAATCAATAGCAAGCTTTTCAATCAGAGCATAATTTTTAATTGACAGTGAAGTAATCATAAGAAAAGTATATAAATATAAAAGTTAATGAAGGAAGCAAAATTTAAAAACAATTAAAATTTGATTTGCGACCATTTAGTAGAATTCAATGGGGATACTTTATTTAAAACATCTGTTAAATCGGTAACAGGAATACTTGGCCCGCCGGAAAAAACAGAAACAATTTCATCTGATTTGGCATCAAAAAATATCCGCGTTAAAAAGGCGTTTGGCTTAACTGAATTTAGTTTGCCTATAAGTATTACGGAGGATTTTATTTTTTCTTTTGCCGCTTTCAGATCCTGGCTCATATTGTCTAAACCGGAATGGTATAAAAACATGGTTTGTCTTAGATCGCTGTACGTTGGCGAAAGCATATCGTTGATTAAAAAGTAACGGTTCTGAACTCCGTCTGCCTGGCTCCATCCTTTAAAACCTCCCTGTTGCGCCACATTTGAGATATTTTGGGCTGTTTCCAGATAAGAGCTTCCACCTCCCATTTGAAAGGTATCAGCATCTATTCCTAAAATCATGTAGCTGTAAAAGGAAACTACTGATACTAAATTGGATTCAAAAGTAGTCGGATTGAACAATAGCGGTTCGTATTCTGTATATCGGAAACTCAAGTCCTTATCGTTATAATTTAGAATCGGAGAGGAATAGGTCGAATTATAAATAAGTCTCGAAGCCTGAACCTGAATGGTACCTGAAAACTGATCTGAGCTATAAGACGACAAGGTAATATACATTGAACAATTGATGCGTTCGTTTTGCTTTAAGACAGAACCTGTCCAGTCGGTTTTATTTACAAATTCCGACAAGGAAGTCTGAAGCGTCTTAAAAACCTGCTGATTGGGATTGGGAAGTCTGTCCGTATTTATAGTTACCGTACAATTTAGCTGTTGTGCCTGGGTATAGCCAAAAATTAAAAATACTAATAAAGTAACTATTTTATTATTCATACGAAGATACTATTTGCGTTTAGCGAAAGATGATTCCGCTATTGTTTTAATTCAGTGTCTGGCTTGAAATCACTTTTGATTTATAGAAAATGTGAAATCACTTTATTCAAAATATCGGTTGCTACTGATTCTTTTGATTTTAATTCCATTGGTTCGATTTTAAAATCCTTATCAATAAAAGTCACTTTATTGGTTTCTTTTTTAAAACCGGCCCCTTTATCCTGTAAGGAATTTAAAACAATCAAATCTAAGTTTTTTTTCTGAATTTTCAACTTCGCATTCTCAATTTCATTTTCAGTTTCTAATGCAAATCCAATCAGAAATTGATTTTTCTTGCTTTTTCCCAGTGACAATAAAATATCTTTTGTTTTTTCGAGCTCGATCGAAAATTCATCCGGAGCTTTTTTGATTTTCTGTACAGCTACCGTTTTGGGTTTATAATCGGCTACTGCTGCTGCTGCGATGGCAACATCAACATTATGATAATACAAATGACAGGCATCGTACATTTCCTCTGCAGATACTACATTTATAACCTGAATTGCTGTATTTTTTACTTTGTAATGTGTGGGTCCCGAGACCAAAACAACACTTGCTCCTAAATCAGCAGCTGCATTTGCAATATCAAAACCCATTTTTCCGGAGGAATGATTTCCTATAAAACGTACAGGATCTATTGCTTCGTATGTTGGTCCGGCAGTAATTAGTATTTTTTTTCCTTTCAGCGGTAATTTAGCTTCTAAATCAGCTTCCAGAAACGCAATTATATTTTCAGGTTCTGCCATTCTTCCTTCACCAGATAGACCACTTGCCAATTCGCCGCTTTCTGCAGGAATCATAATATTCCCAAATTGTTTTAAGGCAGTAAAACTTGAAATGGTAGAGGGATGTTTGTACATATCCAGATCCATTGCCGGAGCAAAGTAAACAGGACATTTGGCCGATAAATAAGTGGCAATTAAAAGATTATCGCAATTACCGGTTGTCATCTTGGATAACGTATTGGCAGTTGCGGGAGCAATCAGCATTATATCAGCCCAAAGTGCTAATTCAACATGATTGTTCCAAACGGCATCTTCATCATCCTGATTAAAGAAACTGGAATGTACCGGATTTTTTGATAACGTAGATAACGTAAGTGGAGTTACAAAATCCTTAGAAGCAGGTGTCATTATCACCTGGACATGTGCACCTGCTTTTATAAAGAGTCGTACTAATGATGCTGTTTTATACGCTGCAATTCCACCAGAAACTCCCAGTAAAATTTTTTTTCCGTTTAAAACTGACATTATACTATATTATTTGTTTGAACCTCTGTGGTATGTTTTACCGTCTAACCATTCCTGAACAGCTAAAGCGTGTGGTTTTGGTAATTTTTCGTAAAATTTAGAAACTTCGATTTGTTCTTTATTTTCAAAAACTTCTTCAAGACTGTCATTATAAGTAGCAAACTCTTCCAATTTCTCAGTTAATTCTTTTTTGATTTCAGAATTAATCTGATTTGCTCTTTTAGCCATAATGGTAATTGCCTCATACACATTTCCTGTTGGCTCTTCAATAACTGTTTTATTGTAAGTTATTGTATTTACAGGAGCATTCGTCTTTTTTAAATCCATGACTTTATTTTATTTAGTAAATTTTTGTAAATCAGTTTCCACTCTGACATTCATTTCGTCAGCCTGTGCTTTGTATTTGGTGTCGCTTTTAAACTTAATTAAGTTATTGTAAGCTACTTTGGCAACATTCAAACGATCCTGCATTTTGGAAGGAACGCTGTTTATGGCCAGTTTGTATGCAGAATCATATTTATAGAACAATGCATCTTCTTTAAAAGGTGTTCCCGGGAAATCAGCAATAAAATTATCAAAAGCGACTAATGCTGATTTATAATCTGAAATTGTGTTATACCCTTTTGCATTTTCATATGCTTTTTTCTCCAGCTTGCCATTCAGTATTTTTACTGCCTCATTGGCCTGAACAATGTATTCTGAATTTGGATAGTTATCAATAAAAGCCTGTAATTTCTCTAATGCTTTTACCGTATCGGTCTGGTCTAAACTGTAAACAGGAGATAATTTAGAATAACTAAAGGCGCCAAGAAAAGCAGCTTCCTGAACTTTTTCGCTTCGTGGATAACCGGAAACGAAACTTTCAAACTGATAACCTGCCAAATAATATTGTTTTGTTTTATAATAGGACTGAGAAAACATATAAAATAATTTTTCAGCCTGAGGTTTACCTCTATACGTAGGTGCTAATTGCTCAAAAAGACGGATGGCTTTTGAATATTTCCCAGCCTCATACATCTTTGTTGCTATTTCAAATTTTGCCGCAACATCTTCATTTTTCAATGCTTTTTGGTAATCACTACAAGAACAAAAAAGGACAACAACAATTAATAGAGATACTATTTTTTTCATTTTATTACTTTTATTATGATTTCTTAGACAATTGTGCCAAAGCAAAATCACACCGAAGTTCCGGTGGCAAATTTAGTTATTAATTTAGCTACTACAAAATATTTTTTTGGTATAATAAAATACCGTTAATCCTGCTCTACCTTAATGCTTTTTTTAACAAATTCATTCAGTCTTCCGGCCAGTGAATCATCTACTGAAACTAACGGCAAACGTACCGTGTTTTCAGCAACACCAAGGGCTTTGAACACTTGTTTGATTCCGGCAGGATTTCCCTGCTCAAAAATCATATCAATACAATCTGACAGAAAGTATTGTGTTTTAAAAGCTTCATTTACTTTTTTATTCAATCCTAAACGGATCATTTCTGAAAATTCTTTCGGAAAACCTTGTCCAATTACAGAGATTACCCCTGCTCCGCCAGCCAAAACTATGGGTAAGGCAATCATATCATCACCTGAAATTACAAGGAAATCTTTAGGTGCATTTTTAATCAGTTGAAAAGCCTGCACGATATCTCCTGCAGCTTCTTTTATTGCTACCACATTATCAAAATCATTCGCCAGACGAATTACGGTTGCAGGAAGCATATTGCTTGATGTTCGCCCCGGAACATTATATAAAATAACCGGTAGCGGAGAAGCTTCGGCAACCGCCTTAAAATGCTGGTAAATTCCTTCCTGAGTTGGTTTGTTATAATAAGGAGAAACGGAAAGAATAGCGTCAAATGCAGAAAAATCCCTTGTTTTTAATTCCTCAACAACCTGCATGGTATTATTACCGCCTACACCTAGTACCAGTGGCAGTCTTCCTTTATTAACATCAACTACTGCGTTTATAACCAATTCTTTTTCGGCCTGGGTCAAGGTAGCATTTTCTGCTGTTGTACCCATAACCACAAGATATTCAACTCCTCCGTCAATCGAAAAATTAACTATTCGCTGTAATGCTTCAAAATCAATTGAGAAATCTTTTTTAAATGGAGTTACAAGAGCAACGCCAGTACCTATTAATGATTGCATATTCTAATTTATATTTTATTTGATATTTTTTAAATACTTAAACAATTCGAAAACGAAGAGTTTGTAATTCTCCAGAGTGGTTTCGATCATCCATCGGTTTAATTTTTTATCGACGGCTGCAAAACCAACTTTAAACTTCGCTTCTGACTTACTTGTTACCAGCATCAAAATGGCTTTTTCGGTATCATAATAACTAATCAGAAGGTCAAATTCTGTCCCGATAAATTCATTCAGAAAATCTGCCTCAATATTTCCGTTCCAACTGATGTCTTTTTTACCAAAAGTAGGTCGGGAATACGCGGTTTTTTCCTCTAATTTATCCCTGTACACCACAATTTTTATATCGTCCGGCCTGATTCCATTCGATATTAATTCTCTGATTAACTCTTTTGAATGTCGAAATTTGCTTTCATCAACCAGTAAACCAATTGTTTGCACTTTACTTGTAAAGACTTCGTTTTTGACATTATTCAAGTTATTTTTTAATGATTTTTTTACAAAAAATTCCTTTATATAATTTAAAAACATAGTATTTTTACCAGATTACAAAATTAATTATTTAAGTCGCATTTAAGATGGTAAAACTAAAAAAGTATAACGGATTTTTAAAACTTTTTGTTATATTCTTAACACTTTTTTTTATAACTTCTTGCAGTACCAAAAACTACAATTTAACGAAGATAGAAGGCAAACTGCTGCCTGTAACGGAGAAAGCTGCCGAAACCCCGGCAATAGAAAGTTTTATTGCTCCTTATCGCAATCATATTAATAAGGATTTGGACAGCGTTTTGGCTTATTGTCCTGAAACACTTGATAAAAGCAGCGGAAAATGGCAGACGACTATTGGAAATCTGATGGCTGATGTTTGTGTACAAAGAGGAAATCTTGTTTTTAAAGCCCGTGAGAAAAAAAGCATCGACCTTTGTTTATTGAATCATGGTGGTATCAGAGCTATTTTACCTAAAGGAAATGTAACCAGCAGAACAGCATTTGAAATTATGCCTTTTGAAAACAGTATGGTTGTTATGGCTTTAAAAGGGGAGCAAATTTTAGAAATGACTTCCTATATTATTAAAGCACAAAAAGCGCAGCCCTTATCCGGGATGACTTTTACAATTGCCAAAGACAAGACTGCAAAAAACATCCTGATTCAGGGGAAACCTCTTGATCTTGCTGCTGTTTATTATGTAGCCACCAATGATTATTTGGCCAATGGCGGAGACAGTATGTCTTTTTTCGCTAAAAGTGTGCAGAAATATGATCTGAATTATAAACTTCGGGACGTACTGATTGATTATTTTAAAGAAGTTGATACCATTCCGGTACCAAGAGATATCCGAATTACGGAAGAATAGAAAATAAGTAGCCACTAATTTCGCGAATTTTTTAATAGTGAATATTTCAAAAATGAGCAGAAAATAAAAGTTGATAACTGTGCTTGTGAAAAGTTTAGCCACAGCTTTAAAATCAATTTAATCTTTTAATCTGTGGCAAAAAAACGCAATACAGAAGAAAATAAGTTGCCACGAATTTCACTAATTTACACCAATTCAGCTGTTAGTAAAAATACTAATTCGCGGAAATTCGTGAAATTCGTGGCCAAAAAAAATAAAAATAAAAATAGCGTTTCAGCAAAAAATATAAAAAATGAAAAGAAGAGAATTTATCGAGAAAACAGCTGCCAGTACTGCCTTATTAAGCTTAGGTTTATCATTGAGCAGTTTTGAAACTACCGATATTAAACACTTAACTATTTTACATACCAACGATGTTCACAGCCATATTGATCCTTTTCCGGCTGATGATCCGCGTAATGCAAATAAAGGTGGTGTATCCCGCAGAGCGGCTCTTATTGAAACGATCCGTAAAGAAAACCCAAATGTTCTTTTATTGGACGCGGGTGATATTTTTCAGGGAACTCCGTACTTTAATTATTATGGTGGTGAGCTTGAATTTAAATTGATGAGCATGATGAAATATGATGCCTCAACAATAGGAAATCATGATTTCGACAATGGTCTTGATGGTTTATACGCCCAGATGCCGCATGCCACTTTTGAATTTATAAATTCGAATTACGACTTTAAAAATACGGTCATGGACGGACTTGTTAAACCATACAAAATCTTTTATAAAAACGGAATAAAAGTAGGTGTTTTTGGTCTTGGAATTGAACTTGCCGGTCTGGTAGACAAACAAATGTACAAAGAAACGGTTTACAATAATCCTGTAGAAATTGCACAGGACATGACACAATTATTGAAAAAAACGGAAAAATGTGACCTCGTTGTCTGTCTTTCGCATTTAGGGTATAACTACAAAGATGACCAGACTAAAATCTGCGATCTGAAATTAGCGGAACTAACGCAGGATATTGATTTGATTATTGGCGGCCATACACATACTTTCTTAGACAAACCAACTATCGTAAAGAACAAAGCAGGGGAAAATGTCCTGGTAAATCAGGTGGGATGCTACGGAATTAACCTGGGCCGTATTGATTTTTATTTTGACAAAGATAAAGCACACACCAATCAGGGAAGATCAATCATAGTATAATATTTTTTTTTCAGCTTTACTTTTTTCAAGAAAATATTCGACCATAAAAAAGTAAGCCAGGATCTGAGTAGTGTCACGAATTAAGACCAGCACAACTGAAAAGGAAAAATATTCACTGAAAATATAAAATATATCCGAAAAGATATAGCTAATGGCCATTAAGGACATTAAAAGTGTAATATAAGTTCCTCTTGTGATGTAACTTACAAAAGAAAAATAGCTTAGAATACTGAGGACAATTCCGTAAAAAGTATAAATAAAATTAAACTTTTTCATACTATCCGATTGCAGGCTTAGTACCGAAATCAATAAATAAACGATAAAAACGACCACTATAAAGACCGGCAGGACATCTTTTCTTCTTAGTTTTATTCTTTCGTGACTGACTATAAAAAAGCGGAGCAGTAAGAGATATACAATCAGGAAACTAACTACTCCGCCGATTTCGGAAACTTCCATTTCCATAAGTTCACATACATGGCCCACGAAGCAGAATAAAAAGATAAAACCTTCTGTTTTTCCAACTTTGTAATTGCTGCTAATTAAAAAATAGAAAAAAATGGCCGGAAGCACAATCGCTTTTGCGTAAACTGCCAAAAAATCCTGTTCTGTACAATCAAAAATGATGGTACAGAATAATGCCAGAAAAAACAGGATTAATGACGGCTTATTCGCTTTCATTTAGTTTTGTTATAAAATCTTCTTCAGACAAGATCGGAATATTTAATTTGTTTGCCTTTTCCAACTTGGCTGGCCCCATGTTATCGCCTGCTACCACAAAATCTGTTTTGGCAGAAATGGAGCTTCCCACTTTACCTCCGTTATCTTCGATGGTTTTCTTTAATTCATCTCTTGAAAACTGAGCAAAGACACCTGAAACCACGAATGTTTTTCCGATGAATTTCTCTGTTGCATCCGGATTTATTTTTTCGACAATTTCAAATTGAACGCCATAATTTTTTAAGCGTTCTATGATTTTTTGATTTTCTTCATTTTCGAAAAATTCAATCACACTTCTGGCAATACGTTCGCCTATTTCATCTACCAGGATCAATTCCATCAGGGAAGCCTGGCTTAGTGCGGTAATATTTTTATAATGTTTGGCTAGTTTTTTGGCGACAGTTTCTCCTACAAAACGAATTCCAAGTGCAAACAAAACACTTTCGAACGGAATTTCTGTTGATTTCTGCACTCCGTTTACCAGGTTTTCGGCAGACTTTTTTGCCATTCTTTCCAGGTGCAAAATGTCCTCTACTTTCAATTCGTATAAATCGGCATAGTTGTGCACTAAATTGTTTTTAAAAAGCAAAGCTACTGTTTCACCGCCAAGACCTTCAATGTCCATTGCTTTTCTGGAAATATAATGCTGGATTCTTCCAATAATCTGTGGAGGACAGCCATAAAAATTAGGGCAGTAATGATTGGCTTCCCCTGCATTTCTCACCAATTCGGTATGACATTCGGGACAATGGGTAATGTAGTGTGTTACTTCTGAATTTTCCGGGCGTTTGTCTAAATCTACGGCAATAATCTTCGGGATAATTTCTCCGCCTTTTTCAACAAAAACAGTATCATGTATTCTGATATCTAATTTCTGTATCTGATCTGCATTGTGCAAAGATGCTCTTTTTACGATCGTTCCTGCCAATTGTACCGGTTTTAAATTGGCTACAGGCGTAATGGCACCTGTACGGCCTACCTGATACGAAATCGATTCTAATTGCGTAGAAACCTGCTCGGATTTGAATTTATAAGCTATTGCCCAGCGCGGCGATTTTGCCGTATAGCCGAGTTCTTCCTGATACTGGATACTATTTACCTTGACCACAACACCATCTGTTTCGTAAGGCAGATTATGTCGATGCACATCCCAGTAATCGATAAAGTCGAAAACTTCCTGTAAATTATTGACCAGTTTCGCTTCGTTTGGGACTTTAAATCCCCAATTTCTGGCAGATTCCAGTCCTTCAAATTGTGATGGAAATGGCAGGTTATTACCGGTTACAAAATACAGTAAACATTCTAAAGGCCGCTTGGCCACCTCTGCACTGTCTTGTAGTTTTAAACTTCCTGAAGCTGTATTTCTTGGGTTGGAATAAGGCGTTTCACCGATTTCGATTAACTCCTGATTCATCTTTTCGAATCCGGCGTAAGGCAGAATAATTTCCCCACGGATATCGAATTTGTCCGGATAATTTCCTTTTAATTTTAAGGGTATGGATTTTATGGTTTTGATGTTATTCGTCACATCATCTCCCTGAAAACCATCACCGCGTGTTAAAGCCTGAACTAACTTTCCGTTTTCGTAGGTGATGCTTATGGAAGCTCCGTCGTATTTTAATTCACAGGTATATTGTAAATCAACATTTCCCAATACTCTCTGAATACGATTTTGCCAATCCTGCAAATCCTCTTTGGAATAAGAATTATCCAGTGAATACATCCGGTATTGATGTGCGACTGTTTTAAAATTCTTGGTAATGGCTCCTCCTACCCGCTGGGTTGGGGAATCTTCATCAAAAAATTCAGGGTTTTTATCTTCTAAATCCTGAAGCTCTTTTAACTTCACATCAAAATCATAATCTGAAATTGTGGCATTATCCAGTACGTAGTAATTGTAATTGTGCTGATTAAGTTCGTTTCGTAAAGCCTGAATTGTTTCTTGAATACTCATAAAATAGTAAAATGATGCGGATTGTAATTTTGAATAACTTTAAATTCAAAATTAGGATTATTTTCGTTGAAAAACATAAAAATACAAAAGTTTTAAAAATCAAAAATCAAGTTGCAAAAAACTGCAACTTGATTTTCTTTTTGTCCATCATTCTTAAAAAGAATTAATCAAAACCAACTTCCAAATGGTTTTTACGTTCTATACTTTTACACTGGCCAAAAGCCAATCCGGACATAAATATAGAGTTACTTTTGAATGATGATGAAATCGGAACGTCTGTTGAGCAAGTGCTCTGCTTCCGTACATTTCACACCATTTTTACATTTATTAATCAATCGGGTTTCGCCATAACCTATAGCACTTTCGATCCTTGAAGTATCAATTCCCTGAGAAATAATATAATCACGGGTTGATTTGGCCCTGTTGTCTGACAACTTCAGGTTATAGGCATCTTTACCTCGAGAATCCGTATGTGATTCTATTTTAATTCTGATGTTAGGAAACTTCTGCATGATAAAAACGACTTTGGTCAGTTCTTCTATTGCCAAAGGGGTAATGTCATACTTATCATAATCAAAATAGATAGGATTCACATCTACTTTTTCGACTCCTTTTTTCTTTACTACTAGGTCATCATAATTACTGAGTTCAAAATTAATGTCTTTAATTTCGCCTTCATTATCATCTCCCGCCTGAACTGTTTTTTCGTCATTACTGTAGTTTTGTTTTGCAGCCAGCAGTTTAACGATTTTTCCACACGGCACTACGATTGCATATTTACCTTCATAATTAGTCTTTGTTTCGTTAAGAACGTCATTATACGAATTGTATGCCATCACGACAACATCAGTAAGCGGCAGTTTGGTTTTCCTGTCCACAGCTATACCCGAAATATTCTGATTACAGACTGGCTTTCCTTTTGTAAAAGAATAAATATCATCATCGCCTTTTCCCTCTGCCCTGTTGGAGGATACATAACCAAAATTGTCGGCTTTGTCAATTACAAAAGAAAAATCGTCTTTATTACTGTTTATTGGTGCTCCGAGATTACGTGGAACAGAGAAAGTTCCGTCTTCGAGAAATTTACTTTCGTAAACATCTAAATCCCCTAATCCGTAATGCCCGTCTGAAGAGAAATAAAGCGTTCCGTTGCTGAAAAAAGGAAAAAGATCATTGCCCAGCGTATTGATTTTTGGTCCAAGGTTTACCGGAGAACTCATCGTGCCGTCATCGGAAATCTTTATATAATACAAATCGGTTTCGCCATATCCCCCAGGCATATCTGATGCAAAGAAAAGCCAGCGTCCGTCAGCACTTAAAGAGGGGTGCCCGCACGAATAGTCATCGCTGTCAAAGAACACTTTCTGAGGATTTTCTAATTTGTTATTTACAATTTCACCCTTAATAATCTGAAAATTATTGGTTTTTGTCTGATCTACAACCAGTTTATTTTTCTTGACGATGTTCGTCGAGTAATAAATGGTTTTTCCCTGAGCATCAAAAGTGGCCGTTGCTTCATGGTATTTTGTCATTACGTTTGGTATAAACAAAACTTCATTGAATAAACTTCCATCTGCCGGATTTCGCTCCGCCACATAAAGATTTAAGAAAGGCTGATTGTTCCAGGTATATAACTTTTCACTAAATTTTGTCGTGTCCCTGGCGGAGGTAAACACGATTTTATCCTGAAAAAAAGTAGCCCCAAAATCAGATTTACTGGTATTGATATCGAGATTTTTTATGTTATAAAGAGATTTCGCTTTTGAGAGACTATCTAACTGTTTCTTTTGGGCGGCATATCTGTTAATTTCGTTCTGATCTCCTTTTTTATCCAGATATTCTTTGATCATTCTGTTGGCTTCGTCATAATCCATGACACCTTTTAGGGACTGAATATAGCGCAGATAGTAAATGTCTGTCAGATTGTTGCCCTGAGCTTCGTATAATTTTTTATACCATTTCAGCGCATTTCTGGCATCGGAAATAAAATAATACGAATCGGCTGCATTCTTTAAGGTCTGTGTGGACGGATTCTTGATGTTTTGCAGAATTTCCTCGTAGGCTTTGGAAGCATCTACATAGGAATAATTTTTAAACAACGCATCGGCCTTTTTTAAATTAGTCTGAGCAGAACCTATAGTAAAACTCAGTATTAAACTTAGGATATATAATTTTTTCATGGACTTTGTTTTTAGAAGAATCGAGGAGATTTGATTTTGCTTTCGCCTTTATTAAACTGATAGCGCAGGATGATTTCATGTGAACCATCATTATACTTATTCAACTGACTTACTGTGTAGTCAAAAGCGTATCCGATATAAAAGCTTTTTGATATTTGAAAACCTGCCAGTATGCTCACAGAATCATCCGTTCTGTAAGCACCGCCGATGACAAATGTTTCGGCAATCATGAAATTCGCTGACACATCAGCAGTAAGCGGAGCTCCGCTTACTGCTTTTACCAAAAATGCCGGTTTGAATTTCAAATTCGGGCTTAAATCAAATACATAACCTCCCATTAAATAATAATGCAAACGATCATAATCTATAGATTCCTGAACATCATCGTAATAGTTACTCTGAATAAAACTAGGAATCGAAACGCCCAAATACCATTTGTCGGTATAGTAATAAATCCCTGCTCCAATGGCTAATTTCATCTGATTGTTAATATTCTGATTCAACAGATTATCGTTATTATCATAATATCTTCCTTTTGACCAGTCGATATTGAGCATTCGCATACCGGCTTTTAATCCAAAAGCTAATCTTTTTTCATATCCAAGAGGTATGGAATAAGCAAAATTCCCGTCAACATACAATTCGTCAGATGGCCCGATTTTGTCATTGACAATACTCAGACCCAATCCGATTTTTTCATTTCGAAGTGGTGCATGAATCGAAAAAGACTGGGTTTCCGGAGCGCCATCAATGCCAACCCATTGGGAACGATATAAAAGTGCCGCTTCCAATGCTCCGGTAGATCCTGCATAAGCAGGATTTACCGACATTGTATTATACATATACTGCGTGTATTCCGGGTCTTGTTGCGCAGAGGCGCAAAACGTGATAAAAGAACATATTAAAATGAAATACGTTTCTAATGATTTTATATATAGTTTCATAACGATACTTATTTAGTTTAATTAATTAGATAAGAGTATTAATGGACTATCTCATTATAGATAACCATCCTTTTTTAACCGTTCCATCTCCGGTGTCTATCACATAAAAATAAGTACCTGTAGGCAACATATCTCCTCTATTTATAACTCCGGATACATTCGCAGTTCCATCCCAGTCGTTTTCATATTTCTTTTTGCTGTATACTAACGCACCGTATCTGTTGAATACTTTTAATTCATTATTCGGGTGTGTTTCGATACAATCAATTCTGAAAAGATCGTTTTGTCCGTCATTATTTGGAGTAAACTCATTGTACACAGTCAGACAAATTGGTTCCACAAAAGCCGTAGCCGAATTATTTGTAGGATCCACATCTAAAGGAGTGGAAATCTCGATTGTTGCTACATTGTTATAGTTACCACTTGGCAATACCAAAAGTTTCACTTCTAAGGTTTCACTTTCTCCGCCGCTTAAAGTTGGAATTGTCCACACCTGAGTAGCAGGATCATAAACTCCGCTGGATGTTGTAAAGGACACCAAACTGTATCCGCTAGGGATTAGTTCACTTACAAGTATATTTTTGATGGTCCCTTCTCCAACATTGTTTACAGTTATTGTAAAGACAACCTCATCTCCAAAGTTTGGAGCCGGATTATTGACTGTATTTGTGATCGTCAGATCTGAACATGTGGCTACTGTAACGTTTAATGATTTCGTTGTAGTTTCGTCACAAGTATTCACATACGTCACGCTCACTGTTCCCGGACCAACATCAGACCACGAAACGGTTACAGAATCATCTGATGTTCCACCTCCGGTAAGAATAGTTCCATTTGAAATCGTCCACACATAATTCGATTTTCCGTTTCCAATAGAATAGGTAACTCCCTGGAATACACATGGTGTATTATCACTAGTTGTAATTTGTACAAGAGCGTCATTGGCAAATTGTACTGTTATTCCCAAACGTGAAGTATTCACACATCCATTGGTTGTATTATTAAGCGGAACGGCGTAATATGTTGTAGCGGTAAGCGGCGTGTTTGCGGCCAGTGGTGTGCCTCCTGTTGCAGAAGAATAGTAAACAACATTTGCTTCATTTACCACGATATCTTCAATTGTTGGAGTATCTGATAAACAAAATGTTTGTGTTGTTCTTGGAGTAGTAACTATTCCCGGTGTATTTACATTAACCGCAACTGTTAATCTTGCCGGATTCTCACAACCTACATTACTTGCAATAGCACCATAATAGGTACCCGTTACCAAAGCAGTTGTTGCCGGAATTGCAGTACCACCTGTTGAAGTACTGTACCAAACTACATTAGGTTCATTTACCTGAATATTAGCAATTGTTGGTGCATTTACCGAACAGAAGTTTTGAGTCGCTGAATTTGTAGTTGGAGTTGCTGTAGTGTTTTCGATTGTAACAGTTACCTGTAATCTTGTCACACTTTCACAACCAGTTGCCGGATTTGATATAGCACCATAATAGATACCATTTGCCAATGGTGTCGTTGAAGCTATTACTGTACCACCTGTAGGAGTGCTGTACCAAACTACATTTGCTTCATTAACCTGGATATTAGCCACTGTTGGTGCCGCTGTTATACAGAAACTTTGTGTATCATCAGTAGTTGTTGGTGTTGCCGGATTAGTTACTGAAATAGTTACCAATAGACGAACTGAGCTTTCACATCCTGTTACGGCATCTAATAAAGCAGCGTAATAAGTACCACTGGTCAAGGCTGTTGTGGCAGGAATTGGTGTTCCCCCATTCGCAGCACTGTACCAAATCACATTAGGCTGATTGGTCTGAATGCTTGCAAATGTTGGTGCATCTACCAAACAGAAGTCTTGCGTCGTATCTGTTGTTGTTGGTGTTGCCGGATCGGTTACGGAAATAGTTACCAATAAGCGAACTGAACTTTCACATCCTGTTACGGCATCTAGTAAAGCAGCATAATAAGTACCGCTGATCAAAGCTGTTGTAGCAGGGATTGGTGTTCCCCCATTCGCAGCACTGTACCAAACCACATTAGGCTGATTGGTCTGAATGCTTGCAAATGTTGGTGCATCTACCAAACAGAAGTCTTGTGTCGTATCTGTTGTTGTTGGCGTTGCCGGATCCGTTACGGAAATCGTAATTGCTAATCGTATTGAACTCTCACATCCTGTGGCAGCATCCAATAAAGCGGCGTAATAAGTACCGCTGGTCAAAGCTGTTGTAGCAGGAATTGGTGTTCCGCCATTTGCAGCACTGTACCAAACCACATTAGGCTGATTGGTCTGAATACTCGCAAATGTTGGTGCATCTATTAAACAGAAATCCTGTGTGGTATCTGTAGTTGTTGGCGTTGCCGGATCCGTTACGGAAATCGTAATGGCCAATCTTATCGAACTCTCACATCCTGTGGCAGCATCCAATAAAGCAGCGTAATAAGTACCGCTCGTTAAAGCTGTTGTGGCAGGAATTGGTGTTCCTCCATTCCCGGCACTGTACCAAACCACATTAGGCTGGTTGGTCTGAATGCTCGCAAATGTTGGTGCATCTATTAAACAGAAATCCTGTGTGGTATCTGTTGTTGTTGGCGTTGCAGGATCGGTTACGGAAATCGTAATGGCCAATCTTATCGAACTCTCACATCCTGTAGCAGCATCTAATAGAGAAGCGTAATAAGTACCACTGGTCAAAGCTGTTGTGGCTGGAATTGGAGTTCCTCCACTAGCTGCACTGTACCAAACCACATTAGGCTGATTGGTCTGAATGCTTGCAAAGGTTGGTGCGTCTACCAAACAGAAGTCTTGTGTGGTATCTGTTGTTGTTGGCGTTGCAGGATCGGTTACGGAAATGGTAACCAATAGGCGAACTGAACTTTCACATCCTGTAGCAGCATCCAATAAAGCAGCGTAATAAGTACCGCTGGTCAAGGCTGTTGTGGCAGGAATTGCTGTTCCTCCATTCGCAGCACTGTACCAAACCACATTAGGCTGATTGATCTGAATGCTCGCAAAAGTAGACGCATCTACCAAACAGAAGTCTTGTGTAGTATCTGTTGTAGTTGGCGTTGCCGGATCCGTTACGGAAATCGTAATTGCTAATCGTATTGAACTTTCACATCCTGTGGCAGCATCCAATAAAGCAGCATAATAAGTACCGCTGGTCAAAGCTGTTGTGGCAGGAATTGGTGTTCCGCCATTCGCAGCACTGTACCAAACCACATTAGGCTGATTGGTCTGAATGTTTGCAAAGGTTGGTGCGTCTATTAAACAGAAGTCTTGTGTAGTATCTGTGGTAGTTGGCGTTGCAGGATCCGTTACGGAAATAGTTACCAATAAACGAACTGAACTTTCACATCCTGTCGTAGCATCTAATAAAGCAGCGTAATAAGTACCGCTGGTCAAAGCTGTTGTGGCAGGAATTGGTGTTCCCCCATTCGCAGCATTGTACCAAACCACATTAGGCTGATTGGTCTGAATACTTGCAAATGTTGGTGCATCTACTAGACAGAAATCCTGAGTGGTATCTGTTGTAGTTGGCGTTGCCGGATCGGTTACGGAAATAGTAACCAATAGGCGAACTGAACTTTCACATCCTGTCGTAGCATCTAATAAAGCAGCGTAATAAGTACCACTGGTCAAAGCTGTTGTTGCAGGAATTGGTGTTCCGCCATTCGCTGCACTGTACCAAACCACATTAGGCTGATTGGTCTGAATACTTGCAAAAGTCGGTGCATCTACCAAACAGAAGTCTTGTGTCGTATCTGTTGTTGTTGGCGTTGCAGGATCCGTTACGGAAATTGTAATTGCTAATCGTATAGAACTCTCACATCCTGTTACCGCATCTAATAAAGCAGCGTAATAAGTACCGCTGGTCAAAGCTGTTGTGGCAGGAATTGGTGTTCCTCCATTCGCAGCACTGTACCAAACCACATTAGGCTGATTGGTCTGAATGCTTGCAAAGGTTGGTGCATCTATTAAACAGAAATCTTGTGTGGTATTTGTTGTTGTTGGCGTTGCCGGATCGGTTACGGAAATAGTAACCAATAGGCGAACTGAACTTTCACATCCTGTAGCAGCATCCAATAAAGCAGCATAATAAGTACCACTGGTTAAAGCTGTAGTAGCTGGGATTGGTGTTCCTCCATTCGCAGCACTGTACCAAACCACATTAGGCTGATTGGTCTGAATACTTGCAAAAGTTGGTGCATCTACTAGACAGAAATCCTGAGTGGTATCTGTTGTAGTTGGCGTTGCAGGATCGGTTACGGAAATCGTAACGGCCAATCTTATCGAACTTTCACATCCTGTTACGGCATCCAATAAAGCAGCATAATAAGTACCACTGGTCAAGGCTGTTGTGGCAGGAATTGGTGTTCCCCCATTCGCAGCACTGTACCAAACCACATTAGGCTGATTGGTCTGAATGCTCGCAAAAGTAGGTGCATCTACCAAACAGAAGTCTTGTGTCGTATCTGTTGTAGTTGGTGTTGCCGGATCCGTTACGGAAATTGTAATTGCTAATCGTATTGAACTTTCACATCCTGTTACTGCATCCAATAAAGCAGCGTAATAAGTACCGCTTGTTAAAGCTGTTGTGGCAGGAATTGGAGCCCCTCCATTTGCAGCACTGTACCAAACCACATTAGACTGATTGGTCTGAATGCTCGCAAAAGTTGGTGCATCTACTAAACAGAAATCCTGTGTGGTATCTGTTGTAGTTGGCGTTACCGGATCGGTTACGGAAATCGTAATGGCTAATCGTATCGAACTTTCACATCCTGTAGCAGCATCTAATAGAGAAGCGTAATAAGTACCACTGGTCAAAGCTGTTGTGGCAGGAATCGGTGTTCCGCCATTCGCAGCACTGTACCAAACCACATTAGGCTGATTGGTCTGAATGCTTGCAAATGTTGGTGCATCTACTAAACAGAAATCTTGTGTGGTATCTGTTGTTGTTGGCGTTGCCGGATCGGTTACGGAAATCGTAATTGCTAATCGTATTGAACTTTCACATCCTGTTACGGCATCCAATAAAGCAGCGTAATAAGTACCACTGGTCAAAGCTGTTGTGGCTGGAATTGGAGTTCCTCCACTAGCTGCACTGTACCAAACCACATTAGGCTGATTGGTCTGAATGCTCGCAAAAGTAGGCGCATCTACCAAACAGAAATCTTGTGTAGTATCTGTTGTTGTTGGTGTCGCAGGATTGGTTACTGAAATTGTAACGGCCAGTCTTACGGAACTCTCACAGCCGGTCGCACCGTCCAATAGAGCAGCATAATAAGTACCGCTGGTCAAAGCTGTTGTGGCAGGAATTGGAGTTCCGCCGTTCGCAGCACTGTACCAAACCACATTGGTCTCATTGGTCTGAATACTTGCAAAAGTCGGTGCATCTATCAGACAGAAGTCTTGTGTAGTATCTGTTGTTGTTGGCGTGGCAGGGTCATTTACAATTATTGTTGCTGATTGAAGTGTTACTGCTATATTCTCGCAAGTAACATCACTTGCCACTGCAACAAAATAAGTAATTGGACTTACTGCACGTGTTAAACCCGTTACTGTTAAAACACCTGTAGCGCTTATCGCATAAGTCAATCCGCCTGCCACAAGTCCATTGGTTATAGGCTGGGTTTTATTGGCATCAAAATACCAGGTAAATACCGGATTGGTCAGCGCAGTTGCTGTTGGTGTTAATACTCCTGGTATGTTGTGGCATACAGCGATATCGTCAACTGAAATATCATTTGCTCCTGAAGGAGGTAAAATGGTCAGCGTAATTTGTTTTCGGTCTGCGGCTGCAGTTTCACAAAATTCAACAGAACTCACTCCAACATAATAGGTGTATGTTCCCGGAACAAGGCCATTTACAATTAACTGAGCAGTCGTTTCTCCCGGAATTAGCTGACTTGTAGTTCCGTCAAAACTATACCAGTAGTATATTGGATTTGTCAGTGCCGGAGTTCCGCTCAGGCTTGTTGCAAGTGTTATAGTACCGGTTGGTGAACAAACTGAAGTAGCTGTTCCTCCATTTAAGGTAATATCGGTTAAAGCATTTACCGGAGCTGAAGCTTTTACTTCTACAGTTACTTCTCCTCTTGCCAATGCTTCACAACCGTAACGTACTGGCTGTACATAATATTTGTAAATTCCTGCTGCCAATGTTGCTGGTACGGTATAAGTAATACCGTTTGCTACAACATTTCCACCAATAGGAGAATCGTACCATCTGTAGGTTGAACAGGCTTCGGCCGGTATCTGAAGTGTGACAGGGCTTCCGGGACAGACTATTACTTTATTATTAAGGTCCCCTCCTGTTACTTTTGTATTGGCTACTCGCTCAACAGTATGAACTCTAAGGAATTCCAATACTCCCGCAACTCCTCCAAAACGGATTCTCACGCGATCGTAAGGCTCTGGCTGAGAAGATACAAGAACCATAGACATGGTATTTCCAGGTAACAATCTTACACTTAATAATGTACTTGTATTCTGAATTGGAGCTCCAACCGCAACATTACCTAAATAACGCTGAATGCTGAATCCTGTTAGCACATTAGCATCCAGAAGAACTCCCGGTTTTGAAACCACTATTCTTAAGGTATCACTTACAATTGATGGAGTCTTAAAGGCTACTGTTAAATCTGCCGCAGCAAGAGCACCTACACCGCTGTACATTGTGGCAAAAGTGGTGATGTCATTATCTGCTACATTCAAAGCATCACTAACCCCTACAGTGGCTGTTAAAGCTCCTATCGGAAGACCCAGATCTGTAGCTCCATAATATACATCTTGTATATCTCCCGGAGTACAGGTGACCGTAGAAACCGGTCTGGTGTAATAAGCGTCAAACACCTTTGTGTTTTGAGCAACACTTAAAAGTGATGCAGACTGGATTCTGATTCCATCATAATCCTGAGGTCCTGAAGTATTGGATGGTACAAAAGTATATTCGAATGAATTATCTCCTGAGATTAAATTCACTAATGATCCTGAAATAGATTGCATCGTTCCGATATCAACCCCGTTTTTAGTTCCAATAATGGACAAATCTTGTCCTACCGCTAAAACACTGGCTTCAGATCCTAATTTTACGGTTACCGGAGTTCCTTTGACAATATTCGCAGGCCATGTCAGATTTTGCCATGTCGCTCCTACACCTAAAAGTCCAACTCCTGTAGTAATCGTAGAAAAAGTTTGAGGATTGCCATCTACTGCTGCGGTAGGATTAGTCACTACTCCTGATATAATGGTGCCCTGACTTTGTCCTGTAGCATACACTCTTTCTGCCAGTAATGGACAGGTACCCGGATCTATAACATTCACCGTAACGGCTCCTGTAACAGAACAATTGGCATTACTCGCCACTACTGTATAGGTATAAACTCCCGGTGTATTCAATATACCCGTTGTAAACGGAGGTCCGGCCAGGGAATTTCCCTGAGGATCAAACCAGGCCAATGTTCCGTCTGATGTGGCAGACAAAGTCACTGCAGAACCTGCATTTACCGAAACTGATGAAGGTACAACCAAACTAGGCAACGGGTTAACAGTAACTGTTACTGGTAGTTTAACAGATGGACATGTAACACCGTTACCCTGAGCTTGAATTGAGTAAACACCACTTACTGTTATATTTCCTGCTGCATTTTCAGTGATGATATTATTAGATGCATCATAAAAAGTATAAATTGTATTTCCCGTTGTGTCATAACCTACGATAGCACTTTTTAAGTTTGCACTTCCGCAGCTTGCCGGTAAAGGTGTAGTTACCGCTAAAGGTGTCACTGTAGGAATGGTAACGGTTACTTGTTTTAAAGTGTTTAAAGTATTCTCACACGTATTTGCATTAGCAACAGAAACATAATAATTATAAGGAGCTCCTAAGGCAGTAAGCCCGGAAACTGTAAGCGCACCAGTTGTCGGATCTTTAACAAAAGTTACGCCTGGCTGGGTTGCTACAACAGATCCTGTTATAATTTCCTGAGTTTTATTCTGATCGGTATAATATCTAAATTGAGCTCCCGCTAAAGCAGAGGTCGGAGCCAATGCAACCGCCCCGGAGCAGGAAGCTTCCAGAGGGCTTGTAATAGTAACATCCGCAGCAGTTGCTAATGGATTTACGGTTATTGTAACAGGCTGACGAACACTGTTTATACAGGCTCCTCGTGCTGCTTCTACATAATAGGTTGTCGTATTATTTAACGGAAGTGTTGGATTTACAGCCACTATATTTCCCGCAGTTGGGGAATCATACCACGTAAACGTTTCTGTTCCTGTTGAAGTAGCGGTTAAAGAAGCTGTACCTCCGGCGCAAATTGTTGTCGCTCCTGTTATTACAGCATTTGGATATCTGTAAGAAGCTCCATAAATATTTACACTGGTTAATAATGTTGCTACGCCGCCTAATCTAACCTCAACTCTGTCAAAAGTCGAAGCGGTAGTAAAACTAGCTTTGAATCGGTTGCCTGATAATAATTGTACATTCAGTAAATTATTATTAAGGGCAACCCTGTCATTATTATAGGTCGCACCGTCATAGGTTGCTAAACTAATATAAGATAAAGCACTTATATCGAGAAGGCCTCCCGGAACTTCTAATTCAACATCTATAATGTCACCCGCCTCACCTGGTGAAGCGAAAGTTAAAGTTTGCTGAATATAGCTTCCAAGTACCCCAACTGGTATGGTAAGGGTAGCTGCAGTGTTAATATTTCCATCAACAGAACCACCCGGATTGGTCGCTCCACAGCCAACACATAATAGTCCCGGATCTAAAGCGGTCACCTGAGCATTCGCCTGAAGACAATTACTAACCGTATTAATTACTACAACATTAATTACTGCTCTGGCACTGCTCACACAACCTGTAGTCAGATCTGTAGCTTCAACATAAAATGTTTTATTTGCCGTTAAAGCCGGAGTTGGTGTATACGTACTGGTATTAGCTGCTAAAGCAATTCCTCCTGTTGGGACATCAAACCAGGCATAAGATAAATTAGCATCAGGATTTGAAATACCTAACATAACATTCTGACCGGACTGAATCACTACATTCGAGGATAAAGGTACCGGTACTGCCGGCAATGGATTTACAATAAGGTTCACCGGAGTACGGGAACTTAAACAACTTCCTATTGAAGCTTCCACATAATAACTAGCATTAGCTATTAAAGCCGGCGTTGTAAATGAAGTTCCTGTAAACACTAAATTCCCTGCTACATTGGCATCATACCAATTGTATACTGTACCCAAAACTGGTGCCTGAACAGTTAAAGTAACCGTCTGTCCGCTGCAAATTGTTGTAGGAACAGCCGTAATAACTGGCGCAACAGGATTTTGTACTGAAACTGTTACAGGATTACGCTCACTGTTTAAACAGCCATTTCTGGTAATGGCCGTATAATAAGTGGTATTGGCATTTAAAGCCGGTGTGGTAAAGGACGCTGTATTTACCAGTGGAAGACCGCCGGTTGCTGCACTGTACCATTCAACTGTTTCTCCCGCACCCAGGGTAGCGGTCAGTGTAGTGGTTTGTCCACTACAAATGGTTGTACTTCCTGTAATCACGGGAGCTTTATATCGGTAAGCCGCCTGATAAATATCCAGACTTGTTATGGCTGAAACCAGACCGCCCAATCGCACTTCAACACGATCAAACGCTGTACCTGCCGTAACACTGGCTCTAAAACGATTTCCTCCCAATAATACAATATCAACTATATTATTAATCGAAACTCTGTCATTATTAAAAGTGGCTCCGTTATAAGTGGCTAAACTAATATAATTTAATACACTTAAATCCAGGACACCCCCCGGAACTTCCAGCTCAACATCAACAATATCCCCTGCTCTGCCGGGATTATTAAACTGAAGTGTTTGCTGTGCATATCCATTAATTAAACCAACCGGAATGGTAAGTCTCGCAGCAGTTGCCGGATTTCCATCCACTGAATTATTAGGATTTGTAGAACCACATAATAAACAAAGACCATTAAAATTAGTTTGCTGGCTATTTGCTTCTAAACAAGTTCCCAAAGGATTATTTACAACTGTTACCGTTACCGGTACTCTCGAAGCACTTACACAACCTCCGGATGCACTTTGGGCTTCCACATAATAGGTTTTGGTAGCCACTAATATAGGCGTCGTAAATGTTGTCGAATTTGTCAGAAGCGCAGTTCCGCCAGTGGCAACGTCATACCAGTTTAGGGTTACACCTGCACCCGTAGCCGCAGCGCTCAATGTGGCATTCTGACCTGATTGAATGGTAACACTCTGTGTCAATACTGTTGGTAATGCTGGTACCGGATTTGAGATTACTGTAACCTGCGTTCTTGCAGGACTTACGCAGGAACCTATTGCGGCTTCTACAAAAAAATTGGTAGTACCAACAGGAACTACTGGAGAATAAGTATCACCGGAGGCTAAAATCGTTCCCCCGTTATTTACGGAATACCAGTTGTAGGTGGTTCCGGGAATAGAATTAATTACTGATAATGTAGTTTGCTGTGTCGCGCCGGTAGAACATATTGCTGTTCCGGCAGTACTGATAGCCGGGGCGACAGGGTTAGAAACATTAACCACAACCGGTAAACGGTCACTACCTTCACAACCGGCAGCTCTGGTTACACCTATATAATAATTGGTAGCTGTCGTTAAAACTGGTGTTTGATAACTATTAGCCGTTATCAAAGGAGTGGTAGAAGTTGGAGAATCGTACCAGGACAGGGAAGTACCTGCTGCCGGAGCAGCAGTTAAAGTAGTGAAACTTCCAGAACAAATTGTCTGACTTAAGCCTCCTGCTATGGTTGGTTTGGCAAAATCCAAACGAACATCGTAAATTCTTAAACTCACCAAAAGGCTTAAAATGCCTCCCACCTGCACCTGTATCTGATTCGTATCACCTGTAACAGTAAATCGTACTGCTGCAATTGTGTTTCCGGATAACAAGTTTAAGTTTAAAAGCGGGCTGTTTAGTGGCACACTTGGACCTACATTGGTTCCGGAAAGTTTAGCCTGAAGTGTTGCATTAGATAATAATCCAACATCAAGCAAACCGTTTCCTGTACCCAGATAAAGTACAATTTGATCTCCGGCTTTTGCCGTCTGATTGAGCGTTAATGTCTCCTGGACAAAACAACCAACTCCAACAGCGTTTGTCAGAGTGGCATAGGTAGTCAGGCCTGCGTCATTGTCGTAGGCACTGGCAGGACTATTTACATCCAATCCTACACATAATAATCCACCCTGGCTATTAGTTTGCGACACAGGCCGGCAAACTGATTGCGAAAATGCATTAGTACATAATAAGAATAAGGATAATAGTCCGAATAATCTCTTCTGAGAAGTGAGATTACAAAAAGTAAAGATTTTTTTCATAATTTGGAAGATTAGAAAATGGACAATAAAATACCTGTTGCGATAAGTACGTATACTTAGGCAATTCAAAAAAAACACTTATAATCAATAGATTAGAATAAAATTTAAAACCCTAATGGTAAGACCTTAAATTAGACTTCTTAAAAAACAATAAAATTTAGTTATACAATGAAAGAACATGAGAGCATCCTTTATTCACGTTTGAATAAAAAACTGACTCAAAAATTTTTAGGAATATTGACCTTAATCAATCTTCCAGACGGAGTGATTTGTTGTAGTGCAAATTTTCATGAAAGAAAATTTTAAGCTAGCTAGAATTGGGGAATTCTATAACTGTACATGGATTCAATAATAACAGAAAGTTGATTAGGCAATCTGTTAATTGTTGATTAGAAATAAATTCTAAAAAATTGAATTCATAATTTAAAATAAAGCATTATCGGATTTCAAATTTAAACATAACAATACGTTTCATTTCCAAAACAACTGACTGGGTTTTGGAAACAAAAGTGAAAACTTAATGTAATTGTAATGTTGAAATTTATAGAACAAATTTGCTTTTAACCTAAAATTCAATTGGGGAATAAATTTTAGTTGTTTGAAAATCAAAACAGATAAAGCTAAAATAATTAGAAGACCTAAAACAAATTTGATAAAGAGAGTATTTGTCAATTCCATAAGCAAATTAATTAAGTTATTAAAAATTTTAAACTTTAATAATTGTAGAAAAAAAATACAAAAATTGTTCTGTTTTTAATTTTATAAAGTGACAATTAAAGCAGCTCTTTATAAATGTTTTTAAAAAATCATTTTGTTTAACTTTTCTTTACTAAAATTAATTAAAATTAAAATATAAAACAAAACTAAATTTCTGATTTTTTTAAATTTAATGAATTTTTAAAACTGAAAAAGAGAGCTCATGCATTGGAATTACTGACATTAGAAGCTCAAAATGAGGCTTTTAAATATATCACATTTTTTTTAACTCTTTTTTGTGAAAAATACAAAAAGTAAGTTTAGTACTACTTTTTAGTATCGAAAAATGTCTTTTTGTTAAAACAAAAAGCATATTTGAAAAGCAAAACCTACAAAAAATATTTAAAAGTTAAAATCTTAATCTTTTCTAAAAAAACACGTAGAAATACGGGTAAAATAAAATACAAAAGATTAAACAAAAGTTAAAAGAACTAAAAAAGGTAAATATTTTAACACCAACTACTTACCTATTTTACCAAAATACATCTTAAAATTGTTTAAGATTCAATAATCGTATTAATTTGTTTGAATAATTGTCCGTCACTCAGGAAAGCGCCTTGTTGAATCAATTCAAAAATAGAAGCATTGCGATCTTCCGTAAATACTTTTTTTCCAACCTTCATTTCTATTGTTTCGGTAAACATATTATCACTTAGCCATTGCAGGCCCTCCTGTGTCAGGAAATCCGTTTCAGGAACCAGTGATTTTAAAACAATGGATTGTACATGGGTTTCAAAACATTGAAACAAGAAAATATGGTTTTTAGAAAAATGCTCCAAAAATTCTGCCCTGGATAAAACACCTTCCCAGATCAAATCTGAAAAAACATCCAGTTCCTGTTCAGCAACTTCAGGTTTATTTTCCTTTATAGCATCCCATTCCGCCTTATCAATCGCCTGCGTTGCCAAAAAGCTTGAAAATTCTGCATGCAATTCTTCAAATTGCTCTTTTGTTAATCTTGCGTATTTCATTATTATTCTTTCAAATTAAACCTTTATATGCTTTTATAAGTGTCTTCATTTTTAAACAAAAAAAAGCCCCCTTAAATAAGGGGGCAAATTTACAATATCTTTATACGATTAGAAAATATATCGGACACCAAATTGCATTTGCCATCTTGAATTCAAACTGGCATCATAGCTGAATGTTTTTGTCTGTGTATTGGTAAAGGTATACGTTGGCGTATTCCCTGCCACAGTAACTCCAATCGGCTGTACGCTGGTAGGAACCTGAACCACTCCCCAATCGGAATTAAGCAGGTTTCCAACATTCAGAATATCAATACTAAACTGTATGGTATTCTTTTTCTCTGACGCAGATGAAAATTTGAAATTATAATCCTGTAAAATCTTCATATCCCATTTTCCTCTCCACGGAGAAATTGCCCCGTAACGTTCTGCGTACTGACCTCTCCTGTCTCTTAAATAATCATCCTGCTCAATAAATTTATTAAAAGCATCCCCCTGCGCCGCTCCTCCTGTAAAGGTCATTTGGCTGATTTCAGCTGTTGTAGGCACATACATTAAATCATTGACCGCAGATCCGTCATTATTGATATCACCTCCGTATGTATAACTAAAACGTCCGCCTCTGGCATATTCGAAGAAAGTAGAAACTGTCGTTGCCCATTTATCTTTCCCGTATTTCCATTTTTTGGATCCTACCCCAATAAAACGGTTATTGTCTCCGTATTTAGAATTAGAAAGCACGTCTTTATTTACATTCCCCAAAGCGGGATTAAAGGCAAAGGCATCCCCGGTAATCTCAGCTTCGATAGAATTTACATCTTTAGATACTAAATAGTTATACGCTAAACTTGCATATAATCCATTTTCAAAAGTTTTCTGGATTTTAACCGAACTATTAAACGCAAACCCTTTATCGGAATTAGTCATTACGTAGGCACTCTTTGCGCCTTTATCAGCAGCAGTATAAATCAGTCTGTTATCTACACCTGCCAGAGTTCCCGTTGGATCTTTTAAGCCCCAGTTTTGTACATGAACACCATTGATATCTTTATTATAAGACATATCAATAGTCAGAATATAATTGCTCTCAAATTTGTGGTCATATCCCAAACTTGTTCTCCACACCTGCGGCCATTTATAATCGGGATCCATAATCTGAAAAAAGCCGTCATCGGCACCACTTACCTGATTGCCTAACCATACAAAAGGAATTCGTCCTGTAAAAACTCCTGATCCGCCTCGAAGCTGCGATGTGGCATCACCGCTGGCATCCCAGTTAAAACCAATTCTTGGCGACCACAAAATTTTATCGCTTGGCAGATCTGTAGACTTTAATTTTCTGGCTTTACCTGTTTCCGGATCAAAATAATCTAAATTATTATTCCTTCCTGCCCCGCCATTATTAGTATCAATATATTTCTGAATCAAATCGGCAGTATTAAAATATAAGGGCTTATCTGCTCTCAAACCTACCGATAATTTGAAATTATCCGTAATACTCCAGTCATCCTGCGCATAAAAAGCCCACTGGCCTACATTTAATTCTGCCAGCTTCCAGCCATTATCTGCTCCAACAGCATAACTATTTTTAGAATTATAAGTATCAATCGCATATTGCATGTTCTGAGCCAATGAACTGGATGCAAATGGTAAAGCGGCATCGGCTAAAAAGTCTGCTACACTTGCGTAAGGCCTGAAAGTCCCGTAATAAGGAACCGGATCTATCGTATTATCACGAAATTTATCATAACCCGTTAAATTAAAAGAGTTTTCGAAATTAAATTTTTCAAAAGAAGTACCAAAAGTAAAAGCATGGCTGCCTACTGTATATGTCAGATTATCGGTAATCTGAATTACTTTCTGTTTCAGTGTATTATTGATAGAAAAAGGTTCATGTCCGGCAATAATATAGTTCGATCCGGCACCGTCCTGTATATTAATTACCGGAGCAGGCGATGAAAACGGATCCCTGAAATCATTAAAGTAGGTATAACCTGCCTGCAGTTTATTTGAAACAGATTCACTAAATTTTGAATTTAACTCCAATAAAAAAGAACTCAGCTTATTATTAATCTCGTATCCTGAATTCTGAAACTGAAGAATGGAGGCATTTGGCCCTCTGAACCCTAACGCTGTCGGATGCGCCGGTTTATCCTTGGAAGCATCCAGAAAATTATAAATAACAGCCAATTTATGATTATCATTAATGTTCCAGTCTAGTTTTACAATTCCTTTTGTTGAATTTGAATTGTGAACGAAACCCTGATAGGCTCCTGGATTGTAATTAAAATTATTGCCATTGGCGTCTTTTAAATTTGTCAAGGCATTTGATACCGCAATCAAATCAGACTCTAACACTCTGGATTCGTTAATTCCGGTAACACCATCGTTATTGTTGGCCACGAAGTTAGATCCTAAATCGCTTCTTTTATCAATTTCGAAATTTCCGAAAATGAATAATTTATCTTTAATAATCGGAGCTCCCAGACTGAATCCCGCCTGAGTTTGTTCTAAGGAGGGTACAAATATTTTTTCTCCTTTTATTTTACTTCCCGTAAAATCCTGGTTTCTGTAAAATACATAGGCAGTACCATGAAATTCATTAGTCCCTGATTTCGTTACGGCATTTACGGAAGCGCCTGTAAAACCGGACAAAGTAACATCATAAGGAGCTGTAGCTACCTGAATCTGGTCGATTGCATCTAATGAAATGGGCTGAGAACCTGTCTGCCCGCCGGGAGTTGCCGCATCTAACCCAAAAGGATTATTAAAAATAGCACCGTTTAAGGAATAATTATTATACTGGTCATTTCTTCCTCCAAATGAACCACCACTGGCTGTTGGCTCCAGACGTGTAAAATCTTCTGCTGATCTTGAAATAGTAGGCAAAGCGGTCAATTCTCTTCTTCCAATTGTGGTCTCGGCGCCGGTTCTCCCGCTTTGGAAGACTTTATTTTTGGAAACTACTTTAACTTCTTCTAAAGTCTGGCTTTCATTTGCTAAAATAACATCAAGATTAAAGACTTTTCCCAAATCAAGATAAACGTCATTATATTCCTGATTCTGGTACCCTACAAAAGTAACCGTAATTTTATAAGGTCCGCCAATTCTCATATTCAAAATATTAAATCTTCCGTCTTCATTAGACAACGAAGAATATTTTGAACCACTCGGAGTATGCACTGCCAGAATGGTAGCTCCCGGTAAAAGTTCGCTGGATGAACTTTTTACAATACCCTTAATACTCGATGTTGTGGTTTGCCCTAACGCTGCGGTAAGACCAAAGACACATAACAATAATACAAAGATTCTTTTCATTTTCCTGGTTTTGAGTGAGTTATTTCCCTCAAAATTAGGCAAAAAAAAATCACTCCGGGGAGTGATTTTTATATTTTATTAACAAAAAGTTAACAATCTGTTATTTCTCTGCAACAATTTCGTAAGGTAGTTCAACTATTACATCTCTGTGTAAACGGATGTTAGCAGTATATTTTCCAGTACGTTTTACGATACCACTAGTGATGAATTTTCTATCAATAGCGTTACCTGATTTCTCTAAAGCTTCAGCAATGTCGATGTTTGTGATAGAACCAAAAAGTTTCTCTCCACCAGCTTTTGCAGTAAGTTTAATTTCAAGAGCTTTTAAAGTTTCAGCTAATGCTTTTGCATCAGCAACAACTTTAGCTTCTTTGTGAGCTCTTTGTTTTAGGTTTTCAGCCAATACTTTCTTTGCAGAAGGTGTAGCCAATTGCGCGAATCCCTGAGGAATTAAGAAGTTACGACCGTAACCAGCTTTAACTGATACTACGTCATCTTTAAACCCTAGGTTTTGTACGTCTTGTTTTAAAATAAGTTCCATGTTGTTGTCCTTTATTTGAGAAGTTAGGTTCCATCTTACCGGAAACCAACAACTATTCTTTTAATATTATTTTAATAAATCGGCCACGTATGGCATTAAAGCTAAGTGACGTGCTCTTTTTACAGCTACAGAAACTTTTCTTTGGTATTTCAATGAAGTTCCTGTTAAACGACGTGGAAGAATTTTTCCTTGCTCGTTAACGAATTTCAATAAGAAATCAGCATCTTTATAATCGATATATTTGATTCCTGATTTTTTGAAACGACAATACTTTTTAGTTTTGTTAGTTTCAATGTTTAAAGGCGTTAAATATCTGATATCTCCGTCTTTTTTTCCTTTTGCAGATTGCTCTATTGTAGACATAATAATTAAGCTTTAGTAGATTTTAATTTGGCTCTTCTTCTTTCAGCCCATGAAATAGCATGTTTGTCTAAACTTACAGTCAAGAAACGCATAACTCTTTCGTCACGTCTAAATTCAGTTTCAAAAGCAATCAGAACTTCTCCAGCTACTTTGAATTCGAATAAGTGATAAAAACCACTTTTTTTGTTTTGGATTTCGTAAGCCATCTTTTTCAGACCCCAATCCTCTTTTGACACCATTTCAGCTCCTCTGCTAGTAAGAAATTCTTCAAATTTCGTTACTGTTTCCTTCACCTGAACCTCAGATAAAACGGGATTTAAAATGAAAACAGTTTCATAATGATTCATAAATACAATATTTATTTGTTAAAATTGGGTGCAAAAGTAGTGAATATATTTATATCTGCAACATTTTTTTACGTTTATTCGTTGAAAAACAAAAAATAACGTTGAAGTTTAGTTTTTTCCCTAAAAAAATAATATATTTACTATTGCTATCCTGAATTTATTCTAAATTTAAATGTTATGAAACTAAATTGTGTTGTTGTGGATGATAGTTCTATACAGAGGACAATTATTGCAAAATTAGTCAATAATCATCCAGGTCTGCATTTAATTGGTGACTTTTCGAACGCAATTGAAGCGAAAAGCTGTATTTCCCTTAATAATATCGACTTAATATTTCTTGATATAGAAATGCCCGTTATCAATGGTTTTGACTTCCTTGACGGATTAAAATCCAAACCTCAGATCATTTTTATCACTTCTAAAGCAGAATATGCCCTAAAGGCATTTGATTATGATGCCACCGACTACCTTCAAAAACCTATAGCGGTTGACAGATTCAACGCCTCCGTTAAAAGGGCTGTCGATATGCATTTGCTCAAAAAAGAGGTAAAAGAAGAAGAAGGCGAACATATCTTCATCAAAAGCAACCTTAAAAAACTTAAAATTTTCACTGCAAAAATCAAATGGATAGAAGCTTTCGGAGATTATGTAAGAGTGGTTACGGAAGATGACAGTAATCTGGTGCTTTCTACGATGAAATCTTTTGAAAATGATTTGTCAAAAGACAAATTTATTCGTGTACACAAATCCTACATTATCAATATTGACAAAGTAGAGCGATTTAACAGCAAATTTGCGGAAATTGGCATTACAAAAATTCCCTTGAGCAGAAATAAGAAAGAAGATCTTGTAAAAGCACTTTCTACTTCTTCTTAATCTAATAAAAATCGACGTTTATCACAACTTTTATTGCTCTGTAGGGAGCAACAGCCTCAAAACTATTCAACATTTTCTGAATAGTTTTTTTTGTACCCCCTAACGGCAGGTTTTGTGGAATCTTAATCAGGATTGTACGCAGATATTCGTTTCTTATCCGGCTGATAGCAGGTTCTTCAGGTCCCAATACAGGCATATTCAGATTCTGGCTCAGCACCTGGTACAACCACATAGAACCTTCTTTGAGTTTATCAAAATCACGATGTTTTAAAGTCAGTTTGATAATCCTGAAATAAGGAGGGTATTTATAAATCTGGCGATCATACAATTGCTCCTTATACATACCTTCATAATTATTGGTTGTTACCTGTTGAATGGTATTATGGTTTGGATTGTAGGTCTGAATCACTACTTTTCCTTGTTTTTCAGCCCTTCCGGCTCTTCCCGCAACCTGTGTCATCATCTGAAAACTGCGTTCGAAGGCCCTGAAGTCAGGATGATGGAGCATATTGTCGGCATTCATGATTCCAACCAGGCTCACATTGTCAAAATCCAGGCCTTTGGCCAACATTTGTGTCCCGACTAAAATATCTATCTCCCGATTTTTAAACGAATCAATAATCTTTTCGAAACCAAATTTCCCACGGGTGGTGTCCTGATCCATTCTGCCAATTTTAGCTTTAGGAAAAAGAGACAGTAATTCCTGCTCAATTTGTTCTGTCCCAAAACCTTTAGTTGTCAGGTCAATACTGGAACAGCTATGGCAGTGTGTAGGTTTTGCAATCGAATAGCCGCAATAGTGGCAACGCAACTGGTTTTTATGTTTATGAAAAGTCAGACTCACATCGCACTGCTGGCAATGCGGAACATGACCACAGGTCAGGCATTCAATTATAGGTGAATAGCCACGTCTGTTTTGAAACAAAATCACCTGTTCGCCCAATTGTAAAGCTTCCGCAATTTCTTCCGTAAGGAGGTCGCTAAAATGTCCTGTCATTCTTTTTCTGAAATGTTTGTCTTTCAGATCAACCAGCAGAATTTCAGGCATTCTCACCTTATTGTAACGTTCCATAATTGATACCAGACCATATTTCCCGCTTTGCGTGTTAAAATAGGTTTCGATACTGGGTGTCGCTGATCCTAAAAGCACTTTCGCCTGATGAAAATTAGCCAGAACAATAGCAGAATCCCTGGCGTGATAACGCGGAGCAGGATCTGTTTGTTTAAAAGTCTGCTCGTGTTCTTCATCAACAATCAATAACCCCAGGCTGGCAAACGGCAGAAAAAGGGCTGACCTTGCTCCTATGACAATTTGGGCTTTATCTGCACTTTCGAGTGTTTGTTTCCATACTTCCACTCTTTCATTATTACTGTATTTCGAATGAAAGACAGCGATTTTATCTCCAAAATGAAGTCGTAAACGCGACACTAACTGAGTGGTAAGGGCAATTTCAGGCAGCAAATAAAGGATCTGTTTTCCGGTCTCCAGATATTCTTCAATTAATTTGATATAAATTTCCGTCTTTCCGCTTGACGTTACACCGTGGAGCAGACAAACTTCTTTATCAATAAAATTATTTTTAATTTCAGTAAAAGCTTTTTCCTGGGCTTCACTTAGCAGTAATTGTTTTTCCGAGGCTTGTCCCTTAAAATTAACACGGTCCTGCTGCAGCAAATATTCTTCTAAAATTTCCTTTTCTACCAATGCTTTCACAGCCGCTGGAGAGGATTGTGAAGCTTCTACGATCTTCTTAACCGTGATTGGCTTTTTTTCGGAAGCATTTAACTGAAAATAAGCCAGCACTATTTCTTTTTGCTTATTGGCATTTTTAAGCACTTCTAATAATTGCCCTAAACCTTCATCTGTTTCGTATTTACTGTGCAGTTTCACATATCGAATCAGTTTGGGTTTGTAACTTTCTTTAATTTCTTCTTCTAAAACGATAATGTCTTTTGCCATTAATTTCTGAAGAATCGGAAGAATATTTTTTTTATTTAAAATAGAGGCAATTTCCCCAACTTTAAGTGAACTTTGATGGTGCAGCGCTTCATAAATTAAGAATTCATCGTCTGAAAGTTCAGAATCATTTACCACTGTATCCGGTTTATGCGAAATAATGGTTTCACTTTCCAGCAATAATCCGGTTGGAAAGGCACCGCGATACACGTCGCCAATACCACACATATAATAATTAGCAATCCAGAACCAGTGCCTGATCTGGATCTCGGTTGCAATCGGTTTTTCGTCCAGAATCTGATGAATTTCTTTTGCTTCGTATAATGTCGGAGCATTTTCGTGCGTATCTGTTACAAGTGCTGTATAGATTTTGTTTTTACCAAATGGCACGGCCACCCGCATTCCTTTTTTAATAAAATGGAATTCAGTTTCAGAAACGCGATAAGTAAAGGTTTTAGCTAGTGAAAGAGGCAGAACGACTTCGACAAAAAACATGTAATTATTTTATATGATTTACAAAATTACTTCTTTCCTGACGGTTTATTCAAATAATCTTCCACCAATTTTAAAGTATGATTTAAAGACTCTGTATTGGTCCAGTCTTCGTGGCCCGGAATTATATACACCGGATTTTTAAATTTGGTTTGCACTTTTTTAATAGATTTTTTCCATTCTTTTACATCAGAATCCGCGAGATAACCTAGATCCGCTGCACTGGCGCTTTTTATAAAGCAGGCGCCATAGAGCACTTTTTCATGAGGAAACCAGGCAACAATATTATCCGGTGCATGTCCTTTTCCAGGATAATACACTTCAAATTTATATTGTCCTACGGTAAATATGGTATCATTGGGAAGGACAAATGCTGCTCTTGGTTTATTTTCTTTCTTTAAAATTTCATCCGTAAGTTTTCCCGTATAGGTTTTAATTCCCTTTTGTTTATAGAATGCGATTCCACCTGCCCTGTCATCATGGGAATGCGTTGCAAAACACATCACAACCTCTTTATTATGTTTGGCTTTTATACTGTCTAATAACGGCTGAAATTGTGTTTCATCCCAGGGCGCATCAAACAGTACAACGCCTTTGTCCGTAACCAGATACATGGCGTTGGCAGAAATCAGGGTTCCGTTATAATCGTGAAATGTTTTATAAACATAAAAGTCACCTGTTAGATGACTTATGGGTAATGCCGTATTCTTAGATTGTCCAAAACTATTTGACAATGCCGATAAGAAGAGGAGTATCGCTATTACTTTTCGCATGTGAATAATCAAAAAAATATTAGTTTTTTGCTCTGGTCCAATATTGGGTTCTTCCCATAATTGAAATACCAACATAACCGCGAAGTTTTAATTTATCAGCAGAATCTAAAGTGATATAACATTTGTATTTTTTCCCGTTTGTAGGGTCCAGAATTGTACCACCATTATATTCTGCACCGTCTTTTTTAAGTCCGTTGATGATAACCATTCCTAAAATAGGTTTATTTTTTTCGGCACCATCACAACTTGTGCACAAATCTTTTTTATGATCGGCACGAAGTATTTCTACTACCTTACCGTATATTTTTCCTGATTTCTCGTAAACTTCCACAATTGATTTGGCCTCACCTGTTTCGTCGTCAATTGTTTTCCATTTTCCAATGACACTCTGACTTTGAATCGAGCCTATTGTCAGAAAGAAGACTCCAATTGTTAACATCCAATTTTTCATACTATTTTATTTTTTTTTGTTTTAATTTTCTGATAGTAGCATTGAGTTCAAACCCCAAAAGCAGTATCATACAGTTTATCCAAATATAAAACATTAGAATTAATAATGTCCCAATTGAACCATAAAGTTCGTTATATTTTGAGAATTTTATAACCCAAATCCCAAAAAAGAACGAAGATATAACAATTAGGACCGTCGTAAAAACAGATCCAATGCTGATAAAAGGCACTTTATTGTACTGTCTTGTACCATAACGCAATAATATTGAAGATGTTATAAGAATCATCAAAATAACAAACGCATAACGTCCCAAAATAATAAGCGGAATGCGGTCACTCAGCACATCCTGAATAATTGTTTTCTGAATAAAAACCTCAAAAACAACAATTGTAGCCACTGTTACAAACAGAATAATGGTCATTAGAAGTGAAATGGCCAGTGCTACTAAATACTGACTGAAAAAACCTCGTTTGTCAAACACATGTTTTGACGATTCGAAACCACTTAAAATTCCGTTAATACCATTTGCCATCAAAAAAATAGAAAGCAAAAACCCCGAAGACAATAAGCCGGAGTGACTGTTATTTAAAATATCGCTGATAATTTTACTGATGGCATCATAGGTGTTGGGAGGAACACCCTGCTGCACAAACTGCAAAAAATCGGCCTGGAATCCTTCAATTGGAATAAAGGGTATTAAGTTTAAAATAAATAACGCAAAAGGAAACAGTGCCATAAAAAAGCTGAATGAAACTGCACTGGCGTGATAGGAAAAAGCGCCTTCCAGAATTCCTAAAGTGTACAATTCAAGCAAATCGTATAACGAAAACCCCTCTAACCACGGCAATTTTATTCTCTTAAAAATCCCAACCACAGAACGTAATACCGGAATTTTATCGATCCGGTCTTCTATTTCTTTAGACATAGTTATTATTTTAGATTTTTAGATTTTTGGATTCTTAGATTTTTGGATTCTTAGAATAGAGACTTTAGATTTAGATTTAGATTTAAACTCACAAGCCGTAACTCATAGCCCATACTCATAACTCCTTAAAACGCCTTCAAACTCAAATCCATGTTGTAAACGGAATGCGTCAAAGCGCCGGATGAAATATAATTCACGCCGCATAAAGCATATTCACGAATCGTTTTTTCGTTGATATTTCCGGAAGATTCCGTCTGGCATTTAGTGCCGATTAATTGTACGGCTGTTTTAGTGTCTTCGTAATTGAAGTTGTCAATCAGGATTCTGTGAACACCGTCGCTGAGCAGAATTTCACGGATTTCATCTAAATTTCTGGCTTCAACGATAATCTTCAAATCTAAATTTTTAGCTTTCAGATAATCTTTTGTTTTCCTGATGGCAAGCGTGATTCCGCCTGCAAAATCAATATGATTGTCTTTTAGCATCACCATATCATAAAGTGCAAAACGATGATTTTCACCGCCGCCTATTTTCACCGCCCATTTTTCAGCAGCCCTGAAATTGGGCGTTGTTTTACGCGTATCCAATATTTTGGCACCCGTTCCTTCTAAAAGCTGCACGTACTGGTTTGTTTTAGTTGCAATAGCAGACATACGCTGCATCGTATTCAAAACAACTCTCTCTGCTTTCAGGATAGACTGGGAGCTGCCTGAAACTTCAAAAACAACGTCACCGTATTCTACGTGTGTACCGTCTTCTATAAATGTTTTAACTTTTAGAGCAGGATCTACATATTCAAAAATCATTTTTGCAAGCGCCACACCTGCAATTATGCCCTGGTCTTTTACCAATAACTTAGCCTGACCATGCGCCGTTTCAGGAATACAGGCCAACGAACTGTAATCGCCTGTCCCGACATCTTCTCTAATCGCATTGCTAATCAATAGTTGTAATTCCGTCTGAAATTGTAATTGGCTAATCATTTTTTAGAATTTTATAAGATGCTAAAGTAGGATATATTTTGTGGATTTGAAAGCTGAACGAAGGTGAAAAGTTTTTTCAACACCTCAAATACTCCTTTTTTTTCACCACTAACCAACTGATTTTCATTAAGAAGAAAGCTTAATTTTTAATACGCTCTTACCAGTTTAATTTTTTTCTTCTTTGTTCACTGCGGGTTAAGAACATTAAATATCTTTGAGGTTCATTCAAAACAAAACCATGGGATTAATTAAAGATATTTATTCGGTTGCTTTTTACGAAAAGTTCAGTCAGGCGGCAGCAGAAGTACATCCGGCATTTCAGAAACAAAAATTTATCGATACTATTTATGAAGGTGATTTTGCCGAAAAAGAATGGAAAGACCGAATGAAACATACCACCGTTGTTTTGCACCAGTTCATGCCTGAGAATTTTCCGGAAGCGGTTTCGTTAATCGATCAAATCATTGAAAACCTGAAAAAGAATCAATTTACAGAAGGAAACCTGGCGTTTATTTTCTTTGCTGATTATATTGAAATGTACGGTCTGGACGACTTCAAAACCTCGGCGAAAGCCTTTGTATCGATTACTCAGTTTATCAGCTGTGAATTTGCCGTCCGCCCTTTCATTTTAAAATATAAAGAAAAAATGATCGAAGAAATGGTAAAATGGTCGCGGCACGAAAACCATCATGTGCGCCGACTGGCCAGCGAGGGAAGCCGCCCGAGATTACCGTGGGCAATGGCAATTCCCTACTTAAAAAAAGACCCTGCTTCTATCCTGCCTATCTTGGAAAATCTTAAAAACGACCCCTCCGAATATGTACGCCGAAGTGTTGCCAATAATCTGAATGATATTGCCAAAGACAATCCTCAGATCGTTCTGGAAATTGCAGCGCAATGGAAAGGCTTTAGCAAAGAAACAGACGCAATTATCAAACATGGCTGCAGAACTTTACTGAAACAGGGACATCCCGAAATCCTGAGTCATTATGGACTGGAAAGCTCAAATATTGAACTATCCGCTTTTGAAATTAAAACGCCGGTGGTAAAGACCGGGGACGCTTTACAGTTTCAGTTTCATTTAAGAAATCTCAACAAGGAACCTAAAACAGTCCGTTTGGAATATGCTGTGTATTACAAGAAAGCAAAAGGCCATCTGGCCAAAAAAGTCTTCAAAATAAGCGAGAAAAGCTATCAGCCGGAGCAATTGGTAAAAGTCGAACGAAACCAGTCTTTCAGGCTCATTACCACCCGCGTTTTTCATACGGGAATTCATGAATTGTCGATTATCATAAACGGAACGGAAAGCGAACCGCTGCGTTTTGAACTGATTTAACTGAAGAAGAATCCTCATCATAAAAATTAAGAATATTATAATTTTAACATAAACCATTTATCCTTATCTTTACTCCCGTGAAATGGATTAACATCATATTATCAGTTTATTTAATCGTGCTGTCGTCTTTGCCCTGTGCAGATTCGCTGCAGAGCGATTCAATAGCACATACCAACGAAATGGTATCGCAAACTGAAAGTACCTCTCACGATAAGGAGTCGGACCTTTGCCCTCCTTTCTGTACTTGTAATTGTTGTGCCGCACAAGTCCTCAACACCACTCCGGTTATTGCATGGTCTTTTGACGAAAGCACTCCTCTTATCAAAAAGCCTTTATCTTCTTACCACTCCGTTTTTACTTCTAATTTTTACGGAAGTATCTGGCAGCCGCCCCAAATAGTATAATGAAGCCCGAGTAATTTCGGGTCAAGATGTTGTGGATTTACCACAAATAAACAGGCGTAATCCGTCTGATTTCTCATTCATTATATCCGAAAAATGCTCGATAAAATTATACAATTCAGTATAAAGAACAAATTCATTATACTCTTACTTACCCTGATTCTGATCGCCTGGGGAAGTTATTCGCTTAAAAATTTACCGTTAGACGCCCTTCCTGATATTACCAACAATCAGGTGCAGATTATCACTACGGCGCCAACACTGGCGAGTCAGGAAGTCGAACAATTAATCACGTATCCGCTGGAACAGGCCGTAAAAACGATTCCAAAAGTAATCGAACTCCGAAGTATATCCCGTTTTGGATTGTCGGTTGTTACGGTTGTTTTTGAAGAAAATGCCGATACATACTGGGCTCGCGAACAAGTTTTTCAGCGGTTAAAACAAGCAGAAGAAAACATTCCAAAATACGCCGGAACGCCGGAACTGGCTCCAATTACAACCGGTTTAGGCGAAATCTACCAATATGACGTTTATGCCAAAAAAGGCTACGAAAACAAATACAATGCCACCAGTTTAAGAACGATTCAGGACTGGATCATTGTGCCTCAGTTACAGGGCGTAAAAGGTGTTGCCGAAGTCAGTACCTGGGGCGGAAGTGTCAAACAATACGAAATCGCCGTTGATCCCAACCGCCTAAACAGCTCCGGAGTAACCATTACGGAAATCTTTGATGCCCTCGAAAAAAACAACCAGAACACTGGCGGGGCTTATATCGAAAAAGATGAATTTGCTTATTTCATCCGAGGTGTCGGTATGGCTTCCGGAATTAAGGATATTGGCAACATCGTTGTTAAAAACCGAAACGATACCCCCATTTTAATTCGTGATGTCGCCACCGTACAAGCCGGAAATGCCATTCGCTTCGGGGCCACAACCAAAGACGGAAAAGGAGAAATTGTGGGTGGTTTAACCCTAATGCTGAAAGGAGAAAATTCGAAAGCCGTTGTGGAACGTGTGAAAGAAAAAATGATCCAGATCAACAAAATGTTGCCCGAAGGTGTTGTGGCCGAAGCCTTTATTGACAGAAGCAAACTGGTCGATAATGCCATCGGAACGGTGACCAAAAACCTGCTTGAAGGGGCTTTAATCGTAATTTTTGTCCTGATTTTATTTTTGGGAAATCTTCGTGCGGGATTGATTGTGGCTTCTGTCATTCCACTCGCCATGCTTTTTGCCGTCATATTAATGAATGCCTTTGGCGTAAGCGGAAACTTAATGAGCCTGGGAGCCATCGACTTCGGAATCATCGTCGACGGTGCTGTCATTATCGTTGAAGCTACCATGCATCACCTGCAAAAACTAAAAAAGAAAACGAAATTAACGCAGCCTGAAATGGATGAGGAAGTATATGCTTCCGCTTCCAAAATACGAAACAGTGCCGCATTTGGAGAAATCATTATCCTGATTGTCTACCTTCCGATTCTCGCCCTGGTGGGAACCGAAGGAAAAATGTTTAAGCCAATGGCCATGACAGTTGGTTTTGCCGTAATGGGTGCCTTTGTCCTTTCGCTCACTTATGTGCCGATGATGAGTGCCTTATTTCTATCTAAAAATCCGGAACATAAAAGCAATTTCAGTGACCGTATGATGGCCTGGCTGGAGAAAATATACACTCCGTTTTTAGAAAAAACCCTGCATTTTAAAAAAGTAGTTTTAGGAATTGCCTTGTCTTTATTTCTTTTCGCAATTATCATTTTTCAAAATATGGGTGGCGAATTTATTCCAACCATAGAAGAAGGGGATTTGTCTATCAATGCGACCATTATGACCGGAAGTTCTCTGTCCCAAATGATCAAAACGACAACCGCATATGAAAAAATGCTGAAAGCAAAATTTCCGGAAATTAAAACCATTGTCACTAAAATCGGAAGCGGGGAAATCCCAACCGATCCGATGCCCATAGAAAGCGGCGATTTAATTATTGTCCTGAAAGACAAAAAAGAATGGACAAGTGCTGACAACTGGGAAGATCTGGCCCATCTGATGAAAGCCGAAATGGAAAAAATTCCGGGTGCCAATATTGAAGTTTCACAACCCATCCAGATGCGATTTAACGAATTAATGACCGGCAGCCGAAGTGATATCGCTATTAAGATATTTGGCGACAATCTGGATGTTCTCGAAAGAAAAGCCAGTGAACTCATTCAGAAAATAAATTCAATTGAAGGCGTTGGTGATTTAAAAGCTGACAAAGTAACCGGATTGCCGCAGATTACCATAAAGTACGATTACGATAAAATTGCGCTGTACGGTTTAAACATAGAAGATTTAAATAAAATCATACGCTCCTCATTTGCGGGAGAAGCGGCCGGTAAAATCTATGAAGAAAGTAAAAGATTTGATATTGTCGTTCGGATGAACAAGGAAAACCGAAATGATATTAATGATGTTAGTAATTTGTTTATTCCATTACCCAATGGACAGCAGGTACCTCTTTCGCAGGTGGCCACTATCGATTATGAGCAGGGTCCCGTGCAGGTAAGCCGTGAAGACGGAAAACGCCGAATTACTATTGGGTTAAATGTCCGCGGACGTGATGTAAAAAGCGTGGTGGAGGAAATTCAGCAAAAACTGGACAAAAAATTCGAGCTTCCTGCAGGCTATTATGTGACCTACGGAGGCCAGTTCGAAAATCTTATCGAAGCCAATAAACGGCTTTCTATTGCTTTGCCGATTGCCCTGAGCTTAATTTTAGTGCTGCTGTACTTCACTTTCAAAAGCATCAAACAGGCAGCATTAATTTTTACCGCGATTCCACTTTCAGCTATTGGAGGGGTATTTGCTTTGTGGCTGCGGGGAATGCCTTTCAGTATCTCGGCCGGAATTGGCTTTATCGCACTGTTTGGAATTGCAGTGCTTAACGGGATTGTTTTGATTTCATATTTCAACCAGCTAAAATCAGAAGGCATTGACAATCCGCTGGAACGCGTTTTAACAGGGACAAAAACCAGATTACGCCCGGTTTTAATGACAGCGGCTGTGGCTTCTTTGGGCTTCCTGCCCATGGCTTTATCCACAAGCGGTGGTGCCGAAGTGCAGAAACCACTGGCTACGGTTGTCATTGGCGGCTTGTTTTCAGCAACTTTCCTGACGCTGATTGTTTTGCCCATCCTCTATTTATTATCCGAAAAAAGAATTAAAATCAAATCAAAGATGACAAAACCCGCCATAACGCTTATTCTATTGCTAATAAGCAGTTTCTCTTTTGCCCAAACCAGTCAGCCTGTTTCATTGGAAAAAGCGGTGGAAATGGCAAAATCCAATAGTCTCAATTTAAAAATTGCCGATAAAGAAATTGAGAAACAAACCATCCTTAAAAAGACCGCATTTCAGGCAGATCCTTTGCAGGTACAATATCAGGGCGGACAGTTCAATAGTGCTGATTATGACAGTAACGTTTCGGTACAGCAATATTTCCCCGTTGGAAAAATTACCAGGGCCAATAGGCAATTGCAGGAAGAGCTCGTCAAACTGGCCGAAAAGCGAAAAGCCATGTCTGAATATGAAATTGAAAAAGCCGTTACATTAGCCTATTATCAATATGGCTACGGTCTTTCCATTCAAAAACTAAATACTGAATTGCTGGAGGTTTATGCTTTGTTTTTAAAAAATGCCGAGCTTCGTTTTAAGACCGGTGAAAGCGGGAATATCGAAGTCATTAGTGCAAAGGCCAAAGTGAAGGAAATTGAAACCCAAAAAGAGCAATTGGAATACGATCTGGCTATCTATCAAAAACAGCTGCAGTATTTTGTTCAGACCAGGGAAAACATTGTTCCTGATGCTGCGGCGGCTTCGCAATTTACAGTGACAAAAGATTCTAATACCTCTAAAGTCGAAAACTTAGTAGCTGACTATCACCAGCAACAAATTTCGGTCTATCAGAAAGAAGCAAATGTGTACAAAGCACAGCGAACACCTAAGGTAGGTTTGGGCTATTTTGCGCAAACCATTGATACCAAATCGTTGTTTCAGGGCTTTACGGCGGGTTTGCAGATTCCGTTGTTTGGCAGCGTAAATACGGCTAAAGCCAAAGCAGCAGCCATAAACATTAGCCAGTCAGAACTCGAGTTGGAGAAAACTAAATTCTCGCTGGAGCTGCAAATGGAAGAATTGCAAAATGAGTTTCAAAAACAACAAAAAGGATTATCCTATTATCAAAAAGAAGGTTTGCAATATGCGGAACAAATTATTACAACAGCCCAGAAAAGCTACGCCAACGGTGATATGAGCTATTGGACGTATATCAGTTTTTTAAATCAGGCTATTGATATAAAAAAGCAATATGCCGAAACGCTGCATACGTACAATCAAAGCGCCATTCGATTGCAATTTCCTTCAATTTCCAATAACTAATCGCCATTATCAATGAGAAATATAAAAAATACAACAACCCGTTTCACCCTCTTACTCCTCCCTATTGCCTTTTTCATTCTGTTTTTAACTTCCTGTAATGAAAAAAAAGCGGAAGAAATTCACGAAGAAGAAGCATCAGAAAATGAAGTAAGCTTAACCGCCGTACAATTTAAAACAGTTGGTATTCAGTTTGGAAGTGTCGAAAACCGGAACCTCAATACTATTATTAAAGCCAATGGCTATACGACGGTTCCACCACAGAATTCTGCCAAAATTGCGACACTGCTTGGCGGTACTGTGAAAGACATTTTAGTACTCGAAGGAACGTATGTCAACAAAGGCAAAGTGCTGGCGACCATTCAGAACCTGGAAGTCGTAGAAATGCTGGAAGATTACAAATCGGCTACAGCCAATATCGAGTATTTGCAATTGGAGTACAACCGCCAGAAAACATTATCGGATGAAAATGTAAATCCACGAAAAACATTTCAGGAAGTAAAAGCCAAATTAGCGGTAGAAAGAGCCAAAGCACAAGCCGCAAAAAACAAATTACAGGCCCTTCACATCAGCCCTGGCAGCAACACCGCCCTGATTCCTATTGTATCGCCCATCAATGGCTACATCGGAAAGATTAATATTGCGAAAGGAGCATTTGCAGAGACCGGAATTCCATTATTTGAAGTCACCGATAACAGTCAGATGCATCTGGATTTAAATGTGTACGAAAAAGATCTGGGCTCTATTTCAATCGGTCAGGAAGTCGATTTTATACTGACCAACCAATCGAATAAATCGATAAAAGGAAAAATATTCGGTATCAATAAATCGTTTTCCAATGAAAGCAAAACCGTTGCCGTTCACGCCAAAATAAATCCCGACGATGCCAAAGGACTGATCTCCGGAATGTACGTTTCCGCCAATATCAATCTCAATAATGCGACAGTACCGGCACTTCCAAAAGCGGCTATTGTAAAAAACGGCGATAAATATTTTATTTTTATTGAAGAAAACGAGCAGCATGAAAAAGAGAAGAAATCCGAATCTGCAGCAGAAGCCGAAGAAATACATTTTAAAGCCATCGAAGTTATTCCCGGTACCACTGATATGGGATTTACCGAAATAAAATTTGTAACTTCAATCCCTGATAATAGCAAAATTGTTACACAAGGTGCTTTTTACCTTTTATCCGCCCAAAAAGGCGGTGGAGAGCACACCCATTAATTTTAATTTATGATACATAGCGACGATACAAACTGCTGCGAAACCAAACAAAACGCAGCAGTCCAAAAAAACAAAGCTGCCAGTTGCTGCTCGCATGACGATAATGGACATGACGATCACGACGGGCACGATCATTCAACAGGAAACCAGACTACTTTTCAGCTTTTTTTACCGGCTGTAATCAGTTTTCTATTATTGATCATTGCCATAGTTTTCGATAATTACCTGCCGCAGACCTGGTTTACGGGATGGGTACGGATAGTCTGGTATGCGGTTGCGTATCTGCCTGTTGGCTTTCCTGTATTGAAAGAAGCATTGGAAAGTGCCAGAGATGGTTCCTTCTTTTCTGAATTTTTACTAATGAGCATTGCCACAGTAGGTGCTTTTGCCATTAGTGAATATCCGGAAGGAGTCGCCGTAATGCTTTTTTATGCGATTGGTGAAACTTTCCAGGCCCTGGCAGTAACACGTGCCAAAGCCAACATCAAAACATTATTAGACCAGCGTCCGGATGAAGTGACCCTACTCGAAAATAACCAGACCAAAATCATTAAGGCTGCAGAGGCCCAAATCGGGGCAATAATTCAATTAAAACCCGGCGAAAAATTAGGTCTGGACGGCGAGCTGCTTTCAGAAACAGCTTCCTTTAATACCGCGGCTTTAACAGGCGAAAGTAAACCGGATACTAAAAATAAGGGCGAAAGTGTCCTTGCCGGAATGATCAATCTGAATTCCGTGACTGAAATCAAAGTTACAGCTTTATACAAAGACAGCAAATTGTCGAAAATTCTGGAAATGGTTCAGGATGCTACCGCGAAAAAAGCACCAACCGAATTATTCATCCGAAAGTTTGCCAAAATATACACCCCAATTGTGGTGTACTCCGCCATCGCGATCTGTTTACTTCCCTACTTTTTTGTGGATGAATATGTTTTCAGGGACTGGCTGTATCGCGCTTTGGTGTTTTTGGTAATTTCCTGTCCGTGTGCGTTAGTAATCTCTATTCCGCTGGGGTATTTCGGTGGAATCGGAGCTGCCAGTAAAAATGGGATTCTGTTCAAAGGTTCGGGTTTTCTTGATATTATGGCAGCCATTCAGGTGGTCGTAATGGACAAAACAGGGACATTGACCAAAGGTGTTTTTAAAGTTCAGAAAGTAGTGGCTGTTGGGATTCCCGAAGCGGATTTAATACAATATACGGCGGCACTCGAAACCAAATCAACACATCCTGTTGGCACTGCGATTATCGAATATGCTAATGGAACAGAGAAAGAAAACCTTGTGACGGCTGTTGAAGAAATCGCTGGTCATGGCCTGAAAGGTACCATTGACGGCAACGAAATTCTCGCCGGTAACACCAAATTACTGAAGAAATTCAATATTGAGTATGATTCTGAAATTGACAATACGCCTTTTACCATAGTCGTAGTGGCCATCAATCAAAAATATGCCGGTTATTTTCTCATAGCCGATGAAATCAAAGAAGACGCCAGGCAGGCCGTTCAGAGTTTGCATCGCATCAACGTAAAAACAGTCATGCTTTCGGGAGACAAAACAGCCGTTGTAAATTCGGTTGCCACAGCATTAAATATCGCTGAAGCCTACGGTGATTTGCTGCCGGAAGATAAAGTCGCCAAAGTGACTGAGCTGAAAAACAAAAACCTGAAAATTGCCTTCGTAGGTGATGGCGTAAATGACGCACCTGTTGTGGCACTCGCACATGCCGGAATCGCAATGGGCGGTTTAGGAAGCGACGCCACTATAGAAACAGCAGATATTGTCATTCAGAACGATCAGCCAACCAAAATATATACCGCGATCAATATTGGAAAAAAAACCAAACAAATCGTCTGGCAGAATATTGGCCTGGCATTTGTCGTAAAAGCGGTGGTGCTGATTCTTGGTGCCGGTGGTCTCGCAACAATGTGGGAAGCTGTTTTTGCAGATGTCGGTGTTGCCTTATTAGCTATATTAAATGCCGTACGAATACAGCGAATGAAATTTTAATACGAAACCGAAAATTTAGCCACAGATTAAAAGATTCACACAGATTTCTTAAATAAAGTCAAATAAAAATTCGTGAAAATTCGCAAAATTCGTGGCAACCTTTTCTAATCCGTCTAATCAGTGGAATCCGTGGCTAACAGACTCCGGAATAATAGCCACAGATTAAAAGATTCGCGCAGATTTCTGCGTAAAGCCAAATAAAAACAAGCGAAAAATTCGTGGAAATTCGCGAAATTCGTGGCAACCTTTTCTAATCCATAAAATCTGCGAAATCTGTGGCAAAAAGAATAAACAAATCTTAATCTAAATTAAGTTATAGCTTTCCACTACAACTGTAATTTTGTTTTCAACTAAAATAAACCATACCATGTCAAACATCAGCTTAATTATTGAAGAACGTGCCGCCAATATCGGTAATTTTATGGTTGGGAGATTACTGCCCTTCCGTGAAAAAAGAGCGGTCGGACCATTTGTATTTATTGATCATATGGGACCGGCACATCTAAACCAATATCAGAATATGGATGTTCCGCCTCACCCGCATATCGGACTTTCCACCTTAACTTTTTTATTTGAAGGAAGCATCATGCACCGCGACAGTCTGGGAACCGAATTGGAAATAAAACCGGGCGCCGTAAACTGGATGACAGCAGGAAAGGGAATCGTTCACTCTGAAAGAACACCCGAATATTTAAGACATTCTGACAAAATGCTTCACGGATTGCAGATCTGGGTGGCGCTTCCGAAAGAATTAGAGCGAATGGATCCGAATTTTGCACATGTGGAAGCTGATGATATTCCGGCCTGGGAAGAAAACGGCGTTTCTTATAAATTAATCGCCGGAGAAGCTTTCGGAAAAAAATCACCCGTTCCGGTGTATAGTCCGTTGTATTTTATTGAAATTAAAAGCGAAACCACCCAAAAAATAAACATCGGAAAAGATCTATTTGGAGAAAGCGGCTTGTACATTCTGGAAGGAAGCATCAAAAGCGGTGAACACGTTTACGATCCGAAACAAATCCTGATTACCAACGACAGTACTTTGTGTGAGTTTGAAATTACGGCCAATTCAACCGTTTATATTTTTGGAGGAACACCTTTTCCGGAAGAACATTTTATCTTCTGGAATTTTGTTTCTTCGGATAAAGAATTAATCGAAAAAGCAAAAAAGGACTGGACAGCGCAAACTTTCCCGAAAGTTCCGGGAGAAACCGAATTTGTCCCTTTACCTGAACCAAGAATCAAATAAATATGGATACCATTAAAGCAACAATCGATACCCGAAAATATCGTACCGAAATAACCTCTAAAAGCGGCAATACACTTATTTCAGATGAACCGCAGGAAATGGGCGGAAAAAATTTAGGTTTTAGTCCGTTTGAACTTCTCGCTTCATCTCTGGCTTCCTGCACTTTAATTACATTGCGAATGTATATTGACCGCAAAGGCTGGGATGTTTCAGAACTTACGATCTGGGTAGATTTTGACAAAAATGAAGAACATACTGTTTCTTTGTTTTCGACGAAAATCTTAATTACCGGAAACGTAGACGACGCACAAAAACAGCGGATTTTGAAAATTGCAAACAGTTGTCCGGTTCATAAAACACTTGTAAATACAATTAAAATAGAAACTTCATTAGTATAAATAATCATGGAAATTCAACAAATAAACGATATAAAAAAAGGCTATTTTGAAGCCATCGAAGACGGAAAAGAAGCCGGAAAAATGACGTATACCTGGGCTGGCGATGCTAAATTTATCATCGATCATACCGAAGTCAACGAAGAATTCAGCGGAAAAGGGGTTGGCAAAAAACTGCTTATGGCGACCGTAGACTATGCCAGAAATAATAATCTGAAAATCATTCCGCTTTGCCCTTTTGCAAAAAGTGTTTTTGATAAGACGGAAGAAATTCGGGATGTGCTTTTTTCCTGAAGGTTCAAAGTTACAAAGGGACAGAGGTTCAAAGGTTTTTTTTAGGTGCTGAGGTTCTGAGTTGCTGAGGTTCTAAGTTTTTTTAGCTACTAAGATTGTGAGATTATATTTTAGACGCACTGGTGTGCGTCTTTTTTATTTTTATGGGAAATATTGCGTAACAGCTTAGCGAACTTTGCGTTTAAATTTACTCCGGGTTAAAAAAAATCTTTGCGAACTTTGCGGTTAAGCTCCTGCCAATTTCAATCCGCATTTTCAAATGTCCTCAAAATCCATTACATTTGCATGTAATTTAAATCTAGACTATGACGAGGATAATTACACTTTTCTGTTTTTTTATAGCGCAAATTGGCTTTTCTCAATCAGCTGAACGTTATTTAGAAAAAATCAGAAACAACGAAGCACTCTCCACTGCTTTTTTTCAACAAATGCCAAAAGGAGGCGATTTACACCATCATTTTTCAGGATCAATTTACGCGGAACCTCTTCTGGAAAGAGCCATTGCAGCAGATTTTTACCTGAATTTAGAAACGATGGCAGTTTCCAAAACAAAACCTGCTAAAGGAAACTGGGAAAATTTTTCTTCTCTTAAAAATAATGGAAAACTGGAATTCTACAAACAGCAGGTGATGCAGACCTGGTCCGCAAAAGATTACAACGGTGTGTCTGTTCCTTCTGATGATTTGTTTTTTGATTCGTTTGATAAATTTTTCCCCACCATTGACGGGCATTTTGCCGAAGGCATGCTGGAATTAAAAAAACGTGCTCTTGCTGAAAATGTAAGTTATATCGAAACACAATTATCTATAATTCCCTGTGATATGAATGTTTCCGATTTAACTGATTTTAATGTTAAACTTCGTCAGGCGGCAGCGCAAAAAGACGAAAAAGCAGTTCTGAAATATTTAGAGGAACTTTACAAATCACTAAAGCAAAAAGACGCTAAAAAATACGCAGAAGACTTCAATACCAACTTTATAGCAAAACTGCACAAAGACCTGAAAATTGACGATGACCGTTTCACGATGCGTTATCAAAACTTTGTGCTTCGCTTTATGGAACCGGTAGATTTGTTTAAGAATCTGGTTATTGCTTTTATTTCGGCCGATGAAAGTAAATTGGTAGCCGGTGTAAACATTGTTTCTCCGGAACATGGCGAGAATTCAATGAAAGATTACTGGCTTCACATGGTCATGTTTAAATATTGCCATTCAAAATTTACTGATGTGAAATATACGCTGCATGCGGGAGAATTAACGCTGGGATTAGTACAACCGGAGGATTTAACCTGGCATATCAACGATGCGATTTATGTGGCAGGAGCCAACAGAATCGGACATGGGGTTGACATTGCCTACGAAGCCAATTCCTATGATTTGCTGCGTTACATGGCAAAAAATACTATTCCGATTGAAATCAACCTGACCAGTAACGAATTCATCTTAAAAGTTAAAGAAAACAGACATCCTTTTTCACTTTACAAGGAATTCAATGTACCAATCGTCATCAGCACGGACGATGCCGGAATTTTAAGAACAAACATGACCGAACAATATGTTTTACTGGCAAAAAGATATCCGGATGTGACTTATGCAACGATCAAACAATATGTTTACAACAGCATAAATTACAGCTTTATCCAGGATGCTTCGGTAAAAAAACAATTACTGAAAGATCTGGACGCAAGATTCAAAACTTTTGAAGAGAAATTTTCTAAAAATTAAAGCTGATTTACGCAAAGTATTTTTAAAACAAATCTGCCTGATCTGCTAAATCTGCGAGAGCTATTTTTTTCTCGCAGATCAGGCAGATAAAAAAACATTATAATTAAATTTATGATTCTGGAAGCCGTTTTTCTTTTTATAAAACCCGAATTAGCAAGTCAGTTTGAAGCTGATTTTGCCAATGCAAGTCAATTTATTTCTTCTATTGATGGTTATTTAGGACATCGTTTGGAGAAATGTATCGAAGTCGAAAATAAATATCTTTTATTAGTGGGCTGGAACACGCTTGAAGATCATACGGAAGGCTTCAGAAATTCTGCAGCGTATTTAGAATGGAAAAAAATGCTGCATCATTATTATGAGCCATTTCCTAATGTAGAGCATTTTGAAACTGTTTTTGAGAATAAAAAGCAGATCGTTAAATAGTACACAGATTTTGGATGAAACGGATTATCACAGATTCCGTTTTTTAAATTTGTGATTATTTGTGTAATTCGTGGCAAAACTTTTAATCAATGAACATCAAACTTATCGCCATTGGCAAAACGGACAATAAATCGCTTCAAACCCTGATTGACGATTATACCAAACGTCTGTCTTTTTATATCAAATTTGATCTGGAAATTATTCCGGATATCAAAAACGTAAAGAATTTGTCGGAAAGCCAGCAAAAGGAAAAAGAAGGTGAACTGATTTTATCCAAATTAACACCCACTGATCAGTTGATTTTACTGGATGAAAACGGAAAAAACTTCTCCAGCGTTGGTTTTTCGGAAGAACTGCAAAAGAAAATGAACTCCGGAATCAAAACGCTTGTTTTTGTAATCGGCGGTCCTTACGGATTTTCAGATACGGTTTACAGCAAAGCGCAGGGTAAAATTTCGCTTTCGCTGATGACGTTTTCACATCAGATGGTACGTTTGTTTTTTATCGAGCAGCTGTACCGCGGATTTACGATTTTAAGGAATGAACCTTATCATCATCAATAAAAGTTTTGTTTCAGGTTTTCTTTGTTTCAGGTTTAAAAAACGAATTCTTCTTCTTCATTTATAAAAACAAATGGAATCTTTTTATCAATTATAGTTTTTACTAAGATTTTACATTGAATGTAATCCCCATATGTCATGTTTTTATCATATGAAAATTTAATTTCAGCTTTCGGATTGATTACTAAACTATCTAAAAATGGCTTTAAATTATTTTTAGGAAAATCATATACTTTTCTACCGCTGTATTGTATTAACCCGTTCTTTTTAAAATACAGCTGACTTCTATTATTCGGAATTTCCATTTTATAATACACTTTCGTGAATGGCAAAAAGGCTAAATTCTTTCCAACAGAATCAGCGTACGAATAATAGTTTTCTGCTTTTTCGTTTTTATGGGCCTTCTCTGCCCGCTTTTTTTCCTGAAGTTTCATTACTTCCGGAATGACTAGTTTTAAAGGCAGTCGTTTGTCTATATTGAAAATCCAATTGGTTGAAATGATGCTGTTTTTTCGGTTTACTTCAGCGAGGGTATCTTTGCCATTGGTTTTAAAAAAGATATAAATCGGCGAAAGGTCTTCTACGTTTTTAACGATCGTAACATTTGATTTTGGTAATAAAACGTCTTCTTTTTTTCCGCAGGAGAAAAAAACAATAATAAAGATAAGGCTTAGATATTTCATGTTTACAGACTCATTTTATTAAACAAAGTAACACATTCCATGGCTTCTTTTACATCATGAACACGAAGGATTTTAGCTCCCTTTGTCAAGGCAATCGTATTGATCACCGTAGTGCCGTTTAAAGCTTCCTTCGCGGTAATATTCAGTGTTTTATAAATCATTGATTTTCTTGATATGCCAGCTAAAACGGGCAATTCCAGCACATTAAAAAGTTCCATCTTTTGAAGCACCTCATAATTCTGTTCCGTAGTTTTGGCGAACCCGAAACCCGGATCCAGAATCAGATCATTAATTCCGAGACCTCTGGCTTTTGCTACTTTTTCGGAAAAATAAAACAGCATCTCTTTTATAATGTCCTCATAGTCCGTCATGGTCTGCATCGTCTGCGGATTGCCCCGCATGTGCATCATGATGTACGGAACATTGTATTTTGCAATTACATCAAACATTTTATCGTCTAATCCTCCCGCGGCAATATCGTTTATAATCGCAGCGCCGCTTTCGATACTTGCTTTGGCCACTTCTGCCCTAAAGGTATCGATCGAGAGCAGTGCGTCCGGAAAGTGTTTTAGAATTATTTCAATAGCCGGAACAATGCGATCAATTTCTTCCTGCTCCGATACAAAATCGGCACCGGGCCTGCTGGAATAAGCGCCAATATCCAGAAATGTTGCGCCATCGGTTAAAATTTTGCCCGCGCGCGTGACAATCTCATATTCATTTTTATATTTTCCGCCATCAAAAAAAGAATCCGGCGTGACATTCATAACTCCCATCACTTTAGGGATCGATAAATCAATCAGTTGGCCTTTGCAATTAATTTTCATTTTTTTGTGATTTTTGTTTCAGGTTTCAGGTTTTAAGGTGTGGCGTTAACAATTTGTTTACAAAAAACTTGAAACAAAGAAAACCTTAAACTTGAAACTCTTTAATTTTATCCTTATTTTTGAAGAAATTTAAGCAAATATACAGCAATAAATGAAGAATACTTCCTTAGAATATGATAATGTAGTCACGGTTTGCCGTACCTTATTTATCAATAAAATGAAAGATTATGGCAGTGCATGGCGCATTCTGAGACTGCCTTCCCTTACGGATCAGATTTTTATAAAAGCACAACGCATCAGAAGTTTACAGGAAAATGAAATCCGTAAAGTCGATGAGGATGAAAAAGGAGAGTTTATCGGAATTATCAATTATTCTATCATGGCTTTGATCCAGTTAGAATTAGGTGTTGTGGACCAGCCGGATCTGGATGTAGAAAAAGCAACCGAATTATACGACGCCAAAATTAAACTGACCAAAGAATTAATGGAAGCCAAAAACCATGATTACGGCGAAGCGTGGCGCGACATGCGCGTGAGTTCACTTACTGACCTGATCCTGCAAAAACTGCTTCGTGTCAAACAAATTGAAGACAATAAAGGCAAAACTTTAGTCTCTGAAGGCATTGATGCCAATTATCAGGACATGATCAATTACTCGGTTTTTGCGTTGATTTTAAATCCAATGAAATAAAAAATTCCAAATTCCAAATTCCAAATCCCGGCCTTAGGGGGAATCTGAAGAAATTGGAATTTAAATTAAACTATACTTATGAAAAACATCATTACCCAATTCTCAAGACTTTTTGTCGGCGTATTATTTATCATTTCGGGATTAATTAAACTCAATGATCCGGTTGGTTTCTCTTATAAACTGGCTGAATATTTTAGTGAACCGGTTTTCAATATGCCTTTTTTAGAGCCGCTGGCTTTAGGATTAGCGATCTTTTTAGTGATTTTAGAAGTGGTTTTAGGAGTAATGTTATTAGTAGGGTACAAAGCAAAAGCAACGATTTGGTTCTTATTGCTATTGATCGTTTTCTTTACCTTCCTGACCTTCTACTCTGCTTATTTTGATGTGGTGAAGGATTGTGGCTGTTTTGGAGACGCTTTACACCTTACACCGTGGCAATCGTTTACAAAAGACATTGTTTTACTTTTCTTTATTCTAATTTTATTCTTCAATAAAAAATTGGTTAAACCTTTATTTTCTAAGCTGGTAACCAATATCATCACTTTAATAAGCGTGGTTTTGTGCGTGTTTATGGCGGTTTGGGTATTGAATCACAATCCGATAAAAGATTTCCGTCCTTTCAAAGTGGGTAACAACATTGAGGAAGGAATGAAAATTCCCGACGGTGCTCCAAAATCTGTGGTTGAAATGATTTTTATCTACAAAGTAAACGGAGTGGATAAAGAATTTACCGAAAAAGAGTTAGCCAATATTCCTGCCGGTGCTGTTTTCGTGGACAGAAAAGACAAAGTAATCACTGAAGGTTATGTGCCGCCAATTCATGATTTCACAATGGTAAAAGACGATTCTGATTATAAAGAAGAATTGCTGAAAGAACCGAAATTAGTGATTTTTGTGACCTACGATTTAAATTTATCGAATCCTGAAGGCATGAAAAAACTGGAAAAAGTAAATCAGGAAGCCAAAGCGAAAGGATATAAAGTAATTGCAATGACGGCTTCGGGGCCTGATGAAATTGCAAAGGCCAAAAAACAATACGGTTTAAATGTTGATTTCTATTTCTGCGATGCAACTGCCTTAAAAACGATCGAAAGAGCTAATCCAAGTATCGTAATTTTACATAAAGGAACTATAATTCAGAAAGTACATTATAACGATGTTGATGATTTAAAATTATCGGACGTTGCCTACAGCCTTTAAAAAATAATAAACCTTATAATAAGCGCCAATATTCTACATTTTTAGAAGTATTGGCGCTTTTTTTACATCTGTAATAATAATGACAATTAAAAAATTACCAACGAAGAACTCAAAACTTATTAATTCAAATCATGAAAAATTACTCCTATCTTCTTTTCCTTTTTCTAATTCTATCTTGTAACAAAAAAGAAGATCAGATTCAGGAGATTAATGCAAATAAATTTCAACTCAATAAAGTTGTTCACGATTCTTTGACTCAAGAACAAATTGAAAAAATAAAAACCATCCACAATGTTTTTGCAGAAGTAGACAAAAGCAGTTTAGAGCAAACTATAACCGATTTTAAGAGAGATTTACATCCTGATAACGAGATAAAAATATGGTTACAAATGGCTAAAGCCTATGAGGGGTATCTTAGTAAAAGCAAAAAAAGCATAGAGGAAAAAAGGGAAATTTTTAAATTAATTTTATTACGATCAACCCAGAGTACTGAAGAAACTATCCATAGTATAGACTTAGAATATTTAAGTAAAAAGGATGCAGAGGAAGTTTTAAGTTTTTATCCTAATACTCCAAAACCATTAAGTGTAAAATAATAATTTTAAGATCTAAATAACAATCCTATTTAAACCACAATGAAGAAACCATTTAAGACCATTACTTTTTTACTGATCATCCTTTCCTGCATTTTAGGTTATAGCCAGATACCAACAAAAACCACCGAACAGGCCTACATTTTTTTCCTGCACAATAAATTTATCGAAGAGCACGATTTGAGCGAAGCTCATCCGGAATATGGCAAAGCGGAATACAATGAAATCATCAATTCTTTTAAGGCCGGTAATTTTATTGTTTACAGCGAAAAAAGAAAAAAGAACACCAATGCGGCCGAGTATGCAGAAAAAGTGGTTAAACAAATTCACAAACTACTAAAAAAGGGAATTAAGCCGAATAAAATTACCGTCATCGGAACTTCTAAAGGTGGTTACATTGCACAATATGTTTCGACTTATTTAGCGAATCCGGAAGTGAATTTTGTATTTATTGGCTGCTTTCGCGATATCGATATTCAGGAAATTCCGGACATCAATTTCTGTGGAAACATTCTGACCATTTATGAAAAGTCCGATGTTTTGGGCGTGTCGGCCGTTAAGCGAAAAGAAACTTCAAAACTGAAAGTGAATCATTTCAGGGAAATCGAACTAAATACCAATTTAAAACACGGCTTTTTATACAAAGCTTTAGACGAATGGATTGTTCCCTCTAAAAAATGGGCCAACGGAAATTATGATCTGAATTGATAACCGGGCATTCAAAAAAGGAAATCAGCGGCGTTTTTTTTAAGTTTTTAAATGCTTAAAAAGCAAATAAACATCATTTTGCTGCCGATGTAAAAATCTTCCGGCTGAAATTTATGCAAAATTTGAATTTTTCCAACGAACTATTACGATTTCATACTCTTTTTTGTAACCGAAATTTCCTGTTTTGTGATAAAATAAGGCAGTGTTCAAATTTTGTTAATCTCCATTTGGCATTCGATTTCTTTGTTTAACTTTGTGAATTCAGTATTGAAATAAAATTTTATAATCCTACTATGAAACAAATAGCGCTGCTCTTTATTGCCTTTATTACATTTTCATGCTCACAGGCTCAGAAAACCAGTTTTTCTAAAGAAGCCTTATCTGAAAAACTATCAGCGACTGATGGAAGCCAGGTTGCTTTTAAAAACATATTAAAAAAATACAAAGGAAAAACTTTGGTTATCGAAGTTTGGGCTTCCTGGTGTGGTGATTGCGTAAAAGCAATGCCAAAAGTAAAAGAACTGCAAGCGAATAATCCTGATGTTTCTTATCTTTTCCTTTCTGCTGACAAAACCGCTGATAAATGGAAAATCGGAATTGAAAAACACGAATTAAAAGGAGATCATTTTATGATGAATGACGGTATGAAAGGTGTTTTTGGAAAAGCAATCGACTTAGACTGGATTCCAAGATATATTATCGTCGACAAAAAAGGCAAAATTGTTTTATACAGAGCTATCGAAACCGATTTTGATAAAATCAATGCCACTTTACAAGGATTAAAATAAGTGCAATAAAAATTGCCCTTTCACCTAAACAAAAATTAAAAGAATAATAAAAACTACCAAAATGAGAAAAAAGATTGTTGCAGGAAACTGGAAAATGCATAAAAATGCCGCACAAACTGAGGAATTATTAAACGAATTAATTACCAAAATACCAGCACAAACTGCTGCTCAGGTAATTGTTGCACCAACATTCGTAAACTTACAGGCAGCTGTTGCCAAAGTAAAAAACACAACGATTGGTGTTGCTGCTCAAAACGTTCATCAGGCTGAAGGCGGTGCCTTTACAGGAGAAATTTCTGCAGACATGTTAACCAGCATTGGAGTAAACACCGTAATTCTTGGTCACTCTGAGCGCAGAGCTTTTTTTCATGAAACAGATGCTTTAATCGCAAGTAAAGTAGATACTGCGCTGAAACATGATCTAACTGTTATTTTCTGTTTTGGAGAAGAATTAAAAGACCGTCAGTCCGATAACCATTTCAACATTGTTGAAAACCAATTACGTGACGGATTATTTCATATCGCAAAAGAATCATGGTCTAAAATTGTTTTAGCTTACGAGCCGGTTTGGGCAATCGGAACAGGAGAAACTGCTTCTCCGGAGCAAGCACAGGAAATGCACGAATTCATCAGAGAAGTGGTACGTAAAGCTTTTGGAGCTGATATCGCTGACGAAGTTTCTATCTTATATGGTGGTTCTGTAAAACCGGATAACGCTAAGGAAATTTTTGGTAAACCAGACGTAGACGGTGGGTTAATCGGAGGTGCTGCTTTAAAAGCAGAGGACTTCCTAGCTATTGTAACTGCAATATAATTTTAGATTTATATAAAAATCAAAAGCGGTACTTCGGTATCGCTTTTTTTTAGGTCTAAAAATTAATAACGTTCTGCCGGATTTGTAAACAACTTCTGCTTTGGATTCTTACCTTTGCAAAAAAAATCAGTTATGTCGAACATATATTTAGGATACCATTTTACCATTGAACCCAAAGAACCGGGTTCAGAAATTTTAATTGCAGAATTAGGCGAGAAAGCGTTTGAGACTTTTACAGAAACAGAAAACGGAATTTCGGCTTTTGTGAAAAAAGATTTGTGGGATGAGAATATCCTGGATGACATTTATATTTTAGAATCGGAAGAATTTAAAATTGAATATACCATTGAAGAAATCGATCAGGTAAACTGGAACGAAGAATGGGAAAAGAATTTTGAAGCCATTGATGTGGATGGAAAATGCCATGTTCGTGCGCCTTTTCATGAAAAAACCAATGCGGAGTTTGATATTATTATCGAGCCAAAAATGAGTTTCGGAACAGGTCATCACGAAACAACGCATATGATGATTCAGCACTTGCTTGAAACGGATGTGAATGGTTTGAAAACACTGGATATGGGTTGCGGAACTGCGATTTTAGCTATTTTGGCAGAAATGAAAGGGGCTCAGCCTATTGATGCCATTGATATCGACAACTGGTGTTACCTGAATTCAATCGAAAATGCAGAACGCAATAATTGTAAACACATTACCGTTTATGAAGGCGATGCTGCGCTGTTGGCCGGTAAAAAATATGATTTGATCATAGCGAATATCAACCGTAACATTTTGTTAAACGATATGCAGGCTTATGTAGATTGTTTAAATCCAAAAGGGACTTTACTGTTAAGCGGTTTTTATGAGGAAGACATTCCGTTTATTGATGCTTCGTGTACAGAAAAAGGCCTGACATATGTTAAAAAGTTTCAAAGAAACAACTGGGTTTCATTAAAATACGTAAATTAGATAGCTAATTATCTAAAATTTAATTGCCCGCAGATTAGACAGATTAACACCGATTTAGCTTTTTAAAACTGCTGAATTGTAAATCTTTTGATAAAGAAAAATAGTAATTACAACAGTACAAAAACTTAAAAAAAAATGAGTACTAAAGAAAAAGTAAGAGAAAGAGTCCGGGAAAAAGAAGCTACGGCTTTCAATAACGAAATCATTGTTTACAATGATGATGTAAACACTTTTGATCACGTAATCGAGACTTTAATGCGTGTTTGCAGTCATACACCTGAACAGGCGGAACAATGTTCCCTAATCGTACACTACAACGGAAAATGCACTGTAAAGACGGGCCCCATGGACAAATTGAAACCACAGTGCACACAACTTCTCGAAGCCGGGTTAAGCGCCGAAATTGTTTAAACTGAGAATATTTTAAAAAACATTCAATTTTATCTATATTTGATAAAAATTGAATGTTTTTTTTATGGAAGAATATGGAAAAATATTAATTATCGCCACACCTGTTTTTTTAGTATTAATTATAATCGAAAAAATATATGGCATTTACAAAAAGGACGATACTGCACCTTTAATAGACAGCGTATCGAGTATCAGTTCCGGAATTACCAATTCGGTAAAGGATGTTTTAGGATTGAGCCTTACTTTTATTTCCTATGAATGGCTCGTTTCTAAAATTGCGGTTTATCATCTGGAAGCCAACATTCTCTCCTATTGCATTGCCTTTTTTGTGATCGATTTTTATGGCTACTGGAGCCACCGCTTAGCGCATCAGATTAATTTTCTGTGGAACAAACATGCGATACATCACAGCAGCGAAGAATTTAATTTAGCCTGTGCACTGCGACAGCCTATTGCAAGCTTAGTCAATTTATTTACTTTTTTACTGATTCCTGCCGCATTGCTGGGCGTTCCTGCTACTGTCATTGCGATTACCCTTCCGCTTCATTTATTTTTACAATTTTGGTATCATACCAAGCACATCAAAAAAATGGGTTTTATTGAACACATTTTGGTAACTCCCTCCCATCATCGTGTGCATCATGCCATAAATCCGGAATATTTAGACAAAAATCATTCACAAATCTTTATTTTCTGGGATAAGCTTTTTGGGACTTTTCAGGAAGAATTAGATGAAGTTCCGCCTGTCTTCGGAATCACGAGACCCGCCAATACCTGGAACCCGATACGAATTAACTTTCAGCATTTAACTTTACTCATTAAAGACGCCTGGCGTGCTCCAAAATGGAAAGACAAACTTACCATCTGGTTTAAACCAACAGGCTGGCGTCCGGAAAATTTCGAAGAACTATTCCCTGTAAACAAAATCGAGAATGTTTTTGAGTTTGAAAAATACGGCACACAAAATTCCCAAAAACTGGTTTATTGGTCGGTTGCACAGGTCTTAATCACACTTTTGTTTGTCACTTATTTATTTGATAATATTGCCAAAATTGGTTTGCCGAATATCTTTCTTTACGGTTTTTTTATTCTGGTGACCATTTACAGTTACAGTGAACTTATGGACAAAAGTAAGTATGCCCCTTTCTGGGAAGGTTTTCGTTTTGTAACAGCGATTGGAATAATTTCTTATTACGGAGACTGGTTTGGACTGAACACTATTTTTCCATTTGCCAATTATGTTATTATTGCTTATTTGACTTTCTCCTTTTTTGTTTCAGTGTATTTTGTTCTGATTGATTTTAAAACTGCCCAAAATCAACTTATCCATTCATAATCCCCCAAACTATGAAAAATACTTTATTTCTTAAAATCTATATTGGTTTTAGTATTGTTTACCTGCTGATTTTACTTTTAGGATATGAGAGTTTTGATCTTTTCTTAAAACCAATCCTGATTCCTTTACTGGGATTTTCTGTTTATCTTCATAAAAAATTTCCAACCAAAAATATCATTCTAAGCGCCCTGCTATTTTCCTGGATTGGTGATGTCATTTTACTTTTTGCAGATATAGACGAGATTTATTTTATTCTCGGATTGGTTGCTTTTCTTATTTCCCACGTTATTTATTCTGCTCTTTTTAATAAACAAACCAAAATTCGTTCTAAAAAAAACAAAGCCGCTTTTTTAATTGGAAGCCTTGTAATTGCATGTTATCTAATGGGCATGTTATCCCTTTTATTACCGACTTTAGGAGATCTGAAAATTCCTGTAATTGTTTACGCAACCGTAATTTCGTTAATGTTATTATTTGCATTCAATGGATTTTTAACCTGGAAAAGCCCCGGAAATCAGTATGTTTTTATGGGGGCGATCGTCTTTATTGCTTCCGACAGTATTCTGGCAGTAAATAAATTTCACACGCCAATTGAAAAAAGTTCTTTTTATATCATGTTAACCTATCTTGTGGCACAATATCTGATTGTAACTGGTATTTTAAAATTGAATTCAAATGGGAATCTGAAAGCAGAGAATCCGAAGATTTAAAATTTAATTTACGCATTTCAGGTCATAATTTTCTTAATGCAGATTATTTTAAAAATCGTTTTTACCGCTTACATTTGTACTACAAAATACATCATTAACATGAAAAAAACAGCTCTGTTTATCGTTTTGCTTATTTCGGTAACTTCTTGTATCAGCACCAAATCGACTTTGAAAAATGTAGATGACAATGCTCCGGATTTAGTTTTGAAAAAAGACAATACATTTGTCATTACGTTATTCAGCAATGATAAAAAATACGGTTACGATCCGGATTATCCGGTGAATATCTTTTACCGGAATACCAAAGATGAGGCGCTGAACGAAACCCGTTTTTTAAATGCGCTGGCCGGACCAAACGGAGAAAAAATCACCTATACCCGACTGGAAACCTGCTGCCCTTTCCCGACCAAAAGAAGCGATATGGGAGCCGGATTCCTGAATGTTTATGAACTGAAATGGGACGGACAAAAGAAACCCATAAAACTGTACCTGAACATTTATGAAAAAGGAATTTTAATGGTTCCGATGGGATTGCGTCTGAAAAAAGATTAATAATTATTTTTTAGTAAAGGTTTAAAACTGAATAAATATATTAGAAAATCAACGATTTGAAAAAGAAGATCATTGTATTTGGTGTAGTAATTTTACTACTGCTTTTGGGATTCATTAGCGGGGGATTGTACTTGGCAGAAATTGAAGATCATTATGGTGATTTACAGGAAATTTATTTTGATTCAAAAACTGGTGATATTATTATAAATAAACAAACTGGAAAATTTGGACTAATTACAAAAAACTGGAAAAGAGCTTATGTTATAGCAAAAGAAAATGACACTTTAGATCTATATGACTTAATTTATGTAAATCAACACGAAAATAAATATGAAGTTTTAAGAAGTGATAAAGATTTAAAAATTAAAGATTTAAGTTTTGAAAAAATAATCCAGTTAAAAAAAGATAATCTGATAGAAACGATTATAAAGAATTAAAAATTCATCTACGAACAACATCTTACTATTTTCTTTCAATTGATGCCCATTACTATAAAAAGACAAAGCAGGAAATTAACTTAAATTCTCATAATTCCACTAAACTTCAGTCACAATAGAAATGAAAATCATTTTTATTCAGGAAACCCTGTTTTTTCAAGTGAAAAATACCGGAGTAAATCGGTGTTCCGATACGTAACGGAGTCATAAAAAAAACTTAAATCTTCATCTGCGATTCATAAATCATAACTACCTTTGCACAGTCAAAAAAATCATACTATGAACATACAACATATTCCACAAATTAAGCATACTGATAGCGGAAATTTCTTTTTACTAGCCGGGCCTTGCGCCATTGAAGGAGAAGAAATGGCACTTAGAATTGCTGAAAAATTAGTTGGTATTACCGACAAACTTGAGATCCCTTATGTTTTTAAAGGATCCTTTAAAAAAGCAAACCGTTCCCGAATTGATAGTTTTTCCGGAATTGGTGATGAAAAAGCATTAAAAATTTTAAGAAAAGTTTCAGAGACCTTTCATATTCCTACCGTAACAGATATTCATACCAATGAAGATGCTGAAATGGCAGCACAATATGTAGATGTTCTACAAATTCCTGCTTTTCTGGTACGTCAGACAGATTTAGTTGTGGCGGCTGCCAATACAGGAAAAGTGGTAAACCTGAAAAAGGGACAATTCATGAGTCCGGAAAGCATGAAACACGCGGTTCAGAAAGTCTTGGACTGTCATAATGAAAACGTGATCGTTACGGATCGTGGAACGATGTTTGGCTATCAGGACATGATCGTTGATTACAGAGGCATCCCGACGATGCAGCAATATGCTACTACGGTTCTGGATGTTACACATTCTTTACAGCAGCCAAATCAAACGGCTGGTGTTACGGGAGGACGACCTGATATGATTGAAACTGTTGCCAAAGCCGGTATCGCAGTTGGAGTTGACGGTATTTTTATCGAAACTCATTTTGATCCTGCTAACGCGAAAAGTGATGGTGCCAACATGTTACATTTAGACTATTTTGAAGGTTTAATGACCAAATTGGTTGCTATCAGAAAAACAGTTAACGCATTTTAAATTTAATACATAAGTTCATTGAAAACTAAATTTTTATTTTTTGTCCTATTAGGTTTTTCATTAAACACTTTTGCACAAGAAGAAATCGCAGTAGAAAGATACACCGCTCACAACAAAGGTAAATTCTTCGTTTCCTGGGGTGGTAACAGAGACAGTTACACCAAATCTGATGTCAACTTCAGAGGTAAAGATTACAACTTTACGGTGGCAGATATGAAGGCGCATGATAAACCAAAAGGATGGCATATTGATTATGTAAATCCGGCTAATATGACAATTCCGCAGACTAACTTTAGAATGGGATATTTTATTAATGACCATTACAGTGTTTCGATTGGCTGGGACCACATGAAATATGTAATGACTCAGAATCAAACGGCTAATGTGACGGGCTATATTAATTTACCCGCTGATCAGGCCGGATCTTATTATAACGGAGAATATAATAACCAACCTGTAGACATGTCTTTAAATGGTGCTCAGGAAGGTGGTTCTGATGTTCCTCAGGGAAATCCTCCTGCTTTTTTAATGTACGAACATACAGATGGTCTGAATTATGTGAATACCGAGGTTTCCAGGCATGATGATATTTCTAAATTGTTCGGGTTACCGAATACAGATAAATTTCAGATTAATCTAACGGAAGGTTTAGGTGCCGGAGTTTTATATCCTAAAACCAATACCACACTTTTAGGAAAAGAACGTCATGATGATTTTCATGTTTCCGGTTATGGTTTATCTGCAAAAGCAGGTATTAACTTTACGTTTTTCAAATACTTCTATATTCAGGGAGAATTAAAGGGCGGTTATATTGATATGAAGGATATCAGAACTACCACAAGCAGTGAAGATAAAGCTTCCCAGCATTTCCTTTTCTTCCAGCGAATTATTGCTTTCGGAGGAATTTTCAGAATCTAAAACCACTTTACTTTATATTTAAAAAAATAGCTGTCATTTTATTTGGCAGCTATTTTTTTTATTATTTACTTTGTAATTCAAAGTACTTTAATTTATACTTCATGAAATCTAAAAAATATCTATTTCCGTTACTTACATTCCTAATCAGTTTTGGATTAGCATTGTTTATTAGTCTGAAGGTTTTTCCAAACAATCCATTTACGGGAAATAAACTGGAAAAAACGGTATCCGGCAAATACAAAGATGGCGATATAATTTTTCAAACTTCAGAATCTAAACAATGCGAAGCCGTTCGTATCGCTACTAATTCAAAGTTTTCGCATTGTGGAATTATTTACGATATAAACGGAAAATGGTTCGTTTTTGAAGCCATTCAGCCCGTAAAACTTACACCACTTGAAGATTGGATCAAACACGGAAAAGACAGCAAATATGTGGTGAAACGATTGAAAAACGACAGTGTCCTGAAACCTGAAGTACTTCAAAAAATGAAACAGTACAGCCAACAATTCGATGGTAAAGAATATGATGCTTATTTCGAATGGACCGATAACAGGATCTACTGCTCTGAATTGGTCTGGAAAATTTATAAAAATGCAGCAGGAATCGAATTATCAAAACTTAGAGAATTGAAAGATTTTAATCTAGCTGATCCGAGAGTTGGAAAAATATTAAAAGAGCGTTATGGCAATAATATTCCCCTAGAAGAAAAAGTCGTTGCCCCTTCTGACCTTGCCGATTCTAAACTTTTAATAACGATCCTCGATAACTATTAAAATCAAAAAAGCTGATTGAATCTTCATTGGCTTTTTCTTTTACTTATTCACTTTGAAATTCAAAGAACTTTTAAAAAATAACCAACTTATGAAAGACCGGATTATTGAAAAAATATACGAATACAGCAAACAGCCTTACCAAAAGTATTTCAAAAAAAATAAACCGTGGGAAATTGACCAGACTGCCTTATTACACTATCCGGAAGGAAGTTTAGGTTTTGGATTAGGAAACTTTCTTTCTGAAAATGATTTTGATATGCAGCCTAAACTCGAAGACCATGATATCATTCACGTCCTGACCAATACCGGGATTTCGGTACGCGAAGAAATCGGAATGCAGTATTACCTGTGGGGAAATGGTAAAAAAAGCCTGTATTTAATTCTGGTAATTGCTTCCGGAACGCCCTTCTACCTTAAAGAAATCAATTATTTTATGCAACAATACAAAAGAGGCAAAAAAGCATTACCGTTTCATTATCTGGACTTTTCACAAATGTTGTTTACACCCATTCATACGATTCAGAAAACTTTTAATATTTAGACTCATGAAAACTATTGACAAAAAAACTTTCGATGAAACAGCATCCATTGACTTAACGATCGGATCGTTTACAATTAGTACACTGCTGTTTGTCCTGTACATTCTTTCGAATGAAAATTCAAATGTTCTGGTGATAGCAAGTCCGTTTGTGGTTTCGGCCATTGTGCTGAATACGATCATGCTGTTGCACCTGACCGACCTTTTTATACGAATGCCGGAACTGCGAAAAGACATTGGAATTAAAATCCTGATTTTGCTTTCTAATATTCCGGTCACCTTTTTGTATTACTGTATTGTCATGAAAATCTGATTACTTTCGATTACTTCCAAAAAAAAGCTGCAAGTAGGTCACTTGCAGCTTTTATATTTATTTCTGAAATCTTAATTGGCCTTAGGCGCATCGATTCCGTTTTGGTCCATCAGGTACATCAGAGCTGTCATTGTAGCCGCTCCAAGTTCTAATTCTCTTTTGTTGATCGCATCAAATTTATCGTTTGCTGCGTGGTGATAGTCAAAGTAACGTTGTGAATCCGGTTTTAAACCAGCTTTTACAATAGCTTTAGACGTTAAATGATCAATATCCGATCCTGCGTGTCCAATGGTGAAACTGTGCACTAAATAAGGCTCAAAAAAGTCTTTGTATCCTTGTATTTTTTTAACATTGGCATCATCTGCCTGTATTGAAAATCCTCTTGGGCTAAATCCACCGGAATCACTTTCTAAAGCAAAAATATGGTTCTCATTGTTTTTCTTTGAAACTTCCTCGTATTTCGCTCCGCCTTTTCCACCATTCTCTTCGTTCATGAATAACACGACACGAATTGTATTTTTAGGTTTGTAGTTTAAGTTTTTCAGAATACGGATTACTTCCATACTTTGTACTACACCAGCTCCATCATCGTGTGAACCGTCTGCCAGGTCCCAGGAATCCAAATGCCCGCCGACAACCATAATGTTTTCAGGGTGTTCTTTTCCTGTCAGTTCACCAATTACGTTATACGATAAAACGTCCGGTAACGTTTCGCAGGATTGTTTGAAATAGAATTTTAAAGCCGGATTGTTTTTTAGTGTTGTACTTAACAATTCTGCTCCGTTGGTACTAATAGCAGCTGTTGGAATGTACTGCTCTTTTGGTAAATCACCATAGCTTTGCGCTCCAGTATGAGGAAAATCGTCTAAACGTAAGTTCATCGAACGAACAATTGTTCCTACTGCCCCTAATTTTGCAGCTTCTTTTGCTCCTGCAAATCTCTGATCGACGCAAGCTCCGTAAGATTTAAAAGTTTCGATATTTTCAGGATCCATTGGTCTGTTAAAAAACACAATTTTTCCTTTTACCTTATCTGCTCCCAGTTCTCCTAATTCTTTAATTCCCTGTACTTCGATGACTTCAGCGGTAAGCCCTGTTTTTGCCGTTGCCACCGATCCGCCCAAAGCACAAATCGGAACTACTGTTTTGGTTTTATTATCCAGAATATAAGCCGTTTCTTTTTCACCTCGTACCCAATGCGGCACCATTACTTCCTGAAGGTATACTTTATCAAGTCCTAATCTTTCTAATTGTGTTTTGGTATATTGAACTGCCGCTTCAGCAGTTGCAGAGCCGGATAAACGGCTTCCGATATCGTTCGACAAATATTCAAGCCAGGTATAACATTTGGACTCGGTTAAGGCTTTTTTGTAGAATAATTTAATGTTTTTTTCATCGTTTGATTGCGCAAAAGATGTCAATCCGTTTAAAACTAAAACAGTTAAAAGAATCGTTTTTCTCATGGTTTTTATAGCATTTTGGGTTATTTGCCCGCTTTATTTGCGAACAACGCAAAGGAACAAAATTCTTTACAACCCACCCTATTTTTACAAAAGCTTTTCTCAAAAAAAAACGCTGATTAACAACTTTTTTGTTGCAATCAGCGTTTTAAAAAATTCATTCTGTAAAAAATTATTTTACCTCGATAATCTTACCCTTTGTACCGATTCCGTTTTCATTAAAAGGCTCAATGGTAAAGTAATATTTTGTTCCTTTATCCAAACCTCTGAAATCATAAGAACTGTCTGCGTAGACCATTATGCTGTTGTATAATTTATCCGGAGTAATTCCATAGTAAATATTGTAGCCGATCGCATCTGCCTGTTTTTTCCACGAAATCATCGCATTACGGGAATCGGCTGCATTTCTTTTGACTTTAAAATCAGCCACTGACTTTGGTTTTTCTTCTAATCCGTTTCCAAAAACCCTGAAATCTGAAACCGCAAACATTCCCGAAGCATTATGAATGTTTACCATCTTAATATAACGCGCTTTTATGGCTTTTGTCAGCTCCACATAATCGTGGGGCACATCTTTATCATTATTTGATTTATCGACTACCAGAGTCCAGTTTACGGCATCATCGGACATCAGGATTTGATACTGATAATACATGTCCATCGCTTTATTAAACTGTGTGGCTTTATGATCGGCATAATTGACTTGCAGCGCGTTGATTTCCATCTTTCTGCCTAAATCCAGCTGCAGCCACTCGCCTCGTTTATCGGATGTGGCTGACCAGTAGGTCTGAATATTTTCATCGGTTAAGTTGGCCGCATCGTAACATATTTTCTCATATACTTTTTTCCCGCCATGATCCATTCGGTGTGTTTCGACCTCTTTGCATTCTTCAGCAGAAGAAACAGTCACTGGTTTTTTATAAGACAATAACATCCAGCCGGAAGAGGCACCTTTGATCTGATCTCTCTGGGCCGTTGGCAATACAATAGGGAAATCGCCATAAGCCGTAATGGAATACATCACATCGTCTTTATCGAATCCTGCGGGGAACATGTCGATACGGCGTTCGAAGCGGTCTTTGATCGAAATCTTACACGTCCCGGTATTCCAATAATTCCCATAATTGTCGGCAAAAGTATTTCCGTGTCCGGCACCAATCACAAATCCACCGGGTTTATACGACATCGGATTGTGCTTTTGGTAAACGAATGGTCCTAAAGGATTATCCCCCACGTGAACACCATTGGCATAGCCTTTAAACTCGGTAGCCGGAGCTCCGTATTGCATGTAATATTTTCCGTTGTGTTTGGTCATCCACGCTCCTTCGATAAAATTGCCCCAGGGTGCCGGTTCCATATCATTGTTGGGTCCGAAACGTTCCCAACCGTGTGCCGCAGGATCTAAACCTACCACGGCTTTTGCCTGTCCGTAAGGTTTCTGAATGTCCTCTACTTCTGTTGCAGCGTATAATTTGACATAATCGGCCTGATTGCCTTTTGGAAGCCAGGTGTTGTAATCTACTTCGACGCCTACAAGTGGTAATTTTCCGCTTGAACCGTAATACATATATACCTTTTTGTCATCATCCTGAAAAATCGCGGGATCCCAGGTGGGCAGCATGGCCGTGTTCACATGTCTGGTCCATCTTCCTGATTTCGGATCGGCTGTTTTCCAGACCGGATGATCTTTTTTCCAGGTCGAACCTACGTAAAATAAAGTATCATTTACGACCCAGGCTGCGGGTGCGCACTGATCATCATCACCCGGATTTCTCTGGAAACTTCCATAAACGAATTTCCAGTCGGACATGTCCTTGCTCCAGAAAAATCCTGCCTGATTCGTGGCAAACAAATAATAGTCGCCTTTATAAGTAATAATGACAGGATCTGCACTCGACCGTCGGGATTCGGGAATGCCATTGTGATTCTGAGTCGTGTAATTGTATCCGATGTTTATGGGGTTACAATAGGTGGTAGCGGGCTTCGCCGGATCAAACCAAGCTGTTTTTCCGGGAACATTCTGAGCTGAAGTGCTATTTACCAGCCCCAGAAGAAACAGCAAAATCGGTATGGAACACCATTTATTTATTTTCATTTTGATCTTATTTTGTTATGAATACTTTGCATTTTTAGCTAAAAAAAGCCCCTCGGTTAACCAAATCCGAAGGGCTAATTACTAATTAACAAACCAACTATTTAGTTAACTCAAAACTAACTTTCTTATCGGCGTTTGAATTTGTTCCAACGAAAACATCAAACTGCCCCGGTTCTGCTACGAATTGTAAATCAGAATTATAAAATTTTAAATCTTCTACTGTGATCTCAAAAGTCACCATTTGTTTTTCTCCCTTTTTTAAGGCTATTTTCCGGAATCCTTTTAGTTCTCTGACAGGTCTTGTCACTGATCCGACTAAATCCCTGATGTATAACTGAACGGTTTCTTTTCCGTCGAAATTTCCTGTATTGGCAACATCAACGGTCACCTTTACTTTTCCGCTAAAGTTCATTTTATCGGATGAAATTTTCAAATTCGAATACTCAAAAGTGGTATAACTTAAACCAAATCCGAATGGGAATAAAGGTTCGTTTCTTTCATCGATATAATTCGATCTGAATTTTTCAAATTTTCCTTCTGTGTTGGAAAGCGGTCTTCCTGTATTTTTGTGTGCGTAGTAAATCGGCACCTGTCCTACGCTTCTTGGGAAAGTAGCAGTCAGTTTTCCGGATGGATTCACATCTCCAAACAAAACATCTGCGATCGCGTATCCGGCTTCACTTCCGGCGAACCAGGCATTTAAAATAGCCGGAACGGTTGCGTTTTCTTCATTTAATACCAACGGACGACCATCGAATAATACTAAAACTACCGGTTTTCCAGTTTTAATCAACGCCTGCAATAAATCTTTCTGTGCCTGTGGAATTTCCAGATTGGTACGGCTGCTGGATTCTCCGCTCATTTCTGCAGATTCTCCCAGTGCTGCTACAATTACATCAGACTGATTGGCAATTTTAAGCGCCTCTGCTAACAATTCTTCTTTTGAACGGCCGTCACGGTGTAAGGTTTTACCAAACATCGTTGCATTGGTTTCAAAAGTTTCATCGTAATCCAAATTGCTTCCTTTCGCATATAAAACTTTAACGGAAGGTCCTGCCACTTCTTTAATTCCTCTTAAAAGCGATACTGCATTTTCCATTTTTGTAGCGACACTCCAGGTTCCCGGCATGTTTTCTTTTGCATCCGCCAATGGTCCGATCAGTGCAATAGTTCCTGATTTTTTAAGCGGCAATGCCTGATTTTGATTTTTTAATAAAACCAGTGATTGTGCCGAAATTTCACGTGCTTCTTTTCTGCTGGCTGCCGTAAAAATTTCTGTTTTTGCTCTTTTTTCGTCGCAATATTTATAAGGATCTTCAAACAATCCCAGGTCATATTTTGCTTCAAGAATCAGTTTAACCGCATTATCAATTTGCTGGATTGTTACTCTTTTCTCGTCTAATGATTTTTTCAAAGTGCTTAGAAAACCTTCCCCTACCATATCCATTTCAACTCCGGCATTTAAAGCCAAAGCGGATACGTCCTGAAGATTCCCCATTCCGTGCTCGATCATTTCCGGAATTCCGGTAAAATCGGTTACTACGAAACCTTTAAAGCCCCATTGTTTTCTTAAAACATCGGTCATTAACCATTTACTTCCGGTTGCAGGGATTCCATCAACTTCATTAAAAGAAGCCATCACAGAACCTACACCTGCATCAACTGCCGCTTTGTAAGGTGGAAAATAGTCATTGAACATTTTGATATGACTCATGTCAACTGTATTGTAATCACGTCCCGCTTCCGGTGCTCCGTATAACGCAAAGTGTTTTACACAGGCCAGAATGGTATTGTTTTTTGATAAGTCTTTTTGCTGGTATCCGTTAACCATCGCCTTTGCAATCTGGCTTCCTAAGTACGGGTCTTCCCCTGAACCTTCAGAAACTCTTCCCCAGCGCGGGTCACGTGAAATGTCTACCATTGGCGAGAAGGTCCAGTTGATCCCGTCTGCACTTGCTTCCTGAGCGGCAATCTGGGCACTTCTTTCGATTAAATTCATATCCCAGGTACAAGACAATCCTAAAGGAATCGGGAATGTTGTTTCATAACCGTGAATAACATCCATACCAAAAAGCAATGGAATTTTTAAACGGCTTTGTTCAACGGCAATTTTTTGTACTTCCCTGATTTTCTGAACCGATTTTATATTGAACAAACCACCTACTTTTCCTTCAGCAATATTTTTTGCAACATTAGAACTATTAGCTTGTCCTGTAGTAATATCACCGGATGTTGGTAAATTTAACTGTCCCAGTTTTTCGTCTAAAGTCATTTTTGAAATTAACTCGGCTACAAACTCAGATTTCGGTTTAATTTTTACTGCATTTTTAGTGTTCTTTTTTTGGGCATAACCCAAGACAGCACATCCTAAAAACAGTAAGACTAATTTCTTTTTCATTCTATTGTTTTTATTTATTTGTATTTATTTTAATCTGTTTAAACATCCAGCTATAAATTTCAGGGTTATCGTATACACGTGTCCAGCTATCGTGACCGGCATCATCAAAAATGGTCAGTTGAACATCTTTAGCATTACACTTTTTTAGTTCTTTATAAATCGTGACAGCGTAATCTACGTTTACAACATCATCCAGTAAGCCGTGATAAATTCGCGTTGGAATCTGGGCTATTTTACACGCATCTTCCAACTGGATTAAATCGATAAAACCTGAAATCGGCACAATTGCCGCAAACAAATCGGGATGCGAAAGCGCTAAATTCCATGCGGCCCAGCCTCCAGAACTTAAACCTGTGACATAAATTCGGCTGGAATCAATATTATGCTCTTTCTGAACTTTTAAAATCAATTGATAGATGGATTCAATATCCCAGTTTTCATCTTCCTTACATTGCGGTGCCAGAACATAGGCATCCAATGCATGCGATTTCAGATATTTTAAAGGGCCGTTAATTTTGACTTTTTCAAGGTCAGTTCCCTTTTCTCCATCACCGGATATAAAAACGATTAAGGGCTTTTTATCTTTGGTATTGGCCGGTTTGTGCAATACATAACCCAGCTCGCACCTGGTCACCACAACCGTTTTAAAATTTCCCGTTGCCTCGCTTTGTGCAAAACCAATTGCTGAAAAGAGCAGAAATAGGAACGTTATTTTAAATTTCATTTAATGACTGTTAGAATCCGTATTTAGTTGAACTAAATCCAAGTTTGATTAACCCTTGTTTGGTGTCTGACGCATTCATAAACAACTTCCACAACAAACCACTTCTGTAGTTTTCGATCATGGGTGCAATGGTTCCCTGATCGATTGCCAGATAGCGGGCGGTTACCCAATTGTATTGTGGCGAAAAAGCATCGTAAGGACCTGCAATTCCAACATATTTTGATTTATTATCATCGTATAAATAATGCAAAAATTTCATAGACTCTATTGGCGTATATGGAAAAGAAGATAAGGCAGCGGTAGGCGAAATAACCCCGTTATCATTGTTAGGCTGATGCGCTGTATAACCCGTTGTTCCATCAGGATTACGAGTGTAACTTGCTGTTAATCCCCAGCATTTATCTGAATAATCCTTAAAACCTTTTGGATTGGCAACACTGTACTGAACCATTATTTTTGCATGGTTTTGTGTTAATGCCCAATAATCAGCATATTTATCTTTTAGATTAGTTGGATCCAAACCTAAATACGAATAGTGTGACCAGAACATTGGCCCTACATTTCCTGTCGCGCCATTGTAATTTAAAATAACCGGAATTCCGTACTGAGAGCCAGCATTTACAATTGCTCCGCTTCTCGCCCATGCTTTATGATAAGCTTCGGCAGAAATTGGGTGTGTCGGTGAAGAAGCCGCCATTACGTAGGTAATAAGACATTCGTTATAGCCTTCTAATTTAAAGTTCATTTCCCAACCATAATTGGGAGACCAGTGCCAGTATAACGCATCCTGTCCCTGGGTGTACCAGTCCCATTCTACGCCTTTCCAAAGTAAATCGGCTTTGGCTGCCAATTCTTTTTCGGCTGTACTTCCATTTTTAAAATATTCTCTGATGGTAATTAAAGCCTGGCAGACAAAAGAAGTTTCTACTAAATCTCCTCCGTTATCTTTTGTTCCGAACGGAATCACTTTTCCTGCTTTATTATCCATCCAGTGTGGCCATGCACCGTGAAAACGGTCTGCTTTTTCAAGGAAAGTTAAAGCTGTGGCAAGTCTAGAAACAGCTTCGGCCCTTGGCAAAAAACCTCTTTCTACTCCTACTACAATACTCATCAATCCGAAACCGGAACCACCTGTTGTAATAATATTAGATTCAAAATTCGGATCTTCGGTAAGGTATCTTTCACGAGCCAGTTTTGAATTAGGATCAGCATAATCCCAAAAATATTTAATGGCATCTTTTTGAACCTGATCCATTGCTTCAGCATCTGTCAAAGGTTTGGTTGGTAATGTCGGATTTGTTGGTAATGGTGTTCCTCCGCTATTTCCTCCTTCTGGTGAAGAAGAAGAACAGGACATAAAAACACTTAACAAAAGGGGGATATAAAAACTGCTTTTCATTTTTTTAATTGTGATATTAATAGTAAAAAATACACCCGGAATTTTTTCATCCGGGTGTATTATAAAGATTTCTATCTTTTATCTTTTTCAAGTTTATATAAAGCTGAAACCTCACTACTTGCAAGAGCCGAATCATAAATTCTGAATTCATCCATTAACCCTGCGTAACTAGTAGCCCAGTCTTGTTGTGAACCATTGTTTAACGGAGGTGTTGTTTCGAACTGGTGATTTCCAAAAACCACTTTACCATTTGTACCTGTCATTTGGAAAGCACCATATTTCGGAGCATTTTTAACGTTAGCATAAGTACCCGGATCATCAGCATACCATATTGCAGTACCTACAACGCCTTCTGCAGGAGCAAACGGGAAACCTCCAACATTTGCACTTGGTGCACCGTTCGTATAACAATTGATAGTACTGGTTTTAGAATCATAGGCTAAAACAATATGAACCCAGGTATTTAAACTGTTATCAAGGTTTACGATAACACTTTGTCCTTTCCACATTACTCCGGTTCTTCCATTCTCTACTCCAAGTTTTAATCGCAGTCTGTTTGGATTAGCACTATCGGGATTTTCCAAAAACAAATTAATGCCTCCCCAAAATTCAGTTGGTCTGACGATTGAAAAGATACCCTGTGCCCCTTTTCCCTGTCCGGGGCTTCCACCGTCCGGAACTGTATTGGCCGTATTCATCCAGAATGAAATGGTGTAATCATTAAGAGACGTGATTTTTGCAGTAGCATTTCCTACAGCGTAACGGGCAACAGCACTGGAACCCTGATACGCATTTCCTTTTACACCATCCGCGTAAGCTACATTCATCCCTTCAAGACCTGTAATATTGCTTTTGCTATCGTTTAAATTGCCATCAAAACTAAATTTAGAAATCAGGTGAGTTGCAGCAACTTCATCAGAATTCTCATAACCTCCAATTGATTCATACGGAATTGGGGCATTGTCCTTATCTATACTATCTTCGCAGCCCACAAATACTGTTGCAGCCAAAACAAAAGAAAGCAAGAAAATAGATTTATTTTTTTTCATTTTTATGGTCTTAAAAATTAATAATTAGGATTTTGAGCTGATAAGCCATCTGCTTGTTTGATAAAAGAAGCCGGAATCGGAAACACTTCGTTTTTACCTTCCGTAAACACTTTTCCATCAATGGCAAAAGCAGCTTTGGCCTGACCCGTGCGAACCAAATCAAAGAATCTATCGTGCTCAAAAGCCATTTCTACTCTTCTTTCTCTCCAGATTGCCGTTCTGATATCACCCTGCGATGAATAAGTTGTATTCGCTAAACCTGCTCTGTTTCTGATTTGGTTTAATAACGGAATAGCATCCGGTGTCTGACCTAATTCGTTAAGAGCTTCTGCCTTCATTAATAAAACTTCAGCATATCTTATGTATTTAATATCAACATCTGTTTCCCAGGCATCTGTATAGGCAGACGAATAGGCCTTGTAGTTATATCGTTCGTTTTCAACTGTAGTCGGAATTACTCTTCCATCATACAAAGTGGTACCTCTAAAGATAATAGTTGCATTTTTTCTTACATCACCCGGCTCATACGCATTTACTAAACTTTGGGATGGCGTATTGAAACCCCAGCCCCATCCACCGGCACCACGTGCACCTTGTGTGTTTGAATAGCCTTCGATTCCTTTAGCTGGTACTGCACCCTGAGCATAAATTTCGAAAATACTTTCTGAATCGAATTTACCTGCTACCCTAAACATACTTGCATAATCACTAACAATCGAGTAGCCCGTAACTTTATTACAATTGTCTACTACTTTCTGCCAGTTTTTCTGATATAAATTTACTTTTGCTAATAAAGCATAAGCGGCTCCTTTTGAAACTCTTGATCTCTCATTTGCAGCATATGCCCCTTTTTCAGGTAATGCGGCAATAGCATCATTTAAGTCACTTTCGATAAAAGCATAAACCTCTGCACTTGTTTTGCGGGTTAACTGCATAATACGATCAGAATCTGAACCCGGAACCGGTAAGTGATCTACAATTGGAACTCCTCCATAACATTTCACTAAAGTAAAATACATAAAAGCTCTTAAAAACTTCGCTTCACCTGTCAATCTGGCTCTCAGAGCCGGACTTGCTTTATCCAGTTTCGGAAGAATATTCAAAGCCTGATTACATCTGTTTATTCCATCGTAATTAGCGGTAAAAGTACTTTCGGCAGAAGGGTTGGAAGCATTGTACGTTAAAGCATCCAGAACGTCTTTATCGGTTCCGGTATCACCAGGAGATGACCCTTTATCGGCATCGTCAGAGGTAATACTTGACAGACCAATCCAGCCGAATGAGGTCATATCCCAGTTTAGAAATTTGTTATAAATTGAAGTCACAAATTGTGTTGCTCCCGCGTCATTATTGTATAATTCAATATCATCTGTAGAAACCGATTCTGTTTGATCTACATCTAAATAATCGTCTGCACAGCCTGTAAAAAAGAATGCTGATACTACAAACGCTGCTATATATATCTTTTTCATAATTTTAAAATTTTAAGTTAACTCCCATAACAAATGATCTCAAAGTTGGATAAGCATCCAATTCCACTCCCTGAGTTCCGTAAGGATTTCCATCTCCGTTTAATTCCGGAGAGAATCCTGAGAATTTTTGTGTGATAAACGGATTTATAGCATTTACATAAATTCTGCACGAAGTAATAAAACTCTCGCTTTGCAAAGGCAATTTGTATCCTACCGTAATGTTGTTGATTCTAAAGAAATCACCTGATTCCAAATAATACGTAGAAGCAACCGGTACCTGATTGAATGGTGCAGGATTTGAACCTGTTACATTGTTAGAGGTCCAGAAATTACCTGCAAGAGAATCTTCGATGTTTTCTCCTGAAAAACGCTGTGCTTTTTTACCATTGTACACTTTTGCACCGTTTGTTCCGTAACCGTCTACAGAGACATCAAAGTTTTTATAATTAAATCCTAAAGACACTCCATAATTAGATTTTGGCATGCTTGATCCTACATATTTTTTGTCTGTAGTAGCATTTAGTGCATCCTGAGTTACTTTATTACCTGCAGCATTGTAATACAACATTTTTCCATTTGCAGCATCAAAACCTGCATAATCGTAGATATAGAAACTTCCTAACGGCTGACCAATAGTAGTATTATCCAGTAATTTAGTATCTTGTCCGTTGCCTAATCCTCCTCCGATAAGCGGAGATAAAATAACATTTTTCAGACCTGTAAGTTCATTTTTATTATTCGAAAAGTTTCCACCAATAAAATAGCTGAAATCCTCACCAATTTTGTCATCCCAGCGTAAAGAAATTTCATAACCTTTGTTCGAAACCTCTCCTACGTGTGCCGGAGATACATTTGTTATTCCGGATGTAACATATGGTTTTGTATTTAAAATGATGTTATTTGTATTTCTGTCATAAACATCAACAGTTCCCTTTAATTTGCTGTTTAGCAATTCAAAATCTAAACCAACAGAAGTTTCTTCCGTAACTTCCCAGGATAAACTTGGATCAATTTGCGAGTTAATAGTGGTTCCCTCATTTAAGATAGAACCTCCTAAATAAGCGGTTTGACCCGATGTATAGCTTGCTCTGTTTAGTGGTACGTTCTGGTTTCCTAATTTACCCCAGCCTCCTCTTAATTTTAATAAATTAATTGTTTCTGAATTTGCTAAGAAAGACTCTTTGGAAACAACCCATCCCAGACCAAAAGCAGGAAACGTACCCCAACGGTAATCTTTCCCAAAATTTGAAGATCCGTCACGTCTTACCGTTCCGGTAACCAAATATTTATCCATCAATTTATACTGGAAACGGCCTAAATAAGATGCCAGTTTTACTTCATTGAAAACTTCGTCCTTATAGCTCGTGATATTTGCAGCATATTCTACATCTTTCAGAGCCCAGTAGTTCGAATCAGAATTTACATTTTTTCTTTTGATCGTAAGCTTTTCCCTGTTACCTTTCACACTTGTTTCAATACCGGCTACTACTTCAATATCATGAATATCGTTGAACACCTTGTTATAGGTCAGGTAGTTTGCTAAATTCCAATTGTAATAATCTTCTCTTCCTTTGGTTAGTAAATTAATATTAGCATTTGGAAATTCTTTTTCATAATCACTTGCTACTTTATTAGGATTTGCCGCAAGCCAGACATTTTTGGTGTCTTCAAAATTATATTGTTTCCAGGTGTAGTATTCTCCATTAAACTGAGAAGTAAATTTTAAGGATTTTAAAATTTCATAGTCTAATTTCAGACCACCCTGCAGCGTTATACTTTTTTGTTGCTCATCAAAAAAATCAAGTTGTGCCACCGGATTTCCAACATTGTTAAATGCTGATCCTGTTTCGTTTGCAAAACCGTCTGCACCAACTCTTGGCACTCCGTATTTTCCATCAGGAAAAAAAACAGGTACTATTGGTGATTGTTTGTAAGCGTTTGTAAAAGCTCCTAAAGGTTTAGGAGTCGATTTTGTAGACGTAAAACTGAAGTTTTGATTTAACGTCAATTTTTTAGAAATTTTATATTCATTATTATTTCTAAAAGTAGTACGGCCATAACTTAGTCCGTTTAGAATTGCTTTCTCTTCGTAATTTCCCAAACTGAAAAAATACTTCACATTTTCAGAACCTCCCGAAACAGAAATGTTGTTTTGCGTATACGATCCGCTTCTTGTAATTTCATCAAACCAGTCTGTATTTACAGGCTGATCTTGTGAAAAAGTAGTGTTTTGCAAGGCTGCATTGGTATAATAGGCGAACTTATTACTACCCGCCATTTTAACTTTTTTAAGCGGCTCTCTTACACCCGCAAAGCTTTCTATTTCTACAGAAACTTTATTATCACCTTTTCCTTTTTTGGTCGTAATAATAATAACCCCATTTGCTGCCCTTGTACCATAAATAGCAAGTGCAGAAGCATCTTTCAGGATATCGTAAGAAACAATATCGTTTGTATTAATATTATTGATATTCTCGGTTTGCATTCCGTCTACTACATATAATGGAGTTCTTCCCCCTAATGCAGTTCCCAAACCTCTAATGACAACAGACGGTGTACTCCCCGGTAAATCAGAAGAGATAACCTGAACACCGGCCGCTTTACCCTGAATAGCCTGTGAAGCATTCAATACTTTTGTTTTGGTAATTTCTTCCGATTTAATTGAGCTTACTGCAGAAGTATTATCAATTTTCTTTCTGGTACCGTATCCAATCACTACTACTTCTTTTAAGGCAGTATCACCGGATTCTTTTAATGTAATGGTCATCACTCCTGCAGCTGCGGGAACGGAAACAGGCTCAAAACCCAACATGGAGATCTTTAACATCTCTCCTTCTTTGGCATTAATACTAAAATTACCATCGAAATCAGCGTCGGCAGAAGTTCTGGACTGAGGTGCACTGATAACAGCTCCCGGAACTCCCATTCCGCTGCTATCTAATACTTTTCCTTTAATTGTCTGTCCGGACATATAAGCCGGCAACAATAAGAGTGCTAAAAAACTAAAAATAAAATTTTTCATACAGTTTGTAATCGTTTAAGTTAGTAGAGCCAAATTAAACAATTACAACGTTGTAGTACATCAGATACCACTACTACATAGCTACATCACTACATCAAAAATACTTGGTAAACAATTATAAATAAAGACTTTAACTTATTTTAATTTTACGTTAACATAACGTTATGATGTAGTAATGATGTATTGGAATTATATAAAAAAAGAATGAAAAAATTAAACTATGTTTAAAAAACGAATACGAATCTTACACAGTCAATAAAAATTTTGACAGGTTTTCGTCCTGAGTGAGGTTTAATTTCTTTCTTAAGCGATATCTGTGTAATTCTACACCTCGGAAAGAGATGTTCATCATAGGGGCAATTTCTTTGGAAGAGAGGTTCATTTTAAGGTACACACACAGTTTTATATCTTTTGGAGTGAGGCTTGGAAATTTCTTTGTCAGATTAATAATAAACTCATTATGAATCTGGTTCAGATTGGTTTCGAAAGTTTCCCATTCGTGTTTGTTCACTTCGTTGATTTTAATGGCCTTTTTAATTTCGCTTTTCAGTTTATTAAAATCTTTCTCCGAATCTAAGATATTCTGTATGTTTTCAATCATTTCACTTTGCTTGGCTATCGACAAGGATTTTCCGGCAACTTCAGACGATTTTGTCTGTAATTCAAGTTCCAGAATGTGTTTTTCGTATTCCTGAACATTTAATTCATTCTCGGCTTTAAGTTCCATCTCCAGAATTTCTCTTTGATGCTTTAATTCCTCTGCCTGTAATTTTAACTTTTGTGTATATCGGAATTTATTCCATTTATAATAAAAGAACAACACTGTTCCAATCACAAATAAATACAGTAAAATCATCCAAAATGAAAAATACCAGGGCTGAGCCACTTTAAAAGAAAACGCTTCCACTTTTTCATAACTGGCTCCATCATGTTTGTAAATCACAATAGAATGAGTACCACTGCTTAAATTATTCAGTAAAATTACGCCATCAGAAACAGGCGTAAACTCTTTGCTTTTATTTAGTTTATAAAACAAATTGGGTTTACTCGCCCCATAAATCCCGGAGATTACATTTACTTTAAGCTCTTTATTGAATTTAATTTTAGAATTATCCGCAATCAAAACATTATCACTAAAAGCTTCTACCCTCAAGGCTTTATGTTGTTCGTTTTCATATTTTAACTGAAGGGAAATAAATCCATCATCAAGATTTAACAGGTAATGATTGGCGTTTTTAAAGATTCTGAGGTTTTCGTTAATCAGCTTTCCTTTATAATATTTCTCCTGAATAATGTTCCAGAGAAATTTATTGCCGTTTGCATAAATATGATATAAAATCCCGTTCTGAAGTACCATGAAGTGATCTTCGTCTATGCCCACAATATCAGAAACATTACTGAAATTGGCATTAAACAATTCATTTTCTTCCAGTTTATTGGCAATCGAATTATAAGTGTACCAGGAATTATCGATTAGAAAAAGTATTTCGTTTCTAAATTCAAAAATCTTGATACCAAAATCATTTTTTATTTTCGCCTGCTGTGTGACATTTTCTACTTTTTTTGTTTTATAATCATCGTCCAGCAAAACACGATATAAACCACGATAATTATCCGCTGCCCAGATTTCATTTTTTTTATTCTGGGCAACATATTTTATAGGTTTGGTCAGATCCTTTATTATTTTGTAGTGCGACAGGTTTGATAAATCATCATACACCAGGATACCGCTGTAAGTAGACTGAAAATAGGTATTGTTAATACTGCTTTTGGATAAATTCCATCCACCGCTTACCCCATTAATTTTAGTGAGGGAACCATTATCATACGAAAATGTTCCGTCATTATGTCCAATAATATATTTAGTACCGATTTTGGTAATGTTCCAGCCCTGCCCCTGCGTATTGGGCAGCATATTAAACCTGCCGGAGCCAAATTCAAAAATACCATGATTGGAAGCAATAAGATAACCCTTATTGGTGGTTGCTACCGAATAGACAGATCCTAATATGCCTGAGTTATCATAAAAAAAGGATATTGGAGAATTGACCTCAACATGAGCAATTCCGTTATCAAGACCCAGCCATAAATCATCTTCTTTATCAAAACCAATACTCAAAATCGAATTGTTCATTAAAACATTATTACGGTCAATGTTTTTATACAAATTGGAATCTAAGTCTAAAATTATAACGCCCTTATTACCGGTACCGATTATGAGTTTATTGCCCTTAATAAATTTGGCAACATTAATAGTGGTTGACTTTAAGGTTTCGTTCAATGGATTATTCCAGGGCCGTAGTCCATTCTTCTCAACTACAAAAACTCCTTTTTTCTGCGTGAAAATATAAGTTTCGTTTTTGTATTTTTCGATAGCGTGAACTACCGTATTTTTGAGAACATTCCATCCTTTTGGATTTGCAATTCTTTTGCCGTTCATCTTAAAAATACCGTCCTGAACAGAGGCCACGTAAAGGTTTTTGTCTATGAAGAAACAGTAGGATATCAGAAATGGAAATTTTATTTTTTTAATGGTTTTTCCATTATAAATAAAAACATCATTGAAGGATTGAAAATAAAGTGATCCATTGAACCTGAATATTTTCCAGATTTCTTCATTGTCTTTTTCATCAAATAAACGCAGGTTTTTGGTAATCGAAACGTAATGCATTTTGCCTTCTTTACGGTACCAGTACCCAAATTCTTTATAAGAGCCGGAATATATTTTGTCGCCTTCAATTAAAATGGAACGAATAATTGTTTTGTTGGGTAAAGTGTATTTCTCCCATATCACACCATCGTAGCGCAACAGGTAATGATTATTGGCAAAATACATGGCATTATCTTTTCCCTGTGCCACATTCCAGATCTGATTATCGCCCTGATAATCTGATTTACTGTAATTTTCAACAAAGGGAAGTAATTCTTGTGCCTGAATTTGTGAAGCTATGAAAAAGAAAAAAAGTAATTTTAAAAGTATCGATTTCAAAATATTCGGATTTATATTCAAAGATACTGACAAATATTTAATTTTTGAATGTAAAAAAAGCTCCCGACCGGGAGCTTTTTTTACGCATAAAATATTTTTTTTTAGTTCTGAAGCAGTTGGTAAACCTGATTCGCAATTTCATATTCCTCATCTGTCGGAACAACCAAAACTTTAGCTTTAGAATTGGGTTTGTTGATTTCCCTGATTTCTTTCGAACGAACTGCATTTTTTTCATCATCCAGTTCAATTCCGAAATACTCCATATCGGTACAAACCAGTTTACGCATATAGGAAGAGTTTTCTCCAATTCCTGCGGTAAAAATAATCGCATCCAAACCATTTAAAGCAGCGGTGTAAGAGCCAATAGTTTTTTTAATTCGGTACGCATTCATCAGCAAAGCCAATTGACATTCCTTATTTCCTTTTTCAGCTTCCGATTCGATATCGCGCAAATCACTGTAGCCTGTAAGGCCAAGCATACCACTTTGTTTAAGCAAAATAGCATTTACTTCATCAGCCGTATAATTTAGATTCCTGATCAGATAAAAAATTACGGACTGATCTATATCTCCGGCACGGGTTCCCATTATTAAACCATTTGACGGAGAAAAGCCCATCGTCGTATCAATACATTTTCCGTCTTTAATAGCCGCCATGCTGCAGCCATTCCCTAAATGAATGGTAATTATTTTTGAATTGTGCTCTAAAAAACCAATTGCTTTTTCAGAAACATATTTATGACTGGTTCCGTGAAAACCATAAACACGGACTTTATTCTCTGTTAAAAGATAATTCGGAATGGCGTATTTAAAGGCTGTTTCGGGCATTGTCTGATGAAAGGCGGTATCAAAAACAGCAATTTGCTCTGCCGAATTAAAAATTTCTTCGGCCACATTAATTCCTTCTAAATTCGCAGGATTATGTAAAGGTGCCAGCTCAAAAAGCTGTTTGATTTTTAATTTTACTTTCTCATCAATTTTTACGGTATCCGTGAAATCACTTCCGCCGTGAACGACACGATGACCAACAGCAGCAATTTCCGAAGTTGATTTTATAACACCTTTTTCCGGGTCTAAAAGCATTTCGGCAACTTTCTGTAAACCCACTTTATGATTCGGAATCGGAAGTAATTCTTCTAAGGAATCCGACGCTGTTTTAAACGCAATATTTGAAATTTCCAAACCAATTCTGTCAATCATGCCCGAGCAAATTACTTCGTTTTCCGGCATAACCATTAGTTGATATTTGATGGATGAACTTCCTGAATTTATAATTAGTATTTTCATTTTTTTTAGGTGCTAAGGTGCTAAGTTTCTAAGCTGCTGAGTTTTTTTTAAAAATTTTACTTTTACCCTGAGTGAAGTCAAACAAAATGGGGCTTCGACTCCGCTCAGCCTGACATATCTTTTTTAATTTACTGTCACCCTGAGCGAAGTCGAAGGCTGGTCAAACAAAAAGGGGGTCGACTCCGCTCAGCCTGACATATTTTTTTAATTTACTGTCACCCTGAGTGAAGTCGAAGGCTGGTCAAACAAAAAGAGCTTCGACTAAGCTCAGCCTGACATATCTTTTTTAATTTACTGCCAACCTGAGCGAAGTCGAAGGCTGGTCAAACAAAAAGGGCTTCGACTCCGCTCAGCCTGACATATTTTTTTTAAGTAATAAATCATAACGCAAAACTCACAATTTACAACTCATAATTCACAATTAATTAAAGTCCCTGTGCCTGAATGGCAGTAATCACGACTGTGTTTATAATATCATCTACGGTGCAACCACGGCTTAAATCGTTTACGGGCTTGTTTAAGCCCTGTAACATTGGTCCGATGGCCAAAGCTCCGGTCTCTCTCTGAACGGCCTTATATGTATTGTTTCCTGTATTTAAATCCGGAAAAATTAAGACACTCGCCTGACCTGCTACTTCAGAATCCGGCATTTTACTTTTCCCGACGGTAAGGTCAACTGCAGCATCGTACTGAATGGGTCCTTCGATTTTTAAATCAGGGCGTTTGGCTTTTACAATTGCAGTGGCCGCTCTTACTTTATCAACTTCATCACCTTTTCCTGAAGATCCGGAAGAATAAGAAAGCATCGCTATTTTGGGTTCAATTCCGAAAGCCAGGCTTGATTCTGCCGACGAAATTGCAATTTCTGCCAATTGTTCAGCGGTTGGGTTTGGGTTTATGGCACAATCTCCGAAAACGGAAACCCTGTCTTCCAGGCACATGAAAAATACAGAGGAAACTACAGACGAATTCGGTTTTGTTTTGATGAATTGCAATGCCGGTAAAATAGTATGCTGCGTGGTATGTGCGGCTCCTGAAACCATTCCGTCTGCATGGCCTTTGTATACCATCATGGTGCCGAAATAAGAAACGTCTTCCATTAAATCCCTGGCCATTGTGATACTTACGTTTTTCGCTTTTCGAAGTTCGTAATACGTATTGGCATAATCCTCATAACGTTCAGATTCTATCGGATTGATGATATTTACTTTCGAAAAATCAAAAGTAATTCCGAGTTCCGCAACTTTACTTTCAATTTGTTTTTTATCTCCGATAATCGAAATATCTACCACATCCATATCTAATAATCGTGACGCTGCCATAATAATCCGGTCGTCATTTCCTTCCGGCAGGACGATATGCTTGCGATGCTGTTTGGCTCTTTTCACCATATTGTACTGAAACATCTTTGGCGTCATTCCTTCTGCCACAAAAGTGATCAGTCTTTCCGACAAAGCGTCAACTTTTACATATTTTTCGAAAGTACTGATCGATGTTTCAATTTTATGCGTGTTGTTGGCATAGATTTCAGATCTGATGCTTCCAATTTTATTGGTGATGTGGTAGGTTCCTCCGTCAACTGCAATAATTGGAACAACTGCGGAAAGTCCTTCAATAAGCTTTAATATACTTTGCTCGGGAATGATATTTCCGGTCAGGATAATTCCGGAAATCGTCGGATAATTGGCCGACTCGTTTGCCTGTAGTGCTCCTAAGATAATATCCGAGCGGTCACCCGGCGTAATTACCAAAGCATTATCCTGCAGGTGAACCAGATAATTATGCAATTGCATGGCGCCAACACTATAATGCCCGATTTCATTGTTTAAATAAGTTTCTCCAAACAGCACTTTGGCATCCAGTAAATTTACAATTTCCTGCATCGTCGGGTTGTTCAGACTTGAAATCAACGGAATGGTATTTATCAAAACATTCGCCGGCAGGCTTTTTTGCAGGCTTTTGGTTACCAGTTCTATGTTTTCGGGCTGTACTTTATTAGCAAAAACAGAAAGCACCTCAACTTCTTTTACTTTAAAGGAATCGTAAACAAGGTGCAGGCTATCTATTAATTCATCCAGCGTTTTTCCAATACCGGATCCTATAATTATGGTTGGAATTCCGAGATTTTTCGCAATTAAAACGTTGGTATCCAATTCAATTGAAGTGCCTTCTCCGGTAAAGCTGGTTCCTTCAACAAGAACAAAATCAAAGCGTTCTTCCAGCCGTTTGTATTTCTCTATAATCAGGTCCAGGACCTCTCCTATCTTTCCTTTATTTTTCTTTTTGATCAGTTTGCTTTTCGTAATCGCATAAGCGTCTTCGAACTTAATATCAAGGTTAAAATAGGAAAGAACTGTTTCGATATGGTTGTCTACCCCGCCATCGATAAAGTCTTCAACAATGGGCCTGAAATACCCTACCTTGGCCGTTTTTCCGATCAGAATGCTCATTAATCCGAGTGTAATAATCGATTTCCCGCTATTCTGATCACTTGTGGCTATATATATCGCTTTACTCATTATGAATGTTTTGAAGTGTAACAAATGTACTTAAATCGTCGTTTTTATAAAGGCAAACAAACGTTAAAACCAGCGTCTTTTTTTGAAGTAAATAATCAGGGCAATCACCAGCAAAAACATACTTCCCATAACGATAAAATAACCGTTTTTGGAGCGAAGTTCCGGCATATAATCAAAGTTCATCCCGTAAACTCCGACAATAAAAGTCAGCGGAATAAAAATCGCCGAAATGATCGTCAGGGTTTTCATGATTTCATTCATTTTACGGCTTTGTTCCGAAAAATAGAAATTGGAAGCACTTTCCAGTGAACTCATATCGGACTCAATCTGCTCTAAAAGCTCTAAGCTTTTCTGATGTAAACGGATAAAAAAGTTAAAGGTGTCTTTTTGGATCAAAGTACTCGTATCATCGTCTTTTATCGTTTTTAAATAAAATAACGAATCCCGAAGCGGAATTATGGAACGTTTTAAAAAATTAAAATTATCCCTGTGGTTTTCAATCTTTTCCAATATTATCGGATCAGCTCCTTTTTTAGTTAAATTGATTAATTCTTCAATTTTTTCTTCTTCATCTTCTATTGTAATGTAAAAGTTTTCGATAACGGCATCCAACAACAGGTAAAGGAGGTAATCTACTTTTTTCGTTCGCACAATTCCCGCATGCGTGCGAAGTCGCTCCCGGATGTGCGTAAAGAAATCGCTTCGTTTTTCCTGAAATGAAATAAGAATTCCATCCTTCAGAATAAAACTAAGCTGCTCAACACTAAGATTATCCGAATATTCGGAAGGCAGCAACGATTTTATATTAAAGAATAAAACATCCGGCTGTTCTTCCAGTTTCGTTCTTTTCGTAGTATTTAAAATATCGGCCAGTAAAAAATCATTCAGCTTGAAATGTTCCCCAATGGTTTTAAGCAGGCCAATATCATTTAAACCATGAACATTAAGCCAGTTATTCTTTGTATAATCAAAGCAGGAATTTAATGCTGCTACAGTAAACTTTTCATATTCAACAACATCTGCATCATCATATACAAAGAGCTGCATTTCTGTTTCATGCTCTTTATGGGTTCCTGTGTACTCTAAAGTAATGTGTTGCAGCTTGCGCCCTTTCTTATATTTAATCTTTCTCATTCAAAAATATTTACCTAGTAATATTACAAAAAAGAATTTGAAAAGAAATGACAATTGTCAGTTTGATAGAAAATATTCCATAATACTTTTTTTTTAATTTGTAATCTTTTTACTGCTTTTAATTAAATTTGATAGATTCAAAGTCCTTTGAGTTTAACAACAAATAATTATACTCATGCAAATAACCGAACCGCTTGAATTTGGCAACTATTATCACATCTATAATCGCGGAATCAACAGTGAGAATATTTTTAAAGAAAATAGAAATCATGAGTATTTTTTAATGCTTTACAATAAGCATATTGATCCAATTGCAGAAACACTGGCATGGTGTTTATTAAAAAATCATTTTCATCTGTTGGTAAGAATTAGAACTTCTGCGGAAATTCTGGAAAGTCAAAAGGAGGATGAAATCAAAAAAATAATTCCTCCGCACCAGTCTTTTGGCAATTTGTTCAATGCTTACACTAAGTCGATCAATAAAAGTTACAACAGACATGGAGCATTATTTGAGAGACCTTTTAAAAGAAAATTAATTGATAATGATTTCTATTTGCGTTCCGTAATAAAATATATCCATAACAATCCCGTAAATCACGGATTTTGCGAACATCCAATTGAATATCCGTGGAGTTCTTACTTAACTTGTGTTTCAGCAAAGCCAACTAAATTAAAACGCGAAAAAGTAATTTCTTTATTTGAAAATATTGAAAGCCTAAAAGATTTCCATAGTAAAGAGGAAAACTTCAATTCTTTAGAAGATTTTTTAAACTTATGATGAATTTTATTGCTTAATCTAAACGCGAAGAAAACCCGACAGGTTTTCAAAACCTGTCGGGTTTAATACGTTACCAAATAAAATTATATTACTCAATCTAAACGCGAAACAAACCCGACAGGTTTTGAAAACCTGTCGGGTTTAATACGTACCAAATAAAATTATATTACTCAATCTAACTAAACAAAAAACAAAACCCGACAGGTTTTAAAAACCTGTCGGGTTTACCAACGTTAGTATAAAACAAAAAAGCCAAGTCATTTCTGACTCGGCTTTTAATTTATAATCTAAAAAGTAAATTATTTTACTTCTTCGAATTCAACGTCTTCAACATTGTCACCTTGAGACTGCTCTTGTTGAGGAGCCGCTTGTTGACCTTGTTCACCACCTTGAGCGTACATTGCTTCTGTAGCTACTTTCCAGGCTGCATTTACATTGTCTAATCCTTTTTGGATTGCTTCAAGATCTTGAGATTGGTGAGCAAATCTTAATTCTGTCAAAGCAAATTCGATAGCTGTTTTTTGATCGTCAGTAAGCTTATCCCCTAACTCTTTCAACTGAGTTTCAGTTTGGAAGATAGTACTGTCAGCTTCATTTATTTTTTCAGCTTTAGCTTTTAAAACTTTATCAGACTCAGCGTTGGCTTCAGCATCTTGTTTCATTCTTTCGATTTCTTCAGAAGTTAATCCGGAAGAAGCTTCGATACGAATATCGTGAGATTTACCAGTTCCTTTATCAGTAGCAGTTACTTTGATGATACCATTAGCATCAATGTCAAAAGCAACTTCAATTTGAGGAACTCCTCTTGGTGCTGGTGGAATACCATCTAAGTGGAAACGACCGATAGTTTTGTTATCAGCTGCCATTGCTCTCGCTCCCTGAAGAACGTGTAGTTCAACAGATGGCTGAGAATCAGAAGCAGTAGAGAAAACCTGAGATTTTTTAGTTGGAATAGTTGTGTTAGCTTCAATTAATGTAGTCATAACACCACCCATAGTTTCGATACCTAAAGATAAAGGTGTAACGTCAAGTAACAATACATCTTTTACATCTCCGGATAAAACTCCACCCTGAATAGCTGCTCCAATTGCAACAACCTCATCAGGATTAACTCCTTTAGATGCTTTTTTACCAAAGAATTTTTCAACTTCTTCAACAATTCTTGGGATACGTGTAGAACCACCAACCAAGATAACTTCGTCAATATCAGAAATAGATAAACCTGCATTTTTCAACGCTTTAGCAACTGGTGCCATAGAACGTTTTACTAATGAATCAGTTAATTTTTCAAATTGAGCTCTAGTTAATTTTTTAACTAAGTGTTTAGGTCCGGAAGCTGTAGCAGTTACATAAGGTAAGTTGATTTCAGTTTCTGCAGAAGATGACAATTCAATTTTAGCTTTCTCAGCAGCTTCTTTGATACGTTGCAATGACATTGGGTCAAGACGCAAATCGATACCTTCTTCAGCTTTAAATTCGTCAGCTAACCAGTCAATAATTGTATGGTCAAAATCATCTCCTCCTAAGTGAGTGTCTCCATCAGTAGACAATACTTCGAAAACTCCGTCTCCTAATTCAAGAACAGAGATATCAAAAGTACCTCCACCTAAATCGTAAACAGCAATTTTTTGATCCGTTCCTTTTTTATCTAATCCGTAAGCAAGTGCCGCAGCAGTTGGCTCATTGATGATACGCATTACTTTAAGACCAGCAATTTCACCAGCTTCTTTTGTAGCCTGACGTTGTGCATCGTTAAAGTAAGCAGGAACAGTAATAACTGCTTCAGTTACAGTCTGACCTAAATAGTCTTCAGCAGTTTTTTTCATTTTTTGAAGTGTCATTGCTGACAATTCCTGAGCAGTGTATAAACGACCGTCAATATCCACACGTGGTGTATTGTTGTCACCTTTTACAACACTGTAAGGAACTCTTTTTGCCTCTTCCTGAGTCTCAGCAAAAGTGTGTCCCATAAAACGTTTAATAGAAGCAATCGTTTTTGTAGGATTCGTTACTGCTTGTCTTTTTGCAGGATCACCTACTTTAATTTCGCCACCTTCAACAAAAGCGATGATAGATGGAGTTGTTCTTTTTCCTTCTGCGTTAGGAATAACAACTGCTTCGTTACCTTCCATTACAGAAACACAAGAGTTCGTCGTACCTAAGTCAATTCCGATTATTTTACCCATTTTTTATATATTTAATTTTTGATATACATTTTTAACTCAGGTGGCATAAGTCAATCTTTGTGCCAATATAAAAAACCAAAGTAAATTGTCAGTTTTAATGTTGTCATGGTAAAAATCAGCTGACAACATGACATTTTCAAAACCTGACAACCATGGCATATCAGTACTTTAGGTGTCATTTATCAGGAGCTTTTTCCTGCTGTCCCTCCAATCTTTTATGCCGAACCCCGGCACAAAAGGATTTTCCATCCCATCAGGGCTAAAATATTCGTTTTCAAAAGAAGCTTATCTGAATCTCATCAGATAATGTCTTTCCCTATTTTTAATTAAATCCCGAAATACTTACATTAGCAACTTTCTTCAATCAATAGAATTATAAATGGAAAACTACAGCATCATTATATTTATTCTCGCGATCGTCATCGGGCTATCTGCTTTTGCTGACACCATAAAATTACCACAGCCTATTTTACTTGTTATGGTAGGAATCGCAATTGGATTTATTCCAACAATGAATGAAATCGAAATTAATCCGGAAATTATATTCCTGTTATTTCTCCCGCCTTTATTGTATGATGCCTCTTTTAATATTTCCCCTAAAGATTTCAAGACCAATCTGAATACAATTGGTACACTCGCTATTTCATTAGTTTTCCTTACCGCGTTAGGAATTGCAGTCTTAGCACATTTCATAATTCCCGGAATGACCTGGCCGCTGGCTTTTGTACTGGGAGCAATTCTTTCTGCTACAGATGCCGTAGCTGCCATAAGCATTACAAAAGGACTGAAAATAGCACATAAAACGATAACTATTCTTGAAGGTGAAAGCCTGATTAATGATGCTTCGGCACTGGTTGCCTACCGTTTTGCGGTCGCTGCCGTAATGGGATCTGCTTTTGTCATCTGGAAAGCTACCCTTGAATTTCTGCTCTTACTTGGAGGTGGATTTTTAGTAGGTTTTGTGATGGCTAAAATTCTGAGCTTCATACTAACGCGTGTACACAAAAACGTAAATGTAACGATTAGCTTCATGCTGTTAATGCCTTTTGTAACTTATCTTATTGCAGAACATCTGCATGTTTCGGGAGTAATCGCAGTCGTTATTTTGGGACTGGCAATTGCCCGTTTCAGTAAAAAAATATTTCCGGAAAGTTTAAAAAATCAATCCAGAAGCTTTTGGGACATTATCATTTTTCTACTCAACGGATTGATCTTTATTTTAATAGGACTTAATTTTCGTTATATTCTGAAAGATATAGACAACAGCATGATTCTGCCTTATATTGGTTACGCAGCAATCATCACTATTGCAGCTTTATTGATTCGAATGGTCCGAATATTTTTGCAGAAAATTAACCTTCAGAAAGCATTTCAAAATACAAAAAGGAAAAGAAAAGTGAGCGAACATGCACTTTTAGATTTTAATAATAGTGTCATTTTAAGCTGGTCCGGAATGCGGGGAATCGTTTCGCTCGCCATTGCAATCGGTATTCCTAAAGAACTGGAGGACGGGACTCCGTTTCCGGAGCGAACTGTTATTATCTTTATCTCTGTAGCTGTCGTCCTTTTAACACTTATTGGTCAGGGACTTACTTTGCCTTTAATTGTCAAAAAATTTAGTACCAAAGAAAATAACGATCCTAAAGAATAGTTCTAAAATTACAGCGTTTCGTAACTACTACAAACTAAAATTTTACAAATTATGGAAAACAGCATTGCAATTTATGGCGCTTACGGACATACAGGGAAATTTATTGTAGCTGAACTTTCCAGAAAAGGATATAAGAACCTCCTGCTTTCCGGAAGAGATTCCGAAAAATTAACTCTTCTCCATCAGGAATATCCGGATTTAAAAATAAAAGCAGCCGCCATTGATGATCCAAAAGCACTGGATAACGCTTTTTACGGCGCCAAAATTATCATAAATTGTGCAGGGCCTTATTTAGATACTGCAAAACCTATTATTGAAGCTGCTTTGCGTTCAGGCAGTCATTATATCGATTTGAGTGCAGAACAAAAAGCAGTATTAGATGTATTTGAACTTTTTGCTGAACAGGCAAAAAACAGTAAAATTTTAATAATTCCTGCCGCTGCCTTTTACGGCGGGTTAGCAGATCTTCTCAGTACGGCACTAACTCAGGACTGGAACAAAATTGACGAAATAAATGTTTATATAGGTCTGGATTCGTGGCATCCGACCAAAGGAACAAGATTGACCGGAGATCGAAATCACTATAAAAGATTAACATTCAAAGACAATCGTTTACAGGAGCTTGAAGCAGCGGTTCCAAAAGAATGGGATTTCAAAAACCCGATCGGAATTAAGGAAGTTGTGGCTTTACCGCTCTCTGAAATTATTACAATTTCCCGCCATTTAAATGTAAATACCATTAATACCTTTCTTAGCCAGAACTCTTTGAATGATCTTCGAAATAATGACACGCCCGAACCAAAACCGGTTGACATCAAAAACCGGTCGTCTCAGCAATTTTGTGTGGAAGTTATTGCGGTAAAAGGCAATATCAGGAGAATCGTTTCGGCTCAGGGACAGGACATTTATGCCGTTACAGCACCGTTGGTTACAGAAGCTGTCAACAGAATTTTATCAGGCAGCATAAAAAAAACAGGTGTTACAACAATGGGCGAAGTCTTTGACGCTTCTGATTTTTTACAATCCTTACATGAAGATGATATTAAAATAGCAGCCATCGAAGAATCTACATTAAATTAAAAACCTATTGTTCCTTACACAATGCCAAAATTCATATCCTTATTCTTCTTATTATTTCCCATAGCCTTATTGGCGCAAAATGACAATTTCGGTAAAAAAATCACTAAGGTAAGTGGCGATCTGAACCAAGATGGCTTAGCAGACTATGTTCTAGTTTCGCAAGACACTTTAAGCGACAATGCCCCCTATCTACTCGAAATTTATTTTGCTGAATCCAATGGTCATTTCAAGCGCGTTCTTTCGTCAGTAAAAGCTATAGATCCGGCTTTTCCGGAAGGCAGAAAAGGGTATTACAATGGAAATGCTTTTTCGGATATTACCATAAAAAAAGGCATTCTTAGTATCAACAATGAACTTTTGCGGGGTCACTATGAGCATAAATTCAGGTATCAGCATAATAATTTCGAACTCATTGGTTTCTCCGAAGTCTATTCGGACGGACAGGGAACAATGGGAACGATTGACTTTAATTTATCGACCGGAATCCGTATCAAAAAGACAGAACCTTATGGCGAAGATGATTTTCCGGTAACAAAAACTCAAAAGAAAATCATTATCAGGCCGCTTCCAAATCTAAAGGATTTTGCTCCTTTCAAAACGGACTATTTTTAAAAACCAGCGGCAATAGTTCTGTTTTGCAGTAAAAGGTCTGAGTTTTTATTTGTAATTTCGATTTCTCAATAAAATACAAACAAAATGGCTTCATTTATTAAAGAATTATCTTTTCGCTGGTCAGATCTTGATCCAAATTTTCACGTTCGTCATAGTGCTTATTACGATTTTGGAGCACAACATCGTATCGAAATATTAGAACAGTTAGGTTTAACACTACGTGTCATGCAGACACAGGGTTTTGGCCCGGTTTTGTTTAGGGAAGAATGCATCTTCAGAAAAGAATTAAAACTTTCAGATAAGATATTCCTTCACACCAAAACTTCAAAAATGAAAGCCGATGCGTCACGCTGGTCCATCGTTCACGAATTCAGGAAAGAAGATGACACCCTTTGTGCTGTCATCACAGTAGACGGTGCCTGGATGGATACCAAACTGCGTAAATTGGCTTCCCCAACTCCTGAAATTGCAATTGAAGCTTTGAGTATTTTCCCTAAAAGTGATGACTTTGTTGGACTTTAAAAGAAAATCCTAATCTGTTATAATTACAAAAATCCAAAAAGCACCTTCTAAAAAATAGTCGTTTTTTGGATTTTTTTAAACTTACAACTCTATGATTGATTATTTAAAAGACTTTAGGATAGGTGTTTTTATTGCCATTATAGCGATTGTCACTATTGTTCTGGGGGCTATTACCGACAAAGTATTGCGTTATTTTCTGTATCGTAAATTAAGCAATAAAGAATATGACGCTACCGGTTTCCGGTTTTTAAAACATTTAATCATCACCGTAATTTATATTTTGGGATTTGCTTTTGCCTTAATCCAGATTCCGGAATTTAAAATTATCGGACATTCCTTTTTGGCCGGTGCCGGAGTAATTTCATTGGTGGCGGGTCTGGCTTCACAACAAGCTTTGAGTAATATTGTAAGTGGTATTTTCCTGGTGATTTTTAAGCCTTTCCGAATCAATGATAAAATTACCATCAATGGCTTCGTTGGGACAGTAGAAGATATTAATCTGAGACAGGTCGTTTTGAAAGATGCCGAAAACAACCGGATCATTATTCCGAATTCGGTTATCAGCAATCAGATTATCGTAAACACCAATATGCACGATACCAAATGCTGCAAAATAATCGAAATTGGCATCGGGTACGAATCAGATGTCGAAAAAGCATTAGAAATCATGAAGGAGGAAGTGGCCGGACATCCCTTTTTTATTGATACCCGAACAGCCGAAAATAAAAAACAAAAGACACCTCTGGTCACGGCGCGTGTTGTAGCACTTGCAGATTCCGGCGTAACCCTGAAAGCCTGGGCGTGGGCCAAAAATTCTACAGATGGTTTTATTATGTACTGCGATTTATTACAAAGCATCAAAAAACGTTTTGACGAAGCCGATATTGATATTCCGTATCCGCAGCGTGTTGTTACGCTTAAAAAGTAACTATGTACTAAACTTTCGGTTTTTTCTGATAATTTTAAGATTATAATTTTTGCTTTTAAAGCGCTAAGCCTTACTTTTATTATAATTGAAAATAAACACTGTCCGAAAATGAAAAACATACAAATCATATTGCTGCTGCTTCCCTTCCTTTGCCTGGCGCAACAGGAAAACGTAAAAGCACTCGACATCAATTTAACGAATTACGAATATCCATTCCCGGTTCATTTTTTAGAACTGAACAATCAGCGTCAGCCTTTAAAAATGGCTTACATGGATATCAAACCGGAAAATTACAACAACAAAAATATCGTATTGCTTCACGGTAAAAATTTCAACGGCGCGTATTGGGAAACCACAATCAAAGCGCTGACAAAAGAAGGTTTCAGGGTTATTGTGCCGGATCAGATTGGTTTCGGAAAATCTTCAAAACCGGATCATTTTCAATACACTTTTCAACAACTCGCAGAGAATACCAAAAAAGTACTGGATCATTTAGGAATTCAGAAAACAACCATTTTGGGGCATTCCATGGGCGGAATGTTGGCTACGAGATTTGCGTTGATGTATCCCGAAACAGCAGAAAAACTGGTGCTTGAAAATCCGATTGGTTTAGAAGACTGGAAATTGGTCGTTCCTTACAAACCCGTAGAATGGTGGTACGAATCGGAATTGAAACAAAATTACGAAGCCATCAAAAAGTACCAAATGGAAAATTATTACGACGGCAAGTGGAATGCTGATTTTCAAAAATGGGCGGAACTGGGCGCCGGATGGACGACTGCCCCGGATTACTCAAAAGTGGCCTGGAACTCTGCCTTACTCTACGATATGATTTTTACACAACCCGTTTTATACGAATTTAAAAACATTAAAAGTCCGACACTTTTAATCATCGGAACGAGAGACAAAACGGCTTTAGGAAAACAGCTTGTCCCGGAAGAAGTCCGAAAAACAATGGGAAACTATATGGAATTGGGCAAAAAAACACAAAAAGCAATTCCGAATGCAAAATTAGTTGAAGTTCCGAACACGGGACATTTACCACATATTGAATCATTTGATTCCTTTATAAAACCATTAATTGTATTTTTGAAACAATAAAACTTTAACCTTAAAAACGAAATATATGTTTACTATAGAACAAATAAAAGAAGCACACGGCAAAGTAAAAAGCGGTGCTGATTTTCCAAATTATATACAGGATTTAATCATTTTAGGCGTAAAAGGGTACGACACATTTGTACACGACGGCCATGTTGAATATTACGGGGTAAACAATTACAGCGTTACTGCAGATGAAAAATATCCTGAAATTAAAATCTCAGTGGCTGTCAATAAAGAGCTTTTTATCGAATTTCTGGTCAAACACCAGAATGGCGAAACAGATTATCTTACATTTTGTAATCATGCTGCACAATGTGGTATTGCCAAATGGCGTGTAGATATCATCGAAATGACCTGTACTTATTTTGATCTGGCAGGAAACGAAATATTGATTGAAAAAATTCCGGGTTAACATTATTAAAAAGAATTTAATTTTTCATTTAAATGTCCAATACATTTTCACCTCTTATACAGCCTGAAGAATTAGTAAAACTGCAGGAATCCTCAGGAATCATCCTGATTGATGCACGGGCCGGAATTAATGCCGAAGAAAATTATCAGAAAGAACACTTAAAAGGCGCGCGCTATGTTGACCTGAATAAGGACCTGGCAACTGTCGAAAGCGATCCTGCAAAGGGCGGAAGACATCCGCTGCCTTCTTTTCAAAAGTTTTCAGAAGTACTTTCCAGACTTGGAATTCAGCCTTCGGGCCATGTGATCATTTATGATGATAAAAACGGGGCGAATGCCGCGGCCAGATTCTGGTGGATGCTGCGTGCTATTGGCCATGAAAAAGTGCAGGTTTTAAATGGCGGTTTGCAGGCTGCGATAAAAGCCGGGTTTCCGGTCAGTTCGGAAATTGAAATTTTCGAACCCGTTGAAAAATATCCGGTTTCAGCATGGAATTTAGCCTTAGCCGATATAGAAGCAGTCGAAAAAGCCCGAAATAACAATGAAAACATCGTAATCGATGTTAGAGATAAAAATCGTTTTGACGGGCTCACAGAACCACTGGATTTAATCGCAGGACATATTCCCGGTGCGGTCAATGTTCCTTTTAGTGAAAACCTGGACGAAAATGGCTTTTATCATTCTGCTGAAATATTACATCAGAAATACAGCCAAATTTTAGGTGATGTAAAACCTGAAAACACAATTGTACATTGCGGTTCAGGAGTTACGGCCTGCCATACTTTGTTAGCCATGGACTACGCCGGAATTCCGATTCCGAAACTGTACATTGGCTCCTGGAGTGAATGGTCGCGAAACGATCGCGACATGTTTACACAGCAAACAAAATAACCGCGAAGTAAAATTCACAATTATTAGCCACAGATTACCGGATTGAAATGATTTTAAAATCTGTGCTAATCAGTTAATCTGTGGCAAAAACAACTATTAATCTATGTTTTTGTTTGTTAAAGATATACGCAACAGGTAAAAACAATTCTATTAAAAAACAGAAATGCAGCATTGGGATATACTTTTGTCGAATCAGGTAAACAAAAAAGCCTTTATCGATACTTTACTTTCTGGCGAAGCCAAAGGAGAATTAGCCGTTTTTAACAATCAAAAAGGAATACTCTTTTCAGATATTGCCATTGAAAAATTCATCGAAAAAGAATACCAGTACGACATTGTTGAGGCTTCTCCGGATTCCCACAGGCAATTGAGAACCTTTTCTTCCGGTGAACGCAAAAAAGAGTTTTTAAAATACTGTATCAGCCAAAAACCTGACTTTATCATTTTCGATAATCCGTTTGACCATTTAGATCAGGCCTCGCGTGTCATTTTAGCCGAGTCTTTAAAAGATTTAACAGAGCAGATCGCTATTATTCAAATCGTAAACCGCGTTACAGATGTACTTCATTTCGTGCCCAATAAAGCGCAGATCAAAGACAATACCTTTGAATTACATCCTCTTTCAAAAATAGAAAAACTTTATAAAACGCTAAATACAGCGGCAATTCCAAAAGCTTTGGAATCACATTCCTTCGACGAAAATGTTTTAATCAAAATGGAAAATGTTTCCGTAAGCTATGACGACCGAAAAATTGTAGACCAAATTTCATGGACCATAAAACAAGGTGAATTTTGGCAGTTGATCGGCCCAAACGGTTCCGGAAAAAGTACGATTTTATCTTTGATTACCGGAGATAATCCAAAAGGTTTCGGCCAGGATTTACATTTGTTCGGAAGAAAAAAAGGAACCGGGGAAAGCGTCTGGGACATCAAAAAACAAATCGGAATCTTCACGACTTCCATGACCGATCTATTCCAAAAAGGACATACTCTGGAAGAAATGATTCTTTCGGGGTTTTTCGATTCCATAGGTTTATACATTGAGCCTACAACCTTGCAAAAACAAACCGTGGCACAATGGCTTGAAGTAATTGAAATGAGTGATTTGCGCAAAAAACGTTTCATCGATCTTTCTATTGGCCAGCAAAGAGTCGCGTTAATTGTCCGTGCGGTTTTAAAACATCCGCCTTTATTAATTCTGGATGAACCTGTGGAAGGTCTGGACGATGAAAATGTTGATTTGGTTATTCAGTTGATCAATACCATCAAACAGCAAACGAATGTCAGCATTTTATACGTTTCACATCGCATCGAATCAGGCCTCGCTCCTACTTCGGTATTTGAATTGCTTCCGGCTCCCACAGGGTCAATCGGCAAAATCAAATACCACCCGGAACAAAACTAAAAAACAAAATGAAAATTAAATATCCTGTGTTATTAGTCTTATCCCTAATAATCACTTCCTGTTGCGGCACCATTGCCACTACAAAAAAAGAATACAAAATAACTCACGCGGCTGCCCTAAAATCAGACTGGAACTTAAATCCAACAGAATGGTTTCTTGAAAAAGACACTTTAAGGGGAATTGGCGGTCCCATGCATTGGGGTGTCATAGAATCTAAAAAGAGCCTTCCCGAAAATTATGAAATCGATTTTAACGTCAATATGACCAAAGAATCACTGTTTGAAATTATGTTAAACATCGATAAGGAACACTATATCAGAACCTATCTCTACCAAATAGACCAGAATATCGTAATAGGAAGAGGTGTTTACAAAAAAGGAACGGATGAATATGAAAAACGCGGAGGCCCGACTTTATTTAAAAAACCAATGAAATTAGAAAACAACAGATGGTATTCCATAAAAATAAAAGTGCTGCACAACCAATTGTTCTTTTCAGTCGATAACGAAACTGCCTTAGAATGTTCTCTGGAAAAAAGTCTGTTAAGCCAACAAGGCAAGTTAGGTTTCCTAACCAACGGAGAAGCAAAAATCAAGGACTTAACCATTAAAAATATCCCATAAAAAAAAGCTCCGACTGGAGCTTTTTTCAATATCAGGAATTATCTAATTTTCTAATTAAAAAATTATCTAATTAATTTTCCTCTTCTTCCATATTATGCGACTTCCCGTAATTGCGCCATTTCTCGATACAATCCTGGAAATCTTGTGGTAACTCAGTATCAAAACGCATCATTTCTCCGGTATTCGGATGCACAAAGCCAAGTGTTTTAGCATGCAGTGCCTGACGCGGCAAAGCTTTAAAACAATTTTCTATAAACTGTTTGTATTTTGTAAACGTAGTTCCTTTCAGGATCAAATGGCCGCCATAACGTTCGTCATTAAACAACGGATGTCCGATATGCTTCATATGGGCACGAATCTGGTGCGTTCTTCCTGTTTCTAATCGACAGGAAATCAAAGTCACATAACCAAAACGTTCCAATACTTTATAATGTGTAATCGCAGGTTTCCCGATTTCAGGATCAGCAAAAACAGCCATCTGCATGCGGTCTTTCAGGTGTCTGGCAAGATTTCCTTCAATTGTTCCTTCCTCTTCGGCCACATTCCCCCAAACAAGGGCAATATATTCGCGTTCCGAAGTTTTAGCTTCAAACTGTTTGGCCAGATGTGTCATGGCCGCTTCCGTTTTGGCTACCACCAAAAGTCCGGACGTGTCCTTATCGATTCGGTGCACCAAACCAGGTCGCTCGCTGCTGTTCATAGGCAGATTGTCAAAATGATGCGCCAGGGCATTCACCAAAGTTCCGGTGTAATTTCCGTGGCCAGGGTGTACCACCATTCCGGGTTCTTTGTTAATCAGTAACAAGGCATCATCTTCATAGACAATATTCAACGGAAGATCTTCCGGAAGAATATGGTTTTCAAACGGAGGGTGAGTCAGCATTACGGTCACCACATCAAATGGTTTTACTTTATAATTTGATTTTACAGGAATATCATTTACAAAAATGTTTCCTTCAGTGGCTGCGTTCTGAATTTTATTTCGGGTCGCATTCTGAATCAAATTCATTAGGTATTTGTCAATACGCAACAGCGCCTGACCTTTAGGGACTTCAAATCTGAAATGTTCGAATAATTCGTCTTCCAGATCTAAATTTTCATTATTATTGTTCATCTTTTGGGGTTTCAGTTGCCGGCGCAGCTAAACTGTCTGTCGCCTGACTGTCGTCTACATACGATGCTTTTCCGTCTCCTAAAACCAAATCAATTTTAGAAGCTTTGAGCACGCGGTCTCCTACTTTTAAGTTTCTTCCTTTATAACGCATCTCCAGGACCATATCTTTTCCAAGGTTCGGAATATAAGTGATTGTTCCTTCTTCAAGCCCTAATGCTTTTAGGGTCGGAACCGCTTCACGATAGGTTTTTTCGATTAAGTCCGGAATTTTAACGGACGAAAAACCGGATGCATTAATTTTAATATATATTTTTCTTCCTACTTTTACCTTTGTCCCGGGCAATGGATCCTGCTCCACAACACTGTATTTAGGAAATTCACTTCTGTAATCAACACTGTCCAAAAGCACATAGTCCAGGTCTAATTCGTCCAGCTTACTTTCAACTTGTTCTTCTGTCAGTTTAGATAAATTCGGAACGGTTATTTCGTTCCCGTGATCCGTTGTAAAAGTCAGCCAATGCATAAACAAATACCCCAAAACTGCAATAATAGCAGCCGCACCTAATACTTGAAGAAAAAATACACGGCTTGTTAAATACTTACGTAAACTCATAAAATTATTTTTAGTTGTCGCAAAGATAAACCTATTTCGTTTCAAAAAAAATGATAATTTTGTTTAAAACAAGAAAGTATAAGGATTGTTGTCCTGATCGAAGCCGATTGTCATCCTGAGCGAAGCCGTTTGTCATCCTGAGCGAAGTCGAAGGATGATTTTCAGGAGCCATTTCCTGCTGTCCGCTGTATCTTTTATGCCGAACACCGGCACAAAAGGATGCCGCTTCCATCAGGGCTAGAACACTTGTTTTAATAAAACATTTTAAGTTTTGTTTGTCAGGCTGAACGAAACCGGATTGTCAGGCTGAGCGAAGTCGAAGTGTCACACTTATCGAAGTTCAAATTGTCAGGCTGAGCGAAGTCGAAGCCCCCGCAAAGTGATGCAGCAAACGTGGGCTTCGACTTCGCTCAGCCTGACAAAAAGTTTAAATGTCGCTCAGCCTGACAAAAGTGAGAATCACGGTAAAAACCTGAAACAAAGAAAACCTGAAACAAAGAAACAATAACAATAAACAAATAAACGCTTAAACAAATAAACATCAAAAAATGAAAAACATAGCCATTATCATGGGCGGATATTCAAGCGAATATAAAATTTCTCTTATCAGCGGAAACGTCGTACACCAATACCTTGACAAAACAAAATATGCCGGTTTCCGTATTCATATTTTTAAGGAAAAATGGGTCTATGTAGATGAAAACGATGCTGAATTTCCAATTGATAAAAATGATTTCTCCGTTACCGTAAACGGACAAAAAATCACTTTCGACTGCGTTTTCAATGCCATCCACGGAACTCCGGGCGAAGACGGACTCATGCAGGCTTATTTCGAATTATTAAATATCCCACAATCTTCCTGTGATTACTACCAGTCCGCATTGACTTTTAATAAACGTGATTTGCTTTCGGTTTTAAAACCTTACGGAATCAAAACGGCAATTTCCTATTACCTGAACAAAGGTGATGCCATCAATACAGCCGAAATTGTAAAAAAAGTAGGTTTACCCTGTTTCGTTAAACCAAACAAAGCAGGTTCAAGCTTCGGAATTTCAAAAGTAAAAACAGAAGCAGAATTGCCAATTGCTATTGAAGTGGCTTACAAAGAAGACAACGAAATCATCATCGAAAGTTTCCTTGACGGAACAGAAGTTTCGGTTGGTGTTATTAATTATAAAGGAGAAATCAAAGTTTTACCGATTACAGAAATTGTATCAGACAATGATTTCTTTGACTACGAAGCGAAATACGAAGGAAAGTCACAGGAAATAACACCTGCCAGAATTTCAGACGAATTAACTCAAAAAGTGGGAGAAACGGCAAAACGTGCTTACGAAGTGTTGAAAATGAAAGGTTTCTCGAGAAGCGAATTCATTATCGTAGACAACGAGCCATACATGCTTGAAATGAATACCATTCCCGGATTAACAACCGAAAGCCTGATTCCGCAACAAGCCAAAGCAGCCGGAATCTCCCTGGAAGATTTGTTTACCAATGCGATTGAGCTGGCTCTTTCTTAAAAGTTGCTAAGATACTAAGGTTCTGAGATGCTAAGTTAATAAGATCTCGGAACCTTATTTTTTTTTTTACTCTACTATTCTCAGACTGAGCGAAATCGAAGTCCCTTAATGAATTTACGAGGCTTTGTGCCGCTCTGTGGATGCAATTTCTCCTTCGTCGAAATGACACAAAACCATAATTTATGATGCTTCTAGTTGGAACTCGAGATTTGAATGTTCAAAATGGCACACTCCTAAATGAAAAATGCCCGAACTGTAAAAATGAAAACACTTTAAATTTTAGCATTTACAAAAGATATACTTACATTACTTTAATTCCATTATTTCCAGTAGGAAAATATGTAAACATAGAATGTAGTGAATGCAAGGAAGTTTTTGATTACGAAGACTTACCTCAAAATGCTCAGGAGACACTTAAAAATATAAAATTAGGGAGTTCAATTTGGTTGTTTACAGGTTCAATTATAGTCGCTTTGTTTCTTATTTACAGCATTAATAACTATTTGAATAATAAAGATAAAACCAGTGTTTTAATTAAAAACCCAATCGAAGGAGATGTTTATAACGTAAAACTATCCAGCGGATATTATTCAACAATGCGAATTGACAAAGTCACTAAAGACACCATTCAATCTACCCAAAATGATTATAATGCTTATTTACCCTACGAAGTCGACGAGATTGATCAGACAGAAAACTATTCAGATCGTAAAATTAAATACTCCCGAAAAGAATTAAATAAACTTTACGAAGATGGTGATATTATAAAAATCACCCGAAAAAATCTAAATTTAAATAAGCAGGTCTTAGTACCTTAGCTGCTCAGAAACTTAGAACCTCAAAAAAATGAAAGAAATTTTCGAATGGAACAGAATATTTTATAACGATCTCCCGGAGAATTTTGCACTGGAAGTGATTTTTCGATCCACAGTGATGTTTACGATTTTATTACTGACTTTAAAACTTGCCGGAAAAAGGGGTGTAAAACAACTGTCCATTTTCGAAACCGTCATTATTATTGCCTTAGGTTCTGCAGCCGGAGATCCTATGTTTTATGAAGATGTCGGCATTGTTCCTGCAGCCATCGTTTTTACTGTAATTATTGCTTTATACCGTGGCGTAACCTGGCTTACGGGAAAGAGCAAAAAATTTGAGGAATTCATTGAAGGTAAAACCGAATGCTTAATCAATAACGGTAAATTTTCGATTGCCACATTCAAAAAAGAAAGTCTCGCACAGGATGAATTTTTCTCAGAACTACGCATAAAATCCATCGAACATCTTGGACAGGTAAAACATGCCTTTATCGAAACCAGCGGTGAAGTAAGCGTATTTTTTTATGAAGATAATGAGGTAAAATACGGCTTACCCATATTACCCGCCGCATTCAATAAAAAAAGTAAACTGATCGAAAATGAAGGTGTTCATGCCTGTACTTTTTGCGGCCATACCGAAGAACAAAAGCCGGGAACTGCTAAATGCGAAGTGTGCCAAAAAGACGAGTGGGTTCCGGCCATTAAAACACTTAGAATAACGTAATAGAGTTAAATTCCAATTTTTATAGCGATCTGGATAAATTCCAAATTCCAATAAAAACAAATAAAACTTTAGCATGCCTAATTAATATACTTTGAACCTCTGAACCTTAAAAAAAAGCTTTAGCTTGTTTCATTAAAAAACTCTGAACCTTTGTAACTTTGAATCTCTGAACCTTAAATAAACTCTGAACCTTAAAAAATGAGAAAAGCCATATTCCCCGGATCATTTGATCCGATTACGCTGGGACACGAAGATATTATCAAAAGAGGAATTTCCCTGTTTGACGAAATTGTAATTGCGATTGGTGTTAATGCCGAAAAAAAATACATGTTTTCACTGGAAGAGCGAAAACGTTTTATCGAAGAAACCTTTAAAGACGAACCCAAAATTTCGGTGATCACTTATGAAGGACTGACCATAGATCTGGCCAAAAAACTAAAAGCGAATTTCATTTTAAGAGGCTTGCGAAATCCGGCCGATTTCGAATTCGAAAAAGCAATTGCACATACCAACAGACGCCTTTCGAAGATAGAAACGGTATTTCTTTTAACGGCTGCAAAAACATCTTACATCAGCTCCAGCATTGTGCGTGATGTATTGCGTAATAATGGGGAATATGAATTATTGGTACCGGATGCGGTTAGGGTGAAGAAGTAATTCCAGCTAAATTTAACTTAAAAATATAAATTTGGAGAAGTAAGATATATATCTATTTTTGTACAATTAACCAAAACACTAAAAATGGTATTTTATTACGGAACCAAAGCTACGAATCTAAGAAATGGGCAAATTATTAATGTAGATTGTCCCAATTGCAACAGCAATGTGTCAATGATTTACAGCGTATTTGGAAAATATGGTCACTTGTATCTCATCCCTTTTTTCCCAATCAAAAAATTAACTTTTGCCGAATGTAATTCTTGCAAAAAAACATTCGAACAAAAAGAATTACCAGCGCCAATACAGCAAAAACTGGAAAGAGAAAAAGAAAAAAACAAAGTGAAGACTCCGATCTGGATGTTTTCAGGGTTGTTTTTAATTGCTGCTATTATCGGTCTTGTTTCCTACAGTTCACATCAGACAGACTTAGACACGGCAAGCTTTATTAAAGATCCAAAAGCCGGAGATATTTATTATTTAGACTCAGTTGAAGGCTATTATACTACCATAAAAATAAATCAGGTTTCAAAAGACAGTCTGACTGTTTTCCTGAATGATATGGAAATAGGTAGTAAAACAGAGATGGATAAAATTGATATTGACAAAAATTATACAAAGAAATCTAACATATCTAAAAAAGATATGCTGAAACTTTATAATGAAAAGAAAATTTATGAAGTGAAACGCAATTAGCATTTAATCTTCAGGTATAATTTGCGAAACGTAGTATTTAACTCTACTTTCGCCAAAAAATAAGATCATAAAAATGAGCATAGAAAGAGAATTAAACAAACGCAGCGGATCGAAATGTGAACTTTGCGGCGCAACCGAAAACCTTAAAGTATATACGGTTCTGCCCACCCAAAAAGGCGGGATTGACGAAAGCGTAATGGCATGCGGCACTTGTGTAGACCAGATTGAAAATCCGGATAATGTCGATTTAAATCACTGGAGATGCTTAAACGACAGCATGTGGAATGAGAATGTTGCCGTACAGGTTGTGGCCTGGAGAATGTTAAGCCGCCTTCGTGCTGCAGGATGGCCACAGGAATTACTCGATATGATGTACCTGGACGAAGATACGCTGGCCTGGGCAAAAGCAACAGGCGAAGGCGAAGAAGATGAAAACAAACTGATTCACCGTGACAGCAACGGCGTAATTTTAGAACACGGGGATTCTGTTGTTTTAATCAAAGATCTAAAGGTAAAAGGATCAAGCATGGTGGCCAAGCAGGGAACTGCTGTTCGTAACATTCGTCTGGACCATGAAAATGCCGAATACATAGAAGGAAAAGTAGACGGACAACAGATTGTAATTATCACGCAGTACGTGAAGAAGATATAATTTTTAAAGGTACAAAGGTTCAAAGGAACAAAGTTGCAAAGGTTTTATTTTTATAACCTGAAACTAAAAAAACTTTAAACCTGAAACTAAAAAAGGCTATTCAAAATCTGAATAGCCTTTTTTGGTTTTATGCTTGAAAGTAAATTATTTCTGGAATAATTTATTGATCTGATCTTTTACGAATGGCTCAGAAACGCTGCTTGTTGCAGAAGAAGCTTCTTTTGAAGAAACCATGAACTGAACTGTAGCTTTCTCAGGAATAACACTTCCTGTGTAGTGCAACCAGATATAGTTATTAGGCAATTCTAATTTAATATCATACAAAGGGCTTGCAGTAAAACCTCCCATAATAATATTATAAAGGCTTGTGTAATCATTGTTTACGTTTTTAAATGAAAACTTTCTTAAAGCTGAAGAATCGTCATCATTCTGGATGCTAGTATAATAAACAGTATATTCATCTCCAATTTTTTGAATATAATTGTTATTTACTTTTCCCAATTTTTCAACTGGTACAGTTTCAAGAACTTTAATCTGTGCAAACGAAACAAAACTAAAGAGCAAAATGGCAAGGGTAATAATTTTTTTCATAACGAATTTGGGGTTAATTTTTACTAATATTATAAACGCCGAAATTATGAAAAATTACCGCTACAACTGCTATTTTATTAACATTAAATTGTGAATATTAGTTAAAATTCCAAAGCAGCAAAACAAAACGAATGTAACCTTTTAAAAATCAACAAAATAAACTAAAAACAACGGCTTTAAACTTTGTGAATTTTCTCGAAAACTGATCAAAATTCATTGCTTTTATCGCTCTTCTTCCTTTTTAACGACCTTTCTGGCCACTTCAATTTTAAATTTTTTGCCTTTCATTTTCTCGTCCCTGATATTTTTCAGCAACTCTGTTACTTTATTGTATTTTACTGCTGCAAAAGAAATAAAGTCTTTTACTTCAATCAGTCCTAAATCTCCTTTTTCCAGTTTTCCTTTTTGGGAAAAGAAACCTACGATGTCAATTTTATTCAATTTGTTTTTCTTTCCGCCACTAATATAAATGGTTTGAAATTCCGGTGGTTTTGGTAATGTCGTTACGTTATCGACATTCAGGACATCCATTCCGTAGTCAATATAATCCAGTTGTTTTTCACTTTCGTGAATCAGTATATAAGCCGTTCCGGAAGCCTGCATACGTGCTGTACGACCGTTACGGTGTGTAAATTCGTCTTCTTTTAAAGGCAAATGATAATGAATTACATGCTTCATTTCCGGAATATCCAGACCACGGGCAGCAAGATCGGTTGTGATCAGGTAGCTCACGCTTCCGTTTATGAACTGAATCAAAGCACGTTCACGTTCGTCCTGATCCATTCCGCCATGGTAATAAACCGAGTAGATTCCTTTTTCGTTCAGTGTATCGCTAATACGTTCCGCCGCATCACGATGGTTACAGAAAATAATAGCCGATTGTGATTTCAGCGAACAAATCAGATTGAATAAACTTCCCAGCTTATCTTTTGCAGAAGAAACTACCATTTTCATCGACAGATTGGTCTTTTCCTCTTCTTCAGGAATAAAATCCAAAACAGTTGGATTAACGACTCTCGTATATCTCGGAATCTCAACATCGGAAGTCGCCGAAACCAGAACGCGTTTGTTCAGTTTCGTTAATTTCCCAATGATAAAAGACATCTGCTCATGAAAACCCAATTGCAGTGATTTGTCAAATTCATCCAGAATTAGAGTCTGAACTTTATCCAGACGAAAAGTTCCCCTGTCAATATGATCTGCAATTCGTCCCGGAGTTCCGATTAAGACTGCCGGAGGATTGCTTAAGTTTTTGATTTCAGTATCTATCGAGTGACCTCCGTAACAGATATTTACTTTATAATCGGTACCCATTTTTTTCCAGACCTGTTCGATTTGCAGTCCTAATTCACGGGAAGGAACTAAAATTAAACATTGAACGGAAAGAATTTCAGGTTGCAATAATTCTAAAACCGGCAATAAAAAGGCCAAGGTTTTCCCTGATCCTGTCGGGGAAAGTAATAAAACGTTATTGTCGTTAAGAATTGCATCCTGTGCAACTTCCTGCATTTCGTTCAGGCTTTCGATGCCTAAATTCAAAAGTATATTGTTGGAATGGTGTTTTTTATTCATTTTGCAAAAGTAATCAAAAAAAGTGGTTTCAGGTTTTCACGTTTTCTTTCTTTCAAGTTTTTTAACCGCAAAGTTCGCAAGGGTTTACGCAAGGGTTTTTATTCAATCACGCAAAGACGCAAAGCCGCCAAGTTTATTTTCTTTGCGTCTTTGCGTGTATTTACATTTCAACATGAAACCTCAAACAATAGTAACCGCTTAGAATGCACAAAGTTCCTAACGCTGCTTTTACTCAATCACGCAAAGACGCAAAGACGCCAAGTTTTTTTTTATTAAATCACGCAAAGCCGCCAAGTTTATTTTCTTTGCGTCTTTGCGACTTTGCGTGAAATAAATTAGTACTCTTTGCGGTAAAATACAAAAAGGCTTTATTCACATTTCAACCTGAAACCTGAAACCTCAAACAATTGTAATCGCTTAGAATGCACAAAGTTCGTAAAGCTGCTTTTATTCAATCACGCAAAGTCGCAAAGCCGCCAAGTTTATTTTCTTTGCGACTTTGCGTAAAATAAATTAGTACTCTTTGCGGTAAAATACAAAGAGGCTTTATTTACATTTCAACCTGAAACTTGAAATCTCAAACAATTGTAATCGCTTAGAATGCACAAAGTTCGTAAAGCTGCTTTTATTCAATCACGCAAAGTCGCCAAGTTTATTTTCTTTGCGTCTTTGCGACTTTGCGTGAAATAAATTAGTACTCTTTGCGGTAAAATATCAAAAAGGCTTTATTCACATTTCAACCTGAAACCTGAAACAATAAAAACTTTATATTTGACTTTTCTATTAAAAACCCAAATCATGAAACTTTTTACTATTGTCATTTCACTTTTTACACTTACTCTTTTCGCCCAGAACACCAAAAAATACGATACTTTTTTTGAAAAAGGAAATGGAAATCAGGCGGCAGATTATCAAGAAACCATCAACTACTACACGCTATTATCGCATGATTTCCCAACAATCCAGATGCTCGAAATGGGCCTGACAGATTCAGGATATCCTTTACATATGATTACTTTTAATCCGGAGAAAGAATTTGACTTTACTAAAATTCAGAAAAACAAAGCCGTTTTATTAGTGAATAACGGAATACACGCCGGAGAACCGGACGGAATTGACGCTACTATGCAATTGTTCCGCGATCTGGCTTTAGGAAAAATCAAGGCTCCCAAAAATACGGTTATCGTTACCATTCCGGTCTACAATATAGGTGGCGCTTTAAACCGAAATTCCACCACAAGAGCCAATCAGGATGGTCCTGAAATTTATGGCTTTCGCGGTAACGCCAGAAACTACGACCTGAATCGCGATTTCATGAAATCGGATACGCGTAACACCAAGAGTTTTGTTGAGATTTTCCAGAAAGTAAATGCTGATGTTTTCATAGACAATCATGTTAGTAACGGATCTGATTATCAGTACAAACTAACTTACATTATGACACAACACAACAAATTAGGGACTGTTCTCGGTGATTTTATGAATACCCAAATGATGCCTGCTTTGGTAAAAGATTTACAAAATAAAAAAATAGAAACGACTCCTTACGTAGACTCTTTTAAAGATACACCGGACAAAGGTTTCGGTCAGTTTACAGACAGTCCGAGATATACTACCGGTTACACTTCGCTCTACAATACTATTGGATTTGTGGTGGAAACACATATGCTGAAAAAATATGCCGACCGTGTTAAAGTGACTTACGAATACATGAGGTCGACCATTGATTTTATGGACGCCAATTACCTAAAAATCAAAGAACTTCGACTGAAAAACGAAGAACAATATAAACCCAAAAAGACCTATACCTTGAGATGGGAAATGGACAGCACCAAAACGACTCCTTTTTCATTCCTGGGCTATGAAGCGGGTTACAAAAAAAGTGAAGCTACAACCGGAAATCGTTTGTTCTACGATCGCAGCAAGCCTTATAAAAAAGACGTTCCTTATATAAAAGAATTCAAATCTGTAAAAGAAGTTGTGATTCCGACTGCTTATATTATTCCGCGTGGGTATTGGAATATTATTGACCTTTTGAAAAACAATGCCATCACCTACTCTGCCCTAAAAAAGGATACGATAATAGAAGTCGAAAGCTATAAAATTGCAGATTTCAAAACCGCTGCGTCGGCTTATGAAGGGCATTACATTCACAGAAATACGACCATTACTTCTAAAATGGTAAAAGTTGCTTTTGCGAAAGGCGATTACCTGGTTCCAACAAATCAAAAAGGGGTAAAATATCTACTGGAAGCTTTCGAACCGGAAGGTGTTGATTCTTTCTTTAACTGGAATTTCTTCGATCCTATTTTACAGCAAAAAGAACATTATTCGGAGTATGTTTTTGAAGATACCGCGGCGAAACTTTTAAAAGATAATCCAGCCTTAAAATCGGAGCTGGAAAGTAAAAAGCAAAATGATGCCGAATTTGCCAAAAATCCCGAAGCACAATTAGAATGGATTTACAAACATTCGGCTTATTATGAAAAGGCGCATTTGCAATATCCGGTTTATCGTGTTTTGTAGATTTTTCTTAACCGCAAAGTTCGCTAAGGTTTTTTGTTTTTGATTGGGTTGAAAAACGCGAGAGGTCACAAAGCTTTGCGTGTAGATCTGAGCAAATTTCGATTGATTGAACTTAGTAAGCTTTATACTTTAAGTTGTGACAAAATGAAAGCGAATAAAAATTTTGTCACGATTTTTTTGTGACAAAAAAAATAAAACAAAAAAATTTGTCACGGATTTTGTGACAAAAAATAATTTTTAAAAAAAATTGTCACAGTTTTTATGCATAACAATATCAAAAATAAAGTTTATGCTATTTGATAGCGACTTATAACATTTTACATTTTGAATTATTTCTAAGAGTGGAAATCATTTACTTATTACAAACTTTTATGGAAAGTTATTTTGTAAATCATTTTTAGTAAAACCTTTTTTTGTAACATTACAATTGAAAAAAAATGTTTTAATATGAAAGTTTTTTCTTATATTTACAGCTCTTAAATTACGACATTAAGACTAAATAAAATTGCCCTTGTATTATGTGAACGTTAGGAAACGATCGTAAAAGCGCTGTCGTAAGCGTAAAAGAAACACTAAGGTACAAGGGTTTTATTCTTAAATTACGACATTATGAGTACAAACACTTTTTCAAAAGAAGCCGAAAAAAGGCTAATTGATTTTTTTAATCACGCGATAGCCCCGGAAGATATGGCTAAAGTAATCAGGCAGGTAAATTATACACTGGCTTTAGGCGTAATGCGGGAACAGGAAACTCCGCCAAACGGAATAGAATCCAATTTTTATTGGCTCAATGAATTGGCCGAAATTTTAAATCCTTATCTGGAAGCTGAATAAATTTCTTTGATATTTTAAATGTAAACCCCGAACTCAAAAGTTCGGGGTTTATTTATTTTAGGTGTTTGCCAATGCGTACATTCATTAGCGAGTCGCTCGTCCAAGCGTGGAGTTAGTATGGAATCAATAAATTACCTCACCCTTTTGTAGATCAGAAAAAAAATATAAAGTATTAAAGAAAATAACAGTAGAATTGTTGCTACAGGCAAATAGGTAAAGACATAATATGTATCATGAATATTAATATCTAAACAATATTCAGTTGGATAAATGTAACCGTAAATTAGCATCCCAATGCCTAAAATTAAAAAGAGGTAAATAAAATATTTCATAGTCTTGTATAATATTCATCCAAAAAATTACTGCCTAGTTAATCTCATTTTAACCTCAGGAAATAATTGTGCCGCAGCTCCATTTGGACAATCCTTTTCAAGTATAATATCGCGTTGTGGTATTAAAAATAATTCCATTACAGAGTCCGAATTTTTAGTTAGCATAACATAAAGTTCCCCTCTTTGTCCGCAATCAAATTGACGCCCCCCATACAATAAAACAAAAAATGTTTTATCATAATAATAACTTGTAACCACATATCCACTATTATCCGGTTCTGTTCGCGTATCCTCTAAGATTCTGCCACTTGCATCTTTTATTAAGTAACGCATTAGTAATCTGTCTTTAGTATAGCGAACTGGTTTATCTGTAATTTTAGAAAATATCAGTTCATAATTTTTGCCGTCATAAGAGCCTTTCCAGGTTCCGACATATTTATCCCGAATTCCATTAACATCCTTTAAATATGTTACACTTTCTGGAAAGTCCACTTTTGCACGCACATAATCTATCTCTTTTTCGATTGGAAGGATTGATTGGGCTTTGCATGCTGAATTACAAAGTATTATCATGCATAAAAAAAAATATTTTTCATAGTGTTTGTTTTTAATATTTAGGAACAAGGCATTGTTGCTACAGGCAAATAGGGAAAGACATAATATGTATCATGAATATTAATATCTAAACAATATTCAGTTGGATAAATGTAACCGTAAATTAGCATCCCAATGCCTAAAATTAAAAAGAAGTAAATAAAATATTCATAGTCTTGTATAATATTCATCCAAAAATTACTGCCTAGTTAATCTCATTTTAACCTCAGGAAATAATTGTGCCGCAGCCCCATTAGGACAATCCTTTTCAAGTATAATATCGCGTTGGGGTATTAAAAATAATTCCATTACAGAGTCCGAATTTTTAGTTAGCATAACATAAAGTTTTCCTTCTTGTCCGCAATCAAATTGACGTCCTCCATACAATAAAACAAAAAATGTTTTATCATAATAAAGACTTTTTACCACATACCCACTATTATTCGGTTCTGTTCTCGTATCTTCTAAAATTCTGCCATTTGCATCTTTTATTAAGTAACGCATTAGTAATCTGTCTTTAGTATATCGAACTGGTTTATCTGTAATTTTAGAAAATATCAATTCGTAATTTTTGCTGCCATAAGATCCTTTCCAGGTACCGACATATTTATCCCGAATTCCATTTACATCTTTTAAATATGTTACACTTTCTGGAAAGTCCGTTTTTGCACGCACATATTCTATCTCTTTTTCGATTGGAAGTATTGACTGGGCTTTGCATGCTGAAATACTTGCTATTGTCATACCTATAATGATCATCTTTTTCATAGTGTTTGTTTTTAATATTAAGAACATGGTATTGTTGCTATTTTATCATTGTTATTCAATGTTTTTTTAGCACTAGTCCCATTTTTGTTTATTTTGAATAATGAAATACCGTTAATACCAATTTGTTCCTTTATGAATTTTAAAAACCCAACTTCCCTTGAGCTCTTATTATCCTCCATAACTTCTTCATATTTTTCTCTCATATTTATGTCAAAATTTAATCCCATATTAATATCGTTATGGGTTCCTTCAAATCTTAAGGTATAATCACCTTCACTTGAAATCATCATTCCATACACATTATCTAAAGGAATATTATTTCTATGGGCATTATCTAAAAGCGCAATAAATGATTTCACATCTGAAGGTGAAAACATTTTAATCGGTGAGTTTATTGTTGGATCACCATTTGGATCAACAGTTCCAGAATCATAATCATCAATATGTGTGTGCATATAACCAATGGTATTAGGATCTTTGGGCAAGCTCATACTGTCATTACTCAAATTATCCAGAGGCGTAAAGGGGCCATTTTTGCTCTGTGAATAGCCAGTCTCTTTTTTTAGATCCGTTTTCTTTCTTAATTCTTCCTGTTTTGCCAAAAAATTAGCATTAACCATTTGTTGCTTTATTTTATCACAGGGATTTGCAGCCGTTGCAGGAGGAAGACCCGGACTGCTG
>NZ_JAJMOY010000019.1 GCF_020991415.1 Flavobacterium sp. ENC | reverse complement strand
AACCGATCCACTTGAGAGTAAATATCCTTTTTTAACTCCTTATCAATTTAGTGGAAATACTCCGATTATGGCTGTAGAATTAGAAGGTTTGGAATCAAGCAGAAATCCTAACAGGAATGAAACGCCAAAGGAAAATATTTATATTGTTTTAGACTATAATCCAACATGGGATAATGGACATGATGCAAAAAGAGATAGAATTCAATTTAGAGGATTTGAACAACAAGGATGGAAAGGTATTGTTGCTAATAGTCCAAAAGATGCTAATGAAAAACTTGCTACTTATATGAAAGGGAAGCTTGCAGCTAATGTCGTAATAGAAACACATGGAGTAAGATATGTTAATGCTGCAGATCAGTCTGACACAGGAAAAAGAGCTATACAAGTTGATAACAATAATGGAAAATTAGTTAGTGGTGATGATATACAAAGTAATCTAAGCGGACTTTGTGCAACTAATCAAGATGAAATAGATGGTTTAATTGGGATTGTGAATCAAGTGAAAAATGGGGGTAAATTTTTTATAAATGCTTGTAACATCGCTGCGCAAGACGAACTTGTAGGTAGTTTGCAAATTCTAACAGGAAGCCATGTAGATATGTTTTCAAACACAGACTGGATGTCAACAAAGCATGAAGTACAACCAGGAGGATTAGCGATATATACACCGCAATTTTTATTTAATGTAGATGTTATTCGTCCACAGAATCACATATTAGGTTCTAAAATGTATCCAAAAGGCTGGACGTCTGATAGTACGCCAACGTTATTATTTAATATGCAAATGAATAGAAATGGAATTGTACCAATATATACAAAACCAGAACCTAGGATTGTGCCACGTAATAGAAAAAGTAATAGAGCCACAAGAGGTTAAACTAAAGTAAAAAGAAATGAGAAAGATTGTATTATTAGTTTTTTTTATATGTAATGTTTTGTATTCACAGGAAACTTTCAACAATGTTATTGAAGGGTTTGCTTCAAATGAAAAAAAATGCTCCACATTATTAAAATATAGAGGTAGATTTATTCTTGGAAAAGGATTTGATGGTAGATATCAAAATAATGATATTGTTGATATTTTTACTTTTAATGGGATGAAAACAGATTTTTTGTTGTCTCATTTAGGTAATTACGGAAAATTTAAACTCTATTTTCTTGATTATGTGGGAAATTTAAAATTACAACTAAATACTTGTGAAACTTCTGACGGAGGTGCTAATTTTGTTTTGGTTGATACTGAAAGTAGTAGTATGTTTTATCTACAATCCTTAAGTGGAATATCAATCTGTAAATTAGATGCTAATTCATTAACTTATAAGTTTAATTCTAAAAATTTTGATAGAAAAATAATTAAACTTGATAATAAAATGATGCCAACTTCATCAATACAATTAACAGGTATTGAGAATGAAAAATTTAAAATCAGATTGGTAAACTATATAAAGAAAGATAACTTTTTTTATCAAAGTGTAAAATTTAACGAAACTCTACTCAAAAATTTATTTGATATAAAGTATGAAGAAATATTAGATTTTCTATCAATTAAACTTAAAAAAGATACTAGCGAAGAAAGATGTAACGAAAAATATTGTGATTCATATATATCTAGATTTTTTTTAGGTAAATAGTTTTTAAGAACCTAAAGTTTGCTCCCAGCTGTGCGAAGAGTGCTTTTAAAATAATAAATTTATTGTGTGTGCTGTGCGAATGTCTCCTGACTTCGCACCCACAACGATGATCCGCAAAAGCATCGATTAAAACAAGAAAACAATAAAAACTACAACCTCAAAAAAGTTGTAGTTTTTTTATTTACGAGCATAAATAGTTTCACTATCAACTAAAATTGTATTTTTAGCAAAAACCATAACCATGAAAAAAACGAGCCCCATTATTCCGCTTTTCAAACAGTTTATCAGAGAAACGGAAACGGGTAAGCGACTCAAAAAAAATGGTGAAAAAATTAAATCCAGTTCAATAGATAATTATAAATATGTCTTACAAAATTTAATTCAGTTTTCGAGTGATACTAAATTTGAACTGCGTATTTGTGATGCCTCAAAACTCGATAAACGGGAACTGACCTCAGAGAAAAGTTACTGGAAAAAATTCTATCAAAAGTTTACGGATTTCCTTTATAAAAAAGGCTGTCACGACAATTATGTGGGGGCTAATATTAAAGTGATCCGCGTATTTTTTAATTACCTGAAAAACGACAAGGATTTAAATACAGGTGATTTTCAACGTCTGTTTTATGTAAGAAAGGAAGAAATAGAAATCTTTGTTTTATCACCGGAACAACTTAAGTTTTTAATACACGACAAAGAATTTGAAGAGACCCTTATTCCGAGTTACAAACGAATCAAAGATATTTTTGTTTTTGGATGTACTACCGGTTTACGGTATTCTGATATTTTTTTACTGACCACTAAAAACTTCGAAAAAATGGAAGACGATTGGTACCTAAAACTCAAATCCAAAAAAACCAAGACCTTTAGTTTTATCAAACTTTCTGCTTATGCCATAACTATTTTCCAGCGTTATGCAACGACCAACAATAAAACGCCGCTTTTTGGTACTATCAGTTTGTTCAATTTTAATAAAAGCCTCAAACAAATTGGAGAGCTTGCCGGCTTTACAGCCCCAATAGAAGTTTCCCGCGAAAGACAAGGCAAAACACAAAGCATTACAAAAAAAACAGATCTGATTAAAAACAGGTTTTGCGATAAAATGAGTTCGCATATGATGCGGCGAACTGCTATTACCACTTTATTAATTTTGGGTATGCCGGAACATTTGGTGCGCAAAATTAGCGGACACAGTCATGCCAGTACTTCTTTCAATCGCTATGTACATTATGCACAGGCGTATATGGATAAGGAAATTGAAAAAGTGCATAGTAAGCTGGAGAGTTATTAATTAGGTTTATACCGCAACTAAGAAAATTACGATTTAACAGGTGATAAAATCACAATTCACGCTACCGCGTTGCCTGACAATCTGACTGAAAAAGAGTAAATGCTCTAAAATTCGCAAACGAAGTTTCCATATAGGATTGACGGAGCGGTGACGGAGAAATGACGTAAAAAAAATGCAATGTCAAACGGGCAGAATTACCGTTAAAAATCCTGATCTGTCGTTCTTCTTCGATATCACTTTTAGGATTCGTTTTTCTTTTGATGAAGTTTAAGGATTATAAAAGAAAAACCTGGTACCAGAGTAATCTGGTATCAGGTTTTCTTTGTTTTAATCGATGCTCTTTGCAGATTATCGTTGCGGCTGCGAAGTCAGGAGACCTTCGCACAGCACATACGATAAATTTGTTATTTGTAAAGAACTCTTCGGAGAGCGGGCCCAGAAAATAGATTATTAGTTCTCACTAATTGTATTTTTTGATTCTGCTTTACCTTCTTTACATTGATATTTCATGAGTAAAGTTTGAATTCGCTTATGTATTCGTTTTTTCTCTTTATCACTCAGTTGAGGGGATAGCCCATTTAAAATTTGATTACTTATTTTTGAATTGTAAACATATCTGATCCCATAATATTCAAATCCAATAAGTTCGGTTGGCTCATCCTTGAAATACAATACATTTGTTTGAAAAGGCTGACTTTTAAAATCCTGCAATTTTTCTAATAGCTTAACATCCTTAATACTATCAATACTATATTCCTTCATTATTAAAGTCCAACTATTATCTTCAAGACACGTTGTATTTAAATCGCATATCCAACTAGTCTTTTCATTTATTCCGTATCTACATGACTGAAACAATACAATGATTATGAGTAAATAAATAAATTTCATTATTTTTTTCGTTTTAGTTCAACTGGAGTTTTAGGAACCCACGTTCCTTCTTTATCTTGTTTCCACATACCATCATTCTTTTTCCAAAAACCATCACTTTTATCTTCATGCATGTAAATATCTCTGAACATCTCATAATTTTTACTCTGTAAAGATTCGTCATCATTCAGATATCCAGATGCTTTATGTGCCTTCTTTGGATAATTTATTTCCATAAAACCTGAAACTTCATCTATTTTTGATAAATCTTCAAACCCAAAATATGTAGCAGCCGCATTTGCGGCTTTAAACTGCACGTCCCCAATTTTTTGATTATTAAATGGATCTATACCATCTTTTCCTAAATTAGATATCTTCATACAAGCACTAATTAAAGCTTTATCAGCCTCAATTGTTGCCCAAGATTGTGAAGCATTTTCAGCTCCTGCATCTACAGCATCATAACCCATGTCATGTTTCCTGGCAGCATTATCTACACCATCAATTGGTTTTAGTATATAATTGTTTACTAAATAAACTTCAGGTAATTGTGTTGGTCCATAATAAAATCCATGGTCAAGCATACCATCTAGGCCAGCGTCTCTTGCATGCATAGTAGTACTGCTTGTCTTTGCTTTTCCATATTTATCATACGATACTGTTTTAAAAGCAACCCCTTGACCCAGACTACCATGAGCGTTGTGTTGTGAATCATTATGCCAAGCAAGTTCAAAAACTGGTTTTGTCGAGCCGTAGTAATATTTATAAATAATAGTCGCGTACTCTAATCCCTCTAATTCAACACCATCGATCACTCTATTTTCGCTGAAAGCATAAGGAGAATTATAAGCATAATTTCTAAACAAAGGATCCACC
>NZ_JAJMOY010000018.1 GCF_020991415.1 Flavobacterium sp. ENC | reverse complement strand
TTTAAAAGAAAGGCGACGACATACTCTCCCACATAACTGCAGTACCATCTGCGCAGGCGGGCTTAACTACTCTGTTCGGGATGGGAAGAGGTGAGCCCCGCCGCAATAACCACCTTAAGGTCGTTGTTACTTGAGGTAACTTTTTAATTATTAATTATCAATTATAAATTGTTAATTATCAATTAAACAATATCTTAACATACTGAGATAAAGAAAGTTTTTAGTATTAGAAAGTTTCTCCCCCAGTGTTGCCACTGGGGAAAAGGGTGTACATAAGCTTACGGATTATTAGTACTACTCGACTATGACATTACTGCCTTTACATCTATAGCCTATCAACGTGGTCATCTTCCACGATCCTTAAAAGAAATCTCATCTTGTGGTGGGTTTCGCGCTTATATGCTTTCAGCGCTTATCCCTTCCAAACGTAGCTACTCTGCGGTGCCCCTGGCGGGACAACAGATACACTAGAGGTTTGTCCAATTCGGTCCTCTCGTACTAGAATCAGATCCACTCAAATTTCTAACGCCCACAGTAGATAGAGACCGAACTGTCTCACGACGTTCTGAACCCAGCTCGCGTGCCACTTTAATGGGCGAACAGCCCAACCCTTGGGACCTTCTCCAGCCCCAGGATGTGACGAGCCGACATCGAGGTGCCAAACCCCCCCGTCGATATGAGCTCTTGGGGGAGATCAGCCTGTTATCCCCGGCGTACCTTTTATCCTTTGAGCGATGGCCCTTCCATGCGGAACCACCGGATCACTATGCTCTACTTTCGTACCTGATCGACCTGTATGTCTCTCAGTCAAGCTCCCTTATGCCATTGCACTCTACGCACGGTTACCAAGCGTACTGAGGGAACCTTTAGAAGCCTCCGTTACTCTTTTGGAGGCGACCACCCCAGTCAAACTACCCACCAAGCAATGTCCCCCGCAATCGCGGGGTTAGGCCTCAGATAAACAAAGGGTTGTATTTCAACAATGACTCCACAACGCCTGGCGACGCCGCTTCATAGTCTCCAACCTATCCTACACATCATTTATCCAAGGTCAATACTAAGCTATAGTAAAGGTGCACAGGGTCTTTTCGTCCCACTGCGGGTAAACGGCATCTTCACCGTTACTACAATTTCACCGAGCTCATGGCTGAGACAGTGTCCAGATCGTTACACCATTCGTGCAGGTCGGAACTTACCCGACAAGGAATTTCGCTACCTTAGGACCGTTATAGTTACGGCCGCCGTTTACTGGGGCTTCAATTCAATGCTTCTCCGAAGATAACATCTCCTCTTAACCTTCCAGCACCGGGCAGGTGTCAGGCCCTATACTTCATCTTACGATTTTGCAGAGCCCTGTGTTTTTGATAAACAGTCGCCTGGACCTCTTCACTGCGGCCAGCTTGCGCTGGCGACCTTTCTCCCGAAGTTACAGGTCTATTTTGCCTAATTCCTTAGCCATGAATCTCTCGAGCACCTTAGGATTCTCTCCTCAACTACCTGTGTCGGTTTACGGTACTGGTACTAATTACCTGAAGTTTAGAGGTTTTTCTTGGAAGCCCTTAGGCGCACTATCTCTTTGTCCGAAGACTCCGAGTACTATCGTATTTCCCCAGGATCTGTGGATTTGCCTGCAGATCCTATAGGTAGGTACTTCAACGAACTATTCCGTCAGTTCGCGGCGCTTTCATCACTCCGTCACCCCATCACAGTAATTAGTAGTACGGGAATATTAACCCGTTAGCCATCGACTGTCCCTTTCGGGTTCGCCTTAGGACCAGACTAACCCACAGCTGATTAGCATAGCTGTGGAAACCTTAGTTTTTCGGTGTGCGGGTTTCTCGCCCGCATTATCGTTACTTATGCCTACATTTTCTTTTCTAACCAGTCCAGCATACCTTACGATACACCTTCAACCCTGTTAGAATGCTCCCCTACCACTTACAGTTGCCTGTAAATCCATAGCTTCGGTAATACGCTTATGCCCGATTATTATCCATGCTCGTCCGCTCGACTAGTGAGCTGTTACGCACTCTTTAAATGAATGGCTGCTTCCAAGCCAACATCCTAGCTGTCTGGGCAGACAAACCTCGTTCTTTCAACTTAGCGTATATTTGGGGACCTTAGCTGATGGTCTGGGTTCTTTCCCTCTCGGACTTGGACCTTAGCACCCAAGCCCTCACTGTTATCAATCATTATATAGCATTCGGAGTTTGTCAGGAATTGGTAGGCGGTGAAGCCCCCGCATCCAATCAGTAGCTCTACCTCTATATAACTAAAATAACGCTGCACCTAAATGCATTTCGGGGAGTACGAGCTATTTCCGAGTTTGATTGGCCTTTCACCCCTACCCACAGGTCATCCGAAGACTTTTCAACGTCAACCGGTTCGGACCTCCACTGTGTGTTACCACAGCTTCATCCTGCCCATGGGTAGATCACACGGTTTCGCGTCTAACACTACTGACTAAAGCGCCCTATTCAGACTCGCTTTCGCTACGGATCCGTGGCTTAACCACTTATCCTTGCCAGCAACGTTAACTCGTAGGCTCATTATGCAAAAGGCACGCCGTCACCCCACGAAAGGGCTCCGACCGCTTGTAAGCGTATGGTTTCAGGATCTATTTCACTCCGTTATTCACGGTTCTTTTCACCTTTCCCTCACGGTACTGGTTCACTATCGGTCTCTCAGGAGTATTTAGCCTTAGCGGATGGTCCCGCCAAATTCAGACAGGGTTTCACGTGCCCCGCCCTACTCAGGATACCACTATCCATTACACTCATTACCCATACAGGACTATCACCCTCTCTGGTCCTACTTTCCAGTAGATTCTGGTTCTTTGTGCATGAAATGTCGTGGTCCTACAACCCCAGCATTGCCGTAACAACACTGGTTTGGGCTAATCCGCGTTCGCTCGCCACTACTTACGGAATCACTTTTGTTTTCTTCTCCTCCGCCTACTTAGATGTTTCAGTTCAGCGGGTTTGCCCACCTATCGGTGTACTATGTCTTCAACATAGTGGGTTGCCCCATTCAGGTATCTACGGATCAATCGGTGTGTGCCCGTCCCCGTAGCTTTTCGCAGCTTATCACGCCTTTCATCGCCTCTGAGAGCCAAGGCATCCCCCATACGCCCTTATTTTGCTTATTGTACCAATCCTAAAATAAATTAGGACCGTTTTTTTTTGTTTTTTGTTACGAATAACAAAAAACGCTTTCTACTTTTTATTATTTCTTATCTCAATATGTCAATGAACTTTAACAATTCATAATTATCAATTGACAATTATTAATTATTTCGTGGAGAATAACGGAGTCGAACCGTTGACCTCCTGCGTGCAAGGCAGGCGCTCTAGCCAGCTGAGCTAATCCCCCATTTTTCAATCTTAGATTGTAGAATTCAGATTTTAGATTTCTTAATTCTTCTCTAATTTCTTTTGGTGAATTCCAACTTCCAGAATTTCCTTTTTTCCAAGCAAACAGTCTTTTTAAATTGTAAATTGTCAATTATTAATTGTCAATTTACCCTAAAAAGTAGTCCCGGGCAGACTCGAACTGCCGACCCCTACATTATCAGTGTAGTACTCTAACCAGCTGAGCTACGAGACTCTGTTTTACTTAAAATTTATTATTTGAACTAACAGCAAGAGTAAAATAGTCTTAAAATCATGACCCATAAAGCTTCTTCTTTTTTCCCCAGCGTGTGTTTCCACTAACACTTGGGGCTCTAGAAAGGAGGTGTTCCAGCCGCACCTTCCGGTACGGCTACCTTGTTACGACTTAGCCCTAGTTACCAGTTTTACCCTAGGCAGCTCCTTGCGGTCACCGACTTCAGGCACCCCCAGCTTCCATGGCTTGACGGGCGGTGTGTACAAGGCCCGGGAACGTATTCACCGGATCATGGCTGATATCCGATTACTAGCGATTCCAGCTTCACGGAGTCGAGTTGCAGACTCCGATCCGAACTGTGACCGGTTTTGTAGATTCGCTCCTGGTCGCCCAGTGGCTGCTCTCTGTACCGGCCATTGTAGCACGTGTGTAGCCCAAGGCGTAAGGGCCGTGATGATTTGACGTCATCCCCACCTTCCTCACAGTTTGCACTGGCAGTCTTGTTAGAGTTCCCGACTTGACTCGCTGGCAACTAACAACAGGGGTTGCGCTCGTTATAGGACTTAACCTGACACCTCACGGCACGAGCTGACGACAACCATGCAGCACCTTGTAAATTGTCTTGCGAAAGATCTGTTTCCAAACCGGTCAATCTACATTTAAGCCTTGGTAAGGTTCCTCGCGTATCATCGAATTAAACCACATGCTCCACCGCTTGTGCGGGCCCCCGTCAATTCCTTTGAGTTTCATTCTTGCGAACGTACTCCCCAGGTGGGATACTTATCACTTTCGCTTAGCCACTGAAATTGCTTCCAACAGCTAGTATCCATCGTTTACGGCGTGGACTACCAGGGTATCTAATCCTGTTCGCTACCCACGCTTTCGTCCATCAGCGTCAATCCATTAGTAGTAACCTGCCTTCGCAATTGGTATTCCATGTAATCTCTAAGCATTTCACCGCTACACTACATATTCTAGTTACTTCCTAATAATTCAAGTCTAACAGTATCAATGGCCGTTCCACCGTTGAGCGATGGGCTTTCACCACTGACTTATTAAACCGCCTACGGACCCTTTAAACCCAATGATTCCGGATAACGCTTGGATCCTCCGTATTACCGCGGCTGCTGGCACGGAGTTAGCCGATCCTTATTCTTACAGTACCGTCAAGCTGGTTCACGAACCAGTGTTTCTTCCTGTACAAAAGCAGTTTACAATCCATAGGACCGTCATCCTGCACGCGGCATGGCTGGATCAGGCTTGCGCCCATTGTCCAATATTCCTCACTGCTGCCTCCCGTAGGAGTCTGGTCCGTGTCTCAGTACCAGTGTGGGGGATCTCCCTCTCAGGACCCCTACCCATCGTAGCCTTGGTAAGCCGTTACCTTACCAACTAGCTAATGGGACGCATGCTCATCTTTTACCGTTGTGACTTTAATTATAAAATGATGCCATTTCATAATACTATGAGGTATTAATCCAAATTTCTCTGGGCTATCCCTCTGTAAAAGGTAGATTGCATACGCGTTACGCACCCGTGCGCCGGTCTCTGCTTCCGAAGAAACATACCCCTCGACTTGCATGTGTTAAGCCTGCCGCTAGCGTTCATCCTGAGCCAGGATCAAACTCTTCATCGTATATTGTTGACTTGAATTGCTTCAGATCGTTTTGTTATTCGAATCAGTCTCTATCGGTTCATTTATCAATCTCTCGATTATCTTACTCTTTATTCTTTTGCCTTAACATCTCTGTTAAAGCGGCTGTCAATTCAATATGTCTACGAACGTGTATTTCTTTTTCTTTCGCTTGTTTCTCAAAGCGGGTGCAAAACTACAACTTCTTTTTTAATTAGCAAGAACTTTTTAAAGAATTTTTGAAACTTTTTTTTCG
>NZ_JAJMOY010000017.1 GCF_020991415.1 Flavobacterium sp. ENC | reverse complement strand
GACTAATGTTAACAATTCTTCCAGGTGCGAGGCCATTCTTGCAATTCGCGAAACGGAGAATAACGAAGTGTTGTATTCAATTGTTAGCTGTAAATTATCGTTTTGCTTGCTGAAATAAAAAGTAATGTCGAATTTACTGTTTACGAATGCTTCGGAATCCCCTGTAATTTCTATACTATTTAATGTTTCGGAAGATTCTTTACTACCCTCCTGCCACACAATCATGACATCAAATAACGGGGAATGACTTAAATCTCTTGAAACATCGAGTTCTTCTACCAACAGGTCAAACGGATACAATTGATGCTCGTAAGCGTTTAAACAGGTTTCTTTTACCTGTGCCAGTAAAGCTTCGTAGCTCATGTCACCAGATAATTCGTCTCTGAGTACTAAAGTGTTCAGATAGAACCCTAACTGATTTTCTAAATCGGAATGTACCCTGCCGGATATCGGAGTTCCGATAATGATGTCTGCGGTTCCGGTGTAGCGGTACAAAAGCATTTTTACTACTGAAAGTACGCCCATGAACATCGTACTTCCGCTGCCTGTAATTAATTTAGAAAAGTTTTTGGCACTATTGGTTTCAAATTGATAATTGTAATGTGCTCCGGAAAACGTTTTTACAGGTGGTCTTGTATAATCTGTCGGTAATTCCAACGGCGTAATTTCTCCTGACAATTCATTTAACCAATAGGACTTATGATGCAATAATTTATCATTTTCCAATTCTTTTGCTTCCCAGGCTGCATAATCTCTGTACTGAATTAGCAATGGTTTAAGCCCTAATTTTTCTCCAGTCCTTATTTTATTATAGATGTATTTAATTTCGTCAATTAAAATTTCAACGGACCATTCATCAGAAATAATATGATGGTTTACTAATACAAAAAGGTATTCGTTTTCTGCAACTTCAAAAACACTTGCTTTAATTAACGGACCATTTTCTAAGTCTAATGGACTTTCTATTATCAAACGTTGTTTTTCTTTTACCAGATCACGGGCATTTTCAGTAGCACTCAGGTCAATATATTCGACTACTTTTGAGAAATTATGAATGTCCAGTACTACCTGTCTGACTTCATCATCAATCATTTTGAATACGGTACGCAGAATTTCATGTCTGTTTATCAATTCAAGAAATGCCTGATTTAAAACTTCGATACTTAAATTTCCATGAAACCAATAAGACATTGAGGTATTATAGGCCACTCTTGCTTCTGTAAACTGATTTAAGGTCCACATGCGTTTTTGCGCATAAGAAGCAGTGTAGTAAGCTGCATCTGCTACCTTTTCTATGACAGCCTGTGTGACAGATTCCTGCTGGTCGATTAGTTTTGCTAATTCTCTCAGACTGCTGGTTGCAAAAATATCTTTCAGTACGATTTTTACAGACTGCTCTTTGGCAACCATCGATACCAATCGTATGGCTTTAAGTGAATTTCCGCCTAATTCAAAGAAATTGTCTTCTGCCCCTACTTGCTGCACTAATACTAATTCTGACCAGATTTTTGCCAGCAGTTTTTCTGTTGCTGTTTCGGGAGCAATGTATGTTTTTGCTGAAATTCCCTGTGGTGAAGGCAATTTTGACTGGTCTAATTTTCCATTGGTCGTTAATGGGAATTCTTCCATGCCTACATAATAATGTGGCACCATATACAAGGGCAAACGGGCTCCCAGATAGGCTTTGACCTCTCCTGCTTTTTCCTCTGAACCAATGTAGTACACCACTAAGGATGGAAGTATTCCGTCTGAAACTACCAGTACTTCAAACTGTGCCAGTAGGCTGCTTTCTGCTATGATAGCACTTAGTTCGCCGAGTTCAATACGGTGTCCCTGTATTTTTACCTGATCGTCTTTTCTTCCGTGATAACGTAAATTTTCTTGGTTATCCCAGCTTACCGTATCTCCTGTTTTGTAGAGCATTCCTTCCCCAAACGGATTTGATAAGGTACGTTCTGAAGTTAAAGCTTCATTTCCGATATAACCTTTGAATACCCCTGCACCTCCAATGTATAATTCTCCCTGAACACCAATGGGCACCAATTGATTGTTGGAATCTAAAACATATAATGAGGTATTGCTGACAGGACGGCCAATTGTAATTGCATTTTCTGCTGTTACCAATGCAACACTACAGCCAACGGTTGTTTCGGTTGGACCGTATTCGTTGTAGATTTTCATCGAAGGATTTAATCCTTTTAGTATAGAAACATGATGCGCCGTTAAACGTTCTCCTCCGACAATTGCGACGGCAATATTGGTGCTTTTCAAATCTAAACCTGCCAGTACCTGTATGTGCGAAGGTGTTAGTTTTACTGTTCGGATGGAATTGCTGCTGAATACTTTTTGCAACGCGGCAAAATCGTCTTCTTTGGAAGATAAAATTTCCAATACATCACCACGTAACAAACCGCTCCATAAACTTGTAACGGTTAAATCGAAGGATAATGATGTGAATAAACAACCCGGATAGTCTGCTTCGTTTTTATAATAATTTTCATTGGCCCAATTTAAATAATTGACCACTGCGCTATGGGAAATCATCACCCCTTTTGGTCTTCCTGTCGAACCGGAGGTGTAGATTACATAAGCCAGGTCTTCTCCGCTTAACACTGTATTCAATCGCGTTTTTGGATGTTTTTTTACTATTTCTTTTAAATCTGTACTGTTTACGCTTGTCACTTGATATTCCGTGATCGTTGTATCGCCAAGCAATAAGGATACCTTTCCATCGCTTAACATATAGGCAATACGATCGGATGGGTAGCCCGGATCTATGGGCAGATAAGCACCTCCGGCTTTTAAAATTCCTAAAATACTAATTACCAGAAATTCACTTCTGTCCTGCATGATGCCCACGATACTTCCTTTACCAATAGCATGCTGAGTTTTCAAATAATGGGCTACTGCGTTCGAGCGTTCCTCCAGTTCCTGATAACTCAGTGTGCCAGCTTCGTACCTTAACGCTAAGGCCTCTTTTTGTTCGCCGGCCTGTGCTTCAAAAAGTGAAATAAGCGTAGTCGATGAAGACTGGGAAACGGTTTCTCCCTGGTATTTTTCCAATAAAGCGGTGTGCTCTTCTGCTTCAATTAATGGCAACTGATTTAACGAAAGGCTACTATCGCGGACAATACTATCCAGTAATTTTCCCAAATGAAAGCCTAACCGGTTAATGCGTTCAGCACTATAAATATCGGTATTGTATTCAATATGAGCACTGATTTGTCCTGATGTATCTTCCTTAAACCAAAAGGTAAGATCGTATAAACTGGTGTTTACCTCTACACGCACTGAAGACACTGACAGACCTTCCATTTCATCCATTTCTTCGGATACGGACTGATCGTTTGCCAGTACAACCACTACATCATATAGCGGAAAGCGGCTTAAGTCTCTGGAAAGCTCCAGTTCGTCTACCAGTAAATCAAAGGGATAGGATTGATTGTCATATCCTTCCAGACACGTTTGTTTGACCAATTGCAACAGATTTGTAAAACTGCCGTTCCCTTCAAATTTGGTTCGTAAGGCCAGATTGTTGATATAAAACCCAATCTGATGCTCTAAATCGGAGTGTTCTCTTCCTGCAATTGGGGTTCCTACGATGATGTCTTCCTGTCCACTGTATCGGTACAACAGTACTTTGATCAGTGAAACAAGCCCCATAAACAGTGTACTGTCCTGTTCTTTTATATATTGTTTAAAAGCCTGGCTGGTCTGTTCTGAAAAAACAACATGTGTCTGTGCCCCGTTATAAGTTTGCACCGACGGACGCACATAATCTGATGGCAAATCCAGTACAGGCAATTCTCCTCCTAATTTTGTCAGCCAGTAGTTATGGGAATCTGCCAATTTTCCTGCTGAGAGTTCCTGTAACTGCCAGGCCGCATAATCTTTGTATTGAATTGGTAAGGCTGCCAAAGAAGATTCTGCTGCAGTAACAATCGTATTATAAGCACTTATTAAATCACGTACCAGAACCTGCATCGACCATTCATCAGAAATAATATGATGAATAGCAAATAACAACCGGTACTGGTCGTTTCCTAATTTTAATAACACTGCTTTAAACAAAGGTCCTTTTGATAAATCAAAAGGAGAAACAGCCATTGCTGTTAAAACTTCTTCAATAGCGTTTTCTTTGTTTTCGCTGTGCGATACATCTGTTACGGGAATCTCAAAATGGATGGTTTCCACAGCTTGTATCAACTGACGTGGCTCACCGTCTTTTACAATAAAGATGGTTCGTAAACTCTCGTGGCGTTCGATTAATTTTCTAAAAGACTCCGTTAAAGCAGTAAGGTCTAATTTACCCTGTATATCATAACTGATTGGACGGCTATAGGCTGTAAAATCTTCCTGCAACTGATCTAAAACCCACAAACGACGCTGCCCGTGTGACAAGGCATAATCTTCCTGTTCTGCTATCTTTTCAATAGCAGTGTAGGCATTTCCTTTTGATGCGGCTATTAAGGAAGCCTGTGCTTTTAATGTCGAATGGTTGAAAATCTCTCCAATGCTCAACTGCACTTCGTGATTTTTATAAACCCTTGAGATCAGCTGAATTGCTTTTAAAGACGATCCTCCTAAATCAAAAAACGAATTATTTCTTCCGATACTGCTTTGCGGAATATTTAGTAATTCTGCCCAGATAGCACTTAGTGAAGTTTCAACTGCGCCAGTTGGTGCTTCGTAGTTGCTGCCTCGCAATAATTCTGATGGTTTTGGCAGCGCACGTTTGTCTACTTTGCCATTTAAGGTCAACGGAAATTCTTCCAGATAAATGAAGTAATCCGGAATACTGCTGCGGTCTAATTGTGCCGATAAAAGCAGACGCAATTCGCCGGAACCATATTCTGTTCCACTGTAATAACAAAGCAACGAATCTGTCGTCGCATCGGTGTGTAATACCAATTCTACCTGCCCCACTCCTTCTAAGTTTAACAACGAACTGCGAATACCATCGAGTTCGACACGTACGCCATGAAGTTTGATCTGATCGTCAATTCTTCCCAGGATCTCTAAGTTTCCATCATTGTCATAACGGCCTAAATCGCCTGTTCTGCACACCAGGTCTTCACGATCGGCAACCAGTGGATTCTGTACCAATAACTTTTCAGTAAGTTCCTGATCTAAATAACCTTTACTGAGGTACGGGCTTTTGATGTATACTTCTCCGATTTCTCCCCACATGCTCAGTCCACTATCGTTGATCACTGCGATCATACTGTTGGAAATGGCCTGTCCGACCGGTAAAACGGTACCTGGATCTAAATCTTCGTTTGGAATGTGGTAACAGCTTTTTAATACTGTCGTTTCGGTTAGTCCGTATAAGTTGCTCATACGGGCTGTATGTCCCGAAAGCGAACGCCATAAGGCCACATCACGTCCATATAATTTTTCTCCTGCCAGTACAACTTCTTTGATGTCTTTTAAAGAAAGATTCTGTTCCGTCAGGCTGTTCGTTAATAATCTGAATAAAGAAGGAACCGTTTGTAAAATGGTTACCTTTTCTGCTGAAAGCCATTGGCCCAGCAATACCATATTCTCACGCGTTTTCGCAGCCGGAATACACAGACAGCTTCCTGAAATTAAACTTGTTAAGATGTCTTTTAAACTCGCATCAAAAGTCACTGATGCAATCTGGCTTACCCAGCTTTCGGTGTTAAATCCGAAGGTATTTTTGTGCCAGTTGATATAGTGCGCGATACTTTCCTGATTCCCCACAATCGCTTTCGACTTGCCGGTGGTACCCGAACTGTAGAAAATATAACTGCTGTTATCAATTGGATAATCAACGCCAACATTTTCTTCACTGTAATTTGCTAAACTATAATCCGTTATCAGATATTCTCCTGCTGAGCTTGCTTTGTATATTTCTAAACTGGTCTGTTCCAGTGCAATCAAGTCTGAATTTCCAAGTCCCAAATCTCCTAGAAGAGAAGAACCTGATGCTTTAAAAACTAAAACATGCGTAAATTCATCATCAATATCCTGATTTTGAAAGGCTGACCACGAGGCATCATCCGTAATTAAAACTTTCATCCCCGTTTCTGAAACGGCCTGCTGCAAACGTGCCTGCGAAAAACTATTCGATAGCGGCACATAGGTAATCCCGGTCTTCAAACATGACAATAAACTTCCGACAAGTTCTTTTCCGCTTGGTAATAATACCCCAACCGAATCATCAGCAGACAAACCTGTCGCCAGTAATAAACCGCTTAACTGGTTCGCAAATGTATTTAAGGACGCATACGTCGTAATGCCATTAGCCTCTGTTATTGCGGTATGCTCCGGATATGTAGTTACAATCTCCTCGAAACTTTTGTGAAGGTATGATGGAGGTGTTTTTTGTACAGGTTTTTCAAACCAATCTGCCGATGACAATTCGTCTTCCCCTAAATAGGTTAGATACTTCATAGCCGATTCCGGTGCTGCTACCACTTCCTGAAGCAGTTTATCCAGATGATTCATCATACGCGTGATACGATCACTATCGTATAAATCTGTACTGTATTCGATACTTACTTCCAAATGATCGTCGCGATCGATAAACTGAAAACGCAAATCACCTTTACTGATTTTTAATTCTTCGTTAGCCGATACTACTTCCAAGCCTTCCATGGCTAAAGATTCCATCAGTTGCAAATCAACATTTTGAAGAATGACTACAACATCAAACAAGGGAGAGCGATTTTTAGCCACATTGCTGTCTAATTGTTCTACTAATAAGTCAAATGGATAACTTTGATGATTGAACCCTGCTATACTTATTTGTTTAACATGGGCTAATAATGTTCTGAAATTATCTTCTCCGTGAAATTCAGCGCGTAATGCCAGCGTATTTAGATACAATCCTATTTGATTCTCCAAATCAGCATGATCTCTTCCGGCTACCGGTGTTCCCAGGGTAATATTAGATTGTCCGGTGTAGCGGTATAATAAAGCGTATACGAGCGAACTAACCCCCATAAAAAGGGTACATCCTGCTTCTGAACACAATGCTTTCAATCCTGAACTTGCTGCAGCAGAGAATGAAAAATGATGTTGTGCGCCACGATGGCTCATGATCTCCGGACGCGGACGATCTGAGGCCAGTTCTATTCTTGGTGCATCTGCCAGATGGTTTTTCCAGTACGTTCCTGAAGCTTCAAATTCAGTGCCCTTTACCATTGAAGACTGCCACGCAGCATAATCTTTGTACTGAATTGGCAATGCTGTTAATGAAACAGATTCATTTCTGATCAATCCATTGTAATAAGTTACCAAATCACGTACTAAAATCTGCATCGACCATTCATCGGAAATAATATGATGGTCTGCAAAGACCAAATCGTAGAGGTCACTTCCGTATGAAAATAATTTTATTCTGAACAATGGCCAGTTGCTAAGATCAAAACGTTCGTTTTGCAACTCTTCCAGTAATTGTTGTTTGCGTTCCGGAGCTGCACTAATATCAATGGTTTCTATGTTGACCACAACATCACTGCTATTTAGTATTTTTTGGCGTGGTTCCCCGTCTTTTAAAATAAAAATCGTTCGTAAACTTTCATGACGTGCTATTAGTTGCGTAAATGACGCTGTTAGAGCCTTTACATCCAAACTCCCTTTTAAACGATATACCTCTGAACCGTTGAAAGGAGAAACGCCTTCTATCTGCTGCTCAATAAGCCATGTACGACGCTGTGCATGCGATAGGGCATAATCCTCCTGTTCTGCTATCTTTTCAATAGCAGTGTAGGTATTCCCTTTTGATTCCGCTATCAGTAATGCCTGTGCTTTTAATGCGGAATGGTTGAAAATTTCTCCAATGTTTAGCTGTACTTCGTGTTGCTTATATACACGGGAGATTAACTGAATCGCTTTTAAAGAAGATCCTCCCAGATCAAAAAATGAATCGTTTCTTCCAATACTGCTTTGCGGAACGCTCAGCAATTCTGCCCAGATAGCACTTAAGGACGTTTCAATTGTTCCGGCTGGTGCTTCGTAGTTGCTGCCACGCAATAACTCTGAAGGTTTTGGCAAGGCACGTTTGTCTACTTTTCCGTTTAGGGTCAACGGAAATTCTTCCATATAAATGAAGTAATCCGGAATACTGCTGCGGTCTACTGTTGCCGATAGAAGCAGACGCAATTCACCCGGACCGTATTCCGTTCCGCTATAATAACACAGCAATGAATCTGCTGCAGGATCAGTATGAAGCATTAATTCTACCTGCCCCACTCCTTCAAGGTTTAACAAAGAATTGCGAATACCATCGAGTTCTATTCGTACGCCGTGAAGTTTAATCTGATCGTCAATTCTTCCCAGAATTTCTAAGTTTCCATCGATGTCGTAGCGGCCAAGATCACCCGTTCTGCAGACCAGGTCTTCACGATCGGTAACCAGTGGATTCTGTACAAATAACGCTGCCGTAAGTTCCTGATTCAAATAGCCTTTACTTACATACGGGCTTTTGATATACACTTCTCCGATTTCTCCCCGGTTACAGATCCCTTTTTCGTTAATAACAGCAATCAATGTATTACTAATTGCCTGCCCCACAGGTAAAACTGTACCAGCATCTACGTCACTGAACGGAATGTGGTAACAGCTTTTCAACACTGTCGTTTCGGTCAGTCCGTATAAGTTGCTCATACGGGCTGTATGCCCGGACAGCGAACGCCATAAGGCAACATCACGTCCGTATAATTTTTCCCCTGCTAAAACAACTTCTTTAATATCCTTTAACGAAAGATTCTGTTCCACAAGACTGTTCGTTAATAATCTGAATAAAGAAGGAACCGTCTGTACAATGGTGATTTTTTCTGCTGAAAGCCATTCGCCTAACAATACCATATTTTCACGCGTTTTCGCAGCCGGAATGTACAGACAGCTTCCTGAAATCAGACTCGTTAGAATATCTTTTAAACTGGCATCAAAAGTGACTGAAGCAATCTGGCTTACCCGGCTTTCGGTGTTAAATGCGAAAGTGTTTTTGTGCCAGTTAATATAGTGCGCGATACTTTCCTGATTCCCCACGATTGCTTTCGATTTTCCGGTGGTACCCGAACTGTAGAAAATATAACTGCTGTTGTTAACCGGATAATCCACGGCACTATTTTCTTCACTGTAACTATTTAGATTATAATCCGTTGACAGATATTTTCCTTCAGCACTTGCTTTATATACAGCTAAACTGGTCTGTTCCAGTGCAATCAAATCAGAATTACCAAGTCCCAGATCTCCTAGAAGAGAAGAACCGGATGCTTTAAAAACCAAAACATGGGTAAATTCATGATCAATCTCCTGATTTTGAAAGGCTGACCACGAGGCATCATCCGTAATTAAAACTTTCATCGCGGTTTCTGAAACGGCCTGCTGCAAACGTGCCTGCGAAAAACTATTCGATAAAGGCACATAGGTAATCCCCGTTTTAAAACAGGCGAGTAAACTTCCCACCAGTTCTTTTCCAGCTGGCAATAATACCCCAACTGAATCAGCAGCGGACAGACCTGTATCCAGTAACAAACCACTTAACTGATTCGCAAATGAATTTAATACTATATAACTCGTGCTGCCATTAGACTCTACTAATGCCGTATGATCCGGATAGGAGGATACGATATCCTCGAAACTTTTGTGAATATATTTTTTAATCATTGATTTGATTTTTATTGTAGACTTTAAGCGTTTTCTTTTATTTGGTAAGAATCAGAATTAATCGCTGATGAGGTTCTTCATTAAAAGTTTTTGAAAGCTCTTCCTGCAGTATTACTTTGTATCCTAAAGCGATTGCCGTATTTATTATTTCCTGATTGGATTTGGGCCTTTTTTCTGAAAACAGTACCGGAATACCATAATCAATTACGTTGTTTATAAAAACATGGCCTCCTGTTTTCAAAGCAGCATAAATATTTTGCAGCAATAATTTGTAGTCGATATAATTCACAATTTGAGAGATGGTAATCACATCATAAAAGTTTTCATGTACTCCAAACTGCGTGATCATGTTTTGTTTTAAATCCTCGGGAAACGTTGTCGCGTTAATATCAAGATTCAAAACATTACAATCAAATTTTTCTGTTAACCAACTGATTACATTCTGGTCATTTTCTAAAAAACAGACCTTTCGCTCTTTTGGCAGCACATTAATGGCTTCGTCAGAAAACAATAAAGGGGTAAAAAAAGGACCTATCTCTAGGTATTGTTTTGAGGAATGGGTGGCATATTCCAGTACATAAGGGAGTAACTTTCGCCCTGTTTCTATCATTCTGATTCTGGCTTCAGCATCAAAGTCTTCTCCGAAGTTATTGTGGTCTAATGACCATCCAGGCCATTCTATTTCGTAACTTTTTTCTATACTATCTTTTTTCATATTTTTTATGTGATGGTTGTTTTGTAAATAGTGGTTGGTTATCTTTTCTTAATAGTCTTCTAATAAATCATCTGCAAAACTGGCGCGTTTAGCTGCTATTTTTTCTGTTTGTATTTCCGACAGGAAACTTAATTTTCTAATCTTAACCGTTTGTTTTTTAAGAATGTCATTGACCAGATTGTTGATATCGGTTACCATACGGGCAATACGATCCTCATCGTACAGATCGGTATTGTATTCAATATTTCCTTCAATATGATCTTCGCGGTCGATAAACTGAAAACGTAAATCCCCTTTACTGATTTTTAGTTCTTCGCTGGCAGCCGTTACCTCCAGGCCTTCCATTTCCAGAGATTCCATCAGTTGCAGGTCTATGTTTTGCAGAATAATTACGACATCAAATAAAGGTGAACGGTTTTTACTGACGTCGGCGCCTAACTCTTCTACCAATAAGTCAAATGGATAGTTTTGATGATGAAATCCTGCAAGGCTTATTTCTTTTACGTGGGCTAATAATTCGCTGAAATTATCATCCCCGCTAAATTTTGCCCGTAATGCCAGGGTATTCAGGTACAAACCGATCTGATTCTCCAGATCAGCATGATTTCTTCCCGCTACCGGTGTTCCCAAAGTAATATCCGACTGCCCTGTGTAACGGTATAATAAGGCATAAACTAAAGCGGTAACCCCCATAAATAAGGTACATCCCGATTCATTGCATATTGTTTTTAAGCCTGCGCTTGCTGCTGCAGAAAATGAAAAATGATGCTGTGCTCCCTGATGAGTCATTGTTAGCGGCCGCGGGCGATCGGAAGCCAGTTCTATCCTTGGCGCTTCCAGTAAATGCGTTTTCCAGTAGTGGCCAGACGCTTCAAATTCAGCACTTCCGATGTCGCGCGTTTGCCAGGCAGCATAATCCTTGTACTGGATAGGCAATTCTTCTAAAGAAAATTCTTCTCCGCGTATGAATCCATTATAAAAACGTACCAAATCACGCACTAAGACCTGCATTGACCACTCATCTGAAATGATATGATGGTCTGCAAAAACCAAATCGTATTCATTTGTATTATAAGAGAATAATTTTATTCGGAATAACGGCCATTGGCTGAGATCAAACCGTTTATTTCTCAATTGTTCCACTAATGTGCTTCTCTTTTCCGGAGCTGCACTAATGTCAATGATTTCGATATGAACCACAACATCGCTGCTTTTTAGTATTTTCTGACGCGGTTCGCCTTCTTTTAAAATAAATATCGTTCGAAGACTTTCGTGACGTTCGATTAATGCCGTAAAGGACTGTGTTAGGGCCTGTAGGTCTAAATTTCCTTTTAAACGATATACTTCAGAACCGTTGAATGGTGAAATTCCTTCTATCTGCTGTTCGATAAGCCATGTACGACGCTGCGCATGGGATAAGGCATAATCTTCCTGATCCGCCACCTTTTCAATCGAACTGTAAACGACATCTCCTTTTGATGCGGCTATTAATGCGGCTTGTCCTTTTAAATCGGGATGGTTGAAAATTTCCCCAATGCTCAACTGCACTTCGTGATTTTTATAAACCCTTGAGATCAGCTGAATTGCTTTTAGAGAAGAACCTCCTAAATCAAAAAAGGAGTCTTTTCTTCCGATACTGCTTTGCGGAATATTTAGCAATTCTGCCCAGATAGCACTTAGTGAAGTTTCAACTGCGCCATTTGGAGCTTCGTAGTTACCTGCTCGCAATAATTCTGATGGTTTTGGCAGCGCACGTTTGTCTACTTTGCCGTTTAAGGTCAACGGAAATTCAGCCACATAAATAAAGTAATCCGGAATACTGCTGCGGTCTAATTGTGCCGATAAAAGCAGACGCAATTCGCCGGAACCATATTCTGTTCCGCTGTAATAACAAAGCAACGAATCTGTCGTGGCATCGGTGTGTAATACCAATTCTACCTGTCCTACTCCTTCTAAGTTTAGTAACGAACTGCGAATACCATCGAGTTCGACACGCACGCCATGAAGTTTGATCTGATCGTCAATTCTTCCCAGGATCTCTAAGTTTCCATCATTGTCATAACGGCCTAAGTCGCCTGTTCTGCACACCAGGTCTTCACGATCGGCAACCAGTGGATTCTGTACCAATAACTTTTCAGTAAGTTCCTGATCCAAATAACCTTTACTGATGTACGGGCTTTTGATGTATACTTCTCCGATTTCTCCCCACATGCTCAGTCCACTATCGTTGATCACTGCGATCATACTGTTAGCAATGGCCTGTCCCACCGGTAAAACGGTACCGGGATCTAAATCTTCGTTTGGAATGTGGTAACAGCTTTTCAATACTGTCGTTTCGGTTAGTCCGTATAAATTGCTCATACGGGCCGAGTGTCCCGAAATTGAACGCCATAAGGCAACATCACGTCCATATAATTTTTCTCCTGCCAGAACAACTTCTTTGATGTCTTTTAAAGAAAGATTCTGTTCTGTCAGGCTGTTCGTTAATAATCTGAATAAAGAAGGAACCGTTTGTAAAATGGTTACCTTTTCTGCTGAAAGCCATTGGCCCAGCAATACCATATTCTCACGGGTTTTCGCAGCCGGAATACACAGACAGCTTCCTGAAATTAAACTCGTTAGAATGTCTTTTAAACTGGCATCAAAAGTCACTGATGCAATCTGGCTTACCCGGCTTTCGGTATTGAATCCAAAAGTGTTTTTGTGCCAGTTCATATAGTGCGCAATACTTTCCTGATTCCCTACGATTGCTTTCGACTTTCCGGTGGTACCCGAACTGTAGAAAATATAACTGCTGTTATCAATTGGATAATCAATAGCGATGTTCTCCTGACTATAACTATTTAAATTATAATCAGTTAGCAGATATTCTCCTGTTGAGCTTGTTTTGTATATTTCTAAACTGGTTTGTTCCAGTGCAATCAAGTCTGAATTTCCAAGTCCCAAATCTCCTAAAAGAGAAGAACCTGATGCTTTAAAAACTAAAACATGCGTAAATTCATCATTAATATCCTGATTTTGAAAGGCTGACCACGAGGCATCATCCGTAATTAAAACTTTCATCCCTGTTTCTGAAACGGCCTGCTGCAAACGTGCCTTTGAAAAACTATTCGATAAAGGCACATAGGTAATCCCCGTTTTCAAACATGACAATAAACTTCCGACAAGTTCTTTTCCGCTTGGTAATAATACCCCAACTGAATCATCAGAAGACAAACCTGTAGCCAGTAACAAACCGCCTAACTGGTTCGCAAATGAATTCAGTGAAGCATAAGTCGTAATGCCATTAGCCTCTGTTATTGCGGTATGCTCCGGATATGTAGTTACAATCTCCTCGAAACTTTTGTGAAGGTATGATGGAGGTGTTTTTTGTACAGGCTTTTCAAACCAGCCATTTGAAGACAATTCTTCTTCGCCTAAATAGGTTAAATCCTTCATCGAGGTTTTAGGCGTATTTAAAATTTCTTCTAATAAATTTTCGATATGATGCTGCATACGAACTATTCGATCGGCATCATATAAATCGGTATTGTATTCAATACCACATTCGATACAACCTTCTTGTTCTACAAACTGAAAACGTAAATTGCCTTTACTGATTTCTAACTCTTCGTTGACAGAGGCCACTTCCAGACCTTCCATCTGTAAGGTGTCCATCAATTGCAGGTCTACATTTTGCAAAATGATTACGACATCAAATAAAGACGCGTTGTTTTGACCAATATTGTTCCACAAATCTTCTACTAATACATCAAAAGGATAGGCCTGGTGACTAAATCCATCCAAACATACCTGTTTTACATGAGCCAGTAATTCGTTGAAACTATCATCGCCTCTGAATTGCGCACGCAGTGCCAAAGCATTGATATACAAACCGATTTGATTCTCCAAATCGGCATGATTCCTGCCCGCTACCGGTGTTCCCAGGGTAATATCCGATTGTCCGGTGTAACGGTATAGCAAGGCATAAACTAATGCACTAAGCCCCATAAATAAGGTACATCCTGATTCAGAACACAGTGCTTTTAATCGTTCACTTGCTTCTGCATCGAATTTAAAATGGTGTTGTGCTCCTTTATCGCTAATTACTGCAGGACGCGGACGATCTGAGGCGAGTTCTATTCTTGGTGCATCTGCTAAATGTTTTTTCCAATACTTTCCTGAAGCTTCAAATTCAGTACTTTTTACCATTGAAGATTGCCAGGCAGCATAATCTTTGTACTGAATTGGCAATGCTGTTAATGAAACGGATTCATTTCTGATCAATCCATTGTAACAGGTTACCAAATCACGTACTAAAATCTGCATCGACCATTCATCTGAAATAATATGATGATCGACAAAGACCAAATCGTAGGTGTTTGCTCCGTAAGAGAGTAATTTTATTCTGAATAATGGCCATTGGCTAAGATCAAAAGGTTTGTGACGCAATTTTTCTATGAATATACTTCTGCCTTCGGGAGCTGCACTGATATCAATGGTTTCAATTTGGACCACAACTTCATGGGCTTCTACTATTTTTTGACGCGGTTCTCCGTCTTTTAAAATAAAGATTGTTCTAAGGCTCTCATGACGCTCTACTAATCTTTTGAATGATTGGGTTAAAGCCTCTACGTCTAAATTTCCTTCTAAACGATAGACATTTACACCATTAAAAGAAGAACTCTCCCCTTTTTGCTGCTCAATAAGCCACATACGACGCTGTGCATGAGAAAGTGTATAATCAGGTTGTGCAGCGATTTTCGGGATGGCATGGTATACCGTTTTATTTTTGGAATTGGATACGAGAGCTGCCTGCGCTTTTAGTTCTGAGTAGTTGAAAACATCCCCAATACTCAATTGTATATCATGCTTTTTATAAACATGTGTAATTAACTGCATTGCTTTTAAAGACGATCCCCCTAAATCAAAAAACGAATTATTTCTTCCGATACTGCTTTGCGGAATATTTAGCAATTCGGCCCAGATAGCACTTAGTGAAGTTTCAACTGCGCCATTTGGTGCTTCGTAGTTACTTCCACGCAATAATTCTGATGGTTTTGGCAGCGCACGTTTGTCTACTTTGCCGTTTAAGGTCAACGGAAATTCCGCTACATAAATAAAGTAATCCGGAATACTGCTGCGGTCTAATTGTGCCGATAAAAGCAGACGCAATTCGCCGGAACCGTATTCTGTTCCACTGTAATAACACAGCAATGAATCTGTCGTCGCATCGGTGTGTAATACCAATTCTACCTGCCCCACTCCTTCTAAGTTTAACAACGAACTGCGAATACCATCGAGTTCGACACGTACGCCATGAAGTTTGATCTGATCGTCAATTCTTCCCAGTATCTCTAAGTTTCCATCATTGTCATAACGGCCTAAGTCACCCGTTCTGCACACCAGGTCTTCACGATCGGCAACCAGTGGATTCTGTACCAATAACTTTTCAGTAAGTTCCTGATCCAAATAACCTTTACTGATGTACGGGCTTTTGATATATACTTCTCCGATTTCTCCCCACATGCTCAGTCCACTGTCGTTGATCACTGCGATCATACTGTTGGAAATGGCCTGTCCGACCGGTAAAACGGTACCGGGATCTAAATCTTCGTTTGGAATGTGGTAACAGCTTTTCAATACTGTCGTTTCGGTTAGTCCGTATAAGTTGCTCATACGGGCTGTATGCCCGGACAGCGAACGCCATAAGGCCACATCACGTCCGTATAATTTTTCTCCTGCCAGTACAACTTCTTTTATATTATTTAAATGAATATTATGTTCTACAAGGCTGTTCGTTAATAATCTGAATAAAGAAGGAACCGTTTGTAAAATGGTTACCTTTTCTGCTGAAAACCATTGGCCCAGCAATACCATATTCTCACGCGTTTTCGCAGCCGGAATGCACAGACAGCTTCCTGAAATTAAACTTGTTAAGATGTCTTTTAAACTGGCATCAAAAGTCACTGATGCAATCTGGCTTACCCGGCTTTCGGTATTGAATCCGAAGGTATTTTTATGCCAGTTGATATAGTGCGCAATACTTTCCTGATTCCCTACGATTGCTTTCGACTTTCCGGTGGTACCCGAACTGTAGAAAATATAACTGCTGTTATCAATTGGATAATCAATGGCAACATTTTCTTCACTGTAATTTGCTAAACTATAATCCGTTAGCAGATATTCTCCTGCTGAGCTTGCTTTGTATATTTCTAAACTGGTCTGTTCCAGTGCAATCAAGTCTGAATTTCCAAGTCCTAAATCTCCTAAAAGAGAAGAACCTGATGCTTTAAAAACTAAAACATGCGTAAATTCATCATCAATATCCTGATTTTGAAAGGCTGACCACGAGGCATCATCCGTAATTAAAACTTTCATCCCCGTTTCTGAAACGGCCTGCTGCAAACGTGCCTTTGAAAAACTATTCGATAAAGGCACATAGGTAATCCCGGTCTTCAAACATGACAATAAGCTTCCCACTAGTTCTTTTCCGCTTGGTAATAATACCCCAACCGAATCGTCAGAAGACAAACCTGTAGCCAGTAACAAACCACTTAACTGGTTCGCAAATGAATTCAGTGAAGCATAAGTCGTAAGGCCATTAGTCTCTGTTATTGCGGTATGCTCCGGATATGTAGTTACAATTTCTTCGAAACTTTTGTGAAGGTATGATGGAGCTGTTTTTTGTACAGGCTTTTCAAACCATTGTGAAGTTACCGCATCCGTCTCTTCTAAATATTCTATTTCTTTTAACAGCTGATATGGGTTTTCACCAACTGCTGTCAAAAGATTTTCCATATGAAGAGTCATGCGTTCGATACGGTCTTCATCGTATAAATCTGTATTGTATTCAATACTGCATTCTATATAATCTTCGCGTTCAATAAATTCAAATCGCAGGTCACTTTTGCTTACTTTCAGGTCAATATCTTTTCCATCAATTTCAATTCCTTCCATCTTCAGCGATTTCATGAACTGTAACGCTACATTCTGCAAAATAACGACTACATCAAATAACGGAGCGCGATTTTTGTGTAACGAACTGTCTAGATCTTCTACTAAAACATCAAACGGATAGCTTTGATGACTGAAACCGGAAATACTGATTTCTTTTACAGCAGCTAATAAATCTTTAAAAGTATCATCGCCTTTAAATTGTGCTCTTAGTGCTAAGGTGTTTATATACAGACCGATCTGATTTTCTAACTCGGAATGATTTCGCCCTGCCACCGGTGTTCCCAATGTGATATCAGATTGTCCTGTGTAGCGGTATAACAATGCATAGACTATGGCACTAACACCCATAAACAACGTACAGCCCGATTCAGCGCAAAGAGCTTGTAATGCTGCGCTTGCTGCTGTAGAAAAGGAGAAATTGTATTGGGATCCTTTATTGCTCATTACTTCCGGACGCGGACGATCTGAGGCCAGTTCTATTCTTGGTGCATCGGCTAAATGATTTTTCCAATACCTGCGGGATAATTCAAATGCCGCACTGCCTAAAGCTGCAGATTGCCAGGCTGCATAATCTTTATACTGAATAGGGAGTGGTAGAACTGAAACTTCTTCGCCCAGTACCCATGCATTGTAATAATTTATTAAATCACGGACTAAAATCTGTATCGACCATTCATCAGAAATAATATGATGTATAGAGAAAAATAATTCCTGATTGTGGAGACTGTTTTGTAAAACTGTCACTTTAAAAAGCGGCCCTTCGCTTAAATCAAAAATATGATTCGTGAATTCCTCCAGTACGGAATTGCTGTCTTTTGCTTCTTTATATTCAATCGAAAAATTATAGTCCCCTGCAGATACAATCTTCTGGCGCGGCTCTACTCCTTTTAAAATAAAAAGGGTTCGCAGGCTTTCATGGCGGTTTATTAATTGGGTAAAAGATTCCTCCAGTGCTTTACGGTTTAAGGCTCCTTTTAATTGATAACTATTGAAAATAGTAAACATCGGCGATTTTGGCTGCCTTTGCACCTGTAACCACGTTCCGCGCTGCGCTTTAGACAATTCATAATCCTCCTGTACGGCTGTTTTTGGCAGTATTACGGCTTCTTTTATCGTTATTGTTTTAATCTCTTTTGCCAGATCTCCCAGTACCGGATTTCTAAAAATAGCTTCTATGCTTATTTTTAGCGCCGCATCATTTCTTAATCTTGTGATTAACTGAATTGCTTTCAGGGAATTTCCGCCTAATTCAAAGAAGTTGTCCTCTCTCCCTACTTGTGTAGCTAGTAATAATTCTGACCAGATTTCTGCTAATAATTCTTCCGTTTTTGTTTCCGGTGCGCTATAGGTTTTGGCTGATAATTCTTTTGGAAACGGCAAGGCTGATTTGTCAATCTTGCCACTGGAAGTTAAAGGAAACACTTCTAATTGTATTATATGAGCAGGTACCATATAGCCCGGTAACCTGCTTTGAAGCACTGTTCTTAAATTTTCTCTGTCAATTTTTTCCTTTCCTGTCACATAGGCTAAAAGAAAGTCTCCTTTTACGATTACAACAGCCTGATTTACTTGTGTATCCAGTTGTAATAGCGATTCTATTTCTCCTAATTCAATACGATACCCTCTAAGTTTAATCTGATTGTCACTTCTTCCAAGATAGACCAGATTCCCATTGAAATCCCACTGGCATAAATCGCCTGTATCATAAATGATTTCGTTATCATTTAGCGGATTTTTTACAAACTTTTTAGTTGTTAGTTCAGCATCTGTATATCCCTTTGCCACTCCTTTGCCGCCAATAAAAAGGTTGCCAATTATTCCCTGAGGCACTACTTGTCCATGTTGATCCAGGATGTAGATGGTGGTATTGCAGATTGGTTTTCCTATTGAATATAAATCTTTTACCTCTTTAATCTGCTGAAATGTGGACCAGATCGTTGTTTCCGTCGGGCCATACATATTGTAAAGGGGTCCGGGAATTTCTAATAAACGGGCTCCTAATGAAACTGGCAAAAATTCTCCGGTACTTATTTTCTTTAAGGGATTGGCTGCTTTCCAGCCCGCTTCTAAAAGCACATTCCAGACACTTGGAGTCGCCTGCATGAGGGTAATGCCATTTTCCTCAATCATTGTTGTTAACAACAATGGATCGGTAATTACATTAGCCGTAGCGATAATTAGCGCACCGCCAGTGCATAAGGGCATGAAAAAATCAAAAACAGAAATATCAAACGTAAAAGTTGCCGTGGCCAGTACTTTATCTTTGTTTGAAAAATCAAAGACAGGGGCAACCGACTCCAGTAAATTAACCACCGAACTATGTCTGATCATCACTCCCTTTGGTCTTCCGGTAGAACCTGAAGTATAAATGATATAGGCCAGATCTTCTCCGTTTACTGCAATATCCAATCGTGTGTCGGGATAATTTTCTAATTCTTCCTGTAATGCTATACTATTTTGAGTGGTCACTGCATAGTCCGAAACCGCTGTATCTGTTAGTAACAGGGATACATTTCCATCTTCTAACATGTAGGCTACACGATCTGCCGGATTGTTGGGGTCTATTGGTAAATAGGCGCCGCCTGCTTTCAGTATCCCTAAAATACTTATCAGTAAATACTCATTCCTGTCCTGCATCACACCGACAATACTTCCTTTGCCAATCTGATGATGGGTTTGTAAATAATGTGCCAATTGATTGGAACGGGCTTCTAATTCTTGATAACTAAGCGTGTTGTTTTCATATTTCACAGCTAAGGCATTTCCCTGCTGGTCTGCCTGTGCTTCAAAAAGTGAAATCAGGGTTGCATCCGCAGTTTGTGGTACTATTTTTCCCTGATAGTCTTCCAGTATTATCTTTTGTTCTTCCGCTTTTAGGAGCAGTAATTTATCTAAGGGAGTGGCAGCATTTGTAATAATACTGTCCACTAACTTTTCTAAATGAACCGCTAATCGCATCATGCGATCCTCAGTATAAATATCGGTATTGTATTCAATATGAATGGTAATTTCACCCGAAACCCCTTCCTTAAACCAAAACGTAAGATCGTATTTGCTTCGTTTTTTTTCTAAAGCTACTTCTTCAATCGTGATACCTTCAAATTTGGTTAAGTTTTCTTTTCCTTCATCTTCCACAACCACCATCACATCAAATAATGGTGACCGTGACGGATCTCTTTGTACGGTTAATTCATCAACCAGTAAATCAAACGGATAGGACTGATGCTGATAGCCTTCGAGAATATTGCTTTTAACATCCTGCAATAGTGCCGTAAAATCTGAACTGCCTTCAATATTTTGTCGTAAAGCCAGTGTATTGATATAAAAACCAATCTGATTTTCTAAATCTGCATGTTTACGTCCCGAGACCGGAGCTCCTACAATAATATCATTAGTACCGGTATATCGGTACAATAAAGTATATATCAAAGACATGGCTCCCATGAATAGGGTCGTTCCGTTTTTTTCCAGTAATTCGTAGAATTTTTGACTGTTTTCTTTTGAAATTTGCACGGCAACTTCACTACCGTTATAGGTTTGCAGTACAGGACGAATGTGATCCGAAACCAGTTCTAAAACCGGAAGTGTTCCGTCCAGCTTTTTTAACCAGTATTCTTTGCTTGCCTTTTCCTTTGTAATATTTTCTAATTCCCAGCTGGCGTAATCCCTGAACTGTATTCTCAACGGTTCGAGAACAGCATTTTTACCATTTTTTAGTCCGCTGTAAATGGCAAGTACATCCCTTACCAGAATATTCATCGACCATTCGTCAGAAATAATATGGTGGATGCATAGGGACAGGAAATACTGCTCCTCTGCCACTTTTATAAGTGCCACTTTTAATAACGGATCATGGTATAAATCAAATTTGGTTTCCGCTATTGCTGTGGCTTTATTTTGTGCCAACTGATTGGAGTTTTCACTGTGGGAATAATCCAGGTTTTCAAAAGAAATTCCTTCTGCTGCATTTTCTAACAGATACTGGTATGGCTGGCCGTTTTTAGCGGCAAAACGGGTTCTTAGAATTTCATGTCGTGCGACTAAAATTTGAAATGCCTCTGCAAATAGTTTTTCGTTGATGGCACCATTCAGTCTGTATTGCATGGCCATATTAAAAACGGTTGCCACCTGGTCAAACTGATCTAAAACCCATAACCTGTTTTGAGAAAAAGATACCGGATAATAGTCTTTTTTTGCTGCAACCGGAATTTCAGATACATTTTCTTCCATTCCTGTATGTTGCAATAAAGCAACAATGTCCTCTTTGGATTCTTTTAAGCGTTCCACAAGATCAGACGTCAGTACCCCTTCAGGAGCCTGCACTTCTAACTTTCCATTTTTGAGATTTAATTGAACCTCTTTAGATTTTAGTTCTTCTAAAAATGTATATACATTCATAATGTTATGGTATCTTTTTTAATGATAATAGCTCCTGAAGTTTCTGATTTTTTTGCCCATTGTATGATGGCTATTTTGGAAGCGACATCTTCCAGTACCGGCGCAATGAATAATTCTTTTAATTCCAGTTTAACCCCAAATTCTTTTTTGATTCTGGATATG
>NZ_JAJMOY010000016.1 GCF_020991415.1 Flavobacterium sp. ENC | reverse complement strand
TGGACTCTCACAAGTTCCCACTTTTAGGGAACCGTAATACACTTTATTGTTTTCCAAAACTGTTGTTGACGGAACTACTGTTGTTCCATCAGCAGAATCATACCACGTCACATCACTTTCGGTTGTCGCCAAATCAGCCACGGTTTTATTATCCGCTTTACAGAATTCCTGTGTGGTCTGAGCAGTTGTTGGTGTTTGAGGATCACTCAAATTAACCGTTACCGCCAAACGTGTTGGGCTCTCGCAGGTTCCTACTTTCAGTGAACCGTAATACACTTTATTGTTTTCCAAAACAGCCGTTAACGGAACTACTGTTATTCCATCAGCAGAATCGTACCACGTTACACCTGATTCAGTTGTTACCAAATCAGCTACGGTTTTATTATCCGCTTTACAGAATTCCTGTGTGGCATGTGTAGTCGTTGGTGTTTTCGGATCACTCAAAGTAACCGTTACCGGCAAACGTGTTGGACTTTCACAAGTTCCTACTTGTAGTGAACCGTAATACACTTTATTGTTTTCCAAAACTGTTGTTGACGGAACTACTGTTATTCCATCAGCAGAATCGTACCACGTTACACCTGTCTCATTAGTTTTCAAATCAGCCACCGTATTGTTATTCGCTTTACAGAATTCCTGTTTTGCATCACTTGTCGTTGGCGTTTTCGGATCACTCAAATTAACCGTTACCGCCAAACGTGTTGGGCTCTCACAGGTTCCTACTTTTAGAGAACCGTAATACACTTTATTGTTTTCCAAAACTGTTGTTAACGGAACTACTGTTGTTCCATCAGCAGAATCATACCACGTTACATCACTTTCGTTCGTTACCAAGTCAGCCACAGTTTTATTATCCACTTTACAGAATTCCTGTGTGGTATGAGCAGTTGTTGGTGTTTGCGGATCACTTAAAATAACAGTTACCGCCAAACGTGTTGGACTCTCGCAGGTTCCTACTTTTAGCGAACCGTAATACATTTTATTGTTTTCCAAAACTGTTGTTGACGGAACTACTGTTATTCCATCAGCAGAATCGTACCACGTCACATCACTTTCGTTCGTTACCAAATCAGCCACAGTTTTATTATCCGCTTTACAGAATTCCTGTGTGGTATATGCAGTTGTTGGTGTTTTCGGATCACTCAAATTAACCGTTACCGCCAAACGTGTTGGACTATCACAGGTTCCTACTTTTAGCGAACCGTAATACACTTTATTGTTTTCCAAAACTGTTGTTAACGGAACTACTGTTGTTCCATCAGCAGCATCATACCACGTTACATCACTTTCGTTCGTTACCAAATCAGCTACGGTTTTATTATCTACTCTACAGAATTCCTGTGTGGTATGTGTAGTCGTTGGTGTTTGCGGATCACTCAAAGTAACCGTTACCGCCAAACGTGTTGGACTATCGCAGGTTCCTACTTTTAGCGAACCGTAATACACTTTATTATTTTCCAAAACTGTTGTTAACGGAACTACTGTTGTTCCATCAGCAGAATCGTACCATGTTACACCTGATTCAGTTGTTACCAAATCAGCTACGGTTTTATTATCCACTTTACAGAATTCCTGTGTGGTTTGGGCAGTCGTTGGTGTTTGCGGATCGCTTAACGTTACCGTTACCGCCAAGCGTGTTGGACTCTCGCAATTTCCCGCTTTCAGGGAACCGTAATACACTTTATTGTTTTCCAAAACTGTTGTTAACGGAACTACATTTGTTCCATCAGCAGAATCGTACCAAGTAACATCACTTTCGTTCGTTACCAAATCTGCCACCGTTTTATTCTCTGTTTTACAGAATTCCTGTGTGGTTTGGGCAGTCGTTGGTGTTTTCGGATCACTCAAATTAACCGTTACCGCCAAACGTGTTGGACTCTCGCAGGTTCCCACTTTCAGTGAACCGTAATACACTTTATTGTTTTCCAGAACTGTTGTTGACGGAACTACGTTTCCTTCTTTTTCAGCATCATACCACGTCACATCACTTTCGTTGGTTACCAAATCAGCTACGGTTTTATTATCAACTTTACAGAATTCCTGTGTGGTATGAGCTGTCGTTGGCGTTTGGGGATCACTTAATGTTACCTTTACCGCCAAACGTGTTGGACTCTCACAAGTTCCTATTTTTAAGGATCCGTAATAAATTGTTCCATTGGTTAAAACTGTCGTGGGCGGAACTATGTTTCCTTCTTTTTCAGCATCAAACCACGTCACGCCTGTTTCAGCAGTTTGCAGATCAGCTACAGTTTTATGGTCCACTTTACAGAATTCCTGTGTGGTATGAACTGTCGTTGGCGTTTGCGGATCACTCAAAGTAACCGTTACCGCAAATCTAACTGGATTATCACACGCTAACCAATTATTGAGAGATCCATAATAAATTCTGGAAGCACCGTAATAAACCGTTCCATTCTTTAAAGCAGTATCTGGTGTTAATTCATTTCCTCCTGTTGCAGCATCATACCATCTCACAACGGACTCCATTTTTCCGGTTAACGGATTTAACTGTTTAAATATTCCTTCTTTTGTAACTAAATCTGAAATCTTTGGATTATTTACTTTGCAGAATTCCTGACCGGCAGAACCTGTTGGGGTCTGCGGATTCGAGATATTTACATTTACCCTCAATCTTTGGCTCTCACAAGTACCCACCTTTAGGACACCCCAATAAATTTTATTTTCAAGAGCTGTCGTTGGTGCTATTATATTTCCATTACTATTACTATCGTACCATATAACTCCTGATTCAGTTGTTCTTAAGTCTGACACTTTTGGATTATTACCCTGGCAAAATTGCTGATTCTCCTCTCCTGTTGGGGTTTTCGGATCATTAACCTTTACGGTTACCGCCAATCTGGCCGGACTCTCGCAAGTTCCCGTTTTTAAAGAACCGTAATAGATTTTATTATTTTCAAAAACTGTGGTTGAAGGAACTACAGTTCCAGCTGTAGCAGCATCATACCACGTCACACCTGTTTCAGCAGTTTGCAGATCAGCTACAGTTTTATGGTCTGCTTTACAGAATTCCTGTGTGGTCTGAGCAGTCGTTGGCGTTTGAGGATCACTTAAAGTTACTGTTACCGCCAATCTCGTTGGACTCTCACAGGTTCCTGCCTTTAGGGAACCGTAATACACTTTATTGTTTTCTAAAACTGTTGTTGACGGAATTGCGTTTACCCCTGTCGCATCATCATACCACGTCACACCAGATTCTGTTGTTTTCAGATCAGCCACCGTGTTGTTATTCGCTTTACAGAATTCCTGTGTGGTATTAATTGTCGTTGGTGTTTGCGGATCACTGATCGTCACTGTTACCGCAAAACGAGCCACACTTTTGCAATCTCCTAATTGTAATGCTCCATAATAGATTTTTCCGTTAATCAGCGGGGTTGTTGCAGGAACCAGGGTTCCTCCGGTTGCAGCATCGTACCACATTACGCCTGCTTCGTTCGCTTTTAAATCAGAGACTTTTGCATTACTGTTTTTACAGAACTCCTGTGCCGAAGCTCCGGTTGGTGTTTTAGGATCGTTCATGTTAACATTAAACGATTCTGTAAAATAACAGCCTCCCAGCGAAGTGACCTCGACTTTATACATACCACTCTGTGCCGGAGTCAGGTTATCCAGTTTTAAATCTGCTGTGTTGTAAACCGTTCCGTCCGGTGTGGTCCATTTTATAGACGAAACAGGACCGGTCTGATTCACGACCAGCCATACACTTCCCCCATCACAATAGGCGGTGCTTCCTGATATTACTTTGGAAAGCGGTGCTCTTAAAATTAACGGCTGCTCGACCTCGTAACAGGCTGTTTTAGCTTTTACTACATAATTACCCGCTGTGAGTCCCGTAAAAACAGGATTCGTCTGCCCCGTAGCCGGATAAGCGGCATCGGTGTCTTTTTTTATAAAATAAGTGGCGTTACCTGCCGTATTATCTACTTTAACATACAGGTTTCCGGTGGTGTTTCCGGTACAAATAATCCCTCCCGATTGCGACAAATCAAAAGTCGGGAAATTAGGTTCTACTTTTATGGTCTTTGTCGTTGTACCCTCCCATAAATTGCTGGTGGGTAAAAAGCCGCTTACGGTATTTTTCGTGAGACCAATTTCATAAGTCCCGGAGATTTCTGGCTGATAAACTAAATCAAAAGATCCATCTTTTAAGTAATCGGAATAAACAAACGAGCTAGCAGGTTTAGATCCAGTTCCGGTTACCGGACCGGAAACCGTCTGTACGCTTATAGGATAGGTTGAAAAAATGAAGGGATTGCCAAAAGAATCCGCCGTACCCACCATGGAAACAGAAACTTTTACCGTTTTGACATAACGGTCACATATTGTTGTCGAGGGCGCTGCTGAAATAGATGTAATCTCAATTTTAGAAAAATAACAATCCACCGTCACATCAAACACTTCATCAAAACAGCCTGAATCTTTTATCCTGATTTTGTAAGTACCGGGAGTTAAATTTTCTCCTAAGTTATAGGCTTTCTTCCCACTTATACTCGCGTTCAAAGCAACAAAGCTTATCGGCGAAGGACCGTTTATCAGACTCGCTGTTAAGTCTCCGGTAAAACCACTTGAAGGTACAATAACTGCTAAAGCCGACTTATTAAAATTGATACCACTGGGCCTGCGATAAAAGCTTATCTGGCTTTTTAGATCTATGGCAGCAGGGCTAAAATAAAGCGGATCAATAAACACATTATTTGGGCCTGCAATACCAGGTAAAGGCTTAGTTGGATTCGTTGTCCAGTTCCTAAAAGAATAATCCGCCACTTCAGTCCCTGTGTTATCTGTTAATTTAAAACTATACGTTTTACCAATATCCAGTAAAAAATTTACGTAACGGCTTTTATCCACAGTCGTATAGATCATTTTAGTATTGGCAGCGTTATCTGTAACTTCAAATGTATAGGGCAAACACCCATTATAACCACTGGCTTGTACACTTACTTTTCCGGTGGTGGCACAAATGTTACTTGCCGGATCATCGCTAAAATTAAAAATACCCCCAGTGAAAGGCAGAACCTTACCGATAGTCGACCCTCCCAAATCCTGGGTGAAGGTTTTTGAAATACCGCAATAGGTTCCCGTAACACGAAGCAGTCCCCATTTAGAACGATCAGCAGGCAGTGAAAAACGCCCGCGAAGCTGCGTATAAGTTAAATTATCGTATACGTCCCAGCCTGTACCATTTTGGATTTCCAGTTTATATACAAAAGATAAATTACTAACATTAATTAAACTTGGCGACGTAATATAAGATATAAAATTAAGATAGCCAACGGCGCCAGCTCCATCGGAAAGAGCAGCACTTTTAATACCGGAACAAATATCTCCCGGGGTATTGTAAACAACATCTACATACGAAGAAAGACTACCTAACCTTCCCCCTATATCATCAGCTTTCAAAGTGACATTGGCATTAAGTGTAACGTTACTTATACTAGTGGTTGTTACCCCACAATTATCCATCAGTTTTGCTTTATAAGTACCCGGTTGTACATTGATAAAAGTATAACCGGCAGTACTGGTTGTGACACGCTGTACCTCACTCTCGTCTGAAGCTTTGAGTAAGCTTATGATATAAGGTGGATTTCCCCCTGAAACATTAACGACCAATTTTCCTAAAGGATCCGGATCATTACCACAGTAGGTATAATTAACTGCAAAAAAACTAGTAATGGTAGGCGAAACTGTAGAATACGTACTTCCTACATTTATGGCTGCAGCGGCCTTGACAAAGGTAGTTCCGCTATAATACCCATAATAATAGTCGCCTGTTTCCAGATTTGTAATAACCGGATTTGTACTCGTAATAACGGCAGCTTCATTATAAGGCAATTTGGCCACAGCATACGTGATGGGGCCTGCGACATTTGTCACGGTTATGGTAATGGTTCCGTCACCCACACAAGCTGCCTTAGTGGCAACGGCCGTGATAGCTCCCTGGGCATGAGCTGTCAGATGACCTAAAAAAAATATTCCTGCTAATAGTCTCAGTAATTTCATTTTCTTTGTTTTTTGCATTTCATTCCAGTATTATTTTTTGTCAAGCGGGATCGTATTAAATTTTAATACAACATACCAGAAGTATATTGGTCTTTCTATTTTTTAATCGCTCTTAAGTGTTTTGTAGTCTGGAATTTTATACAAAATTAAGACACCAAAGACCGCATAAAGTTGCATTCGTTATAAGTGGCATAACGACGTAATAAGTGGTCACTGTCGGTTTTTAGTGGCAGGGATAATATGGTAACGAGGCGAGTTAAATTAAAATAGAAGTACTATTATTCGTATATTATATTGTGTTGTTAGTTGGATTTGCGTGCATCTAAATAGATTTAAACGAGTCTAACTGTTTTAACAGCAAAGCTCACTAAGATTACGCAAAGTTTGCAAAGTTTAATTTTTAGCTTTGCAAACTTTGCGATTTCTGTTGCAGACTTTGCGGTTAAATACCGTTGTATGATAGTATTACTGCTTCATAAATCCCACGATTATAAATTCGCTTCTTCTGTTAATGGCATGTTCTTCTTCCGTGCAACTTACACCATCAACACATTTGTTTAAAATCATCATTTCCCCATAGCCGCGTCCTGACAATCGTTGCGGATCAATTCCCCCATGTTTTACCAGCCAGTCCACGGTGGATTGAGCCCTTAAGTTGGAAAGTTTGAGGTTGTAGCTGCTGCTATGACGGCTATCGGTATGGGCCCTGACATCGATGATAATGTTTGGTTTTAATTTCATAAACTCCGCGACTTTGGCAAGTTCAGTAACCGCATCTTCCCTGATAGCAGATTTATCTACATCAAAATAAATATCACGGAAATTTAATAGTTTTGCCAGATCGACCCCCACTTCCAATTTTCGTATTTTTTGTCCCATCGGTAACGTAAAAGGTTTCTTTTCTATACCAAAATTGGTAAAAAAGCTTTTTTCGATCGTCTCATAATTTTCGTTTTCAGCCCTGATATAGTAGGTTTTCCCAGCTTTTAAGTTCTCGAATTTACAGATTCCAAGATCGTTTGCTGCTAATTTGGTTACCAGATTCATCTTTTCATCAAACAGCGAAACTTCAGCAGCCGGAACGGGGTGATTGGTTTCTTTATCGATCAGGCTAAAATCAATCGTTTTATTAGAATCTGTCTGTAAAGGTTTGTCTTCTGTAAACTTATAAATATCATCAAAACCAAGTCCCATGTTACGGTTAGAAGAGAAAAAACCTTTATTTGATTTTGGATTAATATAGTAACAAAAATCATCGAAGGAACTGTTTACGGGTTCTCCAAGATTTACTATTCTGGAGAGTGAACCGTCCGGATTAATTTGAGACACATATATATCCAGTCCTCCCAATCCTAATTGTCCACTGGAAGAAAAGTACAATTTATTGTCTTCTGAGATAAACGGAAAAGTCTCACGTCCTTCTGTATTGACTGTTGGTCCTAAGTTTTCCGGTTTTCCATAAGTGTCATCCTGATAAATCTTTACCCTGAACAAATCAGACTGCCCGATGGTTCCGGGCATATTCGAAGCAAAATACAAGGTCTTTTCATCGGGGCTCAGGGCAGGATGCGCGACACTGTACTCATTACTGTTAAACGGAAGTTCCTTAATATCCTGCCAGTCCCCGTTTCGGTAGCTCGCTTTGTAAATTTTCAGCAGAATCACATCCTCATTACTCTTCCTGATCCTTCCGTTTAAATAATTATTACGGGTAAAATAAACCGTTTTACCATCTTTGGTAAATACCGGAGTGGATTCATTAAATTTAGAATTCAGTTTTTTAGAAAATAATTGCGGCTGTCCCAAAGTACCGTCTTTGCCCACTTTGCAAACCAGTAAATTGGTATAGGCCTGATTGTCCCATTTGTTTCGTTTTTCAGCACCTTTGTAATTTATCCTGGAAGAGGCAAAAACAAAATTCGTTTTACAAAAAGCAGCACCATAGTCGGAATACATGGTATTAATTCCGGTCTGCAGCAAAGTATACCTGCCGGAATTCATTTTAATTTCCTCTAAATAATCCCTGTTATTGACATACAGTTGCGCCCTGGTATCGTTCTCTGACTGTAACGCAAACAGATTCAGGTACTCGTCTGCCTTTTCCGGATTTTCGGTTGCTTTTAAGGTTTGGGAATAGCGGTAATAATATTCCGGATTGACAAAATTATCCGCTTTTTTGGTATTCATTTTAAACAGTTGCGTGTACCAGTTGTTCGCCTCCTTAAACTGACCGTTGAAATAATAGGAGTTGCCTAATTTCTGAAATAATTCTTTTGATTTATAGCCTTTTTCGGCTACCTTTTTATAGATTTCAATCGCCTCCATATAGGCTAAGTTATCGTATTTTTCATTGGCTCTCCTTAATTTGCTTTCCTGTGAAAAAGCAAAGAATGTGGTGCTTAGCAATACTAAAAGGAATGTTTTTGTTTTCATGATGCTGTTTTAAAAGAATCTCGGTGACAAAACTTTGTTGATTTTTTTGGAAAGCTCGAATCGCAGAAACACTTCATGCGATCCTGAATTGTAATTTCCTAATCTGGTCGTATCGGCATCGTAGGCATAACCCGCAAATAAACCGGGCGTGATTTGAAATCCAACCAGGCCGCTAAGTGCTGCATCCCATCTGTAGGCTGCTCCGAGGGTCAGTTTTTCGTATACTAAAAAGTTAGCCGATACATTGACCTGCAAGGGATTCCCCTCTACAAAATCAACCAGAACTGCAGGCTTAAATCTGAGGTTATAGGACAAATCAAAAACATGTCCTGCCATAAAATAGTACGCCATTTTCTCGCTTAGTATCGTTTTTCTATCCGACATATATTGTTTGGTTTCCAGTAATGAGGGAGCAGAAATTCCGATATAGGTATTGTCTGACTGAAGATAGATTCCGACACCAAAATTCGGAGAAAATTCATTTTGGAAACCCGATAGAAAATCCGGATCGTTTGGATCATATTTATTCAGTTTACTGTCATCGATAGTCCATATCCTGGAGCTTCCTTTAAGTCCGAAAAACAATTTGTAATCGTAACTTAACCGAATATTATACGAAAGATCTGCCGATATAGCTGTATCATCTGAAGGTCCCATTTTGTTATTAACCACTGATACTCCTAAACCAATACGATCTGACACGGGACCATTTACGGCAAAAGTCAGGGTTTTCGGAGCCCCCTCGAGGCCCTGCCATTGTGATCTGTGCAGACCCGTTATACTGAGCACCTCCCGGCTTCCCGTATAGGCCGGATTGAGTACTGCGGTATTGTACATGTATTGTGTAAACTGAAGATTTTGCTGGGCAAAAGCACTTATACTACAAAAAAACAATCCTACTGCTGCAACATTTAAAATATTTTTCATCTGTTCTATAAATAAACTTGTCTGTTTTTGAAAATTTAAAAGGAATGAGAGAAACTTAAAATAAGAGGTATTTAATGGAACGACGCTTTCTTATCATAAATCAATACTAAAGAAAGGTTGTTGTTTATAACTTAAATACCTCTATTCTAAACTATTCCAAAATCTTTCGCAAAATTAGTCCAGAGAATTCTATGCAGCGTTCCACTTGTAACAAGTGGTGAAGTGATGTAATAAGTGGTAGGGATAAAAATAAACCCGACAGGTTTTGAAACCTGTCGGGTGGGTGGAAGAAGTTTTATTCAGGGCTCAGCGTATTCAGATAATAAACCGGTATTGTTATGACTACCCTGGTACCGCAGGGTAAGCCGTCTTTTTCTAAATCGATTATTTCCAGGCTGTGATTTCTTTTTCTGAGTTTCGTTAAAATTCGGAATCTCTCGTCAATAATGAGGGACGCAACAGACTTATGATCGGAAATTGTGCTGCCTGATTTGCTTCTGCCTACTCCGTTATCTTCGATTATAATTCGTAAGCTATTGTTCAGCTGGCAGATTTCTATCAGCAGTTCTTTTTTGTTCCTGCTTGGATTTAAGCCATGCAGAATGGCATTTTCGATAATGGTCTGCACTACCATGACCGGAATTTCAATTCTTTTCAGGTCCAGTGTTTCCTGTATTTTGTAGGTCACAAACAACTCGTTGTTGCTCCTGATCTGTTCAAATTCAAGATAGGTTTTTATGTATTTAATTTCTTCTTCGAGCGAAATGCTTTTGTCGCGGGTCACTTCTAAAGTAGACCGCAACAGCCTGGAGAATTTGATTAAAAATAAATTGGCTTCTTCTACCCCTTTTGTAAATAACAGGCCCTGTAAATTGTTGAGGGCATTAAACAAAAAGTGCGGCTTCATTTGGTTTTTCAGTGATTTCAGTTCCAGCGTAATCAGTTCTAATTTTAGCTTGTTCCTTTTGTTTATTCGTCTTCTGAAATAGCGCAGAAAAAGGAGTATCATTAAGAGATACAGCACCAGAACAACCGTAAAAAACACCCTGGTTTCCCAAAAATAGGGCGTAATGGTAAAAGTGATTTTGTCAAAAGATTTCTGATTGGTATTTTTCAGGTTTCGGGAACAAACTTCAAAAAGGTAGTCTCCGTGCGACAGATCATCAAAAAAAACATTTCGATTGCTTAATTTTTTCCAGGACGCATCGTTGTAGTTTTTGTTTTTAATTAACCTGTAAAAAACTTCAAAACAGTCTTTATTGTCAAATGTCCGAAGTGAGGTTCTTATCAGGATATTATCGTATTTACCCTGATCAATAGTTTTATCGCTAACATTTAATATTGATTTTTCTTTTACTATAAAATCAATGATCTGAATTTGCGCTTTAGGTGTTTTATACAAATAACTGTTTTTTAATACTGAAATACCATTATCTGTAAGGACGATGACTTTGTCTTTATGAAATACAAAATCTGAAATTTTTCCGCGTAAAACTCCTTCTTCGAAATTTATTTTATTTAAGAAAGTCCATTTACCTCTCTTTTTTTCGTAAATCGTAATGTCCTTATAAGAAGCCAGATAGATTTTGTCATTATAATATTTCATGAAATAACAATTGTCTTTCAGCCTTATTTTTTGTTTGATTTTCAATTTATCGTCTAAAAAATATACCATTCTGGCCCCTGTGCCCACAATAATTTCTTCCCTGGATGTTGTGATAAAATTAGCCTGTTTTATAGAAAATGTTTTGTCTGTTTTTTTTGTTTTAAAGTTGTAAGCAGCTATCACTTCTTCATTGGAGAATACGGCTATATCATTTTTTACATCGAAGTGATTGAACCTGACATTGGTAAAATCAAAGGTTAATTTTTCTCCTTTTTCGCTTTTGATTGTATTTTCATCTACAGCAAACAAGGTGCTATCGTTGTTCAGGAATGTCTTCTTAAGATTTGGTAATAGGAGAATTGGAGTGAAATGGAAGTCCTTCTTTTTATCCGTATAAAAATATTTTCCTTTTTTGGAAATGATACAAACCGCATCATCAAAATAAAATAAATTGTAGAGCTTTTCCTCAAACTCCCGAATGATTTTTACTTCGTATGTTTCTAAATCCAGACAACCAAATGAATTAGTATTGGTGATAAAAAACAATTTGTCGTGCGCCAAACAACTTTTGTTTATGAAAATATCATTTGAACTGAATAGACTGATATTCAATTTATTCATGATTTCGAGGCTGCTGTATTTGATGTAATAGAGCTTGTTTTTTTCGTCAATCAGCCAAAAATTCTTATTGGAATCGATAAAGACAAATTTAAATTTCCCGTCTTTTATCTCTATTAAATCTGCAATGTTTGTAAAGATGCTGCCCTTTGTATTATTAGTCAGTGTATCCTGAGCTTTATAAAGTGGTGTAATTTCTTTTAAATTATCAATCAGCAAATCCAGTTTTGAATAATAAGAACTTTTTAGCCCATTTTTACTGTTGGGTGCTATTTTATCCGATTTACTAAACAAACCAAAATCACTTAATGACATTTCTTTGCCAGTGACCGCATAAAATGGTTTAAGTTTAAACTCCTTTTTATTGTCGATGATAAAACGATTTTTAAATAATCTGTCGTAGCCGGTCAGAATCTTGTTGGTTTTGTCAAAATGGAGCGAATCTGTGTCACTCTTTTTGGGGTTATAGCTGAGAAAGGAATTCCCCGGAGTTAAAAAATAACACTTCCCATTTGAAACTGAAGTAAAGTAAACGGTACCTTTTCTTTCGAAACAAAAAACCAGGCCGGGTATTTTTTTAGCTTTTTTAATATAATATACTTTACTATTTTTTACATAGTTAAGTCCATAATTATAATCACATGCCCATACCCTGTTTTGAGAATCGATCTCAATATGAAATATATTATTGGAAGACAATCCGTTTTCTATCGAGAAATTTTTAAATACTGTACCATTAAACCGGGTGAGACCATTGTCGGTTGCGATCCAGATATTATGATGCAAGCCCTCCTTTACACAATAGACGTAGTCTGACGTTAATCCGTTTCTGGAATCAATGACATCGAATTTATTACGATATTGTGCAGAAACGGTATAATTAATTAATAAAATTAAGACTACTAAAACTTGTTTCATGTTGCTGTTTTTTTGTAATTTTATAAATTTACCAACCGATCATAAATTAAGACATTATAAAGATATGACATCTAAAATCAATGCAATATTAGTTGACGATGATTTTCAAAATTTGGAACTGTTAAAATTCTTTCTTACCAAATTTTGTCCTTTAGTTAATATTGTTGGCCAGGCCGATAATGTGGAGGATTCGATAACATTAATCAATACATTATCTCCTCAGGTCATCTATCTGGATATTCAGCTTCATGAAAAGAATGCTTTTGAAATTTTGGATTCGATTGATTTTTCAGAGATTGAAATTATATTTGTAACTGCTTACAGTGATTATGCGCTCAAAGCATTTAAATATAATGCCATTGATTATATTTTAAAACCTCTAAATATTGAAGACATCGTACTTGCTACCAATAAGGTTATTATGAAACTGGCAGAAAAAAAGCAGTTCAACGAATTGTTGCAACAGGAAAATAAAACATCTGAAAAGCAGCCTGAAGACACCTCTCCCATTGCCGACAGCAGTTACCTAACCATAAACTCTCTGGACAAAATGGTTTTAATGAAAAAAGATTCTATTATCTTCTGCAAATCTGACGGCAGGTATACTACCTTTTTTCTTGAAAATAATGTAGAACATGTATCCAGTAAAAATTTAGGAGAATATCATGCCCTTCTAAATACTTCTGTCTTTTTGAGAATTCATCATTCCTATATCGTTAATTTAAACCACGTCATTAAAATCAATAAGAAGCAGGGATATTATTGTGAAATGTCGAATGGTGCAATGCTTCCGATAGCCAGGAGAAGAATAGACGATTTAAAAAAAGTCCTTAATATATAGGAGGCGCATTATTAAAGTTACATGCAACCTGTACTAATAATAAAAAGAAATGAAACTTATTTTTTCACATTAAAGAACAAGCTTAATTTCTACTCTAAATTTTGTACAGGGAGCGCTGTTTTCTATAACAGCACTACCCACCCCTGTACAAACCTTTCCTATCACCTATTATAAGGAAAAGCAAAATGCAAGATTTAATGTAAAAGATCAAACCTGCATGATCTGAAAATTTCCAAAAAACACTTCAAAATCATATCGATAAGCAACATCTCTCTTCGTAAGCCATTTGGATTTAAATTTAATCTTTGGCTGTTTTAATTTTAGCATACTACTGTTTACCGGTCAAAAAAGTAAAATATTTAATTTTCTATGACAAACTTACAATCACTGTTTTAGATTTTTTATGCATTTTAAATAAGTGGCATATTCATGAAACAAAAGGCCGATTTAAACAAAAAATGGCAATCGTAATCAAGTTATCTTAACTTGCACCAGCTTTTAAAAGCTAAGGGAATCATACGATTTACCACTATTTTTAAAAACATTCAAGTGTATTTTACAAAATAAAAAAAATGAGGAGCATAAGGCCCCTCATTTATTACCCTAATCATAATTTAGTTCTTTACGAAATAATATTGCAAGTTTCTAAAATCTATAATTAAGTCCTGCTGTTGCAATACCTTTATAGCCATATCCGAGCTCTACAAAAGCACCTAACTTTTTACCTACTCTCAAACCGACCGGATTGATCTGATAGGCGAATGCCACTTCATTATTGGAGTAAGAACCTCCATTTTCTTTTGTAGATGCTGAAATAACACCCAAACCTCCTGAACCATAAAAATTAAGCAGGGAAGTTTTAATATAGCTAAATTCGCCCGTTACCAGCCCCATCACGTAATTCGTATTCCTGGTAACGCTTTTGGCATTTGCAGTATTGGCCTTGAAAGTGTCCTCTGATTTCAGGTAACTGATATCTGCTCCCACTTTCAGACGTTCATTGATGTTATAACGATACCCCAATTCAAACATCCCTACTGTTTTAGTTTGGGCATCTTTGTACTTAACACCACTAATACCCGAAACAATGGCACTGCTTAGAGCATCCGCAAAACCATCTCCAAGTTTAATAAATGTTGCATCACTATACCCCACTCTTATTTCATTTTTTTCTGTATCCTGAGCTTTTGCTACAGCTGCACACAACAATAATACTGACAAAACAATAACTTTTTTCATAATTTATTAATATTAAAAATTAGACCTATTACAGTTTAATACCTGATAAGTACTTAAATGATGCATCACTTAATCCTGCAGTAAACTTACTCCCACAAAAATATACTTGTGACATCAATTAATTAGTGGTGTTTAAACGATTCGCCTAAATATGTAATAAGTGGCACATTCAGGTAAGATGTGGTAAAGACTTAATGCAATTAAGTGTAAAGTTTCAGGTCTAAGTAGTTTTTCTTTACTCCAAGGTTTCAGTCGCAGTCGCAGTTACAGTCGCAGTTACAGTCACAGTCGCAGTTCCTATCCCAGTGAAGAGATTTGCGAATTGTCATTCCTTAAGGATGCAACGTTTGGCTTTAGACCCCAACGGGCATCGTTTTACCACATAATTAATTGTTGCCAGGCAGGCTGTTGTCTGGCAGGCAACCACATGATTTCCGAAAGATTTTCCAGATACGGCATACATATCTGCGCCCCTGTCATTAAAAATGTTTAGTATAATTTTAATATCAAAATTGTCGACTGTTGTCGTACTGTTTGAGCTGAACAGCAGATCACCAAACAAAAAAGCGGGCTGAAATACCTTAATTCGTATTTCAGCCCGCTTTTTTTAAAGTCTTACAAGCCAGTAGTAAAACTGATTATTCAAAAAAAAAAATGAGACCTCAGGAGGTCTCATTTTTTTTGAATTTATATTTTTTAAGAGATCGCTTCTCCCCTGTTTTATAAGATGACCGGAATTAAATATTCCTCCATAATCTTATCTGCCTGTTTCTCTCCGTAGGGTGTATTATAGGCTTCTGAAGTGATAACAATAACAATAGGTTGGTCTTTGAAAATAAAGATTCTGTTTCCGCCATTGCCGCTAGAATAGTATACTTCATAAGCTGCATTCTTTACTTTAAATGTTTTATTCCAAAACAGATAACCGTAATATTCACCTTCGCCTATTTCAATCTGACGGGATAAACTTTTTGTGACCCAATCCTTTGTCAAAATCTGTTTGCCATTCCAGATGCCCTGGTTTTTGTATAATTGTCCAAACTTTGCGTAATCCAGCGAACGCAGTTGTAAGCTACCTGCCGTATTAGGAACTTTTTGAGGGGTAAACTGCCATTTATAGTCTGTAATAGCCAATGGCTGAAACAAATTTTCGTCTGCATATTTCTCTAAGCCGCCTGGAACCGATTTGTGAATAATATCACCCAACAGTATAACTCCCGCAGTAAAGTAATCCCATCGTTTTTGTGCTACTTTTGTTTTGTCTACAGAAAGGTTTAAGGTAAAATCAACCCAATTATTTGCGACATACATTTTTTCCTCATTACCGGGTGATTCCTGATTCACATCAGAACCGTCCAGAGGAGCACTCATGGTCAGTAAACGCTGTAAGGTAATACTATCCTTTGCCGGGGAATAATTTTGAAAAGTTTTAAGGTTGTAAAAATCTTTTAAGGTTTGTGTTTCGCTTTTTATATGATGGTCTTTGATTGCAATTCCTAAAAGTGCTGATGCAAATGATTTCCCTACAGACCTTGTGTCGTGGAGTGTATTTCTGTTTTCTTTGTTAAAATATTCTTCAATCAGGAGTTTTCCGTCTTTTATGACAACAATGCTTGTGATATTTTTATATGTTTTTGTTAAGATTTTTCGGTTGAGCTCTTCAAGTTTAGCCTTATCAATTTTTTCTGTTGAAACGGGCCAGTCTGCAAGAAGCTCAATATTCTGAACCTTTACCAGTTTTTCGTCTACTATTACTTTTGGAACTATAATTTTAATCTGGCCTTCTGCAATAATTTTACCGGTCAGTAATTCGGTTGTTTTCAGGTAAGGCCTGATCTCAATTTTAAGAAGGTGTTCCCCAGCTGTTAATGCTTCCTGCCCGCCATTGGCCATAAATCTGTTCCAGAGAAACCGACCCCATGAATCTTCGTTGGTGGAACTTACCAGCGGAACTCTTAAAACTTTTTTCTGATTTTTGCTTTCCGCACTTCCTGCATTGGTATTCAGGTTTTCAACATAAATCTTTTTACCGTCTATAAAAAATGAAAACTGGTAATTTCCATTTTTAGTAAGCTCCTCTGCAGTTGCCCCAGAAGAAAGCAAATGGAGGCTATTGGTCAGTGAATTCCTGAGAAAAACCCTGATATTTAGGTCGGTACTGTCTTTTAATTCAAAGGTTTTCAGGAAATCAGATTGCTTAAAATTTTCAATGGGAACATTTTGTTCCATAAAAGCAATTTTACCAATGTTTGCCTTGTGAATACGATATGTTATTTTGTCGCTTTTTACAAAGTCAGCCGTCTGTCCGAACAGGCTGCATGTGGTCAGAAAAATGGTAGTCAATAGGCCAAGCTGTTTTTTCCTGTTCTTATTCTTTACTATTTGCATTGTTGTCTTTTTATGAATAATATATAACGAAAGTTATGGATTTCCATTCTTAAGAAGTACGGTAAATACGTAAATGTATCGTATTATTGACAAATTACCGGTTGAGACGAACGGGCGCCACAGTATAATGTTCTGCTTCAGCCAGTTCCACAAACAATGCTATTGTGGTTTTGACTATATCACTTATAAATTTATAATTGAATTTTAAATAACCGCTGCTGTCTTTACCTGTATGAAGGTTCGGATTTCTGGTTGCTCCGCCTTCTCCGATATGCAATGCCGGATTTTTATTGTACCAAAAGCTGGCATGATCGCTTTCTGCCAAAGAGGGTGTGTTTTCGCCATTACCATCAACAAGGAGGGATACTATTTTCAACTCTTTTACATACCTGTTTCCTGAGGCTGAAAACGATTCGCTTAGTTTTTTAGAATTTTCATTAGAGGTATTGATTACAAAGTCTCCCCTGTATCCATTATTTTCTATTTCTTTACAGACTTCGGGATACAGCTGATCAAATCCTTCCGGTACAACCTGAGATCCGGGCTGGTCAGAGCAGATGCCGATCATATCAAAATTGATTACACCGCCTATTTTTTCTGCTGGTTTGATTCCTCCCGCGAAAACATACGAAAGACTTCCTATCAGGCCATCTTCTTCTTTATCAAATGCTATGAATTTTATGTTGTGCGCAAAATTGTATTGAGAAAGTACCCGCATGGCTTCCAGAAGGCCTATTACACCTGAACCATTATCATCCATACCCAAACTTCCCGGATAGGAGTCATAATGCGCTGATATCATAAACGTTTGGGCTACTTCCCCCTGACCAGTTATACTGCCGGCCACATTTTTTACATCGTGTTTTTTATCGCCGGCCGGCACTATCTCATTGGACCCTGTTTTAGCTTTCGAAATTTCATTAAGTTCTGAATTGGAAATTCTAAAGGTATCATAATAGGCCTTTAAACCATTATCTTCAAAAGTTTTTTTTAAATATTCACCTACGCTTCGCAAGTGTTTTTCCGCTATATCATTGCTGCTATTGCGCTCGCCATTAATAAATTGCAAATCTTTTATCATACGAATCGTATCTACTTCTTTAAGGAGCTGTTCAATTTCAATTTTATACCGGTCATCAGCGACCACTTTTATACTGCTTTTTGCAGGATCAAAAGTATTGTCATACGTCCATACAATTCTTCTCTTCTTACCTGTCGCTACAGGGAAGCCAATATCACCTACTGCATTATCTTTGTTTATAGTATAGGTACGACCGTTTTCATCCGTAATTTTTAACCACACCTCTATCTGATTCTCTTCTTTATCTGAAAGATCGTATACGATGCTTACTTTATGATTTTTTTTGTCGATATTTCCTCTTATGTTGGTTACTGTCGCCGGATTATTGGCGTGGCAACAAAGGATGGAGAAGAAAAATAAAAAGGTTATTGTTTTTTTATGTGTTTTCATTTAAAAATTATTTTCGCCTTTAGAGGTGTGGATTAAAACGGATGCTTTAAGGTGTACCTGTTAGCCTGTTATTGAACCAGCGAGATAATATCCCCAGTATAAAAAAGGAGTTCAAATCTGTTGTATGTCAATTGATAATTAATCTGATTTAAGGATAAGGAAGCTTCTACATAGTTTCGTTGTGCCACGCCTAAGTCAAGCGGGCTTCCCTGTCCCAGATAATAACGTTCCTTTTCGAGCTCGTACGCCCTTCTTGCCGATTCTGTCTGGTCTTGCCTGTAGGTGACTTTTTTCTCATTTGCAGCAATGGTAGACATTAAGTTTTTCAGCTCTACATAGATATTACTTTTGGTTTGCACGACATCAAGTTCGGCATTCTTAAAATCCTGTCTGGCCTTGTATACCACATTTCTGGTCTGCAATCCGTTAAATATGGGAACCTGTACCGAAACACCAATGGTGGTCGTGATATTGTCTTTATAAAACTGATCGTTAAATCTTCTGGTCTGAAAGGAAGAATATCGGGAACCATAATCGTAGTAAATAGAAACCGAAGGAATAAACTTAGATCGCTGTAAAGCCAGTTCATACTTTTTTACCATTGATTTTGCTTCAATTTGCTGGTAATCTTTACGGCTCACCAGCGCTTTTTGATAGAGACTGTCGATGTTCATTTTCCCTTTAAAAAATCCTTCACCGAGAATACTGTCGAGCTGGGTTTCCTTAGACGGGTCCAGTCTTAAAAGCAGGATTAATTCATTTTTCTTTGCATTCATTACATTGAGGTTGTCTTCCCGCAAAGATTTTAAACGGCTCCATTCTGCATTTTGGGTATAAAAATCCTGTCCCGGCAGGGAACCCACTTTTATCAGTTCATCGGTTCTTCTTAATTGTTCTTCCTGCACATCGCAGAACTTATTATAAATTACGTCCTGTTTCATTGCCTGAAGGGTTTCCAGATATCTTCCGACTACTTTTAGTATGATAAACTCTTTTGTATAGGCCAGCTGTGCTTTCTGGCTTTCATAATTAGAGTTGGAAAGTTTTACATCGGAAAGTTTACCGGCCAGATTCAGAATGTCCCAGCTTGCCGTAACGGATCCGTTTACATATTGTCCGGTTTCTGTTCGTAACATTCCGGTTAACTGATCAAAATTGGTTCCGGTAGATTCAAATACATTTCCGGAACCATTTACACTTGGCAACAATGAAAAATAAGCTCTTTTTTTATCATATTTTGTACTGGCTTCATCATTTTTATTTTTAGCAATATCCACATTATTTTCCAATGCCAGTTTTAACGCCTGATCCAGACTCAGTTTTTCCTGTGCCTTCAGAGCGAAAATGTTTACTGCAAACAAAATCAAAAAACATAGCTTATTCATTGTCAATCGCAAGTTTTAGTTCTCGTGCCTTATTCGTGTTTTCGGTTACTATTTTTCCATCCAGTAAGTTAATGATCCGATCTGCATATTTAGCATCTTCCGGTGAGTGGGTTACCATTACGATTGTGGTTCCGGACTGGTTTAACTCTTTTAGTAAGTTCATTACTTCCGTCCCGTTTGCAGAATCAAGATTCCCTGTGGGCTCATCGGCAAGAATTACTTTCGGATTGGTTACAATTGCTCTTGCAATCGCTACCCTCTGCTGCTGTCCTCCTGAGAGCTGCTGCGGAAAATGGCTTTTCCTGTGCATGATTCCCATTCGTTCCAGCCCCTGGTTTATTTTTTCGGCACGTTCGGCACTGGTCATTTTGAGGTATAAAAGCGGTAATTCGACGTTTTCATATACCGTTAATTCATCGATAAGATTAAAACTTTGAAAAACGAATCCTATGTTTCCTTTTCTCAGGCTGGCTCTGTCTTTTTCTACATATTTGACCACTTCTTCGTCTCCAAACCAGTATTCTCCGCCGGAAGCATTATCGAGCAGTCCTAAAATGTTCAGCAAGGATGATTTTCCACATCCGCTGGGTCCCATTATGGCTATAAATTCTCCTTTTTTAATGTTTAGACTTATTTCGTTTACGGCTGTAGTTTCAACTTCATCGCTCGTATATACTTTCATTAATTTATTTAGCTTTATCATGTCTTTTTAATTGTATTTTAATAATTCAGTTACCATACTAATTCTTCATTATCCCCGAAAGTGCTGTAAGAGGAAATAATAACCCGATCTCCCGGATTCAGTCCTTCAATGACTTCGTAGTGCGCCACATTTCGTCTTCCCAGCCTTATCTGTCTTTTTACGGCCTTGTTCGTTCCTTCTGCTACGTAAATCCAGTTTCCTCCCGTGCTCTGATAAAATCCGCCTACCGGAATTAACGTGGCGATGGAAGGATTTCCTAAATCAATTTTTAAACGTAAGGACTGTCCTCTTGTAATTCCCTGTGGAATGGTTTTCATGAACTGCATATCTACGTCGAATCTGCCGTCTTTGATATTGGGATAGACATAGGTTATTTGAAGTTCGTAGGTTTTATTGCCAATTTCGGTAGTGGCACGAAGTCCCTGTTTAATTTTGGAAAGGTACAGTTCATCTATCGGTACTCTTACTTTGTAAACTCCTGTAATATCTACCTGACCAATTCGTTCTCCTTTATTGATATTCTGCCCTTCCTGCAGCTGGGGAGACGTTAATTGTCCGTCAATAGGAGCTCTTATAACCAGATAATCCAGTATTTTTCTAACCCCGTCCAGGTTTTCCATCATGCTTAATTCTGAAGTGTGCAACTGCCTGATCTGCACGACACGGGAAACAGAATCACTTTCAAATGCTTTGAGTGTAAATACTTTTCTTTTGATGTTGTATTTATAATCTGCCTCTGTCCGTTCAAAAGCCTGTTTGGAGATCAATTGCTTTTTAAATAATATACTGTCTCTTCTAAACTGTGGTTTTAAAATCTGCAGTTGATTTTCAATCTGGGCTAACTGCTGTTTATTGGCTAAAAAGTTCTGATCCAATTCAAGCCTTGTCGTACGGATTCTGTTAATCTGTTCGCTTAATGAATTTTCCTGTCCCAGAACGCTAAGTCTCAGATTGATGTTTTCTAACTCTACTATCTTATCGCCTTTTTTGACCTGAACACCGCTTTCCTTGAAAATTTTGGTAATATTTCCGCCTTCAACTGCGTCTAAAAAATAGGTTCTTCCCGACACTACTTCTCCCTGCTGAACAATATATTCCTGAAAATCACCTTGTTCAACATTAGAAAATGCCACTTTTGCGGGATCTATTTTTAATGTCGATTTGTTTTGATATGCTACCAGAAAATACACTATAAAAATTGCGAAGAAACCACCGACTGCGACGTAACTTATTTTTTTATAGGTCCACTTCTTTTTAGAGATTTTTTTATCCATTCTGTTTATACTATTAAATTTTATTGCTTTCAGCAATAATCCTGTTCTTTCTTTTTACTGAGGCTTTATAGCCATAGTTTACTCAGTTCCATAATTTTATCACTGAACTCTTTTATGGAACTGAGATTAAAATTAATAATTCATTATTTCTGATTTTATTTCCTCTAAATCACCAATCCACATTGGTTTTGGGCTGATGGACTGGGCTGTGAAAACTTTAAAGGTTTTGCTGTCGTCCCTGTGCTTTACGTAACGTAAGGTGTAGATGTCCTCTTTAACACCCAGGATTTCTACTTTACCATTTGTCATTGACATTACAGGCCCTTTTGCCGTAGAGGCTAAACCGGTACAGTTACGTATGGCTTCGGAATAAATTTCATGTGCCCTTTCTAACGTTTCTGCAAAATAATGCTGTGCCCCTGTATCTCTTGGCAAAAACATATAGTACGGAACACAGTTGAGCTGCACTTGTTTTTCCCACATTTTGGTCCACGTTTCCGGGCTGTTATTGATAAATCTTAATAATGGAGACTGTGTTCTGATGGTGGCCCCAATTTTTATCAGGTTATCAATGGCTTCTTTTACCACAGGCGGTTCTAACTCGACCGGATGATTGAAATGTGCCATAAAACCTAAATGTTTTCCGGCTTTGGTCACTTTTGCCAACACATTCAGCATTCCTTCCGCATCCTCGTCTGTCGTAAATTTATAAGGCCAGTAACTCAGTGCTTTTGTTCCTATTCGTATTGTTTTTATGCTGTCTACTTTTAGCAATGGCTCTATATAAGAATCTAGTACACGGGAGTTCATGATCATTGGATCCCCTCCGGTAAACAGTACTTCTGAAATTTGCGGGTTTTCATTCAGATATTCTAAAAGCGGGCCAATTTCCTTAGACTGAATTTTAAAATCCAGATCGTTTATAAACTGCGGCCATCTGAAACAAAAAGTACAATAGGCATGACAGGTCTGGCTCTGGCTGGGGAAAAAAAGCAAAATATCTTTGTACTTATGCTGAATTCCTTCCAGTTTATCGTCATTGATATAAGCACTGTTCAAATCTACCTGTCCTGCAGGATGCGGATTTAATTTCATTCGGATGTTATAAATCACCTCCTTAATTTCTTCATCCGTACCATTAGCCCTGATATGTTTCAGCTGCTCGAAATCTTCTGTCAGCAGCATTCCCTTATGCGGAAAATTGAGTCTGAAAATCGGGTCATCCGGAATATTATTCCAGTCGATGAGTTTTTCCAGTACATAGTTGTTTGTCTTGAAAGGATATATTGAGCTGACGATTTTAATTTCTTCCAACTGCTCTTCACTAAGTCCACTTAACTGAGGAATTTTTTCAAGCTGACCTAATGTATATGATTTAAATTTTTCCATATTTACTTTATTAAATTATAAATTTTTCCTGGTAACCTTAAAAGTCATTGTATGATATCCGGTTATCTGTTTCCGGGGCGGAATTTATCCCATTGACGCCAAAATTTTTCTAGGGCCCGTAAACGGTAATCTTCCGTGCAGGGCAGTCATGTTGTCGACCATTAATAAATCCCCTTTTTGCCATGGAACCGGTATGGTAATGTCGTCCAGTACTTTAATTATATTTTCAATGTATTCTTTCTTGATTTCTGTGCCGTCTGCAAAACGGGAAAACATAGGCAGGGCGTCTTTTTCCCCACCGTTCATTTCCAATAAAGTCTCATAAATTTCTTCTCCGTATATGGCCGGAAAGAACTGGTCTACCTGATTGAACCACAAGCGGTCTCCTGTAACCGGGTGTTTCCTGATGGCCGGCCTGCGCTGTGTCAATCGCACTATTCCGTTTGCTTTCCAGTTTACTTCTATGCCATTTTCTTTGCAATACGCTTCCATGAAGTCTTTGTCTTCGGTTTCAAATGCTTCCTGCCAGGATGGGCCTAAACCGCCTCCGGAATGTAAGTTCCGGATGTATATGATTTCTTTTTCATCAAAAGCTTTGACTACTTCCGGCTCTATTAATTCCAGAGCTTTTTTGCAGTCCCCAACAGTTGTTTGTCCTCCGGTCGAAGCCGGGTTCTGGCAGCAGAAAAATATTTTCTTCGGATATATGTTGGAATAAGAGAATTCTGTATGCAGTCTCACAATGGAAGCTTCGTCGTATTCGGAAGCGTTGTATACATTGGAGGAGTATTTTCCTCTTGAGGAGTTACCGTCCAAAAAGTCCGGGGCTTTCGGGCATAAATTTTTCATTAGGGTTCCGAATTTATCCACGTTATCAATATTGATTCCTACTACATGAATAGCGCCTATATTTCTTAATCGGTCTTCAATAACTTCTTTGTTTTCTTCGTAATAGGCTAAAAATTTATCCATGCTCCCGTCTTTAAAAGTGATTGTCATCGGATATTTGTTCTCCTCTACCAGTATGCCTTCTTGTGATGCTAATGTTTTCATTTTTTTTCCAGTTTTTTTATTTGGTTACTTATTTATTAGTCAATTTCGTAGTGTAATTCTTTTTCACCGTACAGGCGTTCGGCTTTGATATTATTTTCGGCACAATGGCTGATTAAATTGTTGGAGGCGATTATCGGATGCGCTGCTTCATCAAAACGAACGCTGCTGATAAATTCTATCCACGGCTCTAATCCCATCGCGTATACGTACAATTCTTTTGGTTTAAAGGACTTTACCAGTCCTTTTCCCCTGTCAAAGTTGGATCCGGCAAGTCTTCTGCCGTTATCCATTTCCCTGTCGACTTCTCCTTCGATTAAGGGGCCGTACACCCAGGAGAAAGGAGCACCGTCACACTCCATTCCCAAAAAGATCACATCGATATCACCTACCTGTTTTGCCACTAAATCATAGAGTTTAGGTTCGATATTGCAGGAGTCTGCCATGAATATCATTGAATTCTTTCCTATGTTGACGTGGTAACAAATTTTGGCCTGAATATCTAAGTCACCGTGTTCTCCTAAAAATGGAATTCCTGTTATTTTACATTCTTTGTCTTCGATGGTTTCCATATCCTGTAATTCGACCACGTTTTTAAAACCAATTGTCTGCAACATGATTTTTAGGTTGGGATCCTGAAGATTTCCGGTGGTGCCTTTTGGGACTACAATATTTTTGACCATATGGCGTAAACTCAGCATTGTTTCAAAAAGAATATGATCCTGATGATTGTGCGTGATCAGTACATAATCAATTTCGTCCGGCAAGTCCTGCATCGAGTATCTGTTTACTTCGTTTTGATAGCCGTAATAGCTGATTACCGGATCTACCAATATCGAAATATCTTTGGTCTCGATTAAGATACAGGCGTGGCCATAGTAGCGCATCCTGATTTTATCTCCTGTATATTTTTGATATTTTATCGGTTTTTCTGTGGTAAAAAAGGATTCAAACAGTACTTTCTGGTCTTCACCGATATTGAAATCCCTGATCAGATTTTCAAGGGTATCTGCTTCGTTTCGCATGCTGCACATTTTATCGATGGCTTCGTGTGCAAAAGGGATGCTGATTTCCAGGCAATTTTTTTCGGGCAGCCTTGCGGTACTCAGTACAAAAGGGCGTTCATCATTTTCCGTTAGCCAAAGCGTAATACTCTGTGTATCTGTATTGTAATATTCACTTTTGTACATGAGACTTTCAAAGATGCGAAAAGAAGGATTTCCATTCAGGTCATAATTAAGTTCTACATAGCCTTTCAGGATCTCCGGTACTTTTTCGTATAGCGGTTCAAGTGAATGCCCGGTTCCGTGTTTTTTTAACAGGCGGGTCAGTTCATGAATGGCTTCGGCCAGCTCAAACATTGGTTTTCGTTCTTCAAAAGCATGTTTAATAAGTCCCTGTACTTCTTCTTTTCTATTGGAATCGTAATTCATAAAAGGGCCGCCCAGCATTTTAGGGTTTTTGGTTGCTGCCATATGAATATTGGGTGCCTGTACATAGGAATTCATGATTTTTAAGTGCCTGGATTTCATGTTCATTGCTGCCGTTGGGGGATAAATCAAGTGCGTCCAGGCATACCATTTATCGATTAACGGTTCTAAAATGACATTGGGTTTTAGATATACTTTTTCATTTTTCATAGTAATAATTTTGATATCGTTTTCTGACCTGCTTTTGTTTGTAGCAGATAAAATATATTATTTAATAAGTGAGTGGTTTAGGACTGAATCGTAGCACCCAACAGTTCCTGCGCGATGATTTCGATATTCTTCGTTAACTGAATGGCATCGTAGTGATTTCCCTGAAGATAGATATGATCAAATTTACCTGTCGTAAATTTTTCCCATTCTTTCATGTTCAGGAATTCATTGCTGATGTTATTTTTGGTTTTGAATGCCAGAATATCTCCTTTTACTTTCCCTCTTTGTTTGTACTTGTTGTTGAGTTCAATGTTGTTTCTCCAGAGTTTTCGGATACGGATGATCTGGTCTTCATTGTATTCAAAACCACTAAGCCATCCTTCCAGGTAACGCAACTCATTTTCATTGGCTTGTTTGACTTCATCGGTCAGTTTTGGTTTTCTTCTGCTGATATTTCTGTCGATGAGGATCAATCGTGTTTCAAATCCTCTGTCTTCTAATATTTTTGCCGTTTCAAAAACTAAACTTGCTCCTAACGAGAACCCAATCAATGTCAGCTTTCCAGGGGAACGGTCCTTCGTAATTTGTCGTACAAAATTCCAGGCTTTGTCTTCGAGGTTTTTATCAAATGGTTCGTCAAAATCAAATCCATTATCCTGGATTCCGTAGCAATTAAAGTCGTTTTTCAGCATTTTTACAATTCCGAGATAGGCTAATGAAGTTCCCATTAACGGTGGAAAGAAGAATGCATCCTCCCCTTTTTCTGCGGTATCGGACAGGGTAATAATATTATTGAAATCACGCTGGTAATTACTGATTAATTCTACAAGATCCTTGATGTACGGCCCGCTGATCACGTTTCCTAAATTGATTCTTAAATCCATTTCAGCATTTACCCTTGAAACCATCTGAAGGGCTTTCATCGAGTGTCCGCCAATCTCAAAAAAGTTATCCTCAATACCCACTTCTTCACGTTCCAGGATTTTTTTCCAGATTTCGACCATCAGTACTTCATTTTCGTTTCTTGGTGCTACATATCCGGTTTTAGAAATCTCCGTTGGTGTTGGTAATGCTTTTTTATCGATTTTTCCATTCAGCGTAAGCGGGAATTTTTCCAGTTGAATGAAATGTTCCGGAATCATATAGGCTGGCAGGAAGTCTCTCAGGTATTCTTTGAGATCGTTCTTTTCCAGTACTTCATCAGAAATAAAATAAGCGATCAGGTATTCATCATCCTGTACTTCATGTACGTTTACCACTACCTGATGCAGCAGCGGATGTGACAGCAAATTGCTTTCTATTTCCCCTAATTCTATACGAAGTCCGCGTATGTTGACCTGTGCATCATTTCGTCCGATAAATTCAATGTTTCCGTCTTCCAGCCATTTTGCTACATCTCCTGTTTTATATAAACGTCCTTCTCCAAACGGGTTTGGAATGAAAGCTGCATTTGTAAGTTCTTCATTGTTGATATAGCCTCTTGCGATGCCGGCTCCGCCAATATACATTTCGCCTTCAAAACCTACCGGCATTGGATTAAGCTTATTGTCGAGTATGTAAATTACTTTATTCGTTATTGGTTTTCCGATTGGCACCTGTCTCTCTTCGGATTCTTTATCAACTTTAAAAACCGTACTTACCACAACGGCTTCTGTTGGGCCGTAGTTGTTATAAAGCGTAAAAGGAACGTTACCTAAAATTCCAAGCGTGTCTCCTCCTGTCAGAATCTTTATGTTCGGATTAATTTCTTTTCCGGACTGTATCAGAAACTTACAGGCTGCTGTTGGCAGGAATACCTGATCGATTTCTTTTTCGTGAATCCAGTCCATCAGGTTATCAAAACCCGTTTCCTGTTTTTCAGCGGCCATATATACTGCAGCTCCCTGTAAAATTGCCGGCCAAAATTCCCAGACACTTGCATCAAAACTGATGCTTGCGAACATGCTTACCCTGCTTTGATGTGTTACGCCATAATATTCAGCATGCCATTCACAAAGATTGATTAATCCTGCCTGTTCAATCATCACGCCTTTCGGTTTTCCTGTAGAACCCGATGTGTATATGACATAGGCCAGGTTATTGGTATGGGCCAGGTTCTGAAGATTGGTCGTTGGATACTGTTCTAACTGATACCATTCCTGCGGTACTTTGAAAGTTTCGGCTTTTAATTTTTCTTCAAAATGATCGGTCAGCACTAAGGTAACGCCTGCATCTTCCAGTTGATAGTTGATACGATCGATTGGTGTTTTTGCATTCATCGGCAAATAGGCTGCTCCTGTTTTGGCGATGGCGAGAATACTGATCACGAGCCACTGATTGTGTTCTGCAATAATTCCGATTACATCTTCCGGTTTTGCATCGTAGGTGTTTTTCAGGTATTGTGCTAATTGATTTGCTTTTTCGTTCAGTTCTTTATAGGTCATTTCATAAACCCCGTCAACTAACGCTATACGATCTGCGTGTTTCAGAACTTGTTTTTCAAACAAGTCACTAAGTGTTTCACCGGGCGTATTTATACTTCCTTTTCCCGCAAATTCTGATAACAGCAACTGTTTTTCTTCTTTTTGAAGATAATTTAATCCGTAAATTTCTTCTGTCGGATTTTCTACAATGGAAGACAATAACTGAATCAGATGGCTTCCCATTTTTTCGATACGATCTTTAAAAAAGATATCGGTATCATATTCAACAGTCATGATTAATCCTCCGTCACGTTCCCTGAAATAATACGATAAATCGAATTTACTAATAGGCATTCGCACATTGGTTTCTTCAATCTCCATTCCGTTTAAGTGCAGTGTACTTTCATCATCTGCGTTGGCATCCTGCAATACCACCATGATATCGATAAGCAATGACCTGCTTAAATCCCTGATTAATTTTAAGTCATCTACTAATTTATCAAACGGATAAATTCTGTGATCAAATGCTTCCAGTACCGTAGTTTTTACGGTTTGCAAGTAGCTTAAGAAGGAGTCTTTTTCCTTGTACCTGCTTTTAAATGCTAATGTATTGGAATAGAATCCAATCTGATCTTCTAAGTCGGTATGGCTTCTTCCGGTAATGGCTGTTCCAATAATGAGTTCTTCGTTTCCGGTGTATCGAATCATCATGGTTTTTACCAGGGTCAATAGTCCCATGAATAAGGTACTGTTCTCTCTGGACAGTATTTTTTGGAATTTTTTGGCGGTTTCAGCATCTATGGTAAAATACAAACGATCTCCGTTAAACTTACGGGACAGCGGACGTACCAAATCAGTGGTTAAGTCCAGCGGTTCCCTTTCACCTGCCATTTTTTCATTCCAATAATCTTTATGACGCTGCAAGTTTTCACCACTCAGCTCGTTCTGCTGCCAGGTCGCAAAGTCTTTGTATTGAATATTTAATACGGGTAATTGATGATCTTCTCCCTTGGAATAGGCATTGTATATGGTAATGATTTCCTTATTCAAAATTTGTAAAGACCACTCATCTCCTATAATATGATGAATATTAAATAAGAACAGGTATTCGTCATCGGCCGTATGATATAAACTTACTTTTATCAGAAGATCTTCCGCCAGGTCAAATATTTCCTGAGAAGCATTTTGTGCCAGTCCGATCGCGAAGTTTTTAGGCTCCTGCTCTTTTCGTAAATCGACATAATCAATATCAAAATCAATTTCATTAAACGGTACAATTTTTTGAAGCGGTTCTTCCATCGTTTCCACGAAAACCGTTCTGAATACCTCGTGACGTTCTATGATCGTTTCAAAAGTTCGTTTTAAGATGTCTTTATCCAGATTTCCTTCCAGCCAGTACGTATGCGGCATATTGTATACTTCACCGGAGGCTTCCAGTTTTTCTAATACCCAAATACGTTTTTGCGGATAGGATGGTGGATAATAGTCCTTTTCTTCTGTTTTTGTAATTGGTGTATATTCCTCAAAGTCTTCATTGATAATCAGTTCTGCCAAATCGCCTAATACCGGATACATGAAAATATTTTTTAATTCTATTTTCTTTGAAAGTATCTTGTAAATTCTGGACACA
>NZ_JAJMOY010000015.1 GCF_020991415.1 Flavobacterium sp. ENC | reverse complement strand
TGTGCAATTCGTGGCAGCAGTTTTTTTCACGTAGATTTAGCAGATCACGCAGATTTTTCTTTTGCCACGAATTCCACTAATTTCCACTAATTTTTATTGAAATAGTGCGAAAATTAATTCGTGAAAATTCGTGCAATTCGTGGCAGCAGTTTTTTTTCACGCAGATTCAGCAGATAAACGCAGATTTTTCTTTTGCCACGAATTCTACTAATTCACACTAATTTTTTATTGAAATAGTGTGAAAATTAATTCGTGAAAATTCGTGCAATTCTTGGCAGCAGTTTTTTTTACGCAGATTCAGCAGATCAGGCAGATTTTTTAGTGTATATTCTAACAAATAAAAACTGCGCTGATCTGCTCAATCTGCCAAATCTGCGAGCGATTTTTTTTTATTTAATAAAGAAATTTATGGTACGGCTCATCGAATCTCCATCGGCATCTTTAACGGTTAATACAAAAGATGCAAACCCTGATTCGATCGCGGTAAACTCAACATCTGCTCCTTTCAAAACTACTTTTCCATTTTTAAGATCAGAGAAAGTGTAAACCGGTTTGTTCTCATAACCCTTGAAAAAGTCTGCTGCCGAAATTTTTAACTGCGCTCCTGAATTCACAAAATAATGAGGCGTGGCCAGCCAGTCTAAATAATCATCCAATTGTGTAAAACCATCTTTATCCGTATCTGCATTAGCATCTGAAAAATCTCCTGCTTTAGAATTCTCATCTGAACCCAACGCTTTTTCCCACCAGTTTGGTAATCCGTCATGATCCGTGTCAAAATCAGCAGGTCGGGATTCCGTTGCAAAATCCGGCCATCCTCCGGCATCCGATTCGTTATCGATCATTCCGCCTAAACCACTTTTACTTCCTTTAAAACTAAAGGTTCCCTTTAAAGTTTCATCCACAATCCGGTGATCATGCTTGTCAAAAAACGGCTGATTGGCCCCAACATCTGAAAGTACATTTTTATAGGCTGCTTTCGCGGATTGCGTTTCCACAAAAGATTCGAAGAAAGGTTTATCGACAAAGGTTTCATAATTCACAATCTCTTTATTGGAAATTGTCATTTTTCGTCCTTTTTCCTGAGAAGCCTCATCAAAATAACCCGGCATTACATTTCCGTTAAAATAATAACGCTGCATTCCTTTTCCCACACCTTCATGCTGTGCATTTAAAGCGACGAAAATACCTGTAGAAGCGCCTGGTTTGTAAAAATTATTCACAAAATTTACTTCATTGGCACCACCGTCGGTGGTGCGGTGTCCCCAGTTGTAAACCACATTATTTGTAATATCTACTTTGCCGGAATAATAGCCGTCACCATTTAAACCACCGCCAATACTCCAGTTACGTCCGTAATTATGAGCCAGTAAATTGTGGTGAAAACTTCCGATATCACCACCAATCGTCGCTGCGTATCCGTGCATTTTTCCGGCTTCATACTTATCGTGTCCCGCCACATTTAAAGCCTCTGAAATTAAAGTACGCTGCAATGTGATATGATGTGCTCCACGGGAACTAAACGATTCATCGATTGTCCAGCTGATGGAACAATGATCAATTATACTGTAATTGGCGCCTGTAAGCCCCATACCATCATAGGTCGTTCCGCCTCCAATTCTAACTTTCAAAAACCGGACAACACCATCATTTCCGGTCAGGCCGATGGGTGCCCTGCTGATTGTAATTCCTTCTCCCGGTGCCGTTTGTCCGGCAATAGTAACATAAGGCTGATTTACAACTAATCTGGAAGCCAGTTTAATATTTCCCGATACACTAAAAACAATTGTTCTTGGTCCAATTTCCTGATTGACAGCATCGCGCAGACTACCGGGACCGTCATCATTTAAATTGGTTACTTCAATGACTTTACCGCCTCTTCCGCCTACGGCAAACCGGCCATAACCTTCAGCTCCGGGAAATGCTAATTGTGCCGGTTTAAACGACCATACATTTCCTAAAATTACGGCTCCTTTCGCATCCACTTCATCAACACGCCAGTAATAGGTTGAACCACTGTACAAATCAGCAACCGGAAATGTAGTTGTCGTTAATTTGCCTTTAAATTCTTTTGAAGTTTCGGTTGCATTAGCTACTGCGTTTTTATCTTCTCCAAAATACAAGTGATGCGCTACGGCTTTTTTTGAAGCATCCCATTTCAGCACTGTATTTTTATCCACAACAAAATGTTCGTCAGCGTTTTGGGGTTGCGGAGAACGCGCCTGATTCATTAAGTTTGGTGTATCAATCTCAAAACCGTTGATCACGATTTGTTTTACAATATCCGGATTTGTGGCTGGATCTATTTCAAAACGAACAATTACATCCTTAGCTTTTGCAGCATTAAAAGTAATATAGGCCATCGCAGCATCAATCTTGGCATTGGCTCTCTGACTTGCCTGTACCGTTTCCTGCAGTTTTCCGTTTACATAAATTTTGATGGGAGAAAAAGTCTTTCCTGTAATGACATCAAAAGCATTATGAAACGTCAGTAAGGTATGTTTTCCCTGCTTTAATCCGCTGATTTTTAATTCTAAATTTTCACTTGTCACCAAACCGTCGCTTCCTAATCTGTTGTAAAAAGGAGCATTCATTCCGACTTTATACCATTTTGAGGTAAAGTTTCCTTTTAATTTAAAGGTTACTTTATTAAAAGATTTCTCCTCTTCTTTTCCTTCCTTTATCACCCACGACTCGTAATTAGGATCGTGAACTTCTTCCAGTCTTCTTTGAAAAAAATCAAAGTCAATTTTTACAATTTGTTTCTCCTGCTGCTGTGCCTGCCCGTTTACTGTTAAGATTATGGACAGGACAAAAGAGCTTATTAATTTCTTTATCATTGCTGTTATTTTAATTTAATTTTTTCTTCTATTGATTTCCCTAAGAGACTGACAATATCTTTTGTTCTTTCTTCAGGAGTAACTTTTATAATTTTGAAAATTCCGTTTTGAAGTTCGGCCTCAACAATCGTATTTTGGGAAGCGTGTAACTTAAAATGAACATTCCATTCTTTTGGCCAGGCCGGAAAAAGATAAATTTTACCCTCTGCTTCCTGCAAAAGCATTTCCTGCATGCCGATCATGCCCGAGCCTCCCCAGTTATGATCCGGAACCCAGTCGAAACCCGGTCCCCAAAATGCAGGAAACCTTCTTTCTGAATTGGCCATTTTCAGCAAATTGTATTTTTTCGCTTCTTCGGTTAATCCCAAATGCGCGGCAAAAATATTATCCTGTTTCCAGCCTATATAACTTCTGAATTTTATAGCATCAGCGTCATACTTCCAGGTATTTAAGGCGGTTTCTAAATCTGGTTTTCCAATGCCGTAAATTCCCCAGGGATACACCGGATACAATTGCGGTACTTCTGAATTGTTAATACGTTCCCATGATTTTGCAGGGACTAATACTTTGTGATTTTCAATCGTTCCAAAATTTAAAGGCGGAATTCTGGTTTGAAATCCGGTTAGGTAAGCAAGATCTTCTTTCGATAATTCTGTTGAAGACAAATTTAAAAGCTGTTGTGTAATGACTTTCAAAGCTGCAATCGTACTGTTGGCATTATTAGCCATTTTGTAGGTCTCTGCACCCGAACCTGGAAAAAGAATCAAATGCCCGTTTCCATCCAGTGCTTTTCGTCCTCTCTTTTTAGCCAGATATTGATAATGTTCATCAAAAAAACGAAGACAGCTGATGATAAAGGAATTGTATTTCTGTATATCTTCCTTGCCAAATTCTTTCTGCTGCAGCATCATTTGGCAAAACTCAAAAACCGTATCCCATTCATATTCCAGCCATGCATTATATTCCATTCCGGGATCATAGTCTGCAGGGCGTTTCCATTCGTATTCGGCCGGATTTGGCAGTCCAAAATTTTCTAATTGTTCTGTGAATGAGGCACCGTTATGATTCCAATAGACTTTACTTCTCAATTCTGCATTTTTCTGAAGGCTCAGATAATAATCCAGCTGGGATTTCATGAGATCAAAATCACCGCTTTTCACCATCGGAAAATAAACCAGTCTCTGATTTTGAGCCGTCATGGTTCCGCCTCCCCAATTCCTGAAATCTGGTGTAAAATTCAAATCCGGATTGGTAAAAACGGGGTCTACCGTAAAAAGCCCGCCATTGAATTTTGTGGGATATTTTCCATAGGCGTTGCAGCCCAACATATAGCGGAACAATTGATAATTTTGTCCCATTTGATACACCGAATCTTTCTCTGTCGTTTGTTTTTTCTGCGTAAAAATAAAACTGCGGTTCCAGAAATCATTCCACCATTTTACCGTATTTTTTTCCGCTTGTTTTGAAGTGTTTTTATTTGCTGAAATCTGATTTTTCAATTCGTCATTCCAAACCTCAACATCCGATTGGCTTGTGTTTAAATAAAGTTGTAAAGCCTGTTTTTTCAAAGGTTTTATACTCGAAAGACGGAATCCTTTAAAATCTGTATTCTGATAAATTCCCGAATAAGTGCCGTCAGGTTTTAAATTACTTCCTGTCATGAATCCGCCAAAGGTCAAATTCGCCAAAGGATTCAGCATTTGATCTTTTACCGATTCCATTTTTTGCTGTTGTACTGCCACATCAAAAACCGTATTTTCCCTGTTTTTGTGATAGAATTTTACCCCATTATTTTCAAACGAAACCGAATCTTTATACGTGATAATTTCTCCCTGGGGTGCCCATTTATGCGAATTGGCGTTATTGGATTTTCCTTTGGATTGCCGATTTTTATAACGCCAGCTTTCGTAAGAAGCAGTTATTTTCATCGGTATCTGACTTTCAAAATCCAAATGAATGACCGGATTAAAAACATCCACCCAAAGTTTGATTTTGGTATTATTTTGAGCAATTAAAATACAACCGTCTTTCAAAACCAGCTCCTGATGAAAACCTTCATTTGCCTCAAACGGATTAGGGGTTAACGCAACTTTTACACGACCCAGTTTGAGTAAAGTATTATGTTCGTCGAAAGTGCCGCTTCTGGAAAAATAAAAATACAAATCGCCTTTTTCTACCCAGACATTCAGTCCAATATCTCCGCCTCCCAAAGGCATTGATTCGGAGGAATTTTTACTTTGCCTATTCCAAACCTGGTTGTAGTTTTTGAGCACAGGGATTTGCGCCTTAGCAAAAAGCGTTACAAATAGAGAAACCAGGATTAAAGCATTTTTCACTTTTATTATTTTATTATTTTAAAATCTGCCTAATCTGCTAAATCTGCGAGCTAATTTTGTTCACGCAGATTTAGCAGATAATTATTTATATGGTTAAAAAAATTACCATTCATCAGTCCTGAAAGACGAAACCGGCAAACCTCCCGCACTAAACAATTCTGCCTTAGCAAAATCTTTCCATAAATAGCGAACGGCAACGGGCTTCGCTACTTTATCAGAAGTCAAAACCACTGATTTTCTGCGGACTACTGTTTTCGCCGGGTAAAATACTTTATCTTCTCCCGCCAGTTCAAAACCCGTTACTTCTTTATCATACGAGGTAATTCCGTTGGCAGCATCATCAAAAGAAACCGTTACGGAGCTGTCTTTGATTTCCATGCTTTTGTATTTTGGACTTTCAAATTCGAACCCTTCTATTCCGTAGGTTTTTGCCAAAGCCTGAAAAGCCAGCCTGTTTCCGCCTTTTTCTTTATCCATCGGATGAATGTTATTTTCTTCCCCAACATCCATCAAAACAGCCATTCCTGAATTCGGAATTTCTTTTGAAGCTTTTAACTGCGCTTCTCTCAAATATGCCGAATTGTATTTTTCGAGATAATCTTTTGGATGAAATTGGGCATAATTAAAAGGGGCAATCTGGGCGTAGTAGAAAGGAAAATCGCCCTGTTTCCATAAAGTTCTCCAACTGCTGACCATTTTTTTCATCAAAGCCATGTATTCAGAAGCTCTTTCGTAATTGGATTCACCCTGATACCAGATACAGCCTTTGATTCCGTAACCAATAACCGGTGAAAGCATTCCGTTAAACAAAGTCGTCGGAACACGATTAGGATCTTTTGCTAACTCTTCCTTCGTAGTTGGAATCTTAGCACTAGCAAAATCTTTCAGCATTTCCTGATTCATCCAGGCTTCCATACTGGAACCACCGTACGAAACATGAATCAATCCTACCGGAACATCTAAGACTTCCTGTAAAAGCGATCCAAAATACCAGGCTGTTGCACTAAAATTAGCCGTAGATTTTGGTGAAGCCACCTCCCATTTTCCTTCAAAATTGTCCAAAGCCTCCAAAACTGTCGCTCTTGGAATGGTAATCAGGTGAATATTTTTGTTGGTGGATCTAACAATAATTTCGTTTCCGTTTTTAACGGGTTGTCCCTGAAAGCCTTTCAAAGGCATTTCCATATTCGATTGTCCGGAACACAGCCAGACTTCTCCGATAAGTATATTTTTTATTATTACTTTTTCAGTTCCCTCGCTAACTTCAATTGTAAACGGACCGCCTGCTGCAGGTGTTTGCAGGGCTACATTCCATTTTCCTAAGTTGTCTGCTTTGGCTTTATAAATTTTAGAATTCCATGACGTTTTTATGGTAACCGCTCCGTTCTTTTCTGCCCAGCCCCATATTGGTGCATTCGATTTTTGCTGCAGCATCATATTGTCCGAAAACAAGGCAGGTAATTTTATTTTTGCATTGCTTTGAAGGCTTGCTAAAAATATTGCAATAGCTACAAGAGTATATTTCATTGGTTCGTCTGTGTTTTTTTGCCACAGATTACAGGATTGTGTGGATTTTTAAATCTGTACTAATCCTTTAATTTATGGCAAAATTTTGTTTATTTCTTTTTCTATTCTATCTTTTAAATTGCCTCCTGCTTTAGCTGCAGGAATAAAATTCGCTCTGAAAATGGCTTTAGCCAAATGTTCCATTTTTGGCTAAAGCCAATCCTGATTTGCTACCGTATTCATCCAGCTAAAGCTGGACGCTATTCATGATTATTTTTATCCTTTTGCCACAGATTATAGGATTGTAAGGATTTTTAAATCTGCGTTAATCCTTTAATTTATGGCAAAATTTTGTTCATTTCTGTTTTCTATTCTCTCTTTTAAATTGCCTCCTGCTTTAACTGGAGGTATAAAATTGGCTCTGAAACTGGCTTTAGCTAAATGTTACATTTTTGGCTAAAGCCAATCCTGATTTCCTACCTTGTTCATCCAGCTAAAGCTGGACGCTATTCATCATTATTTTATTATTTTGCCACACATTATAGGATTGTATGGATTTTTAAATCTGCATTAATCCTTTTAATTTGCGGCAAAATTTTGTTCATTTCTGTTTTCTATTCTCTCTTTTAAATTGCCTCCTGTTTTAGCCGGAGGAATAAAATTGGCTCTGAAAATGGCTTTAGCCAAAATATTACCGTTTTTGGCTAAAGCTGCAATCCCGATTTCCTACCTTGTTCATCCAGCTAAAGCTGGACGCTATTCATCATTATTTTATTCTTTTGCCACAGATTATAGGATTATATGGATTAAATCTGTGCTAATCCTTTAATTTGTGGCAAAATTTTGTTCATTTCTGTTTTCTATTCTATCTTTTAAATTGCCTCCTGCTTTAGCTGGAGGAATAAAATTGGCTCTGAAACTGGCTTTAGCCAAAATATTACCGCTTTTGGCTAAAGCCGCAATCCCGATTTCCTACCTTGTTCATCCAGCTAAAGCTGGACGCTATTCATCATTATTTTTATTCTTTTGCCACAGATTATAGGATTGTATGGATTTTTAAATCTGTGTTAATCCTTTAATCTGTGGCCACGTTTTCTTCATTTCTTTTTCTATTCTATTTTAAATTGCCTCCTGCTTTAGCTGGAGGAATAAAATTGGCTCTGAAAATGGCTTTAGCCAAATGTTACATTTTTTGGCTAAGCCAATCCTGATTTGCTACCGTATTCATCCAGCTAAAGCTGGACGCTATTCATTTATTTACTTCCTTTTCCTCTTTCACTTCACCTCTTTTACGATCCTAACGGGTCCCAATAAACCAGCTTTCAATAATGGTTCCCCTTCCAATCTGAAAGGAGCTGTTGTCCACGTTAATCTTTCTTCTTTCGGTAACTTTTGGTCGCCAATTAAGCGGTTTGCCCAGGTATTGGTGATTTTTATTTCGATCTTGTTTTTTCCTTTTTGCAACGCAGCTGAAATATCAGCCCGGTAAGGAAATGTCCAGATTGTACCGCAGTCTTTTCCGTTGATGCTGACTTCGGCGATATTGGCAATTGTTCCTAACTCCAGCCAAAATTGATCCGTCGTGTTTCCTTTCCAGATGAGTTCCTTTTGATATGAAACTGTTCCTGAATAATATTTAATCCTGTCGTCTGAAGAAGTGCTCCAGTCAAAAAGTACATTTGTTTTTATCCCTTCTTTTGGGCCGTGGAATTCCGGATTAAACTGCAATTCCCAGCTTTCGTCTAGAGTCTGCACGGTTTCAAACTCGGTTGTATTCTGATTTCCATGACCTGATTTATTTTTTGCTTTTTCTTTAAAAATGACAAATCCGGACTCATTTTCATTTAAGGATAATGGAATCAGCGTTCGCCCATTTTCTATTTTCCAGCTTTTTAAAATAGTGGTTTTATCGGTTACAGGATTGTACCATTGTGGAATTTTTCCAGTTACGCGAAATGAAACTTCAAATGTTCTTTTTTCTTCTTTCTGATTGGATAGAAAATAGATTTCTTCCGATTCTGATTTGCGGTGTGTCCAGGCAATTGTTTCTGAGTCTTCGCGATTTAATTTTGGAAAATAAACATCCGGCTCTATTCCGATTTCCTTAAAATCATTTCCTAAATAAGGGAGTTTAATCACTGTTCCTTTTCCTATTTTCCACGAAGAAGCATTCGGGCTGTCATTCCAGATTTCATCTACTATCAACTGCCACTTTTTCTCATCTGCATCTGATTGGATTCCCGGCTGTACATTCGGTTTTTCAGCAATAAAAATAGTCCCTCCGTCTTTTACGAGCTGTACTATTTTTTCGGCGGAAGCCAAAGAAATCATTTTATTAGGTGCCATTTTATGACTTCCCGGAAAAAGTAAAGCGCCATATGAGATGCCTCCGCCAAATGTTATTTTTCCGTTCTCGACTTTAGCTTTTCGGATTAAGACATCTGAGTTAAAAGAATCGTACTGATAGCCATTCATCGCATTGACCCACTGCGATAAATCGGTACTGTTTTTTGAAGAGGTAACTTCCTTTGGTGCTCTCAAACCCGGCTGTCCTTCATTTTCCAATCTGATTTTCTCCTGCTGTACTCTTGCCGATCCGAAAACATTCGGAATAAAAGGCACTAATCGGTCCGGAAGAATGGAACGTGACGGTAAATCTTCACCAATAAAAACAGCCAGATCAATAACAGGTTTGCCCTTTTGCAATTGAAACTGCACTCTCTGGCAATAGTCTACCCATGCTTTTCCGGGTTTCCACCAGGTTTGATCCCTTTGAAAGTAAGAACCGACACCGTCTAAAGTCATTCCGGGTTTCCTATCCGTCCATGGATTGTGTACAAAAACGTGGTAGAAAAACCGGTTGATTCCAAGTGCGTAATTTCTATCGGCAAGCGTTTTAAGATTTCCGGGATGCTCGTCCCAGTCCATTTTTAGTTCGGTAAAAGCTTCTGCCTGAATAATATCTTTGCCATAAATATGCCCTCCCGAAATGGCATCGAGCATATCATTTGGTTTGTCGTGTGTCGGGCTTTTCAGCCAAAATTCACCACTCGGATAATCGATGTGTTTAAAATGTAAAAGTCCGTCGCTCATCATCGTTGGCGCGACATTTTCGGAACTGAATTGTACTCCGGCTTTCTTCGCTTCATCGGCCAATGTGGCAAAAAAGTTATCGGTTATTAATTCTGAAATCGTTTTTCTGACGTCGTACAAAACTTTTTCAGAAGTCTGAATATCATTCAATGGAATCCCTGCCATCAAAGGAAGATAGTCTACGATATCATAACCCCGGCGTTTTTTGAATTCATCCCTAAAAACCGGCGACCAGTTCTGGCTGCCACATTCCCAACTATCAATATGCAGGATTTTCACCACTTTTGAAGCGAGTTCCGGACCTGCCACCCTTAACATTTCACCAAACCAATGATCCAGTTGAAAACGAACGGCATCAGCACTAAATTTATCAACTTCCAATCCTCTTGCTGCTCCTGCTGTGGCATTTTCGTAACCGGTAGAAGTAGATCCAAAACGAATAATTCGCCAGCTTGTATTCGAAGGCGCTTTCCAGTTCAGAATTCCTTTCGTATCTGTGAATTTTGAAATATTAATCATTTCTGATTGTGTGGCACAATCACTATCCTTGATTTCGGCCGTTGTGGTTTGCGGACTGAGTCTCCAGATTGCCCCGGATTTTCCCTGATAATTATCGATCAGTGCTTCATTGGATAAAATAATTTTGGTAACTTTTAGTCCCTGATTCCATTTTGCCGGATCCAGATCTTCTGCTCCGGGTTCTGTGCCTTCAGGATCATAAACAAATCTGAAATACTTGCCTTTTGTCGGGATAAGACTGTGCGTGTAAAAAGCATCTGCATCCTGCCAGCCTTGTCTTGGCGTTGTTAATCTGCCAAGGTTCTTAAAGTTTTTTCCATCATCGCTTACTTCAATAATCAGACGATGTGCCTGGTAATTATTGCCTTTGGTCTCGATCTGAATGGATTTGCACAAAAATGGCTGGTCAAATTCGTACTGAATCCATCCTTTTTCTTTTAACCTGAATTGATCGTCTTTATTGGAATCACTCAGAAAAGAAGCATCAAAATCTCCTAAAGTTGAGGTGATTTTTGGCTGTTTTTTAACTGAGGTTATTATTTCTTCTTTTAGCGGAATCGCAAAAACAGCAATATCCTTATAATATTCTTTGTAATGTTTGGGAACGGGTAAAGTCAGGTTTTTAATGTCTTTTCCTTTCACGGTAACATCTGCCCAAACCACTTTTTGCATGGATATCTCGGGCGTAATCCAGGGTCCGCCTGCAACTGCAAAACCATCCGCGGGATGGAAGGCAATTTTTACGCCCAAACGGTCTGCTTCTGTCAATGCCCAATGCACGAGTTCCCAAAATTCTTTACTTAATTGTAAAACCGGAGGCGAAATCAAAGGCGGATTTGCTGGTCCTTTTATAGTCATCAGATAAGCGCCTCCGATTCCTGCCTGTTTCATGGCCTCTAAATCGGCAGTGATGCCTTCTTTCGAATACGCACTTTGCATCCAGTACCAATATACCCAGGGTCTGGAAGATTCGATTGCAGGCTGGAATAAATTGGTTTCTTTTTTATGGATTTCCTGCGCGGAAACGAATCCCGCGAAGAGTAACATTAAAAAGAAGTATGCTTTTTGAAACATTGGTTTTGTTTTTTATTCTTTAATATTTATACCGGACAATCTGTGTGTAAATTTTTACTCTCGCAGATTTTGCAGATTAAGCAGATTTTTTTTTTTGATATTCTTTACTTAATATTTAAATTTCTTCAGACTTTCATCTAATGCATTTTTTGAACTGTTAAAAGGGATTAGGTAAAAACTATACTCATAATCTCCTGAAGGAATCTGATATTGTTCTAATGGCTGTGCGACTTTTGTCCAGCTGTCATTTCCTCCAACTCCCATTTGAATTAAATCGATATTGACTGTCAAAAATCCGGGATCCTTTAAATCGAAAGTATGTTTGGCTGCACTTAAATTTTCCTGCGTATACGGCCAGGCACTCATGCTCAGGACTTTCTTATCATCTGCCACTATCAATCCTTTATTTTTTTGTGGTGTTGTAAAAGCCATCCATCGCACTTCTGTTCTGTTGGCGTTTTCCTGAGGTTTTACATAATGCTCTAAAAACTCATTTATGGGTAAAGAATATTTACCCACAAACGACCCGAAACTTCTGTCGATATAGTTCTCCAGTTCTCCTTTGCCGTACCATGAAATCTGATCAAATTTTCGTTGGACTCCCAACTGCATTCCAATTTTCGGGATGTTTGGCAATTTGCTGGTTGCTTTTAGGCTGTAAGCTACTTTTATGATTCCGTTTTCATGAATTTTATAAATTACCTGCACTTGTGCACTGTCTTTTATCACCTCATAATCACTGGTAATGATCGTTCCGTCATTTGTGATGGCCATTTTAGTACTGACCACTTTTGGTTTCGCCTGATACCAGGGTTTTAAGACTTTATGGGATTTCCATCCCCTTTTATCGTTATCGGTAAGCGGTCTTACAAAGTTGGGAAGCAATGGAGCGAAAATTTGTTCTTCGCCGTTAAAAATATAAGAACTCAAAGCTCCGTTTTCTTTCGTAAAAGTAATTTCAAACTCTTTGCCTTTGATTTTATAATCGGAATCAGTTTCCGTAGTTTTAAATTTAGTGTCTTTTTGAGTGGCAAAGTTTAAAGCAACTTCCGCCTTTTTCAATAAAAACTGATCGGTTGCAACGGCATATCCTTTTGAGGCCCACTCTTTATCTGATGAAAGCTGAAATTCAATATTCAAAAAGTATTCGGCTTCTTTTTTCATTTTTGGCAGATACGGATTTAAATCTAAAATTACGGATTGTCCGGCTTCCAGATTTAAAGGTTTTAGTATCTGGGTTTTAATGAGATTTCCGTTTTCCAGTATTTTCAGAACAGAAATATAGTTCTGTAAAGAGGTAACGGCCTGACGGTTTTTTATTTCTAACTGATATCCGTTATTTAAGGTGGAAGTTACCGGCTGGAATACCCATTTGCATTCATAAATGGAACCTTTCGGTTTTCCGTTTGAATCTACAATCCCTTTTGTATTGAAGTTTCCGTCATGATATTTTTCACCAAAATCACCTCCGTGTGCAAAATATTCCTGACCTGTTTTCTCATCGATTTTAACCAGTCCCTGATCTTTAAATTCCCAGATACAGCCGCCGATCACTCTTGGAAGCGAACGGAACTGATCCCATAATTCTTTTAAATTCCCAACTGAATTTCCCATCGCATGAGAATATTCAACAAAAATAATCGGACGTGTATCTTTCTTTTGGTCCACCAGAAATTTAGACGTAAAAACGCCCGGATAGAATCGGCTTACCATGTCTACATACGGTTCGTCCTGTGGATTTTCAAATCGATAGGCGTGGTCAATTGTTTTTGGATATCCCGGATCCAGCGGATCAATATATCCCTCTAGTCTCGGGTTTCCCTGAGCGGGCTCGTAATGTACGGGTCTGGTGATATCGAAATCATGAACCCAGCCTGCCATAGCCGAATGATTCGGTCCTTTTCCTCCTTCGTTGCCCAGACTCCACATGACTACAGACGGATGATTTTTGTCTCTTTCTACCATTCTGGTCATACGTTCCAGATAAGCATTCGTCCATTTTGGATCGTTGCTTAGTTTTCCTCCAATTCCATGTGTTTCCTGATCGGCTTCATCCATCACCATTATGCCATATTGATCGCATAAATCATAGAAATAGGGATCGTTAGGATAATGACTGGTTCTGATAAAATTGAAATTAAACTTCTTAATCGTAATTAAATCCTGTTTAATATCTTCTCGCGACAGCGCTTTTCCTTTCGTCGGATGCTGGTCGTGACGGTTTATTCCGTACACATAGGTTTCTTTTCCATTGATTAACATTTTTCCGTTTTCTTTGGAAAATTCAATGGAACGAAAACCAACTTTACAGCTTTTTGCATCAATAATATTTCCTTTCGGATCTTTTAGCCACAAAACCATTGTGTATAAATTCGGTTCTTCGGTGCTCCATTTTAAAGGATTTTTAATGGTTTCCCTGAACATTCCAAAACGAACATTATCCAGACGCGGATAACTTTCGTTAATCATATCGATAACCGGTTTCTGAAGCGGTTCTTTGAATAAGGCAACATTTTTCGGATCGTACAATTGCACCTGAAAAGTATAATCCTTGATTTTTTCCCCGGTTAAATTTTCCACTTTTGGACGCAACTGAAAGACAGCATCTTTATATTCCTTGTCTAATTTGGTCTGATAAAAGAAATCCTGAATACGCAGTTTAGGCTCGGCCATAATAAAAACTTCACGCTGAATTCCACTTACACGCCAGTGATCCTGATCTTCAAGATACGAACCGTCTGTCCAGCGAATTACCTGTACAGAAATTATATTTTCGCCCGGTTTTAAATAAGGGGTAATATCAAATTCAGACGGAAGAAAACTATCTTCACCATACCCTAAAAATTCCCCGTTGAGCCAAACCTGAAAACCGGAACTTACGGCTCCAAAATGTAACGTTACGGTCATATCTTTCCAGTTTTCCGGAACCGCAAAACTTCTTTGATACGAACCAACACCATTATAATCTTTAGGAATATAAGGCGGATTTATGGGCCTGAACGGATAAACCGCACTTTTGTAAATCGGAATATCATAGCCTTTTAATTCCCAGTTGGAGGGCACTTCAATCGTATTCCAGCCTGAAACTTTACTTTGGTAAAAATCTTTGGAAGCTTCTTTTAAACTGGAGGCATATTTAAAATCCCAGTCTCCGTTCAGCATTTGAATTCTGCTCTTCGATCTGTCGCCTTTTAACGCCTCTTCGATATTTTCATACGAATAGGCCGTGGCTCTGGAAGGCTGTCTGTTTATGCTGGTTACCGTTGGATCTTCCCACGGAGCAAACTCATATTTTTTATGCAACTCCGGAATTCCGGCCGGTTCTCCGGTAACGGATTGGCCGTTTGCGAAACCCGTAAAAAGTAAAAGGTAAGTGGTGAAATGCAAAATGTGATTCGAAAACCGAAACCTGAAAAATGGATTACTATGATTTGACTTCAACATTTATGGTATGTTTTTGTAGTTGTTTGTGTCATTCCGATGACTGCAACTGTGACTGAAAACTATTTTTTCTTCTCGGGCGGCGCAACAAAATTCATTTCGCTTTTGCCTAAATCTTTGGAAGTTGCAATGGCAATTCCTCTTTGTTCTGCTTTATTTACGGCACAATAAAAATGGTAGACCACTCCGTTATATTTTACGACAAAAGATTTATGGGCAAACAGATCGTCATAAGGTTCCGATGACTTGATCAGATCTTCGCCTTTCCAGTCGTTCCAGTGAATTAAATCATTAGAAACGGCAAAACGGTTAAATGCTCCCGGTTTCCAGAACGCACCAAAATAGAACATGACCCAGGTATCGTTAATTCTTTGAATGTAGGGATCCCCTGTAATCCCTTTGTGATTATTCAATACCGGATTTTTCCCGTAACGTTTCCAGTTTTTCATATCATCGGAAACTGCCATTCCAATTCTTTCTGCTCCGCGCGCGGGTTTCAAACTGTCCCCACGGGCATTGTAATACATGATAAAATTAGATCCGGTTTGTTTTTCCGTATCGCGAATAACCGTGTTTTTGTACATCGTGCTATTGTCCCACCAGCTTACATCAGTGTCTTTTGGCGTTAAAACCGGCTTGTCTAATCGGCTAAATTCGTGTGCTTTTGTTGGAGACTCTTTGGTATAGGCCATTCCGATAGAAAGAACTCCTGCTTCATAACCTTTGCTGTCTCCGCCAAAATAACTCATCCAATATTTGTCTTCATATTTTTCCCATTCGTAGCTTCCACCCCACGCTGGGTCCTGTAACGAAATATATCCTGCTTTTTGATTGACATCCCAGTGTGATTCGTTTTCAGAGAAGGACATTACTTTTCCTAAATGTTTCCAGTGCAATAAGTCGTCACTTTCAGCAAGCCAGGTTTCGTAGCCTCTTCCACCGTAAATAAGATAAGTCATAAACCATTTTCCCTCTTTTCGAAAGACACTCGGGCAATCCATTTTGTATGAGTTATCCGTTGGCACCATTACCAAACCGTATTTATAAGGCGTTTTGATTTCGTTGTAAATCTCCTGCATTACGGTTTCAGTTATTTCCCTTTTCTTGTATTTCGTTGCACAACTGGTTATGAAAAGAGTAGTGATGGCAATTATGAGATATTTAATTTTCATTTCTTTGTTTTTAGCCATGAAGGCGCTAAGTTTTTTTATTTTTTCTCTTTGAAATTTTTTCTCTTTGACAAATAATCCCGAAAAGTCGTAGCGTTTTATCTATATTCCTGTCTTTTTATTCTCTCGCAGATTTGGCAGATTTAGCCGACTTTTTATATTTTTTTATCTGCTGAATCTGCAAAATCTGCGAGAAACTTTATTATTCTTTTTTCAATTCTTCCAAACGCGACTGCATTACGTCTTTGTTCAGTTTTACTTTTACCATTCCCATGGGGTGAAATCTTTTTTTCAGGTCAATCGCGGCATAGACAATCGTGTAAATATCATTTCCTTCCGGAATCAAGCAAAGCGGAGTCCGCATGATGTCCCACCATTTATTTACTTTGGTTTCTATGGGTAAATACCTTGCTTCCGACCATTGATAGCCATCTTTAGATAATGAATAGCCTATCATATTGGGCAAATGATGTCCCCAGCCGTCCGGGCCTCCGTCAAAAATGGCGATGTATAATCCGTTTGGGAGCTGGCTTACAATAGGATTCTCTACAAAAAAAGGATGTATAGATTGGATTGGTTCAATGCCTTTGTTCATTCTCTTCCACGGGCCTTCTAAACTATTTGATTCGGCTAAAGCCACAAACCAGCCTTTTCCGGATTTTTTAGGATAATCTGCCCAGGAATCAAACGGATAGGCACCGCTGTAAAAACCAAGCCACTTATCTCCTGCCTGATACGGGAAAAAAGAAGCTACGCCCTGGCGTCCTTCCCAGGGCTTGGAGTCTAAACCTGGCTCCATAATGATTCCCATATCTTTATAGGGACCTCCAATGCCGTTGATTCCGTCTACGGTGGATTCGCATCTCCAGATCCGGCCAAAAGAATGGTTAGGTTCTATTTCTTTACTCACGGTATAGGCTAAATAATAGCCGTACCATTTGTTTGCTTTTTCATTGAAAACCGGCATATACGACCAAATTGCCGCACGGCGATCGTTCATCGGATTATCATCTTCGGTAACGGCATATGTTCCGCTGGCCTGATAAATTGTTGCTTCTCTTTTCCAGTGAATTGCATCTTTACTGGTCCAGTGTCCGATTTTAGTTTTGACACGATCGTAATAATAATCGACTCCTTTTTCGCCTGCTCTTTCTGTTGGAAACATATGGTAGGTATCGCCTACTTTTACAACACGTCCGCCTTCAAATCCGCCCTGATTTTCTTCTGTTCCGGGCATTCCTTCGTCTACAACCGGTTTGTTTTCTCCGCCAATAATTTCGAAAAGCGGTTTTTCATCTGAAAATCCTTCAACGATAAAAGCTGGATTCCACAGTTTTCCGTCCGGAAGTGCTGCGTTTCTGAATTCCAATTTTTGATTGCTTTTTACAACTCCTAAAATGGCGTATAATCCTTTAGCATCTGGTAAAATAGTCTGTGTTCCTTTTGCGAAAGAAATAGCATACACATTAACCGGAGGCAAACCGGTAATAGTTACTCCGTTTTCTAAAACTAATTTTGCCTTTTGCAGTTTATTTGACTGAAGATATTCTGAACCACTTTCCTGAAAAATGCCAATTAAAAGCTGAACTGACTCTTTAAACTTTAACTGTAAAGCCGTATTTGTTCCGTTTTTATAAGTGTCCAAAGGAAGTTCAATACCTTTTAAACCTTGTAATTCTGGAGCTAAACGAACAATATTGTGTTTGCTTCCTGAAAAAACATGTGCGTATTGTGCTGTTTGGAATGTTTTGTAAGTATTGACCACTTCAAAAGAAGCTGCTTTCCATGCTGTGTTTTGTGCTGAAACCTGAACACAAACAGTTAACAGCATTAGGAAAGCAGCTTTTAATTTAAAATTGTGTTTTGTGTTTTTTGAAAACATTGGTTTTTTATTTTTTAAGGCTTTTATTCTTTTCATGCATTTCCCTGATCTAGTCATTTCAACGAAGGAGATTCGAGCGATAGCGAACAGACGAAGTGAATTTTCGTTTGCTAAGCACACCTGGCAGATCAATCTTTGTTGAGCTACTTGCGAAGATTTCTCCTTCGTCGAAATGACAAACTGGACGTTATAAACTATGAGCTAATCACTAAGAACTTAAATCGCTTTATAACTCACTTTATACTCCACATTCGGTTTTACAATCAGCTGATATTTATTCTTCGCTAGTGCTGTAATTGTTCCAGAGTTTGACTTTGGTTTAGCTGAACTTTCAAAAATCAATTTCCCTTCGCCTTCCACCGCTTTTACTTTGATTTCTTTGGTACTGCAGTATACGTCTACTTCACCATTTGGCGTTGGCACTTTTCCCTGCATCCATTGCAAACCTCCTAAGCTGGGTTTGATTTCATATTCGGCATAACCCGGCGCGGTTGGTTTTACCCCCAGATAATATTTTCCCAGTAAGTAAATCGGACTTGCGCCCCAGGCATGGCAAAGACTTTTTCCGAATTCCCTTCCGTACATTGCCAGATGTTCTGTTCCTTTTTTGGACGGATTGTATTCTTCCCAAAAGGATGTGGCTCCCAATTTTAGCATTCCTCCCCAATAATCTTTCATTTCTTTCAGGACATAATTCTGTTCTCCCATCGCACACAAAGATTCCAATTCATAAAAACGCATGTAGGGAGTTACGATTTTTTGCACTTTATCATTCAAAAGCACTGATTTTTTTACCTGTTGTTTTTGTTCTTCAGTGAAATAATCAAAGAAAATCGCAAACATATTTGCGTAACGCGTTACATTTTCAGTTTGTTTTCCGTCAACATAACTGTGTACCAATGCTTGTTTTTCGGGGTTCCAGTATTTGTCGAAAATTTTAGTTTTTAACTGAATTCCAAGATCTTTGTATTTTGCTGCATCCTGATCTTCTCCGGCAATCGCAGCACAAACTGTCATCGCTTCTAAACTTCTTGCCAATAACAATTGTTCAAAACTTACTTCTCCTTTTTTGCTCAGCCCTTCCGCCCAGTCAATAAAAATCCAGTCGCCCGAAAGTCCCTGCATCATTCCGTTTTCATTTCTTCTGGACAGGCAATATTCCATTAAGGATTGCATTCTTGGGTAAAATTGTTTGATAAAAGTCTTATCCCCGCTGTACTGGTAATAGTCGTAAATCCCTAAAAACCAGTAAAACGTATAATCCATGATCGTATTGATGTGGGCCGTAACGGGATCTTTTCCGCGTAAAGCCAACAGCGTTCTTTCCACCGTTGGTGAATCATTCGTTAAGTAATAATTCATCAGGTAACTCTGGTAAGCATCACCGGACCAGATCCAGCGGTCTCTTTTGATTCCGTCAATAAAAAACTCCCTTGAAGTAAGGTGAAAAGTATATTTGGCAACATCGTAAATTTCATTAATCTGTGCATCTGAACAGGTAAAACTTCCTTTGTCTTTTAAGTCGGCATATTCGTACCACATCGTTACGGAAGCAATGTCCACTCCGTTAGAAGGAGCTACCAGAACATATCTGAAAGCTTTTGACAGTTCCATTATCCTGTCTTGTGGGCTATTGGAAGCTACTTCTATCTGATCTAAGGTTTCGCAATGTTCTTTGGAAAGTGCCTCTTCTTTTGATTCTCCGTAATAAATAGCAACGGTTCCCTTTCCCTGAAGTCCGTTTAACTGAATGAAACCAAAAGTTTCTTTCCCGAAATCATATAAGGTTTCCGTACCCATTTTGACATGGCTTACCGCTTCCATTTTTTTAACGGGCAAAGCAAATTTTGAAGGTGGGAGATTTGCCTGATTTAGATTCCACGAACCCGCCTGAAGCCAGGTTGTTCCCGATTGATCGGAAGCTTTTCCGGTTTCGTCAATCCATTCTTTATCTTCGTAAGTCACCAGCCAGCTGTTGTCTGATTTTATGGTTTTTCCATCAATAAAAATTGCAGGAACGGAAGCCTGATTGTACACTTTAAGGCTCAATTTATGTTTTCCTGCGGGCATGATAATTTTCTTCGGAAAACCCTGAAGTGCCTTACCGTCAATTTTTATGTTATAAGTTCCTTCGACTGCAATTGTAATTTCTTCCGGAGCCTGAAGATCGAAAACCTGATGAAAATCAACCAAATTATAAGGACTATCGGTCTTCCAGAAAACAGGGAAAAAAGAATCCCGTTCTGTTCTTCTGTTTTGCATCTGGTTGGCCAGATTGATTTCGAAATCACCCGGATACCAAATCCAGGTTGCTTCTTTAACTTTTTCCTGTGCAGACAGGAACGAAGAAGAAGAGAATATAACCACAAAAACAAGTAATTTCTTAAAAACTGAAAATCGGGTTCGCATAAAAATATATTTGGCACTAAAAATAAATGTTATTTTTACGTTTCACAACCTGTACTGTCCTGTTATTTTGCAAAAGATTACGATCTTCAATAATTTTTAAGGAAAAAATTACGACTTATACCTTTTTTAGTACTAAAAAAAACGATCTGCCAATTTTTGATTTTATACCTAAATATAGTTTTCAGGGAAAATAATCTAGCCGATAAAATTTAAGCCGATAACTGATCTGAATCCTTTTGGTCTTCTAAAATATAATTGGAAGGAGTTTTTCCCAGATGCTTTTTAAACATATAAATAAAAGCACTTGTAGTTTCGTAACCTAAATTGAAGGCTATTTCTTTTATGGATTGCTTTTCGCCTAAACGTTTTATGGCTTCTAATAATTTTAATCGGGTACGCCAGTCACTGAAATTCATTCCCAACTCTTTAATAAATAAGCAGGATAACGTTCTGGTGCTCATAAAAGAAAGTTCAGCGAAATAATCTATGTTGTTTTTATTGGCAACATCATTCAGCAAAAGTTCCACTACTTTTTGCAATCTTTCATGATTGGTAGTAGGTAAAAAAGTAGCACTTGGCTCGATTAAAGCCAATTCATCTAAAAAAACGTCCATAATTCTTTTTTGTGAGGGCTCCAGATTTCCCTCAGTCCCAAAAGAAATAATTTTAAAAATCAACTGTTTTAAAAACATCGGAATGTCAAAAGAAAAGCTTTTTGACGGTAATCTTTCCGTTACAGACGGATCAATAAAAACACTGTAATAATTAACGTCTTTCTGAAAAGTAACCTGATGTTCTACACCTCCCGGAAGCCATAATCCCTGTAATGGATTGACAACCCAAATATGATTCCCTACAATGACATTCATTACTCCTGTCGTAGCGTAAATAAGCTGCCCTCTGGGATGTGAATGTGAAATACACACTTCATTGGTTACCATTTCACTATATCCTATCACGGGTATTGAAGGATTAATTTGGTATCCGTAATCCTGCGCTAATCGATATGTCCGAATTTGGTTATTCATTGTCCAAATGTAGCAATTCTGACATTACTATTCTTTTAATCTTTGCAAAAAATAATACAGCTGATGTTTTTAAACCTAATTTAAGAATCAAAAAATAACCTATGGACACTATTAAAGCAAATCCTGACTTACTTAAAAAAACAACCTATTCGATCTTATTTATTATCAGTTTTTCTCATTTAATTAATGATCTTTTACAGGCTGTAGTGCCGTCGATATATCCGCTTTTAAAAGAAAATTTCAATTTAAGTTTTTCTCAAATCGGAATTATCACTTTTACCTATCAAATCGTTGCCTCTATTTTACAGCCATTTGTGGGAATGTATACCGATAAAAACTCAAAACCGTATTCTTTGATTGTCGGAATGTGTTTTACCATGACCGGACTTTTTCTGGTTTCGATTGCTTCCAGCTTTACTTATTTATTGTTGTCGGTTAGTTTAATCGGAATTGGTTCTTCTATATTTCATCCCGAATCCTCAAGAGTAGCGCATTTGGCTTCTGGCGGAAAAAAAGGATTGGCACAGTCTATTTTTCAATTGGGAGGAAATGCGGGAAGTGCTATCGGACCATTACTGGCAGCATTTATTGTTATTCCGCACGGACAATCGTATGTCGCCTGGTTTTGTATCATCGCCATTATTGGGGTTTTTGCCTTATATAAAATTGCGATTTGGTACAGTAATCATTTATCATTACGAAATGACAATAAATCAGCTCACCAGATTGAAACGCATCATTTATCGAAAAGAACAGTAACTTTTTCACTGATCATTTTATTGGTTTTGATTTTCTCGAAATACTTCTATATGAGCAGTATTACAAGTTATTATACTTTCTTTTTGATTGATAAGTTCCACATCAGCATTCAGCAGTCGCAGGTTTATTTATTTTTATTTTCCGGCGCAGTTGCTGCCGGAACTTTGATTGGAGGACCAATCGGAGACCGATTCGGAAGAAAATATGTAATCTGGGTTTCTATTTTGGGCGTTGCTCCTTTTACGATGTTACTGCCTTATGTATCCTTATTTTGGGTGGGAACATTATCTGTAATTATTGGATTGATTCTTTCTTCGGCATTTTCAGCAATTTTAGTGTATGCCACTGAATTAATGCCCGGAAAAGTGGGACTTGTCGCAGGTCTTTTCTTCGGATTTGCTTTTGGAATGGGTGGCTTGGGTTCTGCTATTTTAGGTAAAATTGCCGATGCAACAAGTATTGAATATGTTTTTAAGATTTGTGCGTTCCTGCCTTTGATTGGAATTATTACCGGATTCTTGCCTAATTTGGAAGGAAGAAAAAAAGCTGAAAAGTAATTTTTTATTTTAAACACATAGAATATAGTATTTCGATTGTCTATAGAAATCATTCATTTAATAAAAAACATATAGCGTTTTGTTGAAATGCTATGTGTTTTTTATTTAAGATTCTCTTTAAAACATAGCCCGTGGTTGAAACCACGGGAAACATAATGTGATAAACGTAATTTTATATATTTTGCGTCCCCCATGGTTGAAACCACGGGCGATATTTGATGAATATTAAATACCTTATTACTTAATAAAAAACATATAGCGTTTTGTTGAAATGCTAGATGTTTTTTATTTAAGGTTCTCTTTAAAACATAGCCCGTGGTTTCAACCACGGGAAACATAATGTGATAAACGTAATTTTATATATTTTGCGTCCCCATGGTTGAAACCACGGGCTATATTGAATAAATAATCAATACCTTATTACTTAATAAAAAACATATAGCGTTTGTTGAAATGTTATGTGTTTTTTTATTTAAGATTCTCTTTCAAACATAGCCCGTGGTTGAAACCACGGGAAACATAATGTGATAAACGTAATTTTATATATTTTGCGCCCCCATGGTTGAAACCACGGGCGATATTGAATAAAGTAATAAAGAATTAGCCAAACATTTGGGTAAAACGGTATCGACTGTTTCCCGTTGGTGTACAAATGAAGCTCAACCTTCTATTGAAACGCTTTATGAAGTTTCTCAATATTTGAAAGTTGATATTCGGGAGTTGTTGGTTTCAACCCAAAATAAACCATAAAAAAATAAAAGACTGCTTTTAGGCAGTCTTTTATTTTTACTAATAGTTTTTTTCTGTACTTCTAATTCCCATTAAAAATAAAATACAAACTAAGAATTACAATTCCCAAGGCAGTAAACATCAGTTTTACTTTCCTGCTGGTTTTCGGAATATCAGTTTCATCTGAAAAATTAACTTCAGGATTTTTATCTGCTAATGAAATAATAACTGCTGACATTAAAAGCACTGCAAAAATGTAAAAGGATATCAATAAAAAGTGCGGCCAAACCGGATATTTATCAGCCGGAAAAATCCACAAATATAAAACCCCGACCAATAAACTAAAGGCGGAACCCCAGGATAAAGTTGCATTTACAGCTTTCTTCGTCGTGCGTTTCCAGAAAATACTCAACAGAAAAACCACAGATAAAGACGGCGCCAGAAAACCTAAAACAGCCTGAAAAATATTGAATAAATTTTGTCCTTTTATATTGTCAATCGCAACGGCAATCAGAATAGCAAATAAACATCCGACGGCAATGGTGATACGCCCTATTTTAATTTGTTCTTTTATGGAGGCCGAAGGGTTGATTTTCTTTACATAAATATCATTCGTAAAAACAGTACTCAACGCATTGAGCGAAGAACCGATAGTTCCGACCAGGACCGCTATCATCACACAAATTACCAAGCCATTCATTCCGCTTGGGAATAAATTTGTCACCATTGTCATATAAGCCAAATCGGAATTTTTGCCTAACTCCGGAAACAAAACGGAACACAGGATTCCGGGTAAAATAAATAAAGGCAATGCCATCACTTTAAGCCATCCAATGAAATTAACGCCCAATTGACCCTGTTGCAAATTTTTCGCCCCCAAAACACTCTGCACCATCGATTGGTCGGTACAAAAGAAAGCTACCGCTGCAACAGGATATCCCAATAAAATAGCCGGCCACGGATAATGTGCATCATTGGCTGGCTGCGTTAAATTCCAGAAATTAGACGGTGTTTTGGCTATTAAAGCTTCGATTCCGCCTACTTTTTGCAATCCTAAATACGACAAGGTAAGTGAAACGACAATCAATAAAATCATCTGAAAAACATTGACTTTGGCAATCGCTTTCAAACCTCCCGAAAACGTAAAAATTCCCGAAAAAATCACCAAAACCGTTACACTCTGCCACATCGGAATGCCTAAAATCTGGCGTACCAAAACACCTCCGCTAAACAATCCCAAGGAGAGCCAGCTTACCAAAATCTTAACCATTGCATACCAGGCCAAAATGGTTTGGGTACTGTCGCCATATCTTTTTCCCATATATTCGGGCATCGTGCTTACTTTGCTGGCAATATATCTTGGGGCAAAAACGATAGCGAGGAGCAATAAAAAAACAAAGGCATACCACTCAAAATTTCCGGCTACAATTCCGGTCGCATAACCAATACTCGCAAAAGCCAATAAGGAGGAAGGGCCCACATTGGTGCCCCACATATTAAATCCGATATTGTACCAGTTCAGCGAATTTCCGGCCAAAAAAAGCGTTTCGTTCTTTTTGCTTTGCTTCACGCTCACCACATAACCAATGACCAGTAAAGTCACCAGATAGATGCCAACAATTATAAAATCTAAAGTGGTTAATTTGTCGTAGATGCTGTTCATAGTCCGGATTCTTTAAGGACATCAGCTATTTTTACCGGCATTCCGGTTTGCAGAGATTGGTCCATGGCCTGTAATAAAGCCACTGTTCCGATACCTTCTTCCATATCTGGATAAGCGGTAAAATCCTGTTCTATACTGTCTGCAAAATATTCTAAGTAATTCTGATATTCCCCCGCATGATGGCTTTGTCCTTCAAAACGGAAATAATGTTTTAAGGTACTGTCTCCCCAGGTTATTATTTTTTCTTCTCCAGTTTTATCTGTAACCGCATAACGAAGTTCATGATAATCGGCCTGGCTTGCCCCTTCGGTTGCCCTTAAAATGGTGCTCATTCCGCTGTCTCTTTGTGCGGGCTGTGTTGGTGAAGTATAAACTCCGCTTACCCTTGCAATTCTTCCGTCGCTTGCTTTGAAGATAAAATGCATCGTATCTTCGTTTTTCAAGCCTGCGATACTTCCGTTACTGCTGATCATTCCGTAGCCCATGACTTCTTCAATGTTGGGAAGATACCATCTGATAAAATCCACCGGATGACTTAATCCGCCGTACAGCCATTTAAAAGACTGCAATAATGACCATTCTTTTTTCAGGAACCATCTATGATCTGCATGATAATGCGCTTCTATAGTAATTAAATCACCTATTAAACCGGCTTCGAAATCGGCTCTTTGTCTTTTTGCAGGTTCGAAAAAACGAGAACTCTGCCCGATAAAAACCTTTTTTCCGGTCTTTTTGCTTAGTTCCAGTAATGCTTTGGCATCCGAAAGATCATCTATAAACGGTTTTGTACAAACCACATGTTTTCCGTGCAGTAAAGCTTGTTTAACGTGTTCGGCATGCAAATGATCAGGAGTATAAATGGCGATGATATCTATCGAATCATCATTTAGTAAATCATCATAGTTTTGGGTATAGGAATGAAAATCAAACTCTTTTGCCCGTTGTTTACACAATTCTTCATTTCGGTCACAAACTTTTACAAGCTCTAATTTTGAACTTTCCAAAGCGGCTGACATGGTGCTGCGGCCTTCACCGAGTCCCAGAATAGCTATTTTTAACATTGGTTGTGGTTATTTTAGATTGTTGGTTTTAGATATTAGATTTTTTGCCGCACATTAAGAGATTTTCACAGATTAGAAAAATTATTTTAATCCTTTAATCTGTGGCTAAATATTTAAATTATTTTCTTCAACGTAAACCCGACAGGTTTTAAAAACCTGTCGGGTTTAACCGTTATATAATTATTTTGACTCTACTTTATTTAAAAATATCCAGGTTTCGTCCGGTTTTGTGCCTTCAATTCCGGTTTGGTATTTTTTCATTAAAGTATTCCAGTCGTTGACACGCGGATTACTTTCTGTCGTTTTCGGATTTAATTTATCCAGGTTTTCTCCTTTTGGAATACTAATGACCAAGATCAGTTGTTTTTCATTTTTGAAAACCTGTACTTGCTGAAAATCGGCATTACAGAACCCTTTTGCAATTTCCGGCCATTTTTCAAATTGTGTTGTGTGGTAGTCGACATATTCTTTCTGCAGTTTGGCATCGTCAACCAAATTGGCTGTCAAAACAATATTTTCCCATTCCGATGCGGGTCTTGAATCCTTGCATCTTTCAAAATTCTGGAAATCATAAACAGGATTTTCATAGATTTTTATTTGTAAAGAAGGAAAAGCTAACGCAAGTTTTCGTTTTGTCCTTTCGGGCTGGTTCATTTTGCCGTAAATCACCAAATGATTTTTCCACTGGTACAATTCCTGCCCCACAATCCTGAAGCCTGTTAGTGTCGATTTGATTTTTTCGATATCAAAATCAGCACCTGTTAATTCAATAGCCACCGGTTTTGGCATTTCCTGCAATCCCCAGGATTCGTCGATTACAACTTCCTTAGTTAAGTCACTATAGGGCGCTCTGATTCCCGCAGTATTTTTAATCTTCGTACTGACATACGGATCGTTATTCTCCCAGACATTTCCCAGCGGCCCGTTGTGATTTTTTAAGATTTTCTTTTCTGCAATCCAGTTATTTTTGATCGTAAATCCCTGCGTTCCTTCATCTGTATACAAGTACAGCCACAAAAACGGATCATGCGCGTAGGGACTGTTATACACTTTGTCAATATAATTTTCTTCGATTCGGCTGTTGGGTTGGGACGAAAGGGTATAAATTCCCGAAACATCGTGGAGATGTTTGGCATAATGATGAATTTTATTCGCCAGAATTTTGTTGTTTTCCATCACGTTTTTGGTGTGTGTCCAGCCCCAGCCCATTGCAATTCCGGAATAGGAAACATCTGAAATTTCATTGTGTTCAATGGTAATATTTCGAACAAAGCCGGCACTGATGCCTAAAGTTCCCCAATCTTCATTGGTCACATTCGTAATTAAATTATCGGCGATTACTTCATCTGAACAGATTTCTCTTTCGTCTTTTATAATCAAAGGCAGATGCGCCTCAAAAGCTTCTTCAGAGAAAATGCCGACATTAATGGCACTTCCGCCAATGTCTTTGAATAAATTTCCTATTACAGTATTATGATTGGTTCCTTTATTGAAGTCTAATCCGGTTGATGACAAATGCTCGAAACGGCAGGATTCAAATTGAATGTTATTCGAATAATTAACTTCCACGGCAGCTCTTGGTCTTCCTACCCAGGCCTGATTTTCTAAATTTGCCTGATTGGGTGTTCCCGGGATTTTTAATTTATAGGCATCTAAAAGGTACAAACCGGATTGCAACGGCACATGCCCCTGTTGTGACGGGCGAAGCCAGTTGCTGTATTGAAATGAAATTCCTTTAAATCTAAAATGCTGTACGGGAGAATCGATTGTTCCTTTAATTGCTATTAAATTTTCTAAAACAGGAGCTGTTATTTTTACAGAATTTATCTCTTCACCAACTCTCGGAATATAATATATTTTGGCAGTTTTTTTATCGAGAAACCATTCTCCCGGTTCGTTCAGCATTGACATTGCATTGTTGAGATAAAAAGCTGAGTTTCCATTGTTTTTTGAAATCCAGGGTGCCGGCCAGGGATGTTCGCTTTGAATTCTGCTTTCCGGTTCTTCAAAGGAAAGTCTGGCACTGTCTTGTTTTATCTCAATATTTTTTATGCGAAGATTGGCCGTTGACCACCATTGCACAATAAACATTTCCATTCCGGGCTGGTATTTTATGGTTTTATCTGTAAAAGGAATCCAGCAGGTCTGCGACTCGTGATCCCACGATAAAATTCTGTCCATTTTATTTCCTGCCGTACTTTTAGCGCGAACTGCTTTTTTTCCATTGACCCATAATTGTCTGTAATTCATCACATCACCTGCAATTTTTGGAGCATCGGCTACCCAGATCGTTCCTTTTTTAAGTCCGTTTATACTTGTCGTTGTTTTGGTCCAGTTTTTTATTTCGATTCCACCGTTTAAAATGGGTTTTGCATTTCTATCCGCTTCAATTGTGGTCGGACTTTCTGCAGTTCCCGAATCTTCCGGTCTTATGAAGAGAGGTTCATTCAAATAATAAGTTCCGTCCATTACAATAATTCGAATACCGTCTTTTATAGAGGCATCTTTTAATCTTCGCAATTCCCGTGCTTTCCGTACGGCCATTTGTACCGTAGCCAAAGGACTTTCTTTTGTTCCGGTATTTTTATCGCTTCCGTCTTTTGAAACCCATATTTCAGCTGCATTCACAGAGAAACTGGTGCAGATGAGCAGAAAAAAGATTCCTATTTTTTGTATCGTATTCAAATGCATTGTTTTATTTTATTTTGATTTAACCAAAATGGAAAGACATTTAAAGTTCACTTTATATTCTTACACCTTTAACCAATTTAAAGCAGTTATCATGGCACAATTTAGCAGAACCGGAAAACATACGCATCCTGTACCCTCCTGCATTATTGGAAGGTAAGAATCAACAGCAATACTAAAATTATAATGTTCGCTTAAAAAATTAACGCCCGAATACTCGGGCGTCAATGTCACAAAAAACCACTTTTGCTTAAACAAACTTAAAAAAACTATTTTTTTATCTATAGAAGCCCATTGCTACTCCGCCATCTACGTTTAAAGCGTTTCCTGTCGATTTACCAAGTAAACCGCCAACAAAAGCAAAACAGGCGTTTGCAATATCATCAGGCAATATAATTTCATTGAGTAAGGTGCGTTTGGCATAATAAGCCGGCAGTTCTGCTACCGTCACGCCATAGGCCTTCGCACGTCCTTCTGCCCAGCCACCCGACCAGATATTCGAGTCTGAGATTACCGCATCGGGGTTTACCGTGTTGACACGGATTTTATCGATTCCCAGTTCGGCTGCCATCAGACGGGTTAAATGTGCCTGCGCTGCTTTGGCGGAACCGTACCCCGGATTGTTCGGACCTGCAACAACGGCATTTTTAGAAACAATGTTTACAATATCTCCTCCAAATCCCTGTTTGCGCATCACTTCTATAGTGGCTTTGGAAACGATAAATTGTCCCTTAACCAGAATATCATACAGCCTGTCCCATTCTTCAAGGCTATGTTCTGCAATGGATTTCGAAATACTGATTCCGGCATTGTTCACCACAATATCAACGCCTCCGAATGCCAGACAGGCCTCGTCTATCGCTTTCTCTGTACTGTTCTCACTGGTCACGTTCAACAGTGTACTTGCCACTGCATCCTTGCCAAAAGAAGTTGTAAATTCTGCGGTGGCTTCTCTCAGGCGTTCTTCATTGATGTCGTTGATGATTACGCAGGCACCTTCCTGGGCAAATTTCTTTGCGATTGCTTTTCCAATACCTCCGGCAGAACCTGTAATCAGAGCTATTCTTCCCGATAAAGCTTTGGGTTTTGGCATTCTTTGAAGTTTGGCCTCTTCGAGTAACCAGTATTCAATATCAAAAGCTTCCTGATGCGGCAGTGAAGTATATTCTGAAACGGCTTCCGCACCTTTCATCACATTCACGGCATTGATATAATATTCTGAGGCCAGGCGTGCCATGGTTTTGTCTTTCGCAAAAGTAAACATTCCAACTCCCGGATATAAAATCACAACCGGATTGGGGTCACGCATCGCCGGTGAATTCGATTTTTTACAGGTATTATAATAGTCTTTGTACAGGGCTCTGTAAGCTTCAAAGGCCGGTGCCAGTTTTGCTTTTATCGCGGCTGCATCTGATATATCTTCGTTTGGATCTAATGTTAAAACCAAAGGGCTGATTTTGGTACGCAAAAAGTGATCGGGACAGGAAGTCCCAAGTGGTGCCAATTTTTCAAGATCATTGGAATTAATGAATTCCAGTACTCTTTGATCGTCTGTATAATGTCCTATCATATGACGTTCTGACGAGCAGAATCCTCTTAGGATCGGTGCTATTTTGGCTGCTTTCAAACGGCGTGATTCTTCTGAAAGGCTTTCTATTTTTTGTCCGCCAAAAACAGCACGTTTTTTTCCGTAGTTGTCCTCAAGGTACTGGGCACATTTTTCAATTACTTCCAGTGTGTTGATATAACTTTCATATGAAGTATCGCCCCAGGTAAATAGTCCGTGGGAACCCAGCATGATACCGCGCAGTTTTTTGCCTTTTTTCTCCGCTTCTTCCAGACAGGATCTTAGCTGAAGTCCAAGATCAAAACCCGGACGCTGCCAGCCTACCCAGCCAATTTCACCGTCGAATAATTCTTCGGTGATCTTTGCTCCGTCTTTGGCTGCTGCAATGGCAATGGCCGCATCGGGATGTAAGTGATCGATATGTTTGAAGGGTAAGAATCCATGAAGCGGTGTATCGATAGAAGGCGCTTTTGAACTTAAATCAAAAATACAATGGTTGAACAATTCTACCATTTCATCCTCGAATGCTATTCCTCTGTAAACGTTCTCCAGATTACGAAGCCTTTCCAGATAAAGGGCTGCACAGCCTGATTTAGTTAATGTCCCGATATCTCCTCCGGAACCTTTTATCCACATTACTTCCGAACTGGCTCCTGTTAGAGGATCTTTGTCTGTTATTTTTACGGAAGTGTTTCCTCCCCCGTAGTTGGTCAGCCTTAAATCGGCTCCCAGTATATTGGAACGATAAATGAAAAGCGCTACTTCATCTCCTGCCAGTGCTGCCGCCCTGGATTCGTCCCAAAGATAGCTTACATGCTTAAAATTCATATGGTTTTTTATTGTATTTGACATAGTGTATGTTATTTGGACTATCAATCTTATTGTGTAAAATAAGAGAATGTAAAAAACAAAACTATCCTGTACTATCCTTTGTCAAAATAACTTCTTGTTATTCTGCAGTAACAAAACAAAAAGTGCTTTCAAATTTCATCAGCCTAAATTGATTTTGAAAGCACTTTTTATATTTTGACTATTCTTAAAAGATCAGAGTCTGTAAAACATTTTGGCATTTTCAGACCAAATTTTATTCTGCTCCTCCATTGAAAATTGGGCCACATAATCTTCGAGTGTTTTAACTATGACATTGTAACTGGCAGCCACATTACAAACTGGCCAGTCGGAACCAAACATTAGTTTATCCGTTGAAAAATTTTCAAAAATAACGTCGAGATACGGTTTTAAATCGTCTGTTTTCCAGGAACTCCAATCCGCTTCGGTGACCATTCCTGAGATCTTGCAGCTTACATTTTCAGCTTTGGCAATTTCCTGAATATCTTTTTTCCAGGACGAAATATTTCCTGCTTTTATATCCGGTTTTGCAACATGATCAATCACAAAAGGCTGATCGTGAAAATGATTTACCAGATCTATTGCGGCTGGTAATTGCCGGTGAAAAATGAGAATGTCGTAGGTATATCCAAACTGCTCTAAAGCAGCAATGCCATTTCGAAAATCGCTCCTGAGCATAAAATCATCCGGCTCTCCCTGAACAACATGCCGGAAGCCTTTTACTTTTTCATGAATGGAAAAATGCTCCAGTCTGCCTTCACTATTTTTATCACATAAATCTACCCAGCCGACTATTCCTTTTATAAAATCATTTTTAGAAGCTAAGTCTAATAAGAACTTTGTTTCTTCTTCAGACTGGCTGGCCTGAACAGCAACACAGCCTTCAAATTTATTGGCGGTCAGTAAAGGCAACAGATCTTCCGGCAAAAAATCTTTTCTGATTTTCTGCATTGTAGCATCAATCCAGCTGTCCCGTACAGGATCAAATCTCCAAAAGTGCTGGTGTGCATCAATTCTGGTATTCATAAAACCTTAGTAATTTACATCGTTGATTAAGGCACGGTCTAAGTGTACGTATCCGCCATCAACAAAAACAAATTGCCCTGTGGTGTGGGAAGAACGGTCCGAAATAATAAAAAGTACCGTATCGGCAATCTCTTCAGTTTTTGTCATTCTTCCTTCAAACGGAATACTTTTATTGATTTTTTTCAATACTGCTTCTCCATCCGGTAATGTTTTCAGCCAGTCATCGTAGGCAGGTGTAAAACTTTCGGCAATAATAATTGCATTCGAACGAATGCCAAACTGAATCAGATCAACGGCCCATTCCCTTGTTAGTCCAAGTACTCCTCCTTTCGCAGCAGCGTAACCTGAAGTCCCGCCCTGTCCGGTTAAAGCAACTTTGGAACCGATATTCAGAATATTTCCTTTTGATTCTTTTAAAAATGGCAATGCATATTTAACCAGTAAAAAATAGCTCGCTACATTTAACTTCAGTGAATCCATGAATTCTTCATAAGTAGCCTCTAAACCGGCACCGTCATTGACACCGACATTATTGATAACCACGTCTATTCTTCCGTATTTTTCTGCAATTATTTTTACTGCATTCTCCATTTCAACAGGATCTGTAACATCCGTTTTAACAAATAAGGCGTCAATCCCTTTTTGCTGAAGCGTTGCTGCGTAACGATCTCCTCTTTCATTTCTGTCTATAAGAACCGGTATTGCACCTTCATCAGCCAATCGGTTGATGATCGTTTCTCCAATACTTCCTTCTTTGCCTGCCGAACCAGAAACGACAACAATTTTATTTTTTAATCTTAAATCCATAGCAATTCGTTTTCATTACGCTTATAATTCTATCAATGCTTTGATGACATTATTTTTGGGATCGATCCATTTTTCGAATTCATTTATCATATCCGTAAAAGGAGCCCTATGGGTAATGTATTTTTTGGGATCGATTTTTCCTGTTTTTAGGCAATCCATTACATATTGAAAATCCTCAATTGTTGCATTTCTGCTGCTCATTAATGTAGATTCTCTTTTGTGAAAATCAGGATGGCTAAAACTCAGTTCACCTTTTTGAAGTCCGACCAGAACAAATCGCCCTCCATGCGAAATGTAATTGAAAGCACTGTTCATAACATTTCGGTTTCCGGTCGCGTCAATCACTACATTGGCCATATCACCATTTGTAATTTCTGCTAATTTTATAGAAACATCATCGTGTAATGGATTTATAGTTTCATCCGCGTTCAGCGCTTCTTTACAGAAATTCAGTCTGTATTCATTTATATCCATTACAATAACTTTTGCCCCGGCTATTTTAGCAAATTGAATCAGACCAATTCCAATTGGTCCTGCCCCCATTACCAAGACCGTATCATTCGGACCAACATTGGCTCTTCTTATACCGTGAGCTGCAATTGCCAATGGTTCAACCAAAGCCAGTTCATCGTAATCTAATCCCTGGCCGTGAAGTAAATATTGCTCGGGAATGGTTACGTATTCGGCCATTCCGCCATCGATATGCACTCCAAAAACTTTAATATTCACACAACAATTGGTCAGTCCGTTTCTGCAGGCAACACATTTACCACAATTAAAGTAAGGAATAAAAGTCACCTTGTCTCCCGGTTCAAAACCTGCAACACTTCCTTTGATATATTCGGCAGCAAGTTCATGGCCTAAAATTCTCGGATATTCAAAATAAGGCTGGGTACCGCCATAAGCATGAATGTCAGTTCCGCAAATTCCGATTCTTTTAATCTTTAACAATACCTCGCCTTCTTTTGGCTCAGGCATTGGTTTTTCTTTCAATATAAATTCATGCGGCTTTTCACATACTATAAATTTCATCTTTGCAATTTCTTTAAATTACTTTTTGTAGGCTATTGCCGTTTGCTTGCTGGATCCCAAACCTTCCATTCCTAATTCTACAACATCTCCGGCTTTAAGATATATCGGTTCCGGTTTGATACCCAATCCAACACCAGGAGGGGTTCCTGTACTTACAATATCACCCGGAAGCAATGTCATAAACTGACTCAGGTAGTGTACTAAAAAAGGAATTTTGAAAACTAAATTTGAAGTGTTGCTGTTCTGAAATTTTTTCCCGTTTACAGTCAGCCACATCGGTATGTTATTGACATCTCCAATTTCGTCCTGTGTGGCTAAGAAGGGGCCAAGCGGCGCAAAAGTATCGCTTCCTTTACCTTTTGCCCATTGTCCTCCGCGCTCGATCTGAAAAGCTCTTTCACTATAATCATTTAGCAGACAATAACCCGCCACATAATCTAATGCTTCTGCTTCTTCTACATAACTTGCTTTTTTACCCACTACAAAGGCCAGCTCCACTTCCCAATCTGTTTTTTCACTGTTTTTAGGAATAATCAAATCATCATTGGGTCCGCATAAAGAAGTAGTCGATTTAAAAAACAGAATCGGTTCTTCCGGTATTGGCGCATTGGTTTCCCTGCAGTGATCTACATAGTTTAAACCGATACATATTATTTTAGACGGTCTCGCAACTGGTGATCCCAAGCGTACATCGGCAGCTACTTCCGGTAAAACCGGATTGTTATCTAATGCTTTTTTTAATTTTTCAAGACCATTTTCTTCAAAGAAATTCTCATTAAAGTCCGTCACAATTGAAGAAACATCATATCTTTTTTCATCAATTAAAACTCCTGGTTTTTCTTTTCCGATTTCTCCAAAACGTATTAATTTCATTTTATTTTTTTTTTAAAGTTACTAAGGTGCTAAGGTTCTGAGAAACTAAGTTTTTTTTAGTCTTGGTTGCTGGAAGTCTTAGTCACTTTTTTAATTATTATTTTTTAAGCTTTTTTTAAAGATGCTAAGCTACTAAGCTACTAAGATCAAACTTAGAACCTTAGCTGCTTAGTAACTCAGAGCCTTATTTTTAATTATTTAATTTAATAAAACCTCCGTCTATCGGATAATCACAGCCTGTAATAAAACCGGCTTCATCACTGCACAGGTACAAAGCCAATGCTGCAATTTCTTCGGGTTTTCCCATTCTTCCTATGGGTTGCGATTTTGATAATTTTTCAAACATTTCTGCTTCTTTGCCAGCATAATTTTTTGAAATAAATCCATCAACAAAAGGCGTATGGACCCTTGCAGGCGAAATAGAATTACAACGAATATTTTCTCCCATATAATCTTTAGCCACAGATAATGTCATAGCCATTACGGCTCCTTTAGCTGTCGAGTACGCAAATCTGTCGGGAATACCCACCCAGGCAGCAATGGATGCCATGTTAATAATTACGCCACCATTCGAAAGCCTGAATTGCGGAATAGCCGCAAACAAACAATTGTAAACACCTTTTACATTGACCTCCATGACGCGGTCAAAATCTGATTCTGAAGTCGTATCAGCTTTACCAACATTGGCAATTCCGGCATTATTGATCAGAATATCCATGCTTCCTATTTTTTCAAACGTGGCCATAACTTCTTTTTGGCTGGCTACATTACAGGCGTAAGAAAATACGTTTCCGCCCGATTTACTGATTTCATTTGCGGCTTCCTGCGCACTTTCAATAGTTAAATCAATAATGTGCACTTCAGCTCCCTGCCTGGCAAACAAGACCGCAATTGCTTTTCCAATACCACTTCCTCCGCCTGTAACTACGGCTTTTTTATTTTTTAATGAAAACATCTTTGTTCCTATTTAATCATTTATGAAATTGTAACGGGTTATATTTTTTCTTCATTTAATAAATGTAAAAAACACATTTACAAATGTAATTTTTAATATTAATATTTGAGATATATTTTATTAAGTTTCTCCTAAAATACTCATAGTTTAAAAAATTATCACATTTTTTATGTGATTTGTAAAAAAACAAACCCTTCACTTCATATTAGCCAAAAAAGATCCTGTAATAAAGTTAAGATTTCTTGCATGTTTAAATCTTATTTCTACATTTGTAAATGTGTTTTTTACATTTATTAAATTTCAGGTAAAACGATATCTGTAAAACTTTAAAAATTAACAGAATAAACTCGAATTAATATTCAAAAACTGATATGAATATTCCATATAAACCTTTGCTTGCCGAAACAGAACAGCCGATCATCATAATCGGGGCCAGTGGTATCGTAAAAGATGCCCATCTGCCTGCTTACGAAATGGCCGGTTATACCGTTTTTGGCATCACCAACAGAACAATTTCTAAAGCATACGATTTAGCAAAACAGTTCAAAATCAAACACGTTTTTGAAAATGTTGCTGAAGCCGTAAGACATGCCCCAAAAAATGCTGTTTATGATATTACTGTTCTTCCGGATCAGTATATTGAAATTTTAGAACAGCTTCCTGATGGAGCGGCCGTCCTGATCCAGAAACCAATGGGAAATGATTTGACTCAGGCACGCGAAATTGTTGCAGTTTGTGAACGCAAAAAATTAGTTGCTGCCATAAATTTTCAATTGAGATTTGCTTCTTTCGTAAGTGCTGCACGGTACCTGATCAATCAGGGAATGATTGGAGAATTGTACGATTTAGAATTTAAAGTTACAGTGAATACGCCTTGGGAACTATTTCCTTTGATTAAAGAACACCCCAGATTGGAAATTCTTTTTCACAGTGTGCACTATATCGATTGCATACGGTCATTTTTGGGAGATCCGCATAGTGTGATGGCCAGCACGGCAAAACATCCCTTAAAGAAATTATCTTCAAGCCGATCTACTATCATTCTGGATTATGGAGAAAATAAGCATGTGGTAATCAATACCAATCACGACCATCATTTCGGTCCAAAACACGAAGAAAGCTATATCAAATGGGAAGGCACAAAGGGCGCCATTAAAGCAAAAATGGGCTTATTGATGAACTATCCCGACGGACTTCCTGATGTATTTGAATATGCGCTGCCAATTAAAGAAGGGGAAAATAAATACGAATGGACAAAAGTGACACTTGAAGGTTCCTGGTTTCCGGAAGCCTTTATAGGTGCAATGTCCAATCTAATGCGCTTTAAGGAAGGTACTGACGAGAAACTTTCAGCCAGCGTACAAGACGTTCTCGGGACTATGAAGGTAGTCGAAGCATGCTATATCAGCAATAAAAGCGGTGGTATTTCACTAAACGACTTATAATATAATTGAAACGTAATATCCCAAAAATGAAAAGGTTGTAATTCCAATAAACTTCAACTTTCTCTTTAGATCTTTAAACTAACATCAAACCAAAAACCGACATAAATTATGCAACTAACAAATCAGGCTGGCGATCAGCATCAAGTACCATCAGAAAGCGGCAGTGGAAAGAAATACCTTTTGCCTTTTATCTTAATCACAAGCTTATTTTTTCTTTGGGGAATGGCGCACAATCTCGATTCCATTTTAATTCCGCATTTAAAAAAAGCCTGTGAATTAAACAATCGCCAATCCACACTAATTGACACTTCTGTATTTTTCGCCTATTTTGTAATGGCCATTCCAGCCGGAATGCTCATCAAAAAATTCGGATACAAAAACAGTATTATTACAGGTTTATTAGTTTTTGCTGCGGGTGCTTTTCTATTTGTGCCAGCTGCAAATACCAGAACTTACGAACTGTTCTTATTTGCATTATTTGTAATCGGATGTGGATTAACTATTCTGGAAACTAGTGCAAATCCCTACGCAGCTATTTTAGGGCCTTCGGAATCATCATCCAAAAGATTGAATTTAGCAGCATCTTTTAATGGTCTGGCAGCAATGGTTGCGCCGATTGTTGGTTCATTATTTATCCTCTCCGGTAAAACACATACTCCTGCCCAGATGGCTGCTATGCCAGCTGCCACAAAAGCGGCTTATTTATTAGAAGAAGCTTCATCGGTAAAATTACCGTACATTATATTAGGAAGTGTATTGGTTTTGGTAGCCATATTATTTTATTTTATGCATTTACCCTCCATGAAACCCCAACATACTGAAGTAGAAGTCAAACCGGGATTTTTCTCCGTTTTAAAATTCTCCCACTTAAGCTGGGCCGTAGTAGCGCAATTTTTTTATGTAGGAGCTCAGGTTTGTATCACAAGCTTTTTTATCAGAATAGCACAGCAAGGAGCTGGTTTAGATGAAAAAACAGCAGGATATTATCTGGGTATCTATGGCTTTCTATTCATGGCTGGCCGCTTTATTGGAACTTTCTTTTTAAAATTTGTTAAGGATTATGTTTTACTTTCCATCTACTGTGTAATCAGCATTTTTCTATGTTTGGTAGCAATTTATGGAACTGGGATCTATGTTATATATGCCCTGGGTGGAATTGGATTTTTTATGTCGATTATGTTTCCAACTATTTTTTCTTTGGGAATCGTTGGTTTAAAAAATAATACAGAAACAGGCTCATCATGGCTGGTAATGTCAATTGTTGGCGGAGCAATCCTGCCTTATGGAATGGGAACTTTAATTGACATAAATCATGATGATATTCAGTCAGGATACATTATTCCATTAGTATGTTTTATAGTAATTCTTTCTTTTGGCATGTTTGGACACAAAGTAAAAAATAGTGTTTCTTCTTAATATTTCATTTTAAGGATAAACTTTAAGTAGATACCCTTTACATCATCCGGTATTCTGTTCGGGCGTTTCCCTTCGGGCCGGGCTCTTCGCTAAATCTTTTGCGGAATTGGTTTAGTTCGGCTTCGCCACAGGTTTGGGATTCCGCAAAAGGATATCGCTGCGATCCCTAACGCACTGAGGTATAAAGACAAAATTCCAATTCTGAAGCCATCGGGACAAGCCCCAAATCCAATACTTCCCGCATAGCTTTGCGCCCTTTGCGATTTTTGATAGGATTTAGTAAACCCTTTTGCGTGCTTTGCGGTTAAAAATCCACCCAACAAATCACTTCTTAAAACATCATTAGGTATTACTTTTGGGCGTTTCCCTCCGGGTCGGGCTCTTCGCTAAATCTTTTGCGGGAGTGGTTTGGGTTGCTGCGCCAGGGCTTTCGGGATTCCCGCAAAAGGATATCGCTGCGATCCCTAACGCACTGAGGTATAAACACAAAATTCCAATCTCGACAGCCATCGGGACAAGCCCCAAATTCCAATACTTGCGGCACAGCTTTGCGTCCTTTGCGA
>NZ_JAJMOY010000014.1 GCF_020991415.1 Flavobacterium sp. ENC | reverse complement strand
TCCATCAATTGACGCTGTCGCAGACAACCTTGGCTCGATCAACGGAAATGCAGGCGGTACGACAACAGTTTCACTAATTGCAGGTGACACTGTAAACGGAGCACAAGCCGTAATCGGAACCAATCCGGGAGACGTAAAATTAACCGTAACGACGCCAATACCGGCAGGACTTACGATCAATTCAAATGGTACAGTAACAGTTGCAGCCAACACACTGGCAGGAAGTTACAATGTAGAATACACAATCTGTGAAATTAACAATCCGGGGAACTGTGATACCGCGACTTCAACGATTGTGGTTACAGCAGCAATTTTGGTAGCGAATTTAGATGCAGTTCCTTCAACCCTTAGTTCAAATGGACCAAAGACACTCATAAATGTTTTTGACAATGACACTAAAAACGGAGCAGCTTTAATTCCATCAGATGTAAAACTGACGGTGACGACAGCCGATCCAAAAGGATATTTGACAGTAGACAGCAATGGAAACGCAATTTTAGGCGCCAACACTCCGGCAGGAATTTACCAACTGACCTATGAAATCTGTGAGTTATTAAACCCGACAAACTGCAGTTCAAACCAAGTGCAGGTAACAATCACAGCACCAGGAATTGATGCCGTTGCAGATAACCTGGGATCCATAAACGGAAATGCAGGAGGCACGACAGCAGTTTCATTAATTGCAGGCGACACCGTAAACACAATACAAGCCGTAATCGGAACAAACCCTGGAGACGTAAAATTAACCGTAACGACTCCGATACCGGCAGGGCTGACCATCAATTCAAATGGAACAGTAACAGTGACGGCCAACACACCTGCAGGAAGTTACAATTTAGAATATACCATCTGTGAGATCAACAATCCGGGGAATTGCGATACAGCCACTTCAACGATTGTGGTGACAGCAGCAACTTTGGTAGCGAATTTAGATGCAGTTCCTGCAACCCTTAGTTCGAACGCACCGAAGACACTCCTAAATGTTTTTGACAATGACACTAAAAATGGGACAGCCTTAATCCCATCAGAAATAAAACTGACGGTAACTACAGCCGATCCAAAAGGATATTTGACCGTAGACGTTAATGGAAATGCGATATTAGCAGCCAACGCTCCGGCAGGAACTTACCAACTGACTTATGAAATCTGTGAGTTGTTAAACCCAACAAACTGCAGTTCAAACGAGGTTAAAGTAACAATCACGGCACCGGGAATCGACGCCGTTGCAGACAATCTTGGTTCTATAAACGGAAATGCAGGAGGAACTACAACAGTTTCTCTAATAGCAAGTGATAACGTAAACGGAGCACAAGCCGTAATCGGAACAAACCCTGGAGACGTAAAATTAACCGTAACGACTCCGATACCGGCAGGACTAAGTATCAATACAAACGGAACAGTAACAGTGGCGGCCAATACACCGGCAGGCACTTATAATTTAGAATATACCATCTGTGAAATCAATAATCCGGGGAACTGCGATACGGCCACTTCAACGATTGTGGTGACAGCGGCAACTTTGGTAGCGAATTTAGATGCCGTTCCTTCAACCCTTAGTTCAAATACGCCAAAGACACTCCTAAATGTTTTTGGCAATGACACTAAAAATGGGACAGCCTTAATCCCATCAGAAGTAAAACTGACGGTGACTACAGCTGATCCAAAAGGATATTTGACAGTAGACACCAATGGAAATGCGATATTAGCAGCCAATGCTCCGGCAGGAACTTACCAACTGACCTATGAAATCTGTGAGTTGTTAAACCCAACCAACTGCAGTTCAAACCAAGTGCAGGTAACAATCACAGCACCTGGAATCGATGCCGTTGCAGACAACCTTGGCTCTATTAATGGAAATGCAGGAGGTACTACAACAGTTTCATTAATCGCAGGTGACACCGTAAACGGAGCACAAGCCGTAATCGGCACAAATCCTGGAGAAGTAAAACTAACAGTAACCACTCCAATCCCGGCAGGACTTACGATCAATTCAAATGGAACAGTAACAGTTGCGGCCAACACACCGGCAGGAAGTTATAATTTAGAATATACCATCTGTGAAATCAGTAATCCGGGGAATTGTGATACCGCGACTTCAACGATTGTAGTGACAGCAGAACTCTTATTGGCAAATGCAGATATAGTAGAATCAATAGTTGGAATCAATCAGCCAAAAAATCTTTTGAATATTTTTTCAAACGATACTAAAAATGGTTTTCTGATTGTGGCAAGCGAAATTAATCTGACTGTACTAACAACAGATCCAACAGGATTCGTCAAATTAAACCCTGACGGAACGCTGGTATTAGCAGCAAACGCACCGGCAGGAACGTATGAGTTAACGTATCAAATCTGTGAAAAATTAAATCCGACAAGTTGCAGTACGGCCTCTGTTAAGGTGACTGTAGTTGCGCCAACAATGAGCATAACAGCTACGGGTTATTGTGCTAATAATGTTCCGTATGTGACTTACAATGTGGTAGCAGATAATTTCACACCAACTAATCTGTTAACGATAAAATGGATTGATAGTGCAAACAATGTTGTCGCTACCCAAACTGATTTGCCATTGAGCGGAAATATTTTATGGCCGGGAGCAGTTATTGACAGCAACGGAAAAGGATTAGACTGGCCGGGATGGTTACTTGCCAATGGGCAATGGACAGAAGGTGCTGATGGATTTGAAAATACAAGACCGGCAGTGACAATGGAGTTTTCATTAAACCCTACAAAAAGTGTTGTTGTAAATTATCCGACAGCTACACCGCAATGTAATGCAAGACCAACGTTTACCATTCAGGCAAAAGACGACATGGCTGGCCCAATAGATGCAAGCAAAGGAGTAAATACCTCACTGAATATATTTGATAATGATATCCTAAACGGATCAGTAATAAATCCGGCAAATGCGGTTTTAAGTACGGTGATTCCAAATGCAAACCTGATTTTAAATCCTAATGGGGCTGTAGAGGTAAAACTGGGAACTCCGTCAGGAAACTATCAGTTGACGTATCAGATTTGTGATGTTTCCAATCCGTCTAATTGTAGTCAGGCGATTGTGACTGTTACCGTATTGAATGCCACTACTCCGATAAATCCAACAGCGCCGATTGTAGCAAATGATGATGCAGAAGTAGCGGTTGACGGAATAAACGGTTCTCTTGAATTTATAAATGTCCTCGACAATGATTTACTAAACGGAACGGCAATTAATCCAACGGATGTACTAATTACCAAGACTTCAGCAAGTCCTTATTTTGAATTGAATACAGATGGAACCGTAAACGTACTTCCAAATACTCCGGGCGGACATTATACTGTAACATATCAGATTTGCGAAAAAGCAAGCGCAACAAATTGCAGTTCTGCAACATTGCATGTTTTTGTTGAATTTCCGGCGATTGCGATTATCAAAACGGGAACCTTCAATGATGAAAATGCCAGCGGATTTGCCAATGCAGGAGAAACCATCACCTATAAGTTTAAGATAACCAATACAGGTAACGTTCCATTAAAAGGGATTACCGTTCGTGATCCTTTACCGGGTATTGAAGTCTCAGGTCAGGCAATTGATCTGGATGTCAACGAAACAGATGAAAACACTTTCACAGCACAGTATAAAATAAAACAGTCTGATATCAATCTTGGAAGTGTAAGCAATCAGGCAACCGCTCAGGGAGTTAGTGTCAGGGGAGTTGTGGTTGAGGATAAATCGGACAACGAAGACAATCTGGGAGATAAGCCTACGGTGTTAGCGTTAAATGGTTGTATGATTGAGCCTTTAAAAGCATTCTCTCCAAACGGAGACAATAAAAACACAAGATTTTACATTCGTGGAATCGAATGTTATCCTGAGAATACAGTTGAAATCTATAACCGCTGGGGTGTTTTGGTTTATGATGCTGATCATTACAACAATGAAGACAGAGTATTCAAAGGATTCTCAGAAGGCCGCGCCACCGTTAAACAATCAGACGGATTACCGGTAGGAACCTATTTCTACATTTTAAAATACAAAGACAGTGCCTCAAATTCACACGAATTAAGCGGGTACCTGTATATGAATAAATAAAAAAATATAAACGGTTTGGTACTAGCTGAACCGTTTTTAAAGCTTACTAAATGAAAAAGTTAATTTTAGTTTTTATGTTTATCTCGGTGGTGTGTTCGGCACAACAGGATTCTCAATTTACGCAATACATGTACAACACGATTGAAATCAATCCGGCTTATGCGGGTTCGCGTGGTGTCTTAAGTGTTTTTGGGTTGTATCGTACACAATGGGTGGGTCTGGACGGAGCGCCGGAAACCAGCACATTTTCGGTAAATACACCTTTAAACAACAGCAAATTGGGCTTGGGAGTTTCTTTGGTAAACGATAAAATCGGACCTACGAATGAAAACACGCTATCGGCCGATTTGTCTTATAGTATTCAAACCTCTGAATCCTTTAAGCTTTCGTTCGGAATAAAAGGAACTGCAAACCTTTTTAATCTCGATGTAAATAAATTGACTTATGAAGATCAGAACGATCCGCAATTTCAGGATTTAAGCAACAAAATTACGCCAAATGTAGGAGCAGGGGTTTATTGGCATTCCGATAAAATGTATGTGGGATTGTCTGTTCCGAATTTTATAGAAACCAAACGTTACGACGATAACGACACCGCAATTTTTAAGGAGAAAATAAATTACTATTTCATGGCAGGTTATGTGTTTGATTTAGATCGTCTCGAATATATCAAATTCAAACCGGCAATATTGACCAAAATGGTGGAAGGAGCTCCGCTGCAGGTTGATGTTTCGGGTAATTTTATGTTTAATGATAAGTTTGTGGTTGGCGTTGCCTATCGCTGGAGTGCATCGGTAAGTGCCATGGCCGGTTTTCAGGTGACCAAAGGCATGTACATTGGTTATGGATATGATCATGAAACGACTCAGTTAAGAAAATACAATTCGGGTTCACATGAAATTTTCCTTCGTTTTGACTTTTTCAATAATTACAACAAACTGACCTCACCAAGATTCTTTTAATTGACTAAATATGAAAATTAAAAACTTAGTTTACTCCTTTTTGTTTTTCTGCTTTTTATGCAATGCGAATGCTCAGACGGGAAGTATCAAAAAAGCGGATAAAAAATACGATAGTTACGCTTACGCAGATGCCGCAAAAAGGTACGAAAAGTTAATTAAAAAGGGGTATAGAGAAGAGCGAATATTACAGAGACTTGCTAATTCCTACTATTTTACAGGCGATTTACAGCAAGCCTTACAATATTACGATGAGTTATTCCTGTTGAATGATAATCAGGATGCCGATTATGTATTTCGGTATTCCCAATGTTTAAAAACGGACGGAAATTATACGAAATCAGATCAGGTTTTAGAAAAATTCAGTCAAAAAGCACCCTCAGATCAGAGGGCGATTTTGTTTAGCAAAAACCGAAATTATTTAGAAGATATTAAAACCAATTCAGGCCGTTTTGAAATCGCCGATGCCGGAATTAATTCCAAAGATTCCGATTACGGAAGTACGGTTTTAGGCAACAAATTAGTTTTTACATCGGCCAGGGATACCGGTTCGATCGTAAAGAAAAGTTTTAAGTGGACCAACAAATCGATTTCGACTTTGTACGCTGTTGAAATGATGCCCGACGGCAGTATTGGAGAAACAATGTTTTTTCATAAAAAGAATTTAAGTACCAATTTAAATCAGTCGACACCCGTTTTTACAAAAGACGGACGAACGATGTATTTTACCCGAAATAATTCGGTAAACGGAAAAAGAAAAGAGAACGAAAATAAAGTGTCGTTTTTAAAACTGTTTAAAGCCTCTCTTGTCAATGACGAATGGGTAAATGTACAGGAACTACCTTTCAGCAGTGACCAGTACAGTGTGGCGCATCCTGCCTTAAGTGTGGATGAAAAAACATTGTATTTTGCATCAGACATGCCGGGAACATTGGGACAGTCAGACATTTTTAAAGTGAGTATAGGAAAAGATGGGACTTTTGGTACACCGGAGAATTTAGGTTCGGAAATCAATACCGAAGGAAGAGAAACATTTCCGTTTATCTCAGACGACAACGAACTTTATTTTGCCAGCGACGGTCGTCCGGGTCTTGGCGGACTGGACGTTTTCGTTTCCAGAATAACCAGGAAGGACACTTTTGATGAAGTACTAAACGTGGGAGAACCCATCAATAGCAGACAGGACGATTTTGCATTTGTCATAAACAGTAAAAACAGAAACGGATTTTTTTCCTCCAACAGAGAAGGCGGTCATGGACTGGACGATGTATACCGTTTTACCGAAATTCGAAAACTGATCTGTGAGCAGGATTTGTCAGGTACAATTACAGATGCCGAAACCAAGGAAAATCTTTCGGGAGTGGCTTTAATTTTGTTCGATGAAACGCGTCAGAATTCTCTGGAAGCGGTCTCGGATCAAAATGGCAATTATATTTTTCCGAATGTAAAATGCGGTAAAAAGTATTTTATCAAAACATCCAAGGCTGATTATGAAATCAAGGAAGCTCCGATAAGCATAAAAAAAGCATCCGGAAAAACCACCTTTATGATCGAGCTGGAAAAGAAGGCCAAACCGATAGTTGCCAAAACCATCGAAGTCAAAAAAATCAAGATTAATTCCGTTACGCTTAAGCCTATCGCAGTTGGGACAGATTTGGCGAAATTGCTAAATATCCCGATGAATTTTTTCGATTTGGGAAAAGCCACCATCAAGAAAACATCAGAACCGCAATTGCAGAAACTGGTAGATGTTTTGAAACAATATCCGACCATAAAACTCGATATCCGTTCGCATACCGACAGCCGGCAATCCGCTTCGAATAATATGATCCTTTCCGAAAAAAGAGCACAATCGACCAAAGACTGGCTGATTCAGAAAGGAATTGACGGCAGCCGACTGGCCCCAAAAGGATTCGGAGAAACCCAATTGGTCAACAAATGTGCCGACGGTGTAAAATGTACCGAAAAGCAACACCAGCAAAACAGACGAAGCGAATTTATTATTACGAATTTATAATTTCATTATTACTTAAAAATATCCCTTTTCTAAATTTTAGAAAGGGGATTTTTTTAGTTATAGCCTCAAGCCATTCTGCGCAGATAATTTCCTCCAGCTTGTCATTTCGACGGAGGAGACTCGAGCGATAGCGATTCGTCCAGCTTGTCATTTCGACGAAGGAGAAATCTTCGCGACAAAATTCTACAAAGCTTAGAAATACTTTGTAGAGTTACTTGTGAAGATTTCTCCTTCGTCGAAATGACAAAAATGACGCTAATGCTGAAACTGAGAATAATGCAGCAATAAAATAAAACTTTTTCAATTATCTATTCATGAATGTTTTAAGAATCTGCAAGGCACATTTTATTAATTTCATCGAATACCTCAAATTCATCCAAAGGAAACATTTCCAGTACCATTTCTAAAATCAGCATCACATTAATAGAAGAGCCTTGGTCTGTCTGCGAAATTGTATGTTCTTGCTGTTCCAATGCCAGAATGCACATTTTTAGCATATTGGTGATTGTAGAGCCAAGCTCGTAATAATTCTGTAACTTAATTTGAGCAGTATAATAACTTCTTGTCTTATCAGTATACGGTTTTTTAGGATTGAAATACGGAGCAATTAATTTTTTAAGATTTTCTAATTTTTTAATTTCATTTTTTTCCATGATAGCTTTTTTATAGATTATAATTAAGATCTAAAGATTGATATCTTATTTTCCTACAAGTCAAACTTAATGAATTGTAGGAAAAAAGCACGAGACATATATGTCCTGTTGATAACTAATGCAATTTGCAACTTCTAGTTATTAATTTTAACATACGATAATATGTGCTTCGATTATTTTTTTAATAAATATGTAAATATTTGAAAATATGTGCTTTAATAAAAAAAAATCTTAAACGTTTACAGATGTATTTATGTTTAAAAAATTTTATTTTATTTAAGTTTTTTCTTACTTTTGTTTATTTTTTGATTTAGTAAGCTATATACTCGCAATAAAGTGAAATTAAGCAGGTGATTTTTTTTCCACTTGGAAGTATAAAGTTTTAAAAATGACAATAAAGAACTGCTTGATTTGAATAAATTGGTGCAATTTTAAATAACACAAAATGAAATATGGCTAAGAAAAATATTGATTTTAATTCTAGAAAATACATGGAAATGGCTATTGCAGAAATGCATAAGTCGATCCAGGAACCTCGTCAAGACAAAATAAGTCCAAAAGTAGGTGCTATTTTAGTAAAAGCTAATGGTGAGGTAGATAGTAGTCACAGGGGCGAATTACGCCATGGAGACCATGCCGAATTTACATTGTTAGAGAGAAAACATCGTAGTGATAATGTAGATAATTCTGTACTTTTTGCAACATTAGAACCTTGTGCCCCAGGAGCAAGAAAACGCCCTAAACTGGGTTGTGCCGAAAGAATTGTAAATGCGCGTATTAAAAAAGTGTATGTTGGTATTGAAGACCCAGATCCTTCAGTGGATAGAAAAGGAATACAATATCTTATCGATAATGGTATCGACGTAGAAATGTTTGATCCAGATTTACAAAAAGAAATTCGGGAAGCAAATAAACAATTTATTTTAGAAGCTGAAGATAGGGCAAAGAAAGTTAAAGAAGTTAAAGAAAACATAGTGCTTTCAAAACTTGAAAATATAGAAATAAAAGCAAAAATTACGGATTTATCAAATAAAAAACTTAACCAATTTATAGATATAGCTAAACTTGGTGTCAAAGCGAACTCTAATGATTTTTTTCATATTTTCGACCAATTGGGACTTATCGAAAATAAAAACGGCATATATTCCCCTACTGGAATTGGATTGTTGCTTTTTGGTACAAGGCCACAGTTAGTTTATCAAAATGCTTTAATTAGGGCGACATATAAATCAGCAAATAGGAAAGAGAAATTAGAAACCATTGAAGGGCCAATAATTAATCAAGCCAATGATGCAATAGAATGGTTTAAAGATGTTATTGATAAACAAATTGATAGATCTAATGCTCAAAGAGAAACAATTTATGATTATCCGTCTGATGTAATACGTGAAGCTATAATTAATGCTATAGTGCATAGAGATTATAATATACAGGGTGCTCCAATTTATTTAGAGGTAAATGATGACGCTATTGTTGTAAAAAGTCCAGGTTATCCGGTAAAACCAATAAAGCTTGAACAAATACAAAAATTCAATGCACCTTCATTAAGCAGAAATCCTAAAATAATGTATGTTTTTGACCAAATGAAATTGGTAGAACAAAGAGGGCTAGGATTTGAAACGATTAAAGATTTACCAATCAAGTACAATTTACCTCTTCCTATTATAACTTATAATGAACCATATTTAGTTTTTAATTTTCCAAGAAGCTTACAATCTGTAAAAAATATCAATTCACATATCAATCTAAAAGAATTAAGCAATCAACAGCTAGCAGGATATGAATGGTTAAGATCGATTGAAGAAGCAAGTACCAGAGAATATTCTTCTAACTTTAAGATAGGTTATAAAACAGCACAAAGACATCTGACAAAGATGAAAGTTTTAGGGCTTATAGAAGATAATGGATTAGAAATCAATTCACCTAATTATAGATATAAAATAAAACAAAACTTGGACATATAGTTGGACAAGGTGTCCAAGTTAAAGTTAATTATGTCTTATGAATACCTTGGTTGGACATTTAGTTGGGCATAGTGTCCAAGTGATAAAGTTTATATTCTAGAATATAAAAAAAACTTTTTTAATAAATATGTAAATAGCTGAAAATCTGAACTTTTCACAAAAAAGTCTTAAAATTCCTTCCTTTTTTTAAAGTAAAATTTCCAAAAGTTGAAATAAACCGTATTATATTTAAAATGAATACGTTAAGTTTTAAAAAATCGATTTCGTTGTCGTGTGTATGCAATTTTTTTTAACTTTATAGGACTTAAAATTTTTCAGATATGACTGTAGATCAAATACTAAACGCAAAAGGGAAAAATGTTTATTCGGTACGCTCCACCACAACGGTTTATGAAGCACTGAAAGTAATGGGAGAAAAAAACATAGGAGCAATTCTGGTGATAGACGGATCCGATTTAAAAGGAATATTATCCGAAAGGGATTATGCCCGAAAAATTGTTCTGAAAGACAAATCTTCAAAAGAAACATTTGTACACGAAATTATGGAAAGCACGGTTTTCTCGGTAAAACTTTCCAATAATATCGAAGACTGTATGGAACTCATGAGCACCAAACGCATCAGGCATTTACCGGTTTTAGAAAACGGAATCGTCGTTGGAATCATCTCCATAAGTGATGTGGTGAAGGCCATTATCGAAATTCAAAAAGATACCATTCATCATTTAAATTCTTATATTTCACAGTAAGTAAATTCTAAAAAATAAGCCTTAAAAAATAGTCCGGATTCTGCCGGACTATTTTTTTGTGAGGGCTGCAATTGTTATTTTAACAAAAGAAAGCGACAAAAACATGCCATTTTAAATGAAGACTTATATCTTTGTAAGCTAGAATAAAAGCTAAAAACAATGAGTAAAGACAGTAAAAGAGAAGAGGCATTATTATACCATTCAAAGCCGACTCCGGGAAAAATTCAGGTAGTTCCAACAAAGAAATATGCGACACAAAGAGACTTATCTTTGGCATACTCTCCGGGAGTTGCAGAGCCATGTTTAGAAATTGCAAAAAATATTGACGACGTATATAAATATACAGCAAAAGGGAACCTGGTTGCTGTAATTTCAAACGGTACAGCTGTTTTAGGACTTGGAGATATTGGTCCTGAAGCTTCAAAACCGGTTATGGAAGGAAAAGGTTTGTTGTTTAAAATATTCTCTGATATTGATGTTTTTGATATCGAAATCGGAACGAAGGATATTGAAGAATTTATCCAGACGGTAAAAAATATTGCCCCGACTTTTGGAGGAATCAATCTGGAAGATATTAAAGCGCCTGAATCTTTTGAAATCGAAAGAAGACTTGTAGAAGAATTAGATATTCCGGTAATGCACGATGATCAGCACGGTACGGCTATTATTTCTTCGGCAGCTTTGATCAATGCATTAGAACTGGCAGGAAAAAAAGCAGAAGATGTAAAAGTGGTAGTTTCGGGAGCAGGTTCGGCTGCAATCGCCTGTACGGACTTATATGTTTTACTGGGCGTAAAAGTAGAAAATATTAAAATGTTTAACAGTAAAGGACTTTTAACGAAAGACAATCCTTCACTATCAGAACTACAATTGAAATATGCGGTAGACGGTGCAAAAATTGAATTATCAGAAGCTGTGAAAGGCGCTGATGTTTTCATCGGATTATCGTCAGGAGATATTCTTTCGCCTGAAATGTTACTAAGCATGAATGACAATCCGATTGTTTTTGCGATGGCAAATCCGAATCCGGAAATCGATTATAATTTAGCTACAGAAACCCGTAAAGATGTTATTATGGCTACAGGCCGTTCTGACTTTCCTAATCAGGTAAATAACGTTTTAGGTTTTCCTTATATTTTTAGGGGAGCATTAGACGTAAGAGCTACAAAAATCAACGAAGCGATGAAAATGGCTGCTGTAAAAGCATTGGCTATTTTAGCAAAAGAACCCGTTCCGGAGCAGGTAAACGTAGCTTACGGAGCAACAAAATTAGGTTTCGGTAGAGATTATATCATTCCAAAACCATTCGATCCAAGGTTGATTACGATTGTAGCACCGGCGGTTGCAAAAGCAGCCATGGAATCGGGAGTGGCCAAAAATCCTATTACAGACTGGGCAGCCTATGAAGACGCGCTTCGCGAACGTATGGGGAACGACAATAAAATGGTTCGTCTGATGACAAACCGTGCTAAAATGGATCCAAAACGAATTGTTTTTGCAGAGGCAGATCAGTTAAATGTCTTAAAAGCAGCTCAGATTGTGTATGAGGACGGAATTGGTTTTCCAATTTTATTAGGAAATAAAGAGGTGATTTTAGAGCTGAAAGCCGAATTAGGTTTTGATGCCGAAATAGAAATTATTGATCCCAAAACGAGTGAAGAAGAAGCAAGAAGAAACAGATTTGCCACTTCGTACTGGGAAACCAGAGACAGAAGAGGTGTTTCGTTACTTGACTCTCAAAAATTCATGCGCGAAAGAAACTATTTTGCCGCCATGATGGTCAACGAAGGGGAAGCAGATGCTTTGGTTACAGGTCACACCAGAAGTTACCCAAGCGTGGTTAAACCAATGTTACAATTAATTGAAAAAGCACCCGGAGCATCACTGGTTGCAACAGCAAACATGATGCTGACTTCCCGTGGGCCAATGTTTTTATCCGATACGGCAATCAATATTAATCCATCTTCAGAAGATTTGGTTAATATTGCGATCATGACAGCAAAAACAGCCAAAATGTTTGGTGTTGAGCCTGTTATCGCAATGGTTTCGTTTTCAAACTTTGGTTCTTCAACAAGTCCCGGGGCGTCAAAAGTAAGAGAAGCAGTAGCGTATTTACACAAAAACCATCCGGAATTAATTGTTGACGGAGAAATTCAGGCCGATTTTGCCCTGAACCAGGAGATGCTGGCAGAGAAATTCCCTTTCTCTAAATTAGCCGGTAAAAAAGTAAATACATTGATTTTTCCAAACTTAGAATCAGCGAATATTACGTATAAATTATTGAAAGAATTGTACAAAGTAAATTCAATTGGTCCGATCATGATGGGAATGGGTAAACCAGTCCACATTTTCCAATTAGGAGCAAGCGTTGAAGAGATGGTTAATATGGCTGCTATTGCAGTTATTGACGCTCAGGAAAAAGAAAATAAAAAAAATAAACTGGCTAAATAGTAAAGACAATAAGGATCAAATAATATTGTCTTATTTTTATTGCATTTTTGTTATATTTGAGCCTAATAAATTACACTATGATAGCACATTTGCAGGGGAAATTGGTTGAAAAGAATCCAACAGACGTCATAATTGACTGTGGCGGAGTTGGTTATCAGGTAAATATATCTTTACACACCTTTTCATTAATTCCCAATGCTGAAAATATAAAACTGTATACGCATCTTCAAATCAAAGAAGATGCGCATACTTTATTTGGTTTTGCAGAGAAATCAGAGCGCGAAATTTTCAGAATGCTCTTATCTGTTTCGGGTATCGGAGCCAGTATTGCACGAACAATGTTATCTTCGATAGAACCCCGACAAATTATAAACGCCATTGCCTCTGGAGATGTGGGTGTTATTCAGTCTATAAAAGGGATCGGAAGCAAAACAGCACAGAGAGTTATACTTGATTTAAAAGAAAAAGTGTTAAAGTTATACGATTTGGATGAAGTTTCAGTAGTTCAGAACAATACAAACCGGGATGAAGCGTTATCTGCTTTGGAAGTTTTAGGTTTTGTTCGTAAAACTTCAGAAAAAGTAGTCGAAAAAATCGTAAAAGAAGATCCGGAAGCAACTGTTGAAACGATCATTAAAAAAGCATTAAAAAGCTTATAAACTCAATTTATATAAACGAATTGTATGCGTAAAATTTGTATTTTTTTACTGGTTTTATTTTGCGGTAATGTTTTGCGGGCGCAAGTAAATCCAGCAGTTCAAGATACAACAAAAAAACAGTTTTCCGTAGGGAAGCTGGAGTTGGAAAATCCACCAAGTATACTTTCGGCTTATAAATATGATCCCATTACAGACCGTTACATCTATACCAGTTCAGTAGATGGTTTTTCTATCGAATATCCGATTGTCTTAACACCCAAAGAATACGAAGCGTTAGTCCTCAAGGAAGCCAGACGTGATTATTTCAGAAAAAAATCAGATGCCATTGATGGTAAAAAATTAGGAAGCGAAGCCGCCAAAAAGGATTTGCTGCCCCGCTATTACATTAATTCAAGTCTTTTCGAAAGTATCTTCGGAAGCAATACCATAGATGTAAAGCCCACAGGATCTGTAGAAATGGATCTTGGGATACGTTATACCAAGCAGGACAATCCTTCATTCTCTCCAAGAAACCGCTCCAATCTGACTTTTGATTTTGATCAGCGAATCAGTATGAGTCTGATGGGAAAAGTAGGTACCCGGTTAGAGGTAAATGCGAACTATGATACGCAGTCTACATTTGCTTTTCAGAATTTATTCAAACTGGCTTATACGCCCTCAGAAGATGATATTATCCAAAAAGTTGAGGTAGGTAATGTCAGTATGCCGCTTAACAGTACCTTAATAAGAGGTGCCCAGAGTTTATTTGGGGTAAAGACCCAGCTGCAATTTGGAAAGACAACTATTACCGGAGTTTTTTCAGAACAGAAGTCCCAGACCAAAAGTATAGTTGCAGAAGGTGGTGGTACGGTTCAGAATTTTGATTTGTATGCTTTAGACTATGATAACGACCGACATTTCTTCCTTTCTCAATATTTTAGAAACAAATATGATGCTTCTTTAAGGAAATATCCATTTATAGAAAGCCGTGTTCAGATTACAAGATTAGAGGTTTGGGTAACCAACAAACAAAACAGGGTAAGTACAACCGGTAATAACCTAAGAAACGTTATTGCACTTCAGGATTTAGGGGAGGCCCAAATTACGGGAATTCCGGATAACGAAGTCGTGGTCATAAACCCGACTACAGGATTTTTTACGGCAGGTATCGATTCACCAACTGACAATAAGAATAACAAATACGATCCGGCAACCATAGGTAACGGTGGTTTTCTGAACCAGAATATCAGGGAAATCGTAACAGCAAAAAATGGATTTACTTCAGTAACGGCAAGTGAAGGAACGGATTATTCTGTACTCGAAAATGCCCGAAAATTAACCAGCAACGAATATACTTTCAATCCGCAATTAGGATATATTTCCCTGCAGCAGCGACTGGCAAACGATGAGATTCTGGCAGTAGCTTTCGAATATACCGTTGGAGACAAAATATACCAGGTGGGAGAGTTTGGAAGTGATGGTATTGACGGAACAGTAGTAAATGGAAATAACACGTCGAATCAGACCATCATCACACAAAGTTTAATTTTGAAAATGCTGAAAAGCAGTTTGACAAACGTAAACAATCCGGTTTGGGATTTGATGATGAAAAACGTGTATCAGATTCCTCAGGCGTATCAGATCAAGCAAGATGATTTCAGGTTGAATATTCTTTATACAGATCCGTCTCCAATAAATTATATTAGTGCTGTTCCGGGAAGCCATTTTCCGGATGATGATCCTAATAATCCTGATCCAAATAATTATTACATCACAAAAACACCATTACTGAATGTATTTAACTTAGACCAGTTAAATTACAATAATGACCCGCAGGGAGGTGGTGACGGATTCTTTGATTACATTCCAGGCATAACCGTTGATGCCCAAAACGGGCGAATTATTTTTACGACCAAAGAACCTTTTGGGGAGCTTTTGTTTAAAAAATTAAATACGGGAACGGGAGAAGATTATAATACGCCTTCTACCTACAACGTAAATCAGCAGAAATATGTGTTTAGAAACATGTATAAAAACACACAGTCGGGAGCGTTGCAGGATAGTGATAAAAACAAATTCTTATTACGCGGAAAATACAAATCTTCCGGAAATAACGGTATTCCGATTGGAGCCTTTAATGTTCCGCAGGGATCTGTGGTCGTAACCGCAGGCGGAAGGGTTTTGGTAGAAGGAATTGATTATAGTGTGGATTATCAGTTGGGAAGAGTTCAGATTTTGGACCCTTCACTTCAGGCCTCCAATACGCCAATTGAAGTTTCTTTAGAAAATAATTCCGTTTTCGGACAGCAAACCCGTAGGTTTATGGGGGTTAATGTAGAGCATAAAATCTCTGATAATTTTGTCGTTGGGGGAACGTTCCTGAAAATGACAGAAAGACCATTTACCCAAAAGTCAAGTTACGGTCAGGAATCTGTAAACAATACCATTTTTGGTTTTAACGGGAACTATTCGACCGAAGTTCCTTTCTTTACCCGATTAGTCAATAAATTGCCAAATATCGACACCGATGTTCCGTCTAATCTTTCAATTCGCGGTGAAGTTGCTTTTTTAAAACCGGATGCTCCAAAAGCCAGCGATTTTGAAGGAGAGGCAACCATCTATGTTGATGATTTTGAAGGTTCGCAGTCGACCATTGACATGCGTTCTGCTTATGCGTGGAGTTTAGCCTCAACACCGTTTGTAAATTCGATAAACGACGTTACTTTTAATGCGAATTCCAATACGCTAAGTTATGGACACAAAAGGGCAAAATTAGCATGGTACACCATAGATCCTGTTTTCTTCTCTTCAAAACCATCCGGTATTTCAAATGACGACTTGTCTTTAAATACCACAAGAAGGGTTTACAGTAAAGAGTTATATCCAAATACCGATATTGCACAAGGTCAGATTCAGGTGATCAATACACTTGATTTAAGTTATTACCCATCTGAAAGAGGGCCATACAACAATAATCCAAATTTTAATACAGATTCTCCAGCATCTAATTTTGGAGGTATCATGCGCTCTTTAAATTCCACCAATTTTGAGCAGGGGAACGTTGAGTATGTACAATTCTGGGTATTGGATCCTTATGTAGGCGCAGGCCAGGCACAACCGAATAATACAGGAAAAATCTATTTTAACTTAGGAGAAGTTTCCGAAGATGTCCTGAAGGACGGAAGAAAACAATACGAAAACGGATTAGGTCCGGATCAGGTAGTGGTTAATCCGCAACCGCTTTGGGGAGATGTTCCGGCTTCACAATCTTTGATTTATGCCTTCGATACCAATGCGGATAACCGTAGAAACCAGGATGTTGGTTTAGATGGTTTACCGGATACGCGAGAAGGTTCCATTTATAATAATTATGCCGGAGAAGAAGATCCTGCAGCAGATAATTATAAATATTATTTAAATACAGAAGGAGGCGTACAGGAACGCTATAAAAGATATAATGGCGTTGAAGGTAACTCTGCCGTTAGTGTCGATGATCCGAACCGTGGTGCGACTACTTTACCGGATGTAGAAGATATCAATCGTGACAATACGATGAATACAATCAATGCTTATTATGAATACAGTATTGATATGAGACCCAATATGGCTGTCGGTCAAAACTACATTACAGATATTCGTAACGTGAGTAATATTGAATTGCCAAACGGAAGTACCACGAGCGCAAGATGGATCCAGTTTAAAATTCCGGTTTCCCAGCCTCAGAATACGATTGGGAATATTACCGATTTCAGATCGATCCGGTTCATGCGTATGTTTATGACGGGTTTTAATGAACAGATGACTGTGCGTTTCGGAGCCCTGGATCTGGTAAGAGGCGAGTGGAGAAGATATACAGGAACCCTTGATGCAAATGATACGGATCCTGCGAATGACAATACGGATTTTGATGTTCTTGCTGTAAACGTTCAGGAGAATGATACAAAATTACCTATCAATTATGTGACTCCTCCCGGAGTACAAAGAGAACAATTGTACAATAATAATACGGTAATCAATCAGAATGAGCAGTCACTTGCCTTAAGGGTTTCAGGTGGCGGACTGGAATATAAAGATTCAAGAGCTGTTTTTAAAAATGTAAGTGTTGACATGCGTCAGTATAAAAAACTGAAAATGTTTTTACACGCAGAATCACTGCCGAATGACACTGAATTGCAGGATGACGAAATGGCTGCCTTTATCCGTTTTGGAAATGACTTTACGCAAAACTATTATCAGATAGAAATTCCGTTAAAAGTAACCCGGCCGGAAGGCACAGGAAGAGTAAGTGCAGATAAGGTGTGGCTTGAGGAAAATGATATCGATCTGGCACTTGACTTGTTAACCAAAATGAAAATCAAGGCCATGCCTTTGGATATCAATTCTGATAAAAGGGATATCAATGGTGTTTACTATCCTGATGATGACTTATCAATAGCCGGAGGTGACGGAGACGCGAGATTAAGATTGGGGATCAAAGGAAATCCTAATTTTGGTTTGGTACGAACCCTGATGATTGGACTAAAAAGCAGGGAGGAACGCAGAAATGTAAAAGGGGAAGTATGGTTTAACGAACTTCGTATGGCCGATCTGGAGAATAAAGGCGGAATGGCTGCGATATTGAGTGTGGATACCAATATGGCTGATTTTGCAACCGTTTCGGCAACCGGACGTAAAAGTACAATTGGTTTCGGAGCACTTGAAGAAGGGGCAAACGAAAGAGACAGAGAAGACATTCAGCAATACAACATTGTAACAAATCTAAATTTAGGAAAGTTATTACCTCCAAAATGGGGAATCAACCTGCCATTTAATTATGCTATCGGAGAAGAGGTAATTACGCCGGAGTACGATCCTTTTAATCAGGATATAAAATTAAAACAGCTGCTGAAAGAAACAACTGATGAAAATGAAAAAGAGAATATAAGAACCCGTGCAGTTGATTATACGAAACGTAAAAGTATCAACTTTATCGGCGTAAGAAAAGACAGGGCTCCGGAACAGAAACAACATGTGTACGATATTGAGAATTTCACCTTTTCACAATCCTACAATCAGGTAGAACGTCATGATTATGAAGTAGCGGATTATAATGACGAGCAATCGAATACGGCGATAAATTATGCATATACTTTTCAGCCCAAAGAAGTAGTTCCGTTTAAGAAAACCAAATTCATGAAAAAAAGTGAATATTGGAAAATGCTAAGCGATTTCAATGTCAATTATTTACCGTCTAACGTAACTTTCAATACCAATATTTTAAGACAAAGTAACCGTCAGCAATTTAGGGATGTAGATGTTGAGGGAATCGGAATTGATCCGTTGTACAGAAGGAATTTTGCCTTTAATTATCAGTATGGTTTTGGTTATAACCTGACTAAATCATTAAAGATTAATTATACTGCAGCGTCCAATAATATTGTTAGAAATTTTTTAAACGAGGATAATTCACCAAAACAGGATTTCAATATCTGGGATGATTACTGGGATATCGGTACACCTAACCAGCACGTGCAGCAATTGATACTGAATTATGAGATTCCGATCAATAAAATTCCGGTTTTAAGTTTTGTGAAAGCAAATTATTCCTATACGGCAGATTACAGCTGGCAGCGGTCTTCAACGGCTCTTTCGGAGTATGAAGCACCGGACGGAAGTATTTACGATTTAGGGAATACGATTCAGAATGCCAATTCAAATACGTTGACATCAACCTTTAATATGGGGATGCTGTACAAGTATTTGGGCTTAACACCGGGAGGAAAAAAACCGGCAAAACCTAAAACAGCAGCACCGCCAAAACCGGGAGAGAAAATTGTAAATACGGCCAAACCGGTTACGGCCAGCAGTCCTTTTTATGATGGCCTGATCGGGGTTCTGACCAGTGTTAAAAATATTCAGGTGAATTATACGATAAATAACGGAACTGTGTTACCCGGATATACACCGGGAGTTGGTTTCTTTGGTACATCAAGACCAACCTTAGGGTTTGTTTTCGGAAGCCAGGATGATGTGCGTTATGAAGCCGCCAAAAATGGATGGCTGACCAATTATCAGGAGTTCAATCAGAACTTTACGCAGGTAACCAACAAAATTCTGAAAGTAACCGCCAATGTTGATTTGTTTCCTGACTTAAAGATTGACCTGGCCATGGACCGGTCGTATTCTGAAAATTCATCAGAACAATATAGTGTAGATCAGAGTGACCTGGAATACAAGCCACTGTCGCGTTACACTTATGGTATGTTCTCTATTTCAACGATGTTAATCGGAACCTCATTTTCGACCAGCAACGAAACGCAGTCAGCTGCATTTGATGATTTTAGAAACAATCGTCTGATCATTGCGAACAGACTGGCCGAAGACCATTACGGAGCAGGAAATCCTATACCAAGATATGATGTGAATGATGTTCCCGCGCCTCCTGCAAATCCGGCAGACGAAGATCCGTTTAAGAAACAAAGGGAATTGTATGCCTCTAATCAGGGGTACCCGATAGGATTCGGGAAAAGCAATCAGGCGGTATTATTGCCTGCATTTTTGGCCGCTTATTCCGGAAAAGACGCTTCAGGTGCCTCAACCGATATTTTCAGAAGTTTCCCGATTCCAAACTGGAGTATTAAGTACAACGGACTGATGCGTTATAAATATTTCAAAGATAAATTCAAACGTTTCTCCTTACAGCATAATTACAGGGCTTCGTATTCGATCAATCAGTTCAGGTCCAATTTTGATTATTTTGAAAAGCCGGACGGACAGGATGTCAATGGTAACTTCTTTAATAAGACGATCATGTCAAATGTCAATTTGGTAGAGCAGTTCAGTCCGCTTATCCGGGTAGATTTTGAATTGAAAAGTTCTTTAAGGGTACTAACGGAAATCAAAAAAGACAGAGCATTATCCATGAGTTTTGATAATAATTTATTGACGGAAGTCAAGGGAATGGAATATATTGTAGGCTTAGGATACCGTTTTAAAGACGTTATTTTTTCTTCCAGACTTGCCGATAACCCGACAGGAATTATTAAGAGTGATATCAATATCAAAGCAGATTTCTCTTTAAGGAACAACGAAACATTAGTACGCTACTTGGATTATGACAACAATCAGCTGGCTGCAGGACAAAATATCTGGGCGATAAAGCTTACGGCGGATTATGCGTTTAGTAAAAACTTAACGGCCATATTCTATTACGATCACTCGTTCTCGAAGGCTGTAATATCAACATCTTTTCCATTAACGAATATTCGATCCGGATTTACGCTTCGATATAATTTCGGAAATTAATTTTGAGTTTCTAAACCAGATTTCATTAGAAGATTATTACATTTGTGGCTTCAATATTCAATTATCAATTTTCAAACACAACTATTATGAGCATACCAGCAAATTTAAAGTACACAAAAGATCACGAATGGGTTAGCATCGAAGGAGACGTTGCAACTGTAGGAATTACTCATTTTGCTCAGAAAGAGTTAGGAGACATCGTGTATGTTGAAGTAGAAACTTTAGATCAGACACTTGATAAAGATGAGGTTTTTGGAACTGTTGAAGCTGTAAAAACAGTTTCTGATTTGTTCTTGCCATTGACAGGAGAAATTATCGCTTTTAATGATAGTCTGGAAAGCGCGCCTGAAACGGTAAATTCTGATCCTTACGGAGCTGGATGGATGATCAAAATAAAAATTGCTGATGCATCAGAAATTGACTCTCTTTTGTCTGATGAAGCTTATAAAGAATTAATAGGTGCCTAAACAGCTATTACTCTGCTGGGCGATACTCTGCTCGGGAATTATAACGTATTTCTGTCTGACAGATTCCAGTAATATTCCGGCAGTAGTTTTTCCAAACATAGACAAAATTGTACATTTCTGCTTTCATTTCGGATTTACAATTTCGTGGATTTTGTTTTTCAAAAAAGAGTTAAAAGGAAAAGAGGCTGATGATTTTAAAGCTTATCTGGTTGCTTTTATATTTTCGGTTTTTTTCGGAATTACAATAGAAATCCTGCAAAGTGTTTTTACGACCACCAGAGCAGCAGATGTAACGGATATTTTAGCCAATACAATTGGAGGTACAACCGCCATTTTTACGGCAATAGCTTTTAAAAAGCAAATCAATAAAATATAAGAAAATAAAGACCCACTTCGGTGGGTTTTTTGTTGCCTGAAAATCAAGCGCAATAAACAGTATTTTTTTCTGAATTTTAAATGTATTTTTGTCGCCGGTTCCCTGTAATTTCAAAATCATGAATGTTAAGCAATACTTAGATGCTACTTACTTAAAAACTGCTTCACAAGCCGGGCTTTCTGAAGCTGAAAATCTTGTAGTGGTTAAAGCTGCGATTGCTGAGGCAATTACGGAAAGTTTTAAGCTGATTATGATTCGCCCTGAATATGTTGCTTTGGCAAAAGAAATAATTACAAAGGCCAATTCGACTTTGCTTGTTGGTACTGTTATCGATTTTCCGGAAGGGAAATCGAATCTGGAAACCAAAATAAAAGAAGCCAACGAAGCGATTGAAAACGGAGCCGATGACCTGGATTTTGTCTGCAACTACGAAGCTTTTAAAAATGGTGACATTGCTTTGGTAAAAGAAGAAATTCTGATCGGGACACAAATCGGACTGGCCCACAATAAAACCGTAAAATGGATTATTGAAGTTGCTGCTTTGAGCGATAAAGAAATTATTCAGCTTTCCGCTTTGATAAAAAATGTTGTGATATCAAATTTTAAAGAAGACCATTACAGTGCTGTATTTGTAAAATCATCAACCGGATTTTTTAAGACCAAAGACGATTTGCCAAACGGCGCTACTATCCCGACGATTATAATGATGTTGGAAAACGCATCACCTTTGCCGGTAAAAGCGGCGGGAGGAATGCGGTCTTACACAGAAGCTATAGAAATGATCCGTTTAGGCGTTAAACGAATCGGAACTTCGGCGGCAAAGGCAATTGCTAGCGGAGAAAATACCTCAAATCAATATTAAATGAAAACCCAAACCTACGTGAATAAGATTTTTTTATCTTTTATTCTTACCTTAACAACCTTATTTGCCTTTTCGCAGGAAAATAATAATTCCTCAATTGCACCCGCTTTTACCTCAGAACAATTTCCTGTTTTTCCTAATTGTGAAAATTTGCAATCCCAAAAACTGGAAAATTGTTTCTACAAAGAAGTTCAGGATTTTGTCTTTCATAATTTTGAAGTTCCTCAGCATCTGAAAGAGTCAGGTTATAAGGGAGAAGTAAAAGTTCTTTTTGAAGTGGATGAAAAAGGAGTATTCAAAGTGCTTTATGTAAATGCAATGGATGAATCTTTGGTACAGGAGTCCAAACGTGTTTTTGGTAAATTTCCCCAAATAAAGCCATCTACTTATAATGGAAACCCAACGTTTTCAAAATATACAATCACGATAAATATTCCTCTGAAAAGCGCGGATCAGATTGCAGAAGAAGCGCTGGCGGCAGCTCAGATTTTAAAACCGGTAGAAAAACCAATGACGGAACTGGATAGTATTGTGTATAAAAAATACAATAACCCGGAATTCGAAAGTCATTTAAATATTCCATTCTCCCATAGTTATTATGCACAGTTTGACGGTGCAATGAATCAGGTTGGCAGTAACAATCACACCGCTTCAAAACCGTATACCTATGAGGAAGTTTCAAAATATTACAATTTAAAAGCGGTAACTGAATCCCTTCAGAAAAAGACATCAGGCTGGCTGGGAAGGAAATTCTGGAATGAAAACCTGGTTCAGATCCAGGGTGAAGATTATTGGCTGGCCTTAAACCCTATTTTTGATTTACAAATGGGTAAAGCATCAGATATTGACCCTGCTACCTATGTAAATACGCGTGCACTGAATTTCAGGGGAGGTTTAGGAAAGCAGATTAATTTTACTACTACGATTTTTGAAAGTCAGGGAAGATTTGCGGGTTATTTTAATGATTACGCAGAATCAATAAAACCTTCAGGAGGAAATCCTGCCATTGTTCCGGGTATTGGAATTGCCAAACGATTTAAAACGGATGCTTACGATTTTCCTTTAGCGGAAGCCAATATTACATATGCTCCAAGCAAGTTTTTTGATTTGCAGTTAGGCTATGGCCGAAATTTCATTGGAGACGGATACCGTTCGCTGATTGAAGGAGATGGGGCGAGTCCTTATCCGTATTTTAAAATCAATACGAAATTCTGGAAAATTAAATATACCAACACCTACATGTGGCTTAAAGATGTCCGTCCCGACGTAACAGTGGAGAAAACCTACGCGACAAAATTTATGGCCAATCATTATTTGAGCTGGAATGTTTCGAATAAACTGAATTTAGGATTTTTTGAATCGGTTGTCTGGACAGATACAAACAATAGGGGGTTTGATGTCAATTTCATCAATCCGATTATTTTTTACCGTACTGTTGAATTTACCTCGTCTTCAAAAAGTGGTAATGCGCTTTTAGCAATTACATCAAAATACAAGTGGAACAACCAGGTTAATTTATACGGCCAGCTTTTGATTGACGAGTTTTCATTCGGAGATATAAAGGCAGGCGATAACAGCTGGAGAAATAAAATCGGATATCAGATTGGCGCCAAATACTTTAATGCCTTTAAAGTGAAGGATTTGTTGCTTCAGGTCGAATACAATCATGTGCGTCCCTATGTGTATTCGCATAGCGCTGCCATTACCAATTACGCTCATAACAATCAGAGTATGGGACATCAGTGGGGCGGAAATTTCGAAGAGCTTGTGGCGATCGGACGTTACCATAAAGGGCGTTATTATGCAGATGCAAAATTTACAGTGGGTACAAGGGGCCTTGATTTTAATACAACAGAGGACAGTTTTAATTACGGTGGGAATATTTATAAAAGTTACGATGAAAATCGCCCGTATGATAAAGGTGTAAAAGTAGGTCAGGGTAATAAAACAAGTATTTTTATCGCAGATATCCAGGGAGGTTATGTTATTAATCCAATGACTAATCTGAAATTCTTCGGAAGTTTTATTTACAGGAATTTTGATCCTAGTCAGGAAACGGCAGCTACTTTTAAACAAAGTACCACCTGGTTTACCATAGGACTGCGTTCTGATATTTTTAATATGTATTTTGATTACTAGGATATTTAATAAGATTTTTCGAAATGATTGTGTTAAAAATCTGCAAGTCCTTATTTTGTAAAGGTTTTATTGAAAAAAATCTAATTTTAAAGGTTCTGTTTCTATAATCAATTTGTACATTTGCACCACTCAAAAAAAATATTCAAACAATTACCATATTGAGCGCTAGTAAAAATACAATTTCATTAAAATCAATATTTCTGGATTTCAAGGAAATCACTAAAGCGGGATTAGCCATTAGTGTTTTGTTTTCGTCTATTGCAGGATATTTGTTAGGTGTAAATGCAGATCATCCCTTTAGCTGGAGTGTTCTGGCAGTGCTGTCAATTGGTGGTTATTGTATGGTTGGTGCTTCAAATGCTTTTAATCAGGTAATTGAAAAAGATATCGATTCCCTGATGGACCGTACCAAAAACCGTCCGGTTCCTTCGGGTCGCATGTCTTCGCGAATGGCTTTGGTTGTAGCGGGTTTGCTTACTATAATCGGGATATCCCTGCTGTATACAATCAATGCAAAATCGGCAATGTTTGCCGCGATTTCTATTTTTTTATATACAAGCATCTATACACCTTTAAAAACGGTAACTTCGTTGTCTGTTTTTGTTGGGGCTTTTCCGGGTGCCATTCCTTTTATGTTAGGATGGGTTGCCGCAACAGGAGACTTTGGCATAGAAGCAGGAACCTTATTCTTGATTCAGTTTTTCTGGCAATTCCCGCATTTTTGGGCAATTGGCTGGTTTTTATATGAAGATTATGAGAAAGCAGGTATCTTTATGCTTCCGACAGGAAAAAAAGATAAAGGAACCGCTTTGCAGATTATGTTATATACCATTTGGCTGATAATTGCTTCTTTATTGCCGGTTTTAGGGTATACCGGACAATTATTTCTGACGCCAATTGCTGCGGTTTTAGTGTTTTTGCTGGGATTGTGGATGTTGTTTTATGCGGTGCGTCTGTATCAGCTGCGAACGGCAAAAGCTGCGAGAACACTGATGTTGGTTAGTGTGTCGTATATTTCATTATTGCAAATTGTATATATAGTAGATAAATTTTTAAGATAGTTATGGAAATGACAATGAAAATAAGCGAAGAACAGGCAACGAAAGCAAAATCGGCAAAACTGATTTTGTTATTCGCAATGGTAAGTATGACCATGATGTTTGCGGGGCTTACAAGTGCCTTTGTGGTTAGTAAGTCAAGAGCAGACTGGTTGAAGAATTTTGAGCTGCCATCAGCATTTTATTACAGTACAGCAGTTATTATTGCATGCAGTGTTACTTTTTATCTGGCTAAAAAAGCGATTCAGAAAGATAACAGAAGTGCCACTACAACATTACTTTTAGGAACACTGGCTTTAGGGATTTTATTCGTAGTTTTACAATTTGTTGGTTTTGGGCAAATCGTAAAAAGCGGTTATTATTTTACAGGAGAAGGTAGTTCTATTACTACAACATTTCTTTATGTGGTAACGGTTACACACTTATTACACCTGGCCGGAGGGTTGATTTCACTTTTAATTATAATTTATAATCATTTTAAACAAAAATACAATTCGACTCAAACTCTTGGTATAGAACTAGGTGCGATGTATTGGCACTTTTTGGATTTATTATGGGTATATTTATTTTTATTTTTATATTTCTTTAAATAAGAAAAAAACGTAAATTTGGGAACTTTTTAACGAATATCTTTTATGGAAGCGACAGTTACTACTGCAAATAACGAAGAAAAAACTTGGGGAGGCGGAGATATCCAGCCATTAGGAGCAAGTTATGGTAAAATGATGATGTGGTTTTTTATCGTATCTGATGCCCTGACATTCTCTGGATTCCTTGCTGCTTATGGTTTTTCTAGATTTAAATTTATTGAAACATGGCCTTTGGCTGATGAAGTGTTTACCCACTTCCCATTTATGCACGGTGTTTCGGCTCCGATGTATTATGTAGCCTTAATGACTTTTATTTTGATTTTCTCGTCTGTAACGATGGTTTTGGCTGTTGATGCAGGTCATCAATTGAAAAAAACGAAAGTTGCAATTTATATGTTCCTGACTATTATTGGAGGTATTATCTTCGTTGGCTCACAAGCCTGGGAGTGGAAAAACTTCATTAAAGGAGAATATGGTGCAGTAGAAACAAAAGGAGGAAGCCTGTTGCAGTTTGTGGACAAAGAAGGTAAAAGAGTAGCTCTTGAAGAGTTCGCTGTAAAATTACCGGAACAAAGAGTAGCCCTTACGAGAGCAGAAGGTAAATGGTTTATGGAAGATGCAGAATCAACACCAACTTATTCAGTTGCTGAAATTCAGGCAGGTTTCAAAGCACATCCTGATTTGTTAATCAGAACAGAGACTCTTACTACAGCAAAGAAAAAAACAGTTTTGACCAGAGCAGAATCTGAATCTCGTCTGAACGATGCAAAATATGTAGTAGAAGGTGCAAACCTTACAAGAAACGAGTACGGAAGTAAATTATTTGCTGATTTCTTTTTCTTTATTACAGGATTCCACGGATTCCACGTATTTTCAGGAATTATCATTAATATCATTATTTTCTTTAATGTGTTATTAGGTACTTATGAAAAAAGAAGAAGCTACGAAATGGTAGAGAAAGTTGGTTTATACTGGCACTTTGTCGATTTAGTTTGGGTATTTGTATTTACAGTTTTCTACTTAGTTTAATTTTAGATTTTAATTATTATGTCACACGAGCACGTATCAAATACAAAAAGAATCTGGTTTGTTTTTGCATTATTGTCTGCAGTAACTACAGTAGAAGTAATTTTGGGTATTATTAAGCCCGGAGTTTTAGAATTTAATCATTTTTTAGGTTTGAACTTATTGAACTGGATATTTTATATCCTGACGATATTCAAAGCATATTATATTGTATGGGCATTCATGCACATGGAAGGTGAAAAAAGCAGCCTTAGATGGTCTGTTGTATCACCAGTTATTTTCCTGGTATTATATTTATTGTTTATTCTGCTGACAGAAGGACATTATATTTATGGGGTTTTTAAAGATTCTACTATTAAATGGAATTTTTAACATGATATTAATTCGAAAAGAGGCTCCGTTTAACGGAGCTTTTTTTATTTTTGTACCTCAATAACTTCTGTCGAAATAATGAAAAAAAATATCGTTCTCTTTGTGCTTTTCGTTTTACCAATTGTTGCCTATTTGTTTTTTGCATCCGGAGTAAACAGTTTTACCAAGCTCCCGATAATAACGCCTAAAATTGCTGATTTTGGGAATTGGAAATCTTTAGATGGAAAAAAAGTAACGCTGGATAAAAAGATAACGGTTTTAGGTTTTTCAGGTTCTGATCTTTTGAACAATCGTGGTAATTATTTCAACTTAAATGAAAAGATCTATAAACGCTATCATGGTTTCGAAGATCTTCAGTTTGTAGTGCTTTGCCCGTTAGGGACAGAAAAAGAAGCTCAGAAACTGGTAGACGCACTTAAACCGTTTACAGATGTGTCGGGATGGAATTTTGTTTTCGCTTCACCTGATGAAATCAAAACATTTTATAAGCAGCTAAACTTAAAAGGAAAACTGAAAGATGATTTGGGAACTTCCTTTGTTTATATTATTGACAAAGAAAGAAATTTAAGAGGCAGGAAAGAGAAGAAGGACTACAAGGAAGGGTATGATACTTTTCATCCCTCTGAATTGAGCAACGAGATGCTGGATGATTTTAAAATTATTCTGTATGAATATCGTGCAGCCCTTAAAAAGAACCATAATGCTACTAAACAACTTTAAATTTCAATCAAATGTTTAAAAACAAATCATATATCGGAATTTCGTTTATCATTTTAATCTTCGGTATTTACGCTGTTCCAAAAATTGTAGACAGGGTAAAAAATGGAGAAGTTGTAAAAGGAAACCGTCTGGATAATGTTGGTCTGAAAAGTTCAAAATCCGATGACAAGCTGCTTACCATTGGTCCGGCACCTAAATTTGAACTGACCAATCAGGATAATCGTAAGATCTCAAATGAAACCTATAAAGGGAAAGTGTATGTGCTGGAGTTTTTCTTTACTACCTGTCCTTCAATCTGCCCAAAAATGAATTTGAGCATGCTGGAAATCGAGAAAACGTTCTTTGGAAATCCGAATTTCGGAATCGTATCCATTACAATTGATCCGGCACATGATACACCACAAATCCTGAAAGATCATGCTAAATTATTAGGCGTAAAATCTTCAAACTGGAATTTCCTTACCGGTGATAAAGCTGTAATCATGGATTTGTCAAACAAAGGATTTAATTTATACGCCGGAGAGAATGCGAAAGTTAACGGCGGTTTTGAGCATTCCGGTTTATTTGCTTTGATTGATAAAGACGGAAATATTCGTTGTCGCAAAGATGATTTTGGAAATCCAATTTTGTATTATGACGGATTAGATAAAAAAGGAGTTAGAGATATTCAGGAAGACATTAAAATATTATTAGCAGAATAAGATGGAAGATCAGTCATTAGAAAAAAAGTTCAGCAAATTTATCATCGCAGTTTCAATTGTGATTCCCCTTGTAGTTGCTATTTTGTTTGGGGTTAAGTTAAAAGATTTAGGAATACAGGTGGAACCTCTTTCGTTTTTACCTCCAATTTATGCTACCACAAACGGTGTTACAGCTGTTGTTCTGGTTTGGGCTGTATTGGCTGTTAAAAATGGGAAACGCAAGCTTCACGAGCGGTTAATGACTTTTGCCATTGCATTGTCGGTGGCGTTTTTAGTAATGTATGTAGCCTATCATATGACTTCTGAATCTACTAAATTTGGTGGTGAAGGTATCATACGTTATGTGTATTTCTTTATTTTAATTAGCCATATTTTATTGTCTGTGGCAATCATTCCACTGGTGTTGATTTCTTATGTAAGAGCTTTGTCCGAGAGCTTTGACAGACATAAAAAAATAGCGAAAATAACATTTCCCCTTTGGCTGTACGTTGCAGTAACCGGTGTTGTGGTTTATTTAATGATATCTCCTTATTATGTTTAAAATGGAAAATATAATAAACAATAAAGAAAATAGAATGGCAAATAGAAGTAGATTCGTGAATTTTTTCTCAACGAAATGCTTCTATGTTCTTTTCTCTGTTTTCTTTTCTTTAACCGCAAACGCCCAATGTGCCATGTGCCGTGCGGCGCTTGCAGGTGATTCAAATGTAAAAAAAGCGGAGGCAGTAAATAATGGTATCGTTTATTTAATGGTCATTCCTTATTTGCTCGTCGCCGTAATAGGTGTTCTGATTTACAGAATGTACCAGTCAAAAAAGAAAAAGGCAGAATAAATATTCTGCCTTTTTTTTGTTCGTTATTTTAATCCGTCAACCGATACGTTTACCGTTCCGTTTATTTTGATAAAGGCTATAATCGCCTGATTGGTGAGCTGAATTTTATCAAATTGAATATCTTCCATTTTGCCGTTTACAAACACGCCAGGCATAGGAGAGTAGTTCTTAAGATACGCGGCCATGCTTTTTTTTCCTTCTTCTAAATTAGGCTGTATAGAATAACGGCAGCTTGCTTCCATTTTTCGTAAGATCAATCCCTGGGCAAGCCAGCTTGCGGTGCGCATTAATTTACTTTTAGTGTCTAATACGTAATCGAGTTTGTCAAAGTATATTTCTTTGGTTTGCGGATTGTATTGTGGAAATCCGTTCAGGTAAATCGTTCCATTGATGGATCCCAAAACATCCAGGGCGATTACCATTTTGTCATTTTTATGCCAGATGGCTACATTTTTTACGGTAATCTTTTTACTGCCGGATCCAAATTCCTGACCCGCAAAATTTTTGGTCATGATTTTAGAAGCATCTGTATAGGTCGAAATAGCGGCGATATTGGCAGAAATCTGATTTGGAATTTTAGCTACAGGTTTCAGAACAATTTTGCCGGCACTAAATTTCGATTCAGGCTGTTTGCCCACAATGGTTTCCATGTTGCATTTCATTCCCATATCCAGTACAAACTGATCATTTTTAAGTCTTGCATTCGTAGAATAAACTTCAATTGGAACAATTCGTAACCAGCTTTCGTAGGTATCGCTCATCTGAAATGGAGTACAGATTTTTTCCAAAGCAGATAAGACATTCGGTTTGAAATCCATTGATTTTTCGATGGCGTCATCGATGCTTTTTTCAATCTTGGATTTAAAAATCGAAATAGCCGGATTTACCAAATACGTGATTGGTAAACTTTTGCCGAAAACCATCATCGTTGGACTCTCATTCCAGTCCAGGGATTTGAATTCTGTTTTGGTGTTCAATTTCCAGTTCGTCAACGCGACTTCACTCGATAAGGTGATTACTCCGTTTAAATTAAACTCACGGACATCATAAAGTTCAACGCCGAGTTTTTTGGTACCAATCCTGTATTTAACTGTTGCTTTTAGTGGCAGGACCGTTTTTATCTTTTTGTCCGGATTGGCTGGGTCATTTTGAATTTTTATGGGAGCCAGTTTCCAGATTTTCATTTCAATATCGTCATCTTCAATAGTATTGTCCTCATAAATCAGACCATTTAAAATCGAATTGGTCTGGTTTTCAATATCGTGAAGTTTAACGGTAATGGGTAAGTTTATAAACGAGGGATTGCTATCGTAAACCAGCGGACTTGCATCGTCAGGTTCCGGTTTTAAAGTTTCTAATTTTTGAGTGGTAGAACAGCTTGTAAATACTGCAAGTACTGTAAATAAAGAGATAAGTGGAAAAAACTTCATCGTTATGATTTTTTTTAGTGATGCAAAATTAAGAAAAGAATTATATTATCTTAAAAAGTGTAACAATTGATAACGAATTGAGTCTTATTGTTATAACTAAACGGAATTATTAACGTTTTCTTATGGTAAATTACTTATAAAAAATGTTATTATTGTTTTCAAATTTAACAATACCATGATCGAAATCAAAGATTTGCACAAGTCCTATAAAATGGGAAGTTCCCAATTACATGTGTTAAAAGGGATTAATTTTAATATTGCAGAAGGAGAACTGGTAGCGATTATGGGATCTTCAGGATCCGGAAAATCGACACTTCTTAATATTTTAGGAATTCTTGATGAGGCCGACGCCGGTAGTTATATTTTAGATAAAACACCAATAAAAAACCTGAATGAAACGATCGCTTCAAAATATCGTAATAAGTTTTTGGGATTCGTTTTTCAGTCTTTCAATTTAATCAATTACAAAACTGCACTCGACAACGTTGCTATGCCCTTGTACTATCAGGGGATAAAAAGAAAAGAACGTTACGAAATAGCAATGAAATATTTAGAAAAAGTAGGTCTGGGATCACATTCGCATCACCTGCCGAATGAACTTTCCGGAGGTCAGAAACAACGTGTTGCAATTGCAAGGGCATTGGCTTCTAATCCAAAAGTTTTACTGGCAGATGAGCCAACGGGAGCTCTTGATACCAAAACTTCCTATGAAGTGATGGAACTTATTCAGGGAATTAACGATGAAGGTAAGACAATCCTGATCGTTACCCATGAGCCTGATATTGCCGCAATGTGCAAAAGAAATGTAGTCCTGAAAGACGGATTAATCATCGACGATAAAATGGTAGAACAAGTTAGAGCTGCATCTTATGTTTAATATTGAACGCTGGCAGGAAATATTTGAAGCCATTTCAAAAAACAGGTTAAGAACTTTTCTGACCGGAATTTCTGTGGCTTCTGGAATTTTTATTTTGGTGATATTGCTGGGTGCGGGTAAAGGACTTCAGAACGGGATTGAAAAACAATTCGAGCGTGATGCAGCAGGAATTATTGAGGTGTGGTCCGGTACCACTACAAAAGAATATAAAGGCCTGAATCCCGGAAGACAAATTCAGTATCGGGATGCTGATTATAAACAATCTGTTCAGAAATTTGATGACAAGTTAGATTTAAGAGCTTCCACTTATAATTATTGGGGAGCGCCATTTTCGTACGGAAAAGAATCAGGAAGTTATCAATACAGGGGAGTTACTCCGGATTATGGCAAAGTTGAAAATTTAACGATAGTTCAGGGCCGATACATCAATAGTAATGATTTAGCCAATAATGAAAAAGTGGCTTGTATTGGAATGAAAGTTAAAACGGATTTATTTAAGGATAAGGATGCCTTAGGCAAGGAAATTATAATTAATGGAATCAATTTTAAAGTAGTTGGGGTTTTTACAGATCCCGGAGGAGAAAGAGAAGAAACAAGAGCCTATTTACCTTTAACTACTGTACAAAGGGCTTTTGGTAACGGAGATAAAATCAGTAATCTGTTTTTTACAATGAAAAAAACAGATAATTATGATGAAGCTCTGGCTCAATCTGAAAAATTCACAAAAGATTTAAAGGATTTGCTAAAAAGTAGAAATACAGTTGCACCTGATGATGACGGGGGTGTCGGGGTTTATAATTCCGTTAAGGATGCCAAGCAATTTTATGATTTAAATCTCTATATCAGATTGTTTTTCTGGTGGGTTGGTATTTGTACCATTATTGCCGGAGTTGTGGGGGTAAGTAATATTATGCTGATTATAGTTAAAGAGAGAACAAAAGAAATTGGAATCAGAAAAGCTTTGGGGGCTTCTCCGTTTTCTATTATTTCGATGATCTTGCACGAGTCCATTTTTATAACCACAATTGCTGGTTTTGTTGGGTTGCTGGCAAGTTTATTATTGCTGGAATTTGTTGGGCCAATGGTACAGAGTGAATATTTTCAAAATCCTGAAGTCGATTTTAGTGTAGCTTTAACCACGCTTGTTTTACTGGTATTTGCAGGAGCGCTTGCCGGATTTTTTCCAGCTTACAGAGCCGCCAAAATTAAACCTATTGTAGCACTTAGAGACGAATAATTATGTTTAAAAAAGATAATTGGGACGAAATTTTACAGGCTTTAACAGCCAATGTTTTCAGAACAGTTCTAACTGCTTTTGGCGTATTTTGGGGAATATTTATTCTCGTAATATTACTTGCTGCGGGGAATGGTTTAGAAAATGGAATTAAAAAAGGGTTTGACGGAATTGCCACAAATACGATGTTTATGTGGAGCCAGACTACCTCAAAAGCATATAAAGGATTGCCTAAAACACGCCGATATGATTTTAGAAATAGTGACGTAGCAGCTTTAAAGGCATCATTTCCGGATTTATTATATGTTTCACCACGTAATCAGTTGGGAGATTTTAACGGAACAAATAATGTTGTACGCGGAACAAAGACTTCTTCTTTTACAATTTATGGCGATTATCCCGAGTTGATTAAACAACAGCCCATGGATATTATTACAGGACGTTTTATAAATCAACAGGATATTAATGAGAGAAGAAAAATTGCTGTAATTGGAAAAGGGGTTATTAGTGAACTTTACGGAAAAGAAGAAGAGGCAATCGGAACGTATATAAAAATAAATGGCATTAATTTTATGGTTGTAGGGGTTTATCACTCTAAACAACAAGGAGGAAATGCCGAACAGGAACAAAAGAATATATTTATTCCGTTTACCACTTTTCAGCAAGCTTTTAATTATGGGGATAAAGTAGGGTGGATGGCGCTTACGGCAAAAGACGAAACATCAATCACATCTTTAAAACCAAAAATTTTAGAATTAATTAAATCGCTTCATTCCGTAAACCCTACAGATGAAAGGGCCGTTGGAAATTTTGATTTATACGAACAGTTTAACAAAGTGCAAAGTTTATTTAGTATTCTTAATATTATAGCTTATTTTGTAGGAACCTTAGTGCTGATTTCCGGTGTGATTGGAATTTCAAATATTATGCTTATTGTAGTTAAAGAACGTACTAAGGAGATAGGAATCCGCAGGGCTTTGGGAGCAACACCTGCTGCTATTCGCGGACAAATTTTATCAGAAGCAATATTTTTAACCATTATCTCAGGTATGCTCGGAATTGCTGTAGCAACAGGCATCATAGCAGTGCTGAATATGTTTTTAGATTCCATGCCCCCGGGAAGTAATACGATGTTTGCCAACCCAAGCGTAGATTTAGGAGTAGTATTTGTAGCATTATTAATATTAGTAGGGTCTGGTTTGCTGGCAGGGTTTATTCCGGCTCAGACTGCAATCAACGTGAAGCCTGTAGATGCTTTGCGAACAGAATAAATTATCAATCAGAAAATAATCGATTAAATCAAAAACAAATGAAAAAAGGAGTAACTGTAACCATTTTAATTTTTATTGCTTTAGTTTTCTTTGGCGCATTATATTATTTATACGCTAAAAATCAGGAGTCACCAATTGTCTTCAAAACTGAAAAAGCAGAAATTAAAACGATTGTGAAAAATACGATTGCCACAGGTAATATTCAGCCCGACGAAGAGGTTCTAATCAAGCCAAACATTTCGGGAATTATCGAGCAGGTGTATATCAAGGCAGGTGAAAAAATCAAAGCAGGCGATATGATTGCAAAAATCAGGGTTGTGGCGAATGTATCTAACGTGAGCAGTACGCAAAATCAGGTGCAAACCGCTAAAATTGCTTTAGACAATCAGGAGAAAATTTATAAAAGACAGAAAACATTGTTCGATAAAGATGTTATTTCTGCAAACGATTTTGACGCTGCACAACTGGCTTATACACAGGCTAAGCAAAATTATTCAGCAGCAAGACAAAGTCTGGATATCGTAAAAACAGGAACAACAACTTCTCTGGGAAGTTATGCCAATACCCTAATTCGTTCAACGGTAAACGGAATGGTTTTAGCCGTTCCGGTAAAAGTAGGAAACCAGGTAATTGAGAGTAATAATTTTAATGAAGGAACTACAATTGCCAGCGTTGCCGATGTGGGAAGAATGATTTTTGTTGGAAAAATTGACGAATCTGAGGTAGGCAAAATCAAAGAAAAAATGCCGATTGAAATTACAGTGGGTGCTATTGAAAACAAAAAATTTGACGCAGTTTTAACAGATATAGCTCCAAAAGGAGTAGTGGAAAATGGCGCGATTCAGTTTGAAATAAAAGCTTCACTGGAAAACAGGGATGCCACTTTTATCAGAGCCGGATTAAGTGCAAATGCTTCCATTATTTTAGAAAAAGCGGATAAAGTGCTGGCTATAAAAGAATCGCTTGTGCAATTTGACAAGAAAACACAAAAACCGTATGTTGAAATTGAAACGGCTCCTCAGAAATTTCAAAGAAAAGATTTAGTTTTGGGAGTAAGTGACGGAATCTACGTTCAGGTGAAGAGCGGAATCAAAAGTTCAGATAAAATTAAAGTGTGGAATCAGGGTCTGATTACTGAAGGAGAGAAAAAATAATCCGAACGCAAAAGAGGTTTTTACAGTTTTTAAAAAATGTTAAATTTGCGTAGTATCTTTACTGCGCTTCATTCAAAATATATGAAAATAAATAAATATAATAGTCTTGTCTTTGCTTTGTTATCAGGGTTCTGTTTATCGGCTCAGACACAGCCAAAACAATGGACATTAGAAGAATGCGTTCGCTACGCATTAGATAATAATATCACAATAAAATTATCAGAATTAGATGTAAAAAATGCTGCTATTGATAAAAAGGGGGCTTTGGGTAATTTCCTGCCTTCTGTAAATGCAAATGCTTCACACTCCTGGAACGTTGGTTTGAATCAGAATATTACAACAGGTTTACTTCAGAATTCAACAACTCAATATTCATCCGTTGGTGCTTCTGTTGGTGTCGATGTTTATAAAGGTTTGCAAAACCAAAACATACTTCGCAGAACTAAACTTGCTATCATAGCGTCACAATATCAATTGACGAAAATGCAGGAAGATATTTCACTGAATGTTGCAAATGCATTTTTGGAAATTCTTTTCAATAAAGAAAATTTAAAAGTTAAAAAAGAGCAACTGGCTATTGATCAGAAACGTTTGGCCCGTTCTGAAGAAATGGTAAATGCCGGAACAATTCCGCGTGGTGATTTATTTGATTTAAAAGCCACCACTGCAACAGATCAGCAGGCTATTATTGTTGCAGAAAATAGTGTTTTAATCTCCAAATTGAGTCTGGCTCAGTTGTTACAATTAAAAGAATTTGCTGATTTTGATGTAATTGACGATACCGATGTAAAAGATGAGAACAATATCCTGGCACAAACTCCAATTGAAATTTATAATAAGGCAAAAGAAACCAGAACAGAATTAAAATTAGCACAGACTAATCTTGAAATCGCTGAAAGGAATGTTATCATTGCAAAAGGTGCCTTTCAGCCAACTTTGAGCGCTTTTTATAATTTTAATACGAGAGCAAGTTATTCAGATATCATTACAGGTTCTGCCTTAAATAGTGACAATCCAACGCGACAAATAGGTTACGTACAAGGAACTAATCAGGCAGTTTTAGAACCAAATTATTCTCCGGTTTTAGGTGGGGCAGCACCAATTTTTGATCAGTTTAATGACAATAAAGGACAATCTTTCGGACTTCAGCTTTCTGTTCCAATTTTTAATGGCTTTTCTGTTAGAAACAATGTTGAAAAAAGTAAGGTAAGTTTAGAAAGATCTAAAATAGATTTAGAACAAAAAAGTTTAGATTTGCAGCGTAATGTTTATACTGCATTTACAGATGCTAAAGGCGCTTTAAATGCTTATGAATCTTCAACGGTAACTTTAGAAGCAAGACAGCAGGCGTACAATTATGCGAAAGAAAAATACGATGTAGGTTTAATGAACTCATTTGATTTTACACAGGCGCAAACGCTTTTGACCAATGCGCAATCAGACGTTATCAGAACGAAATACGATTATATTTTTAAAATTAAAATACTTGAATTCTACTTTGGAATTCCAATTATTCCAATTATCACAAAATAATTTACTATGTCAAAAAAAACAATTTATTTCTTACTGGGCGGTGCAATAGTTCTTATTGCAGTTTTAGTTGGTCTTTCGAAATCGGGAGTAATAGGAAATAAGGATGAAGGAAAAGAAGTAGAAGTTTCTAAAGTAACTGCTTCGACTATTATCGAAACAGTTTCCGCAACAGGAAAAATCCAGCCGGAAATTGAAGTGAAAATTGCTTCAATGGTTTCCGGGGAGATTATTGCCTTAAATGTAAAAGAAGGGCAGATTGTTAAAAAAGGAGATCTGCTGGTTAAGATAAATCCGGATTTATATACGTCAGGATTAGACAGGTCCGTAGCCAATTTAGCGGGATCTAAAGCAGGACTTACCCAATCTGAAGCCAATTTTACAGAAGCTAAAGCAAGTTATCAGAGAAATAAAACATTATATGACAAAGGAGTAATTTCAAAATCGGACTGGGACAAAGCAATTGCTGCTTTTGAAGTTGCCAAAGCCACTAAACAGAACGCTTATTATAATGTGCAAAGTGCCTCAGCCTCTGTAACTGAAGCAAAAGATAATTTAGGGCGTACCACAATTTATGCTCCTGCAGACGGAACCATTTCTGTATTGAATGTTGAATTGGGAGAGCGTGTTTTGGGAACACAGCAAATGGCCGGAACAGAACTTTTAAGAGTGGCAAACCTGAACAACATGGAGGTTGAAGTTGACGTAAATGAAAATGATATTGTAAAGATAAAAATCGGGGATGAAGCTAATGTTGAAGTAGATGCATACCTGAAAAAGAAATTTAAAGGAGTTGTAACCAGTATTTCCAATTCGGCAAGTACAGCTTTAACTTCAGATCAGGTAACTAATTTTAAAGTAAAAGTTCGTATTCTTAAAGAATCCTATCAGGATTTACTAGAAGGCAAACCAGCTGCCTATTCTCCTTTCAGACCCGGAATGACTGCAACGGTTGATATTATGACACAAGTTAAGAATAATGTGCTTGCAGTGCCAATTAGTTCTGTTGTCGTAAAATCGGATACCACAGCGGTGAAAGATTTTAAAGTAGAAGATCCAAGTGAAGATAAAAAAGCAGCACCAAAAAGCGATAAAAAATTCGAATGTGTGTTTGTGAAATCCGGAGATAAAGCTAAAATCAGAATTATCAAAACAGGTATTCAGGACGATACCAATATAGAAGTAATGTCCGGATTGAAAGCAGGTGATGTCGTAATCACAGGGCCTTATACCACTGTGTCGAAGGACTTAAATTCCGGGGATAAGGTAAAGCTCAAAAAGGCAGATTCGGCTAAGAAATAATTCAGGTTAATATTCAACTAAAAAAATAAATAAATTGTCTTTTATTCTCAATATCGAAACGGCTACGAAAAATTGTTCGGTGGCAATTGCCAAAAATGGCGAAACAGTTTTATGCAAAGAAATTGCAGAAGAAGGATATTCGCATGCCGAAAAATTACATGTCTTTATTGAAGAAGTACTAGCAGAATCAGGGATTTCAGTTCATGACCTGGCAGCAATAGCTGTAAGTCAGGGACCAGGATCTTATACAGGTTTGCGAATTGGTGTTTCTGCAGCAAAAGGCTTGTGCTATGCATTAAATATACCATTGATTGCCGTAGACACCTTACTGACTCTGGCTGCTCAGGCTAAAATTTCCGAGGGGAAAATTATTCCAATGCTGGATGCCAGAAGAATGGAAGTGTATAGTGCTGTTTTTAGCGCCGGATTAGAGACAGAAAGATCCGTTCAGGCAGAAGTAATCGATGAAAATTCTTTTCAGGATATTACAGAAACGGTTTATTTTGTTGGCGACTGCGCCGAAAAATGCAAACCAGTCCTGACTAAGGAAAATTTTATTTTTTTAGAAGATATCAAATACCCTTCAGCAGCTGCAATGGGTAAAATCAGTTATGATAAATTCAAAATAAGCGACACTGTTGATGTCGCTTATTTTGAACCTTATTATCTGAAAGATTTTATGATGACTACTCCATCTAAAAAACAGTAGCGCAATCTTATTTTTGAAGCGTATACGGCTGAATGGCAATTCCGGCTTCATCTAATGCCGTTTTGCAATTTTCAAGTGTCTGAGAAAAAACAACTCCGTAATTTTCGTTTTTGGCCCATGGGCGTACGGAAAATTCAATAGAACTTGCCGTTAAGTTTTTAACGAAAACCTCAGGTTCCGGCTTTTTAAGGACTTTTGGATTTGAGTTTAAAACATTCAAAAGCACTTCCTTTGCTTTTTTAATATCTGAATCGTAAGAAACAGCAAAAGTCAGATCGGCTCTTCTTTCTCCCTGCATCGAATAATTAATAATCGTTCCGTTTGATAAGGCACCGTTGGGTACAAAAACGGTTTGGTTGTTGGCGGTCAGCATTTTGGTGACGAAAATCTGAATTTCAGCTACAGTGGCTATCACACCCTGAGCCTCGATAGTGTCTCCCACTTTGAATGGTTTGAAAACGATAATTAACATTCCGCCTGCGAAATTAGAAAGCGAACCTTGCAGGGATAAACCAACGGCAAGTCCCATTGCTCCTAAAATGGCAACAAAAGATGATGTTTCGATTCCAAGTTTTGAAATGAAAGTTACAAACAATAAAATTCGGAGTGCCCATATCAGGATGTCCGAAAGGAATTTTGTTAAAGTAGGATCTAAATTTCTTTGGATCATTACCTTCGTAATAATCCTGTTTATTAATCTGATGGCGTATATACCAACAAACAGAATGATAAAGGCAGAAACTAATTTCAGAGAATAATCAACTAATACGTCAGCATATTTAGTCACATAATTGCTAACCTGATTTGGATCAATGTTCATGTTTTTTCGAATAAAAAAAACCTTCTCAAAAGAGAAGGCGTATTAATGCTGCAAATATAGCTATATTTATTTTATAAGAAAAAAGGAGTTCTTATTCCTTAGGAGGAATAGTGTCGATAATTTCGCCTGTTGCGGTTATAAAAAAACAGAAGCGCCTTATAAAGGCGCTTCTGTTTTTATACTGCTTTTTTTTATGCATTTATTGCTTCTACCTTAATGGCTTCATCGTTCAGCATGCTTTTCAGCATATTTTCGATACCGCTTTTAAGTGTAAAAGTAGAAGAAGGGCAACCGCTGCAGGCACCCTGTAAAATTACTTTTACGGTCTTGTCAGTTTCATTGTAGGAATCAAAAGCAATATTTCCTCCGTCAGCCGCTACTGCCGGTTTTACATATTCTTCCAGGATATTGATAATTTGCTGGGAAGTCACGTCTAATTTGTCGAAAGCTTCATCTTTGGTGATGTCGTTTTTAGTGGCAACTTCGATTAACGTTTCGTCTAAAACAGTTCCGCCGTTTTCGATAAACTGCTTGATAAAAGTGCGCACTTCAAGTGTGATTTCCTGCCAGTCGTTGATATCATATTTCGTTACCGAAATATAATTTTCATCGATAAAAACCTCTTTCACATATGGGAATTTAAACAATTCCTTTGCCAATGGAGAAGAAGCCGTCTGATCGATGTTTTTGTATTCTACAGCGTTTCTGGTCAGCATTCTGCTTACGACAAATTTTAACGCCGAAGGATTCGGAGTTGATTCGCCATAAACCGTAATCGGCTGTTTTTTAGCAGCGTTTTCGTCGATTTTTATAATCACACCGCCCTTATCAACAAATGAAGCAATTTGCTCGGCAACCGCATCTTTTACGTCATCCCATTCCACGATACTGTATCTTTCAATAGCAATAAAATTACCCGAGATATAGACTGTTTTTACAAACGGAAGATAGAATAGTTGCTGTGCCAGTGGAGAAGCACTTGCCTCATCGATATTTTTAAATTCAAAATTTTGATTCTGAGTAATGAAATCTTCAAACTCAAACTTTAAGATAGTTGGATTTTGAGTTTCTTTTATAGTGATTTTTGTCATGAGTTGTATTTTTTGGCAAATTTAGTAAAGTTATTTTCTACTAATACCTATATTTGGTTTTTTAATAAAATAATTAAGACTCTTTTCAAATTAATCGTATTAAAATAGAAGAGTCAGAAATATATTTAAACAAAATTGCCTTTATGGAATTTAGAATCAAGGTTTTATTTATTTTTTTGGTTACCTCTTTATACTCTTATTCACAAGAAGGCATTCCAGTTTATTCAGATTATTTATCCGATAATTATTATCTAATCCACCCTTCCATGGCGGGAGCTGCCAATTGTGCAAAAATACGATTGACAGCGAGAAAGCAATGGTTTGGCCAGGAAGATGCGCCATCCCTTCAGACTTTAAGTTTTAATGGACGAATAGGAGAGCGTTCCGGAGCCGGAATCATTGTCTTTAATGACAAAAATGGATACCATTCGCAAAAAGGACTGAAGCTTACCTACGCACACCATATTATGTTTTCGAGAGATGAAGTCGATTTGAATCAGCTTTCTTTTGGTATCAGCGGCGGGGTAATTCAAAGTCAGTTGGACGAAACGCAATTTGGAACAACTTTTGACCCTCTTGTTTTCGGATCGATTCAGAAAGATTCTTATTTCAATGTCGATTTTGGAGCTTCTTATAATTACCTGAATTTTTATGCTCATGCCACGGTTCAGGGCGTTTTAGAAACGAGAAGGGAATTGTATTCGGAATATGAAAGCAATAATCTGAGAAAGTTTTTGTTGAGTGCCGGATATGTTTTTGGAAAAAGTGAAAGTATCACCTGGGAGCCATCGGTTTTATTTCAATTATTTGATGAGACCAAACAAAAATCAATAGATGTAAATTTAAAAGCCTATAAAAACATGGATTTTGGAAGTTTATGGGCTGCATTATCCTACAGAAGAAGTTTTGATGGCGCACAATATAGTGCCGGAAGCGGGGTTGCTTCTCAGAAATTACAATATATTACACCAATTATAGGTGTAAATTATAAAAACTTTATGTTTGCTTATACCTATTCCCAAGTAACGGGAGACGTTAAATTTGATACCGGCGGTTATCATCAGATTACTTTAGGTGTCAACTTGTTTTGTAAAAAAGAGCGTTACGACTGTAATTGTCCGGCTATTAATTAAAATCTTTTATTATGTTGATTAAATCTGTAAACGGAAAATCACCGGCAATTCCTGAGGATTGTTACGTAGCCGAAAATGCAACTATTGTCGGGGACGTTACTTTTGGTGATTCCTGCAGCGTTTGGTTTAATGCTGTGATTCGTGGTGATGTACATTTCATTAAAATCGGAAATAAAGTAAATATACAGGATGGTGCTATTATTCATTGTACCTATCAAAAGCATCCGACCATCATCGGTAATAATGTTTCGATAGGCCATAATGCCATTGTTCACGGCTGCACGATCCACGATAATGTTTTAATCGGAATGGGAGCCATTGTGATGGATAATTGTGTAGTGGAAAGCAATTCTATTATTGCAGCCGGAGCGGTTTTAACGCAAAATACGGTGGTCACTTCAGGAAGCATTTATGCAGGTGTACCCGCAAAAAAAGTAAAAGAGATTGATCAGTCTGACTTCGCAGGAGAAATCGAACGTATTTCTAACAATTATGTCATGTATTCGGGCTGGTTTAAGGACGAATAATAAGTATTAAATTTCAAATTCCAATTTTCAAATTCCAAATTCCAAGGCTTTACGTTTATTGGGATTTGGAATTTGAAAATTGGAATTTATTTTTAAACTATAAATTGATTTTCTCGAAAAAGGCATTTTTGTAGCTTTCACTAATCGGAATTCGTTTGTCACTAATCAAAACTTTATTTTTCTGTATTGATTTTACATGTTTTATATTAATGATATACGACCGGTGAATTCTGGAAAAACCTTTGTTGGAAAGTAAATTTTCCAGTTTAATTAAGCTGATTAAGGTCAGCGTAAATTTATTGTCTGTGGTATAGATTTTTACATAATCTTTCAGTCCTTCGATAAATAAGATGTCTGAAAAATTCATTTTTACATTTTCATATTCAGCTCTCACAAACATAAAATCCTGTTCTGATTCCGGAGCAGCAGTGGTTTCAGAAATGGCCTGAATTGGCGCAGCCGGATTTAAAATCTGTTGTGCCCTTACGACTGATTTTAAAAATCGGTGAAAAGGAATTGGCTTTACCAAATAATCAACTGCACCAAGATTGAAGCCTTCAACAGCATAATCGGAATAGGCAGTAGTAAAAATAATCAGAGATTTTTTTTCGATCGTATTCAGAAATTCAATTCCGGAGAAATGCGGCATCTGTATGTCCAGAAAAATCAAATCGACATTGTTCTGATTGATAAAAGAAACAGCATCAATAGCATTGTTGAATGTACTAACCAATTCAAGCGAATCTATCTTTCTCACAAAATCTTCTAATAATTCAACCGCTAGCGGTTCATCGTCTATAATTACACATTTCATTTGCCTGAAATTAGATTCTTAAATTTGTTTTGGTGCTCAAAAGTAGTTTGAAACCCCTAAAATAAGTTTTAAAGTTTTCATAAAATGCACTTTACGTCTAAATTAGCCGTTTACGGTAATTGTTTTGCTCAGTGTATAACCGTCTGTTAAATTGCCTGTTAGGGTTGCCAGTTCATTTGCTAAGCTATCGGAAAACACATTGTCTTTGGTATTAGAGGTGTCGGCCTGACCGTGAGAAGCATAATTGGTACTTGAATATACGGCACTGGAGACATTCTCAGGAAATGCAATTTGGGTTACCAATAAGGAAGAACCACTGGTCGTTAAAACTTCAACATGTACATGTGGCGCCCTGCCCTGATACCAGCCCGGGAAAATCGAAAGGAAAGATACGGTGCCTTTAGAGTCTGTAGCTTGTCTGCCTCTTAAAAAATGAACAGTTGTATAATCGGTTTGCTGCATTCCGGTTCCTCCGTATTCCGAATAGTTTCCGTCTTTGTCACAATGCCATACATCAACCAAAACACCTTCGAAGGGCAAGCAGTTATTGTTTTTGTTTTCGATCGTCAGATTAATAAGAAGGGCGATTCCGATCCGGTCTGATTTGATGTTTTCCAGAACTAACTGACTTGGTGTTTTAATCGGGAAAGGGCCTTTGGTTTCAGAAGGCGAAACTGTACAGGTTCCGTCAACGGAAGCATTTTCATTGGTGTTATTGTCATCTTTAGAACAGGATTCTAATAATTTGGCAGCGGTTGCTAATGAAGCAATTCCTAAAATACCATTTCGGATAAACTTTTTTCTGTCCATAGTGTTCTTAGTTTATTGTGTTCTGAATACTGTCTAATTTTAAATTTAAATGTACCCGATAGAATTTATGGTCCTGGCTTATGTTCAGTTCGTGTGCATTTGGGTAAAGCAAGTCGAGGCGGTTTTGAATATTAACCAATCCAATCCCTGAATTTTCAGGGTCTTTGACATAATTTTCAATCGTGTTTTCGATCCAGAAATCAAGGTTGTTGTCTAGTATGAAAATTTTGATTTTTACATGGGCGGCACCTTTGTAATCGGTACCATATTTAAACGCATTTTCTACAAAAGAAATCAGCAGCAAAGGCTCTATAAACTGATGCCGGGTATCGCCATGAACATTTATCACAATGTCTTCTATGTTGTTGAGCCTGAGTTTTTGTAATTCGATGTAATTCTGAATGTAGTTGATTTCTTTTTCTAAAGCCACCGTTTGATTGTCTGTTTCATACAGCATATAGCGCATTAATTCAGATAATGTCACGATGGCATCAGGGACCAAATCAGATTTTTTGTGTGCCAGTGAATAAATACTATTTAATGAATTGAATAAAAAATGCGGATTGGTCTGCTTTCGCAAATAAATCAATTCAGTATTCGTCCTGTGGGTTTCGGCAATTAATTTGTTTTGCTGGTTGTTATAAAATTCAGTTAGAGTTCTGATAATAGCACTAATCGTGATAATCAAAATATAAAAAAGGGAAGGACCAATCTTAAAAAACAAAGGCTGTTTTGCCATGACTGCCCGAACCCGGTGACCTTTTAAATATAAATTTACACTGTCGGGCGGAGGCATCATTCTAAGGGGCCTCGTGTGTCTGAATTCAGGCATAAAATAATTAATCCTTATGATCATAAAAAGCAGGATCAATGCCAGAACAAAAACAAAATAAAGCCAGTATTTTTTTTCCAGCAGCAAGGCAGGAACCAAATAAAAATAATTCAGGTAAAACAAAATGATACCGGTAAACCACTGTACATAAAAATCATTATTGATGGTAAACGGGCTTTCATAAAACTGAATCAGTGATGTCAGGATAAAGAAAACCCATATGATAACATGGAACAGGATTTTGTTAGAGCTGGTATTTTTTATCGCGCCTATGTTCATTTAGAATTTTATTTTTAATAAAATTAAATCATTTTTGGTTACCGTAGGCGATATGTTGTGGCTGAGTTTATTTTCGACCAGATTGGCGACCTTAAGCGCATCTTCTTCTGTAGAGAAGCTTTTAGAGTCGTTGATTACCGGAATAACAGATTGCCTGATGATGATTTTATTTTTGTAGGCAACAGAATATCCCCATCCTGAAGTGGTCTTAAAAGTTTCCGTTTTTAATTTATTGCTTTTGGTACAGGCTGTCAGGTGTAAAACAAGAAAAATAAATAAGAAAATCTTCCGGATGTACCGAAAGATTTTTTTTGTGTTAGTTATCGTCATCATTTTGTTCCTCTAAAGGTTTAAATTCCCAGGCATCATCATAATAAGTAGAACCTATTCTTCCTAACATATAGAAACTGCGGTTGTTGATGGTAAAACCAACGGCATCTGTTCGTGAGGCACCTTCCATAGAGGTTCTTTCAGTCCAGAGATCAGTTGACGGATTGTATTCCCAAATCGTACTTAAGCCTTCTCCGCCAACAATATATCCTAATCCGTTTAATGCAAAACCGGATGCATTAGAGCGAACAATAGAATATTCATCATTGTAGGAGTCATCATCGTCAGTGTCCTTGTCGATATCTCTTTTTCTTGTCCATACATCAGTAGCTGGATTAAATTCCCAAAAGTCTTCCTGGTACACGCCGTTGTTGATTCCCGTTGCTAAATACGCTTTGTCGTCAATTACAAACACAGCAGCATTACGTCTCTTGTTTCCGCTAAATCCGTTCATAAGTGTCCAGGTATTGGTCTGATCGTCATATCTGTAGAAATCTTTTAGATAATTCCCGTCGTATCCGGTTCCAAAATATGCTTTACCGCCTGCCTGAAAACCTACAGCAGCATATCTTGCCGTACCTGCAAAATCCGTTTTCTGGGTCCAGCTATTGCTCGAAGGGTCGTATTGATAAAAATCTTTTAGTTTGTTAGTTCCGTCATAGCCAAGACCAACATATCCTTTGTCGTTTAGTGTAAAACTTGAAGCAGAACTTCTTCCTATCCCTATGAAATTTGCTTTTTGTTCCCAGTAGTCACCTGCTGAATTATAAGCCCATAAATCCTTTAAATATTCATCTCCTGTATATCCGGTAGCCACATAAGCATAATCCCCAATAACAAAACTGGCAGCACTGGATCTTGCAGGGCCATCAAATGATGATTTTTTGATCCAGTTTCCAATTAAATCGTCATCGTCGTCGTCGTTACTACAGCTTATAAAAAACAGGCTGGAAAGCAGCGCAGCGAATAATATTCCTTTTTTCAGAGTATTCATAGTGTATTAAATTTATTTATTGTTTGTATTTGATCCCAATTCCTAAAATGTATCCGTTACCGGTATTAAAATCATAGACGTTATGATTGTCGTTGTCGATAAGATTGTATTTTTTATTAAAATCATAGCCGGCCTTCAGGTTTATAAACCAGTTTTTGTCCACATTTCTTTCATATTCGAAAGCAGACGTAATTTGCGACATACTGACTTTGGAAGCATTTTCACTCAGTGTATGCGAATGATCCAGATTGTAAAAACTACCGTTAAAGCTATTGGTCAGGCTGAACGTATTTCGAATATTATTGGAATAAGAGAATTTGGAATCCGGAAATCCGATCACCAAATCACTTTTATTGTTTGCTTTGTAATGTAATGACAGCGTGGGAATGAACTTAGGATACCCAAAGGCTGTTGTTCTTGCAGCTCCGATAGTGATACTTGTTTTTGAATTCAGTTGCTGACCGATTTCAAAACTGCCCAAAACCGAAAAATCAGAAGCATCAGGGTTTTGCTGAAAATTCAGAGTAGGGGTAACGGCAACATTTAACTTTGTATTTGAAAACTCGTGTGTGATTTCAAATTTGTTTTGAAGGCCGTTCAATTGATCCGGACTTTCCAATGTCTTAAAACTTCCCAATTCATAATTTACTTTCAAATTCGTGTACGATAATGTATTTGTTATGGTATTGGCCGTACTGATTTTTTTATGGAAAGCCATTACAGCATTCGTTTCATTGAAATCAATTTTTGCTGTCGGTTCTGTTTTTACATTGATTGCTGCAGAAAAAATTTCCTGGGCTTTCATAGTGTAAAATGAAATCAAAAAAAGTGAACCTATTAAAAGCCTTATTCTCATTACTTATATTATTAGCTCAAAAGTAGGTGCCTAATGTTTTTAAAAAAAAGAAGATATATGTATGGCACTTTTTGATAGACTAAACAGCCTTTTTTATGGCTGAATGATCTATTTGTTTGTATAAACCTGTTATAGATGTTTTTTTGCTTTTTATAGTCCAAAAAGGCCGGACTGTATATGTTATGATGTGATGCAGAAGAGGGGCATTTATATTTGTTCAAAAATATGAGTATGCACAAGTTTATAGTAATGTTGTTTTTTGCTTTTGCCCTATTTTCCTGCGGAACAGATACGGATGCAGGCGAGTTCGTTGTAGGATCTGATTATCTGGCTGTAAATAATAAGGTCATTTTAATTGATACGGTTACAGTCGAGATGTCAACGATCAATTTTGACTCACTTGTTACTTCGGGCCAAAGCAGGATCCTGGTAGGGAATTATGATGATCCCATTTTCGGAAAAGTAAAATCGGAGGGTTACTTTCAATTAGAATCAGATTCCTATTCACTGCCAGGTGCAGGATCTGATACAGAAGCTGTGAATTATGTTTTTGATTCTATTTCCATGATCCTGAAGTATAATAATTATTTCTACGGAGATACGACCAAAGTACAGACCTTTGATATCCGTCGGGTGCTTCAGAAAATAAAACCCAATACAGATGACAACAGTTTTTATAACAACTCGACTTTAAGTTACGGGACGGCTAGTCTGGGTTCTATTTCGTACAAACCGAGACCTGTTGAAAAAGATTCCATTAATATAAAAATGGATCCTGTTTTTGGATCGGATATTTTTCAGAGAATAAAAAAGAGAGAAATCACGGATTTTACCAGTTTTACAGAGTATTTAAAAGGATTAGTCCTTGTGCCTTCCGGTTCTGATTCTGCGAGTATTATTGGGTTTAATCCCAGTACGAGCGTGGTCCGGATGTATTATTCAAAATACCAGAGCACCGACGAAAAAGCATTGTACATAGATTTTGTAATTACCGATACAGGAAAACAGTTTAATTCCATTTCGTTAGATAAATCCGGCACTATACTTCAGAACCTGCCGGTTTCAAGCAGTAAACTCTCCAGTTCATTAACCAACAGGCAGGGATTTGTACAATCAGGAACCGGAGTGGCCTGCAGAATAGATTTTCCCAACATCAAGCAGCTCAAATACATTGCAGATAAGGGAGCAATTGTAGACGCCGAACTGGTCTTAAAACCAGTCAATAATTCCTTTTCAGAACAATATCCTCTCGCCGATTCGATACAGGTACATGTGGCTGATAATCTAAACAGGATTAGTGGTACATTATTAAATCCCGCAGGATATGCTGTATATGGCATATTAAATAAAAAGAGTGACGAGTTTAATGAAAATATGGGCTATTCCTTTCGCATTGGAAATTTTCTGCAAAAGGAAATTCTCAAACAATCTGCTTCAAGATCCTCTTTGATTTTAACATTGCCCGGAATTAATAAAGCTGTAAACAGAATTGTTTTGGGGGACCAAAAACATTTGAACAATAAAATCCAGCTGAAAATTTATTACATCACTTATTAAATGAAAAATAAAATAGTTTTTTTTAGTTGCTTCATTTTAATGTCGCTGAGCTCATTCTCCCAAAGTATTTCAAGTTCGCCTTATTCCTTATATGGTTTAGGCAGTTTGTATGATTCAGATTTTGGTGCCATTCCTTCTATAGGATCTTCCGGAATAGCGCTGCCATCGGAAAATTTTATAAATAACCTCAATCCTGCTTCTTTAGGATATATGCCTTTAAATCATTTTATGTTTGATATTGGCGGAAAAGCGATAGCCACAACTTATCAGAGTGATTCAAGGTCAGAAAAGAGGAATAACTTTCAGTTTTCTCACATAGCTTTTGCTTTTCCGGTAAGCAAAAACTCAGGATTTAGTGCTGCTTTGAGGCCGTATTCCAGTGCCGCATTTAAAATTTCTAATTTAAAACTGCCTATCGAGAACAGTCAGGAATCGTATTATTTAACCGCAGCAGGTTCCGGAGGATTAAATAACTTTGATTTTTCATACGGATACCGATTCGGGAATAAGGTTTCATTAGGTCTTTCTGCAACCTGGCTTTTTGGAAATACGACAGATGAAAGGAGTTACCTGATTTCGAATTCCCTTACAACCATTCATAAAGAAACAAGCTATCATGGCGTGCGGGCCACTTTGGGAGCCCAGTATAAAATTGATTCGACTTTTACGATCGCTTCAACTTTTAAAGCACCCGGCAGGGTAAAGGCTACAAAGGTGCAGAGTGCCGAAAGTATCACAGATGAAATCGAAACTATTTTTGAATCTAATCAGGTTTCGGATGCTGATGATTATTATCTGCCCCTGGAAATTGTTATAGGAATCAGCAAGCGTTTCAGGAACAATCTTAATATGACCTTTGATTATGAAAGGAGTCTTTGGAATGATACGAATCAATCGGAGTTATTCGGGACTTTTGTGAATCAGGACAGGTTTGCGTTGGGATTTATCTTTAAGGCAAAAAAAGATACGAGAAAGTACTGGGATAAAATTCAATATTCAGCAGGTGCAAATTTTGATACCGGTTATCTCGAAGTTGATGGTAAACGAGTCAACAATGCGGCCATTTCCGTCGGACTTTCGCTGCCAATCGAAAATACTTTTTCGGCTTTGAATATCTCGTATTCCTATGGGCAGAGAGGGAGCGTTTCAGATGGCCTTATAAAAGAAAATTATCACAAAATATCGCTCAACTTATCTTTGGATGGCATTTGGTTCGTCAAACGAAAATTCGAATAGGGATTTAAAAATCCTTTTCTATCACTGTATATTTATTTTCCAGGATATCGTTTAAAACAGAAGGGTCTGAATTGACATAAAAAACAGGCTCACTTTTTTCTCCATCCGAAAGACCTGCTTTTTCGCGCAGTACATTTTGAGTCTGACGGGCCACGGCTTCTCCGGAATCTATAATCTGAATATGTTCAGGAAGGATCTTTTTAATCTGTGGAATCAGGTACGGATAATGACTGCAGCCCAGTACCAGATAATCAATATTGGCATCTATCATTGGTCGCAGATAGGTTTCCAGTAATTGCGTCATTTCAGGTGAATTAAGATTACCGTCTTCAATAAGCTGAACCAGCCCGTGACCTACCTGTTCAATTATGGTAGTGTTCTGGAACATTTCGGCTGTTTTGTTGAATAACTCACTGTTCAGTGTGCCTTTTGTAGCCAGAATGCCGATAACTTGTGTTTTTGAGTTATTGGCAGCAGGTTTTATGGCAGGTTCAATTCCGATAAAAGGAATATCGTACGCTTCACGAAGCTCACGAATGGCATTTGTAGTAGCGGTATTACAGGCCACAACAATTAGCTTGCAATTGTTTGCGATTAAAAAATCAACGTTTTTTTTGCTTAAGGCAACAATTTCCTCTTTGGTTCTCTGACCATAAGGGGCATTTTTGCTATCGGCTAGATATATTGTTTTTTCGTTCGGAAGCAGTTCATGAATGGCGCTCCAGATGGAAGTTCCTCCAATGCCGGAATCAAAAACGCCTATAGGATTGTTATTCGTCATACAACAAAGTTACATATTTCTACCTTTCTCTACAATTCGGATTTTAAATAAAATAGTATTAAAATGTAAATAAAATACCAGTTTCAAATCTGTTTTTAAATAGAGATATTCAGAAGTTTTGTGGAAAATAAAAAACGGCTCAAACTTAAAAAGCTGAGCCGTTTTTTATAATAAAGAATGTGTTTCTTAGAATCCTAAGTCTTTTTTTACATCAGCAGTGATGTTTGGACCATCAGCTAATAAAAGTGTAGAACCGTCCAATACATATTGGAAACCTTTCGCTTTTCCAACTTTCTGGATAGAAGCTCTTACTTTTTCCATTAATGGTTTTACGATATCAGTTTCTTTTTGTTGTAGTTCTTTTTGCGCATTGTCTCTATAGTCAACAATTCTTTTTTGCATGTCCTGAACTTCTTTAGAACGGTCACCGTTTACAGCTTCAGTTACAGTAGCAGCTTCAGCTTCGTACTTTTTAATTTTTACCTGATATTCATCAACCATTTTTTTGTATTCAGTATCATATGTACCACTTAATTTTTGTAGTTGATTTTGAGCGTCAAGCATTGCAGGCATTTTCGACATAATCTCGCTAACATCAACATGAGCTACCTTAGCTTGTGCGTTCATTGAATTACTCGCTCCTAACATTAGAATAGCAGCAATTAGTAAAGTTTTGATTTGTTTCATCATTTTTAAAATATTAATTAATTATTGGTCGTATTTGTTTTCTGTGTTTCGGCTTCTTTTGCTTTTTTAGCCGCTTCTCTTTCTTCTAAAATTTTCTTTTTTCTCTCTTCCAGTTCCTTTTTACGCTGTTCGAAAAGTTTTTGTCTTTCTTCTGCTTTGCTGCTGGTTGGTGCCGGCTCAGCAGTTGTTGTTTTTTGCTCTGTTGTCTCAGCCGGCTTAGCAGTAGTTCCGTCTGTTTTAGCTGGTTCAGAAACCGTGCCATTTTTTCGGGCTTCTCTTTCTGCTGCTATTGCTTTTCGTTTATCGTCGTATTCTTTTTTCTTTGCTTCCTGTTCCAGTTTTCTGTCCTGGATTAGTTTTTCTCTGGCAGCTTTTCTGTCATCCAGTACTTTCTGTCTGTCTTTCAGCGCAGGATTTTCATCAATCGCATTTTCAATGTTTTCTTTAGCTTCCTGTTCTTTCAGCTGTTTTTTTGTCAGTTGTTCACGTTTGTCGGTTCTGTTGAGGACACGAATAACCTGATCACTGATGTCGAATCTTTTATTGCTGAAAAGCATTGTCAAATCAGCGGATTTGTCAAAAACAAAATCATAATTTTTGGCCTCGGCAATATCCTGAACGGCTGTGAAAACCTGATCCTGAATTGGTTTCGCCAAAGCAGTTTTATGTCGGATTAAATTTCCGTCAGCTCCAAATTGCTTTTGCTGATAATCTAACATTTCTGTTTCCAGAAACTTAATTTCCGTTTCTCTTTCGTCAATCAGCTCTTTGGTCAGTAAAGCTTTTTCGGCTTTAAGATTTTCCTTAAGCGTATTGATTTCTAATTTTTTGGATTCAATTTCTTGTTTCCATTTTTGAGCTTTTAGCTCCAATTGTGCTGTTGCTTCTTTATAATCAGAGACATTTTCTAAGATATATTCCATATCTATGTAGCCAATCCTTGTCGATCTTGTCTGTGCCTGACTTGTATTAGCTACAATCAAGGCTAAAAATATAAATAAAAATTGTCTTCTCATAACATAACTTTATTTGATGATTTTTAACCAAACGTTAATTCTCTAAAATTGTTGTCCAATGATAAAGTGCGTTTCCCAGCCATTTGCTTTATTGGTAACAGATCCTGGTAAGGCATCGAAACCATAACCGAAATCAATACCCAATAATCCAAATGCAGGCATAAATACACGTAAACCAACACCCGCTGAACGATTCAGATCAAATGGATTGTAATCTTTAAACGTTGGATAAGATGAACCTGCTTCTAAAAACGTCAATGCATAAATAGATGCCGATGATTTTAGCGTAATTGGATATCTTAACTCCATGGAGAATTTATTATAAATTGTTGCTCCAATTTGTTGTCCGTATCTTGAATCTGTTTTGTCTTCAATAATTGGTGTCAATGAATTGTTTGGATAACCTCTTAACTGAATAGTCTCTCTACCGTCCATTGAGTAGTTAGCCATACCGTCACCTCCCAAATAGAAACGCTCAAATGGTACCAGACCTCTTGACTGGTCATACGCTCCTAAGAAACCAAATTCGGTTAATGTTCTTAAAACCAACTTGCCATATACTTTAGTATACCAGTCCGCTTTAAACTTCACTTTATAGTATTCTAACCAATTGTATTTTTTCTGATCGACTTTAGCAGGATCTGCAGCAGCTTCCTGATAGGTGTTTACTTTATTTCCGTTTGCATCAAGATAATCCCCTTTTCTGATCACTATACCATTTGCATCACCTTGAGTGGCATCTGCATCAGCGGTTCTTTTATATTCTTTCTGGTCTCCCAGTTTTGAATAATCAATACCATTAAATAATGAATAAGGAGGTGTGACTTTTGCAGAAATACTAAACTCTGAACCATAAGTCGGGAATATCGGGTTAACCCCTTTATTACTTCTTGAAAGTCCGATCGTGTACGCTAAATTTCTTGACGCTCCATTACCAAAGGTAAACAATCCTGTATTATAATTGTTCAGATCATAATGCTGGTAACTTATCGATTGTGATAGTACGAAGTAATCATCCGGCACAGTAAGTCTTTTTGCAAGACCAACTTGTAAAGTCAGGATGTTAAAACTTTTACTTTTATCTACGTCTCTGGTAACATAATTGTTTAAGTATTGCTTGCTGTACGATATAGAAGAACTAAATTGTACTGGTTTTTTTCCTCCAAACCAAGGCTCTGAAAAGGATACACTGTACGTTTGGAAGTAAGTACTTCCCTGTAAACGAAGTGAAACTTTTTGACCATCTCCCATAGGTAATGGTTTGTATGCCTCTTTTTTAAATATATTTCGGGCTGAGAAATTGTTAAATGATAATCCTAAGGTTCCAATGAAACCTCCACCGCCATAACCTCCCTGAAGCTCAACCTGACTGGATCCTTTTTCAACAACATTGTATTCGATGTCAACAGTTCCTGCGCCGGCGTCTACATTTTTGAATTTCGGATCGATCGCTTCAGGATCAAAGAATCCTAATTGTCCGATTTCACGAATGGTTCTTACCAATTGTTCTTTACTGTATTTTTCTCCTGGCTTAGTTCTTAGCTCACGGTAAATTACGTGGTCATTTGTTTTGTCGTTTCCAACAACCGTTATTTTGTTAAAATAGGCGATAGGTCCTTCTGTAACCCTGATTTCAAAATCGATAGTATCATTTACTGTTTTTACTTCGACAGCATTGATATTCGAGAATAAATAACCGTTGTTTTGATATAGGTTAGTAATATCTTCCGCATCCGGTTTTGTTTTGTCTGCAATTCTTTTTTCAAGAAGTACACCGTTATAAACTTCTCCTTTTTTGATTCCTAAGTAGCGGTTCAGCAACTGATCCGAGTAAACCGTATTTCCTAAAAATTTAATATTTCCGAAGTAATATTTATTTCCTTCTTCCATTTTAATCTTAATGGCAAGCATATTTTTATCCTTGTTATACGTAACAGAGTCATAAATAATACGGGCATCGCGATATCCTTTTTCTTTATAGGTAGCGATTACTTTTTCTAAGTCAGTTTTGTATTTTTCAGGGATAAACTTTGAGGATTTTAAAATGCGAAGTACATTTTTCTGCTTCGTATCTTTCATGGCAGCCCTTAGTTTGTTATCAGTAAGCTGTGTATTGCCAATGAAATCGATACTGCTGATTTTTACTTTATCACCTTTGTCTACTCTCACAAGCATATTCACCTGATTTCCTGAAGTGGTATCCGGAGTAGTTGTTATGGTAACTTTGGTGTTGTAAAATCCATCTTTTTTATATTTATTTTCGATGTAATTTTTGGTAGTTGTAATTAAGTTTTCGTTTACAATTTTACTTTTGGTCAAATTGTTGTCCTTAATTAGTCCTTCTACCTTGCTCTTTTTAATACCAACAAACTTAACTTCATTTAATTTCGGAAGTTCAATAATATCAAGGTCAAGGTAAATACTGTCGTTCTCGACTTTATTTACATAAAAAGCAATTTCATCAAACAGGCCAAGTTTGCCTAATTTTTTAATAGCGCCACTGATTTCTTCTCCGGGAACAGTTATTTCCTGTCCTTTCTGAAGCCCCGAAAAAGTAACAACAGTTTGCTCATTGAAGCTTATTTTACCAACAACAGAGACTTTAGCAAGAATATATTTTTTTCCCTGATCAAAAGGAACTTTATCTTGTGCTTTTATTTGTGAAAAACTACCCAAAACAAGCAGGGTAAGGACTATTTTTATTCTTTTTTGTAACACTAAAAAATTATTTAATTTGTTCACTGGTTTTTCCAAATCTACGTTCTCTTTTTTGATAACTAATAATAGCCTCATATAAATCCTGGTCTTTAAAGTCTGGCCACAAGACATTAGTAAAATATAATTCTGCATAGGCAATCTGCCACAGCAAAAAGTTACTTATTCTATGTTCTCCACTTGTTCGTATTAATAAATCTACGTCAGGTAAATTTTGCGTGTAAAGATGCTCATTTATAATTGAATCGTCAATAGTGTCTATTGAAATTATATTATTTTTAACTTTATCACTGATGATTCTCACAGCATTTACCAATTCTTCTCGTGATCCGTAACTTAAAGCCAGTGTTAGCGTAAGACGCGTATTGTTTTTTGTTTTTTCAATAACATCCAAAAGTTCTTTTTGAGCCGATTTTGGTAATTTGTCAAGATTTCCAATGGCATTCAGTCTGATGTTATTTTCCTGCAAAGTAACCAGCTCCTTTTTTAAGGAATTGATTAGTATTTTCATCAGGGCTTCAACTTCGAGTTTAGGACGATTCCAGTTTTCTGTTGAAAAAGCATACAGGGTTAAATACTCAATGCCTAGTTTGGCACAGGTTGTAATCGTTTTTTTTACGGATTTTGTTCCATTTTCATGGCCAAATGCCCTTAAAAAACCTTGTTGTTTGGCCCAACGGCCATTTCCGTCCATGATAATGGCCAGATGTTTGGGTAAATTTGTTTGATCTATAGAGTCTAGTAAGTTCATTTTATTATTCTGCGCAATAGCAAGGTTTTTGTCCAAAGGTATAAGTTAAAGTGATACCCGAAAAGACATACCAGTCATTATTATTTAAATTTCCAAAACGTAGAGGGGCTAAGTTTCCATTGTCCGGATTACTTCCGTCAATATTGTCAGTAAACGTGTAGCGTGCACCCACTTCAGCTCCTAAAATTAAATGAGGAGTTACATTCGATTTTATACCTAATATTATAGGTATAGCAATTGAGTTCGAATTTTTATCCTTTATAGTTTTTCCTCCTGATACATGTAATTCATCAAAAGTAAAGAAACTTAATCCGGAATATATATAAGGTGTAATTTTTGGATGGTAATCATGAAGATTAAAATCGAAAAAGTTAAATTCTAAACCCGCAGAAAGTTCCTTGATATTGTTTTTGAATTTGTAACCTCTTCTGTTGCGTCCCGTTTCTTTGGAATCAAGGTCGTTTCCGATAACGCCTGATTGTGTATACGAAAATCGATAGGAATGACGGGGGCTTTTGTTCCACTTATACAAAATACCAAACGCCGGCTTCTCAGGAGAAACATAACTTGTATTTCCCACGTCACCAACAAAGTTACTTCCGCCAAGAAAAACACCGATCTCATTGATTTGAGCGTTCAGTGTAATAAAGGGGAAAAAACATAACAATAAATTAAAAATTTTCTTCATTTAATTAAAAATTGCGTGCAAATATAATAATTATCAATACGAATCAACGTTTGTTTAGTTAAATGTGCTTTTTTTTCAATTTACATTATGATTTTGAGACATTTAATGAAGATTCACTACAGGCAGAACGGGAAAAAGTACTATAATCGTATAGCAGCGAATCAGAAAAGAGATTAATTTCTCTTATCTTCTCCCCAAAGCAATTTATTTCTTAAGGTTTTCAGGAAAGTTTCGCCTGGAATTTCAACCATTTTTATTTTAAAATCTGTTTTTTTAATCGTGAGGATGGATTCATTTTTTACGGAAGAAATCCTGGAATCAAGGGAAACCAGATATTGATCTTCTCTTCCTGAAACGCGAAGTTTTACCTCGGTGTCGTCCGGTATGACAAGTGGTCTTGCGGTTAAGTTGTGAGGAGCAATTGGTGTAATGACCAGACTTTTTACTTCGGGCGTTAATAACGGGCCTCCACAGCTTAAGGAGTACCCTGTAGATCCCGTTGGTGTCGATATGATTAATCCGTCAGCCCAGTAAGAATTCAGATATTCATTGTTCAGGTAGGTTTCGACAGTAATCATCGAGGTGGTGTCTTTTCTGCTTACGGTAACCTCGTTCATGGCAAAATTCATTTCTGCAATAGCATCATTTTCCGGCTCGCAGGTCAAACTCAGTAATGTTCTTTCTGAGGTGGTGTAGTTTTTGTCGATTACAAATTGTAAAAAGCTGTCAATGTTTTCCTTTTGAACTGTAGCCAGAAATCCTAACCGTCCTGCGTTGATTCCCAAAATAGGAACGCCCGAATTGCGAACCAGGGTGGCAGCTCTCAGGATAGTTCCGTCACCGCCAATACTGATCAACATTTCAAAGCTATCATCTAATGAAGTACTTTGTGAAAAGGTCGTATAGTCATTGTTAACGAGCTGCTTTTCATAAAGCATCTTCAGGAAATTTTCTTCAATTACCATCTCAACATTATTCGAATGGAAAAACGAGAAAATATCTTTTATGATAGGCTCGGTACTGTTTTGATAATATTGTCCGTAAATGGCTACTTTCATTTTTTACAATTAGATAATGAGTCAATCGGATAATCGGATAATGGGTCAGGAATTATCCAGTTGACTCATTATCTAATTTTCTAATTTTATATATTAAGGTATTTGTCTAAATAATCAGAACGTTCTTTTAAACTGTTGATATAAGTGTCTTCCTGGTGTTCAGAAATAATCTCGTAATTATACCTCCTGAAAGTCTGAATGATTTCGTTCATTGCCCCCAATCCGATCTTTATTGTAATCTGAACATTTTCCATATCAGCTTCGGATATGAAACAGCCTAAAATTTTACCGTTGTTGCTTTCTACAATCTGGGTGATCTGACTCATGGAATAATCTACAATTCCTTTTTGAACGATAATAATGCCGCCTTGCTCTTTTAAAAATGGGGTTTCCTTAAAAAACTTCATAATATCTTCCATTTCATAATAGCCGATATAAGTATTGTTTTCGTCCAGAACCGGAACAGTATTGGTATGATTTTTAGCAAAAACTTCTAAAAGGTCTAGCCAAATCATTGATTTTCGTGCAAAAAAGCGCTCTAAAGTGTATTTGTAATCGATAGCTTTCTTGTCAGTATCAAAAGTTTCAACATCATCAGAAGCGATGCTTCCAATGAAAATACCGTTTTCTAAAACCGGAAAATGTGAAAAATTTACGTCGGCGAAGAAGTCCTGAACCGACGCTATCGTTTCCTGGCTGTCGATTGCTCGAAAATCGTTTGTGATATAGTTGGTAATTTCTGTCATAAATCAGTTGTAGATATTTATTGCAAAATAATCAAAAAATAGCAAAAACTGCTACGTTTTACTTTGTATTTTTGTGGTAACAAATATAATGTTACTAGAATTAATTATCTCTTTATATGACAAAATTAAGTGTAAATATCAATAAAATTGCAACCCTCAGAAATGCGCGTGGCGGAAATGTTCCTGATTTACTAAAAGTAGCGACAGATATTCAGAATTTTGGCGGTCAGGGAATCACCATTCATCCACGTCCCGATGAACGTCATATTCGTTATCAGGATGCACGTGATTTAAAAGCCATAGTACATACCGAATATAATATAGAAGGAAATCCACAGCATAATTTTATTGATTTGGTTCTGGAGTGCAAACCGACTCAGGTTACTCTGGTGCCGGATGCCATTGGTGCTATTACCTCTTCTGCAGGTTGGGACACGATTAAAAACCAGTCTTATTTAAGTGAAGTAATCCAGGAATTTCAGCGTAACGGAATCAGAACCTCCATTTTTGTTGATCCGGTTTTAGAAATGATCGAAGGAGCAAAAAAAACCGGAACGGAAAGAATCGAATTGTACACAGAAGCTTTTGCGCACGAATATCAGCTGGGAAACAAAAACGGAATAGATCCTTATGTGAAAGCTGCAGTCTTAGCCAACGAATTAGGTCTCGGAATTAATGCAGGTCATGATTTAAGCCTGGATAATATTCAGTTTTTCAAACAAAATATTCCGGGATTATTAGAGGTTTCTATTGGACATGCCTTAATTGCAGAAGCACTTTATCTTGGTTTGGATAATGTGGTGAACATGTATTTGAATAAATTGAAGTAAGATTTGTAAAGAGTTATTTCTCAGAGATACAAAAAAAAACACAGAGATTCTCAGAGAAATTTTGTGCTTCTTTGCGTAAAACTTTTGTGAGTCTTTGCGGAATAAATTTTTCAATAAAAAAAAATATAAAATGTTATACTCAAAAATAGAAGGTGAAGGAAAACCATTTATCATTATGCACGGATTTCTGGGAATGTCTGATAACTGGAAAACACTTGCCGGACAATATGTGGAAGCCGGATTTCAGGTTCATATTTTAGATTTACGAAATCACGGACGCAGTTTTCATTCGGATGAATGGAGTTATGAAGCCATGGTTCAGGATGTATTCGAATATTGTCAGGCCAATCAGTTAACTAAAACAGATATTTTAGGACACTCGATGGGAGGGAAAGTAGCTATGCTTTTTGCCACTACACATCCGGAAATTGTAGATAAACTAATTGTGGCAGATATTGGTCCGAAGTTTTACAAACAGCACCACCAGGATATTTTGGCAGGTCTTAATGCAGTTGATTTTTCTGTAAAACCAAGCCGTAATGATGTTGAAGCTATTTTGTCGCAATACGTTCCGGACTCTGGAACACGTCAGTTTTTGATGAAAAATTTATATTGGCAGGAATCTGGGCAATTAGCATTTCGATTTAATCTGGCTGTTTTTAATAATAATCTCGAAGCAATTGGTGTCGCTTTGCCGGAAAGTTTGGTTTTCGACAAGCCAACACTGTTTATTCGTGGTGGAAATTCCGGTTATGTGTTAGATGCCGATTTTGATGCGATACGTCAGCATTTCCCAAAGGTGAAGTTCGAAACCATTCCTAATGCAGGACACTGGCTTCATGCCGAAAATCCAAAAATGTTTTTTGAATTGACTACTGCGTTTTTGAAAGAATAATTAATTAAGTTTTTTGTTAAAGATTAAATGATTCTCGCAGATTAAGATTAAAATGTTTGGAAAAAAAATCTTTTCAATCCTTTAATCGATGGCAAAAAATAACAATTCAGTAGTTGATAATTATAAAATTCATTACTTTTATTAAAACTTTAAATCAAAAAAAACTATGAAATTATTACTAAGACTTCTTGTTACTGCAGCGTTGGTTTTGTTAATCGCCAATTTATTATCAGGAGTTCACGTGGCCAGTTTTGGAACAGCTGTAATTGTGGCAGTGGTTTTAGGGTTGCTTAATATTTTTATAAAACCTATATTAGTCATCCTGACATTGCCGGTAACAGTTATTACTTTGGGCTTATTTTTATTGGTAATTAATGCAGTCATTATTATGCTTTGTACTAATATTGTTGGAGGTTTTGCGGTTGATTCATTCTGGACAGCGTTAATATTTAGTGTTATATTATCTATACTGCAGTCTATTACTTATAAAATAGTAGGAGACGATAAATAAATCAAAATTAAAAACAGGATAAAAAGTCCTTCAAATACAATAGATTAAAAACTTGGCTGGGTTGCAAAAATTTTATAATTTTGCAACCCAATTTTATTATGTAAATTAAAGAAGAAGATGGATATTAAAAGAATAGCAACAGACGCTGTGAATGAAACAATTGTAATGACAGTTGTTCACATGGATTATAAAGGTCAGGTAGCAAAAAGAATAAACGAAAAAATGCCTTTGGCTACCGTAAAAGGTTTTAGAAAAGGACAAGTTCCTAAAGACCTTGTTGAAAAACAATACGGAAAAGCAATTAAGCAGGAAGAAGTTAAAAAAGTAGTTGATTTGGCTTTAGAGCGTTTTGTTCAGTCTGAAAGATTAAATCTTTTAGGAACTCCTCTTGCAAAAGAAAACGAAAACTTTGACTGGGATGCAGAAGAACTAACTTTCGAATACGAAATTGGTTTAGTGCCAAATTTCGAAATTGATTTGGAAGCTAAAAATGATATCGTAAAATATATCGTTACGGCTGATGATAAATTAATAGACGGACAAGTAGAGCGTATCCAGAAACAATTCGGAAAACCAATTCCACAAGAAGTGGTTGCTGCAGATTCAGATTTGACAGGAACTTTCTCAAACGAAGAAAAAGGAATCAACAATACTACTACAATTTCGGTAGCTACATTCAACAAAAAAGCAGGGGATAAATTCATCGGTAAAAAAGTTGGGGATGTAGTTAAAGTAAGCACTAAAGGTTTGTTCGAAGATGACCACCAGTTAATGGATTACCTGAAAGTGGGTCATGATGACGTTCACGGTTTAGATATTGAAGTAGATTTTACTATCGAAGCAATCAACGGTGCTGAATTGGCAGAATTAAACCAGGAATTATTTGATAAACTTTTCGGTGAAGGAAAAGTAGCTTCTTTAGAAGATTTAAAATCTAAAATTAAAGAAGATGCAGAAGCGCAGTTCGCACAACAGGCAGACCAGAAATTATTGTTGGACGTTCAGGACTTCCTGATCGAAAGCACTAAATTTGATTTACCTGCTGAATTCCTTAAAAAATGGTTACAGACTGTTGGCGAGAAAAAACTTTCTGCTGAAGAAGCTGAAGTGGAATATGCAAGATCTGAAAGAGGATTGCGTTTCCAGTTAATCGAAGGAAAAGCAATGGCTCAAAGCAATATTCAGATCACATTTGAAGATTTGAAAGCTTTCACAACAAAAGCAATCAGACAACAAATGGCTCAATTTGGACAAACAAACCCAACTGACGAAGAAGTTCAGGGAATCGTAGCCAGAGTTTTATCGAATCAGGAAGAAGTAAAAAGACTTTCTGAGCAGGTAGTAGCCGAAAAATTGTTGGAAGTATTTAAAGAAAAAGCAAATCCAACAACTAAAGAAGTAACTTACGACGAATTTATTGCTGCGTCTTACGGAGAATAATTTCTAAAAAAATAAGTATATTTGAGCGTCAGGAGATTTTTTTCCTGACGCTCATTTTTTTTGTTTTAAGTTTTTATTTTTGTTTCAGGTTTCAAGTTTTTATTGGAACGCACGTGAAGCAACCTGAAACCTGAAACCTGAAACTTTCAAAACAAAAATAAGACAAATTGACATCCTTTAGAAAGAGGTATAACCTTTGATGGAGAATGAATAGATAAAACGTAAAACTTAGAACACTTAAAATATGAACTACGGTAAAGAATTCAAAAAATTTGCTACAAAGCACCAGGGAGTAAACGCAATGTACTACGATAAAATCGTAGCTGCAATGAACCCGACTAATATGACTCCGTATATTATCGAAGAACGTCAGTTGAATATTTCTCAACTGGACGTGTTCTCCAGATTAATGATGGACAGAATTATCTTTTTAGGAACAGGTATCGACGATCAGATCGCGAATATCGTTCAGGCACAGTTGCTTTTCCTGGAAAGTGCAGATGCTTCAAAAGATATTCAGATTTATTTAAATTCTCCTGGAGGAAGTGTTTACGCCGGATTAGGAATTTATGACACGATGCAGTACATCAAACCGGATGTAGCAACAATCTGTACAGGAATGGCAGCTTCTATGGGAGCCGTTTTATTATGTGCAGGTGCAGCAGGAAAACGTTCTGCTTTACCACATTCAAGAGTCATGATTCACCAGCCATCAGGAGGTGCTCAGGGAGTTGCAACTGACATGGAAATCAACTTGCGTGAAATGCTGAAACTAAAAGATGAATTATACAACATCATCTCTCAGCATTCAGGACAGTCCTTTGAAAGAGTACACAAAGACAGTGAACGCGATTACTGGATGAAAGCTGACGAAGCAAAAGAGTATGGCATGATTGATGAAGTGTTGAGAAGAGGATAAAATTAGTATTCAGTTTACAGTCTCAGTTTACAATAGGTGACTGAGACTTTAAACTGCGACTGAGAACTAAAAAAAATGGCAAAAGTAGTATTAGAATGTTCGTTTTGTGGAAGGAAAAAGCCAGAAACCAATTTATTGATTGCAGGTATCAATGCACATATTTGTGATAAGTGTATTGAACAGGCACACGGAATTGTATTAGAAGAATTAAAATCAAGCGGAAGCTCAAAACTAGTTGGTGATTTAATCTTAAAGAAACCAAAAGAAATCAGAGCCTTCCTCGATCAATATGTTATTGGACAGGATCAGACTAAAAAAGTAATGTCAGTTGCGGTTTACAATCACTACAAACGTTTAATGCAACAGCAATTAGACGACGAAGTAGAGATTGAGAAAAGTAACATCATTATGGTGGGTCAGACCGGAACCGGAAAAACACTGGTTGCAAAAACTATCGCAAAAATGTTAGACGTTCCTTTGGCTATTGTTGATGCTACCGTACTGACAGAAGCAGGTTATGTAGGCGAAGATGTCGAAAGTATTTTGACACGTCTGCTGCAGGCTGCCGATTATGATGTAACCAAAGCCGAAAGAGGAATCGTTTTTATTGATGAAATTGATAAAATTGCCCGTAAGAGCGATAATCCATCGATAACTCGTGACGTTTCCGGTGAAGGTGTACAACAAGCTTTACTGAAATTATTAGAAGGAACAGTTGTAAACGTACCACCAAAGGGAGGACGTAAACACCCGGACCAGAAATTTGTTGAGGTAAATACGCAAAATATTTTATTTATTGCCGGTGGGGCATTTGATGGGGTTGAACGTATTATTTCGAAACGTCTAAACCGTCAGGCAGTGGGGTATTCTACTTCTAAAAATGTAGACAATATCGACAAGGATAATTTATTGCAGTACATCATCCCGAAAGACATTAAAGATTTCGGACTGATTCCGGAGATTATTGGCCGTTTGCCGGTTCTTACGCATATGGATCCTTTAGACAGAGAGACTTTGCGTGCGATCTTAACGCAGCCGAAAAACGCCTTAATCAAACAATATCAGAAGTTATTTTTGATGGATGAAGTAGAATTCAGCATTACAGATGAAGCTTTAGATTTTATTGTAGACAAAGCTTTGGAATACAAATTAGGAGCTCGTGGATTGCGTTCACTATGTGAAGCAATTTTGACAGATGCGATGTACGAATTGCCAAGTTCAGACGATAAAGTACTGACAATCGATAAAGATTATGCCAAACATACTCTGAATAAAAATTTACTGAAGCGTATGGAAATTGCTTCGTAAAGTTTAATTTCAATAAAATAAAAACCACCTGACAAAAATTATTTGCAGGTGGTTTTTTTATTTTGAAAAAGGACTATTATTTTACAATTTTTAAATATGGGTTAATAGTAGAAACTAACTCATTATTTAGCCAAACGGTTTTTTTAGAAACAGAATTTGCAGATCGGCTGTATTCAATTTTTAGAATATCGGTATTGCTTTCTGTCCATTGAATATAGGTTTCAGGATATTGTTCTTCTTCAGAACTATTTAAAAAAACGCGCATAACATAGCGATTATCTTGTTTGAATATGGCAAAATTTCGGGGATTATCAGTACCGCCGCCATCTCCCTGAATTAATTTGCCTTTAACCAGATATAATATCTTTATTTTACTTTGATCAAAAGCATCAGAATTAGTAGGGTTCAGCAGGTCAAGACCATTTGAATTAGTAACAGCTATATTTAAAGTTGCGTCATAATTGAATCCATGTATCACTTCATCAGAATTACAGCTAAATAAAGTAAAAGCAATTAAACCAATTGAAATAATTTTTTTCATTTAGTAAAAGTTTAAATAGTTTCAGTAAATATAGGCAAAAAGGCATTAAAGATTTTTACTGAACCCTAAACTTCTCCCGATATTCAATAGGTTTCATGCCCACCATTTTATAGAATACTTTTCTAAAAGCTTTAGGGTCGTTATAGCCCGTTTTTTCAATGATTTCAGAAATCGAAAGCTGGGTTTGTTCCAGGTATTTTTTAGAACTTTCGACTCTGATATTTTGCAGATATTCTATTGGAGGAATTCCCGTAACCTGTTTAAAACGTCTGGTCATATTTCGGGTACTGGTGGGAATGTCTTTGGTGATTTCTTCTAGTTTTTCGATGGTACTGTAGTGATTTTCTATTTTTTGCTGTAACATCGCTACCAGACTGTCATTGTGTAAATGATTGGGCCTGAATGTGCTGAAATAACTCTGTTTGTAGCGGTTTAAATCAATCGAGAAAATTTTTGCAATCTGAACTGCAATTTCGTTTCCGCAATATTTCTGCACCAGAAGAATCAGTAAATGAAAAGTTGAGGTCGAGCCGCCACTGGTGTAAAGGCTTCCATCTGCGGTTAAAGTTTCCTCGGATTTTAGTTTCACTAACGGAAATGCTTTCGTAAAGGCGCTGCAGGCATCAACATGCGTTGTGGCCAGTTTTTCATTTAATAAACCCGAAGCCGCAAATAAAAAGGCACCGGTGCAAAAACTCGCCAGTTCAGCTCCGGCCTTATGTTGTTTTTGCAGCCATGGAATGAATTTTTTGTTCTTCGCAATCATTTCACTCATATTATCTGTGGTGAAAGCCGGAATCAAAATCAAATCCAGGTCCTGATTACAGTTTTCTATGGAATTCACCTTATATCCAAACAATTGTTCCCCACTGATCTGTTCTGAAGACTGGAAAACCATAATGTCAAAAGGTTTTTCAGTTCCCTTGTACAATTTATTAGCCGTTTCAAAAACTTCTAAAATTGCTGCAATGCTTAATAATTTATAGTCATGCGGCACAATTAAACCTGTTTTTTTACTCATGGTTTTGTTCTTTTGGAAAATTACTTTCTTACAAAAATATAAAAATTGTCTTAAATGACCCTAAAGTTGACTTTTAATGTAGCATTATGCTTTTTGTAATATTTTACATTTGTTTTAATTAATTTGTAATTTTATAGATATGAAAACAAAAATTTTCTTAAATCTTGCTGTAAAAGATTTAAACCGATCTATTGCATTTTTTACTCAATTGGGCTTTTCGTTTAATCAGAAATTCACAAATGAGAAAGGAACTTGTCTGATTATTGATGAAAATATAAATGTAATGCTTCTGGTGGAGGAGTTTTACCAAACCTTTACGCATAAAGAAATTTGCAATACGGCTACGACCAGCGAAGTTCTAATTTCAATTTCACTTGAAAGTCGGGATAAGGTCGACGAAATGATTGGGAAGGTGGTTCAGGCTGGCGGAACAGAATACACAGAGACAAAGGATTATGGCTGGATGTATCAGCGTAATTTTCTGGATATAGACGGTCATCATTGGGAAGTTTTCTTTATGGATGAAAGTCAGATTCCGGAAATGAGTTAATAAGAAGCTATAATAGATTTTAAAAATAGTAGAAGATGATAACGGTACAAAACACCATTAATGCATCCATTGATACAGTCTGGGATTTCTGGACTTTGCCGGAACATATAGTCAATTGGAATATACCTTCTCCGGACTGGCACAATCCATATGCGGAAAATGATTTAAAAGTAGGCGGAAAATTCAAATACACAATGGGAACAAAAGACGGGAGCATGGGTTTCGATTTTGAAGGCACCTACACTAAAGTAGACCATCATGCTTTGATAGCGTATAAACTTCTGGATAACAGAACAGGAATAGTTCGTTTTGAAACGGCTGGCAGTACTGTGAAAATTGCAGAAACATTTGAACCCGAAAAAGAAAATTCCGAAGCCCTGCAGGAGCAATTCTTAAAAGGAGTTATTGCTAATTTTAAAGCGTATGTTGAAAGTTTTAACCGAAATACACAAATATAAATTTTAATAAACAGATAATGATAACAGTACAAAACACGATTAATGCCTCAATAGACAAAATCTGGGAATTCTGGACCTTGCCGGAACATATTACAAAATGGAGTTTCGCTTCCCCGGACTGGCACACGCCTTACGCAGAAAATGACCTGAAAGAAGGAGGGAAATTCAGATCGACGATGGCAGCAAAAGATGGCAGTATGAGTTTTGATTTTGAGGGTGAATATACTTTAGTAAAACAAAATGAGGCTATAGAATATGTAATGGCCGATGGCCGAAAGGTCGAAATTACTTTTGAGGTAACCCCAAACGGAGTAGAAGTAAAGGAAAGTTTTGATCCCGAAACGCAAAATCCGGAAGAAATGCAGCGTGGCGGCTGGCAGGCGATTCTGGATAATTTTAAAAGTTATGCTGAAAAAAATTAGTTTTTTGAAGTTCAAAGTGACTAAGCGACAAGGTTTGTTCTTTTTGAAAATATTAAATTAAAAATAAAAACACTTTAGCAATTTTACGAAAGATAAATTTCGCAGCAAAGACTTAAATGATCTTATATAACTTATATGGTTTAGTAATTTAAAAAGAAAGAAAATGGCAAAGCAAATTTGGTTAAATCTGCCCGTTAAAAATGTGGCAAAGGCGAAAGACTTTTTTTGGAAAATAGGTTTTTCTTTTAATGAACAACATGACACTCCAACCTCGACTTGTATGTTGGTGGGAGAAGGAAATTTTGTAGTGATGCTTTTTGAAGACACTTTGTTCGAAAGCTTTTCTAAAAACAAAATTGCAGATACACAATTAAGTTCAGAAATCCTGATCTCGATTGATGCTGAAAGTACAGCAGAAGTAGATGAATTGGCGGAGAAAGTTAAAAAAGCCGGAGGTACTGTTTTTGCGCCTCCTGCCGAAAGCCAGGGATGGATGTACGGCGCCGGTTTTGCCGATTTGGACGGCCATCGCTGGAACGTTTTATATATGGATTTTAGTAAATTACCGCAACAACAGTAAAGATGGAAACATTAGAATTTAAAATCAGGATTAAAGCTCCGGCAGAAAAAGTCTGGAACATTTTATGGGCAGAGGAAACCTATAAAAAATGGACAGGGGCTTTCTGTGAAGGTTCTTACGCCGTAAGCGACTGGAACGAAGGAGATAAAATACATTTTATGTCGCCGGGCGGAGAAGGAATGAATAGTATCATTGAAACTAAAATTCCAAACGAATATATGGCTTTTAAGCATATAGGTGAAATAAAAGACTTTAAGGAATTGCCTGTCGACGAGGAAACAAAAAAGTGGAGCGGCGCAATGGAAACGTATCGATTAACACCTGATGATGAATTTACTGATTTGGCCGCTCAGGTGGATGTAGTCGAAAAATACCTTGATTACTTTAAAGAAGCTTTTCCGAAAGGACTGGAAACAGTGAAAGAATTGGCAGAAGATAGAGAATAGAATAAAGAGAATAGAAACAATAAACAACAAACAACAAAGATTATGGCAGCAATAAATCCTTATTTGCTTTTTAACGGGAATTGTGAAGAAGCATTTTTATTTTATAAATCCGTTTTTGGAGGTGAATTTCCGTATATCGGGAAGTTTAAAGACATACCGGAAGAAGATGACAGCAATAAAATGTCTGAAGAAGACGGAAACAGAATCATGCACGTTTCCCTGCCAATTGGCAATACCGTTTTAATGGGAAGTGACAGCCATCCAAAATTTGGAGATTTGCGTATTGGAGATAATTTTTCAATTTCCATTAATACAGAAAGCAGGGAAGAAGCAGACCATATTTTTAACGGACTCTCAGCCGGGGGGCAGATAGAAATGCCGATGAATGATACCTTCTGGGGCGCTTATTTCGGAATGTTCAAAGATAAATTTGGTGTAGGATGGATGGTCAATTTTGACGAAAAACAGCCAAATGAATAACCAATAAAGTTATGTTATTCTAATAGCGGAACATAATTGTTAAATTACTTGAAAAAGCACATGATTATGTGCTTTTTCTTTTCAAAAAAACAAAGATTATTCTTTTTTATCAATAATAGATTGCCGATTTTTGTCGCTTCTTAATCAATAAAGAAAAAATGGCAATAGAAGATAAAGAGATTATTTTATTAAAAGTTTCAGGTCACGATAAACCAGGAGTTACAGCTGGTTTGACAGCAGTATTGGCAACTTATGATGCCGTTATTTTAGACATAGGCCAGGCCGACATTCATGATACACTTTCTTTAGGTATTTTATTTGAAATTGAAGCAGGTTCCAGTTCCGGACCCGTTTTAAAAGATTTATTGTTTAAAGCTTACGAATTGGAAATCAAAGTTAAATTTATTCCAATTTCTATTGAAGATTACGAAATGTGGGTAAAATCACAATCGAAACAACGATATATCATTAATATTTTGGGAGAGAAGTTAGCTGCTTCGCAATTGGCAGCAGTAACTAAAATATTATCTGATCAGAATTTGAATATCGATTCTATTATAAGATTAACAGGCAGGACTTCTATCATCGAAGTGGAAGAAAATCCACGCTCTTGCATCCAATTATCCGTTACCGGAGAAATTGTAAATAAGATTGTGATGACAGCCAGTTTTATGCAGATTTCAAGAACTTTAGATGTTGATATTTCTTTTCAGGAAGATAATATCTACAGAAGAAACAGACGCCTTGTTTGTTTTGATATGGACTCTACGCTGATCCAGGCTGAGGTAATTGACGAATTGGCCGAACTGAACGGGGTAGGCGAACAGGTAAAAGCAATTACGGAACTGGCTATGAATGGTGAAATTGATTTCAACGAAAGTTTCAAACAGCGCATGGCTTTGCTGGAAGGTTTGAGTGAAGATGTTTTACGATCCGTTGCTGAAAAATTACCCATAACAAAAGGAGCACACCGTCTGATGAAAGCCTTAAAATATTACGGGTACAAAACGGCCATTCTCTCCGGAGGATTTACTTATTTCGGGGAATATCTGCAAAAGGAGTTAGGAATCGATTACGTTCACGCCAATCAATTAGAAATTAAAGACGGTAAGTTAACCGGGAAATACCTGGGCGATATCATTGACGGGCAGAAAAAAGCCGAACATTTACAGGCTATTGCAGACAAAGAAGGCATTCATATTAACCAGACCATAGCGGTTGGTGATGGTGCCAATGATTTGCCGATGCTCAACTTAGCCGGTTTAGGAATTGCGTTTCATGCCAAACAAAAAGTAAAAGAGAGTGCCTCCACTTCAATCTCAAGTTTAGGGCTTGATGGTGTTTTGTACTTATTGGGCTATCACGACCGATATATCGATATGATGTAGGTAAGAATTCAAATAAACTAAAAAATAAAAAAAACCTTAGCTTTCAATAAAGCTAAGGTTTTTTTTAAGGGCATGTCCCTCCGGGTCGGGCTATTCGTTTCAATCTTTTTGTTTTTAAAGAAAAAACAAAAAGGATTTCCACTGCTATCCCTCATGCGATTCAGTGGAATTACCGTTTTCCTGATTTTTCCGGGATTTTAATTCTTTTTTAATTTCTCTTAAATTATTCAGATTTAAAATAAGTATGGGCAACAATGCAATAGGAACAATCTGGGTAGCACCAAATCCTTTTTTTACCACAAGAAAGATGTTGATGCCCAATAAGAAAAGTAATATAACTGCAAATCCGTATGTGATTCCTTTCAGCATCTTTTCATTCTTAACGAGATCTTCAGTATCCATTTCACTAAATTTCTTATTCTTCATCTTTTAGATTTTAATTGTTAAGCTCAATGTTTTTAATTGCTCCGATAGGAGCGATTTTTATGGACTTGTTTTTTGGTGTGAGATAAAAATAATAAGAGCTATTGGAATCTATCAAAAAAACAGCCTCCGTTTCTCCGGTATTAAAGGTGAGTTTTTGTTTATACTCCAGTTTATTGTCTTTAATTTTTCGCACCATTTTTTGTCCGCCGCCAATTCCTAGACCCAGAAAAAAACTTAGTATCCCAATGCTTATTGAAAGTAAAAATGTCTGTGTTAGTTTTGCTTTGAGTACGTTGTCCTGTAATTCATTTTCTTTAATGTTGAAAGTTTTTTTAACACGGTCATTATGCCTGTACTTATAGACGAAAATTAGAATAAGAAGTATACAAATAGCAAAAAGAAGCAGGCTTAATAAAACAATGGGGTTTGAAGTTAAATCGGCAATGGGACTTATGAGGATGTCCATAATGGTCGAGTATTTCAAAATATTTATTTTCAGCTGATAAAAATAAACACTTTCTTTTAAAATCCCCATTATGACAAGGAACAGGTAGCCTATTGGAATTAAATTTTGTATTTTTTCTATTGACTTCATTTAGCCCTTCTGATTTATTTTAAGATTCTTATAAAATTACATCTCCTTCAATTGCTCCAGATAATCACGTTGATTCGAAAGCCTCGGGATTTTATGCTGTCCTCCTAATTTATCGCGTTCTTTTAACCAGTCGTAAAATAAATTTTCTCTGGCCACATTAATCACCAAAGGATTTAAAGTCATGTTGTTGTGACGTTTCGCTTCATAATCAGAATTTAACGTCTGCAGTGTTTCATCCAGCACTTTCTGGAAAAGACCAACATCAGCCGGTTTTTTCTTGAATTCAATCATCCATTCGTGAGCGCCTTTTTCTTTGTCCTGCATAAAAATGGGAGCAACGGTATAATCGATTACTTCGGTCTGCGTAAGCTCGCAGGCTTTGGCAATGGCCTGATCGGTATTTTCAACCATTAATTCTTCGCCAAATACATTGATGTGGTGTTTGGTTCTTCCCGTCACGCGAATACGGTAAGGGTTTAATGAAGTAAAACGAACCGTATCTCCGATTAAATAACGCCATAAACCGGAATTAGTAGTAATGACAATAGCGTAGTTCTTATTCAGTTCAACATCTGCCAGACGAATTACTTTCTGGTTGGGCGTTCCGAAAGTATCCATTGAAATGAATTCGTAGAAAATTCCATAATCCAGCATTAGTAATAAATCACTTGAATTATTCAGATCCTGAATGGCAAAAAAGCCTTCTGAGGCATTGTATATTTCGTAATATTTAAAATCTTTGCTGGGTAATATTTTTTTGTATTGCTCTTTGTACGGAGAAAAACTAACGCCTCCGTGAAAGTAAACTTCAAGATTGGGCCAGATTTCGAGTAAACTTTCTTTTCCGGTGTTTTCCAGTACTTTATTCATTAGTACCAGCATCCAGGAAGGAACCCCGGCAAAGCTGGTTACATTTTCGTTTTTTGTTTCATTGATAATAGCGGCAATTTTAGCTTCCCACTCACTCATCAAAGAGGTTTTGCTGCTGGGCGTACTGCTGAATTCAGCCCAGATCGGCATGTTTTCTATCAAAATTGCAGAAAGATCCCCGAAAAAGGTATTGTTGTTTTCGTAAATCTGGGAGCTTCCGCCTAAACGAAGGCTTTTTCCCAAAAACAATTCAGAATCTTCATTGTTGTTCAGGTACAGACAAAGTAAATCTTTACTCCCCTTATAATGACAATCTTCAAGTGCCTCGGTGCTTACCGGTATAAATTTGCTTTTGGCATTGGTAGTCCCGCTTGATTTAGCAAACCATTTGATCGGGGTTTCCCAAAAAACGCCCTGTTCCCCCTGACGTGTTCGTTCAATAAGAGGCTGTAATTCTTCATAAGTGGCAATGGGCACACGTTCCGTAAAAGTCTGATACGATTTAATGGATGAAAATTCATATTGTTTCCCAATAACCGTGTTTTCAGAAGCTGTCAGTAAGTTGTGCAGCAATTCTTCCTGAACTTCATTCGGATATTTTAGAAAGAGCTCTATTTGATGGATTCTTTGTTTCAGAACCCAGGATGCAAACGAGTTTATTATGGATAAGGGCATGGGAATTTTAGATTTTAGATTTTAGATTTCCGATTTGGATTAAAAACAGGAAATTTAAAATTTGAATATCGATATACAAATATTAACTTTGGCGTTGTATCAAAAATAGTGTTTTTTTGCAAAAAACAATTTATTTAAGGGAAAGATTACGTTTCAAAATTTAAACTTTCGAAATAAAATCCAATCATCAGAAGTAATCTGAAATCTAAAACCAACAATCTGAAAATCTAATGACATACCAAGGAGTACTTACAAAAATGCAGACAGAAATGGGAAATCCTATTCAGTATTATCTGGTTTTTGAGGACAGTTTTCTCAATATGAATCAATTATTGAATAAAGAAATTGAGATCAATTTTATGGGTTACCAATGTTTGAATTGTTCCAAAAAGAAGAAAATATTCAGACAGGGCTTTTGTTATGACTGCTTCTATTCGAGCCCTGCAGTTGGGGACTGGATTATGAGACCTGAATTGAGTACCGCGCATTTAGGAATTGCAGACCGGGATTTAGAATTTGAACAAAAAGTACAATTACAACCTCATATTGTATATCTGGCGGCAGCAAGTGAAATAAAAGTGGGGGTAACCCGTAAGACACAGGTTCCTACCCGCTGGATTGATCAGGGCGCCAGCCAGGCCATCGCCATTGTGGAGGTTCCGAACCGATATTTGGCAGGAATCACCGAGGTGGCCTTAAAAAGCCATTATACCGATAAAACCAATTGGCGAAAAATGCTTCAGAACGGTACGGAAATCTTTGATTTAATTAAAGAAAAGGAAAAAGTCGAAAGCTTGATTCCGGCTGAAGCAAGAGAATATTTTTATAGTGAGAAGAATGATTTATATGAATTGCAATATCCTGTTTTAAATTTTCCGCCAAAAGTGGCGAGTTTAAATTTAGACAAAACTGCTTCGTTTCAGGGAAAACTCATTGGAATAAAAGGACAGTATCTGATTTTTGAAAATGGTACTGTTTTTAATGTTCGAAGCTCTGAAGGATATGTCGTTACTATAAACGTCTAGGTTTATCGCTGAATCGTCTACAGTTATGGGCAGACTGTATATTTGTTTCCTGTTTATAGAATCGTTTTACTATTTTAAATCACTTTCAAGGAGTTGACTATGTGAATGTTGGAACATTCCGTTACAATTTTGTAATAATTCCTTATTGAAAGAATCTAATTTTAAGAAAAAAAAGAAACTAGTTTTGAGTTAGTTCAATTATTGATTTTTTTTCAAATTAAAAGGAAGATTTAAGAATGTTAAGCGATTTAATAAGATGGGTGTTTTAAAAAATATAAATGTTTTCAGACGCAGTTTAATGCGTAATCTTACTAAGAATATCGGGAAATCAAATTTTCAGAGAGATATTGTTTTGGTGGATAAAAATGAGATTAAAAGAATTTTAATCTGCAGACCAAATGGAAGATTGGGAAACTTGTTATTGATTACACCTCTCGTTCAGGAAGTAACCGAGATATTTCCAAATTGTAAAGTCGATTTGTTTGTTAAGGGAACGTTAGCTCCCATAATTTTTCAAAATTATGATGCGATTGATAAAATAATCGACCTGCCTAAAAAGCCTTTCAAAGATTTGGTGAAATACGCCAAAGTATGGATTTCAATAAAAAGGCAAAAATATGATATCGCAATCAATGTAGATCAGAATTCATCTTCCGGACGACTGGCAGTCCAGTTCTCTAATGCCAAATATAAATTCTTCGGAGATTCAGACGGAGAAATACCATCTGTAAAAAAAGATTACGACCACATCGCAAAATACCCGGTATACAATTTCAGAAGTTATCTGACGAAACTGGGACTGGAGAAAAGCAATAAAATAATAGCTCCTTTAGATCTTAAATTGAGTTTGTCTGAATTTACGCAGGGAAAAAAGGACCTTGATAAATTAATAAATAGTAATTCAAAAAGGACAATCTGTTTGTTTACCTATGCCACCGGAACAAAATGTTTGCCGGAAATATGGTGGGAAGACTTTTATAAAGCACTCAAAAAGGAATATAAAGACTATAACATCATTGAAGTTTTACCCATAGAAAATGTATCACAGATTGCTTTTCAGGCACCTTCATTTTACAGTAAGGACATTAGGGAGATCGGTGGACTAATAGCCAATACAGATATTTTTATAGGAGCCGACAGCGGAATGATGCATTTGTCAAGTTCCGTTCAGACTCCGACAGTTGGTTTGTTTTCGGTTTCGGAACTCAAAAAATATGAACCCTATGATAATTGCAGTGTTGGGGTCAACATTATCAAACAGTCTAAAAAAGATTATTTAAAAATAATAAACAAAATTCTGAATATTGGTAAACTGAAAATATATTCAAAAGCAGTTTAAAATAAAAAAAAGGTCAATCTAATGATTGACCTTTTTTTTTGTTTTGGTACTTTATTATTTTTTCTTTTTAAACAAACCGTTCAGTAAATCGCTTGCTTTTTTGGTCGCTTCCTGAGTGTTTTTTTCTTTCTCAGTGGCTGCCGCTTTCGTGGTATCTTTTGCTTTAGTGTTTTTGTTAATTAAATCCGTAAGTGCAGAAGCCCCTTTTTGAGTTAATTTCTGTTTTTGCTGATTCACTAACTGCGTTGTTAAACTGCTCACGGCGCTCTTCATATCAGTTGATATTTTCGGATTGGAAAAATTACCCGTAATCATTGCATTGACCGGAATGTTGTCCAGTTTTGCAGCATCAGCAGGAGACATTTTGGCAATTAAGGCATTGGCCTCAGTTCCTAAATATTTAGCTGGAACATCCAGTTTTAAGTTGTAATTCATCGTCTGGTCAAAACCGTGTGTTCCGCCCACTGTAATTTTGATGTCCTGATATTTGATGTCAAATGGTTTTACGTTTACTTTTCCGTTGTCAAAAGTCAAGGCCATTTTCAAATCATTTAAGTTCAGTTTGCTGGCATCAAGAAACTTAATATTCGAAGTCAACGAATTCAATACAGTCGAATTTTTACTGTTTATTGTAGTCGAAAGCAACTGGCCCAGTAAATCTCCCGAAAGTGATTTTAAATCCGGAGTTAATTCTTTAGCATCTAAATTTCCGTTTAATTTGATAGTCGAATTCAGTTTTCCGTTGATAATTCCTGCTAACGGAGCAATTTTTTTCATCATGTCCAGCTGCGTAAAAGTCTGCGCGATATCAACCTGATTGAAACCTAAATTCATATTAAAAGTAGGCACTTTTTCTTTTGTCGAAACCGTTCCTGTTAATCCGATTGATCCTCCGAAAATAGAAGTTTTAAAGTTCTCTAAAGTTGCTTTTTCATCTTTGACAATTAATTTTCCGGATACGTCTTTTAGTTTTAAATTATCATACAAAACAGTGGTTGCCTTTGCATTGATGGTACAATTTAAAAACGCAGGAATCTTCATGGCTTCTGATGGTTTTGCCGCTGTTTTAGTCGTTGCAGGTTCGCCTGAAGTCATAAAATCATCAACCGCCAGTTGGTTTGAACTCATGTTGAAGTTTCCTTTAAGTTCCTGCTTTTTGAACATGAAACCGTAGAAATTCTCCAGTACTCCGTTAATGCTGATATCACTTTTTCCTGTGGTAGCATCAAATCGTTTCAGGTTGATTGTGCTTGGGTCAAATTGCACCAAAGCCGTGCTGATGTTCATTGATTTGTTGTTTTCATCCGTGTATTTAAACCCGGATAAACTCATTGTTCCGGCATTTTTGATGTTCTGATACTGGCTTTTTTCTACAGAAGCCATATCAAAATTAGTCGTTACATCGGCTTTCAGGATACCCGCCAAAGGCTTGTCAAGCTTGATTGGATAGGCTTTGGAAAGATTTGCCAGATTGATTGTTCCTTTTAAGGCTGCATCTACAATTGGATTTACAGTGATGTTTTTCACATTCGCTTTAGCGCTGAAAACATCCTGATCAATTCTGAAAGATAGTTTGTCTAAATTAACGTAGGTGTCATTCAGTATACCGGTTTCATTAATGATTTTAGTGTCAATTACAATATTCTGAACGGACTTAGGTAAGTTCGGATATTGAAAAGAAGCATTGTTGGAAGCAATTGCAATGTTGAATTTCGGTACAGTAGTATCGGTTAATTCTCCTTTTGCAAAACCGGATACCGTAAAATCGCCTGTTGTTTTTACACCGTCTAAACCGGAAGCATAAGCAGAAGGAATCAGTCCTAAGAAATTGGTAAAGGATGAGGTCGGTGTTTTAAATTTCAAATCATAAACCTGGCCTTTTTCAACCATCTGAATGAAACCGTCAAATTCTAAGGGCAACTGGTTGATTAAAGCTTTGTTTTCTTTAAAAGTATATTTGCTTTTTTCCAGATCAATTCCAAGGACAGCATCTAAAGTCAGGGATATGTTTTTCATGTAATTGATCTTATCCATATCCAGGGAAACTTTCGCCGTCGATTTGGTCGTTAAATCAAGTTTTGAATTGGTAAAATCCCCCGTTCCTTCGTGATTTAAACTGTCAATGACCATTCTGATTTTAGAACCCTGATCGATATATCTGAAAGTGAAATTCTCGATTTTATAGTTTTGAATTTTTAAAGCAAGCGGTTTGCCGGCTTCTTCTTTTTCTGATTTTTCTTTGTCCTTCAGTGCAATGTCAAAGTTTCCTACGCCATCTTTATTAAAAATAATATTGATAAGGCCATTTTCAGAGCTTATTCCCTGAATGTTCAGCGGCTCGTCTTTTCCTTTAAAAAGTTCTTTGATACTCATTTTTAAATTTAACGTCCCCAGCGAAACTAAAGTGTCTCCTTCAAAAGGCGCTTTGTTGATGATGACCAGCTTGTCAATTCCAACCGTAGCATTTGGAAAGTTTTTAAACAAACTTAAATCGGCATCTGCAAAACTCACTTTAGCATCTACACTTTCGTTAATAGCTTCTGAAATTTTCGCTTTTATCTGATCTTTAAAAAAATAAGGAATGGCGAAGAGCGCGGCTATAAATACCACGATAACAATGGCTGTGATTTTTAAAATTTTCTTTAACATAATTAATTATAGATTTGAGGATTAAGGTTCTTAATTGGAATGCTATTCCTGCAAAAATAGACTTTTATAGTGTAGTTTATTTTAAAATTAGTATAAAAAACAATAGCCTGCCTTAGATCGAATTTCGATTAGGACAAGCTATCAAAAAAAAATAAATTAATTTTCTATGTTTTTAAAACTTTATGAAGAGCAGTTTTTTTTATTTTTTCCGGTTTTGTAATTTTTGGCTAAAATAGGTGAGATTACAGCTTAAAGATGTTAAGCGGAAATTAACTTTTGGTTAATTAAAATGAAAAATCCGCCTGAGAAACGACTCAGACGGATTTAATTAATATTTTTTTTACTTTTATTGAATGTTTAATCCGAAAGGCAACATCGCCTGAACTCCTTTTTGTTTTTGAAATCTTTTTACCTGTTCGATAATCATATAATTTTCTTCACCGATTTCTTCTTTGATAAAAGCTTCTTTGGATTTTGCAAAAGGTAAATTTGATAGCAGATCATCAAATGATTTTTCGTATTCCGGGTAATTCTGTGTACTGTACGATTTTATTTTGGCGATTCTCGCAGCTTCCGCAATAGCATCATTCAGTCCGCCGATTTTATCTACCAGACCAATTTTTATAGCTTCAGAGCCGGACCATACTCTTCCTTGTGCAATAGCATCAACCTGGGCAAAAGTCATTTTTCGGCCTTCGGCTACATGCGTTACAAAAGTTTTATAGATGTTTTCTACACCTTCTAATGTAAAAGCTTTGAATTTTTCGTCTATAGGTACAAAAGGACTGTAGTTGGCTGAATTTTCGTGTGTTTTTACCTGTTCGGTATTGATGCCCAATTTATTTGCTAACGGACTGAAATTCGGCAAAATTCCGAAAACCCCGATAGAACCTGTTATGGTATTGCTTTCTGCGAAAATGGTATTGGCATTACACGCAATATAATATCCGCCTGAAGCGGCATAGTTACCCATAGAAACGACAACAGGTTTTACTTTTTTGGTGATTTCAATTTCTCTCCAGATCAGATCAGAAGTCAAAGCGCTTCCGCCCGGGCTGTCGATTCTTAAAACAATAGCTTTTACATCTTCATTTTTTCGGGCTTCCTGCAAAGAACGACGCATGGCACCTTCACCAATTACGGTAACGTCACCTTCACCACTCTGAATTTCACCCTGAGCGTAAATGATGGCAATCTGATCACTTGACGTGTTTGTCAGTGCTGTGGTGATATTATTTTGAGTATAATCTAAAATTGAAATTTTATGATACTCCTCATCGTCTGCCACTTTTAGCTTCTTTTTGATGGCATCATGATAAACATCCTCATAAGCAACGATATCTACCAGATGCTGTGCTTTTGCCATTTCAGGAGTTCTGGCTAACAATCCGTCTGCTATTTCGTTTAGTTTAGCTAAAGGAATATTTCGGCTTTTTGAAATATCACTCGTAACAGTAGACCAGATTGAATTTAGAAGAGCGGTTACCTGTTCTCTGTTGGCGTCACTCATTTTATTTTCCAAAAAGGGCTCAACGGCACTCTTGTATTTTCCATGACGAATCACCTCCATGTGAATGCCCGATTTATCCTGAAAATCTTTAAAGAACATGATTTCAGACGAAAGACCTTTAAAGTCAAGATCTCCGGCAGGGTTTAAATAAACGGTATTGGCAACAGAGTTTAAATAATATTCTTTTTGTGAATACGTATTGGCATAAGCCCAGACAAATTTCCCTGATTTTTTGAATTTTTCAAGCGCGTTTCTTAAATCTTTATATTGCGCCAGTCCTAACGATGACTGATCATTTAAGATGGAGATTCCTTTGATATTACTGTCCGTTTCGGCAGCTTCAATCGCATGGATCACATCGGTTAAACCAACTCCTTTCGGATCTGAAAAAACCGTTACCCATGGATCTTTATATTTTCCGGCATAATCATTTTTGATTTTTTTCAGGTCTAATTCGATCACAGAATCCGCCTTAACGGAAACAGTGTCATCTCCTCCAAAAATAGCACCGATAAGAATTACTCCGAAAAAGAATAACATAATGAATACAAAAATACCAATCACTGTGGCAACTACATTTCCTAGAAATTTCATAAATATATTTTTTTAATAAGTATTTAAAAAGGCTGGTTTGTTACAAATATAATTGAAATATCATATTTATTCTTCTGATAAACAAGATTGTTTTTGGAATTTACAGCTTTTTTAAAGTCAATTTAAGCTGAAAAATACTATTTTTAGTCCATATAAAACTCCCTGATGAAAAAACATTTCAGTTTCTTACTAATCCTGTTGTCTCTTACCGGATTTTCTCAAAATTTAGAATTCCTGGTGCTGGATGAAATCACAAAGCTACCCATCGAAAATGTAAGCCTGTTTTATTCCAAATTAAATGAAGGGACTTTTACAAATACAGAAGGTAAAGCAGTCCTGAAAGAGAACAAGGCAGCGCTTTTGATTTCAAATCCCGGGTATCAGGATATAATTTTAAATCCGGATCAACTGAAAAAATCAAATACTGTTTTTATGAACCCTCAGGCAGTAGAACTCGATGAAGTAATTGTAAATTCCTTTGATCTGAAAAAAGCACTGCAGTATGTTTCGGATAATTACAATAAATTATATGTTTCGACTGCATTTGAAAAAGAATGTAATTTTAAAGAAACACTTTCCGTAGAAAATAAATTAAAAAGACTAATTCTGACCAAGGTCAACTGGTGGGGGAAAAGTTATGAACTGAAAAAAAATTATGACGAGCTTAAATTAAGATTGGGTGCTGTTGAATATTCCAAAAACAGGGCACTCGATATTTTAGTAGACTCGCCGGAAGAAAATTTGCCTTCAGGTACAGGTTTTATAGAAACTAAGTCTTTAATATCGGTGCTGTATTTAAATGTATTTATTAAAAATTTCCTGATCTCTTTAAATCAGTTCAATAGCAATGTTGAAAAGTCTGCTGAAAATGAAATAATAGTTTCTTTTGAAACAGAATGGGTAAAGAATAAAGATGTCGAAAGCCGTTCAGTCGGTAAAATTGTATTTGATAAGCAGTCAAAAGCTATTGTTGAATTTGTGAATGAAATTGAATTCAAAAACAGGATTGTTAAAAAAACGACAAGCATTACCAAAAAAGAATTCTCCTACGAAACACTGAAGAATAGCACAAAACATGATTTTTACAAAAACAATGACAATCTCTGGAGCTTGAAAAGTTTTTTTGTTACGGCAGATCTTTATATTGATTATGATAAAAAAAGATACTTTACCTCTTTTGAAAACTCGATCTATGTATTAAAAGAATCTCCGGTAAAGAAGGTTAATAATGACGGACTTATAAATCTGGAAAAGCCAATCTATCAGAGTCTTCCTTCCAATACAATTACCAGTAATAATTCTATCCTGTTAACAGAAAAGGAAAAAGAATTTATAGACAAGAATTAATTTATCTTAGTTGGGAAGAGATCCGGTGAAATAATGTAATTAATTCTAAAATAGTTTTAGTTAATTTGCATTTATTATGAAATCACAGCATCAGGTCGTATTAGCAATAGGCAGCAATCAGGGAAATCGGTTAGCAAACATCGAAAGTTGTATTCAGCTTATACATCAGGAAGTGGGAACTGTAATTAAGGTTTCAAAGCTTTACGAAACGCCTGCCTGGGGTTTTGAAAGTGATGCCTTTTATAATTGTGCGCTTCTTATACACACCAATTCTTCAGCGCAAAAGATCCTTAGTCAGGTTTTAAAAATCGAAAAACAATTAGGAAGAATCCGCCAGAATCAGGAAGGCTATCAATCCCGTCTCATTGATGTTGATCTGATTGCTTTTGATCATGAAAGTATTAAATCGGAGAAACTTGAAGTGCCGCATCCCTTAATGCAAAACAGAAAATTTGTATTACTGCCGATGCAGGATTTAAAATTAGACTGGAAACATCCTGTATTTCAAAAAACAATATCCGAGTTACTGGCAATTACACCTGATGACAGTCTTTGTACCGTTGTGCAGGAGTTGGAAAATCCGTTGCAGGAAATTCCGCTGGAGAAGTTCAATTATATTGCCTTTGAAGGAAATATTGGAGCCGGAAAAACAACGCTGGCACATAAAATTGCAGAAGATTTTAATGCGAAAACCGTTTTGGAACGTTTTGCAGACAATCCGTTTTTACCTAAATTCTATAAAGATCAGAACCGGTATGCCTTTCCGCTGGAAATGTCCTTTCTGGCCGACAGATACCAGCAATTATCAGACGATTTAGCGCAGTTTGATTTGTTTAAAGATTTTATAGTCGCCGATTATCATATTTTCAAATCATTGATTTTTGCCAAAATCACCCTGGCTGAAGATGAATACCGCCTGTACCGAAACTTGTTTGATATTATTTATAAAGAAATGCAAAAGCCTGATTTGTATGTTTATTTATATCAAAATACCACAAGATTGTTAGAGAACATTAAACGACGCGGCCGTGCTTACGAACAGAATATTGAAGCAGAATATTTAGATAAAATCAATGTGGGATATTTGGATTACATCAAATCACAAACCGATCTAAATGTTTTGATTATTGACGTTTCTGATCGTGATTTTGTCAAAAAACATGAAGATTATCTTTTCATCCTGAATGAAATTAAAAAGAAAATGGTGTAATTGATTTTTATCTTTTCAGGCTAAAATGACCTCTTACGACAGGTTTCGTATTGTCTATCTTTAAGGCATACCAATAATCGGAAGCGGGAAGCGGAATGCTGTTGAAATTTCCATCCCAGCTCATCTTCGAGGCGTTTAATTCGGTCAGGAGCTTTCCGTACCGGTCAAAAATGGTTACTTGCGCCTGAGGATAGTTTTCTATTCCGTTTACTTCCCAGACATCATTAAAAGTATCATTGTTTGGGGTGAAAAACGCAGGGAAAACCAAAATAATAAAATCACGTGTAGTGCCTTCACAGCCATTTTTTTCTTTGATATAAGCCGTTTGCAATCCGGCAGGGATATCATAAAAGGTACTCGAATCCTGAAAATTGAACCCGTCAACCGAATATTCATAATACTCTTCTTCTTTGGTCAGATAGATGACAGCAGTGGTTCCGTTTGTCTCTATACGGTCAATTTTCGGGATCAGGTGTTCCTGAACCGTTATCGTCTTTGTATTTGGGCAGCTTTCAGGGGCTGGACTCTTCACTTCAACTGTGTAAGTTCCTCCTGTAAATGCTTTGATGGTCTGGGTTTTGGCGCCGGTAGACCATGTATATTCCATTCCGGCAATTCCTGCATCCAAAACTACCTCACGACCCTGACATAACGGAATATCTTTCTCATCTGTAACCGCAGGAGGGGTGTAAATAACAATGTCAACAGGGATACGGGTACTATTTATACAGCCGTTGTTTGAAGCTTCAGCATAATACGTAGTGTTTGCTGTAATGGTGGGTGTAGAAAAGGTACTGCCTGTCCCAATACTGGTATTTGCAGTAGCAGTGGTAAACCAGCTTATGGTACCAATATTGGAACTGGCTTGTAAAGTAACACTCCCGGGGCCACATCTGGCTACAATTGGATCAGTAGTGGTCGGGATATCCGGAGTCGGGTTTACGGTAACCGTAACGGCTTTCCTTTTGGTTTCGCAGCCCGGATCAGCATAATAAGTTTTCGTTGTATTTAGAATTGGAGTCGTAAAACTGCTTCCGGTACCCAATGGAGCTCCGCCTGTAGGAACATCGTACCAAGTAATTGTTATTCCGGTTGTGGGTGCTGTAGTAATGGTAAAACTTCCCGAATCACAGAGGGGCTGCGGAATAAGAGGCTGAACCTCCGGAATGGTGATTTTGGTACTGGCTGCAATTTGTAAAGGCAGTTCCCCCGGCATTCCGCCATATTCTACCACAAATCCTTTGGGTTGATACGGGTCACCTGAATTTAATGATCCTGTATTTGATAAATCATTCCACGAGCCTTTTATGCCAATCCCGGGTTGCGTTATATGAGCATAGTCTTCATCTCCCTGATTGTTTGGCTCGCCATTATTCCAAAAAGTATAAGACATTTTGGTACCTGCTTCCGGTCCGGTTACCCATTTCCAGGTGCCTTCCGTTTCGGCATCGCTGCCGCCAATCCAGCCTGTTCCTGAGGCCTGTTCTCCAATTAACTGCGCTTCATCGGCAGCTAAAATAGTGGCCAGATACCCTTTAAGTCCGTAATAATTAGTGGCTTCGGCAGCGGTTTTTGCAGCAGTCCAGGTAATGCCAATACTCGGAATAAACAAATAATAATGTTGTGTAGAAGGCAGGTAATTGGCCTGGCCTATGGTAATAGAAAAAGTTCTGGTTCCGGAAGCGGTCGCTGATGAATTTGAAAAAACAACATCCTTTACAGCCGCTTCAAGTTCCGAATATAAAACGTCAACTCCGGTCGGACTTGATAATTTTAATTTTCCGGCAACAGCATCCCAGCTTGCAGTAATTGCAGGATGAGAAGCTGGATTTGAAAGTTCAAGTTGGTCTAAACCACTGGAATACCCGGAGGAAACCTGAATATAAACGGCTTGAGTTCCTGTTTCAGCAGGATCGTGATTTATCTTTATGTTGGTAACAATGTTTAATGTGGTTTGGGGGCAGTAGATCTGATTTCCTGATGCAACAAGAACTGGCGGGTCAATGGCCACCAACTTTTTTTTGGCAGATTTTACCGTGTCATTTGATGCATGTGAGATGTTTCTGTTAAAAACATTAATTTTTCCCCATGCATGTGCTGAATAAAAACTTAAAACAAAAAATATTATATATATTGTTGCAGAACTGATATTTTTCATTTTATAAAAGTATCAATTTTATAACGATAAAAAAAAATATTTCTAGGTCGGCCAGTTTAACTTCTGAAATAAATCCCAAACTACAATTCCGGCACTTACGGAAATATTTAGGGAATGTTTAGTGCCTAATTGCGGAATTTCGATACAGCCATCACAAATAGCAACTGCTTCCTGTGCAACACCATACACTTCATTTCCAAAAACCAATGCGTATTTTTGATTTTTGGTTACTTTGAAATCCTGCAGAAAAACAGCACTTTCCACTTGTTCAATCGCAAGTGTCAGGATGTTTTCTTTTTTAAGATTTTCAATAACTTCCAGTACATTTTCGTGATGTTCCCAGGCCACAGTTTCGGTGGCACCAAGAGCTGTTTTATGAATTTCTTTATTAGGAGGCGTAGCTGTAATACCGCACAGCATTATTTTTTCAATCAGAAAAGCATCTGCCGTTCTGAATACGGATCCGATATTGTGTAAACTTCGAATGTCATCCAGCACTAAAATAAGAGGTGTTTTTTCGGATTGTTTAAAATCTTCAATCGATTTTCGTTCTAGCTCACTATTTTCAAGTTTTCTCATTTGTGTTGAATTCAGGTCATAAAAAAAGCTTCCAAAGATAAGGAAGCTTTTTCTATTATTTTAGATTGTTTTTTCAGATTAGCTTTTTACAGGATCTGGTAAAACAGTACCTTTAATAGTAAGTACTTTTGTAGGTTGTCCTTCTGCATTAGAAGTAACAGTTACCGTTTTTGTAAAAGCACCAACTCTGTCAGTAGCATATTTTACACCAATAATACCTTTAGCACCAGGAGCGATTGGCTCTTTTGGTGTAGTTGGTACAGTACAACCACAAGATCCCTGAGTGTTAGTGATGATAAGTGGTTTTGTTCCGTTGTTTACAAAAACAAATTCACGTTTCCCGTCAGCATTGTGAGCGATAGTTCCGTAGTCAATTGTTTCAGTTTCAAAAGCCATTCCTGCTCCTTCAATTTTAGCAACCTTAGCTGCTTTAGAAGTTGCTTTTTTAGTACTTTGAGCATTAGAAGCTGTAATTCCAACTACAGCTAACATAGCGAATAAAATTATTTTTTTCATCTTTTATAGAGTCTTTTTTAATTATCAACAAATCTATATAAAATTCTTATATCTGTGCTTAAAAAAATCTTAAAATATTTTAATTTTTGTTGCCCTTCGATATTCCTTCAAAATATTATAAATTCGCTGTCATAATTTTTCATTTAAAATATAATAATTTGGCAGCGAAAGAGAAAGTGGTGAAGGAAACACCTTTAATGAAACAGTACAATGAAATCAAGAGAAAATATCCTGATGCATGTTTGCTTTTCAGAGTTGGTGATTTTTATGAAACCTTTGGAGAAGACGCCATCAGAGCTTCTAAAATTCTGGGAATAACATTAACAAAACGTGGTGCGGGTTCTGAAACCGAAACAGCTTTGGCAGGTTTTCCGCATCATTCGATTAATACCTATTTGCCAAAATTAGTAAAGGCAGGACTTCGTGTGGCAATTTGTGATCAGCTTGAAGATCCGAAAATGACAAAGACAATCGTTAAACGTGGTGTCACAGAACTGGTAACGCCGGGAGTTTCTTTAAACGATGAGGTTTTACAGTCTAAGACAAATAACTTTCTGGCATCTGTTTATTTTGCTAAGAATACTATAGGGATTTCCTTTCTGGATGTTTCCACGGGAGAGTTTTTAACCGCTCAGGGAAATGCGGAGTATATTGATAAATTATTGCAGAACTTTAATCCAAGTGAAGTTCTGGTTCCGAAGAACAATAAAGGTGATTTCAAAGATGCTTTCGGAACTGATTTTCATAGTTTTTACCTGGAAGACTGGATTTACAAAGAAGATTACGCTTTAGAGACGTTAACCAAACATTTTCAGACCGTTTCCCTGAAAGGATTTGGTATTGAGGAACTGAAGGAGGGAATAGTAGCTTCGGGTGCTATTTTGTATTATTTATCCGAGACGCAGCACAATCGCGTCCAGCATATTACAACCATTCAGCGTATTGCTGAAGATGCTTATGTCTGGATGGATCGTTTTACCATTCGAAATCTGGAACTGTATCACAGTTATAATCCGAATGCCGTTACCCTTTTGGATGTAATTGACAGAACGCTTTCCCCAATGGGAGGACGTTTGTTAAAACGCTGGCTTGCTTTGCCGCTAAAAGACAGTAATAAAATAAAAAGCCGTCATGAGGTAGTTTCCTATTTGAAGTCAAATCCGGAGGTTTTACATAATATTCAATACCAGATCAAACAAATTTCAGATCTGGAACGTTTGATTTCTAAAATTGCTACCGGAAAGATTTCACCCCGTGAGATTGTCTATCTGAAAGAATCTCTGGATGCTATTATTCCAATAAAAACCCTGGCGCTCGAAAGTCCGCAGGAAGCCGTAAAGGTAATTGGGGATAGTCTGCATGCCTGTGATTTGCTAAGAGAAAAAATCAAAACAACATTAAATCAGGACGCTCCGGTTGCAATTGCAAAAGGAAATGCGATTGCAAAAGGAATCAGTGAGGAATTAGATGATTTACGGGCCATTTCGACCTCCGGAAAAGAATATTTGGAAGGAATTGAAAAAAGAGAGTCGGAGCGAACCGGAATATCTTCTTTGAAAATTTCATTTAATAACGTTTTTGGCTACTATATCGAAGTTCGGAACACCCATAAAGATAAAGTACCGGCAGAATGGATTCGTAAGCAGACGCTGGTAAACGCAGAGCGTTATATTACGGAAGAATTAAAAGAATACGAAACCAAGATTTTAGGAGCTGAGGAGAAAATCTATAAAATTGAAACCGATCTTTTTGAGCAACTGGTGGCCTGGATTGCGACTTATATCAAGCCGGTTCAGATGAATGCTTATCTGGTGGCACAATTAGACTGCTTGTGTTCGTTTACGCAGCTGGCTGTGGAGAATCAATATGTATGTCCGGAAATCGATGAAACTTTTGAACTGGAAATCAAAAACGGAAGGCATCCTGTAATTGAGAAACAGCTGCCTGTGGGTACGCCGTATATTGCCAATGATGTTTTCCTTGACAGGGAAACGCAGCAGTTGATTATGATTACCGGACCGAATATGTCTGGTAAGTCGGCTATTTTGAGACAAACGGCTTTGATTGTCCTGTTGGCTCAGATGGGAAGTTTTGTTCCCGCTGACAGCGTTAGGATGGGAATCGTGGATAAAATCTTTACCAGGGTAGGCGCTTCGGATAATATTTCGATGGGAGAATCTACTTTTATGGTGGAAATGAACGAAACGGCTTCGATTCTGAACAACATCTCAGATCGAAGTCTGGTGTTGCTGGATGAGATCGGAAGAGGTACCAGTACTTACGACGGAATCTCGATTGCCTGGGCTATTGCTGAATTTTTACACGAGCATCCGTCAAAACCAAAAACACTGTTTGCAACACATTACCACGAGTTAAATGAAATGACCGAGTCATTGCCGAGAATTCAGAATTATAATGTTGCGGTAAAAGAATTGAAAGATAACGTTCTTTTCATCCGTAAGCTGGTAAAAGGAGGAAGTGCCCACAGTTTTGGAATTCATGTCGCAAAAATGGCCGGAATGCCGCAAATTGTAATTTTAAAAGCGCAGAAGTTATTAAAGAAATTAGAGAAGAACCATTCAAGTGATGCCCTAAACGGAATAAAATCTGCTAATGATGAAATGCAAATGAGCTTCTTTAACCTGGATGATCCGTTATTGGAAGAGATAAAAGAAGAAATCATGAGTCTTGATATAAACGCGATCACGCCGGTTGAAGCACTGATGAAGCTGAATGAGATCAAAAGAATGCTGGTAAAGAAATAATTTTCATATTTAAAGTTTAGGTTATCAGAAGGTTATAAAATAAGTGTAATTTTTTTTCAAAAAACGCTTGTATAACTCAATAAATGTCTTAAATTTGCAACCGCAATACAGAACAATTCAGGTGTTGCGGTTCTTACTAGAATTTGAAACGCGAAAATAGCTCAGTTGGTAGAGCGCGACCTTGCCAAGGTCGAGGTCGCGGGTTCGAGCCCCGTTTTTCGCTCAAAACCATATAATGCTCGGATGGTGAAATTGGTAGACACGCTGGACTTAAAATCCAGTGAACAGCAATGTTCGTGCGGGTTCAAGTCCCGCTCTGAGTACTAAAGCCTCTTCTTTTGAAGAGGCTTTTTTTATGGTGTAAACTCACTTCTAAATAAATTTACGAAGTAAATTTATTTAGAAGAATCTAAGAATCTAAGAATCTAAGAATCTAAGAATCTAAGAATCTAAGAATCTA
>NZ_JAJMOY010000013.1 GCF_020991415.1 Flavobacterium sp. ENC | reverse complement strand
AGAATCTAAGAATCTAAGAATCTAAGAATCTAAGAATCTAAGAATCTAAGAATCTGCCCGATCGCTATCGGGGCTAAAATCAACAATCTAAAATCAACAATTCTAAATGGGCGCCTTTGTAATCAGTAAAAGATTTAATGATGAATATAAATTTGTTTTTACTTCCAGGAAAGGAAAAGTGATTTTTACAAGTTTGAGTTATGAGTTGAAGTTTGAATGTGAGGAAGATATTGAAAAATTTAAATTGAGTATAGATCAGGCAAGTTTCTTAAAATTTAAGGGCTCCGGAGGAAAATACTTTTTTAAATTGATGCTGGGGGAGCTTCATTTTGCAACAAGCCGTAAATACACGACAGAATTGCTTTTGCAGAAAGGAATCAAAGAAATTGTCACTTATGCTTCACGGTCGGAGATTTTGGATTTCTCGTCCAGTGAATCGATTTTTGAAGATGAAGAAGTGGTTGAAGATGAAATGGAATAAAAAAAAGAAAATCCAATACTTGAAATTCCAAATTCCAATAGCTTGTAGTTGGTTGTTTTGTAAAAATAATAAGTTTGAAATTCCAAATTCCGGTAATACAATTTGTATTGTTGGAATTTGGATTTTTTTTATATTGGATTTTTTTTAAATTATATTGGATTTTTTTAAATTTAGAGCAAAAAAAAACCATCTCTAGGATGGTTTTAAAATTTTTAGAACTTAGGTTCTAATTATTTTTTTACTTCTTCTACTTTAGCAGCAGCAGAGTCAACTTTAGCAGCAGCAGAATCAACAGTTGCAGCAGCAGAATCAACTACAGCAGCAGCAGAATCAACAGTAACTGCAGTAGAATCTACAGCTTCAGTAGCTGGAGCATCAGCTTTTTTACAAGATACAACAGTTAAAACAGCAACAACAGCTAAACTTAAAAATACTTTTTTCATCTTACTTTATTATAAAAGGTTAATTATTAATTCGTGGCAAAGATATAAATTTTTTAATATGTAAAATATTTTTTTATTTTTTTTTTAAAATATTTTCATTGCTCACGAATATCTTACTTATCAAACAATATGCCAAAATGCTAAAATTATGTTATATTATTGTATTTTTCGTATAAATTATTTTTTGTTGAATATTCAATAAGAAAATTGGCTTTTTTGATTCTCTTACCAGTGGTTTGTTTTGCTTTTTATTGATTATTGTGCAGGCTTTAAAAGCTTAAATAAGCTCATTTGAGCAACTTTTTTATTATTTACGACTCAAAACCCGTCTTTTGTTATTTCGAGTTGTTAAAAAACGGTTTTCATGATGGTGTTTGTTGCTCCTTTGTTGTCCTGAATAAACGACTTGCAAATTTGAGATTTTTCCTTAAAAAAAATCGGATCTGAAATTAAGCGATCAAGATGTAGTTTAAGCTCCTCTTTGTTGTTAATAACAGTGCAGCCTCCAAGTTCTGCCAGTTGTACGGCTTCGGCAAAATTCGAGTAATTCGGGCCTATTACAATTGGAATTCCAAAAGTAGCAGGTTCTAAGATGTTATGGATGCCCGGATTTCCAAAACCGCCTCCAACATAAGCTATCGTTCCGTAGCTATAGATTTTGGTCAGTAAGCCAACGGTATCAATGATAAAGACATTATAATCAGATAAATCGATTTTTTCTTTTTCGGAAAACAAAATACTTGATTTCGTGATTTGGGATTTCAGACTTGCAATCTGATCTGTTTTTATGTTATGCGGGGCAATAATGAACTTTATATTCTCCGGCGCCTGATTGATGTATTCAGCCAGTAAAACTTCGTCTTTTGGCCACGAACTGCCAATAACAATCGTAGTCTGGTTATTTTTGAAGTTTTCAATAAAATCAAGAGTATTGTCTCTTTCCAAGATGGCATTGACACGGTCGAAACGGGTATCGCCGGAAACAATTACATTGTGAAATCCAATCGCTTCGATTTTTTGTTTTGAACTTTCGTTTTGCACAAAGAAATAAGTGAAGGTCTTCAGTGCTTTTCGGTAAAATCCGCCATACCACTTAAAGAACATCTGGTTATCCCTGAAAATTCCGGAAATCAGATAAGTGGGTGTTTCGTTTTTTTTAAGTTCTTTTAAATAATTAAGCCAAAATTCATATTTAATAAAAAATGCCAGTTCGGGATGTGCTAATTTTAAAAAACGTTTAGCATTGCTTTTGGTGTCTAAAGGCAGGTATAGGGTCACATCTGCTACGGTATTGTTTTTACGTACTTCGTATCCTGAAGGGGAAAAAAAGGTAACAATGATTTTGTGTGAAGGATGTTTTTCTTTTATTTTTTCGATAACCGGCAAACCTTGTTCATACTCTCCAAGTGAGGCGGCATGAAACCAGATGGTTTTGTCTTCAGGTTTTATTTTTTCTTCCAAAATGGTAAAAACATTTTTTCTCCCGTTTATAAAGAGCTTGATTTTCGGACTAAACAGCGCGACAATTTTAAGAAAAAAGGCAGCAAGATAAACGACTAAATTGTATAGAAAAAGCATGTGTGTAATTTTGGTGCTAAAATACGTTTCTTTCGATTATTTTCATTGTTTGAAGGTATTAAATAACTATTTTTGTGCTTCGTTTTGAAGATTGAATTCCGAAAACAAATCTTAAGTTTTAAAATAAAGAAAGATAAATGAAAAAAATTCAAATGGTTGACTTAAAGAGTCAATACGAAAAAATAAAAACAACGGTTGATGCTTCAATTCAGGAAGTTTTAGATACAAATACTTATATAAACGGACCATTGGTTCAGCAGTTTCAAAAAAATCTTGAAAACTATTTAGGAGCGAAACACGTGATCCCTTGTGCCAATGGTACAGATGCTTTGCAGATCGCAATGATGGGCCTTGACTTAAAGCCGGGTGATGAGGTTATTACTGCTGATTTTACCTTTGCAGCTACTGTAGAAGTAATTGCTTTGTTACAATTAACTCCCGTTTTGGTAGACGTTGATGTTACTAATATGAACATTGATATTGAAGCGATAAAAAAAGCAATCACACCAAAAACAAAAGCAATTGTTCCGGTACATTTATTCGGTCGTGCAGCTAATATGGATGCGATTATGGAAATTGCCGCAGCGCATAATTTATATGTAATCGAAGATAATGCACAGGCAATCGGCGCTGATTATATTTCTAAATCAGGAACCAAAAGCAAAGTGGGCGTTATAGGCCATGTGGCTGCAACTTCCTTTTTTCCATCTAAAAACTTGGGCTGTTATGGAGATGGCGGAGCAATTTTCACCAATGATGATAAGCTGGCACACATTATCCGCGGAATCGTAAATCATGGAATGTACGAACGTTACCATCACGATGTGGTGGGGGTAAACTCACGTTTGGATAGTATCCAGGCAGGAGTTTTAAATGCAAAATTACCTTTTCTGGATCAATACAATGAGGCACGCCGTTTGGCAGCAACAAAATATAATGCCGCTTTTGCAGGTCATAAAAATATTATAACACCGGAATTTGATCCAAATGAAAATGATCATGTTTTTCACCAGTATGTTTTAAGAATTGTTGATGCAGATCGTAATGCGCTAATGCAGCATTTGCTGGATAAAGCAATCCCATGTGCGATTTATTATCCAATTCCACTGCATTCACAAAAGGCTTATGCAGATGTTCGTTATAAGGAAGAACAATTTCCTGTAACCAACCAATTGGTAAAAGAAGTAATTGCCTTGCCAATGCATACCGAACTTGACGATGAGCAGATTGAATTTATTACAGGGGCTGTTTTGGAATTTTTGAATAAATAAGATGAGAAGTGTCCGGTTTTTAATTTTGATGGTCCTTGTTCAGTTTTCGGCTTTTGCTCAAAAACCGAATGCTAAAGAAGAAGTCATTGTTGCTCATCAGGTTGAAATTTTGCGTCAGGCAATGATTGATGCTGACGGAGCGAAATTAAAAGCATTAACTTCTGAAAAGCTGAATTACGTTCATTCGAATGGCAATTTTCAAAACCAGACAGAATTTATAGACGGAATAGTAAGCGGGAAATCTAATTTCGTAACTATCGAGTTTCAGAACCAAACCATAACTATTCAGGATAATGTTGCTATAGTAAAACATGTTTTGTCGGCTCACACTAAAGATGACGGAATTGACAGAGATATTAAAATCGGAATAATGCTTGTCTGGCAAAAGCAAAAAAACAACTGGATTCTTATTGCCAGACAGGCATATAAATTAACTACATAAAAAACAACCAAAAAATGAAAGTATTAGTAACAGGAGGATTAGGATTTATTGGTTCACATACCGTAGTCGAATTGCAAAATGAAGGCTTTGAAGTTGTGATAATTGATGACCTTTCTAATGCTACAGAAGATGTTTTAAAAGGAATTGAAAGAATTACCGGAAAACTCCCGTTGTTTGAAAAAATAGATTTACGGGAAAAAACAGCAGTTCAGGATTTCTTTAAAAAACATGATGATGTTACCGGAGTTATTCATTTTGCGGCTTCGAAAGCAGTGGGTGAAAGTGTTGAAAATCCCTTACTGTATTACGAAAACAACATTGGCACTTTAGTATATTTATTACAGCAATTGCAGGAAAAGCCAGAGGCCAGTTTTATTTTCAGTTCGTCTTGTACGGTGTATGGTCAGGCTGAAAAAATGCCAATTACGGAAGATGCGCCGATTCAGGCTGCAATGTCCCCTTACGGAAATACCAAGCAGATTGGGGAAGAAATTATTACCGATACTGCGAAAGTTACTAATATAAGCGCTATTTTATTGCGTTATTTTAATCCGGTTGGTGCGCATTCAAGTACGGAAATTGGAGAGTTACCATTAGGAGTTCCTCAAAACCTGGTTCCTTTTATTACACAAACCGGAATGGGATTGCGTAAGGAATTGTCGGTTTTCGGAAATGACTATCCAACTCCGGACGGAACTGCAGTTCGTGATTACATTCACGTTGTAGACTTAGCAAAAGCGCACGTTATTGCGTTGCAGCGTCTGTTGAATAAAAAGAATCTGGCTAAAGTCGAGACTTTTAATTTAGGAACCGGAAAAGGAAGTTCTGTTCTGGAAGTAATCAACAGTTTTGAAAAAGTGAGTAACACCAAATTACCTTATAAAATTATGCCGCGCCGGGAAGGTGATATCACAGAGGCTTACGCTAATACAGATAAAGCAAATAATGTTCTGGGCTGGAAGGCACAATTAACATTAGACGAAGCAATGGCAAGCGCCTGGAAATGGGAACAAAAAGTACGATCGTAGAGATTCACAGCAGTGCATCTTTACTGCAAACAAAAAATCCCGAATTATAGTAGTATAGTTTGGGATTTTTTATTTTAAAAAAAGGCATTTAATTATTATGAAAAAAAGTTTAGATTATAAATTAATTTTTGCCTTAACAGCCGTTGGCATTGTTTGGGGCACTACCTTTTTAGGAATTAGGGTTGCGGTAGAAACAATTCCGCCATGGTTTGTAACTTCTATACGTCAGGGATTGGCAGGATTGATCGTAATGATCATTTTATTGTTTAAAAAAGAACTGAAATGGATTGGCTGGAAAAATTTAAAACACCAGCTTGTTCCGTCGGTATTAATGATTGTTATTGCCAACGGGTTTACCACAATTGCGGAGCAGAGTTTACCAAGTGGATTAGCATCTGTTATAAGTGCCATGTCACCCATACTTATATTTATAGGAAGTATTTTTTTCGGATTGCAAAAAGCAAGTTCGAAGGGGTTTGCAGGTGTAGTTGTCGGATTTTCGGGTGTTGTTTTTATATTCAAAGACGGACTTCATTCCTTTTTAGATGCCGATTATAAAATTGGTGTGATATTTATGATGCTGGCTATTTTGGCCTGGGCAGCCGGAACGATTTATACAAAAACGCATGCTTATAAATCGAATAATATTGCGCTCAATTTGTTTTATCAATTTACAATGGCATCCTGCATTCAGCTTGTTTTGGCTTTTATTTTTTCACCAAATCCGGATGTAAGCTCATGGAGTTCAAGAAGTATTTTTGCTTCCTTGTATTTATCTGTTTTCGGATCAGTAATTGCGTTTTTCTGTTATAATTATGCTTTAAAACATGTTACGGCAGTACAGGTTTCTATTCTGTCGTATGTCAATACGATTATTGCTGTTTTTTTAGGGTGGCTGCTTTTAAAGGAGAAAATTACAGTCGATTTTATCATCGCGACGGTACTTATTATTTTAGGCGTTTTCATTATTAATTATAAAAAGAAAGAGAAGAATATTTCCTAGACATTTTATCCCTTTAAAATCCCAATAATCAATGATCATTGGGATTTTTTTGATTTAACGAAATTATCGTAAATTCGTGATCTAAAGATTTGGATTATGAACGAGAAGAATGAAAAGCAGAAAAATAATAAGGTAGAAGAACCTGCAGTAGAATACGAAGTTCAGAAACCAAAATTTAAGGGTATTGACCCTGATACTTTTGATTTTGATGCCGAATTTGCAAAAGGTTTAACACCTGAGCAGGCAAAAGAAGAATCAATTAGAAGGATAAGAGAGTGGTGGGGGAAATAGAAGTTGTTTTTACATCAGGCGTTATTCTATATCTTGATGATTTAATTATTACGCTATATAAAAAAGAATATTTTGGTTTTATTGAATCTGCAGAAGAATATGTCTCTAATATTTACGATGCTGTTCCGGAAAGAATTAAAAAAGCTCCTCACAAGAAAACCCCTGAAACACTACGATATTTAGGTTCAAATTATATTTTTTATAAATCCAGTTCCAAAACAACCTGGTACATATTCTTCGAAAAAAGAGATAAAAATTACCTGATTACCGGAATTACAAATAATTATTGCAAAGAAGCTAAAGAACTATAAAACAAAACCTCATAAATCAAATTTATGAGGTTTTGTTTTGTGTATAGCTTTTCAGTGAAAACTAAAAACTGCGACTGAATACTAGAAATTAAGCGTTCGCAGTAACAGCTTCCTTGTCAATTTTGTTAATCAGACCTGCTAAAACTTTTCCTGGTCCGACTTCAGTAAACAAAGTGGCGCCGTCAGCAATCATTTGTTGTACAGATTGTGTCCATTTTACCGGAGCTGTCAATTGTGTAATTAAGTTCTTTTTGATTTCGTTTGCATCAGAGACAGCGTTTGCCGTTACATTCTGATACACTGGACAAATTGGAGCAGAGAATGTAGTTGCTTCAATGGCTGCAGCCAGTTCTTCTCTTGCAGGTTCCATCATTGGAGAGTGAAAAGCTCCTCCGACAGGTAAAATCAAAGCTCGTTTTGCTCCGGCAGCTTTCATGGCTTCGCAGGCTTTTTCAACAGCACCGGTTTCTCCTGAAATGACCAATTGGCCAGGACAGTTGTAATTGGCCGCAACCACAACCCCGTCAATAGAAGCACAAACTTCTTCCACAACATTGTCCGCTAAACCTAAAACCGCAGCCATGGTAGATGGAGTAATTTCACAGGCTTTCTGCATCGCTAAAGCACGTTGGGAAACTAATTTAAGGCCGTCTTCAAAAGACAAGGTTCCGTTGGCAACCAATGCTGAAAATTCTCCTAAAGAATGTCCTGCAACCATTTCCGGTTTAAAATCTTCGCCTAAAGTTTTGGCTAAAATAACCGAATGTAAAAAAACTGCCGGCTGTGTAACTTTTGTTTCTTTTAGTTCTTCGGCAGTGCCTTCAAACATAATATCTGTAATTCTAAAACCTAAAATTTCATTGGCTTTTTCGAATAGTTCTTTGGCTAAAGCCGATGTTTCATATAAGTCTTTGCCCATTCCTGTAAACTGTGCACCCTGACCCGGAAATACGTATGCTTTCATTTCTCTAATTTAAAGTTGAATTTTTCTGAATTGAAATTAGTTTCAATTGAAAGGCAAAAATAGTATTTTTTTAGCTCGTATAATCCTTAAACATGTAAATCCATAATAATCTTGAAAATCGGAGATTGAAAAATGACAAACAGATAATTACAGCAGCAATAATCGGGATAATTCTCAAATCGAATGTTTTTTCGAAAAAGAACTGTGCCACGCAATAAGTAGCAATCCCCTGTGCAACTGTTAATCCGTAGTTTACATACATGGCACCAAAAAAATAACCCGGTTCTTTTTGGAACTTATAATTACAATGACTGCAGTATTCATTCATTTTTGGAAAGCCGATATTCAGGAATATATTTTTGTCTTTAAAAACTTTTCCCTTGTGACAATTCGGACATTCATTTTTCAAAATATGGACTAGTGTAGTTGACATGTCTTTGTTCTTTTTTATTTATACAAAGGTATTTCAGAATCTATTAAAAGTCTTTTTTATATCTTCGCTGATTATAGCACAATAAAGACATTTGTTATGAAAAAATATCCAATTTACAGCGTCCGGAATTTTAGTTGTAACGATATTCATCGTGATTTTTATGTGAATACTTTTAAGGAACATCTAAAAAAACACAGCTTTATCGAAGAGCCGCATCGGCACGATTCCTATTTAATGGTTTTTTTTACAAATGGTTCGGGAATTCACGAAATTGATTTTGATCGTTTTGAAATAAAAAAAGGAAGCTTATTCGTTTTGCAGCCCGGGCAAATGCATCATTGGAATTTGTCTGATAATATTGAAGGTTTTGTAATTATCTTTTCACAGGAACTTTATAATCTCTATTTCGGGCAGAAAAAAATTAATGATTATAACTTTTATAATTCTATTTTGAATAGACCTGAAGTGGTTTTTGAAACAGATGAATTCTCTAAAATTTTGCCATACTTTGATTTACTGACTCAGGAAAACAGTCAGGAGAATAAATATCAGTTAGATACAATGTTGAATTTGTTAGACTGCATTCACATTGAAATTGCACGAAAATACAATGAGACCTATTCTCATCAGACACATTCCTATAATATTAAGATCAGCGCATTTGAAATCCTTTTAGAACAACATTTTAAAACTCAGAAACTGCCCTCTTTTTATGCAGAGCAATTGCATATTACCTTAAAGCATCTGAGCAGAATTTGTAATGAAATTTTACAAAAAACAGCCACAGAAGTTATTATGGATCGTGTAATCCTCGAAATAAAACGAATGCTGACCGATAAGCAGTTAGCTGTAAATGAAATCGCGTACAAAGTGGGTTACGAAGATTATTCTTATTTCTCCAGAGTCTTCAAAAAACAGACAGGAATGTCGCCAACGGAGTTTAGAAATATAAAATAAAAACCTTCGACTCCGCTCAGGGTGACACCAAAAACTGCGACTGCGACTGAAAACCCAAAATTTGTCAGGCTAAGCGGAGTCGCAGCCCTTTGGTAGAAGGGATTGGTTTTCTCTGTAAATGTTTCGATAAAAATATCAATTCGTGCTAATTCGTGCAATTCGTGGCAAACGCAAAAAAATAAAAGCCTTCGACTTCGTTCAGGGTGACACCAAAAACTGCGACTGCGACTGAAAACCCAAAATTTGTCAGGCTAAGCGGAGTCGAAGCCCTTTTTGTTAGAAGGGATTGGTTTTCTTCGTAAATTTTCGATAAAAATATCAATTCGTGCTAATTCGTGCAATTCGTGGCAAACCCAAAAAAAATAAAAGCCTTCGACTCCGCTCAGGGTGACACCAAAAACTGCGACTGCGACTGAAAACCCAAAATTTGTCAGGCTGAGCGGAGTCGAAGCCCTTTGTTAGAAGGGATTGATTTTCTTCGTAAATTTTCGATAAAAATATCAATTCGTGCTAATTCGTGCAATTCGTGGCAAACTAAAAAACAAAAGCCTTCGACTTCGCTCAGGGTGACAATCGTATTGATTAGAAATAATCCGTATGTCAGGCTGAGCGGAGTCGAAGCCCTTTTTTAAACAAAAGCCTGCACTTTCTAAAAAGTACAGGCTTTTAACCAACCAAATTAAAACCTAATATTCTGATTATGCTTGTTTAGCAAATTGCAATTCAATGTTCAGTTTTACTTCTTCTCCAACCAAAACACCACCGGTTTCAAGAGCAGAGTTCCAGTTTAATCCCCAGTCTTTACGGTTGATTTTTCCTTCAATGCTTAAACCAACTTTTGTATTTCCCCATGGATCAGTCATGATTCCGCTGAAGTCTACCGGAAATGTCACAGATTTAGAAACACCTTTTATAGTTAAGTCTCCGGTGATTTCATAATCTCCCGCATCAATTTTTTTGAAGGAAGTAGATTTGAAAGTTAATTTAGGGTTGTTCTCAGCGTCAAAAAAATCAGCGCTTCTTAAATGCCCGTCTCTGTCTGCATTTGCAGTGTCGATAGAAGCGATATCGCCTGAAAATTCGATTGCAGCATTTTCGAAGTCATTATCTTCTGTAGTAATTGTTGCATCGTAAGTTCCAAATTTTCCTGAAACATTTGTAAACATCATGTGTTTAACTTTAAAACCAATTTCTGAATGTGTTGGGTCAATTGCCCATTTTGTAGTTGCCATAATTTTATTTTTTAAATAATAATAATTTCATTTTGATAGGACAAAGTTACGCTGGTAGTAATCGAAAGGCACTTAACCTAGATTAAGAAATGCAAATAGAATCTTTACGCTTTATTTCTTCAGGATTGAGAATAGCCTTTGTTTCCCGCAGATTTTGCAGATGGAGCAGATCTATTTTATAGTGTAATTATAATAATCTTCACATATCAGATTTTTTTTTAAAAGTGTATCTGAACTCAGGCAATGAATAAAAATCTGCTCCATCTGCAAAATCTGCGAGAGACCTTTTTCATTCTGTCTCTTTTTAAATGTAATGACCTTTTTCAAAGTCTCAGGGTAATTTCGTGAAAGCTGTAAAAAAGAGAAACGATAACAATCTGACAAGCAGATGTATTATCGTTTCCTGAAAAAAAGTATGTGTTGTTTATGAATTAATAGTTCATCGGAATATCCATCAATAAAAATTCCGCATCCGTGTTTGCCTGTATGTTTAAAAGGTCTGTTCCTGAAATTCCAACTGCATCACGAGTGTTTAATTCCTGACCGTTGATGGTTACGTTTCCTTTTAGAACAAAAGCGTAAACGCCGTTTCCTTCTTTTTTAATTTTGTATTCAGCTGCTACTCCGGAGTCAAAATTCCCCATATTGAACCAGGCATCCTGATGAATCCAAACTCCTTCGTCGTCTGCATTTGGAGATAAAATCTGAGAAAGTTTATTATGTCTGTCAGCAACATTCAGCGTGATTTGCTGGTAACGCGGCGCTACATTTCTTTTGTTTGGAAACAGCCAGATTTGCAATAATTTAGTCTGTTGGTCTGCATTTGGATTGAACTCACTATGCTGAACTCCGGTTCCGGCACTCATTACCTGAATATCACCATTTTTGATGATCTCAGTATTTCCCATGCTGTCTTTGTGTGCTAAATCGCCCTCCAACGGAATCGTAATAATTTCCATATTATCATGAGGATGCGTTCCAAAACCCATTCCTCCGGCAATGGTATCATCGTTCAAAACGCGAAGTGCCCCAAACTGAATTCTGTCCGGATTGTACCAGCTTGCAAAACTAAAACTGTGATAAGCGTTAAGCCATCCGTGATTTGCATTTCCTCTGGTTTCCGCTTTATGTACTACTATATTTTCCATGATCTGTGTGTTTTGTTATTTTATGGTACAAATTTACGACCAACATCGAAGAAAAGCACTTAATGTAGATTAAGAAAAGATTCTGAGGTTTTAAGGGGCTAAGATTTTAAGGTTTTTTTTGAAGCACAAATTTTGGTTTTCAAAAGACGTCTGGTCCCGCTATCCGTTTCAATCTTTTGCGCCTCCCGATAGCTATCGGGACGGCGCAAAAGGATTTCCACTTCTATCGGGGCTAAATTATAAGTTTTATTTTTTATAAGAAGGTGCAAAGGTGCAAAGATGCAAAGGTTTAAAGTTGCAGAGGTGCAAAGGTTTTGCCATTTAGTTTGTCATCTCGACGAAGATTGGTGATTGTTGGATCCGAAATTCCGGCTTGATGTCTCCTTCGTCGAGATGACAAGATTGTGCTGAATCATTATTTGAAAGTAAAAAACCTGAATTATTTAATCCTAATCAATTTCCCTTTTCCGGCTATTTCATCAAGATAATTTGCAGCCGGACTTTTCTTATCATGTATATAAAACAGAATAGTATCTTTTTTGATCTGATCTTTTGAAATGCTTATAATTAAATCAGTATTTATGAAATTGTCTAATAGTATTTTGTTGCCATACGAAATTTTTCCTTTTGGCAAATATTTGTTGTCAAACACAAAAACACTATCCTTAAAAGTAATTTTATCTTTTTGGATGTACAAATTGTTTTCTTCTATTAAATAACTATAGCGTCCGGTAAGTTTGTCTGTTGTCTGGTTTAAGCTGATAAAAAGCAGCGTTATTATTAGAGATAAATATTTCATAATTTTCTAACTGTATTGATTAATAAACTGCTGTACCACGAAATCCGTGTTGTCATGGCGTTTTTTCATTTCCAGGGCAATTGGAGGAGCAGCTCTTTCCAAACAATCTTTCACGGAGCAAGTTTCACACGTAACACCAACAATTCGTTTAATAAGAGGTTTTGCTTCAATGAATTTAAATTTCTTTTTCATTGTTGGGGTAATCAGAATTCCAACAGAAATGCTTCTAATATTGTTTTCTACAAAAGGGTCTTTTGTTGCCGAGGAAAAGACTAAATACTCATTTCCACTATGTACATAACTGGAAATCTGAGCATCAAAAAAATGAGGTTTGTTTTGCCTGATGGCTTCGTCTATCGTTTTTACCGAAACCCATCTTCTGCAATAGTGCTCATTGGTTTCATTTGCGTGCGGTTCCTGCTGGTTGGTGATGTGTAATTCTTTTTTGATTTGATATACATCGGAGCCAATTCGGTGAGACATTCTTAAAAAGAATAAGTTTTTCAAATGAAAATCTTTGGGCAATAAATTGGTTAATCTCTGGTAAAAGGATTCCGGGGAAACTTCAAAACTTTCGATCAATGCTACAAATTCTTCCGGATTTGGTTTTTCATTTTGTAAAAAATCATTGATTTTATTTACTACAGACTGTCTGGGTAATAATAAAGCGCCGGCAAAATAGGAGGCATAAAAATTATGTAAAACCTGATCGAAGTTTTCAAATTTAATCCAGCTGAAAGTCAATAAACGGTCTGAAATTTTCAAGTAATTATAAGCGATTTCTTTTGCCAGGATAAAAGCTTTCTGCGGATGGTCGATTTCTGTTGAAAGTAATAATGTTTTGCTTTTCGGGACATAAATAGAACGTAAATCTTCTAAAGCTTCCTGGTCGGTAAAGGCAATTTCTTTGATGGTATAGTCGTATTCTTCTTTTAGAATTGCTTCTAATTCTTCAATAGTGATTTTAGACTCTAAATTAATCTGGAAGGATTTTGAAAAATCGATAACCTGATTTTCCAAATCTTCAAAATAATTGCTGTGCGCTTCCTGATAGGAACGTAATGCGGCTAAAAAGAAGCTTTCGCGACTTAGATTATAATGCTGTGCGATTTCAATGATAGTACTGATAAAAGCATTGACTTTGGCAGGTGCATTGGCAATAATATCAATCAAATCCGCTTCCTGAATGCCAAAAAGTTCTAGTGGAATTTCTTTCAAAATGCCGGACTTCAAAATTTCTCCGATCGGCGCAAGGTTATTATCGAGTTTTAAAGACACCATCTGGTCGTAAGGAACATCCAGATGTTCGCACAAAAGCAAAATTTTATCTGTTTTCGGATATTTTTTTCCCTTTTCAATTTCGTTTAAGTACGATTTTGAAAGATTTGTCAATTTGGCCAGGCCAAAAAGAGAAAGGTTTTTGTGGGTGCGGACTTGCTTCAGTTTTAACCCGAAGATCAGCTTTATATAGTCTTTTTCGATATCCATAATTCAAATATAGCTATTTAAAAAATAATCGCCAAAAAATTATTTTTATAATTTAGCGAACGTTCGCTTGTTTTGTAAAAAACTTTTTTCTAATATTGTGGTGTAGAAATTATTAGATATATAATTCATTTTAAAGTGAATGCCTCTAAAGGCATTAATAGATGAATCAAAAGATATTTAATGAATAGAAAATTAAATTCACAGCTATGAAAAAACAATTAGAGATTACCGGAACGGCAATGGAATTTTTGGCCGGAGAGAACCTTTCTTATCCAGCGATCTGGACAGAAGAAGCAATTGTTTTTATAACCGATTTGCATCGAAAATTCGAATCACAACGAAAATTATTGTTGTTGCAGCGCGATCAAAAACAAGTTTTGTTTGATCAGGGCGTCATGCCTTCTTTTCCTTCAGAAACCAAAAACGTCAGGGAAAGTAATTGGACAGCTGGAGAAATTCCGAAGGACCTGCTTGACAGAAGAGTGGAGATTACAGGACCGGTGGATCGCAAAATGATCATCAATGCATTGAATTCCGGAGCGAAAACGTTCATGGCCGATTTTGAAGACAGTACTTCTCCGACCTGGCAAAATTTGATGGAAGGACAAATGAATTTAATTGATGCCGTAAAAAAGACAATTTCTTATACAGATCCCGCCAAAAATAAAAGTTATCAGTTAAATGAAAGAATCGCGACATTAATCGTTCGCCCAAGAGGATTGCATTTGAATGAAAAACATCTTTTAATGGAAGGAAAAGAAGTTTCGGGTTCATTGGTCGATTTTGGATTGTATGTTTTTCATAACCACAAACAATTATTGGAGAATAACTCCGGGCCGTATTTCTACATTCCGAAACTAGAACATTACCTGGAAGCGCGCTGGTGGAACACGGTAATTGATTTTACCGAAGATTATTTGGAATTAAAAAGAGGCACCATAAAAGTGACGGTTTTAATAGAAACCATAACGGCCAGTTTTCAGTTAGATGAGATTATTTATGAATTGAAAGAGCATATCGTTGGATTGAATTGTGGGCGTTGGGATTATATTTTTTCCTACATCAAAAAATTCCGCAGAAATCCGAAGTTCATCGTGCCGGATCGCGATCAGGTAAATATGACCTCGCCTTTTATGAATGCTTATTCCAATCTGGTGATTCAGAGATGCCATAAACGTGGAATTCATGCGATAGGCGGAATGGCAGCACAAATTCCGATTAAAAATAACGAAGAAGCCAATGCTGTTGCTTTTGCCAAAGTGAAAACCGATAAAGAGCGCGAGGTTCGCAACGGTCACGACGGAACCTGGGTAGCGCATCCGGATTTGGTTGCCATAGCAAAAGAAATTTTTGATAGAGGAATGCCAACCCCAAATCAAATTCATATTAAAAGAGAGCATCGAAAAATTACAGAAGCAGATTTGATTGAACCGCCAATCGGAATCATAACGGAAAACGGCGTTCGTAAAAACATCAATGTTGGTGTTTTATATCTGGCTTCATGGCTGAACGGCCAAGGTGCGGCGGCGTTGCATAATTTGATGGAAGATGCGGCCACTGCCGAAATTTCAAGATCCCAATTGTGGCAATGGCTTCAGAATAAAATGGTGCTGGATAATGACAAACAGCTTAATCTGGCGTATTATCACGAATTGGCTTTGGATGAATTCAATAAAATAAAAACGGAATTAGGCGAAGAGAATTACGAAAAAAGACAATTTCCTCTGGCTGAAAAAGTACTCGAAAGATTAGTGGTAAATCCTGATTTTGTGGATTTTTTGACCATTCCGTGTTACAAATACCTTTAGATAATTAAAAATTTGGAATTAAAAATTAAAATATTTTTTCACGCAGATTTAGCAGATAACGCAGATTTTTAATGTAAAAAACGCCGAGTCTGTTGTTAAATATTACATAATCGCAATTCTGGATAGGATCCGCCTGATCTGCTAAATCTGCGGAAAAAAATCAGTAACACGCAGATTCAGCTGATCGGGCAGATAAAAACAAGAATAAATAAAAATTACAAAAAGAAAACCAGCAGTTATGTGTCAGAATACCAATTTATGTTTTTCTGAGTCTCAGTTCAAAACTGAAAACTGAGACTGCGACTAAAACTGCGATTAAAAACTTTTACTTACTAACCAACTTAACTATATTATTTATGAAAACAACAGAAGACAGAATTCAGGAATTGATTAACGATTGGATTACGAACCCAAGATGGAAAGGTGTTGAGCGGCCTTATACAGCAACAGAAGTGATTACGCTTCAGGGTTCTTATAAAATTGAGCATTCTATTGCCAAAATGGGAGCAGAGAAATTATGGAGAAAGTTAAAAAGTCAGGATTATGTTGCTGGTTTGGGAGCCTTAACCGGAAATCAGGCGATTCAGGAAGTCGATGCCGGTTTAGAAGCAATTTATTTGAGTGGGTGGCAGGTTGCGGCCGATGCAAATCTGGCTGGAGAAATGTATCCGGATCAATCCCTTTATCCGGTAAACAGTGTGCCTATGGTGGTTAAAAAAATTAATAGTGCCTTATTGCGTGCTGATCAGATTCAGGTGGTAAATGAGGTTGAGGATAAAAAAGATTACCTGGTTCCGATAGTGGCTGATGCCGAAGCCGGTTTTGGAGGGAATTTAAATGCTTTCGAATTAATGAAATCAATGATCGAAGCCGGTGCTTCAGGTGTTCACTTTGAAGACCAGTTAAGTTCTGCTAAAAAATGCGGGCATTTAGGCGGGAAGGTTTTGGTGCCGACTCAGGAAGCTATCAATAAACTAATTGCAGCACGTTTGGCCGCAGATGTAATGGGTGTTTCGACTTTAATCGTAGCAAGAACCGATGCGGATGCCGCTAATTTACTGACCAGTGATGCTGATCCGAGAGATGCTAAATTTATAACCGGTGAAAAAACCAATGAAGGTTTCTTTTATGTAAAAAGCGGTATCGATCAGGGAATCGCCAGAGGTTTGAGTTACGCACCTTACGCTGATTTGATCTGGATGGAGACCAGTAATCCTGATTTGGTGTATGCGAAAAAGTTTGCTGATGCCATGAAAAAAGAATTTCCGGATAAAATGCTGGCCTACAATTGTTCTCCTTCTTTTAACTGGGCTGCAAAATTATCAGTGGCTGAAATGGAAACATTCAGGGAAGATCTGGCTGCCATGGGCTATAAATTCCAGTTTATTACTTTGGCTGGTTTCCATGCGTTGAATACCAGCATGTTCGAATTGTCTAAAGCGTATAAAGAGCGCGGTATGGCAGGTTATTCTGAATTGCAGGAAAGAGAATTTGCATTGCAAAAAAATGGATTCCGGGCCGTTAAACACCAGGCTTTTGTGGGAACTTCTTATTTTGATGCCGTTCAGAACACGGTAACCATAGGAAAATCAACCACAACAGCAATGAAACATTCTACAGAGGTGGAGCAATTTTAATTCAATAAAAAACACGGCTGTTTGGCCGTGTTTTTTTTTGCCACAGATTTCACAGATTAAAAGGATTAAAAAAATGTTGCAACGAATTACACGAATTTTCACGAAGCAAAGGAATTAAAAAAAATTTGTGAAAATTCGTGTAATTCGTGGCGAACAAAAAAATCTGTTTAATCCGTGAAATCTGTGGCAAAAAAAATTATTTTTTCAAAAGCCTGGCTTTCATTTTGCTGAAAAATTCAGGTGTAACGCCAATAAATGAAGCGATTTGTTTTTGAGGGACTTTATGAACCAGTGTTCCGTATTTCGCGCAAAATTTCTCAAAGCGTTCTTCGGCAGGCAAGCTTAAATTATCCATTAGTCGCTGTTGATTGGCCACCAGGGAATTTTCGATTAAAATCCTGAAAAAACGTTCTAATTTTGGAATCTCAAGGTACAATTGTTCCTGGTTTTCTTTAGAAAGCGAAACTACTTCTGCATCTTCTAAAACTTCTATAAAAAGCTGTCCCGGTTTTTGCGAAAAAAAACTGTACATATCGCTCATCCACCATCCGGCGCAGGAAAAGGCGAGAACATGTTCGACAATATTATCGTTGATGTTGAAGCTTCTTAAAATTCCGGAATTGACAAAATACGAATGTTTGCAGACCTGGCCGGAACTTAATAAAATAGTTTTAGCTTTATAAAAAGTCGTTTCTGTTTTTGATAAAAACAGGGCTTGTTCTTCAGGTGTCAGTGAAACATGTTTGGCGATGTTTTCAAGAATTAACTCCATTATTTTTGTTTTACCAAAGTGAATGATGTCGCTTTAAAACGATTGTTTTCTACTTTTCCGGTAACTTCAGCTTTGCGGATGGCATTGCAGAAACCGTCTTTTGCATGTGCATCACCATGCTCATCAATAGTAGTTCCGTCAACAAAATAGGCTTTTCCATCAATACGTACGGCTAAATTACAACCGTTGCCTTTCATTCCAAATTGGCATTCGCCACAAGCGGTTTCAACAATTTGAGGTTTTTCAGTTGTTTTTTTATCCTGGGCCTGTGCTGCGATTCCGATAAACAGGAATAACATCAATAGTACTTTTTTCATCTTTAAGAGTTTACAGTTATTAATTTTGAAGTTGTTTTGGCGCGCTCTGTCACTTCTTCAATTGGGGTCGCCAATGAATCATGGCTTAATACAACACCCATTCGGCGATAGGGTCTTGACGTTGGTTTTCCAAAAATCCTGAAATCGGTTTTAGGTAAAGCAGCTACTTTTTCGATTCCGCTAAAAGTAGGATTTGAAGAATCTTCAGAAGCTAAAATTACGGCACTTGCTCCGGCTTTTTCCAGTGTGATTTCGAAAATAGGCAAGCTTAAAATCGCACGTAAATGCAGTTCGAATTCGTTGAAATTCTGAGTGCCGGCTAAAGTTACCATTCCCGTATCGTGCGGGCGGGGCGAAAGTTCAGAGAAATAAACGCCTTCATTGGTAAGGAAAAATTCGACACCAAAAAGGCCTGCGCCTCCAAGTGCTTCGGTAATTTTTTCCGCCATATCCTGTGCTTCGTATAGATCCTTATCCGAAACTTTAGCGGGCTGCCAGCTTTCCTGATAATCACCTCGTTCCTGTCGGTGTCCGATTGGCGCGCAAAAAAGTGTTGGATTGTTATTTTGGGCAATGGTCAAAAGTGTAATCTCCGAATTGAAATCTACAAAAGCTTCAACGATAACTTCAATAACATCACCGCGGGAACCTGCAACGGCATATTGCCAGGCTTTTTCAATATCTTCTTCAGTTTTTATAGTCGATTGTCCTTTTCCGGAAGAAGACATTAAAGGTTTTACCACGCAGGGAATTCCAACTTCCTGAACGGCTTTTTGTAACTCTTCTGCTGAAGTGGCATATTGATATTTAGCTGTTTTTAGGCCCAATTCTTTGGCAGCTAAATCCCGAATGGCTTTGCGATTCATGGTAAAGTTGGCTGCTTTGGCAGAAGGAACTACGGTAATGCCTTGTTTTTCGTAGTCATAAAAACGTTCGGTGCGAATGGCTTCTATTTCAGGAACGATAAAGTCGGGCTGGTGTTTGGCTACGATTCGGTCAAGTGCTTCACCGTCCAGCATATTGATAACTTCAAATCCGTGGGCCACCTGCATTGCGGGAGCATTTTCGTAACTGTCAACAGCGATTATGGTTTGTCCGATTCGTTGTGCGGCAATGACAAATTCCTTGCCTAATTCGCCTGAACCTAGGAGTAGTATTTTCATTTTGTTTGATTTAAAGCTTGAGTGTTTTGGCTTGCTCTTACAATTATTAAACTGCTTATAAAAGTTAAAACCATTAATACAAATGATAAAAATAATATCATCAGTATTGAAAATAAAATTATATAGGGAATTTGTGATTTTAATACAACAGATAATCCATTAACAACTAATCCAATTGTATAAATAGCAAAAAGAGCTGCAATGAGTTTTGAACTTACTCCAAATGAAAATTGAGAGCAAGCTTGAAAATAACCGATTTGGTTTAATGAAGGGCTGATTTTTTGGGCTGATTTCCAAAAAAGAAAAACAATGAATATCGGGAAAATAATACCCCAAAAGAGAGGATTCCAAAAGGTGCCAAAGTCGGAGATTTGAATGCAAAGATCAATAAAAGAGCTTTTTGAAAATATTAATAATGGAAAAATAGCACATACTAAAAGTCCCGCAATAATTGCATGTTTTGTAATGCTGTTTTTTGTTTCCATTTAAAATTAGTTTTGAGAGTAAAGATAAAAAAATGGAATTTATTCTCACGCAGATTTTGGAGATTCGGCAGATTTTAATTTAATTGGAGATTTAATTTTTTAGATAAAGTAACCCTATAGTTTGTCATTTCGACGAAGGAGAAATCTCCACAAGTAAGTCCGTTCTAATAATACAATCTTTGTCGAGTTTCTTGGTGAGATTTCTCCTTCGTCGAAATGACAAGATTGGGGGAAATATAATGACAAAAAAATGGTTCGCAAAGGCTTGTAATAAACCTTTGCGAACCTTGTGTAATCTTTTGCGCTCTTTGCGGTTAAAATCCTAATGAAAATGATCTTCCTCTATTTCGAATTCGGCATCTTTTTCCCAAATTTCCATTTCACAGGGTTTACAGTTGAATTTTAATTTGTATTCAAGCTCGCCTTGTTTTAAAACCAATGGTTCTTTTACTTTGACGCCCATTATATCTTTTTGGTGTATCGGGCATTTTTTTAATTCGTACTTGATACAGTATTTAGTTGTCATTACACGGGATTTTCCCGGATCCCATTGCAATTCGAATGCTTTTTCGATTTCGGTTACACCGTGACGCTCGTAGAATTTACGTGCGGTTTTGTTCGAAACGTTATACATGAAATCAAGTTTGGTTTCAGGATACGGATGGGAGGTTTTTACCAATTGATGTTCTTCGCGTTTGTAATTTGCCAAACGAATTTGGGTCAGTTGATCGTAAACGGTTCTTCGCATTTCGTTGATTTTTGAAATAGGAAGGAACCAGTTTTGAGAAAACATAATAGTAATTTCATCGGCATTATAAGGAGTAAAACCTGTTTTTGCCAATTGCGTTTTGATGTTTTCTTCGATTGATTCGCCGGTTTTAGTCTGTTCTTTTGAATGTTCTAAATTTACGATACTTACATTTCCGTCTTCATCGGTTGCGATTAATTCGAAACCAGTTTCATTTTCTGTAAGTAGTAAAGTAGTGCTCAGTTTACGAACGGCACTGTCTTCTCTCTCCACAATTTTGATGAAAGCGGCATCGTTATTTCGGTAAATAAAAGTTCCGTCTTTTACTTCTTTTAAAACGTTTGGATAAATTTTGCCGTTTTCAGCCTTATTTACGTAGATTCCGTCGGCTTCGTTGTTTTCATTGATGAAACAAAGTCCGTCACCGTTGTTTAATAATTCACCGTTTTCGATTTCGTAAGCGTTTCCTATGGTTCGGATTAGTTTACCAATATATTGTCCTTTTGATTTTGGACTTTCCCAGGAACCAATACTGTGATTTCTATCGTTTACAAAATAGTCGGTGTAACCACGATTAAAAGTTCTGCTTAAAGACGAATCGAAAGTATAGGTGCATTTTCCGGAAGAAGCTTTGGTATATTTATCGCTTCCTGCTCCTTCTAAATAGCTGTCAAGTTTTTGACGTAAAAAGGATACGTTATTTTTAACGTAAACGACATCTTTAAGTCTTCCTTCGATTTTGAAAGAAACAATTCCGGCTTCAATCAAATTCGGAATCTGATCTGAAATGTCTAAATCTTTGATGGAAAGTAAGTGACTGTTTTTGATTAAGGTTTCTCCGTTTCCGTCAATTAGGTTATAAGGCAAACGGCAGTTTTGAGCGCAGGAACCACGATTGGCGCTGCGTTCTCCGTTGGCAACGCTCATATAACAGTTTCCGCTGAAAGAAACGCATAAAGCTCCGGTTACGAAAAATTCCAGTTCAACATCTGCGTGATCGTATATTTCTTTGATTTGATGTAAATTTAATTCACGCGCTAACACCACACGTTTGATTCCGGCGTCTTTTAGGAATTTGATTTTGTCGGCATCACGATTATTGGCCTGTGTACTGGCGTGAAGTACGATAGGAGGCAGTTCCATTTCCATAATCGCCATATCCTGGATGATCAGGGCGTCAACGCCAATATCGTATAATTCATAGATCATTTTACGACACGTTTCGAGTTCGTTGTCGTACAAAATGGTATTCATTACCACAAAAACCTGAGCATTAAAGAGGTGTGCATATTGTACCAAAGCGGCAACATCTTCAATAGAGTTGTTGGCGTTTGATCGCGCTCCAAATTGAGGAGCACCAATATATACAGCATCTGCGCCGCTATTTATAGCTGCCATTCCTCCAATTAAATCTTTAGCAGGAGCTAATATTTCTATCTTCTTCTTCATTTCTAAAACTTTAGGCTTTTGTGGTATTCACGGAAAAAAGTTTGCAAAGTTCCTATAAATAATTCGAGTTTGCTAATGCTGAAGTGACTTTTTTTGAAATAGTTAACTAATATGATATTTAAGAGTGATAATTTTAGTCGCAGTTTTCCGTGTTCAGTCTCAGTTTTCAGTCTCTGAACACTGAGATTACAAACTATGACTGAACACTGTGACTGAATACTGAGACTGAAAACTATTCACTACGCAGAGACTGCAAATTTCTTTTTACGTAATTCGAAGTTTTAGTCTAGGGGGAAGGTATATCCTAAAGCAAATACCCCGGATGATTGTTTGGCGGCAGGGTGAAAGTATCCTGAAATGGCAATTTCAAAATTATTTCTTCGGCCAATGGCTAATCCAATACTAAAAGGAATATGTAATAAGATATCGCTTTTATTAAAATTAACCGCAGGCGTAATGGTTTCGAATTTACCTATTGACGTACCGATACCTCCTTCAATAAAAGGTGCTACCCACGGAATTGGAGCACACAGACGAATTTTTCCTCCAAGTAAAAAGGCATTAGTGGTTACTTTGTATTGCGGTTGATTTTGTAAATTCTGATTTTTATCAACGGATGTAAACAGGGCTCCTGCGTAAGGGCGTATGCTAAGCCATGATTTTACTCCAATGATATATTCTCCCTGAAAATACAGGCCGCCTCCTATAACATCTATTTCATCCTGATTACCGTAATCTTCAAGGTAATACGAACTGCTTGATCCAAAACCTATTGAAGCTTTTATGGCATTACCCGTTGCCTGTGCTTTGGCCTGGTTTGAAGATAGAATAATAAGAAGCATGCAAATAAAAATACTACGTAAAGTTAATGTCATAAAATTTAGTTTTTTGTTTAGAAATTGGCCGCGACGAAAGTAAGATTTATTTTTTAGTTTCAACCAAAAACAAAAAAACTACCCAGTTTAATAACCGGATAGTTTCCTTCTCAAAAAAAAGTGCCATTTATTATGACAATCTCTTCGCTTTAATTTTTGTCAAAGTATTTTCAATGCTGTTCAATTGTTTTGAAACAATAGCAATTTGACTGGCTTCAAGTTCGTTTTTCTCCAAAGCTGCTTTATATTTTTCGATAGCGGCTTCTTCACCGGTTACACAAGCATTGATGATCGCTTCTGTATCACCACTTGTGAAGGATGATTTAATATCAATCCAGGCGCGGTGTATGGCTCCTAACGGACCTCCGCCTGCTGTATCGGTTGATTTTCCTAATTTATTGATTTGATCCTGTAATTCTACAATAAACAAGGCTCGTTCGCGGGCGTAGTCTAAGAAATCGGTTTTGATTGCCGGGCTGTCTACATGCTCTGCAGCATTTGTATATCCTAGTTTTCCATCTTCAAGAATTGAAATTAATCCTTCTAATGTATGAACTGCTTCTTTTGTGGTTTCATCTGTATGTATCATAACTTTTAATTTTTTAATTAATGTATAATACAAAGTTGGGACTTTACCAGATGATATGTCTTACAGAATTTTACCCGTTGTTTATAATATTGTAGAATGGGAATTTTGAAAGTGAGCATTTTTGAAATAAAATCTCATCTGTTAACTGATTTTGGGTTAGGGCCTTTTATGTAGGGAAACGAAATAAAATATATAGCGGATAGCCTGGCCGAAGGCAGCCCCATAAAAAAAGCCTTAGAAAAATCCTAAGGCTTTTGATATGTAAAGAGAAGCTTGAATTACGCCAAAGCTTCTTTGATTCTTTTTAATGCTTCTTTTAAGATATCGTCGCTGGTAGCGTAAGAGAAACGAATACAATCCGGATTTCCGAAAGCGTCTCCTGTTACTGTTGCTACGTTGGCTTCTGCCAGAAGATACATCGAAACGTCGTTTGCATTTTTAATTTCAGTACCTCTCAGCGTTTTTCCGAAGAAAGAAGAAACGTCAGGGAAAACATAAAAAGCGCCTTCCGGAACGTTGATTTTTATACCAGGAATTTCTTTTAAAAGTCCAACTACTAAATCTCTACGCGTGTGGAAAGCCTGAACCATATGGTTTAATACGCTTGGATCAGCATCTACAGCCGTAATGGTAGCGCGTTGTGCCACAGAGTTTGCGCCAGAGGTTACTTGTCCCTGAATTTTGGTACACGCTTTTGCGATAAATTCCGGAGCTCCGATGTAACCAATTCTGTATCCTGTCATGGCGAATGCTTTTGCAACTCCGTTTACAGTGATGGTTCTTTCTAACATTCCCGGGATTGAACCGATGCTGCAGAAAGTTCCTGAGAAATTAATGTGCTCATAGATTTCGTCAGCCACTACGTATATGTCTGGGTGTTTTTCTAAAACTTTTGCCAGCGCTGTTAATTCTTCTCTGCTGTAAACAGATCCGGATGGGTTACAAGGCGAACTGAACCACATCATTTTTGTTTTTGGTGTGATGGCAGCTTCCAGTTGTTCCGGAGTAATTTTGAAATCAGTATCTACAGATGTTGGAACTTCAACAGGAACTCCACCGGAAAGTTTTACAATTTCGAAGTAAGAAACCCAGTAAGGTGCCGGTAAAATAACTTCGTCACCATCATTCAGCATTACCTGTGCAATGTTGTATAAAGATTGTTTTGCTCCTGTAGAAACTACGATTTGGCTTGGTTTGTATTCTAAATTATTATCTCTTTTGAATTTTCTGCAAATGGCTTCTCTTAATTCTAAATAACCTTCTACCGGTGAATAGGTGCTGTAATTTTCATCTACTGCTTTTTTTACAGCTTCCTTAATAAAATCAGGAGTATTAAAATCTGGTTCGCCTAAACTTAAACTGATGATGTCTTTTCCCTGTGCTTTTAATTCGCGTGCTAAAGCAGCCATTGCTAAGGTTTGCGAAGTCGCTAAGTTGTTGATTCTGTCCGAAAGAATATGATTCATTATAAAATTTTTGAATGTCCTTAATTTTCTGCGCTAACTAAGGAAGGTTAATTATTAATAGATTTTTTTTAGTTTATACGGATAATTCGGGTTTCATTCCAAGGTCTTTCAAATGCTTGTAATGGGCAAGAACAGCGCCTCTCATGGTTTTGAATTCATAATAAGGTAAGTTGCATTCTTTGGCAGTTTCCTTTACGATTTCAGCAATTTTACTGTAGTGGATATGACTGATATGTGGAAAAATATGGTGTTCGATCTGATGATTTAAACCTCCGGTAAACCAATTGACAATTCTGTTTTTGGGAGCAAAATTGGCAGTGGTATACAATTGGTGAATGGCCCAGGTGTTTTCCATTTCCCCTTCTTCATTCGGAATCGGATTTGAGGTTTCTTCCACTACGTGTGCCAGCTGAAATACAATACTTAAAATTAATCCCGCCGTATAATGCATAACGAAAAATCCAATAACCACTTTCCACCATGTTACGCCTAAAATCATCGGCAAAGCCATCCAGATTAAAACGTATATTATTTTAGTGATTACCAAAACGGTCCATAATTTAGCAGGGCTTTGAGGTGTTCCGTAAGATAATTTTCTTTTCAGATAATTTTTCATTTGCTTGAAATCGGTTGTTAAGGCCCAATTAAAAGTCAGTAATCCGTATAAGAAAAAAGAATAATAGTGTTGAAATTTATGAAAACGATGCCATTCCGCATTTTGTGTAAAACGAATAATTCTTCCGGCATCAAGATCTTCATCATGACCGTGAATATTAGTATAAGTATGGTGAAGCACATTGTGTTGTACCTGCCAGTTGTGTACGTTTCCGGCTAAAATATAAATGCTTCCTCCCATGATTTTATTAATCCAGGATTTAGATGAGTACGATCCGTGATTTCCGTCGTGCATCACGTTCATTCCAATTCCGGCCATTCCAACTCCCATCAGAATGTTTAATAACAATTGTGCCCAAAAAGGCATGTCAAGTGTTAAGATCAAAAAGTAAGGTGTCAGAAAAATCGCAAAAAGAATAATGGCTTTTAAATGCAGCTTCCAGTTTCCGGTTTTCTGAATGTTATTCTCCTTGAAGTAATTGTTTACTCGTGAGTTAAGGGTTCTGAAGAACTTCAGATTGTCTTGCTTAGCAAATGTTGGCGCAGTGTTATTCATAAGTAATTTAAATAGTTTTCAAAGGTAATTATTATAAATTTTCAATTTGCAAAATTGAGTTAAATATTTCAATCGTAAAGTATTACTTTTGTTAAAAAAATAGAGCAATGGATGAGATTCTGAAATATTTTCCCGATTTGACTGACATTCAAATCGAACAATTTCAAAAACTAGACTTTTTATACCACGACTGGAATGAAAAAATCAATGTTATTTCACGTAAAGACATTGATGCCTTATATACAAAACATATCCTGCATTCGCTTGGAATTGCAAAAATCATGAAATTTGAACCCGGAGCAACGGTGCTGGATGTGGGAACCGGTGGAGGATTTCCCGGTATTCCGCTGGCGATTCTTTTTCCGGAAACCCGTTTTTATCTGATTGATGTAATTGCAAAAAAAATAAAAGTAGTTCAGGGAGTTGTTGATGCCTTAGAATTGAAAAATGTAAAGGCTGAACAAAAGCGTGCAGAACTGGTAAAAGGTGATTTTGATTTTATTGTAAGTCGCGCCGTAACCAATATGCCCGATTTTGTTTCGTGGATAAAAGACAAAATCAAAAAACAACACAAACACACTTTGAAAAACGGAATTTTATATCTTAAAGGCGGTGATTTAACAGAAGAACTGAAAGATTTCCCCAAAGCAACTTTGTATGATTTGGCTACTATTTTTGAAGACGAATTTTTCGAAACCAAAAAAGTGGTGCATTTGCCTTTGAAGTTTACGGTTTAATTATGGGCCGATAAAATCTTAAGATTTACTAAATTAAAAAGCCGAATTTGAAAATCAAATTCGGCTTTTATTATTATCTTTTGAAATTAAACGATATTAAACCTAAGGATACATCCAGTCTGTTTTTTAGATTGAAATTATCTTAATTTGCTTTCAGTTCTTTAAATTGTTCCGTGTACACATCTTTTACTTCCACTTCGGTATTGTCTTTTAACCTTCGTATTTTATATGATATTGGAGCTGATGATGAAACTAGATCTGAGGGGGTAGGGGCTTGTAAAAACTTTACAAAGCTACTATAATCGGTTACCTTGCCGCCTAAATCAATAGGGCCTCCCACAATCATGACTTTTATTTTATTTTGTGCAAATAATTTTTTAAACTCTTCAGAGTAGTTTACATCCAGACCAATATCTACAACTTTTAAGGCCACCCCGACAGATGCTTTTACCATTGTGTTAGTATAAGACTCATTTTTAGTGGTTTCAATTAGTATATATGCAACACGACCATAATCTACGTTGCTTACATAGACGGGTTCATATGTTCCAAAATTGTTGGCACTAATATCTCCATCAATCCAATCGGTATAATATTTTGGATCGATAGTCATACTATACAAACGCTGCCTGACTTTTACCATCACATAAGATTTGGTATCGGCTGAGCCGCTATTTTGACTATAGCCAAAATTAGCTTTAACTAAACCGCCTAAAACATTTACATTTAAATGCGCATCAAGTGCTTTTTTAAAACTGTCTTCAGTTGTAATTTCATCACTTTGATACTCGTAGTATGTCGGGATAGCATTATAATCAATAAGATTTTTATTTTTGTTGACTAAAATATTTGTTGCATTTGTTATCTGGCTGTAGGCAGGCAAAATATTTGCGCTAACGGATAACTCACCTCTTAAAGACATAGATAAAGTGACAGGCTTAAATGCGTTTTTTAGCACAAGAGGATCATAAGTTGCATTTATAAAACTTGATCCGCGTAGAATACTGCCAGGATAGATAACGTCTAAATTTGCTTCGTTTATAATAGAAAGAGGAGATAAGGTTATTTGTTTTTCTACAGTAGTAAGATATACATACTCGTTGTTTCCTGTAGTTGGGTTTAATTCTTGTAATCCTGTTTTTTTTGAGCTGATAATATTGTCTGGTTTAGTTGCAAAAGTTACAGGTTGTAAAGAGTTTAAATTGCTTCCTGTGCTGTTTTTAGTATCATCATTGCTGCAGGAAATAAGTAAACCTGAGCCAATCAGTAATGCTAAAGTTATTGTGCTTTTCATTTGCTTTTTCATAGTTTGGTTTTTTAAGTTATTATTTTTGAATAAGGTTTAAATTATGATAAGTGATTATGTTATCAGGTTCATGATTTCTTTTTTGGATTATTTTAAGTTCAGATAATATCCAGTTCGGTACAACCTGAGGGCTTTTTTGCGTATCTACTTTGCCACTAAATGTCATTGCCTTATTGATAGAAATACTTCCATTGTATTTATTTCCGTTATATAATGCTATATATGTATTTTCTTTGGAGTCGCTGTCGGTGAGATATGTATCATTTGTCTGGTCGCCATCGTCTATAGTAAATTCGTAATAACGGCTGTGCTTCGAATTTGAAAACAGGGTAGAGTTATCTGTTTGTTCATTCCATGTATAGACTTCAATTTTTACAGCAGAAAACAGTATTTCCTGACTAAATCCTGCAACATACTTGTTTGCTGACATTTTACGTAATTCGTATTGTTGTGTGAAATTCCCTGGCTTTAAAATGGAAACAAAAAAGGAGGAATTTGGCCTTTTGATGATTATACTATCCTTAGTTTTCTTAATAAGAATACTGTCTTTTGCAGAAGAACCGTCACCAGAAGCAGCTACTTTTATTTCTTCCTGAAAATTATAGTCCTGTTTATTGCGTTGATGTTTTGTTGCGTCTGTTGTAATTGGTTTAAGGACATATTGTACATCGGGACTAGTGTCAAAATCTTTGATTTTGACATCAAATTTCAGGATTTCCCCGGTTTGGATATTATTCCAGTCAACCCTTTCAGTATTTTTAGATAAAGTAAAATCAGCTTTATGATTTTGAATTTGTGATTTTGAAGAACTTTCATCAGTACTACAAGAAGATAGTAGTATTATAGAAATAAAAAATAAGTATTTTTTCATTTTATTTGATTTTTCTTACGAAGAAATATCTTTTAATTGTATTTGATAGACCCAAAAAGACATTAAAATATTAAGATAAGACAAAAGCTAAAATTTGATTTATTAAAGGTAATTCGGCATGATTTTTTAAAAAGCAAATAACCCGGAAAGCCTATTAATTCTTTCCGGGTTATTTTTTCCAATGTTAGTATTTCTCTGCTTAGAAAAAGAGTTTGTCTCTTAGAAGCTTTGTCCTTAAATTTTATTACGACATTTTCAAGTTCATTATTTCCATTTAAAAGTCTAAAAATTAATCAGGATTAGAAGTTTAAAAATCACCTGATTATGACAATTTGTTTAATCTGTTTTATATGATTTAATTTTCATCTAAAGAATATTCCGCATTGGATTTTCAATGTAGAGTTTACCCATTTACAAATTTTTTCTTGTTGTTGCAAAATGAATTTGTTTCGTAATCAATATGTAAAATAAAATCATTTAATGCCAATTTGGCTGCTTCATTAGAATATGTAAAGCCGGATTGGAAGAAAAATTCACGGCAAACGACAGGCTCAGCAGACGAGTCGTAAACGGCATCTTCAGAAAATTCAATTTGCACATTTTGATTCGGAAATTGATTGTCAAGTTTAGAAAGTATGTTTTCCAGCCATTTGTCAAATTTCTTTTTCTTCGGTGTTATGTGTCGCACTAAGAGTACTAAGCCAACCAATTCGCTCTGAAGCATACAGGACCCTTTTTTGTATAACACATCAATCATTCTGACATTCATAAGCGCAACCCATATTGGACCATTTATAAAACCGGAAATAGGAATGTCCAGTTCGGGATCAAAAATTAAAGACTTGCTGTTTTTGGGATCTTCAATAGAATACCATAATGTTTCAATACGCTGGTGTATGTCATCTGACATGGTTGTATATTCTTTAAAACGCCAGTAGATCCATTCCAGTAACGAAGCAGTGAGACCTATTGCAGCTTTATGGCCAATCTTATTTAGTGTATAGTCAAGTCCGTCATTTCCTTCTGACGGATCCAGTAATCGGGACATGATTTTTTCATTCCACTTGTAGTCAATCCTGTGATTTACGCACTTTGATTTTTGAATTACTTTCGGTACTTTTTTTAAATTTCTCATAGTCATACTCATTTTATTAAAATTAATTTCGATTTATAAACATTGTATAAAGTATCTACAATTGTTTAGTTTAGAATTAAGAGCAAAATTATCTTTAGTAATCTTTTGAATATGTCCGTAAAAGTTTTTAAAATAATAAAATAAGGTTTTTTTTCAATTATAAGTGACTAATAATTATTAAAATAAGAAAAAGATTACATTAATATTTAGAATTCACACAAAAGTAATTTAAATAAAAAACCCGTAAGCCAATTTCAGCTTACGGGTTTTTAGTTATTTTATTTTAGCTATTATCCTAAAAACGGATATCTGTAATCTTCCGGAGTTACAAAAGTTTCTTTTATAGTTCTTGGAGAAGCCCAACGCAATAAGTTCAGGGCAGAACCTGCTTTGTCGTTAGTTCCTGAAGCTCTTGCTCCACCAAAAGGCTGCATTCCTACCACAGCTCCTGTTGGCTTATCATTGATGTAGAAGTTACCGGCAGCATTTTGTAATTTCGTAGTTGCTACTTCAATAGCATAACGATCCTGACTAAACACGGCTCCTGTCAGGGCATATTCAGAAGTAGTATCAACCAGTTCTAAAGTTTCTTCCCATTTAGCATCTTCGTACACATAAATAGTAATTACCGGTCCGAATAATTCGGTTTCCATGGTAGTATATTTAGGATTTGTAGTTACAATAACGGTTGGCTCAATAAAGTAACCTACAGATTTATCGTAATTTCCTCCAACAATAATTTCAGCATCAGCATCTTTCTTAGCCTGATCGATATAACTGGCCAATTTATCAAAAGAACCTTCGTGAATTACTGCGGTAATAAAGTTTCCGAAATCCTCAGGAGAACCCATTTTAAAAGATTTTACATCGGCAATTAGTTGCTCCTTAACAGCTGGCCATAAACTTTGCGGAATATAAGCTCTTGAAGCTGCAGAACATTTTTGGCCCTGATATTCAAATGCACCACGGGTAATTCCTGTAGCCAGTTGTTTAACGTTAGCGCTTGGGTGTGCAATGATGAAATCTTTACCACCAGTTTCCCCAACAATTCTCGGGTATGTTTTGTAGTGGTGAATGTTTGCACCAATTTTAGACCAGATATCTTTAAATACATGAGTAGACCCCGTAAAGTGAATTCCTGCAAAATCACGACTTGCCAGAACAGTGTCAGTAATCATTAAAGCATCACCAAAAACAACGTTGATAACGCCATCAGGAACACCGGCTTCTTTAAAAACTTCGATAATAATTTTTGTAGAAAACACCTGACTGTCACTTGGTTTCCAGATTACCACGTTACCCATCATAGCAGCACTGGCAGGAAGATTTGCAGCAATTGCCGTAAAGTTAAAAGGAGTAATAGCGTAAACAAAACCTTCAAGAGGTCTGTATTCTAAACGATTCCAAACAGAAGAATCTGATTTTGGCTGATCGTTGTAAATTTGTGTCATGAATTCTACGTTGTAACGTAAAAAGTCGATCAATTCGCAAGAGGCATCAATTTCTGCCTGATGAATATTTTTAGACTGACCGATCATAGTTGCTGCATTAATGCGCGCTCTGTAAGGACCTGCAATAAGTTCTGCTGCTTTTAAGAAAATAGCCGCACGTTGTTCCCATGCCATGTCTGCCCAGGCTTTTTTAGATTCAAGGGCATTAGCAATAGCTTTTTCAATATGTTGTTTTTCAGCTAGATGATACGTTCCTACGATATGTTTGTGATCGTGGGGCGCTGATATTGTTTTAGTATTTCCAGTTTTGATTTCTTCACTTCCAATATATAAAGGAACATCAATTTTAGCGTTCCACATTGTAGTGTAAGCGGCCTGAACAGCTGCTTTTTCTGGTGAATTGGGTGCGTATCCTTTTACTGGCTCGTTTACCGCTTTTGGTACATGAAAGAATCCTTTTAGCATGTTATTTAAATTATATAATTAGACAATTTAACGGTTAGAAGATTTGATTTGTTACGAATAATCTAACGCTGCACAAAAGTACAAAGGATAAATTAATAATTTGATAGTTTTGTGAATAAGATAACTATACGGAATATAGTTTTTAACGTAGGCTTAATTTAACGCAAACGGAGCACACATTCTGAAGGTAGGAACAATCACTTTGAATGTTTTTGTAGAGGTGAAATTAATCATATTAAAATAACCTTTCATAGCCCCATAAGGAGATGATAATAAACAACCGGAACTGTACGTATGGTTTTCTCCTGGTTTTAAAACAGGCTTTTTACCAATAACACCTTCTCCGTCAACCACTTCAATGTCATTTAGGGAATCAAAAATTTCCCAGTGGCGGGACGTCAGCTGAACAGAATCTTTACTGTGATTTTCGATTGTGATGACGTAACTAAAGGCAAAGTGAATCTTGTAGTTTTTGAAGTAAGTACCTTCAAAACTAGTTAAAACAGATATTTTTATGCCTCGTGTTATCTGAGAAACCATACTAACGTAGTATATATGTGTGTGTTATAGTTGCAAACTTACGAAAAAAAATCCTTTGACCGAAATCCTTTAACAATGTTTTTAATTGGTGATATTGACAGAGTTAGCATTTCCTTTTCCGATAACTCTTTCATAACGATCAGAACTTTGTTTGTAATAAACCAATATGATGTATTCATTTTCGGTTTGGTAGAAGTTTCCGTCAATTGCATTTTCGTAATCAATAACTCCTTTTTTATCCGCAATGCGATATTCAAAATTGGTAAAACCCTGTTTGATCATAACGGCTTTTTCATACACCCCTTTGTCGGCATTGTAGTCCATTTTGTATTCGGGGGTTAAATTGTAATTGTTGAACATTCCTGTGATGTAAATGTCTTTGTCTAATCGGAAAGCCGGTGCAGAAAGCGTAAAATAAACCCAGGCATAATCAGCTTCGATCTGGTTATTGGATGCGTTTATGTTTTTTACCACAAAGTTTCCGTTTACATCCTGATTCAAAGTATAGATCTGACTGGCCCTTGCCTGATTGGTGTACAAATAAGAATTGTAAATGTCACTGTTAGAACCCACCTTGCCCACATTATTGCTTGCAGAACGAATGTCTTTATTCTCAAAATAAAGGAACTCATTTCCAGCCCAAAATTGTGTTTCTTTATCATACTTGTAAACCAATTGATTGCCAATTGTGTACTGTGGTACAATGTTTTTAATGCTTGTGTTAAAATCACCATTTTGCAGCAAAAGCACTTTTACATTTTGTAAAGGTGTCTGAAAAACAATGTCATTGGAGAGTATCGAAAAATCAAGATTCTGCTTATAATCGATATTGCTGAGGTTTCTTGTTCTTTTTACCTGCACAGCTACAGTGGAATGCTCTTCGTATAAAATAAATTTTCTCGAAAAAACAACTTCTCTGTCCTCATTAAGAATCTTAAGCATATAATTTCCTGAAATTCTCAATTGACTGGTAAACTGGTTGGGGAAAGGAAGCCGGTAATGCGAATAAATCTGAAGCGTATTGAAGGAATTGGAATAGTCTGTAATTCTTTGATTATCAAATCCACGGATATAATCCGTTTTCGGAATATCGGTTGGTTTCCAATTGTAATCGCAATGCGTGATATCAAAATAATAATTGGCTTCACTGCCAAATAAGTCATCAAATTGTAATTCAAAAGTAGCCCCTAATTCAAATATAGGAATAACATTTGCACCATTCTGCACAAAGGAAACCGTTTTGATATTATAGGGAGGCGGAACCTCGTTTTGTACTTCCTGCGCACTCACCGAAGTAAAAATGAAAAACAAAAGCAGGTTCTGAAACAAAAATTTTGACATCTTATTTAGGTTGTAAGATTGTAAATATAACAATTTATCTAACGAAAAATAGGACATTTTATTGGTTTTAAGAAGCAATTTGTTAAGAACTTAAAATGTATTCCAGATTAACTTCGATTTCGTCATTGATATAACTTTCTTCCAAAAGTGAATCTGATAACAGTTTTTTGTTTTCCTGCAGCTTGATTATTTTTTCTTCTACCGTATTTTTCGAAATAAAACGGACCACATTTACTTTGTTTAATTGTCCAATTCGATGTGCCCTTCCAACCCCTTGTTTTTCAGCAAAAGGATTCCACCACGGATCTAAGAACAAAACATAAGAAGCTTTGGTAATATTCAGTCCGACACCACCTGCTTTAAGGGATATAAAAAACAGCAAAGGATCTTCCTTCTCCTTAAACAGATTTACCTGGCGTTCTCTTTCACTGGCAGGAGTTGCGCCTGTAATTTCGCAAAATGCTATCTTATTCTCTTTACACCAATTCGTGTAAAAACTCAAATTGGTAACAAAAGAACTGAAAATGATCGTTTTTTGCCTCTCTTGTACCAAAGTTTCCAGGTAATTGGTCACCGCAAGATATTTTCCGGAATCGATTTCGGAATCCTGATCGATCATTTTTGGATGATTGCTCAGTTGTCTTAATTTCATCAGTGTGTTGATGATGCTGATTTTGTCAGCGCTGGATCCATCTGTTTTCAGTAAAAAATTCCGGGCCTTTGATTTTTCTTTTTCATATAATTTTTCCTGTTCAGGATCCATATCGCAATAATAAATCTGTTCTGACAGTTCGGGCAAGTCTTTTAAAACCTGTTCTTTTGTTCTTCTTAAAATATAAGGCTGAATCAGCGTCTTTAATTCAGACAAACTATTTTCGTCCTGCTTTTTCTCAATCGGGATTTTAAAATTTTCTGCAAAAAAGGTATAGCTGCCCAGAATATCCGGGTTTATAAATTGCATTTGCGACCATAAGTCGTCCAGTGAGTTTTCGATAGGGGTACCGCTGAGTGCCATTTTATGAGCCGTATTTATTTTAGTAATCGCTTTAAAAATTTTAGAATTTTTATTTTTGATGTACTGGCTTTCATCCAGAATTAAATAACGGAAATTATATTTTTCTAAAATTGAAATATCACGATGTACAATATTATAACTGGTGAAAATTAAATCAGATTTCTCTAATCTGCTCACCAATAATTTTCTGTCATTACCCACATATTGCATTTTTGAAAAATGCGGTGTAAATTTCAAAGCTTCGTTATACCAGTTAAAAACCAGTGAAGAAGGTAAGACAATCAGGGCTTTCAAAGGTTCTCTTTCAATGACCGTTTCGTTTTGGAACAAATCAAAATTCGTGGTTTTGGTGGTAAATCCCAACTGTTCCTGTACAGCAACGAGGACTGCTAAAGTTTGTAATGTTTTCCCAAGTCCCATATCGTCAGCCAGACAAGCGCCTAAATTCGAATTAAAATGACTCAGGAGCCATTTTACTCCTTCAATCTGGTAAGGTCGTAAAGTTGCTTTTAGCAAATCAGAAGAGGTGTATTCTGCTTTCTGAATTACATCGTTTTTGATTTCCGGAATCATATCCAAAGCAGTAAAATTACTTTTGCGTAAAAGAAGATTTCCGTCCTCTGTTTTAGCCAGTTTTGCGAGGGAGCTATATTTGCTGAGCCATTCGGAAGGAATCAGAAAATAGCTTCCGTCAGGCAGTAAAAAGAGCCTTTCCCTGCTTTTTATATTGGGAATGATTTCACTGAAGCTGATCGTAAAAGTCCCAATGGTAATGATTATTTTAATGTCAAACCAGTCTTCTTTTGTCTCCTCTTTTGAAGCTGAAATAGTGTGGTTTTGTGTACTGATTTCCCTGCTTTCCAGTTTTAAATTCCGGATAGTAAAGCCTAAATTTTCCAGTTCTTCTTTGTGGTTAATAATGAATTGGATATTAAGGTACGGATCCGGATTTTCCACATCCAGATTCAATCCGAATAACTCATTTTTGATTTTTACTAAACCAATTTCAAGTAATTTGTCTGTATATAAAACTTCATCATGACTGCGTTTGAACTGAATTATTTTCGGTTCATTGGCAATACTGAAGTCAACAAACGAATGTGTTTTCTTTGTTTTGCCGGCATCAAACAAATAGCCGTTATAATCAAAATAAAGGTTGAGGTAATAACAGTTTTTGAAAAAATCATAAACAGGCTGAATCGAGCAGGAAATGATTTGATCACGATGCTCGATTTCGAAACCATTGGCTTCGATGTCTATTTTTTTGGCGATTTGGGGGATGAAGTTCTTAAAATAATCATCCACTAATTTTGAAGGTATCTCGATGGATTCCTTCTTTAGAAAAGGGGAAAGCTTTTTAGCATTAAGTTCTTTTAACTGTCCTAATTTTTTATCGATGATTAACCAGCCCGGCTCATCCAGCAGTATATCGACACTGCTGTTTAGAGGCGAAAAAGTGGTTTCGTTTTCTTTTAAAGATAACGTATATGTAATTCCTTCAGCGTGTTTGTCAAACTGAATCCTTGGTTCAAAACAAATCGGATTTACAGCAACTCTGGAGCGGTAAAAATCCTTTTCGGCTCCCATGTTAAGAGATAGCGGAAATTGCTCCTGTACAATTAAGGTATAAAATGAATCTAAATTTATTTTTAAATGCTGTCGAATGGCAAAATCAATTTTGGAATCTTTTTGCAGGTCAGCAATTGTTTTTGCCGATTTGATTTTTACACTGAATTTTTTGAAAATAAATTCAGGCTTTAAAGCTTCACAAACCGTTAGTATTTTTTTTGTATTGGAATCTAAATTTTCAAAAACGATTCCAAAACTTTCCAGCACATTCGTGCTTGCTTTTTTGTTTAAATACTTAATTTCACTGGTATTTTCAACAATGTAAGCTGTTGGAATATGAGTATTCAGATTTTTGTCAAAACTGATGTCAAAACAAAACTGAAATGATTTTGTAAGATCCAGGGTCACGGTTTAATTCTGTTGGAATTTGGGAAAATATTTTTTTACCATATAAGTGATGTAAGGAATTATAAATTTTTGCTTCAGGCTTAAATAAACTTACATGACTTATATGGTTTTAAAAAAAGTCAGATAGTTTAGTTCTCCGGTTTAAAGCAAAGCGGAATAATTTCCCCTTTTGCCAGACAATATTTTTCTACCAGTTCGGGTGCAATTTTATTGGTATAATCTTCTTCGATTACGATAAACCCAATAGTTCTTAATTTGTCAAAATAATCGCGGCCGTACACGCGAACGTGATCGTATTGCCCGAAAATGGCAGCACGTTCTTTTTGATCTGTAATAGAATCATCAGCAAAAGTAGTTGCTCTTGATAAATCCTGAGGAATCTGAAGGATGGCCATTCCCCCCGGTTTTAGCACACGATACAGTTCCTGCATGGCTTTGGTATCATCGGGAATGTGTTCCAATACGTGATTGCATAAAATCACATCGTATTCGTTATCCTTAAAAGGTAAATTGCAAATATCTGCTTTTACATCTGCAAGAGGCGAAAGTAAATCAGTCGTTGTGTAGTCAAGATTTTTCTGCTTGCGGAATCTTTTATAAAAAGCCTGTTCCGGAGCAAAATGGAGCACTTTCTTAGGGGCCGTAAAAAAATCAGTCTGGTCGTTTAAGTACAGCCAGAGCAAACGGTGTCTTTCTAACGAAAGTGTGCTCGGCGAAAGTACATTCGGACGCTGTTTGCCATATCCGTAAGGCAAAAACATCCTGAAACTTTTTCCGTCAATCGGATCAGTGTATTTATTTCCTTTTAACGATAGCGCCAAAATCGGACGCGCCACGTAACTCAAACGAATTAATAATGGGCGTGGTATTGTGTTAAGTACTAGTTTGAAAAGTTTCTTCATGGGACGTTTCACAGAGTTTCACAAAGTTAGCACAGAGCTTCACAAAGTGTTTATAAATCTTTTTATATTGTTTTTTAAAATTTTTGAGTCAAAATTAATAAGCAGGCCTAACGGATAATTACCAAGCTTTAAATAGGTTAAAATTTGGGCAAAATGTACATCTGTAAATGCTTCTACTGTTTTTAATTCAATAACTATCTTGTCTTCGATCAGTAAATCAATCCTGTATCCATGATCGAGTTTTATATCTTTATAAATTATAGGTAATGCTTTTTGTTTTTCAACAAGCAAACCGGAATTTACAATTTCATAATACAGGCATTCCTGGTAAGCGGATTCTAATAAACCGGGACCTAGCTGTTTATGTACTTCAATTGCTAAACCAATAATTTTATAGCTAATTGCATCTATTTCTTCACGGGATTCGGTGTTCTCTTCATACATTTTAAAAGCTTATAAATAAATAATTTTGCGAATCTTGGCGTATATCTTTGTGAATCTCTGCGGAATAACTATAGTACTAAAGGCACTTTTCTAAATTCATCTTCTTCAGTACTTTCGATCCCTAAAGCTTTATAGATGTAATAGAAAGTCGATAAAATTTCCGGTTTTCCGTCAATCAGGGCAACGTCGTGTTCGAAATGGGCGCTTGGTTTTCCGTCGGCAGTCAGGATTGTCCAGCCGTCTTTTAGTTGTTTGATGTTTCTGGTTCCCATGTTGATCATCGGTTCGATAGCAACAACCATTCCTTCCACGAAAAGTTTTCCGCGTCCACGTTTTCCGTAGTTTGGCATTTCCGGCTCTTCGTGCATTTTCTGCCCTAAACCATGACCTACCAATTCACGTACAACTCCGTAACCATGGGATTCCGTATATTTTTGAATCGCATTTCCAACATCTTCTACGCGATTTCCGGCTTTAAATTCCCTGATACCAACGTATAGTGATTCTTTGGTAATTTGTAAAAGCTTTTTAGTTTCCGGAGCAACCTCTCCAATTTCAAAACTATAGGCGTGATCTCCGTGATAGCCATTTTTATAAGCACCGCAATCTACAGAGATAACATCACCGCTTTTTAAAGGTGTGTTGTTAGGGATTCCGTGTACAACCTGTGCATTCGGACTCATACAAAGTGAATTCGGGAAATCATATAAACCTAAAAAACTAGGTGTTGCACCGTGATCACGAATGAATTCTTCGGCTAATTTGTCAAGATATAATGTGGTAACGCCTTCTTTGATTTCAGAGGCAATCATTCCTAATGTTTTAGATACGATTAAGGCACTTTCGCGCATTAATTCAATTTCTTCACGTGATTTTACAATAATCATAATTTCGGATTTTCAGTTCGCAAAAGTACAATTTTAATATAAATTTTTCGTCACGAATTTCACGAATTAGTGCGAATTGAATATTAATAGAAAAATTGAATTTCAGGAATTGCATTGCATTCAAAATTTACACCTAAGATAATTAGTAAAATTCTTGGCAAACCTTTGTAATTCTCATTGAATTGATGAAAACTCAAAGCCTTTTCGGCTTTCTATTTGACAGAAAAAACGTAAATTAGTAGTAAAAACGTTTATAATCATGAAAACTACTACAGATCAGGATATATCAAAAGTCAGAGCTTTAAGGAAAATGAAGCAAAATGCTTTGGCACTTTTAGGTGTTGCAGTTCTTTTGTTTGTCGTCGCAATTTATTTTAAAATTCCAATCTTACAGGCTTTTAGTGAAGCGGCAATGGTAGGCGGAATTGCAGATTGGTTTGCTGTCGTGGCCTTATTTCGCCATCCGCTGGGGATTCCCATTTGGCATACGGCTATCATTCCAACCAAAAAGAATGAGATTGGGGAGAATCTGGGCAATTTTGTTTCGGAAGAATTCCTGAACCGTGAAAAATTAGAAATTAAACTCGAAGAATTCAACTTTGCCACCAAAGCTTCCGATTGGCTTTCGCAGGAAGAACATGCCGGTAAAATTGCCGATTTGGTTGTCATAAACATCATCCCCGGTGTTCTGAAAACGATCAAAGATGAAGACGTCAAAAGATTTATCCAGGTACAATTTGCTGCAAAACTACAATCTATAAATTTTGGAAACTGGGTTGCACTGGCTTTAGAGCCTTTACAGAAAGGAAATGTAAAAGACCAGCTGCTGACCAATCTGCTGGAAGTAATGAGCGGAGAATTGAGTAATAATAAAGATCTTATTCGAAAAAAAGTAAAAGAATCAACGCCTTTTTTGAGTTTCGGTTTAGCGGATAAAAGTATTTCAGAAGGTATTTTTAACGGATTGCAGGAGTTTCTGGATGAAGCTAAAAATCCTGAAAGTGACATTAGGATTAAAATAGATGAATACGTTTATAATTTTCTGGATAAAGTCAAAAATTCGGAAGAGATGAGAGTGAAAATCAATAATATGATTCTTGATTTTGCAGGAAAAAAAGAAGTTCAGGATTATATTAACGGAATTTGGGATGAGATTAAGTTGTCCATCACAAATGATTTGGAGAAAGGGGATGAGTCTTCCATTAAAAATAATATTTCCGGTTTGATTCAGAGTTTTGGAAACGGACTGAGAGAAGATGCCGTGATGATTGACAAGATCAATAATTTCATCAAAAACGATTTGTTGTCGGTTCTTTTGAATAACAAAAAAGTAATCGGCGACCTGATCTCCTCGACAGTGAAAAGCTGGGACGGAAAAGAAGTTTCGGAAAAATTAGAATTGGAAATAGGAAAAGATCTTCAGTATATAAGAATCAACGGTACGCTAGTGGGAGGATTAATCGGTATCGTCATTTATAGTGTAGAATGGATGTATCACTATTTTTTGGTTTAATAACTTTATTCTAAAACACGAATGTCAGGCTGAGCGGAGTCGAAGCCCTTTCTGTGTTACAGGCCTTCAACTTCGCTCTGGGCAAGATAAAAAACAAAAAAGAGACAAATCATAAGACTTGTCTCTTTTTTTATACTTCAAAAAGTGTTTTTACAATAGCGAATGACAAGTCATAGCAGCTGGTTGCTGAACACCCATTAACTCTAAAATAGTTGGAGCAATGTCTCCTAAAACACCGTCGTTGATGTTTTTCAGCTGTTTGTCAACCAAAATAATTGGCACCGGATTTGTGGTGTGTGCGGTATTTGGACTTCCGTCAGGATTAATCATTGTTTCGCAATTTCCGTGATCGGCAATAACAATTGTAGTATAATCATTGGCCAAAGCAGCTTCGATAACTCCTTTTACACAGGCATCAACAGCTTCACAAGCCAGAATTGCAGCGCTCATAATTCCGGTATGTCCCACCATATCACCGTTAGCGAAATTCAGGCAGACAAAATCTACCTCGCCTTTATTTAATTCAGGAACAAGTGCATCTTTAAGCTCGTAAGCACTCATTTCAGGCTGTAAATCATAAGTCGCTACTTTTGGAGAGTTTCTTAAAATTCTGGATTCGCCTTCAAAAGGAGTTTCTCGTCCTCCCGAAAAGAAAAAGGTCACGTGTGGATATTTTTCTGTTTCGGCAATACGAATCTGTTTTTTGCCCGCTTTCTCTAAAACTTCACCCAGCGTCTCGGTAATATTGTCTTTATTGTAAACCACCTTTACGTTTTGGTACGTTTCATCGTAGTTGGTAAGCGTAACATAATACAAGTTTATTTTGTGCATGTTTTGCTCGTGAAAGTCTTGTTGCGATAAAGCTTCTGTTAGTTCTCGTCCCCTGTCGGTTCTGAAATTGAAGAAAATGACAACATCACCTTCGATAATAGTTGCCAGCGGCTGTTCCTGCTCATCAACCATCACAATTGGTTCAATGAATTCATCCGTTACGTGGTTGGCATAACTGTCCAGAATACTTGCAACCGCATTATGAGACGGGGTTCCTTTAGCATTTACCAGCAAATCATAGGCTAGTTTTACACGTTCCCATCGCTTGTCACGATCCATCGAATAATAACGACCGATGATGGAGGCGATTTTTACCGGAGTATCTTTAATATAATCTTCTAAGTCATGAATGTATTTTGCTCCCGATTTCGGGTCAACATCACGACCATCTGTAAAAGCATGAACAAAAACATTTTGTAAACCATATTCCTGTGAAGCATCAATTAAGCCGCGCAGGTGGGACGTATGGGAGTGAACACCTCCATCTGAAACTAATCCTAAAAAATGTACTTTTTTATTGTTTTCCTTAGCATAAGTAAAAGCGTCAACAAGAACCTGTTCTTTGGCAAGTGTCTGGTGTGCTACCGCTAAATTTATTTTGGCTAAATCCTGGTATACAATTCTTCCTGCTCCAAGATTCATATGACCTACTTCACTGTTTCCCATTTGTCCTTCAGGTAAACCGACGTTCAAACCATCAGTTCTAAGTTGGGCACTGGGATAATTTCGGTAAAGACTGTTTATAAAAGGAACATTTGCATTGTCTATTGCAGATACTTTAGGGTCAGGAGATTTTCCCCAACCGTCTAAAATCATAAGGATTACTTTCTTGTTCATTATTTTTTGTTTTCTACAAAGATAAACCATTTATAAAATGCAGCGTTAAGCTCAGGTTACAATTGTATTTTATAAAATGAACTGTATTTAAAAATACTAATTTAATTATAGAAGTCTTTATTTTTTAAAATTAATTCAGGCTAAGCTCTGTTTCTAATCTTATTTTTAACAGCATTATAGTCAATAAAATATTTGACACTTACAGAAAAAATGTGTTTTAGCGCATCATTATTCAGTAAATTGGTAACGCTCGATTTGAATTCCTTATCAATAACACGTTCAAAATTAGAAGCGTTATTTCGATAGAGAACAGAAAGCTGACTTCCCGGAGCAAACCACCACGAATAAGATAAATCGGTATTCCACGAATAAAAACTTGAATTTTTATTGGTGGTGTATTGCGAATATGGGGTTAAGGTTCCGTCAGATTCCAGTTGCAGAATGTCTTTGTTCTCCGCATAAGACCAATATTGGCGAACAGACAGATTTAGTGTCATGGTACTGTTTAAAGCATATTTCCCTCCTAACATATTAGAGTAGGTAATTACGTTTCTGTTGGCAAAAACAATAGCATCCGGTGTGTTTTCATTGTCATCATTGTCAAAACTGTCAATGTATCCTTTATTGTTGTTTTTCCTGAAAAAGCTAAAAGTATACGTTAAGAGAAGCTTGTCGCTGAAACGATATCTCGGACCAATGTCAAAACCATAATCCATTCGTTCGTTTTCATCAAAAACGGTGATAGAAGGATTTAAATCCAGGGCGAATTTGTGGTTGTAATTGGTAGAAATACTTCCCCATGTTTCTATTTTTGCCGGAATAATGACGTACCTGTTATCAGCCCTTGGTTCGTAATAATCATTTCCTTTTGTATAAACGGTTATTCCCGTTCCATAATAATTGTTTTTAACGGTTGTCAGGTTAAGATTGACGTTTATGTCGCTTTCCTGAACTTTTCCGGATTCTTTATTAAACTCAGCATACATATTGTAATTGAGTTTAAAACTATTGAAAAGCTTTGTCGGGTTTAAAATCCTGTAATTGGCATTTCCGTAAAAGTTGTAATAATTGGTGTAGAAATTAATTCCCAGATCGTTTGGATCAAAGTTTTTAGTAACAAAATCCGTTCCTACGCTATAGCGGTATTTTCCGCTTGTTTCTGCAAATCCAATGGTGGAATAAAGTCCCTTTGTGTCTTCAGTATCATTGATTGTGCTGAACTTGACGTTTCCGGATAGATTATAAGTATTTGCTTTTGTATTTAAATCCCAGGCCAGACCGGAGACATTCGAATCCCTGAAATGACCATTTCGCGTCACATTGGTATTGATAAAGGTTACCGAAGAGTTTTTACGAAATCGCTGATCGAGTACCAGAACATTATAATTCATTAAAGGTTCTACGATAGCTTTTCTGGTTTCGCCTGTTATGGTATCTTTTATCGTCGCAAATGTTTTTTCTGTTACGGCATTTAAAATCCCGACTCCAAGTCCTTTTTTGGTTCTTCCGGAAACTTTCAAAGCATTAATAAGATTTACACTTTGCGGATTTTCAATTATTTCTTCATTATCCTTTAAATCCGGTTCAACAGAAGGTTTGCCGCCAATCCTTCTTGAATAAAACATCTTTCCTTTATTAAAAAGGTCTGTTCCTTCGGTAAAAAAAGCTCTGTTTTCGTTGAATTGTTGTTCAAACGGCCCCAGATTTAAAATCTGATCATCGTATTTTGCCTGTCCAAAATCAGGAATCAGGATGGCGTCAAGCGTAAAAGCATCATTAATACCGTATTTGATATCCATTCCGCCTTTCATAGTGCCATACGTTTTCTGGCCATCAGCAGCATTCAGATAATAGGAAGCATAAGGCATAAGAAACAACCTGGTAGGAGGTTTGATGTTTTCAATTCCTTCGAGATTCCCGTTTTGTTGTGTAAAAGTGCCAATTTTGGTATCAATTAAGCTCCATGTATATTTTTTTCGTTCCCTTTTTATTTCCCTGAAAAAATTAATCCCCCAGGTCTGTTTGTTCTCTTCTGAAAAACGCAAAGCCGCGTATGGAATTTTTATTTCCACCGTCCATCCTGTAGCTGTCAGTACTGCTTTACTGATCCAGATAGCATCCCATGAGTAATCTTCACCATTGGCATCTGTCATGATGCAGTCTCCCTGTACATCGGCAGCAGATACAAAAAATTCAAAGTTTTGCTGACCGTCATTAAAACCGTTTATAAAAACGCCAAAAATATCTGCCGTTCCAAAATTGTCCCTTTGTGAAATTTCTTTTAATATTTTGGCAGGTTCATCGTCGTACATAACGGCACCAATATAAAGGGCGTCATTATTATATAAAACTTTTACTTCCGTTCTTCTTCCCTCGGGAATTGGTTTTCCGTTGTCTGGGTCAAACATCACAAAATCTGAAGCTATAGCCGCATTTTTCCATTCCGGTTCCTCTAATTTTCCATCTATTGAAACACTTTGCGAAATTTGCTGTGCCTGCAAAGTTTTCTTTTGGCTGTAAGAGCACAATGAAGAAAGAAAAAGGGTAAAAAGGACTAAATTTTTCATGAGGTTTTAAAACGTAATTTTTGAGATAAAAGACTGTCGGACTAATAGACAATCTTTTTTCATAATTGTTACACTTTAATCTAGAGTATTATCAGAAAACAAATTTATACTATTTTCAGAAAAAGTTATAGAATTTAAATGTTGATTTTAATTTTTGTAAGTAAATATCTTGTAAAAAATAGTTTTTTCTGCTTTTTTGCTAATTTTTTGTTTCAGAATTGTTAAAGTTTAAACAAAAATGCACTGATTTACAGACTTTTATTTTGTCCCCTGCATTTTTTTTATACTTTTGCCTTACCCAAATTTATTATTAACCTAAAGGAATTCAATGATTTACAAAATTTATCCATTATTGGTGTTTTTACTATTGTCTTTTGGTAAAGATTCAAAAAACACAATCGAATTAAAAAAGGTAACTACAAAGAGTATTGCTAAGGTTGAAAAACTGGCAATCGACAGTAAAATTGAAAGTGTGTACAGCACATTGAAAACCAACAATTTTTCGTTACCGGAACTTAGGACTTTCTCTGAAGCTTTAAAAGGTTTTTACTTATTGAAAGAGAAAGGTGTTGTTCAGAAAGATATTTTAACATTAATTGATTTTAGTTTATCATCAAACACCAAACGTCTTTGGGTGATTGATCTTACTACTAATACAATTTTGTTTCAGTCTCTGGTTGCTCACGGAAGAAATACGGGAGAAGAATTTGCTTCAACATTTTCAAATTTAAATTCATCTTTCAAAAGCAGCTTGGGCTTTTATGCCACTGGTGAGATTTATCAGGGAAAACATGGTGCTTCATTGCGTTTAGATGGTTTGGAAAGAGGCGTTAATGACAATGCACGCGAAAGAGGTGTAGTTGTTCATGGTGCTGATTATGTATCGGAATCTTTTATCAATAATAATAAAAGATTAGGAAGAAGTCAGGGATGTCCCGCTCTTCCTGTTGAATTGACGAATAAGATTATTGAAGTAATCAAAAATAAATCATGTTTGTATATCTACCATCCCTCAAGAAGTTTCGCGATGGAAGAAAAGCTAATTTCTTAGTTTAGCATACAAATCCGAATCTAAATTATAAATATCAGCTCTGAAAATGAGCTGATTTTTTTTGCTCCATGCGGTCCAGTACCATTGGTATAAGGCATATTTTTTTCTGATTTTAATATTGACGGTTTTTTTAGTCTCAATAATAGAGTCAATTTTTTCCTTCGACCAGCTTACTGACTGATCTGAAGAATCTAAAATATGCTGTGCCAGTTCCAACGGATTTTCGATACGCACACATCCGGAACTTAACGAACGGTTGCTTCTTTCGAAATAATTCCGATGATTGGTATCATGCAGGTACACGCTGTGGTGGTTCGGGAACAATATTTTCATTAACCCTAATGAATTGTTATAACCCGGACTTTGTACATAGCGGTATTTACCGGGATTCTTTTCATTCCAAGCGGACGGTTCTACCACATTTCCGGAGCTGTCATATATAGTAATGTTCTTTTTAGCCAGATAGTTTCGGTTGCGTTTCATTGCAGGAACCACGTCTTCCTTTAAGATTGTAGGAGGAACCGTCCAGGTGGGGTTAAAAACTACTGTTTTAAGCTTAGAGGTTATAACCGGTGTTCTTCTTTTACTGGTTCCAACGACTACGTTTCGGACCAGGGTAGTGTCTTTGCTTTCCACAACATTTAAACTGTAGTCCGGAATGTTGATAATAAAATAATTTTCGGCAAATTCATTATTATACCATCTCCAGCGTTCTAAATTGGCAATGATTTGTTCCTTTCTTTTGGTTTTCGAAAAATTTAAAGCACTTATGGTTCCTGCCCCAATTACCCCATCAGCAGCTAAACCGTGTCTTTCCTGAAATTTTTTGATCGCCTCGAAAGTTTTCTGGTCGTAAATTTTGGTCAGGCTGTCACTTCTTCCCGACATGTCTTTCCAGAATAAAAGCCTTTTTTTGATGTTTACTACAGCAGGATTAGTATCATGTAACGTTATTTTCTCTGCAGATTGTATAGTTCCGATTTTATCCTCCGGATAAGTATTAATGATTTTAAGGGCTTTCAATAATTGCTTGTAAGTGTCTGCTTTAGACTGGAAATTATCCACAATACTGTCCAGTTTGTTTTTATTGAATGCTTTTATCAGCGCGTTGTTTATATCAAAAGTTTTCTCTGCCAGATCCCAGTTGCCATATAATTTTTTTGGGTCTAATTTCCCTTTGTACAAATGGGTGAGGTATAATTCAAAATTATAAGTTAGCAATATGTCATACGTCACTAAATCAGAATCGCTGAGTAAACCAATTCGTTTTTCCAGTTTTTCCAGTTTATCTATTTTGTAATCGCCTGGATTTAAACCTAGTTCGTCTGATTTTTTTAACAAAGATAAAATGTAAGTTCTTTTCTTAAGATTTCCCCACACCGTTTTGTTGTCAGAAGAATTATAAAATTGTTTGAGTGTCTCGCTTTTAAAAGCGTTAATTTTTGCAGTATCGATTTGAACTGTTCTTTCATCAGTGAGTATGATTGCAGGCTGGCTTTTTTTTACAGGGATAGCTTTTGGCTTGTCGTCTTTACAGCCGATCAGAATGCATAATACCAATAAAAGAGAAAGTTTCTTCATGTTATAATTTTTTAAGCATTAAATAATGTTCGCCAAAATCTTTGATCTCAGATGCTTCGCGAACGGTTTTGTAATTTAGTTCTGGTAAAATTCAACAGCAGCTGCTCTGGCGTTAATGCTAATCAGTTCCATATTTTTTTTCAGGCAATATTTTTTGCAATGTTTTACCAGAGCTTTGTCAATTCCTTTTTTTCTGATGTTGCTCTAAAACCGTCATTCCGCGAATCTGAGACTGACTTTTTTCGGCAAAGGTAGTGTTGATTCTGAGTATAACGAAATAATTCCTATTAAATCATTGTCAAAAAACAGGCCAAATGATGTGTGGTTTTTAAATCGTCAATCTCAAAGGTGCAACTTTCTGTCGGTTTTCCTTTTCTTAAAACGGGATGGTGTACAAGATAAGTTTCTTTTGAAGGTATTTCTCTACTGATATTCATGTTTTGTTGAAATAAAATAAATATATAACTTTTTAATTTTAAATGCGTTATGGAAAATTGTGATTTTTAATTGATTTTTTTTGAAAAAAAGCTTGTTTTGAACTTAACTTATTTTTTATATTTGCACCAGTAATGTTTTTTATATTTGCACCAGTAATGCGAAAGTAGCTCAGTTGGTAGAGCTCCAGCCTTCCAAGCTGGTTGTCGCGAGTTCGAGCCTCGTCTTTCGCTCTAAAAACCGAAGCTTAATTGTTTCGGTTTTTTTATCAAAGTTAAATAATTATTGATTTTTATTTTTTTAAATGATTTAATTGTTTACATTTGCACCCTGTTAATGCGAAAGTAGCTCAGTTGGTAGAGCTCCAGCCTTCCAAGCTGGTTGTCGCGAGTTCGAGCCTCGTCTTTCGCTCTTTAAAATCCTCAAACAAATTGTTTGGGGATTTTTTTATGCTTTTTTTTAACCATATATGTGATGTAAGTTATTATAAGTTTTTGATCAACACTAAATGTTGTGGAAAACACAATAATACAAGTACTAATTATTTTTACCGCAAAGAACGCAAAATTTTTATCTGAGAATGCCTTAAAATAATGCAAAGTTCGCAAAGCTAAATTGCTATAATCAGTACAGCTATAGGGATTTTTAGCTTTGTTTATAAAAGCTACGAGTAAAAAGCGTGGCATTCCTTTTTTCTTAAAGTTCTTTTGGATGATTGAGCTCTTTGGTATTCTTGCTTAAATGAACTTACATCACTTATATGGTTTGAAAAGTTAGTTCAGATTGCTCAGGTCGCTTTCTGTTTCTAATTCCTCAGGTGTTTCATTCTGTTTAAAAAGCCTTGCTTGTAATGTGCCTTTTAAAGTTATTTTATTTCCTTTTACGTCCAGCCAGCTTCCTTCCCGTAATCCTAAAACCGGAATGGAATTGAAAGCGTGAAATTCTTTAATTCTCGTTTCACGGGTTTCTCCCATATGTTTGGATTGTGCTTCGGGATCTAAATAATGTGGATTTAGATTGAAGGGAATTAATCCTAAAGTCTGAAAACTGGGAGGGTAAACAATAGGCATGTCATTGGTGGTTTGCATTGATAAACCACAAATATTGCTTCCGGCGCTGGTTCCTAAATAAGGCGTCCCGCTCTTTACTGTTTCAGAAAGAACCTGCATGATGTTTTGTTGGTATAATTGTGTCACCAGCAGAAAAGTATTTCCGCCTCCTGTAAAAATACCTTCCGCATTTTTTACAGCGTTTTCCGGATTTTCAAATTCATGAATCCCTTTTACGGAAATATCGATTGATGCAAATGCGGCGGCTACTTTTTCAGTGTATGCATCATGTGTTATTCCGCCTGGTCTCGCGAACGGAATAAATAAAATGCTTTTGCAGTTGGAGAAATGTTGTTTTAATGTAGGTAATAAATATTCTAAATAACTGCCTCCGTGAAGTGTAGAAGTGCTGGCGATGATAATGCTTTTCATAAAATTTTAACTCATATTGATGCTGCTAAAGATATTAAAAACTCCTTTTTCATATTGGAATTCCAAACTTTAATTAACATATTTTTACCAAGCCGTTAGTATTAAATTTGGAAGACATTAAGATATTTTTACACTTTTAAGAATAAATCTAATTTTTTTTATTTTGAGCGATAAGTTTTTATGTCTTTTTATTATTGTTTTGGGCCAGACTGTATGGGGGCAAAATCAGGAACGCATCATTATTAACGGAAAGATAGCGTCTAACACCTATGATCTGGAAGGTGTTTATGTGGTAAATGCTGAAACAGAAAACATGGTTACAACGAATGCAGACGGAACCTTTTCGATCAAGGCTAAAGCAGGCGACACACTTGTCTTTTCTTCTATACAATTTAAAGAAAACAGAACTTTACTGACAGCGGAAAATTTTTCGGATCTCAATTTTACTGTAAAATTAAATCCGGTAATTCATCAGCTGCAGGAGGTAATTGTTCGGAATTATAATAATATCAATGCAGTTTCGTTAGGGATTATTCCGCAAGGGCAGAAATCCTATACAGAAGCCGAAAGGAAATTACATACCGCTACTGCCCTGAATCCAACAGCAAATGCCGGAACTATGGCCGGAGGATCAATTTCGGCAGACCCTTTGCTGAATTTTCTTTCAGGCAGGACCGCAATGTTAAAAAAAGAAGTGGCAGTAGAGAAGAAAGAATTTTTTATGAAACTTCTGGAAAGTATGTTTAGTCTTGACCATTTTGTAAACAGACTTTCAATTCCTGCCGAATATGTAAAAGGATTTGAGTACTACGCTGTTGATAATGATAAATTTACGGTTGTATTGAATACTAAAAATAAAACATCAACTGAATTTTTGCTGGGAGAATTAGCGGTGAAATATAAAGAAATACTTGCCATTGAAAACAAATAATATTTTACTGACCCTGTTTTTATTAATTGCCGAAATTAGTTTTGGCCAGTCGTCTGTATCAAAAGAAATCCAGGGGCAGGTTATGGAACAGTCTGTAACAGTTGAAGGCGTCAACATTATTAATAATACCACTCAGGTTTCAACAGTTTCAGACAAAGAGGGTAAATTTTCGATTATTGTCAAAGAAGGTGATGTACTGATTTTTTCAGCTGTTAATTTAGATCCGGTTAAACGGCGAATTACTGCAGAAGATGTCAACGGGACTTTGCTTTTGATTAAGATGACGGCAAACGAAGTGGAGTTAAAAGAAGTAATTGTAAACGAAAATGCCAATATTACCGCTGAAAATTTAGGGGTTATTCCGTATGGGCAAAAAAAATATACGCCGGCTGAAAGAAAAGTGTATACCGCAACTTCAACTTCGGTAGATAACTTGCTGAATGCTATTTCGGGTCGGACTACTATGTTGAAAAAAGAAGTTAATGTAGGGAAAAGAGAAGCTCTTTTCAGAAAAATAGAATATCTTTTTGAAGAAGATTATTATACGAATCGTTTGAGAATTCCGTTGGCTGATATAAAAGGATTTCAATTATATTGTGTGGATGATGCTGAATTTGCTGTATCTTTGAATACAAAGAACAAAACAATGAGCATGTTTTTGATCACCGAACTAGCCAGAAAATACTTAATAATTCTAGAAAATGAAAAATAAATTAGGAATACTTATCGCGTGCTTATTTTGTCAAATCGTTTTAGGTCAGAGCAATTCAAGAAAATCATTACACGGTCAGGTACTAAATGACTTCCTTGCTATAGAGAGTGGTTACGTAATGAATATCAATGCGAATGTCAGAACGTTTATCGGGGCTGGCGGATTGTTTGATATTATGGCGAAACCAAAAGATACGCTTTTGTTTTCGGGTTTGGCTTTTCAGTCCAAAAAAATAGTTTTAACGGAAAAAGACTGCTCTCAGGTACTTTTTTCAGTAAAGCTTGACTTAGTTAATAATCAGTTGAAAGAAGTTGTCGTTCATAAGGATTTAAAAGTAAAATCACTGGATGGAGGGTCTCAGAAATTTGTAGACATGCAATTTGAAGATGATAGGCAGTCTACAGCGAAAAATACAGTGATGTACTCCGATCAGACCATTAAATACGGAACTGATTTTGTGCGTATTTTTAAGGATGTAAAAAAGTTGCTTCGTAAAAAAGAGGATGTACAGGAAGATGTGATTTCAGATATTGCATTTGCAGAATATGCAAAAGATAATTTCACCCCTGATTTTTTCAGTAAAACATTAGACTTAAAACCGGACGAAATTGAGCTTTTCTTAATGTATTGCTCCAACGATGCCGAATCAAAAAAATATTTAAAACCGGATGATAAATTCCAGTTGATGGATTTCATGGTCAATAAAAATAAAGAGTTTAAAAAAGCTACTATTATTCAAAAATGAAAAATAAATTAGTTTATCCGTTAATCGGGATCTTATTTTTATCACTTTCGGCATTTACCTTTCATAAGTTTTATATGGGTGTTTTTCAGGTCAATTATGTGACCGGGAAAAAGATGATCCAGATTACTTCCCGTATTTTTGTTGATGATCTGAATAACGGAATGGAAAAAAAGTACCATAAAAAAACCTTCATTGGTACAGAAAGGGAAACCCCTGCAGATATTGAGTTACTAAAAAAATACCTTGCCGATAATTTTTCGGTAAAGACAGACGGTCAGTTAAAACCCATTACTTTCCTGTCTAAAGAAGTAGAAGCAGGTGATGTTTTAGTTTGTTATTCGCGCATAAAAGACATCGATAAATTCAAAACAATCGAAATTTCGAACTCTGTTTTAGTGGATTGGAACGGTGAGCAGCAAAATATTACACATGTTTCAGCATTTGGAATAAAAAAGAGTGTTCTTTTTACAGAATCTTCAAGGAAAGAAGTGTTAAAGTATTAATTGATAGGTAGAATTATCATATTAATTGTTATTTTCACAACCTCAAAAAAAACCAAAAGCATTTATGAAGAAGCTTTCTTTATTCTTACTTTTCCCTGCTATGATGATAGCTCAGGAGAAGTCAGCGCCTGTTGCCCCAAAACAACAAGGTAAATATGATACGAACAAATTTAGCCAGATGTATGATTTACTGGCCACGCCCAATATGTTTCGTACAGCATCCGGTGCACCAGGACCTGCTTATTATCAACAACAGGCAGATTACAAAATTGATATTGAATTAGATGATAAGAATTCAAAATTAACGGGTTCTGAAGTTATTACCTACTCCAATAATTCTCCGGATAGTTTAGAGTACTTATGGATTCAGTTGGATCAGAATCAGGCCAAAGCAAATACTCAGACTTCTTTGGCTGAAAGCGAAAAAATAAATCAGGTTTTAGCGCTTGACGGGTTTTCCGGCAAATATCTGAAGAAAGATTTAGAGCGTGGTTTTAACATCGAACAGGTTAAAGATGCCAAAGGGAATCCAATGTCCTATACCATCAATGAAACCATGATGCGTATTAACCTGGCGACTCCTTTAAAACCGGGTGAGAAAATTGCACTGGCTATAAAATGGTGGTACAACATCAATAATTACAGAAAAGAAGGCGGACGTTCCGGTTATGAATTATTTGAAAAAGACGGAAATAAATTATACGTAATTGCGCAGTTCTATCCAAGAATGGCTGTTTATAACGATGTTGAGGGATGGCAAAATATGCAATTCTGGGGAAGCGGGGAGTTTGCGCTGCCTTTCGGAAATTTTGATGTAAACATTACAGTCCCTGCGGATCACGTGATTGATGCAACCGGAGAGTTAACCAACAGAGCTGAAGTTTTTACAGCAGAACAGGTAAAACGTTACGAACAGGCTCAAAAATCATTTGATAAACCAGTGGTAATTGTAACACAGGCGGAAGCTGAAGCAACAGAAAAAGGGTTTTCTGAGAAGAAAAAAACATGGAAATTCAGTGCTAAAAACGTACGTGATTTCGGAATTGCTTCTTCAAGAAAATTCATTTACGATGCAATGGCTGTTAAACTGGGTGGTAAAATAGTGATGGCAGAATCTGTTTATCCGAAAGAAGCAAATCCGCTTTGGGGAGAAACTTCAACGATGACGGTTGCTCATACATTAAAAAGTTATTCCTCACATACTTTCGACTATCCATATCCAAAAGCAGTTTCTGTTTCTGCAGAAGACCAGGGAATGGAATATCCGATGATTTGCTGGAATTTTGGACGTCCTGATGAAAATGGAGTGACCAGTAAAGAAGTTAAAAACGGAATGATTGGTGTTGTAATTCACGAAGTGGGTCACACCTTCTTTCCGATGATTGTAAATTCAGATGAACGTCAGTGGACCTGGATGGACGAAGGTTTAAATTCATTTTTAGAGTATTTGGCAGAACAGGAATTAGATCCGAATTTCCCGTCAAGACGTGGTCCTGCGAAAAATATTGTTCCTTACATGAGCGGCGATCAAAAGTTTTTAGAACCAATTATGTCAAATTCAGAAACCATTGCGCAGTTTGGTAATAACGCTTACGGAAAACCGGCTACAGGACTTAATATGTTAAGAGAAGTCATTATGGGAAGAGAACTGTTTGATTATGCGTTCAGAACCTATGCCAACAGATGGAAATTCAAGCATCCGACTCCTGAAGATTTCTTCAGAACGATGGAAGATGCTTCTGCAGTAGATTTAGACTGGTTTTTCAGAGGATGGTTTTATTCAACAGATTTTGTAGATATCGGAATCAAGGAAGTAAAGCAATATTATGTTTCCGATACTCCAACGGCTGATATTAAAGATGTGAAAGTTAGAAAAGGACGTTTCGGATTTGAAAAAGGACCATTTGTTTACTTAGTATCCGGAGATAATGCCGAAGTAAATACCGCTAAGAAAAAAGCGTTAAAAGTAGAAGATGTAAAACTATTGGCAGATTACATAGATCAGACTTTTACAGCAGAAGAAAAGGCAGGTTTGAAATCGCCTAAGTATTTTTACGAGGTAGAGTTTAACAAACCAGGCGGAATGATCATGCCAATTTTGGTAGAAATCACTTACGAAGATGGTTCTGTGCAAAACTTCCAGTATCCGGCACAAATCTGGAGAAAAAACAATGATACGGCTAAGAAAGTGTATGCAACTGAAAAAGCCATCAAAAGTATTCAGATCGATCCAAAATTAATGACTGCTGATATTGATGTCACCAATAATTCGTGGCCAAAAACAGAGCAGAAGTCAAAGTTTGATTAAAAATAAAAAGTTAACTACAGAGTTCACAAAGCGACTAAGGCGGTAATGGAAAAATTTCCTTTACACAACTTAAGATACCTTTGTGAACTTTGCGGTTAAAATAAATAGGACTTTGGTGTACTTTTAAGTAAATTTTAAAACTCTCAGCTGCAAAATTTAATATCTTTGTGGCACACAAAAATAAAAGATATGTTTGGTATAGGAGGAGGAGAACTAGTTTTTATACTGTTTATAGTACTAATGCTTTTTGGTTCAGACAAAGTGCCGGAAATTGCACGTACAATGGGTAAAGCGATGGCGCAACTTAAACATGCTACAAACGACATTAAAAGTGAAATTCAAAAAGGAGCAGAGGCAAATGGGCTGGATGCTAAATCTTTGACAGATATCACCGGAAATATCAATGCACAGATTAATGATGCAAAAACGAACTTATTAAGTGATACTACAAGTTTGTCCGGCAATCTGTTGGGCGATACCACTACAGAAATAAATAAAGTAAAAGAAGATATTGATTCTATCTCAGGACCAGTAAAACGCCAACTATAATGCTCGAAAAAATACAAGAATTAGATACGCGTCTCTTTGTTTATCTTAATGGTTTAGGTTCTGAAAATTACGATAAATTATGGCTGATCATTACCAATCAATTGTATTGGACGCCCTTTTTTTTATTCCTGTTTTTTCTTATTTATAAAAAAATAGGAGGAAAACAAACCTTGTATGTATTGCTTTTTATAGCCATTTTAATTGCTTTTACAGATCAGACAACTAATTTGTTTAAACATACTTTTGAGCGTTTGCGTCCCTGCAACAATCCTGAAATCAAATCCTTTATCCGAATCGTTCAGGTTAGAACATCCTTTAGTTTTTTCTCCGGTCATGCTGCCAATACAATGGCTGTTGCGACTTTTTTATACTTAGTTTTAAAACGCCATTTTAAATATTTGGGATTCCTGTTCCTGTGGCCGTTAATTTTTGCTTACAGCCGTATTTATCTGGGATTGCATTATCCGGGAGATATACTTACGGGATATTTCTTTGGAGTACTTTTTGGGTCTTTGATTTATCTGGTATATCGAAAACTAAAACCTCAATATTTTCCCGATAGTATTCTGGAAAAAAGCGTCTAAGTTAGCTTCAGGACAAAAGCGGGACAACTACAAGTCTTACTGTATCATTATCTTAAGAATAATTAATTTCGAATAAAATCTTTCTCACTCCAATCTAATCCGTTTGGCAGTTGCTGATTACTGAATTCAATATGAATGACACGTCTTCTTTCGTTATTGGTTGTTTTATTAGAAGCATGAAAAAGTAAAGGCTTCATAATCATAATGCCGCCTTTGTCAACTTCACAAATTGTTTCATTTTGAATCTCAAGATTTTCAACTCTGAAAATTCCTTTAGAATGTGAATTATTGATAACCTTTAAAGCACCATTTTCTTTTGTGGTTGTATCCAAATGAATTCTTATTGTAAAATTTTGTTCAAGAATTGCAGTAGGAGGCTGAACAGCAAACTGATTTTGTTTTACAGTCCAGTTTTCGAAATTTTCGATTTCAATTTTTTTATTGACAGAAATAGTCAAATCCTGATGATAGGCAACAAACCAATTTGATTTTTCAGGTTTGTCGAAATAGATTGATTTGGTTATAAAATATCCTTTTCCAAAAGTGTTTTCGATAATGTTTTTTAAGTTTTGATTAAAAATAAAATCTAAAGTATCGGGTATTTCTTTATGAAACTGCCTGATCGCAAATAAATCCTGAGATTTTCTAAAAGTTGTGTTTTCAGTTTTGTTTTCGGTAGCATTTTCAATTAGTGAAATGAGGTTTTCAATTTCACTTTCTGTAAAAACATGATCTATAATTGTAAAACCTTTGGTATTTATTTCTATGCTGTAATTCATTTTTGTTTTTTTACTGACTCCTGATTTAGTTTACGGAAAGGAAGTTTAGCGCAAGATTTGTCATTTTGGGAAAGGGAAATGACACAACTCAATGTTATAAAACCCTGCTCACCGTCAAACCATCACGGATAGGCAATAAAACCGTTTCAACTCTGGGGTCATTTTTCAAAAGTAAATTATATTCTAAAAGTACTTTTGTACTCACATCATTCGGATGTACCGGTTCCAGGATTTTACCGCTCCATAAAACATTATCAGAGAGAATAATTCCGCCCTTATTCATTTTCGGAACAATTAGTTCCCAATAGTTGAGGTAGTTTTCTTTGTCGGCATCAATGAAAACCAAATCAAATTTCAAATCCAGCGTCGGAATGATATCGACAGCTTCCCCCAAATGCTGAAAAATTTGATTTCCCCATGCAGATGCATCAAAATATTTACGCTGAAAGTCCACTAATTCTTCCTTGATGTCAATGGTGTGCAGTTGTCCATTTTCCTGCATTCCTTCACAAAGGCATAAAGCGGCATAACCGGTATATGTTCCAATTTCAAGAATGTTCACAGGGCGAATCAATTTAGATAACATGCTTAACACACGACCCTGAAAATGCCCGCTCAGCATCCTGGGTAAAAGGATTTTCTGATAGGTCTCCTTGTTTAATTTTGCCAGTAATTCCGGTTCGTTTTCAGAATGCTGTTCGATGTAGTCTTCTAATTCCTGCGATATAAAATGCATGTGATGATCTTCTAAATTTAAAACACAAAAATACAAAAAATATCGGGTAACTTTTGGGCATAAAAAAACCATTCGTTATTACGAATGGTTTCTGTTTTGAATTCTAAAAAAAAATTATTTTTTCAAAGCTTCATTTACATCTTTGGCTGTCTTTACAGTTCCGTCTTTGGCTGCTTTGGCCGCGGCTTCTACTTTATCTGCTCCTTTTTTGGTAGCATCTTTTACATCTTCAGCTGCTTTTTTAGTAGCATCTTTTGCGTCCTGTACGGCATTTTCTGAAGCTTCTTTAGCTTTAGCGGCTGCATTTTCGGCTTTAACTACAGCGCTGTCTTTTACTTCTTCGATATCATTTGTCAATGTATCTACTTTGTTTCCAAGAGTTAATTCTTCTTCAGGTTTCGTTTCTTTTTTGTCACCGCAAGATTGTGCAGTGAATCCCAATAAAGCAATAAGAGCTAAGCTTAAAATTTGTTTTTTCATGATTAATTAAATTTTTAAAGTTGATAATATATAAAGGTTATAAAGCTGAAAAAATAAAAGTACAAATTTTAAAATTAGGCGCTCTTCGTAATGTTATTTTTCTTTTAACAGCAAGACAATTCCCGTGCCAGAATTTTGTTTTTTCAGAACCTAAACTTAATTTTTTCGAAAATAAATTTAATTATTAAAAAGCAGCTGCATCTATCGTTATTTGATTACTAAAACATTTTCGTTTTTGGCATAATCAGTTAGAGTAATATTGAACAAAATGGTTAATTCTTTGCCTGCCTTCACCACTCCCAGAGCCGCTGTTGGAGGCGTCATTTCAAAATCAGCAAAAGTCATCCGGTTAGAGCCTTGTAAGGTAAGCGCTCCATTATCATTGGTTATTATTCGTATCTGGGTTTTGTAATCTTTGCTAACACCGGCTATAGTATAAGTTCCGATAAGCATCCAGGTGGTTTCATTAAGTTTTTCGGCAGATTTTAAAGCATACCTGATATTTTTATGTGTTTTGGTATCTAAAGACTCATAAGCTACATCATCCATACTTGTTTTACTGCTTTTGATGCTTTCTGCTGATAAAGTAATCGTCAAATTCTTGATATCTGTCAGTTTAGAATCCTTAATCGTTAAAATGGCGCTGCCGGTTCCTTCTGTAGATCGCATTGTCCAATCGTGTATGTTGGATGTTCCTGCGACTTCAAAAGTTGCTTTTGCTACACTATATCTTCTTTGTGCGTGTAGCTGTAATGACAATGTGATTACTATTGCCCATAAAATTGATTTGATCGTTTTCATCTGTCTGTGGTATTTAGTTAATTCAGCTTGTTTTGAGATGATAGAAACAGCTTCTTTGTTGTGTCAAATGTATTGCGATTGAATAGGAAGAGAGCTGATAAAAATCATGGTTGGGATTTTATTAAAGCCTTATAATAATAGGATGGAGAGTTCTTTTTTGAGAAATATTTCTTTCTGAAAAAGATGTCTTAATTGCTAAAGTGCTGGTTGCTATAGCTGTAATTGTTTTGGCGATTTTAGTTTTAAGTAAGAATGGTTATAAAAATCAGGAAAAAATAACAAAAGTGATTAACTTTGCACCATGCAAATCGAGAAAAAAGACATACGAGCCTTATCAAAAGATCAGTTACGGGATTTTTTTGTCGCCAACAACGACAAAGCTTTCCGTGGCAACCAGGTCTATGAATGGTTATGGAGTAAAGGAGCACACAGTTTTGAAGATATGACCAATGTAGCGAAACCTACCAGGGCCATGCTGGAAAATAATTTTGTAATCAACCATATTAAGGTAGATACCATGCAGCGAAGCAGTGACGGAACTGTAAAAAATGCCGTTCGGTTACATGATGGCCTGGTGGTTGAATCTGTTTTGATTCCTACCGAAACCAGAACAACAGCCTGTGTTTCAAGCCAGGTGGGTTGCAGTCTGGATTGTAATTTCTGTGCAACGGCAAGATTAAAAAGAATGCGAAACCTGGAGCCGGGAGAAATCTACGATCAGGTGCTGGCCATAGACAAAGAAAGCCGTTTGTATTACAATCATCCGCTTTCCAATATTGTTTTTATGGGAATGGGCGAACCTTTGATGAATTATAACAACGTAATCAAAGCGATTGATATGATTACCTCACCGGAAGGTCTGGGAATGTCGCCAAAACGTATAATGGTGTCAACTTCCGGAATTCCGAAGATGATTAAAAAAATGGCCGATGACGATGTGAAATTCAAATTGGCAGTGTCCCTGCACTCTGCGATAGATGAGATTCGTGCGCGAATCATGCCTTTCAGTAAAAACTTTCCTTTGGCAGATTTGCGGGAAGCATTGGAATACTGGTACAGAAAAACCAAAACCAAAATCTCTTACGAGTATGTGGTCTGGAAAGGAATTAACGACGATAAGGCCTCAATTGATGCCCTGGTTAAATTTTGTAAATATGTGCCCTGTAAAGTCAATTTAATTGAATACAATCCAATTGATGACGGCGAGTTCCAACAAGCTTCTGAAGAATCTATCATGGCGTACATAAAAGCGCTGGAAAATATCGGAGTCGTTTGTAAAGTACGCAGAAGCCGCGGAAAAGACATTGATGCTGCCTGCGGACAATTGGCTAATAAAGAAGGCTAATATTTTATTGGAATAAAAAATCAAAAAGCATTAAAGACAAGTACAATCTTGTTTTTAATGCTTTTTTTGGGCAAAAAAGGTTTTCTTTTTAAGTAAGAATCCGAATCAGACCGCAGTGTTTTCTGGTATGTTTTTTTAATTAATGGCTAAAAAATTGCGATACTAACCTTAATACATAACGTTTTTTTTTATTTAAAATAGTATATTTGGGATCGAAATGAATATTACTTCTCAAATAAAACAGCCCATCTTTGACGAGATGGAACTTTTCGAAAAAAAGTTCCATGAATCGATGACTTCGAAGGTCGCATTGCTCAACCGAATTACTTATTATATTGTAAACAGGAAAGGGAAACAAATGCGCCCGATGTTTGTTTTTCTAACTTCAAAAATGGTTTCGGGAGGTGTGGTAAACGAAAGAACCTATCGCGGAGCATCCGTAATTGAGTTGATTCATACGGCAACTCTGGTACACGATGATGTTGTGGATGACAGTAACCGCCGCCGTGGATTTTTCTCGATCAATGCGCTCTGGAAAAACAAAATTGCGGTTTTGGTGGGAGATTACCTGCTTTCAAAAGGACTTTTGCTTTCTATCGATAATGGTGATTTTGATTTGCTTCGAATTATCTCTGTCGCAGTCCGCGAAATGAGCGAAGGAGAACTGCTTCAAATCGAAAAAGCAAGAAGACTTGATATTACTGAAGATATTTATTACGAAATCATCCGGAAAAAAACCGCTACACTTATTGCAGCTTGCTGTGCCCTTGGCGCAAAATCGGTAATTGAAGACGATATTCAGGTGGAGAACATGCGCAAGTTTGGAGAACTCATCGGAATGGCTTTTCAAATCAAAGATGACTTATTCGATTATAGCGAAGAAGCCATCGGAAAACCAACCGGTATTGATATTAAAGAGCAAAAAATGACTTTGCCTTTAATTCATGTTTTAAATACCTGTACACCAAAAGAAAAAAAGTGGCTGATCAACTCCATTAAAAACCACAACAAAGACAAAAAACGCGTCAAAGAAGTGATTGCTTTTGTAAAAGATAATAACGGCCTGTCTTACGCCGAAAATAAAATGGTAGAATTCCAGCAGGAAGCACTTTCGTTACTCCAAAATTTTGAAGATTCCGAATACAAGGACGCATTGACTTTGATGGTGAATTATGTTATTGAGCGAAAGAAATAAGACGAAAATTTCATTAAGTCTTAATTTCTTTACTTAAAAATTCCTTACGCTTTCAATTGCAGCTTCATCATGATGTCCGTCTGCTCATCAGTTCCTAATCTGAAAATGTGTTTGTCAAATTCAGCAAAGCCATTTTTCTTGTAGAAACTCAGTGCCCTGTGATTTTCTTCCCAAACACCTAACCATACATAATCTGCATCTTTATGTCTGGCCACCTGAATTGCTTTTTCATATAGTATCTGTCCTACGCTTTGTCCATGGTATTCTTTCGGCACATAAATTCTTTCGATTTCAAGTGCTTTGTTGTCCTTCAATTCGGTTTGGGATTCCCCAAAGTTCAGTTTTAAATATCCGATTACGGTACTGTCCAGCACAGCGAAATAAAATTCGGAGTCGGGGTTTTGGAGTTCATTTGTCAATTTCTCTATTGAAAAATGTTCGTCTAAATATTTTTTCATGTCCTCCTCAGAATTATCTCCTGAAAAAGTCTCAGAGAACGTCTGTTTTCCGATTTTTTGTAATTGGTCAATATCGTTTAGGGTTACTTTTCGGATGTTAATATTTGTCATTTTATGCTGAAGTGTTTCTTTATGAGATTGTAGTTCTAATTTCCATAGTTGCATTACATTCAAAAATACCAAATTAGCAAACGGTTTGCAACTCAAAGACGAACTTTCAGTTAACTTTGGCAGAGAGTTGTAGTATTCGAATAAAATAATTAAATATTTTTTAAATTTTACCAATACCGCTATTGATTTGTATATGAATGTTTTAGAGTTGGTATTTGGAATTTTTACCCATAATCATCCGGGTTGGAATTTAAATATTTTCACCCTCATGCAACCATTTTACAACTTCACTCGTCTATGCTAATAGAAGACTATTACTAAACCAAAAACGAAAAGCTTATAAATGAAAATTATTCATTTACATCAGGAAGAAACCGAAATCATAAAGTTGGCTGTCGAGAATAACCGACAGGCACAGCAGCAGATTTATAGTCGGTTTTCGCCAAAAATGCTCAGTGTCTGCAGACAATATATAAAAGACATTCAACTGGCCGAAGATGTAATGATAACTGCTTTTATGAAAGTGTTTACGAATTTGAACAAATTTGAGTACAAAGGAAGTTTTGAAGGCTGGATCCGCCGAATCATGGTTAACGAATGCATATCGTATTTAAGAGTTCAGAAGAAAGTAAAATTTGCCGAAGATGAGATGTATACAGAAGAAAGTTTTAATGCCATCGACAGCCAGTTTTCTACAGATCAGATTCAGTTTTTAATAGACGCTTTGCCTGATGGTTATAAAATGGTTTTCAATTTATATGCGATCGAAGGGTACAAACACAATGAAATTGCCAAGATGTTAGGAATTAATGAAGGAACATCGAAATCGCAATTATCGCACGCCAGAAAAATGCTGCAAACACAAATTAATATTTTAAAAAAACAAGAAAATGGAACCGAATAATTTTGAAAAGGATTTCCGTGAAAAGCTAAATCAGCGTAAGATTGAACCGAGCGAAAAAGCCTGGGACCGATTAGACGCGATGCTGAGTGTTGCCGAAGAAAAGAAACCAAAAAAGAAAAATAAATGGCTGTATATCGCGGCCAGTATTGCAGGGCTTTTATTGGCAGGGACTTTCTTTTTGAATCAGGAAAAAAAGATGGAGATTCCAAACAATCAAATTGTTATTGAGGAAAACAGTCAAAAAGATTCCGTTGTAAAATCAGGTCTTAAATCGACGGATTCCGGCAAAATTGAAATTGCGGTCTCAGAAAAAGAGCCTCTTCAGAACGCGGAAAATTCAAAAACACCAGAAAAAATTGCAAATCAAAAAGGAATTAATATAGTTAAGAATACAGCAAATCCAATAGCGGAGGTTTCAATCATCAATCAAAAAAATCAACAATCAACATCGGGCAACAATCCAATCACTGTGCCTGAAATACCAAAAAAAGAAACGGCAGAACAGTTGCTAAATACGGCAGAAAAAAGTGTGGTTGCGGAAAATTCGGTGAAGCCCAGATCGAAAATTAAAATCAATGCCAGCGATTTATTAAATCAGGTTGATGGCGAACTGGAACTTTCGTTCAGGGAAAAAGTAATAACCAAAGTCAACAAAAACTATCAAACAGTAAAGGTGGCGCTGGCAAACCGAAATCAACAGGAATAAACAATAAACAATCAACAGTTAAAAAAAATCATCAATCATCAATCAATTTTAAAAAATCATCATGAAAAATTTTACTATTTATCTCGTAATCCTGGTTTTCTTATTTGTTAGTAAGGTATTAGGGCAGGAAACTTTTGAGTCAAGAGCAAAGCAAATTGCAGCTAAAATCGAAAAAGTAACCAAGGAAGAAAAGCAAGCATTAAAAGAAGAAATTGAAGCTGTAAATATTCAGTTATCGGAAGGCAAAATTACGCAGGAACAAGCGGATAAACGCAAAAAAGAACTGGCTGAAGCCCGGGCCGTAATTATTGAGGAAAAAGTTACTCTGGCCCAAAACGAACTTAATGATTTGGTACAGCAAAAAGTAGACGGCAAAATAAAAGAAGGAGATTCAATCAAAAAACATGCTTTGATTATTCATTGGAACGACAAGGACTGGAGCGATAGAAAAAGAGGTAAAGATTCCATTCGCGGCGAAAAAAGAACTACTTCACAGTTTGTCTTCGCATTTGGACTGAACAATACAATGGTCGACGGCAAACTTCAGGATTCCAATTACAGTTTTATAGGTTCGCATTTTTACGAATGGGGTTTTACCTATAATTCAAGATTACTGAAAAACGATAATTTATTGCACGCCAAATACGGACTTTCGGTAATGTACAACAATATCCGTCCAACCGATAACCGCAATTTTGTGGTAAACGGAAACCAGACCAATCTTGAAGTGAATCCGGTAAATATGGATGAATCCCGTTTTAGAAATGTGTATATCGTTTTGCCGCTGCATTTGGAGTTTGATTTTACCAGGCCCAAAGAAAGTAACGGAAAGACTTATTTCAGAACCCATAAAAGCTTCCGTTTCGGGATTGGCGGTTATGCCGGAATCAATGTAAAATCAAAGCAGATTTTAAAATTTGAAGAGGAAGATTTAAAATATAAAACCACGATAAAAGGGGATTATAACGTCAATAATTTTATTTACGGACTGAGTTCTTATATTGGTTATAAAGACATGAGTTTGTACCTAAAATATGATTTGAATCCTTTATTTCAGGATAATTTAGTTAAGGAAAATAATATTTCCTTAGGGTTACGCTTTGATTTGAATTAAGTATGAGTGAGTTTAGTTAGTGAAAAAGTGCTTCGAAAGAGGCACTTTTTTTTATGTGAAATCGTTACATTTCAGGAAAGATTTTGTTTACTTTTACAGGCTCTCAACTTTAAAAATATTTTACGTTTTGATTTCACAAAGTACAATTGATTCTGTTTTTGAAACTGCTCGTGTAGAGGAGGTTATTGGTGATTTTGTCAATTTAAAGCGGGCCGGAAGTAATTTCAAAGGATTGAGTCCCTTCTCGGATGAACGCTCTCCGTCGTTTATGGTGTCGCCTGCAAAAGGCATCTGGAAAGATTTTAGTACTGGAAAAGGAGGGAACTCTGTTAAATTCCTGATGGAGCACTCCCAGTTTACCTATCCGGAAGCCATTCGTTATCTGGCCAGGAAATACAATATTGAGATTGAGGAAACAGAACAAAGCGATGCCGAAAAAGCCATGACCGATGTTCGCGAGAGTATGTATCTGGTTTCGGAATTTGCCAAAGAATATTTTCATAAGACACTTTTAAATTCAGAAGAAGGAAAAGCAATCGGACTCTCGTATTTTAAAGAGAGAGGTTTTACTAATGAAACCATCAAAAAGTTTTCCCTGGGATATTCACCGGAAACCTGGGATGCTTTGACCAAAGAAGCTTTAGGCAAAGGTTACAAGCTCGAATTTCTGGAAAGTACCGGTTTGACAATCGCCAGAGAAGATCGTCCTTTTGACCGTTTTAAAGGCCGTGTAATGTTCCCTATAGAAAGTATGTCCGGACGTGTTTTAGGTTTCGGAGGACGTATTTTAACGAATGATAAAAAAGCGGCAAAATATTTAAACTCGCCGGAAAGTGATATTTACCACAAAAGTAAAGTGCTTTACGGGATTTTTCAGGCCAAACAATCAATAGCGAAGCAGAACAATTGTTATTTGGTGGAAGGCTATACCGATGTAATTCAGTTCCATCAGGCCGGGATCGAGAACGTTGTGGCTTCGTCCGGAACAGCTTTAACGCCCGATCAGATCAGACTGGTGAATCGTCTGACCAGGAATATTACCGTACTTTTTGATGGTGACGCTGCAGGACTTCGTGCTTCTATTCGTGGAATCGATTTGATCCTGGAGGAAGGAATGAACGTAAGGGTTTGTGCTTTTCCTGACGGAGAAGATCCGGACAGTTTTGCACGAAAAAATTCCCATGACGATCTGGTTGCTTATTTAGAAGAAAACAGTAAGGATTTCATACAGTTTAAGGCATCGCTCCTTATGAAAGAAGCCAAAAACGACCCAATCAAAAAAGCCGACCTGATTCGGGATATGGTCGTTAGTATTTCGAAAATTCCGGATCGTATCCAGCGTGAAATTTATACGCAGGAATGTGCCCGAATAATGGATATTTCCGAGCAGGTGTTGGTGAGTACTTTATCTCAGCTGATTCAGAAAGATATTGCAGAAGCCAATAAAAAGCAAAAGCAGGAACAAAAGCCTTTTGAAGTTTTCAGAAACCAAAAGCCAAATAATACAGGATATTCAGGAGGAGATCCGGAAGATCCAAGAAACGGCCCCCCGGAAGATTATCCGGGAGAGCCGGGATATACAGCACCACAGCAAACTGAAAAGGTTGATATATTATACCGCCTGGAGCGAAAAGTAATCGAAATTTTATTGCTTTACGGAGATAAAACGGAAGTATTTGAAGATGTGCTTTTAAAAAGCAATGAAGAAGGGGAGATCGAAATGATTTCTGAAAAAAGGGAGTATAAAGTGCATCAGCGAATTTACCTGAGTCTGCAGGAAGATGAAGTAGAGCTTTCGAATAATTTGTTTCGGGATATTTTTACGGATATCATGGCTTTCTATCATCAAAATGAAAAGTTCAGTCTGGAGCAGTATTTAATGCGTCTGCAGCCAGATTTTGCTCAGGAAGTGACGGATATTTTGATGGAAGATGAAAAAGTGTCGCTACACAATTGGGAAGGGCAAAATATTTTTGCGAAAGACAAACAGGCAGGTATTGCACAATATGTGACCGAAACCATTATGTCTATGCGCTGGTATCTGGTTGATAAAATCATAGAAGAATTAAAAAGCTCTATACAACCTGATAATTCAGATAATACAGAGCTTTTGTCGATGGTCGTTGATTACTCAAAATTAGTTAATGCATTTTCGAAAAAACTAGGAAGAGTAATGTCGCGATACCATTAAATAATTTCTAAAGTCTTAGCTTTGTTTACTAAGTCAACTAAATTAGTAACGTTTAATTTAGTCAATAATCTTAGTTTGTAAGTACTGATCGTTTTTTCGTTCAGATTTAAGATTTTAGAGATTTCATTGTTTTTCTTACCGTCACTTAAGTAACGTAAAACCTCAATTTCACGATTCGAAAGCTTTCTGTAAAGACGTTCGCTCTTGCTTTGTTTAGCAATAAGGGCCATGTTTTTGCGAACAGTTTCGTTGATAATGATTTTTCCTTCATGTACTTTAATAATAGAAAGACCTAATGTTTCAAGTTTTTCTGTTTTGTGTACATACCCGGAAACTCCTGCTTTAATGGCATTTGGAGCATACATTTGTTCAGCCAGGTCGCTGAAAATCACAATTTTTGTCTTTGGGAAATTCTTTAGGATCGATTTAACCTCAAAGATGCTCGAAAGACCTTCTAACTCTAAGTCTAGAATTAGGATGTCAATCTCCTTCGTCTGAAGAATATCTCTAACCATTGAAAAATTGCCGACATTGGCAACAATTGAAATTTGATCGTGGTCTTTAAAATAAGACTTAACGCCAAAGTGCGTAACAGGATGATTGTCTGCTAGACATACTTTAATCATAATTTTACCTTTTTAGAATTGTTCATGTTTTTTGGAACGGTAAAATTAATAAATAAATTCTGTAATTAATTACACACAAATGTTAAAAAGTTTTATTTTAACGTTTTTGGTATTAAACAAACCGGAATTGCATCCATTTTATGCTTGTTGCTGGTGTTTAAACGTTTATAAATTTCAAAGACAGATTTTTCTCTCCCGTTGAAGTCAGCTGGCGTCTTTCCTGACTCCGCGGCTATCATCGCCCATTCAAGTTCATCGTAACTGGCTCCTAATTGATCTTCATCTGTTCTGTTGTCACCAAATAATCCATCTGTAGGTGCTGCAGTTAAAATTGAGTCGGGAATCGCTAAAAATTCTCCCAGAGCATACACATCTGACTTCATTAGGTCGGCAATTGGACTTAAATCGACTCCGCCGTCGCCGTATTTGGTATAAAATCCTACGCCAAAATCTTCTACTTTGTTTCCTGTTCCGGCAACTAAAAGACCATTAATTCCTGCTAAATAATATAAGGAAGTCATTCGTAAACGGGCACGTGTATTGGCTAATGATAAACTTACTTTGGCATCGTCGTCTGTTTTGGGTGCTGAACTCTTAAAAGCTTCAAAAACAGCCGTCAGGTCAGTTTGTGTGCTCGAAACATTCGGAAAGCGTTTTTTTAACTGATCAATATGCTCTCTCCCTCTTGAAACCTGATTTTCTGCCTGGTGAATTGGCATTTCCACACATAAAACCTGTAATCCCGTCTGGGCGCATAAGGTCGAAGTAACCGCCGAATCAACCCCGCCGGAAATTCCGATTACAAATCCGTTTACTTTTGCTTTAGCAGCGTAATCTTTTAGCCACTCTACGATGTGCTTATTTACTTTTTCTGTCTGAATGGTGCTTTTTTTAGTCATAATAGGTCAGGTTTTAAGATACAGGAATGTATATTTGCAGAATTATTTTTTAAGTATGAATAATACTTGAATTCCAGCAACACAAATCTAATTAAAATAAAATGAAAATTTATCGCTTTATAGTGCTTCTGTGCTTGTTTTTTTTGTCTTGTGACCAGAAAAGCAAAGTTGAAAAAGAAGTTGAAGAAATTCCCGTAGATATTAAAGTGGAGCGTTTTGACAAAGTATTTTTTGAAACCAAACCCGAAGATTTGGCGAAAGTAAAAAGACAATATCCGTTCTTCTTTCCTCCCGGAAATGATGATAATGTCTGGCTGAAAAAAATGCAGGATCCGATCTGGAGAGAGGTGTATACAGAAGTTCAGAAAAAATACTCCAATTTTGAACCGGTACGAGAAGAATTCAACAGCTTGTTTCAGCATGTAAAATACTATTTTCCCGAAGTAAAAATTCCTAAGGTAATCACAGTGATTTCTGAAATGGACTATAATGCCAAAGCGATTTATGCAGACAGCCTGGTTATTGTCTCCCTGGAATTGTATCTCGGAAAAGAGCATAAGTTTTATGAGTTTCCCAGTTACCTGAAACAAAATTTTGAAGAAAGACAGATCATGCCCGATGTGGTTTCCAGTTTTGCTTTCAGAAAGACTTCCGCTTCATCCGACAGAACGCTGCTGTCTCAGATGATTTTTGAAGGAAAACAACTGTATGCAAAAGACTTGCTTTTACCGGAATATACAGATGCTGAAAAAATGGGATACACACCGGAACAGATTAAATGGTGTGAAGAAAACGAAAGTTATATGTGGCGTTATTTTATAGAAAATGAATTGCTGTACAGTGATGACCCGAAACTAAATACCCGATTTATAGCGCCCGCACCATTCTCGAAATTCTTTCTTGAAATCGATAATGATTCGCCGGGAAGAGTCGGAGCCTGGATTGGATGGCAGATGGTACGCTCTTACATGAAAAATAATAAAGTTACCCTTTCGGAATTACTGAAAACAAATGCAAAAGAAATTTTTGAAAACTCAAAATATAAACCTAAGAAATAATGTCAGATACAATAAACTCAGAAATTAAATTCAATATAGAATTAGATGAAAACCGTGTTCCGGAAAAATTAACATGGAGTGCTCAGGACGGAGGAGTTCAGGCTGAAGAGGCCAAAGCCATCATGTTGTCAATTTGGGACAGTAAAGCCAAGGAAACCATGCGTATCGACTTGTGGACGAAAGATATGCCGGTAGATGAAATGAAAATTTTCTTTCATCAGACATTAGTGGCCATGTCAGATACTTTCAAGCGTGCTACAGACGATGAAAAGATGTCAGATACCATGAAGGATTTCTGTGATTATTTTGCGGAAAAGCTCGAACTGACGAAATAAATCCTTTCAGGAAATTCCAATAAAGAAATTCCAAATTCCAAATTTGGAAAATCAATAAAAAATTCCAAATTCCAAGCCTTCGACTTCGCTCAGGGTGACAGAAAGTTTCGAAAAATAAGAAATCCCAAATTCCAAGCCTTCGACTTCGCTCAGGGTGACAGAAAGTTTCAAAAATAAGAAATCCCAAATTCCAAGCCTTCGACTTCGCTCAGGGTGACAGAAAGTTTCAAAAATAAGAAATTCCAAATTCCAAGCCTTCGACTTCGCTCAGGGTGACAGAAAGTTTCAAAAAAATAAGAAATTCCAAATTCCAAGCCTTCGACTTCGCTCAGGGTGACAGAAAGTTTCAAAAATATGAAATTCCAAATTCCAAGCCTTCGACTTCGCTCAGGGTGACAGAAAGTTCAAAAAATAAGAAATCCCAAATCTCAATCGTAAATTGGAATTTGGGATTTTTTTATTGGAATTTTTTAAATATGGGAATTTGGAGTTTAAAAATTTAAAACTGACTGTTGTTCTTAAAAACTTCCTGATTCACTTCATCAATATAATTTAAAACCTCGTCTTTTCCGGTTTGCTCTGTGGCAGAAGTCACAAAATAATGAGGCATTTCTTCCCAGTTATTGGCAAACATCTGTTTTTTGTAAGCAGCGATATGCGAGTCCACTTTGGTCTTGCTGATTTTGTCCGCTTTTGTAAAAATGATACAGAACGGAATTTCGCTTTCACCCATATACGACATAAACTCAATATCGATGGCCTGGGCTTCGTGACGAATATCGATCAGTACAAAAGCACAAACCAGTTGTTCCCTGGTTTCGAAATAATCCGTTATGAATTGCTGAAAAACCGATTTTGTTTTTTTAGATACTTTAGCGTAGCCATAACCGGGCAAATCGACCAGAAACCAATTATTGTTAATCTTAAAGTGATTAATCAGCTGGGTCTTTCCGGGTCTGCCTGAAGTTTTAGCTAAATTTTTATGATTGGTAAGCATGTTGATCAACGATGACTTACCTACGTTGGAGCGGCCGATAAAAGCATATTCCGGCAAAAAATCCTGTGGACATTTTGCAACTTCAGAATTGCTGATAATAAATTCGGCGGTATTAATTTTCATGTTTTTTGTGTTTAAGACCTCCTTAAAGTCGAAAGTCAAATGCTATAGATTCTTTTTAACGAGCCACTCTTCAAGAATATTATTAAATTCCTGAGGATGTTCCATCATAGCAGCATGTCCACATTTGTCTATCCAGTACAACGTTGAATTAGGCAATAATTTATCAAATTCTTCCGCCACATTAGGAGGCGTTACGGCATCATTTTTACCCCAGATGATACAGGTTTCCACTGTCATTTTCGGTAAATCTTTTGCCATATTATGACGAATGGCACTTTTGGCGATTGTCAGTGTTTTAATTAGTTTGATGCGGTCATTAACAGTAGCATAAACTTCATCAATTAACTCAGGAGTCGCGATTTTAGGGTCGTAAAAAACATCTTCAGCTTTCTTTTTGATGTATTCATAATCACCTCTTTTTGGGTAGCTGTCTCCCATAGCGCTTTCATAAAGACCTGAACTTCCTGTTATGACAAGTCCTGCGACTTTCTCGGGATATAACTTGGTGTGATAAAGTGCAATATGTCCGCCTAGCGAATTACCCAATAAAATAACTTTGTCAAAACCTTTGAAAGTGATAAAGTCCTTTACGTATTTCGCAAAACTCTTTACGTTCGTTTTTAAAATGCTCTGAGTGTATATTGGCAAATCAGGGATAACAACTTTGTATCCTTTTGTTGGAAAATATTGCGCTACAGCATCAAAGTTACTGAGGCCTCCCATTAAGCCATGTAAAATAACGATAGGAGTTCCTTCTCCAGCTTCATAATAGCTGTACTTGCCTTCTTTTTTGTAGTGTTTGTCCATTTATTGTAATGCCAATTTCAATTTGGACAAATATAGGGTTAAAAAAATAAAAATGAATTTTTGCCACCCTTTTTTAACTAGATAATTTTTGTCGAATTAGTAAGTGGCTAAAAGTCAGCTTGTAGGAGTGGTTTTTGAGATTATGGCGAATGTTAAAATATTTGCATAATAATTAGTTTTTTAAGAGAATGGATGTGTATTTTTTGTAATTGTTAAACAATAATGTCTTTAAAATAATTTATATCTAAAGTGTTGATTGTCTATCGATTAATTGTCAGGGGGTAAAAGTGGTTAAACTTATCAACAAAGTGGTATAAAGTGGTAGAATGTGGTATTTTTTTTTATATTTTTGCTGTACAACTATAGTAAAACATTTTCTTGAACACAATTGTAGGAACATATGAGTGTAAAGTCGATGCTAAAGGGAGGCTAATGATGCCTGCACCTTTGAAAAAGCAATTGGCTTCTTCCCTTCAAAACGGGTTTGTTTTGAAGCGCTCTGTTTTTCAACCGTGTCTGGAGCTGTATCCGATGGAAGAATGGGATTTGATGATGCAGAAAATCAACAAACTGAATCGTTTTGTAAAAAAGAACAATGATTTCATCAGAAGATTTACGGCAGGAGTGAAAGTGGTAGAAATTGATGCACTGGGAAGATTGCTGGTTCCGAAGGATTTAGTAGCTTTTTCAGGTATTGCTAAAGATGTTGTGTTCTCATCTGCGGTTAATATTGTGGAGATTTGGGATAAAGATTTATATGAAAAATCAATAAGCGGCGAAGATATGGATTTTGCAGATCTGGCCGAAGAAGTAATGGGAAATATTAATGACGACGACAATGGAATATCATAATCCGGTTTTACTTCATCCGACAGTTGATGGTTTAAATATTAAACCTGACGGTGTGTATGTAGATGTTACGTTTGGCGGCGGTGGTCATTCGAAAGAAATTCTGAACAGACTTGGGCCAAACGGAAAATTATTTGCTTTCGATCAGGATGAAGATGCGTTGGCAAATGCATTGCCGGACGAAAGGTTTACCTTAATTAATGAGAACTTCAGATTTATAAAAAGATTTTTGCGTTTTCACGGTGTTAAATCGGTAGATGGAATTTTGGCGGATTTAGGGGTTTCGTCCCATCAGTTTGATGTTCCGGAAAGAGGTTTTTCAACCCGTTTTGACGCCGGACTGGACATGAGAATGAGTCAGAAAAATGATTTGAATGCCTATCGTGTAGTGAATGAATACGAAGAGCAGGATTTACGTCGTGTTTTTTATGATTACGGAGAATTGAAAAACGCTCCGGTTCTGGCAAGAACAATTGTAGAAGCCAGAGAGCATTACCCAATCAAAACGACAGACGAACTGAAAGAAGTGCTGGCTAAATATTTACCGGAAAGAGTCCGAAATAAAATACTGGCTCAGATTTACCAGGCGATTCGAATTGAGGTCAATCAGGAAATGGACGTTTTGAAAGAATTTATCGAGCAGTCATTAGAGATCCTGAATCCGGGAGGAAGATTGTCCGTGATATCGTACCATTCTTTAGAAGACAGACTGGTAAAGCGATTTATTAAAAACGGAATGTTTGAAGGAGAACCCGAACGTGATTTTTTTGGAAATTTCTCGGTTCCTTTTAAAACAATCGGAAAACTGATTGTTCCGGATGATGCAGAAATCAAGATAAACAACAGAGCAAGAAGTGCAAAATTAAGAATTGCTGAAAAGGTATAATTAATAGGTAAGATGAAAGGTGGAGTATTTAGCATATTAAAAGCAAGATTTCTGATTAACGATGACGCCGTGAAAAACTGGAGGTTCATTGTTTTTATCATTCTGCTCGCTATAATAATGATTGCCAATACGCAGCGATACGAGCAAAAGGTTTTTGAAATTGCAAAACTGAATAATGATGTAAAAGAATTGCGGTCAGAATTTGTAGACCGCCGTTCAGAATTAATGAAGTTGAAAATGGAGTCAACGATATCAGATAAGATGCTCGAAAAGCAAATTTTCCCGTCAACCGTGCCTCCTGTGAAAATAGAAGTCAAAAAAGAAGAAGAAAAAAGTTTCCTTAAAAGAATATGGCAGTAGACGATAAACATATATCCTACAGAATTTACCTCGTAGCAGTTTTCATCTTTTTGATGGCAATTGCTATTGTTGTTAAATTGACCAATATTCAATGGGTTGAAGGGGATTATTACAGAAAATTAGCAAAACAGCGTACCGTTCGGAATTTTGTAATTCCGGCAAACAAGGGAAATATATATTCGGCAGACGGAAGTTTACTGGCAACCTCTATTCCGAATTACGAGATTCGTTTTGATGCCAAAGCGCCAAAAACAGAAACTTTCGAAAAACATGTAAAAGCATTAGCAGATTCATTGGCGACTGTTCTGGACAGACCGGGAGGTTTTTACGAAAAAGAGCTTAGAAAAGCCCGGGAAAATAAAAACCGATATTATTTGATTGCACGCAATCTGAGTTATACGGATTATGTAAAAATTAAAGGATTTCCATTATTCAATTTAGGGGCTTTCAAGGGCGGGATTATCATCGAACAGGAAACGGTCAGAAAACATCCGATTGGGAAAATTGCAGAAAGAACCATCGGTTACGACCGAATTGACCCTGCAACAGGAGTAGAAGTCGGGAAAGGAATTGAATGGGCTTTTAAAAGTTACCTGAACGGAAAAGACGGAAAAATCCTGAAACAAAAAATTGCCAAAGGACAGTGGAAACCGATTCGGGATGTAAATGAAGTGGACCCAATTGACGGGTATGATGTGATTTCGACAATTGATGTTTTTATTCAGGATATCGCGCACCACGCTTTGCTGAAACAATTAGAAGATTACGAAGCAGATCATGGCTGCGTCGTGGTTATGGAAACGGAAACAGGTCACGTAAAAGCAATTTCGAATTTAGGAAGAGCAGAAGACGGATCGTATTATGAAACCACAAATTACGCTGTTGCAGAATCTCATGAGCCGGGATCGACGTTTAAATTAGTCGATTTAATGGCGATTTTAGAAGATAAAGTAGCCGATACAAGTACGGTTTACGATAGTCACAACGGACAAGTGAAATATTATGGCCGTTCTGTTACTGATTCGCACAGAGGTGGTTATGGTAAAGTTTCATTAGCACGTGGTTTTGAACTTTCATCCAATACAGTAATGGTTCAGGCGGTTTATGAAAATTATAAAAGCAATCCATCCAGGTTTGTGAATCACATTAAGAGTTATGGATTAGATAAACCATTGGGATTGCATTTTAAAGGAGAAGGAAGACCTTATATCCCACAGCCCGGAGACAAACACTGGTCGGGAATTTCACTTCCGTGGATGGCTTTTGGCTATGAAGTTTCAGTGACACCAATGCAGACACTGGCATTTTACAATTCGGTTGCCAATAACGGCGTGATGGTAAAACCGCAGTTTGTATCTGAAATTAAAGAATGGAATAAAACCATTAAAAAATTTGATACAGAAGTGATTAATCCAAGGATTTGTTCACCGGAAACAATTAAAAAACTAAGAGCTGTTTTGTTGAATGTGGTTAAAAAAGGAACGGCTTCCAAATTGTATTCGAAAGATTTTTCGATGGCAGGAAAAACAGGAACCGCCCAAATGAATTACGGTGGAAAAGAAGGAAAATCAGCCTTGTATTATGCTTCTTCTTTTGTAGGTTATTTTCCGGCAGATCATCCTAAATATTCGTGTATTGTAGTCGTTCACAAACCGAATACATCAAAAAATAATTATTACGGAGCAGACGTTGCAGGGCCGGTTTTTAAAAGAATTGCCCAAAAAATATTTACAGATGCGCCTTCCACCAATAAAATCAAACAGCTGGATTCCAGAATTCCAAAACAGGAAAACAGTTATAACGAATATTATGCGAAGGCAGAAAAGAAAACAAAACAAATTCCGAATTTAAAAGGAATGCCGGGGATGGATGCCATTGCTTTACTGGAGAATTTAGGTTTAAAAGTAAAAGTAAACGGAGTAGGGAAAGTAAAAAAACAGTCGTTGCAGGCTGGACAGCAGATTAGTAAAAACGAAACCATAGTATTAGAATTATCGTGAAAATACTGAAAGACATATTATACAAAGTAGCTATTGAATCTGTAACGGGTTCAACGGATATCGATATACATAAAATTGAGTTTGATTCCAGAAAAATCGAAGAGAAAGATGTTTTTGTAGCCATTCGCGGATCACTTTCCAATGGTCATGATTTTATTGAAAAAGCAATTCAGTTAGGGGCTGTTGCTGTTATTTGCGACGAGCTGCCGGGAATTCTTGAAAAAGGGATTACTTATATAAAAGTTGCAGATACCAATTCGGCTTTGGCTTTTATGGCGGCTAATTATTTCGGAAATCCTTCCGAGAAATTAAAATTGGTGGGGGTAACCGGTACAAACGGAAAAACAACAATTGCTTCCTTATTGTTTCAATTGTTTGAAAAAGCAGGTTTTAAAGTTGGTTTGTTGTCAACTGTAAAAATCATGGTAGATCAAACAGAATATAAGGCGACACATACCACTCCGGATTCAATCACGATCAATCATTATCTGAACGAAATGATTGAAGCCGGCGTGACACATTGTTTTATGGAAGTGAGTTCACACGGAATTCACCAAAAGAGAACAGAAGCCTTGCATTTTGTGGGCGGGATTTTCACGAATCTGTCACACGATCATTTGGATTACCATCCGACTTTCGCAGAATACAGAGATGTAAAAAAATCGTTTTTTGATTCATTGCCAAAGACAGCTTTCGCTTTATCCAATAGTGATGACAAAAATGGGGCTGTAATGCTGCAAAACACAGTTGCCAGAAAATTTACCTATGCCTTAAAATCATATGCAGATTTTAAAGCACAGATTTTAGAAAGTCAGTTATCCGGTTTATTGTTAAAAGTAAATGATAATGAAGTTTGGGTAAAACTAATCGGAACTTTCAACGCATACAACGTTCTGGCGATTTACGGAACTGCCGTAGAGCTGGGAATGGATAGTCTGGAGGCATTGCGTTTACTCTCTGATTTAGAGAGTGTTTCTGGTCGTTTTCAGTACATAGTTTCAGAAGGAAACATTACCGCGATCGTTGATTACGCACATACACCGGATGCTTTGGACAATGTTTTAAAGACCATTAATGATATCCGTACCAAAAACGAACAATTGATCACCGTTGTAGGTTGTGGCGGAAACAGGGATAAAACAAAAAGACCGGTTATGGCAAAAATTGCTACAGATCTTAGTGATAAAGCAATTTTGACCTCTGATAATCCAAGAAATGAAGATCCGGAAGTGATTTTAGATGAAATGGAAAAAGGCGTTGAGGCCCATAATTATAAAAAAGTATTACGAATTACCGATCGAAAACAAGCGATTAAAACCGCCTGTCAATTGGCTCAGCCCAACGATATTATACTGATTGCAGGAAAAGGCCATGAAACCTATCAGGAAATAAATGGTGTTCGCCATCATTTCGACGATATGGAAACCGTGAAAGAAATATTAGATCAACTGGGGAAGTAACAAAATAAAAATTTCAATTTTCAAATTCCAAAATCCAATTGAAGCGTTGGGATTTGGGATTTTAAAAATTGGAGTTTAAGTTTCAAAAACGAAATTTAAAATAAAAGATATATGCTATACTATTTATTTGAATATTTAGACAAAACATTAGACATACCGGGAACGGGCGTTTTTCAGTACATCACTTTCAGATCGGCGCTCGCATTGATGCTTTCCTTGCTTTTGTCCACGATTTACGGGAAAAGAATCATCAATTTTTTGCGCAAACAGCAAGTGGGTGAAACCGTTCGTGAGTTAGGTCTGGCAGGTCAGAATGAAAAAGCGGGAACCCCGACAATGGGAGGGCTGATTATCATTTTCGCCACATTGGTGCCTGTTTTGTTATTTGCACGTCTGCATAATATTTACATCGTACTGCTTATCGTAACGACCCTTTGGATGGGGATAATTGGTTTCGTGGATGATTATATTAAAATATTCAAAAAAGACAAACAAGGACTGAAAGGAATTTTTAAAGTTATCGGACAGGTAGGTTTAGGGATTATTGTCGGAGCGGTATTGTATTTCAATCCTGCTGTGACAGTACGAACAGATACCGGAAGAACGGATATTTACAAAAATGTCAATACGACCGTGGTTTTGCCTGCACCGGTTGAAGAAAAATCAACAGCAACAACAATTCCTTTTGTTAAAAATAATGAGTTTGATTATGCTGAAATCTTAGCCTTTACAGGTGAAGGATATGAGAAATGGGCGTGGCTGATTTTTATTCCCGTGGTTATTTTTATCATTACTGCTGTTTCTAACGGAGCTAATCTAACGGATGGAATTGACGGACTCGCAGCAGGAACCTCGGCTATCTCGGTTCTGGCGCTCGGAATATTTACGTTTGTTTCCGGAAATATAATTTTTTCAAATTATCTCAATATCATGTACATCCCCAATTCGGGAGAAATGACGGTTTTTATATCGGCTTTTGTCGGTGCACTGATCGGATTTCTTTGGTACAATTCGTATCCCGCCTCTGTTTTTATGGGAGATACAGGAAGTTTGACCATTGGAGGAATCATTGCCGTTTTGGCCATTGCAGTTCGTAAAGAACTATTGATTCCGCTATTGTGTGGTATCTTTTTGGTGGAAAATTTCTCAGTGGTTTTACAGGTGAGTTATTTCAAATTTACCAAAAAACGCTTTGGCGAAGGCCGCAGAATTTTCCTGATGTCACCCTTGCACCATCACTATCAGAAAAAGGGATATCATGAAAGTAAAATTGTGACCCGATTCTGGATTGTTGCCATCATGTTAGCCATCTTGTCAATCGTTACCTTAAAATTAAGATAGATGAGACTGGTAGTATTAGGAGGAGGAGAAAGCGGTGTAGGTACCGCTATTCTCGGGAAGAAAAAAGGTTACGATGTTTTTGTGTCTGATTTCGGAAAAATAAAGGAAAACTATAAAGAAGTTCTTGTCATTAATGGGATTGCATGGGAAGAAGAGCAGCATACTGAATCCCTGATCCTGAATGCCGATGTGGTCATGAAAAGCCCGGGAATTCCGGAAAAATCACCCATAGTAAAAAAACTGATCGAAGCCGGAGTCAGTGTGATTTCAGAAATTGAGTTTGCTAAACCTTTTACGGAGGCCCTAACAATTGGAATTACCGGAAGTAACGGTAAAACAACAACGACAATGCTAACGCACCATCTGCTAAAATCAGCAGGATTGAATGTTGGTTTAGGAGGGAACATCGGAAAAAGTTTTGCCTGGCAGGTAGCCGACAATAAGTTCGATGCATACGTGTTGGAGTTAAGCAGTTTTCAACTCGACGGAATTGTAGCATACAGACCTGATATCGCCATAATTACCAATATCAGTCCGGATCATCTGGACCGATATGAATATAAATATCAAAATTACATCAATTCAAAGTTTCGTATAACAATGAATCAGACCGAAAGCGATTATCTTATTTACGATGCAGATGATGAGGCAATTGCAGAATGGTTAAAAAATAACAAAACAAAAGCAAAATTAATTCCTTTCTCATTGTCTAAAAAATTCGATGAAGGGGCTTCTATAAATAACAACAAAATGGAAATAAAGATCAACCAAGAAGAGTTTACAATGGAAACAGAATACATTGCGTTAGAAGGAAAACATAACATGAAAAACGCAATGGCAGCAAGCTCTGTAGCAAAATTGATGCAAATTAGAAATGCAACAATACGCGAAAGTTTATCTAATTTTCAAGGTGTGGAACATCGTTTGGAAAAAGTATTAAAAATTCAGAATGTACAATACATCAATGATTCGAAAGCAACAAATGTAAATGCGACATTCTTTGCCTTAGACAGTATGAACGTTCCAACAGTATGGATTGTAGGCGGAGTGGATAAAGGAAACGATTACAACGAACTGATGTCACTAGTTCGTGAAAAAGTAAAAGCAATTATTTGCCTTGGAGTTGATAACCGCAAAATCATAGAAGCTTTTGGAAATGTTGTGGACATCATGGTTGAAGTAAACAATATGAGCGATGCCGTAAAAACAGCACAACGCCTTACGGAAAAAGGAGATACCGTTTTATTGTCCCCGGCCTGTGCCAGTTTCGATTTATTCGAAAACTACGAAGATCGTGGAAAGCAGTTTAAGCAAGCGGTTCATAACTTGTAATTTTAGATTTCTGATTTTAGATTTTAGATTGTTTTCTAAACTTTGAAATCAAAAAAAGTTTTTGAGATGACGACTGAGGAGATGAAGGTGAGGACAAAAAAGTTCTCTTTGAAGATAATTGATTTAGCTGAAAAATTACCTGCTACATACGTTGTAAAAGTAATTGCAAATCAAATTGTGAGAAGTGGAACATCTGTAGGAGCTAATTATCGAGCAGTTTGCAGAGCAAGAAGTGATAAAGAATTTGTTGCTAAAATGAATATCGTTTTAGAGGAAGCGGACGAAACTTTATTTTGGTTAGAGATTATAAAAGAAAAGAATTGGAGTGATAAATCAGAGTTAGAAATAATCCTGAAAGAAGGAAATGAGTTAACAGCTATTTTCGTCAGCAGTTTAAAAACAGTAAACAATAGAATTAATAATATAAAACCGAAGGTTTAAGAATAATCTAAAATCTAAAATCAGAAATCTAAAATTATGAAAGAGCTGGTAAACAAACTAAAAGGAGATAGGGTAATATGGTCATTCGTGGCTTTATTGGCGCTGTTTTCGTTTATGCCTGTTTTTAGTGCGAGTAGTAATCTGGCCTATATTGGTCATGGGACCGGAAACACGCTGGGGTATCTGGTCAAACATCTGGCACATATTTGTATCGGATTCCTGATTATCTATTGGGTTCATAAAGTGCCGTACCATTATTTCAGGGCCATTTCAAAAATAGCATTACCGGTTGTGTGGATCTTGCTGTTGTATACGTTGCTGAAAGGAACCGTAATTGCCGGGGCAAATGCAAGCCGTTGGATTCAGGTACCGTTTATCGGAATCACGTTTCAGACATCAACACTGGCCTCTATTGTTTTGTTCATTTATGTAGCGCGTTATTTGTCAAAAACAAAACAAGAAAACGAGCCGTTTCAGACTTCGTTAGTACAGCTTTGGGTTCCGGTTTTTATAACCTTAGCCATGATTTTACCGGCGAATTTCTCTACCACCGCATTGATTTTTTCGATGGTGATTATGCTGACATTTATAGGGAAATATCCCATAAAGTACATAGCATTTATCATAGGCTCAGGAGTAGCCATGCTGTTGTTTTTCCTTCTGATTGCAAAAGCATTTCCGGAATCGCGATTTTTCAGCAGGGTAGGAACCTGGGGAAGCCGTATTGAAAATTTTACGACAGATAAACCCGATGAAGATGATTATCAGATTGAAAAAGCAAAAATTGCCATTGCATCCGGAAGATTCGGAGGTTTAGGACCCGGAAAAAGCGTTCAGAAGAACTTTTTGCCGCAATCCTCTTCCGATTTTATTTATGCCATTGTTGTAGAAGAATACGGTTTAGTGGGCGGGGTTTCGATCTTGCTGCTGTATTTATTGTTATTGTTCCGATTTGTAATCGCTTCGCATAAAGCCAATACATTATTTGGGAAATTAGTCGTCGTCGGACTCGGTTTTCCGATGATCTTTCAGGCGATGATCAATATGGCGGTTGCAGTAGAATTATTGCCGGTAACAGGGCAGACACTTCCGTTGATCAGTAGCGGGGGCAGTTCGATCTGGATGACCTGCTTTTCGCTCGGAATTATCATTAGCGTGACCAAAAAAGACGAAGAAATTGTAGAAGAACTACAGGAAAAAGAAAGAAGAAAAGAAGCACTTCAAAGACTGATCGATAAAGAACTGGCCGAAGAAGATTTGCCGGTTGACGAAAGAGAAGAAATATACGAAGAAGAGCAAATGTATTCCATTGCAGATAATTCGAGAAATCCGATGAATGCAGTTTTAAACAAATAAGATTAAAAAGAATAATTTTTAGAGCGAATAACTTTTAAAAATATGGCAAATTATAAATTCATATTAAGTGGCGGCGGAACAGGAGGACACATCTATCCTGCGATCGCTATTGCTAATGAATTAAAAACACAATTTCCTGATGCAGAGTTCCTTTTTGTCGGGGCTAAGGATAAAATGGAAATGCAGAAAGTGCCTCAGGCAGGGTATGAGATAAAAGGACTTTGGATTGCCGGCTTACAAAGAAAATTAACCTTGCAGAATTTGATGTTTCCGTTAAAACTGGCAACAAGTTTGCTGGAGTCCAGACGAATCATCAAACAATTTAAACCAAATGTGGTAATAGGAACAGGAGGATTTGCGAGCGGCCCTTTATTGCAGGCAGCCGGAGGAGCAGGAATTCCGACAGTAATTCAGGAACAAAATTCATTTCCCGGAATTACCAATAAATTGTTGAGTAAAAAAGCAAATGCAATTTGTGTTGCATATGAGAATCTGGAACGCTTTTTTCCTAAAGAAAAAATTATTCTGACCGGAAATCCCGTTCGTCAGGATTTAATAGATATCGACAGTAAGCGTGATGAAGCAATCGCTTTTTACGGTTTAGATCCGAATAAAAAAACATTGTTGGTCTTAGGCGGGAGCTTAGGCGCCAGAAGAGTCAATCAGTTAATTGAAAAAGAATTGCAGAATTTTCTTTCGCAGGACGTTCAGATCATCTGGCAATGTGGAAAATTATATTTTGAGGATTATAAAAAACACGCTCAGCAGAACGTGAGAGTGGTTGATTTTATTGAAAGAATGGATTTTGTGTACGCAGCGGCAGATGTGATCATTTCACGCGCAGGAGCTTCATCCGTTTCGGAATTATGTATCGTTGGCAAACCTGTGATTTTTATTCCGTCACCCAATGTAGCAGAAGACCATCAGACCAAAAATGCCCAGGCCATTGTAGAGGCAAAAGGGGCGATTTTGCTGAAAGAATCAGAACTGGACAGTCAGTTTAGTATTGTTTTTGAAGCTTTGGTGAAAGATCATGGCAAACAAAAACAATTAAGTGATAACATCAAAAAACTGGCGATGCCAAATGCTACGAAAGTTATTGTAGATCAGATTAAAAAGTTGTTATAATGTAACTTTTTATAATAATTATAGAACATCAGAGGAATTGAACTATGTTATTTTAGGCATTTTTGATTCATAAACAAAAGAAAATACAAAGGCTTAAGGGCTAGTTTTTTATAAAATATAAAGCGCTGGTTTTAAGCTGAAAACATAAATTGAAATGAATTTAAATCAAATACAAAACGTTTATTTTATTGGTATTGGAGGCATCGGAATGAGTGCGCTGGCCCGTTATTTTAAATATATCGGGAAACAGGTTTCAGGGTACGATAAAACGCCGTCAATGCTGACAGATGAGTTGATTGAAAGTGGTATTGCTATTCATTTTGAAGATAATATAAGTTTGATTCCGAGCGATTATTACGTAGAGAATACGTTGGTAATTTTTACTCCGGCAGTGCCTAAAACGCATTCCGAATGGAACTTTTTTATCGAAAGACATTACGAGGTTAAAAAGCGTGCTGAAGTTTTAGGAATCATTACAAAAGATACTTTTTGTTTTGCTGTTGCAGGAACGCACGGAAAAACAACAACCTCAAGCATTTTGGGACATATTTTACATGAAAGTGGTGCTGATGTTACCGCTTTTGTGGGTGGAATTGTAGAAAACTACAACTCTAATTTAATCGGAAACGGAAAAACCGTTACGGTGGTGGAAGCAGATGAGTTCGACAGATCGTTTCTGCACCTGCATCCCGATATTGCCTGCATCACATCGATGGATGCGGATCATTTGGATATTTACGGTACGAGTGAGGCTATAGAAGCTTCGTTTGTAGAATTTGCCTCAAAAGTTGAGGATAAAAATAAATTGTTTATAACCAAGGATTTGCCTCTGGAAGGCGTTCAGTGTGCTATAAATGAAGAGGCTGTATACAAAGCCTTTAATGTTCGAATAGAAAACGCCAATTATGTTTTTGACGTGCAGACGCCATCAGAAACGATAACGAATTTACGTTTTGGATTGCCTGGTAAACACAATCTTATGAATGGATTGATGGCTATTGCAATGGCTAAAACTTTTGGCACCCCGACCGAGGCCATTGCAAGAGCTATTGGCTCATTCAATGGAATCAGAAGACGTTTTTCGTATCAGATCAAGACAGACCAATTGGTTTATATAGATGATTACGCCCATCATCCGACAGAAATAAATGCAGTGCATCAGGCGGTTAGGGAATTATATCCGAATCGTAAAGTACTGGCGATTTTTCAGCCGCATTTATTCAGCAGGACAAGGGATTTTGCTGACGGATTTGCCGAAAGCTTATCTGCGTTTGATGAAGTGTTTTTAATGGATATTTACCCGGCACGCGAGCTTCCGATGGAAGGGATTACATCAGAGTGGCTGTTAGGTAAAATGACAAATCCAAACAAAAGAATTGTTGCAAAAAGTGATTTATTAGCGTCCATCGAAGCCAGTGATGCGCCAATAATTGTGACAATAGGAGCTGGTGATATTGGTGAAATGGTTCCGTCAATTAAAAAAATGCTAAATGAAAATATTTAATTGGACAAATATTCGGTTGCTTCTCATTTTTGGGCTCGTACTTTTTTTGTATTCGTTTGCCCAGCATCGAAACGGGAATAGAAAACTGAAGAAATCGGCCGTTGTTTTTGTAGGAGAAAATACGCTGTTTGTAAAGCCTGAAACGGTTAATAAATTGTTGATAGAAAATAAAACAGACGCTTCCAGTATCCGAAAAGATGAAGTAGATTTGAATAAGATAGAAAAAAACCTCGATACGCAGGACATGATTGAAAAGTCAGACGTTTTTGTAAGTATCGATGGTGTTCTGAAAGCGGTAGTAAAACAGAAGACTCCGATCGCCCGTGTTTACGATGGCGACCGGTCTTTTTATATTGACTATGAGGGAAATAAAATGCCTTTGTCGGACAATTTTACGGCGCGGGTTCCGCTTGTTTCCGGGGCAATAAATAAAAAAAATAACGAAGATTTAGCTACGCTGTTTCGCACAATTTATGACGATGCGTTTTTGAAAAAAAACATCATTGCAATTCAAATTATGCCTAATGGTAGCTTAAAAATGTTTAACAGAAATTATAATTACTTCATCGATTTTGGCAGAACGATGAATGTTGATAAAAAATTCAGAAACTATAAAGCCTTTTTTCAAAAAGCAGTTTTAGATAGTTCGTTATACAATTACAAAAAAATTGACCTTAGGTTTACGGAACAAGTAGTTTGCACAAAATAATAGAAAATGGAAAAAGATAACATTGCAGTAGGTCTAGATATTGGAACGACAAAGATAGTTGCCATGATCGGCAAAAAGAACGAGTATGGAAAGCTGGAAATTCTGGGTATTGGGAAATCCAAAAGTTTAGGAGTTGCGAGAGGCGTTGTAAACAACATCACGCAAACCATTCAGTCCATTCAGCAAGCAATACTTGAAGCAGAAAACAATTCAGGTTATAAAATAAAAGATGTGGTGGTCGGTATTGCCGGACAGCACATCAGAAGTATACAGCATACCGATTACATCAGCCGTAGTAATCCGGAAGAAGTAATTGGCGAAAACGATATTCAGCTTCTGATTGACCAGGTGAATAAATTAGCCATGTTACCGGGAGAAGAAATTATTCACGTTTTGCCACAGGAATTCAAAATCGACGGGCAGTCTGAGATTAAAGAACCTATCGGAATGTACGGCGGAAGACTGGAATCCAGTTTTCACGTAGTAGTAGGACAGGCTTCTTCGATCAGAAACGTTGGAAGATGTATCCAGAGTTCCGGAATCGAATTGTCAGGACTGACATTAGAGCCCTTAGCTTCTGCTGATGCGGTTTTAAGCCAGGAAGAAAAAGAAGCCGGAGTAGCACTTATTGATATTGGTGGCGGAACAACAGATCTGGCCATTTTTAAAGATGGTATCATTCGTCATACCGCGGTAATTCCTTTCGGAGGAAATGTGATTACGGAAGATATCAAAGAAGGATGCTCGATTATAGAAAAACAGGCAGAGCTTTTAAAAATAAAATTCGGATCAGCCTGGCCGGGAGAAAATAAAGACAACGAAATTGTTTCTATTCCGGGTTTAAGAGGAAGAGAACCAAAAGAGATTTCGCTTAAAAACTTATCTAAAATTATCCATGCCCGTGTGGTAGAAATTGTAGAGCAGGTTTTTGCTGAAATTAAAGCGTACGGACACGAAGATCCGCGTAAAAAACTAATTGCCGGAATTGTGCTTACCGGTGGCGGGGCTCAACTGAAACATATCAAACAATTAGTAGAGTATATCACAGGAATGGATACCAGAATCGGATATCCAAATGAGCACCTGGCAGGGAATTCAAGCGAAGAAATTTCAAGTCCTTTATTTGCGACAGCAGTAGGTCTTGTGATGAATAGTATCGAAAATAGCACCCAAAGTGCTGTTAGAATGGAACTTGTAAACGAGCAGCCAAAAGTAGTGTACAGAAATGTTAACACTCCGCCGCAACCGCCCGTACAACAGCGATACGAAGTGGAAGAAAATTACGTTGAAAGGGTAGAAACTTTCGATGATCACAGAGAAGTCAGGAATGCAGTGAGCAAAGAAGAATCTACCGAAACAAAAATAAGAAGATCATTTTTTGATCGTTATGTCGATAAAATCAAAGATTTTTTAGACAACGCAGAATAATAGAATAAGAAACGAAAAGGATTACTTTTTGCCCCAAGTCAAGAAGTAAAAAATGTATTTAATAAGAATTTCAAAACCAAAAAGATGATGAGCAACTCAGAATTTGGAAGTATTTCATTTGATTTACCGAAAAACCAATCAAATGTAATCAAAGTAATAGGTGTCGGTGGAGGCGGAAGTAACGCAATCAACCACATGTTCAAGCAAGGTATTAAAGGGGTAGATTTTATCGTTTGTAATACTGACTCACAAGCACTTCAAAACAGTGCTGTACCAAATAAAATTCAGTTAGGGATGAACTTAACGGAGGGTCTTGGAGCAGGAGCAAATCCTGACGTAGGCCAGCAATCTGCTATTGAAAGTATCGCCGATATCGAAAAAATGTTAGACCGTGGTACCAAAATGGTATTTATTACCGCTGGTATGGGTGGAGGAACAGGTACCGGTGCAGCCCCGGTAATTGCACAACTGGCAAAAGAAAGAGAGATCCTGACCGTTGGTATCGTAACAATTCCTTTTCAGTTTGAAGGGAAAGTACGTCAGGAACAAGCACTTTTAGGAATCGAAAAATTGCGTAAGCAGGTCGATTCATTAATTGTGATCAATAATAATAAATTAAGAGAAGTATACGGAAATCTTGGTTTTAAAGCAGGATTCTCCAAAGCAGATGAAGTTTTGGCAACAGCCTCAAGAGGTATTGCCGAAGTAATCACGCACCACTATACTCAAAATATTGATTTACGTGATGCTAAAACTGTTTTGTCAAACAGTGGAACAGCTATCATGGGATCTTCTGTTGCGGAAGGTGAAAACAGAGCAAAAGATGCAATTATTTCTGCATTGGATTCTCCGTTGCTAAACGACAACAAAATTACAGGAGCCAAAAACGTATTGTTGCTTATCGTTTCTGGATCAGATGAAATTACACTGGATGAGATCGGAGAAATCAATGATCACATTCAGGCAGAAGCAGGATTTAACGCTAATATCATCATGGGGGTTGGTGAAGACGAAACTCTGGGTGAGGCTATTGCCGTGACTATTATTGCGACTGGTTTTGATGTTGAACAACAAAACGAAATTGTAAATACAGAGCCTAAAAAAATCATTCATACGTTAGAAGATGAACAAAGAAGTGTTCATAATTTAACCAACAGAACACTTACTTCTTTTGATGTAAATGCAGAGACACCTAGTGCCCCTTCAGAACAAAAGATTGTTTTTGATTTGATGGAAGATACGGTTGCTCCCGTAACAGCTGCTCCGGTTGCACCAGTAGCAGTTGCTCCGACAATCAATCAGGAAGAATTAGTGGTAATGTCAGAGTTTATCAAAAACCTTGATGTGACTTTTGAAATCGTTTCACCAATTACAGATATCGATTTTAAAATTTCCCCGCCGGAAGTTCCCGCTTTCCAGGAAGTAAAACCTGTTCAGCAAAGAGTTTTCGAAAAAGAGGAACAAACTACTTTTTCATTCGATCTGCCTCTTTTCAGAGCAGAACCGGAAGTGAAAAAAGAGCCGGCAGTTGTGGAAGACAATAAGATTTTATTCGAATTAACGAATGATACCCGTAATATAAAAGTAAACGATCCGGTACAGTTTGTTCCGGTAACAGAACTTTCAGATAACGGAATTATCAAATATTCGCTGGAAGAATACATGGAAGTTGAAAACGACCTGATCACTTCAAAACCGACTGAAAAAGTAATTCAGGATGTAGTTCCTGAGGAATTAAACATTACTTTGAAACCGAGAGTTGATTTTGCCCAGGAACCGGCTTTTACAACAACAGATCATGTTTCTCCGTTGGAATTGACAATCGAAGAGACTTTGCGTCTGAGAGCGGAAGAAAGAAGAAAGAAACTAAAAGAATTTAATTATAAATTCCATAATAATGTTTCCAGAATTGACGAACTTGAAAAAGAACCTGCCTATAAAAGATTGGGCATAGATCTTTCTAATACACAGTCAAATACAACCAATTCTAGAATCTCTGTGGGTACTGACAGTAATAATGATCTGCAATTGCGTTCCAATAATTCGTTTTTGCACGATAACGTAGATTAATAATCCAATCATAATTATAGGATAACCCGAAAATTGGATTTAATTTTCGGGTTATTTTTTTTATCTTCGCACAGAATTTGGAAATTTGACTTTAAAAGTATTTATATTTAACAAATATTGTCGCCCTGAGCGAAGTTGAAGGTGAATTACCTGAAAAGACTTCGACTAAGTTTATGCTGAGCGAAGCCGAATGGACTCAGCCGGACAAATGATGAATGTATTACAGAAGTTCATAATTTCAAATAAATAATCAATTTATAAGCCTTGCTGCTTATCTAAATAAAAAAACAAATGAGTTTACAAATACAAATCATGGATGAGATTAAAACAGCCATGAGAGCAAAAGATACAGTAGCGTTAGAAGCATTAAGAGCCATTAAATCTGAAATGTTATTAGCAGCCACTGCTTCCGGATCTAAAGAAGAATTAACAGAAGACGAGGAAATTAAATTATTGCAGCGATTGGTAAAAACGCGTAAAGAAAGTGCCAGAATTTTTACAGAGCAAAACCGTCCTGACTTAGCGGAACCGGAATTGGCTCAGATCGCAGTAATCGAGAAATTTTTACCTGCACAATTAAGCGAAGAAGAAGTAGAAGCTGTAATTGCTAAAATTATCGCTGAAACCGGAGCTTCCGGAATTGCTTCAATGGGTAAAGTAATGGGATTGGCTGCTGCACAACTAGGCGGAACTGCTGAAGGGAAAACAATTTCTACAATTGTAAAAAAATTATTAGTTTAGTAGAAATTCCAAAAAACAGAAATTCCAAATTCCAAGTTGGAATTTGGAATTTAAAAAATTGAAATTTTAAAATATTGACTGCGTAGTTCAACTGGATAGAATATCAGATTTCGACTCTGAGGGTTGCAGGTTCGAACCCTGTCGCGGTCACTAAACAAAAAACCTATTTCGTGATGAAATAGGTTTTTTTATGGCTTTTTTTAGTTTATTTCTTAGCAATAAGTCGTGAATCAGTTAAGAAATTGTTCCAGACAGCCAGAGGAATTGTATATGATGTTTGGTAACTTACGTCAAAAATAAAGGCTTTATCCTTGACTCTTAAAGTATCAACATTGAACCTTTTTAATCTTTTCTTTTGCTTAAATAAATCGATTATATAGTGAGTTTGCGGACAACAGCAATATCCTCCGTTTCTTGTTGAATCAAATAATGAATCAAATTCTTTAATTTTTTTTACATCTACAATTCTATCCATTCTAACAAGTTTTGTAGTGTCCTGCGAATCCGTTTCTTTAATTTTATATAGAGAAATTTCTATTCTATCCATTTCTTTTCGCAAATTTTTAAAGTAATTTTCATGATAGTGTAGAACTAAATCTCTTCTACTTGTATTATGCTCTTTCTTTGGTTTTACAACTTCATCTTTTTTATTACAAGAGCTAGATAATAGGGCAACAACCCCAATAATAATTACTTTTTTAAGTTTAATCATAATTTATAAAATTTATGAATTACAGTTGATTTTTCTTTTTTGTAATTGCTAATATATAAACTATATTTTTACAAGTAGAATTGTTTTTTTTGACTCAATTATTAAACAACAAATTTCTCTATACTATCTAAATAATTTTAAATCTGAAGTGTCCCATAATTGGCATTTTATATAAATTCTCGTTTTATTTCCTATATTCGTTTTACAAAATCTACAGAACCAATCCCAATGAAAGAAAAAATAAAAATCCTGCAAACTGTTCACCTTGCCATTTGCGCCGGAGTCAGCATTGCTTACTTTTTCGTAGAAGAGCCTTCTATGGCACATCTGAAAATTCCAACTATTGATGCTTCATCTGCAATCTATCTCATAATACCCATTATCGCTTTGTTGGTGAGTAATCTGATGTTCAAATCACAATTAAAACAGGTCGATCCCGAATTAAAACCCGGGGAAAATTTACCCATTTACCAAACGGCTTCCATTATACGCTGGGCAATTCTGGAAGGGGCTGCTTTTGTCATATTGTTCCTGAAACCCGATTTTCTGCTGGCCGGAATACTACTGATTGTATATCTTATTTCATTAAGGCCAACGGAAGAAAGAGTGCTAAGCGACATCAAAAACAGGGGATAATACAAAGCAACCAAAAGAACGTTACATCATGCAATTCTACATCAACAGCGAACATTTAGTAAAAGAGATCGAATATCCATCGCGATTTCATCCGACAAACGTATTCAGAAGTGCCGTTGTTGTTTTTGTCACGCTTTTGTTTTTTCTTTTGTTGTTTACGCCATTTGGGGTATACCAACCCGAGCACAAAATGAACTACTTTTTTATCTGTGGTTTACATGCTTTTTCACCTGCGTTGCTGTTCTTTTTCTATTTTTCCATTGTCAATTATTTCAGAAAAGGAAAGGACCATTTTCATAATTGGAACTTACTCCGGGAATATGTTCATATTGGCGTTTTTCTTGTTCTCTCAGGTCTGGCCAGTTTTTTACTGCGTGATTTGATTTATAACAATCCGGACAATTGGTCCTGGCGCTATCTGTATGAAGAAATCAGGAACTGTCTGGTGGCCGGAATCTTTTTTTACTTTTTTCTCAGAGTGGTAAGTTTCTATTTTCAATCACAGAAAGGATCACCCTTCGTACTGCAATTTCAGCCGCTTAAAATAGAGGAGAACAAAAAAATAATTCCTGCTGTTGTTTTTATTAATACGCAGGTAAAACAGGATGATTTCAGTTTGACTCTGGACGATTTGTTATTTGTAAAAGCAGATGGCAATTATATCGAATTAACAAAATCAGTCGATAACAAAATAGAAACCGAATTAAAAAGAATTTCCCTCACCCAATTCGAAGCGCAAATTTCGGATTACCCACATTTTTTCAGATGCCACAGAACCTATTTGGTCAACATGTTCAGGGTCGAAAAAGTCACCGGAAATTCACAGGGCTACCTGTTATCGTTTGCTGATACCAATGAGAAAATTCCGGTCTCCCGAAAACAAATTGACAATTTCGACAGCTGTTACCAACAGCTCAGACAGCGATACATCGCTTAAGCTTGTTGTTCGTCACAAAAGCTAGTTACTGATAACAACCCCGTCTTACAACCCTTTTTCTTGTTGTACGTTTGCGACAGTCAACCGATAGCCGGTTGAAAAATAACTGTAAAAGCAAACCATCATGTCATCAGCAATTTCGACTTCCGGTTCATCAAAAAAATTAGTTTACATCGACACTATTAGAATAATACTGACGGTATTAGTCATTCTTCATCATACCGTTATTACCTACGGAGGTTCTGGCGGCTGGTATTGGGTTCAGAAAACAAGCTGTTTTGCAGCACTTGTTCCAATGACTATGTTTGTGAGTATCAACCAGTCCTTTTTTATGGGTTTTTTCTTTCTGCTGGCCGCTTATTTTACCGAATCATCCTATCTGAAAAAAGGTGCCTTTAAATTCATTACAGACCGTTTGGTAAGGCTGGGGATTCCGTTAGTATTTTATTCTTTTGTACTTTCTCCAATAGTGAGCTATCTGGTGTATTATTTCGCAAAAGGACATCACATTACCTTTCTGCAATATCTTTCGGGATACGACAGCTGGATCGATTTTGGGGTCATGTGGTTCGTAGCGGCATTGTTGGTTTTTACCATGATGTATGTCTTCGTGCAGAAATTCATCAAAACCGGTTCTAAAAAAGCAATTCCGGCACCCGGAACATTTCAGATACTGGCATTTGCCGTTGTGACAGGGGTAATTAGTTTTATGGTAAGGATCGTATTTCCGGTGGGCTGGGTTCTGGAACCGGTCGGTTTTCAATTAGGACATTTTACACAATACATTTCCTTGTTTATAATCGGTATACTGGCAGCCCGAAACAATTGGCTGGACCAGCTTACAGCACAGACCGGAAGACGCCTGAAAATAGCAATAGTGGTATTCCTGTTTTTCTTTCCGGTATTTTTTCTGATCCGTGCAAAATTAGACATGCCTGTTTCATGGTATTCCGGAGGATTTCACTGGCAGTCGTTGCTATATGCGGTGTGGGAACAATGCATCGGACTTTCGATTATAACCGTATTTCTTGTAAAAGCGAGAAAAAGCTGGAACCAGACTTCTGCGTTACGCACTCAATTGTCACGCAGTAATTTTGTCGTGTACATCTTCCATCCGCTGGTCATTGTAGGCTTAACGTTAATGATCAGAAATTGGCAAATTGATCCGGCCTTTAAATTTATCATCATGGCACCCATAATAGTGATAGCAAGTTATATCCTCGGAGCGTTGCTTTTGCGAATTCCGGGAATTAAAAAAATCCTTTGAGAGCGCATCATATCACAGAGGCAAAGAAGAAATTTTTTGCCTCCATTTTTTTTAGGAGCCAATTCCGGCCATCCACTGTATCTTTTGCGGCGAACCCCGCCACAAAAGGATGCCGTTCCTGTCCGGGCTGGGGCATCATCGTATCATTAGACCATTGTCTAAAAAGAATATATCGAATCAATGGAATTATCCTTTTCGGGAAAACAAATTTTCGACCACCCAGGCAGGACCAATCATTAAAAACTGAAGATCTTTCAGGAAAGAAGGTTTTTTACCCTCAATATTATGGCCGTAGAATTGACCGATCCAGGCAATTACAAACACACCGATGGAAAAGGCCCACAAAGGTAAAACCTGTCCGATATAATAATTCACCACCAGACAGATCGCAGAAAAAACAGCAATTTTGATCGCCATGGCAACCGATAACCGAATGTAAAAAATAAGTACAAAAAGCAGCACCACAACAGCCCAGTTTTCTATAACGGGGGCATTCAATTGCAGAGTAGCAGCAATAATACCACTCGGAATACTCATTAATAAACCAACAATCGAAAAGTAAATCGCCGGAACACAGACATAATGAATCGCTTTGTTTTTTGGATTCTGATGACTTACTGCATATTCTTCAAACCATTGCTCTAATGTTCTCATATTTTTGGATTTAGGTATCTAACAAAGCTATTGAATATTTTGCATTCTTAACATTACAAAGGATTAAAAACTATACAGCTGCAATTCCGAATACAAATTTGACGCAAACCTGTTGGCTGTCCTGATATTAAAAAAAAAATCATAAGACAAAGAATCAGCATGATTTATTTTAAAAGGTGAAATCTTTTTTTGTAATTTTATTCCTCCCTAGTAAAGTGCTGTAAAACAGTACTCCACCCCCAAAAACAAAAAAGAATGAAACAAAGTCTCATTATCCTGTTAGTACTATTTCTAACCTCCTGTTCTTCCTCCAAAATTATTGAATTAGGAAATGCAACCGCCGCAAAAGGTATGGATGTCTCACAAAAAGCACAGGGTATTTATGCAACGTTATCAGAGCAGTCCGCTATCGATAAATCGCAGCAGGACGAGGTAAAAGTGCTTACCCATCCTAGTCCTTCCACAATGGCATTACCGGACACTAAAGCCCCTGATTTCTCCAGACAATTACAGCCAAGAATACAGGCTTATCAAAATTTATTTGAGGTTTACAAAGCATTTTCGCTTTTAACAGACCCTAAGTATTCGGACAAAACAAAAGAGGCGATGACCGCCCTGCAGGATAGCTATGATGCGATCGAAAAAATGCCGGACTTACCTTCGGATGTCAAAACAAAACTGCCTAATGTTTTGAAAATGGCTGGAGAAGCCGTTCAGGCAAAAGAAGTGAAAAAAAACAATGAAATATTGTATGTCCTTTCCGAAGTGTATTTGGAGTTGTGGAATGCCGATAAACCAACCTGGAATGACTATATCGATCTGATTTACAATTCCTATGCTGAAGGGCTCAATACCGTTGATTCCAAACGGTATGACGTCAGTAAAATTTCTCAAAGCAATTCCGGGCCTTACAGTGACAGCGCCACCATAATTCTGATGTACAGACTGCAGAACAGGGATGATATCATGAAACAGAAAAATGATTTGAAAAAACAACTGGATGCCTTTGGTCAGGCACTTCAGGAACTGACCAAAGCGCATGCTGAAATTGCCAGACAAAGCACAGATATCAGCGCTGTTATTTCATCCTTAAACAAAATCGAAGAACTTCTAAAAGACAAGTAAAATGCAGGAAGAATTAAAAAAATCATTATCAGAAGCGATTAGCCAGTTTAATAACAGAAGGACACAGCTCTTGCAGGATGCCTTTACGGAAGGAGGAGAACCCGCACTCGATAAACTGGTAGAAGAATACGATGCGCTCCGGGATGCGTATTTTGAAATTCTGAAAAGGGAACTGGACCAAAACAATCCCCGTTATACCCAGCTCACCACTGCAACAAAAGAAGAAGCTGATAATTTGGCCAGAAGTCTGAAAAAACTCAATAATGTAAATGAAATCCTTGCTTTAACCACCTCGGTTATTAACCTGGTCGGAAGGGTTTTAATTGTTTTGGCCCTGTAACAAAATGCTTCTGTTTGAAAGATAAGGAGTTACAAAACAAAGAGTGATGTATCCTTAAATTCATTCGAAATTGTGAATATCTATTTTGGGATTTGTCGATTTTATGCCCGTTAAAATCTATCTTTGGCAACCTTAAAAAACAGAAGAAATGAGCGCAATTTGGTACGAATGCAAAGTAAAATATAGAAAGACCGATGAGACTGGAGGACAAAAAGTTACTACAGAACCGTATTTGGTAGATGCTGTGTCTTATACAGAAGCAGAAAGCAGAATCAATGAAGAAATGGGGGCGTATGTGAGTGAAGAATTTAAAATCACCAATATAAAAGTGGCGAATTACGCCGAGATCCATCCGTTTGAAAATGCCGATCGCTGGTTTAAGTCCAAAGTTACTTTAATGGCTTATGATGAAGAAAGCGGTAAAGAAAGAAAAACCAATATGTATCTTTTGGTTCAGGCCAACGATGTAAAAGAAGCCTATGATAATACCATTACGGTAATGAAAAACACCATGGGAGATTACACTATCCCTGCTATTTCAGAATCGCCGATTATGGATGTTTTCCCGTATTTCAGTGGTGAAGAAGGAGAATTGGAACAACTGGAAAGGTTCAATGCCCTGAAAGCTTCAAAACCTGAACTGGTTGCCGTGGGTGACATGGGAGAAACGGTAGAAGACCTTATTGAGGTTGAAAACGAATAATTTACAAGATTATACAACAAAAAAGAGGATCTAATAGTCCTCTTTTTTGTTTTTATATAATTTGGTTTATCTAAAGCTTTTCATTAAACTCTTATTTCTGATTATACTCAAAAACCGTATCCCACAATTCATCAATTTTCACGAGGGCTTTATCCAGGGCAATTACTTCCCATTTACCGTTTGTTTCTATGCCCAGACCAATGTTTTTTAGTTTGTCTAAAGCATCTTTTACATCAAAATCAAGGTTGGTCTGAAACTTCGTCATAAACCAGGATTCAATCTGATCATCGAGTTCTTCCGCAGTGATCGGATTCGGACTGCGGTCTAAAAAAGCATACGCCAGTATCGTTTCTTTTAGTACTTCTTCTTCAGATGAATTTAAGAGCGAATAGAAAGCGCCGCTGTTGTTTCCGAGATTCTTAAAGTAAAGACTGTCGGAAAGCATTTTTCCATATTTGATTTTTTTATTGATAAAGTTGCTGTACTGGCGGAACAAGTAGGCAGACAAGATTCCCAACGCAATTAAACCCTGATTTAGCGAAGCTTTACTGTTTAGTAAATCAATCGCTTCTCCGGACTGATATGCCGCGTACATGCCAATTAAAGCCGGAATTACCGTGGTACTCAATAAAGAGATTCCGCCCCCGATTCCCGGCACCCAGAAAAATAACTTATCTCTGGTGGACATTCTCGGAATGGCATTTGGAAATATCGTTTCAAGATCATTTTTAGGAACCCGTTTAAAAATCTTCAATCCGATAGACCCCGGATCAATAGGCATTTTTCCTAATTTGACCTTGTTCTCTTTTAGATAATCGGCTTCGTTATAATTCAGGTAGATCATCACACGGTCATAGTATTCGACTTCTATTTCCTTTTTCCAGAAAATAAATTTCTTAACCGTTTCTTTCGCTTTATGATGTCCGCGAACGTACAATTCATAATCTTTGAAAGCATTAAAATCGATAGAAAGATTCAGGCCTATTAAATCAGATTCCTTAAAAGCCCTGTCTAAAGTTTCCTGATCGATGCGGGTATAGTTTCCGTGTTTTAAAACCGTAAGAAGGGTCTCCTTAAAAACTGAAAAGTCACTTTTACCAATAAATCCTTCACGTTCCTTCGGACTCAGGTCAGGATCGAATAAGGCATAATGCTGCTTCAGGTTCCGGTTCAGGTTAAAAGCCTCGTAATGAAAGTAATGTTCAACGATGTCGAAAAGCTTTTTAAAATCATCAACCTTTTTTTTATCTTCAGAGAACGTAGCTATTTGTTGTTCGAGTAAGAATTCCTTATTAAAGGGAATATAATTTTCTCGTGTCATATCAGTTGGGGACTTTAATGGATGGGCTGCGTTTTCAAATAAGAATTACAAATCTGAATTATCTGCGTTATCTGTTTTTTCCGAAATTTTTGGCAGCGGTTCGGTATTGATGATTCTGAAACGTCCGGGATATTTACCCCAGATATTTTTTTTGTTGCCATAATAGTCCATATATTCCTCGCACACAAAAACGGCATGTGCAGTAGACCAGGCCACAACACCACAATACTCGCTTCCGGAGAGTCTTTTTAAGGGTACTATTTGTTTGTCTTTTTCGAAACCTAAATATTTATAAATAGTCGGGGTGTATACTTCACCATCTTCCAGATCCTCTAAAGCTTTATCAAAAGTCGACTCCCTGTCGATAATTTGTTTGTATTTCGCCATTACGGCATAGGTTAGTACGGCGTAGTCTTTTATTCTTTTGCTTTCTTCATTGGTTTTGATAAATACAAAACCCGCAGAAAATTTAGCTTTCTCCAGTTCCTCCTTTTTCAACTGAAATGAAGCATTGTTTTTTAATCGGATATAAAAGAGACTATCTGCCGTTTTTTCTGCTGTATAAAGATTATCCAGTCCATAAATATTCAGGGCCGCCTTAATAAAAGCAATCGACGAACAGTTGGTGCGCTCTCCCTGTTTAAAGCTTTCGAATATTTTGTCAGAACTCAGTTGGGAGTAACAAGTTGAGGAAAATATTAAAAATAAAAATGTTAAAATAACAGCTTTCATCGGCCTAAGATTTTATGTTTTTTTTCCCTGATGATTTTCGGAAAAAATAGATTTTACAAATCTATGAAAACCAACTAATAGTTGGTGTGTTTACTTCTTAATTTTTGAAAGATTAACAATTGATAAAAACCTGAAAAAGCACAGGAAAGTAGAAGGCAGTCTTACAGTTTTTTCATTGAAATCCCATCCGGATTTTGGCTGAATCACATCATTTAACTACGAATATCAATTAAAACCCTACAGTTATAAATCGGTTTTCCGGACTACAAAATTATTGTTTTACTTTATAAAAAGAACCTGTTTTAAGTCTTAGCTGCAGCAGCTTAATACTGTGTTTTTTGTTCAGAAAAGATCAAAATAATAAACTAAAAGAATTACATGATGAAAGAAAATTTTAAGAGAGCAGCAGCTATAATTACTGCTGTGCTGATTGCTGTTTTTTTTACACGCTGTCAGCAGGAGTACGAAGCAGCAGGAGTTCCAGAGGGGACAAAAGTCCAGGCTGCCAAAGAATGGTTTAAAGAGTATGAAGGAAAGGGCGATAATTATGTGTATCTCCAGAATCTCATTTACGATTGGCCCGGGGCGATCGTGAAACAAGCTGAAGACGGGACTGAAACGATTGTGATCCCGATAAAAGAATTAAAAACAGACCAGTCAGAAATCTGGCAACAGCGCTTATACCTT
>NZ_JAJMOY010000012.1 GCF_020991415.1 Flavobacterium sp. ENC | reverse complement strand
GCGAATTAACACGAATTAGCGCGGTTGGAATTTATCAGTAAACAAAAGTATAGATTAGTGAAAATTCGTGCCATTCGTGGCAAAAAAAACTTTACCCCAACCAGAATCCTTTTGAAAAAAAGAAGTAAATTGGTCTACTAATTAAATTATAATGCAAAACTTACTGAAAAGAATTTTATCCGTAGCAGTAATTGTAGTTCTTGTGATTTTGGCTTTCAAATATTGCCAATTCAAAAAGGAAGATGATTCTACAATTGACTATAACACCAATCTGATTCAGCAGCAAATTTTAAATGTTGGGAAATTAGTGGTGACCGAAGGACATTTTTCAGAAGTGATCACCTATAAAAATCAACAGAAATATTTAATGGACATGGTTTCTTTTGAGAAGAAAGCCCTTGTTGTTGTTAATGCAAATGTTACTGTAGCCTACGATTTGCATAAAATGAAATACGATATCGACGAAAAAAATAAAACGATTACCATTCTGAATATCCCAAAAGAAGAAATAACAATCAATCCTGATATTCAGTTTTATGACGTCGAACAAAGTAAACTGAACCCGTTTACAGGAGACGATTACAATAAAATCAATAAATCGGTTAAAGCCAATCTGGCAAAGAAAATCGAAAAATCTTCCCTTAAATCAAACGCCCAGAACCGACTGATCAGTGAACTGTCTAAGATTCTGATCTTAACAAATTCAATGGGCTGGAAATTACAATACAACGGAAAAACCATTGAATCGGATACGGATTTCAATGAGGATTTGAAATTGTAAAGGAAAGGTTCTAAGGTTCAGAGTTACAAAGGTTCTAAGGTTCTAAGGTTTTTTGCTACAGATCAATTCCTTGATCTTTTACTTCGTCTGATCGCTATCGCTAGGTTGTCCTCCGTCGAATCACAAAACACATAGAAAACTTTGCGCCTTCGCGCCTTTGCGTGAAATCAAATCTGGCCATCTGCCCAATCTGCAAGAAAAAAAATCTGTGTAAACCGGTTTAAATCTATTAAATCCGCAAACAAAACCCATTTTCCTAGAAAAATAATCTGCTCAATCTCCCAAATCTGTGAGAAAAAAAATCTGTGCAAACCAGTTTAAATCCGCGAACAAACTACTTCATATAAATAACAAAAAACTTCGCGCCTTTACATGAAATAAAATCTCCTCAATCTGCAAAATCTGCGAAAAAAAAAGCAAAAATCCGTTTAAATCAGTAAATCTGAGGACAAAATCCCCTATAAAACGGAGTGCTTTCGAAAAAAACTAAACAGCTTTCTTATCAAAAATCAAATCCAGACCACCCGAAATCAAGTGCGCGACTTCAGGACGTTTTTCTTTCAATTGATCCAGGTAAACTAAAACTTCCTGCAATAATTGCGTTTCATCTGAATCCTTCAGTAATTCAGCGATTTCCAAAGAAAGCAGCCAGTCGTTAGCATGATTATTTTTAACTTTTTCGAATACAGATTTTACCTCTGATGTGGAATTTTTACTTTCTCTGATCAAACGAACAGTCTGATATAGCGTTTCCAATTCATCACGTTCGTCAGTATGTTTTGCTTTTATGGTGGTTGTGGTCGGTACAGTATTGATCAGGTCAAAACTATTAACATCTGCCGGTCCTGAAAATGCCGAAACGACTTTTTTGCCAATGGCCATATCGTAATTTCCCCACTCTGGCTGGAACAATACAGTCTCCCCATGTGTTACCCTACAATTCCTGAAACTGATCAGAATGATTTCTCCGTGCAGGTTTCTGGAGCCGGTAATGATTTCACCTTCCACAATAATATTGCCTTCAAACTCTAGTTTTACAGTTTCATTTTCAACAATGTTATACGCCTGTAAATCCTTCGGGCTCATATCTTCAATCGCCAGATTAAAACCTTTCAGTTTCCCAATCGGACTTCCGAATCCTTCCGGATGTGTCAGGGTGCCGTGACCCACTAATTCTTTTTCTCGGTATGCCAAAGCTGTTTTTCCTGTGGTCTGAATATAGACAGGTTTTCCTTCGTCTTCAATCACATTGGTAAAAACACCCGAAACCTGTAAGCCCGTACTCAGTTCAATCGTGCCTAAAGCATTCGAATGAATCAGTTTATTAATACCTGAAATTCCGCCGGTGCGCAAAGCCATTTTATTGGCAAATTCTTCCAGAATCAAACTTAGATAAGAAAAATTGGGAGTTACATATAATTGAGGCTGTAATTGCGTAATATCAAAATTCTGATTCGCTGCCGAGATATCATAAGGGATTTTCTTCACATTATCAGTCATGCACCAGGCACTTTCCCCAATGGACGAAAGCAGCCCTGCACCGTAAATCTTAGGATCTTCAACGGTTCCGATCAGTCCGTATTCAACCGTCCACCAATGCAGGTTCCTAATTTGGGCCATTTCAGATAATTCACCCATATTGTTTTGTAAATCAGCAACTGCTTTTTGGGCTTCGTCGATTTTTTCCTGTGGTGTATCTTCAGCTTCCTTCAAAATAGAAAGCAGGCGAATCGCTTCGTACATCTGATAATCCTTATGCGATGAAATAGCTTTGCAGCCAATTTCTCCAAAACGACGCAGGTATTCCGCATATTCAGGATTGGCAATAATAGGAGCGTGGCCGGCACCTTCGTGGATAATGTCCGGTGCAGGTGTGTATTCGATATGTTCTAATTGTCTGATATCTGATGCAATAACCAAAACGTTGTACGCCTGAAATTCCATAAAAGCATTAGGCGGAATAAATCCGTCAACAGCAACCGCAGCCCAGCCAATTTCGGTCAGAATCCGGTTCATGCCATACATACTCGGAATAGAATCAATTTCAATTCCAGTTTTTCGTAAACCTTCCAAATAAGAATGATGCGCTACTTTTGATAAATAATCTACATTTTTGCGCATTACATAACGCCAAACCGCCTGATTAATAGGGGTGTAATCGCTATAATCCTGAGGTTTGATAAATTGCTTTAAATGTTTAGGCAATCGCTCTAATAACGGGTTTGTTTCAATATTGGCATTCATTTCGAAAACGTTGTAGATTAGAATGTAAAATTACGAATTAAGACGGCTATTTTTTGCTATTCGTTCTGTTTTTTTTGCTCGAAATGATTTTTTATTGCGTTTTTCGTGAGTTCAGTAGGCAGATAGCAAATAGCTTTTTTGGCTTGCTTATCAGACTAGAGATTTTCAGCATTCCTGAAATACTCAATTTTATAATTGAACATATACGCCATATTTGCAGCACGGACTTTAGCTTCTTCGGCTAATTTACCGACAAACAAAAAGTCGACAGTTGTTGTAAAGATTTCCATCCAGCGATCAAAATGAGTCTGATTTACCGGTAACTGTTTGTGTGGAGGGAAAGGACTTCCGGAATACGTATGTTCTTCTAACAAAATAGTCTGCCAAAAACGATACATCTTTTCCAGATGTTCCGGCCATCTTCCTAACATTTTTTCATTAAAAATCGGACCGATTAATTCATCATCCTGCACTTTTGCATAAAAAGTATTCACTAAAAGTTTAATATCGCCTAAACTTGAAATATCCTGAGTTGCCATGTTTAAAAAGGTAAAATTCAATTGCAAAAATACAATATAACTAAGGCTTTACTTTGTGATATTTATCATTTAACAGCATTTTTGATTTTATATTTTCTACAGAATACTCATTATTTTATACTGTTTAAACAAAAGAGATTTTGATGTAATATTTGATTTTTTAAAGAATACTAATTTTTGTATAATTTGCTGTTATTCACTATTTTGAAATTAAAACAGATATGTTTTTGTAAGGTTTTATGGCTGTTTTGATGTGTTTTTGTTAAGTTTGTAAATTATTATTTTATTAAAAATTAACATAAATTTGAAGGTAATTAATAAAATTAGTCTTAAAAATAAAGAAAAATTAAATTATTAAAACCTTAAAAAAAATGAGTAAAATTACCCCAAAAAACAAAAACCGAATAAAGTGTTTTATAATGATGCCAATCATTATGTTATTTCTGTTCAGTGTTAAAACGAATGCTCAGACGGTAACCCCGTGGATGACGACAGGAGATCAGTCCAAATTATTGCAACAGCAGGCAACGGTAGGTTTTGGTGCCAATTCAGGAAGTAATCCTTCAACGGTAACCATTAATCCAGCAACTACTTATCAGACCATGGACGGATTTGGTTATACCCTTACCGAAGGAAGTTGTGAAGTGATCAGCGGAATGGCCGCCACACAGCAAAATCAATTATTAAATGATCTGTACAATCCGACCACGGGTCTAAATGCCAATGTAGTTAGAATTAGTATAGGAGCCTCCGATTTAAGCAGCTCTTCTTATAGTTATAATGAAACATCGGGTGATGTCAATATGAATAATTTTAGCCTGAACGGGCCAGACCTGACGTATTTGATTCCGATTATAAAAAAGATTCTGCTTATTAATCCAAATATAAAAATATTAGCCACTCCATGGTCAGCACCACGCTGGATGAAAACCAATAATTCATGGGTTGGCGGAAGTTTACAGACACAATATTATGCTGCTTACGCGAGATATTTTGTGAAATATTTTGCCGCTATGCAGGCGCAGGGAATTTCGATTTGGGCAATAACGCCCCAAAATGAACCTGAAAATCCAAACAACGAACCAAGTATGTTAATGAATTCAACCGAACAAAAGAATTTTATTAATACACAATTGGGTCCACAAATGGCATCAGCTGGTTACGGAAATATAAAAATCATAGCTTTTGATCATAATTGCGACAATACAGCTTATCCTATTGATGTTTTAAACAATAGCGGGTATGTTGATGGCGCAGCGTTTCACTTGTATTTGGGGAATATTTCAGCTATGTCTACAGTACGAAATGCAACCAATAAAAACGTTTATTTTACAGAACAATACACCGGATCGGGTGGGAGTTTTAGTGGAGATTTTGGCTGGCACATGCAAAATGTGGTGATCGGAAGTACCAATAACTGGGCAAAAACTGTTCTGGAATGGAACGCAGCAAACAATTCGGGTTTAGGACCACGTACTCCGGGTGGATGCAACACTTGTCTCGGAGCCATTACGGTGAATAATAGTACCAGTTACACTAAAAATGTAGCCTATTATATTATTGGGCAAATCTCAAAATTTGTTAAGCCGGGTGCTTTACGAATAAACTCTTCCAGTACAAACGGCAGTATAGTTTCTGCAGGATTTAAAAACCCTGACGGATCGATTGCACTTGTCGTATATAACTCCGGCGGATCCAATACTATCAGAATCGTTTCAGGATCATCTGCTTTTGATTATGCAGTTCCCGGATCTTCGGCAGTGACATTTACCTGGGGGGCAGGAACACCGCCGCCAACTGGTTTTCCGGGCTATTACAACATCATTTCCCGAAACAGTAATAAAGGATTGGATGTAGCGGATAATGCTACAACAAGCGGCAGCAGAATTCAGCAATACGATATTACAAACGGCGGAGGAAACAATCAGCGCTGGAAATTCGTGTCGGCCGGAAGTGGCAATTATTATATTATTGTGAAATCAACTCAAATGTACCTGACCACCGAAAATAATGGTACCGGCGATGGCGTAAAAGTGGTGCAAAAAACTTTCGCTGCTACCAATGAATTCAAATGGACGGTGACCAGTCTTGGAGGAGGTTATTATAAAATAATCAATGTAAACAGCGGAAAATCACTTGATGTTGAAAATGTTTCTACAGCCAATGGCGCCAATATTCAGGTTTGGTCGTACACCGGCGGCTTAAATCAGCAATGGCAGTTGGTGCAGATCGAATCCACGGCAAAAAATGCTATAACAAAAGATGTTGCTGCAGAAACGGAGAGCACTGACAGGACCCTTTTTATCAATGAAACGAATGATTATTTAAAAATTGGCACCGATCATCAAGGTGACGGATTCGTGGAAGTCTTCACTATTTCCGGACAGAGTGTATTGAAAAAACCGCTAAGTTTTGTGAAAGGAAATTCATCTGAAATCGAAATTTCAAAATTACCAAGAGGACTTTACATCGTTAAAATTAATGATGACAAAGGGACTTATTCTAAAAAAGTGCTGAAACAATAAATTCAAATCTATAATTAGTTAGTAGTTTTTATTTGATTTGAAAGGCTGTCTGGTATCAGGCAGCCTTTTTTATTTTCCTTGAATTAACCGATTAACTGCGTAAACAAATCCTGATTATCATTGAGGTATTGGAATTCAAAACCATTTTTGGTCATATTCATTTTAATGTCGAAAATATCCTTTTTGTTTTTCAGTTCCAGACCAACAACTACAGATCCAACTTCGCGGCTGTTTTTTTTCGCAAACTGAAAATAAGTGATATCATCATCGGGCCCTAAAATATTGTTTACAAATTCCTTTAACGCACCGGGGCGCTGTGGAAACTGAATCATAAAATAATGCATCAATCCTTCGTAGAGGAGCGAACGTTCTTTTATTTCAGCGGTTCTTTCGATGTCATTATTACTCCCGCTTACTACACAGACTACGTTTTTACCTTTAATTTTATCTTTGTAAAAATCTAATGCTGCAATCGTCAAAGCTCCTGCAGGTTCGACAACCATGGCTTCTTCGTTGTACAATCTTAAAATTGTAGTGCAGACTTTTCCTTCGGGAACCAGAATAATATCGTCCAGGTTTTTGCGGCAAATTTCAAAAGTCATATCACCCACTTGTTTTACGGCGGCTCCGTCAACAAATTTATCAATTGAGGTAAGGGCGGTATTTTTGTTTTCCTGAATGGAATTTTTCATGGAAGGCGCGCCTTTTGGTTCTACACCGATAATTTTGGTTTCCGGGCTCAGCTGTTTGAAAACTTCAGACAAACCGGAAGCCAGTCCGCCGCCGCCAATGGGAACGAAAACGTAATCTATAGGTGCTTTGAAGGTGTCAAGGATTTCCAATCCAACCGTTCCCTGACCGGCCATTACTTTTATATCATCGAAAGGATGAATAAATATTTTATGGTTTTTGATGGCATCTGCTGTAGCTGAGGCATAAGCATCATCAAAAGTGTCTCCGGTAAGAACAATCTCTACAAATGACTTTCCGAAGAGCTGCACCTGTTTTACCTTTTGTTTTGGAGTGGTCTTGGGCATGTAAATTTTGCCTTGTATGTGTAGTAAATTACAAGAATATGCAACTCCCTGGGCATGATTTCCAGCACTGGCACAAACAATTCCGGTTTCTTTTTCTCTTTCGTTTAACGAAGAAATCTTATTGTAAGCCCCTCTGATTTTATACGACCGCACAATTTGTAAATCTTCTCTTTTTAATAAAATAGTCGATTTAAATTCGTCTGAAAGATTCAGGTTTTGTGTGAGTGGAGTAGCGGCCACTACATTTTCGAGCTGCTTTTTAGCAGTAAGGACTTCGTTAAATAAATTCATGATTCTTGTTTTTTTTTTGCCACGAATTTCACGAACAGTCACTAATTTTTTTTACGTGAATTGGTATCCTTAATTCGTGTGAATTCGTGAAATTCGTGGCTATTTAAATAAAAAAACCTCCCGATTAGGGAGGTTTGATAAAATTGTATTTGTTTACTTTTTTATATAACACCTCGCCATTACTGCTGAATTGCAATAATGTTATTAATAGCGATAATAATGTTATTTAAATTGGTCATCGTTTCTTTTTCGTGAAAAGCAAATATATTAATTATTTTGTAAAATACTCAAGAAGTCTTTCTCGTTTTACAAAAAACGGATCCCGATAATTTATAATCCGGAGAGACTGAAAAACTGAGACTGAAAACTACTTTTTGACCGGCGGATACTGTGTTAAAATTTTAGTCACAAACTCATTTACCTTTTCATCTTTTTTGTCAGCGTTTTTCGTAAGTGTTCCGATTCCTTCGCCCTGCCAGATCATTTCTTTCTTTTTGGCATCAATAAAGTCGATAAATAAAGTTCCTTGCGTAGAAGTAGAAACGGTAGTTTGTCCTCCGTACATCATATAAGGATTCCATCCCCATCCCCAACCATAGCCCCATCCGGCGCTAAATTGGTTGACATCAACCTGCTCTCTTGATTTGGTGAAAATGTTGATCAGCATATCAGGGTTGTCGCTTTTTGTAAAGCCTTTTGCCTGCATTTGTGAATCGATAGCATGCAGTATACGTCTTTTATCCAAATCAGAAATCTCTACCTTATCAATACCGGGCTTAAAGAAAGCATACGTTTTATAAGGCGTAAAGTCGACACTTTTGTCGTAATCAGAATAAACACTGACTGGACTGCAGGAAGCCAGTAGTAAAAGCAGAAAAACCGGTATTAATTTGAATGTTTTCATATTTATAAAAATTTAATGTTCTTGTTTCTTTGTCAGGCTGAGCGAAGTCGAAGCCTCTTTTTTTATTAGCCTTCGACTTCGCTCAGGGTACATTCGTTTATAACAGAATGCCAATTGTGGACTAACAGGGTGACGATTATGCCCTAAAATAAACTTTCATCCACAATATTCGGTAAAGTCACTTTCAATAAAGGCTGAACTTCCATTGCTCTTTTTATAGCAAAAATAGCTTCGTCATTTCGCGCCCAGCTTCGTCTTGAAATTCCGTTGTTAACATCCCAAAAAAGCATTGATGCTAAACGTTTTGAAGCCTCCTTAGAACCATCAAGAACCATACCAAATCCACCGTTAATTACCTCTCCCCAGCCAACTCCGCCGCCATTGTGAATGGAAACCCAGGTAGCCCCTCTGAAGCTGTCTCCAATCACATTCTGAATCGCCATATCGGCTGTGAAACGCGAGCCGTCATAGATATTTGAAGTTTCACGGTAAGGCGAATCCGTTCCGGAAACATCATGATGATCACGGCCTAAGACAACAGTACCAATTTCACCCCTGGCAATCGCCTGGTTGAAAGCTTCTGCAATTTTAATACGCCCTTCGGCGTCTGCATATAATATTCGGGCCTGAGAGCCTACGACCAGTTTGTTTTCCTGAGCGCCTTTGATCCATTTGATATTGTCCTGCATTTGCTGCTGAATTTCATTTGGAGCCGTCTTTGCCATTTCTTCTAAAACCTGCGAAGCGATAGTATCTGTTTTTTGTAAATCTTCCGGTTTTCCGGAGGTACAAACCCATCTAAAAGGCCCGAATCCGTAATCAAAACACATCGGCCCCATAATATCCTGAACATAACTCGGATATTTAAAATCGATATTATTTTCGGCCATTACTGCTGCTCCGGCGCGGGAAGCTTCCAGTAAAAAGGCATTTCCGTAATCAAAAAAGTAAGTCCCTTTTGCAGTATGTTTGTTGATGGCAGCGGCATGTCGGCGTAAAGTCTCCTGTACTTTTTCTTTGAATAATTCAGGATTATTGGCCATCATTTCATTGGCTTCTTCAAAAGAAATTCCAACCGGATAATAACCGCCCGCCCATGGATTATGAAGGGAAGTCTGGTCGGAACCCAAATCGATTTTGATATTTTCTTTATCGAAACATTCCCAGACATCCACTACGTTGCCTAAGTACGCAATTGAAACTACTTCCTTATTGGCTTTCGCCGAAGTTACTCTCTTCACCAGTTCTTCCGTCGAAGTGACAATCTCGTTAATCCAGCCTTGTTCGTGGCGAATTTTGGTGATTTTAGGATTTACCTCGGCACAAACCGTAACGCAGCCGGCAATATTTCCGGCTTTTGGCTGGGCACCGCTCATTCCGCCTAATCCTGAAGTTACGAATAGACTGCCTTCGGGATTTTGTTTTATTTTTCTGAAACCATTTAAAACGGTGATGGTGGTTCCGTGTACAATTCCCTGCGGGCCGATATACATATAACTTCCGGCAGTCATTTGTCCGTATTGCGAAACGCCAAGGGCATTCATCTTTTCCCAGTCGTCCGGTTTTGAATAATTCGGAATTACCATTCCATTCGTAACCACAACTCTTGGCGCTTCTGTATGTGAAGGGAATAATCCCATCGGATGTCCCGAATACATCGTCAGCGTTTGCTCATCTGTCATTTCAGACAAATACTGCATGGTCAGTAAATATTGCGCCCAGTTCTGGAAAACAGCCCCGTTACCGCCATAGGTAATTAACTCATGTGGATGTTGTGCTACGGCATAATCCAGATTGTTCTGAATCATGTGCATAATGGCTTTTGCCTGTACTGATTTTCCCGGATATTCGTCAATGGGTTTGGCGTACATCCTGTAATCCGGACGAAAGCGGTACATGTAAATACGGCCGTATTTTTCTAATTCTTCTGAAAATTCAGTAATTAATTCAGCATGGTGTTGTGGCTCAAAATAACGTAATGCATTTTTTAAAGCCAGTTTTTTTTCTTCCGCAGAAAGTATTTCTTTTCGTTTTGGCGCATGGTTAATCGCTAAATCGTATTGTTTTTTCGGAGGCAATATAGTTGGTATTCCTTGTTGTATTTCTTCTTGAAAAGTCATTTTTTCTTAGATTGTTAGAGGATTGGAGTAGTAGACTTCTGAGATTTTCTCCAAGTGTAAATAATCCAATAGCCGTGGTAATTAAAAGTTAGTTAAGTAAATTATATTTGGTTGAAAAGAAATTATCTCATTTCCAAATTAACACATTTTCTAATTAAAAAAAACTAGGGATAACGAATATCCGACCTGTGATAGGATTTGTGGATTTTAATCCTAAATTTTCGCAAGAGAATATCCATATGTGATTTTAGATTGTTGATTTTAGATTTTAGATTTGTCCTTCGACTTCGCTCAGGGTGACAAAAGTGAAAATTATCAAATTATCAAATTGCCCTATTTTCTAATTCGCTTTCTTCTTAATTTCCCCGGTCCGTTTGTCAAATCCATACGGACAGTGACGACAGCCGCTTTTGCAGCAATACCCGCGTTTTAAATGGTGTTTTTCGGTAAAGCATTTGTATCCTTCGGGCGTATAATAAAAATCTTCGCCCTCGGTTAATTTATTTTCATTACTTTGCTCTTTCATAATCCTGTTTAAGTGAAATAGTTGTCTGGCTTTAAAATCAAATCCATAATTTTGATTATTATTTTAATGAAAACAAACAATTTTGCTGCTACAAATTTATAAATTTTACAGTCAATGTTTCTAATTGTTGCTAAATATTTAATTCCGAATGGATATCGCGGAATGGCTGTGTTTCCGTTTGTTCTGATGAAATACGGCAGCGATAAAACCAACAGGACTTTTGTCAATCACGAAAAGATTCATTTGCGGCAACAACTGGAAATGCTGATCCTCCCTTTTTTTGTCTGGTATTTTTTAGAATATCTGTTCCGGTTGGTTCAATATAAAAATACAGCGATGGCGTATCAGAATATTAGTTTTGAAAGAGAAGCCTATGCCCACGAAACCGACTATGATTATTTGAAAAACCGTCCGTTTTTAAAATTCAGGAACTACTTAACTTTAAAACAAAAATAGATTTTGAACCAGGAAATTCATATCAATTTTAAGAACGATATTTCTTTGACTATAAAACGCGAAGATTTAATTCATCCTTTTATTTCCGGGAATAAATTCCGAAAACTCAAATACAATCTGGTTCAGGCTAAAGCTGAAAATCACAAAACGGTATTGACTTATGGCGGTGCCTTTTCAAATCATATTGCAGCAGTTGCCTTTGCGGGTAAGGAATACGGATTTGAAACTATCGGTGTGATTCGCGGAGAAGAACTTTTTGATAAAATAGAAGAAAATCCAACCTTGAAATTTGCTCAGGAAAACGGCATGCAATTTGAATTTGTGTCCAGAGAAGAGTACAGACTTAAAAGTGAGGCTTTCTTTATAGAAAAATTAAAAGATAAGTTTGGCGACTTCTATCTGGTACCCGAAGGCGGAACAAATACCCTGGCAGTAAAAGGCTGCGAAGAAATTCTGACTGCGGAAGATTCGGTTTTTAATTACGTTTGCTGCGCTGTCGGAACAGGCGGCACTATTTCGGGATTGATAAACAGCGCTTATGCAGATCAGAAGATTTTAGGATTTCCGGCGTTAAAAGGTGACTTTCTAAAGGATGAAATTCGTATTTTTGCAAAAAAAGATAACTGGGATTTAATTTCTGACTATCATTTTGGAGGATACGGAAAGATAAATTTGGAATTAATTGAATTTATCAACGCTTTTTTTGATGCAAATCAAGTGCCTTTGGATCCAATTTATACAGGAAAGATGGTTTTTGGCGTTATAGATTTAATCCATAAAGACTATTTTCCGGCGCATTCAAAAATTTTACTCATTCATACCGGCGGATTGCAGGGAATTGACGGAATGAATTTGAAGTTGATGCAGAAGAAATTACCAATACTAAAAAAGAATGTTTAAAAAAATAATCCTACTCTTCATAATCGCAGCATTAGCGGGCTGTTCTTCCAGTAAACCTGCTATTGCAACAACAAAGAAACAAGCCGCGGTCCAGAAACCCAGAACAGCTTCGACTAAAAAAGGGACTTATTCTAAACCTATAGGCAAATATCCCACCACAAATAATACCACTGAGGTCATTCAGTCTACTTCAAAAACGGTAGTGACAAGTGATCTGATCAATAATTATGTTTTGCAGTTTAAGGAGATCGCCATGGCAAATATGCAAAAATATGGCATTCCTGCAAGTATTATACTGGCACAGGGAATTCTCGAATCCGGTGCAGGAAAAGGGGATCTGGCACTGGAAGCCAATAATCATTTCGGAATTAAATGTCACAAAGATTGGTTGGGTGAAAGCGTTCGCCATGATGACGATTCGGCTCAGGAATGTTTCAGAAAATACACAGAAGCTTCGGAATCCTATCGGGATCATGCTTTGTTTTTGGTGGGTAAGAACAGATATGCAACATTATTTACTTACGAAAAAGATGATTACAAAGCCTGGGCAAAAGGCTTGCGCGCTGCGGGTTACGCCACAGATCCAAATTATCCGGATAAATTAATCAGTTATATAGAGCGTTACAATCTGCATCAGTACGATTGCCAGGTTACAGGAAAAACGTATACGGCAATTAATAAATCAACTCCGGTTCGAAATTCATCTTCCAATCCAGCCTCAAATTCAAATGATCCTTCTTTGTACGAAGTTCAAAAAGGAGATACCTTATATTCGATTTCAAAAAAATTCAATGTACTGGTCGATGATTTAAAACGAAAAAATAATCTTTCAGACAACGCTCTTTCTGTCGGACAGAAATTGAAGGTGAAGTAATTCTTTTTAGTTTTCAGTCTCAGTCTCAGTTGGAATCGTTTCATGCTGTAAAATCATAACGCTAATAATATAAAGTCAAAAATGATATATAAAAGAAGTAGTCAGCTTTTTGCTGAAGCAGAAAAAGTAATCCCGGGAGGCGTAAATTCACCAGTACGAGCTTTTAAGGCGGTTGGTGGAACTCCGATTTTTGCAAAAAGTGCCAAAGGTGCTTATTTGTATGATGAAGACGGAAATAAATTAATAGACTATATCAATTCATGGGGTCCAATGGTTCTGGGTCATGCGTATCAGCCGGTAGTTGATGCTGTAATTGAAAAAGCAAAACTGGGCACTTCATTTGGAATGCCAACAGAATTAGAAACTCAGATCGCAGCTCTGGCAGTTGCTATGGTTCCGAATATTGATAAAATCCGTTTTGTAAATTCAGGTACAGAAGCTTGTATGAGTGCGATTCGTCTGGCACGCGGATTTACAAAAAGAGATAAAATAATCAAATTTGCAGGCTGCTACCACGGACATTCGGATTCTTTTTTGATTCAGGCAGGAAGTGGTGCCGTAACTTTCGGATCTCCAAATAGTCCCGGCGTTACAGAAGGAACTGCAAAAGATACTTTATTGGCAAAATACAATGATTTAGAGAATGTGAAGACTTTAATCGAAGCCAACAAAAACGAGATAGCAGCTATTATTATTGAGCCGGTTGCCGGAAATATGGGATGTATTCCGCCTCAGGAAGGATTTTTGCAGGGACTGAGAGATCTGTGTACGGCAAACGGAATTTTATTAATCTTTGATGAGGTGATGACGGGTTTCCGTCTGGCCCGCGGAGGTGTTCAGGAATTGTATAATATCAAGGCTGATATCGTAACTTTCGGAAAAGTAATTGGCGGCGGTCTGCCGGTTGGTGCCTTTGCAGCACGCGAAGAAATCATGAATTATTTAGCACCGCTTGGTCCCGTTTATCAGGCCGGAACATTATCCGGAAATCCTTTAGCAATGGCCGCGGGATTAGCGATGTTACAATCCCTTGACAATGATCGTGCTGTTTTTACGCGTTTAGAAGAAAAAACAGCGTATTTGGAAGCAGGAATCGATAAGGTTTTAAAAGCAAATAATGTCGTTTTTACCATCAACAGAGTTGGTTCGATGATTTCTGTACATTTTGATGCCAATCCGGTTACGGATTTTCAAAGTGCGGCAAAAGGAGATAACGAAACATTTAAAAAATTCTTCCACGGATTATTGCAGGAAGGGATTTATATCGCCCCATCGGCCTATGAAACCTGGTTTATTACAGATGCATTAACGTATGAAGATTTAGATTTTACGATTAAGGCGATTGATAAGGTTTCGAAAACATTTTAGATTTATTTAAATCCGAAACAAAAATATATGAAAACAAAAAGAGGCTTTTAAAGCCTCTTTTTTTTGATCTCAATTACATTTTATCTTTTTCATGATCTTTCATTTTATCCTGATGATCTTTTTGAATCACTCCCCATTTTGTATATTGATCGGCAGTCAGAATAGTTTTCATTTTGGCATCTGTAGCTTTGCGATCTTCTTTCATTTGTTTTTTCATGGCGTCTTTTTCCACATCAGTTGGTGTTGTACCAGCCTCTTTTCGGCTCTTTTTCAGCATTGCCATTTTGGTACTTCTGTCCGATAAAAGTTCACCCACTTGTTTTTGCTGATCGGCATTGAGGTTTAGCTCCGTCGTTAATTTTTGCAAATGTGCCTGATCACGTTCCTGTGGCGATTTCATGTCTCTTTTGCCTTTGTGTTTATGATCGCCTTGGTGTTCTTTTTTAAGAGCCGTCCATTTTGTGTACTGATCTACATTTAAAATGGCTTTCATTTTAGCATCGTTGGCTGCTTTTTCAGTTTCCATTTGTTTTTTGAATGCTTCTCTTTCTTCGGCAGTAGGTTTTACTTTGCTGTCTTTTTTGGCATCCCTGAATTTTTCTGCTTTAGCGCTTCTTTCTGCCAGTAATTGTTTTACCTGCTCCTGTTGTTTTTTATCTAAAGTCAATTCAGAAGTCAATTTTTGTAAATGTTTTTCATTACGTTGTTCCGGAGTTAATTTTTCTCGTTGATCACGTGCAGGTTTCTGATTGATGTCTTGTGCAAAACTTACTATTCCAACGAATAATAAAGCTGCAATAAATAATTTTTTCATAATTCGTTTTTTAAAGATTTATATCTGTTAGACTTCAATAAGTTTGCTAAGTTTAATCAGATTGTGAGATTTATCTTTTAATTAACATAAAGTACTAATGAAAACATAAAGAGTATTTGAAATAAAAAAGAGGCCTCCTGAAGCCTCTTTTAGTACACTACAATTAGTTATTGCCGTCTTTGCGTTCTCTGATTTTTTCTCTCATCTTATCTTTTCTTTCTTCCTGAAGGGAGGTCCATTTTTTATATTGGTCTGCATTCAGGATCGCTTTCATTTTAGCATCATTGGAAGCCACTTCTTCGTCCATTTGTTTTTTGAAAGCCGCTTTTTCTTCAGCAGTAAGTTTTACATTACTCTCTTTTTTTGCTTTACGGGCTTCTTTAAAACTTTCAGCCTTAGCGCTTCTTTCTGCTAACAATTGTTTGATCTGAGCCTGTTGATTGGTATCCAGATTTAATTCAGAGGTCATTTTCTTTAAATGCTTTTCATTACGCTGCTCCGGAGTCATTCTCTCTTTTTGATCACGTGCAGGTTTTTGCTCGGCGTCCTGTGCAAAACTTGCTAATCCAACGAATAGCATAGCTGCGATAAATAATTTTTTCATGATTTTGTTTTTTAAGTTTATGTCAGTTAGACTTTGTAAAATTCGTTAGGTTTAATTGGTTTGTCTGTTTTATAAAATTTTTAACAAACTGAAAATCATTGATTCAGCTATTAAATAACTTTTCTTTCGGAAAAATTCAGAATTAATCCTTAAATTTAGTAAAATATAAATGCAAATAAAAACTGACAATATGAATTCATTACCATCGGTAGACGGAAGTAAAATTGCTTTTTTTTCGACACAGCCTTACGATAAAACTTTTTTTAATCAATACAATGAATTTGGTTTCGAATTGGATTTTTTCGAAACGCAGCTCAATCCGCAGACCGTTACTTTAATTCAGGATTGCAGTATTGTCTGCGTTTTTGTAAATGATATTGTCAGTGAAGCTGTTATTAAACAATTGGCAGAAAAGGAAGTTAAGATTATAGCTTTGCGTTGTGCCGGATTTAATAATGTAGATTTGGAAGCTGCTAAAAAATATGGCTTAAAAGTTTGCCGTGTTCCTGCCTATTCGCCTCAGGCAGTTGCAGAACATGCAATGGCTATGATTTTAACCTTAAACAGGAAAACGCATAAAGCCTATAACAGAGTCCGCGAACAGAACTTCTCGCTAAACGGATTACTGGGCTTTGATCTGTACGGAAAAACCATAGGAATCATCGGAACAGGAAATATTGGGAAAGCTTTTGCTAAAATTGCTTTGGGATTCGGATGTAAAGTATTGGCTTATGATATTGTAACGAATTCGGAAATGGAAAAAGACGGGGTCATTTTTACCGATCTAAATGATGTTTTCAAAGAAAGCGACATCATTTCACTGCACTGCCCATTAAACGAGCAAACTAAGCATGTGGTTAATGAAAAATCAATTGCTGTAATGAAAGATCACGTTATGATTATCAATACAAGCAGGGGAGGATTAATAGAAACGGCCTGTGTTATTGAAGGATTGAAAGAAGGTAAAATTGGTTATCTCGGAATTGATGTGTACGAACAGGAAGAAAAACTCTTCTTCAGGGACCTTTCGGCTGATATAATTCAGGATGATGCAATTCAGCGTCTGATGAGTTTTCCGAATGTTTTGGTTACGGCCCATCAGGCTTTCTTTACCAATGAAGCTTTAACACAGATTGCCCTGGTTACTTTCAATAATATAAAATCATTGCTGACTCAAAATGATATCGGGAATAAAGCAGCTTTGCTGGTTTAAAGCATGTAACGATTACAAACCCGACAGTTTTTTAAAACCTGTCGGATTTAACAAACATAATGTTGGGAATTTAAAATAGGAAATTATGAAAAATACAATTTTAACGGCATTTGTGATTCTGGGATTGATTTCATGCCAAAACAAGGATAAAAAAGACGAACAAAGTATAATAAAAACAATTGCCGAAGACACCTTGTCCAAAACAGCTGCGGGAACTGCTGATGTCAGTGACGCTCCTCCAAAAGAGGATAAAGCAGTTGAAGTTATTCGAAAACAATTGAATGTTTTATTGAAGAAAGATTTGCCGGCAATGACAAAAGACGACCGTTTTTTTTATTATGATGCTTTCGATCTGAATAATGATAAGAAAACCGAATATTTCGTTGGTTTCTCAAATCGTTATTTTTGCGGGAGCGGTGGCTGTTCCGGCTATATTTTAAACCATGACGGAAGTGTCATTAATTCTTTTACCGTAACCGATTTTCCGATTAGTGTAACCACTTCAATAACAGAGAAATTCTATGATCTTATATTTGAGACCGAAGGAAAATTTCATCTTTTAAAAATGAAGAACGGTAAATATCCTTCCAATCCATCTGTTCAGGAAAAAGTAAAAGGTGATGTTTCAAAAGAAAGCACTAAGGTTTTGGATATCGAGGGAAAGAAATTAGAGAAGTATTCGTTTTAAAATAATAAACCCGACAGGTTTTTAAAACCTGTCGGGTTTGATATTATTAAATCCCCAGTTTTGGAATTTGGAATTTCTAAATTTGGAATTTTAAAATTTACTCTACAAGTTCCACAAATTTAAACTCACCTTCAACAGCAACCTTAGTCAAACCGTGTTTGGATAAATTTTTCATAGATGCATCCCATTTTTTACCGCTTAAATTAGCAGTAATTTTTAATTGCTGAAGATCCATTTTGTTTTCATTTCCTTTCAATAAATCCACGATAAATTTTTCTTCATCAGAAAGTTCTATCGACGCCTGTTTTTTCTCCGGACGCATTTGCGGGAACAATAAAACTTCCTGGATAGAAGCGTTATTAGTCAGATACATAATCAGACGGTCCATTCCAATTCCCATTCCGGAAGTTGGCGGCATACCATATTCAAGAGCTCTTAAGAAATCTTCGTCGATGATACCGTTCGCTTCATCATCACCTTTTGCAGCCAGACGCATCTGGTCTTCAAAACGCTCACGCTGATCAATTGGGTCGTTCAGTTCAGAATAGGCATTTGCTATTTCTTTCCCACAAACCATTAGTTCAAAACGCTCCGTAAGCTCCGGGTTATCACGGTGCTCTTTACATAGCGGTGACATTTCTTTAGGATAATCGGTAATGAAAGTAGGCTGAATGTAATTTCCTTCGCATTTCGCGCCAAAAATTTCATCAATCAATTTTCCTTTCCCCATTGTCTGATCAACGTCAATTCCCATTCCTCGTGCTGCCTCAAACAATTCCTCTTCCGTTTTACCTGAAATATCAAATCCGGTAAAATGTTTGATAGAATCCGTCATTGTTACACGGGCGTAAGGTGCTTTAAAGTTAATTTGGTGTTCTCCAAAAGTAACTTCGCTGGTTCCGTTTACGGCAATAGCACAGTGCTCCAGTAAACCTTCAGCAAATTCCATCATCCAGTTGTAGTCTTTATAGGCTACATATATTTCCATAGCAGTAAATTCAGGATTATGCGTTCTGTCCATTCCTTCATTTCTAAAGTTTTTAGAGAACTCATAAACACCTTCAAAACCACCAACAATTAATCTTTTTAAGTACAATTCGTTGGCAATACGCATGTAAAGCGGAATGTCAAGCGAATTATGATGCGTAATAAACGGACGCGCCGCAGCACCACCGGCAATGGGCTGTAAAACCGGAGTTTCCACTTCAAGATACCCGGCATCATTAAAATAACCACGCATAGCGGTAAACAACTTGGTTCGTTTGATGAAGTTTTCTTTAACTTGCGGATTCACGGTTAAATCTACATAACGCATTCTGTAACGTAACTCTGCATCTGTAAAAGCATCGTGAACATTTCCGTCAACGTCTACTCTTGGCAAAGGAAGCGGACGAAGCGTTTTACTCAGGAAAGTAAATCCGCTAACGCGAATACATTGTGCACCAACTTGTGTCGTAAATAACTCCCCTTCAATACCAATAAAGTCACCTAAATCGGTTAGTTTTTTAAATACGGTGTTGTACAACGTTTTATCATCACCTTCACACAAAACATCGCGATTTACGTACAACTGAATGCGGCCTTCGCTATCCTGCAATTCAGCAAAACAGGCTTTCCCCTGATCTCTCACACTCATCAAACGCCCGGCAACGATCACCTTCTTACCTTCTTCGAAAGACTCCTTAATTTGCTTAGAAGTATGATTTACAGGAAAAAGATTAGCAGGATAAGGATTGATTCCTAAGTTGCGTAAGTTTTGAAGTTTCTCTCTTCGGATGATTTCTTGTTCAGATAAGGCCATTATATACTGTTTTTTAAGTGTGCAAAGATAAACAAAAGAATGTAGATTTCAGAATGCTGTTTTTAGATTTTTTGAAGCAGTATTTTATCGTGTTTCAACCGCCTTTTGTCCCGCTATCCGCTAAATCTTTTTTGCAGAAAAAGCAAAAAAGGATACCGCTTCTATCGGGGCTAGGGTAGAAATTTTAGTTTTTTAAAAGACGTTTTGGCTGGGACGGTTATCAATATTGCGTTTAAAAATTAGCGGTAAGGAATTAAGCAAAAACCTCATTATCTTAGCCATTCAAAACCTCAGAACCTTTCAGGAAAATGAAATACATTTCAATACTCATACTCGTGCTTCTTTTAACAAGCTGCCAGATCACCGAAACGATTCACCTAAATGCAGACGGAAGCGGAAGCATTGAAGTCGTTACTCTTCGGGACGAAAACAGTTATATGCAGCTGGCGGGTGAAAATTATTCCAGAGAAGAAAAATTTCAGGATACCACTTACGTTTTTAGTGATTATATCAAAAAATACAATGAAACATTTTTAAAATATACGTCAGAAGAACAAAAGTTGTTTCAGCAATATGCCAATGTAAAAGTGCATCTGAAGAAAAGTTCTTTTGAAAAAGAGTTTCGGGATGTGTTTTCACTTGACTTCAACAAAATCTCAGAAGTTCCGGATTTGTATAAAACCGAAAATTACGCCGATGATATCCGGTATAACTATGCTTTAACCGCAGAAAACCATTATTATAAAGTGGCTTATGCTTTTGACGGGAAAGTTTTTAAACGCCTGGTTTCTGTCACAAATGAAACTGAATTTCAAAAAGCAAAAGAGGAATTCAAAAAGATTGATCCCAAATATGCTTCTTTAAAACTCACGCAGCTCTATACTTTAAAATATCATTTTCCCGGAAAAATAAAATCAGTTTCAAATCCAAAAGGAATCATAAGTCCGGATAAAAAGTCAGTTCTGGTAGAATTTCAACTTTCGGACTGTCTGCAAAATCCCGAAAGTACAAGTCTTGAAGTAGTTTTGGAATAAAGTAGCGAAACAATTAAAAATACTCTTCGTATCTTTGGGGAAAATAAACCACGATGAAATTATATAAATTACTTACGTTTTCTTTTTTATTCGCAGCACTTACAAGCTGTACTTTCACAGAAAATATTTATGTAAACGATAACGGAGCCGGAAAATTTTCTGTAGACATGGATGGTTCTTCTCTAATGGCAATGGCCGGTGACCAGATTGGAAATCAAATGGGCGCTGAAGCGAAAAAAGATATTGATTCGACGTTTACCTTCAAACAATTATTTGCAGCAAAAAAAGACAGTATCGCCAAGCTTTCCCCGGAATCCCAAAAGGAACTAAAAAAAATAGAAAACTTTGTCGTTCATACCAAAATGAGCAGCGAAAAGAAGGAGTTTCTGATGACGCTTTCTACAGATTTTAAAAACGTAAATGAACTGCAGGATATCTTGCAGACACTAAGTACTTTTCAGAAATTAGAGCAGGGCGGAAGTGCTGCCGCGGCAAGTCCTTTCGGGGGTAATTTCGGAAATAATAACAGTAAGTTAAGTTATAGCTACAACGGAAAGAAATTTACCCGTACAGCAGTCATTGACCAGCAAAAAGTAGCTGAAAAAGCAAAAGATAGTGCGGCTGATATGTCTAAAATGATTTTTTCCTCCTCCAGTTATATCCTGAAATATCATTTCCCGAAGAAAATCAAAAAGGTATCTAATCCGGACGCTTTGTTTAGTGAAGACCGAAAAACAATTACAATTCAATACCCTTTTACGGATTATATGGAGAATCCAGGCAAACTTAACTTCGAAGTAGAGTTTGAAAAATAATAAAAATGAATAAAAAAATTCAACTTCAGGATTTAGGAAATAAAGATTATAAAGCGACATGGGAATATCAGGAAGAACTTTTTAAGGATATTGTCGATTTAAAAATAAAAAACAGAAGAGAAGAGCTCGATTTGCCAACACCCAATTATTTGTTGTTTGTAGAGCATCCGCATGTGTATACTTTGGGCAAAAGCGGTGATTTCGAGAACTTGCTTTTAAACGAAAAACAACTCGAAGCCAAAGGAGCGGCTTTTTATAAAATCAATCGCGGAGGTGATATTACGTATCACGGGCCCGGACAAATTGTGGGGTATCCGATTTTAGATCTGGAAAACTTCTTTACCGACATTCATAAATACCTGCGTTTTCTGGAAGAAGCTATCATTCTGACATTGAACGAATATGGTTTGGAATGTGGCCGAAGCGAAGGCGAAACAGGAGTTTGGCTGGGTGCCGGAACTCCGTTTGCGAGAAAAATTTGTGCCCTTGGTGTGCGCGCTTCTCGCTGGGTAACCATGCATGGATTTGCCTTAAATGTCAACGTGGATTTAGGTTATTTTGATAACATCATTCCGTGTGGCATTCGAGGAAAAGGAGTGACTTCTTTACAGGTAGAATTAGGCGTGGAAAAAGTAGATGAGGAAGAAGTGAAAGCTAAAATCCTGAAACACCTGACTCATTTATTTGAAGCTGAATTTATTCACGAATAATATATTTAAAAGAAAGAGAATGAAAGATTCTGACGAAAATAACAATTACAGAATTGCTGTTCTTTCAGAATTTGAATCTTTTTTTTCCATTTCTATTTTGCTGAAAATAAAACAGATTTGCCTGTCACCAAAACGGTGCTGCCTAATTTTCAGACAATACTGGTTTTTAGTTTTGGAGTAAACGTATCTCTAAATATCTGTACTGCTAAGGATTTTTAGTTTGTTTGAATTTCGTAACTTTGCGAAATGGAGAAGACAGAAACTATAGAAGATTTTTATCGTACTAAACTCAATTTCATGCCCGATAACCTTAAAAAGGAAATCGGACATTTTAATGTATTTGAGCTGGATGATTTTATGGGTTGCAGTGCAAAACCAATTCCGTACAGCCGTAAGGATTATTTTAAAATCAGTTTGATTATTGGTAAAAACAGGGTTCATTATGCCGATAAGATTGTAGAGATCGAAGAGCAAGCTTTGTTCTTTGCCAATCCGCAGATTCCCTATAACTGGGAACAGTTAGAAGAACACCAGACCGGTTTTTTCTGTGTGTTTACGGAAGCCTTTTTTCATCAGTTCGGAAATTTAAAAGAATATCCGGTTTTTAAACCAAACGGAAATTTTATCTATTCAATTGACAAGGAACAGACCGGGAAAATCAAATTGATTTACAGGCAGATGATGGAAGAAATCAATTCTGATTATGCCTATAAATATGATGTGCTGCGCAACCTGGTTTTTGAATTGATTCACAGTGCAATGAAAATGCAACCTGCCAATCTTTCTATAAACCAGCATTCTAAAGCATCCAGTAGAATTTCATCTTTGTTTCTGGAATTACTCGAAAGGCAGTTTCCGATCGAAAATTCGAGACAGCGTTTTACACTGCGTTCTGCTGCAGATTTTGCCAATCAATTGACGATTCACGTGAATCATTTAAACAGGGCTTTAAAAGAAACCACTCAAAAAACCACCTCAGAAGTTATAGCGGAACGTCTTTTACAGGAAGCCAAGATTCTTCTGAAACACACCGACTGGAATATTGCTGAAATTGCCTATAGCCTCGGATTTGAAGAACCGACGCATTTTAATAATTTTTTTAAAAAGAATATTCAGCTTACGCCCCGACAATTTCGGACTATTTGAATTTCGTAAGTAATGGTTTGAATTTTGCTATCCCTGACCTGTACTTCCGTCCTAATTTTGTCTTGTCATTAAAACAATATAAATTATGGAAACTAAAAAAGTATGGTTTGTAACAGGAGCCTCGAAAGGGTTGGGATTAATCTTAGTTCAGAAACTATTAGCACAAGGGTATAACGTTGCTGCAACTTCAAGAGATATCAATTCATTAATTAAAGAAGTTGGTGCAGCATCAGATCAGTTTTTGCCTTTAGAAATGGATCTTGTAACGGAAACCAGTGTTCAGGATGCAGTTGCCAAAACAATCAGTCATTTTAAAACCATAGATGTTGTGGTGAACAATGCAGGTTATGGGCAAATTGGTACGCTGGAAGAACTTTCAGACGAAGAGTCAAGACGAAATTTTGATGTCAATGTTTTCGGTTTGCTTAATGTGATCCGCAATACAATGCCTCATTTCAGGGCAAACAAAGCAGGTCATTTCTTCAATATTTCTTCCATTGGAGGATATCACGGAGGTTTTCCGGGCTGGGGGATTTATTGTTCTACTAAATTTGCCGTATCCGGTCTGACAGAAGGTTTAAGGGCAGAGGCCAAAGCTTTCGGAGTAAAGGTAACTTTGGTTTATCCGGGGTATTTCAGAACCAGTTTCTTGTCTGCAGATTCAATGGGATTGCCTAAAAATCCGATTGCAGATTATGAAGAAGCGCGTCAGTCTGTATTGGCGCATCAAAATGAAATCAATGGAAATCAGCCGGGAGATCCTGAGAAAGCGGTGGAAGCTTTAATTCAGATTAGTCAGGAACAAAATCCGCCATTGCATTTGTTCTTAGGGGAAGATGCCTATAATATGGCAAATGCCAAAATTGAAGAAGTTGAAGCTGACTTAGAAGCCTGGAAAGCGATGACAATTGCAACAAATTTTTAATACATTCTTATTTTCAAAAAAAATCCCTTATCACTTCGACAGGGATTTTTTTTGTTTAGGATGAGTCCGGGATTTCGTTTTCTTACAATTGTGCCTGAAACCTGCGTTTTACATTTGTCCTGTTAATCTTTAAAACCTAAAAACATGAAAAATTTAATCATTTATGCACATCCCAATTCAGGCAGTTTAAATCATTTTTTTAAACAAACTATTATAGAAAATCTTCAGGAATCGAATCAGGAAATTGAGGTTCGTGATTTGTATGTGATCGGTTTTAATCCTGTTCTTTCTTTAAATGATATGAGCGGACAACGAATGGGAAAAGTGGCTGATGAAGTACAAACAGAGCAGGATTTTATTGCGTGGGCAGACCGCATTGTTTTTGTATACCCGATTTGGTGGACCGGAATGCCGGCTATTATGAAAGGGTATATCGATCGCGTTTTTAGTTACGGATTTGCGTACCGATACGATCAGGGAATTCAGAAAGGCTTGTTGACAGGAAAAAAAGCGATTATTGTAAATTCACACGGGAAATCCAATGCAGAATATGAAGCAATGGGCATGGATAAAGCTTTGGCTCTGACTTCCGATACCGGCATTTTTAAGTATTGCGGGTTAGAAATTGAGAAACATTTTTATTTTGATAAAGCCGACAGGGCTTCTGCAGAGTCTATTGAAGACTGGAAAAAGCAGATAGAAACTGCTTTGCAGTCTGACAATCAAATCGCAGTTGTATAAAAAAAACTTTATGAGAGAAGTTTTGAAGGGATGACAAATTAGGGAAGTCTTGTTATTTTGTGATATTTTTATTTTAAATTTGGTTTTGTACTTTTAATAGCAGCTTTTAACTGAATATAAATTAATTACTTATGAGAAAAATCTACTTCCTTTATTTCCTTTTCATGCTGAATGGTCTTTTTGCTCAAAAGAAAGATAAATTGAATCCGGTAATGGTTTATGAAAAAGCGTGGCAAGAGCACAATAATGATGCAAGACTAAAAATAATCAAAACAATCTGGTTGGACGACAGTACTTTTGAAGACCCTTCGGCTTCCATAAAAGGAACAGTTGCATTGAATAATGTGATAAATGAATTTTATAAAAAGTATCCCGATGCAGTATTGACATCAGGTGCAAAGGTTGTAAAAGACAATTATGTAAGCTGGGACTGGAAAATTCTGGATTCAAAAAGTAAACTTATAATGTCCGGTCGTGATTTTGCAAGATTAAACGGTAAAGGGCAGGTGAGTAAAATTATCGGTTTCTGGAATCCCGAAGCTACTTTGTCGGAATCTGATATTTTAAAAAATCTTGAAACGGACAATTTGAAAGTGGTTGCACAATACTATGAAAGTCTTTTTAAAACCAGGGATTTTACAGCAATGGCTAACTTAATTCAGCCAGGTGCCATTTATTATCAGGCGGAGGGATTGCCTTACGGAGGAACTTTTACAGGTTTTGAGGAATGGACTAAAATGTATGCCAAATCAGCTGAATATTTTGAGTTGCAGATTGAGAAAGAACAAGTCTATTTTAGTGATGCTTCCAAAAACGAAATAATTATTTATTTTACCATAAAGGCCAAAGCGAAAAAATCAGGTAAAACACTTTTAATGCCTGTTTCGGAGCATATTGATTTGAAAGACGGAAAAATTACCGCAATCAGGCCTTTCTATTATGATACAAAACAATTTGCCGAATTCCTGAAAAGTAAAAAATAATAAACCAGTAGAAAACAAAAAGACTTATCGAATGGATAAGTCTTTTTGTTTTTATAAGTCTAAGCTCAGTTGTTCGGGAAGAAGCCTGAAGCTCATGCGATGGTATTTGGTCGGGCCGTATTTTTTAATGGCTTCACGATGTTCTTTGGTCGGATAACCTTTGTTCTTTCTCCAGTTATACATCGGGAATTCTTCGTGAATCTCATCCATGTATGCGTCCCGATAGGTTTTTGCCAAAACGGAAGCCGCGGCAATACTCAGGAATTTAGAATCCCCTTTGATGATACTCTGGCTCGGAATAGATTTTAACAATTCTATTTCGATTGCAGAAAATTGTTTTCCGAAAGTATTTTTCATCCCTAGTTTTGCATTTAGGGCACGGTTGCCATCTACAATAATAAATTCAGGTTTCTGGTTTAATTTCAGGATACATTCGTGCATTCCCTTCATGGAGGCGTTCAGGATATTTATTTCATCAATTTCATTTGGGTGCAAATGTGTCACCGCAAAACAAACTGCATGTTGTTCTATCACCGGTTTTAGTTGTTCTCTGATTTTTTCGGACAATTGTTTGCTGTCATTTAGAAATTCATTGTCAAAATCAGCCGGTAAAATAACAGCAGCAGCAGTAACCGGACCAGCTAAGCAGCCTCTTCCGGCTTCATCGGTACCGGTTTCAAAAACGAATCCTGAGAAATTTCTTTCAAGCATATTTATAATAAGTGATTTAAGTTACAAATATCAGAATAGTTTTTAAAATTAGTATTGCTTTTGCCAAACTTTTAAATTGAGGGGTTTATTTTGAGTTTTATATAAAATGAGGCTTATTTTTTTAAAACATAGATAATTATGCAATGAACCTGTTAAATTGTGTTAAAATTTTGTTGTAAGAATCTAATATTTTTTTTGTAGTTTTTTTAAGAATAACACATGTTTAGAGGTGAAAAAATATAAATATCTATCAAGTGTTAAGTTTACATTAAAAAAAAATAACTTTAACAGTAGAAAATGTTTGTTATTTTAAGAAATAATTAAGAAGTTTGCTAGATACTAATTCAAAATAAATTCAAATGAAATTAAAATTACAATGGATCTATACACTCTTAGTAGTGTTGTCTGTGCAGTTTTCTTTTGCACAAGAACGAGTTATTACCGGAGTTGTGTCTGGTGATGCAGGAGTTATTCCAGGAGTAAACGTTGTTGTCAAGGGAGCAAAAACCAGTGCTCAAACAGATTTTGACGGAAGTTATTCTATTAAAGCAAAAACAGGAGACGTTCTTGTGTTCTCTTACGTAGGTATGTTGGATTTGACTGCTACAGTTGGAACGGCATCTACATTAAATGTTACATTAAACGAATCTCAAAAAACATTAGATGAAGTAGTAGTTGTTGCTTACGGTAAACAAAAGGCAAAAGCAATTGTTGGTTCAATCGCTACGATAGGTACTGATATTCTACAAACGCAACAAGCTACAAGTGTTTTATCAGCTTTACAAGGTAGTGTAGCAGGTGTGAACGTGATTTCATCTGGCGGAATGCCAGGAGAGAATCCGTCAATTCGTATTAGAGGTACTGGTTCTATTAATACCTCTACTGATCCTTTGATCGTATTAGATGGAGCTCCTTTTGCGGGTAACATAAATACTATAAGTTCCGACCAAATTGAAACAATCAGTGTTTTAAAAGATGCTTCTTCAACAGCTCTTTATGGATCAAGAGGAGCGAATGGAGTAATTCTTATTACCACAAAAAGAGGAAAATTAAATTCTGCACCAAGAGTTAGTTTTACGACACAAGTTGGTTTTGCTGACAATGCGGTTAAATTGCATGATATGGTAGGTTCAGATGACTACATGAAACTGACTTGGGAAGCTTTAAGGAATACAAATCAGTATGTTAGTCTTCAGGCTCCGGCACTTGCGGGTACAAATGCGTCAAACTCTTTAGTTTCCAGATTAGGATATAATCCTTACACAGTAGCTCAGCCTGTGGATGCCAATGGAAATTTAGTTACGACTACTAAAAAATGGGATACGAATTGGGAAAAGGAGATGTTAAATGATGCTGCAGTTAGAAAAGAACATACAGTATCTGTTTCCGGAGGTAGTGATAATACGAAATATTTCTTTACTTCTAATTACTTGTCTCAGGAAGGAAATGTTAAGACTTCAAAATTCGAACGTATTACAACACGTTTAAGTCTTGATTCAAAAGTAAATGACTGGTTTAAAATTGGTGGAACGATGTTTTATTCCACTTCTGATCAAAATTTCCCTTCACAAAGTGGTTCAAGTTTTCAAAGTGCTATTCAGTGGATTTATACAATCCCATCCATTTATCCGGTATACAGAAGAGATGGTAATGGTGATTTGGTTGCTGATGGTAAGGGGCAACCTATTTTTGACTACGGAGGAGGAGTACCGGGCCAGGCTGTAAATGGAACGAGACCGCAATTGAATAATGAGAATGCTTATGGGTCGTTATATAAATACAAAGTAGCATATAAGCGTGATAATTATACAGCAAACGCTTATATGGAATTTACACTTGCAAAAGATTTGACTTTTAAAACAAACTTTGCTTATGATAAATATTTATATGATTCTTACAATTATGCCAGTAATGAGGTGGGTTATGCTTCAAGTGTCGGAGGTAGAATTACTCAAAACAGAGATATTACAGCTTCTACTAACATAACGAATAGTTTAAATTACAAGAAATCTTTCGGAGATCATAACTTTTCTGCAGATTTAATACAGGAAGCTTATAAGTATAAAATTGATGCGTTAGGAGCTCAGGGTGAGAAATTTTTACCAGGTGTAACTGTGATTGGAGGAAGAACAAATCCTACAGATGTTTCAGGATATGTAGCAGAAGAAAGAATCTCAAGTTATTTAGCGCGTTTGTCCTATAACTACAAAGAAAAATATTTTGTTGAAGGATCTTATAGAAGTGATGGCTCATCCAGATTTGAAGATGGTGAAAGATGGGGGAATTTTTATTCGGTAGGAGGATCATGGCTAGTATCTGAAGAAAATTTCTTAAAAGATAATGCAATAGTGAGCGAATTAAAACTAAGAGGTTCTTATGGAGAATTAGGAAATAATAAAACTTTAAGAAATGATTTAGCTGACTTTTTTCCGACGAAACAATTATTTGAAACAGGATATAATGAAGGGGATAATTCCGGTGTTGTTCTGGGGCCTGCCGTAGATCCATTTCTTTCCTGGGAGAAAACCGCTTCTACTGACATAGGAGTAGATTTCGGTTTGTTTAACAATAGAATAACAGGTACTGTTGATTACTACAACAAAAAATCAGTTGATTTAATTTACTATAAGCCTATCGCAGAGTCAACAGGTAATGGAGGTGTTACGACTAACGTTGGAGCTCTTAGAAATTACGGATGGGAATTCTCATTAAATTCTAAAAACATTACGACACCAAATTTCCTTTGGACAACGAGTGTTAATTTCTCTTTTGATAAAAATGAAATTGCTGAATTGACGCAGTCAAGTTTTGTTAATGGAAATAAAAGATGGGAAGTGGGTAAATCTTTATATGACTTCTACATACAGGAATGGGCAGGTGTAGACCCGGCTACAGGTTATGGAATGTGGTATAAAGATGTTTTAGGAACTGATGGAAAACCAACAGGAGCAAGAGAAACTACCAAAACATATGCTCAGGCTACAAGATATTATGCAGATAAATCATCTTTACCAGATGTAATAGGCGGTTTTACCAACTATTTCAGATACAAAAATATTGATATGAATATTTTGTTCAACTTTAGTTTTGGATCGTATGTATACGATAGTACGTATGCAGGGTTAATGGAAGGATTTAAATCTTCCGGTAGAGCAGCATCTACTGATATTGAAAACCGTTGGCAGAAACCTGGGGACGTTACAGATGTTCCTTTGTTACTGGCTTCTAATAATGATTTTAATAGTCAATCGACTCGTTTCTTGTATAAAAATGATTACGTTAGACTTAAAGCATTAAACTTTGGATATAACTTTCCAAAAACATTAATTGACAAAGTAAAACTTACTAAATTAAGATTATATTTTCAAGGCGATAATTTGTTAACCTTCCAATCTCATAAAGGAATTGATCCTGAACAAGATTTTAATGGAGCTACAAATAGCAGATCCTACAATTTAAGAGTAATTTCTTTTGGCCTTAATTTAGAATTTTAAAAGATATATATATGAAAACTTTAATTTCAAAAATTTTCATTGCCATAATGGCATTGTTTATAATGGTGGGTTGTAGTCAGGAATTTCTTAACGAACCTAAGCCAACAGAAGGTGTTACTGAAGATGTAGTCTTTAGTTCAAGAGAAGGTGTTGAGGCTTTTATCTCCGGAATTATCAGGCAATTTAGAGGTCAGTATACAAGTACTGATTCTGCAGGTCTTAACTCCATATTTTTTGCACGCAGTGTGAAAGGAAATGATTTAATTCAGGAAAATACTTGGTTTACCTTTGACTATGCCAATGATAACCGTGAACCAACGTATAGAAGAACAACGTTTACCTGGAAATATTGTTTCTACATGATTAACCAGGCAAATGTTTTAATTAATGGTATTGAAGCAAGTACTGCGCTGTCTGCAGCCGATAAAAAAGAATTAAGTGCAAGCGGTCACGCTTTGAGAGCTTTTTTCTATCACCAGTTAGTTATGGAATTCTGTCCTACTTATTCGGCAGATGTAAATTTTCCGGCACCGCCTATTTATACCGCTACTTCTAAAGTTGGAAACCCTATGTCTACAGTTGGAGAAGTTTATAAATTTATTGTAGATGATTTGACAATAGCTGTTGACGGGTTAACAGAAGACCGTTTAGGAAAATCATATATCAATAAAGCAGTTGCAAACGCAATGTTAGCTCAGGTGTATCAGGTAATGGGCAACTGGGCAGGTGCAGAAGCTGCTGCTAAAGCGGCTTATGGAGGTGATCCTGCAGCGGTATTAGATGCAGCAAGCTACCGTTCCGGATTTGATGATATCGAGAATGTAGAATGGATTTGGGGTAGTGCACAAAGATCAGATCAGTCGAACTACTACTATAATGCACCCGCTTCTATGACAGATCACCTGACTACATCCTATTCTGCTACTTATATCAACAGAGATTTTGTAGCTTTGTTCTCTCCAACGGATGTTAGAGGTTATTTCCAGAAAAAGAGTGCTTCTATAACAAATCTTAACGATTACAGATATTGGATCACCCGTAAATTTACTTTTACTTTTGAAGGCGATAACGCTATTTTCAGAACTCCAGAAATGATTTTGATTGAAGCGGAAGCAAAAGCAAGATTAAACGACTTTACCGGAGCACATGATTTACTTTATGCTTTACAACAAGACAGAGATGTAAATGCTGTTAAATCAACTAATACCGGAGCTCCTCTGATCGAAGAAATTTTGGTAGAAAGAAGAAAAGAACTTTATGCTGAAAACGGTGTAGAATGGTTTGATGCAAAACGTCTAAGAAGAGGGATTACCAGAACTGGTAACCACAGAATCGGGGCTGCGGCTAATTTAGCAGCTGATGATAAGAAATTTTTCTTAAAAATACCTCAGGGTGAAATTGATGCTAACCCATTTATTGAAGATGCTGTAAATGCAAACAGATAAATAATAACATAAATTTTTTTAAAAGCCGGGCTTGATTTACTTCAAGCCCGGTCTTTTTTTTGGAGTTACCCCAGCTCATTCAGATTGTTTTTTGAAAAATTGTTTTGGGAATATTTTAAAATATTTCAACAGTCTCTGTCGTTTGCTTTATAAGTGTTTGTTTTTCTCTGCTATCTTTACGTTGCAAAGGTATAATATGTTTTTTTATACGTTTTTATCTTTTACCTTTGCTCTGTAAATTTTTGCCGAAATAATTATATATAAAGTGATCACATGAGAATATTCTTTTTTTTATATCTATTAGTAGTGCCTGCAGTATTGTTTTCTCAGGAAAAAAACACTTCTAAAGGCAATTTGGATATGAATACAAAGTATTCAAGTATTACCGATACCCTAAAAAAGAAAAAAGCCAAAATTGCTACCATCGACCAATATCAGATTATTACTTTGGAGCATGATACCACTTATGCCGATACCTCATTAACATTAAAAAGTGCTTACAGGCAAAATTACCTGAGAAAGGATAATTTCGGACTTTTGCCTTTTTCTAATATCGGGCAGACCTATAATACGTTACAATACAGTTTAACTGATTTCTCACCTTATCCGGAATTAGGTTTTAAGGGGAAACATTTCAATTTTCTGGAAGCGAACCAGATTCCGTATTACTCTGCAGCAACTCCTTTTACAGAACTGTTTTTCAATACAACAATCAATAAAGGGCAAAACGTAGATTCGTTTATTACACTAAATACTTCCAAAAACCTTAATTTCTCTATGGCCTACAGAGGATTGCGTTCAGAGGGAGATTACATCAATCAGTTGGCAAGTACAGGGAATTTCAGGTTTACTACAAGTTATTTTACGACTGATATGAGATATGTCTTAAAGGCGCATTATACCTATCAGGATATCTTAAACGAAGAAAATGGCGGGATTACAACACCCGAAGATTTCGAAAGCGGTAACAAGGATTTCAACAATCGCCAGCGATTACAGGTGTATTTAACAGATGCTAAATCCTTTTTAAAAGGAAGACGGTTGTTCTTTGATCATGCTTTCAGGATTAATCCAAAAGAAGGAAACAATAATTTGTACGTGACGCACCAGTTCAATTATGAAAACAAATTTTATGAATACAATCAGGCTACTGTAACTTCTACTGTAGATAACCAGTCTGTAAACCGATTCGGAAATTCGTATGTAACTAATGGAATAAACGATCAGACGCATTTCGAAAAATTATACAACAAAGCCGGTCTTGCCTATGAGAATTCACTTTTAGGGAAATTTAATTTCTTTATTGATGATTACAGGTCAAATTACGAATACAACAGGGTCATACTGGATATAAACGGACTTGTTGCCATCCCGAATAATCTTTACCGACAGATCAATAATGTCGGGGGCCAGTATGAATACCAGAAAAACAAATGGAATGGCCGATTTTTATATTCCAGATCCATCACCAACCAGTCTCTGTCTGATTTAGATGCGAAATTAAGATATACTTTAAATGATAAAATCAAATTTGACTTCAGATACCAGAACATTAATAAACTGCCTAATAATAATTACAATTTATACCAAAGTAGTTTTATAAAATACAACTGGTCGAATAACTTCAAAAATGAAAAAATAAATTCAATTAGTGCGAATGTTTTTACTCCCTGGTTAAATGCTGAAGTTCAATATTCGGTTTTAAAAGATCATTTGTATTTTGAAGATGTTTCCACTCCTGCTGAAATTGCTGCTCAGACACAAATTGTAAATCCTGCCCAATATGGTAATGCAATAAATTATTTGTCTTTAAAAGCCAGCCGTGAGTTCAAATTTGGGCCTTTTGCATTAGATAACACGCTGTTGTATCAAAAAGTAGATCAGTCAGATTTAATTTTAAATGTTCCTGATTTTGTAACCAGAAATACATTTTATTATTCCAGTTACTTTTTTAAGAAAGCATTATACATCCAGACCGGAATTACATTCAATTATTTTACCGAATACTATGGTAATTCATACAATCCTGTTGTCGGGGAATTTTTTGTTCAGAATGATAAGAAAATAGGGAATTATGCCAACTTTGATTTCTTTGTAAACGCCAGAATTCGCCAGACCAGATTTTATTTAAAAGCAGAACACTTTAATGCTGCTTTTGCGCAAAATAATTATTACTCAGCTCCTGATAATCCATATCGCGATTTTACGATCCGATTTGGTTTAGTTTGGAATTTTTTCCAATAAAAAAACAGGATCTGTTTCAATTTTAAACCAAATTTTAAATTCAAATAAAATGGACTTTTCAAAAAATATTTTAGAAACAATTGGTAATACGCCATTAGTAAAACTCAACAAAATTGTTGCTGAAATTGATGCGTTGGTATTGGCAAAAGTCGAAACTTTTAATCCCGGGAATTCTGTAAAAGACAGAATGGCCGTAAAGATGATTGAAGATGCTGAAGCAGATGGCCGTTTACAGCCAGGAGGAACTATTATTGAAGGTACTTCCGGAAATACAGGAATGGGATTGGCGCTCGTAGCCATTATCAAAGGATATAAATTGATCTGTGTAATATCAGATAAGCAGTCAAAAGAAAAAATGGATATCCTTCGTGCTGTTGGCGCAAAAGTGGTAGTTTGCCCTACAGATGTTGAGCCAACTGATCCGCGCTCTTATTACTCGGTTTCAAAGCGTCTGGCTTTGGAAACGCCAAATTCATGGTATGTAAATCAATACGATAATATGTCCAATTCTTTGGCGCACTATGAGCAGACCGGACCTGAAATCTGGAGACAGACAGATGGGAAAATCACTCATTTCGTTGTAGGTGTCGGAACAGGAGGAACAATTTCGGGAGTTGGAAAATACTTAAAAGAGAAAAACCCAAACATTAAAATTTGGGGAATAGATACGTATGGTTCCGTTTTTAAAAAATACCATGAAACCGGAATTTTTGATGAAAATGAAATTTACTCGTATATCACCGAAGGAATCGGGGAAGATATCCTGCCTAAAAATGTTGACTTTTCTTTAATCGACGGATTTACAAAAGTAACCGATAAGGATGCAGCGGTTTATACCAGAAAAATTGCATTGGAAGAAGCTATTTTTGTGGGGAATTCTGCCGGAGCTTGCATAAAAGGATTGTTACAGCTTAAAGAACACTTTAAGCCGGATGATGTGGTTGTGGTTCTTTTTCACGATTCAGGAAGCCGCTACGTAGGTAAAATGTTCAATGATGACTGGATGCGTGAACGTGGATTTTTAGAAGAAAACGTAACAAAGGCAGAAGATGTCATCAAAGATCATATCGATAAGGAACTAATCGTGGTTCGTACCGAAGAATTGGTTTCACATGCCATTGAGCGTATGCGTAAGTATAAAATTTCGCAAATTCCTGTGGTAGATATTAATGGATTCGTGGGTTCTGTTGATGAGACAGATTTGTTCAGAAGTTATGTTGCAGATAAAAATGTAGCTGAAAAACCGATCAAAGAAGTAATGGGCAAACCTTTTCCAATTGTTAAAATGGGAACACCAATTGAAGAGGTTTCTAAATTATTTACTAAAGAAAATGATGCTGTCCTGATTGAACTGGAAAACGGCAATCACCATATTATAACTAAATATGATATTATTGGATCGATAAAATAAGATACAAGTAGTAAATGAGTAATCCATAAATCTAATCATTGAAAATTAGGTTTATGGATTTTTTAGCTAAAAAAACCAAAGTGAATATGAATTTTACAGCCATAGATTTTGAAACGGCAACATCCTACCATCCTTGTTCTGTTGGAATTGTTACCGTAGAAAACGGAATCATTACAGATGAATTTGTTACCTTAATAAAGCCACCCAATAACGAGTACAATCCCTTTACGATTCGGGTTCATGGAATCTATCCGCGTGATACTGTAAATGCAAAGTCATTTTTGCAGGTATATCCTGAGATAGAAAAAAGATTAAAAAATAAAGTGGTAGTTGCCCACAACGAAAGCTTTGATCGAAACGTCTTAATCAAATCAATGGCACTTCATGGCCTGCAGTATGAAGATTTGAATATTGCCTCAAAATGGGAATGTACAGTCAAAATTTATAAGGCGAAGGGATTAAAACCAACTAAGCTAAGTGACTGCTGTCGCGAAATGAATATCAAGCTGAACCACCATGAAGCGCTTTCTGATGCCCGTGCCTGTGCTAAATTATATCTGCTGCAATAATTTAAACAAATAAATTTGTAAGATTAATATTATTTTATTTATTTTTAAACTTTTAGGAATTAATATAAAAGTTTAAAAATGAAAGAAGACTTTCTCCATTATTTGTGGAAGTTTAAGAAGTTTGAGTCACTCAACCTGAAGACGACTCAAAACGAACCCCTCACCATTATCAGAACCGGGGACTATTTAGAGTCTTCAGGACCTGATTTCTTTAATGCTCAGATTATAATCGGAAATCAGAAGTGGGCAGGGAATATTGAAATTCATTTAAAATCATCTGACTGGTACATACATGGGCATGAAAGGGATGTGGCTTATGATAATGTGATTTTGCATGTAGTATGGGAACATGATACTGAAATTTTCAGAGGGAATAATACTGAAATACCTGCTTTGGTTTTGAAGGATTATATTTCGGCTGAAATAATAAATAATTATAATTCTTTAGTTGCGCCAAAATCATGGATATCTTGTGAAAAGGAGATTGCCGGGATCGATGAATTTGTTTTTAAAAATTGGCAGGAACGATTGTTTTTTGACCGGTTAGAGCGTAAATCAAAATTTATTCTAGATGTATTGGAAGTGACAAATCAGGATTGGGAAGCGGTTCTGTTTTGTTTATTGGCTAAGAATTTTGGTTTAAATACAAACGGAAATACTTTTTTTCAAATAGCAAGAGCTATTCCGTTTTCAATCATCAGAAAAGAAAGTTTTGAAAGGGAAAATCTGGAAGCTTTACTTTTTGGAACTTCCGGTTTATTAGATGCAGAAAAAGAAGACGTTTATTTTATGGATTTGAAAATCAGGTATTTTTATCTTTCAAATAAATATCAGTTAGTAAAGACATATACAGATCCGCTTGAGTTTTTTAAACACCGGCCGGATAATTTTCCAACGATCCGACTTTCTCAATTAGCAGCTTTATACCATAAACATCAAAATTTATTTTCTAAGATAATCGAATTAAAATCGGTTACAAAAGTCTATGAATTGCTGACCGTTTCAGCTGGTCCATACTGGCAGAATCATTATCAGTTTGACAAGGAAAGCCGTAAAAAGCCAAAAGCATTATCAAGAGGATTTATAGATTTAATAATTCTCAACACTGTTATTCCGCTTCAGTTTGCTTATGCTCAAAAAAGAGGAGAACTGGTTTTCGAAGATTTAATTGATTTTATGAATGAAGTAGCTCCGGAGAAGAATTCCATTATCGATAAGTTTGCAGCTGTCGGAGTAATTTCAAAAAATGCTTTTGATACACAAGTTTTATTGCAGCTCAAAAACGAATACTGTAATCAGAAAGCCTGTCTGAAATGCGCCATTGGAATGGAATTGTTAAAGAACAATAACTAATTATTGAATTAGAAAATTAGTTAATTAGATAATTTGTACTTTTGCTTGGATATACTTTCTGGTGTTTAATCTAACATCAAACAATCTAAAAATCTAATATTAAATTATGTCTGCAATTATAAAGCTGAAATTCTTTTTTGAAAAATACGGTTTTCATGTATCCTCAAGGCTGGCAGATAAACTGGGTATGCGTGTCACAAGTGTAAGATTGTTTTTTATTTACATTTCATTTGTAACCGTAGGTTTAGGTTTTGGAGTTTATTTAACCTTAGCGTTTTGGATTCGGTTAAAAGATTTAATCAGGGCAAAACGAACTTCTGTTTTTGATTTATAAAAAAAAACTCCAAATGAAAATTTGGAGTTTTTTTATGAAATAATAAAGAGGTTTATTCAGCTTCTTTATTGTTAAGTCTTGATCTTTTTTTGCTGTATCCAAAATAAACAAGGATACCAATCGCCAGCCATCCAAGTGAAAGTAACTGAGCATCTAAGCTTAGATTAATCATCAGATAAGTATTGATTGAAATACCACAAATAGCAATTACTGGTAAAGCAGGAACTTTAAAAGTTCTGGTTAACTGAGGTTGTTTTACTCTTAAGATCCAAACCGCGATACAAACCATTGTAAAGGCAAATAAAGTACCGAAACTAGTCATATCCGCCAGCTTGTTAATAGGAGTAAAGGAAGCAACTACAGCAATAATACCACCTAAAATCATTAAGTTGGTTTTTGGAGTTCCTGAAAGTGGATTTACTTTTGAGAATACAGCAGGAATTAATCCGTCTTTAGACATTCCAAGAAAAATTCTTGACTGTCCCATAATCATTACCATCAATACCGATACAAGACCAATAGTTGCAGCAATTGTGATTATAAAACCTGCCCAGCCTTGTCCGGCAATATCAAATGCATAAGCAACCGGTGCTTTTATAGCTTCAGGATATTTTCCTAGTGGATTAAAATCTTTATAGTTCATCATTCCGGTCAATACTAAAGACACAAGAATATATAAGGTAGTACAAATTAATAAAGAAGCAATAATAGCGAAAGGAACGTCTTTTTTCGGATTGATAGCTTCTCCGGCTTGTGTAGAAACAGCATCAAAACCTACATAAGCAAAGAAAATTGCAGCAGCTCCTGACACAACTCCGCCTATTCCGTAAGCATTGTGTGTAGTTTCTTTTTCAATAATCTGGGTAGCAGCTGGAATAAATGGGTGCCAGTTAGCAGTATCAATAAAGAAAAGACCGGCAATAATTACAAATATTACGGCAGAAACTTTAAGAATAACAATCATGTTGTTTGCTTTCGCAGCACTTTTTGTTCCTTTTATAAGTAGTGAAATAACCAGGATCACAATACAAAAAGCAGGCAGATTCATGGAAAAACCTTCTCCTGTGTAACTGGCAGGGTCAGTTGTAAGGTATTCAGGGAGGTGAATGTGAAACATTTTAAGCAGCTTATTAAAGTATCCTGACCAGGAAACCGCTACCGTCATGGATCCCATTGCGTACTCAAGAATAAGTCCCCAACCAATAATCCAAGCAAAAATTTCTCCAATTGTACCATAAGCATAAGCGTATGCAGAACCTTCAACAGGTAAAATAGAGGCAAACTCAGAATAGCAAAGAGCTGCAAAAACACAGGCAATACCTGCAATAATGAAAGAAAGTGCTAATGCCGGGCCAGCATGATAATAGGCTCCCGTACCAGTAAGTACAAAAATTCCTCCACCAATAATGGCACCAACTCCAATGGCAGTTAGGCTCCATTTTCCAAGAACCCTCTTTAAATCACTTTTTTTCATATCCGCTTCAAAAGCAGATATTGGTTTAACTCGCATAATTGACATACTATAATAGTGGTTTATTGTTATTAAGTTCCAAATGTATTGTTTTTTATAAAAAATAAAAACAATTATATAATTTTAAGTTATAAAATGTTTAAGATTTATATCTAATAAGGAAAAACTAACAGCTATTACTAGAAATTAGGAATCACTTTTTAAAATAATAGAAAACAGGAAAAAGTGTTAAAAATAAATTTATATTACTTTTCTTAATAAATTTATATTTTTTTGATTTAATTTACAATTTCGAACGATCCAAAATATTTAGAAATGAGTTTTAAATCGATACAGCTGTACTTTAAGTTTACAAAACAACAAAGAATTGGAATTTTTATGCTTTTTGCGATAATCATCGGTTTGCAGGCAATCTATTTTTTTTGCAATTTTAAATCAGCCGAAAAATATTCTCCTGAAAAAGAAAAATGGATGGCGGTTCAGAGCGGGATCGATTCGCTGAAAAAAGAAAAATATAAAAACAAACCGCAGGTATATCTATTCAATCCGAATTTTATCTCAGATTATAAAGGTTATAAACTTGGAATGACTGTTGCAGAAATTGACAGGTTGATGGCTTTTAGAAAAGAAAACAAATATGTAAATTCGGCAGAAGAATTTCAGCAGGTTACAAAAATTTCTGATTCTTTATTAAAAGTAATTTCGCCCCTTTTTAAATTTCCGGAATGGGCAAACAATAAAAAAGCGGTAGCAGACAATAAAAAGGATTATAAAGGATATGAAAAGCACAAAAGTGAACCTTTCGCCAAAAAGGAGAAAAAAGTTTTAAAAGATATAAACCTGGCCACTCAGGAGGATTTAGTTAAAATATTTGGCGTTGGTGAAGCCCTGTCATTACGGATTTTAAAACAAAAAGAAATTTTGGGGGGCTTTGTCTCAATGGAACAGCTGAATGAAGTTTGGGGACTTTCTCCTGAAGTGTTATATGAATTAAATGCCAATTTCAGGATTTATTCCGTTCCTAATTTTAAAAAAATAGCAATAAATGAGGCGTCTTTAAAAGAATTATCCCAGTTTAGTTATTTTAAATACGGACTGGCAAAACAAATCATAACGTATAGAAGTATGAACGGAGATTTTAAAAATATTGAGGATTTAGCAAAAATTAAAGGTTTTCCTGTTGATAAAGCAAAAATAATTAGTTTATATTTGGAGTTCTAAAAAAAACTGACTACAATGAATTTTGATTATAACGAAACACAGTCGATGATTGCACAATCGATAAAGGAATTTGCAGAAAAAAATATCAGACCCAATATAATGGAATGGGACGAAGCGCAGACCTTTCCAATTCCCTTATTTAAAAAATTAGGAGAAATGGGATATATGGGGGTGTTGGTACCGGAAGAATATGGAGGAAGTGGTTTAGGATATCACGAATACATTACAGTTGTTGAAGAAATTTCGAAAGTAGATCCTTCTATTGGGTTATCAGTTGCAGCACATAACTCATTATGTACAAATCATATCCTGACTTTTGGAAATGAAGAACAAAAGAAAAAATGGTTGCCAAAGCTGGCAACTGCTGAATTTATTGGTGCCTGGGGTTTGACAGAACATAATACAGGTTCTGATGCCGGCGGAATGAATACAACTGCCGTAAAGGATGGTGATTTTTGGGTAGTAAACGGAGCTAAGAATTTTATCACACATGCTATTTCAGGTGATGTTGCAGTTGTCATTGTACGCACGGGAGAAAAAGGTGATTCGAAAGGAATGACAGCCTTCGTTTTTGAAAAAGGAATGCCCGGATTTACGTCTGGTAAAAAAGAAAATAAATTAGGAATGCGGGCCAGTGAAACGGCCGAATTGGTTTTTGACAATTGCCGTGTTCCTGATGCCAACAGATTAGGAGAAGTGGGGCAAGGGTTTGTGCAGGCGATGAAGGTATTAGATGGGGGACGAATTTCTATTGGTGCCTTATCATTAGGGATTGCAAAAGGTGCTTATGAAGCTGCCTTAAAATATTCAAAAGAAAGATATCAGTTTGGACAGCCAATTAGCAGTTTCCAGGGAATATCATTTAAGTTGGCAGACATGGCAACTGAAATTGAGGCCTCGGAATTGTTATTGCATAAAGCGGCCTTCCTGAAACAAGAACATAAACCTGTTACTACATTAGGGGCTATGGCTAAAATGTACGCATCAGAAGTTTGTGTAAAAGTAGCCAATGAGGCAGTACAGATTCATGGTGGTTACGGATATACAAAAGACTTCCCGGTGGAGAAATTTTATCGTGATTCCAAATTATGTACCATAGGGGAGGGAACGACAGAAATTCAGAAATTAGTTATATCCAGGAATTTACTGAAAGACTAAAGAGTAAAGAACATAGAAGATAGAGCATAGAATAAAGAGTAGAGACTATAAATTTACTGAAAAGTATAGATCATAGAAGATAGAGAATAGAATAGAAAGTAGGGAACATTGAGTAATGTTTTTTAGGATGAAATCTATACTCTTTATTCTATAGTTCTTTATTCTTTAAAAAAAATGATAATTCATAACTCATAATTCAAAATAAATATATACTTTTGCACCCTTAACGAGAGGAGGTGTCTATATTATGTTAATTATACCAATTAAAGACGGAGAAAATATCGATAGAGCATTAAAGCGCTATAAAAGAAAATTTGATAAAACAGGAACTGTTCGTCAATTAAGAGCACGTACTGCTTTTATTAAGCCTTCTGTTGTCAAAAGAGCTCAAATTCAAAAAGCTGCTTACATTCAAAACATGAGAGATGGTTTAGAAAGTTAGTATTAGCCTTTCAAAATAATTACCGTTAGTCGTCAAAAAGTTTTAACTTTGATGCTAACGGTTTTTTTGTGCTTTATTTTTAATGTTTTTGTGGATTAGCATTTTGGAAATCGTATCTGGTAAAGTTGTGTTTACATTATATATAAGTATAAAATTCTTATGAAGACAAATAAAGAAGCATTTCGTGATTATCTTCAGTTGGAGAAGAAATATTCTCCTCACACGGTTAATGCTTATTTAAATGATATTTTGTTTTTTGAAATGTTCAATAAAACTCATTTTGAACAGGAAAGTATAGATCAGGTTCATTATAGTCAGGTTAGGAGCTGGATTGTCTCTTTGGTGGATCAGGATATTTCTAATGTTTCTGTAAACAGGAAAATGGCTTCTTTGAAAGCGTATTATAAATTTCTCTTGAAAATCAAGCAGATCGAAATAAATCCAATGCTAAAACATAAGGCTTTAAAAACGCCTAAGATTATTCAGATACCGTTTTCTGAAAAAGAGCTTGCAGATTTGATAGAGGAGGTGGGTGATCCTGTGGGTTTTGAAGAAATACGCGATAAGCTGATTGTTGATTTATTTTACACAACAGGAATGCGAAGAGCTGAACTGATATATTTAATGACGTATAATGTTGATTTATCGTCGAACGTAATTAAGGTTTTGGGTAAGAGGAATAAGGAGCGTATAATTCCGATTCTTCCGGTTATTGTCGGGCAGTTCAAATTGTATTTAAGTGAAAGGGTTTCTGTTGCGAAAATCGTTGATGAGGATTATTTTTTTATTTCTAAAAAAGGATTAAAATTAAGTGAATCTTTTGTGTATCGATTAATTAATTCTTACTTTAGTAAAGTCTCCGAAAAGGTAAAAAAAAGTCCCCATGTCCTCAGGCATACTTTTGCGACTCATTTACTGAATAACGGAGCAGATTTAAATTCAGTTAAAGAATTATTAGGACATTCCAGTCTGGCTTCAACGCAGGTTTATACTCATAATAGTTTGGCAGAACTTAAAAAAGTATATGTTAAGGCACATCCAAGGAATAAGTAGTAATTCTTAATGTTTAACCCTAAAATTTATATTATGAAGGTAGATGTTCATGCAGTTAACTTTACTGTTGACAGAAAGTTGGTAGATTTTATTCAGGAAAGAATGGATAAATTGGAAAAATACTACGATCGTGTGGTTTCGGCAGATGTTTTTTTAAAAGTGGAAAGAACAAGTGACAAGGAGAATAAGGCAGTGGAGATAAAGATTAATGTTCCTGGGGATGATTTTTTGGTTAAAAAGCAGTGTAAAACTTTTGAAGAAGCGGTAGAACTTTCGGCAGAATCTTTAGAACGTTTACTGGTAAAAAGGAAAGAAAAAATAAGAACACACATATAATTAAAATTTTTTTCAAAAAATGTTTTGATTCAAAGATAAAATAGCTACATTTGCAGTCCGTTAGAAATAGCGGACTTTTTTAATGTTATTGCCAGCGTAGCTCAGTTGGCTAGAGCAGCTGATTTGTAATCAGCAGGTCGTGGGTTCGAGTCCCTCCGCCGGCTCAGAAAAAGGTTTCAAATGCGATTTGAAACAGGTTCTTTAAAATTATGGAATAAACAAATTTGGATTTTCTGATTTGGTTTTGGATTCTTCTGAAATCTTAAGTTAAAAAATCTAATATTGTCCGGGGAGATACTCAAGCGGCCAACGAGGGCAGACTGTAAATCTGCTGTGTGAACTTCGCAGGTTCGAATCCTGCTCTCCCCACAAAATGAATTTTAGATTATGTTTTTCAGGTTTTGATTTGAATAAAAACAAAATACTGATTAAGACTCTTAAATCAAGGATTCTGCCGGTGTAGCTCAGGGGTAGAGTGCTTCCTTGGTAAGGAAGAGGTCTCGGGTTCAATTCCCGACATTGGCTCAAGTAAGTAGGAAATTGAAAATTAATATATAACTAAGATTAAAAATTAAGTAAAATGGCAAAGGAGAATTTTAATCGTTCCAAACCGCACTTAAACATAGGTACAATTGGACACGTGGATCACGGAAAAACTACATTAACTGCAGCAATTACAAAAGTATTGTCTGATGCTGGTTATTGTCAAGCAAAATCGTTTGATCAAATCGATAACGCTCCAGAGGAGAAAGAAAGAGGTATTACTATTAATACATCACACGTAGAGTATGAAACAGCTAACCGTCACTACGCTCACGTTGACTGTCCAGGTCACGCGGATTACGTAAAGAACATGGTTACTGGTGCTGCTCAAATGGACGGAGCTATCTTGGTAGTTGCTGCTACAGATGGTCCAATGCCACAAACTCGTGAGCACATCCTTTTAGGTCGCCAGGTTGGTATTCCTAGAATGGTAGTTTTCATGAACAAAGTTGACATGGTTGATGACGCTGAGTTATTAGAGCTTGTTGAAATGGAAATCAGAGATTTATTATCTTTCTACGAATATGATGGAGATAATGGTCCTGTTGTTCAGGGTTCTGCTTTAGGAGGATTGAATAATGATCCTGCTTGGGTTCCTAAAATTATTGAATTAATGGAAGCTGTTGATAACTGGATCGAAGAGCCAATTCGTGATACTGCAAAACCATTCTTGATGCCAGTTGAGGATGTATTTACAATTACTGGTCGTGGAACTGTTGCTACAGGTCGTATCGAAACTGGTATTGCTAATACAGGTGATGCTGTTGAAATCATTGGTATGGGAGCTGATAAATTAACTTCTACTATTACAGGAGTTGAGATGTTCCGTAAAATCCTTGACAGAGGAGAAGCTGGAGATAACGTAGGTTTATTGTTAAGAGGTGTTGATAAAGAATCTATCAAAAGAGGAATGGTTATCATTAAGCCAGGATCAGTAAAACCACACGCTACTTTCAAAGCTGAGGTTTATATCTTGAAAAAAGAAGAAGGTGGACGTCACACTCCATTCCATAATAACTACCGTCCACAGTTCTACGTACGTACAACTGACGTAACAGGAGTTATTACTTTACCAGAAGGAGTAGAGATGGTAATGCCAGGAGACAACTTGACTATCAATGTATCTTTATTAAGCCCAATCGCAATGAGCGTAGGTTTACGTTTCGCTATCCGTGAAGGTGGTAGAACTGTAGGTGCAGGTCAGGTGACTGAAATCGTAGGATAATCCTATAAAAATTATAAGAAAGCCAGTTGATTTTCGTAATTGAAATCACTGGCTTTTAATTACGGGCGTAGTTCAAGGGTAGAATAGCGGTCTCCAAAACCGTTGATGGGGGTTCGAATCCCTCCGCCCGTGCAATATAAAATATATCAAATGACAAAAGTTACTAATTATTTATCAGAGGCTTTCGAAGAGTTGAAGTCAAATGTTACTTGGCCTGCTTGGGCTGAGGTTCAAAAATTGACAATTGTTGTGGCTGTATTTTCGGTTTTATTCGCCTTGGCAACATGGGGAGTAGACGAATTTTTTGCAAAAGCTTTGGCTGGATTTTTTAACTGGTTAAAAGGATAATTTTTTTGTGATGGCAGATAATAATGTGAAAAAATGGTATGTAGTTAGAGCTGTAAGCGGACAAGAAAATAAAGTCAAAGCTTATATCGAAACTGAAATTGCCAGACTAGGTATGGGTGATTATGTTTCCCAAGTTTTAGTGCCTACAGAAAAAGTAGTTACTGTAAAAGAGGGAAAGAAAATGTCTAAGGATAAAGTTTACTTCCCTGGATATGTTATGATCGAAGCCAACTTGGTTGGTGAGATACCTCATATTATTAAGTCAATTACTAGTGTAATTGGTTTTTTAGGGGAGATCAAAGGAGGAGAACCTGTTCCGTTGAGACTTTCTGAAGTAAATCGTATGTTAGGAAAGGTAGATGAGTTAGCTGTAAATACAGATACTCGTGCTATTCCATTTAACCTGGGTGAAACTGTTAAAGTGATCGATGGTCCGTTTAACGGGTTTAATGGTACGGTTGAAAAAATCAATGAAGAAAAGCGTAAACTTGAAGTTATGGTTAAGATTTTCGGAAGAAAAACACCATTGGAATTGAGTTTTATGCAAGTTGAAAAAGTATAATTTTTGTTACATCTATAATAACCACTATAATCGCTTCCTAATGATTATGGTGTTAAATTTTTTAAAAAATGGCTAAAGAAATTAGTAAGGTAGTTAAACTACAAGTTAAGGGAGGTGCTGCGAATCCGTCGCCACCGGTTGGACCTGCTTTAGGAGCTGCTGGGGTTAATATCATGGAGTTCTGTAAGCAGTTCAATGCTAGAACACAAGATAAACCCGGCAAAATATGCCCAGTACAAATTACTGTGTATAAAGACAAATCATTTGATTTTGTTGTTAAGACTCCTCCGGCTGCTGTCCAATTATTGGAAGCTGCAAAGCTAAAGTCTGGATCAGGTGAACCAAATCGTAAAAAAGTAGCTAGTGTTACTTGGGACGTTATCAAAGCAATTGCTGAAGATAAAATGGTAGATTTAAATGCATTCACAATCGAATCTGCAATGAGCATGATCGCTGGAACTGCTAGATCTATGGGTATAACTGTATCAGGAGATGCTCCTTTTTAATTAAGAGAAAGAAATGGCAAAATTAACAAAAAAGCAAAAAGAGGCTGCTTCAAAAATTGAAAAGAACAAACTATACTCTTTGAAAGATGCAGCTGCATTGATTAAAGTTATAGCTTCTGCAAAATTTGATGAGTCTGTTGATATCGCAGTTCGTTTGGGTGTAGATCCAAGAAAAGCGAATCAAATGGTTAGAGGTGTAGTTACATTACCTCACGGAACTGGTAAAGATGTTAAAGTATTAGCATTGGTTACTCCGGATAAAGAAGCGGAAGCTAAAGAAGCCGGAGCAGACTATGTAGGTCTTGACGATTATTTACAAAAAATTAAAGATGGTTGGACAGATGTTGATGTTATCATCACTATGCCGGCTGTTATGGGTAAATTAGGTCCATTAGGTCGTATTTTAGGACCTAGAGGTTTAATGCCAAACCCTAAAACAGGTACTGTAACTATGGATGTTGCAAAAGCTGTTGCAGAGGTTAAAGCTGGTAAAATTGACTTTAAAGTTGATAAAACTGGTATCGTACATGCAGGAATTGGTAAAGTTTCTTTTGGAGCTGAGCAAATTTATGACAATGCACACGAAATTATTCAAACATTAATCAAACTTAAACCAACTGCTGCTAAAGGTACCTACATTAAAGGTATTCACCTTACAAGCACTATGAGTCCTGCAATTGCATTGGACCCAAAAGCAGTATAATTGGTAGTTAATAATTTTTAGTATGACTAGAGAAGAAAAATCAATCGCGATTGAAGATTTAACTGCGCAGTTAGCTGGTACAAATATTATTTATGTATCTGATATTTCTGGATTAAATGCAGAAACAACTTCAAGCTTAAGAAGAGCTTGCTTTAAAGCAGGTATTAAATTAGAGGTTGTAAAAAATACTTTGCTTGCAAAAGCAATGGAAGCTTCTGCGAATGACTATGGTGATTTACCTTCAGTATTGACTGGTAACAGTGCTATATTTATTTCAGATGTTGCAAATGCACCTGGAAAAATAATTAAAGATTTCAGAAAAAAATCAGCTAAACCTGTATTAAAAGGAGCTTATATTAATTCTGAAATTTATATTGGAGATGATCAATTAGATGCGTTAGCAACTATTAAATCTAAAGAAGAACTTCTTGGAGAACTTATTGGATTGTTACAATCTCCTGCTCAAAGAATTATTTCTGCTCTTCAAAACAAGTTTGCTGGAGAAGAATCAGAAGCAGCAACTGAGGAAGCATAATATAAAAGACCGTTGTCTTTTGTGTTACTAAATTCGCACACACAAATAAATTATAATTTTACAAATCATTTTAAACGATAGAAAAAATGGCAGATTTGAAACAATTCGCAGAACAATTAGTTAACCTAACAGTTAAAGAAGTTAACGAATTAGCAACAATATTAAAAGATGAGTATGGTATCGAGCCTGCTGCTGCAGCTGTAGTAGTTGCTGCTGGTGGTGGAGAAGGTGCTGCTGAAGAAGCACAAACTGAATTTACAGTAGTATTAAAAGAAGCTGGAGCTTCTAAATTAGCTGTTGTAAAATTAGTTAAAGAACTTACAGGTTTAGGTTTGAAAGAAGCTAAAGATGTAGTTGACGGTGCTCCAAGTAACGTTAAAGAAGGTGTTTCTAAAGAAGAGGCTGAAGGTCTTAAAAAATCATTAGAAGAAGCTGGAGCTGTAGTTGAATTAAAATAATTCAACTCGGTTTTAAGAACTAGGTTTAGGTCTTGAGTGAACGCTCAATGGCCTAAACCATTTTTCGTATAATAAAATATATCAAGTTTTATTATCAAATAGTTTAAGATACGAAAAAGTTTTTTTTGATCAATACGAAGAAAAAAATTGAACTTGCTACTCTTTGTTCATTTTAAAGATGTATTGATTACAAAAAAAAAGTAGAATTAAACAATGTGTTTTTACACAAAAAATTACTTTTTTTTAATCAAAATTTTGTCCATTGATGATAACAAATCAGACTGAAAGATTGAATTTTGCCTCTACAAAAAATATTCCTGACTATCCGGATTTCTTAGATGTTCAGGTTAAATCTTTTAAAGATTTTTTTCAATTAGAAACTAAATCTGACGAAAGAGGCAACGAAGGGTTGTACAACACCTTCATGGAAAACTTTCCAATCACAGATACAAGAAATAACTTTGTATTGGAATTCCTAGATTATTTTGTTGATCCACCACGTTATACAATTCAAGAATGTATAGAGAGAGGTCTTACGTATAGTGTGCCTTTAAAAGCCAGGTTAAAACTATATTGTACTGATCCAGAACACGAAGATTTTGAAACTATTGTACAAGATGTTTACCTTGGAACAATACCTTATATGACTCCAAGCGGTACCTTTGTAATCAATGGTGCTGAGCGTGTAGTAGTATCTCAGCTACACCGTTCTCCTGGGGTTTTCTTTGGTCAGTCATTCCATGCAAATGGAACAAAACTTTATTCTGCCAGAGTAATTCCTTTTAAAGGATCCTGGATAGAATTTTCTACCGATATCAACAGCGTAATGTACGCTTATATCGACAGAAAGAAAAAATTACCGGTAACAACTTTATTCCGTGCAATCGGATTCGAAAGAGATAAGGATATCCTTGAAATTTTCGACCTTGCTGAAGAAATTAAAGTTTCTAAAACAGGTATTAAAAAATATATTGGAAGAAGACTTGCTGCACGTGTATTGAACACCTGGCACGAGGATTTCGTGGATGAAGATACCGGTGAGGTAGTTTCTATCGAACGTAACGAAATCATCCTTGATCGTGATACTATTATCGACAAAGATAATGTTGAAGAAATCATCGATTCTAACGTTAAATCTATTTTGTTACATAAAGAGGATAACAATCAGGCAGATTATGCTATTATCCACAATACATTACAAAAAGATCCAACAAACTCTGAAAAAGAAGCTGTAGAGCACATTTACCGTCAGTTGCGTAACGCTGAACCGCCTGATGAGGAAACTGCTCGTGGTATTATAGATAAATTGTTCTTCTCTGATCAACGTTATAACTTAGGTGAAGTTGGTCGTTACAGAATGAACAAAAAACTTGGTTTAGATATCCCAATGGAAAAGCAAGTGCTTACCAAGGAAGATATCATCACCATTGTAAAATATTTGATCGAATTGATCAACTCTAAAGCAGAGATTGATGATATTGATCACTTATCTAACCGTCGTGTTAGAACAGTTGGAGAACAATTGTCTCAACAATTCGGTGTTGGTTTGGCACGTATGGCAAGAACTATTCGTGAGAGAATGAACGTTAGAGATAACGAGGTGTTTACACCAATCGATTTGATTAATGCTAAAACATTATCATCGGTTATCAACTCTTTCTTTGGTACGAACCAGTTGTCTCAATTTATGGATCAAACGAATCCATTAGCTGAGATTACACACAAGAGAAGATTATCTGCACTTGGACCTGGTGGACTTTCGAGAGAGAGAGCTGGTTTCGAGGTTCGTGACGTTCACTATACACACTATGGTCGTTTATGTCCGATTGAAACTCCTGAGGGACCAAACATTGGTTTGATTTCATCTCTTGGTGTTTATGCAAAAGTTAACGGAATGGGTTTCATCGAAACTCCTTACCGTAAAGTTACAAATGGTGTAGTTGATTTAGAAAGTACTCCTATATATTTAAGTGCTGAAGAAGAAGAAGGAAAAATGATTGCTCAGGCGAACATTGAAATGGATGCTTCAGGTAAAATTACAGCTAGCAATGTTATTGCCCGTGAGGAAGGTGACTTCCCGGTTGTTGAGCCATCAGCAGTACATTATACAGACGTTGCTCCTAACCAGATTGCTTCGATTTCGGCTTCATTGATTCCTTTCCTGGAGCATGATGATGCGAATAGAGCCTTGATGGGATCTAACATGATGCGTCAGGCGGTTCCTTTGATCCGTCCGGAAGCACCAATCGTTGGTACAGGTTTAGAGCGTCAGGTAGCTTCAGATTCAAGAGTATTGATTAATGCTGAGGGAGATGGAACTGTAGAATATGTAGATGCTAATATTATTACCATTAAATACGACCGTACTGAAGATGAAAGAATGGTTAGTTTTGATGCTGATGAGAAAACATACAACTTAATTAAATTTAGAAAAACCAATCAGGGAACAAGTATCAACCTGAAACCAATCGTAAGAAAAGGGGACAGAGTTAGTCTTGGTCAGGTATTATCAGAAGGATATGCTACTCAAAATGGTGAATTAGCTTTAGGTAGAAACCTAAAAGTTGCGTTCATGCCATGGAAAGGGTATAACTTTGAGGATGCGATTGTAATTTCTGAAAAAGTAGTTCGTGATGATATTTTTACTTCTATCCACGTTGATGATTATTCATTAGAGGTTAGAGATACGAAGTTAGGAAATGAAGAGTTAACAAACGATATTCCTAACGTTTCTGAAGAAGCTACTAAAGATTTAGATGAAAACGGTATGATCAGAATTGGAGCAGAGGTTAAACCTGGCGACATTCTTATCGGAAAAATTACACCAAAAGGGGAATCAGATCCAACTCCGGAAGAGAAATTGCTTCGTGCAATCTTCGGGGATAAAGCCGGAGATGTAAAAGATGCTTCATTAAAAGCGTCTCCTTCTTTACACGGTGTAGTTCTTGACAAAAAATTATTTGCAAGAGCCGTAAAAGATAAACGTAAACGTACTCAGGATAAAGATGCTTTAGGCGCTTTAGAAATGGAATTCGAAACTAAATTTGTTGAATTGAAAGACAGATTGGTGGAGAAATTATTCCTGATCGTAAACGGAAAAACATCTCAGGGTGTAATGAATGATTTGGGTGAAGAAGTTTTACCAAAAGGTAAAAAATATACTCAGAAAATGCTTTACGCAGTTGAGGATTTTGCTCACTTAAGCAAAGGTCAATGGGTTGCTGATGACGCTACAAATAAAATGGTTAATGATTTAATTCATAACTATAAAATTAAGCTGAATGACTTACAGGGATCTTTAAGAAGAGAGAAATTCACGATTACAGTTGGTGATGAATTACCATCAGGAATCCTGAAATTAGCGAAAATTTATATCGCTAAAAAACGTAAACTGAAAGTAGGGGATAAAATGGCAGGACGTCACGGTAACAAAGGTATTGTTGCAAGAATCGTTCGTCATGAAGATATGCCTTTCCTTGAAGACGGAACACCGGTAGATATCGTATTGAATCCACTTGGGGTACCTTCACGTATGAACATTGGTCAGATTTATGAAACTGTTCTTGGATGGGCCGGACAAAACTTAGGTAGAAAATTTGCTACTCCAATTTTTGACGGTGCTTCTTTAGACCAAATTAATGCTTTGACTGATGAAGCCGGAGTACCACGTTTTGGACATACATACCTTTACGATGGTGGTACCGGAGAGCGTTTCCATCAGGCAGCAACTGTGGGTGTAATTTACATGCTTAAATTAGGACACATGGTTGATGATAAGATGCACGCACGTTCTATCGGACCATACTCATTAATTACGCAACAGCCTCTTGGAGGTAAAGCGCAATTTGGAGGTCAGCGTTTTGGAGAGATGGAGGTTTGGGCACTTGAGGCTTATGGGGCATCAAGTACTCTTAGAGAAATCCTGACTGTTAAATCGGATGACGTTATTGGTAGAGCTAAAACTTACGAAGCTATCGTTAAGGGAGAGTCAATGCCGGAACCAGGTTTACCTGAATCATTCAATGTATTGATGCACGAATTGAAAGGTCTTGGACTAGACATTCGTTTAGAAGAATAAAAAAAGTTTTCAGCTACAGTCTCAGTATTCAGTTCATTCTGAAAGCTGAGACTAAAGCTGTTTACCAGAATTAAAGTTTTTAGGATTTATACCCGTCACCCGTTCCGATTTTTTATGTAAACGAAAGTTTTATAATTAGCACTTCAGAATTTAGTCTGAAGTTTAGAGAAGTAATCCGAGGTAGTATTTTGAATGCCGTAAGCCTAATGCATATAGCTTCAAAAAAAATCAATTTTTAATTGCAAATAAATCAATAGTAAAAACTATGATGAATAATAGAAATAATAATAAAGATAAGAATCCTGTAAAAAGATTTAACAAAATCTCTATTGGATTGGCTTCACCTGAATCTATCTTGAAAGAATCAAGAGGAGAGGTTTTGAAACCGGAAACTATCAACTACAGAACTCACAAACCTGAAAGAGACGGACTTTTCTGCGAAAGAATCTTCGGACCTGTTAAGGATTTTGAATGTGCTTGTGGTAAATATAAAAGAATTCGTTACAAAGGAATCATCTGTGACCGTTGTGGTGTTGAAGTTACAGAGAAAAAAGTACGTCGTGACAGAGTAGGACACATCAATCTTGTTGTGCCAATTGCTCACATTTGGTATTTCCGTTCTCTTCCAAACAAAATTGGTTATATCCTAGGTCTTCCGTCTAAGAAATTAGATATGATCATTTACTACGAAAGATATGTAGTAATTCAGGCTGGTATTGCTAAAAATGCAGATGGAGAATCATTACAAAGATTAGATTTCTTAACTGAAGAAGAATATTTGAATATTTTAGATACTCTTCCGCAGGAAAATCAATATTTAGATGATTTTGATCCAAATAAATTTGTTGCCAAAATGGGAGCAGAATGTATTATGGATTTATTGGCACGTATCGATTTAGATGAGTTGTCTTACCAATTGAGACACAGTGCTAATAACGAAACTTCTAAACAACGTAAAACTGAAGCTTTAAAAAGATTACAGGTTGTTGAGTCTTTCCGTGAGTCTAACTTAAACCGCGAAAATCGTCCGGAATGGATGATTATGAAAGTGGTTCCTGTTATTCCACCGGAATTACGTCCGCTTGTGCCACTTGATGGAGGTCGTTTTGCAACTTCAGATTTGAATGACTTATACCGTCGTGTAATCATCCGTAACAACCGTTTGAAAAGATTAATGGAGATTAAAGCTCCTGAAGTTATCTTGAGAAACGAAAAACGTATGTTACAGGAATCTGTAGATTCATTATTTGATAACACTCGTAAAGCTTCTGCTGTTAAAACAGAATCTAACAGACCATTAAAATCATTATCTGATTCCCTAAAAGGTAAGCAAGGACGTTTCCGTCAAAACTTACTTGGAAAACGTGTGGATTATTCTGCCCGTTCGGTAATTGTTGTGGGTCCTGAATTAAAATTATTCGAATGCGGTTTGCCAAAAGATATGGCATCTGAATTATACAAACCTTTCGTAATCCGTAAATTGATTGAAAGAGGTATTGTTAAGACAGTAAAATCTGCTAAGAAAATCATAGACAAAAAAGAGCCTGTAGTTTGGGATATCCTTGAAAATGTAATTAAAGGACACCCGGTATTACTTAACCGTGCTCCTACGTTACACAGACTTGGTATTCAGGCTTTCCAGCCAAAATTAATTGAAGGAAAAGCAATCCAGTTACACCCGTTAGTATGTACGGCTTTCAACGCCGATTTTGATGGGGATCAGATGGCAGTTCACTTGCCATTAGGACCAGAGGCTATTTTGGAAGCACAATTATTAATGTTGGCTTCTCACAATATTCTTAACCCTGCAAATGGAGCGCCAATTACTGTACCATCTCAGGATATGGTCTTGGGTCTGTATTACATGACCAAAGAACGTATTTCTACACCAGAGCATGTAATATTAGGTCAGGACTTAATTTTCTACTCTGCTGAAGAGGTAAACATTGCATTAAACGAAGGAAGATTAGAATTGAATGCCCGTGTGAAAATTAGAGCAAAAGATTTTAATGAAGCTGGAGAATTGGTGTACAAAATTATCCAGACAACTGCAGGACGTGTATTATTTAACGAAGTAGTACCTGAAGCAGCCGGATATATCAATGATGTATTGACTAAGAAAAACCTTAGAGATATTATCGGACATATTTTAAGTGTGACTGATGTACCTACAACGGCAGCTTTCTTGGACAACATGAAAGATATGGGGTATAAATTTGCCTTTAGAGGAGGTTTATCATTCTCTCTTGGTGATATTAGAATTCCGGAACAAAAAACTAAATTAATTGCAGATGCCAGAGAGCAAGTTGAAGGTATTTCTGTAAATTATAACATGGGTCTTATTACCAATAACGAGCGTTACAACCAGGTTATTGACGTATGGACTTCAGCAAATGCTCAATTGACAGAGTTAGCAATGAAAAATATTAGAGAAGACCAGCAAGGTTTCAACTCTGTATATATGATGCTTGACTCTGGGGCGAGGGGTTCTAAAGAACAGATTCGTCAGTTAACCGGTATGCGTGGTTTGATGGCTAAGCCTAAAAAATCTACTGCTGGTGGTGGTGAGATTATTGAAAACCCGATTCTTTCTAACTTTAAGGAAGGACTTTCGATCCTTGAGTACTTCATTTCTACTCACGGTGCTCGTAAAGGACTTGCGGATACGGCCCTTAAAACTGCCGATGCCGGATACTTGACAAGAAGGCTTCATGACGTTTCACAAGATGTTATTGTAAACATCGAAGATTGTGGAACTTTAAGAGGTGTTGAAGTATCTGCTTTGAAGAAAAATGAGGAAATTGTTGAATCTTTAGGAGAAAGAATTTTAGGACGTGTTGCATTGCAGGATGTTATAAATCCTCTTACGAATGAAGTAATGGCGCAGTCAGGTCAACAAATTACGGAAGCAATTATGAGAGCTATTGAAGCTTCTCCGATTGAAAGAGTAGAAGTTAGATCTCCATTAACTTGTGAAGCTTTAAAAGGTATTTGTGCTAAATGTTACGGTAGAAACTTAGCTACCGGAAAAATGACACAAAGAGGTGAAGCGGTAGGAGTTATTGCAGCTCAGTCTATTGGAGAGCCTGGTACACAGTTAACACTTCGTACGTTCCACGTTGGAGGGGTTGCAGGAGGTATTTCTGAAGAGTCCAGTATTGTTACAAGATTCAACGGTAGACTTGAAATTGAAGATTTAAAAACCGTTAAAGGTGAAGACAGCGAAGGTAATGCGACTGATATCGTAGTATCACGTTCAACTGAATTAAAATTAGTTGATGAGAAAACCGGAATCGTTTTAAATACACATAATATTCCTTACGGATCCAGTATTTTCGTTAAGGACGGTGAAGTAGTTACTAAAGGAACTGTGATCTGTAAATGGGATCCATATAATGGTGTAATTGTTTCTGAATTTACTGGTAAGATTGCTTACGAGGATTTAGAGCAGGGACAATCGTTCATGGTGGAGATCGATGAGCAGACAGGATTCCAGGAAAAAGTAATTTCTGAGGCCAGAAATAAAAAATTAATTCCAACTTTATTGGTTTATGGTAAAGAAGGTGAATTGATTCGTTCGTATAACTTACCAGTAGGAGCCCACCTTATGGTTGAGAACGGTGAGAAAATTAAAGCAGGTAAAGTATTGGTGAAAATTCCACGTCGTTCTTCTAAAGCAGGGGATATTACAGGAGGTTTACCAAGAATTACTGAGTTGCTTGAGGCTCGTAACCCTTCAAACCCGGCGGTTGTTTCTGAAATTGACGGTGTTGTTTCTTTTGGAAAAATCAAAAGAGGTAACCGTGAAATTGTTATCGAATCTAAATTTGGTGAGATTAAAAAGTATTTAGTTAAACTTTCAAGCCAGATCTTAGTACAGGAAAATGACTTCGTAAGAGCAGGAGTACCATTGTCTGACGGTGCAATTACACCAGACGACATCTTAAGAATTCAGGGACCAGCTGCTGTTCAACAGTATTTGGTAAATGAAATTCAGGAGGTATACCGTTTACAAGGGGTAAAAATTAATGACAAGCACTTTGAGGTAGTTATTCGTCAAATGATGCGTAAAGTAAGAGTTCAGGATCCGGGAGATACATTATTCTTAGAAGATCAATTAATTCACACTAAAGATTTTATCGTTCAAAACGATAAATTATATGGTATGAAAGTAGTTGAAGACGCTGGAGATTCTGCTGTACTTAAACCAGGTCAGATTATTACACCTCGTGATTTACGTGATGAAAACTCATTGCTGAAACGAAATGATAAAAATCTGGTTGTAGCCAGAGACGTAATTACTGCAACAGCAACACCAGTTCTGCAAGGTATTACAAGAGCTTCGCTACAAACTAAATCATTCATCTCTGCTGCTTCCTTCCAGGAAACAACAAAAGTACTTAACGAGGCTGCTGTAGCTGGTAAAGTAGATGATTTAGAAGGATTAAAGGAAAATGTAATTGTTGGACACAGAATTCCTGCGGGAACTGGTATGAGAGAATACGATAATACTATCGTAGGATCTAAAGACGACTACAATGAAATGATGGCTAATAAAGAAGAATACATTTATTAATTAGGAAACTATGAGTAATCCGAAACAACAACAAGAGCAGATTAATATTGAGTTAGATGAAACTATTGCAGAAGGAATTTATTCTAATCTTGCAATTATCAATCACTCCTCATCAGAGTTTGTTTTAGATTTTGTGAGCATTATGCCGGGTATTCCTAAAGCCAAGGTAAAGTCAAGAATTGTCCTGACACCACAACATGCTAAAAGATTATTTAAGGCAATAGGTGAAAACATTCATCGTTTTGAAGTAGCCCACGGCGAGATCAAAGACACTGAACAAGCACCGATACCACTTAATTTTGGTCCGACAGGACAAGCATAAATTTTAAAAGCCCCGGAGACGGGGCTTTTTTATGTAAAAAACTGAAATGTCGATTAAAGTGCAGTTTGCCTGATTTTATTTACTTTCGTCGACTAAATTTCTTTCGTCGGTTGTATTGTTCTACTTTTGCATTTCCTAATCGAAAGATTTAGTTTTAGAATATAATGACTTAGTAAAGGTTGATTAATTCACATTAAAAAAAAGCGCTAATTATTGATATTAGCGCTTTTTTTATGCTTAAAAATGAGGTAATTAAATTGAATCTGAAATATTTTTATTTTCTTCCCAACCTTTTTGAAAAAAATGTACTCTATATAAGTAAGAACCTTTCTGAAGGATTTTAACTTAAATAAAGTATACTATGAAAAAGAAATTCACCTTAGAAATAGCAAGCCCTTGTTCCGAAAATTTTGATGCAATGATTCCTAATTCAGGCGGTTCATTTTGTAGTTCCTGTGCGAAAAATGTAATCGATCTGAGTCGAAAAACCAATTCAGAAGTCGCTAAATTCATTGCAGAAACTAAAGATCAAAATATTTGCGCCCGACTAAAAGTAACGCAATTACAGGAAGAGTTTCAGTATACTGAAACTTCCAGAATCAATAATTTTAAATACGCAGCCGTGGCAGCATCTGTTCTGATAACTTCAAATATGGCAGCACAAGAAAAAACGCCGGTTAAAACGGAGACAGTCTGTACGAAACTTAATACCTATAAGCTTGGAAAAGTAGTTCACAGCCAGGTTACTCCAAAAGAGATGTTAATTAACATAAAAGGCAAATTATTGGAAGCCAAAACGAGTAAACCATTCAATAAGGAAGTCTATCCGAATTTGGAACTTACTATAAATGGTGCAGAAAAGACAGTAAAAATAAATCCGCAAACGGGCGAGTTTTCTATAGTGGCTTCGGTTTTGGAAAGCAGCAAATCATTTATCGTTACTATTACAGGAAACGATTATTATCTTTCAAAGGAAATTCCTTTCACTAAAAGAGCAGTTAAAGGAGCTATACTGCAGCAAAATATAGTTATTGCAGCAGAAGAACTTACTAAAATTTATATTGCCGGCGGATTAGGAATTAATTATACAGGGAAGTAAATAATGAAGGAGCTACTTTTATAAAGAAAAAAGGCTGTTTAAATTTTTTAAACAGCCTTTTTATCTTTTTTCTTCTAAAGAAGGGATTAATCAAATTCAGAGGTAAAAAATAATTTTACGCTCGGATATTTATTTTGCGTCATTTGAATGGTAAAATCAGAATCAGCTAAAAATACCAGCTGATTATATTTATCATGCGCTAAGAATTTTTGTTTGATACGTTTGAATTCTTTGAATTCGTCATTCTTTGCATCATCTGGTTTTACCCAGCATGCTTTGTGAACCGGAAAGTTTTCATAGGTACATTTTGCACCATATTCGTGCTCTAAACGATATTGAATTACCTCATACTGAAGCGCTCCAACAGTTCCGATTACTTTACGATTGTTCATTTCCAGTGTAAATAACTGTGCAACTCCTTCATCCATTAACTGATCGACTCCTTTGTCCAATTGCTTGGCTTTCATTGGATCTGCATTGTTGATGTATCTGAAGTGTTCTGGAGAGAAACTTGGAATTCCTTTGAAACTCATGATTTCCCCTTCCGTTAAAGTATCTCCGATTTTGAAATTTCCGGTATCGTGTAAACCTACAATATCACCGGGGTAGGAAATGTCTACGATTTCTTTTTTCTCTGCGAAGAAAGCATTGGGACTTGAGAATTTTAAATTTTTCTTCTGGCGAACGTGGTAATAAGGTTTGTTTCTTTCGAAAGTTCCGGAAACAATTTTTATAAAAGCTAAACGGTCTCTGTGTTTTGGGTCCATATTCGCATGGATTTTAAACACAAAACCAGTCATTTTTTCTTCTTTAGGATCCACTAATCGTGTTTCGGAATCTTTAGGTCTTGGTGACGGTGCAATGGCAACGAAACAATCTAAAAGCTCACGGACTCCAAAATTATTCAAAGCAGAACCAAAAAACACAGGCTGAATTTTTCCGTCTAAATAATCCTGACGTTCAAATTTTGGATACACTTCATCAATTAATTCTAATTCTTCGCGAAGCCTGTCAGCAGGTTTCTGACCGATTATTTTTTCTAATTCCGGACTTTGAACATCTGAAAAAGCAATAGTTTCCTCGATGTTTTTACGGCTGTCTCCACTAAAAAGATTAATGTTTTGCTCCCATAAATTGTAAATTCCCTGAAAATCATACCCCATTCCGATCGGAAAACTCAAAGGAGTAACCGTCAGTCCCAGTTTTTGTTCCACTTCATCCATTAAGTCAAAAGCGTCTTTACCTTCACGGTCTAATTTATTGATGAAAACAATCATGGGAATGTTTCTCATTCTACAAACGGCAACCAGTTTTTCAGTTTGTTCCTCAACCCCTTTTGCCACGTCAATCACAACGATTACACTGTCAACAGCAGTTAAAGTCCTAAAAGTATCTTCAGCAAAATCCTTGTGTCCCGGAGTATCAAGAATATTGATTTTTTTGTCTTTATAATTAAAAGCAAGAACAGAGGTTGAAACCGAGATACCTCTCTGGCGTTCGATTTCCATAAAATCACTCGTTGCTCCCTTTTTTATTTTGTTATTTTTTACAGCACCGGCTTCCTGAATAGCGCCTCCAAACAACAATAATTTTTCGGTTAATGTTGTTTTACCCGCATCAGGATGCGATATAATTCCAAATGTTCTTCTGCGTTGTATTTCTTTTAAAAAACTCATATTTTCGTATAAATAGGATGCAAAAGTACTATTAATTAAGTGGTAATAAAAATATTCACTTCTTAATTTGGAAGTCTTTCTATTAGAAAAAGAAAATTCGCACCACAAAAAAAAGGCTGTTTTTTTGGAACAGCCTTTAGAATAGTCATTTTTAAATTACTGATTAATTGACCAAACTGAATATCCTTTTGGAGGACATTGTATTTTAACCCATTTATCGGCTTGTGTAGTCGGATACCAGGTCGAATTTCCGGTAAAATCTTTAATCTGGGTATTTGCCCAATTGGTTTCAACCCATCTTTCCTGCCATGTAGTAGAGTTGTTGATGTACACTACCAATCCGGGATTTCCGTTATATCCATTTCTTCGGGCCACATACTCATCATTATCGTAGTACAAAATCGAAGTTGTTCCGGTAGCTTTGTTATTGTGGATCCAGATCAGGTTATTTAATTTGTTTTTATCCAGCCATTCCTCGTAATCCCTGTAGAATATTGTGGGATATCCTTCATGCGTTAATATATAGGAATAGGCCAGTAATTTGTTTGAAATCTCATCTGTATCATGATTGCTGACAAAAGTCACCGCTTTGTATGGATTTCTTTTCCACATCATGTCGTCGTTTAGCAGCGCAAGATTATTTCCGTCAAAAGCGTCATTCATTTTATAATAGCACGCAAAATCAAATACAGAACTGTTAGCGTTGTTTGCCCACCATTCAAGTGTATTTACGTTTGCATCCCAATATTCTCCAACAGAAAATCCGCCTACATTGGCATTCCATGAATTAACAACCCACGGAGCAAATCCTTTCACATAGTCAAATCTCCAGCCATCAAATTTCATGGTGTTTTTGTAGTATTTACCCACTCCGTCGGTTCTAAGCCACAACCAGTTTTGAACATTTGGGGCGGCGTGGCATAAATCAGGAAAGCCTCCAAAAGCACCTTCATCATTATTACCATAACTGTTTTTGTAAAAGTCATTATAATTGCGGGGGAATTTTCCTGATGCAATTCCTGTAAAATTAGTCCATGTATTTGTTCCGGTAAAAGGATTAGCTTCAGACTGACCTCCGCTATTGTGATTAATTACAATATCTGCATATACTTTCAGATTTTGGGCATGCGCATTTGTAATTAAACTCACTAATTCAGTTTTTGATCCAAATCGGGTTTCTGTAGAACCATTTTGATTATAATCTCCAAAATCGAAATAATCTGTTGGATCATATCCCATAGAGAAAGCCCCGTTTTGAGCTTTAGAAGCCGGAGGCAGCCAAATAGACCCAATTCCCGCATTTCCCCAGGCCGTTACTTTACTGCTTACAGTATTCCACCACGTACCACCGGCAGGAACATCCCAGTAAAAGGCCTGCATCATTACGCCGCCTCCGGGATTATCAACGTATTTTCCGGTCAGTGATGATTTCGAATCTCCCGTACTAAAAGGCTTTCCGTCGTGAGTGACATTGATGATTTTAAATTGCTGACTTTCAGCTTTTGCGTCTGTTTCGTTTATTTCATTTTGGGAACAAGAGCACAAAAGAGCTGTCACTGCCAACATGGAATAAATCCTGGTTGATTTTTTCATAATGAGATTTGGTTAAGGTTAATAAAGTTGTAATTATCGTTTATTGCCGGTAAAATAGAAAAATTCGTAATTTTAAAGCCAATAAATTATTGATTACGCATCTAAAGTATAAGTTTTTTGCTTAGATCTTATTTATAAGAAAATATTTATATCACGAAAACGTTGTAGTGTTGAAAACTTTTTTTTATTGGGCTGTAAAAGAAGCACTTTGCCTTTTATTAGAGGATAATGAAATAAAATAGAATCAACGTTTAAATTTTTGCACTTTTTAGTGTCTCTTTAGAAGGTTTTAATGTTCAAAAACAGTGCTTTATTTGTCGGATTTAAGAACTATCATATAATTTTTTGTTAATAGTATAGCTGATAGTTGTATTATGTAATTGAATTGTTATTTTTGTTCGTTATAAGTCAAAAGAAGTCAGGTCTTAATTATTTAATATTTCCTGAAAATTCGGGTGATTGCTGAATTACTATTTGGTTGAAAAAAAAATAAAATTTTAAGCAAGACCTTTACATTAAAATTAAAATTAAAATAATGTTATTAAAAAAATTACAGCTAAAAACAATTGATTACAGATTTGGGCTAACAATGTGTTTTTTACTTTTTTTCAACTCTGTCATTTCTGCACAGGAAATAATTAAAGATGTTGTGGCTGAAAAACCAGCTGAAGCAGTACATCCGGGACAAAGACAAAAAGTGGATGGAATTATTGCTACTGTTGGAGACTATATTGTTTTGGATTCAGATATTGATAAAGGTTTTTTGGAAATTACGGCTCAGGGTGGTTCTGTAAAAGATATTACAAGATGTCAGATGCTTGGTAAACTTCTGGAAGACAAACTATATGCACATCAGGCTATTCAGGATAGTATTATCGTGAGTGATGCCGAAGTAAGAACAATGATGGAAGATCGTCTGAATTATATGCTTCAGCAAGTAGGTGATATTAATAAAGTAGTGGCTTATTACAAGAAAAATTCCGTTGAAGAATTCAAAACTTATTTTTCAGATATCTTAAAAGAACAAAAATTAGCCTCAGAAATGAGAGATAAAATTGTAAAAGATGTTGAGATTACGCCGGAAGAAGTTCGTAATTTTTTCAAGAAAATACCAAAGGATGAATTGCCGACTTTTGGAGCTGAGATGGAAGTAGCGCAAATTGTTATTGAGCCTAAAGTTTCAAAAGAAGACAAACAGAAAGTAATTGACCGCCTGAATGCGATAAGAAAAGACGTTTTAGAAGGTTCAAGTTTTGCTACTAAAGCCGTTTTGTATTCACTGGATCCGGGATCTGCACCAAACGGGGGATTTTATAAAATGACCAGAAAAACTCCTTTTGTAAAGGAATTTAAAGATGTGGCTTTCAGTTTGCAGGAGGGAGAAATCTCTGAGCCGTTTGAAACTACTTTTGGATATCATATTATTATGGTAGATAAAATTAAAGGGCAGGAAGTAGAATTGAGACATATTTTAATTTCACCAACAGTTTCAGAAGACGCTTTGAAAGAAGCAAAAGAGAGAATTATCAATATCAGAAATAAAATTGTAAGCAAAGAAATTTCCTTTGCTGATGCTGCCAGAACTGAATCAGATGAAAAAGAGACCAGAGCAAACGGAGGAACTTTAGTGAATCCTAATACACAGGACACTCGTTTCGAATTGACTAAAATGGATCCTACCTTATACAGCCAGGTTTCTAACCTGAAAGATGACGAAGTGTCTCAGCCTCTTTTAAATACAGATGATAAAGGCAAAAAAACATACAAATTGATTACGGTTACAAACAGAATTGATGAGCACGTAGCCGACTATGCTAAAGATTATACGAAAATTAAAGAATTAGCATTAAAAGAAAAACAAATCAATGCCATTGCAAAGTGGTTTGATACAAAAATAAAAGATACTTATATCAAAATTATTGGTGAATACAGAGATTGTACTTTTGCTAATAACTGGTTAAAAAAATAATTTTTATTAAATAAAGAAAAGAGTTAGTTTTATGGATTCATAGAACTAACTCTTTTTAATTTTAAAACATACTTAAATGTCTGATGTAACAGCAATTCACAATTTAGTTCAGAAAAGAAATGAATTAAAAACAGAAATAGCGAAAATTATTGTAGGCCAGGATGAAGTTATTGATCAGATTCTGATTTGTATTTTTTCCGGTGGACATGCACTTTTAATTGGTGTGCCGGGACTAGCAAAAACATTATTAATTAATACCTTGTCACAGGCTTTAGGGTTAGATTTTAAAAGAATTCAGTTTACGCCGGATTTAATGCCTTCCGATATTTTGGGAAGTGAAATTCTCGATGAAAACAGAAAATTTAAATTTATAAAAGGACCGATTTTCTCTAATATCATTCTGGCTGATGAGATCAACAGAACACCTCCTAAAACGCAGGCTGCTTTACTGGAAGCTATGCAGGAACGTTCAGTAACCATTGCTGGTGAAAATCATAAATTAGATTTGCCTTATTTTGTACTGGCAACTCAAAACCCGATTGAGCAGGAAGGAACATACCCGTTACCTGAAGCGCAGCTGGATCGTTTTATGTTCGCCATAAAATTAGAATATCCGAGTTTTGAAGAAGAAGTACAGGTTGTAAAACGTACGACATCTGATGTTAAAACGAATATTAATCCGTTGTTCTCCGGACAGGAAATTATAGATTTCCAACATTTGATCCGCAGAATTCCTGTAGCAGATAATGTTATTGAGTATGCGGTAACCTTAGTTAGCAAAACAAGGCCGGATAATGCTTTGACTACTGATTTTGTCAAAAATTATCTGGATTGGGGAGCCGGCCCAAGAGCTTCTCAAAACCTGATTTTGGCTGCAAAAGCACATGCGGCTTTTAATGGTAAGTTTTCTCCGGATATTGAAGATGTAAAAGCAGTTGCAACCGGAATTCTGCGTCACAGAATTATTAAAAATTATAAAGCAGATGCTGAGGGAATAACGGAAGAGATTATTATTCAGAAATTATTATAAAAAAGTAAGTAAAATTTTAAAGAAAGCCTGACAATTTAATGTCAGGCTTTCTTGTTTTATTCGATATCGATGTTGTAAAATTATCTTTAATAAAAGCTTCATAATTCTATTTCAAAGAGTATCAAAAAAGCGGTTTTCAACGTCAACTATAACGATGTAAATTCTAATTTAGAAAGATTCTTAGCGAAAAAGCAGTTAAAATCAGACTTGTTTTATAACATCAAATTCCGACTTTGTTAAAGAAAAGATTTTAAAATGTTAAAAATTTATTATTTTAATATAAAATTGATATTTCGGCAAAAACAAGCAGTGAAAATCGTTTTTTAACAATAATAATTTTTGAAAAGCCTACTTCCATTATATTTTTTTTAATTCTCGCCTTTAATAACTAAATTTGCGAACAAAAAATAAAAATACCTACAAAAGACTTTTAATATGAATATTTATCAGGATTACATTCAAGAGATTGCAGATCGTAAAGACCAGGGACTTCACCCTAAACCAATTGATGGAGCTGAATTATTAAGCGACATCATTGAACAAATTAAAGATGTAAATAATGAGTACAGAGAGGATTCTCTGAAATTCTTTATTTATAATGTTGTACCGGGGACAACTAGCGCTGCAGGTCTTAAAGCTAAATTTTTAAAAGAAATTATTCTTGGTGAATTTGCCGTAAAAGAAATCACTCCTGCTTTTGCCTTTGAATTGTTATCACACATGAAAGGCGGGCCTTCAATTGAAGTGCTGTTAGATTTAGCACTGGGTGATGATACTGCTATTGCTAAAGAAGCTGCAAATGTTCTTAAAACGCAGGTTTATCTTTATGAGGCAGATACAGACCGTTTAAAAGAAGCTTTTAAAAATGATAATGTAATCGCCAGAGAGATTCTTGAAAGTTATGCTAAGGCGGAATTTTTTACTTCATTGCCGGAAGTAGTTGAAGAAATTAAAGTAGTTACCTATATCGCTGGTGAGGGAGATATCTCGACTGACTTGTTATCTCCGGGGAATCAGGCTCACTCAAGATCTGACCGTGAGCTTCATGGTAAATGTATGATTACTCCTCAGGCACAAGACGAAATCAAAATGCTTCAGGCACAATATCCTGATGCAAGTGTGATGTTAATTGCTGAGAAAGGTACTATGGGCGTTGGTTCATCCAGAATGTCAGGTGTAAACAATGTGGCGCTTTGGACAGGTAAACAAGCAAGTCCATATGTTCCATTTATTAATATTGCTCCAATCGTTGCGGGAACAAACGGTATTTCACCAATTTTCCTGACCACTGTTGACGTTACGGGAGGTATTGGTTTAGATCTTAAAAACTGGGTTAAAAAGCTGGATGCAAATGGTGATATTCTTCGTAATGAGAATAATGAGCCTATTTTAGAAGAAGCTTATTCTGTTGCTACAGGTACGGTACTTACAATAAACACCAAAACGAAAAAGCTTTATAACGGAGACAAAGAATTAATTGATATTTCTAAGGCATTCACGCCTCAGAAAATGGAATTTATAAAAGCCGGAGGGTCTTATGCAATTGTATTTGGTAAAAAACTTCAGACATTAGCAGCGAAAATTTTAGATATTGAAGCTCCTCTTGTATTTGCTCCGTCAAAAGAAATTACTATTGAAGGACAAGGTTTAACAGCAGTAGAAAAAATCTTCAACAGAAACGCTGTAGGTATAACTCCGGGTAAAGTATTACACGCGGGTTCAGATGTGCGTGTAGAAGTTAATATTGTCGGATCGCAAGATACGACTGGTCTTATGACGGCTCAGGAATTGGAATCTATGGCTGCTACGGTAATTTCGCCGATTGTTGATGGTGCTTACCAGTCTGGTTGTCACACCGCTTCTGTATGGGATAAAAAAGCGCAGGCAAATATTCCAAAACTGATGAAATTTATGAATGATTTCGGTTTAATCACGGCTCGTGACCCGAAAGCTATTTATCATTCAATGACCGATGTAATTCACAAAGTTCTAAATGATATTACAATAGACGAATGGGCCATCATTATTGGTGGTGACTCTCATACAAGAATGTCAAAAGGTGTTGCTTTTGGTGCTGACTCAGGTACAGTCGCGCTTGCACTTGCTACGGGAGAGGCTTCGATGCCAATTCCGGAATCAGTGAAAGTGACATTTGTTGGAGAGATGAAAGGGTACATGGATTTCCGTGATATCGTTCATGCCACGCAATCCCAGATGCTTAAGAAGTTTGGCGGGGAAAATGTATTCCAGGGAAGGATTATTGAAGTTCATCTTGGAACTCTTACTGCTGACCAGGCCTTTACATTTACAGACTGGACTGCAGAAATGAAAGCAAAAGCTTCTATCTGTATTTCTGAGGATGATACTCTGATCGAATCATTAGAGATTGCAAAAGGCAGAATCCAGATCATGATCGACAAAGGAATGGATAATCATAAACAAGTTCTTCAGGGACTGATTAACAAAGCAGATAAGAGAATTGCCGAGATTAAATCAGCTGAGAAACCGGCACTTACACCAGATGCAAATGCGAAATATTATGCTGAAGTTGTGGTTGACCTTGATCAGATTGTAGAACCAATGATTGCTGATCCGGACGTTAATAATGTAGATGTTTCTAAAAGATATACACACGATACCATCAGACCTTTATCTTTTTATGGAGGAGAGAAAAAAGTAGATCTTGGATTTATAGGTTCTTGCATGGTTCACAAAGGAGATATGAAAATCCTGGCTCAAATGCTTAAAAATATAGAAGATTTACATGGTAAAGTGGAGTTTAAAGCACCTCTTGTAGTAGCACCTCCAACTTATAACATCGTAGATGAACTTAAAGCTGAAGGAGACTGGGAAGTTTTACAGCGATACTCAGGTTTCGAATTCGACGACAATGCTCCTAAAGGTGCAGCACGTACAGCATACGAAAACATGTTGTATTTAGAGCGTCCGGGATGTAACTTATGTATGGGGAATCAGGAAAAAGCAGCAAAAGGAGATACTGTAATGGCAACTTCTACACGTCTTTTTCAGGGAAGAGTTGTAGAGGATACTGAAGGTAAAAAAGGAGAGTCATTACTTTCTTCTACGCCGGTAGTAGTACTGTCTACAATTTTAGGAAGAACTCCTACGATGGATGAGTATGTCGCTGCAGTAGAAGGTATTAGTCTGACTAAATTTGCGCCTTCCAGCAAACAATTAGTGATGTAATACATACGATTAGTGATAATCACTATATATATAAAGCCCGGGTGATAAACTCGGGCTTTTTCTTTTATAGCTCCTCAATTATTTGTAACTTGTCATGTTCAAAATAAAAAAAACAAAAACAATTATACTTATGGCTTTTGATATTGAAATGATTAAAAAAGTGTATGAGAACATGCCAGCTCGTGTTGATAAAGCGCGCGAGATCGTTGGTCGTCCACTTACTTTAACGGAGAAAATTTTATACAATCACCTTTGGGATGGAAATCCAACTCAGGCGTTTGGAAGAGGAGTAGATTATGTTGACTTTGCACCGGATCGTGTAGCCTGTCAGGATGCAACTGCTCAAATGGCATTATTACAATTTATGCACGCCGGAAAAGTGAAGGTGGCAGTTCCTACAACGGTTCATTGCGATCACCTTATTCAGGCAAAAGTAGATGCCGCAACCGATTTGGCCAGAGCAAAAACACAAAGTAACGAAGTTTTCGATTTCTTATCGTCAGTTTCTAATAAATACGGAATTGGTTTCTGGAAGCCGGGAGCCGGAATTATTCACCAGGTAGTACTTGAAAATTATGCTTTTCCGGGTGGAATGATGATTGGTACCGATTCCCACACTGTAAATGCAGGTGGTTTAGGAATGGTAGCTATTGGTGTTGGTGGGGCTGATGCTGTGGATGTTATGTCCGGTATGGCCTGGGAACTTAAATTCCCTAAATTAATTGGAGTAAAACTAACTGGTAAATTATCAGGATGGACGGCTCCTAAAGATGTTATCCTTAAGGTGGCCGGTATTCTTACTGTAAAAGGTGGTACCGGAGCGATCGTTGAATATTTTGGTGAAGGCGCAACTTCTATGTCCTGTACAGGAAAAGGTACTATTTGTAATATGGGGGCTGAGATTGGAGCTACAACTTCGACTTTCGGTTACGATGATTCTATGAGTCGCTACCTGCGTTCTACAAACAGAGCTGATGTTGCCGATGCTGCAGACAAAGTGGCTTCTTACTTAACCGGAGATCCGGAAGTATATGCTAACCCGGAACAATATTTTGACCAGGTTATCGAAATCAACTTAACAGAATTAGAGCCGCATTTAAACGGACCTTTTACGCCGGATTTAGCGACTCCAATTTCTAAAATGAAAGAAGAAGCGATTAAAAATAACTGGCCATTGCAAATTCAGGTGGGTTTAATTGGTTCTTGTACCAACTCTTCTTACGAAGATATCTCCCGCGCAGCTTCTTTGGCGAGACAGGTAAGTGCTAAAAATTTAAAAACCAAATCTCAGTTTACTATTACTCCGGGATCTGAAGTTGTTCGTTATACCATTGAAAGAGATGGTTTTATTGATACTTTCGAAAAAATTGGTGCTACCGTTTTTGCGAATGCCTGCGGACCATGTATTGGTATGTGGGACAGGGAAGGAGCAGAGAAAGAAGAAAGAAATACTATCGTTCACTCTTTTAACCGTAACTTCTCAAAACGTGCAGATGGTAATCCAAATACTTTAGCTTTTGTAGGTTCTCCGGAATTGGTGACCGCAATGGCGATTGCAGGAGATTTAGGTTTCAATCCGTTAACAGATACCTTAATCAACGAAGATGGAGAAGAAGTAAGACTTGAAGCGCCAACAGGAGACGAATTGCCTCCAAGAGGATTTGATGTTAAAGATCCGGGCTTCCAGATTCCGGCTGAAGACGGTTCCGGAGTTCAGGTTGTTGTAAGTCCAACCTCTGAACGTTTGCAATTATTAGCTCCGTTTGATGCCTGGGATGGTAAAAATATTACAGGTGCTAAATTATTAATCAAAGCATTTGGAAAATGTACTACGGATCATATTTCTATGGCCGGGCCCTGGTTGCGTTTCCGTGGACATTTAGATAATATCTCCAATAATATGCTGATTGGTGCCGTAAATGCATTCAATCAAAAAACAAATTCAGTTAAAAATCAATTAACCGGAGAGTACGACGCAGTTCCTGCTGTAGCCCGTGCATACAAAGCAGCCGGAGTTCCATCAATTGTTGTGGGAGATCATAACTATGGTGAAGGTTCATCTCGTGAGCATGCTGCAATGGAGCCACGTTTCTTAGGTGTTAAAGCGGTATTGGTAAAATCATTTGCCCGTATTCACGAAACAAACCTTAAAAAACAAGGTCTCTTAGGATTGACATTTGCTAACGAGGCAGATTATGATAAAATTCAGGAAAACGATACAATCAATTTTACTGATTTAACCGAGTTCGCTCCCGGAAAACCATTGTCGTTAGAATTTGTTCATGCAGATGGTACTAAAGATATCATTCTGGCCAACCATACATACAATGCAGGTCAGATTGGCTGGTTCGTTGCAGGTTCAGCATTAAATTTAATTGCTGCTGCCGGAGCTTAATCTCTAAGTTCAATATATCAAAAAACGCTCTGTTTCTGCAGAGCGTTTTTTTTATTTTAAATCTCAACATCTGTCATTCAGTGTTGGAATTTGGAATTTTAAAATATTGGAATCTAAGTCCCCATTTTGTGTACTAAAAATGATTCAATTAGCCTGATTTACTTCAGGAGATAAAATTTTGGATTTTACAGGTTTTGTAAGTTCAAATTCATTTATATCAATGCTAACTACTTTTGAGGAAGGGATTTTAGAATAGTTTTTGTCAGCACGGCCTCCTAAAATATACAATTTAGTATTGTAATAATACATCGCTGAATATTTCATTGGCAATTCAATTTCATATTCTTTTAGTTGTTTTGTTTTCAAATCATAAACACACATCTTCAGATCCTCGAAAAAGTAAATGATATTGTCGTGATACGTAATGGCCGGCCTTTCTACTCCTGAAAGCAGTTCGCCTTCGATTTCCCATTTTTGTGTGATTAAATTATAAGTTTCGATTTTAGATACAGGTTTTCCGTCATCTCCTCCAATGAGATAGATTTTATCATTTACCAGAATTCCTGTAGTTTCTTTTGCTGTTGGCATAGTATCGAGTTCATACCAATATCCTGAAGTAATGTTGTACAAATGAACCTTATTCGTAAAATCCTTTTTGCCGCTTTCGGTTGTTTTTACGGAACCTCCCATAACGATAATATTGTCCTTGTAAGTAAAAGAACCAAAATTAACAGCCTGATGCGGATTTGTATTATCAATCTTAATGGTTTGGTTATTTAAGTCTAAAACTTCAATTTGATCTTGTAAATACTCAAATTTTCCATTTACAGATATTCTTTTTCCACCCAATACATAAATCGAATTATCGTATAAATGGATATTATGACAGGCTCTTTTTGTGAATTTTATTGGTAAAGTTTCCCAGCTGTCCGACTTTATATCGTAAGTAGAAAAATCACCCTTATAAAATAAAAACGTAGAATTTTGTCGAAGTTCATCCTGAAGATCTTTTAAGGTAGGATCAGCTTTTTCTCTGGTAACTTTTTTCCATGCATCCGATTCGCGGGACCCATCTCCTCCGATAACATAAATTTTGCCATCCTTTAAAAATGATCCAAAGGAGAAAAGAGGATATTTTAAAGGAGCTAATGTAGTAAAACTCAATTTTGATTTTAGTTTTAAATCATGATTCGCTTTAATCGTTAGCCCGGATAAGTTCTCCGTTTCTTCCGAAAGTAAAACTTTGAAGTTTGTTTTTTTCAAATCTTCTATGCTTATTTTCAGGGTGGTAAATCCAATATGAGAGAATTCTAATATTTCATTCTCTTTAAATTGTGGGAGAAGTTCTAAAGAGAATGTACCATTTTTATCGGTTACAGTTCCAATTTTGCCAGAAAGTGATAATACATTTGTGTTTTCGACAGGAAGATTATTTTTCTTAGCAACTACGATACCTTTTATATGCTGCGCAATTGATACTAAAGGACTGAGGACTAAAATCAGGAGTAGTTTTTTCACGCTGGTTTTAAATTTAGGTTGGTTTTGATCTGGTAAATTCCTCTGGTATAAAACAGATATTTTCAAAGTCCTGGCGCAATTTCTATGCCGCGCTTATTAATTTGAAATAAATTAGTTGTTAAAAAACGTGTGTCTTTTACTTAAAAAAGTTAAATTCGCCTTATGAGTAAAGAGAGTTGTGTTTTAACCTAACTGAAACACAAAACTTAGAATAAAAAAAGCCCCAATAATGATTTTTAGATTTACTGTACTATTCCTATTTTTTAGTTTGACTGTTTTTTCCCAGGATAAATACATCAGGCATAAGATCTCAAAAGGAGATAACTTAAGTGTGCTTGCTAAAAAATACGGTGTAAAAACAAAAGATATTGCAGAAGCAAATCCGGATGCTCCGAAAATTCTAAAACTAAATTCGGTTTTACTGATCCCGAATAAGAATAAAGCGGTTACTGCAAAAACTGCAGCTGTTGTTTCGAATTCGGCTCCGCCTGCAACTCCGGGATCGCATGAAGTTTTAGCCAAAGAAACACTTTGGGGAATTTCAAAAAAGTATAATGTTTCGGTAGAGGACTTAAAAAAGGCAAATCCGCTTTTGGAAACCGAGGGTTTGAAAATAGGGCAGCAGATTGCTATTCCATCAAATACAATGGCAGAGACAGAAAAACCAGCTGAAACGAACAGTGCACCTGAGGATGTTGAAGTATCAAGGGAAGTACAGCCTAAAGAAACTAAATATGCCATTGCGAAGGAATTCGGGATATCTGTGGCAGAATTAGAAAAACAAAATCCTGCCATAAAGAAAAAATTAAACGTTGGTTATGTTTTGACCATACGTACTTCTAAAGAAAAAGCAGATAGTATACAGGCTTTAAAGCCGACTTCTGAAATAAAAGATCCGGTATCAAGCCCTGAGGTAGCCGCTGAAAATATTGTTGTAAAAGATTCCTCAACCGTTATCAGGGTAGAAAACAGTTCTGATTTAATTGATCGGCTGATTGAAAGCGCAACAGGAAATATAGGAACAAGATATAGGTCAGGAGGTACTACCAAAGCTGGTTTTGACTGTTCCGGATTAATGATTTGTACCTTTAGTAATTTTGATATCAGGCTGCCGAGAAGTTCTATTGAACAATCACGAATTGGAATGAAAGTTAGTGCGAATGAAGCACAAAAAGGAGACCTTATTTTCTTTAAAACGAATGGAAGACGCCACATTAATCATGTTGGTATGGTGGTGGAAGTAGCTGATGGGGAAATTAAATTTGTTCATTCTTCAACTCACGGCGGAGTTATGATTTCTTCCACTAAAGAAGCGTATTACGGAAGGAATTTTTCGCAGGTAAATCGTGTTTTGCAATAATTTTATAAGTCACGTGTTTAGATAATGAATCGTTTTTTTTAATTCTTCAATAGGCAGTGGTTTGTTTAAAAATCCTGTAACATAATTATTTTCATTTATTTTTTTAATGTCTTCCTGATCTAAAGTGGAAGAAAGTACATAAATTCGAATTGCTTTTTTTAATTCTTCACCCAATTTGTCATAAGCATTCAAAAATTCAAAACCATTCATTACGGGCATCTGAATATCTAATAAAATAATCAGCTGATCCAGGTCCTGATGAGAAGAAAGCCACTGAAGGGCCTCCATGCCATTATTTGTAATAGTCACTTCCGTTTCTGTCACATCAAGAACCTTTTTCAGTAATTGTGTAATAACAAGCTGATCTATCAGATTATCTTCGACTAATAAAAATACTGGTTTAAGTTGCATTTGAGTTTGGTATCGTTACAATAAATTTACTTCCAACACTATTTTCGGAGGAAACATAAATATTTCCCTTAATATTTTCTACTGCTTCTTTTACGATATAAAGACCTAATCCCGATCCTTTATTTTTGTTGGTTCCAAAGTACATCTCAAAAATGTGTTCCTTGAATTCCTCTTTAATTCCGATTCCGTTATCTGCTATTTCGATTTTATTAAAACCATCTGAAAAATAGGTTTTAATAGAGATAAACATTACCTTTTTACTACTGTCGGCATATTTTATGGCGTTTGAAAGTAAATTTGAAATAATAATTTTTAACCTTAAATTATCGCTTTGAATGTAGTCGATCAATATTTCTTTTTTAATTTCGATTCGACTGGCATTTTCAATGTGTATTAACTGGGAAATTGCCTCATCAAATAATTCCCGAAGACTTACCGGTTCAATAATTATTTCTTTGCGTTTATTTTTCGAATAATCAATAATATCGCTAATAAACTGATCCTGTCTGACAAGGCTTTGGTGCATTAGCGTCAAATAATTTCTAATCTGCTCAACATTGTCTTCCAATTGTGTAATCTCAATAAGTCCCTGTAAAGAGGTTATCGGAGATCTCAAATCATGTGATGCACTATACACAAAGCGATCCAGCTCATGATTTGCGAGTAGCAGATTTTCATTTTTCATTTCGATTTCCTTCTTAGAGATAAGCAGTCTTCTTACCATGATCGAATAATACCAGCTTACACTGCAGATGATGATGAGAATAAAAAAGATATTCGTGATTGTTAAGAGCGTTTTTATTTTCCTTGTTCCTTCTCCAAGTGTGTTTGAGAAGTTACGTTCGTTTATGGTGAGTTTATCGCTTATATCGCTTATTTTTCTTAAATAATTTTGCTGATCAGAAGTTGTTAAAATATTACGTTTGATTTTTGCATTGATATGTGCTCCTGTTATGAATAATTCATTAATTAATTTGTCGCCTTGTTCCCATTCATGGATGGCTTTTGCTAAAAATGGAATCTCTTTAAAATTAACAAATAACCAGACGAGATCGTTAATGTCTTCTTTATGGTTCCGGCCTGTTAAAAATCCCTTTCGGGCAACCTCATTATCTCCTGCTTTGAGAAGTGTCTGCCGGGCTATGCCGTCGCCCTGCGGAACTTTTAATTCTTCATTATATAATTTCCATTGTTCCGGTTCCTGGGTATAGAGATAGGTAATGAGATGTCTTGACGCATCTTTTTGACCTTTTGAATAATGCGATTCCCCATTTACATACGCTCGGTTGGCAGATAATATTTTTATCGTAAAAAAGTTGATACAAATTAGCAATGCGCAGGAAATAAATACAACTAGCAGAAGGATGAAAACATTTGAGCGTATGTTCCTAAAAAACGGACTCCTCGACATAATTTTAGATTTGTAGGTTAGTAATGTTTTCTCGACCTGTTAAGACTGTCTGCTTTGAACGTGTTTTTCTGTAAAAATTAGCTTTTGGGGATGCTGTTTTTGCAAGCTAAAAAATCAACAATTGTTAATGAAAAGTTTCTTTTTTATAAGACTGGTGAACACTTATATCAAATTTAATAAAAAAAAGATATGCTTTTACAAATGGTATATTTTTTCTTGTTAAATTATTTTGTGTATTAAACAATTGATAATGAATATTTTGTATTGATTTTTGTTGTGAAATTTGAAAAGGTTTAAAAGATAGACAAGATCAAATAAAAATAAATTTGAAGAATAATAAAAATCATTTTTACCTATTTGTTTAATCAATAGGGGATGTTGGTTTGAGATTATTTTTCACACTTTCTCTATATCAGTTCATGCCAAAAATGACCACAACCATTTCTACATTCTGTATTCCTTCTTTCAGTATCTGTTATTTTAAAAATCCAAAGTAATGAGAGTATTGTTTTTTTATTTTCGTATTCGGGAAGTTGAACTAACTTATTAAATGCGATTCATGTGGGGAATGTTTTTAGAAGTACAATTGGAGTGTAGGTTGGTTTTAAGGGAATTGTATTGATACCTTTTTGATAAGTTTCGGTGTTATAATCTGCTTTTTCAGGAATAGAATTGAAAATATAATTTTTTAACGTAGAAAAAAGCGCTTTAAAATTGTAATCGGGATCTTCTAACAGCATTTGTACACCAAGATTGAAATTTATTTTATCCTGTGCAATTTTGTTGATTATTTGTTCTTGTTGGCTTATTATCATTTAGACTATGAATTATTTAACTTTTAAATTTTATTCGGGACATTTAATTGCATCATGCGCTTAAAATTTCGCATACATAACCAATCTTTTAAAAGCGTAAATCGATGGGATTGACGGAAAACAATGGTCAATTCTTTTTTTGAATTCAATTGACAACTCTTTAAATTCATTTTCTTTTAAACGCTCCTGGTATACAGTGAGTGCAGAACCGGAAATAAAATCAAAAAAAGAATCTTTTTGAGTAGCGATCAACGGATATACCTTTTGATATAAAACCAAATCTTTTCCTCCATAATCAAAAAGGATTTTGGCATATTCATCCAGAGTCAGGACCGGAGAAGGGCGTATCCAATTATTCAAATAAGAAGCATAAGGCTCCTCTTGTACTAAATCAATTAGTATTTGATTAAGAACATTTTCAGTTTGCTGCGGCATTTGTACTGCTAATTGACCGTTGGCATTAATACGCGATATTATTGTCCTGAAAAGTTCTTTATGATTATCTACCCATTGCAATGCTGCATTCGAAAATATCAAATCCCATTTGGTTTCCTGTTCTAATTGTTCTGTAATTGATAATTGCCTGAATTCGATATTATCCTGATGTGGAGTTTTTGCCAGCATTTCGGCAGAAGAATCAATTCCCAGTACAAAAGGGTTTGTAAGCTGATGAGACAATTTTTGGGTTAATTCCCCTGTCCCGCAACCTAAGTCTATAACTTTTAGATTTGGTTTGTCAACGATATGACTTGTAAGATCTCCAAACGGTTTATATCGGTCTTCTTTAAATTCGTTATATTTTTTCGGATCCCAGGTCATGATATTTTGTCTTTGAATTTGCCAAACGAAAATACGAATTAAAGATAGATTTATACTAAAGAAAACTACGGAGATAAGATCATAATAAGTACAATCTTATTTCCGTAGTTCAGTAAATAAATTTCTATTAATGTTCTTTTAATTAGATAATAATAGAACGTTTTCCAATAACCTTATCATGAGAGGAAACATCCCATGAAATTCCCGAAGCAGGTACTGCTCTTTCGCGTCCCCAGACCCTTATTGCTTCAATTTTTTCCGGAGCAGTTTTACTTAAAGGAACTATGTTTCTAAAACACTTTTCAAAAAGAAGATCATCTACAACATCATCTCCATGTATGACAGCCTGAATTGCTACGTCCCTGACAGCGCCTTCTATATCAGAACCTGCAAAACCTTCCGAGATTTCAACAAGTTGATCTAAAGTATGCGCTGAAGGTTGAAATAATAAATTACGCTTTACATACAAGTTAATAATGTCTTTTCTTTCTGTTTCGCCTGGGAGATCAACAAAAAATAATTCATCAAAACGCCCTCTTCGCAAAAGTTCAGGCGGTAATTTACTAACATCATTTGCTGTTGAAACAACAAAGACTTTGGCCATGCTTTCTTGTAGCCAAAACAAAAACTGCCCAACCATTCTTGTAGAAGTACCGCCATCGCTAGATCCGGATGCCCCTGACAAACCTTTTTCTATTTCATCAATCCATAAAATACAGGGAGCGGCATTATCTGCGGATGCCAATGCTTCTTTTAATCTGTTTTCGGATTGTCCCAGATATTGTCCCTGAATGGCAGCAAGGTCAAGACGATACAAAGGCAGGTTCCAATTTGCCGCAATGAACTTTGCTGATAAAGATTTACCGCATCCCGGAACTCCAACTAATAAAACTCCCCTCGGAGGTCTCATTTTCCTTGCTTTTAGATCCGCTGTCAAAAGCTGCTTTTGATTATCAAGCCAATGCTGAAGTCCGCTTAATCCGGCAACTGAAAGAGAAGAGGGATCAAGTTTTACCTTTTCTAATCCAGATATGTCACTGAATAGTTTATCCTTTGCGTTACTTAATTCTTTAATGTCTTCCTTTGTTAGAGAACCTTTTGCCATTTGTGTTGCTAAAACATTTTCGGCCTCTATTTTAGTCATATTAGCTAAAATTGTAGCTGCCATTTTGTAATCTGATTCTTCCCATTCAAGAGGAATCGAACCTTTATAAGGAGTTACGCATTCCTTGACAACCTCAAGCATTTCTTCTTCGTTTGGAGCATCTAATGTAATAGTCATTCCCAAACGCTGTAATTGCGGCCAAATGCTTTTAGTTGTAATTAAACAAATGCTTCCGCCTCTTTCAATAGCCTGAACGACACAATCATAAAGATGTCTCGAAACGATATTATCATCTTCAATATCACTTACTTCTGTAAAAACAAAGGTTAAGTTTTGTCGTTGTGAAATATTTTGAACGGCATAATCTAAGCCGCCGGCAACTGAGCGGTCATCATTTATGCTTTTTTTAGACTTAATGTCAATTGTTCCGTGTGATAAGCTATGAAAGTAAATAGGAATGTTTATTTCTTCTGCCAGTTGCTGCACAACTTCTAAAACTCTTGCTCGTTCGATGCTTCGAATTGATATAAAAGGAATTCTTGCTCTGAACATTCGTAAAAGAGACGTCTTAAATTCTGTTTTATTTGCCATTTTTAGAATATTATTTTTCTTCCTGTTGGAGGAATTATTTCGTTTGTACTTTGTTTGTTATTTTTTGAATCCCCTTTAATTTCTTCAGAATTAAGATTCAGTTCAAAAGAGTTTAATAAGAGTATCATTTTTTCTCTTCCTCTTAATTTTGAAGCATTACTCTTTAATGATGTTTTGATTTCAGAGACAAAACCTTCCAGGTCTTTCCTTAATAATTTTTTCAAATCATCCGGAAAACTTTTTAAAACTGCAAATCTGCTTAATGGAGAAAGATTTTGTTTTCCATTTCTTAAGGCGATTTCAAAATCATCTTCTGTCTTAAGGTTTTGTAATTCAAAAGAACGTTGGAATTTTTCCAACCAGTTTTGTTTGCGTTTCTTATATGCTTCTTCCACTTTTTTGTAGAATCGGGCAGCAGTTCCGGCATCAACAGTAAAATTGCCATTGCTTAATTCCTCTAAAACGGAATCATCACCATCGCTGAACCGATCAAGGAGTATTGCCCAATCAGAATAAGTTGTCGGAACTTTCATTATTGGGGTTTAATCCGGGGATTTATAAATTGAGTTGGCGGAATAATATCCCATTCAGGAAATTTTGAATTCCCTAATTCTGCTTCCGTTCTGCCTTGAAACAGATTAGGCTTTATGTTCGTTTCTTTTTTTATATCGTGATTAGTGTTTTCAGGCTGTTCTGAATGATCACTTAAAATTATTTTTTTCATGTCTGTAAAAATTAAATATTTAGATAATGTTTCTTGCTGTTTCTTTTGATACACTAGAGAAATCTTCAGGTGTAATTGAAGATAATAACTGTCTCATATCTTCTGCTTTAGCATCTTCAATTCCATGCTCTTTTCTATAATCAACAGTTTCAGCCAGGCAGCCTCGAAGCACTTCTCTTGCTTTTGTTTTACGCTCTTTCACGTTTTCGATGATTGCAGTTTTAGCCTTTTTATGATTGTTGACTGAATTCCAGATAATAACGCCGCCAATACCAAATCCTAAAAGACCAACGACGAAATGAATAGTAAATGCCCAAAGTCCAAGTAAGCAAATTAGTATGCCAATGATCAATAGACCGTACGGAAAAGAAAGCTTTTTGAGTTCAGTTTCTAAAAGAGTATTATAAAATATCTCCTGTTGATTTAAGAGTTCCTTTTCTTCACTTCCATCTTTAGTAGAGACTTTAAAATCATCAATTGAAAGTTCTGCATACTGAGGGATTTTATTTCTGGTTTGCGCTGTAAATGTATCGTATGCTTCAAGTATCCAGGGTTGGCTTATTGAAACAGCGAGTGCCTGAGTTACTTTAGTTGCTCCGGATAATTCAGGATTAAAGGAGGCATTGGTAAGTAGTTGTAAAAAATCAACTTGTTCGTCAAAAATGTGTTTTTCCGCATCTATTACGGCTTGCGCTGCGGCTTTGTCACCATCCATTTGTATAATAAGCTGGTTAAATCTTACCTGCTCCTGCAAAGGCAATTCCTCATCATCAAAGTTTGTTACTAAGAGGGATAAAATCTCATCTAATTGAACTTTAATGCCTTTTGAAAAATCTGTAGATGATGTTATAATATTTTTAAAGTGGGCGTTTAAAAGTGCATGTGTTTTGGCTTCTGTTAGTGAATTCTCCAGTTCACTCCAGTTTGGTGAAAATTTTTCAAGCAAAGGATATTTATGCTCAGGCAAAGGACCTGAAGCTTCAAAGAATTTCACCCACTGTGATTTTTGTTCATTTATAAATGTATCTCCCTGTGTAAGCTGGTCCAACCAGTTTTTAACATTCACCATCATTAATTGTCTGGCTGCCGGAGGAAAAATACCACTTGTAACAGCTTCAAGTATAATTATAAATTCCCTGTCAAGATTATGAGGATTTTGATGCATAAAATAGCGCTCCAGCCACTTTAGACTGGCATCATTTCTGGCCAGCCTGCGCATCACCAGCATAAAGAACAGAGTTGCTTTGTAATCATCTCTTTTTAAAGCCTCATTTAATGCTTTTTCGGATGTCGGTTTGTCATTTCTAATCCAGGCTGCTAAGCATACTAAAGCAGGAGCGAGCCAGTATCCGGGTGCTTTAATCATTACTTCTTCGGTAGTAAATTTTAAAGTATCGTCACTTACGACACCTGTGTCTACCCCTTGAAGAATACCTGTTGCCATTCTTCTGACTTCAGCATAATAACCAAATTTGATTTGTAGGTCCTGTTTTAAATTTCCTTGTCGTGTTTCGGCAAGCTGTAGGGCCTTGTGTTTCAAATCTGCCTGAACAAAATCTGAAAAAGAATCTGCAAGTTTTACGAGTTCGCTTTCTAAGTGATCCTGTTTGAAGTTTAATGTTCCTAATTCAGAATATACTCCTGACATATCGGATTTTATTGACCTTAAAGCACTATTTATTATAGAAAGGTCTGCATAAGAAATTACTTGTTGAGACATAATTATTTTAATTTATTGGTTTTATAATTTTGTGGCGGTTCCGTCTTCGCGAATCAGAATGATTTTATCTTTGTAGATCTCAACCATTGCATAGGCGTTGTGCCTGGCAACTCCTCTTGCTTTTTCAAACTCTGTTTCCATTGATTCCGTCGTTTTATAGTGTTTAATAATCTGACTTCCACTTAAATCAAGCGTATGTACTTCGTAAGGGTGTCCAAGAAAACACTTAGAAACAATTCCTAAGGGTAAACTTGCAAGTTCTGCTGTACCAAATTCTTCTTGAATGGCTTTCATAAGCTCTTCCATTCCTTTAGTATCTGTTAGTGTTTTTGAATCAAGTCCGGCGATGAGATCAAGATATTTTTTTGAGCGTTTTTTCAAAATATCCCTGTCACTAATAAACCCGGTAGTTAAATCTTGCTTTCTATTAGTGTCAAGATTTATGTTTTCATTGTTTAAAATAATTCTTGTCATATTTTCTTAGTTTAAAATCCGTGTTTTCATTTTCAAATGTAAAGAGCTGAATTAATTAGATTTTACGGAAAACCATAAATGGCAATTTTATTGGGGCTTGTGTTTAGCACAATATCACTATCGCGATTTGAATTTAAAATTTCACGATTTAAAATTTCCAAAAAAAGTATATCTTTAACCAACCAAAAAAAACAAAATAATGCAGGAAGACAACCAGGAACATTTTAAAAGAGAACTCGGATTATTAGACGGAACCATGCTTGTGGTAGGATCGATGATCGGTTCCGGAATTTTTATCGTAAGTGCTGATATTGCCAGACAGGTAGGTTCTGCCGGATGGCTGACATTAATCTGGCTTCTCTCGGGCTTAATTACAATTATCGCTGCTGTGAGTTACGGTGAATTAAGTGCCATGTTTCCAAAAGCCGGCGGACAATATGTGTACCTGAAAGAAGCTTACAACAAATTAATAGCCTTCCTGTACGGATGGAGTTTTTTTGCTGTTATCCAGACCGGAACGATTGCTGCCGTTGGGGTGGCGTTCTCGAAGTTTGCAGCCTATCTGTATGAGCCTTTGAGCGATGAAAATATACTATTTGAATTAGGTGCTTTTAAACTTAATGCGGCTCAGATTGTTTCGATTTTTACGATTGTCTTATTAACGTATATTAATAGTCGTGGTGTTAAAAACGGAAAGATTTTACAGACCGTTCTTACCATTATCAAAATTTTATCCTTGCTGGGCTTAATCATTTTTGGATTAACGCTTGCTGCAAAAGCTTCGGTTTGGGATGCCAACTGGACAGATGCCTGGGCCACACGTTCGTACAATACAGAAACCGGTTCATGGCTTCCTATTAGCGGAACGGCTTTGATTACCGGAATTTCAGCTGCAATGGTAGGTTCTTTATTCTCCAGTGACGCCTGGAATGGGGTTACTTTTATTGCCGGGGAAATTAAAAATCCAAAGCGTAACGTCGGTTTCAGTTTGTTTCTTGGAACTTTTATCGTGACCGTTATTTACGTACTGACAAATTTGATGTATCTGGCTGTAATTCCGCTTAATGAAATTGCAACTGCAAAATCGGATCGTGTAGCTGTTGTCGCTTCAGATTATATCTTTGGAGATATCGGAACACTGATTATCGCCATTATGATTATGATTTCGACTTTTGCCTGCAACAACGGATTAATTATGGCTGGTGCAAGGGTTTATTATACCATGGCAAAAGATGGTTTGTTCTTTAAAAAGGCAGCTGTTTTAAACGAATCCAGTGTTCCTGCATGGGCGCTTTGGGCACAATGTATATGGGCTTCGGCTTTATGCCTGACAGGAAAATACGGTGATTTATTAGACTTCGTTATTATCATCGTTTTGATTTTTTACATCCTTACGATCTACGGAATCTTTATTTTGCGTAAAAAAATGCCCGATGCAGAAAGACCTTACAGAGCTTTCGGTTATCCGTTTTTACCCCTGTTATACATTATAATCGCCAGTGCAATTTGTATCTCGTTATTATTCACAAAATTCTCCACTTGTGGCTGGGGCGTACTGATTATGCTCGCCGGAATTCCGGTTTATTATTTGACGAAACCTAAAGAATAAGGGGCAAAGGCACAAAGAAGCAAAGGTTCAAAGTCTTTTGTTTTTTGTACTGTAAAATATTTAAGATTCAGAAAGAATAGATTTGCTCAATCTGCAAAATCTGCAGGAGAAAAAAAAGGAAGTTACTAATAAAGTAACTTCCTTTTTTTATAAATTGTTTTTAGCTATTTTAAGCTTCCTGCTGCAAAGCCGGATGTATCATCTCATTAATAATCGACAAAGTAAGCAGGTCAAATTTACCGGAAAAAAACGCATCCAATACTTCCTGAAATACGGGGTCGGTATTGTTTGTCAGGCTAAAAAGAGTCATAGAGGATTGTAGTTTCCTGGCATCCAAATCTCCAAGTATAGCCTCAGCCGATTTCATTTTAAAGTCCAGCAATACCCTGGAAACTTCAATAAGATGTTTTCCAAGAACCGGATGTGCCAGAAATTCTTCGCTCTGCTGAAGATTATCGATCGAATATAATCTGGACATTTCACTTCTTCCTAATCCTTTTATCTGAGGAAAAATAAACCACATCCAGTGGGTTTCTTTTTTTCCTCTTTTAAGTTCAGTAAGTGCGGTAAGATAGAGTTTGTTTTGTGCCTCTAAAAAACGTGTTAAATCATTGTTTAATTTTGCCATTTGGGGTGGAATATTATTGGAAAAAAGTTTGAAAAATACTAAAAAAGATAAGTGCTGCCTAATAAAATGTGCAAGAAGGCTGTATTTTGTTTTAGAAAGCTGATTTTGAGATTCTTTTCTGACGGAAAAGCCATTTATTATTGGAATTAAAAAGCCTTTTTTTTAACTACTGGGCTATCCTGTTCGTTCTTCTAAAGGTCAGATTGATTCTCGGCAGTACTTTTTTGGCTGTCTTAGGCACCTGATGCTGCCAGAAACTGTTTGTAGTTCCGGACATCAATAAAAAAGAACCGTGATGCAGCGGAATTTCAACCTGGGCAATGTCTTTTCGAAACTTATGACGCAGGCGGAACATCCTGGTTTCCCCAAAAGTAACAGATGCTATAACGGGATTTTTACCCGAATTGTGCTCCTTATCGCTGTGCCAGGCCACGCTATCGCTTCCGTTTCGGTATAAATTAAGCAGCAGGCTGTTAAAATCCAGCTGCGTTTCTTTTTCTACGCGGCTTCTGATGGTCAGGAGCTCATAAGTCCAGTCAGGACCATTTTGATCTGCTCCGGGATTATCTTTGTCTTCGTACCAGGCAATCATTCTGGGAGCCGTAACAGTTTTGTCAAAAATTTCCATTTCATATCCTCTCCATTTGGTTTGATGAAGCAGTTTTTCATAGTAATGATCAGATTCTTCTTTGGTGAAGAAATTGTCAATCAGGATCAGTTCGGTGTCAGGCAGTTCAAATACGGTTTTTCCGCTACGACCTGAAGTAAATAATTCGGTATCATTAAAGAGTGTCATAATTTATTTTTTTAAGTATATAGCTCTGTTTTAAAATTTCATTCGATGTCTTGGCAGATTAATTTCGTGTCCCTGCGGATAGGGTTCGCGATGCGTAGGGCTAACATCTTCCTTAATTAACTGCTGTGTCTTATACTGATCTTTAGCATCCATATAACGCGGATCAGGAATAAAAGGCATTTTGGACATTTTGGTAATCGTAATGGTCGGAAAGTGGTAATCGACTTCCACGGTTCCTAACAGTAAATAACAGCCTCCGCCCTGAAAAGGATACTGCGCCAGGCCATCCGGAAAATGAGCCGTATCAAAATAAGTCCCTTCATGATCGATCCAGGTCCCGAAATACATGTTTCCTTTTTTGGTTGGAACCTGCTTTCTGGAAATCAGATACGCCAGCATACGAACTTGTTTTTTGTGATGGGCAACTAAATCTTTGGCCATAACGTCGCCACGGTGTCTGGTCTGTAAAAGATCAAAAACAGTACAGGAAACCGGAAAACTTAAAAGTTCAATTTCATCAAAAGCATCTTCAAACAGGGAACGTTCCAAAATAGGAAGTTTATATTCTTTAACAGGCTCCTGTAGCAGCATCAGACTTCTGTTTTCGGGTTTGAAATTATTTAAAAGCAAACTCGCAATGACTAAAAGCTGATTCTTGGTTTTTCCCGTAAAACGAAAGGCATCTATAAAAATTAAAATTTTCATGCTTTCAATCCCAATCGGAATACGGTTGATGAAATCTTCCAAAGAAAGAAAATCACCGTTTTTATCGCGGTCTGATTCGATCAGATGGGCGGTTTTGGAGTCTAAGCTCTGCAGGTGCATAAAACCGAGATAAATAGCAGTGCCGTATACGGTGGTCTGATATTCGCTTTTGTTTACACACGGATTAAGAATGGTAGCGCCGGACATTCTCGCTTCGTGCACATACACTTCGGTTCTGTAAAATCCACCCTGGTTATTGATGACCGCTGTCATAAATTCCACAGGATAATTTATCTTCAGATATAAACTCTGATAACTCTCTACGGCATACGAAGCCGAGTGTGCCTTACAGAACGAAAACCCTGCAAAGGATTCAATCTGGCGGTAAATTTCCTGACTAAGTCCTACAGGATGTCCTTTTGCGGCACAGCAGGCAAAGAAATTATCTTTTACTTTTTGCAAAGCTTCCGCCGATCGTCCTTTTCCCGACATGGCACGACGCAGAATATCACCATCTGCAGCGGGAAGACCTCCGTAATGCTGGGCAATTTTAATTACATCTTCCTGATACACCATAATGCCATACGTTTCGCCAAGATGTTCTTTGAAGACATCATGAAAATATTGAAACTGATCCGGATTGTTATGGCGAAAAATATACTCTTTCATCATTCCCGATTGCGCCACGCCGGGACGAATAATAGAAGAAGCCGCCACCAGAATTTTATAATTATCACAATTAAGCCGGCGCAACAATCCGCGCATGGCCGGACTTTCGATATAAAAACAGCCAATGGTTCTGCCTTGTGCCAAATGAACATTGCAGACCGCTTCATCTTTGGAAATCGAAGTATCACGAATATTAAGTGTAATCCCCCTGTTTTTCTCAATCAATTTTACACTGTCGTCGATATGCCCAATACCACGCTGACTTAAAATATCGAATTTATCAAAACCAATTTCTTCAGCAATATGCATATCAAAAAGCACAATAGGGAATCCTTTTGGAGGCATTTCCAATGGCGTGTAATTGGTAATCGGTTCTTCAGAAATAATGATTCCGCAGGCATGCATACTGCGCTGGTTAGGGTATTTACCCATCATCATACTGTATTCCTGAACCAGTTTTACGATAGAATTGGTTTCGTGTAACGCCATCGGATTTTTGGCCAGCATATCCAGTTCTTCTTTCGGAAGACCAAAAACTTTTCCGACTTCCCTAAAAATAGAACGGTGTTTAAATTCAACATTCGTTCCGCAGAAAGCCACATGATCGCGGCCATATTTATCGAAGATATATTCTAAAATCGTATTGCGTTCTTTCCAGCTCCAGTCGATATCAAAATCCGGCGGACTTTTTCGGTTGAGGTTTAAAAAACGTTCAAAATAAAGATCAAGCTCTATAGGGCAGATATCCGTAATTCCCAAACAATACGCGATAATACTATTGGCGCCGCTGCCACGTCCAATGTGCATAAATCCCTTACTATTGCTATACTGAACAATATCCCAGGTAATTAAAAAATAACCGCTGAATTGTAATTCGTCAATTACTTTCAGTTCTTTTTCGATGCGTTTTTTGGCCAGATCATGATTTTCGCCATAACGCCAAATTAAACCTTCATGTGCCAGTTCCGTAAGTCTTGCGATATCGCCTTCGCGATTTTCAGTAAAAAACTTCTTGTTTTTTTTAGATTCAAAATCATACTGAAAATTACAGGAATCAATGATGTATTGGGTATTGGCTATAATTTCAGGATAATTTTCATAATAAGGCAAAAGTGCTTCCAGAGGCAGCATTTTCTCAGAAGTTTTACAGTAATCAGCGGCTGTTAGTTTCGATAAAATGATATTCGTGTCAATAGCACGCAGAATTTTGTGCAGGTTAAATTCTCTTTTATTTCTAAAAGTGACCGATTGAAGAATTACCATTTTGGAAATTTTACTTTTCAATTCTGAAGTAAAAAGCTTGGAAATTTCGTCCGGACGAATGCCGATAAAATCATTTTCACGTAGTACTTCAGGAGTATTTTCCAGCGTATAAATCACAAAAACCGACTCGAATTCGGGAGCCATTAAAGGCAAGGATTCCCCGCTGAAATTATATTCGGTTAAAAACCGATTCATTTCGCCCAGTCCTTCCCCATTTTTGGCCAGCCCGATATAGCGGAATTGATGCTCTGAGCGGAATTCGATTCCGACCAATGGTTTTATGGCGGCTTTATCGCAGGCTCTTATAAAATCATAAATTCCGGTTACGGTATTGATATCGGTCAGTGCCATAGCTTTTACACCACAGGAAACCGCTTCCTTCATGAGATCATCAAGCGGAATCGTGCCGTAGCGAAGCGAATGAAAAGAGTGGCAGTTGAGGTACATGGTTTATTTGATACGTTTTAAAATTTCGTCTTTGTTATTCGGTTTAAAGGAGGCTCCGGCACAACGCATTACGGCATCGAAACCGTACCGGCTTTTCATTTTATCCATCGCAGCATACAGGGATAGGATTTCCTGGGTATCTTCGAAAAGGTCAATTTGATACGTGCCGCGAACCAGTCCGCTGAAGCGAATACCGATCAGTCGGATGCGCATACGGCGTTGGTAGACTTTATCAAATAAATCGTTTACATTTTTGTTTAAAATATGATCGGCTGAGGTATAAGCAATTTTGCATTGTTTGGTTTCAGTGTCAAAATTGGCGTAACGTATTTTAACAACAACGGTTGAGGTTAGCCATTGCTCAGATCGAAGCTGAAAAGCCAGTTTTTCGACCATACCGACCAATATCGATTTTAGCATGACAATATCGATAGTATCCTGAGAAAAAGTATGTTCGGTCGAAATAGATTTTCTTTCCGAATAGGGTTCTACAGGTGTGTGATCAATTCCATTGGCCTTTTTCCAGATGTCCAGCCCGTTTTTACCGATCATTTGTTGCAAAACTTCAGGAGGCATTTCAGATAAAGTCTGAATTTTACGGACGCCAATTCTTGATAAAAGCTGAAAAGTCACAGCTCCGACCATTGGTATTTTCTGAATTGACAGCGGATTTAAAAAGGCCTGTACATTTCCTTCCGGAATTTCCAGGTTCCCTTTTGGTTTGCCTTCTCCGGTAGCAATTTTAGAAACCGTTTTATTGACGGACAAAGAAAAACTAATAGGGAGCCCGGTTTCTTTAATTACCGACTGTGCGAGTTCGTTTGTCCATTTATAACTTCCGTGAAATTTGTCCATTCCGGTAATATCCAGGTAAAATTCGTCGATACTTGCTTTTTCCAGTATCGGTGCTTTTTCCTGAATGACCTGTGTAACATCATGTGATAATTGCGAATACAATTCCATATCGCCCTTGATGATTTTAGCATCAGGACATAATTTCATGGCCATTTGAATAGGCATGGCAGAACGGACTCCAAAACGACGGGCTTCATACGAACAAGAGGCTACAACGCCACGGTCACCACCACCAATTATCAGAGGAATTCCTTCTAATTGTGAGTTGGTTAACCTTTCACAGGATACGAAAAAGGTATCCAAATCCATGTGTACAATTGCCCGTGCCATTTTTTTGTTTTTGTAAGTGACAAAATTAGCGCAGGTTGTAACAAAAATGATTATATTTGTTGTTCCAAATTATAACAAATTAAATTATGTCCTTATTTTCAGATAACATCAGAGCATTGAGGGTTAAGCATAAAATATCTCAGGAGAAATTAGCTGAAAACCTTAGAATTACCAGAGGAAGATACGTTAAATACGAAGATGGAACCTCCGAAGCACCGTATGATATTTTAAAGCAGATTGCTTTATATTTTCATATGAGTATTGATTTATTATTGTCTGTCGACATCCGTAAAATCAATATAGAAAACCTTATAAAATTAGAAGGCAACCGACTTATTTTACCCATACAAGTTGATAGTTTTGGGGAGAATTATATCGAAATTGTATCTCAAAAAGCAAAAGCGGGTTACCTGAACGGATATGCTGATCCGGAATATATCGAGAGTCTGCAGCAGGTTTCCCTTCCGTTTTTAGGACCGGGAAAACACCGTGGCTTTCCGGTAGAAGGAGATTCGATGCCGCCACACGAAGACGGAAGTATCATCATTGGCCGTTACGTGGAAAGGCTGGGAGAGGTGCTCGACGGAAAAACGTATATCCTGATTACGAAAAACGAAGGCATGGTCTACAAGCGTCTGAACAAAAACAAAAAGAATGCACTAGTCCTGGAATCCGACAATCGTTTTTATCCGAATTATGAAGTCAAAGCTTCGGATATTCTGGAGATTTGGGAATACGAGTGCAATATCGGCCGCAGCGATAAACGTCATGAAGTAACAGAAACCCAGAGTATGAAGGATCTGCTTTTAGAAGTTAAGAGAGAAGTTATGGAAATCAAGAATAATACTTCGGGTACGAATTAGGTTCTGAGAATTAAGCTTTGGTTTTATAACGGAGTGTCACCCTGGGCGGAGTCGAAGGCTGGATCAGGCAAAAGGTCCTCGATTCCGCTCAGACGGACAATCGTAAAAAAACTAAAAAACCTTCACAAAGCTCAATCCATATTGCTGCCCATTGTAGAAAGGAGCAATCATAGAAGTCGAATTGCCTTCAGAGGAGGATTTAAATAGTTTTTTGGTAATGTACGGATTCATCCAATACGCAATTTTAGTACTCAAAATCCCGATTCCGGCTCCGGCTGCGACATCGGTTAACCAATGGCGGTTGTTGTAAATCCGGAATAATCCCGTTCCGGTTGCCACGGCATACCCTGCAATTCCGTACCAAATCGATTTGTCTTTGTATTCCTGCCATAAAAATTCGGCTCCGGCAAAAGCAGTGGCGGTATGTCCGGACGGAAAAGAATTATTGGAACTCCCGTCAGGTCTTTGTTCATGTACGATTGACTTTAAACTCAAAACAGTAGAAGCCATAATAACGTAGGAAGTCACGAAAATTACAGACCGGTCACGCATTGTATTTTTTCCTTTTACACCAAAAGCATTCAAAGCAAAAACAGAGGCTGCGGGTGCATACTGGGAGAAATCATCAATGGTGATTTTCTCGTCAATATCTTCGGTAACTTCTTTTTTGATCTGCGAATTAAAGCTTAAAAGCTGATCACTTTCAAGGCCAATTACACCATAGCCAATTAATGCACCCGGAATAATCAGCTGCTTATAACTGAATTTAAGATGGTGTGCCGCACTGCTGTCAATTGCAGCAATAGAATCGTTCTTTTGTGCTGTTGCAGCAAAAACGCTGAATAGAAATACCAGGCAAATCGTTTTGTAAATCATGATTGATTCTCGTTAGATATAGCAAAATAACGAAGGATTTGATCAACTATTTCCGGGTTAATCCAACCTTAAGCGAATATTAACTCCTGCTTGATTTTCAAACGTTTAGTGAAAACCAAAAGGTACTTCCTAATCCTAAATTGCTTTCTACGCCAATGGTTCCGTTTTGGGCTTCAATGAATTCCTTACTGATCGCCAGCCCAAGTCCCGTGCCTGATTTCCGGCTGCCCGGAATCTGAAAATATTTATCGAAAACTTTGTTTTTGTACCGCGCATCAATTCCTTTTCCGGTATCAATAACCTGAAATAAGATTTGATTGTTTTCCTCTTTCAGTTTAATGACAATAGTACTTTTTTCAGAAGAATAGGTAATGGCATTTGATAAATAATTGATCAAAACCCAGCCTGTTTTTTCGCTGTCCGCTTTTACATCCGGTAAATTTTCATTCGCATCAATGACCAATTTTATTTGCTTTTGGTCTGCCTGTACTTTTACAGCTTCCTTTGCATAATTTACAATGTTATACGGATTACTTTTTTCGATATTCAGCTGGATATTCCCTGTTTCCAATTGTGATAAATTGAGTAATTCGCCGGTTATTTTCAACAAGCGCTGACTATCGTCTTTAATACTTTCCACCAATTGGTTCTGCTCCTCGTTCATGGCACCCGTTCTGGAATTTTGAAGTAACTGCAAACTTAGTTTTATAGAAGCGATAGGGGTTTTCAATTCATGGGAGACTGTCGCTATAAAATTGGTTTTCGCAAAATCCAGCTCTTTAAAAAGCGTAATGTTTCGAAGAATAATCACATCTCCAATATTGATTTCTTTTTCCTCACCTGTCGGCGTTATGGTAATATTGATTTTTTCTTTATCAAAATAACTTTCTTTTCCGTTGGCAAAAATCTTTAAAGGCTGTTTTTTCGAATTGTCATTTTCTTCTTTGAAAAGTAACGAACGTACCAGATCATTCGACAGGGCCAGGGTAGAAGCAGCTTTTGAAACCACATCCTCAGCTTTCAGTCCGATGATTTTCAGGGCTTCATCGTTGGCAAACAAAATCAGCCCTTCATTGTCTAAACCAATAATAGGGTCGTGCATATTATTGATAAGCGTTTCCAGTCGTTTTTTCTCAAAGAAAAGCTTGTACAAATTGCTGTTGTTGTATTCCTGAAGTTTTTGCGCCATGGTATTAAACGATTTGGCCAGGTCACCATATTCGTTATGATTGGTGAAATGTACACGCTCGGAATAATTCTTATTGGCAATTTCCTTAATACTAAGGGTGAGCTCCTTAATCGGGTTCGCAATATTATTCGGTAGGTTAATCAGTAAGTTAAAAGCAATCAGAAAACATAAGGTACCTACAACGGCAATCAGCAAATTAGCGTTTTCAGCGGTATGTTTCGCAATATCGCTTTTTTGTTTTATGGCATTCATGTTGAGTTTCATAATCTCAAAAATATCCTTCCTGATCTGTGTTTTGGCAGCTTCATCGATATTATTTTTTTCCAAAAAAGCAAAATTTCCCTTCAGGTTATCCGTTACTTTTTTCTCCCCGTTCTCCGTGATATTCTGCGTTTGTTTTTGAAGATTTTCTTTAAAAGTAATAATCGCATGATCAGCATCAGTACTAATTTCATCTAACGATAAAAGCATATTTCTGGAATATTCCAGGGTATTGTAATTCGCTTTCAGAATATTCTCGGTATCTGCTTTTATCAAAAAGACAGAATAAGCACTTACTAAAGAGAGTATGATGATCATTAAAAATAACAATCCAACGCCCAGATTTAATTTGGTTTTAATTCTCATGATGTCATTGCGAGGAACGAAGCAATCTCATCCTCTAAATTTAATTATTTATTTTTTTTTTTTGAACCATGTAAGTAATATAAGGAAATATAAGTTTGGTGGGCACATAGTTAAGATAAAGCAATTCACGCACTCTGTTAAATGAACTTATATAACTTATATGGTTTAATTTCTGATTACAATATTTTTTTGAACCATGTAAGTAATATAAAGAAATATAAGTTTGGTGGCGCATAGTTAAGGTAAAGCATCAAAGTTGTAAAGAAAAAAACTTTGCGTCTTCTGGTTTTGCGCACTCTGTTAAATGAACTTATATAACTTATATGGTTTAATTTCTCATTACAATATTTTTTTGAACCACGTAAGTAATATAAGGAAATATAAGTTTGGTGAGCACATAGTTAAGATAAAGCAATTCATGCACTCTGTTAAATGAACTTACATAACTTATATGGTTTAATTTCTCATTACAATATTTTTTTGAACCATGTAAGTAATATAAGGAAATATAAGTTTGGTGGCACATAGTTAAGGTAAAGCAATTCACGCACTCTGTTAAATGAACTTATATAACTTATATGGTTTAATTTCTCAGGACAAAATAACAAGATCAACATTCGATAACGACAGCCGATTTAATAAACGCCTGAAAATCGTTGTTGACAAAATTACTTTAAATAAATTCAAATGTGGTTTTCCAATGCAGACAGTTGTAATCTGTTTTTCTTCGACCATCATCAGAATGGCATCAGCAATATTTTTATGTTCTGTTTTTATGACTTCTGCACCTAATTGGGTGGCCAGTTTAAAATTATTAATCAAATGACGCTGTTTGTCCAACGCAATTTTGATACTGCTTTCTTTCGGTGTTTCCACATACATCACATACCAGCTTCCGTTGTAGTAACTCGCGAGCCGGGCTGCTTTCCGAATTACAATTTTAGCCGTTTTGTCGTTACTGCTAATACAGGCCAATAGTTTTTCATGTTTCAAAGCGTGTAGCTGCGGCACTTCACTTTCTACTTTACGGACTACCTGACTCGCAACTTCCTTTAAAGCCAGTTCGCGCAGCTGTAAAATCTGCTCCGATTTAAAAAAGTTCGTCAGGGCAGTCTGAATTTTATCAGGCGTATAAATTTTGCCTTCTTTCAAACGGGCAATCAAATCCTCTGAAGTCAAATCAATATTCACGACTTCATCAGCAATTCGTAAAACATTATCCGGAATTCGTTCCTGAACATCAATGCCTGTGATGCGTTTTACGTCTTCGTTTAAACTTTCAATATGCTGAATATTAACTGCCGAAATCACATTGATTCCCGCTTCCAGAATCTCTAAAACATCCTGCCAGCGTTTTTCATTTTTGCTTCCTTCTACATTCGTATGCGCCAATTCGTCTACAATGACAACTTCCGGCCTAAGATTGATAATCGCCTGAACATCGAGTTCTTCGAGTTCTTTGCCTTTATAAAAAATAGTCCGCCTCGGGATCACCGGCAAACCAAACAATAACTCATGCGTTTCCTTTCGGAGATGCGTTTCGATGTAACCAATTTTTACATCAATTCCGTTTTTCAACAGTGAATGTGCTTCCTGAAGCATGCGATACGTTTTACCTACACCGGCACTCATCCCAATGTAGACCTTGAATTTTCCTTTTCTGGATTTCTGAATTAAATCAAGAAAGTGCTGTGCGTTATTTTTCTGTTCCATAAAAATAGGCTTTTAGCTATAAGCTGTAAGCTTTAGGCAATAGAACTTTCAAAAGCCTACTGCCTAAAGCCTATAGCTTAAAGCTAGAAAGAAATTGCCAGCGAAGTCGTTACAAACGTATTCGTGTCCGTTGGAAGATTGTCTTTTGTAAATATTTCATCTTTACCCGAAAGATTTCGGGCTTCTATTCTAAACATTACAGTATCAGTAACTAAGTAATCAAAGTTAGCTGAAAATCCGTAAGTTTTAAAACCATTTGGTGTCTCAGTCGCGATAATCACCCCTTTTTCATCACTGTAATATTCTCCTCTTGCAGCCAGCTGAATCTTATCTGTTGGCTTGTATTGCACAATCAGAACAGGCGAAAACCAGGTGTCGTATTTAGTACTGTTTTTTGCCGCTTGTTGTGAACCAACATCAAAACCGGCTGTTATATTTGTTTTATCCGTAACTTTAAACTGTCCGTAAAAGTTATTGAAATAACGCCATTTTTTGTCCATATCCGGCTGCTCGTTTCCAACATACGTACTCCAGTTCAAAACAACCCGATCAGATGGCTTGTACGTGACCTGCGTTCCAAAAGCAGGCGTTTGATTGCCTTCTGCTTTTTGGGTACGCTGCCAGCCATTGAGGTACATCCCGGCCAAATACCATTTCCCGGATTCAGAGGTGTAACCAATTTTAACTCCCGTTTCGTAATACGGAGAATTCTCCGCCAGAATACTTCTCGTTAAAGTCTGGCAATCTTTTCCAATCGCACTTTCAAAACCGATGTGCGCCGGCATAATCCCTGCATCAATCCACAAATTATGGTTTTGCGAAATCTTTACGCCCACATTGGCCTCGTATACATTTTTCAATAAACCCTGTTCGGCAGTCATGTTGTACTCGGCATACGTTCCGGCCATTAAGGCAAAATTCCCGCGAATATTATCTTTCGAATAATTTACTTTTGCCAAACCCAGATTCAGGTTCACTTCATTGCTTTTGTTATAGTTGTAAAAAAATCCGGGACGTGTATGATTTTCAGGTTTTGCAAAATCATAACTGTAATAAACGTCCACATATCCTGAAAATGTAAACGGACTTTTTGTTTCTTCTTGTGCCTGTAAATTGCTAAAACCGAAAGCGATTAAAGCAGTAAGTATTATTTTTTTCATTTTGTCATTGCGAGGAACGACCTGTTCGCCGGGGCGAAAGCAATCGTCCTCTTAATTAAATTAATTATTTAGTAGATTTTCAGAAGCTATTTCCTGCTATCCGTTTCAATCTTTTGTGCCGAACCCCGGCACAAAAGGATTTCCACTACTATCAGGGCTAGGCCTTCTGGGATAAAAAAGGCTTTTGTTTTCCTGTAAGGTTTTCAAGCCTTACTTTAATTTATTTTCCTTCTGGTTTGTCATTTCGACGAAGGAGAAATCTCCGTTGCCAGATCGACACAGATTAATATTCTTTGAAACTTAGAATCTTAGCGACTCAGAACCTCAGAACCTTTTTTAGAAAGCTGATCCAAAGCCACATTCAATTCCAAAACATTAACGGTTTCAGGTCCAACAACAGTCGTGTTAATTTTAGATTCAACCAAAGCTTTTACTTTATCTTCAGCTAATTTTCTTTCTTTGGCAACCCGTTTCACCTGAATCAAAGCACCTTCCGGTGAAATATTCGGATCCAACCCACTACCGGAAGCCGTCACCATATCCGATGGAATCTCTGATTTCTTCAAATAAGGGTGCACGATTAAAAACGTATCGATTCTTTTTTGAACCAACGCCAGATACTCGGCATTACTTGGCCCTTTGTTGCTTCCGGCACTTCCGGCAGCATTATAATCCACAGCCGAAGGTCTTCCCCAGAAATAATTCGACTTATCGAATTTCTGACCGATTTTTTGGTATCCAACCACTTTTCCGTTAACCGAAATCGTTTCTCCTTTTCCCTGATTCGGAGCAAATTGTGCAATTCCATAAATTGCAAGGGGATAAATAACTGCAAACAAAATGATAGTAAGCAGTGTCAGTTTTAATAGTGAAAATATATTTTTCATTTTTTTATTTTTTAGAGTTTCTAAGGCACTAAGTTTCTAAGCTTCTCTTTTGTACTTAGTATCTTAAGAACTTGTTTTTAAAATTTTAGAAGACGTTGAGGTTTTAAGTTTCTAAGTTTTTTTTATCTCAGGACCTTAGAAACTTAGAGCCTTAGCAGCTTACATAAACAGGGCTACGAGTAAATCAATTAATTTAATTCCGATAAAAGGCACAATCAATCCGCCTAAACCATAAATCAAAAGGTTTCTTTTCAGGATGGCGCTTGCACCGATGGGTTTATAATCAACACCTCTCAACGCTAATGGAATCAATATCGGAATGATAATAGCATTGAAAATTACCGCTGATAAAATAGCACTTTCAGGGCTGTGCAGACGCATGATATTCAATCCTTCGAGCGCAGGAATCGCAGTAATAAAAAGAGCAGGAACAATAGCAAAATATTTCGCAACGTCATTTGCAATAGAGAAAGTAGTTAAAGTTCCGCGAGTCATTAAAAGCTGTTTTCCAATTTCGATAATCTCGATAAGTTTGGTTGGGTCATTGTCAAGATCGACCATGTTTCCGGCTTCTTTGGCAGCCTGGGTTCCGCTGTTCATCGCAACACCTACATTGGCCTGCGCAAGGGCAGGAGCATCGTTGGTTCCGTCACCCATCATGGCAACAAGTTTACCCAGGTTTTGCTCGTTTTTGATGTAGTTCATTTTATCCTCAGGTTTCGCTTCGGCAATAAAATCATCTACACCGGCAGCTTCTGCGATAAATTTAGCCGTAAGCGGATTATCTCCGGTCACCATCACTGTTTTGACACCCATTTTTCTCAAACGGTCAAAACGTTCTTTCATTCCGGTTTTGATGATATCCTGCAATTCGATGACACCCTGAACCTGATTGTTTTTAATCACCACTAATGGAGTTCCACCGTTTGTAGAAATGTCAATTACTTTTTGCGCAGTATCTTCAGGAAAGCTATTTCCTGCCTGTGCAGCAATGTTTTTTGCGGCATCCTGAGCGCCTTTTCTAATATTGGTTCCGTCTTTTAAAATAACTCCGGAAGTTCTGGTTTCGGCGGTAAATTTGATTAAAGTAGCACCTTCAATTGATAATTTAGTGGCAGTTTCTACACCTGCCAGTTCTACGATACTTTTCCCTTCCGGAGTGTCATCTGCTAATGAACTTAATACAGCAGATTTAATAAAATCTTCTTCAGAAACCCCTTTTGCAGGATAGAAATTCGTTGCTTTTCGGTTTCCTATCGTGATGGTTCCGGTTTTATCCAAAAGTAATACATCAATATCTCCGGCAGTTTCTACTGCTTTTCCTGATTTTGTAATCACGTTGGCACGCAAAGCTCTGTCCATTCCCGCAATTCCAATGGCAGATAATAAACCACCAATTGTGGTTGGAATCAAACAAACAAACAAGGCGATGAAAGCTGCAATAGTGATCGGTGCATTCGCATAATCGGCAAACGGTTTTAGCGTAACACAAACAATTACGAAGATTAAGGTAAATGCCGCTAACAAAATAGTCAGAGCAATTTCGTTTGGTGTTTTCTGACGGCTTGCTCCTTCCACCAAAGCAATCATTTTATCCAGAAAGCTTTCGCCCGGTTCAGAAGTTACAATTACTTTAATTTTATCAGATAACACTTTTGTCCCTCCAGTTACCGATGATTTGTCACCACCGGCTTCCCGAATTACAGGCGCACTTTCTCCGGTAATCGCACTTTCGTCGATAGTAGCTAAACCTTCGATAATTTCACCATCGGTTGCAATTAAATCTCCGGCTTCACAAACGAAAATATCTCCTTTTTTCAATTCCGAAGAACTGATATTTTTGACTTCTCCGTTTGGCAGGATTTGTCTGGCCGGAGTTTCTTCCCTTGTTTTTCTTAAACTGTCCGCCTGTGCTTTTCCTCTTGCTTCGGCAATGGCTTCGGCAAAATTGGCAAACAAAAGCGTTGCCAGTAAAATTAAGAACACGATTAAATTATAAGCAAAACTACCCTGGTCGGTTGCTCCCATTAAAATGGAAATGCAAACGGCAAACATAATGGCAGTTCCTATTTCTACGGTAAACATTACCGGATTTTTGATCATCATTTTTGGATTCAGCTTCACAAAAGACTGCACGAAGGCTTCTTTTACCTGTTTGCTTTCAAATAACGATGTGGATTTATTAGTTGTCATTTTCTTGTAAAAAGTTAAATGTTATTTGTTAAATGTTATGCGGAATAAATTCATAATTGTAACATAGTCCGTGGTTTCAACCACTGGAACGCAACGTATATCACAATCTGTGTCCGCGTGTTAAAACCACTGGCTATGTTTGAGATATTTTGTGTTTATTTTTATGTATTTAAAATGTTTAGCATCATTTTAGTGTAAAGTACTCCGCTAAAGGTCCAAGTGCCAACGCCGGGAAGAATGATAAAGCAGCAATAATTGCGATTACGGCAAAAACCATTACACCAAAAATAGACGTGTCCGTTTTTAAAGTTCCGGCACTTTCCGGGATGTATTTTTTATTCGCCAACAAACCTGCGATCGCCAATGGCCCAACGATAGGAATGAAACGGCTCAACAATAACACAATTCCTGTAGTGATATTCCAGAACGGATTGTTATCTCCCAATCCTTCAAAACCGGAACCATTATTGGCCGCACTCGACGTATATTCGTATAACATTTCAGAGAATCCGTGATGTCCGGGATTGTTCAGCCAGCCTGTTGCATTTCCGTTAAACCAGTATCCCATTGCAGTATCATGTGCTGCAAAATAAGAAGCCAAAGCGGTACCGGATAATATTAATAAAGGATGAAGAATCGCAATAAAAGCAGCAATCTTAACTTCCCGTGCTTCAATTTTCTTCCCTAAAAATTCAGGGGTCCGCCCCACCATTAACCCGGAAATAAATACCGCCAGAATAATGAAAATATAGAAATTCAGAATACCTACACCACAGCCGCCGTAAAAGGCATTGACCATCATAGATAATAATTGCATAGCTCCGGAAACCGGCATTGAACTATCGTGCATACTATTTACAGAACCGGTAGAAATTACAGTGGTTGCAATACTCCAGAATCCTGAAATGGCTGGCCCAAACCGAACCTCTTTTCCTTCCATAGCTCCGGTGGTTTGCGCGATTCCCATTTTTTCGATTGCAGGATTCCCGTTCATTTCACTCATCACCGTCGGAACAACAAGTAATAAGAATCCAACTGTCATTACTCCGAATATTACATAAGCGAATTTCTTTTTCTTTAGATAAAAACCTAAAGCAAAAATCATGGCAAACGGAATAATCAATTGGGACCATAATTCAACCGCATTGGTAAAATAAGTAGGATTTTCTAATGGATGTGCCGAGTTGGCTCCAAAAAATCCACCACCATTTGTACCAATATGTTTAATAGCAACAAAGGCAGCAGCAGGCCCGCGGGAAACATCTACGTGATCGCCTTGTAAAGTAGTAATGGAATCTTTGCTGTCAAAATCCATTGGCGTACCGCTAAAAGCTAAAATAGTAGCGACAATCACAGAAAGAGGCAATAAAATACGGGTACAGCTTTTGATGAAATAATCGTAAAAATTACCTAGTTTTTCCGTAGTTCTGTCTTTCATTGCATTAAAAATCATTGCTGCAGCGGCCATTCCGACGCCGGCAGAAACAAATTGCAGGAACATTAAGAACATTTGTGACAGGTAAGAAACGCCGCTTTCACCTGAATAGTGCTGTAAATTACAATTTACGACAAACGAAATGGCAGTATTAAATGCCAAATCCGGGCTCATGGACGGGTTGTTATCGGGATTTAAAAACAGCGATCCCTGAAACAACAAAACAAAAAAGCAAAGAAAAAACCAAAGCATGTTGATGCTTAAAAGGGCTTTCAGGTGTTGTTTCCAGTTCATTTCTTCAGTGGAATTGATACCGCTGATTTTAAAAATAAATTTTTCAATTGGATTGAAAATCGGGTCAAGCAATGTTTTATCTCCCAAATAAACTTTAGCAATATATTTTCCTATCGGAATGGCTAAAACTATCGAAATGATAAAAATACTGATGACGCCTAGTAATTCTGTGTTCATAATTTTTATATTTTGTGAGATGTGAACTTTAAAAAGTGAGATGTGATTTGTAAATGAAGGTTAACACCTAACCTCTAACTTCTCACTTATAACTTTTCACCAGATTAAAATTTTTCAGGTTTGATTAATACATAAACCAAATAGCCGAAAACGGCAATCGAAATAATAAATAGTGCAGTCATGATTTAGATTTTTTCAAAGAATTCAACTGATTTAAAACAGATCGCAAACAACACAACGGCCAGTGCGAGTAAAAGAAAAGTGATTAACATATTAGATAATTTTAGATTTTAGAGTTCAGATTTTAGATTTAAGACTTTTACGATTAACCAATTAACCGATTAAACATTTTATACGCCTGAAGTATTAACTTGTTTGATATATTCCGCTTTTAGCGTTTGAGGGAAAAGATGTGAAATGTTGCAGTGACGCATTTCCATAAAAGAAGAAACAGAGAAAATGTACACATTGGAGATGGCATTTTTAGTTTCAATACTTCCGGTAATAAACAAACGTTCAGCAAGTGCTAAGCATTTTTTTGCCCGAACGATATTACCTGAAATAATTGATTTTTTGGTGATATCGGCAAAACGCTCTGCTTGTTTGTAAATAGAGTTGACTTGATTTTTCATGAGAATGAATTTTTATGTTCTTCCTCCTTATGCCAAAATATGTTCCGAAAAAGTCAGGTTGCAGCTAAAGTGCTGTCAATAAAAGGAATGTAGTTTCGTGCCGAAAATAAAGCACAAAAAAAGCCTATCAAAATGATAAGCTTTTATTAAAATGATAGGTTAATTCCATTCCAATCGAATCTGGAACTCATCACAGCAATTGGAATTTGGAATTTAAATTCACCCACAACTATAAGAATTGGAATTTAGAATTCACCACAGCAATTGGAATTTGGAATTTAAAAATTCACCCACAACTATAAGAATTGGAATTTAGAATTCACCACAGCAATTGGAATTTGGAATTTAAAAATTCACCCACAACGATAAGAATTGGAATTTAGAATTCACCACAGCAATTGGAATTTGGATTTAAAAATTTACCCACAACTATAAGAATTGGAATTTAGATTTCACCAGCAATTGGAATTTGGAATTTAAAAATTTATCCACAACTATAAGAATTGGAATTTAGATCTCACCAGCAATTGGAATTTGGAATTTAAAAATTTACCCACAACCATAAGAATTGGAATTTAGATTTCCCCACAGCAATTGGAATTTGGAATTTAAAAATTTATCCACAACGATAAGAATTGGAATTTAGATCTCACCAGCAATTGGAATTTACCCCTTACTTTATTGAATCCCGTACTCCTCTAACTTTCGATACAATGTCGCAATCCCGATTTCAAGTAAACGTGCAGTCTCGGCCTTATTGCCTTTGGTGTAATTTAAAACCTTCTGGATATGCAGTTTTTCGATACTTTGCATAGAAAAAGCCGACATCGATTTGGTCGGTTTTTCAGGCTGATGCTGCATCTCATAAGGCAGGACATCGGCGGTTAAAACAGCATCGCTTAAAATAACTGAGCGTTCAATAATATTTTTGAGTTCGCGAATATTTCCGGGCCAGGAATAATTTTCTAATTTCTGAAGGAATTCATCTGAAATTTGGAGCGTTTTCTTGTTTGTCTTTTCGGAGAATTGCTTCACAAAAGAATGGGTCAGGGTGATGATATCTTTTACTCTTTCTCTCAATGGAGGGAGTTTAATTTCAAATATATTGAGGCGAAAATACAAATCAGAACGAAAACGGTGTTCATCACTTTCTGTTTTTAAATCCCTGTTGGTCGCAGCGATTAACCTGAAATTGGATTTTTTTGGAGTGGTATCGCCAACCGGAATGTATTCGCTGGTTTCTAAAACACGTAATAATTTGGCCTGCAGTTCAATGGGCATTTCCCCAATTTCATCCAGAAATAAAGTGCCGCCATTAGCCTCTTCAATAAAACCCTTTTTATCTTTTAAGGCCCCGGTAAAAGCACCTTGTTTATGGCCGAAAAGTTCGCTTTCTAAAATTTCCTTGCTAAAAGTACTGCAATTTAGTGCTACAAAAGATTTCCCGACACGGTTACTGTTTTCATGAATGGCCTGTGCAAAAACTTCTTTCCCTGTTCCGGTTTCACCAGTAAGCAAAACAGTCGAATCTGTTTTGGCTACTTTTTTGGCAAGATCAATAACCTGCTCAATTCCTTTTGACTTTCCTATAATAGTATCGAAAGAATATTTATCGCCAATACGTTTCTCGAGCTGCTGTACCTTTTTTTGCAAATGTACCTTTTCGACAGCTTTATAAAGAAGCGGAATAATCTTGTCATTGTCATCTCCTTTTACGATATAATCGAAAGCGCCATTTTTCATGGCCTGAACGCCGTCTGCGATATTCCCGAAAGCCGTTAGCAAAATAACTTCAGTAAGCGGAAAACTTCCTTTGATATTTTGCAGGAAATCGACACCGTTTCCATCCGGTAATTTCACATCACACAAAACGACATCAATATCAGTTTGTTCCAGTTTCTTAAAGCCGGACTTCAGATCTTTGGCTTCCACAACTTCAAATCCTTCCGATTTTACAATGCGGGCCAGCAGACTTCTGAGTTTTTCTTCGTCGTCTATAATTAAAATTTTATGTGTCATTTGGGATATTGCTAAAGCGGATGTTATTTCGGAATACAAATTTAGGTTTTAAATCATTTGACTTTAACATTCTGTATAAATTTCGTAAAAAAGCATTTTGAAGTATTGAAATTTCCTCTTTTCTAATCGAATTTTTTTAAAGAGATGTATCTTTAGAAGCTATTAATTACACCTCAAATGAAAATACTACCAAACCGAATAAAGCGATTAGTATTCACAGCACTTCTTTTAACTACGGTTTTCTGTTTTGGAAATCATTCAAAACCTCAAAAAGACACTTTAAAGACTTCGATTATTTCGTTCAGAATAAAATTAAAATCCAACGAAAAAGTTAGAATAACGCCGGCTTCTTTAAAATTCAACAAACATTTGGCGTATAGTTTTACTTTAGATGATGGCTATCGTTCGGCTTACTTAACTTCCTTTCCATTATTGAATGGCGGAAAAATAAGCGGGCCTATGATCGACGAATGGAAAAGTGACCAGGGAGGCGACGGAACAAATTCAAAAGGACTTTTTTACTCGGATGGAGTAGGGAATAAGATTCCGTTTAAGTTAGGGTTGGCAATTAATGGTGGGGCAGTTGGAGATTTTTCGGCTTACCGCGGGCATCTTTCCTGGGCAGAAGTAAAAGAAATGTACAACGCCGGCTGGGATATTCTGAATCATGGTTTCCATCACGCGACCAAACACGGAACTAACTTTTTGACAGAAGTGACAGAGAACACGACTTCAGTACAGCAAAATTTAGGTTTTACAATGTCTCAATTTGTAGTGCCTGGTGGCGAAAGTGATCCGGGCTATCATTTGGAGTACGAAAAAGACGCGCTTGCAAACGGTTCTTTTTCAGTGGCCTCTTATGTGGGTGCGGGACCGGTAATTAAGGTCAAAGACAAAGTAAATTTAGACAAAATGGTCTATTTCAGAGTTTTTGTTCAAAGTTCAAAAGATACAATCGGGTTTAAAACTATGGATCGGTATTTGGCGACTTTTGATTCAGTAGCTAAATTGCCGGATCCAATCTGGTATAATGCCTATACACACGGAGTGGGAAACGGAAATCTCTGGTCACTGAGTATGCGTTTTCCTGATTTCAAATATTTTATGACAACTATTGCCAATAAATACGGTTCAAAAGGCGATGATAGTCTCTGGATGGCACCGTGGCAGGAAGTGTATGAATATATCTGGCTTCGCGACAGAATCAAAATCAGGTATGAGCAAAAAGATAAAGAAGCAGAAGTTACAATTGAGCTTCCTGAAATTCCACAAACATTTAGATATCGTGCTATTTCATTGGCAATCGACACCCGTGCTAAATTTGAAACAGAATCAAAATCACCGGATGTTACGATTTCTGATGATGGAAACACCAAACATAAATTGATTAACCTTCAATTTAAGTAAACACATTTGTAGCTACAAATATTATAATTCTATTAACACGAAAGAATCCGGGCTTTGTATCAAATGAATTAATTTTGCATAAAAGTTACATTATATATGAAAAACCCAATTTCAATCTCCATATTAGAACTCGCTATCATTACACAAGATAGCAACGCAACTGAAACATTTCAGAAAACAAAAGAAATAGCACAAGAGGCAGATGCCTTAGGTTACAAGCGCTTTTGGCTGGCCGAACATCACAATATGGCACACGTTGCAAGTTCTGCCACGGTAGTTTTGATTGGTTACATCGCCAGTCAGACCCAAAATATCCGCGTAGGTTCCGGCGGAATCATGTTGCCGAATCATTCTCCTTTAATAGTAGCCGAGCAATTCGGAACACTGGAGACACTCTATCCAAACCGAATCGATTTAGGATTAGGAAGAGCACCGGGAACAGATCAGCCAACAGCCGAAGCCATTCGAAAAGACTTTTTTGAACAGGCACAGCGTTTTCCTCAAAATGTAAGCAAACTTCAGGATTATTTTTCAGCCGAAAATGCAACAGCAAAAGTAAGAGCATTTCCAGCCGAAGGCACAAATATCCCCATCTGGATTCTAGGCTCAAGCATGGAAAGTGCAGCACTTGCCGCCGCTTACGGATTGCCCTATGCATTCGCCGGACATTTTGCACCGCGCCAAATGATTCAGGCATTTGAGTTTTACCGCGAAAACTTCCAGCCTTCAACAGTTTTAGACAAACCCAAAACAATGGCCTGCGTCAATATCATTGCAGCCGATACAAATGAAGAAGCCGAGAGACTATCGACAAGTCTGTATCAAATGTTTCTTAACTTAATTAGAAACGACCGTAAAGGTTTGCAGCCACCCGTAGATTCTCTTGATGATATTATGGGCGAAGAAGAACGTTTTCATGTCAATCAAATGACCGCTTGTACGTTTACAGGAAACAAAGAGCAGCTGGAAACAGATCTTAAAAAATTCATCGACTACTCACGTGTAGACGAACTAATGGCAACCAGCCCAATTTTTGATCATCGTGCAAAACTAAAAAGCATTCGTATTACAAAAGAAGTTATAGACAGTATAAACACAATATAAAGCATACTTTTTTCCTCTCCTATATATAAGGTGCTATTTCGCTTTTACAACCCGACAGGTTTCCAAAACCTGTCGGGTTTATTATTTATAGTTTAAAGTAATTATCCTGTCCAGCTAAGCTCAGCCGAAGCCTTTGGAATTTGGTATTTAAAGATTTGGAATTTAATTAGGAGCTATTTCCCGCTGTTCGCTCCAATCTTTTGGTTTTTGTCTGCAAAAAGCAAAAGGATTTCCACTTCCATCGGGGCTAGGCAGTAATTTTCAAAAGAGATATTCCGTAAGAAGAGAAACCTAGCGCCTCTGCGTCTTTGCGTGAACCAATCCCCTGGGGCCAGAAGAGCAGGTTTCAAAAGAAATTTCGTCTAACAAGATACTATTCACCAGAAAACCAATTCAAAAAAGTAAACTTAGCGCCTCTGCGTCTTTGCGTGAGCTAACGAATCTGCGAGAAAACCCTAAACCAAAAAGGATTTCCATTTCCATCAGGCCCAGGCAGTAGTTTTCAAAAGAGATATTCCGTAAGAATAGAAACTTAGCGCCTCTGCGTCTTTGCGTGAGCTAACGAATCTGCGAGAAAACCCTAAACCAAAAAGGATTTCCATTTTCCATCAGGCCCAGGCAGTGATTTTCAAAAGAGATATTCCGTAAGAATAGAAACTTAGCGCCTCTGCGTCTTTGCGTGAACCAATTCCACCCAGAGCCAGAAGAGCAGATTTGAAAATAAATTCGGTCTAACACGATACGATTCACCAGAAAACCAAACCAAAAAACTAAACTTAGCGCCTTTGCAACTTTGCGTGAATCAAAAAAAAAGTAATAAAATCCGGCCTTGCGTTCTTTGCGAAACCCACCCGCAGGGAAAAAACCTTAGCGTCTTTGCGGTAAAACCAGCCCAAACCATTGAATCCTGATAAAACCAAAAAAAAGATTGGTTTGTAAAAAACGCAAAACCAGCGACTTATAAAAAAGATTAAAAAAAGTTGGGAAAAAGTATTGTTTAAGCAGATAAACTACCTACTTTTGCACCCGCAACAGCGACAAACGTTCTAGGAAATACTGACAGGCATACGAATCGGACTGAAAATTTATTTTCAAAAAAAGATTCGAAAAAGCTTGTGAGATTTGAAAACGGATGTTACATTTGCACCCCGCAAAACATGGGAAGTTCATTGAAAGGTTGGCAGGAAAGT
>NZ_JAJMOY010000011.1 GCF_020991415.1 Flavobacterium sp. ENC | reverse complement strand
AAAATTTCCACTGATAAGGCTAACACTTGTAATATGTGCTGCATTACTTTGATTGAACTGGTGCAACATCCAGAATCGCTTTTGTCCGGCAGTCAGTGGATAATTATTACTAATTTCCGCGACTTCAATGGGTACAATCTGAACGCGTTCCTCCTTTTTTAGATATTGGCTTAATTCGGCTACACTTGCATTTCTGAAAAGTGTCTCTATCGATATCTGGTAGCCCAATTGCTGAATGCGGGATAGTAATGCGGTCGCTTTTAAGCTATTGAATTGATCGGTAAAGAAATTCTGAGCGAATTCCAAGTTATCATTTTTAAGTATATTTCTCGCAAGGGACCACAATTTTTCATCTAAAGAATCGGCATTTGCCACTTCTTTGTGTGCTAATTGTTCTTCTAATTCCGCTGTTTTCTGAATTTGAGCTTCGTAATCTCTCGCAAGATATTGCTGTACTAATTGATAATGCTGTACTTTTCCGCTTGTTGTCTTCGGAATACTTTTTACGGCTATCACCTGCTGAACTTCCAGATTCAACTCATTAAGAACTTCCCGCTTTATATCCCAAATCGTCTGAATAAAATCTTCAGATATCAGACGCTGCTGTACAAAAATCAGTAGTTCTTCCGAATGATTTATATCTTTTCTGGCACTGCAGGCCACTACGGTTTCCGGCTTTAAATGAAGTTTTTTATGAATAATTTCTTCAATATCCTGCGGATAAATATTTTGTCCGTTAATAATAATCAGGTTTTTGGCACGTCCGGTTATGACCAAAGCGCCTTCGTACATAAAACCTAAATCTCCTGTTCTGTGCCAGTTATCGTTTGTTTTACAGGCTGCACTTATTTCAGGATCATTATAATATCCTGTGGTAACATTCGCTCCTTTAATCTGAATATGTCCGATGTGTTTGTCCGCCAAAACTTCGTCATTATCATTCGTTATTCTTACAGGGCACTGGTCTAATGGTCTTCCCACTTCTACGAACGAAGTACTGTTGGCACTATTTTCGTTGGCTACTTCTACTATTTTTTCTCCAATTTTCAAATGATTACGGTATACAAAATAACATTTGAAAGGATTCCCAACGATTGGAAGGGTCACCGCCACACATGCTTCTGCCAGTCCGTAACCCGGATACAGAACTGATGCCGGCAATTGAAACTGGCTCATTTCTTCCAGGAACTGATTGCACAGTTTCCATGAGATTGGCTCAGCCCCATTGTACATAATCCTCACCTGCGAAAGATCCCACCCAATCGGATTTTTCGCCGTACTTATTGCCGATAAGATGTATTGACAACCAAAATTTGGTGAATACAGTAAACTTGCCTTATGTTCACTTGCCTTTTCCATCCAGAGTAAAGGCCTTCTGATAAAAAGCGTCGTTGGCAATAGAAATTGCTGAATTTTTCTTAATGTACAGGACAGATGAAAACAAATAAGCCCCATATCATGTGTCAGTGGCAGCCAGCTTAAGGATCGGTCTGCCGTTGTGATTTTAGAACGATTTGCAATATCAGTAATATTGGCTACCAGATTAGCATGTGTTAGTTCTACCCCTTTCGGATTTCCTGTAGAACCGGATGAAAACTGAATATAGGCAATATCACCGGCACTTATATCCGTGTTTTTAATGCCTTGTGCTTTCTCTGCTACAGCGGCTTCTGAAAATAGTGTTGTTTTTGCAATTTTCTGATACGCTGCTTCGGTTACCTCATCACTTTTGTAGGTAAACATTTCTTCGAGCAGGCCTTTATCGCATACTAAAAAAGGATTGTTTAATTTTTTCCAAATGTTATATAGTTTATGCTTGTGCCCTTCCTGTCTTCCGATTGCTACCGGAACAGGAATGATTTTCCCAAGTATACATGCCCAGAAAACCTGTAAAAATTCTGCGTTATCATTTATCTGTATAATAACCTCATCGCCGGAACGCACTCCGAATTCCTGAAGATTATGAAGCGTATACAATGCTTTACCGAGCAATTCCTGATACGAATACGTTACTTCGTCACTAGAGGAACGAATAAACGTAATTCCGGTTTGCTCTTGTGCCGCATTTTCTAAAATATCAACTAAAGTATTACTAATAAGCATATTAAAACATTATTAACTCTCGTCACTACGGAAGCAGCGAAAAAATATATTCTTTAAAGAATTCGGTTTGTTTTCAGGGACTGTTTTGAATTGTAAATAAACGATTGTGATACAGCGCTTATTAAAATTCTTTTTGTATTACCTCAACAGGGGCTTTATATGGCTCTTTGGCAGCCATATGCACTATATATTTTTCGGAAAGCGGAATTTCTTTTACATGCCAGTTTCCATAATGGGCAACGGTTGCCAGATCACCCTTAATTTCGATGTCTGTCAACGGAATGTTTAATCCGTTTCCGATTGCTTTTACTACAGCTTCTTTTTTAGTCCAGTAGCCGTAAAAGGTTTTGTAATCTTCGGGATCGTGATATATTGCTTTTGCCTCAGCCGGGGTCCAGCAATTATAAAAATCTGTTTTATTGATTGGTTTCAGGGCTTCAGCGTCTATTCCGATACTTCCGTTTGCTGCAATGGCACACACTGCCAAAGTTTCGGAATGTGAAATATTAAAATCCATTATCCCGGGAACAGAAGGTCTGCCGTATTTATTGTAGGTCAGCACGGAAAGATCCGTTTCCTGAAGTCCGCTGTCCTGCAATGCCTGTATCAGTAATAACTTTCCGATCAAAGAAGTATGGGCATCTTCCCAATTTTTATAACGGGCAATTTTTTGCTGAATGGCAGACGGCATTTGCTTAAGATACCTCTTAAAATCAAAGTCGTTTAACGGCTGGCTTACAATAGCATAATAAACTCGCATGATTTTTACAGTAATGCAAAATGTATCCGGAAACGTTTCCGGATGCATTCACATTATTTAGGTGTTGGTTATCTTAACGTTGTGCTTTTATTTACTAACTTTTGAAAGCTTAAATGAAGGACCGTCTCCTCCGGTAGAATTGATGATAAAAGGCAAATCCCTGTTGTTTAAGATCCAATATTTTGAGTCTCCGTTTTTTTCAGCTATGTATATGGCGTCAATTTCTTTACCATCTACTATAATTTCTTTTCCTTTTGGAATTTCTTTTAATTCGAAAGTTTTATCATCATACTTTGCTGTCTTTTTGCTTTTTATTTCATCCAGAAACTTTTTTGAAACACAAAAAATAGTCTGGTCTTTAGGCAGTATTCTAACTTCTGACGGATTTAGTGCCTGCCAGTTAAAGTATTTACCTGACTCAAGTCCTTTTGGAGAAATTACCCATTTTCCGGAAATTTTCTTATCTCCATTGATCATCGTATATTCCAGCACTGTCTTTTTAGCATTCAGTTCTTTTATTTCCAACGGAAGCAATACTTCATTTCCCTTCGGATCTTTCGCGGAATAGGTTAAAACTAAATTCTGTTTGATATCGAGATTTGTTTTCTTTTGTGCTGTTACTGAAGAAGCAACAAACAGAATTAGTAAAGCGATTGATAACGTTTTCATTTTTAAGTTCATGGTTTTTAATTTTAATAGTTGTTCAATAATTTTTTTGTACTTATATAATATTTAAATAAAGCTGTGATTTCCTGTTTGTGTTGAAATATAAAGAAATGATTTCCTTCAAACTCCTTAACATCAACTGGATGAATACTTTCTTCTCCCCAGGCTTTTGCTTCTTCCCAACTGACTTTGTCTTTATTACCGATAAAAACTGTTAGCCGCATTTTTAATGGATCCCGCTTTTGGTAGGTGTAGGTTTCAATGGTTTTAAAATCTGCCCTTAACGAAGGTTCAAAAAGTGCCATGAGTTCATCGTTACCTAAAATTTCTTCCGGACAACCGCCCATATCCCTTATTTTATTGACAAATTCCTCTTTAGGCAGATCATGATAAAAAGGAGGTTCTCTTTTGACTTTTGGTGCCTTGCAGCCTGAAACAAATAAATGAACCGGGCGCTGGAAGTCATTTTCCTCTATTTTATGCGCTAATAAAAAAGTCAGGATTGCCCCCATACTATGTCCGAAAATCGCATAAGGCCTTGAAACATTTTGTGTTAACTGCTCAAACAAATCATCGACTATCGGATGAACATCTGTCAGCAAAGACTCGTGAAATCTTTTTCCTCTTCCGGGAAGCTCCAGTGTAATCAGATTAATATTTCTATCTAAAAATTCTTCCAGGGGATAGTAGGAGTATTTATTTCCTCCCGCAAAATGTAAACAGATTAAATCCATCATATCAAATCACTTTTTCTTAATTAATTAGCCGTTTTTATACTCGCCGTAAAATCGGGTATACTATTTTTATCGCTCACAATTTTTCCAAAATTAAACTTGATCACCCTGGTAGCCCTGTCAAAATATTCGTCATCGTGCGTGATGGCGATAATTGTTTTTCCTTGTTCTTTAAGTTTCGGCAAGATGTCTTCATAAAAATATTTTCTGAATCCGGGATCTTGTTCTGCTGCCCATTCATCCAAGATGATGATCTCCTTTTCTTCCAGTAAAGCATAGATCAGTGCCAGTCTTTTTTGCTGCCCTTTGGATAAGTTTTTATCATACACATTTCGTTCCTGATCCAGATGCAGTACTTCCTGCATTTTCATCATGTCAATATGTGCATTTAATTCACCTGTATTTTCCTTTAATTCAAATTCATCATAGTTTTCACTGAAGATATAGTTGGTGGTAAAAACGGCGGCTATTTTATCACTGTAGTACATTAACTGACCTGAATCAATCTTCTGACCATTAAAATATATGGAGCCTTCATAGGGTTTGTACAATCCGGTAAGTAAGTTTCCGAAAGTACTTTTTCCACTGCCGTTTCCGCCGGTAACGAAGATGATCTCCCCTTTTTTAATGGTAAGATTTACAGGCTGCAGATAAAACTTCTGATTTCGCTCTTCATCATTGTAGAAATAGGTCACATTTTCTAATCTGATTTCTTCAAATGGCAGTTCATTCGCTAATTTGCTCGGAACAATCCTATCCTGAATGGGATCCAGCATTTGTTCGATTAGATTTAAACGTTCTATTGAAATCTTTACCATAGTGTAGGTAGGAATTAACGTGATCAAAACCGCTACAGGACCGATAAGATACAAGATCGTTACCAGAAAAGCTGTTGTTTTTTCAGTGCTGATATTGAAATAAACCGGCAGTACAAACATGACTATTCCAAGAATGATGTACCAGCTGTAATAGCCTGTCAATTCGTTATCCATATATTTTATGGAAGTGTCTATGGCAATGTCTTTTCCTTTTATCCTGTTTTTTACCAGGAATTTGCTGAAGATATTATTGCTTCGTGTAATGCCCATTTTTAATTCTTTGAAACCGTAAAGCATATCTGCTAAATACTGATAGTAAGCATTTTGCAAATCTCTTCTTTCATTTAAATCTTTTTCGATAGCATTGTTCCTTACGAGGTAAAAAACCAATAAAAGTACCATTACCGCAACCACTAAACCTGCTCCAACTGGAGAGATATAGAATAAATATCCGAAACAGCATAAGATTACGATTAGGGAGTTGAATGCATTCATGAATACTTCAGGTATACTTCCCAATACTTTTGTATCGTTGATCGCCGTATAGATCTTTTCGTTTCCTATTTCCTCAAAATCCTGATAGGAAGCCATACGCAGTTTTTTCAGGATCATAATTTCAAAATCAAACAATAAGGTATTTGTTAACTTAATCATGTAGGTCTGAAAGAAACGGGAACAGACTAAAGAGGCCAGAATAATTGCTATAAAAAGTGCCCAGTCGTATTCCGGAAAGAATGGAATGGGTTGCTTCATTATGGTATTGTTTATAAAAATTAACAATCCCGCGTTAAGAATGCTGTTGAAAACTCCTAAGACGAGCATAAATCCCAGCGCTTTTTTGGATCTGACTAATAAGGTTTTTATAAATTTCATTTCGTATTGGTTTTAGGAAAGAAGAATTAATTTATTACACATTTGGTACATCAAAAATGTCAAGAAACATATTGAAAGTCAATACGATGATCAGCAAGTCTAAATCGTAAGGAGGATTTAAAATAAATCCGTCCCTACTGTACATTTTTTTAAGTCGTTCTATGGTATCCGGATCAAAATATCCCTGTCTTTTGATGCGATCGTAAGACAATAAATCATTAATCCATTCGCTGTTTGTTTTCAGTAAATGCGGACTTCCCGGTGCTACGAATCCGAATTTTTCCCGATTAATGATCTGGGAAGGAACATACTTTTGTGCCACTTTTTTAAGGATGTACTTTTCTTCCATATTCTTCACCATTAACGATGGCGGCACTGTTTTTACAAAGTTGATCAGGTCTACATCCAAAAACGGATAACGGCCTTCGACATTGTTGGCCAGTGTCATACGGTCTCCGTGATCGGCTATTAGGTGCCCGCCAAGACGCAGTTTGAAATCTACATAGGAACGCTGGTGAAAATGATGTCGGTTTTTAATGCGTTCGTGATCTATAGCGGGTTCTTTCAGGCAGTCAAAATCTTTGTAGGAATCGTTTAAAAGCGGCGAGTAAATCGCCTGTTTGGTTTCCCTGAATACATTTTCATTTTTTTCGTAAATGAAATCCGGATTTCCCCAAAGCTGTTTTCGTACCTCGTCCTCCCGTAAATGCTCTAAGTCTTTGTAACCAATGTTTCCTTCACGCCTTCCGTCAAATTTGTAGCCTGCATAACCGCCAAATAATTCATCGGCTCCCTCTCCGGAGAGGACTACTTTTATTTTTTCACGTTTGGCTCTTTCAGATAGAGCAATGGAACAGATATTATAGGTTTCTTTGAGCGGAGATTCAGAATAATAAATCACATCGCGAAGTTTACTTTCAAAATCATTCCACTCAAATTCTATCTCATTGTGTTTTGATTTTACCTGCTCACTTAAAATCCGTTGAAAACGCTGCTCATTGATATCCTTGTTTTCCGTGTTAGGGAAACAAATGGAGAACGAGTTGAATTCTTTCTCTTTATCCAGGTGTCGCATCATGCCTCCAATCATTGAAGAATCCAGTCCGCCACTCAGATAAAAACCTACGGGAACATCAGCATTTAAACGATAATTTACCGATTTCAGCAGTAAGTCATTCAGGTTTTCTATGTAATATTCTTCAGTTTTCTGACCGTAGTCATAATCCGCCGTAGGATAATCCAGATTCCAGTATTCTTTTATCTCCAGCTTGTTATTTCGCAATACCGCATAGTGTCCCGGTTCTAAACTTTTTACATCATCAAAAAAGGTAATTGGAGCGATATTAGCCGGAAATGTAAAAATCTGATCCAGCCCTTTGTAATCTATCCTTCTCGAAACGTCAGGATGTTCCAAAACCGCTTTTATCTCTGAACCGTATACCAAAGCGTGGTCCAGTTTTGCATAGAATAAAGGGCAAATTCCGAAATGGTCCCTGGCCATGACGAATATTTCCTTCTTTTTGTCATAGAGCGCAAAGGCAAACTGGCCGTTGATCTTATTCAGGAAATCTACTCCGTATTCCATGTACAGGTAAACCAGGACTTCAATGTCACAATTGGTATTAAAGTTGTATCCTTTCGCCTCCATTTCATGACGTAACTCCTTGTAATTGTAGATTTCTCCGTTACAGGTTAATACGATCGATTTATCAGGGCTGAAGAAAGGCTGCATTCCATGGCTTAAATCAATAATACTTAGTCGTACAAACCCAAGTCCCACATGGCCATCCACATAACAGGCCGAATCATCCGGCCCGCGATGCTGGATTTTGTTGGCCATCGCCACAATGATATCCTCTCTTGCAACAGATTCTCTATCGAAATTATAAATTCCACTTATTCCACACATATTTTTCTAAATTGGTAAGTCTTGCTGTTATGACACTTCATGTAATGATGATAAGTGATTTACTTTTTTAATTGTATGTTCAACAGACTTAAAAACATTGTTTTAAACACTTTACTACTTCGTTTTTTTATAAAAACTATATTCCTGATACGGTCATACTGGAGATTTCCCCGAAAACACGGAAGGCGGCGTCCAGTATTGCCGTAGAAGAACTATTGTCCTGCAGCGCCCTGCTTGTGGCTACGACAGGCCATTTTATTCTGAATACATTCATTCCGTTTTGAAGAAAATCTGTCGGGATTTCTATCTTATGGGTTTGCCATTTAGCACCAACAGAAAGCTTGGTCACTTCTGTATCATTCACATACAATGTTACTGCATCCTTGTTTTCAGTAATGATTCCCGGTATTCTTAGGGATATGGATAGTGATGCTTTTGTTTTGGCATCTGCTACGACAAAAAAATCAGATTTGCTGTCTCTTGCCTGTAAGAAAGCCGTTTTTTGTCCCTGATATTCATCGTAAGAAGTCGCGTGATAATAATTTTGCAGCAGGTTGATGCGTCTGTTTTTGACACTATGATTGTCTAAACGAATTTTGAGTAAGTAATTGGTAATATCAACTCCATTCGATTTCAATACTGTTGTCATGGCATCTACCAGTTCCAGTTCCATGTTTTTCATATTCCTTGCCGGAACAAGTGCATGTACATAACGGTCCAGTTTGGTATTGTCTTCTAATATTTTCTCCAGTGACTTACAAACATTATTCGCTGCTCCCCTGCTAATCATATCACAGTAATAAACCATTGTTTTGGCTATATCCTTCCATTTTGACAAGGATTCCGAACAGTGATACAACAGAATATCATAAGATTGTCCCCAGTGAGCATTGTGTATTGCCGCAAATAAGTGCCCTAATGCCAGTACTTCGTTTGACGGAATGATTGTTTTTACATCTTTATGTGTTTTTCTGGAATCATCAAATTCCTGAAGCACTTTTTTGTAAACCGCCTCCATAGCCACCTGAATTCCGGCAACACTAAAGTGACAGTAATCCAGGAACAATTCTCTTCCCGGTACTTTGCCTTCTAAATGCGCTTTAAAGACAGCCGGTAAATCAATTACTTCGATTCCATAGCTTGCTGCCTTGGCCAGTATGGTTTCCTGAACGATCTTAAAGGTTCTCGGTTTACTGTTTGTTCTGCAAAAGAGCGCGGTATCCCTTGCCATTTCCAAATAATGCCTGGCTTCCTTGTACTGCTCGTTTTTGATGCTGCAATCTGCCAATAGCTCAAATCCGTAGGGATGGCTTGGGTCGATTTCTGTCATTTGCTGTGCTTGTGCAATACAGCTTTCGATATTGCCTGATGCAAGATTTTCTTCAGCGCTTTCTTTCGCATCCATCCAGCTTTTTAATTTTTCATAAGGCAATTCAGAAACGACACGTTCTCCCGGTGTACTTCTGCAATCTAACAGGTTGAATTCCGGAATTGCAAACAGTACCGGAACTCCGTTTTTCTTCGAAACGGTTCCCACAAACGCTAAAAAGTCATCGACAATAGTACTGAAGTAGTCTTCAATTAACGGTTTTGCAATTGCAATTCCGTCTTCCCCCTGCGTTAATTCCTGTAAGGCAGTTTGCTTTTTCTGACTGTTGCCAATAGACACCAATAAGTCTTCTCTCCAGTTATTTCCGGCCAGAAAGACAACCATATCCGGTTCCATTGCCATGCATTCCAGATATCTTTCTTTGATTCCGGCCATTCCCAGATTGGTTTCGGCTAAGTCAATTATTTCGTAGCCATACAGTTCTTTATTAGAATTTAATAATTGGTCTAAAACAATTGCCGGTGTATATTCCGGATCTAATAAAAATCCTCTCGTTACAGATTCTCCCAACAGGACAATACGTTTTTTATTCGATTTCGCCGGAATGGTCTGTATATCTGCAAAATAACTCCACCTGTCTTTTAGCACAATATCTCTCTGATAATATTTTTTACCATCCCTGGTATCTGGCTTGTAGATACCCACGTGTGATTTGAATGGATTTTCAGCAACCGTTTCTTCTTTGTTTTTTTCCGGATTTGTGTAACCCAGCTTTTCCATTAAGTCCAAAACAGTTTGTTGATTTTCGTCGGTAACGGGTAATAATGCTGCTAAGTCAGTAGCAACTACTTTATCTAATTCTGAAGGTCTTGACATGATTTTTCTCTTTTAAGGATTAAATGAATGTGTATACATTTGGATTGAGCTCGAAACGTCCTCTTTCGGTAAAGTTGTTATTAATCATTTCAAGCATTGTAATTTCATTTCCTTCTTTACTTATAATGAAATCTTCCAGCACTAAACAATCGATATCAGTAGTTATAAAACAGACCAACGCATCTTCGGGTGTACAAACGATAGGTTCATCCTTGATATTAAAAGAGGTATTCAGCAAAATCGGACAATTGGTCAGCTTATCAAATTCACGAAGTAATTGTGCAAATCTTGGATTATCCGCATCATTAACCGATTGAATCCTGGCCGAATTGTCTACGTGTGTAATGGCAGGCATATCTATAACCGATTTTACCTGGCAGGTTTCCAGCATAAAAGGAGAAGCATGATCGATATCAAAATGCTCGAACATTTTTTCTTCCAGAACGGCCGGTGCAAAAGGCCTGAAACCCTCTCTTTTTTTCACCATCGCATTGATACGGTCTCTCATATCCAGTACTCTTGGGTCGCCTAGAATAGAACGTGCTCCCAATGATCTTGGTCCAAATTCCATTCTTCCGTTAAACCAGCCAATTACTTTTCCTTCTGCCAGTTTTTGAGCTACTCTTTCAAGTGTATCTCCGTCTGCCCTGCAGTCTTCGTAGTTTAAAGATGTCGCACTTAAAAGGTTTTCAACGTCTTTTCCGGTATAGGAAGGCCCTAAATACACATTTGTAAGCGGTTGGATTTTATCTTCAGGATATAATTCCGTGTACGCCAGTGCCGCTGCTCCCAATGCGCAGCCTGAATCCCCTGATGCGGGCTGTACATACATTTTTTTGAAAGGGGAATTTTTTAATATTTTACCATTTGCCACACAGTTTAAAGCCACTCCGCCGGCCATGCATAAATTTTCTTCTCCTGTTTTTTCATGCAGGAAGTTGGCCATTTTAATAAGGGTTTCTTCCAGGAAAGTCTGTAAACTTTTGGCAATATCCATATAATGCTGCCCCATTTCTGCATCTTTCTCTCTTACCGGTATTCCGAATAGTTTTGGCAGTTCGTCAGAATACATGCGTTCTCCTCGTAAAAAGTCAAAATATTTTAAGTTCAGGGTATATTTTCCGTCTTCCTCCAGGTTCAGCAACTGATGCATTTGCTCCAGATACTTGTTCTCTCCGTAAGGCGCCAGTCCCATCACTTTATATTCCCCGCCGTTTACTTCGAATCCTAAATAGCTGGTGATGGTGCTGTAAAGCAATCCTATTGAGTCCGGGAATGTCACTTCACCAAATAGTTCCACCTTATTGTTTTTTCCTGTTCCGTAAGTCGTAGTAGCCCATTCTCCCACGCCGTCTACCGTTAAAATAGCTGCGGAATCAAATCCGGAGAAATAAAAAGTACTTGCTGCGTGCGACTGGTGATGTTCGTAGAATTTAATCGGACCATCATATCCCAATTCCTTGCGAATTTGTTTGATAACATGCCCCGGATCTATTTCGTAAATGGAATCAGTGGTAGCCTGATTGCTGATACTCCATAACTGGCGTTCCGACTTTTTAACCGGATCTTCATAATAAGCGATACAGTCAATATCAGAGATACTTATCCCTGCCTGATCTAAGCAATACATGAAAGCATTTACCGGTAAATCCGGATCATTTTTTTTTCTTGAAAATCGCTCTTCTTCTACCGCCGCGATTAGTTTTCCGTTTTGAATTATGCAACATGCTGAATCATGGTAAAAAGCAGAGATGCCAATAATGTTTCTATTCATCAGATTTAGTTTTAATGTTAGTTGATTATTAATTAAGTTAGAAGTCTGTACTGATATCAGAACCGAAAAAATCGGAAGCCAGCTGTTCTTGTTGGCGTTCTGTATCAGTTAAGAAATCAAATTCTATTAGCGAACGTTGTGAATCTGTAATCACCAGGGCTATCAGACTGTTCATATGTGCTATGAGTTGTTCTATACGTTCTTTTTTAAATAAACCGGTATTATATTCGATAGTACCGATTATGGTATCTCCTACATCAGCAAACTGGAATCGAAGATCACTTTTACTGATATTCATAGGTTCTTTGATCGGGTTTACCGTAATACCTTTCATTTCCAAATCCGATTCTTTGTGTAAATCCACATTCTGAAGAATCATTACGACATCGAATAAGGGAGATCTGCTTAAGTCTTTCTTTAAATTCAAGTCTTCAATAAGCGTATCAAAAGGATATTCCTGGTGTTCAAAAGCCGCTATTGCCGTTTTCTTTATTTCGGACAGAAAATCAACAAATTTCAGGGCAGGATCAAATTTACTGCGCAGTGCGAGCGTATTTAAGTAATAGCCAATCTGTCCCTCCAGATCCGGATGTTCCCTTCCTGCAATTGGTGTTCCGACGATGATGTCTTCCTGTCCGGAATAGTGGTACAGAATCGTTTTTACGACGGACAGTAACCCCATAAATAATGTTGTGTTCTGATCCTGCAACAATTGTTTAAACTGAGCTGCTGCAGCTGCAGGAAACTCAAAATGCAGTTCTGATCCGTTGAAAGTCTGAATCGGCGGTCTCGGAAAATCAGTAGGAAGGTATAAAACAGGAATTTCTCCCTGCAATTCTTTCATCCAAAACTCACGATGTTTTACAAGTCCGTTGGCAGACAATTCGTTTTCTTTCCAGGCAACATAATCTTTGTACTGAACAGTTAATGGTGCTAAATTGTGCTCTTTATTTTCTAATAAAGCATTGTAAATTGACAATACTTCTTTCACAAAGATTTGTAAAGACCATTCGTCTGAAATGATATGATGCTTGACAAACAATAACATATGATTTTCAGCATCCAGCTTCAAAAGTTTCACTTTCATCAAAGGTCCGTTCTGAAGATCAAAAGGATGGTAAGCAAGGTTTTGAACCTCTTTATCAATAATGACCTGCTGTTCTTTGATTTCCTGAAGATCTGCAAATTCCAATTCAAAAGATTGCTCTTGCATGGATTGAATTTTTTGTCTTGGTTCTCCATTTTTTAAAACAAAGATGGTGCGCAGACTTTCGTGACGATTTATAATCTGATCAAAAGCTTCCTGCAATATTTCTATCTGAAGTTTGCCCTCCATTTGGTAACGCATAAAGATATTAAAAGTGCTTTCCCCGTTTTGCTGTTGGGTTTCCTGCACCCATAAACGACGCTGTGCGTGTGACAAGGCATAATCTTCCTGCTCTACTGCTTTTCCAATAGCAGTGTAGGCATCTCCTTTTGATGCGGCTATTAAGGAAGCCTGTGCTTTTAATGTCGAATGGTTGAAAATTTCCCCAATGCTCAACTGCACTTCGTGATTTTTATAAACCCTTGAGATCAGCTGAATTGCTTTTAAAGACGATCCCCCTAAATCAAAAAAGGAGTCTTTTCTTCCAATGCTGCTTTGCGGAATATTTAGTAATTCTGCCCATATAGCACTTAGTGAAGTTTCAATCGCACCATTTGGTGCTTCGTAGTTACTGCCTCGCAATAATTCTGATGGTTTTGGTAAGGCACGTTTGTCTACTTTTCCGTTTAGGGTCAACGGAAATTCCGCTACATAAATAAAGTAATCCGGAATACTGCTGCGGTCTAATTGTGCCGATAAAAGCAGACGCAATTCGCCGGAACCGTATTCTGTTCCGCTGTAGTAACACAGCAATGAATCTGTCGTGGCATCGGTGTGTAATACCAATTCTACCTGTCCTACTCCTTCTAAGTTTAGTAACGAACTGCGTATTCCATCGAGTTCGACACGTACGCCATGAAGTTTGATCTGATCGTCAATTCTTCCCAGTATCTCTAAGTTACCATCATTGTCATAACGCCCTAAGTCCCCCGTTCTGCACACCAGGTCTTCACGATCTGAAACCAGTGGATTCTGTACCAATAAAGCTGCCGTAAGTTCCTGATCTAAATAGCCTTTACTGATGTACGGGCTTTTGATGTATACTTCTCCGATTTCTCCCCACATGCTCAGTCCACTATCGTTGATCACTGCGATCATACTGTTGGCAATGGCCTGTCCCACCGGTAAAACGGTACCGGGATCTAAATCTTCGTTTGGAATGTGGTAACAGCTTTTCAATACTGTCGTTTCGGTTAGTCCGTATAAATTGCTCATACGGGCCGAGTGTCCCGAAAGCGAACGCCATAAGGCAATATCACGTCCGTATAATTTTTCTCCTGCCAGTACAACTTCTTTTATATTATTTAAATGAATATTATGTTCTACAAGGCTATTGGTCAATAATCTGAATAAAGAAGGAACCGTTTGTATAATGGTTACCTTTTCTGCTGAAAGCCATTGGCCCAGCAACACCATATTCTCACGCGTTTTCGCAGCCGGAATACACAGACAGCTTCCTGAAATCAAACTTGTTAAGATGTCTTTTAAACTGGCATCAAAAGTCACTGATGCAATCTGGCTTACCCGGCTTTCGGTATTGAATCCGAAGGTATTTTTGTGCCAGTTGATATAGTGCGCGATACTTTCCTGATTCCCAACGATTGCTTTCGACTTTCCGGTGGTACCCGAACTGTAGAAAATATAACTGCTGTTATCAATTGGATAATCAATGGCAACATTTTCTTCACTGTAATTTGCTACACTATAAGCGGAAACGACAAACTCGCCTGAAGCGTTACGTTCCTGAACGGTCAGTATTCCTTCTTCAGAAAATAATACAACTTTTTCCAGTCTTGTTTGTGAAAGGTCAAGTGTTTCCTTTAAGGCATTATACGCTTTTTCAGCCGCTATCAGAGTCGTCATTTTCGTATCTGAAAATACCTGCGCTGTTCTGTTTTTTGAAAATTCAGCAGCCATCGGAACATAAGTGGCACCGGTTTTGAAACACGCCATCAATGTTGCGATCAATTCTTTTCCTGAAGGCAGTAATACGCCAATCGCATTTTCAGGCTGTAGGTCAAGATCTCCTAACAAACGGGCGATTTGATTACTAAATCCATTGATTTGCTGATACGTATATGATACTTCCTCCAGTGCCAGCGCTTCTTTTTGAGGATATGCCGCTACAATTGCTTCAAACGCTTTGTGTATGTATTGTGGTTGTTCTTTTTGTATTGTTTTCTCAAACCAGTCTAAGTTTTCCGATTCTGTATTTTCTAAATACTGAATTTCTTTCAGGGGCTGCTCCGGGGCTTCAACTATAATGGTTAACAGATTTTTCATATGGGTTACCATACGGGAAATACGTGCTTCATCATATAATTCAGTACTATATTCGATACTTCCCTCCAGAAAAGTTCCCTGGTCCATAAACTGGAAGCGCAAATCACCTTTACTGATTTTTAAGTCTTCTCCCTGCGCTGAAACTTCCAGACCTTCCATTTCAATACCTTCCAAAAGATCGAGCTGTACATTTTGCAATATCACCACAACATCGAAAAGGGCACCTCTGTTTTTCGGTGGATAGACGCCTAAATCTTCAATCAGCATGTCTAAAGGATATACCTGATGACTGAATCCGTCTAAACTTACTTTTTTGACTTCGCTTAGTAATGCATTGAATCCTTCTTCTCCCGAAAATCTGGATCGCAGTGCCAGGGTGTTCAAATACAATCCAATTTGGTCTTCCAAATCCGGATGTTGTCTTCCTGCTACCGGAGTTCCGATTATAATATCCTGATTTCCGGTGTATTTATAAAATAATGCTTTTACTAAAGAAGTAACCCCCATAAATAAGGTCGCCCCCTGAGTTTTGGATAATTCTTTTAGTTTTGAACTTAGTGTTTCGTCCAGCCTGAAATAATATTGTGCTCCTTCGTGATTCATTATTTCAGGACGTTGCCTGTCAGAAGCAAGTTCCAGCACAGGAATGTCTCCTTTAAATTGTTCCAACCAATATTCTTTATGCTCCAACAATTTATCGCCGCTTAGTTCTGCCAGCTGCCAGGCAGTGTAATCTTTGTACTGAATTGGCAAACGCTCCAAATCGCTTATTTTTCCTTTTACAGCGGCGTTGTAAAATACGACCAGATCTCTTACCATAACCTGCATGGACCATTCATCGGAAATAATATGATGCATGGCAAATAGCAGTTCGTGCTTATTTTCTTCCTGCTTCAGTATATCAATATTGAATAATGGAGCTGTATCCAAATGGAAGACTTTAGTGGAAAGTGTTTCTTTTTTTGCTTGTTTTGCCGCCTCATTATCTTTCGAAATATCAAAATAATCGATTCCGATTGTTAGGTCAGAAGCGTCTATAATACGTTGTCTCGGTGATCCGTTTACCAATTCGAATATGGTTCTCAAGCTTTCATGACGGGCGATTACTTGCTGAAAAGCAAATTCAAAAGCATCCTTATGAAACGCCCCGGTCAGCATATAACTCGTCAGTACATTATGAGTAATGGCATTTTTGGACTGTTCTACCTGCAGCCAGGTTCTTAACTGTGTTGCTGATAACGGATAGGTATCTTCCTCTTGGATTTTCGGAATCGAAATATAATTTACGGTATCCGAATTCGAAATTAAGAATGCCTGTTCTGCAAGCGTCGGTCTGCTGAAGATGTCTCCAATGTTTAGCTGTACCTGGTATTGTTTGTGAATTTTTGTTATTAATTGAATGGCTCTTAGCGAATGTCCTCCGGAATCAAAGAAATTATCTTCAACTCCTATTCTTTCCCTATTTAAAACTTCTCTCCATATAATTACCAGACTTTCTTCAACAGTATTTCTTGGTTCAACATAGGTAGTATCTAATTTAATTTCCGGTTCGGGTAATTTTCTTTTATCTATTTTACCACTTGCATTTAATGGAAAATCTGCCAATTGAATCAGATAAGGAGGAACCATATAATTCGGCAGGAAAGTTTTCAGGTAATCCTTCACTGCTGCAGGCTTAATCTCTTCGCTAGCTGTGTAATATGCTACCAAAGCTGTATCGCCTTCATTGACATATTTGGTCACTAACGTTTCAATTACCAGAGCGTGTGATTTAATGACTTTCTCAATTTCATTTAATTCTATGCGGTATCCTCTAATCTTTACCTGATTGTCAATACGTCCCAGGAAATCAATATTCCCATCCGGTAAACGAACTCCTTTGTCTCCTGTACGGTACATCATTCCGGCACCGAATGGATTTTTTATAAATTTTTCATTAGAAAGCTCTTCTCTGTTTAAATATCCTCTTGCAATTGCTGCTTCACCTGAGATACAGATTTCCCCATAAATTCCTTCTCCGGTTAGGTTTAATAATTGATCAAGAATATGCACCTGAACATTCCCGATAGCTTCTCCGATTGGTAATCTCACTCTGTGATTATCTTCCGTTTTCACTTCATAAATATTTGTCCAAACAGCACATTCTGTCGGCCCGTAACCATTATAAGTAACTGTTACGGCGCTACTTTTTACAGCCTGATCTTTGTTGATAGCATCTCCGACTGACATCACTTTCCTTAAAAATTTCAATTCGTCAATAGCAACTAAAGAAAAATATGCCGCCGGTAATATTGCAATCGTTACCTCTTTAGCAGCCATATATTTTACCAGCGCAACAGCATCTTTGATGATATTGTTTTTTGCGATTAACAAACGTGCTCCATTAGCTAATGCTAAAAAGAATTCAAATACAGACCCGTCAAAAATCAGGGAGGAAAATTGAATAACACAATCGTTTGTGGTTACTTTAAACTCTTCTCTCTCATTGTACACCATGTGTACCCCATTGCGATGTTCAAGCATTACTCCTTTTGGCTGTCCGGTAGATCCTGAAGTATAATAAATATAGGATAAATCTGAAGCTTCGTTTACTTTTACAGGGTTCTTTATGGATGTTTCCAACAAATCAAACTCTATATCAATTGCGAACAGGTTTCCTTCAAAATTGCCCGCATTAAATAGATTTACGGATTCTGTGATGAGTACTTTGGTATTTGCATCTGACAGCATAAAGTTATTTCGCTCTGTCGAATTACCCGAATCGATTGGCAGATAGACACCTCCGGATTTTAAAATTCCCAGAAATCCAATTATAAGCCATTCGTTTCGCTCTACCATTAACGCAACCGTCTCTCCTCTTGTTACTTTATATTCTTCACGTAAATGATGTGCTAACTGGTTCGCCAGTGCATTAAGATGCTCATATGTAAATGTTTTGTTTTCAAACTCAAGTGCTATGGCATTTGGTGTTGCTGCTGCCTGCTGTTCAAAAATATCTACTAATGTTTCGTTCTTATCGTAGTTTATTACTTTTTGGTTCAGCTCATTAAGTAGCCAGTTTTGTTCTCTTTCTGTTAGATAGTTAAGTCTGCTTATTGCTGCTGCAGGTCCTTCGATTACTGAATTTATTAAAGCTGTTATATGCCCTAATACATTTTCCATACGATGTTTGCTGTAGATATCGCTATTGAACTCTAACGTCAGTGAAATATTGGATTCGTTTTCTATAAAATAGAAACGCAGGTCTGCTTTACTAATAGGCACATCTAATTGATTTTCAGTAACCAAAAGACCTTCAAATTCCGGAATTTCATTTTTATCGATTAAATTTTCTAACACAACCACTACATCAAATAATGGCGACCGACTCATATCGCGTTCGACATGCAGTTCGTTTATTAATAAGTCAAAGGGATAGATCTGATGTTTGTGCGCATTAAGGACATTGTCTTTTACTTTTTTAGCAAGGGAATTAAATGTCTCGTTCTCGCTAATTTTAGTTCTTAATACCAGTGTATTGATAAAAAATCCGATCTGGTCTCTTAAATCCGGATGTTCCCTGCCAGCAGAAGGTGAACCAATAATGATATCATTTTGTCCTGTATAGCGGTGCAGTAATAATTTTACAAGTGTTACCAGACCCATATAAAGCGTTGTTTCCTGTGCTTCTAAACAAGCTCTGAATGCAGTACTTATTTCCGGGCTTAAACGAAGATGTACCTGATCGCCTTTAAAGGTTTGCACCGGAGGTCTTGGGAAATCTGTCGGCAGATCTAATACTTCTATTTCTTCTTCAAACTGCGCTAACCAATAGGCTCTGTGCACAGATAATTGCTCCGTTTGCATTTCTTTCTCCTGCCAGGCTGCATAGTCTTTGTACTGAATTGGCAATGCTGGCCATACAGGTGTTGTATTTTCTAAAAATGCTTTGTATGCTTCCAGTACTTCTCTAACAAAAACATGAACGGATCGCTCATCAAAAATAATATGATGCACACAAAGAAAGAAAAGGTATTCTTCCTCTGCGACTTTAATGATATGCGCTTTTACTAATGGTGCTTTTTCCAGATTGAAAGGAATTAAGGATAATTCCAGTGCCTTGTCTTGTGCATATTCCTTAGGATTTGCAACATTTACAGCATCTTCCTGCGTCACTTCAAATGAATATTCTTCTGAGGTCAGGATTTTTTGATACGCTTCTCCTTGTACGGTGATAAAGCAAGTTCGTAAGCTTTCATGTCTTTCTATTACGAATTGAAAGGCATTGTTTAGAGCTTTACTATTTAGGTCTCCCTGAAGCCAATAGGTTACAGGAATACTGTTTACAGCTTCTGTTTCATCTTCAAATTGTTCCAGCAGCCATAATCTAAGCTGTGCATAGGAAAGTTTGTAAAGAGGCTTCCCGGCAACTTTTTCAATTTTTTGGTAACTCGTTTTGGCGGAAGCTTTTAACAAAGAGATCTGATCTCTAAAAACCGGATGGATAAAGATATCTTCCAGTTCCAGTTTGATTTCCAGTTTTTTAAACAATTGTGAAATTAATTGAATGGCCCGTAAGGAATGACCTCCGACAGAAAAGAAGTTATCCTGAATTTCGATTTCCTGAATTCCTAAAACATTTTGCCATACTTCCAGTAATCCGGCTTCTATCGCATCTTTGGGAACTACGATTTCTTTTGCGGCCGTTTCTAAATAACCCGGCAATGCTTTTTTATCAATTTTTCCACTATTATTTTGGGGTAACTGCTTTAGATAAATAATATGGGACGGGATCATGTAGTCCGGCAAAAAGTTTTTCAGGTGTTCCTGAACAACATTGGTTTCCAGCGCCTCCGGACCTTCGTAATAGGCTACTAAAAACTTATCATTACCTTCTCCTTTGGTAATTACCGCTGCATTGTCAATTTGCGGATGATTGTTCAATACGCTCTCAATCTCTCCCGGTTCTATTCTGTAGCCTCTTATTTTTACCTGTGTATCGACACGGCCCAGGAAATCAATATTTCCATCTGAATACCAGGAAGCCAAATCGCCTGTTTTATATAATTTTCCGTTACCAAAAGGATTTTTCAAAAAGCTTTTTTCTGTTAACTCTTTTTTATTTAAATATCCCTGCGCAACACCAACACCGCCAATATACATTTCACCGGGAATTCCTACAGCCTGGGGCTGAAGAAATTCATTTAAAATGTATATCTGAAGGTTGCCGATTGGTTTTCCGATTGGCAATCTCTGATATTTAAGATCTGAAGAATGAACCTGATGAATGGTTGCCCAGACGGCACATTCCGTAGGACCATAACAGTTCATATAAGTTAATGACCTGCTATACTCTATGGCCAGCTGTTTATTTGCTACATCCCCCGCCGTAATGATCAATCGTAAAAAAGAAAGTTCTTTTACAGGTATTGCTGCTAAATAAGCCGGAGGAAGAATAACGATAGATACTTCTTTCGTTTTTAAATAACTGGTAAGCGCGGCAACATCTTTTAAGACTTTATTATCTGCAAGTACCAAACTTGCGCCTGAAGTAATCGCCATAAAAATTTCGGCAATCGAAGCATCAAAGGATGGCGAAGCAAACTGCAACACATTATCTCCTACAGACGGGCTGAATATAATGTGCTCATTTTTAACCATATTGACACAATTTTCATGAGAAACCAATACGCCTTTTGGCTGCCCTGAAGAACCTGATGTATAAATTACATAAGCCGAATCAGCTGCAGTATAGTCCGGTATGAGATTTTGTTCGTGTTTCCCGATCGCTTCATAAATTTCATCTACACTAAAAGCATTAGAGATAAAATCTGAAGAACGATTTATCATGCTGCTTTCCGTAATCAATAATGAAATTTCAGCATCCGAAATGATATATTTTATGCGTTCCGCCGGGCTGGAGAAATCTATCGGGATATAAACTGCACCCACTTTCAGAATAGAAAGCATTCCGATGATTAACCATTCGTTTCTATTCACCATTAAACCAACATGCGTGCCTTTAGTCACATCAAAATGTTCTTGTAAAGACTTTGCAAGTGTGTTGACAGCAATGTTCAGTTCGTCGTACGTCCAGGATTTTGCTGCCGTCTGAAGTGCAATGGCATGAGGCGTCGCCTCAACCTGTTGTTCAAATAACTGAACTAAAGTTAATTGTTCATCATAGTCAAAAGATTCACGGTTAAAATCATACAGTACTTGCTGGCGTTCTTTGGCTGTAATATAATTCAGTTCCTTTATTTTTTGAGCTGGTTTTTCCACCACTGCGCGCATCAGCTCTTCAAAATGTATACAGAATCGCTGCATTCTTTCTTCAAGGAAAAGATCTGTATTGTATTCTATATTTAAGTTAATTTCGTTTTCGTTTTCTACAAAAAACAACCTGAGATCGACTTTACTCTTTTCATTGATCAGCATATGGTCTTCAATAAGAATGCCTTCCATATCCGGCAGCTTATGGTTGTTTTCCATGTTTTGAATCAAAACCACAATATCAAATAAAGGAGACCTGCTTAAATCCCTGCTAAAACCCAAATCCTCTACCAATAAATCGAACGGATAGATTTGATGGTCAAATGCTTCAATAACAACATTTTTTACCTTCTTTAAAAAGTCCGTAAAAGTTTCATCGGTATTGAGTAGTGTTCTCAAAGGCAGCGCATTGATATAAAAACCAATCTGATCCTCTAAATCTGCATGGTCCCTTCCTGCCGCGGGTGTTCCTACTATGATGTCTTTTTCACCTGTATATTTATGAACCAGCACTTTTGTAATTGCCATCAGTCCGGCAAACAAAGTTGCTTTTTCAGCTGCTACTAACGATTTGAATTCTACCACCAATTGGGAATCAAAAGAATATTTAAGCTGGGTGCTGTTAAATGTTTTCAGGGAAGGCCTTGGTGCATCTGTTGGTAAATCTACTACAGGAATTTCACCTTCTAATTTATCCAGCCAATAGCTTCTGTGTACATTAAGAGCATCGCCTGCCAATTCCTGTAATTGCCATGCAGCATAATCTTTATACTGAATTGAAAGGGATGGTAAGCTGATTTCTGCTTTTTGTTCTAAAGCATTGTATATCGTCAAAAATTCAGTAATTAAGTTTTTGATAGACCATTCATCTGTAATAATATGGTGCATGCTTAGCAGGAACAAGTATCTTTTGTCCTCAACTTTACTTATTTGCACTCTTAACAATTGACCGCCTGCCAGATTGAAAGAGTTAAAAGCTGCTTTTTCAGATAAAGTTGTAGCTGTTTGTATAGCATTATAGTCATCTGACAGATCGTGATAGTCAATGCTAAAATCAACTTTATCCGGATCAGCAACAAACTGATACGGAATTCCGTCGATTTCCCTGAAATTCGTTCTCAGAATTTCATGACGTTCAATAAGACGCTTAAATGCTTCTGTTACAGACGCGATATTCAGACTTCCATTGAGCCAGTAACTCATGGGGATATTGTAAGCTGTTGAACCTAAAGACTCAAATTGTTCCAATATCCATAATCTGCGTTGTGCATGTGATAGTTTATAATGATCCTGAGCTTTTACAGGAGTGATGTTTGTATAGCGACTTACACTTAACTGATCTATATATGCAGCCAAATCAACCAGTTTTGGATATTCGAAAACATCTTTTAATCGTATCTGAACATTTAATTTCTTATGTAGGCTAAGTATCAACTGAATCGCTTTTAAGGAATGTCCGCCAATTTCAAAGAAATCATCGGTCGTACTTATTTCGTTCACAACCAGTATGGATTGCCATAATTCAGCCAGTACCTGTTCTGTATTGGTTTGTGGCACTGTAAGTATTCTTTCCTTTAATTCAATACCTCTTTCTGCCAGTTTTTTTCTGCTGATTTTACCATTATGTGTTAAGGGAAAATCTTCTAGTTGCACTATGTGGCCCGGTACCATATAAGCCGGCAACTTGCTGCGAAGCAGTTCTTTTAGATCTGTCACATCAACAATTTCTTTTCCGGTAATATAGGCCAGCAGATCATTTCCTTTGACGATTACAACGGCCTGGTTTACTTTTGAATCGCTTTCTAGTAATGATTCAATTTCACCAAGTTCAATTCGATATCCTCTCAGTTTTACCTGACCATCACCTCTTCCAATATAAAGTAATCTTCCATTAAAATCCCATTGGCATAAATCACCAGTATCATAAATAATTTCGTCGTTGTTAAAAGGATTTCTAACAAACTTTTTTATTGTCAGTTCAGGATCGGTATATCCTTTTGCTACTCCTGACCCGCCAATAAACAATTTTCCTGTGACCCCGTGAGGCACCAATTGTCCAAGCTCATCAAGGATGTAAAGTGTTGTATTGTATATGGCTTTCCCTATTGAATTTAAATCTGCTTCACTTTGAATGTACTGTGAGGTTGACCATATAGTTGTTTCCGTCGGACCAAACATATTGTAAAGTTCGCCGGGTATTTCTAACAAACGTTTTCCTAATGCAAGGGGTAAAAACTCCCCTCCGGATATTTTTTTCACTGAAGTTGCAGCTTTCCAGCCTGTTTCTAAAAGTAAGTTCCAGACACTTGGCGTAGCCTGTACTATAGTGGCTCCGCTTTCATCAATCAGTGCGGATAACAATCCTGGATCTGTGATTACTGCAGACGGAGCAATAATAACCGAACCACCCACACCTAATGTGGTAAAAAATTCCAGTACCGAAATATCAAATGTAAAAGTAGTAATCGCCAATAATTGGTCCTTACTGGAAACATCAAGAATATCTACTACTGATTTCAATAGATTTATTACGGAATTATGCTGAATCATCACTCCTTTTGGTCTTCCTGTAGAGCCTGAAGTGTAGATTACATAAGCCAGATCTTCTCCGCTTAGCGCTACATTCAATCGTGTTTTTGGATAGCTTTCTAAGGTTTCTTTCAGATCCTTACTATTTACACTTGTTACTGCATATTCTGTCAATATTCTGTCGGCAAGCAATAAGCATACATTTCCATCGCTTATCATATAGTCCACACGATCGGATGGATAGGCCGGATCTATAGGCAGATAAGCCCCTCCGGCTTTTAATACACCCAAAATACTGATCAGCATATACTCGCTTCGATCCTGTATAATACCCACGATACTTCCCTTAACAATAGCATGCTGAGTTTGTAAGTAATGGGCTAAGGCATTGGAGCGTTCCTCCAGTTCCTGATAACTCAGTGTGATATTTTCGTACTTTAAAGCCAGGGCTTCTTTTTGTTTGTCTGCCCGTGCTTCAAAAAGTGAAATAAGGGTACTCGCTGAAAATCGGGAAACTATTTCTCCCTGATACTCTTTGAGTAATATTTTTTGTTCGTCTGCTTCTATTAAGGGTAGATGATCTAATGAAAGAGTACTATCGGTAATGATACTCTCCATTAGTTTTCCGAGATGAATGCCTAATCGTTTAATGCGTTCAGCACTATAAATATCGGTATTGTATTCAATGTGAAGACTAATGTGTCCTGAAGTGTTTTCTCTAAACCAAAAAGTAAGATCGTATAAACTTGTTTCTACGGCTACACGTACATACGAAACATCTAAGCCTTCCATTTCTATTGCATCTTCTAATAGTGCATCATCACTCTCCAGGATAACTGCTACATCATATAACGGAAAGCGGCTTAAATCTCTCGACAGCTGCAGTTCATCTACTAATAAATCAAAAGGATAGGATTGATTTTCATAGCCTTCCAGACACGTTTTTTTGACTAATTGTAATAGTTTTGTAAAACTGTCAGTTCCCTGAAACCTGGTTCTTAGGGCGAGATTGTTGATATAAAACCCAATCTGATTCTCTAAATCGGAGTGTTCTCTTCCGGCAACCGGTGTTCCAATGATAATGTCTTCCTGTCCGCTGTATCGGTACAACAGTACTTTGATCAGCGAGACAAACCCCATGAACGCTGTACTGTCCTGTTCTTTTACATAGTGCTTAAAAGCATGGCTGGTTTGTTCTGAAAAACTAACATACGACTGTGCCCCGTTGTAGGTTTGTACCGAAGGACGGACATGATCTGATGGCAGGTCCAATACAGGCAATTCTCCTGCCAGCTGTTCCAGCCAGTATTTGCGGGAATCTGCCAGCTCTCCTTTTGAAAGTTCTTGTAACTGCCAGGCTGCATAGTCTTTGTATTGGATTGGTAATGGTGAAAAAGATTTTTCTTCTGCCTTTACAATTGAGTTGTAATAATTTACTAAATCACGCACCAATACCTGCATCGACCAGGCATCTGAAATAATATGATGAATAGCAAATAACAAACGATAATGATTGTTTCCTAAATCTAATAATACAGCTTTAAACAGGGGGCCTTTTGATAAATCAAAAGATGAAGCAGTCATTGAGGCCAAAACTTCTTCAATAGCATCTTCTTTGTTTTTGCTGCCGGATACATCCGTTACGGGTATCTCAAAAGGGATGTTTTCTTTCTGTTGTATCAACTGACGCGGCTCGCCGTCCTTTATAATAAAGATCGTTCGTAAACTCTCGTGGCGTTCGATTAATCTTCTAAAAGACTCCGTTAAAGCAGTAAGGTCTAATGTACCCTGAATATCATAACTGATCGGACGGCTATACGCTGTAAGGTCTTCCTGCAGCTGATCTAAAACCCACAAACGGCGCTGTGCGTGTGATAGTGCATAATCCTCCTGCTCAGCCACCTGCTTAAGCGAACTGTATACCGTTTCTCCTTTTGATGCGGTTATTAATGTGGCCTGTGCTTTTAATGTTGACTGATTGAAGATTTCCCCAATGCTCAACTGTACTTCGTGCTGCTTGTATACGCGGGAGATCAGCTGAATCGCTTTTAGAGAAGAACCTCCTAAATCAAAAAACGAATCGTTTCTTCCTATACTGTTTTGCGGAACCCCTAAAAGTTCTGCCCAAATAGTGCTTAGTGAAGTTTCAATCGTACCGCTTGGTGCTTCATAATTACTGCCTTTCAATAATTCTGAAGGTTTTGGTAAAGAACGCTTGTCTACTTTCCCATTTAAGGTCAACGGAAATTCCGCTATATAAATAAAGTAATCCGGAATACTGCTGCGGTCTAATGTTGCCGATAAAAGCAGACGCAATTCTCCGGAACCGTATTCGGTTCCGCTATAATAACATAACAGGGAATCTGCCGTGGCATCGGTGTGTAATACCAATTCTACCTGCCCCACTCCTTCTAAGTTTAACAACGAACTGCGTATTCCATCGAGTTCTATGCGTACACCGTGAAGTTTGATCTGATCGTCGATTCTTCCCAGGATCTCAAGGTTTCCATCACTGTTATAACGGCCCAAATCGCCGGTTCGGCACACCAGGTCTTCCCGATCAGTAACCAATGGATTCTGTACAAACAGCGCTGCTGTAAGTTCTTGATCCAGGTAGCCTTTACTCAAAAAACGGCTTTTGATATACACTTCGCCGATTTCTTCGTCGTTGCAAATTTCATCTTTATTAATGACTGCAATGAGTGTATTGCTAATCGCTTTACCGACAGGCAATACGGTCCCTGGATCTAAATCTCCCTCCGGAATGTGGTAACAGCTTTTCAGAACTGTCGTTTCGGTTAGTCCGTATAAGTTGCTCATACGGGCTGTATGCCCGGAAAGTGAGCGCCATAAGGCAACATCACGTCCGTATAATTTTTCTCCTGCCAGAACAACTTCTTTGATGTCTTGTAAAGAAAGATTCTGTTCTGTCAGGCTGTTCGTTAATAATCTGAATAAAGAGGGAACCGTTTGTAAAATGGTTACTTTTTCTGCTGAAAGCCATTGGCCCAGCAAAAGCATATTCTCACGGGTTTTCACAGCCGGAATGCACAAACAGCTTCCTGAAGTTAAACTTGTTAAGATGTCTTTCAAACTCGCATCAAAAGTGATTGATGCAATCTGGCTTACACGGCTTTCGGTATTGAATCCAAAGGTGTTTTTGTGCCAGTTGATATAGTGCGCAATACTTTCCTGATTCCCCACGATTGCTTTCGACTTGCCGGTGGTACCCGAACTGTAGAAAATATAACTGCTGTTATCAATTGGATAATCAATAGCGATGTTCTCTTGACTATAATTATTTAAATTATAATCCGTTAGCAGATATTCTCCTGCTGAGCTTGCTTTGTATATTTCTAAACTGGTCTGCTCCAATGCAATCAAATCTAAATTTCCTAGTCCCAAATCTCCTAAAAGAGAAGAACCGGATGCTTTAAAAACCAAAACATGTGTAAAGGCATAATCAATATCGGTACTTTGAAATATGGACCATGAAGCATCATCCGTGATTAGAACTTTCATACCTGTTTCTGAAACAGCCTGCTGCATACGTGCCCGCGAAAAACTATTAGATAGGGGTACATAGGTAATCCCTGTCTTCAAACAAGACAGTAAACTTCCAATTAATTCTTTTCCACTTGGCAATAATACACCAACTGAATCGTCAGAAGACAAGCCTGTATCCGCTAACAAACCGCTTAACTGGTTCGCAAATGCATTTAAGGAGGCATAAGTCGTACCGCCATTAGCTTCTGCTAATGCCGTATGGTCAGGATAAGAGGATACAATATCCTCAAATGTTTTGTATAAGAATTTGTCTTTCACAACGGAAAATGTTTAAGTAATTTCTAAAAAGAGACTTTATGAAAATTCAGAAGTATTGCAGGCTGGTTTATTTTGAAATAAACGGGTTGAAACAACTTTATTCCTGCTTTATAGCTTTTAAAGGATTGTTTTTATTGATCTTCCAGGACTGCGCTCCAATGATGATAAACGCTATGGAAATCACAATGAGTGTTGCAAGGCCGAAAAACAGGAAATTAATTCCAATTCTGGTGGAATATCCCTGAAGCCATTGCTCTAATCCCCACCAGGACAGCACCCATGCAATAGCACTTGCAAATAATATAAGCTTCAGAAAGTCTTTGATAAGCAGCATGAGGAGACTAAAAACTGACGCTCCAAATACTTTTCGTATCGCGATTTCTTTTGCTTTTTGAAAACTTGTAAACAGCGTTAATCCAAAAAGGCCAAGGCAGGTTATAAATATGGCCAATCCGGCAAAAACCGTAAATATCTGGCCAAATTGCTGATCTACTTTATATTGTTTATTAAAAAACTCATCTAAGAAGAAGTATTCGAAAGGGCTGGCAGGAAAGTTATCCTTGAATGATTTTTCTATTCGGCTGATAGAAGCTGGCATGTTCTGAGAAGAAACTTTGACAGCGTAATATTCGATGCTGGAACCGTCTTCTAACCTGAATACAATAGGAGTAAGTGTTTCTTTTAATGATTTTTGATTAAAGTTTTTTATGACACCAATAATTTCGTATTCAAACTCCACCCCTGAGCCATTGCTGTCCGTTAAGAACTCTCCCACAGCTTTTTCCGCACTCTCAAAACCGAATGCATTTACGGCTGCTTCATTTATTAAAATTGGCGTATTTCCTGTTGGAACCTGATTTACGGAAATCATATCCCGTGTAAATTTTTTCCCCGCAACCATGCCTATTTCAAATTGATCCACAAATTCAGGGCCTATAGAAAAAGTGGCGTACATATTATTTTTGTTGACCGCATTTTTTCGTTTGTAAGGCCTTGTCCAGTTGAGATCAATTCCAGGTATAGAGGACGCAGATGTTACGCTTTCAATTTCAGGATATTCTTCTAAACTTGCCCTGAAGGCCTGCATTTTCTGATAGAAGTTACGTCCTCCCATTTGCGATTCAAAATTATTGGAGGGAGCCGGTACAATAATAGTTCTTTCTAAATTGATGCCTATATCTTTTTTACGCATATATTCCAGCTGATTATAAATGGTAAATGTTCCGATGATCAGGGAAATTGAAATTACAAATTGAAAGAGAACCAGACATTTTCGCATAAAAATTCCGGAACCTCCAATGGGAAGTTTTCCTTTAAGAATCTGTACGGGATTGTAAGAAGATAACAGATAAGCCGGATATAAACTGGATAGAAAACTTCCTAATACGAGTATGGTAACCAGTGGCAGCCATATTTTAAAATCTGTCCAGAAAAAAGAAGTTACTTTTATTCCGGTCAGCCCTTCAAATCCGCCTCTGAAAAGCAATACCAAAATGATCGCTATGATAATTCCGACAAAACTCAGGATTAATGATTCTAAAAAAAACTGCATAATAAGTGCTCCTTTCTGAGAACCAAATGTTCTTCGAAGCCCTACTTCTTTTGCTCTGTCCATAGACTTTATAGTAGACAGATTGATGTAATTTACGTAAGCAATAACTAAAATCAGGGAGGCAATCAATAACATGAACCAAACAAATTTACCATTTCCGTTCACAGAAATTTCTTTCGTAAGATCAGAATATAAGTGTATACTTTCAATGGGCTGAAAGGCCAGTTGAATATTAGTGGTCCCGTCAGAATGATCACCCAGGTATTTATTGATATAGCCACTTAATTTTGAATTTGAATTTTCGATGTTTGTGTCCGGAAGAAATTTCACGTACGCATATTCATCAATAAAATGCCAGGAACCAAGTGTATCGGCAGTTGTTACCAGACAGGTAAATTGCAGGTGTGAATTTGCAGGAACATCTTCGAGTATGGCACGAACAACCAATTCTAAATTGGTTCCCTGGTTAAAGTTCACAATTCGCATTGTTTTACCAATAGGGTCTTCTTTACCAAATAATTTTTTGGCTAAACTTTTAGTCAAAAAGATAGAATTCGGCAACTTTAAGGCTTTTTTTCCTCCTCTTAAAATTTTAAAGTTAAAGACATCCAGAAAGTTTTCATCTACAAAGTAGACTTCGTTTTCTTTGTAAGATTTGATATCTCCGTAAGTTCCGTCTACAGAAACAATACAATCTTGTTTTCCTATACTGGTAGCGGCTGTAATTTCAGGAAAATAGCGTTTAATCGTAGATCCGATAGCCGAGAAATTCATCGCTGAATTCTCCACTAACATATTATTTTCAAAACGACTTTGGGTGACACGATAAATTAAATCTGAATCTTTGTGAAATTTATCAAAATCAGATTCAAAAAAAACATATTGCACTATAAATAAACAACTTGCAATCCCAATGCCTATACCAGTAATATTGATTATAGTAAAGTATTTATTTTTCAATAAAGTTCTCCAGGCAAGTTTTAGATAGTTTTTAAGCATTTTTGAGATCTTTTAAAATGAGTAAATCATAAGGGTTATTGTATAAATAGAGGACACGTAAAATCTGCTGCTTTATTAAAAAACAGAGGGATATTCAATTTTAATTAAAAAATAGGGAATGCTTATTCAGCGTAGAAGAGCAAACTGGTTCTACAGTTCGCAGTGTCCTAACCTGCCAGGTAACCGGAAGGGATTGTTGCGATTATATTTTTCTTTAAGGAATCAATTCTTACAATAATCTTATTGCTGTTGCTGATATTTAAAACCTGACACTCTAATCCGCTCAGCGGACCATACGAGATTGTCTTAAGATCTCCAACTTTAAAATTTTCAGCATTTGTTTCCACCTCAGTAAGGTCATTGCTTTGTAACAAAAGCTCAATGTTTTTTATTTCTGTGTCACTTACCTTGGCATATTCCATTCCAAAACGAATATACATGCAGGCTCCATTAACGGAAAGGGTTCTGTGAAAATCCATTGAGGAATTGATCTTTACAAAAACATAAGACGGAAAAAGCAATTTATGGATCATTTTCCTTCTGTCTGTTCGGGTACTCTGAACCTGAACTGTTGGCGAAAAAGCCTTTATTTCTAAATTATTAAGCCCTTCAGATACTTTTCTTTCATGATGGCTTTTAACATACAAAACATACCAACCATTTTGAATTGATTTCATAAATAATACTAAGAATAGGGGTTTTTAAATAGCTACGCTGTTCTCTGTTACGAGAATACTAATCTAAATACTGGTTTGGAAAAATTGAAAAACGCATTAGATTTACTGCTAAAATAGCAGTAGCATTCATATAAAAATTACGGACTTTTAGAAGAAAAACTACGGACTGTGACACGGAAATCATAAAACACTGATAACAAAACAACTAACCACTGTATTTATCCTAAAAGTGGCATCCTGAATCACATAAAAAAGACAATGACACCCTCTTAAACCAAAACAGGAAGAAAGAATTCTTTTAATTTTTAAGGGACTTAAGTACTATTTTTTTTAACTCCGCAATTCTAATAATAGAAAACATCGGATAAAAGGCTGAAACTTTATTTACGGACAGTAGAACCAGTAATAACAACAGAGGTTTATTTTTATAAAGGATTTGAAATTCCCTGTAAAAGTCAAAATCTGATCTATAATAATGATGCTGTCTGAAAAATTTCAGGCAATTGAAAAGGAAACAAGTTGTACTATATCCAATCCTGAGAAAAGATTACCTAAGATAAAATATGATTTCAATTTTTGTTCCTGTTCCAATTTTTGATACAATATGAAAATGCCCTTTTAGTAAGTTTGCCCTTTCTCTCATATTAGCTAAGCCAATACCGTTTTTTGTACCTGCGACATCGAATCCTTCTCCATCATCGGTAATACAGAGTTTTAAACGGTTGTTGCTTTTTCTCTGAATTATGATATCACAATTTTTCGCATTTGCATATTTATTGATATTTAAAATAGCTTCCTGAATGATCCGGTATAAATTTATTTTGTAGATGTTCTGAATCTTGGACCATTCCAGTTTTTCATCATTTCGATATTTGAAACGTGTTGTACTGATTTCTTTTTGATTTTGTATTAGGGCCAGCAACAATACATTAAAATCATTACTGTCAAAAAAAGAACCCCGGCTTAAATCATGTGATATTGTCCGGATCTCATTTTCAATATTTTGCAGTTCAGAAATATATTCTTTCCTTTTTTCGATTATTGCGGTCTCTGTTTTGGCATTAAAAAAACCTAAGTTCATGCGGACACCGTAAATCTTATTCATGATACCATCATGCAGTTCTTTCGCAATTTTGGCTTTCTCGTTATCTCTTGCAACATTAATATTTTCATGCTGATCCGTTAATAACAAATAGATCTCCTCATTCGCTTTCTGCTGTATTTTCAAAAATTTAAGCTCTTTGTTTTTATACTTAAAATACCTCAAAACAAAAATGATCACCAATAACAGAATTAGTACAAACGAAATAATTAAAATATTAAAATTTTTATTGGTCAGAATTTTATTTTCATCCTCTATTCTTGATGTTTCATATTCAATTCTCGCGTATTTTTCATGGGCGTTCTTCTGAACAATATTAATACTATCGCTTAATTTGATATATTCATTGGAATAATAAAGGCTTTGCTTTTTATCTAAACCGGAAAGAAGTTTTAAGGAAGTCAGTATTTCATTACTGTTCTTAAGACGAATAGCCAGCTGATTGGCTTCTTTGAGAATTTTAATTGCTTTGAGGGTATCTTTTTGTGTTAAAAAATATTCGCCAATATGAATTTTTTTGTACAAAACATCTAATTCGTCTCCGCTTTTTTCTACTATTTCCAATGAATTGGAAAGCATTGAATAAACATTGTAATATTGTTTATTCTTCATTTTAGAATACGCCAGATTACTTAGGACATTGGCATATAATAGGGGTGATTTTTCCTTAAACTCTTTTGAAAGCAGCGCTTGTAATTTTTTAATGGACTTTGAATATTCCCCTTTCAGATCATATAAATTACAGATATTAATTATGGATGTTATGTTATAATTATTGATCTCCTCTTTATCAATATTGGTGAATTTCATTTTTTCCAGACTGTTAAGGGCAAGTTGATGATACCATAATGCCTTATCATAATTATCCAGCTTCTCTAAACAATTCCCCATTAATGTATTACAGGAATAAATTAAACGCAGATCTTTAGATTCTTTTAAATACTTCAGAGCTTTAGAAATTTCGACTTCACATTCTATATAATTACCATCGTAAAATAAAACATAAGCCTTATTAAACAGCATCTTAGACATATTATCATAATCGGATAACTGATAATACAACTTTTCTGCCTGTACATAATAAAAGTAGGCACTGTCCTTTTTTATATTTCCATAACTATCACCTACATAAAAAAGAGCTTTTGCAATACCTTCCTTATCATTTACTTCTTTGGATAATTTGAGTGCAACTAAGCTGGTATTTAAAGATTTTTTGAGGTTATTATTATAATAGTATTCTGTAGATATCTTAAAATACAAATTTCTAATTATGGAATCATTTTTCTGAAGTTTTAATAAAGTAACTATTGAATCTAAATATTGCTCTTTCTTTTTGCCTTCTAAATGATTATGATCAAAAAAAATTGCTTTATTGATTTCAGAATCGGTTTGTACCGTTTTTTTACATGAAAAAAACAGGATTGTAATAAATAAAAAAAATATTCTAAAGGATGTTACCAAAGTTGAAGTGTTATTTGTACCTCTCAAATATAGTATTTTGAAATAAAAAGACTATAAAATTTACGAATAAATAATATAGTCTTTTAGTAGAAATAAAGGTTAATTAATCCTTTCTGGGTGGCTTTGGATTACTTGGATCGCCTTCTGCGGTGCTGTTTGCATCTAAAATAATCGCAGTGGAGTCAATAGCTTTCACGTTTATATCTTTATGCAAATAATTTTTTACATCTTTTTCAGAAGTAATTTTTAAGGTTTTAGTTTCGGTCTGTTCATCAATATCATCTGTTGAACAGGAGAAAATAGAAAAAGAAAGTAAAATAAATGAAGCAATACATAATCTAGTTTTCATAATAATTTGATTTAATATCATTTATACAAAAAAAAGACTACAATTGGATTTAATTTTACGGTATATCCGTAAACTTAAAGTTACATTATCAGGGTTTTATGAAAAGAGAACTAAATCAATCTTTTTATAAATTGCAAAATTTTAATTACAAGTGTAAAAGCAAAATTTATTGTTTTACTATAATAATGTTATTCAGAGTTACCATTAGAATCATTAATTATTTTGAAAAAATTTTCAAAATAATTCTAACAACTGTGTCCAAAAAAAAAGCTCCAGGACCGATTAACTGCTTAACAGTTAACCAATCCTAGAGCGCTATTATAAAGAATAACGGGAGCGGCGTGTAAGTTTAATTAAAATACAGACTCGTCCCGTTATCAGTAACTATAGTAAATCAAAACGATCAAGGTTCATTACTTTTGTCCATGCTTTAACAAAATCAGAAACAAATTTTGCTTCCGAATCGGCGCTCGCATACACTTCAGCTATGGCTCTAAGTTCTGAATTCGATCCAAATACCAGGTCGGCACGTGTACCTGTCCATTTTACTTCACCAGTTGTGCGATCATGACCGGCATATTCTTCTTTATCTTCTGAAACTGCTTTCCAGGCGATTCCCATGTCTAACAGATTTACAAAAAAGTCATTTGATAATATTTGTGGGCGATTGGTAAAAATACCCTTTGCTGATCCGTCAAAATTAGCATGTAAAGCACGCATACCTCCGACAAGTACCGTTAGTTCCGGTGCTGTTAGAGTTAACAATTGCGCTTTATCAATTAGAAGGGCCTCTGTCGCAACTGAATATTTAGTCTTTTTATAATTTCTAAAACCGTCTGCTACAGGCTCCAGAAATGAAAAAGATTCCACATCAGTTTGTTCCTGTAAGGCATCTGTACGACCTGGTGTAAAAGGAACCGTGATTTCGTTTCCGCCTTCTTTGGCAGCTTTCTCAATTCCAACCCCACCTGCCAGAACAATTAAATCAGCAAGGGAAACTTTTTTGTTATCGGATTGTGTTGTATTGAATTCTCTCTGGATACCTTCCAGTACCACTAAAACCTTTTGCAGCTGAGCCGGGTTATTTACGGTCCAGTCTTTTTGAGGAGCCAGTCTGATGCGGGCTCCATTTGCACCACCACGTTTATCAGACCCTCTGAATGTAGAAGCCGAGGCCCAGGCTGTAGAAACAAGCTCGGCAACCGTTAATCCTGAATTCAGGATTCTGGATTTCAGTTCTCTGATATCTCCATCATCTACTAGTGTATGGTTCAATGCCGGAATTGGATCCTGCCAAAGCAATTCCTCTGCCGGAACATCAGGACCCAGATATAAGGCACGGGGTCCCATATCACGATGTGTTAATTTAAACCATGCTCTGGCAAATGCATCAGCAAACTGATCGGGATTTTCCAGAAAACGACGCGATATTTTCTCATATTCAGGATCCAGTCGCAAAGAAAGATCGGTAGTCAGCATTGTAGGCAGGTGTTTTTTTGAAGAATCAAAAGCATCCGGGATAATGGCCTCTGCATTTTTGGCTACCCATTGGTGTGCGCCTGCCGGGCTTTTGGAAAGTTCCCATTCAAAACCGAAAAGGTTTTCAAAGAAATTATTGCTCCACTGCGTTGGTGTTGTAGTCCAGGTTACTTCCAGACCGCTGGTAATGGCATCTTTACCTTTACCGGAACCAAATTTATTATGCCATCCAAGGCCTTGCTGTTCCATCTCTCCTCCTTCGGGCTCTACTCCTACGTTGTCAGACGGAGCTGCACCGTGCGTTTTACCAAAAGTGTGCCCTCCTGCAATTAGTGCCACAGTCTCTTCATCATTCATGGCCATACGGCCAAAAGTATCACGAATATCTTTTGCTGCCGCTATAGGATCCGGGTTTCCGTCCGGTCCTTCGGGATTCACATAAATTAATCCCATCTGAACCGCAGCCAGAGGTTTTTCGAGGTCGCGGGTATGGATATCGCCATCTGTATTGTCATCTGAAGAAACTACAGCGTGTTTCGCTACTCCTTCAGAACCATGTGCGTATCGCTCATCACCGCCAAGCCACACTTTTTCTGATCCCCAGTAGATATCCTGTTCCGGTTCCCAAACATCTTCACGTCCTCCGGCAAAACCAAATGTTTTGAACCCCATTGACTCGAGTGCTACATTTCCGGTAAGTATCATTAAATCGGCCCATGAAATTTTTCTTCCATACTTTTGTTTAATTGGCCATAACAGTCTTCTTGCTTTATCTAAACTTACGTTGTCAGGCCAACTGTTAAGTGGTGCAAAACGCTGTTGTCCGGCACCTGCTCCTCCGCGTCCGTCTCCTACACGGTACGTTCCTGCACTGTGCCATGCCATACGGATAAAAAGACCTCCATAGTGACCAAAATCAGCCGGCCACCAATCCTGTGAATCCGTCATTAGTGCATGCAGGTCTTTTTTAAGAGCCTCCAGGTCCAGTGTCTTAAAAGACTCTGCATAGTTAAAGTCTTCCTCCATCGGGTTGGACAAAGAAGAATGCTGGCGAAGTACGCTTACTTTTAATTGATTCGGCCACCAGTCCTGATTTTTTGTACCGGCATTTACCGCAGTAGCCTGCTTTGTGCTTCCGTTATGGAATGGGCATTTACCGATGTCGTTTGAATTGTTTTCCATTTTTTTTAAATGAGTTTATTGTTAATAATCAAATTTTATAAACCATGCATGTAATTAAAATCAGATTAACGGTGTCCATAAAGACACCAGAAAATATAAAGTCTTTCATTTATTAGTCTGTCCGACAAAAAATAAAAGAGTTATAAAAGTATTAAAAGTACGACAATTACCTTTTAAAGTAAAACTGATATTCTCTATTAACAAATAGCTAAAACTTATCACATTTCTATAACAATCGAAAAATCTTATATCAATTTATCCGTAATTGCTTCATCTGTACTATTTAAAAAGTGAAAGTCGTCATTTACCATTTCAGCAAACCACCAACAAAAAAGAGCTGAAATAGGGCTATTTCAACTCTCTTTATAGTAGTTTTATTTAAATAATTAACGTTTTTTTTAAACGTAAGTCTTATTATTTCCATTTGGTCCAGTTCGAATCGGGCCTTTTAAAGGGTTCTGATAAAAATTTACTGGCAATTTCGTTAAACAGGACCGGATTTGACGCCGGTGCAAAATGGGTTTCTCCAGGCATTATATTCAATTGTGCTTTTGGGATATTTTCATAGATTTCTAGACTGTGTTTGTTTTTAATGATGTCTTCATCGCCCGCCATAATTAAAACTTTTGCTTTTATCTTTGCTAAATCCGTAACCGGAATATCAGGCTGGTCTCCTAAAAGGCCCAGCATCTGCTTTTCAACGTTCCAGTTTTGGGTAGCATCTTTTTCCTTAATTTTTAAAAGAACTTCTTTTTTGTGTTTGCTAACTTCTTTAACGGCCCAGTCCTTCACAGCTGTTGAATCCGGTCTTAAATTGGCACCCATCGCGACAATTTTCTTTATTTTTGTTTTACCGGAAATACCCATTTCCAATCCGACAATTCCACCATCACTCCATCCGATAATACTGATCGAATCTAATTTAAGGTGATTCACTAAACCTTCCCAGTCTTTTGTGATTTGCACATAAGTCAGTGAATCTGTTTTCATCTCTGATTTTCCCTGTCCCCTGCTATCCGCAATAATGACCCTGTATTTCGATTTAAAATAATCAATCTGGTTTCCCATGGAATTAATGCTTCCCCCATTTCCGTGAATCAGCAATAAAGGCTCTCCATTTCCATATTCCTCGTAGTAGATTTTAGCACCATTTATTTCCGCATATTTTCCAACCGCTTTATTTTCACCATAGGGTGTATTAAATTTAAAATTCATTTTAACCTGAGCATTTATGATGCTGCAAAATGAAATCACCATAAATAGGACTACTAATTGAAATCTTTTTTTCATAAAGAATAGTTTTGTTCGTTAATATTCATGACTGCGCGAGGCCGAAGCCATAAATTAGTGTATTTTCTGATGAAACGAATATAGGAAATAAAATAATGATTCCAATAAAATACAAGCTGCCCCAAGGTTATTTTTCGACAATACCTATTATTCTTTCCTTACTTTCTTTAGGACTTTTTTACCTATAACATAAAAAGCGATCAGGATTAAAAAGTGAATGAGATACGATTTAGGTTCGCTATTTCCATTCACTACAGAAAAAACGCGATTCCATCTTACTTTATTAATTCCACTTCCATCCTTATTCCAGCTAAACCAGATAAATACCGGTTTACCGACTACGTGATCAAAGGGCACATATCCCCAGAATCTTGCATCTAAAGAGTTTTGGCGGTTGTCACCCATCATCCAGTAGTAATCCTGTTTAAAAGTGTAAGCAGAGCTTACTTTTCCATTGATGAGAATTTTATCTCCTTTAATTTGCAGCGTATTATTTTCGTATTCCTGTATAATTCTTTTATAGAAAGGAAGCGTCTTTATATCTAATTTGACCGTCACTCCTTTTTTAGGAATATAAACAGGACCAAAATTATCGATGTTCCAGCCCAGTGAGGGAATATGAGGAAACACCTGCCCGTCTGTTCCCTTTGGTGCTATGTATTTCTTTACACTTTTTACGGTTGGGTTATTCGCCAGTAAAGCAGCTTCTTTATCTGTTAATGTCAAAAAATATTGCCCTTTGTCTGTGAGCGCAAAATCTCCATTTTCATATTTTAAGCCTTCTCTCGCCCCATATCGGTTTACAAGGGCATCCTGAGAAATTGTTTCTCCTTTTGTGTCCACAAAGAAATTAAACTGTGGTTTCGCACTTTCCGGCAACTGGCTTACTTTTCCGTTAATGTAAATATCCCCATCCCTGATTTCAAGAGAATCTCCCGGTATCCCTACACATCGTTTTACTAAATTTGTTTTTTTATCAATAGGTTTATAGTAATTTCTGTCCGGATTAAAATTATCCATATCGCGCAAAGTGTCTGCAGGCTGGTTAAATACTATAATTTCATTACGTTCAATTTTTTCTATGGCAGGGAACCTAAAATACGGTAACTGAAACTTGTTTAATAATGAGGTTTCTTTTTTAGTCACATCATCACTAAACAAATACGATTTCACACCTAAAAAAGGAATTGAATCATGCACCATTGGCAATGCAACGGTAGTCATGGGTGTTCTGGGACCAAAATTAATTTTACTTACAAATAAAAAATCCCCGATTAATAATGTTTTTTCTAATGAAGAAGAGGGAATTGTAAACGGCTGTATCACATATGTATGAACCAATGTGGCTACAATAATTGCAAATAAAAGAGAACTTACCGTGTCACCCGTTTTTGTCGGGGACTTCAGGTCCCTATTCTCAATGTAAGTCAGTTTTTCGGAGGTATAGTTTAAAAAAGTGATGTAAAAACCCAATGTTAATACAACCAGAAGGGTATCCAATGTGGAATTCTTTCCAAAACTTCTAATTGTTTCTACCCAGACTACCGGAATCATGATGAGATTGATAATAGGTACAAAAAGTAAAATACACCACCAACGGGGACGATTGATGATTTTCATGAGAATTACCAAATTATAGACCGGTATAAATGCTTCGACCGCTTTTCTGCCTGCCTTTCTATAAAGTTTCCAGGTTGAGAGTCCATGAACAATTTGCATGATTAAAATAAAAATGAGCCATTCTGATACATTCATCTTTTTCCTTTTTTAGTTATAAAAATTTGAGTTCGAAGTGAGCCTTCTTAAAATGTAATTCCTGTACTACCCGTTCACTTCCCTCTATAGGTAGTTTTTTATTCATTATGTTACAGGAACAGTCCTATAAAATGTACTCCTACGTACACAAACAAGAATCAGGCAGGAGTTTAGTATAACTCTCCTGATCGAAAAAATATACTATTGAGCCCTACCAGTAAAAAACTTCAGCACCTAAGAACCTTAGTCCCTCAGCACCTTCAGAAAAAAAGCATTACGATTTTGTAAGATTTAACTTTTTAAGTGTAAGCAGAGAAATGCAGTGTTAACTAATTTTATTTAAAAATATAAAAAATATAAAATGATACAAGTAATACCTGATACCCCAAATAATATAGCGGCCTTTCGTGCCACCGGAGAAGTTACCAAAGAACACTTTCAAAATGTTGTAATTCCCGAAGTAAATCGTGTGATCCAACAGATTAACCATCTTAATTTCCTGTTGGTCCTGGATACTGAATTAGAAAATTTCACCACAGGAGCCTGGGTTCAGGATGCGATGCTTGGGCTGAAAAACATTGGAAAATGGAACAGGGCGGCCATCGTTACGGATTCTGATACGATAATTTCGTTTACCAACGGATTCAGTTATCTGATTCCGGGTGAATTTAAAGGTTTTAAAAAAGAAGAATATGATGAGGCCCTGATCTGGGTTTCTGAAGAGACACTTTAATACAATTATACCAATGGCACCAAAGAATGATGAACAGATGATGAAGGAGTATCAGTCAAATGAAAGAACTTTATTGGCCTGGATACGAACTGGTATTGGTATAATGGTTTTTGGTTTCGTCGCGGTCAAGTTTTCTTTATTTATAAAACAACTACCCGAAAAATTCCTGCCTGATACTACTTTACCGGGCAGCAATTTGAGTATTTATCTCGGAATTGGACTTCTTATTGCAGGTGCACTGACCATCATACTGTCGTATTTCCGATACATGCATACTATAAAACTTTTGCAGCAGGGCAGTTATCAATATTCTACCCGACTGCTGACTTTTATTACCATGACGCTGTCTTTTATGAGCATTGCCTTAATTGGGTATCTGATCGCTGCGTCTTACGATTAAATAAATTTTAAAATTAATTATTATGAGAGCGATATGGACAGGTGCAATTAGTTTTGGATTAATTAATATCCCCGTGAAATTATTTTCCGCTGTACAGGAAAGTACCTTAGATATGGATATGCTGGATAAAAATGATCATTCCAATATTAAATTCAAAAGAGTGAATGAAAGTACCGGAAAAGAAGTTGCGTACGGCAATATCGTAAAAGGCTACAAAATAGAGGACAAATATGTAATTCTCGACGATGAAGATTTTGAAGCTGCCGATGCTGAAAAAACAAAAACCATCGATATTCTCAGCTTTACACACGAAAAAGAAATTGACAGCCTTTATTACGAGCAGCCGTATTATCTCGAACCGGACAAAGGGGCCATGAAAGCGTATGCTTTATTGCGTGATGCCCTGGAGTCTTCCGGTAAGGTTGGCGTCACCAGTTTCGTTATGCGAAATAAGGAAGGTCTGGCGATCTTAAAACCATATAAAAATGTGATCGTTCTAAACCGGATCCGTTTTCAGCAGGAAATCAGGGATACTTCTGAACTTAAACTTCCGGCTGTATCCAAAACAAAAGTCAAAGAAATGGATATGGCGAATAAACTGGTCGAACAGCTTACCGAAAAATTTGACATTACCAGTTATAAAGATGAGTACACCGCTAAACTGCTTAAAATTATTAAGGATAAAGCCAAAGGAAAAAAACAGGCTCCTCCAAAACTAAAAGTTGTTCATAAACAAAATGACGATTTAATGGAAATGCTTAAAGCAAGTCTCCAAAACAAAAAGAAGAAAAGTTCCTAGGCCTGGGAACTTTTCTTAATTATTGCTTTGATATCGGCACCTTTTCCCAAAACGGGTTTCCATAAATCGCCTTTCTTCTCAAATCGTTTTAATACATTTTTGATTGTAAATTGTGAAGGGGATAACTTTTCATTTACCTCACTCCATTCCAGCGGTGTAGAAACGGTCGCACCTGGTTTTGGCCGCACGGAATAGGGCGCTGCAAGGGTCTGTCCTTTTCGGTTTTGCAGGTAATCGATATATATTTTGTGATCCCTTTTTTTGATGGAACGTTCTAAGCTTGTTGTTTCCGGCAATCTCGTATGAACTTCATGAGCAATAAGTTCAGCAAATAATTTTACGGAATCATAATCATATTTTGCTCCCAGCGGAATATATACGTGAAGTCCCGAAGCACCGGAAGTTTTACAGTAACATTCCGATTCAAATTCATCCATGACTTCTTTTACCATTAGTGCCACTTTTACAACTTCTTTAAAGTCGTCCTTTTCGGGATCAATATCAATCACCACCCAATCCGGATTATCAATATGTTTGGTAGTTGAATTCCACGGATTAATGTCGATGCAGCCCAGATTGGCCATATACAATAAGGTTGCTTTGTCATTGCAGATCAGATAATCGATATCGGAATTGGTAGATTCAGAAAAAATCTTTTTGGTTTTAAGCCAGGACGGAATTTTATCATCATCAACATCTTTCTGATAGAAACCGGATTGTTCGATTCCGTTAGGAAAACGGTACATCGATTCCGGGCGGTCTTTCAGGTAGGGCAGCATTAAATCGGCAACTTCATTGTAATACGCAACAATATCGCCTTTGGTTATTCCGTCATTTGGAAAATAAATTTTATTCTGATTGGTTAAATGCAGGGTAGTTTTCCCAACTTTCAAATCAAAATTTTTCTCCTTATGCTCTTCTGCTATATTGGTCTTTTCCATTTTTTCGTTCTTTTTAATGATAGTGTCTTTCTTCTTTCCGGTAAAAACAACTTCTTTAAGTGATTTATCGACTCTCAGTCCAAGATATACGGGCTGACGAAGATTGTTGTCCTGCGTCCATTCCGAAAATTTAACCTGACAGATAAATTTGGGTTTGATCCATTGTATCGTATCACGAAGCGGTACTTTTTCTTCCAGCGGAGATTGATCTGTAAAATACGGTTCAAATTTAGAATGTAATTCTTTCAGGACTTCCTGCGAAAAACCGGTTCCGCATTTACCGATAAACTTCAGTTTACCTTCTTCATACTGCCCTAATAACAAGGCACCAAAATGGGTACGTGAATTTTTGGGCTCGGTGATCCCAATTATAATCGCCTCTTCCTGTTGCGATAGTTTTATTTTAAGCCACTCTCCCGTTCTTTTTCCAATCGTATATAAACTGTTTGCTTTTTTAGCGATTATGCCTTCGCTTTGTTTTTTTGCCGCAACTTCGAGAAATTCAATTCCCTTTTCCCCGATATGTTCCGAATAAATGATATTCGAAAATTTAGATTTAGAGACCAGCATTTTCAGCAATACTTTTCGTTCCAGTAACGTTAAATTAGTCGTATCATTTCCATCCAGATTTAGAATATCAAAAACATAAAATTTTAATTTCCCTTTTCCTGTTTTTAGATAATTTTGCAGTAATTGGAAATCGGAGCGACCTGATTCATCTTCCACCACCACTTCACCATCCAGAATGGCTTCATGGTTTATTTTTTTTAATTCATCGGTTACAGGCTGAAAATTTTTAGTGAATGAAATCTGATTTCTGCTGAAAAGCTGTACATCCTCTTCCTTAATCACTGCAACTGTGCGGTAACCATCGAATTTATTTTCGAAAATCCAGTCCGGATCATCAAAAGGTTTTTCTGTCAGGCCAGCGAGCATTGGCTTTTTAAATCCTATAACTGATTTCTTAGTGTTTTTTTTTTCAGCCGCTGCGTGTGGCTTTACAGCTGCTTTTTTGGAAACTGTTTTTTCTTTGGCTGCTTTTTTTTCTAACGTATCCAGACTACGTTTGGAAATAACCGACTTGTCTTTTTTGAGAACATCTTCTGTTGTGGCATATTTATCTTCTTTTTTAATAAGCAGCCAGGCATTTTCCTGTTTGCCTTTTAATTTGACCAGAGAAAAATTTCCCTTCAGCTTTTTTCCTTTTAAGGTAAAACTCAAATGTCCTTTTTTAAGATCTGCCAGCAGTTTTTTTTCGGCTGTGCCTTTATAATCCTCGTCAGCTGGCAGGTACGTTCCGTTATCCCAGACAATTACATTTCCGGCACCGTAATTTCCTTCCGGAATAGCACCTTCAAAATCCTTATAACTGTACGGATGATCTTCTACCATCATCGCAAGGCGTTTGATTTCAGGGTCTAAAGAAGGCCCTTTTGGAACCGCCCAGCTTTTCAGCACACCATCCATTTCCAATCGAAAATCGTAATGCAAATGGGAAGCAGCGTGCTTTTGAATCACAAAAATCAATTGATTTTCAGATCGTCCCACCTGCCCTTTCGGCTCAGCAGTATCGTTAAAATTTCTCTTTTGATTGTATTTTAGAAGTGACATAGCTTTTTATTCATTAATTAAACTTCCATTGCATAACAATAAGCGTCTTTGTTATTCTCCTGTTTCACTGTGCGGTGCATCTACAGGTTTGGATTGCGAAGAGCCTTTTTGTCTCAGAAAAATGGACAACACAATGATGGCAAATACGGAAAGAAATTCACTTTGCCAGTTCTGGAACGATTCAAACCAAAAGCGGGATTCGCCCAGATAAGCTGAAAGTGAAACTTCCGGTTTTCCCTTTAAAAGGTTCATTGTATTTTCATCTTTTAAACTTCCGTACAAGTGAAGGACAAAAGAGGCAATAAACAATACAAACAAACTCAGTGTCAGAGAGGATTGGTAGAGTTTTAGCCAGATTCCGCCTTTTTTTACGGGCCAGGGTGCATCTTTGCGTTTTGGGGATGGCTCACGGTCGACTTCTTCTTTTCCCTCACATTTTTTGGATTCGGAGGATCCTTTTTGTCTTAGAAAAATAGTAAACCACACAAACAAACCCATTTGTAAAAATTCGCTTTCCCAATTCTCAAAAGTAGATTCAATAAAGTGTCCGCTGCTCAGGTACTCGTACATCGTGACTGCATGACCTCCGTTTTCTGTCAGCTCTTTGTTGTATTCGTCAATACCAAAAAGAGTCTGTCCGAGGAAAGCTCCTATGAATAATAGTATAAAAACCAGGGACAGACTATTTTGGTAAATGATTTTTTTCATGATAAAATGTAGAAATGAAATACTATTGTTTTATACTAATTTTTCTCTTTCCCAAAAACGATGTTTCCCCATCATTTTAATGAAAGTACCGGCGAAATTTTTCTCACCCTTTTTCTCACTTGTAAGCACTCCCTCATCTGCGTTATGATCCTTTACTTTTGCATTCGTAATCGAAAGGATATCTGTCCCCTCACCTTCAGCGGCAATGAATTTGCAATGTTTGAAAGAATCATTAATAAACTCAGGAACTTCCGGAATATCCATTAACGTCAGGATACCTTCCCCTGCAGGAACAAAGACTGCGTCAAACAACACGGAAGCCGCGATCTGATAACTCTGATCTACTACAATAGTATCACCTTCCTCAGCAGTTATGGTTCCCAAATGAGGAGCCACAATTTTGGCTTGTGCCCCTGCCGCTTCAAGGGCAGTTTTCATGGCATTTACTGACGCTGCGCTAACACCATCGGCACATAAAAAGGCAACTTGTCTCGTTGCAATTGTATTGGAAAGTGTTTTGTTTTTAAGCATACTCAGGGCATCAGAACTTTCTAAAGACTGTTTTACCGTAGTAGGTTCCTGATTGTCATTGGCATCGGCACCTACACCGTGATTAATTGGTTTTTCTAAAGTCGAAGGAACTGTAGATCCCAATCCTTTTGCTACTTTTTCTGCAAGTGTTTTGTCCACTTTAGACAGAAGTCCAAGTGTTCTTTCTCGTATGGCAGTAGTCTCAACTTTACCCAATTCAAAACGAAGTGCTTTGATAATATGATTTTGTTCAACAGGCGTCTGACTGTTGTAAAAAAGTGTAGCCTGGCTAAAATGATCTGCAAAACTGGTACTTCTCTCTCGTACTTTCTGCGCATCGATTCTTTCATTGAAACTCACAAACCCACCTTCATCGATTTTTGCCTGAAAAGGACATCCACCTCCAAGTGAATTCGGATGATAAGCCACACGCCCCGTATTTACTTCCTGACGCATATGTCCGTCACGCTGGTTATTGTGCATTGGAGCTACTGTTCTGTTGATGGGGATTTCATGAAAATTAGGGCTTCCTAATCTTGATAATTGCGTATCGGTATAAGAGAATAATCTTCCTTGTAATAAGGGATCATTTGTAAAATCAATTCCGGGTACCACATGTCCGGGGTGAAAAGCCACCTGCTCTGTTTCGGCAAAGAAATTATCCGGATTTTTATCCAGAACCATTCTTCCGATAATTGTCACCGGAACCAGTTCTTCCGGAACCAATTTGGTTGGATCCAGTAAATCGAACTCAAAATTATGTTCGTCGGCTTCCGGGATTATCTGAACGCCCAGTTCCCATTCCGGAAAATTACCGGTCTCTATTGCTTCCCATAAATCCTGTCTGTGAAAATCAGAATTCTTTCCTGAAATTTTTTGTGCTTCATCCCACACCACAGCATGGGTTCCTAATTTTGGTTTCCAGTGAAATTTTACAAAATGTGATTCGTTATTGCTGTTTATAAAACGGAATGTGTGAACTCCAAAACCTTCCATCATTCTTAAACTTCTCGGAATAGCACGATCACTCATGGCCCACATAATCATGTGCATCGATTCCGGCATCAGGGAAATAAAATCCCAAAAGGTATCGTGCGCAGAAGCTGCCTGTGGCATTTCGTTGTGTGGTTCCGGTTTTACAGCATGTATCAGGTCCGGAAATTTCATCGCATCCTGAATAAAAAATACAGGCATATTATTTCCTACCAAATCATAGTTTCCCTGTTGTGTATAAAATTTAACCGAAAATCCACGTACATCACGTGCTAAATCGGTCGAACCACGCGAACCTGCAACGGTAGAGAATCGCACAAAAACAGGTGTTTTGATACTGGTGTCATTCAAAAATTCTGCTTTAGTGTATTGCTCCAGTGATTTGTACAATTCGAAATAACCATGAGCCGCAGAACCTCTGGCATGAACAATTCTTTCCGGAATACGCTCGTGATCAAAATGGGTGATTTTTTCACGAAGAATAAAATCCTCCAGTAAGGAAGGTCCTCTTTCGCCTGCTTTTAGACTGTTATTATTATCATTTATTTTAACTCCCTGATTGGTTGTTAAAAACTGATCGCTCGCATCTGATTTATTTAAATTTAAATCCTGTTGTTTTGCGTCTGATCCGGTCGGATTTGTTTTGTCGGTTTTTTTCATCTTTTTAGCTTTAGAAAATTAGATAATTTAAGCTATCAAATTTAAAAAGAGCCAAAGCGGAAGCACTTACATAATTACAAGTGAATCTTATAATATTAGAAGCAACCAATTTATTCGTTAACAGCTATTTATACTACAGTAATCTAATCATATCTTTTTTTATCCTATAACAATACCCTACAAAAACTCTTTTTATGCAAAAATTTAAAACGGAGCCTGCTTCTTTTTCAAAATCCGTCATTTTATATTTTATTCTTTTCTTATAAGTTGTATTGCCTTTTAAAATCTCTTCTCCTTGTATAGGCTGCATTTTACGAAATTAACAATATAGAACACTGATAATTATATAATTACAAATTATAATTCTATAAAATAAAGAAAATCATAAATTCTAATTTTGGAATTGTAATCATTTAAAATTAAAAATCATGAACACAACAAATGTAAATGACGGAAAAAAAATGGCAGATAAAAAAACAGCAGGCAAAAGCAGTACTGATAAAAATTCAGGAAAAGATGCCGGTAAAGCTGTGAAAAAAAGCCCTGCTAAAAAGTAAATTAATAAACACTTTTAAACAATTAATTATGGAAGAAAACAAAAACCGTAATTATGATCGGGATGATCGTAATTACAACGAGGAATCAAATCAGACCAACCAGAGAAATGAGGGACAATCTGAAAAAATGGATACAAATCCAAACCGTTATGATGAAAATGACAGGGATATAAATTCTCCGGACAGTGATCAGGAAAACAGGAGAACCGGTCAAAACCGTGAAGATGATATGAATCAGAATGATGAAAATTATGATGACGAAAATCGAAGAAACCCTCTGAGAAAAGACAGAGACCTATAAAAAAGGTAAGCCCACAGCTTTTATTCATACAGGTTGTGGGCTTATTTATTTTTTAATGCTTTAAAACTTTTTAAGACAGTCTTCCTTTATTCAAAATAAGACCAGTTCCCTTCATAATACCCTCATAATTAAAATAGTATAAAAATTTGCAAAAGTTATGTAAAGTAATTACGTCAGTAAAATTGCAAATTTGTAAAAGATACATTTAATGTTTTTTGAAATAGCAATTAATCACTTTAAATAAATAAAATGAACATCAATATAAATAACTGGACGGAAATTAATCAGGTCAGCCGCAACGATGAATACGAAGCGGATTACACAGACGATCAGAATAACTCTAATACGGGTTATAATGAAGATTTACTGAAATACGAATTGACCCAGGCCGAAAAAGAAAAAGAATACCGTTTTGAGAATGATTATGATTCTGATCAGAATCCTGATTTTGAAATAAACGACAACGAAAAATATGCTACCGATTAGTATATAAATTAAATAAAATTGAACATTAACCTTAAAAATAAACATCATGGAATCAGGTAAATTAGTATGCACATTGCTTACAGGAGTTGCAATAGGAGCAGCAATAGGAGTTTTATTTGCTCCGGAAAAAGGAGAAGATCTAAGAAACAAATTAGCAGATCTTAAATCGGATTATCTAAACAACTTAAAAGATAAAATAACCGATTTTACAGGAGATCTTACAGGCAAAAACACACCTAACACCGGTGCTGCCAATCAGCCTGTATAATAAAAATAACGCCTTACGAAAAATCCATTGTAACTGAAATTTTCATTACAATGGATTTTTCTTTTATACAGATTTTCAAATGAAATCTTGTAAAATCAACAAAAGATCCTGTAAGGCTATCCTGTTGATTTATAGGTAATTTTAAAATTGAAAATAAAAAATAATAATTTCAAAAAATAAAATCATGGAAACAAGAACAAACAGTCCTGCAAAATTTTTAAAGGAACATACTCCCAATTTAAAAAATAATGTTTCAACATTTGAAAGAATCATTATGGTAACCAGCGGCGCCTATCTGTTATACAATGGCCTCGCCAAAAAAGAGAAAAACATCACAAAAAGTACGCTCGGCGGATCCATGCTCCTAAGAGGAATCAGCGGATATTGTCCTGTCTACGATGCCGTGGATCATCTGAAAAATGACAAAGCTTATAATGTGAATATCAGAGTAAGCAGTGTGATTAATAAACCGGTGAGCGAAGTATATGCATTCTGGAGAAACCTGGAAAACCTTCCTAAATTTATGAACCACCTGGAATCTGTAAAAGCCATCAACGCTACCACTTCGGAATGGGTTGCCAAAGGTCCGGCCGGAATCGGTAAACTGACCTGGAAAGCAGAAATCATAAAAGATGAAAAAGAAAGACTTTTGAGCTGGCATTCTTTAGCAGATGCGTCTGTTGAAAATGTAGGAAAAGTGGTTTTTAAACAAAAAGGAAAAGCAACAGAACTTGATATCACCATTTCATATCGTGCGCCTCTGGGAATTGCAGGTGAAAGCGCCGCCAAATTGCTAAACCCGTTTTTTGAGAAAATAGTAAATGATGATGTTCAGAACCTAAAAACCTATCTGGAATCCGGTCATAACTAAAAATTAGTTTTTAAGAACTAAAAAAGCCGGCAGTGAGAAATCATTGCTGGCTTTTTTCTATTTACTAATTCAAAATGGTAACGTTTATTAAGGCGTTACAGTTTTTGTGGTATCAACAGTTGTAGTATCTACCGGCGTTTGTGTACTGTCAATAGTGGTCGCTGCAGAATCTGTTTCATACGTAGTATTTTCGTCAACCGGGGTTGTATCTTTAGTTTTACAGGAGAACGAAAGCCCTGCAATTACAACAACGATTGCAATTTTTGATTTCAATGACGTTTTCATAATATGGGTTTTTAATTAATACTAATTTATGTATCAAATTTAGAATCTTCACAGCCGATTTTGTTATATGATTCTGCTATTTTTTTATATAATACTTTATTAATCAAATAATTAATCCGGAAGCTCATCAATTCCCACCGGTTCAGTCCTTGGCTGTGCATTCATATGATGCCTGTACCTGCTTGACGTTTCATAGGCTAATTTTCGAACCCTCATGATATTCCCCAACGGACGGTGTTCCGGCAGACAGTGAAACGGATTGAAACTCAAAACATCATCGGCATACACCCTGCGTTCGGGACTAAACGTATTTTGAGGCAAAATAGTCAGTTTAGCAATGGGCTGATAGGGACTTTGTTCTTCCGGCCATTGTACTGAACCATCCTCAACAGGCATAGTTTCCAGATTTGTGCAAAGTTGTGCACACATTTCATATTCTGCTGTATCGGACTTAAAAAAATCCGAAATCAGTTTGGTTAAAAAAGCATTTTCATCTGCTTCGATTTCTTCTTTATCTATTTTTTTGCCCGATACTTCTTTTACATTTTCTGAAAGCGGTTTTACATTGATTTTGGCCACATAATCGCCGTACCGAATCGCTGCCATACTAAAATACGTATCACCTAAAATATGAGGCCCCGGTGCGCTCAGCGTATTTGTGTCGTCTGCAAGTCCCACGGCAGCCAGTACATTTTGTACCCCAACCGCAACCTGCTGTTCTATTTTTTGAAACAGTTCGCCACTTTCTGCCTGTTTTTCGAGTCCTTCCTGCAACTTCAGGTATTCTTTTATGGTACCGGTTGGGATGACAGGATAATTTACCAACAGAAAATCCTGGGTCAGTGCATTGGCAAGGTCCGGCAGTAATTTTTCTCCTTCTACTCCGATAATTTTTATGGCCATTCCCCTAAATGCGGACATCTTATCCGGTACAATAGCGCCTTGTGCCGTAGAATAGCGAATGATAACCGGATAGGTTTTGGGCTCGCGGAACAATCCCTGTGCTAAATGCTCCGGAAGATTATCGTATATTTTCAATTCCCCTTTCAGGATTCCGTGACTTTTGGCATGTGCATCGCGAATGGCATGACGGTATTTTTCATACATCAGCCGGTTTATCCTTGCCATGGAGTCTACAATTTTCTGATTGATTTCGTCTTCGTCCGGTTGTTTCACCTCTATATTTTCACTGTAACGTATATAATTTGCTGACGCTTCCATAATTTATTATTGTTTTTTAATTGGTTCTAAGTTATTTACTGTTGACAATCACAATTTCATCCCGCGCAATTGCATAAATAAGATCGCCCTGTTCCGGTCTCATGATATGTTTACCTGTAAATTCTCCGAAAGCAGGTAAAATCATCTGATTTTCTTTCTGGAAAAAGCAGGGAAGTTTTAAAGACTGGCCGCCTAAACCCCGCAGGGTAACTCCGGGATGAATATGTCCTGAAAAGTTAAACCAGCCTTTGTTTTCCTTTGGATGGTGTGTTAGTAAAAAGCCATCAATTTCAAGGAATTGCAACACGTCTATGTGAATATCGGTATAATGTTTTTTATTAATAATATCGTGATTTCCGGCAATAAGGGTAATTTCACTGACACAGCAGGAAACCCATTCTTCAAATAAATCCCACTCCTGATTTTTGGAGCTGTGGAATAAATCGCCCAGAAAAATCACTTTTTCGGGACTGAAAAATGCGACTACCGCTGTCAGCCTGTTGAAGTTTTCTGCAATCGCATTGTTAGGGATGGCAACACCGTGTTTCCTGAAATGTGATACTTTACCCAGATGTACATCAGAAATCAGGAGCCATTTTTTGTCTTCCCAAAATAAAGCGCCACTTGGATGTAAAACGAATGTCTGATCTTGTATTGTTATTTTCATAATTATTTCATGTAGGAAGCGGTCATTTTTTTAATTCGTTCTGCTAATGTTTCACTCGAAAGCTTTTCTCTTAATCTGTCGGTAATCAACGGAAAACTGAATGGTGTGGGTTTTGCACAGGATTTCCACACAATTTCCTGATTTTGAATTCGCTCCAAAGCCATAATCAGACGGCCTTCTTCCAATTGGTGTTCGAAGGTTTCCCGATACGACTGCTGAAATAATAAATTATCGGGTTCGTAATCCCGAAAAACTTCAAACAGCAACTGGGAACCGCTTTGCAAATGCTTTGTTTTGACCATTTTTCCGGGAAAGCCTGTAAAAACCAATCCCGCAATCACGGCAATGTCCCTGAATTTTCTTCTGGCCATTTCGGTGGCATTCAGGCTCTTTTGCAAATCATCATGAACGTACGCTGTCGAAAATAAATTATTATCCAGGACTTCCTGCATATTGATTTCCTGGTCCGAAAGCAATTCAAATCCATAATCATTGTACGCCAGTGAAAAACTAATCGATACCAACAGACTAATTCTATAGGCCAGTAAGCTTGCCAGAGCTTCGTGTACAAAGCGTCCTTCAAACGGATAAAAAACAGCGTGATATCCTTCCCTTGTTTTAAAAGTCTCTATTAAAAATTCATCTGCTTTAGGTACAATAGATTCCTTTCGCTGTCTTGTAAATAATGGCTGAAGGGCTTTTAATTCCGGCGAAAGATTATCCGTATTGGCGCGGTATAATTCCTGTCGGAGCAATTCACTCATTTGTGCCGAAAGTGCCATTCGGCCTCCCATCCAGCTTACTACTTTTGATATTTTTTTCGGATCTGCTTTTCGCACCAAAACCTGCATGTTCCGAATTTTGAATAATTCGAGTCGTTTACCGGCAAAAATAAAAGTGTCCCCCGGTTTTAATTTGGTGATGAACCACTCTTCAATGGTTCCGATATAACCGCCGCTCATGTATTTCACATTCAAAACCGAATCGCCTATGATTGTTCCGATCTGCATTCTGTGGTGCATGGCAATCAGACGGCTGTTGATTTTAAAACGTCCGTCTTCCTCTACATCTACTTTTTTATATTCATCATATGCCTGTAAACTCTGGCTTCCGTTTGAAATAAAATTCAGGATCCACTTCCAGTGCTCTTCCGTCATGGCCTGATAACAAAATGTTCCCTTCACTTCTTCGTAAATTTCGTCAGGATAAAATCCGTCTGACACGGCAAGCGTATTGAGATACTGTACCAACACATCCCAGCTGTTCAGATACGGCACCCGGTCTTCGATAACATTATCTTCGACTGCTTTTTTTAAGGCCGAAGCTTCAATTAATTCAATAGCATGGGTAGCCAGAAAGTAAATCACACTTTCTTTCCCGGGCTGGTGTCCGCTTCGTCCGGCTCTCTGCAAAAAACGGGCAACGCCTTTTGGTCCTCCTACCTGAATAATCGTTTCAACTGGCGCAAAATCAACACCCAGATCCAGGCTTGAGGTACAAACGACGACTTTCAGTTCTTCATTGCGAATCGCATCCTCGACCCAAAGGCGGGTTTCGCGGCTGATACTGCCGTGATGCATGGCCATTTCCCCAGCAAACTCCGGATATTTTTCGAGTAAGCGCTGAAACCAGATTTCACAGGCTGAACGTACATTTGTAAAAATGAGTGTTGTTTTACTGGCTTTAATAATCTTCGCAACTTCGTCAATCAGATGCAGCCCCATATGGCCACGCCAGGGATAGGTTTCCATCTTATCGGGAATGATAGAAATGACTTTTATTTTTTTGTGAATGACTGCCTTAATCAAAACCGAGTTGTGATACGCTTCTGAATCCACTCCGAGTAAAACTTCCTGTGCCTGCTGCAAATTGCCTATAGTGGCCGAAATTCCCCAAATACGCAAATTGGGTGCTATTTTTTTTAATCGTGATAAAGCCAGTTCGGTCTGTACACCGCGTTTGGTGCCCAGCAATTCGTGCCATTCATCAATTACAATCGCTTCGCAATTGCCAAAAATTTTGTCATAGCCTTTGGTTGCCAGCAGTAATTGCAGGCTTTCGGGAGTAGTGACCAGTAAATCGGGCATTTTTCCTTTTTGCTTGGCCCTTTCACTGGCCGACGTATCCCCGGAACGGATTCCGACAGTCATTTTGGTTTCCAGATCCAGCACAACACGTTCGGCAGCCTGTTTGATTTCTACCGAAAGGGACCGCAGCGGCGTAATCCAGATGGCTTTGAGTCCGGGCGTATGTTTCGTTTTATAATTAGGATTTTTTTTAATGTAGTTTAAAACAATCGGCAGCCAGAGTGCATAGGTTTTTCCGCTGCCTGTCGGGGCATTCAGAAGACCGTTTTTACCCTGCAAAAAAGCCGTCCAGGTCTGCGTCTGAAACGGAAAAGGTTTCCAACCCTGTTGATGAAACCAATCATTTGCTACGGTAAAAAGCTGTTCTCTGTTCATTTTATTTTAATCCTTTAAATTATTTTTTATAGCCATAATCCTGTCCTTTCGTCGCAGGAAATCAGAACGATAGCGAACAGACAAGTAAATCGCATTCGAAATTCAACAAAGATTAGCGACTTTAGTTGCGGAGTTTCTCGTGTGATTTCTCCTTCGTCGAAATGACAAAAAATGCAAAAAATCCGTTCTATCCGCGTGCTATTTTACAGCTATACAATCATACTTTTTAAATCTTCAATCGAATTGGCCTCTTCCATTTTTTTATCATGACGCCATCTCAGAATCCTTGGAAACCGCGTTGCGATGCCACTTTTATGTCTTTTTGAAAGCGCGATTCCTTCAAAGCCAATTTCGAAAACCAATTGCGGTGTTACGCTTCGCACAGGTCCGAATCGTTCCAGTGTGTTTTTCTTGATCCAGTCATCGACCATTCTGAATTCGGCATCCGTTAAGCCGGAATAAGCTTTGGCGAACGTGACTAATTCGCGTTCGTTATTTTCATTTTGCTGCCACAGGGCAAAAGTATAATCGGTAAACAAGTTCGAGCGCCGTCCATGTCCGCGCATGGCGTAGGTCAAAACGGCATCGATAACTAAAGGTTCTATTTTCCATTTCCACCAGTCTCCTTTTTTTCGTCCTACCGAATACGGTGAATCCTTTCGTTTCAACATCAGTCCTTCGCTTTTCATTTCGCGGGAACGGAGTCTTTCTGCTGTTAATTCTTCCCAGTCTGAAAATTTTACCCTTTCGGAAAGCTGCAGCGGAATTTCATGGTGTTTGATATCTTCATATAATTGTTCTAACAGGACACGCCGTTCTTCAAAAGGAAGATTTCTGATGTCTTCTCCTTTCCATTCTAATAAATCGTACGCTTTTATAATAACCGGTGCTTTTTTCAGGATGGCCGCAGAAACCGTTTTTCGTCCGATTCTGGTCTGAAGATCATTGAAAGTTCCTATCTCATTATCTATAAAGGGAAGAATTTCACCGTCGATAACTGTCCCATCCGGAATCACTCCTATGAAAGCGGCAAATTCAGGATATTTGTCCGTAACCAATTCCTCGCCGCGACTCCAGACATACATTTCGTTTTCACGGATAATGGTCTGGGAACGAATACCATCCCATTTATGTTCGGCACTCCAGTCTTCCGCATTTCCGAGATTAGAAGGTTCTCCTTCCACTGGATACGCCAGATAAAACGGATAGGGTTTCGATAAATAGTCGCTGTTTTTTTCGTCCAGAATCAATTCCTGAAATGAGATTTTATTGGGATTCCAGTCGCCCATTAATTTATAAGCCAAAGCATCTTCATCAATATTTTCGGCTTTTGAAAGTGCCCTCGTCATTAACTTCTGACTTACTCCAATCCTGAAACTTCCTGTGATTAGTTTTGTAAAAACAAAGCGTTCATAATAATTTAAAGCCAGCCAGTTGGTTTGGAGATACTCTTTTTTCTCTATGTCTGTTTTCTTTTTTAAGGCTATGATTTCCTGTAAAAATTCGGTCAGGCTTCTGTCGGAATGTTCTTTTGTAGTCGGAATTACCAGTGCAATGGTTTCGGCAAGATCGCCTACGATATGATAACTTTCCTCAAAAAGCCAAAGCGGAATACCGGCAAGTTCATTGGCCCATAATCGCAATAAAGTAGTATTGACAGGCCTTGGCGGACGACGGTGCGAAAGAATCGCAATGGTCCAGACTTTATCTTCATCACTGGCATTGCGGAAGTAATTCGTTAAAGCATCCACTTTTACCGAAGTTTTATTAGAACTGTCCAGTGTTTTTATAAGTTCGGCAAAGTTTTTCATTTTCGTAACGTTAAGTTATTTGTTGGAGATGAAAGAATATAGAATATAGAGTATAGACAGCAGAAACAAGATTGCTGGATAATTTATAATCTTACCTTACTCTATATTATTTTGTCTACTTTTTATTCTTTGCTCTTTTCTTTCCTATTCTATATTCTATACTCTATATTCTATATTCTATGTTCTATACTCTTTTCCCGATATTCTCTTCCTCATCTTCTTTCTTAACCTCCATTTCCCCCGCTTCTCCTTCGTATTGTGTGTGGGCTGTACGGGCGTCATAGCCTAACTCCTGAAGGTATTTCGAGAAAATATCCGAATAGCCATGGGTTGAAATTACCTTTTCGGCACCGGTTGCTTTTATACTTTCAAGTAATCCAGTCCAGTCGCAGTGATCGCTCAGTACAAATCCGCGATCTACTGCACGTCGGCGTCTTGCCCCGCGAAAAGCCATCCATCCACTGGCAGATCCGGTAACGAAAGGCGTCATTTTCCTGATCCAGGTACTTCCGTGGGCACTTGGCGGAGCCAGTACAATGCTGCCTAACAGATCTTCTTTTTTTACTTCTGAAGTTATTCGGGTGGTTGGCGGGAAATCGACCAGCGGTCTTAAGACATTGGTCATATTTTCTATTGCGCCATGCGTATATATTTTACCGATATCGGTATCTAAGTATTTTAGCAATCGCTGTGCTTTTCCCAGCGAATATCCAAAAAGAACAGAGGTTTTTCCCTCCGCCCGGTTTTCTGCCCACCAATTGTTGATGTCTGTCATGACTTCGGCCTGCGGCGTCCATTTGAAAGCAGGCAGTCCGAAAGTACATTCGGTTATGAAAGAGTGGCATTTTACCACTTCGTAAGGAACAGAGATTCCGTCATCTTCAGTTTTATAATCCCCCGTAAAAACCCAGATTTCGCCTTTATATTCTACGCGAATCTGAGCCGATCCGATGATATGTCCTGCGGGATGCAGTGAGAATGTAACGCCGTTTATGGTAAATGTTTCGTTCCAGTCTTTTCCTGTCACATTGATCTCTCCCAGGCGGTGTCTTATGATGGGTACATTGGTATGATGCGTGATATAATTTTTATGCCCCCAGCGCGAATGATCAGCATGACCGTGGGTAATAATGGCGTTGGTTACCGGACGCCACGGATCAAGATAGACATCGGCCTGCTGGCAGTAGATTCCTTTATCGTTAAAAGCTAGTAGTGGAGGATTCATTTTGTAATTTTCAGATTCCTAAAATTAGCAAATATCTGCTTATAAAATTTTACAGGATTTAGTATTCTTTATTACAAAACTTCAATAAATACTGTGTATTCAGCACTATTTGAGAAACTAAAAAAGCAGCCCGAAGGCTGCTTTTCCACGTAGGTCAAAAGAATAGTAAATTATTTTTTAATGATTTTTCTGGTCGTTACAACTCCGCTTTCAGAGGTAAACTGGACAATGTAAATTCCAGGGATCTGTTTGGCAATATTGACATGAAATTCCGGTTGTTTGCTGTTTTTTTCTTCAAAAACAACTCCGTTGTACATATTGATTATTTTTAAAGTTCCCTTTTGGTCATTGTTTACATTTATGGTAAAGATACCATCAGTAGGATTCGGATAAATGGTAATTACTCCCGATTCTGCTGCCTCTTTAAGCATTATTTCACTGGACTCTTTTTTAGGCTTCTCTGCTTTTACCAGGGCAAAACGTTCTCCTCCTTCAAGCTCTCCTTTCTGAGCATCTTCCTGAACAAGGTCTAAGGTGATCTGCTGATCGTCCGGAAAATCCTTGGCTACTCTGAAATCGAATTTTATGCTGAAAGTTTCTCCGATACCGATTGGTAAATTAGCAATCGATGCATCTCTGGAGCTGATCAGGATTTTATTTTTATCCAAAATTTTCACTCCTTTCAGGCTTCCGTTGGATTGTGCTCTTTCGAATAAGCGTTCGTCCAGCGTCGCTTCAATTGTACCTCCCAATTCAAAGAAATTATTTTTAAGTTCTTCATTAAATCCTTTATCAACGAATTTTATATTGATTAATTTCGATTTAATTCCTCTTATAAATACTGCTGTAGGCGCCACAAAATCTGTTGTATTTAAATTATACACACTCAGGTTTTTCCATGCGATGTTGTTGTTGTTTTTGACATTGGCACCAATGGAGATGTTATTTACTTCATTTGGCATTGGATCCCTTGGTGATTCAATTCTGGCTGTCAAACAAAAATGATGTATATCATTTGTAAAATCGGCCGGATTTGGCGGATACCACGGTACCATCACAATTGTACTGCCGCCCGGCACTATAGACGGGATACTCACTTCTCCGATTTCGTCACCATGTTTAACAGTTCCTATACTGAAATTTACAAAATTAGTCGGCCAGGTTAATCCCGAGGACGCTTTTGCAAAGTAGAGTTTTACTTTTGCTGATGAACTCGGATTTGTTCCTTTATTGTACACTCTTATGTATACTGCATTAGGTGAACTTGTTTTATATTCCGGATTTTCATGTGTTAGTCCGGCGTCTGTATTTTGTCTTACCCAAATGTCATCACTGATCCACATCGGACCTGAATCCGGGTTCGGTTCTATACCGGTATCAAATGGTCTGTCTTTTATGTATAAATCAGCAATAGGAACTGTGATACCGGTCACGATTACAGAATATTTCTGACTGCCGTTTACCAAAGTGCCTTTATGGCTAATCGTTACGGTATAATTGCCTGCTGCTCCTGTAATCGCAATGCGTTCGAAGGGATCTCTGGTATTATCGCCCAGTCCGTTTACTGTAGCCGAGAGCAGTCTGTACGGAAGAACTGTACCTGCTGAATTGGTTACCCTGATATCAAGGTCATTTACAAGTCTGGCGGTATTTACATTTACAATACTTCCCAAATTGGCTGTTCCGGCAGGATCAGTCCACGATATAGAAGCAATTAACGGATTTACACCATCTGAGGTTACAGGAAAACTGTAGGTACTTCCGTTTGGCAAGGTATGTTCCTGAATAATAGCAAATGTTCCGTTTTTGGTAATGGTTTCCGCTGCAAATTTGGCATTTAGTAACCCCCAGCCAAATTTAGCATCAGGACCTGTAACTCCGGCATCATCTGCAGTATGCAATGCTAATCCTTTCAATGTTGCGGCACGCATGAAATTACCTTTTAAATTTTTATAATGCTGCTGTAATAAAAGTAAAGTTCCGGTAACATTTGGAGACGCCATGGAAGTTCCTGTTGCATTACCATAACTGCTGTTTGTCAAAGGTGTCGGTGTTGATGTAAGGGTAGCTGTTGAATATACTGAGGTTCCGTTACCTGCAAGATCCGGTTTTATCCTTAAATCATCTGTAGGTCCCTGACTGCTTGACGTGTTGATTGTTACACTTGTTAAAGCTCCTGTAGTAGCATTAATGACCGCATCGTTGGCATTGGCAATAACCAGATTGTTTTTGCTGGTAGCCGCTCCGGTAAGTTTGTCATAACCTACGTTGCCTCCCAACGGACTTGGATTGGAGCTATTATCCAGCCCGTCATTTCCTGCGGCTTTCACCATTAGGTAATAAGGGGCATTAAACATAACGTTGTCCCACTGCCTTGCAATGGTCTGGTAAGCACCAAACTGCCAGGGATCAATCAGAACATTGCCCAATCCATCTACGGTTAGCCATCCATAAGAATGATTGGACAATAGCATTCCGCCAGTATTAGCGGCTGCAGTAGCTTCACCTAAATCGCTATTCCATTCATTGGTTCTTGCATTTGCCTGAGTGGCCATTCCTTTTGCTGCTGCTACAGCACCTGCTGCAACAATAGTTCCGGTAACGTGATTCGCATGCTGGCTGTTATTATTGGTTGTCAGGAGAGTTACACCATCAAGAATGGAAACTCTTCCGCCAAATTCATTATGCGTCGGCAGTGTAGCTCCTCCATCCCAGACATAAGCAGTCATCGATTGCCCGTTAAGGTTCAGACCTAATCCACCGCCTGAATTCAAAAAATTTGCTCTGGTAGATTTGGCGGCATTTACATTATCAGGGGTAAAATAAACTGGTTTTTTTCCGTCTGGCGTTACATCCATCAGTTCGCTTACTGTCCCGTCTTTATTAGTGAATGTAATGCTCCAACCGTTTGTTTTAGCTAAAGCGAAGGCTCTTTCTTTTTTCGCGGCTGCTTCAGATTTGTATTGTTCGCTCAGCGTTTCCAGTTCCGGTACATTACTGTTAGACCTGATTGTTTCAATATCATTTTGAGTCTGTGAATAGGTTATTCCACATACACAAAGGAAAATAATTTTGTATAATTTTTTCATGTGATTAGATTTAATGGTTTGTATTTTAAAATTTTAAAATCTCATAAAAAATAAGGAGGGCTTCTGGTCGTAAACATTCCAAAAAACGGAATGATTACATTTTTTTGCATTTTCATAATTGTGGTTTTAAGGGTTAATAAAAATTATGGTAAAAACTGTCGTTTTATAAAATCAGGTTTGCTGAACTTTATTTACAAAAAGTGTTTTTAATTGTAAGATTAATTTTAGTTATGCTAAAATTCGTAAAAGAAGTGATGTTGAAATAGCGTATAAATACCTGATTTAAAACACATTATGTATTTTAGAGGAAAATTCTTAATTTTAACAAAATCGCTTGATAATTATTAAAAAAATGAACAAAATTGACAGTAAATTCAGATAATTAATTGATTTCTGAAGCCGGTCTAAAAATCAAAATGCTGTGCAGATTATCTTACCGAAGGATATCTGTGAAATTGACAGCGCAATTGATTTCAGATTGTATTAAAAAAATTACTTAAAATCTCAGGTTTTGATCAAAACATAAATGAGATTTTTTTGAGATACGGGTGCTACATTGACGAAATGTGCACTAATAGGAAAAGCATTTTTTCAAACCGAAAAACTGTTTTACCTTTTAATTTAAGACTACAAAAATTTAAAATTTTAGTAAAATTATTTTGTGTCATTTAAAATTATTGAAATTGGCAGGGAATCCCATTAAAGTGTATCTTATCGATGATCGAAAAATCAGAGCGCTATCTGCAAAATGAGTTATAGAAATTTATTTGAATTCTACTTGTTTGCGAAATTATAAAAACGGCAAGCATCTAGGCATCTTAAGGATATGGTATGAACTAATAAATTTAAAATTGCAGGTCATATTTTAAAAATTATAACATATAATAATCTATTTTATCATTTATATTTCCAATTATCACTTTAAATTCATAATTATTTACGGAAAAAAAATAAAGAAGATTTATTTTAATTGTACGGATTATCCGTAATATTTAGTTAGATTTGCTACAAATAATTAAATAAATATGATTTTTAACATTTTGATAGTCGACGATCACCCCATGACAGTTGACAGTTATATTAACCTACTAACTGAAACAAATTATCAAAATAAAACTCCAGATTTTATAAAGAGCTACAATTGTGAAGATGCCTACAATAAAATAAATTTTTACCTGAAACAAAACGAAACTATCGATTTTGCTTTACTTGATATTAACCTGCCTTCCTACAAAAAGGCCAATATCAATAATGGTACGGATCTGGCTTTATTACTGCGGCAAAGATTTCCAAATTGTAAAATAGTACTTCTGACGATGCACAGTGAACCTTTGACAGTAGATAAGATCATTAAAAGCCTGAAACCCGAAGGATTTATAGCAAAAAGTGATATCAATTTTGAATTATTTCCTGTAATCTGCAAAAAAATCATGGATGGAGAAATATTCCGGAGTCAGACGATTATAGAATCACAAAGGGAATTGTTTAAGAAGAATATAAACTGGGACAACCACGACAATCATATTTTAATTCTAATCTCCGAGGGAGTTAAGACAGTGAATCTTCCAGATTATATTCCGCTATCCATGAGTGCCATCGAAAAAAGAAAAGCGAGCATCAAAGATCAGCTTTTACAAGGAAAAGGAAGTGATAAGGATTTGATAGAGAAAGCTAAAAAATTAGGGTTATTGTAGGGGTTTTGGATTTTAGATTTTAGATTTTGGATTTTGGATTTTAGAATATAGAAAATAGATCGTAGAATATAGATTTTAGTCCTCCATCTTTATTCTTTATTCTCAACTCATAACCCATAACCCATAACTCCTAACCCATAACTAATTAAAATTAACCTGAAGAAGAGAGTCTGCATCATTATAGTTTGCTTTGACGGGAATGAGGTGTACAGAAGAATTAGCACTCTTTTTTGCAGCTGGAGCGCCATTTAAAGCCTGATGAATTAAAATTTCCCTGGTATCTCCAAGAGGAAATATTTCGAGGTCCTGAATCTCATTTAGAATTACGGAAGGTGTTATACCCATGTTGTAATTGCCTTCATCGGCAGCATTAAACAGTTTATAAATAACCGGATATAAAACCCATCCCTGCTGACCGGAAATCCTGTTGTCTTCTATTGCAAAACCGGCCACATCTTTTCCGACCGTTTTTTCGCCTATGGTAATGACCTTCATAAAAGGTTTCAAATTGTTTATGATAATTTCAGAAGCCGAAGCGGTATGGCTTCCACATAAAACATACACTTCCTGAATGGCTGGATGTGCGGCGCGCAATGCGTCATAACTGACAGAAGGTTCATTCATTTCCAGAGCTTCCTTAAACGATTTGTTTACGAGACCTCCGTTTTTATTTCCTTTAAACTTTATAAACAAATTATCCGGTTTAATATCAGGCGCCAAAATGATGCTTAATGCCGCAGCAGAAGAAACATCTCCGCCTCCGTTATATCGCAAATCAACAATGATTTTAGTAACAGCCTGATTTTTAAAATCCTGAAAAACCTGCAATAAGGGTGATGCCAGTCCAATATCAAAATGAGGAATTGAGAGGTATCCGGTTTTTTCTGTATTGTTTAGAATAACCTTGTGCAGCATCGGTTGGGAAAAGGTAAAACCGCGTATTATTTCTATTTCCTTCGCTGCCGAAAAACCGGATGATGAAGAATATTCCGCTACCACTAATTTTGCCTGATCTGAATGGCCTAAATCAAGATAAAGGCGCTCAAAATTCTGCCTGTTGAATACCGTTCCGTTAACGGACTTTATAAGTTGGCCTCTTTTCATTCCGTTTCGTTCAGCAGGGGAATCTGAGAGTACGAATAAAACCATTCCGTAAACTTGCCCCTCATGTTCTATAACAGCCATGTCAAATCCGTAGCTGCTTCGGATACTTTTAGGAAATGTATCCGGTGACGAAACATGGGTAGCATAAGAAAACCGATCGTCTGCCTGCAATAATTTTTTAAAATATTCTTTTGAATCCAAAGACAAACTGGTGCGATCCGGCATGTTTTCACTCCACAGGTAATACTTTTTCATCTGTTCGTACATCCAGCTGTTTACATATTCGGTACTGCCCTCCTGGTAAATAACAGGCTCGTCTTCACTTTGGCAGGAAACCGCCAGGGAAAAAAGAATCAAAAGAAGACCTTTAAAAAGAAATTGATATTTTTTCATGGATTGGGCAGCATTCAAATTGGTACTTTAAAACTTAAAAAGAAAAATAGTCGGTTAAATTGATCGTGCCGTCTACTCCCGAAAAAACACCGTTGGCATCGGCTTTTTCTTCCAGAACAATTAACTTGGATTTATTGGTCTGCATAATGGTCTGAAAAGTAACTTTTTTTCCGGGTATGTACGATTCATTGGTTCCATGTTTTACCAACTCAATATTGATGATCGGCGGTGAACTGAAAGGGAATTCCAGAAAAGCACTAAAACTGTTTTTGGTTATATTCTGAACTACCCCGATTTCCTGTCCGTTTGCTTTTGTGATAATCGCATCGAGAGTACCCGTATAGCTGCTCTTTGCATACAAATTGAAGTTTGGAAAAATAAATCGGTATCCAGTGCTTTTTGTTGTACTCAGAGTTCCGGGTTTCTGAGACAGTACATTTTCAATCCAAATATTTTCTTTGGCATAAAATGAAAGTGTATCGACCGGTTTAGCAGTAGTGAAATTATAGGAATGTAAAACCTGCTTTGTTTTTTTATTGATAATTTCGATTGTTTTAGTACTGTTATCATAAAATACAAATTCGTATGTTTTTTCTATTTTTTTCAAAAAAGCGTCATGTTTGTCTATAATCAGCAATTTGCCGTCTAACGAAACCTGAATGGAATCGGGCATTGCATTATATCCTTTTATGACCACTTTACCCGCCTTTTGCTCCTGATTTAAGGGAGTTAAATTGTCATTGGTACAAGAGGAAAGAAAAATAGTTGTGATTAAAAAAGCAATTACTATTTTAACTAAATTATCCATACGTTATAATTGTAAATTATTTAAAAATGATGTGTGATTTCTGATTTAATGGATTTGCTTCCAAAAAACGACTTACTAAATACAGCCGTAAAAAGCAATATTTACTCTTTTATAAATTTGATTTTTTCGACTCTTTCCCCATCCTCCAAAACCAGATAATAAACACCGGTGGACAGATTATCCAATAAAATACCTGAGTCGCTATATTTGGTATTTTTAACTAATGCACCGCTTGTATTGTATATTTTTAGGGCAATATCGGATGCATTCAAAGCATCGCTTAACTGCAGCTGCAAATACTCTTTTACAGGATTTTGTTTTAGTACTGTTGCTTTTTTTCCCTGTACGTCACCTAGTCCTAAGGAAGCCGCCGTAATTGAAATTTTGTCTATTTCGTAACCAATAGCAAGGTCGGGTGCGCTTACAAGAGCGAAATATACCTGAGACTGACCTGCAAACTGAGAAATATCTACTGTAAAATCCTTAAATTCAGTAGCCATCATATCTTGTCTTTTTATTTCTACAGTAGCGATTTGGGTAAACGAACCCGGAGCCGTATCTGTGACAGAGGCGTAAACGTATAGATTATTAGTGACATCAAATATTGCTTTTTGTGCATTTATGATTAATTGCATTCCGCCGCTGTAAAAAGACAAATCGACTGCCGGAGCAATTGCCCAGTTTTTTTGTGTATGTCCAAGAGACTCCAGCGTTTCCGTATTGATATTATAAGTACCTAATATTTTGTAAGTACCTTCTATCACAGCATAATTTTCATCTACCTGAATATTGGTACGCGTAATCCAGTTAACGGCATCTCCGTCCGTATCTATTAAAGTCCAGTCAGACACATCTGAATCTTCAAAATCATCCTCCCATATGGTGAATTGAGCAGATGCGATTCCGGAAATAAGCATAAAAACAAATACAAGTAATTTTTTTTTCATTTTTTTGATTTTTAAAACAAAGGCTGCCTAAAAAGTGAGGACAGATGCATACCAACACTGCATACGATATATCCTCCTCTTTAGTAAAAAAACAATAAACACACTTTTTAGACAGCCCCGTTAAGTTATTTAATAATTATGGTATTTATTAGAAATTAATAAATTTTGTCCAGGTGTTTGTCCAGTTTTGTTCTGTCTTAAATGCACCTGTAGCTCCTGCTAAGTTTAATGTACCATCATTAAAAAATGGTTGTGTTAAACCCCATGAATCAGCAAGAGTAGCAGTAGATGCTGGAGAACTTCCTGCACCTAAAGATGTTCCAACCGGCAATATAGGATCAGTGAAAGCATGTACTGATAAAAAGCTTCTTGCAGAACTTGCTGGTAATGAAGGAGACTCAAATCTGATTCCTGTAACATATCCTGTTACCGTAGCATTTGTAAGGCTGATTTGTCCTAATCTGCGTACGTGGATTGCATTTTCATAAAGCGCTCCACCTGCAATTGCACTTGCACCAATGATAGATAATTCAGAAATTACCGGTCTTGTAATAAGTGTAGTAGATGTACCAGTTGCGTTGTTATCTAATTCGATACCGTTTGAATCCGGGTTTCCACCGCTTAAACTGTGTGTTGAATTTTTATCTGCAATCGCTATCGCTTTGTTAATAGTACCTGTGTAACCAAAATCGAAATCGAAGTTGTCATCATCCGGTGCAAAAGAAACTAAATGGCTTGCATTTACTGTTCCTCCGAAGAATTCGAATGAATCATCTCTTCCGTAAGATACCTGAACGTGATTAATAACAGTACCGCTACCAACACCACCACAAGTTAAACCATTGATTTCAACACCTGTAGCTGCATCTAAAATACGGCCTGCATACTCGATACGAACATAGTTTAAAGCTCCTGCACTATGTGTATTGTTAGTTCCTCCGTAATAAAAATCAGAAGGTGTTGGCTGATCTCCTAAACCTTCAATAATATTAGTAGTCACACCTGTATTTACCTGAGCATCTCCTAAAAGAACAACTCCGCCAAAATCTCCGGGAGTTGCTTTTGTAGCAGCATTTCCGTCTAACAAATTATAACTTGTAAAGATTACAGGCGCTGTTGCAGTACCCTGAGCATCAATCTGACCTGTTTTAGTAATTACTACTACACCTGTAGCACCACTAGCTAATACTTTAGCTTTGATGAAAGTTCCAGGTTGTATAGTTAATTTTGCCCCTATTACACGAACAACTCCACTCACTTCCCAAACTCTGTCGTTTGTCCAGGTAGTATTAGTAGTAATGTTACCACTTACAGTTTGTACTGTGGAAGGATAACCTGAATAATCTGCGCTGGCAGATTTCATTGCAAATGAAGAATCAGAACTTGCTTCATCATTTTGACAAGAATTGAAGAAAATAATGGCAATCGCGAACAAAAAAACTTTTTTCATGATAACTGAATTTTGATTAACTTTGCTGCTTGTATTTTACATATGAGGTCTTTGGGGAGAGCAGCAAATTTTCTTCCCTCTGACCTTTCCTTTTGGTAAAGTCTTTTATCATAAGCTTCCGCTTTACCGCCGGAAACTTATCCCTGTTTATTCTTCTTTCACTCTCAGGGCACAGCGAAAGGGTTATTTCTCTTCTAAACGGAAACAAACACTACCGAAAATATTGGAGAACGTGAAAATCTATTGTACCATTTTGATCCGCTTTCCGGTCTGGTTTTTTTTGCAGATTATGTACGTCTGAAATGTTTAGTATTACTTGCAACCCTTTTTCAAAGAAATTAATTTGAAGACCGATTTTATGGTTATTAAAAAATCTATGGTCCTTTATATATATTAGATTTCAACAGCCGAAAAAATCACGTTAAAATTTATCCTTAACGTTTTCTTAATTTTAGTAGTCTTTTATTGTTGAAATCGACAATCTAATGTTACTAAAAATAATAATTCATAGAAAAACTGATGGTTCTTCCGCTCCAGGCTTTAAACAATTTTCGGTCGATATAAGGATCATATTTATCTGTTGCTCCGGCACCTAACGCGGTCTGATCCCTTGGATTGGATCCATATTCAAAATCCTGAATTTTCGAATAGCTGTTGGCATTGTTATAAGTCTCGATAGCCGTATCAAAAAGATTCTTAATCCCTAATTTGAGTTCTAAATTTTTTTCCTTAAAAAACTTATAGCTGATCTGGGCATCCGTAACCGCATACGGCATTCTGATTTCTTCTGCCTGATAATCAAACCCTACTAAAATATACTGATCACCAATGGCATTGTGTCTGACACTAAATCCGAAACGTTCTCCTATATAGTCCAAACCTAAATTGTAATTGTAAGGCGCCTGACCGTATAAAGGCCTGTTTGCTTCATAAAGTCCTCCCGTACCATCAATGTTTACATATCCGGTAACCTTCGTATCATTGAATGCCGCATTACCGCACAGGAATATTTTCTTTAAGAGATCTCCTTCACCCAGAAAAGACAGGTTTTTATAAATTTCAAACTCCACTCCGAAAAGTTTAGCGCTGTCGGAATTCATATTGAAGATGGTACGAGAACCTCCGTCGTTTCCGATCTGTGTAACGCCTTCGATTGGATTTTTGATGTTTTTGTAATAAACTCCAAAAGAAAGGATTTCTCCCTGCGAAGGAAACCACTCGGTCTTGAAATCATAATTATCGACTATAGTAGAAACGATACCGCCCGTATAATTCAGCACTTTTGCATCGCGTAACGGATCGTAATAAGGCATATTTAGTCGTTCTGAAAATTGCGGACGCAGCACCGATTTGTTATACCCCAGCCTCACATTCATTTTATTGGTCGGGCTTACTGTTAGATTGGCCGAAGGAAGATATTGCCAGATATCATCGTCTTTCTGTACGGTTTCAAAACTGCCCGAATTATCAGACTGGCTGGCAATCTGGGTGTACACATAACTTTCGGCACGCATACCCCATACCAATCGTATGTATTGGGTAATTTTGTTATCGAGCATTAAAAAAGGAGAATGAATTTTAACATCTCCTATATATTCGTTACCGTAACTGGCAATTCTGTTCCAGCCGAAGCCACCCCAGCGATAATACGAACCGTCGAGCAATTGGGAGATTGGAAAATCAACAATAGCTTTATCGGTTCCCTGCCCTACTACATTCAGCGCGGAAGATTCCTGTTGATTAGTCGCTTTTTTGTAAGTACCGAAATAACCTGCCTTCACATTATTTTTAATGGATTCCCCAATATCAAAAGCATAATTAAAATTGATTCCGACGTTATAATCTTTTTCATTATTAGTGAAATTGGATCTTTTAAATACATCCGGATCAGAATTATAAATTTGCTGATACAGCTGCACATCGTCTCCCACTTTTCTTCTGTTACTGGTTAAAAAAGTGGCGTCTTTAGTGTCTTTGGAAGTATTCGCATACGCACCAAACCAATTGATTTCGAAATTTTCAAAACGATGATTTCCTTCTATTTTATTCTGGATAAAAGTCTGGTAAATCGGATAATCTGTTTCTTTTGTTAAAGGCAGGTAACTTCCGTTTACAATTCCTTCTATATTTCCGGCATAAAAATTCCAGCCCGTAATTTGCGTAAGCTGATTGTCATACATATGCATGTAGGTATTGCGGGTTGTAATTTTATGCTTTCCCAACTGAATTCCCGCATTAAACATCCCCCCCAATGTAGAATTGAAGTTATAGGAAGCACCTGAATTTTTATATCCGTATCTTTTGAAAGTTGAATACCCATTTTCTTTTTCCGGCGTAAACTCAGAGTTGGTCATAAACGTTCCTCTTTCGGTATGGTCAATTTTTAACTGATCCTGTGTGTTTTTGAAAATAAGGGAACCCACAAAACCAAATTTGTTATTGTCCTTCAATTCATACACCCGGCCTACTGCAAATTGCATCGAAGTTCCCGGTGCTGCATAGGTTTTATAGGTTGTAAAATTATCCTGGGTAAACCTTTTGGATTGTTCTAAAAATGGCCCTGATGCCGCTTCGGTAGTAGGTACAGCGATATTGACCAAACCGGAAGGATAACTTCTGCTGCCATCATCAAATCCGATATAATCGTTTTCCCCTTCCTGTTTGGTCAGGCGATCCTTAAAAGTGCTTCGGCTGTTGTAGGAAGTTCCGATAGTGAATGTCATAAAATTTTTCTTTGGAATATCTTTGGTTTTCACTTCTACATATCCACCCGCAAAATTGGCATTCATATCCGGAGTAGCATTTTTACTGACAATAACACTTTCTACCATAGCGGTCGGAATGATATCAAAATTAAACTGCTGCTGGTTGGGATCGGTACTCGGGAGATTCACACCATCCATTACTGCCTGGTTCCAACGTTCGCCCATAGAACGCACGACTACATATTTGTCGTCAATTGTCGTTACGCCTGTAATTCTTTTTAAGGTACTTCCGACATCTTTGTCCGGTGTTCTGGCAATTTGTTCGGCAGAAATACCATCCGAAAACTGAGCCGCTTTTTTTTGCTGCAACAGCATTCCTTCTGTTGAGGCAGTCGCTTTCTGATAGGTTTGGGTAATGACCACCTCATTTAGTGATTCGGCATCATCTTTCAGCACTACATTCAATACAGCATCCGATTCAGCGGAAACTTTTATATCGGTAATTTTCTGCGTCTGAAAGGATACGTAACTGATTTCCAGCGCATAAGTTCCCTCTTCCAGACTAAAAGAATAATTTCCGTCGAAATCTGAGACCGTTGTATTTCCGGTCTCCACTACTTTTACTGAAGCTCCCGGTAAAGCAAGACCGTTTTTATCGACCACTTTTCCCGAAATATTACCCACCTTTTTGGTGGAAGCTATTTTTTTATTGACCGCAATATTGGTGTTGTTTCTTCTGAAATTTAAGTTGGTCAGCACCTGAAGTTCCTGCAATATCACATCAATGCTGACATTGTCTTTTTTTAGCGTGACAAGCGGTTTACTAAAATCGATGTCTTTTTGATAAATAAAGCGATAGGGAGTCCGGGATTCTAAATTTTCAAAAATATCTTTTGGAGAAGCATTCCTGAAATCTACTGACACAGTGCCAGATTGTGCATATATCTCTGCTGTACCGAGAAACAGGCTAAAAAACAGAATTTGTACGGCAATTGAAAATTGCCTGAAAAAATCGCTCATAAGTAAATAATTTGTTTTAGGTGTGTATGGTTTATTTTAGTTTCTATTTTGTGGTATTTTTGGAAAACTGCAACAAGGCTGTTTGCTATTGGCTAACGATATAGGTGTTGTTAGCAACGGGTTTGATCTTTACCTCTAAAGCAAAAGCAATGGTCTGCAATATTTCCGGAACACCTTGTCTGGTATCGAGGGTTCCTTTTAGCTGCAGTAATTTTAAATTTTCACTGGCGTATTCGAGCGTAAAAGTGTGATCTGCCTGCAATTTTTGAATAACAGTCACCAGACTTAAACCATCAACATCCAGCAGTGCTTTTTTCCATTCCGGTTCCAAAACCGTTATTCTGTGTTTTTTGAGGGTCTTATTTTCGGGACTAAGCAGGGCTGCATCCCCTCTTTCTAAAAAAACAGTATTTTGGGAGCTTTCTACTTTTACCTTACCCGTCCTTACATTTACTTCTGCTATTTTTCCGTAGGCTTTCACATCAAAAGAAGTACCCAGCACTGTTGTTTTGATATCCCCGGAGCTAATAATAAAAGGCCTTGTGGTATCTCGTGCCACTTCAAAAAAAGCTTCCCCTTTTAATGTGACGATTCGTTCGTTGGCAGCAAAATGTTCCGGATATTCGATTTGGGTATTTTCATTCACCCAGACTTTTGTTCCATCCGACAAGCGCAGCAATCGGATGTCCTGAGGAAACGTCTGAGTGAGCACTTTTGGACTTGCAGCAAAATCTAATGCAGAAAAAGACTGATAGCCTGCAACAGAGATAAAAAGAATTATACAGGCCGCAATTGCTTTTTGATAATTACGTCTGCGCTTTTTAATTGTGGCATTCTGGATCCTGTTCCACATCCTGAATTTTATTTCATCAGAGAATATTCCTTTCTGCGGCAACGCATCCCATTCTTCACGTAGTCTGTTCGATTTCATTATGTATCCGTAAAATTAATTGTACAGGGAAACCTGAATATCTCCTGCTTAACTACATTAGATTATTCGGGTTCAAAAAATCACGGGGGTACAGGACACTTAACGTTTTGTTAATGATGTAAAAAAATAAATATAAACAAAGCCCTAGTATACAGCCTTTTATCAAAAAACACTTAAAAAGAGGTTACATTTAATTTACATAAGAGCCCGGATTCAAATCATTGCCTGATACTTTCAGGGGGAATAAGGCAGGGAAGTAAAATAAAAAGGAAGTTCTTAATACTGGTTGAGGAATAGTAAAGCAAACCAGTACAGTTCGTAGCTTTTTACGGAATTCTTTTTCAGGTATTGCAGTGTTTTGGAAATCTGATTGGCCACGGCACTTTGAGACATGCCCATTTCTATCGCAATTTCCTTATAACTCATTTCTTCAAATTTATGCAGTGTAAAAATTTTTCTTCTTTTCTCGGGAATCTGCTGCAAGAGCATTTCTAATTTTTCCATTTTCACGGAAATATTCTCGTCAATTTCTTCAGAACTGTCCAGTTCTTTTACCAATTGCAGGTACTCAACCGAAATAATTTTATTTTGTTTTTTATACCATTTTGAAATTTCCTGTTTACTGCTCTTAAACAAAATAGCATCCAGGGCTATTCCCGGCTCAATTTTAGTGCGGTACTTCCAGAGATGAATAAAGACATTTTGCGTGATATCTTCCGCATCTGCAAGCTGGGCTGTATATTTCTTTACAAAACAAAATACCTTGAAATGATATAGCTCATAGATTTCCTTAAAACAAGAATCGTCTCCATCGCGCAATCCGGTGATCAAAATAGTATTCATAATGCAGTTTTAAAATAGGTAAACAATCCTTACAAAATTATCTTAAACTAACATCGGTTATTTTATCAGCCCGGTCATTTAATGATTTATTAATATTTGATCGCGAACCAACAGTCATTTTATAACAAAAAAATAATTTACGCCGCGTTTGAAAAAGCAGCTTCGGAAACCTCTCCGTCTTATGCGACTTTTCCTTATATTTAGCTGTATGAGCTGTTTATGTGTCAAAGATTTAAAGGCCGGGCTTAATTGTTTAATATTCCAACCTTTTTGTCTAATTTAGCACCACATAAGCAATACAGCGTATTTTCCTGCGGTATTGTGAACAACAGCACACTAATAATTTAGTTAATTTGAAAACTATGAACACATTTGATTTTGGCATTGTCGGTCTCGGCGTAATGGGCCGTAACTTACTTTTAAACATTGCCAGCCAAAAATTTGCCGCAGCAGGTTTGGATTTAGATGCCGAAAAGGTCAACTCTCTTCAGCAGGAAGCTGATGCCGAACATACACTCGAAGCAACAACAGACGTTACACATTTTGTCGGGCTTTTACAGCGTCCAAGAGCTATAATGCTATTGGTTCCTGCCGGAAAACCTGTCGACAGCGCCATTCAGAGCCTGCTTCCGCACCTTGAGGAAGGCGATATTATCATTGATGGCGGTAATACTTATTTTACCGATACAGATCGCAGGTTCCTCGAATTATCGGCTAAAGGAATCCACTTTTTCGGTATGGGAATTTCCGGAGGTGAAAAAGGTGCCAGATTCGGTCCAAGTATGATGCCCGGAGGAGATAAAAAAGCCTACGAAAGACTGCGCCCTATTTTTGAAGCTATAGCAGCAAAAGTGGACGGAGAACCTTGTGTAGAATATTTAGGAAACGGATCTGCAGGGAACTACGTTAAAATGGTTCACAACGGAATCGAATACGGAATTATGCAGCTTATCTCGGAAATTTATGACCTGATGAAACGAGGTTATAATCTCGATGAAGATACGATTCAGAAAACTTTTGAAGAGTGGAACGAGAATGATCTTAAATCTTACCTGATCGAAATAACAGGCCATATCCTGAAACAAAAAGACACTAACGGTCAACGACTTATCAACCAGATATCAGACTGGGCCAAATCTAAAGGAACAGGAAAATGGACTTCCCAGAATGCCATGGACCTTCAGGTTCCGGTTCCGACCATCGATGCTGCAGTAGTGATGCGCGACATGTCGAAAAGCAAACCTGAAAGAATTGAGGCAGCCAAAAAACTGATCTGGAATACTGATGCGCCAGCTGTAAATACGGCAGAAGCCATTGATTCCCTTAAAGAAACATTGTTTTTTGCTATCCTGATTACCTATGCGCAGGGACTGGCACAGCTTAGAACGGCTTCTAAAGAATACAATTACGAATTAAATCTGGAGACTGTTACCAAAATATGGCGTGGAGGCTGTATCATTCGTGCCAATGTGCTGGAAGATTTCCGAAAAGCATTTGCAGCAGAACCCCACTTAGCCAACATCCTTTTAGATGATACTATTGCAGAAAAACTGAATCAGAGTCAGGCCGGAACCAGAGCAGTCATTCAGTATGCCGTACAAAAAGGATTGCCTGTAGCAGGACTAATGAACTCACTGGCTTATTTTGATGCTTACCGATCTGAAAATCTTCCAACCAACCTCATTCAGGCACAGCGTGACTATTTTGGAGCGCATACTTACGAACGTATCGATGCCCCGGGTGTCTTTCATACGGAATGGAATGATTAAGAACTTAAGCGACGCAAAAAATGAGTAAAGTAAAGAATAGCACCCCAACAATCATCGTTATTTTTGGGGCATCAGGTGACCTTGCCAAAAGAAAGCTCTTTCCCGCCTTTCAAAATTTGTTCCTTGACGGCCGTATGCCGGAAAAGTTTCAGATTATAGCACTGGGAAGGGCGGAAAAAAGCGATGAGGAGTTTCGCAATTACGTTTTAGAAAATTTAAACACGTTTTCAAGAAAAGCGACACTCTCACCGGATGAAACTAAAAACTTCGTTTCACATATTACCTATTTAAGACATGATATCGACAAGGAGGAATCTTATCATGAATTAAATTCAAAATTAACCAGTATTGATGAGCTCTTCGGGATCCGTGCCAATCGACTTTTTTACCTGTCCATTGCACCTTCCTTTATTAGTACCATTTCGGTTTATATCAAAAAAATAGGGCTTACGCCAAATGTCAGTCAGGACCGTATTATTATTGAAAAGCCTTTTGGCTACGATAAAACGTCAGCGATTGCACTCAACGAAATGCTTTCACAAACGTTTAAAGAAGAGCAGATTTACCGCATAGACCATTATTTAGGTAAGGAAACCGTTCAGAATATCCTTGCGTTCCGTTTTGGAAATTCTATGTTTGAGCCTTTGTGGAACCGTAATTTCATTGACTTTGTCCAGATTACTGTGGCCGAAGAAGTGGGCGTTGAAGAACGCGGCGGATTTTATGAAGGAGTCGGAGCTCTGAAGGATATGATACAAAACCACCTGCTTCAGATTTTATGCATGACGGCTATGGAAGCTCCGGCTTCACTGGGCGCCGATGATATCCGAAACCGTAAAGCAGATGTTTTACGCTCTATTCGACGCATCAAACCCGAAGAAGTGGATCATTATACAGTGAGAGGCCAGTACGATGCGGGCGTTATAAAAGGCAATCCTGTAGTGGGATATCGCCAGGATAAAGGAATCGCACCGGACTCGAATACGGAAACCTATGTGGCCATGAAAATATACCTGGACAACTGGAGATGGCAGGGCGTTCCGTTTTATCTGCGTTCCGGAAAAAGAATGCAGGAAAAACAGTCTTCGATTGTCATTCAGTTTAAACCTGTGCCCCATTCCTCTTTTTCATATGGAAATGAAGGAATGACGCCTAACCGACTTATTATCAATATTCAGCCATCAATGGATATCAAGCTGCAATTTATGACCAAAAAGCCAGGGCTGTCACTTTCGTTGCGGCCTGCAGAAATGGTATTCGATTATTTCCAATGTTCTACAATGTCGCCCGAAGCTTACGAAACGCTGCTTTCCGATGCTTTGGCGGGGGATCCTACCCTATTCATGCGTTGGGATCAGGTAGAACAGGCCTGGGATGCCATCGATACGATTCAGGAAGTGTGGAAAAATAATGCCCCTGTTGATTTTCCGAATTACAAAGCCGGAAGCTGGGGACCGGAAGCCGCAGATGAATTACTGGCCAGACAAGGACATGCGTGGGTTTCCAATACAGCAACTGAAAACGAAAAAGTAAAATGATACAGATATTTGATACTATAGAAGAAATTAATAGTACAGCAGCAGACATTTTTGTGGCGTCTGCCCAAAAAGCAATAAGCGATAAAGGTAAGTTTTCGGCTGTACTTACGGGAGGTTCATCCCCTGCAGGTATTTACCGCTTACTGGCTTCAGCCGATTATAAAACGAAAATTGACTGGAACAAGGTTTATATTTTTTGGGGCGATGAACGATGGGTTCCGCTTGAGGATAACCTTAGCAACGCCAAAATGTCTTTTGAGGCACTTTTAAGCCATGTGCCAATTCCGCAGGAAAATATATTTACCATGTATGAAGACGGCATTTCAGCTGAAGATTATGCCGTGAAATACGAACAATCCATCAGAAGTATTTTAGGGTCTGAGGGAAAATTTGACCTGATTTTACTGGGAATGGGAGATGATGGTCATACGGCTTCGCTGTTTCCGGGGGAAGCGGTATTAAACGAACAGGAAAAATGGGTAAGCGCCTACCGTCTTGAATCCCAGAACATGCATCGTATTACGCTGACTGCTCCACTGATTAATAAAGCAGAAAAAATTGTCGTAGTCGCTTTTGGTGAAAAGAAAGCACATGCCCTGAAAGAAGTACTGCACGGAGCTTACAATCCTTCCCTTTATCCGATGCAGTTAATTAAACCTGTTTCAGGAGAACTTTTATTTTTAGTAGATAAAAAGGCTGCGGAGAAAGCGTAACAAACTTTTTCGGACTTAAAAATCAGAAACTGAATAGTAAAAAAACGAGTTAAATATCCTGATCAGGACGTTTAGCTCGTTTTTTTATGCTTCAGCGTCCGGGATCAGTATTATTTTTTGAAAATTTCGGTACTTAACTATTTTGTAATTTAAATGACCATACCTCTTGCACAGTAAGCATAAAAGTTTTTATTTTAGGTAAGATTAACCTGTTGGGTATAATTTACAGAAACGCTGATTTGATCTAAAAACAAAAAGATAAAAGTATAAAATTGAATAAAACATCTTTATTCTTTTAAAAATCATGGTCATCCTGAGCGAAGTCGAAGGACATCCTAAGCGAAGTCGAAGGCCTTTTTTTACAGGAAAGGGCTTCGACTCCGCTCTGCCTGACACCAGTTTTGAATACACCCAACGAGTTAAGATTAAATGACTATTATTCGTCTGTACTTATTGTAAGCTGCCTTACACTAAATACAATGTTTATAGCAAGATAAACTCAAAAAATATAATTTTTAAAACCATGCCAAATAAAAAATCAGACAAACAAAAAGAAGAAGAAAATGAACTGGTGCTTTCTTATCTGACGATGAGAAATTTAATTGGGTTTTCGGGAATATTACTTCCCCTCATTTTAGTTCTGACCACCAGAGGAGAAATCGGCGAAAAACTCATCGAACCCTCCATCAGTGATTATTATTACACCAGCAATGGAGATGTACTGGTGGTGCTTTTGAGTGTGCTGGGCGTATTTTTATTTACGTATAATGGATACAATATTATCGAGAAAGGATTAACGACACTGGCTGCCTTTTGTGGTATTGGTGTCGCCTTTAGCCCGACAGCTACAAGTACTGCGCGTTCTTCCAGCATTCATATTGCCCATGAAACTGTTCCGATGGTATTGGGCATTGAGCGGCATTTTATTTTCGCCGGTTTATTTTTTATTGCTTTGGCAATTATATCATTAGTCTATTTTCCAAAACTAAAGGACAACGAAATCGTAGTCAGCCCTCAAAAGAAGAAACGAAACATCATCTACATTATTTGTGGCTGGGTTATTCTTGGCTGCATCGTACTTCTTGGAGTGTATTTTATTTTGAAACCGCCGTTTTTACAAAATGTTCCGGTTGTATTTATTCTTGAAACGGTAGCCATTGAAGCTTTCGGATTATCCTGGATTACGAAAGGACAAACTTTGTGGCCGGACTGTGAACATTATCTGGAAAAAGGCTATCATGATTTAAAAGAGGCATTGAAATAGCCCTAAAAAAAACATCTGACATATAACTATATGCCAGATGTAATCACAAATCAACCTTCAATTAAAATCTTATTTTACGATATACGAAACCGTATCTGCTTCACAAAGCCGGAAATAGCCGAAAGCAAAATTACTGGCATCCGTGGTATTCACAATATTACCTCTGATATTACCGGGAGGAATAGAAAACGGATTTCCGCCATACCCTTCCAAAATTAAATTCATATAATCATAAAAGTTTTTAGAAATGCCGCGGTGTGTAATTTCAACAGTATTGCCCGGCTTCATATCTTCGTCTGAAAATCGGGTGCTTATTTCATTCCCGTTAAACAATTCATCATCGGTCAGTTCATATTCAGGATACAGCAGGAACTGGCTTTGATAATCGGTAAGATAAAAATTAACCTGATCGGCAGGATCCTTATAATAAAAAGTCAGTTCGATTACATCTTCCCCGCCAAAATCGGGAACTATTTTTTGTTCGATTTTATCGATTGGCGTGACCGATGTCAGTTTTTCGACCGCTGTAAAACTTTGCCCTTCTGCGGTTACGTACAGCGTGTATTCCGTATTGAGAACCGGAACAAAATTGGTACATACATAAGAACCGGGTTCTGTTTCATTAAACGTAAAAACAGTACCTGCGCTGTTCTCCACTCGCACCTGCGCTCCGGAAACTTTTGGTGTTGTATTGTTATAATAGGGAGCCGTTTTGCTGATTTTTATAACCTGTTCATTACCCGTAGTTCCTTTTTTCCAGATGATCTCGCCATCTATGACTATTTTAGGTGCACCGCTTTCGAGATCAAGGTTTACGACATCTTCACAAGATGAAAAAATTAGTATAAAGAGAAGGCTGAATAAAGTAAGTGCTTTACTTTTAAAATTATAGTTTTCAATCCTTTGCATATTCATTAAAATTTAAAATTATAGGAAATACCCGGTACTATTCCGAAAATAGACAGTCTTCTGGTTTCATTGGCTCCCGTATCCTCATTGGTGGTAAAAGTCATGGAAGCTGCATTTTTTCTGTTGTAAACATTATAAATACTAAACACCCAATAGCTTTGCCATCCTTTCTTTTTATCGGGTTTAGGCGTATAGGTCGCTGCAAGGTCTAAGTGGTGAAAGACCGGCAGCCTGTTTTCATTTCGAAGCGAATAATTCGGAATATTGATCCCTCCAAATTCATAATATTCATTCGCATACGTTACCGGCTGACCGGACTGCAGGGAAAAGTTAGCATTAAAAGACCACTTTGGATTGTATTCATAACTCCCTACAATGCTCAGATTGTGCAGCTTGTCATATCCGGACAAATACCAGTCACCATTGGCGATTCCCGGTTCTTCTGCTGTTCTTCCGGGAGTTTTTTGTTCTGCCCTCGATAAGGTATAGGAAACCCATCCGGTAAAATCCCCGGTATTTTTTCTAAACAATAATTCCATACCGTACGATCTGGCTTTACCATTTAAAATCACCTGTTCTATATCATTGTTTGCCAGAATATCTGCCCCGTCAATATAATCGATACGGTTCTGGATTTTCTTATAAAATAATTCTCCTTCAAAAGAATAATCGCCGTCCTTAAAATTTCTAAAATAACCCGCTGCATATTGATCGAGCAGTTGTGGTTTTGTAAAAGGTCCGCTTGGTGTCCAGATGGTCATGGGTAACGGAGACTGGGTATTGGACAACATATGAATGTATTGCGCCATTCTGTTATAACTTGCCTTTACGGAATTATCATCATTAAAAGCGTAGGATAAGGCAACCCGCGGTTCCAGATTATTAAATTTGCTAATCGTTTTTCCCTTTCCGTACGATATGCTTCCGGTTGGGGTTCCTTCCTGGTAAATATGGTATAGCGGATTATACACTACGGCATTACCATTTTCGTACGTATTGATATTTTCATCCCCTAAACGATAAAACATACTGTAACGAAGTCCGTAACGAAGGTTCAGTTTCTTCGTAATCTGATGTTCGAAATCCAGATAGGCCGAAGATTCCAGGGCGTATTTTTTGTCCAGTTGCTTGTAATTGAACTGCGAATCAGCACTGGTAGGCTGTACGGTACCGGGGTTAAAATCATAATACTGACCATCAATTCCGTAGTTTAGTTTTAACTTTTCTGAAACGGTATGATTCCACGCATATTTAAGACCATAACTGGATATTTTGTTGTCCCATTCGAAATTCTCGGACTGCAAGCCCAGATTGAATTTATAATCACTGTAGAAAACAGACAGATTGGTATTTATATTATCCGAAAACTTATGTTTCCAGCTTAGGATTCCCATTGTATTCCCGTACGTGCTGGAAAAACGATCATTAATATCGAAAACATCATTCCCAAAGTATCCGGAAAATGCAATGGTGTTGTTGGCTCCCAAACGGTAATTCAGCTTTGCATTCAAATCGTAAAACATAGCAGAATTCTTATTGTCTGCCAGCTTTAAAAACAGGTGCGCGTAAGAAGCACGTCCTGCAATAATAAAAGACCCTTTTTCTTTCTCGATCGGACCCTGCACCAATAAACGGCTTGAGATTAAACCAATACCACCGTTTACTTTGTAGTTTTCAAAATCCCCGGTTTGCTGGCTGACATCAAGGACAGAGGAAACGCGTCCTCCAAATTTTGACGGAATACCCCCTTTGTATAAATCCAGACCATTTACAACATCGGCATTAAAAATGGAGAAGAATCCAAACATATGCGAGTCTCCGTAAACCGGGGCACCGTCCAGAAGAATCAGATTCTGGTCGGCTGCTCCCCCACGAACATTAAAGCCCGATGAGGCTTCTCCAGCATTTGTAACTCCGGGCAATGTCAGTATTGATTTTAAAGGATCCGGCTCGCCCATCGCTGCCGGAATCCTTTTGATTTCTTCCATAGAAAGTTTATTGACACTCATTTGGGTATTTCTGACGTCGACAGCTTTACTGTTGGTGATAATTACCTGTTCCAGTTCCTGGCTGTCTGCAGCATCCATGAAAAAATTCATCCTTGTATCATCAGCAACGGTAAGCTGTTTTTCTTTGTTTTTTAATCCCAGATAGCTGATCAGGACGGTATAACTGCCTTTATCCACTTCCAGGGAAAACTTTCCGTCTGCATCGGTTGTGGTTCCTGTTGAAAGTTCTTTGATAAAAATATTAGCCCCGATAACAGGCTGTTTGCTTTCGTCAAAAACCTGACCGGTCAGCTTATTTTTTTTTTTCGGTGCCTTCGTTACTTTTTGTTTGACGAAAATATTATTACCCACTACCGAAAACTGTAGTAACGCACTCTTGTTAAGTTCATTGATCAGTTCCTTTATTTCGATATTTTTATAAGTGTGTTCCTGGGTAAAGTACTTCTGGCTCACATTAATCTGATCGGTAAAGGCAAATTTAAAATCGGTCTGCTGCTCAATTTGCTTAAAAAATTCTTTTAATGTTACTGTTTTATCGACAGTTACGGTTACGTTTTGAGAAAACATACTCCAACTGAATAAAAAAAAGCATGCTGAAATTATATGCTTCATGAAATTTTGTATTTTTGAATATTATTAAATGGAATAGTTTTTATACTATCCTGACTATGAGGAGGATGTTTAGTTTCGCGGCTAGTGCATCCTTTTCTTTTCTACTGAAAAGCAATCTGTTTTAATGCTTCATTTACTTCAAAGTTTAGGTTATACATTTCTGATATTAATTGAACAATTGTTTTCAGGTCTTCTTTTTTGTTGATACGGACTGTAATTCGCTGGTTGTTATATTCCTCCGGAAAAATCACTTTATATCCGTAATGCTGCGTGATGTAAGCACTAACAGCGGTAAGCTTTTCGTTTTCAAAATCAGTAAACCTGTTAAATTCGGTTACTGAAGCTCTATTGTCTTTTCCGTACGTAAAGGTCTCACCGGGCACCAGGATCCATTTTTTATCCTGATCTTTTACACTCATCTGAACACTTCCTTCATAAAGTGCTACTACTACCCCGTTTTTCGTATCGCCTTTTACGGTAAAAGAAGTACCTAAAACGGTAGTTGTCGTTTCGTCGCAAAAAACCTGAAAAGGATGTTTTTTGTCTTTTTTTACTTTAAAGTACGCTTCCCCTTCCACTTCAACTTTTCTGTTGATTGAAAAATCAGCGGTATATTCAATTTTAGAAGCCGGACTTAATTCAACCCTTGAACTATCGGGTAAGAATATGGTTTTTACTGCAGAGGTGGTATTTTCAACAACATTTCCGGCAATTGAATTACCTGTCTGCAGTGGATCTTTCCATAAATAAATTCCGGTACCCGCCAGCATTACAATCACTGCAGCGGCGGCCGCATACCTGCGCCATGCTACATTTTTTTTCTGTGAAGGAAAGGTCCCGGAGCGGAATGCTTCCCAGGAATCTTCTTTTGTACGATCAGAATGTGCCATGGGTTTCTCTTCCCAGATCTTTCTTAATTCCTCATCCATTTTATGCTCGTCCATATCTTTGGGGCGTTATAGTTTTTGACAATGAAATCCCTGCTTATTAAAAACACCATAGACCATTTCCTTGATCTCCCTGTTGGTCTCAATTTTAAGAATATGATACCCTTCTGTATCAAAATTCATGATACAGTCAGAAATAACAAACTGAAGCAGCTTCACAAGATAACCTGCTTCCTCTTTTGTTTTAACATCTGTTTTGTAAACCTCTATATCCATCTTTATGGTTTGTTTTTATAGATAACAAACGAGAATGGAAAAGTTCCTAATGGTTTTCGATTTTTTTTCGAATAAATTTACTGGCAAGATAAATATGATTGGCGATCGTCTTCTCGGAAAGATCCGTAATCGCTGCAATCTCCCTATAGCTAAGGTTTTCCAGTTTGTGTAATGTAAATATTTTTTGCTGCTGTTCGGGAAGCTGATTGATGAAGGTATACAACTTTTCTTTTCTCTCCTCAAAATTTCCGCTATCAGTCACTTCGTCTGCCATCTCCACTTTTAAAGGATCAAGCTGAATTATTTTATTTTCCCTGTTAACGTGATTGATGATAATATTCCGGCAGATGGTAAACAATTGTTTGTCCAATAAAACGTCTTCATGAAGTAATTCCCTTTTATCATAAAGCCTTAAAAAGGTTTCCTGAACAAAATCCTGCGGGGTAAGGACGGAAAAATCAAATCGTCTGGCAATATGGATGAGTTTATCATAGTAATTCAGATAGACCTCTTTGAAGGCTGCTTCATTACCTTTTTTTAAACGTAAGATAAACTTTCTATTGTCCATAAATTAAATAGGATCACTACTCTTAAACTTAATGACTTCAATAATATTGTGTTTTAAACTTTAAATTTAAAATAAGGAATCTATTGAATCACTTTGCTTTCTTCAATACTGCCGTAAAATGCAAAGAACAGTAATTTAATTATAAATTTATGTCCGCCGCGATAAAATTTGAGCATTTGCAGCTATTGAAGCGCTTTTGATTAGTAGTAATTTCTCCAAATATGTTACAGCCGAAAAAGAAGATTCAGGAAAAAATCCGCAAGCCTTTTGGTAAACCGTTTGAGACAAGGCCTTTACCATTGCATGGGCCTGTTTTTATTTTGTCCACCAAACAGCATTGCCAAAAACCTCCAGATTAGTTCCTTCGCTTAAAGCTTTTATTCTTACGCTATGTGCACCCGGTGCTGCATCTACGGGGGTTTCTATCCGCCACAAATGGGTGCTGATTGTTTCCGGCTTTGGAAATTTGGATATTTTCATACTGTCATATCTTCCCTCGCTTTGCAGGCGATACTGTTTTAGCACATTAGGGGAAATCCCTTCATACTTCGTCATTTCGGTCCATTTTCCCTTATCAAAACTGATGTACACTTTTGTAAATTCATCAGCTGCAAATACATTGGCATAAATAAAAGTATCGTTCAGAATATTGAGTGTCGTGTCCCATTCATTTACTTTCGGAACGGTAATGTCTATTTGTTTTCCGTCAGGAGCTCCGGAAACTTTGTAGTGGTATGTGTAGTCGTCAGGAGTTATTCCTACAGTCCAATATCCTTTCGGGGTGCCATCATACATTAAGGCAAACGGAATCTGATCGAGATCATGCGGCCCTTCCCACCACGACCCGCAAACGGCCCCGGCCACTAATTCATGAATAGGCTGTCCCGTTTCCCTCGCAAAATATTTATGGTATTGAGTATGGGTATGTCCGGCGCTGACTGACACCTTTTTAAAAGGTTCCAACGATTTGATAATCCATTCTTTATCTTCCATTTCCTCGAGCGGAATATGCATCAATAAATGTATCGAATTATAATTGTCTTTTTTTGCTGCAATCAGATTAGTGATGAACTCCTTTTGCATTTCATCAACGCGGCCTACATATCCTTTTTCATTAACGGGATAAATATTATTCAATACCAAAAACAATTGTGTTCCGTACTCAAAAGCATAATAGGAAGGACCAAAAACGCTTTCAAAACTTTTATCCCTGTCCTGAAAAGCGGTTTCCTTAAAATTGAGATCGTGATTTCCAATCGTATAAAAAACAGGAGCTCCAATAAGTCCCAAAGTCTCGGACAAAGGCTTAAAAATATTCAGATTATCGAAAGAAAGATCCCCGAGCGGCACTATAAAATCAATTTCCTGATCCATTAATTCTTCCGTGACCAATTTTCCGACATGGTGAATATCGTCCATAACATCTACCTGCGTATCTCCCAGCAGAACCACTTTTAAATCTTTCTTTTCTGCATGGGAAATCAACGGGAAATTATACTTTTTAACCGCTTTTATTTCATCGAAAGGGACATAAAAGACAACACTATTTTGTTTGTTTTTCTTCGAAATATAATTTTCCGGTTTAATTACAAAAACGGTATTTCCTTCTATTTTTGAAATCGTATATTTTCCTTTCGAATTGGTCCGAACAATATCTTTACCATTGGATACCAAAACATTAGACAACATTACCTCATCTTTATCAGGAACCTCATTTTTGTTTGTATCTGCAAAGACAACTCCGGATATTTTATCGTGCTGCTGTCCAAAAATAAACATACAGCTGCAGGATAATACTACTGTTAAAATAATTTTATTCATAACTATTTTTTAACGGAAATTAGAAGTTAATAAAAAACCGCAGTTTTATAATTTTCATTGTAAAACTGCGGTTCCTTTTTTGGCAAAGCTGTTATTTTGTCCCTAACAACTGCATTATTTTGCTGTAAATTTCGGTGTTCTGATACACGCCCATAAAATTCTGAGCTCCGGGACCGTAGGCAAAAACAGGCACCGTTACCGAGGTGTGGTCGTTGGTGCTGAAGCTTCCGTGTACATAGCCTTTTTCGGTACTGCCGTCTATTAAGGAAAGTCCGCCAGTCTCGTGGTCGGCTGTTACAATCAATAAAGTTTCCGGGTTTTTATCTACAAATTCCATGGCCTGACCCACCAAACGGTCAAAATCAAGCAATTCACGTACTACATATTCTACATTGTTGCTGTGACCGCCGTAATCAATCTGAGCGCCTTCGGCCATGATAAAAAACGGATTCGGTGTTTTGGAAAATGTATTCGTAGCTTTTAATAATGATTTCGCTAAAAAATCGCCTCTTCCGTCTTTTCTCGAAACTACAGCAGCATTTTCCAATACGACAAAACGGGAATTGCTGATCGTATCCAAAGCGCTGAAGTGATCCGAAAAAGTGTAGCCTTTTTGCTGTAAGGCTTCCGCCAGATTTTTACCGTCTTTTCGGGACCTGAACTGGTTATTTCCTCCTCCGATTAAAATATCAGACGGATTGGATAAAAAATCTGCGGCAATGGCTTCGTTGTAGCTTCTGTCGGACTGATGGGCATAAAAAGCAGCCGGTGTAGCGTCTGTAATATCACCGCACGAAATAATAGCGGTTTTGTATTTTTTCTTAGCGAGCAATTGTGTTATGGACTCCACTGATTTTCCTTTTTCATCGACACCAATAAAACGGTTATTGGTCTTATGACCGGAAGCCATAGCGGTTGCTCCTGCCGCCGAATCGGTAATATAACTGTCCGAAGCTTTGGTAATCGAAAATCCCTCTGTCGGAATATTGAACATGTTTAACCTTCCTTTATTTGCCGTGTAACCTGCATAAATCTGGGTCAGTCCCATTCCGTCACCGATAAGAAGAATCACATTCTTCGGACGTTTATTTTTGGGAAATACCGAGCCGTTTTTAGGAACATAGGTTTCGTAAAACTCCGTGTTCTGGTAAAAAGTAGCTTTAATATTTTTAATGAATTGCGTCAATGCCGACGTATTATCCGTTGCGATGTAATCCACATGCAGATTCATCAAAGTCATCCACGTATTCACATTATCCTGAGTAGACCAGAATCGGATTTTTTTATTTTGATCGTGTACTTTTTTAATGATGGCCTGTATTTTCTCGGAATCAGCCTGCGTCAATACACCTTTACCATTCCAAACCGTCAGTTCTTTAAGATCTTCACTGATCATGTGTACTTTTGAAAGTTCCTGCTCCGTATAGGTTTCGTTAAGTCTTCCGTCAAAATAAATAAAGGCCGGATATTCGTTCCATTTGGAGGGAGCCGGTCTGTTGCCGGAAATAATAACTTTAAAGTTTTTATTTGAAATGAGTTCTGGAAAAGCATTTAACTGTTCCGCAATTACTTTTAAAGTTGGTTCTGCTTCCGACTTGATATCGATCATCAAAATTAACGGTTTGTCACTTTTATAAGCTTTCCCCCCTAACGCTTTAAATTTCAATAAAAGCGGCTCCAGGTAAAGGTTTTGAAGGGAATTGGCGGGATTAATTTCCTTTGAGGTATGCGCCACAACCAAATCGTTTTTAACCAGAAAAACATCGGCTTCGATAACGCCTGCTTCATTGGCGTAAGCTTCATAAAAAGGAAGCGGACTAGCGTAATCATTATGGGAATGAATATTAACAGAACTGTATTCCTGTGCCTGTGCGAAAAGGCAAAAATGGAGGCACAAAAGCGCGATTATTTTTTTCATCTGTACTAGTATTTGTTCTTTCTGAAAGCTCTGGGTAAACTTCAACAAAAAGAACATAAGTTATTGGTATTGATTTAAATACATTTTAATTCTTACACTAAAAAATGTATCGTATTTTGTAATCCGAAAATAGAAACCAGTCCTTTAACGAAAAGACTGGTTTCTAAGTTATTTATAAATCATTTGTTTTTTATTTACGACCGCAGACTCCTGTAAAGCCTGCAGCGTAAAAAAAAAAACACAAACTAAATGAAACTACTTTTTACCAGCCCTTATTTTGAAATAAAGCACCTTTGCTTACTGCAATCTCATCTGGTGGTATCGGCCATACATGGTGAATGGCAGGATTAAAATTACGGGCAGGATAAATCACTGTTCCGTCATAATGGTGCAATGGTTTTGCGTAAGTGGCCTGCGCATCACCCCAGCGCACTAAATCGTAATGACGGTCGGTCCATTCTCCCGCTAATTCGCAACGTCTCTCTCTTTTCAGATCGGTCATTGTAGCGCCCGAAATACTGGCAAGACCCGCACGGTTGCGAATCATATTTATTTCTTTATCGGCATCCTGTCCTTTCATTAATTTAGATTCCGCCAGCATCAGGATCACATCGGCATAACGCAAAAGCGGTACATTCAGTGCTGTGGAAGGTTTATCCCCGTTGGCATTTACATAACGAATGTCGATTCCTCCCGAATTCGTTTTGGCATAACCGAAAGGCTCCATGTATTTTTTAAACTGATAGCCTGTTCTGTTACTGGAACTCACTACATATTTCCCTACGTTAAAAGTGGCTAATTCGCCGAAATACATAAACTGATCGCCTTTTTGTAAAATCGTGGCACTGCGTCTTTTATCGGCAGGATCATAAGTATCAAATAATTCTTTGGTTGGGTAGAAATTTCCCCAGCCGTTGTAAACACCCCAGCCTTTGTCTTCCAGGCAAACTCCCGGGAAGATAGAGCCAAGGGAAGTATTCTCAGCGCTTGAAGTAACCGACCAGATGTATTCGGAAGACCAGTTATTCTTTATTTTAAAGACATCTTCAAAATTAGGAAGCAACGCATGTTTGCCACTGTTAACGATCATATTGGCATATTTGATCGCGTTGTCCCAGTCTTTTGCATACAGATAGGTACGAACTAAATAGGCCCAGGCCGCAGTTTTATGTGCACGTCCGTAATTATCTGTGGTCAGTTCATTAAAATAAGGCAGTAAATCGGCCGCTTTTTGTAAATCGGCAGCAATATAGGCGTAATTTTCAGCTACATTTTTGGCACGGGGCACATATACATTCGTTGGGTCATTTCGATCCTGAATCGGAATTCCGGCGCGATCATCACCATAGCGATAGGCCAATTCCAAATGCATCACAGCATGGTTGAAATACGCTTCACCCAGCATCATGTTTCTCGTTTTTTCATCTAATGCAATATTGGGAACATTACGGATCACATCATTACAACGCTTCATAATTTCGTAATGCAGCCTCCAGATATCCTTCGTATCCGATTCTGATCCGTCTACAATAAAATTTTTGATACGTTCTGCATTTTGTCTGGGTTTGGTTCCGATATCATCACTGGCATTGTTCAGCCAGAAAAAACCGCGTCCATACATATTATCATCCGAATACAAGGCATAAATAGCATTTACGCCTGCTTTTGCATCTGCGGGTGTTTTCCAGAAATTCCCACTCGAAGGAGCTCCCTGAGGTACCAGATCAAGTTCGCTTTCGCAGGCTGTCGTACCTAGCAGCATTGTAAAACTCAATAATAAAATACTTAATTTTTTCATTTTGTCTGTTTTAATATTTTTTAAAAAGTTGCGTTTATACCTGTCATGTAAATTCTGGAAAGCGGATATTTCCCTAAATCCAGACCGAAATTGTTCAGTCCTACTTCAGGATCCATTCCGGAATATTTGGTAATCGTGAAAAGGTTTTGGGCGGAGATAAAGAATCTCAGATTTGCTTTTCCGTTTAACCAGCTGTCTTTAACGGTATAACCAATGGCCACATTTTTCAATCTCAGGTAATCTGCCTTTTCAATATAAAAATCAGAGATTCTTCCGAAGTTATTGTTGTTGTCCGTTGCCGAAAGTACCGGTATTTTAGTGTCTGTGTTCTGCGGTGACCAGGCATCTTTAGATTCTGCCAGCAAATTGTACCCCGGGAAAGAACCATTCAGACCCGTATATTTTACAGCATTAAAAACACTGTTACCGGCTGCTCCGCTTAAAAAGATATTCATATCAAAGCCTTTATACCTGAAATTGGTATTTAAGCTGAAAGTTGTTTTTGGAAAAGGATTTCCTAATACTACCCTGTCATTGTTATTGATTACACCGTCTCCGTTTACATCTTTAAACTTCATATCTCCGGCAACAGCATTCGGCTGATAGACTACACCTGACTTATTTACATACGCTTTTGCTTCTGCCGTGCTTTGAAACAATCCGTCTGTGGCATAGCCGTAAAAAGCTCCTACCGGGCTTCCCACCTGATAAATATTCGCTAAAGGCAAACTACGAACCCTGCTCAGATTAAGCGGCTCCAGGGAAGTTAAATCATCTTTGATGGAAACAATTTTGTTATGTAAAAAAGCGGCATTTGCTGTCACATCAAATTTAAATTCGCCTTTTGTTTTCTGATACGTAAGACTTGCTTCAAGACCTTTATTCTCTACATCACCCGAATTTACGATTCGGCCTAATGGTGTTCCTGCCACTCCCGGCAGCTGATCGCGAACCAGCATGTCTTTGTTGGTCTTTTTATAAACATCTACAGATCCTGTAAGCGTATTGTTGAAAAGGCTGAAATCCAAACCTAAGTTGGTTTGTTCGGAGCTTTCCCATTTTAAAGCCGGATTTGATAATTCACTTTCGGAATACCCATAATTAATCACCGGAGTCGATCCGATCAAAGCGGAAGTCTGGTTTAACGGCACACTAAACTGGTACGGTCCAAGGTTTCCTAAATTTCCGATTTCACCCCAGCTCGCGCGCAATTTTAAATTGTTTACCGTTGAACTGATGTTTTTCATAAATCCTTCCTCAGAGATCAGCCATCCTGCAGAAACAGAAGGATAGACTCTCCAACGGTTGGCTGAAGTAAGTTTTGAAGTACCGTCACGACGCACAATTCCGGAGAACAAATACTTTTGATTAAAATCATAATTTAACCTTCCCACATAAGAGGAAATAATCTCTTCTGACATTCCTGCGCCCAACTGCTGAATTAATTTTGCATTCAGCAAATAACGCTGTGAAGGATCTTCATTATCAAAGCCTGTACCCGATACACTGTAAAAATCCCTTTTCGTATCCTGGTAGGTATATCCCGCCAAAGCTTTAAAATTATGTTTCCCAAATGATCTATCGTAGGAAAGTGTCTGCTCCCCCAATAAATCAGTCGTCGTAGAAGTCGTTTGTGTTAACCTGTTAAAGTCAAATACTTTACCCGGCTCTGTAATTTTCACCGTAAAATCCTTGTAATCGTTCTGGATCCTGGTATATCCCCAGTTGGATTTGATTTTCAGGCCTTTGATAATTTCCCACTCCGCATAAGGATTGATCAGTATCGTTGAAATTGGATTGCTGTTATCCAGTCTTTTCAGATACGCCACCGGATTGATCACGTCTCCGTAAGAACCGATATATTTCTCCGGAACCCCTCCAAAAAGTCCGGAACCGTCTTCTCGGTACACCGTTGCATTTGGCGGATATAAAATCGCTCCTAAAATGGCTCCTGTATAAGCACTGGACGTATTGGCGCTCTGACCATTCGTTAAGGAATACGTCAGGTTTTCTCCTATGGTAAAGTTGGGTGCCAGTTTGAAAGAAGAATTGGCTCTTGCGGTATAGCGGCTTGCATCTGTATTTAACAGAATTCCTTCGTTTTTACGGTAACTCCCCGACAGGAAGAAATTCGATTTTTCTGTTTTTCCATTCACCGAAATAGACAAATCCTGAATCTCACCCGTCTGGAAAATTTCATCCATCCAGTCGGTTTTAGTAATTCTGGCTGTCGGTTCAAATGCCGGATCAAAAGCAGGAATTCTTGGTAATCCCGCGTTATCCCTGGCCGTGTTCATAGCATCTGCATATTCTGCGGCGTTAAGTACTTTCAGTTTTTTGGCTACACTCTGAAATCCTCCCTGATAGTTCACATTTACATTCAGACGCTCCGAAGTTCCTTTTTTAGACGTAATTAAAATTACCCCCCCGGAAGCTCTTGCTCCGTAAATGGCTGCCGAAGCCGCATCTTTCAAAACACTGATCGAAGCAATATCATTCGGGTTAATGGTATTTAGTGAGCCACTGTAGATAATTCCGTCCAGAACAATTAAAGGCGTTTCTGCATTTAGCGAACCAATACCACGAATATTGATGGTTGGTTCTCCTGTAGGATCACCTCCATTATTGATAACCGTAACACCTGCTACTGTACCCTGAAGCAAATCGGCAGCAGAATTATAGGTTCTGCTGGACGTTTCTTTCATCGAAACAGATCCTACAGCCCCTAAAACTTCATTCTTTTTGACACTTCCGTATCCCATTACCACCACTTCCTGTAATTGTTTTACATCGGCGGCTAATTTGACATTCAGATTCTTTTGTGTCTCTGTAACTTTGATTTCCTGAGTAACATAACCCACATAGGAAAAAATCAGCAAAGCTTCAGAGGAATTGATTTCCATGGTAAACGTTCCGTCAAAATCGGTCGTTGCCGTTGCGCTTGATCCTTTGTCTTTAATACCTACTCCCGGTAAAGGCATCCCGTCATCACCGCCAAAAACAGTTCCGGATACCGTAATTTTATTTTGTCCGGCATCGCTGATTTTCTGATTTCGCTTAATGACGATGTTGTTGCTGATAATTTCATATTTCAGAAAAAAACTGCTGCAGATCTTATCCAGAGCATATTCCAGCGTTACATCGCTCAGTTTTAAACTTGCTTTCTGATTGGTATTGATCTGATTGGCTTCGTACATAAAATGTACATCAACCTGTTTTTCAATCTTTTGCAGAATGTTTTTTATATTTTCATTTTCTACTTTTAATGTTATTCTTTTATCCATATCAACATTTCCGGCTTTGGCCGTTAATCCGATAAAAAATAAAGCAATGAACAGGATTAATTGGGGCATAACGCCTTTTTTAATACTTTGACACTTTGCGACGTACCGCATTTGTTTTTCATTCATAATGGTGTTGTTTTGATTTTTTTTTGTGATTGTTTTTGTTTATTGTCAGGTATGCGTTCTGTGTTTATTGAATTCTGTACACTCCCGATTCGATTTTGTAATTGGCATTGATGATATTACACACCAGTCCGATGACCTGATCCGCCGGAAGTTCCTTGAAATAGGCACTTATTTTGAGATTATTCAGATTCTTGTTTTCAATGGAAATGGCAACATTATAATTTCGGTTAATCGTCGCTATCACTTCAGGCAAAGGAGTATCCTCAAAAACAATAATGTTTTTTCTCCATAGTGAAATGGAGTTCATCGGGATATTACTAAAGGCGTGTAAACTGCTGTTTTTCGATTTAAAAACAACTTTCTGGCCCGGCGTTACATAAACATTCTCGTCCGTTACCGTAGATTTCACATTTACTCTCCCCGTCAGAACCGAAACCTCCTGAGTGGCCTGGCCCGGATAGGCCTGCACATTAAAACTGGTGCCCAGTACTTTGGTATCCATCTTGTCAGTGTGAATGATGAAGGGATGCTTTTTATCTTTGGCAACATCAAAAAAAGCTTCGCCTGTCAGATACACTTCGCGGGTGTCTCCGTTAAATTTACTCGGGTATTTTAGCAGACTTCCTGCATTAAGCCAGATCTGGGTTCCGTCACTTAGCGTTATTTTGGTATGTTCTCCCGGTTTTGCGGCATATTGTCTCGTTGTGATGGTTTCTGAATTCAAAAAGAAGAATCCCGTTAATCCGGCTGCAAACAAAAGAGAAGCCGCCATCATCCAGTTTCTGTTGTTCAGGAAAAATACCTTATCTGATTTTTTGATCGCTCTGATTTCTTTTTTAAGTTTTGAAATATCGGATGCAATAACAATCTCGTCTGCGGATATTTCTTCCGGATTGTCATACCACTTGTTCCACATTTCTTTTCCTTTTAAGGAAGGCTTACCTTCTAAAAAAGATTTTATATTTTGATGTAATTGCTCAGGCATTATAATTTTTTATAGCTTTAATAATAAGTCTCGGGAATTCCGGTTTCAGGTAGGTGCTCCAGGTTACGCTTTTGTTAAGAAAATAAAGAGGGCTGGGAGTTGAAATCTTATTTTAGTTAAAATCACCCAAATAAAGTCGCATGAATTTCAAAGCATAGCTGATATGATATTTCACGGTCTCATGCGAGACATTGAGTTCTTCTGCTATTTCTTTGTTGGAATATTGTTTGAAACGGCTCAGGATAAAAACCTCTTTGGCTTTTTTAGGCAGTAAGGAAGTCGCTTTGTCTAAAGCTTCCTGAAGTTCATCATGATAGATAGATTCTTCGGTAGTATTATTACTTTCTTCTATAGAAGAATTACGATCGGAAACTTCTTTAATATATTGGTCATTCACCATATTGGACCTGATGTAATCCAGCGTTACATAACGCACGGAAGTATACATATAGGCCGAAAACTTTTTCTGAATGACTAGCGTCTTACGTCGCTCCCAGATAGTTGTAAAAACTTCCTGAACAATCTCTTCTGAAATTGGAATCGATTTCATTCGCTGGTAAACAAAGCGGACCAGTACATCCCTGTATCGGAAATACAACTCATCAAAAGCTCTGTCTTTCCCTTGTTTCAAAAGTGAAACAAGTTCTTCGTCACTGTATTTTTTATACATAATACATCACTTTTGCAGCAGTTGCCAAATAGACGGTGTTTTCTGAAAAACGGAATTCAGTTGTTTTTCCGCGATGTATTCTTACTCTAAAAAACGACATATATACAAGTATTGGGTTCTTATAATATGTCTCCAAAATTAGCGCTGAGGGTAGGTCAAAAAGGTTACGTTTACATTAATAAAACAGCACTGTTACTAAACATATTATTAACATTTGGCACCCGATGTTATCCCAATGTGGCGGCGGAGAAAGAATAAACTTACGCTAAAAAATAAAATTTGGCCAGTTCCTTAAAATCTGCGCTGTGAAAAGTATCGATAAAAAAAATGGGCACTCATAAAAAATTATGAATGCCCATTTTGGTAACTATTATTATTTTATTTGCCCCAGGTCAGGTAGCAGCTTCCAAATGTAAACCCGGCACCGAATGCGGTAAGCAATAATCGGTCTCCTGATTTGAAATCATTTTGAAAATCCCACAAGCATAAAGGTATCGTCGCAGCGGTTGTATTGCCATAGCGCTCTATATTTACCTTTACTTTTTCCATGGGTACGTTTAAGTTATTGGCTACTGCATTTATGATTCGGATATTGGCCTGATGGGGTATCACCCAGTCAATATCTTCTACCGCCAAATCATTACGGTCCAGAATTTCAGTGCAGGTGCTCGTCATGCTTTCTATAGCATGTTTGAAAACGGTCTTTCCATCCTGTTTTACAAATTGCTCACGGTTTTCTATGGTGTCTTTATGAAAAGGTTTAAGAGAACCTCCTCCTGAAACAGACAGGAACTCACTTCCCATTCCGTTTGTTTTTAATACAAAATCTTTTAAGCCGTTATTTTCAGACGGTTCCAGCAATATGGCGCCGGCACCATCTCCAAACAAAATACAGGTATTTCGGTCTGTATAATCTATAATCCTGCTCATGGTATCTACACCAACCACAATTATTTTTTTATGTCTTCCTGATTCTATTAAAGACGCAGCCGTTGATAAAGAATATAAAAAACCACTACAGGCTCCGTTAAGATCGAAACCCCAGGCATTTGTAAGTCCTGCTTTATGGCATACTACGGGAGCAGTTGGGGCGAGTAATTTATCAGGTGTTGCGGTTGCCAGTATTAAACAGTCAATTTCCGAAGGATCGGTACCGGAGTTCTTCAAAAGGTCATTTATAGCTTCTATGGCCATGTCTGAAGTTGCTTTTTCAGGATCCGTCAAAATACGTCTTTCTTTTATTCCGGTTCGCGATACAATCCATTCATTGGATGTATCGACCATTTTTTCAATTTGGTAATTATCAAGTACAGTACCCGGAACATAGCCACCTACGGCAGTAATGGCCGCTAAATTATTTTTTGTCATTGCTAACGAATGTTGTTTTTTTATTGCAGAAGTCTGCAAATGTAAAATTGCCCATGCCGTTTTTCTGTGATTTCAGAATTTATATACTATTGTGGTTGTATTAAGAACCTTTTCATTCTTACTTTAAAATATTAAAAGCTATTTTTTTAGTACTAAAACTTAATAGTAATAAAAAAAGCCAAAAGCATTTTGCAGAGTTACGTGAGAGTAATAACCCGCAAATGTATCAAAAAAAGTTGATTAAGTCTTATTTTTATGGCTTAATCAACTAAAAAGAAATAGGTTTTAGCTAAGCTATTCGCTTGAGTTCAATTACCAACTGTGATATATCAATTAGAAACCCGATTCATACGAACCACATTTACCGGATCGACTAACAGTTCATCTGTCATTTTTGCGAAATTCTGAAAATGATCCGATTGGATATGTGCAGCAAATGCTGCTTCATTTTCAAATTCTTCAATCATGTAAAAAATTCCGGCGGTGACATGATCCTCATAAAGTATGTACTCCAGACATCCCGGTTCATTTCTGGTAGGTGCTATTAAAGCCAGCAGGGCCTCTTTTAATGCCTGTTTCTTATCGGTTTTTGCTTTTAAATGGGCAATGGCCCTAAATGTATTTGTCATGATTATTTATTTTATTTTTTATCCTAAAAGTGCTGTTCCGCCTATCAGCCTGTCTATCAAAGCATAACAGCAAATGATACTGACTATGGTGTAAACAATTGCCAGTAAAATCAGGCAGCTGAAAATAGAAGGCCAGTATTTTAAGCCAATGTGCTGCTCCTGATTTAGTCCATAAACAGTAGAAATCTTTTGGTTAAGCGTAATCCAAAACCAGACTAAAAGCGATGCTATTGCTATGAAAAATAAATTTATTAGTAGAAATTTAGTTTCGTAACCCGCCATTACTAAATCAACGATAAAAACAATACCGATAATTACTGAGCTGGTAACAGCTAGTATACTTGTTAACTTAAAGATTTTAAACATGGATTCTGTTTTTAAAATTTAAAAGTGATCCAATTATTTATTGTATTGCGCCTCTGAATTATCGATTGGGGTATTTGGGTCATTCTGTACCAGCCTGGCAATATCATCTTTTCGCATGTAAACTACACCCGATTTCGTTTTGGTATACTTTATAAACTGTTCCATTACGTTTACCACAGCCGGAGATCCTCCGATACGGTCATGAAAACTAACGGACATCATTCTTCTTTTCGTGGCACCTTCTTTGTACAGCTGGTCAAATTCTAATTTTAACTGATTTAAAAATTGATCCGGGCTCCAGTGTTTGCCTTCAATATTTACGATATCATTGTTTCGAAGTGTGTATGGAATAACAACAAATCTTTTTCCGTTTACCATCGTGATAAAGGGTTCATCATGGCTCAGATCATCTATATGGTATAAAAAACCAAGTTCCTCAAGCACTTTTAAGGTATTTGGACCTCTTCTCAACCAATTACTATTGTACCCCAGCCCTCTTTTTCCTGTAATGGCTTCGACAGTATCAATACCTTTTTTTACAAAGGCCAGTTCATCAGCATAACTTTTATTCCATTGGTTGTCCCATGTCATACCGTGTGCTGCAATCTCATGCCCCTGATCGGCAATTGCTTTTGCTACTTCCGGATATTTTACCGCTGCCTGCCCAACAACATGAGAAGTTACTTTGATATCGTATTTTTTCCATAGATCAAGCATACGGTAGACGCCCTCTTTTCCTCCATAACGGAACCAGCTGTCAGCAGCTAAATCAGGCTGTCCTTTGGGTAATGGATTTCCTGAAAAAGGACTTTCGGCACCTTCCGGCTGTCCTCCTGTTTCAAATTGCATCGATACTGAAATTACTAACTGAGCGCCATTAGGCCAGTAACTTTTAGACTTTTGTGCTGTCTGGGCGATTCCTTTACCGGAAGCTAACAACAGAACCATTGCTAACATCCCTCTTACAGATACGTATTTTTTCATTTTTCTATTTTTTTATTTGTAAGACAAAGTTAAAACTGCGCAGTCAGCCATTAAGGTATAAATCAATTGTTATTTTGTAAAAATCAATTTTCTGAATTGCAATAAGTCTTAAAATAAAAAGCTTCAAAATAAATTCATGAAACCCCCTTTTCTTCCAGACTCCTAACTGGACGGATAGGCCATACCGGGGCTTATACCTCTGTATTTTTTATACAGTTTATTGAAATGACTTGCATCTGTAAAACCTAATTTCATTGCTATTTCATTAATGTTCAGGCGGCTGTTTTTTAGTAATTGATCTGCCGATCGCAGCTTAGTTTGGATAATGTGCTGCTGAATCGAAACCCCACTGTGTTTTTTCACATAAATACTGATATAATTGGGCGACATTACAAAATGTTTTGCAATGTTTTCGACGCGCATTTTTTCAGCATCCAGGGCATACAGCCGCAGATAGCCCAGTATCTGATTGAGTTTATCCAGTTCTGTATTGCCCGGACATTTTTCGCCATATGCCGTAGTTGAATGACTTCTGGCGAGCATCATCATTACTGCACCAAAAAGTTCAATCACCAACTCGCGGCTGTAGGTGCAGGTTTTCTTAAATTCAATTACTAAAATCTGTAATAAATAATTAAGATGTTTTTTATCCTCGACATCCTCTATTAAACTACCGCTTACCGAAGATGCGTTTTGTAGCAGGGTTTTGATAACCTCCATCCATTTTGCCGTTTTTCCTCCTTCTAATTTTTCAATAAAAAGTTGTTCCGTAAACTTGATAAATATAAAGTGGGTTTTCTCTTCCAGACTGAAATAATGGGAATCTTCAGGTCTTAATAAAAAAGCATCCCCTTCTTTATAGGGAAAAGATCCCTCATTCAAAAAATGGTTCCCGCTTCCCTTTTCAACAAAAATAAATTCATAGCAATTATGCTTATGAACCGGAAATTCCCACTGGTCAAGCTCCAGTCGAAACACATTTAAAGAATGATAACTATTAAAACGTTTCATACTGTATAATAAATTTTTACAAAAATATAATGAAATTATACAACAACATACACTCGCTCTGTATTTGTTTTGACATAAAATCGGCTATTTTACTTCAGCAAAAATCTTCTCCTTACCGATACGGGAATCACATCTCCGTTGCTCATTTTCAGAGCACCTAATTTCCTTGAGGCTATTTCATTTTTAGACACCAGATGCGAATTATGAACTCTTATAAAATTATAACCTTGTAATAAATCTTCATAATATTTCATGTTTTTAGACACTGTAAAAGACCTGTCTTTTAAAACAAACTTCGTATAGGCACTGTCTGCCTCGAGCCTGATAATATCTTCAATATTGACATAAAGCTTCTCATTCAAAACCATGAGAGCCAGGCGCGGTTTATCGAGATTTTTGTTACTTAAAAAAAAATCAATGAGCACACGGTTGCTTAATTTTTCTTTTGCCTTGTCTATTGCTTTCGCAAGTTCTTTAGGATCAATCGGTTTTAAAATATAATCAACTGCATTAAATTTAAAGGCTTTTATGGCGTGATTGTCGTAAGCAGTAGTGAAAATAACAGCAAAATTAATACAGCGTATTTTTGATAGTAATTCAAAACAATTTCCATCCGCCAGCTGCACATCCATAAAAACAATATCTACATTGGCATCCTTAAAAAAAGTAAGACTTTCGAAAATACTTGGGATTTTGGCGCAGATTTTAAACTCGGGCTCTACAATAGAAATCATCTTTTCCAAAGCTGCCGCTGCTGCTACTTCATCTTCTATTATGGCTACATTATACATTTTTTACCGTGTATTTAAATTCAATTTTAGTTCCTTCAAAATCCGGCCTTGACAAGATCGTAAAAGTATTCAGATCACTGGTATTGTGCATCAAAAGCCGCGCTTTACACCATAAATGCCGATCTTTCTGATGTCCTTCAATTACACAGTCAATTGATTCGAAATTTAAGTCAGACTTGCCATATCCCTGTTGAGGGAGTAAAAAGAGTAAAATAAAAGACAGAAAGAGAATATAGTTGCTTCTTATCATTCGGAGGTGTTCGTTTTTATTAAAAACTCTTAAATATTTTATCTTAGCAGCATAAAAAAAAAACTGCTCACAATTTACAGCGTCAGCATACTAAGATTCTGTTTTTCTGTTATTTGTCCTCTGCAAAAAGAATTATCCATCAGAACATTGCGGAGATACAAAAAGCAGGAATGCACAGAAAAATCTTTTCTTAGTATATTTTTTTGCAAAGAAACCACCAAATAAATATCTAATCTCAAATAAGTAATAACTGTAGGGTTTCAGTTTATAACTGAACATTTTTTTTTTATAACTGGAAAATTTTGGATGTGCTATTTTAAACGCATTTCTGCCCCTCGCTATTCTTTATTGAATTGGATTCCAGAATGCAGCGTTATGAAGATTTCAAATTCCGGGAATGATCGTTACGGAAACGGCATAAAATTGTTATAAAATAATAAAGAGGATGTCTCTTATGCAATGCTGTCTTCGTAAGAATACCACAACTTACTTACATCATTACATAAAGAGAATCCTCCTTAAAGAGACCTTCTGCTATTTCAAAAGCAGGGCCGGTTAATCATCATAATTAAAACATTTTTTTCTCCGGAATATTTTATTACTATTCCTAAAAGATTTTCTAATTCTCAGACCTCAACATAGGTGTAAAGGAAAATTTGGAAATCGTTTATAAGTTCCTGTTTACATTTGGAAGTGTTTATTACACTGATATCTGTAATACTTTCAAATTGATGCAGCAGTTGTTCATTAAAAGTACAAACAACCAGAGGTACTTCTTTCCTGTAAATTTTCATTAAATCAAATATGTTTTTCTCAGAATAAATCACGAAAAAAGCCAGCAAATATTCGTTTTTTAAATTGTCAAAATCGAAAGTTGTATCAAATTTCTTAAATATTTCAAAGTCATAAACTTCTCCAAACACTTTAGTTAAAAATCTTGAAAAACCATGCTGATTGTCATAAATCAATACTTTGTTATTTTTCATATTATTAAAGTTTTTAAATTATTTTCTATTTTATAAAACTGTAAAAAAACAGTTTCGGGACTATTTTAAGTTAGTAAAAAAATGAATTTTCAAAAACTGCGGGCTAATTAATATCCGTGCAATTTCATTTTATATTCCTGTAAAAATCATTTTTTAGAAGAGCAAAAAAAAAATCTGATACCGCACTGCATTTTTAAAACTAATCCTTTCAAAATATTGACCAGGAATCTGCCTGTTACTGATACCCCCCAATATCAGAAAACAAGCAGAAAACCTGAGACAATAAAAAAGAAAATTATGCCGTCGCCAATAAAACAAAAAACATCATTAGATTTATACTAAACAATTTTAATTTCTCCAAAAACATAAACTTTTCATTAGTATTTTTATAGTTATCCGGCATAATTTCAACATTTCATCCTGTCACTTTTTTGCTTTAAACAAAATCGTTTTGCTTATCAGAATTTTATTTTTTTTCCAGCTCATTCGTCAGCTGCTTTTCTGAGGATCATTCGCTCTTCATTTCTGTTGATGCGAAAATACAATGACATAAAGTTAAATTCCAAAACCGATTTATAACTGTAGGGTTTTAATTGATATTCGTTAATTTTACCTTCCAATTTTCGCTTTTTAGACGTAAATTTTAAATAATATCACGCGGATTCTACAGCCCAAAAAAATCAAAAACGAACCTTTTTAATGCCGTTTGTAATTAAAATACACCGTTCGCTGATGCAATAAATACTATAATTAAATGTTATATAAATTAGGTATTGTGCTGTTTTGCCAAATGCCTGATTGTTTTTATTTACTAATTATTTAAAGCGTTATGAAAAGAATATTGTTTTTAATTATACTAATTGTGGTTTCACTTCAGGGCCATGCGCAGGATGAACTGAATAATAAATTCAAATCGATCCCCGCTAAGGAATCACCGGTTAAAGAAGTAATTCCTCCCAAAGAAATTTCTCCCAAGGTTAATCCGCCGGCTGTTGTGGAAAAACCGGATCCTTTAAAGATTGATCCTAAAGAACTCTTTAAGGATACAAATCTTTATAAACCGGATTCCAATACCAATGAGACAGCTTACCGACGTAATCAGTATCTTGGAGGATTCAGAACGAAATCATTTACCTCAACCATTCGTTACCGCGATGCTGCTTTTGTAGACGGTGATAAGATCAAGGTATATTTAAATGATAAGGTAATTGAACCGGAAGTTGGTCTGGACGGAGAATTTAAAGGATTCAAAATAACGTTAGCCGAAGGAATGAATAAAATAGATTTTGAAGCTTTAAACGAAGGATTTGCTTCGCCTAATACGGCCCAATTTGAAGTGTATGACGATAAAGGCGCGGTTATTTATTCGAGTCAGTGGAATGTGGGTACAGGCTATAAAGCAACTATCCTGCTGCTTAAAGAATAAAACATGAAATTATTTAGGGATAAGTAAAAAGGGGAAGTGAAACAAATCACTTCCCCTTTTCTATGTAAACTAATCTTTAAAATTATTTAGCCACTTTTTTAAATCTCATCATGGGAACATCTCCCTGAATTAAATTTAGCTTCCCGTCCTTATCTATAGCGTAGCTAGTATTTTTTTTCATTTGCTGTAAAAATTGCTGCTCTCCTCCTCCATCACAAAACATCATTGTTGACGGGCCAGGTTCTCCAAAAGTTAGTGCTGTTCCGTTTAAGGTATAAGGGGCGCTGTAACCGTTGCATCCGCTATTTCCAAATACTTTAGTTTCTTTCTGATCAAAAGTAATTTGTGGTTTTTTATTTGGATATAATCCTTCAAAGGCAATTCTTGGCCCTGAAATATATTCCAGTTCCCAGGTAGTGTCATAAAGTCCGGAGGTATTTTTAGCGTCTTTTGATGCCATACACGAATTAAGTAATAAGATGGAAAAGGAAACGAATGCAATTATATAATTTCTCATAAATTTTATGTTTAAATTAATAAATTTTTTTTTTTAACATTAAAATTATTCTATAAAGTTATAAAAAGTATCTCTTTAAAAATTACTTTCTCAATATTCGTGCCCCATTTTACTTATTACTTCATTGTTTTGCTATTTAATAGTAAAATAAGCTGCAGAAGGGGACTATTGGTTTTCACTCTCTAACAATTTCAAAAAAATCTTCTTCGTGCGGCTGTTTTAGCCTGTTGAAAACATATTTTAATGCACTAACGCTGTCTTTCTTCTCCCGGAAAAGTGTTTTACTCTTACAATAAGCCTCGCGTAAAAATATAAGAAAAAAATTAATAAAAAAAAATAAGCGAAACGGATTCAATTCATTTAGAATCACTTAGCTTTAAACTAAATTAATTAAAAGGCCAATTACACGTCAAAAACAGGTATTTCTACGTGCTCCCACAAGTAGCCAATAAGGTAGATTTGTTACATATACTAAACAAAAACTATTACTAATCAATTTAATCAATTTTATTATGGAAGAATTCATCGGAGTTGTAAAACTTTTTGCAGGAAATTTCGCACCAAGAGGCTGGGCGCTTTGCAACGGACAAATCATGTCTATCGCGCAGAATACTGCTTTATTTTCAATTTTAGGTACTACGTACGGAGGAAATGGACAAACGACGTTTGCCTTACCGAATTTACAGGGATCAGTAGCTATTGGTGCCGGAAATGGTGGTGGTTCAAATTATGTATTAGGTGAGGTTGCAGGTACTCCAAATGTGAGTATTTTAACAAGCAACTTACCAGCTCACGTTCACGCGGGTCCTGGAACTTTAGCAGTAAGTAGTGCGAATTCAACTGATGCAGTACCGATAGCAGGAGCTTCTATAGCTACACCAGGATCAGTAGTAGCAAGAGCATTTGCCCCTACATTAGGTTTTGCTACATCAACTCCGAATGTCAACCTGACAACCAGCATTGTTACTGGTGCAACTGGTAATAATATTCCAATCTCTATAATGCAGCCTTATTTGGCCTTAACGTACATTATTTGTCTTGAAGGTATTTTCCCTTCCAGAAACTAAACCTTAAGTTCTTTTAAAGTATATGACCATTGTGGAATTTCACTATAATCATATACTAACTGAATTTCAGCGTAAGCACTAAGATTATACATGGATACAAGACAAAAAGGATTTGTTATATAGGATTCAGCAGTTTTCAACTCAATATCCTCAAATATTTTAAGTGCTGTAAAAATGCATACATCGGGGTGATTGCTAAAATCGGCCGGCAGCTTATAAAAGTAGCTTTCAAATTTTGAAGTGCTATTTTCTCTGCCAAAATGTTCTTTGTTTATTGTAAATAATCTATCAACAAATACATGGTCAGTATAGGGCTGCATATCGTTGCGGCCCTTTACTTCATTCGTGTTTTTGAGATATGGCTCATAAACGAAAAAGGTATAGGCAAGATCAATTCTTATTTCTTCAGGAATCAATATGGCATCAGAAGTCAATTGACTGACAATATTTTTTGTAATGGCTACCTGAGGCTCACGGGTAAGTGCATAATGCATGGTTTCGGTAATGGCAAGATCGATCACAAAATCTGTTGGTTTGGTATACGTAATGGCGTTTGCTTCTATCAGTTGCAAATCATATTCCTGAAGACCGATAACCGATAAGAGGTTGTGTACAGATTGTATGGATTCAGCATTGATGTCTATTAAAACAGCTTTAATTCTCTCTTTATCGAATAATGGAAGTAAAGGCAGAATTAATGTTGCGTAAGGGCCACATCCTGCATAAAGGATATTAATGCTTCTTTCGGGGAAGTCCAGACTTAATTTCGTTAAAGCCTTGTAAATCCCTTTTATAAAGAAAACGGTACGCAAATAATCATCCACACAGTCGGCAGCGCCTGAACTGGATAAAGCAACACCGCCTTTTATAAGGGTTTCATTAGTTTCCGGATTCAGGAGTGTCGTCGTTTTTTTATAAAAAACAGAAAGCTGTTCCGCCCATTTTGCATGCTCATTAACAGTCTCTGAGGCAATGATAGATTTAACAATAAATATAAGTTCCTGTTTATACATACTTTAAGACTTTAAGAATCCTTTTTTTTAAAGTTAGAAATATAAGTTAAAATATAATGCAGCAATACTATCAGATCAATTTAATCTCAATGAATTATGAAAAAACTTTACTTATTAATCATCTTTCTGTTTTTTGCGATCCCTCATATTGGGGCACAAACTACAGAGACATTTGAAACTGCTACTAATAATGCCAGCAGTTTTACAAATGGCGCGAAAACCTTTAATTTAACCAGCAGTTATCTTAGCTTTAAGGTCTACCCTCTTGCAAGTGGGGGTTATAATGGCTCAGGCAAATTTATCCAGGTAGAAGACTCAGCAGGCCCCGAAGGTTTAGGTCAGTCGGGTACTATTACTGATGCTACCGGCAGCTTTAAGCTGAGTAGTTTATGGATTTATGTAACCGGTAATGCCGCTTTTACTCCGGGTGTCACCAACAATGGCCTGCCTGGTTCTATTACTTTTAAAGGTAAACTGGCCGGTACGACACAATTTACGGTTGTGAAAAGTACGAGTGGTGCTTCTGTAGGTACTGCTCTTCCGGGTAATGGTTTTATACAGATCAACTTCGCTACCGAGGGAGGTTCAGACAATACAGCGGTAATTATAGATCAGCTTGAAATTCAATTAAGCGGTAATTATGACTATTTTGCCGTTGATGATTTCAGATTTGCAAATGGTGCAGTAGCTCCAACGGTAACAACCGCTGCAGCTACAAATGTAGGAGCCGTAAAAGCAACACTGGGTGGCAATGTAACTGCCGATGGTGGTGATCCTACTATAGAAAGAGGAATTGTTTGGGCAACCACAACAAACCCGACTACATCAAGTAATAAAATACAAATCGGTACAGGTACAGGTGTCTTTACCAATAACGTGGGATTATTTCCTGCCTCTACTCTTATTTACTATAAAGCATATGCCAAAAATTCCGGAGGAACGAGTTATGGCGCTGAGCTAACCTTTACAACGGGAGCCGCTCTAAGTACTTCTTCGACACCACAAACGAATGTTTCGTGTAATGGAGGAGCTAATGGAACCGCAACAGTAAATGTAACTGGGGGGAAAACGGCTTACACGTATTCCTGGTCACCATCAGGAGGAACGGGAGCCACCGCTACAGGACTGGTTATGGGTAATTATACTGTCACCATCACAGATGCTGAAGCAACTCAGATAACGAGATCTTTTAATATATCACAACCCCCGGCTATTAGTCTGGCCACAGGAGCAAGTACAAATGTTTCCTGTTTTGGAGGATCAAATGGTACGGCTACTGTTATCCCCTCGGGAGGAACAGGAACCGGTACCTATACCTATTCCTGGTCACCATCTGGCGGTACAGGAGCAACTGCTTCAGGATTGGCTATGGGTACTTATACCGTAACAGTAACTGATGCGAACAGCTGTCAGGCAACCAGAACCTTTACAATTACACAGCCTACTGCAGCGCTTGATGCTACTGCAGGGAGTCAAACCAATGTTTCCTGTTTTAATGGAACCAACGGTACAGCTACTGTCGCTCCAACAGGAGGAACTCCTACCTATACCTATTCCTGGTCACCATCGGGTGGAACGGCTGCAACAGCTTCAGGATTAGCGGCAGGAACCTATACGGTAACTGTTACAGATGCGAACAGCTGTCAGGCCACTAAAACGTTTACCATTACACAACCTTTAACAGCTCTTGTTGCTTCGGCTTCAGCCCAAACCAATGTATCTTGTAATTCAGGAACTAACGGTTCAGCAACCGTAAGTGCCACTGGTGGAACTGCCGGATATACGTATTCCTGGTCCCCATCTGGCGGAACGGCTGCAACGGCTTCAGGACTAGCCGCCGGTACTTATACCGCGACTGTTACAGATAGCAAAGGATGTACTGCAACACAATCTTTTACCATTACACAACCTTTAGCAGCTTTGGTAGCTTCGGCTTCAGCCCAAACCAATGTATCCTGCAATGGAGGTACTAACGGTTCAGCAACAGTAAGTGCCACTGGTGGAACTGCCGGATATACGTATTCCTGGTCCCCATCCGGCGGAACGGCTGCAACAGCTTCAGGATTATCCGCTGGTACTTATACCGCGACTGTTACAGATAGTAAAGGATGTACTGCAACACAATCTTTTACCATAACAGAACCAGCTGATCTGGTTGCTTCAGCCGCAGCCCAAACCAATGTATCCTGCAATGGAGGTACTAATGGTTCAGCAACGGTAAGTGCAACAGGTGGAACAGCCGGATATACCTATTCCTGGTCACCTTCAGGTGGAACTGCTGCTACGGCTTCAGGCTTAAGTGCAGGAACCTACACAGCAACTGTTACAGATGCTAAAGGATGTACTGCTACACAATCTTTTACCATAACAGAACCAGCTGATCTGGTTGCTTCAGCCGCAGCTCAAACCAATATTTCCTGTAATTCAGGTTCTAACGGTTCAGCTACAGTAAGTGCAACTGGTGGAACTGCCGGATATACCTATTCCTGGTCACCTGCCGGAGGAACTGCTGCGACAGCTTCAGGCCTAACTGCCGGTACCTATACAGCAACTGTTACAGATGCTAAAGGATGTACTGCAACTCAAACGTTTACCATTACAGAACCGGCTACAGCTCTTACAGCTTCGCCAGCAGCACAAACCAATGTATCCTGCAATGGAGGTACTAACGGTTCAGCTACAGTAAGTGGAACTGGTGGAACCGGAACGTATACCTATTCATGGGCACCTGCCGGAGGAACTGCTGCTACGGCAACGGGACTGACTGCGGGAACGTATACCGTAACAATCACGGATGCGAACGGATGTACTGCAACACAAAGCTTTACCATTACTGAGCCGAGTGTTCTTACAGCCTCACCAGCTGCCCAAACCAATATATCCTGCAATGGAGGTACTAATGGTTCAGCAACGGTAAGTGCAACAGGTGGAACAGCCGGATATACTTATTCATGGTCACCTTCAGGAGGAACGGCTGCAACAGCTTCGGGGCTAACTGCAGGTACTTACACCGCAACGGTTACAGATGGCAACGGATGTACTGCAACACAAAGTTTTACTATTACAGAACCAACTGTTCTTGTCGCTTCTGCCTCGGCTCAAACCAATGTTTCCTGTAATTCAGGATCAAATGGATCTGCTACGGTAAGTGCAACTGGTGGAACTGCTGGATATACCTATTCATGGTCACCTTCAGGAGGAACGGCTGCAACAGCTTCAGGACTGACAGCAGGAACGTATACGGCAACAGTTACAGATGGCAACGGATGTACTGCAACTCAAAGTTTTACCCTTACAGAACCAACTATTTTGGTAGCTTCACCCGCAGCTCAAATTAATGTTTCCTGTAATTCAGGATCGAATGGATCTGCTACGGTAAGTGCAACAGGTGGAACTGGTACCTATACCTATTCCTGGTCACCTTCAGGAGGAACTGCTGCTACAGCATCAGGATTAACTGCCGGAACGTATACCGTAACGGTTACCGATGCAAACTCATGTATTGCAACACAAACTTTTACGATCACAGAACCAGCAACAGCCCTTACAGCTGTGCCTGTAGCTCAAACGAATATCGCTTGTAATTCAGGATCAACAGGGTCTGCTACGGTAAGTGCAACCGGTGGAACTCCTTCCTATACCTATTCATGGGCACCATCAGGAGGAACTGCTGCTACAGCTTCAGGACTGACTGCCGGAACGTACACCGTTACTATTACAGATGCCAACGGATGTACTGCTACTCAAAGTTTTACCATTACAGAACCGGCTACAGCTCTTACAGCTTCGTCAGCAGCACAAACCAATGTATCCTGTAACTCAGGATCTAACGGTTCAGCTACAGTAAGTGCAACAGGAGGAACTCCTTCCTATTCCTATTCATGGTCACCTTCAGGTGGAACTGCCGACACGGCAACTGGTTTAATTGCAGGAACGTATACCGTAACGGTTACAGATGCTAACGGATGTACTGCAACACAAACTTTTACCATTACAGAACCAACTATTCTAACAGCTTCAGCCGCAGCTCAAACCAATGTTTCCTGTAATTCAGGATCTAACGGATCTGCGACAGTAAGTGTGACTGGCGGAACTCCGGGATATACCTATTCATGGTCACCTTCAGGAGGAACTGCCGACACGGCAACAGGTTTAACTGCAGGAACGTATACTGTAACGGTTACAGATGCCAACGCATGTACTACGACTCAAAGTTTTACGATCACAGAACCAACTATTTTAGTAGCTTCACCCGCAGCTCAAACCAATGTTTCCTGTAATTCAGGGTCTAATGGTTCAGCTACGGTAAATGCAACCGGTGGAACTGGAACTTATACCTATTCATGGTCACCTTCAGGTGGAACTGCCGGCACGGCAACTGGTTTAACTGCAGGAACGTATACCGTAACGGTTACAGATGCAAACTCATGTATTGCAACACAAACTTTTACGATCACAGAACCGGCTACTGCTCTTACAGCTTTACCGGTAGCTCAAACGAATATAGCTTGTAATTCAGGATCGACAGGATCTGCGACAGTAAGCGCAACTGGCGGAACTCCGGGATATACCTATTCATGGTCACCTTCAGGAGGAACTGCCGACACGGCAACTGGTTTAACAGCAGGAACGTACACGGCAACTATTACGGATGCCAACGGATGTACTGCAACACAAAGCTTTATCATTACAGAACCGGCTACTGCTCTTACAGCTTCGCCAGTAGCACAAACCAATGTATCCTGCAATGGAGGCACTAACGGTTCAGCTACAGTAAGTGGAACAGGTGGAACTCCGGGATATACCTATTCATGGTCACCTGCCGGTGGAACTGCTGCAACAGCTTCAGGACTAACCGCAGGAACGTATACGGCGACTGTTACAGATGCCAACGGATGTACTGCAACGCAAAGTTTTACGATTACAGAACCAGGTGTTCTTACAGCTTCTGCCGGAGCTCAAACCAATGTATCCTGTAATTCAGGATCTAACGGATCTGCTACGGTAATCGCAGGGGGCGGAACTAGTGGATACACCTATTTATGGTCACCTTCAGGCGGAACTGCCGACACGGCAACAGGACTAACTGCTGGAACGTACACCGCAACGGTTACAGATGCCAACGGATGTACTGCAACGCAAAGTTTTACGATTACAGAACCAACTATTCTAATTGCTTCACCTGTAGCACAGACCAATGTTTCCTGTAATTCAGGATCGAATGGATCTGCAACAGTAAGTGCAACTGGTGGAACTGCCGGATATACCTATTCATGGTCACCTTCAGGGGGAACTGCAGACACGGCAACCGGTTTAACAGCAGGAACGTACACAGCAACCGTTACAGATGCTAACGGATGTACTGCAACACAAACTTTTACCATTACAGAACCAGCAACTGCTCTTACGGCTTCGCCAGTAGCACAAACCAATGTATCCTGCAATGGAGGTACTAACGGTTCTGCTACGGTAAGTGCAACTGGTGGAACTCCTTCCTATACGTATTCATGGGCACCATCAGGAGGAACTGCTGCTACGGCAACAGGATTAACTGCCGGAACATACACCGCAACGGTTACAGATGCCAACGGATGTACTGCAACACAAAGTTTTACCATTACAGAACCAGGTGTTCTTACGGCTTCTGCGGGAGCTCAAACCAATGTATCCTGTAATTCTGGATCTAATGGATCTGCAACGGTAATCGCAGCTGGCGGAACTAGCGGATATACTTATTTATGGGCACCTGTCGGCGGAACTGCAGCAACAGCTTCAGGATTAACTGCAGGAACTTATACGGCGACTGTTACAGACGCCAACGGATGTACTGCTACACAAAGCTTTACCATTACAGAACCAGGTGTTCTTACGGCTGCTGCGGGAGCTCAAACCAATGTATCCTGTAATTCAGGAGCTAATGGATCTGCAACGGTAATCGCAGCGGGTGGAACTAGTGGATATACCTATTCATGGTCACCTTCAGGCGGAACTGCCGACACGGCAACAGGACTAAGTGCAGGAACTTATACAGTGACTGTTACGGATGCCAACGGATGTACCGCAACACAAAGCTTTACCATTACAGAACCGGCTACTGCTCTTACAGCTTCGCCAGTAGCACAAATCAATGTATCCTGCAATGGAGGTACTAACGGTTCAGCTACAGTAAGTGGAACAGGTGGAACTCCGGGATATACCTATTCATGGTCTCCTTCAGGTGGAACTGCAGACACGGCAACAGGACTAAGTGCAGGAACTTATACAGCGACTGTTACGGATGCCAACGGATGTACTGCAATTCAAACTTTTACCATTACAGAACCAACTGCCCTAACGGCTGCTGACGGTGGACAAACCAATGTAACTTGTAATTCAGGATCGAATGGTTCTGCGACAGTGATCGCAGCCGGTGGAACTGGTACTTATACGTACGCATGGTCACCTTCAGGCGGAACTGCTGCTACTGCAACAGGATTAAGTGAGGGAACGTATACTGTAACCGTAACAGATGCAAACGGATGTACTGCAATACAAAGCTTTACAATTACACAGCCTCAGGCTCTTCTTGCTACTCCTTTAATACAAACTAATGTGAGCTGCAATGGAGGAACAAATGGATCTGCTTCAATAGTTGCTTCCAGAGGAACTGGTGCATATACCTATTCATGGGCACCTTACGGAGGAACTGCTGCAACAGCAACAGGTCTGATTGCCGGAACGTATACTATAACAGTAACGGATGCCAATGGATGTACTGCAACGCAAAGTTTTACCATTACAGAACCTCAGCCACTTACAGCTACATTTACACAAACTAATGTAAGTTGTGCCGGAGGATCGGATGCTTCTGCAACTGTTATTCCTGCAGGTGGAGCTACTCCATATACATATGTATGGTCACCATCAGGCGGAACTGCAGCTACGGCTTCAGGGTTGGCTGCGGGAACTTATACCGTAACCGTTACCGATGGAAACGGATGTACAGTAACACAACCAATCACTATCATAACAACTCCGGACACCACTGCTCCGGTACCTAACGTAGCAAATCTTCCGGCGATTACTAATTCTTGTGCTGTTTTAGCAGCTGAAATAGCGGTGCCAACAGCAACTGATAGCTGTGCAGGAACGATTACTGCTACAACATCCTCACCATTAAATTATACTTCAGCCGGTACTTATGTAATTATCTGGAGTTATGATGATGGAAACGGGAATATTTCAACACAGAATCAAACCGTTACTGTAACTGCTTCACCTTTAGATCAGGTTACTTTTACAGATGCGGAAGTTACTTATAATGGAAGCCTTCAAACGCTTTCCGTTGCAGGTCTTCCGACCGGAGCTACTGTTGCGTATTCAACAACACCGGCAACAGGAAATGCAAACGGCGCAATTGATGCAGGTGTTTACACTATCACTGCGGTGGTATCTCCGGCATCCGGAATGCCAAATTGCTCTTCTGTTACTTTAACAGCAGAACTGACGATCGATAAAGCGGCACAAACCATTACTTTTGCTGCTATACCGGTGAAAACGCTTGGAGCGAATAACACTTTCAACCTGGGAGCTACGGCCAGTTCAGGTTTACCGGTGACGTATTCTTTCACCTATACTTCTGCTTTACCACCGGCTACTGTTACTCCTGCAGGTTTGGTAACCATGCTTAGAACAGGTCAGGGAATTATTACTGCAAACCAGGTTGGTGATGCCAATTATCTGCCAGCAGCAGGTGTGGCACAAACGCTTACCATCCTGAACAGTAATGCTGATATTACACAAATCACTCTTGGAGATGTCGTTTATAATAATCCACCGGTACTTATTAATTACCTGTTGGAGTGTGGTGAACAAAATCTTACGGTAGCTATTGTAAATGAATCCAATGCAACTATCTCGCCAGCGGCTAATTTTACAATCCCGTTACCTAAGGCCGGAATTTACAATCAGCTCATTACGGTAACTTCAGAAGACGGAAGTGTGGTTAAAAATTACAATCTGGTGATCGAAAAACCTTTTGGTTTCTTTGATATTGTTAAAATGAAATTCAACAATACGCTTTTAGTAAACAACAATCCTTTAACCAATGGTGGTTATGAGTTCGTTGCCTACGAATGGTACAAAAATGGAGTCCTGATAGGAACCGGACAATATTATTCAGCCGGTAACAGCCAGAATAACACCTTAGACCCAACTGCGGATTATAAAGTAAAAGTGACTACCAAAGATGGAAAAGTACTGCAAACATGTTCAAGCAAGATTGCATTACAAAATTCATTTCAGGCAAAACTTTATCCTAATCCTGCTGAAAAAGGAAAAGTGGTTACTGTTGAAGCAGATTTCCCTGAAGACGAAATAAAAGATATGCAAATCAGCTTATACTCTGTTTCAGGACAACTGATCAAAACATTGAAATCATCAACAGTAAAAACTGAAGTACAACTACCTGGAAATACAGATGGTAATATGTTTGTTGTGGTAATTGAAGCGGCAAGTTTCAAGAAAACACTAAAAGTACTTGTAAAATAAATAAAATCTGCCAGTGCGGTTTTTTAACTGCACTGGCATAATATAATTTCAATATGAAAAAATATATCACAAACCATATAGCTTCTTTATCGATGGTTACTGCTCTTTTAGGCACTTGCTTAAGTAGTTACGGTCAGGATAAAAAGTATGAAATTTCCATTGCTGTTGCCGGTCCGTCATCTTTTATTAAATTTGATTCGCCAGGCCTTGACTTAGTGGAAGGAAACGGATTTAGTGCAGGACTTCGTTATTCATATTATTTAAATGAAGGATTAAGTATTGGAATTGGCGCTGAATACCAATCTTATAAAACGGATGCCAAATTTCAGTCTCTGTCAGGGCAATACAACACGGTTGATGCTGAAAATGAATCTTTTCAATTCAGATACAGGGCTACAAATTTAAGGGAAAACCAAAAATTAGGCTACATCAATATCCCTGTTAATATTCAGTTTGAAACTCCGGGAACCACTCAATTGTATCTTTCTGCAGGTGCCAAAGTGGGCTTTGCCATCAACGGTTCTTATGAATCAACGATAGACAACCTGACTACCAGCGGCTATTATCCGCAGTACAACGTAGAATTGTTTGCTCCGGCTTTTGCAGGATTTGCAAGTACAAATAATATCAAAGTCGGCAAAGAGGATCTTGACACCGAAGTTTCTTATTCTGCTACTTTTGAAACAGGTTTAAAACAAAAATTGGGTGACAAAAGTTCCTTCTATATTGGTGCTTACCTGGATTATGGACTGAACAATATTTACAACAAAGAAGATACTAAAAACGTGGTGCAGTACAATGCTGCCTTACCGGTTCAGTTAGGACATAACACGGTGCTGAATTCTCCATCCGTAAATAACGTGAGATTAGTCTCTTACGGAATCCGGTTAAGATTTGCAATTCACTAAATACTTTATTAAATTACAGACAAAGGCATACGTAACGGTATGCCTTTTTTTATGGGCTATGTTTTAAATAATACCTCAGCACTTTTTTATTACACCTTACTGATCGCATCCACAAAATAGGGAGAATCATTCCATCTGATTTTTCGGTAGCTGACATTGGTTTTAATAGCCTCCGGAAGACAGCTCCAGATCGCTTCATTCATTTTTTCGAGTAATAGTTTTTTCGAAAAAGTATCTGAAACCACAAAACTGATTTCACGCACAGGCTTCGGATCTTTGAAAGGCTTAAAGAGTTCCTTTTCTTTTTCATTCAAAGTAGAAAGCTGCGGAATAATCGCAAAGCCCAATTCGGCGCGGACAAGATTCTTCAAAGTTTCAATAGAACTGATATCGTAACTGAACTGGTCTTTTATAGGTCCCGGTGCTTTCAGTCCGCAGATATCCAGTAACTGCGCATTATAACAATATTCATTCTGAAGCAGCAATAACATGGGTTTATCTCCGGGCTGAATTTCATAAAAATTTTCCTTTGCCATCGGATGTTCCTTATTCAGGTAGGCTACGAAAGGTTCCTGAAAAACCGGATGTTCGATGAGGTTTTTATTTCCCGTTGGCGTAGCCATAATCGCCACATCGAGCGCCCCGGTTTCTACGTCGTGCATAAGTTGTCCGGTGTTGGCTTCCTTAATGATAAAATGAACCTTGGGTGTAATCTCTTTCATCGCCTTAATAAAAAGCGGAATCAAATACGGAGATAAAGTCGAAATCACGCCAATTTTCAATTCCCCTTCCAGTGCATTTTTCTCATTGACCACAAAATCACGGATTTCATTGGTCTCGCGCAAAATCTTTCTGGCACGGTTGATAATCTCTTTTCCGAGTACCGTTGGCGTTAAAGGAACCTTCGTCCGGTCAAAAATTTTAATTCCGATTTCTTCTTCAAGATTTTTTAGCTGAATGGTCAGTCCCGGCTGAGAAACCATACAAACCTCGGCAGCCTTAGCAAAATGGCGTTCTTCATCAAGAGCCACGATGTATTTTAGTTGTTGAATCGTCATGATTATAATTTTAATTTATAAAGGTACAAAATTATTAATTTGATTTATAAACACCTTCGTCCTAAATTTGTCTCATCAAATCAGAACAACGATTTGGAAAACTAAAAAAATTTTTAAATAACAAATAAAAAATCAGGATCATGAAATTTACAAGAACAGCAAACGCAAATTGGAAAGGTACAGGAATGGAAGGAAACGGAACCATCAGTACACAAAGCACCACATTAAACAATGCACAATTATCTTTTAAAACCCGTTTTGCAGAAGGCGTGGGAACCAATCCGGAAGAATTAATCGCAGCGGCACATTCAGGATGTTTTACGATGCAGTTAAGCTTTTTATTATCGGAAGCAGGTTTTGTGCCGGAAGATTTAAATACAAAAGCAAAAGTAAGTTTTGAAGACGGTACCATCACTTTAATCCAGTTGGAACTGGAAGGAAAAGTTCCCGGAATCTCAGAAGGACAATTTCAGGAACTGGCTCAAAAAGCAAAAGCAATCTGTCCGATTTCTAAATTACTGAACACCGAAATCACATTATCAGTCGTATTAACAGCTTAATTATCATTATCAACTATCAATTATCAACTATTAATTAAAAATTAAATTCAAACACTATGAAAACAACAACTATAAAAGAACAATTGAATCACTATTTCATGTTCGCCGTATTATTTTTCTCTTTCTTCTTTTCAGCTACGATTGCAACTGCACAAAATACACCGGCTGTCAAAAATGTAGTTTTAGTGCATGGCGCTTTCGCAGATGGTTCAGGCTGGAGAGGTTTATATGATATCTTATCTAAAAAAGGTTATCATGTAACGATCGTTCAAAATCCGCTTTCTTCCCTTGAAGATGATGTAAGAGCAACCAATTTAGCCCTTGACAAACAAGACGGTCCAACGATCTTAGTCGGACATTCCTGGGGTGGAACGGTAATTACAGAAGCCGGAAATCATCCAAAAGTAGTCGCTTTGGTATATGTGGCAGCCTTACAGCCTGATAATGGAGAAAACTCTGTACAATGGCTTCAAACTGCCCCTCCGGCTCCTGAAAATGGTGTTTTGGCTCCGGATGACAAAGGAATCGCGTATTACGATCAGGCAAAATTCCACGCAGGATTTGCAGGAGATCTTCCAAAAGACCAGTCCGATTTTATGTTTGCCTCACAAGGTGCCTTTTATGCAAAAGGTTTTGGAACTCCGATTACACAGGCAGCCTGGAGAACTAAACCAGCTTACGGAATCGTGGCAACGGAAGATAAAAGTATCAGCCCTGAAATAGAACGTGCGATGTACAAACGTTCTAAAACAAAAATAACAGAAATAAAAGGAAGTCACGTAGTGTTTATTTCTCAGCCTAAAGCAGTAGCAGAAGTGATCATTACAGCCTCAAAAGAAGTGGCTAAAAAATAATGCTCTTATTATAAAGGTGAATCAAACTCCGGCAATCTGTCGGAGTTTTTTATTTGTATGCACAAAGCATTCTGGCTGCATTTTTAGCCATTTTCATGGTATCGGCACTTCGCGTTACTTTACTGCGAATGATGGCCCCTTCAAAAAGCATCATGATCTGAACAACCAGTTCATTGTGGTTGGGCAAATTCGCTTCTTTCAGCGCAACATCAATAAGCGTTTGTATTCCAGAAGTATAAGCATCACAGCTGGCCTCGATCTCATTGCCCTTGTTGGTATATTCTGTTTTGGCATTCATGACAAAACAACCATTAAAAGGCCCCTCTTCTGCCCTTTCGATCAAAAAATCAAAAATACGCAGCATCTTATCCACAGGCTTAGCGTTCGGATCACTATGAATATATCCTAAAATGATTTCGCGCATGTTGGTTCGGTAATAATCGATGGTGGCGAGAATCAGGCCTTCTTTTGAGCCAAAATGTTTGTATAAAGTCCGTTTAGAAATACCTGTCCCTTCCATAACAGTGTCCACGCCAGTCGCATGAAAGCCGTTTTTGTAAAAAGTATCAAAAGCAAACTTCACCATTTCTTCCCGTTTCAGGGACTTCGCAGCGCTTTCTGAATTATTTTTCATTTTTTTCTTCTTTTTCTTTTGCAAATGTAAACAGTTCTGTATACATTTGCAAATGTAAACAGATTAGTTTACATCTAATTTGAATTTAAAAAGATCAAAATAAAAAACATTTAAAGTAAAAAATCATGAAAACAAACAATGAATTAGGTACTGCAGTAGTAACAGGAGCATCATCCGGATTGGGAAAAGTATTTGCAGAAAAACTGGCAGCACGCGGTTACAACCTGAAACTGGTAGCCAGACGTGAAGAAAAATTAATAGAACTTGCCGAAAAACTTCGTGCTGCTTACGGCGTGACCGTTACCAATTTAGTGGCCGATTTAAGTGCCTCTTCAGATCTGGAAAAAGTAGCAAACGACATTCAAAAGGATACAGCTGTCACTTTACTGATCAATAATGCCGGAACTTCTACCCTTGCACCGATAGCGCAGACTTCTATTGAAAAACAAAAAGAAATGGTAGACGTCAACATTACTTCACTTATGGTATTAACCAATGCCATCCTGCCCTCCTTTATCGAACGTAACGAAGGAACGATCATCAATATTGGTTCGGTATTGGGTGCTTTTACTTTACCAATCAGCAGCGTGTATAGCGGAACAAAAGGTTTTGTGGTACAATACACCAGAGGACTACAGGAAGAAGTAAAAGGGACCAATATCAAAGTGCAACTGGTGAATCCTTCTATTACAGCCACTGAAATCTGGGAAGTTGGCGGAGTACCTTTATCTGCATTGGATCAGGCTGCGATTATGACCACAGAAGATTGTGTGGATGCTGCACTTGCCGGATTAGAGGCCGGTGAATTAGCGACTTTCCCATCGGTGCATAATCAGGAATTAATTGAGGCGTACGAAGAGGCCCGCATTAAATTATTCACAGGTTCACAAACGGGAAAACCTGCTGAACGTTATTTACAAAACTAATTCATTCGTTTATCTATCAAATCTAAACCGGAAGTTGCTCGCTTCCGGTTTTTTGTTTTAGTTATTTTTGAGAGCCGGGGGACAGTAACCGCAATGCACGCAAGG
>NZ_JAJMOY010000010.1 GCF_020991415.1 Flavobacterium sp. ENC | reverse complement strand
GTAATTCGCAGCAAAAACATTCTGGAATCTTTTTTGGCCACGAATGGCACGAATTTCCACTAATCTATACTTTGTGTTGATTGATAAATTCCAACCGCGCTAATTCGTGTTAATTCGCGTAATTCGCAGCAAAAACATTCTGGAATCTTTCTTTGGCCAAGAATGGCACGAATTTCCACTAATCTGTGCTTTGTGTTGATTGATAAATTCCAACCGCGCTAATTCGTGTTAATTCGCTTAATTCGCAGCAAAAACATTCTGGAATCTTTTTTTGGCCACGAATGGCACGAATTTCCACTAATCTGTGCTTTGTGTTGATTGATAAATTTCAACAGTTGAAATTCGTGTTAATTTGTGTAATTCGTGGCTAAAAAAATTCGTAGCGGAAAAAAAACTTTAAAAAGGATATCCTATCGCAATATTCAGAATCAGATTTTCTTTTCTCCAGGGGCCGCTTCCGAAGTTGATATCGTCAATCACCCATCGCTGCCCTTCAGGAAGGTACGGAACTCGTAACGGAAAAGCCAAATCGGTTCTCAACACCAGGAAAGACAGATCAAAACGCAATCCCGCTCCTGCTCCCACCGCAAGCTGTTTCATGAAATCTTTAGTGATTTCTGCACCCGGACGGTTTGGATCATTATGCAAAAGCCAGATATTACCGGCATCTACAAATATCGCTCCTCTTACAATACTAAAAAGTTTTGCGCGGTATTCGGTATTAAATTCCAGTTTTAAATCGGCAGACTGATCCGGCACATAATCATTTGCAGTGACTTCTGCCTTATAGCTTCCCGGGCCCAGCGATCTTGCCCTGAAAGCACGAATACTATTGGTTCCTCCAACTACAAATTGTTTGGATGTCGGAAGTGCATTGGAGTTTCCGTATGCATATCCAACACCGAGAATCACCCTGCTGGCCAATTCGCTTTCTTTTCCTAATTTTAAGTAATGCCTTAAATCCGTTTTTACTTTCACATATTGACTAAACGGAACATCAAATATATTTTTTACATTATCTTTTTTGATGTTGGCGCCTGTAACCAGTCCGGTAATATTTCCGGCCAAATCTAATTCCCCATTAAAATAAAACGTATTTTTTTTACGCTTTTGCATCGTATTGGTGTAAGTAAACGAATAGGTAGGCCCAAAAATCAATTGTTTTTCGATTACTTTTCCCAATGCCTGATCTTCTGCAATATCGGCCAGATATTCATCGGTTACATGATTGGGACTTACATAGGTCACATCAATAACATTCAACTGATGCTCTTTGCGAATGTTTTCTTTCCACAGATATCCGAATGATGTATTAAACGAATTCAACGCATACAATTGCGTTCTGTTCTGATATTCATAGCGAAGGGTAGCTTTGGTCCTTGGCACGAATTCGCTGTTTCCCTGAATATGAAAGGGTGTAATAAACCTTGGCCACGTAAGGCTGGTTTCTGCACCGAGTTTAAAAATATTCTTCCCGCTGTTCTTTCCTGAAAGCTGAAAATCAGCGCCTCCAAAAACAGATACGGTAAACAATTCAGCACCGCGAAAGAAGTTTCTGTTGTTCCAGTTGACATTAATTTCGGTTCCGGTATAACTCGCTGAATTGGTTTTTCCCAAAACCTCAACACGAATAAATTTCTTAGGCAAAAGCGTCAGGTAATAATACGAATCTAAAGTCTTTGGTATACTGTCTGATTCCCTAAATTCGTTTTTAACGAAATTAAAAGTTCCGAGATTTACAAAACGGTTTAGAGTCAGATTGTGGTCTTTCCTGTTATACAAATCTCCTTTTTTAAAATAAATCGTCCTGTCAAAAACCCTTGGTTTAAAAGTATCTGCGGTATCTATAATCGTAAAATCATTGTATTGTTTGATATCTCTTTTGCGATAAACGACACTGTCATTGGACAAGGAATAATTCGGATAAACAAATATATTACCAATCTTATACGCTGTCAGTGCTTTTGCCGGTGCTTCGTCTTTGATGACCAGCCTGATTTTAACTTCATGATCGCCTTTGCTGCTGTCTACTTTGGCCAGAATATAATCGGGATTAAAATAGTAATATCCTTTTTCTTTCAGTCGTGCATCGATTCGTTCTCTTTCGGCTTTAATAAGATCCAGATCATAGGGTTTGCCAACTTTCAGCAGACTTCTTCTGGCTGATCTGGCAATAATTTTGGACATTTTCAGCGAATCATCTGGAAAAGTAACACTTTTGATAATGTATTGTTTTTTAGGAGTCACGGTATATTCGGCTGTCACCCTTTTGTTTCTTACGGTAGAATCAGCACTTACCCTGGTTTTGAAATAACCACGATTTTCGGTGAAATTTCGCAAAACGGATGCATTATAATCCAGATCGACCTTACTGAAAAGTACCGGCGGTTCCCCTACCGTATTTCGCAGCCAGTATCGGATTCCTTTCTGTTTTTTAGGTTCTCCTGCAATATTGTAGATCCAGAGTTTAGGTTTTAACCCAAAGATCTGTTTATTTGGTTTGGGACGAAGTAAGCCTTCCAGTTCTTTCTCGAGTGCTTTTCTATCTTTCTTTTTTATCATGGAATCTTTTACGGTCACAGAACCTCCTGTATACAGCAATTCACCTTCCGGCAGGTATTTCGTATTACTGCATCCAAAAACAAAAAATAAGGACAGCACTATAAAATACCGGATATAACGTGTTTCTATATGGCTATGTTTTTTGCTCATTTCCTTCTATTTGATTTTCCGGTTGATTTTCCTTTTTTTCTTTTTCTTCTTTCTCTTTCTGTTTTCTTTTTTCTTTGCGGACTTTTTCTTCTTTAATCAATTGTCTTTCGGCTTCTGTACGGTGAAAAAGTTCACGGAATTTATTGTAACTCATCGTGATAATAAAAGCTACTCCTGTTTCTACTACCTGCCCTTCAACGGCCACCTGATATTGATTTTTTCGATATGCCCGAACCATATAACGACCGTCTTTTGTAAGCTGATAATCTAAAGCTACATCACCCGCAATATTGGTACTTTCTTCGTTGGCGCGCTCCTGGCCTTCTACCCCAAAACTGCTTCCTACGGTCACTTTCAATCGGTCGTCGAGTAATTTTTTAGAAACCGCAACATTCAGATCGGTTCTGTTTTCCATCGTTCCGGTCGTATAATCCTCTGTCGATTCCAGGTCAAATTCTAACTGAACGCCTTTAATCAGTTCTCCCGCAAGATCATTTAACTGCTGGGATAAAATTTTGCTCACACTTTGTCTGGCCAGTGTTGCTGCACTTGTCCCCCCACTTTCGCTTTCAAACGGATTTTCACCCACAAACCGATTCAGTAATAAAAGCGCAAAGACCTGTTTGTTTAATTCGTTCGGATCTTGCTCCAGCTGTTTTAGTTTGGTCTGGGTAAGTTCTACCACATTCGATGCCACATCATAACTGCCGTCCGGCAAAGTAATTCCAAATGAAATTTCAGGTTTCAGCAATTCGCCATTCATCTTTAATAACGTCTGAAAGGGAAGTTTCTGTTTAAAGGTATTTTTTACCGCCGGATCCATCCCTGACAATTGGTTTCCAAGCAAATCAATCGGAGCGGTGTTCACTTTATAAATGGCCGTAATGTTTAACGTCGCCATTGTTGGTTCTCCGTTCCATACGATTGAACTTCCTTTCTGGATATCAAATTTTCTTCGGATGGCATTGAAATTCATTTCGTAAGCTCCATCCGTAAATTCATATTTACCTGTTAGTGTAGTTTTTCCCGATTTGTCAATACCGCCAACGAGCTGCGCTTCTCCTTTCAGATTTAAATAATCCCCATTTCCTTTATCAATGACCAAAGTAAGTTCTGCTTCTTTATCGATTGTAATGGCCACGTTGACATCCATGCCTTTTAACTCGGCCTGATCGAGTTTATTTTTCATGTCAATCGTTTGTTTCAGATACATATTATCTTCATCGACAAACTCAACAATCCCTTCTCTGTCTGCAATGGAAGGATCTGACTGTGGCAAAACAACGCTGAATTTCGTTTCTTTATTTATTTTGATTGTTCCGTCAATAACCGGACTTTCAAGGTTTCCTTTGATGTTTAATTTTGTATCTAAAAATAAATCGCCGTAAAACAAATCATTATCTGCAGCTTTCGAATGAATCGCCCTGAAATCTTCTGCCTGCACTACTAATGCAAAATTAAAATTTTTGAAATCTGGCGACTGGATCGTTCCGTCGACGAATAATTCATTGTCATTTTCATCCAGAAGCGAGAATTTATCAAATGAAATGGTTTCGTTATTGAAAGTGATTTTCTCGTTATTGGTTTTGAAATAAGAATTCAGCTGTGTGATTCTGAAACCGGTATCATTAAAGTTTAATTCACCGGCAATTTTCGGCGCCGATGTATTTCCTGTAATTTTGAAATTCCCCGATAAAAATCCGGTTCCTTCAGTAACATTACCCATTGTGAAACCCTGAATACTTTTGATATTCAATTTATTAATCGCAACATTGAAATCTAAATTGCCACCGTTGATTTTGTAATTTCCGGTAAGGTTTACATCGTTTCCTTCGCCGCTCAACACTACATTGGCCGCTAATGTATTGGCTGTTTTATTATCTACTTTTATGGCAATATCTCCAACGGGTTCCGCTTTGAAAGCAAAATCATCTATTTTTATATCAGAAGTAAAAATAGGCGATGTCATTACGTTTTCGACCACTGCATTTCCATTGATTAACCCCTGCATAAGCAGTTTGTCTTTTTTGACAATATTCAGAATGGTTTCAATTTTGAAATTTACGAAGTCAACTTCAATCGGTGCATTATCCTGATTGTTTTTAGACTGTATTTTAAGTTCGTTTCCGGAATTCGCGAGGAAAAACTTATTGATATAAAGCCTTTTATTGCCCAACTCAATAGCATTTTCAGGATCGATACTCCATTTGTCGTAATTCAGTACAAAATTTTCCGGGCTGATTTTCAAAATGTTTTTACCGTCCTGACGAAGAAATTCTCCGGCAATTACATACTGTTCTTTCTCTTTGGTATCTTTTACCTGCAAAGCATAGGTAAGAATATTATTTTCGACTTTACCGGACAAACTTGTAAACGGAACTTTCAATTCACCGCTTTCAATGGTAGCCACGGAAATTTGATATTCCAGCGCGTTTTCTTTGCCTTCAATATTTATTTTTCCGTCGGAGATGGTGTTATTGGCGTACACAATTCGCGGAATCGTTCCTTTTATTTCCAAAGAATCGGTTACATTGTTGTATTTCCCTGTAATTTTAATCGGCTCCAGTCCAGTCAGTTTCGGAACCAGTTTAAATAATATCGGATCATTGTCTACAGTTAGCGTAAAAGCCAGACGCTGTTCGTCTGATTCCCCGTTTACTTTCGGGTTTTTCAGATCCATATACTTGGAAAGTGATTTCTTTATAGCGGCTGTTAAGGTCGTCAGCTTGTACTTTCCGTCTACTTCAGCTTTTAAAAACTGAGAGCTTAGCTTGATATTGTTTCTGGTATTATCTGAAAAAGCAATGACACGAACCGAATCTAAAACGATTGGTTCTGCGGCCTGTAAGATCTGTATATTCGAAAGAAATACTTTCCCGTTCAAAAAATCCGGATTACTGTTAGCGATATCCGCATCAACATTTCCGCGTAATTTCATTGGACCGGCATGCAGGTTCAGTTTTTCGAGATCGGCAATATCCAGGTTTAGTTTTAATTTTACGGATGGATATTTGTCTTTCGTATCACCACTGGCTACAAGATCAAAATTCAGGTTCGGATCTTTCATGCCGGATTTCACGGCAAAAGATCCGTTTTCGATATGGCCTTTCAAAGCCAGATTCCTGTAGGTATATCTGTTGAATACCGCCTTCTGAACAATCCCGTCCAGTTCTGCCTGAGCTGTTTTAGGATCCAGTCCCTTTCCTTTCACTTTTGCTTTCAGCGTGATTTTCCCAATAGAATCGTTTTTGATTAATCGTCCCAAATTAAAATCAAGCAAATAAACCGTTGCGTCGTACTTCTCTCTTTTTTTAACGCGCTGATCAAACAAGGCATCTACTTTTGCATTTCCGAAACTACTGTTTAAAGCTAAATTGGTTTTGAAATTCTGAACGGAACCTTTAAATTTTCCAATTAAATTAAATTGTGAAGGCAACTGAATGTTTTTCGGAATGGTTCCTGCAGGCACAAAAGAATATATGTCTTTAGCAGTGCTGGACAGTTTTTTGATATCCAGATCGTAATAGGCTTTTTGGGCATCCGGCAAGCCTTTGATTTTCCCTGAAAGAGCAACTCTTGTTGTCCCGATTCCGCTCATTTCGAACAAGGGAATATTCAGGTCTTTGATTTTTCCGCTTAAGCGGGTATTCAGGTATAAAATGGCATTTGGATTACTTTTAAACGGATTCGATTTTCTTAAATCCGGAGCGAAAAGCAAAATATCTTTGAAACCCACTTTAGATTGATTTAAATTGGCGTCTAAATTCAGGTTTCCTAAATCTTTTTTTAATGCGGCAAGTGACGCATATTTCAACTTAATTTTATTTTGTAAAAGCGTTTGCGGCGTTCGTACATATAAATTTTCCAGAGAAGCATTTTTTGGCCCGTAAAAGAAATTGGTTTTTAAGGACTGAATTTGCAATCCGCTCTTTTCATTGGCGGCAAGTGCTTTTATATTTCCGGAAATGATATCGTTTCCGTAATATAATTTTTCTGCATTAAGATTGAATTTGCTTAAATCAAGGTGACTGTAATCGATCCCTTTTGGAGTGGGCGCAGATTGCATATCATCAAACCTGAAGGCTATATTCTGAATGTTTACCGTCTTTAGTTTTACTTTCCAGCCAGTTTGTTTTATCGCAGTCGAATCTAAACTCGGTGCTTTAATTTGTTTGTCTTTTGTGCCTAAGCGTAAGTTTCCTTTCAGATCTTTCAATTCGAAAGAATCAAAATCCAAAAGCTGTTTGTTCAGGTCAATTTCATTAACTGTTAAATCTAAATTGCCCAGTTTTATTCCCGAATCCAGTTTTGAATCTTTATTATCGTAAGCAATATCAATTTTTGACAAACTGATTTTGTCTAATTTTAATTTGAAGTCTTTTCTTTTAGAAATGGTGTCAACGGTTTCAACAGAGACTTCTGCAATCTTCTCTACGGCAGCCTGATCTAAACCTAATTTCAATCCGTTTAAGTTAATATTCGGAATATCGAAATCCATTTTGTCCAAATCGAATTTATTGAATTTGGTATCAAAATGCGTCAGTTTTACTTTGACATCATTTTTGGCAAAATCATCTTTAAAATTAAAATTAATATGATCCAGCCTGACATCGACCACTGATATTTTAAAAGGTTTACTATCGGGATCTTTGGGTTTGTCGTCTTTTGATTCGAATGCCTTAATGATATAATCAAAATTAAACACACCGTCTTTATTTCGCGAGATATTAGCATTTACATTTTCAAGTGAAACGGAATTAATTTCGAGTTCACTGCTAACCAGTTTAAACAAATCGACATCGACTTCTAAACGTTTACCAGCCAGCAAGGTATCTTTATTCTGATCTTCAAAGTAAAAACCTTCCAGCACTACATCTTTAGGGAATTTTATAGAAATATGCTCTAATGAAACTTTGGTTTTTATTTTGTTATGAAGGTAGCTTACGGCTTTGTCTTTAACATAATTCTGAACCGACGGTACCTGAATTAAAATAATAAGAAGTAATAAAAGTGCAATAATAGAACCTACGCACCAAAGTAGTATGCGTAGTGTTTTTTTAAGAAAATGAACTGATTTCTTATTCATATGTCAATAAAACACTTTTAGATTAGAATTGCGTTAGTATAAGGCTGTTTTTGTACAGCCTACAAAATTGTAAATTTTAAACTTTAACAATTTACATAATTACGGTCAATTATTCTAAAATTTCACTGCCAAATAGTTAATTTCTTACTTTTTATTTTTCATGAAAGCGCTAAAATACAGCCGTTTTTTCTTTAAAGGCTAATTTTATTTGGTTTTTTAAAATCTGATGTGTGGTAATTTTTCGCCCAGAAGATTCATTTTTTGTTGCAATTTGGCTAAGAATTTCTGATGTTGTTCCGATTCGGGATTGAAACTTCTGTGACGCAGACTTTTTTGTATTTCTTCTACTTCCTGCATTGTCGAAATACTGTTTTCTGAAATATAATTTTCGGAAAATCTTTTCCAGATATAATCAATTGCTACCGGGTTGGGATGCAGCATATCTTCGGCGTAAAAACGATAATCTCGAAGTTCGTCCATCATGATTTCGTAAGAAGGAAAATAGTTATGCGTTATGGGTGGTGCGTTATGCATTTTTAAAACCTGATGAAGTGCCGTAAATAAATGTGATTTACTAAGTTGATTTTCTGTGAAACCATCTTTTATGTGGCGAACCGGTGAAATGGTAAAAATGAAATTGATATCCGGATTCACAGCCTGAATTAAATCGATGGTATTCTGAATGCTTTTCTGAATGTTGTCAACGGATAATAATTCTTTTACAAACTGTTTTTGCGGCACTTTATGGCAATTGGCAACGATGGCATTGCTTTCTATATTTTTGTAAACCCACGATGTTCCGTACGTGATAATGATATGTGTAGCTTGTTTTAACTGCTTGTTGGTTATTTCTATCGCCTTATTCAGTGTTTCGAGTAATTCCTGTCGGTCTGAATTGCTTAAATCGGAATGTGCTTCGAAAGAATGCCAGCGTTCGTTATGAAAGAAAACATCTTTCTCTGTAAATAATTCTTCGCGAACTGTTCTTTCTGTTACTTTTTCAATAGAAACCGGATTGAATAGTATTCCGAACGGATTTGTTTGATTCTGAAACTTAAAATAGTCAAACTTATCGGCCATGTTTTCGGCAAAACAGGAACCCATAGAAATTATTTTCGAATTATAATCGATTGGATTATTGTTTTTTGAAATTGGAATCCCGGTTCTGAATTGCATGATTTTTTACTTTTAAACAAAGTTAAAGATTACTGACGACTCTTTTAATGCCTAATTTAATAATCGGCACATTAAAATTAATTAAAAGGCCTAATTTCATTTTTGTGATTTTAAGGTAGGTTAGAACTTGTTTGCCATGAATCTCACTAATTTGTTCCACTGATTTGATTTCCAAAAGCACTTTATTTTCTACTATCAGGTCTGCTCTAAATCCAATATCCAGTTTTATTCCGCTCCAGTTCACGGGCAATGGCTTTTGTCTTTCAACATGTAATCCTCTTTGAGTTAACTCGTAATTTAAAATAGCTTCATAAACAGATTCCAACAGTCCGGGGCCTAGTTTTACATGTATTCTATAGCAAACATCAACAACTATAGCTGCAATTTCGTTTTCTGTCATTTTATTTTTTTTTACAAAAATACAGAAAAAACTTACTAAATATATGGCTAGCGCAAAAAATAGGCTTAAAAAATCACGCAAAGGCGCAGAGGCGCAAAGTTTTTTAAAATGCTATCCTTAAAATAACTTCTTTACTTTGCGACTTCGCGACTTTGCGTGATTAAACTTTAACCAATAAAAATAAAAATTTCGCTCTTAGAAGCGTGTGGAATTTCACGCAAAGACGCAAAGATTTTTACAAAGCTTTATCTAAAACAGATTTTTTACTTGGCGACTTTGCGCGTTTGCGTGATTAAACTATAACCAATAAAAACAAAAACTTCGCTCTTGGAAGCGTGTGTAATTTCACGACTTCGCGACTTTGCGTGATTAAACTTTAACCAATAAAAATAAAACTTCGCTCTTGGAAGCGTGTGGAATTTCACGCAAAGGCGCAAAGACGCAAAGTTTTTTACAAGCTTATCTAAAGCTGATTTTTTTACTTTGCGACTTCGCGACTTTGCGTGATTAAACTATAACCAATAAAAACAAAAACTTCGCTCTCTCAAGCCTGTGTAATTTCACGCAAAGGCGCAAAGACGCAAAGTTTTTTACAAGCTTTATCTAGAGATAAATTTAATTACTTTGCGGTTTAGCGTGAAATAAAAAACTTCATAAAACAGACCCCTTAAGACTTTCAAATTTCAAAATATAAAATTTAGTTTTTTAATAACTAAAAAGCAACTTTACAGAGCCAAACAATTCACTACTTTTGCATCTTCTATAAATTTAACTTCACTTATGAAATTACTATATTCTTATATAATCAGACACAAACTGCTGTTGCTTTTTGCGTTGATTATGGCTACTATTAACATCTGCTTCAGTTTATCTGATTCCATCATTACCGGTAAATTAATGCAGGATTGTGGGGTTGGACTCGCAAAATACAAAGGAAACGAAATGGGTTTTATCAGGTCTTTAGCCTTCTGGCTGGGACTTTCCCTTGGTGCTGCCATGATTTCGAGAATCACCAAAAATTTCCAGGATTACTTTACCAATATTGTCATTCAGAGAACCGGAGCGCAAATGTATACCGACGGGATCAAAAAATCGCTTGATCTGCCTTACGCTGAATTTGAAGACCAGCGAAGCGGGGAAACACTGAGCAAGCTGACCAAAGTGCGTTCTGATTCCGAAAAATTAATTACACTTTCGATCTCACTAATCTTTCAGACGATTATTGGATTCGTGTTTGTCATTCTTTACGTTTCCCGAATTGATTCCCGTATTTCGATAATCTTTTTAATCACGGCACCGATTATTGCTTTGGTAAGTTCTTATCTGGGTAAAAAAATTAAGATTGTTTCCAAAAAAATTGTAAACCAGACCAATGCTTTGGCGGGTTCAACCACAGAAAGCTTAAGAAACATCGAATTGGTAAAAAGTCTTGGATTAACCTATCAGGAAGAAAAACGTCTGAATCTGAATACCTTTAAAATTCTTCAGCTAGAACTGGAGAAAATACGTTTCATCAGGAGTTTAAGTTTTATTCAGGGAACCACCGTTCACTTTTTAAGAACCTGTGTTGTTTTTACTTTGTATTACTTTTTATTTGGAGGAAAAATTATTGTGGGAGATTTACTGACCATGGTATTTTTCACCTTCTTTATTTTTGGTCCGCTTCAGGAATTAGGGAATTTTATTATAGCGCTTAATGAGACCAAAGTTTCCATGGAGAACTTCAGGGTACTGCTGAATGCTCCGAAAGAATTTCGCCCGAAAAACCCAAAACATGTCGGAGCGATCCAGTCCTTGCTTTTTTCCAATGTAAGTTTCAAGCATAAAACAGCGAAATTTAAAGCGGTAGAAAATATTAATTTCGAAATCAAACAAGGCCAGACCGTTGCTTTCGTTGGCCCATCCGGATCCGGGAAAACTACACTGGTAAAATTACTGGTCGGCTTATATGTTCCCGAAGAAGGTCAGGTTCTTTATAATGAAATTGATTCAACGGAAATTGATTTACTGGATTTAAGAAAACAATTAGGTTTCGTTACTCAGGATGCTCAGTTGTTTTCCGGAACGATTCGGGAGAATTTATTGTTTGTAAAACCAAACGCAACCGATGAAGATTTATATGATGCCCTGAAAAGAGCAAGCTGCGAAAAACTGCTAAAACGTGCCGAAGACGGTTTAAATACTACCATTGGTGAAGGAGGAATTAAAGTTTCCGGCGGTGAAAAACAGCGTTTGTCTATTGCACGTGCTATTTTAAGAAACCCGAATTTATTGATTTTTGATGAGGCCACTTCTGCCCTGGATTCCATAACAGAAGAAGAAATTAATGCAACCATCAGAAACATCTCTGATAAAAACAGAATCACGGTTTTAATCGCACACCGATTGTCTACGGTCATGCATGCCGACAGAATTTTTGTGCTGGAACAGGGGAAAATTATAGAACAAGGGAAACACGAAGATCTAATCGTTGAAAGAGGTTTGTATTACGCGATGTGGCGTCAGCAGATTGGGGAACGAAAATAGATTTTTAAGGTGCTGAGTTACTAAGTTGCTAAGGTACTGAGCTTTTTTAGGCTGAAATACAAAACCCGACAGATTTTTAATCTGTCGGGTTTATTGTTTAAAATAGTAAAGAAATCTCAGCACCTTAGAACCTCAGCGTCTTAGAGTCTTTTTTAATAAGTGTACTCGTAAGTATCGTTTCCGCTTACGGATTTAATCAGGTAGTCAGCAGTATTATACGTGTTTGTATAAGTTGTTGTACCTTCAATAACGTCCCCTGATTTTTCAGTTACTTTAGTCATGTTGTTAACAGAGTTAGCATCTTTGTCAAAAATATCAGAGTCCAGTAAAGCAGTAAATCCTAAAACATCCCTGAAAGGATTATTCTTAGTATCGTATTCTATTATGTTGGTTAAATCGTTAAATTCAGCTTTAACAATATTTCCTCTGGCGTCCAAAGTAAGTACACTGGATGAATCTTGTGTCTCCACTTGAGTCACAGGATTAATTAGAACAGTAACTGTTGAAATTGTACCGTTTGCATTATACGTGTACGTTCTTCTTTTATTTACAGAGTTTGCTGAACCAAGCTGAAAAGAAGACTTTAATTTACCATTCTCATAAGTAAAAGTAGTGGTAAAAACACGCGGCGCACCTTCATAGGTTTCCGTGTAAACTGCTTTTGTAATTAAATTATCCGTATAAGTAAATACTGTTTTCTCACCTGTATTATAAGTCAGGCTTGTTATTTTGTTTCCATCATAAGCATAAGTAACAGTGCTGTTGTCCTGGGCATTAAGCGCGTAGGTGTACTTTTCTGTTTTAGGTAAAAAAACCACATTTTCTTCAGATGTAGTTTTATCATCATCACTTGAACAAGAAGTTAATAGTAGTGCTGCTGCACCAAAAAGGCATAGAATTTTTTTCATTTTTTATTAATTTGATTCTGATTAATTATGGTGCAAATAAAACAAAATCAAAATTAAAAACCTATACGGTTTGTATAATAAAAGCACGAATAATTATCAAAATAATACATTCGGACCTTCGTCATTAAGTGTTTATGAAAAGCAAAATTTTCAGAACTTTTTATTTAAAAAAACTTCTTTGATTCTTTCAGCATTGCAAAAAAATTCAGGCTTTAATTTTTAAAAAGTAAAATTTTTAAGTGAATGGAATATCCCTTAAGGGTTTCATCTCTACTTCAATTGAATGGCTAAATTTTTAGCGAGTTTTTCAAATGCACCAATTACTCTTTCATACTCATTGATTTCTATTGTTTTTTTCTCCATCCCAATCACTTTTTCAAAATGAATTACAAGCAGTTTTTTCGAATTAATGGTATCGATAAACTCAATTTTTGCAGACAATTTAGCAGGTTCTAATGCATAACCCGGATAAATCCAGGTTAAGTTCACCTTCATTAAATAGGGAGAATCAGTAACAATTTTACGTTCTCCTTTTTTAAAGTAATTATTGAAATAATTTATAAATGCCGGATTGTAATATTGATCCCGGTTTGAAAACCAATCCCGCCTGAAAGCTGCAGCTTTTTCGGGATTGGATTTTCTTTTTTCCATTTTTTCTTTTAAAAAATCTTCTTCTGAGTCAAAACCATGAACCTGGATATTTTCATAATCAAACGCCATGGCAAAGGATTTAATATCTTTTAAATTTTCAAATCCTCCTTCATATATTTGATATCTCTGAGCATAACTAAATGATGTAAAAACAATTGAACAAATAATAATTAGTTTAAGTTTTCTATACATATTTTTTTATGCTTTCAATTTAATACCCTGAAAAAGCTTTCAATTACTCTTTTATTTCACAAACTCAATTGCCTTAGCCAAAGCTTCAGCAATTCCGTTAGCATTTTTCCCTTTTCCGGATGCGAAGAAAGGTTGTCCTCCCCCATTTCCTTCAATATATTTTCCTAATTCTTTAATCACAGCATTGGCATTTAAGCTTTTAGTTGCTACTAATTCTTTAGCAATATAACAGTGAATGTTTGGCAGACCATCTTCTACTGAAGCCAGGAACACAAACGAATCTGCTTTTGAACTTCCCAGTGCGGATGCCAGCTCTTTTGTCGAAGCCATGCTTAAATCTACTTGTCTGGCAAGGAAATTTATGCCGTTTATCTCCTGGAAATCTTTCTCCAGTTCGGTTTTTAAAGCGCCAACTTTTTCCTTAAGCAGTTGCTCGATTTGTTTTTTCAGTTTCGCATTATCATCCTGCAAAGAAGCCACTGATTTTAAAATATCCTGTGGATTTTTTAATGTTTCTTTTATTTCAGCTAAAGTATTCTCCTGATTTTTATAGAAGTCTTTTACGGCATCACCTGTAATCGCCTCAATACGACGAATTCCAGCTGCAACTGCACCTTCAGAAATGATTTTGAAATGCCAGATTTCTGCTGTGTTTTTTACGTGAATTCCACCGCAAAGTTCTTTACTGTCGCCAAATTCAATCATACGGACATTATCTCCGTATTTTTCTCCAAATAGAGCCATGGCACCTTTATCTAATGCTTCTTTTATCGGAATATTTCTGTGTTCCACTAATTGCAATTGTGCTTCAATCTGCGCATTTACACTCGCCTCCACCTGACGTAATTCTTCGTCTGAAACTTTAGAAAAATGCGAAAAGTCAAAACGCAAATAGTTTGGATTTACCAGGGATCCTTTTTGCTCTACGTGAGTTCCCAGAAGGTTTCTCAAAGCCAAATGCATTAAATGCGTAGCAGAGTGATTTTTAGAAGTTGAACCTCTTAAGTCGGTATTTACTTTTGCTGTAAAACCAGCTTCAATATTTTCAGGCAATTGTTTTGCAAAATGCAGAATCAGGTTATTTTCTTTTTTAGTATCGATGATTTCGATCGTTTCATTGGCAGAAACCAGTGTTCCTTTATCACCAACCTGACCTCCTCCTTCCGGATAAAATGGCGTATGGTCTAAAACGATTTGGTACAGAATTCCGTCTTTCTTAGAATCCACTTTACGGATTCTGGTAATCTTTACGTCGTTTTCTGTTTTATCATAACCCACAAATGTTTCCACATTTCCAGGAATCAAAACCGACCAGTCTTCTGTTGAAACTTCGGAGGCAGCACGGGAACGTGTTTTTTGTTTTTGTAATTCAACTTCAAATTCCTCTTCATTATAGGAGAAACCTTTTTCTTTTAGAATTAGAGCTGTCAAATCTTTTGGAAAACCAAATGTATCATACAATTCAAAAACCTTAGCACCAGAAACTTCTGAACCGCTAGTTTGTGCAATTACATTATCCAGCAACTGTAAACCCTGATCCAACGTTCTTAAAAAAGAAGCTTCCTCTTCACGAATTACATTGGTAACCAATTGTTGCTGCGATTTGATTTCCGGGAAAAATTCTCCCATCTGATTGGCTAAAACCTCTACCAACTTATTGATGAAAGGTTCTTTTGTATTTAAAAATGTAAATCCGTAACGAATTGCACGACGCAAAATCCTGCGAATTACATAACCGGCTCCCGTATTTGATGGTAATTGTCCGTCTGCAATGGCAAAGGCAACTGCACGAACGTGATCTACAATTACACGAATCGCAATGTTTGTTTTATTCTGTTCTTCTGACTCTTCGACTCCGCTCAGAGTGACATCGTTTGGTGTATATTTTAAACCGGTAATTTGTTCTACTTTTTCGATAAGCGGTGTAAAAACATCGGTATCATAATTAGACGTTTTTCCCTGTAATGCCATACACAAACGCTCAAAGCCCATTCCGGTATCCACGTGTTGTGCCGGAAGTTTCTCTAACGAACCGTCTGCTTTGCGGTTGAATTCCATGAATACATTATTCCAGATCTCCACTACCTGCGGGTGATCATTATTGACAAGGCTCTTTCCTGAAACCTGTGCTTTTTCTTCTTCAGAACGCAAATCAACGTGAATTTCAGAACAAGGTCCGCAAGGTCCCTGATCTCCCATTTCCCAGAAATTATCTTTTTTGTTTCCAAGGATAATACGGTCTTCATCGATTAATGTTTTCCAGATATCCCAGGCCTCCTGATCAAACGGAACATTATCTTCCTTGCTTCCTTCGAAAACAGAAACATACAGATTTTCTTTTGGAATTTTATAAACCTCAGTCAGTAAAGTCCAGGCCCAGTTGATCGCTTCTTTTTTGAAATAATCGCCAAATGACCAGTTACCCAGCATCTCAAACATAGTATGGTGATAGGTATCAAAACCTACATCTTCAAGATCGTTATGTTTTCCTGAAACACGAAGACATTTTTGCGTATCGGCTATTCTTTTACTTTTTGGTGTTCCGTTTCCTAAAAAATATTCTTTAAACTGGGCCATTCCCGAGTTATTGAACATCAGGGTTGGATCGTCCTTAAGAACGATTGGAGCAGATGGAACAATTAAGTGTCCGTTGCTTTTGAAAAAGTCTAAAAATTGTTTACGTACGTCTTGTGATTTCATGTTGTAATTAGAAAATGTGATAATGTGTTAATTTGATAATTAAAAAATGTGTTAATTTGAAAATGCGATAATTAGATAATTTTAAATTAAACTTACAGGTTCAAACAATAAATTACCCGGTTCTCTCATTATCTAATTATCAAATTGACTCAATTATCTAATTATTTTATTCTTGAAAAAAAGCCCCGAACAACTGAAACATTTATTAAATTTGTTCGACTAACTATTTTACAAGCTGCAAAAATAGGGTATTTTAAAATATGGCGAAAGTAAAATATTATTACGACTCAGAAAATCTGGCTTATACAAAAATAAAAACCAGAAAGAGAATCAAAATCGGTTACGCTTTACTGTTTTTGCTGGCTTCAGCCCTGTTTGGCTTTCTGGTTTTCGTTCTTTTAGTCAACACGCCTTATTTCGAAACCCCGAAAGACCGTCTGCAGGCGCGTGAAATTGAAAATTTAAAGCTGCAGTATTCGATTCTGAATAAAAAAATGGATGAGATTAATGAGGTAACGGAAGCGATAGAAGACAGGGACAATAATATTTACAGGGTTTATTTTAACAAAGCTGAAATTCCCGATTCGATCCGGAAATCAGGTTTTAAGGACCTCAAGAGATATAAAGATTTAGAAGGTTATAACAATTCGCAATTGGTACTGAATACGACCAAACGAATTGACAGACTTTCGAAACAACTGGCCATTCAGTCCAAATCACTGGATGAGATTTTGAAATTAGCAGGTGTCAAAGGAAATTTGCTTTTGGCAATTCCTGCCATTCAGCCAGTCCGGAATGAAAATTTAAAACGCGTTGCTTCCGGTTTTGGGTACCGAATTGACCCTTTCACGAAAGTGCGAAAAATGCATAACGGTATGGATTTCACCGCCAGTACCGGCTCTCCTGTATACGCAACAGGCGATGGTGTGGTAGCAAGAGCTGACAATACAGCATCAGGTTTTGGAAATCATGTGGTCATCAGGCACGGTTTTGGATATGAAAGCCTGTACGCTCATTTAAGCAAATACAACTGCAGGCCCGGACAACATGTGAAAAGAGGCGATGTAATTGGCTATGTGGGAAGCACGGGGCGTTCTGAAGGCCCTCACTGCCATTATGAAGTGCACAAAGACGGAAAAGTGGTAAATCCGCTGAATTTTTATTACGGAAATATTTCGGCAGTAGAATACGTGGCCATTTCACATATGGCCAATCAGGAAAACCAGTCATTAGATTAACACTGCAAAAAGTAGTAAGTTTGAAGTAAAAAACAGAAAAATATAAATCATGCATATTGAGCTTTCTAAAGATAAAAGATATTTCAGCATTGGCGAAGTAGCCAAAGCCTTTAATGTCAACGCATCTTTAATCCGGTTTTGGGATAGCGAATTCGATATTCTGAAACCTAAAAAGAATGCAAAAGGCAACAGAATGTTTACACCGGAAGATATTACCAATTTACAGTTGATTTATCATTTGGTCAAAGAACGTGGTTTTACACTCGAAGGAGCCAAAACTCATTTGAAGGAAGGACAAAAGAAAACATTAGATAAATTCGAAATAATACGTAAATTAGAGTCCATAAAAACACAACTAACAGAAATCAAAAACGAATTATAGTACATTTATTAAATAAATTAAAACAAACTTAAATTAAAACGGATATGAAAAAATGGTTAATCCCTGTAGGAATTATAGTAGTACTAATCGCTATTATTGCTTTTTGGTCAATTGGAATTAAAAATACTGGTTTACAAAAAAATCAAGCAGTTAATAAAGAATGGGGAAATGTGAGTACTACTTACCAAAGAAGAAATGACCTTATCGGAAACTTAGTTAATACAGTAAAAGGTGCAGCAGATTTTGAAAAATCAACATTGACAGCTGTAATTGAGGCTCGTGCAAAAGCTACTTCGGTAACCATTGATCCAAGCAATGTGACTCCGGAACAATTAGCGCAATACAATCAGGCTCAAAGTGGTGTATCATCATCTTTATCCAGATTGTTAGTTTCTGTTGAACAATATCCAACATTAAAAGCAAATGAAAATTTCCTGAAACTACAAGACGAATTGGCCAGTACCGAAAACCAAATTTTAACAGCCAGAACCCGTTTTAACGAAGCGGTACAAGATTACAATGGGTATGTTCTTGCAATCCCTAACAGCTGGTTTCTAAGTTACAAAGAAAAACCATACTTTGAAGCTGTTGCAGGCGCAGACAAACCAGTTGAAGTAAAATTCTAAATAAGATTTAATATTTTTGATTAACGATTTAGATTTCAGATTCAGTCTGAAATCTAAAATCTGAAATCTAAACTCTAAAATAATTTCAATGTCAAAAGTAGAAGATTTTTTATCCAAAGAAGAAGAACAAGAAATTGTCGAAGCTATTCGCGTGGCCGAAAAAAATACTTCTGGCGAAATTAGAGTACATATAGAACAAACAACTTCTAAAGTCCCTTTCGACCGGGCTTTAGAAGTTTTTCATGAATTAAAAATGGATGAAACCCAATTACAAAACGGGGTTTTGTTCTACTTTGCCGTAGCAGATAAAAATTTTGCTATTTGTGGAGACAAAGGAATAAACGACCTCGTTGATGATGACTTTTGGAATTCAACCAAAGATATTATGGCGGCCCAGTTTAAATCCGGAAATTTCAAACAAGGTATTGTTGACGGCATTTCAAGTGCCGGTGAGCAATTAAAAAAATATTTTCCATGGTCGGCTGACGATACTAATGAATTATCAAACGAAATCTCAAAAGGATAAATAATGAAAATTTCCAAAAATAAAACTTCAAATTCCAAAGGAATCTTTCATTTATCCTTTCTGTTAGTTGCTTTCCTTACTATTAATTGCGCTTTTGCCCAATTTAAAATTCCGGAAAAACCAAGTCTTCAGACTTCAGTTTACGATTATGCGAATGTTCTGAGCGCTACCGAAAAAGCACAATTGGAACAAAAACTAATTCGTTATTCGGATTCCACGACCACCCAGATTGTGGTGATTACGATAGAAAGCCTGCAAAATGAAGATGTGAGCCTGCTGGCTACCAAATGGGGACAAACCTGGGGAGTTGGAGGAACAGCAAAAGATGACAATGGTGTTATTATTTTACTGGCGAAGAAAGAAAGAAAAATTGCCATTAATCCGGGGTACGGTTTAGAAGACCGCCTTACTGCAGGAATTGGCGGAGAGATTATCAGAAATATCATTATTCCCGAATTTAAAGCCGGAAGCTATTACAACGGCCTTGACAAAGGAACAGATGCCTTATTTGACGTTTTTAAAGGAAAATACAAAGGAGAACGCAAACAAACCAAAGGGAAAGATTTTCCGATCCTTCCTTTCATTGTTATTGTTGTAATTGTGTTAATTTTACTGTCCCGAAATAAAAGAGGCGGAGGCGGAAATTCAGGCAATAGTGGCGGAGGTCCGAGCCTGATGGATGTAATTCTGTTAAGCAGTCTTGGCAGAAGCAGCGGCGGTGGATTTGGCGGTTTCGGCGGCGGGTCATCCGGAGGCGGGGGCGGCGGTTTCGGTGGTGGATTTGGCGGCGGAGGTTTCTCCGGCGGAGGTTCAAGCGGAGGCTGGTAGCGTTTGTTTTGTTTCAGGTTTAATTTGTTTCAGGTTAAAATTCACAATTTATAATTCATAATTTAAAAATAGATGTTATCACATAAAGCAAAATACGCCCTTAAGGCCTTACTTTATTTAGCAGAACAGGACGAAAATCACATTTCTAAAACGATAGAAATTGCTGAGGGAGCCAACATTCCTAAAAAGTTTTTAGAGCAGATTTTACTGGATCTGAAACGCGGCCGTTTTGTAAGCAGTAAGCAGGGAAAATTTGGCGGATATTATATGATAAAATCTAAAAATGATATTACCCTGGCAGAAATTCACCGTTTATTTGACGGTGCAATTGCTCTTTTACCCTGTGCTTCCTTAAACTTTTATGAACCATGCTCAGATTGTAAAACTGAGGAAGAATGCACCTTAAGACATGGTTTAATGATCATTCGTGACGAAACTCTTAAAGCAATGCAAGGCATTACAATCGCCTCATTGGTAAAGAAATAAAAAAATATTTCCTAATCCCTAGTTAATCTATAGAATTTACATATATTTGCAAAAAAATCAACCAACAATTACAAATTTTAACCCTATGAAATTACATTACAATCGATCAGGTGTATCTAAAAATCTTTTGCAAAAAAACCAAAATAGTCAATTCTCTACTTTAAAAAACAATTCTTCTATGATGTGTATGTGCTGGTAAAAAAAATTTAATTTAAATTCTACTAATCACATATACTTAATATAAAAATGAAAACATCTATAAAAAATATACTTACTCTATTATCTTTTTTAACGTTCTCTATCTCATTCGCTCAAAACATAGAAGGGACAGTAACAACAAATGAAAACATTCCTCTGGAAGCTGCCAATGTGGTCATAAAAGGAACTACTTTCAGCACCATTACAGATGCCAGCGGAAAATTCAGCATTAATACACAGGGAAGACTTCCCCTGACTCTTTTGATTCAATACACAGGGTACACAACTGCAGAATACAATGTTTCTACCTTACCTGCCACTCCACTATTGGTAACTCTTAATGAGGAAAATAAACTGGTAGAAGTTGTCGTTTCTTCAAGACGTCGTATCGAAAAAGTTCAGGATGTGCCTATTGCCGTTTCGGTTATCACTGGTAAACAGGCCGAACAAACCGGTGCTTTTAATGTAAACAGAATCAAGGAACTTGTGCCTTCTGTTCAATTGTACTCTTCAAACCCAAGAAATACCGGAATCAATATCAGAAGTTTAGGTTCTCCTTTCGGTCTAACGAATGACGGAATCGACCCGGGTGTTGGTTTCTATGTTGACGGAGTTTATTACGCCCGTCCGGCAGCCACTACACTTGATTTTATCGATGTAGAACAAATTGAGGTATTACGCGGACCACAAGGATCATTATTTGGTAAAAACACAACTTCGGGAGCTTTTAATATTACAACCCGTAAACCAAGTTTTACTTCTGGTGCAGACTTTGAAGTAAGTTACGGAAATTATGCTTTTTTACAAGCGAAAGCCTCTGTTACAGGAGCTTTGGGCAAAAAAATAGCGGGACGTTTATCTTTCTCAGGAACGCAGCGTGACGGTTTAATCGATAATGTTGCTACAGGAAGAGCGACTAATACACTGAACAATCAGGGAATTAGAGGACAATTGCTTTATACGCCTTCAGAAAATACAAATATTATACTGGCAGCAGACATTACAACACAGCGTCCTGACGGATATGCACAGGTTGTTGCAGGTGTTGCGCCTACTCAAAGAGCTCCTTACCGTCAGTTTAATGCGATCATCGCTGATTTAAATTACCAATTACCAAGTCAGAATGCTTTTGACCGTAAAATCGATCACGATACACCATGGCGTTCCGGACAGGATATGGGAGGTATTTCGCTTAACATTGACACCAAAATCGGAAGCGGAACACTGACTTCTACTACAGCCTGGCGTTTTTGGAACTGGGATCCGTCAAATGACAGGGATTTCACAGGATTGCAGGTCTTGGCATTATCACAAAATCCAACCAGACAAACACAATTTACACAGGAAGTTCGTTATGCAGGACAGCTTAGCTCAAAATTAAGCGGTGTTGTGGGCGTATTCTTTATCGATCAGACTTCACAAACCAATGGTACCGAAGAATCCGGAAATGCACAATGGAGATTTTCTCAAAGTTCTACAAGCAATTTATGGAAAACTCCGGGGCTTTTTGAAGGATACGGAATCAAAACAGATGCCCGCATAAGAGCATCCAGTGCTGCTGTATTTGGACAACTGGACTGGGCAGTTACAGAACGTTTACATTTATTACCGGGCTTACGTTATAACTTTGATAAAAAAGATGCCGATTACACCCGTACTACTTACGGAGGATTACAAACCACTGATCCGGCTTTGCTTGCTTTGAAGAAACAAGTATACAGCGATCAGGCTTTTGCCTCAAATACAGACAATACCGATTTCTCCGGAAACTTAACGGTTTCTTTTAAAGCTACAGATAAAATTAATGCTTACGGTACCTTTGCAAAAAGTTATAAACCGGTTGGTGTGAATGTAGCAGGACTTCCAACCAATTCAGCAGGTGCTCCGCTATTGGAACTGGCTGTGATTAAACCGGAAGAAGTAAATCATTATGAAGTCGGAGTAAAAACTTCTCCCTTTAAAGGCTCTATTTTTAACGTAACGTTCTTTAATACTGATATCAAAAATTTCCAGACTAACGTTCAGGCAGCAGAATTAGGGGTTAACCGTGGTTATCTTGCCAATGCCGATAAAGTTCGTGTAAGAGGTGTTGAAGTGGATGCAAGTTTTCTAGTGAGCCAGCACTTAACCATAAACGGAGCTGCGACTTATACAGACGGTACCTATGTTAAATTTACCAACGCACCGCTTCCTTTAGAAGAAACCGGAGCCGCAGTAGCTTTTAAAGATGTTTCAGGAACTAATTTGCCTGGTGCATCAAGATGGGCAGGATCTTTAGGCGGTGAACTTTCTGATAATGCAAAATTCTTCGGAAATGCAGGGAAAGTTTTCGTAGCAGTTGATTCGTACGCACGTTCTGAATTCTCATCAAGTCCGTCAGCTTCAAAATATTTAGTTGTTCAGGGATATGCTCTTTTTAATGCCCGTTTAGGCTTCCGCGCTTCTCAGGGATTATCTGTTCAGTTCTGGGGACGTAACCTTCTGAACAAAGATTATTATGAGCAATTATTGCCTGCGGGAGGAAATACCGGACAATATGCAGGTGTTTTAGGCGATCAGAGAACATATGGAATCACTTTTAAATATTCTCTGTAAACAATTTTATTTTTTTGTTAATAGCAATTAACGGGATGCGTCATCTAAAACGTATCCCGTTTTTTTATTTAAAATAAGTATTGAAAATCACAAAATAGCTTTCAAAACGAATTTAAAAACCAATCTTAATTTCTGTAAGTACTTTCCGGTTTGCCTATATTCGCAGCCTGAATTTATACAGATTAGATGAAAATCCTCCAAATGGTATTCCTTTTAGTTTTTACAAGTCCGTTTTTGCTGGCCCAGAAAAAGACGGATCAACAATCCCTGACCTGGATTCGATACTACAATATTTTTCCTCTAACCGAAAAATGGGCCATTCATTCTGAATTTGATAACCGTAACTTTGTCAATCCTGTTCATGAAAATCTTTTTGTCGTGCGTCTTCAGGGGCGTTACAGAGCTACTAAAACAATAGATGTAGGGGGCGGATTTGCTTATTTTAATGTCAACACTCAGGATCCGAAGGCTGACCCCGATTTTTCAGTTGCGGAATACAGGGCCCAGCAGGATATTACGTTTATTTATGATATTGCAAAAATCACTTTTCATAACCGTTTTCAGCTTGAGGAACGTTTTATCCAAAAAGCCACCAAAGCGGAACTTCTGGATGATTACGCTTCTTCGCTTCGATTCCGATATCGGTTACAGTCCATGTTTACGCTTTGGCAAAAAGACAAACGCAGCATAAAAGGAACTATTTCTGACGAAATTTTATTCAATTTCGGCAAAGACAACAAAAGAAATACCTTTGACCAGAACCGTATTTACGCTGCATTACGCTATCATTTCAATCCTAATGTCGGATTGGAACTGGGTTATCTCAAAAGCTTCCAGAGACGTTCAAGCGGCATTGATTTTTACGATCGTGATATTATCAGATTGACGCTGTATCATCGCATTAACCGCAAAACCAAAACCTGAAATCCTACATTTCCCTTTGTCTTCTTTTGGATTCTTTTTCCTTAGAGGCAAAATTTCCAATTTTATACGACAGCGAAAACATCACATATCTTTTCAAAACCGTATTCTCTTCATCCCGAATGGAGGTTGCTGAGATGGTTCTTGTCGCGCTCTGATTCTGATTCAGGATATCATATACTTTTACCTTGGCGTAGATTTTCTTATCGAAAAAACCATACGACAAACTGGTATTCCACAAGTAAAAATCTTTCTTAAAATCACCTGAAATATTTGAATTGTAATTGTATCCGAAGTCATTTCCAAAAATCAAATTGGCCGGCCAGTAGGAAGTCGTCTGCAAATTGATTCGGTGTACTACATTTGAACTCGCATCCCTGCTAACGTTCTCATATTTGGTTTCATTGTATGACAGGCTGTACGATGGTGAAATCGTAAGCAAATCCCCGTATTCATACGTCAGGTACACTTTTGGTGTTATTGCTGCAGATTTAGCGTTATAAATCACTTCATTTGTATATCCTTTATCAAAAGAATAACTTCCGTTGATTCCGAGGCCATATCTCAAAACATGCGCATCTCTTTTTATGGACTGGTTCCAGTTGGCACCAAGTGAAGCAATATAAGTTCCCGAAATATTGGCATAAGTCGTGGTTCTTTTTCCGCTGTCATCATAAACCGATGTAGAAACTACATCATTATTGTAGTAATCTCCTTTTAGGTACAAACTGTAGCCGGAGCGGGTACGGAAATCGAAATTTTTAAAATCGATACTTGCCGTATTTTTTTCAATCGGGTTCAGATCCGGATTACCAATTAAAGTATTTAGCGGATTGGTCAGATTCAGTACCGGCATCAACTGAACGGCAGACGGAAGTGCGTTTGAATAATCGTATTTGAAGGTCAGGTTTTTTGAGCGGCTGAATTTGTATCGAAGCTGAAGATTTGCAAAAGGCAGCGCATATTTTTTGTTCAGGTCTGTTTCCTCATTTCGGTATAAGGAGTAATTATCATAACCGATAATTGAAGTCCTGGAATTCATATTTAAGGTAAATTTACTTTTCTGCCAGGTAATCCCAAACTTTGGACTCACCGAATTCTGGCTTGACGTGGTATAATTCGTTAGCGATTCATTGAGATCCGAATAAGAATTGGTCGTAGCATTAAAATTGAATGTTTTAGCATCGTTTACCGTACTTGCCCAGTCAAAATCAGAACCGAATCTAATTCTCAGCGAATCCGTAACGGGCTCTGTATATTCGACATCAAAGGAATATGAATCAGAACTGCTGTTATTTTTACTGTTCTGATTTCTTTCGTCATTCGGTTTATTGTCCTGATAAAAAATAGTCTCCGAAACGTTGAATCCGTTCGAATCACTTCTTGAATTGCTGTTATTGAAAACCAGACTCAGGTTACGCGCTTTTTTCTCAAAAGTTTTATTGAAATTGATGCTGTTTGTGAAATTGGTATTCGAACTTTCGCTGTACGAATCCGAAGTACTTTCGTTTAAAGACTGCCCATTTTCATCTTCCGAAAAAGTAGAAGAAGACGAATTGCTGTTCGAATGCGATTCATTCAGTTTTGGAGCCACAACTAAATGGGTTGTCGGGTTGATTTTGTACTCCAGTTCAAAATTGGCATTGTTTCCGGTGTTTTCATTTCTGGTCTTGGAATCGGCAGCCGTGACGATATTTCCGCTGGGTAAAAAACTAATCTGATTGGACTTGCTTTCGTTTTTATTAACCGAATTCGAAAAGTTATAACTGCTCATAAATTCCAGGTCTTCTGTCCAGTCATCTGAATAATTAATTCCGGCCAGATTCGATTGTGTAATTCCTTTACCGCTTCCGGAACCTGAGCCTTTACCACTGTTTTTACTATTTCTGCCGCCACCCATATTATCAAATACCTCATCCTGTGAAAACCCTGTGGAGTTAATATTATTGGAAGATGCCAGAACACTTATCTTTTGTTTGTTTTTAAAGAAGTTCAGAATCAGGCTGCTTTCATAACGATCGTCAGAGCCATATCCGCCAAGGATTTTTCCAAAGAAACCTTTATTTTTCTTTTCGTCGATGGTGATATTAATGCTCGAATAATCTGAAGTCGATTCCTGTTTGGACAGTTCTTCTTTTTTAGTTTTAAAATCCGAAACCTGGATTTTCTTTATAATTTCGGCAGGCAGGTTTTTCAACGCAATGGCGCCGTCTTTATCAAAAAAAGTCTTTCCGTTTACCAGAAGCTGCGTTACTTCCCTCCCGTTTACGGTAATTTTGCCGTCATTATCAACATCAAAGCCGGGTAGTTGTTTTAGTAAAGTTTCCACATTCGAATCCGGTCGTACTTTATACGAAGCCGCATTGAATTCTAAAGTATCTTTTTTGACCGTAATGGGTGGTGCTTCTGTTTTGATGACCACATTATCTAAAGCATTAACGCTTTCCAACAAATATAATTTTCCAAAATCCTTGCTTTCCTGAAGGCTTTTTTCTTCCTCATAGTAAGGCTGATAACCCAAATAATTCACTTTTAGAAAAACAGGTTTGTCGTATTTTTTTGTATTTATACTGAAAAAGCCGTTTTTATCGGTGGTGGCATATTCGAGAACCGTAGAATCTTTTACGGTGGTAAAATAAACGGTAGCCATTTCCAGCGGCAATTGGGTGTTGAGATCAACAATGGTTCCTTTTACAATGATATTATTCTGGGCATTTACCGAATAACAAAAAAAGAAAAGCAATACTAAAGAATATAATCTGATCATAAATTGGTTAGTTAGAATAGTAAGACTCCGAAAAACTCAAAAGGTTTAATTGTTCTTTTTACATTTATTAAAATCTTCCGAAAAGACAATTGAAAAATGCTGTACTAAAATCTTTTCCCCCTTCCTGCAATTTCAATGTAAAAATCTGAAAAACAACATTTTAAAATCATTAAAAAAGGGTAAAAACGCCCGATTAAAAATAGTATTTAGCCTGATCTATATTTTATCAAAATACAGAAACTTTGTTATCAATAATTAAAAAGATAAGGAGCGTTCAGAAAATCCTAAAAAGAGTATGACAGAAAAGTCGAAAACTGATTAGAGTAGGCAATTTAAAAACAAATAATTATGAGTACTATTTTTAAAGGTTCCCTGAGAGGATATATTTGCGAGGACTGTCGCGAGTTTATATCAAATGTTGACGTTTTATTATACCTGCCGTATAGAGAAACCCGTTTACCAGATTCACCTGCCAATGGAAAAGACGCATTTCATGTCGTTACCAAAGAAGAGGCAGCACAAAGAAAAGGATTACTTATAGACAAAAAAACAACGGATATAAATGGAGATTTTGAGTTTGAAATTAACGAAAGGTACCTGAATTCCGATTTCGATATTGATTTTGTCTGTGGTTCTGTTCCGCCAAAACATCCCAAACCAAAAAGAGAGGAGCTGGTACAATTTCACATCACCACTTTAGCGATGCAATCAGAGCTTGAAAAGCAGGCACAAGACCAAAATTCGAGATGGAATTATACCATTGCTCATAAATGGTGGTGTTACATTAGAGGGCACTTCTTTGATTCGTGGGTGATTTGCGGCCATTTGATGAACTGCAAAACAAATAAACCGATCGCCAATGCAACAGTTACAGCAATGGATGCCGATTTCCTGACCGATGATACTTTAGGAGTTGCAACAACAGATGCTACGGGACATTTTAGAATCGATTATTCGGCGGCAGATTTTAAAAAGACTTTTTTATCCCCGTGGCTCAATATAGAAACCGATCCCAATTTTCTTTCTTTCCAAAGTGGTCCTGATGTTTACTTTAAAGCCGAATTGGCCGGAACTAAACTAATTGACGAAACCAAAGCGGAGGCACGCAAAAATGTGGGCTATTGCCTATGTGTCAATTTATGTTCAGAAATCGCGGTGACCGATCCCGGAGACACTTTCCCTAGTGCATGGACCGGAATTGGAACTAAATTCAGTTCCTCTTACGGAACAAGCGCTCCGGATTTTGATGCTGAAGGTTACGCCAGTTTCGATAAAAATGTTTTGTTTTCAAAAATAAATCTGACTGGACAAGCTGCCTTAAAATCAGCGGCAGGGCATCCAATTGAATATCGTTTTTCAGTAAGTGATGCAACGCTTCCAAATGACTCTTTAATCAATCCTCCTTTGGACGGTTTTACTAAAATAGTTGGAAAATATCCTGATTTATTTGTTCCCGGCATTGTTTCTAAATTAGAAAGAAAAGTTTTTTCACTTATCAATAATCAGATTTCTGTATATAGTGCCCAAAGTGATTTTGATGACGAAGGCTGGTTTGATGTGAACCATGCAATCGAAAGAACACTCATCAGTCGTGGGTTAACGCCGGCAGATTTAGCTTTATATAATCTCATTGACGTGGATCCACTTATTACAATAGATACAGCAGTACTAACATCTGCCCCAAATGTACCGGACAGCTTTAGTGCCGGGCAGCCAATTCCTGCAGTGCATGATATTCCTGTTGAAAAATTTGCAATACGTTTCGAGATTAGAGAAGTGATTAATAAAGCTGCAAATCAATTTGGCTTCATCGATGGTGAAAAAATATTGAATTCGGCTATTATGAATAACAATCCAATATACAGAAAACTGGCCATTAAAGAGCTCGAAGAAAGTACGCTGTGTAGTCCAATTAATGGTACGATACATGCTAAATACACCTTATACCATCCCTATTTAGCTTCCGGCAGTTTGCACTTAAACAGCAACAGCCCTTCTATAGACAGAGACGTTTTAGATGGCGTAATAAATACAGCAGCAGTGAAAAGAATAAACGACAATGCAGCACTTAACGATTCGCCACTTGATAATCTGGTGCGTTGTACTTACAGTTTAAAATTGTATTCTTCTACCAGAAAACATAACGGAGATGATGGTGATTCTGATGGAGGTTCACCATTGGAACAACTTTTTTTCTATGATGAAAATCAGAGCTAGGCTAATTTGATTAAAAACAAAAAAGCAACATTTTCAAATTTGAAAATGTTGCTTTTTTTATTTTGTGAAAGAGAATTTTATTTCTCCCTGATATAAATATCGATCGGCACTCCTGAAAAATCCCAATTTTCCCTGATCTTATTTTCAAGATATCTCTTGTAGGGTTCCTTAACATATTGTGGCATATTGGCAAAAAACACAAACTGAGGGGTCAATGTCGGCAACTGCATACAATATTTAATTTTTACATACTTCCCTTTTGTCGCTGGCGGCGGATACGCTTCAATCACCTTCAGCATAAATTCATTGAATTTAGAAGTCGGGATTCTTTGTTTTCTGTTTTCAAAAACCTGAACCGTAGCTTCCAATGCTTTCAATAAACGTTGTTTCGTTAGAGCCGAAACGAACAAAATGGGCACATCAGTAAAAGGCATTAATTCTTTTTTGATTTTCTCTTCGTAATCACGGGTCGACATGGTATCTTTTTCTACTAAGTCCCATTTGTTCACTAAGATGACAACACCTTTACGGTTTTTCTCTGCCAGCCAGAAAATACTCTGATCCTGACCTTCAAATCCTCTGGTGGCATCGATCACCAATATACAAATATCGGCATGCTCAATCGCACGAACCGAACGCATTACAGAATAAAATTCCAAATCTTCCTTAACCTTTGCTTTACGGCGGATTCCCGCAGTATCAACCAGGTTAAACTCAAAACCAAAACGATCAAATTTGGTGTCAATTGCATCACGTGTCGTTCCTGCAATATCGGTCACCATGAAACGTTCTTTACCAATTAATGCATTGATAAAACTTGATTTTCCGGCATTCGGACGTCCCACAACGGCAAAACGTGGTAAAACTACCTCTTCCTGAACAGGTTCCGGTTTTTCCGGGAAAGATTCGATTAAGGCATCTAATAAATCTCCGGTTCCACTACCTGAAATACTGGCAAATGTGTAATATTCCCCTAAACCAAGGTTATAAAACTCCAGTGCATCTTTCTCACGCATGGCATTATCTACCTTATTGACAGCCAATAAAACGGGTTTAGTCACTTTACGCAACAAACGCGCTACCACGTCATCCATTGGTGTAATCCCTTCCTCTACATCTACTACAAAAATAATAACATCTGCTTCATCGATAGCAAGCTCTACTTGTTTACGGATTTCACCTTCAAATACGTCATCACTTCCGCGAACATATCCGCCGGTATCAATTACAGAAAACTCTTTTCCGTTCCACTCGCTTTTACCGTAGTTTCTGTCTCTGGTAACCCCGGAAACTGAATCTACAATAGCTTCTCTTCTTTGTATCAGCCTATTAAAAAGGGTTGATTTCCCCACATTAGGTCTTCCTACTATCGCAACAATGTTATTCATTTTTTTGAATTTTAGATCTTGGATTACAGCTTTTAGATTTTTAGTTCCCTAAAATTCTATCACTTATAAATCCAAAATGCTTTATTTTAATTTTTTGCAAAGGTAGGTAAAAAAGTGGCTCAGTCGCTAAGTTTCTAAGTACCTAAGTTTTTTATTATTTTTCCTGTTATTTTAAGGAGTATTTTCAGGAGCTGTTTCCTGCTATCCGTTTCAAACGAAGTTCACTGAACTCCGCTTTAAATATGAATAAAGTAAAGTAATCTTTTGTTACGCTAAAGCTTCACAAAAGGATTTCCACTTCTATCAGGGCTAAGGATTCGGTTTTCAGTTTTCAATCTCAGTTAAAATAAACGACTGGCATTTAAAAACCTGGAATAATCTGACTGTGCCTTTTTATAATTGCAAATCTGAAACAATTATCAATTCCAGTTTGAAAACTGAGACTGAACACTGCGACTGAAAACGCTCTTATTGGTTATACCCAAATCGTTTCAGCATATTTGCATTGCTTCTCCAGTTTTTATTCACTTTTACAACCAGTTCAATGTGGATTTGTTTTCCGAAGAATTTTTCCAGATCGGCACGGGCTTCGGTACCTACTTTTTTCAAAGCGGCGCCTTTGTGGCCTATGATGATTCCTTTTTGGGTTTCGCGTTCTACCATAATAATCGAACGAATTCTGATGATATTTTCGTCTTCAAAAAATTCTTCCGTTACGATTTCAACTGCGTATGGAATCTCTTTGCTGTAGTTCAGTAAGATTTTTTCACGGATGGTTTCATTTACGAAAAAACGTTCCGGTTTATCTGTTAACTGATCTTTTGGATAATAGGCCGGAGATTCCGGCAATAAATCGATAATTCTTGTAAAAACTTCCGGCACATTAAAATTCTGCAAAGCCGAAATTGGAAAAATCTCTGCGTTTGGCACTTTAGCGGTCCAAAAAGCGACCTGCTCTTCCAGTTGTTCCTGATTTGAATTGTCAATTTTATTCAACAATAATAAAACCGGGATTTTAGCGTGGATTATTTTATTAAAGAAAGCTTCATCTTTTAAGTCCTGCTCCCCTATCTCTACCATGTAAACCAGAATATCCGCATCTTCAAAAGCCGACTTTACGAAGTTCATCATCGATTCCTGCATTTCATAAGCCGGTTTGATGATTCCGGGAGTATCCGATAATATAAGTTGAAAATCCTCGCCATTTACGATTCCAAGAATACGATGGCGTGTTGTTTGTGCTTTTGATGTAATAATTGATAATCTTTCTCCAACAAAGGCGTTCATCAATGTTGATTTTCCAACGTTTGGATTCCCTATGATGTTTACAAAACCTGCTTTATGTGACATTTGCGTAATATTTATTGTGCAAAGGTAATCATATCAACCCAATACAGAAAATAAAACATTTTTTAAAGTTTTCGTTGTTTTTCTCAGAAATCGGCGTATCTTTGCACCCGAAACATCGCGGGATAGAGCAGTAGGCAGCTCGTCGGGCTCATAACCCGAAGGTCACAGGTTCGAGTCCTGTTCCCGCTACTAAGACGAAAAGCTTCAGAGAAATCTGGAGCTTTTTTTTTGTTTAAACTAAAACATAAAAAGTCTGAGACTTTAATAAGGTTTAGTTTTCATAGGAACATCAAAAAAATTGCGCAAAGTCAGAGACATTTGCGCAGCTTTTTATAAGAAACACTTCGGAGAGCGGGGGGATATTTTTAATCTTATTGAATGGCAAGTATATCAATAAATATAAAAATATTTCTTTAAATTGGTATGAGCTACATCAGAAATCATAACAAGGCTGTATTCGCTGATTATAGAATATATTCTTTACGATATTTCAGCCACTATTTAACTCTACAAAAAAAGCAAAAACCACTCCATAAAGAAGTGGTTTTTTTCTTTTGGCTCATTATCTATTTTTTTACAATTTCTGAATTAGTTTGTAATAATTTTCCTTTTTTGTCTAGAATCCAATAAATGCTATGATCAATTATAAGCGACTTCCTTTTATATCCATATAATTCTGGATTTTTCTCCCTTTCCTGAATAGTAGGAATAGAAATTTTTTCATAAATATTCTTTTTTACTTCATGGGAAACTATTGGTTGACCGTCCTTCATTTCTGAATAGAAAAGATAATCAGTATCAAAAATTATTGGATAAAATTTATCGTTAATAAATAGCTTTCTATTTGTTTCTAAAAATTCCTTATCATTTGAATTAATCAAATGAAACTTTAAAGTTGAATCCGAAAGGTGCTCAATGTAGAATACAATGTTTTTTTCTGTTGATTTAAAAACTTCTTTATAAATTGATTTCTCCGCACTTACATCAATTACATAAGGAATTACATATGTTTTTTTAACTGATGTGCAACTAATAAATAATAACACAAAACTTGATATAATTATATTTTTCATATTGATAAATTTTAAAAACCACTCCATCTTTTTAATGCATCTAATCCTATGTTGAAGTTACCAGTCCCTGTTGCTCCTTTAGTCGTACCTACACCGTTGTCTTGCACACCTGCTGGAGTAACTCGATTAATTTGCGCTTGACCACCGACTAGCGTATTGTATGCATCAATAGAATAGATTGTAACACCCGAACTTGCCGCAGTATTTTTATCTACTTCTGATGTCCCAGGGATATTTACTTTATTAGGGTCCTTAATTAAATTATGACCGTGAGCTTGACCCAATAATAAATTCCCTCCCTGAGTATTATAGCTTACACCGTCCTTATTTGTACGAGTTTCATAATCCATTGTTGTTAAACCATCCACTCCTGGATTTCCACGTACTGCCTTAACTTCTCCACTAGTTCTGTCTAAAACAATATTAGTCTGATGTTCAACATTTCTTGACTGGTCATTTACTTGCTGTAGCTCATTTTGAATCTGTGTATCATTCACAGTAACAAGTGTACTTGTCTCACTATTCTGCAACTGCGCTGTAGCTTCTGCTGACATTGTTGAACCTCCATTTGCTTCTTTAATATCATTATAATTATTTGAATCAATTAACCTAACATTATTTGTTGTTGCTCCATCTTGACCTAAAACTTTACCTGTCCTATCGTCGATATACCAATCTGGAGGCGTAGCCATCATTCCATCAGGATCGATAAAGTAAACAGGGTTATTTAACGCATAGGTGTAAGGACTAAATCTTCTACTCTTCTCCGCCAGCGGGTCAATATTCATCCAACGTCCAATTGCAGGATCATAATTACGTGCCTGATAATCGTACCAGCCAAGCCCCATCTCGTCTTGGAGCTCCTTGCCGTTGTACTTATACTGTTCCGCAATAGTATTACCGTAAGTAAATTTAGGAGTATTATTATATCCCTGATGTTCAAGTCCAAAAGGATAGTAATTGTTCTCTTCTATAATATCAATAAGACCGGAACTTGGATTCTTGGCATAACTAAGGCGTACATTACCCAAATGATCCTTATACTGAAATACATACGAGAGCGTCCCAGAATTATTGGCCACATATCCTTCCTGTATTGGAAAAAACTGTAGTTCAGTTGTTCCGCTATTCATCTTTTTATATTGAAATCCGTTTAAATACTCTGTTGTGATTGTATTTGCCGGAGATGTCTCTACAACTATTTTTTGAACCTTCTGTCCGGCAGCATTGTAAAGATAAGTAATATTCCCTGTCGGGAAAATTATTTTGGTTGGCAGGTTTAAATGGTTGTAAACAATATTGGTCGTCAGTCCTTTATTGGCATCGGTAAGCATATTGCCATTGGCATCATAGGTGTAATCATCTGCAGTATCTGCAGCTGTATTTACAGCATCGTCCTTAAAACCGTATTGATCGGTTGCAGCGGCATCGGCTACTTTCAGGAGTTTGTTTCCGGAATCATAAGTATAAGTCAGGTCATCCATCAGCCCGTAGTTGGCAGGTACAGCTATGGAAGGCATCGCTACAATTGCTCCTTTGCGCTTCAGTTTTAAAATATTACCGTTCTTGTCATATTGTATGTTGTCCTCATTAAAAAGACCTGCATTGTCTGTGGCACTTTTAAGCCTGTTTAGCGCATCATACGTATACATATAATTTCGTATGGTTTTATCCATATTATCACTCGCCCAACGGGTCTGGCTGATATTACCGTTGAATAATTTTTTGGACACATCTGCAATATCATTGTATTTGAGTTCAAAAGCGAACAAATCCTTTGGATCTGCACCATTTGTTAACAGGTCTACCTTATTAATTCCTTTAAGCCATCCTCTTATATTGTAACTGTAGTTAACGACCTGTAAAGGGGTATTTTCATTATTTCCGACTTTTTTAGAGATTAACTGCCCTAGTTCATCATATTCATTGTAGGCTAAAAGTTGTTGGGAAACTCCAGTAATCGTCTGTTTCACAGAAATCAGGCGGTCCTGATTGGAATAGGAATATTCATCTTTGATCGTGTTCACTGCCGCTCCGCCTATTCTCTGATGCGTGGTTATAGTATACATCGTTTTTCCGGCGAAATCCAGATTTGTATCGATCTGCTCATATCCTCCTAAGAAATTAGAAATATAATTTCGAATAGGTCTGGCTTTAGTATCATAAAGCACATAACCGATTTCGGCTTTTATTGGCGTTGTGGTAATGGCTTCAGGAATCCTTGTCCAGGAACCCGTTGGAAGTCCCACTGGTTTTACCGTGGTATTATAAAAAACAGGCTGTCCGGCTACAGCAGTAAAAACCGTTGGAGCAGCCGGATAATCATAGTTGTCATAATAGTTCACCGTTAAAACATGATATACAGTTGCAGGCACTGCTGTAGCAGAATTAGTTGGCCAGACCAGATTTGTATAACGTGTATCAACATTGTTGATAGTAGTAATCACCGAAGCTGTTTTGGTTTCGCTAAAGTTTGTTGTTTCTGAATTTCGTGCTGCCTGAATGCTTTTTCTGTCAGCAGGAGTTAGGGATGCAGCAGGCATCCAGCCCGTAATAACGGGTCTGTTAAAAGCATCGTATTTGGTGATTAGCCAGCCAGCAGATGTTAAATTATTGAAGGGCGAATTAGCAGGCCCTGTAGCCACGACACGGTCTAATTTGTCATAAACAATAAACTCCCATTGTTTGCCGGGCAGTTTTTTTTCAATTAACCTGTGACGGGAATCGTACCTGTATTGATAACATAAGTTATCTAAAATAGTTTCATTGCCAATTTCAATTCTGGCTGTAAAAGTACTCCCCGCCTTTGCATTAAATCCAGGAAGAAGCCTTATACTGTTTGATGCTGATAAGGAGACACTATTTCCTAAAGAGACAGTTTCTACAGATGTTATATCAGTTTGGTTACTTGTATTTGAGAAAATTATATCTGATGCTTTTGGAGGAATGACAAAAGTAAGATTTCCTAAATCATCATAAACATAATAAGTGTCGTGTCTTTCAATAGTTATACCTTGTCCAGAAGCTCCGTACGTTCTTTTTAAAACCACCTGCCCTTGTTTGTTTTTAAACTCTACTGTTGATCCACTTATCTCCAGAGGCACAGCAGCTGTATTCTCATCGTAAATTATAGTTTTGTATAAATCATTTGCTATATAATAACCGTTATTTACTAATTTTACTGTATTAGTCGTGTTCAGATTACTTAAATCCACACCAAAATTCTTTACTTTATCTTCATTAGCCCCACTACCCGAATTAGTTTGGTATTCAAATTTTATTTCGTGGCCGTTCCCACTTTTCCAATCATTTCCCGGAGCTGCTTGTTTTAAAACCCTGTCCAATGGTGAAGCTTCAAATTCTTTTTGTGAGTAGGGATTAGTAGTCTTGTCGTATGCAGGGATATCGTAAAAAGACCCAACATCGGTTAGTGCATTCGTTTTATAATCAAGAGAAGCGGCTGTTGCAGGCACATAGGGTAAATATTCTCTTGCCTGACGGCCAAAAGAATCATATTGTATCGGTATAACAATATCTTTTCCGGTAGCAGATTGTTTATGAGCTATTTGCTGAATAGATCTGCCCAGACCATCAAAGTAGGTAATATTTTGATTGACTTGGGATATTGTAGGGTTGGGAATCTTTACAGTGGATTCTACTTTATAAGTTGTACTTTTTATATAATTTTCTGTTTGGGTTTGACTGAATACTACAGCAGAAAACAGTATAAATACTAATATGGTTATACTTTTCATATTTCTCTTGAATTAGTTTTTATAATGGTATTCATTTTCTGAGAGAATTTTACCATCATGATCCTTTACAGTTTTCAATCTATTAAATTCATCATATTCATAATACGTATTTCTACCCTTAACATCTATTGTACTTGTTATTCCAACCAGAGGCTTATAGGTAAAAACATTCACTTGTGCATTAGTTAAACTGGTTTGAAGTACCATCAGCATTGTACGGATTTCTGCATCTGTTAATGCGATATTTTTGTAAATAACTTGTGGTGGTCCAGGCGAAACTACTACCTGTTTATACCCATTATTCAATTGGGTTAAAGTTGCTGTACCCAAAACATTAGTAATATCCTGATAGGTTGCATTTATTACTTTCGCTATTGGGTATTGGTTGTTGTATCCCCAGATATAACTCGTTGTAATTCCATCAGCCGGCTTTATCTCTAATATATTCCCTTTAGAATCATATTTTGGAAAAGTCGCTGCTTCCTTGTACCTACTGTCAAAGACAAAACCTGTTGGGTTAACTGTAGAAAAATTAAAACCACTTACGTTAATAAGATCATTAGTTTCCAATTCGAAAGTCTTTTCCACTTTTAAATCCTCAAAATAATTCAGTTTGCCTCCGGTCACATACTCAACCCCTCCTTTTACAATAGAATTGTTAATCTCCACCGGTATATCTACTACATTATTGGATACTAATGCTGCCAGATCATGAATCTCATTCGCAGCTGGTATGGTAGATAAAGGCGGAAATACATAATCATTCGCATATTTATATCTTTTTAATTCTACGATATTATTTGAATTTAATTTTGAATCTCTGCTTACATTCAGATGCCTTGGCGCATCATAGAAATACTCCTGTTCTGTTTTTATCTCATTACCAGAATAAAATTCTCTGGTGATGTTTTTCTTGAGATAGGAAGCATTCATATATTTTTTATATCCTTGTACCCTCAATCCCGAAATCTGATTAACAGATACATATTTATTGTTATCTATCTGATTGTTTGGATTAAATTCTACATTATCGGTATATTGATATTCAACTGTTTTAACAGGGTTACTTAAATCCGATTGTTTAAATATTTTCTGAGTTAATAATTTCCCTCTCAATATGCTTTTATCACTTCCCTGAAATTTAGAATTTTTGAATAAATTAAGCGGTGCGAAATCATTTTCATTAAGAGAGACCGAACCTGAAACCACAGATCCTTCAAGGTACAATCTGGTATTGCTTATTTCAGACGCAAATGTGTCGGGATGTGTTTCGTAGGTTGAAAAATTATTTTCTGTGTAACCTTTCCCAGACTCTATTTCGAAAACTTTTGAATAACCAACATTGTAACTGTCCAGACTTATTGTCTGAATATTAGAACTTGTAACTTGTAATTTTGTAGAAATGATCCCATTAGTATTCTGTGTGAAAAAATATTGATATCTGGGCCAATTCATTAAAATGCCTGAACTTATATTTCCATTTAAACCAGAAACATACTGATACTCTTTTTGTGAACTTAGAATCCCTTCAGCAGAATAATTAATTACTTTTTTGATTCTTGCTCCACCAGCTAATCCCCCGTTGTTAGTAAGTGCCGGAAGAAATAAACTTGCTGAATTCCTCTCAACTCTTTTACCGTAATAGTGAGGCTCATACTCATAAGAGGTGTACCCTTTTGTAGGATAGGTAATCTTGCTAAGAAGTGCTGTATTATAAGCCAATGGATCAGGATCTCTTGGCGTATTTATAAGATTATAGTCTCCCGTACTTATGTTGTAGGAATTATCGAAAGGCGCAATACTGGTGTTATTATCTTTAAAATTCCAGTAGCCCCAGTGATCTATGCCTGTGGTATAATATGGAGGTAATGAAGTTGTATTATAATACTCAAATGAATATTGCTGATTGGCATCAAGCTCTTTTAAGGCTGTCAGGAATGGTCTTGGGTTGGAACCTCCTAAATTGGAATATATAAAAGTTGTTTTTTTTAGTAAATCTAAACCTGTGTAAGTTTCCACATTATCGATTACCCACTCATTGTCATTGTTGTAAATAGAGGGTGCGCTGTTGCTTTCATATTTTACAGCATAACCAATGTCTTTATAATTTATTCTAATTTCATAATCTCCAAATTTAATTGAAGATAATATTGATTTTTTTAAAAAGGAATAATATGTATCGGCACTACTTAGTGTGCTGTATGACTGTCCACATAAAAAACCGCTTTGATTAGCCGGACAAGTTCTCAGGCTACCTGAGCTTAAACCCTGCTGATAAGAAGACTCCATAGAAATCAACAATCCATTGGGATACTGCTTAGTTCCTATTGTACTTGCATTTTCGCAAAAAAGATCAGGAAAGCTGTCGGTAATATAGTTGAATTCTATTACGCTTCCCGTACTCAAAATTATTTTGGACAAGCTAAAAGAATTAATAACAGGCATATTATCTTCTTTACTTGTACTTTTTACTCTGGAATAACTTATTTCATACTTCGACAAATCTCCTCCAAAAAAATATCTGTTCCCTTTTCCATCTGTAATTATAATCGTTGAAGCCGGGGGAATACATTCTGCATAATTGTATAAAGCCATTTGAGATAAATCTACTTTTATACCCGGATCCTCGGATTCGACAAGAACATTTCCGTCGTTTCCTACCATAAACTTTCCAGAAATACCTAAAGCATTGAAGTTAAAGACATCGGGATGTGTCTCATACGAATTAGAAGCCGATCCAAATACCCATTGTGTAAAATTATAAAATCCCGTTCCTCCTGTAACTTTATATGCATTTACATTATTTGACGGATTTGCTTTTACTCCGGCCAAAAAACCGGAACAATCATTTTTATATCCCCATCCTCCAGTATCAGGCGATATAAATCCCACATATTCATCTGGCACCTTATTAAGCTGTCTGGTAATTCTTCCCCCTGCCAATAATGTCCAGTTTATTCCGGGGGGATCTGATTTTTTATGAGGAATAAAACCCGATGAATCATAAGATAAAATTACAGGAACATTCATACCTCCAGCATCAAATGACGTTATTGGTATTTTCAAATCAATAGATCCTGTATACATATTTACAGGAACATTTCCATATTTTTCAAAAGAATGGGACTGAGGGGATTTAATTGGAACTAATTCTTCTCCAAACGAGCCCTGAGCTTTTATATTTGAAAAAGCGAATAATAACAGTATTAAAAGAAGTATTTTTCTCATATTTTGATTGGTAAAATTTATTTGTCTAATTTTTAAACATTATAATAATTTATAAACATCAGATAAATGACGTACATTCATTATTATTTATTTTTCAAGTTTCTCCAGACGCTTGTTTTGTTCTAAAATAAGTTTGTTAAGTTCCGAAATATAATTACTTAATTTTTCCGTTTTCTTTTCCTGATCAATAGCATAAAGTGTTAGTTCTTCAATTTTCTGCAAAAGCTTTATATTCATTTCAGATAAATTAATCCCCTCTTTTTTCATTTTGTCAGCAGAAGCAATTTCAGGTAAGTGTTTGTTTTCTTTGATGTATTTGTCAACAGCATCTAGAGATGCTAAGTTGTAGTTGTTTTCAAACACAAAATCGGCGCCGGCATCTACGGTTACTTTAACCTCGCGTGAGTTAATGTTCCCCGCAACTGTAAGCATCGAAGTAGGATTCATTGTTCCTAAACCTACATTTCCAGAAGTATTAACGTAAATATCAGGAGTGGTTCCTGATAATTGTGCGCTGATTAATAATGGTTTTGGAGTTCCGGGAGCAACAGCTGTTGACTTAAATCTATTATATTCAGCATTTGATCCATCAAAGAAAAACCCTCCGGCTGCATCAACTACATGTAACTTAGCAATTGGAGCAGACGTGGTTCCAATCCCTACATTACCACCATTAGGGTTAATTGATAAGTTTTTAGAACCAATACCGCCTTTTGATGATTGAATCCATGAATATTCACCTACCGTATTAATACCTAAATTTAAAGCTATTCTGTTAGCTGCTCCATCGTGTACTGCTATACCGTCAACACCTGATAAACCAGTACTCGTTGGCACTTTAACCTCAAATTTATTTAAGATTGAAGTTTGACCACCAATACCAATATTTCCGTTAGCTAAAATAGTCATAGCTAAAGAAGGGTTATTAAAACCAACCTCAGTATATAATTTTAACCCAGTTGTATTAACAGTTTGTTTAAACCCTTCAATCTTGGCTCCAATGTGGTTTGCAAACCCTAATCCAATTGATACAGTCCCGTTAACATCTAACGAAGAATAAGATGTATTATTTACAGTTAAAGTATTTGCAATTGATGATGGTGCGGCAACCCCAACAGCCGTATTACTATCAGCAATATTACTATCACCGATTACACCACTACTTATAAATTTAGGTATTCTATTTAAAGTTCCTGTTCCTGTAACTGATTGACCAAAGCTCAATGATGTTGTTAAAATAGCTGTTAAAAAAAATATTGTTTTTTTCATGATTATTTTTTGTTTTTTAGTTGATTTTCGATTTTAGAAAACCTTTCCGATAAAGTTTTAAAGGATTCGTTTTCTTTTTTTAATGCTTTTATCTCTTTTGATTGCTCAATCATATAAAGGGTCAACTCTTCGACTTTCTGTAGTAATTTAGCATTCATTTCTCCTAAATTAATTCCATTTTTTAAAACCTCTTCCTCACTTGGAATATCTTTTAAATGCCCTTTTTCATTAATCTGTTTTTCAACTTCATCGAGTGTTGGTAAATCGTAATTTTTTTTAAAGACAAAATCAGACCATCCAGTGGCTTGTACTTTTATTTCTCTTGCTCCAACAGAACCTTCAACAGCCAGTTTATGAGTGCCGGTTGTGGTGGTACCAATTCCCAAATTCCCATTTAGGATATAATTATTTCCGGCTCCTGTTAATTTTAAATTTCCGGAAGATTCAACATCGCTCTGCGAGTCTAATAATTTTCGCCAATCACTCCAAGTAGTCTGATTATAAAATGCACTTCTATACATAATCCTTCCTCCTTCCCAGGTACTTTGGAAGTATAATTGAGAAACCAGGTGTCCTACTTTTCCACTGACTTCCATCAATGTTCCATAGGTAGACGGTGCATTAGTTCCTCCATAATTGTCCCAAAGTCTTAAAGACATTGGAAAAACGTTAACTCTTGGCACAGCATTAAAATCTTTTTGTTCTGTTGCCCATCTTATAGTATTTGAGTATAAATTGCCATCAAAAGTCTGACTGTAAATAAAAGAAGGAAATGAAAGTATAATAATGAGTAGTGTTTTTTTCATATTTATTGTTTTAATTTTTTGTTCTGTTTGAGATAGTTTTTAGAGGAATAGATTTTAAAGCTTAATACCTCCTTTTTTAATAACTTGATCTCTTCTTGTTGTGCTTTATCTTTTCGGCAAATCTACCTTATTTATCTTTCATAATTTTGTGGGTTTCCACATTTTACTACGAATTCTCGAACTACTATTATACTAGAAGACAAAAAAATACAAATAATAAAAATTAATGAATAACCGATGCTTCTATTGACCATCTTTCAAATCTATAAACTATAAGACGAGTCGATTTTGCGATTGTAATATTTGGAAGTATCTGTGAAATAATCGGAATGTTTGCAGCTAAAGAAGGCACAAGCGATCAGATAAATTGGCCCGTTAGGGCTAATAAAATATGCTTCAGAAAAATCTGAAGCTTTGTTCTCTAACTTAAATCGTAAAAGTCAGGAGACTTTAGACAGGTTTACAATCTATAAGAATAAAAAAAAAAAACGCAAAATCTAGAGATTTTGCAGCTTTCCATGAGGAAGAATTCTGATAGCAGAAATCGATAAAAGCAAAAGCCACTCCGTTATGGAATGGCTTTTTTATTTGATTGCCCTCACGAGCGAGGGCCCTCGCGATAGGGGAAGTATTATTACAAACTTCGCAAAGCTATATTTTTGTTTTTCTAAGGTATAATTACTTTCCGTTTAATTTTACGTTCAATCTCGGGTAGTATTTTATCATCTAAAAGGTTATTCATGCTTATTTCAATATTTGGAAAATTTGGAGGGCTAAGTATATTTTTCTTTTTAATATTACTAATATTCCCTACATTAAAACTTGAAACTACCTCATTTGTTTCCAAATTTATAAAAGCATTATTTAAAAAAATATTTGTTCTTTTATCTCCATCAAAAACTCCTGCTTTTTCAAATTCTATTCCAAATTGGCCATCAACAATAAGCAAATAGTCCAAATTGTATTTCGTTTTTATTTTTTTTAAATCGTCGCTTACATATTCTGGTTTTGTCCAAACGAAAATTGGGGAATTTGCCTGACTGATTGTATCTTTTATTTGAGTAATTTCAACATTTAATGAATCTAAATTTTTTAAATACGATTTTAATATTCTTTCAGTCGGGTTTCCTTTTCCTGTGTCTAAAAACTTATAAGCACTATAAAACATATCCTTTTTGTCTACGTTTGATCTTTCAATCGTATTAGACATTGCTTGTCTGGTTATTCTGTACGGACCACTTAGATTAAAAATTAAACCCATTTTTTTCTTTTCAAAATTTTGCGAATAGCCAAAATTAAAAAGCGCAACTATACTTACAAAAAGAAAGATTTTTTTTATTTTCATTATTTATTTAATTAATGTTGAATTGAAGTTTTTTAGTAATTATTTGTGAACCTTCTGGTTTTTTAATGAGTTTTAAAAATGAGTATCTTCCGGAGAAACGTAAAAGAAATGCCATCTACTTTTTTATAGGCCTCAAATATAATAAACTTAGGACTGATAGCGATTGAAGACGAGTATAAGAAATATTATTACTAGAATTTAGAACCTTTTTTTAAATTGAGATAAGAATTTATTTCTGGTTACTAAGACAATGCTTCATAGAAATCTGAGGTTTTTTTTGTTCTTTGTCAAAGCTTAATTGTCCTTAAAAACGGGACGAACGCGCTAGCTGGGGTAAAAGCAATGTTAGAAAAAGTATTTTACTTTCCTATTTGATATTCACTATATAATTCAACAATCTTTGGATTTTCTGAAGAATAGATGATTTTGATTGAATCACCCTCATTGATTGATTTATTTTTGTCAAACATTTTTTTGGTAAGAAGAGTTGAGTTGCTTTTCCCATCGTTGTATTCTATGCTCGAGTATTCATTTTTTTTCACATCAGGGGTTATCCGAACAATTCTGGCATTTTCTATTACCCCATACTTTTCAAGTTGATATTTTTTTATGAAATTCATTATGAAAATGAAAGTTAAAATCGACAGAAAGAAGATCCCAAAGTTTATAATCCAGATGCTTTTTTTAATTTTTTTCGCATCATCTCCAAAATTGTCCACATAATCATCTGTCGTTGCCAAAGAAAAAGGTGAAACAAAATTATTTTTATGCTTTAGAAAAATTAACTGACTAATCATAATCCTTATAAATATAATTCCCAGCCAACATAGTCCAAAACAAAATAATATAAAAAATATAGGAACAGGACTTGCAGATTCTCTTAACCACCAATTTTGAAAAGCTAAATAAAAACCTGTGAAATTTAGAATTATATAAATAGTGAAATATTTCAATTTTGTTAGTAAACTCATTTAGTTTTATTTAAGCGGTTTCAATTTTATTTCTGCTAACGTTCCGGGACTATAACCGTTTTTGGATAAAATTAATTTGTGTTTCTGATTTGCACAATCATTTCAAATGCAAAATCAATTTCCCTGTAAGCCAATTACCCAAATCCGTTAAAGTGCTGTTATAAGTTGCTTCTATCACTATCTTTTTTAAGTTTTTAAATTTGACTTTCAGCAGTATTTTTCAATAAATAAATATCCGTTAGAATAAAGACAGAGATAAAAAAATTAATTACTACTACATTTGTAAATCCTAAATCTAAATCGATAACTCTCATAAATATTGAAATGGACCAAATAATAAAAAGATTTAAGTTAAAAATACCAGAAAAAATATAGAAAAAATTATTTTTCAACTTCAGCTTTAACTTACTTTTCTTTGCAAAAAAGAATACTCTCAAGAGTATTAAAATAAATCCTGTTCCAATTCCAAAGAATGTTCCATTTATAAAATTAAAGTAAAGTGTAAGCATGCTAAAAGAATATTTCAAAGAATTATAATAATCAAAGAAATTATATAAAATCCAAGCATAGATTAACAGTAAGGAGAAAATTATATTTTTGAAATGTTGTAATTTATTCATAGTTTCTTTTACACTTTCTGGTGACGTCGCCATACAGTGGTTATGGGACTAAATTAAACCCTATTTTCGGATTTACCAATCATCTCAAAAACAAAATCACTTTCCATTTGTCGACTAAGTGACGTGAAGGGCAAGCGGTTCTATTTTAAGATCTCGGTTTAGGCAAATTTCTGTCGTACATAATAATAGTTCCTGCAACCGCCACATTCAAACTTTTTGCCGATTTAAATTTTACTAAGTGATGGCATTTAGCCATTACTTTTTTGGAGAGGCCATGATCTTCTGCTCCCAGTAAATAAACACAACGTCTTGGATGCTCAAAGGTCTCTAAATCACTAGCTTTTTCGTCTAATTCAACACCAACCAATCGTGCCCCTTTGGGTAAGTTTTCAAAAAAAGCTTCAAAAGTATCATAATGAAAATAAGGAATTGCTTTTACCGCATCGTGAGTATCAGAGGCTTGCTTGGCATATCGATTACCTATGGTAAAAATAAAAGTAGCTCCCAAATTTTGGGCTGACCTCCATAAAACACCCAAATTTTCAGGCGTTTTACCATTTTGTATGCCAATCCCAAAATATTCATTTATAAAATTATCATTCATAAGCACAAAAGTACAAACTGTACATACATAAATCAATTTTTTATTGCGTGGAAAGAAAGATGTGGTATGGCCTATTTGAGGTACCTAATTTTAAATATTGCTAATATTCTGAACTTCATTCTGAATTCCCGTTACCCCATCGTGCAATGAGGAATTCATTCATTTATCCGGTTTTTTTATACAGATTAATAAATCATTTTAGTTAATCATTTCTTAACCCGTCAGGAAAGTCATTAGTATTACTATAAATTCGTTTTACCAATTAGTATGAAATAAGCTATGTTTTTTTTTAATGACTAATTAGCATGACATTCCAAAACAAATCGTGAAACCAACTTTATAGTAATAAATTGATTTATACAACACTTTTAAATATTGCGATCTTTCAGGGAATAGTCTTAGGCTTAATTTTTTTAAAGTCTTCCCTATTCAATAGTAATTCCAATAAATATCTGGCATACTTACTATTTACGCTTTCAATTATTTTACTGAATCATGTTTTTGAGATTGAAAAAGCATTTACTCCTTATCCTTTTCTGCGCTTTATTGACCACATCGAGTGGGTATTTCTAATTCCTGCTTTCCTATTCCTGTTTATTATCAACCGAACTGATGATACTGTCAAAAGCAAACAAAAAAATTATCTGTGCCTTATTCCATTTACCTATTCTGCTGTTCTTAATATTACACAAGATCTTGATCATGTTGCAGGAATTTATACTATTCCTGAGTCCGGCATTGATCTAATAAAAATACTTGGCCTGATCCATCTTGCTTTGGCTGTTACGTTCATCCCATTCCTGCCGATTTACTCTTTTTTTATGATAAGGCATTTAAAAGATTCAGAGGAAAAAAAATGGATCATTACCTTATTAACAATTGTTTCATCATTGTTATTTGCCTGGCTTATTACCGCTCTGGCTGGCTTATTCCTTCAATATGACATTTCTTCTACTATGAGTGTCCTGGCTTTATCTGCAACATTTATAATTCACTGGACAGCTTATATAGGTATTTACAAATACAAACTGGCCAAAAACAAAGATGCTATCTCCAATTTTCTTAATAAAGATTTAGTAATTTCGTATGCAGATCTGCAAATTACAGAAAATAATACACGAGAAGAATACAGGGAATCTATTACAGCAGATAATCTTTATTTTCAAAAACTGGAACTCCTTTGCAAAGAGCAGCACATTTATACCGACAGTACATTAAACAGAGAAAAAGTTGCTGAAAAATTAGGCATAAGCACAGGATATGTTTCACAAATCATAAACACCATAACAGGCGACAATTTTGCCAATTACATCAATCAATATCGGGTTGAAGCGGTCAAGAGAATGATTTCAGATTCTGAATATGAAAACTATAATTTGTTGGCGATGGGACTGGAATCCGGATTTACTTCAAAAACGACTTTTTATAAAGCCTTTAAAAAAGTTACTGGCCAGACGCCAAATGAATATAAAAATATCAGCAAATAGGTACCATTTTGTACATTTTTAAGCTTTTGAAACCTTTGCTAATTTTTCTTATGCGAATTTTGGATTTAAATAATTCAAAACAATTTTTATGAAAAAAATTTTAATACTAGCTGTTGTTACAGTTTTAGGATTTGCAAATGTTAATGCCCAAAAAATTAAATTTGGCGTTAAAGGAGGTTTAAACTTTGCCTCTATAAGCGGAGATGATACTGAAAATATTGATGTAGTAACATCATTTAATTTTGGTGTTTTATCAGAAATTCCCATTTCAGATAAGTTTTCTTTTCAACCTGAATTAATGTATTCCGGTCAGGGATATAGTTTCAATGATAATACAGTTGCCTTAAGTTATCTGAACATTCCTTTAATGGGAAAATATTATTTAACAAAAGGACTGAGTCTTGAAGCCGGACCACAAATAGGTTTTTTACTTGCTGCTAAAAATGAAAAGACAGACGTAAAGGATTCATTTAATACTTTTGATTTTGGTGTTAATTTTGGCTTAGGCTATAAACTTGACAACGGACTTAATTTTGGGGCAAGGTATAATCTGGGACTAACTGATATTAATAACTTAGAGGGCTATTCTGGTAAAAATAAAAACGGAGTATTTCAATTATCTATTGGCTATTTCTTTTTCTAAACTTTCATAATTCAATAAAGAAGTTTTACAAGCTGCATTGTAATGTTAACGTATTATTTCCCGGAAGATCTGAAAATTTTGAATTAATCCTTTAAATCATCCAAAAAATGGTTCGAGTTTTTGCAGCGTCGAACTACTCAAACAAGAAGCTTTAGAGAAATCTGAAGCTTCTTGTTTTAAATTTTTTGTCAACGTCTCATTGCTTTCAATACCTGGACGCTTAGGCCAGGAGGGCAATAGAATTCATATTTCTTTTATAGTTTTGTTCCTTATTTTCATAAATGGCTTTTCTATTTTCAAGTGAAGCATATACGCTCCTAAAACACAAGTTATTATACAAATCAGAAGCATGACATTATGCTCTATTTCAAAGTCTTTTAATAGCTGATGGGTTGTATGAATTATCCCTTTATGTGTCAAATAAATTGAAAAAGAAAGATTAGCGATAAACGTTGTGATTTTTGAATTCATTTTATATAAAAAGCTTGTTGGGGAAATCGAACCTACAACCATAAAACCAAAACCAAGTGCAATTAATGGAAATCCAAAAACAGCAACCCTCAAGGTCAGTAAGTCATCACATAAAAAATACGCACCTGTCAATACACATAAACTTAATACAATAAATTGATTACCATATTTTGAAATTTTTATCCATAAATTTGGTAAAAACTGATAAATTCCTGCAATAGAAACACCCACTAAAAGTCCGTCTAAGCGATTGTAAGTCGGGTAGTAAATAAATTTATACCAGTACATCCAACTATTTTCTTCACTAATTTTAGGCAGATACAGTTGATTAAAACTATAAAATCTGATCGCAAAACCGAATACAAACAATCCTATTAAGAGCCAAAATGATTTAGAGAAGAGTTTAAAGGTCTGTAGAAATATTAAAATAAGGGGTAAAAAAAGATAAAAATGTTCTTCTACACATAGCGACCAGCAATGTGAAAATGTTCCGTAATCCTTTAAATTAAGATTAAAGTTTTGAGTAAAAGTGAGAAACTTCCAAATGGGAGGCAGCGATTCTTTTTCTCTGAAATAAGGAAAGCAAAAATAAATCCCAACTGTTGCCAAAAAAGCAGGAACAATTCTAAAAAATCGTTTGATAAAAAAAGCTTTAAAGGAAATTAATTGCCCTTCTTTAATTTGAAGAAATAGTTGAGAAGAAATTAAAAATCCACTTAACACAAAGAATAAATCAACTCCTGTCCAACCAAATGAGGCTACACCAGGAAGCCAATCAGGTTTTCCGTCACTTACGATATAATAATGAAAAAAGAAAACTAAAACAATTGCAAAAGCCCTTAAATGATCAAGTCCGTATAGTTTTTTATGAACTTTAATCTCTAAATTATCTGTCACTATATATCTCTAATTTTTAACTTTAATTCTCGCTGAACTTTCAACAAACATAACACTTAACTTTTCAATATACACGAAAAAGAAAAGTGAAATTAAAAGTTTTTTTATCGTTACTATCTTAAAATAATCAGGAGACATTCGCCCAAAAAGAACTCTCCTGAGAGCGGGACTTTATCCGATTTACATTTTCTAGTAAACCAAATCGCTAACCTGCAGACACTTCCGAAGCTTTTCCAAAATAACTAAAAAAAAGTAAAAGATTTTTTTTGTGTATTTTAAAAATAGTTGCATTTTTGCACCCGCATTAGAAAAACAGGCCCGTTCGTCTATCGGTTAGGACGCATGGTTTTCATCCATGTAAGAGCGGTTCGATTCCGCTACGGGCTACTAAGACAAAGCTTCAGAGAAATCTGGAGCTTTTTTGTTTTGCAGCACTACTTTGGAACAACTTTGGGTTCACGAGCGATATACTAAAACCAGCAGCAATGTTTTACAGGTTATGGTTTTCCCATTAATTTTCGCGCTTTTTCTTTAATTTCTTCTGGGGTTTTCCCATTGCCGTCCCCGCTGTGAATAAAGTAATATACTTTAAGCCTTTTACTTGCTATGCCAATGTAACGGGTAACTGTTTTTGTACTATCATAAGAACTGCTTTGCCTTGTGGCTACAGGAATTTCAAGTGCTTGAGCCAGTGCAAGCGAAATTTCCAATTCTTTATCATTACCCCTGTAATCAGCAAAGATGGCGGCACTTTTTTTCCCGTTATCCAGATTAATAACAAATGCAATATCACAATTTTTTATCCCCCTTGCTCTCCAGGCCGGGCTTAAGGTAATATACGGTATGGTCTCTGCATCTGCATATTTTGTATAGCTGCTATCGGGCTGGTTTCTGTTGTAAGGGGTCGTTTGAGACACATAGTATCCGTCAGGCTGAATGTAACCCTGGTACATATTGGTTTGTCCAATGCGTTTTTTGGCTATTCCATAGCCTCTGCTCTTTTTAAATTTATTCTGAGCAGCTTCTTCCTTGGTGATGCCCCCATTTAAGTTGTATAATAATCCCTCATTGTTGGGATGGTAAGCATGTCTTGCACCATCCAGATTGAGGGCCAGCTTATTTGTCTGAAAGGTATGGGTGGTATCAATTGCCCCGGATTGTGCCAATGTCAGGTTTAGGGATATAAGTATGAATAAGGCTAAAAGGATATTTTTTTTCATGTTCTTAAAATTTAAAGTTTTTATTTTCGATAGCTATTCGTTTGGCCTGCTTGGTCAGTCAATCAATTTTTACTGCCGAAAGAAGCCCGGCAAAGTAGTATGGGCAAATAAAAATAAATTTCAGGTATATAGAAAAACCGTAAAATTATAGGTAGTCAGGATGAAACAGTATAAAGATAAGTATTTCACAAACCACCAAAACAAGTACAAATACCTGATTTAGTAACACTTAACAGTTTTCAAAAAGTATATTAAACTTAATTTTATTTTAACTTTCACACAATAAAAAGGTGGAATTAAATCTTTACAGCAAAAGAAAGTGAGCTAATTCCTGCATATCTAATTCCGAAAAAGCTACTCGAATAATTAAATATTATATTTTACAATAACTGCGGTTATGTTCGTAAATGTTTTTATAAATTTGCAATCTCGTATCGAAAGCCACTATTTTTAATTCAAAATTATGCCTTTCACATCATTAGCTTAAAATCTTTATTAAAAATAAATTATAGTATAATCATAATTAAATCCAATGTTTAAGAAAAACAAACCCCAAATTCTGCTTTTTATTCTTTTAAGTTTATTTTTTTCCATTAGTTCATTTTCTCAAAAAAATCTTTACGCCGGAATTGAAATCGGGCGAAGAGCCATAAAAACTTCGGTTCTGGATGTAAGCAACATCAGAAAAGCTGATTATAAGATTCTTTATTTCTCAAATGAAAGAATTAGCCTTGCTGACCACGTGACTGCTCAGGGCGAGTTTCCTCAGGAGGATGTCAACAAAATTACTGCGATAATTGTGGAGCAGATCAACAAAATAAGAACAGAATTTAAAGTTCCGGAAGCCAATATCTTTATCGTTGCCGCTCCTGTTTTTTCTGCTGCCCGCAACATTGACGCGCTAAAAAATAAAATCACAACCCTTACCAACAAAGACGTAGATGTCCTGAATGTTAACGAAGAGCCTAAAACACTGGTTAAAGGTGCTATACCACCGGTTGATTATGCTAATGCTTTCCTGCTGGATATTGGTGCCCAAACTACTAAAGGCGGTTACATTGATGAACTTGAGGATGACAAATTGGAATTTATACCTTTGGAACTTGATTTCGGTACCATGACCCTTACCGATGCTGTGAAAAAAACAGTGGCCAATCCAAACCAGGCAAATGATATGTCAACCTATCAGGAAAAATCGTTTGATTTTAATCCGGTACTTCGTAAGAAGATCAAAGAAATGCTGGATGCCAATCCTCTTTTATTAAAAAAAGAGAAAATGTATTTGTCAGGTGGAGCTGTATGGGCTTTTGCAACGTTATACTATAATGAAAATGTAAAAGATCATTATATTTCTTTAAGCCTTGAAGACGTGATCAATTACGATGCAATATTGAAAAATAATTTTGTCAAATTTACGAACCTGGCTAAAACCAATAAAGAAGCAGCAAGGGTTTTGAGTACTTATGACCAGCAATATCTTATTTCAGCCAATAACATATTATTGAGCTGTCTGGAGAGCATTCCAAATTTAAACACAAAGAAAATCTACTTTGTAAAAGAAGGACAAACCATCTGGCTTATCTCTTACATTGCAGACCGTTCTAAAAAAGTCAACACTAAGTTTTAAGGTATATTCTTATTCTTTTTAAAAAGCAAAAGCTTCAGGTTTCTCTGAAGCTTTTTTTATGCAGATCATTTAAGTTTTAAAGTCTGAACAATCAACTTTCTTATTTACTTTTCTTCAGTGCCTCCAGTAATTCAGCCATATCAACCGTTGCGTAAGTAGACGAATAATCGGATACGGCGTAGGGTAATATAAGGCTGTTGTTGTGAATAATAGCACCACAGGAATAGACCACATTAGGTACATACCCTTCACGTTCATCCTCTAAAGGTGAAAGTAAAGGTTCGGAAAGTCTTCCTATTTCTTTAGACGGATCATCAAGATCAAACAGAGAAGCCCCTATACAATAACGTCGCATGGTACCAACACCGTGGGTAATCACAAGCCAGCCTTCCGGTGTCCAGAGTGGTGAGCCGCAATTTCCTATTTGTGTCAGTTCCCATGAAAACCGGGGTTCCTGAAGAAGAATAGGATCATTCCATTGTGTAGCCCTGTCCGAATACATAATGTAATTGTTTACACCATCGATTCGGGCAAGCATGGCGTATTTGCCTTTTATTTTTCTTGGAAAAAGGGCCAGGTTTTTATTCTGGGCACCGGCTCCATGCAGTGGCATTACCCTGAAACTGTAAAAATCTTCGGTAGAAATCAGTTTAGGCAGTATGGTGTGTCCGTTATAAGCGGTGTAGGTTGCCATAATACGAACGGAATCGTCATCGTCTACAAAGCGTACAAAACGGGCATCTTCTATACCACGGCTTTCGGATTCGGATATTGGAAATATAACACGTTCGGTAATGTCTGAATCGTGTGTAAATTGCAAATCATAAAAAGAATTGGCCAGCCAGAGTATTTCCTGCAGCGCCATTTTTCTTTCCTCGCGAATCAGCGGATCGCCTAAAGAGGTATTCAGGCTATTCTTGAGAATGGCAAACTCGAATTCATCCGGCAAATCCTGCATAATCTGAGTTATGTATTTGTCCTCCGTATGCATCTCTGCCAGCTTGGTTAAAAATCGTTCTTTGTTGAATAAAGTTTTATGTTCAACCTCAGCCTTGTCAATCTGATTTCCAATTTTCATTATGGTCAGATTGTTATCCTTATCCAGGATTCCTCTTCTGAAAACGATAGACGAAATATGACCTTCTCCCGTAGCCCTAAAAGAAATGACTACCCTTTTTTCTCCGGCTCCCAGGCCTGTCTGATCAAAATCTTCTACAATCGAAGGATTAAAAATAGCCGCTGATTCGATGGCGTATTCCATGGTACAAAAAGATCCTATAAGCATTTTTCGATTAAGGGATATGCCATCATAATCGATTTGCATGTCCTCGATTACAGGCCTGATCTTTTCGCAATGTTTAAAAAAAACAGCTGAAATATTTCGGTGGCGCCTGGCAAACTCACGAAGTGTCTGCTCTAAAGTCTGCAATACTTGTTTATCGTCGAGCAACATGATACGAATCACCATTTGTTTGGTCCGCTCGTTACCGTTCATAAAATAACGGGCAACTACTCTTCTGGAATCTGGTGTAAATTTTATATTTTTTCGTATTACTGATACTCGCATAATTTGTTTTTTATTTTTAATAATAGATAATTGCAATTATTTAAAACAAGGATTTCATTTCTATTGCTATAACAAGTTAACAATTTTGTTAAAGAAAAAGCTTAATTTTTTATTAAAAATTATTTCTGGCCTTTATGTAAAACTCGAAAACTACCCGGATAGTATTGATTTTATTGCAATTGTATTACTTCTTTTTATTTACAGTACAAAAGACAATTTAATGCATCGCTTTTGTTAACAGACTAAAATACAAAAAGATGTCATTTGATTTCAAAAAATTAGTAAAATGTAACTTTTATTAATTTCTGCATACTAACTTTTATGAACCAAAACTATATCTTATGAAATCTAAAAAGTCATTGCTTCTCATTGCTGCTTTCTCTTTCATATGCCTGACTCTAAAGGCACAGGAAAAACCACAATCTCCTAAGCACAATGAAATACTGGAGTCCCGGATTAAAAATGAAGAGTATCAAATGAATTGGTTTGCCCTTCGTGATACCGTAAAAATGGAAATCGGAAAAGTATTTACTAAAGTCACCAAAACAAAAAATACGCTGAAAGTCACCACTACCGTAAAAATGAAAGACAAACCGGACTGGGTCGATGAAACTATTGCGGAACTTCCTAAACTACAACCGGTAAAACACACTTCTGTTAATACGCAAAGAGACATCACCCTTAATTTCGGAAAACAAACGACCGGTTATTACCTGGATAAAACCGGGAATAAAAAAACAGACATCAATGAAAAAACAGATGGTGACTTTTTTGACAGTAACCTTTATCCGCAATTAATCCGCTGGTTTCCGCTAAAGGAAAATTATAAAACAGAAATCACTATTTTTGATTATAATCCGATAACGAAAGCCGGAATTCTCAAAGCTACTATAACCAACACTAAAAAAGGAATCTACGACAATAAATCGGTTTGGATTGTTACGGTGACAGACGGGATTTCCCAAAACAAAGTCATAAACACCTATTATATTGATTCTGAAACGAATCAGTTTTTGAGACAGGAAATTGACATGGGTACCAGAAAGATGCTATTAGAAAAAGTATACTAATTATATATAAACCAAATGTCTTAAATTAGTGAGATAGAATATTTAGCCTGAAAAAGCAAAATAACCAACCTGAGAAACCAAACTTCCATGACCAGAAAAACGATACTTTTAATTGGGTTTATTATCCTGAAATTTGTTTTGCAATACGTTCTGCTAAGTCCGGAATACGATTTACAGCGTGATGAATACCTGCATCTCGATCAGGCGCATCACCTGGCATGGGGCTATTTGTCGGTTCCGCCGGTAACCTCGTGGATTTCTTATCTGATATTTTTACTTGGGAATTCTGTATTCTGGGTAAAGTTCTTCCCTGCCCTGTTTGGTGTTCTAACACTGGTTATCGTCTGGAAAACCATAGAAACTTTAAAAGGGAATTTATATGCCTTAATTCTGGGCGCTACCTGCATTTTGTTGTCATCGCTGCTTCGGATCAATATGCTGTATCAGCCCAATTCAATGGATGTATTGTGCTGGACCGCCTTTTATTACGTAGTTGTTCTCTACATCAAAACCGAAGATAAAAAATGGTTTTATATCGGTGCCGTTGTGTTCGCTTTTGGTTTCCTGAACAAATACAACATTTTGTTCCTTCTTATCGGACTCCTGCCTGCCCTTTTGCTTTCTTCGCAAAGAAAAATTCTGGCAGAAAAAAAAGTATACTTTGCCTTGGTTCTTGGACTGCTATTAATTCTTCCGAACCTTTTATGGCAATACAAAAATCAGTTTCCGATTGTGCATCACATGAAAGAATTAGCAGAAACACAACTCGTTAATGTGGATCGCATTGGATTTCTGAAAGAACAGCTGTTGTTTTTTATCGGTGCTGTTCCGGTTATTTTGGCGGCTTTATATGCATTGTTATTTTATAAACCTTTCTCAAAATATAAGTTCTTCTTTGCCACTATCGTTTTTACATTACTGGTCTTTTTATATTTCAAAGCAAAAGCCTATTATGCTATTGGTTTGTATCCCGTTTATATTGCTTTCGGATCCGTTTTCCTTTCCGATATTTTAAAATCCGGGTGGAAACGGTATTTACAGCCTGTTTTTATACTGATTCCTCTGTTGTTTTTTATTCCGATTTACCATTTGGCTTTTCCTAATAAGAGTCCCGAATATATCGTAGAGCATCCGGAAAAATATAAAGAACTGGGCATGTTACGCTGGGAAGACGGGAAAGATCATGCCCTGCCGCAGGATTTCGCCGATATGCTGGGCTGGAAAGAACTGGCCCGCAAAACCGATTCCGCCTATTCAGCCTTGCCCAACCAAGATAAAACGATTGTGCTTTGCGACAATTACGGACAAGCCGGAGCAATTAATTATTACACCACAAAAGGAATCAAAGCGGTTTCTTTTAATGCCGATTATGTTAATTGGTTTGATCTAAGCATACCATACAAAAACCTCATCAGGGTCAAGGAATACGAAGAAGGGAACACTGAGCTCAAAGAAACCAGTCCGTATTTTAAAACGTCGCGGATTGCAGGCGAAATAACCAATCCGTATGCCCGCGAGTACAAAACGACTATTTTCGTTTTTACGGATGCTACAGTCAACATCAACAAAAGGCTGGAAAAGGAAATCAGGGACGAAAAAGACTATAGCAAAGAATAAATAAAACATGAATTATGTTAGATTTCTATCTTATAAAAGACGAACAAATTACTCCGGATTCTCCAACAGGACTTGAATTTATTGGGCAACTGAACGATAGAACTTTTCGTAATTTACAAAACAAGGGAGTTATTGATAAACGTTATGAATATCACTCAGACTTTAGATGGGATATCGAAACAATATTACAAATGCGTCTAAACGGTACAAAATTACAAACACATAAAGATACAGACATCATTCAACTATTTCAAATAATTGACATTTCAGAAAACAAAAAAAGTGGCATTATTGCCTTTGGAGATTAAAAGTTTATCATAATTAAATTGTAATCCATTAATTCCAAATAATTATATAAATGATCGATTTCAGCAAGATTGAATATTTAAAAACCGGAAATCCAAAACAAATCCGTGCCTACGAAGTCTTAACACAAAATCAGATTTTGTCTCAGCTTGCCGAATTTGACCCGGTTTTAGTCGGTACGATTCCGATAAACATTGCTATCGAAAACAGTGACCTCGATATCATTTGTTACTGGAAAGACAAGGCTGATTTTATCGAAAAGCTAACCGCAATTTTTGGAAATGAAACTGAATTTACAATCCGGGAAACCATCATTATTAATCAGGAATCGGTCATCGCAAACTTCAAAAAAGCAGCTTTTGAAATTGAAATCTTCGGGCAAAATATTCCCGTTAAAAATCAGAACGGATACCGACACATGATCATCGAATACAAGATTTTACAATTAAAAGGTGAGAAATTCAGGCTTGAAATTATCCGACTCAAGCAAAAGGGTTACAAAACCGAGCCTGCTTTTGGTCTTTTGCTGGGACTAAAAGACGATCCGTATGTTGAATTACTGGAATATAAATTCTAAAACTGTGGTTTATGATGCAACTTCACGTCTATCAATCGTCATAAACAATTACAGGCTAATAACTTACAAAATTTAAGGTCTTAAATAAAAAAAATCAGTAATTCCTTTGCAAAACTATATTTACTGCGTATCTTTGCACCCGAAACATCGCGGGATAGAGCAGTAGGCAGCTCGTCGGGCTCATAACCCGAAGGTCACAGGTTCGAGTCCTGTTCCCGCTACTAAGTAAAAACACCACTTCAAAAAAGTGGTGTTTTTTCGTTTATAATACTTTGTATTTATGGAAGAATTTGTGGTTTACATCCTCTATTCTAAAAAATTTAATAAAACCTATACGGGTTATACTTCTAATTTAATTGAACGATTTAAATCGCACAATTTTCTCGAGACGAAGGGATATACCTTAAAATTTAGGCCTTGGACTGTTATTCACGTTGAATTTTTCAAATCCAAATCAGAAGCTTTGAAAAGAGAAAAATATTTAAAAACCGGAGTTGGAAGGGAATTTATTAAACAACTAATCCAAAAATCATAGCTCCTCGCGCTCCTATCCGCCGCGGCGGACACAGGTTCGAGTCCTGTTCCCGCTACTAAGTAAAAACACCACTTCAAAAAAGTGGTGTTTTTTCGTTTATAATACTTTGTATTTATGGAAGAATTTGTGGTTTACATCCTCTATTCTAAAAAATTTAATAAAACCTATACGGGTTATACTTCTAATTTAATTGAACGATTTAAATCGCACAATTTTCTCGAGACGAAGGGATATACCTTAAAATTTAGGCCTTGGACTGTTATTCACGTTGAATTTTTCAAATCCAAATCAGAAGCTTTGAAAAGAGAAAAATATTTAAAAACCGGAGTTGGAAGGGAATTTATTAAACAACTAATCCAAAAATCATAGCTCCTCGCGCTCCTATCCGCCGCGGCGGACACAGGTTCGAGTCCTGTTCCCGCTACTAAGTAAAAACACCACTTCAAAAAAGTGGTGTTTTTTCGTTTATAATACTTTGTATTTATGGAAGAATTTGTGGTTTACATCCTCTATTCTAAAAAATTTAATAAAACCTATACGGGTTATACTTCTAATTTAATTGAACGATTTAAATCGCACAATTTTCTCGAGACGAAGGGATATACCTTAAAATTTAGGCCTTGGACTGTTATTCACGTTGAATTTTTCAAATCCAAATCAGAAGCTTTGAAAAGAGAAAAATATTTAAAAACCGGAGTTGGAAGGGAATTTATTAAACAACTAATCCAAAAATCATAGCTCCTCGGGCTCCTATCCGCCGCGGCGGACACAGGTTCGAGTCCTGTTCCCGCTACTAAGTAAAAAAGCTTCAGAGAAATCTGGAGCTTTTTTTGTTTTAAACATATTTATCAACGTTTGGTTATTTTCGCTCACGCCAGCATGTAAACTCCTCGACGAACGGAGAAAAGTATAAAAACAAATAAGTGATAAAAGTGATTTTAATCGAAATCTCTTCTACTTTTGCCAAATGTTAGAAATTCTTTACCAGGACGAATATATTATTGCCATTAATAAACCAAGCGGGTTGTTGGTTCACAAATCATTTTACGCACGCGATGCAAAAGTGTATGCTGTTCAGGAATTGAGAAATCAAATTGGAGGGCAGCACGTTTATCCTGTTCATCGGTTAGACCGCAAAACATCCGGTGTCTTGTTATTTGCGTTGGATACAGCCGTTTTGAAAATTATGAATGATCATTTTGCCACACGCGAAGTCGAAAAAAAATATTTAGCAATTTTACGGGGTTGGTCACCTCAGGAACTAACGATTGATTATGATTTAACTAATGATGATGACATTACACAAAATGCAATAACATACTTTCATCGCTTGCAGAATGCCGAAGTTGATTTAGAATTTAACAATCAGCCCACATCGCGATATTGTTTGGTAGAGGCTATTCCTGAAACCGGACGCATGCATCAGTTACGAAAACATTTCAAACATATTTTCCATCCCATTTTAGGAAGTCGTCCACATGGTTGTAACAAACAAAATAAATTATGGCTGGAAAATTATGACCTGAAAGAAATGATGCTTCATGCCCATCAGTTAACTTTTAATCACCCCATAAAAAATGAGCAACTAATCCTCAATGCGAAGATTAATGAAGAGTTTAGCCGAGTAGGTACTATTCTTAATCTGGATTTGAGTAAGTATCAATAGAATAATAATTTGTAAATTATTGTTGTCTTTTGGGTAAAAAACAAGACTCTTACAATTTACCAATCAGCTTTATACTTGGTATTATTATCATTTAGTTTATGTCTTACATAAATATATTTCAAGGAGGTTTGTTTCTCTTCTAAAAATAAAGTGTCAGTACGAACTTTTAGATAATATTGCTTTTTCCCTAAATTATAATTTTCATCAATCGGAGCGATAATTTCAATTACTGTGTCTTTCTTTTTTATATAAGAAATCCCTCTAAACCCTGTCCTTAATGGATTTAATTCTGGTAAATTAAGCAAGCTATCTTTATTAATGACGAAATTATTCAAACATCCGTTTCCATAGAACTTAAGCCCATTCAAAAAACTGTTAAAACCTTTTTTGGTGCTAAATAATTCACCTTTTGAATCTAGATAAAAGCTCTCAATGTAAACAGAATTGGTATCTATCACTTTTGAAAGCACTACATGATATTTATACCTGTAATTTTTATGAAAGAATAATTTATCAACAGGAATTTTAGTAATTCCATCATCTAGTTTTTTAGATTTAATTGTCTCACATGAAACAAAAAAGAGAACTATTATTAAGCAAAATTTTACCATGTTGTGAAGGAATATTGTTCTGTCTGAAAATAAGGGGTATCGTTACAATTTCTTTAACTGCATCATCATACCATTGGCACAAAGCGTTAGGATAATAAACATCTATTTTATCCCAATAACTCTCTATTTTTTGCATTATAATATCTAGAATTTGATATGGAAAGCGTCTTTTTCTTAAACACCAATTAATATCTTCCAGAGATAAATCTGCAATAGGTTTATTAATATCTTTAGTATCAAAATCACCTGACTCCGTTCAGTTGAAAAATCATAAAGTGTTAGTAATTTGAGATTTTGATTTGTCATGTTTAATTGTATTTAAATTTAAGGCTACAATAAGTTTCTAAAAGATATTTTGAGCAAACGGGTCCCCAAAACATTGAAGAAATTATAATAACAAAAAAAACAACTGTCAGTATAATCGAAATTTTATGACTGCCGAAAAAAACCGGTTTTTCCTTTACTATCTTTCTAGACCTTTTAGACTTACTAAAGTGTAGATAATTAATCAATAAGGCAACTCCTATAATTGGGAACATAAAATATGTAATAATGTCATAGCAGAAATATCGCATTGCTACTATATCACAAACAACACTTATTAAATATCCTTCTCCAAATCCTAAAACCCAAATTGTAGTAGCATGTGGTTCATCTTCCTTTAGAACTTTTCTATAGAACAAAAAACAATAATAATATATAACATCCATGTAAAAGCATCTTAAATTAATATCCAAAATTCTGTTCCCTCCACGGGAGTACTGTTTCTCGCTTCCAATTCTGATAAGAATCCCAAGAAGTTATCCATCTACCCATTTCCCAACCAACTCCCCAAGCTGCGCCATATGTTCCTCCAAAAGTAGCATAAGCATTTGAGCCTTCTTCTGCTACAAAATTAAATTTGTTAATCTCACCATTTCGATAATCAAGAAAAATTGATCGTGCGTTATATGCTCCTAATAACTTTCCAACTCTATTTATTCTATTAGAAATTTTTAAAGCAGAAGTAACTTTTCCTCCTGTCGCACCATTGCCATTAAAATGTTGACCATACGTTTTCATCTTTTTTATGCTATACCAAGTTTCTTTATTGAACATCTTATATTCTCCGAAAGCCAAACTAGTACCTAGAGCAGTTAATACTCCTCCTGTCGCATTATATTTGTCATAAGGTTCTCTTAAGTGCTCATTATATTGTACGATTAATGGTATATTGAGTTTTATATTATTAACTGATTTGAAGTCAAAAACATTATTACTACGATTATCTTCTGAGAAACTAAAATCATTATTATCATTCACAAAAGAGTGAATATCATTCCCCGACCCTACAGCGCTAAATCCCAACACCGGAGGTTTATTATAATTATCCAGATAATTATTGGTCAGATTTGTCGCCACTGCTGAGGCTCCTGCTGATGCCCCTGCTGCGCCAATAGTAATAAAAGCCGAGGAATTCCATTTGGCAGGGTTTAATTCGCCTCCGCTGGCATAGGCACCCATTATATAACCTGATAAAAGGTAACCGAAAAATACGTTTATAAATTCACCGCTTGGGTCTGTATATTTTAAAGGATTGTTTAAAACATAGCCATAACGATTGTAATTCTGCGTATTAAACGGATCCTGAATATTGTTGTCCGGCTGTAAAAAACAATGCAGATTAGGATCGTAAATATGACCGTTCATGTTGATGAGACCCACACTTTGTATATGCTCATGTCCGGTGTATCCCCTGTCTAAAACGGTTAAACCCGATAGCGGCATACCGGCTCCGTTCTGTACCTTTTGTATACTACCCCATGCATCAAACAATCGCTTTTCAACCACTGACCCCAACTGATTGGTAATTTTAACTGTGAACAAAAACTATCCCCATTAATCTTTACCACTTCGAATTAAAATTTAGAAAACACAAAATCATTAGTACTATCTATCCAAATGACATCTGATTCTGGATCCATTTTATAGAGGTGACAAAAACCATTGGGTAGCTTTATTTTTTTGATTTTCGTCTCAAACTCGCTAATTAATTTAACTTCATCACTTTCTTTTTTTAAAAAAATTAAAGAGGGATATTCATAAAATCGCCATAATACGCTCAAAATCTTTCTATCTAATTCCCTAGCTCTTAAACACAATTTCATGTGATTATCTTTATCAATGAAAACCTTACAGGACAAATCTTCTATTAAACTTTCCAAATTATTATTAATTTCATTTTTATAAACAAAATCAAGTCGCCAACCTATAAAATAAATTTTACAATCATTTAAAATAGGGTCTAAAAAGATAAAATCCCATTTGGAATTACTAATATTTACATCACCGCTATCTTTTATTGATGTTAAGCCATTCTGATGATTTTTAATTTCCATTATATTCTAAATTTCATTGCACAAGGAAAAGCCTGATAATGTGGATTTATAGCTCTGTTTTCCCTATATAATCTTTCCTAATCTATTCCTATTCCCACCCAGACTGCCGGATATCGTTTTGGATATCCGGGCGATCGGGTGTGGTTTGTACAATTTTAACGATATTGGCTCCTCCAAACGATTTTGAAGTATATTCTATAGAACGGTAAATTTTATAGAAAAAATAATAGTAACTTTTCTTAATGAATTTCATAATACTTAAAATTTCATTGCGCCAGGAAAGGCTTGGTAACTTGGGTTTATACCTCTGTTTTACCTATATAAACTTTGCTAATCTATTGCCAATCCTACCCAGCCTCCCGGATATCCGTCTGGATATCCGAGCGATCGAGTCTGGTTTGTACAATCTTAACGATATTGGCTCCAATCTATCTGACTCATTAAATAAAATGAAAAAATCAAATTACTGATGATAAGCAAAATTATACCAAATACAATCCAACCGCCAATTCGATTCTTTTTCTTGGAATAATTTGCAAATTCGCTATTATATTGCTTCCAGCTATCTTTATAATGTATTGTGAAATAATTAAAAGCAAATACTATTACAGCTGGTATGTAAATAATAGGCATTGAAATATTTAGTTCTGTAGATATCTTTTTGTAAACTGTATAATAATTAGCCAACGAAAATAGTCCCCATGCTTCTAAAGCAAGCATAACAAGACTCGCTTTATTTATTGTAAGAAATTCCCCTCCTGTCAATTTTGAGGTATATTCTATAGAACGATAAATTTTATAGAAAAAATAATAATAACTTTTTTTGATAAATTTCATAATATTTATAGTTTCATTGCACCTGGAAATGCTTGATAATTTGGATTTATAGCTCGGTTATCTCGATATAAGCTTTCTTGATCTTCTCCTAATCCTATCCAGCTTTTAGGATAAAAAGCATCTATGCCAAAATAAAGTGTTGAAGGGATAGCCATCAAAGTACTTCCATAAGTCGCCATAGCCCCCATATAAGTGTTTAGTACAAATTTTGCCGGATGAACAGCATTTGGAGAATTTGGATTCTTCATATAAATACTTACACCAACAACATCAATAATAAGTCCTGTATAAAAGAATCCCTCACCAGCTACTTTTGCCCATTGGCCCACTTTAGATATTGGAATTGTAGCTTTCGTCATTGGAGCCTCTCTAAACAAACTAAGGTTTCTGCCTGTTAACGGATAATTTCCTGAAAGCCCTCTTCTGATACCTTCAGCATACATGCGCTCTGAGTTTAGACTTCCTTTAACGATTCCCATTGCAGAAGCAGTCCCAAAAGCCCAATTTACTTTACCAACTGGTCCGTACCAGTCTACCGCATTTGAGTTATTATCACTTACTGGTGCTCCTACACTACTATTACTACCTACATAGGAATGCATATCATTCCCCGATCCTATTGCACTAAATCCCAACACCGGAGGTTTATTATAATTATCCAAATAATTATTGGTCAGATTTGTCGCCACTGCTGAAGCTCCCGCCGATGCCCCTGCTGCGCCAATAGTAATAAAAGCCGAAGAATTCCATTTGGCAGGGTTCAGCTCGCCTCCACTGGCATAGGCACCCATTATATATCCTGATAAAAGGTAACCGAAAAATACGTTTATAAATTCACCGCTTCGGTCTGTATATTTTAAAGGATTATTTAAAACATAGCCGTAACGATTATAATTCTGCGTATTAAACGGATCCTGAATATTGTTGTCCGGCTGTAAAAAACGATGCAGATTAGGATCGTAAATACGGCCATTCATGTTGATGAGACCCACGCTTTGTAAATGTTCATGACCGGTGTATCCCCTGTCTAAAACCGTTAAACCTGATAGCGGGATACCCGCTCCGTCCTGTACCTTTTGTACACCACCCCATGCATCAAATAATCGCTTTTCAACCACTGATCCCGCCTGATTGGTAATGGCCACTATCGAACCCTGATAATCCCGGTGTAAATATAAATAATTTTGATTGCTTCCGCCGTCGCTCCTGAATACTACAGGTGCTGTATACCCATCACCACCGATATATGTGGTAAATTCAACTGCTCCTGTTGTTTTATTTTCCTTAATTTCCATGGTACCGTCAGCAGAATAGTGTTTTCGGTAAGGTCGTAAAAGCTTATCCTGCACTCCGCCGTAAAACATCGTACTTCGGTCATTATGATCATTGTAATTAAAACTTACTTTCTCAAGACCCGTTTCTTCTATTTGCTCGGGACTATTAAAAGAAGTATACGTAATGATCTGAGCTGGTTTGCTCTGATAATAAGGTAAGGCTTTTGCCGTAAGGTCAACAGACGAGTGCTGATATACTTTTCCGCTGGTCGGATACGTGTAAACGCCCTGTTCATTTGACGTAATTCTGCCTTTGTCATCATATCCCTGGGCAATCGTGCTTTTTTGCAGCCCAATCACATTATCAATCTGAATAACATTGTATAAAGGAGAACTCGTTTTCTCTATTAGTAACGTTAAATCACTGTATTTAGTGACGGTGTGATTTATAGTGATGGTTTTCGATGACGTTAGTGTCGCTTTAAAAATTTTAACTTTTTCCAGCGTTACCGGATCTTGTTCCTGTATGTAAGCAATAAAAAGATCTGAACCCACAAATTTTCTTAAATCAAAACTCAGCGTTATTTCATCCCCTATAGCTTTACCTGTAAGTAATGTTTTTTTCACGGCAACACCACTGTCCGAGATCTCCGCAACAAGACTGCCACCGGACACACTTAATTTTCCTTTTTCGGTTTGATATCCTTCTGTACTGGTGGTACTAAAGGTACTGTTTAAAAACTGTCCGGTGGTACTGGTAGTCGTAAGCCGGTCTAACGAATCATAGTCAAAGTCTTCAGGGAAATTAAAAAGGCTGTTTTTTCTATTTTTCAAATTTCCAGTTTGAGCATCAAAAGAGGTTTCATGTTTTAGTATGCTTGTTGTTCCTAAACTAAAATCTTTACTGTTTATATAGCCAATATTAGTATAAGAGTTAGTTACTTGTATGCTATTGCCATAGGTACAGGAAAGCAGCGATCCGTTTGGACTGACATTGTCCGTTTGCCATAAGACGGTTGCATTATCCATGATTTGGTAGGGGCTGCCGTTTTTATAGGTTTTTGTAATCGTTTTGGTACTTGTTTTACCTGTAGTTGTTGCCGCAGTATAGGTTTCCGTATTTACCCTTCCAAAAGCATCGTAGCCGAAAATTTTAGTAAAGGTGGCATAGGGAGTCGTTTCAATCACCTTGTTGACTCTTTGCCAATTGTCATACAGATACGAATTACTTATAGTGGTACTTCCGTTTTTAAAGTCCGTAAAGGTACTGCCCGTTAATAGTTTTGTGGCCGGATTATAGGCATAAGTCGTCCTGGAATTTGTTTTTGGCCCTGCAATTGTTTTCTCTTCCGGCTTTCCGAAGGCATTTAATTTATAATTGGTAATTCCGTTGTTATTCTCCTCTTTAATAAGTTCATCAAAGTCATTGTAAGTATATTTAATGATCCCTGCAGAAGGGTCGTCAAGCTGTATTTTCCTGCCCCATTTATCCTGAAGTATACTTGTTTTTATCCCGTCATAATCGGTTTCTTTCAGATTACCGTTTGCGTAATAACTATATTTAATTGTACCTCCCGGAGTATCAGTTACAGCAACTACATTTCCGATGGCATCCTTAACTGTCGTTTTTGACTTTGTGCCGTCATTTACCGTGGTACGCAAACCGGAATAAGTAATTTTGGTGGTCTTTCCGGTGAACGAAATGTTTTCGGTAACCCTACCGTAACTATCATATTTAGTTTCGTTCCATTGGCGTGGAACATTTCCGAAATAGGGTTCGCTTACTTTATACTTTCGATCGTAAATGTCATACAGATAATATACGAAAGAGAAATTTCCCGCTATATTTTTACTGCCTTCTCTTACTTTTCTGCCCCAACCATCAAAGGTTTCCATTGTGGCACTGCCATCCTCTGCGGTTGCCGTAATGATAGTGCTGCCCATAAGAGCTGAATAGACATAGGTGATGGTCTTACCCAGATAGTTTGTTGCTTTTGTTTTTCGGAACCAGGCGTCATACTCATATGCTGCCGTTTGTCCGTACGGATTGGTCTCTATGTGCAGCGTGCCATTTGGATAGTATAAAAAGGTGGTTCGTAAAGACTCAATATCTGTTTTTGCTGTCAGAAATCTGCCCGAAGTGTCATAGGCCCAGCTTGCCGTCCTGGAATTTGGTCCTGCCGTAATTTTTTTCGAAATGATATTTCCATATAAATCATAGCTGTTATCTTCTGTAATGTAGCTGGTAGTAGCATCAGCCCTTTTTTTAACCTGAGAAAGTAATTGCTGGGCATTATAGCTATATACTTCTTCGCTTGTTGCCACATCGCCGTTGTAAAAAATTGTTTTTATTTTACTTTTGGGTCTGCCCACAAGATAAGGTCCTGCAACAGGATCCTGATACGCGATATCCGTTACTGTTTTTTGTACTACGGCCAATGCTTCGTCTTTTACTATACTTGTTATTTTTAGCGGGTTATTCGAGGCATCATATTCTGTTGCGGTTTCCGTTCGGGTCCCGGCCAGGCCATCAAAGTCAGCTGTTGCTATATTTACAAGTTTAAAAACTTTATTAGGCTGTAAGGCTTCTTCCGGTCTGTTATACCTAAATTTAGATTGTGATATAAAAGATGCCGGCGTTTCAGCAGAAGGCAATACCATGCCTTCCACGCTGTAATTTTCAACATTTGCCCCTCTTAAAAGAAAATTATTTTTGGAAACAGTTGAAATTATTGCAGTGTCAAAATGATCATATCTATTGGTTCTCATGGTCGCCTGAAAACCTAAAAAACCTAAACCTTCCACATTTAGCATCGCTCCATAATACTTAAATTCCTTTTTTGATGGCCCGTTATTGGGATAATCAATTTGCGATACGACCTTAAATTCCGGGCTGTACTGAATACTCAGGTTCGGATAAAGCTGTGGGCTGCCCGCTTCATAAACGCCATTCCCGTTTTTTAAGGCACTGTAGGTCAGGTTTTCCTTTACCCCATTGCCCAAAGTAATACTACTTAATAAATGCTGATCGGAAACATAATTCGTACAGGAAAAAACCGAAATTCTACCACTTCCTGTATTCTCAGGGGCGCCAATCAGAGCCAATTCTGTTTTTAAAGGATTTTTTTTCTTTACATCAGCCAGCAGCATAAAATTGAATGCATTATCATTTGACGCGTCCGTATCGTTGTGATAGGTTTGCAGCATCTTGTCAAAACCAAAAGAATTCCACGAAGCCGCGTTAACTCCGGGTCTGTGATACGAGTCGATTTTAATTCCATAATCGTAATTGTACCTGTAGGTTTGTACATTACGCACATACCACTTACCTCCTGACTGGTACATTTCCTGAGCAGTATATTTTTCTTTATATTCCGTTCTTTTGGGCTCTAACCGAACGATATCCGATTTGCCGTCGTTATTGGAATCCACGGACATGAAACTTACCGTATACGGATAGACCAGCGCAGGAAAAGATGCGGGCAAAAATTCCTCTATAAAATACATTCCTGCCGTAGCAATTAATACTTTCTTAAGCGCCACCAATAAAATATCGCTTTTGCCATCCCCATTATAATCCCCGATTACAATAGGAAAGCGTTGAACGCCTGTCCCTGCTATGGTCGTATTGATACCGGCTGTGTGTTGCTGAAAGAAAGTGCTGCCAACATCGCCGGGCAAGTCCTGTTTCCAGCTGATAATTTCTGTTAATTTACCCGCTATCAGGGTATAGCCTTTAATATCATTGTACGGAGCACCCCTGAAAAGAATCAGGTCCATTTTTCCATCGCCGTTAATATCGCCTTTTTGAAGTATGGAGGAACCGGTAATGACGGCCAATCCGTTAGAAACGTTGGGAACCAGATTAAACGTTTTAACTCCGGTTGGCAGCGATCCGATGCTGGTTACCAAATTTGAAGTGACTCTCCTGTCAAAATTAAAAAATTCAACCTGACTGATACCGTTCACTTCATTATGCACGCGAATCACATCCGTTAAATTATCTCCGTCAAAATCACCCGTAAATAGCCCGCCGGTATTTTGATTCTCTCCTCTCAGCGCTACTGTTGCATTGGAATGGAATGTTCTTTCATAATCCAATACCACTTTTTTTGAATCAGGGTTATAATTAAAAATCTTATACCTGTAATCGGTTTCACCGTTACTCACATTATAAGAATAAAATCTTTGGTCTTTAGGGATTTTTAAGTCCTTGTCCAACACATTTATAATTCCTGCCGGAAACTCGCCCGCCGGAAGACCTAATGACAATAAACCGGTACTCGAAACCTCCTGAACGGAGTAATCATCTGCTATTTCACCCAGAGTAATGCCGTTTTTCCTAAGTAACAACTCATTTTCACCGTCGCCGTCAAAATCACCCGACAGGGTTTGCGTAATACCTTCTGTTGTAAATTTATTCAAACCGGTACGGGTCAGTTCCATTGACGGTACATAGGCCGTCTGATTTTCCGCATAGGTAAAAACGGTTGGGTTGAGGCTTTTAGAATTATCTCCTGTTTTTTCCGTAAGGGCTGTTAATCTTTCATACCCAAGCGAGGAACGATCGTAGCTCAGTGTATAATTGCGAAAACCAACTCCTGAACTTTTCGTCGTGATGCCGGTTAACAACAAATCATCACGTACCTGCTGTCCGGCAATTAACTGAATGTCCCGCTTGAATTTATTGGTATAGGTGAAAATTATTTCATTTGGCGCCGTACCCTCATTTCTCGCACCATATTTAATTGAGGCAATATTCAGAGTATTGTTAGTATGCGGAAAATAGGAATAACTGATCCTCAGCCCCTGGGCATTTTCCCAATAGGTAATCGCATAATGAATGGGACCCTGGGAATTAGAGCTGTTTCCTCTTACGTATCCATAATACGCTTTGGAACCATCGGGATACTCTGCCACAAAAAATTCCGGACCGATATCACGGTTAGACGATATGGCACCATAGGAGGTAACTTTTACATTAGAGTAATTTTCGGTTTCATATACGGTACCGTTTCGGCCGTAAAGTGACTGTTGCCCGTTTTTTACCAGTAAACGCTGACCGTCCAGGGCATAATTATCAGAAATAGTATACGTAATGGTACCTGCATTGCCATTGTGAAACCGGGTTGACGGAATGCGGGTAATGGTTGAAATACCACCTATATTCCAGCCGTAGCCTGCCGCTCCGTTTCCGGACTGGCTATTGTACAATAAATTGATTTGGGGTATCACTCCGTTAATTCCGGGTGGTACCGTAATCGGAATTTTATAATTTGCCGCACCGCTAAGTGAAACAGACAATTCTCCTTCGGTTACACCCACTTCTGCTGACGAACCGGTTGATGTTGTCTGGGCATTGACGAATAAACCTAATAAAAAAGAAAGAACAAAGTAAAAACTTTTCATATCGTTATTGTTTGATAATTTTAATTGATTTTTGAGAACCATTGCTGTAGTAAAGCGCTACGATATAGATTCCTCCGGAGTAATTTTGAAAAGGGATATTCAGTTCATGGACACCTGAGCCGACGGAATAGGTTCCTAAAACCTGTCCTAAAAAAGAAAAAACCTGAACAGAGTTCACCGCATTATGGTCCTGCTGTTTCCATGTCAGGTACAATGTTTCTTTGACGGGATTCGGATAATAAGAAACAGCCTCTTCCGATGAAAAGGGTACTATCTTTTCCTCCACCAAAGCCACGGCTTCTTTTGTCTGATCGCTTTTGCCCGTTGCCGACGAACATTGCAAACACAAATACCTTTTTGTCTGATTGCCGGCAGCATCATATTCGAATACAATTTTAGGGGTTTGTGCATGAGAGAGTAAGCAAACGAGGAATACCAGAAGTAGTAATTCTTTTTTCATATATAAGATTTATTTTTAAAAAAAGTATTTAACTGTACGAAATAAGCTTAAAAATAAAAATGACGCAATACCCACTTTCCGTGATTTTTTCAGGCTACCGGAAACTGGGTATTTTTGAACAAATGGTGTATTAAAAATGGGTAGAAGCCAATTAAAGCAAACATTGCCTTGATTTTTTTGAAGAGATTCAGGGTATGACTTGTCATTTCTACAGAGGAGACTCGAGCGATAGCGAACAGACGAAGTAAATCGCATTACGGTATTCGCCAACAGTACGTGATTTGCGCATGTGATTCCTCGTGCCCCGGAATGACAAATCCGTGGAGTTATTGTATGTAATTCATTGTTTTTAGAACCTTTACATTCAGGTGAATGCAATAATTTCAAATCAAAAACAAAACTATTTATTACCGTTTTAATAGTCTTTACAACTGCTCAGGTTCCTCTATTCCTCAAAATAAAACAAAATGCAGAGCCACAACAACTATTTAATAATCAGTATTTTAACCTTAAAAAAAAGGGTGTTTTTCCCCTTTTATAATACCTGCTCGTTTGTATAACTTCGACAATTCAATTAGCACTCGATATAGTACCAATTGAAAGCACGCCGGAAGCCCCCCACTTCTTTATTTTAAAATCTAAGCCTTAGATCGCATCCGTCAGCAGATTCAAATGATGCTGTCATAAACAGGATGTCGTTTTTAAAAACAAAAATACCTGCTTGATTAACAATACTATTAAATGTATTAAAACCTGTCATAAGATGATTTTTGAAGTTATTCAGATAATTACGGAACAAGTAAACAACTATCTCGACGAAATCGGACTGGATAAAACCGTTGTGGCCGAAAATATTGCTTTACTGGAATCCCAAAACGAAATCGTCTCTGCCAATTTAGAAGATAAAGTAGCGCTGACTTTAATCAATCTGGATGAGGAAGGTACTTTAAAGAACTTTCCGAATCATACAGTTGAAAACTCCAAAACCATTTATAAAAACAGTGTCATTAATCTAAACCTGTATTTGCTTTTTAGTGCCAACAGAAATAAATACATCAATTCGCTTAATGATATTTCCAAAATCATAGCCTTTTTTCAGGGCAAAAAGCTTTTTACTCAGGCCAATACTATTTACAACCGAAATAATGTGGCCATGACCAATATTGACAACTTCAGATTTTCGGTGGAGCTCTATACGCCCACTTTTGAAGAGCTGAATTATATCTGGGGAACGTTAGGCGGCAAACAATTTCCGTCGGCTTTGTACAAAGTAAGCATGATACAAATCGAACGCAATATCCCTCAGGGCGAAGGACAACTGATCAGCAAAGTCAAAGGTATAACCAAAACAAAAGAGCAGTCATGAGTTTTAATCTTACATACGGATTGTTATTTGAAGTAACATTTTTGCACAATTATTTCCTGAACAGTGGTGAGGCTGCTTATGCGGGCATGTCGACAGCAGATAAGCAAAAGATGCTGCAAAAATTCAATTACGATTCCTTTGCCATCATAACCCCAACGGTAGAAACGAGCACCCGGATACGAAACTACAAAATGGCATTTAAGCCTACCAAAACGGGATTCAGGCTCTATATTAAAGTAAAAGAAAACGATGAAACCGATCCCTACATCAGTGTTCCTCCCGATTTGAAACTGGATTTTATAATCGCGATAAAGGACTTTCAGTTTGAACATTACACCGATCTGGAATTTGTACTGAACCAAATGTTTTTATTCAGTAACGTAAAGCCTTCCACTGAACCGGTAACGTTTCAATACCTTCCGAAATTCAATGAGAATATCCTGATTTCAAATGATTTTTTAGTATCAGAAGAAACAACTGAACATTTCTTATCCGAGCTCCATACGGCAGAAAGCCGTGGTGTCTTCGGACTGCTGTCACTGAACATGAAAGCCGATAACGCTGCTAAGAATATTGTAACCAGCGCGGGCAAAATGCTGAGTCCCAATTTTAAGATTCATTTTGATAACCGGAAAACGCTGTGGAAATACATCGACAGGAAAGCGGCAACCGAAATTAAAACCAAAACGGCAAAGCCACTGACCTATTCGGGTTTTGTTGAAATTGATCCGGTTACAGACTTAATTCCCGCTCAATTAGCAGACACTCACTATCCTAATCCATCGGTAAAATCAATAACAAAAAAGGATGGTGATTATTATTCGGAAATATTTATTTAATAATTAAAACAATCAATTATGGCAACAACTTACAAAACACCTGGCGTATATATTGAGGAAATCGTAAAGTTCCCTCCTTCTGTTGCTCAGGTCGAAACAGCAATTCCCGCTTTTATTGGCTACACAGAAAAAGCTGTTAAAAAAATCGAGAACGATTTAGACAGGGTTCCTACCCGAATTACTTCTTTACTGGATTATGAAACGTATTTCGGGTTTGCGTATCCTGAAGACTCTATATCTGTAGAGATTACAGATCAAGTCACTGACAATGTTTTAACGGACAGAAAAATTGTAGTGAACCAACCCAGTGACCCTAAGCCTTTTTTGATGTATTATGCTCTTCAAATGTATTTTGCAAATGGAGGCGGACCTTGTTATATTGTATCTGTTGACAGATATGAAGACGTGAATGGCAATCAAAATACCGTTTCCTTTATGGACGTAATAAATGGAAAAAGCTTAAAAAATGGTCTTGACTTGTTAAAAGGGGAAGACGAACCAACGCTGATTCTGTTTCCGGATGCAAAGGCATTGAGTAAAGCTGATTTTTATGCGCTGTATGGTGATGCTTTGACACAATGCCATGATATGCAGGATCGTTTTACAATCATTGATACCTATGCTTCTGATGATATTGCAGAAGACGCTGCTGCCCTGAGAGATCAAATCGTTTTGGACAAGGACTATCTGAAATACGGGGCGGCCTACTATCCGTACCTGGAAACCATATTGGATTACCGATACAACGAAGAGGATATTTTAATCCATCATGTTACGAATGTTCCTGATGCGATAAGCACAGCATCAAACGATGTTGATAAGGCCTTAGCCTCCATTCCGACAACGCTTTCCAATCTTGTCAGTATCAGTAATGCCGGCGGAACTCCCGCAGATGACACTATCGAAGGAAAAATAGCGAATGTCCTTCTGTTTATAGACTCTCCTAATCCGGCCGGTTTTAATGTTGCTGCCGGGCCTGCCAATTATGCGCTTAATTTAAAAAATGGATTTGCAGACAAGCTGACTAAATTAACTGCCGATTTAGGTTTATTAATTTCCGATAAACAAACAATAGAAAACGCAGCCAATTCGGTAATAGCATCTGTTAAAGATGATAATCCCGGTGCTGAAGCTCCTCTTGTTGCAGCGCTGACAAAATTTACAACTTTATTTGAAGGTCCAAATAAAATTGAAAGTGTAAAAACAGCCCTGGATGACCTGAGAGCAAAAGCGCTTGCCGCTAAAACAACCGCAGCATTGGGTACCGTTGTAGACAATGTAGTGGCTGAGCTTGACAAATTATTTAAATTTTCTGTCCCGGCTTCTATTCTTAATTTACCGGATGACACCCTGACCATCGGAACGGATGTCTTTAATAAACCATTGCCGGGTAAAACTTTGACTGCATTAGTGAATGATATCAAAGCTGAAATTAATGCTATTAATTCTGAAGACACCAACAACGGCGCCATGAACGGTCGTTATCTGGGGGACATTGAAGGCCTGGACAACAAATCGTACAATGCCATAAAAGCAGAAATCGGAGCACTTCCTCTTACGTTGCCTCCAAGCAGCGCCGTAGCAGGCATCTATGCCCGTGTAGACTCCAACAGAGGGGTTTGGAAAGCGCCTGCCAATGTGGGAATCAATTATGTGATCAAACCAACGCTAAAAATAACAAATGGCGATCAGGATAATTTAAATGTTGATACTGTAGCCGGTAAATCCATCAACGCCATCAGAAGTTTTACAGGTAAAGGAACCTTGATTTGGGGGTCAAGAACCCTGGCGGGTAATGACAACGAATGGCGTTATGTACCGGTGAGACGTTTCTTCAACATGGCCGAAGAATCCATCAAAAAAGCAACGGAACAATTTGTATTTGAACCGAATGATGCCAATACCTGGATAAGAGTCAGAGCCATGATTGAGAATTTCTTAATCCTTCAGTGGAGAGCCGGGGCCCTGGCCGGAGCCAAACCGGAACAGGCTTTTTATGTAAGGGTCGGACTGGGTCAGACGATGTCGGCTCTGGATATTCTGGAAGGCCGGATGATTATTGAAATCGGAATGGCAGTCGTGCGTCCGGCAGAATTTATCATCCTTCGTTTCTCTCACAAAATGCAGGAATCTTAACTAATCTATCAACATAAAAAAATATAAATCATGAGTTATCCATTATCAAAGTTTCATTTCTCAGTAGACTGGGGCGGAACAAAAATAGGTTTTACAGAGGTCTCCGGATTAGATGTAGAAACTGAAGTGATCGAGTACCGTCAGGGCGCAAGTCCGGAGTACAGCAAAATCAAGATGCCGGGCATGCAGAAGTTCTCTAACATTACGATGAAAAGAGGCACTTTCAAAAGCGATAATGAATATTACGCCTGGTGGAATACGGTAAAGCTAAATACCATCGAAAGAAGGGACATTACCATCAAACTTCTGAACGAGGAACACGAACCGGTGATTACCTGGAAAGTAAAAAATGCCTGGCCGGCCAAAGTGCAGTCGACTGATCTGAAAGCCGACGGAAACGAAGTGGCTATCGAATCAATGGAATTGGTTCATGAAGGTTTATCGATCCAAAATGATTAATCATGGCTAACTATTATCCACCTGTCGGTTTTCACTTTTTAGTTGAATTTGAAGGTCTTGGCTCGCAGGCAAAAGACCATCAGTTTCAATCGGTTTCCGGTTTATCTGTCGATATTGAAACTGAAGAGATAGCCGAAGGTGGTGAAAACAGATTCAAACACAAACTTCCGGTCAAGACCAAATATCCAAACCTGACTTTAAAAAGGGGAATGCTGATTGATTCTGCCGTTATCGACTGGTGTCGGGATGCCATTGAAAACTTCTCGTTTAAGCCGGTCAACCTGACCATCAAATTGCTGGACGAGGAACATCAGCCTCTGGTTTCATGGAATGTAGTGCATGCTTATCCCATAAAATGGGCCGTTGAGGATTTTAATGCTGAAGAAAGTAAGCTCGTTGTCGAAAACTTTGAGCTTACCTACAATTATTTCACCTTAATAAAAAGTTAGTCATGCCGATAGAAATAAAAGAGCTTCACATCAGGATAAACGTCGACGAAGGATCAAAACCAAATGCTCAGGCCAAAGCTTCAAAAAGCCAGGTTGACGATCCGGTAGCCGAATGTGTAGAACAGGTAATGAAAATTATAGAACGTAAAAAAGAACGCTGACATGGCTGGTGAATTAGAAAAACTCAAGGTGGTTGCGTATAGTGATCCGGAATTTAACAACAAGATTGCGGATGGTGAATTTTCCACTTTAATGAATCCGGAGAAGTACACCTATCACTATAAGATTGAAACCGATGACACTCAGGCGGCCGGTACAAGTACGGTTTCTCCGAAGTTCAATAAAAAATTACCCGAAAACCTGGAACTCGATTTCGTGTTTGACCGCTCGGGAGTTATTAACGGCTATGCCAGTTCTGACGACGGAATCATTGATGACATTGAGAAATTCAAGAAAGTCATCCTGGATTACAACGGCGACGAGCACAAGCCCAATTACCTGATTATTTCCTGGGGAACGCTGCTCTTTAAGGGAGCCATGACCGAAATGAACGTGGAATTCAAACTCTTCAAACCCGACGGTACCCCGATCAGGGCGATTGCAAAAGGAAAATTCCAGGGTTTTGTAGAGGATAACTTAAGGGCTGCAAAAGAAAACAATAAATCACCCGACCTGACCCATTACAGAACGGTAACCGAAGGTGATACATTACCTCTGATGTCCTTTAAGATCTACGGCGATTCCAAGTATTATCTGGAAGTGGCCAGAGTTAATAACATTGTCAATTTCAGAAAACTAAAAACCGGGCAAAAACTATTTTTCCCACCCTTACAAAAACAATCCTGATGAACAACAGCGGAGTCATACAAACCAGTAAAAGTGCCGATTTAGTAACGCATAAAATTTTAATTGAAGGGGAGGAATTATCTAAAACCTATCAGGTAAAAAATATTGTGGTACAAAATGAGGTGAACCGGATTCCTATGGCCCAAATTATTCTGACAGACGGGGAAGCTTCTGAAAGGGATTTTAAATTAAGTAATGAAGATCTGTTAATTCCGGGTAAAAAAATTGAAATAACGGCCGGTTATCACAACGATGAAGAAACGATTTACAAAGGCATTGTCATCAAGCATTCCATCAAAATAAAAAGCGGTGCTTCACTGCTGATTATCGAATGCAAAGACGAAGCTGTAAAACTGACCATCGGCAGAAAGAGCAAATATTTCTATGATGTGAAAGACAGCGAGGCTTTCGAGGAAATTATTGATGCGTACGGATTGGAAAAAGAGGTAGAAGCAACCAATTTCAGTCACAAAGAACTGGTTCAGTACAATACCTCCGATTGGGATTTTATAGTGTCACGGGCACAGGCCAGCGGTAAACTTTGTTTTGTGGAGAATGGCAAAATCACCATTAGCAAACCCAATGTAACAGCTGCGTCTGTTGAAACAGTCACTTTCGGAGCCAGTTTACTGGACTTTGACGCTGAGATAGATGCCAGAAACCAATTCGCGAAAGTGTCTTCGTACAGCTGGGATTACAGCAATCAGGAACTGGTAGAAATTGAGGCGAATGATCCGGCTGTTTCCTTAAACGGAAATTTAAGCCCTTCAGATCTGGCCGAAACCATCGAATTGGAAAACCTCGAATTGCGTCATGGCGGCAATATATCGGATGTGGAACTTCAGGATTGGGCTGATGCCAAGCTGCTCTTTCAGCAATTATCAAAAATCCGCGGAAGGGTAAAATTTCAGGGAATACCTGCCGTAAAACCCAACACCATCATTACACTCGAAGGCGTTGGTGACCGGTTCAACGGAAAAGCGTACATCACCGGGGTTTTTCATGAAATCTCTGAAGGAAACTGGACAATCGACGCACAATTCGGATTGAATCCGGAATGGTTCTCTGAAACATTCGACATCCATACGCCTACCGGTTCCGGAATCATTCCCGCCATAAAAGGGCTGCACACCGGAATTGTAACGCAGCTCGAAAGTGACCCCAATGGAGAAGACAGGATTTTAGTAAAGATTCCGATCATCAATAATGAAGAACAGGGCATCTGGTGCCGCGTAGCTTCTCCTGACGCTGGGGAAAACAGGGGTTTCTTTTTCCGGCCTGAAATTGAAGATGAAGTGATCATCGGTTTTATCAATGAAGATCCGAATAACGCCATCGTTTTGGGAATGCTTCACAGCAGTGGAAAACCTGCTCCGATAACAGCAGCCGATGCCAATCACCAGAAAGGAATTGTAACTCGGAGCGAAATGAAGGTGGTATTTGACGATGAAAAAAAATCAATCGGAATTGAAACTCCTGCGGGGAAAAAAATCACGCTTGATGAAGACAAAGGGGTCATTATTATCGAAGATGAAAATTCGAACGTCATCACCATCGACAGCAAGGGCATCAAAATGGAAAGTGCCGGAAACATTGAATTAAAAGCGACCGGAGATGTAAAAATTGAAGGGACCAATGTTTCGGTAAGTGCCACCGCACAATTTAAGGCAGAAGGAAGTGCAGGCGCAGAAGTATCATCAGGAGCCACTGCCATTTTAAAAGGAAGTATTGTACAAATAAATTAAAATTATGGGAGCACCGGCCGCAAGAGTTTCAGACATGCATGTTTGCCCAATGGTAACAGCAACCGTTCCGCATGTGGGGGGCCCGATTTTACCTGCAGGCGTCCCCACTGTTTTAATTGGCGGAGTTCCGGCAGCCTGTGTCGGGGATATGGCGACGTGCAGCGGTCCTCCGGACAGCATAGCAATGGGTTCTTCAACGGTTTTGATTGGCGGGAAACCTGCAGCCAGAATGGGAGATTCCACCGCACATGGCGGAACAATCGTAGCGGGATTAGCAACTGTTTTAATAGGTTAATTATGGAAAGTGAACAAGCTTTTTTGGGAACCGGATGGAGTTTTCCACCCGAATTTAAGAAAACAACAAATGCGGTTGTAATGATTTCTGATGAGGAGGATATTAAGAGCAGTCTCGAAATTTTATTGTCGACCAAAATAGGAGAACGCATTATGCTGCCTAAATACGGCTGCAATATGGAGGAACTGCTTTTTAATCCGCTGAACAGAACACTAAAAACCTTTGTGTCCGAATTAATAAGAACCGCCATTTTATACCACGAACCCCGCATTGATGTAGAGAAAATCGATATCAGCCAGGGAGATGATTTAAACGGCGAATTATTAGTGGTTTTAGATTATAAAATACGGGCAACGAATTCAAGGACGAATATGGTTTATCCTTTTTATAAGGAGGAAGGGACTAATATTTAGTGTTGAGTTGTGAGTTGTGAGTTGTGAGTTGTGAGTTGAAAATTGTTATTGATCACTGTCTGGCTGGCTGAGCGAAGTCAATTGCCAGGATGAGCAACTCAATATTTGTCAGGCTTAATGAAATCAATTGTCAGGCTGAGCGAAGTCGAAGCCCGAAGCCCCGTGTGCCAATTGGAGCGCCCTTCGACTCCGCTCAGGGTGACTAAAAAACTGTCTGGCTGAACAAAGCCGATTGTCAGGCTGAGCGAAGTCGAAGCCCGAAGCCCCCTGTGCCAATTGGAGCGCCCTTCGACTTCGCTCAGGGTGACAACTAAAAACCTGTCTGGCTGAACGAGGCCGATTGTCAGGCTGAGCGAAGTCGAAGCCCGAAGCCCCGTGTGCCAATTGGAATGCCCTTCGACTCCGCTCAGGGTGACTAAAAAACTGTCCGGCTGAACGAAGCCGATTGTCAGGCTGAGCGAAGCCGTTTGTCAGGCTGAGCGAAGTCGAAGCCCGAAGCTCCGTGTGCCAATTGGAACGCCCTTCGACTCCGCTCAGGGTGACAACTGATAAGGCAAACTTTGTGCTAAAATATTTAGCCACAGATTATACGATTAGAATGATTTTATGATCTCCAAAATCTCCCAAATCTGCGAGAGTAATTTTTCCCCGCAGATTTAGCAGATCAGGCAGATTTTTAATCTGTTGAAATCCTTTATCATGATAGCTGTCAGGCGTGGCAAAAATTGCGGTCTGCGGGGAAAAAAGTAAAGCTATGCTTGTAAGTTTTTAATGAAACGTTTAATGAATTATACCCTTCGGGGTTCATATTTAATAGTATTATGTGTAACAACAGCGACCATACAAACGATATATTATTTAAAAGAAATGGTACAGACCAGGGCGATCGCCTGAATTCTATTCTCGATCCCGACAATCTGGAGCTCCACGACTTTGATATGGAGGACTGGTTACTCTTTACCTATAACTTCGCTAAACAGGTTAATTTCTTTGAAACCAACGACAGCGAAAATGCATCCGGTAACTGGCAGGAGATTTTTAACCACTTTGGTTTACCAAACGATATTCCGTACAGAAAAGACAAACCTTACACCGCCTTAAAACAAAATATATCAAAAATACTCAAAGACATTGAATTTGAAGGTACGCTGACTCCGCATATGACGCTTTTTGTATGTTTTCTAAAGCTATTGGAATTCTCTAAAACACGTTTCAATTCAATTACAAAAAAACACCTCGATTTCTTTTATAAAGACATCCTGCAAATCGAAAAACTTCCGGCAAGAGCTGATAAAGTGCATATTATTTTTGAACTGGCCAAAAAAAGTACCGAAGAACGAATTGCACCACAAACGCAGTTAGATGCCGGAAAAGATGCGGAAGGAAACAAACTTATTTATAAAACCACCGAAGAACTAATCGCCAATAAAGCTCAGATTACACAACTAAAAAGTGTATATAACGACATTAAATTAGGTGAAATAAAATCCAGTGATGTGGCTAATTCGCTTGATGGAAAAGGTGAAAGCCTCAAAGAGGGATCACAATACTGGCTGCCTTTCGGCTATACCTCTGCCGAAGAAAAATATACGGAACTACCAGCGGCCAAACTCGGATTTGCCATCGCTTCCCCGCTATTGGAATTACAGGAAGGAGAAAGAAATATTGATATCACCATCACTTTTAAGGAGGCCTTTAATTTTCAATCCGGACCTTTTACGGTGAATGACCTTACCGATAACATCAGTATTTTTTGCAGCGGCGAAAAAGAATGGCTGGGCGATTTTAAACTGAATGGTGCAGCTGCTGCATCAGCTATTTCAGGAAATCAGTTAAAACTTGTCTTTCAGGTTCCGAAAGATACTCCGGCTATTGTCAATTACAATCAGAAAATACTGGGCGAATCTTTCGCCGTGACGCAGCCTCTCATCCGATTTTTAATTCATACCGAAAATAAAAAAGGGCATTATTTATTCCGAAATTTAGTGACCAAAACCATCAGTGATATTACCGTAAAAGTAGCCGTAAACGATGTTAAATCTTTAGCACTGGAAAGCGACACTGGTCTGCTGAACGCCACTAAACCCTTCTACCCTTTTACGACACAACCCGTTAAAGGTTCCTCCTTTCTGATTAATTATCCCGAGATCTTTTCGAAAAAATGGAAAAATGTTGACATTACAATCAACTGGAAAAATACGCCAACTTCTTTCCAGACCCATTATGACGCTTACAAAAGCAAATACCTTACGACCATAAGCAAAAACATTTTTTATCAGGGAATGTTTATGGAAGAAATCGTAACGGAATTATCTGCCAACCAGCCGGAAGATCCACAACCGAAAGATAACGTGGTGGAGATTACTCCGGAGAAAGGCAGGCTTGTCCTGAATTCGAATACATCAGATCTTATTGTAGAGTCAGATGCTTATTTTAAGGCGACGGTTTCTGTATTAAATAAAGAAAACTGGGAGGAAAAAAGTAAAGAAACAGTGTTGTTTACAAAGAAAGATGCGCTGTATCAAACCATTTTCTCCGTGACAGGAAACACTTATGATGTGGATAAAAGCGGCCCCATCCGACTGACTTTAAACCAGTCCTTCCTGCATGCTTTATATCCCAAAATATATACGCTCGCCATCATGAGCAAAATTCCGGAAACGCTTATTCCAAATGAAGCGTATACGCCCTTTGCAGAATCGATCAGTTTGAATTATACAGCAGAGGAAACCACCAATTTCACCAATGAAACCGAGGAACAATTCGGGACAGAACGAATAAAATTATTTCATGAAGCCCCTTTCGGCCAGAGTGAAGAACATTCTTATCTAAAAAAGCTGGCTAGACAAAAAGCGGTTCTTGATGTCAATAGCACAATTGCAAGCCGTCTGGTCCCTGATTATTGTAATGGCGGCGAATTTTATATCGGCCTTGATGAAGCAGAAACTTCACAGCAGGTGGCTTTATTGTTTCAGATTCTGGAAGGAAGCGAGAATCCGCTGGCGGAATCCTTTACGGGAAAACAAAAAGTAGAATGGTTTGTTCTTTGCGATAACCAGTGGAAAAATCTTGAGAATGATATTCTGGGAAATTCCATAGATAATTTTTTAAAGTCAGGTATCCTGAAATTTAGTATTCCCAAACAGGCTACAAAAACCAATACTTTATTGCCGGACAACCTCATCTGGATCAAAGCAAAAATGCATAAGGCCTATGATGCAGTCTGCAAAGTAATCGATATAAAAACACAGGTCGTTACCGCCGAATTTTTCGACAATGACAATGAATTGTCGCATCTGGAAAAAGGACTGCCTGCCGAAACGATTTCGAAACTTATTACCAGAATAACACAAGTTAAAAGTGTATCACAGCCTTTTAATTCTTTTAACGGAAAACCGCAGGAGTCGGATGATACGTATTACAAACGCGTAAGCGAACGCCTGCGCCACAAAAACAGGGCCATCACACTTTGGGATTATGAGCATTTGATCCTTCAGGAATTTCCGGAAGTATTCCGCGTAAAATGCCTGAACCATACCAATAACGCAACCAATTCCTTTCTTTCACCCGGCGATGTAACCCTTATTGTAGTGCCGGATATTATAAACAAAAATGTCTTTGATATCTATGAGCCGCGAGTGAGCACGGCAACCTTAAATAAAATTCAGAATTACATCAGTAACCTGAACAGCATGCATGTAGAGGCAGTGGTCATTAATCCGGAGTATGAAAAAGTGGTGGTGAAATTAAGTGTCCGTTTTTATGCGGAATACGATGAGAATTTTTATAAAAAACAACTGAATGAGGATATTGCAAAATTCTTGTCCCCGTGGGCATTTGACACCTCTCAGGACATTCTTTTCGGAATTGAGCTGCACCGAAGCACCGTCATAGACTATATCGAAAAATTATATTATGTAGACTATCTGGCCGAACTGGAAATGGCTAAACTGGAAGATCCCACAGAACCCGAAAATGTAAACGATCCCGCTTATCAGGCTGCACTGGAATTTTTACCCGTAGTGTCGCCATCGAACCCAAAACGCATTCTTGTATCGGTAAAAAACCATATTATTTCGACCGATATAAAAACTTGTAAAAATCCTAATATTCAAGCACCAGAAACATGTCAATACTAAATCCACATAGCACTATTCCGAAAAAAGTCGCCACCGAAGACGACCTGGATTTCTTTTACCTGAGAAAAAAAGGTATTGCGTATATCGAACAGCTTGGTGGCAGATTATGGACTGATTTTAACTCGCATGATCCGGGTATCACGATGCTGGAGATGCTTTGCTATGCCATAACTGATCTTGGCATGCGAATGGATCTTCCGATCGAAAATATTCTGGCCTCCGACCAAAAGAGCAAAGGCATTGCTTCGCAGTTTTTTAAAGCCTCTGAAGTACTGCCGACAAGTCCGGTAACAGCTCTCGATTACAGAAAACTGTTTATCGATATTGACGGTGTTAAAAATTGCTGGCCGGCCAAACACAAAAAAACGGTCTATGTCAATTGCAAAGAGGATAAGCTGTCTTATGATTATAAGGATTTCACTGAAGTGCCGAGAGGCTTTAAAAAACAGTTTGAGCTTAAAGGATTATATGACCTTTATGTAGATTTTGAAAGCAAAAAGCCTTCTGAAATTAATAGTGTCAAAGAGAAAATCAGAGCAAAATACCATGCCAACAGGAATCTGTGTGAAGACCTGATCAATATTATAAAAGTGGATGAATATCCGATAAAAATCTGTGCCAGCATTGAGGTAGATACCCAGGCCGATGAAGAGATGGTGCATGCGCTTGTCTTACAGGCGCTGGATGGTTATTTATCAACAACAGTCAATTTTTATTCGGTGCAGCAAATGATGGATAAGGGATATACTTCCCTGGAAATTTTTGACGGCCCCATTCTGGAAAATGGCTTCATAGACACCAAAGAGCTGATCGAAGCGGAACTGACCAGTGAAGTACGATTATCCGATATTATAAAATTAATAATGAATGTTCCCGGAGTGATTACCATCAAAGACATCTCCCTGGGAAATTGCGGTGACGGTGAACCGGATGCCAATCAATGGCTAATCTGTCTCAAAGAATACCAAAAACCGGTTATTTGCTATAAAAGCGTTTTCAATTACAATAAAGGCCTGCTGCCGCTGAATATCAACAAAACGCAAGTACAGCTGTATCTGGATGAGTTTGAAGCGGCAAAAGATGAAGCCACCGATTTTTCAGGCCACAATAAAGAACTGAAACTGCCGAATGGGAATTATCTTGACATAGAAAGTTACACCACCATACAAAACGATTTTCCGGAGACCTACGGGATTGGGGAAAATGGCCTGCCTTCAAGAGCCAGCGTAGCCCGAAAATCTCAGGCGAAACAACTCAAAGGCTATCTCTTATTCTTTGATCAGATTTTGGGCAGCTATTTTAAACATTTAGGTCAGGTGAATGAAATGCTTTCGGTAAGCGGTAATCTTACCAAAACCTTCTTTACCCAGGCGATAAAAGATATCGAAGGCCTTAGTGAACTGGTAAGCGACTATCCTGAAAACAATGATGAGTACCTGACTGAAATACTTTTTAAACAACTGGACAATAACATTGACAGAAGAAATAATATTCTGGACCACCTTTTAGGCCGTTTTGCAGAACGTTTTTCCGAATATGTTTTCATCAACAAAAGCATATACGGTACGGCTACTGACGAAGTGGTGCTGAAAACCAAAGAAGACTTTCTGAAAGATTATAAAATCGTAAGCAAAAACCGCGGCAACTCTTTTAATTATTACAAGCAGCCGAATAGTAATTTGTGGGATACCGATAATGTTTCGGGCGTAAAAAAGAGAATTTCCAGGCTGCTGGGTATCAAAGATTACAACCGAAGACACCTTTCAGATTCTTTTGTTGATTTATACCATTTTACCGATTCCGACAATCAGCTGGTATACCGATGGAGAATCAGGGATACGGAAGATAATATCATACTCTCCGCCACCGATGAGTATTACGATACCTCAGCCGCCAACAGGGAATTGTATTTTGCCGTTTTGCAAATTATCCAGACGCGGGAATATAATGTGGAAGAAGCCTTTAAAAACGGAATTTCGGATCCTGAAGTGATTGATAACATTCAGATCCATCAGGCCGATTCCGGTAAGTACTCGTATGATATTATTAATCCGTTAATAAAAGACGAAGACAATGCCGACCGGATTATTGCAAAACGCTATACGTACTATGACACTCTGGAGGAAGTAAAACAGTCTATTCTGGACCTGATTTATTTCATGAAAGAAGTTTTCACAGAGGAAGGAATGTTTATAGTCGAACACATGATGCTTCGCCCCGATGTGAATCTGACTGCGGTAAATCCGGAAACGTTTCTGCCGATTTGTACCGATGAGTGCAAAAACTGCGAACCTCTCGATCCCTACTCCTATCGTGTGAGCATTGTATTGCCCGGATATACCCTGCGTTTTGCCAATACCGATTTCAGGAATTATATGGAAAAAGTAATCAAGGAAGAATTACCGGCACACGTACTGGCAAAAATCTGCTGGATCGGACATCGGAAAAATGAAATCGAAAACCCGGCAGAAAATGAACTTTTGCAGCTTGAAAACACTTACAAAGCCTATTTGTTTGCTAAAACGGGACTGAACCAGGAACAACCGGAAACAGAACTTATACCTTTTATTAAGTCCCTATCCAACCTCAGCAATTTATATCCTACGGGAAGACTATTTGATTGCAGCGACGAAAATGAAAATCAATTCGAAAAAATAATACTAGGAAAAACAAATTTAGGATCACTATAAATACCATTCAACATGTTAGCAAAACTTTCAACCATAACAACGCTGTACCGAAAATTTACAAAAAACCAGGTACTTACAGAAGGACATCTTAACGAGATTGTAGATTATTTTGATGATCAGGACCGTATTTCCAGAATTGGTCTTAGTGGCGTGGGAATCATTTGCGGTTTCCAGGTTTCTTACGATCCGGCTGCAAAACTCATCTCCATAACACAAGGCAGCGGAATAACTACTGATGGTGATCTTTTTCACCTCTATAATACGATTCCGAATGGTGGAAAAATTATTGATTTTGAAAGCAAACAATACACGCATTATAAAATACACGACAATAAAAAGGCAGCCTACAAACCGTATTTTTACAATGGCAGTGAGCAGCTTGAAATCTTCGAACTCCTGACTTATGAACAGCAGGTGCTTGATAATGCCAATACTTTCCCGATACAATACCTGAAAGACAATACAGGGCTGGACGTCAATGATGCTGTAGTACTATTGTATCTGGAATCGTATGAAAAAGACCTGGATCTCTGCGTCAGTCTTTCGTGTGATAACCAGGGATTGGAAATTATTGGAAATCATAAAGCACTATTGGTGAGTAAAGCTGTGGCCGCACAAATAAACAGCAATGATACAATTATTACGGCCACCAATTTTGCTAACCTGTACCATAAACTACCCGACATTCTTTCCAACCGCATCGTACTGCAGCCGGAAAACTTTATCAATTATTATGAAGTAAAAAAGAAATTCACCAATGGTATCTTTAAAAACAATGTGGTGAATAAACTGCGTGATGGTTTTGAAATCCTGCTGAACGGTTTACAGATGCCGGTTATGCTGGCCTCCATTAAAAAAAACCTGAACGAATTATACAGTTTCAACGAAAATAATGTCCCTCCGGATTTTCAGTACCGATATGATCTGCTCAACGATTTAATGGATACGTACCAGGAGATAAAGCTCCTGCTAGCCAATATGGATGGTGAATTTTGCTGTCCGGACATAAAGTCTTTTCCCAAACACTTAATGCTTGGAGAAGTACTAAAAACCGGGCCTTGCTTTGAATACCGACACGCTTTTTACAAATCGCCTTTGCTTACGGGTCAAAACCTGAGTACGTGCAAAGATTGCCTGCCACTGGATCCGCTTACCGACTCTGGTACAGAAGAAACGATAGCCGAATTTGTCATCGATCTGGAAGGCAAGGAAATCAAAATCTGCTACGGAAAAAATACAGACGTACAGCAACTGTACAGCCTTATCAAACGCTGTGTGCAACTATTGGCTAATTATAATGTTAATTACAATGCCATAAAAATTACACCAAGTTTCGAATTAGGCGTTTTGGGTAAAAAAGCGATTCCGTTTTATAATAATGTGGGGAATCACCTTATTGAACTTTGGGACTACGAAAAAACAGCCTTAGGAAAACAACGCAGCAACAGGAGTTATCACGACAACCTTTTAAATACAAAACGTCCGCTGGAAATCAGGGCAGACCATGATTTTTATAGAATTGAAGGGCATCACGGCAAGAATTACAAAGAGGCCCTAAAAACCATTCAGGACATCAGACGCCAGAATGGTCTGGGATTTAATGTGGCTGTACTGGCCATAAATGCCTACGAAGCACAGGAAGTAATGGAAAATTTCACTTCTTACTACCTCAACAAAAACCATGGATACGAGCATAAAGCCGGTGTAGCACCCGGAGGCACCTTTGTCATGATCTATATCGAAGGAGAATACAGCCAGTATCCGTACTATTATGGGTATGGATATCCGTATGAATTTCCACGCGGAAACTCCCTGGCCGGTGATTTTGAAAAAGAGGGTGATAATGGCGAATCGATTGTACTGAATCCAATAGTAGCCGACTTTACGTTGCCTTATTTATGCTGCGACGATAACTTCATCACGCTGTCTTTACCCGTCAACAAACTCTGTTTTGATGAAACAAGCCCGTATTATTTATTTCATGTCACCCCAACCGGTGGTTTTGTAAAAGCGGATATTGACGAAGATTTAAATGGAGGCGTTACCACCAATGAATACGGCGAATTTGTCTTTGATCCAAAACTGGTCAGCGAAGAACTGATAGGGAAACCCATCTCTTTTACGGTTAATAATTTTGAAACAAAATGTGAAGTAACCATCTTCAGAAAACCAAAATTTGATTTTACAATTGAAATCACAAAATCAGATAAAACAAATGAAGTCACGGCTGATTTTACCATTACCGGAGAAAATCAGGAAGGTATGAAGTACAGCTGGGATTTTGGCGACGGAAGTGAAAGAGTCATTACCAACGAAACAAAAATGCAGCGTATTTATAAATATGAATTGCCGGCTAAAGAGAGTTTCACTTTCCCTGTAACTGTTGTGGGCGAAAATGGAAATTGCAGTTATACTGTAAAACATTCCGTAGTTTTTGAAATCACGGGCATAAAGGTGAGCACCGACAGCACCTCTATCTGCAGAAACGATAAAAATCCGCACATTTTGGTCGTTGAATCCAAAACCAAAAAAATAATCCTGGCTGGAGATGGTGTTTCTCAGGATGCTGCAGGACAATATATTTTCATCGGCAACAACGTGCCTAAAGGAGTAGACAAAGTCGTGATACTGGCAAATGGCAAACCTACAGATCTTGTCATTACCCTTCAGAATCCGCCGTTTGCGCTCTTCAATTATGCGATAAAAGGAGATGATCTTATACTTACCAATAATTCTACCGATGCAGAAAGTTACAGATGGGACATTTCGGGAGAAGTAATAGAAACAGAATCCAAAGACCCAATCATACGCTCTGTCTCCAAATACGACAGCGGATCTATCACAGTATCACTTACGGCAATGAATAAAAGATGTGGTGAAGGGACAGATGCCAAAGAAATTATTCTTAAGGAACAAGTTGAAACAAATCCGTGTCTTGAAAGCGTAAAAGAGTTTACTCAAAAAACAATAGAAGAAATAGCAAGAATAAAACTGCTTCGTGAATTTAAAAATTTTAGTCCTGAAACTATTGATCTGACAGACCAGATTGAAAAACAGCTGATGACCGTTGACAAAAGAGCGGATGGTTTTGTAGAAGGCAAATTCAATAATCAATTAGCAGAAATGTTTACGGCCCTTATTTACGATAGTTTATTATTAGCGGTAAGAAATGCTAAAACTGCCAGCGAGAAAAATGTGCTGAGTTTCCTTGTTGAAAACCATATTTCACTGTTTTATTATATTCTAAAATGTCAGAAACCAGACAGCCTAAATGAATTTGAAAAACAGATAACGACAATTTCAACCCGTTTTGAAGCACTGCTAAAAGGCTTTGTAGAAATAAAATACAATACGGATCCTAAAGGAACACTAAAAAAATTCCTTGAAGATATGGCCCTGTCTTTTAAAGGATTGAAATTTATTTTAAATGGAATCAAATTACAATTAGAAAATTTAGCCTAAATGCAGGTTTCCGAAAGACATAGTATCAATAAGCTATTTGTTGAGGTGAATACGCCTTCCAAAGAAAATGCGTATTTCCTCAAAGACCATCTGGACACGTTTCTGAAAGAAGAATTATTTCCGCTTTTAGAAACGTATTTTGATACGCTCGATAAAAAAATGCCCTTGCATAGTATCCAGATCGAAAAATTAAACATGGATCTTGCGGTAGCGCATGATCTTGATTTTAATAGCCTGAAGATTGAAATTATGGATCAGTTCCGGAAACAAATCGGGAAACAAATGGAACAGGGTTTTCCTGATACGGAACAGTATAAACTCGTTAAGAATAAGGAAAAAGACCTGAATGCGTTCTTCAGTTTTTTAGAAACCGGAACCCATTCATGGTCTGATTCAGGAAGCAGACCTTACGCAACCGCAGAAGATTCATTTGAAAAAATGATCGAAGACAAAGCTTTTGGCTTTAAATTACGAAATGCATTAGAGAGCCGTGCCATCAGAATCCGCTTTATCAAACAATTATCAGATGATCAGATTTACACTATTCTAAAAAATACTTTCCTTTCAGAATTAGCTGCTGAAGAAACGACATCGAAAAATATCGAAAGGATTAAAGCCAATATGACGGCTGTTCTTTCACAATCTACGACAGGATTGCATCAGCGAAATCTAATTTGGGATATTGTCCTGTCAATACTATTAAAGCACCACGAAAGTATCGTAAAAGAGAAATTCGTTTTCCTGATGGCTTCTTTTGATGCGGTTCGAAAATTCGACGCAAAATTAGTTGTAGAACAGCTCAATAAGCAAATCACAGACAGATCCGTTTTGGAGGTACTGAGTAATCTTGCTCCTGAAGTCCTGACACTTATCACGATGCTGGAACAAAAAAATCTGGAGCTACTGCAAAAAAACAGCAATACCACAGCGGTACCGTCCGGCTCTAAAACGGTTGACACACCGGCCTCCGAAAATAAGGTTGCAGTAGTGAACCCTGTTTTAAATCGTGACGAAACCAAAGAGGCTGAAATTCTCGAATCGTCTTTATTTCTAAAGGAAGAAATTGCTGAGGTTCCGGCCAATCATTACGCAAACAATGCCGGACTGATACTGATACATCCTTTCCTGAAACAGCTTTTCCTGAATTGCGGATTACTGAATAAAGACAATACGATAAAAGATCCGGAAGTTGCGGCACACCTTTTACACTATACCGCCACAGCAAAAGAGCAGGATTATGAAAATGAAATGCTGTTCGAAAAATTACTGTGCAACATTCCGCTTAACCAAACCATTAACCGAAACATCATACTGTCAGAAGAATTCAAAAAACACAGCACTGAAATGCTTCGGGCAGCTTTGGACCACTGGCCGGTTATGAAGAACTCTTCTGTCGCCTTGCTGCAAAATGAATATTTACAAAGACCCGGAAAAATAATCCTGACCGGAGATCATCCGAAAGTCCTTGTAGAACGCAAAACACAGGACATCTTGCTGGATAAGATTACCTGGAATATAGGAATCGTAAAACTGGCCTGGAAAAACAAAGTAATTTTTGTCGACTGGTAATTTAAAAAAATATGGAAACTGAAGAAAAAACATTCCTGAAGGAAGATGAAAAAAACATTTTCTATGAGCAGCAGCAAGCGCTTCAAAATATTTTTGACAAACTCGATTTGTCAAAAATTGCGTTTGTAGGCGGAATTGCAGATTATATCAATCTCCGCAGTTATTATGATATGCCCGTAAATGATATTGATATTATTTATGAAAATGAAGAAGACCTGTTGCCGATTGAAGAACAGGATGGAATAACGCGGTATTTCAGCCGGTTTTACAATATAAATGTCGGGGAAGTTTTGGTCTCGGAATTCTTTGTCAATAATAAAAATGTGCACACGGATTATTACAAAAGAATTTTCTCCAAAATACAACTCACCCAGTCCCCCTTGCTTGGCAGAATGGTCTGGCATGCCACTTTTAATGAGATGAAAGAATTTCATAACACCCAGTTACCGGAAGTAACCTCAGCGGCAATGGGTCATAAGTATGAGTGGAAAAGACTTTACAAACACAGTAAAAAGGCATCATTATACAACAATGTATGCTACTTAGAAGAAAGACAACTGCTTCAAACACTTAAAAAATAATGGTATGACTGAAGAACCAAGAATTATATACAGCCTGGATGCTTTTCCGCTAATCAATAACCGTTGGCAGATGGGCAATAAACTCAAGGAAACGATCTATATGACTGCCCTGAGTATTTTATACAGTCACCTTTGGTACAAAGACATTGAACTTTATGCAGATGAAACGGCTTATAAATTTTTATACATGCTGCCCTGCAGGGTTACAAAAGTGACTAATGAAAAAAACAAGGAACTCTGGATGAAGTCCAAAATTCATGCGATTGAAAAACAAACAAAACCATTTGTTCATCTGGATACTGATGTGTTTATAAAAAGAAAAATCAATTTTAGCTTCGACAGCATTATTCTCGAACGAAAAGAATGCGGCTATGAAATGCATTATAAGAAACAAATTGATTTTTTCAACCAGTATACTGCCCATTTGCCGTATTGGCATTCCAATCTCGGGCATTCGTACAGTTGTGGGATACTGGGGTTTAATGATCTTACGCTTTGCAGGAAATTTGTAAGCGCCTACTACGATATGGAGAAAATTTATACGGCACACCGGGAAGAATTTGCCCCGTTAAAACAACAGGGATTCGAACCCTGCATTGTCATCGAACAATACAACCTGGCCTCAATATTAGATTATAATAACATTACACCAACACTGCTGCTGAAAGGAAAAAATATAGCAGAACAAAGCATCTATGCCACTGAAATGGGCTACAGTCATCTCTTCGGTATTAAAAAATACAAAAAAGACATTACCGACGAAATCGAACACAGACTGTTTAAAATATTTCCGTACTGGTATGCGCAAATAAAGATCGAATTAGAAAAACATCAGATCATACCGAAAGAAGAGGCTAACGCTAAAACCCTGGTAGCTTAGTGTTTCACGAAAATAAATCCAGTTGGGATTTAAAAATAAGTATTTGTTTCAAATAGTAAAACCATAAAGTGATGAGAACTTTAGAAAATAAAAAACCGGACAATCACTCCTCTTCTCCTTTTTTTGGACCAAAAATCCAAAAAAAAATAACGACCGGTACCGTGGGGGACAAATACGAAGTAGAAGCAGATACTGTTGCCGATAAAGTAGTGAACAAACAAAAAGGCGGCGGATTACTGCAGTCCAAAGCAGAAGAAAACGTGCAGAGAAAACCAATTTCCGAAACCATATCCACCGTTCAGAAACAGGATTTAGAACAAGAGAAACCAGTACAGAAAAAAGGCAAGGAAAAAGAAGAAGACAAAAAGAAAATCCAAAAAAAGACAGCTAAAGAAAAGGACAAAAAAATTCAAAAAAAGGGCAAGGAAAAAGAGGACGATAAAAAGAAAATTCAAAAAAAGGCCGATAAGGACGAAGATAAAAAAGTACAAAAAAAAGGGAAGGAAAAAGAAGACGATAAAAAGAAAATACAAAAAAAAGCAGACAAAGACGAAGATAAAAAGATACAGAAAAAAGGCAAAGAAAAAGAAGACGATAAAAAGAAGCCCGTTCAGAAAAAATCAAACAATAACGAGTCGACTGCAAACGATGCTAAATTAGAAAGCAATCTAAAAAGCAGTAAAGGCGGTGGATCACCTCTTTCTAAAGGAGTGAAAAGCGAAATGGAATCCGGTTTCGGAACCGACTTCAGTCAGGTTCGCATTCATACCGACAGCAATGCCATGCAAATGAGTCAGGATCTCGGCGCTCAGGCCTTTACGAACGGGAATGATATTTATTTTAATTCCGGAAAATATGATGCCGACAGCAAGCAAGGCAAACATTTACTCGCCCATGAGCTTACCCATACCGTACAACAGGGTTCTAATGTTCAAAAGAAAGAAAACACTCCGGTACAAAGAAGCTGGCTTGGCGATGCCTGGGACAGTGCAACAGATACGGTAAGTGACGGATGGGATGCGGCAACGGGGGCAGTCTCTGATGTGGCTTCCGGTTTTGCCGATACCGTAAGTGAGGGCTGGAATTCCGCAACCGGAGCCGTTACCGAGGCGGTCTCTGGTTTTGCCAGTGACGTAAGCGCGGCCTGGGATACAGCTACTACTTACCTCGGAGATCAGGCGACTGCTGTCTGGGATGGCATGAAATCATTAGGAAGCGATGCTCTCAATTGGTTATCCGGTGCCGCCTCATATGTCTGGGACGGTATTAAGTGGTTTGGAAATAAAGCCTGGGACATCATTAAAGTGATTGGTACCGTTTTATGGGAAAAACTATGTCTTTTGGGCAACAATATATGGTCCTTCATTTCTAATATTCCATCCCGATTATGGAGATTAATTGTACACGGCTGGGACGCAATTACCGGCATCTTGGGCTGGGCCTGGGACGGACTGAGTGCCGCCGCAGGGCATTTATGGGAAGGCGTAAAAGGGGTCTTTAGCTGGTTGGGAAGCGGGATCTCCGGAGCCGCAAACTGGATCTTGGAAGGCGTCGTTGCCGGCTACGACTGGGCAGTGGATTTTGTTACGGCACCAAGCCTTTCGAAACTTTGGAATGCCCTGACTGGAACGCTGAGCTGGCTCGGGAAAGGTATTTCCGGCTTTGCACAATGGGGATGGAACGGTATCGTTGGTGCAGCAGTCTGGGCATGGCAGGGCATAAAAGGTTTTGCCTCCTGGATATGGGACGGCATTTTAGGCGGACTTACCTGGGCAGGAAAACTGTTATTATACCTTATCGATTTACTTGGAATCTTTGAAATATTACAGCTGATATGGGGCCTTATTTTTAGAATGCGAAAACTAACCGATGTCGAAAGAAACGCCTCGCTGCAGGTACACCCCGCAGGAATGATTCCGTATGATCAGGTATATGTTGATGAAGGTTCCTTAGTCGCTTTCATTTCCGGTTATTTTTCTCCCGGAGGAGGTTACAGAGCCGTAACCACAGCACACATCATTCATGCCGCACCCGGAGAAGACACCGCAACCATGGTTCACGAATTGTCACATGTGGCACAATACGAGCACGCAGGATCGGTATACATGGCGCAGGCGATACATGCACAGGCTTTCGGTGAAGGATACAATTACATCAATAGCGACGGAACTTTTAAACATGCCCATTTTAATGAATTCAACAGAGAACAACAGGCTTCAATCTGCGAAGATTATTACAAAGCACTAAATGGCGGAGGCGGACATGCTTCTGCGGCTGCACTGCTGCCTTTTGTTAATGAAATGAGGGCAGGTAAATTTTAAAATACAACATATGAAATTAGTAATTCGAAATTCCAATAAGAATAAATTCCAAGTTCCAATTTTAAAACAAGCCGATCAGTTGGAATCTGAAAATTTGGAGTTTCTGTTTTTCAACCAGCTCATTCATTGGAATTTGAAATTTAAAATTTTGGAATTTGCAATAGTTTTTTGCTTGCTGTGTTGCTGCTTTGCAGGATGTGACACTATTTATACAAACAAGTCCAACCCGTTAGCATTAACAGCAGATTCGTCCGTATCAAAATGTTTGAGAGTGGAAGGTGTACTGGCAGTTTTTCCGAGTTTAAGAAAAGTCTCTATCAATCGTAAAAGTAACAAACTTTTAAAAGAGAAAATTCTGGTCCTTATTTTTCATGATAAAAAAGAGGTACTGGACTTTAAACGTAAAACAGACCGGGATAGTAACAAATCGATTTCAAATATCAAACAAAAGATTGACACACAAAAAGACGATTATGCCGTAGTTCAGGTCAATAACACCGTTCCGTATGTTTTGTCTTTAAGTAATACAACCGTTTTTAAAGAAGGTTTATGGATTGTTTTCTATTCGGAGACCAGTCAGGACATCCAAACTTTTTTAGAATTTAAAAGGATGGGGATTAATGAAATTCCAAAAACAAGTATAATTCCAATTTAAAATTGATATCGAATGCCAGCCTTTACATCAAAAACAAAAGCAAGTCCTTCGCACTCCTCGTCCCATCAGGACAAGGGGCAGGAATCTTTTTTTGGGGTACAGGCAAAATTGAATATCGGAAAATCCAATGATAAACATGAGGCCGAGGCCGACAGGGTAGCTGACCATGTAGTCGCTGCCAAAAAAACCACAAATACGGAAACCTTCTTCTCGCCTTCATCCGTAGTGCAGAAGAAACTGGCTGAAGACGTACAAAAGCAAGAAGACCAGAATCAGGAAATCCAGCAAAAAACAGTTGCCGAAACCATCACTCCGGTTACGCAGTTAAAAGAGAATCCAATCCAGAACAAACTGGATGCTAAAAAACCGGAAAAGCGTGAAATCAATAAAGACTTTTCCAAGCCAAAAACAGTAATTCAGAATAAAACTGAAAATAAGGTTCAGCAAAAAGAAGCACCGCTGCCAAACAAAAAAGAAGTAAAAAAAACAGAAACGGTTCCGGTAAAAAAAGTGGAACTGAAACCTGAAATCCAAAATAAAACCGAAGAAGAGGTTCAGAAAAAAGACGAAAAGCCCAAAGAGGAAAAAAAGGCAGAAATACAAAAAAAACCTTTAGTCGAGCCTGTAACTCCGCCGGCAGCACAGCCAAAAGCAGAAAACAGCCCTGCTACTGTAGCGGCTAAAACAGTTATTCAGCCAAAAACGGAGAAAGAAATCCAGGCCAAAGAAGAAGAGGAAATCCAGGCCAAAGACGACGAAAAAGAACTGCAGATGAGTGCCGGTGCAGATGCGAACCCTTCTGACAGCTCTACTCTTGAAAGCACTTTAAACAGTAGTAAAGGCGGCGGTTCTCCCCTGTCCGGAAAAGTAAAAACCGAAATGGAATCCGGTATTGGGGCGGATTTCAGCAATGTCCGCATACACAATGATTCAGCCGCTGTCCAGATGAATAAACAATTGGGCGCTCAGGCTTTTGCCACCGGAAACAATATTTATTTTAACGAAGGAAAATACAATCCAAACTCGCAGTCGGGCAAACACCTGCTCGCACACGAATTAACCCATACGGTTCAGCAAGGGGCAGCCATCAGAAAAAAACCGGAGCCAATCTCCCCTGCTCCCGAAATGATTCAGGGTTCGTTCCTGGATTTAGTTCCCGACTGGATCATCAATGAAGCGCGCCACATTCCCGGCTATACGCTTTTTACCGTTATTATCGGTTATGATCCTTTAAGGGAGGTGGATGTAGAGCGAACCCCTATTAACCTGGTAGAAGGATTAATGGGACTTGTGCCTTTTGGAACAGCCATATTCGATAAACTTCAGGAATACGGAATACTGCAAAAAGTTTTCGACTGGGTAGAAGGAAAACTGGGCGAACTCGGATTAACAATCGACAGTATTATGGATATGGTGGAAGATGTTTGGGATAAAGTATCCTTCCCATATACCGATATCATTGATCTGGTTACTGAAAAATTCAACGAATTAGTACACAGAATAACTTCTTTTGTAAGTGCTACGGTAGATCAGGTCATCACCTGGATCAAAGAAGCCCTGATTGATGTGGCAGAACCAATACTGGCGGAAAACAAGGCCTGGTCCTTAATCAAAAAAATAATCAAATACGATCCGTTAAGAGACGAGGCAGTAAATGCGACCACTGTCGAAATATTAGAAGATTTCTTAATTCTGATCGACAAGCAAACCGAGCTGGAACAAATGCGTGAAAAAGGCACGCTACAAAAAACGGCCGACTGGCTGGACACTCAGGTAGGAACTTTCACTTCGTTGTTAGGCGAACTCCGCGGACTCATTACTTCAGCGTGGGATGCCATTCAGCCTTCGAATCTGGCCAACATTGCCGATAATCTTTCGGCACTGGCAGATCAGGCCGGAGGATTTCTGCAGAGAGTCTGGGATTTTGCCTCAGGCGTAGCACTCAAAGTATTGGAACTGGTTAAGGAGTCACTATTAGGCTGGCTTTCTTCACAGGCGGCTACCGTACGGGGTTATTCTCTAATCAAAGTAATTATAGGACGGGATCCTTTCACCAACGAAACTGTTGAACGCTCCGTTCCAAATCTAATCAGAGGTTTTATGAGCCTGATGGACGGCGGTGAAGAACAGTACGCTCAAATGGTGGAAACGGGTGCCATAGCCCGAATTACAGGAGAAATTGAAGCGGCTGTTGCTACTTTAAACATGACACCAGCGGCTATTATCCAGCTCTTTACCGATCTGTGGAACTCGTTTACAATCGATGATCTAATTCATCCTCTTGATGCCTTTGTCCGTATTATTGAAAAATTCGGAGAACCTATCGGACGACTTATCGCGTTTGTGGCAGAAATCGTCCGAATTGTCATTGTGGCCATACTCGAGATCATGAATTTCCCATTCGATCTCATCGGAAACATTATAACCCGAGCCATGCAGGCCATCGACGACATCAAAAAAGATCCGATCGGTTTCCTTAAAAATATATTGCGTGCCATCAAACAGGGATTTGTTCAGTTCTTTGATAACATTGTGACCCATTTAATTAACGGTGTAACCGGCTGGCTGATGAGTGAACTGAAAGATGCCAATATTCCTGTGCTTACCGATTTTACTTTAAAAGGAGTAATCTCATGGGTACTTGAAGTCCTTGACATATCAATGGAAAAAATATGGGAGAAACTGGCTGCCCATCCTAGAATTGGCCCGGCAAGAGTCGCTAAAATCCGCAGCATGATCAACACACTCGAAGGCATCTGGACTTTTATCAAAGATGTTCAGGAGCGCGGTATGGCAGCGATTTGGGATAAAATTCAGGAACAGCTGAGTAATTTATGGAATACCGTTCTTGATGCCGTCAAAAACTTTATCATGGAACGCATCGTAAACCGTATCACCGCCCGACTGCTAAGTATGCTGGATCCAACCGGAATTATGGCGGTGATCAATGGGGCAATAGCTTTATACAGTGCGATTCAAAGTTTTATAAAATACCTGCGCGAAATGCTCGAAGTGGTCAATTCGTTTGTCAACGGTGTGGCCGATATCGCCCAAGGAAATGTAACTACCGCTGCCAATTATCTCGAAAGAACCATGGGTCAGGCCATGCCAATTGTCATTGGGTTCCTGGCCAATCAGGTCGGACTTTCCGGAATTGGTGCCAGGGTTGGCGAAATGATTGTTTCGGTTCGCCTAATGGTAGATGAGGCCCTTACGTGGCTGGTGAATAAAGCGGTAGATACCGGAATGGCCATGTTAGACCGCCTTATGGGAAGAAGTGAACCGCAAGCCGCTACACCGGCAGGTCCTGTTGCCGGAGCTTTAGCGGAGATTGATACCGAAACTGAAAAAGAAAATGATGAGGGAGTCGTTACCCCTGATGAAGCACAGGCTATTAAAAATAAGGTTAACAGTGATCAGGCATCCGTTATAAACATTTCCTCAGTAACAGATGGCGGAAGTACCTGGGATTATCATTATGTACAATTAACAGCAGGCACACATAGTACCCCTAAAGCCAAGATACCCCGAACAGTTATTAAGTATAACGCCGGAAATGTCTTAGCCGACCCGCTTACCAGTGACAGAGATGCGGGAAGCGGCCCGGGTGCATTACCGGGATGGGGCCATGCTCAGGCTTTAAACCTCGTTCATGATTCCTGGGTAAGAGGTCATATGTTAAGTGAAGAACTGGGCGGAACAGGAGCTGCACAGAATTTATCCATAATCTCTAAATCCATTAATGGGCTAATGGAAACCGGGCCCGAAAGATTCGCAAAGACAGCCACTGCCGCAGGTAAAAAATTATATTATGAAACCACCTGGGAAAATCACCCTGCAAATGGTGCCGCAGAAAATTTTGCTAAAACCATAACAGTAAGTGTAGCCGAATATACCGGAGACACCAAAGGCCCTGTTACGAACTATCCTTTTACGCAGTCTGCCCCTCCGCTCACGGCAGCCGGGGCTACTTTCAACTTAAATGAGTTAGGGCGACCAACTATCGTAGAACAATTTAAGGTCTCTTCAGATTTTGCTGAAGATATTATAGCAGCGAGAAGACTACATGGCCGATTTGGCAGTGTCGCGGATCTGGTTAGTAAAATCGAATTGTTATATTCCTCAAAAGGATTTGTTCAGGGATCAAGAAAATGGAATTCGATTCGAAACAATGTAAGCTTAATAAACAGTAATATGAGTACTAATTCAACCCTTCAAATACAACCATAATGGAAAAACTAATGCAAAATATCAAAAAATTTCGTGACGGTTTAAAGACAAATCCCAATATCGAAATTAACGAAGCAGACTGGAAAGATTTTCTGGAACTATCCAGCTCAAGTATGCAATGGGCTATTGAAGATTTAGCCACAATTGGCAAAATCACTCTGGAATCGAAAGATGCTGCTGTTATTAAATTTTCAAGTCTCTCCGTTAAATGGAAAAGTAAAAGCCAAAACTATTTTTTATACGGAGGGTTTCTTTTCAATGGAATTTTTGAAGCGCTTTCAAATCCATCCACTTTCTGGAAAATTGATTTTTCGCTGGCCCCCGATGCTGTCGTTCCTGATGATCTTAAACATTTTGAAAAACTGAACTGGTTTGAAAAACAAGCATGGGGAGACGACTGGAGATATGGATGCTTTGTAAGAGGCGCTAAAAAGTTTCCGCCACAAATTGCATTTTTTGACCGGAACTGGTACACTTTACTTGATATGTCCTTTGAGGAGTATGGCAACGCTATGATCGAATCTTGTGCGGTAAAAGGCTGGCAATATTTTTATATCAACTGGAACCAGGAAATACCACATAAAAAAATTGCTCTGGAAGATATGGAACTGGCCGTAAGAGCACTTCCTGAATTATTTCCGGAACAAGACTTTACCTATCATATCAACAAACTGAATGAAGTGAAGGGAATAAAATAAAACTGTTAAAGAAAGTAACTAAAAACCAATTTTTAAAACCTTAAAAAACTTTTGTCATGCAAAAAACATTCTACCAAAAAGAGCTCCTTATTAAAGCAGCACAACAAAGAAAAGGACTAAATAATAATAAAAAAGACATTGAAAAAATTCAGTCCTGGCTTAACTTATTTGCTATGCAAAATCCAAACGCGGGAACGGCAACGGGCATCGATGGTGATTTTGGACCGGCAACAGAAAAAGCAGTGCTGAATTTTCAAAAATTCAACGGCTTATCCCAAACAGGAACTGTAGATCAAAAGGTGTTCGATGCGCTGACAGCTCCTCTTAAGAAAGCTTTCGAAGATCCTGTACCCGGTAATAATCTGAGAGAATTAATTTTGAGTACAGCGAAAAACCATCTTAAAAATCATCCTTTCGAACTCGTCATCAACAACCAAAGCAATACCGGACCCTGGGTGCGAAGCTATATGGACGGTCATGAAGGAACCGACTGGTTTTGGTGTATGGGCTTTGTTCAGGCGATAATTGACCAGGCAGCCGCTGTTCAGGGGAAAAACTTCAAAACACTCATGCCTTTAACATATAGCTGTGATACGGTTGGCGTAACCGGTATCCAGAAAAAAATCCTGACGCGTTATCAGGCGGCTAGAGCGAATCCGGCTCTCATAAAACCCGGAGATATATTTCTGATTCAGAAAACAACAAACGACTGGTTTCATACCGGAATTGTAACTGCAGTTCACGGAGATCTGATTGAGACCATTGAAGGCAATACCAATTCTGATGGTTCTCATAACGGAAACGCCGTCATGAACAGAATCAGGAATTATAAACAATCCAAAATAGATTTTTTTTCAATTGAATCCTTAGTAGCATAAAATGGAAAATGTATTCACTTATTTAAAAAACCAATTCGTATTTCAGCTTGACACCCTTTTTCAGGTCGAAAACGCTATGGAAAAACCAGTTCTCAATCAAATGGATTCCACGGGGTTTATCCACGAATTTATTATCGAAAATGAGTTGTCGGAAATCGATATTCTTTTAGTGGCACTGGCTTTGGCTCCGCATGTCAAACCTGATTTCCTGAGTTCGATTATTGCCGAATATTTACCCAATGGCGGCGAATTACCCGAGTTTGGCGGCATTAAAACGAAGAACCACCGCGGCATTTTGCCAACCGGTGAAACAGCTCAGTTTCTAGTGGGCGGAAATGATCTCGACAACCGGATTTTGTTCTATAATTACCTGCACAATCAGTCTTTTCTTTACCGAAAAGGGATCATCAAAATAGATTCCGTTCCCAATGGAGAACCGAAACTGAGTGGTTTACTGATTTTGGAAGACGAATACATCGAGAAATTCATTACGGGAAAAATTCTAAAACCGCAGCTCAGCAGTGTTTTTCCGGCACAACTCATAGAAACCTCACTCGAATGGGACGATTTGGTGCTCAATACGACCACGTTAAATTACATCAAAGAAATAGAAACCTGGCTGAAATTCAACGAGATTCTGCTTCACGAATGGGACATGAAAGCCAAGATCAAACCGGGCTTCAGGGTCATGTTTTACGGCGCACCCGGAACCGGAAAAACACTTACGGCTTCCCTGCTGGGGAAATATACCAAAAGAGATGTATACCGAATTGATTTGTCTATGGTGATTTCGAAATACATTGGGGAAACCGAAAAAAACCTTTCTTCCCTTTTTGACAAAGCGGCCGACAAAGACTGGATTCTCTTTTTTGATGAAGCCGATGCCGTTTTCGGAAAAAGAACCAATGTCAGGGATGCACACGATAAATACGCCAATCAGGAAGTTTCGTATTTGCTGCAGCGTATCGAAAACCATCCGGGACTGGTTATTCTGGCCTCGAATTTTAAAACGAATATTGATACAGCTTTCACCAGAAGATTTCAGTCTATCATTGAGTTTGAAGTGCCTTCGTATGGTGAACGTTTACAGCTTTGGGAAAATAACCTGCCCAAAGGAATCAAAATTGCCGAAGATGTCAATCTTAATGAGCTCTCCAAAAAATACGACATAACCGGCGCCAATATCGTCAACATCATTCAGTATGCCTGCCTGAGAACACTGGAAGACGAAAACAAAAGTATTCACCTGCACCACCTTGTTCAGGGCATTAAAAAAGAATATGCGAAAGAAGGGAAGATGATGTAAATGAAGACTATTGTGTTTTGGTTTGGCGAGATTGTCATTTTGACGTAAGGAGACCCGGGCGCTAGCGAACAGACGAAGTAAATTGCATTCGTAATTCGACAAAGACTGGCGAATTTAGGTGCGGAGTTTCTAGTGTGATTTCTCCTTCGCCGAGATGAAAGACGGTATTGTTAGATTTTGGGTTACCCGACAAAATCAGCCCTCAATCAGACAAATCACAAAAGTGGTTTTATCCTCCTGATTCCTAAAATCCAGATAACCGCCATGCGCTTCAATAATACTTTTAGACAGTGTTAAGCCAATCCCTGCTCCTTCTTTTCGCGTCGTAAAAAACGGAAGGAATATTTTGTTTTCGATCTCACGGTCAATCCCGTTTCCGTTGTCGGTAATTTTTATGAATAACCTGTTTTCTTTGACTTCACCAGCAATTACAATCTGTTTGTTTTCCCGGTCTTCCAAAGCATGCATGGAATTGGTTAAAAGATTAATCAGCACCTGCTCGATTTGCTGATGGTCCACCAGAAGTATATAATCAAATGAAATGGTAGTAAGGACCTCTATCTGTTTATTTTTAAATAAGGGATTCATTACCTGAAAACAGTTTTCAATGAGTTTCCTGAGCTGTATTTCTTCTTTTTTTGGAGAAGGCAGCATGGCTAATTTTCGGTACCCTTCTACAAATTTCTGCAAGAGATCACTTCGTCTCAGCATTGTTCCGACACCTTCTTTGATGTCTTCGAGATCATCAGATGAAATGGAATCCTGCTCTACAAGTTCCTGCAGGTTTTGGGAAATAGAACGGATCGGTGTGATGGAATTTAAAAGCTCATGTGAGATTACCTTCATCAGATTGACCCAGGCTCCTTTTTCTTTTTTCTCTACCACATTCTGAATGGAATCGAGCAAAACAATAAAATAATCCAATTCGCAGATTTCTGTTCTTGAAGTCTGCATGACAAATGTCTGCGCATTGCCCTCATTGACACGGATTTCTAGTGATGTTTTAATTTCCTGAAATTCCTGTTCTTCGATAACTTTACACAAGGACGGAAGCTGGCTTTTAAGCAACTTCCACTTCGAAACTTTTGGGACATCAAAATGCTTCGAGAAATAATCGTTCATTAAAAAAACATTCCATTCATCATCTTCCTTTTTCAGGATAACAATTCCGGTTTCGATATTGTTTAAAATCGAAGTATAAATAATATCTCTCGAAACCTGTTCGTTCTGTTTGCTCTTTAAGATGTCATAGAGCTTAAACAGATCATTCTGATTGGATTGGTATTTAGAAAAATCTGAAGAAAAATCATTTTGTATGATCGAAGAAATAGTTTTGTCATAAACCAAAATGACACTTTTGATGTAAAAATACAATTCAACAACCAGAAAGAATACAATCAGAAAACCGAAAACTGGTGCAAAAACAAACTTGATTTTGTGCAGGTAAATAGAAAATTCAATCCCGGCCAGAATCAGAAGCAGTCTCAGAAAAATAAGGTTGTATGTTTTTAATGATTTAAGCATATTAGTTTGTGCTGATGTTATATTTCTCTAAACGACGGTACAAAGCCCCCCTTGACAGCCCCAGCTCTTCGGCCGTTTTGCTGATATTATTGTTGTTTTTTAATAGCGCTCTTTCGACGGTTGCTTTTTCGACAGTCGAAAGCTGAATGTCATCGGGATTTTCTTCATATTCCGTTATCAGATCCAAATCCAGGTCAGAAACGGTAATGATATTGTTTTCACAAAGAATAACCGCCCGTTCTATTTTGTTTTCCATTTCACGGATGTTTCCGTTCCAGGCGTGCTTTTCAATTTGTTCGCGTACTTTATTCGCAAAAGTAATTTCGTGCCTTCCGTATTTTTCGATCATTTTTTCAAGAAGATATTCCGCTAATGGGATTTTATCTTCGTGTCGCTCGCGCAACGGAGGCAGGACAATTTCCATCGTATTGATGCGGTAATACAAATCTTCCCTGAAATTTTTATCCGCCACTTCCAGTTTCAGGTTTAAATTTGTTGCGGTAATGATTCGGACATTCAAAGACCTTGGTTTTGATTCGCCCAGTCTGGTCACTGTTTTACTTTGAATTACCTGCAGCAGTTTGGATTGCAGATGTAGCGGAACATTCCCGATTTCATCCAAAAAAATAGTGCCGTTCTGCGCCATTTCAAAACGTCCCGGCGTATCGGTTTTGGCATCTGTAAAAGCACCTTTCGCATAACCGAACAATTCGCTTTCGAAAATATTGGCATTTAAAGATCCCAAATCAACGGCAATAAAGGGCTGGCCTTTTCGCTCTGACTGACTGTAAATATGGTGCGCCAGTACAAATTTTCCGGTTCCGTTTTCGCCCAGTATTAAAACGTTGGCATCTGTTTTGGCTACTTTGTCCGCCAGGGAATAAGCTTTTTTTATAACGGGAGAATTACCAATAAAAAACTCGTCCTTAATTTCTACATTCCTGTTTTTCTTCTGCTCCCTCCAGCTCTTATCAACAGCTTGTTTTACCGATTCCAGTAATTTTATATTCTCCCAGGGTTTTAAAATATAATCAAAGGCACCATTTTTCAGGCCTTCAACGGCAGTTTCGACTTTGCCGAAAGCAGTCATTAAAATAACAACTGTTTTTGGCGAGAGTGTTTTTATTTCCTTCAGCAAATACAAACCTTCTTTTCCGTCTTCAAAACCGATCCTGTAATTCATATCGAGCAATATCACATCAATTGTATTTTTAGCCAGTAATTCGACTATATTTTTGGGATTATTAAGGGTATAAATGGTGTCAAAATACTTTTTCAGATACAATTTCGATGCAAAAAGGATGTCTTCCTGATCGTCTATGATTAATATTGATGCGCTGGTCTTTTTCATTATTGTTCGGTTTTGGACGAAAGGTGTTCAATTATGGACAGTGGCTCTTTTTTTTAAATGATAAAATATTAAAAATAAAGCAGTTACGATATTTAAATTTGTGGCACGAAAATCACATCAGAGCTGGTAAATCATTACTTATTAACCGCTTTCGAAAGTAAAAATAACAAAATAAATAGCTTAAAAACAGGGTTAATTATCTTAATTTTCAGCTATGGTTCTTTTACTTCGAAAACTAAAATTATTATGAAATCAATCCAGTCAAAAAACAGCAATTATGATCACTATTAAAAAACTTTCAAAAATTTTCAGAACGGAAGAAATCGAAACCAACGCATTAGCAGAAATTTCATTAACGATTAATCAGGGCGATTTTGTCTCGATTATGGGTCCGTCCGGAAGTGGAAAATCTACTTTACTAAATATTATCGGATTACTTGACAGTGCCTCGGGCGGCAGTTATCTCTTGCTTGGAGAGGAAATGATCGGACTAAAAGAAAAATTGAAATCAAAAGCCAGAAAAGAGAACATTGGGTTTATTTTTCAGAATTTCAATCTGATTGATGAATTATCGGTGTATGACAATATCGAATTGCCGCTGATTTACAATAATGTTCCTTCTTCTGCGAGAAAAACAAAAGTGCACGAAATTGCCGCCAAACTAAATATTGCACACCGTCTGAAACACTATCCGCAGCAACTTTCGGGAGGACAGCAACAGCGTGTCGCAGTGGCAAGAGCCCTGATCAACGACCCAAAAATAATTCTTGCCGATGAGCCTACCGGAAACCTGGACAGTAAAAACGGAAACGAGGTAATGGAATTGCTAACGAACCTGCATGCCAACGGGGCTACAATCCTCATGGTGACTCATTCTGATTATGATGCTTCGTTTTCGCAAAAAACAATTTTGATGAAAGACGGAATTATCCTTTCTGAAAAACTGAACCATAGAAATGTAGATGTTTTAGTAACCAATTCTAACCACTAGAGCCATGTTGAAAAATTGGATAAACATCTTTATTTACCAGATAAAGAACAACAAGCTGTTTACAGCTTTGAATGTTTTGGGCCTGAGTATTGGTATTGCCGGGCTTATTTTCGCCACACTTTACTGGAATGACGAGCAGAGTTATGATCAATGGAACCCCAATAAAAACAATGTTTTTATGGTGGTGAACCAAATGGATGCAACCACTTTCTGGTCTTCCAGTTCCTCTCCATTGGGAGGTGCAGTAACAGCCATGACACCGGAAATAGAGTCGTATTGTTATTTCAGCTCGGATTATGAGAATGATATCATTCGTTTTAGCAACAAAAAAGTTTCGTCCGGTAAAATTCTGATTGCCCAAAAAAAGTTCTTTGAGTTTTTTCCTTACGAATTTACAGAAGGCAGCCCAAAAACAGCATTGCCGGATCAAAATAGTATTTGCCTGTCGCAGGACCTGGCTTTTCAGCTTTTCGGAAACGAAAGTGCCTTAGGGAAAAAATTGGTTTTGCAGGATCAGAATGTATTGGTTACCGGTGTTTATAAGCTGAACGGAAAATCCGCCTACAGTCCTTCCTGTGTGGTCAATTTTATGGATTCGAGATTAAAAGGGTCTATTGAAAACTGGGGTAACTTTCAATTTGTTTTAATGCTTAAATTAAAAGACCCGAATGATACCCAAAAAGTGACTGCGAATCTCCGAAAACTATATTTTGATAATTTATTCACGCGTTTAGCAAAGCTTAAAGGAATTACGCCCCAACAATATGTGGCTAAGTATGGTGGGGTGAAACCGCTTTTAGAATCACTTTCTTCCAATCGTCTGCACACCAGGGCCGGCGGGCTGGCCGAGGGAAAAGGCAATTTCCAGTTTTTAATGATTATGGTCGGGTTATCGATCTTAATTCTGATCCTTTCTATCGTGAATTATATAAATTCCGCTACCGCAAATGCTATAAAAAGAGCCAAAGAAGTGGGCGTACGAAAAATTATCGGAGCTTCAAAATCAGCAATTATTCAGCAATTTATTTTTGAAACAGCCATCATCTCTTTGTTGTCCATTCTGATAGCACTGGTTATTACGGAGCTTTCTTTACCGTATTACAATGATTTTCTGGAAAAAACGATTGTGCTGCAAGGCAGTCAGTTTTACCTCCAGCTTGTCGTAATCTTTATTGCAACCGTTACAACAGCAGGAATATTTCCGGCAATTTATGTTTCGAATTTTGAGGCGCTGAAAGTATTAAAAGGAAATTTTGGACGAAGCAAAAGCGGTGTCTGGCTGCGCAACGGCATGCTGATCTTTCAATTTTCCGTTGCAGCTTTCTTTATTATCGGATCTTATATTGTCTACCAGCAGATCGAGTATATGAATGAAAAAGAGCTGGGTTTTAACGGGAAACAAATCCTGAATATCTCCTACAGAAATGTCTATGGTGACGAAAAAGGAATCGACAATCAATACCGATTAAACCGATATGCCGGTATTAAAAACGAATTGCTGCACATAAAAGGAATCAAACAGGTGGCAGGTGGTGCTTTTGTGTTCGGGCAGGGTGCGAAATTGGTAACCGCCTATTCTTATAAAGACGTAACAATTGACGGAAATAATGTTCCGGTAGATTTTGGCTTGTTGGAAATGATGAAAATAAAAATCGTAAAAGGGCGCTCTTTTAGCCCTGCCTATTCACAGGATACCATCAACACGATGTTGATAAACGAAACCGCTGCAAAATTACTAAACGAAAAAAATCCGATCGGCAAAAAAGTACTTTGGGCACTTGATAAAGAAGTCATTATTGTTGGGGTTGTCAAAGATTTTAGCTTAGGAAATCCTGGTGAACCGATACCGCCGATGTCTTTTCTCCATTTTAAAACCATTCCGTGGTTTACTACAGCCCTGAATAATATTTATATCTCCGCAGATTCAAAAACCATGAACGAGACCCTTGCCGGCATCGAAAAAATGTGGACCACAAAAGTTGATCCGGAATATCCTTTTGTATATGATTTTGTCGATAAGGAATACAAAAGATCGTACAGCAGTTATGTAAAGCAAAAAAACCTTTTCTCTTTGTTGAATGTGATTGTCATTATCATTGCCCTTTTTGGATTATTCGCTTTGGCTTCCTACTCCATAGAAAGGCGTATGAAGGAAATTGCTATTCGAAAAACACTCGGTGCAGAAACTAATGTGTTACTAAAAGAACTTTGTAAGCAATATATTCTCTTCAGTGTAATCGGTTTCCTGATCGCATTATTCCCTGTGTATTACCTGCTTAATCAATGGTTAGGAAATTTTGCTTACCGAATTACTATTTCGATCTACCCGTTTTTAATTGGTTTTACCGCTCTTTTATGCTTAACGCTTTTAGTGGTGCTGTCAAGAGCGTACCAGGCAACCAAAGTCGATGTTTTACACTATTTAAAATACGAATAAGACCAACATAGAACCAACAATTATTTTTAAAACCTTGCTTGAGGTAGTTCACAGATTGTACTTTCAGTATTAGTAATTAAAGCTTCAGAGCAATCTGGGGCTTTTTTTAATGTTTATTCCGTTCTGTAATCAGGGGCTGTTCCTGCCGGCCGTTTCAGCAGAGAATGGATCCCGTTCCTAAAAATCAGGCATAAAAAAAGACCGTTTTTACAAACAGTCTTTTTTTTATGATTGATTTATAAGCTTTAAGCCATAAATAAAGCGTATTTATTATAGTTGTATAAAACCTTATCGTATGGCACCAGTTTAGGAGCTATTTTTTCTGAAGAAGCGTCAAATTTGATTCCGTTGTACTTTCTGAACAAATAGATTTCTTTCAGGCAATTGGATAGACTTTGGTGAATTGCTGTTGTAAAAGTAGGGATTTGCTTCTCCCCGATTAATAAATCTATCTGGTAATTAGAACTGCTCTTTGAAAGATTATTTCCAATAATTCGTATCGTAAATGTTGTAGACTTTCCGTATTGTTCTCCTTTATACTGTACTACCATAATTTTAGGATTAAAAAGTTAAAATTAATTATTTCGTCATATCAACACTCTACTGCTGAATTCGATATTAAAGTTATGAAAAAAAATCAAATCGCTGTTAAACTGCCGTATAATTATTAAATCGGCACAAATTTACTTCAAATAGTATTTAAAAAGGGAATTTCAAGGAACAACTTTCTGTATAATAGAAATCTTTTCAAAAAAGAGCATAAAAAAACCGTAATGGGGATTACGGTTTTCAACAATTAACTAAATATATTTAATGAACTTTGTTAACGAGAGTAATTTTCAATCCTAAGCGCGATTAATTTTGGCTAACATCCGTCGTTTCTTTTTCGGTAGTAATTGGTAATAAAACCGGATTTCCGTTTTCATCAAACATAGTCATATTCAGCGCATCTAACAATGCCAGATTTTTAGAAACGGCTCCTTTAAATTTATTATAAGAAATATTCATTTCAGCTAAATGATGTAACTTCTCCAGCCCAGCAGGGATTGCACCTTCAAAACCGTTATCAAATAAACTTAGATTTTCAAGGTCAGAAAAATTCAATACCTCACTGCTTAGCGTTCCTGACATCTTATTATTATTCAGAAGCAATACCTTCAAAGTACGGATTTTATATAAAGACCCTGGTAATGGGCCTTGTAGTTCATTATCAAACAGCGATAATGTTTCTAAGCTGCCTAGTTTTCCAATCTCCAACGGTAATTCTCCTGAAATTTTATTTTCAAAAAGCGCTAAATTCTTAAGCTTTTTCAATTCACAGATAGAAGCCGGTATTGTTCCTGATAATTCATTAATAGAAACATCAAAAACTTCCAGTTCTTTCAGGTTATGAATGGTGGCGGAAAGCTGACCTTTCAGATTATTTTTGTGCAAATCGACTGCCACTAAATTTACCAGATCATAAAATTCACCGGGTAATTCTCCCTGCAAATTATTGTTGGCTAAATGAAGCCCGACTACTTTTCCGTTTTCAGCTGTTACTCCATACCATGTTGATACTGACAGTGATAAATCCCACTTTACTTTCCATTGTGATCCATTTGTAGCATGGTACAATTTAATAAGGGCATCTTTTTCTTTATCAGAAACAGTATCTGCAAAAATAGTATGAGAGAAAACAAGTGCTAAAAAAAGAGTGATATAACTTTTCATAACAGATTTGGGGATTTGTTTTCATAGCAAAATTATACATTTTTACAGTTATAATACATAGAATGTCGATAAACTGTTGATAAATAAATGTTTAGTCGTATTTATACTACTTAAATTGAAAAGCAGAAATTTGTATTTTTTTGATTAAATTTGAACAACTAATCCTAAAAACCTCATATTATGGAATTTAACCCTGTTGCATTGTTTTTATCCGCTTTGATTACACTTGTTGTCGGTTTTGTCTGGTACCATCCCAAAGTCTTCGGAACGATCTGGATGAGAGAAAATAACCTTACTGAGGACCAGCTCCGTACGGGTAATATGCTTAAAATTTTCGGTCTGACGTATGTTTTTTCTTTAATGATCACGATGACCCTCATGTCGTTAACGATTCATCAGTCCGGCGCAGTCGGAATGGTTGGCGGGCCGCCTTTAGTCGAAAGTGCAAAACCTTCCTTTGCCGCTTTTATGGCAGATTACGGAACAGCGTATCGTACTTTTAAACATGGTGCCCTGCATGGCTTTATATCGGGCTTATTTTTTGCTTTACCTGTAATCGGCGTTAATGCCTTGTTTGAAAGAAAGTCCTGGAAATACATTTTAATTCATGCCGGATTCTGGACGGTGTCACTCACTTTAATGGGCGGCATTATTTGCGGATTCGCCTAACATGATCCCTATGGAACCCGTTTGCGTTTTTTATTCGCAAACGAGTTTTTCTTAATAATAACTTAAACCCCATTAGTTATTACAAATATTATCTAATTTTGAAGAAACTAGCTTTCACACTTGAGTACAACCTATTCCTTCCAAATTTACAATAGCGTTTCCTTACTTCCTTTAGAATGGAATTCGTTTGCCGCAAAAAATATTTTCCTGACCAGGGAATATCTCGAAGTACTCGAAAACTCTTCTCCGGTCAATATGATTTGTCATTTTATCGGTATTTTTAAGGAAGAGAAACTGGCAGGTATTGTCGTGACTCAATTTTTATTTGCAGAAAAACTCGATTCCTTTGGAGAGCGCGATCAGTGTTTAAAAACTTCCGTCCGTAATTTTGCTTTTAAAAATTTTGCTTCACATGTATTATTCGTTGGCAACAATATGCTTACGGGCCAAAATGCCTTTGCTTTTGATCCGGCTGTAAAGCAGTCTAAGGCAATTCAGACCCTTCATAAAGCAATTAACCAGCTTAAGAGAGACCTGAAAGAAAGCGGAAAAAAAGTACACATTACCAGTATTAAAGATTTTACGGAATCGGAAATTGAGCCTTTACAAGCTGAATTTAAAAATAATTACACCTTTTCGACTCAGCCCAATATGATTTTCGAAATCAATAAAAACTGGAAGTCGGAACAGGATTACATTGATGCCTTGTCAAAAAAATACCGCGATCAGTACAAGCGTGCCCGAAAAAAAGCCGAAGCAATTGAAAAGCAAAAAATGTCTCTGAATGATATCCGAAAGTACGAAGATGTTATTTACGATTTGTATTTTCATGTGGCCAGAAACGCTCCTTTTAATACTTTTTTCCTGGCCCGGAATCACTTTAGCTTTTTTAAAGAAATAATGAAAGAAAACTTCCTGTTCTACGGTTATTTTCTGGATGGAAAACTTATTGGTTTCAATACGCTGATCAAAAACGGAACCGTAATGGATACTTACTTTTTAGGTTATGATGAAACGATCCAGCGCGAAAAAATGTTATACCTCAATATGCTGTACGACATGATTGCCTATTCGATCAATCAGGGATTTTCTGAAATCGTCTTTGCGCGAACTGCCCTGGAAATTAAAAGTTCAGTAGGTGCAAAACCTCAAAAAATGTACGGGTTGATTACGCACAGCAATGCCCTGATCAATCATAATATCGCCAAACTCTTCAATTATCTCGAACCGAAAACAGAATGGAAAGAGAGAAATCCGTTTAAAGAATAAAGAATAAAGAGCAAAGAATAAAGACTGAGACCGAAAACTGAGACTGAGACTGAGACTGAAAACTAAAAACTGCGACTCCCTTCAATTAAGGAACCGCAATCTTCATTTGCTTGTGCAGAATATGAATTTCCAAAAGGCGTTGCGCCCCGCAATACTCGCCGTCAATCTGAAAGTTAACCGCATAATCGGTTTCAATAGTAGCTTTATCTGTGGAAATAATCACAATATCATCGGAATCAATTGGCATATTACCGGTAATGATTTTTCCCAGCAATAATAAATCCAGACTTTTTAAGATAACCAGTTCAAATTTCCCGTCGTTCATCGCACCATTCGGATTGATCGTAACACCGGTTCCATATTTCTGAGAGTTTGCAATTACAATCATTCTCGCCGTATGCCTGATGGTTTCTTTATTGGCCGTAATTGTTGCTACAAAAGGTTCGTTAGAATCTACCAGCGTTGTATACGCCTGAAGTGCGTAGCCCCAAAATCCTCTCAGGCTACTTTCTTCATAATTTTTAACAAGATCAGCATTGATACCGATATCACTCAGGTGGATACTTTTTTTGCCGTTAATGCAAATCATATCCATTTCTATATAAGAATTTAAAAAGGCGATTTTCAGGTTTTCTTCTAGGGTGCCGGGCAAGTTTAAATCTACAGACAGGCCATTAGCAGACCCGGCTGGCAGAATACCAATAACAATATCATGCTCTTCCATTGCTTCGGCTACCATTTTTATAGTTCCGTCACCACCTGCCACAATGATTCTCTCCGGCTTAAATTCATTGTAAAGTGAATGTATGGCTTTAATGTCCTGATTGCCGGTTGTCTCATGAACAATCAGATTAAAATTATGGGTAATCGAAAACTCATGCACAGCATCTATTAAATCCGATTTATCTAAGTCTCCGGAAATAGGATTTACAACAAAAATGATATTCTTTTTCAAAATTTAATTTTTAAAACCGATTAAAATAATTAATTTACAACATATATAAAAATACACAATTAATGAAACCAATCCTACAATTATATCGCGGTTATGCTAATGAACAAGAATTAATTGTAATGGGCCATGTTTTTAAAAGAATGTATGATTATGATTTTCAGAAGAAAAACTTTAAAAACGCTACTTCCATTATTAATCAGTTCCGAATAAAAACCATTCAGAATTTTGATATTTATCTTACAAACGGCGATCAGGAAATCCACACCAAGACATTGGACGATGGTTATTTTAAGTTTTGTATTCCGCTTGAAAAAGAATTTAATTTTGGATGGATGGAATATGAGGTCAGTTTGAAATATGAAGCTGAAATTATCACTTCCAAAGGAAGCTTTATCAGACCCCACAAGGGAAATCTCGGAATTATCTCCGATATTGATGACACTTTTCTGATTTCTCACACGCATAATTTCTTTAAAAAAATATACATTCTTTTGTTTAAAAATGTCAACGACAGAAAGGTTTTTAAAGATGTTGTCCCACATTATCAGGCCCTGAGTTCTGCCGGAAGAAATAATAAGGAAGAGGAAAACGCCTTTTTTTATATCTCAAGCAGTGAATGGAATTTGTACAATTTTATTATAAAATTCACTAAAATCCATCAACTGCCAAGAGCAGTAATCTTATTGAAAGACATTAAGAGAGGAATTACGGACTTCTTTATGAGCGGAAGAGGAAATCACGATCATAAGTTTGATAAGATAAAGCATGTTTTAGAGTTTTATCCTAACCTAAAGTATGTGTTATTGGGAGATGACTCACAGCACGATCCTATTTTGTACGAACGAATCTGCAAAATATTTCCGGTCACCGTAACAGCCGTTTATATTAGACAAACCGGCAAAAGTCAGAAGGAAACCACTAAAACTATCCTGAAAAATCTGGAGTCGCTGGATGTTGCTGTTTGTTATTTTAAAGACAGCAGCGAAGCAATCATGCACTCCAAATCGATTGGAATTATCAAGTAGTTAGTTACTTTGTGAGAGACAGACGCAGCAACTAAGAGCTAAAAAAACCTTTGTCGAAGTTTTACACTTTGACAAAGGTCTGTATAATGAATCTTATTTTCAAAAAGTGAAACTGAGACTGCGACTGAAAACTACATTAAGCACTAAAATTATCGATCTCTTCCTGAACAATTTCCCAATCCAGTAACAATTGCTCCAGATCTGCTTTTTTCTTGTTGTAAGCGGTAAAGAAAGAAGCGTCTTCGATATGTTTGTCATAATTGGAAGCCAGCATTTTATCATCGTGCTGAATGTCTCTTTCTAATTGTTTGATCTGGCTTTCCACTTTGCTTAATTTGTTTTGCAGTGCTTTACCTTTCTTCTGATCCTCGTACGAAGCTTTGTTCGTTTCTTTTGGAGCAGCTGCTTTGGCAACATCTTTTTTCTCGACTTCACGCATGTTTTCAAGATTGCGCTGTTCCAGGAAATAATTGATGTCCCCTAAATATTCTTTTATTTTCTGATCCTTAAATTCGTAAACGATATTAGACATCCCCTGAAGAAAATCCCTGTCGTGTGATACCAATAGTAATGTTCCGCCGAATTTTTGAAGTGCGGCCTTTAAAACGTTCTTAGATTTAATGTCAAGGTGGTTGGTAGGCTCATCCATCAGCAAAACGTTAATCGGCTGCAGCAATAGTTTACAAAGTGCCAGACGGTTGCGTTCCCCTCCGGAGAGTACTTTCACCTTTTTCTCCACATCATCGCCACGGAATAAGAAAGAACCTAACATGTCACGAACCTTAGAACGGTTCGTATCCATAGCAGCATCTTCCATAGTCTGAAGCAGTGTAATTTCGCCATCCAGATATTCCGCCTGATTTTGCGCAAAATATCCTAACTGAACGTTGTGTCCCAATTTGATATTTCCCTGGTATTCAAACTCGTTTACAATAGCTTTAATGAAAGTTGACTTTCCCTGGCCATTTTGTCCCACAAAGGCAATTTTGCTTCCGCGTTCTACCAGTAAATCAATATCTTTTAAAATAACTTTATCGCCATAAGCTTTTGTTACATGTTCCGCTTCAACTACGACTCTTCCGGGTTCTTTTGAAACCGGGAAAGAGATATTCATTACGGAATTGTCGTCTTCATCAACTTCAATTCGTTCTACTTTATCTAATTTTTTAATCAGCGACTGCGCCATCGAAGCTTTGGAAGCTTTCGCACGGAATTTCTCGATTAATTTTTCTGTCTCTTCAATTTTCTTTGCCTGGTTTTTCTGGGTCGCTAATTGCTTCTCACGAATCTCATGGCGCAATTCTAAATATTGAGAATAAGGTTTATTAAAATCGTATGCTTTTCCTAATGAAATTTCGATCGTACGGTTGGTTACGTTATCTAAAAACATTTTATCGTGCGATACAATTACGACAACTCCCGGATAATTGCGAAGAAAACCTTCCAGCCAAATGATACTTTCGATGTCCAGGTGATTCGTTGGCTCATCCAGAAGTAATACATCGTTTGACTGCAATAATAATTTAGCCAATTCGATACGCATTCTCCAGCCTCCTGAAAATGTTTCCGTCTGATTATTGAAAACTTCTCTTTTAAAACCTAATCCTAAAAGAATTTTCTCTGTATCTCCTACATAGTTGTAACCTCCAAGAAGTTCAAAACGATGTGTGTAATCAGATAAATCTTCAATGATCTGGCTGTATTCTTCACTTTCATAATCGGTTCTGGTTACCAATTGATGATTGATATGCTCTAACTTTTTTTCAACAATTTTAATATCAGTAAAAGCTTCATATGCTTCCTCCAAAACAGTTCTTCCCTGTTCAAAATCGATATCCTGACGTAAAAACCCCATTCGGATATCCTTCTCCTGAGAAATAACTCCGGAGTCAGGGGCAAAATCTCCTGCCAGCATTTTAAGCATCGTAGATTTACCTGCTCCGTTTTTCCCGACAAGTCCAACACGGTCTCCCGCACCCAAACGAAAAGTAACTTCTTCGAATAAATATGTACCCCCAAAAGAAACCGATAAATTATGTATATTAAGCATGTAATGTTATTTTATAACTAATTGATTGTGTAAATTTACACTCCCAACTCAATGGGTAATTTAATTTTTTGCAAATGTTAAAAAAAGGATCCAAACTAAATAGTATTTTAACAGGAAGTTGTCCAAAATGTCAAAATGAAAGTATGTATTCGGACAAAAATCCGCTTCATTTGACTAAAGTTCTCAAAATGAACGATCATTGCAGTCACTGTGGATTAAAATATCAAATTGAGCCTTCTTTTTTTTACGGAGCAATGTATGTGAGTTATGGCTTAAATGTAGCCGTTGGAATCGCAGCTTTTATTATTTCGTTTGTATTCTTTCAGACCACAATCGAAAAATCTTTTATAGCTATAGTAATCAGCCTGATTGTATTATTTCCTTTTGTTTTAAGGCTTTCAAGAAATCTATACATTAATATGTTTGTTTCTTACGATCCTAAGGCCGGTCAAAAATAAGGGTTTTGAGATATCTTTTATGAAAACGCTTAATGTCGATTTCAGCATCTAGTGGAATTTCATTTTCAATCTTGTCAAATAAAGCCTTTGCCATTGCAGGTCCCAGCATTACGCCGCGTGTTCCCAATCCGTTAAGAATATGAATTGATTTACGTTCGTGATGTGTTCCTATTAAAGGTCTTCTGTCTTTAACCGTCGGGCGTACTCCGCCAAAATGCTTTACAATTTCGAAATCACAGGTGATAATTTCTTTAATGCGATCTACCAACTCCTGTTTCCCTTCTTCTGTTGGCACATCAGTTTTATCCTGCCAGTTGTAGGTAGCACCAACTTTAAAGAGATCATTACCCATAGGCAAGATAAAGACGCTTGTATTGACAATGACATCTAAATTCAAGTCCGGAGCTTTTATGACAAATAATTCTCCCTTCGTACCATCTAATGGCAAATAATTAAAAAAAGGATTTTTGTGCAGGCCGAAGCCTTCCGCAAAAATAATATGGCGCGCCTGAATATTTTTATACTGGATTCCATTATCCAAAAATTCGATATACACACTATCGAAAAATTCTTCCAGCAACAGGTTGTTCTGTTTGAGGTACTCTTTATAACGATCTAACAGTAAAGCCGTGTCCACATAGCCTGTATGAAGCACTTCCCCGTAATCGTAAGGAGAATCTATGCTATTGTATTTTCGGTTAATGAGTTTGGTGGATAAAAAGGGGGCAAGGTTTTTCTTGTCTGAGGCGGCAAACCAATTATTCTGCTCTTCGATAGAAAAGAATTTTCTAAGGATCGGTAATTTAAAATTAAACTTCGTTTGCAGTTTATCTTCAATCTGATTGTAAAAATCATTCATTAAAACCAATTGTTCCTGTGCTTTCCAAACTTCGCTGAAGCGTTTTAAAATAACAGGATTATACAAACCTCCTGCTACTCTCGATGAATTTTGAGAATTATTATCCAGAACTAAAATCGTTTTATTGTTTTTCAGGGCAACTTCTGCAAAAGAAATTCCGGCCAGTCCGGATCCGATAATGAGATAATCAATCATATTAAGTAATAGGTAAAATAAAAAAACTCTTACTACAAAGGTAGTAAGAGTTTTTGTTATAATTTAATTTTAGAAACTTAGTAGTTCCACATATCCTGTTCGAAGTTACGAATCTTCTCTTTTACTCTTTCTGATTCTAACAACTGATTCTGTGCATTGTCTTTCATGTATTCTTTGATCTCACGATCTCCGTACAAGTTTTCTTCTTTATACACAACAGCGTTAAAACGTCTTGAATTTAAGATTTGATCGAAAGAAATCGGTAATGCCGAATTGCTGTCATTAAAAGCTTTTGCTTCATGCAATGCTTCTCTTGAGTTTGGATAGAAAATCCAGAACAACTCGATATAATCCTTTTCGTCACTGTTCATAGTATAAACGTCAGGAGTTACAGGGCAAATTCCAAGTAAACGATATTTTAATTCACTTTGACGTTTGTCAAAATACCAGTATCCTTTTATTTTGTATTGTGTAACATCTGCAGAAGTAAGATCTTGCTTAAGAATATACTCAGCAGGAACTGTTCTTGTCGCTCCAACTGTTTCATCAACATAAGTTACAACCTTCTTTTTACCGGTACCAGTAACTACTTTTTTCTTTACAACGTGTGTTTTGTAGTCATCAGGATATTGATTGATTAACTCTCTACCAGCATCTGTTGTATCAATACGAGATAATGAACCCTGAATGTCTTTTAAAGATTTTTTAGTATTGAAATAACTATCAGAATACACTTCAGTTATTTTGCCATTCTTCATAGCCTTCGTCAAAACATCATACAAAGAGCGTCTATCAGCACCAATATTAGCTGTATCTACCGGAAAGTACAGTGGAAAGTTGATTTTTTCATTCAAATCAATAATTTCCCAAGTAGTTTTCCCCATCAATACATCTCTATCATCCACATAACCATAAGCAAGAGGCTTGTCATTATCGGAGATAAGCTGTGCAGGAGTCTTAAGTCCTATCTGAGCGGGTGTTTTTGCATTAAGCAAATTAGATTGCGCATTAGAAGCGAAACCTCCGGCGATAGAAACAATAGCTATTAAAAAATTTCTTACTTTCATCATGATATCATTATAAGATATTGAACGTAGTTTTACCTACTTTATTATTGTATTTCGTAAATTACCGGAGCAGTTCTTGGTAATAAGTAACTACCAGCTCCAACAAGTTTAGTTTTAATTTCAGAAATAGTAACCTGATCTCCTTTACCTGCTCTTGAAAGTATTTGTTTGCATTGTGCATTTAATCTGTTACCAGTAACTACAACTGTAGGTTGTCCTGTTACTTTAAGGTTAAATCCAACAACATCTAAACCAACTTCAAAGTCAAAATCAAGTAATTTAGCACCAATTGTAGCAATTTCTAAGTTAGATTTTGGTCCTTTAACAACACCCATCTCACCTCTAATTGTTCCTGTTGGCCCAGGAATACCTTTAATTCTGAACGTTTTCTTATCTGTAACTTTATCTCCGTTTGGCAATGTACCAGTAACAGAAATGGTAGCCTCAGTACCCTGACCAGGGCTCATGTTATATTTACCTGGTTTACCAGCAGAAGCTAATCCGGGAGCACTAGCAACAATTTTGTTTGCATCAACACCAGCGAATGAAACAGAGATTGGGTTAACAACTCCTCTGTAAACAACATTCATTTTATCAGCAGAGATTGTAGCAGAGTTTGGTCTTGGTACAACAACATATTTTCCAGCGAATTTAAGTGGAATGTTTTTTCCATCTTCAAGGAATGTAAATTGACCATTAATATCCTGCTCTCCAACACCACCTGCAGTTAATGAGATAACAGCTTGTCCGTTAACGATTTGCCCAGGACCCTGGAATGAAGTTGGCTTTGTGTTTTCGTCATAACGACCTAAAACAACTTTACCAGTTACTTTTTCTCCCTGGAAATAAGCATTTTTATCTAAAACAACGATCGCCTGATAGTTACTATAAGATGCAGCAGCAACTGCCGCTTTTCCTAAAGCACTGTTGTAAACGTCAGCCTCAGTTTTCTTAACGTCATTTTGCCAAGCTGAAAGTTTAGCAGCTGATGCAATTGCAGGAAAACCTTTAAAGTGATATTCTAAATATCTTTCTTTAATACCTTCTTTGTTTTTTACATCTGAAACATCAAACTTTTTCTCAACCTCAGAAATAATAGAAGCATATTTTTTATCTGTCCCTAAGGCAGCTTTAATATCTGACTTATATTTCTCGATTTTAGCGATAATTTCCTTTCCTTTTTTAGTGTAACCGTCTCCTGTAAACCAGTCGTCGATATTATCACCTCTGTCCATCGCTTCGTATGGAAGTTTTCCGGTTTCTTTTTCTACTTCAAATCCTTTAATAGACTGAGCTTTTAGAGTAGCTATATAATCATAAAATTCTTTTGAGATTGTTTCAACTTTGTGAGCAGTAACTGCAGCAATAGCGAATTCTCCTTTTGCTTCAGCAGCTTTTTGATCTAAAGACATCAATAAACTTGCATTGGTTTCAGTTGAATTAGTATTTGCACTTTCAAATTTTTCATTCATCAGACCAAAAGCAGAAATTACTTCTTTTGATACGTTCATTGCTAACATTGCGATGAAAACCAGATACATCAGGTTAATCATCTTCTGTCTAGGGGTTAATTTTCCTCCTGCCATTTTTTTCTAATTAGTTCTTATTAATAAATTTAATATAATAGTTAAAAACTAATTATCCTTTGTTACTCATTGCAGAAAGCATACCACCATAAACATTGTTCAAAGAAGCAATGTTTGCAGTCATTGATTGCATTTGTTCTTTTAATTTAGATGCATTATCAGCGATTTCTTTGTTAGCGTCAGCATTTCTTGCAGCGCTTTCCAATTGTACTTTGTACAAACTGTTTAATGATTCCATCTGAGCAGCAGCCATTGACAATTCTTCGCTGTATTTTTTAGTAGAAGCGATAGAATCTACAGTAGGAGCAATTCCTTTAGCAGCTGATTCGAAATTTTTAATACTGTTTCCTAAACTTGACATTAATTCTCCGTCAATTTTAGCTTCTTTTAACATTACGTCTAACTTTTGAGACAATAATCCTTGAGCATCAGAAGGGGTTTCTTTTTTGTCAGCCTTTGTTCTGGCCTGACCATTAGCTAATTCAGGGTACACAAGAGTCCAGTCTAACTCTTCGTCAACAGGCTCGAAAGCAGAAAGAGCAAAAATTAATGCCTCAGTTAATAATCCCACTGAAAGCATAACTGTACCAGTTAAAGGTCCAAGTTCAAAGTGCGTAATTTTGAATAACGCTCCAACGATTACCACTGCCGCTCCCATACCATAAGCGAAATTCATTGCTTTTTTACTTAATAATGCCATAATACTTTTTTTTTAGGTTTTAATTTGAAATAGATTGATTTGGTTATTGAAATTTATTATAATTTACTTTTTTCTATTACCCGTTACTTGAGTTCCCATGTAATCCTGTACAGTTCTGAAACCAATATAACTTCTTGCTGAATCCGCATATTCGTGATCACGAGTACTTACCTGTAGGAAGTAAGCAACATCTTTCCACGATCCTCCACGAACCACTTTTCTTTGGTTGTTTCCGTCAATTACGTTTGGATTCATTGTTGAAACATATTCGTAAGCATTTGGATTGTAAGCTGAATCCGTCCACTCTGAAACGTTACCAGCCATGTTGTATAGGCCATAACCGTTTACATCGTAAGATTTAGCCTCAACTGTATACAAAGCCTCATCAGCAGCATAATCTCCTCTGCTTGGTTTGAAGTTTGCAAGGAAACAACCTCTGTCACTTTTCGTGTAAGGTCCTCCCCAAGGGTAAGTAGCTGATTCCAGACCTCCTCTTGCAGCGTACTCCCATTCTGCCTCTGTTGGCAATCTGAAAGCATTCACTAAGTCACGTCCTTTTTTCTTAGATTTGATATAACTGTTTTTGTTCAAAGTTCTCCAGGCACAAAATGCTTTTGCCTGTTTCCATGTAACACCAACTACAGGATAATCTCCGTAAGCTTTGTGCCAGAAATAGTCATTGTGCATTGGCTCATTATAAGAATAAGCGAAATCTTTAATCCAAACTGTTGTGTCAGGATAAACACTAACCTGCTCTGTCTTAACGAAATCTTTTCTTTTTCCAACTTTAGCTTTTGCAGCAGCCTGAATATCCATCCAGGAGTAACGGAATTTCAATTTATTCACATCAATGGTTCTTAAACCATTGTATGATTCTTCAATTGGCAAATACATAGAATCCATTACCTCAGTATAATACTCATCCGGATAAGCCTTTGTATCTTTGATTAACTTTACTTTTTTGTTTAATTTTCTTCCTGCATAAGGATCATCAGCAGTACCTACACTATAGTAGTTATCATACATGTATTTGTCGTACGCAGTCATTTTTTCAGGATCTGAATCATTAAATGCATAATCAGCAATACTACCTGCTTTTTTACCTTTAGCGTCACCAGCACCTTTTTGTCCGGTCTCATCAGCTAAAATAGCCAGACGAACTCTCATTGTAGAATCTTTTACCCATTCCACAAATTGACGATACTCGCTATTTGTAATTTCAGTTTCGTCCATATAAAAGGAACGTACCGTTACTGTTTTAGTTGGAGCATCTTCTACATTAGCCAAATCAGCATCTGATTTACCCATAATAAAAGATCCACCTGGAACCAATGTCATTCCATAAGGTTTTTCAGGATGCCATTTTCCTCCTGTAACACCAACTAACTCTCCTTTATCACCTGATTTTCCACAGCCAATAACTAGGGTTAACATTGCTGCAAATGCAATAAACTTCTTCATATAAATTTGGGATTATCTATTCATTATTATAAGTCCGTAAACGTATTTATTATTTAGCTAAAAAACAATACTACTCACGTAATTTATTTCACCGTTCAAAAATAATGTTAAATAAAATAAAAAAAAAATATTTTGTCGATAAACTAACCTGAAAAATCGACGTAAAACGTTAAATTTTATAATATATACTTCTTTTCTTACTAATATTTTTTAACTTTTTTTTAATAATTTTAAAAAATTCTGATTTCTGTTAAAATTTCCTTCTACAAAGCATTTTTTCGCTGCGCTTTCCACCATCTTTCCGGCAGCTCTTGGTTACAAGCGAGCAAATATTCGTCGTAAGAGCATGGTAATAACGTATTTCTTTTCAATTTATTATGTCCGTTAGATTCGTAAGGAATTTCTATCCACCAACGATCTGTTTTGTCACTTTTATAAAAAATCAATTCCTCCTCTTCCAAAGGAACAATATATTTTAAATAGTTGGCCCTGCTCCCAAACGGATATTCTTTTGAACGATAATGATAGCCTTCTATAAAGTACCACATGATCTGAGCAATAATCCCCGATTCCTGTACAGTACTGTTATGATTAAATATCCCAAAAGAGGAAACTTTATCACTGATACCGGCATATCTGGCCAGCGAACAAATCTCTTTTCCGTTAAAACCATTAGGTTCAAAAGAAATCGTATTACCTGAATCTGAAGACTTTACCGAATTTAAATCGATACTTACCAAATCCGCATCTCTGAAAACAGGTTCTGCTAATGCTATTTTATTTGAAATCTCCCCTAAACGGTAAGCATCAAAAAACAATTTTTCAATTAAATCGATCTCTTCCTGAGAATTATAATAGGTCTGATACCCAATATTACAATAATTAAAGAGATTATTCGGTTCGTCAATTATGATTTTTGTCAGATAGGAATTAGCCGAAACCACTTCATTTTCTTTGCCAAAATCAAATTTATTATCTACCGAAACCATGTTTACCATCTGTTCCAGATCATCATACGCACGGTACACAGCGTAGGTCAGATCCTGCGAACCTCCCAGAACTATCGGAATCACTTTGTTCTTAATCAAAGCAGCTGTTACTTTCTTAAGTGCAAAATAAGTATCCTCTACTGAATCTCCCGCAAGTATATCTCCTAAATCTGCAATTGACGCATCCCAGTTACCCGGAAACATACTATAAAATTTCTTTCTTACAGCATTTAGGTTTACTTCATTAAAACCTTCTGTGTTTCGTCGATCTTCTAAAACCCCAACAATTGCAATCGTGATTTTGCTAATATCAGGAAACTGGTCCTGCGTGTGAAAAGCCACTTTACTGCCCAATTCCTGAGAAGACAACGAACTAATGAATTTTAAAATTCCGTCATTTACTGGTTCTAGAAAATCAAATTCCATTTTTTATTTCTTTTTAGCAGCTGTTTTTTTAGCTGGGGCTTTTTTAGTTGTTGTTGCTTTTTTTGCCGGTGTTTTCTTTGCCGGTGTTTTTTTGGCGATCATTTCCTGAACTTCTTCCAGTGTCAGCTTGGTAGCATCAACATCTTTACTCAATTCAATTTTGATCTTACCTTTTGTAATCACCGAACGTCCCCAACGAGCTTTTTCAACCAAAATCCCTTCGTCCTCCCAATTATGGAGTACTTTATCTATATTTTTCTGCAACTTATCTTCAATCAGTTCTTCAACTTCCTGTTGTGATAAATTATCGAAATTATATTTTTTACTTACATTGATAAAAATACCGTTCCATTTGATGAAAGGACCAAAACGTCCCACACCTTTCTGAACCGATTCTCCTTTATAAACAGCAATTGGCGCATCTGCAAGTGCTTTTTCGTCAATCAGTTCCTGTGCTCTTTCTTTAGACAAACTTAAAGGATCTTCTCCTCTTGGCAAAGAAATAAAAACACTTCCGTGACGTACGTAAGGACCATAACGTCCATTACTTACCTCTACTTCTTCTCCTTTATATTCGCCTAAACTCTTTGGCAATAAAAATAGATTAAGGGCATCTTCCAGTGTAATATTACCGATATTCTGATCCGACATCAGGCTGGCGAATTTTTTATCTTCGTCATCTGCTTCTCCAATCTGAGCCATTGGTCCAAATTTTCCCAAACGAACAGAAACCTGTCTTCCGTCAGCATCTTTTCCTAAGATTCTTTCACCGCTTTCACGCTCCGCATTTGCTTCCACTTCTTTTACATTCGGGTGGAATTTATCGTAGAACTCCTGCATCATGGTGGCCCAGTCAATATTTCCTTCTGCAATTTCATCAAAATCCTGCTCTACTTTTGCTGTAAAATTATAATCAAGGATGTTTCCGAAATTCTTAACCAGGAAGTCTGTTACAATAGTACCGATATCTGTCGGAACCAATTTCCCTTTATCAGAACCTGTATTTTCTTTTAACAGCTTTTCTCCAACTTTACTGTTTTGCAAAGTAAGTTGTGTATAATTGCGTTCCTGACCTTCAAGGGTTCCTTTTTCAACATAATTTCTGTTGATGATCGTCGAAATAGTTGGTGCATACGTAGACGGGCGTCCAATTCCTAATTCTTCTAATTTTTTTACCAGGGAAGCTTCTGTATAACGTGCCGGTGGTCTTGAATATCTTTCGGTAGCCGTAATATAATTATTGGCTAATTTTTCATTTACTTTTAATGCCGGAAGCATACCTTCCTGCTCTTCCTCGTCATCATCATGCCCTTCTAAGTATACTTTTAAGAAACCTTCAAAAAGTAAAACTTCTCCGGAAGCAGTAAAAATTTCACCGTGATTATTTGCTTCAATTTTTACATTTGTTCTTTCCAGTTGTGCATCGCTCATTTGAGACGCCAGTGTTCTTTTCCAGATCAAATCGTACAAACGTGCCTGGTCACGATCAATATTAACCGTGTGACGTGACATATCTGTGGGACGAATAGCCTCGTGAGCTTCTTGCGCTCCCTTACTTTTAGTTGTAAAAGTTCGGGGTTTCGAAAACTCTTTTCCGTATGATTTTATAATTTCAGCTTCTGCAGCATCCATAGCATCTTTAGAAAGGTTTACACTATCCGTTCTCATATACGTAATAAGTCCGGCTTCGTACAAACGCTGCGCTAACTGCATGGTGATTCCAACCGGCAAATACAATTTTCTGGCCGCTTCCTGTTGTAAAGTCGACGTTGTAAAAGGTGCTGTTGGAGATTTTTTGGTAGGTTTGGTTTCTAAATCAGATACCTTATATAGAGAACCGATATTTTGTTTTAAGAAATCTTCGGCTTCTTTTTTTGTATTAAAGTTTTTAGGCAATTTTGCTTTGAATGCTTTTCCGGCCTCATTAACAAATTCCGCAACAACCGAATAACTCGCAACGGCGTTGAAATTCTGAATTTCGCGTTCTCTTTCCACAATTAAACGAACGGAAACAGACTGCACACGACCGGCAGACAAACCGCCTTTAATTTTTCTCCATAAAACCGGAGATAATTCATAACCCACTAAACGGTCTAAAACACGACGCGCCTGCTGGGCATTTACTAAATTATAATCGATTTCTCTTGGATTATCAATTGCTTTAAGAATGGCACTTTTAGTAATTTCGTGAAAAACAATTCTTTTGGTTTTTTTAGTATCCAGTTTTAATTCTTCCGCCAGGTGCCATGAAATAGCTTCCCCCTCGCGGTCCTCATCACTCGCCAGCCAAACCATTTCGGCATTTTTAGATAGTGTTTTTAGTTTACTTACTAAGGCTTTTTTATCCGGGGAAACTTCATATTTAGGTTTAAATCCATTTTCAACATCTACTCCTATTTCTTTTGACGGTAAATCGGCTATGTGCCCGTAACTCGACTCTACCTGAAAATCACTTCCTAGAAATTTCTCTATCGTTTTCGCCTTTGCAGGTGATTCCACTATTACTAAATTCTTTGCCATTGCTCTATTTTTCTGCAACAAAAGTATCTATTTTTTTTAAATATCAACCTTCTCTGTTCATTTTTGAAGTATTTTAATAATATGTTTCTAAAAATTACAGATTTATCTGTAAACGTATCGATTATATATATAGGTATAACTTTTAAAGGTTTACACCCCGGAAATATGCTTTTTTTTAATACTTAAAATCGTATAAGTACAAAATACTCCTCTACTTTAGAACTGCATAAGGACCAAAAAATAGTTCGTAAAAAAGAAAAGTGCTTTACAAATCGGAAGTCCGGACACTACAATTCGAACTTAAAAATCTATCAACATTTCTGAAAACATTGTTAATTCTTTATCTGACATCTTGTCATCTTTATCGGTTTTGCGTTATCTTTGCACTTTGAAATTACGCAATGGAAAAGATTATTGAAGAAAGTAAGCAGGGCGAAAATCTTGTTTTAGAAAATAAACCTGAGAATACTAAAAAGCTTTTTATAGAAAGTTACGGCTGTGCGATGAATTTTTCGGACAGTGAAGTGGTAGCTTCCATTTTATATGAAGGCGGGTACAATACGACTTCGGTTTTGGAAGAAGCCGATCTGGTTCTGGTAAATACCTGTTCCATCCGCGACAAGGCCGAACAAACCATTCGTAAGCGTCTGGAAAAATATAATGCCGTAAAGCGCATTAACCCGAAAATGAAAGTGGGCGTTTTGGGCTGTATGGCCGAACGTTTGAAAAGTCAGTTTCTGGAAGAAGAAAAAATAGTTGATCTTGTGGTAGGCCCCGATGCCTACAAAGATTTACCTAATCTGTTGGCGGAAGTGGAAGAAGGCCGTGACGCCATTAATGTAATTTTATCGAAGGAGGAAACGTACGGAGATATTTCGCCTGTTCGTTTAATGAGCAACGGAATTACTGCTTTGGTTTCCATCACCCGTGGCTGTGATAATATGTGCACGTTCTGCGTTGTGCCTTTTACACGGGGTCGTGAACGTAGCCGTGAGCCACAAAGTATCATGAAGGAAATTCAGGATTTATGGGACAAAGGTTTTAAAGAAATTACCTTATTAGGGCAAAACGTTGACAGTTACCTTTGGTATGGAGGCGGACTGAAAAAAGATTTTGTCAATGCTTCCGACATTCAAAAAGCAACGGCTGTTGATTTTGATCAGTTGCTTGAAATGGTTGCGGTTGGTTTTCCTAAAATGCGTATCCGGTTTTCGACTTCTAATCCGCAGGATATGCACGAGAGCATCTTGCATGTTATTGCGAAATATCCGAATATCTGTAAACATATCCACTTGCCTGTTCAGTCCGGAAGTGACCGCATTTTAAAAGAAATGAATCGTCTGCACACGCGTGAAGAATACATGACGCTGATTGATAAAATCAGGTCTATTATTCCGAATGCATCGATTTCACAAGATATGATTGCCGGTTTCCCTACAGAAACAGAACAGGATCACCAGGATACCATGAGTCTGATGGAATATGTAAAATATAATTTCGGTTATATGTACTCGTATTCAGAACGTCCGGGAACTCTGGCCGGAAGAAAAATGGAAGATGATGTTCCGGAAGAAACCAAAGCCAGAAGATTGCAGGAAATCGTAGACTTACAACAAAAACACGCCTGGTTCAGAAGCGAAGAGTTTGTAGGCCAAACGGTTGAAGTTTTAGTCGAAAAAGTATCTAAAAAATCAACCGAAGAATTCTCCGGAAGAAATTCCCAAAGTATTACGGTAGTCTTCCCAAAGGAAAATTATAAAATTGGAGATTTCGTAAATGTAAAAATCACAAGCTGCACCAGCGGCACTTTAAAAGGAGAAGCGATTGGATATTCTGAGATGAATTAAAAAAGAGGTCTGCCACGAATTACACTAATTTGCACTAATTTTCTTTCAATAATTATTAATTCAATAAGTTTGCGTAAAAAACAGATTATGGAATTATATAGAAAAGAGGAGTATTTTAAAATAGTTGGCATCTGTATGGAAGTTCATAGAATACTGGGAGGAGGCCTTCTTGAAATTGTTTATAAGGATGCTTTAGAATATGAATTCAAAAAGCATAATATTCCTTTTCAACGTGAAAAAGAATATGACATTAGATATAAAGATATTGTTTTAGCACATAAATTTTATGCAGATTTTGTAGTTTACGATGAAATTATTTTAGAAGTAAAAGCATCAAGAGAGATCGTAGATGAACATACCGCTCAAACTATTAATTATTTAAGACTTGCAGATAGTGACTTAGGAATTATTGTTAACTTTAATAAAAAGTCATTACAACATAAAAGAGTTATTCATTAACCTGATTTCAAAAATTCGTGGAATTCGTGAAATTCGTGGCAAAAGATAAAAAACATACATGGAAACAGTTCAGGCAATAAAACAACGTTTTGAGATTATCGGGAATGATCCGAAATTAAACCGCGCCATAGAAAAAGCCATTCAGGTTGCTCCTACTGATATTTCGGTAATGGTAACCGGGGAAAGTGGTGTGGGTAAAGAAAATATTCCGAGGATCATCCATTCCCTTTCACACCGAAAGCATGGTAAATATATTGCCGTAAACTGCGGAGCCATTCCGGAAGGAACAATTGACAGTGAGCTTTTTGGTCATGAAAAAGGCGCTTTTACCGGTGCAACAAGTACCCGTGAAGGTTATTTTGAAGTGGCTGACGGCGGAACTATTTTCCTGGATGAAGTGGGTGAATTGCCTTTAACCACTCAGGTTCGTTTACTCCGTGTTCTTGAAAACGGAGAATTTATAAAAGTAGGTTCGTCTCAGGTTCAGAAAACAAATGTGAGAATCGTAGCCGCAACCAATGTCAATTTATTCAATGCCATCGAAAAAGGAAAATTCCGTGAGGATTTATACTATCGTCTGACTACCGTAGAAATTACATTACCACCGTTACGCGAAAGAAACGAAGACATTCATTTGTTGTTTCGCAAGTTTGTGGCCGATTTTGCACACAAATATAAAATGCCGCCTTTAAGACTGGACGACAATGCAGTGCAGCTTCTGCAAAAATTCAGATGGAACGGTAATATTCGTCAGCTGCGAAATGTAGCTGAACAAATTTCGGTTTTAGAAACCAACCGTGATATTTCCCTGGCAACCTTACAATCTTATTTACCAACTGAAGGGAGCAGTTTGCCTTCTGTTATTAGTGATAAGAAAAAAGAAAGTGATTTCAGTACCGAAAGAGACATCTTGTATAAAGTGCTTTTTGACATGAAAAGCGACCTGAACGATTTGAAAAAACTCACTTTGGAACTAATGAAAAACGGATCTGCAAAAGTGCAGGATATCAATCCTAACCTGATTCAGAAAATATACGGTTCACAGGAAAATGACAGCGAAATAGATTTTGAAGAAGAACCAAGAACAGCTGTCATGACCCCGGCGACACGCGAAGACAATTATCACATACAGCAGGATGACAATAATTATCTGGACGCCGAAACAATCGAGGAAGAAGAAATTTTACGTCTGGAACAAAAAGAAATCGAAATGATCAAAAAATCATTAGAAAAAAACAAAGGAAAACGTAAAGCAGCTGCCGATGAGCTAGGGATTTCAGAACGAACTTTATATCGAAAAATTAAACAATTTGATCTGTAAATAGAAAATTCCAATTTTTTAAATTCCAAATTCCAACTGTGTGGAAATAAATTCCAAATTGCTCTCCCAGTTCGCTAACGCTCCGGGTTCAAATTAGTATATTTGAAAAAAAAAAAAAAAATGTACCTAAGTCCAACACCAGAGAATTGCAACGCAATTCTTAAAATTGGAATTTGGAATTTAAAAAATTGGAATTTTCACCAAAACATCTTATGAAAAAAATATATTCTTTACTAGCCTTAATAAGCCTCTTTATGTTAAGCGGCTGTTCTGTTTATAATTTTACCGGAACAGGGAAAATTGATGCAAAAACGTTTCAGGTCAACTTTTTCCAGAACAATGCGGATTTGATTGAACCGGGAATTGACAGGGATTTTACGTTGGCTTTGCAGGATTTAATTCAGAATCAGACGAATCTAAACTTAGTCAGCAATGGCGGGGATTTGGTGTATGAAGGAGAAATTGTAGACTACAGAACAACTCCAATGACAGCAACTGCAGATCAGCAGGCGGCTCAGAACCGTTTAACGATCCGTATTAATGTGAGATTTACCAATAAGAAAAAGGAATCTGATGATTTCGAAAAAACATTTGAATTCTACAAAGATTATCCGGGAACACAACAACTTGTAGGCTCTTCCCTGAATGCTGCCATTAAAGAAATTTATGACAGAATCACCCAGGATATTTTTAACGACTCATTAGCTAAATGGTAAAAATGTTGATTTGTTGAATCGGTTAATCGTTAAATCGGTTCGCTAACGATTTAACAATGAATGAATAAACGATTAAACAAACAAAAATGAATGTAACTGATTATACACACCTAATAAACAAACCCGATGCTATTACGGAAAAGCAAACGGAAGCATTAGGCAATGTTCTGAATGAATTTCCCTATTTTCAAAGTGCAAGGGCATTGCGATTGAAAGGGCTTTACAATCAGAACAGTTTTAAGTATAATTATGCTTTAAAAGTTACTGCAGCGCATACTACAGATCGTTCTGTATTGTTTGACTTTATTACTTCCGAGACTTTTGTTTCTATTCAGAACGAATATTACGATCAGAAACTCAAAGATCTTTTGAATATTACGGTTTTTGAAAGTGAAATCGTTTTACCGGAAATCCGGAAAGTTCCCGAAATAAGAATTGATCCGATTGAACAATCGATTTTGTCATCTATAAGGGAAGCCACAACAGTAGTTTTTGAAGAACCTAAAAAAGCGGAAGAAAAACCGGTTGATATTGTTGTTGAACAGCCTGTTCTGACTCCGGTAAAAGAAGAAGCTCCAGTTGTAATTGAAAAAACAATCGCAATCGAAGAAATCACTTTAGATTCTTTTGTCGAAAATTTCACTCCGGCTGTCAAAGAAGAAACTCCAATTGTTACTGAAGAGCCAATAGTAGTAAAAGAAGTTACCATTGATTCTTTTGTGGAGCCTGTTTCCGCTTCTGCAGAAGAAACTCCAATCAATACAGAAGAACCGGTTATAGCTGAAGAAATCACGATTACTTCTTTGATTGAACAGCCTGTTTCAACTTCTGAAGAAGAAGAAACTCCAATTGTTACTGAAGAACCAATTATAGTTGAAGAGATCACCATTGATTCTTTCGTGGAACAGCCTGTATCTAATTTTGCTACGGAAGAAACTCCAACTGGTACCGAAGCACCAATTATAGTTGTTGAAGAGATCACTATTGATTCTTTTGTTGAGCAGCCTGCTTCCACTTCTGAAAAAGAAGAAGAAATTCTAATTAGTACTGAGGAACCGATTACCGTTCAGGAAACAGAAAAAATTCCTGAAATCCGTGTTGAACCTATTGAAGAATCAGTCTATAATGCTGTAAAAGAAGCTACAACAGTTGTTTTTGAAGATTTAAAAGAAACTGAGGTTGCTGAAACGGTAAAAAATGCCGAAGAAAATCTGGAAATCGGAAAACCTCTGGATTTTTCTGCCAATGAAAAACATTCTTTTCAGGAATGGCTGCAATTAGCCCGAACAGAACCAATTGACAGAACAAAAGAAGGTCCGGCAGAACAAACAGCAACACTAAAAGAAGCCGAAAAAACTCCGGAGCCTATAACTGAACCTGTTGCTGAAAGACAAGAAACAGAGTCAATTGAAGAAGAGAAAAAGAAAAAAGCGGAGATTATCAATAAATTTATTGAAACGAATCCAAAAATTCCGCCTATAAAACCCACTGCAATTGTTCCAACGGTGATGCTTGACCCCAATAAAAACGAGGACAATTCGTATTTAATGACCGAAACTCTGGCCAGGGTATATCTGGAGCAAAAAAAATATACAAAAGCGATACAAGCTTATGAAATATTAATTTTGAAATATCCAGAAAAAATTAGTTTCTTTGCAGACCGTATTTCGGATATAAAGATTTTACAACAAAATAACAATAATAATTAAACAATGAGCACATTTTCAATTTTTTTAGTTTTAATCACAATAGTTTGCTTTCTATTGATCGTAGTAATCATGGTTCAAAACCCTAAAGGAGGCGGATTGTCTTCTACTATCAGCGGAACTCAAATGTTAGGTGGAGTACAAAAAACAACAGACTTTTTAGATAAAAGTACCTGGACGTTGGCCACTATCCTTATTGCATTAATCTTACTTTCAAGCTTAAGCTTTACGGGATCGTTAAGTGATACTGAATCTAAACTTATTGAAAAAACCGAAGCACCTGCTACAACACCTGCCGCTCCGGCACAAGGAACTCCTGCTCCGGCAGCTCCAGCAGCAAAATAATATTTCTGATATAAAATTAAGATGCCAGCCTGTCAAAGCTGGCATTTTTTTTAAGAAAAAATGTCAGTTTTTTGAGCATGGCACAATTTCTGAAAGCTTACTGAACATTAAAAAAAATATAACCTAATATAAAATAAAATTATGGCTTTAAATATTAAACCGCTTTCAGACCGCGTACTTATTGAGCCTGTAGCAGCTGAAACCAAAACTGCTTCAGGAATTTTCATTCCGGACACTGCCAAAGAGAAACCACAAAAAGGAACTGTAGTAGCTGTAGGAAATGGATCTAAAGATCACACCATGACCGTTAAAGTTGGTGATACTGTTCTATACGGTAAATATGCAGGAACAGAATTGAAACTGGAAGGAACTGATTATTTGATCATGCGTGAAGATGATATCTTAGCGATAATCTAAAAATAATAAGTATTAAGTTTCTAAGTACTAAGAATTAAGACTTGGAACTTGAAACAAACCAAACATTAAACAAAAATTAAAAAAATGGCAAAAGATATAAAATTTGATATTGAAGCACGTGACGGATTAAAACGTGGTGTTGATGCATTGGCAAATGCTGTAAAAGTAACTCTTGGACCAAAAGGTCGTAACGTAATTATCGGAAAATCATTTGGTGGACCAACAGTTACTAAAGATGGAGTTTCGGTTGCAAAAGAAATCGAATTAAAAGACCCGTTAGAAAACATGGGCGCGCAAATGGTTAAGGAAGTTGCTTCTAAAACCAATGATTTAGCAGGAGACGGAACTACAACTGCTACAGTTTTAGCTCAGGCGATTGTAAAAGAAGGTTTGAAAAACGTTGCTGCAGGGGCAAATCCGATGGATTTGAAACGTGGTATTGATAAAGCCGTTGAAGCTATCGTTGCCGATTTGGCAAAACAAGCTAAAGTAGTGGGAAGCGATTCTGATAAAATCAAACAAATTGCTTCTATTTCTGCAAACAATGACGAAGTTATTGGTGATTTGATCGCTACAGCTTTTGCTAAAGTGGGTAAAGAAGGGGTAATTACTGTTGAAGAGGCTAAAGGAACAGATACTTACGTTGATGTTGTTGAAGGAATGCAGTTTGACAGAGGATACCTTTCTCCTTATTTCGTTACAAATCCAGAAAAAATGGAAGTTGAATTAGACTCTCCATACATCTTATTATACGACAAAAAAGTATCTTCTTTAAAAGAATTATTACCTGTTTTAGAGCCGGTTGCACAATCAGGAAAACCGTTATTGATTATTGCTGAAGATGTTGACGGAGAAGCGCTGTCTACTCTTGTAGTAAATAAATTAAGAGGTGCTCTTAAAATTGCTGCTGTAAAAGCTCCTGGTTTTGGAGACAGAAGAAAAGCAATGCTGGAAGATATCGCTATTTTAACTGGTGGAACCGTAATTTCTGAAGAAAGAGGTTATACACTTGAAAACACTACTATCGAGATGTTAGGAACTGCAAAAAGAGTTTCTATCGATAAAGACAACACTACAATTGTAAGTGGTGCTGGTGAAGCTGATATCATCAAAAACAGAGTGAACCAAATTAAAGGTCAGATGGAAACTACTACCTCTGATTATGATAAAGAAAAATTGCAGGAGCGTTTGGCTAAATTAGCCGGTGGTGTTGCTGTTCTTTATGTTGGTGCTGCTTCTGAAGTGGAAATGAAAGAGAAAAAAGACAGAGTTGACGATGCTTTACACGCAACCCGTGCTGCTGTTGAAGAAGGAATCGTTGCTGGTGGTGGTGTAGCCTTATTAAGAGCTAAAGGTGCTTTAGCAGACCTTAAAGCTGACAACGCTGACGAGGCTACAGGTATTCAGATTGTATCCCGTGCTGTTGAATCTCCATTAAGAACTATCGTTGAAAATGCAGGTCTTGAAGGTTCTGTAGTCGTAGCGAAAGTTTCTGAAGGTTCAGGTGATTTTGGATACAATGCTAAAACTGACGAATATGTAGACATGCTAAAAGCAGGAATTATCGATCCTAAGAAAGTAACCCGTGTAGCGTTAGAAAATGCTGCCTCTGTTGCAGGAATGATCTTAACTACAGAGTGTGCCTTAATTGATATCAAAGAAGAAAACGGAGGCGGAATGCCAATGGGTGGCGGTATGCCGGGAATGATGTAATCGTTCTTCACTTCTTACTTTATAAAACGCCAAGCGGAGATTTCTGTTTGGCGTTTTTTCATTAGTTGCAGTCTCGGTCTCAGTCTCAGTCTCGGTCTCGGTCTCGGTCTCGGTCTCAGTCGCAGTCGCAGTCGCAGTAATTATTTACAAAAACTTAATGATTGTAAACTGCGACTGGGACTATAAACTGCGACTATTTAAATATCTTTGTAGTTCTATTAAAATTACAAAATGAGACAATTCACTACTCACCTGTTCCTTTTTACATTCTTACTTCTTACTACTTTTTCACATGCCCAGACCAATAAAGATACTTACGTAGTCTTAGTTTCTATGGACGGGTTTCGCTGGGATTATGGGAAGCAATTTAATCTTCCGAATTTAAAACAAATAGCCAAAGAAGGCGTTCATGCAAAGTCAATGCGGCCTTCTTACCCCACTAAAACATTCCCCAATCATTATTCTATTGTAACAGGACTTTATCCGGATCATCATGGCATCATTAATAATGCTTTTTATGATGCTCAGCTAAATGAGTCTTTCTCCTTATCATCGAATGCCAAAAATGATTCCCGTTTTTATGGTGGGAATTCAATATGGAATGTGGCCGAAGAACAAGGCGTCAAAACGGCTTCTTTTTTCTGGCCGGGATCAGATACCGATCAAAAAAGGCCGGGTCTTTACAAGAAGTACGACGATAAAGTATCTTACGAAACCAGAATCGATACCGTACTAAAATGGCTGGAGCTTCCCGAAAAACAGCGTCCCCATCTGATTACTTTATACTTTGATGAACCCGATCACACCGGACACAATTTTGGCCCGCTTTCTCCGGAAAATAAAAAGATGGCTATTAAAATGGATTCTATCATGGGACAATTGTCTGCCAAGCTGGATCGATTGCCTATCGGGAAACAAATCAATTTAATCATCGTTTCCGATCACGGAATGGCAGCTATCAGCAATGACAAAAAAGTGGTCCTTTTAGAGTATCTAAAACCCGAATGGTTGGGATACAAAACCGTTATTAATCCGATTATGAGTTTACAGGCCAAACCGGGCTATCAGGATTCCATTGCAGCAGCTTTAAAGAAAATACCGCACATTAAATTCTGGAGAGCCGGAAAATTGCCCAAAAGATTACACTATGGTACGAATCCGCGGGTGCATGATTTTGTTATTGAAGCCGAAAAAGGATATAGTTTAGTAAATGATAAAGACCAAAAGATAAAAGGAGGAACGCACGGTTACGACAATAAAAACAAAGACATGCAGGCTATTTTTTACGCAAAAGGCCCGGCTTTTAAAGTGAATAAGCAAGTCAGATCCTTTCAGAACGTTTCGGTTTATCCTTTAATAGCCCATATCTTAGGATTAAAAATCGATGAAGTGGACGGAAAGTTCAGCGAAGTGGAGGGGTTAATAAGATAATTGGTCAATTAGATAATGAGATAATGTTTAAAATTTTCTAATTGACTCATTATCTAATTCTTTAATTGACTACTTTATACGTCGGATCCTCAATAACATTTACTTTAATAACTGCTTCGGCATTTTTGAGTAACAGGATACAGTCAGGACTTAAATGCGTCAGTTCGACCGTTTTGTTTAACTGACTGTATTTTTTGGTCAGATTATTCAAGGCTTCAATCGCGGACATATCGGCGATACGGCTTTCTTTAAAATCAATAATCACATGATTGGGATCATTCCCGATATCGAATTTTTCCATAAAGGCAGCTATAGAACCAAAAAATAGAGGACCATAAATTTCATAGTGTTTTACTCCTTCTTCGTCTGTAAAATGTTTTGCCCGGATTCTTTTGGCACTTTCCCAGGCAAAAACCAATGCCGAAATAATAACTCCAATTAAAACCGCCAAAGCCAGATTGTGCAGCAGAATGGTGATCAAGGCAACCAATATTCCAACAAAAATATCGTGTTTGGGCATTTTGTTTATAATCCTGAAACTGGCCCATTCGAAAGTCGTTATTGCCACCATCATCATCACTCCAACCAAAGCCGCCATGGGTAACTTTCCGATTACCGGAGCTCCAAAAAGTATGATTATCAAAATGGTCAGTGCCGCGATTATTCCCGAAAGCCGGGCTCTCGAACCTGCCGAAAGATTGACCAGGGTCTGTGCAATCATCGGGCAGCCTCCCATGCCGAAGAAAAAACCGTTTAAGATATTCGAACTTCCCTGAGCAATACATTCGCGATTGCTGTTTCCGCGGGTTCCGGTAATTTCATCCACCAGGTTTAAGGTCAGCAAACCCTCTGTTAAACCAACAGCTGCAACGATTACCGAATAGGGAAATATTATTTTAAGCGTATCAAAAGAAAAAGGAATATTGGGAATATGAAAAGGAGGAAACCCACCCTGAACAGAAGCAATATCTTCTACTGTTTTGGTATCGATATGAAACAAAAGCACAATAGCGAAAACCACCATTATGGCCACCAGAGAAGCCGGAACTGTCTTAGTGATTTTAGGAAAAAGAAGAACAATGCTCACCGTTAAAGCGACCAAACCAAGCATAATGTACAGCGGTGTTCCCTGCAACCAGGAAACCTGTCCGTTTACAACTGTTTTGAATTGCTCCAATTGCGACATAAAAATAACCACCGCAAGTCCGTTTACAAAACCAAACATGACGGGCTGCGGTACCAGTCTGATAAATTTTCCGAGTTTAAAAAGCCCGATACAGATTTGTACCACACCACCGAGTGCGACGGCTGCAAAAACATATTCGATACCGTGCGATTTCATCAGGGCGATCAGAACAATTACTGTTGCTCCTGCCCCGCCTGAAATCATTCCGGGCCTGCCGCCAAAAATAGCTGTAACCAACCCTGCAATAAATGCAGCGTACAAACCAACCAGAGGAGGAAAACCAGCCAGAATGGCGAACGACAATGATTCGGGAATCATCGTCATGGCTACAGTTAGCCCCGCTAAAATTTCATTTTTATAATTAACCTTTTGCGAAAAGTCAAAGAGGGAGTATGCTTTTTTCATAAGAGCACAAATTTAAAAAATTATGTGCATAAACAGAAGAAACCTTTCCAATACTGAAAAAAGCCTGAAAAATTATTATCATGAAGGAATAGTTTTTTTTAAAACTGATTCAGTAACAACACTACAACGGAAAGAATAAAACTAAACATAGAACCTTTTATTAAAAGCCTTTTTGGGCTTGGATGTAACTTATTGTGAAGAAATTATAGCCTCAAAAATAGCATTAATCTTTTAAATAAAAAACGGGTATTTTCCCCTGATTTTCATAAGGAAAAACAGCCCCGAAATACCGAAAATATTTATTCTAAAGGCACACAGATATAACCCAGGCAATTGACATAATCGATTATATTTTCGGGTTCTAATGCAACGCCCTCAACTCTCAGGATTTTGTCGCAATCCTCCAGGTCAAAATTTACTTTATAATCGGGAAACTGAGTCTGGATAACTGCAATAATGTAATTTTTGTCCAGCTCTCTCTGAACATTTGTTTTAAAAACCTCAACTACCATAATGATTTATTTTAAGTAATAAAAAAACAGGAATTCTAATTTTCTAAAAAGGATTATAGGATATTCCGAATCTGAAATACCCCTGGGTGTCTTCTTTATGATCGTAAACATATCTATTGGTTCGTTCTCCTTTTTCGGTAATTCTTGTGCTTAAAACATTATTCACGCCGCCTTTTATCATACCGATTACCTTTGGTGAAATGTGATATTCATAGGTAATACCGGATTTTAATTCGAGTTGGTTTAACTCATAAATCCCTTGTAAGTTAGAGGTGTTTAAATTTAAGTAGATATTTTCCGAGTTTAATTCCGTTCCTAAGGAGATTCTTCCATTTTCCAAAAGTTCCCTTCTGAACAGCAAACGCTGCGGAAGAATAAAGTCAACATCCCATTTCGAATTTTCGAACTTATGGTTATACGTAAAAAGCGGTGTAACCGGAATAATCGCAGAAGGATCTAACATGGCCAGAGCCCCGATTGTTATTGTCGTACTGGCCGTTCTTTTAAGCACTACAGTGGCCGTTACAAAACCTTTTAGACGCTGCACATTTTCCTGGTTTCCGTCTACCGTAGCGGTTGCGTTATAAATAACGGGTTTCTTAAAAAGTGTTGACATATAAGTTGCACTCACTGCCGCTGCCAGATAATGAAAATCCTCCTGATTTCGGGTATAAGATGTAGCTGTATTATAATTGTAAATAGTTCCGAAATTGTAAGTTTCATATTTATAACGCAGTGAAGCCGTTAAAATAAACCGCTTCGAATCAGACACGTAAAACGGCATATTGAATGCGGCTTTTAACCGGCTATGGTTTTCAATTCTGCCTCTTTCCAAATCATTTCCAAAAAGCTCCGAATCATAATTCGTTGGGCCTAACTGGTCGTATTGCACATCAAAAGTCCGGGTTGTCGGAAATTTATCCGTTATCGCCTTGCCGAAGGTTTTCATGCCTGGTTCTTTTTCCTGGGCCATAGTTTGCAACGCTGTACAGACGAATAGTACCGAAATGATTTTTGCTTTCATAAATTGGCGTAAATTAAATTATTACCGGAATTGATACCTGAAATCCGGAATCAAAAGTAATGGAGATACTCTTGTTATAATAACATAATTATACCAGTGGCGTATTATTTATACCAATGGCGTTCGTATAATTTTTACCAGACAAACACCTATAAACTATAATATTACCCTAATTTTGCCGTTATGACAATGCTTAAAATTTATCAGAACTTTTTCCTCCGGAACCTTATCATTAATACCATTATATTCGGGGTTATTTTAGCTTGTGTGTATGATGAAGTAAAATTTGACGGACACGACTGGACTTATATGTGCTGCAAAATTGCCATAGGCTATTTTCCGTGCATGATCTGGATTACTTGTTTTAATCTTTTTATTATAAAGCCCTTTTTGTTCGAAAAAAGAACTAAAATATTCTTTGTTCTTTTCATCCTCTACTGGGTGACTTTTTACTATTTTATGAGTTGGTACTTTCCGCTCGTGTTTTTAGGAAAATTCAAAACCCTGCCTATTATATCGCTTGTAATAAACGGAATTGCTTTTTACTTACTTCATGTGGGAATCATGAAAAAAATTTCGCAGACCGACAAGGACATTATGAATTTCAAATCCGAACTTTCGTTTTTGAAACAACAGCTCAATCCGCATTTTCTGCTGAACGCCATGAACAATCTCTACGGAGAATCACTTTCTGATCCTGATAAGGTGCCGGACAGGATACTAAACCTCTCGGACATGCTTCGCTACCAGATTGAAGCCACAAAAAAAGATTATGTTTTCCTAAACGAGGAAATTGCTTTTATTAAAAAATATATTGAATATTATACTTTTAGGAATGAAAGGCTGGTAATTACCCAAAATTTTGAAGGTGCTGTCGAAACTATTGATATTCCGCCTTTGTTCTTTTTACCTTTGGTAGAAAATGCCGTGAAATTTTCTGCAGAAATGCCGGAACCTTTTATCCATATTGATTTAAAAGTAAAATGCCAGAATTTATCTTTTACCATAAAAAACAATTACCTGGATTCCGGTACGCGACTTTCAGGCACCGGAATTGGAATTGAAAACCTGAAAAGACGCCTCGAAGTCTACGGCCTAAAACACGAACTGACCTGTAAAAAAGAAAAAAATGCTTTTAGCGTAACACTAAACATATGGCACTTACCTACCGCTGTCTTATAATAGATGACGAATCGCCGGCACACAAGGCACTCGCATCCCATATTTCGAAGTTTGACGAACTGGAACATTCCGGAAGTGCCTTCAGCGGAATGGAAGCGGTAAAAATGCTTAATGAAAACAGCTACGATATTATCTTTCTGGATATTAATATGCCCGTAATTTCGGGTGTTGAATTAATGGAGCTACAACCGAATCGCCCGCTTACGATTGTCACAACAGCTTATTCCGACTACGCCCTTTCGGCCTACCAAAATGATGCGATAGATTACCTGCTCAAACCCATTTCGCTTGATAAGTTTACCAAAGCCATCGAAAAAGCCAAAATTTACTTCTCCGGAAATACCCTTAAAAAAGAAAACACGCCAAATGAAAAAGTCCTTTCACAACGTGTAAACGGCCAAATGACCGATATTCTCCTGAGCGATATTCTTTATATCGAAAGCCTCGGCAATTATATGAAACTCTATAGTGCTAAGATCAGTCTGCCGCTAATTATTTACGGTTCACTCTCAAGCATTGCAGCAGAAATAGACAGCACTAATTTTCTTCAGGTACATCGCTCCTATATTGTAAATATCAATAAAGTTAAGGCTACGACCTTCAAAACGTTGACGATGTCTAATAATGAAATCATTCCGGTAGGAAGAAAATACCAGATTTTACTGGATAGTTTTTTTAAATAATCAACCTGGTCGATATCGTTTGGGCCTCCATTCGGAGATGACAGATTCTTATCCGCAAAATTTGTCATTTCGACGAAGGAGAAATAACACTCGTAATTCTACAAAGATTGGCGACGTTTAGGTACGGAGCTTCTCGTGTGATTTCTCCTTCGTCGAAATGACATACTATATCGAAATGACATTACAAAAAAAGCCCTGCAAATGCAGGGCTTAAAGTGTGGTATTTAGGTGCTAAAAATTTAATTCGCTTTTAAGGCTGACGCAGTACAGGCTTTCTGAATGTCCTCGTCTGAAAACGGAGATAAGGTTTCGGCTAAGGATCTGCTGGTTCTTAAACAGCTCAGCATCTTTTGCCTTAACTCGAGATTGTTGCCGTACTCTGTATCAAGCAGTAACTCGAAAATTTCCTGTAAATACAGGGGTTGTTCTTTAAAATCGCCTTCAAAACATACGTCTGAAACGAAATTGGCCACGGATGGCATTACATCATGGTGTGATGCTTTTTGATTTTCTTTTGTCATAATCGAAAATATTAAACGCACGAAACCCCCGCTTTAGATGTGACAAAATACCTAAACAGGTAGATTTAGCAGCCTTTCGGTTTAAACTACAGCATCATGGCGAGGGTTCGCTTATGTTAACTTATAAAAAGTTTCAGGATAAATCCTGTAAGGTATTTTGTCAAGGCAAACGTACAACTATAATTTTAATGAACCAAAAAAAAGATTAATACTACAAATCCTGAGCGTAAGAACCATTCTTAACCACAATATTTGTCATTTCGGCGAAGGAGAAATCTTCGTTAGAAGCTCGACAAAGTTTTTCCCACTGAAATGGAATTACTTGCGAAGATTCCTCTTTCCTCGAAATGACAGAACTGCACGACAAACAAAACTTATCCGCAATATTTGTCATTTCGACGAAGGAGAAATCTCCGTTAGAAGCTCGACAAAGTTTTATGCCCTATGAAATGGAGTTACTTGCGAAGATTTCTCGTTCCTCTAAATGACAGAACTGCACGACAAACAATACTTATCCGCAATATTTGTCATTTCGACGAAGGAGAAATCTCCGTTAGAAGCTCGACAAAGTTTTATGCCCTATGAAAATGGAGTTACTTGCGAAGATTTCTCGTTCCTCGAAATGACAGAACTGCACGACAAACAATACTTATCGGCAATATTTGTCATTTCGACGAAGGAGAAATCTCAGTTAGAAGCTCGACAAAGTTTTATACCCACTGAAATAGAATTACTTGCGAAGATTTCTCGTTCCTCGAAATGACAGAACTGCACGACAAACAATACTTATCCGCAATATTTGTCATTTCGACGAAGGAGAAATCTCCAATAGAAGCTCGACAAAGTTTTATACCCACTGAAAT
>NZ_JAJMOY010000001.1 GCF_020991415.1 Flavobacterium sp. ENC | reverse complement strand
AAAATAACATCAGGCCAATACCTATAAGAACTCAAGCTCTAATAAAAAATCGTCAAAACTACACTAAAAGGCATTTTTCAGCCTTTCAAAGATATAAAAATAACCAAAATAAAACCTGATTTCAGAAAGGTATAGAATACAATTTGAATCTTCATTTTGTAACATTTCTTTATCATTAAAAAACCTACATTATTTATTTGTAAAAGAATTTTAAAAGTTTATCTTGCCCCAGTTTTATTAAAAAAAATACCACATTGAAAACAAGAGTATTACCCGGCTTTTTATTGTTTTTTTTTAGTTTGTTTCTGATTTCTTTTTCGGATCCTTATGCTATCAAACGTATTTCTGATGCCAACTTCAGATATGAATTTTACACCACCGACAAAATTATAAAAATAAAAGACCACAAAGTATACTATTGGTTCAAAGGCGGTGCGATTCACAGTGCCGAAGCCGGTATTGCGGGAACGCTCCTTCACGATAAATTCGTAAAAATGTACCACAGCAACCAATTGGCGGAACAAGGTCAGTTTAAGGAAGGCCTAAAAGTAGGCTTATGGAAAACCTGGCATACCAACGGAACGATTGAAGCTACCGAGAACTGGAAAAAAGGTTTAAGATCCGGAGATTATTTGCGATATGACGATAAGGGCATTCTTGCCGAAACCGGAAAATACAAGAAAGGCGTAAAAACCGGAGTGTGGATTAATTACGAGAAGAAAGATACACTGGTGTACAAAAAAGGAATTCTTGTGATCAAAAAACAAAAAATCTCAAAATCCCAGGAATACAAACTAAAAGAAGAACAGACCAAACTTGAAGCGTCCAAAAAACAGGCGCAGGAACTGGAAAGCACTTCGGACCTGAATACCCTTGCTTCCTATAAAGCTGCTGCAAAAGAAAAAGAGAAAGTAGAAAAAGAACAGAAGCAAAAAGAGAGAGAAAAAGAAAAGGCCGCTGAAAAACAAAAGAAAGCCGCTGATAAAGCTTCACAGAAAGACTCTAAAACCAAAATATTCTTCAAAAACATATTTACAAAAAAGCAATAAGCTAATGGTTAAGGCTCATAGTTTATTGTACGCCATTTACATTTGTCTAATCGTATCGATCATATGCGGTGCGCTTTTGTATTTTGCCAATTTGTACAATCAGCTTAATTTATATTACAACCTGCAGGAAGAATTATATATTCAGAACCAGTCGGTGGTTAATTTTGCTTTGGGAAATAAAATCCTTCCGCAAGAAATTGAAAAAGACGAAAACTCCGGTATCGAAGGAAATTACAAAACCAGATCGTACGGTTTGCTTACTTTGTTGCTGGCAGAATCTTCTATTGGAAATGACACCGTAACCTCAGCTCATTTTGTCGGCAGTTTCAGCACGGACAAAACCGCTATTTACCTGACCAACATTTCCAAAGCACTTTCGTATTCCGGTACGGTAAAATTAACGGGGGACAGCCAGCTGCCTTCTGTTTTTATTGAAACTTCCTATATTACCAGCGGCGCGAACAAAATAACCAATAACGGAAAAGTGACCGTTTCAGATCTTGCACTGCCGGAGATTAATCCGGAATTCAAAAAAATATTCGCGCAGACGCAAGGCCGGAGAACCGCTTTAAAAGATATCGAAAGACCTAAAGATTCGCTGTACTATAATTCTTTTACAAGCGAAACCAAAGAAATTGAGGTGAGCTCCAGGCTTTCCAACGTCATCTTCAAAGGCAATTTCATTCTGAGATCGAAAGACTCGATCCGCATCCAGAAAAATGCCGTGTTGGAAGATGTAATCCTCATCGCTCCAAAAATTACCTTCGAAGCCGGTTTTAAAGGAACCGTTCAGGCCTTTGCGACAAAAGGAATTGAACTCGAAGAAAAAGTCGTGCTCAATTATCCATCCGTCATTTGTGTATACAATGCCAACGAAGCAGAAAGCAAAATAAAAATAAAGAAAGAAAGCATCATAAGCGGTGCAGTCGTATTATTTGGCAATTCGATAGAGGAATTAGACAAAAACAGCATGGAGATAGCCGAAGAAGGATTGATCTTCGGCGATATTTACTGTACCGGAAAATTATTTTTGAGGAGCACCGTTTACGGCTCGGTTTACACCAACCGCTTTTTCATACAAACCGGCGCTACCTCCTACGACAACACCATTGCTGATCTTGAAATCAATTCGGACAAACGGCCGGATTACTTTATTTCGATCCCATTATTCACCACTCAAAAAACCCGCTATGGTATTCTTAAAAAAGTATTATAGTGTAAAAGCAAACTCCATATTGGAGTCAGTTATTGCTTTGACGATCATTTCGATCTGTCTGTATTTTGCCATTCTTGTATTTGCTTCTGTTTTTACGCCAAGGACATCGGCTAAATTTTACAGCACCCAAAATAAAGTCAATGAGTTATTCTTTCTATCGCAACTGAAAAATGATTCGTTACAATATGAAAGTCAGGATGAAAACCTGCTGATCGAAGAAGAGGTGATTAACGACCGCCTGAAAAAAATTTCTGTCCAGTACAAAGACAGCTTGCAATTTAAGTTTGAAAAAAGTTTTTATGTCGAAAGCAATCCTTAATCGTAACAATTCGGTTCCGGCGTTTTCGATTATAGAAACGCTTGTCGGAATGGCCATTACAGCCATTATCATGGGCATTTTGTTCGCCATATTTTCTATTGTAACCGAAAGAATGCTGGATTTTAGAAATCAGAACCAGCTCGTTAACGATTTAAACCGACTGACCTACAGCCTGAACAAAGATATTTTCGAAAAAGAAAAAATGAACCGGACCGACAATGAACTCTCTTTCAAAGGATATGCCGGAGAACAGGTGCACTATAATTTTCAGGAAGATTATACCGTTCGAACGAATGAAACTTTTATTGACACGTTTAAGATTCAGCTCAAACAGATTGTTATGGATACCGTAAAAAGCAAATCACAGCAATTGTTTTTCCTAAAACTGAAACTGAACGTAACCATTAATGAAAAAGAATCGTCCCTGAATTTTTACAAAAGAGTGTATGCGAATGAATTATTACAAAAAACACCCAAACCATGAGTCTTGATTTAAGTACATACAAAGCCCCAAAGGCCGAAAAAACGGATTTTAAACTGCCGTCAGGTACTTCGTCCTTTCAATTCTCAAAAAAACTTTCGGACAAGAAAAAAGAAATTTTCTATCGTGAATTGGGCATGCTGCTCAAATCTGGTGTTGATTTTAAAAAAGCACTCGAAATCCTGAGCAATCAGTCCGCTAATAAATTTGAGAAGGAAATTATCCTTCAAATCAAAGACAAGGTTATTGAAGGAAGAAGTATTTACGAGTCGATGCGGGAAACCAATCAGTTTTCGGCTTACGAATATTACAGCATTCAGATTGGGGAGGAAACCCGAAAACTCGAAGAAGTCCTTGCCGAACTGCAGAAATACTTCAACCGTAAAATCCAGATGAAAAGACAGGTTGTTTCTGTTTTGACGTATCCTGCAATTGTGATGATCGTAACGGTGCTGGTACTTTATTTTATGCTCAACAAAGTAGTTCCGATGTTTAGTTCCGTGTTCAAACAATTCGGCAGCGAATTACCGAAAAGCACACAGGTGATTATCAAAATATCGAATCATTCGGGAACGATATTCAGTATTGTACTGGCCATCATCATCGGATTAATTATCACGCATGCCTTGCTGAAGGAAAAAGATTTTTACAGGGCGCTGACCACAAAAATGATTTTAAAAATACCGTATTTCGGAAACCTCATCCGTAAAATTTACATCTCACGTTTTTGCCAGGCAATGAATTTACTGATTACGTCTAAGACCACATTAATCAACTCACTGTCCCTTACAGCCAAAATGATTGGGTTCTACCCTATCGAAATGGCCATTCACGAAATCAAGGACGATATCACGCGCGGTGCTTCTTTAAATGAAAGCCTAAAAAAGCACGACGTGTTTGAAAACAAAATGGTTTCGATGGTGGAAGTAGCCGAACAGGTGAACCAGCTGGAGACTATGTTTGAACGGCTTACCGAACAATACAATGAGGAAATAAGCCATCAGACCAAGATGATCGGAGTGATTCTGGAACCCATGATTATCATAGTGATTGGAGTAATTGTCGGGGTCATTATGGTGTCGATGTATGCCCCAATGTTTGATTTAAGTAAAATCATAAATAAATAGTAATAGTTTCATTACAATTTGTATTTTTGCCGCCAAAGTATTAACATATTTTAATAAATAAATGCATACAAATGTTAAAAAGGATTAAAAAATTATTAAAAAATAGTAAAAAAGCTACAATTAAAGCATATTCGTTAACAGAAATTTTAATTGTATTATGCATTATTGGAATCTTATTGTTAATGGTTTTACCCAATCAGACTTCCGTAATTGGTCAGGCCAAAGCCATTGAGGCGCAAGCCATGCTCAATCAGGTGTACGGACTACAGAAAAGTCATTTTTACAGACATTCAAAATACTCCAATAGCTTAGAAGAATTAGGTTTTGAACAAGAGCAGACCGTTGACGAAGGCGGACAGGCAGTGTACAAAATCGAAATCCTCGAGGCCTCAAACGATTCTTTTCTGGCCAGAGCTACTGCCACTTCTGATTTAGATGGTGACGGAAATTTTAATACCTGGGAAATAGACAGCAAGAAAATGTTAACTGAAGTAACAAAAGAATAAATTTGGAAACACCTTTACTTTTTTTGTTAGCGGTTTTATTGTTTGTGTTTTTTCAGGACTGGAAATACAGGCGTATTCATGTGCTGTTGCCATTGGCTATTTTCCTGTTTTCCCTGTACATCATTTACCTCAAGTCGCTTTCGTTTAAAAACATGCTGTTAAACACAGCCTTTTTTCTCGTTACCTTAGGCATCCTTGTATTGTATATGAGCCTGAAAAACAAGCAGTTTTTAAATCCGTTTGAACATTATTTCGGTTTGGGCGATTTGCTTTTTTATGTGGCGGTCACTCCGCTTTTTATACTTCCGAATTTCATTGTATTTTTTATACTTTCCATGGTTTTTGCCCTGGTTTTACAGTTTGCATTTAAAAAAGTTCTTACGGAACATACCGTTCCTTTAGCCGGTTTTTCGGCATTGTTTTTAATTATTGTCCTGATAAAAGATTATTGTTCCTTCTATCCAAAACTTACACTGATCTAATATGCAGGATATCATCGTTCATTCCGAAAATCAGCATATCGTATCCGGCGATCTTGCCAACCAATACCGAATATTACCCAAATCCGTTTCAGAAAATACGCTGGAATTGTATGTGGATGAATCTTATAATAATGGCGATGCCAAAGAAGAGCTTGAACTTTTTTTAGGCAAAAACATCATCTTCACTCCGATTGCCTCCTATGAGATTGAAAAAGCACTTTCTATCTATTACAGAAAAGAAAGAGTGACGAGTTCTAATAAATCGCTGAATTTCGACAAAGGCGATTTCCTTGAAAGTTTACTGGAAGAAGCCAAATCACTTAAATGCAGTGATATTCATTTTGAGGTTTATGAAAGTTCCGCCCGAATCCGGTTCAGGATCGACGGACAGCTAATTGAACGTTATAAAGTAGAACGCGAAAATTACCTCGAGCTGGTCAACAAAATCAAGATCAGGGCAAAACTGAACATTACCGAAAAAAGATTGCCGCAGGACGGAAGGATTACCAATGATTCTTTTGACATCAGGGTTTCGATTTTACCGACCCTTTTTGGCGAAAAGATCGTAATGCGTTTATTAGGCCAGGATGCCTCCAATATCGATTTAAGTACACTGGGCCTTCAGGAAGAAGAACTGGAACACTATCTGGAAGCGGTAAAAAAACCCAACGGGATTATCCTGATCAGCGGACCAACCGGTTCGGGAAAAACAACAACATTGTACGCGACATTACGATTGCTTAATGATAGCCGTAGAAATATAGTCACCGTAGAAGACCCGATCGAGTATACTTTAAAAGGAATCAATCAGGTACAGCTCAAAGAAGATATTGGTCTGACTTTCTCTTCTGCGCTGAAATCCTTTTTAAGACAGGATCCCGATGTCATCATGCTTGGGGAAATCAGGGATTCCGAAACGGCCTTAATGGCCATCAGGGCTTCCTTGACCGGGCATTTGGTATTGTCTACGATCCATACCAATTCGGCAGTAGGTACCATTTCCAGATTGATAGACATGGGCGTTCCCTCCTATCTGATCGCGGAAACCTTAAACCTGTCCGTAGCACAAAGACTGGTTCGAAAACTTTGCAGCCACTGTAAAAAGGAAGTGCCTTGTACCAAAAAAGATTTCCCTATGAACTATAAATTTCCGTACGAAATCGAAACATACTACAAAGCAGTAGGCTGCAATCAGTGTTTTCATACCGGATACAAAGGAAGAACGGCTATTTATGAAGTACTGACCATTGATTCCGTTATCACCGAAGCCATAAAAAACAATACCGTTACGAAGTTATTCAGTAACGATGAAAATTATAAATCACTATCAGAAAAAGCTTTTGATATTTTGGCCGAAGGAGAAACGGCTTTAGAAGAAATATATTCTATTTTAATTAACTTATAAATAAATGTTTAAAAAATTAGGTTACATCATTATGGTACTGTTTTTTACAAATAGTATTATTGCGCAACAGGACATCAACGAATTAAGCAAGAAACTGGACGACCTTTCCATCCAGAAAAAGGGACTTAATGAAGCTATTAAAATAGACGTTTCAGGATTAACATTACACGACTTTATTTCTTCTATAGCCGAAGAACACCAGCTGAACATTGATGTGGATACCGAATTAAATCAACCCGTGTCCAATAACTTTTTTGATGTAACCGTAAAAGACGTGTTCATTCACCTGGTACAGAAATACGATCTGGAAGTTACTTTTACGAACAATATCATTATCTTCAAAAAGAGAAAAACAGTCACGATTGTAGAGAAAAAAGCGCCCAAAATTATTGATGTCAGCTACAACTCCCAAAACGATTTTCTATCGGTTAAATTAGAAAACGATACCTTATCGGCAGTTGCAAAAGCAATCATAGATAAATCAGGGAAAAACTTAGTTTTAGCACCGGAAGTAAAAAACCTCCGCGTTTCTTCCTATATACTGAACCGTCCCTTTGATCAGGTCATCGAAATGATTTCTAAATCAAATGATCTGATTGCGACCAAAGACGAAAACGGTTTTTACTTCATCGAAAAAAACAAAGACGGGGCAGTTAGTGTAAATGGTAGTTCCCAAAAAGCAAAACAGCCTAAATCGAGTGCCGGAGTGCCGGGGTATTATGAAGTAACCGTAAATAAAAACGGCCTCTTGTCTGTCAAAGCCTATATTGCCGATGCTTCCGATTTATTAACCGAAGCAGCAGAAAAACTGCATGTGAATTATTTTCTGTACAACAAACCGGAGAATGAAAAAACAACGCTTTCGGCCGATAACATCACTTTTGACGAATTGTTGTTTCATATTTTCAAAGGAAAAAAATACACCTTCAAAAAACAGGATAATTTATACCTAATCGGGGAAGAAGGTGCAGAAGGATTGCGCGCTACCGAAATTATTCAACTGGAAAACAGGTCGATTGAACTGGTACTGGCTTCATTACCAAAAGTATTTTCCGAGAAACTCGAAATCAAGGAATTTGTCGAGCTAAACGGTCTGGTAGCTTCGGGATCGAAATCAATCTTGGAAGAATTAAAAATTTATATCAAACAGATTGACAAAGTGGTACCAATGGTACAGATTGAAGTCATCATTGTACAATACAACAAATCCCATGATGTACAGACCGGAATGAAAGCCGGACTGGATAAAATCAACAAACAGGTCACCGGCGGAACCTTATTTCCTTCGACAGATGTGACGGTAAATTCGACTTCTGTAAACAGTCTGATCGAAGCCTTTAATGGTTTCGGAATTTTTAAACTCGGAAAAGTAACGGAGGCTTTTTACCTGAATCTGAAATTACTGGAAAACAACTCGATTGTAAAAGTAGAATCTACGCCGAAAATCGCGACCATCAGCGGACATGAAGCAAAATTATCTATTGGGGAAACCAGCTATTATTTCGAACAAAGCAACCGGTTAATCAACAGCAACATCGGAAATGATATCCTAAATTCAGGTACGTGGAAATCTACGGACGCGAATCTAAGTCTTTCGATAAAACCTTTTGTTTCCATAGACGAGAATGTAACGCTTACCATTGTGGTCGAAAAAAGTTCATTCCTTGGAAGAGCCGGAGAAACGGCACCTCCCGGAAAAGCAACACAAAAATTTGAATCTTTGGTTCGTGTCAAAAATGGTGAAATGATCTTACTGGGCGGTCTGGATGAACTGAAAAAGGAAGATGCCGGTTCCGGAACTCCTCTTTTGTCAAGAATTCCAATTATCAAATGGTTTTTCAGCAGCAGGAAAAAGGCCAAAACCAATTCGAAATTGCACATTTTTATTAAACCAACAGTGGTATATTAATGATTACGTTTTTATCTAAAATAATAAAGCTAAACAATTTGCATGTAATTGGAATCATCCGAAAAGAGGATGAGGAAAGTTATTATGTACTTACCGTGAAGAAAAAAGGAAACAAAATAGATATTGTAAGCAATACCTCTTTTGATACTTTTGACAAAGTCGCCCGGAACATTGATCTTAAGATTCCGGTACTTTTGGCTATTGACGGAAAAGGTATTTTAAATAAAGAAATCAATTTCAATACCGAAAGTGATGTCAACTGGTACAAAAACATTGACTTTGAATCGATTTACCACACCAGCATTATTGGCTCCGGCAGTAATTTCATGAGCTTTTGCAGGAAAAACATCGTCAATGAAATTACGGATAAATTCCTTAAAAAAGGTTTTCAGGTAGCCGATATTTACATTGGTTCCTTCTTAGCGGCGTTGTTATACGATGCTGTGAAAAAAGATACTATAACATCAAACGATTTACTGTTAGAATTTGACAACGGAAAACTTGTTCAGTTCACCAAGCAGGCCGAACCTGTAAAAAGAGAAAACTATACGATTGGGAAAGACGTTATTTCAAATAAGTTCCTCTCGCTCTACGGAATTATCGTTCACTTTTTTATTCAGCAGAAAGAAGTTTCCAAAACCACAGACGAAAGTTTAAGTACAGAGGAAATCATTTACAAAAAAGCATTCAACATCCTTGGGATTACCATGCTTGTCGGTTTTTTATCCAGTCTGCTGCTGAGTTATCTGCTAATCCAGTATTACGGTTCCAAAAATGCAGAACTCAACCTTCAGAATGTGTATTCCAGTCAATCGTATCAATTAATTCTTGACCTGGAAAAACAAAAAGAAAACAAACAGCAGCTGTTAAACGAGTCCGGATTTTTATCCTCGAAGTTTCTTTCCTTTTACAGTTATGAAATTATAAAAGGAATTCCGGGTGACATTTCTTTAACGGGTCTGAATATTATTCCAGTCAGCAAAGAAGTAAAAGCCACTCAGAAAATTGGTTTTGAAGCCAAAGTAATCGTCATTAAAGGCGAGACTTTTAATGAAACGTCCTTCAACAACTGGATGGAAAAATTAAAAAAAATGAGCTGGCTTAAGAATTTTGAAATCATCAGTTTTAAGAAAGACAAGAAAAATAAATCGCAGTTTGAAATAAAAATCACGATAAAAGATGTTTGAGAAATATTCCTATAAAAAGAAATTCACGGCACTGGTCCTGATCTTTGTGATGCTGCTGATAACAGCATACAAAAGATCCTTCCATACTTTATTTCAGGTCATAAACGAGTACAGGACCTTAGCTGAAAAAACGAATCAGATCAACAAAAAAGCCAATAACACAGAAGGTTTAACCAAGGAAATCAACTATCTGGATCGTGTCATCGGGAAAGAAGGCATCACAAAAGAGATGGTACAGCAGGGCATCATCAGTTTTGCTTCTACTGAAAATCCCAAAGTTTCCATCAATGATTTACAGCCCACCCATGTTTTTTCGGATGAAAATTACCGGATTATCAGCAATCAGCTTGACGTCACCGGAAATTGCAACCAGCTGCTGGCCTTAGGTTATGATTTTGAAAAAAAGTTTGATTTTTCAAGAATGGTCAGCATGAATTTTTACACCGTCAAAAAAAGCAACACCTCTGAAGTTTTACATTTAAAAATGATTTTTCAAAATTATGAAAACACTAAATAAAATTATACCGTTTCTTTTCGTTCTGCTGCTTGTATCCTGCGAAGATGTTTTTGAAGAAGACATCTCAGACGATACCATAGAAGTAGTATCACCAAAAGACAATACTACCATAGAAAGCAATGTCGTTAATTTTCAATGGAACGAGATTGACGGAGCCAAAAAATACCGTTTGCAGGTGCTGGACATCAACCAAACTATTGTGGTCGATTCGCTGGTCGCCAAAACCAGTTTAAACATCCCGTTACTGACAGGGAGTTACCAATGGAAAGTAAGAGGAGAAAACTTTGCGTATGAATCCAAATATTCCGGTATTTCCAACTTTTCAATGGTCACAACCGATGACTTAAGCAATCAGCAGGTGGTATTGACAAGTCCGGATAACAATGTGTATAAAAACAGTGCTGACGTAACGATCAAATGGCAAAAACTGGCTGCTGCTACCAGCTATTATGTTGAAGTCATTAACACAACCACCAGTGAATCAGTCTATAAAGCCGAAAGTACTACCGAAACATCGGTTACTTTGAACAGCACTAATTTAACAAAAGATGCCAATTACCAATGGAAGGTAAGAGGAATCAACAGCACAAGTCAGACCGCCCAGTTCTCATCGAGGAATTTCTTTATTGATACTGTGGTACCGGGGGTGCCTGTGAATTCCCTTCCGGCTGTTAATGCGATTATTACCAACAATGTGTCGACTACATTTACCTGGGTTTCTCCTACGGATACCGGAACAATCCAGTCTCCTCTTTTGTACACGATTGAATTTTCCAACACCAGTACTTTTACAACCATTCTTTTCCCGACTAATAATGCAAGTACGTCTTATCAGCGTATTTTTACCACATTAGGCGATTATTACTGGAGAATTAAAACGACAGATGCAGCCGGAAATGTAAGTGCCTACAGCGTACCCTTTAAGTTCACCGTAATTTAGTACAGAGATGGTCAAGAAAAAGATAAATATAATTTTAATCGTCGTGGTACTCGGGTTATGGGGTTCTGTTTTTTACAAAACGATCAACCGGTTTTTTACCTCTAAGGAATTAGCCGTTAACAACTCCGCAGGATCGCCTACCGTTAAATTCAACCAGATTAACAAAGATACTTTTGCCCTGGAAGATGTAGCAAGAGACCCTTTCTTAAACAAGCAGGTTCAGGAAGTTGTTTCCCGTCCGCAAAGACAATATGTGCCGAATACCAGCCATTCTGCTCCAGTTAAAAAAGCTGCCCCTGCACCAACAATGAAACATTTGATCGTATGGCCTGCGATCTCCTATCACGGTTATATAAAAGATTCGCGTGGAGAAATGGTAATCCTGAAAATTGATTCTAAAATGTTTCGTTTACGAAAAAACGATCTTGTTGACGGACTGACGATCAAAAAAATATCCAGTGATTCCCTGGAAGTAGATTTCAATAAGGAAAAGAAAATAATTAAACGTTTTAAAATTTAATCCCTTTTCGTTTTTAAAAGATTTTCTAGTTCAGCAGATACGAAAGACGGATCGAGCCATAAAAAGAACCTGTTATTTCGTGGCTGTCCAGTTCCCTGCCGTGGTAAATAAAAGCATAGGAAAAGTTGAAGTTATCATGACGGTATTTCAGCCCAAACTCGGCATTGAAACGCAGCGGCTGCAAATCGAAAGTAACCGGACTTTCGTTATTAAAAAGGCTTCCCTGAATGGTCGCATCATAAAACTGATAATTAACACTCGGTATCGCATAGAAATAAAACTCTCTCACGGTATATGGCAATACAGCACTCACTGACGCATCATGCAAATTGGAATCGTAAACCGGAAGCAGTTTCTTAAAGCCAATGCGGGTTAAAAAACCTGTGGAAACTCCTGTAAAAATAGTACCCAGATTTCCTTCCGACTGAAAATGAAGATCTATAAAATCGTTATGGCGGCTTGGAAATAATTTCTTCGAATACAGCGCATGAGCCTGTACGCCCAAAGCATTATGAATCTGATTCTCCCATCCATAGACCTTTTTATATCCGATGACATGGTGGAATGCTTCCTGCATTTCTTTTCCCAACGAATTTTGTCCGACAAAACCCAACTGGAAATCTGTTTTTAAAACCGACTCACTGTTATAGAAAAAACTTCGGCCCGCTTCGGCAAAAAGATATCCCGCAAAAGGGCGATTATTATTGTCCCGGGCTTCAATGTTAATATATCTCGGGTTGTAAATATACTGCCCTACCCGAAACTCGGTTATTTTCTTATTGATTTTCGGATTTTCGTTCTTCGACAAAAAACGATAAAACAGTTCTAAGCCATTGGTATAATACATATCATTTTTAGAAGAGGTATATAAATCATTGTCGGTTATAAATCCGATTTCGCTGGTTTTTCCCTGTCCAAAAGTGAATGCTGATGTCAATAACAGAAGCACTAAAAAGGCTTTTCTATTTCCCATCATAATGTATTTTTCCAACGGCGCGCATTTCACGAACTATTCTTTCTTTACGTCTGTTGATATAACTCGACGATCCGGTGGCTTTAAACTTTCTTGGATTAGGCAAAATAGCCGCAATTCCTGCAGCCTGCATCGGGGTCAGACTCGAAGCATCGCGTCGGTACCAGTGTTGGGTGGCGGCATAAGCCCCATACACACCATCACCCATTTCGATACTGTTCAGGTAGACTTCCATGATACGCTCTTTGCCCCAGATCACTTCTATCAAAACGGTAAAATAAGCTTCTAATCCTTTACGGAAATAACTTTTTCCCTGCCATAAAAACACATTTTTGGCCGTTTGCTGTGAGATCGTACTTCCACCGCGAATCCTGCGGCCGCGCTCATTGCTTTTGTATGCTTTCTGAAGTGCCTTAAAATCAAAACCATTGTGTGAAAGGAAAGTTCCGTCTTCACTGGCAATGACAGCTTTCTGCAGATTCATTGAAATTTTCTCAATTGGTTCCCAGTCATGATCAAAGTACACTTCTTTTCCACCCATCTTATTTTCGATAGCCCGAATAAGCATCAGGGGCGTAAAAGGAACAGGAACATATTTAAAAAAGATCACCGACCCTATCGAAAGGCCGAAGAACCATAGAAATAATTTGATAAAAAACCATTTAACCTTTTCTCCAAAAGAACGATTCGATTTCTTTGAAGCTGTTTTAGGCTTTGGTTTGCTTGCGGTTGTTTTTTTTGGTGCTGGTTTTTTGACTGCCATTATATTAAATCTGCTAATTCTGTTCCTACTAAACTTCCTATCGCGACGCCCATCCCGCCTAAACGCACTCCACAAAACACGTTTTCAGACAGTTGCGTCACTACAGGCGTTTTACTGTTTCCTATTCCCATAATGCCGCTCCAACGGTGAGCAATCCGGAATTCCTGATTTGGTAAAATTACATTTTTAAGTAAATCTTCCAATTTATTTTGCACAATTTTGGTCTGGCCGAATTCCGTCGTGTTTTCGGTCTCAAAATCAAGGTTACGTCCCCCGCCGAGTAAAATCCGGTCGCCGATATTCCTAAAATAATAATACCCGCGGTCCAGATGAAAAGTCCCCCTCATATCTAAGTTCGGAATAGGTTCCGTAATTAAAACCTGAGCCCTTGCCGGCTGCACGGCTCCCTTTGTTAACGTATGGGCAAACCCATTTGTTGCAAAAAGTATTTTTTTCGAAATAAAACTAAAATCATTCAATACGACTTCCACCTCATTTCCCTTATCGAGATAAGACGTTACCGTCTGTTGGTTCAGAATCAGAATATTGGCAGCAACGGCTTGTTTCAGTAATTCCTGCATCATATTTCCGGTATCGATCTGGGCTTCAAACGGATTAAAAATCAAATAATCCTGAATGTTTTTAAAACCAAACCGGTCTGTTTCTTTACTAAAAACATCTGCTTTAAAAAGCGGTTTCAGGATATCGTTTACAAAAGGCAATTTACTCAGACAATCGTTAAAACCTCTTTCATCTTCCTTCAGAAAAATTTCATATCCGCCATGTGGTTTAAAATCTATGGCGGCATCACCCAGTCTTTTTCGAAGCAGCTGCAGACCCAGCCAGCGTTTTTCGATAAGCTTTACAACATCTTCTTCTGAATGCGTTTTCAGATCCTCCATAATTTCAGAAAGGCTTCCGAAACAGGCAAAACCGGCATTCTTTGTACTGGCGCCCTGCGGCAGCATTCCTCTTTCTAAAATCAGGATTTTTGCTGCCGGAAATTTTTCACGCAAGCGCAGGCCTGCATGCAAACCAACAATTCCGCTGCCAACGATCGTATAATCTACATCCGTGAACCAATTTTTAAGCTCCCAGTAACTTAATTCCATGAGTGATTTTTTTATAAAAATACAGATTTTTTGTTTTACCATATAAGTAATAGAAGTTCATTTAAAAGTTTTTTTTAAACGGATGTCAGGCTGAGCGAAGTCGAAGCCCCTTTTATTTCCAGAAGCCTTCGACTCCGCTCAGGATGACAATCTCAATAACTAACAAAACAAACAACCCGATTCTTAAATGAACTTATAGCACTTATATGGTTTTAACACATGTCAGGCTGAGCGAAGTCGAAGCCCTTTTATTTCCACCAGCCTTCGACTACGCTCAGGATGACAATCTCTATAAATAACAAACAAACCTCATGCTTAAATGAACTTACACCACTTATATGGTTTTAACAAATGTCAGGCTGAGCGGAGTCGAAGTCCTTTTATTTCCAGAAGCCTTCGACTCCGCTCAGGATGACAATCTCAATAACTAACAAAACAAACAACCCTCATGCTTAAATGAACTTACAACACTTATATGGTTTTAACAAATGTCAGGCTGAGCGGAGTCGAAGCCCTTTTATTTCCACCAGCCTTCGACTACGCTCAGGATGACAATCTCAATAACTAATAAAACAAACAACCCGATTCTTAAATGAACTTATAGCACTTATATGGTTTTAACAGATGTCAGGCTGAGCGTAGTCGAAGCCCCTTTTATTTCCAGAAGCCTTCGACTCCGCTCAGGATGACAATCTCAATAAACAAAAAAAACAAATAAACCTCATGCTTAAATGAACTTCCATTACTTATATGGTTTTAACAAATGTCAGGCTGAGCGGAGTCGAAGCCCTTTTATTTCCGGAAGCCTTCGACTTCGCTCAGGATGACAATCTCAATAAACAAAAAAAACAAATAAACCTCCTGCTTAAATGAACTTCCATTACTTATATGGTTTTAACAGATGTCAGGCTGAGCGTAGTCGAAGCCCTTTTTATTTCCAGAAGCCTTCGACTCCGCTCAGGATGACAATCTCAATAACTAACAAAACAAACAAAGCACTTATATGGTTTTAACAGATGTCAGGCTGAGCGGAGTCGAAGCCCTTTTTATTTCCAAAAGCCTTCGACTCCGCTCAGGGTGACAATCTTAAGAACTCAACAAAACAAACAAACCTCATACTTAAATGAACTTATATCACTTATATGGTTTAACAGATGTCAGGCTGAGCGAAGTCGAAGCCCTTTTTCTACAACCAGCCTTTAACTCCGTTCAGGGTGACAGAACAATTAAAAGTTTTAACAATAAATTGGAATTTGGACCCGAGCGATAGCGAATAGGCGAAGCAATTTAAAAATTTGGAATTTAAAATTCGTACTTTTAGCTCCTCAAAAATCAGAATATCAATTATGAAAAAAGTATTATTCACAACCTTAATAATGATGAGTTTAAACGCTATCGGACAAAATGTAATGTCACCGGAATTGTTATGGAAACTAGGAAGAGTAACACCGCTTGGCCTTTCAAAAGACGAAAAAAATATTGTTTTTAAGGTTACGACCCCTTCCATAGAAGAAAACAAATCACACTCTAAATTGTACACTTTACCGGTAACCGGAGGGAATGCCACTGAAATCAAAGACACCAAAGAAGTACTGAAAGACAAAAATATTTCGCCTGACGGAAAATTTTTGGTGTACAATGAAGAAGTGAAAATTAATAACGTTTTAGGAAAAGATTTTTATCCCAACCTCGACAAATCCGATGCTCAGATTTACGATGGTTTGGATTACCGTCACTGGGATACGTGGAATGAAGGGAAGTTCAACCATGTTTTTTATAAGGAAAACAAAGAGGGCACTGCCGGAATTGATATCTTAAGAGGAGAAACTTTCGACAGTCCGCAGAAACCGTTTGGCGGAGACGAAGATTACATCTGGTCTCCCGATGGAAAAAGCATCTTGTATGTCTGCAAGAAAAAAGCAGGAACTGCCTACGCTATTTCTACCAACACCAATATCTATGAGTACAATTTAGAGACTCAGAAAACAGTCAACAGAACCGAAGACAATTTAGGTTACGATATGGCTCCGCAATTTTCCCCAACGGGAAACCTGACGTGGCTGCAAATGAAACGCGACGGCTATGAAGCAGACAAAAATGACATTATTGTTGAATTCAAAGGAATCAAAATGAATTTAACTGCAAATTGGGACGGAACGGTAGATCATTTTATCTGGAGCAAAGACGGCAAAAACGTATTTTTTGTAGCACCGGTCGATGGCACCAAACAACTTTTCAGCGTTAATTTCCCTGGTTTGACCAGAATTGCCATTACAGTTCGTCAGTTAACGAATGGTGATTTTGACGTCAATGATTTAGTTGGTTTTTCCGGTGATGATATCATTGTGACCAGAACGGATATGAATCATGCGGCTGAGATTTTTTCTTATAATTTAAAGAAAAATACCTGGAAACAATTATCGAACGTCAATACCGAAACTTATAAAACATTAACCTTAAGCAAAACAGAGAAACGTTATGTAACCACTACAGACGGGAAGAAAATGCTGGTTTGGGTAATTTTACCTCCAAATTTTGATGCCAACAAAAAATACCCGACGTTATTATATTGTCAGGGCGGACCACAATCTGCATTGACACAATCGTATTCGTACCGTTGGAATTTTTCTTTAATGGCCGCCAAAGGTTATGTGGTCGTGGCTCCCAACCGTCGCGGAATGCCGGGGCACGGAGTGGAATGGAACGAACAAATCAGTAAAGACTGGGGCGGACAGGTGATGGATGATTATTTGTCTGCTATTGATGATGTGGCCAAAGAAAGCTATGTTGACAAAAGCCGATTAGGTTGTGTTGGCGCGAGTTACGGAGGATATTCCGTGTTTTACTTAGCCGGAATTCACAACAACCGTTTCAAGACTTTTATCGCTCATGATGGTGTTTTCAACACACAAAGTATGTTCGGAACTACAGAAGAAGTTTTCTTTAACAACTGGGATTTCGGAGGTGCTTACTGGGAAAAAGACAATGCCGTGGCACAAAAAACCTATACGACTTTCAACCCTGCCAGTTTAGTGCAGAATTGGAACAAGCCTATTTTAATTGTTCAGGGAGGAAAAGATTTCCGTGTACCGATCGGACAAGGACAAGAAGCTTTTCAGGCTGCCCAGTTAAGAGGAATCAAAAGCCGTTTGCTTTACTTTCCGGAAGAAAATCACTGGGTTTTAAAACCACAGAACGCTCAGGTTTGGCAGGGTGAATTTTTTAAATGGTTAAAAGAAACACTTTAGTTCCTATCCATTTAAAACCTGAAAACTGAAACTTTTCATACAAATAGCTGTAGATTTATATAATCTGCAGCTATTTTGTTTTTTAAATCTGGCAATTATATAAATATTAGGTTTAAATATATTTCTGAAAAGGGAAAAATTTAAATAAATTGCAGGCGTTTCGATTATAATAAACATTAATACCTACTACTGTTGTCATCTATGGAGAGTAAAAGAAGTTATATGCCGTTTAAAGTACTCTTCAGTTATATAGCACTGTTGGGATTAGTCGTTACCGTTGGATGGTTTTTGTATTCTGAAAATGTGGTATATAACAAACTTGAAGATAAAATTGCCTTAGAAAAAACAAAAATCCTTAGGGTGAGCAAACTTTTTTCGAACGTATACAAAACGGAAAGTTTAGCCCGAAAAACGATTCAGACCAACTCTGAGAATGATTTTAAAAGTTACCTGATCGAAACGGATTCCTTAAAATCCAGAATTGATACCTTAAAACAAATTGTCACCACGGAATATCAAAAAGTATTATTAGACAGTGTCACGTATTTGTTATCTGAAAAAACAGATAATATAAAACAGCTAAAAACCATAAAAAACAAAGCCGAGGACGAAGTCTCGGTGAATACTGCTATTAACGAAATCACTAAAATGGAGTTTAAACTCCGCAAATTAGAACTGCAGGATTTTACGAAAAGCCCGAATGATTTAGGCAGCTACCAGCGAAATGTACTCCAGAAATATGTCGATTACCTGAATCAGAATATTCCGGACGACAGTACCAACACATTGAGCAAACAAGCCTCTGATTCTATTCTGGCCAATTCCAAAAAACTGTTGAGCAACGTAAAACTAAAAGCAGAAAAGAAAAAGGAATCCCTGAATTTCGAAGAAAACAAACTGCTCAAAAACGAAATTGCCATCTCGGAGCAACTCCGAAAAGTCCTTCGTATTATCGAAAGGGAAATCATTATCAACTCGATCAAAAATAATTCACTAAAAGAAAAATCGCTTAAAAAGGTCAATGAGATCGTAACGGTCTCTGCTATTATCGGTTTGTTTTTAACTGTCTTTTTCTCCATTCTGATTGTCAGTGATTATTCGAAATCGCAGCTTTATAAAAAACAGCTGGAAATTGCGAACTTCAAAACCAAAAACCTGCTTAAAAGCCGCGAACAGTTGATTTCGACCGTAAGCCATGATTTAAAAACACCTTTAAGCACGATTGTGGGCTACACGGAACTGCTGGGCAATTCGGATGTGAATACCAAACAATCCTATTTCGTTAAAAACATTAAAAATTCCTCTGAGTATATTTCGCAGCTGGTTCAGGATTTACTGGATTTCTCACAGATCGAAGCCGGGAAAATCAGCATCGAAAAAGTACCTTTCCTGTTACCGGAAGTAATTGAGGATGCCGCGAGAAACATTCAGACGGTTTATAAAAACAAAAACATTGAACTTATTATCAATATTGATGAAAAACTGAACACAACGATTGTCGGAGATCCTTTTCGCCTGAAACAAATCCTGACCAATCTTGTCGGAAACGCTTATAAATTCACCGAAGAAGGCTATATCAAAATCAGCTCCTATGCGACTGAAAACAACTTTTTTGTCATTACCATCGAAGATACCGGAATCGGAATTGAAAAAGCAAATCAGCAATTAGTCTTTGAGGAATTTGCCCAGGCCAATGAAAATATCGAAAAAAAATATGGTGGAACCGGCCTTGGCCTCTCTATTTGCCAAAAAATAATAACAATTCTTGGAGGAAACTTAACTCTTGAAAGTACTTTTGGAGAAGGAAGTACGTTTGAAATCAGGCTTCCTTTACTATTTGACAATAGTTCCACTACTCCTTCAGAAATCAAAAAACCACCTGTTTTCAGTCCTGTCAAAGAACAGACGTTTATTGTCATTGATGATGATATTAATTTACTGAATTTAACGAGCGGGGTTTTAAGACAGGAAAAACATCATGTTTTATCTTTTAACAGGGCATCAAAAGCCTTAGAAGCCATTTCGAATACGAATTTCGATTTCATCATTACCGATATTCAGATGCCCGAAATGGACGGCTTTATGTTTATTGAAAAACTGAAAAGCTCCAATACTACAACATTTAAAAACCAGCCAGTAATTGCACTTACGGGCAGAACAGACCTTGATTTTTCGGTGTACAGCAAAGCCGGATTTACCACTGTTATTAAAAAACCCTATTCGCCAAAAGTCCTTCTGGAAACGATTCATAATATTTTAGAACATAATCCTCTTCCGGCTGATGAAATCAAAGCTGTACAGGAAATTTCTTCGACACAATTGTATTCATTGGAAACCTTAAAAGAGTTTTTAGGAAACGACAATGAATCCTTAAAAGATGTAATCAACTCCTTTATTGAGAGTACGGAAGAAAACCTGGTTTTGTTAAGCAAAGCCATTGCCGAAACAAACACCGCCGAAATTGGCGCTATAGCGCACCGAATTGCACCCATGTTCAAACAGATTCAGTCTAATGAAATTGCCATTATCCTAAAAGGTCTGGAAAAAGATGAGTTTAAGAATGATGCCCTGGAAGGTGTTTTTACAAAACTAAAAACCAAAACTGAGATACTTTTTGATTCTTTAAAACAGGAAATAGTTTAATCTATATTGTACTGCTTTAATTTATTATAAAGTGTTTTTCTGGTGATCTTAAGTAATTTCGCAGCTTCAGATTTATTGTTCTGCGCTTTAGACAAGGCATGAATAATGGTTTCCTTTTCATTATCTGACAACGAAAAATTTCCGGTCGCATTTTGCTGTTTCTGGATTTGGAAAAATTCAGCAGGCAAAACATCGCTTTCAATAAAATCGCCGCGTGACAATAAAGTAGCACGTTTTACGCAATTCTGAAGTTCGCGCAAATTTCCGGGCCAGCTGTAGTTCTGAAAAATTTTAACTACTTCCGGTGCAAATCCGATAATTTCCTTATTTAATTGCTGATTGGCTTTCTCCAGAAAATAATCGGCAAAAACCATCAGATCCTCTTCCCTGTCTGTCAATGAAGGGGACAGAATCGAAAACTCATTGATTCTATGGTATAAATCTTCACGGAAATCACCATTTTTTACCGCTTCACGTAAATCTTCGTTGGTCGCTGTAATAATCCTGATATCGACGTTTATTTCTTTATTGCTTCCAACAGGCTTGATTTTTCTTTCCTGAAGCGCTCTCAGCAACTGTATCTGATTTTCATATGAAAGATTCCCTATTTCATCCAGAAAAAGAGTTCCTCCGTTAGCGGCTTCAAAATAGCCCATTTTGTCGCTGATGGCTCCGGTGAACGATCCTTTCAGGTGTCCGAAAAATTCACTTGCAGCCAGTTCTTTTGGAATGGCACCACAATCGACAGCAATAAAATTATTGTTTTTTCGGTTACTTTGCTCGTGGATGCTTTTGGCGATAATTTCTTTACCTGTACCGCTTTCTCCGATAATCAGCACGGACATATCGGTTGGGCTTACCAATTGAATGTGGTCCAGTAATTTTTTTGAGGCAACGGAAATCCCTTTTACAAATTCGTTTTCATTTCCAGGAGTTTGTTTTCTGGCCGGTTTCTTTTCCTTTACAGGAGCATCGTCTGCCTGCGGTGTGGTTTGCTGCAGGGCATTTGTAATTACGAGCAAAACCTCATCGGGATTAAAAGGTTTGGAAATATAGTCGGCAGCGCCATTTTTAATCGCTTTTACCGCTGTATTTACATCCGAGTAACCTGTCATCAGGATTACAGGAGTTTCAGGGTTTGAGGCCTTAAATTCGGCCATAAGTCCAATTCCGTCAGAATCAGGCAATCGAAGATCCGTCAAAATCAAATCAAACGATTGATTTTTAATTGCTAATCGGGCTTCCGCAGCTGAAAAAGCAATAATTACTTCATACTGTTTTTTTATCAGAAATTTCTCCAATAATTTGCAGAATGAAATATCATCTTCTATTAGTAATATCTTTGGCATTTGTTTTTTGTGACTTTTTTGCTAAAATAATACTATTAAACTTGTCTTTTCACAAAATTTTGCAAAAAAAAAGAGATTGTTATTTAAACAATCTCTTTTTCACCAAAAACATAAATCTAATTCACCTAATTATATTTTTAACCAATTGCCATTGACATCTGAGTAAACAGTAGCCTTTTGGTCACCAACTGATATATCTAATTTGTATTCTTTTTTATCGTTTACGTAAGCCTTCACCAGTTTAGCACCCGGATAAGCAGCTTCCAAAGCTTTTTTCACTGCCGCCGGAACAGTATCTGCTCCGATTTCAGTATATTCACTCTGAATAGTTGCTTCCATTTTTACTTCCTCAGAATGTACCATGGAGGTGGCATAAATGGATAAGCTTCCTAAAACGATTGCTGCTGATAAAACTATCTTTTTCATCTTAATTATTTTTTAATGATGTTTCCTGCAGCATCTGTGAATACAGTGTATTTTTTATCTCCATTAGAGATTTCAAGTTTATATTCTTTCTTTTCGTTCACATATGCTTTTTCAAGTTTTGTACCCGGAAAAGATTTTTCAACTGTTGATTTAACTGCTGCCGGAACAGCGTCTGCAGTAACCTCAGTAAACTCATCCTGAACAGTTACAGATTGATTCATTGAACTTTTTAGCATCGGAGCTGTCGCTGCATTAACAGTTAAACTTCCTAAAACGATTGCTGCTGATAATAGTAACTTTTTCATAATGATTGTTTTATGGGTTATTGATAATTAGTTATTTTTTAAGAATATTTCCTTTGGCATCCGTGTAAACAGTAGATTTCTCTTCTCTCACAATGATCTCAATTTTGTATTCTTTTTTGTCATTGACATAAGCTTTCTCCAGTTTTACTCCCGGATAAGCATTGTCTAAAGCTGTTTTGATTGCTGCCGGAACAGCATCAATTTCTTTATATTCGTCTTGTGTGGTTTCGGACTGGATAGCAACACTTTTTACATAAGTGTTTCCAGCCTGCATGGATAACGTTCCCAGAACGATAGCCGCAGATAAAATTAATTTTTTCATAATCTATAGTTTTTTAGTTCAGCTGGTTATTTTTTGATCCAGGTTCCGTCTGCATTTGCAAAAAGAGAACCTACTTTGTCACCAACTGTAACGTCTAGTTTGTATTGCGAAGCTGCATTTTTATATGCTTTTGTAAGTACAGCATCCGGATATGCTTTTTTCAAAGCTTCTGTAACTGCTGCCGGAACTTCTTCTAATTTGATTTCAGTATATTCCTCCTGAATCGAGATTGTTTTTACGATTGTATTTGTGATTGGCGAGGTGGAAGCAAATGATGTTAAACCTCCCAAAACGATTGCGGCTGATAAAAATAAATTTTTCATGGTAGTTATTTTTTAATATTGTTAATTTGATCTTAGTATTCTTAATTTGAATCTTCACGGGAATACTAATTATTTTTTAATCCAGGTTCCGTCTGCGTTAGCAAAAAGATTTCCTGTTTTGTCTCCTACTGTAACATCCAGTTTGTATTCTGATTTTGCATTTTTGTATGCTTTAGAAAGTACGGCATCCGGATATGCTTTTTTCAAAGCTTCTGTTACTGCAGCCGGTACTTCTTCTAATTTGATTTCAGTATATTCATCCTGAACTGAGATTGATTTTACGATTGTAGTAGTTATTGGAGAAGTTGAAGCAAATGAAGTTAAACCTCCCAAAACGATTGCGGCTGATAAAAATAAATTTTTCATAATGTATATATTTAAATTATTTAATAGTTTGTTTTACGCTTTAGGTAATGAAATTATTGTGCCGTAACTTCAAAACCACCCGACAAACCCCTTAACCCCTTTAAAATAGGGCATTAAGCAAAACGTGCCAAAATTCAGGACTGTAAAAAACTGTATACTATTACGAAATAGTGTGTAAAAAGTATACACTAAATGTGTTTACTTCGATAATTTAAAGCAAAAACCCGACAGGTTTTTGAAACCTGTCGGGTTTATTAAGTAGGCCGTAAACGAAAAAAGGCTGTCAAAATTGACAGCCTTTTGTTTATTCTATTGGATTCATTTTAAAAGTATCCATAAATGCAGTAGTATAATCTCCTGCAATATATCTCGGATCATCCATTAATTGTCTGTGGAAAGGTATTGTAGTTTTCACACCTTCGATAACGAATTCATCCAAAGCTCTTCGCATTTTGCTAATCGCTTCTTCACGGGATTGCGCTGTTGTAATTAACTTGGCAATCATCGAATCGTAATTTGGCGGAATTGTATAACCTGAATAAACGTGAGTATCTAAACGTACCCCGTGGCCTCCCGGCATATGAAGCGTAGTAATTTTTCCTGGTGAAGGGCGAAAATCGTTATAAGGATCTTCAGCATTAATACGACATTCGATAGCGTGTAATTCCGGCAAGTAGTTTTTTCCTGAAATTGGAATTCCTGCTGCTACCATAATCTGCTCACGGATCAGATCATAATCAATAACCTGTTCTGTAATAGGGTGCTCTACCTGAATACGGGTATTCATTTCCATGAAATAGAAATTTCTGTGTTTGTCCACCAAAAATTCTACAGTTCCGGCTCCTTCGTATTTAATGAACTCAGCTGCTTTTACCGCTGCTGCTCCCATTGCAGTACGCAATTCGTCGGTCATGAAAGGGGAAGGTGTTTCTTCGGTAAGTTTTTGGTGACGGCGTTGTACCGAGCAATCTCTTTCAGAAAGGTGACATGCTTTTCCATAAGAATCCCCAACTACCTGAATTTCGATATGGCGTGGTTCTTCAATTAGTTTCTCCATGTACATTCCGTCATTTCCGAATGCTGCGGAAGCTTCCTGACGGGCGCTTTCCCAGGCTTTTAAAAGCTCTTCTTCTTTCCAGACAGCACGCATTCCTTTCCCACCACCACCGGCAGTAGCTTTAAGCATCACCGGGTAACCGAATTCTTTGGCTAATTTTTGTGTTTGTTCGAAAGATTCCAACAATCCGTCTGAACCTGGTACACATGGAACTCCTGCCGCTTTCATTGTTGCTTTAGCAGAAGCTTTATCTCCCATTTTATCGATCATTTCAGGAGCGGCACCAATAAATTTGATTCCGTGTTCCTGACAAATTTTTGAGAATTTAGCGTTCTCAGAAAGAAATCCATATCCCGGGTGAATTGCGTCTGCATTTGTAATTTCTGCAGCAGCAATAATATTTGACATTTTCAAATACGATAAGTTACTTGGAGGAGGTCCAATACAAACCGCTTCGTCAGCAAACTTAACATGTAGACTTTCTGCATCGGCTGTAGAGTAAACTGCTACAGTTTTAATTCCCATCTCTTTACATGTACGAATTACACGAAGTGCAATTTCTCCTCTATTCGCAATTAATATTTTTTTAAACATCTTACTTTAATTAGATAATTAGACAATTTGATAATTAGATAATTTTAGATGCCCGACAAACTTAATTCTGCCAAATCAATCTAAAATCTAAAATCTAAAATCTAAATTTATTTATGATGGATCAACTAAGAATAAAGGCTGGTCAAATTCTACAGGAGACATATCGTCAACAAGAATTTTTACAATTTTACCTGAAACTTCTGATTCGATTTCGTTGAATAATTTCATCGCTTCAATTACACACAGCACATCACCTTTCGAAATAGTGCTTCCCACTTCAGTGAAAACGGGTTTGTCCGGAGACGGTTTTCTATAAAAAGTTCCGATAATCGGAGATTTTATAGTTATGTATTTAGAATCCTCTGCCGCAGCTGGTGTTTCAGTGTTAACGTTTACAACAACCGGAGCTGTTTGCTGAGGGGCAACCGCTTGCTGCAAGGCAGGCTGAGCAGGTAATTGTTGCACGTAAGTAGCTTCTGTTACATTTGTTTCCAATGTTGTTCTGATAGTGATTTTTACATCATCCATTTCCAACTTCACTTCTGCAACTCCCGAATTTGCAACAAATTTGATTAGGTTTTGAATTTCTTTTAAATCCATAATGATTCGTTTTTAGTTTAATTTATTTTTTATCGTAAGCCCATTTCAGGTAAATAGATCCCCAAGTGAATCCCCCACCAAAAGCGGCGAAAATAACATTATCTCCTTTTTTGAATAAGTGTTCAAAGTCGCTTAACACTAACGGCAATGTCGCTGAAGTTGTATTACCATATCTTTCGATATTCATTAATACTTTAGAATCTTCCAGTTCCATTCTGCTTGCAGTGGCATCAATAATACGTTTGTTTGCCTGATGCGGCACTAACCAGTTCACATCTTCATTCGTCAGATTGTTTCTTTTCAGAATCAATTCGCTGGCATCTGCCATATTCGTTACTGCGTATTTAAAAACGGTTTTTCCGTCCTGAATGATATTGTGCTGTTTGTTCTGAACCGTTTCTAATGTAGTTGGGTTTAGAGAACCGCCGGCAGCGATTTTCAGAAAATCACGTCCTACACCATCACTTCTCAAATATTCATCCTGTAAACCTAAACCTTCATAATTTGGTTCGAATAAAACGGCTCCCGCTCCGTCACCAAAAATAATACAGGTTGCCCTGTCAGTATAATCAACAATAGAAGACATTTTATCGGCACCAATTAAAAGTACTTTTTTATATCGTCCCGATTGTATGTAAGCTGCAGCGGTAGACATACCGTATAAAAAACTTGAACATGCAGCCTGTAAATCGTATGCAAATGCATTTGTAGCTCCAATTTCTGTTGCAACATAAACTCCTGTAGAGGCTACCGGCATATCTGCAGTAGCTGTTGCCATGATAATCATATCAATCTCTAAAGGATCAATATTAGCTTTTGCTATTAAATCTTGTGCTGCTTTTATGGCCAGAAATGATGTTCCTTTATCAGCATCTTTAAGAATTCTTCTTTCTTTTATTCCGGTACGTGTGGTAATCCACTCGTCATTGGTATCAACCATTGTTTCCAATACTTTGTTTGAAAGCACAAAGTCAGGAACATAAGCTCCAACAGCGGTAATTGCGGCTGTGATTGTATTCATTATATTCTATTATTTCCTTTCAAATACTCCTATTTGAAAAATTTTTAAAAGACTTGAAAATTACAAAAAAAAACAAAGCGAAATTTGTATCTGTTTTCTTAAAAAACGAAAGTTATAACCAACAAAAAAAACTCTCACTATGTGAGAGTTCCAGTATTATTTACAAAAACGTATTAAGCAACCGCTACAGATTTATCGATAACAACTTGCCCTCTGTAATACATTTTACCTTCATGCCAGTAAGCTCTGTGGTATAAATGTGCTTCTCCAGTAATAGGACATGTAGCGATTTGAGCTACAGTAGCTTTATAATGTGTTCTTCTCTTATCTCTTCTTGTTTTCGAGATTTTTCTCTTAGGATGTGCCATTTTACTATATTATTTATCCGTTAATAGTTTTTTTAATTTGTCCCAACGCGGGTCAATATCTTCTTCTTGTTTACTCTCTTCTTTTTGTTCTTTTACTGTTAGTTCTTTCAGTTTTGTCAAGGCTTCGGTTTGCAAACTTCCGTCTTTTACTCCTGGATGAACCCGTTTTAGCGGTACCGAAAGTGCAATCATTTCATAAATGTACTGTGCTACATCTATTTCATGCTCTCCGTGCGGTAAAATCAGCAACTCTTCATTATCATTATTGAATTCATCCCCGAAGCGAACGATTAGTTTCATTTTCCCTTTTATAGGAAGATCAAACTCTTCACCTGTCAGATCACAAGGCACATTTACTGTTCCTTTATGTTTGAAATCCAACTCCATCATGTTGCTTTTCTTATCTAAAACCAGACTCACTTTGATATCCGAACTTTGAAATTCGTCGTAATCAAAGTTCTCAAAGAACGCGTTACTTATTTGATACTCAAAATGGTGTTTTCCTAGTTTTAACCCTACGAAAGGAATTAAAAATTCTTTTGTTTTGCTCATTTCAACATCAATTTGTCCAATCGCTATCTAAAACTCAGATACCTGAATTGGGGTGCAAAGATATAAAATTATTATAAAACTAATAATCTTATTCACCTTTTTTTGTTTATAACTGTTTTTCTTTTATTTTAAGTGGTTTTTGACTAATCTCCTCATACTGATTACGAGAGCGAAAAATATCAATTGCCAGATAAACTGCTTCTTTAAATGAATTGTAATCTGCTACGTCTTTCCCAGCAATATCAAAGGCTGTACCGTGATCCGGCGAAGTTCTGACCCTGTTCAGACCTGCTGTATAATTCACTCCTTTCCCAAAGGATAACGTTTTAAAAGGAATAAGTCCCTGATCGTGATAAGTGGCCACAATAGCGTCATATTTTTCGTATTGACCGCTTCCAAAAAAGCCATCTGCCGGAAATGGCCCGAAAACCATGGTTCCTTTTTCAAATATTTTTTTCAGGACAGGCTTTAAAACCAAATCATCTTCTTTACCGATTACGCCACCATCTCCTGCATGCGGATTTAATCCTAAAACAGCAATTTTTGGTTTTACGATACTAAAATCCTCTATTAAGGACTTTCTTACGGTTTCTATTTTTCTTGTAATTAATTCTTCTGTCAAATGTGCCGAAACTTCATTCAGAGGCACGTGATCTGTTAACAAACCAACCCTTAGATTATCCTGAACCATCATCATAAGCGCATTTCCTTCCAGCTCTTTGTCTAAATAATCCGTATGTCCCGGAAATTTGAATTCGTCCGACTGGATATTATACTTATTGATGGGAGCCGTCACCAGAACATCAATCTGTCCCTCTTTTAAAGCTTTTGTTGCAGCCACAAAAGATTTTATGGCATACTCTCCAATTTTCACATCATTAACTCCGAAGTTAATATCAACACCTTCTTTCCAAAGATTAAGGACATTGACTTTTCCGGGTATAACCTGATCTAATTTATCAACTCCGTGAAACTGTATTGTAGAGGTCACACTTTTTTTTACGAAAGAAAGTATTTTGGCATTTGCAAAAATAACCGGAGTACACAGTTCTAACATGCGGGAATCTTCGAATGTTTTCAGTATAACTTCGCTTCCAATACCGTTTAAATCTCCTATTGAAATTCCAACAATAATATTTTCTGCTTTTTTATTCATGTGCTCAGTTTATTTATTACTAATTTTGATATGCAAATTTAGTAAAATAAAACAACAATGTTCACAGGAATTATAGAAACCCTAGGAAGGATTCACGAAATACAAAAAGAGCAAAGCAACCTTCATGTCACCGTTGAATCTTCTTTCACCCATGAATTAAAGATTGACCAAAGCGTCTCACATAACGGAATCTGCCTGACAGTCGTCGCTATAAAAGACAACTTTTATACCGTAACTGCAATAGACGAAACAATCCTGAAAACCAATATAGGCGACTGGAAAGTAAATGATATCGTAAATCTGGAAAGAGGGATGAAACTCGGAGACCGTCTTGACGGACATATTGTACAGGGTCACGTAGATCAGACCGGAACCTGTGTCAATATTCAGGAAGCCAACGGAAGCTGGAATTACACTTTTGAATACGACCAAAATTTGAATAATATTACTATAGAAAAAGGATCTATTACCGTAAATGGTGTTAGCCTTACGGTCGTAAATTCGAAAACAAATGAATTTAGCGTGTCCATAATCCCTTACACTTTTGAGAACACCAATTTTAAAAATTTCACAATTGGAACTAAAATTAATTTAGAATTTGATGTCGTAGGAAAATACATTTCCAGACTCTATTCTATAAACAAATAGTTACAAATGCTGCCAAAAAAAGAAAAGCTTCAGTTTACACTGAAGCTTTTCTTTGTAAATTATATTGGTATAAAGTATACGTACCGAATAATAATGCTGCCATTACCAAAAGGATCAGCCCCTGGTCAATAGGAACACTAGGAGGTTTTACAGGTCCCGCCCCTGCTGCTGTTTTAGCCATTGGCTTAGGAGGATTATTCGCTGCCATAACACTTGAAACACTAATCAAGGTTACAAAAAACCCAAAAAAAATAGTTTTTGATATCTTCATAATTTTCAATCTACTGAAAAACAGTATAGTATATTATTAAAATTATTTTTCTTATTACAATTCTCACAAAAACAACGTTTTAAGCTCAAATTCTTGACAAATGTATAAGATTTTCAATCAAATGCAAGTTTTAAACCAAAAAAAATGAAATTTTAAAACAAAACACTTTTACGAAATCGTATTAGTTAAACATACGGCAATTTTACTTATTTGGTTTCAAAAAAAGATAACGCTTTGCGCAAATTTAATGAAAATTTAATCCGGTTTTAAAAATTCAATTGAGAAGTAAAAGAGCAGTATTAAAAAAAGCATCAATAATTTTTCCTACATTTTACCCCAATAAAAAAAGCCTTACAAACAAATGTTTATAAGGCTTTTTTAAGAATTGACTTGTGGTCCCACCTGGGCTCGAACCAGGGACCACCTGATTATGAGTCAGGTGCTCTAACCAGCTGAGCTATAGGACCGGTTTGAGGATGCAATATTACTACTATTTTTTATTCACTGCAAATATTTTACAGTATGATTTATATTTAATTTCAAATAACACAGGCTATTTTCAAAAACCCAATTGATTTTCAACACATTATTTAATGCGAAAAAAAGTATTTTTTTTTATTTAATTTCCTGACAAAGCTCTACTAAAACCCCATTTGTATGCTTTGGATGCAAAAAAACAACCAGTTTGTTATCGGCACCCTTTTTAGGAACTTCATTTATCAGTACAAAACCTTCGATTTTAAGGCGCGCAATCTCGGCCTGAATGTCTTCCACATCAAAAGCGATGTGATGAATTCCTTCTCCTTTTTTCTCTAAAAATTTCGCAATGGGACTTTCGGGATGAGTGGCCATCAGAAGCTCAATTTTATTGGTTCCTGTCTGAAAGAAGGAAGTCAAAACCCCTTCGCTTTCGACCGATTCCATTTTGTACGACGGAACGCCCAATAATTTTTCGAACAGTACATTGGCATCGTCCATATTTTTAACTGCAATTCCGATATGTTCTATTTTATTTACCATTTTTTACATTCAATTAGAATTACTGACTCACATACGTATTAAAATAACCGCATTCCGCAATTACGTCCTGATAATATTTGGTATCCGAATACTCCTTTTTGAGCGTTTTAAAACCGTTCCACGCAATAAAATTGATCTTATCGTCATCTGCTTCCCACCAATTTTTCAAACCGTTGTATTTTTTATTATAATAGTCATTGCGTTCGCATTTCGCTATCATATAAATGCATTTCGCCTTTTGTTCTTTTGTCGTTGCAGCCTCCAGTGCTTTTTGGTAATACATTTTAGGAATGTCGCAGTTGGTGATCATCTTTTTCATCGAGTCCCTGAACGTATACGGACTTGAACCATACCCCACGATACTTATTTCATAAAACGTTCTGCCGTTACCAAAATGGGTAATGTTATAAAAAGCATTTCCCAGCAGCAGACTGTTGGTATACACCTCTTCTTTCTGAGCAAGTTTATCCTGCATGGACTTTATGGTCGTTAAAAAGTCCATTTGAGAATATTTCTTTTTCTGATATGCCACATGATCACAATCGTGACAATCTTTTATGCTTCCGTTAAACGGATTTCCTAAAAACTGATTGTACTGAACAGAATCGGTCTGCTGCATAAAAGCAATTGCTTCCGGGATTTTATTTTTGAAAGTTGCCTGAACAGCCTGAAAATTATTTATATCTTTTAATTTCAGGCTATACACTCCAGCTCCGATTTTTTCGATTTCAGTTTTATTAGTCTTAGCCAGAAAAGCTTTCATATCCAGCAGCACCTTTTCATTATCATAAAAAGCATTTCCGTCATTCCAGTAGCTGTAACGGGATTCCCCAAATATCTCAGCCATCACAGGATTTCCTTTTTCTTTATAAAGGGCAGACAAGAAATTCCTGCTCCAGGAAACGGCGTTCTGGTAACGAAATTCCTGTTCCTTATAGGTTTTTGGAAGTTCATAGTACAACCAGTTCAAATCAGCTATAATTGTCTTTTCGTTTTTATCGTTGAGCTTATCAATTTTACTCAGATTATTGATAAAACGAAGCAATCGCAACTGATAACCTGCCAGTTCAGTTTTAGGAAGTGTTTTTTCAGCTTTATCGAAATTTTTATCTGCATTGGCAAAATCTCCTTTTAAGGTTTGCAGGTAACCCAGAACCAAATCCCACAGGTAAGGTCTTTCGGTGTTTCCGGCAGTTGCAATTTTCGAAATTAAATCGAAAGCACTTTTATCCAGTTTCGCCTGGTTTTCCGATTTATTCTCCGCAACGGTCTGCTGTTTCACCGGAACATTCTCTTCGGCCTTGAGCTGAAAAGAATTATTCAGGTTCTGCTCTTGTTTATTAACCAGTCGCGTGACCAGATAATTCAAGTGTTCACTTTTTGGATCTAATTCGTAAATCTTCTCTATGGCTTGTCTCTCATCTTTATAATAACCGTGAATGGCCCAAAGTGCGGCTTTTTCTTTACTATTCTTGGCCATTGCCAACGATTTATTCCAGTCAGCATCGTTTTGCGGATGAAAACTGTATGCGGTCACCACTCTCATTTCCGGGCATTTATCAAACACCTGTGCATATAAGTAGTTTGAAACTGCATATTTCTTTTGCTTGTAATTGATTCCCGCCACATAGGAAAGTGCCCTGTAATACAAGGTGTTCTTAGCAACCGAAGCTTCCGTTTTATTAAAAAACAAAATGGCCTTTTGCTTGTCATTACTGTAAAATCGTGCCTTTACGGTCAGAAACCAATACCTGTTTTTCAGAAAAGGATCTGAGGTGGTATTATAAACATTTTCAATAGACTGAATCATCTTCTGATCATCGAATGTTTTTGCCACCACAGGATCATAGCTCCAGTAATCACCGCCTAAAGAAACGGTTTCTATTTTTTGTGCCAGATAGAGAAATTCAATAAAACTTTTAATTTTATCGTCTTTCAGGCTGATTTTTTTCCCCCACTTCAGCGAAGCCTTATTTTCTTTTTTGGTTTTATAAAAAACATGAAGCTGTTCTATTTCGGGTTTGTTTTCCAGAGGTTTGTCCCTGTCTTCATATGAGGCTGGTTTATCTGGGCCAATCAGGAAATAGCTTATCGTTGCCGGATTTGCTTTTCCCTTCAGGTAGGTTTCCCAGTCTGCTTGTATATCCTCATTAAAACGGGAATTATGCTGAGTATCAAAACCAATCCCGTAAAAGATATCGCCTGATAAAAAAAGTGGCGTATAGGATTTGTCTGCGAATGTTTCCGGCGTAAAATTCGAATTATAACCAAAGTAATCCCAATCGTCTCCGCCTCCACAGGCATAGATTATTCCGTATACAAAAAGCAAGGAGGCACTAGAAACAAGAAATAACCTGTTCAAAAATATTCTTTTCATAGTTTTTTAAATTGAATTCGTCTAAATCGTAAAATATAATTTCTTTCGGAGGCTGCGCAGTATGCTCTTTCAGCTCTTCCGCCATTTGTTTTAAATCTTCTGCCGCAATTGCTTCAATTTTCAGCAGGTCGTTTTCTTCGTAAAATACCCCGTTTTTATAATTGGAATGTTTCACCTTAAAAAACACGGCACTGGTTTGTTCAAAATTTTTATCTTTCGTAAGCGCCTCAATATTCATTTTGGAACGCAGGCCAATCACCTTCTGATTTCTGATGTGCACTCCCCACGAATATACAGGCAAAGCAAAATCAAGCGGCAGCGGATATTTTTTTAAACTCTTCAGATATCGTGCTGCGATTTTGGGATCGTACACCGAGTTGAGCGAATCAGGGGCAATTGAGCCCATATTATAATACATCAAAACTCCGGAATCGACATTGGGAATTTTTGTCTTTTTAAAATATTTGACCTGATGCAACCGGATTGTAGCGGAAAGTTTTTTCTGTGAACGTTTTTTAAATTTTTCAATAAACTTCAGATAGTTGTCTTTACTCGCAAGCGTCCAGTCGCAATCGATCTGGATTTCCTGACAGCCAATGTTGTTCTCTTTATTGATTTCGGCAATCAGGCGAAATGTTTTTTCAGCCAGATCATCAATATCGAGATTCGGTTCTAACATGACTTTATTTTTGATAAAAACTACCGGAACTACCGTAAAACGCTGCACACTTTCCTGAAAACGAATGGGGGAAATCGGAATGGGCTGCTGCGTATGTGGATGCAAACCAATATCGAAATAACGAATATACAGCTTACGAACATGGTTATCTTCTAAAACTTCTTTTTCTGTCTGGGATAATTTAAAAAGGGTCTTCCAATAATAAAAAGATATAACCGGCTCTTCTTTTCTACTGCAGGACAGCAGTAAAAAAAACACCAAACCCATTAAAATATTCTTTTTCAAAACCAGTTAAATTAAAAACAAAACCAAAAGTAAGAAATTATAACGCATTTCGGAATCTATATCTAAAGAAACAACACGAGATAAAAACCGCAAATACTAATAAAGGCATAAAAAATTTCTATTAAAGCAAATATAATTGTTATTTTGTGGAATAAAATTCAAAACCTGTTATGTTGAAAAACACACTGAAATATATTTCCTTTTTATTGGTACTATCAATGATAAGCTGTGCTAAGAGAGGCAGTATTACCGGCGGACTGAAAGATACCCTTGCTCCTGTTCTGATATCCAGCTCCCCAAAAAATCTTAGTACTGACTTTAAAGGAAATGAAATCACTTTGACTTTTGATGAATACATAAAGCTTAAAAACATAAACAAACAGCTGATTATTTCACCTCCAATGAAATATGAGCCACTGATCACACCCACCAATGTGAGCAGATTCATCACCATCAAGCTTAGAGACACCTTACAGCCCAACACTACCTACAGCCTGAATTTTGGGCAGGGTATTACAGACAATAACGAAGGAAACGCCTACAACCAGTTCAAATATGTTTTCTCGACCGGATCTTATATCGATTCGCTTACCCTTAACGGAAAAATCAAAGATGCTTACGAAAAAAACGTAGACAATTTTGTGTCTGTAATGCTTTATGAAGTAAATGACAAATTTAAAGATTCGGTTATTTACAAAGAAAACCCGAGGTATATCACGAATACGTTAGACAGTATGAGAACTTTTAGATTTGAAAATTTAAAAGCCGGAAAATATCTTTTACTGGCCTTAAAGGACAAAGGAAGCAACAATAAATTCAATCCGAAGGATGATAAGATCGGATTTCTTAAAAGCTACATCACCGTGCCAAACGACACAGTATATGAGGTAGAATTATTCAAGGAAACACTTCCGTTAAAAACCTTCAAACCCATACAGGCTTCCGGAAACAGATTGTTGCTGCCGTATGAAGGAAAACAAAACTTCAAGAATTCGAAACCAAAGATCGTCCTGAAGAACAATACCGAAATCCTCGAGACTATTGTAACACAATTCCCGAAGAAAGATTCTTTGCAGATCTGGTATAAACCCCTAAAAGCAGACTCCTTGTCTTTGGAAGTAGACAAAGACAGTTACAAGAAAAGGTTTAGTTTTAAAATTAAAGACCAGAAAAAAGACAGCTTAAATATAAAGGCGGTACAAAACGGAGTGATCAATTTCAGGGACCGGTTTACTTTAGAAACCGAAACCCCTTTGGTGAAATTTGATAAATCTAAAATCAAATTAGTAAATAAAGATTCCGTGGCGGTAGATTTTACAACGGAGTATGATGAATTTGACCAGAAACTATATGTTGATTTCAAAAAAGAGCCTTTGGAGAAATACCACTTTACCTTTTTTCCGGGTGCTTTAACCGATTTTTACGAAAAGGCAAACGACACCTTATCGTATAAGCTCACGACAAAAGAACTGGCCGATTACGGGAATTTGATATTGAATTTAAAAAATGTAAAACGCTTTCCTATAATCGTAGAACTGACGAATAAAAAGGGAGATATTGTATTGGCGGAAGCGTATTCCGAAGGCGAAACCAAAATCGAATTCAATCTGGTAGAGCCTAATGCGTTTACAATTCGTATCATTTACGATGATAACAAAAACAAAATGTATGATCCCGGAAGTTATCTTGAAAAAAGACTTGCCGAGGAAGTCTATTACTATCAACAGGAATTTGATGTCCGTGCCAACTGGGACCGAAATGAAACGGTTGATTTAAGCATTCCTTTCAGTCCGGAAGTCGAGAAAAAACTGGATGAAAAAAAGAAAAAAGAGGAAGCAAAAAAGAGAAAAGCTTTTTAGATCCTAATTTCAAACTGATCCCTGTCACTTAGAAAATCCAGTTTCTTACGGGTTTCCAACATTGGATCCTTATCAATTTCAACAATAAAAACACCTTCATTTTCCTGGGGATCCAAAACCGGATTCCCAAGGAAATCAATTGCCTGCGAATGACCAATATGTTCGTAATTGTTAGCATCCAGTCCGACCCTGTTTACCGCAACTACATAACTCAGGTTTTCAATGGCGCGTGCTTTCAGCAGAGCGTCCCAGGCATTGGTGCGGACTTTGGGCCAGTTGGCAACGTATAAAAGCAGGTCATAATTCTCTGTATTTCGTGCAAAAACAGGAAATCTCAAATCATAACAAATCTGAAGACAGATTTTCCAGTCTAAATATTCTACGATTACTTTCTGAGTTCCGGCTTCATAATACTTATGTTCTCCGGCCAGTGAAAACAAATGACGTTTGTCATATTGTTGTATTTCTCCATTTGGAAAAACGAACAGCATCCGGTTGTAATACTTCCCTTCTTCCGCAATAATCAAACTTCCCACTAGGGCGAACTGCTTCTGTTTTGCCAAAGACTGCATCCAGAGCACGGTTTCTCCCTGCATGGTTTCGGCTACTTCGCTGGCATTCATGGTAAAACCGGAGGAAAACATCTCAGGAAGCACGACCAGATTCACCCCTGAATCGATTTGATTTATTTTCGATTCGAAGTTTTTTCTATTTGTGGAAGCATCTTCCCAATAAAGATCAGATTGTATAAGTGCAATTTTCATAGCTCAAAAATACGAATTTTCAGCCAAAAATTATTTTTTTAGTTATAAAACACTTTGTACAAAAAATTCTCAAAATGCATTCAAAAACAAGACTTCTTTTGGAATTTAAAAATCGGCACTTGGTGTTAACGTGAGCAGCACGGCAACCAGGACCAAACGTATTGATCAGACTGATCATTCGTGGAAATGGCTCCCTAAACGGAAACAACCAGCCGATGTAGTGGTCAATGATCTACTTATTGATAATACCCAATTAAACTTACCGGGAATTGAAAAACGGAGTCGGATTCACCAAAATTGACGGAACTTTAGATGCCTGGATGCTTGGTTCGATCTTGATGGTGCTTTTGATACAGAACAAGGCCCGTATGATTAGATAAAATTGCCGATTTACAGAAATTGATGCTGATTTTTAAAAACAACGGGGATTCTGATGAAGATTTAAAAAATATCTTTCATCAGAACTGGATTAATTTTTTAATGAAAAACTGGAATTAGAGAAACACTAAACTTGGAACTGCCTTCTTATACGATTGCAATTTTTCGTGATCCGGACTAACTTCGGTAACCACATAATCGACCTCGGATAAACTGGCAATTTTCATTTTTAAAACGGTATCGAGTTTTTCGGAAATAGTCAGAATAGCCGTTTTTTCGGAAGCCTGAATCATTGCTTTTTTTACCTGAACGGTATCCCAGTCAGAATCTGAAAAACCACCTTCGATATCTAATGCACTAGTTCCTAAGAGCAGCAGGTCAACTTTAATGTTGGCCAACTGATTGTAGACATCACCGCTCACGCACATTTGGCTGTAAGATGAAATGCTTCCGCCAATCATAATGATTTTGACATTCGGTTTATCCAGAAGTTCCACCGCAGAAAGAACAGTGACAGTAAAAATAGTAAGATTCAAATCATTTGGAATCAGGCGTATGAACTCCCTGATGGTTGTTCCCCCGCCAATCAACAAAACCATACCATCATGAAGTAAACCTAACGTTTTTTGCGCAATCACCTGTTTCGATTCGCCTGCATACGTTTGATTGGAAGAAGAATGGTGATACGCTTTTGTCATCGCGCCGCCTTTAACCTTAATCAATAATGATTCTGATTCAAGTTCATTAATATCACGTCGTATCGTATCTTCTGAAACAAATAATTTCGCAGAGAGCGTTTCAAAACTGACACGGGTGTGCAGATTAATCTCTTTTAAAATATGATTTTTACGTTCTTCCTTAGTGTAATTAACTATTTCATTATCATTATTCATGCAAATTCAATTGTATTGAAACAAATGTAACAATAAATGCAATATTATTGCGGAACAAAATAGAGCATGGAGAAATAAAAAAGTTAATTACCCTATTTTAAAGACATTTAAACCGAATCACGTTTTGCATATTTTTTGCAGAAAACAACCAAAATAAACCACGAAAGAAAGCTTTATACTTTTTTTACTCTTTTGTTATTGCATCGGAAATGCACAAGGCTGTTCTGGACAATACTACTATAATTCCGACTCCGAATTTCTATAGGCTGCGGGCGACAGTATTCGTCTCAACGGAAAGATCAAAGTTGTTTTTGAAAATAATAAATTCAGTACCGCCGAACTCAGAACAGCAAAAAATTTTGAAGATGCTGTTAAGGGAAATCTACTTAACGAAAAGCTGCTGTCGAAGTGTTGTTTATTGCTAAAAACCTTCGTTCTCATTCAGTAAGAAAGCTTATAAAATAAATATTACTTCCAAAAAATCATTGCCACAGGTAACCGAAGACGAATTATTTTATGCTCTGCAAAGTTTACTGCAGCTGCTGCCGAATAAACTTGTAAATCATGAAACAAAATTGTCCTGTATAACCGTTGAAGACCCGCCACGAAACGCTTACCGGGGATTTCACCTGAATGTTTGCCCTAACTTTTTACCATCGATGTTATAAAAAAATTTATCACAAAAATTTCCAGCTATAAATAAAATAATTTCTATTAGCATTTAACAGAAGATCAGGCTGGAGAATTGAGATCAAAAAGTATCCAAAATTAACTGGGGTCGGTTCTGAAAGAGCGCAGACTTTGGTTGGAAATAAATTGGAAAGATTCCCCTTATTTTTTTGACGGAAATCCATTCGGTGGTTATTATACTCAGGAAGAAATTAAGGAGGTTGTTAAATTTGCCGAAGCACATTATGTAAACATCATTCCTGAAATCGAAATGCCCTGTCATGTGATTGCAGCCGTTACTGCTTACCTAATTTATCGTGCTTTCCGGATTGTTTTTATACAACAGGAAGGGAAAAGAAAAACAGGAAATAAAGGCTTCGCAATTGTATTACGAGTAAAACATAAAAAAGCATCAGCCTGCGCTGATGCTTTTTCTATTTAAAACTAAATGGTATTACTTATCCTTTTAAGCTTGCAGACAAATACTCGCGATTCATACGTGCGATATTTTCAAGAGAAATTCCTTTAGGGCATTCTACTTCACAAGCTCCTGTGTTGGTACAGTTACCAAAACCTTCAGCATCCATTTGGTGCACCATGTTTAAAACACGGTCAACTGCTTCTATTTTCCCTTGTGGTAACAAAGCATACTGTGATACTTTTGCAGCAACGAATAACATTGCTGATGAGTTTTTACACGTTGCAACACATGCTCCACAACCAATACAGGCAGCAGCATCAAATGATTTATCTGCATCGTGTTTGTTAATTGGAATTGTATTGGCATCAATTGTATTACCTGAAGTATTTACAGAGATAAATCCTCCTGCGTGCTGAATTCTGTCAAATGAACTTCTGTCAACCACTAAATCCTTAATTACCGGGAAAGCTTTTGCTCTGAATGGCTCGATAAAAATCGTATCACCATCTTTAAACATACGCATGTGTAACTGACAAGTGGTAACTCCTCTGTCTGGTCCGTGTGCTTCTCCGTTGATGAATAAAGAACACATTCCGCAGATTCCTTCGCGGCAATCATGGTCAAATGCTACCGGCTCTTCTCCTTTATTGATCAATTGTTCGTTAAGAACGTCAAGCATTTCAAGGAAAGACATATCTGGTTCGATTCCGTCAATTGGGTAATCAACGATTCCTCCTTTATCCTGGGCGTTTTTCTGACGCCATATTTTTAATGTAAGTTTCATAATTCTGTTATGGGTTATAAGTTAAGAGTTAAAAGTTATAGGGATTTCCTACTCCATTTTCGTCCTAGCTAAATAATTTATGTATCCATTTAATATTGCTTTAGTTCTTTCGAACTTCTCTCTAAATTGTTGCAACAAACTATCTTCAATATATCTCTCATCTATAGCTGTAATTACCTGATTTAATGATTCACTTAATGAACCTCGTGCAATTCTGCAAAATTGGATATTTTCTTGATAATGATATCTACCAAATCCTTCGGCTATATTATCACTAACAGATCTCGAAGATCTTTTAAGCTGGCTCGTTAAGGCATATTTTTCGTCAATTGGAAATTTCGGAAGAATATTTTGAGAAACAAAGATTCTTAATTCACGTGCCGCTTTCCAACACTCTAAATCTTCGAACGACTTTAATGAACTCATAACCCTTAACTCTTAACTTTTTACTTGTAGCTTCTTTGAACTAATTTAATGTTTTCGTAAACCAGAGGTTCTTTGTGTAATACGGCATCACTTGGTTTTCCTTTGTATTCCCAGGCTGCAACATATGCAAAGTTTTCGTCATCACGAAGTGCTTCTCCTTCTTCAGTTTGGTATTCTTCACGGAAGTGACCTCCACAAGACTCATTACGGTGTAATGCATCTTTCGCGAACAATTCTCCTAACTCTAAAAAATCGGCAACACGTGTCGCTTTCTCTAATTCCTGATTAAATTCGTTAGCGCTTCCAGGCACTTTTACATCTTTATAAAACTCTTCACGTAAAGCGGCAATTTCTTCGATAGCTTCAGTCAAACCTTTAGCATTACGGGCCATCCCTACTTTATCCCACATAATTTTCCCTAATTTCTTGTGGAAATAATCTACAGAATGAGTTCCTTTATTATTGATAAATCTGTCGATCTGATCTTTTACATTTTTCTCTGCTTCCACGAATTCCGGCAAGTCTGTAGAAATCTCTCCCATTTTAATATCCGGAGCCAAATAATCCCCGATAGTATAAGGTAATACGAAATATCCATCAGCTAAACCTTGCATCAGGGCAGAAGCTCCAAGTCTGTTTGCTCCGTGATCAGAGAAGTTAGATTCTCCAATAGAGAAACATCCGGGAATGGTAGTCATTAAGTTATAATCAACCCAGGTTCCACCCATAGTGTAGTGAACCGCAGGGTAAATCATCATTGGTGTTGTATAAGGATCTTCGTCAACGATTTTGTAATACATCTGGAATAAGTTTCCGTATTTACTTTTCACGATTTCAGCTCCTAATTTCGTTACCAAAGCAGCATCATTAGCATCTAAACCTTTTACGAAAGCTTCTTCGGTTCCGTAACGTTTAATTGCTGCAGCAAAATCCAGGTAAACAGCTTCACCCGTTTTATTAACTCCAAAACCGGCATCACATCTTTCTTTTGCAGCACGGGACGCTACGTCACGAGGTACTAAGTTACCAAAAGCAGGATATCTTCTTTCTAAGAAATAATCTCTCTCCGCTTCCGATAAATCAGTTGCTTTTTTCTTTCCTTCGCGAATTGCCTGAGCATCTTCTAATTTTGCAGGAACCCAGATACGACCGTCATTACGTAATGATTCAGACATCAAAGTCAGTTTTGACTGATGATCTCCTGAAACCGGAATACAGGTTGGGTGGATTTGTGTATAACAAGGATTTGCGAAAAACGCTCCTTTTTTATGAATTTTCCAGGCTGCTGTTGCGTTACTTCCCATCGCATTTGTAGAAAGGAAAAATACGTTTCCGTATCCTCCTGAACCAATAACTACGGCGTGAGCAGAGTGTCTTTCGATTTCTCCTGTAACTAAGTTACGGGCGATGATACCTCTCGCTTTTCCATTCACGATAACAAGGTCTAACATTTCGTGACGGTTGTACATTTTTACTTTTCCACGACCAATCTGACGGTTCATTGCAGAATAGGCTCCTAACAATAATTGTTGTCCGGTTTGTCCTTGTGCGTAAAATGTACGGGAAACCAAAGTTCCTCCAAAAGAACGGTTATCTAATAATCCGCCATATTCACGAGCCAATGGCACTCCCTGAGCCACACACTGGTCAATAATATTAGCAGAAACTTCAGCTAAACGGTGAACGTTTGCTTCACGTGCACGGTAGTCACCCCCTTTTACAGTATCGTAGAACAATCTGTAAACGGAGTCACCGTCACCTTTATAATTTTTTGCTGCATTGATACCACCTTGTGCGGCAATAGAGTGCGCACGTCTTGGTGAATCCTGAAAGCAGAAAGCTTTTACGTTATATCCCTGCTCAGCCAAAGTAGCCGCAGCTGAACCTCCAGCCAAACCTGTACCAACAATGATAATATCTAAATTACGTTTGTTTGCAGGGTTTACTAAATTAATATGATCTTTATAATCTGTCCATTTGTCCGATATTGGGCCGTGTGGAATTTTTGAATCTAATGCCATTATAATTTATATTAATTATTGAAATGATGAAATAATGCGATAATTACGAAAAGTGCCGGTACTACAACTGCAAAACCGTAACCCACTTTACTTAAAAATCTGGAATATTTATTGTGCATCCCCATTGACTGAAGAGACGAACCGAATCCGTGCCAAAGGTGAAATCCTAATAACACAAAAGAAATACAATACAATCCAGTTCGGATCGGATCATGAAACTTATGCACTAACTCTCCATAATATCTTGTCGCATCAGGTGCAGTTCCGTTTACGTATTTATACGCAACTTCCGGAAACCAAAAGTCATAAAAATGCAATCCTAAGAAAGCTAAAATAACCAATCCGGAAATAATCATATTTCTGGAACTCCATGATGCATTTGCAGCACCGTTGTATTTTGCATACGAAATTGGTCTTGCAGCGCTGTTCTGAGCAGTAAGAACAAATCCCATAACGAAATGGAAAATTACCCCAATTGCCAAAACTGGTTGCATTACATATTGAATTAGCGGATTGTAACCCATAAAGTGAGAAGCTTCGTTAAAAACATCTTCACTAATAATAGAAATGAAATTTAAGGAAACATGCAGCGCTAAAAACGTGATTAAGAATATTCCCGAAAGAGCCATAGCCACTTTCTTTAAGATGGAAGCATTCAACTGTGCAGATTGTGCCATAAGTGTTTAAGTAGTTTGTTTTAAAAAATTAGACAAAAATAAAGCAATTAGACATGAACTACAACCATTTCGTTGTTATTTATAATGATTTTAAAGAGGTTTCCGTGACTTTATTGCAAATTATTTAAAAACAAGAAAATAGATATTTTTATCAGGTCATTTTAACGTAATCCTGACTTTTATATAATTACCAAATTGCTATTTTTTGCCGCTTTTTAGGTTCTTTTCCTCAAAAGTAACCCCATCCTGAATTTTATTGATCAAAAACAGGGAAATTTCAGCAGCATAATTTTACCTTTATCGGCTTCAAAAAAAATCAGAATGAAAACAGGAATTGACGCTATTTCTTTTGACGTAGCCAACATACATCTACCCATAAAAACTTTGGCAACCGCCAGAAATATTGAACCTGAAAAATTAGAAAAAGGTCTCGGACTAATTAAGATGACTTTACCCGATGTACATCAGGACGCGGTGGTTTTTGGAGCCAATGCTTTAACCAGACTAATTACCGAGAATCAAATAAACCCAAACGAAATCAGTCGGATTTATGTCGGAACCGAAAGCGGCATTGACAGTTCTAAACCCATTAGCTCTTTCTTAATCAGCCTGATGGAACAAAAATTTGGCGAGGATACTTTAGCCGAATGTGACGTTGTCGACTTTACGTTTGCCTGTATTGGCGGAGTGGACGCTTTGCAAAATTGTATTGATTTTGTAAAACTAAATCCATCTAAAAAAGCAATTGTCGTGACAACCGATTTTGCAAAATACGACTTAAACTCCACCGGAGAATACACACAGGGCGCCGGAGCATTAGCCATGTTAGTAACTTCGAACCCACGAATTATTGCTTTTGATGAAAATTGGGCTACCAGTACCAAAGGGGTTTTCGATTTTTTCAAACCCTACAGGACTATCGCAAAAGAAGCGATAACACAAAACGAAAACAACGATCCGTGGTTTGATAACCTTGAAGCCGAAATCGAAATTCATAAGGACCAGCCGGTTTTCGACGGTCAGTACTCGAATCAGTGTTATATGGATCGTACCAGATCGGCTTACTTCTCTTTCAAAAAACTAAAAAACACTACCGAAACTTTATACAATTCCTGGAACAGCATTATCATGCACCTTCCCTATTCGTTTCAGGGACGCCGAATGTTGTCTGAAATTTATGCTTTAGACCATGCCGATAAAATTATTTCAGACAATATCGAACCGGCAGATTATCAGACTAAAATCAAGGAAGTTGGAAAATCAGACGAATATAAAAAGTTTGTAACCGAAAAATTACAGCCTGCAGAACTGGCTTCCTCTTTAATTGGAAATCTTTATACAGGTTCCATTTTCATGGGATTGTTGTCGACTCTGGCGCATTATTACGATACAAAAACAGAAGTTGCCGGAAAAAAATTCGGATTTCTGGCCTACGGAAGCGGATCGAAATCAAAAGTTTTTGAAGGAACCATTCAACCGGAATGGCAAGTGGCTTTAGCCAAAACCAAGCTTTTTGAAAATCTCGAAGAAAGTGTTGAAATTGATTTTACAACTTACGAAAGCCTTCACAAAAAAGAACAAAAACAAAGCATCCGAACGCCTAAAAACGAATGGGTTTTAGACCGAATCGAAAAAGAAATCCCTAATTTGATCGGGGCTAGATATTATAAATGGATTGATTGAGAAATTCCAATTTTTTGAAATTACAAATTCCAATTCAATACGATTAACCTTTGTTAAAGTTTTGAACTTTGACAAAGGTTTTTTTAAGCTCAATTTTGGTCATTGCGAGGAACGAAGCAACCACAATAGCAAGAGCAACCAGTGTAAAAAAGTGAGATTGCTTCGTTTCTCGCAAAGACTTTTGCAACTGTTTCTCCTTACATCATTTATAAATCGTAAACTTATTATGGCTTAAAGTAAAACCAAGGTTTTCATAAATCAGGACATTTTCTACTCTTCTTCGGTTCGTGGTTACTTCTATGCTTTTCAAATTATTTTGTTCTGCAAAATTTTTTATTTCATTAATTAGCAAACGTCCAACGCCCTGACCACGGTATTTTTGATCAATAAAAAACTCCTGAATTTCACCAACCAAACCGCAATGATGCAGAAGATGCTGCGTATGAAAACTAATAAATCCCGCCCCTTCGTTTTCGTTTTCAGCGATCAGATAAACATTCTTAGGGCTAGCAATATTTTCATTGAATATTGCCGCAAAGATTTCAAAATCTAATTCTTCATTTTCAAGTTCACAAATTGACTTGTACACAAAATCTAGATCCTGCTTTTCGACTTTTCTGATTTTTATTTTTGATTTCATAATCTTGTAAATAGTGAAACTAGTTTGCTAACACATTTTGGAAAGACTTATGCTTCCATTAACAATCTTTTTTAATTCCTCAAAATCTGCCAACCATTCAATCGCTATAAATTTTGAACAATTATTTTTCATATCATCTGACCAATCAATTAAAATTGCGGCGCCATCGTTTTTAATCTCGTCTTTCACAAACTCGACTGTTTTATTTGCTCCCACAGGTCCTTCACCTCTCAGGTCAAAAACTATATTTTTTGTTTTGGAAAAAACCAAACATAACGAAAGTCTCTTCTTTTGACTGGTATCGAGATCTTTCATCTTGTCTTTTTTGGAAAAAGTATCAATTTCAAAAATTTTTGAAATCACAATATCTTTTGGATTTGCATTCCTTTTTAAATATATAAATACAGAAGTCGGATTAAATATCCTTCTAAACTTTGATTCTTTAAAAGATTCCGCAAAAGTTAAAGGCTTAAATATCTTTATATTTTCATGATGTGCCTTTCCTGTAAAAATAGCTGTTAATTGCGCTTTCATGTCATCAAAATGCGCTCCACCCTGCAAAAAAATGGTAACCAATTCGCCCTTTCTTAACTCAAATGGTGGTATAAAATAATGATTGGTTTTTATTCCTTTACTTTCGATTATAAGCTCTTTCATTTTTTATTCTCCTTATCAAGATTACTCAATTTTAAATTCAAAATCAAAAATCGTCAGAAAAATTGTATGTTTGTAAAATTAAGAAACCAATTTACAAAATCTCCCCAACAAACAAAGATCCGTTTTTAAGCAAAACAAAAAAACATAAAAGAATTTTAAATATCTTTGAACTATGAGCACAGCACCAAAACCAAGACACATCGGGCGAAACATAAGCCGAATCAGAGAGCTTCGCGACATGAAGCAGGAAGCACTTGCACAAGCAATTGGTACAACCCAGCAATCGATCTCTATTATTGAAGGAAGCGAAAGCGTTGACGACGAAAAACTAAAAGCAATTGCCCAGGCTTTAGGCGTACCTGCCGAAATGATCAAAAACTTTTCTGAAGAAGCTGTTTTTAATATTATTGGAAATACTTATGATAATGGTTCAATTTCCGTAAATCATAGTTGCACTTTTAATCCGTTAGATAAACTTCTAGAATCTTACGAAGAGAATAAAAAACTTTACCAACAATTAATTCAGGCTGAAAAAGAGAAAGTTGCTTTTTTGGAGAAGTTACTGAGTGAGAAAAAATAATCTCTACGAAAGATATATCTATAGAAAAAACCGAAGTTTGATTACTTCGGTTTTTTTTTATGCAAATACAATCGCAATCCTGTCATTCCGAGGAACGAAGGAACCGCATCTACAGCATCCGCACAGTAAGTCGCACTCTGGATGCGGTTCCTTCGTTCCTCGGAATGACACAAGATTGCGCAAAACAATCACCGACAAACCCGACAGGTTTTTAAAACCTGTCGGGTTTAATCGTAATTCTCCACCTTTCAAAATAAAAAATCCCCCAAATCTGCTTAATCTGCGAGAGAAAAAAACTCCCCAAACAAATAAGAAAACTTTAATAAAGCAATTATACGCCACTTCTTCAAAAATCACTAATTTTGAAATTCGAAGTTCAAAAACGAAATTATTATGAAATATCATCAAATAAACAGCGCTCTTTTTGTAAAAAACCGCAGAAAATTTACGGCAGAAATGAAACCTAACAGTGTTGCCGTTTTCAATTCCAATGACATTTACCCCGTTAGTGCCGACAGTACTTTGCCCTTTGCACAGCACAGAGATATATTTTACCTGAGCGGTGTAGATCAGGAAGAAAGCATCTTGCTTTTGTTTCCGGATGCGCCTTATGAAAACCAAAAAGAGATTCTTTTCCTGAAAGAAACCAACGATCATATTGCCGTTTGGGAAGGCGAAAAGCTAAGTAAAGAACGTGCTTTTCAGGTTTCAGGAATCAGAACGGTGTATTGGTTGCAGGATTTTCATAAAATTTTGAACGAAATGATGACGTATGCAGATACGATGTACATCAACACCAACGAACATTACCGCGCGACTGTGGAAACAGAAACCCGTGAAGCCCGTTTCATAAAATGGTGGAAAGAACGTTATCCGGCACATAATGTAGCGAAAAGCAACCCGATTTTACAACGCATCCGTTCTGTAAAAGAAAGCGAAGAAATCGATTTGATCCAGAAGGCGTGCGATATTACCGAAAAAGGTTTCCGCAGATTATTGTCGTTTGTAAAACCAAACGTTACCGAATACGAAATCGAAGCCGAACTGATTCACGAATTCATCCGCAACCGCTCTAAAGGTTTTGCGTACACTCCAATTATTGCTTCGGGAAACAATGCTAACGTTTTGCATTATATCGAAAACAACCAGCAATGTAAAGCCGGAGATTTGATTTTACTGGATGTCGCTGCTGAATACGCGAATTATTCGAGCGATATGACGAGAACAATTCCGGTTTCAGGAAGATATTCAGAAAGACAAAAAGCCGTTTACAATGCGGTTTTGAAAGTAAAAAACGAAGCCACCAAAATGCTGACTCCTGGAACGCTTTGGAAACAATATCATATTGAAGTGGGTAAAATCATGACTTCAGAATTACTGGGTCTGGGTTTAATTGACAAAGCCGATGTTCAGAACGAAAATCCGGACTGGCCAGCCTACAAAAAATATTTCATGCACGGAACTTCCCACCACATGGGACTGGACACGCACGATTACGGATTGCTTCACGAACCCATGAAAGCTAATATGGTTTTTACTGTTGAGCCTGGAATCTACATTCCGGCAGAAGGATTCGGAATCCGTTTGGAGGACAACGTTGTGGTGCAGGAAAAAGGAGAACCTTTTAACCTGATGCGCAACATTCCGATTGAGATAGATGAAATCGAGAGCCTGATGAATGAATAAATAAAATAAAGCCCTTAATAATTGAATATTAAGGGCTTTTTAAATTTTATAAATTGGTTATTATCCAATTTTCGATATTTGCAAATCCAATTCAAATTTGCCTGTAGCTTCGTTTTCGTTAATCAACTCAAAAAGCTCTAAAGCTCTTCTCGCATTTTTCTCCTCTTCTCTTTGCTCAGCAACATACCACATCATAAAATCTTCTGTAGCATAATCATTTTCTGCCCTGCATTTTGCGATTACCTTGTTAATAGCCTGAGTAACGGCAATTTCATTTTGCAAAGCGATTTCAAATACTTCCCTGAAAGAAGCAAATTCCTGTTGCACTTCGGGAACAGATGGCGTAATTGCAATCCCTCCCATATCTGTAATATATCTGAAAACTTTAAGGAAATGTTCTCTTTCTTCCTCGGCTTGTTTATACATGTATGATGCCGTATTATCAAAACCATTTCTGTCAAGCCATGCAGCCATCGCTAAATATTTATTGGAAGCATCGCTTTCTATTTTTGCCTGTAAGTTCAATATATTTTCTATTCCTTCAATTAATGAAGTACTTGTTCTTAGTAAATCTTTCATAACCTTTAATTTTTATACGTGTAAATTTACAAAAATTAAAGACAACAGGTTGCGACACCTGCAAATTTGGATTTAATCTAAGTAAAACATTAAATTAACTCCACTTTAAGAATATTGCAAAGCATGGAATGCAGGTTGAGGGTAAATTTAGTTCCGTTTAGTAATTCCCTAAGCTGAACTATTTCACAGATCGTAAGATTTCTTGAAAAATTTCTTTTAGTAGTTTCAATCAATTGTGCATCTGACTTATCAGACAAGTCATAAAGCATATTGAGAATGTCAACGTTATTTACCTTTCTTTGAAAAATCAAAAAATCATGAATTTTATAACTTGATACTGTATCTACAAAATTGATAATTATACTATTAGTCAAATCACATTGATAACTGTATCCTTTTTCGGTTTCAAATAATATTTTGGTGGTCAAATCGCTAACTAATGCCATTTTGATAAAAATTAATAACGCTGCAAAAATATAGAATTTAAACCAATTAAACATGTAATTAAGACTAATTTAAAATAACAAAAACTTTTTGTCTTTTTAAATTAGTCTTTCATCTCAATTTTCGCATTTAAAAAATAGTTTTTTTTAGAAAATAAAAAGGAAACCTGTAACGTTCTAAAACATCATTCGACTTATTTTAAAACTAAATATATAGAAATCATGCAGGCACACGAAATAGAGTATCAGATTTTTGGAGAAGAAATGCAATATGTTGAAATAGAACTGGATCCACAGGAAATTGTAATTGCCGAAGCCGGCAGTTTTATGATGATGGAAAACAATATCCAGATGGAAACCATATTTGGTGATGGTTCGCAACAACAGGGATCAGGCTTGTTTGGCAAACTTTTGAATGCCGGAAAAAGAGTTCTTACGGGCGAAAGCTTGTTTATGACAGCATTTTTAAACCAAGGCACTACAAAAAGCAAAGTATCCTTTGCATCTCCCTATCCGGGAAAAATTCTGCCTATTGATTTAACGCAATTTCAGGGCAAATTTATCTGTCAAAAAAGTTCCTTCTTATGTGCTGCCAAAGGTGTTTCTGTAGGGATAGAATTCTCTCAGAAACTAGGCCGCGGCTTATTTGGCGGTGAAGGTTTTATCATGCAAAAAATTGAGGGAGACGGAATGGCTTTTGTACATTCCGGAGGAACAATGGCTAAAAAAGAATTAGCACAGGGTGAAGTTCTAAAAGTAGATACGGGATGCATCATTGGTTTTACCAAAGACGTAGATTACGATATTGAATTTATTGGCGGAATCAAGAATTCCATTTTTGGCGGTGAAGGCTTATTTTATGCTACTTTAAAAGGCCCAGGAACGGTTTATATACAATCATTGCCTTTCTCAAGATTAGCCGACCGCATTATTGCTTCTGCACCAAGATCCGGAGGAAACAGCCGTGATGAAGGAAGTCTTCTTGGCGGATTAGGAAATCTTCTGGATGGCGATAATCGGTTTTAATGGTATAAAATGGTTTTCGGAAACGGAAACCATTTTTATTTCAAAACTTCTTTATTCTCAAAAATAATAGCATTATAGAATAAATATTAACTCAAAAGCACATATATTTCTTATAAAGTCTGTGCTTTCTTATCTTTGTGCTTTACTCTTTAAACTATCATTTTGAAAACTATTTTATATAAAAACACCAAAATATCGTATACCGATTCGGGACAAGGAACTGTAATTGTATTGCTGCACGGCTTTTTGGAAAACAAAAAAATGTGGCAGGAATATGTCACTCTTTTCGCTGAAGAATATCGCGTGGTCACAATCGATTTACTGGGACACGGGGAATCAGATTCTTTAGGCTATGTGCATTCCATGGAGGATAATGCCAATGCTGTACATGAAGTTTTAGAACATCTAAAAATCGAAAAAGCCATCGTTGCGGGGCATTCTATGGGAGGCTATGTTGCTTTGGCCCTGGCCGAATTGCATCCGGATAGCATTAAGAAATTAGTTCTGTTAAACTCAACTTCCAAAGAAGACAGTGCAGAGAAAAAACTAAACAGAACCCGCGCCATCAAAGCAGTAAAACAAAATTATGTAAGTTTTGTAAGCCTGGCGGTAGCCAATTTGTTTAGCGAAGACAACAGAACAAGATTAGCCGCAGAAATTGAAAAAACTAAAGTTCAGGCATTAAAAACACCTTTACAGGGAATTGTAGCTTCTTTAGAAGGAATGAAAATCAGAAAAGACAGGGAAGCACTTTTACGTGAAAACCTTTTTCCGGTTTTACTGGTTTTAGGCAAAAAAGATCCGGTTCTAAACTACGAAGAAAACGTAACACAAATAAAAGATACAGCTATAACACTTGTCTCTTTTGACGATGGACATATGAGTCACATTGAAAACAAAGAAGAGCTTAAAGTGGTACTGGCTGATTTCTTTAAATAAATCGATCCTTTAAAAAGCAAAAAAGGCTGTTCAAAAAATTTTGAAACAGCCTTTTTCTCATTATTGGGGGCAAAAATTATATTATAGTTTTGAGATAATATCTTTTTTAAATTTCCCCAAAGTTGCTCTTGTCATTCCAAGATTCGCCTTTGTTGAATCAACCGCCAGATAAATAAAATAACTTCCATCTTCAGAAACATCAATAATATGAATCTGATCTGTTAATGTAATTAGGATATCATTGATTTTTTGATCCAGTCCCAAAGCTTTGATAGCGTTTAATTTTGCTTTTACAACTTCTAAATTATAAGCGGAAGCTAATTCCGGGTCAAAAGCCGGATTTAAAGAAAGCGAGCAATAAGACATTCCTGTTTCGACCTGAGTTACTGAAACGGCAATAAACCCGTTAATATTCTCTTTTAAATCGTTTTGAAAATTCTGTAAAAAATCTGACATGTTTTAATTGTATTTAATTAATTGTTGAAAACGGTATCCATTCTGCGTAACAGAAGTCCCATTTTACTAATATCTTTAGAAAGCAGTGCCACGCAATTATCATCCGAATTCTTATTTGCCACCACGATACCATCGTTGTTTTTAATCATTACCTGTTTTAAATCTCCATTATTTACATCTTCCGTCATTTCCAGGCACATCTTTAATATCATCCCTATCATTGCAGCCACATTCCCGTCGTATTCAAGATTAACTGATTCTACCAAAATTCCATCTATATTAAAAACCAATCCGGATTCTGCTCCTGTTTCCTCAACCAGTGTATTTAAATCAATCATATTATTGTTATAAAAATTTTAAAATAATCTTCAAAGATATTTCAATAAACAGAATTGTCCGCTAAACACTTGTTAAAAAAACAGGCCTGCTAATCACCTGACCTACTTTTATTTATACTTTAATTTTTAACTCTTTTTAAAATAAATTCTGCAAAAAAATTTAACAGAAAAAAGAAATTCAACTACAATTCAAACAATCTGTTCAATAAAAATCAAATGATGCGATTAACCTTTGGCATCAGCGGGTTTACGGGAAGTTTTTCCTAAATTTGCAAAAAAATTATCCAAATGAAAACGGTAGACGAATTACGCTTTGATCTGAATGTAAAACTGATGAAGTTTAGAAGATTTCGTTTTGAGAACGGAAGCATAAACAATACGATAACAGAGGAACAGAAAAAGAAAGGTTTCTTTAAAAAAATATTCAGCTAAAAATTACTTACAAAAAAAGCGGAAATTGTTCTCTAACAATTTCTGCTTTTTTACTTATGGGATGGAACTTACCCTTTTTGTGTAAAATTAACCGGGTTGAAATCATGATTACATTTTTGTAATTAGGATTCATAATAATCCGGCCCTGAATTTTTGATTTTCCATAATTCGTTCATTGAATCAGTCAATCATGTCTGGTTATAATCTATCTCAGGTTTCTTCTCATAAAACAAATTTCGAATGGCTAAAAAGAGTTCTTTCAATTTGAAAATAGTGCAATTTCTCATCGTACAGCCGCTTTATTTTTTTGTTTAAGACCAGCTGAATATGTCCATCTGTGCGAAAACTGTTTATCCTTTGTTTTTCAACTGAAAATAAAATCGTCTTTTAAAACACAAATCATCTAATTTATTTTTTCTTCAAACGGAATAGCGGGATCAAAAATTTCTTTTAGCAATAAAGCGATCTCTTCCAGGTAACTGTGTAGAATTTCTTTGCTGACCGTACTATCCAGTTCTTTCTCCTCCTTAAATCCAAATGGTAGAAATCCTGATTTTAAATTTTTGAAGGAGATAATTCCAACTTCCATAGGAATATCCACCGCTTCTTTCTCAAACATATACGCATAAGCCAGAACCTGAATAATTTTGTCATTTTTAAGCTCCTGAGTTAATCCATTCCATGATTTAAGTATCACATTAGTTTTCTCTACTTTTCCGGTCTTATAATCGATAATTCTTACTTTTCCGTTTCGCAGTTCAATTCTGTCCACATTTCCTTTAATCAAAACAGGAAATGGCAAATCAGGATGGCTGAAGTGACGCTTAAATGTTTTTTCCAAAGCAATGATTTTAATGGCATCTCCGTTTACAATAGAATCCAGTTCCATTTTCAGGAAGTTGGAAACATTTCGTTTGGCTACTTCAAAAGCCAAAAGATTGCGTCCTTTTTTTATTTCACCTTCTTTATAAACTACTTTAAATTGCCTTAGTACTTCATCATCCAGCAGTTTAAAACAATTTTTTATATCCGCTTCCGAAATAAATTTGTCTACAAAAGGATCGTATAATGCTTTTAAAGTTTCATGTATAATTGTTCCCAGTGTATTCAGGGCAATATTTTCTTCGACTTCTTCCACTTCACGAATCCGCAGGATTTTCTGAAAATAAAATTCAATCGGATTCCGGATATAACTGGTCAAAGCTGACGGAGAAAAACCAGTCTCCGCAATTTCTTTTAACCGTTCCATAACCGCTTCAGATTTCGGAATTACCATTGGTTTGTAAGCCGTTGTTGGCAAAACAGGATTGTAAATATCAAAAGTAAGGTTATGCTTTACTTGCTTTTCGACTTCCAGCTGCGTTATAAAGCGACTGCGTTCCCCGGCATCTAAACCATCATTTTCCGTATTGTAAATCAGGAAAATATTTTTTGCCCTTTGCAACAAATGGTAAAAGTGATAGGTATAAATCGCATCCTTCTCTTTAAAAGTTGGCAGACCCAATTCTTTTTTTACATCATAAGGAATAAATGAATTTTGGGATTTCCCGGCAGGAAATTTTCCTTCATTCATAGAAGTTACGATTACAGTATCAAAATCCAGAACACGGCTTTCCAGAACCCCCATAATCTGCAATCCTTTCAAAGGCTCACCCTCAAAAGAAACTTCAGCTACATCGATTACCTGTTTGTAAATCGCGTACAGCGTATCAATATTGTCAATATGTGTGTGTCTGGAATAATAATTAATCAGTTTATTGATCACTTTAAAAATAGCAAAGACAAAAGCCTTAGCAATTTTTTCTTCTTCATTGTCGTGGCTGAAATTTTCCTTGATTACAAGCAAAAGCGTTGAAATGTTTTCAAGAACTGCCACCGATCCGTTCTCCCATTTTTGAAAGAGTAATTTAAAAAGATCCGATACATCTGAATTCAGTTCAAACAATCTGTTGTGTGTAATAAAAGTATAATTATTCTCTTTTATGATCTTAACCAGATTACCAGTATGGGCATAAGGCTCCACAAGAGGATGCGTTAAGATATCCAATATATCCTTATAATAAAAAACATAGCTTTCTCCTTTTCTGGATAGTGCATTGGTATGCATTTTAAATAATTTCGCGATCAATATTTGCGATGGATTATTTTTACCAGAATATCCCATAGTGATATTCAAAGACCCAACCGAAGAAGGTAAAGCGTACAAAACGGGCATTAAAAGATTCTCTTCACCTAAAACAATGGCAACCTTATCAAGGGAGGTTAAGGGATTTTCAGCAACTATTTTTTCGATGATACTTCCTGCTAATTTGGCCTGGCCGATCGTTTTTGGAGTTCCGATAACCTGAATATTTTTTGATTGTGAAAAATCATCCACAATCCATTCAAAAGGATTCGACTTATAGTGTTTCCAGTTTTCTTTAAAGCGACGGACAAAAAGTCCTGCATCGTGATAAGGATCATTAAGGAAAGTCTGATCCACGTCCCAATAAATTTTAGCCTGATCTAGGGCTAAAAGATGCTGTACGATTTTTTCTTCAGCAGCATTTAATGCGTTGAAACCCGCAAAAACAAAATTGCGCCCTGAAGTTGTATTCGAAAAATGATTTAAATTATGGACTGCTTCCCGATAAATCAAACCCTGATATCCTATTCCTTTATGAAGCAAATGATTGTATAAAGACTCATAATACAAGGGAAGAAGTTTCCAGAAATCAATATATTTTTCTAAAAGCTTTGTTTTATTTTCGACTTCTATTCCCCACTTTTTGATATCTTCAATATCATTCAGATAAGACAAAACATGCGAAGGATCTAATAGGTAACGGTCAATTTCATTAAAATCCTGAAGAAGTGTTTTTGCCCAATTGGCAAATAATTCGAAGGACTGCTGGTTTTGTTTTTCTGTAACCGAAAGATATACTTCATAGAATTCAAACAAAAGTTCAATGGAATCAACAGACCGAATGGATGCGACATCCTGCACGAAATCCTCTATGCTAATGATATCGGGAGAAAGAATTGTATGGGTTGTTTCTTTTTTTAAAGCTTCAATTAAAAAAACCTTTGCTCTTTTATTTGGGAGAATAATAGTAGTTTCAGCAAGTTTACCGGAATAATCCTGAATTATAACAGCGGCTATTTTTTCGAGAAAAGAAGTATTTATCATTGTATAAAAATAAAAAAAGCCATTCAATTAAGAATGGCTTTTAGAATTTATTTAGAAAGTAAATTACAATTTACCTTCGTATTTAGAACCGATATGTTTGATTTCAGTTCTTCTGTTTTGTGCTTTACCTGCAGGAGTTTTGTTACTCGCAACTGGTTGAGACTCACCGAAACCTTTAGATACTAAGTTATCAACATTTACTCCTCTTTCGATCAAAGCGTTCATAACTGCAGCAGCTCTGTCTTCAGAAAGTTTTTGGTTCAATTTGTCAGAACCATCGCTATCTGTGTGACCTTCAATGCTGAATTTCGCGTTTGGATAGTTTTTAAGGATTTCTTTAATTGCATCCAATCTAGCTGGAGTTTCTTTGTCTCCTGTTTTGAAAGTAGCTTTACCTGAGTTAAAGTAGATTGCTCTAGCTTGAACTTTAAGGTCTTCTAAAGCCTCAGAAGTAACTTCTGGACAACCTCTGTTAGAAGCAGGACCTGCAACTGTAGGACAATCATCATCTTTATCAAGAACACCATCTTTATCAGCGTCTAAGAAAGGACAACCACCGTTTTCTTTTGGACCAGCAACTGTAGGACATTTGTCATCTTTATCAGCGATTCCGTCTCCGTCAGCATCTGGACAACCTTTTAAAGCAGCTAAACCAGCAACATCTGGACAAGCATCATCTTTATCAGCAATTCCGTCTCCGTCAGTATCAGGACATCCGTTTAATGCAGCTAAACCAAAAACATCTGGACAAGCATCAGAAGCATCAACGATTCCGTCTCCGTCAGTATCAGGACATCCGTTGAATTGTTTTAAACCAGCAACGTCTGGACAAGCATCATCTTTATCGTAGATACCATCACCGTCAGTATCTTTACCACCAAATTTGAAGATAAGACCTGCAGTGTGTTGGAAGTGAGATGGAGCATCTGGAACACCAGCTGCATCTTCTCTATCACCACTAACTGACCATTTGTATTTAGTAGCAAGCTCTAAACCAATAGCATCAGTAAACCAGAAAGTTAAACCAGCACCTGGGTTAACAGTTCCGTAGCTGCTGTCTCCGAAGAAAACATAACCACCACCAACAGATAACGAAGGATCGATTACTTTAGATTTAATTAATTCCTGGAAGCTGTACTTAATAGTAGCATCAATTCCGTAATACATCAAATCACCTGGATTTTCAACAATCATTCCTCTTGCATCATGCCCTGCAGCATTTGGAGCAAAACGAACATATTTGTCAATTTTATTCACAGACCCTTGTAAACCAACAGAAAATCCTGACCCTACGTATCTAGACACTCCAATATAAGATAAAGATGGAAGGATATTCCAGTTATCTTTTACAGCGAATGGCTGAGAAAAATGCGCTGGAAAAAAGTCAACATGTTCTGGACTTGCACTAGTCCTAGTATCTACGGCATTAACTCCAAAAGAGATAGCCCATGGATTGTTACTGTCTTGCGCGTGAGAAGCTAACCCCATCACCATCATTACAGCAACTAAAAGTTTGTTAAGATGTTTCATACTTAATTTTTTTAATTACAATTTAGTTAATTACTAGCAAAAGTAACACCAAAATTTTTAAATACAAAATGAAATGTTAAAAAAAACCTACAAAAATTCACTAAAATGGGAATTATATAACTTTTAACATTTTACCAACTGATACAAAAGCACTTATAGCTTTGTCCAAATGCTCTTTTGTGTGCGCCGCAGATAGTTGAACACGGATTCTTGCCTTGTCTTTCGGGACAACAGGAAAAAAGAAACCGATAACATAAATGCCTTGTTTTAAAAGTTCATTTGCCATTGTTTGTGATAATTTTGCATCGTACAGCATAACAGGAACAATTGCAGAATCGCCGTCGATAATATCAAATCCGGCCTTTTTCATACCTTCCTTAAAATAATTAGTATTCCATTCTAATTTATCTCTTAGCGAAGTATCTTTTTCCAGTAATTCAAAAACTTTGATTGAAGCCCCGACAATTGCGGGAGCAAGCGAGTTTGAAAACAAATAAGGTCTTGATTTTTGACGCAGTAATTCAATAATTTCTTTTTTTGCTGTTGTATAGCCTCCCATTGCTCCACCCAGTGCCTTACCAAGTGTACCTGTGATAATATCAACTCTTCCCATAACACCTTTTGCTTCAAGTGTTCCTTTACCGGTTGCGCCAATAAATCCTGCAGCATGACATTCATCGACCATTACCAAAGCATCGTATTTATCAGCCAGGTCACAGATTTTATCCAGGGGAGCAACAACACCATCCATAGAAAAAACACCGTCGGTAACAATTATTTTAAAACGTGCACCTGCTTCATTAGCCTTAATTAACTGCTGTTCCAGATCTTCCATATTACTGTTCTCATAGCGATAACGGGCTGCTTTACACAAACGAACGCCATCGATAATAGAAGCATGATTTAAACTATCCGAAATAATAGCGTCATTTTCCCCAAATAATGGCTCAAAAACACCACCATTGGCATCAAAAGCGGCTGCATATAAAATAGTATCTTCTGTGCCATAAAAATCAGCAATCTTTTTTTCTAATGTCTTATGAATATCCTGAGTACCACAAATAAACCGAACAGATGACATTCCAAAACCGTGCGTATCCATAGCATCTTTAGCGGCCTGAACCACCTCAGGATGAGAGGAAAGCCCTAAGTAATTATTAGCACAGAAATTCAGAACTTTTTCTCCTGTTGAAATCGTAATTTCAGCATCCTGCGCCGAAGTTATGATGCGTTCTTTTTTAAAAATTCCGTTTTCTTCAATTGTTTGCAACTCACTTTGCAAATGATCTTTAATTTTACCGTACATTTTTATTTATTTAATATGTTAAATATTAACAACTTAACCGAAGCCAACTCTTTAACATCTGATTAATTTCATCACAAATTTACCACATCGACATCTGTTCCTATATACACCAAAGCTCTTTTTAACACTTTGTACCCTAAATCTTCAATAGCTTCCTGATATTCCTGAATTTGTTTCGTATATTTCGTATTACTAACACCAGTTTTATAATCCAGAAGGTAAGCTTCCTTGTCCTTTGTCAGAACAATCCGGTCCGGTTTTAAAATCTTGCCTTCTTTCTGAACAATCGTCTGCTCATTCAGAATCTTATCATTTCCGTTAAAACAAATACTTAATTCCGGATGATTAACGATTTCCCGAAGTGTTATCAATACCTTTTCTGTCTGATCTAATGTAATAAGCCCGTTTTCGAGTGCTTTTGTAACTGCCAGATCCACATCTGATTTATCTTTAACAAACGCTAAGATCTCATGAATTACATTTCCATATGCAATCGCTTCCTGCTGATGTGTACCCCACATTAAAGCTTCCCGTTGTGCAATTTTTATATTTTTCGGATTTAAAACCTCAGAAACCATCGGAATTACTTTAACCAGATCTGCCATTTTTGATGGTGGAGAGAGTTTCATCTTGTTTCCAAAATCGTATTCTGTCTTTTCGGGATCGTAAATTCCTTTGTTTATCAAATATTTAATAAAAAAAGAAGCCATATTATTCGGAAATTCTCCGTCTTTTCGCTCCTTTAAAGATTGCGAAATAACATATAACTGTTCTTCGGCACGTGTCAGGGCAACATATAAAACATTTATATTATCCAGCAGTTCTTCCTGTTTTTTCATATTAAAAACTGCCGAGGCGCTTTCGCCAAAACCTTCCACAGCACTGCTATTATCAATCAGGGCTTTTGGCACACCCAAATCAGCTTCTTCTGTATCCAGCCACAGCTTATCTTTTGGCTTTCTGTTGTAATCTTCTTCTGCAAAAGGCATTATGACTACCGGAAACTCGAGACCTTTCGATTTATGAATGGTCATAATCCGGACTGCATTATTTCCTTCCGGAGACGGGATACTGAATTTCTCCGCATTTTTATCCCAATACCCCAGAAAATCTGCAATACCTGCCTGATTTCTGATGTCGCGCTCCAAAACAATATCCAGAAAAAACTGCACATAGGCATTTCCTTCTGAAGGAAGAATGAATTTTGAAATGATTATTTCGACCGCTTCATACAAAGACTTCTTCCTGATATCTTCAAAAGAAAGTGAAACATCAAACGCTAAAAGCCAGTTTTCAAAATCACTTTCGAGTCTCTGAGCCATCCCGTTTGCGATAAAATCATGAATCGGAATTTGAGTTTCCAGAGTCGTTCCTAAGAAATGCAGAAAATTAGCTTTTGCTTCCAGATCAGCGCTGTTATTCAGATATTTCAGCAGATGAACAATCAATCGAACTTCTGTAGCATTCTGAATCATCAGGGTTTCCGACGAAAGAAGCGGAATGTTCTGTTCTGTCAAATAATTGGCTATTGCAATTCCCTGGTCCCTTTTGCGGGTCAGAACTACGATGTCCTTATATTCAAAACCTTCCTTAACCACTTTTAAAATTGTATTTAAAGTCGCCAGCACATATAAATCCGATTTTTCCACAACGTCTTCTTCGTCTGCAAAATCATTTTTTTCTATTATGGGAAGAAAAGAAATATTGACATAGCCGCCCTTTTTGGAATTTGGATTCTGAAAGCTATGGTTTTCATATAAATCCTTATAATCTTCATTCGTAAATTCCGTGGAAATTAGTTTAAAAAAAGCATTATTAAAATCAATTACTTCGCTGTAGCTTCTGTAGTTTGTATTTAAATGTTCCAGTTTTTTATCCGGATTCGCAAAAGGATTTGCTTCTTTACTTAATTCAATAAACTGCTCGGCCTTTCCTCCCCTCCAACGATAGATGGATTGTTTTGGATCACCAACAATCATAAGCGTTCCTTTATTCCCGAAATCATCCTGACCCGAAAGCGCATTGTCAATTAGCGGAATCAGATTCTGCCATTGCATCTCTGAGGTATCCTGAAATTCATCAATAAAAAAGTGGCGGTAACGTTCTCCCAAACGCTCATAAATAAAAGGTGCCGGCTGGTTCTGAATTTCACGATGAATAATCGCGTTGAATTCTGAAATTGACAAAATATTTTGTTCTGACTGAATTTTTGCCAGTTCATTGCTCACCGTATTCAGCAAAGAAAGGGGTGTTATGTTTTTCAGAAAAGCTTTGTAGAAATCTCTTTTTTCGAAGTTCTTATAGATCTTATCCAAAGTAAGCAGTAATTCCGGAATAAGATTTTCAATCAGAGCCCGGTCACTGGCCGTTTTATTGATGGCGATATCCTCAAACTCGTGAAATGTTTTATTTCTCGGATTGAATTTGCCATCACGAATACTTTCCAGATGATTTGGAAAAGTCCCTCTTGAAAACGACTTTAAGTCAATTCCGTTTTTATCGATCAACTCGAGAGTCTGTGTCGCAAATCCGGTATTTTCTTTTTCTAAATCGGTACACAAAACCGACATTTTCTTTTTTATAGCAACAAATTCCTCAATGGTTTTATCCTGAAAATGGGAAATTTCATTTCTGTTGTTTTCGTTCAGCACCAGTCTTCCGGTTTCAAGAATTTCACGCGAAACATCCCAACTTTTATCGTCGTCAGTTTTTTCCATGGTAAAATCAATCAGCAATCTGGTCAGTGTTTCATCCTGTCCAGCCTGAGCAATAATTGCGTCAACGGCTTCTACCAGCAAATTTTCGGTATCCAGCGTGACCTCAAAAGTCATGGGTAAATTCAGGTCATGTGCAAAAGCACGAATTACCTTATGTGTAAATTTATCGATCGTAGAAATATCAAAAGCAGCATAATTATGAATAAGATGCTTGATAATATTCTGGGATTTTGTTTTGATTTTTATGATCGAAAGACCTGTTTCACGGGACAAATCTTCCATTAAATCCACAGCCTTTGAAGAAGGTTCGTCTTTGGTAAATTCAGACAAACTCCCTACAATACGGCTTTTCATTTCGTGAACTGCTTTATTAGTAAAAGTTATCGCCAGGATATTACGGTAGGCATCATTTTTAGGAGAAGAGAGAATAATTTTAAGATATTCTTTGACCAAAGTATAGGTCTTTCCCGAACCCGCAGATGCATCATAAATAGAAAAAGACGGACTTTGCATAGGTTTGATTTTTGTATCGTAAAAATAGCACAATAAATAGTAATCCCAATACGGTGAAATTTTCAATAAAAAAATTCCAAATTCCAATTGATATGCTGTGATTTACAGCTATTGGAATTTGGAATTTTTTTATTGGTATTTTCTACCTTTTATGAATGTTTTGGAAATGCTCTCTTATTAAACACCAGCAGGATACCAACACCGGTCGAGATCGCCATGTCGGCAACATTGAAAATAGCGTTGAAAAACATAAAATGCTTACCTCCGACTAAAGGCAGCCAGGCTGGCAGATTACCTTCCCAAATCGGAAAATAAAACATATCCACTACCAAACCATGAAACCAGGTTCCGTATGGAGTTGGTGAAAAAAGCGTTGCCAGATTATGTGTGCTGTCGTCAAAAATTACTCCGTAAAAAACAGAATCCAGTATGTTTCCGGCTGCACCGGCAAAAATTAAGGCAATAGAAACGATCAGATAAGTTGAATGGCGTTTTTTTATGGCATCAGCCAACCAGTATCCGATTCCGAATACAGCAAAAATCCTAAAGACGGTCAAAATTAATTTACCATATTCGCCGGGAATTTTGGTTCCCCAGGCCATTCCTTCATTTTCTATAAAATGAATTCTAAACCAGTCCGTAATCACAACTTCCTCACCTAAGACAAAGTTTGTTTTTACGTAAATTTTAGAAAGCTGATCGATAAGTAAAACTAAAAATATAAGGAAATACGATTTTCGTAATGACATTTTATGAAATTTTGATGGCAAAAGTAATAATTTAATCAAAAAGAACGCCCCTTAAGGAGCGTTAATTGTTTTATAATAAAATAAAGCGGCCTAAAAATAATTTTGACCCGCTAGACATACCTATTTTTTAACACTTGAATTTCCTGCTGTTTTAGGAGCATCCGTAAAAAATTCAGTAAGGGATTTAAACAAACCTTTCCCTTCTTTTCCTGCAGTGGATTTTTTAGCCGCATCCTTTGTGATCTGGGATTTCAATTTAACCCTAATTTTCTCAAACTCTTTCATTCTGTTTTCAACATCCGAGTTAACATCTTTGAATTTCAACACTTTAGCCATAATGTAAGGTTTTACAGTAAAAAAATTAAATTATTATTCGTTCGGTAATACAATGATACATAAAATAATTTATATTTGTTAGTAAAATTAACAGTAGTTTAGTCAGAATACATCCCGAACTTTAAATACACTATGAATAGTAACATATTTTAACAACTCCTTAAATCCTTCCAAAATGAATGAAATCACTACCATCCTGAACGATTTTCTGGTTAATACAAAATCAACATCAGCACTAATTGTAAACGGAAAAGGAAAACTCATTACATCACTGCATATAGATTACGGAGACAGTGTAGCCGCCATGAGTGCAGCTATTTTATCCATGAGTGAAAAATTCTTATCGGATCTGGATAAGGGTTCTTTGAAGCAGTTGTTTTTAAAAACAGCAGAAGGGGTTGTCATAGGAAATAAAATCAGCGGCTCAAACTTTGTCGTGGCTTTTTCAAAAGACGGGAGCAATCTTGGACTATTGATGCGTACAACAGATGAACTGTCCACAGAATTAAGCAAAAATTCCCTATTGAAATAAATAAATCTATTAACCACAAAAACCACAACATTATGAGTAACGACTTTTTAAACGTGTTTTTAAATGAAATGAAAACAAACGTAAACGGCTTTATTGCTATTGCCGTAACCGAAATTGAATCTGGATTAAGCTTTGGTAATTTAAGTTTAGACCCCTCTTTTGACCCTGAACTGGCAGCTGCGTATAACCTTGAAGTTGTTAAAGCAAAATTAAATGCCGTAAAAGCTTTAAATTTAAATCAGGACATTGAAGACATCTTAATTACGCTTTCATCCCAAATTCATATTATTGATATCTCACCGAATAAAAAATTCATGATTTACCTAGCGGCAGACTCTTCTAAAGCAAATTTAGGGATGACAAGAGCCATCCTGAAAAAACATAAACTGGAACTGGAAAAGAATTTAGCGTAATGCCCTATATTTTATTGCTTAATTAGAACTGACCTTAATCAAGACAGTTCCAATTAAGCAATATTTTTTTAACCCTGCACGGCTAAGTACCCTCACTGCCTATTTTCTCTTCAGGCGTAAGACATTAAGATAATCCCCGGATAATACTTCATAAAAAACGCCCCAAAAAGGAGCGTTTCATATTTGTATATCTTATCGTTGCAGATTTTTTGCTTCGATACTCATTGTAGCGTGAGGCACGATTTTCAGTCTTTCTTTACCGATAAGTTTACCTGTTACTTTGCAGATACCATATGTTTTATTTTCTACACGGAATAATGCATTCTTCAAATCGCGAATAAACTTTTCCTGTCTGATAGCCAACTGTGAGTTCGCTTCTTTTGACATTGTTTCACTTCCTTCTTCGAAAGCTTTGAAAGTTGGGGAAGTATCATCTGTCCCATTATTCAGATCATTCATGTAAGCACTTTTTATTAAATCCAGATCGGCTTGTGCTTTTTGTATTTTATTTTGGATTATTTCTTTGAACTCCGCCAAATCGGCGTCAGAGTATCTTGTAATTTCATCTACCATTTTTATATTATTTTGAAATTAATATCATTGTTTTAATATCGTCAAACTCAATTTCTGTGCCGCTTTCCAGAGCATCAGTAAAAATCAAATTATCTGTTAATGTCTCCGACTTAATATAGTCTTCATTTTTTAAAATAGCTTCCTCTAAAAGGCCGCTTCTTTTAATTTGTACTTTAATCTTATCAGTCACCTCAAATCCTGAATCTTTACGGATATTCTGAATTCTGTTTACCAATTCTCTCGCAATACCTTCTTTTTTCAAATCTTCGGTGATTGTTATATCAAGCGCAACTGTAATTCCGTTTGAATTTGCTACCAGCCATCCTTCGATATCCTGAGATGTTATTTCGACATCTTCCAGAGATAAAGTTACATTATTTCCAGCAATAACAATATCTAACGTCCCCTGCTTGTCCAACTGATTGATCTGATCCGAAGAAAAACCTTGTATTTCCTTAGAAATCAAGCCCATATCTTTTCCAAAGCGCGGTCCTAAAGTCTTAAAGTTAGGCTTAATCTGCTTTACTAAGATACCGGAAGCATCATCTAAAAGCATGATTTCTTTAACGTTTACCTCTGCCTTTATAAGCTCGGAAATTGCTTCGATTTCAGCTCTTTGATTCTCATCAAGTACCGGAATCATTACCTTTTGCAGCGGCTGACGTACTTTGATCATTTCCTTTTTACGGAGTGATAAAACAAGAGAAGAGATGGTTTGGGCCTTCTGCATTTTGCTTTCTAACGTTTTATTAACAAAGTTTTCGACAAATTTTGGAAACTCAGCCAAGTGAACACTGGCATAGTTCTCAGATCCTGTTGAAATTGTCAAGTCGCGGTACAATTTATCCATGAAAAAAGGAGCGATTGGAGCGCTTAATTTACTGATCGTTAGCAGACAAGTATAAAGCGTCTGATACGCTGCAATTTTATCGTGAGCGTATTCGCCTTTCCAGAAACGACGACGACACAAACGAACATACCAGTTACTCAGATTTTCCTGTACGAAGTCAGAAATAGCCCTTGCTGCTTTTGTAGGCTCATAATCTTCATAACATTCATCCACAAATTTTATTAAGGAATGCAATTCAGACATAATCCACTGATCGATTTCAGGTCTTTCGTTTAACGGAATTTCAGCTTCTTCATATTTAAATCCATCGATATTGGCATATAGCGAAAAGAAAGAATAGGTGTTGTATAAAGTTCCGAAGAATTTACGACGCACCTCAGCAATTCCTTCCAAATCAAATTTCAGGTTGTCCCACGGATTCGCATTCATAATCATGTACCAGCGGGTGGCATCAGGACCATATTCTTCAATGGTTTTAAAAGGGTCTATCGTATTCCCTTTACTCTTAGACATTTTTATTCCGTCTTTATCCAGAACCAAACCGTTTGAAACTACATTTTTATACGCTACTTTATCAAAAACCAAAGTTCCGATAGCGTGTAAGGTATAAAACCATCCACGAGTCTGATCTACACCTTCTGCGATGAAATTCGCAGGGAAATCTTTATTCTCGTCGATTTTATCTTTATTTTCAAAAGGATAATGCCATTGTGCATAAGGCATTGCACCAGAATCGAACCAGACATCAATCAAATCGCTTTCGCGTTTCATTGGCTGGCCTGAAGCTGAAACTAAAGTAATTCCATCCACTACATTTTTGTGCAAATCAATTAAATCATAATTGGATTCGGACATGTTTCCGATTTCAAAACCTTTAAACGGATTTTCTTTTTGAAAACCAGCTTCGATAGATTTTTCAATCGCATTGTACAATTCTTCAACAGAGCCAATAAGAACTTCTTCTTTTTTATCTTCAGTTCTCCAAATTGGCAACGGAATACCCCAATATCTAGAACGAGATAAGTTCCAGTCGTTGGCATTTTTCAGCCAGTTTCCAAAACGTCCCTCACCAGTAGACTTAGGCTTCCAATTGATAGTTTCGTTCAGGTCGAACATTCTATCTTTTACATCGGTTACTTTAATAAACCATGAATCTAGCGGATAATATAATAACGGTTCATCAGTTCTCCAGCTGTGTGGATAACTATGTACGTATTTTTCAACCTTAAAGGCTTTATTTTCTTCTTTTAATCGAATAGCGATCTCAACATCAACAGAACGTTCCGGAGCTTGTCCTTCATCGTAATATTCGTTTTTAACGTATTTACCGGCAAGATCCCCTAAATGAGAGGTAAACTTTCCTTGTAAATCTACCAGCGGCACAGCTGTTCCGCTTTCGTCCAAAACCAGCATCGGCGGAATTTCGGGCTTAGCTTCTTTTGCCACTTTAGCATCATCGGCACCAAAAGTCGGGGCGGTATGTACAATTCCTGTACCGTCTTCTGTAGTCACGAAATCTCCGGCAATTACCCTAAAGGCATTTTCAGCATTTTGATAAGGCAACACATACGGTAATAATTGTTCGTAACGGATTTCAACTAAGTCAGCACCTTTTGCTTCTGCCAGAATTTTGTACGGAAGTTGTTTGTCGCCGTTTTTCACTTTGTCAAAGTCAGCATCGTCTTCGCTTGCGAAAAACCCTTTCCCGAATTGTTTTCCGACTAAATTTTTAGCCAGAACCACATTTACAGGTTCGAATGTATACTGATTGAATGTTTTTACTAAAACGTAGTCAATTTTTGGACCAACGGTCAAAGCGGTGTTCGATGGCAATGTCCATGGCGTTGTCGTCCAGGCTAAGATGTGGATTTCTCCAAAACCCTGTAAAAAGCTTGGCAATGTTTCCGGTAAAGTTTTGAATTGCGCTACAATCGTAGTATCCGTAACATCACGGTAAGCTCCGGGCTGATTTACTTCGTGAGAAGACAATCCTGTTCCTGCTTTTGGGGAATACGGCTGAATCGTATAACCTTTGTACAACAAACCTTTATCGTAGATTTGTTTCAAAAGCCACCAAACCGATTCCATATATTTGGGTTTGTACGTCACATACGGATCTTCCATATCAACCCAGTACCCCATTTTTTCGGTCAAATCATTCCATACGTCGGTATAACGCATAACGGTTTTTTTACACGCTTCGTTATATTCTTCGATAGAAATGGTCTTGCCAATATCTTCTTTTGTGATTCCAAGTTCTTTTTCGGTACCCAATTCTACAGGTAGTCCGTGCGTGTCCCAGCCAGCTTTTCTTTTTACCTGAAAACCTTTTTGAGTTCTGTATCTGCAAAAAATATCTTTAATGGCACGTGCCATCACGTGGTGAATTCCCGGTAATCCGTTTGCTGAAGGCGGACCTTCAAAAAATACGTAAGGCTCAGCACCTTCGCGAGTTGTTACACTCTTTTCAAATATATTTTCTTTCTTCCAAAAATCAAGTACTTCTGACGCTACTGTTGGCAAGTCAAGTCCTTTGTATTCAGTAAATTTTGTGCTCATTTTATCCTTTTCTTAATCGAGGTGCGAAAGTAAGGAATTTTGAGGTAAATAGATAAAAGATGAAAGAAAAAAGAGTGATGTCCCGTAATTTCAGTCAGATTCCGCAAAAAATAGTTGCGTTTTCTAAAATTTAAGAGAAAACTTCTTTTAAAACTTCCAAAGATTTTGGTTTTTTGAATCCGTCTAAGTGAAAGCTGTAGTAGTCAATCAGTATTTTAAGTAGTATTTGCCTTTCAATTACATGAAAAACTTTCTGGTCATTATCAAATTTTAAATCAATAAGTTTTTTAAACAAAGTACTTTCGTGTTCCGTCAGCGAACCTACACCATGAAAAAGGGTAAAAACCCCGTCATACATTTCAAAAAACGGCAGTTCTATTTCGGAAACATCCGGATAAAACCCTAAATACTTAGTGGTTTCGAGAAGCAGGATTAAATGAAAATTAGAAATATCATCATGATGATCCAGCCAGGTCAAAGCGGTCTCCAAAAACGTAAATAGCGATTCGTTTTTTTCTTCTTCCTGAATGGAATAATGAAGCATTTCCGACAGAAACATGACCATGGTACTTTTTACAATATCAGTATGAATACTCTGAAAAGGAACTGCCGTTTTTATTTCCTTAAAATTCTCCAAAGTTCCTTTGTTTTTATGCACGGCTTCAATTTCGAGAATGGACAAAGGCTGAAAATAAGCAATTTTCTGACTGGCTTTCCGGCTCGAAAAAGCATCGCGTACAAAATAAGATTTCAGGCCGTTGGAAAGCGTAAAACATTTTACGATCAGGCTTTTTTCCTGAAATTTTAAAGAGGAAATTACAATTGCTTTGGTTTTGACTAACATACCGTCGGAATGGGCTTTGGTTTATTCGTTTTAAATCTATCCAGAAATCTTCGTTCGATTAAAAACCAGGACAGGACAGCAAAGAACAAAGTAATCAAAATTACAGCAACGGCCATTAAATAAGCATTGTATTTTTCGAACAAATCATATTGCCTGAAAATCTGAATAACAGGAAAATGGTAAATGTAAAGTCCATAAGTAAAATCACCATACTTCCCGAAATTATTCAAAAAAGGAAGATTGTAGGCCATAATGATCACAATACAGCCAAAAGCTGCAGGGTAAAATACATCGGTTTGAAGATTTGAAAAATAATAACTCAGTAATATCAAAACCGAAAACATCAAAATTGTTTTTTTGAATTTCATAATGAACTCAAAATTCAAAAACAGAAAAATTCCTGTTACGAAATAAGACAAATAACCCGGCAGTTGTTTCGCTAATAAGGGTTTATTGAAATAAGAATCCATCATAAACCAATAGAGTAATGACAGAAAATAAAGACTTACAAGTATCAAAATGGGTCTTTTTGTCTTTTTAATTGCGTAAAAAATCAAAGGCAAAACAATATAAAATCCTTCCTCCACTTTTAAGGTCCACAAAGCCCCATTTACAGCACAAAGAAGATTGCCTTCAAAAAGCCCCGGCAGGCAGGGCTGCATGAAATTTAGAAAAACCAAATTCCATCCCAAATATTTATAGGTATTGCTATCTGAAAAATAATCCAAAAAATCAGCGCTGCTAAAGAAAGAAAAAATTAAAACTGAAAAAACGACCACAACCACATAAGCCGGCAAAATCCTTTTGGCCCGTTTGATGAAATACTCTTTTAATGAAGACGTATTCACAAAACTTTTAGCCACCAGAAAACCGCTTATTACGAAGAATCCTTTTATAGCAATAATAGCATTAGAAAAATGGGACAAAAAAGCCAGGTTACTATTTTGAGAAAGTTCCGAAAGATGTGCCAACAGAATATTTGCAGCAAAGAAAAACCGTAAAAAGTCAAAACAATTTTTAGTATTCATAGCGCCAAACTACCTGATAATCATTACTTTTTTAACTTTAGTTTCAGCTCCGTCCTGAGCCGAGATAAAAATCATATACACTCCGGAAGCTACTTTATATCTGCCAAAAGCGGTGGTATCCCACTCTATTGTTCCGCCTTCGGAGGTCGTTTCGTAAACGAGATTACCTTCAATATCCGTAATTTTTACATTCGCTTTATCCAGTAATCCCGCTACTTTTACTGTTCCTCCATAATTAGGGCGAACTGGATTTGGATAAACATACACCTCATTCAAATTATCATTTGCGGCAGTTGATACTCCTTTAAAAGAAATAAGTCCCTTGTCTGTTGCTATAAAAACTTCCCCTGTCGCGCTGTTAATGTCAATATCGTTTATGGTATTACTAGGCAAAGGAGAATTGTTTATGGTGAAATGATATTTGGTTTCCTGACCATTCGGAGAAACCAGAAAAACACCGGAATCGGCAGTCGCGATCCATTTGTTGTTGGATCCGTCGACTACAATATCTGTAATAAACTGTTCGTACAGCAGTTCCTGTGCCAACCCATCTTCCAGAATAATGATCGGTTTTGTTGTTAATTGGGGGTCTGTTAAAAAGCTGTTCACATTCGAAAGAATCCTTAGTCCTTTTGCGGTTCCTATCCAGAGCTGATTGTTATTGTCAGGAGTTGCCACACGTGCATCAATAAAAGGAAGATTTCCGGCATCACTGCCCATTGTGATTTTTTTGAAAACATTTCCTTTTTCATTAAATCCGATAATCCCATTATTATAGGTCGCCATCCATTTTGTTCCGTTTTTATCAATTGACATCCGGCCAAAAGGACAACTTGCAACATTTGTGATGATTGATTTTGTCGAATAAACCTGCCAGTCTCCGTTTGGTTTAAGCATTTTGATCCCGTTATCCACCAGGCTGTTATTCATCCATAAATTTCCGGATTTATCAAACACGGTTCCGTTTATCCAGACATCAGGCGTACCCGGAATAGCGTCTAACGAGCTGTTTCCTGTTCCATAGAGATAAATAGGCACTTCTTTTTCTATCTTTAATAAACCGGCATCGTAAGAACCTGCATATACTTTATTTTCATTATTTGGATCTACTGCTATTCTTACTAAAGATTTGGCACCCAGAACTTCCTCATAAGGAATATCCAGCCACTGATCCTGACTGAATTTACTAATCCCGTAACTGTCTTTCGGATATGGATTATAGACTCCTGAATAATCTCCAAAAACAGTCCATAACGAATTTGTTGTCGCCTGAAGCGCAAAAACACTATTCCGCAAAGGACCTTTTGGTGTACTGTTCTCAAAGGCAGAAGCTCCCGAAAGTGTTGACGAGAACAATCCATTTTCAGCGGTACCAATATAAATTAAGTCTCCAACAGTTGTAGCACAGCTAAAACTCACTTTATCATTCAGCACCTGCGTATTGCTAATCTGACGGCTCAGGACCATTTGGCTATTATAAACATAGACCGTATTGGCTGTCGTGATAAATAGATTATGATTTTTAGCCCGCATGTCTACAGCCGTTTGCGGGAGCTGAATAAATCCTGTAAAGGTGTTGGAATTATACCTGTGAACGTATCCTGCAGCATTAATTGCAATAAGCTGTGTATCGAATGTTTCAACGCTCGACCAATCTCCTGAATTAACTATACTCCACTGATTGAAATCGATTAAATTCGCATTCGCACTATCCGCTTTTCGGATTCCGTTTGAAGTCGCAGCATAAATAAACCCGTTAAAAAAAGAACTTTGTTTTACGCTTATTTCAGCACCATTATCCCCAATAAAATAGGTATCCCCAAATTGTAATGTTTTTAAATTAAACTGTACAATTCCAAAATCACAGGAGACATACACAAGGCCGTCATGCTCCATAAAGTGATTGATTTTTTTTAAATTAGGAGCTAACTGTTTATTGATAATATCTACTTTTTTTGAAATGCTTCCGTCCGTTTCATTAACGATAGTCAACAAACCATTTTCATATCCTATTAAAGTTTTCTTAGAAGTCTCACTATAATAAACAGCAGAAATCGTTTGTCCTGAAAGTCCTTCGACAGTAGTCGTTGTTTTAACACTTTTGTTTGTCTGGTTGCTGGCAAAAATTGCGTTTTCTGAAGCCGCAAAAACAGTGGTTGTGCTTTCTGAAATATCTTTTATTTCATTAAACGAAAAATAGCCCTGCCAGGACAGTTTATTCTGTGCGACAGCAAATTGCATCAGCAATAAAAACAAAATATACAAAAACCTTCTCTTCATTATCAATTATGTTCGGATGGACAAATATACTACAAACGTAAGTATTTGAATTTTGTTCTCTTCATAAATAATTCACGTTATTAGGGATCACGAATTTTATTATTTAAAAACAAAAAAAAATGCCTTCATTCCTCGTTAAGACGAATGAAGGCATTTATAAAATAGTTCTTAAAATTATACTACACCCTGAGCAAGCATAGCATCAGCAACTTTAACGAATCCGGCAATGTTAGCTCCTTTTACATAATTTACGTAACCATCTTCGCCAACGCCATATTTTTTACATTGGTTGTGAATTCCAACCATGATATCTTTCAGTCTCAAATCTACTTCTTCACTGGTCCAGTTCAGACGAATTGAATTTTGGGTCATTTCTAGTCCTGAAGCAGCAACTCCACCGGCATTTGCAGCTTTTCCGGGAGCGAATAATACTTTATTATCCAGGAATAATTTGATAGCATCTAATGTTGAAGGCATATTTGCAGCTTCCGTAACACATAGTACACCATTATCAATTAATTTTTTGGCATCTTCCCCGTTCAGTTCGTTTTGAGTAGCGCAAGGAATAGCGATATCCACTTTTACTTCCCATGGGCTTTTCCCTTTGTGGAAAACAGCATTTGGATATTTTTTAGTATAAACTTCAGCTCTGTTATCACCCGTTGCTCTCATTTCTACCATATGTTCGATTTTCTCTCCGGAAATTCCTTCTTCATCATAAATGTAACCATCAGGTCCGGAAATCGTAACTACTTTCCCTCCTAATTCATTTATTTTTAACGCCACACCCCAGGCAACATTTCCGAAACCTGAAATAGCCACTCTTTTTCCTTTAATTTCATGTCCGATAGTACGCAACATCTGATCTGTAAAATACACAACACCATATCCGGTAGCCTCAGGACGTATCAATGAACCTCCGTAAGCAATTCCTTTTCCGGTTAAAACACCTGTAAATTCATTTCTGATTCTTTTGTACTGACCAAATAAGTATCCGATTTCTCTGGCGCCTACCCCGATATCCCCGGCAGGAACATCCAGATCAGGACCAATATGACGGCATAATTCAGTCATAAACGACTGGCAAAAACGCATGATTTCACCATCCGATTTTCCTTCAGGATCAAAATCAGAACCTCCTTTTCCACCTCCCATAGGAAGTGTGGTAAGGCTATTTTTAAAAACTTGTTCAAAAGCAAGAAATTTTAATACAGACAAGTTTACCGTATGGTGAAATCTTATTCCTCCTTTATAAGGTCCGATTGCTGAATTCATCTGAATTCTAAAACCTCTGTTTACAATGATCTCTCCGTTATCATCTACCCATGGAACCCTGAAAATTATAGAACGTTCCGGTTCTGCAATTCTAAGAAGTAAGTTTTTTCCATCATACTTTTTTCTTTCTGCAATAAATGGAATTACCGTTTCTGCAAATTCTCTAACGGCTTGAAGAAATTCTGGCTCGTTTGGATTTTTTGACTCTACAAGAGCCATAAATTCATTTATTTTTTGTTCCATTTCTAAATAAATTATTCTAGTAAATTATTTTATTCTGACTCTTTTAAACTTAGAAAACACGTTTAAGAAAACGTTTTCGTTTTGACACACAAAGATATAGTAAATTGACAATTCAATGTTATTTTTTTTCGTTTCAATCAACGAATTGTATATTTTTCAAACAATCCTAAAAATAGTATTTTACACTTCTAAATTTACATCAAAACAACCGAATTAAAGTTAGCAAATTAAGTATTTTGCTACTTATTTTCTAATAGGACAATATTATATTTTGAATCGTACATGTTTTTTATATATTTGCCAAGATTTGAAAGCCCAAACTCATGCTTAAACCTATAGTACTCACATTATTTGCCTTATTCGGAATCTCCTCAACTACTGCAAATGCTCAATCTATTGCACAAGAAGTAGGAATTATATTCGGCCCCGTATCTTTTCAGTCTGATTATGGACAAAGACACAATTTTAAAACCAATGTCGGAAATACCGGATTTGGTGTAGGAATTGTTCACTTTATCAATTTTTCGGCCAACAATAACCGGGAACATTTTTTTTCTGAACATTTCAAAGTCAGATCGGAATTGTCATTCAACAAAACTGATTTAAAACATTTTGGAGAAGCAGTTGACAGAACTCCGCCTAAAATAACAACAGAACAACTTAAAGCCATGACCGGCAGTTCTACTTTGTTAAATCTTGGTACCCAACTGGAATTTTCTCCTTTTATGAAAATACATGATTTCGAAAATACGGTCGGCAGCTTTAGTCCTTACGTAAGTTTAGGAGTTCAGGTTAGTTATTATTCAACAAAATCTGAATCATCATTAGGGACTTTAGGAACTACGCAAGCCACGTATCCAAAATACTTAACGCCCTCAGATGGTCGTGCCTTTGGATTTTCTACAGAAACCGGCGTTGTTTTATCTGTTGTAACCGGTGTAGGTGTTCACTACAAATTGGCAGAAATGAGCGATTTAATGTTCGATATCCGTTATCAGGGTTTTAGCTCTGACTGGGTTGACGGATTAAATCCTAACAAAGATCTTTACAAAGAAAACAAATCGAACGATTCACAAGTATGGTTTAACGTAGGTTATATCTACTATCTGGAGTTCTAGAATTGACAAAATAATTTATAAACAAAACCCCAACTCTTTCGAATTGGGGTTTTGTTTTTTTATGCTAATGCCTGCTCTAAATCGGCTATTAAATCTTCTGCATCTTCAATTCCAACACTTAATCGAACTAAGTCATCAGTGATACCTACCTCAGCTCTTTTATCCGCAGGAATAGAGGCGTGTGTCATTAAAGCAGGGTGATTTGCCAATGATTCTACTCCACCCAATGATTCGGCCAGGGTAAAAACTTTAAGTTTTTCCAAAAATTCAACTGAATCTTCTTTTTTACCTGAATTGAAAGTAAAAGAAACCATTCCTCCAAAAGCCTTCATCTGTTTTTTGGCAATCTCATGAAAAGGATGGCTTGGTAGTCCGGGATAGTAAACTGTTTTAATTTTTGGATGTTTCGTTAAGTACTCCACTACTTTTTCCCCATTTTCGCAATGCCTTTGTACTCTTAATGAAAGCGTCTTAATTCCTCTTAAAACCAAAAAGCTGTCCATCGGTCCAAGTGTCGCTCCGGTTGCGAATTGCTGAAAGTGCAATTGTTCACCCAAAGCTTCATCCTTTACAATCAGGGCGCCGGCAATAACGTCAGAGTGTCCTCCCAGATATTTTGTAGCAGAATGCATCACGATATCAGCACCCAGATCAAGAGGTTTTTGCAAGTAAGGTGTTGCAAAAGTATTGTCTACGGCCAACCAGATTTTACGTTCTTTGGTGATTTTTGAAATTTCCTGAATATCGGCCAGTTTCATTAACGGATTTGTTGGTGTTTCAACCCAAATCAATTTTGTATTCTCATTGATCAATGACTTCAGTTTTTCAATATTAGTCATATCCACAAAGTGAAACTTAATGCCTGAATCTTTATAAATTCTCGAGAACATTCTATAGGTTCCGCCATATAAATCATCCATCGCGATTACTTCATCTCCGGCTTTGAATCCTCTCAAAATACAATCTGTCGCTGCCAGACCAGAGGAGAAAGCCAGTCCGCGGGTACCATTTTCAATACTCGCCAAAGCATTTTCCAAAGCCGTACGGGTAGGATTTGCTGCCCTGCTGTATTCATAATCGCCCAATGGCTGTCCCGGACTCGTCTGAATATAAGTTGAAGTTTGATAAACAGGAGGCATAACAGCTCCTGTACTTGGATCATGATGCTGACCACCATGTATTACTTTCGTATTGAATTTCATATAGTTACGTTTTTTAAACCAAATTTAACAGTACAAATTTACCGTTTAATTTATTTTAATCCAGCCACAACTCCTTACCTTTGTATATAATTAACACTTTTAGACATGAAACAGTATACTTTTTTAGTCTTTTTGTTTCTGATATGCATTAGTTGTAACAAAGAGCTTTCATTTGAAAATGAAACATTTGAAAAAAAAACCACCCTGCCCTGCGATAAAGACTGCCCTTCTATTTACATGGATATTCCAATTGCAAAAAATAGTAAAATCGTTGCAGACAGCATCAATAAAAAAATATATTCGACTGTAAAGGAAATTGTCTATTTTGAAGAGACACCATTAAAGTCCTCCGACTACAATACCTTAGCTTCGTCATTTATTGCTTCATATGAAGAAATGCATAAAAAATTTCCGAGTGAAACGTTCGGCTGGGAAGCTAAAATTGTTGGTAATATCGAATTTCAGTCGGAACAGATTCTGAATATAAAAATCGATCATTATACTTTTACAGGAGGCGCTCACGGGTATCAGGGGTTCCGCTCTTTATTGTTCAATCCTAAAACCGGTAAGGCAATTTTTAACGATCAGATTTTTAAGAATTCAAAACAATTTAAGGCTTTCGCCGAAAAAGAATTCCGGGCCAAATACAATATACCGGAGAAAGCCAATATCAATGCCACCGGACTAATGTTCGAAAACGACCAGTTTCAGCTGCCGCAGAATATTTTTTATACCGAAGAAGGATTGCTCTTGTATTACAACTCTTATGAAGCCGCTTCTTATGCAGAAGGAGCAAAGGAAATCCTGTTCCCCTACGATAAAGTCAGGGCCTATTTACGCTATCAATAAAATTAGTTGCTTCGGGCTGCTGTAATTTTGAATCTTACTACTGAACATCATATTTCATTTTCCTTAAAATTCGCAAGGCTTCTTTAAAAGATAAATAAACTTGCCCAAAAGGTTTTAAAAGCACTTTTGAGTCTATTAATCTTTGCCTGGCATCTTCAAAACCATTCAGATAACAAATCATAAAAGTAGACGGCAGATTTTCCAAATCGAACATTTCGCGTTCCGAAAGCGTAAATCCTTTTTGCAATTTCTGAAGCAATGCCACATTCGAATTGTAAATATGATACAACATTCGCCTGTTGAATTCCGGTGGCTGAAAAAGCATTTTGCGGTCAATCTTATAATAGCCGTTATCAAAAAACCGAATCGTTTGTTCCTCCAAAGGATAATAACTCGTTTTATCGTTCAGTCCTAACGGAACATATTCGGTAATGGTAAAACTATCGTCGTCAAAAACAATGGTAACTACATCCAGAGCCGAATAAAAAAGTTTAATCTGTTCGTTGATCAGTTCGATATCCACACGGGATAAAAAGGTTTTATCCCTTGATTTTTTGGGAACTCCCGCCCAGCAGATCACAAACAATTCCTTAAAAACATTGTATTTAGGCGACATGTCTTTGTGCCTGAAATTCATAAAATCAATAACGCCGTCCAGGGTATACTGAATACTGTTTCGGGAACTGTTTTCGATTCCAATAACCGTTTCCGTGTTCTGATAATTCTTTTCAATCTCCCCTTCAACAGGAACCGAATTACTGCCACGCCTCACAAAAACACTATTGGCCACAATGGTATGTATTCCTTTCTTGAAATACGATATTTTATTTTTGGGTTTAATGGTTACCAGACCGATCACTCTATCTTTCGGAAGATTTGGAAAAGGCACATTCTCGTACTGGATTTTAGGCGGGTTTTCTAAAAAAGCATTCACCAGATTCTGAATCCGGCTGTCATCAAAGAAATCATCCCCGACAATTTCATTATCCTGATCTTCAACACCCACGACAATATAGGAATTGTTGGTAGGGTTTGAATTGGATAAGGCACAAATGTGTTTCAGAAACTTGCCCTTTCCTTCACGGGTATGCAGATTCAACTGTCTTTTTTTGTCATAAAAACTGCTCTCGTCATTATGAGCGAGTAAATTTTTTATTAAAAGACGTTTGTTGATCATTTAATTAGACTTCTTAGAGGTTAGATTTTTAGACTTCTTAGACATTCGACTTCTTAAATTTTTAGCTTTAACAATTTTAAATCCCGCTGTCTAAGCTAGTCTAAAATCTAAGAAGTCCAATGTCAAATAATCTAAATATTCTTCTTGACAATTGTTGCCGAGGCTTGCGCCGTCGGATATACAATTAAATCCGCAATGTTTACATGGTATTTTCTCGAAACCACAAAATGAATAATATCCGCAATATCTTCCGCTTGTAAAGCGTCCAAACCTTTATAAACATTCGACGCTCTATCTGCATCGCCTTTAAAACGAACTTCACTAAATTCGGTCTCGACCATTCCCGGATGAATTGCTCCTACTCTAATTCCGTATGGATTCAAGTCCATTCGCATTCCGTTATTAATAGCATCAACAGCATGTTTTGAGGCGCAATAAACATTTCCATTCGGATAAACTTCTTTACCCGCAATAGAACCGATATTGATAATATGTCCCGCTTTTCTTTCGATCATTTGTGGAATAATAGCCTTTGAAACATACAAAAGTCCTTTCACATTAATATCGATCATAGCATCCCAATCGTCAGTATTTCCATTTTGAATTGGATCCAGACCATGAGCATTTCCGGCATTATTAATTAAAACATCTATTTGCGAAAATTCTGCTGGCAATGATTTTATAGCTGAAAAAACTGTCTCTTTATCACGAACATCAAAGGACAAAGAGTGTACTTCCGTAAAAGCCGAAAGTTCTTTTTCAAGTTCTGCCAAACGCTCTTTACGTCTTCCGCAAAGGATAATTTTATAGTTATTTTTTGCCATTATTTGCGCGGTTGCTTTTCCAATTCCGCTGGTGGCCCCAGTAATTAAAACTGTTTTTTTCATGCTGATTTTTTTATTTTTTTTCACACCAATAGAAGCTGAATACTGAATACTGCTACTGAAAACTACGCTACATCATCGCCCATACTTTCTGTCCAGATGGCAAACCAGTCTTCTTTATCCATTTCCAGTTCGACTGCTTTCATCAGGGATTGAATTCTGGCAACATTTACCGTTCCTGCAATCGGAATAACTTTAGCCGGATGTTTCAGAATCCAGGAAAGTAAAAGCGTATCCGAACCGAAATGGTATTTTTCTACTAAAGTCGAAAGCAATTTTTTCAGACGACGTGTTTTTTTCGTATCCTCCCTAAAGACAGTACCAAGCGGATTCCATGACAATGGTCTTATTCCGTGTGTCTGCATATAATCCAGACTTCCGTCCGTCATAGGATCAAAATGTGTTGCCGAAAACTGAACCTGATTGTAACTTACTTCTGTTTTCTGGCGAATTAATTCCGTTTGTGAATTTGTAAAATTAGAAAGTCCAAAATCTATAATCTTCCCTTCCGCTTTTAATTTTTCAACCGCTTCAGCAATTTCATCAGCCTCCATTAACGGACTTGGCCTATGGAGTAAAAAAACATCCACATAGTCAGTTTTTAATTTTTTCAGGGATTCTTCAACAGACCATACAATATAGTCCTTAGAATAGTCATAATATTTGATTTTGTTCTCCGGACGATTTTCAGCAATCATCTGGATTCCGCATTTGGTGATAAGCTGTAATTTTTCGCGTGCAATTTTACTGTTGTGAAAAGCTTTTCCAAAGTCGGCTTCTGTGGTATAAGATCCGTAAATGTCGGCGTGATCAAAAGTGGTGATTTTATTTTCGATACAGATTTGTATCATGTTTTCCATTTCTTTAGGTGTAAGGTTTTTATCCCATACTCCCCAATTCATAGTACCTGAAATTATAGGCGATAATGTTGTTTTGCTCATGGTAATATTGCGTTATTTTTGGTATTAAATATGCTTTTCTAAAGCATAATCACCAAAGTTCTTAAAAATATAAAAATAGATTCACAATTCGTCCTTAAAATTAGGTCATTGGTCGAAGTTTTAACCATTCTTTAACATCTTACTTCTCAAAAAATATTCAATTTGCACTCTCAAAAGTTAGGCACATAAATCAACGTCTTAAAAAGGTTTTAAAAATATCTATATGGAAGAAAATACAACGACTTTAGACATTAGAGCGATAAATGAAAAAATTGAAAGAGAAAGTGCTTTTATAGACCTTCTTACAATGGAAATGAACAAAGTTATTGTGGGCCAGAAACACATGGTCGAACGTTTATTAATTGGTCTTTTAGGACAGGGGCACATTTTACTGGAAGGTGTTCCGGGACTGGCCAAAACTTTAGCCATTAATACTTTGTCACAAGCTGTTCAGGGTTCTTTCAGCCGTATTCAGTTTACACCTGACTTATTACCTGCCGATGTAGTCGGAACAATGATTTACAACATTAAAGCAAACGAATTCTCAATCAAAAAGGGGCCAATCTTCGCTAATTTCGTCCTTGCCGATGAGATCAACCGTGCTCCGGCGAAAGTTCAGTCAGCACTTTTGGAAGCGATGCAGGAAAAACAAGTTACTATTGGCGATACTACTTTCAAACTGGACCGTCCGTTTTTAGTACTTGCTACTCAAAACCCTGTGGAGCAGGAAGGAACCTACCAGCTTCCTGAAGCTCAGGTCGATCGTTTTATGTTGAAAACGGTAATTGACTACCCGAAAATTGATGAAGAACGTTTTGTAATTCGTCAAAACTTAAAAGGAAGTTACGAAAAAGTAAATCCGGTTGTTTCAGTGGAACAAATTCTGCGCGCGCAGGAAGCTGTCCGTGAAGTTTACATGGATGAAAAAATCGAAAAATATATCCTGGATATCATCTTTGCAACCCGTTATCCGGAAAAATACAAACTGGCAGACTTAAAACCTCTTATTAGTTTTGGAGCATCACCGCGTGGAAGTATCAATTTAGCCAATGCGGCAAAATGTTACGCTTTCATCAAACGTCGCGGTTATGTAATTCCCGAAGATGTTCGTGCTGTTGTGCATGATGTTTTACGTCACAGAGTTGGAATCACTTACGAGGCTGAAGCCGAAAACATTACTTCTGTAGACATTATCAACAAAATTGTAAACGAGATTGAAGTACCTTAAAATTTGTTTAATGTTTCAGGTTTAAGGTTGTTGTAAAACGAACCTGAAACTTGAAACTTTTAAACTTTAAACAAATAAAATGGATACAAAAGAGCTTTTAAAAAAAGTACGAAAGATAGAGATCAAAACCAAAAGACTGAGTAATCATATCTTTTCGGGAGAATACCACTCTTCTTTTAAAGGGCGTGGAATGACTTTTAGCGAAGTGCGTCAATACCAGTACGGCGATGATATCCGTAACATCGACTGGAATGTGACTGCGCGATATAACGAAGCTCACGTAAAAGTTTTTGAAGAAGAACGAGAGCTGACCATGGTTTTAATGGTTGACATTTCGGGTTCTGAAGGTTTCGGATCAAAGAGTCAGTTTAAAAAAGACATCGTAACCGAAATAGCGGCAACGATGGCTTTTTCGGCTACACAAAATAACGACAAGATTGGTTTAATCCTTTTTTCAGACAATGTAGAATTGTATATTCCTCCTAAAAAAGGACGTTCACACGTTTTAAGAATCATTCGTGAATTGATCGAATTTGAACCGAAAAGTCAGAAAACAGATATTGCAGCTGCTTTAAAATTTTTATCAGGAACTCAGAAAAAGAAAGCGATTGTTTTTGTAATTTCTGATTTCATGTCTGAAAATTACGAGCAGACTTTAAAAATTGCTTCAAAAAAACACGATATTACAGGAGTTCGTGTTTACGACATCCGAGAAGAAAAAATCCCGAATTTAGGAATGGTCAGCATGCTTGACGCAGAAACCGGAAAGGTGCAACTGGTGGACACCGGATCAAAATCGGTGCGAATGAATTACGAAAAGCATTATCAGGAAAGAGTCAATTATTTCAAAGATATTTTCAGCAAATCCGGAGCTGGTGTCGTAAATACAAGAGTCGACGAAAATTACGTGACCAAATTGCTGGGGTATTTCAAGTCAAGATAATTTTAGATTATTCGGCTTCTTAGATTGTTAGAATATTAGATTTTAAAATATAAATATCCAAAATAAAATCCGCTTCAATTTGTGTCATCCGCGTACCATTTTTAAGCAATCATTTTAGAATAAAATCTGAAATTAAAAAAATCAAATGAAATTAAAGTTTTACATCTTTTTATTTTTACTTTCCTCTGCTATTTTTGCCCAGCAAAAACAAGTGGAGACGAGCATTGATACCACAAAAAACAAAATTGGGGCTGAGTTTAAACTGACGCTGAAAACGGTAGTAAGTTCGAAATCAAAAGTTGTTTTTCCTCAACTAAAAACCATTGGTCCTTTAGAAGTAATTCAATCGTATCCAATTGATACGGTTAAGAAAAATGACACTTATGAGCTTATCAAAAAATACGGTTTAACACAATTTGATTCCGGAAAATATACCATTCCGGGTGTTAAGATTCTGATTGACAAAAAACCTTTTTTATCTGATTCCATCCGTGTTGAAGTGGCCAATGTCAAAGTGGATACTTTGCAGCAAAAAATGTACGACATCAAAGATATTACTGCCGGAGACAGCGGTATTAGCGAATGGTGGCTTTACCTTTTACTGGCAGTTGTGATTATCGGATTTGGTGCTTTTGTGTATTGGTTTGTAAAAAAACGCCAACAGAAAAAAATCGAAGAAGAAGTTTATAAGACACCTATCGAAAAGGCCACCAGCTTACTGAACAATCTGGAACAGAAAGAACTGGTTCAGAAAGGTGAAATTAAAGAATATTATAGTGAACTGACTGATATTGCCCGTAATTATATTGAAGAAGCGATTCACATTCCGGCAATGGAAAGCACCACTTCCGAATTGATACAGGCTATAAGAACGGCTTCTACGAAGAAGAAAATGGCTTTAACACCTGAAACCGTTGAAAACCTGGAGCGAGTTTTACGTCAGGCCGATTTAGTAAAATTTGCAAAATCCAAACCTTTGGATTTTGAAATTACAGAGGATCGAAATAAAATACAAAAAGTAATCCTAACGCTGGATAACGCGATTCCGACAGAAGTTCCGAACGAAGAAGACGAACTACTGAATGAGGCGCAAAGACAAAAGCAAATCAAGATTCAGTTACGAAAAAAACGCAACAAACGCATTGCAATTGCCATAGGATCCGTTTTTCTTTTACTGGCCCTTACAACCGCGGTTTTCATTGCAAATAAAGGCTTCACTTATGTGAAAGACACTATTTTAATGAATCCGACCAAGCGACTTTTAGAAGGGGAATGGGTAAAAAGCGAGTACGGAAATCCTGGTGTTTTAATTGAAACTCCAAAAGTTCTAAAACGTATGGACGCCCAAAAAGTGCTGCCAAAAGAGACAATGGCCCTGATTAAGGAAATGCAGCTTTTTACATACGGAAGCATGATGGACAATTTCTTCATTACGGTTTCTACCAGTAAATTCAAAAAACCTGTGGAGCTGGATTTAGCTAAAACTTTAGAAGGTTCTTTAAAAGTAATTGAAGCTCAGGGCGGACAAAATATAATTGTGAAACAAGAAGATTTCCAGACCAACGAAGGGGTTCAGGGATTAAAAGGCTACGGAACAATGACCATCTTAAACCCTCTTGACAAAACAAGTACAAAAGCATATTATGAAATTTTGCTTTTCAAACAAGACCAGGGTTTACAGCAAATCATGATTTTACATGAAGAAGGTGATTCATATGCAAACGATATCACAACGCGGATTTTAAATTCTGTTGAACTTAGAAAAGCAAGTAACTAATGAGTAAGATAACTTTTTTAAATCCGGAATTTTTTTGGTTGTTTTTATTAATTCCAATGGCAATCATTTGGTTTTTACTAAAACGCAACCAGCAATCAGCTACCCTGAAAATGAGTTCAACACAGGGTTTTAAAAATAGTGAGTCACTATTGACAAAACTAAAACCGTGTTTGTATGTTTTCAGGACGATTGCCTTATCTTCTCTGATTATCGCACTGGCGAGACCAAGAACAGTAGACATCAGCAATCAGACGAAAACAACAAAGGGAATTGATATTGTGATGGCAATCGACGTATCGGGAAGTATGCTGGCCAAGGATTTAAAGCCAAACCGTATGGAAGCTTTAAAAAGAGTAGCTGCAGATTTCGTTGAAGAAAGACCAAATGACAGGATCGGACTGGTGCTTTATGCTTCGGAAGCGTATACCAAAACACCCGTTACAAGTGACAAAGCCATAATCTTAGAAGCCATAAAAGGAATTAAATACGATACGGCTTTACAGGACGGAACCGGAATTGGAATGGGACTGGCCACCGCCGTAAACCGACTTAAAGACAGTAAAGCAAAAAGCCGTGTTATTATCCTGATGACGGATGGTGTAAACAACGCCGGTTTTATTGAACCGGAAACAGCTGCCGATATCGCAAAACAATACGGAATAAAAGTATATACCATTGGTATTGGAAGTAACGGAATGGCAGAATCGCCATACGCCTACGGACCAAACGGAGGTTTTTTGTTTAAAATGCAAAAAGTAGAAATCGACGAGCAGCTAATGAAAAACATTGCACGAAAAACCGACGGAACGTATTTCAGAGCAACAAGCAATGACCGATTAGCGCAAATTTACAGTGCGATAAATAAACTGGAAACAACGGAAATCCAGGAATTGAAGTTTTATGATTACGATGAAAAATACAGAGGTTTTGTTTTACTCGCAGCATTTTTATTACTGCTGGAAATTGGTTTAAGAAATACAGTTTACAGAAGCTTCATTTGATTTTGCAAATCAAAAAAATTCAATTTTAAATTCCAAATTCCAATTTGAATTGGATTTAAAAATTGAAGACAAAGGCAAAAAGTTGGAATTTGGAATTTATCCCCGCAAAGATGGGGATTGGAATTTTAAAAATTATATGGAATTAGACGAAAAAAAATATTTATACCTTTTATTCTTACTGCCGGTTGTGGTGTGTATTTTTCTTTTCAATATGTATTGGAAAAGAAAAAAACAACGTGAATTCGGTGATCTGGAAATAGTAAAAAAACTGAGCCCGGAAAGTTCTGTTTTCAAACCTGTATTAAAAATATCAGTAATGCTTCTGGCGCTGGCATTTTTAATTATCGGATTGGTGAATCCGAAGATTGGAACCAAAATGGAAACCGTAAAACGTGAAGGTATTGATATTGTTTTTGCCGTTGACGTTTCTAAAAGTATGCTGGCCGAAGATGTGGCACCAAGCCGTTTAGATAAAAGTAAGCAATTGGTTTCTCAGATCATCAACAACCTGGGAAGCGACAGAATCGGAATTGTGGCCTATGCTGGCAGTGCTTTCCCTGTTTTGCCGATTACAACAGATTACAGTGTTGCCAAAATGTTCCTGCAAAGTATGACTCCAGATATGGTTTCCTCACAGGGAACTTCGCTTGACGAGGCCATCCGCTTATCGGCTACTTATTTTGATGAAAAAAGCAAAACCAGTAAATTACTGATCCTGATTTCTGACGGGGAAGACCATTCTGAAGGAGCTTCTGCCGCTGCTGAAGAAGCCAATAAACTGGGAATGAAAATCATTACCATTGGTGTTGGAACTGAAAAAGGAGGAACTATTCCGCTGAAAGAAAACGGAGTGGTCAAAAACTACCAGAAAGATCAAAACGGAGCAACTGTCATTACCAGACTAAACCAGGAAGGATTAAAGAGCATTGCAAAAGCTACAAAAGGCGGTTATGTGTATGGCGGAAATACTAAGGAAGTTTTAGAATATGTGAAAAATGCCCTGAACAACATTCAGAAAACCGAATTTGAAGCCACGCAAATGGCCGATTTTCAGTCGCAATTTCAATGGTTTATCGGCTTTGCATTCCTGTTATTGTTTTTGGATATTTTCCTTTTAGAAAGAAAAACAAGCTGGATAAAAGAGTTGAATTTATTTAACGAAAAGAAATAAGACCGTTGTCGGTCAATTGAACGAATTTTTCTCCGAAATAAAGCATTTTAATTATTTCTCGTTTTGAAAAATTCAAATAAAAAAACAACCTGATGAGTGATAATTGGTGTCATTCGTGACAAATAAAAAATTAGAATGAAAAATTTACTTCTTTATATTTTACTAACGTTTTCCTTAGCCGTTTCGGCTCAGGAGAAAGACAAGACATTGCCTGATGCCAATGAAGAATATAAGCAGAATAAATTTGTTGACGCTGAAGCAAATTACAGAATTTCGGAATCAAAATTCCCAAGACGCGGTGTTGCTTCTTATAATTTAGGGAATACCATCTACAGGCAAAACCAGGCTTCTGAAGCGAAGCTTGCTTACGCTAAAGCGATAAAAAATGCTAAAACCAGACCTGATAAACATAAAGCCTATCACAATTTAGGGAATGTTTTCATGAAAGAGAAAGATTATACGCAGGCGGTGGAAGCTTACAAACAAGCGTTGCGTAATGACCCAACTGATGATGAAACGCGTTACAACTATGCATACGCCAAACAAAAACTAAAAGAAAATCCTCCGAAAAACGATAAAAACAAAGACAAGAATAAGGACAAAGACAAGGATAAAAATAAAGATAAGGACAAGGATAAAGATAAAAACAAGGATAAGGACAAAGACAAAGATAAAAAAGACGACAAAGGCGATAAAGACAAGGATAAGAAAGACGGTAAAAACGATCCGAAGAAAGATGACAAATCAGACAATAAAGGAGAGCCAAAACCAATGCCGGGAGGAATTTCAAAAGAACGCGTTCAGAATTTATTAGACGCTGTCAATAACGAAGAAAAGAAAATTCAGGATAAAGTTAACGCACAAAAAGTAAAAGGAAATCCTAAAAAAACAGAAAAAGACTGGTAGTTCTTTTTGGTTTAGTCCTTTAAATGTTCATTTGTAAAATCGAATAATATCTATTAAACAAAAGAACCAATAAACGATTAAACAGTTAAACAAACAACGATTAAACAACAAAATGAAGAGATATTTAATTCTATTACTATTCACTTTTCAGGGGCTTATGGCTCAGGTTCAATTTGAAGCCAAAGTAACTAAAACTACCCTTGGGGTAAATGAAAGACTTCGAATTGACTTTATCATGAATGTTGATGGAGATAATTTTGAACAACCTGCATTTGAGGGATTCAGGGTTGTGGCAGGACCAAGTCAGCAGGTTAGTCAATCCTGGATAAACGGACGCAGTTCTTTTCAGAAAGCATACTCTTATATTTTACAGCCTGTACAAAAAGGAACTGTTACGATCAGACAGGCCTCTATAGAATTTAACGGGCAGGTCTACAAAACAGCCCCGATACGAATTGTGGTTACCAATGCTGTTGCCCAGGAAAGAGATCCTAACGACAGACCGCAGGGAGCCGGAAGTGAGACACTGGATCTTGTTGCAGAAATTTCAAAAACCAACCCGTACCTGAATGAACCCATTACAGTGGTTTATAAATTATACTTCAATAATATCGGCGTTACCGGTTTTAAAGAACTGGCAAAACCAAAGTACAATGATTTCTGGAATCAAAATATAGATATCAGACAGCTGACTACAGAAGAAGGAACTCATAATGGACAACGATGTTATTTTGTAATCCTGAAAAAGACCATTTTATATCCGCAGAAATCAGGAAGACTTACGATTGAGCCACTTTCATTAGATATTGGGGTACAATTGCCGACCAACCGTCGTGACATGTTTGGTCAGATGATATTATCAGAAGACAACAAAATCGTTTCGGCCGGTGCTAAAACAATCAATGTAAAACCACTTCCTGAGACTGGCAAACCTGAAGGTTTCAGTGGTGCGGTAGGTAAATTCAATTTTACCGTTACACCTTCCAAAACGACACTGAAAAACGGGGAAAGTCTGGACTTATTTGTAAGTGCAACCGGATCCGGAAATATGAAATTATTTACCTTGCCAAAACCGGTGGTGCCAAATGCATTAGAAATGTATGATCCGGTACATGACGAAAAAGTAACAACTTCATTGTCGGGAATGTCGGGAAGAATTTCAGATAAGTATACTATTATTCCGCAGTATAAAGGAAAATATGCCATAAAGCCAATGCAGTTCTCTTATTTCGATCTGAGTACAGGCTCTTATAAAACCATTACTTCCAAAGAAATTATGGTTGATGTCCTGGACGGTCCATTGCAGGCCGAGGCAAATACGTCTGCAAACGCATCAAAAAATGTGATAGCGAAAACAGAACAATTCAAGTATATCAGAACTAAAACAACATTGGTTTCGATAGCTAAAAATGATTTCTACGGTTCAAATCTGTATTACGGACTGTTGTTACTGCCTTTTATAATTCTCCCGATTATTATTCTGGCTAAGAAGAAAAAAGAAGCAATCGACAGCGATGTGACCGGAAACAGAATCAGAATGAACAATAAACTGGCTAAGAAATATTTATCTGAAGCGAAAAAACAGCTTACTAATAAAGAGCCGTTTTACATTGCACTGGAAAAAGCGATGCACAATTTCCTGAAAGCAAAATTGCATATTGAAACTTCAGAGATGAGCAAAGACAATATCCGTGAATTGCTATTATCCAGAAATGCCAATCCGGAAACCGTTCAGAGTTTTATCGATTTAACTGAAAACTGTGAGTTTGCCCGTTATGCTCCGGCATCGAGTGCATCAATTCAGCAGGACTATGACAAGGCAGTTCTGATTATTTCCGAACTGGAAAAGCAGATTATCTAACCGCAAAGTTCGCAAAGTTAAAATTTTACAAACCAGGAAAATGAAAAATATACTATATCTCTTTTTATTAATCTCTCAGGTTTTCTTTGCTCAAAGCAGCTTTGAAAAAGGGAATGATTTCTACCAAAATGGAAAATATCAGCAGGCCATTGCCGAATATGAAAACATCATTAAAGAAGACAAACAGCAATCAGCAGAGCTGTATTACAATCTGGGAAATTGTTATTACAAACTCAATAAGGTTGCCCCTTCCATATACAATTACGAGAAGGCTTTGGTTCTAAAGCCCGGTGATCCGCAAACTTTAAACAATTTAAAATTCGCCAAAAAACTAACAATTGATGAAATAAAAGAAGTTCCAAAAGTTGGCTTTGCCAAACTGATCCAGAACTTCACGGGAATTTTTGACTATAATACCTGGGCAAAGATTTCTGTTGCCATTTCTTTTGTTTTTTTACTGAGCTTTATTGGCTATTATTTCTCCCAGCTTACCCTTTCTAAAAGAATTTATTTCATCGGAATGTTTGTTCTTTTGTTAGCTTTACTTTTAAGTGTTGCTGCCGGAATGTCCGAAAAAGATCATTTTGATAACGATCGCCCGGCTATTGTTTTTGCTGAAATCAGCGAAGTGAGAAGTGAACCGCAAAAAGCAGGTTCCGCAATTATTTTATTACACGAAGGTGCAAAAGTCTACGTAATTGAAACATTGGAAAAATGGAAAAAAATTGAATTAACAGACGGTACTGAAGGCTGGATTGATGGTTCGACGGTCAAAGAAGTAAAATAATAAGATTATCTTTTAAAATTCCAAAACCTAAATTCCAAATTCCAATCCTGGAATTTGGGTTTTGTTTTTTGGAATTTGGAATTTGAAACTTCGGACTTAAAATCAGAACGAATACGTTTTCTCCGGTGTCACACAATAATCCAGTTTTATATCTAACTCGAAAACATCCTCAATTTCGTTTTCAGCCTCAAAAAAAGAAAGACCTATTTTGATGGTTTCCGGTTTGCATTCTGCTAAGAATTTATCGTAGAAACCTTTTCCGTAACCCACACGATTTCCCAACAAATCAAAAGCTAAAAGCGGTACAAAAACAACTTCAATCATTTCTGAAGCAACCGGTAATCCGTTTACAGGTTCGGGAATATTATATTCGTTTTTCTTTATTTTAGTATTGTCCGTCAGTAAAAAATGGGACATGCCGCGGGTTTCAAAGTCACTTTTAGAAACCACAATTTCCTTATCCTTTCCTGAAAGCAAGTGCAGGATATATTCGGTATTGATTTCTTTTTGCTCTTCAATAGGAAGAAAAACATGATAATACGTTTTATTCCAAATCGGGAGTTGTAGTAAATTATTGGCTACAGCAAGACTCTTTTCTTCGATGTCATCGGAAGAAAGTGCTTTCCTGAGATTTTTGTAGTATACTCGTAGTTCTTTTTTATTCGTCGGCATTTTCAGGGGCATTTTTAGACATATGATAAATCGCATCTCCTTCATAAACGATAGGCGAATGATTGGCATTAATCACAAAACCATCGTGTGGCGCTTTTACTTTTTGTTCAAATTTACCAAACGGATCTGTAATTATGGCCAGAATAGTCCCTTTGGTTACAAATCGGCTGATCATATTAAAATCATGCAGCAAACCGGAACACTTGGCCCTTAGCCAAACCGAGTTTTTAATATAAATGGACGGATCTTCTGCTTCCTCAACAACCTGTTTCGGGTCAAGCATATCAAGATAATTCAACAAACGTTTTACTCCCAAAACGGCTTCATTTGCAATTTCGTTGTTGATATCCAATGATTTTCCTCCTTCAAAGAGCAGCATTTTTACGTTTGCCTTTTCAGATGTATTTCTAAAAGAACCATTAATATTTTTAGAATATAATGTAAACGGGGCATTAAAAACATCTGCCAAAAGTTTCAGTTCCGGATTATTTTCGGTGATTCTGATCTGAGGCGCATTAAATCTGCTGGCACCGCCGGCGTGAAAATCCACTGCATAATCTAAAATAGGCAGGATTTCAGCAACAATATGAAAAGCAAAACGGCTGGCCAGAGAACCTTTTTTGCTTCCGGGAAAAACGCGGTTCAAATCTCTTCCGTCCGGAAACTCCCTGGATTTATTTACAAAACCATAAATATTAATAATCGGAATACAAATAATGGTTCCCCGGGTTGGCCTGTTGATTTTTTTGCTAATAAGCTGACGTACAATCTCAATTCCGTTTATTTCGTCTCCGTGAATTCCGGCGGAGAACAAAACTACCGGGCCTTCTGCTTTGGAACGACGCACAATAACAGGAATATTAAGCTTCGTAGTGGTATGCAATCTGGCAATTTCAACGTTTATGGTTCTATTTTCTCCCGGCAAAATCGATTCGCCAAAAATAATCATGGGTTTGTTATTTTTCATATAGAATTATAAAATCTAAATATAGAAATTATTCTTTTGATTTCGTAAATTTGAAACTAAATCACTGTTAAGCTTACCTGCAAAACCAGAATCGTTTTCAAAAAAGCTTTTTCAGTCTCTTCAGAAACAAAACAGAATGTCAAAACCGTCTTTAGAACTTCAAATTCAAACCTTGCCGGACAATCCCGGTGTGTATCAATATTATGATAAAGACGATAAAATATTGTATGTCGGAAAAGCAAAAAACTTAAAAAAGAGAGTCTCTTCCTACTTCAATAAAATTCATGACACGAGAAAAACAAATGTTCTCGTCAGGAAAATCGTAACCATAAAACACATTGTTGTCCCTACTGAAAGCGATGCACTTTTACTGGAAAACAACTTAATCAAAACATTGCAGCCGCGCTATAATGTTTTGTTACGTGACGACAAAAGTTACCCGTGGATCTGCATTAAAAGAGAACCTTTTTCCAGAATATTTTCAACACGTAGAATGGTCAAAGACGGCTCGGAATACTTCGGTCCTTATACCAGTTTCAAAACCGTACATACCATTCTGGATTTAATCAAAGAATTGTATCCGCTTCGTACGTGTAATTACGACTTAAGCCAGTCCAATATCAATTCAGGAAAATTTAAAGTTTGCCTTGAATACCATATCGGGAATTGCAAAGGGCCTTGCGAAGGTTTGGAATCCCTGGAAGATTACCAGAAACAAGTCGATGCGATCCGCGAAATCCTGAAAGGAAATTTCAAGGAAAGCATGAAAGACTTCAAGCGTTTAATGAATAAATATGCTCAGGATTTACATTTTGAAGAAGCCCAGAAAATAAAAGAAAAAATTGAAGTCCTCGAAAACTATCAGTCGCGATCCACTATTGTAAATCCAAAAATTACAAATATCGACGTATTTTCGATTGTATCGGATGAAAGCGCTGCCTACGTCAACTTTCTACAGATTTCACACGGATCAATTATACGTTCACATACTTTAGAAATAAAGAAAAAACTGGATGAAAGCGACGAAGAATTACTCGAACTTGCGATAATAGAGCTTCGGGAACGTTTTCATTTATTGTCAAAAGAAATTATTGTTCCGTTTGAAATTGATCTGGGAGAAAATATCAAAACAACGGTTCCGCAGCTTGGGGACAAAAAACAGATACTGGACTTATCGATTCGAAACGCCAAATTTTATCGAATAGAACAACTCAAACAACTGCAGATTGTAGATCCCGACCGCCACACCAATCGTATTATGGCGCAAATGCAAAAAGATCTTAGACTGCCTGTTGAGCCACGCCATATAGAATGTTTTGACAACTCGAACATTCAGGGAACAAATCCCGTTGCGGCCTGTGTTGTTTTTAAAGACGGGAAAGCCAGCAAAAAAGATTATCGCCATTTTAACGTAAAAACGGTTGAGGGCCCGGATGATTTTGCGTCCATGACCGAAATCGTTTATCGCCGTTACAAAAGGTTATTAGACGAAAAAGAACCTTTGCCGCAGCTTATTATCATTGATGGTGGAAAGGGACAATTATCTGCTGCCCTAAAAAGTATAGACGAATTGGGGCTGCGCGGTAAAATTGCCATCATCGGAATTGCAAAACGTCTCGAAGAGTTATTTTATCCCGGAGATTCGATTCCGTTATACCTCGATAAAAAATCAGAAACATTAAAAGTAATCCAGCAGTTGCGAAATGAAGCGCATCGCTTTGGTATTACTTTTCATCGTGATAAACGCAGCAAGGCAGCATTAAACTCCTCTGTGGAAAGTATTCCGGGAATTGGGGAAAAAACAATGCTTACCTTAATCCAACATTTCAAAAGTGTGAAAAGACTGAAACTGGCATCCGAAAAAGAAATATCCGATGTTGTAGGCCCATCCAAAGCAAAAAAAATAGTCACTTTTTACCATAACAATCAATCCTAATCAGATGAGAGTATTTTATTTAAGCCTTATCCTATTCTTTTCATTTCAGTGTTACAGCCAGAAAAATATTGACTTCTCTCAAAAAGACAAAACACAAATAAAAATTAAGATAAGCAATGATTTTGAAAAACTGGAAATTACCAATTCTAAAAATAAGCAAACCCAAATTATAGATCATCTCGGAACTTCTATTACCGGCAAAGAGACGCATTTTGTGACAGAAGATTATAATTTTGACGGTTACACAGATTTTGCAGCCTACAGAACCGATGACGGAATGGGCGTTTATACGATCTACCAGATATTTATTTACAATCCGGCAAACGGACTATTCAGGGAATTAAAAATACCCGATAATGCTGCCCCTGAATGCGATGAATTCTGCGATGTACAAATAAATAAAAAAACAAAAACACTTCAATCCGGCTGCCGGGGCGGTGCAAGATGGCATACTGACATTTGGAAATTTGACAAAAACAAAAATCTGATCTTATTAAAGAAATAATGTTATTAAAAACAAAATTGACCTGTATAGTTCAATAATATTTCCGACTTTTACAAAACAAACCAGCTATTTTTATGAGCCTTATTCAGCTGTCCTTTAAAGATATACAATCAAAAGGATTTTTTCTCTCCAAGTTTTCTATTTCCACCTGGGGCGTAAACGCATATGTTGTACTATTTGCTATACTGTTCTCATTAAATTCATTTTCCCAGGATAAAAAACAAGACAGTGTAAGAAGGCCAAAAATTGGCCTGGTTTTAAGTGGCGGAGGTGCAAAAGGATTTGCTCATATTGGTGTTCTGAAAGTTTTGGAAGAAGCCGGAATAAAAATAGATTATATCGGCGGAACCAGCATGGGATCTGTTATTGGCGGACTTTACGCTTCCGGTTACAATGCTTCACAGATTGATTCTATTTTTAAAAAAACCAATTTCGACGAATTAATAAACGATTACATTCCGCGTTCCTCAAAAAACTTTTACGGCAAAAAAAATGATGAGCTGTATGCTATCGTTTTACCTTTCAGTAATTTCAGAATTGGTATTCCGGAAGCCCTTTCAAAAGGAATGTACAATTATAATTTATTGAGCAGCCTGACCCGAAATGTGCGTCATGTTCGTGATTTCAACAAATTACCTACTCCGTTTTTGTGTATTGGAACCAATATAGAAACAGGAGAAGAAGTTTTGCTTAATAAAGGTAATCTTGTCCAGGCCATGATGGCGAGTGCGGCGTTCCCGTCGTTGTTTACTCCTGTAGAAATTGATGGAAAATTACTGGTTGACGGCGGAGTTGTAAACAACTATCCGATAAAAGAAGTTCGGAACCTTGGTGCCGATATCATCATTGGTGTCGATGTACAGGATGATTTATTAAATCGAAAAGGGCTTAAAAATGCTACCCGGATATTGGTGCAGATCACCAATCTGCAGTCGATTGATAAAATGAAAAGCAAGATAAAAGATACTGATGTTTACATAAAACCGGACATTCGTGATTACGGTGTCATTTCATTTGATAAAGGGGAAGAAATAATCCGTAAAGGAGAAGAAGCTGCCTTTGCCGTTTATGAGAAAATAAAATCACTGACTGATGAAGATCATTTTTATAAAAAGCCGAAATTAAAAATAAGCACGGATACAATTGAGATTAAAAAAATCAACAGCGATCCGTTAGACAATTATACCCGTGAATATATTCGTGGTAAACTCCGTTTCAAACCCGGAAGCACCATAACGTATGAGGACCTGAAAACCGGAATAAACAATCTGAACGCCACGCAAAACTTTAGCACCATATCCTATTGCCTGCAGCCTGATGGAAAACAGGACAACTTAGACCTGGTATTACAGGAAAATCCAACACAGACTTTTTTAAAACTCGGATTGCATTATGACGGGCTTTACAAAAGTGGAATTTTATTAAACCTTACCCACAAAAAAACTTTCTTAAAAAATGATATTACCTCACTTGATATTATTTTAGGTGATAATTTCAGATACGATTTCAATTATTATGTAGAAAATGGTTTTAACATAAGCTTTGGGTTTCAGTCCAAATTAAGTCAGTTTAACCGTAACGTTACCACCAACATCAGTAATTTAGAAACTGAAAATGTAAACCTTATAAATGTTGACTTTTTAGATTTGACCAATCAGGCCTATTTCCAGACCATTTTTGTACAAAAATTTCTTATGGGCGGCGGTCTGGAATACAAATTTCTGAAAATAGATTCTCCAACACTTTCCAACGAGGAGAATATTATCGAGAGAAGCAGCTATTTCAGTGTTTTTGGTTATTTAAAATACGATTCCTTCGACAGCAAAAGTTTTCCGCGTTCGGGATTGTATTTTTCATCCGGTTTACAAACCTATCTGGCTTCATCGGATTATACCAAACAATTCAGGCCTTTCTCTGTTGCGAAGGCCGAAATTGCATTTGCAAACAAACTTTTCAGAAGGGCAACATTCAAAGTTGGAGCCGACGCAGGATTTAATATTGGCAGCGACAGCGTTCCGTTTTTTAATTTTCTGCTGGGAGGATATGGTTACAGTAAAATAAATAACTTCAATTATTTTTACGGATATGACTTTTTAAGTATTGCCGGAAACAGCTACATTAAATCAGACATTACGCTGGATTATGAAATTTTTAAAAAAAATCACGTCAATATATCAGCTAATTACGCCAATCTTGGTGATGACATCTTTACCACAGTAGACTGGATCTCAATGCCTAAATATTCTGGGTATGCGGTAGGCTACGGACTGGAAACTATTATTGGGCCAATTGAGGTGAAGCATTCCTGGTCTCCGGAAATGTCGAAAAGTTTTACCTGGTTTAGTATCGGATTTTTATTTTAATTTGTAATTTAAATCAATAAAAATTACGACATTTGTTATAATGAAAACAAAATGGACAGGTTTATTGGAGTATCTTCAATTTCTCATCAAGAGAAACCCGGAGTAATGCTTTCGAATTGAATAATTAGCCAACTTAGAAAATGAGCTGATTATCTGTTCACAATTTACATTTTCTAATTATCTAATTTATAAATTATCTAATTGAAAAGCCATGCCATTATATCATAAACTTGGAGATTTTCCTCAAAAAAGACACACCCAGTTCGAGAAACCAAACGGAGGTTTTTATTACGAACAATTATTTGGAACCGAAGGTTTCCACGGACATTCCTCATTGTCGTATCATGTTCACAGACCTACGCAGGTTAAGGAAATTATAAACTCCTATTCTGTTGAACCTAAAATCGCAATCGGAAAAAATATAAAATCATTATTATTCAAAGGTTTTGAACTAAAACCGGAGAATGACTTTTTAGACAGCCGCAAAGCAATGATGGTCAACAAAGACTGTATTATTGGTTTGGCAGCGCCTAAGGAATCGCTTCGAAATTATTTCTACAAAAATGCCGATGCCGACGAAATGCTTTTTATTCATAAAGGAAAAGGAAAATTACGCACGATGCTGGGCAACATTCCTTTTGAATACGGTGATTACCTGATTATTCCAAGAGGAATTATCTACCAGATCGAATTTGAAACAACAGAAAACAGACTCTTTTATGTTGAATCGTATTCTCCTTTTTACACGCCAAAACGGTACAAAAACCAGTCCGGTCAGCATTTAGAGCATTCTCCGTTTTGTGAGCGCGATTTTATTCTGCCAAACGAACTGGAAACGCACGATGAAAAAGGTGATTTTTTAATTAAAATCAAAAAGGAAGGAATGATTCACGAAGTAGTTTACGCCACACATCCCTTTGATGTCGTTGGCTGGGACGGCTACAATTTCCCATACGGATTCTCGATTCACAATTTCGAACCTATCACCGGACGCGTGCATCAGCCGCCACCGGTACACCAGACTTTCGAAACGGCAACTTTTGTCGTTTGTTCGTTCTGCCCAAGACTTTACGATTATCATCCGAAAGCGATTCCGGCCCCTTATAACCACAGCAACATTGATTCAGACGAAGTGCTGTATTATGTTGACGGTGATTTTATGAGCCGTAATAATATAGAGCAGGGACATATTACTTTACATCCAAAAGGAATTCCGCACGGCCCGGCACCCGGTGCCATGGAACGCAGTATTGGTCATAAAGAAACCCAGGAATTAGCCGTAATGGTGGATACTTTTCGTCCGCTTATGGTCACGGAAGAAGCCATGGGTCTTGATGATGGACAGTATTACAAATCCTGGACGGAGTAATTAGTGTCCTGATCTAACCGCAAAGTCCGCAAGGATTTTACGCAAAGATCGCGATGAGTACTTAGCGAACCTTGCGAAATCCTTCGCGATCGTTGCGGTTAAAAAAAAAACTTAAACAACACTTCGGTTCATCAAATAAACGATTAACCGATTAAACAAATAAACATCATGTCAAAAGAAGTAAAATCAGTAGAATACGGATTAGAAAAAATCTTCGAAGGAGCACAGGATTTCCTTCCGTTATTAGGAACAGACTATGTAGAATTCTATGTAGGAAATGCAAAACAATCGGCACATTACTACAAAACCGCTTTCGGATATCAGTCATTAGCTTATGCAGGATTGGAAACCGGGGTAAAAGACAAAGCCTCTTATGTGTTGAAACAGGACAAAATCAGAATTGTGCTGACTACGCCATTAACGCAGGATTCACCAATTCACGAGCATCTTAAAAAACACGGTGACGGTGTAAAAGTGGCAGCCCTTTGGGTTGAAGATGCGAGAAGTGCTTACGAAGAAACAATGAAACGCGGCGCCCGTTCTTTTATGGAGCCCACTGTAGAATCGGATGAATTTGGAGAAGTTGTTCGTTCGGGAATTTACACGTACGGAGAAACGGTTCATATTTTTGTAGAAAGAAAAAATTACAACGGTGTTTTCTTACCGGGTTACAAAGAATGGAAATCAGATTACAATCCGGAACCAACAGGATTGAAATATATTGATCACATGGTCGGAAATGTAGGCTGGAATGAAATGAACACCTGGGTAAAATTTTACGAAGAAGTTATGGGCTTCGTCAATTTCCTTTCATTTGATGACAAACAAATCAACACCGAATACTCAGCTTTGATGAGTAAGGTAATGTCTAATGGTAACGGAAGAATCAAATTTCCAATCAATGAACCGGCAGAAGGCAAGAAAAAATCACAAATTGAAGAATATCTGGATTTTTACGGAGGACCCGGAATTCAGCACATTGCCATTGCAACCGATGATATTATCAAAACCGTTTCAGATTTAAAATCGAGAGGTGTTGAATTTTTATCCGCTCCGCCTCACACTTACTATCAGGCAATTCCTGAAAGATTAGGGGTTCATATGGACATGATGAAAGAAGATTTAAACGAAATTGAAAAATTAGCGATCATGGTCGATGCCGACGAAGATGGTTACTTATTACAAATATTTACAAAGCCGGTTCAGGACAGACCGACATTATTCTTCGAAATTATTCAAAGAATGGGGGCAAAAGGATTCGGTGCAGGGAACTTTAAAGCGCTTTTTGAGTCCATTGAGAGAGAACAGGAATTGAGAGGAACTCTATAAAATCGCATTATTTTTACATTATGTAGAAAAATTCTCTGTAAAACAATGCTTTTTATGCAAATGATATGTTAAACTCACTTTTTGCTATTTATTTTTTGAACTTTGTATCTATCTTTGCACTCGCAAATCAGGAAGGGGTGGTTTCCTTCCGAATTGATATAAATTTCATAATTTATAGTTTTTTGGTTAGTTAATAGCATAAAAACTCAGTCATTATTTGACTGAGTTTTTTTGTTTTAGTAACTTTTGGAACAAAATTTGTCATTATCTTTATATATATAACTGTCAAAATTGTCCTATGAAAAAAATTGTCCTACTCCTTATAATCCTCACGACCCTTGGTTTTGATTCATTTAAAGAAGATGCATTCGATGTAGGCGAGTACTTTAAATTTCGAATTCATTACGGAATTGTAAATGCCGGGTATGCAACACTGGAGGTAAAAGATGCTACAATAAATAATAAAAAAGTTTTTCATGCAGTCGGAAAAGGCTACACGACCGGTATGTCAAAATTTTTCTTTAAAGTGGAAGATTTATACGAAAGTTACTTCGACAAACAAAACGGAAACCCCTATCGTTATATTAGAAAAATTAACGAAGGCGGTTATACCAAGAATCAGGAAGGTATTTTTAACCCCTCTGAAAACAGAGTTTTAGTCAAAGATTACAAACGTAAAACAGAGAAAACAATTATTCTTACAGACAATGTACAAGATATTGTTTCCTCTTTTTATTACTTGAGAAACCATCCTAATATCGACAAACTAAAATCAGGAGAATCGATCACGATTGATATGTTTTTTGATGAAGAAATCACAAAATTTAAGTTAAAATATGTAGGTCTTCAGGATATTACAACTAAATTTGGAACCGTTTCTACAATGGTCTTCAAACCATTGGTACAAACAGGAAGAGTCTTTAAAGAAAAAGAAAGTTTAACCATCTGGATAACAGACGACGACAACAAAGTTCCTGTCAGAATAAAAGCAGATCTTGCCGTAGGATCCCTAAAAGCAGATCTTGATGAATACAAAGGATTAAAAAATCCATTTAAAGTAAAAAAATAATGAACACCACAGATAACTCTGAATCAATCCTAAAAGAAATTGACCTTAAATTTCAAGCCATAAATCAAAAAACTGACGTGCAGCTTGAAGGCTTACTTTGGTCAAAACCAATTACCTATTGGGATTATATTCAGACGGATGCTCTTTTAAACCTGCAAATACAACGAACTACGCTTCCTGACGAAATGGTGTTTATCATGTACCATCAGGTGAATGAACTGATTTTTAAAATGATTCTTTGGGAAATTGATCAGATTGCTGATACCGAAAATATTCAGGTTGATTTTTTCAGTGAAAGATTATCCCGAATTACGCGTTATTTCGACATGCTGACCAATTCATTCAGTATTATGGAAAACGGAATGGAAGTCGACCAATACATGAAATTCAGAAACACCCTGACTCCGGCCAGTGGTTTTCAGAGTGCCCAATACCGGCTGATTGAATTTGCTTCTACAGATGTTATTAATCTGACAGACCGCAGATACAAAGCAGATTTTGACGAGAATACCCCTTTAGAAACCAGTTTCGAGCATTTGTACTGGCAGGCTGCGGGAAAAGATTATCACACCGGAAAAAAATCATACTTACTTCAGGAGTTCGAAAACAAATATAAAGAGCAGTTTTTACGTCAGATCAGCACATTCAAGACAAAAAATATCTGGCAGAAATTTACACAGTTACCCGAAATAGATCAATTGAATGAAGAATTGATTAAAGCAATGCGTCATTACGACCATACTGTAAATATTACCTGGGTGATGCAGCACCTCAATACTGCAAGAAAATACATCTTAGAAAGCGGAAAAGGAAATGGTGAAGCCACCGGAGGAAGTGACTGGCAAAAATATATGCATCCAAAATACCAAAGACGCATCTTTTTTCCTAAATTGTGGACCGAAGAAGAATTGTCCAATTGGGGAAACGAAACCATCGTTTAATTTCTCAGTAAAAATTTAAGAGTTTGAAAAAAGCAGTTGTAATTGTTATAATATTGTTTTCAATATTTTCATGTAAAAAAACAGAAGAAAAAGTCGAAACCAAAATTACCAAACCAAAAACTAAAAAAGTAGAATTTGGTTTTAATTACGCAGATTTTAATGTCTTACAGGACACTATACAAAAAGGAGATTCTTTCGGATCCATCTTTCAAAGTCAGAATATTGGCGACAAAAAAGTGTATGATATTGTAGAACAGGTAAAAGATTCTTTTGATGTCAGATCTATTCGCTACAACAAACCCTATACTTTACTCCGATCAAAAAATAAAACCAATAAACTTGAGGTTTTTATTTACCAGCCCGATGCACTAACGTATTATGTAGTCGACTTCAGGGATAGTATCGCTAAGGCTTACAAAAAAGTAAAACCGGTTACCTTTAAACGTAAAATTATTGGCGGTGTTTTAAAAAGTTCGTTATCTGAAACTTTAGGAAACGAAAGCGTGGAAACCGCACTTGCCAACAGAATCACCAAAGTTTTTTCCTGGTCTATTGACTTTTTTAAACTTAAAAAAGGAGACCGTTACGGACTAATTTTCACGGAACGGTTTATAAACAATAAAGTGTATGACGGGGTGGAAGATCTTGAAGCGGCATTTTTTGAATATAAAGGAAAAATCATTTATGCTTTCCCGTTTGAAAAAGATTCCCTTTCCGGAAAAATAGAATATTACGATGATCAGGGAAGAACGCTGAAAAACTTTTTCCTAAAAACACCGATCAAATTCAGCCGAATCACTTCCCGTTTTACGATGAACCGATTTCATCCTGTACAGCATACCTGGAAAGCACATAAAGGAACCGATTATGCTGCTCCTACCGGAACGCCAATTTCAACAACTGCATCAGGAGTTGTAGAAGCTACCGGATACACTGCAGGAAACGGAAATTTTGTAAAGGTAAAACACAACGGCACCTACTCTACTCAATATTTACATATGTCCAGAATTTTAGTACGACGCGGCCAACGTGTGACACAAGGACAAAAAATAGGACTGGTAGGAAGCACCGGATTAGCATCAGGCCCTCATGTTTGTTACCGTTTCTGGAAAAACGGAGTTCAGGTAGATGCCCTCAGACTTAATCTGCCAACCGGAGAATCTTTAGGAGGAAATGACAGAACGCGTTTCTTACATCAAATTGAACCTTTGAAAAGAGAACTCGACAGTATCGGGAATTTATAAAAATTTTATTCAACGAAAAATTCGACATCCTGCTATTTGCAAAACTTTTTCCTGAACTCGGAAGGATTCATGCCTTTATGTTTTCTGAAAACCTTATTCAAATGACTTTCATCTGAAAAATGAAGTTCGTCTGCAATTTCATTAATACGCATGTCACTATTCAGAAGTCTGGCCTCGATTAATCTTAATTTGTAATTCGCGATATATTCCTGCAGCGTTTCACCTGTTTGTTTCTTAAAATATTTCCCCAAATAATGGAGTGATATATTAAAATGCCCACTTATTCTATCTGACTTTAATTCTTTTGGATTAAAAATATTCTCCTGAATATAATGCAATATCTCCAGAACCATTTCGCCTGTACTTTCCTTAATATTCTTTGGTAATTTCAAAGCAATATTCCTGGCAACAACAGTAATAATTGTATTTACGATCTGCTCTGTTATCTTCTGATGGTAAATTTGCTGATTGAGCTGTTCGCTTATTATACTTTCAATAAGCAATGCGATCAATGGTTTGTCGATTTTATTTTTCAGGATACAGCCTGGGCGATGACTTGCATTTTGCAGAATATATTCCATTCGCAAAACGGTTTCCGCCTGTCCATTCTGAGAATTTGTTTTAATATAATATTCGTTAAAACGAAGAAAAAAGAATTTCGTCGGAGTCAGAATTTCAAACGAATGAACATCTTGCGGCGTAACGAGAAACAGATTCCCTTTTTGGTATTGAAATTTATTATTGTTAATAATCTGGATTCCAGTTCCATCAACAACATAAATCAATTCAAAGAAATTGTTTTTCCGTTCTATTTTCGGAAACTGTTCGAATTCTTTAAAATCTACTTCAAAAGGAAGATATAAGTTTTTATCGTTCATCCTGCTAAAATACAATTTTACTGCCGAAAAGTACAATTTTCAATGAAGGTTAACCCGCTAATTTTGTCTCAGATAACAAGTTAAAAATCATAAAATGAAAATACTTTTAATTGGAGCAAATGGCGAAATCGGCCAGATTCTAAAACCGGCATTTACAAAAAATCACGAAATTATTTCTGCCGGAAGAAATAGTGGTGATTTTAGAATCGATGTATCTGACATCGATTCTATTGAAAAAATATTCAAAGAAATTAAAGACATCGATGCCTGCATTTGCGTCGCGGGTGATTGTTATACAGGAGATTTACTTTCGCTTGACGAAGAAAAATTAAACATTGGCATTAAAAATAAACTTTTAGGACAAGTTAATCTGGTTTTAATCGGGCAAAAATATTTAAACGACAACGGATCATTCACATTGACATCAGGAAAAATGGCTGACAAACCGGTGAAAAACAATATCAGCAAAGCAATTGTAAATGGAGGAATAAACAGCTTTGTACTGGCAACTTCACTGGAACTGGAACGAGGCATTCGAATAAATGCAATAAGTCCGGGAAAAGTTTCAGATATCCCTGTCAGTGATTTGGTAGCTGCTTATTTAAAAAGTATCGAAACAACCATAAATGGAGAAATCATTAAAGTAAACTATTAAATTTTCAAAAATGAAAAAACTACAAACAGCAGTACTTATACTGCTCATTACAAATTCTGCCCTTTCTCAAAAAAATAAAAAAGAAGTGTACCCGGAAATTTTGGGCTCCTGGACATTGGTATCTGTTGAAAATATAAATCAGGATGGCAAAAAGACTTTTCCATACGGAACAGACCCCAGAGGAATATTATTTTTTGATGAAAAAGGAAATTACGCTATTCAGATTTATAAAAATGAACGTCCCAAAATAATATCAGGAGACAAAAACAAATGTACCCCCGAAGAAAACGCTTTGATTGTACAGGGAAGCAATACACATTTTGGTAAATTTGAAATTGATGAGGCCAACAAAACGATTATTTTTAAAATAAAAACAGCCTCATTTCCGAATTGGGAAAATGAGGAACAAAAAAGGTCTTTTACAAACAACAGCAACGAATTAAAATATGTTGTTACGAATACCACACAAGGTGGAAAATCAGTTACTGCTGAAGTTGTCTGGAAAAAATTACAATAAAATTACAGCTTTCCAGCTTTATAAAGCACAAAAACGTTTTCGCAACTATTTGTTATATAATCGTGAAGCAATACCCTATTAAAACTAATTTCAGTATTTTTGCGTTATAACCACTTTTATAATTAAACAACAAAATGGCTTTAAACACAACAAACCCAACCGGGACTGAAGCGTGGAAAAATCTGCAAAATCACTATAACGCAATTCACGAAACTACGATACAGGAATTATTTCAACAGGATAACGCGCGTGTTGAAAAATTCAATTTACAATGGAATGACTTTTTAGTAGACTATTCTAAAAACAACATTAGCCAGGAGACTATTTCCCTTTTATTGGAATTGGCCAATTCAATTGGATTAAAAAATGCAATTGCGGATTATTTCAACGGAGAGATCATTAACAAAACCGAAAACAGGGCTGTTTTACATACCGCTTTGCGTGCGCCCGAATCGTCAAACATTAAAGTTGACGGAGAAAATGTGATTCCGGAAGTTTATGAAGTAAAAAATAAAATCAAAAACTTCACTCAGGAAGTAATTTCAGGACAAAGAAAAGGTTTCACCGGAAAAGCATTTACCGATATCGTAAATATTGGTATCGGAGGTTCTGATCTTGGTCCGGTTATGGCGGTTGAAGCTTTACAATTCTACAAAAATCATTTAACTACACATTTCGTTTCCAATGTTGACGGAGATCACGTAAATGAAATCATTAAAAAATTAGATCCTGAAACAACCCTTTTTGTCATTGTTTCCAAAACTTTTACCACTCAGGAAACTTTAACCAATTCTGAAACGATTAAAGAATGGTTTTTAAAATCGGCAACTCAGGAAGACATTGCAAAACACTTTGTTGCTGTTTCGACCAACATTCAGAAAGTAACCGAATTCGGAATTAATCCCGACAACGTTTTCCCAATGTGGGATTGGGTTGGAGGAAGATTTTCGTTATGGAGTGCCGTTGGTTTGAGCATTGCACTGGCCGTTGGTTTTGATAATTATAATGAATTATTAAAAGGTGCCAATGAAATGGACGAACATTTCAAATCGACAGAGTTTGACGAAAACATTCCGGTGATTTTAGCCTTACTAAGCGTTTGGTATAATAATTTCTTTGGAGCCGAAAGTGAAGCCTTGATTCCCTACACACAATATTTACAAAAATTAGCACCGTATCTGCAACAGGCCTTTATGGAAAGCAACGGAAAAAGTGTTGGCCGTGACGGAAAACCGGTAAACTACCAAACAGGAACCATTATCTGGGGAGAACCGGGAACGAATTCCCAGCATGCTTTTTTCCAGCTGATTCATCAGGGCACAAAACTGATCCCGACAGACTTTATCGGATTTGTAAAACCATTGTATGGAAATGAAGACCATCACGATAAATTAATGTCCAACTTTTTTGCGCAAACTGAAGCTTTACTGCATGGAAAAACTGCTGCGCAGGTTCAGGCAGAATTCGAAAAACAAGGTCTTGCTCAGGAACAAGCTGCTTATTTACTGCCGTTTAAAGTTTTCACCGGAAACAAACCAACTAATACGATTCTGATTCAAAAACTGACTCCAAAAAGTTTAGGTTCCTTGATTGCCTTATACGAACATAAGATTTTTGTTCAGGGAATTATCTGGAATATCTTCAGTTTTGACCAATGGGGAGTAGAATTAGGAAAACAGCTGGCCAATTCTATTTTAGAAGAGATCAACACCAAAACAGTAAAAAATCATGATAGTTCAACTTCATTTTTACTGAATCATTTTTTGAAAAATAAATAATTTAATTTTTTCACAACATACTGAAACGTCTTAATTTAACACTAATTAAGGCGTTTTTTCGTATAAAGCACCTATTAAACCGGTATTAACCTGTATTATTTGAACGTTTAAGGCTACAATGCTATTAAGATTATTATGTTTTTAACAAAAAACATCACTGTAAATTCAACAAAATACCATTTTGTTTAGCATAAAAAAGAAAAATCATTTTAATGCGCAACGAATTAGGCAAAACTAGTTTTTCTTAACATTTTGATAACATTATCTGATTTTATTGTTATAATTTTGCCAAAAACAATAAACTAAATAAACAAATGAAGACAATGAAAAATTGGTTACTAACTGGACTATTGTTCATGATAGTTTCAACCGTATTTTCTCAAGGAAAAGTTACAGGTACTATTACCGATGCCTCAGGTGCAACTTTACCTGGTGCAAATGTAGCTGTTAAAGGTTCACCAACTGGAACTTCAACAGATTTCGATGGTAAATTTACAATCGATGCTAAAACTAGTACTGGAGAATTGGTTATTACCTATTTAGGATACGATTCCAAAACTTTACAATTTTCAGTTTCAAACGGTGGAACAACAAACTTAGGCGAAATCGTTTTGTCTGCTAATTCAAACGAATTAAGCGAGATTGTTGTAAAAAGCACTTTAGTAGATATTGCAAAAGACAGAAAAACTCCTGTAGCAGTATCAACAATAAGAGCTGCAGAAATTCAGCAAAAATTAGGAACTCAGGAATTTCCTGAAATCTTAAGAAATACTCCTTCTGTATATGTTACTAAAGCAGGTGGTGGATTTGGAGATTCCAGAATTAACATTCGTGGTTTTACCCAAAACAACATCGCTGTTATGATTAACGGTATGCCGGTTAACGATATGGAAAATGGTTCTGTTTACTGGAGTAACTGGGCTGGTTTATCTGATGTTACTTCTGCAATGCAGGTTCAAAGAGGTTTAGGAGCTTCAAAACTTTCTACTCCTTCTGTTGGAGGTACTATTAACATTGTTACTAAATCTTCTGATTTAAAAGAAGGCGGATCAGTTTCTTCTGGTTTTGGTAACGGAAGATATTTCAAAATTCAAGGATCTTACAATACTGGAAAATTAGATAACGGTCTGTCTGCATCTGTTTTATTATCTCAAACTATGGGTGACGGATATATTCAGGGAACAGATTTTGAAGGAAGTAATTATTATATTGCTTTAGGATATGCTAGTAAAAGTGATAAGCATAACTTTCAGTTAACTGTAACTGGTGCGCCGCAATGGCACAACCAAAGATCTACAGTATCTACGATTGCAACTTACCAAAAATATGGTACTATTCAAGATCCGAATACAAGATACAATCCAGATGCGGGATATTTGAATGGTGAAGCTTATAACATTAGAAAAAACTATTACCACAAACCTGTAGCATCTTTCAACTGGGATTATAAAATCAACGAAACAACTAAATTATCTTCTGTACTTTATGCTTCTATGGGACGTGGAGCCGGAGCAAGTGCTGCCGGAGGAATCAGAGGAAAGTCATATAGTGATTTAGTTGCTTTCAGAACAGCAGACGGATTAGTTGACTACGATAAAATTGTGGCTTATAACTCAGGGCAACCTGTTTTAATTAACGGTTTTACCGGACTACAAACAAGAGCTAAAGTTGGTGGTGTTTATCAAAATACATTCTCAAGCGGATCAAATGCTGCTGCTGGAGCAAGTACTGGTACTTCTGGTATTTCTCAAACTTCATCAATCAATTCACATGACTGGTTTGGTGCTGTAGTTAATTTAAACAAAAAACTGACTGAAACTTTAACATTAGATTTCGGTCTGGATGCAAGAACTTATACAGGATACCACTTTACAGTAGTAAACGATTTATTAGGTGGCGGTGAATTCTACGACGTATCACAAGCTAGTTCTTTACCAGGTGGAAACCATATAACTTCTGCATACCCTACAGATGTTCAATGGAATGTTTTTGATAAAAAAAATTACGACAAAATTTCATTTAACAGTACTGGAAAAGTAAAATGGTATGGCGCGTTTACTCAATTAGAGTACTCTAAAGATAATTTAACGGCATTTGTACAAGGTGCAGTTTCTCAACAAGGTTTCAAAAGAGAAGATACTTTTGTTTACTTACCTACAAATCCATTAACTTCTACACCTTACAAGAACATTGTAGGAGGTAACGTAAAAGGAGGGGCTAACTACAACATTAATGAAAAAAACAATGTGTATGTAAATGCAGGTTATTATAGCAAACAACCATTTTTCAACTCTGTTTATCCTAATAATAAATCTACAATAAATCCTAACCTGACTAACGAAAAGATTACAGGATTTGAAGCAGGATACGGTTTCCGTTCCAGATTCTTCAATGCTACTGTAAACGTTTACAATACGAATTGGGATGACAGATACCTAAAAGGTAATGCACTTCCAACTTCTCCAACAATTCCTGCAAACACTACTTATACAGAATTCGTAGGTCTTAACGAGGTACACTCAGGATTTGAATTAGAAGCAAATTCTAACATTACAGAAAAATTAAGAGTTAACGCTATGTTCTCTTACGGAATCTGGGAATACAAAGGAAATGCAACAGTTAATGCTTACTACCAGGCAGATAACACTCCAGTTCCGGGATTCCAGGGAACTACTATCTACATGGACAAAGTAAAAGTAGGTGATGCTGCTCAAATGACAGCTTCTTTAGGAGCTTCTTACGAAGTTTTAACAAGAGTAACTGTTGATGCTAACTACAACTTTAATGATAAGTTATATGCTGGAATTAACCCGACTAACTTCACATCTCAAAACAATAAAGGATCATTAGAATTGCCTTCTTATGGTTTAGTAGATGCAGGTTTCTCCTATAAAATGTTAGTAGGTCAGAATAAAGACAAATCTGTTAACTTCAGATTAAATGTGAACAACTTATTGAATGAGGTTTACATTGCAGAATCAAGAACTAACACATTTGCAGATGATTTCGTTTCTGGTACATCAGGACCAACTTACGCATCTTCTGGACAAGTTTACAGAGGTGTTGCTACAAACAACCAGGTATTCTTTGGTTTCGGAAGAACTTGGAACTTTAGTTTACGTTACGATTTCTAATATTTAGAATCTTAATAAATACCAAAAACGGCATTGACTTTTAGTCTAATGCCGTTTTTTTATGGCCTTTTTTGTTATATTTGTTTTAATAAAAAAAACAACCTTATGTACTCTTTTTTACAAAAATTCCATTCCGGATGGGCATATTTAGCCTTACTACTTTTATTAATTGCAATTGTAAATGCGATCATTGGATTTACTTCTAAAAAAGAATTTACAGCCAAAGACCGAAAAATAGCATTGTTTGCCTTAATTGGCACCCATACACAATTATTGATTGGTTTAATTCTTTATTTTGTATCTCCTCTTGGAAAAGCAGCATTTGGACAAATGTCTAATGCAGAATTAAGATTAACTTCATTAGAACACCCGTTAATTAATCTTATCGCTATCGCACTGATTACTATCGGATGGTCAAAACATAAAAAATTAATCAATAGCGAGGCTAAATTCAAAACTTTTGCTATTTATTACGGATTAGGATTATTACTTATTTTAAGTAGAATTCCATGGAACCTATGGTTCTAAAAACCAATTAAAGCCCTAGAAAAATAGGGCTTTTTTTATCTCGGCATATTATTTGTACAAACTCCCCAAGTCTGAAAAAAAATAAACCTATGAGAAGTAAAAAACACATTATACTTACTACACTTACCATCACATTTTTAAGTTGCTTTACTTATGTCATAAGCCAGACAAAGCCAACAACAGAACAACCTAAGATTACACAGGATACTGTAAAAACGGCAAGACCTGATTTACTTGCGATTCCAACCGATTCCATATTTACCGACAAAGGTTTAAAATTAAAATTATACAAAAAAACGGCGCATGCCTCTTACTATGCAGACCGCTTTAACGGAAAGAAAACAGCTGACGGAAGCAGGTTCAATAACAGCAAATACACCGCAGCACACAAAAAACTTCCGTTTGGAACAAGAGTAAAAGTCACGAATGAAGCCAACGGCAAATTTGTAATTGTAAAAATCACTGATCGCGGACCATTTGTAAAAACCCGCGAAATAGACCTCTCCAAAAGGGCTTTTATGGAAATCACCAAAAGCAAAGGTGCCGGAGCCATGAAAGTGACGATTGAAGTCATAATGAATTAAAAAAAATCCCGCTAGTGCGGGATTTTTTTTTTAAACATGTTTTCTAATGCCCATAATAATTCCGGTATGAATACCTTCATGATAATTAACAAAATCCAATGCATCCTGAACATTGGTAAGATCAAAGCCCATACTGGTTGTATACGCCGTATAATGGGTAAAAACGTTATTAGCATAATCTTTTTCTGTCTGCTCGAAAGTTTTAAAAAGCAATGCCTTAATTTCATCAGCTTCTGCCTGTGAAACATCGCCTTCCGGCTTCGTTCCTTTTTTATATTTATCGATAAATTCATCTGAAACCAATGTTGGCAAACCCGATAACTTATATACTAAAACCTGCTGCGACGATATGCAGTGTGCCACATTCCAAATCAGATTATTTTTAAATCCTTCCGGAATTTTATTCAATTGTTCTAACGAATGACCTTCCAAAACTTTCAAAAGAATTTCCCTAATCGTTTTTTGCACTTTAAAAACTGAACTCATAATTGTATTTTTTTTATAAAATTAAGCAATTTTGTATTTCAAATGGATTTTCTTTGTAGTCAAATCAATTCAGAGATCATGAACAAAATATACTACCTCGCTTCCTGCGATACCTGCCGAAAAATCATCAAAAGTTTACCGAAAGACAACAATCTGGTTTTTCATGACATTAAGCAAAATCCGATAACCGAAGCAGAATTAGAAGAAATGTATAAACTTTCGGGAAGTTATGAAGCTTTATTCAGTAAAAAAGCGCAGCTGTACAAATCAATGGACCTGAAAAACAAGTCTTTGACGGAAGAAGATTATAAGAAGTACATTTTAGAACATTATACTTTTTTAAGCCGTCCGGTTTTTATTATTGATGATCAGATTTACATTGGCAACACACAGCCTGTGACATTGCAGGTCACGAAAGCTTTGAGCTAGGAATGCTCGACGAATTTCACGAATTACCACAAATTATTTGTTTAACTTAAAACACCACAGATTAAAAGATTCTCACAGATTGTAAAAATCCATACAATCATTTTAATCTGTGGCAAAAAAAAACATTAATTCACACTAATTAAATTCGTGTTAATTCGTGTAATTCATGGCGAAAAAATTTTAAGTCACTCAGTACACAACTGATTAGTGATTTAAAACCCAAGACTGCAAACTTTTATTTATCTTTGCGCCTTTATACTCAATTATATGATACAATCTATGACAGGGTTTGGCAAAGCTTCTTTGCAATTGCCTACAAAAAAAATTACCGTCGAAGTAAAATCCTTAAATAGTAAAGGTTTAGATTTAAACGTAAGAATGCCGTCGCTTTATCGCGAAATGGAATTAGGTTTACGAACTTTTATCTCCACAAAACTCGAAAGAGGAAAAATTGATTTTGCGATTTACATTGAAAGCACTGCTGAACAAACTTCGACTAAAGTAAATGTTCCTGTTGTAAAAAACTATATCGCCCAGCTACAGGAAGTGTATCCTGATGCAGACGAAACGGAATTAATGAAGATGGCCATTCGTATGCCGGACACCTTAAAAACGGAGCGTGAGGAAATTGATGAAAATGACTGGGAACAAATTCAGGTTATCATCGAAGAGGCGCTTCAAAACATCTTAAACTTCAGAAGAGATGAAGGCGAATCACTGGAAAAAGAATTCAATCTGAGAATCGGAAATATCCGCCAATACATGACCGATGCGCTGGCCCTTGATCCGGAACGTGTTCAGGCTATCAAAGATCGTCTACAAACTGCTATTTCTGAACTGAAAGTAAATGTGGATGAAAACCGTTTTGAGCAGGAATTAATCTATTATCTGGAAAAATTAGATATCACGGAAGAAAAAGTACGTCTGACGAATCATTTGGATTACTTTTTAGAAACAATTAAAGGCACGGAAGCCAATGGTCGTAAATTAGGTTTTATTACACAGGAAATGGGCCGCGAAATCAATACCATGGGTTCTAAGTCAAATCACGCCCAAATGCAAAAACTGGTGGTGATGATGAAAGATGAATTGGAGAAAATTAAGGAACAGGTTTTGAATGTGCTGTAAAGGCATTAAGCTTTAAGCTGTAGGCTATAGCAAAAAACATAAAGTAAGAGAGCTTAAAGCGTACTGCCTAAAGCCTAAAGCATAAATTAATGAACAAAGGAAAATTAATTGTTTTCTCTGCACCTTCGGGATCGGGAAAAACAACTATAGTAAGACATTTACTGGGGAAAGAAGATTTAAATTTAGAATTTTCAATCTCAGCAGCTTCCCGCGACCCACGCGGAGAAGAAGAACACGGAAAAGATTATTATTTTATTTCGCTGGAAGAATTCAAAAAACACATTAAAGCCGAAGATTTCCTGGAATGGGAAGAAGTATACCGCGATAATTTTTACGGTACTCTAAAATCAGAAATCGAGCGTATCTGGGCTTTGGGTAAAAATGTAATTTTTGACATTGATGTTGCCGGCGGATTGCGTATCAAACACAAATTTCCGGAGCAGACTTTAGCTGTTTTTGTAAAACCTCCAAGTGTAGACGAACTAAAACGCCGCTTAAAGGAACGTTCTACAGAAAGTGACGACAAAATCAACATGCGAATTGCAAAAGCTTCGGTTGAATTGGCAACCGCACCACAATTTGACACGATTATAAAAAACTACGATTTAGATACGGCAAAAGAAGAGGCTTATCAATTGGTGAAAGCTTTTGTGAATGCTTAAATTATAACACAAAGACGCACCAAGGAGAAAACACAAAACCACACAAAGAGAAATAAATAACTTTGTGAATCTCTGTGAAAACTCGGTGAATCTCCGTGAAACAAAACAACTATGAAAATAGGTCTTTATTTCGGAACGTATAACCCCATTCATGTCGGTCATCTGATCATTGCCAATCATATGGCTGAATTTGCCGACTTAGATCAGGTTTGGATGGTTGTCACGCCGCATAATCCGTTGAAGAAAAAAGCAACTTTATTAGACGATCATCAGCGTTTACAAATGGTTTTTCTGGCTACCGAAGATTATCCAAAAATTAAACCTTCTGACATTGAGTTTAGATTGCCACAGCCGAATTATACGGTAAATACGCTGGTTCATCTGCAGGAAAAATATCCTACTCATGACTTTTCACTGATTATGGGAGAAGACAATCTGAAAACGCTTCATAAGTGGAAAAACTACGAAGTGATTTTAGACCATTATGACATCTATGTCTATCCGCGCATTTCAGAAGAGGAGGAAGATATTGAATTAAAATCACATCCAAAGGTTCATATTATTGATGCTCCGATTGTAGAGATTTCTTCAACCTTTATCCGAAACAGCATTAAGGAAGGAAAAAATATCCAGCCCTTATTGCCTCCAAAAGTCTGGGAATATATCGATCATAATAATTTTTATAAAAAGTAAATGCCTTTTTCTGCTTCGATTTATATTCCGCAAAAACAAAAAGGTCTTAATTTAACGCGATCAGAAAAACTTTGCTGGTACTCTCTTGGAGCATTAGTGCTATATTCATCACCTTTTTTATTCATTGAGAATTATTACGATTACAGATTTCCTCAATGGGCTTATTATCCATCATTTCTTATCTTTCTATTAAATTTTAGCAGTTATTTTATAAGAATAACGGAATTTGAAAATCTTAATGGACATTTTGACGGAACACTTTCATTTGAAGAAGATTTCTTAATGCTAAATAAAACTGAATACAAATATTCAGTTTTAGAAAATTTGGTCATTTACGGAAATTCTTTCTATGGGGAAAAAACAAAAAATTACAGATATGGGCCAATGTATGCAAATGGTGTTGAAAATTTAATATCATTTACTCATAATGGATTTAAAGTTGAAAAATACTTTCAATTAAATTCAGAACGCCATCTTGATAAATTACAGGAAACTTTAATTCACATTATTACCAGTGAAAAAATTCCTTATAAAAGAGAACACCTAAACTTTATTAATGAAGAGTACCGATCATTTATCCTTTTTGAATTATTCATCGGAAAATTGATAAAAGAAAAAAGAATCGACTATCAAGATGGGATTGATTTGATTGGGCTTAAATCAAAACAAGCTGAAGAATTTAAAACAAAATATTTCCTTAAATAAAAAAAGCCTGAATTTTTTAAATTCAGGCTTTTGATTTTTATAGCGTCACACTTACTGGACTTTTAACACGGGATCTGATATCACTTAATGACTGATCAACCAAAAGTTTCCCGTCCCTGAAAACCTCTTTAAGTTCTCCTTTTTGCTCCTCTTCCCACGAAACATTATCTGTTAAATGATATACACCGTCAACTAAATCGATTTTCATTAAACCTTTAGCTGATTTTTTGGTTCCGTCATCCGTAATCGGATCTTTGAAGATAGCTCTGCCCTCTCCGTTTACTTCACCATAAGTTGCTTTCATGGCAAAACCAAAAGTATCCCTTGTATTGTACTGATATGTAAAGGAACCTATTCCAAGAACAACATTCGTTGATGCAAAACCTTTTAACTTTAATTTTTCGCAGATTTGAGTAGCTCTGGCAACCGTAATACTGTCGCCGTAAATAGCGCCAATTTGAGGCACAAGCTCTTTATATCCTTTTGCATTAACTGTTCCTCCAAAAACATCCCAAAGCAGCTCAATTACACCTTTCTTTTCCTGTTCAGTTTTTCCGTTTGGATTTCCACAGATAATATCAACCGGATCACCACTATCAGGACGAATAACTACTTTACCTTCTCTTGCAACAATATCTTCTTTTAAACGTGGTAAATAATCGGTTAGCACTTTCCATAAATCCCAGGTATCCGAAACGATAGAAACAATTCCTTTTGGATATACTTCAGCAATCAATCTTTTGAAAGTTTCATATTCCCCTTCCGTAGTTCCCATGCACATTACCGAGTGCTCTGTAGCTGCTACGGAACCCGCGACTAATTCAACATCTGAATTGGCGTTGTAATATTCTTCGAAAAAATCAATTGCCGGAATGGTATCCGATCCTGTAAAACTCAATAAATGTCCGGCTGCAGACGTTACCGAAGCTTCGATTCCACCCATACCTCTCATAGAGAAATCATGTGCCTGCCAGTCTACAAATTCCGGAACTGAAGAGGTTTCCTCAGCATATTTATCCAGTACTTTTCGATACTCTTTTGCGATTGTAGCAGAATTACAAGGAAGCCACACGACAGCAGAAAGCAACGTTTCAAAGTAATTGGTCAGCCAGAAAAACTCCGGAAGTGTATTGAACATGGTAAACATTGGCACGCGAATCGGCACACTGGTACCTTCCGGCAATGCTTTAAAAACCATAGGAATATAGCCTAAGTCATGTAAATCTTCAATATGTTTGGTTCCTACCAGGTTTTCACCCAGGTAATTATTGATTCTTCGGGCATATTTTTTCACCACTTCTTCTTTGGGCTGTTTGAAGAAATACGCTTCAAAATCATGGATGATATATTTTTTGATAAAATATTGCAACCCGAAAAACACCACTTCGTCTACCCCTTCAATTCTTGATTTTCTTGGTGTCCAGTTAGAATACACTAGTGTTGTGCCTATTGGATATTGTCTTCTGTGGTCTACTTTGTAACCGTCTGTTAATAATAGTGGGTTCATAGGTTTAAATTTATATTTTTTGATAATCTTTCTGCTAAATTTTTTATATCGTTGGTTCTAACCAAATTTTTAATCCATTTTTTTGGAATTTTTTCGATTCCGTAATAAATTCCTGCTAAACCTCCCGCAATTGCAGCAGTAGTATCTGTATCCTCCCCTAGATTAACAGCTTTTAAAACCGTTTCTTCATAAGAATCTGAATTCAAAAAGCACCACAAACTGGCTTGTAAACTATCAAGAACGTATCCCGAGGAATGAATATTTACCTCCGGGTATTTTGATATATCATTTATTAAGACTCTGTCAAACAATTGAATTTCAGCAGGATTATATTTTTTATTTTGCAGAAATTTTGAAAGTATTATCTGCACTTCACTGTAAGCTTCGAATTTATCTTTCTCTTTTAAGATTTCCAAGCAATATACAACATAGACAAAACAAGCAAATACGGAACGAAAATGAGCATGTGTAATTGATGAAACTGCTTTAACCTTTTCATAAATTACTTCAATATCCTCTTCATCTTTAAGATAAAATACTAATGGCAGGATTCGCATCAAAGAGCCATTTCCGTTGTCTTTTTCTTCAAAACCTCCACAAAATTCCGGTTGATGTCCTTTTCCAATATTATGAATTGCATTCCTTGTTGCGATTCCAATATCAAAAACTTGTCCATGTGGCGTCCATAATTCGGTACTATACCATTTTACAAAATTTCTGGCTATATCAAATAAATCAAAACCATTACATAAACTCTCGGCTAAACAAAAAGCTAAAGAACTATCATCGCTCCAGGTTCCTAAAGGCTGATAATGGGTTCCATAACCAATCATGTCAGAAACAGGATTTTCTTTTAGGGAAAACCTGGAATAAAATTCTACCGGAACGCCCAAAGCATCACCAATAGCTAATCCGAATAATCCTGATTCTATTTTATTACTCATCAATTCTTTCATTAAGATTTAAATTCAATATATCTAACAGGAACTTCATCAGTTAGCCAAACATTATTTTCAGACAAATAAAATCTAAATCCGTCTTTGAACATTTCCCCGCTTTTGATTCTTAGGATCTGAGGAACTCCCCTTCTTTCTCCTACTTTAATCGCCGTTTCTCTATCTTTTGAAAGATGAACATGTTGACGGCTCATTTTCTGCAAACCATCTTTTTTAATGCTTTCTATAAATTTTCCAACCGTTCCGTGAAATAAAAATTCCGAAGGTTCTGCTTCACTCAGATTTAATTCCACCGAAATCGAATGTCCCTGACTGGCTCTTATTTTGGTTTTATCTTCATTAAAAGCGAAACGTTTTTTATCGTTGCTTTCTACCACATAATCCAGAAGTTCTGCGGTTAATGGATTTAATGAATTTCCGTTTTTAGAACATTTTTCAATCAATTCTTCTACATCTGCCCAGCCGTTTTCGTTTAGTTTTAAACTAATAGTTTCTGGTGAATGCCGAAGTACAAGACTCAGGAACTTGCTTACGCTTTTTACTGTTTTTTCATTCATTATTTTAGTTTTTAAAGTAGCTCTCTTTCTAATAAACCAGTATAAATTTCGTAACTCTCCTCATCAAAACAAACAAATATTACTTTATCTATTTCTGAAATTTTATAGAAGTCTTTAACTGATTTTATGGCAATTTCAGCAGCTTTATCTTTTGGAAACCTATAAATTCCTGTGCTAATGCCCGGAAAAGCAATGGTTTTAATGTTGTTTTGTACCGCCAGTTCTAAACTATTTTGATAGCAAGCTTTAAGCAAATTATTTTTTTCTTCTTTATCGCCATTCCAAACTGGGCCAACAGTATGAATAACATATTTTGCAGGTAGATTGCCTGCTGTTGTGATGACTGCTTGTCCAACTTTACAACCTCCCTGCTTATTTCTAATCGCTATACAATCATCTAATATGGCTTTACCGCCTTTTCTGTGAATAGCACCATCAACCCCACCACCGCCTAACAAAGAAGTATTAGCCGCATTTACAATTGCATCTACACAAATTTCTGTTATATCGGCTTTTACAAGTTCTAAAATCATTTTTTAAATCTATTTAGCTTATCTCTTAGCTCGCTATTTTCAGATATAAAAGAACGATCTGTAAAATAAACATTAACGACTTGTATTCCATTCACTATATTGGCATTAAACTCGGCTAAATCTTCAGAAGGAATCCAGAGTTCATTATGATTTCTGTCCAACATTTTGAACTTCATATTTTTCTAAAAAGGCATTTTTAACTTCAAAAGCTGTAACAATTCCAATAAACCCGGAAAACTCATCAACGGTATTCCATTCTAAAGCAATTTGTTCAGCATATTCCTGATTTGTTACCGGATAAAAAATAGGTTGCCAATCTAATCTTGGAGGAAATAATTTGTAATCGGTCTCTGCAATTAGTTCCATTTCTTTCAATCCTACCGGACGATATAATTTTGTCGTTTCCATAATTAATTATTTCAATTCATCCCTAACTTCCATCAAAGCAAAGCCTAAAAGATTTAATCCCTTCCATTTTTCGGGATTAGGAGCATCTTTATGGTCAGCCGCCATTCCGATTCCCCAAATGGGGTCAACGGGACTGGCTTCGACCAGAATTCGTTCGTTGGTTTGGATAAGAAATTCTTTTAAAGCCCCATTCTGACTGAACTTGTAAAAATTCCCTTGTCGGACAATATCATATCTGTTTTCCAGCCAAACGGTATCTACATAGTTCTTAACCTCACGGCCTAGTTTTTTAGCTTCGGCCGGAGAATTTGCCTGGATTATTTTCTCGAAAATTACTTTGTCATTAAACAATTCCGCTTTCTTTGCCATCATCCAGTGTTCGGCTGTTTTATACGTTATATTGTCAACTACAAAAGAACTTAACCACCATTGACTGAAACAGGTTTTAGAAATACTTCCGTCTTTGTTCGGCTGGTGTCCCCAGAAAAAGAGGTATTTATTTACCGGACTTTCAGAGCTTAATGTGTCTCTACTATATTTCATATCAATTCACTTAGTTTCACAACCTCCATCTTTTCTCCGTCAAAATCTTTAAAAGAATTCGTTGTGAATATTTTTTCGAAGCAATCTAAAACTTCGAAACCTTTGTTGAAAATTCCGTGACTTACTGCCAGATATAATTTTCCTGCATTTTTATTTTTTAATTCTTCCGCTAAACCAACAAATGTTCCTCCTCCGTCACAAATATCGTCTACAATCAAACAATCGATGCCTTGCAAATCGTCCTCATAGACTTTAAAACCAGATAGTTTTCCGGTTTTTACATCGCGGCTTTTGCTGCATTCCACAACATCAACACCTCCTAAAAATTCAGAAACTTTGTAGATTTTTTTCAGAGCCCCTCCGTCCGGAGAAATTAATTTTACCTCGTTGCCAATCGTTTTTATAACGGTTTGAATAAAAGTATGATTCGGAATCACTTCGCAATTGTTCACCAATGCCGGTGTAACTTCAGAGTGCGCGTCAAAAACAAAAACTTTTTCCAGCTGCATGGCATTTATGATATCAGCATAAACTTTTACAGATAAAGGCTCGCCCTTGATCATTACCCTGTCCTGACGTGCCGCCGGAAAATACGGAATGAAAAGGCTAATAATTTTCACATCCATGCGTCTTAAAGCATCAACAGTCAGGCACAATAATCCTAAATCATTGAATGAATTTAAACGGTGTGTGATGGTTACGGCCTCCTTAGTATCAAAATCAGGATTAATTTTGATGTGCGGTTCTCCTCCGGAAAAAGTAAAATTTTTAAATTCTATTTCTTTCTGACCAGTAAGTGGTTTAAAATTGGGATCTAAATTTAGTATCATAGTTTTTTAGTTTGCGTTAATTATACGCAAATATACATTTAATATTTTATGAAGCAATTTATTTTGTGTAAAAATTACGCAAACATTTATTTTTTATTCTTTGAAGTATTCTTTAGCGACCTTTTGAGCAATTAGTTTTCGCTTTTCTTTCAAGGCTTGCTCTTCACTGTCAAAGGCTTTTACCATTTTTTGTCCTTTGGTTCCTACCCGACCGTACTGAACAATTATATTTTTGCCGTCAGCAGTAATTTCCCAAAACTTATTACTTCCGTTTGAGGTGTTAAGGTATCTTTCGAAATTACGATTCCCTTCAGATTCCCCTTCTACAGTATTATCCGGACTAACATCTTCAATTTCGATATGATTTTCTTCGATTACAACATCATCAAAAAAAGATTCATTTTTTAATGCTGCAGCAATCATTTTTAAAACTCTTGGTTTGTTTTCGATCCAGTCTTTCGAATAAATTTGACAAACCGTCCAGCCATTTGCAATCAGAATCTGAGGCCTTAAAAGATATTGTTCTAAAATATCATCATTGGCGTAATGCAAATCATCGTCGATCATAATTCCGAGCACGAATTCTTCGTCGTCGGCAGCTTTCTTGATTCCCAAGTGGCATTTAAATTTACTTTGCCCAATATTTTTTGTGGCAAAATAGCCGATTTTCTCTATTTCTTCCTGGATTTGATCTGCAATTAAACTTGATGTCTCCACTTTATTTTTACTGTTGATCGCATTCAAAACATTGTTTGCGGCTTCTAATTGTCCCAGACTAATCAACTCCGCATACTGAAGGTATTTCCTGAAATAATTTGCCCCTTCGTTGTATTCATTTTTGATATCTGTATATTTTATAGAACTCACCACACACATACTCCTCTTGGCTCGTGAGAAAATTACATTCAGTCGTTTTTCACCGCCACGTTTATTGATTGGCCCAAAATTCATCAACATTTTTCCTTGCGGATTGTATCCGTAACACGTACTCATAATAATAATGTCACGCTCGTCTCCTTGCACATTTTCGAGGTTTTTGACAAAAAGGCCAACAAACTGGTTGTTTTCAATTCGCTTGTACTCTTCTTCAATCAGGTTTTCGAAAACTTTATCTTCGATGCAAATATTTTCTATTGCGGTTTCAATTTCATTCTGCTGTTCCATTGAGAACGCTACGATTCCGACACTTTGCCCTTTGTTCTGTATTAAAAGTTCGCGCACCATATTGGCTATGTATTGTGCCTCCATGCTGTTAGAACGTGCATTATAAACACCTTTGTGAATGTAATGATAGGATATTGGTTTAGAGAACAAATGATCAAGATTGTTTTTTGCCTCCTTTACATCCTCAACAATGATCGCTTCACCAGTTTTGCTGTGATCTTTTAAATCCGGAATCGTCAGCAATTTACTGTCATAAAAGGATGCATTCGAGAAACCAATTAAGGCTTCGTGTTTGCTTCTGTAATGCCATCCCAGCATAATTGAGGGAAATTTACGGGCGCCCTGCGTCAGGAAACTATCGGCATCTAAAGAGAAATAATCATCTTCATCTGTCATTGCGTCATTCCATAAATCGTCCTGATTTCCGGATGCGCTTCCAAAGAAATTACTCGGCGGCATTTGCATCTCGTCGCCCACAATTATCGTTTGTTTAGCTCTGTAAATCGGCATAAGTCCTTCTTCGAGGGTAATCTGACTCGCTTCATCAAAAATTACTACATCAAAATAGTTTTCATCAACCGGTAAAGTGTCCGAAACGCTTAGCGGACTCATCAGCCAAACGGGTTTTATTTCACGAACGATTTGTCCGGAATCTGCAGAAGCCAATTCACGAATCGATTTAAACCGGATGCTTTTACTGAATTCATTTTCCAGAATTTTTCTGCCTTCGGTAATCGATCTTTTGCTTTCTTTTTCTGCTGCTGTCATTCCCGAAACGGACATTTCAGAAGTTAAAATCAACTCTTTCAGATTGCTGACTTGCTTTGCAATGATGTATTTTCCGTTTAATTCTAATAAATCGGCATACATTCTTTTTACTTTTTCAATGGAGGTATGCAGCAAATCCATGTTGAATTTTTTATGCGTATAATGAATCGCATAATATTTCTCCAAAGATCTTTCCGCCAAAGTAACCTGCAAATCTCCGAGCGGGATTTTCTTCGATTTTAACAATTGGATTACCGATGGATTTACATCCTGAATTTCTTCAAAGAAAGAGGCGTACAAATCAAAATACATCTTCTTTGTATTGATCGCTGCTATTGAATTTTCTATTGCGGATAAACTTAGATTCTCGTAATTTTCAATACTGTCACATAAAGAGGAACTTAGTTTTAAGAACAGGTTTTTAATTTCAGTAACTTCTTTTCGTTCCGCCGGATTCAGGTTTTTAGCAAAATCTAAAATGGTCCCGTCTAATTCTTTTTTAATAGTTTCGGTATGGTATTTTAATTCGAATAAATCACCGAGCCTGTATTTGCTTTCGAAATCACTTTTTAAAGTATTGAATTTTTCTTCCTGCTCAAATTGAGCCACGTAATTTTCCAAAACAACAACTAAACCTGGTTTTACTGTATGTTTATTGATGTCGTAAACGGCAAGAATTTCGCTTCGTGTTTTTTTATAATCCGAATTGATGAAATTAAAAAAGCTGTTTTCGTTTTTTCTGATGATTTCCAGAGCCGTTTTCGCATCCGTTTCTGATATCGCCCTGGTCCAGTACGGATACTGTTGGGCCGATTTTTCAATATCAGATCTCAGTTTCAATAACGTCTGAACATCTTTTTCAAGCAATCTGAAAAGAGCGCTGTCCGGCTCTAATAATTCAGATACACTATTATCGAAATAGATAAAAGTCGCTATTGCTTTGCGCAGCAATTTATGAATCTCAAAAAACGTATCAACTTTTGGCGAAATGGAAACAAAATCCAGTCGTTCTGAAATGTTTTCCAGTATCTCCTGGCTGTTTTCAAGATCTTTCCTTAAATCAGAGATATGTTTGTATTTTCGAAAGGCATCCATCCTTAAAAAACGGAACGGATGCACAGAAAAGAACTCCGATTGGTTGGTTTCCTGATTTATGGCAAATAATTTTTCGAATAATTCGTGATGTTTGCTCCAGTCCTGAAGTCCGGCGTTATCATCCAGCATATTCAGATTATCCAGTAACGCTTTATGCGGATTAGAAACCAAAACATCAAAAAGTGATTTGATCGTCAGGTCCGTTTCATTGTCGATCCTGGCATTCATAAAATCATGAAAAACCGTGACTTTATGGATTTCAGCATCAATCTTCTGAACTAACTTATCTCTATTAGTTGCTACCGCGTGAAAATTATTTTTAGATGCCGTAAAATCGTTAAAAGTCTGTTTCAGATCCAGAATAAATTCTTTTTTATCGGCCTGTGAATCATGAATTAAACAGCATAAATCATCCAGTCCCTGATTTTTAAGGCGGTAAAAAACCACGTCTAAGGCCGCGCGCTTCTCACAGACAAACAAAACCTTTTTATCATTTGCCACATAATTGGCAATTAAATTGGCGATGGTTTGTGACTTCCCTGTTCCCGGGGGCCCTTGTATAATATAACTTTCGCCCGATTCGGAATATTTTACGGCGTTGTTTTGTGTAGGATCGCTCGCTACAACATTAAATGTTTTGGTAAAACTATTGCCGGATTCCAGTTCATTTTTAAACTCTTTTTGTGCCAGTGAATTGAACAAATTCCCGAAAACATTACTTTCAACATTGTTTTCAATAACCTGATTGTAATCGCGAACCAAAGACATTTTTTTATAATTAAAATTGCCTAAGATTAGATTGCAGGTATCAAATTCCCAACGGAAAGGATTTACGTCACCTTCATCAAGCTGGTAAAATTCTCTTTCTATGGTTTTGGTTTCATTGAAAAAATGCGGGTTCTGTTTTATATCGCTGTTGATCAGGTATTCTAAAGAGGAAGCCTGTGTAAAAACATAATTTCGGAACAATTCCAGACCATACGGCTGAAAATTTTCGGGCTTATAAGAATAACTCAGATTTTTTTGATCCTGAATGGCTTCCTTCTTTTTGGAGCGCTTATTAAACTGTGTCAGAATTTGTCTGGCCTGCGAATGAATCAGTTTTATTTTGGGTTTGGCGATATAATCCAAAACAATTCCCGAACTGTTTTTCTCCACTTGTATGCGCAATAATTCATAAACTTCCTCGATTTTGGTTTCCGAAAGCTGAATGCGTTCCGGTAATCGAATGTCATATAAATCTTTTAGCATATTAGCCAAAACAGGATTTATTTCCACTTCAGAATCGAGAAATTCTAAGGAATAATCATCTTTCACCCCTTTTTTCTTCGTCAGCGTCACGGATGCCAGAAGCAAAGGTGAAACTATTTTTTCTGTACTTTCTTCTTTGGTATTAAACCAGTTCAGGTTACACAAAACGAGTTTTAACTGGCTAAAGCCGTATTCGTTAATGTCCTTATTCGCTTCTAAACGAATTTTATCGAGCGTGGGAACGATATAGGTATTGTCCTGAAATTCTAAATATTTGTTGAGTGAAATCGTACTGGTATTGCTGATTTTTTTTGAAATCTCCGCATTCCAGTAAAAAATAGCATCCGGATTTATATTTTCATAATTCAATGCCTGCGGAACCGAAGAAACGGTCAGGTTCAGGAATTTTAAATTCGGCTGAAAATATAAAAGCCGGTTTCGCTTACTATTATCAAATAGCCGGTTTCGAAGTTTTTCGTGAATGAATTGGTTTTTATTCTGAACTTTCGCATCAATTAAACTTGATAAATCATACTCGGTTTCCGGATTGTAATCCCGGTAATTTTGAAGTTTTTCGACTATTTCATTTAAATCTTTCCAGCGATTCTCGCGATTCAGTTCTGTCATTCCCAAAATAATATTGGCAATCGCAGGATTTATTTTGCTGTTCAGGAAATACATTTTCCTGCGATATTCTACAAAACGCTTCACGTCTTCGATATCCGTAAAATCAAATTGCAATGCGATACTGGCCAGAATCATTCCCAGAACAAAAATATCTGTCACCGGATCGTGATGGCCGAATTCAAATTCGAAACAGCTGTAATCTTTTATATAAGCAGGTTTCTTTAGATTCTCAGCATCCTCTTCAGAAACACTTTTATCGCCATATTCTCTTTTTACGCCTTCCCCGATTTCGGTGGTTGTAAAATGTTCGCCAGAAATTTCAAACGCTTTACTTTTACTTTTAAAAAACGCCGCAATTGCTTTCGAATTATCTTTTATGTCGAAAGCATTGTCCGTAATATGGAAATGCTGATTTTCGATATAAATAGTCGAAATATTCTGCAGTGACACGACTTTTCCCTGGTTATGAATAGCGGCGACCGTTTTCAGCAAAGGCATTATTATCGCAATAATATCATCGTTGGCAAAAGTTCCCCGCTGGAAATTTTCGGTGATAAATTGATAAAAAGCGGATTCCTTAATGGGTGTAATCATCTTAATAAGTATTTTCCTGGTCTGATTCTAAAATAGTATTTAAAGTCTTCCTGCAGTTTTCAGCGAATGATTTATAGTTTTTCTCCGTAAGGTTCAATTCCTTTTTCAGAATCGTTTTCATTTCTTCCTGCAGGCTTAATTGTTCGGCAATATCCAGAATATGCCCGATAAATGCTTCTTTCAAATCAGGATCGCATAAGGCAAAGTCGAGCATTACATAGGTATAATATTCTTTTAAGTTTTTCCTGCTGTTTTCTATTTTCAGTTTGAAAACAGCATCAATAAAAGCGTCGGTTCTTATCGCTGAATTCGTAAAATATTGCTTGTAAAGTGCATGGCAATATTCAGATTGGGCCCATTTTGGTTTCAGAATAATGGAGATTAATTCTTTTGTAGTATCAAAAACCAGTTTTTTATTAAATAAATTCAGTTGATGCAAATCGGTTTTTCCCGAAATAATTTTTTCTGTTTTCGAATAGTAACCGGAATTGTCTTTTTCGAAAATTTCCAGAGCTTTCGCGCGAATAAAATTCTCCGGATGCGTTTCTCCATTAGATCCTTTTTCTATTCGTTCGAGAATTTCGTTGGCTTGTTTAAGATAACTTTCTGCCGAAACTTTTTCTAGACCGGTATTTAATTTTACTAAGGTCTGAATCGTAGTTTCCAGACTTCCGCTGACTTTCAAAGCGCCCAGATCACAAAATAATTCGGTATAAAGCTGGTACAGTCTTGCGGTTTCATAATAAAACAATTCGCTGTTGCTGTCACTGGCAATGGTATTGATAATTCTGTTGGTAATTTCAAAATCACCATTTTCCAGACTAAACAATACAATGTGAGACAGTTCATGTCCGAACAAAACCAGCAATTCTTCTTCGTTAAGCAGTTTTAAAATCGTTCCTGATAAAATAATATGCGCTTCGTTTTCAAAAAAAACAACTCCGGCATTATTTCCATCCATACTTTGCGATTGATAAATGGTAATCGGAACAATGATTCCTAATTTATCTTTTGCAACATTCAGGATTTCATACACTTTAGGTTCTGTATCGGGATCTATTCTGTAGGAATTTTTTAATAAATCCGTTTTAAAGGCTTCTTGCTGTTCTGCTTTGATCTTTTCCTCAGAAAACCAGGACCAGGTTTTGTCCTGCTTTTTAAAGTAATCCCTTAAATCGGAATGGAATGGAAATGGTTTAATCATTATAATGTAGTTTAAGCAAATTTTATTTCGAAATGAAAACCTCTTTCTATTAAATCATTATATTTTAATTTATTAAACTTAAATAATTTTGCCGGTCTTCCGGTTTTTACTGCCGAAAAAATTTCCGTTTCTTCTATAAAACCATAACTAAGGATCTTTTTCCTGAAATTTCTTCTGTCAATTTCCTTTTCCAAAATGGTACAATACAAATTTTCAAGTTCCGAAAACAGAAATTCTTTTGGCAGTAAATCAAAACCAATAGGTTCGTAAGTAAGTTTAGCTTTTAATCGTTCGACTGCTTTCTTTAAGATCAAATTATGGTCAAAAGCCAAAGAAGGAACTTCATCTATTTTAAACCATTGTACTTTTTCGGCATCGGTATCCGCCTTAATTTCCAGATTTGAAGCATCAACAAGTGCATAATACGCTACTGAAATTACACGATTTCTGGAATCTCTTTTAATATCATCCCCGAAAGTGTAAAGCTGTTCCATGAAATTCAGCTGTACATTGGTTTCTTCACGCAATTCTCGTATAACAGCATCGCTTAAAGATTCTTCCGGTTTCACCAACCCTCCCGGTAGAGCCCAGTATTTTTCGGCTGAACCAAATTTCTGTTCGATTAAAAGTACATACAAATTGTTGTTTTTATATCCAAAAACAATGGCGTCAACAGCAATTCGAATATTTTGAAAATTTTCCATAATTAAAAAATCATATCTCACAAATATAACGAATGAGAGTCAATTTCATTATTTATGCCTGTGCAATAAATCACGAAATTGACTCTCTTGTATATTTTCTTTTTCTAACTGTTTACTAGTCTATCGTCACCGTTCTCTTTAGAGTGGAAGTACATTCTGAAGCGTCTTTCTTAATGGTAACATCCGCTTTAGCCTCATAAGTTCCCGCCTTAGTATACAAATGGGTAACAACCGTACCCGCTCCGGTGGTTCCGTCACCAAAGTTCCATTTTACTTCCGCTAAAGTTCCTGTCCCGGTGTATTCAACGGAATAATTCATGAGCTTTGGAAAATTGGCATCCGTCGAATTATGTAATTTAATATAAATTGATGCGGCCAGGCAATCAAATATTGCCTCATCCTCATGTTTACTACAGGAATTAATCACGAAAAATACGAGCATACCCATTAAAATCATTGTAAGCTTTTTCATCATTGGGAAGTTTAGTTTGTTGGTCAAAATTATCCTTTTCAAGGATAAACTCAAAACAAAAAAGAAGAATTTTCATATATTTTAAAAGATAACCGAACAGTACCGCATACCCTGATTTCAACTTAAAGCCTGTTACCAAAAAACAATTTTAATTCTTTGGAAATACTATCAAAAAAGGAATTTACATTGTTGTTTTTAGCCGTCAGTACATACACGAATTCCTCGGGCACATGAAAACTATTCCATAACAGCTGCAGCTTATTTTCCTTAATATATCTTCTTGCATTGCAATTCCAGGTTATTGCAACTCCCGAGTTTCTGGACAGCATTTCAAGCATTTCAGATTCTGACGGAATAATGTAATTAGGAACCATAGACGGCCTCTTTTTATTAAAAGCATGTAACCAGAATAATTTTATATGCGAAATTCTCGCGTCATGGCAATACCATTTTTGTTCATTAAGCCATTGTTCGGTTGCCGTGTAATTATCTGTTTTTAAGATCTGACGGAATTTTTCCGCATCTAAATTTAGTGGTGCCACCATAACCAGTTTAATTTTTCCGACGATTTCATAAATTGTATCAAAGGTTTCAAATTGCTTGGTTACGATTGCAAAATCCAGTTTTTTAGCATCGACTAAGGAGAAAAGAGTATCATTATCTCCAAATGTAAAATCTATAAAATCAAATTTTGAAATTAAAGTACTTCCCACGCTATTGAACAAATCTTTTGAAACTCCGACAGAAATTAAGCGAACGGAATCCTGGGCTTTCGCCCTAAAAGTAGTTTCTACATTTTCCAGACGATCAAGTGCATCAATAATTAAATTATTGAGTAACTTACCATACTCGGTAGCTTCTACTCCTTTCGACTTTCGATTAAATAATTTATTACCCACGTGAGCTTCCAGCATTGAAATCTGCTGACTTACAGCAGGCTGGCTCATAAACAATTCTTTGGCGGCAATAGAAAAATTGCCGTTTTTATAAACCGACTTAAAGGTTCTGTACCATTCGAGATTTACCATGATATAAATAAATTTATAACAAACATAGTTTATTTTATTTTTACTGATATCACTATTACCGTAAATTTGTATAAAAATTAAACAATATGAAAAAAATAGCATTACTCGTAACTATAGTATTCACAGCCGTTAGCTTTTCTGCTACCGCTCAAAAATCAAATAAAAAAGGTATGAAAAAAGTATTATTTGTTGTGACCAGTAATGATAAACTGGGCAATACAGGAGAAAAAACAGGATTCTGGTCAGAAGAATTTGCCGCACCTTATTATGAATTACTAGACAAGGGGATCGAAATCACCATTGCATCACCACTGGGAGGCCAGCCGCCAATTGATCCTAAAAGTGCCGATCCATCTTCTGCAACCGAAGACACCAAACGTTTTGATGCCGATAAAGCATTACAGGAAAAACTAAAAAACACGCATAAACTTTCTACTATCAACCAGAAAGATTATGATGCGGTATTCTATCCGGGAGGTCACGGACCACTTTGGGATTTAGTAGAAGACAAAAGTTCAATTGCACTAATCGAATCTTTTTACACGCACAATAAACCGGTTGCTTTTGTTTGTCACGCTCCTGCAGTTTTGAAAAACGTAAAAGTAAAAGGCGAATATTTAGTGAAAGGTAAAAAAGTAACCGGATTTACGAATACAGAAGAAGAAGCGGTTGGTTTAACAAAAGTAGTTCCCTTTTTACTGGAAGATGCTTTAACACAAAATGGCGGTAAGTTCTCAAAAGGGGAAAACTGGCAGCCTTATGCAGTTGAAGACGGCCTTTTAATTACAGGACAAAATCCGGCTTCGTCTAAATTAGTAGCAGGTAAATTATTGGAGCAATTAAATAAATAAGGGACTAAGATTTGGTATCTTTTAAAAACTTAGAGACTTAGTGCCTCAGAACCTTAGCACCTAAAAACAAAAACATGATACTGAGATTCTTAGACTTAAGTTTGAAAAAAAACTTAGTACCTCAGAACCTTAGCATCTTAGAAACTATAAAAAAATTATGCTAAACTTTGAATTATACAATCCGACGAATTTAATCTTCGGAAAAGGACAAATTGAAAAACTTTCGACTTTAGTTCCAAAAGATGCCAAAATATTATTGGCTTATGGCGGTGGAAGTATCTTTAAAAACGGAATTCACGAACAGGTAATCCAAAATTTAAAAGGTTTTGAAATCGTGGAATTTGGGGGAATTGAACCCAATCCGCATTTTGAAACGCTGATGAAAGCGGTTGAAGTTATCAAGGCCGAAAAAATCGATTTTATTCTGGCTGTTGGCGGCGGCTCTGTTATTGATGGTGTGAAATTTATTTCGGCGGCTGTTAACTTTGAAGGAAATCCGATTGATATCCTGCAAAAACGTCTTCTGATTAAAGAAAATGCAGTGCCATTTGGAACTATTTTGACATTGCCTGCCACGGGAAGCGAAATGAATTCCGGATATGTAGTAACAATTAAAGCAACTCAGGAAAAATTAGCTTCTGGCGGAAGTGCTTTATTTCCAAAATTCTCTATTTGTGATCCAACGGTTATTGAATCTTTGCCAAAAAGACAAATTCAAAACGGTGTTGTTGACGCTTATACACACGTTATGGAGCAATACTTAACCTATCCGCACGAAGGTTATCTGCAAGACAGGATTGCCGAAGGAATTTTACAGACTTTGATTGAAGTTGGTCCAAAGGTCGTTGAAAACCCAACAGATTACGCTTTGGCTTCGAACTTTATGTGGAGCTGTACAATGGCCTTAAACGGATTGATTCAAAAAGGAGTTCCTTCCGACTGGGCGACACATATGATTGGTCATGAATTAACCGCTTTGTACGGTATCGATCATGCCAGAACCCTGGCAATTGTAGGTCCAAGCTTATACCATGTGATGTTCGACACCAAAAAAGAAAAATTAGCACAATACGGAAGACGTATCTTCAACTTAACCGGTACTGATGACGAAGTAGCGAAAGAAGCGATTAATCAAACGGTAGCTTTCTTCCACATGATGGGAATGGATACCAAATTATCGCAGTACACCAACGACTACGATAAAACCGCTGATTTCATTGTAAACCGTTTTGAAGAAAGAGGCTGGAAAGGTCTGGGAGAAAAACAATTGGTTACTTTAGACAAAGTAAAAGCTATTGTGGAGATGAGTTATTAGTTAGTTTTCAGTTCCAGTGTTCAGTCTCAGTTGAAACCAGACTGAAAACTGTAACTTGAATACTGCGACTGTAAACTGAGTAGTGCGACTTAAAGATAAAGTACAAAAAAGGCGTTCTTAATTTATTTAGGAACGCCTTTTAAAATACTAAAACAAAACTAACTAACTCAATTTTTGCTAAACTCATTAAAATTCTAATTTATAATTACTTACAACGCGGGGATTACAAAATTATTGTGTACTTGTTAAAATATTTTTCCTCTTATCCGAAAGTACCTGAAAACCATTGAAATGACAGGCTGTATTTAAATTTCTTAAATCAGTTTTTGTATTATTACTACATTATTAAGTACTTTTGTTTTAAATTATTAAAATAATGAGCGAAAAATTAAAATTTGCAGTAATTGGAGGAGGAAGTTGGGCGACGGCGATTGCAAAAATGCTTTGCGTAAATCTTTCCGAAATTGCCTGGTACATGCGCAACGATGCTGCCATAGAACACATTGAAAAATACAAACACAATCCAAATTATTTAAGTTCGGTGGAATTTGACACCACAAAACTTAAACTGACCAATAATATAAATGAAGCTGTTGCATATGCAGATTATGTAATTTTTGCTATTCCTTCTGCTTTCCTGGATGCTGAACTTAAAAATTTAACGGTTTCTTTAACCGATAAAATTATTTTCTCTGCTATTAAAGGTATTGTTCCGGAAACCAGTTTAATTGTTGGTGAACATTTCCACATTCAATACGACATTCCCTATTATAACATTGGTGTAATTACAGGTCCTTGTCACGCAGAAGAAGTGGCATTAGAAAGACTTTCCTACCTGACCATTGCCTGTGGTGATCCCGATAAAGCCAGTATTGTTGCCAAATCACTTTCCGGAAACTACATTAAAGCAAAAATTTCAGATGATATTATCGGTACCGAATATGCTGCCATGCTTAAAAACATTTACGCTATCGCTGCCGGAATTGCACATGGCTTAGGTTATGGAGATAATTTTCAGTCAGTTATGATGAGTAACGGAATTCGCGAAATGAAGAAATTCATCAGAAAAGTACATAAAATGAAGCGTAACATCAATGATTCCGCTTATTTAGGCGATTTATTGGTTACGGGATACTCTGTATTTTCAAGAAATAGAATGTTCGGAAACATGATCGGAAAAGGATACACCGTAAAAAGCGCGATGATGGAGATGAGCATGGTTGCCGAAGGGTATTACGCAACCAAAAGTGCCTATAAACTAAATCAGGGTTATGGTGCGAAAACGCCAATTATCGACGCCGTTTACAGCATTTTATATGAGGGTAAAGATGCTAAATCGGTTTTTAAGAAACTTACTGAGTCTTTGGATTAAATTTTTAAGAATATAGAACATAGAGTATAGAATAAAGATTCTTATCTCTGAACATAAAAAAAGAGTCAGGACTTATTAATTTCGTCTTGACTCTTTCTTTTTTTATCTATTTCTAAAGTCTATTTTCTTTATTCTATACGCTGAACATAAAAAAGAGTCAGGACTTATTAATTTCGTCTTGACTCTTTATTCTTTTATCTATTTTCTAAAGTCTATTTTCTAAAGTCTATTTTCTTTATTCTATACTCTATTTTCTCTACTTCACCATCACCCCATCCACAAACAAAATCGGCACTTCTTCCGTATTGTTTTCGCTGATTAAATTAGATTTGAAAATGAATTTCTTGTCGTATAACGTATTTCCGATAAAGAAAGTCACCATAAATTCGTTGTTTAGCACCAGCAGGCTTTTTTCAATCATTTCGATTTTTACCACAGAAACAGCAGGAACTTCCACAAAAGCATGGCGTAAAACAGACGTTTTTTTCATTTCGCCGTCTATTGTACCAAATGCTTTGGAAACGACCATTACACTGTCTAAATTAAAGTCACTGTCGTTTACCAGATAAGCGTACCATACTTTCTCCATAAAATCGTCACTCCATTCCTGAACGGCAGCAAGAAAAACGTTTTCTACTTCCGGGATCGTTATATCTTTTTTCATTTTTATTAAAAGCTTTAAAACCTTTGTCAAAGTCTAAACTTCAACAAAGGTTTATTGTATTATAATTAATAATGATTAACAATTTTAGATCTTTCCAGAGTAATCTGAAATCTAAAATCTTCAATCTAAAATTATATATTCGATTTAAACTGCTCTAAGAAACGAACGTCATTTTCGTAAAACATACGGATATCACCAATTTGATACAGTAACATAGCAATACGTTCTACTCCCATTCCAAACGCAAAACCGTTGTATTCATCAGGATTGATGTCGCAGTTTTTAAGAACATTAGGATCTACCATTCCGCATCCTCCAATTTCAAGCCAGCCTGTTCCTTTTGTGATACGATAATCGGTTTCGGTTTTCAGACCCCAGTAAATATCAATTTCAGCACTTGGTTCTGTAAACGGGAAATAAGACGGACGCAAACGGATTTTTGATTTTCCGAACATCTCTTTCGTAAAATAAAGCAACGTCTGCTTCAAATCTGCAAACGAAACGTCTTTATCAATATACAATCCTTCTACCTGATGGAAAATACAGTGTGAACGTGACGAAATCGCTTCGTTACGAAAAACACGTCCCGGAGAAATCGTACGGATTGGCGGTTTGTGATTTTCCATATAGCGTACCTGAACAGAGGATGTATGCGTACGCAACAACACGTCAGGATTGGTCTGAATGAAAAACGTATCCTGCATATCACGTGCCGGATGGTATTCCGGTAAGTTTAATGCGGTAAAATTGTGCCAGTCGTCTTCGATTTCCGGTCCTTCGGAAACATTGAATCCTATGTTGGCGAAAATATCAATAATTTGGTTTTTAACAATCGAAATAGGATGACGTGAACCAATAATTACCGGTTCAGCCGCACGTGTTAAATCACCAAAAACCCCTTTGGATTCTTCTTTACTTTCTAATGCTTCAACAATTACTTTTACTTTCTCTTCAGCAGTTGTTTTCAGTGCATTTATAACTTGTCCGAATTCTTTCTTCTGATCATTTGGCACGTTTTTAAATTCGGCAAAAAAGTCATTCAAAACGCCTTTTTTTCCTAAGAATTTAATACGGAATGCTTCCAGCTCTGCAGCATTTTCTGTTGAAAAAGCTTCTGCTTCGCCAATATAGTCTTTTATCTTATCTATCATTTTCATTCAATAATTGAGAATACAAATTTACATAATTTGTTTCAAGTTTAAAGTCTAAAGTTCAAAGTTTCCTTTGCAAGCCATGATATTCATTCATAACTATTTTATCAGACTTATTTTGCTTTCTGTTTCCTGCACTTTTTTGAGCCAAAAATCTATTCCATCCTGATTCTTAAAATCAATATTTTTAAGATTGTTTTCTTTTAAAGCAGGAAGTTCAGTATTCAGTATTCAGTCGCAGTTTACAGTACGGTGTAAACTGCGACTGAAAACTGCGACTAATTTTCACTCAATAACTTCTCTTTCTAAAAAATAATTCACAATCGCTTCTTTCATTAAAACCGATTGTTCCCCTGCTTTTAGTGGTGGTAATTCTTCTTTTACCCGGTAATGTGGCCAGCCGTCTTCATCGAAATATTCGAATTCGTAAAATCCGTATGGTTCCAGTAATCGGCAGATGGCAATGTGCATCAGGTTTAATTTTTCGTCTTTTTTGTATTCACGGTGTACCTTACCGTATTCCTGAACTCCGATTAGGTAAATAATCGCATCCAAATCAAGGTCTTCGCCTTGTGAGAATTGATTTGAAAGTATATCGACGAGCTTTTCCCAGCGCTCTTTTAGTTGTGTATCTCTTGACATTATAATTTGTGATTTTAGATTTTAGATTTTAGATTGGGCAATGATTTAATGATTATTTAAATCTAAATCAACAATCTGAACCCTAAAATTATTAGTGCAAAGATAGGAACTTCAATCCAAAGACCTAGAATTAACTGCTTCTGGTATTGTATTGAATAAATTACCGCTGATTTAACGGGTTTAACGGATTAACACCGATTATTTTTTGTTTGTGTATTCTTTTAAATTAAAACGAATAAAAAACCAAACCTCTGAACCTTTGTATCTATGAACCTTTGCCCCTTAAAAACTAGATATTTCTTTTATATTTGCGCCTCAGTAAAACAACAGAAATATGAGTTTTTTAGATATTATTTTAGGAGCCCTTTTAGCTTTTAGCTTGTACAAAGGGATTAAAAATGGGCTTTTTGTCGAAATCGCTTCTTTTGTTTCTTTGCTGCTGGGCATTTATTTAGCGATAAAATTCTCTTCTTTCATGAAGGACCTGATCGCAAAACATGTCAGCTGGAATCCGACTAACATTCAGATTACCGCTTTTATCCTGACTTTTATCCTGGTTGTGATTGCGGTCTATTTACTGGCTAAATTCCTAACCGGAATTGCTGATTTTGCAATGCTGGGCTGGCTGAACAAATTAGGCGGTGGGTTTTTCAGGGTTTTGAGGACCATCCTGATTCTGAGTATCGTAATTGCCCTTTTTGAAAAAATAAACTTCGACAATACGTTCGCCAAAAAGGAAACGCTCGATAAATCTGTTTTTTATAATCCGATTAAAAAAGTAGCGGCTTTCGTTTACCCTTCTATTGAAAAATGGTACGAGGCTTTTAAAGAAAGTCAAAAGAAAAACGATAAAGAAAAAGAAACTGAAGCTTCTCCGAAAGAATAACATCCTTAACGATTAAACCCGACAGGTTTTAAAAACCTGTCGGGTTTAATTTTTTGTCAGGCTGAGCGAATTCGACACCCTTCCCAATAAACAAGCCTTCGACTCCGCTCAGGGTGACATTCGTTTTCAAAAGTAGTAGTTATCGGTTATTTCTTAAAGCCGACAGGTTTTAAAAAACTGTCGGCTTTAATTTTTTTTGTCCGGCTGAGCGAAGTCGAAGCCCTTCCCAATAAACAAGCCTTCGACTCCGCTCAGGGTGACATTCGTTTTCAAAAGTAGTAGTTATCGGTTATTTCTTAACCCCGACAGGTTTTTAAAACCTGTCGGGGTTAATTTTTTGTCAGGCTGAGCGAAGTCGAAGCCCTTCCCAATAAGCAAGCCTTCGACTTCGCTCAGGGTGACATTCGTTTTCAAACGTAGTAGTTGTCGGTTATTTCTTAAACCCGACAGGTTTTAAAACCTGTCGGGTTTAATTTTTTTTGTCCGGCTGAGCGAAGTCGAAGCCCTTCCCAATAAACAAGCCTTCGACTCCGCTCAGGGTGACATTCGTTTTCAAAAGTAGTAGTTATCTGTTATTTCTTAACCCCGACAGGTTTTAAAAACCTGTCGGGGTTAATTTTTTTGTCCGGCTGAGCGAAGTCAAAGCCCTTCTCAATAAGCAAGCCTTCGACTCCCCTCAGGGTGACATTCGTTTTCAAAAGTAGTAGTTATCGGTTATTTCTTAACCCTGACAGGTTTTAAAAACCTGTCGGGGTTAATTTTTTTGTCCGGCTGAGCGAAGCCCTTCCCAATAAGCAAGCCTTCGACTCCGCTCAGGGTGAGATTCGTTTTCAAAAGTAGTAGTTATTGGTTTATTTTTAGAACGGTGGCTTCGACTCAGCTCAGGGTGACATTCGTTTCAAAAGTACTCCTTACCAGTTTATTTCTTTCTTTTCTCCTTTTTTCAAGACGACATTTTCTTTTTTATCTCCGCTGATTAAGGTTGTTTTCCCTCCTGTTTTTGAAGAAACTGAAACTTTTTTCAGCCTTTTATTCTGCCATTCCATTTCAATTTCGAATCCGCCGCGGGCACAGATTCCTTTTACGGTTCCGCTTTCCCAAGCGTCAGGTAAAGCCGGCAATAATCTGATTTCGTTTTCATCCGATTGTACCAGCATTTCTGCTACGGCAGCGGCACCACCAAAATTCCCGTCAATCTGGAAAGGCGGATGCGCATCGAATAAATTCGGGTAGGTTCCTCCTCCTCTTCTGGGTATTTTCGTTTTTTTACCGTCCGGATCTACGTATCGCAACAACTCCCTGAACATTTTGTACGCGCGATTGCCATCCCAAAGTCTTGCCCAGAGGTTAATACGCCAGCCTTTTGACCAGCCTGTTGTTTCATCCCCTTTTATTTCGAGTGTTTCTTTGGCAGCATTGACTAAATCCGGTGTTTTTAAAGGTGTAATATGATCGCCCGGAAAAAGTCCGAACAATTGGGACTGGTGACGGTGTTTCGGGTCTTCGTCATTCCAGTCGAAATACCATTCCTGCAGGTTTCCTTTTTTACCAATCTGGTACGGATACATTTTTGAAAGCGCTGCTTCCAGCTTTGTCCTGAAATCGGAATCAGTATTCAAAACCTTCGCTGCTTTAATGGTTTTCTCAAAACATTCGCGGATCATGGCCAGATCGGCTGTTCCGCCATACATCGTTGCCCCGATAAAACCATCAGGAGCGATGTATTTATTTTCGGGAGACGTAGATGGCGATGTAATTAATTTGCCGTTTTTATCGGTAGTCATCCATTCCAGAAAAAATTCCGAGGCGCCTTTCATTATCGGATAGCCTTCTTTTTTCAGGTATTCTTTGTCCTGGGTAAAAACATAATGTTCCCAGATATGCGTACTTAACCAGGCTCCAGATAATGGCCAGCAGGCCCAGCTTGGATCTTCTTTTCCGAATTGCCCTACCGGATTTGACATCGCCCAGATATCCGAGTTATGAGCCGATGCCCAGCCTTTGTTCATGCCATAAAAAGTCTTTGCCGTTACTTTTCCGGTTACGGACAGGTTCTTTATAAAACTTAAAAGCGGCAAATGCATTTCTGAAAGATTGGTGTTTTCGGCCAGCCAGTAATTTTCCTCCAGATTGATATTCATCGTATAATTACTGCTCCAGGGCGGATTGAGATAAGGATTCCATATGCCTTGCAAATTGGCCGGGACACCCATTGTCCTTGAACTGCTGATCAGCAGATAACGTCCGTACTGAAAATACAGGATTTCTAAGTTTTTATCTTCTTTTCCGTCAGCGTAGCGCAATAAACGTTCGTCTGTCGGAAGATCCGGTGCAGTTGTTTTTCCTAAATCGAGATTTACGCGGTTATAGAATTTCTGATAATCTGCAATATGATTTTCTTTTACTTTATCGAATGGCTTAGCAAAGGTCTTATTGAGGTTTTGCAATGCAATGGCCACATCGTCTACCCCTTCGGTGGCCGGATTTTTGTCAAAACCATTAAAACTGGTGGCCACAGAAACGTAAATAATAGCTTCGGTTGCTTCTTTGAGGCTTAAAGTTTCTCTGGAATTTGTAATTTTTCCGTCTGTTTTTTTAATTTGGATTAAGGTAGTAAATCGCGTCCCTCTTTCTTTTACGTCTTTGTATTTTGGCAAAAGCGTGTATCCTTCGTTTTCATGAATGGGTGCAAAACCAGTCATGACCAGTATATTATTTCTTACCTCAACCGTTGATTTCAGTAAACTCTTTAAATTAATGTCAAAATTTAAAGCTCCTTTCTGATCGCTTGTCAATTTGATCACCATAACCTGATCGGGAGCTGAGACAAAATATTCGCGTGTATATTTGATGCCGGCCATTTCATAACTTACTTTTGATATGGCATTCGAAATATCCAGTTCGCGGCGGTAATTGACTGCTTTTCCTTTCTCGGAATTATTGATTTCCAATGTTCCCAAAGGCGCAAAGGACTCGGAGTTTTTACCCTGAATTTTTTTATTTAACTCATCGGCCACTTTGTAGTTTTCATTTTTTAATGCTTCGCGAATCGCCGGAATATTTTTGTACGCTTCGGGATTCATATTCGCATTTACAGGCTCTCCGGACCAAAGTGTGGCGTCGTTCAAATAGATTTTATCGGAATTGGCGCCTCCAAAAACGGTAGCTCCCAATTTTCCGTTTCCTAAAACCAGGCTCTCTTCGAAGAATTCAGCCGGCTGATTGTACCACAAAACATGAGTGGACTGAGCTGTAGCTTTGATACAGAAAGAAGTGAGCAGTAAAATGAAAAATGTTTTTTTTATGATGGTTAGATTCATAAGCTGGTATTTTTTTGCTTTTTGATATTTTTTTAGCTTCTCGTATTGCTACAATTTATCGATTTACGATTGTTTACTTCGTCTGCTCGTTATCGCCCGGTTTTTCTCGTCGAAGGACAAAAAACGAATTTTCCTGTTTGGCCGCGTGAGGGATAGGAGCTAACTACCGAAGTAGTGCGGATAGCCCGACTGCATCACGATAAGAGGGCGCCTGTACACCCTGTATGTTTGCCCTCTTATCGGGATGTGGTCACGCCCAAATATCTTATTTACTAACTTTATATTTCTCACTGGCTGTTATCATTTCCCAATTATCTGTTCGAAATGGCGATGCCGGAAATTTTTCTTTATTGAAAAGATTGATTTCGGTATCGTCGTCTGCCCAGCCGTAATGAACAGCAACTGGATTTGGAACTTCGCTAGCGGAAACGATTATTTTGTTGTTTTTTATAATGGCTTTCGCCGGATGAAATACTTTGTCGGCACCTGCGATTTCGAAACCTTTTAGATTTCCTGAAGAATCGGCGGTTGTTAATCCTGATCCGGTATGATCGAAAGTCAGAACGATTTCATTTCCTTTTATTTCCATTGATTTATACAAAGGACCGCTGAAAACCTGTTTTTTGCCATAGACATTATTCATTGCGATTGCTGCCAGACGCAGACCAACGTCCTGTTTGTTGGTTGGATGAATATCTTTTGCATTTCCGATATCGGTCGTTACGGCCATTCCGGTGTTGGGTAGTTTTAACGTTTCGGTTTGTGCTTCGCGAAGTTCTGCCCAACGGCTTCCTTTCTGACTGTTTCCTCCAAACTCGTTGAAGGTGGATAATTGTACAAAATAGAAAGGAAAATCACCCTGATTCCATTTTGTTCTCCAGTCCGCAATCAGCAGCGGGAATGCTTTTTTATATTCTTTTGCTCTCGAAACATTGGCTTCACCCTGATACCATAAAACACCCTGAAATGCGTATGGAACCAACGGATTTACCATGGCATTGTACAATAAGGATGGATAACTGTTTGGCGAAACTTCGATTTTTACTTTTATCACATTAAATTTCCAAAGTCCTTCAAGCGGCAGGACTACATCTTTAAAATCGATTTTTAAGTCGGCCGGATCACCGTAAATTCCGCCACCGCCGCTGTAATCTGTAATTCTGACTGAAATTACGTTTGTTCCTTCTTTCAAAACATTTGCAGGGATTTTGTAAACTCTCTGTTTGTCCCAAAGATTGTTCGTTCCTACTTCAACTCCGTTCACATACGTCTGGTCTTCATCATCAACTTTTGACAAATACAAAACAGCCTCTTTTTTGGCTTGTTCTGCTGTTAAAACAATGGTTTTTCGCATCCAGACAATGCCGTCCATATTCCCCAGCTGCTGATTTTCCCAAAGTGAAGGGACTTTTATTTCCGGCCAGTTTTTATCATTGAAATTTGGGTCTTTAAACTGGTTTTCGTTTTCCATTGAAACTTCAAAACCCTGAACTTTTCTAACATTTTCCAGAACTGATTTTTTATAGCTTTCAAAAATCTCGTCCATATTAACAGACGGAACATCAGCAATCATGGCCTTAAAATCATCGCTGTTTTGAAATGCTTCGTGACTCGTCCAGGTTTCTACGTTGGTTCCGCCCCAGGAGGTATTGATGATTCCGATCGGGATTTTTAATTCGGCATATAGTTTTTTAGCGAAATAATATCCGACAGCGGTAAAATTACCTACTGTTTCCTTGCTGCTGACTTCCCATTTTCCTGCTTTTAAATCGCTTTTTGGCGAACCGCTTAAATCCTGTGCCACTCCAAAATGACGAATCATCGGATAATTGGAATCTTCGATTTCTTTCTGGGCATTCGTTGTTTTAAAAACCTGAAATTCCATGTTGGATTGTCCGCTGCAAATCCAGACTTCACCAACCAAAACATTTTTGATCGTGATTTTATTTTTTCCTGTAATGGATAATTCAAAAGGACCACCCGCTTTTTCGGGGCTTAGATTAACGGTCCATTTGCCGTTTTTGTCGGCCTGAACGGTTTTGGCCTGTTTGTTAAAATGAATTTCTACTTTTTCACCGGGATCGGCCCAGCCCCACACCGGAATTGGTTTATTGCGCTGCAGTACCATTCCGTCAGAAAACAACAGGGGCATCTTCACATTGGCATTGGTGATTATACTGAAAACCAGAAAGAGAAAGATGATATTTTTCTTCATTTTTTTTTATTTAAAATTAAGCATAAAAAATTACCGCAAAGTCACAAAGCAATCACAAAGTTCGCTCTAGTTTGCGTCCCTGCGGTAATCCCTGTAACTTTGCGGTAAACTATTTTTTATTGCAGTCCTTCGATCAGTGCGCTTAACGCCTTCGCGTCGAAAACCGTATTATTGGATCTGTTAAAGATTCCGAAACTATTGTCTCCGGTACTTCCTTCATCCCAGTAAAAAGGTAATAATCCGTTTGCTTTTGCTTGTTTTACTACTGTTTTCAGATAATAGGCTCTTGAATTCAAATGTAAGGTCAAAGCGTCTCCCGTTAAAGAAGTTCTGCGGATTGCTCCAAACTCTCCCAGTAAAACAGGAATTCCTTTGTCTACAAACTGCGTTTTCATCAATTTGAAATTATTGGCTAAATCGGTTTCTTCTCCCCAGGTAGCATTGCGCTCTGTGTCTGTTGCCGAATGAAATCCGGTTCCCCAGTAATAGAACATTTTCCCCCAGCTTTCATCTTTGGTCAGGCCGGCAAAATTCCACGGAGAATAATAATGCACCTCCACCATCATTCGGTTGGCGATTTTATCTACAGGCAGGTTAAGCATTAGTTTGTTTGTTTTTTCGATATCGGTTGCCGGTCCCTGAACTACTAAGGTACGATAGGCATTTTTACCTCCGGTTGCACGAACGGCATCGATAAAAGTCTGGTGATAGGAGGTTAAAACGGCCATTTGTCCTGCATCTTCAACATTGGGTTCGTTGGCACTGGCAAAAAGCAAATGCTCATCGAAACCTCTGAAGTGTGTTGCTATTTGTTCCCAAAACGCCTTTTGTTTGGCATTGTTTTCTGCTTTTTTGGCTTCGGTAATGTTATTTTCCAGCCATCCACCGTCCCAGTGAATGTTAATGACCACATACATATCATTATCTACGCAATATTGCACGACTTCTTTGACCCTGTTTAACCAGTCCGTTTTTATTTGTGCTGTGGCGGTATTGGCTACATACTGATTCCACGAACACGGAATTCTGATGGCATTGAATCCATTGGCCTTAACCGCATCAATTAATGCTTTTGTCACTTTTGGATTCCCCCAGGCTGTTTCTCCGTTGGTGGCTTCCATTGTATTTCCGATATTCCAGCCCAGTTTTATTTTTGCTGCGAGTTGTACTGCGGTACTGCTCATACCTGAAGCATCTGCTGCGACCGGATTGGTATTGTAACTTGGATATAGCCCCTGCCCGACTGCGACAGCACCAGCCTGAGAAACCGAAACCTGTAACGGTGCCGCTTCTGCTGAACTGATTTTGATTGTAGCTGTTCTGGTGTCTTTTGTTTTGTTTTCTAAAGCTGTAATGGTTACCAGACTGGTTCCCTTACTTCCGGAAGTCTTGCTCAACTGAATCCACGTGGCATCTGAAGCACTTATGGTCCATGAGGTAACTTCGGCCGAAATGACAACATTGGCAGCACTTTCTTTGGCTTCGAAATCTATTTTGTTTGTATTTACCGTAAGCGTTTTTCCGATCGTGTTTTCCGGTACGTCTTTTTCTGAGCTACAGGCAAAAACGCCGCTTACAGCGATACAAAGCAGGGCCGTAATAAGGTAATTTTTTATACTCTTTTCCATTTTATAAAATCAAAATTCGTTAAGAAGCTCCTGACCCTCAGGCAACCCATTCTATTTCATTTATTAAACATTTCAGACTATTCGAATGAATTACCATATAAGTCATATAAGTATTTCATTTAAGCTAAACTTATATTTCCTCACATCACTTATATGGTCAAAACCGCTTTCCTGTTATTTTTTTACTTAATGCTAATGGTAATTTCTTTTTTGATGTCTCTCGAAGAATTTCCTACTTTCAAAATATATTTTCCCGGTTCAACGGTCCATTTTTTTGCCGTTACATCATAATACGCCAGTTCTTTTACCGGAACTTTGATGGTTACGGTATTCGAACTTCCTGACTTAACGGCTGTTTTTTTGAAACCTTTTAATTCCTGTGCGGCACGTGTAATTTTCGAATCGGTTTTTGAAGTATACAATTGTACGACTTCTTTACCATCGACTTTTCCGGTATTTTTTACCTCAACCGAAACGGTAATGGTTTCGTTCAACGCATATTCCGATTTATCTGCTTTTGCATTATCGAAAGCAAAAGTGGTGTAGGATAACCCGAATCCGAAAGGATATAAGGGCGCAATATTTTTAGTATCAAACCAACGGTAGCCTACTAAAATTCCTTCTGCATAGTTCACTGTTTTTCCTCCCGGGAAACTGTTTGTGGCATGGGCAGGGGAATCCATGATTTTTTTAGGCATTGTCCATGGTAATTTTCCGGATGGGTTTACTTTTCCAAGTAATACATCTGCCAACGCATTTCCACCTTCAGAACCGTTAAACCAGCTCCACACTAAAGCGGACGTTTTTTTGCTCACAGCATCAATATCGAAAGGCGCTCCGGCTACCATAACCACAATAGTCCTTGGATTTACGGCCAATACTTTCTGAATTAATTCTTCCTGTCCGAATGGAAGGTTTAAATTCCTGCGGTCAGAAGCTTCAGTTTCGTAATCACGGTTGGAACCTGCAAAAATGATGGCAACATCCGATTTTTTAGCGGCTTCAATGGCTTCCTGCAATTTAGCCGGATCTAACTGGTCTATCGTAACCGGTCCGTTGGAAGTGATGTTTCCTAAATTTCCTTTGTTTTTTTCATCGTAACGTTCCAAATAACCTTCTGCATAATTGATTTTAATAGAGGAAGGCAATCTGTTTTTCAGACCTTCTAACGGAGTAACTTCTCTTTTGGTTTTTACACCGGCTCCGAATCCGCCCAGGGCATTTTTCTTCGTGGCGTTGTTTCCGATTACTGCGATCGATTTTACACCGTCCAGTTTTAACGGAAGTGCATTGTTTTCATTTTTAAGCAATACGATATCTTCTGCTGCAATTTTGTAGGCATCCTGATAATGTGCTTCTGTTGCAATACTTCCTTTAGCACGTTCTCCGCCACCCATTGCCTTTACCTGAAACAACATTCTAAGAATACGTTTTACATGCAGGTTGATTTCAGCTTCCGAAACTTCTCCGGACTTCACGGCAGCAATTAATTTGTCTGCCAGGAAAAATTCATTGAAAGGTTTTGGTGTTCCCATTTCAATGTCCAGACCATTTTTCAATGATTTTGCTGTTGAATGCACCGCAGCCCAGTCTGAAACTACAATTCCTTTGAATCCCCATTCGTCACGAAGGATTTTATTCAGCATATAATCATTTTCACATAAATATTCGCCTCTGAATTTGTTATAAGCGCCCATGATACTGTAGGATTTTCCTTCTTTTACTGCCGCTTCAAAAGCCGGTAAATAAATTTCACGAAGCGTACGTTCGTCAATTTGCACATCGACAAAATCACGGTTCGTTTCCTGATTGTTTGCTGCGAAATGTTTCACGCAGGCCATTACATCTTTTTCCTGTAAACCCACAATTAACGGCACTGCTATTTTTTTGTTCAAAAACGGATCTTCGGACATGTATTCGTAGGTTCTTCCTCCCAGTGGTGTTCTTACCATATTGATGGCTGGCGAAAGCAGCATATCCTTATCCCTGGCGCGTAATTCTTCTCCTAAACTGCTTCCGAAAGTATGGGCCATCTCTGTATTCCAGGTAGCGGCCAAACCTCCTCCGGCAGGATAATAGGTAGCAAAATCGTTCGTTAAACCAGCGGGTGCCCAATTGTCACGTGAAATTTCTTCACGAACTCCCAACGGTCCGTCGGCCATTTTTAATTCCGGAATACCCAAACGTTTTACGCCACCGGTACTAAACATACTGTTACCGTGCAGCATTCCGATTTTTTCCTCAATGGTCATTTGACCAATCAGTTTATCTATTTCGGCATCATGTGTGGTGTCTATTTCTTTTCCCTGATATTCTTCTGTCTGAGCGGAAGCAGCACCTGAACTCTGAACATCGTTTTTACAAGATGCAAATGCGATAAAAGCCAAAGCTGCCGACAGAAATAGTATTTTATTTTTCATGCTTACTAAATTTATTATGGTTTTGTATGTTCGTTATTTCAGCGGTTATTGTTTTACGAGATTCAACAGAAAAACATCATTTTCATTGATTTTGAAATCTTTACTGTAAGTTCCTTTTGAATCTATCACTACTTTTTCTGATGCAACTAAAGCACCACTATTTTTCTCTTTAATCTGATGTACCTGCTCTGCTGTGAGTTGTTTTGGTCTTCCCATCGCAAGATAGTCTGCGTAAGCATCATTTACTTTATAGCCTACCTTATAAATTTCCAGAATATATTTTCCTTTCTGCAGTCCGTCGATTTCAATTTTTACCTTTCCTTTTTCCCGGGATGGTAAATCCTGAATGTAATAGGTTTGATTCAGCACTTTGTCTCCGGGATGTGTATTGGTGAAATCCCAGAATAAAAGCTGAACATCTCCTTTTGAGTTTTTACAAACCCATGATGAAGTATCTTTATTTTGGAGTTCTGTTTCTCCTAATTTATTCAGAAAAGAATAGGAGAAGTAAGCCGGTTTTTTAATTCCCTGAAGATTCAGCAATCCGAAACCGCCATGAAAAGGTGTGTACCTCGGGCCTGCTTCTTCGAAAATATCGGTAAAAACCCAATACGACATGGAGTTCGCTGCATTTCCCACCTGTTTTAGTTTCTGCAGAATATAAGCTGCCGAGTGATAACTATCGTGAATGGGATCGGCCGGTGTATAGGAGGAACTCCATTCTGTATAATGCAATTCAAGATTTGGCTTAGCGGAATTCGCAATCTGCTGACGTGAATTCAGAACATCACTACTTACACTGGTATCGTCTTTATTCAGGATGGTTCCGGAAATTCCGAATTCATCTAAATACCCGCTTTTTACGCCGTAGCTATGCGTCGAAATAAAATCGATCGGCACCTTATTTTTAGCACAAAAATCAATAGTTTCCGGAACCCATGCCGCTCCCGCTGTTGCAGGGCCTCCGACTTTGTACGCTGTATTTACGCTTTTTATGCCGCGGGCTGCATATTCATACAATTTAAAATAATCTTCCTGGGTTCCTGTCCAAAATCCGGGTGAAAGATTTGGTTCATTCCAGACTTCAAAATACCAGGTTTTTACTTCTTCTGCTCCGTAACGCTGGGTGAAATGCGCGGTTAAGTTTTGTATAAAGTCTTCCCATTTTTTATAATCTTTGGGAGGTGTAACATTTCCTTTCCACCAAAAAATGGTCTGATTTCCACTGGCAAGCCCCGATGGCATGAATCCTAATTCTACAAAAGGTTTCATTTTGATACTTACAATAAAGTCGAACAAAGCATCTACATACTGGTAATTGTATTGTGGGTTTCCTTTTTCATCTTCATAATAAACGGCCATATCATCTGATAATAAACCGTGCATTCTGATGTATTTAAAATCACAGTCTTTTTTCAGCATTGCCAGTTGCTGCTGCCAGTCTGCCCGTAAGCCTTCATTGGCTCTTCCGGCTCCGACACATTGTTTAAACATAGTATTGAATGCTCCTGCCGATTTAGTATAATCGACTTTTATAATCCGGTCTTCAGCAGCTTTCTGAGCAGCGGAATTCTGTCCGAACAATTGACCATTGATCAGACTTATTAAAATAAAGAGCAGTATTACATTTTTTTTCATAGTATTTATTCTACTGTGATTACGATTGTTGCCGGTTTTAATCCGTTTGCTTTGGCGGTTAGTTCTAGTCTTCCGGTTTCATTACCGGACTGAATTACGACTAGGCATTTTCCGTTCAGTGCTGTATGTTTTGTTCCTTTATACGATTCATGACTTACCGGATCTCCGCTGCAGACCCCGACAATCTTTCCATTTCCTTTTAGGGAGAAATTGATTTCGTTGTTTGCATTTGGTGCCAAAACTCCTTTTTCGTCCAAAATATCAACCGTTACAAATGACAAATCATTTCCGTCGGCATTGATGGTACTTCTGTCTGCCGTTAATTTTAAGTTGGCTGGATTTCCGGCTGTTTTAACTTCCGTTTCTAAAACAATCTTCCCGTTTTTACGCGAAACTGCTTTAAGTGTCCCGGCCTGAAATGGAATTCTCCACATCACATGCAAATCATCTCCTTTTTTACTTCTGATTCCGACTGATTTTCCGTTAAGGAAAAGTTCAACCTCATCTGCTTTATTGTAGTATGCCCAGACATCCACATTTTGTCCTGCCTTCCAGTTCCAGTGTGGCAGGATATGCAGCACGGTTTTGTCTGTCCATTCGCTTTGGTACATATAATACACATCTTTTGGGAAGCCGGCTAAATCTACAATTCCGAAATAAGAACTGATCGACGGCCATTCGTACGGTGTGGGTTCACCGATATAATCGAATCCGGTCCAGATGTACATGCCCGAAAGGAAATCGTATTTTTTGATGACTTTCCAGGTGGCTTCGTGCGTAGAGCCCCAGGGAGCCTGCACCTGATCGTAAGCCGAAACGGTATTGCCCGGATTTCCTCCTGTAAATTTAAGATCCCATCGTACCGGCCATTTTTTTAGGGTGTCTGAAACTGCATCATAATATCCGCGGGTTTCCAGGGCGGAAGTTGTTTCGGTTGCTATAAATGGTTTGCCAGGGAAATTTTTCTGATGATATTGATAGGTCTGATGCGCATAATTGTATCCGATAAGATCTAAAACTCCAGATTTTGCGATGGCATTAAACTGAACATTCTTTTTTTCGAATTGTAACGTTACCTCATCAATATTCATGTTTACCGGCGGATTCATCGCTGCGGTCAACGGACGTGTTTTGTCGTACTGACGTGTAATGGCGGCCAGTTCTTTGGCAATTGTCACCCCGTTTTCGTTCCATTGTTCGGGAATTTCATTTCCGATACTCCAGATAAATATACTTGGGTGGTTTCGGTCACGCAATAACTGATCTGTTAAATCTCTTTTGTGCCATTTGTCCCAGTCATTGGCATAGTCGTATTTGGTTTTGTTTTGTTTCCACATATCGAAAGCTTCATCCATGACAATGAAACCCATTTTATCGCAAAGATCCAAAAGTTCCGGAGCAGGCGGATTATGGGAGGTTCTGATCCCGTTTACGCCCATTCCTTTCAGAATTTCCAACTGACGTTCGATAGCTCTTGTGTTAATGGCTGACCCTAAAGGACCTAAATCATGGTGCATACAAACGCCTTTTATTTTCACCTGTTTTCCATTCAGGATAAAACCTTTATCTAAATCAAATTTAAAATCCCGGATTCCGAAACTGGTTTTATAGGCATCAATAATGGTATCGTCAAGTGAAATTTCCGTCACTGCCGTATACAGTTCCGGTTTTTCGACAGACCATAAAATCGGTGTTTCAACCTGTACTTCCTGTTTAATCGTTTGATTGGCATTTCCACCAATTGTTATATTTTGGGTAACCGATGTTACTTTAGTGTCTTCTTTAAAAATAGTAGTGGTTACGGTTGCTTTTTTCGAATCTGAATATTGATTCTGAATGGTCGTTTCAACTTGTACCGAAGCTTTTTCGGCCGTAACTTTTGGGGTGGTAATATAAGTTCCCCATTGTCCTACGTGAAGTTTGTCGGTAGTTTCGATCCAGACATTTCTGAAAATTCCGGAACCGGAATACCAACGTGAATTGGGTTGTTTTGAATTGTCAACCTTTACAATTATTTCATTGTTTTGATCTCCGTACTTTAGGTAAGGAGAAATTTCATATTGAAAACCAATATACCCGTTAGGGCGTTTTCCTAAATAATGTCCGTTGATCCAGACTTCGCTGTTTTTATAGACACCATCGAAAATGATTGAGATTACTTTGCTGCTGTCCGCAGCGGCAACTTTGAATATTTTTTTATACCAGCCTAAACCTCCGTTTAGTGCTCCGCCTCCATATCCGGCAGGACTTTTTTCATCAAATTTTCCTTCGATACTCCAATCGTGCGGGACATTTAAAGTCCGCCACTTTGTTGCAGTTCCGATGGTATCTTTATCAGTAATACTATCATTCAAATGAAAGCTCCAATCTGAATTAAAGGAAACTTTCCGGTTCTTAAATTTTTGATCACCCGATGTATGGCATGCCGTCAATACAAGAAAACATCCAAAAAGCAATCCTATTTTTTTATATAAAGTTAGCTGAAGCATAGTATTGTAAATTTTAAAATAACCTGAAAGCGTTGAAACTTTCAGGTTATTGTTAAACTAAAAAACTGTAATATTTAAGGGATGATGTAATGGAAAACAAACCATTCATCCTTAGTCGCATCGTAAGATGTTCCTAACCAAATACCTTTAGTAAGAAAACCGGTATTATAGGCTTTCACTACTTTGATCACATTCGTGGTAGGATTCATCCAGCTGGCTGCATTTTGAAGCAGTGTATTTGTTCCAAGATTAATTTCGTTGGTTGCGGCATTTATGGTAAATAAACCTGTAGTAACTACTCCGTTTTGGCTGCGGGTATAGTTCAGTTTACCTTCCCACTGATCAAAACGTATCCATGAATTACCGGCAATTGCTGCCCAGTCATCGTTCCATCCCCAGTTATAAGAATCATTAGGTCCTTTGGTCCATCCAATACCTTTTCCAACCCAGTCCACCGGGTTTCCTGCTGCATCTAATTTCCATACTCTTCCTGCACCGGCTCCTCCTGTTAACATGGTCAGCAATTCTCCAGGGGCAAAAGTTGGATTGTAACCTTCGTCAAGAACAGGGTCCGTAACTACAGGAACATAGTTGTCTGCATATTCTTTAGAAACGAAATTCCAGATATACCACCATGGGCCTTCACTGTTGGTTCTCTTAATAGCAATTCGCAACTGATTATCCGTAAGTGTTAATACTTTAATATCCGTGTTCCAGTTACTTGCATTTGCAATGTAATTGTCCGGTCTTAAAATAGTTGCCCCTGTTGTAGTTATCGTATGAGCATTAATATCAAGGAAATAAGATCCGCTTTCGATACTTGTTCCATTTGCTTCATGAACGGTCATAAAAGGTCCTCCATCAAGGCTGAATGTCATGTATCTTCCCCAGTGCATATCAGCATCTGTACTTGAATTTGCATTTCCTGCAGGTTCCCAGTTTGGAGAAAATTTACCCCATTCTACTACTGTGCTTGGATCTGCAAAAGACATCGCACCCGGAGCTAAACCATACTTACCATTATCAGCAATCCATGATTTTTTATGACCTACTCCACCAGATAATGCAGTCCATAAAGGATCATTAACATAATTTAAGTTATCCTTACTTACCGTAATGGTTACCGGATCTAACTCAACGATACCACCATCTGTAACAGCTGAAATTTTAATGGTATAGTTCCCTTTAAAAGCATATTGCACTTTTTGTTCTGCTTTATTAGATTTTCCGGTAACATAATCCCAGTTTAATACCACTCCGGGAGTTGTATTTTTTAATAGTACTGTATTTCCTCCCGGATCTGTAACCAGATCCTGGGTAATTTCAAAATGTATATCCGATTTAGCCATCGGCTCTTCCAGAGAATAGGTGTCCGGAGAACAAGAGGATATCAGCAATGCTGCTAACATCACAAATGATGTCATTAATAATTTAATATTTTTCATTTCTTTTCCTTTTAAGTTAAAATTACCAACCCGCATTTTGCTTCAAAACCCCACCTGATAATGTGATCTGAGTATTTGGAATTTGTATCAGTCCTTTTGTTTCCTGAATTTTACCTGCAGAAATTGTTTTTGTTGCCGGTACTCCTCCATTTAGTAAAGTTGTTGTTTCTGCAATTGTAGAAGAAGCTTTTCCAACACCCTGACGTAATAAATCATAGTATCTTATCCCTTCAAGAGCAAACTCCAGACGTCTTTCATTCAAAATATTTTCAGGACTTACCGGTAATGCTACAAAATTTTCTTTGTACGCTCTTTGTCTAACTTCATCAAAGTAAAGCTGAGCACTTCCGCTTCCCAATTCTGCAGCCATTAATAAAACGTCTGAATATCTTAACACCACATAATCCTGAAATTGACTGATGTCCCAAAACTGACTTCCCATAGCAATCGGAAGATCTACTCCGTCTTTATTCACCATTGGAGAATATTTTTTGTTGTAGTAACCTGTGTATTCTCTCTGGCTGTTCTTTTTATCAAATTTGATCTTTTCTTCGTCAACTCCGATGATACTTGCTGTACGTCTTGTATCTGTTGCGCTGTAAGCATTCCATAATTTTGAATTTACGGTAACACCCCAACCACGGCCATACGGATAAGAGGAGAATTCTCTCATTCCAAACATTACCATCCATTGGTTACTGTCTGTATTTCCGTTATAATCACTTGTATAGGTGTATTTAATAGAAAAAACAAATTCTTTATTGGCTTCGCCTGCATACTTTTCTACTGAAGCTGCCGGCCATAAAGTAGAAAAATCAGCTACTAAACCATGACCACTGGAAGCGATAACATCTTCTAAATGTGCTAAGGCCTGAGTTTTGGTTACGACACCGGCTAAATCCGTTTTTCCGTAATATCCTGTGTAATATAAATAAACGCGTCCCAGTAAAGATTTTGCTGCCCATTTTGTAATGCGTCCGTTTGGTTTCGCATTATAGGCTTCTGTAGGTAAATTGTTTGAGGCAAATACTAAATCTTCTGCAATTACTTTATAAATTTCTTCCGGAGTTGCCTGCGGTACGTTCTCAGAAGAAGGTGCTGTTAACAAAGGCACACTGCCCCACAAACGGGCCATTTCAAAATACAGATAGGCTCTGATAAATTTAGTTTCAGATTCGTATGTATTTCTTAAGGCAGTATCCCCGTCCCATTGAATCTGATCCATTTTGGACAATAGCATATTACAACGGTAAATTCCTTTGTAATAAGCAATCCAGTTGGTGTTCAGTAAATCAACATCTGCAGGAGATCGTGTAATATCAAACTCATCTATGGCTGCATAATTGTAACCATCTGAATTTCCGGTACCTCCAAAACAATCATCAGACATTACTTCGCTTAATACCGGAACTCCCATTCCCGCACCACCTGTTGCCACCTGCATTCCGTCATAACAACCTACTAATGCTACATAAGCATCCTCTTTTGTTTTGTAAAAACTTGTATCTATTGGTGTCATCGGCTCTGTTTCTAAACTACAAGAACCCAGAGATAATAAACTCAAACAGAAAATATATAAATATGTATTTTTCATCTTTTTATTATTAAAGTTTAACATTTAATCCCATCATGAATGTTCTTGGGCGTGGGTAATATCCAACATCTACACCTGATGAAAATTTTTGGTCATCGTTTGAAGAGCCAAATCCAATTTCAGGATCCATACCGTTATACTTTGTAAAAGTGTAAAGATTTAATACTGAAAAGTAAAGTCTGAACTGGCTTGCAAAAAACGGTTTTGACTGTTTCATTTTTGCCAAATCAAATCCTAATGTTACCGTGCTGATTCTTAAGAAATCTCCATCCTGAACATACAAATCTGAAAACTGTGTAAAGTTTCTGTTGTCTTCTGTTACTCTTGGTGTTGTGTTCGAAGAACCTTCTCCATGCCAACGATCTAATATGGCAGAAGTATAATTTCCGTATGCACCCGATTGGTTTCTGTAGGATTGTACAATTTGGTTTCCTGCCACTCCATTCGCCAAAACCGAAAAGTCAAATGCTTTGTAGCTACCTGATAAAGAGAATCCATAAGTAAAGTCAGGATTAGGATTTCCGATACTGGTTTTATCAGTAGCGTCAATTTTATCATCTCCGTTTGTGTTTACATAAATAAGATCCCCCGGAGCTGCAGTAGGCTGTAATACTACGCCGTTTGCCGATTTGTAATTGTCAATTTGTGCCTGGTTTTGAAAAACACCTCCGGTTTTATATCCCCAGAAATAGCCTAACGGGTATCCGTTTTGTGCTCTGTAGAATTCGCTTGAATTGTCATAAAGTTCATTAGGCAATCCATGAATAATTCCATCTGCTGTAGGTATCGCACCCACTGTATTTTTGTTGTAAGCACCATTTGCACTAATATTGTATTTAAAATCTCCAATATTGTTTTGGTAATTTAAACTCACCTCAACCCCTTTATTTACTACGTCTCCTCCGTTAATAAATGGTGCGTCAGCTCCTCCTGTTGCCAAAACAGGCGCTAATATCAACCAGTCTTTGTTGGTTTTCTGATAAAAATCAACCGTAAAGTTTAAGGCATTGTTTAAAAATCTGGCATCCAGACCAAGGTCAACCTGCTCTGAAGTTTCCCATTTCAAATCGAGATTAGATAGTCTGTTTGGATAGGCTCCGGGAGTAAGAGCCCCTTCTTCTCCAAAATTATAATTGGTATTATTTACTTTTATTGGTGATAAGTATTGAAAAGCTCTTGCGTTCTGGTTTCCTACTTGTCCCCAGCTTGCTCTCAATTTAAGAAAATTGATCACTTTCGAATCTTTTAAAAATTCTTCGTTTGACGCAATCCAGCCTCCGGAAACGGATGGGAAATAGCCCCACTCATTCTGTTTGGCAAAAATGGAAGATCCGTCAACTCTAAAAGTAGCATTTAACAAATACGTTTCCTTAAAGCTGTAATTTAATCTTCCAAAATAAGACATTCTTTTTGTCTGTTGCTTGATACCATTTAATGCTATTTTGGCGCCGTCTTTATTGGTTGTATTGTCTAACCAGGCATGTTCGAGGTCACTAAAAAACGAATCTGCATTTGAAGCCTGTATCGTAGTTCCGTCAAAATTTATAGAGGATGTTCCGACCATGGTCTCAAAACGGTGCGTTTCGGCAACATTAAACTTATACGTCAATAAGTTATCCCAGGTAAGTGTTTTACCTTTGTTCATGTTTTGAGTTACTTTATCAAAAGCGCTGTTGGCATAGATCGATAATTGATATTTAGGGAAGTATGAATGTCCTTCACCTGCATAATAATCAAGGCCTAAAGTAGTTTTGAACGTTAAGTTTTTTATTGGCTCTATCTGTAAGTAAACATTTCCAAGCAATTTTTGGTTATTGCTTTCATTCTGATTATTATACACCATTAATGCGTAAGGATTTGCCTGACCTGCCAACCACGGCTCACTGTTTTTGGTACTGTCGTAATAATTACCATTGGCATCGTACATTGGTAATAATGGTGATACCTGAAAAGCGCTTCTTAAAGAATTGCTGTACTGATTTCCAACTCCGATTCCGTTTTTATTGATGTAAGCAAAACTTAAGTTCTGACCGAAAGTCACTACATCTTTGTATAATTTATGTTCTGAATTGAATCTGAAATTATAACGCTCATAGTTCGATAAATCTTTACCTCCTACGACTCCTTCCTGCCCTAAATAAGACAAGGATGCAGAATAAACAGAAGTATCCGAACCACCGGAAGCCCCAAATGAGAAGTTTTTAGTCGCGGCATTATCCGTTAACATATGATCCATCCAGTTGGTTCCTTTTCCTAATCCTGCAATTTGTGCATTCGTAAAATAGGGATTTTTACCAGAGTTTACGGCAGCTTCATTTAATATCGTTGCATATTCTTTAGCATCCAGTAAATCTACCTTTCTGGCTACCGATTGTACACCGTAATACTGATCAAAAGTCATTTGTCCTGCAGCACCTTTCTTACCCTTTTTGGTGGTAACCAAAACAACTCCGTTAGAGGCCTGCGAACCATAAATTGCAGCAGATGCAGCATCTTTTAATACAGAAATAGATTCTATATCTGAATTGCTTAAATAAGAAATATCACTTGTAAGGATTCCGTCTACCACATATAGCGGACTGCTTCCTGCTGTTGACCCCACACCTCTGATCACCACATTTAATCCTTCTCCCGGTTGCCCTGAAGTAGACGTAATCTGGATTCCCGCTGCCTGACCCTGAAGAGCCTGTAGTGCATTTGTCGTATTTGTTCTGGCAAGATTTTCTCCACTAACCTGAGTAACAGCATTCGTTACCAGTGTTTTTTTCTGTGAACCATACCCAATTACGACAACCTCCTTAAGGTCTGCCGCTTCTGTTTGTAAAGTAACCGCAATTGTTTTCTGGGTTCCAACAGTGATACGCTGTGTTTTAAATCCCATAAAACTAATGACAAGTACGTTGCCCGTTTTTGCTTCCAGTTTAAAGTTCCCGTCAAAATCTGTCGAGGTTGCCGTTTTTGTTCCCTCAATTCCAACGGTAGCACCCGGAACGCCCATACCGTCTTCTGCTGATTTTACATTTCCGGTTACAACCTGCGATTGTTCCTGTGCAAAACCAGATTGTATTGTAAAGACGCTTAGCAGCAGCGCCATACAAAACGGAAGCATTGTTGTTTTTATACAATATTTGCTTTTCATAATAATTAAGAATTGGTTAAATTTATAGTTAGTTACCTTATAATTTAATTTAGTATGCATTCGAAATAATCTGTTCGAATAATTCCTGTCTTCCACTTAAGGGCTGAGGTTCTCCACTTGCACGGGCAATTTTGCTAAGATCTTCCAGAGACAATTCCCCGTTTTCGAACTTCGCTCCGTTTCCGCCGTCAAATGAACTGTAACGCTGTGTGCGTAATTTTCTGTAATCTGTATTTTGTAAAATATGATCGGCACAGATTAATCCTCTTGCAAAAACATCCATTCCTGAAATGTGCGCAATAAATTTGTCTTCTAAATCAATTGAATTTCTTCTCACTTTGGCATCAAAGTTTACACCGCCGCCCTGAATTCCGCCACCTTCAAGGATAACCAGCATCGCCTGGGTAACTTCCTGAAGATTAATCGGGAACTGATCGGTGTCCCAGCCATTTTGGTAATCCCCTCTGTTGGCATCAATACTTCCTAACATTCCCGCATCGACAGCAACCTGCAATTCATGCTCGAAAGAATGTCCGGCAAGCGTCGCGTGGTTCACTTCAAGATTTAATTTGAAATCATCCTGAAGTCCGTATTTATTTATGAACCCTAATGAAGTCGCCGCATCAAAATCATATTGATGTTTGGTAGGCTCCATAGGTTTTGGTTCAATTAAGAAGTTTCCTTTGAAACCTTCTTTACGGGCATAATCTTTACACGTATTTAAAAACCTTCCTAAATGGTCCAGTTCTCTTTTCATGTCTGTATTCAAAAGGCTCATGTATCCTTCACGGCCTCCCCAGAAAACATAATTTTCACCCCCCAGAGCAATAGTAGCATCGATCGCAATTTTTGCCTGAGCTCCTGCATACGCCAAAACATCAAAGTTTGGATTCGTGGCTGCACCGTTCATGTAACGCGGATTGCTGAATAGGTTCGATGTTCCCCACAACAATTTAATTCCGGATTCCTGTTGTTTTTGTTTGGCGTACTCCACCATAGTCTGGATGCGGGTTTCAAATTCTGCCAGAGTCGGTGCATCATCCACCACATCTACATCATGAAAACAATAATAAGGCAAACCTAACTTGGTCATGAATTCAAAAGCGGCATCCATTTTGTCTTTCGCTCTTAGAATTGCATTTTCGTTTTTATCCCATGAAAAAGTTTCCGTCGAAGCCCCAAACGGATCGCCTCCTGTATTACACAGCGTGTGCCAGTAAGCCATTGAAAAACGCAAATGTTCTTTTAAGGTTTTACCTGCAACGACACGATTTTCATCGTACCATTTAAATGCTAACGGGTTATCACTTTCTCTGCCTTCGAATTTAATCGTGTCTATGTTTTTGAAATAGGTTTGTTTTGTTGTGCTCATTATTGTTGTTCGATTTTAATGTGATTTTTCCATTCCTGATATAAATCCTGATATTGACTGGTCAGGATTGTATTGGGTTCAATACGGTCTAAACATTGTAGTCCCTGAAAAGCTTCTTCCAGCGAACTGTAATATCCGTAACCATAAGCAGCGCCTCTTGCGGCACCTTCAGCTCCTGAAGTATTGTATAATTCTAAAGTAGTTTGTGTCGTATTGGTAAAGATTTCCCTGAAAACCGGACTTAAAAACAGGTTTGAATTTCCCGCTCTCACCACAGTTCCTGAAACTCCTACTTCTTTCATGACATCAAAACCGTAGTTCATGGCAAACACGATTCCTTCACAGGCCGCACGAACCAAATGAGAAGGCTGATGGATATTGAAGTTTAGATTCTGAATTCCGGAAGTTGCATTTTTATTATTAAAAATACGTTCCACGCCATTTCCGAAAGGGTAAAAACGAAGTCCGTTGCTACCGGCTTCCACTTTTGCCGCTTCAGCATTTAGTTTTTCGTAAGCGATCAGTTCGGCTTTGTCTACCGACATTATTTTTCGCAGCCACTGGTATAAAATTCCGGAACCGTTAATACACAACATTACACCGTTGCGTTTTTCGGTTTCTGAATTATTAACGTGTAAAAAAGTATTGATTCTGTTTTGTTTGTCATAGGCATCCTGATCACTCACGGCATATACAACTGCCGAAGTTCCGGCTGTTGTGGCTATTTCGCCGGGTTTCAAAACGTTCAGTGATAAGGCATTGTTCGGCTGGTCTCCTGCGCGATAGGTTATTTTTACAGCTGAATTCAATCCCAATTCCTCAGCAATTTCTGCGTGAACAGTGGCCTGAATTCCGAAATTTGAAACAATTTCCGGAACAATTTCTTCCGATAATCCCATCCGGGACAGAATTTCAGTCGCCAGTTTTCCTTCTGAGAAATTCCACAAAGCAGCTTCCGATAATCCTGAAGTACTGATTTGGGCTGTTTTTGATAATTTCGCAGCAATAAAATCACCCGGTAACATCATGTATTTTGCTTTCGCGAAAATTTCCGGCTGATGGTCTTTTACCCATTTTAGTTTTGAAGCGGTAAAATTTCCAGGGCTTCCCAAAATTTGTCGCTGGCAATTTTCAGCTCCGATCTGATCATAAATCGTATCTCCAATAATCGCCGCACGGCTGTCGCACCAGATGATTGAAGAACGAACCGGATTTAAATTCTCATCGGTCAAAACCAATCCGTGCATTTGATATGCGATGCCGATTCCGGCAATTTTTTTTAAATCAATATTTGATTTTGAACCTAATTGCTGGATTCCGTCTTTTACATACGTCCACCAGGATTCCGGATCTTGTTCGGCCCAGCCAAATTCCGGGGCAATAATTGGCATTTCAAAATCAGGAGCGCTAACCGCACCAATAGTTGTTCCTTTTTCCGGATCAAATACAGAGAGTTTTACAGATGAGCTTCCTAAATCAATTCCTAAAAATAACATCAGCTATATTGTATTTAATTAAAGAATTATTGTTGTTTTGCAAACTAATAGTCAAATTGAACTTATCTTATGGTAAATTTGACTACAAGTGTAAAACATTTTTTCTATATTAACAAAATATTAGATATTTTTTTTGGCTATTACGATTAATGTATAACGATTTTTATTAATACGCTAAAAAAGAGGACTAAACTGAAATAAAATTTATTAAAAAAATATCGAATCAGCGATTTGACAATCAGACATTTAAGAAAAAATAAAATTGAAAGAATAAATCAGCACTAAAACAACCCACTGATTATCAAAAAATTGCTGCGTTAAAAAAAATATAAAAGATTTATGGCGTCAATTATTCATTTTATTTATTTAATTTGTCAAAATTTAAAGTAGGTTATGGTTAAAAATGAAGATGATGATTCCCTTTTGAAAAGCGAACAGACTGCCATGAATGCAATCACGATTGACTGCGTCATTTTTGGTTTTGACAAAGGAAGCCTGGAAGTACTTTTGGTGCAACACGGCGAAGGAATCAGTAAAGGGAAATGGGGACTTCCGGGAGGGTGGATCTATAAAAAAGAAAGTACCGATTCTGCTGCCCACCGTTTACTGAACGAACTTACGGGTCTTGACAATATCTACTTAGAGCAATTGAAAGCGTTTGGGGATCCGGATCGTTTCCCGCTGAGACGTGTTATTACCATTGGCTACTATGCTTTGGTAAAGCGCGAAGACTATAATATTAAAGCCGGTTTTACAGCTGCTGATGCCAAATGGTATAAAATAAACAGCATTCCCGACTTAATTTATGATCACAACGAAATTTTAGGCTACAGTCTGAAACACCTTCGCAACAGGGTTCGCCAGGCACCATTGGGATTCAATCTTCTTCCGGAAAAATTTACCTTACTGCAATTGATGCATCTTTATGAAGAAATTCTGGGTGTGGAAATGGACAAATCAAATTTCAGGCGTAAAATACTTCACATGAAATTACTGGTGGCGCTTGATGAAAAACAACAGGATGTTTCGCACAGAGCTGCAAAATTATACAAATTTGACCCGGACATTTACAAGAAACTGACCGAAAAAGGATTTAATTTTGAGTTTTAAACCCTAGTCCTTTTGCATAAATGACATCTTTACCTTTTAAAAACGACCTTAAAACCAATTCCGAAATAACGGAGGATATCAACACCAACGTTATTGACGGAATAACGATCGACTGCGTCATCTTCGGATTTAACAGGCAAAACCTCGAAGTACTTTTGGTACAACACGCAGAAGGAGAAAGTGCCGGAAAATGGGGACTTCTCGGAGGATGGATCAAAACAGAAGAAAGTACCGATCATGCCGCACACCGAATTGTATACGAACTAACCAATCTGGACCATCTTTATCTCGAGCAGTTAAAAGCTTTTACGGATCCGGAACGTGTAAGCTTCAAAAGGGTGATTACCATTGGCTATTATACTTTGCTAAACCGGGAAGATTATAATATCAAAGCAAGCTTAAAGGTAATTGAAGCAAAATGGCATAAAATCACTGATATTCCGGATTTAATCTTTGACCACAATGAAATTTTAAAATTCAGTCTGATGCAATTGCGCAACAGAGTCCGTCAGGCTCCGATTGGTTTTAATCTTTTACCTGAAAAGTTTACCTTATTGCAATTAATGCATCTTTACGAGGAAATATTAGGAGTCGAACTCGACAAGTCCAACTTTCGCAGAAAAATTCTGCACATGAAGTTACTTCTTGAACTCGAAGAAAAACAAAAAGCGGTTTCCCACAGGGCCGCCAAACTATACAAATTTGATCCCGAAGTTTACAAAAAGCTGACCGAAAAAGGATTCAATTTTGAATTTTAAAAACGATTTTGAATTGCAGCATCTAACATTCACTCATCTTCATTCCAGAATCCAAAACTTTCCGTTATCTTTGCGCCTTAATAACACGCTCTGCAGCAATTGCCAAAGCGTAAATTTATACCCGAAAAAATACTTAAAACTCGTATAGAGAATTGAAATAGAAAATGAAGAAGATACGTAACTTTTGCATTATTGCACACATTGACCACGGTAAAAGTACATTGGCAGACCGATTACTTGGTGCCACACAAACCGTTACAGCCCGTGAAGAAAAAGCACAATTGCTTGACAACATGGACCTGGAGCGTGAGCGTGGAATCACCATAAAAAGTCATGCCATTCAGATGGAATACACCTATAAAGGAGAGGAATACATCTTAAATTTAATTGATACTCCCGGTCACGTTGACTTTTCATACGAAGTTTCACGATCTATTGCTGCCTGCGAAGGTGCACTTTTGATTGTTGATGCGGCACAAAGTATTCAGGCACAAACGATTTCAAATTTATATCTAGCTTTAGAAAATGACCTGGAAATTATTCCGGTTTTGAATAAAGTAGATTTACCAAGTGCCAATCCGGAAGAAGTGAGTGATGATATTATTGATTTGCTTGGCTGTAAATTAGAAGATATTATTCATGCTTCGGGAAAAACAGGTTTCGGTGTCGAAAACATCCTGGCTGCCATTATTGAAAAAATTCCGCCGCCAAAAGGAAATGTTGACGAACCTTTACAAGCATTGATTTTTGATTCCCATTACAATCCGTTTCGTGGAATTGAAGTAATCTTCAGAGTTGTAAACGGGGAAATCAGAAAAGGGCAAAAAATTAAATTCATGGCTACCGGCAATGAGTATTTTGCCGATGAGGTTGGAACTTTAAAACTGAACCAGGTTCCTAAAAATGTTATTTCTACAGGTGATGTTGGTTATTTAATTTCCGGAATTAAAGAAGCCAAAGAAGTAAAAGTTGGTGATACACTGACCGATGCCAAAACACCTACCACTAATATGATTACCGGTTTTGAGGATGTAAAACCAATGGTTTTCGCCGGAATTTATCCTGTAGATACCGAAGATTATGAAGATTTGCGTTCTTCTATGGAAAAACTGCAGCTGAATGATGCTTCACTGGTATTTACTCCGGAAAGTTCTGCGGCGTTAGGTTTTGGTTTCCGTTGCGGATTCTTAGGAATGCTTCACATGGAAATTATCCAGGAACGTTTAGAGCGTGAATTCGACATGACTGTAATTACTACAGTTCCTAACGTTTCGTATCTGGCGTATACTAAAAAAGATCCTGAAACTGCTTTTGTTGTAAACAATCCGTCCGATTTACCGGAGCCATCAAAACTGGACCGTGTTGAAGAACCGTTTATTAAGGCTACCATTATTACAAAAGCTGATTTCGTTGGAAACGTAATGAGTTTATGTATCGAAAAGCGTGGCCAGATTACCAATCAGACCTATTTGACAACAGAACGTGTTGAACTGAATTTTGACATGCCTCTTGCGGAAATTGTATTCGATTTTTACGATCGTCTGAAAACGGTATCTAAAGGATATGCTTCTTTTGACTACTCTCCAATCGGAATGAGAACTTCTAAATTAGTAAAACTGGATGTACTTCTGAACGCACAGACTGTGGATGCACTTTCTGCCCTGATTCACGAAGACAACGCCTACAATATCGGTAAAAAAATGACCGAAAAACTACGCGAACTAATTCCGAGACAACAATTTGATATTCCGATTCAGGCGGCAATTGGTGCTAAAATCATTGCCCGTGAAACCATTAAAGCACTTCGTAAAGACGTTACCGCAAAATGTTACGGTGGGGATATCTCCCGTAAACGTAAACTTTTGGAAAAACAGAAAAAAGGTAAAAAACGTATGAGACAGGTAGGAAATGTTGAAATTCCTCAGGAAGCTTTTATGGCTGTTTTGAAATTGAACGACTAAGTTTTTTTTTAGAAAATAGAATAAAGAGCAAAGAATATAGATTGAACCCGATGACGAAAGTTGTTGGGTTTTTTGTTTTTAAAATCTATATAACAAATATTATATTCTCAAGGTATATTGTAGAGGCGCACAGCAGTGCGTCTCCTCGCAAAGAATTGCAACAATTTATTAAAATATGTACGCATTCTTTTAACGGAACGGACATAGTTTGCGTAGACGCACTGCTGTGCGCCTCTACGAAAAATGCAAATTTCGATTAATGTTTTTAACCCATAAATCTGTCCTAATTTGGAACATATTTTTTACTTCTCTAAACGCTGAACCTTTGTATCTTTGAACCTTTGCACCTCAAAAAGAAAAAACCTCAGCAACTCAGAACCTTAGTAACTCAGCACCTTCAAAAGAAAAAAAATGGACGAAACCCCAAAACGATTTGACCGGATTGTCGCTATCCTGATTCAATTACAATCCAAAAAAATTGTAAAGGCACAGGAATTGGCGGATCGTTTTGAAGTTAGTTTACGAACGATTTATCGTGACATCCGAACTTTGGAAGCGTCGGGAGTTCCGATTTACAGTGAGGCCGGAGTGGGTTATGCGCTGATGGAAGGCTATAGATTACCTCCGGTTATGTTTACGCGCGAAGAAGTAGGCAGTTTTATTGCTGCCGAAAAACTGATGCAGAAATTCACCGATCCGGCCCTTGGATCGCATTATGCATCGGCAATGTACAAATTGAAATCGGTTTTGAGAGGTACCGATAAGGACTGGCTTTCGAACATTGAATCAAGAGTCGTTATGCAAACTGCTGAACCGCTGTTTCATGATAAATCACCCAACACACTGTCGGTTTTGTTTGAAAGTATTGCCGAGAAAAAGCAAATCATTTTATGTTATAAAACGGCAGAAGCCGAAGAACCCACTAACAGAAACATTGAACCTGTAGGCGTTTTTCACGATCATAACAACTGGTATTTCCTGGGGTATTGCCATTTGCGAAAAGATTATCGCCAATTTAGGACCGACAGAATTCAGGGCATTAAAAAAACCGAATGTGATTTTACAATTGAGCACGATTCCCTGGAGACTTATTTAAATAAAAATGAAACCATTCCGACGATCAAAGTCAGAATTCTGATTGAGAAAAAAATTGCCCGATACCTCGAATTCGAAAAAAAATACCACGGTTTTGTCTCCGAAAAAGAAATTGACGGACAAATCGAAATGACCTTTATGTGCCGCGATATCGAAAGTGGTTTCCCGCGTTGGTTTTTAATGTTCGGGGATTATGCTACAATTCTGGAACCGGAAATCCTTAAAGTCAGGACTTTAGAATTACTTGACACCAACAGACAAAGACTTTTATAAAAAAACTCCTTAAAGGGAATGCTACATTCATCTTCAGGAGTTTTTTTATTTGGCCAATCTTCAGGAATGTTATCTTTCCCAGAAAAAAGGAGGCTCAATGCCTAATGCTCTCAAATACACATATCCTTGTCCGCGGTGGTGTATTTCGTTATCAATAAAATACAGGATATTCTGAATCACCGGAAATTCGTATTGTCCGAAAAGATTAAAAGTTTCATTAAAATCTTCAATCGATAATTTTTCCCAATACTGATTAATTTCTGAAGTGGCTTCGTCCCATTTTTCCAGGTATTGTGCTTTAAAAATCAGTTTATCCGATTCTTCGGCGAACCCTTTCACTTCTTTATTGACAATTCCTTTTAAGCCCGGAACCGCGATCGCTAAAAGTTCATCGGTTAATTTGGCAAAGGTTCTCATACCTCCTATCGAAAATTCAAAGAAATCTTTTTCAGGAAAAAGTTCAATTACACGACGGGTCAGTGCGCGGTGTCCTTGCCAGTGTTTCAACAAATCTTCGGGAGTAATTACTTGTGCAGCTAATGTTTTCATGGTTTTAAAGTTTTAATTATTTTAATACTTCAAAATTATGGAGGGCCAGTGACAACAGTTTGTCAGCAGGAAAAAAATAATTTATTTTTCCATTAAACCCGACAGGTTTTAAAAACCTGTCGGGTTTAATACACAAAGCATTTCTATTAAAATTAGACAAAACCTTTACATCTTTGTACCTTTGCACCTTAAAAACTTTTCACCTTTAAAGAAAATGATCGAAGATAAAAATCCACAACGTACCAGTATAGCGCAATTAGGGGAATTTGGCCTGATTGAACATTTAACCAAAAACTTTGATGTTACCCAGGAATCTACTTTGAAAAGTATTGGAGATGATGCAGCTGTTCTTGATTTTAAAGACAAAAAAGTAGTCATTTCTACCGATTTGCTGATTGAAGGCGTACATTTTGACCTGGCTTATATGCCGCTTAAACATTTAGGATATAAGTCTGTCGTTGTAAATCTGTCTGACATTTGCGCGATGAATGCACGACCAACGCAAATAACGGTCTCTGTGGCTGTTTCTAATCGTTTTCCACTGGAAGCCTTAGAGGAATTATTTGAAGGGATTACACACGCTGCAAAAGAATATAAAGTGGATGTTATTGGCGGAGACACCACCTCATCACAAAAAGGACTGATTATTAGCATTACAGCAATAGGAGAAGCTAATGAAGAAGAGCTTGTTTACCGAAACGGTGCCAGGCAAACCGATTTGCTTGTTGTTACCGGAGATATCGGTGCCGCTTACATGGGATTACAGGTTTTGGAACGTGAAAAGCAGGTTTTTCAGGTGAACCCAAACAGCCAGCCGGATCTGGATATGTACAGCTATCTGATCGAGCGCCAGCTGAAACCTGAAGCGCGAAAAGATGTCCGTACTTTATTACATGCCCTTGAGATCAAGCCCACTTCAATGATTGACATTTCGGACGGATTATCCTCTGAAATTATTCATTTGTGCAAACAGTCAAAAGTGGGTTGCAATTTATACGAAGATAAACTTCCTTTAGATCCGCAATTTATTTCGACTTGTGAAGAATTCAATATTGACAGTACCACCGTAGCGATTAATGGCGGTGAAGATTATGAATTGTTATTTACGATTGACATTAATGATTTCGATAAAATAAAAGGAAATCCGAATTTCTCTGTTATTGGTCATATGGCAGATGAAAGTGAAGGCATTCATTTAGTGACGCGCGCAAATACGAAAATTGCCTTAAAAGCCCGTGGCTGGGACGCTTTAAGCGAATAAACTTTAAAAAATATCAAATAAAAAATTCCAAATTCCAATGCGTCACGTTATTGGAATTTGGAATTTTTTTATTGGAATTTCACATTAGAAAAGCGATTTGTTTTTGGCTTCCTTTACCAGATCCTCGTCAGTTCCGGATTTTATTTTGAGCAGTTCTTTTAAATTGGCTCTTCTCTTTTCTATCGCATTTAAAGAAATGGGAATATATTGCGGCATATCGGCCACGGAGGTTCCTTTTGATAAATGGAACAAAATCTGCTTGTCAAATTCATCCACTTCTATCGAATTATGAGGTGCCTGACTCAACATTTTCTGCACCGACTGGCTGTAGTATTTTTCATTTTTCATTACCCTGTCGAATGCAAACAGCAGTTCATCAAAAGTCAGGTCATTTTTAATAATTAAACCATTGGGGCTTATGGTCCTGATTATCGTTTTAATTTTAAGCAATTCGGTATACATCGTCAATAAAACGATTTTACAGCCGGGCATTTTTTTTGAGATTAATTTGGCGAGATCTTCTCCCGAAAAAATATCTTTTTCTTCATAGGAAGGCATACTGATATCTAAAAAAGCAACATCGAACTTTGGTGCTGCCTCATCCTGTATCAAATCATACCCTGACCTGCAATCGTAGGCCTGTGAAATAACAAATTCGTATTGTTTGGTATTATAACGTGTGATCGCATTTTTGTATCCTTCAATAATAAAAGGATGATCATCGACAATTAATATGTTTTGTTTAATTAATTGTGAAACTAAAGTGTTGGGGTCAGCTGTCATTTCTTGTGTAGGTTAATTTTTTGATCTATGGGTATTTTTACCAAAAGAAGGGTTCCTTCTCCTTTGGCAGATTTTATGGTTACGGATCCCTTACATTCTGCAGCTCTGTATTCGATATTATGCAATCCAATCCCGTTTTTTGTTCTTTGTGGATTAAATCCAACTCCGTCATCAAAGACAGATACTATCAAATAATTTATTTCACTTTTAAATTCGACTGTAATTGTCTTTGCTTTTGCATACTTATTACAATTCTGCAACGCTTCCTGAACAATCCTGTATAAATTAATCTTCACTGCATTGCTGACCAGTTCCCATTTGATTTGGGAGTCAAAAGCAGTAATCAGTTTGGAAGGATAGGTGTTTTGTTGATTATCAAACAATTTGTTCAGAATCAAAACAAAATTATTAATTAATTCTGATTTTTCCCTATTTAGATCATGTGAAATTTCACGTATGTCTTCCTCGATGTTTTTAAGTTCTGTTAAATACTTTTTTCTTTTCAGGGCGGCTTCCGCTTCATCTATTTTATCTAAGCTGTCCAGACTGATCCGAACTCCAAACATCCTTCCTAAAACACCGTCGTGCAGTTCCTGGGCCACTTTTTTCTTTTCCCTGATACGGGTCATTTCGATATCGTTCTGCTGGGAGATCATCAAATTATAAATATCCTCATTCGCTATCTGCTGCTGTTGCTTAAAAATTAGCTCCCTGTTTTTGGCCTGCTGGGTTTTGTACACGTAAAAGAACAAACCAACCAAAGTACAAATACTAAAAACATACACCAGGGTTTTATTCTTTTCCTGCAGATTCGAGTTTTGGTCTTTTATTTCACTGGTTTCATATTCAATGCGCGAGAATTTTTCGCCCATATTCCGCTCTGCTTTCAGCATTTTATCGTTGAGCTGAATGTACTCCCGTGAATAAGCAGAAGCGTTTACAGGGTCGACAACGGCAATTTGTTTGAGAGCTTCTAATATGTTTCTTATCTTGTTTGAATTTTTAGATAAAGCCAATGCCTGTTTTGAATACTGAATTGCCTTAAAAGTATCTTTCTTGAAAGCATAATATTCCGATAAATGTATTTTATTCAATATCACACCTGATTTTAACCCCAGACTGTCCCTTATTTTCAAAGCTTCAAAGAATTGTTTCGGCAGCCCGTCAGACTCCTTTAATTTAAATTTAGAATACGCTAAATTATCCAGTACAATAGCATAAAGAGTCGTATTTTCTTCGAATAAATTTTTTTGGTTTAAACTTTTCTGAAAATACGATTTGGCTTTACTATAATTTTGCATTCTTAAATAAACAAACCCTATATTGTTTAAAGACGTGGCCTCTAACTGGAAATCGGCCGGGATAGATTTGTCTGCCAGCGTATTTAAAGCCATTTCGTGTAACTCCAGCGCCTTGCCATATTCCTCTTGTTCATTGTATAAGATGCCAAGTAAATTATAACAGTCGTAAAGTACATCATTGACATTATTTTCCTTTTTTAAAATACGAAGTGCTTTAAAAACACTGATTTCACTCTCGAAGTAATCCCCTCCGTTATATTGAAGATTTGCTTTATCGAGAAAGGTTTTCGCTAAATTATTCCGGTCATTGATCTTCAGATAAATTTTTTCAGCTTTAAAATAATTCAGAAACGAACTGTCTGATATCGATTGGGATCTGTAGTAGTCCCCTAAATAGCTATAGGATTTAGCCATATGGATGGAATCCCTGGAATTCGTTGCTCTTTCTAAAATTAATTTTGTAGTTTGGAGATACGATTTCCAATCGTTCATATTATAATACCGATTGGCGACTTTGAAAAGATTTACTTTATTTATAGAATCGTCTTTCTGTTCTAAAATAGTGTTCATCGCTTTTTTATTGTATTGCTGCCTGTACTTAAAAGGCAGATTTATATCACTTGCTAATGACAAATACGTAGCGAGGCTATCTTTTGACAAACTTACATTTTTATCTTTTTGATTTTTTTTGGTACAACCAGAAAAAACAACACATAAAAAGAATAATATTAAATAGTTATTTTTCAACGGCTTTCTTTGAATTTTACCAAAAATAGTAAAACTAAAGGCGAAAAAAAAGGCTGTCAAAAAAATGACAGCCTTTTCTTAAATTTTTAACTTTTATGTACTTAATCTAATTTTACACTCATTCTTAGAGACTGACCATCAGCACTTAAGCTGCCTGAATGATTGTAACTCAAATGTGCGTGACTTCCACTTCCGGTATAATCATGTTTTTGTCTTCCATCTCTTGTACCAACCTGACCGTCAATTGGTGTTATAACACTTGATTCGTTATTAGCAATATCCTTTGTAATGTCAGGAGTCGTAAAAGAAGTTGCTACCATTACTAAAGAAAATAATCCGATTGTTAAAGCTGCTTTTTTCATGTTTTTGAGGTTTTTGTTTGTGATTTTTATTTGGGGGCATATGACTGCTGTTGCAATCATGGGGACAAATCTACGTTGAGAACCAAAAAATATTGTACGAAAAAAACAGTTTGTGGTAGAACATACCCAATTGATAGTCACTGAGCCTCAATTGTATGTAATTACTTAGTTTTTAGACTTCTAAGTAATTACCTTCAGAAAAATTAGCAATAATTAAATCTACATTTGATTTGTAGGTTTTTGAGAAAGGAATTTTTTTGGAAGAGTTTTTTATGTAACAAACTGAGTTTCCGTTATGAATACGTGCTACATAATCTCGGTTAATGATGTAACTGTTATGAATTCGGAAAAAAGGATACGAAAGTACATTCTCAAAATACTTGAGTGTTTTAAAAGCCGTAACCATTTCACCCGACTTAAGATAAATATCGGTTGAATTATTATCGGCCTGAAAATAACTGATATCAGCTGCATTTAGATAGCGGTAATCGCCGTAAGATTTTATACAGATAATCAGGGGGGCCTCGATATTCGGGTTCCTTTTAGCAAAGGGAATCGCGGCAGCATTAAACTTGTCTCCCCGTCTCACAAATTGTGTCTCCGGGACTATCTTATCTAATTTGAGAATAGTCTTTAGCAAATCCCCTTCTAAAACGGGTTTCAGTAAGTAATCAAAAACGCCATACTGAATGGCATCGTAAGCCAATTCTTTTTTTAAGGTCGTAACAATTATTTTAGGTATAACGGACAAATACCGATAGAGTTCATTGATGAAAGAAAGCGATAAATCACCTGCTGTATCTTTGGGATCAATTTCTAAAAAAACAAGTGACGGCCGGTGCTCTAAAATCAAGGTTAATCCCTGTTGACAATCTGAAGCTGAGGCCACAAAAGTTAGTTCCGAAAAACCTTCTGCAACCGTTTTGGTCTTCAGGGTGCTTTCGGCATCATCATCAATAATAATATATGAATACTTTTTCAATATTGGAATGTCTTGATTTTATCTCTCCCTAAAATTACGAATAACAACGATTTAAAAATTGAATTGTTGATACATTCCCCGCAAATGTTAACATAAAAAACAACGCATGAAAATACCCGGCTGAATAATGGCCAAAATTAAAAAAATCCCAAACTCCTAAGCTGGAATTTGGGATTATTTGTAGAATTTATTTAAAAAATTACATTTTCATTAACCAGTTTTTCATCGAAACTTCGTTTTCGATAATATCTTTTAACTCCGTAATTTTTACACGATCCTGTTTCATAGTATCTCTATGACGAATGGTCACGGTTTCGTCCTCGATAGTCTGATGATCTACCGTAATACAAAACGGAGTCCCTAAAGCATCCTGTCTTCTGTAACGACGGCCTACTGCATCTTTTTCATCGTAAGCCACATTGAAATCCCATTTTAAATCATCTATGATTTTCTTAGAAATTTCAGGTAATCCGTCTCTTTTAATTAACGGAAGAACGGCTGCTTTTGTTGGTGCCAAAACCGAAGGTAATTTCAGAACGGTTCTTGTTGATCCGTCTTCCAGGGTTTCTTCTTGTAATGAAGTAGCAAAAACAGCCAGAAACATACGATCTAAACCTACAGAGGTTTCTACAACGTATGGAACGTAGTTTTCATTCAATTCCGGATCAAAATATTGTAATTTTCTACCGGAATATTGTTCGTGTGCTTTTAAGTCAAAATCGGTACGAGAGTGAATTCCTTCTAATTCCTTAAATCCGAATGGGAAGTTAAATTCAATATCGGCAGCTGCATTTGCGTAATGGGCTAATTTTTCGTGATCATGAAAACGGTAGTTTTCTTTCCCTAATCCTAAAGATAAGTGCCAGTTTAAACGTGTTTCTTTCCAGTGGTGATACCATTTCATTTCTTCACCCGGACGCACGAAAAACTGCATTTCCATTTGTTCGAATTCACGCATGCGGAAAATAAATTGTCTGGCAACGATTTCGTTTCTGAAGGCTTTACCTGTTTGGGCAATTCCAAAAGGAACTTTCATACGCCCTGATTTCTGAACATTCAGAAAATTCACAAAAATACCCTGAGCTGTTTCCGGACGTAAATACAAATCCATTGCAGAATCTGCAGAAGCACCTAATTTCGTTCCGAACATTAAATTGAATTGCTTCACATCTGTCCAGTTTCTTGAACCCGTTTCAGGATCAGCAATTTCTAATTCTTCGATCAGAGCCTTTACATCCTGAAGATCATCCGTCATTCCTTTTGCAAGCCTTGATAAAATTTCTTTGTATTTTGAAAGATATTCTCCAACGCGGGCATTTGTGGCAACAAATTCTTCTTCATTAAATGCATCTCCAAAACGAGCTCTCGCTTTTTCGATTTCTTTTTGAGCTTTTTGATTGATCTTTTCAGCATGATCTTCTACTAAAACATCAGCTCTATATCTTTTTTTCGAATCTTTATTATCAATTAACGGATCATTGAAGGCATCAACGTGACCTGAAGCTTTCCAGGTTGTCGGATGCATTAATATTGCTGCATCAAGGCCGACAATATTATCATTCATCTGAACCATTGATTTCCACCAATATTCACGGATATTCTTTTTTAACTCGACGCCATTTTGTGCGTAATCATACACTGCACTCAATCCATCGTATACTTCGCTTGACGGAAAAATAAATCCGTACTCTTTTGCGTGCGAAACCACATTCTTAAATATATCTTCTTGTTTTGCCATAGTGATGCAAAAATATAAAAAGTACGTTTAAAAAAAAGAAAAATAATAAAGTTTGAAGCGTGGATTTCGTTATTTTTGTAACTAAATTCTTTCTATTTGTGTTTAATTATATCATTGACCTGTTTTTTCCTAAAGTTTGTGCCGGATGCCATGCCGTTTTAATGACTTATGAAAGTGTATTGTGCAGTACATGTCGTCACGAAATGCCTTTGACCCAATATCATCAGGATCCTAAAAATGAAGCCGTCAAAAAGTTTTATGGAAAAATTGACATTGAGCATGCATCTGCCTTTTTATATTTTAATAAAAAAGGAATTGTCCAGGAACTCATTCATAACCTAAAATACAAAGGACGGGAAGAAATCGGAACCATTCTCGGAAACTGGTACGCAGAAGATCTGAAAAACCTGAAATTACAAACCCCGTTTGATGTTGTAATTCCGGTCCCGCTCCACAAACGAAAATTCAGGGAAAGAGGTTATAATCAGGTCGCTACTTTTGGAAAAGCCTTAGCGGAAAATCTAAATATTCCTTATAATGACGCCGTTTTATATCGAAAAATTTATTCGAAGACACAATCAAAAAAGAATCTTTCAGGAAGATCAGAAAATATAGAAAACATATTTGATGTCATTTTCTCAGAAGAAAACCATCATAAACATTTTTTAATTGTTGATGATGTTCTGACTACGGGAGCCACACTAGAAGCCTGTTCCCGTGCCCTGTTAAAAATTCCGGGAGCTAAAATCAGCATTGTTTGTATGGCAATGGCGCACTAAAAATATAAATTTGAGAAAAATATCTTTATTCTTTTAGAAATCAATGTTACCTAAGCGAAGTCGAAGGCTTTTTTAAATGGAAAGAGCTTCGACTCCGCTCAGCCTGATACTGATTTTGAATTACATCCGGGGAGTTAGTAATTAGTTTATTACTATTTTCTTCACCGTTTTTCGGTTACCATCCATAACGCTTACCAGATAGATTCCCGAAGAAACATTGGAAAGCTGGATGTTTTCATTAAACACAGCTGAAGGTTCAAAAGCTTTTGCATACACGGTTCTTCCCAGAATATCAGAGACTACAACTTTAACTCCTGAAGCAGATTCCGGTGAAAACTGAATCGTAAAACTTCCTTTATTTGGATTTGGAAAAAGCGCAAAATCAATAGCCGTTGCCACCTCATCAGTCCCTAATGTAAATTTTTGAGCCTGAATGGTAATCGATGCCGAGTTTATCGTTCCTGTTTTTCCGGCGTCAATATCTCGAACCATTAGTGTCCAGTCACCGTAAGGGCTTTCACCATTAAAAGCACTTAATTTACCGGCCGGAAAAACGGTTTGCAGCGCTGTCATTCCACAGGAGATGGCACTTCCGGCATCATCATACTTTAAAGCCAGGGTGTTTGAGGCACTGCTGCAACTTCCGTCAAACAATTTAACAACAGTTCCTGACGGACTCATGATACTGATCTCAACATCTGATAAATAAGTATGTGTGAAATTAAGGTTCAGATCCACATCACTAATAGCTGTTCCATCCGGAGCTGCAGTATTTTTTGCTGTTTTCTGAGTATCACCCATAGTTGCCGTAATGCTGTTTTTAGCAGTAGAAAAAGGAGCAGTGACCGTAATTATTCTTGTTGTATAGGTCAAATTCCCATCCGGAATTACAATTGGTGTACTGAAGGTGTAGGTATTTGAATTTGATGTAACGGTATAACCGATCGCAAACGCATTGCTGTTTACAGCGTAATAAATATTAGCCGTTGGTTCGATCAGCAATCTACAGGCTGTCGCTTTAATGTCGGCCGGAACCGTAATGATTTCCGAACCGTCATTTGGTGTGTTGGCTACTAATGTGGTTGGAAACGTTACCCCACCATCTGTAGACAGTTTAATATTTACGTTAGCAGAACCTGCTAAAGCAGTTGTATTATTAACACTCCAGGAAATCGTTTGCTGGCTTCCGTTTGCCCAGCTAATATTATCTGTGTTTTGAGAAGTAACTGCAAATGGTCCTGCATTTGCATTCACCACCACGACCATAGCATCTGTTCTGGTCTGCGCTGTTCCCTGAGCAGCATTGTCACGTCCCGTTAAAGTAAAATTCAAAGTTCTGGCAATATTGGAAACAGATTCCCAGGTAGAGGATAATTTATTTTGCAGCACTGCATCTAACTGCGGCATATACCGAACAGGCGAGCTAACCGGCAGAAAAGAACGGAATAAGGCTCCGTCGGGCTTTGTTGCGTAAGCTTTACTGGTTTCACCGGATGTACTTGTTGCATTATCATTTTCTTCCCAGCAATAGGTTATTGTATCTCCTTCTGCATCAGAACCTGTTCCTTTTAGAACAAAGGCAGTTCCTTTCGGAATGGTGTAATCCGGACCTGCACTTATGGTCGGCGGGTTATTGGTTAAAGTCGTACTTACAGGGCAGCTTACACTGGAAAGTGTATTTTGGATTTGTAAAATACTCACATAGGCAAAATAATCATCGGAGTTATTTTGCACATCATACCCTTCAGAAACTCCGGCGTATCCCATAATGGTAGAACCACTTCCCGGCTCCACATTTACATTTGATCGCTCACCTGAATCAAACGAAAAAGTATGATTGGCTCCTAGTTGATGTCCAAATTCGTGAATCACGAAATCAATATCAAAAGTATCTCCTTCCGGTTTTGCATTAGAAGGTGACGTGTAACCACTTCCTTTCCCCGCAGGTTCAGAGCTTGTCGGATTGACACAAATACAACCTACACATCCCGCATTTCCTCCTCCACCTGAAGCGCCGAATAAATGTCCGATATCATAAGCGCCATTTCCAATTACATTCGTCAAAGTAGTTTGAACTTCGTCATTCCACGCACCCTTCGTTCCTTGGGAGGCAATGGAATACGGGTCAGTAGCCGCGTTGGTATAAATTAAGGCATCATTGTTCGCAATCAGCTCTAATTTGATCGCAAGGTCTCTGTTAAAAATTCCATTTACTCTCGTCAATGTGGCATTCATTGCCGCCAGTGCTCCTGCTTTAGTTCCTCCAAAATAAGCCGTATATTCTCCTGTACAGGAAAGGGCCAGTCTCAAAGTTTTAAAAACTTTATTGTTGGCGGTTTCTTTTGCGGCAAGCGTGTTTTTTGCTGTTTTCTGATTGCCGGAAATTTCTTTTGTAGAACAGTTTAATTTGGCTTTCCCAAGAGTGCTTTTGGAAGCAAAAACGACATATTGCGCTTTATCATCAGGATTACTTTCTATAAATTCCGGACTTTTATCGGTACGAAGTACCATGGATTGCAATCCGGCCGGCGAAAGACTAAAATGAATTTTTGCCGATTTATCGTCAATCCCTGCTCCTTCATACGCTCTGATGTCCGGGTATTTTGCCTGTAATTCCGGATCAAAATTAGAAGATTCCCAAATGGTAAAACGTTCTAAAACTCCGTTTTGATTTGGAAAAGTAATTTGCGAAGCAGAATTTTTTGATTGTTTACCTGTTGCTGCCGAAAGTTTTTCTCTCAGTAAATCTGCATTTAATTTAAAATACACCTTTTCTGAATCTTCAGCCGTCACTTTTCTGTTAAAAACAGAAGCTGCGTTCACTTTTTGCCACAAACCACCGTTTTGAGCATTCACATTGGCACAAGAGAAAATAATTGCTATAAAAAGTAATAGTTTTTTCATAAATTCAGGGGTATTTTAAGGTATCAAAAATAAACCAATTAAATTAAATTCTTACATATGTTAGACATTTAATTGCTTTTCATCGACGAGTGGCCTGTTTTTAACAAAAAGAAACTAAATTTCATTAAAAAATCAATTCCGCTGAGCATCAATTTTAAAATAGATAGTATAAATTTGCACCATCTTAAATAATTTGCTTTGAAGCTTTTTCATTCTATAAACGATTTTCGGTCAACCAAGAAAACTATTTTAACTCTTGGCACCTTTGATGGTGTACATATTGGTCATAAAAAAATTCTGGAACGAATTACACAAAACACTGAAAACGGCAAATACGAAAGCTTAGTCCTTACTTTTTTTCCGCACCCGAGAATGGTCCTTCAGGAAAAATCGGAAATAAAACTTTTAAATACGATTTCCGAAAAAACAAAACTTCTGGAAGAAACGGGAATTGAAAACCTTGTAATTCATCCGTTTAATGAAAGTTTTTCACGATTAACAGCCGAAGAGTTTGTGCATTCTATTCTGGTGGATCAATTTCATATCCAGAAAATAATTATCGGTCACGATCATCGTTTTGGCAGAAACAGGACTGCCGACATTAATGACCTGATTGCTTTCGGAAAAGAATATGGTTTTGAAGTAGAGCAAATTTCAGCTCAGGAAATTCAGGATGTTTCGGTAAGTTCGACTAAAATCAGAAAGGCTTTAGACGAGGGAAACATTCCCCTGGCTAATGATTATTTGGGGTATTCCTATTTTCTAAGTGGTGAAATTGTAAAAGGGAAACAACTGGGCAGGACTATAGGTTTTCCGACAGCCAACATTCAGATTGAAGAAGATTATAAAAAAATTCCAAAAAATGGTGTGTACGTCGTTCGTACTTTCATCAATAAAAAAGAAGTCTTTGGAATGATGAATATCGGTTTTAATCCAACGGTAAATGGAGAAAAACAAACCATAGAAGTACACCTTTTTGATTTTGATGCCGATATTTACGGGCATAGAATTGAAATCTCTTTATTGAACTATCTTCGTGAAGAACAAAAATTCGGATCTGTAGCACTGTTAAAAGAGCAGTTAAACCAGGACAAAAAAACAGCATTGGCTTTTATTAATCAGCTTTAGAAAACTCCACTCTACTTTTTGCAGTTTTTAAATCATCGTAGTTATTTTTTTAGTAAATTTGATATACAACACTGTTTGTCAATCGCTTACTATTAACTTCTTTAAAAATAACCACTATGAAACTACCTAAAGAAATCACCAACGGTTTTTTAATATTCCTTGGAATTGGCATTTATTTTTTATTGATGAACCTGTTAGGGCTTGCCGATTTGTTTTACCTGCGTACCCTGAATGTATTTTTTATATTCTATGGTGTAAACAAAACCATGCGAATGAACCTTCAGGAAGGCGAGACCAATTTTGTATCCAATGCCGTTTCTGCTATGGCAACTTCGGTAGTCGGTGTGGCATTGAGTGTTTTCGGGCTGCTTGTTTACAGTTATGCAAGAGGTGGTGATGCTTATGTAAAAACCCTGTCGTCTACTTTTATGTTTGGAGGAGATCCTTCTGTACCGACTTATTGTATCTGCTTACTATTTGAAGGAATAGCTTCCTCGGTAATTGTGACGCTAATGATGATGTTATACTGGAATAATAAATATGTGGCGGATTAGTTTTTCAAAATAAAACAAACAATTTAGCACTCTAAAATCATAAAAAAATATAATTCTATGGTTTTAGAGTGTTTCTTTTTTGAAAAAACCTGCTAAATATTCATTTACAGAATACATCATTGGTGGATTAGAACAATTTAACTACTTTTGAAGCATCAAAAAAATGTATCAATGAGCATTACAAAACACAACTGGACAAAAGACGAAATAATCGCCATATATAATAAACCTATGATGGACCTGCTTTACGAGGCAGCGACGATTCACAGAGAAAAACACGATCCGAACGTAGTACAGGTTTCTACTTTACTTTCTATTAAAACCGGAGGCTGTCCTGAGGATTGCGGTTATTGCCCACAAGCTGCCCGATACAACACGGGTGTTGAAGGAAATGATTTAATGAGTGTAAGTCAGGTAAAAGCGCAGGCTTTGCGTGCAAAATCCAGCGGATCCTCACGCGTTTGTATGGGAGCGGCCTGGAGAAATGTAAAAGACGGAGAAGAATTCGATCAGGTTTTAGAGATGGTACGTACCATCAATAAACTGGATATGGAAGTTTGCTGTACTTTGGGAATGATTACCGAAAACCAGGCACATCGTTTGGCAGAAGCAGGCTTATATGCGTACAATCACAATTTAGATACTTCTGAAGATTATTATAAAGATGTAATTTCGACGCGTGCTTTTGAAGACCGTTTAGAAACAATCGAAAATGTGCGTAAAACCAATGTTACGGTTTGCAGCGGAGGAATTATCGGTATGGGAGAAAGTATCGAAGACAGAGCAGGAATGCTTGTAGCGCTTTCGACATTAAACCCTCAACCGGAATCAGTGCCTATTAATGCACTTGTCGCCGTTGAAGGAACTCCGATGGAAGACGAAAAACCAGTTGAAATCTGGGAAATGATCCGTATGGTGGCTACCACAAGAATTGTAATGCCGGAAACACAGGTTCGTTTATCTGCCGGAAGAACCAATATGAGCCGTGAAGGACAAGCCATGTGTTTCTTTGCAGGGGCAAATTCTATTTTTGCAGGAGATAAATTACTTACTACTCCAAACCCTGATGTACATGAAGACATGAAAATGTTTGAATTGTTAGGATTGAATCCGCAGAAACCATTTACTAAAGTTTCGCAGCCAAAAACGGTTGAAGCAACAGATTCTCAATTCGCTCCATTAGGTGAAAAACCAAAATGGTCAAGACCTGGACATTCAATTGAAAGAAATCTTGAGGCTTCGATCAAAGCAAAAAATTAATTAAAAGAGTTAATAAATCTCAACAAATATTTTTAAATTGCTTATAACACAGAGTTATAAGCAATTTTTTTATTTAAAGAGATGAAGTTAAAACAAATCGAAAGGGTAAAGAAAATCTCCAAAACTGATTTTATTTCCCAATATGTCAAAAATCAAATTCCAGTTGTTATTGAAGAGCTGACCGAAGACTGGCCGGCTTATCACAAATGGAAATTATCCTATATAAAAGAAATCGCCGGTACTACAATCGTTCCTTTATACGATAACAGACCCGTAAATCATGAAGATGGTTTTAATGAAGCCCATACCAGCATGAAAATGAGCGATTACATTGATCTTTTAGAACAAAGACCTACCAACTACCGTATTTTCCTTTATAATTTAATGAAACAGGTACCCAGTTTGAACAACGACTTTTTATGGCCGGATATCGGTTTGAAATTAGTACGGCAAATGCCTATGCTGTTCTTTGGCGGACAGGATTCGAAAGTCTTTATGCATTATGATATCGATTATTCCAACATTTTACATTTTCATTTTCATGGAGAAAAACAATGTATGCTGTTTGCACCGGAACAGTCAAAATATATGTACAAGGTGCCACATGCTCTGATTTCAAGAGAAGACATCGATTTTGACAATCCTGACTATGAAAAATGGCCGGCACTTAAAAATGCAGAAGGTTATATTACAAATCTGAAACACGGTGAAATGTTGTACATGCCTGAAGGTTACTGGCATTACATGAAATATCTGACACCGGGATTTTCCATGAGCCTGCGCTCCTTCCCCAAAAACATCTCCAATTTATCAAAAGCCTTTTATAATGTTTTTATTATGCGTCATTTCGATATTATGATGCGAAAATTCAAAGGTCAGAAATGGATTGATTACAAAAATGAAAAAGCTATCCGTAATACACACGAAAATTTATCCAAAACGTTTTAAGCATATTAAAAAAAAAAGCAGTTTTACCCGAAAAGTAAAACTGCTTTTTATACGTATTATTAAAATCTAAAATATAACTTTCTGAGTGCTTATCGAGTTGTCGGCTAGCTTCACCTTTACCAAAAGTACCTGATTTTGAGATCTTAAATTGACAATTTGAAAGGCCGGATCATTAAGATTTGCCTTTCTGTAAATCAGGTTTCCTGTCATATCATAGATCAGAATCTCATTAATCATTTTATCGGATGCGTTAATACTGATTATTTTATTCTTCATACTTATTACAAGTTGTTTTCCTGAATTTTCAAATTCATCTGTTCCTAATGATGTATTGGTGTAACGTAGTATAAAGCGATCGTCAAAAGTACCCACGACACTTGAAAACGTATAATTGCTGTCTCTTAAGTTGTGTACCAGTCCTGTTACTTTATCTTCGATATAAATAGCCTGATATTCCAGATCACCATCTGAATCATCTATAGCAATCGTAAAGTCGCTTATAATAGCCGACCGGTATCCTAAAGGAACTACATCTTTATCTGAAAAAGGCAAGGCACGGCCCTGAATAACATATTTGTAAGTTCCATTGATACTATAAAAATCCAGATACGGATTGGCATCCAGCGTTATTCCGTCGAATCTGTTGTCGTTACCATTTGTTGCTTCTTCGATATAACCTACTAACAATTGCTTAAAAGCTCCTCCTTCGTTTGTCATATTAAGCCACAAGCGATGTCTCTCTAAATCTGCTTTTTTAGACGTATTTGCTGTTTTAAAGAACTGATTGTTACTTGCACCTCCTATTCTCATAGTATTATTAAAAGTAGCCAATCCGGAAGTAGTAGCCTGTGCAAAAAATGATTGTCCCGCGGCAATATTGCCGGTTGGTTTTACTCCGGCATCTGTTGCCGGATTGTCTGTGTGTCCCGGAGAACTTTTTGCAGATGTTCCGACACCTCCGCTGGTATTATAACTGGCATAATCATCGTCGCTATACTGATATTGGGCAGTAGTTCCCACAGGAGTGTTGTGATTCCATAAAAAGATGGTTCCGTCTAAAAACAAGTTGGCATCCAAAAACAGATCGGCATCCAAAGCAGAAGGGTATGGATTACCGATTAAATAGAATTTGCCGGCAGCCATATTCTCACCAGACAGATTCCCATTGTTCGGAACACCGGTAAAAGAAGCCGTGTAATCTTGCCTTAGTGAAGTCGAATAAGTTTGTGGTCCGCGAATAATGTATCCTTTCCCTACCGTCATAAAATCGTTTGGGCTGGTTATAACCCAGTTGTCGCCATTGAAACCAAAGAATTTATCAGATAACGTTAATGGCGACAAATCAATTAATTTTTGCGGGCTTACGGGTGTAGACCAATATACATAATCTCCCCAAAGCATCTGCTTGGCGGTACGCTTGTAGGTAATATTACCGGAATTCATAACAGGATTATTATTGATTTGAATCAAACTCGAATTATTTTCAAATATCAATTCCGTTCCTGCTGCTGAATCAACGATTAATGCATTATTTATGGTTAAAGTATTTAATGCGGTCACCGTTATTTTTATCCCCGGATTCACTTTACAGGTGCAGCTGTTTAAATCTCCTGTTATACTATAATTATCAGCAAAAACAACATTCTGATTTATTGTCGGTGTTCCGTTTGACCATCCTCCAAGAGTAGTGTAAGTATTAGTTATAAGCGGATTTATTGTGATATTAGATAAAGGCGGTGAAACACAACTACCCGCATACTGCACAGTAAAGTTATAAGTTCCGGCCGGAAGTCCTGTAATAACATACGTTGTTGGGTCAGGACCACTAACTCCTGTGTAATTGTTTAAAGAAGATCCAGTTTGTACGATCGTATAATTGCTTATGTTGGGTAATCCTGTTAAAACTAACGTACCTGTCTGAACTGCACATGTTGGCTGAGTAAGTCCGGAATTAATCGGAGCGGTCGGTAAGGGACTAATGGAAATTGCGGCTGAACCACCAGTAAATGCACTATTCCGGGCACAAGTATTTGCTCCCGTAACAGAAACCAGGGTATACGTTGTTGAAGTGATAACCGGAGTCGTGAATGTTGCAAAAGGAGTTCCACTGGTGACATTTGTTGCCGTTTGGTCAGCTCCTCCATTTTCTTTGTATACTATGGTATAAGGACCGGTTCCTGCTGTCGCGGTAAAGGTCAGTTGTCCTGCTCCTGTTCCGCAAAATGGGCCATTGGCCGTCAGGCTTCCCTGAGGTAGCGGATTTACGGTTATGGTCGCAGAACCTCCGGTAAATCCGGAATTTCGGAAACAACTTAATGCTCCTGTAACAGAAACCAAAGTATAAGTTGTGGAAGTGATAACCGGAGTCGTGAATGTTGCAAAAGGAGTTCCACTGGTGACATTTGTTGCTGTTTGGTCAGCGCCTCCATTTTCTTTGTACACTATGGTATACGGACCTGTTCCGGCTGTCGCAGTAAAGGTCAGTTGTCCTGCTCCTGTCGCACAAAAGGGACCGTTGGCCGTCAGGCTTCCCTGTGGTAGCGGATTTACGGTTATGATTGCAGAACCGCCGGTAAACGAAGCACTTCGGACACAGGTATTTGCTCCTGTAACGGAAACCAAGGTATAGGTCGTTGATGCAGTAACCGGAGTTGTAAAAGTTGCAAAAGGAGTTCCACTGGTGACATTTGTCGCTGTTTGGTCAGCGCCACCATTTTCTTTGTACACTATGGTATAAGGACCAGTTCCGGCAGTTGCGGTAAAGGTCAGTTGTCCTGCTCCTGTCGCACAAAAGGGACCATTTGCAGTTAAACTTCCCTGTGGGAGCGGATTTACGGTTATAGTCGCAGAACCTCCGGTAAACGAAGCACTTCGGACACAGGTATTTGCTCCTGTAACGGAAACCAAAGTATAAGTTGTTGAACTGATAACCGGAGTCGTGAATGTTGCAAAAGGAGTTCCACTGATGACATTTGTTGCCGTGCGGTCTGGTCCTCCATTTTCTTTATAAACTACAGTATACGGACCTGTGCCGGCTGTCGCAGTAAAGGTCAGTTGTCCTGCTCCTGTCGCACAAAAGGGACCGTTGGCCGTCAGGCTTCCCTGTGGTAGCGGATTTACGGTTATAGTCGCAGAACCTCCGGTAAACGAAGCGCTTCGGACACAGGTATTTGCTCCTGTAACGGAAACCAAGGTATAGGTCGTTGATGCAGTAACCGGAGTTGTAAAAGTTGCAAAAGGAGTTCCACTACTAATATTTGTTGCAGTCCGGTCAGCACCGCCATTTTCTTTGTACACTATAGTATAAGGGCCCGTCCCTGCTGTCGCGGTAAAAGTCAGTTGTCCTGCTCCTGTCGCACAAAATGGACCATTGGCAGTTAAACTTCCTTGCGGCAACGGATTTACGGTTATTGTAACAGGAGTTGAAGGAGAGGAAGCACATGGCCCATTTTGAACTACTGCTCTAAACTGAGTTGTAGCAGTAAGTGGCCCTGAAGTATAAGTTGAAGTTGTATTAACAATATTGGTCCAGGTTGAAAACGGACTGACTGATGACTCCCAATTTAAGATTGTTCCAGTATGACCGCTTAAGGTTAATAAGCCGCTGGTTGCTCCGGAGCAGACTGGCGAAGTACCCGTTACAGCTCCTCCTGCTGTTGGTCCAAAAACAGTTACATTTCCTATGTTATTTGACCCTATTGTAGAGGTGCATTCCCCTGCTGCCAGATTTGTAACCGTAATAGTAGGTGTTCCGGCAGCAGTTAAGCCAACTGCAGTAAAAGTACCTGTTCCTGCCACAGCAACAGTCAAAGTTGCGGTAAGTGCGGTACCTGCCGGACTACTGCGGTTATACGTTACGGTGTAAGTTCCTATGGGTAAAGAAGCAGCACTTCCTGTTAGTGTGACCAAAGAGGTTCCTGCTGAAGTACAAGCATTCGCGGCTGAAACTCCGGTAATACTGTAAGTCGGGCAAGTATAGTCAATTTTAATTTGTCCGGGAGCACCTGCACCTCCAGCCAATGGTCCGCCTGTACCCGCGGTCATAGCACCGCCACCGCCACCGCCAGGGCCGGCTCCATCATTACCCACACTATTTACACCTAAAACCACACTGGCAATAGCAGCTCCTCCCGCTCCACCACCTGGAGCACCACCAGCTCCTCCTTTACCGGAAGAAAACAAAAGACTTAAAAGAGAAGTTCCGCCAGGATCACCGTTTCCTCCCGAAGTCTTGGTTGCGGGATTACCAACTGAGGCAGAAGCCTGGCCTCCCGTACCGCCAGCCGGTGTACCACCTGCCGTATTTGCTGTACCGCCTGATCCTCCAACTGCTAAAATTACGGATTCAAAACCTGTAATTGTTGAGCTGCCTCCATTTGCACCAATACCTGTTGTACCGGCTGTTTGTGCCCCTACAACTGCATTTATATTGGTATTGGTCAGGGTCGAAACTGATATCGTAGCTGTTGCATATGCGCCACCACCACCACCGGCTCCTCCTCTTCCAAAACCAGTTCCGGGAACACTGGAACCACCTCCGGCTCCTCCGGCTCCCCATGCCTGGACAGTCATCGTACTTAAGCCAGGGGGAACAAATACGGAAGTATTAGTTGTGTAGGTATGAGATATGTTCTGCGCCATGGAAGATGCAAAAACAAATAAGAACAAAAGAGAAAATTTTGTCTTAAAAAATGAAATTTCTTTATTATGCAAATTCGTTTGAGAAGAACAACGCAACAAAGGCAGGATAGATGGTAATTTTTTTTTCATCACACTAAATTTTTAAGTTAAAAAGAAAAAATCAACACCAAACAATGGGGGAGGTCTGGTAACATTAAATTCTAAATACCATAAAAAAAACGGATTTACAAATGCATCTTATCGTTAAAATAAAATACTAAAAATGTTAGTTTTTATTTAGTGGTATTTAAAAATATTAATCTGTATTGTGGCAGGTATTAACAGAAATAAAAATATACGCTGTGGCTTATAAGTACGTTAGTTGTACAAGGATAACAACAAGGTACGATTTTATTTACATGAAAGTTAAATATTTCAATATTAAATGTAAGAATTTAACACTTTTACGTCTTATACACCACTCAAAACAAGTCATTTAGCCCGTAAAATAAGCAACTAGCAACAAAAAGTGTTTTGTGTATGACCGCAATACTGTATTCACAAAACAGCAAAATTTTTAATTTCACGGATAAAAAAGGGTGCTCTTTTAACATTTGGAATGAAGCTAAAAGTTATTTACTTCATTTAAAAATCCATATCGCTCAGCGATTAACAGTAACTTTTTATTAGTGCAATATAAATTTTCTTGCAATCCTGTCGTTATTTTCAAAAGTAATCTGTAAAAACAAAATCTGTTGGTTTACTTGTAAATCCGGTAAATGTACCTCTGATTCATTAATTGTATTTTTCCTATAAATGAGCTTACCTGAAATATCAAAAACTTCAATTTTGTTGATTTTTTCTTTTGTTGATTTTAGCCTCACAGATCTGTTTCGTACTGATATGAAAATGGAATCTTCGGATTTTTCGAAATCTTTATTTTTTAAACTCTTGTCGCTGTAATGTATTAGAAAGCGCTCCTTAAAAATACCTTTTGATGTTCTGAAGAAGTAGGGACTGTCCTTTAAATTATGGATTACTTTTAAAGTTTTATCCTCGATGTAAACATTCAGGTTTTCAAACAGGCCATCAACATGATCTATTCGGATCGTAAATTCTCCTTCCACGGCTGTATCATAGCCAAGTGTAACAGAATCAGATATATCAAAGGATTTAACCGAGCCCTGAATCGCAAGATTTTTATTGTCAAGAATACTATAAAAATCTACATATTCATTTCCTTTAAGAGATTCGGCATTATAGTTATCGGGTGTTAAATCAGATGCTCCCTGAATATAACCGATCAAAATTTGTTTAAAAGCACCTTTCGAATTCTCAAGATCAAGCCAGATACGATGTTTTTCAATTGCTGTTTTTTTATTCTTTTTATTCTTGGTCTCCGACTTAAAAAAAGTGGAGTTCCTGCCGATAATTCGCATGCTGTTATTAAATTCAACTAGGCCTGCATTTTTACTCACCGCAAAAAAAGCCTGTGCAGAGGCAATTGTTCCATCCGGTATAGTTTCATTTACTCCCGGTGATAATGCTGCTCTTGTCCCCGTACCTCCCAGCAAATTATAAATTGCATAATCGTCTGAAGCATATTCATAGTTATTAATTGGCGTATTGTGTGTCCAGAAATAAAGGGTTCCTTTAATATTTTCATTGTTTTGGTCTAAAAATAAATCTGCATTTATAGCCGATGGATAAGGATTTCCAATCAAATTAAAAGTATCCTGCTCTCCTATATTTAAACTAATTTTTCCATTATTGGGAATCCCTTTAAATATGGCTTCAAACTTAGAAACAGATATTGGAGAAAAATCCTGGGGACTACGAATAATATATCCTTTACCCAAAACCATGGGGTCTGAAGGATTTTCAAAAGTCCAGTCTCCCAATAGATAATTAAAGGAGAAAAACTTATCGGTTAATGTATTTGGGGAAAAATCCGTCAACTTTTGATTTGCGACAGGAGAAGACCAATAGGTATAATCAAATTTTAAGACAGGAGACGATTTTCTGATAACATGCACAGTTCCATTGTTTATTATTTCATCATCATCCTGATACAAACTGGCTGCATCGTTTAAGATCAGAGTTCCCAAACCGCTATAGCCAAATTGAATTCCTAAGGTATTTCCACTTAGAAGATTAACCGTTTTTCCTTCGTTAATTGTGCAATTGCAGCTATTCGCCGTTATCAGGTTTGCATAATCTTCGGTAAAAACAACTTCTTTCCCTTGTGATGGGAAGCCATTCGACCATGATACACCATCCCAGACTGTTTTATCAAGGCAACTCTTTAATCGGGCAATTCTATGTTTGGATATTCCTGAGACAGAATTAAAATCTCCTCCAATCATCAGTTTATGATCAGCTGTAAAACTCATACTATGTAATTTATTGTTTAAAGCCGCCTGAAAACTGCCGTCATATTCTCCCGTTTTTAATAACCTGATAATTCTTAAAGAAGGTATTGTTTTATAAGTCCCCGAGAAAGTTCCCCCTAACAAAATTCGATCATCGGGCTGTATGAGAATACTTAAAACATCTCCTTTACTAAAGCCGGTGCCTGAGTCAAAAGTAGAGTCTAAATCCCCGTTTGGATGTAATCTGAGAATCCGTTTTTGAGAAATACCGTTGTACATTAGGAAAGATCCCCCAACAATTATTTTCTGATCTGACTGTAAATTCAGTGCATATACATTTTTATCGAAACCTGTTCCTGTATTAAAACTGGAATCGATGCTTCCATTAGTATTCAGACGTACTAAACCAGATACCGGATGATCGTCAAAAGAAGTAAATCGCCCTCCAACCAGTATTTTCCCATCGGGTTGAAGTAAGATCGCATAAATAATTGCATTAGCCCCCAGGCCAACATTAAAACTGGCATCAGGTAAACCACTTGGCAGCAACCTGATTATTCTGTTCGCGGGTGCACTATTATACAAACTGAAATTACCTCCTACAATAATCTTTTGATCTGGCTGAATTGCCATTGCATATACCTGGCTATTGAAACCAGAGCCTGTATTAAATTTCTCATCAACAGTTCCGTCAGCTAAAATACGTGCGATTCTACTGCAGGCCGATTCGTTATATCTGGTAAAATTTCCTGAAAAAATAATTTTACCATCCACTTGCTGAACTGCTGTTTTTATAACATTATTTGCACCTTGCTGCCCGACGTTAAAAGTATCATCCAAAGTACCATTTTCCAGAAGCCTTGCTATTTTTGAAGAGTACTTTCCATTGAATTTATTGAAATTTCCAAACACCATCGTCTGTTTATTTTCTAATGCCAAAACTTGTAGAACAGAATTATTAAAACCAATTCCTGCTGATAAATAACCTGTATCATATTCTCCATCTGCATTAATTTTGGCTAGTCTCCCCTGATTCTGACCATCAAAAACAGAGAACGATCCTCCAATATACCAAGATCCCTTAGCACTTTCCAACGCCAGGACTGACGCCGATTCAGGACCTGAACCGTTGTAAAAGTCATTTTTCAGAGTTCCGTCCTGATTTAAAAAAAATAAGCGGCTGACCTCGCTATTATTATAAAAGCCATTAAATGATCCGCCAATGGTAATAGTGCCGGAAGCATCAATTTTAATGACCTGAACTGCATCTTTACTCAGGCCTGAACCAGAAAGAAAAGTCGTATCAGGAGTTCCGTCGGGATGTAGCCGAATAATTCTGTTGGCAGTAATTTCATTATAAGCCGTAAATTTTCCTCCTGCGATAATTTTTCCATCCGCCTGTATTGCTATTGCGTTTACATCATCATTAAAAGCCGTTCCTGTATTAAAACTCTGATCGACTTGTCCGTCAGGAAACAAACGAACAATTCTGTTCGCTGCAATTCCGTTAAAAACAGTAAAATTTCCAGTTAGCAGCATTTTATCATCCGCTAAAATTTTAACGTCTGTAATACTTAAAGGCGAACCTGTTCCTGTACTAAAAGAAGTATCTAATGCTCCGTCCGGCAAAATACGGGCAATTCTGTTGACTGTAACATTATTGTATTTTGTGAAACTTCCGACAAGGATAATTTTTCCATCCGTTTGGGGACAGACTTTATAAATGATTCCGTTTGTAGCCCCAATTGTTGTATTGAAGGACGTATCCGCCGAGCCATCCGCATTTAAGCGAATCAGTCTTCCTGCACTTACGCCATTATAAGCTGTAAAACTTCCGCCAATGATAATCTTTCTATCCGGAAGTATAGAACAGCTATAAACTTTTCCATTGAAACCTGTTCCTGTATCAAAACTCTCATCAATTGAACCGTCCACATTCAGACGGGTCAGATAGGGAGATGATATTCCGTTGAGATTCAGATAATCCCCACCAACAATGAGCTTTTCGTCAGATTGTAGAGATAATGTTCTTACGGTATTGTCGAATCCGTCACCGATTGACCCGTCGTCCGTTGTATTAAATGTCGGATCTACCTTTCCTTGTTGTGGATATAGTTCAGCGGAATTCAATAAACTAATTACTATTATTAAAAAAAACATCTTTCTCATCAAAAGCAGATACATTAAATAAATTATAAGATTTTACTGCAATTTATTAATCTTCTACTTATGTCACAATACCCACTTCAGGTGATATTTAGTTTATTCAAAATCAAAAAAGAAAGGCATAAAAAAATCCATTTGCCTACGCAAATGGATTTTTTTATGGATAAACGAAGTGTTAGGTCTTATTGAAATATAACTTTCTTCGTAAGGGTATGCTCATTGTCCAGGGTTACTTTTACCAGTAAAACCTGATTGGCAGACTGTAAATTTGTTATTTGCAATTCAGTTGCACTTACTTTCTTTTTGCTGTAAAGCAGTTTTCCTGAAATATCATATATCGTAACTTCTTTGATATTCTCTTTTGCAGAAGTCACTTTGACGGCTTTGTTTTTGACACTAACCAGAATGTTGTTTTCCGTGTTTTCAAAATCACCAGTTCCCAGGGTTTTATCCGTATAACGCAATACCAGACGATCACCAAAAGTTCCCGCTTTTGTGGTAAAGGTGTATTTACCGTTCTTCAGGTTGTGGATGATACCGGTTGCCTTGTCTTCAATGTAAACGGGCTGATTCACTAATTCACCATCGGTATGCTGTATCGAAATGGCAAAATCACCTTCGATAGTGCTACGGTAACCCAAAGGAACGATATCGGTATCCGTAAAAGGCAGGGCACGTCCCTGGATCACATAATTCAGGTCATTGTTGATGCTGTAAAAATCAAGATATGGGTTGGCATCAAAAGATTCTCCGTCATATCTGTTATCAATCCCATTGGTTGCTCCGTCTATATATCCTACAAGCATTTGCTTAAAAGCACCTTTGTCATTGGTGATGTTAAGCCAGATACGGGATTTCTCTGTTTCTTTTGCTGTTTTACCAGGTTTGAAAAACTGGCTGTTGTTGGCCCCTCCCTCTCTCATTTTGTTGGTAAAGACAACTGTTCCCACATCATTGGTACTGGCAAAAAAGGATTGTCCGGCTGCGATATGGCCCTGAGGGATAAAAGGATTATTGCCCGGGGCATCGTCACCGGTTGGTGCGCCTTCGGTGGCCACTCCGCCTGTTAAATTAAAAACGGCATAATCGTCTGCATCATAGTCTTTTTTTGAAATGGTTAAAGGCGTATTGTGCGTCCAGAAATAAAACGTTCCGTTTATAAAATTATTGGCTTTTAGGAATTCATTGGCACTCAAAGCCGATGGATAAGGATTACCGATCAGGTAAAATTTGTTCTTTTCCAGGGTTTCACCGGACAAATTACCATTGTTCGGAACGCCTTTAAAAACAGCCGTAAAATCAGCCCTTACCGTATTGGAATAGTTTTGCGGACCACGAATAATATATCCTTTGCCTATGGTCATCACATCGTTTGGACTGGTTATTACCCAGTTGTCGCCGTTGAAACCAAAATATTTATCCGATAACGTTAACGGGGAAACGTCAACTAATTTCTGAGGTTTTACCGGTGTAGACCAGTATTCAAAATCAGAAAGACGCATCGAGCTTGTACGTTTGTACGTAATATCTCCTGTATTGACTACCTCACTGTCCTGCATTAAACTTGAATTATTTTCGAAAGTCAGTGTAGCACCGCTGTTAACAGTCACGGCATTAGTCACTGTTAAAGTGTTTCCATCACTAATCACAACATTAACGCCTGCATTTACGGTACAGCTACAAGAATTTAAATCTCCTGCTGATGTATAATTTCCTGCAAAAACAACAGGTTGATTGATTGTTGGCGGACCATTAGTCCATCCTCCATTCCAGGTTGCCAATAGCGGTAATTGATTTATAACAATATTGTTTGAAGATACCGAAGTACAGGTACCATTTCCAACTGTATAAGTATACGTAGTATTAGCTGCAAGACCTGAAACTGTAATACTTGTTCCGGTTCCTGTAGTAACCACAGCATCCGGTGATCTTGTTAATGTCCATGTTCCCGTAGAAGGTAATCCGCTTAAAACCACACTTCCGGTTGGGACTACACATGTTGGCTGTGTTATTGTACCTACTATTGGCGCTGATGGTTGTGGATTTACCGTCACAGTCACTGTTTGTGTACAACCATTGCTATTCCTATATGTAATAACACTTGTTCCTGCAGCAACTCCTGTTACCAATCCGGTATTTGATACTGTGGCAACTGTTGTTGTCCCTGAAGACCATGGTGTTGTGCCATTTGGAGTAGCAGAACCTGTTAATTGTGTGGTTGATCCGATACAAACATTTGCAGTTCCCGTTATGGTGGGTAGTGAATTTACCGTTACAGTCACCGTTTGTGTACAGCCATTGCTGTTTTTATAAGTGATAACGCTAGTTCCCGCTACAACTCCTGTTACTAATCCAGTATTAGATACTGTAGCAACTGTTGGTGTGCCTGAAGCCCATGGTGTTGTGGCATCTGCTGTAGCGGAACCCGTTAGTTGTGTAGTTGATCCGATACAAACAGCTGAAGTTCCTGTGATAGTTGGTAATGGATTTACCGTCACAGTCACTGTTTGTGTACAACCATTGCTATTCCTATACGTAATAACACTTGTTCCTGCAGCAACTCCTGTTACCAATCCGGTATTTGATACTGTGGCAACTGTTGTTGTCCCTGAAGACCATGGTGTTGTGCCATTTGGAGTAGCAGAACCTGTTAATTGTGTGGTTGATCCGATACAAACATTTGCAGTTCCCGTTATGGTGGGTAGTGAATTTACCGTTACAGTCACCGTTTGTGTACAGCCATTGCTGTTTTTATAAGTGATAACGCTAGTTCCCGCTGCAACTCCTGTTACTAATCCAGTATTAGATACTGTAGCAACTGTTGGTGTTCCTGAACTCCATGGTGTTGTAGCATTTGGAGTGGCAGAACCTGTTAATTGTGTGGTTGATCCGATACAAACATTGGCCGTTCCCGTTATGGTGGGTAGTGAATTTACAGTTACAGTCACCGTTTGTGTACAGCCATTGCTGTTTTTATAAGTGATAACGCTAGTTCCCGCTGCAACTCCTGTTACTAATCCAGTATTAGATACTGTAGCAACTGTTGGTGTGCCTGAAGCCCATGGTGTTGTAGCATCTGCTGTAGCAGAACCCGTTAATTGTGTGGTTGATCCTATACAAACATTTGCTGTTCCTGTGATTGTCGGCAAAGCATTAACAGTTACCGTAAAAGTATTTTGAAGACTTACACAAGTACCATTTTTTACTGTAAGTGTACCTGTATAGATACCCGGATTAGTTCCCGCCGGAACACTAACGGAGATATTAGCTGCAGGTAATGTGGCATTTGCAACTGCAACGAAGCTGTTTGTTGGCGAAGCATTCCATGCAATACTATAGGTGGTTGGCGTACCTGTTGTAGCGCTATAGGCTAAAGGTGTTGTCTGAATAGCTGAAGCATTATAACAAACTGGTGTAGCTGCAGAAGCTGCTGTAATAGATACAGTAGCCTCTATTAATTTAGAGAAACAAGCTGTTGTAGTACAACCATTTTGATATCTAACGTAATACGTTGTAGGAGCGGTAGGTGTTACTGTTATAGAGTCACCTGATCCCACAAGAGTACCTCCGCACGAACCTGTATACCATTGTGCATAACCTCCATTTCCTCCTTTACTACCTCCGCTAACCGTTAAGGTAGTTGCGCCTGTTGCACAAAATGCTGTATTTGCAATTGCTGTAGGAGCCACCGGAGCATTATTAACCTGAACAATAACGATTGTTTCACTGGCATAAAGTCCTGAATAAACCGTTCTTCTGAACCATGAGGTAGTTGTTAAATTTCCAGGGGTATAATCTTTTGCATTATTTGTTCCCGGTGCTGCAGTATATCCTGAAACGGCACTTGTAGTACTCACTTCCCACAGATAAGTATAGGTACCATTTCCTCCCGTAGGAGGTGAACCGGTTATAATTCCCGGACTTGTGTTTATACAAATAGGTTCTGTATAAGTGGCTACAACGCTTAAACGTTTTACTATGCTTACACAAGGATCACCGAAAGTAGCGTTTGTTGCAGGAATAGTGGCGGTGGTGTTTCCTAAAAAAACGTCTGTTGCTACAGTTCTACTGTTAAAAGCATTACAAGTCCCTAATGTGAAATTTGGAGCTGTTCCTGTCGGAGTACCATAACTTGCAAAATCGGCATTAACAAAAACCGTCCCGTTTGGTGCTGTCAATACCGTGGGTACAGCATTTTCAACATAGGATGCATTTACTTTACCACTTACGCCTTTGGTATAAGAAGCATAGTTGGAGTCTATTACCGGATCGAAAGTTCCGGAACCGCTCACAATTATTCTGCCATAACTTGTATTTGTAAAATAAGTATCCGTTGTATTTGTGGCTCCTGATCCCTGCGCACCCCATGAATTTATAAGAGGACCAACGCCACCTAATATAAGAACTCTGGCTGTATGTCCGTTGTTACCCGATAAATCGAGCTTAACACCACTTGCTACATTAATAAAATTAGAAGTTGCTACAGTTGTTGTGCCAAAAGTTTTGACACCACTACCTGTAAAAGTAAGATCATAGTAGGATGTTGACTTAATGGTTTGTGCCGCTCCGCTATAATTTACTTTATTTCCTGTTGCCGTTGCAGTAAGTGTTGTAATTAATACTGTTGAAGCTGCAATGTTTAAAGTACCCTGGTTAATTAAAGTTCCTGTACCATCTAGTGCAGTTGCAACATTTAAAGTATTGGTGCTAATATTGGTAAGTGAAACTCCGTTAACTGTGATTTTCGGAATAGAAAAATTACCGGTAACTGACTGATTGTTTGTGTTAAAGGTGTGTACTCCTGATCCACTGGTAAATGTCCCGTTATTGGTAATTCCTCCTCTAAAAATCACTCCGGTATTACTGGAATTATTCCATACTCCACCTGAAGCAATAGTAACTAAACCAACATACGTTTTTGTTCCTGTATTACTGCTGTGAATCAATGATCCAGTGATAGAAGTAGTACCCGAAATTGTAATATCAAATGCTGCAACACTTAAAGTTCCTCCGGTTTGAATCTGTAAACTTCCAGTTACGGCCCAGGCTGCAGTTGTAGCCATGCTATGACCCGTCTGAACAATAAAAATATCACCTCCGGTTGTAAAATTTGCAGGATGTCCTCCTGTTCCATTAGTGTTGAGCCACCAGTTATTAAGGTTATTGGCATCTGTTGGTGCCCCATTAATCCCGGAATAATAAGTAGCTGCATTTGCAAACGAAACACAAAACAGCAAAGCAAAACAAAACATTTTTGCCTTAACACTTAATTTTCCTCGGGAATTATCTAAAGAAAAAATAGAAAATGTGGTTAAAAGCAATAATCGAACGAATAAAAGTAGTTTTTTAATCATATAAGTTGTGGTATTTATATTATAATTTTGTTTTTGGATGCTAAAACGGAATAAAAAAATACCAGCGGTTATATATTATACATCATAATATACTTACGTCATGTTTTTTTAGATTGTTTTAAAAACTTTAAAATCAGCCATTTAGTTAATTTTGTTCAATCATCGATAAACAAACCAATTTTGCGTACAAAAATATCATAATTCTATTCATATGCAACATTTTAACCAAAAGACTTTTTGAGAATTTACAAGATATTAAGACTAATTTTAACAGCAAAATGACTATTTTTAGCAATAATAGTTAAAAAGAAAGAAAAAACCCATGAATTCAACCTGTACTCCAAAAGAAGCCTTACTAAGATTAGAACGGTTTTGTGCCTATCAGGAACGCTGTCATAGCGAAGTTATTGCCAAATTATACAGTCTGAAAATGACTTCTGACGAAATAGATTCTATTGTCGTTCAACTAATTGAAAATAACTTTTTGAATGAAACACGTTTTGCCTGCAGTTTTGCCAGAGGGAAACACCGAATTAAATTTTGGGGAAAAATCAGAATTACGAATGAACTAAAAATCAGACAAATTTCTTCGACTATCATTACAATCGCCCTCAAGGAAATTTCGCCAGAAGAATATTACAACACTTTTGAACAGCTTTCCGAAAGATTCTGGAATTCCATTTCTGAAAAAAATGCCCTTAAAAAGAGAAAAAAATTCTGCGATTACATGTTGCGAAGAGGTTATGAAAGTAATTTAGTTTATGAAAAAATGAAAGAATTAGAACAGTTATAAATCGGGAATTTTTATAAACAAATCTCTTATTTCTCCTTTCGTAAAAATTTAATCATTAAATTTTAAATTGTATTAAAATCCTTATTTATTACAAAATAACCGTTAGTTATAAATTATTACTTTTTTGCGGATTAATACGCTAAACTCGCGTTTTTTGAATTAAATTATCAAAAAATGCTTTTTTTTTGGCCAAAATTTACGATAATTCTTATCTTTTATTTTTATGTTTTATAAGAAATAACACAATTCTTCATTTTTCAGCATGTAGTTCGTCGATTATTTTTAACATTTAATCGATAATATAGTCTTTCTTAAAACCCCTTTTGTCATCAACTCGTAGTTGTATATATATTTGTGCGGGCCAAATTTTATGCTAGCATAACAACCTGATAGAAAACAATTAACATGACAAAAACTTTACTTTTATTCTTAATTTTACCATTTGCTGTTTTTGCACAGAGTGACCTGGTAAAATGGAATGCAGCTTCTTCCGGAAATAGAAACACTCCTGTGTACGATAATACTCTTTTGTATACTGGCACAGCTGTATCTCCGGATTTTACTGTTAATGGAGGCGTTAGCTTAAATTACAATACCGATGATGTTAATAATCCTTATTTTAGCACCGGTGGCTGGCCCAATACACTTGAATTTACAGGTAGTTATGATCCTGCCAGATATGTTGAATTTAAAATTGCACCAAAAGCAGGTAATAAAATTGACTTAAGTTCTTTCAATATTACCTACAGAGTGCAGGGTGGTACCAGCCAAAAATTTCAGATACAATACTCTAAAGATCCTGGTTTTACAACCGGAGTAAAGGTTTTGGCACCTGAAACAGTGACTGCTTCAAGCTGGACTACTATAAATCCTCTTTTTTCAGCAGAAGTAAATCCGGTTTTACCCGGACAGGTAGTTTACGTTCGTCTATATGCTTACAATAGCAATAATAATTTTCATTTCAGAACAGGAACCAATTCAGGTAATTTGCCTGCCATTTTAAAAGGAACTGTTTCTGCTTTTGACTCTTCTAAAATTTTAGCCATAAATGACTACTTAACGACTAAAAAAGAAATTGCTCTTAATATTTCGCCGTTAAGCAATGATGTTCAGGGTTCAAGTGTAGCGACAATTGCCATTTCTACGCCTCCGGCAGCATCGGAAGGAACAGCAATCTTAAATCCGGATAAGACAATAACATTCAATCCGGCTAAAAATTTCACAGGTACATCCACATTCAAATATACCATTACGAAAGGTACTGATCCTTCATCTACAGCGAATATTCAGGTAACTATTGCTGATTTAACAGCTGATGGTTTAGTACTATGGGATGCTAAAACAAGCACTAACAGATTTAAAGCTACCGTGAATTCTTCGTATATAACGGCAAGTGATATTCCTAGTGCCGCGACTCCAACTGTATCTTTCAACAATAGTGAAGATGCAAGCAATCCTTTCTATCAAACAGGCAGCTGGCCAACTCCGGGTCAAAATGGAGGAAGTTACGATCTTTCTAAATATGTAGAATTTAAAATTAAAGCAGATGCAAATCATAAAATTGATTTATCTACTTTTCTTCTTACCTACAGAAGTCAGGGAGGGTCAGGACAAAAACTGCAAATTCTTTATTCTAAAAGCAACACTTTTACAGGTGCTGAAAGAGTACTGTTTTCAGGTACAACAACGGGTACCTGGACAACCATTGAACCAGCATTTGCCAGTGATTTAAATACTTTATTGGCAGGAGAAACCCTGTACATTAGGGCCTATGCTTACAATACTAATAATCAGTTTCATTTCAGGGCTACGGCAAGTATTAAGGGAATTGTAAAAGATACCAACACCTTAACCGCTAGTAATGATTATGTTTCTACACCAACCAATCAGGCAGTTGTAATTCCAATTTTAGACAATGATGTTATTGGAAGTTCCAGTGCTTTACAAACGATAACGGTAACACAACCATCCAACGGAACGGTTACGGTTAACGGATTGAACAACATCACTTTTACTCCTGCAAGTGGTTTTACAGGAACAGCCTCTTTTACGTATACGCTTAAGAATGCCGCATTAAATTATTCGTCTGCAGCAGTAACAGTTACCGGAACAGCAGCAGTGTGTGCCGCTACACCAACTGCGGGAATTAACTACTGGAAAGGTTTTGTATATTCCTATACTGGAAATACTCCTGCTACTACAACTTACGTTGGTTCAATAGCTGAGAAAGCAAATTTTGACCGAAATGTCGGTACTGCTGTAATTACGGGAGACACAACTGTTGAAGCAAATGCATTTTGTGGGACTGTACCAAGTGACAAGTTTATGGTACGTTACCTAATGCAGACGACTACAACAGCAAGTACCTATAATTTCACAATAGGCGGTGACGATGGTGTAAGGTTATATATTGATGGCACTCTGGTTCCATTTAACCCTTCAAATTCCTGGAGTGACCACAGTTATACGACTTATTCTACCCAATATACTTTTGCTACAGCAGGTACTCATAACTTCGTTTTGGAGTATTATGAAAACGGAGAATCATCGAGAGTATCATTTTCATACGGAGAAATAAAAGGAGATACTACTTTTCCTTTCGGAGATAATAAATGGAATGTCTACGGTTTTAACTCACCTGATATTGCTTTGGCAGCAAATGCTTATGCCGGAACTTATGTTGCCACTGGTGTAAATATTAATACACAGACTTATTGGAATGCTACCTTATCACCATCATCGTATTCCGGATGGCAAGGTGCTCCAATGCCTGTAGATCAGTTTGCCATTACTTACAAACGTCAGGGATTTGCTTGTGGCCGCTACCAGTTACAATTGGTAAATTGTGATGATATTGCCGAGGTTTATATCGACGGAACGAAAATTTTTACGCAAAACGGTTATACAAATACGACATCAATGATTCCGGGTACCTATCCATTAAATAAAACTTCTAAAGTAGAAGTGCGTTTAAGAGAAGATGGTGGTAATGCTAATGTCGCGATTAACTTTATTGATACGCCTTTTACATACGACGGATCAGTAGCTCCCGCAACTGGCTCATCTATTACGGTGAATAACGATTTAATTTTATCTACCGATTTAGAAGTTTGCTCTTGTACAATAGCTGCAGGTAAAACATTGACAATCCCGGGAAATAAGACACTTACGGTAAACGAGAATATCGTAGTAAATACAAATGCTAAGATTGTTATAAAAAATAATGGTTCTTTCGTACAGACCAATGATAATGCTACTTATACCGGAGCTTCAAATTCATTTGATATGGAACGTATTTCGTTTCCAATGAAGAATTTTGACTATACCTACTGGTCAGCAGCAGTTGTAGGACAAAAGCTGAATGTCTTGTCTCCGAATACATTATCTGACAAATATATGTCCTTTAATGGTACGAATTGGGTAATAGAAAGCGGTAATACTGTTATGACTCCCGGAAAAGGATACATTATCCGTGTTCCGAGCGCAGGTTATACTTATCCAAACGGTAAAGATAACTGGACAACACCTACGTATGCACAAGGAGTAAATTTTATCGGGATTCCCAATAACGGAGTGATTACAGGTGAATCACTTAAAGCCAATAATTTCTATTTGATTGGAAATCCATATCCATCTGCATTAGATGCTAATAAATTTTTAGCTGCAAATACCTTTTTAAATGGTACTCTTTATTTCTGGACACACAATACAGCAATCGGTACCACAGCAAAGTATCAGTATAATTCCAATGATTATGCAAGTTACAATTTAACAGGAGGTACAGCTACTGCTCCTTCTACAGCACCGGGTATTAACAACAATATCCCTTCAGGTAAGGTAGCAGCGGGAGAGTCATTCTTTGTAAGCGCAAATACTGATGGAATCGTTACATTCAACAATTCAATGCGACCTGCAGGATTGAACAATCAATTCTTTAAAACTTCAAATGCATCGAAAACGGCTGCAACAGAGAGAAGCCGTGTATGGTTAAACATGACCAATGAAGGTGGTGCTTTTAAACAAACGCTGGTCGGATATGTTGAAGGTGCAACCAATGATTTCGAAAACAGATTTGACGGACTGACTTTTGATGGTAATGACTATATAGATTTTTACAGCATTGAAAATGAGAACAATTATGTAATTCAGGGACGTGCATTACCTTTTTCTGATAGTGATATCGTTCCTTTAGGATATCGAACTGCTATTGAAGGGGAGTTTACCATTGCGATCGAACAGACAGATGGTGATCTGGCGAATCAGGCAATTTACCTGGAAGATAAAACAACAGGGCAAATACATAATTTAAAAGTTGGCAAATACACCTTTAAAACAGCAAAAGGAACTTTTTCAGATCGTTTTATTCTTCGATATACGAACAAAACATTAGGAACAGGTGATTTTGAAAACACTGAAAAGAACGTAATCGTCTCCGTAAAAAACAAAGTGATAAAAGTAACTTCAACAACGGAAAACATTAAAGAAGTTAGCATTTTTGATATTTCCGGAAAGGTGCTTTATAACAAAAAGAAAGTAGATGCAACAGAATTGCAAATATCAAATTTGCAGTCGGGAAATCAGGTCTTGTTCACAAAAGTGATTTTAGACAATGATCATGTTGAATCTAAAAAAATAATTTTTAATTGATTTTTATAATTAATTCCATATCAGAATCCGGCATCGAAAGTTGTCGGATTTTTTAGCGTAGTGACCATTTTCATCATATATCACAAGCTTAAAACTTGAAATACTTATTATAAACGTAACAAAAGACAAATAAAAACAAACCAAACCTTATGTCCTCAAAGCTACTATTGTTAATTCGTTCTTTAATTTTAAAAAATATAAGACTGCTTTTTTTCCTGATTTCTTTTAGTGCATTAAGTCAAAATACAGTTACAAGAATTCATACCGACTGGAAAGGGTACTGGACATCGAATACTACAACCGGTGTCGGAAATAGACCTGACAGGGAAAATAATTTGCTGGCATTCACATGGGCACAGAATGGAAAAACATACTCTACCGGTGTCAATGACAATACGCTTACAGCAAATACGGTAACTTTTAGTCCTCAGAAATTCAGAGCGTTAAAAATTCAGAGTATAGGAATAGACCCTTCTATGTACATATTACAAGGTTCTATGATCGATGAATCCGCAACTGGAGCCATTTTAACTCCAAAATTAATCGGAGCCACTGCAACCGGTGCCGAACTTGCCTCAAGACTTACCGACGGCCCTAATGGTTTAGCACTCGGAACGGGAATTGCAAATATAAAAGCAGGTACTGCTGAATTCAAAATTGGTACTAATAATCTTAATCTTACCGGATTGAATGATGATACTCCCGATCTGATTGTAACCCAGGTTGCCGAACCCGGCAGTGCCGTCCAGGCAGATAAATTTAAATTTATTGATGCGTCAGGAAACACAGTAGGAAATGAACTATCTGTGTTTTTTGGATCCGCATCAGTTCCGGCTGTAGGAACCTATAGTCTGGATCTTTTCAAAATGGATGGAACGTATGGTTTTACTCCGGCTGCGACAAGAGACATCCGAATGTTAGGTATCGAAACAAGTTCCTTTGGTATCACAGCTGCAAACGCTGCACAAGTAGACCGTTTTGTCGTTACTTTTTCAGGAAGTTCAGATTGTGCTTTTATTGCTTTCAACACCAAATCGTTGAAAATTGCAGAATTAAAACTGGTTGCTACATCCTCAATACTGCCATGTGGTAAATTAGGGGATACTGTAAATTATACCTACGAAATTACAAACAACGGCGAAGTACCCATAACTAATATTCAAATTAGCGATCCAAATACCGGAGTGACAATTTCCGGAAATCCTATAGCCAGTTTAGCCGTTGGGGCAAAAGCAACACTAACTGGAACCTATGTTGTCACAAGTGCAGATGTAGCTGCAGGCAGGATTGTTAATTCCCCAAAAGTTACAGGTACCGATCCGTCTTTAAATACCGTTGAAGATACACCGCTGCCCATTGAAACTATTTTACTGGCCACTCCAACTATTGATAAAATAACAAATACTACCTGCAGCGCATTAGGGAGTGTTGTTTTAACTAATTTACCTTCTGCAGGAACATGGAGCTTAACAAGATCACCGGGTGCTGTAGTAACTACAGGAACCGGAGCAACAGCAACAATTACAGGCCTGCCTGTAGGAAACTATACTTTTAGAGTAACGAACAGCACGGGTTGTCAATCACCTGCAACTGCTACGGTGCCCATCACCAACCAATCGGCAACAACCTGGAATGGCACCGTATGGTCTGGTGGAACCCCTGATATTACAAAAAATGTCGTTTTTGCAGGAGCTTACACCATAGCATCAGATTTAGAGGCATGTTCCTGTACTATCAATTCAGGAGTTAATCTTTTAGTTCCTGCCGGTCGTACACTGACAGTCACAAATGCTTTGAATGTTAACAGCGGAGCCACGCTGACTTTTGAGAACAACTCCAGTTTGCTTCAGGACAGTAATGTAGCGAATACAGGAAATATTACATACAAACGTACAAGCTCGATGCGTCTTTCTGATTTTGAATACTGGTCTACACCGGTAAAGCCTCAGAAATTAGTTGACGTTTCCCCGTTAACGCTGTCAGACAAATATTTTGGTTTCAACGGCGACAACTGGGTAATAACCAGTCCAAACGATGTGATGACCATAGGTAAAGGATATATTATTCGTGGTCCGCAAAACTATTCCAATACGGTAAGGGCTGATTTTACGGCTGATTTTAAAGGCGTTCCGAACAATGGTAATTTGTCCGGTGAAACTCTGGAAAAGAACAAATTTTACCTGATCGGTAATCCTTATCCATCGGCTTTGAGTGCCAATGAATTCCTAAAAGCCAATAATTTTATAAACGGAACGTTTTATTTCTGGACGCACAATACGCCTTTAACCATTTCAAAAAAAGACTATGATGCAGACGACTATGCCGTTTTTAATTTAACAGGCGGAGTGGCCACCGAAGGCGCACCAACCGGTGACGATGCCCCGGGCAATAATCCTTTTATCCCTCAGGGCCATATCGCAGCCGGACAATCCTTTTTTGCCAGTACCAATGATGTAGGAACAGTTGTCTTTACCAACAAAATGAGAGAGGGCGGAGCAAACAACAGCCAGTTTTTTAAACATGCTAAAACAGCAAAAGAAACAGAGAAATCCCGTATCTGGCTTAACATCACCAATGATAAAGGTGCCTTTAAGCAAATGCTGGTAGGATATATAGACGGAGCAACCAATGGAATTGATAACAGATATGACGGAGAATCTTTTGATGCCAACCCCTATCTTGATTTTTACAGTATCAACAATGACCTGAATTATGTGATCCAGGGACGTGCCCTGCCTTTTACGGATACCGATATTGTTCCTTTGGGTTACCGCAGTACTATCGAGGGTGATTTTGCCATTTCGATACAGCATACCGATGGTGAATTAGTGAATCAGCCTGTTTACATTGAAGACAAGGCAACCGGTATCATCCACAACCTGAAGAACGGTAAATACACCTTTACCACAAAAGCGGGAACTTTTGGCGATCGTCTGGTATTGCGTTATACGGATAAAACCCTGGGTACGGGTGATTTTGAAAACACTGAAAACAACATTCTGGTTAGTGTCAAAAACAAAGCCGTCAAAGTGACTTCTGCAAAAGAAAACATCAAAGAAGTTACGATATATGATATTTCAGGAAAACTGCTTTACAGCAAAAAGAAAGTTAGTGCAACTGAATTGCAAATAACAAATTTACAGTCTGCCAATCAGGTTTTACTGGTAAAAGTAACCCTGGACAATGAGCATACCCTTACGAAGAAAGTTATATTTCAATAAGACCTAACACTTCGTTTATCCATAAAAAAAATCCATTTGCGTAGGCAAATGGATTTTTTTTATTCTATGATGATTCAGCTTACAGAACTAAACTACGCTCTTTCAATTAAGATACTGACTGCATTACCGCCAAAACCTACCGCATTAATCAATATTTTTCTCAATGGTTTTGTTTGCTCCTGCACTTCTCCAAAAGGAACATTAATGAAAGTATTATGCTCGAGCATTAAAAGAGCCAATTCCAGGCTTAATATTCCGGAAGCTCCAAAAGTGTGTCCGATTTTCCATTTATTGGTGGTCAATAAGGGAATTTCAGTCCCAAAAACCTTTTCAATCGCACGCAATTCGGTCAAATCTCCCTTAATGGTTCCCGGTGCATGCATTACAATTACATCTACTTCTTCCGGGTTAGTTTGCTGCAATGCCATTTTCATAGACTTTTGAAAACAATCTGCCTCTGCGGAAATTGAAATGTTGTGTTCTAAAATTTCAGTGGCGTAACCAACACCTGTCACATAGGCTATAGCATTTTCTTTTTCTCCGGCTTCCAGACAACAAACGGCTGCTCCTTCGCCTAAAATCATGGTATTTTGCGTTTTCTCAAAATCGAAAGCAAGATTTGGCCAGGCTTCTTCGTTCTGATCAATACGGGAATATATTTTCAGGGCCCTCATCTGAGCAATGGTAAAATCTGTCAAAGGGGCTTCACTTCCACCCACCAAAAACTTATCCGCCATTCCGGACCGCAGCCAGGCTACTCCGTTTAGAAGAGCATGAAGTGCTGTAGAGCACGTTATCGAATGTGAAATTTCAGGACCTTCACTTTGCAGATCATGTGCAATCCAGGAAGATATGTTCCCTAATGTTGTGGTTGGAGAAGCTAAGGTCTGTGCTTTTCCAGTGTCCATATATTCCTTGTAATGCTTTTCGAATAAATCAGTGGCACCGCGGGAAGAGCCAATATTTATTCCGAAAATATCCTCTTTATTCCAGCCGGCTTTTTCCACTGCTTTTCTTGAAGCGGTTAAAGCAAACAAAACAGAATTATCTAAAAACTTATATTTAATATCCGATTCCCGAACTTCCCTTACCAATTGTTCCGATTCAGCACTTAAAGCGGCTACAGACGTCTCCTGATGATCTAAAAACTGCTTTGTAAAGCAATGTTGATCGTTAAGATAATTTTTCCAGACTTCTTCTGCGGTATTCCCCAAAGGAGAAATAGAAGAGAAAGCTGTTATTGCTATTTTTTGTAAATTCAAAATAAATAATTTTACCGCAAAGTTCGCAAAAGTTTAGGCAAAGTTCGCAGGATTTTCAAACTAAATTAAACCATTTCAATCGCTTCTTCAATGGTAGCATATACTTTCTGAAGCTGCTCATCGGTCATAATATAAGGGGGCAAAATGTAAACAATATTTCCCACCGGTCTTAAAATAACGCCTTTATCTATAAAAAAATTATACAGTTTTGTACGCATAGAGCCGTAATAACTTTCCTCAGCATCCGATTTTATTTCAACTGCAAAAATAACCCCAAGCGTTCTGGCTGTAACCACTTTTGGATGCTTTTCAATTTTTTGCTGAAAAGTTAAATGTCTTTCATGTATTCGCTGAATGTTATTTTGCATTTCTTCGGTCTGCAATAAATCGATACTTGCTAACGCAGCCGAACAACCGGTAGGGTTTGCCGTAAAAGTATGACCGTGAAACAATGCTTTGTTAATATCATCATCATAAAAAGCATCGAAAACATCCTGCGTAAAAGTCGTAATGGCCATTGGAATTGTTCCTCCGGTCAGTGCTTTCGATAAACAAATCATATCCGGTTCTTCAGCAACATAATCCATTGCGAAAGTTTTTCCGGTTTTACCAAAACCGGTCATCACTTCATCGGCAATAGTCAAAACCTTATTTTCTTTACAAATTTTGATTAAAGTTTCCAGTGCTTCAGGCTCATACATCACCATTCCGGCTGCTCCCTGTACTAAAGGTTCAAAAATAAAGCCGGCACAATTATGACTTTTGATTATTGCTTTCAGGGCTTTAAAACTTACCTCCTCCTGTCCTTTCACAGGAACCGGAATTCTGACTACGTCTATAAACATTCCCTGAAAAGCCTGCGTATAAAAAGAGATTCCGCTGGCTGCCATTGCCGCAAAAGTATCTCCGTGGAACGCATTTTCGAAAGCAATTATAGTGGTTCTTTTTTCATTTTTATTGAAAAAATACTGAAGTGCTACTTTTATGGCTACTTCTACAGCTGTTGAACCATTATCGGAGAAGAAAATTTTCTGCTGATTTTTGGGCAAAATTTTCATTAGTTTTTCGGCTACTTGTATGGCTGGCTCATGGGTGAAACCTCCGAATAAAACATGCTCTAAGGTCGTGAGTTGTTTATAAATCGCATCAGCTATAATTTTATTACTATGACCAAACGGATTTACCCACCACGAAGCAATAGCGTCAATATATTCTTTATTATTCTCGTCCCAAAGCAAGGCACCTTCTCCTCTTGTAATTGCAATTGGAGTCTGTGACGTTTTATGTTGTGTATACGGATGCCATAAGTACTGGCTGTCTTTTTCTGATAAAGTCATCTGATATAATATTGTAGATTCTGATTTTAGATTTTAGATTTCTCTAACGACAACAAATTATGTCGAAATAAATCGGCGTATTCCCGGATTACATTTTGATCGAAATACGGTTCTTCATCGATTCTGCCAATGCATTTTATTCCGGTTTTATGCAGAATTAAATCCTCTGTAGATTTGTTTTCGCTTCCGCTAAAGACAATTCCGGCAACTTCAAAGCCCCTGTTTTTAATTGCTTCAACCGTTAACAAAGTATGATTGATGCTTCCTAAATAATGTCTTGAAACCACAATCACTTTATAATCCGGCTGAATCAGATCAATAATGGAATCGTTTTGGTTTAACGGGACAAAAATTCCTCCTGCCCCTTCAATTACCAGATGGTTATCTGTTTTTGGTTCTTTTATTTCTTTTAAATCAATTGTAATTCCGTCAATCTCGGCGGCCAGATGCGGACTTGCAGGCGTATTTAATTGATAAGCATTGGAATAAAATTGGGTACTTCGGCTTCGCTCAGTATGACTTATTAGATTTTTGATTTTATGACTGTCAGAATTATCTAAATCTCCTGCCTGAACGGGTTTCCAATAATCAGCTTCCAGAGCTTCAACAATAATTGCAGAAGATATTGTCTTACCAACATCGGTTGAAATTCCTGTTATAAATATTTTCATAGATTGTAGTTTCCCGGAGATTCGCAAATAAAAGCACAAAGCAACACAAAGAATAAATTGTTTTGTGAATCTCTGCGCCTATTCTGTGAATCTCGGTGTAATATTCTCCGCAAAAATACCAATAAAAACAGAACCCATCGTAATTGATGGGTTCTGTTTTTTATTATTCTTCTTTTAATTCGTCTATCACTTTTCTGATTTCCCCAGCATACTTGCCGTAAAACTTTTTTACCCACAATTCTAAAGAAATTCCCATCAGCAACATGCTAAAAACCACAATCGAAAACAATGCTATTAATTGATAGTTTGTAAACTCATTAGCTATAAAACCCGGAATTTTAGAAAATGCGTAATAAAAGAAACCTATCAGATACAAGATTAAAAAAGGGGTTAAGGCAAATCCAAAAGTTTTGTATAATTCCATATTGAGTCTGATATCAAAATACGTTTCATATAAACTGTCTTTTGTCTTTAAAGTTATAGCGCTCAATCTTTTATAAAAGAGGTAAAATCTCGTTATATAATATGCACAAACTAATACATAAAAGGTAAAAAGTAAATAATATAAGATGTTCATTTTTTCAGGAAAATTATAAAAAAGCGGAACGAACCCCAGAAAAACAATACTAATAATCTGATAAATAAATTCACCTTTTATATTTTTCCTAATTTTATCTAATGGCGTATTTGCCGATTGTATTCTTTCTAAATTGTTTGGAAGAACGACATTTTCTCCTTTTTCGTTATTCCATGCGTTTTGTATATCGTTAAAGTCCATATCCCTGATTTTTAATTATTTCTTTTAATTTTTCTTTTGCCCTGTTTAATTTCACTCTGGCATTTCCTTCACTAATTCCTAAATTATCGCCTATTTCTTTATGAGAGAATCCTTCTAGCTGATAGAAAATGATAGCTTTGTCAATCTTTCCTAATTTCTGAACTGCTTTGTAAAAATGATCGATCTGACTTTCCTTTATATGGGAATCGCCTTCATCCTCCCTGATATTCTCTGAAGCAATTTCGTACTTGTCTACTTTCCGTTTCTCCTTTTTGAGAAATACAATTGCAGTATTTACTGCCACACGATACATCCAGGTCGAAAACTGGCTTTCGTTTCTAAAGGATTCATACGACTTCCAAAGCTGACAGACGATTTCCTGAAACAGGTCCTGCTGATCATCATGGTTGTTCATGTACATTTTAGAAACTTTGTACAAGATTCCCTTATGACTTTCTATCCGGTTTAAAAATTCTTTCTCTTTCAAAATAGTTTAGTTCATTACTGGTTTTACAGTATATCCTGCTTTTCTTAACAAATTAATTATTCCTTCTTCTCCAGCCAGATGCGCTGCTCCCACCGCCACAAACAGATTTCCTTTTTTCATCATTTCAGGCAAAAGTGCTGCCCAATTATGATTTCTTTCGTCAAGCATATATTTTTTGGCTTTAGCATTCATTATATTCTCAGAAGTTGAAGTTTTGTATAGTTCTTCTAAATTTTCCTTTTTATAATTTGCAACCAACAACTTTGTTTCCTCCACATCTGACTCTTCCAACATGGCTATCATTTCATCATCAGCATAAGCGTTTCCAAAACTTTCGAATTGTGATTTAACCGTTTCCAGTCCGCTAATTTTCAGGTTTTTCTTCTTAGCGCTTTCGATAAACTCCATTTCATAAAGTTTGAGATCATTACAGCCAAAAGATTTCATCGAAATTAAACTCATCACGGTCATTAAACTAAAAGCATCTACTTGCTGAACGGTCATTCCGGATGTCTTTTTTAAAATTGCATCTAATTTAGACAATTGTTCCGGATTTAATCTTTTGCTTAAAGGTTCCTTACCCATTGCCATTTGCTGCATATCACTCATTTCCTTAGGATCAGAAAAATTAATTTCCAGAACCAATTCACCTGAAGCATTAAATGCGCTCTTTGTTTTTTCAGACAGAAAATAATCCGGTCCGCAAATCATATGAATCGTTCCGTACAAATAGGAAGGTTTCGTTATCCCGTTCCCTGATACTTCCCACAAAAGGGAGTTTTCTAATTTTGTAGAAACCGTCTGGGCACTGATTGCACCATTAAAAACAAATACTACTACTGCTACTGCTGATTTGAATAAATTTTTCATTTTGTTGATTGATTGAAAGTTGATTGATTGATTGAAAACTCCTTTTTTAATTACGTTTCTTATTTCGTTGCCAGGAAGCAACAGAAGCAATGCTTAAAAATGCCATTTGAACAACAAATCCCAGATTCGGTTTGCCGAATATAAACTGATTTGCCAGGGCATATCCAAATCCGGCCGAAGCAAGAATGACAAAAATAAAATTGAAGCTATTTTGTTTTGATAAAGAGGATTGCGTTTTCATAATGGTTTTAGTTATTTTGATTACGACTCGTAAGTAATCAAAGAGCCAAAACGTTACAAAAAAATCTAAACTTTTTTGACAAGTGAGGAAAATCAGGGCTTAAAGAAGGATCTTTTTTTAAACGAAGTTTTAATAGTTCACGGATTTATCGGGTCAAACAGGTTGTCATGGATTTTTTATGTGTATACAAAAATAAATAAAACAGGATGATTTAACGATTTGAATGTCACCCTGAGCGAAGTCGAAGGCTTGACTATTGGAGCGGGGCTTCTACTCCGCTCAGCCTGACAAGAATATAAAAAGCCTTAAAACACAAAATCTCTAAGTAATTCAAGAATCTGATTAATCTCTTTTTCTGAATTATAACTATGGATACAAAAACGAAGTCGCTCCTGCCCTTCCGGAACTGTTGGAGAGAGTATGGGTTTTACATCAAACCCTTTATCCTGTAATTGTCCGGCCAATTGCTTTACATTTTTATTTCCGGGAACAATTGCCGATTGGATGGCAGATTTGCTTCTGACAAACATTGGTTTTAAACCCAGTACGTTTTTTTGCTGATTAAAAAATACAATGTTCTGACGTAATTTTTGGATCGTTTCTGTCTCCGTTTCCAAGTGCTGATAGGCCGTTAAAATGGTGGAAACGGAATGCGGAGATAATCCTGTAGTGTAAATAAAGCTTCTGGCAAAGTTGACCAGGTATTCTTTGAGATCTGAACTTCCCAAAACGGCAGCGCCATGACAGCCCAAACCTTTTCCGAAGGTCATGATACGTGCAAAAATACGATCCTGCAATTGCAGGTACTGCATCAGTCCTTCTCCTTTTTCACCAAAAACACCTAAAGTATGCGCCTCATCCACCACAAGGAAACAATTGTACTTTTCTGATAACGCCACCAGTTCTTCTAAATTCGGACTGTCGCCATCCATAGAAAAAACAGTTTCGGTGACAATATAGATGGTGGTGTCTGGAAATTTCAGAACGAGACGTTCCAAATCTTCAAAATCATTGTGACTGAACTTGTATGATTTAGCATTCGACATTGTAATGCCATCACGAATAGAAGCGTGACTCAGTTCATCATAAAGTATAACATCATTTCTTTGCGGTACAGCGCTAAAAAACCCAACATTGGCGTCGTAACCTGAATTAAAAATTAAAGCCGATTCTGAGCCATGAAAATCCGCAATAAACAATTCGGCAATTTGATAAAGCGAATGATTACCGGAAATTAAACGCGAACCTGTTGCGCCATTCTGAATAATCTCGTTTTCTATCAAATAATGATGTGCCTGCTTAAAAACAGATTCTGATTTCGAAAAACCAATATAATCGTTAGAAGAAAAATCAACAAGATTATTAAAACATGGTAATTGTCGTAACGAATTATTCTGCTTTCTGTCTTCGAGTTTCTGAATAAGGTTTTTGGGTAATTTCATAAAAGCAAAGTTATGAAAATGATCCCAATTAAATAAAACGGCGGATGTGATCTCATCCGCCGTTACTTTTCTAATGTTTAAATACTGCTGACAAAAGGTGCTTTTCGGGAAAATTCAGAATCGGTTATTTCCTTAATCATAAAATCTGCAATATCAGGGGCGCTAATTTTATCTCCCGGGCAATCTTCCAGACTTATAACTAATTCAGAACTGACATCGGTAAATTCAATAAACGGAACCCTGACCAATGTCCAGTCAACAGCACTATCAGTCAAAAGATCATATGTCAATTGCCTGTCTTTTTGAATTTCAGGATAATTGGTTTTCATCCAGTTGGTAGCAAGCGTTGTTTTTTCGCTTTTTTTATCGAATGGAGTATCTATATTAAGCCCTGCCAGTAAAACATATCTTTTGATGTTGTATTCCTTCATCGTTTTCAATATATTAACTGTGGCCTGACTTGCCACCATTGGTTCTCCCGGACGCTGACCAATAGTACTCAGAACTGCCTGGCACCCTTCGAGCAGTAAACGAATAGCGTTTGCATCAATTGCATCCCCTTTGATAATTTCGATTTGTGAATGTTGGATTTTAAATTCCTCAGGAGTTCTTAGTAAAAGTTTCATACTAAATCCTTCTTTCAATAACTGGTTTACAAGATATTTTCCAGTTTTTCCTCCACCGCCTAAAACGGCAATTTTTATATTTTTCATATATACTCTTTATAAAATTAGACATAGATTTTTACGCTTCATCGGCTGACAAAACGTAATTATAAAAGCTTACTGAGCTTTTATAGCAGGATCAATATTTTTATAAAGAGATTTTAATACTTCAAATATAGAGAATGATAACAAAAAAAACCGAACATGAATGTTGTGTGTTCGTTTATTTCAAAACGTCTTTTTCAATCCATTTAAAGTTCCCTTTTTCAGTTGCATCAAGAATATCAATATTTAGCTTTGTCGAAAGATCTAAACAAAACTGATAGGCAGATTCTTTAGTTTCAAAACTGCACATTTTATAATGCCTGTTTTTAACATACCAAAGATTCGTCGCATATTCATCCCATTTATCCTGAAAAAAAGAAACATATTCAAACTCTGTTACCTTCGATTTAACATCATATGAAAATGGCCCAACCACATATCTTGTTATAATAATACTGTCAGTAACATTTATAATAATATCCTTTGTTGCAGAGAAAATCAATCCATAACCAAAACAGAAACCACCCACGGAAACAAGTGAAGTCAGAAGCTTGATAAAAGTGACAACAGAAATACCTAAATAAACTACATAAATCAGAATCCCTAATAAATAGATAAAAACACCATAAAACACAGCTGCCAGTACTAATTCATACCAACTTCTCTTCTTTTGTGAAATTAAAATTTCAGACTTCTTATTATTTTTCATTTTTCAAAAATAAAAAAAGCCATTCGATTTCGCGAATGGCTTTTAAAATTTATTTCAAATTATCTTAGTCTGCTAAAACAATTATCTTATTGTCTTTCATTTCGATAGTACCTGACACAATATCTAAAGTATAAGTCTGGTCATTTACTTTCGTGAACTTTCCCGCTACTTCTTTAGAAAAACTGAAGCTTGGAGCAACAATTTTAATAGTTCCTTTTTCTAAAATAGAAACAATAGGAGCGTGATGATTCAATATTTGAAAGCTTCCATCAACTCCCGGCAATGTAACTGAAGTTACTTCTCCCGAAAATAATTTTGCTTCTGGTGATACTATTTCTAAAATCATATTTTTTAGTTTACAGTCTCAGTTATCAGTCTCAGTACTGAATACTGCGACAGAATACTGAAAACTAGATTATGCTTCCGCCAACATTTTTTCTCCGGCTTCGATTGCATCCTGGATAGAACCTTTCAGGTTGAAAGCTGCTTCAGGAAGGTGATCTAATTCACCGTCGATAATCATGTTGAATCCTTTGATAGTATCTTTAATGTCAACCAGAACTCCAGGAATACCTGTAAATTGTTCCGCTACGTGGAAAGGCTGAGATAAGAAACGTTGCACACGACGTGCTCTGGATACAGATAATTTATCTTCTTCAGATAATTCTTCCATACCAAGGATCGCAATAATATCCTGCAATTGTTTGTATTTTTGAAGAATTTCTTTCACTCTTTGTGCACAGTCATAATGCTCAGCTCCTAAGATTTGAGGAGTTAAAATTCTTGAAGTAGAATCTAACGGGTCAACCGCTGGATAAATACCTAGCTCAGCAATTTTACGGGACAATACTGTTGTTGCATCTAAGTGGGCAAAAGTTGTAGCCGGTGCCGGATCCGTTAAATCATCCGCAGGAACGTAAACCGCCTGTACAGATGTAATAGATCCTTTGTTTGTAGAAGTAATACGCTCTTGCATAGCACCCATCTCTGTTGCCAAAGTTGGCTGGTAACCTACTGCAGAAGGCATACGTCCTAAAAGTGCTGATACCTCAGAACCTGCTTGTGTAAAACGGAAGATGTTATCAACGAAAAACAATACGTCTTTACCCTGATCAGTTCCGGCTCCGTCACGGAAATATTCCGCAATAGATAATCCTGAAAGTGCCACACGTGCACGAGCTCCAGGAGGCTCATTCATTTGTCCGAAAACGAAAGTAGCTTTAGACTCTCTCATTCCTGGCATATCTACTTTAGATAAATCCCATCCTCCATTTTCCATAGAGTGCATGAAATCATCACCGTATTTAATAATTCCTGACTCTAACATCTCGCGAAGCAAGTCATTTCCTTCACGTGTTCTTTCCCCTACTCCTGCGAATACTGAAAGTCCACCATGACCTTTTGCGATATTGTTGATCAACTCCTGAATCAATACTGTTTTACCAACACCGGCACCACCAAACAATCCAATTTTACCTCCTTTTGCATAAGGCTCAATCAAATCGATTACTTTAATACCTGTGAATAAAACTTCTGATGAAGTTGATAAATCTTCAAATTTAGGTGCCTGTCTGTGAATAGACAAACCATTCTCTCCTGTTTTTGGCAAGTTTCCTAAACCATCAATTGCATCTCCAATTACATTGAATAATCTTCCATATACATCCGGACCGATTGGCATTTGGATTGGGTTTCCGGTTCCAACTACTTCATATCCTCTTGACAAACCGTCTGTAGAGTCCATAGAGATAGTACGAACAGTGTTTTCACCAATGTGAGATTGCACTTCTAGAACTAACAATGTTCCGTCTTTTTTTGTGATTTCTAATGAATCATAAATTTTTGGAAGTTCAACATCCTTACCGTTGAAAACTACGTCAACTACTGGTCCAATGATTTGAGCAACTTTTCCTATTACTTTTGACATTACTTATGTATTTATTAAATAGCTATTTAGGTTTATCGAAAATACCTCTTTTTTCAGAGCGCAAAGATAATTTTTTAAAATATAAAATCAATATTTTTTCTAAAAAAAATACTATGTTTTTGTTTGATTCCTAAAACTCAGGTCCCAAATATCTAAAATGGTAATTTTTTCGTTAAATAAAAAAGCCACTGCATTTTATAAACGAGTGGCTTTCTCACTAAAAAAATATCTTTATGGAAGGACTGCAGGATATAACACCTGATAATTACCCACATTTACTCCCTTTAAATTGGAACCGTATTTTGTATTAATGGCTTCTATAAATTTATTGGCAATAAAAGCATAACCTCTTGGAGAAGGATGAATCCCGTCTAAAGAAAAAGTTCCTCCCGTTACAAAGGTTGATGCCAAAGTAAAATTGTTTGCCACAACTCCACCTTTATCGATTTGATCCATAATTGCATTAGCATCAACAAAAGCCAGGCCTTTTGCGGTGGCTGCCGCACTTATCGTTGCATTAAAAGCATCTGTAACCACCTTCAACTCAGCAATCTCAGTTGGGATTAAAACATATTTATCCTGTAACGGATATGTGATTCCAAATTTATTTAATGGTGCCGGCGGAGCAAATCCAACTCCGGAATTTGCAGCAGTAGGAGCCGCACCAATAGCCGATTGTGTAGTCAAAAGCACCAAATCAGCAGCAGTAGCCTGACGTGCCTGTCCAAAAACAGCCCCGTAAAAAGCAGCCGTTTGCGCACCCAATGAAGGTGTAAATACAGCTGTAAGCTGCGCTGATAAATTAGTCAGCGATTCATCTTTGATTAACAATGGATTTCCTCCTGTCAGAGACAACAACTGAATTCTGTTGGTTACACCAAGATAAGCCAGTGCATCTTTTAACGGACCGTACAACTGGGCATTAAGTGCATTTATAGTAGCCGTTCCGACTGCAGCGTTACCACTTCCTAAAACAGAAACTGTTAATGGATTATAGGGAACGGTTTTAAAAAACGGAATGGAAGTAACGTAAGGTATATTCGCTACAACACCTTTAGCCCCTGCTGAAGTTAATGTAGTAACAAGAGCATTATACGTACCATCAAAACCAACACCCGGCGCACCTGTAGCCGGAGTAATAGGATTTGTACCATCTCCTCCTGATGTAGCATATCCTAAAACATCATTATTTCCTATCCATAAGGAAAAGAATGTCGGTGTCTGACTCATCGCATACGCTAATACAGAAGTTGTTCCGTTTGGAGCAAAACGCACATAGTACGGATTTGCAGTTCCGTTTGCCAAACCAGCCGCCGCTCCATAAGTCGGAGACAGCAAATGAAAACTTTTCGCACCCGGAACACCAGTATTATTATAAGGCCCTGCAGCGACAACAGCAGCATTAAAAACTTCAGTTGTAGAGGCACCACTTACCGGAACCGGAGCTGTTCCGTTAAAAAATAATCTCGGACCGAAAGCAGGATTTACCTGCCCTCCAAAAAGCAGCCCCCCCACATTATCGTTTGTATATGGAATTTTAAAATCCCCTCCTCCCACTAGTTTAAATTGTTGTGCCATAATATTAGTATACGACCCTTCCTGTCCTCTTTTAAAAAGTGCTCCGTCACTAAACCCGGAAGTCAGAGAATTTCCTAAAGCAACATACTTAGAAAAATTTGCAGTACCGGCAGTCAGAGGTGCTCCGTCAGATGAATCTATAACTACAGCCTCATCATCGCTATTACAAGCCATAAAGGTCAACGAAACCAGTAAAAGCCATTTTAAATTCTTTTTCATAATTTATATATTTTAAAATTATTCCTTTCTAATTTCTTATTTTAGAAAAGTAAATAATACAATTGTTTTATCTAAAATCGTTCAATTAAGGATTGATTGTCCAGGATGCAAAATATTGCTGACCAATTAATCCGGCACCAATTACCTGAGTATATTCTTTTCCTCCAATGTTTGAAGCTCCTAATTTAAAAACTGATTTTAATTTTGGAATTCCATAATTAATCTGAGCATCGATTACTGTAGCTGACTCAATTATACCATCAGCAAAACTTGACTCCCAGGTATATTCGCTATTCCATCTTCCGCTAATATTAAATCCGAAATTCTGAAATAATTTTTCATTACCAAGAGACACTTTAACCCTGTGTTTTGGTGTATTAAAGCCCGCTTCGAAACTTGGATCTTTTGCTTTGTCAAAATCAAACTGAGCATAATTATAATTTACTCCCAATTCGAAATCTGCAATTATTTTTTTAGAAAGACCCGCTCCAAATCCAAATGATTTAATTTCAACATCTGTATTCGTATACAGTTGAAATGCTCTGTAATTTCCGTTTTGAAGCGCATGCAATGTCTGCGCACCCGGATTTGCCGGACCTGCTGCAGGATTAGGCGCGTCCTGTGCTGTACCATAATAAGGTGCCACTACATTCAGATTCCCAATGAAATTATTGTACACGTTGTAATAGGCATTAAGATCTACAGAAATATCTTTAACAAAAGAACGATAACCGATCTCAAATGCTTTAACTTCTTCCGGTTTCACATAATTTACGTTGGTTTTTTTAAGCAGTGCGGCACCAGCTGCAGGATTACTTGCTGCCAATGCACTAAAGGCATTCACTGAACTTGCTGTATACGAATTACCATAAGCTTTCAAACCATCCATTACCACTGTTGTACCACCAGCGAAAGCCTGACCGGCAGCGGTAGAAACTGGCAATATCTCTCTGTAACGCACCAAGTTATCGGGTGCTGAACCTAACAATACTGCATTCCCAACATTAAATCCTATATATTGATCCTGAGTGGAAGGGTTTCTGAAACCGGTCTGGAATGACCCTCTGAAATTGTGATTTTTTCGTTCTCCCGCAGAATAAACAAGAGATAATCTAGGAGAAAAATTTCCGTCGAAGTTTTTTGATTTATCATAACGAATAGAACCTGTAAACTTCAGTCTTTCGTCCATAAACTTTTTAGCCAATTGGGTATAAGCTCCGTATTCATTATAATTAATAGGACCATTAGCGTCAGTATAGATTCTTCCGTGAGAGTTTAATTCGTACAATCTGAAAGATCCTCCTACCTGAATTTCGGCAAATTTTATTAAATCTTTAAAATTATAATTAGCATCTGAATGATAAATTTTTGAATTATCCACCAGTTTTGAACCTGTTAGTACACTTTCATCTGCAATTACCTGAGCAAAAGCATTCTTAAATGCCATAGTTCCAGGTAAAAAACGACCTGTATCTGCTGTTGCTCTTGCGGCAGCATGAGCATTTTCAGGTGTCATACCGGCTAAAGTAGACTGAACATATGCCCCGGCATACTGACCAAACCACGTTCTGTCATCTTTCCATTTTCTATTGACATTAATTCCTGTAAAAACCATATCATAAGAATGCCCTCCATCTTCTGTAGTAGTATATCCTCTTACGAAAAAATTCTTTCCTTTAACTTCAATTTTATGCTGCTGCATAAAAAAGTCATTTAAGTAATATCTGTTCGCTCCCTGGTAAACCGCATTTCCGGTACCAAATTTACTTTGCCAGATAATTTCTAATCTTTCGTCACCAAAAGGCCTTCCATGCAATGAAAAATCAATTTTAGTATTTCCCGCTCTGTTATTGGTAAGGTCCGTTTCATTATAACCTGTTCTACTCACATTTGTATTTGGCAATAAATTTACAGCAGCGGCAGGAATCAAACCTAAAGCAGCCAGAGACTGACCAACTCCCTTTATATTAGTAGAAACTTCATCACCATATACATTTATTCCATCATAATTGATGTTTGTTCTGTCGATGCCGCTAATTGTTTTATCATTGTAATTTGTGGCATACCAATCTGTAGCCTGCATATAGGTAAAGTTAGCTTTAGCCGCAAAGTATTTATTAAACGCATGCGAAAATCTTACCCCTAAATCATAGTAATTATTGGTACCCGCAGCTTCCTGAGACGTCACCCCATATTTAAAATAAGCAGATACACCCTGATAAATGAATGGGCTTTTACTGTTCATAAATAAAATTCCGTTGAAAGCATTCGCTCCATACAAAGCAGAGGAAGCACCCGGAAGTAACTCAACGCTTTGAACATCGATTTCCGAAACACCAATCAGGTTTCCTAAAACAAAATTCAGAAGAGGGGATGAATTATCCATTCCATCAACCAACTGCATAAAACGAGTATTGGCCACGGTAGCAAAGCCTCTTGTATTGATTGACTTAAAAGACATACTACTGGTATTCATCTGTACCTCTTTTAAGTTTTCCAAACCATCATAAAAAGTAGGTGAAGCTGTCTTTTTAATATCCTGAATCCCCATTCTTTCAATAGTTACAGGAGACTCAAGTACTCTTTCCGGAGTTCTGGACGCGGAAACAACAATTTCATCTAATTTAGTTTCTTCGCTTTTTAAAACAACATCCAGATTTTGATTTAACGATGTCACATTGATCGTTTTAGTTTCAAAACCTACTGCCGATACTTTAATAGCAAAAGGTGGCTTGGCAGATGTACTCAGTTTAAAGGTACCGTCAAAATCAGTAGAAGCTCCGGTTGAACTTCCCACGACATTAACATTAGCACCCGGAATAGATTGTTTGTTACTATCGGTAACAGAACCCGTAATTGTGTTCTGCGCAAAGGAAATTCCGCAGAAAAACAACATAATTAGCAAATAGACTTTCATTTGGTTGGTTTTTGTGTTAGTTTATCCTACCAAAATACAAATAATTTTAATATATATAAAAAAATGTTAAATAAAATTCATATTTACCATATTTTTAAACGTTATTTTAACTATTCCTCAATTGGTTTTATTAAATTAAAATCAAATATCAAACCTTCCGAACTTCAATTACTATGCACACATATTAATTTTGAAGGAAAAATTGCGGATTTACTAAAAATACAGGGCTAAGAAAAAAAATCTGATAATAAAAAAAAGCGAGACAAAAATCTCGCTTTTTTAACATTTGTTATCGTTTAACTCTTTAGGAATGAAATGAAATGCTAATCATGATCATTTGGACATTTCAGACAATTCATTAGTAATTAGTAAATTACTTAAAATTCAATTTTGAAACCAATTTGATTGCCACTTGCTACTAATGCTGTTTTTACAGCTGGCTTATAATTTTCTGCCAGGCCGTCATTATATTTTGCAATAGCTGCTTTAATCTTCTTTGGATAACCAATTTTAATCGGAATCGAAGCAATAATCATTGCACCTCCAATAATTGCAGCTGTAAAACTGGTTCGCTCAGAAGTAATGGAGGGATTGTATCCGTTACCGGGATATGATACTGAAGTATCGTCTTTGGTTAGACCAACCACTAAATTGGCCACCACAAGGCTGGTTCCCCCATAAAAAAGGAAATTAGCCCATGTTTTTTTGCTTCGCCCCGCATTATAAAGAGACAATGCTTCCTTATTATTAGCCAAAACCGATCGTACCTGATCAGATGATAATTTGTTCTCTCCTTCATAAACAGTTCCACCACTTCTATAGGTTAATTGCTGCGAAAAACCAGCTATAGTCATTATTAAAAATAATGCCGTAATCATTCCTTTCATCTTTTTACAATTTATTGTTTAAGCAGCGAAAATACTCATTAACTTAATCCTTGCAAGAAAAATGTTAAAAAAATACGAGCATAAAAAAAAGCGAAACCTAAATTCCGCTTATTTAAACATTACTTCTCTTTTCATCAAATCATTTAGATCCTAGTTCTAATTTTTCTAATCGACTCTTTAAATCATTAATTTGCTTATTCTGATTAATCAAATACAATGTCATCTCTTCAATTTTCTGCAACAACTTAGCATTCATTTCACCTAAATTAATTCCATCTTTTAAAACCTCTTTTTCACTTGGAATATTCTCTAAATGACCTTTTGCTTCAATATGCTTTTCAACTTCTTCTAAACTTGGTAAAGTATATTCTTTTTTAAAAACAAAATCAGACCATCCCTCCATATCAACTTTTACTTCTTTTGAATGAATTGTACCATTTACATCTAGTTTATTAATTGGATTTGTTACACCAATACCAACATTCCCATTTCCCTGAATTCTTACTTTCTCAGTTTGACCTGTTAAATATGATTCCTGAGTAAACAATTGCATTCCATACACATTATTTCCTGCACTTTGCGTTATTGTCCGTATTGAAGTTCCAAAGGTATCGCGATTAGAATAATTTATCGACTGTGCGATCATAACAGCAGATTCATTATCATTGTTAGCCAAATTCCTAATAAGTACATTCCCATTACTTACTTCTAGTTTTGCCAAAGGAGTCGTTGTTCCAATTCCAATATAGCCATTAGGAGCAATTCTCATTCTAAATTGAGCAGGAGTAGCAGATCCGTCCCAGGTTAAAAATGTAATCCCTTTGTTGAAAGCACTTCCGTGAGATGTCCCCTGAATCATCAATTCCCCGTATTCATTAAAAGGAAAAGCTCCAGTTCCATTATCCGGAAATCTTCTTGTTCTGTAAATAAGCGGTGAGGCCCAATATGCATTTGTACTTGTCCATGTTCCTGTACTTGAATCTGTTTTAGGAATTCCGACAGAAGAACTTAATACCACATTTACACTATTATCCGTGGAAGTAATAATTCCTTGCGCAAAACCATACTGGCAACACAAAACACCCAACAGAATAAATATTTTATTCATTTTATATTATTTTAAAAAAATTAATTTACTTATTAACACTACTAATTTAGCTCCAATCTCTTTTATAATTCGCCTGCTTCATGAGCATTTTCAGAAACAGTCAAAATCAATTAATATACTGTACTATGTATTTCTGTTGATTACAAATTCTTAAACACAATTCTTAAGTTTTTATATTTTAGATCATTGATTTTGCAACTTAGAAAATTCACCTGAGAAGTCAAGAATTTCTTTTTAAATTCAGTTTTTTCTTTGTTAATTCCTCTCAAAAACAAATAGCGATCAATCATACTATTTTAAATATATTTCCTACAAATATACTGATGCGATTTTAAATATGTAGGTTTTTTTGAAAAAAATTAAAACCACAAAAAAGCGAGACCTAAATCTCGCTTTTCAAAACTATTATATTAAATACTTTATTCCACAGTAACCGATTTTGCCAGATTACGTGGCTGATCTACGTTACAACCTCTCATTACAGCAATGTAATAAGAAAGTAATTGCAAAGGTATAGTAGTAATTAACGGTGATAATGCATCTGAAGTCTCAGGGATTTCAATTACATAATCTGCCAGTTCCCTAACCTGTGTATCACCTTTGGTTACAACAGCAATAATTTTACCGCTTCTTGATTTTATTTCCTGAATGTTACTTACAATTTTATCATAATGGCCTTGTTTAGGTGCAATTACAATAACCGGCATATGCTCGTCAATAAGCGCAATCGGACCGTGTTTCATTTCAGCTGCAGGATAACCTTCAGCATGAATATAAGAAATCTCTTTAAGTTTTAGTGCACCTTCAAGAGCAACCGGGAAATTATAACCACGTCCTAAATACAAACAGTTCGGAGCATCTTTAAAAGCTGCAGCGATTTCTTTTGCCCTGTCGTTTGTTTCCAGCGCCTCAGCTACTTTCTCAGGGATTATTTCCAATTCCTGAAGGTAAGTGTGATAATCTGTATTTGATAGTGTTCCTTTAGCTTTTCCTAATCGCAAGGCGATCATCGTTAAGACTGTAATCTGTGTTGTAAATGCTTTTGTTGAAGCTACTCCAATTTCGGGACCAGCATGTGTATAAGCACCTGCATGACTTTCTCTTGAAATAGAAGAACCAACAACATTACAAACTCCAAATACAAAAGCACCGTTTTCCTTTGCCAGTTTAATAGCCGCCATAGTATCGGCCGTTTCCCCGGATTGAGAAATAGCAATAACTACATCATCTTTATTGATAATTGGATTACGGTATCTGAATTCTGAGGCATATTCTACTTCTACAGGAATACGTGTAAACTCTTCAAAAATATATTCAGCTACTAATCCTGCATGCCATGATGTACCACAAGCCACAATCAGAATTCGTTTAGCATTCAGGAATTTTTCAAGATTATCCTCAACACCGGCCATCTGAACAATTCCTTTGTTGGCATTAAGTCTTCCTCTGTAGGTATCCTTAATTACACTTGGCTGTTCATATATTTCCTTAAGCATAAAGTGATCATAACCCCCTTTTTCAATCTGCTCCAAATTCATCTGAAGTTCCTGAATATAAGGATCGACCAAAGAATCGTCTTTTATTTTTCTAACTTTAAGAGGCTTGTGCAATCTAATATTGGCCATTTCACCATCTTCCAGGTAAATAGCATTTGAAGTATATTCGATAAAAGGCGAAGCATCGGAAGCAATAAAAAATTCTCCTTCTCCAACACCAATAGCCAATGGGCTACCAAGTCTTGCAGCAACAATTTCATTTGGGTTTTTCTTATCGAATACCGCAATTGCGTATGCCCCTACAACCTGATTTAAAGCAATCTGAACTGCTTTACCTAACTTAATTCCTTCTTTCTTCTGAACTTCTTCGATTAAATTTACCAGTACTTCTGTATCTGTATCAGACTTAAAAGTATATCCTCTTTTAATCAGCTCTTCTTTAAGCGGAGCATAATTTTCAATAATTCCATTATGAATAATTACAAGTTCTCCCGAATTCGAAAGATGAGGATGAGAATTCACATCATTTGGCACCCCGTGAGTTGCCCAACGCGTATGACCAATCCCTATAGATCCGTTTATAGTCAAATCATTCGTTGCCTTAGCTTCAAGATCTGAAACTTTACCTTTTGTCTTACAAAGCTTTATACCTGTTTCTGTATCATATAACATGACACCCGCACTATCATATCCTCTGTATTCAAGACGCTTTAATCCCTTTATAATAATGGGATAAGCCTCTCTGTGACCTATATATCCAACAATTCCACACATATATATTTATTAATTTGGTTTCGTGTAGTAAACTTCAAGCTTCAGTCTTTTATTGTCCGGAACTGTAGATTTTCCTCCAAACAATATAGTTCCTAACGGACTTAAAACTGATGCTCTCGGTACATCTGTAATAACGGTGTTTTTTAACTTTAATTTATTTGAAGCCACCGTGTTTATATCTCCTGAAACAACTAACCCCAATTTAACATTAACTGCTGTAGTGCTTTTTATAATATTTCGAATATGATTTGTTAACCTGATTTTATAAGTAGTACCTCTTTTACTCGTAGGGTCAATATTAATTATACCACTATAAACCGCTTTTCCAAGTGGCGCTCCACTACCGGTTCCGTCTGTCAAATAATCTAAAATAGGCGTATTATTGGTTAAATCATATAGATAAACTCTTTTAGATTCGTAAACACCTGCCATTTTATCCGTGTCGATATGAAAAACTAAATTAGCTTCATTAACCAGCCATTTATTATCTCTGATTTCTGTCAGTTTCGAACCAAAAGCGTTAAGCTCCAGAACAGCAAGTGATCCCTGACCGCCTTTTAAATAAAGAGATTCATCCCCATCAGTTAAATTCTGATCTGCAATTGCAGCCTGATAAGCAGGAGTCTTAACATCATCAAGCAAACTGGCTGTTGCACCTGTAAGGTTAATCACAAGAGTCCTGTCCTCTTTTACTGTTTCAGCATCAGTTGTAATATCAGTTTTAGCCTTGTATTTTATCGTAATCTTACCTTTAGAAAAATCCATCAAAGCCAGATTACCGGCACTTGTACCTGATTTTTCAACCTTAAAGTACAAACCTTTAAAATACTCCTGAAAAACATCGCTTGCAGAAAGTACTGAAGCCGGAGCATTTAATATTTTATCTTGGAAAAAAGTTTTATCAAGTCTTAAACGCATTTGCGGAGCTACTCTGGTGGTAGTTTTAACACCCGTCTTAGCATCTGTTGTTACATCCGTACGCTCATTTGGATTAAAATAAAAATTATCATTTTCTCCCGCAACGCCATTATTCAAACGTTTAGCGACCGGCGTTTCTTTCTTAAATGCATCAAAATCAGCATTTTGATTCGAGTAGTACATTTGTGGAAATTGGTTTCCATTATCAAAATAAGAAGCACGCATCTGAACTCCGGATTCATAAACACTTAATTTAATAAGTTTATCTTCGGGTTTACCGTAAATAGAATCTAACACATAAGTAGTTTTTCCACTTGTTGCATCTGTACTTATCGCATGACTAAAATACGGTATAGTAACTAGTACACTATCGATAACGGGTTCCGCACCAATAGACGGGGCGTAACTTTCAAGGGAAACCTGAGTCGCAAAACTTGCCGTTCTGGCTCCAAAAACCTTATCATCGTAAATACCTAAAGCATTATTTACCAATCCGTTTGACTGAACAGGAGAAACTTCCTGATCATAAGCCAAAACATCATATTTTTCCGGTTCCAATCCGAAATGGTCATCACCGATCAAATTATCGCCAATGGCGTTAAAATCTTTGTCACAAGAATATAAAAGAACAACAGTTGCTATTAATAGAATTTTCTTAAAAAAAGAAGTATTATACATGTTTTATAATAATGTTAAAATTTAAAGACCCATACTTTTGTAGAAATTTGTATACGCTTCTGCGAATGCATCTTTCGTGGCGAAAGGTAAAAAAGGTTTTCCTGAAGATTCTATAAATTTTGTTAAACTTGAAGATACGTTTGGTGATGCTATAATTACAGCATCAGAATGCAAGATGCTAGCCTTTAGCACGTTTTCGTAATTTGGCACTTCCAAATCTGCAACAGCTTCATGCGGAACACCATCAAACTTCACCTTATTAATCATTTCTAAATCCAGGTTTTCATCAAAAGACTGACCATAAACAGAAGTCACGATTTTTGTTTCAGAAAACAAAGCTTCATTTTTATAATAATGTTTCATGTAAATTGGAAGCATAGCTGCTAACCAACCGTGAACGTGAATAATATCAGGAACCCAATTGAGTTTTTTTACCGTTTCTACAACTCCTTTAGCAAAAAAGATAGCTCTCTCGTCATTGTCCGGATACAAAACACCTTCTTCGTCGGCAAAAGTTGCTTTACGTTTAAAATACTCATCATTATCAATAAAATACACCTGAATTCTTTCTTTCGGAATTGAAGCTACCTTAATAATCAATGGCATATCTAAATCATTCACTACCAAATTCATTCCTGAAAGTCTAATTACTTCGTGTAGCTGATGTCTTCTTTCGTTGATATTCCCATATCTTGGCATGAAAATTCTTATCTGTCCTCCCTGATCATTGATCATTTTCGGAACGTCATAAGACATTAAGGAAACCTCATTTTCAGCCAAATAAGGCACGACTTCAGATGATACATATAATATCCTCTTATCTTTCATAATAGTATTTTACTTAATTTTTGGTAATAAAAACGTTGCAAAATTACAAAATTTTATGCAGTTATTAACTAATATATTATGTTTGCACTAAATTTTAATAATACCGCCATGCATATTTTCTACGGTAAAGTAGCTTTGATAGCCTATTTGAAAACTATCAAAACCACAAATTCGACCATCGGGTTTGTTCCAACAATGGGCGCTTTACACCAGGGACATCTGGCTTTAATGCAACGATCCCTTAAAGAAAACGATGATACTGTAGTTAGTATTTTCGTAAATCCTACTCAGTTTAACAATCCTGAGGATCTGGCAAAATATCCCAGAACGATTGAAGAGGACATAAAGAAAATGCGGGTGCTGAGCGATAAAATGATTTTATATGCACCTTCTGTGGAAGATATTTACGAAGGAAATACCGTTTCCCAGAATTTTGATTTTGACGGACTGGAAAACCAAATGGAAGGAAAATTCAGACCAGGCCATTTTAATGGCGTCGGAACCATTGTAAAACGATTATTTGAAATTGTAACCCCAACAAATGCTTACTTTGGAGAGAAAGATTTCCAGCAATTACAGATTGTCAAAAAGATGGTCGAAAAGAACCATATGCCTGTAAATGTAGTAGGCTGTCCCATTTTCAGGGAAGAAAACCAGCTGGCCATGAGCTCCCGAAACGAACGTCTGACGGCTGATGAAAGAAAAGAAGCTGCAATTATTTACAAGACTTTGACAGAAGCGAAAGAAATATTTCAGACCCATACGCCGCAGGAAACCATAGAATTTGTAGAAAATTCTTTCAAAAACAACGAAAGATTCGAATTGGAGTATTTTGTCATTGCTGATGAATCCACATTATTACCTATAGATCATAAAAGTAACGATAAAAAATATCGTGCATTTATAGCAGTATTTGTTAATTCTATAAGACTGATTGATACCATTTCATTAAATTAATTTACCTTTGCAACATGCAAATTCAAGTTATAAAATCAAAAATTCATCGTGTAAAAGTAACTGGAGCCGATTTAAATTACATTGGCAGTATTACTATTGACGAAACCTTACTGGAAGCTTCAAATATTATTGAAGGCGAGAAAGTAGCTATTGTGAACATTAATAATGGCGAACGTTTTGAAACTTATGCTATTAAAGGAGAGAAAAATTCGGGTGAAATCACACTGAATGGTCCTGCAGCAAGAAAAGTTCAGAAAGACGATATTATTATCATTATATCCTATGCAACCCTGGAATTTGAAGAGGCCAAAACCTTCAAGCCATGGATCATTTTCCCTAATGAAAACGATAATTCGCTAACCTAAGTTTTCCTTTTACACCTTATTTCTTCAGCAATTGACAAAATATTTTTTGCCAAAGAAGAGTTTTTTTGCCCTCAGCCAAAGTAAACTTAAAAGTAAAATACTGTATTGCTATTTTTAAAATCCCTAAATAATAAAAAAGCAAATAAAGTGTTATATTGCTACACTATTTCAATACTTTTTAATTCACTGAAATATCCCAAATCATGAAAAAAGTTTACTTACTACTTACTTTAATTTCAATTTCTGCTTTTTCACAGAAAAAATTTGACAACATTAAATCCGAGAAACTCGGAGAGGAAAGAAGAATAACTATTGGGCTTCCTGCCTCTTACGAAGCCAATCCTGAAAAAAAATACCCGGTTTTATATTTATTAGACGGCGATTATTTATTTGACCCGTTCTCGGGCGCTTTAAGTTACGGTTCGTATTGGGGAGATTTACCGGAAGTGATTATCATTGGTATTCATCAGAATAAAAATGACGAACGCGAAGACGACACCACAATTGACCAGAACACCGGACTTCCGTTTGAAAAAGGAGCGGATTTTTTCGAATTTGTTGGCGCCGAACTGGTTCCGTACATCGAAAAGAAATACCGTACTGCACCTTTCAGGATTATTGCCGGACATGATGTCACCGCAAGTTTCATCAATTTCTATTTATATAAGGAACAGCCTCTTTTCAACGCTTACATTTCTTTTAGTCCGGAACTTGCCAATAAAATGGAAGTACGAATCCCTGAAAAATTTGCCAAGGTAACAGAGCCTTTGTTTTACTATCTTTCTGTAGCGGACGGGGATAATAAAAAAATCAAAGAGCCTATCGAAAAGTTAGACAGCAACATCAAAATTGCCAATAATCCTTTAGTGAATTATAAATACGATGTGTTTAAGGGCACAACCCATTATACGGAGGTTTTACACGCAATTCCAAGTGCTTTATACCAAATATTTGAAGTCTACAGACCTATAGATTCTTCCGAATACAACAATAAAATTGCTGTTCTGGAAACAGGTTACGCGGATTATCTGGAGAACAAATACAATGTGATGTCTAAAATCCTTGGCGTTCAGATTCCGGTAAGAATGAGCGATTTCAAAATCATAGAAACCGTGATCCTGAAAAAGAATGCTTATGACGAATTAGGAAAAATGGCCGAGATTGGAAATGTAAATTATCCGAAAGCCATGTTGGGGGAATATGAACTGGGATTGATGTATGAAAAAATGGGCGACCCGAAAAGAGCATCAAAAAAATACCAGAATGCTTCCCAAATGGAACCCATTGGAGATTTGAATAAGGATGTGATGTACGAGAAAATCGACGAGATGAATACGCTTGCCAAAACCACTAAATAATGTCAAAAGTTAAAACTTCTTTTTTTTGCCAGAATTGCGGAACCCAGTATGCCAAATGGCAGGGACAATGCAATGCCTGCAAGGAATGGAATACTATTGCTGAAGAAATTATTCAGAAACAGGAAAAAGTGGCCTGGAAAAGCGAACCCACTTCAGGCGGCAAAGCGCCGCGTCCGTTAAAAATTAACGAAATTGATTCGACACAGGAAATCCGAATGGATACCACTGATGGCGAATTGAATCGTGTTCTGGGTGGCGGAATTGTTCCCGGATCGCTAATCCTTTTGGGTGGAGAACCCGGAATTGGAAAAAGTACCCTTTTACTGCAAATATCTTTAAAGTTACCTTATAAAACGCTTTATGTTTCCGGCGAAGAAAGTCAGAAACAAATAAAAATGCGTGCTGAAAGAATCACACCTAACGGCGACAATTGTTACATACTGACCGAAACAAAAACGCAAAACATATTCAAACAAATTGAGGCTATCCAGCCAGAAATTGTTATTATTGACTCTATTCAGACTCTGCATACCGATTATATCGAGTCTACCGCCGGAAGTATTTCCCAAATCAGGGAAACTACCGCTGAACTGATCAAGTTTGCCAAAGAAACCAATATTCCGGTTATTTTAATCGGGCACATTACAAAAGACGGAAACATTGCCGGGCCTAAAATCCTCGAACATATGGTAGACACCGTTTTGCAGTTTGAAGGCGACCGAAATCATGTGTACCGAATCTTACGTGCGTTAAAAAACCGTTTTGGATCAACTGCCGAACTTGGAATTTACGAAATGCTGGGAAGCGGTTTACGCGAAGTCAGCAATCCGTCAGAGATTTTAATCTCGCACAAAGACGAAGAAATGTCGGGAACGGCCATTGCCACCACCATGGAAGGCATGCGCCCGCTGATGATCGAAATACAATCACTTGTCAGTACAGCCGTTTACGGAACACCACAGCGAAGCACAACAGGTTATAACGCTAAAAGGCTCAACATGATTCTGGCCGTTTTAGAAAAAAGAGCCGGATTTCGTTTAGGCGCAAAAGACGTTTTTCTAAATGTAACCGGTGGAATTTCGGTTGACGATCCCGCCATAGACTTAGCCGTTGTTGCTGCCATTTTATCCTCCAACGAAGATATTCCGGTCACCAAAGGATTCTGTTTTGCCGGTGAAGTGGGTTTGTCGGGAGAAATTCGCCCTGTAAACCGGGTAGACCAAAGAATCCAGGAAGCCGAAAAATTAGGATTCAACACTATATTTGTTTCCAAATACAATAAAATTGCTTTAAAAAACGCAGGAATCAAAATTGAACTCGTGGCTAAGATCGAAGATGTAGCCAGTATCCTTTTTGGTTAATTTTTTATAAAACCTACTTTATGAAATTCCCCAAACAAAAAATAATAAAAGCACTCTTAATACTTGCCCTGGTATTAGCAGTGCTTTTTTCAGGATTTTACTTTTTCCGCGATTCACTGCTCAAACAGGCCATTGCCAAAGTAACCCACAAAATGAATGTGGATTACAACAGTACTTTTTCTGTAAAATCGGCTACGTTTGACGGACTATCGGGCATCAGGCTGACCAATGTGGTTTTGGTTCCCAAAAATGCCGATACGCTTTTTAATATCGAAAAAATCGAAACCAGTATCAGTCTCTCGAGTTTATTGATTGGCGATGTTCAGATCGGGACATTAAAAGTCAATAACGGTTATATTCAATTAGTCAAAAAAGGAAAAATCCGCAATTTTGATGCTTTCCTGAAAAGAGATCAGTCTGAAACCGATACAAATGAAAAGCGCAAGTATGCCACTTTTGCCTATCGCATTATCTCGAAACTGCTGAATCTGGTTCCGACGGATATGAATCTCGGGAATTTGAATTTCAGAATTGACGATAACGGAAAAAAAACGTCTATAGCCATAAATAAGCTTGTATTAAACAACAAACAACTCGAAACCAGCCTTCATGTTCAAAGCAAAAATTTTGACCAGCGCTGGAACATAAAAGGATTTGCCGATCCGAGAAACAAAAAAGCAGATATTCGCTTCTTCAATCTCGATACCGGTGCCATAAAAGTTCCCTATCTGGATGAGCGATATAATTTGAAAGCCAGCTTTGATTCGATACGTTTAAACGTAGCAAACATTGAGAAAGATGGCAGTGAACTTCATATTGACGGCTATACTTCCATTTCGAACTTAAAGATAAACCATCCGAAAATTGCCAGTAAAGATGTTGTGATTAAAAATGCGCGTTTTGATTACCGCTTTTTACTAGGCGATGATTTCATCTCGATCGACAGCACTTCCTCCATGCAGCTGAATAAAATAAAAGTAAAGCCTTATGTTTCTTACAATACCGAGAAAGATACGGTTTACACTTTAAAAGTGGACATCCCGAAAATGAAAGCCCAGGATTTTATTGTTTCCCTTCCTGATGGATTGTTCACGCACTTCCAGGGAATGGAAGCTACCGGAAATTTTGATTATAAACTGGATTTCAAATTCAATAAAAACAGACCAAACACGCTTGTTTTTGACAGTAAACTAAATAAAGAAGATTTAAGAATCACCAAATACGGAGAGGCCGACCTGAACAAACTGAACGGTGAATTTGTGTATCGCGCGATCATACAAAACGTATTGCAGCGTCCTGTTTTAGTTGGAAATGCAAACCCGAATTACACGCCTCTGGATCAGATCTCGCCTTATTTACGAAAATGTGTACTGACAACTGAAGACCCTTCTTTCTTTTCGCACCGTGGTTTTATCAATGAAGCTTTCAAACAATCGATCCTGAAGAATATCAGAACCAAAAAATTCTCCCGTGGTGCCAGTACCATCAGCATGCAATTGATTAAAAATGTCTTCCTGACCCGCGAAAAAACAGTTTCGCGTAAACTGGAAGAAATTTTACTGGTTTACATTTTAGAAAATAACCGGATTGTAAGCAAAGAAAGAATGCTGGAAGTGTATTTTAATATTATCGAATGGGGACCCAATGTATACGGAATTGGCGAAGCAAGTCATTTTTATTTCCAGAAAAGCCCTTCTGCCTTAAATGTAGACGAGTGTTTGTATTTGGCCACTATTATTCCGAAGCCCCGAAAATTCATGTATCAGTTTAATGACCAGGGAAATTTGAAGGATTATGCGGTGAAAAATCAAAAATTCCTAAAGAACTTAATGTTTCGAAGAGGGCTTCTAATCCCGGAAGATACGATTGGTCAGTTACCGGTTTATATCTCGGGAAATGCGCGTTCTTTATTGCGAATTAAAGCTCCTGACTCAACAGCAGTTCCTGTTGATTCTTTGGCTGTGAGCGATGAATTTGACTTATAATATAGGATGGTCACGCAAAGACGCAAAGGCGCAAAGTTTGTTTTTTAAGCTTATTACTTTACGTTTGTTACTGCCAGCGTGAAAGTTCTTCACGAAGACGCAAAATCATAATTTTATGTCATTTCTGACATTATTATTTTATAAAACTTTGCGACTTTGCGTCTTTGCGTGATTAAAAAACTTCACACTTTACCAACAAGGAAACTATTTAAAATTCCTTAAAAATTCCTCTTTATAAGTAGCAGAAACTTCAATTTCGGCTCCGTCGTTTAAAGTAACAAATCCGCCTTTATTGTAGGATTTAACACAATTCATATTGATGATATGTGATTTGTGGAACCGAATAAAAGGCAGAGGCAGAATTTCAGAAAAATGCTTTAAAAACCGGTTTTTTATTTATGATTTAAAGCAAAACAAAATACTGAACAAAGGTTTAGTCGGACACGGCACAGGATCTGAAACCGGTATTCCCGGGAAATTGAAATTCAGTAATCTCAAAGATTCGCATTGTACCTCATTAGGCAAATATGCCATTGGGACTTCGTATCAGGGTTCCTTTGGGAAATCTTATAAATTGTACGGTCTAGACAAAACGAATAGTAACGCCTCTGATCGAAATGTAGTTTTACATGAATACAGTAAAGTCCCCTTTGAAGAACAGGAAAACCCGATTTGCAACAGTTACGGTTGCCCGATGGTAAATTCAGCCTTTTTTAATGTGCCTGAAAAGATTATCGATACTTCTGCTAAAAAAATCATTCTGGTTATTTACTATTAGAAGTCGATTTAATTGCAGACATTCGTAATCCAAACCTTCCAAAAAAGAAAATCTAAATTAAAATCACATGATCAAAAAAATAATAACATCCGCTTTATTATTGCTTTGCGCCATTGCATCTGCACAAAAACCAGTGTTTACAACGGCAAAAGTAAAAAACGCTACAGTATATTTTAATGCAGCTGAAATTTCACAAACAGCCAGTGCCAGTTTACCAAGTGGAACAAGCGAAATTGTCATCAAAAATGTGGCAGTAGATTTAAATGAAAGTTCGATTCAGATCGGATCTCCGTCAACAGTTACGGTTCTTTCGGTTCAGTTTACCAATAATTATATTTCAGAATATGATACGGATACAAAATCTCCGGAATTAAAACGGGTGCGGGATAGTATTGTGATCGTACAAAAAGAAATACAGAAAGTAAATAATACGATCAATTCTGAAAACAAAACGATTCAGCTTTTAGATAAAAACCAGCAAATTTCAGGTGTTAATTCCGGTTTAAATGTAACCGAATTAATGAAAATGGTGGATTATTATAAAAACAAGCAAATCGAAATTGCCAATAACATCAATACGTTATCAGAGAAACAACAAAAACTAAACGAACTGCTTTATAAATTACAAAGTAAGCTGGAAATTAACGCTAATAAAGAAGAGAAAACTTCCTCCGGTAAATTGATCGTTCAGGTTATGAATGAAGTTGCGGGGATTGTTCCGTTGGACATTTCTTACCTAACCAATAATGCTTCCTGGACTCCGTTTTATGATTTACGTGCCGAAAGTGTTACGGCACCCATTAATATGATGTACAAAGCACAAGTGGTGCAGAATACCGGAATTGACTGGAAAAAAGTAAAACTTACTTTGTCCAGCGGAATGCCCAATCAAAACAATCAGGCTCCCATGCTAAGCTCATGGTTTTTGAGAGACAATAGCGTTGTCCAGACTGGCTATGGAACGCAAAGAAATAAAATGAATCAGTTGCAGGGAAGAGTGGCAGGAGTTGCTGTTCAGAGCGAAGAATTAGAGGAAGTTGTTGTAACTGCTGCCCCTGTAATGAAAAAATCATCTGTTTCAGATTACACCACTGTCGAAGAAAATCAACTGAATGTTTCGTTTGATATTGATATTCCGTATGATATTTTATCTAACGGAAAAGTGCATAGCGTTTCGCTAAAAGAAATAAAATTACCGGCCTCTTATAAATATTATGCTGCGCCAAGAGTGGAGAATGAAGCTTTTCTTTTAGCCGAAATAGCAGATTACAGCAAATACAATTTATTAAGAGGGGAAGCCAATATTATTTTTGAAGGTATGTATGTGGGAAAAACTTTTATCGAGCCGAATCAGACAAGCGATACGCTTAATTTAAGCATGGGGCGTGATAAGAAAGTATCCATCAAACGTGAAAAAGTAGCCGACAAATCAGGCACAAAGTTTTTATCTTCGAAAAAAGAACAGACTTTTACGTATGACATCACAGTCAGAAAAAACAAAAAGGAAAATGTTGAGCTTTTACTGAAAGATCAATATCCTCTGACTACCAATAAAGAAATTGAGGTTGAATTATTACAAAGTGACAGTGCAAAAGTGAATACCGAAACAGGGATTCTGACCTGGCAATTGCAATTGAAACCCAATGAAATCAGGAAATTCCGAATTAGTTATAAAGTAAGATATCCTAAAGATCAGGTTTTGAATCTTTAAACATAAAATCCCGATACAAAATTTATTGTATCGGGATTTTTATTTTAGTTAAATGAAGGAACCTCGCAGGTTTGACTTAGCAGAATCTTTTATCTTATCAAGCCTTCGACTTCGCTCAGGGTGACATTCAAAACAATTCACCTTTAACGTTTGTCAGGCTAATAAAGATTGTCAGGCTGAGCGAAGTCGAAGCCCGAAGCCCCTTTTGAATTAAGGCGCCGGATCCGGGATTACCGCCTGAACGGCATTAATTTCAGCCAGAATTTCTTTCGAAAGCACCACATCAATGGTATCGATATTTTGTTTTAATTGTTCCAGTGTTGTGGCACCGATAATGGCACTCGTCAAAAACGGCTGCTGCAGGACAAACCCCATGGCAAGTTCCGTTAGTGTTAAACCATGTTTATGAGCGATTTCCTGATACAATCTTGTCGCCTGCGTACATTGATCGCTATTGTAACGTGTGTACTGCGGAAAAAGATTGATTCTCGCATTTGGATGTGCTTCTCCGGTTAAAAATTTACCCGTTAAAACACCAAATGCTAAAGGCGAATACGCCAATAATCCCACGTTCTCATATTTGGAAACTTCGGCAGAACCTACTTCAAAAAGGCGGTTGAGTAAATTATACGGATTTTGAACGGTTTTGATTCGTGGAAGATTCTGATACTTGCTTTCTTCCAGGAAACGCATCATTCCCCAGGCATTTTCGTTAGAAACCCCAATGTGCTTTATTTTTCCTTCTTTGATTAATGTATCAAACGTTTCCAGCACTTCCCTGAAATTATCTTCCCAGACCGCATCGTGATCTTTGAAAGCGCGTTGTCCAAAATAATTGGTTGGCCGTTCCGGCCAATGCATCTGATACAAATCGATATAATCGGTCTGAAGGCGTTTTAAGCTGTTTTCCAGCGCGTATTTAATACTTTCCGGAGAGAAATCTATTTGGTCACGCATATAAGTGAAATTCGGATTTGGACCCGCAATTTTGGATGCCAGAACTACTTTATCGCGATTCCCCGATTTTTTAAACCAGGTTCCTATAATTTTCTCTGTACTCCCGTACGTTTCCTCACGTGCCGGAACTGAATACATTTCGGCAGTATCAAAAAAATTAATCCCTCTCTCGAGGGCATAATCCATTTGGGCATGTCCTTCGGCTTCTGTATTTTGCTGACCAAAAGTCATCGTGCCAAGGTTGATTTTACTAACTTTTATATCGGTATTGGGTAGTGTTGTGTATTTCATTTGTTTTTTTGAGGTTCTAAGGTGCTGAGTTGCTAAGATTCTGAGTTTTTATTCTGAATAAGAAGCTTCAAAGATACAACGGGATTCTTCAAATGAAAATTTGACAAAAGTTAAAAAAAGGATAAAGGTTTTTTTAGTCGCTAAGGTTCTGAGGCACTAAGCATTGTTTTCTTTAATAAAAAAGGCTCAAAGTAAAAACTTTGAGCCTTTTTATCTTAGAACCTAAGCACCTTAGCGGCTTAGTAACTTAATTAATGCTATTCAACATCTCCGCAATCTCATCTAATCTTGGCGTTAAGATAATCTCGATTCTGCGGTTTTTGGCTTTTCCTTCCGGAGTGGCGTTGCTGGCCAGTGGTGAAAATTCACTGCGTCCTGCTGCCGTTAGTTTTTGTTTGTTGATTTTAGTGTTTTCGCTTAGGATATTTACGATTGCAGTGGCTCTTTTGGTCGATAAATCCCAGTTGTTTGCAATTGGTCCTGAACCTGCATATGGATCATCATCGGTATGGCCTTCAATTAAAACAGAAAGATCAGGATTATCGCCTAATACTTTTCCTAATTCCACTACTGCTTTTCTTCCTTCGGTTCCAACGGCCCAGCTTCCTGAATTGAAAAGTAATTTGTTTTCCATAGAAACATATACTTTTCCATTCTTTTGCTCTACTGTCAAACCTTTTCCTTCGAAACCGTTTAGGGCTTTTGATAACGTTTCTTTCAGTTTTTTCATTGCTGCTTCTTTGGCGGCAATCATTGCTTCCAGTTCGTTTAAGCGGCTTGCTGTTTTATCTAAACGCGCTTGTTCTTCAGCTAATTTTTTAGATTTTGCTTCTAATTGCGCCAACAATTCACGGTTTTTATTCATGTTGCTTTCCAGGGCATCGTTGCTGTTTTTTTCGAGAGCATTGTAGGAATCCTGAAGCACTTTGTACTTTTTCTGTTCAGCAGCCAGATCGGCTTTTTGTTTTTCAAGATCTGATTTTGTACTGGCCAGATCTTTGGTCAGTTTGTCACGATCCAGTTCCAGTTGATTTTTCGATTTCTTTAAATCGGAATTTTCATCGGCAATAGAGCGGTTTTCTTTTTTCAGATCCGAATATTTCGATTCAAGATCGTTGTAAATTTTCTTAGAAACACAAGAAGTAGCGGACAACGCTAAAACTAACAATCCGATTGAGGCTTTTTTAATCATTTTATTTACTTTTTATTTGGGGCGTTTACTAATTTAAAATTTCCTGTCTGCGAAACAGCTTGGTATGAGCATTTAATGATGCTGTTTTCTTAACAAGAACAATACCAGAATTATTCGATTTCGACTAAAACCGGACAATGGTCGGAATGAATGGCATCCGGTAAAATAACGGCACGTTTCAGTCGGTGTTGCAAAGAATCGCTGACCAGATTGTAATCGATACGCCAGCCCTTGTTATTCCCTCGTGCTCCCGCGCGGTAACTCCACCACGAATAATGATGCGGATCTTTGTTGAAATGACGGAAACTGTCAATAAAACCGGATTTCATAAAACCGTCCAGCCAGGCACGTTCTGCCGGTAAAAATCCGGAAACGGTTTTGTTACGAACCGGATCATGAATGTCTATCGCTTCATGGCAGATATTGTAATCCCCGCAGATTACCAAATTGGGAATCGTCAGTTTCAACTCATTGATGTACGTCTGAAAGTCATCCATAAACATAAATTTATGATCCAGCCTTTCGATATTGGTTCCGGACGGAAGGTACAAACTCATTACGGAACAGTCGTCAAAATCGGCACGAAGATTACGCCCTTCAAAATCCATATGATGAATTCCGGTTCCGTAAACGATATTATTGGGTTGTATTTTAGATAAGATTGCTACACCACTATACCCTTTTTTTGTTGCAGGATAGTAGTATTGGTACGGATAGCCGGCAGCGGTAATATCTTCTACAGGAATTTGTTCCTGTGTCGCTTTTATTTCCTGAAGGCAAATAACATCCGGATTAGCTTGTTGCAGCCAATCGATAAATCCTTTTGAAATTGCGGCTCTGATTCCGTTTACATTATAAGAAATAATTTTCATTACAGTTTTTTTTTAGGATTTCAAATGTAATAAAAAAGTGGAAAGTTTGTGTTTGAAACAGCAAAAAGTAGAGTTTTTTGTTATCTTTGTTCGCTGCTCTAATAAATTAAAAATAGTACATGGGTTTAGTTACCGCGAAAGAAGTTGCAAAAGCAATAAATGTTGACAAGTACGGAGTATTAGGTACTTTTTCCGGCTGGATGCTTATGAAGGTTCTGAAGATCTCTACCCTCAATAAGATTTATGACCACAATAAACATTTAGAGGATGTTGCGTTTTTAAACGGAATTTTGGATGAAATGGAAATTAAATTCGAAATCCCTGAAGAAGATTTAAAGCGTTTGCCAAAAGATGGTGCTTATATCACTATTTCAAATCACCCGTTGGGAGGGATTGATGGTATTTTATTATTGAAATTAATGCTTGAAAGAGAGCCTAATTTTAAGATTATTGCCAACTTTTTACTGCACCGCATCGTTCCGCTTAAAAAATACATCATGCCGGTGAATCCTTTTGAAAACCACAAAGATGCTAAATCAAGTGTGGTCGGAATTAAGGAAACATTACGTCACTTAAGCGATGGCAAGCCTTTGGGGATTTTCCCTGCCGGTGAAGTTTCAACGTATAAGGACGGTAAATTAGTAGTGGACAAACCCTGGGAAGAAGGAGCCCTGAAATTAATCAGAAAAGCAAAAGTCCCGGTTGTACCCATTTATTTTCACGCCAAAAACAGCAGATTATTTTACTGGCTTTCTAAAATTGACGATACCTTACGTACCGCCAAATTACCGTCTGAACTGCTAACGCAGAAAGACCGCGTCATCAAAGTCCGTATTGGTAAACCGATTTCTGTAAACGAGCAAAACGAAATTGAATCGTTTGAAGAATACTCCGAATTTTTAAGAAAGAAAACCTATATGCTGGCCAATCCTTTTGAGAAAGACAGCAAACTGCTTGATACGGCAAGCCTAAAAATCCCGAAAGCACCCAAAAAAATCGTTACGCCTGCAAGTGAATCCGCAATGATTGACGAGGTGAATGCTTTAAGAAACAGCGATTGCCGTTTACTGCAAAGTAAAAACTACGAAGTCTTTTTTGCAAGAGCCAAAGCGGTTCCGAACATTCTGCATGAAATCGGGCGCTTACGTGAAATTACTTTTCGTGAAGTTGGGGAAGGAACAAATGAATCTATAGATTTAGACAAATTTGATCAATATTATCACCATATGTTTTTATGGGATGACGAAACCAAAAAAATTGCAGGTGCCTACCGTATGGGACTGGGTTCTGAGATTTACCCGAAATATGGTATTGAAGGTTTCTATCTGAATGATCTGTTTCGATTTGAGCCTGAATTACACGATATGATGCACAAATCAATCGAAATGGGACGTGCTTTTATCATTAAGGATTATCAGCAAAAACCGATGCCTTTGTTCTTATTATGGAAAGGAATTATTCATACGACATTACGTTATCCTGAACATAAATATCTGCTAGGTGGTGTAAGTATCAGTAATCAGTTTTCTGATTTCTCAAAATCTTTGATGATTGAGTTTATGAAATCCAACTACTACGACCCTTATATTGCACAGTACATACATCCTAAAAAAGCCTATAAAGTAAAACTGAAAGACGCGGACAAGGACTTTATTTTTGATGAAGCGGAATCTGATCTAAATAAATTTGATAAAATTATTGACGAATTAGAACCAGGTAATTTACGTTTGCCTGTTTTAATTAAAAAGTACATCAAGCAGAATGCACGCGTGGTCGCTTTTAACGTTGATCCTTTATTCAATAATGCCATAGATGGCTTAATGTACATCAGAATCGCCGATATTCCCGAAAGCACCATGAAACCCGTTATTGAAGAGTTTCAAATAGAATTAGAGCGCAAACTATCTGAAAAAGAAGATTAAGCCTTTAATCACCAAATAAAAAACCCGTTTCGGAATGAAACGGGTTTTTTATTTTTATACGATGTCTGTCAGGCTAATTCTTTTCCAATCTCATCCATTTCATCAAACTCATCTTTAGGATCTGCACCATACTCATTTGCGCCATCATCTCCTTCGGTGCAAAGTGATATGAAAAGCCAGATTACCCCTGCTATAGGGAGGAATACAATAAATATAAACCATCCGCTTTTACCAATATCATGTAATCTCCTGATCATTACCGCAAGTCCGGGAATAAAAACGACCAAACTGTATAATCCCCTCAGGATACCGAGTTTTCCCATATCAAATGCCATTCCAATCGTATAATCCAGTATTTCTAAAACTATAGAGATAAGTATACTTGCCAGAGTATAATACCAATATTCACTTCTTCTGGCTCTTCCATTAAAATTTGCGTAATTTTCAAAAACTACTTTTTTGTACCATTCAATCATAATCTATGTCTTTTAATTTCCCTGTACTTCCGGATTTTCAGTGACTCCTTGCTTACTGCTGTTATGCATAAAATGTTCTTTCTGAACAAAAAAAATACAAGTTCCCTCATTTGAAAGAACTTGTATTTATTAAAAAATCCCATTTAACATGGGACTTATATGTTTAGAACCAGCCTTTTTTACCAACCTGATACGTCTGGTAAAAATCTTCGTCTGATTTTGTAAGGTAAATGATTCCTTCTACGAAACCAATTATTCCTGCAATACCACAGGTTACAATACTTAAAACAAGTTGGATTATTCCTTCCTGAGTGTAACCCAAAACGAATTTGTGAATTCCTAGATATCCAAAAATTATACCTAAAACTCCTGCAAGGACTTTTTTATTTTCCTGTCTTACAGTTGGCGGGGTATTCCATGATTCTGGTTTTGTCTCTTCCATGTTATATTTCTTTTAATGATTATTATAGTTCAGCTTTTCCTATTTCATCAATAGAGTCAATATTACTTTTAGGATCAGGACCATATTCATTCGTTCCTTTATCTCCCTCAGTAGCTAACAAGATAATATTATAAATAGGGATAAGAATGTACCAGCCGCTTTTGCCAATATCATGCATTCTTCTGATTGCAACTGCTATCGAAGGAACAAGAACTGCTAAACTGTAAATATTTACTAAAGGAGCCAGACTAGGCGAGATTAATGCAAAAACTAAACCTAGCACAAAACCTAATACAAAACTTATAATAATATTTGCCAAAAAGAACATCCAGTATTCTTTTCTTCTCGCTCTGCCTTCAAAATTTGCATAATTTTCAAAAACTACTTTTTTGTACCATTCAATCATAATAAATAATATTAATTAAGTTAATTCCTACTCTTAAGGATTTTCGGTTACTCCCTAATCTTCAAAGACCACCTTATTTAGATTAATTCTTCAAAAATCAGAAACAATATTATTAAAAATTACCTAATAAAACTAATTATGAGACGAATTTTTAGAAGAAAACGCTCGTTATTTAAATCTAAATTTAAAGTTAATTAATATCGTAAACGGCCTTTATTTTGTCGACAATAACTTGTGCCAGCCGCTCATGGCTCTCAAATGTCCATCCGGCGATATGAGGTGTTAACAAAACGTTTTTAGATTCCAGTAGATACTGGAAAGCTTCAGGTGTATTATTATCCTGAAAAAGGGTTTCAAAAGATAACTTTTCATATTCCAGAACGTCTAAACCTGCTCCAAGGACTTTTTTAGCTTTCATGCCTTTTACTAAATCTGCCGTCACAATATTTTTACCGCGGGAAGTATTTATAATCCAGAAGGGTTTTGCAAAAGCATTTATAAAATCAGTATTTACCATTTTATCGGTTTCCGGAGTCCACGGAAGGTGCAAACTCAGAACATCTGCTTTATGCTGTAATTCCTGCAGGGAAACCTGTGTCGCATTTTCATCCCCGACATTTTCCAGAATATCATAACACAGCACATTAACTTCAAATCCCCGGAGTTTTTTGGCAAACGCTTTTCCCATGTTTCCATAACCAATAATACCCACGGTTTTGCCGTCGAGTTCATGTCCGCGATTGCTTTCCCTGTTCCAGTGTCCGGCTTTTATTTCCGAATCGGCCTGATTCAAGTTATTGAATAAAGACAGAATTACGCCCAGCGTATGTTCTGCAACAGCGTTGCGATTACCTTCCGGCGCTGCGATCAGATGTACTCCTTTGCTTTCGGCATAGTCGCAATCAATACTTTCCAAACCCGCGCCCACTCTGGCAATAAACTGTAAGTTGGGTGCCTTATCGAGAAAAGTTTTATCGATTTTAAAACGGCTTCGAATTACGATTCCGTTATACTCGTGAATTTTAGTTTCGATTTCTTCTTTCGAAGATTTAAAATCAGAATGATTTTCAAAACCGGCTTCTTCCAGCTGGTTCCAAAGAATGGGATTATTACTGTCGATATGTAGAATTTTTGCGCTCATATATTAAAACTTTATAGGAAAACAAAGTAACAAAAAAATTGCCGTTTATTATTTTGACAAAATTAATTCCCTAAAAAATGCGTAAATTCGCATAAAAGTGACTATGAAAACAATTGGCTTAATTGGAGGTATGTCCTGGGAAAGCTCCTCTTTATATTATCAGATCATAAACCGGACCATTCAGGAAAAACTGGGTGGTGTCCATTCCGGAAAATCGCTTTTGTATTCTGTAGATTTTAATGAAATTGCAGTATTGCAAAAAGAAGGAAACTGGGAGAAATTAGCAGAGTTGATGATTGAAGCGGCACAAAAACTCGAAAAAGGCGGTGCCGATTTTATTGTTTTATGTACCAACACGATGCATAAAGTAGCTGATGCCATAGAAAAAAGCGTATCCATTCCTTTAGTTCATATTGTTTATGCCACGGCCGAAAAGATTCAGGAGAAAAATATAAAAAAAATAGGTCTGCTAGGCACATCATTTACTATGGAACAGGATTTTTTTAAACTTCGTTTACTCGAAAAACACAACATCGAAACCATAATTCCAAACGAAAAACAAAGAGCCGATATACACCAAATTATATATGAAGAATTAGTAAAAGGAATCATAAACGTGGATTCCCGAAATATCTTTTTAGAAATAATCACTGATTTAATTCACAAAGGGGCCGAGGGAATAATCTTGGGCTGTACGGAAATTGAATTATTAATCACCAATGAATACACTGACGCTGAATTATTTAACACTGCTGCCATTCATGCAAAGAAAGCTGTCGAATTTTCACTAGCATAAAATATTAAAACGCAACAATGAAATTAACCAAAACTTTTAAAACCTTTTTTGAAAACGAAAAATCAGGAGGTCTGCTTTTACTTTTCGTTACCATTGCCTCTCTTTTATTAGCCAATTCTTCTTTTCAGACCGAATATATTTCATTTTGGGAAAAAGATTTAGGACACCATTCCATAACGCACTGGATCAACGATGGCCTGATGACTATTTTCTTTTTACTGATTGGTTTAGAACTGGAACGTGAAATTTATCACGGTGAATTATCGAATATCAAAAATGCTTCATTACCTATTATGGCGGCATTTGGAGGAATGGTTATTCCCGCAGCAATCTTTCTGGCCTTGAATTTTGGCACCGCCACCCAAAATGGAGCAGGAATTCCGATGGCTACCGATATTGCTTTTGCAATTGGAATTTTATCGCTTTTGGGAAGCAGAGTTCCGGCATCACTAAAAATATTCCTGACTGCCCTGGCGGTTATTGATGATTTGGGTGCTATCATTGTCATCGCGGTTTTTTATACAACATCAATTTCTTTTGTAAACCTTGCCATTGCCTTGGGGATATGGGGAATTCTGTTTATTCTGAACCGCAAGAAAGTGTACCATATACTTCCTTATCTGATCGGTGGGATTGCCATGTGGTATTTTATGCTGAATTCCGGCGTTCATGCCACGATAACCGGAGTCATATTGGCTTTTGTTATTCCGTTTGGAGATGGTGGAGAAAACTCAATATCCCATAAACTACAGCACTACTTACACAAGCCCGTAGCTTTTTTTATATTGCCCTTGTTTGCTGTTGCCAATACCTGCATCGCCATAAAACCGGACTGGCATGAAGGTTTAAATCACCCGAATACCTTTGGAATCGTCTTAGGTCTGGTTGTTGGAAAACCATTGGGAATCCTGCTTTTCTCGTTTGTTGGAGTTAGTGCCGGAATTTGTTCTTTACCAAAAGAACTAAAATGGTCTCATCTTTTAGGTGCGGGAATGCTGGGCGGAATTGGCTTTACCATGTCCATTTTTATTACCCTTTTAGCTTTTAAAAATCCCGAAACTATCGTTTTTTCAAAAATTGCCATTTTAATTGCCTCAATTCTTGCGGGCTTATTTGGTTTTTGCTATTTAAAATACATTCTAAAACAAAAGAAAAAAAGATCTAATTTATGAATTCAAGAAACAACCTAACAGCGCTGGTAATTTCCTTTCTTCTTATTACAGCCTGCAATGATAAACCCAAAACAGCCATCATCCCGCAGGAGCAGCCTAAAAATACAGCAGCTCTTCCTGCTCTAAAAAGTACTGAATCTTTCGAAGGAATCTATACTTCAGAGGATTGTGATCTTTCTGTACAAATCACAAAAACAAAAGAAGGCTATACCTATTTTCTTCAGACAAGTGAAAGAAAATTAAACGGTAAAGCCTCTGTAACCCAAAATGAAGCCGGTGAAAAATATGTGACCCTGGAAGGAATCCAATGGGACGATTACGAGGGAGACATCAGTAATGAAGAGGAAACAGATTCTGTTTCAAATCTGGAAAAGACCGCTAAAGACATAGAAATTCCTGTCGGAATCGACGCAAGTTATGTAAAAGATACCCTGACGATTCAGAATTACGGCAACTCCATGAATTCGTACACAAAAATTTCAGAGTGCGGTGCAAAGTATATCCGACTGGTTAAACAGATAAATTCCAAAAAATAAATTCCAAATTCCAATTCGATAATCAGAATTGGAATTTGGAATTTTTAAATATTGGAATTTTACTAACGCTATCCTTTAATCTGCTTGAGAGAAGTTTTAATCCCTTTGATTAAAGAAGAACTAAAACCATTGTGTTCCATTTCATTTAACCCGACAATGGTGCAGCCCTGAGGCGTTGTCACACGATCGATTAATTGTTCCGGATGTACTTTTTCTTCCAACAGCATTTTAGCCGCTCCTTTTACCGTCTGTGCAGCAATTGCCAGAGCAGTATTCGAATCGAATCCAATCTCAATTCCGGCCTGCATAGAGGCACGAATATAACGCAAAGCATACGCAGTACCGCAAGCACCCAAAACAGTCGCTGCATCCATCAATTTTTCATCGATTACAGGAGCCGTTCCCAAATCCTGAAACAAATCAACTATTGGCAATGCTTTTTCACGGTCTTTTTCAGGAAAAGAGATACAGGTTGCTGATTCTCCAAACTGAGCCGCAATATTGGGCATAATCCGGATGACAGGATATTCATTGTTTGTTTTGGACTGAAGGACGTCAAGCGACAACCCGCTTACTGCCGAAGCAATCGTTTTATTTTTGATTACCGGTAAAATCTCTGCCAGTATTGTATCAACCTGATAGGGTTTTATAGTTAGGATCACCACATCGGCTTCCTCAATATTGTGTTTGTTATCGGATGAAACGGTAATTCCATGTTCTGACAAATATAGAATGCTGGCTGTGTTGCGCCTTGTAACGGTTACCTGATTGTTTTTAGAGAATTTTGCAATTCCCAGGGCTATAGAAACCCCAAGATTTCCTCCTCCTATGATGTGTACTTTCATTACTTCTTTTTTAGCTGATTAATAGCCCGTTTTTTCAGCCACAAATTACACCGATTTTAGAGATCTTAAATCACTGCAATTCATTAATTTGTTGCAAAAACTTAAAACCCAAGAATCATTTTGGCTACTCCAAAATAAAGCATAATTCCAAAAACGTCATTGGTCGTCGTGATAAAAGGTCCAGTTGCAATGGCAGGGTCAATTTTATTTTTATGCAGGAAAAGCGGCACTAAGGTTCCCAGAGTTGCAGCAAACAAGATCACTACAATCATCGAAATTGAAATCGCAATCCCCACTAAATACTGCTGATACATCACCGAATGATACCCTAATAAAAGCAATGAAATAATCGTTCCGGAAATCATCGATACCGAAATCTCCTTACTGAAATAGCCGCGGCTGAATTCTTTCAAAGTTCCGTTGGCCAGACCCTGAACTACGATAGCCGAAGCCTGAACACCAATATTTCCGGCTGTTGCCGAAAGTAATGGCACGAAAATAATTAAAGTTGAATATTTTTGAAAAGTAGCTTCATTTCCTTTTAAGACAAAAGACGCCACAATCTCGATCACCATTCCGATTAAAAGCCAGGGCAAACGTGCTTTGGTTAATTCCAAAACACTATCGTTGGATTCTACGTCCTGCGTAATACCCGCCGCTAACTGGTAATCTTTGTCTGCTTCGTCCTTGATTACGTCAACGATATCGTCAATGGTAATTCTGCCGACCAGACGCCCCAGTTCGTCTACAACCGGAATCGCCTCTAAATCGTATTTTTGCATGATACGTGCCACCTCAACATCTTCGGTATCTACGTTTACGAAATTTAACTTTCGAATATAAATGTCACCGATTTGTGTTTTGGTCGAAGTAGTCAGTAAATCTTTAAGTGAAAGTCTTCCTTTCAGGCGGTTTTCGTCATCGACCACATAAATCGAATGTACTCTGGATACGTTTTCAGCCTGAATACGCATTTCTTTCACACAGGTCAGCACATTCCAGTTCTCGTTGACTTTTACGAGCTCTTTTCCCATCAGACCACCTGCGGAATTTTCGTCGTAACGCAATAAGTCGACAATGTCCTTTGCGTGTTCAACGTCAATTAACTCCGAGATAACCTCTGCTTTAATTTCCTGTGAAAGTTCCGCGATAATATCTGCGGCATCATTCGTCTCCAGCTCATCAAGTTCTTCTGCAATCTCCTTAGGCGAAAGTCGGCTTAAGATGTTTTCACGCAAATCATCTTCTAACTCCAGAAGGATTTCTGCTGTTTTATCACTATCTAAAACCTTAAAAATATAAGTTGCTTCGTCAAAATCCAGTTCGTCAAGGATTTCGGCGATATCTGCGTGGTGCAGGTCGTTCAATAAAACTTCAAGTTCCTTGTCGTTTTTATTAACAATATGCTCCTCTAACTGCTGGATTAAATCTTTACTAACTTTGAACTCCATCGGCTTCTATTTTTTGAGTCAAAACAATAAATTCGTCTACGCTAAGCTGCTCGGGACGTTTATCAAAGATACTATCTAATCGAAGATTATCTGATAAATTTAATGTTTTCAAACTGTTACGTAATGTTTTTCGTCTTTGCTGAAAAGCCGTTTTTACTACTGTAAAAAATAGCTTTTCGCTACAAGGAAGACTGTAATCTTCCTTTCGGGTCATTTTCATCACACCCGATTTCACCTTGGGCGGAGGAATAAAAACATTTTCGTCAACAGTAAACAAGTACTCTGTATCATAGAAAGCCTGGGCTAAAACGGATAAGATTCCGTAAGCCTTTGAGCCTTTTTTCTCGCAGATTCTTTCTGCCACTTCTTTTTGAAACATTCCTGAAAACTCAGGAATCTGATGTTTAAGCTCTAAAGTCCTGAAAACAATCTGGGTCGAAATATTATACGGAAAGTTTCCAATAATAGCGAACTGTTTGTCTTCGTACACTTCTTTTATGTTGTATTTCAGGAAATCCTGGGAAATAATCTTATCTTTTAGTTTTGGATAATTCTCGCCCAAATACACCACTGATTCTGTATCAATCTCGATGACATGGGTATTAATTGGTTTGTCAAGCAAATATTTAGTCAACACACCCATCCCCGGTCCTATTTCTAAAACCTCATCGTATCCTTTTAAACTTAAAGTATCTGCAATTGCTTTGGCGATACTTTCGTCCTTCAGGAAATGTTGTCCTAAATGTTTTTTGGCTTTTACTTTTTCCATTGTCTTTTTTTAGATTCTTAGATTCTCAGATCCTAAGATTGTTAGATTCTCGAAATATCGAATAATCTAAATATCGAATAATCCGAAAATCTCTTTTAATGTTCCGAAATAACTTCCAGCTCCGTCTTGAAAGAAAGCATTTTATCTGCAAATAATCCCAAAGCTTCTCTGTGAAATTCCGGTTCATCTTCGATGTAAAACTGCTCTAAAGTGGCCTTACTATCGGTAACATATTGAACGGAATACGTAATGCCGCCCATTTCTTCTTCAATCAAAACTTTTACAATTCGTGCTGAAGAGAATTTTTGTGTGGCTAAAATTTCCGGTATGTGTTTTTCCTGCATCCACTTTAACCATTGGTCGTGAACACTTTCGTGTATGTTGGTGGTAACGTTGTAAATAATCATTTTCTGTTTAGATTGTCAGACTTCTTAGATTGTTAGATTGTTAGATTATTTAGAAAAGTCTAAAGATCTGAGCAGTCTAAAATCTAAGAATCTAATTTATAAATTCTTGTCTCCTCTTAACTCGCGGTATTTTTTTCTCGCATCAACAAAGTAAATACTGTCCTGATGGTTAAAAATCACTTTTTCATATAAAGGCTTTGCCTTTTCCGTATCTTTCAATTCGTCGTTGTAAATTTCTGCCGAAAAGAACAACGCTTCATCTACATAAATTCCGTCGCTGTGATTGTCAATTATTTGCTGATACTGGCTCAGCGCAGCAGTATAATCTGCCTGACTTTCGTATATTTTTCCTAAACGCAACATTGTAACAGCTTCTATTTCCTGACCTTTAAAATTCTTCAGAATACCCTGAAACTGAGCAATAGCTTCGGGTTTCTTATTTTGGTACATCAGGAAATCGCCTTTCGCAAACTGCTTCAGTGCTGTTTGTGTCGAATCGGCAACGGTATTGTCATTGATCAGTAAAAAATATTCAAGAGCGTCATTGGCTATCAATTGTGTATTGGCTGATTTCAATTCTTTAAACTGTTTCAAAGCCCATTCAAAATCAGTTTTGTAATAACTTGTTTTAGCAGCTCTTAAACTCGCCTCATGCGACATCACATCATTCTTTAGATCCAGCTGAATCTGCGAATAATAAATCAGCGCCTGATTGAACTTTTCTTCAAGCAGCAAAATATCACCCAATTCCATTTTCGCATCAGCCTGCTGATATTCATTCAGGTTCAGTTCTAATGCTCTTTTTATAATTGCCTTGCCTTCTTCCGGTTTTTTCAGATTAAAAGCCAGAAAGTGTGCCTGAATTATTTGCAAAGATACGGTAAAAGGAGTGATTTCATAGGTAGTCAGCAATTGTTGTAACTCAGCCTCAATGGCCGGATAGTCTTTTTCCTGAGCTTTTTCAATTTTAATTTCCATCAAACTGGCATTGGTCTGAATGAGCAAATCTAAATCCTTGGTATTTAACAGAATAAAATTTAAAATTTCGGTAGCAGTCTCGGTATCATTTTCGTTCAGTGCAAACTGACTCAGGTTCACAATACTCATCAGGGATTCGGGTTCTCTTTTATAAATGGCTTTTTCCTGGATAAAAGCCTTTCCGAATTCTTTCTGCTGCACGTAAAACCAGCTTAAATAATGGTTCCAGAATACATCCTGATCTTTTTGCGTTCTTAGGATTAATGCTTTTCGCATCGCATCTTTGAAAGCTGTATTATCGGTTTCCCCATTCATAAAACGGGAAAGCTGTGTCTGGATTAAATTGGCATTCTGTGGATTTTTAAAGGACTCCGTCAGTAAAAGGTCGATCATAAGATCGGTCTTTCCTAACTGGCCGTACAACATTCCGATCTGAAAATTGAAATTGTAATTGGGCTGCACTTCCATTGCGGTCTGATACGCTTTTAAGGCATATTCCAGTAAAACCTTTTTCTCAAAGGAATTTCCGATCCCGTAAACATCATTCGAATTGGTTCTGATTTTTTCAATAGCCTGATCGTAGTAATTCCTGGCTTTGGATTCATTTTTCTGCAATTGGAAGTTATACCCCAATTCCACCAGAAAAACACCCTGTTTGTATCGGTTGTATCTTTCCTGAATTGCTTTTTGGGCAATATCAAATTGCTGCAACTGCTGGTAACAGTCGATTGTTCTTAAAAAATACTGAGTATTCGACGGCGCTAAATTTAAAAGCTGTTCGTAACTGACTTTTGCTTTTTCGAAATCGCCCTTATCGTAGTAATATTGAGCCAGCTGCTCATTTTGTGCAAGCGCAAAACCAGACCACAACACAAGAATATAGATAAAAATGTTTTTCATATTTCTGTTTTTTTTAAGTTGTGGTTTTTGGGCAGTTTAAAAACTTAACTCAAAATATCAAATTTCAACGTATTCTTTTTTTTCTTTTAATTTCCAAACGATCAAAGTTAAGCCGATTAAAATGAATGGAATACTTAAAATTTGTCCCATGTTGATCAACATCGTGTTCTCAAAACTCTCTTGATTTTCTTTGGAAAATTCAATTAAAAATCTGGCTAAAAATAACAATGTCAAGAAACTTCCAAACAATAATCCATTTGCTTGTTTTATTTTTTCTGATTTGTACATCCAGAATAAAATTACAAAAATCAACAAATAGGAAAATGCCTCATACAATTGCGTTGGATGCCTCGGAATCAAATCATCTCTTTGAAAAACAACGCCCCAATTTCCATTTGTAGGCTTTCCGTAAATTTCAGAATTCATGAAATTCCCCAGCCTAATAAACGCTGCTGTAACCGGAACTCCAATTGCCATTCTGTCCAACAGCCATAAAAAATTTACTTTGTATTTCTTACAATATAAAGTTATAGCAATTAAAACCCCAATTGTACCACCATGACTGGCCAAACCCTTAAAACCAACGAACTTATAAACGCCACTTATATTCTGAATAGGTAAAAGAATTTCTATGGGATGTTTGAAAAAATAATCCGGTTCATAAAAAAGACAATGCCCCAATCGAGCTCCCAAAATTGTTCCGACAATCACGTAAACTAATAAATTATCAAAATTATCTAAGGAGAGATTTTCTTTTTTATAAATATTTCTAACAATATAATAACCAAGTAAAAGCCCCGAAGCGAAAAGAGCTCCGTAATATTTTAAAGGAAAATCTGCAATCATGAAAATTACAGGATCTACATTCCAATTTAACACTGCGCTCATAGTTGGTTCTTTTTTAAATTATTCAGTCGCAGCTGACAGTCGCAGTTTGCTAACTGAATACTGCGACTGTAAACTGTAAACTAAATTAATCTATAATATCAAATCCGCAGTACGGACGTAAAACTTCCGGAATTACGATTCCTTCCGGCGTTTGGTAATTTTCCAAAATTCCGGCCAGAACCCTTGGCAGAGCCAGTGAACTTCCGTTAAGGGTATGTGCCAGCTGGTTTTTTCCGTCTTTGTCTTTGAAACGCAATTTCAGACGGTTGGCCTGAAAAGTTTCAAAATTAGAAACAGAACTGATTTCTAACCAACGGTCCTGCGCGGTAGAAAACACTTCAAAATCATACGTTAAAGCAGAGGTGAAACCCATATCGCCACCACACAAACGTAAGATTCTGTAAGGCAATTTCAATTCCTGTAAAATGTTTTTTACGTGCTCGACCATCCCGTCAAGCGCTTTATAAGAATTGTCCGGGTGTTCGATGCGTACAATCTCTACTTTGTCAAACTGGTGCAGACGGTTTAGTCCGCGGACGTGTGCTCCGTAAGAACCTGCTTCACGACGGAAACATGGTGTATACGCCGTATGTAAAACCGGCAATTCGCTTTCGCTCAGCAGAACATCACGAAACAAGTTCGTCACCGGAACCTCAGCGGTTGGAATCAGATACAAATCATCAATGGTAGAATGATACATTTGTCCTTCTTTGTCCGGCAATTGTCCTGTTCCGTACCCTGAAGCTTCGTTTACCAAATGCGGCACCTGAACTTCATTGTATCCTGCAGCTGTATTTTTATCTAAAAAGTAATTGATCAGGGCACGCTGCAGACGGGCTCCTTTTCCTTTGTAAACCGGAAATCCTGCACCGGCAATTTTTACACCCAGTTCAAAATCAATGATGTCGTATTTTTTTACCAGCTCCCAGTGTGGCTGTGCGCCTTCATGTAGCACCGGAATATCACCTTCTTCAAAGACGTTTAAATTGTCATCCGGCGTTTTTCCTTCGGGAACAATATCAGCCGGAAGATTGGGTAATGTGTATAATTTGTTCGTTAATTCGACAGCCAAAGCTTCTGCTTTTTCGCCTAATTCTTTACTTTTTTCTTTTAAGGAAACTGTTTTTTCTTTTAAGATTGCCGCTTTCGATTTCTCTCCGGCTTTCATCAGTTCACCTATGTCCTTGGATAATTTATTAGATTCAGATAAAACATTGTCTAATTCTACCTGCGCAGCACGACGGTTTTCATCTAATTGAACCACTTCTTCAACAACACTTTTGGCATCGATATTTCGTTTTGCCAAAGCCTTGATTACTTTCTCCTGATTTTCTCTAATAAATGCGATTTGTAACATAGCTTGATTTTTGTAACTATTTTATTTTTATATAAAGGAAGCAAATTTAAGGAAATGTTTGTTAAGAATAAGGACAAAGTTGCCCATAAAAGCGAATTTCACAGGGGAATCTGAAACTAATACAACATTTCTTTGCCATTTAGATTCAATTCTTTGTTGCTTTGTGGTTTTTCTTTGCAAATGGCATGAAATAAAACTATTCCCTTTTAATTTCATGTCCGACAAATTCCTCTAAAACCGCGAACATTTCGTCTACTGCAAGCACTTCGGTATCGGGATGGGATTTCAGGAAACCGGCGTTAAGTGTCACCAGGTTTTCTTCCAGTTCGAAGAAAGTATCGTTGTTCAGCAAATCTCTTGTTGGGTTTACGCCTTCGAGTTTGCCTCTCAGGAATTTATCAATTTTTACACTACTTAACAATCTTACTCTTTTGGCTTGTGTCTGAAACAATTCGAGATGTTTTTCGGCGCCAATCAGAGCCAGGCCTTCTTCTATTAGTTCGTTCAGTTCTTTATTCCAGCGTGAATTGTAGACGAATTGCGAAAAATTGCCTTCTGTATATTGCGACGTATAATAATCTAAGTAATAACTCATCAGGGCATCTTCCTGAATCAGGTCGTCGTCTATTTTTTCCTCGCGCATCAGGTTGATCACCGAAATATTAGAATTGATGACGTCCTGAGGATTTTCGCTGTTTGCTGCGGTTTCTGAAATAATGATTCTTCCGAATTCCATTTGAGTTTATTTTAAGGAGTTTGGTGCAAATTTCGGGTAAAATAATTGACGAAAGAAATCCTGATTTGCTTTTATTCACAATTTTATCATTCTTTCAGACAAGAAAGTAAAATTATTATCTGTAAATTTATAAAACGCTTCACTAACTCATTAGTAATCATAAATAAACACCAATAAAAAGTTATTATTTAAAGAAAAGAAAGCAACCTTTCCTAAAAAACACATCTGCTAACTAAGGAAATAAAACAATTTTAAGAATAAACTGTTTCATAATAACAATTGCCCGAGATCAAATAAAAAGTAATTTTTGAAGAGCTAGCCAAATGAATACACTGCTAAAAAAACCAACCCTGTTCTTTGTGCTGGGAATACTTTCCATCCTTGCCGGTACTGTTTATGCTATCATGTTGATTGCCGGAAATTCAGCACAGGACGGATTACTGGGGATTTATATCTTATTCAGTTTAGTATTGGTTTTATTCACCGTCATAGCAGACCGTTTACTGGTTCGGAAGTTCGGAAACCAAAAGGTGAATAAAGTTCAATTTTCTTTCCTGCTCCTGATCGTGCTTCTGTGGATCATGAGAGCAATATTAAATTGGCTTTAATTATTTCTGCTCTACCAACAATTCTTTTAGCTCCTTCGTTTTTGCAAAAGCGGCAAAACGCCCGGAGAGCAATAACATTTCTTTTTCTTCGGGGGTTGTTTTTAGTTTTGTCTGAACGTGTGCTGCATATTCGTACAATAGTAAGAGTTCACTAGCCCCAAAATCTTTAAACTTTTCCTTGTCTAAACTGGACAGCATTACTTCGCCGGTTTTGTCTTTTTTGAAACTTTCAGCACCAAAATTTTTAACTAGTTTTGTTCTAAAATCAATATACAGTTTCAGCCAGCTGCTATCTTCATCGTCAGTGTTTTTCAATTGTAACACCAGATCTTCGTAATCCTGGTCTTTTTTGAGCTTTAAAAGATAATCGCGTAAGGTTGTAAAACCAATTACCTGAAAATTTGAGGTTGGAATTTTATACTTTTCCAGCACATCTTCCACATCCTTTTCAAAAGTGATGTATCGGGTCTGAACGGTATACAAAGAAGCTGTCTCTAATAAAGAAATCAGTCTGATCTTGGTATCATTGATATATGGCTCCTTCTTTCCCTGTCCTAAACAATCTATAAAAAGGGCTTTTTTGTTTTTATTATCGACTTTAGTATCATTGTTAAGCAGTTCAATTAAAGTCTGATAGCCCATATTGTCTGAAGCACCGCCATCGATCACACATAATATTTTGTCCTGGCCTTTGATTCCGAATTTGGTTTTGGGCAGCACGCCCGGAAAAGCAGAACTTGCCGTAATCGCATAGGTGAGTGGAAAATCATAGCCATTACTAATCAAATTTTTATCCAGGGGAAGATCGGACTTATTGGGAGCCAGTGAAGCATTTATTTTTAAAGCCCGGATAATATGCGGCATAAAAGGAAATCGTTCTCCGTTATTGTACGCTGTTCCGTTGGCCACCAGCACAGGCAATTCGGGTATTTTTTTGCTTTCTTTTGGAATGAAGAAATCAGACAGCAACATTTGGGTTTTGAACTTATCCGGATTTTCAGGATTGGAGCTGTCGTATTGCAAAACTTCTAAATCCAAACGCTGCGTCATCGATATTTTTTCCCCTTTTTCATTTCTGCTGTTATTCAGAAGAGAGAATAGTGATGCTGATTTATTGACATCGGCTTTGTAAGCATCGGCTTTAGAGAAATAAAACTCATTGAAAGAACAGTTATCGTACTGTAATTTATTTTTCAGGATAGTTAAATAATAGCCCGCCGAATAGCATCCTCCTGAAACGGTGGAGAAATAATCGATTTCATTCAAAAAATTACGTTGGGAATCATTTTCTCCTATTTCTTCTAATCCCAAAAGCACACCCATACTAAAAAACTGTGCCCTCGATCCACCACCTGAAATTCCAACCCCCAGCGCAATATTGGGATTCTGGATTCTTTTGTCCCGTTCCTGAACCGATTTATATTCGTTCAGATTCACCGCAGGAATAGAATTGTAGTTGATCTCCGAGAAAAGATTGATCTTGTTCTGAGCTACAGCTTCAGTTGCAAAACAAAGAAAAAGAAAAACGATCTGAAGTCTTTTCTGTACCATAACCGAACCATTAGATGTTTTATTCCACATTAAATAATCTCAAAATATACGAAAGTTCATAAACAATAAACAAGACTACCAGAACCACATGAAAAACCTTGTTGTGAACCTTAATTGCCAGCAGGCATAAAACAATATGACTGATAATGCGAATGTAATATTCCACCTGATTATACAAAAAGTAATTGCCGCCTTTTATTGCCGTATCGATCATATCCGCACCAAAACTAATGGCAAGGATGGCAAAGAACCAGTTTTTACGCGAATAAAAATAATCTTCATAGCCTTCGTAATCGATTAGGTCATCAGGATAAAGAATGGCACAGAGCAGGTAAAAGACAAGAATATAAGAGATTATAAAAAAATAATCCGCAAAATACCACTCTGTGATGAGTTTCAGATTAAATTCCCACCACCAGAAGTGAATAATCAGCAGGAAAACATAAAATACCCAGAGCGAGTGTACGAAATAAATCTTTTTCCGCCCCGGATGCTGTATAAAAATGACAGATCCTTTAATGAGATGCGTCAGGCTTAAACCAAGAATGATTCCGATAATCGATTTGATATGAATAAATTCTTCCATAAAAAACGTTTTACTGTTTAGAACCTTTAAAATTAAATAATTAATTCAACAACAATCGCTTCTGCTTCTTTTTTTAGCTTTTCGGAACACAAAAAAAGCTGCACTATGTAGTGCAGCTTTTCTGTATTTATTGTTTAATACCCATTTCTATTTTGGGCACCTGTTTTTCCGGCGGAATTCGTTTTTTCAAAAATAAAATCTGTCCCAAATGGCTGGACTGATGTTCCATCACGTGAAACCAGCAATACTGATTACTAATATCGTATTTCATCTGAACTTCGGAAAACCAGGCATCGTCTCTTTTTTTCAGTTCCGAAATCGTTTTGGCCCTTACTTCATTATAAATGTCCAGATAATACTGAATGTCATGCCCTTTAAATTCATCTCGTCCACCCTGATCTAAGTTTAAAGCGGCCTCCCAGATTTTCTTTTCTTCTTCATTAAATTCCCTGTTTTCGAAAGTAAAAACCTGATAGTATTTTTCGGCTGCGGCCAAATGCATAACCAGAGCACCAATTCGGTTCGCCTTCTCATCATGCAGGTAATCAATTTCATATTGATTCATGTTTTTAACGGTACTTTCGACACGGTCTTTAAGGTCTTCCAGCATCGAAATCATGTCGGCAATTTTAGGTGAAGCCCCTTCAACATTTCCTATTTTTCCCGTTTCTTTTATTTTTATACCTGTTCCTTCCAACACTAATGCATTTTTTCCATCGGCGGCTGATTTATCAGAATAAATCTTATATTCCTTCACCTTAACCAATTTTGCTTTAGAGGTTCCTAAATTCCATTTTGGAATATCGCCATTGTTTACAGGCGTTTCAAAACCTGAATTTAAAATCGTTACCGGTTCAAAAACACCTTTTGCATTTTCAATAAACAACTGGAATTTATCAAAATAAAACTTTCCATTGTACGAGCTTAATCCTCCAAAAGTCAAAGTTTTACTATTCTCATCAATGGTTCCTTCAACAGTATACGATTGCCAGTCTTTTGATTTGATTGGTCTTTCGCCCATATTATCAAAAAAACCGACTTCATCATTTTTATTATTCACTCTTGCCCAGATTCCCGCCCATGCTTTAGGCTCTGCGTTTTCTACTTTTGCTGAAGCAATCAGTTTAAATTTTTTCTTTACCGGAGTCTGGATGTCTATGGTCTGACTAAAACCCATCCAGTCACTCGAAATAACCCTTGGTGCCTGACCCTGAACCAGCGCAAAACTTAAAAACAATAATAGGACAGTAAATCTTCTCATTCTCTATATTTTAAAAATTTCCGTAAATATAATATACTTTTTTAAGGAATTAACTTATTATTATTGAATAATTACTTAAAAAAAGAGAATAAAAAAAGCCACATTAAAAATGCAGCTTTCATGATATTTAAGAAACGATTCTTAGTTCGTTTTCATAGGTGGTAAATCGAATGCGATTGAATCGTGCTCGAAATTATTACGGTGTCCACCATCGCAAAAAGGTTTGTTTGCCGATAATCCGCAACGGCAAAGTCCTAGTGCGCTTCTTCCTTGTAATCCGTAAACCGTTCCTTCTGAATCCATTATTTCGAAATCTCCTTCAATTTTGATGGATCCGTTTTTATTGATGATTAATTTTGTCTTGCTCATAGCTTTGTTTTTTTCACCGCAAAGGTTGCAAAATATATTTTGAAGTTTTTAATAGGAGTGCTAGTTTAAACTCGTTCTATTTTATGGGTTTTACCACAGAGATACACAAAGAAAAAGCGCGGAGATACACAAAGTTTGTCCGGCTGAGCGAAGTCGAAGCCCCGCAAAAAGATTTGACGAAGTTTTTGTTTCTCGCAGATTTTGCAGAAATACGCAAACAATGTCCGGCTGAGCGAAGTCGAAGCCCTCGCAAAGTGATTCAGCAAACGTGGGCTTCGACTTCGCTCAGCCGGACAATTACGAATGTTTCTGGGGGTTCTAATGACAAGTGGGTGTCACTAGCCCCGATAGAAGTGAAAATCCTTTTGTGCCGTCCCGATAGCTATCGGGAGGCACAAAAGATTGTAACGAATAGCGGGATTAGCTCCTGAAAAAAATTCTCATAAAGCACTGAGAAACAAACAATCCTGTCATTTCGAGGAACGAGAAATCTTCGCAAGAAACTCCATTACAAAATTCTCCAATCTTTGTCGAGCTGCTTGCGAAGATTTCTCGTTCCTCGAAATGACAGACAAAACGATTAATCGTTGAGCGTAAATAAAACTCTGCGCCTCTGCTCCCGATAGCTATCGGGATTGCGTGATTAATTCCCCATACTTTAAAAAAACTTCACAAATCTCCGCGCTTTTTCTCCGTGAATCTCCGTGAAATAACAAATTCTCAATTCTATTGCTTATTTTTGCAGGCAATAAAAATTGAGTTATGAAATAAGCGTACGACAAAATTGTCTTTAAACACAAGATTTCATAGGCGAATTACATATGACCAATAAAAAAAATTAATATCAACATATGATACAGAATCCAAAGAGATATACTATTACGGCAGCCTTGCCTTACACCAACGGACCTATACATATTGGCCATTTGGCGGGGGTTTACGTGCCTGCAGATATTTATTCGAGATATTTACGTTTACAGGGAAAAGACGTTGCTTTTATTTGCGGAAGCGATGAACATGGCGTTGCTATTTCGATGAAAGCCAAAAAAGAAGGAATTACACCACAAGAAGTTATTGATAAATACGACGGAATTATTAGAAAATCATTCGCTGATTTCGGAATTTCGTTTGATAATTATTCCAGGACTTCGGCTAAAATTCATCATGATACGGCTCAGGAATTTTTTAGAAAACTGTATGATAATGGTGATTTTATTGAAGAAATAACAGAACAATTGTACGATGCCAAAGCCAATCAGTTTCTGGCAGATCGTTTTGTGGTAGGAACCTGCCCAAGATGCGGCAACGACGGAGCTTATGGAGATCAGTGCGAAAATTGCGGATCGACTCTGAATGCTACGGATTTAATAAACCCGAAATCGACAATTACCGGAGAAACTCCGATTTTGAAATCTACCAAACACTGGTTTTTACCTTTGGACCGATATACTGATTTCTTAACAGAATGGATTTTAGTCGGACATAAAAACGACTGGAAACCGAATGTGTACGGACAGGTAAAATCATGGGTTGACGGCGGACTCGAGCCTCGTGCCGTAACGCGTGACCTGGACTGGGGAATTGATGTTCCGGTTGAAGGTGCCGAAGGAAAAAAATTATACGTGTGGTTTGATGCGCCAATTGGATATATTTCATCAACCAAAGAATGGGCTTTGCGCGAAGGAAAAGACTGGGAACCGTACTGGAAAGACGAAGACACCAAACTGGTTCACTTTATCGGGAAAGACAATATTGTTTTTCACTGTATCATTTTCCCGGCGATGCTAAAAGCTGAAGGAAGCTATATTTTGCCGGACAACGTTCCAGCGAACGAGTTTTTGAATCTGGAAGGAAATAAACTTTCGACTTCTAAAAACTGGGCAGTTTGGTTACACGAATATTTAGAAGAATTTCCGGAGAAACAAGACGTTTTGCGTTATGCATTAACATCGAACGCACCGGAAACTAAGGATAACGATTTTACCTGGAAAGATTTTCAGGCGAGAAACAACAATGAATTAGTTAATATTTTCGGTAACTTTATTAATCGTGTTGCGGTTTTAGTTAACAAAAATTACGACGGATATATTCCAACACCAAATGAATTTACAGAAATTGACGAAGCTGCTTTAGCCGAATTAAAAGCATACCCAGCTGTGATTTCAAGTTCGGTAGAGCGTTACAGATTCCGTGAAGCTTTGGGCGAATTGATGAATGTGGCGCGTTTAGGAAATAAATACCTGGCTGACGAAGAGCCTTGGAAAGTCATAAAAGTAAATCCGGAACGTGTAAAAACTCAATTATATGTAGCTTCACAAATTGCTGCTGCTTTGAGTATTTTGGCTGAACCGTTCTTGCCTTTTACTGCTGCTAAATTGTCAAGAATATTGAAAAACGAAGGTAAATTGAAATGGAATGATGTTGCTGAAAATTCAGATTTAATTCCGTCTGGACATCAAATTGGTCAGAATGAATTGCTTTTTGCAAAAATCGAAGACGAAGAAATACAAAAACAAATAGACAAATTGGAAGCTACAAAAACGGCCAATCTTGCCGAAAATAAACAAGTGGAACCTCAGAAAGAATTAATTCAGTTTGAAGATTTCGCTAAAATGGACATTCGTGTCGGAACTATTCTGGAAGCAGAGAAAATGCCAAAAGCAAACAAACTTCTGGTTCTGAAAGTAGATACCGGAATTGATGTGCGTACGATTGTTTCGGGAATTGCAGAAAGCTTTACGCCGGAAGAAATTATCGGAAAACGTGTTTCTGTTCTCGCCAACCTAGCGCCAAGAGCGTTGCGTGGTGTAGAAAGTCAGGGAATGATCCTGATGACTACAAATGCAGAAGGAAAACTGGTTTTCATCAATCCGGATGCGGATGCACCGAATGGTGAGACGGTGAATTAAAACTAAATCTTAAAAAACATTATAGAAAAAACATGGATAACTTAAAAAAATCAAGAGTTGAAACGTTAGATTGGTTACGAGGATTAATGGCTTTATCTATAATGTTTTATCATTTAATATATTGGATTTTTAACCCTTTAGACGCTAGTAATCCGCTAGGGAGATTAGGAATATATGGAGTTTCTATCTTCTTTATTCTTTCGGGCTTAAGTATGGCAATTGTATATAACACCTATATTGATTCTATTTTGAAATCAATTATCTTTTACATACGAAGAATCTTTAGAATTTGGCCCTTATTGTGGGTAATATGTTTTGTTTTGGTTATCCCCATATTGCTAAAAACTGGTACTTTTGACTGGAAATTATTATTTCTAAATTTAACAACTTTATTTGGGTTCCTTAAACCTACGGCATATATACCAACAGGGGCATGGTCAATAGGAAATGAAATGGTTTATTATGCTTTGACTCCACTTATTTTGTTTTTATATAATACAAAAAAATGGTTTGGAAACATGTTTTTTGTCTTTACCTTAATTATTGGACTTTTCTTTTCTTTTTATTTATTAAAGTCTAATGTTGATTTACCAGCGCAATGGCCAACTTATGTAAATCCATTCAATAATCTATTTTTATATGTAATGGGTATTGCTATTTTTTATAATTTCAAAGAAACAAATATTAGTACTAAATTAAACTTATCATTATTAGCTATTACAGTCATTTTATTCTGTATACTTCCTTTCTCAGGTAATCAAATTTCAATAATCACCGGAATAGGCCGGATCGTATTCTCAATATTATCCTTCATCATTGTATTTTGCTTTTATAAATTAAACATTAATGTCCCTAAAACATTTGGCAATATTCTCGAAACGTTTGGCATAGCAACTTATGGAATTTATTTAATCCATCCCGTTGTTTACCTATATACCGGTTCTTTGTTGGAGAAAATAAATTCGAAAAATAATTTTTTACTTCTCGGCACTACAGTAGTTCTAACAATCCTAATATCTACATTTTCTTATAATTTTTTCGAATTACCCATGATAAAAATTGGAAAAAAATTCACAAACTCTTTCGAATCTTTTTTCCAAAAACAAAAGGTAAAGTCGCAAAAAATTTAAGTAACTAACAACTTAATTTACTTTTGAGTAATTTTTAATTTCTGTTTAATATTTTATCTCAAACACATAAAATGAAACTCACCAAACCAAGATTAGCTTTAATCTGCGGCATACTTTGTATTTCGATTTTTCCGATATTGATCAAATTGCGTTTAGCTTCGGGATTGATTTCTGCTTTTTACAGAATGTTTCTTGCGGTTGTTTTGCTTTTGCCCTATGTGCTTTTGAGTAAGAACTTTAAATTTCCAACCTTAAAATTGACACTTTTAGCGGCACTATGCGGAATTCTTTTTGCCTCCGATGTGGCCGTTTGGAATATCGCCATTCAGGATTCAAGTGCGACGCAGGCTTCCTTATTAACTAATCTTTCTCCGCTTTGGGTTGGTATTGGCTCTTTCTTATTTTTGAAATCAAAACCGGCAACCAATTTCTGGATCGGAACGGTCGTTTCATTATTCGGAATGGTGACTTTGGTTGGTTTTAGTTTTTTTCTGGAACTGAATTTTGATCAGGCTTTTCTGTTTGCCGTTTTGTCCGGAATCTTCTATTCGATTTATCTTCTGGTGAGTAAAAATGTACTTTCCCATGTTGATGTTTTATCGTTTATGACGATTAGTTTACTGGCTTCCAGCGCTTATTTAGGAATTCTTTGTTATGCCTTGGATGAATCTTTTACAGGATTTTCCAATACGGGTTGGTTTGTATTTGTACTTCAGGCAATAATCTGCCAGTTGTGCGCCTGGCTTTCCATCAGTTATGCCACGCAACACATGCGTGCGACGCGTGTTTCGTTAAGTTTATTGAGTCAGGCTGTAATTACTTCGATATTAGCTTGGTTGTTTTTAGAAGAACAAATAACTTTACAAATGGTTTTCGGCGGAATGATTTTGCTTTTCGGAATCCGGATTACGTTTTACGATAAGACAATTTCTCTGGGCAGGTTCTTTTCTAAGAATTAAGACTGGGGATTAGTTCACGGGTTTAAAAGGGTTTACACTGGGTAATTTTAAAATGTTCTCTCGCAGATTGGGCAGATTGGGCAGATTTTTTTTAAATCCTGAAATCTCACTAATCTGTGGTAAAAAAATTCGTGATCATTTGTGAAATTGGTGGCAAAAAAGTTCTCTCGCAGATTTGGCAGATGGAGCAGATTTTTTTAATCCTGAAATCTCGCTAATCTGTGGCAAAAAAATTAGAGAAAATTCATGTAATTCGTGGCAAAAAAATCTCAGCGTTAAAACCTGAAACAAAGAAAACTTCAAACCTGAAACAAAAAAACATCATGTTACATAAAAGCAAAATTCCAAATTTAAAAGTAATCGCATTCGATGCCGATGATACTTTGTTTGTAAACGAACCCTATTTTCAGGAAACGGAACATAAATTTTGTGCCTTAATGGAAGATTATCTTTCGCATCAGGGCATTTCGCAGGAATTGTTTAAAATCGAAATTCAGAATTTGCCTTTGTACGGTTATGGAATCAAAGGCTATATTTTATCGATGATTGAAGCGGCGATGAACATTTCGAACAACACCATTCCGGTTGAAGTGATTCAGAAAATCATTCAATACGGAAAAGAATTGCTCGAAAAACCCATCGAACTCCTTGACGGAATCGAAGAAACACTGCAGGCTTTGCACGGCAAATACAAACTGGTCGTGGCCACAAAAGGCGATTTAAAAGACCAGCACAGCAAACTGCACCGTTCCGGACTAGGGCATTATTTTCACCATATCGAAGTCATGTCAGACAAACAGGAAATTGATTACCAGAAATTACTGGGCCGTTTAGACATTCAGCCTCACGAGTTTCTGATGATCGGGAATTCGTTAAAATCGGATGTTTTACCGGTTTTGGAAATTGGCGGTTATGCCGTACATATTCCGTTTCACACGACCTGGGAACATGAGAAAATAAGCCATAAAGTAGAACACGAACATTTTAGTTCATTTGAAAAAATCACGGAAGTGGTTACTAATTTAGCCTAATGAAAACACTTTTAGATTTAGAAAACTGGAACAGAAAAGAGCATTTTGCCCATTTCAGACAGATGGAAGAACCTTTTTTTGGGGCCACTGTTGAGATCGATTGCACAAAAGCCTATCAAACCGCAAAAAGCCTCAATGCTTCCTTTTTTATCTATTACTTACATAAAACACTGGTTGCGGTAAATGCAATCGAGAATTTCAGGTACCGAATTGCAGAAGACAAAATTTACATCAACGATCGTATAGATGCATCCGCCACTATTGGCCGTGAAGACGGTACTTTTGGATTTTCGCTTATCGAATATGATGCTGATTTCAAAGTTTTCGAACAAACGGCTTTAAAAGAAATCGAGCGTATCCAAAACACCACCGGGCTTTTTACCCGTGAGTTTAAAGACGATAATGTGATTCATTTTTCGGCAATACCGTGGTTAAATTTCACATCACTGACGCATGCCCGCAGTTTCACGTATCCGGACAGCTGTCCAAAAGTTTCTTTCGGAAAAATGATAACCTCTGAAACCGGAAAAAGAACTATTTCCATGGCCGTGTATGTGCATCATGGTTTAATGGACGGTCTGCACCTGGGTCAGTTTGTAGACTATTTTCAGGAGCTGATGGATTCCTAAACAGAATTCAGGCAATGATTTTGAATTGATTTTATTCTTAAAAAATATGAGAAAAGTATTTCTGTTTTTAGCTGTATTGTACAATTCTATTCTGTTAAGTCAGACGGTCTTGGCGACTTATCCTTTGGATTTAAAAAGGATACGCGAAAACGATCAGATTTTAAATTTCGAAAATAATTCAACACATGAAGTTTTTGTCTTTGTGCTGTCTCAAGGAAATTTTACGATTTTAAAATACAACAGCGCCTTATTCCTGAACGATCAGTTTACGGGTCCGGCTACGTATTTTAATGACAGATCTCTGATGGGATATAGTTTTAGCGAAGACGGAAATCCAACTTTGTATTGGTTTTCAGAAGCAGCAAAAAATATTATCATCGTCAAATATTATTTCGAAAACAAAACTTCGAAAGCACTAAAATTTGAATATCCGAATACCACACAGCCTATTGTAACATCATATCAAAAAGACAATTCCTTCAATTTCCTCACGCAGGATAAGACAGAACCAAAACTAATTCTGTACGCCTTTAAAAACGGAATCGTAGAAGAGAAAATACTTGATTTCTCTCCTTTTACTTTTTCAGACAGAAAAACACAACCCCAAACATTCAATCAGATCCTTATTGAAAATCCTATTGAAAAAATGGAACCGGGCGAGTACAATCCGTTATCTAAAACGATTAGCAAAACTAAAATGTACTTATTAAGCGATCGTATCATCCTGACGCTGGACCAGAACGTTAAAAAAACGCAACTCTTCGATATTAATTTAAGCAATCTGGAGATCAAAGAGAAAAACTTTGTACAGCCGACTCCTAAAAAACCAGCAAGATCCTCCAACTCTTATTATCACGAAAACAAATTGTATCAGATCAATGGCAATGAAGACGAACTTTTGTTTGATATAAAAGATCTGGATTCACAGCAATCCCTAAAGAGTATTGCCGTTTCTAAAACTGATACCATTCTTTTTAAAAATTCGCCATTACTGATCCAGAGAGATAACTACAGTCCGAAAGAATTAAAAAACACAGCCAAATTCCTGCAGCATTTATCGGGTTTAGATATGGGTATCTCCGTATTTAAGAACAAAAAGAATGTGTTTATCACCATCGGAGGAATCAGTAAAGCAACCAATCAGAGTTTTGAGGGCTTTTACTATCCCGACATTGAAACCAAAACAGTGTTTTTTGAAAGTATCTGGGATAAAAAACTTGGATTTACCACTGAAAGACAGCAACCTCTTGCCATAGATAAAATTTACTTGTTTATGGATAAGCACAAAGAAATTGCATTAGAAAGCATCATGAAATTTAAAGATTATTCCATTTTAGGCTATTTCGATACCACAACCAAACAATATACGATGCTGAAGTTTACGGACGGATTTGAGTAAGGCAGTACTAGACTTTTATAACAGTTTATATGGTAGAAAAATGCCCCTTTTAATTCAAAGAAAGTTGATTTCAGTGTATATAGTCTGAATCTGAATTGTTGGCAAGAGCAATAATGCGACCCAGAATTGCTTAAAATTATTTAACTTTACACAAAACCCAAGATTATGTTATCAAAAAATATAGAAACAGCACTGAACAAGCAAATCAGAATTGAAGCAGAGTCTTCACAAACTTACCTTTCAATGGCTTGTTGGGCAGAGGTACACGGATTAGAAGGAATTGCTCAGTTTATGTATACTCAGTCAGACGAGGAGCGTGCACATATGCTTAAACTTGTTAAGTACATCAACGAACGTGGCGGACATGCTACCATTACGGATCTAAAAGCGCCAAAAACATCATACACTACGTTTAAAGAAATGTTTGAAACACTCTACAATCATGAAATTTTCGTATCAGAATCTATCAATGAATTAGTACACATCACTTTTTCTGAAAAAGATTATGCTACACATAATTTCCTGCAATGGTACGTGGCAGAGCAAATCGAGGAAGAGGCTACAGCTAAATCAATCCTTGATAAAATCAACTTAATTGGGGATGATAAAGGCGGACTTTACTTGTTTGATCGTGATATTCAGCAGTTAACAGTAACAAGCTCAATTGCCATCAATCCAAAATAAAAAAAGTTAAAGTTTATTTAGAACATATAAAAATAACATTTATTCTTTTATATTTGTCTCGTTTTATAATTGAGATGAACCGTGAGCAAGAAAGATAAAGTTAAGGACAAGGACAAAAAGAAGGATAAGAAGAAGAAAAATGCTGCTATCCTTGATAAGATTAAGAAAATCGAAAACTGCAAATCAAGCTGTTGTGAGAAATTCAAAAAGAGCGAAAAGAAACGTTGCTCCCGTTGTCCTATGTTTGACTTAATAAAAAAGACTGCTTAAAAAAATATATAAAAACCCATCAGAAATCTGGTGGGTTTTTAGTTTAAATGACATTCGTGTTCTACTTTTAGAAACGCAAATAGTATACTTATGAAACAACCGGTTACGATACCCAAATCCAGTCTTGATTTTTTGCAGCAGCTCAAAACAAATAACAACAAACCCTGGTTTGAGGCCAACAAAACAAAGTACCTTAACGAATTAAATCATATTGAAACCTTTGCCGGTGCGTTGCTGGAGGAGCTCTCCAAAACCGATGTCCTAGAAACAGCTTCTGGTAAGAAAAGCGTCTACCGAATTTATCGTGATATTCGATTTTCAAAAGATAAAACTCCTTTTAAAACTTTTTGGGGTGGCAGCTTTACCCGTGCAACAAAGGAAAGACGCGGTGGTTATTATTTTCATCTGGAAGAAGGAAACAGCTTTTTCGCCGGCGGTTTTTGGGGACCAGGTGCCGCAGATTTAAAACGCATCAGAAGCGAATTTGCACATAATGCGGAACCAATGCAAAAAATACTGCAATCAAAATCTTTTATCGAAACTTTCGGAACTCTACAAGGCGAACAGCTTAAAACAGCACCAAAAGGATTTGACATCAATCATGAGGCTATCGACTTACTTCGATACAAACAGTTTTTAATCATCAGACGTTTTACGGATAAAGAAGTACTCAGTCCGCTCTTTTTAGAACAGGCCTTGGAAACCTGCCTGAATATGAGACCCTTTTTCGATTATATGAGCGAAATACTGACCACTGATAGCAATGGTGCATCCGTTTTGTAGTAACGTATTAAAACTAAACCCGACAGGTTTTAAAAACCTGTCGGGTTTGAATTATTTACTTAAGAGTAAGATTTCATTGACTACTACTTCTGTAATAAATTTTTTCTCTCCGTTTTTGTCGTCGTAGCTTCTGTGCGTCAGCTTCCCCTCAACAGCAACTTCTTTTCCTTTTACGACAAATTTTTCAATAATTTCAGCTGTTTTGCCCCAGGCCGTCACACGATGCCATTCTGTTTGTTCTACTTTTTCGCCTTTCTCGTTCTTGTAGTACTCATTTGTAGCGATATTCATATGCGCTAACTTTTTTCCGTTTTCCAATGTTTTAATTTCCGGATCGTTACCAACGTTCCCAATTAGCTGTACTCTGTTTTTCATTGCATTCATGGCGTATAAAATTTTAAGGTTAAAAAATGAATTCGTTAGTCAAATTCACATGGACAAAAATACAAAAAAAGTAGGAATTATCGGATTAACAAATAATTATTTTCGGTTGTAATTATTTGTAAGCGTTTGTAAATGGTAATAATTTCGTATATTCGGAGAAAACCCTTTAATATGCAGACACAAATCAACAAAGTTGAATTGCGAAATTTACAGTTAGTCGATTACAAACAATTGAAAAACTCAATGATTGAATCCTATCCCGAAATGGCCAATTCGTATTGGGAATCTAAAGACATTAAAAAATTACTTTCCATATTTCCTGAAGGCCAATTAGTAATTTTAGTGGATGGCGTAGTGGTGGGATCTGCCTTATCTTTAATACTGGACGAAAGGTTAGTTGACAAAAGACATAATTACAGACAAATTATTGGCGATTATACGTTCTCTACCCATAACAAAAACGGAGAAATACTCTACGGAATTGATGTTTTTATTCACCCCAATTATCGTGGTTTACGTTTGGGCCGCCGTTTGTACGATGCCCGTAAAGAACTCTGCGAGCAATTGAACTTAAAAGCAATTGTATTTGCCGGAAGAATTCCGAACTATGGTCAGTATGCCAGTAAAATGACTCCAAAGAATTATATTGAAAAAGTAAAACACAAAGAATTACACGATCCTGTACTTTCGTTTCAGCTGAGTAATGATTTTCACGTTTTAAGGATTATCAAAAATTACCTGGAAGGCGACGAGGAGTCTAAAGAATTTGCCGTGCTGTTAGAATGGAACAATGTCTATTATGATGAAAGCCCAAGACTAATTAACCTGGAGAAAAGTGTGATCCGATTGGGATTAATCCAGTGGCAGATGCGACAGCTTAATAACGTGGAAGCTCTTTTTGAACAGGCAGAGTTTTTTATTGATGTCGTTTCGGGTTACGGAAGTGATTTTGCTTTATTTCCCGAACTTTTTATTGCGCCCTTAATGGCCGATTTCAATCACTTATCTGAGGCAGAAGCCATCAGGGAACTGGCACGCCATTCTGAGCCGATTAGAAAAAGGTTTCAGGAATTTGCCATTTCGTACAATATCAATATCATCACCGGAAGTATGCCGCATCTAGAAAACGGAAATTTATACAATGTCGGTTTTCTATGCAAAAGAGACGGAACCTCCGAAATGTATACCAAAATTCACATCACGCCAAACGAAGTACAGCATTGGGGAATGAAAGGCGGATCCCAATTTAAAACCTTTGATACCGATTGTGGCAAAATCGGAATCCTGATCTGTTATGACGTTGAGTTCCCCGAGCTCTCCCGAATTATGGCCAATGAAGGAATGAATATTTTGTTCGTCCCTTTCTTAACCGATACCCAGAATGCCTACACCCGTGTCAAACATTGTTCGCAGGCCAGGGCTATTGAAAACGAATGTTATGTTGCGATTGCCGGTTGTGTGGGTAATCTTCCAAAAGTAAACAACATGGATATTCAGTATGCACAGGCATCGGTATTTACACCTTCTGATTTTGCTTTTCCGAGTAATGGTATAAAAGCAGAAGCCACTCCGAATACAGAAATGACTCTGATCGTAGACGTTGATCTCAATTTGCTAAAACAGCTTCATGAGCACGGAAGTGTCCGCATCCTAAAGGACAGAAGAAATGACCTCTATGAGATTAGAAAAATAGAACAGCCATGAAAACCTGTCTCGAATGCTCCGAAAAACTTGTAGGCCGGGAAGATAAAAAATTCTGTTCTGACAGTTGTCGGAATGCGTACAATAATAAAATAAATAAGGACACCAATAATTTTATGCGGAATGTAAACAATAAATTGCGTAAAAATTACCGTATTTTGTCTGAACTCAATGCAGAAGGAAAATCAAAAGCAACAAGAGATAAAATGTTGAATAAAGGCTTTGATTTTGATTTTTTTACTAATATTTTGCAGACGAAAACTGGCAACACCTATTACTTCCTTTATGACCAGGGATACCGCTCTCTGGACAATGATTATTTTATGCTCGTAAAAAAAGAAATTTAGTATATTCAACATGAAAAAAAATCCTACTTCAATACTAGCCTTTCTATGCGTCATAGCCATTCTGGCTATCATATACGCCACAATGATGCCCCAGTGGGTTTCTAAAAACGAAGAAGCCCTCGCAGAATTCTCCACGGAACGAGCCCTAAATCAAGTTAAAATCATAGCCCAAAAACCCCATTATGTAGGCTCGACAAACCATGAATTAGTTGCCAATTATCTTAAACTCGAGCTCAACCGAATTGGTTTAGAGACCACTATCCAGGAAGGATTTACCCTTAACAGCAAAGGACTCTTAGTAAAATCTAAGAATATTCTTGCCCGGATTAAAGGAACAGACAATTCAAAAGCGCTTTTATTACTTTCCCATTACGACAGTGCCCCACACTCGTTTTCTAAAGGTGCAAGTGATGATGCTTCCGGAGTTGCGACCATCCTCGAAGGTATCCGTGCTTTTCTCTACGCGAAGCAGCCTCATAAAAACGATATCATCATTCTCTTTTCCGATGCCGAAGAATTAGGCCTAAACGGTGCGGCACTTTTTGTGAATCAGCATCCGTGGGCAAAAGATGTAGGACTGGTTTTAAATTTTGAAGCCAGGGGATCTTCAGGGCCAAGCTATATGCTTATGGAGACCAACAAAGGAAATGAAGCGCTTGTCAAAGAATTTTCGAATGCAAAAACAAAATTTCCGGTATCCAATTCATTAATGTACAGCATTTACAAAATGCTTCCGAATGACACTGATCTTACCGTTTTCAGAGAGCAGGGAAATATTCAGGGATTTAACTTTGCTTTTATCGATGGTCACTTCAATTACCACACCCAGCAAGACGACCTTCAGCATCTTAATACAACAACACTTACCCATCAGGGAACGTATCTGATGCCTTTACTGAAATATTTTTCGAATTTCGATTTAAATAAAACAACTGCAACCGGCGATAATGTCTATTTTAATGTTCCTTTCGGATTTTTCATCAGTTATCCTTTTGCCTGGGTAGCGCCAATGACCATCATTGCTTTAGGCTTGTTGATACTTTTCATTTTTATAGGAAAAGCAAAACGAGTTATTAGTTTCAGAGAAATTTTCAGGGGATTTGTGCCTTTGTTAGGTGCTGTGATTATAGCAGGGCTGGTCACTTTTTTAGGATGGAAAATTTTATTGGAAGTTTATCCGCAATACAATGACCTCCTAAACGGATTTACCTATAATGGTCATGCTTACATTGGTGCTTTTGTAACACTTAGTATTGCCATTTGTTTTGCTTTTTATCATCATTTTTCTGAAGGGAAAATAACGATGAATCATTTCGTAGCTCCATTATTGCTTTGGATTACCATCAATGCCTTTCTGGCGAATAGTCTGACGGGAGCAGGATTCCTTATTATTCCGGTCTATTTCGGAGTTCTTCTTTTTGGAATTTTTGTCATTACGCAACATTACAGTTTAGGACTGAATTTATTATTTTCTATCCCGGCCTTAGCCATTGTGGCGCCTTTCATAATAATGTTTCCCGTTGGTTTAGGATTAAAAATACTGTACGGAAGTGCTGTTCTGACCGTTTTATTATTTGGATTATTACTCCCGGTCTTTGGTGCTTTTTCGAAAAAAGGAATCTGGACGATGCTCTTTTTTGGCATATCCATTGCTTTTTTCGTTTATGCGGGCATTCACTCAGATTATGAAAAAGGAAAAGCAAAATCAAACAGTTTATTGTATGTCTATAACGCTAACACAGATTCGGCGCTTTGGACTACCTACGACGTCAACTTAGACGACTGGACCAAAAGCTATCTCGGGCAGACCAATCAAAAAGCAGTGGGTTTAAATTCACTTCCGATTACCAGCAAATACAATTCAGCATTTACCTACAGTGCCATCGCTCCAAATGTGGCAGTGCCAAAACCGACCGTGACGTTCATCAAAGACAGTGTGGTGGGTAATAACAGGTATTTAAAAATAAAAATAACGCCCAACAGAAAAGTAAACCGTTACGACATTTATGCCAATACCAAAATGACGTTTTACAACTTTAAGGCCAATGGCGTTTCGACTTCAGGACAAATAGGAAATCGTTTGGAACGTGATGACAGCAAAATTTTATGTTATTATGTGGTAGGCAACGAACCGCTTGTTTTGGAATTCTACATCCGTAAGTCCTCAATTTTCGATATGGATCTTATTGAAAGTTCGTTTGATTTAATGACCAATCCGCTGTTTAATATCAAACCGAGAAGTGACTGGATGATGCCGACACCTTTTGTGCTGAATGATGCCGTTTTGATTCAGCAGAAAATAAAAAGATATACTGCTCCTTTGAAACCGATCGAAACTGCTCCCGCTAAAGACAGTATCATTGTTGCAAAAGATACTTTAACAAAAGTTGCTACCCCTGAATAAGAACGGTTTTCAATTATAATGACCAAAAAATGCAAAAGGACAAACTTTAAAATTAAAGTTTGTCCTTTTTGTTTAACAGGCGCATTCGATTTTCAGTCCGGCTTTTTTACCGGTGGTCCCTTCGGTGGCATAACCGTCAAACTTCCACCATTCGATTCCACCGATCAGTTCTTTTACCTTAAAACCCAGTTTCGTCATATTCAGCGCTCCTTTTGTGGAGGCATTACAGCCAATACCGTCGCAATACGTGACATACAAAATTTCTTTGTCCAGATGCCTGGTGTTTTCAGCATTCATTTCACGGTGCGGAATATTAATTGCACCAGGAATATGCTCTGCTTCGAAACCAAATGTTTTTCGGGCATCAATTACCATAACTTTTTCACCATTATTTAAGGCATCAAACAAATCGGAAGGATCCATTTCGAAGGCTAGTTTATTTTCATAATGTTTTAGTTGTGCTTCCATTTTAATAGATTTTAATGATTTTATTTTTCAAAAGTAGCAGAAGTCGCAACACCATAAAAACGAAAAGAATTCATCCATTCGATTACTTTTTTTCATGGAAAACCCATCGCAAAATTTTGTTCCTTTGTGTACAAATTCTCTAAAAATGGAAATACGTCATTTACGACTGATCAAAGCAATTGTCGAAGAAGGAAGCATCACCAAAGCAATCGATAAACTTCATCTGACACAATCGGCCCTGAGCCATCAGCTTAAAGAAGCTGAATATCAGTTGGGCACGCCCATATTTTTGAGGATGAATAAAAAACTGGTCCTCACCAAAGCCGGTGAAAAAATCTATGAGATTGCCAATGAAATCCTCGACAAACTATCACAGACCGAAACCCGGATCAAACAAATGGTTTTTGGCGAACACGGTGAAATCAGGATTAGTACCGAATGTTTTTCAAGTTATCACTGGCTTCCGTCGGTTTTAAAGCAATTTCATCTTTTATATCCGAATGTCGAATTGAAAATCGTGACTGAAGCCACGCATATTCCCCTCCAAAATTTACTGGCCAATACGATTGACATTGCCATCATTAGTGATCAGATCAAAGACAATAATATTAAATATATGGAGCTTTTTCAGGATGAAATGGTGATGGCGGTTTCTGAAAACCATCCTTGGGCGCATAAAAAATATGTCGTTCCCGAAGATTTTGTCACCGAACATCTTTTGATTCACTCCCTTCCGATGGAAACGGTTACGATACACCAGTTCTTTTTGGCTCCCGCCAAAGTAACGCCGAAAAAAATTACGCCTTTACCTTTAACAGAAGCTTCTCTCGAAATGGTCAAGGCCGATATGGGTGTCATGTCGATGGCAAAATGGGCTTTATTGCCCCATCTTAAGACCAGTCCGATAAAAGCCATTAAAATTGGCAAAAACGGTTTAAAAAGGAAACATTTTATTGCGATTCGCGAAAACGAAAAGTATCCCGACTACTTTCATCATTTTATTACCTTTCTACAAACCGAAATTAACCTGCAATGGAATATTCAATAAGGAATTGCGAACCCAAAGATTTGCCACAATTAGTCGTTTTATGCCAGAAGCATGCCGAATTTGAAAAAGCTGATTTTACTCCCGAAGGAAAAGCAGAAGCCTTAGAAAAAGCAATCTTCGCAGAAAATCCTAAACTTTGCTGTGTGGTTGTTGCGACTAAAGAAAAAATCATTGGTTACGTTTCGTATACTTTTGATTATTCGACCTGGGATGCTGCTGATTTTCTGTATATGGATTGTCTTTTTCTGGAAGAACAGGCCAGAAGTTTTGGGATCGGGGAAGTTTTAATTGAAAAGCTGCAACAAATCGGAAAAGAGAAAAACTGCATCAATATCCAATGGCAGACACCACAATTTAACGAAAGAGCCATTAAATTTTATCACAGAATGGGTGGAAAAGGAAAAGACAAAGTCCGTTTTACCTTAAATTTGTAAAAATTTAATTTCGCAAAGAAAAGAGACAAGAAGAAAAGACTGCATTCAGTTTAGCTTTCCCTCTGAACCTTTGCCCCTTGGTACCTCAAAAAAAAATGACACAAATCAGTATATTAGGCTGCGGCTGGCTGGGTTTCCCCCTGGCAAAAAAATTAATCGAAAAAGGACATTCGGTTAACGGATCTACCACTTCAGAAAACAAGCTTCCGATCCTGGCAGAAACTGGGATAGATCCTTTTTTAGTTACACTCGAAAGCGAAGGCGTTTCTGAAACCATCACTGATTTTTTAGCTAAAAGCGAAATCCTGATTATAGACATACCGCCTCAATTGCGCGGAAACAACGCAGATACGGAGAAGAAAGTTTTTGTGGAGAAAATCAAAAACCTGATTCCGTTTATCGAACAATCGTCCGTAAAAAAAGTGCTTTTTGTCAGTTCCACTTCTGTGTATGGGAATGAAAATACGATTATCACGGAACAAACAAGTCCAAATCCCGACACCGAAAGCGGTAAACAATTGCTCTTGGCGGAAGCCCTATTGCAAAACAATCCGCTATTCGAAACTACCATTATCCGTTTTGGAGGCTTAATTGGTGAAGATCGCCATCCGGTGAAAACTTTATCAGGAAGAGAAAATCTTGAAAATCCGGATGCTCCTGTGAATTTAATTCACCAAACTGATTGCATTAGCTTGATTTACGAGATCATCCATCAGTCAAAATGGGGAGAAGTTTTTAATGCTGTCGCTCCCTTTCATCCCACACGTGAAATTTATTATACCGAAAAAGCAATCGCTTTAAACCTGCCTTTACCCAGGTTCAGCCCGGAGCAATCTCAGATTAAGAAGACCATATCAGGCGAAAAAATTGAAACGAGTTTAAAATATCAATTTGATCTGAAAAATTATTAGTCTCACGTATAGCATTCAAAACAAAAACTTTGCGAACTTTGTGAAAGCCCTTATGCTTTTACTATAAAAATGGAACAAACAGCTTACATCGAATCTCCGCTCGGAATTACCACAATTATTGGTGATGAAGAGGGCGTATCGGTAATTTCGGTAACGCAGGAAGGCGAACTTTCCGCTGAAATTCCGGAAGTGCTGCAGGAAGCTGTTCGGCAGTTACAGGAATACTTTGAAGGCAAAAGAACTGATTTCACTTTCAAACTAAATCCAAAAGGAACTGAATTCCAGCAAAAAGTATGGAAATCACTACTTGAAATTCCATATGGCAAAACGGTCAGTTATATGGACCAGACCAAAAAGCTCGGTGATATCAAAGCAATCCGTGCAGTTGCATCGGCAAATGGTAAAAATCCGCTTTGGATTGTAGTGCCTTGCCACAGGGTGATTGGCACCAATGGATCGCTTACGGGTTACGCCGGAGGAATATGGCGTAAAAAATGGCTCCTGGAGCATGAAAATCCAACGCAGCAACAAAGTCTGTTTTAAAAAATATTTTCATAAATTAGCCGAAACGATTTAAATTGTAGTACATTTCTTTCTTTAAATCGAATTCATGTATCTTCATAAAAAAAAGCAGTGCAATTAGTGGTTAAAGATTATGATTGAAAAAATAAACCTCAACAATATTTTATTTCTGGACATAGAAACAGTTCCGGAAGAAGAACATTTTAATTCGCTTGATGCCGAAATGCAATCGCTTTGGGATCATAAAACCCAATATCAGCGAAAAGAGGAATTCACTCCGGAAGAATTTTACGACCGCGCCGGAATCTGGGCTGAGTTTGGTAAAATCGTCTGCATCTCCGTAGGCTATTTTACCATTAAGGGAGATATTCGTAATTTCAGGGTTACTTCCTTTTTTGGGGAAGAAAAAAAGATCCTCCATGATTTCAACAACCTGCTGAACAATCATTTTAACCAGCCCCAGCATTTGCTGTGCGGTCATAATGCCAAGGAGTTTGATCTTCCGTTTATAGCGAGGCGCATGATTATCAATCAGATTGCGATTCCGAACAAGCTCAATTTATTTGGGAAAAAACCCTGGGAAGTCCCGCATCTGGACACCCTGGAATTATGGAAGTTTGGGGATTATAAGCACTTTACTTCGTTAAAACTATTAACCAAAATACTTGGAATTCCTTCACCAAAAGGCGATATCGACGGCAGTCAGGTCGCTCATGTTTTTTATGTAGAAAAAGATATTGACCGGATTGTGACCTATTGCGAAAAAGATACCATTGCCGTTGCCCAAATCTTCCTCCGTTTACGCCGCGAAGATTTATTGATTGACGATGAAATTATTCATGTTTAGGTTTTTTTTAAGGTGCTGAGGTGCTGAGAGACTAAGCGACAGAGATGCAAAGGGGCAAAGCTTAAATGAACTTCAATAACTTATATGGTTTAAAAAGCTACTGAGGTTCAGAGGTGCAAAGGCAAGACGCTTAAATGAACTTCAATAACTTATATGGTTTAAAAAATGACACATCAGGAAATATCACAGTACAGGCTTGCTTCGCAAAAGCTTTTAGAAACCAGCACAAATACTCCGCAACAAATTGTGCATCATCTGGGTGCTATGCAGGCGCAGGATTATGCCATGGCGAAATGGGCCATAGGTTCGAGATGTGATGCTACTGAAAAAGAAATCGAAGAAGCCATAAATTCCGGCAAAATCATCCGGACCCATATTCTCAGGCCAACCTGGCATTTTGTTTCCGCCGACGATATTTACTGGATGCTGGATGTCTCTGGACCACAGGTCAAACGTATTATTCTTGCGGAAACCAGAAAGCATGGTTATGATGAAAAGGCGTTTGACAAGATTAATTCGGCTATCGAAAAGTTGCTGGCCGGAAACAATCACTTAACGCGGGATGAAATCATGCAGGAACTTACTCTTAAAAAGATTTCCGGTGATTATTTTTTAAGTGCCGTACTTATTATGATGTATGCAGAATTAGAAGGGTTGGTCTGCAACGGCAAAATGAAAGAAAAGCAAATGACTTATGCTTTACTGGGTGAAAAAGTCCCAAAACCCACCACAAAATTGACGAAAGAAGAGGGCCTGGCGAAATTAGCCAAACGTTATTTTGAAAGCCACGGTCCGGCAACGCTGCCTGATTTTTCATGGTGGTCCGGCTTTTCGCAGACAACCTGTAAACTGGCACTTAATTCCATTGCATCGGAACTAAATTCGGTTGAAATTGATCACCAGACGTATTGGTTCGGAACTGATCTTTCTCTTAAAATCAACTTCAGCGAAAGTGTACTTTTTCTGCCCGCTTTTGATGAAATCCTGATTTCCTATAAAACCCGTGAAGCTTCCATTTTACCGGAACATCAGTCAAAAGCTTTTACCAATAACGGAATTTTCAAACCGGTTATCCTGGAAAACAGCAAAGCTATCGGAACCTGGAAAAGAACCATCAAAAAAGACCATGCAAAAATAGAAACACAGTTTTTTAACGAAACCGAAAATCATAAAAAAGTCATTTTATGCGAAGGCCTTGCCTCTTTCGAAAAATATCTGCAAACCAAAATTGTGATTGAATAAATCAAATTTTCATTAAAAGATTGGTGTTTCTGTCAAATACTTCGTGTTTCAGCACTAAAATCTTTGTGCATATTATGGCTAAATAATTACATTTACAAAAAAATATAATTATGGTATTAAGTAGATTTTGGTTAGCTATATTTATTTCGTCGATCGCCTTTATTGTAATCAGTTTGTTTACCGCCAATACATATACTATTGATTATGTTCTGAATGGTAAAAAAGACGATCCTATTCTGGTTTCAGAAAAATACGCTGAACAGCTTCCGGCTTTTATCAAAGACAGCATTAAAAAAGCGCCGGATCAAACAATCATTATCAACCGTGATACGCTAAATGCCGACACGACTTACGTTTATAAAAACAAAACCGTAAAAATTTACAGCGGTGTTCAAAAATCGGATGGTTTATTGCCCACGTGTAAAAGTACTTTGGTCGATTTAATTCTGCCGCTTATTGCCTATCTGGCTTTTTTCTGCGGGTTAATGGAACTTTTAATCATTTCGGGCGCTTCCGGAAAACTGGCCCAAGCATTGAGTCCGGTGTTCGTAAAAGTATTCCCGAGTATTCCTAAAAACCACCCGTCTATCTCCTATATGACCCTAAACTTTGCTGCTAATTTCTTAGGACTGGATTCTGCCGCCACTCCATTTGGATTAAAGGCCATGGAAAGCCTACAGGAAATCAACCCCGACAAAGACAGGGCCAGTGATGCGCAGATTATGTTTATGTGTTTACATGCATCAGGTCTTACCTTAATCGCCACGTCAATTATCGGTTATCGTGCTGCCGCCAATGCAAGCAATCCGGCAGATGTAATGCTGCCGTGTATTATTACTTCGTTTATCGGTACCATTGCCGCCTTCTTAATTGTGGGGATCAGACAGAAAATCAATTTCAAAAGTGCTTCCCTGGTTATTGCCTTAATGGTATTAATCGCTGCTATTGTTGGATTACTGATGTACGTGAATCATTTGGATTTAATTGGGAAAAACTATTTTACTTCTAATCTTTCCGGTTTGATCTTATTCGCGATCATTGCTTTTACATTACTCTTTTCATGGCGTCATGAAAAGAAATTTACTGAGGCCGGCACCACTGTATTTGATGCCTTTGTGGTAGGTGCCAATAACGGAGTGAAAACCGGAGTTACTATTTTCCCTTATGTTTTGGGAATGCTGGTGGCTATTTCACTATTCAGAAACAGCGGTCTATTTGAAATTATCAGTGATGGAATTGCTTTTGTATTCTCGAATATGGGTGTCAACAAACAAATTACGGATGCCTTGCCGGTAGCCATGCTTCGCCCTTTTAGTTCTGCAGGATCCAGAGGTTTTCTGATTGATTCTATGAATACATTTGGAGCCGATTCCCTAACGGGAAGATTGAGCAGTATTTTTCAATGTAGCGCCGAAAGTACTTTCTATGTGATCGCCGTTTACTTTGGTTCTGTAAATATCAAAAATACCCGTTACGCGCTGGGCACCATGCTTCTGGTAGATGTAATTTGTGTGATTACTGCCATTTTTGTCGCCAGCTGGTTTTTTTAAAATATCATGTGCTGATCTAATTCAAACCTTTTAAAAACAATATAACCCAAAATGAAATATTCTTTATTTGCTCTAATCCTTACCCTCTTCGTTTCTTGTGTTAGTCACGAAATTGACAATGATAACCTTGTTCCGGTTGATTACACCGAAAAAAATGAAGCCGAAATTTTAAAGTATCTGGCCGACAATAATCTGACTGCCCAAAAAACAGCTACCGGTTTGTATTATATCATTATGGAGCCCGGAACAGGCAAACAACCAACAGCAACTTCAAGTGTGACAGTAGCGTACAAAGGCTATTATACAACCAAAAAAGGTTTTGACCAGAGTCCTGATGCGGGTACTACATTTGGCCTGCAACAAGTAATACAAGGATGGACGGAAGGAATTCCTTTATTTAAAGAAGGCGGAAGCGGAGTTCTTATCGTGCCGGCCCGTTTAGGATACGGCAGCTTTGATTACAGAGGCATCCCGGGTGGTTCTGTACTTGTTTTTGACATTAAGCTGATTGCTGTTAATTAGTCATGAAAGTTAAATATCTAATTGTTTTAGCTTTACTGGCAGGTTGCCAGAAAGAAAAAGCTGTAACTGAAACAGCTGTTGTTGCTCCGGAAAATAAAACGGAAGTTATGCTGCCTAAAGAAGAGAAATTCTTAAAAACAGACACTATCTCAATTTCTGAAGGAGGCGAAACTTCAAAAAATAATTACATTCTTGCACATCTTTTGGATCAAAAAGCTGATAAGGATAGTATTGTAACCCAGCATTATCAACTTGATTTTTATCAGGATAAAGCCAAAACAGCCTCCTCTAAAGTTAGCATTGAAGGCTATCAAAAAGGATCAGAATGGGGCGCTTCATACGGGTTATCTTCAACTGCAGCCAAAAATTCTTCTTTTATTCAGCTTAGTTTTGGGTATCCTGCCTGTGGTTATACGCAAAATAATTACTTATATTATCTAAAAGACAAAGACTTACAGCTGGTGTATGAATGGGACACGATGTCAGACAGTGGCTGGGGAAGCTGGGTTGAATTTACTGCTCCAAAGAACAAACCGGAGACAGAATCTTTCTATTGCAAAAGAGTTGCATTTGAACCGGACGACGACAATGAGGACATGGGAACCGCCAAACACTCGGATTCTATTGTTTTCAGATTTAAAAACCAGCACTGGACAAAGCAATTGTTATCTCCGGCAGATCAGACGTACTTCGAGAAAAAAATGTCTTTTAATGCATTCCACGAAATAAAACAATAAACAGAGAGGTCTTATTCAAATCCTTTCTAAGATAAATAATTTTTAAATTTGCACAAAAACAAAGCAATGATTGATTTTATATACCAGGATCCTTATCCAATTTTAAAGGATGACACCCAATACCGCAAAATCACTTCTGATTTTGTAAAAGTAGAACAATTTGGAGAACGCGAAATCCTGACGGTGGATCCAAAAGGTCTGGAGTTATTGGCCGAAGAAGCTTTAACAGATGTTTCCTTCATGTTAAGAACAACGCATCTGCAAAAACTCCGTAACATTTTGGATGATCCGGAAGCTACCGATAACGATCGTTTTGTGGCTTACAATTTACTGCAAAATGCTTCTGTTGCCGCCGAAGGCCAGCTGCCAAGCTGCCAGGATACCGGAACTGCCATCGTAATGGCCAAAAAAGGAGAAAGCATCTTTACCGGTGTCGACGATGCGGAATGGTTAAGCAAAGGAATTTTCAATACGTATCAGAAACGTAATTTACGCTATTCCCAGATTGTTCCGATTTCAATGTTTGAAGAAAAGAATTCCGGTTCGAATCTTCCGGCGCAAATTGACATCTATGCTAAAAAAGGAACTTCGTATGAGTTCCTGTTTATGGCGAAAGGCGGCGGATCTGCCAACAAAACCTTTTTATACCAAAAGACAAAATCGCTTTTAAACGATAAAGCAATGGATGAGTTCATCCGTGAAAAAATAAAAGACTTAGGTACTTCGGCCTGTCCTCCGTACCATTTGGCTTTGGTAATTGGCGGAACTTCGGCAGAAGCCAATTTAGGAGCCGTTAAAAAGGCCTCTGCAGGGTACTACGATCATTTGCCTACTTCAGGAAACATGGCCGGTCAGGCTTTTCGTGATTTAGAATGGGAAGAGCGTGTACAGAAAATTTGTCAGGAAAGTGCTATCGGGGCTCAGTTTGGAGGAAAATACTTTACGCATGACGTCCGCGTCATTCGTCTTCCGCGTCACGCAGCTTCCTGCCCGGTTGGATTAGGAGTTTCCTGCTCTGCCGACAGAAACATCAAAGGAAAAATCACAAAAGACGGCATCTTCGTGGAGCAGTTGGAGGTAAATCCGAAACAGTTCTTACCGGAAACAGCGCCGCATTTAGAAGCTCCGGTTGAAATTGACCTGAATATGCCAATGGCAGATATTTTAGCCAAACTAACACAATATCCAATCAAAACCCGTTTAAAACTAAACGGAACCGTAATTGTGGCCCGTGATATCGCGCATGCCAAAATCATGGAATTATTAGAATCCGGTCAGCCAATGCCCGAGTATTTCAAAAATCACCCGGTTTACTACGCAGGTCCTGCCAAAACCCCGGAAGGAATGGCGTCAGGAAGTTTTGGACCAACTACAGCGGGCCGTATGGACGTGTATGTAGATGAATTTCAAAAACATGGCGGAAGTATGATTATGCTGGCGAAAGGAAACCGATCCAAACAGGTTACTACAGCCTGCAATACCTATGGTGGATTCTATCTGGGTTCTATCGGAGGCCCCGCGGCTATTTTGGCGCAGGATAACATCCTGAAAGTAGAAGTGGTTGATTTTGAAGAATTAGGAATGGAAGCTGTTCGTAAAATCACCGTAAAAGATTTTCCTGCTTTTATCATTACGGATGATAAGGGGAATGATTTCTTTGAGAATTTATAAGGAACTTAACCGCGAGGATCGCAAGGTTTTCGCAGCGTTCGCAAAGTTTTATAAAAGTAAAAAACCGCCTTTTTGGGCGGTTTTATTGGTTTAATCTTTGAAAAGTATTGTTTTTCTTCACGTATGACTCATAACTCACAACTCATAACTTTTATCACGCGCTTAAATCTTCCTTCTCAAAAGCTATATAGTGCGATAATTTTCCTTTTAAGTTGAAGACCGGGGAAGCAGAAATTCTGCAGGTATAAATTTTTCCGTTTTTCTTGTAATTTTTAATCGTTTTCTCAAATGGAATTTGCAATTCAATTGCTTTTCTTATTTCCCTTAAATCCGCTTTAGAAGTCTCTTTACCCTGAAACATCTTTGGTGTTCTTCCCAGTACCTCACTTTCAACATATCCCGTCATAGTTGATATTCCGCTTGACGCGAAAACAATTTTCATGTCCACATCTGTAATCAGGACCACTTCTTGCCTGATGCGTTCACTTATGTTGAGGTGCTCTTCATCCCATGCAAAATGAGCCGAAATCTCTTTTACCTTTTTTAAATCGGCAAAATCAACTTTCAATTCATTCAGGTATTCATAGTGAAAATCCCACGCTAAAATGGGAACTGAATTATGATTGGAAATCTCCTCTAACTTGGCTTTTTTCATCTTCATTAATTTAATAGCAAACTGCATGTTTTTTAAAGGTAGAAAGAAAATTCATCATAAAACATAAAATTAAAATATTTAACGGTCATTGAAATTATTAAAATTCAAATTTTAACTGAACAACCACAGCCTTTTTTTCTTCCGTGTTCAGGTTATTCATTGAAATTCCCAGCAAACGTACGGAATCTTTCATTCGTTCCTGATATAAAAGTTCCTCAACTATTTCCATAATCAGGCTTTTATCAGCAATAAAATAAGGCAGCGTTTTACTGCGTGTTTGTTGTGTAAAATCGCTGTATTTGATTTTAAGCGTCACCGTTTTTCCGGAAATCTTATGTTTCTTTAGGCGTTTTTCCAGGGAGACAGCGATCCGTTCGAGCTGCTCTAACATAAAAATTTCCGATGATAAATTGACATCAAAAGTATGCTCGGCTGCCACCGACTTGGTGACACGGTACGGTTTTACTTCGCTGTTGTGAATGCCGCGAACCACTTTATAATAAAAAGTTCCCGATTTTCCGAAATGTTTTTCTAAAAAATCCTGCGATTTACTTTTCAGGTCATTTCCTGTAAAAATACCCAATTGGTACATTTTTTCTGTCGTTACTTTGCCAACTCCGTAAAACTTCCGAATCGGTAATTCTTCCAGAAAGGCTGAGATCTCATCAGGGTTTACGGTTTTCTGTCCGTTTGGTTTGTTGATATCACTGGCAATTTTTGCTACAAATTTATTGACCGAAATCCCCGCCGAAGCCGTAAGTCCCACTTCATTCAGAATTCTTAATCTGATTTCCTGAGCCAGTAAACTCGCGCTTGGGTTTCCTTTTTTATTTTGGGTGACATCCAGATAGGCCTCGTCCAGCGAAAGCGGCTCTACCAAATCGGTATAGTCATGAAAAATTTCATGAATTTTACCCGAAATCTCCTTGTATCGGTCAAAGCGTGGCCTGACAAAAATAATTTCGGGACAATATCTTTTGGCCAGAACCCCGCTTATGGCACTGCGAACACCAAACTTTCGGGCCTCATAACTTGCTGCCGCAACGACTCCTCTATTCTCTGATCCGCCTACTGCAATAGGCTTCCCGCGCAAAGCAGGATTATCCATTTGCTCTACCGAAGCATAAAAAGCATCCATATCTATATGGATAATTTTTCGATATACAGGGGGTTCAGACATAGTACAAATTTAAGCAGTTTTACTAAAATTCAGGCACAAAAAAAACCCCGCAATTGCGAGGCCTTTAGTATTTTAAAAACAGAATTTATTTTTTGATAAACTTCCTGGTAACTCTTTTTTGAGACCCATTGAATTCAATAAAATAGATTCCGGTATTTAATTTGCTTACGTCAATTGGGTTTTCAGATAAATGACCTGAACTCACGCGCTGCCCTAAAGCATTTGTAATTGTAAAATCCGATCCCGTTTTATCTGATCCTGAAATATTCAATTCATTTTCTACAGGATTTGGATACAGGGTAATATCCGAATTTAATTTATCCGTTATAGCAATTTCATTTACTTCTACAATTCCGGAAGCCGTAATGTTTATGGAATAATCTTCTACCTGTCCATAAGAAAAACTCTCACAGGCTGTTGGAATACCATTGTATTTCATCGAAACTCTCAGCCTTGTAGTTCCAAGTGTTGCTGTTGCGGGAATTGTGATCGATCCTGAAACCGGAGTCGTAGTGGAAGCACTTTTTGTCCATACTGTTTCGCCGCTGTCAGAGAAATCCCCATCCTGGTTATAATCAATAAATACTGCATAGCCTTCACTGTATACAGAAGAAGTCCATGATGGTGTGATGGTAATGGTATAAGCAGTTCCTCTGCCGGCATTTGTAGAAATTGCTGTCAGATTCTCATAACCTGTTGTTCCCGTAGAAGTATTGTTAATCGTACCAAATACTACTTTACCAATTCGCTCATCAGAAGCGCTGTTTCCTTTTGAGGTACAATAGGTCACTGAACCGGCAAGTGTTGTAACATTTACGGTATTACTGGCTGCAGAAACATTTCCTGCCGCATCTTTCGCTTTCACAGAAAATGTATAAGCTGTTGAAGCTGTAAGTCCTGTTAAGGTGTAACTTGTTGTGGTAACAGTAGCTTTTAATGTAGTGCCCTGATAAACATCATATCCTGTAACGGCAACATTATCTGTAGAAGCAGTCCAGGTTAAATTGGTCGTTGTTCCTGTTGTTCCCGAAGCTGCTAAAGAAGAAGGTGCCGATGGTGCAGTGGTATCTCCTGACCCTCCTGAATAGGCTGCTCCTATACCAACTGCGTAAAATGCATTTGTTGTAGCAATAACCTCAGCTGAACCTGCTCCGTATAAATCAATAGCAGACTGGATTCCGTAAGTTCTCGCAGTAGCATAAGTAGAGTTAGCAGACAAATAGTTGCTTTCTAAACGATACGCAATTTTGGCTGCTTTATCAATTGTAATTCCCGTAACGTTATACGCATTTCCAATATCATTTGTTCCTGATTTACCTACTGAAAGAATATAAAACCAGTGATTCAGTACTCCTGAATTGGTATGCACACCACATTGGTCATTATTGTTTGTTGGCGTACAATTTACATTTACCCAATAAGTCCCTCCGTAAGTGTCCGGCTGACCTTCAGAATTTGGATCACTCATAGATCGCAAAGCCAGATGGCCTGATCTTCTTTCGATATCTTCACCAACCAGCCAGGTTGATTTTGTAGGTGCAGCGCGGTATTCGATACAGGCTCCCCAAATATCAGAGAAACCTTCGTTCATTGCACCCGATTCTTTTTGATAGGCCAAATTTGCAGTATACGTACAAACGGCATGACCAATCTCGTGACCTGCAACGTCCATTGCCGTTAAGATATCAAATCCTCCTGTTCCGGTTCCGTCACCGTACGTCATAACACTTCCGTTCCAAAAGGCATTATTGTTATTCGGATATCCTGCAGCTACTAAGTTGTAATGCACATAACTTTTAATTTTAGCTCCGGCATCATCATAACTGTTTCTGCCATGAACGGCCGACCAATAATCGTAAGTCATTTCGGCTCCCCAATGTGCATCCAGTGCTCCATTGTCCTTATTGGTGTTATTGTATTCGATCCAGTTATTATCGGCATCGGTAAAATTGGTGGTCGGATAAGTTGCTGTTCTCGCGGAGTTGTACGTCTGGATTCCATTTCCGCGCGTTCCATCCGATAAAATATAAGACGATCCGCTTAGTGTAGTCTGGATGGTTTGCGTTCCGCTGTAACGTGTTGCCGCATTAGCAGCCACAACCGCCATTTTTGCATTTACACTGTTTTCATTCGCTGCAGCTTTTGATTTGCCATGAACGTTTTCGCCAAGGTGTTTAATCGTTGCATTGTAAAACAAGGCTTGTCCCGTTACGGCATCGATATACAAATCACCACGGCTTAAAGGATTAGTAGCATAAATGTCAAATTTATATGCTAAACGAACTTTATCAGTAGTTCGTTCCTTTCCCTGGTTTTCCATATCCGGTAAAAAAACCAATTCTCCTTTTGGTTTTACATAATCCATTGCGGCAGCATCCTGAGGCGAATCCCAAAGATAGGTTTTAGCACCTGTTAGGGCTACTGCCCTGCTGAAGGCTTCCTGTGCAGAAAGTGCCGGTTTTACTTTTGCATTTACAATTTTGTAAAACTCGCCATTCATCGACTGTAGTTTTCCATTTTTTGAATGCAAAGTATAATTGGCAAATTCTACTTTAATTCCTTGTTCATACAACTGGAATTTTTCGTGTGTAAAACCCTCGCGATCCGATTCGCTTTTAATTTTCGAAAAAGACTGGTTCTCTTTCAGGGCCAGTTGTTCTTTAAATACTTTATCGAAATCAGATCCTTTGTAGGTTGATTTTTCATTAAAAGTAATTAAACTCGGTTCTCCGTTTTCAGATAAACTTTTCTGACTTATTCTTTTATCTGTCTCCTGAGCTAGTGCAGATAATGAAAATGCAAATGCAGCAACGGTTGTTGTTACAATTCTGGGTAATGTACTTTTCATAAGCAATTTTGAATTTTGGTTAGTTAAAAAGGGGTTAAAAATCACCAAATAAATTATGTAAGTAAATACTTTATTTGAGAGATAAAAATATATAAATTTTGTTAATTAAACGGATAAATTTACCTTTTATCGATAAAATACAACATTTAAACGAGTAAAACCAGTTAAAAATAACAAGAAATCTCAGGTTTGACAATACCTTACACAATAAATAACCAGAACCCTGAAAACTAATATTTTATATCAAAAAAGTGTTTTTTAAACTCATTTTTGCTGTAGGAAAAGAAAAATCAGGCTATTTGAAACTGAAATTTGAAGGCAAAAAAGCCGGAATTATCTCTAACGCTATATTTTTTTGTAAATTAAAACTTAAGACAAACTTAAAAAAAGGATTTTTTCTGACATTTATAAAGATTCTCAACTTAATAGGTACAAACAAATCATTTTCTTTATTTTTGCCTACACGAAATAATACAAAATGCGAACATTAGTTATAGGTGACATACACGGAGGATTACTCGCACTTGAACAAGTGTTGGAAAAAGCGAATGTCACCGAAAAAGATACTCTTATATTTTTAGGCGATTACGTAGACGGCTGGAGTCATTCAACGCAGGTAATCGATTTTTTAATTGACCTTAAAAGCAAACAAAACTGCATTTGCATCAGAGGAAATCATGATCAGCTGGCCCTGGACTGGCTGGAAAACAGGCATGAAGATTTTGATGAAGAAATGTGGTACAAACATGGCGGAAAAGCTACTGTTGAAGGATACTCCAAACTTTCTGAAGAAAAAAAGAAAGAACATATTGCTTTTTTGGAATCGTTGCAGGATTTTTACCTGGACGATCAGAACCGTTTATTTGTTCATGCCGGATTTACAAATCTAAGCGGCGTAACCTATGAATTCTTTTCGAAATTATTCTACTGGGACAGAACGCTTTGGGAATCTGCACTGGCTCTGGATCCGAATTTAAAACCGGACGACCTGTACTATCCGAAACGTTTTACCGTTTATAAAGAGGTTTATATTGGGCACACACCAGTAACCCGAATTGGTCAAACGGTTCCGGTTCAAAAAGCCTGTGTCTGGAATGTTGATACGGGAGCAGCCTTCAAAGGTCCTTTAACCATTATGAATGTTGACACCAAGGAATTCTGGCAAAGCCAACCGTTAAATGAATTGTATTCTAATGAAAGAGGTAGGAATTAATATCTAAAAAACTATTTTTGCACTTTAAAAATAATTAAAAATTTAAAAATTTATGAAAAAGGTAATTACACTTTTGTTTTTAGTAACATTTGGAATCACACAGGCACAAAAAGCTTTTACAGGAAAAGGTGATGTCAAAGTTAATGTTGGTGCTAATCTGCAAGATGGTGGTTCAGGAATTCAGGGTTCTGTGGATTTTGGATTAGGGGAAAATTTCTCATTTGGTTTAGTTGCTAATTATTTATTAGGCGTTGACAACTTTTCAGGTTTTTACCGTGGTAATACAGCTGTGTACAATGATTCTAAAGCAGACTTTAAAGATCGTTTTGATGCAAAAGCAAGAATAAATGCCAATTTATCAAGTGTAATTGGTGTTGAACAATTAGATGTATACCCAGGATTGAGTTTAGGTTTACATAATTTCGGAGGTCATGTTGGAGGCCGTTACTTCTTTACTGACGGATTTGGCGTTTTCACAGAGCTTGGATTTCCTATTGCAAAATACGGAAACAACGACGATCCTTTTTACCACTTAAACAATCAGGCTACTTTTAGTTTAGGAGCTTCTTTTAATTTGTAAAATTAATCCGCAGGGTTCTATAAGATTTGTTTCCTTCAAAAATGCGAAGTCACAAAGCTTTATAAATAACAAAAACCGCCTCAAAATGAGGCGGTTTTTTATTTTATTCAAATATTGATTTAAATGGCCATTTCCGGAATTTCCCCTTCAATTATTAAATTCGCTTCGGTTGACGCAATAATATGCTCCACAGAAACCCCCGGCGCTCTTTCTAAGAGCTTAAAACCCTTTTCAGTCACTTCGAGAACCGCAAGCTCGGTTACTACCTTTTTAACGCATCCTACGCCCGTTAATGGCAAAGTGCATTTTTTCAGGATTTTAGATTCTCCGGCTTTGTTTACGTGCATCATGGCCACGATGATATTTTCCGCTGAAGCAACCAGATCCATAGCACCACCCATTCCTTTTACCATTTTGCCCGGAATTTTCCAGTTGGCAATATCTCCGTTTTCAGAAACTTCCATCGCGCCCAGAATAGTCAGGTCTACTTTCTGACTTCGAATCATTCCAAAACTAAAAGCAGAATCAAAGAAACTGGCTCCGGGAAGGGTTGTTATGGTTTGTTTTCCTGCATTGATGACATCGGCATCTTCTTCTCCTTCGAAAGGAAAAGGCCCCATGCCCAGAACACCATTCTCACTTTGGAATTCAACTGCAATATCTTCTCTGACATAATTGGCCACCAAGGTCGGAATCCCGATACCAAGATTTACAAAATACCTGTCTTTTACTTCTTTTGCAATTCGTTTTGCTATATCTTCTTTACTAAGTCCCATATTTATAATGTGTCAATTAGAGCATTTGATAATTAGATAATTTTGAAACATTATCTAATTGCCTCATTATCTCAATTATCTAATTCCTTGTTCTAACCGTTCTTTGCTCAATTCTTTTTTCAAATTTTTCTCCCTGAAAGATGCGCTGTACCATAATTCCCGGAATATGAATCTGATTAGGGTCTAATGTTCCCACCGGAACCAATTCTTCCACTTCTGCGATGGTAATTTTTCCGGCTCCGGCCATACAGGCATTAAAGTTTCTGGCGGTTCCTTTAAAAATCAGGTTTCCGGCTTCGTCCCCTTTCCATGCTTTTACAATGGCAAAATCTGCTTTGAAGGCTTCTTCCATAATATGCATTTTTCCATTGAATTCACGTGCTTCTTTTCCTTCGGCCACTTCAGTCCCGTAACCGGCAGGTGTAAAGAAAGCCGGGATTCCGGCCTGAGCTGCACGGCAACGTTCCGCCAGAGTTCCTTGTGGTGTAAGTTCCACATCCAGTTCCCCCGAAAGCATCTGACGTTCGAACTCCGCATTCTCTCCTACATAAGAAGAAATCATTTTTTTGATTTGTTTCTTTTGTAAAAGCAGTCCAAGCCCAAAATCATCCACTCCGGCATTATTGGAGATACAGGTTAAATCTGAAATTGTTGTATTTACTAAGGCTGCTATTGTATTCTCCGGTATTCCGCAAAGTCCAAAACCACCAAACATTATCGTCATTCCGCTTTCGATTCCAGCTATGGCTTCCTGAACGTTATTTACTTTTTTTGTAATCATAACAAATGGTCTTTATTATCGTATATTTTTGATAAAAATAAGATTTTTAGATTAAATTATAACGATTTCGTAAAAAATAAAATAGGCTAATGTATGTATTAGAAAGTAACTCATGAAACGTTAATTTATGTAAAAGGAAAAACTCTCGCAGATTTGGCAGATTTGGCAGATTTTTGGTTCACGCAAAGGCCCAAAGTTTGATTTCTTGGCGACTTGGCGACTTTGTGTGACCTAATCTTTTACATTTAGATTTAGAGTGATTTTGTTAAAGCAATTGCAGATATTTTGTTTCACGCAAAGACGCGAAGACGCAAAGCTAATCTCTTGGCGACTTTGCGACTTTGCGTGACTATCCTTTTCCCTGGAGATTTAGTGTGGATTTTGTTAAAGCAATTGCAGATTTTTTGTTTCACACAAAGGCGCGAAGGCGTAAAGCTAATTTCTTGGCGACTTTGCGACTTTGCGTGAACTAATCTTTTACATTTAAATTTAGCGTGATTTCATTAAAGCAATCGCTGATCTTTTGTTTCACGCAAAGGCGCAAAGACGCAAAGCTAATTTCTTTGCGACTTTGCGTGACCTAATCTTTTACATTTAAATTTAGCGTGATTTCATTATTTTTGTTTCACGCAAAGACGCAAAGTCGCAAAGTTAGATTGCTTGGCGATTTTGCGCCTTTGCGTGACTATTCTTTTCCCTGGAGATTTAGTATGGATTTTGTTAAAGCAATTTACAGAACATCTGATCATACATCACAAAAAAAATCCTTTTGCTCTTCCGGATTCAGAAGGTGCAAAAGGATTTTTATTGGAGAAACGAAATTAAACTAGAGTTCGAATTCGTCTGTATTTTGTTCTGTTTGTGTCGTATCTTTTACAACGGCAGGTCTTGTGTAACAATCTACTTTTATAGAAAGATTGGCCGGACGCTCAAATTCAGCTTTTGAAACCTGAAGTGCCGGATCGGCATAACACAGTTTCATAAAATAAGCCCAAACCGGCAATGCAGCTGTTGCTCCCTGTCCGTAAGTTAAACTTTTGAAACGTGCAGAACGGTCTTCACAACCTACCCAAACACCCGTTACAAGATTTGGAACCATTCCCATAAACCAACCGTCTGACTGATTTTGTGTTGTTCCTGTTTTACCCGCAATCGGGTTTGTAAACATGTACGGATATCCTGTCCAGCGATTATCACCGCTTCCACCACCCTGCGTACGTAAACGTGCACCTGAACCAGTTTCTGTTACACCCTGAAGTAATTTGATTACAGCAAAAGCGATATCCTTATTCAGTACGTCATGCGATTCCGGAATCGGCTCATAAATAACCTCTCCGCTTTTGTTTTCGATACGGCTTAAAAATTGTGGTTTTACGTACACTCCCTGGTTTGCAAATGTGCTGTAAGCAGCAACCATATCTTCAACCGTAATATCAACAGCACCTAATGCAATTGAAGGCTGTACCGGGATTTCTGTTTTTACCCCTAATTTCTTAGTTAGTTCAACTACTGCCTCAGGACCGGTTCTGTCAATTAATTTTGCAGAAACCGTATTGATAGAATTCGCCAGACCTTGTTTTAAAGTAACCATTCCACGGTATCTGTTGTCTGAGTTTCTTGGTTCCCAGTCTTCTGTTACGTGGTGACGTCCTTTATGAATCATAAACGGTCCGTCAAGTATAGAATCACAAGGAGACATATTCAATTGTTCGATTGCAGTGGCATACACAAACGGTTTAAAAGTAGAACCTACCTGTCTTGCTCCCTGCCCAACGTGATCGTACTGGAAATATTTATAATTGATTCCCCCAACCCACGCTTTTATATTTCCGGTTTGAGGCTCCATCGCCATTAAACCCGATTGTAAAAAGTGTTTGTAATAACGAATAGAATCCAGTGGTGTCATCGTAGTATCGCGTTCGCCTTTCCACGTAAATATGCGCATTTTCGTTTTTACCTTGAATGAATTTATAATATCATCCTCACTTTTATCCATTTCCTTCATGATGGCCCAACGCGTAGAATTCTTCATGGCCTGCATCATAATACGATCTGTTTCTGCTTTGGTAATATTGACGAAAGGAGCATTTTTATTGTTCTTCATCTCAATAAAAAACTGCTGCTGCAGGTTTTTCATGTGTGCTGAAACGGCTTCCTCTGCATATTGCTGCATTCTTGAATCGATAGTCGTGTAGATTTTCAGACCATCTTTGTAGATATCGTAATCAGAACCGTCGGGTTTTTTATTTTCAGCAACCCATTTTTTCATGTAATCACGAAGGTACTCCCTGAAATAGGTAGCTGTTCCTTCACGATGGCTCTCCAGTTTAAATTTTAAGGCAATTGGTAAAGCCTGTAATCTTAATTTTTCAGCTGAAGAAATCATTTTTGCTTTTTCCATCTGAGAAAGCACCACATTACGACGGTTCTTTACCCCTTCCGGATTTCTAACCGGATTGTATAATCCTGAATTTTTGAACATTCCGACCAAAATAGCCGATTCATCCATGGTCAGATCTTTAGGGTCTTTCGAAAAGTAGGTTTGTGCGGCAGAGCTTACTCCAACCGAATAATTTCCGAAATCATAGACGTTGCAGTACATCGCCAAAATTTCATTCTTTGTATATTGTCTTTCCAGACGAATGGCAATAATCCATTCTTTTATTTTTTGTACAATCCTGAAAGGAAGGAATTTAGACCCCTCACCATGAAACAATTGTTTCGCTAATTGCTGAGTTAAGGTACTCGCTCCACCATTTGTTCCTAAGGTAAAAACAGCTCTTAGCGTTCCGCGTCCGTCAATTCCTGAATGCTCGTAAAAACGGGCATCTTCGGTGGCAACCAAAGCTTCGACCAAACTTTTTGGCAGATCTGAATATTTAAGCTGCGATCTGTTGGTCTTGAAATATTTACCGATCACCACTCCGTCAGAAGAAATAATTTCGGTAGCTAAATTAGAATCCGGATTCTCTAAGTCTTCAAAAGAAGGCATGGAGCCGAATAATCCCCATGAAGCAAATAAAAAGAAAGCTAAAATGCCTAATAACGTATAAGCAAAAATTCTCCAGAATTTATTTTTATAGTAGTTAATGTCTTTCGTACTATTGGTTTGATTGTTTTTTTTAGTAGCCATAAATATATTCGTCTAATCTTTTTGTTCTATTCTAAAACCTACGTCTGTAATACCTTCCAAAGCCTGTACACCCGGAATTTTACCTGATTCCCTAACGGCCTGTTTGATGTGTACTTTATATTTTCCTCTAAACTTTACATCTTCTTTGTAATACAGTTTACTTTCTTTAATGTCTGTAAAACCGTTTCCTAACAACGTCCCGTCCGGGTTTGCCATCTGGTATTCTAAGGTATCCACTTTCGTAAATCCGCTTGGTGTCTCAATAGCTACAATCAAAAACAAATTATTGAATGGATAATTGTTATTGTCTCTCAAATTTACAAACAAATTGTACTTTTTGGTAGAATCTAACACTGGCAGGTCGAAAGTAACAACACTGTCTTTGTGCCAGGCACTGCCAACAGATTTGTACTCATCAAATACTCTTTTTTTATCACACGAAAAAAGAAGTATTGCTGCCAAAATAAGAATCCCGCTATTTTTTATTCTCATTTTTAGTAATAATTATAGGTTTTCTAGGTTCTGCCGGTTTATTGTCATTCGAATTATTAGCTTTATTCGATTGATTTGGCTTGTTATTATTCGGCTTGTTTCCTTTGTTTGGATTATTTCCTTTATTTGAATTTCCTCCGGCAGGCTTGTTTTGATTTGGAGTTGCCTGTGGTTTGTTTGGAGTTGCCACAATCGCAGCCTCAGCATTTGGTTTGCGTTTGCGGTTTGGTTTTTTCTTTCTTTTTGGCTGATCAAAACGGGTTAGACTTTCCTGACCCATTGCGTTATTAAAGTCTTTTTCAGGTTCTGAAGTTACTTCAATAGCAAAATCTTCCAGGGAAGACACTTTGTTTTTCTGCTTGTTTTCAGCCATAATTTCTTTGACCTGATCAATTTTCAAAACATGCCAGTTTGCAAAATTATTGGTGTACGCAAACCACATCAAACCTTTGAAAATATCCTGTTTCTGACAGATGGCATCCCCTTTTTCGGTTACTAATTTCGTATCGTAATCCGGAAAATCTTTCAGGGCATCCATGTACGTATCAAGCTCATAATTCAGGCAACACTTTAATTTTCCGCATTGTCCGGCTAATTTCTGAGGGTTCAGTGAAAGCTGCTGGTAACGTGCCGCCGATGTATTAACACTTCTGAAATCGGTTAGCCAGGTCGAACAGCAAAGTTCTCTTCCGCATGAACCAATTCCGCCCAGACGTGCCGCTTCCTGACGGAAACCAACTTGCTTCATCTCGACTCTTGTACTGAATTCTTTTGCAAAATCTTTAATCAAAAGCCTGAAATCGACTCTGTCGTTTGCGGTGTAGTAAAAAGTTGCTTTTGATCCGTCTCCCTGAAATTCGATATCAGAAATTTTCATTTCCAGTTTGTGCTGAATGGCCAGTTCACGGGCACGAACTTTCATAGGTTCTTCACGTTCACGGGCCACAGACCAGATATCAATATCTTTTTGGGAAGCTTTTCTATAGATTTTCGGCACTTCATTACTTTCGTGATTCACGCCTTTTTTCTTCATTTGAATTTTGACCAATTCGCCTGTCAGAGTAACAATTCCAATATCATGTCCCGGTGAGGCAACAGTTGCTACAATATCACCGATACTTAACGTTAATTTCTCTGAATTTCTGAAAAATTCTTTTCTTCCGTTCTTGAAACGTACCTCAACACAATCAAAAATTGCCTCTCCATTAGACGGGCTCATGTTGGCAAGCCAATCAAAAACCGTCAGTTTATTGCAGCTATCGGTGCCGCAAGTCCCATTATTTTTACAACCTTTTGGTGCACCACCATCTGAGGTTGAACAACTTGTACATGCCATAATTCTATATGTAGTGTCGCAAAAAAGCGACTTAAGTTCATAAACGTTTGATCGGTAAAGATAGTATTTTTTTTAGTTTGCTTTTTATCGATTAAAACTAAAGGGGTGTTAAATGTTAAATGAAGGATTTTTCTTTGATTTATTCATTCTTACTTACAAAAAACCACAAATGTTTATCTCAAACCAAGTCAACTTCTTGTGTGATAAAATTTAAATTAACTAAAATTATAAATGTTTATCTCCTTTCTATTTTAATCGGGAAACACATCCAATCCTAATTTAAAAAAACCTATTCTGTTGCTTTTAAGACTTAAACTGTCATTTTTAATTTTTATCCTGAAATATATTTACGAATTTTATGTTTTGTCTTACAGCATCGTTTGTGAAGTCAATAATTACAAAGCAAACTATTATCAAAATTTATCATCATTTTTAAATACATTTCAAATGCAAACACAAAACCAGATTGAAAATTTCCTTTTCCAGGGAAAATTTGACGAGGCCAGAGAATCCCTAAATAACGGCGAAAACTTTAACGGACAATATCTTCAAAATAATTTTTCTCAAATCACAGCCAAAATTATTGAAGCCAAAGAAATTGATTTCATTGACAGACTGATAAAAGCTGGTTTTATCGAGACTGATATTTACGAACTGGACAGCTTTGACAAATCAATATTCAGCTCTCTTGCGCGAAATATAAAAGATGATGCAGAATCTATTTCCTTTTTCAAAGAAATAATGTCGAAAGTTGACAATAGTAACGACGAAATCAGCGATCAGACTTTACTGGGATATTGTATCGAAAAAGAAGCCGTTCCGGAAGTAATTAAAAGCTTAATAGAAGATTTTGGCTGTAATGCTCAATATAAAAACAACGCACAAGAGAATTTCATTCATAAAATCGTAAACAACTATTCCATAAATGCCGGGAAAGGACAGGAATATATCAAAATACTGCTGGAAAATGGTGTTGACATTAATGAAAAAAATGTAGTAGGCACTACACCATTGATGTATGCCGTTAAAAGAAACAAAAAGGAATATATTCCATTGCTGTTAGAAAATGGAGCTGAGCCTAATGAAACAGATAATCAGCAAAATAGTTCCTTTTATTATGCGGTTGGCGAACAGTTTTCTATTCCGATGTATGAACTTTTGGCAGCATCTTCATCAGCCAATTTCAATACTGTCAATAAAGACGGAAGAACCTTGCTGACCGAATTTATCCGAATGATGTCGGATTCAGAACAGGATCTGAATGCACTTCAGAGATTATTGTCAGATGGTGCCGACTTAAATCACTGTGCGCAATATTACGGAAATCCAAAATCTGGCCTGGATTATATTGCGGAGAAAAAATCAGGTATTCTAAAATCGGTATTGGACAGCGGATCTATTGACGTTAACGAACAGGACAATCAGGGAAATACCATTTTGCATAAAGTCTGCGCTTACAATGTAAATTACGATGCCGAAGCCGCAAAAGAAATCTACAGAAAGGTAAAATTACTTCTGGAAAATGGGGCAGATAAAGATATCACCAATGATAAAGACGAAAATGCTCTTACACTCGCTTCTACAGATAATTTAAAAATTAAGACTGTTGAACTTTTAATAAAAGCCTAAACTTATATAAAATCAAGATTCTATGTCAATGTCATTTATAATTGCCTGCGAAAACGGCAACCGAAAAATAGCCGAACTACTACTTCAAAATAAAGAAGTCGATGTAAAATATACGGATGAAAAAGGGAGAACCGCACTGCATTATGCCGCCCACAGAGGATATCTGGACATTGTAAAGATATTAACTGAAGATGGTGCCGATATTAACTACGAAGATCATCAGGGAGAAACCCCTTTGTACTTTGCCTGTCTGCAAAAACAAAAACAAACCGCATTGTACTTATTGGAAAATGGTGCAGAAGTTACCAAAAATGATAAATACGGAAACAGTCTTTTACATTTGGTTGTTCAAACTGCCCAAATTGAAATTGCAACAAAGTTGCTTGAAGCAGGTATTGATGTTAATCTTTTGAATAACAATGGAGAAAGTGCGCTATTATTGGCTTCAGCGAAATTAAACCGGGAAGTTATTCAATTGCTTTTAGATAAAGGAGCGGATATTAATGTAACCGATAAACAAGGAAACACACCTTTGCTTTACGCCTGCTACACAAAATCGATCCCAATGGTGACCCTGCTGTTGGATAATGGTGCCGACATCAACCATGCAAATCACGCTGGCGAAAATGCTCTTTTGATTGCCTGCTACGAAACCAATAGAATGCTGGCCAAACTTTTGGTTGAAAGAGGTGCAGCTGTGTTTACATCCAACAACAATGGCTATTCTCCAATTTGGTACGCCTGCGCGAATAATCAAAAGGAAATTGTGGCTTTGTTTCTAGAAAACGGCGTTGATGTAAATTACAGTAAGCCGATGGCCGGCGATACCTCATCTATGAATGATTATCTGGACTGGGTGTTAAGTGCCTCCAGCATTTCTAACGAATCCAGTTTTACACTGAATAGCAGTTATACTTATGGTGGCGAAAGCCTTTTGCATGTGGCTACTAAAAAAGGTAATTTAAGCATGGTGAAACTGCTTATCGAATCTGGTGCCAATATCAACATACAAGACGAATCCGGAAATACACCCCTGCATTACAGCGCTGCAAACGGAAAAAAAGATGTTGTAAAATATTTACTCGACAATAACGCCGATGCTTCCATTGTAAACGTAAAAGAGCAAAAAGCAATTGATTATTCGAATGTAAAAGGTTTTAATGAGATTACAGAGCTGATTCTGAAATTTGCGCCTTCAGGAACAGTTGTGAATCCAATACATACAACTTCACAAACGGACGCACCGAAAGCCGATACTTCAAATTCAATGGAGGCAAAGAAAAAAGCCTTACTGGATCTTAAAGAATTATTAGATGCCGGAATTTTGACCGCGGAAGAATTTGATGCTGAGAAAAGTAAAATCTTAAAAGGATAAATAACAAACAAACTTAAAAATGAAAAAAATCTTAAATACCATTACTCTGTTTTTAATAGTAATAGCCACAAGTATAGTTTCTATTTCCTGTACAACCCATTCGCCACAAAAAACTTTTGATATAGCAGCTTTAAATTCTAATTTATTATCGCGCTTTGGCAGTAAGGACATCAATTTTAAGCTGGATTCTGAACCTCAGATATATGATGAGACCAAAAAAAATATGGTTGCTTCTTCTTATTATGATTACTTTAAATTTGATATCACCAATTTAGAAACTCAATTGAACAAAATTAAAGAAATAGAGGAAAATGAGGACAATAAAGAGCTTCTTCAGGCATCGAAGAATCTATTCACTTATGCGATTGCTAAAGAAAAAGAAGGTTACTTGCCAATTGCCAAAATGAAAGACGAAAAGGCCTCACCTGAACAAATACAAAAAGCAATAGCAGCTTTTGATGCATCCACCCAAAACGATATCGAAGCTAAGTTTACAAAATTGATGAATGTTGCAAAAGCTTATGCCGAAAAGCATAACATTGATGCCAAATTTGGTATTTAATAATCAAACAAGTTTTAGGAAAAAGAAAAACCCTGTTTTGTAATGATACAAAATAGGGTTTCTTTTTTTATTGCTAAGTTTCCTTAACCGTAATAATCTTTACCGGACATGCCCTTTGCGGCCAATTCAAACTCACGGGAACTTGTCAATTGGTATTTTTAATAATCCAGTTACCAAATCTATAATCCTAATGGAGATACTTTTCGTCCTGCAGTTGAAACCGCAGGCAATGCTATTCTCCAGCAATGTTTGAAATATAGCCCGTGGATTCACCACGGGAAACGTGTCAATTGAAATTTTTAATAATCCCGTTACCAAACCTATAATCCTAATGGAGACACTTGTCGTCCTGCAGTTGAAACCGCAGGCAATGTTATTCTCCAGCAATGTTTGAAATATAGCCCGTGGTTTCAACCACGGGAAACACGTCAATTGACATTTTTAATAATCCAGTTACCAAATCTATAATCCTAATGGAGATACTTGTCGTCCTGCGGTTGAAACCACAGGCAATGTTTTTCTCTAGCATATTTGAAATATAGCCCGTGATTTAAACCACGGGAAACACGTCAATTGGCAATTTTAATAATCCAGTTACCAAACCTATAATCCTAATCGAGATACTTGTAGTTCTGCGGTTGAAACCGTAGGCAATGTTTTTCTTAAGCAATGTTTGAAATATAGCCCGTGGTTTCAACCACGGGAAACGTGTCAATTGACATTTTTAATAATCCAGTTTACCAAACCTACAATCCTAATGAAATATTTGTCGTCCTGCGGTTGAAACCGCAGGCAATGCTATTTTCCAGCAATGTTTGAAATATAGCCCGTGGTTTCAACCACGGGAAACGTATCGATGAGCAATCATTTATCTCCCAAACCATGCAATTTTACAAAATCATCAATTCATCTTGACCGTTTTTCTTTAGATGATGTTGTTTTTGATTTTTAATATAATAGTAAACAGCATCCAACTGAGACTCGCTAACGGAAAAAGCTGCATAGCCAGTTTGCCAAGCAAATTTTTCAAGGATAAGGTCTTCTCTATTTATAAAATGAGAAGAACTTCCTTTTATTTGCTTCACAATGTCTGAGATAGTTTTTTGTGGATTTTGTAAAAACAAAACATGCACATGATCTGGCATTCCATTTATGATTCTAACTGGACATCCGAGTTCGGTTAACTCTTGCCAGATAAAATCATACATCCTCTTCTCAATTGAAAAATCAATTAATTCCTGACGATGTTTCGTTGCCCAAATTGCATGAATCCATAATTTGGTAAAGGACTGTGACATAAATAAATTAGCAAAATTTCTGCTAATTTACAATTTTATACAATTTATCTGACAAACGAATACGGAAAGGAACTTCAAAAGTTACTTTGTCACCAATATTTGCTGTTGTGGTTTCAGCCCCATTCACGATCATTTTATCTAAAATCAACTCCTGCTCACCTGTTGTCGGCCCGGAAATTAAGATTTTATCGCCAATTTGCAGGGTCTGGTTTTCAACTGTAAATTGCCCTACTTTAGCTTTTACATAATAATGCTCCGCTTTTCCAAGCAAGGCTTTCTTTACTTTTATTTTCTGACGGATATCAGCTGGTTTAACTTCGCCAGGTTCGGCTGCAGCCAAAACTGTATCCGCTAATTCTCCCGAATGTTTAAATTTTAGATTTTCAGATTTTCCTTTTCTAAAGACCTTATTCCCCACTTGTTTTCCGGTTCTTAAACGAACCTGATCGACCAAAGGCAGGTGAATAATATCCAGACATTCTGTAGAGCAGCAGTTTTCCATTGTTGCTTTACATTCATCACATTGAATAAACAACAAATGACATCCGTCGTTTTCACAATTGGTGTGGTTGTCACAAGGTTTTCCGCATTGATGGCATTGCGATATGATATCTTCGGTAATTCTTTCGCCAAGACGATTATCAAATACAAAGTTTTTTCCGATAAATTTGCTTTCCAGGCCTTCTTCTTTTAGCTGTTTGGCGTAATTGATGATTCCGCCTTCTAACTGATAAACATTCTTAAAGCCCTGATGTTTGAAATATGCGCTGGCTTTTTCACAACGAATTCCGCCCGTGCAGTACATCACCAGGTTTTTGTCTTCTTTATGGTTTTGAAGCTGTTCGTTGATGATCGGCAAACTCTCCCTGAACGTTTCAACATCCGGAGTAATCGCGTTTTTAAAGTGTCCCACTTCACTTTCGTAGTGGTTTCTAAAATCAACAACAATGGTGTTTGGATCGTCAAGTATTTGGTTGAATTCCCTCGCTTTCAGGTGGACACCTATGTTGGTAACATCAAAATTTTCATCGTTTAAACCATCCGCAACGATTTTATCACGGACTTTAATGGTCAGTTTTAAAAACGAATGGTCATCATGTTCTACCGCTTCATTCAGTCGTATGCCTTTCATGAAATCATACACTTCAAGAGTTTCCCTAAAGGCCTCCAGATTTTCTTCAGGAATACTCATTTGGGCATTTATTCCCTCTTTAGCCACGTAAATTCGGCCTAAAGCATCGAGTGCATTCCAGGCTACAAATAAATCATCGCGAAATTTTTTGGGATCTTGAATTTTGGCATACGCATAGAAAGACAACGTTAGTCGTTGTTTACCGGCATCATCGATCATGATGGCTCTTTCTTCTGCGCTTAAAGTGTTATACAGTTGCATGCTATAAACTAATTTAAGTTAAGAAAATATTTTTTGAGGTGCAAAGGTATGAAAAAGGTTCAAAGCTGCAAAGGTTTTCTTAGTTACAAAGGGACAGAGTAACAAAGGTCCAAAGGTTTTAAGTACGATAGTATTAAAAACAAAAAAGCACTAAATTAATAGCGCTTTTTAAAATCTTTGTACCTCTGTACCTCTGTACCTTTGCCTCTTTGAACCTAAAACCTCAGAACCTTGTTGCAAAACAAAGGTTCTAAGATTCTGAGTTGCTAAGATTCTAAGGTTTCAAACGGATTTAGTAAAAACAAAAAAGCACTAAATTAACAGTGCTTTTTTTAAAATCTTTGTACCTCTGTACCTTTGTCTCTTTGAACCTTTAATTAGCAATACTCATTAAAAGCATCCTGCAAGTTCTCAGCAATCAATTCAGCAGGGCGGCCTTCGATGTGGTGACGCTCTAACATGTGAACCAATTCTCCGTTTTTGAATAAAGCCATAGATGGCGATGATGGAGGAAAAGGGAACATATGTTGTCTTGCAGCATCAACCGCTTCTTTGTCAACTCCAGCAAAAACTGTAATTAAGTGGTCTGGTTTCTTAGCTCCTTCTAAACTCATTTTTGCTCCCGGACGTGCATTTCTTGCAGCACAACCACAAACAGAGTTTACAACAACCAAAGTGGTACCTTCAGCTTTGATAGCGTTATCTACAGCGTCAGCACTATGTAAATCTTGAAAACCTGCAGCAGTCAATTCAGCTTGCATTGGTTTTACCATTTCTTCTGGATACATATTTCTTTATTTTTAAATTTTACTTTTGAACTGCAAAGTTACAAAGTTTACTCGCAACTACTTAATTTGAAGTATAAAGTTTTGTTATAGTATCATTGATAATAGAATTGTCACAAATTTGGCACGCAAATTTGGCAGATTAAGCCGTTTTTTGACTAAGATTCTAATAAATTACAATTCGCTTAATCCTATAAATCTGCGCGAAATAGATTTTTTATTTGAATAATACCCGAAACAATGCCTTAATAAAAGGGATTTTAGGACATTTTAAAATCACCTGAACGTCCTCCAATACATTCGTTTCTTCGTCCAAAAATTTAAAAATCAAAGCCGGGTTGCCTTTTTTGAATAAAGAAGAAAAAATAGCACTTCCCAATTCATTATAACGATACAGAATATCTAAAAGCAACAAATCATAAAACCAAAACCTGCTTTTTTGATGAAAAGATGCCATTTTTGGGGAAAGATTATTTTGCAGGAATTCTACTAAAGCTGATGATTTTTTATCGGAATTTTTAAACGTATAACCCGTACTCGCCTTGGTCCAGCCACCCGCTGTTCCAATATTTAAAACGCGTTTGGTGTTTTTCTTCCAGAAAGGGTAACAGGTCATGGGAATGCTGCCCTGCTCCTTTTCGGTAATTTCATATTGATCAGCTCCGAGGTTTCTCAAATAGATCTGAATCTCATTTTCGTATTCTGCTACGGGAAGAAGGTTTTCAGAAAACAGCGTATATTCTACCAAAGCTTCTGTTTTAGAAATGGGCAAAACATACATAAAGCGTGTATTTCCTCTTTGTTCTACTGAAAAATCCATAAAAGTAGCTTGTTCCGGATGAAAGATTTCGGATTTACTTTTTACAAACCAGCCGACAAAGTGCTGCTTCAAGACTGGATATTTGGTTTGATTTAATGCAAAACCTTTGGTATAAATGCTGTTGAATAAAGAATCACAAGTATAACGGTTCGCTTCCGTTCCCACAAAAACATGGGTTTCGAGTTCGTTGATATCGGTTACTTTTTCATTAAGGAAAGTGATATTGGATTGTTTTGAAATCGTTTCAAAAATAAAATTATAAAAGTCCAGTCCACGAATTTGATTGTACCGATAAGGCTTCAAAATTAAATCGCGTTTAAAATCTTCATTGACAAATAAAGCCGAGTCCCATTTTTTGGAGATTATCGAATTCCAAAGTGATTCTTCCTGATCCCAAAAACACCAGGTTCTGTCGTTTGTCTTTTTCGCATCTTCATCTAATAATAAAATAGTTTTGTCAGAAAATTTACCGGACACCGCCATTTTATAAACCGTCATCAATGCGGATAAACCTGTGCCGGTAAAAATATAATTGAAATGTTTGATTTGTGAAGATTGCATTTTCAAAAATAACAAATTTTATTCTTTCAATTTTTCTAAAAGAAGGTTAAAATCTTTAGGCCCCAGATAATTATTATACTGCAAAATGATCTCGTTTTTCTCATTCAAAACACATAAAACCGGATAGACAATTTGATTGTTCAACGTTCCCAATTGCAAAGCCAATTCATGAACGCCAACGTTATTGCCCGATGGCTGGTATTTAAAAGTCTGATTATTAAAAGTAATAACTCGTTTTTCCTCAGCATTCAAATCCAAAAAATAAAAATCGAGATTGAGTTTCTCAATAATTTCCTGGTTTTTAAAGGTGGTGTTTTTCATTCTCTGGCAAAACTGACACCAATCGGTATGGATGAAAACGATTGTTTTTTTCTTTTGAATGTGTTGCAAACTATCTACTTCCTCAAAAGATCGCGCTTTGAGCTGGCAGAATCCGGTTACGGAAATTGCTAAAAAGAAGATCATTAAGGTTAGTTTTTTCATTTGGTTGGTTGGTTGTTTTCGCCACTCCCGATAGCTATCGGGAGTGGCTGCTTAAAATAATATAAACCCGATTGTCACCCTGAGCGAAGTCGAAGGCTTGTAAATTGGAACATGGGGCTTCGACTCCGCTCAGCCTGACAAATCTTTATCACAAAAAATTAAACACAATCAATAAAATCCGTTTAATACGTGCATCCTGATAGCTATCGGGAGTGGCTGCTTCAAATAATATAAACCCGATTGTCACCCTGAGCGAAGTCGAAGGCTTGTAAATTGGAACATGGGTTTCGACTCCGCTCAGCCTGACAAATATTTATCACAAAATTAAACACAATCAATAAAACCTGTTTAATCCGTGCATCCGATAGTGGCACTACACCTTTATCTCAAAGTATACCGCAATCCAAAAAAACCGCGAATGGTCTGATTTTGTCCGTAAACATAAGTCGTGTCAAAAGTTAACCCATACGGATTATCCGGAGTATCGACGATTTGGCCCTTTGGAACTACGTTACCTCTGATACCAATAGCCGTACCATCGGAAGTCTGCACGTTTTTATCAAAAGGGTCATTGGTTCTCGAGATCAGAAACGGATTGTTTTGTTTGGGTGTGAAGTTCAACAAGTTCTTGATTCCCCCGTAAAGTTCAAAATTCTTCCATCCAAAATAGGTAAACTGAATATTCTGAATACTGTACCAGGGCGACTTCGGACTTCTGGGATCTAAATCGCTCAATAAAGGCAGCTTCATCGAGCTGTAGACATTTCCGGTATAATCCAACAATAAGTTCATCGAATCTATTTTGTAGGATACGCTCCAGGTCCCTGTGAATTTCTCTGTTAAAAAAGGTGTTTGGGAAACTCCGTTTTCCACATTTTTGTTGTCCAGAACGGTCGCCCCGAGTATAAACTTCAATCCTGACGGAAAATTAAGATCTATATTCGTGCTGATTCCCTGACTTAACGCGTAGCCATTGATATTGTCGTAAATGATTTTATTCGGATCCGTAATATAGTCCGATATAATCTTGTTACTGAATCGCGTATAAAAAGCCGTAGTTTCAATTCCAATAAACGTTCCGTTGGTAAAGTTTATTTTCTGAATATAATTCAGATTCACATTCACCGATTGTTCCGGTTTTAGATCACTTTTAAGCACCACATCTCTCGAACCGGTAAGTGCTGCGTGATCTTCGGTGAATAAATTTACTACACGAAATCCTGTTCCTGCATTTAAGCGGAAAATGGTATTATCACTCTTTTTCCAGCGGTATGCCACTCGTGGTGTAAAAATTGAACCATGAATCGAATTGTAATCATAACGCATTCCAAGGAGCACCTGACTTTTGGGAGACAATGTAATTTCATCCTGAACAAAAATTCCCGGTAACCAGGTATTTTCGGCTGCTTTTGTGGCGGCGGTATTATCGTCGTAATACGAATATCGGGTAGCCATTCCCGCAAGGAAATCATTTTGGCCTGTCTTTTTATCCCAAGTCAGTTGCAGGAAACCTATCTTTTGATTGGCAATATAGGATGTTGTTCCGTAACGACTGTCCTGATAATGCACGTTTCCGGAAAACGAGAGCATCAGTTTTTCTTCAAAAGGCAATTGATAACTTCCGATCAGTTCTCCTCTTTTGGTATAAATACTTTCGCCGTAAATTTGATCCCCGCTGCGGTATTTTTTCTCCCAACGCACGTCCCCACCCCAGCGGTCTTCATACATTCCGCGTGCTGCGATTGTAAACAAACGGTTATTCCCGCGTAAAAAACTCCATTTATTAAAAACCGAAATCCTTTCCGACAGCGTTACATCTGTAAAACCATCTTTATCTTTATCTACAACCTCATTGTAATTGAAGTAATTGATTCCCAAGAGTGTAGTCGCTTTTTTCGATGGATTGAATTTCATTCCCAAATCCACATTTGTTTCCAGGTAGCTTGTCGAAAAAACATCGGCAGAAAACAGTGGCGCATTCGTTGGATTTTTGGTAATGATATTAATCAGGCCGCCCACTGCTTCACTTCCATATAATGAAGAAGCAGGACCTTTTACAATTTCGATGCGTTCCACCAGAGAATTTGGAATTCCGGACAATCCATACACCGTTGAAAGACTGCTCACAATCGGCATTCCATCAATTAAAACCAACGTATAAGGGCCTTCGAGTCCGTTAATGTGAATATCACCTGTATTACAAACACCGCAATTGAGCTGAGGCCGGACACCATTGATGTTTTGCAGCGCTTCATAAATACTTGGCGTTGGGTTTTTCTTAAAGAAGACCGGTGAATAAACCTCAACCGGAACAGCGCTTTCTAATCGTTTTACGGCTTTCAGCGTTCCGGAAACGACCACTTCGTTCAGCTGATTTCCGTTATCCGTCAATTCAAAATCGTAGGAATGAATCGAATCCTTCAGCACCTCTATCTTCTTTTTCAGGGTCTGAAAACCCATTTGAGAAATCTGGATGGTATAACTTCCGGCAGCAATATTTTCTAATTTGTAATATCCTAAACTATCTGTAACCGTTTTATGTTTTGTTCCTGCTAAATGAATGTTTGACAACGGTAATTTCTGGCCTTCACCTGAGATATATCCTGAAATAACAGCCGTTTCCTGTGCAAACGAATATTGCAAACCAAATAATAGCAAGATCAAAAATAGTTTTTTCATTGTTTTAAAATTAAATTTAGACAAAACTAAAAATTAAATTTGATAAATAATGATTACAAGACTGGAAATTTTAATTCTATTTAAATCAATATGTTATATTCCTATTTTTTCTAAGGTTGAATAACGTCCAGCTTCAGCTGAATGAAAATATAATCGAAAACAAAAAGGGTTTTGCCAAATTTTGCGGATTTGGCTAAAGCCCTTTTCCAATTCAGACCTAATTTTTCCCCTAGCTGAAGCTAGGGGCTATTCAACAAGGGTTAACTAAAGGGACAGGTTCAAATAGTAAAAACCTCATCAATAAGCTCTTTATTGATAGAAGCACCCGCAAAAGACCCTGAAGAAACGGCCATCGCAACTGATCTTGCCTGAACATGGCAATCACCACTTGCAAAAACTCCGGAAATTGTCGTTTTCTGAAAACCGTCGACTTTCAATAAACCCTGTTCCGTTAATTCGCAGCCTAAAGATTCCGGTAAAGGGCAATGCTGTTCAAAAGGTGCTTTGAAATACAGCGCTTTTACTTTAATTTTTGATTGATTTTTAAAGATAATTTGCTCAATGTTTCCGTTTGTATGCATTACAGCTGCGATTTCTTCTTCGATAATTTCAATTTTATGTTTCTTCAGAATATCTGTTTGTGCTGGCGTTAAGGTTGATTTTTCATTTGTAATGAGTCGCAGGTCTTTTGTCCAGTTCGAAATCATTTTGACATATTCAAAACCCATATCGCCATTGGCAACAACAGCAGTTTTCTCGCTTTTTACTTCATAGCCATGACAATACGGACAATGTATAACGGAAATTCCCCAACATTCTGCGAAACCTGAAATTTCCGGCAGCAGATCTTTGACACCTGTTGCGAACAATAGTTTTTTACAAGTGAAGATTTTTCCGGACGCTGTTTCAATTGTAAATCCGTTTTCAGTCTTAATCACGTTTACTGCCAGTCCGTTGTAAAACTGAACTGTCTTATAAAAATTAACCTGCATTTTGGCTTTGGCCGAAATAACGGCAGGTTCTTCACCATCCTGTGTAATAAAATTATGGGAATGTGGCGTTTGTCTGTTACAGGGCAAACCGCTGTCAATAACCAAAACGTTTCGTAAAGAACGCCCCAGGCTCATTGCTGCTGAAAGACCGCTGTAACTTCCGCCAACAATAATAACTTCATAATTTGTCTGCTGTGTCATAACTTTTTATTTTTTATGTGATTTATAATTTAAAAAATGTCCAATGATCATTCCTGTACCTCCTGCCCCTATCAGATTCAAATGAATTTCCAGCAAAAGTTCACTCAAAATACTCATCCAGATCAATGACATTGAAATGATAAGAATAGTTATTACTAAGAGATTTGATTTTTTAATACTTTTGAGAATGGCAAATACTCCAATAATGGCAAAGATCAAATCAATAAAAGGATTGTGACTTATGCCTAAAGGAAGAATGGCAAGCAATGGAAAAACCAAACAATGTGCGAGACAGATAGTCGCACTTGAAATTCCTAAAATATCATAAGGGGATGTTGCTGTTTTCTTCATATCTTGTATATTTGCCTAATGCAATTTTGTTGCAAATATACATAAAAAATTGAATTGCAACTTTGTTGCGATAATAAAATTTAATTCATTTAACATGAAAGTCACAAGAAATACTACAGCAAAGACGGCCGTTACAGAGATTCTTAGCAAATCTAAAACAGCGCTTTCGCATTCCGAAATACATAAAGTAACTGCTGATTTGTGCGATCGGGTTACGATTTACAGAATATTAGATCGCTTAGTAAATGACGATATCGTACATAAAATTGTAGATCTTGACGGAACGGTTAAGTACGCAAAATGCCATCATTCGCATCCCGTAACAATACACAATCATGCCCATTTCAGTTGTGAAAATTGTCATGAGATAACGTGTCTGGAAAGTGTAAAGCCAAGTTATATCATTCCGCATAATTATAAGGTTAACGATATCAATTTTACCTTATCCGGATTGTGCCCGAATTGTTTAAATTCTAACATTTAAGTTTTAGACTTGCCTAAAAATATTGTTGTGCGAATGTAATTTATGGTTATATTTGTTCAAACAACATTTCTACAATGACCAAATCTTTAGAAGAAGTTCACCAATCGGTTGCAACAGAGCACAAAAAAACAGGATTCAGAAAAATATTAGCCTTTTTAGGTCCGGCCTATTTAGTAAGCGTAGGTTATATGGATCCCGGAAACTGGGCCACAGACATTGCCGGAGGAAGCCAGTTTGGTTACTCTTTACTCTGGGTTTTATTAATGAGTAATTTGATGGCTTTATTGCTTCAAAGCTTAAGTGCCCGTCTGGGAATCGTAACACAAAGGGATTTGGCGCAAGCTTCCAGGGAAACGTATTCGAAGTTTATCAATTATATTTTATACTTTCTGGCCGAAATTGCAATTGCGGCCTGTGATCTGGCCGAGGTTTTAGGAATGGCCATCGGAATCAATCTTCTTTTTGATATTCCGCTGATCGAAGGCGTTTTGATTACGGTTTTGGATACTTTTTTATTACTCTTCCTGATTAACAAAGGTATCCGTAAAATGGAAGCTTTTATAATTGTTCTGGTCGCTATTATTGGATTTTCCTTTATTTTTGAAATGATTTTTGCAGAACCGGAACTGGATAAAGTGCTCTACGGACTTATTCCGTCCATGCCAAATTCCGCAGCCTTGTACATCGCTATTGGGATTATTGGTGCGACTGTAATGCCTCACAATTTATACTTACACTCCTCATTAGTGCAGACCCGCAAATTCGATCGCACTCCCGCGGGAATCAAACAAGCATTGAAGTACAATTTTATAGATTCCACTATTGCTTTAAATCTTGCGTTTTTCGTCAATGCCGCTATTTTGATTCTGGCCGCGGCCACATTTTACAGAAACGGAATGTTTGAAGTTGCTGAAATTCAGGATGCCCACCAGTTTTTACAACCTTTGCTGGGAACAAAATGGGCTCCTATTTTATTTGCAGTGGCCTTAATTGCTGCAGGACAAAGTTCAACAGTAACAGGAACTCTTGCCGGACAAATTGTAATGGAAGGGTATCTGAATCTGCGCATACAGCCGTGGGTGCGAAGAATCATCACCCGTTTAATTGCCATTGTGCCTGCGGTTATCGTGATTTTGATTTATGGGGAAAGCGTTACCGGAAAATTATTGATTCTGAGCCAGGTTATTTTGAGTTTACAGTTGGGGTTTGCGATTATTCCGCTGATTCATTTTGTGAGCGACAAAACCAAAATGAAAGGTTTCCACATTTCAAGAATGACCCAGATCGCAGCCTGGATTATTGCTCTTATCATTGTTTCCCTGAATGCAAAGTTAGTGTATGACGAAATTACTTCCTGGCTGGAAAGCTCCAGTCACCCTGTTATTCTTTGGCTAACCGTGGTTCCCCTTGCTTTTGGATTCTTAGCTTTGTTGTTATACATAATTGCAAAACCTTTTATCGCCAGGGCCAAATCAAATATCGAGAATCATTCCCCTCATCATTTAAAATTACAATATGCCCCAAGAGAAACGTACAGTAAGAAAAACATTGCCATATCGGTAGATTTTTCCAAAGCCGATGAAGCGGCGCTAAACAATGCTTTTGAACTGGGCGGAATTGATGCACAATATACCTTAATCCATATTGTAGAGACTGTAGGGGCTTTAATGTACGGAGGTCATGTAGACGATCACGAAACTACTATCGATGAAAAATTATTATTAGAATATAAAGAAATGCTTTCGCAGAAGGGCTTCCGAATCGAAACCGAACTCGGTTTTGGAAAACCCAACACCGTGATTCCTAAGATTATCAATGCCGGTAATTTTGATGTTTTGGTCATGGGAACCCACGGCCACACCGGACTAAAAGATATTTTATTTGGAACAACGGTAGACAAATTGAGACATAAAATTTCGATACCTTTGTTGATTGTTAAAAAATAGGGGCTAAGGTTCTGAGTTACTAAGTTGCTGAGGTTTCCTTTGCTGCTTTACCTTAGAACCTTAGCCACTTAGAACCTTAGAACCTCACAAAATGACTTTTTCAGAAGAAAATTATCTAAAATCGATATATCACCTTACTACTTCTAATGATTCGGAAGTAAGTACCAACGCTATTGCCGAAATGATGGAAACGAAAGCTTCCTCGGTTACGGATATGCTTAAAAAGCTTTCTGAAAAAGATTTGGTTCATTATAAAAAGTACCAGGGGGTGTCTTTGACAGAAAATGGCAAACTGGCTGCTAAAATGATTGTTAGAAAACATCGTTTGTGGGAGGTGTTTTTGGTTGAAAAACTGAATTTTTCCTGGGATGAAGTTCATGATATTGCAGAACAATTGGAACACATCAAATCGGAGCAACTAATTAACCGACTGGATGATTTTTTGGGGAATCCTACCGAAGATCCGCACGGCGATCCGATTCCGGATGCGAACGGGCGCATTGTCAAAATCGAGAAATACCTGCTTTCTGAATTAAACGAAGGGCAAACCGGAGTTTGTGTGGGTGTAAAAGATACTTCCTCTGAGTTTTTGAAGTATCTGGACAAACAGGAAATTGCTTTGGGATCAAAAATCGAATTTATTTCAAAAGAGTCATTCGATTTATCGTTACGAATAAAAGTGGATAGCAGAGAATTGTCTATTTCTAATAAAATCGCTTCAAATTTGTTTGTGAAGCTGGTTTAGAGGATTGTTTCACGGAGATTCGCGAAGAGCTGCACAGAGGCTCGCAAAGGTTTTATTCTTTTGTGAGACTGAGTGAAGCGGAAGCTCCTGTTTACTGAATCACTTTGCCGGACTTCGACTTCGCTAAGTCTGACAAACCGTGTGCTCTTTAGCCCCGATAGCAGTGGAAATCCTTTTGTGGCGGGGTTCGCCACAAAAGATTGTAACGAATAGCGGGATTAGCTCCTAAACCAATCCTTACTATTAAACAATGCCTTTCTCTATCATTTCCAGCATGACAGGTGAAGCATTTTTAAAGGTCGGCTCTTGTTCGATAATACTTCCTGCATTCTTTTTGTTTACTTTAAAAGTTACATCATTGTCTGTTGTAAACAACAAAGCGGTCAAAAACGGATTTTTAATATAAGTTCCCAACACCAATAGCGCTTCGTCCAAAGTATGAATGCTTTCTATTTCTTCGGTTTTATAACGAGTCGTCAGTGAAATTGAATAGGTGTTATCTTCATTTAATACCAAACGAAAATAGATGTTCTTGATTTCGGTATCGCCAATGGTTTTGGCCAGAGTGAGTTTGGCAAAAGTGCCGGCTTGGATGCTTTCTTTGACGCGTTCGCAAAAAAGAGCAAATATAGGTTCGTACATTTTTTTAGGTTCTAAGGTTCTGAGATGCTAAGGTTCTAAGTTTTTTAATCTTGAGCAGCCTGGGTCGTTGTACCGCAAAGTTGCGCAAAGATTTCGCAAAGTTACACAAAGCTTTGTATTAATTTTTCCTTTGTGAATCTCTGTGAAATCTTTGTGGAGCTCTGTGGTAACTTTATTTTCCTGTAAATTCAGCTTTGCGTTTTTCTAAGAAAGCTGTTGTTCCTTCTTTAAAATCCTGAGTTCCGAAGCATTTTCCGAAAGATTTTATTTCAGTATCAAAACCATCCTTTCCGTCTTTGTAGTTGGCATTAATGGCTTTTATCGCTCTGCTGATGGCAAAGGGAGCATTTTTAATAATTTTTTGGGCAATTCCTTTCGTAAATTCTAAAAGTTCGGTCTGAGGCACCACATAGTTTACCAAACCGTATTGTTTTGCTTCTTCTGCCGAAATCATCGCCGCAGTCATAATCATTTCCATCGCACGGCCCTTCCCTACTAACTGAGGCAGACGCTGTGTTCCACCGTAACCCGGAATCAGTCCTAAAGTTACTTCCGGCAATCCCATTTTAGCATTGTCTGAAGCCACTCTGAAATGACAGGCCATTGCCAGTTCTAATCCGCCGCCTAATGCAAAACCATTAACGGCCGCAATTACGGGTTTCTTTAAATTTTCAATAAAGTCAAATAATGTTTCTTGTCCTTCAGCTGCTAATTGTGCCCCTTCAACAATGGTATAATTGGCAAATTCTGAAATATCAGCTCCGGCCACAAATGCTTTTTCACCACTTCCGGTAATGATAATCACTCGAACGTCATCATTTTTTGCTAACAATTTTACAGCTTTACTCAGGTCGCTAATCGTAGCTTTGTTTAAAGCATTTAGTTTGGTCGGTCGGTTTATTGTTACGGTTGCAATTTTTTCTTCGATTGAGATTAAAAGATTTTCGTAGTTCATGACGCTGAATTTAAGAGTTTGTGATCGGTAGGGAAACCCTGAATGTGGTTCCTTTTCCGTAAGTTGATTCAAAGGTAATTGTTCCTTTGTAATTTTCGATGATGTTTTTTATAATTCCGAGTCCAAGGCCCATTCCACTGGTTTTGGTGGTGAATTTTGGTTCGAAAATACGGCTGGTATCCAGTTTCTGAATTCCGATGCCATTGTCTTTTACGGCAATTTCCACGTTATTATTCCTGCGCTTCACCGTCACGACAATCGATTTATGAAACTGGCTTTCGGGAATGGCCTGAGTGGCATTTTTAACCAGATTGGTAATAATACGGATCAATTGCGTACGATCCATTTTGGAGATGATATTTTCTTCTTCGCTTTCAAAAACAATATAATCTTCATTGAAAATATCCAGGGAAAGTTCGACCACTTCAACCACATTTAAGGTTTCGTTTTGCTGGGCGGGCATCGAGGCGAAATTCGAAAATGCTGAAGCGACCGCTGTCATGGTATCAATCTGCTGGATTAAAGTTTCAGAATAATCGTTTAGTTTCTGTTTTACATCGGGGGCAGTCGGATCAAATTTTCGCTGAAAACTCTGCACCGTCAGACGCATTGGCGTAAGGGGATTTTTAATTTCGTGCGCTACTTGTTTCGCCATTTCACGCCAGGCTTCCTCACGTTCGCTTTGGGCCAGTTTGACCGCACTGGTTTCGAGCTTATCCACCATCCCGTTGTAGGCTTTAATCAGGAAGTTGACTTCTTTACTATTCGCTTCCAGAACAATCTTCTCGTTTTTCTGATCCAGATTGGTTTCTTCGAGTCGGTCTGAAATTGTTTTTAAGGATTTGGTGATATAAGTTGACAAAAAATAAGCCAAAGCAAAGGCAACCAAAAGCATGAAGGAATATACCTGACTTAAACGAATTAAGAACGTATTCAATTCGTTGTCATAATAACCGTCATCTTCTAAATAAGGGAGATTTAAAATTCCAAGCGGTTTGAACTTTTCATCTTTAATCAGACTATAAGAAGATCTGTTTTTAACACCGTCGATCGTTTTAATATCTACAAAACGCTTTTCAATGGAAGACCGCACCAGTTTCAGGATATACTCCGGAATGGGCGGCGGCGCTTTGTCAACGGCAAAAGATTCCTTGGAAGATTTAAGGAGTTTCCCGTCAAGGCTGTAAATATTAATTTCAATTTTGTGAATCTGGGCCAGCTCGTGGATTTTATCTTTAAAAATCAAATCCAGATTCCCGGTTTTCAGCGGATAGGTGGTGGTGGAAAGCACATAGTTAATGTGTTCTTTTACCGCATTTTCCTTGCGTTCCAGCCGTTCCTGATGGTATTCCTTGGCTTCGTTTTTAAATTGAATAATCGAAATGGAAGCCAGTAAAAAAGATGCCACAACAATCAATACAATCATCGACAGGAAAATCCTGGTACGAAGTGAAAGCATCGACATTTTGAAGTTGTTTAACATGTTTTTTGTTTGTTTTGTTTCAGGTTTCAGGTTTCAGGTTCTTTGCGGTTGACAACTTGAAACCTGAAACTTAAAACTAAAAAAACTACTTTTTTTCTCGTATTCGTTTATAAAACTTAAAACCCAGCATAATGATAATGGAGAACAAAAAGATTCCGATTACACCATAAATCCAGTTGATGGCGCTTTTTAAAACCACTAAAAAAACAACTGCAAATAATATTATAGTAGCGCCTTCATTCCATAAACGCATAAAATTGTTGGAATATTTCACCTCATCATTTTGCAATTGCCTGAAAATCTGATGGCACTTGGCATGGTACAAATACAGTAAAAAAACGAAACACAATTTTACGTGCATCCACGGCATTTTAAGCCAGGCGTTTCCCAAATCAGTAAAAAGCAGCATCCAAAAAGCAAAAATACTCGCCAAAATTGCAGATGGCCAGGTGATGATGTACCACAAACGGTACGTCATTATTTTGTATTGCGCCTGCAGAATTTCTTTTTCCGGAGATGGTTTTTCATTGGCCTCAATTTGATACACAAACAAACGCACTATATAAAACAGCCCGGCAAACCAGGTGATTACAAAAATAAGATGCAGTGATTTTAAGTAGTTATAATACTCCATAGTTATTTGTTTCAAGTTTCAGGTTTAAGTTTTTTTTCTAAAGTTGATTATAACCTGAAACAACTATTATTTCGAACACAACTTGTGTCCATCATAAGTCATTACTCTTTACTCTTTATTCTATTTTCTATTTTCTATTTAGCCCAGTCGTTGATCCAGTTACTAACGGTCTGACACCATTCGTCGTCGTCATTCAGACATGGAACAGCCAGGAACTCTTCGCCTCCGTTTGCCTCAAAATCTTCTTTGGCACGCATGGCGATTTCTTCCAGTGTTTCCAAACAATCGGAAACGAAAGCCGGTGTTACCACTGCCAGTTTTTTGATTCCTTTTGCCGGCATTTTATCAATTTCGATATCAGTATAAGGCTCAAGCCATTTATCCCCTGCTAATCTGGATTGAAAAGTCAGACTGTATTTATCCTCCGGAATTCCTAATAACTTCACCACTTGTTTTGTCGTTTCATAACATTGGTGACGGTAACAAAAATCATGTGCCGCGGACGGTGTATTACAACAAGAACCGTCAATTTTACAATGCGACTTGGTTACATCCGTCTTACGAATATGGCGCTCCGGGATTCCATGATACGAAAACAATAAATGATCGTATTCATATCCGGTTAAATGTTTCTGAATGGAATCGGCCAGGTTTTTAATATAATCCGGTTTGTTGTAAAAGGCAGGAACATCTGTAAAGGTCATTTGCGGAAATTTCTTCTTTCTGATTTCTTCAGCCTTAACCAAAATAGTCAAAGTCGAAGCCATAGCATATTGCGGGTATAACGGAAACAGCATTACTTCTGTAACTCCTTTATCGTGTAATTCCTGAAGCCCTTTCTCGATAGTCATAGTTCCGTAACGCATGGCCAGTGCAACTGGTACATTTACCAACGGCTGTACTTTCTTCTGCATTCTTTCAGAAAGAACGACTAGCGGAGAGCCTTCGTCCCACCAGATTTTTGCATAAGCATGTGCTGATTCTTCCGGTCTTTTTCTCAGAATTATTCCACGAACTAACAAAGCCCTCAATAAATACGGAACGTCAATCACGTATTTATCCATTAAAAATTCGTCTAAATACGGCTTTACGTCTTTTGGGGTTGGACTTTCGGGAGATCCTAGATTTACTAATAATACGCCTTTCATTATGTTATTTTGCTTTAGGCTTTAAGCTTTAGGCTTTAAGCATTTGTTAGGTTAATTTTCGCCAAAAGTATTTGATAATACGTTTTGGAAATATGATAATTATTACTTTTTACTTATTGCTGAATATGAAAAATTGATTTCATATACTTTAAAATCGGGTCGTTAATGAATCGATACTTGGTTAAAATTAGCTCGCAGATTTTGCAGATCAAGCAGATTTTCAAAAAATTAAGCCTCAAAAATTGTTTTATAATGCATTCCAAATAAATCTGCCCGATCTGCAAAATCTGCGTGAAACAAAACATTATTTAAGCCTAAAGATTCGTATTAATCGACATCAGGTATTTTTTTGGAGTGGTGGCAAATTTTTTCTTGAATGCCGCAATGAAGTGACTTCCGGTGCTATACCCTATTTTCAATCCAACTTCGTTTACGTTATAAGAACCGCTGTCTAGCAGTTTTCTGGCGAAATCCATTTTGTAATCAAACAGAAAACCATAAACGGTATCGCCGTAAATTTGTTTGAAACCCATTTTTAGTTTCTTTAAATTCAGGCCAATTTCGTCAGCCAGTTCTTGTAAACCCGGAGGTTCAGCCATATTGGCAATAATGATTTCTTTGGCTTTTCTGATTTTCAAAACATTGTCTTCATCAATTAAAAACGGACATTGTTCTGCATTTGGATCTTCGGTTCTGTTAAAATACAAACTCAGCAATTCGTATCCTTTTCCTTTATAATAAAGATTTTTTATGGACGGATGCAGGTTATAATGAAACAGCTGACTCAATACAATTGCCATTGACGGACTTATATTTCCTTCGTTATAATACTTCTTGTCTTTATTATCCGGACTTAAAAAAGTAATATAATCGGCTTCAGCAGAAAACAATGCGTGAAATTTTTTGATAGACACAATTACTGAAATCACCCAGGAATTTGGAGTCAGTTCTAAATTGAGCGGCAGCTCTTTTTGCGGATTGTATAAAAGGAGTGATTTTTCCTCCTTCAGTTCTAAAGCATAATTGCCCTGATTAAATAAAAATTTGGCATTGCCCTTTAGTCCGAAATGAAACTGTATCAAACCACTACCCACTTCACGCTGAGCAAAAAAAGGTTCTGAACTGTCGTTTTGAAAACGGATCAGCGTAAAGTCGTCTTCAATTTTTATTTCTTCCTCCATTTTTGATTTAATTTATTCAGGTTACTAGTGTCGTTTTTAATAAAACGAATAATTGACCTTTCAAAATTAAATCTTTTTGATGGTTTATTGTTTGCTTGCTCCTAAATTTATAAAATCTTTATTGTTTCAGCCCTTATTTCACCACCGCGTCAAATTGAATATTTATTTTATTAGAAATCTTGCTTTTAACCAGAGATGGTATTGCAATATTAAAATCACTGGCATTTACACTAAAAGCGGACGTAATAACAATTCCCGATGCGGACTTACTTATCTTAGCTGTGGTCATAATATCCTTGGATTTTCCGTGAAGTTCTAATTTTCCTTTTATACTAAAATCTTTAGGATTTACGCCTAAACTGTTGAGATCAAATCCGTCTATTTTTCCTTTAAATATTGCTTTTGGATATTGGTCACTTTCAACATAATTTTCATTAAAATGTTCTTCCATCAAAGCGACTTTGAATCGAAATCCTTTCATCAGAGCCAGACTTGCAATTTCTCCTGTTGCCGGATTCAGAACAAAAGTAACAGAAGAATTCGTTGCCTTAACTTCTTCAAATGAAGGAACCGAAGCTTCAAAAGTAATTTTTCCGGATTTACTGATCATTTTTTGTTGTGAAAAGCCGATCGCGGAAACATATAACAGTCCTATAAGTATGAGTTTTTTCATGTCATTGATTTTAAATTATTTTTTCTGTATTTCATTAATAACGAGGGCTTAAGCTATTACTTCTTTATTCCTCAAAAATCCGGATTGTAATCTCAGGTTTTACTTTCCCTCAGGATACTTCCAATTTTGCATTCTGGTTTTTAAATTGCAATTGTTTTAGCTCTGTTTGAAAATAGCAATGATCTGAACCTTTACTTTATCATCAAGTTTGTACTTAATAAGCGATGGAATAGGGATACTGAAATCACTTGCATTTACTGCGAAATCTGAAATAATAGTAATTCTGGCACCGCTTTTGGTAATTTTTGCATCAGCATTTATGTCTTTAGATTTACCGTGAAGTTCTAATTTTCCCTTTATTATATAATCTTTATAATCTTCCGTCAGCTTATTAGCATCAAATCCCTGTATTTGTCCTCTAAAAATGGCTTTGGGGTATTTATCCGTTTCCATATAATTTTCATTAAAATGTTCTTCCATCAGAGCCATTTCAAACTGGAATCCTTTCATCAGAGCCAGACTTGCGATTTCACCTGTTACCGGATTTAAAACAAAGGTTACATTGCTATTGGTCCCCAGAACCGGCTGAAAAGATGGGACTGAAGCTTCAAAAGTTATTGTCCCTGATTTCGTTAGTGTTTTTTCTTGTGAAAAAACAATCAGCGAAGCCAATAACATTGGTATTAGTGCGATTTTTTTCATGTTTTTAGTATAGATCATTGTTCTAATAATCCATCCTGTTGCCACTTTGCAATCACATCTATTGTAGTTTGTGGCAATCTCGGTCCGCCTTGCGGCATTAAGGAACTATTGCCGTTTTCTAAAGAAATTCGGGTAAGCAGCCCACGATTTAAAACCGCATTTTTAACCTGGTCATACGTAACCAAAGACATAGGAGCCCCATTTTTAGGAACTGTTGCATGGCATACCACACAGTTATTGTCAATAATAGATTTCACATTCTGATTGTATGTTGCCAAACCTTTAATTGGCGCAGTGTCAATTAAAGTACTTGGGTTATCATCGGTACAGCTCACAAGAAGTGTAACAAATAATAAACCGGCGAAGAGTGTTTTTAGATTCATAATGATTGGTTTTAGTTGATAAAGAATAAATGATTTTGCAGTTCGTAAAATCATTTCGAAAACATATACGTTGAAATGGATCATCTAGATTTTGGCAGAGGCACATTTGATAATTTAAATCCAATAGGTATTTTTTAACGTAGATAATTTCAAGCATTAAAAAAACCCGCCATGACAAAAAAAATACTTATTGCCATCTCACTTTTCCTTTTCATTGGAATTTCGGTTTACCTCTACACCTACAAAGGGCACCGGGATATCGAATCAGAAACTGCAGATTATGTAGTGACCGTTTCCGGACTCGAAAAAGAATTTACTTCGAATGACAGTCTGGCTTACATCAAGTACCAGGACAAAACAATTGAAATAACCGCACAGGTAACCGCCATTGACACTGCCAGTAATGGAATTGTTATGGGTGAAAAAATATTTGCAACATTCAAAGACCGTTTACCAGCAGCTATTTCAACTGGTAAAACGCTAAAAATCAAAGGACGTTTTTTAGGATATGATGAACTGTTACAGGAATTTAAAATAGACCAATCTTCAATTGTACACTAAAAACAAATAACAACTTAAAACTAACCTCATGAAAAAGCTAATTCTATTATTATTTTTATTTCCATTATTAACCTATTCCCAGGACGACTTATTGTCCGGAGTAGAGACACCCGTTACAAAAGAAAAGGTAACATCTGCCTTTAAAGCCCTGAAAATTGTTAATCTGGAATCTACAAAACTGGCAGCAAAAGGAGATTTATATTTTGTTGTTGCGCACCGGTTTGGTTCTGTAAAAGATGGTTTCGAAGGCTTCTACGGACTGGATAACGCCAATACTCAAATAAAATTCATATACGGATTAACCAACGGACTTAACATAAGTGCGGCCAGAAGTGAATTTGCGTATGACTTTGCAACAAAATATACTTTATTACCTCAGATAAAAGACGGGTTCCCTGTTGCTATTGCGGGTTTTAATAGTTTGTCTATAAACAATACACTAAAAGAAAGCCTGTATCCAAAGCTTCAGTTTCAAAACAGGCTGACTTATGTAGCGCAGCTGTTAATTTCGAGAAAATTTTCTGAAAGACTTTCTTTAGAAGTTGTTCCCACATTTTTTCATGAAAATTTTGTTGAAGATACAGAACAAAGTAATTCCCAGTATGCCGTAGGATTTGGAGGCAGGTATAAATTTGCCAAACGCTGGTCGTTAAATATTGATTATGCCGCACACTTAAACAGGGCATCCAATTCTCTTTATAAAAACCCATTATCGATTGGTTTTGATTTAGAAACCGGCGGACACGTTTTCCAAATGCATTTTACAAGTTCTCAGGCAATTGATGAAGCCGGATATCTTGGAAGAACAACGGGAGACTGGACAAAAGGCGATGTGTTTTTTGGGTTTAATCTGGCGAGAGTTTTCTAAAATGACTTCGATCTACAACGTTTTAGCTATTTAAAACTATTCTAAACTAAGCTTTTCCTTGCTTTAAATAAAACCAAGCCAAAAAAGTGCCCGTATATAGCTATTAAAATCCAATCATTTTAAAAATCAGCTTTATGAAAATTAACAAAATAATAAAAAAAGGACTCTGGATGGGATTGATAATTACAGTCTTATTTTTTGCCATTCTTCTTTTCCACATTATTACGGCTAAGCCTGCTGTTTACGAAACTCCAAATCTGCAAGTAAGCCGGATCGACTTTAAAACAAATATAGATTCTGTTCAGGCGAAACAAATTTGTTCGGATTTAAGATCTATAAAAGGATTGACCTCAGATTCTATCATCGTTAAAAGAAATGTGGTTGTTTACTTCCACAACAATAAAATCACTAGTTCTAAAAAAGTATATGACGAGCTAATGGCGAAAAGACATTACGACGCTCAGCGTTATATTTTACCCGCCGATTTGGCGAATAAAGAAGTTTGTCCTATGGACCAAAATAGTTTGAGCTACAAATTATCTCAGAAAATAAATCAATTTTTTAATTAACCCTTTAATATTATTATTATGAAAATTTATTCTAAAATTACACTTAGTGTATTACTCGTTGCATCAGCGACTCTGACTTCCTGCAGCAGCAATGATGATGACGCTCCGGCACCACCGGTTGTAAAAGCATCAATTTATGAGCGCCTGGGCGGAACTAAAATGGTTGCCGATCCGGATAATTCAGGTCAAATGATCGAACAGGGACGTTTAAGCTTCCGTAAAGTGGTGAATTCAACTATAGGATTAATTGTTGCAGACGTTCAGTCGAATGCTTCCGGAAATTTACAAGCACATTTTGCTCCTTTATTAGCGGAAACAGGAACTACCCAGGCCACTAACATTGCTAAATTATCAGACAATCTGACTGATTTCTTTTCGTTTAACACGGGAGGTACAAATGCTGTAAATACCTATTCTGGTTTGAGTATGACAGCGGCACATAATCCTGCTACAAACCCTCGTATGGGAACAAAATCAAGCAGTGCGGATTATACAAAATTCGAAGGTTACGTAGGCGCTGCGGCCAATGCAAATGGTGTTGCTTCTAATACAGAACTTTATACTGATATTGTTGTTGTTTTAGAATCATTGAGAACTCCAATTGTTCAAAAATAATTTCTTCTCAAAAACGCTACCTGTTCCGGGTAGCGTTTTTATTTATTATGCTAACCATATTATAAACACGCTCATTAATAAGATGAAAGTGAATTATTTATAATGGCAATTTGCATTTACCGAACCCATAGCGATATTTTTTCTTGTATCGTTTCACACAAAAACACGGTTCTTATTTAGAATAAGTATATATAAGATATTATTGAATGCTTGATATCATTATTAATGGCGAAAAATACTATTTAGAATGCCATTTTGAATCAATTTATTCCATAGCGATATAAAAAGTACCTCTAGCGTTGTTTTTATAAATTAGTTAGTAATAATTTTGTTGAACTTTTTAAGGAAAGCATAATATGGAAAATTTTAACATGTCCAGAACCACCACTTTTTACGCATTAGGTTTAAGTTATAAAAAAGCAGATGCCACTATTAGAGGAAAATTTAGTTTAGATACTAAGGCACAATCTGATTTGTTGGTACAAGCCAAATCGGAAGGGATCGAATCATTAATTGTCACTTCTACTTGTAACAGAACTGAAATATATGGTTTTGCCAATCATCCATATGAATTAATCAAATTGCTTTGCGAAAACAGCAATGGTTCCGTAGAAGAATTTAGAGAAGTTGCCTATATATACAAAAATCAGGAAGCTGTTAACCACATGTTTCGCGTTGGAACAGGTTTAGACAGTCAGATCCTTGGTGATTTCGAAATCATCAGCCAGATTAAAAACGCTTTTAACAATAGTAAATTAGAAGGTTTAGTGAATACATTCCTGGACCGTTTAGTAAACTCCGTTATTCAGGCGAGCAAAAAAATCAAAACAGATACTGAAATTTCTTCTGGTGCAACATCCGTTTCGTTTGCATCGGTTCAATATATTATCCGAAATGTAGAAGACATTGGAAACAAAAATATTTTATTGTTCGGAACAGGAAAAATAGGCAGAAATACCTGCGAAAATCTGGTAAAACATACCAAAAACGGCCATATTACTCTTATAAACAGAACAAAAAACAAGGCTGAAATATTGGCCGGAAAACTAAATGTTATTGTAAAAGATTACGCCAATTTACAGGAAGAAATACAACAGGCAGATGTACTGGTCGTAGCTACGGGAGCACAAAATCCAACGATAGACAAAACACTGCTGAATTTAAAAAAACCATTATTGATTTTGGATTTATCCATTCCAAGAAATGTAAATCCGGATGTAGAACAAATACCCGGAGTAACTTTAATACATCTGGATTATTTGTCTCAAATTACAGATGACACGCTGGAAAGAAGAAAACAGCATATTCCTGCTGCCGAAGCTATTATTGAGGATATGAAACTGGAATTGAATACATGGGTAAATGGTAGAAAATACGCCCCGACTATTCATGCCTTAAAAGCCAAACTAAATGATATTGTAGCCGGTGAACTGGCTTTTCAAAAAAAGAAAACAATCAATTTTGATGAAGCTCAGGCTGATTTAATCAGCTCCAGAATTATTCAAAAAATAACAAATCAATTTGCAACTCACTTAAAAAATGAAAATACTTCATTGGATGAAAGTATTGAATTTATTGAAAAAGTATTTCAAATAGGACAGCTTGCACCAAAAAACACTACTTCACCAGCCGAAGAAAAATACAAAATCAATCTGTCATAAATAGTTTAAAATAAGGTTCCTTAATTTCCGGGATTTCAAAAATAATATGGTTCAAAAAGTTATTAGAATAGGAACTCGCGATAGCGAATTAGCACTTTGGCAGGCTCATACTGTCGAAAAAAAATTAAACGATTTAGGATATAAAACCGAAATTATAGCTGTAAAATCAACAGGCGATATTATTCTCGACAAGCCTCTTTATGAACTTGGCATTACAGGAATTTTCACCAAAACGCTGGACATTGCCATGATTAATGGTGAGGTTGATATTGCCGTTCACTCCATGAAAGACGTTCCGACAGCCTTGCCAAAAGGTATCGTTCAGGCAGCAGTTCTCGAAAGAGCGAATGTTCTGGACATTTTGGTACACAAAGGAAATCCGGATTTTACGAACAAGCCCAGTACAATTGCAACAGGAAGTCTGCGTCGCCAGGCACAATGGTTCCATAAATATCCCAATCATACTGTGGTTGATTTACGCGGAAATGTAAACACCCGTATGCAGAAATTACAGGACAACAACTGGGACGGGGCAGTTTTTGCTGCTGCAGGCCTGGAACGCATTAACCTGAAACCCGAAAATTATATCAATTTAGACTGGATGATTCCGGCACCGGCACAAGGAGCGATGCTTGTTGTGGCTATGGAAAACGACAATTATACGCTGGATGCCTTATCGCAACTCAATCATATTGAAACAGAAATCTGCACCTATATTGAACGTCAGTTTCTACGAACTTTAGAAGGTGGCTGTACAGCACCAATCGGAGCTTTGGTCCGTTATAATGAAGACGAAGATACCCTTCACTTTCAAGGTGTTCTGCTTTCTGTTGACGGAAAACAAAAGCTTGAAATTGACAAAACAGTTGCCATTGAAGAATGGAAAAAACTGGGATTCTTCGCTGCTCAGGAAATCCTGAACAATGGCGGAGCCGAATTGATGCAAACGATTAAAGAATCCCTGAAAAAATAATGGCAAAACCAATTCAAATAATAGCTACAAAAAAGCTGTCGGGCGAACAAAAACAAGCACTGGCAAAAGCCAATATTGAAGTAATCGAGGCTGACTTTATTCAAACCCAAAACAAACCTTTCGAGTTAAAAGACCTCAACGAAAACCTGATTTTTACAAGTCAGAATGCCGTTCACAGCGTTTTATCGAATCCGGAATCAGAAAAACTGAAAAGCAAAAATGTTTTTTGCGTAGGCTTAAAAACAAAGATTCTTTTGTCGGAGAGCGGTTTTAATGTTGTGGCTTACACGGGTTATGCTTCAGATTTAGCCGAAATTATCACCTTGATTTACCGCAATGAAAGCTTTACTTTTTTTAGTGGAAACCTTCGCAGGGAAACTTTGCCGCAAGCACTGAAAGAGGGTGAGGTGAAATTCAATGAAATTCAGGTTTATGATACTTCATTAACGCCTCAGAAAATAAAAACAGCACCGGATGCCATTCTGTTTTTCAGCCCTTCCGGCGTTGAGAGTTATTTAAAAGAGAATACCATAAAGAAAGAAAAATGCTTCTGCATTGGAGAAACCACCGCAGATGCTTTAGATAAAATCACCAAAAACATCATCATTGCAGATCAGCCAACGGTTGAAGACGTTATTGAAGATGTCATTCAAGAATACAAATAAATAAAGCAATAAGCTTTAGGCTGTAAGCCATAAGCAAAAAGACAAATAAAAACAAAGCTTAAAGCCTAAAGCTTAAAGCCTAAAGCAATAAAAAATGTTAAAAAACGACCTATTTTTAAAAGCACTAAAAGGAGAAACTGTTCAACGCCCGCCAGTATGGATGATGCGTCAGGCCGGAAGATATTTACCTGAATTCATCGCTTTGCGTGACAAGTATGATTTTTTTACCCGTTGTCAGACTCCGGAATTAGCTGCTGAAATTACCGTACAGCCTATTCGCAGAATTGCTCCGGATGCTGCGATCCTTTTCTCGGATATTCTGGTTGTCCCTCAGGCAATGGGAATTGAAGTTTTAATGAAAGAAAATTTCGGTCCGTTTCTTCCAAATCCTATCCGTACTGCAGCTGATGTTGAAGGTGTTTACGTACCGGACATTCAGGAAACCTTAGGATATGTAATGGATGCTATTAAACTGACCAAAGAAATGCTGAACGACGAAGTACCGTTAATTGGTTTCGCCGGTTCACCATGGACGATTTTCTGTTATGCCGTTGAAGGAAAAGGGTCTAAAAGTTTTGATACTGCCAAAGGATTTTGTTTTTCTAATCCGATAGCGGCCCACACCTTATTGCAAAAAATTACAGACACCACCATTTTATACCTAAAAGAAAAAGTAAAAGCGGGTGTTGATGCTGTTCAGGTTTTTGATTCCTGGGGAGGAATGCTTTCTCCGGTGGATTATCAGGAATTCTCCTGGAAATACATCAACCAGATCGTTGAAGCTTTGGCGGATCACGCTCCGGTTATTGTTTTTGGAAAAGGATGCTGGTTTGCTTTGAATGAAATGGGTAAAAGTAAAGCTTCTGCTTTGGGTGTTGACTGGACTTGTTCTGCCAGAAATGCCCGTTATTTATCTGGTGGAAACATTACACTTCAGGGAAATTTTGATCCTTCAAGATTGCTTTCCCCTATTCCAGTCATCAAAAAAATGGTTCATGAAATGATCGACGAATTCGGAAAAGACAAATATATCGTAAATTTAGGCCACGGAATTTTACCAAATATCCCTGTAGACCACGCCAAAGCGTTTATTGACGCGGTGAAGGAATATGGGCAATAGTATTTAGTTTTAAGTCAACGATTGGCTTTCCTGCAAGGTTTCCAAAACCTTGTAGATATAAATAAGTTACTAGTAGCGGTAAAGAATACCTACAAGGCTTTGGAAACCTTGCAGGATATGAAAACGAATAAAATGAAGCTAGAGGTTTTAGAGAAAGATTGTTATTATCATATTTATAATCGTGGTATTAATGGAATCAATATATTTGAAAAAGAAGACAATAAGATCTATTTCTTAAAGCAGGTTTCAAAATATTTATCTGATAAGATTTCAATTTTTGCTTATTGCCTAATGAATAATCATTTTCATTTAGTCATTCGCTTAAATAATGAAGAGAAAGAAGTTACACAGCATTTTCAAACTTGTTTAATTCTTATGCAAAGGCTTTTAATAAGCAGACAAACAGAACAGGAAGTTTATTCGAAAAGCATTTTAAGAGAATAAAACTGAAAGATGAAAGCTATTTAAAGCAATTGATTGTTTATATTCATTTGAATCCTAAACATCATTTCGATCTTGATTTTAAGGATTTCAAATTTTCATCTTATCCAGCTTTTTTTTCTGATAAAGACACGAAAATAGAGCGGGAAGAAGTTTTAAATTTATTTGGTGATATTGAAAATTTCATTTTTTGTCATAAGCAAAAAAATGATTTTTTAAATCAAACTTATACTTTCGAATAATATATTTCTCGTCCTGCAAGGTTTCCAAAACCTTGTAGGTTTATCTGGAGACAATCAAAATCTTTTTTAATAGATAATGCAAACAAAAGATACCTACAAGGTTTTGGAAACCTTGCAGGAAACGTAACAAACGAAAAATGTTAAACAAAGGCCTAAGAGACGACGAAAGCATCAGAATTGACAATGTCCTGAAAACATTGCGTGCTCTTGATTTTGTACCTCAGCCTTTAACCGATGATAAAAAATTTGAGGTTGAAAATCAGTTAAAAGAATTTGGTTTAGACATTGAAAGTTTAGTAGAATATCAAAATGAAGAATTGATTACACTATTAGTTCGATGTCATTTAGATTTTAATCAATTAGAGCAATTTGCTGATTTTTTAATGGAATTTTCAAAAGTGGAAAATTATAATTTTGAAGATAAAGCTTTAGCTATTTACCAATATATACAGCGAGAAAGCAACGTTTTTTCTTTTGCAGTAAATACTAAAATCGCTTCCGCTAAAAACAAATAAAAATGAGTTTTACAGATTGGAAAACAGACCGTATTGAGCATATTCTTCCAGAAGAATTCTACAGTTTGATTGATAAGAATAAAAATCATATTGCAAAAACTTTCCCGGTAACGCTGGCCAATGCTGATGCTCTGAAGAAAGCAGAAAATTTCCTGAAGGTTAGTCTTGACAAAGAGAAAAACAAAGAAGGGTTTTATTTTTACGCCAGAGATTTGACAAACAATACCTTAATTGGTTATTTATGCGTAAAAACAATAGATTATCGTATTTCCAAATGTGAATTGGGTTATTTTATTGATGAGGCCTATCAGGGAAAAGGAATTACATCAAAAATGGTTTCGGAGGCACTTGCTTTTTGTTTCAATGAATTAAAGCTGAATAAAGTTTTCATTTGTACTTCGGAAATCAATCTCGCAAGCCAGCGAATCGCATTAAAACACAATTTTAAACAAGAAGGAATTTTACGCGATGAATTTAGAAACGGCGACGGCGAATTGCAAAACACCGTTTATTTCGGATTACTTAAATCAGAATACAAGACCCATGAAAGATAAATTTTACGCATACATACAAAAGTTACAAGACCAGATCTGCGCCGGACTGGAAGCCGTTGACGGAACTGCAAAATTCCGTGAGGATCTCTGGGAACGCCCGGAAGGCGGTGGCGGAAGAACACGCGTTATCGAAAACGGAACGGTTATCGAAAAAGGCGGAGTCAACATTTCAGCCGTGCACGGAAAATTACCGGAAGCCATGCAAAAGATGTTTGGCGTTGGAGAAGCTGATTTCTTTGCCTGCGGACTAAGTCTGGTAATTCATCCTAAAAACCCGATGGTTCCGACGGTTCATGCGAACTGGCGTTATTTTGAAATGTATGATGAAAAAGGAACCGTAATCGAACAATGGTTTGGCGGCGGACAGGATTTAACGCCTTATTATTTGTTTGAAGAAGATGCCAAACACTTTCATCAAACCTGTAAAACAGCTTGCGACAGACACAATCCGGAATTTTATCCAAAATATAAAAAACAATGCGACGCCTATTTCTGGAACGCACACCGAAACGAAGCCCGTGGTATTGGCGGCTTGTTCTTTGATTATTGCAAAGCAAACGAGCAAATGACTATGGAAGACTGGTTCAGCTTTGTAAGTGAAGTCGGGAATAGTTTTCTTGAAGCCTATGTTCCGATTGTAGAAAGAAGAAAAGAGCTTCCTTATACACCCGAACAAAGAAACTGGCAGGAAATCCGTCGCGGGCGTTATGTAGAGTTTAATCTGGTTCATGACAAAGGCACTTTATTCGGTTTAAAAACCAACGGAAGAATCGAAAGTATCCTGATGAGCTTACCTCCGCATGTGCAGTGGGTGTACGATCATCATCCGGAAACGGGAAGTGAAGAAGAAAAATTACTAAATGTGTTAGAGCATCCGCAGGAATGGATCTGAAAAATTAAAGCCAATATTCACTTAACTCATTTGTAATCATAAATTTAAATTGTAATTTAATCCAAAATCTTCAGTCTAAAATTTAAAATATTATGGAAAAGAGAGAAAGGTACATAGCACAATTACATCGTATGCATTCCGGAAAAGGATTTATTGCTGCACTTGATCAGAGTGGCGGAAGTACGCCAAAAGCCTTAGCACAATATGGTGTGCAGGAAAGCAGTTTCAGTAATGACGAAGAAATGTACACTCTTGTACATGAAATGAGAACCCGAATTATAAAAAGCCCTGCATTTGATCGCGAATATATACTAGGCGCTATCTTGTTCGAAAACACTATGGATCGCAAAATAGACGGACAGTGGACGGCCGATTATTTGTGGGAGAAAAAAAATATAGTTCCCTTTTTAAAGGTTGACAAAGGACTTGCTGACCTTTCAAATGGTGTACAATTGATGAAGCCTATTGCTAATTTAGATGAATTACTAAATCGTGCCGTAGAAAGAAATGTTTTTGGCACGAAAATGCGTTCTGTAATTAAAGAAGCCAATGCAACAGGAATTCGCGAAGTAGTCGAACAACAATTTGCTGTAGGTTTACAAATCTTCAAAAAAGGACTTATCCCAATTATTGAACCTGAGGTTGATATTTATAGTGCCGATAAAGAAAAGTCAGAAGAAATTCTAAAAGAAGAAATCAAAAAACAGCTCAGCTTATTGGATAAAGATGTAAAAGTGATGCTAAAACTATCGATTCCGACAGTAAATGATTTTTACAAAGAACTAATGTCAGATCCGCATGTGTTGCGTGTTGTGGCGTTATCCGGCGGATACGGTCAGGACGAAGCCAATGATAAACTTTCACAAAACCACGGACTGATTGCCAGTTTCTCTCGAGCACTTTCTGAAGGACTTTCGGCTGATCAGTCTGATGCTGAATTCAATACTAAACTAAAAAAGACTATTGAAGAGATTTATACTGCTTCAATTACCTAACATTAAAATCAATTTTATAAAAAATCCTGGAGATTAGATGAAAATCTAAAATCTAAAAATCTAAAATACTATGTTCCCATTACACAGAGGCAGAAGATTAAGAGTAAATGAATCCATTCGTTCTTTAGTTCGTGAGACCACTTTAAGTCCGTCAGACTTTATGTTTCCTATGTTTGTTGCTGAAGGCGAAAATGTAAAAGTTGAAATTCCTTCGATGCCGGGAATTTTCCGCAGATCGATTGATTTAACGGTAGAAGAAGTAAAAGAAATTTATGCTTTGGGTATTCGTGCGGTTAACATTTACGTAAAAGTAAGCGAAACCCTAAAAGACAATACCGGAAAAGAAGCCTGGAATAAAGACGGATTAATGCAACAGGCGATTCGCGCTATCAAAGCCGCCTGTCCGGAAATGATCGTAATGCCCGATGTGGCTTTAGATCCCTATTCTATTTACGGCCACGACGGAATTATAGCAAACGGCGATGTTGAAAACGACAGCACTGTTGCCGCGCTGGTAAAAATGGCCGTTTCCCATGCTCAGGCAGGAGCTGATTTTGTAGCACCAAGCGATATGATGGACGGACGTGTTTTGCGTTTAAGAGAAGGCCTGGATGCTGCTGGTTTCCATAATGTGGGCATCATGAGCTATTCGGCTAAATATGCCTCGGCTTTTTATGGTCCTTTCCGCGATGCTTTAGATTCGGCTCCGGTAGATACAACTGATATTCCGAAAGATAAAAAAACCTATCAAATGGATTATGCCAACCGTATCGAAGCCATTAAAGAAGCTTTATCTGATGTTGAAGAAGGTGCCGATATGGTGATGGTAAAACCGGGAATCGCCTATCTGGATATTGTTCGTGAAGTAAAAAATGCCGTTCATGTTCCGGTGACCGTTTATCATGTTTCCGGAGAATATGCGATGATAAAAGCAGCTGCAGAAAGAGGCTGGCTCGATAATGACAAAATCATGATGGAACAATTGATGTGTATTAAACGCGCCGGTGCCAGCCTGATTTCGACTTATTTTGCCAAAGAAGCAGCCATCCTTTTAAATAAATAAAAAATGAAAAAAATACTATTCTTATCTGCCGTTTTAGCGTTGGCTTCCTGTAAAAAAGAAACCACTGAAAATCCTGTTCCAACCTCAACAGAAGCGTACTCAGAAGGAGAAACAGCAAAAGCTGCAACTCCGGAAGCTTTGGGAAAAGAAATTTTTGAAGGAAGAGGAAATTGTACCTCCTGCCATCAGGTCGATCAAAAAGTGATTGGTCCGAGCATTCAGGAAATTGCCAAAATTTATAAAGATAAAAAAGGCGATATTGTTACTTTTCTAAAAGGAAATGCCGATCCTATCGTTGATCCGAGTCAGTTTTCGGTAATGAAAACCAATTTTCCGGTAACGCAGGCTATGTCTGATGAAGAACTGAAAGCCATAGAAACGTATATCTACAGTAATTTGAAATAGTCTTTCGTTCCTGCTGACATACTGTTGTCATTGCATGATTTTAAATTTACCGCTTAATTAAAAATGAAGTAAAATGATCATTCAAAAATTCAACGTAATCGGTATTTCAGTACGAACTACAAACGAAAATGGTAAATCAGGAGAAGATATTCCTGCCCTTTGGAACCAATTTACGTCTGAAGGAATTCAGCATAAAATTCCGGGTAAGGTTTCAGAGGCTCTTTTTTGTATCTATACGGATTACGAAAAAGATCATACCAAACCCTACACCACGATTGTGGGCTGTGAGGTTGAAAGTTTAGATTTCATCCCTGAGAATATGGTAGGAAAATCAATTGAGACAGCCGAGTACGAGCCGTTCACTGCCAAAGGAAATTTAAACGAAGGTATTGTTTTCAATAAATGGCTTGAAATCTGGAACTCCGGTTTAAACCGAAGTTTTACCACTGATTTTGAAGTGTATGATGAGAAAACGCAAGACCCTGAAAATGCAGCAGTAGACCTGTTTATTGCCATTGCATAAAAAGATAAAAACAAAAACGGCGCTGAGAAATCAGCGCCGTTTTTTATGATTAAATATTACCAGATTTTAACTCTTTTCTCTGGTTCTACATACATCTTGTCTCCTTTTTTGATTCCAAAAGCATCATAAAAAGCATCTACATTTTGAATTGGCACATACGCTCTGTACATTCCCGGAGAGTGCGGATCTGTTTTTACCTGACTTTTGATCGCTTCGTCTCTTGATTTTGTTCTCCAAACGGTAGCCCATGAAATAAAGAAACGTTGTTCCGGTGTAAAACCATCAATTAAACCTGGATTCCCATTGGCTTTCAGATACAATTGCAATCCATCGTAAGCAGCGTTTATTCCACCTAAATCACCAATATTTTCACCTAAAGTAAATTTACCGTCTACATGTATTCCCGGTAATGGCTCCAAAGCACTGTATTGCGCTGCTAATGCAGTTCCAAGTTCCGTAAATTGTTTTAAATCATCAGCCGTCCACCAGTCCACCAGGTTTCCGTCTGCATTGTAACGTGCTCCCGAATCATCAAAACCATGTGAAATTTCGTGACCGATAACTGCTCCGATTCCACCATAATTTACAGCTTCATCTGCCTGATAATTATAAAACGGAGGTTGTAAAATAGCGGCAGGGAAAACAATTTCATTATAAGACGGGTTGTAATAGGCATTTACAGTTTGTGGAGACATTCCCCATTCTGTTTTGTCAACTGGTTTACCCAGTTTTGCCAGGTCTTCTTTATAATCCCATTTTGATAAATTCGCCACATTGTTAAAATAAGTTCCGCCTTCTGAAACATTTTTAATTTCTAAAGCGGAATAATCTTTCCATTTGTCCGGATAACCAATTTTGATGGTAATTTTCTTTAATTTCTCAATCGCTTTTACTTTAGTCGCTGCAGACATCCAAGGCAATGCATTAATTCTGTTTTCGTAAGCTAATATTACGTTCTGAATCATTTTCTGTGCTTTGCCTTTTGCTTCAGCAGGGAATAATTTTTCAACATATAATTTTCCTAAAGCTTCTCCGGTTGCATTATTGATTACCTGCAAAGCCATTTCTTCACGCGGACGCTGTTTTAATGCCCCTGTTAGTGTTTTTCCGTAGAAATCAAAATTGGCATTTTCAATCTCTGTACTTAATAAAGAAGCTGATTTGTTTAAAGCGGACCATTTCAGGTATTCTTTCCAGTCTGCTACTTTCTTTTCAGTAAAAATCTTTTCTAATTCAGCCATATAGCGAGGCTGCGTTACGATTACCGTATCGACTTTTGCCATTCCGATTCCTGCAAAAAACTTATCCCACTGAATGGAAGGAATTGTCTTTTTTAAATCAGCAACCGCGGTTGGATTGTATTGTTTTCTGCGGTCTCTGCGCTCTACACGATCTAATCTCGGAGCAGACATAGCGGTTTCCAATGCCAGAATCTGAGCAGCGCTTTGTTTTGCTTTTGCCGGATTTTCGCCGATGAACTGCATCATTCTGGCTACATGAAGCTCATACTTAGCACGTTTTTCTTTAGAATCCTTATCATCAGCATTGTAGTAATCCTTATCCGAAAGGCCTAAACGTCCCGGTCCGATACTCACTGAATTAACGTTACTGTTTTTTGCGTCAGCACCAATTCCTACTCCAAAAAACCCAAGACCACCCTGAGGCTCCATTTCGATAAGGAAATTTTGCAGGTCTGTTACATTTTTTATGGCATCGATTTTCTTCAGGACAGGCTCAAGAGGTTTTACGCCCAGCTTATTTCTTCCGACTGTATCCAAAATGGTGTTAAACAATGCAATTGCTTTTCCCTGATCCGTGTTGGATTTATACTTCGGATCTTTCGAAGCCTCTTTCAAAATTGCCAGCGAATTATCGTCGGTTTTTTGTCTCAGTTCGTTAAAACTTCCCCATGAATTTCGGTCACTTGGAATTTCTGTTTTATCCAGCCAGGTTCCGTTTACATAACGGAAAAAATCCTCTGTAGGACTGATTTTAGTATTCATGTAGGAAATATTGATTCCCGGTTCTTTAGGTTTTGCATTTTGAGCTGTGACTGCTGTAAGTGAAAACATTACAGAAACAACACAAAACACTGGTTTGTTAAGCTGTTTTATCATTATAATTTATGAATTATGGGTTTAATACAAACATATCGCTATTATTTCAAACTTTATGTTAAAATTATATAATAATCAATCTTGCATTTTAATGCAAATATTTCATCCGAATCAACTAAAAGTTTCATGAATATAAATTCCCATTTTACCTTCTGTTTGAAATTGTTTTTGGAATATTTGTCAAACCAATCGAACAAACGTGAAAGCAAGAATACAAGCAGCATTTTCCGGTAAAGTGGAAGCTATAGGATTACCCATTCTGGCCTTATGCTGGGTCAGTTTCTTCTGGGGAACAACCTGGATTGCTTCCAAAGAAGGAGTAAAATATATGCCGGCTTTACAACTGGTTACAATACGTCAGTTTTTTGGCGGCATCCTCTATGTTGGTTATTTTTTACTGAAAAAAGAACCGTGGCCAAAAGGCAGACAATGGAAAACCATATTAATTTTGGCTGTCCTCAACTTTGTCTTAAGTAACGGCTTAAGTACCTGGGGCGTAAAATACATAAGCAGTGGACTGGGTGCTATTATTGGTGCTATCTTCCCGATCTGGATTGTGATCATTTGTTTTTTCAGAGGAATACGAATTGCCAAATTGGCCGTAACAGGGCTTTTAATCTGCTTTGGCGGGATATGCATTATTTTCATGGATCATCTCGGCGATTTTTTAAGGCCTGATTTTCAGTTCGGAATCTTACTGTCTGTTGCCTCAACCATTACCTGGGCTTTTGGAATTTTACATACCAAGAAAAAATCTGCCAGTTTTAATCCGTATTTTAGTTTAGGCTTACAAATGCTGATTTCTAGTTTTATCCTTTTCTCCGTAACAGAAATTTCCGGAACTACTATTCCTTTCAATGAAATACCCCTGACTTCCTGGTACGCCATTGCTTATTTGGTCGTAATTGGTTCTATCCTGACTTTTATAGCTTTTATATATTCGCTGCAGCACCTTCCAACAGAAGTCAGCAGTATTTATGCGTATATCAATCCTGTTGTGGCAATCATTCTTAGCTTTTTTATTTTTGGAGAATCGCTCACGCGGGCCATTTCAATTGGTGTCATGGTCACCCTAATCGGATTGTATCTGGTCAATAAATCCATTCGAAAAGTTAAAATTAAATAGTATTCGCTAAAAAGACTTCTTCTAATTTTGGAATTAAAATCTGACAGGGATTGATAAAGTAGAGTAATGAATCCCGGCTGTTAAAAAATTACAGCCCTTTTCGAAGTTAAAAGAGTCGCGAACCGGGGATTTAAAAAGTGCTTTTTGTATTTTTGCGCCAAATTACGTTTATGAAATCGCTGCTCTACAAATACCGCAAATTCTTTATTGTTTTAATTTTATTTTCGGTTGTCACCATATCCTTATTTTATTCGGCTTTAAAGCCCCAAAAAACATTACCCATTTACAATCCTGCCGACGTAAATCCTGAATTGGTAGACAGCACGATTCAGTACAAAAGCAAGTATCACACCATTGCCGATTTTTCTTTTGTCAATCAGAACGGAGATACCATTACACAGAAAAACTACGAAGGCAAAATTTATGTAGCCGATTTTTTCTTTACCACCTGTGGTTCCATCTGTCCTAAAATGACTACCAATTTGGCTGATGTCCAAAAAGCAGTTTTAAATAATCCGAAAGTACTGCTGCTGTCCCATACTGTTTTCCCGGAAGTTGACAGCATTCCGGTTTTAAAGGCATATGCCATAAAACATGGCGTAGTTGACAGTAAATGGAATCTGGTTACGGGCGATAAAAAGGAAATCTATACTATGGCCCGAAAGTCATACCTGGCTGTAAAAATGGGCAGACCGGATCAATTGTACGATATGGTTCATACCGAAAATTTTGTTCTGGTGGATCAGAAAAGACGTGTAAGGGGTTTCTATGACGGAACGAATAAAGAAGATATTAAACGCCTTTTAGCAGACATTGATTTTCTGTGTCAGGAATAAAAGACCTTATTTTTAGAAAGATTTAGCATTTGTATAGGCATTAAATACGGAGACATATAGAATAATTGCCTATTTTTGCAATCTAAATTCAATCTAAATAAGCTTTGCGAAATACGATCCATTCCCTAAAAAAAGGCGAGAAAGCCATTATCAAAGATTTTGATATCGATGTTATTCCACTTAAATTATTAGAAATGGGTTGCCTGCCGGGCAGTATGGTTGAATTGCTTCAGATTGCTCCTTTTGGAGATCCTTTGTATTTAGACATTAATGGCTCTCATGTGGCCATTCGTATCGAAACCGCTCGTGAAATTGAAGTTGAACTTATCAAAACCAATTTGTAATGAGTGTTGAAAATATTAATGTTGCCCTGATCGGGAATCCAAACACAGGAAAGACTTCCGTATTCAATCAGCTTACCGGACTTAATCAGCAGGTAGGGAATTATCCCGGAATAACGGTTGAGAAGAAAATCGGTTTCTGCAAACTTCCTCATGGCATAAAAGCCAATATTTTAGATTTACCGGGAACCTACAGCCTGAACGCCAGTTCGATGGACGAAAGTGTAGTGATTGAATTGCTGCTGAACAAAAATGACAAATTATATCCCGATGTGGCCGTTGTTGTAACCGATGTTGAAAATCTGAAAAGAAATTTACTCATTTACACCCAAATAAAAGACCTTGAAATTCCGACGATTTTAGTCATTAATATGGCAGACCGTATGGAAACAAAGGGAATCACGCTGGATATTCCCCTTTTGGAAGAAAAACTAAAAACCAAAATTGCACTGATCAGCTCCCGAAAAGGTACCGGAATCGAAGAGCTGAAAAACCTGATTGTTTCCTATAAAACGATTCAGCATGAATCCTGCCTGAATGCTTTGGAAATTGATCCTGACTATTTTAGTGGTTTACAAAAATTATTTCCAAACCAATTGCTGTATAAGTTATGGCTGGTAATAACACAGGATGTCAATTTCTCTAATTTGGACCGAAATGAAATTCGAAATGCCTATACCAAATCACATTCGGAATTAAAACGTCTGCAACAAAAAGAAACCATAAAGCGCTATCAGTTCATCAACAACGTTTTAAAAGACGGATTGAAAGTAGATGCTTCAATGGCCAAAGACATGAGAGCAAAACTGGACCGCGTTTTAACGCACAAAGTCTGGGGATATGTGATCTTTCTCGGGATTCTGTTTCTTATTTTCCAGTCTATTTTTAGCTGGTCCACGATTCCGATGGATTTTATTGACAGCACTTTCGCCTCCTTAAGCAGCTGGGTTGCCCAGGAATTACCAAGTGGTATTTTAACCGATTTACTTTCCCAGGGAATTATTCCGGGAATTGGCGGGGTTATTATTTTCATTCCGCAAATTGCCTTTTTATTTCTTTTTATTTCTATTCTGGAAGAAAGCGGTTATATGAGCCGTGTAGTTTTCCTTATGGACAAGATCATGCGCAGATTTGGGCTTTCCGGAAAAAGTGTTGTGCCTTTGATTTCAGGAACTGCCTGCGCCATTCCGGCGATTATGGCCACCCGAAATATTGAAAACTGGAAAGAACGTCTGATTACTATTTTGGTCACTCCGTTTACGACCTGTTCTGCGAGACTGCCTGTTTATGCAATTATTATTTCGTTAGTAATTCCGAGCAGACGTGTTCTGGGAATTTTAAATCTTCAGGGACTTACGCTCATGTTCCTGTATGTTTTAGGATTCGGAACGGCTATTCTATCGGCTTATATTTTAAATAAGGTTTTAAAATTAGATACCAAAACGTATTTCGTAGTTGAAATGCCAAGTTATAAATTACCTCTCCTCAAAAACGTTGGAATCAATGTTGTGGAGAAAACCAAAGCTTTTATTGTCGGAGCGGGTAAGATCATCCTGGCCATATCTGTTATTTTATGGTTTTTGGCTTCTTACGGTCCCGGAAAGGATTTTAATGAGGCAGAAGCCATCGTAAAAGAAAGAACGGCAGAAAAACACTTAAATCAGGTTCAGTTTGAAAACGAAGTGGCTTCCCAGAAATTAGAGAATTCCTATATCGGAATTATGGGCCGCGCGATCGAACCTGCAATTGCTCCTCTGGGTTACGACTGGAAAATCGGAATTGCACTGATCAGTTCCTTTGCTGCCCGTGAGGTTTTTGTGGGAACACTGGCAACTATTTACAGTGTGGGAGACAGTGATAATGAAGCCACTATAAAAAGCAAAATGCAACAGGAAGTGGATCCGGCAACGGGTTCAAAGATTTTTAATTTTGCAACGGGAATTTCATTGCTGCTGTTTTATGCTTTCGCCATGCAGTGTGCCAGTACGCTTGCCATTACCAAAAAAGAAACGAACTCCTGGAAATGGCCTGCCATGCAGCTGGTTTTCATGAGCGGGCTTGCTTACTTTGTCGCTTTAATTGCGTATCAAATCCTAAAATAAAAACCATGATACAGGAAATCATCGCCTTTGCCATACTAGCTTTCGCTGTCGTCTTTTTGATTAAGAAATTCTTCTGGAAATCTAAAAAGAAGAAGGACTGCGGTGACGGGAATTGTGGGTGTAGCTGATTTTAAGGTTCAGAGGTACTGAGGTTCAGAGGGGCAAAGGTTTTTTTGGAGGTTCTAAGGTGCTGAGTTACTAAGGTGCTGAGTTTTTAGTGTTGTAGTTAAAAGACTCAGACCGTCACTGAAAACTGAGACTGAAAACTGAGACTCTAAACCGAGACTGAAAACTGTAAACCGAGACTGAAAACTACTTTTCCCCCTCCCATTCCGCGTAAAACTGCGATAGGAACAACTCCATAAAACGATGTCTTTCCGCTGCGATTTGTTTTCCGGTTTCGGTATTCATTTTATCTTTTAGGAGTAAAAGTTTTTCGTAAAAATGATTTATGGTCGGTGCATTATTCTTTTTGTATTCTTCCTTGGTCATATTGGTGATGGGCTCGATTTCAGGATTGTAAAGCGCTCTGTTTTTAAAACCTCCGTAATTAAAAGCCCGCGCTACTCCGATCGCACCTATGGCATCCAAACGGTCTGCATCCTGAACAATATCCAATTCAACTGAGGAAAATTTCTTTTCAAAATTACCTCCTTTGTAGGAGATGTTTTCTATGATGTTTACGACATGTTGTATCACTCCTTCCGGAACATTTTCTCCTTCCAGAAACAAACGTGCTGTTTTGGGTCCGATTGTTTCATCTCCGTTATGGAATTTGCTGTCGGCAATATCATGAAGCAAAGCGCCTAACTCCACCACTGTCAAATCACAGTCTGTATTTTTTGCAATCAGCAATGCATTTTTATGCACGCGTTCAATATGAAACCAGTCGTGTCCGCCTTCGGCATCGTGCAGTTTTTCTTTTACAAATTGGATTGTTTTATTTATTAGGTCTGTAGTATTCATAAAAATTTATAAGCTTGAAAGGGAGTATGAGTTTACAGGTTTTCGTAGTGAACATTGTTGCATTAATAAATATTCCGAAACCCATTTTATTAAAAAATGTTGATTATCAAAGTTTTATAAACTTCAATAATCAACATAAATTTTATTGTTTATTTAATGCAATAAAGTTGCTTTAAATGAATTTTTCAATCAAAACGCTGAAATTATAATCTTGCAGGCTCTACCCATTTGAAAATATGTGACTCCTGCGGGATGACCAATCGCTCTGAAATTCTTGCCATACGTGCCGGCAATTTCATTAAATAGTCACGGGCTTTTTCTGCTTCGTCTGTTAGATTGGTGATTTTGTCAACCTCCCATTTATCGATTAATTTCTGCATGATATCCACATAATCATTTGCGGTGTAAACACCAATACGCTGTGCTGAATCTGAAAACTGCTCAAAAGCAGAACTGATTTTCTGACCTGATTCTCTCAGGAAATGTGCAGGCATAACGATTTTCTGTTTCATCATGTATTGAAAAGCCAACATCATTTCGCTAGGGTCAACAGCAAAAATTCGCGTAACGAATTCACTGTAGGCATGATGATGGCGCATTTCGTCACCTGCGATCATTTTACACATTTTCGACAATTTATTATCCCCGAATTTCTTAGCCATTTGAGCTACCCTATTGTGAGATACATACGTTGCCAACTCCTGGAAACTGGTGTATACAAAGTTTTTGTACGGATCAGATCCGGTTCCGATATCAAAACCGTCGTTGATTAAATGCTGTGTGGTCATTTCGATTTCACGCATGTTTACACGACCGGACAAATACAGGTATTTGTTTAATAAATCACCGTGACGGTTTTCTTCTCCGGTCCATTGACGAATCCATTTGGACCAGCCATTTCCGCCATTTTCGATCTGATCGATTCCTTCAACATCCATTAACCAGGATTCGTAGGTTGGCAAAGCTTCTTCGGTGATGGTGTCACCCACAAGCGTTACCCAGAAATCATATGGCAATTCTTTAGCAATTTCACGTAATTCTCTTACCTCTTCAAAGAAATTATCTCCTTCAGAATTAGGCAGAAAATCAGACGGCTGCCAAATTTTTTCCACTGGAATCAAATACTGTTCAACGAAGCTATCTACGTTTTTTTCTAAAAACTGCATTACTTCTAATCTAATGTTTTTTATAGACATTACTTATTTTAGATTTGGGATTTAAGATTTTGCTTTCACAAAACGAAAATCTATTTATATTCATTTACTCCTTCTACAACTACCTTTTCTGTAATAGCCATTAACTCGGCGAAATCATAATCTTTTACGGCCAAAGCTTTATGAACGGTAAAGGTAAGGCGATTTCCTAAACCAACAGGGAACATTCCGTATCGTACCATTTTCCATGAATTGTTGATGCTTACCGGTACCACATATGCAGATGGTGCATATTTGCATAAGATTTTTAAACCGCTTTGGGCAAATTCTTTTGGCTTTCCGGTTTTGCTTCGGGTACCTTCGGGAAAAATAACGGCAGATCTCGTGTTTTTTTCGATATATTCAGACAAGCCTTTGATTACGGGAATGGCTTGTTTTGGGTCTTTACGGTCAATTAGCACCGAACCTCCATGACGTAAATTGAATGACACACTCGGGATTCCGCTACCTAACTCTTTCTTACTTACAAATTTACAATGAAAACGTCTAAAGTACCAAATCATTGCTACGATATCGTACATGCTTTGGTGATTTGAGACAAAAATTAACGGAACTCCAGTAGGAATTGTCTCTCTGTTTTCAATTTTATAAGTTGTTCCCACAAGATTTGTACATCTTAAAAGGAAAAAATTCAAATAATCAACGCTCTTTTTATGTGCCTGATAACCAAAAAGATTCAGGCAAATCCATTGTATTGGATGAAAAACCAATAAACATAAACTAAAACATAAATAGTAAATTACGGATATGGGATACGAAATTATCTTTTGCATGCTTAAAAAAATTAAAGGCCAAAAGTAATAAATATATTTTTAGCGGTATTAAAATTAAAAACAATAACCGTTTTTATGGTTTAATTGTACCTTTGCCCTATAAAATTGCAACTTTTTTCTGAATTAAATGAACTTTACCTACCCAAAAAACGAACGTCTAAAAAGCAAAACAACCATTGGTTTACTTTTTTCTGAAGGAAAATCAGTTTCTAAGTATCCGCTCCGTTTGGTTTATTGTGCGGGAGAAGCGGGATCGGAAGAAAAATTAAAGGTAGGCGTTTCGGTTTCTAAAAAATACTTCAAAAAAGCCGTTGATCGCAATTATTTCAAACGTGTCCTAAGGGAAACGTATCGACTGAATAAAAATCTGCTCTGGGATAACGTCGAAGAACATTATTCCTTTATGCTTTTTTATCAAAGCAAGGATCGTTTGTCTTACGATGAAATCAACACTAAAACCATTCAGTTGTTTGAGAAATTTCTCTTACAGGTAAACAAAAAGGCCGATTCTGAGCATAAAACTGAATTATAAGCTATAAAATACAACTTTATTTATCAGATTAGATAAAAAATTATAAAAAAATTGTAGTTTTAGCTCTAAATTCAAATTTTATGCGACATATTCTATATTTATTCCTTTTTGCATTGCTTTTTTCAGGCTGCAGCAAACAGGCAGAAAATGACAAAGCTGTTTATAAAAGTGAAGTTGCCGCGATAACAATGTCGGCGCCCTCTCCCTCCTCTCCTGACGAAGAAAAAGCAATTCCTCAAAAAATAATCAAATATGCAAGCCTGAGATTTGAAACGAATGACATTGAAGAGACTTTCCAAAAAATTCAAACTGCTGTTAAAGAAAGCCATGCGACTATACAGTCTGACTCTGAAGGAAAAAATGACAATTCCCTTTTTAGAAATCTAACCGTTCGCGTTCCAAGTCAGAATTTTGATGTTTTTTTACAATCGATTTCAAAAGGTGTCTCGTATTTTGACCAGAAAGACATTTCAACGGAAGATGTAACGGAGCAGTACATTGACCTCGATTCGAGATTAAAAACAAAACAAAAACTCGAAGAACGTTACATCGAAATATTAAAGAGAGCGACCAAAATAAGTGAAATACTCGAAATTGAAAAGCAGATTTCTGCGATTCGCGAAGAAATCGAATCGAAACAAGGTCAGTTAAAATACCTCGAGAGCCGTGTAGCTGAAAGCAGGATTTCAATCGAATTTTACAAACCCATTGCAGAAAAGCAAAGCATCAAAATTTCCTATGGTTCCAAAATACTGACAGCCATACAATCCGGATTTTTTGAATTGTCCGGTTTGTTCATCTGGGTCATCAGTGTCTGGCCGTTCCTTATCCTGTTTGGCGTAATAGCCTTTTACATTAGAAGAAGATTAAAAAGAAAAAAAATATAACTCATGTATCCTTATTTCAAAAAGAAATTCATTATTCCTGCTGTTGCGGCCGGGTTTTTATTTATCGGAACCAGTTTCAAAGACGACTTTTTTGAAATAGCCAAACAAATTGAAATTTTCACCACTTTATTCAAAGCCGTAAATACCAATTACGTAGATGAAACGAATCCCGGGGATTTGATGGATAAGGCGATAAAAAGCATGCTGGGAAGTTTAGATCCTTACACTGTTTACTTTAACGAACAGGATGTGGTCAACTTCAAAATCAACAATACCGGAGAATATACGGGAATTGGCGCGATGATTTCACGAAAAAAAGACCGTCTGATTGTTCGTGAACCGTATAAAAACTATCCTGCAGATAAAGCCGGACTGAAAGCAGGTGACGAAATTATCCAGATTGGAGATGTTTTGATAGCAGACTTTAAAGATGATGCCTCCCAATTATTAAAGGGAACCAAAAACACCAAAATCACAATTAAATACCTGCGTCAGGGAAAACCGTATACTACCGAGCTTGTACTGGATGAAGTCGATATTAAATCTGTTCCGTTCTATGGCAAAATAGACGACAAAACCGGTTATATTGTTCTGGCCCATTTTAGCAGAAAAGCGGCAGCAGAAGTAAAGGGCGCATTGGAGAAACTAAAAGCGGACGGTGCCAAACAGATTGTACTTGACCTGAGAGGAAATCCCGGAGGTTTACTGAACGAAGCCATTGACATTTGCAATTTGTTTGTTCCTAAAAACGAAGTGATTGTGACTACTAAATCAAGGATAGAAAAACACAACAATACCTATAAAACTCAAAACGAGCCGATAGATACAGAAATTCCTTTGGCCATATTGGTCAACGGGCGAAGTGCCTCTGCATCTGAAATTGTTTCCGGGGCTTTACAGGATTTAGATCGTGCCGTAATTCTCGGGAGCCGCAGTTTCGGAAAAGGACTGGTACAACGTTCTGTTGATCTTACGTACGGAACGCAGTTAAAAGTGACCATATCCCGCTATTACACACCTTCCGGCCGCTGCATTCAGGCTTTGGATTATGCGCACAAAGACAAAAATGGCGTAGCACAAAAAACAGATGCGAAAAACTTCAATGCTTTTAAAACCCGAAAAGGCAGAACCGTTTATGATGGCGGCGGTGTTTTACCGGATATTGAACTGGAAGAAACCAAAATGAGTCCGATTACGAATGCGTTGTTAAAAAATGACGGAATCTTTGATTACGCCACATCGTACTTTTACAAAAACCCAAATTTAGGAGATAAAATCCCTGTACTTACTGAAGCAGACTACACCGCTTTTAAACAATATCTTAAAACCAACAAAATCAGTTTTGATACTGAAACAGAGGTAGCGCTGAAAAATATGCTGGCTGCTGCCAAAAGTGAAAAAATAGACGAAACGATCGCACCTGAATATCAGCAATTACTAAACGCCCTTGAAAAAAGCGAAACCACCTTACTGGATAAAAACCAAAAGGAAATTAAAAACCTGATTCAGGAAGAACTTATAAAAAGGTACCAGTATCAGGAAGGTTTGTATCAATTTTATATTAAAAACAATTCAGAAATTAAAAAAGCGGTGAGCGTTTTGAATAATCAGACTGAGTATAAAACGATTTTAAAAATGTAAAAAATGAAAATTTGTAAAGTTCTGTTTCTTTTCTTTATTTTCAACTTGTCAGCACAACAGAAGCCCGTCGAAACCATATATTTTGATTTTGACAAGTTCAATCTTACGGACCAGCAAGCAGATGTCATTACCAATTTTATAAAAACAATTGATACCTCAAAAGTAGAATCTATACAAATTTACGGTTACTGTGATGACCGCGGCACTGACGAATACAATTTCAGGCTTTCTAAAAACAGGGTCAACACGATTCAGGAATTACTGGTATTACACGGTTTTAACCAGAGCAAAATAGTGATTCTGGAAGGAAAAGGCCGTGTGATCATAAAACCCGATACCATAGAAAACCTGCATGAAACCCGCTCGCAAAACCGGCGGGTGGACTTAATCGTAGTCAAACGCAACAGCTTTGGAAAAGGAATCCATAACTCTTTTAAAAACAAACTAAAAGTCGGCGATAAGATCTATCTGGACAATATCTTATTTGACATCGGAAGCTCCAAACTAACGAATAATTCCAAAAAAGAATTAGATAAAATTGCCACCATCCTTCAGGAGAAAAATACCCTTGAGTTTGAAATCCGCGGCCATGTATGCTGCACTCCCGAGATTTACAGTGACGGAATTGACAAAGCAACCAAAGAAAGAAGACTTTCCTGGAATCGCGCCAAAACTGTTTTTATATATTTAATGGACAAAAAAATCTCCAAAAGCAGAATGACTTTCCAGGGCTGCGGCAATAAATATCCATTGGGCCGTGGTGATAAGCTAGACAGGCGCGTGGAGTTTTTTATCACCAAAATTTAGATTAACCGCGCTCCATCTCAATATGCGGAATATCATCTTCCAGATACATTTCACTGGTCTGAACAAAGCCGTGACTTTCGTAGAATTTCTTTAAGTACAACTGCGCACCAATCGTAATTTTATCGGTACCAAAATTTGATTTTATACCGGCAATGGCTTCCTGCATCAGATTGTGTCCCCACTTTTTATCGCGATAATTAGCATCTACAACCACTCTGCCGATGGAAGCATGATCGAAACTGATTCCGGCATCAAACAAACGCGAATACGCAACAATCTTCCCGTCGTATTCACCGATCAGGTGCAAAGCAAGTTTGTCTTTGCCATCAAGATCCAAATAAACGCAATTTTGCTCTACTACAAAGATTTCACTCCTCAGTTTGAGCAAATTATATAACTCATGTACTGTTAATGCCTCAAAAGGCTTTATTTTCCATTTTAATTCCATTTAACTTTTGTTTGTTGTTTAGGGTTTGTTGTCTTACCTTACTAAAGCAAAATTACACTAAATAGTATCAAATAGAAATCCCGATTGCGAGTTGTAATCGGGATTTTTATCATATTCTAAAAGTAATCTTATTTCTTCTTCATGACAATTACCATGTTTTTTAGATGCTACCCCTATCTTTTCTCCACTTTAACCGATTTGATTATGGCTTCCAGCTCTAACATCAGATCCCTCTCCTGATAAGATGGCGAATAACAGAATCCTTCAATAACCAAAATGCGGTTGTATGCTTCATCAATAATGGCATAATTAATAAACGGGCCTGTCATGAAATCATTTCTTAATTCCCACGTTCCTTTGGTCTCGAAGGTTTTTTTTCCGTCCAGTTCTGTGATTGAAAAATAAGGAGCATAGGCTTCGCCGGTAATCATTTGGGTATTGGGTTCACGGCCTTTTATATAGCGACCCACGGAATCCCTCATGCGAACGATGCTTTCAACTACATTTGGTCCCTGTTTCAGTTTTTGCAGCGGTATCTGATAAATCAGTAAGCTAGTATTGCCACTTATAATTTCCTTTTTGAGCCAGATAAAGTTCTTTTTATGAAGCATATATTCATAACCGGACGGAATCTGTAAATTGATATGGAATTTGTTTTTAATAACTGCAGGGTTCAGCAGTGATTTACTGTTGTCCTGCTGGATTTTCTGAATTTCAGTATCCCGAATCACCTTAATGATCTGAGCGGAATTAAATTCGATACTGCAGATAATATCATCAACCGATTTGGCATAAATTCGAAAAGTGTTGTGCGGCAGTGATTTAGAATTGTGTTTGATTTCAAATTTGTCCATTGCTGCCTTCTTGACCACAATGATACTTCGGCTGTCGGTCACAAACCCTTCCAGAAGTTTGGCCGGGTACTGGTTTATGGTAAACAGCGGTTCTTCCTGTGTAAGTCCGAGAACCGGAGAGGCAAATTTATTTCGGATACTGTCCCCTACTTCTCCATACCACAACTGATCGTCTATGATAACCGAAATGGTGTTTGTTTTACCCGATACAGGCTGAGGCTGCTTTTCGTTTTTAAAACAAGAAACAAAAAGGCACGAAAGTATAAGGCATAAAAAATGGGTTTTATTCATTTTTATAATTTATGAAATAAAACCCAAATTTAGTTAAGATTTTTTATTATCCGTTTATTTTAAGTTTCATTCCCGGTTTTAAATCATCATCTTTTATACCATTCCACTTTTTAATATCTGAAATCGTAACTCCAGGATATTTTTTGGAAATACTGTATAATGAATCTCCTTTTTTAACGTAATAATCTTCACCTAAATTTTTAGCCGATAATGCTTTCTTTTTAAATGAATCAATAGAAGACGTTGAAGCGATAGCAGTAGTTTCAGTTGTTGTTTCTTCAACAGCAGCAGCCGTTTTAGCCACTATCAGCGTTTTTCCTAAACCAATATTATTTGATGTCAGATTGTTCAACTCTTTTAAGTCAGCAATAGTCATACCGAACTTTTTAGCAATACTTCCCAGATTATCTCCGGCTGCAACACTATATTCCTGAGACGGTGCAGTGGTTTTTTCTTTATTATCAGTAGCTGCAATTGCTTCTTCAGCTGCTTTTTTATCGATTACCGGTGCTTTTAACTCTTTCGGAGTTTTAACAATCGAATCGTTAGACTTAATTTTCAATGTTTTACCAAGAGCAAGCGAATTGGTTTTCAGATTGTTCCATTTCTTTAGGTCCAGAATGGAAACATCGTATTTATCTGCAATCGTCCCTAAATTATCTCCTTTACGAACTTTATAAAACTGAATATCTTCGGCACTTTTTTCAAGTCTGGCTTTCGATTTAGGGGAAACTTTTAAAGCAAGCTGCTTCGGAAGTCCTTTAAATTCAGACTGATGTTTTACGTAAGCATAAATTTGATTCTCATTGGAAACAAAAGTGGCGATTTTATCTTTTGGTAAACGAAGATAGTGCGCTTCACTCTGATAAAACGGAACTACGTTTAATTTGTATGAAGGATTTAAAAGTTGAATTTGTGATTGTGGCATGTCTAACAAATCAGCAATTTGTTTGAATGACATTTGAGATTTAACCTGAACAGTATCAGTTTCGAAATTCTTGACCACTGCCCTTTCCGGATTGATTCCGTGTTCTTTATGGTATTCAAAAAGATACATTGTAGCAAGGAAAGCCGGAACGTAACCCTGGGTTTCTTTCGGAAGATGGTTTCGAATGTCCCAGTATTTTGTTTTTCCTCCTGAACGGCGAATGGCTTTAGTGACATTTCCCGGACCTGAGTTATAAGAAGCCAGAACAAGTTCCCAGTCTCCAAAAATAGTAAACATTTTGGTCATGTATTGCGAACAGGCTGCAGTCGCTTTCAGCGGATCACTGCGTTCGTCAATGTACGAATCGATTTTAAGAGCGTATTGTTTTCCGGTTCCGTACATAAACTGCCAGAGACCGGTGGCACCCATTTTAGAAACTGCTTTAGGGTTTAAAGCAGATTCTACAACGGCTAAGTATTTAATTTCCAAAGGAACATTCTGTTTTGCAAAAGCGTCCTCAAAAATTGGAAAATAATATTCTGATAAAGACATTAAACGTGAGAACGATTTTTTTCGGTTCTTAAGAAACGACTTTATGATGTTTTCAAGGCCCTGATTGTATTCTATTTCAAAGGGTGACTTCTCATTCATGGCCTGGAGACGCTGTTTCAGCAACTCGGTTGGCAGTTCTTCATCTACAGAAACGTCTGAATTGATGGTTTGAATGTCTTTCGTTAAATCATCGTAGATGTCCAGACTTACTAATTCATTCATCCAGAGACTGTCTACACGTGTAGCCATATTGTCTTTTTTGAAAGAATTCTTTACTGAATCCAGATACGATAGTTTTACTTCAGATTTAATTTGAACGTCTGAACTTGCTACATCCTGTGCAAAGGCAGCGATCGAAAAAAAAGCGGAAACCACTAAGGAAATTTTTCTTACAATCATATAACATTTTATTAAAATCCTATAATTCAAACAATTATGAGGATTGTATTTTTACAAACTTAAGACCTTTGTGGAAGAAAAATATCAAAAAAAATGTTAATTGTGATATTTAGTCCAAAATCGCAGCGATTCCAGGCAATACTTTTCCTTCCAGCATTTCCAGCATTGCACCACCACCAGTGGATACATAACTCATTTTATCTTCGAAGCCAAATTGCTTCACTGCGGCAACAGAATCTCCACCTCCAACTAATGAGAAAGCCCCGTTTTCAGTAGCTTCAGCAATATAATCACCAAGTGCGATTGTTCCTTTTGCGAAGGACTCCATTTCGAAAACTCCTAATGGGCCATTCCATAAAATCGTTTTAGATTCCAGGATAACTTTTTTGAAATTTTCCAGAGATTTAGGACCTGCGTCAAGACCTTGCCATCCGTCAGGAATTTCTTTCACATCAACAATTTTTGTGTTAGCCGTATTCGAAAAATCATCTGCAGCTACTACATCAACAGGAATGTGAACCTGTACGCCTTTTTCTTTGGCTAATCTTAAAATTTCAAGTGCCAGTTCCTGTTTATCATCTTCACAGATCGATTCACCAATTTTACCACCCTGTGCTTTAACGAATGTAAAAGTCATACCACCGCCGATGATCATGTGATCTACTTTGTCAAGAATATTTTCGATAACCGTAATTTTAGAAGACACTTTAGATCCTCCTAAAACTGCCGTTACCGGTTTTTCGCTATTTTTAAGTACTTTATTTAAACTTTCTATTTCTTTTGCCAATAAGGTTCCGAAACATTTTTCAGTTGGGAAAAATTGAGCAATAATAGTGGTAGAAGCATGTGCTCTGTGAGCAGTTCCGAAAGCATCGTTTACGTAGATGTCTCCAAGTGAAGCCAATTCTTTTGCAAAAGCAACATCTCCGGCTTCTTCTTCAGCATGAAAACGTAAATTCTCCAATAATAAAACTTCTCCCGGTTTCAGATCTTTTGCTGCAGTCTGAGCTGGTTCTCCCACACAATCAGCAGCAAATTTAACTTCTACTCCTAAAATTTCAGAAGCCGTTTTTAAAATGTGTTTTAAAGAATATTTTTCTTCAACACCTTTTGGTCTTCCCAAATGCGACATTAAAATCACGCTTCCTCCTTGTGCCAGAATAGCATCAATGGTTGGTTTGGCAGCTTCGATACGCGTTGCATCTGTTACTTTAAAATTTTCATCCAGTGGCACATTAAAGTCAACACGGATAATTGCTTTTTTATTTTTAAAATCGAAATCGTTTAAAGTTTTCATTTGATAAATTTTTAATTTTTTTGAAAGAATAACAAATATAGAACTTTTAGACTAGTATTAAATTCGAAAAAAGCAAAAATAACGGATCAATAACAACGAAAACGTTGTAAATTATGAAAAAAAACAAATTTATATTTAAAAAAGATAAAAATGCTTATTTATAAGGTAACGGTTAAAAACGGTCGTCAAAACAGAAGTATGTCCTACTTCTTTTCAGAATGAAAACTTTGTTTGAATCAGATTTAACAGTACAAATTATTAGTCGTGAACAGGACTTTGTGTACAAGGACAGTTACTGATGGACCCTAAGAAATCAAATCCGATTGTGATAGAGTGCGTACCTGTATTGTAGCTTCCAAGATCGTTGAACATCACCTGATACGAATAGGCGAAGTAAAATTTAGACTTCATAAAACCAAGCATTGGCCCAACCGACAACGGTTTTGGAAACTGGTCATTTAAGAAACGATACGAAACACCGACCCAGTAATAATCTTCGTAACGATTGAAACGTCTGTATTTGAAGTTAAAATCGGTTGTTGAACGCTGATCACTCGCAAAATACTGATAGAAAACAGATGGCTCATATTCGATACGGCTGTTTTCACCATCTTTAAAAACATATCCGGTATACACCTGATAGTTAGAAAGCAAATCCGGCTCAACTCCTTTGAATTTATCCACGTTTTTCTTCAAAACGTTATTGGCATTAAAACTGATGTAAAAACTTTTATTACGATACAGGGCACTAATGTCAAAGTTATTGTTTGAATTGTTGCGATCTCCCAGCAAAGCCGGATTAAGCGTCACGGGCTCATTGGAATTATTAGTGAAATTTTCGGTTAGGATTCGAAACGTATTAAAGTTATACGAAAGACCAAATGAAAGATATTGCTTAGACGTATAATCTAAAATAAGGTGGTGCGCAAAGGAAACTTTAGCACCCGTTTGTCTTGTATTACCATTGCTGTCATTGTACAATGATATACCAACACCAGAACGATCCAGCACGCGGAAATCGGCGTATACAGACTGGTTATCAGGAGCATCTTTTATTCCGACCCACTGCGTCAGACCATTGGCCCTGATTCGCAGGTTATCACCAATACCGGCATAAGCAGGCGAAAGTATAAAAGGATTATCAGCTAAATACTGTGTAAACACCGGTAGGTTTAGCTCCTGGCTGTAACTTGTTGTTACAGCCATGAGTACTAAGGATAGAATAAATTTTTTCATTGTAATAAATTTTTTAGATAACATCATCGGGGCTATAATTTTGTTATCTGTATAAAGTGAAGTGTCCAACAAACTCTCTTGGATCTTTCTCGTCATTTAGTTTAAGAACATACCAGTAATCACCTGTTGGCAATTCTGCACCGTTGTATCTACCATCCCATTTCTGACCTACATGATACTTCGCTACTACTCTGCCATATCTGTCGAAAATATCGAAAGTCAGGTTTTTGTATGCTAATGCACCACAATCAGGACCGATCAGATCATTACGTCCGTCACCGTCCGGTGTAAAGTAATTCGGCAGACAGAAGTCGTAGAATGTACCATGCACTGTAGTTCTGAACTCACAACCATTCTGGTCTCTCACCACTACACTATAGTCACCTGTTTTGTAGATTCTATAGGTATTGGATGGTGTAAATCCTTCATCGTTGAAATTGTATTCGTAAGCCGGTACACCACCAGAAGCTTTCACTTCGATCGTATTCAGGTCCTTATTAACTGTAGATGTAACATCTATTAAATTCAATGGCTGAACAGCATCAATACGAACGGTATTCGTCATTCTATCACATCCTTCAAGGACAACCTGAACACTATAGTTACCCGTAGGAAGGTTTCTGAATATCGGATTACCCGTTTGGGTAATTCCTTTAGAAACTCCATCTTCGAATAAAGTATAAACGATAGTCGCTTTTCTGGTATCATCGATACTTGAATCTACCTCAACCGTGATATTATTCACCGGAAGATCATTCTCACAACTGTAGTTTTCCTTCGCGATCGGGTTTAATTTAACAGGATCCGGTAATTTAAGGAATACCTCATTCGTACATTCGTTAAGATCTTTAACTATTACGTGATATTCAATTCCACCAGAAAGACCCTGGAAACTAAATGTATTGGCATCAACATCCGGTGCTCTGAAATCGATTGTAACACCATCGCCGGTTATGCTGGCCATATATGGTCCCACACCACCTGTAACTTCAACAAATGCAACTCCGTCTTTATCACCGAAACAGTATTCCGGAATTTGTGAACTTACAATTTCAGCAACATCTAATGGGTCCGGTTGTTTAACTTCATCCTGGTAATCACGGTAACATCCGTTTGCATCCTGAACTCTTATGGTATAAATACCAGGTTTTAAGTTATCGAAAATATTCGAGTCAAAGAACTGTGTAAGGTTTGGATGTAATGCATATACATATGCACCCGTTCCTCCTACAGCATTAACCGTAATTTTACCGTTACTGAATCCGTTACACTTCACATCTTCTACAGCTAATGTTGCAGACAATTCAGTATCCGGCTGTGTAATTTCGATGATCTCGAAAGGCTGCTCACAATCCAGACTTTGTACTGTCACACGGTATTTACCTACAGCAAGTTCTGTAAATTCACCCGGTGTCAATTGCGTCGGAGCCGGAATAATTGCATTACCATTCACATCCGTTAAAATGTAAACATAATTCCCTAAACCACCTTTTGCAATAGCAGTTATAGATCCGGATACAGATCCTCTACACTGAATATCCTGGTGCTCATATACTTCCAATGTAATTGCAGGAACTGGTGAGAATTCAACATTCACTTCGGTTGCAGCGTTACAATCATTTGAATCTTTTACAAAATACTTGTACGTTACATTTGCCGTTGTTTTTGGTAAATCAATCTGCACTTGTGATACAAATGATGTTGGGTTATAGACAGTTCCATCCGTACTATAGAAATAAGGACCTGTTCCACCTGTAGCTTTAAGAATAATTCTTGGCGTAATAGCACAAGTTTCTGTTCTGTCTATAGCTATAGTTGCTTCCACTACGTTTGGCTGGTCAACTGTAACTTTGTTAGATGTACCTACACAAGTCCAGTCATCAGAAACAGTAACGAAATAAGTTCCTGCACCTAATCCTGCGAATACTTTATCCGGCTGGGCATCTCTGGTAATTACTGTACCGTTTGCCAACGTTCCGTGTAAGGTATATGTATAGTTTCCTGATCCGCCTGTAATCGTGTTAACCGTTAACGTAGCATCTGTGTCATCATAACAAAGCAGTTTTGTTTTATCTAAACCAACCGTTACATCAATTGGTTTTGGAGCATCTAGCTGAATTGGTGCTGACACCTCACAACCGTTAATGTCTTTCACAAATACTACATATGATCCAACTGCTAAATTTTCAAAAACATTTACAGTAGAATATGGTAGAGTCTTATCTCCTTCTAATTTATATTGGTATTCACCCGGCCATCCACCGGTTGCTGATACAGAAATAATACCATCGTTGTTACCGTTTGCACAAGTAATTTGTTTTACACTTGGTGTAAGTAACAATTCTTCTGCCGGACCTTCAATACTAAATTCAGTAGTAACCGGACAGAATGGTGTATTAACTAAAGTAGCCGCTACAGTATATTTCCCTCTGATCAGGTTAGCAAGTTTTAGTTCCGTTGATGTCGTAACACCACTTTGCTGTGTACCTGATTCATGCGTGATAACATAGCTAAACGGACCTGCTTCATCTGATGGTACAATATTGTCTACCAGTGTCAGGGTAACGCTTCCGTTAGTATCACTGAAACAAATAAGGTTTTTAACCTCTGTAGCCACAATTTTGAATGTGTTTGGCTCATTCACGGTATGGTATCTTACGATACTACATCCTGTTACCGGATTTGTTACCGTGATTTTGTACTGACCTACATTTAATCCTGCAAATAATCCAGTTGGACTAGAGGTAAGCGGGTAAGTATTTGGAGCAACACCTTCGATTGTATAATCTAAAGCTGGTAATGTTCCTTTTGTACTAATTGCAGTAACCTGAATTGACTCTGGGTCTTTACAAGTTATTTTAGTTACATCGATTTTTAAATCATCAATATCTGCATATGGCGCAATAATCACACTGTTAGACTGTGCCTGACAATTGTTACTGTCATAAACCGTTACGGTGTAAGTTCCGCCTAAGTAATCAAATTCAGTAAACGTATTTCTATCGTCTTTCTGAACAGATTTACCATCTCTGAAGAATTCATAGATCAGGTAGTTACCTGAACCACCAACAACAGAACCCGGAGTTACAGTGATCGTTGCAAATTTAACTGCATTACTACCCGTGTTACAAACATATTGTGTAACCGCTGGTAAACCTATCGCCATTACAGCTGGCTCGGCAACAGTAATTGTTGCTGTACCTGAACATCCTCTTCCTGACAATACGGTTACGGTATAAAGTCCGTAAGGTAAGTCTTTGAAAACAGGAGATTCCTGCGCTGGTCTAGGCGTAAATCCTGCCGGACCTGTTAAACTATAGGTATAAACAGGGTTATTATTTGAAGTTGCAATGGCTACAGTGATTGTACCATCTAAACCATCTTTACAAGAAACAGCTGTTGGAGTTAAAATAATTCCTGTAACATCTGTCGGTTGTTCGATTTCGATATCAAACTCTTTTTCACATAAAGTAACAATATCTCTTACTTTAAATTTATATACAGCAGGAGCAAGATTTGCAAAGACAGGTGTAACCTGACTTGTAGCCCAATTGTCTTTCGTATATACATAGCTGTTAGCTGGTAAAACTGTACCGCCTGCAGCATGTAAAGTAATTTCTCCAGTTGCCGTTTTACAATCTGACATCACCGTTATTTCTCCACTTAGTGTAAGAGGTTCCAAAACAGTAACCGGTGCAAGAGCTGTTGTAGCACATTGATTTGCATCTTGTACGGTAACGGTATATTGTCCCGGAGAATAAACGATAAAGAAATTATCTGTTGTAAACGGTCCGTTGTCTAAACTGTATTGTAGAGTTCCCACTCCGGTTGCCGTAACATCAATTCTGTATCCTGAAGCGCTGGCACACTGGCTCGCTACTTTTACATCAGTAATCGTTGGTTTCGGATCTAATGAAACATTTACTGTAACATGATCAAAACAACCCTTCGCATCTTTTACATACACATCCCAGGCATCGAACAATGGGAACACTTTCGTTGTTACAATTGTTTTTGTCGCAGATGGTGTGTACACTAAAAGTGCTGTACTTGTTCCCGCAGGAGCAAATGCATACGTATATCCAGGCGTACCACCAACTATTGTTGAAGAATCTACCGTAAGTACGGCACCATCATTGTTACAGTTTTGGTTTACATTGTCCACTTTTAAACCTGCCAGGCTTAATACCGGAGGTTGTGTAATATCTACAGGATTTGAATCAACTGTACATTCAGGGTAAGCTGTTTGTGTAATTCTAACAGTATAATTAACTCCTACAGGAAGACCCGTAATTGTAAACGGATTACCTGTTGTAGCATTTCCTGTTCCCGAAGCACCCGCTACTGCATTGTTTGCAGCATCGTAAACCTGATAGGTAAATGCACCTGCGTAATTGGTAATGCTCACTGTGATTTCTGCATCGCTGAAACCACTACAACTCACCATTTGAGACGCTGTTGCAATCACTTTCATGGTATTGAATAACGGAACGTTATATACATTAGAAAGAATGAAACAATCTGTCGTTTTATCAGTTACTTTAAACTGATAGAAATGACCTGCATCCGGTGCTGTATAGTTAAATGTATTACCTGTTACAGGAATAGCAGAAGCAAACAGAATACCATCTTTATAAACGTCATATTCAAAATTAGCCGGAACAGATCCGCCTGCAATAACGACGTTAATAATTTCTCCTGCATTTTTACAATCTGCTTTAGTATCTAAAGTAGCTGTAGCAGAAATCAATTTAGGGAATGGGTTTACCGGAACTGAAATAGAAGCGATACATCCGTTACCATCTTTAACATAATAGACCGGATTTTGAACTGATCCGTTATCTATCACATTAAATGTATTTGTTGTTTTCCAGTTCGATCCGTTATCACTGTACGTGTAATCTGTAACCAGATTAGTTCCTTTTCCACCTGTACCTGTAACCGTAACAACAGTTGCATTTAAGGTGTTTGTTCCTGAACATTTAAACGGTGTCACTAAGTATGAAGCCACAACCGGAGTTGGAGGATTAATAATAACAGTATCCGTAGCAGGACAATCTCTTCCTGATTTTACAGTAACGGTATACGTACCTGCAATTAAATCTTTGAATAAAGGATTGTTCACTTGAGTAACCACCAGACCACCAGCCGGTACTGTACGTTGAATCGTGTACGTGTAATCCGGATTGTTGTTAGACGGAGGCAAATTAAATAAAATTGAACCATCGCCTACAGTTCCCTGAGTTCCTGAACAACTTGGTGAAGTTGGTGTAGCAGTAAACACAACCGGAGTCGGATCTACCATTACTACGGCAGGAATCGGATAGGCACAGCCTCTTGAATCGTATACTGTAAATACATAACTACCAGCAGCTGTTACGGTGTAATCAGAGAAAGCCGGGTTTGTAAATGCCACTGGTGCAGAAGCTCCGGCGCCATTAATATTTACCGTATAAGTGTAAGCCGGATATCCGCCAACAGCACTTACTCTAATTGTTCCGTCAGCAGCAAGACCTGCACAATAAAGGTCTTTTCTGTTTTCCGCAGAAGCGAAAAGCTGACCGTTAATCTTAGTTGTTATAGCATCTGTACAACCAAATTTATCTCTAACCGTAATGGTGTAATCACCAGGTTTCAGATCTGTAAATGATCCTGAAGTTTGCCAGTTTGTACCATCAATACTAAATTCGTATGGTGTTACAGGATGTGGCGTACCTACAGAAGTAGCACTTACATTGATTGTTGTTGTATTATCATTTACATAGCAGTAATTAGAAGCATCTATTGCAATTGTCGGTTTAACAGGAGTTGTTAAACTAAACGAATCTGTTACTTCACAACCATTACTGTCTTTTACAGAAATGTTGTAGGTACCTACTACTGTAAGACCGGCAAAAATTCCGTCTGTATTTGTTTTAACAGTTGCACCCTGAGTTAAAGTGTACGTATAATCACCCCAACCGTCAACAGCTGTAATTGTTACGGCTCCAAAAGTAGTACAACCTAATGGTGTAACCACTTTAGTTGCTGATAGCGGAGCAGGTGGTGCAGCAATGTCAAATCCTACTGGCAATGCCATAGAACAACCTGTTACATCATCATATACCGTAAGGGTATGATTACCACTTGACAATCCTGTTAAATTGATTGTTGAAGCTGTTAAACCGGTTACATCCGGATTAGCATCTAATTTATAGTGGTATGTTCCCGGAGCAGCTGAACCAAAGCCTGACACGAAGAAAGTAGCTTTCCCGTCTGTAGCCGTAGCACAGGTTATTCCAGTTGTGGATTGCTCCACTACGTTGATTTTAATTACATCTTTTATGGTATACGGAGCCTGATCTTTACAGTTTCTGGAATCCGTAACTTCAAAAATATAGTCACCAGCAGGTAAACCTGTGAAAAGACCAGAGTTTAAACCTGTTATATTTCCAGCCTGTGCAACCGGCGAAATGATTTTGTAAGTAGAAGTTCCAATACCTTTGGTACTCACCACCTGAACATCACTTGTCGTGGCCAGACATGTAATAGTAGTTTGTGTAAATGCCGGTTCATTAAATACAGGCGCATCTAATTTAAGGATATCCACAGTACCTGATTTAGAACAGCTATTTGCATCTCTCACACTGAATGGAATATTCAGCTGATCGCTTCCTGTATCAATAACATTGTACGTCGTCTGAGTACTGAAATCACTTCCGTTAAAACTATATTCAATAGTTCCGGTACCTCCGCTTGCAGATAAAACAACCTGAGCGTCAAGTCCCACATTACCAGGACCACACGTTAACGGTGTAATAACCGGAGCATTAATGGTTAACTCACTTGGTTCACCTAAAATTATAGTACCTGATGCTTCGCAACCTAAATCATCTTTTACAATAAACGAATAAGGTATACCATTATTTGAAATAGCTGGATACGTATCATCTGTAGAGAATCCTGCATTGTTGAAATTATACCTGTAAGGTCCTTTTCCTCCGGTAGCCGATAATACAATAGTACCTGTACCACCTTTACATAATGGTTGTATAGCCTTAGCATCCGGTACAATTGGTACAATAGGATCAATTGTTACAGCGCTTGTACTAATAGGACAACCGTTTACATCTGTAATTCTGAAGATATAAGTATCCGCAGCTCCCGAAGGCACTGTATAATCGAATGCTGTTACTCCGGCAACAACAGTTGTCGCAGGCGTAAACGTCACGAAACCAGCAATTCCTTTCTTAACTTCATATGTATAAGCCGGTGTACCGTCTTTAACTTCAACATGAATGACAGCATCTTCAACAACAGTTCCTGTAACTGAACAAGCTAATACTTTTCCAACAGTTGCTATTGCAGATGGCGTTGCATTTATGTTTAGATTCGTCGGAAGTGCCTGAGAACAGTTGTTTTTGTCTATCACTACAAAAGTATGTGGTCCTGAATTAAGACCTAAAGCAGTATAGCTTAGTCCTGTAACCGGAACCGGAGTACCGTTATCAACACTTACTTTATATGGACCCATTGTAGGTACCGGATCTGTTATATTCACCGTAACTTCAAATGCGCCTTCTCCTGCACAAAAAGTAGTAAAGTCAACGTTAAATACCGGAAGAGGATCCTGAATAACTTTAACGGTTGCACTTGTAATACAGTTGTTTGCATCTTTAACCCAAACCAAATAATCTCCTGAATTAACAAAGAATGTATTGGTACTGTGGATCGGCAAGAATGATGCTGCTGTTGGTTTTGGATCGTCAGCGTCACCAATTGCTCCTGTATCTGTAATGATTTGGTATAAATAAGAACCTGCCCCACCTTTACCCTGAGCGGTAACAATACCAGCGTTTGGATTACAATTGGCATTTTTAAGTGATGATGCCAATAAGGTTAATGGTGTTGTTGATTCTTTGATCTCAAACATTGTTGACGCAGACTGACAACCGTCAATAGTTCCGCCTCTTTCTGTGAATACAATATAATATCTTCCCGGTACTAATGTTCCAGGATAAGTTATAGTAAATGGTGTCGCTACCGGTGCATTCAAGATAGGACTGATTACAGCATTATCCTGATCTCTGAAAATCTGATAATCTACAGAAGTTGTCGTTGCGTGTTGTCCTGTGATTGTAAAGGTCACTTTACCATCACCAAGTCCCTTACAAGTAACATTCTGAGGAGCTGGAGTACCAACCAGCGTAGAAGCTGATGGGATAGGTCCGGCTGCAGATTTTAAGAAATAACAGTTTGTGGTTAAATCATGTACCACAAATGTATACGTAACACCAGGAATCAGTGGGTTAAATGTTTTAACATTTCCACCTACTACGTCTGGTCCTGTATAGTTATTTGAATATGGTGGTGTATTAAATTCTAAGATACCAAATTCATAGTTTCCACTACCTACCGATGCAACAGCCGTAACAGTTGCAGTTCCTCCTGTTGTACAAGTCGATGGTGTAGTTGTAACATCAATCACCAGGTCGTTTGGCGGAGAAGCCATAACCTCAGTTTTTGATAAAGAACAGCTATTAACATCCCTAACTTCAACAGTATAGATACCAAAATCAATAATATCAAACTTATGATCTTCTTTTGTAGTTGTTGTATAAGAAGCTGTATATCCGAAATTATTACTAATATGGTAGGTATATTGTCCCGTTCCACCTGCAGCATTTATCACTGTGATTGAACCTAAAGTTGAACCCGGAGGTGTTGAAGACGGATCACACTCGATATTAGCTACCACTGTACCAAACGTAATAGGGTCCGGTGCGATCACAAATGCCTGAGTAACTCCTGTTCCAACGCAACCTTTGGCATCACGAACCTGATAGGTATATCCTAAACCAGCTCCCGGTGCTCCCGGTAAATCTGTAAAATAACCGGAATCATTGCTGGTTACCCAATTGTCAATAGTGTACGTAAACGGACCAACTCCACCTGAAGTTACCGTAACTTGTATGGTTCCTTCTTTAGATAAGGTACATAATGTTCCTGTTGCTACAGCATTTACAACTGGCGGTACCGGTGTAGTAACTTTTACAGGAACCGTACTTTCTGCAGAACATCCGTCAGAGGTAACCTGGAAATAATAATCTCCCGGAGTTGAAGTATTGAATACATTACCCGGTAAGGCAACATATGTTCCTCCTAAACCTAATTTATACCAGTAAGTATATGCAGCACCTCCGCCTAAAGCTGATAAGGTAACTTGTGCATCTGTAGTGGTAAATGGCGGAACGGCTGTACAGGTAACATCTTTTTCAGATTTAACTGTAAGCTTTAATTGATTATTAATAATTAATTTGAAAACCGGAGAAATACAATTGTTATCATCTTTAATCGTTAAATCATAAGTACCTGGTCCGGAAATAGTTTTATTAGGGAATAAGGAATAAGTACCATTAACACCATACCATGTCTGTGAACCTGCAAAAACAGATCCGGACATCACGATGTTAAGCGAACCTCCTTTGTAACAGGTTACCGGTATTGGGTCAACGGTTGGTACTGCATCTCTCACTACTGTAAATGATGTCGTCGCAGGACAACCTTTTGCATCTCTTACAAATACATTAAAAGTTTCCCCGTCTACAAGTGTGTTTCTTGAGAAAACACCTGTTGTATTATAATCTGCAGGGTAAACCGGTGCCGGAGTTCCTGCTTTTGCAGAAACTACCGCGTAATATAGGGTACCTGTACCTCCCGTAGCGGTTACTGTAATCGCTGTATTTGGTTTGTCACAATATACTTTTGTACCTGATGCCGCAGTAATGGTAACTGCACTTGGGTTGGCAAGGTTTACAAAAGCCGTATTGCTACATTTTGTTGTTGGGTTTGTAACGGTAATGGTATACGTTGTTCCTCCTGGTAAATTAGTGAACGTAACCACATTACCTGCCTGAGAACCACCTGTAATAGTGGCATTAGCCGTGTTTTTCAGAACGTATGTAAATCCGGTTGAATTTCCTCCAACATTGAATTTAATAGATCCGTCTGAAGCATTATTACAAGATACTGCAGTAACAAGGGTACCACTTACGGTAATTGGAACTACATTATCAATGGTGAAATCTCCATCTTTTATACAACCGTTATTATCGGTAATTCTAAAGAAGTACTTCCCTGGGGATAAATTTGTAAAAGTATAATCCTGAGCATTGATCCCTGTTACAACAGGAGTTGCCGGAGCAATTGCAGCAGTTGTACTTGTTATTTCGAATTTAAATGGTGCTACACCGTTAGTAACGGTAACTTTTAAATCGGTATCCAGTTGAGCAGCGTCACAGCTAATAACATTTGCCTGTGCAAAAGCTAAAGCTGTTGGCGGGTTTAATGTATTAATTGTAGCAGATGTTGTGGCAGTACAGCCATTTTTATCTATTACTGTAATATTGACAAGACCCGGAGTGCTTGTTGTAAATGTATTTGAATCTACATAACCGTTTCCATCTCCGTAATCGTATTTATATTTTCCACCTGTAAACGGAGTTCCATTAATTGCTGTTACTGTAATTGTAGACGTTTGTGGAGCATTTCCTGATCCACATTTTAATTGCGTTGCTAAAGCTGAAGCTGTCAATTTAATGGCAGGCTCTGTAATTGTAACCGGGAACGGTACAGAAGTACAACTTTTAGCATCTGTAACTGTAACAGCATAAGTTCCGGCTTTGATACCTGTAAATACATTATTCGTTTGTGTAATTACAGCTCCCGTTGTTGGTGCAGTTGGTGTTAATACATAGGTATACGTTCCTGCTGCCGGGTTTGTTGTTACCGTAATAGTACCTGTAGAATCTCCTTTACATTTTACATGAGCCGGAGTGGCAGCAGTAACTACTGGTTTTACAATTGCATTTATCTTCTGACTTACAACGGTAGTACAATTTTTACTGTCTGTAATTTCAAAATAATAAGTAGCAGCAGCACCAGCCGGATATGTAAACGAAGTCTGTCCGGCTGCAAGTGTTGTATAAGCACCTGTAAATGGAGCACCTGTAGTATTTACTCTGTATTTATAGTCCGGGTAACCCGCTGTAATATTATAAACTCTGATAGTGGCACCTGGCGTAGCAAGAGAACAATCCAAATCTTTGTCTAAAGTAATACTTGCTGCTATTGGCGAAGCAATCGTTGTTGCCGGTAAATTAATAAAACAACCTGTAGAAGTATCTGTAACTTTAATAATATAACTTCCCGGGATTAATCCTGTGAATGTTCCGTTATTCTGGGTTACACTTCCAAGTGTATAGGTGTAATTAGGTGCTGCATTAGGCGTTACTTTTATAGTAGCTCCTAAAGCACTAGAACAAAAATCAGATGTAACAGTATCTATACTGGCCGTTGGATTAACTTTAGGGTTAATCGTGAAGTTTTGCGTTTTAGTACATCCGTTTAAGTCTGTTACTACTACTTTATAGTCTCCCGCTGCTAATCCTGTAAAAGTATTAGTCGTTTGATTCACAACAGCTCCTGCAGGAGTTACCGGAGTCAGTTCGTAATTCTTATAGGGTGTCCAGCCGCCTACTGCATTTATGATTGCCTGACCTAAACCATTACAAGTAACATGAGTTAATGTAGGAGGGTTTAAAGCTAAAGCTGCAGCCGGAGCCAAAATGGTTACCGTCTGTTGTGCAGAACACGTAGTAGAAGTATTCGTTACTGTAATCGTATGTAAACCAGGACTCAATGCTGCTACCGGAATATCAAAAGAAGTTCCTGTTGCAGGAGATGTTCCTGTTACAGCCGGTTTAGTATCTACAACATACGAGTAATTTGTACCATTACCCAATCCTGTCGCTGTAAATACAGCACTACCATTGGTATCGCCAAAACATACGATATCAGTTTGAGATTTAAATGTTACTGCAATAGTTGGTAATGCAGGTATAAATATAGTTTCTTCGAATTTACAATTGTTCGCGTCTTTTACTTCAAATTTATAAGAAACACCAGCCGCTAAACCTGTAAATGTAGTAGTAGTCTGGTACGTACCAACCGTTGGTAAAAGCATTCTGTATTGCAAGCCTGCTGTTGGTAAAAGTACACCAGCCGCATTCTTCACAGCTGAAATGGTTACACTGGCCGTATTACTTGGACAGGTTACTGCCGAAGGCGTAAGCGTCATCGCTGCCGGTGGGTTCAATTTAGTAATTGTGCCCGCTGGTATTGTAACCGAACAACTTTTCGAATCTGTAATTGTAACCGTGTAAACACCTTCTGTACTTAAATTATTAAATACAAGAGTTCCTTGTGGTCCGGCATATTTAACACCGTCTTTCAATAAAGTGTACTGGTAAGAACCATTTCCTCCACTAACTCCCGAAACTGTAATTGTTGCAGGATTATCACAATTGTATAAAGGCGCCATGGTAGCAGTACCTTTAATTACGTCCGGTTGGAAAACTTTAAACGAATAGGATTGTTCACACTTCTGTCCGTCTCTTACAATATACGTATAAGTCGTTCCTGCAATAGAACCGGCTAATGATCCGTATGTAGTCGTAGACGTAAAAGCACCCGCACCATTAAACTGGTACGTAAACGGAGCTACTCCTGTTAATGGAGTAATCGTAACGGTTCCGTCAGCGGCACCATTACAACTTACATCATCTACTTTCTCTTTTGCAGTTACGGCAATTTTCGAATTAACGATTCCGTCAACCTTAAATGGACAGCCTTTTACATCTGTAATTTCAAAAGTATAGGTTCCTGCAGTACTTGTTGAATAGGTAAATTTAGGACCTGCAATACTACCACTGGTAAATAATGTGGTAGCACCTTTTTTAACCACATATTTATAAGGTGCATAACCTCCTGAAATAGAAACTTCTATAACTGCATTTGGTGCAGTGGTATCACAGCTTAATGGAGTAGTCGTTAGTGCATTTGCTGTTAATTTACCTTCAATTTTTTGACTTACAGCTGTAGCATCACATTTGTTACTGGTATCTGTAATCAAAAAGTCATAGGTTCCTGTTGCTGAGGCTGTATACGTAAATGTTTTCCCTGGAAAAGTAGCAGTTGGATTACCATATCCCGCTCCATTTATATTTACCTGATAATAGAATGGACCAACACCTTTAGTAATATTTACTGTAATCAGCGCGCTGGTACCGTCAAAACATAAACCTGTATTGGAAACAATCTCTGCTTCCGGTCTAACAGGGTCAGCAATAATAAAATCTACATTTTTGGTGTTTGGACATAAATTAGCATCTGTTCCGGAAACGGTATAAGAACCCGGTGCAACACCTGTTATCGTTCCGCCATTAACCGGGAACGCCGTCGTTACTTTTGTAACTGTATTGGTAAGTATTAATGTGTACGGTTTCACTCCACCTGTGGCACTAGCTGTAACTGTAGCACCATCTTTACAAAGCGCTACACTTGGAGAAGCACTTATAGAAAAGGCGGATTCTGTTTTAATTGTGGTTGGTAAACTAACAATACAAGGATTTGGTGATGGTGCTTTTGGATCATCATATCTCACACGCACATCATACAATCCGGCATCTTTACCAGTAAAATCAATTTGGGCAACTGTAGACTTAGTCCAGTTAGCACCACCGTCTATCGTATAATAGAAACCTTTAAGCGGATCAAAATTTTTAGCTATAATACTAAATGCTCCGTCTTTAGATCCGTTACATTTTATATGAGTAAGCCCCTGAACTTCGGCAGTAAAACCTTTACTGTCTTCTACTACCACTTTAAGTTTTTGCTCAGACAAACATGATTTTGGTAACTGACGTACCCAGATATCATCAAGAACTAAATCGTTACCACTAAATACTTCACTACCGGAACGAACCACGAAAGTTAGATTCTTATTATTTCCCGGATTCATCTTGATACTAATCGGTACCCATTTTCTTCTGTTCGGATCATTTGAAGGAGCTGCAATTTCTCCGGTATCATCTCTGGCCACAACATTACCTAAAGCATCAATTAATTCCACTCTGATAATAGGCGCGGCAGCACTGTAACCCGGATTTAATAAGTTTCCAACATAAAAATCAACAATTATATCCTGATTCGGTATAACATCGACAATAGGTTTACTGTACAAAATACCATATTTACCTGCAGCATTACCAATATTTACCAATAAAAATCTTCCATCAGGATCTCCTGTATTGGCCAGGTTGTTTGGATTTGTTGTATGGTCTTTAAAGTGGAACCATGCACCTGTATTATTGCTTGATGGATCATCACTTCTCCAGAAGAAACTTGCTACAGAATAGGCATTATCTTCTACAGATCTACTTGGTGTTCCATTAGGAAATTTACACTGATAAGGAGGATTAACTCGCTGGTCATTGAAACAATATGCTGCTGCAATACCCGGTGATTTGGTTGGCGGTCCGCTACCAAAATCTTCTTTTAACAAATTACTGAAAGTTGGAGAAGATACCAGTTTGTATTTTACAATCACATCGTAGGTACCAACCGGAAGATCTTTAAAGACATTCGGTGGTACATTTGTATTTAAGGCAGTACCTAAATAATATTCATATTCATACGTAGTACTAGGATCCGTTTTTACAGTTACTGTTGTTGTTCCTTTACCGTCACAAGTATAGTTTGTGGTTTGGATAAAAACAGGATCAGATGGTTTTGGCTCAAGGACAATGCCATCCATAGGAAAAACACAACCGGCAGCATCCTTAATTAATAATTTATAAGGAGTCGCCCTTGGATTTACCCATGCATAATTTTCTTTAATCCATGTAAGCCCATCATCAAAACTGTATCTGTACAAATCCGGTGCAGGAAAAGGTATTCCTCCCTGAGGATTGGTAATTCTTACCATTCCCTGATCTAGATTACCCGGAGGTCCACAACCGGATAATTCGGCTACTCCTCCCGAAGCAGTTAATGGATCTGCGGCACCGCCAATAACTACTTTTCGAACAGCATCAAAACATTCTTCCGTACCGTACGTATATTTTACGATTACATCATAGCTGCCCGGAGCCAAATTGGTTGTTGGCAATGTAGTGTATGCCCCATTATTTACATTATAAGAAACGGCATAACCTGAATTTGTTGGTGTAACCACCATATCAATCTGACCACCTTTGTCACCATAACATTTACCATCCGTTCCTTTAATGTCTACGGTTGGTTTCGGTGTGTCAGGGATAGTAACTTTTAAGGCAAAAGTACAGTTATTATAATCTGTAACAATTACATTATATATTCCGCCGGCCGGCAATGGTCTTATAACCGGGATTTTAGGATTTTTTCCGTAATCCACTCCGTTTACATTATAATTGTAGGATGGAGGAACTCCTGGAATTAAAGTTCCGCCTGTTGGTAAAATTTCAAATTCACCATCTCCACAGGCAAGGGTTTTATTAATCTTGTAAGTTGCTGTTAATGATTTGTCGAATATTTCGACTGTCTGCATTTCAAAACAACCGTTATTAGCAGGAAGTGTCAGCGAATTGTTGGCGTACACTTCTACATCATATTTTCCGGGAGCTAAACCTGTAAAAAGCTTATAATTAGGGAATGAAATTTTTCCTGAATTTTCTACTACTGTATTCGTTCCTGCAACTTTTACTATAAATTGGTAATCTCCGGGTGCCTGATTTGCAGTAGCTCTGATAGTACCATCAGATCCCTTACAAAGAGCATCCGTAGGCACTACAGTTGCAGAGAAAATAGTTTTTACGATTGTTAACTTAACCGTAAAAGGACATGAAGACGTTTGTGGGTCCGGTGCTGTTTGTTTTACAGTTACCACATAATTGCCTTCCGGAAGATTATCAAACACATTTGAAGTTTGGAAATCTGTTCCGTTTATACTATAGGTATAACCTGTATTTGGCAACGGATTTGTAACCGTTATTTTTCCGGGCGTTGAACAAGTTACATCGTCCTTTTTAGCTTTTACATCTAAAGGATTCTGGAAAACACTAAAATAAAACGTGTTCACACAATTATTCCCGTAACTTACAATAACCCTGAATGCCCCGGATTTATTTGCCGTGAAATTCGGTCCGTCCGGTGCTGCCTGTGTCCAGTTTACAGCATCTTCATACGCACAACTTGCAGGAAATCCTGTAGGGGGTACATCTGTAGAAACCTGCCATTTAATGTTGGTTGCTCCGGCAATATTGGTTTTGATTTCTCTCGTGTCTGTAAGACCACATAAGAAAATCTTTGGAAACTCCTTATTATCGTTGGCACAAAGGTAAGGTCTTTTTGTAGCCGGGTCTATATTACTGGCATATGGACTAACCGGATTATCATTGGCACCTTTTGCATAATCTTCAACAGTATACGTTTGAAGAATACCTTTACAATCCGGATTACCTCCGGTTTGTACCGTGTAAACTCCTGCTTTTATAACTGTAATTTGTTGTGTAGTTCCAACTACTTTTCCAGACTCATCTTTCCACACATAAGTAGTATATCCATTGGCTGCTTTTAGAATGGCGCTACCACACAGTGATACTTTTCTTTGGAACAAACAATCACTGATTCCAACCAAAAAGTTAGTTGAAGTCGGATCACCTACAAGACATCCTGTATTAAAGGAATAACTTCCGTCTCCATAAGGCTGTCCGTTGTTGGTTGGGTTTTCGGTACCAAAATAACGCGAAGTTGCAGTATTCTGGATTTTATTAGAACAGGCATCAACCAATTCGTTACAATCCGCAACAACTTTAACTCTGAATATGATTTTATATTTAGAACCTGATTTTACAACCAGTTTATCATCGACATTAAATACTATGGTTCTTGTGGCTGCGTTATAAGAAGCAACTGAAATACCATTATCCATAAAAATAATGTCGCTTGGACGATTAAAAATTACATTTTGTGGTAATATATCTGTAATCGTTAACGTTTTTGCATTGTCATTCCCCACATTCTGGAATCCGACCTCATAACGCATCTCCTGCCCTAAAGTTACATCCGCACCATTTAGGTCATACTCCGTTACACCATCGGCACGAACGCCTCTTACTACTTTTGTTAATACAATCTTTGGCTCAATAATATCAACGGCAAAAGTGGTCAGGAATGCTCCGTAACCATCACCATTCGTCGTTAATTTAAGTGCTCCCTGCGTTTCACTATTTCCTAATACTTTATTACCGGTATTATCAATATCAACATTGTCAATATCAAAACCTAAAGTGTTTTCACTATTAGGGTTTCTGTTTTTGACATACGCTCCTCCTCTTGAAATGGTAGAGTTGAAAAAATTATCCTCATCACTTTTTATCGGAGTAACCGTCATGTCTTTCGGATTGACTGCATCCCAAATTTTCGTAAACAGTTTTGTCGGACTTGCCGGTGGAGGGGCACCCCCTCTAAACTGAAAAGAATCCCCTTTTAAACCTCTGTCTCCTTCTAAGGCAGAAACACCAATTTTGGCATAAACAGGCAAAGTTCCCGGTAACGTTTTAAAACCTGAAACAGGAATATTCAATACATCTGAACCCTGCACCCCTGCATAACCATCAAAAACCGAAATGAATTTACTCGGTAGTGAAGGGCTTTCGTAAATAACAACCAAAGTCCATCCTCCTCCGCTTCCTCCTTGTCTTTTTCCTCTTGTAGCTCTAATGTCAGCCACAGTATAAGTACCATTAGCATCCAGTTTACCATTAATATCCTTTACGCCCTGCAAATACTTTGTAACATTTTTGTAACAAATAATTGGAGAGTCTTTAAAAGACTGTGTATCTGCCGGACCGTAATAGTGGTAACCATCAAAAATGATATCATCTTCGTCTCCTGCAGGATCTGCTGCATTATCTGCAGTTAAAACCTCGTAAGTGTTACTACCGGGAACTTTAAACTTAATCTGGTTCCAGTCGGTCAATCTGGGTGTACCTACGAAAAATTGATTAGCATCAGTTCCTACTTCATTAGGGTAGCAAGAGGCCCAATACAAACCTGCGTAAGCGATAGATTTACAACTATTGTCAATCAATAAATTTGCACTACTTGAACTAAAGGTTCCCGGATCACCATCAATATCTATATAAACTGCCGTTTGAGCATTATTATCAGCTGTTCCGTTATATGGTACTGCCAGGCCTTGTCCGGTAACAATACTATTTCCAATTAAAAGGATATCTCCTTTAACCTGCATACTTCCACCGTCTAACCTTGGCTTAAAAGGTTTAGGAATCTGTGCATAAATTGTAGTGGTAAAACACAAAAACAACAGCATACCAAGAATCGTCTTGGCCGTTGTTGCTTTTACAAATAAAGGCTGCAATTTTGCATCAAAAAGTGAAGCATTACGCTTTTCAAACTGATTTTGAATATCAGAAACGATGTTTTTGATAAAAGTAAAAACAGTTTTTACTGATTTAAAAGTAGTAGGTTTTTCCATAGTCATCTTTTTGTTTACTTACACTTCATTCCCTAAGGGGCATTAGAAAATAAAATTATTAGTATTCTAAAATATTTATTATTATGTCCTTCTTAAAAAATTAAGAAGGACGAAACTCTTTAATCTTAATTATATTAATTCTCCACTTTTACGATGGCCATTTTCCCGTTGTATGGCTTTTTCCCTTTGGCTCCTAATGCTTCCTGAGCCTCAGATAATCCATCAAACTTATCGTAATAGATGTAATATTTACTTGTTGTTACATTATAGAAGAAATTAATATTCGTTACACCTGCAGCAACTGCTTTGGTTAAGAACTCATCTCTTTTTTCGACGCTGCTGTGTACCGCAACAATCATATAGTAACCGCTTTCAGAATTTTTAATATTCTTGATAATCTGCATATTTGACTGGTCTTCACCAAAATCAAAATCACTTGCTGTTAAAGGTGTACTGCTTGGTTTCGTAGTTTCCTTAATACGTTTAAGAGCAGCTATATCCTGTGCATATCTTCCCTGATCATTTTCGTATGCTGCCTGCTTGATTCTACGTCTCTTCTCTATTTCAGTTTCTGCTTTAATACGCTCTAAATTGGCAAGTAAAGCTGCACCGTCTTCTTCCATTTTAAGCTGAGCCGCTTTCAACTGATTTATTTTCTCCAGATAAGCCTTGTTTAAAGCATCGTTTTTATTTGGTACTTTTTTAAGTCTTTCGTTATATAAATTTGTCAGCTTTGCAATCTCATCTTTTTGAATTTTATTCGCTTCAGCCATCTGTAATTTTAAAGCTTCTATCTGACTGTTTTCAGCAGCTACACTTTTGAACGGTTTTGGTTCTTTGTAAATACCTTTATCACTTAAGTCATTCTCTTCTTTCAAATCATCCAGGTCTTTTTGTTTGTTTGCCACTGTTGCTTTAAACTGTGCCAACAAATCATTTTGTGCTTTACCTGATGCATCTAAAGATTGTGCTAAATTATCGATTGCTTTTGCTGTATCATCTTTCGCTACTGAAGCTGTTCTTGCAAGAGCATCCGCATCGGCTTTCGCTTTGGCGTCGGCTAATAATTTTGCTTCACGTGCTTCTTCTGCTAATCTTAATTGTTCTGTCTCCTGTTCCGCTTTTAATCTTTCATTCGCTTCTGCATCGGCTTTCGCTCTTGCATCTGCTAATAATTTAGCCTGCTCAGCTTCCATATCCGCTTTCGCTTTGGCATCAGCTGCCAGTTTTGCCTGTAAAGCTTCTGCGTCAGCTTTTGCTTTGGCATCAGCAGCTAACTTAGCCTGTAATGATGCTGCATCGGCTTTCGCTTTGGCATCGGCTGCAAGTTTTGCCTGTAATGCTTCTGCGTCCGCTTTCGCTTTGGCATCAGCTGCTAGTTTTGCCTGTAATGCTTCTGCGTCGGCTTTTGCTTTCGCATCAGCTGCTAGTTTTGCCTGTAACGCTTCTGCATCCGCTTTCGCTTTGGCATCCGCTGCAAGTTTTGCCTGTAACGCTTCTGCGTCAGCTTTCGCTTTCGCATCTGCTGCAAGTTTCGCTTGTAAGGCTTCTGCATCGGCTTTTGCTTTGGCATCCGCTGCTAGTTTCGCTTGTAAGGCTTCTGCATCCGCTTTCGCTTTGGCATCCGCTGCAAGTTTTGCCTGTAACGCTTCTGCGTCAGCTTTCGCTTTAGCATCTGCTGCAAGTTTCGCTTGTAAGGCTTCTGCATCGGCTTTTGCTTTGGCATCGGCTGCTAACTTAGCTTGTAACGCTTCTGCATCCGCTTTCGCTTTGGCATCCGCTGCAAGTTTTGCTTGTAATGCTTCTGCGTCGGCTTTCGCTTTGGCATCCGCTGCAAGTTTCGCTTGCAAGGCTTCTGCATCTGCTTTTGCTTTGGCATCGGCTGCTAATTTTGCCTGACGCTCTTCCTCTGCTGCCTTTAATTTTTGAGCTTCTGCTTCAGCTTGTCTTCTTGCAGTGGCTTCTGCATCAGCTTTTACTTTTGCATCAGCAAGTAATTTTGCCTGTAACGCTTCCATATCTGCTTTTGCTTTTGCATCGGCTGCTAGCTTCGCTTGTAGTGCTTCTGCATCTGCTTTCGCTTTGGCATCGGCGGCTAACTTCGCTTGTAAAGCTTCTGCATCCGCTTTCGCTTTGGCATCGGCGGCTAATTTTGCTTGTAAGGCTTCTGCGTCCGCTTTCGCTTTGGCATCCGCTGCTAATTTTGCTTGTAAGGCTTCTGCGTCAGCTTTCGCTTTGGCATCGGCTGCTAACTTCGCTTGTAAAGCTTCTGCGTCGGCTTTCGCTTTGGCATCAGCGGCTAATTTTGCTTGTAAAGCTTCTGCATCCGCTTTCGCTTTGGCATCGGCGGCTAATTTTGCTTGTAAGGCTTCCGCGTCAGCTTTCGCTTTGGCATCGGCGGCTAATTTTGCTTGTAAGGCTTCTGCGTCAGCTTTCGCTTTGGCATCGGCTGCTAACTTCGCTTGTAAAGCTTCTGCATCGGCTTTCGCTTTGGCATCTGCTGCCAGTTTTGCCTGTAAGGCTTCTGCATCCGCTTTCGCTTTGGCATCGGCGGCTAACTTAGCTTGTATGGCTTCTGCGTCCGCTTTCGCTTTGGCATCTGCTGCCAGTTTTGCTTTTAATGCTTCTGCATCGGCTTTCGCTTTAGCATCGGCAACTAATTTTGCCTGTAGTGCTTCTGCATCCGCCTTCGCTTTGGCATCCGCTGCTAACTTAGCTTGTATGGCTTCTGCGTCGGCTTTTGTTTTTGCTTCTGCAGCTAATCTTGCCTGTAAAGCTTCCGCGTCAGCTTTTGCCTTAGCATCGGCTGCTAGTTTTATTTTCAGTGCTTCTGCATCGGCTTTTGCTTTGGCATCCGCTGCAAGTCTTGCTTGTCTTGCTTCTGCGTCAGCTTTAATTTTTGCATCCGCTGCCAGTTTTTCTTTCAGGGCTGCCTCTTCTGCCGCTTTCGCTTTCGCATCCGCTGCCAGTTTTGCTTTATTTGCAGCATCAATACTTGTTTTTGTTTTTGTCGTAGCTGCGGCTTTTGCTTTTGTTTCTGCAGCAATTCTCGCCTGAAGCGCATCTGAATCCGCTTTCGCTTTAGCATCTGCAGCTAAAATCGATTCTAAATCTGCAGCTTCAGCTTTCGCTTTAGCGTCGGCTTTACGTTTTGCTTCTGCGGCGTCAGCTTTTGTTTTTGCGTCAGCAGCTAATTTTATTTTCAGTGCTTCTGCATCCGCTTTCGCTTTTGTATCTGCCGCCAGTCTTGCTTTTGCAGCTGCTTCAGCATCCGCTTTCGCTTTATCTGCAGCTAACTGTGCCGGAGTTTTTTGTGGCTCAGCCGGCGTTGCTGTTTTTGGTTTCGCTGTACCTTCTGCATCTGCTTTTGCTTTTGCAGCTGCCAGTCTGGCTTTCGCAACAGCTTCTGCATCAGCTCTCGCTTTATCTGCAGCTAATTGTGCCGCTGTTTTTTGTGTTGTCGCAGGCTTGGCTGTCGTTTTGCTTTCCGCCAATTTTGCTCTCGCAGCAGCCTGAGCATCAGCTTTCGCTTTTGCGTCTGCAGCCAGTCTTATTTTTAATGCTTCAGCATCCGCTTTCGCTTTTGTATCTGCCGCTAATCTTGCTCTTGCCGCAGCTTCGGCATCAGCCTTAACTTTTTCAGCCGCCGCAAGTCTTGCCTGTTGTGCTTCTGCATCGGCTTTCGCTTTCGCATCAGCAGCAAGTTTGGCTTTTTCAGCTCCACTGACTCTTGTAACCGGAGCAGCAGCCGTAGTTTTTTTCGCTATTACCGGTTTTGCTTTAGCAGGATCCATAAGAGACCCTTCTTCGTCATCACCATAATAGTAATTTTTATTTTTGAATTTATAAGCTATAGCGAATTCGTGGGAACCTCCTAAATTAGAGAAATTACCCATTCCTCTTTCATAATTGTATTCTATAGCAATACTTGGTGATATATTAACTCCAAGACCGGCTGAAACTCCGTACAAGGTATTGTATCCGGCCTGTGCCCATACTCCTTTTGGAATAGCAACCATCGCCAATCCCGAAATAACAGTTTTGTCTTGTTTGATTTCTGTTTTAACAATTCCCGAAAATTTACTTCTGTCGAAAAAACCGTATGAATCTATGTATCCAGTGTACATCGCATGCAATTCAATCGCTCTCTCCGGATCTTCTTTTACAACTCCTGAACCGAAATTGTAAAGGATTAAATTATTTACAGACAATCCGAAATCAAGGAACGCGGTACCGTAGTTAATACCAGGATTTACTGTAAGTAAAGTGCTTCCCGGGTAATCTACAATTAAACTTGTATCATCAGATATGATTTTGCCTTTATCAAGACTGCTTTTATAAGCGCCAACATTAAGACCAAAAGTCAAATTGCTGTCTTCCTGCAAAACGATATTGTGAGCAAAGTTGGCAACTCCGCCGAAAACGGTCATTAAACCGTAATTCTGCTGAAACAAGCCAAAGGCAAAAGCTTCATTCTCTCTAAAACGCCCTGAGTAGCCAAATAAATAGCTGTTGGGTGCATTTTCAAACTGAGTCCATTGTCTTTTATTATAAAAACTTATATAAGCATTTTGTTCGCGTACGAAACTAAATGTTGGATTGATTAAATATCTATTAAACTTTAAAGAATTTCTGATGGGTAACGAAAACGAAACAACTCCATCCTCAGGAGCTTCCTGCGAATAGAGTACATTTGAAAAACCGTAAAATAAAGTTATGAATAGTAAAATTTTCTTCATATTATTTTATCACAGTTATTGATCCTTTTTTTTCACCTGTGTCGGATTGAATGACATAGTAATATACCGGATTAACATTTTTAAAATCTTTTATAAACGTATTAAGTTCGGGATCGTAATTACTTCCAACATCGTCAAACATCACTTCTCCGTTTGAACTTAATATGATCACTTTTGTGCTTGCAGTTTTGTAAATATCCGGGATATTCCAATACGGATTTCTCAGACTTACTATGTTTGGAATTACTGTGGTAACAGCATCCAGTGCTGAAGTAATTCTAAAGGAAAACTCTTTCGCAGAAGTACAACCCGTAGACACAGAAATTTTTGCTCTGTAGTTTCCTCTTACTGATACCAGGTAAGTTGCTGAAGTCGCACCCTGAATAATATTGTTATTTAAATACCACTCATAAGTTGGGTTTGTCGCATCAGTTGTAATAGAAACGCTTAAGGTCTCTCCGTCTTTAAGTTCATATTGATCTGCAACGTCAATACTTGCTGTAAAGCTGGTACTTTTTAAATCTATACTTCCTGTAGCTATACATCCGCCAAAGTCTACAGCAACGCTGTACACTCCGGATTCGTTTGCATTGATACTACGCGTTGTTGCACCCGGAATAACGACATTATCCTTTTTCCAGACATAACTGTTTCCTGCTGTAGCCGTCAATACTGTACCGACTTCGTTTGCACAAAAAGGATTACCTAAACTTGAAGTTACCGTTACAGAAGAACCTGCACCGGAAGACGTTAATACAACTCGATTTGAATACGAAAGAGAAGTACAGCTGCCATAATTCGTTTCTACGTAATAAGTACCTGCTGCAGTAGCTGTATAGTTTGGACCCGAATTACCGGCCATAAGTGTTGGTGGTACTGTAGCACCATTATCCTTATACCAGTTATAAGATAATGAAGGGTATTTTAAAGGTGAATCATTTTCCGGATTCGTAGAATCAGGATCTATAGACAATACATAACTGCCTCCTGCGCAAAAGGTAGCAGAACCGTTAAAATTATTAATCGTGTATTGTTTATCGTGTATTTTGTAATAAATAGGGAATAACTTTTTTGCTGTTGAAGAGAAAAATGTAGGGCTTACATATCCTCCTGAACTTTTAATTCTTAAAGCATAAGTATCAGATCCCACAATGTTCGGCGGAATCGAAAAGGTTATCGTCTGTTTATCTGGTGCATCATCTACAACCGTTCCTGTAACAGGCGTAGGTGTAGTAAAACTTCCCGTTTTATCTGACAGCTCAACCGCAAATGTAGTACCGGCCGGGAAAGCGCTATAGGTAAATGTAGCTTTGTATGTCTGACTTGTAATACCGGCACAAATTCTGTCGAAAGCAAGAATTTCAGGTGTTACTTTTTGAGCATACAAACTAGATCCGACAAATAAAAAAATGCCAAATAAAAGAAAGAATTTGGTAAAAGTTAAAGTAGTTTTTTGAATCATATAGTACGTTTTCGGGCCAAGTCTATATTCTCAAAAAACAAAATATCAATAAATGTTTCTGAAAAATCATACTTATAGTTCTCAATAATGTCTTTTGCAAGAACTGAATAAGAAGCTGTAACTGCTGATTCTTCGCATTTAGAAGTCGTCTGACAAGCCAGATCAGTTGCCATAGCAAGGCTATCCTTGGGGATGGATAGCCCTTCTATAAACTGATTAGAATTATCTAATTTGCTGATACTTTCATCAGCTATATCATTCTTTTGGTTAAAGGTACAAGAAGTCGCTTTACAAGGTGTGGTAACAGAAAAAACAGGCTTTTCTATTGTACTTTGTGCATATAGACTTAATGTTACCGGCGAAACCAAAAATATTATACAAGTGAAATATTTTTCTATCGTTGGGGCCATTCTGTTTTGATCTTTATTTGTCCGGTTTAAGACGAATACATAAATTGTGTCTGGGGACTTTATTAATAAAATTTACGCTCTGAAATAAAAATCTAAATCTATCTATCTGTTTCCGCTAGATGCTGTAATTTTTCCTAATTGCAATCTGAAATCCGGTTTCTTAGGATTGAAAATATCAATGAATGTTTCTTTGTTATCACTTTGAGAATAAACGTTAAAGAACACGCTATTTCCATACCAGCTCTCTAAATCTTCATTGTTAGAATTGTATTCTGTAAAGATATTTCCGTTACATAGGTTGAAATACATTTCCTCAAATTTGATTTTTTTAAGGCTCGCATCGTTGATTTCTGTTTTACTGTCTAATAATACAGCAGGATTGAAACCAGAGATAACGCTTCTTTTCATTTCAAGTGAAGCAGTTTCTGCAATGTAGATAGCTTCTTTTACCAAACCTGACTGAATATCAGCTTTAATGTTTTCGCTATCGTTAAGCATTGTAATATTTGAAGCAACTACTAAAGTTGTTTTTTTAGTAAAGTCCGTTTCGTTTTTCTTTTCGTATGTTTTTACTTCAAGACAACGAGATCCGTCTTTGTTACTTGAAAGGTAAGAAGATCTTACAGCCAATGAGTTGTATAAACGACACTGAACTCCCTGAGTAAATTTGAAATCATCATTGATTGATTTATAAGACACTAATTTTGTAGCATTTAAATCTCCGCCGAAGAAAGCAAATGAGTCACCTCCGGAATAGCTAACCATCACGTTTTCAAATATTGTTTTGTTTCCAACACCTGCAACAGTTAATCCGTTGAATGAATCCATTCCTTTGACTTTTTTACCTGCAAATTCGATTCTTACGAATCTTAGGATTCCTGAATTACCCGCAACATTATCACCACCATAAGTAGTTAATGTAGGATCAAGATCAAGGTTATAAGAACCAACATTTCCAAATTTATTAATTGGAGCATCACCAAGAATTACAAGTCCTCCCCAGTCTCCAGCTTTTTTCTGGCTGCGGTTTGAAGTGAATACAATTGGGTCAGTCTCTAAACCGTCTGCAACAATTTGTGCACCTTTTGTAACTACCAATGTTCCTTTAGTTTCGAAATCACCAATGATTAGTGTTCCAGGCTCAATTGTTAAAACAGCATTGTTTGTAACATAAACGTTTCCTTGCAAAACATAGATATTCCTTTTCATCAATTTAGTATTAACAGAAATATTCCCTGCTAATATTTGATTGGCTTCTCCATACTCTACTTTATTAGGCTTAAATTCGGTCCAGTTATTTAACCAATTGTTGTAGCCCATAATTCCTTTCTCTTGTTGAGCACTCATACTGGTTACTGTCAAAAGGATGCAGATGATTTGAGTAATTTTTTTCATGATAAGGTGTTATTAGGTTAATAATAAATTTGGGATGCGTATGCGTAATATGATAAAAACTCATCCCGAATTTTCTGATAGTATTTCAGAACCTTCGAGAACGAGTTGTTATTTTTTAATCTTTTCTAAAATCAAATACACTTACGTAAAGATTCCGGAAAAGGTTTTAAAATATTTGTTTTAAAAATTACATTTCGTTCAATTCGTTGAACTCGTGTAATGATTTCAATGTGCTTTCGTAAAATAAAATAGCTGCGATCAAGTTTCCTTTGTCGGAATATGGCATCATTTTTCTTTGGAATTCCACTGTAGTATCCAAAAATGCAGATGTTCCAACTGCCTGAGCATCTAACACTTTTTTGTGCTCACTGTCGTCCGGAATACCTAAATCTGCCATAGTAACGCCTGGTTTAGTCACCAAAGCGATGTAAGGGAGAGTTTTAACTAATACTTTAATACGCTCAATGTACAATTCCAAAAGTTCACCTTTCTGCATACCGCTCAATTCTTTTTGATCGTGGTATTTACGAATAAGTGCTGTTGTACTAATAATACTTCTTGGAGCGTTTTTAGCCTGTGCAGAAGCTGCTGCAGTTGTCAAGATAAAAAATAAACTAAAAAAAATAATTTTCCCTTTCATAAATTCTATTTTAAAAATTGGTTGTTGATGAAAACAAAAATATATAAATTATGTTAAATCGCAACTTTAATGTTTTTTTTTTTGAAAAATTGAGTTTCAGATTGTCGTAAAAAAACGTCGTATATCGAGAAAATATGCCTTTTGCCGAGTTTTTTGTTAATTTTGTTAAAGTTTTTTCTTGTAAGAAACGGACTAATTTAACAACATCTTTACGCATTATTGTAGACAAAAAAAAGACATGTTTTCATTAAATTTTTAAAAACTATTAACAAAAAAGTCTTAATATCTCATCAAAGGGTACTCAGTATTAACAAAAGATTACAGAAAAAAGATAAACATTTTTAAAAAAAATAGTTTTTTGAAATAAAAAATACGCCCATAATTAATCTTTATTCCGAAAATTTTTGACTACATCATTTTCTTCTATCTTTGTCCCATGCAATTTTCTCAAATTTTAGGTCAGGATTACATCAAAAGTCACTTGATAAAAAGTGCATCTTCCGGAAGGATTCCGCACGCACAATTATTTGTCGGGCCCGAAGGAAGCGGTACATTATCGACCGCTATTGCCTATGCGCAATACATTTTATGTAACAATACCGGAGATGAAAACTCAAACGGAAATGATTCCTGCAATCTCAAATTCCAAAACATTTCACATCCCGATCTTCACTTTATCTATCCTACAGTAACTACCGAAGATGTAAAAACAAAACCCAAGAGTTTAGATTTCATTCAGGACTGGAGAACATTTATTCAGGAAATGCCTTACGGAGGTTTATTTGACTGGTATAAAGTACTGGGCGTTCAAAACAAACAGGGAGAAATCAGGGTCGAAGATGCGCAGGAAGTTTTAAAATCCCTTTCGTTAAAATCATACGAAGGCGGTTACAAAATTATGATTATCTGGATGGCCGATAAAATGAACATCGCCGCATCCAATAAATTATTAAAACTGCTTGAAGAACCTTCAGACAAAACCATTTTTATACTGATTTCTGAAAATGAGGAAGATATCATCCAAACCATACGATCGCGCTGCCAGGTAATCCATTTTAATGGCTTGCCGGAAAAAGTAATTGCAGGAGCTTTGGTAGCGCAGGAGAATATCGACCAGAATGTCGCTTTAAAAATTGCACATCAGGCGCAGGGAAATTTCAACAAAGCACTTTCGTTAGTAAAAGAAGATGATTCCGAATATCCTTTTGAACAATGGTTTGTCAATTGGGTCCGTGCCGCTTTTCGGGCAAAAGGTAATGCAGCTGCCATTCAGGATTTAATTTCCTGGAGCGAGGAAATTGCTTCACTTGGCCGCGAAAGCCAGAAAAAATTTATTCAGTTTTGTATCGAAATGTTCCGACAGGCGCTTTTGCTGAATTATCAGGCACCCGCTCTCGTTTACATTGAGCCGAAAGTAGATAAATTCAAACTCGAAAATTTTGCGCCTTTTGTAAACGGAAATAACATACACGATATTTTTAAGGAACTTTCAGATGCAATGTATCATATTGAAAGAAACGGAAATGCAAAAATAATTTTGACAGATTTATCCATAAAACTCACACGTTTAATTCATAAAAAATAATTAGTAATGAATAATGTTGCTTCAATTTTACTGTTGCTTTTTTTAGCGCTGACCTTTTTACAATCAGGCTATGAGAAAATATTTTACTGGAAAGACAATGTTTCCTGGCTCAAAGAACATTTTGCCAAAACAGCTTTAAAAAATCAGGTCCCGCTTGCCCTGCTGCACCTTTTAATTTTAGAATTGATTTCAGGAATTCTATGTGTGGTAGGGGCCATACAGCTGCTTACCGACAGTGGCCGTGAATTTGGTTTTTACGGTGCGATTTTCTCCTGTATTTGTTTGTTAATGATGCTTTTCGGTCAGCGATTAGCTAAAGATTATGACGGAGCAAGAACCATTGTCATCTATTTTATCCCGGCCGTAATGGCGGTTTACTGGCTAAATTAAAATAATATGCCACTGTGAAATCCGTGGCAGGAAAAATGTTCGCTTAGCGAATAGCAAAAAATAAATTTTATATTAAGAAAATGAATCCAAAACATCCTGCAGAGTCCCTTACTATTTTAACAGATTTAGTTTTACCGAGCGAAACAAATCCACTGAACAATCTTTTTGGTGGTGAATTATTAGCGAGAATGGATCGCGCAGCAAGTATCGCAGCCAGAAGACATTCACGCCGGATCGTAGTGACGGCTTCTGTGAACCACGTCGCTTTCAACAGAGCCATTTCTTTGGGAAGTGTTGTGACTGTTGAAGCAAAAGTGTCGCGATCTTTTAAAAGTTCGATGGAAGTTTTTATAGATGTCTGGGTAGAAGACCGTGAATCCGGAAACAGAACCAAAGCCAACGAAGCTATTTACACCTTTGTTGCCGTAGATGATACCGGAAGACCTGTTGAAGTTCCCGCCATCGAGCCGGAAACGGAACTGGAAAAACAACGTTTTGATGCTGCTTTACGCCGTAAACAACTGAGTTTACTGCTTGCCGGAAAAATAAAACCTTCTGAAGCTACCGAATTAAAGGCTTTATTTTTATAGTAAAATTTGTCCCAATTTGTAACAATTGGAGAGAATCAAACTTAAAAAAAAAGAAGTAATTTTACAGCACTATATGCCCATACAAATCTAAATCAGGAAGTTATTTGTTTTCCGATTTATATTTAGAAGAGAAAAAGAAAAATTTTAGATGAAAGAAAAAGAAAAAAAAGAGATGAGTTCAGAGAAAGAGGCCAAATTAAAAGCGTTACAACTTACGCTTGACAAACTAGATAAGACGTACGGAAAAGGAACCGTAATGAAAATGGGCGATAAAGCCATCGTAGAAGTTGAAACAATTTCTTCGGGTTCTCTTGGTGTTGATTTAGCGCTTGGAGTAAATGGTTATCCAAGAGGAAGAATCATTGAAATCTACGGACCTGAATCCTCTGGTAAAACTACCCTGACATTACATGCAATTGCAGAAGCCCAAAAAGCAGGCGGAATTGCAGCTTTTATAGATGCTGAACATGCCTTTGACAGAAATTATGCTGAAAAATTAGGCGTAGACATCGAAAACCTGATCATTTCTCAACCGGACAATGGTGAGCAGGCTTTGGAAATTGCAGAAAACCTGATCCGTTCAGGAGCCATTGATATTGTTGTAATTGACTCGGTAGCAGCCTTAACGCCGAAAAGTGAAATCGAAGGTGAAATGGGAGATTCTAAAATGGGTCTTCACGCACGTTTGATGTCTCAGGCATTAAGAAAACTAACGGGAACGATCAGTAAAACCAACTGTACTGTTTTCTTCATCAACCAGTTGAGAGAGAAAATCGGTGTGATGTTCGGAAATCCTGAAACGACAACCGGTGGTAACGCCTTGAAATTCTACGCTTCTGTGCGTTTAGATATTCGTCGTTCTTCCCAGATTAAAGACGGAGAAAACGTAATTGGAAACAGAACCAAAGTAAAAGTGGTTAAAAATAAAGTAGCTCCACCATTTAAAACTGCCGAATTCGACATCATGTACGGAGAAGGAGTTTCTAAAACTGGTGAAATTTTAGATTTAGCAGTCGAATTTGAAATCGTTAAGAAAGCAGGATCATGGTTCAGCTACGGAGATACCAAATTAGGGCAAGGACGTGATGCCGTAAAAGTTTTAATTAAAGATAATCCGGAATTAGCTGATGAACTGGAAGTTAAAATTAAAGCGCACATCAAAGAATTAGCTAACGCTTAAAACAGTGAAAATCTGAATATTGCAGATTTATATACCAACAACCCGACAGGCCCAAAACCTGTCGGGTTTTTTTATTTCAATAAATTATAAAAAAAACTTTTACTATTCACGCAACCTTTTCCGGTTTACGCTCTCTATATAAATGTGATGCCGACATTACAACGATCAAAAATCTAAATATCAATCGTAAATAATTTTATTATGAAAGAAAAAATAGAATTGTTGTGGCGTAAAAATCGCAAACTGACCAAAAAAAAGTTAAAAAAAATACTACGCTTTATTGCAGTTAAAATAATTCATCGTTAGATTTTGAATATAAAAGGGGTTTTAAATTCAAAAGAAAACCCGGCACGATTCATACTCAGTGCCGGGTTTAATATTTATGGGATATCTTTAAATCTTATCTTTCTTTTTAAATTCGAGTAATCCCTTATAAATCAATTGTCTCACCTGATCTCTAAGGTCTTTCCTGCTTTCGCTCGTAAGTCCTTTCGTCTCTACAAACGGCAGTATTTTTCCTCTCATTTTTCCGGGGCTTCCGCTCAAAAAAGTATACGAAAAGCGTTCTTTATTATCGGCAAAAACAATGGGAACAATCGGAATCTGATGGTCAATCGCCAGTCTGAAAGCACCGTCCTTAAATTCATCCAACAGGATTGTTTCATCATCCGGAACTCCTCCTTCAGGAAAAATACAAATACTTAATCCCTGATTCAGACGGTTTTGTGCTCTTTTGAACACTTCATTTTTACTTCTGGATGAATTTCTGTCCACCAGAATACAGGTTCTTTTATAGAAAAAACCAAACAATGGAATCTTTGAAAGCTCCTTTTTACCGACAAAAACAAACGGATTTTTGATTACGGCAAGCATCAGCATAATGTCGGTCATTGAAGTATGGTTGGCTACGATCATATAACTTTTATGCTTTTCCAGCTTTTGTTCCCGCTTAATTTTATAATAAAAACCCATTCCGAAAAGAATGAATTTTGCCCAGATCCGGGCCATTTTAAAAAAGTACGGGTAACCACTTTCGGTTATAATTGATACCAGCAAAAACGGCAGCATAATCAATATCGGAATGGCCATTAAAATATAAAACCAAATGCGCCAGATGATCCAAAAAACAATTTTTATTCCTTTCATGGTTTCAAAAGTAAGAAAACAGAAATGAATTTAGAATTTTAGATCAGTAGATTTTAAGAATATTCGATTTTCTTATAAACAAGCCAGTAATTTCCAAGCAATTTTTAAAAACTTTATAATATTTACAAAGAAAAAATCAAACCTGATGCACTTTGCGAAAAACTTTGCGAACTTTGCGGTTAAAGAATACGAAAAAAACTAGAATGGCAAAAATACTTACTGGTGTTCAGAGTACTGGAACGCCACACTTAGGCAACTTATTAGGAGCAATTATTCCTGCAATCGAATTATCAAACAATCCGGCAAATGAATCTTTTTTGTTTATCGCTGATTTGCATTCCATTACCCAAATAAAAGATGGAAAAACATTACGGGAAAACACCAATAGTACTGCTGCTGCCTGGCTGGCCTGTGGTTTAAATCCGGAGAAAGTAACTTTCTACAGACAGTCTGACGTTACTCAAACTGCAGAATTAACCTGGTATTTAAGCTGTTTTTTTCCATTTCAGCGTTTGACTTTAGCGCATTCTTTCAAAGATAAAGCAGATCGTCTGGACGATGTAAACGCCGGACTTTTCACCTATCCAATGTTAATGGCTGCTGACATTCTGTTGTATGATGCTGAATTTGTACCGGTTGGAAAAGACCAGTTGCAGCATTTAGAAATTACGCGTGACGTCGCTTCCCGTTTCAACCACCAGATGGGAGAAACATTTGTAATTCCGGAAGCTAAAATTCAGGAAGACAGCATGCTGATTCCCGGAACCAATGGTGGAAAAATGAGTAAATCTGCCAATAATATCATCAATATTTTCCTGGATGACAAAACGCTCCGCAAGCAGGTAATGAGTATCGAAACAGACAGCACCCCTCTTGAGGAACCTAAAAATCCGGATACCTGCAATGCCTTTGCGATTTATTCTTTACTGGCAACAGCAGATCAGATTGCCGAAATGAGAGCCAATTATTTAGGCGGAAATTACGGTTATGGTCACGCCAAACAAGCTTTGTTTGAACTGATTACTGAAAAATTCAAAACCGAAAGAGAAAAATACAATTACTACATCAACAACCTGGATGAAATAGATGCTTTATTAAAAAAAGGAGCTGAAAAAGCAGCCAGTGTAGCCAATCCGGTTTTACAGAAAGTTCGTGAAAAACTGGGATTTGGAAAATAGATCTTTTAGACCCGTCAGGTTTTTGAAACCTGAAGGGTTTAAAATTTAAATCAGATCGCCTCAAACAGCTTCCCGGGCAATGGCCGAATTACTCCTTTCAACTCCATGTTTAGTAAGATTCCCGAAATTTTATAAATAGGAAAATCACAACTCAGTGCAATAGTATCGAGTAATTCCCTACCGTTTTTTAGGAGAAAATCGTAAATTTTTTGTTCATCAGCTTCCAGTTCCACAAATAACTGTTTCTGAACCGACTTCCCTGTGCTTTGAATATCCCAGTTGAGCATATAAACCAAATCGGCAGCACTGGTGAGCATGTGCGCTTTTTGGGTTTTAATCAGGTTATTACAACCCATGCTGTAGACATCTGTACTTCGTCCCGGAACGGCAAAAACATCCCGATTGTAATCGTTCGCTATGTTTGCCGTGATTAGCGAGCCACCTCTGTCAGCAGATTCAATAACAATTGTGGCCTCTGAAATTCCGGCAACAATACGGTTTCTGCGGACAAAATTTTCCCTGTCCGGATTAGAGGAGCTCCAAAACTCGGTAATAAAACCGCCATTTTCTTCCATTTTTGCTATATATTTTTTATGTGTTTTAGGATAAATCTGGTTTAATCCGTGAGCCAAAACTCCAATGGTCTGAAGGTTATTTTCCATAGCCAGCTGATGTGCGACAATATCAACACCATATGCAAAACCACTGACAATTATAGGATCCAATGGTGCCAGATCTTCAATAAAGGACCTGCAAAATTCTGTTCCGTAAGAAGTAATCTGGCGGGTACCGACAATGCTGATTATTTTTCTGTTCTTTAAATTAATATTTCCGGCAGAAAAGATCAAAACGGGTGCATCAAAACAATGTTTTAGGCGTTCCGGATAGTCGACATCCTGGAAAAAAGAAACCTCTAAAGAACTAGCCTTTATGAATTCCAGTTCTCTATTCGCTTTTGCAAAGACTGATTTATCTTTCATGTTCTTCAATAATGCGGAACCTACTCCGCCAAGAGCAGCAATCTGATTTATTTTGGTTTTAAAAATCGTCTCCGCATTTCCAAAATGTGCCAATAGTTTTTTAGCCATTACATCTCCAACTCCATCCACTTTAAGTAAGGCTAAAAGGTAAAATAATTCCTGATCTGACATTGTTTAAAAATATTATGTAAAATAGAGTGGGATAAAAATCCGATTCGAAAGCGCAAATATCATTAAAATAAAGTAATTTCTTAATAAAAAATAGTTTAGATCCCGAAAATAATCAATTCCACAATGACTACGTACATTTAACTCTTTGAAAATTAATTATCTATAAAATAAAGAAGATTGTTAATAAAAATTGTGAATAAAATTTTGATAACTATATGCATTACATAACTTTGTTACCATGAAAATCGAAACTTACATCTCGCAATTATTATATCGTTACCAATGCGTAACGGTTCCAGGGTTTGGAGCATTTTTAACCGAAATTCACTCGGCCAGGCTTAATGAAAGCACCAATTCGTTTTTTCCCCCAAAGAAAACTATAGCGTTCAACAGCCTGTTAAAAAACAATGACGGTTTGCTGGCCAATCATATTGCTCAGTCAGAAAATACCTCTTATGGTTTTGCTGTAAGTGCCATTGCACACGAGGTTATGAATTGGAAAAAAGTATTAGAAGAATATGGTGTTTTAAGTTTTAAAAACATCGGTGATATTCGTCTCAATGCAGATAAGAACATGGTTTTTACTCCAAACGATCAGACCAATTATCTTTCAACCTCTTTCGGATTAGGTCCGTTTGTTTCTCCTTTGGTTAAGAGAGAAATATTCGAGAAAAAACTGGAAGAAATTCAGGAAAGAGAAACGATAACCTTACACGAAGCTGAAGAACAAGTACGATCTTCAAGACCGTATTTAAGATATGCTGCCATTTTTGTTTTAGGTTTAGGTATCACCGGAAGTATCGGATATCCTTTGTACCAAAACCAAATAGCCAGCCAGACACTTGTTGTTGAAGGTGCTGTTCAGAAAAAAGTACAGAACAAAATTCAGGAAGCCACTTTTTTTATTCAAAATCCATTACCTGCTGTAACCCTTTCTGTAGATTCAGTTAAAACAGAAACTGCGGAAGTAAAAACAATGCCTTACCACATTATGGCAGGTGCATTCAGAAGCGAACAAAATGCCAGAAAAGCTTATAATCAACTTATAAAGGATGGTTATAATGCACGAATGTTAGGTGAAAACAAACACGGTTTATTCCCGGTTTTATACGGAAGTTATCCAACAATGGCAGAAGCTGAAAAAGCTCAGAAAGAAATTCAAAAAGGAGAAAATCCGGATGCCTGGATTTTAGTCGAAGCATTATAAAATTCCTTTACTACTTACTTATTAAATCCTTTTTTCAAAATGAAAAGAGGATTTTTTTTATCCGGTAGAAAAAAAACGTCGCAGTACGAAAAGTAGCTTCAGTTATTCCACGTGGAAATAAATTTATAGTAAAAACGCTGTTAAAATTGCATTTTAATTTCTTTAAATATAAAAACTGATTATAACGGCTTCATAAAAATCATTCTCAGTTGTTATTTTTACTGGAAACACACAGAAAGTCGTTTCTTTTACAAAAAGAGCTGTAAACGAATAAAAACTGCTTTAAATCAGGTTCTTTATTTCAAAATCAATTTTGCATTTTGGGTCAGGATCTCCTTTCCATCCTGATAAATAGTCAGACTAGCCGGAGGTGAATCGGAAGTTCCAATCACAATAATGGCACATTCATAAGTGAAATTTCCTTTTTTGAATTCATAATGGTGATTTCCACCACTGCCATCAGAAATATCTTTTCCTTTTGTAATCACTAAATCAGGGGTCTCACTCATTGACTTTTTGATCGACCACGATGCATACCTGAAATTATCATTTCCCAAATCATCAATCCTAATTCTGAATTTGCTCGTTTCCAAAATACAAACAGGTGTTTTAAAAGTTGCAATGGCAGGATTCAATTTTCCTTTTTCACTGGCAATCAGTTTGGTCTTTTGCTTTTTTTCGTATTGCGACTGGTAATTTATCGTGATTACTTTACCGTCAGTATCCATCCAGATATCGCCCTGTAAAAGCATAATACCACGCCAGCCCATTTCACTCCAGTCTTTTGCGGGATTCGATTTTATAATTTTATTTTTCAATGTCGTATCAAAAATCTGATCGTATCTTTTTATAAAATCGGCTTTATTCTTAACAGCAGGAATGGGATAATCCCTTCCCAGCGGAAAAGAAATAAAAGTAGCAACACCAGCCTTGTTATTGCTTTTCACATTAGCAATAAAGCTCTTGACAAACTTTTGATATTCCGGTTTTAAATCCTGACTGAAAATCGTGTGAGTGCAAAAAATCAAAAAAACTATATAAATACATCCTTTTTTCATAGTTAAATAATTTGAATCATTATAAATCTGATAGTTAACGTACTATAAAAGTAATTAATTTATACTTGCCTTGAACATTTTAAGTTCATCCCAGGTAAACTCGTCCCCGTGTTTTTCTTTCAGGCCATTCAGCGATTCTTCCTGGTAAAACTCAAAAGCTTCCCGCAAAGCGAGTATTTTATCATAGGGCAGCACATCCGAAATTTCTATTTTTTTAGCCTGAATCAGTTTAACCAAATGTGTTTCAATGGTTTGTACCGTCAACTTTCTCATCCTGGCAATATCCTCAACCGAATTTTTCTCCATCCACAAATCATACGTTTCTTCGACGGTTGTTTTTTTAACTGCCTTTGGTTCGTTTTTGTCCAGTTTTTTCGCTGTATATCGAATAACCGGCTCGTCCAGTTTAAAAATATCGGTATTGCTCATTTGAAATTCCTCACGGATCTTTTCGAGCTTATTCGATTTGAAATTTTTAATTTCAGACGATGTTAGTTTATCTTTACAAATCGTTTCTCCGGCAACGACAATTTCAATTAATAACTTGGCTTTCATTAAACGCAAAACAGCTTTAGTCTGCAGATCATCCAGAAAGGCCAGTTCTTCATAAAATTCCTTTACTTTTTTAAATTTCTGAATTTCAGCCATTTTATGCAAAAGATCGGTAACCAGTTTGTCCATTGGCTTGAAGAAATAGGCATAGGCTGCTTCTACCCTTTCCTGAACAAAGTACAGATCGACTGTCTCGGTATTGAATATTTTATTGAGCTGATTGATGAACTTTTGCGCCGGATCTGTAAGCTGATCTATAATTTCCAGACGTTTGTGCGCCCAGATCGCATGTTTGGCTTTTTCTGAAGCAGCGGCATTTTCGTTGTAACTAAAACGATGATTTCGCCACTCCTGCGTTAAATCTGTCCAGTTAAAACTGTTAATCAAATAGTTATGAATAAAATTTTTCGTTTCAAAATGCAGTGATTTTTCTAAAATATCTTCGCTAGCTTTATTCAAAGCGTAGTCCATCACATCCTGATCATTGGAAATACCGTTCATCTGCATCGGAGAAAGCAAAATAAGCCCGTTTAAGGATCTTAAACGCGATAAAGCAACATAGGCTTGTCCTGGAAGAAAAACCTGCGATACATCAAGCGCAGCTTTGTCGAAAGTTAATCCCTGGCTTTTATGCACCGTAATGGCCCAGGCCAGTTTAAGAGGATAATGGGCAAAAGTGCCTAAAATTTCCTCTTCTATCTCTTTTGTAAGCTCATTGACTTTGTAGCGGATATTTTTCCATTCGTATTTCTCTACTTCGATGGTTTTATTTTCTTCCGGAAAGTGTACAAAGATTTCTTCGGGCGAAAGTGACTTGATAATGCCCATTTTTCCATTAAAATAGCGTTTTTCGAAAGACAAATCGTTTTTAACGAACATTACCTGGGCACCCACCTTCAGTTTCAGGTTTTCTTCAACAGGGAAAATTTTTTCCGGGAAATCACTTACGATAAAGGGCTGGTACGAATATTCCCTTCCGGCCAAATCATTAATCGACTGCTCGTTAATGGAATCTGCTTTGGCATTGTGCGTAGTTAAAGTGATATAGCCTTCATGATTTTTTAAATCGAAATCCGGTTTGACATACTGGTTCAGAAACTGGATATCCTGCGGTGAAATCTGATTATTTCTCAGATTATTCAAAACAGCAATAAAATCATCATCGGTCTGACGATAAATCTTCGATAATTCAATATACAAAGGCGGATTTTGCTGTATAACATGTGAATGAAAAAAGAATTTCCCTTTATAATAATTGCGCAGCGTTCTCCATTCTTCATCCCGGATTACGGGCGGCAATTGCAGTAAATCACCAATAAAAAGGACCTGAACACCTCCAAAAGCCTGTGAATTTCTACGGACCGTCTGCATCATAAAGTCAATAGCATCAAGCAAATCGGCACGAAGCATACTTACTTCATCAATAATCAGCAATTCCATGTTTTTGATCACGTTTCGCTTGACATTATTCATTTTAAAATGTCTTCGCAGTGTTTCCTTATTTTCGAATTTTACGGTTTCTGTAAACTGGGAATTCGCTTCATAAGAGGGAATAAAGGCAGAAAAAGGCAGCTGAAACATGGAGTGAATGGTTACTCCTCCGGCATTTAGTGCGGCAATTCCTGTAGGGGCCACAACCACAGTATTTTTATGTGTAGTAGCAATAATTTCACGCAAAAGTGTCGTTTTTCCTGTACCCGCTTTACCGGTAAGGAATATAGACTTTTGCGTCTGATTGATGAATTGTAAGGTATAAGCAGCAGCTTCTGTAACGTCTTGCATTTGGCTTGTATTGAAAAACTAAAAGTATCGTATTTTTATAAAAGAAAAAAACCTAAATCTGAGATAGATTTAGGTTTTTAAATTTAGTTCGTTTGGAAGCTTATTTTTTAGCCTCTTCGCCTTCTTTAGCCGGAGCTTTTTCGTCTGTTTTAGGAGCTGCTTTGTACTTATCGTTCAAAGCTTTAATGATATCTTTTGTAATATCATATTTCTCTTCAGCATATAATACTGTAGCAGCATCACCAGTTCCGTAGATATAAGAGTAACCGTTTTTCTTACCGTATTCTTTGATGAATTTCTTCACTCCGCTTACAAGAGAGTCCATTTCAACTCCGCTTTCCTGTTGTAATTGTTGAGATAAAGCTTGTTGGGCGTAACCCAATTGCTGCTCTCTTTTTTGCAACTCAGCACCTCTTTGTTGTGCCCATGCCTGACCGTTTGCCTGTGCCTGACTTTGAAAACTAGCAGCGTCTTGTTTAAAACGAGTAATTTCAGCTTGTAGTTGTCTTCCTTTTTCTTCTGCCTGACCTTTGTATTTTGCTTCCAGATCTTTTGCCTCAGTGTACTCTTTCATTAAAACCGAAGTATCAACGTAAGCCGTTTTTACTTCTTTAACTTCTGCTGTTTTACCACATGAAACAACTAAAATTGAAACTGCGATAATTACTAATGCTTTTTTCATTTTTTTTAATTTCTATTTTTTTAATGTTGAAGACAAAAATATAAAAAAATAAATAGCATCAACATAAAGTTTAAAAAATGCTCTTTTTTTCTTGTATCAATTTTTGTTATCGGACTTAAAATATTTATAATTTACTGTTATTACTAATGGATTTATTAGCTCAATTTTAAGCGATTTTCTAAAAAAAGACATATTCAGAGTCCTTTTTACTGTAAAACTTCGCTTAAATAGGCCAAAAATAAGTTTTAGCTGTTTTTTAGCATGTAAATGTGCGAAGAATATTCCAATGTTTGCTTCGCTTTCAGATTTGACTTTAAACCCACAAAAAAAGCGCGAATGTAATTCATTTTTCCGGTTTTGTATTTCTCCGATAATAAGCTCACATAAAAAGAATCAAATTTCATCGGAAGCACTTTTTCCAGCTTCATATCCACTTTTGCAAAAAGGGACTGAATCGCTTTTTTCGAAAAATGCCAAAAGTGAATCGGCACATCATAAGCTGCCCAAAATTCTTTATAATATTTAGCGTCGTACGATTTGAAATTTGGAACCGCAACAATTAATGTTCCAGTTGGTTTTAATAAACGCTTCAGTTCCTGAATTTGTAATTCCAAATTTGGAACGTGTTCCAAAACATGCCACATGGTAATGACGTCGAAAGAATTATTTTCAAGGACACTTATTTCTTCTACAAATGAAATTCCTTTTTTAATCGCGATTTCTTTTGCTCTTTCGCTCGGCTCTACTCCGACTGTTTCCCAACCGTCATTTTTTGCCGTTAATAAAAAATCTCCGGTTCCGGCACCAATATCTAAAATTTTACCTTTTTGAGATTGTTCCGAATTAATTAAATCCAGTTTATTTTTCAACGCAATATTTTTTACAAAATGGTACGCTTTTTCAAAAACGGAACGTTTGTTGTCTGTATGCGAAATATAATCTTCGCTTTCGTAATATCTTCCTAAATTTTCTAAATCCGGCTGCGGGGATGTAATGAGCATGTCGAGATTTTCATCATGAAACAATTCGAAAATTTCTTTGGATACCGAGTGATCTTTTACAGTAAGAAAATGTTTTTTATTTAAAACGTCCATTTTTTAATTATAGGTATTTTGGTTTAATTTCACAGCAAACCCTAAAAATGAAATTTTCACTTTTAGGGTCTTCTTATTTTATATTTATTTTACTTTTTCCAATTTATTTTGACAGCAGACATTTTCTCGTTTTCAATTCTTGTTTCGGTACAAATTACAAATCCGTTTTTGATGTAAAACAACAGTGGAGATTTATACTTCTCTTTATTTTGTTTCACATCCTTTTCGTGATCAATAACCCAACCATTCAAACTGTCTTTCCTCTTTTTCAATTCATTAATCAGAAGCGATCCTTTTCCTGTTCCCTGAACATCCTGATTTAAAATTACAGCAAACCAGTCTTCATCGTTTCTTAAAAACGTAAATGCCCAACCTTTTATTTTATCTTCATCATCGATTAACAAATAATGATTCTTTTCAGATAATGCGTCCAGATACAAATCAAATTCATCCATTGTCTGATAATTCAATCGCTCCGGATATTCACTATTCCAAAGTTGCAATAACACTTCTTTATCCTGCAATGATAAAACTTCTTTCTCAATTATCTTCATGAGTAGATGATAAAAAATAATTACTTTATATTGGAACTGTCACCGATAGTTTCACGTGGAACAATTTTTAGTCACAGTCTCAGTGTTCAGTCTCAGTGTTCAGTCTCAGTGTTCAGTCTCAGTGTTCAGTCTCAGTGTTCAGTCTCAGTTTTCAGTTTACGATTTAGAACAAACAACTGAAAACTGAGACTGAAAACTGAAAACTAAAAACTACCTTCCCATGTAAATTAACAATACCGAAATATCACTTGGCGAAACACCGCTGATTCTTGAAGCCTGAGAAATTGTTACGGGACGGATTTTACTCAGTTTCTGTTTTGCTTCAATCGACATTGATTTGATTTTATTATAATCAAAGTTCTCCGGAATTTTTACTTCTTCCAGTCTTGTCAGCTTATCTGCATTGTTTCTTTCCTTCTCAATATAACCGGAATATTTTACCTGGATTTCGGCTTGTTCTAAAATTTCCTGATCCAAATCATTCTCTGCAACATACGCAGCTACTTTCTCAAACTTCATGATATCTTCCAAATCAATCTGAGGACGAGAGAAAACTTTAAACATCTTATCACCTTGCGTAATCAGGGCTGTATCTTTAGATTCCAAAATAGGATTTGCCTCTCCAATCGAAACACTTGTTTCTTTGAAAAAGGCAACCATCTTTTCAGACTCGTTTAATTTATGTTCCATTCTGCGTAAACGTTTTTCAGACGCCAGACCAATTTCGTGCGACATTGGCGTTAACCTGAAATCGGCATTATCCTGACGCAACAATGTTCGGTATTCTGCCCGTGACGTAAACATACGATATGGTTCTTCCGTTCCTTTTGTAATCAGGTCATCAATCAGAACTCCGATATACGCTTCGTCACGTTTTAAAATCAACGGGGCTTTTTCATGCACTTTTAAATGCGCATTGATTCCTGCCATCAATCCTTGTGAGGCTGCTTCTTCATATCCTGTTGTTCCGTTTATTTGTCCGGCAAAATATAATCCTTCCACCAGCTTTGTTTCCAAAGTATGTTTCAATTGGGTTGGCGGAAAATAATCATATTCGATTGCATAACCCGGACGGAAAAATTTCACCTTTTCAAAACCGGCTACAGATCGCAACGCTTTAAATTGAATATCCTCCGGTAACGAAGTTGAAAATCCGTTTACATAGACCTCGCAGGTATTCCAACCTTCCGGTTCGACAAATAACTGGTGACGCTCTTTATCTGCAAAACGATTTATCTTATCTTCTATCGAAGGACAGTATCTCGGGCCGATACTTTTAATACGACCGTTGAACATTGGTGAACGATCAAAACCTGACCTCAAAATATCATGTACATCCAATGACGTATAGGTCATATGACAAGATCTTTGGTGAACCAACGGCGATGTCACATCTGAATACGAAAACTTATCCGGTTTTGCATCTCCTTTTTCTTCATTCATTTTAGAATAATCCAGAGAGCGACCATCTACTCGCGGAGGCGTTCCTGTTTTCATTCTTCCCGATTCAAAACCTGCCGCAACCAAATCTTCGGTGATTCCATACGCTGCACTTTCACCCGCTCTGCCTCCACCGAATTGTTTGTCCCCGATATGAATCAAACCATTCAAAAAAGTTCCATTTGTCAGGACAACAGATTTCGAACGAATTTCAATTCCTAGTGAAGTTTTGATTCCTTTTATTTTTCCATTCTCAATAATCAATCCTTTGACCATCTCCTGGTAGAAATCAAGATTCGGAGTTCCCTCCAGCATCATTCTCCATTCTTCGGCAAAACGCATTCGGTCGCTCTGAACTCTTGGCGACCACATGGCAGGTCCTTTTGATTTATTCAGCATCTTGAACTGGATAGCCGTTTTATCCGAAACAATTCCGGAGTATCCACCAAGGGCATCAATCTCACGAACGATCTGTCCCTTTGCAATTCCGCCCATCGCAGGATTACAGGACATCTGTGCAATGTTTTGCAAACTCATTGTAACCAATAAAGTTTTTGATCCCAAATTTGCGGCCGCTGCCGCGGCTTCAGAACCAGCATGGCCAGCACCCACCACAATAACATCGTATTCTTCTAAAAACATTTGTTTTATTATTCTCTGGAAACCGGTTAAGTCGGTTCTCAGAATTAACTTTATAAACTTTTTGTTCCACGTGGAACGGCGCTAAAGCGCAACACAAACTCTGAAATTTCAATTTCTAGATTCCAAATTCCAAACCAACTATAATCTGTTCCACGTGGAACAGATTAAAAAACATCACGTGTTTTACCAAATCTCCAAAATAAAACCTCTTCATATTATGTTCCACGTGAAACATCTGAAAGGTTAAATTGTAAGTTTTGAATGTTTCACGTGGAACGTTTAAAACAAATTAAACTCATAGTGTTTCACGTGGAACATAATTTCAGAAAACAATTATTGATTTAAGTTATAGTTCCACGTGGAACATAGCGATTTTTTCATCTTCTTTCGAACGCATCACATCTGCATCTGCATCTGTTTTGTCTTTGTATCCACAGTAATGTAATATACCGTGGGCTAAAACACGCTTTAATTCTTCTTCAAAAGAGACCTCAAAATCTTTAGCATTATCTTCTACTCTTTCTACAGAAACAAAAATGTCTCCGTTTAGTTCGTTACCTACAGTGTAATCAAAACTAATAATATCTGTTAGTGTATCGTGGTTTAGATATTCCACATTAATTTTATGAAGATATTCATCATCACAAAATATATAATTTATCTCCCCTTCGTTTTTATTCTCAGAAACAATAACAGCACTCAACCAGTTAGAAAAGGCTTCTTCGTTGTCTAAATTAAAATCTGTTTCGTAATTAAAATTGATCATTTTGTATTAAAATATTCTTGAACCTTTTGGTTAAAATTTGAGCGCAAAGGTAGTGATTGTCTATTTAAAATCTCTACACTGTTTAAATAATCCAATAATGAGCTTGGTAAAGCATTTGAACGATTTGTAAATTCAGCCTTATTTGTTTCAGACTGGCGTTTCGTATCCTGCCCTTGTTGCTGAACAGCATTGTTTAATTTTAATAATTCCTGCTGAATATTTAAGATTCTTTGCAGGTTCTCGTTTTTAAATCCTTTATTTAAAAGTTGCTTCTCTGATTGTTTCATCTGATCGATCACAGATTTTCCCTGAGAATCTAATCCTTGTTTGGCTAATTCTTTTTGTAATGCTTCACGAAGTTTTACCTGCTCCTTATAAATCTCCATTATAGCTTCGGCATCTCCTTCGCCATCATCTCCTTCTTTTCCGCTCTTTTCCCCTTTCCCGTTTTTACCATCTTTTCCTGAAGAACTTTTATCACCGCCTTTACTTCCCTGACCATCTTTACCCTGACCCTCTTTTCCGTTTCCGCTTTTTCCCTGTCCCGGTTTTTCACCCTGACCTTGTCCTGGTTTGTCTCCGCTTTTGTCCCCGGGTTTATCTCCTTGCTTCATTCCGTCTTTCATTTTATCTGCTAAACCCTTCTGTTTTTTAATAATGTCCGGAAGTTGCATTCCTTGTCCATCACCTGGTTTTGGTTTTCCTGCACCTGGTTTAGACATTGACATTTGCATATTGTTTAGTAAATCACTTAAAAAGTCCGCTAGTTTATTAGCAGAGGAAACTGCATATTGCTGGTGTGAAACTCCTTTTGGAACCTGAACATCCGTTAACGCTTCAATAGCTTTGTCGACATTGTATTGCACATTCCCAATTTCCTTTGTTACATCTTCGGCTACTTTAGGGTTACGCAATGACAAAGCAAACAGACTATCATCAACATGTTTGAATTGTTGTTTTAGATTTTGCTGCACTTTTATATTCTTTGTATATAAAGAAGAACCTAATCTCATCGTTTTAAATTGTTTCATCACATCTTCCTGAGATAATGAATACGCTAGAAGATTATCCAGCACCTGGCGAAGCATTGCCACATCTTCTTCCAGTTGCTCCTGTTCTCCACCCTCCATTCCTGCATCCATTTGTTCTGCCATGCTTTTCATTTTTTTGGCTGCACTCTTTTGTTTTGGTTTCGCTGAAGAAGTATTCTTTTTATTCAGTTCATCAGAAGCTTTTTTCAAATCATCTTCTACTTCTTTTTCTTTTGATGCGTCCGAAGGAATATCTAAAGGAGCTTTTAAAGTTTTATTTTCTTCTTTCAGGTCTTTTAAATCTTCCTGAATCTTATCAAAAGATTTATTAATCTCATCCTGTTTCTCTGATGTGTTTTCCTTTTCTTTATTAGAAAGCTGTTCCTGCTTCTCTGCAAGTTTTTCTAATTTCTCTGCAACCTGTTCTGCTTTCTTTGAAACGTAAAAACGTTTGGTTAGCTCTACTAACTGTTCTAAATTTTTGGATTGGTTTTTACTGATCTGTTTGAACTTTTCCATCTTATCAAACAGGTCTTCACTGTTTAATTTATCATTCAGGTTTTTGAGTTCGTCTAATAGTTTCTGGTTTTTCTCCAGATCTTTATCGGCATTCTCTAAGCGTTTTTGTAAATCTTCCGCTGTTTTATCCTTCTTATCTTCCTTAAACTTATCAAGATTTTTGTTCATTTTCTCTGCAAATTGTTTCATCAATTCGTCCTGTTGTTTCTGACGTTTGATAAAATCATTGATTTTTTGCTGATCTTTAAATTCCAGATTATCTTTTTCTTTTCCTGAATTCTGAATCTTATCCATCTCTGACAATTGTTTCGTCTGGTTCTTCAACGACTTTTCTAAACTATTTATATTTTGATTTTGCTGCTGCAATTCCATATCATTCACTTCATCTGTTGTAGAAACTCTGTCTGAAAAAACAGAAGACTTTGTGCTCTTAAAATGGTGTGGCGCATCGTTATCGAAAACTTCAAAATAATACTCATAAGACACTCCTTCTTCTACCGCCAGATTACTTGGAAAAGAAAAAACAAACTGATCAAATACTGTCTGCTTTACCGGAATGGTTCCACGCTTTGCCGTTTGTGGTTTGTTACGTTCGTAGTAAACAATCTGCAATTTCGATAACCCGTAATCATCTCCCAATCTTCCCAACACATAACTTTTATCCAGCTTTAAACTATCCGGCGCAGGTGCAACAGTTATGGTTGGATGCTGATCTTTGATAACGGACAGCTGATAGTCCAGTTTTTCATAGTTTTTGACCTTATTATTGGAAGTAAGGATTTGATATTCTGTATTTTGACCGATGTTTTTACTCAATTTAAACTCATTTTCGGCCTTATTGAATTTAAAAATTGAATTTTCATCTTTCCATACAATCTCCTGAGTCGCTTGCGTATTCATTTTCCAGGTCACCAAAGTTCCTTCCGGCACGATTGCATTACCGGTTCCCTGAATGGTTTCGGATTTCTTTTTTAAGTAGGATGGAAAATTCAACACCATTTCGAAGTTCGCAATTGACGGAACGGTGATTACTTTCAATTCATATTCTTCAGATGAAACTGAATTTCCTTCAAACGTAAAAGAGACATTTTCTGTTGGTTTTTCAATCTTGAATTCAAACTTTCCCGGCTGGGAACTTTCCATAAAATAGCTTTCGTCACCAATATGAATCATCACATTCTCCGGAACGATTTTACCGACTGATTCCATTTTTACAATAAAATCTTTGTTCTGTTCTGTTTGCAAATTCTGATTAAGCACTACAAATTTGAAAGGTGCCGGAGGTAAAAATGTAGCATTGAAATGTACTACCCTGTTTAAACTCTGAGAAATTATAGTACTGTTTCCTGAGATATAAAACACTGCAAAAAGTAAAATTGGAATGAGTGCTAATGGCAAATACTTTTTGTTTGAATTAAAATTAATAGCATTCCCGAATGGAATTGGCTGCAGTGAATTTGCTTTTTGTTCTATAGATGCCAGCATCAACTCTGAACTTTCCGTTGAATTTTCAGAAGCAGACAACTGCAAAAAATTCGTCAGCTTGTCACTTACCTCTGTAAAATGATTTCCAATAATAGTGGAAGCCTGATTATAATCGATTCCTTTTTGAAGTTTGAACAGCTTAAAAATTGGAAACAAAATAAAACGAAACAAAAGGAAAACTTCTACTCCTATAAAAAGCCAGAATAAAAGTGTTCTTCCCGTTGGTTTTAACCAAAGAAAATACTCAATAAAAAGCGTAAACAAAAAATACAAAAGTCCAAAACCGGTAAAAAGCAGCATCCCTTTTATCAGTTCATTGGTATAATATTTTTTAATAAAAGCTTCAAGCTTCAGATATATGGCAGACGTTGTTTTCAAAATGAATCTGTTTGATTTATAACCTATAAAAGTAGTAATTTTAATTAGATAATTCCCAATGAGAAAATTAGTCAATTCAGCCATAAGCAACACATTATCTCCTTAAACTGATTTTCTAATTTTCTAATTAGAATCGTATCTTTGCATCAAAATTTAAACAAATGTCAAAGCAAGTTCGTGTGCGTTTTGCACCTAGTCCAACAGGGCCATTACATATTGGCGGTGTTCGTACTGCCCTATTTAATTATTTATTTGCCAAAAAAAATAATGGTGTTTTCTATCTTAGAATTGAAGATACGGATCAGACCCGTTTTGTTCCGGGTGCCGAAGCCTATATTATGGAAGCACTGGAATGGTTAGGGATTGCTCCTGAAGAAACGGTTGGGAAAAACGAAAAATTTGGTCCGTACAGACAAAGTGACCGTAAAGAAATATATCAGAAATATGCCGATCAGCTGATCAGTTCGGGTTGGGCGTATTATGCTTTTGATACTCCGGAAGCTTTAGATGCGCACAGAAAACAACACGAAGCGGAAGGAAAAACGTTTATTTATAATCATCACAATCGTGAAAAGTTAGATACTTCCCTGGTAATTTCTGCTGACGAAGTTGCTAAAAGAATTGCAAATGGAGAACATTATGTAATCCGTTTTAAAACTCCGGTTGACGAAACTTTGCATTTGAAAGATATCATTCGCGGTGATGTTAAGTTCGAAACAAATCTTCTTGATGATAAAGTATTATTCAAAAGTGATGGAATGCCAACTTATCACCTGGCCAATATTGTAGATGATCATTTGATGGAAACGTCACATGTAATTCGTGGTGAAGAATGGCTGCCATCGATGCCGCTTCATGTTTTATTATACAGAGCTTTTGGCTGGGATGCACCGGAATTTGCACATTTGCCATTGATTTTAAAACCAGTTGGAAATGGAAAATTATCCAAAAGAGATGGTGATAAACTAGGATTTCCTGTGTTTCCTTTAGAATGGAAAACCGAAGAAGGTATTTCATCGGGTTACAGAGAGAAAGGATTTTTCCCGGAAGCTGTTATAAACTTCCTTGCTTTATTAGGCTGGAACGACGGAACGGATAAAGAATTATTTTCTCTTGAAGAGTTAGTGGATGCTTTTGACTTAAACAGAGTTCATAAATCAGGAGCTAAATTTGATCCTGAGAAAAATAAATGGTTCAATCACCAATACCTGATCAAACAAAATGATGCCGATTTAGCCAAAGACTTCACTCCTATTTTGATAGAAAAAGGTGTTGATATTTCTAAATTTGATATTACAAGAATAGTTTCTTTGATTAAAGAAAGAGCTCATTTTGTTTCTGAATTTTGGGATTTGACAGATTTCTTTTTCCAGGCTCCAACCTCATATGATGAAAAGGCAAGCAAAAACTGGAAGGAAGAAACTCCAACTTTAATGCAGGAATTAATTTCAACTCTTGAATATATTGACGGATTTGATTCCGTAAATATTGAAGCAATCGTAAAAGACTGGTTAACAAAAAACGAAATTGGTATGGGTAAAGTAATGCAGCCTTTCCGTTTGAGTTTAGTTGGAGCTTTGAAAGGTCCTCACCTGTTTGACATTGTTGAAATAATCGGAAAAGAAGAAACTATTTCGAGAATTCAGAAAGCAATAAGTTCTTTATAGAAGATATACTTTTAAATATAAATGCTAAGTAACATTAATAAAATGTTCTTAGCGTTTTTTTTATATTCTAAACCGAAGAAATTTCGTAATTTACGCATCCATAAAACTTAAATCAATATCATTATGAGTATTCCATTTATTGTCATTATTGTCTTCGGTTTCTTTATTTTTCTCTCCTCTTTCTTTACTGTAAAACAACAATCTTCTGTTGTAATCGAAAGATTTGGTAAATTCTTAAGTGTAAGAAATTCAGGTTTACAGCTTAAAATTCCGATCGTTGACAGAATTGCCGGACGCGTAAATCTTAAAATTCAACAGTTAGATGTTATCATTGAAACTAAAACCAAAGACAACGTTTTTATCAAAATGAAAGTTTCGGTTCAGTTTAAAGTGATCCAGGAAAAAGTATACGATGCTTTTTATAAACTGGAATATCCACACGATCAGATTACGGCTTATGTTTTTGACGTGGTTCGTGCTGAAGTTCCAAAACTAAAACTGGATGATGTTTTCGAAAGAAAAGATGATATTGCTATTGCTGTAAAAAGAGAATTGAATGAAGCCATGACTACTTACGGGTATGATATTATCAATACATTGGTTACCGATATTGATCCGGACATCCAGGTAAAAAATGCCATGAACAGAATCAATGCTGCGGACAGAGAAAAAACAGCAGCAGAATTTGAAGCGGAAAGTTCAAGAATCAGAATTGTAGCAAAAGCAAAAGCCGAAGCTGAAAGTAAACGTTTACAAGGTCAGGGTATTGCAGATCAGCGTCGTGAAATCGCAAGAGGTTTAGTAGAAAGTGTTGAAGTGCTGAACAATGTTGGAATCAATTCCCAGGAAGCTTCTGCCCTTATTGTGGTTACACAACATTACGATACTTTACAGGCGATTGGAGCTGATGCAAATTCCAACTTAATATTGCTTCCCAATTCTCCACAAGCCGGAAGTGACATGCTAAATAACATGGTGGCTTCCTTTACGGCCTCTAATCAGGTTGGTGAAATGATGAAGAAAAACAATAAAAAAATTGAGAAACCAAAATCTAAACCAATTGAACCACAATCCGGTTACGAAGATGACATTACTCCAGAAATTAAATAAATATCAAAAAACGAAAAAGAGGCTTAACTGCCTCTTTTTTTATTGATAAACCAACCGATTACAGAAGGCAAAATGGATTGCAAAATCTGTGGATATGAGCTTGAGAAGTAATCTTTATAAGAAGAAAAAAATCCATTTACGATATATTGCGGTGTAATCGATTCTTTTGTTCTTTGAAAATTTAAAACTAATTTTTGATAATTAATCTCTTTTTCGAGTTTCAGAATTTCCAGATCTCTTTCGATTTCTGCGTATGATGCGTATTTTTTAGTTTCCATAATTAGTCATTAAAAAAGATTTCTGAGAATTTCTCCAATATCGGACCTTCCACAAATTTGTCTTTCAGGAAGAAAAGCAATATGGTAAAGACTAAATAGATCCCTCCTACTGTCAAAAAACCGAGAGCTGTACTTTCGAATAAGGATCCAAAAGCATACGCTGCGGCAAAAGATCCAAAAATCATGACCATACTGAAACACAATAAAATCAAAGTAAACTTAAAAATTAAAGTGGTGGATTTCATAGCCACTTTAAAACCCCAAAGTTTGTAATACGCCAAGTGACTATCGAGATAAACTTTAGCCTGGTCCTGAATATTTTCAGTGTTTTCTTTTAATTCTTCAAAAGCCATAATTGTAATTTAAATTAAAAAAGAAGCACAAAACTCCTGATTCGAAAATTGAAACCGGATTATTCTAAAAATAAAATAACCGAAACAATATCAAATCAATCTGAGCTTTGTGCTTCCGGATTATTATTTCTGAAGTTTAGCGTTTTGTGCTTTTAGGTCAGCCAGTTTAGATTCTAAAAAGCTGATCACTTCTTCTGTTTTATAACTCATATTAGAGAGTAACTCGCCGTAAGTCCCGTCAAGATTTTCTTTTGCAGTTGCAAATTTTTCACGCAGCACTTCAGAACCGGCTGAAATCGAATCCTGCAGATTATGCGTTGCATCATCCAAACCTTCTTTTAGTTTCGCACGGGTTTTTGATCCTTTATCCGGAGCAAATAAAATTCCGATCGCCGCTCCTACTGCAGCTCCAGCTAAAATTGCTGCAACTGTATTTACGTTTTTTGACATAATATTAAAATTTAAATGATTACTAAAGGTAGTCTTTTTTTGAATTATAAATTATTGATTAATTGTAATTTAATAGCTTTTAGTACTAAATTTAATACACATAAGCAACAGCCTCATACTTTCCATCTGCTTTCTGAACAATACTTACAAACGGATATCCTTTGGAAGCAGACTCTGTTTTGATTCTCATAGCGGTATGATTCTGGTTTGCGATTGGCGGCTCCCCTTTTGTCTTCGTCGAGACTCCTGAAAAATTAGCTGCTTGTTTTAAACCTATTGTCTTGTCCTGAGATAAAACGGTAACGAATTTATAATCGGATTTTGAATCTACTATAACTTTATCAGATATTTTTTGTGTTTGACTGGATTGTTTGTTGGTAATCTTGGAAACAGCGTATTTGCTAATTTTATGTTCTTCGGCACTTCCGTCGAAAGTATAATAAACAAAATCGTTTTCGAGTTTTATAAAATTAACATCAAGTTGTTCACCGTTGTGTTTGATAATTTGGTGTGTTTGAGAAATGGCGATGTTCACAAATAAAATAGACAGCGTAAAAAATAGAATTTTCATAATATTAAAATTTAAGGATTAAAATTGTTTATGCCAAAGCGAAAGACAAAATTTCAAATAACCCTAAAATTAATTCCATGAAATTTTTAAATTATGAACATGTTCTAAAAAATACTTTTACGCTATAAGTATTATCAAAATACAATCACAATTACAATTGACCATAAAATCAATTTTTGAATTCAGATTAGAATTCCCTCTAAAATCAAAAATTATTTATTTTAAATTTTAGAAAAACTCAGATTCGATTCTAAGTGCATTTTAGAAATTGAACACTTTAAATTTGACGTTGGATAAAAATACCAACTTTATAAACAATTGTATGTTAATAACCCGTTAAACTAAGAAAAATGACGCCTAAAACTTAAATAAAGCTTAAAAATCGACAATAATTCAAAAGATGATTAATGTGATGGAAGAAATAAAAAAGAGGCTTAAAATCAATTTATGAAGGTTGTTTTTAATCAAATTATACTATTAAATTTATAATAACAATAGATTTAATAAATAATAGCTAAAGAAGTAAAAATATAAAAATACAATAGTTAAAATTGATATAATAAAAAGTCACTGTTTTTAAATTACAACTGAAAAAAATGAAAATCTGGAATTTTACAACAAATAGATTTCTATTCAGGGTTATAAACAATCACATGTTAACAACCCGAAAAACAAAGCAAAATGGAGTCTAAAATTAAAATAAAGCATTCTGTTTAATGATTTTTTAAAAGAGGATTAACGAGGTGGAAGAAGTAAAAAATGCGCTTAAAATTCATTTATAGAAGTCACTTTTAATCTAAAAAATCTATAAATATTACATTTATAATAGAAATTTTAAATAATAAAAAAAAGCGCTTACAAGAAGCGCTTTTTAATAGATTATATTGATATTATTTTTTTACCATCTCTGCCAGAATTTCAATTTCTGTTTCAGAAGCACTTTTTGGAGGATTAGAATACAATTTCAAAATTTCATCATCAAATTGATTTTTCAGACTACTATTTTCAATATCTCTTAAATTTAATAGTGCTTTCGAACGAACATAAGTTGACTCACTTCTCAAAGACATCGTATATAATTTTTTAATATCGTCTTCTTCAAAATCGGCTGATTTCAAAATGGAGTATTTTAAAATAAACTGAGCAAATAACAAAGAGCCTTTATTATTGTTAATATTCTTCTTCAATGAATTTTGCAGTAAAGAAAAACTGGAAACATTTTTGATGCTCTCCCCTATTGCACTTTCAATTGCAATACGCTCCGGTTTTGTCTCTACTTTAAAATATTTATTGATTTCTTTTAAAGAATTATTGATACTGTTTTCTTCTTTTTTACCTTTTTCTTCCCAGGCATCTTTCAGTCCAACTGTTTTGTTAAATACTAATTTTGAAGGAGTTGAGTCCTTATCCACCGTAAAATAACCCAAACGCTGAAACTGGAATTTATCTTCATTTTGAGCGGTTGCCAGACTTGGTTCTACAAACCCGGTAATCACTTCCAATGAATTTGGATTCACAAAATCCAGGAAGTTTTTCTCTTTATAACTGTCCGGTGCTTCATCTGTAAACAAACGGTCGTACATACGAACTTCGGCTTGAACTGCATGTGAAATAGAAACCCAATGCAAGGTACCGGATACTTTTCTCTGGCTTGCTTCTGTCCCGCTTCCGCTTAAAGAATCGGTATCATAAGTCACGTGAATCTCTGTAATATTTCCTTCACTATCTTTTATAACACTTTCACCTTTAATGATATACGCATTTTTAAGGCGTACTTCTTTTCCTAAAGTCAGGCGGAAATATTTCGCCGGAGCTTCTTCTAAAAAGTCTTCTCTTTCGATATATAATTCTCTGGAAAAAGGTACTTTTCTGAAACCGGCACTCTCATCTTCCTGATTGTTTTCAGCTTCAAGCCACTCCTCTTTTCCTTCCGGATAATTGGTAATAATCAATTTTACCGGATCTAAAACAGCCATGACACGAGGGGCAATTTTATTCAGATCTTCGCGAATACAGAATTCTAAAACCGATACATTTATTAAATTATCACGCTTTGCAATTCCAATGGTATTAGCAAAATTACGCAGGGAAGCAGCAGTATAACCACGTCTTCTCAATCCTGAAATGGTTGACATTCTTGGATCATCCCATCCGTTAACATGCTTTTCCTTAACCAGTTGCTGTAATTTTCTTTTACTCACAACGGTATGTGAAAGATTACGTCTGGCAAATTCTCTTTGCTTTGGACGCAGTTTATTATCTTCTAAAATCTGATCTAAAAACCAATCGTATAATTCACGGTGCGGCAGGAATTCAAGTGTACAAAAGGAGTGTGAAATTTGCTCCAAATAATCACTTTGTCCGTGTGCCCAGTCGTACATTGGATAGATTTTCCAGGTATCTCCCGTTCTGTGGTGATGCTTGTGCAAAATCCTGTACATGATCGGATCACGCATCAGCATATTGGTAGATTTCATGTCTATTTTTGCACGAAGAATGTGCGTTCCAGCCTCAAATTCACCATTTTTCATTCTTTCGAATAAATCTAAATTTTCTTCAACAGAACGGTTTCTGTACGGACTATCAACACCTTCCGTAGACGGAGTTCCTTTTTGAATCGCCATATCTTCAGAAGACTGACTGTCCACATAAGCTTTATCTTTTTTAATTAATAAAACGGCCCAGTCATATAACTGCTGAAAATAATCGGAAGCATATCGCTCTTCTGACCAGGTATACCCCAACCACTCTACATCTTTTTTAATAGCATCTACAAATTCCTGTTCTTCTTTTTCAGGATTGGTATCATCAAAACGTAAATTCACAGGAGACTGATAATCAATTCCTAAACCAAAATTTAATGCAATAGAACTTGCATGCCCAATGTGTAAATAACCGTTTGGTTCCGGTGGAAAACGAAAATGAAGTTTGTTATTTGACAGACCTGATTTCAGATCTTCTTCTATGATTTGTTCAATAAAATTGAGTGATTTCTCTTCTGATGCCATTATTTTATAGTAATTTTAGCAAAGATAAAAAAAAGGTTTCAGGTTTCAGGTTTAAAGTTATTTAACTGGCATTAAACCTGAAACTTTAAACCTGAAACAACAAGAATATGGGAGTTATAAAACTAAAAAACATTCGCACTTTCTCCTACCACGGATGTTTGATTGAAGAAGGAAAAATTGGATCAGACTATACTGTTGATCTCAAAATCAAAACCAATTTGCAGCAATCCGCACAAACAGATCATCTGGCTGACACTGTTGATTATGTGCATTTGAATAAAATTGTTACGGAAGAAATGGCTATTCGCTCGCATTTATTGGAGCATGTGGCCAAAAGAATCAATATTCGTGTATTGGCAGAGATCAGTTCAATAGAAAAAACTACGGTTTGGGTTTCTAAAATAAATCCTCCTATTGGCGGTGATGTTGAATCAGTTACTATAAAAATGACCGAAAAAAGGCTGTAATTCCTGGTTGTAAAAAACTAATTTTTTAAAATAGTTACTTTTAAAGTTTTGAATTTTAAAGATTTTAGTTACTTTTGCCATCCGTTCAACTACGGCGTCGTGGCCGAGCGGCTAGGCTGGGCTCTGCAAAAGCTCCTACTCCGGTTCGAATCCGGACGATGCCTCTAAAACCTTCAAAGCAATTTGAAGGTTTTTTTGTGGTTAATTTTTAGAAAAAATTAGGTAAAGATTTATGTTCGAATCCGGACGATACCTCTAAAACCTTCAGGTTTCCCTGAAGGTTTTTTTGTGGTTAATTTTTAGAAAAAATTAGATAAAGATTTATGTTCGAATCCTGATGATAACTTATAACAAACCCGACAGGTTTTAAAAACCTGTCGGGTTTAAAAGAAAAAAACCTCTGAAATTCAGAGGTTTTAAATTATGTTTTGAGTTGTTAACAACTACTTCTTCTCAATCTTCTCAAAGGCATTTCTAACCATTTCTTTTTCTTTTGGAAACCATCCCTGAGTGATTAGCACTACTCCGAAAACCATTAAAACAATGCTAATTGCTTTTTTTATTTTTACGATATTAGTGGGTGTCATCTTAGATTTTAATTGTTTGGCTAATAATATTTTAAGACAATCAACTACTAAATAAGTAATGATTACAGAAGTAAAAAAAGTAAACATTCTTGAATTTTGCATGTCTAATTTTGGTCCTACAGAAATGATAACTGCCAGCCAGAAACCCAGTACACCAATGTTAATAACGTTGAGTAAAAATCCCTTTATAAACAAACTGCCGTAGTTTCTTTTTATAATATCACGATCTATTTCTTCGTCGTTTATTTTTTCGTCATTTTTTAATTTTATAAAAGAAATTATACCGTATGCCAGCATAATTATACCTCCAAAAATAAAAAGTGCAGGTTTATCTTTTAAGCTTTGAATTAATCTGTAACTTCCCAGGTACGCAATTCCTATAAAAAAAATATCACCTAATACTACACCAAGATCAAAAACTATCGCAGCCCTGAATCCTTTTGTAATACTGGTTTCCAGTAGTATAAAAAATACCGGACCTACCATAAAGCTTAGGAAAAGTCCCCATGGCAGTCCAGCTAAAATATCATTTATCATTCAAATATAATTTCTTATTTTACTTCTTCAATTTTACCTCCAAAAACCGTTTTCTGATTAATCTGTTTCGGTTTTCCATAAATGTAAATAGAGCCTCCTGCGCTCACTTTTGCATCAACAAGTGTAGAAGCATTCACATCTGCTTTTCCTCCCGCAGAAACGCTTACTGTTGTTTGTGCAGTACTTAATTTACTTGCCAGAAGATATCCGCCAGCTCCTAAACTTGCATCCTGATTATCGGCTTTACCGCTTAGGGTAATTTCTCCACCGGATACAGAACTTACTTTTAGCTTGTTAACATCTAAATCCACATTGATTTTACCGCCTTCCTGGGCACTTACTTTAAAAGCAGTTGCTTTAATTGCTTCTTTACTGGAAACATAAGCCCCTTCATTTACATCTATAAGCTCTAAATGTTTGTAATATACGGTAATATCCAGATCATCTCCGGATAATAATTTAGGAAAAGGCATTCTTAATTTTAATAATCCTTTCTTGTTAACAACTTCAACTTCTGATTCACGTGCTCCCTTAATTACAATCTTATTTTCTGAAGACTGTACTAATTTTACACTTAGCTTATCGAAAACTTTTACCGAATCAAAATCACCTAAATCTTTGGTAACCTGACCAAAAGACATCTGAACAAATAAAATTGCAGCTCCTATAATTAACTTTTTCATACTTTTATTTTTTAAATTAAACTTCTATTCTGCTCTTCTTAAAAAATGAAAATCCAGTTGTTTTTTAACTAAATCGGCATTTTTAACCTTTACATATATTTCATCACCTAATTGTAAAATACTGTTTGAAGTAGCTCCAACCAGGGCATATTGCTTTTCATCGAAAGTATAATAATCATCTTTTATTTCTCTGATTCTCACCATTCCCTCACATTTGTTAGAAACGATTTCAACATAAATTCCCCACTCGGTAACACCGGAAATAACTCCAAGGAATTCTTCGTCCTGATGGTCCTGCATGTATTTAACCTGCATGTATTTGATACTGTCACGTTCTGCATTGGTGGCTAAACTTTCCATATTCGAACAATGCAGACATTTCGTTTCATATACTTCTTCGTCTACAGAGGCGCCGTTGTCTAAATAATATTGCAGCAAACGATGCACCATAACGTCAGGATAACGTCGAATTGGCGAAGTAAAATGACTGTAATAATCAAAAGCCAAACCGTAATGACCAATATTCTCTGTTGAATATTTGGCTTTACTCATACTTCTGATCGCAAGCGTATCAATTAAGTTTTGCTCTTTTTTACCGTTTACTTCTTCCATCAATGCATTCAATGACTTCGAAATATCGCCTTTGTTACGGAAATCTATTTTATATCCGAATTTAGCAATTACGGTTTGCATCGCAATTAACTTGTCTTCGTTGGGTTCATCGTGAATCCTGTAAATAAATGTTTTCTTTTGTTTACCAATGTATTCCGCCACTTTTCTGTTGGCTAAAAGCATGAATTCCTCAATCAGATGATTGGCATCTTTTGAAACTTTGAAATAAACGCCTTCCGGTTCCCCTTGTTCATCTAAGTTGAATTTCACTTCGACTTTATCAAAAGAAATAGCACCGTTTGCCATTCTTTTCTTTCTCAGAATCTTGGCTAAGTCATCTAATTTTAAAGTAGCATCCCTTATTTCATCTGAAACTACATACGATTCTCCTGTGATTGAAATATCAACCGGAATTGTATTGTCTTTTGTTTCAATGATATATTGTGCTTCTTCATAGGCAAATCGCTGATCGGAATAAATTACAGTTCTTCCGAACCACTGGTTGATTACCTGTGCATTTTCTGCCACTTCAAAAATAGCTGAGAACGTATATTTTTCTTCATTCGGACGTAACGAACATGCAAAATTAGATAAAACTTCCGGAAGCATTGGCACTACCCTGTCTACTAAATAAACCGAAGTGGCACGTTGATAGGCTTCATCATCCAGGATTGTTCCTTCTTCCAGATAGTACGAAACATCGGCAATGTGAATTCCGATTTCGTAATTGCCATTCTCCAGCTTTTTGAAAGACAAGGCATCATCAAAATCTTTTGCATCTTTCGGATCTATCGTAAACGTAAGTGTATCACGCATATCACGACGTTTTGCAATCTCAGCCTCCTGAATCGAAGTGTCTATTTTCTGTGCAAAGACCTCTACTTCTACCGGAAAATCTGCCGGTAATCCGTATTCCGCCAGAATAGCATGGATTTCCGTATTGTGTTCTCCCGGTTTTCCTAAAACTTTAACGACAGATCCAAACGGACTGTCTGCTCTTTTTGGCCAGTCTTCTATTGTAACCAAAACAACATCCCCGTTTTCTGCTTCTCCAATTTTATCTTTTGGGATAAAAATATCGGTATACATTTTAGGATTTGCCGTCGATACAAAAGCAAAATTGGCCTGAATATCTATTACTCCAACAAAGTCGGTTTTATTTCTTTCTACAACTTCAATTACTTCACCTTCAGGTCTTTTTCCTTTTCTTCTGTTATAAACATACACTTTTACTTTGTCCTTGTCCAGCGCACGATTCAGATTATTGGTCGGGATAAAAACATCTTCTGTAAAATCAGGACAAATAAAATAAGCTGTTTTACGGCTTGTCATATCAATTGTTCCTTCGTAATAATCCTGGCTTTCGGCTTTTACCAAAAATTTACCGGGTTCAGACTCTATAATTTTTTTTGAAGCAGCCAGAATTTTTAGATCTTTTATAATCTGGTTTCTGCTTTTGGTATCATCAAGTTCAAGTTTTGCTCCTATCTGTTTGTAATTAAATGCTTTATTAGGGCTTTGCGATAAAATTTTAAATATTTTACTAGAGAAATCATTCTCATTTTTTATCGGCTTTCTAATTTTCTTACTCATATATCTTTTCTTATAAAGTTTAAAATTACAAATAAGATATCAGATAACAGATTTTAACAAATAGAATTATTAAAATTATAACTTTCAAAGGTGATTTCTAATTTGTATATTTAGATAGTCTCAACGACAAATTTACAGTACTGCTCATTTCAAATTTTTACAAAAATACCTTTTATGGAAAGCTTTAAAACGATTGCCATATTCAATTATGACCACGAAACGGTTATTCTGAAACATTTATTAGAGCAGGAAGGAATACCTTATTTTTTTGAAAATGAAATGACATTATCGGTTGTTCCAATGTATTCGGCAGCACTTGGCGGAATCAAACTCAAAATCCATCCTAACGATTTCGAACAAGTTCAGGAAATTCTGGACAATCTCAACAATCCTCTCAAAATCGTTTAAACAGTTCTTTTTTTCATTCTCAAAAATTTTTTTTCTCTTTTAAACTTTCAAAGTTGTCAACATATATTAAATACAACAAAAAGAAAATTTTAAATTTAATTAATTTTTGATGGTTATTATAGTGTGTTAATATGTCGTATAAATTTATTTTTAAATGTATTGAAATGAAGTTTTACTTACTTATATAGAGTTATCAACATAGTTATATTTGGTTAAAGGATTAATTTTTAGGCCTTTTTCATTTTTAATTAACAATGGTTGACAACCGAAAATGGATTCCTTTTGTAGATAACTTCATAACCTGAATTTTGTTGAAAATGGCATTTTCGATATTGATAACTTTTCTAAAAATTCATCAAACTTTATTAGGTTTTTTCATTGCAGTTTTGGATTAGGTTTTTTTTCGACACAACCAAAAAAAACTTCTAATTTTCTATCCGAACTTATTAACAAATAATGTTAATTTAAAGTTAACTGAATATCAACGAATTAGCTTTTAGTATTAACATTCTAAAATTTTAACAAAAAAGTTATTCATTTCTAATTGATTATCAGATTATTACAGAGATGTTAAGATTGTTGATAAGTGTTAAGGTTGTGATATTATGTAAGTTATATACTGAAATATTTTACCATGAATTCAAGGATACAGACCGGTTAAATATTTGATAAAGTAAACCATAATTTTAAAGTGTACAGAATAAAATTTGTGAAAATTAGCGTAATTCGTGGCAAACATTTATTAATTGAGTAAATTTGCAAGACACAACTTAATAGTACTTATAATGAAAATTTCAATAGGAAACGACCACGCAGGACCAGATTATAAAAAAGCAATTGTTGCGATGCTGAAAGCAAAGGGTTATGAAGTAACAAATTACGGAACAGATTCGGAAGATTCTGTTGATTATCCTGATTATGGACATCCGGTTGCCAATGATGTTTCTGAAGGAAAAGCTGATTTCGGAATTGTGATCTGCGGAAGCGGAAACGGAATTGCTATGACGGTTAACAAACACCCGAAAGTAAGAGCGGGTTTATGCTGGACCAAGGAAATTGCGTATTTAACCCGTTTGCATAATGACGCTAATATTGTCAGTATTCCGGCGCGTTTTACATCGATTCCACAGGCAGTAGAAATAGTGGAGACTTTTTTAAATACCGCATTTGAAGGTGGAAGACACCAAAACAGAGTGAATAAAATCGCCTGTCAGTAAAAAGTCAAAAAAAAAACGGGTGCTTCGCACCAAATAAGATAACACACCGGGCGGATTTTTTAATTCATCCGGTTTTTTTATATAAAAACCTTAAATACAATTGATTAGAGTATTTTTTTTGAGTTATTAACATTGTTAACAACTAGATTTCAGGATCTAATTTCAGGTAAAACAGAACAAGCTGAGCTAAAAAAATGATCGTAAATTTTATAATAAAAGAGTATTTACCCGTTTTATGCCTAAAAAACAACATGGCCAATAATAGTCCTATGGAGCCGCCAAATAAAGCAGCTGCAAATAATGTATTTTCAGAAATTCGGGATTTATGTCTGACAGCCAAATATTTATCGTAACCTCCTAAGATAAATGCAATACTATTTACAATAAAAAAAAACAGTAATAAAACTTCCATTGGCTTAAAATTAAAAACAAAGATATTATTTTAGCCGGGTGATTAATTAATCTGTCGATTGTTTTAAGAAACAGATTATCTTATTTTATAATCAAGAAATTATTTCATTAAAAGTATGACTAATATTCAATTCATTGCCAGAACTGTACAAACAGCAGCGATTAACATTCAAAATACCGTAAAATTATTAGAGGAAGACTGTACGATTCCCTTTATTTCACGTTACCGAAAAGATACTACCGGAAATCTTGATGAAGTTCAGATCGAGCAGATTGCGAAGCTTCAGAAAGATTATGAAGCAATTGTAAAACGTAAGGAAGCTGTTCTGAAATCAATCGAAGAACAGAAAGCACTTACACCTGAATTAAAACAAAAAATCGAACAAAGTTTTGATTTACAAGAGATAGAAGATTTTTATCTTCCTTATAAAAAGAAGAAAAAAACCAAAGCCGATGTTGCCCGCGAATTTGGCTTAGAACCACTGGCTAAAATCATCATGTCTGAAAACGATGTTGATATTGACTTTATTTCAACACAATATATTAATGACAATGTGATTAATGAAGAAGCGGCGATGCAGGGTGCCCGTGATATTGTTGCGGAATGGATCAATGAGAATATTTACGTTCGTAAACAATTGCGAAGACTGTTCCAGCGAAAAGCCACTATCGGAACCAAAGTTGTAAAAAAGAAAAGCGAAGAAGAGGGAGCCCAAAAATTCAGTCAGTATTTTGATTGGGAAGAACCGTTGACAAAAGCGCCTTCGCACCGGTTATTAGCGATGCTTCGTGCGGAAAATGAAGGTTTTGTTAAGATGAAAGTGGATGTTGATATCGATGAAGCGTATGATGTTATTGACGAAATAATCATTAAAAAACAAAATAGCACTACGGCTCATTTGCAGTTAGCGATTGAAGACAGTTACAAAAGATTGCTGAATCCGGCGATTGGAAACGAAACTTTGCAGGAAGCCAAAGCGAAGGCCGATGCCAATTCGATTCAGGTTTTTGCGAACAATTTAGGGCAGTTATTACTGGCACCGCCTTTGGGAGAGAAACGTATTCTGGCTATAGACCCTGGTTTCAGAAGCGGTTGTAAAGTAGTTTGCCTGGACGAAAAAGGAGATTTATTATACAACGAAACCATTTATCCGCACGCCCCTCAAAATGAGGAAGCCATGGCGATCAAGAAAATTCGTTCGATGGTAAATGCGTATCAGATTGATGCTATTTCGATCGGAAACGGAACGGCTTCGCGTGAAACGGAATTCTTTATCAAAAAAATTGCGTTCGACAAACCGCTCCAGGTTTTCATCGTTTCTGAGGCAGGAGCTTCCGTGTATTCGGCATCAAAAATTGCCCGTGAAGAATTTCCAAATTATGATGTTACGGTTCGTGGTTCGGTTTCTATCGGAAGGAGACTTTCCGATCCTCTTGCCGAACTGGTAAAAATTGACCCAAAAGCAATTGGAGTAGGGCAGTACCAGCATGATGTAGATCAGACCAAATTAAAAGAAGAATTAGATAATACCGTAATTCGTTGTGTGAACTCGGTGGGTATTAATATAAATACAGCAAGTAAACATTTGCTAAGTTATGTGAGTGGAATAGGAGAGAAACTGGCCGAAAACATTGTGCAGTACCGTTCCGAAAATGGCCCTTTCGAGGACAGGAAACAATTGAAAAAAGTACCGCGCTTGGGCGATAAGGCTTATCAGCAAGGTGCGGCATTTATCAGGATTTCAAATGCGAAGAATCCATTGGACAATTCTGCGGTGCATCCGGAAGCGTATCCTGTTGTTGAGAAAATGGCAAAAGATTTGAAACTTTCGGTAAACGACCTAATTGCCAACAAGGAGAAAACAGCCCTGATTAAGCCCGAAAACTATGTTACACCTGAAATTGGTTTACTAACCCTAAAAGACATCATTAAAGAGCTTGAAAAGCCCGGACTGGACCCAAGAAAGTCCGCCAAGGTTTTTGAATTTGATGCGAATGTAAAATCGATCAAGGATTTGAGAACCGGAATGATTTTACCCGGCATCGTAAATAACATTACCAATTTTGGCTGTTTTGTTGATATCGGAATCAAAGAAAGCGGACTGGTTCATATTTCACAGCTCAAAGCCGGTTTTGTAAGCGACGTAAACGAAGTGGTGAAATTACATCAGCATGTTGATGTGAAAGTGACTGAAGTGGATGAGGACAGGAAAAGAATTCAGCTGACGATGGTATTGTAAAATCAAATTCCAGATTTGCTGGAATTATTAGATAAAAAAACTCCCAATTACAAATTGTAGTTTGGGAATTTTTAGTTTAAATCAATCCAATAATGATTTAATTTAATTTTCTCGAGTTTAATTCTAGAATGAAGTGAATTGTATTTTGTAATGGTTTTATTTGAAGTAAAATTTTTATCAAGAATTAGTTTATCTTCATCTAACCAAGAAATATCTGGATTTGAGCTTTTCTGGACTTGTTCGTTAATCCATTCATTAACTTTTTTATACCAGTGACTTGAATTTTCTCCTTGAATATATCCAATCATTATTGCTAAATTATATGATATTTCTTGCGAATGAACTTCTTTTTTGAAACGTTCAATTCCGCCAAGATTTCCCTCAATATATTCTTTTTCTCTACTAGTTCCTGGAGTAGGAAGTCTTTTAGCTTCTATAACTAATATTTTACCTAAGCTTCCTTTTGTATTTGCTAAAATAACACCACAATCATTTGATCGATGTCCTTGCCCTTTTGATTGATTTCGAAATTGAAAAAAATAATTGTCTTGTTTTCCGAACTGGTATGTATAAATTTTTTCATGAGCGGTAAAAAAATCACATAAATTTTCGGTGATTAAATCTTCACCTTGAATTGTTTGTGAAAGGTTTTGTAGAAGGGAAGAATTTTTTAAAAACGCAGGAAAATTAGAAATTTTATTCTCAATAAATAAGATTACTTCATTGACATATGTATTTGTGTCAATGTTATTAAAAAATGGCTTATTATAGCTGTTAAAAGGTTTTTGCATTAATATCCATTTTTTATCATATCATCAAAAATGTCATCTGCATCTCTTAAAGCTATAGATTTTAACCAATATCTAAGATTTTTTGGTTTTATCAAAAAGATAGAATTTTGTCGATAAATGCGCATTACTCTCTTTATAATTGAGTTAGTTGAAAATTCATTAATTATTAAATCATTAATATCAACTTCATTATCAATTATTCCTTCAAATTCAATGTTTTCGCCATATTGAAATTCTAAAGCATAAAAAGTTTTTCCATTATGGATTTTCTTTAAAACCTGCTCTTTAGAATCTTTTTTATAAACTGAATTAAATGATTGATTGAAAATATCTGCAAATGCAAGTAAATCATCATTAGATGAATCATATTTATTTATATCTGCTTTTTCTCCTTCATACCAAGAAGGATAAATGTAATCTAAAACATCATCCATTATTATTTTTTCAGAGAAAGAAAGATTAATTTCATCTGTTCCTAATGGAATAGTCCAATTATTTATATCTGCTTTTTGAATTACTGAAGAAGACCCTAAGAAAAATTGCGAACAAGTTGATAGCGTTTTTAAAGCATTTATCTTTTTATTTTTTACTAAAATGTTATAAATTCTTTTTGCAATGTCAGACCCATTCTTTGTTTCTGAAAAAGAAAACCCAACAATTCTTGAATCAAAGGCAACATCTTCAAAATGAATTTTTATAAACGGCTCGGAATTTTTTATTTGTTCTTTTATAGTTATAAGTGGACCTTTAAAAGCTCCTTCAATCGGAGCTCTATAAAACTTCTGATTGGTTAAAAATTTATCAAATTTGTTTTTTTCAAAATTGGAAGCAGTTAAGATGTTTTTATTTGTAATATATTCACAATAGAAATTTTTCTCATCCTTTTCACCTTGTGGAGTACCTTTAATAAATCCTTCACAAAATAAATCCTTGTCTATATGTAGGTAATTAGATATATAATTTTCTAAATTAGTCTGATAGGCTGTTTTTTTATTCAGTTTTTTAATTAAATGATTTAATCGATTTCCTCCTAATAAATTACATCTCCAAATAGTATTGTCATTTAAAACAATTTCTTTGGGAATATCGTAGAAATCATAATAATCGAATTCAAATGATAACCCATCTTTAGTGTTTTTCAATAACCTTGAAACAACGTGGCTTGTGGTGTATTGTTCAATTAACTCTTTTTTGTAAAATACAGCGCAAGATTCAACAGAAGTATTTTTACTTTTTTTAGGTTTTCCTTTATTATCTAAAATAGGCTTTTGATTTTCATCTAAAACCTCGCGACTTTTTGATTTGAATAAATCATTTTTTAATAAAGTAAAATCAATTATTTGATGAACATGAAATTGATTGAATAATGCATTTCTAAATTCTTTCGCACCTGAATTGTATAATAATGAAGTTGATTTTTGTATAAAACACAATTCAGCCTTATTTTTTAGAAGTAAACTACTTGCTTCTAAAAACATTAAAGCTAATTGGTTATCAGGTATTTTAACTGAGAATTCAAAATTGATGTTTTCTTTTAATTTTTTAGTAATTAACGAATACTCCTTAATCTTTTTATCTTCTTTTAGAGACTGAAATGGTGGATTTCCAATAATTAAATCCAAGCTGTTATGAAAATCTTTATTTTCAACTAAAAAATCAAAAAAATCTTTATTATGAATATTTATGTTTTGTAAATCTTTAAATACTTTATCTTCATTCCAAGTCCATAATTCTTTATTTGGAACCAATTGACAAAGAGCTAATTGGAGACTAAACTTAGTTAATTTTACAGATGTAGGATGTAAGTCAATGCCAAAAATATTGTCAGATAAAATCTTCTTAACAATTTTTAAAGTAGGGGTTGCTAATTTTCCTGTTTTTTCATTTCTATTTTTTACTCTCCAGCGTTGTACTAAACGTTTGAAAGCTGTAGTAATGAAAATTCCACTTCCACAACTTACATCAGCTAATCTCACATTATATATTAAATCTTCTTCTTTATCGGATAATGGTAAACATTCGTCAATTAGTAAATTAACTAAATGACTTGGAGTATAAACAGTTCCTGAGTTTTCTTTATCCTTAGGAATAAATTCTTCATAAAAATTACTTATTAATTCAATAGGAATATGTTTGAAAGAATACATTTCCCATAAATAAAGGTTTGTATTACTTCCAAATCTGCCATCTAAACAAAGTGCTAATGATGATAAATCTAATTTGTTAAGAAGATTTTTTCTTTCATTTTCTATAAAAAATACATTTCCATTAAAATGAAAATCTAACTTATCTAAAAGCTTATTTAATTGATTAGCCTCTAAGATTTTATTTAATGAATTAGGAAGATCGCTTTTTTTATAAAATTCTTGGGCATCTTCTAATCCGTTTTCTTCTAGGTATTTAATTAAAATACACTTAAATAATATTTCATCTGCAAAATCATTTGCATCTTTTGGATTGTCTTTAAAATTATCAAAATCTTGAAAAACTTTATGGAAACTTTTTCTAATTAAAGATAAGGAGTTGACAAGTTCTTCGTAAGCTGAGGTATTATTTTTAAAATGAAGGGATGCTTCTTTTGATTCCCAAAATTCGCCACTATTTAATTTTTTTGCATTAAAATATTTTGATAAAATATATAGCTCATTTTCTAATGAATATGACTTTTCAATAATACACTTTTCGTTAGTAATAGTATTTTGGTCTTCTACATAAACAGGTATCCTTGTATCAAACAGAGAAATACTATTTTTATCAATAAAAGTTATTAAAGGTACTTGACTGCTACTATAGACGTTTCTATGAATCTCTGCAATTTTATTTTTATCGTATTTAGAATTTTCATTGTCGTAAAAATAAACTTGAGCAACAGAATCTCTATTATCATCATAATACTTAAAATAGACCGCATCAGCATCTAAACCAGATGCAAATTCAAGAGCAATATAGTGTTTTGGACGAAGATTTTGAGGTGGATTTTTTGTAAAAACAATTTCTGGAAAATTATTTTCAATAGATGAATCAGAACTAAAAAATTCTAGTTCTTTTAATACACCAACTAAAAATTCATTTTCTTGAACTTTTCCCATATTACAAAAATAATTTTTTGAACTGAGAAAATCTATTCTAAATTGTTATAATTCGTAACAAAATAAAAAACTCCCAAATTACAATCGTAATTTGGGAGTTTTAATTTTATCAAATTACTTTAAAATTAATTTCTTAGTTATACTTTTATTATCATTTGTAATTTTGATCAAATATAATCCGCAGGAATAATTGGCTAAATTTATCTCCGTGTTTTCAGAAGTGGTCTTCAGCACAGAAATAACTTTTCCTTGTGGAGAAATTACGGATATTGTTGATTCTTCGGGTGCAAAAACGGTAAACCGGTCGGCACTTGGATTCGGATATAAAGTTACTGTTGCTTTTTCTAATTCGAAATCCGGGTTAGCCAAAGTAGCATTTTGAGGCAAATAGAAATTACCCGTCAAGAGGAACATATAGAGTGTTTTTAGTGTTTGGTTAAAATAACTCTTAGGTTCATTTAATCCATTTAAATCGTTATAAGAAGCATCTAAATGTACCTGATTTTCCCCTGCCATTGCAGCACAGGCAAAAGCACCGACAAAAGTAGCATTATGCCATTGCCCGATTACACTTCCATCCTGATTATAACCATCTTTTATATTGCCGGAACCTCCAAGATTTACCCGCACAAAATCGGATGATTTTTTTGCGTAGGTTTTTGCGTCCGCATTTCCATACCATACATAATCAACTGCAATACGCCAGGGCGTTCTGGCGGCATCGTAAGTATACGTTTTACCGGCTCTGTTATATCCGCTTGCTTCAGAAGAATAGGCTCCGGACGCCTGGCACCAGTCGGAAACCAGACCGCCAGCGGCATTGTTTTGGGTTAAATTATTGTTGATCACCGTGTATGATTTTGCTGCAACGGCATTCCAAAAAGTGCTGTCATTCGTAAAATTTCCAAAAGCCCTGTAATAGGCAGGGGAGAAATAACAAGGGCTTGTAATCTGGCTTCCGCCGAACTGATCTCCGGGTTTTAGTACAAAAGTATTCGCTTCAACTTCATGGGCTTTGATGGCTGCAATTAGGGTTTTAACATCATTTTTATAATTAATGTTTCCGGTACTTTCCCATTGGTAGTCGGCGACAATCAGGGCAAAAGCAGTATCCAGTTCGGCATCGGTTGCGCCATTGACACCGTTAATTCCGGAACAGCCGTTGATTTTCCAGTTCATCACACCATTAGAATTAACATTGTCTTTATAATACAGCCAGAGGCCATCAAAGAGTGTTTTGTCGGCTGCATAGGCAGAAAGCAGCATTCCATATCCAATACCTTCCGAGACCGTTTCAGAAGGATTGTCAAATTTTATTCTGTATCGCCCATTGGCACAGGATTCAACAAAATTGGTTTTCCAGATGGTATAATTGTTTAACGCGTCCTGGCTGTTTCTGGACGTAGCCATACTACCATTGCTGAATACAACATTGGCGGGAAAAGATTGCTTTTGTGCATAACTTTTGAGACACATCAAAGCAATACTAATCAGAAGTAGATTTTTCATAATTATTATTGATTAAATTTGGGACTCTAAAAGTAAGAATTTTTAGATATAAAAAAAATCCCAAACTACAATCGCAGCTTGGGATTTTTGATAAACTTTAAAAGAAATTATTTTTTGATGATAAACTTCTCCGCTTTTATTTTGGAATTGCCGGCATTTTTAATAAAATAAATCCCTTCTGATATATCCTCCAGATTAATGGTGTTAATTGCATTTTCATTTAAATGAACCACTTTAATACTCTTTCCGGTTTGATCTATTATGTTATAATTTCCTCCATTTGCAGTAACAATATTTAATATTCCATTGCTAGGATTCGGATAAAGTTTAAATTCATCTGGTTTGAATTGACCAACGGCCAAACTTGTTACAGTAATACAATCAGAAGCAATTGTACATTCGCCAACTGTAATTTCAACCTTATAGTCTCCGGATGTTAAAGGAGTATAAGACTGATTTGTTTCGTTTGAAAGCAAAGTATTCGGGCATTTGTACCACTGATAAGTAGCTCCTAAATGATTTGATGTCAGTGTTCCGGAATTTAAACTTACGGCATTACTAATAGCTGATGAATCGTTTATTGTTAATTCTAAAATTTTAGTATCACAACCATTCGTGTAAGAATACGTTCCTGAACTTGTATACTGTGTACCATTTACAGTCCAGGTGTAACTGTCACAAGCGGCTATCGTTTCTGTAGCTGATGTTGCCGGTGTAATGGTAAGGTTTAAAGTTTTAGTACCACATCCATTCATATAAGTATACGTTCCGGAAGTTTTATATTCCGTAGCATTTGCGGCCCAGGTATAGCTATCACAGGCAGCTACCGTTTCCGTAGCAGTTGTTGAATTGGTAATGGTCAATACCAATGTTTTGGTGTCACAGCCATTCGTGTACGTATATGTTCCGGAAGTTTTATATTCCGTAGCATTTGCGGCCCAGGTGTAGCTATCACAAGCAGCTATCGTTTCCGTTGAAGATGTTGAATTGGTGATGGTCAATACCAATGTTTTGGTATCGCAACCTATAGTATTCACATACGTTCCGGAGCTTGTATATTCAGTACCATTTTCAGCCCATGTATAACTATCACAAGCGGATATAGTTTCCGTAGCTGTTGTTGCAAGCGTAATGGTAAGGTTTAAAGTTTTAGTATCACAGCCATTGGTATAAGAATATGTTCCTGAACTTGTATACTTAGTACCATTTTCAGTCCATGTATAACTGTCACAAGCGGAAATAGTTTCTGTAGAAGATGTTGAATTTGTAATAGTTAGTACTAAGGTTTTAGTATCACAACCTACAGTATTCATATACGTTCCGGAGCTTGTATATTTACTACCATTTTCAGCCCATGTATAACTGTCACACGCGGATATAGTTTCTGTAGAAGATGTTGAATTGGTGATTGTCAATACCAATGTTTTAGTATCACAGCCTACAGTATTCACATACGTTCCTGAGCTTGTATACTTAGTACCATTTTCAACCCATGTATAACTGTCACAAGCGGAAATAGTTTCTGTAGAAGATGTTGAATTTGTAATGGTTAGTACTAAGGTTTTAGTATCACAACCTACAGTATTCATATACGTTCCGGAGCTTGTATACTTAGTACCATTTTCAGCCCATGTATAACTGTCACACGCGGATATAGTTTCTGTAGAAGATGTTGAATTGGTGATTGTCAATACCAGCGTTTTAGTATCACAACCTACAGTATTCACATACGTTCCTGAGCTTGTATACTTAATACCATTTTCAGCCCATGTATAACTGTCACACGCTGAAATAGTTTCTGTAGAAGATGTTGAATTTGTAATAGTTAATACCAATGTTTTAGTATCGCAACCTACAGTATTCACATACGTTCCTGAGCTTGTATACTTAGTACCATTTTCAGCCCATGTATAACTGTCACACGCGGATATAGTTTCTGTAGAAGATGTTGAATTTGTAATAGTTAATACCAATGTTTTAGTATCACAACCTACAGTATTCACATACGTTCCTGAGCTTGTATACTTAGTACCATTTTCGGCCCATGTATAACTGTCACAAGCGGAAATAGTTTCTGTAGAAGATGTTGAATTTGTAATAGTTAGTACTAAGGTTTTAGTATCACAACCTACAGTATTCACATACGTTCCTGAGCTTGTATACTTAGTACCATTTTCAGCCCATGTATAACTGTCACACGCGGATATAGTTTCTGTAGAAGATGTTGAATTGGTGATTGTCAATACCAATGTTTTAGTATCACAACCTACAGTATTCACATACGTTCCTGAGCTTGTATACTTAGTACCATTTTCAGCCCATGTATAACTGTCACACGCGGAAATAGTTTCTGTAGAAGATGTTGAATTCGTGATTGTCAATACCAGCGTTTTAGTATCACAGCCATTGGTATAAGGATACGTTCCAGAACTTGTATACTTAATACCATTTACCGGCCATGTATAACTGTCACAAGCAGCTACAACTTCTGGAGTTGAGCTTGTCAACGGAGTAATAGTAAGGTTTAAAGTTTTAGTATCACAACCTACGACCGCGGTATAAGTTCCGGAGCTTATATATTTAGTACCATTTGCCGCCCAGGTGTAAGAATCACAAGCTGCTATAACTTCAGGAGCTGATGTTGTCGATGGCGTAATAGTAAGGTTTAAGGTTTTGGTATCACAACCTACGACAGCGGTATACGTTCCGGAGCTTATATATTTGGTACCATTTACAGCCCAGGTGTAAGAATCACATACACTTACATTTTCAGGAGCAGATGCTGTTGATGGCGTTCCGGTAACTGTTTTTACCAATAATCTGTCACTTGCACAATATGCAGCTTCACAAGCTACGCAATAAGTGGTGTTATTTGCTGTAGGCGTTGCTGTGGCTGATGCTCCTGTTGCAAAACTACTACCTCCAGTTAATGCCGTATACCAGGTAGCTGTTGTTCCAAGTGGACAAGTTGCATTTAAAGTTACTGCAGTACTTCCTAAACACGGAATATTTTCAGTAGAATTGGTAAAGGTCGCAGTACCCGGTTTGATTGATGTTGTGGTAATATTTGAACTTACAGTCGTAAAATTAGTTCCGTTTACAGACGCCTGATTCGTAACAGCGCATGTATTTGCCGGTAATGAACCTGCCGCATTTATTGTCGCACTAAAAGTTATTACGGTACTTTTTCCTCCGGCCAAAGTAAATGGTCCAACAGAAATTGTTTCTCCTGATGCTGTTTTTGCAGTGCTGTTTATGCCCGCAGATTTATTTGTAATTGGATTACTATTTTGACTTTCTGCAATTGGTGTAGTTTTTTCAGTTTCTTTTGGAGTTACCATTTTTGAAGCTGATGGATTAGAAGGAATTGCAGCTGTTCCGGAAATGATTGTTCCGCCAGCCATTTCATCTATAGCAGTTCTTGGTGCTGCCGTATTGTTGTTGTTCCAGAAAGCGGTAAGATCTGCAGATCTGTCGCCCGATCCGGTTGCAAGAGCAGTTGCACCTTGCAGGATTACTTTATTTCCTGCGCCATAAGCCGCAACATCAAAAGTTGTAAAAGGGTTAACCGCAGCATTGGTTGTATTATTACCAATGTTTGCAGCGCTTATCAGGGTGCTTGTAGCTGTTCCCACGGAAATTACCGCAACATGTGCATAAGAATCTGCAGCTAAACTAATGTTATTGTTTTTTATCGTAGCATCCATTCTGGCGTTTGCAGTAATACTACCATTATCATTAGCTTCAGATACTATACCATAGTTGTTGGCATTGGTAATCGTATTATTTAATATTTGAGTAATATGTTTCGCGTTTCCATAGGCCGCAACAGAAATACCATTAGAAACAGATCCTGCTCCGCCACCGTCTATAGTATTAAAATTTATTCTTCCGTTCATAGTTCCTGTGTCCTGATTTCCAACATTGCAGGTAAATGAACCACTGAAGCTTGATTTTATAGTATTGTTTATGATATTATAATTTACTGTTGCAGCCGTGTTTGCCTGAAGTGATAAACCATTACTGCCGGGACTTGCTGCTGCATTTATTGTATTTCCGTCAGCAAGAGAATTTCCTCCAACCTGGATCGTATTTGATGAGGTACCGCCAAAATTTAATGTTAAACCGTAATTTTTTGCATTAGAAAAATCATTTGCTTTTAAAACTAAAGTATTATTTGAATTTCCATAGCCTTCAAATATAAAATTACTGTCACCATTAGCTTTATTAAATGCATTTTTAAACTGAGAGCCTGTTATAGTCAAATTAGAAACTCCGCTGTCATTATGGGCATAAAAACCACGACCCCATGAATCGTTAACTGTTGTATTGGTTATCGTAGCAGTTCCTTTTAGGTTTGTTGCAGATATACCGCCGGTTTCAGAACCTGAAATATTATTTCCGCAGTTACTTAAAACACCATTAGTTAATTCAAAATTAGTAACATTGTCTATTTTAATACCAAAAAGACCAGCGTTAGTAAAATTCATGTTTTTTAAGGAAATGTTTGTGCAGGAAGTAAATTCTGCACCAATCGATCCGTTAGAAATATTCTGAATTGTTCCTCCCGATCCTGCAGTAGATCCTGTTCCCGTAACCTGAAAAGAACCTGAGGCATTACTTATCGCTATTCCGCCTGCACCACCATTTGCAGAAACGGATTGAAAAATACAATCCAGAGTTCCGCCGCCATTTATATTTACGGCAACAGCACTTCCGCCGGTTATAGAAGCATTTCTTACTTTTAAATTTCCAACACTTGTCCCGGTCATACCGGAAGACAATATAACGGCCTGAATATCATTATTTGCTTTAAGAGCAATGGAAGAAAAAGTTGGATTTGTACCGCCAGTGGTGGGTAAAACATTACTGTACGATGGAACAGTAATACCCAATATAGTGGCCAAGCCAGCTGTTGCTCCCTGACCTATTACTTTTTGATTGTCTGATAAGGTTAATGTTGTACCACTGTTAGCAGCTCCTGTATAAATAAAAATAGGGTTTGAACCTGTACCTGTCGCATTTTGTACCAGTTTGAAAGGGCTTAGTAAAGTTCCCGTTCCATTTGTTGCAGCCGAACTGTTTATAAAATATATAGGTGCCGAAATTGTAATGGTTACTGTTGCAGTATCTGTTTTTCCGTTGGCACTTGTTAGCGTATACGTAAAACTATCCGTACCGGAATAACCCGCAGTCGGATTGTACGTAAAAGATCCGTTAGAGGATATAGCTGCAACTCCATGACTTCCATTTACTAAAATAGCGGTAGTCAGTGCAGTGCCGTCCGGGCTAACATCATTTGCTAAAATACCCTGAGCTGCGTTTAATGTTATACCAACATTTCCGATACAGTTATAGGCATCATTTACAGCAATTGGAGTGGCCTTAAGAGATCCTGCTACCAACGTTAGATTAGCATCTAAAATATCCTGAAAAGTAGTTCCGATAGCATCCGTTCCTGTATTATTTATAGTAATTGTAAAGTCAAGTTGTGAACCTGGTTTAGCATTTCCTCCTCCGTTTACCACAACAGCATTGGTAACACTAACAGCTGCCGCTACAGCAGTAACACTTGCTTCTTCTTTTGCCGGAGCAGTATTCTTTTTAGCAGGAGCTATTGCAGCAACAATTTGTTTCTCAACTTCTGCTACCTGTTTTATAAATGGAGTAACAACATTTTTCTTAATAACATTGTTATAGGACATTCCGAATGTTAGGAACCCCATTAAGATTATAACAAGTAAGAGTTTGTTTTTTTTCATTTTTTTTTACTTTAATGAGTTAGCATTATTAAGAAAATATAGCCTCGTATTTCATTCCCACACTATCAAAACCTAATGGAGAAAGAAACAAATCTAAATTGCCCTTTTGAGGATGTACAATGGTAAAAATGCCTTGTTGGTAATATTCGGTTTTTTGTTCCGTTCGAAAAACTATCGAAAAAGGTTCTCTTTCCAGAGAAGAATAATTATTCAGCTTTGTTAATTCAACTAACTCAGCATCAAGATGAATTTCATCAGAAATTCGAATCATGAATACTTTATTTAAGAATGCGTTAAAATCATTTAAAGTAAGTAAAGCTATATCCATACATTATATTTTATCGTTAATTTCTTTGAGGAATCCACTCCATGAGATGATACACACCGTTTGTCTCGCTAATTTTTGTAAATCCTAATCTTTTATATAATTCCATGGCAGGATTAAAACTTTCAACATGAATAGTAACATTCCTGTTTGCTTTTGCTGCCTTTTGTAATATTTCCTTCAAAATCGAACTTCCAATATTTTTTCCCCGCCAATCCGGTAATAGTGTAATATCAATAATTCGCACTCCTTTTTGTTCAAAAAAGGAATCAATATATAATCTTCCTACAGTGGTATTCTCTTTTTCAATTATATAAAACTTTGCGCCTAAATAATTTTTTTGATAATGTTCATGCTGAGCTGAAAACTGATGTTCAATAAATATATTTTTTTGTTCGTCACTCCAGTCAGTTCCGTTTTCTAATTCTTCGGTACGTGTACTACCGTATATTTTGCACAGAATAGACAAATCGCTTTCCTGTATATCACGAAGCGTAATATTTTCTATCTCTAAATTCAAAAGCAATTATTATTAAGGTCTTGGAGGATAAACTCCCTGAAGTGCAATACAAAAATACATGGTCAGATAAGGCATCATATTATTATGAGGCTGATCTCCTCCTGCAGGAGCGATCGAATTAGCATCCATAGCTGTCCCCGGTGTACCCGTAGCATAAATTTTTACAGGATTACCGCGGCCTAAACTATTATTTGTTGGGGCAGTAGATTGCGAATTTAATGTTGCAGCCAATAATGTATGGGTATGAGAGGGGATCTCTGAATCAAGTAAAGTAACCGTATCAGAACCGCCTGTTTCCCCTAAATCATGCAACGATAATCCTGGTCCCTGACCGGGATGCATAGGCGTTCTTCCTTGCAAATCCGGTAAAGCAAAATTAGATTTTCCATTACCACCATAGGTTGTACCTAATAATGAAAAAAGAGCGGTGTTTTGAGATAAAGGTAAAAGTTGTCCATCACAAAATGCCCAGCCTTTGGGAGCAAAGTTGAATGGAAATATGCGTATTTCGGCCACAAATGGATCCATAATATTTTTATTTATTTCTTATTAAAAATCTAAAGAATGCGGTATTAATTTTATGTTGGTGTTGGAAATATCCCGAATAAGGATATTATAAAATTTACACACAAATAAGGTTGAAAATTAGTATGTGGCTGACTTCCGCCGTCCGGTGCAATTGTGTTATAATTTAGTGGTGTAGCTGGCGTATTGGCTGAATATACTTTGCTTCCTGTTGGGGTAGTGCTTAATAAAGCATCAGCAGGGTTTCCTGTATTGGCAATATCTGTTGTTGCTGTTAAAGAATGCGAATGAGACGGAATCTGACTAACCGTTAAAGTTACTTCTTCAACACCACCCGTTTCGGCCAATGTAAATCCGTTACCATTATGCAAGGGAATACGTCCTCTCATATCAGGTACTGCAAAAGTGCTTTCTCCGTCGCCGCCGTAAGTAGTTCCAATTAAATTAAATAATGTTTCATTCTCCGAGATAGGCATTAATTGCCCTTCACAGAATGCCCATCCTGCAGGGGCGAAATTTCCGGCAAACATTCTGATCTCACCAATGTAAGGTTGTGCCATAATTCTAGCGTTTTTAGATTATTAAGTAGTTGAAGGAAATACCCCCTGTAGAGCAATACAAAAATTCAGGGCCAAAAAAGGCTGCATATTCAGGTGCGCCTGACTACCGCCAATGTTTGTAATTGACGCTGAATTCATTGCCGTAAGGTTCTTTTCAGAGTCACAGTATACCTGATTAGGAGCCGTATTTGCTAATGCGGTTGCATTACTTACGGGAATGTTTGTAGTTACTGGCTGAGTAACACTTTTTAATACGTGTGTATGGGTTGGCAATTCGGCTATAGATAATGTGTGGGCCTGTTCACCACCTCTTTCACCAAGATTATGGCCATTTCCAACATGTATGGGAATTCTTCCGCGTAAATCAGGAAGTCCGAAATTTACTCTTCCGTCTCCTCCAAAAGTAGTTCCCAATAATGAAAATAAAGCCTGGTTTTGGTTTATAGGTAATAATTGTCCGTTGCACATTGCCCAGCCTTTTGGCGCAAAAGTAAACGACATAATTCTGGTTTCAGCTAAAAATGGTTCTGCCATAATGAGACTATTTTATAGTTTTATTTTTTGAAGGTGGTTTGTTAAACTAAAACAGAAGTAACATTTAAACTGTGTTTAGAAATTACTTCTTTCTGATATACTACGGTAGTTCCTTCCTTTATAATAATGGTTATTGCCGTATTTTCAGGAGACAGTATTGTTTTTAAGTAAACGCTGCCTTTTTGTGTCATAAAGCCATACGGTTCTGATTGTGTTACAGCAGCAGCAGGAAATAGATAATGTGATAAATTTACATTGCTATTGTGCATTTGTAATTCTTCCATTGCTACAGTAATTGCTTCTAAATCAAATCCTGATAATGATTTTAATGATTTCCATTCTCCGTCAGCATTTTTTCCAAAACATAACAATACGTCATCTAACTTTCCGGAGCCATCAACATGAAGATGCATTGGAAACATTTTCAGTCTATTGTCATCAGAACTATAACAGAAATTGCCGGAAGCCTGATAACCCATTTTTTGCCAGCTTACAATTGCTTTAGTATAGCAATGAAAAAGAGCCTGGTCTAAAAGAAAAGCATTCGAAATATTTGATTTAGAAAAATTCGATAAAATATTTTTTTCTTCTTTATCTAAATCCGAAAAATTAGTGAAAGCATTTTGACCCAAAAGAGATCCACAAAAGAGCGTTGTGGCACCTACAAATCCAACATTTTTAATAAAATTTCTGCGAGTTAAATCTGTCATATTGAAAGCTTTTTAAGAAAATTTTAAGTAAATGTATTAAAAACAAAATTCTACGATCAAAAAATGATGTTTTTTTGTTAAAACGTACAATAATATTTACTTTTTAGAGTTGTTATGTTTTTTTTTTAAGAAAAGGCATACAAGAAATTTTTGCCGAATTTAAAATTGGGCATAAAAAAAAATCCCGGATAACAATCTTATAATTGTTATCCGGGATTTTCGATAAGTTGAAGGATATTATTTTATTTCTTCCTCTTCTTTTTTTACAGCAGGAGCTGATTGATCATCTTTGGCAGCGTTTTTAAATTCCTTAATTCCGCTTCCTAAACCTTTCATTAATTCCGGAATTTTTTTACCTCCAAAAAGTAATATCACGATACCTACTATTACGAGGATTTCTGTAAGACCTAATCTTCCCATGGTTTGTATATTTAATGCCTAAGCAAATTGTTTTCTAATTTTACCGCAAATGTATATAGAATATACGAAGAACAAGTGTATTTGGTTTAAAATATTTGGTTTTAATAGCGTTAAATATTCTTTAAAATTATAATTTAAGAACATTCCCTTAATTTTGATACGCAGCAACACAGTGATTAATTCTTATATTTGCTCGTGTAAACAACCTAAAATGACTAAGAAGAAATTTAATTTCAGAAAAAAACTATTCATCAAAAACCGATTGGTAATTTTGAATGTAGATACCTTTGAAGAGATTTTTTCATTCAAACTGACCCTGATGAACGTCTTTGTTGTTTTTTCGCTTGGCGGAATATTTTTAATATTAATCACCACTTTCATCATTGCTTTTACCTCTTTACGGGAATTTATTCCCGGATATTCTTCTTCTCAGCTAAAGAAAAATGCAACAGAATTAGCAATAAAATCCGATTCACTGGAAAGGGCTTTAAAGAAAAATGAACTCTATATAAAAGGAATCCAGAAAGTTTTAAGAGGTGAACTGGAGTATGCGAAATTTAATAAAGATTCCATTCTGTCTGAAACAGAAGAAACGCCGGATCTTGATATGAAAGCTTCTGAGGAAGAAATTAAATTAAGGGAAGAAGTAGCAAAAACAGAGAAGGAATCGGAAGAAAAAGACCAGAATAAAACAAAAGTGACAAAAAATAAGATCCAGAAAAATGTCAATTAAAGCAATAGCGGCAAAATTATTTGCCCGCAAAATATACTACAAAACCCAGGCCTGGGCCAATAAACCGGTTGAAACCCAGCTTGCCGTATTTAAAAGTTTAATAAAGGATGCAAGAGACACTGCTTTTGGCGGGGATCATCATTTTGATACCATAAAAACGGTTCACGATTTTATAAAAAATGTTCCTGTACGGGATTATGAAGACTTGAAACCTTATATAGACAAGGTGAGAACGGGTGAAAAAGATATTCTATGGAAAGGCAAACCGCTTTATTTTGCCAAAACTTCAGGAACCACTTCCGGGGCAAAATATATTCCTTTGACGAAGGAGTCAATGCCGTATCATATTGAAGCTTCCAGAAATGCCATTTTGCATTACATACATGAAACCGGAAAGGCTGATTTTGTCGACGGGAAAATGATTTTCCTGCAGGGAAGCCCCATTTTAACTGAAAAGTACGGAATTAAATTTGGAAGATTATCCGGAATAGCAGCGCATTTTGTTCCAAAGTATTTACAAAAAAACCGAATGCCGTCTTTAGAAACGAATTGTATTGAAGACTGGGATACGAAAGTCAATGCCATTGTCGGGGAAACGATCGACCAAAACATGACCATTATTTCCGGGATTCCTTCCTGGGTGCAAATGTACTTTGAGCGTCTGCAGGAAAAAAGCGGTGGCAAAAAAATAGGGGAGTTATTCAAAAATTTTAACCTGTTTATTTACGGAGGCGTTAATTATGAACCTTACCGCGCGAAGTTCGAAAGCATGATTGGCAGAAAAGTAGACAGTATTGAATTGTTTCCGGCTTCAGAAGGATTTTTTGCGTATCAGGATTCTCAAAAATCAAAAGGAATGCTGTTGTTATTAAATTCCGGAATTTTTTATGAGTTTATTAAAGCAGACGAATTTTTTACGGAAAACCCAAAAAGCTATACGATTGGGGAAGTAGAAACCGGTGTCAATTATGCGTTGATCATTTCCACAAACGCCGGGCTATGGCGCTATAATATTGGCGATACCGTTCAGTTTACTACGTTATTTCCACATCGCGTCATCGTTTCGGGACGAATCAAACATTATATTTCCGCTTTTGGAGAGCATGTTATTGCAAGTGAAGTAGAAAATGCCATGAAAGAAGCAACGCAGGGCACCGAAATTGTAATTAACGAATTTACCGTGGCGCCTCAAATTACGCCATCTAACGGATTGCCTTATCACGAATGGTTTGTAGAATTTGAAAACGAACCTCAAGATATCGACGTTTTTGCTGAAGCAATTGACAGCGCCATGCGCAAACAGAATATTTATTATGACGATTTAATAACAGGAAACGTTTTGCGAAAAGTGGTCGTTACCAAAGTTTCCAAAAACGGATTTCAGGAATACATGAAATCGCAGGGGAAATTGGGCGGCCAGAATAAAATTCCGAGATTGTCAAATAATAGGGATATTGCAGATAATTTAAAATAGAAAACAACTTACATTTGTAAGTTCGAAAATAACAAAGCATGAAAGAAACCAAACATATATCAAGATCAAGAGCGCAGGAATCCTCTGCGGCAATTGAAAAAATGTACATTACAATGCGCCACTTATTCAACCGTGGTTTTTACAAACCAATGGGCGTTTCGGGCGATAGCTTACGTGAATCTTTATTGGCATTACGCCCTGAAATCTACGGAAACATAGGGGAAGAAAAAGTAGAGCTAAACGGACTTTTGTACGTTATAGAACGTTTACCGATAGGAATTGAGCAATGCCGATTTATTAACCTGACTTCAGACGAAGGATATTCCAAATCGCACTTTGAGGCGATCGTTCCTCCAAAAAGAAGACGAAATTGTTATCGAATCGATGAGGAGCAAATGAATGTTGAAATCACCAGAGGCCGATCAGATATTTATGATATTCTTACACATTTGACTTTTATCTTCATAGAATCCCACAAAATAAAAAACAGGGTTTTATTAGATGACGGCGGTGAAGTTTCCCGCGACTGGATGAAGCTGGAGCAGGCGGTCATGCAAACCAAAAAATTGTCTTTGATCGAAAAAGAAAAAGCAATTTCGCACGTGGCGAATATCCTGGCAAGAACTTTTGAGGAAGTTTTAGACATTTATGACACTTTCGGTTCTGATGAAGCACCGGACCGTTTCCTGCATGTCATCTACTGGCTGGGAAAATTAGCGATCGAAGAAGTGATTGAGAATAATAAACGAACCATCACTTTTAGTCCGGTTTTGAGAGAACGCTTAGGACACCATATTCACGGAGAAATCTGGGCGACTAACATCAAGGAAGTTTTGAAGGCAAACAGTCTTTTAAAAAGACCGATTCACGTGATCAGTGCCAATATGCATAGTGTAATGAATTCTATTTTTGCGACTCCCCTGCTGAAAACGAAATTCAAGGACAAATCTGATTTTTTCATCTATGAGGAATTAAGTAAGTCAGGGGCAAAAGAAACCAGAAAACTGGTGGAAGAACTTGCCCTGAAAAACGGAATGATTTCGTTGCCGGATACATCAGGAACAAATATTGACGTTCAGATTTTTGATACGGCTAAAATTGACTGGGCAAAGACAGCATTTCCCAAAGCAAAAACAGACGATCAGAAACCGGTTATTATTGTAATGGATTATGCTTTTGGAGAACAGGCATATGAAACGATTGATGAACTTCTGAAACCGTATAAAAAAGATACTTTATTAGAAGTAAAATCGGTATCAATAATGGGTAAAGCCGGAATTTTAGAGGGAGGAAAAGGAGATATCATGATCCCGACCGCCCATATAAATGAGGGAACAGCTGATAATTATTTCTTCGAAAATGAATTGACAGGAGCCATGTTTGAAGGAAATGACATTGCCGTTTTTGAAGGCGCCATGGTCACCGTTTTAGGAACATCATTGCAAAACAGGGATTTACTGAAGTTTTTTCACGAATCAACCTGGGGCGTAATCGGACTTGAAATGGAAGGTTCCTATTATCAGAAAGCGATACAGTCGGCATCGAAAATCAGAAAAAGTGTGCCGCATGATGTAAAGGTACGATATGCCTATTATGCCTCAGATAATCCATTGGAAACAGGAAGTACGCTGGCTTCAGGCGGATTGGGTACAACAGGCGTAAAACCAACTTATCTGATTACCATCAAAATTTTAGAACAAATATTCAACCTAAAATAGAACCTTATAAATGAGTACAAATGTACCACAAAGCGATGATAATCAGGAAATTGATTTAGCACAGATTTCAAAAAGAATCGGCGGATTTTTTGAATCGGTTAAAACTTCTATTTTTAACGGGATTCAGTTTTTTGTCCAAAACTGGGTTATTGTTTTAATTTTAATAGTGGCCGGGTTTGCTGTAGGATTGTATTTAGATACTAAAAAAGCGTATAGTAATGAAATCATCGTAACGCCAAATTTTGGAAGTGTTGATTATTTATATTCGAAAATTGATTTATTAGAATCAAAAATTATATCCGGTGATACGGTTTTCCTTAAAGAAATTGTAGGTATTAAAGAGCCGAAAAACCTAAATGAAATTAAAATAAAACCCATTACGGATGTCTATAATTTTGTTAAGAATAAACCGGAAAATTTCGAACTCCTCAAGTTATTAGCAGAAGACGGGGATGTCAACAAAGTAATTGAAGAGAGTACAACAAGTAAAAACTATCCTTTTCAGAAAATAATTATTTATACGAAGAAAAAAGCATCTGAGGAAAAACTTATAGCACCATTGTTCGCCTATCTGAATACATCGGATTATTTCAAAAAAATTCAAAAACAAGTTTATACCAATACAATTTCAAAGATTAGACAAAACGATTCCATAATTAATCAGATTGACGGCGTTTTGAGTAATTTCTCAAGTGCGACTAAATATTCGAACAGAAGTGATAAATTATTGTACAACAATGAAAATTCACAGCTCAATGACATCATAAAAACCAAAGACGTGTTATTGAGTGAACAGGGAACCCATAGAATTGAGTTAATTGGATTTGATAAAATTATTAAGGAAAGCAGTGTAACCATGAATATTGAGGCACCGAAATTTATCAATGGAAATTTAAAACTTTTACTACCGTTGGTATTTGTTTTGCTATTTGTATTTTTGAATGCTTTTAATTCTTTTTATAAAGGACAGCAGCGTAAAAAAGTTTCAGGTACTTTAAATTAGTAATAAAGTATAAGTGATTGAAAAACAGTAAATTATTTAATAAAAGCAGCAATTGTTTTTTTTGAAATTTACGAACAATGAATTATATAAACATTTTTATAATTTAATATTAAAAAAAATATATTTTTGCCAAAAAAATTACAAATGAAAACAAAATTAATTCTTTTAAATTTATTAGTTATAGTTTCTTTAATTTCCTGTAAAAACAAAGAGGAAGAGAAACCTGTAGAAGAAGTTAAAGCAAATACATTTGATGTAATTGTAGATTTAGACATCAAAAAAGATGATGAATTAATACTTTTTTATAAAGACCCTTCCATTTCTTTTTTTGATGATAAAAACACCGTTTATTACGGAGTAAAAGGAAAAGATGAACCGCAAACGATAACATTTAGTGTTCCTGAGGGAATTTTACCAAATGATATCCGCTTTGATATCAGTTCAAAAAAAGATCAGGAGCCTGTTAAAATCAATTCTGTAACATTAAGTTTTGAAGGAAGAACTTTTAAGATAGAGCAAAAAGATTTATCAAAATATTTCACACCAAACGAATTTATAAAGTTTGATGACGCATCAGGAACTGCAACATTTGTTAAGGAAGGTGAAAGCTATGATCCTTATTTCTTAACTAAGCCGGCAATTTATCCTGAACTGGAAAAAGTCAGAGGCGCTAAAATGTAAATTCTTCCTAATAATTTTTAAGGCTATTTCATCTGATCATAGCCTTTTTTTATAACCTAAATTAAAATTTTGAAGCTAAAACTTTTTGATATATTTCAACAATATAAAAAACACAAAATTTTAGCTTCAAATTTTGTCTATCTCTCCATACTGCAAGGTCTGAATTTAATTCTGCCATTAATTACACTCCCTTATTTGATAAGGGTGCTGGGAGTTGAATATTTTGGATTATTATCTTTTTCATTTGCATTTATCACCTATTTTCAAATTATTACCGACTATGGCTTTAATGCTACAGGAACAAGAGATGTTTCCATGGTAATGGATAATGCGCAAAAGCAAAATGAAATTTTCAACCAGATTATGTCAGCCAAATTGCTTTTGGTAGTATTGAGTTTTATCCTGATGACGGGAATTGTTTTTGCTTTTGAAATTTTCAGGACCTATTGGATCGTTTATTTGTTTTCATTCGGATCTATTCTTGGCCAGGCAATTTTTCCGGTTTGGTATTTTCAGGGAATTCAAAAAATGAAATATATTACGTATCTGAATTTAGTAACGAAAATCATTTTTACAATTGCGCTTTTTATATTTATAAAACACAAATCCGATTATTATCTTGTTCCGGTTTTTAATGCACTGGGCTTTATTGCTGCGGGAATTTTTTCATTGTTTTATCTCCGGAAAGATTTCAATATCAGGTTTCAGCTTCAACCTTTCAAAAAGATAAGGGAGCAATTAAATAAGGGTAAATATGTTTTTTTATCAGAATTAAAAATCTCTTTATTTACCAATACCAATACCTTAATTTTGGGCATTATTGCAGGAAATCAGGCGGTAGGATTTTTTTCGGCAGCAGAAAAACTGGCACGAGCTATAGGAAATTTGCAGACACCAATTTCTAATACACTTTTTCCATACCTCTCCAAAGAGATGAGCCTGGATAAATACAGTACGATTCAAAAAATTCAAAAGATCACGAGATATGGTGCTTTTTTATTTTCTGTTCTTATTGTCATATGTTTCTTTTTTGCAGCACAAATTATAAAAATAATCTACGGAGCTGAAATGGTTTCGGCAGTAATTCTCTTTAAAATTTTAATACTTATACCATTGCTTTCCTTTTTAGACTCCATGTACGGAAAACAAATCCTTTTAAATTTAGGAAAAGATAATTTATATTTCCGGGTGATATTGTACGCTACAATTCTAAATTTGGGCATTAATGTATTGCTTACGTATTATTATAAAGAGTTAGGGACAGCCATTACACTCATTATCACTCAGATCGTAATAGTTGCAGGAATGTGGTATTTTGCAAAAAGAGAGATTGATTTGATAGCTGAAAATAGAAATAAAAATGAATTCAATTAAAGTCAGTGTAATTATCCCCGTTTATAATGGGGAAGCGTTCTTGCAGGATTGCATAGAATCGCTGATAAATCAGACGTTAATCGCATGCGAATTTATTTTTGTCAACGATGGATCTACAGACAATGGTATGGGCATTATTGGTGAATACCAAAAAAAAGACAGTAGAATTATAGTAATCAATCAGGTTAATAAAGGGATAAGCGAGGCAAGAAATGCCGGAATTGCAGCTGCAAAAGGAGAATATATCGGGTTTTTAGACAATGATGATTTTGTAAAAAACGATATGTTTGAGCGTTTGTATGAAACAGCCCAAAAAGATGATTTGGACATTGTAGTTTCTAAAACCATTTTAGGAAGAGACGGAAAATATATTATTAAAGATTCGGTTTTTGATGCAGGGATTCTTTACGGGCAGCCATTTATTCAGGCTGAAATAATTCCGAATCTATTAAGAACCGAGGATTTATTTGCCGTCTGGAATAAAATTTATAAAAGAAGTTTTGTGGAGGTGAATAACATACATTTTCCTAAAAACAGAGTTATTGAAGAAGATAATATGTTTAATATACAAGCTTTCCATAAAGCAGAAAACGTTTTATTTATGGATTATGCGGGGTATTATTACCGGGAAGTTGCTACCAGTAAATCCAGATTAACCATAGAAAACGATTACTTTTCTAAAGCGCTTGAAAAATATTATTTCGATTATAAAAAAGAATATAATCTTACGCTTTCAGATATAGAAATAGAGGAATTAAAAGCGGTACGATTTATTCAGAGAGTTTTTTATCTGGTCTATAAATGTGGGGTAACCAAAACTTCGTTTAAAGCGAAATTTAAGTATGTAAAGCGAATGGTATTTCATCCTGATGTTTATGAAACAGCCAAAAAATACCATCAGGAAGTAATCGCTGATAAAGGAATATATGAGAAAATAGTTTTAAAAGTAATAATTAAAAAATCTTCGATGCTGCTGTTTTTTTTAATGTTGAGTATTCGGGTGGGGTATCATCCAATGATTTCTGAAACGATTAGAAAATTAAATAAATTAACCAAAAACAATTAAGTGCTGCAAAAAATATATACAGGTTTATTTTTTTTAGGTTTGTTCTTCTTTCCTTTTAATGAATACGAGGGTATTTCTGCCCTGGGTGAATTTAAAAGCGAATCCGGAGCGCTCTTTTTATTTGGTGGATTTTTATTTTTAGCAGCAGATACCTTTTATTCTAAAAAAATTATTATCCCTTATAAAAACATACTTTTTCAGTGTGTGATCTTGTTTTTGGCGTGGTGCATCATAACATTTTTAGTAAACCTGAATACAATTAGTTCTAATTATTTTAAACACACCACCGGAATAAACCGCTTTATACGACAGTATTTTGCATTAATTATTTCAAGTTTTATATTCCTGATTTTATATATAAATGTTTTAGCAAAAATGGAAGTAAAGGAAATACTTTTTAAAATCAGAAAAGTTTTTTTATACTCTTTAATCATTGCTTCAATATATGGTTTTCTCGAAACTTTGGTAATTGTTTTTGGGTTTAGAATCTTTTATCCGGTTTTAAATCTGTTCGATTATTTTCCTTTTTCAGAAGTACATCTTCATCCTGAAGGAAGGATTTCTTCTGTTTCCTACGAGCCTCCATTTCTTGCCATTTACTTAATAAGTATAGCCGGCTGGATGTTTAGCTATATTTTGACAAACAAAAAACCAACCAAATTTTTACCAACTATTGCAGTATTACTCCTGACATACTTTTCGGGATCAAGGACAGGATTAATTGTAATATTTTTTCAGTTGCTGATTTTTTCATTTTTTTTATACAAAGACATTCGATTTAAGACATATATAAAAAAAGCATTAATTGGTTTTGCTGTAATTTTTACTGTGCTGTTAGCTTTTAACGGCGAAAAAGTAATAAAGTCCGTTACGGAAAAAATGGAATCATTAGACTTTAAAAACAATTTGACTAAAAGTGTTTCCAATCAGTCCAGATTTGGAATACAGTATGCATCGATACAGGTTTTTAAGGAAAACCCAGTCGCAGGAGTTGGATTTGGGCAACAAGCCTATCACAACAGGACCCATTATCCGGGTTGGGCAACAAAAAACAATTACGAGTTTAAATTGTATTACAAAAACAAGAAAGAAAAAACGTTTCCTCCGGGATATAATTTATATACAAGATTACTGGCAGAAACAGGATTAGTTGGTTTTCTTCTCTTTTTTCTGTTGCTTTATTTTTCCCTGAGAGAAACAATAATTATTATGAAAAATACTCAGAATGAAGAAAAAATCTTAACTATAATTATTCTCATTACACTGATAGGATTATACATAAACTGGCTTCAGATTGATACGTTCCGAATGTACATTGTCTGGTTATGTCTTGCTATTTTAATTCAATTAAGGTATAAACTAAAAGCATTGAAAAATGAACAATAGTACTGTCCTTCTAATCCCATATTATAACAATTCTGAAGGATTACTTAAATCATTGCGTTCTATTGATCCGGACGAAGAAATTGATATTATAATTGTTGATGACGGAAGTATTTCGGATAAATTTGACGAAGATATCGTGCGGTCAAATTTTAAAGCGAAAGGAACTGTACTATTCGAATACTTAGAAAATAATAAAGGAATTGAAACAGCTTTAAATTCAGGGTTAAGAACTAGTACTGAAAAAAAATACAAATACATCGCAAGATTAGATTGTGGAGATAGCTGTCTTGGAAAGAGGTTCGCTGTTCAAAAAGCATTTCTGGAAGAAAATCCGGAGGTGAAAATTGTGGGATCAAATGTGTTGGCTGTCGACACAAATGCTCATTTTCTATATTCGATTAATTTGCCCCTGGATGACAGCAATATAAAAAAGAAAATGTATTTGAATTCGATGCTGATTCATCCTGCCGTGATGTTTTGTTCTGAAATTTTGGATAGTGTTGGATTATACCCTTTAAACCATAAATTCGCAGAAGATTATGCTTTTTTCTTTACGATTTCCCAGAAATACAAAATGGCAAATATTAAAGAGTATCTAACACAAATTGAAATCAATGCAAACGGCATTTCACTAAAAAAAAGAAAACAGCAGGTGAGAAGCAGAATTACAATTATAAAAAAACACTTTTATTTTGGTTTCTATCCAATTTACGGATTGCTTAGAAATTATGTACTCTTGTTTCTTCCCTATAATTTGATTTTGGCTGTAAAAAAAATTAGAAAATGAAGAATTTAATTAAACAGAATGCTTTTGAGTATCTCATTTATATCTTGATTCTGACGCTTTTTTTTTCAAAAGCACTGCCCAATATCCTATTGGTGCTTTTATCCCTTTTATATCTGAAGGATCTCAACCTAAAAGACTATAAAAAGACATTTTCTGCCGGATCTATTTTATTTGTATTATTGTTATATCTCTTTTTTAAATCGCTTTTTTATGGTAGTATAGTATACGATTTGAAAGTTTACAAAGGGATTTTGTTGCTTTTTTGGTTCTCCCTTATCTTACGTAAAATTACAGATGTTGAAAAGTTTAAACTTTTCATCCTTTTGGGAATAAACGCCTGTATCGTGAGTTCCTTGTTTTTAATTGGAATGTTTTTTTATAAAAACCATACATTGCCATTTGCAAATACCGCTGAGGTTAATAATTTATTACTTCTGGAGCGCCCTTATATTGGTTTTGTTGCTGTTTTAGGATTTTTATTGTCAGTAGAAAAAGCAGTTGTCGCAACAAAACAAAGATGGATTTACATACTCAACGCGATAGTACTACTGTCGTTTATTATATTAATTTCTGCCAGAATTTCCATTATTACAATATTTTGCATTGCTGTTGTTTATTTTCTTTTTTATTATAAAGTTCAATGGTATAAAAAAATACTATTTACGGCATCGATCATCGTTTTATTTGGAATTATTGTGGTGACGAACAAAAACATATCCGAAAGATTTTTCATCAAAAACAATATAGAAGAATCTCTAAAAGTAGCCTCAGATTACGAACCAAGAATTGTGATTTGGAATTGTGCCAACAATATGACAGGAAAAAAGGAATTTCTTCTATTATCCGGATTCAGCGGATACGAGACTATCACAAATAATTTCCTGGATTGTTATGCCACTACAATAGAAAACCAATCGAAAAAAGAATATTTTCTTTCTGAGAAATTCAACTCCCACAATCAGTTTATAGATTTTTATCTAATTGGTGGTCTTTTGGGCCTGCTAATGTTTATAAGCTTTTTTATAAAATTGTTTTACGAGGCAAAATCAAACTTTTTTGCAATTGCAATCGCAATATCATTTTTGTTATTCTTTTTTGTAGAAAACATATTTTATAGACAGTTTGGATGTTATTTGTTCGCGATATTTATTCTAAATTTGGTTCCCCAAAAGAAAGTTAGTAATGCATAAAATTAAAGTTGCCCATATTCTTCATTCCGTAGGCGGTGTTGATGTTTCATTACGACAAATACTTCAAAATCTTGACCCTTCACATTTTGAATGTTTTGTGATTCATGGGGATACAGATATAAAAGAACAATTCAGAGATAAAAATGCTACAAGTATTGTCGATTATACCCTTCCAATATACAGATCAATATCATTGAAAAATGATTATCTCGCCATTGTAAGAGCTTTAAGAATCATTAGAAAAGAAAAACCGGATCTTATCCATTCTCATAGTACAAAAGGAGGAGTAATCGGAAGAGTTGTTGGATTTTTAACTGGTATAAAAGTACTTCATACGCCACAGGCATTTTCTTACCTGAGTGCAGACAGCAAAGTAAAAAGATTTGTTTTTCTGACTGTCGAAAAAATACTTTCAAAAGGAAATTCAGTTTTACTCGCCTCTTCGGAGTCAGAATTAAACAGAGCAACGGAAGATGTTGGTTTTCCCGTAGCAAAAACGCTGCTTTTTAATAATGCAATTGAGCCAATTAAAAATATATCAGAACTTTCGATACCAAAAACATGGCCGGACGAGTATCTTTGTACGGTTGGCAGACCCTGTTATCAAAAAAACATAGAGGAGTTAATTCGTGTTTTATATGAAATCAATAAAACGCAAAAAATGCATCTGGTATTATTGGGAGTCGGACACCATGCAGACCAGTTAGAAGAAGTACAGGAATTGATTTCCAAGTTAGATTTAACAGAGCACGTAACGCTTTTAAACTGGACTTCACGTGAAGATGTTTTAAATATAATTAGTAAATCAAAATTATATTTGTCTGCAGCCAGATATGAAGGATTGCCTTATGCCATAATTGAAAGTTTGGCTTTATCGATACCGGGGGTAGTTTCGGACTGTGATGGAAACAAAGACTTGATTAAAGATGATTTTAACGGATATACCGTAAAAGATAATAACACCATGAACTTTTGTGAAAAAATCATAACGTTGCTGAATGATGAAAATGCATACCATGAGTTTTCAAAAAATGCCAAAAAGACATTTGAGATGAATCATAATATTTTAGAAAAAATAAATGATTTAGAATTTATTTATAGAGACCAAATAAAGAGATAATATTTTTGAACAACATAAAAAAAAAATATTTATTAGAAGTTAAAATAAATAATAAAGCAGAATGAAAAATTTTATACCCAGAACAATATCTTTATTCTTTTTATTAAGCAGCCTTCATTTCTATTGTCAGGAAAAGACAAATGACTGCAAAGAAATTTACGGAAAATGGAAGACATATTATATGCAACTTCCTTTCGGAATTGACTCAAAAGATAAATCTGAAACTTGGGTTTTCAATGAAAATGGAACGCTTACAGTTGATGAAAAAATGAGTAGATATACTTTAGATGAAGACTGCTCAAAATTTACTATTGAAGGGAATTTAAATTTCTTTTCAATAGAAATAACTGGAGATACTTTGTTTATGTCTAAAAGAGTTTTACCCCATGAATCATATATTTTTCGCTTAAAAAGAAATTGAATATGAAAAGATTTTAATTATTACTTTTTTTATAACTCATTATTCCGTGAATAAAGTACAATATGATTTTACTTTTCAAATCTGGATGTAGTAGCATTAATTAATTTCACACAGTTTTTTTTCAGAATAGTTTTTATAATTTTCAAATCAGTTACATTTGCGAAGTATAAATAATTACTATGAAAAGAATACTTATTACCGGAGCAGCAGGATTTTTGGGATCGCATTTGTGTGACCGATTCATCAAGGAAGGCTATTATGTTATTGGGATGGATAATCTGATTACCGGAGATCTTAAAAATATTGAGCATTTATTCAAATTGGAAAACTTCGAATTTTACCACCATGATATTACAAAGTTTGTACATGTGCCTGGTGATTTAGATTATATCTTGCATTTTGCTTCACCGGCAAGCCCTATTGATTATCTGAAAATACCAATTCAGACTTTAAAAGTGGGATCATTGGGAACACATAATTTATTAGGCCTGGCACGTGTTAAAAATGCCAGAATCCTGATTGCCTCTACTTCTGAAGTGTACGGAGATCCGTTGGTGCATCCGCAAACAGAGGAATATTACGGAAATGTAAACACAATTGGTCCGCGTGGTGTTTATGACGAAGCAAAACGCTTCCAGGAATCGATTACCATGGCCTACCATACCTTTCATGGAGTAGAAACCAGGATTGTCCGTATTTTTAATACGTACGGACCAAGAATGCGATTAAACGACGGGCGTGTTATTCCGGCATTTATAGGCCAGGCATTACGAGGTGAAGATTTGACCATTTTTGGTGACGGAATGCAGACACGTTCCTTTTGTTATGTCGATGATCAGGTAGAAGGTATTTTCAGATTGTTGCATTCCGATTATGTGTATCCTGTAAATATTGGAAATCCGGACGAAATCACCATTAAGGATTTCGCAGAGGAAATCATAAAACTGACCGGAACGAATCAAAAAGTAGTCTATCATCCCTTACCGGTAAACGATCCTTTACAGCGTCAGCCCGATACTACAAAAGCAAAAGAATTACTGGGCTGGGAAGCAAAAGTAAATCGTGCCGAAGGAATGAAAATCACGTACGATTATTTCAGGTCACTTTCTAAAGAAGAACTTTCAAAAGAAGAACACAAAGATTTTTCAAGTTATATAAAATAATAACCTTACTACAGCTCGGATTTCACAATAGAATCCGGGCTGATTATTTTTAAATTAAAGCAGAAATTTTCAAAGCAATTATCCCCAATGAACGAATTAGTTTCAATTATCATCCCTACTTATAATACGGAGAAGTTTATCGAATCGACTTTACAATCGGTTCTGGAACAAACGTATAAAAACTGGGAAATGATTCTGGCAGATGATGCTTCAACAGATCAGACCGTTGCCATAATTGAGAAATATGCCAAAGAAGACGATAGAATAAAATTGTTTAAATTGTCGAAAAATTCCGGAAATGGTTTTGCCAGAAACGTAGCTTTAGAAAAAGCAACAGGAAAATATATTGCCTATCTCGATGCCGATGATCTGTGGTTTCCTGAAAAGCTGGAAAAGCAAATACATTTTCTAAAAGCAAATAATTTACCGTTTACCTTTAGTTTTTATGAGTGCATTGATGAAGAAGGTAAAGATTTAAACAGAAGAGTCGAAGCACCATTAAACCTGACGTACAAACAGCTATTTTTTTGCAATTACGTAGGGAATCTAACCGCAATTTACGATGCCGAATATTTCGGTAAAATAATTTTACCGGCATCTCAAAAAAGACAGGACTGGCGATTGTGGCTTACGATTTTAAAACAGATTAAAACAACGAAACCCGTTCCCGAGCCTCTGGCCTTTTACCGAATCAGAAAAGATTCCATTTCGTCCTCAAAATTCAAATTGATTAAACACAACTTTGGCGTTTATCGGGATTTCCATGGTTATAATTTTGTATCTGCTGGTTTGCTGATGATTCGTTTTTTAATCACACAGTTGTTTATAAAACCGGGATATATAAAAAAGATTTAAATCTATTTTTTATAGCCGATTTTGACTCTTTCACTTTCGTTTTCCTTTTTATCGGTCAGCTCATCTAAATAAGAAAAAACCAATTCAATATTTTTATCGTGATTTTCCAGTTTCTTTTGAATCTGGAGAATGTCTACTTTTATTTCTGTGGTGTCCAGAAGCATTTGTCGCACTTTCGTGAAAATCCGCATAATCTAAATATTCGTCTGAATGGCTTTGTCGCTTTTTAAAACACTTGACAACATTAAAATTCCATGTTCCGTAAAAACAAAAGGCAAGTATTTTTGATGTGCTCCGCGTCCTTTCTTTAAGGTCGCAATTTGCGACCTTAAAGAATCATATTCATTTTCAGTGAGTTGAAACATAAAATCTTCAGGGAATCGGGATAAATTTCTTTTAACCTGCTCGTTTAATCTTTTAGTTTCAACCCCATACAGCATTGCCAGATCACTGTCAAGCATTACTTTTTGATTGCGTATAAAGTATATTTTGTTAGAAATTGTTTCTTCGGTAAGTAAAATTTGATCGTCCATAAGTTTTAAATAAAAAAAACAAATGTAAGATTTTATTTATATTATAAATACGATTTAAATTGCTTTAATTTGCCCCGATTGCTTCTTTCCAAAACCATTTTTCGGGTAAATGTAAAGTTTAAGTCAGGTTCAAGATACAAGGCAATCGCTTCGTTTATTTTTTGAATTTGATTCGAATCCAGCTCTTTAGCGCTCACATATTCAATTTCAAATGTATCTGATTGAGTTTGTTTGATGATAAATTCTTTGACATTCCCATCATCTTCAATAATGCTTTTGGTAACGTAATAAAAAGTCAGTCCGGGCGATTTTTTTCCGCTTGGTAAAAGGGCAATATCATTGGTTCTTCCGGTAAGTTTTTTCAGAATTGGTTTCTGAAGCGTGCTTTTTTCATCTAAAATTCCAATGTCTCCAATGTCATACCGGATAAATGGGGTTGCCTTGTTGAATAAAGAAGTAATCACAATCCGGCCTTCTTTTCCGTACGGCAGCACCCGGTCGTTTTCATCTAAAATTTCAACAAAAAGGGTTTCCGAATTCACCTGCCATTCGCCTTTAGGATTTTCGAAAGCGATTAAATCCAGTTCCGAAGCACCGTATTCATTGATAATAGGAATCCCGAATTGTTTTTCCAGCAATTTTTTATCCGATTCAAAAAGCATTTCCGAAGTCACAAAACAAGCTTTCAGGGTTGGACATATTTCTTTTAAAACAATATTTTTTTGCTCTAAAAACTTAGCGAATAAAACAATCGAACTTGTGTATCCGTTGAGGTAATCGAATTTTTTTCTTTTGAATTTCTGCAGAAACTTTTCCAGAATTTCGTCTGATAAATCGAAAACCGGGAATCGAAAACGGCCACCTAAAAAATCTTTAAAACGTTCTTTGTGATACCCGAAAAAATCCATCGGAATGCCGTAAAAGCGTGCCTGATAGGAATGATTGAAATCAATTCCAAACCAGCCAAAACGCATAATATTCGAAGCCCAGGTTAAGGCGTGTGAATATTTATCTTTCGCAAAAACAAAAGGAGTTCCGCTTGATCCGGAAGTTTTGTTGACGTAGACATTTTTTGTGGTGTACCCTTTTGAAAGCCGCTCCTGCAATGGCTTTTGGAGGTTTTGTTTGTTTAAAACAGGCAGGTCTTCCCATTGCTGAACAATTTTACTTCCCGTTAATTCGTTATAAAAGGGATTGTTGTGCAAATGAAAATGAACAATTTCGTGTTTTTGTCTTTCAAGAAATTTTAAAAACTCTTCTTCCGAAAGACGCGTAATGGCTGCCAGATCAGCTTTTGCTTTCTGTATTGGAAAACCATTCAATTGAAGCGAAATGTCGAAAAGAGAAATCATTTGAGGGATAATTTTCATCAAAAATAATATTCTACAATTAGTATCGGTGCAGAATCGAGAACTTTTTAAGATTTAATTATTTTTTACGTACAAAAGCAATTATTTTTGCACCACAACTAAATACAACAACACATGACAATTTTATTATTGGGATCAGGCGGAAGAGAGCATGCATTTGCATGGAAGATGATTCAGAGTCCGCTTTGCGAAAAACTTTTTGTTGCACCAGGAAATGCAGGAACTGCCGGTATTGCCACCAATGTTGCAATGTCTCCAACCGATTTTGATGCGATAAAAGCATTTGTATTAAAAGAAAATGTAAAAATGGTTGTCGTTGGACCGGAAGATCCATTGGTAAAAGGTATTTACGATTATTTTAAAAACGACGAAAGTTTAAAACATATTCCGGTTATTGGACCGTCTAAATTAGGGGCACAATTAGAAGGAAGCAAAGAATTCGCAAAAGAATTCCTGATGAAACATAACATTCCAACTGCTGCTTATGACAGTTTTACTGCGGAAACAGTTGAAAAAGGATGTGACTTTTTAGAAACGCTGCAGCCGCCTTATGTTTTAAAAGCAGATGGTCTGGCGGCCGGAAAAGGAGTGCTGATTATTCAGGACCTTGAAGAAGCCAAAACAGAATTACGAAATATGCTGGTACACCAAAAGTTTGGTGCAGCGAGTTCAAAAGTAGTAATCGAAGAGTTTCTGGACGGAATCGAATTAAGCTGTTTCGTGCTGACAGACGGTAAAAGCTATAAGATTCTACCAACCGCCAAAGATTACAAAAGAATAGGAGAAGGCGACACAGGACTAAATACAGGCGGAATGGGAGCTGTTTCCCCAGTTCCATACGTTGATGCTGTTTTAATGGAAAAAATCGAAACACGCATCGTAAAACCAACAATCGAAGGTTTTCAGAAAGACGGAATTGAATATAAAGGATTTGTATTTATTGGTCTGATTAATGTAAAAAATGAGCCAATCGTTATTGAATACAATGTAAGAATGGGTGATCCGGAAACCGAAGTAGTAGTGCCGAGGTTAAAATCTGATTTAGTAGAATTGTTCCTGGCTGTTGCCGATCAGAAATTAGATACTTTCGAATTGGAAGTTGATCCAAGAAGCGCAACCACAATTATGCTGGTTTCAGGCGGATATCCGGAAGATTTCGAAAAAGGAAAAGTAATTTCAGGTTTAGAAAACATTACAGATTCTATTGTTTTCCACGCGGGTACAAAATTAGAAGACGGAAATGTTTTAAGCAACGGAGGCCGTGTATTAACCGTAACATCGTATGGAGACGACTTTCAACAAGCCATAAAAAAATCTTACCAAAACATAGATAAACTAAATTTTGATAAGATGTATTTTAGAAAAGATATTGGCTTCGACTTACTTTAAAAAAGAGTGAGCCGTAGTATCCTGGTTTTCTGTTCCTGCAGCATCAAAAATGCGTAATTGTTTAATCCAGTATACGATTGCTGCAGAACAAATAATCATGAATATCCAGTTAATTGTGTTTGCACCAAACCAGGTAACCGGTTCTAAACGACGTAAAAAGTCAAGTGGGGCAAATAAAATGTTAACAAATAAGTATTGTATTCCTTCAAAAAAAGCTGTCATAATTTATAAAATTATATGTTATTTATTATTTTGTAACGCATTGAAGATAAAATTCAATTGATAGAATCTTTTTTCAACTTGTTGGTTTTCCTTTTAAACAAGTATTATATTTACAATCACAAAAGTATAAAATATCCTTATGATAACAAGTGTTTTTAAAAAATCTACACCATTAAATTATTCATTGGTTGTAATTTTAATACTGGTTTTCTTTTTTCTCTTTCAAATTCAGGAACCATCATGGATGAGTTCTTCATTTTTAGCGTTTCAGAAAATGAGTCTTTTGTGTTTTGTTTTCGCCTCTTTTTTCCTGATTAATTTCATCGTAAAAAAGAACGGACTCAGCAAAGACAATGGTTATTCGATCTTTTTCTACTTATTGTTTTTATTATTTTTCCCTACCATATTCAATGATCCGAATGTAATATATGCGAACTTTTTTCTTTTACTGGCCCTTAGGCGACTGATTTCCTTACAGTCTCTGAAAGCCTCAAAAGAAAAAATATTCGACGCTTCTTTTTGGATTTTAGTAGCTTCTTTATTTCAATTTTGGTGTATTCTTTTCCTGATATTGGTTTTTATATCCATTATTTTTCACGTTTCCCGTGATTACAGGAACTGGGTATTGCCGTTTATCGCCCTTCTGGCCGTTGCCGTGATTTTTTTACTGATATCATTAATTTTCCATATTAATGCCATTGAATTTTTTGAAAAACGTGCAGTAGTCGATTTTAGGCTGGATTATTTTAAGAACAATTACGAAAACGGGGCACTTTCCATATACACGGCAGTAGCTTTGTTTTTCGTGTTTTCAATCTTAAGCACCTTTTCAAACAGGCCGCAGATTGTACATTCATCCTACAAAAAAATAATTGCCTGTTTTTTTATAGCGGTTATTGTTTTTATTGTTTCCCCTGACAAAAGCAATAATTTATTGTTGTTTAGTATTGCACCATTAACCATGATGGCATCTAGCCATGTAGAGTATATGCAGCAAAAATTAAACAACGAAATTGTATTTTACGTACTGATTGCGTGTAGTTTGTTTACCTTTTTCTCGCAGCTATAATTTACTTCCGTAAGCAAGATCGCCTGCATCTCCAAGTCCGGGAACTATGTAATTTTTCTCATTAAGCTTTTCGTCTAAAGAAGCAACCCATAAATGACAATTTTCGGGAAGGTTCTTTTCGAGATGTGCAATTCCTTCCGGTGCGGCAATAACAACTACAATATGAATTTCATTTGGCGTTGCATTCTCAATTAGTTTTTCATGAACAGCAACAATAGACTGACCGGTTGCCAGCATGGGATCCAGCAGCAAAACCGTTTTATTGTTCAGGTTCGAAAGCGCCTGATATTCAACCAGAATTTCAAAAGCATCATCATTATTCGGATGATGCCTGCAGGCCGAAACAAAGCTGTTTTCAGCATGGTCAAAATAATTTAAAAACCCATTATGCAGTGGTAACCCGGCACGCAGAATAGAACATAAAACCAGGTCTTCGCTTATTTCAGTTGTTTTCTTGGTGCCCAGCGGCGTCTGAATTTCAACATTTTTATACGACAGGGTTTTGCTCAGTTCATACGCCATTATTTCGCCGATCCGTTCTATATTTCTTCGGAAACGCATACTGTCGTTCTGAACATTTATATTTCGAATCTGACCTAAAAAATGGTTGAGCACACTGTTGTCTTCAGAGATATAATGAATTTTCATATTGAATTTTTAGAATTGTTTGGGAGTAATCTTTATTAATAACGAAAAATTAAACGTTTTTTTCGCACTATAAAAGTATAAAAAGTATCTTTGTATCTCTAAAAAATAAAGACATGTTTTCAAAATTAGCATATTCGGTTTTCGAACAAAGCATAAAAGATTATCATCAGTTTGATAATGTTGATCAACCTATAAGCAACCCTTTTCCAAAAGATAAATTTGAACATTTATTGTATTTAAAAAACTGGATTGACACTGTTCAATGGCATTTTGAAGATATTATCCGTGACCCGCAGATTGATCCGGTAGCCGCTTTAACGCTTAAAAGAAGAATTGATGCCTCTAATCAGGAACGTACCGATATGGTAGAATATATCGACAGTTACTTCCTTCAAAAATACAGTGATGTGAAGGTAAAAGATGGTGCAAAAATCAACTCTGAAAGTCCGGCCTGGGCTTTTGACCGATTGTCTATTCTGGCATTAAAAATTTATCACATGCATGAAGAAGCTACTCGTGCAGAGGCTTCACAAGAGCATAGAGATAAATGTCAGGAAAAATTAAATATCCTTTTAGAGCAAAGAAGCGATTTGTCTACCGCAATTGATGACTTACTTGCCGACATTGAAAGTGGGGATAAATTCATGAAAGTGTACAAACAAATGAAAATGTACAATGATGATGAATTAAACCCTGTTTTATACCAAAACAAAAAATAGTTTGACAGCAAAATTGCCTAAGACGATTCAACATATAGCCGTCATGAGACTTTCCGCAATGGGAGATGTCGCCATGACGGTTCCTGTTTTACGCGCTTTTGTAAAACAATATCCGACGGTGAAACTTACCGTAATTTCACGTCCCTTTTTTAAACCTTTTTTTGAAGGAATACCAAATCTTGAATTTTTTGCTTTTGATGAAAAAAAACGTCACAAAGGTTTCCCCGGACTTTTGAGATTATTCAGGGACATAAAAAAACTCAAAGTCGATGCTTTTGCGGATTTACACAATGTGCTGAGATCTAAAGTAGTGAGTTTGCTTTTCGCTTTAAGCGGAAAAAAAAGAGCCACTGTGGATAAAGGCCGTGAAGGAAAAAAAGAATTAACGCGTCCGGAAAATAAAATTTTCAAACAGTTGCCAACCATGTTTGAAAGGCATGCAAAAGTGTTTGAAGAAATCGGTTTCCCTGTAAATTTATCACATCCTGAATTTCCAAAAAAAGCAATTTTAAGCGCAGAAATAACGGATGTAGTTGGAGAAAACTATCAAAAACTAATCGGAATTGCACCCTTTGCGCAGTATGATTCTAAAGTATATCCTTTGGATTTAATGCAGGAAGTAATTGCAAAACTGGCCGAAAATAAAGATCATACTATTTTGCTTTTCGGAGGAGGAAAAAAAGAAATCGAAATTCTGGATTCGCTTTCTGAGCCGTTTAAAAATGTAATAAATGTGGCAGGAAAAATTAAATTCCAACAGGAATTAAAATTGATCAGCAATCTTGATGTAATGCTTTCCATGGATTCCGGAAATGCTCACATTGCTGCAATGCTGGGTGTTAAAGTAATTACACTTTGGGGTGCCACGCATCCGTACGCCGGATTTTTACCCTTTAATCAAAACCCTGAAAATGCTTTGGTTTCAGATAGAAATATGTATCCAAAACTACCAACCTCTGTTTATGGAAATAAAATAGTGGAAGGTTATGAAGAAGCAATGAGAACAATTTCTCCTAAGAAAATAGTTAAGAAGATTCAAAATTTACTTTAAATTCCAATAAAAAAAATCCAAATCCCAATCTAAGTTGGAATTTGGATTTTTTTTATTTTGGAATTTCAACAACTAAACATCATCAAAATCTACATAAATAGTATCTGATGTTGGATGCGCCTGACAGGTTAAAACTAACCCAGATGCAATTTCTCTGTCGGTTAAGATGGAATTTTTAGTCATTTCAGCAGTTCCTGTTGTGACACGCGCCAGACAGCTGCTGCAAATTCCGCCCTGGCAGGAATAAGGAGCATCAATTCCTTGTTTTAAGGCTGCGTCAAGAATAGTTTGTTTTTGGGACATCTCAAAAGTAACTTCATCATCATCCACCAAAACCGTAATTTTTGTATGGCCTTCTAATGAAGTGCTGATTTGATTTTCCTGGGAAGAAGACGTAAAAAGTTCAAATTTAATAGCGGATTCTTTTATGTTTTTTTCTTTCAGAATACCGGATACAGTATCGATCATTTCTTCCGGACCACACAAGAAGAATTTGTCAAACTGTAATTCTTTGTGTTTGTTATTCAATACAAAATTTACAGCCGATTTCTCAATTCTGCCAAACAAGGCATTTTCGGCTTTAGCCTGACTGAAGACATAATGTACAAATAAACGTCCTACGTACTGTAACTGCAGATCGTGTAATTCCTGGTGAAAGATCGTTTCTTCGGGAGTTCTGTTTCCGTAAACCAATACAAATGAACTTTTTGGTTCACTTTTCAAAACCGATTTGATTATAGAAAGAACAGGAGTGATTCCGCTTCCTGCTACAAAAGCAGCATAATTTTTTTGTCTTTCAGCATCCGGTTCGAAGGTAAATTTTCCTTCAGGATGACCCACTTCAAGAACATCTCCGGCTTTTAGTTTTGTGTTTGCAAATTGCGAGAACAAACCATTTTTAACGGCCTTTACCGCAATTCTCAATTCACCGCTTTCGGGCGCGGAACAAATAGAGTAAGCGCGTCTAATTTCCTGATTGTCAAGAGTTAGTTTTAGATTTATATATTGTCCGGCAATAAATTTATAGTCCGGTTTTAGTTCTTCGGGAACATTAAAAAGCACAGAAACCGCATCGGCAGTTTCACGTCTAACCTCTTTAATGATGAGTTTTAAGAATGAAGGCATGATGTTATATTTTCTGCAAAAGTAGCAAAGAACAGCTAATTGACGGTCACTTAATTATTTTTTTTAATTTTTTTGTAACGTTTACTTACATTTGATCTCTTACTATAAAACTGAAAACCAAAGAACCATGATTAAAAAATTTATGTACCTCGAATGGAAAGCCTTTACCAGATCTGCCTCGTTTGGCGCAAATCTGGCAATGAAAATTCTGATAGGGTTTTTGATGATTTATTTTTCTATTATTTTTATCGGAATGGGTGTTGGAGCATTTTATATCCTAAAAAAAATGAACCTTGAACCGTTACTAACGGTCAATAAATTTCTGATTTATTATTTTCTGTTCGATCTCGTTATTCGCTTATTGATGCAGGCTATTCCGGTACTTAACATAAAGCCGCTGTTGGTTCTCCCTTTCAAAAAACCAACAATCGTACATTTTTCACTCGGAAAAACAGCCTTGTCTTTTTTCAATTGGGTACATGCTTTTTTCTTCCTCCCTTTCTCCATCGTACTGGCGATTGAAGGATACGATATCTTAGGAATTATTGTCTGGCACCTTGCTATTTTATCACTGGTTTATATCAACAATTTTTTAAATATCATTTTGAGTAACATCGATAAGTTATTTGTCGTTTTTATCGCAATCATTCTGGCTTTAGGAGCAGCACAATATTATAAGATATTTGACATAACTACTTTTACGACGCCTTTCTTTCAGGGACTTTACAATACCAAATGGCTTGTTTTTATACCTGTTGTACTCTTAATTGGATTGTATGCCTTTACTTTTAAATATTTTAAAAACAATTTATATTTAGACGCCGGGCTTTCTAAAAAAGAAGATATCGCGACAACTGAAAACCTTTCCTGGCTCAACCAATTCGGAACTCTGGGAACCTTTCTTAAAAATGACATTAAACTGATTAAAAGAAACAAAAGATCAAAAACAACTATTCTAATGAGTGTTCTCTTTTTGTTTTATGGTCTTATCTTTTTTGGAAATTCACATCAGCCTGCAGTGATGCATATTTTTGCCGGAATATTCGTTTCGGGTGGATTTCTGTTTGTTTTCGGACAATTTGTACCAAGCTGGGACAGTTCGTATTATCAATTGATGATGACTCAGAACATACCGTATCGCGGGTACATTACTTCAAAATGGTGGCTGGTTGTTATTGCCACTTTTATTTCGACAATTTTAGCCTCATTTTATCTTTTTTACGGATGGGAAATATACCTGACTATTGTTGTGGGAGCGATTTACAATATTGGAGTTAATTCGCATCTGGTACTTTTAGGAGGAGCATTTACCAAAACACCGATTGATTTAAGTAATGCCGGGGGAGCGTTTGGGGATAAAAAAGCCTTTAACGTTAATGCGATGTTACTGACTTTACCAAAATTATTATTACCCGTGGCATTGTACGGTTTAGGACTTTATCTGGGAGATAAAACACTAGGGTTATTGTTAGTGGCCGGAGCCGGATTTTTAGGGTTTATTTTAAGGAACAAAGTCTTTTCATTAATTGAAAAAAGATACAAAATGGAGAAATACAGCACGATAAGTGCTTATAAACAAAAGAGTTAAAATTAGAGAATTTGCCAATTTGACAATGAGATAATTTTACCAAAACAGAATAAAAAACAGATTTTTAATCTAAAATCCAACAATCTAAAATCTAAAATTACAATGATATAAGTAAGTCAATTAGGGTTTATTTTAAGGAACAAGGTCTTTTCATTAACCGAAAAAAAGATACAAAATAGAGAAATACAGCACGATAAGTGCTTATAAACAAAAGAGTTAAAATTAGAGAATTTGCCAATTTGATAATGAGATAATTTTACCAAAACAGAATAAAAAACAGATTTTTAATCTAAAATCAACAATCTAAAATCTAAAATTACAATGATACAAGTAAGTCAACTTTCAAAAAAATATAACGGAACAACAGTCTTAAATATTGATCATCTTGAAATTCCAAAAGGACAAAGTTTCGGATTAGTAGGGAATAACGGAGCAGGGAAAACAACTTTTTTCAGTTTATTGTTAGACCTGATCCAGCCTTCAACAGGACATATTAAAAGCAATGACATTCAGGTAAATACAAATGAAAACTGGAAATCCTTTACCGGTTCTTTTTTAGATGAAAGTTTCCTGATTGGTTATTTAACTCCCGAAGAATATTTCTATTTCATTGGTGATTTGCGCCATCAGAACAAAGCGGACGTCGATGCTTTATTAGCCAGACATGAGGAGTTTTTTAATGGGGAAATCCTGAAAAACAAAAAATACCTGCGTGATTTGTCAAAAGGAAACCAAAAGAAAGTCGGTATAATTGCAACCCTTATTGGTCATCCCGAAGTAATTATTCTGGACGAACCTTTTGCTAATTTAGACCCGACTACCGTAAGCAGATTAAAAAAAATCATCAAAGAACTGGCAGAAGATCCAAACGTAACCGTTTTGGTTTCAAGTCATGATTTACAGCATACTGTAGAAGTTTGTGACCGAATTGTAGCACTGAATAAAGGAGAAATTGTAAAAGATATTCAAACCTCAAAAGAAACCTTACAGGAGCTGGAATTGTTTTTTGCAGTATAAGTTTCCATATTACAAAAAGAAGCGTATTTTTACAAGTCATTATACTAAAAATCGTTTTTAGAAGTTTAATGATTTAAACTCTTTTCTATTGAAAAAGAATACTCTTACATATAGTTTTTTCCTGGTGTTTTTCTTCTTTTTGATAGCGTGTTCTACCAAAAAAAACACTTTTTTGTCGCGGAATTCACATGCTTTAAGTACAAAATATAACATTTTGTACAATGGAGGCATTGGTCTTGACAAGGGTTTAAAATCTATTCAGGGCAATAATCAGGATAATTTCTGGAAAATGCTGCCGATTGAAAAAATGCAGGTGGAGGAGAATTTTTTGGATGACAACAAAGCAAAAAATGCTGATTTTGAAAAGGCGGAAACAAAAGCCACAAAAGCCATTCAGAAACATTCCATGAACATTGGAGGAAGGGAGAAAAACTCACAAATGGACGAGGCTTATCTGATGCTGGGGAAAGCCAGATACTATGATCAGCGCTTTATTCCGGCTTTGGAAGCTTTCAATTATATTTTATACAAATATCCAAACAGCAGTAATATTTACACCGCAAAAATCTGGCGGGAGAAAACCAATATGCGTTTGGGAAATGATGGAATTGTAATTAAAAACATCAAGCTATTATTAAAAAACACGGATTTAAACAAGCAGACTTTCTCAGATGCAAATGCTTTGCTGGCGGAAGCTTTCCTGAATTTAGAAGAAAAGGACAGTGCGGTTACCAAACTTAAAATCGCGGAAGAATTCAGCCGTATAAACGAAGACAAAGCCCGTTACCGTTTCATTCTTGGACAAATGTATCAGGAAGAAGGAAAAAAAGACAGTGCCATTTATTATTACGACGGCGTTATCGATATGAATCGAAAAGCAGATCGTAAATATATGATGCATGCTTACGCAAAAAAAGCCCAGTTGTATGATTATGAAAACGGTAATGACACCATATTCCTGAAAACCTACAACAAACTCACAGCAGACCGCGAGAACAGACCGTATTATGATGTCCTGTTTTATGAAATGGGTGTTTTTTATGACAAAAAGAAAGAAAAGGAAAATGCCCTTAAATTCTATAATAAATCCTTAGCAAGAAAATCTAAAGATTCCTATTTAGTAGCTTCCGCTTATCGAAATATTGGAAACATGTATTTTAAAAATACAGATTACACGATGGCTGCCAAATACTACGACAGCACATTGGTAAAATTAGATCCGAAAAGCAGGGAGTTTACTTTTATAGAAAAAAACAGAAAAAACCTGAATGATGTTATTAAATACGAAGGAATTGCAAAACGCAATGACAGTATTATAATGGTTTATGGTTTACCGGCACCTGACAGAAAAATTTATTTCGAAAATTATATTGCCGAGCTTAAGAAAAAAGACGAAGCCAAACGCATTCTCGAAGAAAAGGAAAAAGAAAAACTGGCCAATATCGAACGCAATACCAAAGAAGATAGTGGTCCAGCGGCTGTAAATCCGCAATCGCAACCCGGAGTCAGCCCACCCGGAATAGGAGCTTTTAATCCGCCATCAGGAAACGAGACGGCAAGTAGTACATTCTATTTTTATAATCCGACAACAGTGGCCTACGGTAAACTGCAATTTAAGAAAACCTGGGGGAACAGAGCCTTAGGAGGGTATTGGAGAATGGCTTCTGCAAAAGCGGCAAATGATGATGCACTATTAAAAGAAGCCGCAGAGATGGATAACGATTCTGTAAATGCCGTTAAAGATTCAATAGTCATAGAAAAATATACAACAGCATTTTATGAAAAACAGCTTCCGACAACACAACCTGCGATGGACAGTATTGGCAAGGAACGAAATTTTGCCTACTATCAGTTAGGGCTCATTTATAAAGAAAAATTTAAAGAGAATAAATTAGCAAGTGACAAGCTGGAGCAATTGTTAAAAAACAATCCGGAGGAGAAATTAATTTTACCGGCAATGTATAATTTGTATAAGATATATGAAATCACAGATCCTGCAAAAGCGCAGGCCATAAAAGCAAATATTACAACGACCTATCCGAATTCGAGATACGCCCAGATTTTAAACAATACAAACGGGGAAGATTTAGCATCACCGGAAAAGGAATATAAAAAATGGTATAAACTATATCAGGAAGAACAATTTGATGTGGTGCTGGATAATATCGATAACCTGATCAATCAATATTCCGGAGACGAGATTGTTTCTAAATTTGAATTGCTGAAAGCGAATACCCTCGGAAAAGTGAATGGTTTGTCAGCGTATAAAAAAGGTTTGGAAACAGTTGCCGATAATTATCCAAACAGCGTTGAAGGCCAAAATGCGCGCGAAACTTTAGAAAAGCAAATACCGGGCTTAGAAAAACTTGATTTTACAGCAGTTGATGGTAAAAACTGGAAAATTTTATATTTAATTTCGAATGACGATGCTAAATCGCTTCAAAAAATTGAAGAAGCATTAAAGGTGTTTCTGTTAGTTGAAAATTATGAAAGACTTACCACTTCGGTGGACAAATACAATAAAACCCAAAAATTTGTAGTTATTCATGGTATGAAGTCAGAAGCATACGCTAATGATCTTGCAGGTGTTTTCAGAGATGATAAAAAGTATAAAATCGCAAATCCGGCTATTATTATTTCAAGTGACAACTATAAAATAATTCAAATTAAAAAGAATCTTGAAGCTTATTTAGCTCCTAAAAATCCATAATATAATGTTTGATAAAGCCAAAAAAAACGGAACCGAACTGTTAGGAAAAACCAATAGAATTGTAGAAGGCACATCAATTATTGGCGATATAGTTTCAAAAGCCGATTTTAGATTAGACGGGGAACTGATAGGAAATTTTACGTCGCAGGGGAAGCTTGTTATTGGAATATCGGGTGTTATAAAAGGCGAGATTGTTTGTAATAATGCAGACATTGAAGGAGTTTTTCAGGGGAAAATAAAAGTTTTGGAAGTCCTTAATATAAAAGCGACAGCACATATTCATGGAGAGGTCGCTGTTGGAAAATTATCTATTGAACCAGGAGCCGATTTTACAGCTACTTGTACCATGCTAACAAATACTAAAGAAGTTACCGTAAAAGATGGAAAAAGAGCCGAATAGAAGTCCGAGGAATAAATGGATTGCACTCATTAACATTCCCATACAAATGGGAGTTATCATTTTCCTGTTTGCCTATTTGGGAAACTGGTTAGATGAGAATCATCCAAACCCTAAAATATATTACAATAAGATTCTTATTATGGTAGGTGTTGCGTTAGCATTATATAATGTATTTCGCCAGGTGAACGAAATCAATAAAACAAAGTAATTTATCTTTTAAAACAGCTTTAAATAAATGTTGCATCTTTGCATAAAAATTATTTGAAATGCTTTTAAAGAATCACAGGCCCATTCTACATTTATTCTTTCTTACTGCAGTGGCTTATATTGTGCATAAAGCCGTGTTTTTAATTTTTGGAATTCAGGATCAAAACTTTCACTATACAATAGAATTTCTGTATTTGATTTTTTTTGCATTTGCAACTGTTTTATTCATGATCCTGTTAAAGTTTAAAACAACGCATTTTGATAATATCGGAATGCTTTTTATGGGAGGAACTTTTATTCAGATGTTTTTTTTGTATTTTGTTTTGAGACCTATATTAATAGACAAGCTGCAAAACATGGCAATTGAAAAAATGAATTTTTTTATAACATTTATTTTATTTTTGATATTTGAAACGCTTTTAACTATCCGATTACTAAATGAAAAGCATTAAAATAACGATTCTGTAAAACAACGTTAAAAAATAATTTTTCATATCCTTTTGAATATTAATAAAAAATGTACCTTTGCACCAAATTTTAGAAACGTAAAAAATAAGATTTTTAACAGATATGGTGATTCCAAACAAACCACTCAGATTTATTCTTGTAGCTTTAGTAGCTTGTCTTCCGGTAATGAGCTTTGCTAATTCCGAAAAAGACGCTGTACATACTCAAACTGAAGTAGCTCACGAAGCTGCTGCAGAAGGCCATCATGCAGAGCCAACAGATATAAAATCTAAAATTAAGGGTTTTATTGGGCACCACGTTTTAGATTCTCATGATTTTACATTGACTCAGGATGATGAGACAGGTAAATATTATGGATTTCCATTGCCTGTAATTTTATGGGATAATGGATTGCATATTTTCTCTTCCGCAAAATTTAACCACGGTCACGCTGTTGCTGAATCAAATGGAAGTTATTATGCAATTAATCATCATGACGGGAAAATTTACAGAACAGACGCTTCCGGAGAAATTACTGAAAATGAAAAAACCGGACATCCAACAAATGTTCGTCCTATCGATTTTTCAATTACAAAAACAGTAGTTTCAATTTTTGCAGCTGCATTATTAATGTTCTTGCTGTTTTCAGCTTTAGCAAAATCATATGCTAAGAACGGAGGAATTGCTTCTGGTGTTGGAAGAATCTTCGAACCATTGGTAGTTTATATTCGTGATGAGGTTGCGATTCCAAATATTGGTGAAAAACATTATAAGAAATACATGAGTTATTTACTGACTATTTTCTTCTTTGTTTTGTTTTTAAATATCTTAGGTTTAACTCCACTGGGTATTAATGCTACAGGTAATTTAACAATTACATTCGCATTGGCATTGATTACTTTCTTAATTACAAATCTTTCAGCAAACAAAAATTATTGGGGTCACATTTTCTGGATGCCGGGTGTGCCAAAACCGATGAGAATTATTTTAGCCCCGATTGAATTGTTAGGAGTTTTCATCAAGCCATTTTCATTAATGATTCGTTTGTATGCAAATATCTTTGCAGGCCACATAGTTTTAATGAGTATTATCGGATTAATGTTTATCTTTAAAAGCTGGATTGGAAGCAGTTTATCTTTTGGATTATCATTTGTGCTTTCTATTCTTGAAATTTTAGTAGCATTTTTACAAGCTTATATTTTTACCATGCTATCCGCGCTTTACTTTGGTTCAGCTGTAGAGGAGCATCATCATGAGGAAGCTCACCATTAAAATTTAGATTTCAGAATTTAGATTTCAGATTATTTAAATCTAAAATCTACACTCTCAAAATCTAAAATCAATTTGAATGTTTAATTTTTAATATATATACATATGAACGGTTTAAATTTCATAGGAGCAGGATTAATCGTAATCGGAGCTGCATTAGGTATTGGTAGAATTGGTGGTTCAGCAATGGACGCTATTGCACGTCAGCCAGAAGCTTCAGGAAAAATCCAAACAGCTATGCTTATCGCAGCTGCACTTATTGAAGGTATTGGTTTCGCTGCATTATTTGCTGCTTAATTAAAACACAAAAAAAACAATAGTTGCAACGGTTGGTTGTAACTATTGTTTTAAAAATTAAAACATTAAAATTGCTTTTCAAAGAGCAGTTTAAAAAGACATAATTTAAAATTTATAATTATATATAATGGATAAGTTAATAAATCAGTTCGAGTTCGGTTTGTTCTTTTGGCAAGTATTAATATTTGTTGGATTGATATTTTTGTTAAAAAAATTCGCCTGGAAACCAATTCTTGATGCAGTTAATGACAGAGAACAAGGTATTAAGGATGCATTGCTTTCTGCTGAAAGTGCAAGACAGGAGATGCAAAACCTGCAGGCTGACAATTTAAGAATTTTGAACGAAGCCCGTGCAGAACGTGACGCGATGTTGAAAGAAGCTCGCGAAATGAAAGAGAAAATGATCGCTGATTCTAAAAACGAAGCACAAGCTCAGGGTCAGAAAATGATCGAACAGGCTAAAGCGGCTATCGAAAGCGAAAAAAATGCTGCAATGGCTGAATTGAAATCACAAGTTTCAACTTTATCATTAAGCATTGCTGAAAAATTGTTGAAAGAAGAATTATCTAACAAAGAATCTCAGACTAAATTAGTTGAGAAAATGTTAGGTGACGTAAAGTTAAACTAAGATTATGGCAAGTACAAGAGCAGCAATTCGTTATGCAAAAGCAATTCTGGACTTAGCAAACTCTAAAGGGGTTGCCGAAGCTGTAAACAACGATATGAAGTCAATTGCTTCAGCAATTGAAAGCAATTTAGAATTGAGTGCATTTATCCAAAACCCAACTACAAAGGTTGAGGTTAAGGAAAGTGCTCTTTTAGAAGTTTTTGCAGATGTAAATGGAGTAACCAAAGGGTTGTTTCATTTATTGTTCGAAAACAAAAGATTCGAAATTCTGGATGCAATTGCAGTAGAATACAGCAGAGTATTTGACGAAAGTAATGGTGTTGAAGTAGCAAAAGTTACAACTGCTATTCCTATGGATGCAGCTTTAGAAGCTAAAGTTTTAGCAAAAGTAGCAACATTATCAGATAAGAAAATAACAATAGAAAATATAGTTGATCCGGCAATTATTGGAGGATTTATTTTAAGAATAGGGGATCAACAATACAATGCTTCTGTTGCAAACAGATTACAAGTATTAAAAAGAGAGTTAAGTAATTAGTTTTATCACACATAAAAGTGTCTAAATTATAAATTAAGATGGCGGAAATCAAACCTGCTGAAATTTCAGCAATATTAAGAAAGCAAGTAGAAGGTTTTGAATCTGGTGCTACGCTGGAGGAAGTAGGAACAGTACTTCAAGTTGGAGATGGTATTGCTCGTATTTACGGGCTATCGAATGTACAATATGGTGAGTTAGTTGAATTTGATAACGGACTTGAAGCTATTGTATTGAACCTTGAAGAAGACAATGTTGGTGTGGTACTTTTAGGGCCATCAACAGGAATCAAAGAAGGATCAACAGCAAAAAGAACACAACGTATCGCTTCTCTTAAAGTAGGTGAGCAAATGGTAGGTCGTGTAGTAAACACTCTTGGTTTTCCAATTGATGGAAAAGGACCAATTGGCGGAGACTTATACGAAATGCCTTTAGAAAGAAAAGCACCTGGTGTTATCTTCCGTCAGCCAGTTACTGAGCCATTACAAACAGGAGTAAAAGCAGTTGATGCTATGATCCCGGTTGGTCGTGGACAACGTGAGCTTGTAATTGGTGACCGTCAGACAGGTAAATCAACAGTTTGTCTGGATACCATCTTAAATCAAAAAGAATTTTACGATGCAGGAAAACCTGTATTCTGTATATATGTTGCAATTGGGCAAAAAGCTTCAACTGTAGCAGGAATCGCTAAAATGTTAGAAGAAAAAGGTGCAATGGCGTATACCGTTATTGTGGCAGCTAATGCTTCTGATCCGGCTCCAATGCAAGTTTATGCTCCTTTCGCAGGTGCTGCAATTGGAGAATACTTTAGAGATTCAGGTCGTCCTGCACTTATTGTGTATGATGATTTATCTAAACAAGCTGTTGCTTACCGTGAGGTTTCTCTTTTATTAAGAAGACCACCGGGACGTGAGGCATATCCTGGAGACGTTTTCTACTTACACTCCCGTTTATTAGAGCGTGCCTGTAAAGTAATCGCCGATGACGGAATTGCTAAAAACATGAACGATTTACCAGATTCTATCAAGTCTATCGTAAAAGGTGGTGGTTCATTAACTGCTTTGCCAATTATCGAAACTCAGGCTGGTGACGTTTCTGCTTATATCCCAACAAACGTAATTTCGATTACAGATGGTCAGATTTTCCTTGATGGAGATTTGTTCAACTCCGGAGTTCGTCCTGCGATTAACGTAGGTATCTCTGTGTCTCGTGTTGGAGGTAATGCTCAGATTAAATCAATGAAAAAAGTTTCCGGAACTTTAAAATTAGACCAGGCTCAATTCCGTGAATTGGAAGCTTTCGCTAAATTTGGTTCTGACTTAGATTCTGTTACTTTAAATGTAATTGAAAAAGGTAAAAGAAACGTTGAAATTCTTAAACAAGGATTGAACGATCCTTATACAGTAGAAAATCAGGTAGCTATTATTTATGCTGGTTCTAAAAACTTATTGAGAAACGTTCCTGTAAATAAAGTAAAAGAATTTGAAGCTGATTTCTTAGCCTACTTAAACAGTAAACATAAAGATACGCTTAATGCGTTGAAAGCTGGTAAGTTAGATGATAACATTACTGATGTTATTGAAAAAGCAGCAAAAGAAATTTCAGCAAAATATATCTAATTAGATAATTCGTTAATTAGATAATTAGAAAATATCTTAAGGGACTTTCTAATTATCTAATTTTCAAATTGTCACATTTTTTAATTAACAAATGGCAAATTTAAAGGAAATCCGTAATAGAATTACTTCCGTTTCATCGACGATGCAGATTACATCGGCTATGAAAATGGTTTCTGCTGCAAAGCTTAAGAAAGCACAAGATGCAATCACTGCGATGCGCCCTTATGCCGAGAAATTAACAGAGTTGCTACAAAATCTTTCTGCTACACTTGATGGTGAAGTAGGTGGAGATTATACTACTCAACGTGAAGTAAAAAAGGTATTACTTGTTGCTATAACTTCAAACAGAGGTTTATGTGGAGCATTTAATACTAATATTATTAAAGAAGCTAAAATTCGTACGCAGTTTTATGCAGGAAAGCAGGTTGATATTTTTCCAATAGGTAAAAAAGGAAACGACGTTCTGGCTAAAACACATACAATTCACGGTCATCATAATGCAATTTTTGATCATTTGACTTTTGATAATGTAGCTTCAATTGCAGAAAAATTAACTGAAAAATTCCTTTCCGGAGAGTATGACAGAATTGAATTGATTTACAATCAGTTTAAAAATGCTGCTACTCAAATCGTTCAGGTAGAGCAGTTTTTACCATTGGCTCCAATTAAAACCGAAGTTCCGGTTGCTGCAGCCGATTATATTTTTGAGCCTTCAAAAGAAGAAATTGTATTGACTTTGATTCCTAAATCATTAAAGACACAATTATATAAAGGAATTCGCGATTCATTTGCTTCAGAACACGGAGCGCGTATGACAGCAATGCATAAAGCAACTGACAACGCAACTGAATTGAGAAACCAATTGAAATTGACTTACAATAAAGCACGTCAGGCAGCTATTACTAACGAAATCTTAGAGATTGTTGGTGGAGCAGAAGCTTTGAACGGATAATTTTTAAGACATACAAAAAAGAGCCGACAAGTAATTGTCGGCTCTTTTTTTTGTTATATCAGCAATGTTTATTGTGAGAAACATTTAATTTAAAAATAAAAGAAATAACTTACAAGTATTGCCGAATAATGCTAAAAAAGACATTTTTTTAAGTACATTTGAGATCTGTTTTTTAAAAATATATAGGTCAAATTAAAAGTTAAGAAATCAGGAAAAAATTAAGATATGGACATTGAATTATAAGGAAAATTATTTTAATTTTTTTTTGTCATTTAGTAGCTGAGTTGTTTCAACAATTAATTTAGTTCTATTTTGTAAAAGTTAAATGGCAAGAAACGGAGCTCATTATAAATCAGTTACGTTTTAATTGTAAAAAAGTATATATTTATACTTTTAAAAGTAGTAACTTTTTAACACTTTCTACGTATAACATTTAACAACCGAAAAGTTATTAAAAATAGATTAACTAAAAACAATGGCAAAAGAAAGTTTTAATTGGAAGAGTCTCTTTATTAATGAAGAAACTGATACCTCAGAAGGAAAAGTTGCAACTCAACCATCGACTCCCGTTTCACCAAGCTCTGGTAACAAATTTCCAAATCAAAGTACAGAATCATTTCCGACAAATTCGTTGACAAATCCCTTTTTAAATGAGATTTTTGAAGTTTATGACAAAGGTTTTGAATCTTTAAATGAGCCTGGTTTTGATTTTTTCGAACTTTATAAGTCTGTTCTTGCTGTAGGAGTAACAAATCCGCAGAGTTATCAGATGGCTTTTACTATGGGTAAAACTATTAAGCCTGATTTAACAAAAGAATTTCTTTTACAAAAAGGCAGCTACTATATTACAGAGATCGAGAAAGTATATTCAAAATATGATACGATTGGTAAAACTAAAAAAGCAGATTTAGATAATACTATAACCAAAGAAAAATATAATTTATCTAAAAGCATTTCTGATCTGGAAGCCAAAATTATTGAACTTCAAAAGGAGTTAGAAGCTAAAAAAATCGAACTTCAAAAGATTGATCCGGTAAATATGGAACAGCTTTCGGAAATTCAGTTAAAAATGGATGCTAACGATTTAGCTAAACAAAAAATCTTAAACTCAATCAATACTGTAATAACAGGAATTAATCAATATTTGTAATAATGGATAAATACGAACAAGAAAGAAGTACACTTTTAACACTGCCGATACTTAAGCACTTTGACGAGTCTAAAGGAGAAATTGCTTTAAAATCCGGTGCACTTAAAAAAGGAGAAAGGTCATTGTTTCTGGCTTTGGCACTTGGTTTATTAGGAGTTGGGGGTTATTTAATCTGGACTTATATTATACCGCCATTATTTACAATGTTGGGACAGGCGATTGCCTTATCAGCTACAGGAGTATTTTTAGTTTTTTTAGTTATGATGGCCCCTGTAATAATGAAAGCACTACGTTTTACGACAAAGAACCTTCATAAAGCATTAATTCAGAGTAATCCCTTTAATGAATTAGAGGAGCAAAAGCAAAAAATGATTAAAAACCGTGAAGTTTTTAAGAACACAAAAGCAAAGCTAAAAGGTCTTAAAAATGAAATGGAAATTGAAGCCAACAAGTCTGAAAAAGAGGCGAAATCATTTCAGGAAGAGGTTTTGAGTCTACAGCGTCAGTCTGAAAAATTGAAATCAGCTATGGATGAAATGGTTAGGCAAAATGGAGCTGCTGCAAAAGATACTGATGAATATGTAGCGCTGCAAAGTGAATTAGCAAGAAAACTGAGTGACTCCCAAAGAGTTTCGACACAATATGAGCAAAGCAAAAGTTTTATTCAAAAGTATGGTATTCGTGCCAACGTTTTGGGAAAAATGGATCGTAAACTTACTTTAGCGGGAACGGCTATTGATATTAAAATTGCAGATTTTGATGTTACGGTAAAGATGCTTCAAAAAGAATATGAATTTGCCAAAAACGCTAAAGAAGCTACAGAAAGCGCTAAAAGTGCCATGTTGTTTACTAAAGATTGGGAATTAGAATACGCTTTAGAAGTGGTAACGTCTACTATTGCTCAGGATATTGCTAAAACTTCTGAAAATTTAATTGATATTGATGCCTTAACTTCTAAATATTCTGTTGATAATGATGAACTGTATTCAAGATTAGATTCATTAGCAGATGAAATTAAAACAGGGGATAATACCATTCCGGATTCAACAAAATATACAAATCCAAATTATAAAATGACCAAGGAAGATAAATTATCCGGTGGTGGTTTTGGGGATATTTTTTAACACAATAAATTTAATTTTTATATAAAAATGGGAAAAATTTTAAGAACAGAAAAGTTAACGACGTTTTCTGAATTAATAATTGTTATTGCAGGAATTGGTGCAATTTTAGGGGGAGTTTACTATTTATCTCCTGGAATTAAAACGGCAGTTTCAAAGCAGCTAAACGGAATAGAGCTGAATCAAACAGATGTTAATAACGTTACCAATGCTGCAAAAATTGAACTTCCGTCAACAGAAATATCATCAGAAGTTTCAAATAAACCTTTAGTAAGAATTGGAGGTTATGCATGGAATGCTCAGTCTGGAATTATTGTTTCTAATGGTGGCCCAAAAACAACAAAGGGGTCATTAATGGAAAAAAACGGAGTAAATCTTGAAATTATTCGTCAGGACTGGCTTTCGGAATTGCGTAACATGCAAATGAAATTTATTGAAGAATTTGATAAAGGTGAAGATTTTCCTTCTTCAGATAAAAGTATTTTTGCAGTTATGATTATGGGTGATGGCGCACCATTTTATATCAGTTCTGTGCAAAAATCATTAGACGAAAAATATGGAAAGGATAAGTACCACTTACAAGTTATGGGTGTTGTGGGTATGAGTTACGGTGAAGATAAATTAATCGGGCCTCCAAGTTGGAAATCAGATCCAAAATCTATGAAAGGTTCTGTTATATCTGCCGTGCTTGGAGATGGTGACTGGGTTACAACTGTAAATTATTGTTTTGCAAACGGATTAAAAGTAAATCCTGATCCAACAACTTATGATGCGGAAGCGGTAAATATTTATCCATCAGAAAATGACGATTACATTAAATCGGCTGAAGAATTGATCAAATCTCAAACAACAGGCTGGACAGTTACTTTAAAAGAAGTAGTAAACGGTAAATTAACAGGAAAATCAGTTAATAGAAAAATAGATGGTTGCGCGACCTGGACACCCGGAGATAAAACCGTATTTGATAAACTGAATGGTTTTGTTGATATTGTTTCTACAAAAGAATTCAATAACCAAATGCCAACAGCTCTTATAGGTGTGAAAGAATGGGCAGTGAAAAATCCTGATATAGTTTCTAATATTTTGAAATCGGCACTGACGGCTTCAAATCAAATGAAAAATTATGAAGATTGGAAAGTAAGGGCTTCTCAGGCAGTTGCTGATACGTATAAAATTGAAACAGCTGACTATTGGTACAAAATGTTTAAAGGACAACAAGGAACAAAAGCTGGATTGACTTATAATATGGGTGGTTCAAAAGTATTTAATTATGCTGATGCGATGCAATATTTTGGTCTATCTGATGGTGTAAACAGATACAAATCTGTTTATAATCAGGTTTCAGGATATTTAACGGAATTGAATCCGTTTGGATTTAATGAAAATGTTGGAGCGGTTGTTCCTTACGATCAGGCAGTGAATTTGTTTTTTCTGAAAAACATCAATGACATCGAATCCACTTCTGCAGATAAAGCAGATTATAGTAATGAGGCAAAAGAGGTTGTCGCTTCCGGAGAGTGGAAAATTAATTTTAATACCGGAAGTGCTGAAATTTCAAATTCATCAAGTAAGGAAGTAGAAAAAATTTACAACCTTTTAGTTCAGGCTGAGAATACAAAATTAACTGTTGTTGGACATACTGATAATGTTGGAAATCCAGATGCTAATTTAGCTTTGTCAAAAAGTAGAGCACAAGCAGTTGTAGATTATCTAAAACAAAAAGGTATTCCTGCTAATCGTTTTCAATTAATTGACGGAAAAGGTCAAAACGATCCTATAGCAGACAATAATTCTGCTTCAGGGAAAGCATTAAACAGACGTGTGGTTATCACTTTCTTAAAATAAAAACAAATACAAAAGGCTATCTTTACAGGTAGCCTTTATTCAGGATATGATAAAAATTTTAACTCCCTTTGAAAAAATATCAAAACTCAACAAAACACTTATTTTAATAAGTTGGTTGGTTCTTTTGATTGTTATTTGGTTTGCAACAACAGCTGGTGAAAAGCATCTTTTTCCATCTCCTGCTCAGGTTTTAGCTGGTTTTACCGATCTGTATAGAGAAGGTTTGGTGGTACATATTTTCAATTCATTGAAATTATGTTTTATCTCTATTTTTTTAGCCACGATAATTTCTTTGTTCTTTGCTTATGCATGGCCAATCCCATTGTTAAAATCAATTTCTGAATTTATAACAAAATTTAGATTCTTACCTTTTACCGGACTTTCATTTTACATCACAATGGTAATTCATGAAGCCCGAACAATGCAGGTTTGGATTTTAGTAATTTTCTTAACTACATTTTTAACGACATCCTTGATTGCCGTTATTAAAGATATTCCGGAAGAAGAATTTGATCATGCCAAAATGCTTAAATGTACGCGATGGGAAGTGCTGTGGCAGGTTATTATTTTAGGAAGAATAGATTATGTAATTGATGTGATCAGACAAAATCTTGCGATTACCTGGATGATGCTGGTTACAGTAGAATCAATTGTTGTTGCTTCCGGAGGATTAGGGTTTTTGATAAAAAACTCTGATAAATTTATGAATACAGGACGAATTATTGCACTTCAAATCATCATTTTATTAATAGGGTTAGGCTTAGATGCAGGAATAAATTATTTAAGAAAAGCACTATTTAGATATTCAAAAATATAATCATGAAACACGAATATAAAGAGACGCTTTTGTATGTAGAAAATCTTAGTGTTGCCTATGATGGTAACATTATCATAAAAGATATTAGCCTTATAGAAAAAGACGTAGTTCGGGATGGAGTAGATTGTACAGGACAAGTAATTGCTTTTGTGGGAAGATCAGGCAGGGGAAAATCAACTTTTTTTAAAGCACTGACAGCATTAATTCCGTTGCATTCGGGTAAAATATTAATCAGGGATTTTGAAAATAAAGAACCCAATGCTGCCAAATCGGTAAACGAAGGTGATATTGGTTTTGTAGATCAGAAATATACTTTGTTCAGACACAAAACGGTAACACAGGCATTAAAATTTTCGTTAAGAAAAACTACACTTTCTAATAGTGAAAAGGACGCTAAAATAAATGAATACTTAAAAGAATGGGGATTAGAAAATTGTGCAGACAAATATCCTAATGAACTTTCCGGTGGACAAAGACAAAGAACAGCAATTATAGAACAATTGTTTTCATCGGATCAGTTTATTGTTTTAGATGAGCCTTTTTCAGGATTAGATGTCGGAAATATTGCAGAAGTAAAAAAATCTTTTGAATTACTGAGTAACACTTCAGACTATAATACTGTTATTTTTTCTACACATGATATAGAATTAGCGATTGAGCTGGCTCAAACCATTTATGTTATTGGGCATCCAACCGTTAACGGAAAAAAAGAAAATTACGGAACAATTGTGGCAAAATATGATCTAAGAGACATGGGATTGTCCTGGAAAGATTATTGTGATGATCATCAAAAATTATCAAAAGAGATTATTCATCAAATGATGATTTCTTAAATTAGTATATGTCAAAAAAAAACAATCCAATATCAATTCTGGAAGATTCATTTTTATCTCTAAAAAGATATCTAGAAACAAATATAAATTCTAATGAGGCCGTTTTTATGGCTTCATTTATTAGTGATCTACAAAAGGAAACGGCAAGTATTCTTCAAATTTGCAGCGCTTTAAATCAAGATATGAATTTTATTCATAAATTGAATGAAGGCGTAAATCCTGTTTTTTCTAAAGGTTTATTGTTTAAAGCAGAACATTTTTTTCTTTCGGATATTATTGATCTTTATGACAAACAACCGGAGGAAAAAAGTGCAAAAGCACAGTTTGTTCTGGCCTATTATTACGATGCTTTACGAAACAAACATTTTGCGAATGAAAATTCCATAAACGAACTGAATCAACTGGTTTCTACAGCCGGTTTTAAAAACCTTCTTTTAAAAATAAAAGAAGAAAATAGAATAAAGTCCTCAAATGCACAGCAAAACCAGTGTTTACTACCGGAAGTATTGTCTGAAAAAAAACATATTAAACTAGAAGAAATCTTATTGAAATATCAAAATTTCATTCATTTTGCATTTGATAAAAAGTTTGAAAACACACTAGTTTTCAGCAATTATTTAGGTTTAAATTTAAAAAAATCAAATACCGATAAAAAAAAATCAAACACTATTGCTGAAGAAGATACGCTGGAAATAGTACTTAAGGAACTAAACGAATTAGTTGGTTTAGCCGAAGTAAAAAGAGATGTTTCGGAACTTATTAATTTGCTTGAAGTACAAAAAAAGCGTTCTCAGCAGGGACTAAAAAATGTCGAAATAACTTTGCATACAGTTTTTCTGGGTCCGCCAGGAACAGGAAAAACATCTGTAGCCAGACTTTTAAGCAGAATTTTTAAACATTTAGGTTTTTTATCTAAAGGCCAGATGTATGAGACAGATAGAGAAGGTTTGGTAGCAGGGTACGTAGGCCAGACTGCTGCAAAAGTTGATAGTGCAGTACAGTCAAGTCTTGGCGGAGTTTTATTTGTTGATGAAGCTTATGCGTTAACTCAAAATGCATTTGGTAATGATTATGGTGCTGAAGCAGTAAATACGTTACTAAAAAGGATGGAAGATCATCGGGAAGATTTGGCTGTAGTGGTTGCCGGATACACTGAACCAATGAAAAATTTTATAGAATCAAATCCGGGATTACGTTCTCGTTTTAATAGATATTTTTATTTTGATCATTTTAATTCAACTGAATTATTTCAAATTTTTGAATCATTTTGTGTTAAATCAGATTTTATTGTTTCTGAAGAAGCGAAAGAAAAACTTATAGATATTTTTAATTTACTATTGGAAAAGAAAGATGAAAGTTTTGGTAATGCAAGAACTGTCCGAAACATATTTGAAAAATGCATTCAAAATCAGGCAAATCGAATTGTTAAATTAAAAAAAATCAGTAACAAGACTTTTAAAACACTTATAGAAGAGGATATTCCGGAATTAAAAGAGATAGAAATAAAATATTAGTTTAATAAGTTTAAGAAACAAAAAAAGGGTCAACGATTGTTGACCCTTTTTTACTTATAATAGTTTTTTAGATTTTTTAAGATTTTTAAAATGGTAATTCCCGATTCAATCACAAACCGAGAATCAATACCATTTTAAAATTTATTGGCAGAATGTAGAACTCTGCAACGCTTTGTCTTTTATGGGAACAAACTAGCTTTATCAATCCCAATGCTCTGTTTTTTTAAGGGTTACATTTCAGCAGAATCAATCCCTCGTGCTTTGTCTTTTATGGGAACAAACTAGCTTTATTAGTCCCAATGCTCTGTTTTTTTAGGGTTACATTTCAGCAGAATCAATCCCTTATGCTTTGTCTTTTATGGGAACAAACAAGCTTTATCAGTCCCAGTGCTTCCTTTTTTATAAGGGTTGTATTTAGCTTTCTCAATCCCTGTTTAGCAAATTTAAGAAAGAAAGAGTCAAAATTACTTACATAATTTTTGGCCATTATTTATATATTTCACATATTGGCTATTTAATTTATAATAAGCAATGAAAAATAATTAAGTATTTTTGATGACTTAATTATTAAAATCATGAACTTACAAATACAAGAATTAAGGACTATTCCGGAAATGCTTCTTCAGATTGAAACCATGAGATTTCTTTATCCAAATCTCTCTGTTGAAAAATACGAAGCCTACCTTTCCGAGATGGTGCCACATAATTATATTCAGATTGGGGTTTTTGAAGGGGAAACCTGTGTAGGAATAACAGGTTGCTGGTCAGCTACTAAATTATGGACCGGTAAATATCTGGAAATTGATAATTTTGTTGTAAACCCGAATCAGAGGTCAAAAGGAATAGGAAAATTACTGACCGATTATATCGAACAAAAAGCAATAGGTTTAGAATGCAGCAGTATCGTATTGGACGCCTTTACAGGAAATTTTGCAGCACATCGATTTTATTATAATCAGGGATATGGTCCAAAAGGATTTCATTTTGTTAAAATCTTAGATGAAAAAAAATTAACAATGTAAAAATTATATTGAAGTTTTTTTATTGAATCAACAAAAGCAATAATTAACCAAAGAAATGGTTATTTTTGTTTCACGAACTTTATTACAAACATATTTTGGGATTATATAAGAATCTATTTAAACAAACTGCTATTTACGGACTAGCAACGGTTTTGCCGCGAATGCTAAGTTTTTTGTTAGTCAGATTGTACACCGGTATTTTACCAACAGCCGAGTACGGAGAAGTTTCTATCGTTTTGTCCTGGATGGTATTCTTTAATGTGGTCCTCTCGTACGGAATGGAAACTGCTTTTTTTAGGTTTTACAGCGCTGAAGAAGATAAGAAAAATGTCATCGCAACTTCTACCATATCTATTTTCTGGTCCTCAATAGGATTTTTGTTTGCAGCTTTAATTTTCAGGAATACACTGGCCAACTGGGCCGAAGTTGACACCCAATATATTACATATTCGGTTTGGATTTTGGTTTTGGATGCATTGGTTTTAGTGCCATTTTCTAAACTTAGGGCCAATCAGAGGCCAATGGTTTATGCAGCTATTAAAATTGGAAATGTGGTAATTAATATGGTACTGAATTTCTTCTTTTTAATATACTTACCAAAACTTGCAGCGTCTCATCCTAATTCGGTTTGGGATAATTTATATGTAGAGAACTTTCAGATCGCTTATATTTTCATTGCTAATTTGCTGGCGAGTTTAGCCACTTTCGTGGTTTTATCGCCAAATTATCTTTCGCTTGGACGAAAATTTGATCCTGTACTTTGGAAAAAAATGATGAAATACGGTTTGCCGATTCTTGTCGCAGGACTTGCCTTTGCGGTTAACGAACATTTTGATAAAATTTTACTGGGCTATTTGTTGCCGGAAAACTTAGCTAAATCTGAAGTTGGAGCCTATTCAGCCTGTTATAAATTAGGTTTATTTATGGTTTTGTTTGCAACGGCTTTCAGACTGGGTATTGAACCTTTCTTTTTCAGTCATTCCAAAAATGCAAACGCTCCTCAGACGTATGCCGTCATCACGAAATATTTTGTCATTTTTGGCTCCCTGATTTTATTGGGAGTTATCGTATTTGCAGACTTTTTAAAGTTTCTTTTACTGGATAATAAATCCTATTGGGAAGCCATGAAAGTGGTACCATTAATCATACTGGCCAATTTCTTTTTGGGAATTTACAATAACTTATCTGTTTGGTATAAACTTACAGACCAGACTAAAATAGGAGCTTACATTTCTATTATTGGAGCAATCGTAACCCTGGTTTTGAATTACTTCCTGATTCCAAAATACAGTTATTACGGATCTGCAATTGCGACTATTTCTGCCTACGGTTCCATGATGCTGATATCCTATGTTTTAGGAAACAAGTATTATCCGATACCGTATGATATGAAAAAGATAGGCGCTTATTTAGGCATTTCAATTTTATTTTCCGCCATTTCTTTTTACGGATTCAGGGAAAAATATTATGTTGGAATCCCGTTACTTTTAGTCTTTATTTACTTTGTGTACCACAATGAAAAAGACACCATCAAAGGAATTATGAATAGAAAATAAGATCGGTTTAAAACCAATTTTGTTTTTAAGATTTTAAATAAAAATGAAAATACAAATAATCAATACATCACAGCACGCGCTTCCGAACTACGAAACCATTGCTTCGGCAGGAATGGATTTACGTGCCAATCTGAATGAATCAATAACCTTAAAACCATTAGAAAGAACTATTGTAAAAACGGGACTTTTTATTGAATTACCAATCGGATACGAAGCACAGGTGAGACCAAGAAGTGGTCTTGCGGCCAAAAAAGGGGTTACCGTTTTAAATTCGCCAGGAACTGTAGATGCTGATTACAGAGGCGAGATAGGTGTAATTTTAGTAAATTTGTCAAATGAAGTTTTTGTAATTGAAAACGGAGAAAGAATTGCACAATTGATTATTGCCAGACACGAAAGAGCGGAGTGGATTGAAGTCGAAGAACTTTCAGTAACTTCCAGAGGCGAAGGCGGTTTTGGAAGCACGGGCGTAAAATAGCCTGCAGTCTCAGCTTTCAGTCTCCAACTTTACAACAGACCAAACCAATTGAAGATTTTTTAATCTTCCCATAAAAAATAAAAGACAAATGAAAATAATCGTTCCAATGGCGGGTCGCGGATCGCGGCTTAGACCACATACTTTAACAGTTCCCAAACCATTAATTCCTGTTGCGGGAAAATCAATTGTACATCGTTTGGTGGAAGATATTGCTGAAATTTTAAAAGAACCTATTGAGGAAGTTGCATTCATACTTGGAGATCCTGCTTTTTTTGGAGAGGACCTTGTTGCCAGTTTGGAAGAACTTGCCGGAAGCCTGGGTGCAAAAGCATCTATCTACCGTCAGGATTTGCCTTTAGGAACCGGACATGCTATTATGTGTGCCAAAGAATCCCTTTCCGGACCGGCTGTAATTGCTTATGCTGACACTTTAATCAGAGCAGATTTTGAATTAGATCCGCAAGCAGATGCTGTAATTTGGGTAAAACAAGTAGAACAGCCCGAAGCTTTTGGAGTTGTAAAACTGAACACAAATAATGAAATTATAGAGTTGGTTGAAAAACCAAAAGAGTTTGTAAGCGATTTAGCAGTTATTGGTATTTATTATTTTAAAGAAGTGGGTGATTTGAAAAAAGAACTTCAGAATGTTTTGGATAATAACATCCAGAATGGAGGAGAGTATCAGATCAATGACGGAATTAAAGCAATGATGGCCAACGGGAAAGTTTTTAAAACCGGAAGTGTTGACGAATGGATGGACTGCGGAAACAAAGATGTAACCGTTGAAACGAATACAAGAATGCTGGGCTTTTTACATAATGATGGCGAGCATTTAGTGGATTACAATGTAGTATTAGAAAACTCAACAATTATTCCTCCTTGTTATATCGGGGAAAATGTAGTGTTGAAAAATGCAACGGTAGGGCCAAATGTTTCTTTAGGAAAGGGATGCCACGTTAGTGACAGTACTGTTAAAAATAGCTTAGTGCAGACCTATTCCCAAATTAAAAATGCTAACTTAGACAATGCTATGATAGGAAATCACGTTAGTTATGATGGTAAGTTTACCAGTATCAGCATTGGTGATTATTCTGTTTTGGAGTAGTTCAGGGATTTTTTAATTAGAAATGGGATTATAAAAAAGGATGAAAAAAGGGTTTTTGGTAATTTTATTTTTTGCTTTATTTGGCAATACAGCTTCAGTTATGGCTCAGACCGAACCGGAAGATATTGCTATGGCTACCGATCAGTATCAGGATTCTTTTTACGAATCATTAAAGCAAAAAGGAATTGAAAATTACGATAAAGCCATTGTTTCATTAGAGAAATGTATTAAACTAAAACCGAATGATGCTGTTGCTTATTTTGAATTAGGCAAAAATTATCTGGCTTTAAAGCAATATAGAAACGCACAGGATTCCTTTGAAAAAGCCACTCAGCTGGATCCCAAAAACAAATGGTTCTGGCTGGGAATTTATGATGTAAGTTTTGAAACCAAAAATTACCCTTTAGCTATTGAAACCATTCAGAAAATTATTGTTTTTGATGAAGAATATAAAGATGATTTGATTTCGTTGTATATGATCACCAATCAATTCGATAAAGCACTGGTTGCGATTAACGAAATGAACGATAAGTTTGGGAAGTCATCGGATCGTGAAATTTATAAAAACCAGATTTTATCTCAGGGGAAATATCAGAATGCCGAAATTGGCAATCTGATCAGTGAGATTAAGAAAAATCCGAAAGAAGAATCAAATTATATAAACCTGATTTTTCTCTATTCAAAAGGAGAAGAAACTGATAAGGCCTTAGATGTGGCAAAGCAATTAGCCAAAGAAATTCCAACTTCTGAGTGGGCGCAGGTAAGTCTGTTCAAAGGATATCTGGATGCCAATCAGGCCGATAAAGCAATTAAGGCGATGAATGTAATTTTGTCAAGTTCCAAAATTGATTCCAAAATAAAACATCGTACCTTAAATGAGTTTTTGATTTATGTGAATAAAAATCCGCAGTACGCTCCGGATCTTGAAAAAGCAATTTCTTATTTTGACAACGATAAAGAAATCGACGTTGCTAAAGAAATCGGAAAATTTTATCACAGTAAAAACCAATTTGAAAACGCGATTAAATATTACGAAAAAGAGCTGAAATCGAATTCAGACACAGATCGGGAAACCAATTTACTTTTGCTTGAAGCTTACACGCAGGCAAAACAATTTGAGCCTTTGACAAAAAGAGCGATGTATATGATTGAAGTTTATCCGAGTCAGCCACAGTTTTATTACTATGCCGGTTTAGGGAACAACCAGTTGAAACAATTTAAGAATGCAAAAACCGTTTTAGAAATGGGACTTGATTATGTCGTTGATGATCTAAAGCTGGAAGCAAATTTTAATATTCAGTTAGGAGAGGCTTACAATGGTCTGGGAGATACCAAGAAAAAAGAGGAATACTTTTTGAAGGCAAATGAAGTATTAAAGAAAAAAAAATAAAAGACTAAGTAGATGAAAAAATATATAGCCATACTAGTGGTATCCGTTTTTGCGGTTTCCTGTAAATCTAAAGCGGTTGCCGTACAAAACAATACTGCCGAAGTTGTCGAGGTAAAAACAGACAAAAAAGCAATTGAAAAACATTATGACAATAAATTAGATTTCAAGACATTATACATAAAATCGAGTGCCAGATATGTTGATGAGAAACAAAGCCAAAATGTTTCTGCCGAAATTAAAATCGAAAAAGACAAGCAGATTTTAATCAGTGTTCGTTTTCTTGGAATCACAATGGCAAAAGCTTTGATCACTCCTTCATCTGTAAGTTATTATGAAAAAATAAACAGTACGTATTACGAAGGTGATTTTACTAGTCTTAGTAAATGGCTGGGAACAGAATTAGATTACAGCAAAGTGCAAAATTTATTGATTGGAGAAGCTTTGGACGACCTGAGAAAAGGAAAATATACACAGACTATTGTAGAAAATCTTTTCCGCCTGGAGGATGAGAAAGAAACAAATATTAAAAAAACGTTCTTTTTGGAACCGGAAAAATATTTGCTGCAAAAAGAACAAATTTCACAGCCTTCCGAAAACAGGACATTAGAGATCAGATATTCTGATACTAAAACTTTTGATCAGGGAACCATTCCAACAGCAATCGAAATTAATGCGGTTCAGCCAAAAGGAAAAACAGACATAAATTTAAATTACAACAATATTACATTCAACGAAGAACTTTCTTTTCCTTATAGCGTACCAAGTGACTATAAAAAGGTTATAATTAAGTAAATTTGCAAAAAGAAAACAGAAACATGCCAAAATTTCTCCTAAGCCTAATTTTTATATGCGCCACTACATTAATGTGGGCACAAGATTCGCAACAAGAAAAACTTGAACAGCGAAAAGCTCAGATTCAGCAGGAAATTAGAGACAACGAAAAAATGCTGCAATCCGTAAAGAAAAAAGAAAAATCAGCGGTAAATGTATTTTTAATTCAGGCAAATAAAATTAAGCTGAAAGAAAAACTAATCAATACCACAGCAAAGCAGGAAAGATTGCTGAGCAATGACATGTATATTAATCAGGTTAAGGTTAACAAGTTAAAAAAAGAGCTAACAGTCCTTAAAGAAGATTATGCTAAAATGATACTTAAATCTTATAAAAGCCGTTCCGAGCAAAGCAGGGCGATGTTTATTTTATCTTCGGAAAGCTTTTTGCAGGCCTATAAAAGAGCACAGTATTTAAAACAATATACGAATTTCAGAAAAAACCAGGGATTGGAAATTCAGTCTAAAAGTGCTCAGTTAGTCGATTTCAATGCAAAACTGAATGGTCAGCGACAGGATAAGAAAAAAATTATTGCTGAAAATCAGAAAGAACGACTGGCTTTGGAAGCGGAGAAAAAAGAGCAGCAAAAACTGGTGAATTCCATTAAAAAAGATAAAAATAAAATTATTGCAGATACAAGAAGCAAACAACAGGAAGCCAAAAGAATTGACCGACAAATTGATCGTTTGATTCGTGAAGCTATTGCTGAGGCGAATAGAAAAGCAGCTCTTGAAAAAGCAAAAGACAATCCGGGATCGGCACCATCCAACGCACCTGTTTCCTCTTCTAAAATTGCATTAACGCCGGAAGGAAAAATTTTAGCGGCAGACTTTAAAGCAAACCGTGGGAAATTACCATGGCCGGTAGAAAAAGGATTTATTTCACTGGGTTATGGAGATCAGCCTCACCCACTGTATCCGTCATTAACGGTTCATAATTCAGGAGTAGAGATCACGACCGAGCAAGGTGCAAATGCTCGGGCCGTTTTTGAAGGAGAAGTGTCCAGTATTATGGTTTTATCTCCAATAAACAGAGCTGTTATGATACAACACGGAGATTATTTTACAGTATACCAAAATTTAAGTCAGGTATTTGTAAATAAGGGAGATAAAGTAAATATCAAACAAAGTATCGGAAAAGTCAGAACTAGTGGAGACACAGGGAAAACAATTATTAAGTTTTTGATTCTTCAGAATACATCCAATAATAATCCGGAAGGATGGTTGCAAAACAGATAAAAAAAGGGAGCTAATGAAGCTCCTTTTTTTTGTCAAATTTTTTAATCATATTGCTCTAAAAAATACCGCATGACATCAGTTGTGGTCACAATACCTTTTAGTATTCCTTTATCCACCACAGGTAAGGCGTGAAACTCTTCTTTTGCAAAAATTTCAACTAATTCCCTGATACTGGTTTCAGGCGAAACTGTTTTAGGTTTGTGAGTCATTATTTGTGCGATGGAAAGCATTTCAAGAATTGCGTCATCGACCCCTTGCTGCCCCTCAAACAAGGCGCCAAAGGTTAATCTGTTTATGTCAGAACGACTTATAATGCCAACAACTTCGTTGCCATTTACAACAGGAATGTGTCGAATAGAGTTTGATTTTAGTTTTTCGACTACTTCTTTGAGCTCATCATTTTGATTTACAGTAACGACACTTGTAGTCATTATATGACTGATTGGTTCTCTTTTTTTCATAATTAAAAGTTGTTTTGTTGGTGTCAAATGTGTAGAATATTTCTTATATAAAATATGATTTTTGTCACCTGAAAACGGTAGGCTTTTCGCTGGTAATAAAGAAACTGCTTTGGTATTTTATCGAAAAACGAAATCAAAATCGAAATTGTAATAAAGAAGAATGCAAAAATCATTTTATTGTTTATTTGAAATTGTATTGATTGAAATTTAAAATAGTATTTTTGCAGTATGGAAACAAATAGACAGAAAAAAATAGGCGGTGTCATCCAAAAAGATTTGGTTGATATCTTGCAAGGTGAAGTGCGAAAAAACGGAATTAATAATTTAGTAATTTCTGTATCCAAAGTTAGTGTGACTTCAGATTTATCAGTGGCAACAGTATATTTAAGCATCTTTCCTCAGGAGAAAGCCAAAGAAACTTTAGAAGGAATTAAATCGAATACTACTTTAATCAAACACGATTTATCGCAACGTGTGCGTTTGCAATTGCGTCGTGTACCAAACCTGGTATTCTTTATTGATGACTCGTTAGATTATATCGAGAAAATTGATAATGCTTTATCGAACAGAGAAAACCCAATCGAAAATCGTGATCTTTTAGACAAAAGAAGAAAGTCATAAATTGAATTTTCCGCTTTACATAGCCAAACGTTACATTTTTAGCAGAAGTAAAAATAATGCTATAAATATTATCAATCGTATTGCCAGCATGGGAATTATCGTTGGTACAATGGCTTTGTTTGTGGTATTGTCCGTTTTTAGCGGACTAAAAGTGTTTAGCCTTTCATTCACAAATGAAATTGATCCGGATTTAAAAATGACCAGTACCTATGGAAAATCATTTTTACTGACACCTGATCAGGAAAGCCAGATTAAGAAAATTGACGGTGTCGCTTCCTATACTAAAATTATCGAGGAACGTGTTTTGTTTATTTTTAAAGACAAGCAACAAGTAACGTACATCAAAGGGGTTGACAGTAATTATGTAGTCGTAAACGATATCAAAAGGAAATTGTTCAACGGACAATGGCTGAAACCCGATAGTTATCAGGTAGTTGTTGGTTATGGAATTGCCAGGGATTTTTCTATGGGATTGCTTGATTTTGAAAACCCATTGCAGATTCTTGCTCCTAAACCCGGAAAAGGAGCCTTTGAAAATCCCGAAGAAGCATTTAATAAAACAGATGTTTTGCCAGTCGGAATTTATTCGATTAGCGAAGAACTGGATTCAAAATATGTATTTACCGATTTAGGGCTGGCACAGGAATTATTGCTGTACAAACCCAACCAGATTTCAGGAATTGAATTTAATCTGAAAGAGAATGGAGACGAAGCTGCCATCAAATCCAAATTAGAAAAGATTTTTCAAAATAAGATTACTTTAAAAAACAGGGCACAGCTCAACGAGTCTTTGTATAAAATGCTCAACACCGAAAATATTGCCGTTTATCTGATTTTCACCCTGGTTATTATCGTTGCGCTTTTTAATCTGATCGGCGCTTTGATCATGATGATTCTGGACAAGAAAGGAAATCTGAAAACCCTTTTTAATTTGGGAACAGAAATCAATCATCTGAGAAAGATCTTTTTGCTTCAGGGAACTCTGCTCAGTGTTTTCGGGGGTATTATTGGCCTTGTTCTGGGAATCATTTTAGTATTGCTGCAGCAGCAATACGAGTTGATTATGATTACGCCGACTTTGGCATATCCTGTAGTTTTTACATTAGAAAATGTTCTGATTGTAATGGGAACTATTGTTTCTCTTGGCTTTGTGGCTTCTTTAATTGCCAGCAGCCGTGTGAGTAAAAAGCTGTTAGATTAGTAAAGGCCCGTATAAAATAATTACCTATATTTATCCTCTCAAAAATTCATGTCTATGATTGTTTCTGCCTAATCCTATTTTTATTTTTTCAAATAATTAGGATACTTACGTTTTTTTTCTTCAGTTCAGATGTATTATATCTGAGCTAATTTTATCATTTATCCTATTATATCATGACAGAAACAACAATACAAAAGAGTTTATTTTCTAAAATTTTTACCACTTTAAAACTAGCGATCAAAGGAGACGAATCTTTTGATTATACGACCGGAAGCATTAAGAAAGCAGTCATTCTCCTGGCCATTCCCATGGTTTTGGAAATGATGATGGAATCGGTGTTTGCACTGGTTGATTTATATTTTGTCGGGCATTTGGAGCATAGCAGTTTTGCGATACAAACAGTCGGTTTAACAGAATCTGTCATTACAATCGTGTATTCTGTTGCCATTGGTATCAGTATGGCCGCAACAGCCGTTGTAGCAAGACGAATTGGGGAGAAAGACCCGATTGCTGCCGCGAAAGCGGGTATGCAGGCCATCATTATAGCTTTTGCAATCAATAGTGTAATGAGTGTACTTGGGTTTATTTATGCCAAAGATATTCTGTTGCTGATGGGCGCATCTGCGGATGCTGCAGAACATGGTTACCGATTTACACAGATTATGATTGGCGGAAGTTTATGTATCATGCTTTTATTTCTGATTAACGGAATTTTTCGCGGAGCCGGAAATGCGGCCATTGCCATGAAAAGTCTGTGGCTGGCCAATATTTGCAATATTATTTTATGTCCGGTATTAATTAACGGTTTTGGCCCTGTCCCGGCTTTCGGATTAACGGGCGCTGCCATTGCCACTACTTTAGGACGAAGTATTGGAGTTCTGTATCAATTGTATCATTTGTTTTTTGGCAAAGGTGCTTTAAAGATTATTGCATCATATTTCATCCCCGATTTTAAACAAATAAAAGCCTTGATAAAAATTGCCGCTCCGGGAGTTTTACAATTTGTAATTGCCTCCTGCAGCTGGATTTTCCTGGCGCAATTGGTGGCAACAACGGGAGGCGATCATGGATCTGCGGGATATCAGACAGCACTGCGAATCATGATGTTTTTTATCCTTCCGGCCTGGGGTTTAAGCAATGCAGCGGCAACTTTGGTGGGACAAAATTTAGGTGCGAAAAGAATTGATCGTGCCGAAAAATCGGTTTATACCACTGCCAGATACAATGTAATTTTTATGGCTACCATCATGGTCATCACCTTATGTTTCGGAAAATATATCATTTCCTTTTTTACCAATGATGAAATGGTGAAAACCATTGCTGTTGAAGCCTTACAGATTATGAGTATTGGTTTTATTTTTTACGGAATCGGAATGGTACTCATTAATACCTTCAACGGGGCAGGAGATACCTGGACGCCAACCGGAATTAATTTCTTCGGCTTTTGGTTGTTTCAGATTCCGTTGGCTTTTATATTGGCCAAACATTTTCAGATGGGACCAACGGGTGTTTTTATTGCGATACCGGTTGCTGAAACGGCCATAACTTTGGCGGGTATTTTCTTTTACAAAAGAGGAAAGTGGAAACGGACTCAGGTGTAAACTATTTTTTGTACAATATTTCTGTAGTATTTTCGTTGAAATTAACGAACCAAAACATAAATAAATATGAAAACCAATATCAAAATTCTGGGAATTCTTAGTACTGTATTATTATTGGGGCTTTTTGCCTTTAGACCATTAGAAGAAAAAAAAGTGATTGTAATCGACGCAGGTCATGGTGGCCATGATTTCGGAGCAACAATGTATGGATTTCAGGAAAAGACTATTTCGGAAACTATCTCAAAGAAAATTAAAGCGCTCAATAAAGACAGCAATATTGAAATTGTGCTGCTTCGAGAAGGAGATCATTTTATGGAATTAAGCGAGAGGGTTTCAATTATCAATAACCTAAAGCCCGATCTGTTAATCTCCTTACATGTTAACTCTTCAAAAAACGAGGAAAGTAATGGAGCTGAAGCCTATATCTCTTCCCAAAAAGAATTTTACGAAAAGTCGAAAGAAAATGCGGAGAAGATCATTAATGGAATTTCAGGAGAAAATCTTTTGAAAAGAAAAGTAACGGAAGCTCCTTTTTATATGCTTAAAAATTCTAATTGTCCCGCCATAACTTTGGAAATGGGCTTTTTGTCCAACAACAAGGACAGGGTGTACCTGACCAGTGAAAGCGGCCAAAACGAAATTGCTGCCAATATTTTGGAATCCCTAAAGTAAATCCTATATTATTTAACCGCAAAGAACGCCAGTTTTTTTATTTATAGGAATCTATATAAACGCAAAGTTCGCAAGGCTATAGCAATTATAGCTTTGCGAACTTTGCATTTTTATACTGCCAGGATAGAAATCTTAGCGTTCCTTGCGGTTAAAATTATTTTTTACACAAACTCGTATCCGGCGTAAACCTCTTTTATTTCATCCATGATAGCGAATAAAATTTCAGGCTCATCAGTCGTTACCAGTTTTTGTTTGTATTCTTTAAACGAATGAATTCCTTTGAAATAATTGGTATAATGACGGCGCATTTCCACAATTCCCAAGCGTTCGCCTTTCCAGTCCATAGACCATTGCAAATGATTTCTGGCGGCTTCTACACGATCACCAACCGTTGGGGCAGCTAAATGCTCACCGGTTTTAAAATAGTGTTTAATTTCGTTAAAAATCCACGGATAACCAATGGCGGCACGACCAATCATGATTCCGTCGATACCGTATTCATTTTTATATTTTAATGCTTTTTCAGGGCTGTCGATATCGCCATTTCCAAAAATAGGCATTGTAATTCTTGGGTTGTTTTTTACTCTTGCAATGTGCGACCAGTCGGCGTGACCTTTATACATTTGAGCGCGGGTTCTGGCGTGAATCGTTAAAGCCTGAACACCAATATCCTGTAACCTTTCGGCAACTTCATCAATATTAATAGAGTTGTCATCCCAGCCCAGACGTGTTTTTACCGTAACCGGTAAATCGGTGCTTCTGATAACCGCTTTTGTTAAACGCACCATCAAATCCACATCTTTTAAAACTCCTGCACCGGCACCTTTACAAACGACTTTTTTTACCGGACATCCGAAATTGATATCCACTAAATCAGGTTTTACGGTTGTAACGATTTTAGACGAAAGTGCCATCGCTTCTTCATCACCGCCAAAAATCTGGATTCCAACCGGACGTTCGTAATCAAAAATATCCAGCTTCATTCGACTTTTGATCGCATCACGAATCAATCCTTCCGACGAAATAAATTCAGAATACATTAAGTCAGCGCCATGCGTTTTGCATAATCTGCGAAACGGCGGATCGCTCACATCTTCCATCGGAGCGAGTAGTAAAGGAAATTCGGGTAATTCTATGTTGCCAATCTTGACCATCTTCAATATTTTGTGCAAAATTACAACATTTAGTTTAATTTGTATCAAATTGAGGTTCAAAGGTTCAGAGCGACAAAGGTTCAAAGGTTTTATGCCAGGCTTTTAAGAACCTTTATTCCTCTGAACTCTGTAACTTTGTCCCTTTCCGCTAAACTCTGTAATCAAAAAAGCGAATTGGTTTTCGGCTCATTGGGTTAAAAACCATAGGATTTAAAGTTTCTTTTGCAGCAAATTCTATCTTTGGCGTCACTCTTAATTTGGCCCTGAAATGATCTTTAATTTCCTGTAAAAATTCAGGAGTTTGATTTTTTACGGCAATTTTGATTAGAATTTCATCGGTTCCTAAGTCGTTGGTGGAAATCTCAATGATATGATTTTCGATATTGTCAAAACCGCTTAAAACGTCATTCATGGCAGGCGGATAAAGTGTTGTTCCTTTGTATTTAATCATTTGCTTTTTACGCCCGACAACCGGACCAACACGCAGTGTATTTCTTCCGCAGGCACAAGGGCTGTTGTGCAACTGTACAATATCGCCGGTTTTAAAACGCAGTAAAGGCATAGCTTCAATGCCTAAAGTGGTAAAAGTCAATTCGCCAATTTCACCTTCTTTTACAGGAATATTATTTTCGTCCAGCACTTCCACAATGATTAGTTCCGGATGGTGATGACCGCCAATGCCATGTTCGCATTCGGTAAAAGCCGTACTCATTTCGGTAGAAGCATAAGTCGAAAACAACTTTATATTCCACTTTTCGGTGATTTTACTGGATAAAATATTCATCGAAAAATCCTGATTTCTGAGCGATTCCCCAATGCAGATGGCGCCTTTTATACTTGAATTATTATAGTCAATTCCGTGCGCTTCTGCATATTCAATTAGCTTCAGTAAAAAAGAAGGAACCGTAATTAAATAGGAAGGCTTATATTTTAAAATCGAATCCCACTGCAATTCCGGAATTCCGGCTCCCACGCGAATCACGCCGACTTTCAGTTTTCGTAAGCCTAAAAAATACGCCAGGCCGGCCATAAATTTTCGGTCGATTGTCGTCATTAATTGCACCACGTCACCCTCTTCAATTCCGGCACAGGCAAACGAAATGGCTTCATTATAGGCCAGTCGGTCCAGGTCAGAATCGGTCAGACCAAAAGTAACAGGATCTCCCAGAGTTCCTGAAGTAGAAGCATAATCAATAATTTTATGCTGCGGAACGCATAAAAAATCATCGTTGTACTGCTGTAAATCTTCTTTTGTTGTGACAGGCAAATGCTGTAAATCTTCCAAAGTTTTTATTTTTGAAATATCAATATGCTGCCCTGCGAAAAGTCTTTTGTAAAAAGGGGAATTCTGACTGATATAGGTCAAAAGTTCTGCTAATTTCTGCTCCTGAAAATTTTTAATCTGTTCTAAAGAATCCTTTTCTATTGATGGAATCATTTTCATTTTCTTCTGATTTTTTTTAAATATTTTTCAATTGCTTCTTTATCAGGAACAGTTGTAATTTCTTTGGTTAGCGCTTTTTCAAAATTTTCCTGAGCCAGCCGGAAGTATTTCTTTTGGTAAAAATACAATCCTGCTTTATAATATACAACCCAATAATCCGGGTTTAAAGATTGGTAATTCCGGATAAAATCAAAAGGGATTTCTTTTTTATTTCTCAGGTACGAATCTATTTTGTGATCTTCAATTCTGAATTTCTGATAGTTTTTAAAAGCTGCGGTTTCCAAAAAAGGATCTTTGGCAATGTTTCGCTTTTCTTCTTCAAATGAAAGAACAGTTCCGTTTTTTCTGTTGTTAAAAACGGAGTCCAGATTATAACAGACAAATTCCCCCATCTGATACGGATTTGCAGAAACCCAGACCATTTTTTCTTTGGGTTTAAATATAATCCCGTGATGTGCCATCAGTTGATTTAAGGCTTTTTCATTGCCGTAACCCAAAGCCATATTGTGCAGGCCCTCTTTATTTCTTAGAATTTGGGATGCAATTTCGGGATTAAGTTTTGGGTTTTCTGCAATAAGTTCCTGCATTCTGTCAAAGCGATATTTCGAATGGCTATTGGCAATTTGCATTTGGTTTCTTTCGTCATTTTTAAAAGCATCACTCTGAAAATGGTTCGAACAAATTAACTGACTGGTGTTTGGAACATCATACACGTCCATTTTTTCCGGTGAGACTTCGATCAAAACAGCTTTGTTGTCCTGAGCACTCCCTACCATTATAGATTCTGAAACAAAGACCTTTCTTTTTTTGGCAATAGCAATCGCTTCATCGATATTTGCGGCATACTGCAAAATTTCTCTTGTCAGGATAGAAATCGGGGTTTTGGCAGTTATTGGAATTTTGGATTTCCCGGCATTTATGGTCACGGTCAGGCCTTCTTTATTCATTCCCGAAACAGCGCCGATCATGCCCGGCCAGGTTACCATCATAAAAGGATGACCCTCCTTCGGATTTATAAAAGCGACTATTTTATTCTCGGCGAAAGCATCATTTATATAAAAATCAAAATTGCGGCCCAGAATTAAATTCCCATCTTCAGATTTTTCGCCCCAGGCAGCAAAAGAGGAGCAGCCCACCAAAGCCAGATCCTGTAAAGCATGACCAATATCGTGTGCGGCATGCAAATATAAGTTCCGTTGGTATTGCGGGGCTAAATTGTCGAAATCATGAGACGCATATTGCGAAACGCCATAAATTTCCGTTTGATATTCATCCGGTACATTCTGATATAATTTTCTGTTATACCATTTAAGAAAATTGCGAAGCAGTCTTTGCCTGAATTTCGAAGGAACAAAATCTTCAATCCGGGAGAAAAAAATCTGTTCCTGCTTTTTTAAAAGCGAATCGGAAAGGGCTCCGGTTACAAGACCAATTTCAAGGGGATTTCCTTCAACGTATAACTCCCAGAGACCTTGTTTGTTTTTTAAAAGTGAATTTTTACCGGAAAGAAAAATACTGTCGGATACTTTTGTAACAATTGGTTTTGCGGCTTCGTAATGCGCAATATCGGGCAAATGCTTTTGTGATTTGGAGGTACCACAGGAAACCAATACTCCTAATAAACCAATGAAGAAAAGTAGATGGATCCGGGTGTTCATAGCGCTAATTATTCAGATGCCTGGTTGATTTTGTTTACAAGATATTCTTTTCCGACAATTTCCGAACAGGTTACGACAGCTCCGATTGTTACGCCCAGAACGCCATGCATATTGATACTCTGCCCCGTAAGGTACAGGTTATCTAATTTGGTTTTGGAGGCAATCAGGGTTTTCATCGGATTGTTGGAATCCTTTACATAACCATACATATTACCTCTGTCACCACCAATATAATCTCGGTAAGAAAGCGGTGTTGAAGTATGTACGGACCGGATACAATCTCTTATTCCCGGAAATTTTATTTCAATTTCATCTAAAAATCTGGCTGCCTTTCGGGACTTAAATTCCTCGTAACTTTCCCCTCTCTCATTTTTTTCAGCCGCGGTATTGTATGTGTCGCTCCATGTCAGAACATCGTCAAACTTCATGTAGGTAATAAAAGTCATTCCTTCTGCCCATTCTTCTTCTTTTTTAGAAGCATTCATCGACGCCATGTACGCTTTTGGCCAGGTCTCTTCATTGTATTCATGGGAAGTCCAGACTTCGGTACTCTTCTTAAAATGATAATAATTATGATTGATGTATCTGAAACATTTAGGTTTAAAAACAATATAAAGACTAAATGCAGAAATCACACCTTCCAGGCTCTGAATCCGGCTGTAGAAAGATTTCCTGAAGTTTTCTTCGCCAACCATCTTTAAGGTAGTTTTCGGTTCGATATTCGAAATAAAATAAGTGCCTGAAACCTGCGTTCCGTCTTTCATTTTTACAGCCGTTACTTTGTTGTTTTCGACAGGAAAATGAGTTACTTCTTTATGTTTGTAAAATTCGCCTCCGTGTTTTTTGAGCTGCTTCAGGAGTTGTTTGGTAATCTGACTTCCGCCATTGATACAACGCCAGGAACTCTGAATATAAGAGTTTACAGAAAGGGCGTGAACATAAAAAGGCGATTTGTCTGCTATTCCGGCATACAAAAAATTGGAGCCGCCAAGAACCGCTCGTAGCTTTTCGTTTTGCGTAAATTCGTCAATAGTTGCTTTAGCGTTTAATTCTAAAATGGCATTGTCATATTTGCCTTCCCACTCTAAATTATAAAGTGGAAATGAATCGCAGATCGTTCTTATTTTCTGGCAGTAAGCTTCAAGATTTGTTTTTTCCTGAGGAAAATAATTTTCTAATTGTTTTACAAAATTATCATAGCCCTGCGCATGGGGATATTCGGTTGTATCATCTTCAAAAGTGATCATATCGAAACCATTTTCATCTAATCTTTTTAAATTCAAATGATCAATTATTCCGAGATATTTGAAATATTTGTAGAGGTTTTGCCCTTCATTCAATCCTCCGATGTAATGAATTCCGGTATCAAAAATTGTCTTGTCGCGTACAAAAGTCTGCAGGTTTCCGCCATATTGATTGTTTTTTTCAAGCACACAAACGCTATAGCCTTCTTTAGCCAGAATTATAGACGACACCAATCCGCCTAAACCGCTACCAACTATCACTACATCGTAATGTTCTTTCATTCTAGTTTTTCTTTAATATAATTAGCCCATCTTCATCCAAAACAGCATGAAAACCAAAGTTAGTAAAAGTGTCTTTTAAACGGGGACTATCCATTAAAATTACCGTTGAAGTAAGGCAAATAATTTTGTCAGCCTCATTTTTATAATTTTCATCAGAAATTAAAACAGCATCATATTGATTTTCGAATGCGGTTTCTATATTTTCCAGATAAGAGATTTTTCTTTTTGTGACGATATAATTGGTTTTGGCCACGGCTGATTTTTCTTCGTCATAATGAAAAGAATCTATTTTTCGCTGTGGTTCCTGCAAAGCCAGTAAAACATCCAGTTGTCCGTAATCATCCGACAAATGCAATATTCTGGCTTTCGCCGAAAGATGCCTGTTAAGCTGATGATACGTTTCTAAATGATTTTTCAGATTGCTTTTCACACTCTTTATGATTTCAATTTCTTTGTAATCATAACTGTGAAGAAGCATTTTTTTCCAGTATTCAGGACCTTCTAATTGCTGACGGAGGAGGCTAAACTGATCCCTGAAAAAAGCACCTATTTGTTTCGTTCTTTCGGCATAATTTTTCCCGAAAGAAAGGTTTTCGGGTGTAATTCTTTCCAAAATTGAAAGTGTGAGATAACTGTGATGAATGACAAAATCGCCTTTCGGAATGGCCTCTGAAGCACCATGGATCAGCACGGGAAGAATGTCCAGATTAAATTCTTCGGCAAGATAAAACGCACCTTTATGAAAACGCTTGATCTGGTTGCTTTCCGAACGTGTTCCTTCCGGAAAAATCATTAAGGAATAGCCTTCGTTTACTTTTTGGCGCAAATGTTCCACACCGCCTTCCAGACCTTCTGAAACCGGATAGAAACCTGCTTTTCTAACGGTGCCGCCAAAAATAGGAGAGTTGTATACCCAGTCATTGACCAAAAAGATAATCTTCGGGCTTAGCATTCCCATCGCCAGAATGTCGATAAAGGACGAATGGTTGGCAATAATAATGGCGGGTTTGTCGAAATTTTCGTTATACTTGTTAATGATCTTCTTGTGTAAAAGCGGACTAGAATACAGGACCGATTTCATGAATTTTGAAATGGCATACCGGAATGCTTTCATTTTTGGTTTTTCCCTAATTGGAAGAATTGGCATGAGCGTCATACTGAAAACAGACATTACAATACCGCCAAGTCCGTAGTAAGCAAATGACACTATTCCATGAAGTAAGCTTCGCAATTCAAAAGGGGCATTTCCTTTTTTTGACCGGTTGGAGATAAATACTTTGAACAGGATCGGATAGAAAATAAAGGTAATAATGAGCGCTGCAAAAACCCCGATTAGTGAAACCGAAGAGATAGACTTAAGCGCAGGATGCTGTGCAAAAATCATGGCACCAATTCCTAAAATAGTGGTAATTACGGCCAGAATAATGGACGTTCTGTAAATTGCAATTTCGTTTTTTCCGTTCGTGTATTCTTTCTGAAGGGCACTTGTCATAAAAATGCTGAAATCGACACCGTGGCCGAAAATAAGCGTGCAGACAATCATACTGAAAATATTCATCTGAATACCAAAAATGCCCATAATTCCTGCCGTTACAATTCCCGTTAAAGCAATCGGAATACAGCTTACAATCACCAGTTCGATTCTCCTGAAAAAGAAAAACAAAATCAGGATTACTGCGACAAAAGAATAATTGACAAGCGAATTAAAGTCCGTTTTTAAAGTGCTGAAAAAAGTTTCATTCATCTGCTGACGGTCAATGGCAATCAGATTTTTTTTCGTTTCGGCCGATTTTACAAATGCATCACGTTGTGCGGGTGCTACTTTTACTAAAGTTGAAATGGTAAAAAAACCATTTTTTTCGGTGACAAATTCATGCAATTGCAGAGTCTGAACTTTTAGATATTCAGCTGCTGAAATGGGTTTGAAATCTGCATCCAAATGATCAAAAAAGCTGGAATAAGTCGTTGGTTTAAAACCTAATTTCAGACCTTCAGAAATCAGTTGTGATTTTAGAAGCTGCTTTTTATTCGAATCCCAAAAGGAATTCCACTGGTCAATTTTCTGCTGTTGTTCTTTTTGCGAAAGCATGATTCCGCCAACGGAGCTGAAATTTAATATTTTCTGTTGTTGTTTTTCCTTGGATAAATCAGCAAAAAGGTGGCTGTTGTTTTGCAGCACTTCTTCCATCGTTTTTCCGTACGAAGCAACATAAATCGTTTTGGACATTAAGCTTGTACTCTCTTCAAGATCTTTTTCGGCAGCTTTTATTTCTTTCGGAACAAAATTCAACTGCGATAAATCATTGTTGAAGCCGACCTTATTATAGGTAAAACAGCAAACAATGGTAATTAGCACACAAAGCCCGATCAGGATTTTATTGTTATGAAAAGAAAAATGGGCCAGTTTATCGATCACGTTTTTCTTGTGGTCAAAATTATTTTCTTTCGGTTTGTATAAATGCGGGACAATTAAAAGAGAGAAAAAAGCAGAAGCCATGACAATTACGGCTGCAAAAATCCCTAAATCATTCAGCGCATCGGATTTTACAAAAAGCAGGCATAAAAAGGCAACCGCAGTAGTAGAACTGCTCATGATCACCGGCATGGTAATGTCTTTGTACAATGTTTTTACATCGCTGTTGTGTTTGTAATGGGTCAGGATATGAATGGAGTAATCAATCGTAATCCCCAACAAAATAGAACCGATTCCCAGGGAAATAGCTGAGATTTGTTCTTTTACAAAATATAAAAAGGCAACGGCAAACAAAGCGCCAAAAACGGTGGGTAGAAAAATGATTAACGGAATTAAAATTTTTCTGTAGAATAAAATCAAAATCAGCATCAGCGTAAACATCGCGATTGACGTTGTCAGGATAATATCGCTTTTAATCTGATTCGCGTTGGCAACCGCAATCAGAGCCGAACCAAAATAACTTATGGAGGTTTTGGTTTTGAATTTCTGATTCAGATTTTCCTGAATCGATTGAAGCTTAGCCGCAAAAAGACTGTTTTTTTCCGTTTCGCTTGACGGAAGATTCGATGTAATAAAAAGTAACAATTTCTTTTTGTCCCTGGTCATTACAAAACCATTATCGAGCGTAAAATCATCACCAACATTCAGCTGCTGTAATTTTTTTAAGGCAATAAAAGAAATTCCCAAAGGATCCTGGAGGATAAAATCTTTGGTTACAAATCCGGAAGGAGAAATAATCGATTTGTAATTTCCCTGAACCGTTGCCGCAATACTGTCTTTTTGCAGTTTATCCTTAATAGCGGCATAATCTTTATTTTCGAGAAACAACGGCAGGTTACCGTACACAAAATCAATTGTTTCCTGAATATTTTCTTCGTCTATTTTTCCCTGAATTCCGGTTATATAAGGTTTGCAGGATACAGCAACACTGTCTGAAAATGCAGTGGCCATTTCTTTTAAATCCTCTTCCGTTCCGTTTTTATCCAGTTTGAAAATAACGGTAATTTTATCCGCAAAATTAAGCTGTTTCAGCACTTTTGCCGTCACATCGGACTTGTCGTTTGTGGGGATAAGTTTGGTAATATCTTCTTCGAATTTTATCCGGGAAGCAAAAAAGCCAAACAGGAAAAGCATCGCAACTGCCAACAGAACCGACAGCGATTTTCTTCGATTTACAAATAAATGAATAGCGTAGAAATAATGATGCATGTTTATTTTTTGTTTTTTCTGGAACTAAAAAAAGTTAAAAGCAAATAGCTCAGGAGCCCTGCAATCAACGCGGAAACGGATGCTAAAATAAGACTTCCTACGATATATTGCGTTGCATTTTTCTGAATATCGTCAAGTGTAAGTGAACTGTCTAAAACCAAGGAAGTTTCACCCGATACAAAATAGCTTCCCATTTTCAGCGAACCGTAAATAATGAAGGGAATAAAAGGAGGAAAACTAACATTTGAGGACAGGTAAGCAATGACTTTATTGAGCCTGAATAAAGTAGCGAAAGACAAAAGCAATATCGTCTGGAAGCCCCAAAAAGGAGACATTCCGATAAAAATCCCCAATGCAATGGCAGCCGCTTTTTTGAAATTCGAATCACTGCTTTCTAAAATATCTTCAAGGAAAAATTTCCTAAAGCCTTTTTTTTTTGCTCTTCTGAAAAAATCCCTGGGTTTAATGTACAGCAGTGTATTGATCACCAAAACAGTATTCAGGATACTGATTCGGGTAAAATCTTTAAACGGACGAAAATGCGAAACCCTTTCGGCAGGGTCGTATAAAATCTGAATCGGAATATTTTTTACCACAATTCCTTTCCAGGCCGAACGTACAATAACCTCAATTTCAAATTCGAATTTATTGGTGTAATATTTTTTCGGGATCAGCTGCAACGGATACAACCGGAAACCCGATTGTGTGTCCTCAAGTTTAATTCCGGTTTCAAACCAAAACCAGAAATTTGAAAATTTATTACCAAAACTGCTTTTTTTAGGCACATTTTCCTGTGTCATGTTTCGGCTTCCGATCAATAAAGAATGTGGCTGATTTTGAATCTCAGTGATAAAATTCGGAATATCGGAGGCAAAATGTTGTCCGTCGGAATCGATGGTAATGGCATATTCAAAATTCATTTGAATTGCTTTTTTGAAACCATTTCGTAAGGCCATTCCTTTTCCGGAATTTTTGGCGTGATGAATTTGGGTGAACTGCGAATATTGTTTTAAAATTTCACTTGTTTCATCGGTCGATCCATCATTGACTACAATGACATTTGGAGTGAAATCTAAAATAGAATCCAGCACTTTTTTTAAAGTTTTGTGATTATTGTACGTTGGCACAATCACACAAAAATTAACATTCTGAAGGACTTCTTGTTGTGGTATTGAAGGTTTCATTGCATTTGGTTTCTTCGCCTACTTCACGAACTGCTTCTCTTTTTCAGAGAAACTTTTCGATTGCAGGACAAAGTCTTTTAGATAATCTTTCAAAGCGCCATTTTGCTCGGCATAATGTGCTGTGATAAATTTTTTATCTTCTTTAATATTTTTTTTATAACCTGTAATTCCCGGAACATCTTCCTGGATACTCAGACGGATCATTCTGATTTCGATATTATCCGGATCGCTTTTTAAAGTAGCTTCCAGAAGTTTTGCCCCTTTTTTAAAGCTTGAAATTTTGCTTCCTATTATGTTTTCAAATTTAGATTCCAATACAATGGAAGCCGCTTTGTAAGCCACTAAAATTTTTTCATCGTTGTTTGAAATACCGGAAAGTTTGGCTGTAAATTCTTTAGCATTTGCTTCTGATTTTGCAACATCAGCATACATTTTTCGAATCGAAGCCAAATCCGGTGTTCCGGCAAAATTTATCCATAGAACTAATGACAATAGTAATTTCATAATTATAGTTTTTTATACACATTGCTTAATTTTAAAGCAACGGTGTCGTTAAAGTAAGTTGTGTTTTTCACCTTAACCAAATCATCTTCAGTAATTACAATTTCAAGTTCCAGGCGTAATTCGGGTGATGTTTCAGGATTAATGAGCGCCATGAATTTTACATTGGTAAGCGTCTGAATCATCAGGGTACTTTTAGTAACAGATTCTGTCAGTTCTTTAATAATCTGAATCATGCAAACGCCCGGCATGATAGGATTTCCCGGAAAATGACCTTTAAAAACCTCATGATTGGCATTAACTAATATACGAATATTATATTTAGCGTCTCCTGTTTTCTCTTCTGAAAGTACTTTATAAAAGTCTTTTAAAACCATAATTTTATTTTTTTGCCGAATGTAGATGCGGCACTTATTTTTATTTTTTTCCTTCAAAAGAATAAGAAATTCCTATTTGAAAATTGACATTGGTGTTATAATCTCCAAAAAAATAATAATCATTACGGTCATTGTGGTAATAATCACTGTCTAATACGTCAAGCAGGCCTTTTTTAACCCGGGCTTCAATAGTTACATTTGAAGACAATTTATAAGCAATACCGGTAATAAAGGCTAAATCATTGTACGTTTTTCTGCGGGCTAAATTATCAGCTACCAAGACATCTAAAGCAGGTCCGAATTGTATTTGCAAACCGGGCCCAAAGGTGAATTTATTAATAAGGGCAAAGGATAAATAGTCGAGTTGTAAATCGCGGCGTTCTGTTCTTTCTATTCCGGAATTGGCGTCAGTATAATTTCGGGTTACATCCTCAGAGCCTTGTCTGGTATAGGTGATTTCAGGCTGCAGGGCATAATGTTTTTTAATATTTAGTTCTGCAAAACCACCAACATAAAAACTGGGTTTGTAATTAGAATGCGTTTCTGAAATAGTCGAAAACGTAAAACCCCCTCTCAAACCGGGTTTAAAAGAAAATTGGGCCTGTGTTTGCTGCAATGCAAAAAAAGCGACTATCGCGAGGAACAGTTTTTTTGAATTCAAAATATTTTATTTCGTTTTAAATGTATAACTGATACCAATCTGAAATACCTGATTTAAGATGACATCATCATAATAATAATCTCCGTTATCATCGTAGTCAAGACCGTCGTAACCATAAATATCAATTAGTCCCTGTTTAAATCTTGCCTCAAAGGTTAACCCGTTTGGTAAAGTATAACCCAATCCGGCAACGACAGAAAAGTCAAAATCGATTGGATTAAAACCATATTGGTCAAAATTGTCACTTATTTTAAAATCAGCTGATGGTCCCGCCAAAATGTGAAAACCTTTTCCGCCGAAGTGGAATTTAGCAATAGCACCAGCCGTAAGATAATTTAATTCGTATTTTACAGGCGTCCCGTAATCCGGGGTTTGATAATCATAATATCTTCCTTCAGAGCCTTGTCTCGAATACGTTAATTCAGGTTGCAGCGTAAAAAACCTGTTGAATTTTATGTCGACTAAACCACCAACATAAAAATCGGATTTAAAACCATTGTCATCAATATTGGATAAGTTCGAAAGGTTTAAACCTCCACGAAGTCCCGGGCTCACAGTTACCTGCGCGTTTGATGTGATAAGACCTGTAAATAAAACAAAAGCAATTACGGTTAATTTTTTCATTTTGGTTTGATTTAAAGTTTATGATTCTTTTAAATTTTTATTCTGATTTAAAATAATTGAATTCAATCTTTAGTTTAATATTCTGATGAATAATCTGAATTTTCTCGGCAAAAATATTGTTTTCTGAACTAAATGTGAGTGTTATTTTTTCTTTTGTTTTAGAGGCATGAATTACTTTCTCTAATTTCTGGTCTTTTTTGGACAGGAACAGATAATTATCTCTCTTGCCATCAGCCGATTTGTAGATGTTATCTGATTCGTTTTCAAACTGTTCCTGAATTAAATATTCCTTTTTCAGCAACAATCGGAAATCGTCTCTTAAAGTATTAATGAGGATTTTCCGGTCTAATTCTGAAACAATCGAATTGACTTTAAAACTCTTATCGGAAATTTCAAAATCCAGCAGTTTGTTCCCAAATTCAGTGGTAAAAACAACACGATGTGTACTGTCGTTTATTTTTTTGGCAATAAAAATTCCGGACATTTCATTTCCGTAAACCGTGATATTCGTTTTATAAACATAATCGGTTTTGGGATTTGAAAAATACGGAGCTTCGTAAGACGTTTTGTCTAATTTTTTAGGCGAATAATTTTTTGTGACCGAGCCACAGGAAATTAAAACAATTGCGAGTACGCAATTAATTAGTAAAAACTGAATCGTCGATTTTTGCATTGATCACTTTATTTTTAAGTACAATTCGGGTATAATCTTCAGAGGATTCCAGTAATTTTACCTGAACCACGGTGGCTTCTTCTTTATCGAAAGTCAGTTCAATCTGTTTGATGTATTTTTTCAGCGTAGCATCTTTCGGAATGAATTTAGCAAGATTCTGTCCTTTTAATTTGAAATAGGAAATCGTAAACTCTTTTTCATCAAACATATTTCCGCTTACGCTCCCTACAATTAATTTATTGATGCGGCCAAAAATTTTGCTGTTTCCGATATCCACGGCACTTTTCTTTCCTTCGTCGTTAATCAGGATTTTACCGCTTTTAAAAACAATACTGTAATTGTATGGTTTTTTATATTGCCAGTGCAGCAGACCTGGTTCCTTAAAAATCATTTTTCCGGAAGTTTCAATATCCTTCGATAAAAAGTCCAAATGTTTGTATTGCACAAAATCGGTACTAAGGGTTTTAATTTTTTTCGATACCACGTTGACGTCTTGCTTAAAAGCAGCAATTTCGGCATCAGACATTTTTTGTTCCTGGGCTACTGCGGCAGTACCGATGTTCATTAGCAATAGGAAAAGATATATTTTAGTTTTCATTTGTATTTAGTATTTGTTTTAAAGTAAAATGGAATCGTCATTCTGCTTTACTTTTGATTAAGTAGCATTCATGACGCTTTCATACGCTTTAAGGTTCAAAAGTTCTTCGGTCGAAATCACTTTGTAATTGTTTTGCTGTAAAAATTGCAAAAACCGTTCCAGTACTAAAACAGAGTGTGCCGCCGTATCATGCAAAAGTACGATTCCGCCGGGAGAAATACGTTTTATAATACGATTGAAAATTAAATCCTGATCTTTTGTCCCGCCATCGAGCGACCGGATATTCCAGCCAATCACCTGATGTCCGGTAATTTTTAAAGCTCTTCTAATGGAAGGTGTAGTGACACCGTAAGGAGGACGAAAGAACTTTATTTTTCCCGGAGTAAATTTTTCTAAAAGAGAATCTGTTTTCTGAAGTTCTTTGGTGATTACTACAGCATTGAAGAAATCAAAAAATTTCGAATGACTGTAAGAATGATTTCCAACTAAATGACCTTCTTCAATAATTTGTTTTACGATTTCAGGATGGCTTTCAATGTTTTTTCCAATGCAGAAAAAAGTAGCTTTTGCATTGTATTTTTTTAAAAGAGCCAAAACTTCCAAAGTATATAAACCAGGACCATCATCAAAAGTAAGGGCTATTTTTTTTTCGGTTTCTAAAGGATTATTGCAGAACGCTTTTACATGATAATCAGAAGAAATTCTGGCAGAACCAACAGCATTGATTCCGAGCCAAAGTAAAACAATCACGATAAACCATATCCAGCTAATTGGCGTATAAAGCTTCAGAAAAAGCAGTACAAGCAATAAACAGACAAAAAATATCGAAATGTTTTTGTGCGTTATCATTTTGACAGTAACGTAAAACTATGATTTTTTCCGCTCAGCTGATTGTATAATAAAATAGTATTGTAAGCTGATTTTTTAATCGAATTCACTTTTACAATTTCCGGAATTTCCTGCAGTTTTATAACTTTTGAGGCCATCCACAATCCAAAAGCTGAAGCCGTATCGTATTCGCCACACAAATGTTTGTAATACAACTGAGGGGTAGCTGAAAAAGTATTTTCGGTCAGCGTTCTGTAATACGAATCGAATTTCACATCGCCGTTAAAACCCAAAACGATAGCATCAACGTCTGAAATTTGAAGACCGTTAGATTTTAGGAAAGCGGTTATGTGCGTTTCAATTTCATTTTCTTCTAAAGTGTTTATGATTTCAACATCCAGAATTTCGGCGTAAGTGGTGTCTTTTTTTTCACTTTCCAAAACAAAAAAACTGGCGCCTTCACCGTGAACAGCTCCCATCGTTTTTGGAGCTAGAAGAGTAAACGGCTCTTCACTTTCCTGTTTAACTCGTCCGGCCAATTTAAAAAGTTCCATGGTATAATCGCCATTTTCATCTACGCCGCCTACTAAAATCGAACTGGCTTCGTTTTCTTCCAGTTGCATTTTAGCATCCAGAAGGGCAGACTCGAAAGAAACTACACCATTTACGTAGGTAAAATTATACCCTTTACACTGCATGGTCAGCGCAATTTGTGCCCCAACGGTATTATGGGTAGATTGAATAAATGCGGTTGGCGTTAAAAATTCTTCATTATTATCCAGGATGTTTTTTAAGAATTTTTCAGAATCCTCGATACAGCCTAATCCTGTTCCGGTAATGATGGCGTCTACATTTTCAGCCTGTGCGTCTTTCATCGCCAATGCCGAAGCTACGATTCCGTTTTTCACCCCTTTGGCCATTCTTCTGGCTGCTGCGGGAGCAATAAAATCTTTGTAAGCAGGGGAGACCACACTAAGAATGTTGTCGTTCTGATTGTATACGGCGTCTTCCAAAAAAACAGTATCAAATGTTTTTTGAGTCGAAATACAGCCTACTCCATTTATATATGTTTTTTTCATTCGCTTTTTGAAAATATAAGGGTAGAACAGTTTCCTCCAAATCCAAAAGAATTAGATAAAACGTGATCGATGTTTTTATTTTTTAAGGAAGTTTGTGGCTGCAAATCAAATTCTTCCATCGGAGTTTCGAAATTCATATTCGGATACACCACATTATTCTGAATGGCCAGGACACTATAAACCGCTTCAATGGCCGCTGCTGCTGCCAGGGTATGTCCTGTAAAAGGTTTTGTCGAACTAAAATCAGGGACTTTCTCCTCTCCGTAAATACGAAGTATTGCTCTTCCTTCAGACAAATCGTTATTGGGAGTTGCCGTTCCGTGTACGTTGATATAATCTATTTCAGAAGGTTTCAAACCTGAAACTTCAAAAGCTTTTTTCATCGCCAGGTAAGCGCCGTCCCCGTTTTCTGAGGAAGCAGTCTGATGAAAAGCATCGTTTGCATTTCCGTAGCCGGAAACCCTGGCGAGGACTTTTTTGTTTTGTTTTTGTACAATTTCATCGGATTCCAAAACCAGATAGGCTGCAGCTTCTCCCAGATTCAAACCTTTACGGTTGTTATCAAAAGGTTTGTTATAATCGTCGGATAAAATCATTAAAGTCTTAAATCCGTTGATGGTGAATTTTGCCAAAGCATCGGCTCCGCCCACAATAACACGGTCCAGTTTTCCGCTTTTTATCAATCGCGCGCCCAGCATAATGGAGTTCGCAGCCGATGAACAAGCGGTACTGATTGTCGTTACCATTCCCTTTAGACCCAACTCTGAAGCAATTTTATCGGCAACATCGCCACCGTCATGACAGCTAATATATTTTACAAGTTCCGGCTTTTCGAAATAATCATAATAATATTTTTCCGTCATGTCCATTCCGCCCACACTTGTAGCCGAAATTAGTCCGGTCCTGAATTCGTTTATAGCTGTAATTCCGGCATTTTCGACAGCCTGTTTTGCTGCAAAAGTGCCAATCATAGCCGTTCTCGAGAAATTATTATCCGTCGGAAGATCCAATTCGTCAATCAGTTCCGGATTGGTTTTTTTAATTTCCCCTACCTTATTAATGTCGGCATGAATCGTTGTAATATTCCGGACACGGGTAATGGCACGATTTTCATGTAATAATGAATCTAAATTTTCCTCAACTGAATTTCCAATCGAAGAGATAATTCCCATTCCTGTTATTGCAACACCTTTCATTATTAGACTTCTTAGATGATTAGATTATTAGACTTGCTTAGATTTTCAGACTTCTTGGATTGTTGGATTTTTAGATTATTCTTTCTGTTTCGCTAAAGTTTAAAAAAACTATTTTAAAATTAGATTTTTGAATATTACTTATCGAAGAAATCTAAAAATCTAAGAAGTCTAACGATCTGAAAATCTATTTTGTTCTGTTAGCGCTAATTTGGATTATAAGACTTCTTAGATTGTTCGATTTTTAGACTATTCTTTTTATTTGCCAAAGTTTAAAACTATTTTAAAATTAGATTTTTGGATATTCTTATCTAAGAAATCTAAAAATCCAAGAAGTCTAACGATCTAAAAATCTATTTCGTTCTGTTAGCGCTGATGTAAGCCGCCATAGATTCGATCGATTGGAAAATGGTTTTCCCTTCTTTCGGGTCTACCAGTTTAATTCCGTAATCCTTATCTAATATCACGATTAATTCAAGGGCATCAATCGAGTCCAAACCTAAACCATCTCCAAATAAAGCGTCGTTATCTGCAATATCTTCCACAGCGATATCTTCAAGGTTTAACGTTGTAATGATTTTATTTTTTAATTCCAGTTTTAATGCTTCCATGATTATTGATTGTATAATGTATTGATAGTTTCGTTTGTATATTTCGTGCTTTCTTCTTTACTGATGGTGCAAAGAAACGCTTTGTAATCGTCATTAAAAAATTCTACCCAACCGCAAAGAACCAGGTCTGCCTTATTCGAATTCAGAAGAATATTAGAATAATTAGACATAAATTCAGTGTTAAAGGCATCAAATATAAAGAAAGAATTTTCACTTTTCAGCTGATGGCGGATACTTATTTCGCCCAGACAAATATTTGGCAGCGTATAAACGAAAACCGCCGGACTCGGAAAGTAGTTTTCCTGCTCTGAAATAGATTCCTGATATTTTACATCGGTATCTAAACTGGAGGATTTATTGGCCAGAACCAGCGCAATATTATTTTCCTGTTCAGCCGAAGAAGTTATGGGGCTCAAAAGCAATTCTGATCCTAAAAAAGCCAGTTTGCTCAAAGCATCCATTTTGAAAAACTTGGGGTATTGCAGGTCAAAATTACGATAGGCTTGTTTCGAGAAATCCGCAAAATCGGTGGGTTCGATTTTGAATACCGAAATTCCGTTCAAAACAATTTCGTTGTTTTGGATGGTGATGCAGGATTGTATGTTGGTTTTTTGAGTCATTGTTTTGATTGCTAATACAAATGGATCAGTATGATTTTTTCCTGATTGAGAATAACATACTTAGCTGTTAAACTGTATTTGTCATTGTTTTTTTATAAATTTGTCAAGTTATGAAATTCTACGAAAAATATCCGCAGTTAAAACAAAAAAGCTTTTTGTCAAAAGTGCTTACTAATACTGTATTTTCTACAATGTCTTTAGAAAACCAACATGTTTCAAAACCAACGATTATTAAAATTTTGGATGCCATTTTAAAAGAAAAAGAAATAAAAGGAAAAGCATTTTTTACAAAAGAATAATTTTCCATTTCATTTCACTTTTTCAAAAACAACAGCCGTATTACAACCTCCAAATCCGGAAGCCGTCTTCAGGAAAAACTCAATAGTTGCCTTTTCATTCTTCTCAATTACATTTATAGTTTCACTTACACCAATTTCATCAAAACCTTTTGATTCAAAAAGCAGATTCTGGCTGGCAGATTCAATGGCGATTACGGTTTCTAACAATCCCGAAGCACCTAAGGTATGCCCATAAAATCCTTTTAAACTATTTATCGGAACATTTTGTAAACCTAAACGATTTAGGGCAATGGCCTCCATTTCGTCATTGAATGGAGTGGCAGTTCCGTGTGCTGAGATATAATCTAATTTGTCGGTTTCAATTTGCGCTTCTTTCAAAGCATTCTGTATACTTCGGTACAAACCTTCACCTGTTCTGGAAGGACCGGAAATATGATTGGCATCGTTTATCGAACTGTCTCCGATCACTTTTACTTTTGCATTTGTGGCATCCGCTGAAACTAAAACTGCAGCCGTTGCTTCGCCTAAACTTACACCGGTTCTGTTTTTAGAATACGGCTTGCAAGGCAGATCACTCATGGCCTGAAACGCATTAAATCCGGATAAAACAAACTCCGAAACTTCATCGCCGGCAATGACAAAAGCGTTGTCATACAGCTCCGACTGAATTAATCTTTTGGCTACGGAGACGGCTAAAATTCCGGAAACACAGGCATTCGAAACCACAATGGGCTGCGTCTGAAATCCGAAGAAACCTGCAACATTTTTTGCCAGGACATCTAAATGAGCATTATTGAAACTTTCTTCTGAATTCTCTTTTAATGCCGTAACATTTCCTTTTGTAGTCGAAAGTATAAAGGCTGTTTTTGAATTTAATTCAATTCCTGAATTTTTGATAATCGGTTCTAAAGCCATAATCATCATTTTCTCCAGACGGGAATATTTTTTGTCAGTACTGATTTTCTCAAAAGCACTGTTTAGTTTTTCATTATTGATAATGGAAGCATAAAACGGTATCGGCATCAAAGAAAGATCTTCGTGCAGCTGAATACCGGAATCACCACGAAGAATTGCTTCGGTATTCGATTTGACATCAAACCCTAAAGGCGTTATACAATTGGTTTCAGTGATATAGACTGCTCTTGTCATTTTTTCTTTTTTTATGGTCTATAAATAGGCCACAGATTGTACGGATTAAACGGATTAACACAGGTTTTTTATTTTGTAATTTGTGCTAATTCGTGAAATTCGTGTTCTACTTTAATAAGCCTACTTTTCTTTTCCACTCTTCGTAAAAAGGGGGATTGGTCAGCATTAAATTTCCGTCGCCGTCTAAAAATACCTGCACGGTTTCGCCGGTACAGGCTATTTCGCCTTTTGCATCTATTATTTTAAAACGGTAAATCATTTTGGCCGCAGGCGTATCTACTACTGTGGTTTCTATCGTGACCACATCGCCATAACGGAGTGATAATTTATGTTCACATTTTGATTTTACAATTGGGGTCGTGTAACCCGTGTTGCCAATATCCAGATAGGTAAGTCCGTGCTGGCGGCCAAACGCTTCCCGTCCATCCTCAAAATAGGTAATGTAATTTCCATGCCAGACAATGCCAAGCGGATCAGTTTCGTTAAAACGAATTCTGATTTCGTGCGTTACCGTCAGGTCAGTGGCTTCGTTAAACTGTTCTTTTCTTTTTGTCATAAAATAATGCGATGGAGGTGGTGATGATAAAAAACAAAAACAATAAACTTATTTTTGGAATGATTTCTAATAATGTTACGTTGCGCAATAAAACATCGTAAAAGGCTTCGAGTCCCCAGTTCATTGGGGATGATTTGGCTATGACCTGCATAATTTTCGGCATAGCAAAAACAGGCACCCAGACACCGCCAACGGCCGCTAAAATGAGCACACTCGTGGCACCAAACGGCGCAGATTGTTCTTGCGTGCTGGCTACGGTTCCCAATAAAATTCCGAATCCGATTGCGGCAAATCCGGAAAACAACGCTACAACACTCATTAAAAACAAATGTCCTTCGATATTTAAAGGAGGCAGGCCAATATGCGGAAACAGAAAAATTGCAACCGCCACCATCATATAAAACTGAATCATGCAGATTGCAGAATACGTAATGGTTTTTCCGATGATGACAATCAGGTTAGAAACCGGATTGGTTAGCAATCGTACAAAGGTACCTTGTGATTTTTCTTTTACGATATTGATAGACAACGGAATTACAATAAAAAATATGGCAAAAAGCGTCCAGGCCGGAACGTTATGCTGCACCGAATTGGGACGAATTTCTTTGTTGTTTATTCTCGGAATGATTTCTTTGAACGTAATAAAACTCTTTTGTTCGAATGAAGCGGTACCTTCTCCTAACTGATTCTGAAAAGTGGTGTAAATGGATTTGGTCTCGATTTGCGAAATCATTTTATCAATAGCATTCATGACCGCATTTTTGAAACTCATCTGAACCGCCGGATCAAAATACAATTTCACTTCTTTTTCTTTGATTATTTTCGAAGGTGCTGCCGTTGCCGTGCTGTCGGTTAACCCCATACTGCTGACAATTTTGGCTACATTCTGATCAATTTTGGTCTGCAAATCGACACTCAGGTTTTTCGGAATTACAATCGCCAATTGAAATTTTCCTTTGTAAACAGCTTCTTTGGCAACTTCTTCCGTAATGGGTTTATTGTCAATCTGAGTAACCACGCTAAACAAATTGCTTTTTTCGAGATTATCAAAAACAGTTTTAGAGACTGAACCTTTGTCATTGTCAACCAGTAAAATCGGAATTTTGCTATCGCTAATGGTTTTAAAAGTACTGTCTTGTATTAAAGTAACCGTGATGACAAGCACCAGCGGCATGATAAACAAAATAATTAAACCGCCTAAATCGCGTTTAAGCAGTAAAAATTCTTTTACGACCGACATCCAGATTTTATATACCATCTCTTAAGTTTTTACCGGTTAGTGAAATAAAAACGTCTTCGAGATTTCCGGCTTCAGCGGTAGAAGCAATCAAACCCGAAGGTGTGCCCTGCGCATAAATGCTGCCCTGGTCCAGAATGGCGATGTTGGTACAGAAATCTTCGGCTTCGGCCAAATGATGTGAAGTATATATAATAGTAGTTCCTTGTTCGTTTAATAATTTCAAATAATCTATAATCGCATTTTTGGAGTGAACGTCAACCCCTACGGTTGGTTCATCGAGAAACAAAACTTTTGGATTGTGCAGGATTCCGGCAATCAGATTGACTCTTCGTTTCATTCCGCCCGAGAAGGTTTCGATACGTTTGTCTGCGAATTTCAAAAGCCCCAGAAGATCTAACGTTTCGACTACTTTATCTTTCAGATACGAACCTTTCAGGCCGTACATGCTTCCAAAATAATGCAGGTTTTCCCTCGCGGTTAAGGTTGGATATAAGGCATATTCCTGTGGTACAACGCCAATAATTTTTTTAATTTTTGAAGAATGGTCTGTGTAGTTCAGATCATTTATGGAAAAATGCCCTGAGGTAGGTTTTACCAGTCCGCAAAGCATGGAAATCAAAGTGGTTTTTCCGGCACCGTTCGGACCTAATAATCCGAAAATCTGGCCTTCGTATATGTTCAGCGAAAAATCGTTCAAAGAATACAGATCTGCATCTTTGTACTTTTTCGAGAGGGATTCTATTTTTATAATGGGCTGCAAAATATGTTTAGCTAATGGCTTTTTTTAGTTTTTTGAAAAAGATTTCTTCTCTGTTGGCAATGTCCAGAAGTTCATCGGCAATAGTATTGTAGGCATCTTCCTTGACACTTCTGTTTTTATAAATACGGGAAGCTTCTACGGCAAAATCACGCCATGAATCGCCAATTTGGGTCATTTCCTTTGAAAGCACTTTCAATTCTTCATTATTCAGAATCACTGAAGCTTCCTGTAAAAAAGCAGCATAAATAAAACGGAAACCACCGCCTCCGGTACCAATTTCTTCCTGCATGCGAACCATTTGCGCCAGGTAATGATTGGCTTTTTTAGTGCCGTGTTTTACAGGCCATTTTCTGATTTGTTTCGATACAAATTTAATTCCGCGTACACCCACGATTGGCATTGGAGCCAGCATATCACGACACGTATTTTTGATTCCTTTTATGATAGCACTCTTCAGATCGACTTCTTTTGGAACCTGAATCGGATAGTACATTTGCCCGCGTGGCGCAAAAGCACCTTTGGCAAAACGAACCTTGTCTAATTCGTCATGGGTTAAGGTCGTAACCGTTTCCATTACAGGGTCGCTTACTAAATAATCGGTATCGGTTTTGCCGTAAACGACCAGGTTATGAGCGTTAAAATGAAAGCGGTATTCATCCGGAAAATAACTCAGGTGATATACGCCAACTTGTAATCCTGTCGGAATATTGTTTTTTAAATTCGCGTCTAATGCCGCATTTGCATTTGTTGCAGAAGAGAATTTTTGTCTTTTTATTTTAAGGTTTAAACGTCTTGCCACCTTATTGAAAATCTGTCCGGGCAGCGTTCTGTAGCTGATTGCCGGGGCGTGATTTACTTTTATAAAGGGCAGGTACACGAAAAAAAGCCCGGAACCAATCCCAAAAACCATCGGTTCACTGATGTTCAGTCCGCTGTTTTTTAACAAATTCGAAGCTACTCCATTCTCGCAATGGGCAGATTGATGATGTGTGAAATTAGTCTGCATTAGTCTTTTTGATGTTTTTTAGTTCGGCTATTGTTATTTCAAAAGCGTCGGCATATTTCTGTAAAATGGTATCGTTTAATTTGGCAAAAACGGCTGGCTTAAAATGTCTTTTCACGCGCCATTTCCACATTCCGACATAACTTGCCAAAATCGTCAAATCCATTTTGTTGCGTTCCATATAATAACAAATCGGACTTGCTTCGCCGGTTTCGACCTGCCTTTTTGCTTCGGCAATCCTTTCATTAATATCATCTATGGAATTTGAAAGTGCAATGGTCTTGGGTTCCCAACCGGTACTTAAAGTTGTGGTGTAATCACCGTTTTCATCGGTGGCATACAAAAGCTCTTTGACGTTATTTTTAGTTAAGTTGCTTGTGTCTTGTGGTACTTTTTCTTTTTCCATGACCGTTTAGTTTTCGATTGAAATTAGGATACTACAGTCGAAATTGTTTTTTGAATGAACAAATTAATTTCGCATTCTAAAAGTTTTTTATCTCCCAGTAAGCTTTCGCAGCTCATGGTGCATAAAGTATAATCGTCGCCTTCAAATTTTGAAACCAGGTTTGCCCGCGTAATAATAGTATCGTAAGCTTTTGGCAGTTGGTGTATTTTCAGGTTTTTTATGGCGCTGATAAAACCAATTACATGTATGTTTTCATTTTCTGAACCGTTCTCGTCAAAAAAATATTTTTTCCCGACTATGGCAGAACAGGTTTGTGCGGTATTTTCTATGAGACCGGCTTCGATAAAAACACCGTTGCTGACAAAAATATTGTCTTCTCTTATCAAAAACACGGTTTCTACAAAACTGGCATCTACATTCAGAATTAAGTCGACCATGAGCAAAGGTGGCCGGTGCGGTAAATAATTCTGGATGTCAACAGCGGTTCTCATACAAGTATTATTATTTAGCTAAAACGGTTTTCATTTGTCCGTTAGCGATTTCTTCATTGTTCAAAGTCGTTACGATATCTACCAGGGTGATTCCGGCAAATTCCTGTATAATGGTTACCGTAGACTGAATCGTATCGTTTATTTTTGGCAGCTTTTTAATTTCAATTTCTTTTATGGAACCGATATAACCTGTTGGTGCTTTTTCATTTTTCAAAAAGAACTCGTAACCGGTATGTAAGGCTACCGACTGGGCCATGTGCTCAATTAAGCCTGCTTCCAGGAAAAAATTATCGTCATAAAATATATTATCGTCTTTAATTTTTAGTCCGGAAACCAGCGAGTTTTCGGTAAACGAATACATTTTATCTACCATTACAAAAGGAAACTTTTGTGGCAGTAAATTCTCGACAGCTTCTTTTTCTAACACTAAAGTGGTTTCCATTAGCAAACGGTTAAATAAGCATAGGCGAAAGAAAATCTTCCGCTTTCCGGAACTGATAAAAGAATACGATCTCCTTTTTTCAAATTACCGGAATTCATTAATTCTTCCAAAGCTAAATAAATAGAGGCAGAACCTACATTTCCAACTCTCGAAAGATTCATAAACCATTTATCATCGGTCATTCCGATTCCTTTCTCCGTCAGTCCTTTTTTTAATCCTTCCACAAAAAAGTTAGACGAAACGTGAGGGATAAAATAATCTACCTGATCGGCTGTGATATTGTTTTTACCCATAGCATCCCTCATGCTTTCGGCACCTTTTGAAAGGATAAATTCGTCCAGTAATTTCACATCCTGTTTGATGGCAAAAACAGATTCCTTCAGCCATTCCTCCGGGGCATAATCGCTCCACGCTTTGATTTCGCCATTCTCTAATTTATCCCCTCCGGCATACATGCAGGTTTCCAGTTCGTACGCATACGAAAAAGCTTCCATCCATTCGATTTTTAGGGAAATTGGCCCTTTTGGCTCATTTTCCAGTAAAAAAGCTCCGGCTCCGTCAGATAACATCCAGCGTAAAAAATCTTTTTTGAACGCAATGATAGGCTGCTCTTCCAGGCTTTTCAGATTAGCGGCTTCGTGATTGTACATTTGGGCATTCAGCCAGGTCGAAACTCTTTCAGATCCTGTGCAGATTGCATTTTTGGAATTTCCGGATCTTACGGAAAGGAAGCCAAATTTTAAGGAATTCATTCCGGCACAGCAAACACCGGTGGATGAATTTAATTCTACTGATTTGTTTTTTAATAATCCATGAACCATCGCAGCATGCGAAGGCAGAAAAACATCAGGTGTTGAGGTTCCGCAGGAAAGCACTTCGAGATCCTGTGCCGTAAAGTTTTCATCAAACAGCTGCACAACAGCATTTCGGGTCAATTCGGCGTTGTTGTGTGTACTTTTTCCCGTTTTATCTATGGCGTAATAACGACTTGTAATTTTATTATTGCGTAAAATAATGCGTCTTGCTTTAGAAGCGGCATCATTGATGAGTCCTAAATAATCCTCCATTTCTTCATTAGAAACAGCCTCATTTGGCAAATATTTTGCAGCTTTGGTAATATATACTTCAAACATAATCTAATTCGTCTACTAAACTCCCTGATAATATTGAGTTTCTTTTTTTATTTTTTTTAACTTAATGGGATAGGTAATAAGGTGCAATATATATACTATTGGTGAGATTAACCATATCGCGAGGAATAAATAAACATAAAATAGTTTAAGCAGCTTTTTTCTGTTTTTTTGATTTTTATAAATCAGGTTTGACCATTTATTGAAAATTTTGTTTGCCGTTTTGTCTACAGTTACGAGATAGGAGCTAATTTTCACTCCTCCAAGGGCAACTAATTCCGGCTGTAATTCGTCTAGTGTATGCTGATTAAAATGAGAAAGTATTACTTCCCCGAACTTATCGGACTCCTGAATATCTTTATCCGAAACTCCCGGTAACGGAAAAATACCCAAATATTTTTTCTTGACTCCGGAGAACATCCATTCTACAATGGTAATGACGCTTATCAGATTTCCAACACGGTCTACAAGGGCTACATTTCCAACTAATTTTGCGTTAGCTTCGCGTAGCAAAATCTTAACTTTTTCCTGTGCCATAATCCACATATTCCTGGAACCGCTGATGGTGATGACAGGAGTATTATTCAGTATTTTTTTGCCTGACTCACTTTTTAAAAATGAATTGATGGGAATAGAAGGTGACAGGTACCACACCTGATAATGAAACAGTATTAAATCATATTTTGTATTTAAAATTTCTTCCGGGACGGGTTTTAATTCCGTTGGGATCTGAAGAAAAGTTTCGGGGAAAGCATCAAAAAAAGAAGTTTTATCCCATGGAAAAGGAAATGGTTTCTCTAATTGTATTTCATGAAAAGTTACTTTGATCTCTTCTGAGTTCAGGAAGGGTTTTGCAATATTTTGCGCAATCGATTCGAGCTGTCCCGATTGGGAATAATAAATGACAAGAACATTTTTCATTTCTGTTTTTGGCTTTGGTTATCGCAAAAGTAGTTAATTTTTCGGAATGAATTTCCTGATTTTGTCCGACCGTTTGGTATGCACCCATTCCGGCCATGTGGAAGCATCTTCGGCATCATAGATTCGTATTTTCTGATTGGCATCTTCAGTTAACAAATCATCTGATGTACAGTCCAGAATTAATGCCGCCGCCGCAATACCGGAATAGGTGGCTCCGGTAACGCCATGAGAAAGTGTACAGGCCCCGCAAAGAAATAAATTGTCGATCTCAGTTTTGTTCTTGTAGGCGAAAGGGCCTACCTGATTAAGTGTTTTTTCGGTTCCGTATACATTCCCTTTCGTCGAATTAATATAAAATTCATTGGTTTTTGGCGTTCCCAATTCAGCCTGAATAATATGCTGTTTGGCATTCGGGATTATTTTCTCGACATTGTTCATCAGTTTATTGGTAACTTTTTCCTTGAAGATTTTGTACGCTTCATTGTGGTAATCGTCCAGGCCGTTGAAATCATCCAAATGGTCATAATTGACATAAGTAACAATTTCGAAATTATGATATTTTCCATTAAAACTGGCCGGATCCTTAAGTGTGGTGCAGCTAATAAAAACAGCAGGAAACGAATCCCCTTCTGCAATATCATTGTTCATTAAATCTTCAAAATTGTCATCATCATTTTCATCTTTCATCATCCAGATGTTTCCGGAATCAATATTAAACTGGGTAACATCGATATCTAATGTCAGAAATAGAATCAATGAAGTAACCGAGTATTTTGTTTTTTGGAGTTTCTTAAGCAGTGATTTGCTGAGGTGTTCTTTTTCGATCAGGTTTAAATAGGTAATCGATGGATCGGCATTCGAAACAATATTTTTGGCCAGTATTTTTTCGCCATTTTCCAGTTCAATACCAATGGCTTTTTTATTTTCGATGATAATTTTCTGCACGTTTTGCTGTACACGAACTTCGCCGCCATGTCTTTTTATGCCGTTTGTCATCGCTTTTACGATACCGCCGCCGCCGCCCATCGGATAATAACCGCCATCAAAATAATGGCTCATTACCGAACAATGTACCGGGAAGCAGGCTTTGTTGGGCGGAAGCCCGTGATCGCCACACTGAACGTTAAGAACGGCTTTCAGCATTGGATCCTTAACATGCCAGGATACTACTTTTTTTAAGGGGAACAAGGCGAATTTTCCAAAATGTTTCGTTCGGAAAGGCACTGTTATTTTTTGCCACCAGCCTTTTAATTTTGGAATTAACTGAAGTTCGTAACTTACTTTTTCGACTAAGGAAAGATATTCATGGATGTTTTTTTCTTCAGCAGGAAAATGGTCAGAAAGTGTTTTTTTGAGGTTATCGATTCCGGCCGGAAGGTCGAAAGACTGATCGCCAATTAGGCAATGTTCGTAGGCTTTTTTATTCATTCGGAAAAAAACCAGATCATTGGCAATTCCCAAACCGCGATACAGTTCATTGGTAGAAGAACCTTCTTCAAGAAGTCCGACATAATGTACACCAGGGCTAAAACGCTGTCCGTTTAGGGTAAAACTGTGACTCCAGCCTCCGGGAACATAATGCTGCTCCAGAATTAAAACTTTTTGTCCGGCCCTTGCCAGGCAAATTCCTGTTGCTAGACCTCCAACTCCGGAACCAATGATAATCGTATCGTATTCTTTCATGCCTTGTTTTAAGATTTCCTAAAAGTATAAAAGAATGCTTATCAAAAGCGGAAGGATGGTTTATTTTATCTTTATTTTTTCAGCTGGTTCCAAAAATCAAAATAATTGAACCATTGCAAAGGGTATTTCTGCAGAATGGTTTCCACACTTTGTACATATTCTTTCAATAAACCCTTTTCGTCGCGATGTTTTACAGTAGCTTCCCTTGCATATAAATGATAATGCAGGTTGGGTTCTTTCATGACATACACGAAAACAACAGGCACTTTTAAACGGGAAGCGATCAAAAAGGGACCGGCCGGGAAATGGGCTTCCTGGCCCAGTATTTCTTCGGAAAGGGATTTCGTTCCTTCAAAATAACGATCGCCAGTAAAACAAACCAGTTCGTTGTTTGCAAGAGCGGCATTGATCTCAAAAATATGAGACAGATCGTCTTTGATGATGATAAATTTTACGGAAGGTTTTTGGGCAAGACTTTCCAGATAATTTTTAATGGCGGAATGCTCTAAATCCGTAGTGACAAGATTAATACTGAAATCAAGATTAATGTCGCCTAAAAAATGCTCGGCGATTTCAAAATTCCCAACGTGTGCACTAATCAGGACACCGCCTTTTTTTGCTGCCAAAAGATTTTTTAAAACCTCGATTCCGTCAAATTCATAGGTGAATTTATTTCGCATTCCTGCAGAAATGGAGATTTTATCAATGATGGTTTGTCCAAAAGTATAATAACTCCTGAAAACCATTTTTCGGGATTTAAAACGGGAATATTTTAATCTTTGATTAAAATAGTAGAAGATAGCGCTGTTGCTTTTTTTAAGGAAAAGGAAATAATAAGATGCGACAAAGTATAAAAGTCCGTAAGCGGATCTAATACCTATTTTTTGTATTAAAAAAACAAATATCCGATATCCTAAAACAGTACCTTTTGATTTACCATCCCATTTGCTCATTAAACAGCTTTGGCTTTTAGTTTCGTTTCAATCAGGTCATAAAAATTCTGAAAAGAAGCAATTCCAACAAAATCGACTTCTACCAGTTTTACTCCAAAGTTAGATTCAATAGAAACAACTAAGTCTACATAATCTAAACTATCTAAACCTAATGTGTCTTTTAAATTAGCGTTTGGTTCAATTTCGTCTCCGTCAACTTCAAATTCTTCAACCAAAAAACTATTAATTCTTTCTATTATTTCTTCTTTATTCATCACTCAATTAAACTTTTTAACTACCAACGCCGAGTTGGTTCCTCCAAACCCGAAGGAATTGGACAAAAATATGTCAAATTTTTTGTTTAACGTAGTTTTAACTAAATTTAATTTTGAAGCATCTTCGTCGGGATTTTCCAAATTGATGTTTGGCGCAATAAAATCGTGCTGCATCATTATAATAGAGTAGATTACCTCACTGGCTCCGGCCATCCAGCATTCGTGACCTGTCATTGACTTTGTAGAACTTACATAAGGATTTTTCTCACCAAAAACTTCAAAGATGGCTTTGGCTTCGTTACCATCTCCAACGGGAGTTGAAGTGGCATGCGCATTTATGTAGTCAATATCTGACGCTTTTAGTTTGGCGTCGTCAAGGGCTCTTTGCATAGCAGTCGCCGGTCCTTCTACATTTGGAGTGGAAATATGACCTCCGTTGGAAGAAAATCCGTAACCCGCCACTTCTGCAATAATAGTAGCGCCTCGTGCGATTGCTGATTCGTAACTCTCGAGGATTAACGTAGCACCGCCACCACTTGGAATTAACCCGTCGCGATCTGCATCAAAAGGGCGTGATGCTTTTTCCGGCTCATTTTCCCTGTTTGAAAAAACACCTAAACCATCAAAACTGCTCATCGCATATTTGTTGATTTCCTGTGCGCCGCCGCAAATAATAATATCCTGAAAACCGCTTTTGATTAAAAAATAAGCCAGTCCAATAGAGTGCGAACCACTTGCACAGGCTGCACTTATAGTAAGATTGATTCCTCTTAGCTTGAAAATCGTCGATAAATTCATGGTTACCGTAGAATTCATCGATTTAAAGATGGCTCCCGAACCAATTAGTGCAGTGTCTTTTTTCTCACGAACAATGTCTGTCGCGTCAATAATAGCTTTAGAAACGCTGTCATTTCCGTACATGATTCCCACTTCGCGGTTGTCAAAAAAGGCGTCGTCAATATTGGCATTTTTCAGTGCTTCTACAGTTGCCATATAAGCATATTCAGTTTCTTCACCAATGCTCATACGTTGTCTGCGGGACAGTAAATTTTTCAGGTCCGTTTTAGGAACCATACCTGTTAAGGCAGACTGAAATCCAAATTCCTTTCTTTCAGGATCAAACTGAATGCCGGATTTCCCGTTGTATAAGGACTCCTTTACTTCGTCTAAAGAAGTTCCGATACAGGAATAAATTCCCATTCCGGTAATTACAACTCTCTTATTCATCGTCTTTCAAAATAATTTTTTATCCGTTACTGTAATTTTTAATCTATTCTTTGTCTTCTTAATCTCGCAAAGACGCCAGGTTTTTTCTTTTTTATGTCTTTATAAAACTTTGCGTCTTCGCGTGCAATTTTCAGCGTTAAAAAAAACTTAAAAACAGCCTGGCAAACCTACTATTGTTAAGAATATATTCCTCCGTTTATATTGATAATTTCTCCTGTAATGTAGCTTGCTTTTTTTGAAATCAAAAAGCTTACCAAATCGGCAACTTCTTCGGCCTCACCGAAACGATTTACCGGAATTAGTTTTAGTAATTCTTTTTCATCCAAGGCACTGGTCATATCGGTTCTGATAAAACCGGGTGCTACGGCATTTACAGTAATGTTCCTTTTGGCAACTTCCTGGGCCAAAGCTTTGGTAGCTGCGACAATCGCTCCTTTTGCAGCCGAATAATTGGTTTGTCCTGCTGTTCCTTTTACTCCTGAAACAGAAACCATATTGACGATTCGGCCATATTTGTTGCGCAGCATTTTCTGGATGAAAAACTGCGTGACATTAAAAAATCCGTTTAAACTTGTATTGACAACCCCATTCCAGTCTTCGGGAGTCATCCACATAAAAAGACCGTCTTTTGTAATTCCGGCGTTATTGACAATGGCTTCAACAATGGCTTCGGGATTTGCTTCCTGCCATTTGGTTAAAACGTTTTGTACTTCTTCAAAATTAGAAACATCGAAACCTAAAATTTCTCCGGTTGCTCCTAATTTTTGTATTTCCTGAAGTGTTGCTTCGGCAGCTGTTTTGTTGGAATGATAATTAATCAAAATATGATAATTGGCTTCAACGGCTAATTTTTTACAAACAGCACTTCCAATTCCTCTGGAACCACCTGTTACTAATACACATTTCATTTATGTAAATTTTATTTTTTATAGGTCATAAATGGTATCGCTTTTTAGTGGTTTTGCTTACGCAATTTTTTAGTAGCGATTTCATTTATGTAGAATTTATTTTTTATAGGTCATAAATGGTATCGCTTTTTATTGGTTTTGCTTGCACAATTTTTTTAGTGGCGATTTCATTTAGGTAAAATTTATTTTTTCTTTTTGGTTACTGGTTTTGTCGCGGCTTTTGTTTCTGCTTTTGGCTTCTCGGAAGCAACTTCACTGCTGTTGTTTTTTTCTGCTGTTTTTGAAAATATCTCAGCGTTTTCAAACCATTGATTTCCTAATACAGTTCCGTCAGGTTTAAGAAACCCCCATTTTCCTTCATTTTTTACTCTTGCCACACCATCTATAAATCCTTTGTCCTGTTGTACAAACAAAGCAATAACGAATCCGTTTGAAGTAATACCATATTGGGTAGGAATTACGAGTTTTCCGGTTTCATTGATGAACCCCCAGTTTTTTTCTTTTACGGGAGCCAGTCCGTTTGAACTGAAAACTTCTGCATCGCTATAGGTTGGCGGAATAATGAATTCTGCTTTCGGGTTGATGTAGCCCCATTTCGATCCCACACAAACAGGAGCTAAGTTTTTTGAGAATGCTCTTGCTTTATCGTAAATAGGCAGAATTGCCCAGTTTCCTTTTAAGTCAATGAATCCGATTTTCCCGTTCTTTTTTGCATAGGTTAAATCCTGTGTTTCAAAATCCCAGATTTTTTCGGCACCTTCTACGGGAATAAACTTTCCACCACTTACGATTCCAAAAGTTTTATCTTTTCGGGCCCAGGTTGTATTTTTAAAATAATTGCCTATTTCATCATAAGCAGGTTCTACAGCTTCTTTGCCATTTGAACTTATAATTCCCCATTTTTTATTGAGTTCCACTCTTGCAAAACCATTTTCAAAAGGTTTGATCTGATCGTATTTGGGTTCTAAAACAACAGTCATTCCGGAGTTGATTAACCCCACTTTATCTGCTTGTCTGATAAAAGCAATTCCATTATTAAAATCAAATAGTTTTTCTGTTGCCGGTGCTTTTTGAATTTCACCTTTTGTATTGATATAGACCCAATCCTTAGCTTTTTTTACAATTGCAATTCCGCTGTTAAAATCTTTTGCATCATCAAAAGCTGCAGGAATTACCCAGGTTCCTTTGGTGTCAATAAAACCCCATTTTCCATTGTCTTCTACAGCAGCCAGGCCTTCAGAAAAACTTTTGGCAGCTTTGTACTGAGGCTCAATTTTAAAGCTTCCGTCTTTGGAAATATATCCGATTTTGGCATTTTTTTTAACCAAAGCCAATTCCTGGCTATTAACAAACTGAATAAATAATAACAATAAAAAAAGGAAAGATTTTTTCATGGGTTTAAGATTCAAGATTAATAGATATATGCGGTTTAACTATTTATAAGGTAATCTTTTACATTTTGAACAAAAGGATACATCACCTGATCCTGCGTAAAGGTTGGAATTATATTTCGAACATCATCGTACCATTTTTTGGTTACAGATGAAATTTTATCTTTCTGATCTAAATAATCAATGGCCTGAACGATTGTAATCATTTCAATAGCTAAAACTTCAAAAGAGTTTTCGATAACTTTTGAGGTAATCACGGCAGCATTTGTTCCCATGCTTACAATATCCTGATTGTCGTTGTTGTTTGGAATACTGTGTACATACATTGGGTTAGACAACATCTGGCTTTCGGCAGTAGTTGAGGTCGCGGTAAACTGCACACCCTGCATTCCGAAATTAAATCCTAATGTTCCTAAATTTACAAATGGAGGAAGGATTTCGTTGATTTTTGAATTTAATAAATAATTCAACTGACGTTCTGCCAGCATCGTTAATTTGGTAATAACGATTTTTAATTTATCCATTTCAAGAGAAATATAATCGCCATGGAAATTACCTCCGTGATACACATGTTTGTTTTTGACGTCGATAATCGGATTGTCGTTTGCGGAGTTAAATTCATCCTCCAGAATAGAAGCCACATTGTTAATGGTTTCTAAAACCGGACCTAAAATTTGAGGCACACAACGCAGTGAATAATATTCCTGAACTTTTTCCTTAAAAATTTCTTCGGTATTTTCTCCTGAATATAAGTGATCTTCCCTTTTACGGATCAAAGTACTGTCCGAAAGATTTTGTCTCATTCTGGCAGCAACTTCCTGTTGTCCTTTATGACGTTTGGTTTGGTTTAATTCTTCAGAAAAGTGATCGTCATACGCCTGAACCAATTCGTTTATGGCACAGGAACATTTTAGTGACCAGTCTAATAATTTATTGGCATGATGCACATTTACAACACCAATTCCGGTCATAACCGAAGTTCCGTTGATTAATGCAAGGCCTTCTCTGATTTCTACCTGAATTGGTTTTAAGCCTTCAATTTCAAAAACTTCAGGAGTTGGTCTTCGGTCTCCTTTATAAAAAACTTCGCCTTCGCCGATTAAAACTAAAGCTAAATGTGATAATTGCACTAAGTCTCCACTCGCACCAACACCACCGTGTTCGAAAATTAAGGGAGTAATATCTCTGTTGATCAGCTCGGCCATTAAGTGAATGACTGACGGGTGAACGCCCGAATTTCCTAAAGAAAGCGTATTTAATCGCGCCAGGATGGCTGCTTTGGCACATACCGGGCTCAAAGGTTTTCCTGTTCCTGAAGAGTGGCTTCTGATTAAATTATACTGCAGCTGAATCTGGTCAGATTCTTTAATCCGGTATTGTGCCATTGGTCCAAAGCCCGTATTTACGCCGTATATTACTTTATTTCCTGAAAATTCCTTTAAAAAATTAAAGCTTTCATTTACTCTGTTTAAAACAATATCGCTAACAACAACTTTGTTATTTCCAAAGATAATAGACTCGAATTCTGCTAAACTTAAATATTCATTAATTGTATTCATTAAATCGTTTTTGGTTGTGCTAATTTAATTTTATTTATCAAAATAAATGTAGTTATTTTGATGATGGCAAATGTAAGTTAAATAAATCATAACATTTCTAATATGACAAAGGAGTTTGTAGATGTTTTAATCATAGGCGCAGGACCTTCTGGATGCGTTTCGGCATCGTATCTTCATAAAAATAACGTTAAGATAAAAGTGGTGGAAAAAACAAAATTTCCAAGACTTGTGGTCGGCGAAAGCCTCATCCCAAGAGTTATGGACCATTTTGCGGAGGCTGAGCTTTTTGAGAGTCTTGACGCCATGAATTTTGAAAAGAAATTAGGTGCCCGTTTTATCCGTGGAGAAGAGATTTGTGTTTTTGATTTCAGTAAAAAATTCGGTGAAGGATGGGATTGGACCTGGCAGGTGCCAAGAGCGGATTTTGACAATACAATGGCGCAGGAAGTCATAAGAAAAGGAATTGATCTGGAATTTGAATCGGAAGTGCTCGAAGTTTCGTTTGAAGGAAAAAAATCGAAGACCATTGTAAAAGACAAAGACGGAAACTTAAAAGAAATTCACGCTAATTTTATTATCGATTCCAGTGGTTACGGACGTGTTTTGCCAAGACTTTTAGATTTGGATACACCGTCAAAGCTTGATCCGCATTCTTCGATATTTACGCACGTAAAAGACATTAACAGACCGGAGGGCGAGGAAGGAACCCAGATTTCGTTTGATATTCTGGAAACCGAAGTCTGGTTATGGGTCATTCCGTTTTCGAATGGAAATACAAGTTTAGGTGTAGTTGGGCCGACCGATTTTATCAATTCGCTTTCAGAAAATAAAGACAATGCCGAGGCTTTGCGAAATGCCATTCAGAAATCGGATTATTATATTAAGAGATTCAAAGGAACCGAGTTTTTATTTGAGCCGGTGAAACTGGAGAACTATTCCAGAGCCGTAAAAAGAATGTACGGAGATGGTTTTGCCTTAACAGGAAACAGTTCAGAATTCTTAGATCCTGTTTTTTCATCGGGAGTTGCTTTTGCGACCGAATCCGGAATGCTCGCAGCAAAATTATACCTGAAAGAATCACAAGGAATTGAAGTAGACTGGGAAGCTGAATTTACAGGATACATGAAACGCGGCATTGCTGTTTTTACCACTTACGTGAAAGAATGGTACACCGGAAACCTTCAGACGTTATTTTTTCACCAGCCGGAAAACCCGGAAGTAAAAGAAAAAATCTGTTCGGTTCTGGCAGGTTATGTCTGGAATGAAGAAAATCCGTTTGTAAAAAAACACGATCACGTGATCGCAAATATGGCCTATTTATTAAATATGCAAAAAGAAGAAAAAGAAAACCCTAGTGTAAACTAGGGTTTTTTTGTGCTTTTATTTGTACGCTTTTTTCAGAATCATTTTCGAAAGTGATTTTGCGGTTTTAGCATATCCTTCCCCAATTCTGGATTCATTACTGTAATTATTTCCCCATTGATCTCCGGGAGCTTCTTCACTTGTAATTTCTAACAGAACATTTGATTTATTGGCCGTTTCAACAAACTTTAGGTTTGTGCTTACTTTTGCCGGTTGTTTCATAATACCTGCATCCCAGCCCGGATAAATCCATACGGTCTGTACAATTAAGGTATAAGGGGCACTCGTTAGATTTTCCTGAAAATTTACATCTTTCTTTTCTTTGCTTAATACAAGATTTGCTAATTCAAGAAACTTAGGAGTCCAGATTAATTCCGGAGAAGACTTCCATCTTTTTTTCCAGGCATCGCCATTTCCTTTAATCTTTGCATTTAAATCTGCCGTTCTTTCTTCAACATATTGAGCTTCAGATTTTTTTTCTTTCATCATAGTAAAATTACTATAATCAAATACCACATTAATTTCTTTCTGATCTTTCAGAAAAGTAAAATTTCCTTTTACGACTTCCATGTCCTGTGCAAATGCTGCGCCAGAGATCAATAACAATGCAATTACTAGTTTTTTCATAAAATTGGTTAAAATGTTAGGGTTCAAATTTAGATTTTTTTTTATGAAAAGCTATTTTATCTGCCATTAATTTATAAGGAAAAAAGCGATTATTTTAAGTCAAATATTTTCTCCGTCAGAATCCATTTTTGTCCCGGTTTTGCCCAGGGCAGGGCTTGCTGGAATTTCCACATCAAAGTTTCCCATTCCTGTACTTTTGGGTTTTCGGAATCCAATGCCGCTTTCTTTTCAAAAGTAAAATCTTCACGGGCTTCAATAATCATAAACAATCGGTTTCCGGTACAATAAATATCCATGACGGTAATCCCGGAATCTTTAATGCTATCTATAATTTCCGGCCAGACATTTTTATGAAGTTCTTTGTATTCCTCAATCAGATTTGCATCCTCCTGCAGGTCTAAGGCGAGACAGAATTTTTGTGTAGTCATATGGTATAGAAAAAGTTAGATTGTTACTTTTTTTGTGAAGGGATTAATTTATAAAAAAAAGACTGTCGTTTGCAGACAGTCTTTTAATTCTTCAAAAAATATAGTAAAAAATTATACTACCAGAATTTAACGTATAAAGCCACAATAATCAATAATGTAATTACGATTAAAACCGTAGTTTGTGGTTTCACTTTAAACATTTCAGAGTCTATTTCAAACGCTTTAGGATTTACTTTCGGACCGGCAAAACTGATTCCGATCATGGCCAGCATCGTAAAGAAGAATGATAATCCCATACAGATGTGGAAAGGAATTTCGAAAGCACCTTTTCCGTTAGGATAAGCCGTGTACAACAACGTTTCGTTTCCAAAAAGCATCGGAGCATATTCGTTGAATACTACCGATAATACAAACCCTAAAATTACACCCACAATTGCTGCAGTTCCGGTAGTTCTTTTCCAGAACATACCAAGGAAGAACATCGCAAAAACTCCCGGGCTGATAAATCCGGTATATTTTTGAATGTAGGTGAATCCACCCACTCCGCCAATTCCTAAGATGTCATTCCACGTAAATAAAACCGCTAAAAGCATGGCAGCAAAAACGGCAATTCTACCAATGTTTACCTGTTGTTTTTCGCCGGCTTGTTTCTGAATGTATTTTTTATGAATATCTAAAGTATAGATCGTCGAGATACTGTTTACTTTTCCGGCTAATGAGGCTACAATTGCAGCAGTCAGCGCCGCTACAGAAAGTCCTTTTAAACCTGTTGGCAGGAAAGTCAAAACAGCAGAATAAGCACCGTCTTTTCCTCCCACTAATTGTGGTAAATGTCCGTTTTGATATAAAACATAAGCAGCAATACCCGGCAGCATTACGATTAAAGGCATTAATAATTTTAGCATTCCGGCAAATAAAATACCGGTACGGGCTGTTTGTAAATCGGCACCCAAAGCCCTTTGTGTAATGTATTGGTTACATCCCCAATAGTTTAAGTTGATGATCCAGATACCGGCAAGGTAAGACATCAGACCCGGGAACGTCAAATATTTATCAATATCAAGCTGGGAAGAAGTTGCCGTTGGTTTTGGAATAATCATTTTGAAATGCTCCGGAGCTTCTCTCATTAAAACTTTGAAACCGGCAATAGCATTTTCGCCAACACCAAAATATTGTCCAACCGTTGTTAGTGCAATATAAGAGGTTACCAAACCACCGATAATTAAAACAGCTACCTGAATAACGTCTGTGTACGCTACCACTTTCATACCTCCTAAAGAGATGAACAAAGCAAATACAGCCAATCCAACCATAATTACGTGCAGATACTCTCCGCCCGCAAGTCCGTTAATCGCAACCGCCCCTAAATAAAGAATAGAAGTTAAGTTTACAAATACGTACAAAAACAACCAGAAAACGGCCATAATTAAGGCAGTCGATTCGTTGTAACGTGTTTTTAAGAACTGAGGCATTGTGTAAATCTTATTCTTAAGATATACCGGAATAAACCAAACCGCTACAATAATTAAAGCAACAGCAGCCAGCCATTCGTAAGCAGCTACTGCAATTCCTAAAAAGAAACCTTCACCACTCATTCCGATGAATTGCTCAGCAGAAATATTGGAAGCAATTAACGAAGCTCCAATAGCCCACCAGGTTAAATTCCCTTCAGCCAAAAAGTAAGCTTTGGCATCCTGTTCGTCTTGTTTACGTTTGCGGTAAACAGTATAACCGTAGACCGAAACTACGATGAAATAAATAATAAAAACCGCATAATCTGCGAAAGCGAGGTTCTGGTTCATTGTTAGTAATAGTTTAAAATTAGTAAAGGTGATTGTTTGTTTTATTGTTTAATGCGTTTAAAAATATAGTATGTGTTTTTATTTCGTTATTTTTTTATGAAAAAAGAAGCCAAAGCCAAAAATAAGATAAAAATCCAATTCCACACCAAAAATAAATGTGTTTTTAACATTTATAACTGCATTATTACATTAAATGTAATTTTTAGGTCACTTAAGCTTTAGTTTTATAATGTACATCAGACAATTGCCTTAAAGCTTCTGCACTTTTTTCAGGAGTAATGTCTCTTTGTGATTCCCCCAGCATTTCATAACCAACCATAAATTTCTTAACGGTTGCAGATCGCAATAAAGGTGGATAAAAGTGCATGTGAAAATGCCATTCCGCATGTTCCAGGCCATCTGTAGGAGCCTGGTGAATTCCTGATGAATAAGGGAAAGAAGTATTGAACAAGTTATCGTACTTAGAAGTAAGCTGTTTTAGGATTGTAGCAAAAGAAGTAGTTTCATCAGCGGTAAAATCGGTAATTTTTCCAAAAGTTCGTTTGCTGATAATCATCGTTTCATAAGGCCAGGTTGCCCAAAAAGGAACCACTGCAGCAAAATGATCATTTTCGATTACAACGCGTTCCCCTGATCTTAACTCTGCCTGCAGGTAATCGGCCAGCATCGTCCTGCCGTTTTTGTCGAAATAAGCTTTCAGGTTTTTTTGTGTTTTTTCTACCTGGGTCGGTAAGGAGGACTGTGCCCAGATTTGCCCGTGTGGGTGTGGGTTGCTGCAGCCCATTACACTTCCTTTATTTTCGAAAATCTGAACGTGATTGATGTATTTGATGTTTCCTAAATCAGTGTATTCTTTTTGCCAGGTTTTAATAATATTTTCAATTCCGTCGATAGTCATTTCCGGTAAGGTAAGATCATGTCTTGGAGAAAAACAAACCACCCGCGAAATGCCGCGTTCCGGTTGTGCTTTAAAAAAAGTATGTTTAATATCTTCTTCAAACATGATTTCATCCTGCTTCATTGCGGCGAAATCATTCTCAAATACAAAACTGCTTTCGTATTTGGGATTGCTGACTCCATTGGCACGAACATTCCCCGGACAGAGGTAGCAAGTGGGGTCATACTTCGGCAAAGCTTCGGTTGAAATTGTTTCGTTTTGTCCCTGCCATGGACGTTTTGCACGATGAGGTGATACTAAAACCCATTCGTTGATTAGCGGATTGAAACGTCTGTGCGGATCTTCGGTAATGTCAAAATTTTTCATTGTACTGGTAGTGGTATTAAAGTAGTGTTGTTCCGTTTGAGATTTTTACATCATAAAATTTTAATTCAATCCCAAATGTATCTAAATAAAGATTTGAAAACTTATGTTTAACCTCATTTTCGCAACCTTTTTTAATTAAATTTATGGTACAGCCACCAAAACCACCTCCCATCAATCGGGAACCAATCACAGAATCATCTTCTTTTGCCGTATCAACAAGCATGTCCAGCTCCGCACAACTTACTGCATATTCCTGCGATAAACCGTAGTGCGTCTCAAAAAGCAACGCTCCCAGAAGTTCAATATTTCCGTTGTCTAAGGCCTCACAAGCCTTTATGACACGATTAATTTCTTTTACAACATAATGAACCCTTTTAAAGACCGTCGGATTCATTTTATCCTCGATGCTCAATAGCTGTTCTTCGGTACAATCCCTAAAACTTTTTATGTCCGGAAAATGATTTTTAATAATTAACAAACCTTCTTCACATTCTACCCTTCTGGTATTGTATTCAGAGGTGAAAAGCGAATGTTTTACATTACTGTCCATTAAGACCAGCGAATAATCTTTGAAATTAGCATCATGATATTCAAACTCTAACGTATTACAATCTAATTTGATCACTTTGTCTTCGATTCCGTGAACGCTTGAAAACTGATCCATAATACCACAATTGATACCCACCCAGTGTTCCGCTTTCTGTCCCATTAAGGCAAGATCAACTTTTGCAATCGTAAGGTCGAAAAGTGCCGCAATACCAAAAAGCATCCCGCATTCTAAAGCCGCAGAAGAAGACAATCCTGAACCAACCGGAATATTACTGCTGAAAACACAGTTGAAACCTTCAAAAGAAAAACCATTATCCTGCAGTTGCTTGATCACGCCAAGAATATAATTCGTCCAGACCACATCACTTAAATGAACCTCCTGCGTCAGGTCGACTTCAAATTCTTCGTTTAAATCAATGGCGATTATTTTAGACTTTTTTGAGTTGTTTTTCTCAAAAGCAAAGCAGATTACTTTATCAATGGCTGCCGGTAATACATAGCCGTCATTGTAATCGATATGTTCTCCAATAATGTTTATTCTTCCCGGAGAAAGCACGGTTTTTTCAGGAGAAGAACCAAAAGATTTTTCAAAAAATGCCGTTGTATCCTGTATTAAAATGTCATTCATTATCTTGTAATTGTAAATGTTGTGCTGTAGTTATATTTTAAAAACTTACTTTATGTTTTCGAATCTGTACACTGTTTTCTGACGGTATTCTTCTCCTTTTTTGAGGATCGAATTCGGGAAATTTTTATGATTCGGTGCGTCCGGAAAATTTTGTGTCTCAAAACAGATTCCGCTTGATGTATGATAAGCGGCATTTTGTTTTCCTTTCAGCTGGTCAAAACAATTCCCGCCTACATAGATATGAACACTCGGCTGATCGGTATAAACACTCATTTGTAAATTGTTTTCCGAACTGATTAATTTTGCAATAACTTCGGTTTTCGAATTCACGACAAAAGAATGATCAATCGGGAAAGGGCATTTTTTGGGTGTTCTGAAGTCAAAGGCATGGCCTGTGAGATCCGTTAAATTTCCGGTTGGAATATTATTCTCATCCGTCTCCAGCATTTTGACCGATTTGATAAAAATTTCCTGATCTAAAACATTCGAATCATGACCGTTGAGGTTGAAATAACTGTGATGTGTCAGGTTAATAACGGTATCTTTGGTTGTGGTTGCTTTATATTCTAATTTTAATTCGTTTTCTTCCGTTAATGTATACGTGAGGTAGACATGCATTTCTCCCGGGAAATTTTCGTCGGAATCTTCACTTAAAAGACCAAAAGTAATCGACGGATTCTCTCCTGAAGTTACATTAGCGACATTCCATACTTTTCTTCCAAATCCAAAATTACCGCCATGCAGCGTATTACCATTATTATTGGCAGGCAGCTGAAAAGTTGTACCATTGATCACAAAAGAAGCATTATGTATCCTTCCGGCATAGCGCCCGACAGTGGTCCCGAAATAAGGGGCGCTTGGTAAACTATAGGATTCCAGATAAGACTGCAGATTGTCAAAACCTAAAACAACATCAGTCAGTTTACCATTTGAAAGCGGAACCTGCAAAGAAGTTACTGTTGCTCCATAATTGATAAGCTGCGCTTTCATTCCGTTTTTGTTGGTCAATTCAAAAGAATAGATTTCTTCGTTGTCAGGCATTAAACCAAACAATTTGTAATCGGATAGATTCTGAAAATGAGATATATGTTTTATTTTCATATTATTTTTACCAATAATGAAATCCAAAAATAGAAACATTTCAAAAAAACACATACCAGTACCTACCAGTTTTTTGTATCTTGTGCCCAAAAACTATTTTTATGAACGTAATTTCTGTACAAAACAATTTGGGGCTTCCAAAATATAAACAGATAATTCTTTCAATTGAGAAAGCTATTGAAGAGGAAAAATTAAAAAAAGGAGACAGGCTGCCCTCCGTCAATAAAGTCTGCCTGGCTTTTTCATTATCGCGTGATACGGTTTTACAGGCTTACGATGAACTCAAAAAAAGAGGGATTATTTATGCTATTCCGGGCAAAGGCTATTATGTAAAAAGCGTTGAGACTACCCTAAAACACAGGATTTTTTTACTTTTTGACGAGTTGAATATTTTCAAGGAAGACATTTACAATTCGTTCCTGAAAAATATTGGAAAGAATGTCCAGGTCGATATTTTCTTTCATCATTTTAATGTCAGAGTATTTCAAAAGCTAATAAATGACAGCAACGGAAATTACACCAAATACATTATTATGCCGACGAACTTAAACGATATAGCAGATTCTGTAAAAACCCTACCAGTAAACGAGGTAATCATACTGGATCAGACCAATCAAAACCTGAAATTATACCCGGCCATTTATCAAAATCACCAAAAAGATATCTTTGAAGGATTATATAAAGCAAAATCAAGACTGAATAAATACAAAAAACTCATTTTGATTTTCCCGGGATTCAGGGAACCTCTGGGCATGAAACTGGGCTTTGAGGATTTTTGTACCGCCTATCATTTTGAATACGAAATCATCACCGAATTTACCGGAAGAGAAATCACAAGCGGAGACCTTTACATCATTCCGAATGACCGGGATCTGGTAAAAGTGATCGAAAGTGCCGGAAAACAAAGCTTAAAATTAGGAAGTGATTTTGGTATTATTTCGTATAATGAAACACCGCTGAAAAAAATTGCCGCAAATGGAATTACTACAATTTCAACCCATTTTGAAGCCATGGGAAAAATTTTGGCCGAAATGGTTCTGAAAGGAAACAAAGAACAAAGAGAGAATAAATCATCCTTGATTATGCGGAGTTCATTGTAACCCCGATGCAGCCTCATTATTTACAAAAAACAAACCCTGAAAGTTTTGGCTTTCAGGGTTTGTTTTTGGCTTTTATTTTTTAGAATTTACAAATTCAGCACAAAGTCATTCAATAACTTTTCTTCATATTTTTCTTTATTGAAAGTATACAAATACGAACCTTTACGGGAAGAGCCCATATCTTTTTCGTCCAGTTTATTTAAGATTTCAAGAGAGTTAATTTTGCTGATAAAATTTCTTTTATCCAGTTCCTTGCTCAGAATAGCTTCATAAAGTTCCAGTAGCTGACGCATGGTAAACTTTTCAGGCAGCAATTCAAATCCAATTGGTTTGATGGAGGTTCTGTATCGCAGTCTTCTTACGGCATGCTGTACCATTTCACCGTGGTCAAAAATTAATTTTGGCATCTCATTGATACTAAACCATTTTGCATGATAATTCTGAATCAGTTCTGCATTATGATTTTCAATATTAATCAGGGCATAATACGAAACAGAGATCGTACGCTCCACAGGATCACGGTCGATTTCGCTATACGCATAAAGCTGTTCCATATATATATCATGGAGACCGGTGTAGGTATTTAATATTCGGATGGCCGCATGGTCCAATATTTCATCACGTTTTAAAAAACCGCCCATCAGAGACCATTTTCCTTTCTCAGGCTCAAAGTCTCTTTTGATTAAAAGTATTTTCAACCCCTCATGGTCGAATCCAAAAATGATACAATCTACTGCTAATAAAGCTTTGTCAGCAGAGCTATAACTGTTTAGCATATTCTGTTATTTATTGGTAAATATATAAACTTCCAACTAATGTTTTATAATTTATTAATGTTGATTTTACACTTAATAAATATAGTGAAAAATAGATGGTTTGCTTTTTAAATTGTTGAGGATAAAAATCAGATGGTGATTTTCTCTTCCCGTGGTCAAATTTAGTGCAAAGTTATCTATTTGATCATAATTTAGGTTAAAACCATTTTTAAAATTTTAACCAAATATTTTGCGAAATATGTTTTTATTAATGGTTAAACTGACCATTAGTTATTTTTTTAACTATATTTACAAATGTTAAATCAACACTTAACTATTGTTTTGAAGTATTTTTCCCAGCTTTTAAAGGTAAAATAATTCGATCGAATGTGGTGTAAAATTCCTTTCACGGATTGAAAGTATAAGACGATAACCCAATAGAAAACCACCAATTCTTAAAATAAATACTATGAAAAACTCTTTTTTAATCTCCTGTATTTTTACTTTTTGCAGTCAGGTTACTTTCGCACAAAAAGAAACCACAATAATTTCCGTAAAAAGCGCTTCGGATGCACCAACGATCAATAGAAACATTTACGGCCATTTTGCAGAACATCTGGGACGTTCTGTCTATGGCGGATTTTTTGTGGGAGATACGTCTAAAATCCCAAATACAAAAGGAGTCAGAAACGATATTATTAAAGCCTTAAAAGAGCTGAAAATCCCAAATCTGCGATGGCCCGGAGGCTGTTTCGCCGATACGTATCACTGGAAAGACGGCGTTGGTCCAAAAGAGCAAAGACCCACAATTGTCAACCAGTGGTGGGGCGGAGTAACCGAGGATAACAGCTTTGGGACCCATGATTTTTTAAACATGTGTGAATTACTGGGAGCGGAACCGTATCTATCCGGAAATGTGGGAAGCGGAACGGTTCAGGAATTATCAGACTGGATCCAGTATACCAACTTTGCAGGTAAGAGTCCGATGAGTGATTTGCGTAAAAAAAACGGAAGAACAGAACCGTGGAAAGTTACCTATTGGGGAATTGGAAATGAAGCCTGGGGCTGCGGAGGAAATATGACAGCGGATTATTATGCCGGAGAATACCGCAAATACGCCACTTTTATGTCGGATTGGGGCAATAAAGAAGGAGTTGTGCGTATTGCATCAGGATCCAATAGTGCAGACTATAACTGGACAGAAACGTTAATGAAGAATATTCCCCTGCATCTTCTGGGCGGAATTGGCGTGCATCATTATTCCGTAATCAACTGGGATAAAAAAGGGGACGCCGTTGATTATACGGAAGAGCAGTATTTCAAAACCATGAAAGAAGCGCTGAAGATGGAAGAACTCGTTACGAAACATTCCGCCATAATGGATAAATACGATCCAGGTAAAAAAGTCGCCATGATTGTGGATGAATGGGGAGGCTGGTATGATGTTGAAAAAGGAACAAACCCGGGCTTTTTGTATCAGCAAAACACCCTGAGAGATGCAGTGCTGGCCGGCGCCACACTGAATATTTTTAACAACCATGCCGACAGGGTCCGTATGGCAAATTTAGCGCAATGTGTCAATGTACTGCAGGCTGTAATCCTGACCGATAAAGCCAAAATGATTTTAACACCCACCTACCATGTCATGCAATTGTACAGCGTACATCAGGATGCGAAATTATTGCCGATAAATTTCCAGTCACCGCTGTATTCTTATAACGGGGAAACACTTCCTGCGATTTCGGCTTCAGCTTCTAAAGATAAAAACGGCCTGGTTCATATTTCACTGGTCAACATTGATGCAAAAAACAGCAATAAGGTGGAGATAGACACAAAAGAGCTGGGCGTTAAAAACTTCTCAGGAAAAATCATAACATCAAAAAAAATACAGGACTATAATTCATTCGAAAATCCCGATAAAATTGTCCCGGTTGCTTTTAAAGACTTTGAAAATAAGAAAGGTAAGCTCGAAATTACGATTCCACCCTTCTCCGTAATAGTCCTCGAAGGAAAGTAAACATGAAATAATCGCAACGGAATAAATGTAAAACCAACGTTTATTTTTCGTTTGGAGCTTAAATGTTTGTTTTGATGCATTATTTGTAAAAATTAAGGCACTTGTTTTTATTAAGTGTTTTTTATACACTTATAAATTAATTATTTTTATATTTGTCAATCTTAAAAATAGATTTCGAATGAAAAATTACGTAATAGGATTGGACTACGGAACAGATTCTGTTCGGGCGGTGCTGATTGACACTGAAAATGGCCAGGAGCTGGCATCCAATGTTTCTCATTATAAAAGATGGAAAAACAAACAATATTGTGACGCGGCTGTTAATCAGTTTCGTCAGCATCCTCTGGATCATATTGAAGGTTTGGAAAGTACAATTCAGGCGGTTGTAAAAGAAAGTAAAGTAGATCCTTCGTTAGTGCGCGGTATCTGCATTGATACCACAGGATCTTCTCCTGTACCGGTTACCAAAGAAGGAATTCCGTTAGCCCTGACAAAAGGTTTTGAGGAAAATCCGAATGCGATGATGGTGTTGTGGAAAGATCATACAGCCATAAATGAAGCCAATGAAATCAACGAACTGGCCGCAAGCTGGGGCGGAGAAGACGTTACCAAATATGTGGGAGGAATTTATTCATCTGAATGGTTCTGGGCAAAAATCCTGCACATTGCAAGGGAAGATGAAGCGGTAAAAAATGCGGCACATACCTGGATGGAGCACTGTGATTTGATGACCTATTTATTAATTGAGGATAAAGATTTAAAATCCTTCAAAAGAAGCCGTTGCGCAGCAGGTCATAAAGCCATGTGGCACACCGACTGGAATGGCTTGCCTCCCGCAGAATTTTTAGAAAAATTACATCCGTATCTGGCCACACTTCGTGGCAATTTATATGATGAAACCTATACTTCTGATCTGGTTGCCGGAAAATTGAGCAAAGAATGGGCAGATCGTTTAGGACTTTCGACAGATACAGTGGTAGCTGTTGGAACATTCGATGCACATTCCGGAGCAGTTGGCGCAAAAATCGGAGAAAATACTTTAGTCCGCGTTATGGGAACATCAACCTGCGATATTCTGGTGGGTTCGTATGACGAAGTAGGAACCAAAACCGTTCGCGGCATCTGCGGACAGGTAGACGGATCTGTAATTCCGGGCTTTATTGGTTTAGAAGCGGGGCAATCTGCTTTCGGCGATTTACTGGCCTGGTACAAAGAATTATTGCTTTGGCCAACCGATCATTTGCTGACAGCTTCAACAATTTTAAATGACGAACAAAAAGAACAATTAAGAGAAGAATTCAGCGATAAATTAATTGTGGAACTGACCAGAGAGGCAGAGAAAATCCCGGTTTCAGAAACTCTTCCAATTGCCTTAGACTGGATCAACGGAAGAAGAACCCCGGATGCCAATCAGGAACTAAAAAGCGCCATTTCAAATTTATCATTAGGAACAAAAGCACCGCATATTTTCAAAGCCCTGGTCAACGCCATTTGTTTTGGAGCGAAGAAAATTGTCGATCGTTTTGAAGAAGAAGGCGTAAAAATCGACAGCGTTATCGGAATTGGCGGCGTTGCCCGAAAATCTCCTTTTATCATGCAGACTTTGGCGAATGTTTTAAACAAGCCAATCAAAATTGCCGCCTCAGACCAGACTCCTGCTTTAGGAGCAGCGATTTATGCAGCAGTGGCAGCCGGAATTTATCCAAATGTAATTGAAGCCAGTCAAAAAATCGGAAGTGATTTTGACGGGGAATATTTCCCTCAGTTAGACCAGGTCGCAGCGTATCACAAATTGCTGATTGGTTACAATCAATTAAGTGCTTTTGAAGATCCAACGATTAAATTATCCCAACATGAGTTCTCGATATAAAGATTTAAAACAGGAATGTTACGAAGCCAATATGCAGTTAAATGCATTGAATCTGGTGGTGTATACCTTTGGAAATGTAAGTGCGGTCGATAGGGAAAATGGCGTTTTTGCCATTAAACCGAGCGGCGTTCCTTATGAAGATTTAAAACCGGAAGATATTGTGATTGTCGATTTTGACAATAACATTATTGAAGGAACAATGCGTCCGTCTTCTGACACTAAAACCCATGCGTATTTATACAAAAACTGGCCAAATATTGGTGGCGTGGCTCATACACATGCAACCTATTCGGTAGCCTGGGCGCAGGCACAACAGGATATTCCGATTTTCGGAACGACCCATGCAGACCATTTAACGGCTGATATTCCGTGCGCACCGCCAATGGCAGATTCCCTGATTGAAGGAAACTACGAACACAATACCGGAATCCAGATTTTGGATTGTTTCAAGGAAAAAAATCTTTCGTACGAAGAAGTAGAAATGATTCTGATCGGCAATCACGGTCCATTCGCCTGGGGAAAAAACGCTGCAAAAGCAGTCTACAACAGCAAGGTTTTAGAAGTCGTAGCCGAAATGGCCTACCTGACTTTACAAATAAATCCAAACGCACCAAGACTGAAGGATTCGCTCATAAAAAAACATTACAACCGTAAACACGGAAAAGATTCGTATTACGGACAGTAAAAAAAGTTTCAGGTTTCAGGTTTTTTTTGTTTCAGGTTATTGGAACGTGAAACCTGGAACGTGAAACAAAAAAATAACAATTCAAGATTTCCAGATTCCAACAACCTGAGACTTGAAACAAAATAAACAAAACAAAATGATAGATATTTCTCAAAAAGAAGTCTGGTTTGTAGTAGGAAGCCAGGAATTATACGGTGAAGAAACACTAAGAAAAGTGGCGGAGCATTCGCAGCTAATTGCAAAAGGATTAGACGGATCGTCTCATATTCCGGTAAAAGTGGTTTATAAAGAGGTAGTAAAATCTCCTGCTCAGATTTTGGATTTATGTTTAGAGGCCAATTCGGCTAAAAACTGTATCGGTCTTATTGCCTGGATGCACACTTTTTCTCCGGCTAAAATGTGGATTGGCGGCTTGAATATCCTTAAAAAACCATTATGCCATTTACATACACAGTACAATGCAGAAATTCCGTGGGGAAGTATCGATATGGATTTCATGAACCTGAACCAGTCGGCACACGGAGATCGTGAATTTGGATTCATCATGTCCAGAATGCGTAAAAAACGTAAAGTAGTTGTGGGTCACTGGGAAGACGACCGCGTTTTAAACAAATTAGGGGTTTGGACAAGAGTAGCTTTAGGCTGGGATGAGCTTCAAAACCTAAAAGTAGCCCGTATTGGAGACAATATGCGTGAAGTTGCCGTTACAGAAGGTGATAAAGTAGAAGCCCAAATTCGTTTTGGAATGTCGGTTAACGGATATGATTCTTCAGATGTTACGAAATATATTGACAAAGTTACGGAGCAGCAACTAAACGATTTGTTAGCCGTTTACGAATCCTCTTATGCTTTAACGGATTCTTTAAAACAAGGCGGGGCACAAAGAAGTTCTTTGGCTGAAGCCGCAAAAATAGAATTAGGGTTAAGAGCTTTCCTTGAAGAAGGAGGTTTTGGAGCCTTTACCGATACCTTCGAAAATCTGGGTGCCTGGAAACAATTACCGGGAATTGCCACACAAAGATTAATGGCAGACGGATACGGTTTTGGTGGCGAAGGCGACTGGAAAACAGCTGCCATGGTGAGAGCTTTGAAAGTCATGAATGTGGGGCTTGAAGGAGGTACTTCTTTCATGGAAGATTATACGTATCATTTTACACCACAAAAATCCTATGTTTTAGGATCTCATATGCTGGAAATTTGTCCGTCAATTGCGGAGTCAAAACCTTCTTGTGAGGTGCATCCGTTAGGCATTGGAGGAAAAGAAGATCCGGCTCGTCTGGTTTTTAATTCACCTGCCGGGGAAGCCATCAATGTTTCACTAGTCGATATGGGAAATCGTTTCCGTATGATTGTTAACGAGGTCGTAGCCGTAAAACCAATGGCAGAATTGCCAAAATTACCGGTGGCCAGAGTTTTATGGGATTGTAAACCAAACCTTGACATTGCGGCAACAGCCTGGATTTTAGCCGGAGGCGCGCACCACACCGTTTACAGTCAGGCGATCACCACAGAATACATGGAAGATTTTGCGGATATTGCCGGAATCGAATTGTTGGTGATTGATGAGAAAACGACGGTAAGAGATTTTAAAGATAAGATTAATGCCAATGAGGCTTATTATCATTTGTTTCAGCATGGATTGTAATTTTTAAGGCGCAAAGGTTCAAAGTGACAAAGGTTCAGAGTTTTTTGTACTTTTAACTTATAACATCTAACATTTTACACCAATTAAAAAATATCATTTATGAATGTACTAAAACGTTGCGTTTTTGGAATTAGCTTAATGAGTTTAGCTACACTTTCAATTCAATGCAAAAGCGATAAAAAAATGGATACTACAACAGTTTCTTCGGATAAAAAAGCTACAGTTACAATCGAAAAATCTTCTTACGGGACAACCACCAAAGGAGAAAAAGTAGACAGTTACAAATTGAAAAACCAAAATGGGATGGAAGTGGATATCATCACTTTTGGCGGAAGAATTACAGATTTGAAAGTGCCTGATAAAAACGGTGTTTCTGAAAATGTAGTAATAGGATTTAATTCTTTGGCACAATATGAAAAGGAAAATCCATTCTTTGGAGCTTTGATTGGAAGATATGGAAACCGAATTGCTAAAGGGAAATTCTCTTTAGACGGAAAAGAATATCAACTAGCAATCAATAATACGCCAAATGCTTTGCACGGTGGACCACAGGGATATTTTAATGTTGTTTGGAAAGCCGATGAGGCAAAATCAGGAGACACGGCTTCTTTAAAATTATCATACCTGAGCAAAGATAAAGAAGAAGGGTATCCCGGAAACTTACAGGTTTTTGTAACGTATACTTTGACCAGTGACAATCAGTTAGAAGTGCTTTACGAAGCCACCACAGATAAGAAAACAGTGGTGAATCTGACGCAGCATTCGTATTTCAATTTATCGGGAGATTTTACAAAAACAATCTTAGATCACGAATTGACCTTAAATGCAGATAAATTAGTTCCGGTGGATGCAACGCTTATTCCGACAGGAAAATTAGAAGATGTTGCCAATACGCCTTTCGATTTCAGAACACCAAAATTAATTGGAAAAGACATAGCAGCTAAAAACGAGCAATTAGAAAGAGGAAAAGGATACGACCATTGCTGGGTACTGAATAATCCTGAAAAAGGAAAAACCATTATCGCAAAAGTATACCATGCAGCAAGCGGAAGAGTGCTGGAAATGACAACCGACGAACCCGGAATTCAGTTTTATTCCGGGAACTTCCTTGACGGAACGTTACCAACACGCAACGGTGGTACATACGCACACCGAACCGGACTTTGTCTGGAAACAGAACATTATCCGGATTCTCCAAACCAGAAAAACTTCCCGACAACGGTTTTAAATCCAGGGGAAAATTATAAAACTAAAACTACTTTTAAATTTTCTGTACAAAAATAGTTTTAGGATTTGTTTACTAGTTCAATTCTCTGAAAAACCTCGTAAGTTATGCTTGCGAGGTTTTTTTATTTTAAACTGGATTTATACCGTTTCATTCTTATATTTGATGCTGATTACCGGAAGTTTGATTTTGATAATATCCGAAAATTTAAAAATAAACGCAGCTGAAAAACACCTAAATAAGAATGGTCATAACTCAAAAAAACAGATTTAAAAAAGCAGTTTTACTTCTTATTTTTCTCTCTTTTCAATATATAAATGCCCAAATAACTTTAACTCATAACGTTGGAACAACACTTGTTAAGACGGATATGTATACTTGTGATAGGGATGAAGCCTGGTCACGGATATTTACATTATCAGATTTTGGCATAGCGCCAAATGAACAATTTTTGATTAAATCAGGACAGATCGGAATTAGCAAATCTGACGAAGGTTCAAATTTATATTTTTCGGTTTATAGTATCGATGACAACTTTCCCGTTTTCTTTTATTCTTCATTTCCAAGAACAGTACTTGGAAGTCGCAGTTTTAACCCAACAACAGTTATTAATGGTACTCCGCAAATTTTTCAGTTTGATTTTGATGAACCAATAATTGTTCCGGCCGGAACTAAAAGAATTATGGTTACAGTACATAAGATCAGGGATATTTATAATCCGAAGTCAGGAGAAATTTATATAGCTGGTACTATACAAGACAATGGAGAATCTTGGTATTTAGGTTGCGATTTAGAGCATGGGCTGTCGCGTACCACAGATTTAACTATTCCTGTTCCAAATGCAAATTTTTACATCAATGTTACAGGTGAAGTATTTAATACAAAAAGTTTAGGACCTGTTACCAGATTATCGCATAACCTCAATGATGAATTAATTGATACCGGTATACATTCATGCAAATGGAATGATATTTATTGGGCAAGAGCTTTTAACTTAAAAGACTTTGGCATATCAGGCAATGAAGAATTTGTAATTAATTCGGGGCAGGTTGGAATAAATAAAACGGGTTATTCGGCTAAAGTTGGTTTTAATATCTATGAGATAGATGATAATTTTCCTTGTTCTTTTTCTGAGAAAAAATTAATAGGAAGCAGTCAGGAGCAAGAGCTTAGAGCCAATATTGATGAGAATTCTCAAATTATACAAGTAGATTTTGATAAACCAATCAAAATTCCGGCTGGGATAAAAAAAATTTTGGTAGAAGTTCATAAAGGGATTGTTTACGGAGACGGCGTTGCTTTTATAGCGGGTACGACACAAAATGATGATGTGTCATGGCAACGGGGTTGTACTGCTTTACCGGGGTATCCTGATCTGGGAAGCGGATATGTTTCGACTGCTGATTTTGGAAAACCACAAGCTAATTTCTATATCAATGTGACAGGAAATGTAAATCAGGTCAGAAATAATATTTTTGAAATGAACGTTTCGAATATTTGTTCTGAATTTTTAAAAGAATTTAGCGTTAGTGATCAGTCGAAAATTGCCTCAATTGCATGGGATTTTGGAGATCCGGATTCAGGAGCAAAGAATACTTCTACAGACTTATCTCCCTTTCATGATTTTTCGGCAGATGGCCAATACACGGTAACGGCCACGGTTATTGCAAAAGATAGAACACGTGAAGTTTTAACTGAAAAAATTGAATCCAAAGAGCCGCCAAAAGCATATGGAATTAATAATATTTATGCTTGTGAAAATAATTTGAACACCGGATTTTCGACCTCTTTTGATACTTCAACAACTACCAAGCAGGTGTTAGGAGGGCAAATCGGAAAAACAGTTACTTTTATCGACAGTAAAGGCAACAAATATGGCACATTGCCAAATCCGTTTACAAATACAGTTAAAGACAGGGAAACAATAACGGTAAGAGTTGCTCACGAGGATAATCCTTGCTGTTTTTCTGAGACTACTTTCGATTTAATTGTAAACCCATTGCCACAGTTTTCTGTTGCGGACTTAAAAGGATGTGATAATGATACAGATGGTTTTACGGTGTTTAATTTACAACAAGCAGAGGCTGCAATTATAGGAACGGCAACAAATAAAAAGGTTGAATTTTATCGTTCAAATGGGGAGCAAATACAATCTCCGCTAAATGCAATTACCAATTTAATTGCCTACGAAGAAGTAATCAGAGTAAAACTAACCAATACAGATACAAATTGCGACAACGAATCCACTTTTAAATTAATAGTAAATCCGTTACCTACAGCAAATCCGTTGCAGGAGCTTATTGGCTGTGATGATAACAAGGATGGTATTTCAGAATATTTTGATACTTCAAATGTTGAAGCTGCTGTTTTAGGAAATCAGAACGGAATGAAAGTTTCTTACTTTGATGCGCTTGGAAATCCGTTACCGGCTCCTTTGCCCAATCCCTACAGAAATACGACTGTTAATAAGGAAACCATAACGGTTAGGGTAACGAATAGTCTGACTAACTGTTATAAAGAAACACCATTAGTTTTGAAAACAACTTCACAGCCGCTCATTACTAAACCAGCTGCTAAGTATGCTTGTGATGAAGGCAATGGCTTTTCCACTTTTGATATGTCCGGTTTAGAAACTGAAATTACAGGCAACCAATCCGGTCTGAAAATAATGTATTTTGACAGTAACGGAAATCAGTTGCCGACTCCTTTTCCGGCTTTATTTCAAAATACCCAGACAAAATCCCAAACTATAAAAGTCAGGGTAGAAAACGAAATAAACAGTCTTTGTAATGCTGAAACAAGTTTCGACCTAATCGTAAACGAGTTACCAACTGTAAAGATCGAAAAAACGTACTTTTTATGTAATTTGGAACCTTCACTGCATGTAAGTGTTGCTGCTGATTTAGATAGCTATCTTTGGAAATCTCCCGACGGCAATGTTATTTCAAATGCTAATGAAGCTGATTTGGTAAATGCAGGAAAATATACGCTGGTAGTGGGTAAAATTAAAAACAACATTTATTGTGATAATACTTTTGAATTTGAATTAATACGGTCCATACTTCCCACTATCAAAGAAGTAAAATATAAGGAACTGTCAGAAGACAATTTTATTGAAATTATAGCAGAAGGGTATGGTGATTTTGAATATTCTATAGATGGAAGTAATTATCAGGACAGCAATTATTTTTCTAATGTTCCCGGCGGCACCTACGTTGCCTATGTAAGAGACAAAGAAGGCTGTGGAAGTGATTCCAAAGAGGTTACCGTGGTTGATTACCCGAAATTCTTTACGCCAAATAACGATGGACATAATGATGTTTGGCAAATAAAAAGCATCCATAAATTTCCAAATTCTAAAATAACAATATTTGACCGATATGGTAAATTACTGACGGAGCTGTCTGAAAATGATTTTGGATGGAATGGTTTTTATAACGGAAAAGAAATGCCATCTGATGATTATTGGTTTAAAGCCAACTTAAATAATAAGGTTGTATTTTCAGGACATTTTGCATTAAAGCGATAAGATACAACTGACCTGATTACGCATCATAAACAGCTTTATTTCGTTATGAATAAATCGAATTATGGCAGAAAATTGAAATAAACATGACATTCAAACATTTATTCAAAGCAGAACTCAGCTGGACCTCAAAAAAACAAGAAGCATCAGTTTTAAAATTGTACAGTAAAAGCCATCAGATTAAAATAGAAGGAAAACCTGTTTTAAATGTTTCGGCAGCTAAAGCCTTCAAAGGCGATCCGGCTTTATACAATCCCGAAGATTTGCTTTTGAGCAGTTTGGTTTCCTGCCACATGATGTCGTATTTATATGTCTGCTCCCAAAACGGAATAGAAGTTATCGAATACTCAGATCATGCCGAAGCAACCCTCGAAGTTTCTGAAGATGGCAGCGGGCGTTTTGTTGAAGTTCGGCTTAAGCCTAAAGTAAAAATTTCAAATTCTGACCAAATTCAGCTGGCTTTAAGTTTACATGAAAAAGCAAATCAATTGTGTTTTATAGCGAATTCGTGCAATTTCCCTGTTTTGCATGAGGCGGGTTGTGAAGTAATTTAAATATCGAAAACACGTTGATGTACAGAAAAGCGTACATTTGTAAAAAATACGATTATGAAAACAGTTAGTGTAACAGAATTTAGAGGGAATATCAAAAAATATCTTGACATTGCTGAATCTGAAAAATTGATAATTCATAGAAGTAAGGGGCGCTCTTTTGTTGTTATTCCGTTAAACGAAGAAGATGACGAATCTTTATTAAATGATAACCAAAAAGCGGCCATAGATGAAGCTTTAGAAGATGTTGCAAATGGAAGAGTACATTCGCATCAAGATGTTATGGAAGAAACCAAAAAACGATTTCCTCATTTATTTAATAGGTAATCCATGGTCAAAATAATATGGACAGAGAATGCTAAAATTGATTACTGGAAGAACATTGAATATTTACAAAGTGAGTGGACGCTACAAGAGGTTTATAAATTTATAGAAAAAACGGATGATTTAATAGAATTGCTAACAAAGCAAAATTTGATTTTTAAACCGGTAAAATACAAAGATGTATATCAGGTTCCGGTAACAAAACACATTACATTGTATTATAAGATTTCGGAAAATAGTAAAATTGAATTATTACGATTTTGGAATACATATCAAAATCCTAAAAAGCTTAGACTCTAAAAAAGGCTATAAAACCAAAAAAACCTCTTCCATTAAGAAGAGGTTTTTGTACCCGGAGCCGGAGTCGAACCGGCACGGTTTCCCACAGGTGTTTGAGACCAGCGCGTCTACCAATTCCGCCATCCGGGCTTAGCAGACGAAAAAACAATCAAAATGGATTATTTTAACGCAATAGAATGAAGTTATAAATGGCGTCATTCCTTTAACACGGTGCAAATGTAAAAAATAAAATTAAATGTGCTACTAAAAATACTTAAAATTTTCCTTTCAGTGTCCAATAAATTTTATAAATTTGCACCTCGTTAAAACGACGCACACACAACTAACTACATCCGAGGCAAATACAGATCATCTGGTTAGGCTAAACAATCTAGCCCAATGGATGGAGCGCAGCGGAATAAAACAACAAATTATAATGTCTCACCTAGAACCAGAAGCTAAAATTTTTGCTTGTTCACAAAGTGTTTATCTTGCAGAAAAAATTGCAGAACAATACGGGATTCCGTTAGGAAAAGTAACGATGTCAACGTACAGTGATGGTGAATTTCAGCCGTCTTACGAAGAGTCAATCAGAGGATTACGTGTTTTTATCGTGTGCTCCACATTTCCAACAGCCGATAATTTGATGGAATTGTTATTAATGATTGATGCCGCAAAACGTGCATCAGCAAGACATATTACAGCTGTTATGCCATACTTCGGTTGGGCAAGACAGGACAGAAAAGACAAACCGAGAGTTCCGATTGGAGCAAAATTAGTAGCTAATTTATTAGATGCTGCCGGAGCAACAAGAGTAATGACAATGGATTTGCACGCAGATCAAATTCAGGGGTTTTTCGAAAAACCGGTAGATCATTTATTTGCCTCTACCATCTTTTTACCATACGTAGAAAGTTTAGGATTAGAAAATCTGACAATTGCATCTCCGGATATGGGAGGTTCAAAAAGAGCATATGCTTACTCTAAGTTCCTGGAATCAGATGTAGTAATCTGTTACAAACAAAGAAAAGCAGCCAACGTTATCGACACTATGGAACTGATTGGTGAAGTAAAAGGCCGTAACGTAATATTAGTAGACGACATGATCGATACGGGTGGGACATTAGCGAAAGCAGCCGATTTGATGATCGAAAAAGGAGCATTAAGCGTTAGGGCAATCTGTACACACGCTATTTTATCCGGTGATGCCTACGATAAAATTGAAAATTCGAAATTAAGCGAATTGATTGTTACCGATTCTATTCCGTTAAAGAGAGAGTCAAAAAAAATAAGAGTCGTGAGTTGTGCACCTCTTTTTGCTGAAGTTATGCACATGGTGCACCACAACAATTCCATTAGTGGAAAATTTATAATGTAAGAAGCAATACGCTTTAGGCTTTAAGCCGTAAGCCTTGTTCTCATTTTAAAAAAGCCTAAAGCGTATCGCCTAAAGCTTAAAGCAACAAGAATATTTATTAATAACTATATTTTTTTACAATGAAATCGATTACAATTAAAGGATCAGAAAGAGAAAGCGTGGGCAAAGTGTCAACTAAAGCCTTACGTAATGCTGGAGCGGTTCCTTGCGTGTTATACGGAGGAAATCAGGCAGTACACTTCTCAGCAGACGCTGCAGCGTTCAAAAACTTGGTTTACACTCCAAATGCACACACAGTTGTGATTGAGCTTGGAAAAGGAAAATCATTCAATGCAATTTTACAGGATATCCAGGTTCACCCTGTATCTGACAGAATTTTACACATTGACTTCTTTCAGTTATTTGATGACAAAGAAATCACTATGGAAGTTCCTGTAAAAGTTGTAGGTACATCTAAAGGTGTTCTTGCAGGTGGTGTTTTACGTTTGAACACTCGTAAATTAAAAGTAAAAGCTTTACCTAAAGATCTTCCTGATTTTGTTGAAGCTGATATTACGCCACTTGAAATGGGTAACAAATTATACGTTACTAAAGTTGGTTCTCCGGAATACAAAGTAATGCACCCGGAAAACACTGTTGTAGCTCAGGTAAGAATCTCTCGTGCTGCTATGAAAGCTGCTCAGGAGGCTGCAAAAGCTGCAAAAGCTCCTGCAAAAGGAAAGAAAAAATAATTTTTTTCAAATCTATACAGAAAGCATCAATCGAAAGATTGGTGCTTTTTTTTTTTGTAAAAAGGTTCAAAGTTACAAAGGATCAAAGGATCAAAGGGACAAAGGAGGGCAAGTCTACAATATGTCCGGCTGAGCGAAGTCGAAGTCGAGCAAGTAACTAGACAATCTAACGTGAAATACTTTACGCGTACTTCGGCTACAATCCGCCTAATAAATGGGAGCAATAAAAAAAATCTGCTTAATCAGCCAAATCTGCGAGAATATTTTTTATCAATCTTACAGGTTCAAACAAATTATCTAGTAGACACATTTTTAATTGTCAAATTTAGAAGCAGAAACTTTAAAGTTTTCAAGACCTGACATTCCTGCCATCCGCTATATCTTTTCCTGGCTAAAGAAGCCAGCAAAAGGATACCGCTGCTGTCAGGGCTAGCCAGAAGTTTAGTTTTTATAAGTAAAAGAGGTTTAAAGGGACAAAGTTGCAAAGGGACAAAGAGGATAAGTCTGCAGTATGTCAGGCTGAGCGTAGTCGAAGCCCCCACCATAAACTCGACAATCTAAAGTGAAATACTGTGCGGGACTTCGACTACGCTCAGTCAGACAAAAATGGAGCAAAAAAAAAAATCTGCTCCATCAGCGAAATCTGCGTGAAACCTTTTTTCTTTGCGAGCCTTGCGTAAACCTTTGCGCTCTTCGCGGTTAATGACACAAATTTTCTAACTGCCATCTTTTTTTTAAACAGAAACGTCAGAATGTTTAAGGCCCCAAGATTTATGAGTTTTTAAGATCAACCTACAATAGGTCAGGCTGGGCGTAGTCGAAGCTCCTAGCAGAAACTCGACAATCTAAAGTGAAATACTTTACGCGACTTCGACTACGCTCAGTCTGACAAAAATGGGAAATAAAAAAATCTGCTCCATCAGCCAAATCTGCGTGAAACCTTTTCGAACTTTCATAAGACTTTACCATACTTTGCGGTTAAATCACCATCAGCAGCTAATTATCCAATTATCTAATTGCCATATTATCTAATTAGTTCTATTTTTGCAAACATGATAAAATGGATAAGAAAACTGTTTTCATCAACACCAAAAGAAGAGAACACAGACTATATGAAACCGGAGGTTCATGAACACCCAAAAAACCACCCAAAAAACGTGAATAAAAAATATTTAATCGTAGGACTTGGCAATATTGGAGCCGAATACGTAAATACAAGACATAACATAGGATTTAAAGTCCTGGATTTTTTAGCCAGAAAAGAAAGCCTTTCTTTCGAAACCGTAAAATTGGGGACTTTGGCGGAATATAAATTTAAAGGAAGAACCTTTTTCCTGCTTAAACCAAACACCTACATGAATTTAAGCGGTAAAGCGGTTAAATACTGGATGGATAAGGAAAACATTCCCTTAGAGAACATTCTGGTCATTACAGACGATTTAAACCTGTCATTCGGAACCATCCGAATCAAACCAAAAGGCAGTGACGGAGGCCATAACGGATTGAAGAACATCAATCTCGTTTTAAACACACAACAATACACCCGTTTTAGATTTGGGATCAGCGATCAGTTTAAAAAAGGGCAGCAGGTAGATTATGTTTTGGGAGAGTGGGATGAAGAAGAAAAAGCAAAACTTCCGGAACGTTTAGAAGTTGCTTCAGAAATTATCAGGTCATTCGGAACTGCCGGATTAGAAAATACAATGACCACTTTTAATGGAAAATAAAGATTGACAGCTATTTAAGGCTTAAAAAATCAGTTTATCAATTAATTAAATCAAATTATAACGAAATAGTATTTTCTATTCCAAAGTTAAATGTTTAAATTTGGAATAAATTATTATAAACCATAAAATCATAATATCATGGCTTTTGAATTACCACAATTACCTTATGCATATGATGCATTAGAACCACATATTGATGCCCGTACAATGGAAATTCACCATTCAAAACATCATAATGCATATACAACAAATCTTAACGCTGCAATTGCAGGAACAGATTTAGAGGGAAAAACAATCGAAAACATCTTAATCAACTTAGATAAATCAAACGCTGCAGTTCGCAACAATGGTGGAGGTTTTTACAACCACAATTTATTCTGGACTGTAATGAGCCCGGACGGTGGCGGATTGCCAACAGGTGATTTGTTAGCTGCCATTGAGTCTTCTTTTGGAACTTTTGAAGAGTTTAAAGCAAAATTTGCCAAAGCTGGTGCAACACAATTCGGTTCAGGATGGGCTTGGTTAACAGTACAAAAAGGGGGTAAACTAGAAGTTGTAGGTACTCCAAATCAGGATAATCCATTAATGCCGGAAGTTGCTGGTAACGGAGGAACTCCAATTTTAGGAATGGATGTTTGGGAACATGCTTACTACTTAAACTACCAAAACAGAAGACCGGATTATATTGAAGCTTTCTTCAGTGTGATTAACTGGACAGAAGTAGCAAGAAGATTTGCTTTAGACAAATAGTAGAAAACAGAGTATAGAATAAAGAAAATAGACGGATGACCTGAAGGTTGTCCGTCTATTTTTTTTTATGTTTATTTTTTGCTCTCGATCTTCTTAACTCTATTCTCCATCCTCTATTCTCCATCCTCTATTCTCCATCCTCTATTTTCTTAACTCTATTCTCTATTCCACACCAAACTTTATTCCAATAAAAAAGGCGGAATTTCTTCCACCTTTTTTGCCCCAAATCTACCATATACTTAACCTACTAATGTTATGGTGTAGTAAATGTAGAATAGCTATGCTGTAATGCCAAATATTTTAGACGAAATGCAAATAAACTCGATGAAATACGTAATTTCTTACTTTGAATAAATCCTTGACTTTATTCCAATAAAAAAGGTGGAATTGCTTCCACCCTTTTTGCCCCAAATCTACCATAAACTTAACCTACTAATGTTATGGTTTCCCAAAAGTATTGTAGCTTTTCTGTTTTGCCAAACATATAGGATGAAAGGCAAAAAAAACCGATGAAATGCACAAATTAACCTTTTGTTAATAATTGTTTAATATGCTCTCGCGTCTTTTCCTTCATAAAAATTCATGAAAGCTCTGTTTACAACACGATTCCCACCCGGTGTAGGATAATCTCCGGTGAAATACCAGTCTCCAAGATTTTTAGGACATGCAATGTGCAAATCTTCCACTTTTTGGAAAATGATTTTTACTTCAGCATTGATTTCAGGAGAACTTAGCATTTCAGCAATTTTATCTGAAATCTCTTCCGGTGTAAACTGATCATAAATGGCAGTCACATAATTGATAACATCTGTATCAGCAAAGTTTTCCTGTGCTTTACATTTGGTGTAAACTTCGTCGACTATATGGTATAAGTTTCTTTCTTTTAATAAAGCCAGTGCTGCCCTAAAAGCAACAAGACCTTCCAGTTTTGCCATATCAATTCCGTAACAGTCCGGATAACGGATTTGCGGAGCCGAAGAAACGATTACAATGCGTTTTGGTTTTAGACGATCCATCATTTTAATGATACTCATTTTAAGAGTTGTACCACGAACAATACTGTCATCAATAATTACCAGATTGTCTGTAGGTTTTATTACTCCGTAGGTCACATCATAAACGTGGGCAACTAAATCATCACGGCTGCTGTCTTCGGTAATAAAAGTTCTTAGTTTCGCATCTTTAATCGCTACTTTCTCTGTACGGATTTTTACCGCTAATAATTCCTGTAAGGTTTCGGCAGTAAGCGTATTTCTGTTTTCTAAGATATAATTGTTCTTACGCTGATTCAGGAAATCCTGGGCAGCTTCAACTAAACCATAAAAAGAAGTTTCAGCGGTGTTCGGAATGTATGAAAAAACAGTATTATCGGTATCGCTGTCAATGGATTCAAGAACCGCAGGCAAAATTAATTTACCTAAGTTTTTACGTTCCTGATAAATTTCGGCATCGCTGCCTCTTGAGAAATAAATTCGTTCAAAAGAACAGGCTTTTTTAACGGTTGGTTCCAGGATTTGTTCCATCGAAACTTTTCCGCTTTTTTTGATGATTAAAGCATTTCCCGGATCGATTTCCTGAACACTTTCAAAAGGTACATTAAATACAGTCTGAATAACAGGACGTTCAGAAGCCACGACCACAACTTCATCATCCTGATAAAAGTATGCCGGACGAATTCCTGCAGGATCTCTGAAGACAAAAGCATCTCCATGACCTAGTAAACCGGCCATTGCATAACCTCCATCTAAATTTTTAGCCGAACGGGCTAATATTTTTGCGATATCCAGGCGTTCTGCAATAACAGGAGAAGCTTCTCTTTTAGAATAGCCTTCTTGTTTGCAGTCCTGATACAATTGCATTACCTCTTTGTCAAGGAAATGACCTATTTTTTCCATTACAGTAACGGTATCGGCCATTTCTTTCGGATGTTGTCCAAGCTCTACTAAGTTTTCGAAAAGTTCTTTAACATTCGTCATATTAAAGTTACCTGCCAAAATAAGGTTGCGGTGCATCCAGTTACTCTGACGTAAAAAAGGATGTACACTTTCGATACTGTTTTTGCCGAAAGTCCCGTAACGAACGTGACCTAAAAATAACTCTCCTATATAAGGTATGTTTGCTTTTTGTTTTTCAACATCATTTGCATATTCAGGATGCGCAGTCATTTCCTCGTTGATACGGTCATTGATTTGTGCAAAAACATCCTGTATAGGCTGCGAATGATTCGAACGAACCCTGCTGATGTAACGCTGCCCTGGTTCGACATCAAGTTTGATGCTGGCAAAACCGGCACCATCCTGACCACGGTTGTGTTGCTTTTCCATCATCAGGTACATTTTTTGTATCCCGTAAAAAGCCGTTCCGTATTTTTCTTTGTAATATTCAAGCGGTTTCAGAAGTCTAACTAAGGCTATACCACATTCGTGTTTTAACGCGTCGCTCATTTTTTTTGTATTTGTGTTGTTGTAAGTTGTGTGTATTAACGTAATAAAAAAAGCCCCGTTTTATCGAGGCTCTCAGGCATTATATTTCTATGTCAAACTGAGTTAACGATTTAAATTGCTGTAATCGAATCGCTACTTCAGCTTTGCTTAATGTTTGCATCCTTTCGGTTCCAAATTTCTCTACACAGAATGAAGCGAGATTTGAACCATAAATAATGGCGTTTTTCATGTTCCCGAACGAGATGTTTTCGCTTTGCGCAATAAACCCTGAAAAACCTCCTGCGAAAGTGTCTCCGGCTCCTGTCGGATCAAAAACATCTTCTAAAGGCAATGCCGGTGCAAAGAATACTTCTCTGTTGTGGAATAAAAGTGCGCCGTGTTCTCCTTTTTTGATCACCACATATTTTGGTCCCAGTTCCTGGATTTTGTTCGCTGCTTTTACTAATGAATATTCTCCTGAAAGCTGTCTTGCTTCTTCGTCGTTGATTGTGATGACGTCTACACGTTTAATTACCTCAAGCAATTCCGGTAAAGCGCAGTCCATCCAGAAATTCATAGTATCTAAAACTACTAATTTTGGTTTTTTCTCCATTTGGTCCAGAACACTGCTTTGTACTAACGGATGTAAGTTTCCTAACATCACAACATCAGCATCCTTATAGTTTTGAGGAACTTTTGGCTGAAAATCAGCTAAAACGTTTAGTTCCGTTACCAGAGTGTCTCTTGAATTCAAATCGTTGTGGTATAAACCGCTCCAGAAAAAGGTTTTTCCGCCTTTCACAATTTCGATACCCGAGATATCAATATTTCTTGAAGTTAAAAGATCTAAATGTTCTTGAGGAAAATCGTCACCAACTACAGAAACAATGGCCGATTGCAGGTTGAAAAAAGATGCTGATAAACCAATGTACGTTGCAGCACCACCTAAAATTTTATCTGTTTTTCCGAAAGGAGTTTCAATCGCGTCGAAAGCAACTGTTCCAACAATCAATAATTTATTCATTTTATGAATTTCGAATTAGGGTGCAAAGATACTTCATAAGTTGCAATATTGCAACGGTTTACACTCTCAAAATTTTCATAAAAAAACAATATCGTTTTCGGGCTTAAAACTATTGTAAATGAGTAAATTATATTGGATTCATTGGAATGCTTAAAATAGCATTTCCGGATTTAAATAGCAAGTTTTATTTTTGAAAAAACTGCGTTTTTTACTCATAGTATACCTTATCTACAACTCATACTTCTTATCAAAATAATTCTTCAAAACCCCAATCTGAATTAAAATCATTATGGGTACTATTAAAACCGCGTACAATATGTTTTTGGAAAAATGAATTCCGGAAAACACCGTAGCAGCTTTATCCAGGTCTAAATATAATATAGGTGTTTCTAAAGTAGAAGTGTTGTTATTTGCATACAGACAATATGCAATCAAAGCAGTTAAGCCTGCACCCAGAAGTATCCAGGTTTTTTTAGAAATCAAAGGTTTGTAAACTTTCGTTTTGCTCTTTTCAGCCGCTAAAACCTGATCCATTATTTTTGAAGTGAAGTCAATGGATGGTGATTCCAAAGTACTTTCGGCCATCATTTTATCAATAAGATTCTCTATGTTTTTATCGCTCTCTTTCATAATACTCCAGTATTTCGGGTTCTAATTGCTTTTTAAGGATAACAGCTAATTTTTGTCTGCTTCTGAATAATTTTACTTTGGCGTTATTGGCTGAAATGTTCATGATTTTTCCAATTTCTTCCAAACTCTGATCGTCAAAATAAAACAAGGTCAGTATAATATTGTCTTCTCCGGGCAGCAAATTTAAACAATTCTGAATCGTCTGCTTTCGTTCTTTGTCTTCTAAGGCGCTCAGCGCATTGTCCATTGTTTTTATCAAATGTGCCGAAAACTCATCGATCGAGATATTGTTTTCTTCCTTTTTGCTTTTCTTTAAACGATCCAGACAAGTGTTGTAAGCGATTTTATAACTCCAGGTTGAAAATTTCGAATCGCCTTTAAACTTTCCCAAAGAGTTGTAAATCTTGATAAAAGTATCCTGTGCCACTTCCTCAGCTTCTTCCCGGTTTTTGACCATTTTGAGCGCCAGGCTAAAGATCATATCCTTATAACGATTTACCAGCACGGCAAACGCATTGCGGTCGCCTTGCAGGATTAAATTGATATAATGTTGATCTTCTAATGTACTCATATTATATAGGACGACCTTTTGTTTGTTTAGGTTACAAGGAAAGTGAAAAAAACAATATTTTTAAAAATCCAAATCCAAATATTGAAATCCCAATTAGTACAGATGAAAATAAGGACATATATTATAGTGCTATATAATAAACTCAAAGTTAAGGGTAATTTCGTTGGAATTTGGATTTTAAAAAATTGGAATTTCTTCCCTTTTAGAATTTAAAAATTGAAATTTTCACTAAAACCTGTAACCTAAATGAAACTCCTCTCGTCTTATGAAGTATCAATCAATTAAAAACAAAATATTATGATACCAGGAATTTTAATACCACTTAGTTTTTTTCTAATGATCTTCGGGATTGTTTATCTTATTTATTCAACCAGAAACCGCGAACGGCTGGCACTTATCGAAAAAGGTGTCGATGCCAGCATTTTTTTGCAAGGCAGGGAAAAAGGCGTTTCCGCCTGGAAAATCATAGTTGTTAATCTGGCTTTTTTATTAATTGGCAGCGGCGTTGGAATTTTTCTTGCCTTGCTGATTACAACTTACACCTCTTTAGAGGATGGTGCCGTTTATCCTTCCATTATCTTTATCATGGCGGGAATCGGACTTTTGACCGGATTTAAAACTGCAAAAGACCTGGATAAGGAATAAGTAAGAATTTAAGTTAGTACAGAAAACGCATCTGCCGCAGCGGATGCGTTTTTTTTATTCTTTAGATCCGATGGTTTCGTAATAAACATCTACAGAAAGTTTGGGCTGCATAGATGCCATCACGGCAAGCTGGTCGCATCGTTCGTTTTGCGGATGATTGTTGTGGCCTTTGATCCATTTAAAGTCGACCTGATGTTTGCGGTAAACGATTAAAAAACGTTTCCATAAATCCGGATTTTTTCTGCCGGCAAATTTCTTTTTTTCCCAGCCTAAGACCCATTTTTTTTCAACTGAATCTACGACGTACTTAGAATCAGAAATTACAAGGACTTTCATATTCGGGTTTTTTAATTTCTCCAGACCTACGATTACAGCCAAAAGTTCCATTCTGTTGTTTGTCGTAAGACGAAAGCCTTCGTAAAATTCCTTTTTATGCGGTGTTCCAACCAATTCCATGACTACGCCATAACCTCCGTTTCCCGGATTTCCTTTAGCGGCGCCATCAGTATATATATGTACTTCGTGATTCATTTTTTTAGACTTCTTAGATCGTTGGACTTCTTAGATATTTAGATATTTAGATTTTTAGATTTTGGATTGCTGGATGTAGACAGCTTAGAATGTAGGATTTTAGACTTCATGGATTTCTATTAGAAATGCTTAAATACTTCCAATGTCTAACTAGCGTAAATAATCCAAAAATCTAACAATCCAACAATCTAACATTCTAAGAAGTCTAACATTCTAACAATCTGGAAATAATTTCCGGAAAATACTTTTGTTCTAATTCATGAATCTTTTCGGCCACTGTTTCAGGTGTGTCGTCTTCGGTTAGCAATACATTTTTCTGAAAAATAATGCCGCCTTCGTCATAATGTTCATTTACATAATGAATGGAGATTCCGGTTTCTTTTTCCTTATTATTTACTATTGCCCTGTGAATGTGCATTCCATACATTCCTTTTCCGCCGTAATTGGGTAAAAGGGCAGGATGGATGTTAATAATTTTCTCGGGATATTGTTCAATTATGTGGTCCGGGAATTTCAATAAGAAACCTGCCAGAACAATCAGGTCCGGGTCGATTTCCTGTATTTTTTGCAGTAAATTTCTTTCTAAAAGTTCATTTTTTGAAAAGATTTCGACTGGAATATGATGATTTTTGGCTCTTTCGATAACTTTTGCAGAAGCATTATTCGTAAAAACCGAAACGACTTTTGCGATTTTGGTTTTTGCAAAATGTTTTATAATGTTTTCTGCATTACTTCCTGATCCTGAGGCAAAAACAATAATTTTTTTCATAATCGACTTTATTTTGAGAATGCAAAAAACGGAATAAAAAACGAAAATAAATAGTATTAAAAGGGCTTTCTTGAAATTAATTTTATAAATTAGTATCACATTTATAAACTAAATAGTTGTTTTAAAATAAAGTTTTTTATTTTTGCCAACAAATTAAATTCTAAAATTAAAGATTATGTCAGACATTGCATCAAGAGTAAAAGCGATTATCGTAGACAAATTAGGCGTTGACGAAAACGAAGTTGTAACAGAAGCAAGCTTCACTAATGATTTAGGGGCTGACTCATTAGACACTGTTGAGCTTATTATGGAATTCGAAAAAGAATTTGATATCCAAATTCCAGACGATCAAGCAGAAAACATTGCTACTGTTGGTCAAGCTATTTCTTATATCGAGGAAGCTAAAAAATAATAATACCACACCCGATTTCTAAAAAATCCCAATTTTTGAAATTCCAAACTCCAATTTTGGAATTTGACTTTTGAAATTTGAAATTTGTTAAAAATCGGGTGTTATTATTTTTTTAAAATTTAAAATTCGATTGGTTTTCAATCAAAAAGATATATTTATATTGTAATACCCATAGCTCTTAAAGTAACACTACAGTTAAGAAAGCATGGGTTTTATTTGTTTAAAGTACAAAATACATATTTATGACGTTAAAGCGAGTTGTTGTAACAGGATTAGGTGCTCTTACTCCTATCGGGAATAATATCCAGGATTATTGGGAGGCACTTTTGAATGGAGTTAGCGGAGCCGCTCCTATCACGTATTATGATACAGAGAAGCATAAAACGAAATTTGCCTGTGAAGTAAAAAACTTCAATATTGAAGATTACATGGATCGCAAGGAATCTCGAAGATTAGATAAATTTGCGCAATATGCTGTTGCTGCCAGTGATGAAGCCATTAAAGATGCCGGACTTACGAATGATAATATCGACAAAACAAGAGTAGGTGTGATCTGGGGAGCAGGAATTGGAGGTTTGGAAACGTTCCAGGAAGAAGTAATTTATTACGCTAAAGGGGACGGAACGCCAAAATTCAATCCGTTTTTTATTCCAAAAATGATTGCCGATATTGCTCCTGCGCACATTTCAATGCGTAATGGGTATATGGGTCCAAATTATACTACTGTTTCTGCATGTGCCTCTTCTGCAAATGCCTTAATAGATGCTTTCAACTACATTCGTTTAGGAATGTGTGATGTTATTGTATCAGGTGGTTCAGAAGCTGCCATTACGATTGCAGGTATGGGAGGTTTTAACTCCATGCATGCTTTATCTACCAGAAATGAAAGCCCTGAAACAGCTTCAAGACCTTTTGATGCAACCAGAGACGGTTTCGTTTTAGGAGAAGGAGCAGGAGCTTTGGTTCTTGAAGAATACGAACATGCCAAAGCCAGAGGCGCAAAAATTTACTGCGAAGTTGGCGGTGGCGGAATGTCTTCTGATGCTTACCACTTAACAGCACCACATCCGGAAGGAATTGGCGTTATTGCGGTAATGAAAAACACCTTGAGAGATGCAGGAATGAACCCTGAAGATGTAGATCATATCAACACTCACGGAACTTCTACTCCACTAGGAGATGTAGCCGAACTAAAAGCCATCAGTGCTGTTTTCGGAAGTCATGCAAAAAACATCAATATCAACTCTACAAAATCGATGACAGGACATTTACTGGGTGCTGCCGGAGCTATTGAAGCTATTGCTTCTATCCTGGCTATGAAACACGGAATTGTTCCTCCGACGATTAACCATACTGTTGTGGATGAAAATATTGATCCTGCATTAAACCTTACCTTAAACAAGCCTCAAAAAAGAGAGGTAAATGTTGCCATGAGTAACACTTTTGGTTTTGGTGGACACAATGCTTGTGTATTGTTTAAAAAATTAGCTGACTAGTTTTGTCTATGAATTTTATCAAAAAAATATTTTCAAAATCCCGTTCTCCAGAAGACGGGATTTTTTTTGACACTATTCAGAAAATACTTGGTTTTCAGCCCGCTTCGATAGATTTTTATAAGAAAGCTTTTACACACCGCTCTTCCAATAAGCTGGATGAGTCCGGACATCCGATTAATTACGAACGTCTGGAATTTTTAGGAGATGCTATGTTAAGTGCTGTAATTGCAGCACATTTATTTAACAAAGCGCCTAATGGGGATGAAGGGTATTTAACGAAGATGCGCTCGAAAATCGTAAGCCGCGAACACCTGAATGAATTGGGGAAAGACCTGAACTTAGTCCGGTTTGTAGAAAGTAAAGTGCCCATTCATCATTTTGGTGAAAACATTCACGGTAATATTTTTGAATCCCTTATTGGGGCTATTTATTTAGATAGAGGATATCCTTTTTGTGAAAAGTTTATTCAGAAAAGAGTCATTACACCTTATGTTGATATCGCCCGGCTTGAAGGGAAAGTTATTAGTTATAAAAGTCTGGTTATCGAATGGTGTCAGAAAGAAAAGAGAATCTTTCATTATGATATCTTTGAAGATAACGGAATTGACGGACAACGTTTGTTTGGTGTAAAATTAAGTATAGACGATAAAGTAATTGCAAGAGCAAGAGCAACTTCAAAAAAGAAGGCAGAAGAAAAAGCATCGCAACGGGCTTATTTTGCATTTCAGGAAAAAATAGATAAGAAATAACTACATAAATAGCGTGGCGATGTTAAAGCTACAACGTTTTCGTTTATAAATTAACAAAAACAAGCTAATCTTACCTGTTGATGGTCCGTTAGAAATAGTATATTTACAACTTGATTTTTCATGATATGGCAATTCATAGATTGGATTTGGACGAATTTGACGAAATTGATTATTATTTAATGGCAATCCATACTTCTTTGGAAGATTACCGACTGGCCTATTTTATCAATAAAAAACTTCCGATAAACTTAAGTAAGAGCAAGAACGAGATCCACGCTCAGACTAAGGAAGGTGAAGCAAATTTTTCCAGATTTTACTATTATGATTCTGAAAAGGCCGTTTCGTGGAATCTGATTCAGAATAAAAATGAAATCATTTCTGTGAGTAAAAATGATTTCCAGAATTTGTTTTCCAATGAGACGAGTGAGGTTTCTACAACAATTCATTTACTTCCTGAATTCAAAAAAGTAGATTTTTTCCTGAAAATCGATATCAGCGACGAGGCTGTTGATTATTCAGAAATCCAACAACAGTTAAATGCAATAGAGAGTATCGCAGCTATATATGTTGTTGATACAAACAAAATAAAGTCAAAAAACAATTTAATTTTTTAAAAAAAATGCTTACAAACAAAAAAACCAAAATTGTAGCCACACTTGGACCTGCATGTGGAACTAGAGAGATTATCAAGGATATGATCGACGCAGGTGTAAATGTGTTTAGAGTTAACTTTTCGCATGCTGATTACGAAGGAGTAAAAGAAAAAATTGGAATTATCAGAAGCCTGAACGAAGAATTTGGTTACACTACAGCAATCCTTGGGGATTTGCAGGGACCAAAACTAAGAGTTGGGGTTATGGAAGAAGGAACCGTAGTACATGATGGTGACATCATTACTTTTACTACTGCTGAAGACGTGATCGGAACCGCTTCAAAAGTATTCATGAAATATCAGAATTTCCCAAATGATGTAAACCCGGGTGAGCGTATTTTGCTTGATGACGGTAAACTGATTTTTGAAATTATTTCAACAGATAAAAAAACAGAAGTTGTTGCCAAAGTAATTCAGGGTGGAGAATTAAAATCTAAAAAAGGGGTTAATCTTCCAAACACTAAAATTTCTTTACCGGCATTAACTGAAAAAGATATTGCAGATGCTATTTTTGCTATCGAGCAAAAAGTAGACTGGATTGCACTTTCATTCGTAAAAACGCCTCGTGACTTACAGGATTTACAGGAATTGATTGCAAAACATTCAGATGTTAAAATTCCAATTGTTGCTAAAATTGAAATGCCGGAAGCTCTTGAGAACATGGATAAAATTGTAGCCTATTGTGATGCCTTAATGGTGGCCCGTGGAGACTTAGGAGTTGAACTTCCTGCACACGAAGTGCCATTGGTACAAAAAGACTTGATCAGAAGAGCCAAAACGGCCAGAATCCCGGTTATTGTTGCGACTCAGATGATGGAAACCATGATTACAAGTTTAACACCAACAAGAGCAGAAGTAAATGACGTTGCCAACTCGGTAATGGATGGTGCTGATGCCGTAATGTTGTCCGGAGAAACTGCTACAGGAAATTATCCGGTACAGGTAATTCAGAAAATGACTCAGATTTGTGAAGCAGTTGAAGACTCTCCGCTAATCAATGTTCCTCAAAATACGCCGCAAATCAAAACAAAACGTTTTATTACTAAAACAGTTTGTCACCAGGCGGCTTTATTGGCGAATGAAATTAAGGCAAAAGCAATTTGTACGCTAACAAACAGTGGGTATACTGCTTTCCAGATTTCTGCATGGAGACCATCTTCAGCACATATTTTGGTGTTTACTTCAAACAGAAGAATCTTAACACAATTGAATTTATTATGGGGAGTAAAATCATACTACTATGATAAAGACGAAAGTACAGATGATACGGTAACTGACGTTAACAGAATAGCAGTTGAAAAAGGATACGCTGTAAAAGGAGATTACTTGATCAACCTTGCGGCAATGCCAATTAAAGATAAAGGAATGGTAAATACGATGAGAGTTTCTGAAATAGAATAGTCCTCTCGTTTTACGATAACAACCTATCAAAAAAGGGTTTATGAAAATTTCATAAACCCTTTTTTATTGGTGATTGGTGTAGTTTATTTTTTCCAGTAAGGCGCCATGATTTTATTTTCTTTATGGCTTAGCGCCAATAAGACTATTGCTCCGATAAGACAGAATACGTTGGCCTGAATACTGCCTTCCGGTCCAAATTCTCCTCCGGTTAAAAGGACTGATCCTTGTATTTTGCTTTCCAGTACACTTTTGGTTTTTTCGTTTCCGGAAGTGATCGCACCAAAAATGCCCGACTGCGTAAAATTCCACGCAAAATGCAGCGTAATCGGAAACCATAAATTTCGGCTGTAAACAAAAGCGGTACCCAGCAGGAAACCGGCAAACGTAATACACAATCCCGAAAGCAAAGTACTGTTTGGATTGGCCATGTGCAGGGCTCCAAATAAAACAGCCGAAATACTCAGGGCAATATAAGTTCCCAGTTTTTCCTCGATAATCCGGAACACAATCCCGCGAACCAATATCTCTTCAATAATCGCAATTGTAAAAGCCACCGTAAGCGGAATCAGAATAAACGAAACCGGATTTACGGCAACAACACTAAACCCTCCGCTAATATAAATTACCAGAATCGTTAAGGCCTGAAGTCCAAAACCGGTTAAAGTTCCTATGATCAGATTTTGAGCCAGTCTTTTTGACGATAATTCGGTTACGGCTCTTTTTTCATAATAGGTAAAGAAAAGAATATAACTCGTAACAGCTAAAGCCGAAACGAAAATTCCTTTAAAAAGATTTCTGAAGTCTTTATCCAGGGCAGTCATTCCAAGTAATTTTGCGGCAATTTGCTGTCCGATAATTACGAAAGCCATAAAGACAATTAAGGCCAGAATGATTTTGGTAACGGGAAAATTAAATATTTTTTGTTTGGCAGTAAGCGTTTCCATTTGAGTTTGATTTAATGATTATTATAAGACAAATGTAGCCTGCCTCAAAACCAAAAAATAGAATGAAATTTGCTTCTCTTATAATTTTTGAAATTGTTTCGGAAGAAATCCGGTCTGGTTTTTAAACGTCCGTATAAAGTGGCTCTGATCGGCAAAACCGCATTGAAAACTAATTTCGGTCAGATTATTCTCTTTCGAATCGATCAGCGAAAGCGAACGGTTTATTTTAATCCGGCGCATGTATTCGCCAAGCGTACAGCCAAAATATTTCGGAAAATGTTTTGAAATGGTAATGGGATTTAGATTTAAAACCTGCGCCAGATCCTGCAGGTTCGGGTTTTCGTTCCAGCAATCGTTGAGCAGTTCCTTTAGGCTTTTCACCCAAAACGGACTTTTTTCGAATTGGTCCAAATGCGCATTCGGGTTGGACAGCTGCGCAAAAAGCATGTTGATTGTATCGCCCGAAAACGGATCGGCAACCAGGGATTCCTTAAAAATCTTAAGAATCAGAAATTTGGTAAGCGTGGTATTCCGTACCGATTTTTCGATGATGGCTTCGTTAATCTGAAGTTCCCGGAGAACGTTTTCTTCGATCTCGAGGTTAATGTTTTTAGACGGGAAAAGTGTATTGTGATTGAGGTGCAATTCATCGCTGTGGTAAAACAACAGCGAACCGGGACCAACATCAAGAGTGGAATTTTTTCGTTTTTCCGACGTGCCGCCTCTCAGGAAAAGCGTAATGTGCGCGTTGTTGTGCGAGTGCCAGCCTTCAAAAACTTTCTGCTGATACTCGGTTTCTACAACAGCAATTCCCTGACTGTTGTTGTAAATGTTTTTGGTATTGCCTAAGTATTTCTCTTTTTCGAGTTCGTACATTATTGATGGGAATTACAGCCACCAAATTACTACTAATTCAGAAACTATGAACGGTTCTTTTTTCCCGATTGTAAAAAAACAACCCTGATTTTGCATATTTTGTACTATTTTACGCCTTAATAAAAAGATTATGAAAATATTAACCGCAGAAGGGCAATAAATTACATAAAATTTAATTGTTTTGTAACAAATTAGAAACATCACAGACTAATTTATTCAAACCTTAAACATTAATTTATGAATCCATTTTCATTCAAATCGGTACTTGCGGCTTCGGTATTTTTTGTTGGAGCAAGCAGCTGTTTTGCACAGGACGTTTTGGTAAACTCCTTAAAACTAAATGCGAGTGATAAAAGTAAAGAGAACTTTAAATTCACGGAACAAATCAATTTAGGAACAACCTCTGTAAAAACACAAGGTTCTTCAGGAACCTGCTGGAGTTATTCTACCAACTCTTTTTTAGAGTCAGAAATGATTCGTTTGGGAAAACAGCCGGTTGAATTGTCTCAGATTTATTCGGCGAGAAATGTTTATGTTGAAAAAGGAATCAATTATGTCCGTATGCACGGAGCGGTTACTTTGGGTGACGGAGGTGCTTTGCACGATGTAATTAATATGTACAGAAAATACGGAACCGTTCCTAGAGAAGTCTACACAGGACTGAATTACGGAACCGATAAAAATAAATTTGGAGAAATGTCTGCACTTATCGAAGGCGTTTTGGCGGCTGTGGTAAAAAATCCAAACGGGGAATTAACACCCAACTGGCAAAAAGCGTATGCAGCGGTTATTGATTCGTATTTAGGAAAAGCGCCGGATAATTTTACCTACAAAGGAAAAAATTACACGCCACAATCTTTTGCGAAAGAAGTAGTAGGAATCAATCCCGATGATTATATCGAAATGTCATCGTTTACCACAGCGCCGTATTACCAAAAAACAACTATGATGGTGCCGGACAACTGGTCTTTTGATCAGGTGTACAATGTAAAAGTAAACGATATGACAGACGTTATCGACAATGCTTTGAAAAAAGGATACACTGTAGCCTGGGCAACTGACGTAAGTGAAAAAAGCTTTAGCTGGAAAAATGGTGTAGCGTATGTTCCGACCAAAAAATTCGATGATATGACTGCAGAAGAAAAAGCAGACATGTTTAACGGACCAAAACCGGAACCGGAAATCACAGCTGAAATGCGTCAGGCTGCGTTTGACAATTACACCACTACGGACGATCACGGAATGCACATTATAGGTCTTGCCAAAGATCAGACCGGAAGAGAATATTACATCGTAAAAAATTCCTGGGGAGAAACAAACGACTATAAAGGGTTCTTATTCGTAACCAAAAATTTCGTAAAATATAAAACAACTGCTCTATTAGTAAACAAAGGCGGGCTTCCTGCTGAGATTGCCAAGAAATTAGGAGTGTAAGTTTATTCTCAAATTTTATATAAAATAGCGCTGCAAGCAATTGCAGCGCTATTTTTTTTGAAAATTAGCAAGCCTTAAATCAGGTATAAGTACTGGACTTGGTTGTGTTAGGTGTCCTTAAATTCGTCTTGATTAAGTCATTAACAGGCGTTTCCCCGAAAAGCCTGAACAGAGTAGGGCGATCCGATAAACAACGAAACCATGTCAACACCCAAAGTAATCACAGTACCCATTACAGATCAACAGCATCTGTTATTTTTATTTATTCCTCTGAAAAAAGGTTTTCTAACCCAGGCAATGGGAGAAGTTCAAAAAGCTAAAGAAGCTGTAGCTTTGTTAACCGCTCCAACCGGAGATCCCCGTAAAACAACCGGTGTCCATTATTTTACCATTTATGCGCAGGCAGACGGAACTCCAACTCCGGGAATACCTGTTCCGGGATTTCAGTCTTATCCGGGAAAAGATGTATTGGTGGTTATGTCCATCTATGACGGGCAATTCGATGATTATATCAGCTCGTTCTTCAAGATAGAGCAAATTGTGGATGGTCTAGACGGCCTGTTGCAGTTTATAGATGAAGAGGGAATTCCGGGTGTAGACCCAGACGGACCAACATCTGCAAAATTTATAAAAAAGAAAAAAAACGACGAAAATAGCGGAGTGGTTAAAAATGCAGCAGCATTTTACTGCTTGCTGATGCGTTACAATTTTGGTGATCCCGTTTTCTCAGCAGGAGATAAAAAAGGAAAATATGTTTTTGGCACCAATTTTCCGGGACTTACAGTAGCAAAAATTATTGATAACTATCCAAATGCCGATAAAGTATGGCCAGCGGTTCCGGGTGAGGTGAGTTATAATTTTCCGAAAGCCCAAAAACCGGATTGCGAATAATTTTGAATCTAATCTTAATGAAGATAAACTATGAGTAATTCCAGTCAAATTGAGATGAATGATATACAGGGATTAATATTGCGGGGCTATAATTTTCCTCATATCAGATATATTATTTTCAGTATAAAAAATACTGACGGAGCAAAACAGTTTTGTGCAGACCTGGCTTCGGGAACTGCTCCCGGTGGTTTGTTGATAACCAATGCAGAGCCGTGGGAAAACATGGAAAAACCGGACTATTGTCTTAATATTGGTTTTACGTATGCAGGTTTAGAAAAGCTTATAGGTACAGCTAATAGTAAAGCAGTAGAACGGCATTCAAGTCGCGAAGTGTTTAAATCCTTTAAAAAAGGAGCCGTAGAAGATGCCGGACAAATGGGTGATACCGGAGAGAGTGCTCCGGCGAACTGGTGGAAAAACGGAGGCTGGATACCAAAAGAAGCACCAACTGCCAATGGCAGTGAGCTTCATATTCAAATAACGCTTTTTACTTTGACCGCTGAAAACAGAGAAAAATACTATGCGGCTTTGCTGGGTATGATCACAGAAACACCATCAGGGCCAGCTGTAATTCCGGTATATTATCAGGATTCAGATCCTGTTACAGTCGATGGAAATTCAGATTATGTACATTTTGGGTATCGCGATAGTCTGTCTCAGCCCCGCATTGATGATATTATATGGGAAAAGCCCAAGATGCGAAAATTAATGGGCATCAGCAGTATCGATGACCGGCCAAAAGTACCACTCGATCGTTTTGTGATCAGCCAACAGGCGAAGGATTATTATGCCCATACTTTATTGGTAAACGGTACCTTTTCGGCGTTTCGATTGTTGTATCAGGACGAAGCCAAATTCAATAGATTTATCCATTCCAACACTGAAATCTCGCCCGAATTAATGGCTGCAAAAATGTGCGGACGCTGGCGTGACGGTACACCTCTTGTGGTATCTCCTGACAAGGAAGATAAAAGCCTGGGAGAACCCAGTACCAAAAATTTTAATTTTACGAATTTCAATTACTTAACGCCAAGCCCAAACCAGCAAGGCGATCAAAGCAGTGACGAACTCGCCTTAAAATGTCCGTATGCAGCGCACATCCGAAGAGCAAACCCGCGGGATGATATAAACGTAAAAGGGAATGATGATAACGCCGAAACGCATCGTATTGTAAGACGCGCATCGCCGTACGGACCCGTTTATGATCCTGCTGAAAAACCCGGCATACAACGCGGATTGGTTGGATTGTTTATTGGTGCTGTTCTTGATTTTCAGTTTCGCTTTGTGACGAGGCTCTGGTTAGAACAAGGCGGTTTTAGAAATCCCGATGCATCGCCAAATTATAGCGGAGTAGACCCAATTTTTGGACCACAGGCCGACGATAGCAGTCCGGATAATTTTGTCTTTGCTTATAATGAAAAGGGAACTTATACAGAAACCCCAAACCTGACGCGTTTTGTACGTACAGACGGAAGTTTGTATTTGTTTTTACCCGGAATCTCAGGGTTGAAATACATCTCGCAAGGGATAATTCCGCCGCCGCTTACTGTGAATTAAAGATAGAATGGGGGCTAATGGTTTTTAGGTTTCATTTTGAAAAGAAACTGTAACAAATTTATTTTTATTAAAATTTGTTTCAAAAACACGAACAAATTTTTTAAATTTTAATTTTGTTTCAAAAAGCGAAACAAAATATTTTTAATTCCTTTTTTGTTCATAAAATTTTGAAATGTAAAACAGACACGCCAAAACAAAAAAAGAGAGATCTCAGACGAGATCTCTCTTTTATATAAATGCTATGTTTTAAAAAGAATTACTTCTCCTTCAACAATTTTTCTAAATATTCAACTTTTTCTTTTTCAGCCAGAACCAAACGTTCGTAAAGTTCCACCACTTTATCAAGAGGATTAAATGAGCATTGATGATTTTGACTGAAAGCTCCCTGACTACTGCTAAAATCAGTATCATTAAAAGTATTGAAATAATTAGTCATATTTTCCTCAGAGAAATTTTTAATGGCTTCTGCTGTTACACCAAGTGCTTTAGCAACTTCTATCAGTTTTTCTTCATCAATTGTTTCGCTGTTTTCAATAATCGAAATAGCTTGTTGATTGGTGCCTAAAGCCTGTGCCAATGCTTCCTGCTTCATATCACGAAGTTCACGAATACGGCTGATTTTTCGGCCTATATGATTTGGTTTTGTTGCTGTGCTCATAGTTCAAAGATATTTAAAATTGTTGAGAAATAATCGGTTCTGTACGATACAAGTTTACATTAGTAACTTATAATTATTCAATTTGGGCTAATGCTTCCTTGTAGGGCGTGAAACAAAAGTATAAATTTTCTTACATAAAACAAAAACTAATAGTTTTGCAAACTTCATTTTATCATTTGCAAAAAGTATCAATCATTGATCCTTCCAAATATCAATCCGATTGCATCAAACGATTCTTTTTCGAATTCGAGCGCTTCGAGATTGCCAACGATACACTGTAAGCCTACTTTGTTTTCGCTGGCCAGTTGCAGGGCTTTAATTTGCCCTTTAGGGTTTAAATTAAAAGGAACTGACCTTCCGGTTCAGCTGCGCGACAAACAGGTTAAAATCGCCAGTCTGTGTCGGTCATGTGGTGTGATGCTTTACCATATAAGTGATATAAGTTCATTTAATTTTATGTGTCATTTCGAGTGAAGGGAGAAATCGCAGTAGAAACTTCGTATCTAAGAATTACCAATCTTTGTCGATCGCCTGGTGTCATTTCGACGTGAGGAGAAATCACACAAGAAACTCCGTAACTATAATCGCTAATCTTTGTCGATCGCCTGGTGTCATTTCGCAGTGAGGAGAAATCACGCAAGAAACTCCGTAGCTAAAATCGCCAATCTTTGTCGATCGCTTGGTGTCATTTCGACGTAAGGAGAAATCACACAAGAAACTCCGTAGCTATAATCGCCAATCTTTGTCGATTATCTTGTGCGATTTCTCCCTTTGGTCGAAATGACAAACTGGACTAATAATATGGTTGACATATATAACAAAAAAAAGACCATCATTTCTGATAGTCTTATTTGCTCCCTCTCTTGGGCTCGAACCAAGGACCCTCTGATTAACAGTCAGATGCTCTAACCAACTGAGCTAAGAAGGAATCACCTTAAAGGTAAATATGTTTGCTAAAAAAAGTTGCTCCCCCTCTTGGGCTCGAACCAAGGACCCTCTGATTAACAGTCAGATGCTCTAACCAACTGAGCTAAGGAGGAAGTTGTTGCTCTTTTTAGCGAGTGCAAATATAGTTGATTTTTTAATTTCGCAAAAATATTTTAGCACTTTTTCTCAATTATTTTTATCTGCCTACAATTGCCTTGTAGATATCGTTTCCGTTAGCAAACAAAAGCAGTGCTATAAGTAAAACGAAACCAACCATTTGGGCGTTCTCTAAGAATTTATCGCTCGGTTTTCTGCCGCTGATTATTTCGTATAATAAAAACATCACGTGACCTCCGTCAAGGGCAGGAATTGGCAATAAATTCATAACACCAAGCATAATTGACAATAAAGCCGTGATCGACCAGAATACTTCCCAGCTCCATGAACTCGGAAAAATGTTAAAAATCGCTGCAAAACCACCTACTTGTTTGTATGCTTTGGTTTCCGGATTGAAAATCATTTTCAGCTGTTTTCCGTAACCTACCAACTGGTCTTTCCCTTTTTCAAGTCCAACCGGAATAGATTCGAAGAAACTATATTCTTTGGTACTTATTTTATAGTAGCCTAGTTTTTCTAAATCAGATAAATCTACACCGCCTGCAATTACACCCAATTTTCCGTTTTTATCTACTTTTACCGTAACCGGAGTTTGTTTTAAATCACGCAGCACAACAGCCGGAATTGTTTTTCCTTTGTTGCTGGCCAAAATAGCCACTGCCTGATCGTAATATTTTGCCTGTTGACCGTTGATGCTCACAATTAGATCTTTTGCCTTTAAATCTTTATTTCCGGATTCAGCAGGAACATCTTTTATCGCAAAAGGTTTACGGATTGTTACTAAAAGGCCTTTTTCGTATTTCGATAACTGATCTACAAAATCAGTTGGCATCGTAATGGTTTGCTCTTGACCGTTTCTTTCAATCAGGACCTGTTTCGCCATGATGATGTTCATGTTTAAATCACCATCAAAGTTCACCACTTTTTTACCGTCAATCGAAACCAGTTTGTCTCCGGTTTTAAAACCAGCTTTCAGCATCACCGGATTTTCAACCAGAACACCGTCTTTCAAATCACTGTTGGCAACATAGGTATCACCGTAAGCAAACGCCATTCCGATATAGATAATAAACGCCAGGATAAAGTTTACCGTAACACCACCCAGCATAATAATCAAACGCTGCCATGCCGGTTTAGAACGAAATTCCCACGGTTGCGGAGGCAGGGCCATTTGTTCTTTGTCCATGCTTTCGTCGATCATACCCGAGATTTTTACATAACCTCCAAGCGGTAACCATCCGATTCCGTATTCTGTTTCGCCGATTTTCTTTTTAAGAAGAGAATATTTAACATCAAAAAATAAGTAAAATTTTTCGACTCTTGTTTTAAATAATTTAGCAGGAATAAAATGTCCTAATTCGTGAAGAATAATAAGTAAAGATAAACTCAATAGAAATTGAGAGAGTTTGATAACTATATCCATTTTGTATTTTTAGTTCGTAATTTAACGCACAAAAGTAACGTTTCTATTTTAATTTGATAGTGCAAGATAATACATAAGGTTTTAAATGTTTGTTAATTAATAAACATTTAGATTTCTCCTTTTAGGCAGATGCCTTAACTTTACTTTTTTAAACGCTATCGTACCCAATAGGTAGCACACAACTATTAAAAGTTACAAAATATGGCTTCATTATTATTTTCTCCACTTACAATAAAAGAAATTACCTTAAAAAACAGAATCGTTATTTCGCCTATGTGTCAGTATTCTTCAGTTGACGGATTTGCAAACGACTGGCATTTGGTTCACTTAGGAAGTCGTGCCAGCGGCGGAGCAGCTTTGATCATTCAGGAAGCGACAGCCGTTTCTCCGGAGGCAAGAATATCTCCTTCAGATCTTGGAATCTGGAAAGATGACCACATTCAAAAATTAAAACCGATCAACGAATTTATCGTTTCTCAAAACGCCGTTCCCGGAATTCAGCTGGCGCATGCCGGACGAAAAGCCAGTGTTTCGGCTCCGTGGGAAGGCAATAAAAAGTTAGATTTCGCCCAAGGCGGATGGCAGACGGTTTCTGCGAGTGCGATTCCGTATCACGATGATGAACCATTCCTTCCGGAAGCTTTAGACCAAAACGGAATCCGTAAAGTAGTTTCCGATTTTAAAGCAGCAACCAGAAGGGCTGTTGAAGCGGGCTATAAGGTTGTGGAAATTCATGGGGCACACGGTTATTTACTGCACCAGTTTTTATCGCCTTTAACGAATGTCAGAACCGACGAATACGGAGGAAGTTTTGAAAACAGAATCCGTTTTACTTTGGAAATTGTCGAAGCCGTTCAGTCGGAATGGCCGTCAGATTTGCCGTTATTCGTTCGGATTTCAGCAACAGACTGGGCAGAAGGCGGATGGAATCCGGAAGAATCTGTAAAGCTTTCGAAAATACTAAAAGAAAAAGGAGTAGATTTAATTGATGTTTCATCGGGCGGATTGGTTTCACACCAAAAAATTCAGATTGGTCCCGGTTATCAGGTTTCCTTTGCTGAAAAAATCAAAAAAGAAGCTGCCATCTTAACCGGAGCGGTGGGATTAATTACAGAATCGCAACAAGCCGAAGATATTTTGAATAACGGTCAGGCCGATTTGGTTTTATTCGCCAGGGAATCATTAAGAAACCCGAACTTAGCTTTAGATTTCGCCAAAGAACTACACGACGATATTCAATGGCCAAAACAATACGAACGCGCTAAGATTTAATTTTTTGCCACAGATTATTTTGATTAAAAGGATTAAAAAAAGTTTGCCACGAATTGCACTAATTTTCACAAATCTGTGCGTGTAAAAATGCTAAATTAATTCGCGGAAATTCGTGAAATTTGTGGCAAAAAAATCTTTCCCATCACAATAATCTCTGGCAAAAAAAAGCAATACAAAAATTCAATGAAGGTAAAGAGACATTAAATTAATTCGCGGAAATTCGTGCAATTAGTGGCAAAAAAAATCTTTTTAATCGAGAAAATCTGTGGCAAAAAAACAATACAAAAATTCAATGCAGGAAAAGAGACATTAAATTAATTCGCGGAAATTCATGCAATTAGTGGCAAAAAAAATCTTTTCCAATCACAATAATCTGTGGCAAAAGAAAGCAATACAAAAATTCAATGAAGGTAAAGAGACATTAAATTAATTTGCGGAAATTTGTGCAATTAGTGGCAAAAAAACTTTTCCATCATATAATCCGTGACAAAAAAACGAAACGAAAATGCAAAAAATAAAAACAGCACTATTATCATACGGAATGTCGGGGAAAGTTTTTCACGCCCCGTTTTTAAACCTTCATACGGGATTTGAATTATTAGGTTCCTGGGAAAGAAGCAAAAAACTCATTCAGGAAGATTATCCAAACGTAAAAAGTTATCCTTCCATCGACGAATTATTAGCCGATGACGTTGATTTGGTTATCGTAAATACCCCGGTTGGGACCCATTACGAATATGCAAAAAAAGTATTACTGGCCGGAAAACATGCCGTTGTAGAAAAAGCGTTCACCACTACTGTGGCCGAAGCCGAGGAACTGGCAAAAATTGCGAAAGACAAAGGACTGAAGTTGGCCGTTTTCCAGAACCGACGCTGGGACAGTGATTTTAAGACCGTTCAAAAAATAATCAATGAGGGCGTTTTAGGAGATTTGGTCGAAGCCGAGTTTCACTTTGACAGATACAATCCGTTACTGAGCCTGAAAGCACATAAAGAAACCGTTAATGACGGCGCCGGAATTCTGAAGGATTTGGGACCCCATTTAATCGATCAGGCTCTTGCTTTGTTTGGCTCGCCGAAAGCTGTTTTTGGGGATATCAGAGTGACCCGGGAAAATTCTCTTGTAGACGACTGGATCGATTTGGTATTGATTTACAATGATTTCAGAGTTCGTTTAAAAGCAAGTTTCTTTGTCAGGGAAGCGAATCCCGCCTATACCCTTCACGGAAAAAAAGGATCCTTCCTCAAACCCCGCGGGGATGTTCAGGAAGACGATTTAAAACTCGGAAAAAAACCGGATTCAGCATCCTGGGGAACAGAATCGGAAAGTTTGCAGGGCCTTTTGCATACCGAAATTAACGGAAAAGAAGTGCGTGAAAAAGTACCAACACTTCAGGGGAATTATTTTTCATTTTTTGATGGTGTTTATGAATCAATTGCCAATAATAAAATAGAACCGGTTACGGCACAAGACGGTGTAAAAGTAATGCAGATTATCGAAGCCGCTATTGCGAGCGCTGCGCAGCAAAAGGTTATCGTTCTTTAGCTGTTTTTTGCCCGCAGATTTGGCGGATTATGCGGATTAACAAGATATTTTTTTCAATCCTTTTTATGCGTGATCCTGATCATTTTGTATTGATAAAAAACTTTGAATAGTATAATTAAAACTTTGCCCGCAGATTTTGCAGATTACGCGGATTGACACAGATTTTAAATTCATTTAATTATGTGATTTCGATAGTTATCGGAAAGGCAAAAAATAAAACCAGTGACAACCCGCCTAACCCGTAAAACCTGCAACCCAATGCCTTTTCTGCTTCATTTAGATTAAATTTATAAACAATAACGTTATAAATCAGGGAACCGAAAGGGTTTGGTAGTCTGTAAAGTAGCTTTTTAGTACTTTTGCCACACAAACATTAAACGCATTATTTTGATCAATTTCAATCCATTATCATTCTTCCAGGCCAAAGGAAAAATTAAGAAAGTCTACAGAGAGGCAAAAGCTTCTTATTTAAACCGAATTCGTTTTGCTGTCGGAATGTTTTATTTTGGAATGGGTTTAAGTTTTGCCACCTGGGCCAGCCGCATTCCGGATATTAAAACCGCTCTTCACCTCACCGAAGGAGATTTGGGATCTATACTTTTTGCATTGCCGGTGGGTCAGTTGGTGATTATGCCTTTTTCAGGAAAAATGGTCACCAAATTCGGAAGCCATCGTATCCTGATTTTCTCGCTGATCATGTATGTTTTATGCCTTACCAATTTAGGTTTGGCAACGACCGTTTTACAATTATCGTTAGGCTTGTTTTTGTTCGGGTTGTTTGGAAACTTAGCCAACATTGCCGTCAATACACAAGGCGTTTATACCGAAGTCCTTTTCAAAAAAACAATCATGTCGTCTTTTCACGGAATGTGGAGCTTTGCCGGATTTACAGGGGCTTTGGTAGGTTTAGGAATGTTAGCCTTAAAGTTAAGTCCGCTGCACCATTTTTTAATTGTGGGGGGAATTGTACTAATCATGGTCGCCTTTAATTTTAAATTTCTGGTGAGGGCCAAAGAGAAAATTAAAGTAAAAACCGGAGAAAAGAAAAAGCTGTTTGTGAAACCGGACAGCGCATTAATCTGGCTGGGCGTGATTGGTTTTTGCAGCATGGCCAGCGAAGGGGTTATGTTTGACTGGAGCGGAGTCTACTTTAAAGATGTTGTCGAGGCACCGGGACCGTTGGTGGTTTTAGGGTACACGTCCTTCATGATTATGATGGCGGGCGGACGATTTTTAGGAGACGGAATGATCAATAAATTTGGCCGTGAACGCGTTATGCAAATCAGCGGTGTGATGATTTCTGCCGGACTTTTTACCGCCGTTTTTCTTCCTTACCTCATACCTTGTACCATTGCTTTTATGTTTGTTGGGCTGGGAGTCGCTACGATTGTTCCAACCGTTTACAGTATGGCCGGAAAAAATCCGACAGTGCCGCCCGGAGAAGCTTTGACGATAGTTTCCAGCGTTAGTTTTCTTGGTTTTTTAATGGGACCTCCGGTAATCGGGCACATTGCCCAAAACTTTGGACTTCAGTTTTCTTTTGCATTTATCGGAATCTTTGGCGTTCTGATTGCCTTTATGGTTTCTAAAATCAGAACTGCTTAATTAAGCATCTTTTCGAAGATCTTATGGCACACGATACGATTTCATGACGAAATTAGATTGTTGTAAATCTGTATGGATTTAGAATTCTTTATTCACTTCTAAAATAAAATAGTAAGAAAAGTATTATTTTAATTAATAATGCTATCTTTGAAGCGCGAATACTTGTTCGGCCATTTTATAATACCTTTTTTCCAAAGACCAATTTTATCCTTTGATGTAAGGATTGAATGTTTGCTTTTTTAAACATTTTAATCCCAAAGTATTTATCAAAGTTAATTGGTGTTATCCATGAGAAAAAAGTACATCTTGTTTTTTATTTTGCTGCCTTTTGGACTTGCTTTTGCACAAAAGGAAATTTCCATTTCAGGAATCGTGATTGATGCAAAAACACAAAACCCTTTAGAGAATGTTGTCGTTAGCATTCAGAATTCTGCTGTCACGCAGCTTACCGGAGCAAACGGAAAATTCGTATTGTATTCTTCCCTCAAAGGAGAGCAGTTGCTTTTGGTGCACAGTCAGGGGTATAAAGATTTGCTGCTGAAAATAAATATCTATGCCAACCTTACTTTAGGGATTTTACAATTGGAAGATAATTTTACAGATGAGGTACAGGGCACCTTAATTACCCTGCTCGAAAGTGATTTGTCTGATGATAACAGTTCCAGCGAAATGACTTCCGGTCTTTTACAATCAGCAAAAGATGCATTTTTTCAGGCCTCCGCGTTTAGTTGGGGACAGGCCCGGTTTAAAGTACGTGGTCTGGACAGCGAAAACGGGACCATGATGCTGAATGGAATGCCCATGAATAAAATTTACGACGGAAGGCCGCAATGGGCCAATTGGGGAGGATTAAATGATGTACTTCGAAATCAGGAATTTTCTATTGGCGGAGCAGCTTCGCTTTATAGTTTTGGAGGGATTTTGGGCACGCAGCAAATTTATACGCGGGCTTCCCTATATAGAAAAGGAGAACGTCTTACTTTCTCCGGAAGCAATACAACGTACAACTGGCGCGCTATAGGAACCTATGCTTCAGGCATGAATTCTTCCGGCTGGGCGTATGTCGTTTCAGCGGGGAAACGCATCGGAAATGAAGGTTATTTTGAAGGAACAAATTTCGATGGGGAATCTTTTTTTCTAAGTATCGAAAAGAACGTAAACAAACGGCACTCGATTAATTTTACAGGATTTTATACGCCAAATTCCCGTGGAAAAAACTCCGCCAATACAGCTGAAGTTACTCAATTGACATCTGGAAAATACAATTCCTACTGGGGCTGGCAAAACGGAAAAAAGCGGAATGCGAGAGTTAAAAATATAGAAGAACCGCTTTTAATGCTGAACCATTATTTTAAGATAAATGAAAAAGCAAACCTGAATTCGGGCATGATGTACCAGTTTGGGAAAACAGGAAACAGCAATATCGATTATCAGAATACACCAAGTCCGGATCCTGTTTATTATCGAAAATTGCCCAGTTATTTCAGCTCTATGTATGCGGCTGACAAAGGAGGATTCTCAGGAGACTTTACGCCTGACCATGAAAATGCCGAAAAAAGTAAAGAATCGTTTTTGAACAATCCGCAGATTAACTGGGAAGAAATTTATCGTGCCAATCAGAAACCCATAACAAATGCCGAAGGAATCATCACAGGATACGGACCCGTACAAAGTCATTATGTTCTGTACGAAGACCGGACGGACGACAAGACATTTGCGGCAAATTCAAACCTAAATATCCAACTCACAGAAAACAGTGCTTTTGACGGCGGAATTACTTTTCGGAATTTGAAAGCGCATCATTTTCAGCATCTTTTAGATTTACTGGGAGGGGAATATTTTATGGATATTGATGCTTTTTACAATGGCAATCAGGCACAATCTGATTTGCGAAATCCAAACCGACAGGTAAAAGTGGGGGATCAGTATGGCTACAACTATAATCTTCTGGCAACGACTGTTGATGCGTTTACACAATTTAAATTCAATTATAAAAAAACGGAGTTTTACCTGTCACAATCGTATTCGGTGTCCGATTATCAAAGAGAAGGATTGTATCAAAACGGAATTTATCAAACCACTTCACTGGGTAAAAGCCAAAAAGTAAATTTTGAAAATTTTGGTTTCAAAAGTGGATTGACGTATAAGATTTCAGGAAGACAAGGACTGTTTTTTAATGGAATGTATCTGACAAGGGCACCTTCACTTCGCAATACTTTTTCAAATTCAAGGCTCAACAACGCTATTGTGAACGGAATTGAAAATGAAAAAATAAGCAGCGCAGAAGGAAATTATGTATATCGTTCGCCTACACTTAAAATCAGGACAACCCTTTACTACAGTCTGATAAAAAACACTACCAAAACCTCTTTTTTTTATGTCGAAGGAATTTTTGATAAAGGTGCCGGATATAATAATACCGATGCTTTTGTAAGTCAGACACTAACGAATCTGGACAAGAAAAATATCGGAACTGAACTTAGTTTTGAATATCAGATTTCGGCAACATTGAAAACGAGTTTATCTGCAGCATACGGCCATTATACGTACAGCAGTAACCCAAATGTATCGATCACCAATGATGCCAATGCTGCAAAAACGAATGCACAGGCCACTTTTGATTTTGGAGAATCCAGGCTAAAAAATTACAAACAGCCGGGTATGCCACAACAGGCCTGTTCATTGGGTTTGGAATACAGGGATCCTAAATTCTGGTGGCTTGCTGCGAATATTAATTATTTGACAAATAATTATATTGATGTCTCCCCAATTGCAAGAACGAATCGGTTTTATATCAATTCAAAAAATGGTTTAGCTTTTCCGGAAGCCACCGAAGAAAGGGCTAATGAATTATTAAGGCAGGAAAAATTCAATCCCGTTTCCTTATTAAATGTCACGGGAGGAAAATCCTGGCGGGTTTTTGGAAAATATGTTGGGTTTTTTGCCAGCATAAATAATGTTTTTGATTCCTATTACAAAACAGGTGGTTTTGAACAGGCAAGAAATGCCAATTTTAGGGCACTTAATCAGGATGTTTCCAGCGGGACTCCATCATTTGGACCCAAATATTTTTATGGCTACGGAAGGACTTATTTCGTAAACCTTAGTATCACTTTATAAACCTTACAAAACATAGTATGTTATGAGAAATATATATTTAAGCGCTTTTCTAGCCATACAATTATATCTGTTTTGCGCGTGCAGCACGGAAATTGAGATGCCTAAATTAGGCTGTGAGCAGGCGAACCTGTCCGTAAATCAGACCGTAGAAAAAGTAAAAAGTGTTTCCGGTTTAGTTCCGAAGCAGTACAATTATGATGATGTCATTGAAGGCTATGTGGTATCGTCAGATGAAGGAGGCAATTTCTTCAGGACGATTTCTTTTCAGACATTAGGGAACGAGCAATATCCAGAAACAGGATTTAGTGTTGCTGTTGATGCAGCGAATAGCTACGTAGACTTTTGTGTCGGAAACAGAGTCTATATAAAACTAAAAAATCAATATACAGATCTCAGTTATGGTGCGTTAAGGATTGGCAGTTTGTATGCCAGTAATTCGGGTGAACCAACAATAGGCAGGGTTTCACAAAATGATTATAAAAACGTGCTGAATGCTTCTTGCGTAGTGGTTGATGAAAGCCAGTTAGCGCAGTCTCTTTCGATAGAAGAAGCTTTACACGAAAACAAATTAAACACGTTAGTAGACCTTAAAGACGTGCAATTTACAGAGGCGGCAATCGGTCGTCATTATTTTGAGGAATCCAATGCTATTGGGGGTGCGACCAATTGGAACCTGACAGACAAGACGGGAAATCAAATTATTTTCAGGACCAGCAGTTTTGCCAATTTTGCAGCCGGTATCGTACCTGACGGGAGCGGAAAAGTACGTGGGGTGATCACAAAATTCGGATCCGACTATCAATTGGTGGCCCGATTTGAAAGCGATGTTATGATGGAAGGCAAAAGAAGTGCGCCTTTCTTTTCGGAGGATTTTCAGTCGGTAAAAAACAATGTGAATTTTAATCTTCCGGGCTGGGGCAATATCGTAGAAAAAGCGTCTAAATTATGGAAAAGTATGGTGTACGGAGGGAATGGTTATGCCGAATTCAATACCACCAGCACCACTGCTGCAGAAAATATTGCCTGGCTGGTTTCTCCTAAAATTGATATGGAATCCTATAAAAATGCTGTGTTGTCTTTTAGAAGTGCCCAACATGACCTGAAAGTTGATTCCCCGCTGAATGCATTGGAAATTTATGTCTCAGAAAATTTTGACGGCTCAAACCTAAAGAAAGCCCAATGGACAAAATTAACTGCAAAGATCGCCACACAGTCAACGCCTTCCCGTCAGTTTATAAGCTCGGGAGCGATAGATTTGTCGCCTTATTCCGGAAAGATCAATATTGCCTTTAAATATATCGGTTCCGGAAAAGACAAAACGTTAAATGGAGCCTTTATGATTGATGATGTAAAAATTTATGGAGAAAAATAGATACAACTTTTTTTAAAAATTAAATTAAAGCATTGGTTTTTAGTGTATTATTTAAAAATAAATAGTTTTTAAGCCTGAGCCTGTTAAAATTTAATTGGATTTTGTATTTTGGTCGTCCCAAATCGATACAAATACCATGAAAAAAATCTACTTACTTGCCATCATCATGATGGTATTTCCATGTTTAGTACATAGCCAGGATGCTCCTCCTGTCCGATTAAAACAGATTAACATTGTAAAAACAAATTACCAAAATTACAAGGATGGTGAAATTGTAAATAAAACAGTGGTTTTTAGTGAAGGAAAAATACAAACGATTACTACTTCCGATGTTATTCAGAAATTTTTTTACAACAAAAACGGTTTACTGGACATGACTGTAAAAGAAAAAGTTGGAAGCGACTGGAAAGAAGTGATCAATTATACGTATGATGCTGATAACAACATTATAAAATTCGTAAACAAATACCATGAAGGGAATGACTACATTACCAAAACGGTAACTTTTACTTACGAAGGAGCGCGAATAAAAGCAATCACCAAAAAAAGTAGCAACCACCAGAATATAGTGGATGACATTGAATACATTGTTGAAAATGGTATTATTGTAAGACGTACTTCACGCGATAGAAACAAGCAGATTATTGGCAAAATAGAATACGTTTATGTAAATGATAATGTATCTAAACATAAAGGTTTAGTGGGAGATAAAATCTCTAAAACCTATACGTACGATGATAAAAAATCGGTTGAATCCTTAATTGTTCAGAATCTTTTTGGAGACAACTACAAAATAATCGTACCGATGATTTCCTATCATGAGGATGAATTTACTTTTGAGACTATTTCCTATAATAACGAAGTGAATTTCAGCCCTTCATCTACAGCTTTGGTAGCGGTAAGCCGAAAATATAAATACAATAAATTGAATTATCCAATTTCCTGTTCTCAGCTTGAAGAAAACGGTATTGTAAAAACAGAGAAGACTTTTATTTACGAATAAAGACTTATACTATATTTTTTAAGTCCTTTAGAAATTAAAATCTTAATTTCTAAAGGACTTATTCCTTTTAAATAAAGACCATAATTTCCCAAATGGAACTTAAAAATTAAATTCTATAAGGGTAGTAGCTCACAAATCATTAAATTTGCACCTTATTCAAAGCTATGTTAGAAAAAGAAGTTATAAATTTTGAGAGAACGGCCATTGTTGGTATCGTAACTCAAAATCAAAGTGAGGAAAAACTAAACGAATATCTGGACGAATTAGAGTTTTTGACTTTTACCGCAGGAGGGGAAGTGATCAAACGTTTTTCGCAAAAAATGGAACGCCCGAACCCGAAAACTTTTGTCGGAACAGGTAAAATAGAAGAAATTAATCTTTTTGTAAAAGAACACGACATATCAACTTTAATTTTTGATGATGAATTATCGCCATCACAACAAAAGAATATCTCGAAAATTATAGACTGCAAGATCTTAGACAGAACCAATCTGATTCTGGATATTTTCGCGCAGCGCGCTGAAACTTCTTATGCAAGAACCCAGGTAGAATTGGCGCAGTGTATCTATTTGTTGCCAAGACTATCCGGTTTGTGGACACACCTTGAACGCCAGAAAGGTGGTATTGGTATGCGTGGTCCCGGTGAAACGGAGATCGAAACCGACAGACGTATTGTACGTGACCGAATTGCATTGTTGAAAGACAAAATCAAAACGATCGATAAGCAGATGGGAATTCAGCGTAGTAATCGCGGAGCAATGGTACGTGTGGCTTTGGTAGGTTATACCAACGTTGGAAAATCGACTTTGATGAATGCTGTTGGTAAAAGCGATGTTTTTGTAGAGAATAAATTATTCGCAACGCTGGATACAACGGTTCGTAAAGTGGTGATTAAAAACCTGCCATTCTTACTTTCTGACACGGTAGGTTTTATTAGAAAATTACCAACACAATTGGTGGATTCTTTCAAAAGTACACTGGATGAGGTTCGTGAAGCCGATCTGCTGCTGCATGTGGTGGATATTTCACATGCTGATTTCGAAGATCACATTGAATCTGTAAATCAGACGTTATTAGAGATCAAAAGTAATGACAAACCCACTATTATGGTTTTCAATAAAATTGATGCTTACAAACACCTGACGATCGATGAGGATGATTTGATTACCGAAAAGACAAGAAGACATTACACGCTTGAGGAATGGAAACAAACCTGGATGAGTAATGTAGGTCAGGATAAAGCGTTATTTATTTCGGCAACCCAAAAAGAAAATTTCGAGGAATTTAGGGAAACTGTTTATGAAGCTGTTCGCCAGATTCATATCACAAGATTTCCGTATAATAAATTTTTGTATCCCGATTATAAAGATGCAATTGAGAAAGAAGAAAAACAAGATGAGGAATAAATAAAAGTTGTACCGCAAAGAACGCAAAGATTATATCGCCTTACCTTTATAAACACAAAGTTCGCAAAGCTAAATCCAGATAAAGCTTTGCGAGCTTTGTGTTTTTGCGAGAAATATTAATTTTTTCATTTTGCGAATATTTTTTGTCTCGCAGATTTTGCGGATCTATTTTAAAAAATTATTAAAAAAGAAAATCTGCTTAATCAGCCAAATCTGCGGGAAACTTTACTGCACAGTTTTAAATCTAGGTCAAAACCTTAACCGCAAAGTTCGCTAAGCTTTTCATATTAATCTCGCAAAGTCGCAGAGTTTTCTTTAGGTTTTTAAACTTGGAGTCTCTTCGGTAAAAATACAATCGGTTCCTTTTTACATTAGAATCCGAAATTAATTCCAAGACCAAAAACTTCCCTGGTTTGAAATCCCTGAAAGGCATTGTCGTCATAAATAGCCTGAAAGGCTAAATTGGCCGACAGGAATTTGTTTACTTTCATCACAATATTCAGCGAGTAATTAATGTCTACATTCTGTGGATCTTCTAAATAATTAGAATATAAATTCAGACTGTTTTCTGCCGTTACATTGGTCATAATGGCAAGTTTGTAATACACGGAAGCATAAAAACCAAGCTCATAGCGTATGGTTTTGTTGGCATCTACGCCAAAATAAGCTCCGTCAACATAAGGCAACCCTGTTCCCTGATCGATTCCTGAAGTATAGGCACCGTCTACAAAAGTGAATTTTGAGGTTAGAGGGGCAAAGTTTATTTTGAGATTATCGTCTTTAGACCAATACAGACCGGGACCTGTTGTAAGATAACCGGGAGACATAAACTGGGTGTTTTCTGTACGTATTTCTTTTCCATTTACATCTTTGCTATAAAGGTAACCCGTCGAGAATTGTGTTCTGAAATTTAAAAAGAAAGAGTAATACCATTCCCCAAAAGCTCTTTTTCCTACTATTGAGTTAAATTCCAAACGGTCATCCGTCTTTTTTCCGAAATCAGCATTTTTAGTTTGTAAAATACCGTAAGAAGCCAGAATTTTATTGTCCCAGGTAATGTCGTCTTTTTTGTAATTAAAGTCGTAGTTGATTCCTAAAGTTCCGGAGAAGCTGTCTTCGCCACCTGCGAGCCAGTTGTTAAAACTGGATTGATTGAGCAAAAGAGATACAATTCCTTTTGCTTTCCAGCCTTCATCTTCAATCGTGTCATTTATTTTTTTTACGGCTTTTTCAGTATTTTGAACTAATTCTTTTTCGGAATTTTGTGCCTGAACAAAAGTAAGATTTGCTAAAACGAAGAGTAATAAGAATATCTTTCTCATAGTATTTAGTTTAAAGTGTAATAACAAATATACTAAAAACCGCCAGATTCTGTAGGATTATTGGTGCTTAAAGCGCGTTATTTCTTAGCTTCCTTGTATAAAGGTACTGCAGAACAAGCTTCTCCATACATAATGCTTCTTGCAAAAGGCTGCAGATAAGTTGTCGCCAAAATATAAGCACGCACAGGAACGGGTTTTTTCGAGCAGCCTTTTACGATAACAGGTTTGTTCTTGTAGGCTGAGTAATCAATCTTACTTAGGATGTCTTCGTATAAACTTCCGTTTAAATCCTCGATGGTACCGTTGACTGTTTTTTTGGCATAAGGCGCCAGTTGAATGGCAACCAACAATAAAGCCCAGGCCGGAATAATAGCATCGGTACTGCAGTTAACGGCAACATACTGATCCTGATACTGAGACCAGTCATGATTTTTTAAATGCTCCCTGAAGTCTTTTTCTTTTAATAAAAAACCTTCCAGAAGCCACTGTGAAATGTCAAGCTGCACACGCATTCCGTTAGGGTAGTAATCTTCAAGATCAAATACCTCCAGTGCACTATTGGCAACTTTGTTGATTATTTCTTCCATATGAAAAAGTTAGTTTCAGGTTTAAAGTTTCAGGTTACGCAACTTTAAACCTGAAACAAATTTTATTAAAGCATTCCTAATTCTAACTTTGCCTCTTCGCTCATTAAGTCTTTACTCCATGGCGGATCAAAAGTAATTTCTACATCAACATCTTTTATGTGTTCGATTGTTTTTACTTTTTCTTCTACTTCCCTTGGCAAACTTTCTGCCACCGGACAGTTTGGAGACGTTAACGTCATCAGGATTTTTACTTCGTAATCGGTGTTTACCATTACGTCATAAATCAGTCCTAATTCGTAAATATCTACAGGGATCTCAGGGTCGTAAATTCCTTTTAAAACTTTTACGATTGATTCTCCTAATTCGTTTGTGTCTATTTCTTGTTCCATTTTTATTGTTTTTTTTTTTTGCCACGAATTTCACAAATTTCCCGAATTAAAAAGTTCGTGTTAATTTGTGAAATTCGTGGCAGAAGAAATTTAATTTTTACTTTTAGCGTCAAAAGCCAAAGCGTACATTTTAATATTTTTTATCATCGACACTAATCCGTTTGCACGGGTTGCCGATAAATGTTCTTTTAATCCGATTTCATCTATAAAATCGGTGTCTGCTTCCAGAATATCTTTTGCCTTCTGATTCGAAAAAGTACGGATTAAAATAGCAATGATCCCTTTCGTTAAAATGGCATCACTGTCTGCCGTAAATACAATTTTATCGTCAGTTTGTTCGCCTTGTAACCAGACTTTGGACTGACATCCTTTAATTAAATTGTTGTCCGTTTTGTATTCCTCTTTTATTAACGGAAGACTTTTTCCCAGTTCGATGATGTATTCGTAACGTTGCATCCAGTCATCAAACATTGAAAACTCATCAATTATCTCGTTTTGAATTTCTTTTATTGTCATAATTATTCTTTAGCAAAATCTACCAATAAGTTGACCAGTTTTTCTATTTCCTTTGGAGGAAAACCATTGTCAAACCCTTTTGTTTCGTAGGTTTTTCCGTTTGAAGTTATTTTTAAATTTCCGATGGCAGCACCATCGTAAAAACGTTTTTCTGTCGGGGCTTTCAGATTTGGAATGCTTTCTAAATTGACTTTTTCAAATTCAGCAACAATTTTGTTCCATTTTGCAGCGTCAATTTTGCTTTTAACAGCTTCATCGTTTCTGCCATTTGTAACAGAAACAGATTCGTTTTGAACAAGTATCTTTTTATAAAGGCCTCGTGAAACAGCTGAATATTCAATTTCTGTTGTTGTCATGTCTGTTTTTTTTTGGCTTGAACAACCAGTTACAATAAAGACAGTTAAAAGTAATAAAGATACTATTCGCATAAGTTTGTTTTTTTTAGCTTAACATTGTTTTTGCTTTTTTGACGGCTTCTACCATCAGATCAATTTCCTCTTTAGTATTGTAAAAAGAAAAAGAAGCACGAATCGTTCCGGGAATACAAAAGAAATTCATAATCGGCTGTGCACAATGGTGTCCCGTTCTCACCGCTATTCCTAATTTATCAATGATAGAGCCAATATCGTAAGGATGAATGCCATCAATATTAAACGAAACTACTGACGCTTTATTCTTTCCGGTTCCGTAAATTTTCAGCCCTTCAATCTCTAATAAACTTTTTGTGGCATGTGCCAGTAATTCTTCTTCCTGCTTTTGGATATTTTCAAAACCAACGCTATTCAAATAATCAATCGCTGTACCTAATACAATTCCGCCGGCAATATTTGGGGTTCCGGCCTCAAATTTATGTGGCAGATCGGCATAAGTTGTTTTTTCGAAAGTAACTTCCTTGATCATTTCACCACCGCCCTGATACGGAGGAAGTTTGTTTAGCCACGCTTCTTTTCCGTATAAAATTCCGGTACCTGTCGGACCGCACATTTTATGTCCGGAAAAAGCATAAAAATCGCAATCCAGATCCTGAACGTCCGGTTTTAAATGCGGAACAGCCTGTGCACCATCAATCAAAACAGCCGCGCCGACAGCATGTGCTTTTTCGATCATGTATTTAATTGGATTGATGATTCCCAAAGCATTTGAAATATGGTTGACCGTAACCACTTTTGTCTTTTCGGAAAGAAGTGCCTCATAGGCTTTCATAATCAATTCACCGTCTTCGTTCATCGGAATGACTCTCAGTACAGCCCCCGTCTTTTCACATAACATCTGCCAGGGCACAATATTACTGTGATGTTCCAGAGACGAAACAATTACTTCGTCACCCGGTTTTAAAATCGAAGCGAAACCATTGGTCACTAAATTGATTCCGTGTGTAGTTCCGGAAGTAAAAAGGACTTCGTGTGCGAATTTAGCATTTATATGGTGCTGTACCTTACCACGGGAAATCTCGTAGGCATCGGTAGCCAATTGACTTAAAGTATGAACACCGCGATGAATATTGGCGTTTATTTCCTGATAATATTTCGCGATAGCATCAATCACAATTTGTGGTTTTTGCGAAGTGGCACCGTTGTCGAAATATACTAAGGGTTTTCCGTTTACCGTTTGTGAAAGTATCGGAAATTCAGCTCTTATTTTTTGAATATCTAGCATGTCTTATTTAGAAAAAATCTATTTACAAAAGTACTAAAACTAAATTGTTTTATGCGGCTATTCTATAATTTCCTTTTATGACGCTATCAGGGGAAGGCGTAAATGTTGATTTTTCAGTTTTTAATCTGGATTTGCAAATATTCCCCGATTGTATTTCTAAATGGAGTTGTAATAACATGTTTATAAATTAATTATATTGCAGGAAAAAGCTGAAAAATTATGAAAAAAATCCTCAAACTGCTTGCACTTGTTGTAGTTATTGCCTTTTTATATTTTGGATTTACGACTTATCCAAAACTTGATTTGATTTCCGGGTTTTCGGCCAAAAGTGTGGCTTCGGGACATTTTCTGGATCGCCGTCCTTTGGATTTGATTCAAAAAACGGACAATGATATCAAGATGATCGATTTGGCTTCCAACTCGATTGATGAAGCCGGAAAGTTTGTAACGTCAAACGTATACGGATTAAAAGAGCGCAAAGCAATTTATCGGGAAGGTTTGGGTGCCACTTTAATTAATGATGATTTTGATGTTTCAAAACCTTACCTGTTGCCAAAAAGGTCAAAATCGAAACCATTGCCTTTTCCCTATGGAAATATAGATCCGGTGGACACCCTTTTTTCGAATGTGGATTATTCAAAATTAAAAAAAGCGGTTGATGATTCTTTTGATAAAAACGGAGCAAAAACAAAACGTACACGTGCAGTTGTAGTCTTGTACAAAAATAAACTGATAGCCGAAAAATACGATACCGGTTTTACAAAAGACAGCAAAATTCTGGGCTGGTCCATGACAAAAAGTATTACCAGTTCGGCTTTTGGAGTTTTAGCCAAACAGGGAAAAATTGATATTTATAAACCGGCTCCAATTGCGGAATGGAAAAATGACGATCGTAAAAATATAACGATAAACGATTTATTGCATATGAATTCCGGTCTAGAATGGGAAGAGAATTACAGCACGATTTGCGATGCGACCAAAATGCTTTTTGAGGCTGAAGATATGGGAAAAGTACAAATGGATAAACCGGCTCAGTTTAAACCCAACACACATTGGAATTACTCTTCCGGAACTACAAATTTATTGTCCAGAATTTTAAAAAATCAATTTAAAACGCAACAGGAATATCTTGATTTCTGGTACAGTGCCGTAATCGATAAGATCGGAATGAACTCAATGATTGTGGAGCAGGATATGTCCGGAACGTTTGTGGGTTCTTCCTACGCATGGGCAACAGCACGTGACTGGTCTAAATTTGGATTGTTATATCTTCATAAAGGAAACTGGAACGGAGAACAAATTCTCGATGAAAACTGGGTAAAATATACGTCAACACCAACCAATACTTCTGAAGGAAAATACGGAGCGCAATTTTGGTTAAATGCCGGAGGCAAATTTCCGGATGTGCCTCGTGATATGTATTATTGCAGTGGATACCAAGGGCAGATGGTAGCGATTATTCCGTCTCTGGATATGGTTATTGTGAGAATGGGATTGAAAGAGGCAGATCAGGGATTTGATTTTAATGGGTTTTTGAAGGGGATAATTGAAAGTGTGAAGAATAAATAAGAAAAGTAAATATTATGATAGAGGAAATTAAAAAATCAATAAATTCAATTTTTATTGAAAGAGTTTCAAGTCCTTTTTATGGGACTTTAATTGTTTCTTGGCTTATTTGGAATTGGAAAATTGCTTATTTGACTTTTTTTGTAGATCAGAAAAAAATAAGTATAACTAAAATAGAATTTATTGTAAAAAATTATAGTGATGTTTGGCATTTGGTTTATTGGCCTTTGATTTCAACTTTGATTCTACTTACAATTATTCCCTTTGTAACTAATGGTGCATATTGGTTAGATTTAAAGTTTACTACATGGAGAGTGAATCAAAAAAATGAAATAGAAGGGAAAAGGTTATTAACTTTAGAACAATCCATAAAACTTCGTTCTGAATTAAGGGAATTAGAAGAGAATTTTGAAAAGTTGTTAGATAAGAAGAATGAAGAAATTCAATTACTGAAAGTTGAGTTAAATGGAATTAATATTCCTGATGTTTCTGGAAATACTCAAACAGATTATTTCAATCTTTCTGATTATAATCTTTTAAAGGATAATAATTTGATTGATGACTTTGTTAAGTGTTACAAAAGCTTAGAAAGTGGACGCGGTAAACTTCCCTCAGATGTAAAAGATCCTGTGAAAGAATTTCTTGTTTTGAATAAGTATATTTCACGAATTAATTCAGATTATTATCAAATGACTGAAAAAGGAAGAGGAACATATTTAAAGATATTTAATAATAGTTTTAAAGGAGAAAAAATCTCGGTAGATTATTAAAAAGAAATACATTTCTTCCTTATAAAAGTAAATTTAACCGCAAAGAAAGCTAAGTAAAAAGCGCAAAGTCCGCAAAGTTTTTATATAAACTTTGCGGACTTTGCGTAAATCTTTGCGAACCTTGCGGTTAAGCTATTACAAATCGAACCCTAAATTAACGCCTAATTTCATAGCGATAATTTTAGTAATGCGTTGTTTTAATTCCGGTATTTTAATACTTTCGATCACGGCATTTGAAAAGGCGTACATCAATAAAGCTTTTGCTTCTTTCTTTGGAATTCCACGGGACTGCATGTAGAACATGGCGGTTTCATCCAATTGTCCGACAGTACATCCGTGAGAACATTTTACGTCATCAGCAAAAATTTCCAATTGCGGTTTTGCATTGATTGTTGCTTTGTCGCTCAATAAAATATTATTGCTTTTTTGGAAAGCGTTTGTTTTTTGAGCTTCTTTCTCTACATAAACTTTTCCGTTGAAAACTCCTGTAGAGCGATCCGAGAAAATTCCTTTATAATCCTGGAAACTTTCGCAATTTGGCGTTGCGTGATTTACCAGCGTATAATGGTCTACGTGTTGTTTTTCACCGATAATTGTGATTCCGTTTAGAGTACTTGTCAGTCTTTCTCCAAAATGGTAGAAGTTCAGGTTGTTACGTGTCAGATTTCCTCCGAAAGAGAACGTATGTACGTAAACATGGCTTTCCTGTTGTTGTGAAACGTAAGTGTTATCTACCAGGTTGGCTTCACTGTTATCGTTTTGAATTTTGTAATAATCAACAATAGCACGTTTTTGAGCAAAAATCTCTGTAACCGAATTGGTTAAAACAGGATTTTCATTCAGGCTTTGGTGACGTTCGATAATCTGAACATGTGAATTTTCTCCGACAATAATCAGATTTCGGGGCTGAACCATTAGTGCAGCTTCATTTCCTGTGGAGAAATACATCACTTCAATAGGTTTGTCCGCTACTTTTTTCTGTGGAATATTGATAAAAGCCCCTTCACTTGCAAAAGCGGTATTCAGCGAAGTCAGACTTTCGTCTTTGCTTGCAATCTGATTGAAGTAGGTATCAATAACCATTTTATATTTTGGTTTGGTCAATGCCGATGACATTAAGCAAACGTCGATTCCGTCATGTGTTGTCGAAGACAAATGTGAACTGAAAACACCATCGATAAATACTAATTTGTACGTATCGATTTCGTGTAAAAAGTATTTTTTTACCTGATTAAATTCAATTGCATTTTCCTGCTTCGGAAAAACCGTAAAGTCATTTTTTAGGATGGCGTTTAGCGATGTATATTTCCAGGCTTCTTCTTTTTTGGTTGGGAAACCTTTATTTTCGAAGTTTTTTAGGGCGTTCGTGCGTATGTCATGTAAATCTGAATGTACATCAACACGCTCTTCAAAAGCCATAAAAGACGATACTAATTTTTCTTTTAAATCCATTGTTCTTTTGTTTCCTTCGGTGTTTCAGGTTTCAAGTTTCAGGTTACCTGTTGCGACTTGTTACCTTTAATATCCGTTTTTTTGTTTCAGGTTAAAGTTTCAGGTTGTCTATTGAAACTTATTTCCTTTGAAATCCTTTTTATTGAGATAAGTGATAAAGTTTTTTATTTTACCACTTAAATTTTCATAATCTGTTTTTAAAACTTCGAATTTTTGTTCTGAAATATATTCAAAATCGAAAACTCTATAAAGCTGAGATCTTGTTTCTCCGGCCGAACCTTTTGCTATTGATAAAAATTGTCGAAATTCTAAATTCCCATCTCTTTCAAAACCTTCAGCAATATTATCCATTACCGAACCAGATGAAGCTTTTATTTGATTTTTAAATCTGAAATCTAATTTTAATTCTGTGTCGATTGAAATTAGATGAATTTCTTTTACTAATCGTCGGGCTTCTTTCCAAATTTCTAAATCCTCAAATCGAGTTATTGTTGCCATAATTTCTTTTCTTTATTTTTAAGTTTAAACTTACAAAATGTAATCTAACTTAAAACTAAAAAAACATGAAACATGAAACAAAAATTTAGTTTTCTGCTTTAATCCAGTCGTATCCTTTTTCTTCCAGTTCGTAAGCCAGCTCTTTTCCGCCTGATTTTACGATTCTTCCGTTGTATAAAACGTGAACGAAATCCGGAACGATATAATCTAACAAACGTTGGTAGTGTGTGATCACGATAATCGCGTTTTTCTCGCTTTTCAATTTGTTGACTCCGTTAGCAACAATTCTTAAGGCATCAATATCAAGACCTGAATCGGTTTCGTCAAGGATGGCTAATTTTGGCTCTAACATGGCCATCTGAAAAATTTCGTTTCTTTTTTTCTCACCACCCGAAAAACCTTCATTTAAAGAACGGGATAAAAATTTACGGTCGATTTCCAATAATTCAGATTTCTCACGAATTACCTTTAGCATTTCATTAGCCGGCATTTCTTCCTGGCCGTTTGCTTTGCGGGTTTCGTTGATAGCCGTTTTCATGAAGTTCGTTACACTTACCCCCGGGATTTCTACCGGATATTGAAAAGAAAGGAAAACTCCTTTGTGTGCTCTTTCTTCAGGAGCCAGATCAGCAAGATCTTCCCCGTCAAGGAAAACCTGTCCGTCCGTAACTTCGTAGTTTTCGTTTCCGGCAATTACAGCCGAAAGCGTACTTTTTCCGGAACCGTTAGGTCCCATGATAGCGTGTACTTCGCCAGCTTTTACTTCTATGTTAATTCCTTTAAGGATTTCTTTATCACCAATTGAGGCGTGAAGGTTTTTTATTGATAACATTGTTTTTTTTTATTTTATATAAATGTCAATTCTATTTTTGTTGTCTGGTTCAGGATGTTGGCATTAAAATGCGCGTGTCCTAAATATTCCATGCCTAAATAATCGGCTGATTTTTTGAACGGTATGTAAAAACTCTCTTCAATTTCATTATCATGTGAATTCGATATCACGGCAATTTTCTTTCCTCTGAGTTTTCTTCCGGTTTCTTTTTCAATTCGGATTAAATCTGAAATACGATCAAAGAAAACCTTCATAATTCCACTCATATTATACCAATATATAGGAGTAGCAAAAATCAAAGTATCATACTTTTCGAGTATTCCTCTTATCAAAGGCAAAAAATCATCATCTATGTTTTTGCTTTCATAATCATAATAGGAAATCGTATAATCACTTAAATTAATTACCTCTATTCCATATTCTTTTGAAATTTCGTCCACAATTTTTGTTGTGTTCCCATTTTTCCGGGAGGAACCTAAAATGATTACTTTTCTATTTTCCATTAAAACTTATTCGTAATGTCCTTTCAATGAAAGAATATCTAATATTTCGATTGTATCTTCTTCAGTAACTTTGTAAATTATTCGGTGTTCCTGATTTATTCTTCTGGACCACTTTCCTGAAAGTTCATGTTTTAAAGGCTCCGGCTTTCCTATGCCTTCAAAAGGGTGGAGCTGCATATCCTCAATCAAGGCAGTAATTTTATTCATTATTGCTTTATTGCCAGATTTTTTCCAAAATTCTCTGTCTTTTTGAGCTTTCTCGGAATAAATTACTTCCACAAATCTTCAAGTTTGATTTTAATTCCTTTCCCGTCTTTTATACTTTGCTCTGCTTCCAGAATCTCTTTTACAAATTCAGGATTATATGGTTTTTCATTTTCTTCTATAATTTCAAAACCAAGAGATTTCGCCAGTGATTGAAAAACCGGAAAATCTTTTTTCTTTACATTTTTTAAGATGATATCCATAATTATTGCTTTTTATTATCCAACAGATCCTTCAAGGGAAATCTCTAATAATTTTTGCGCTTCAACTGCAAATTCCATTGGTAATTTGTTCAGTACATCTTTACTGAAACCATTTACAATCAAGGCAATTGCTTTTTCAGTCGGAATACCTCTCTGGTTGCAATAAAATACCTGATCTTCTCCAATTTTACTTGTAGTGGCTTCGTGTTCTATTTTGGCAGAAGGATTTTTGCTTTCGATGTAAGGAAAAGTATGTGCCCCGCAGTTGTTTCCCATTAATAGGGAGTCGCATTGCGAAAAGTTCCTTGCATTTTCAGCTCTCGGGCTGATCTGCACTAATCCACGGTAACTGTTTTGTGATTTACCGGCAGAGATACCTTTTGAAATAATGGTCGATTTAGTGTTTTTGCCTAAATGGATCATTTTAGTTCCGGTATCTGCTTGTTGGTGGTTATTGGTAACGGCAATGGAGTAAAATTCCCCAACCGAATTGTCTCCTTTAAGCACACAAGAAGGGTATTTCCAGGTTACGGCAGAACCTGTTTCAACCTGTGTCCATGAAATTTTAGCGTTTGTTTCGCACAAACCTCTTTTGGTAACGAAGTTATAAACACCACCCTTTCCTTCTTTGTTTCCAGGGAACCAGTTCTGAACGGTAGAATATTTAATTTCAGCATCATCCATAGCGATTAATTCTACTACAGCGGCGTGCAATTGATTTTCATCGCGGCTTGGAGCCGTACAGCCTTCCAGGTATGAAACATAACTTCCTTCGTCGGCAATAACAAGGGTTCTTTCGAATTGTCCTGTTCCGGCCTGATTGATTCTGAAATAAGTGGAAAGTTCCATTGGGCAACGAACGCCTTTTGGGATATAACAGAAACTTCCGTCAGAGAAAACGGCTGAGTTTAATGCAGCGTAGAAGTTGTCTTTCTGAGGTACAACACTTCCTAAATATTTACGAACTAATTCAGGATGTTCTTTGATGGCTTCAGAAATCGGACAGAAAATAATTCCTTTTTCTGCCAGTGTTTTTTTGAAAGTCGTAGCCACAGAAACAGAATCGACCACAATATCCATAGCGACATTGTTCATCATTTTTTGTTCATCGACAGAGATCCCTAATTTTTTGTACATCTCTAAAAGTTCCGGATCTACATCATCCAAAGTTTTGGACGGATCTACCTGTTTTGGAGCTGAATAATAGGAAATCGCCTGAAAATCGGGTTTTGTATAATGTACATTGGCCCATTCCGGTTCGATCATTTCTTTCCAGGCACGAAAAGCCTCGATGCGCCAGTCGGTCATCCATTGAGGTTCTTCTTTTTTCAGAGAAATAGCGCGAACAATATCTTCATTTAAACCAATAGGGAATGTTTCCGATTCGATATTAGTATAAAATCCGTATTCGTATTCTTTGGTTTCGAGTTCGATTTTTAAATCGTCTTCAGTGTATTTTGACATTTTTTTCTTTTTTAAAACGTGATAAGAAATTAGTTTTCTTAAGCGTTTAAATTTTTGCTTTTATAAATTCGTTTGATTTATAGAGAAAAAGATTCTCCACAACCACAGGTCCTGCTTGCATTTGGGTTATTAAACACAAAACCTTTTCCATTTAATCCTCCGGAGAATTCAAGAATTGTCCCGGCTAAGTACAGAAATGATTTTTTTTCAACTGCAATTGTTATGTCGTTGTCTACAAATATTTTATCGTCGTCGCCTTTCGTTTTATCAAATTTTAAATCATATGACAAACCAGAGCATCCCCCGCTTTTTACCCCTACGCGTACGTAGTCCTGAGCGGCATCAAAACCATCATCTTTCATCAGGTCGATGATTTTCTTTTTGGCTGTATCAGAAACTTTTATCATTGTGTTTATGGTATTTATCTTTTCTGTTATTTTAAGCTGCATTTAAATAGTAATGAAATTATTACATTTTAAAGTGCTGTCTTTCAATGTTGAAATGAAATTATCTGCAAAGATACGACTTAAAAACCTTTTTCCATAATGGTTCACATTAATATAACAAATGTTAAAATAGAGAGAAGTTATATAATAATTATACCAGCTGTTTTTATGTTCTTCGGTTTATAGTTTTTACTTGCGGTTGATTTTTACGAAAAAGCTGAGAATGGATAGGAATTCTGAATGTACAATGCGAATTTCTGTATCAAAAAAGAGCGATCTTGTCAATTTCTACAGGAAATCCTGAGAACCGCTTGTCAGTAAAGCGATTTCTTTTTGCCACGAATTTCACGAATTTTTTTAACCTTAAAACTGAATTCAGGAATTTGATTTTTAATAGTCAGATTCATTGAAATTTTTTTTATTTCTTTTACCCGAAATAAGAAATATGAGTTTTTGAAGGTGAATTTGTAGTATAAGGAAATCCAATTTCCTAGCTTTGTTTCCCTAATAGAAACTCAAGCTCATGAAACTTTACCCTATAGAATCCGGAAATTTTAAACTGGACGGAGGTGCGATGTTTGGTGTTGTTCCCAAAACCATATGGAACAAAACCAATCCCGCTGATAACAATAATCTGATTGATATTGCAGCACGCTGTCTGTTGATTGAAGACGGAAATCGCCTCATTTTGATTGATACCGGAATGGGAGACAAACAATCAGAAAAGTTTTTTGGGTATTATTCGCTTTGGGGATCGCACTCGATAGACAAATCGCTGGCGAAATATGGTTTTCAGCGGGACGATATTACCGATGTTTTTATGACACACCTTCATTTTGACCATTGTGGAGGAAGTATACAATGGAATGCTGACAGAACAGGTTATGAACCCGCTTTCAAAAATGCCAGATACTGGACGAACGAAAATCATTGGGAATGGGCAACCAAGCCAAACGCGCGGGAAAAAGCTTCCTTTTTAGCCGAGAATATTTTACCGATGCAGGAAAGCGGCCAGCTGAATTTTATTCAAAGACCGAATAGTGATTATGGTTTTTCAGAAGAGTTGGGTTTTGAAATTTTCTACGTTGACGGTCATACCGAAAAACAGATGATTCCGCATATTAAGTATCAGGACAAAACCATTGTATTTTGTGCCGATTTACTGGCAACCGCCGGACACATTCCGCTGCCCTATGTTATGGGATACGATACGAGACCTTTACTGACAATGCCGGAGAAATCGAAATTCTTAAATGCAGCTGCAGACCATAATTATTATTTGTTTCTGGAACATGACGCGCACAACCAGATTATAACGGTAGAACATACCGAAAAAGGAGTTCGCCTGAAGGACGTTTTTACTTGCGAAGAAATCCTTTAAAACTAAAAAAGTCCCATTTTCAAAGAGATGAAAATGGGACTTTTTATTTAAGATGATATTATTTATTCCACAATAACCTTCTTTGCCGAAGCAGCATCCTGATTGATTAGGTAAACATAGTAAACTCCTTTTGGAAGTCCAGATAAGTTAATTGTATTACTACTATTAGCGGTGTCCAAAGTGAATGATTTTACCAGTTGTCCCAATGAATTGTATACGGTTGCTTTTTCTAAAGAAACGTTGTCAATAGTTACTTCACCTTTCGTTGGGTTAGGATATACTACTGCATGATTAAACACAGAATCTGCAAGGCCTAATGAACAGCTGTCAGAATACGAAGCAGCAGCATCTTTAAAGAATACACCGCTTGTGCTTGCAAATGAAGGGTTATCTACTGTAATACACTTCAAAGCAGGATTGCCAAACATGAATGCCGTTGTGAAATTAGTATTATTACCATTTTTAAGATTTAATGTCCCTAATGCATTTTCCGAAGCATTGATGTACACTAAACTGGTATTTTTAGAAACATCTAAACTCTTAATTTTGTTTTTGTTGGTCTGTAAAGTGGTAAGGTTTTTATTTGCAGCTACATCAAGAGCGGTCAAAAGATTTCCATGACAATACAACTCAATAAGGTTTAAATTTTTTGATACATTTAATGAGGTCAGATTATTAAACTGACAGTTTAAAAATTCAAGTGAAGCAAAACCTTCAATTCCCGTTAAATCTGCAATTTCATTCAACTCTACATTTAAATCTTTTACTACAGCAATCGATGAGGTAAGGACTTTTCCGTTTTTACCGTCGATATCAATTTTTAAATCAATAAGTGCCTGTTCAAAATTAGCATCCGGAATTAAGGTAAAACTGCTGCAATCTACAGCAAAGAAAGAAGTTTTGTCCAGTTTTCCATTCCAGTTGTCGTTAGAGTATACTACGTCATCAACCTGAATACAGCTCAAAGAAGGATTTTTTGTAAAGTTCACACTAAACCAGTCCAGTTTTGTATTTTGACCATTTTTCAAATTCAAAGAACTTAAATTGTTATTTGAAAAATCTATATATAATAACTTTGGATTTTTTGAAATATCTAAAGTTGATAAAGCATTGTAAGCCACTCTTAATTCAGTCAACAACGGATTGTTTGCCGGATTGTAAGAGGTTACATTATTTGTGCTGAAATTTAAAATCGTTAAAGATGCGAAATCCTGGATTCCGGTAAGATTTGAAATATTGCTAGATGAAATATCTAATGTTGTAACCGAAGCAATGCTTGCCGTTTTTACTTTTCCGTTTTTACCATCGGTGTCAATCCCTAAGTTTATCAGTTTTTGTTCGAAATTGGCATCCGGAATTAGGGTATATGCCGTACAGTCTACATTAAAAGAAGCCGATACATCTTTTCCGGCACTCCATTTTGTGGTAGCATAGGAAATGTCATCCACCAAAATACAGGTTAACTTTGGATTTTTAAGCATAAACACGCTTGTAAAAGCAGTGTTGTTTCCATTTTGAAGATTTAAATAGTTCAAATCATTTTCCGAAGCATTTAAACTCACTAACTTTTTGTTTTTGGATAAGTCTAAACTTTTTATTTTGTTTTTGTTTACCTGCAAAGTGGTTAGGTTGCTGTTTGCCGCAACATCAAGAACAGTTAAAAGATTTTCATGACAATACAATTCAGTTAAGTTTAAATTCTTTGACAAATTTAGTGACGTTAAATTGTTGTACTGACAGTTTAAAAATTCAAGAGAGGTAAAGTCCTCAATTCCGGTTAAATCTGCAATTTCGCTAAACTGAACGTTCAGATCCTTAACAACAGCAATCGATGCTGTTAGTACTTTTCCGTTTTTACCATCCTTATCAATTCCTAAATCAATTAATTTTTGCTCAAATTTAGGGTCTGGGATAAGTGTATAAGCTGTACAATCAAGGTTGTATTTTGCGTTTACATCTTTAATGTTGGCCCAATTCGCATCAGAATAAGTAACATCATCAACCTGAATGCATTTTAAACCAGTATTAATTCTAAAATCGGTATCCGTTAAAGTCAGGTTAGTATTAAAACTGTTTTTCAGGTTTAAAGAAGTCAGAAGATTATTTCTAAGATTTAATTTTACCAGCTTATTATTTGTGGAAATGTCGAAAGTTGCAAGTTGATTATTTTTAGCATCAATCGCTGTTAGTTCCGGATTTTTTGAAACATTCAGAACCGTTAATTTATTAGAATCGACCATAATCTCCTTAAGAGAAGTATTCGCAGAAAGATCTAAAGCTGTCAGTTGATTGTTCCCACAATACAAATTAACTAATTGTGTATTAGCTGAAACATCTAAAGTTGTTAACGCATTATTTTTGATGTCTAACTTTTTTAGTGCTGTTAAAGCCGAGACATCTATAGCAGTTAATTTTCCGTAAGAACAGGTTAATGTTGTTAAAGCGGTATTTTTACTAACATTCAGACTTGTTAATAAAGTGCTTGGCGCGTACAACTCTTCTAATTTAGTATTCTGTGATAAGTCAAGGCTTGTAATAGAGTTCACATAACAATTAAGATACGTTAGGGATTTAAAATCCTGAATACCGGTTAAATCTGCAATCGAGCTCCATGAAACATCTAAACTAGTTACATTTTCAATACGTGATGTCTTTACTTTACCATCCGGAGCACCAAAATCAATTCCTAATGAGATTAATTTTTTCTCGAAATTAAGATCAGGAATTAAAGTGTACGGAATCGCGCTACAATCTGTACTAAAGCTTGCTTTAGCTGGTTTGAATGCTGACCAGTTTGCATTAGCATAGTCAGCATCATCTACCTGAACACAGTCTAAACTGGCATTAGCAGTAAAACTTAAATATTGTAATTTTAAGTTATTTCCATTTTTTAAATTAAGGCTTCCCAGGGCATTTCCATTATTACTTCTAAAACTGGTAAGCGCCGTGTTTTTAGACAGGTCCAATTCCTTTAAAGCGGGACTGCTAATACTAATGTCTGCAAGAAGTAAATTGTGTGACAAATCTATCGAAGTAAGACCTGTGTTGTCACTGTCTATATGGTTTAAAAGCGGATTTTGAGAAATATCTACAGAAGTTAACTGCGAACTTTGATCAATAGATAAAAAAGTCAGTAAAGGATTTTGAGTAACATCAACCGATTTTAAGGTTTTCTGACCGCAGCTTAAAGAACTTAATTTTGCGTTTGATCTCACATCAAAAGTTTCTATAAGATTGTCCGAACAGACGAAAGTCTTTAGCGCAGTAACACTAGAAACATCAATAGTCGTTAACTTATTTCTCTGACACCAGAATTCCCAAATTAAAGGGTTGTTCGAAACATTTAAAGAGGTTAATAAATTGTCAGTGACAATTATGGACTCTAATAATGGATTTGATGATAAATCCAGACTAGTCACTTTAGTACTGCTGCATCTTAAATATCTCAAAAATGAATTATGGCTTAGATCTAATGTTGTAAGGGCATTATTATCACAATCTAAACCTTTCAAAGCAGTATTTTGAGTAATATCTAAGGTCGTTAATCCTGTTGATGTAACGTATAAGTTTTCTAAAGTACTATTATTTGTTACATTTATATTTTGCAGGTTATTCTGTTCAACGCTTAATGTGATCAAAGAAGTAAGGAAAGAAACATCTACACCGGTTAATTTGTTTTTACTCAGTCCAATCAGTGTTAAAGACGTGTTTTTAGAAAAATCAATAGTGGTTAACTGATTACTTCCTGCGCTTAGTTCATTCAAACCAGTATTGTTCGAAATATCGAGACTGGCCAATTGATTGGAATAGATATACAGAATTTTTAAATTAACGTTTTTGCTTAGATTAATACTGGTAAGTGTGTTTCCACTGCAATCTAACTTCGTTAACGAAGTAAAATCCTGGATACCGGTTAAATCTGCAATTGAATTTCTCGAAACATCAAGAGATGTTACGCCAGAAACTTTTGAGGTTAAAACCTGTCCGTCGGCTGTACCCGAATCAATACCCAAGGCGATTAATTTTTTTTCAAAATTGGCATCCGGAATAGCCGTGTATTGCGCATAAATAGAAAAATTGGCTAATAATAGTAATAAGAGTAGTTTTGTTTTCATAGATTGAATTAAGGATTTTGGAAGTGCAAGTATACAAATTACAATTGTAGTTTTATTACGGGAACCCGTATTAATTTATAATATATTTTTTTGAAAAATAACACCAAAAGGGCAAAAAAATAACGTTCTGTTAAATTGCTGACAGCTAAAAAATCTTAACGCAGTGTTAATGGTTAGTTTTTTGTAACAAAAAAGCATAATTTAGTCGCAACTTTTAACTTTACACATTAAAATTATATACATGAATCCTATAAAACTAAATACTCTATCTGCTTTTGCATTGCTTGTCTTAGCAGGTGGAGGCGCAACTTTGCAAGCACAAACTTCAGCGCCTAAAGAAGCAATCACAGTACCTTTGGTGATTGTAAAAAAAGCCCCGGTTACAGAAAACGATTTAAAAAGATGGAGTCATCTGGATCTGGTAAAAGATACGATTCCCGGAATGAGCGTTGATAAAGCCTATGCTGAATTATTGCAAGGAAAGAAAGGGCAAAAAGTGATTGTAGGAATTGTAGATTCCGGTGTAGATATTGAGCATCCGGATTTGCAGGGAATGATCTGGACCAATGCTAAGGAAGTTCCGGGTAATGGAATCGACGACGATAAAAACGGTTTTATCGATGATGTCCATGGATGGAATTTTCTTGGAGATGCCGTTCATGAAAACCTTGAAATGACCCGTCTCGTTAAAAAAGGAGACAACGGATCTGCTGAATACAAAAATGCTCTGGCACAGTACAACGAAAAATACGAAAAGGCTTTACAAGACAAACAAGAAGTTGATTTTTTACTGGATGTGCACAATACGATTAAAAAAGAGCTGAATAAAACAACCTACAAACTGGAGGATTTGGCTGCAGTTACTTCAACAGATCCAAAAGTCGTGCAAAGTAAAAAAATCATGACGCAGATTTTTACTAATGCAGGGCCAACTTTTGATCCTGAAGCTGAACTGAAGGATTATAGTGAACAGGTTTACGATCAGTTAAACTACAACTTAAACAAAGAATACGACGGAAGAAAAATCGTAGGAGATAATCCTGATGATATCAAAAACAACCATTATGGGAATAATATTGTTTTTGGTCCGGACAAAGAAAAAGCACTTCACGGCACTCACGTTGCCGGAATTATTGCACAGATCCGCCATAATGATTTAGGTGGAGACGGTATCACCAACAATGTTGAAATCCTTACGGTAAGAGCCGTTCCTGATGGAGATGAATACGATAAAGATATCGCATTGGCAATTCGTTACGCAGTTGACAATGGTGCCAAAGTAATCAACGGAAGTTTCGGAAAAAGCTTTTCCCCACACAAACAATGGGTGTATGAGGCGATAAAATATGCTGCTAAGAAAGATGTCTTAATTGTGCATGCTGCAGGTAATGACGGTTCTAACATTGATGAGACAAAGAATATCAATTTTCCTAATGATGCGGAAGATAATATCAAAGAATTTGCGGATAACGTGCTTACAATTGGTGCGATCAATAAAGCCTATGGCGAAAATGTAGTAGCGGGATTTTCGAACTTTGGAAAAATAAACGTTGATGTTTTTGCTCCGGGAGAAGAAATCTACGCCACAGTGCCAAACAACAAATACAAATATTTGCAGGGAACTTCCATGGCTTCGCCTAATGCAGCCGGAGTTGCGGCCCTTATTCGTTCTTATTATCCGAAACTGAAAGCTTCACAGGTAAAACACATCCTGATGGATTCCGGAGTTTTGCTTCCTGCCCAGGTAGTTTTGGGTGAAAATCCAAATCCAAATGAAAAACCGGCACCTGTTTCTTCTTCGGAATCGTCTAAGACGGGTAAAATGGTAAACGCTTATAATGCTTTATTGATGGCTGAAAAAATGTCAAAAAAATAAAAAAATAAATTACTAATCCGATGGAAGAGTGAACACTCTTCCATTTTTTTATTTAAATGAAGATGCAAAAAATTATTCTACTTTCTTTTCTGAGTTTTGGTTTAAACGCTGCTTTTGCCCAAAACACTCCGTACTGGCAGCAACATGCCGACTATAAAATGGAGGTTTCGATGGATGTGAAAAACTATCAGTATAAGGGAAAACAGGAATTGGTGTACACCAACAATTCTGCTGATACATTAAAAAAAGTATTTTATCATTTATATCCAAATGCTTTTCAGCCGGGAAGTGAAATGGACGCACGTTTGCATACTATAAAAGATCCGGACGGAAGAATGGTGACTAAAGTAAAAGGGGCTGATGGCAAAGAAACAAAGCAAAGCCGAATTGAAACTTTAAAGCCGAATGAAACAGGGTTCCTAAAAATCACTAATTTCAAACAAGATGGTGCAACCGCGCAGACAAGAACTTCAGGAACCATCCTGGAGGTCACTTTGGCCAAACCAATTTTGCCAAATTCAAAAACGACTTTTACGTTAGATTTTGACGGTCAGGTTCCGGTTCAGATTCGTCGTTCGGGAAGAAATAATTCGGAAGGAATAGAATTATCAATGTCACAATGGTATCCTAAGTTAGCCGAATTTGATTTCGAAGGATGGCATGCAGACCCTTATATTGCCCGTGAATTTCATGGTGTTTGGGGAAATTTCGATGTGAAAATTACAATCGACGCAGCTTATACAATTGGCGGTTCCGGATATTTGCAGGATAAAAACGAAATAGGTCACGGGTATCAGGATGCAGGTGTAACGGTTACATATCCTAAAAAGACAAAGACTTTAACATGGCATTTTATTGCACCAAACGTTCACGATTTTACCTGGGCGGCAGACAAAGACTATGCACATGATATTGTAAAAGGACCAAACGATGTCGATTTGCATTTCTTCTATAAAAACACTCCGAAAGTAGCTGAAAACTGGAAAAAACTGGAGCCATTGATGGTGAAAGTAATGGATTATTACAATCATAAAGTCGGAGCATATCCGTACAAACAATATTCTTTTATTCAGGGTGGAGATGGCGGAATGGAATATGCCATGTGTACTTTGATGTTAGGAAACGGAACTCTTGAAGGGATTTTAGGAACTGCTACGCACGAACTTGGGCATTCCTGGTTCCAGCATATCCTGGCCTCAAACGAATCAAAACACCCGTGGATGGATGAAGGTTTTACAACGTATATCGAAGACAGCGCATTGAATGAACTGGCAGGAGATAAAAAAGTAGCCAATCCGTTTAAAGGAAACTATAACGCCTATTACAGCCTGGTTTCGTCAGGAAAAGAGCAGCCACAAACGACTCATGGTGATCGTTATGATGAAAACAGACCTTACAGCATCTCTTCTTATGTAAAAGGAAGTATTTTCCTTTCGCAGTTAGTGTATGTAATTGGACAGGAGAATCTGGACGCGACTTTAAAAAGATATTACAGCGATTTCAAATTCAAACATCCTTCTCCGAATGATATCAAAAGAACAGCTGAAAGAGTTTCCGGTGCAGAATTGGACTGGTATTTGGTGGACTGGACTCAAACCGCCAATACTATTGATTACGGAATTAAAGACGTCGCTGATAACGCAGGAAAAACAACCGTTAGTTTAGAAAGAATCGGAAGAATGCCAATGCCGATTGATTTGACAGTTGAATATACGGATGGGACTTCGGAAAGTTTTTACATTCCGTTAAGAATGATGAATTTCATCAAGCCAAATCCAAATCCAAACGTAAAAAGAACCGTTTTGGACGACTGGGCCTGGGCGCAATCCAACTATAGTTTTACAATAGAAAAAAACAAAACAGCCATCAAAAAAATCACTATTGACCCAAGCGGATTAATGGCTGATGTGAAAGCTGTTAATAATGTTTATGAGGTGAAGTAATAAAAACAACCTGTAAAGAAAAAGCCCTTAAATCACTTTAAGGGCTTTTTCTTTTTTCAAATTTATCCGGATTGCTTATATTGTTTTTACTTCCGGAGTAACAACCGCTTCTGTTTTCTTAAACGGGAATACTTTTCGATAGCTGGCAGATCGCCATAACCATTCAATTGGGCCATAATTGTATCTGGACAGCCACCATTTGCTTATAAACAGCTGGACAATAAAAATAAAAACTGCCAGGGAAAAGTAAAACCAGTAGGGCATTGAATCTCCAATTCCCAGACCAATTCCCGAAAAGATAAAAGCTGCTAAAATATTTTGAACGATATAATTGGTCAATGTCATTTTTCCTCCGGCACTAAAATAACTGAAAATGGTTTTGAGTTTCCCATTAATGTACAACTGGGAAATTCCTGTGGCTATAAAAATCATAGTACTAAGAACCAGCCAGTAAAGCGGGTGAAAGATTTTGAAAATAGCCACTTCCTTATAGAAAATGATCAGGTTAAAGCATACTCCAATAATTACGGCTATAGCCAAACTGATCCAAAGTACACGGTTTAACAATTTTTTCAGTTCGTGTAAATGATTAAAAAAGTTTATCTTCTGAAGTAAGAATCCAAAAAGCATACAGGCAAACATGACAATATGTGCTGTAATAGCATAACCCGGAATAATGATTTGTTCGTAAAAGGAAGCAAGCAGATTAAATTTAAAAAAGTCCAGCCAGTTTCCGGAATGAAACAATTTTAAATATTCCGGATTTGTTGCAATTTCGGGGTGTTCGACCTTATATCCGTTTACATAAGCCATTACAAAAGGAATGGTGAGAATAAGAACGCCGGAAATTATGGCTAATGTTTTAGCAGAACATCTGTAAAACAACAGCATGACAAGTCCCAGAAAAGCATAATCTTTTAAGATATCGCCAAGCCAGAAAGATGAATTAATGAATGCAAGTACAAAAAGTAAAATCATTCTCCACGCAAAAAAAGTGACCGGGTTTTTGCCTTTACTGGCAACATTATCAATTAAAATGGCAAAACCGTAGCCAAATAAAAGTGTCAGTAAAGTCCAGGATTTTGCTGCAAAAAAATAGCGGTTAAACGTCATCAGTACTTCAGATAAAATACTGTGATTGAATTTGCGAGGGACGCCGATAAAGAGAAAGTCAGAATAATTTCCGATGGCAACACCTAAGAGCGCCCAGCCCCTGAGAATATCAACAATAGCAGTTCTTTTGCTTTGTTCAATGGGATGATAAGAATTTGTCATTTGATTAACATTTTTGTTGTGATTTGATTGATGATTTTAGATAAAAGCTAAATTATTTAAACGCAGCCAAAAGTAAGAAATTATATAGCGCTATCTATTTGTCGGAAAAATATATTTTACAAAGAAAAAGCGGATTATTTTAAAATAATCCGCTTCAAACAGTAAGGTTTTTTAAATTACCCCAGATGTTCCAGCATATCTTTAGTCATCGATTCCAGATCAAAAGTATGTTGCCATCCCCAGTCTTTTCTCGCCTCAGCATCATCGATACTGGCAGGCCAGCTGTCTGCAATTTTCTGACGGAAATCCGGATTGTACGTAATCTCAAATTCAGGAATATGTTTTTTGATCTCTGCAGCAATTTCAGTTGGAGTAAAACTCATGGCAGCTAAATTATAAGAAGAGTGTATTTTAATATCTTCCGCCGGAGCCTTCATGATATTGATAGTCGCTTCAATAGCATCATCCATATACATCATTGGCATTTTGGTTTCTGATGATAAAAAGCATTCGTATTTTTTATCGGCAATCGCTTTATAAAAAATATCAACAGCATAATCGGTAGTTCCGCCGCCCGGAGGAGTAGACCAGCTGATTAAACCCGGATAACGGATGCTTCGAACGTCAACACCATAAATATTATGGTAATATTCGCACCATCTTTCCCCTGCCTGTTTACTAATTCCGTAAACAGTAGAAGGCTCCATTATGGTATATTGCGGCGTATTTTCTTTTGGAGTTGTAGGGCCAAAAACGGCAATACTGGAGGGCCAGAAAATTTTTTGGATTTTCTTCGCTTTAGCCAGATTCAGAACATGAAATAATGAGTTCATATTCAGGTCCCAGGCAAATGCCGGATTCTTTTCGGCCGTAGCAGACAAAAGTGCCGCCATTAAATAAATATCCGTAATCTTATGTACTTCAACAAGATGTTCAATTTGATTGAAATCTAAAGCATTGACCACTTCAAAAGGTCCGGAATTAACGACGTCTGTGTTTAATTTTCGGATATCAGAAGCGATAACATTTTCCGTTCCGTATAATTTGCGAAGTTTTTGGGTCAGTTCAGTCCCAATCTGACCGCATGCCCCAATGATCAATATTTTTGGATTCATTTGTTTCGATTTAGTATTGCAAATATAACGTTTTCGCAAATAATTTTACTTTTCCGGAGGTGAAATTATAAATTTAACAATGATAAAGATGCTTTTTTGGATTATTCTTCGTTGAGGCTTTTAATTATTTAACCGCAAAGCACGCAAAGATTTTTAAAGTAAGCCATTTTATAAAAACGCAAAGTTCGCAAAGCTTGGTGTTGAACTAGCTTTGCGAACTTTGCGTTTTCTGACCGTACTGCAAGATCAAAAGCTTTGCGTGCTTTGCGTTTAAATTTTCCTGACACAGATTACAGCTTTTTCTTTACTACGAATTTTCTTCGCCTGTTCGCTATCGCTCCGGGTCACGAATTAACACAAATTTATGCGGTCAAACTTGAAATAATTCGTGGAGATTAGAGAAATTCGTGGCAAACTTTTTAAAATCCATAGCCAGGGCAATTTATGACCAAAATCAGAATTCGTAATTGTAAATTTACTTTGTAACTTTGTAGCTTAATGTTTTACCAAATGAAATATAAAATATCTCTTTTTCTACTTTTGATTTTTGTACTGAATTCCTGTCAGGGTGAAGATGAAAAACGCCTTGCAGCGTATGAAAAAGAAGCTAAAAAAAAGGAAGTTATCTTTAATAACATCAATAAGGGCTGGGTTTTTATTGATGAACCCATCAATGAAGTCTCGGAGCAGAATGCAGCAGTCTGGACAGAATGGCGTGATTTTCTGAAAGAAATCGGCGAAAAACCCAAGAAAACGATTGGGGCATTTCAGAAAAAATCGACTGCAATTGCCCGGAAAGCACTGCTTTTAAACAATAATATCCCGGGACAATTCAATCAGCCACAGATAAAAAGCAGAATTTCAATTTTGATCACCAAAATTAAAATGATGGACCTGTTTATTCATCTGAACCAGATTCCCGATAAAAAAGTGATTTTTTTAATCGGTGAAATCAATAAAGAATTAGTTTCCCTGGAAAGACAAATGGATAAAGTGGTCGAAAAAGCCAAAATCCCGAAAGAAGAAGGAGAAGCAGATTTCCTTAGAATGTTAGATACAACGCGGGCGATTCCGAATTCGGCGCCGCCATTAGATCAAAATTTACCTAAAGTTGAGTAAAAACGCCTTATATACCCTATATGATAATCTGCCGAAAGCGCAGCAGATTGCCTCAAATTTACTGGAAGAAAACCAGCTAAAAATGCATCTTGGCGGTTTGCTGGGATCTGCAGTATCCTTTGTAATCCGATCTGTTTTTAAGAAAACCGAACTGCCTTTTTTAATTGTACTGGACAATAAAGAAGAAGCGGCGTATTACCTGAATGACCTCGAACAAATGATTGGCGAACAGGATGTTTTATTTTATCCTGCCTCATTTCGCCGACCGTATCAGGTAGATGAAACCGATAATGCCAATGTACTGCTTCGCGCTGAGGTTCTAAACCGGATTAATTCCCGCAAGAAACCGGCGATCATTGTGACCTATCCGGAAGCTCTTTTTGAGAAAGTGGTGACACGCCAGCAGCTGGATAAAAACACGTTAAAAGTCGCTTTAAACGATAAAATTTCAATTGATTTTATCAATGAAGTATTGTTTGAATATGAATTCAAGAGAGTCGATTTTATCACAGAACCCGGTGAATTCTCGGTTCGTGGAGGAATTGTCGATGTGTTCTCTTTTTCAAACGATCACCCGTACCGGATTGAATTTTTCGGGAATGAGGTAGACAGTATCAGAAGTTTTGATGTAGAAACACAATTGTCGGTAGAAACGCATAAAAAAATTACGATTATCCCGAATGTTGAGAACAAGATATTTCAGGAAAACCGTGAAAGTTTCTTAGATTATATTTCAGAAAAAACGGTTCTTTTTATCCAGAATACCGACGGACTTTTCAGTCAGTTAGACAAACAATTCGTCAGGGCCGAAGAGGCTTTTGGAAAACTTTCGGGAGAAATAAAACACGCCAGTCCGGAACAGCTGTTCTTAAATCAGGCCTCATTTATAAAAAGAGCATTAGACTTTTCGGTTGTAGAACTGGCGTCAAAACCAATTTTCAAAACTACTAAAAATTTCGAATTTCATATTCAGCCGCAACCCTCGTTCAACAAACAATTTGATTTGTTGCTGAACAACCTGAGCGAGAATCATTTTAACGGTTATAAAAATTATTTATTCTGTTCCAATGAAACGCAGGCCAAACGTTTTCATGATATTTTTGAATCTTTGGACGAAGCCAATTCGGAGAATATCCGAAAACAATATCATACCATCGTATTGCCCTTATATCAGGGTTTTATTGATGAGGAAAACCAGATTACAGCGTATACCGATCACCAGATTTTTGAACGTTATCATAAATTTAATATCAAAAACGGGTATTCGAAAAAGCAGAATATTACGCTTAAGGAATTAACCGCGCTTTCTGTTGGGGATTATGTAACCCACATCGATCACGGAATCGGAAAATTTGGCGGTCTGCAGAAAATTCAGGTGGAAGGTAAAACGCAGGAAGCCATAAAATTGGTCTATGCCGACAATGATATTGTGTATGTGAGCATCCATTCGCTTCATAAAATCTCCAAATACAACGGAAAAGACGGAACACCGCCTAAAATTTATAAGCTGGGATCGAACGCCTGGAAAATTCTAAAACAGAAGACCAAAGCGCGTGTCAAACATATCGCCTTCAATTTGATTCAGCTGTATGCGAAACGCCGTTTGGAAAAAGGATTTCAGTTTGCGCCGGACAGTTATTTGCAAAATGAATTGGAAAGTTCTTTTATCTACGAAGACACTCCGGATCAGACAAAATCGACGCAGGAGGTCAAAGCCGACATGGAAAGCGACCGCCCAATGGACCGTCTGGTCTGTGGTGACGTTGGTTTCGGAAAAACAGAGGTGGCCATTCGTGCCGCTTTTAAAGCCGTCGACAACAGCAAACAAGTCGCCATCCTGGTTCCGACGACTATTTTGGCGTACCAGCATTACAGAACTTTTACAGAACGATTAAAAGATATGCCGGTTTCTATAGGGTACTTAAACCGATTTAGAACCGCGAAACAAAAAGCACAAACCTTAAAAGATTTAGCCGAAGGAAAACTGGATATTGTTATTGGAACACATCAATTAGTCAACAAAAATGTAGTTTTTAAAGACCTTGGTTTACTGATTGTCGATGAAGAGCAAAAGTTTGGCGTAAACGTTAAAGACAAGCTCAAAACGATTGCTGCAAACGTTGATACGCTGACCTTAACGGCAACGCCAATCCCGAGAACACTTCAGTTTTCGTTAATGGCGGCGAGGGATTTATCGGTAATTACAACGCCTCCGCCCAATCGTTATCCCATAGAAACGAATGTGGTTGGTTTTAATGAAGAAATAATTCGTGATGCGATTTCGTATGAAATTCAGCGTAACGGGCAGGTTTTCTTTATCAATAACCGAATCGAAAATATTAAGGAAGTAGCCGGAATGATTCAGCGTCTGGTTCCAAATGCCAGGGTCGGAATCGGTCACGGGCAGATGGAAGGCGCCAAACTGGAAGAATTGATGTTAGGTTTCATGAACGGTGATTTCGATGTTCTGGTCGCGACCACAATCATCGAAAGTGGTCTGGATGTCCCAAATGCCAACACGATTTTCATCAATAATGCCAACAACTTCGGATTATCAGATCTGCATCAGATGCGAGGCAGGGTAGGACGAAGCAATAAAAAAGCTTTCTGTTATTTCATCTGTCCGCCGTATTCGTCGATGACTGAAGATGCCAGAAAACGTATTCAGGCATTAGAGCAGTTCAGCGAATTGGGCAGCGGATTTAATATTGCCATGAAAGATCTTGAAATTCGTGGTGCGGGTGATTTATTAGGTGGAGAACAAAGCGGTTTCATCAACGAAATTGGTTTTGACACCTACCAGAAAATCATGAACGAAGCCATCGAAGAATTAAAAGAAAACGAATTCAAGGATTTATATCCGGAAGAAAATGATATTGAAACGAAGGAATACGTAAAAGATTTACAAATCGATACGGATTTTGAGCTGTTGTTTTCCGATGAATATATCAATAATGTCACCGAACGTCTGAGCTTATATAACGAGCTGGGCAGTGTGAAAAATGAAGCCGAACTGGTTATCTTCCAAAACAAATTAATTGACCGTTTCGGACCGATGCCGCCGCGTGCGAATGCGCTGATGAACAGTATTCGCATCAAATGGATTGCCACTGCGGTTGGTATTGAAAAATTAGTGATGAAAAAAGGCAAAATGATTGGCTATTTCGTCTCCGATCAACAGTCCGATTATTATCAGTCCAAACGTTTCCACAAGATGATAAAATTTGTGCAGACACACAGTAATCTTTGCACAATGAAAGAAAAACAAACGCCCAACGGTTTGCGTCTTTTATTGACTTTTGAGAATGTAAAATCTACGAAAAGAGCTTTGGAACTGATGGAGATGTTAGGAGAATAATTTGAAAAAAGGCTGCTACGAATTTCCCGAATGAGCACGAATTAAAATTTTAATCTTACGAATAAATTCGTGCTCATTCGAGAAATTCGTGGCAAAAAAATAAAAAATGCCGTATGGAAATTTCATACGGCATTTACTTTTCCAATCTAAAGCGAACTATTTAACAATCAGTTTTTTAGTCACATTTGAATTTTTCGAATTAATAGTTACAATATAAATTCCCGAAGCCAAATGATGATTGATTTGCCCTGAAGCCGAAAGTTTTTCGGTTAGTACTGTTCTTCCGTTCATATCAGAAACGGTAATCGCAGCCACATCTCCACTCTCTAATTCCGGTAATACAACCTGAAATTGATGGTCTGTAGAAGGATTTGGATAAATCGTAATTACTGCATTTTCTACCTCAACATCTTCTTTGGTATTCAGAGCCATTTTTGAAGCAGACGTACTTTCAAGCTGCCATTGCGCACTGTACCAGCCATCCTGTGAATTACCATATTGAGCCGATCCGGTTTGGTTTTCCACATGAATAATGTTTCCGGATTGCCATCTGTTTCTAATTCTGGTCCAGGTTCCGTCAATATAATCAGCAGACCATTGCGCACTCCAAAAAGTAGTATCTGTAATGTTACACTGCACACTTCCGGTTTGACCTTCAATATTAATTAATTCGCCTGTTGCTACATTTTTCAGCACGAAATAAGTCGCATCAATCGCAATTTTCTGCCATTTGTAACTGTTGTTGGAAGCGGTTGCCCCATACCCAACATTTGTTCCGGTATCCGATAAATAAGCGCCTGTCCATCTGTTTTTGATGGTGTAATACGTGCCTGTTGGAGTTGAAACTGTAACAGCAGCTGTGCTTGTTTTGCTTCCGCTAACGGTGGTTACAGTTATAGTTGCCGTACCGTTGGCCACAGCCGTTATTAATCCGTTTGTATTAACCGTGGCCACAGCCGTATTGCTTGAACTGTAGGTAACATTTTTATTTGTTGCATTTGCCGGAAGAACAGTTGGTGTAAGCTGTTGTGTTCCGCCAACGGCTAATGAAACTGTTGTCGGGCTAAGACTTACACTTGTCACCGCCACATTTGATGCATTTACCGTTACCGCGCAGGTTGCTGTTTTAGCACCATCCTGAGTTGTTACCGTGATAGTTGCAGATCCTGCAGCTACAGCAGTTATTAAACCGGACGCGTTAACTGTTGCTACAGCTGTATTGCCTGAACTATAACTAACCGCTTTATTCGTTGCTGTTGCAGGCGAAACCGTTGGCGTTACTTGTTGCGTGGCACCAATTAGTAAAGTAGCTGTTGTTGGCGCTACTGTTACTCCTGTAACCGCTACAACCGTTCCCGGATTAGAATCGTACCAGGTAGTGTTCATGTACCAGCCCGTTTTGTTTCGGCTTAAATCAGCAGATTGACTGGTTCCGTCATTGAAAATTAAGTTCGTTGAAGTTACATTGGTAAACGTATAACTGTACCAGCCATTTCCGGCATCGGTCATGTTTACACCCGGCCATGATGCGTCAGCTAAAACACCTGTAGGCAAAGCACTCCAGTAATAAATTTTAATCCCGGTTCCCCAAGTTGATGGTTTGTAGAAATAAACCGTGAAGTTGGTATTCGCATTTACAGTAATTGCTGCAACGGCCGTTTTATTTCCATCCTGCGTGGTTGCCGTAATAGTGGCTGTTCCTGCCGCAACAGCTGTCACCAATCCGGATGAATTTACGGTTGCTATCGCATTATTGCTCGAAGACCAGGTAACTGTTTTATTGGTTGCATTTGCCGGAGCAATCGTTGCCGAAAGCTGTTGTGTATTTCCGGCATATAAACTCGCAGTAGTTGGCGAAACACTTAAGGAAGCCACCGGAATTGCCGCAACTGTTATGGCTGAAGTAGCCGTTTTGTTTCCGTCAACGGTTTTAACTGTAATCGTTGTTGTACCTGCAGCAACTGCAGAAACCAATCCGGATGCATTTACGGTAGCAACCGCTGTGTTACTGGATGTCCAGGTTACGTTTTGGTTGGTTGCGTTTGCCGGAGCAATAGTAGTGTTTAATTGTTGTGTAGAGCCTAAACCAACTGTCGCCGTTGCCGGGCTAACCGAAACTCCTGTTACAGCTACAGCCGCCACATTTGTATTGGTTAAAACAATATACTGAAAAGCATTAAAAGATTGTGTAGCGCCCGAAACCAAGGTTACAGTAGCCCCGGTGTAGGCATCTTTATAGGTCCCTGCCATTGCTGACGGAATTACAAATGTTTTACCGGCGTTTCTAAGATTGGCCATTACAATTACTTTCTCTGTGCCCAATGTTTTTGTAAAGGCACAGATGTCATCACTGGCGTAAGGCGTCATGGTACCACGTCTGATGGCAGCACTGCTATTTCTGAAGTTAAGTATCCTGGCAAATTCAGGTGTGGCAGCTGTATTGCTCCAGTTGATTTTTACACTCGTATAAGGCCATGGAATAACCTGATTGAAGGCTACCTCTTGTCCGCTGGTTAAAAAAGGAACGCCTTTCATATACCCTGAAACTAAGAAATTGGCAACGACTCCGGCATTACTTTTAAATACGGTAAAAGGAGCGGTATCACTATTGTTTTCTGAGTCATGGTTTGCCGTCCATCTCACTTCCTGCTGATTGCCTGTTGCATAGGTATATTCCATGTCATTAGTGGTCTGGAATCTTGTCGAAACGGGACCTCCGCCTGCAACATTTTTCAAGGCGTCATAAAACCATTTGTCGCCAAAATTCATATCAAATCCGGCCTGGAAGTTTTGAAGGCGATCTCCTTCGGCAAGCATTAATAAGTTATGGGAAGAGATACCTCTTAAATTACTGATAATTTCTGTCCAGAAATCCAAGGGAGGATTGTTGGCAAAATCACAACGGTATCCGTCGATATTTGCGGCAAAGATCCAGTAACGCATGGCATCTTTTATGGCAGCCCTCAGGCCACTATTGTTAAGGTCCAGCGCTGCAATATCACCGAAATTGGCCAGCTGATTAATCGTTGTTCCGGTTCTTTGATAATATTCCGGATGAGATACCGTCCACGGATGATCCCATGAAGTTCCGTTTACGGCAATATCCAGCATTACTGCCATACCCTTGGTATGTGCCGCAGCGACCAGATTACGCATGTCGGTAAGCGTTCCGTATTCGGAGCCCACCGCTTTAAAGTCTTTGATACAATACGGAGAGTTTGTACTTCTTGAATCGGTTCCGTACGGGTAAATCGGCATTAAATAAAGTACATTGATTCCAAGTGACTTAATTCGGTCCAGATCGGAAGTAACTGCGGCTAAAGTTCCGGAAGCACTGTGCGGACGAATATGAACCTGATAAATATTGGCATCTCTTGGGTCCGGTACTCCTGTGTAAGGTGTTCCGTACTGAGCAGGATCCTGTGCATACACGGAACTTGCAAATAATAACAGAAAACAGACTAGTGTTTTCGTGATATGAAATAATCGATTGGTAATGTTGATTTTCATAATTTTAATTTTTTTGTATGCTTGTCAGCATCTCTAACTAAATTCATTCTCACTTGCATTGGTTTTTAAATTTGACAAACATTTTGTGGTTAATAGTTTTCAAGTAGTAAAATTCTTGTTTTTTGCCCATAAAAGGACATAGGTATTCTGCCACGAATTTCACGAATCAGCACAAACTTTAATCTGTAGCCCTTAATTCGTGGAATTCGTGAAATTCGTGACAAAAAAATAGTAATCTATAACTTTTTCAATCCTTTTAATTCTGCAGCATTCCCTTCCTTAATACTGACAGCAACTCCTCCGCCCGGAGCCAGATATTGTTTTAAAATTGTCTTGGAGGTTACGACAACTTTAGTGACGGTATAACTTTGCGGTTTCTCCTTCCAATTGGCATCTTTTGCGTCGGCATAAATGGTAGCAATGAATTTTTTGCCGGCAGGAAGATAATCGAAAGTAATGTTGGCCGTTCTGGCGTTTTCATCGGTAATTCCGCCAACAAACCAGGCGTCTTTTCCTTTTGCTTTACGGGCAATGGTAATGTAATCTCCCGGCTCAGCTTCCAGAATGTAACTGTTGTCCCAATCTACGGCAACATCTTTAATGAACTGAAAAGCATCTGGAAAACGCTCATAATTCCCCGGAATATCAGCCGCCATTTGCAACGGACTGTACATGGTTACATAATACGCCAATTGTTTTACCAAAGTAGTATTGACACGCTGCGTGCTTCCTGTTCCGTAATACGAAAGATCTGTTTGAAAAATTCCGGGAGTGTAATCCATTGGTCCTCCCATCAAGCGGGTAAATGGCAAAATAGTAGTGTGATCCGGATTCAGTCCGCCCATAGATTCAAACTCAGTTCCGCGAGCCGATTCCTGCGCGATCCAGTTTGGAAACGTACGGTTTAAACCTGTTGGACGAACGGCTTCGTGGCTGTCAATCATGATTTTATAATCGGCAGCACGTTTGGCTACATTGATGTAATGATTCACCATCCATTGTCCGTCATGGTGTTCGCCACGCGGAATAATTTTACCTACATAACCTGTTTTTACGGCATCGTAACCGTTGTCATTCATAAATTGAAAAGCACGGTCTAAGCGACGCTCATAATTGGTTGCCGATCCTGAAGTTTCGTGGTGCATGATAATTTTCACTCCTTTTGAAGCGGCATACGCATGAACTGCTTTCACATCAAAATCCGGATAAGCGGTTACGTAATCAAAAACTTCTTCTTTCCAGTTGCCAATCCAGTCTTCCCAGCCAATATTCCATCCTTCGATCAGAATCGCATCGAAACCGTTTTTAGAAGCAAAATCAATATATTCTTTTGCTCTTTCTGTCGTAGCTCCGTGTTTTCCGTTTGGCGTTAACTTCGAAAAGTCATCTGTCAGTTTTACGTTGTTTTCTTTTCCGAAAGCCCAGGTGCTTTTTCCGGCCACAAAATATTCCCACCAGATTCCGATGTATTTAACCGGTTTTATCCAGGAAACATCTTTGTAACTTGTCGGATCGTTGAGGTTCAGGATTAATTTTGAAGCCAAAATTTCAGTTGCTTTATCGCTTACTACAATGGTTCTCCACGGTGATTGCGCATCGGTCTGAATGTAGCCTTTATTTCCCACTGCATCAGGTGCTAAATGACTGCGCATTTTATTAGTCGCAGCATCCACTTCAAGATACATGGCAGGATAATTAATTAAACCGGCTTCGTGAATGTTGATATACAAACCATCATCGGATTTCATCATAGAAGGCGTTTGTACGGATACTTCTTTTATAGGCCATTGAGAATTGATCTCAATAGTCGCCTTTTTCATCAATGATGGGATTTCAGAAATTTTAGAAGTCGTATAGGCATATTCGTTGGTATCATAATCTCCCGGAATCCAGAAAATTTTATGATTCCCGGCCAGGTTAAATTCAGAACGCTCTTCTTTAATAACAAAATAATTCAGATCATTTTGTTTTGGAAATTCATATCTGAACCCTAATCCGTCATTGAATAATCGGAAACGGATGCGGATATACCGGTTGTTATTTTTCGCCTGGGCTAAAGTTACAACGAGTTCATTGTAGTTATTGCGTATTGTTTTTTCTTCTCCTAAAACAGGATTCCAGGTATCATCAACTGAGGATTGTGCTGTATTTGTAATGGTAAAACCATCCATAAACGAAGGCATATTCTGCAGTTCTAATCCCAAAGAACTTGGTTTAATAACTGGTTTTTGTTTATATGATAACTGGTAGGAAGGGATTCCGCCCTCTTTTAATTCAAATTTTAAAGAAAGGTTTTTGTTCGGAGAAGTTATCTCTTGTGCCTGAACCAAGAGGACATTGGTACAGACAAAAAGAAACAAGACAACTGTTTTACCTAGAGAAACGCTAAGCAATGCTTTTTTGGATTGAAAATTCATTTTATTTAGTTTTTTGCAAATCTAATTGTATTTTTTAAAAATGCTTATGTATTAATTTTTCAATATTAGGTATTGATACGGTAAAAGCGTTGTTTCACTGTCAAGCGTTACGTTTGCGCCTGAAAAAGCATCTTTCCATGTTCCTTTTAATGCGGGTGCTACCAGATATTTTGCGGAAGAATTGGTCAGGTTAGAAAGAACAAGAACTTTTTCAGCATCTTTTACCATTGTGAAGGCGCTTATTGCATCGCTGCTGTATCCTGTAAAATTTCCTCTTTTTATAGCGTTACTGCTATTTCTGAAAGCAATAATCTTTTTGTATTCGGCAAGCATATCAGTATCTGCAGCAGACCAGTCAAGAGGAGTGCGGGCGAAATAATTCAGTCTTTGTGCATAGCCAATTTCCTGTCCGTTGTAAATCATAGGAACCGATTTCAGATAAGCCGTTACGACAAAACTCGCTAAAGATCCTTTTTTACCGCCAAAAAGCTCCAGAGGTGTCCCGTCGGTAAGGTTAACATCATGATTGCTGGTGTATCGTACTACTTTGTTATCAGGGCTGTAAATGTTGGCATATTCAGTAGCATTTGAATTTTGTAAAGTCGACGCAGACAGATTGTCTTTGAAAACTTTTTCTAAGGCACTGAAAAAATTAAATCCAAAAGTATAGTCAAAACCGGAAGTGAAATGACTTATTTTAGAACCTTCCGCTAACATCAGGATCTTTTGGTTTTTTTTGATGCTTCTTAATTTTGTGATGGCATCTGTCCAGAAACCCGGCGCTACGAAATCGGCATAATCACATCTGAAACCATCAATGTTTGCATTATAAATCCAGTACGACATCGCGTCGATCATGGCAGCTTTCATTTCAGCATTATTGAAATCCAACTGGGCAACATCCGTATAATTTGTTCCCGGTGGAATAATGATGTTTCCTTCACCATCCTTTTGGTACCAATTAGGGTGTTGTGTAATCCACGGATTATCCCAGGCAGTGTGATTCGCAACCCAGTCCAGCACAACAGCCATGTTTTTTTTATGCGCTTCTTCCACCAAAACCTGAAGATCCTGTAACGTTCCAAAATCCGGATTTACAGCTTTATAATCCTGCACCGCATAAGGGGAACCCAGTTCTCCTGAAGCTTTTACTTTTCCAACAGGGTAAATGGGCATTAAATAAATCACATTCGCTCCAAGTTCCTGAATCTGTGAAAGTCTGTCCTGAACGCCTTTTAAAGTTCCGGCCTGACTAAAAGCACGGATATTCACCTGATAAATGATGGCATCCTGTTTGTCCGGCATTTTTTCGAAAGCGGCACCATATTGTGTGTATGGTGAAGTGGGTATAGAATTGTCATCAGAAGAACTACACGAAATAAATGCCAGGGCAATTAGCAGGGTGTAGATGATATTTATATTTGATTTCATACTTTAATTTTTAGTTTTTAATACATCCGGTATTGCTTTTAATTTTTAAAACATTTTAAATTAACCTGCCTTCCACGAATGAAAGACAGGGTAATTGCTCAACCAAACTAATTTAAATTTTAATTATTTTTTTGTGATGGTACAGATCGCAGTTGCCGGATAGCCCGTAGTTGCCGGATCTGTCTCCACTATTTTGAACGTTACTTCGTAAGTTCCTGCTTCTGCAATAGTATAAGATCCTCCGTTATCCAGATTTACGGTATTTGTTGCCGCATCTGCCGGGCCGTAATTAATAGTCCAGTTGTCATTCAATCTGAATTTTAATGCTCCCGCTAATAAATCAGTAGTAATTTTCCACGTTTTATTTTGATGGTCATACGACATCGGAACAGAGTGATTCCATCCGTAATTGGCGTCACCTGCTGTTTGTTCAGCGGTTGCTGATGCAGGACCCACAATTCCCCAGGCATATGGAGTAGCCGTCCATTTCAGGGTGTTTAGATTTACTTTCATCTGATACGATCCGGCACCCGGCAGCAGAAAATCAGCATCACTCATGTTTTTCATATCGGAATTCGTTTCTCCGGCACCATAAAACTGGGCCCAGTTTCTTTCCTTGTTTAATTTGAATTCACGCCCCTGTCCAACCGGAAGTGTCATATAACCCTGATAAACGCCTTTTTGTATGGCCGTTAAAGCAGCAGCAGTTTCTATGCTCCAGCCCTGATAACTTCCCGGCATGTATATTTCGCCAAAAACAACACTTCTTTCGTATGTAGTAATGTTTAAGGTAAGAGGATCCGAATACACTTTATGATCCAGACTCGCTTCTACGCGCACCACTAATTTTCCGGCAAGCTCAGGCAGAAGTCCTAAGTCTGTGGCTATCTGGTTTAAATCTTTTCCAAGAATAGCCTTGCTCAAAACATCTTCACCCACTTCAATCCGTTTGGATTTTTGCCAGGCCGTTGGTCCGGTAATATCTGAAATGACATCAATTTGTAAAGCATAGGTAACCGCTGTACCAACAGGAAACTGGACCGCAGGCCATGAGAATAACACGACAGAATTATCTGCGGTATCTTCTGTCAATACCAATGTGGTGGAAGAGGCTACAAGAGTACTTGGAAAAGTAACGGTTTTTAAGGTGGTAACCTGGGCAGATTCGCTTTCACAGGAGGCACCCAGAAAAAGCAAGCTGCCTAATATGAATAATTTATTTATATATTTTTTCATGAGAGTTTGATTTATTGCGGGTAACCCGGGTTTTGTTTTAGTGCTGTATTAGCATTTATGGCAGCGGTTGGAATTGGGAACAATTTTCTGAAAGCAGGCGATGTTGTTGTTCTGAATTCGTTAGGTAATAAAAATTTATTAAAACGAATCATATCCTGTCTTCTGTGTCCTTCCCAGTTTAATTCAAAACCTCTTTCGTCATAGATGTTATCCAATGTCGGATTTGCATCCAGCGCAGTAAGGCCTGCACGCTGCCTGATCATATCAACAAAAGGTTTTGCCGCTCCCGGATTGCCTAAACGAACATTACACTCCGCCATCATTAAAATGATATCAGCATATCTGTAGATTGGGAAATCATTAGAAGCCCCGCCTCCGGTATTTGCTCCGGCCGGATAAAATTTAACATTACGTACCCCAGCCTGTGGATCTGCTCCAGGAAGATCTATAGACTGAACGTCTAAAGTATAATTAACACCTCCTGGCTGTTCACCGGCTAAAAACTGTTTTTTACGAATATCGGCATTGTCATATTTCAGGTAAAATTGTTTCGGAACGATAGTACCATTCCAGCCGTTGTATTTCAGTGCAGTGATACCATGGGCACCATAAAGACTTCTAACCGCATAAACATTACGGGATAAAACATCAATAGTGGCGTAAATAGATAAAATCGTTTCGTCCTGAGGGGAAACATCACCGAATAATTCATAATACTTGTTTCCAAGCGGGCTGCCTGCATCAGCAGCACCGGAGTGAAGTGTAAATCCGCCCTCACTTACTTTGTTACAGGCTGCTAAACACTCCGTCCATTTTGCTTCACCTGTATAGACTTCCGCATTAAGATATACTTTTGCCAGTACGGTATACGCGGCCCATTTGTTGAACCTTCCGTAATATTCCCCGCCTTTGTTGTTCGAAAGTAATTCGGCATTTTCGGTCAGTTCTTTTACAATAAAAGTATAGACTTCTTTACGGCTTGCCTGTGGAATTTTATCGGAAGCCACATTGTTGTCGGTATAAAAAGGAACATCTCCGAAATCATCAATCAGCAGGTAATAGAAAAAAGCACGGGCTACCTTAGCTTCAGCAATTTTTGAAGGGTCTGCATTTGATTTTTCCAATAAGGCGATTGCTAAATTGGCTTTGAAAATACATCTGTACAGCCAGTTCCAGGTATTGGTAATAATACCTTCGCTTGGCAGCCAGCCGTGTTTGTGCAAACGGGCAAAATCCTGTTGCCAGTTACCATCATTTCGATGTGGAATCACCTGTTCATCAGAAGACATACAGTTCATATCGTACCAGCCATTATCGGCTCCTGCATAGCCAACACCGGTATAACCATCTCTTGTAAATTCTCCAGGAATCTGGGCATAAATACTGGCAAGGAGACTATTGGTTCCTGCGGGAGTTCCGTAAAATTCATCTGCAGGATATTGATCGTATACTGTTTCACTAACATCAGTACAGCTAAACAGGGCAAGGAAAGAGATACTTCCTGCCAACAATATATTTTTAATTTTCATTTCTTGTACTATTTAAATTTTACAGTTAAACCAAATGCAATACTTCTGGTACGGGGATAAAATCCTTTATCACCACCAAAATTTTGTCCGCTTCCGCTTACATCCAATTCCGGATCCATACCTGTATAATCCGTAATCAGGACTAAATTATTTCCGGTAAGAGAAAGTCGGATCGACTCAAAATATTTGTCCGTAAAACGGAAACTGTAACCTGCTGTAACATTATCCAGACGGATGAAAGAACCGTCTTCTAACCATAAATCAGAACCGTAGGTAGAAGTCACAATTCCTTTGTCAACAGCACTGTCTAAAACATTTGATTTACCAACGTTCTCCAGCATGCTAAGTCTTTGGCCAAGGGCATTGTAAATTTTATTTCCTCCTGAGCCTCTCCATAACATAGAAGCATCAAAATTTTTATATCGATACGACGGGTTAAAAGCAAATGTATAGGTTGGTAAAGCTGAACCTGCATAGTAACGGTCCGGACTGTCGGCATTCTGATTGATTTCGCCTCCGCTTCCGTCACGATCCTCAACGGTTTCGGCTTTGTTACCGTCTACGCCTGTAGAATGCAGGATATAAAAGGCTCCCACCGGTTTTCCTTTTACCAGGTAAGAGTTTGCGGCTCCCCAGCCCACATAAGCTGTGGTTAAAGACTCACCATTATAACTGCCGCTTAAATTAAGGACTTCATTTTTCATAAAGGAAACATTCCCTGCCAGTGTAAGTGTACTGTTTTCTGTTTGGATCACATCATACGCCAAAGAAACCTCTAAACCTTTATTTGAAATACTTCCCACGTTAGCTTTAATGTAGTTATAGTCATTCTTAACCTGAGACAGCGTATAATCAAATAATAAATCATCTGTTCTGGAATCGTAAACATCTATCGTACCTCTTAATCTGTTGTCTAAAAGTCCAAAGTCAAGACCAATATTCGTTTGTTTTTTGGTTTCCCATCGCAAATCAGGATTAGCATTTTGTTTGGGACTGTAATTGTTGATTTGTGAACCTCCAAAATAAGTTAATCCCGTTGGACCTACTAACGCAATTGAGTTTTGAGGTCTAAGGCCTTGCTGATTTCCTGTAACCCCATATCCTGCACGCAATTTCAGTTCATTAAATAAAGTTTGGTTGGCCATAAAAGACTCCTTGTTTATTTGCCAGGCTACAGATGCAGATGGGAAATCCCCCCATTTGTTATTGATCCCAAATACGGATGAACCATCTCGTCTGAAACTTCCCGTAAATAGATAACGATTCAGCAAAGAATAATTCACGCGCCCTAAAAACGACACTAATGTTCTGTCATTTTTGTACGAGGTTATATCATTAGGTGAAACTTTCGAAAGATCACCAAGCTGCAAAGAATTATAAGTTGTTTTGTCACTGATAAAACCTTTTGCCTGTGCATAATTTCCCTGATAGGTCTGATTTTGCCATTCGTATAAGGCTAATGCATTGATGCTGTGAATGCCAAAGGTTCTTTTATAGGTAAGACTGGCATTCGTTAATCTTTCATTTTGCTTTTCATTTCTAATGTTAGCATATCCTTTCTGATCAATTGCATAGGCATTTGTGGAGGCAGCGGGAAGATAATAACCATACATGTTATTTGTTTTTCTCCAGCTTCCAAACCAGCTGGCTGTTAAACCTTTCGCTAAATCCAAATCTGCTTTCAGGCTTCCAAATAGGTTATCTTCCTGTCTTTCATTCGAAACGGTTTGTGCCGCTGCATAAGGATTTAAATATTGAAACACATTTGGATCTGTAAAGTAACTTCCGTCAGGATTAAGAACAGGATCTGTTGGCCTCATTAAATAAGCATTGGTAATCAAATTTGAAGAGTAAGCAGCAGTTCCGATATCCCCAATACTGTTATTCCCGTTGATAATCCCGTTTGTTAAATTAAAAGTCAGTTTTAATTTATCATTAAGACCCGTCTGGGTGGCCTGAATACGGCCTATGTATTTTTTATTATTCGAATTAATAACCACACCGTCTTGTAAAATAGCCGTTACAGAAGCTCTGTAGTTGAATTTGTCCGTTCCTCCGCCAAATGCCAGCGTGTGCGTTTGTGTGATTCCGGTTTGTGTTAAAAGACCATACCAGTCCGTATTGGAACCATGATTGGATGAAGCAGGCGTACCTGTGGTCTGAGCCACTTCCCACCATTGTTTGGAATCTAACATATCCAGTTTTCTCGGAATAAAATCAAGCGATGTTGAACCAATATATTCGATTGTTGTTTTTCCTGCTTTATTCTTTTTTGTCGTTACAATAATTACCCCGGGTGCCCCTCTTGAACCGTAAACGGCGGTAGCAGAAGCATCTTTTAAAACATCGATACTTTCTATTTCACTAGGCGGAACCTGATTTAACAAATCCATATTTCCCTGAATTCCGTCTACGACTACCAACGGATCATTTCCTCCGCTCAAAGAGCCGATTCCTCTAATACGGACACTTGGTCCTGAACCCGGTTCACTTCCGATTTGGGTAATATTTACACCCGCTGCTTTTCCGGCAATCAGTTGTAATGGATTTACAATTGCCCCCTGATTCATGTCTTTTGAAGCAATCGAAGAAACGGCTCCCGTAACATCTTTTTTCGCCGTAGATCCGTACCCGACCACTACTATTTCCTGTAAATCTGTAGCGTCAGGAAAAAGCTGGATATTAATTACTTTCTGATTGGCAGTAATCTTTTTGTTTTTGTAACCCACAAAAGAAACTACGATTACAGAAGCACTGCTTTCAACAGTAAGCTGATATTTCCCGTCAAAATCGGTTACAAAACTATTTTTTGTTCCTTCCTCAACAACGGTTGCGCCGGGCAAAGGCAGGCCATTTTCATCGGTAATGATTCCCGAAATGGTTTGTTTCTCATATTTGACCGTTTCTGTTTTAAGTTCCGGCTTTTTTAGAATAATCTGGGTATCCCTAACTTTGAATTCGGTTGGAGTTCCTTTAAAAAGTTTATTTAAAACAATATCGATCGGCTGATCTTTTACCGAAATAGTAATTACCCTGTCCAAATCAATATCGCTCAGTTTGTAGATAAATCTGAAATCTGTTTTTTGTTCTATGGTCTCAATAACCTTTTCGATTGTTGAATTGTTTAATTCTAAGGATACTTTTGTCTTTTGGGCATACGTATTCCCCCGGATATTAAACATGGCGACCAAAATAAGTAGTGTAGTTAGTTTCAATTTTAGGTCATTTTGGAACACACGGGATAAAAACCCGGTATTCTTTGATTTTTTTTTCATAATTTTGTTAATTGATTGTAGTTAATTCGTTATATTCAATCACTTAGTTAATCGGAAATTGTTCGCAGCTCTTTCCGATTTTTTTATTCTCTCTCTTTTAATTCTTTCTTTTTTGTCATTGGCCTAGTGGTTATTTAATTAGTATTTGATTGTTTTTTATAGTGTAATTGATGCCGTGAATGTCATTAAAGTAACTCATCACTTTTTCTATTGATTCCTCTTTAAAACTAGCATTGAATTTTTCATTGGCCAGCTTTTCATTTTTGTTGATGATCGTAACATTATAGCGTCTTTCTAATTTTGTAATGATATTTTTGAAGGTCATGTTTCTAAAGGTCAGGCCTCCATTTATCCATGAAGTATAAATATCGGTCAACACCGGCTTGGTAAAGATTTTGTCATTTTCCCTGTCAAAACTACCTTTGTATCCGGGTTTCAGGATGGTATTGCTATCCGGATTAAATTTTTCATTGTTGCGGTACATGCCAACAGAACCTTCCACCAGGACAACATCTGTCGATTCGTCTTCCGGATAATTGGAAACGTTGAAGTGCGTTCCCAGAACACGAACGTTTAGCTTATCGGCATTGACAATAAAGGGATGTTTTTTATCTTTCGCGACATCAAAAAAAGCTTCTCCTTCAAGAAAAACCTGTCTGTTTTCTCCGGCGATAAATTTTACCGGATATTTTAAAGTAGTTCCTGAATTTAAGTGAACAAGAGTTCCGTCAGACAATTGCAGTTGAAACTTTTTACCATAGGGGATTTTGATGGTGTTATACGATAGTTTTTCCAAATCCGAATCATTTTTATAAACCAGTTTGTCTCCACTTTGATTCCCAACAATATTTCCTTTTGAATCTCTTACCTGTATGGTATGATCTTCAGAAATAATCTGAACATTACCGTCTTCTAACTGCAAAACAATATCAGTACTTTTAATATCAAATTTTTGTTGTGGTGCTTTATCAGTAATGTTTTGTTTGTACACAGCAAAACCAATTCCGAATAAAACCACTATAGAAGCAGCTATTGAAATATATCTTCTGAAATTTGACTTTCCGGAAGAGATATTTATGGTAGTTTCGTTTTCTTTTGAGGCCTGAAGAATGTTCAGGAAAATGTCATCAGCCGTTTGCGGATTCATTTTCGGCATTTCAGCAAGCAGATTTTGAATATCTTCTACCGAAGGAAAATCATCCGTCAGTTTATTTTTTTTATAATAGGCAATTACCTCATTTGTTTCTTCGGGTGTACATTGGTTTAAAACAAATTTTTGTAAAAGATTTTTTATTTCAGAATTTGAATTCATTTCGAATTGTTTTTAGGTCCGGTTCTGATATAATACAGTTGAAAAGAACCTGAGTACTACTCAAACGTTGTAAATTTTTAAAATTTAACATTTCTGAAATGTGATAAAGCTTGTGAAGTCCTTATTTTGCTGGGGCTTTAAACAAAATAAAATTTTTAGTTTTTTTACAGAACCGGATCATTTTGTCATTTCGACCGAAAGGAGAAATCGTATTTGCTGAATACAAAAAGTATGTTGCTCTGTATTTAAGGGGCAGCGTACCCTGCGCAGACCCTCGCGCCCTCTGCGGCTATAACAAAAAAAATCACCCGGAAAGAGTGATTTAATTGGTTAACTGTGGTTTTTTGGTTTAGACAATTTCGTCATGAACCTGAAAAAAGACCCGCATCGATTCTAACGCTTTGCTCATCTGGTTCCTGACTGTATTTATAGAGATGCCGAGTTCCTGACTGATTTCTTCATAACTCATGCCTTTCTTTCGTGACATTTTAAAAATTTGCTTTCGCTTGGGTGGCAATTGATTCATAGCCTGCTTGTGGAGTTTTTTGCAATCGGCTTCCCGGATTGAATAATCTCCGTATTCGTGTGATTTCTGGCTTTCGTAAAAAATCTCTTCTTTCAGCAATACATCGTTTGCTGCTTTATTCAAGAAATTAAAGGCCTGATTTCGGGCAATGGTAAAAATATAAGCTTTAAAAGACTGTTCCGGATTTAGATTTTCCCGGTTCATCCAGACTTTCATAAAAACGTCCTGAACATTTTCTTCAGCAGCTTCTTTCGATTTTAAAATACTGATGCTGTATCCATAGATGTCCTGGTAGTATAAATCAAAAAGGGTACGAAATGCTTTTTCGTTGCCGTTTTTAAGTTCACTGACCAATAATTTTTCGCTATGGTTGTTCGCTTCTAACATTAATTTAATTAGTCTTGTTTAGTTCTAATTATATTATGACTCTAAATGGGTGGTGTGATTGTTTGCCTGGTTAGCAAATATATAAAAATATTATTCTCAACAAATTATAACTAAAAAAATTTATTTCTTAATTTTTGTTGGTTTTTTTATTAAATGAAGAATGAACCCCGGTAAGTCACTCTTTATAAGCAAGTGTCATTTTGACGCTTTTGAGTTTTGCAATTTAATCGTAAAAGATACTTTTGAGAATATTCTTATTTGTGTGTACTAAATAAAGGCGATCAAAAGTTTATAAACTTAAAAAATCCTTTTCTCTTTTAAATCTTAAAAGAGAAAAGGATTCTATGTTTTGGTAAATTTTGTGTTGTTTTAGCTTTAGTTTTTCAAATCTTTAATCACTTTAAAAGCAACATCAACCTGATCTTCCCCAACCAGAATGGTGAATTCATTTGAAGTCGAAATCACCTCATTTATAATGATTCCTTCCCAGGCCAAACGCTGAAAGATAAAGTAATAAATACCCGGAACAACAATATTTTCTTTAGGCAATTTTACAGTGATTGATGCAAGATTATCTAATTTCTGAATTAGTTTTTCACGCATAAAATGTTTCTCCACCAAGTGATTAACGCTGCTGCTTACCACAATATTGGTCTCGTTTACACCACGCGATGAGGTGTAAAAAATATCAGATAAAACATTAATGTCAGAGATCAGATCTGCCTGTTTATTTAAGACAGTTTCTGAAGCTGCAAAAGTGTAATCCGTCAATTCTGAACGAACCGTAATCTCCCCAATGTTCTTGATGACTTTGTTGATTTTATGGTTCAGTTTAAAATCTAATTCTTCTGTGAGTCGTTTAAGAGACATTACAACAGCGCCTTGTTTTACTTCTTTGCCAAATTCACTTTCCAGTTCGGTCATAATATTCCGCGACAGAGAGGTAAGATTGATAATTCCAAGCGATAACGCATTCAATAAAAAGGGTTTTGTTTTAATGTAATTTTCTACAATGGAAGAAACGGTTTTCATAGTTTTTTTTTTTTTTGGTAACTTGATTGGTTGGTTTTAGTTAACAGCACGATGTTATAAAACTCTGCAAATATAAATAAAAAAACAATTTGTTACAATTATAACAATAAAAAATTATGTTAAAAATGATAAAAAGCGTCTGTAAGATGTTCAATTGCAAATGATTCGTTGATTTTTTGTATCGCAATGATGTCAAATCTTACTTCAAAATCCATTTCCCTATAGTTTATGTAGGCATTTACTGCTTTTACCAGTAGCTGAATTTTTTTAGGCTTGACAAAATCCTGTGGTAAACCAAAATCGATACTTGATCTGGTTTTGACTTCAATGATGGCCAGAATATTTTCTTTTTGGGCGATTATATCTATTTCAGCCTTCTGAAAGGTCCAGTTGCGCTCCAGAATTTCATAACCGTTTTCCTGAAGGAAGGCTACGGCAAGTTCTTCTCCTTTTTTTCCGAGTTCGTTGTGTTCGGCCATTTTTTTAGTTTTTTTAGTCTCAGTCTCAGTCTCAGTTTCAGTTTGGATTTTTTTTTTGTGAATTATGATGGCACGCAAAGACGCAAAGTCGCAAAGTTCAAAATGAATGGCTTTGCGACTTTGCGACTTTGCGACTTTGCGTGATTTATATTGTGGTATTTAAAACTCTTCCTTAATTTAAGGAATTGTTTGGAAAGTATTATTTGTTGAAGACAACAGTACTTCCGGATTCATTAACTTCTATGGTAATAGTACTTCCCATGATTAAAGCCCTGTTGTCCTGAATATGACCGGCCGGGAAATTGAAAATTACCGGAATGTTGTATTTTTTAGTCACATCATCTACGATTTCAACAGCATTTTTACCCCACGGCACTTCGTTGTCCTTCATTTTAGTCATCCCACCAACAATTATTCCTTTGAGGTTTTCGATACAGCCGTTGCGTCTCAGGTTCATCATCATACGGTCAATATGATAAAGATATTCGTCCAGATCTTCAATAAATAAAATTTTATCCTTGCAATCTATGGCAGATGGTGAGCCTAATAAACTATAGAGTATCGATAAATTTCCACCTACTAATTCTCCGGTTGCTTTTCCATAACGATTCATTTTATCCGGCCCGACAGTATAGGACAGAGGTTCACCAAATAGACCTGCTTTCATCGAACTGATCGCGGCAGGAGTAGCACGCGGAATAGTGACCGGCATCACCCCGTGTATAGATTTATAACCCATCGTATTCAGGTGATTGTGCAAAACGGTAACGTCGCTAAATCCAATAATCCATTTGGGATGTTGTCTGAATTTGGTAAAATCCAAAAGATCAATCATTCTCACCGTTCCATATCCCCCACGGACACACCAAATGGCTTTAATGTTTGGATTGTCCAATTGTTTCTGAAAATCTGCAGCACGCTGTTCGTCAGTCCCGGCCAATTGATTTACATCAAGACCGATAGTGCTTCCAATTACGGCTTCTAAGCCCCAGCTGTGCAATAAGTCTATGGTAGGTTTAAGATTATCATCTATATTTTTTCTGGCTGTTGCTAAAATAGCTACTGTATCTCCTTTTTGTAAATAAGGTGGTGTAATCATCTTTTGTTGGGATTGACAGGTGAATGAATGCAAGGCAAAAGTAAGAAATACGATTTTACAAAAGGTAAAACGTTTCTTTATATGTTGAAAGCAGCTCGTGTTCATAATATCTTTTGCTTAAAATTATAAATTATTTTTAAGATTTCGGCTAAAATTAACCGCCATATTGTTTTTGTAATTCCTCCAGAAGAAGCATTAATCCTTTATCGGCTTCTTCAGATTGTATGTTGGCAAAAATAAGGAAAGCTTTATTAATGGCGGGACAAAGATATACTTTGGTTAAAAATGTTCCCGGATTTCCATTGTGAAAGGAATATTTTAACTGACTTTTTTCTTTGATTTCCTTTTGAATTGAAATTTTTCATTTGGAGAGGGTTATCTGTTGAGGTGCAGGTTTTGCAGGCAAGTTACAAGCATTTTGAGAGAAACAAAAATTAAATTCAAAATAAAATTAATATAAATTTCTTACAAATAATTAATTTGCTAAATTGTGCCTTTTTAAATTCGTTAAGTAATATGGGTAAGATTATCAGGTTTTCTCTCTTTTTGTTTTTTGTACTATCATGGGGATTTGCCCAGCCTAAAAAGTTTAAAATACATACCGTTGCGTTCTACAATTTCGAAAATCTTTTTGACACCATCAACGATCCCGCAACCAATGACGATGAATGGACTCCGGCCGGACTACAAAACTGGACGGATGCAAAATACCGGCAGAAATTAAAGAACCTTGCCAGGGTCTTGTCCGAAATCGGAACGCCTGAAAACACCAATGCACCTGTTTTAATAGGAGGTTCTGAAATTGAAAACCGGGGCGTTCTGGAAGATTTGATCCGGCAGCCCCAATTACAGTCCTATGATTATGGAATCATTCATTTTGATTCTCCTGACAAACGCGGAATAGATGTTGCTTTATTATATCAGAAGAAATTTTTCAGACCGACTTCCTTTTCGAATATCCCTTTAAACATCTATAAAAACAGGAGTACTGTAAAAGAAGAAAAAACAGAAGAAAAAATGGAAGTAGACTCAGTGGAAGAAAAGGTTATAGTGGTTCCCAACAATCGGGTTTTTACGAGAGACCAGCTTTTAATTACAGGATTTTTGGAAGGGGAAGAAATAAGCATAATCGTCAATCACTGGCCTTCGCGGTCAGGAGGAGAAAAAGCGACAGCCAAATACCGGGAAGCTGCAGGGGCTTTAAATCGAAAAATTATTGATTCCTTACAGCACATAAATCCCGATGCTAAGGTGATTTCAATGGGTGATTTCAATGATGGGCCTCATAATAAAAGCTTTAAAATTGCTTTAGGAGCCAAAGGAAAAAAATCGGAAGTACCAGAGTTTGGTATTTTTAATCCGTTTGAAGAAATGTTAGCGAAAGGAATGGGAACGCTGGCTTTTAGGGATTCCTGGGATATTTTCGATCAGATCATACTCTCCGAATCTTTAATAAAACCGGACTTTGATTCTTTCAAATTCTGGAAAGCGGGAATTTTCAATAAACCCTATCTTATTCAAACCTCCGGAAACTACAAGGGATATCCGTTACGGCATACTTTAACGGAAGTGGGTTTCAGTGATCACTTTCCGGTTTATCTGTATCTGATAAAAGAAGTTAAGTAAGTTTCAGTTTCAGTCTCAGTCTCAGTTTCCAGTGTAGGTTCAGGTTTTAGACTGTAAACTGAGACTGCGACTGAAAACTGAATCCCGGTTTTTAAGCTGTATACTGCCACTGCGACTGAAAACTTTTCCCTAACTTAGCAATTATATAAATTAAGGATAAAATGGCAATAGCAAAACCTTTCAACCTCACCAAATGGATTGAGGAAAATCGTCAATTATTGAAACCACCGGTTGGGAATAAAAATCTTTACGTAGATTCGGGTGATTATATCGTCATGATTGTTGCAGGACCAAACGCCAGAAAAGATTATCACTATAACGAAACTGAAGAACTTTTTTACCAGTTGGAAGGAAGTATAAAAGTAGTAATTCAGGAAGATGGAGAGCGCAAAGAAATGATTTTAAATGCAGGTGATATGTACCTTCATCCGGCAAAAATTCCGCATTCTCCGGTGCGTTCCGAAGGTTCCATCGGTCTGGTGATCGAGCGTAAACGGGCTGGAAAAGGCTATACAGACGGTTTGCTTTGGCATTGTGATAACTGCAATCATAAATTGTATGAAGTCTTTTTTGAACTACATAATATAGAGAAAGACTTTTTACCACACTTCGAACACTTTTATAATTCGGAAGAATTAAGAACCTGTGATAACTGCGGAACCGTTATGGAATCTGATCCCCGATTTGTAGCGAAAAAATAGTGAAGCTGTCAAATTTCAAACCCGACAGGTTTTTAAAACCTGTCGGGTTTGGATAATTCCTACAAATCAAAACGTTTTCCTTGCTCCGGATAAATGAGTTGCACTCCCAAATCATTTTGAGTTTTAAGTTGTTCCTTAATTTTAGTAATGTTTTTGGTCGGCGGTTTTAAATGGGTAACAATAATTTTAAAACCTTTCAATGTATCTTTTCCGGCCAGTTCTTCCAGAATATGAAGTTCTTTCATTAAATAATTTGGAGTTAAATGTCCAAATAAGAATTGATCCGGCTGTTCGTTGGGGAATGAAACTTCAATAAAAATTCCTTTCAGTTGTTTGTTTTTAACCAGTGGCGCAATCGCTGTCCATAACTCCTTTAAATGAGTGCTTTTCTCTACTTCGTCCGGTCCTGTATCTCCGAGATATAGGGCATAGTTTTCACCATTTCTAATTAGAAAGGCAGTACTTTCAAACGGATTGACATGACTTAAAGGAAAAGCTTTCACTGTCATTGTCGTATTGGTAACAGGAGTTTCCTCGTTAGGAGTCAAAGTCTGGAAATGGTATTTTTTCAAAGGAAATCCGGGTCCCTGATCACCAAAATTAGCCCACGTCTGATCGTTGAAATAATGATTTTCCATCATTTCCATGCATTTACCAGTGGCATAAACAGTCTTTGAGGAGTCCGCAGGGGAATTAATAATCAAACCCGATACATGATCCAAATGGGCGTGGGAAATCAAATACCCTTTGATATATTTTCGTAAAACCTCAGAGGTGGAGATTTTGAATGTTTTCTTTTCAATCGCTTTTTCGATTCCTGCGTTTACAGTGCCGGCATCAAGGCAGATATAATCATTGGTTTTTGCCGGCGCCAGCAAATAAGCCGACAGGTTTTTTTCGTCAATACCTCCCTTTACTCCTAAGGGAACAACCTGAAAAGCTGCTTGTTGTAGTTTTTGAGAAAAAGCGGAACCAGATAATAAAAGAAAACAGATCAGAAGTTTATTGAAAAATGTCATGTCTAATAGTTTGATGATGCAAATTTCATTAAATAATGGCAATAAATTACCACATACTTTTATAATTCCTGTTTAATAACCCTAAATTTACTTTGTTTTTAACAACATAATTAAATCAAAATTCAACTCGAAACAATATCTTTACAAAAAAATATAACAATTTTAACTAAAAAAGTTACAATGACAACAATAGCATCACAATTTGGAATGAATGAGGCTCTGGAAAAATTGGGCATCAAAACGATAAATGAAGGAACATCTACAGGATTGCAAAACTTTTCATCAGGAGCAATCCTGGAAAGTTATTCACCGGTGGATGGAAAATTAATTGCTTCCGTAAAAACATCAACGGCTGAAGATTATGAAAAAGTTATGCAGTCGGCTACAGCTGCTTTCAAAACTTTTAGGTTAATTCCGGCTCCGCAGCGTGGTGAAATTGTCCGTCAGTTTGGAGAAAAATTACGTCAGAACAAAGAAGCCCTTGGAAAATTGGTTTCTTATGAAATGGGAAAATCACTTCAGGAAGGGTATGGGGAAGTACAGGAAATGATTGATATCTGTGATTTTGCGGTTGGTTTGTCACGACAGCTTCACGGATTAACCATGCACTCGGAGAGACCCGGACACCGTATGTACGAGCAATATCATTCTTTAGGAGTTGTTGGAATTATTTCCGCATTTAACTTTCCGGTTGCAGTCTGGGCGTGGAATACCGCTTTAGCCTGGATTTCAGGAGATGTGTGTGTTTGGAAACCTTCAGAGAAAACACCACTTTGTGGAATTGCGTGTCAAAATATTATGGCACAGGTGATCAAAGAAAATAATTTACCGGAAGGAATTTCATGTCTGATCAATGGTGATTACAAAATAGGGGAACTAATGACGGCTGATACCCGTATTCCTTTAATTTCCGCTACAGGTTCCACCCGAATGGGAAAAATCGTGGCACAAACAGTTGCAGGTCGTCTAGGAAAATCGTTATTGGAATTAGGAGGAAATAATGCCATTATTGTTACTCCCGATGCCGATATCAAAATGACCGTTATAGGTGCTGTTTTTGGAGCTGTAGGTACTGCAGGACAACGTTGTACTTCAACACGAAGACTAATCATTCACGAAAGTATTTATGATAAAGTAAGAGATGCTCTGATAGCCGCTTACAAACAATTAAGAATCGGAAATCCGCTTGACGAAAATAATCATGTCGGACCGCTAATTGATACCCATGCCGTAGCGATGTATGCACAGGCTCTGAATAAAGTAGTAGCTGAAGGCGGAACGATTCTGGTAGAAGGCGGAGTGCTTTCAGGCGAAGGCTACGAAAGCGGCTGTTATGTAAAACCGGCAATTGCAGAAGCTGAAAATTCATTTGAAATTGTACAGCACGAAACTTTCGCTCCGGTTTTATACTTAGTGAAATATTCAGGAGATGTAGAAAATGCAATTGATGTTCAAAACGGAGTAGCACAAGGATTATCCTCCGCAATTATGACGAATAATTTACGTGAAGCAGAGAGATTCCTTTCGGTTACAGGATCTGACTGTGGAATTGCCAATGTCAATATTGGAACTTCAGGTGCTGAAATAGGAGGTGCATTTGGAGGAGAAAAAGAAACCGGGGGCGGTCGCGAATCAGGTTCGGATGCCTGGAAAATATACATGAGACGTCAAACCAATACGATCAATTATACCACCAGTCTGCCATTGGCACAGGGAATAAAATTTGATTTGTAATATTTTGATTTAAATATTAAAAAAGGCTTCCATTTTTGGAAGCCTTTTTCTTTGATAAAAAGTTATGGTATTATTTCTTTATAATCGTTCGGCTAAAAGTGCCTTCTGAAGTCTGTATTTTAGCAAAGTAGGTTCCAGGAGTTAAACTGCTTACATCGATTGTTTCACTGCCTTTTCCTGAAGTTTTAACTAAGGACGCGGACATATTGTAAATTTCGACTTTTTCTATACTTTGCCCTGAATTTGATATGTATAACATTTCTGAAACAGGATTAGGATATACCAGTGCTTTTGCAGTTTCAGTTTGTTTTGCTTCGTTTTGTGTTACACGCAGAGTTCCTCCGTTATAAGCGGTACTGATATAAAATAAATTAGCAACCGATCCTTTGGTGATCGTATTTGTCCCGGCAGGAATTGATGCTGTAACGATTCCGGCAGCAGCAGTATACGATACATTGTTTACTTTTATCGTTCCGGTAAAATTGGAATCAAAAACCAAAGTTAAAGTAGAGGCAGCCGTTGTGGTATACGTTATAGAAGTACTGGATTCAATTTTTAAACGCGCTGTTAAGGTCAATCCGTCATAAGTTACAGATCCGGCGGTGGAGTTCATGTTTCCTGTAATAGTGTAAAAAGAACTTGTTTTCCCTGATGTAGTAAAATTGTGTATTTGATTTCCGGAAGAACCTCCGCCAGTAGTTACGGTTATAGTCCCGGAACCTGTTGCCGGTGTACCTGCAGTTCCGGTTGTGGCAATAGAATAGGATAGTGTTGCCGTTGGCGTCCCTGTAATGGTGATGGTTTTAGCAGTTGTATTTTTTACAAAACTAAGACCGGCTGCCGGTAAACCGGTTACAGTGGCATCTGTTGCATTTCCGCCCCAGGTGAAAACAATCGAACCAATTGCGGTACCGCTTGCTACCGTCTGGTTGTTATTGCTTGTTGAAGTCAGGGTTTGATTACCCGCTGCAGTTATCGTTATTGTTCCTGAACCTGTTGCCGGTGAACCTGCAGTACCGGTTGTGGCGATCGAATAGGATACAGTTGCGGTGGGTGTTCCCGTAATCGTAATGGTTTTGGCTGTCGTATTTTTGACAAAACTGATTCCCGAAGCAGGCAATCCTGTCACCGTTGCGTCTGTCGCAGTTCCTCCCCAGGTAAATACGATTGTGCCAATAGCTGAACCGCTTGTTATGGATTGGTTATTGTTTGAACCTGAACTTAGCGTTTGTGAACCAGCCGGAGGATTTGATTCTCCTTGTACGGCAACTAATGTACTTGTATAGTTCGTCAGGGCTGATTTTAATGCTGTAATGACAAGCGATGATGTGTCATCTGTTGCATTGTTAAAAGTCCATTTTAAGTCACCACCGGAAACACGCCCTGAGTATTGAATTGTTTGGGTTTTGGCTGTAGCAGGTTGTTCTACCGTTAGGTTTTTAACATAAAGTGCAGCATTAGTATCGAAATTGTTATAAGTATTGGCGCCTGATTTTGATTTCACATTGCTGCTCACTACTTCACCTCTTGATGAGGCTACATAAGCATCAAAGTCGGTGGTTGAACTGATTTTACCGGAAATATTATAAAGCGGATTAGTATCACCATAGGCTACAAAACGCATGTTGTTAGTCGCAATATCAGCATCGAAAGTATTATTGAACGCTTTAATCGAACCTCCGGCTTCACCGGAGAAGGTACCCATTGTTCCGGCATTATTGACCTGATTGGCTTCGTCCCAAATATCAGTGCCCTGAAGGGAAGTCAGCATCGGATGTTTGCTGTTTCTGAAATAATTGCCTTCTACAAACAGGGAAGAACCTAAAGTAGAACCCGAACCATATTTCGCAACACCATCAAAATAATTGTTGTAAATGTGAGCCGAGTAATATCTCACACGTGGATGACGCGAATCGGAGTGGTCGAACCAGTTGTGATGATAAGTGATATACAAACCAGCTGTTGTTCCTTCGCTTAATCCTAATAAACTTGCTTTTCCGTTATCCCAAAAGTGGTTGTAGGATAGTGTAATGTACGTAGAGGTTTTATTATCGAGAGCACCATCACCCTTTATCTGATCGGCGTCGCTGCCTGCATTTCCGTAGAATAAATCGCAATTGTGCACCCAGATGTGGTCGTTATCCTGCTGCATTCCGACATTATCTCCGGCAGTACTGTTACAATTCATAAAACCCAGATTGCTGACTTCAATGTTGGAAGCTGCCTTAAGGCGAACTCCCCAGCCGTTTGCAACTGCGTCAGTTCCGACTCCTTCAAAAGTGACATAACTTGAGGCGTTATTCGCATTTTCAATTACCACATCGCCACCTTCCATCACGGTCAAATCAGTAATATTTCCGATAAGACGAAAAATAAACGGACGTGTGTCTTTCCCTTTTTTTATCGCATATAATATGTTTTGCAGTCCAACACAAGGATTGGCACTGGCTCCTGTAATATCAAGGGAAACCGTGTTTTTTGTGTTTTGCGTAATGTAAACAATTACGGCATTATCTTTTGGGGTACCGTCAATTTTGTATCCTCCCGGAACTCTTCCGCTGTCAAAAGCAAATCCGTTACGATCCTGAGCTACGACGGTTAAAGTACCTGTTGTACTTCCCGTTCCTTCGGTTCCTGAAATTACCGGTTTGACTTTTACGGTATAAGCTCCCGCTTTAAGACCCGGAATGTCAGCACGGAAATAGCTGCCATAGCTTCTGATCAGCTGATCGTCAATTTTTTGATCGGTGATACCCTGGCCTGTGTAATACACATTGTAACTTTGTGCATTGCTAACGGGTTGCCATTTTACAAATGCTGATTCGAGCCAGCCGGAAGATTCTGTAATTTGAACTTGTTGTGCCCATGTCTGAATTGCTAAGAGAAAAGCAGCCAGAAAAAGTAAGTTTTTTTTCATTGTGGTTAGTTTTTAAAGTTAGTAAATAATCAAAAGTGGTTTTTTGTGGTTTTTAGAATCGAAAGCAATTTTAAATTGTAATCGATTGCACAAAAGTATATAAAATTTCGATATTCAAAATAAATTAGTTATAAAAAAACATTTATAATAAAAAAATTAGTCTTTGAATATGTATTATGTAATAAATTGCATTAATTGTAATTTATTACATATCTGAAGAAATCTTCCGGAAGTATTATTTTTACTACACTTTTTGAATTTGAGGGCATCCGGATTATTATAAAAAATATTGTAAGAAATAAAAATAGCAGTGAATAATAAATTTTTAAAAATAAAGAGAAAAATACTGTTAAATTGAAAGACAGGAAAAGCTTTTTCGACTTCAAAGTTCAATTTTGAAAGGAATTCTGGAATTAAAATGGTTATAAATATCGTTCTGAAAATTGATTTTTGAAGTATGCTGATACATATTTTCAGACTACAAAGTGGAAAAATAAGAGAGTCGATCAACTTAGATTTTAAGTATAAAAAAAGCCTTTTTGAATTTCAAAAAGGCTTTTTATGAGAAGTATAATTAAAGAATTAATCTTTGCTTGATAATTTTGAAAGTAATCTCAGGAATTCGATATACAGCCAAACCAGCGTGATCACTAATCCCATTGCGCCGTACCATTCCATAAATTTCGGCATTTTTTGTTGTACTCCTTTTTCGATCTGATCGAAATCCAGGAATATATTTAAGGCTGCTATAATAATTACAAAAACGCTGATTCCAATACTCATCATAGAATTTCCGTGATGAACAGGAGTAAAGCTGGTAAACATAGATACCACCCATGAAATCAGGTAATAGGTTGCAATAGCTAATGTTGCTGCAATAACGACTGATCTGAATTGTTCTGTTACTTTAACAATTTTAAATTTGTATAGTCCAAGACAAATTAAAAAAGTAACCAGAGTTGCTCCAACCGCATTAATTACGATTCCCGGATATCTGGCTTCAAAAATGGCAGAAATCCCACCTATAAACAGACCTTCAAATAAGGCGTAGCCTGGGGCTAAATAAGGAGAAGCCTGCGGTTTGAATGCAGAAACAATAACCAGAATAAGTCCAACAACAGCACCGCCGATTGTTGGCAGCATTACATTCATTCCGTTAAAAGCCATCCACCATGTGATTAGGGATGATCCGCATAAGATTAAAAATAAAATAGCCGTCTTATTAATAGTACCCGATATAGTCATTTCCTGATTATAATCAATAATCTGTGCGTGGTGTACTTCTTCAGCTTTTGAAACTGCATTTGATGAAAAACGCTTGTTGCTTAAAAAAGGATTTTTTGAATTGAAGTTCATAGTTCTAATACTTTTAATTGTATTCAAATATATGGAGTTTTTTTGAAGTGGAATTGTTTCTGTATTTTTTTTAACATGATTTTTTCTTCTGAATAGAGAGATGTTAAAACAAAAAATCCATCAGCATTTACTGATGGATTTTGATATATTGAGACTGAAATTTTTATTTCAGTAAATCTAAAACTAAAGAAGGGAATAATCCTAAAACAATACTCAAAAGGATAGAAACGATGGCCACAGCGTAAATAAGGAAAGGTTTCCCCGTGCGCTCTTCATTTGGCTCTTTTGAATACATGGCCAAAATTAGTTTGAAATAATAGCCAACACTAATGATTGAGTTGATCACTGCTACGATAACCAAAGCAATATATCCGCTCTGAATAGTTTGGTTGAATAAGAATAACTTAGCGAAAAAACCTGAAAAGATTGGGATTCCGGCCATGGACAATAATGAACCTGTCAGTATAGCAGCCAATAAAGGATTTGTTTTTCCTAATCCGTGGAAGTTGGTAATGTCTTCGTTATGCTTGTTTTTACAAACATATAAGATTACGCTGAAAGCAGCAATCCCGGCCAAAGCATAAGCAGCAGTATAATACAATAAAACACCTGCTGAGGTGGCAATGCTTAATAGAGTCATTAACATAAATCCTGCATGTGAAATTCCGGAGAATGCCAGCATACGTTTTACATTCACCTGACGCAAGGCCATAATATTACCGACAGTCATAGAAGCCATCGATACAATTACAACAATGATTTCAAAGGTTCCTAACAAATCCTGATTTTCAAGTGACGGGATTAAATTTAACGCGCTTACTAATTTGTATAAGGTTGCTATAGCAATAACTTTTGCCAGCGTACTCATTAAGGCTGTTGTTAATGCCGGAGAACCTTCATAAACGTCCGGAGCCCAAAAGTGAAAAGGTACGGCAGCTACTTTAAATAACATTCCGATGACTACCAAAACCATTCCGATTGGAAACCAGATTGGCAGCTCTGCGGATAAGGAACTTTCATGTATTTCAACAACGTCAAAGCTTCCCATTGCCCCGTAAATCAGACAGATTCCGAACAAAATAATTCCTGAGGCAAAAGAACCCATTAAGAAATATTTCATACCGGCTTCGTTACTTTTTAAGTTCAGACGATCACTTGCCGCAAGTATGTATAAGGCGATGGATAAAATTTCAATTCCCAGGAAAAACATAGCCAGGTTTCCAAAAGAGACCATCGCTACACCTCCTGCTAATAAAAATACTTTTATAGCAATAAAATCGGAAATTTTGGTTTGATGATTTTCATAAAAATTATGACTTAAGGCTACTAAGAAAATAGTCAGCACAATAAATAAGGATGAAAAAGCAGTAGAAAATTTACTCACCTCAATCATATTATTGTAATAACTTCCTGTAGAACCGAATTCATAAAAATTAAGTGCCAAAACTCCCAAAAGTCCAACAATGGTAAAAGGAACAATGGCTTTCCTTAAATTAAGAATTTCAAACAATAGGCAGAAAATACCCAATCCCGTTATAGCTATTAATGTATTCATTTTTGTTTTTTTGATTTAGGAAATCTAAAACTAATGATGCCCTAATTTATTTTTATTTAAAATATTAATTTTTATTGATAACGTTTAAAATAGTCTCTAAACTTGGCGTGATCAAATCTGTAATTGGTTTTGGATAAAATCCGAAGAAAATCAAAACAGCAATAATCGCAACCAGAGAAATTCCTTCATTAACAGAAACATCAGCAAATGTTTTTGAATTGGCTTCACCCAACATTACATTCTGAAACATCTTAAGCATATAATACGCTCCAAGGATAATAGTGGTTCCGCCCAAAACAGCGAACCATACATTAATATGGGAAAGACTATATAAAACGGTGAATTCTCCAACAAAATTAAAAGTACTTGGCAATGCGACTGAGGCCAGAACTAAAATTAAAAACATTGAAGTAAATTTCGGAGACTGAATACGGATCCCGCCCAGTTTAGAAATTTCCCTGGTTTCAAATCTTCTGAAGATGATTTCAGCAGCGTAGAATAACCCCACTACTACAAAACCGTGAGCGATCATTTGCAGCACAGCGCCACGTAAACCATCAATGGTTAAGGTATAAGTTCCGGCAGCTATTAATCCAACGTGAGCCAAAGAAGAATACGCTAATAATTTCTTAAGGTCTTTTTGTCTCAACGCTACGATAGAACCATAGATTACACCGGCAATTCCTAAAGCAATAAAAATATTCATATATTCTTTTGCTGCAAGGGGAGCAATTGGCAACTGCCAACGAATCACACTGTACAATCCCATTTTTAGCATGATACCGGATAAAAGCATGGTTCCAACAGTTGGTGCTTTTTGGTATACGCTTGCCTGCCACGTATGGAAAGGAATGATCGGAATTTTAATTGCATACGCTAAAAAGAAAGCCAGGAAGATCCAAAGCTGTTCTGTTGCAGATAAATTCAATTTGTATAAATCCTCAATCAGGAAGCTTCCTGCTTTTTGATATAAGTAAATGAAAGCAACCAACATAAACAGGGAACCAGCCAGTGTGTAAATAAAGAATTTAACCACTGCTTTTCTTCTTTCTTCAGCATCTCCGTTACCCCAGATAAGGGCAATAAAGTAAATTGGAATAAGAGATAATTCCCAAAAAATATAATATAATAAACCATCTGCCGCAAGGAAAGTTCCTGTCATTGCAAAGGCCATAAATAAAATTAAAGCGTAAAAACCTTTTGCATTTTTATATTCATTTCCGAAAGAAGAGAATATAATGATTGGGGTTAAAGCCACCGTTAACAAAAGCATTGCCATTGCCAGACCGTCTGCATTTAAAACAAATGAGATTTTCGGCTGGGTAATCCAGGCATTGATTAAGCTAATGTTTTCGCCCGCATTGAAGTGGCTTAACAAAACCAGTGAACAGCCCAAAGCCGCTAAACTAAAGAACAAGGCTACTTTTGAAGCAAGTTTGTCACCAACAAAATAAGTGGCAAATGCACCAATTAAAAGAATAATTAATATAAGAGAAACGTTCATAGTTATAAAATTATTGAGCTAAAAATATATAGGAAATAATGGCACAAAGCCCCAAAACAAAAGCAAAAAGGTATAATCCGATACTTCCGTTTTGTAATTTTTTACCCTGAAAACCTATTTCATTGGTTACTTTACCTAATCCGAAAACAAGGGCAGATAAACCGGTTTCGATATAATCCCTGAAAAATTTTGATAAGGCATTTACGGAGCGTACAAATACAGCATCGTAGATTTCATCTACATAATATTTGTTGTATAAAACCTTCGTTACTCCAGTGATGTTTTCATCAGATTCCGGAACATTATCCTGTTTGAAGTATTTAATGTAAGCAATTAAAATACCTAATAATCCACCTACAACGGCAACTCCCATCAAAGTATATTCTGTTGTTCCTAAATGATGTTCTTCGCCGGCTACTTTTGTGAAAAGAGGGGCTAAATAGTCATTTAACCAACTGTTTCCCGGTAAGCTGATAAGTCCGCCGAATGTCGCCAATAGGGCTAAAATCATTAAAGGAAAAGTAATTAAACCATCACTTTCATGTAAATGATGTTTTTGCTCTTCAGTTCCTCTGAAATCTTTAAAGAAAGTCAGAAACATTAATCGGAACATATAAAATGCGGTCATGATAGAAGCAATAGATCCAACCACGTATAATGGAATACTGTGGTGGAAAGCGGTCATTAAAATTTCATCTTTAGAGAAGAAACCGGAGAAAAACGGAACACCTGAAATGGCTAATGATGAAACTAACATCGTCCAGAATGTGATTGGCATTGCTTTACGCAAACCACCCATTTTACGCATATCCTGCTCGCCATGTAAACCATGAATTACAGAACCGGAACCTAAGAATAGACAAGCTTTAAAGAAAGCATGTGTGATTACGTGGAAAACGGCTACTTCATAAGCACCAAAACCTAAAGCTAAAAACATTAGACCCAATTGGGAAACCGTAGAGTAAGCCAATACTTTTTTAATATCTGTCTGAACCAGTCCAATGGTTGCAGCAACCAATGAAGTCACAGCTCCAATAACAGCAATAACAGTCTGAACATCCGGTGCTAAATCAAATACGAAATTTAATCGGGTTACCATAAAAATACCCGCTGTCACCATCGTTGCAGCGTGAATCAACGCAGAAACAGGAGTTGGTCCTGCCATCGCATCCGGTAACCAGGTGTATAAAGGAATTTGTGCAGATTTACCACAAGCCCCAATAAATAAACACAAGGCAGCTAATGAAAGCAATGGAATATTTAAGGTAGTTGCTCCGGCAATTGCAGTTTTTAAAGTAGCATAATCTAAAGTCGAGAACATGGAACCAATAATAAACATTCCGATCAAAAGACCTAAATCCCCGATTCTGTTCATGATGAATGCCTTTTTCGCAGCATCATTGTAATCCTGGTTTTTGTACCAGAATCCAATTAATAAGTACGAACAAAGTCCAACACCTTCCCAACCGATAAATAAAACCAATAAGTTACTTCCAATTACAAGTGTAATCATGAAAAACACGAACAAGTTTAAGTACGAGAAAAACTTATGCATATTCTCGTCATCGTGCATGTAGCTGATCGAATATAAATGGATCAGTGATCCGATACCGGTTACAAAAAGCAACCATAGTAAGGACAACTGATCTAATAAAAATCCAAGATTAATATGAAGATTGCTAATCTGAATCCAGTCAAATAAAGTTACCTGAATGGCTTGTTTGGTTTGAGTAATTTCAGAGAAAAAGAAAAGTGTAACCGCAAAAGAAACTACTACTGCAGCCGTTCCGATGATACCGGAAACAGTTTTGCCCAAACTTTTTCCAAAGAAGACATTGATTAAAAATCCTAAAAAAGGAGCTAATACTAAAACTAAAGCTAAATTGGTATTCATTTCCATTTATCCTTTTAAATTTTTTAAATTATCGATACTAATCGAACCTAAATTTCTAAAGATCGAAACTAAAATAGCCAATCCTACTGCCACTTCAGCCGCAGCAACTGCCATCGAAAAGAAAACAAAAACTTGTCCCTGTGCATCCTGATGATAGGTTGAAAAAGCTACAAATAAAAGGTTAACCGCATTCAGCATGATTTCGATAGACATAAAAACGATAATAGCATTTCGTCTGTACAATACACCAAAAATACCAATACAGAAAAGTACAACACTTAAAAAGATGTAATTTTCAATACCTATTTGATTTAATATATTACCCATTATTTATTTAATTTTTCTTTTTTAGACAATAATACAGTTCCAATCATCGCTACTAAAAGCAGGATCGATGCAAATTCAAACGGAACCATATACTCGTTCAGTAATATTTTACCCAGCACTTTTATCGATTGAAAATCCTCACCGGTAGAATCATATGCGCCGACAATTGGTTTTGAGTTGATGAAGATTGCAATCAGTACGATGCAAATCAAACAGAAAGAAACTATGGCGCCCAAACGTGTAATTCTGGGTCTGTGTACCTGATGGCGTTCGTTTAGATTCATCAACATGATTGTAAACAGGAACAGAATCATAATGGCTCCGGAGTATACAATAAGATGTACGATAGCCAAAAATTGGGAGTTCAGTAATAAATAATGACCGGCAATCGAAAAGAAACAAATTACTAAATAGATAGCACTGTGAATCGGGTTTCTGCTAAAAATGGTCAGGAAAGCGGTGATCACCGTAATAAACGCTAAGAAACAAAATATAATTTGTACAGTAGTTGCGTGTGCAAAATCAGGAATATGTATCATTTAGTTAGCATTATTAAGTTGAGCATTTTTGATCGCCACGTCAAGAGGCATCACTAATCTGTCTTTCCCAAAGATAAAATCTTCTCTTTCGTAACTTGACGGAACCAAAACTTTCGAAGTCGTCAGATAAATGGCATCTTTCGGACAGGCTTCTTCACATAAACCGCAAAAAATACAACGAAGCATATTGATTTCATAAATCGAAGCATATTTTTCTTCTCTGTACAAATGTTTTTCATCTGCTTTACGCTCGGCAGCTTTCATAGTGATGGCTTCAGCAGGACATGATAAAGCGCATAATCCGCAAGCCGTGCAATTCTCACGACCTTGCTCATCACGTTTCAATTGGTGCTGACCACGGTATACAGGACTCATTTCACGTACTTGTTCCGGATAATGGATCGTCACTTTTTTTCTGAATAAGTGCTTTACCGTAATAAATAATCCTTTTACAATCGCTACAAGATACAATCGTTCCAAAAAGGTCATCTCCTTATTGGAGACCATCTTTTTTCTACCCGATAATGATATAGTTTCTATTGACATTTTTTTAATTTTTATTTTGAAGCTTAATCCTGCTATCCGCTGTATCTTTTATTTTTTAAAGAAAAAAACAAAAGGATGCCGCTTCTGTCAGGGCTAGGGCATTTTGGTTTTTAATGAAATTTATTTTTTATAACCAATTTTAGTTCTTTCAATTTTATTTTCCTGTTTGTCCATTAACTCATCTAAATAAGTAAAGACCAGCTCAATATTTTTATCGTGATTAATTAATTTTTTCTTAATTATATCTACTTCTAATTTTAAATTCAGGTTGTCCGTTAAAAAATCTCTTAAACTTACAAAAACCTCAATAATCTTAATGCTCATCTGAGTTGCTCTTTCACTTTTCAGAACACTGGCTAATTGTAAAACACCATGCTCTGTAAAAACATAAGGTAACGAACCTCCCAGATTTTGTTTTGAAGCTATCGCATTTTGCGACACCAGCAATTCGACTTCTGTTTCATTTAATCTGAACATAAAATGATCAGGAAATTTTGTACTATTTCTTTTTACCTGCTCTCTTAGTCTCCTTGATTCTACCTCATACAGTTCTGCAAGATCTTTGTCTAACATTACTTTTTGGTTTCTAATAAAATATATTTTATTAGTAATTACTTCATTAGGAATAATAATTTGACTCATCTTATGGCATATAATATGTTTCTTTTGAAAGGTGTCGCAAAATGCGACACCTTTCAAAATTTAAAAACCTAAAAAGGCTGCAATTTCACTTCTTAAAATTACAACTCCTGTAATCATAATATTGATGATCGAAAGCGGAATTAATATTTTCCATCCCAAATGCATTAATTGATCGTATCTGAATCTTGGTATTGTCCAACGCACCCACATATAGAAAAATATGAAGAAACATATTTTAACAAACAATACTGCAATTCCAAGAAGGTTAGCGGTATTTACACCCACATTTTCTACCATCCATTGCATTCCCGGATAATTGTAACCTCCGAAAAACAATACAGATATAATAGTGGCAGAGATAAACATATTCGCATATTCAGCAAATAAGTAGAATCCCATTTTCATAGACGAATATTCTGTATGATAACCTCCGATTAATTCCGATTCACATTCCGCCAAATCAAAAGGAGTTCGGTTGGTTTCTGCAAAAGCACAAATCAGGAAAATCAAAAAGGATAAAGGCTGGTAAAATACATTCCAGTTCATTCCTGCTTGTTGCTCAGAGATTTCTTTTAAGCTTAAAGTTCCGGTCATCATCAATAAAGCAATCATCGATAATCCCATCGCAACTTCGTAAGAAACCATTTGAGAAGCAGCACGAACAGCTCCCATCAATGAGAATTTATTGTTAGAAGCCCATCCACCGATCATGATACCGTAAACTCCAACGGATACAACTCCGAAGAAATACAATAAACCAATATTGATATCCGTAGCCTGTAAAAGAACATCTCTTCCAAAAATATGTAAGCGATCTCCCCACGGAATTACGGCACTGGTCATTAATGCAGTACTCATGGCAATTGCCGGACCTACAATAAATAAAAACTTGTTAGGGGTATTCGGGAAAAATTCTTCTTTGGAGAATAATTTCATACCATCGGCAAGAGGCTGTAATAAACCTCCCCAACCTGCACGGTTAGGTCCGACACGGTCTTGTAAAAAAGCGGCCACTTTACGTTCAGCCCAGGTAGAATACATTGCCATAATCATTGTTACGGCAAAAACCACAACAATTACAACACTTTTTTCTATAATAAATGCACCATCTACCATCGTTAAGAGTTTTGATTGTTAGTGTTTAACGGAATTTCAGCCATACTGATTTTTTTACGGTCAATATCTCTACCCATTAGAATCGTTTTTTCAGTATCGATTTCTACTTTTTCTAATTTCTGAGTATAGTTGTTTTGATTGATCACAGAATCTTTTTCAAATTCTCTTGGTCCTTCAATCGTCCAGTCGTTTACATTTTTGTGGTCGAAACGGCAAGAGTTACAAATGAATTCTTCCACTTCATGATATTCGTCTTTACGACCAGTCACACGTTGAATTTCCCCTCCAAACATCCATACAGTTGTTTTTCCACAACATCCCGGAGTAGTACATTCTCTGTGTGCATTGTAAGGTTTGTTGAACCAGACTCTCGATTTGAAACGGAAAGTTTTATCCGTCAACGCTCCAACAGGACAGACATCTATCATGTTTCCGGAGAATTCGTTGTCAATAGCTTTAGAAATTCCGGTAGAAATATTAGCGTGATCGCCACGATCTAATACACCGTGAACCCTGTTATCTGTCAGTTGATCTGCTACTTGTACACATCTTTGACATAAGATACAACGGTTCATATGCAGTTGAATATGCGGACCGATATCTTCCGGCTCAAATGTTCTTTTTTCTTCAATAAAACGTGATTTTGGATTTCCGTGCTCAAAACTTAAGTTCTGAAGGTCACACTCACCGGCCTGATCACAAACCGGACAGTCTAACGGGTGATTGATCAATAAAAACTCAGTTACAGATTTACGGGCCTCCGTTACTCTGTCTGAAGATTTACTGTTTACTTCCATTCCGTCCATACATCCTGTTACACAAGAAGCCATTAATTTTGGCATTGGTCTTGGGTCAGCTTCGCTACCTTTGGAAACTTCAACTAAACAACAACGACATTTACCGCCGCTGCCTTTTAATTTTGAGTAATAGCACATGGCTGGCGGAACTAAATCTCCTCCAATCATACGTGCAGCCTGCAGGATCGTTGTTCCTGGTTCTACGTCTATACTTTGACCGTCTATGGTTACTTTCATCTCTTATTGATTTGAATGTTGAAAGTCGGAATATTGAAAAGAATTGCTGTCCTTTTTGATATTATTAACTTTATAACTTTCTGCTTTATTTTTTAACTATTTGAAATGCTCATTATATAATATTATTACCTCTTCCATTTGACCCAACTTATAATTATTATTTGAATCTATCCACTTTTCGTATAATTCAGGATAATCAATTATAAATGCTGCAAACTTTTTTCGTGTACTAAACCCTGTCATTTCTACAAGTTTTCCGTCTTTTAAAACATAAGGTTCTTGTAGTGGAAATCCTCCTTGAAGGTTTCCTTTATATAAAATATAATAAGATATTTTTCCTTTAATTTTCTCATGGAAAAAATGATCTTTATCTTCGGCTAAACTTACAAACCTATAATCTCCTTGTTTCGGTCCAGTGATAAAAACAGTTTTTAATTCTGAAGGCATATATTTTACCTTTTCTCCGTTCTCTTTATAAATTTTTGCTCTCTTACTGATTCCTGCATCATAGAATAAAGTACTGTCGAAAATATTCATATCTAATGAAAATTTACATTTTATAGTATCATTAGCATTTGTTACGACATACCCGTCAAATCTTTGAGCATTAGTAACTACGCTTAAAAGAACAAATAAAAATGTAAAAATTATTTTCATATTTTATACGATTACTTTACCGCCTACTAAATGTTTCACTTGCGAGAACGGCTCAGCAACAAAGTGATCTCTGTTTTTTATTTTTTCAGGGAAACGAACATGGTATTCAAATTCATCTCTGAAGTGACGGATCGCTGCTGCTACCGGCCAGGAAGCGGCATCACCAAGCGGACAAATAGTGTTTCCTTCAATTTTGCTTTGAATACTCCACAATAATTCGATATCCTCTTCACGGCCCTGACCGTTTTCGATTCTCCACAATATTTTTTCCAGCCAGCCAGTTCCTTCACGGCAAGGTGTACATTGCCCGCAGGATTCATGATGATAGAAACGGGCAAAATTCCAAGTGTTTCTTACCACACAGGCAGTGTCGTTATAAACGATAAATCCTCCGGAACCTAGCATAGATCCGGTAGCGAAACCACCATCACTTAAAGATTCGTAAGTCATTAAACGGTCTTCTCCATTGGCTGTTTTGAAAATTAATTCAGCCGGTAAAATCGGCACTGAAGATCCTCCGGGAACAAACGCTTTTAAAGGTCTGCTGGAAGACATTCCGCCTAAATATTCGTCGGAATTCATGAATTCGTCAACACTTAAACCTAGTTCAATTTCGTAAACGCCGGGATTTTTGATGTGTCCTGAAGCTGAGATTAATTTCGTTCCTGTTGAACGGCCAATTCCGATTTTAGCATAATCATCTCCTGAATTGTTGATGATCCACGGCACAGTCGCAATAGTCTCCACATTGTTTACCACTGTAGGATTTGCCCAAAGTCCTGAAACCGCCGGGAATGGTGGTTTGATACGAGGGTTTCCTCTTTTACCTTCCAGTGACTCAATAAGTGCAGTTTCTTCTCCGCAAATATAAGCTCCGGCTCCACAGTGAACATGTAACTCCAAATCGTAACCTGTTCCTAATATATTTTTTCCTAACCATCCGGCAGCCTTAGCTTCGGCGATTGCTCTTTCTAATATTTTGAAAACCCACATATATTCTCCACGAATGTAGATATACGAAAGGTTAGCGCCCAGAGCAAAACTGGAAGTAATCATTCCTTCGATCAATAAGTGAGGAATAAATTCCATCAGATAACGATCTTTGAAAGTTCCCGGTTCGGACTCGTCGGCATTACACACTAAATGTCTTGGTTTTCCTGATTTTTTATCAATAAAACTCCATTTCATTCCGGCAGGGAAACCTGCACCACCACGACCACGAAGTCCTGATTTTTTTACTTCTTCTACCACTTCGTCCGGTGTAAGTGTTTTCAAAGCTTTTTCTACAGAGGCATAACCACCGTTTTGGCGATAAACTTCGTAGGTTTTAATTCCCGGAACATTGATTTTATCTAATAATATTTTTTGTGACATCTTATTTATCGTGTAATATTATTTTATCGTCTCTGCAATCAGCGATTAACTGATCGATTTTTTCCTCTGTCAATTTTTCTTTGTAGAAATCGCCTAACTGCATCATCGGAGCGTATCCGCAGGCCCCTAAACATTCTACGCCTGCAATGGTAAACATTCCGTCCGGAGTTGTTTCGCCCATTTTAATGCCTAATTTTTCAGAAGTGTAATCCATTAAATTTTCGGCACCATTTAAACAACAACAAGAAGTCTGGCAAAATTCGAACATGTATTTTCCAATTGGTTTTTGGTTGTACATGGTATAAAAAGTAACCACTTCGTAAACCTCAATTGGTTTGATATGCAAAATTTCGGCAACTTTATCCTGTAACTCCGTACTCAGCCAGTTATCATGCGCATCCTGCACTTCATGCAAAACAGGCAGCAAAGCTGATTTTCTTTTGTCTTCCGGATAATGACTGATCAATTCATTGATGCGGTTCATCAATGCTTCAGTCATGTTTATTTCTTGTTTGTAATGTTTACGTTCCATTTTTATTTTAGATTTCGGATTTTAGATTTTAGATTTTTTCAAATCTTTGTCCTTAATCCATATTCTGCAATCTTTTTTAATTTTAGATTTCTGATTTTAGATTTTTCAATCTGCAATCTTAATTCTAAAATCTACAATTCTTTACGCGTCTAATTCTCCGGCAATCACATTTAAACTTGACAGGATAACAATTGCATCCGATAATAAAGCTCCTTTGATCATTTCAGGATAAGCCTGGTAATAGATAAAGCAAGGTCTCCTGAAATGTAATCTATAAGGCGTTCTGCTTCCGTCAGTAACTAAATAGAATCCTAATTCTCCATTTCCTCCTTCAACAGGGTGGTAAATTTCTGCAACCGGTACAGGAACTTCTCCCATTACAATTTTAAAGTGATAAATAAGAGATTCCATAGAAGTATAAACATCTTCTTTTGGAGGAAGGTAATAATCCGGAACTTCTGCATGATATTCGTTTCCGGCCGGCATTTTGTCCAAAGCCTGACGAATGATGCTTAAACTTTCACGAACTTCTGCATTACGAACACAGAAACGATCGTAAGTATCACCTGATTTTCCAACAGGAACGATAAAGTCGAAATCTTCGTAAGACGAATAAGGATGAGCCACACGTACGTCATAATCAACTCCGGCAGCACGTAAATTTGGACCTGTAAATCCGTAAGCCATTGCTTTCTCTGCGGAGATTGCACCAACGTTTACAGTTCTGTCAAGGAAAATTCTGTTTCTTTCGAATAAGTTTTCAAATTCCTGCCAGGCGACAGGGAAATCTTTTAAAAACACATCCAGTTTGCGGAAAGCTTCCGGTGACCAGTCTCTTTCGAAACCACCGATTCTTCCCATATTTGTTGTTAGACGGGCACCACAAATTTCTTCATAGATCTCGTAAACTTTTTCTCTAAATTGAAAAACATATAAGAAACCGGTATACGCACCAGTATCAACACCCAGAATCGAATTACAAATTAAGTGATCTGTAATACGTGCCAATTCCATTACAATTACCCTTAAATATTGGGCTCTTTTAGGAACTTCAATATTTAGTAATTTTTCCAAAGTCATCCACCATCCCATATTGTTGATCGGAGAGGAACAATAGTTCATACGGTCTGTAAGAGGCGTAATCTGGTAGAAGGGACGATTTTCGGCGATTTTTTCGAAAGCTCTGTGAATGTAACCAATGGTTGGTTCAGCTTCAAGAATTCTTTCACCATCCATCAACAGGATATTTTGGAAAATACCGTGAGTGGCAGGGTGGGTTGGACCTAAATTCAATACAGAAAGCTCGCTTCCGTCTTCGTTTAGTTTCTCCTTAATTATTTTAGCATAGCGATGCTCTGGTGGTAATAATAGTTCTGACATCTTTAATTAAAAATTGATAATTGATAATTGATATTTTCCAATTAACTATTAATTTTTGTTTTTATATTATGTAATAATTATCAATTATAAATTGTTAATTATGCATTGATTGTTGTTCTTCCAAAGAATCTGTCATCCTTATCTGTTCTTCCGCTGTCTTCCAGAGGGAATTCTTTTCGCATTGGAAAAGAGATCATTTCATCCATATTCAGAATACGTTTCAATTGCGGATGTCCAATAAAGTTCACCCCGAAGAAATCGTATGTTTCTCTTTCCATCCAGTTGGCGCTTAAGAAAATATTTGAAATTGTTTTTATTTCAGGTTTTTCACCGTTGATATAAACTTTGATTCTGATACGCTTGTTTTCGTACCAGTTGTGTAAATGATAGACGATTGCGAACTGACGATCCACTTCGTTATCAGGGTAGTGAATCCCGCATAAGTCCGTTAAAAAGTGAAAACGTAAATCAGCATCATTCTTCAGGAAAAGAATCAGAGAGGTGATTTTATCAGCTGTTGTTTCCAGGGAAAAAATATCTCTTTCCTCCTGAAAGTTAAAAACACTTGTATCAAATGTTTCAGTAAGTTTATCCTGAATCAGGGTATTTTCTAATGCCATTTTATGAAATGTTATATGAAGCTAATAATTCCTGGTATTCAGGAGAACTTCTGCGTCGTACAGACTCGCTTCTTACTAATTCTTGTAGTTTCATTACACCGTCAACAATTTGTTCCGGTCTTGGAGGACATCCGGGAACGTAAACATCAACAGGGATAACTTTGTCAATTCCCTGTAAAACAGAATACGTATCAAAAATCCCGCCTGATGAAGCACAGGCTCCGACAGCAATTACCCAACGCGGCTCTGCCATTTGTTCGTAAACCTGTCTTAAGATGGGTGCCATTTTTTTGGAAATAGTTCCCATAACCATTAACATATCAGCCTGACGGGGAGAAAAACTCACACGTTCAGAACCAAATCGTGCCAGATCATAATGGGAAGCCATTGTTGCCATGAACTCAATTCCGCAACAAGAAGTCGCAAACGGTAAAGGCCAAAGAGAATTCGCGCGTGCCAGACCTACAACATCATTTAGTTTTGTGGCGAAGAAACCTTCACCAACAACACCTTCCGGAGGGGCAACCATATTTACTTTTGAATCGCTCATTTTATTTCAGATTTTAGATTTCAGATTTTAGATTTGGGTAAATCGTAAAAAATTAAAATCAAATTTAATATCGTTAAATCTTCAATTTGAGAAATCTAAAATCTGAAATCTCAAATCATAAATTATTATTCCCAGTCTAAAGCTTTCTTTTTGATGATATAGAAAAATCCAACTAAAAGCAAAGCCATGAAAACAATCATTTTCAGCATTCCTTCTATACCCAGTTCTTTAAAGTTTACTGCCCATGGATAAAGGAAAATTACCTCTACGTCGAACAATACAAAAAGAATGGCAACCAGGAAATATTTTACTGAAAAAGGAATACGGGCATTACCGACAGATTCGATTCCGCATTCGAAATTTTTATCTTTTACCTCAGAGGTTCTTTTTGGGCCTAATTTTCCGGAAATAATGATAGTTCCTACCACAAAACCGACAGCAAGAATGAGCTGCATTAAAATAGGAAGATAGCTGTATTGATCAGATTGCATAAACTTGGGGTTTTTTACTTAAAAAATAAGCCACAAAGATAGCGCCCAACTCTGTAAATCACAAGCTAAAAAAGGATTTAAGTAGGGTCGCAAACATCGTTTATGTCTAATTTTTATTCATTATAAATAACTTTTGCTTTTTTTACAATTTTTTTAAGATTTGAGCAAAAAAAAACGTTTCGAAACAAATCGAAACGTTTTTAAAACCATTCAGAGGCAAAAAAAATAAATTGCTATATTTTTCTTAGATTACTGCTACTTTAGCAGCAACTTTCCCTTTTCTTCCTTCTTCTTCTTCATAGCTTACACGGTCTCCTTCGCGTAATTCTTCCGCGTTAATTCCTGAAGCGTGAACGAAGATATCTTTTCCTGTTTCTTCGTCTGTAATGAATCCATAACCTTTAGATTCATTGAAAAATTTTACTGTACCTGTACGCATTGTAATTGTAATAATAATTTATAATGAAGCAAATGTAATATATAAATTCATACAAAAGACAATAAGGTGTTAATTTTTTGTAAAAATTATTGATTTACAGTGTTTTTACTATTTATTTTGCTTCTCTTTTGATATGACATAGTTTAAAATGGCAATCATTAAAGATATGTTAAAAAGTAAGAACTTTTTGACTTTATTGAAGGTTGAATTATGATTTTGATTGTCGTAAATCAACCTTTATTTTTGCCTTTTAATTTTTTTTTCAGTTCCGTGATTTTTTTCGATTCTGACTGAATTATACCAAATCTACTTTAATGTGTAATTCTTTTAATTGGGAATCATCAATTTTAGCAGGAGCATCAATCATAACATCACGTCCTGAATTGTTTTTCGGGAACGCAATAAAATCCCTGATCGTTTCCTGACCTCCCAAAATAGCAACCAAACGGTCTAAACCAAAAGCTAATCCCCCGTGAGGCGGCGCTCCAAATTGAAAAGCATCCATCAAAAATCCAAATTGTGCTTTTGCTTCGTCTTCGGTAAATCCTAAGTATTTGAACATCAGCTGTTGTGTTGCTTTGTCGTGAATACGAATAGATCCTCCTCCAATTTCATTTCCGTTTAAGACCATATCGTAAGCATTGGCACGTACTTTTCCCGGTTGTGTTTCCAGTAAATGCATGTCTTCCGGCTTAGGAGAGGTAAACGGGTGGTGCATGGCGTGGTAACGGCCGCTTTCTTCGTCAAGTTCTAATAACGGGAAATCAACTACCCATAGCGGAGCGAATTCTTCCGGTTTACGCAATCCTAAGCGGGTTGCCAGTTCCATACGAAGTGCCGAAAGCTGTGCACGTGTTTTATCAGCAGGGCCGGAAAGCACAAAAATCATGTCCCCGGGTTTTGCACCTGTAATTTTTGCCCACTGTGCTAAATCTTCCTGATCGTAAAATTTATCTACAGACGATTTGTAAGTTCCGTCGTCGTTACATTTGGAATATACCATTCCGGATGCACCTACCTGCGGACGTTTTACCCAGTCAATCAGTCCGTCAATTTCTTTACGGGTGTAATTTCCTGCGCCCGGAACGGCAATACCCACTACTAATTCCGCAGCATTAAATACCGGGAACTCCTTGTGTTGAGCAAATTCGTTCAGTTCTCCGAATTCCATTCCGAAACGGATGTCCGGTTTGTCATTTCCATATGTTTTCATGGCGTAATCGTAGGTAATTCTCGGGAATTTCTCTACTTCAATACCTTTAATTTCTTTTAGTAAGTGTCTTGTCAGTCCTTCAAAAACATTCAGGATGTCTTCCTGCTCCACAAATGCCATTTCGCAGTCAATTTGTGTAAATTCAGGCTGACGGTCTGCACGTAAATCTTCATCACGGAAACATTTTACGATCTGGAAATATTTATCCATTCCGCCCACCATCAATAACTGTTTGAAAGTTTGCGGTGATTGTGGCAGCGCATAAAACTGTCCTTCGTTCATACGGCTTGGTACAACGAAATCCCTCGCGCCTTCCGGAGTTGATTTGATCAAATATGGAGTCTCCACTTCACAGAAATCCAGATCCGATAAATATTTGCGAACTTCCATTGCCACTTTGTGACGGAAAAGCAAACTGTTTTTTACAGGATTACGACGAATATCCAGGTAACGGTATTTCATTCTGATATCTTCCCCGCCATCTGTTTCGTCTTCAATTGTAAACGGAGGCGTTAACGCCGCATTCAAAATAGTTAATTCAGAAACTAAAATTTCAATATCACCGGTCGGAATGTTTTTGTTTTTGGCTTCACGCTCAATAACGGTTCCTTTTACCTGAATTACAAATTCTCTTCCAAGAGTTTTTGCCAGTTCGAAAACAGTTTTATCAGAACGGCTCTCGTCGAAAATAAGTTGTGTGATTCCGTAACGGTCGCGTAAATCAACCCAGTTCATAAATCCTTTATCGCGTGATTTTTGAACCCAACCCGCTAGTGTAACTTCGGTATTAATATTTGAAGCGTTTAACTCGCCGCAATTATGACTTCTATACATGATCTCAATTTTAGACTGCAAAAGTAAACACAAAATTCAAATTAATATAGAAAAGTGGGCAACTAGATGTTGTTAAAATGAAATATTTTGTTAATTCTTAAATTTTGAAGACAGAATTTATTTAGTTTTGAGTCACTATAAACAAAACAATATAAGATATGAGAAAAATTTTTGTTGCTGGTTTGTTGATTTTCAGTGCCCTCAATGGTATTGGGCAAGTCAAAAATCCAATCAAATTTACGGCTAAAATTACGAACAGAAACAGTGATACTTTAGTTATTAAAGGTGCTAATAATTTCAAACAAGTTATTCCGATTGATAAAAAAGAAGTTTTTGCTGCTACTTTTGAAGCTCCGAAAGGATTTTATCGGTTTTCTGACGGAGTAGAATCTTCTACTTTATTTCTGAAACCGGGTGCTGACGTAAACCTTACGATGAATGCAAAGGAATTTGATGAAACGATTGTATATAAAGGAAAAGGAACAAACGAAAGTAATTTTTTAGCGCAGCAGGCCTTAAAAGATGAAAAATTTCAAAATGAAGCGTTCGCTAAAGAAGCAGTTGAATTTAAATCCCTATTAGAAGGAAAGACAAAATCTGACCTGGAAAATATTGAGAAAGGTGATTTTGATGCTGAATTTAAAACAAATTTAAAAAAATCGTTCGAGCAGTTTAATCAGTACGCTGTGCAGATGTATGAAAGTGCCGCTAAGATGAAGGGATTTGTTGGGAAACCTTCAGCAGAATTCGACTATGAAAACCACAAGGGCGGAAAAACGAAGCTTTCAGAACTAAAAGGGAAGTATGTGTATATTGATCTTTGGGCAACCTGGTGTGGACCCTGCAGAGCTGAGATTCCATTCCTGCAAAAAGTGGAAGAAAAATATCACGGGAAAAATATCGAGTTTGTGAGTATTTCTGTTGATGTACTAAAAGACCACGAAAAATGGAAAAAATTCGTAACCGATAAACAACTGGGAGGAATTCAGTTATTTTCTGACAGCGACTGGAAATCTGCTTTTGTAACCAGTTATGAGGTAACAGGAATTCCAAGGTTTATTTTGATCGATCCGCAGGGGAATGTGGTGAGTGCTGATGCTGCCAGACCCTCTTCTCCAGAGCTTCAAACGCAGTTAGACTCGTTATTAAAGTAATTTATGATCAAATTTACAACGTTATCGTAAATATGTTATTTCGCTAAAATACCAGTAAAACCAGTGCCTGAGCACTGGTTTTTTTGTATCGTTCTGATTTCCAATGTTAAGTTTTTATCCAATGTTACCAAATTGTTAAGTAAAAGTTTTTTTAATGTAAACATTTGATTATATTTGGTAAAGATTTGATAACATTAAAACCTACAAGATATGAAAAAGTGTGTAATTTTAGTTGCAATATTGTTCTCTGGAATTTTAGTTGCACAAGAGAAAAAACCGGAATTAGAAGCTGTTGGAAATACAGTAAAAGCTACTTATTACTATGATAATGGTAAAGTACAGCAAGAAGGCTTCTTTAAGGATGGTAAATTAGATGGCGTTTGGGTATCATATGATGAAAAAGGAAATAAAGTTGCTGTAGGGGAATACACAAACGGACTGAAAACCGGAAAATGGATTTTCTTTAATGAAAACAGCCTTAGTGAAGTTGCTTACGAAAACAGTACAGTAAGTTCAGTTAAAAATTTACAAAAAAATGCTTTAGCAAATAGAAATTAATATAATTTCAAAGACATAAAAAAACCGCTTTAATTAGCGGTTTTTTTATGTCCTTATTTCATTCAGAAAACAAAATATACAGCCTTACTATTAGTATTAGAAACAAATGGCCCGGAAATTAATCCGGGCCATTTGTTTTTAAAATGTTTCTTAACGATCTGCTTTTACTTTTTTTAATTTGAAAGATACAAATAAAGTAAGTGAAGCGAGTACAATCCAGAAAATGTCAATAAAGAAAATCTGTGTCTGATCGGCTGCAAAAGTTTTCCAGAACCAATTCCCGGAACAAATACCATTGGCAATCGGAACTATAAACCCCAGAATACTTCCTGAAATCAAACACCATTTATTGGTGAAATTTAGATCTCTTTTCAATAAGAAAAATACAATTAATACCAGCCAGCTGATAAAATAAACACTGTATATGTTCTCCTGGCTAAGCGGATAAAAAGCCTTGTTCGCAATAAAAGCCAATGCTGTAACCGGATACATACTCAGGCAAACAGCTAAATAAATACGTACCACGGAGTTGTTAAAACGACGTTTTTTCTCCGGCAGGTTTTTCTTGTCTCTCGCAACCAGCCAGATCATAACTCCGGATATAATTACGTAGCAGGTAATAATGCCAAGTACAAAACTGATGATTTTAAGAGCATATCCGCCATAATCTCCAAAGTGAATGCGGTATAATACATTTTTTACTACATCCAGATATTTATTGCCGGTGACGGGATCTTTTTTGGCGATCACTTTTCCATCAGCCACTTTATAGATTATTTTCCCAACGGCTGTAAATTTTTTGTCGTATGGCAGTTCCCCTTCAACGATAACATGCATGTTGGCATCCCCGTAATTCTGGATCTGGACACTGTTGATTTCAAAATCTCTCCAATTGCTTTTGCCTTTAGCGACAAATTCATTTATGCTAAAAGGATTGGCTAATTTTTTGTTTTCAAAATTATAGACAGGGTTATTGTATTCTAAATCATCGTATAATTTGTTCTGGTCTCCTTTGTATAGAGCCATCACACTTGGTGCCACGATAAGAAGCTTAATCATGAAAAAAGCTCCCGTTACCGCATAAACAAATTGAAAAGGCAAGCCAATCATACCTAAAGCAGTATGCGAATCGGTCCACAAGGTTTTCAGTTTTTCTTTTGGCCTGAATGTATAAAAATTAGAAACAATTTTGTTCCAGTGCAGCAGCACTCCGGTTACGATAGCAAACAGAAAAAATAAAGCCACAAAACCGGAAAGATAATAACCAACCGGGTAAGGAACCTGTGCCAGGAAATGAAGTCTGTACAGGAATTCACCCAAGGAATACGATTCTTCGTAGGTTTGTGTTTTTAAATTTTCGGTATCTAAATAAAAGAACTGGCTTTCTTTTTGTTTGGCAGGCGCCAAAGTATCTTTGGTCCCTTCCATGTAAACATTTACACGTCTTTCGTTACTGGCCTTTGAAATAGAAATTGTTCTTCCCGTTAAATTATATTTTTTATCTAAAGCCGTTAAGGTGGCATCGTAGTTCAGCTGAATTTCTTTGGTCAGTGTAACAGACTCGCCGCGTTCCCAATTGATGATTTCGTCTCTGAAAAAAGAAAAAGATCCGGCAAAGAAAATAATAAACAAGACCACGCTTATCACAATTCCGCTTACGGTATGCGTATGAAAATAGATATTATAGTTTCTGTTGTTCATATATTATTTGGTAATTGGATTATAGGTTTGGCCAAGATAGATAATGCCACAAAAAATCAAGGTAAGTAACAGATAGATTCCCCATATTTTTAATCCGCTTTTTGCTAAAAAGGCGATAACCATTAAGGCCACCCATAGAATAAATCCTGTAAAAGCCATAGTCATAATTATATTTACACGATTAAACCAGGACGCCAGCGCCAGATGAAAACTCACAGAAACGAAATAGCCGCCAAGTATAGCAGCTGTTATTTTGGCAAAACGCTGCCATTTTGATTGCGTCAGGTATTTAGGATTTGCTGGCATATTTAATAGTAATAGATTTCTATTAATCCGCTAAGGATAAAAAGTACTGCCACAGCTTTACTGTTTATTACTTTAAGCGGGGATAAGATAACAATTAAACTTCCGATTGTCATTAACTGAATAAAAAACAATAAAGTTCCGGTTCCTAAAGCTTTGGCAAACAGCAATAATGAATAAGCCAAAAGAAGTATAACCAATCCTGAAATTTTGGTTGGTCCGGGGTTATTATTCAGCCATTTTTCAAAACCATAATCATAAGAGAGTACGGCTTTTCTGGACGTATAATAAAACATATAAAAAGAGATAAAAACGAAAAGGCTGGCTATTGTTATCATGATTTTATAAATTTATAAAACACCTTTCCGTTTAAAAGGAAAGATGTTTTATGTTTGTTTTGTTATTAAAATTTGTAAGTAAAGCTAGCAGCAAAATTCCTTGGATCCTTAGGATGAACTGTTGACCATCCATCATATATTTCTTTATTGGCAATATTGTTAAGCTTTAGTGTTACTCCGAATTTATCAGCACTGTAAAATAAAGAAGAGTTAAGAACGGTGTATTCAGGAATTGTAAATGTTCCTGCTACCTTTCTGTTCATAATCATGTTATCACCAACATAATTTCCTCCAAAACCTACACCAAAACCTCTTAAGAAACCATTTGTAATTTTGTAGCTCGCCCAAAGGTTTGCCAGGTTTCTTGGTCCTGCGTTTTCAGACCTGTGGTTTACAAAGTCAGCGTCACCTTTCGTTAAAACGGCGTCATTATAACTATATCCCAAAACAATGTTTAAACCGTTAATTGGATTTGCAATAAATTCTGCTTCAAAACCTTTGTTTTTCTGCGCTCCATCCTGGTAGGTAGTCTGATTATTTGGTTGTTCTTTTGTTGGATCGGCAGGATCTACATATGGTGTTTCTACTACATAAACCTGATCAGTAACTTTAATATCATAGTAGCTAAAAGTAGCGTAAAGCTTATCTTTAAAAAGATTCAGTTTTGTCCCAACTTCAAACTGATCTGCATGTTCAGGATTAAAAGTCAAAGGTGTTACAATCGTGGCCTGACGATTTTGACCTGGAGCAACGTTAACAAACCCGTTCATGTAATTGGCGAAAATCGAAACTTTATCCAAAATAGGCTGGTATACTAATCCAAATTTTGGTGAAAAACCTGTTTGATTGTATCCGTCATTTTTAGCATTCATAAAGCGGTCGGCACGTAAACTTAACATAGCGGATAATGCCGGAGTAAAGTTGATTACATCAGAAACGTAAGCACTATACGTTTCTTGTTTCGTTTTATTATCGTTTCTGGGGCTGTTTCCAATAATTGCATCAGATCCGGCTTTTGTCAAATTTCCTGTATCACCATTACTTGGTCCGATACCCGGAATAGCATTGAAAGAGGCTAAATCATCCCCGATATAGATATATCCATTTCCAAAATATCCTGTACTGCGATCAGTTGCCGTTCTTTTAAAGTAATCAAAACCAACAACGATTCTGTTTCTTAAACTTCCAATTTTAAAATCACCGTTAAAATTCTGCTGAATATCGGTAGTTATGTTTTGATTGTCCTGATCTGTAAAAAATCGGGCCAAAACAATACCATTCGTAATTGGGAAACTGCTTGTGCCTTCGTACAAATAAGTATAGTTTCCTTTTGATCTTGCGGAACTGTTAGAAAATATAGTCTGTGAGGTCCATTGATCTGAAAGCTTATAATTCATCTGAGCCTGGATGTTATAAGAAGGGGTTTTCATCGTAAGTTCATTACTGGTGTAAGAACGTTCGTTATCGTATTTTAATTCATTAATATTATGAACTCTTAACGGGGCACCTCTGTCTAAAAACAACATTGTTGGGTTGGTTGATTCATTGCTCATAAACTCAGTATTCACTAAGAATGATAATCTGTCGTTTACCTCATAAGATAATGAAGGTGCTACAAAAAAGGATTCTCTGAATCCGGCATCCTGAAAACTTTCTTGTTTGTGGTATGCTGAATTTATTCTGAAATTAAGTGTTTTTTTATCATTTAACGGAGTGTTGATATCAACTGTTACACGATTTAAACCGTAGCTTCCACCAGTATAATTGATTTCTCCTCCAAAAGTTTTGTAAGGTCTTTTTGTAGTGGTATTGATTAAACCTCCATAAGAGATTAAGCTGCTTCCGAACAAAGTTCCCGATGGACCTCTGATGATTTCGATCCTGTCGATATTTGCGGGATCAAGACTTCCGTTGGTTAAACCCGGCAAACCATTTACCATTGTAGGCTGAACCGGAAATCCTCTAAGGGAATAATAAGCTGCTCCGTCTCCGGCACGTCCTGTTGCGGCCCAAAGTGGTGTAATACCGGACGCATTTTTTAAAGCATCATCAAAATTGGTTACTACCTGTTCTTTTAATAATTCTCCTGTTATAGTCGTGTATGATTGTGGATTTTCAAGATTTTTAAGAGGTAATCTTGAAACCTGTTTGGTGTCTTTACGGGCAAAATGATTTTTTTTACCGCCATTTACAACTACTTCTGTTAAGTCTTCTGAATTTGTAGCGACAGTGAAATTTTGAATCAGGTTATCTCCTTCTTTAAGTACAATTGATTTTTCCTGTGTGATGTATCCCACTGAAGAAACTTTTAAAGTATAGGTTCCGGGTTTGATGTTTTTTAAAGTGTAATTCCCTTCCTCATCGGTAGTCGTTCCTGATTTTGTTCCTTTTAAAACAACAGAGATATTTTCCGGTGACTCATTGTTTTTTAAGGTGATCTGACCTTTTATCGTTGCTTTTTCCTGAGACCAGGCCGTATTGCCTGCTAACAAAATAAAACAGAAACTCAAAAGCAATATTGTAAATTTAGATTTCATTTTTATTTAGAATTGATTTTAATAGCGCAAATTTAGTGGTTGAATATTTACTAAACAAGCTATTCTTATTTATTCTAAATAAAATATTTTTTAAAGGGTAAAATTTACGTTTATTCAAAAAATTAACATCTTAAGCAAGATTTAAGGCAATATTAAGAATAAAAAAACCTGTTCAAATAAATGAACAGGTTTTTTTTAGTATTGAAAATTAGTATGACTACAATTCTAAAGCACGTTTAGCATCGCCATTCATTAATAATTCTACCGGGTTTTCTAATGCTTCTTTTACGGCAACAAGGAAACCAACTGACTCACGTCCGTCGATAATTCTGTGGTCATAAGAAAGGGCAACGTACATCATTGGGTGAATTTCTACTTTACCATTTACAGCAATCGGACGCTCAATAATATTGTGCATTCCTAAGATCCCTGACTGAGGAGGGTTGATAATTGGCGTACTCAACATACTTCCAAAAACACCACCATTCGTAATTGTAAAAGTTCCTCCGGTCATATCGTCAACAGTAATCTGACCGTCACGTGCTCTAAGGGCTAATCTTTTAATTTCAGCTTCAATTCCACGGAAAGTTAACAATTCAGCATTACGAACCACAGGAACCATTAATCCTTTTGGTCCTGAAACTGCGATTGAGATATCAGCAAAATCGTAAGCAATTTTATAATCACCATCCATCATTGAGTTCACATCAGGATATAATTGTAACGCTCTTGTCACTGCTTTTGTAAAGAAAGACATAAAGCCTAAACCAAGACCACCATGTTTTGCTTTGAAAGCATCTTTATATTCATTACGAATCTGGTTGATTGGTGTCATGTTAACTTCATTGAAAGTCGTTAACATGGCTGTTTCGTTTTTAGCAGCCACTAAACGCTCGGCTACTTTACGACGCAACATGGATAATTTGGTACGCTCGCTTCCACGGCTTCCTCCGGTTGGAGTTCCCATCGAAGGTACTGCATTTACAGCATCATCTTTGGTGATTCTTCCGCCTTTACCAGTTCCTGAAATGGTTGCCGGTGCTATGTTTTTTTCGTCTAATATTTTTCTTGCTGCCGGAGATGGAGTTCCGGTTGCGTAACTTGTGGCTGCCGGAGCCTCAACAGGAGCCGCTTTTGGAGCCTCTGCTTTTACTTCAGCTTTCGGAGCCTCTGCTTTTGGAGCTTCCGCTGCCGGTGCTGCCGGAGCATCTCCTGCAGGTTTTACACCATCAGTATCAATTAAACAAACTACAGCTCCTACCGCAACTGCATCACCTTCTTCTGCTTTTAGCGTAATAATTCCGCTCATTTCAGCCGGTAATTCAAGAGTTGCTTTGTCGGAATCAACTTCGGCAATAGCCTGATCTTTTTCTACATAATCTCCGTCTTTTACTAACCAAGTTGCAATTTCAACTTCTTTTATTGATTCCCCTGGTGATGGGACTTTCATTTCTAAAATCATCTTGTTTTTGTTTAAAGTTTTAATTGTTTAAAGTTTCATGTTAGGATTAAACCTGAAACTTTAAACTTGAAACATTTTTTTTATCTAAATAAGTTTTTATCAAATACCATTCTGATCGCATCTGCATGACGGCGTTTTGCTCTTGTATAACTTCCAGATGCCGGGGCAGCGTAAGCTTTTAATGAAGCTAATCTCCATTTTACAAGATCAAAATTCATTAACATAAAGCTGTAAGCTCCCATGTTTTTAGGTTCTTCCTGTGCCCATACATAATCGTCAGCATTAGGATATTGTGCAATAATTGCTTTTAACTGTTCTACCGGCAATGGGAATAATTGCTCGATACGAACCACTGCAACGTCAGTTCTTCCGTTGTTTTCTCTTTCGGCAACAATGTCGTAGTAGAATTTACCTGTAACAAAAACTAAAGTTTTTACCGCTTTTTTATCTACTGTATTGTCGTCAATTGTTTCCTGGAAACTTCCTTTTGCTAATTCTTCTACTGTTGAAACGCATCTTGGATCACGCAATAAACTTTTTGGAGAGAAAACGACCAATGGTTTACGGAAATTCGTTTTCATTTGTCTTCTTAACAAGTGGAAGAAGTTGGCTGGCGTTGTACAGTCTGCCACATACATATTTTGTCTTGCACAAAGCTGTAAGTAACGTTCCATTCTGGCAGAAGAGTGTTCTGCTCCCTGGCCTTCATAACCGTGAGGCAATAATAAAACGATACCGTTTTGGTTGTTCCATTTATCTTCACCACATGAAATGTACTGGTCAATCATAATTTGGGCTCCGTTAGAGAAATCTCCAAATTGTGCTTCCCAGATGGTCAGTGCTTTTGGATTGGCCAAAGCGTAACCGTAATCAAAACCAAGAACTCCGTACTCCGATAAAAGGGAATTGAATACGCCGAATTTTCCTTTTTTGTTTTCGATAGCATCCAGTAAAATTACTTCTTCTTCAGAATCTTCTACTTTAACTACAGCATGACGGTGAGAGAAGGTACCACGCTCTACGTCCTGACCTGAAATACGGATATCAAATCCTTCCGTCAAAAGTGAACCGTAAGCCAGTGCTTCGGCAGTTCCCCAGTCGATAGTGTTATTGTCGTATCCTGCTTTTCTGTCCGTAACAATTTTAGTTATTTTGTTGATGAACTTCTTATCTGACGGTAATGTTGAGATTGTATTGATGATAGAATCCAAGCCATCTTTATCAAAAGTAGTGTCCACTTTTTGAAGCATTTGCGTATCAGTTACCTGAACAAATCCTTCCCATTCGTTTTTCATGAATGGTGTGATGATAGTCAAATCTTTTTTACGGGAAGCTTCTAAATTCTCCTCCATATTCGATTTGTATTCTTTTTCCAGAGCATTTACATAAGTAGCGTCAATTACACCATCAGACAATAATTTCTCTGCATAAATGTCTCTTGGGTTCTTATGTTTTGCGATGATTTTATATAAAACCGGTTGTGTAAAACGAGGTTCATCACCTTCGTTATGACCGTATTTTCTGTATCCTAATAAGTCAATAAATACGTCGCGGCCAAATTCCATTCTGTAATCTAATGCAAATGAAACTGCGTGTACAACCGCTTCAGCATCATCAGCATTTACGTGTAATACCGGTGAAAGAGTTACTTTGGCAACATCGGTACAATAAGTAGACGAACGGGCATCTAAATAATTGGTCGTAAATCCAACCTGATTGTTGATGACGATATGAATTGTTCCTCCGGTTTTGTATCCGTCAAGCTGTGCCATTTGGATAATCTCATATAATATACCCTGACCTGCGATTGCAGCATCACCGTGAACGGCAATAGGTAATACTTTTGAGAAATCATCAGCGTAATATTTATCTTGTTTTGCACGGGTAATACCTTCAATAACGGCCCCAACTGTTTCTAAGTGAGATGGGTTTGGTGCTAAATTGATATTGATGTTTTTTCCCGTTCTGGTTTTCTTGTCAGCAGTAAGTCCTAAGTGGTATTTTACGTCACCATCAAAATATTCCTGGTCGTAATCTTTACCGTCAAATTCACCAAAGATATCCTGGGTAGATTTACCGAAGATGTTGGCTAAAACGTTCAGACGGCCACGGTGTGCCATTCCCATTACAAATTGTTCAACACCTTTTTCGGCAGCTTTTTCGATCAGAGCATCAAGAGCCGGGATAATAGTTTCTCCACCTTCTAATGAAAATCTTTTCTGGCCTACATATTTGGTATGCAAAAAGTTTTCGAAAGAAACAGCCTCGTTTAATTTTTCAAGGATGATTTTCTTTTCGTCACCTGAAAAATTAGGCTGATTCACATTTACAGCTAATTTATCCTGAATCCATTTTACAACACCAGGGTTACGAATGTACATGTATTCAATACCAATATGCTGGCAGTAAATTGTCTGAAGACGGGTGATAATGTCTTGCAAAGAACATGGTGCTACTCCGATAACTTTGGCAGCATCAAAAACGGTTGATAAATCAGCATTTGATAAACCAAAGTTTTCAATATCCAGATTAGGAGAGGAAATTCTACGGTCGCGAACCGGGTTTGTTTTGGTAAACAAATGACCACGGGTGCGGTATCCGTCAATCAATTTTAAAACATTAAATTCTTTTTGTAACTTTTCAGAAACCTGACTGTAATCTGTGTTGTTCGAGGCAAATTCAACGATTTGCTGAACAGGATTTTCGTCATTATAAGTTGTCATTCCAAAGTCAAAACCCTGAAAAAAGCTTCTCCAGCTTGGCTCAACGCTATCCGGATTTACTAAATATTGATCGTATAATTGTGCGAAAAACTCTGTATGCGCTGCATTTAAAAATGAAAACCTATCCATAATATTAGTGAATATACTTTTTGTTAAATAGAATGGCAAAAGTACAACAATCGCATTTATTTAAATCCTTTTTTTACGTACTTTTACGTAAAAATTTGTTAAAAATAGAATTAACCATGAGGGATAATCATTTTTCAAACGTTTTCAAATCACTTTTTGTGATTTTGATGGTCTTGTTTTCAAATCTTGCTGTTAGTCAGACACAACAAAACTATGTTATAGATAGTAGCAGCCGTTTTTGGGACAAGGTTCAGTTTGGCGGTGGTCTTGGTTTAGGGATTGGTTCGGGCTATACTGATATTTCTGTCATGCCCAGTGCTATTTATAATATTAATGAAATTGTAGCTGTCGGTGTTGGCTTGCAATTTGGCTATCTGTCTTCCAAAAACTACTATAATTCTTTTGTTTACGGCGGAAGCATCGTTGGATTGGTGAATCCGATTCCCGAGATCCAGCTGTCTGCCGAATTAGAACAGGTGCGTGTTAATACAGATTACGAATCGAATAGTTTCAGGCCTGCATTTTCTGATAATTACTGGAATACTGCCCTGTACCTGGGAGCAGGTTACCGAACCGGAAGCGTGACGATTGGCGCCCGTTATGATGTTTTGTTTGATGATGACAGAAGTCTGTACGGATCGGCATTTATGCCTTTTGTGAGGGTTTATTTTTGATTTAGAGGTGCTAAGGTTCTGAGATGCTGAGTTTCTAAGTTTTTTTTAATTTTATAATGTACTAATTGGTCCTGTATTTATACTGAAGATAATGATGATTGTTTTAAAACCGGTTCTTTTATGAGGGCACTTTTTTTAGAATGTGGGAGCAATCTTAGAACCTCAGAATCTTAGAATCTCAGTACCTTATTTAGAATAATAATTCCGAAACCAAACTTTCTGCCATTCCCTTTTTAAGATCAGAAAAGAAACCTGTTCGGCAAGAACTACCAAATCAGAACCGTCGAGTTTTTTGATTTCGCTTTCGGAGACGTCAATGATATAAAGAAGATTCAGGTATTCGGCAAATTTATACTGAATCATGCGGTAGATTTTTTCGTGCAGCTGAATTTTTATCTCCTCTGGCGAAATACTCAGGGGGAAATCTATTCCTTCATTGGCCAGATTAAAATCTTTGTTGATCTGCTCAATCAATTTGAGATATAAAGCTTCGGACTGGGCTTCAACTAATAAGGAATCTGCGTTTTTTGGGGCTACAAACATTGATTTTTATTTTAGGTTGCTGATTTATGATTGTAGATTTTTATCTTAAAATTGCACGGAAAATTAAACCGTTCTTCCCATCAGGTTTTCTCCAAAGGTTTTCAGGATTTTCTTTTTATCTTCAGAAATCGCCATTTTTTCCAGTGTTTCAAAAGCTTTCAGTGTAAACATTTCTATTGCTTCCTGTGTTGCTTTTGAAGCTCCGGATTCGTTAAAAATAGCTTTAGCAGTTTCAATTTTAGCCGAATTGTCGTCCAGTTGTAAATGAAATAAATTCTGCAATTGCAACGCTTTGTCGGCAGTTGAAAACTCTAATGATTTTAGGTATAAATAGGTTTTTTTATTTTCTATAATATCACCGCCAACCTGTTTTCCAAAAGTTTCCGGATCTCCGAAGGCATCCAGATAATCATCCTGAAGCTGGAATGCCAAACCTAAATTAAGTCCGAAATCGTAAATTAAATCGGCGTCTTTTTCAGAAGTTTCCGCCACAATAGCACCCATTTTCATGGCTGCAGCAACCAAAACAGCTGTTTTGTATTCGATCATTTTCAGGTATTCCGGAATGGTGACATCGATTCTTTCCTCAAAATCAACATCCCATTGCTGGCCTTCACAAACTTCAAGGGCCGTTTTGCTAAACAGTTTAGCCAGATTCCTGAAAACAGCCGGTTCGTATTGTTCAAAATACTGATAGGCCAGAATAAGCATCGCATCGCCGGATAAAATTCCGGTATTAATGTTCCACTTTTCATGTACGGTTACTTTTCCTCTTCGCAACGGCGCATCGTCCATAATGTCGTCATGAACCAAAGAAAAGTTATGAAAAACTTCCACAGCCATTGCTGCCGGGAGTGCCTTTTTATAATCGGCATCAAAAACTTCTGCTGCCATCAATGTCAGTACAGGGCGCATCCGTTTTCCACCAAGACCTAAAATGTATTCCATAGGTTCGTAAAGATTTTTGGGCTCTTTACTAATACTTTGGTTTTTTAAATAACTATTGAAGAAATCCTGGTACTGACTAATATCGTGCATAAAATGAAATTCTGATTTACGAGGCTCAAAGATACAATTCAAATATGAATAATTAGTTCCTAAATTTTAAAAGGAATGATGCATTAAAAATTGATTTTTTGCGTGCTCATTTGTAATATGTTAAAAAATTTTAAAAAAAACTTGGAAACTTTCTTGGTGTTTAGAGTTTCCTGTTTATATTTGCACTTTTAATTGGAAACTCAGAACACTGAAAAAGTTTCCGTAGCGGGTTTGATTAATTATAAACTCAGTAAAATCAAATATTTATGAAAACAACATGGACCATAGATTCTAGTCAGTCAGATGTTTTAATTAAAATGAGACATTCGATAATTGCTTATTTGGGAGGAACTTCAAATAAATTTGACGGTTATGTGGATATTGAAGACAATGAAATTGAAGATGCTTCTGTTGAATTTTCTTTAGATATAAACAACAAAAATGACAGCTTTCAGCAAATTGATACCCATTTGCAACTGAACGACCTGTTTAACGTAAACGAGCATCCAATCATCAGTTTTAAATCGACTTCCTTTCAGAAGGTAAACAATAACATCAATTTTTTTAAAGGAGATCTGACGATAAAAGATGTGACGAAGGTTGTAGAACTGGATGCCGAGTTTATCGGGATCAATTCCTATGATGGCAAAAAGAAAGTTGCTTTTGAAATCACGGGTAATATCAAAAGACAGGATTTTGGTTTAGATTATAATTCGTTCAATCACCATGGAGGCCTGGCATTGGGAAAAGATATGAAACTTATCGCCAATTTAGAGTTCTGCATATAATTCTTACAATGAACAAATTAATGTAAAATTATTACAGATTTAATGGAAACTATTTCTGACAAATAAAGTTTCCTGGTTATATTTGTAATACAATTTGAAAATTAAAATGAAAGAGAAAATCATAGCAAAAGCGAGTGACTTGTTTTTGAAACTGGGTTTCAAAAGTGTTACTATGGATGACATTGCAGGTGAAATGTGTATTTCAAAAAAAACGATTTACAAATATTTTTGCAACAAGGAAGTCTTAATTGAAGAAAGCACTTCGATGGTTCATAAACAGGTACATGAAATCATTGATACCATAGTGGAAAAGAATTATAATGCGATCCACGAAAATTTTGAAATTCGCGAAATGTTCAGGGACATGTTTAAGAACAATACCGATACGTCTCCTATTTATCAGTTAAAAAAACATTATCCTGAAATATATCAAAATGTATTGTCTCATGAAATTGAGCAGTGTACACGATATTTCAGAGAGAACATTGAAAAGGGAATTCGTGAAAAGCTATATCGTCCGGAGTTAAATATCGATGTGTATGTGAAGTTTTATTACACACTGATATTCCACATTAATGAAAACACAGTTTCAGAGAGAGAAGCTCAGGAAATAGAATTAGAGGCATTGCAATATCATACCAGAGCGATGGCAACGCCCGAAGGAATAATAGAATTAGAAAAACAACTTAAAAAAATTACTATTTAATCATCAATCTATGAAAAGAATAATTCTTATATTTTTGTGTTCAATTGGCTTAAGTGTCAGCGCACAAGTTAAAACATTAACCTTAAAAGATGCCCTTACTTACGCGCTTCAGAACAAAGCCGATGCTAAGAAATCGAAATTAGAGGTTGAAAACAGTGAGTATAAAATTCAGGAAGTACGCTCAAGAGCCTTACCTCAGATTTCTGCAAACGGAAACTTAACCTACAATCCGGTTATTCAGACAACAGTAATTGACGGAGCAGGTTTTGGCGCACCGGGAACCACAATCCAGGCAGCATTTGGTCAAAAATGGACTTCAACTGCCGGACTTTCCTTAACTCAGGCCATCTTTGATCAGTCGGTTTTTACAGGTTTAAAAGCAGCAAAATCGACACGCGAGTTTTATCAGATCAACAATCAGTTAACAGAAGAACAGGTTATCGAAAGAGTAGCAAACAACTACTATGCTGTATTTGTACAAAAAGAAAGACTGGTTTTACTAGACAGCAATTACGTAAACACTACAAAAGTTCGTGATATCGTAAAAGGACAGTTTGATAACGGTTTAGCCAAAAAAATTGATTTAGACCGTATCGTGGTTAAGATGTCAAATATCGACACAGAGCGCCAGCAGATTAAAAATCAGATTACCTTACAGGAAAATGCGTTGAAGTTTTATATGGGAATGCCTATTGAAACTGAGATCGATATGCCAAAAGAAGAATTTGAAGTTATTCCGGCAGCTTTAACAGAACAGGCCAATGTTGAAAACAGAACAGAATACCTGCTTCTGAAAAAACAGGAAGAACTTTTAGTGTACAACAAGAAAGCCGTTGAAGCAGGATATTACCCTACGCTTTCATTAACAGCAGGTTACAATTATATTGGTCAGGGACCTGAATTTCCCTGGTTTGCAAAACCAAAAGACGGGGTGTACTGGTCAGATTACTCTGCAATTGGATTAAACTTACATGTACCAATCTTCACAGGCTTCGGAACCCGTGCCAAAGTAAGACAAGCAGATGTTCAGATCAGATCCCTTCAGGAAGATATGAAAGACACGAAACTTTCTCTTGACCTGGATTACAGAAATGCAATCGCTCAAATTGACGATAATCTGGTAACGATCGAAAATCAAAAAGAAAACATGCGACTGGCTAAAGAAATTTTAGACAATACCAAAAACAATTATCTTCAGGGATTAGCATCATTGACAGATTTATTAGATTCTGAAAATGCATCACTGGAAGCACAAAACAATTATACCAGAGCTGTCCTGAATTATAAAATCGCAGAGGTAGCATTAATCAAATCAAAAGGCGAACTAAAAACTCTTATTAAATAACTAGAAACAAAATGAAGAAAACTATTATAACTATCGTAATCATAATTGCAGCACTAGGTGTAATTGGATATGTCTTAAATAATAATAAGAAGGAAAATAAAGCAAAAACAGATATTGTTGCAGAGAAAAATGCAGCAGTTTCCGTAAAAGTAGCACCCGTAAAAACAGAAGAAATTTCATTGAGTTTTGTGGCAAACGGAAACTTTGAACCGATTCAGGAATTAACTTTCTCTGCTGAAAAATCAGGAAAAGTAATCAGCGTTCTGGCTAAAGAAGGAGATTACGTAAGAGTAGGACAGACTTTATTGACCGTGAGAGGTGATGTAATTAATGTGAGCGCGCAACAGGCACAAGCCGTTTATCAAAATGCAAAAGCAGATTATGCACGATATGAAAATGCATTCAAAACAGGTGGTGTTACAAAACAACAACTAGATCAGGCAAAACTGGCCCTGACCAATGCACAGTCCAGCTTAACACAAGCCAATATTAATGTGGGTGATACTAAAGTAAAAGCACCAATAAACGGATTTATCAATAAAAAATATATTGAGCCGGGATCTATTTTGGCGGGAATGCCTGCAACAGCATTGTTTGATATTGTAAATGTTTCTAAATTAAAATTGAAAGTTACCGTAAACGAAAGCCAGGTGGCCAGTTTAAAAGTAGGGAACACGGTAAACATTACAGCCAGTGTATATCCTGATAAAGCTTTTTCAGGAAAAATCACTTTTATCGCTTCAAAAGCAGACGAAAGTTTAAACTTTCCTGTTGAAATTGAAATCTCAAACAATTCAGATAATGATTTGAAAGCAGGGATGTACGGAACAGCAAACTTCGGTTCTAAACAACAAAAACAAAACCTGATGGTTGTACCGCGTAATGCTTTCGTAGGAAGTGTGAGCAGCAACGAAATCTTTGTAGTGGAAAAAGGTACTGCAAAATTAAGAAAAGTAACGGCCGGAAGAATTTTAGGAGATCAGGTAGAAATCATCAATGGATTATCTGATGGAGAAACTGTAATTGTTACAGGTCAGATTAACTTACAAGACGGTAATAAAGTAGAAATTATTAAATAATTACAGGCTGTAAGCCGTAAGCAATAAGCTTTAAGCAGTTAAAAAGCCTAAAGCGTATTGCGTATAGCCTAAGGCATAAAGAAAAATATATGAAATTAGCCGAAATATCCATAAAACGTCCGTCGTTAGTAATCGTATTGTTTACGATTCTGATTCTTGGTGGATTGTTCAGTTACAGCCAGTTAGGTTATGAGCTGATCCCAAAATTTGAGCAAAACGTTATTACGATTTCTACTATTTATCCGGGAGCTTCCCCGAGTGAGGTAGAAAATACCGTAACCAAGAAAATTGAAGATGCGATTGCGTCCTTGGAGAATGTTAAAAAAATTGACTCGAAATCATACGAAAGTTTATCTATCGTATCGATTACCTTAACCTCAAATGCAAAAGTCGATTTCTCTTTAAATGATGCACAGCGTAAAATAAATGCGATTATCAGTGATTTGCCGGAGGACGTAAAAACGCCTGCACTGACCAAATTCTCGCTGAGTGATTTACCAATTATGACCCTTGGTGCCAACGGAAAAATGGACGAAGCGGCATTTTATGACTTAATTGACAAAAAAATTGCGCCTATTTTATCCCGTGTACAAGGTGTTGCCCAGGTAAATATTATTGGTGGATCTGAGCGTGAAATTCAGGTGAATCTTGATGCTGTAAAAATGCAGGGTTACGGATTATCTGTGCCGCAGGTACAACAAACTATTCTGACTTCCAATCTGGATTTCCCAACCGGAAACATTCAGACACGTGATCAGAAAATATTAATCCGTTTAGCGGGTAAATACAAAAATGTTACGGAATTAAGAAACTTAGTCGTTTCCTCTCAAAATGGAATTCAGGTTCGTTTAAGTGATATTGCCGATGTTCAGGATACTCAGAAAATCGCTGAGAAAATATCACGTGTAGATCAAAAAAGCGCTATTGTTTTACAAATCGTAAAACAATCTGACGCAAATGCGGTGGCGGTAAGTGAGCAGTTGCTGAAAACAATTGCAATTCTTGAAAAAGATTATGAAAAAAACCACTTAAAATTAGAAGTTGCAAAAGACAGTACCATCTTTACGCTTGAAGCGGCAGATTCTGTAGTTCACGATTTATTGATCGCGGTAGTGCTGGTGGCTCTTGTAATGTTGTTCTTCCTGCACAGTATCAGAAACTCATTGATTGTAATGGTTTCTATTCCGGCATCTTTGATTGCTACTTTTATTGGTATTTATTTAATGGGATACACCCTGAACTTAATGAGTTTATTAGGATTGTCTCTGGTCGTCGGTATTCTGGTCGATGATGCGATTGTGGTCCTCGAGAATATTTACCGACATATGGAGATGGGTAAAAGCAGGATTCGGGCATCCTATGACGGAACTGCGGAAATTGGAGGAACGGTAACTTCGATTACATTGGTAATTGTGGTAGTGTTCCTGCCTATTGCAATGAGTTCCGGATTAGTTTCTAATATCATTACACAATTTTGTGTAACCGTAATTATTTCAACTTTATTGTCGCTTTTAGCTTCATTTACCATTATTCCTTGGTTATCATCCCGTTATGGTAAACTGGAACATATCGAAGGAAAGAATTTATTCGGAAGAATTATTCTTGGTTTCGAAAGCTATTTAACACGTTTCACCAACTGGATTTCTCACTTGTTAACCTGGTGTCTGGATAATTATGGTAAGACCATTGTTCTGGTACTGATCTTGTTCTTTGGATCAATCTTCGGATTGGGAGGCTTTATTGGTGGAGAGTTTTTCGCTTCTTCTGATAGTGGGGAATTCTTAGTCCAGATCGAAATGCCGAAAGATGCTTCGTTAGAGCAAACCAACTTCATGACGCAAAAAGCAGAAGCCTATTTGAAATCACAGGAATATGTGCACAGCCAGATTACAACGGTAGGACAAACCAGTGAAGGTTTTGGAGCCTCACAGGCTACAGCTTACAAGGCGGAGATTGACGTAAAAATGATCGAACAAAAAGACCGTACCGATGATGCCAATGTTTATGCGGCAAAAATCAAACGTAAGCTTGAAAAAGTATTAGTAGGAGCAAAAGTAAAAACAGTTCCCGTAGGTATCTTAGGAACTGCTGAAGATGCTACTTTAGGATTAATCGTAACAGGACCTTCAACAGAAAGTGCTATGGCGTTTGCTAAATTGGCGGAAGCTGAATTACGTACAATTCCCGGAACAACAGAGATTAAATTAACGGTTGAAGACGGAAACCCGGAGGTAAACGTTAAGGTAGACCGTGATAAAATGGCTGCTTTAGGATTGACGCTTCAAACGGTTGGTTTAACCATGCAGACTGCTTTTAGCGGAAATACAGATGGTAAATACAGAGCCGGTGAATACGAATATGATATCAACATCAGATACAATGCTTTCGACAGAAAAAGTATTACGGATGTGAGTAGTCTGATTTTTATCAATGCTTCAGGGCAACAAATTAAATTATCGCAGTTTGCTGATATTACAGAAGGTTCAGGACCTAGCCAGTTAGAGCGAAGAGATAAATCTGCTTCGGTAACGGTAAAAGGACAAAACGTTGGGGTTCCATCGGGAACAATTGTAACACAATGGCAGGCAAAATTAGACAAACTGAAAAAACCGGCCGGAGTAAACTACATCTGGGGAGGTGACCAGGAGAACCAATCGGAAGGATTTGGTACTTTAGGAATCGCTTTATTAGCCGCTATTATTTTGGTTTACCTGGTAATGGTGAGTTTGTACGACAGTTTCGTTCACCCGTTTGTAGTATTGTTTGCTATTCCGCTTTCGTTTATTGGTGCTTTATTGGCATTAGCCCTGACAAATAACTCCTTGAATATCTTTACCATTTTGGGGATCATCATGTTGATTGGTCTGGTGTGTAAGAATGCGATCATGCTGGTCGATTATACGAATCAGCGAAGAGCTGCCGGAGAATCAATCAGAACAGCACTGATTCAGGCGAATCACGCTCGTTTGCGTCCGATTTTGATGACGACTATTGCGATGGTATTTGGTATGTTCCCGATTGCATTAGCTTCAGGAGCAGGAGCGGAATGGAAAAACGGATTGGCGTGGGTAATTATCGGAGGATTGATTTCTTCGTTATTCCTGACCCTGATTGTTGTTCCTGTAATCTACCAGATCATGGAAGGAATTATCCGCAGATTATCTAAAGGAGAAAAAATCGATTACGAAGCTGAAATGGTGGCCGATTACGAGCACAAAGAATTAAGCGAAGACGGTTTTAATCCAAAACATACTCATTAAGAGTTTTAAATCTCAATATTGAAATTCCAAATTCCAAATTCTTGGAGGAATTCCAAAAAACACAAAAAATCCCAAATTCCAATTTAAGGAGTTTGGGATTTTTTATTGTTAATTAAAAAAAAGATGTTTATTTGTATCACCTTATATTATAAAGTTTATGCTACAAAAAGATAAATCTGCGGCGATTGGTTTTATTTTCATAACCATGTTAATTGATATTACCGGATGGGGAATTATTATTCCTGTCATTCCAAAATTAATAGAAGAATTAATTCATGGCGATATCAGCGAAGCAGCAAAAATAGGGGGCTGGCTGACTTTTGCCTATGCGATAACCCAGTTTGTATTTGCCCCTGTAATCGGTAACCTGAGTGATAAATACGGGAGAAGGCCGATTATCTTAATTTCGCTTTTCGGATTTTCATTAGACTATCTATTACTGGCTTTTGCGCCCACCATCTTATGGTTATTTATAGGAAGAATTATTGCAGGAGTAACCGGAGCCAGTATTACAACAGCTTCAGCTTATATTGCGGATGTCAGTACGCCCGAAAACAGGGCCAAAAACTTTGGTCTGGTTGGGGCAGCTTTTGGATTAGGATTTATCATAGGGCCGGTCATTGGCGGTTTATTAGGACAATATGGTTCAAGGGTGCCTTTCTATGCAGCAGCCGTTTTGTGCATGGTCAACTTTTTATATGGCTTTTTCATTTTACCGGAATCCCTGAAAAAAGAAAACCGCAGATCTTTCAACTGGAAACGGGCAAATCCCGTTGGAGCTATTCTGGGTCTGAAAAAACACCCCACACTGATTGGATTAATTGCAGCGATATTTTTGTTATACGTCGGATCACATGCCGTACAAAGCAACTGGAGTTTCTTTACCATTTATCAGTTCAGCTGGGACGAACGAATGATTGGAATCTCGCTGGGAATAATTGGTCTGTTGGTGGGAATTGTACAAGGAGGATTAGTTCGCTGGATCAATCCGAAATTAGGAAACGAAAAAAGTATTTATATCGGACTGGCGTTGTACACCATCGGAATGTTGTTGTTTGCCTTTGCAACAGAAAGCTGGATGATGTTTGTGTTTTTAATCCCGTATTGCCTTGGTGGAATTGCCGGACCGGCATTACAATCTGTGGTTGCCAGTAAAGTAGCGCCCAGCGAGCAGGGAGAAATTCAGGGAACTTTGACGAGCTTAATGAGTGCCTCTTCAATCATTGGCCCGCCCATGATGGCAAACACCTTTTTCTTTTTCACCCATAGTGATGCGCCTTTTAAATTTGCCGGAGCACCCTTTATTTTAGGAGGTCTTTTGATGCTGCTCAGTACTGTAGTGGCTTATTTTTCATTAAAAAAACACGCGGTTCCCAATAAAAAAAATGAGGCATAAATCGTTTCTGTTTCAATAAAAAAACTCTTTTTATTGCAGATAAACATAATGATTGTAATAATCAATAATGGCTTTGCCTCTAAGCAAAACATCAGCACCGATAATACCGTGTACCGCTTTTGCTTTGTAGGATGTTAAAGCTTCGTTTACGTGTGAAAGATCAAAAATAACCAGATTGAAATCGGTATTTTTCCAGCTGCCGAGCTGCAGATGATTATGGGAAGAAATCTGGGTTTCCATGCCGGTTGCTCCGGCTCCGGAAGCTTTGGTTTTAGATTTTTTGGCAGAGATCTCAAAATAGTCAATACTTTCAAAACCAATGCAGGTATTGGAAGCACCGGTATCTAAAATGAAATTTCCCGAAACACCATTTATTTTTGCCTTAATTAATAAATGCTGGGTTTTGGTAACCCTGAATTTTACTTTTCGGTATTTTGCTTTTTTGAGGACTTTATGAAGATCTTCCATTTCTGATAAGGATTGAAAATCAAAAATAAACCAATTACAATCAAAATACTAATGATGTATACGATATAATTGGAAGATTTTTCAGCTGGGGCAATACTGCCGTAATAGACAAAAGCACTCCAGTAATAAGGGGATTTTTTAGCATTTGGAATCTTTGGGTCACTTAAAAAGGCACGTTTTGCATTCGCATTGGCTTCAGAAAAAGACTGATCCTTTTTGAGGTTGGTATAAAAATCATCCATAAAAACAGAAGTTGTAAAATCATTTACTTTCCATAATGAAAATAATAAATTCTGCGCACCTGCAAACTGAAAACCTCTTGCAACACTCATGGCACCTTCTGCTTTGTATAATTTTCCTATGCCGGTTTCACAGGCACTCAAAATAACCAGATCCGGATTGATATGGAGATTGTACAATTCAGAATACAGGATTTCCTGATCGTAGAATTTAATGCTTGCCGGAGTTTCCAGATCACCGGAAGAAGCATGCGTACTCAAATGTAAAATAGAATAATATGCAGCATTTTTTTTGAAATTAGAAAAAGTCGCATTGCTGTTTTCGAAAAACTGACCATCAAAATTCTTCCTGATAGATTGTAATTCATTCTTAGAAAAAGTCAGGGCAAAATCGGTATTTTCGAAAATCGGAAAAATTCCCAGAACCGTTTTTTTTGGTTTGGAAAACGGAACCGAATTCACATAAAAGGAAGCAGAATTGTTATACGCCACATTAAAATCACTGACCAGATAATGCATTTTAGCAAAATTTGTCGTAGCCGATTCTTTTGTGATTAAAGCTTCAAAAGGCAGAAAACTCAAAATACCATCCGGAATAAGGATGAGGTTTTTGTGGTTTCCGGTGGAGGAAATTTTAAGATATTTATAAATACGGTTTCCAACCCGGTTGTAGTGCTGTGGATTATTGGTAATCGCATTGGGATCATTAAAAAGGCGAATAAATTCCATCAGGCTGGTTAAACCGGTCCCTTCCAGAGAAATATAGTAAAGCTTTATGGTGTTGTTTTCAACCGTAAAATTATAAATACCGTCGGAACCTGCAAAGTACTCCGTTAGTACAACATTATCCTGTGTTAATTTGTCGTATAATTTTTGCAGATCAAAAGCAGTATCGGTTTCGGCGGTGTCTTCACTTTTCTGTTTTTTAAGCAACAGCATCAGTTCATTTTGCTTTTTTATGGCTTCATTGATTTTAGAAATATTCGCCAGTTCCAGTTTTTGCTGTTCTTTTAGAATAACAGTATTCCAATTTTGAAGCTGTTGTAAAATTAGCTTTTCTGCTCTGGACAAATTCGTGTTTTCGTGAAGACGGCTTTTTAAAACCACCGATTTGGTTTGTTCCGAAAGCAAAAAGGCACTCTCGATATAATGGATTTTTTTCTCTTTTTCATAAAGGGAATAATAAATCGAAATACACTTTTCGGTTCGGTTCCGATTTCGGATCTGGGTTACAATTTTAGAATTTTCGTACACCAGAAGCGACTGAAACAATTCTTCAATATGAAAGGAAAGAGCAAAACTTTTCAGGGCATTTTTGGGCTGGTCTTGTGCCAGATACACGGCCGCCTGCAAATCCAGGGCATCCAGTAAAACCGTTTCTGCATAAAGCGAATTCTGCTTGGGAAGGATATTTTTGGAAGGAGAATAATCCGGAAGGAGCGTTTTAAAAACAGCAACAATATTTTCGTTGGCCTCCTTTATTTTTCCCTGTCGGAAAGAAAGAAAAGCGGCTTCATAATCCAATTGTGCTTTTTTTCGGGGTTCCTGGCCGGACGTTTTGCGGAATGCTGTTTTGGCTTTTTCAAAATAGTCCGAAGCTTGGGCCAGGTCGTTTTGTTCTATTTTTAATTTGGCCAGATTTCGATACGAATTGGATAAAGTCTCGGCTTGCGACGGATCGTCTTTTAACAGTAGGATGGCTTTGAGGAAAGAACTTTCGGCTTTTTCAAAAGCAGTTGTTTGTATTAAAAAACTTTTGGTCGTCAGAAAATAATCAGCGCCTAGATTGTTTAATAAAACCCCTTTTTGAGTTGCGGTTAATTTTTCGGTTTGGATTGTTTTTTCGAGCAAGTCAATTGCTTTGTAAAGATTTCCGGTGTTTTGATATACATTCGATAAATTAAGAATCGCTGCTAGTTTCTGAGGTTCATTTTTCTCCTGATCGGCAATAAAATAATACTGTTTAATAGTATTTTCGGCATTGTCATAATCACCGAGAAGGGTATACAAATTGCCTAAAGGTTTCAGGCAGTATTCGATAATATCGTAACCTTTAAAATGATATTTTTGATACACGAGCCAGGCTTTTTCGTAGCTTTTAATCGCTTTCTCAGATTGCCCGAACTGATTTTCGTAGTAGGCTTTATTGCAGTTTAAAACTACAATGGCCAGCAATGCCTCTTTGGTTTTGGGCTTTGGGTTTTTCCAGAATTCTGTTTCTGTATTCGTTAAGTTTTGCAGGGCTTTCGCCGAAGGGTTCGCAACAAAAACATCAATGGCATGGTATAGCTTATCTTCTTCTGAAACAGATGGCTGCCCGGAGAGTAGTATCGATGTGAAGAATAAAATATAGCAATACAGTTTTGTCATATTATTGATTTATTTCATAGAGATGCACGAAGTTTTCGCAAAGGCTCACTAAGGGATTTTAAGTTTTTTTTTTGCCACGAATTACACGAATTTTCACGAATTAATTTAAGCAGCATAAGTGGAAAAAATTCGCGAAAATTCGTGTAATTCGTGGCTAAACCTTTTTTCTCTGCGTATCTCAGTGAGAACCTTCGTGCAACTTTGTGTAATTAGTGGCAAACGCTTTTCTCTCCGTGTATCTCTGCGAAACTCTTTGTGCATCTCTGTGTAATAACGCTTAAAACTTCCAGATTCCGTAAAACTGAAAATAATTAAAATTCTGTTCGAAATTAATCACATAACGCACCCCCAGACTTGGTCCAATTCTCGCGGCACCCACAGTCAGGTCCAGCAACAATCCGGTTTTAAGATCGGTAAAGGAATTTTTGACGGCATTAGAATCCGTTCGGGTGTTAATTACAAATTTAGTCGAATCACCTTCAAAAGATTCAATTTTAATATTTTGAGTCTGCTCGTGGGAAACATTGAAATTGGCCTGCACACCCGCACCAACCCCGATATAATTATTGATATTGTACCGGATCAGCACAGGCACTTCCCAATTGACACTTTTGTTTTCTGTACTTGTGGTGGTGCGCTGCCGCTGTTTTACCCCATTCGGATTTACAACCACTTCGTCGATTACATTTTCAGCACTATCGTATTTATTGATGCTGTTGATCCATTCTGCCTGCCAGTAAAAACGATAGGATTTAAAAGGCGAAATCGTCGCGCCCACAAAATAACTGGTCGAATTGTCCAAATCCGGATATAAATTGTAACCCGCTTTTGCCCCGATAGAGATTCCCGGTAAAAATCGGGTAGTGGCATAATTGGTAATAATCGGCTCGTTTTTGTCGAAAATGATGGCAGTACGGCTGCGCGTTTTTACTTTATGAAAGTCCTCGGCAAATTTCATGGAATATTTTACAAAGCCTTTTGTACTGTCTTTTTCGTGTACATTTTTTTGTTCACTCCCCGGTAAGTAAATGTTTTTAAACGTAAAAAAGATCTGGTTCTTCTTAATGATCGTATCCAGGCAGCTTACGGTTGGTTCTTCGCCTTTAGGGCAAATCGGACATTTGGGATACAGGTCTTCGATCTGAAATGTTGTCTTGTCAAACATGTCCGGAACATCCGTTTCAAGTCGAATCATTCTTGCCGGTCCTTCGCCATTGTTCTGGAAACGGGTTTTGAAATTTACCCTTTTAAAGCGTACCAGCCTGTAATTCATAAAACTTCCGTTAGACCCCATTTTGTTCGGATCATGAGAAGTTACAATTTCCATTTCGAGGTTTTTTATTTTGTGGTTTTTATAACTTCGGTTTGGGACAAAAATTCCGCGCATGGTGACCGTTGCGCTGGTATCCTTGATCATTTCGGGTGTTGTTTTGAACGTGTAAAAAAGATTGCGGGTTTCACCCGGATTAGCATCGTCAAATTCTAAGACAGACACATTATGATAGGTTTTGTTGGCGTCTGCTAGGGAAGCATCCAGATCTTCTTCGGTGGTGGTGTTTCTGTATTTTTTGGTTTTGAAAGTGTTTTCGGCAGAAGCCAGGTACGATTTAGTATCATCCAGATCATCAACAGCAGCGACCGGATTTTCTTTGACTTCCCGTTCATTCGCATACGTCCTGAAATCGACCAATTCGAAATTATTGCTTCTAAATTGTTTCTCATTATAAAACAAATACAGTTTACCGCTCGAAACATAATTTTCCAGATTCTGATAACTTACTACAACTACCATTTCCTGTTCCGGAATCGGGTCACAGTTTTTTAAGATCGCAAATCCGTTTTGGTCGGCTATCGAGGCGATATCTTTATAATCTGTATCGGTGATGTCATTTACAGCGACTTTTTTAGGTCGTGTGGCAGGAGGTTTTCCATTGTCGTAATTGTTGGTTACGGCGAGTCTGGTGGTGTAGTTTCCTTTGTTTTTATAGACATGTTTCGGTTCGGCCTCTTTGCTGTAATGCCCGTCTCCGAGTTCCCATAAGTACGAATAACTTGGTTTTGGTGCGCCCGCAATCGGAATTAACGGTGGCGTCTCGGGTTTGTAGGTAACGGTATTTCCGTTTTGGATAAAAACAATATTGGCTCTTCGGGTTATGGTGTCTTTTACTTTGGTTTGCGAGAAAGAAAATATAGAAAACAGCAGAAAGACAATCGATGATAGTGGTTTCATAACTAGATACTTTTTTAGCCCTGATAGTAGTGGAGATCCTTTTTTTTGCCTGTGCCGATAGCTACAGGGAGGAAAAAAGATGGCAACGGATAGCAGGATTAGCTTCTGAAAATCATCAGAATTAATTTTAAAACTGGATTAAATGTAAAAAAAAGTGATGAGCAAATCACCACTTTTTCTTAAAAGTATTTTGTAAGTTACTGAATTGCATTCACTGCAGCTATCAGTTGAGCTTCTGTGCCGACTGTTGTTTCGGCAAGTGTGAAAGTATAAATGTCTCCGGCAGCCACGGTCACCCCTTTGATTGCGTAACGCCATTGACCATTATCCTCGGTTGCAAAAATCACGTGACAAGCCAGTCCAATCGGGATTTGTCCGTAGTGTTCGCTAAATAATCCTGCTGCTGTATACGTATCCAGTTTGGCCAATGCATTTGTTCCTTCACCATCATAAGACAAATAAACCGCGCTGTTGTTGTTGTCGAAACCTTCCGGAACGTCTACAAGTAAAGTTGTTTTTGGTCTTGGGTCGCTGTAAAAACGGTCTACGTTTGTCCATCCGAAATTCCCGAAAGTAACATAATAATTGTTTCCCTCGCCCTGCACACCGCCTTTTCCGTTACCGCCATCTGCACCGGCTTTGGCTTCTCTCCAGGCCAGTTCTCCGGCTTCATTGATCGCGCCTGTCCATAAAGTCATGGCATTGTCTACACCATCTGTTAAAGTTGCAGGAACCAACATGTTCATATAACAGGAAGTCTGAAGTTCAACGCCGCCCTGAGTAGCTTTGATGAAAAATTCACCACCGGAAATCAATAAATTTTTCTTTCCGTCTGCTGTAAGCCCCATGGTTGGTTTGTTGGTCACCAGCATATTTCCTTTGTCAAAAAGTTCGATATATTCAATATTTACGGCTCCGGTTACAGGAGTTCCGTTTTTAGTTAAACAGTCTCCGTTGATGTTTACTTTAACTCCTTTTGCAGAAGTGAAGCTTACCACCCCGTTTCCGGCTGTTACGGTAAAGTTCTGTGTATTTCTTTTGATTCCTTTTTCGGTGATTCCTTTGAACGCTGCAGCAGTCGGAGGCAGGATTGAATTGTTGTTGTCGCCGTCGCTGTTGTCACAGCTTACTAATGTCGTTATAGCGAATAATAATAGTCCGATTGTTTTAAAATTTGTTTTCATGATAGTCAGTTTTAATAGTTATTTAATAATAGATGTTTACTGTGGGGAAATTGTTACCCCTGTTTTTTAATTTATTTCAGGTTTTATAGAAGCAGATCCGTTGGGGTGAAATTTTGTTACCCCTCTTTTTTACTTTTTTTGAATTTTATTTCGAAAGGCACTTTTCCTGAAAAACATTTCCATCTTCATCCAATGCAACCAGAATGTCTTTCTTTCGTAAAAGCGTGATGATAAAATAAAGCCAGACGATCAACCAGAGACCCAATGTGATCACCGTCAGAAATAAGTGAAAAGGATGATTGATTTGTATTTTCTCTCTGGACAAAACAGCGTAAGGCAATTTTTCGTTATGTTCGATAATTACAAAACCGTTTCGCTTTTTAGCGGAAAGCATTTTATGAAACCGGTCCAGATTTTTTTCGTGAATAAGATGATAACTTTCCATTTCTTTTAATTTTTTGAATTGTTTTAAAAGTTTCCTGCTTCGTTATATCCATCTGATTTTAGAATTGTTACCCCTGTTTTTGAAATTTATTTTCAGATTCTTTTTACATTAGCTTTTTAAAAAGCTGTTTATGGCCAAAACCAAAATTCATTCCGACCAAAAATATATCGAAGGGCTTGCTGCGAATAATTCGATTATAATCCAGGAGATTTATAAAAAGTTTGTTCCGAAAGTCGTGTTCTATATCAGGAACAATTCCGGCAATCAGGATCAGGCACAGGATATTGTTCAGGAAGTACTGCTGCTGCTGTTCAATCAGGCCAAAGCCAATACACTGGAACTGACCTGTCCGTTTGATGCCTATTTTTTCCTGCTGTGTAAAAGAAAATGGCTGAATGAATTGAAAAAAACAGCCAATAAAGGGGTAACAATTAATGAAGATGCGGGATCTATAAGTGAATCTGCTCACGAATTGGTGGAGCAAACCGAAGAATTTGATGAAAAACAACAGCTTTTTGACACCATGTTCCAAAAACTGGGCGAAAAATGCCAGGAATTATTAAAGCTGAGTTTTGAAATTAAATCGATGGAAGAAGTAGCCGAAAAGCTCCATGTAACCTATGCATATGTCCGTAAAAAGAAATCGTTATGTATTGGCCAGTTAACACAGTGGATTCAGGAAACTAAAAACTTTAAATCTCTAAAAAATAATTAGTCATGAACGAAGAACGCTACCTATTATTCGATCAATACCTTCAGGATGAACTGACTCCTGATGAAAAAGCGAATTTTGAAAAACAAATCTCGGACGATCCCGAATTTGCCGCGGAGTTCGGGGCTTTCAAAACAGCACAGCAGCAATTGGAAAATAAATTCGGAATTGCAGCAGAAAGAGAAGCGTTCAAAGAAAATCTGGTGAAGGTTTCAGATAAACATTTCCATAAAAATAAACCAAAAGTAATTGCTTTAAGACCCTGGAATTATGCAGTTGCGGCCTCTATCGTGATTTTGGTTGGACTGTTCTTTTTTAATTATACCAAAAACCCTGTTTATGAAGATTACAGTCAGCACGAACAGGCTTATTTCACCGAAAGAGGACATACCAATACCACTTTAAAACAAGCAGAAACTGCGTTTAATGCTGAAAAATATAAAGCTGCAATTCCGCTTTTTGAAAAACTCCTGAAGGAATCCAAAACGCCGGAAATTCAGTTTTTCTATGGTATTTCTTTATTAGAAGAAAACAAATATGAAAAAGCGGAAACTGTTTTTGAAGTGCTGCGATCAGGAACATCAGTCTATAAAGAGAAAGCCACCTGGAATCTCGCCTTGTGCAAACTGAAGCAAAAAGATTATGCGGGATGCAAAAAAATCCTGCTCACAATTCCGGAAGATTATGAAGATTATGTAGCGGTACAGCTCTTATTGAAAGATTTGGAGTAAGCCCGTCACGATACAATGTCATTCGAAACGAGGAATTTCTTTAGGGAGATCCTCGTTTTTTTTGTGGTATAGGATTCAAATAGGACTTCGACTTCGCTCAGTCTGACAAACAGTACTTCGCTGAGCCTGAAACAGTGTTGAAAAACCCGTGACAATCCGCGTTTTCACAAAGTGAATCCGTATAATCCGTGTGCCCATTTACCACCGGATTATTCAAATTGGGAAAGTTTTTAATATTGTCGTAATTTTGGCGTTTTAAAATTATTTTCATTGAGCGCAACAACCATTATTACCGATACACATACCCATCTATACTCAGAAGAATTTGATCAGGACCGTGATGAAATGATCCAGAGAGCCATTACCGCAGGAGTAACACGCTTTTTCATTCCCGCAATTGATGCTGCGGCAACGCAGTCTATGTATGAGTTGGAGAAAAACTATCCGGAGAATGTGTTTTTGATGATGGGATTGCATCCCACTTACGTCAAAGACAATTACCTGGAGGAGCTGCAGCATGTGGAAACCGAACTGGCTAAAAGAAAATTTTATGCCGTTGGTGAAATCGGAATCGATTTGTACTGGGATAAAACGCATCTTACGGAGCAGCAATTTGCTTTCCGAAAACAAATTCAGTTAGCAAAACACTATAAACTGCCCATCGTAATCCATTGTCGTGAAGCTTTCGATGAGATTTTTGAAATTCTGGAAGAAGAAAAATCAGAAGATTTGTTTGGAATTTTCCATTGTTTTACCGGCACACACGAACAGGCTTTACAAGCCCTGACGTATAATATGAAACTTGGAATCGGCGGTGTGGCGACTTTTAAAAACGGAAAAATTGATCAGTTTCTAAAGGAAATCGATTTAAAACATATTGTTCTCGAAACCGATTCGCCTTATTTAGCGCCAATTCCGTATCGCGGGAAGCGAAATGAAAGCAGTTATATCGTAAATGTCGTAGCAAAACTAGCTGATATTTATGATGTTTCAGAAGAAGAAATAGCAGCAATTACGACCCAAAATTCAAAAGACGTTTTCGGTATTTAACCCTGAACTTACAATACTTTAATTTTTTTTTTGTTCTTTTGCCCCCTAAAATAGATATTAATGCAGAGATTTGATGCCATTCGACCGTTTTATGATTCAGAAATAAATGAAGCACTTCATGATGTTGTCAATCATCCTATGATGAAAGCCATGATGAATTTTACTTTTCCGGAATTAGAGGATGATGCTTGGAAAGATCAGCTTAAGAAAACACATTCGATTCGTGATTTTCAATGTAATTTTATTTATCATACGATTCAAAAAGTACTCGAAAAGAGTTCTGAAGGACTTACCACTTCCGGTTTTGAGAAACTGCAAAAAAATACTTCGTATTTATTTGTATCCAATCACCGTGATATTCTGTTAGACACCACCCTGCTTAATGTCTGCCTGTTCGAACATGGCCTGGTGATGACAGCGTCTGCCATTGGAGATAATCTGGTTAAAAAAGCATTTTTAAGTACACTGGCAAAACTGAACAGAAATTTTTTGGTTTTAAGAGGTTTAACGCCAAGAGAAATGCTGCAGAGTTCTAAGTTATTGTCCGAATATATGGGACAGTTACTGCTTCGAGAAAATCGTTCGGTTTGGATTGCACAAAGGGAAGGCCGTACCAAAGACGGAAATGACGAAACGAATCCCGGAGTACTGAAAATGATCGGAATGGGTTCTGATGAAGCTAATCTGATGGACTATTTTAAGAAAATAAAAATTGTTCCCGTTTCTATTTCATACGAATATGATCCTACCGATGTGCTGAAAATGCCGCAATTGATGGCTGAAGCAAACAATGAAATTTATATCAAAGAGAAAAACGAAGATTTCATGACCATTTTAAGTGGTATCATGGGAACCAAAAAGAGAATACATATTTCCGTTGGCGATGTTTTAAACACGGAAATTGATCAGATTGTAGCCGAGAATGATAATGCCAACAAGCAAATTCAGGCTTTGGCGCAGGTAATTGACGATTCTATTCTGAAAAATTACCAGTTATGGCCGACTAATTTTATCGCTTACGATATTTTAAACCAAACAAATAAGTTTGCCCACCACTACAAGGAAAACGAAAAATCGCTTTTTGAACGTCGTTTAGAAATGCGAATCGGAAGCGATAATCCTGTTACCAGACAAGGGTTTTTATCCATGTATGCCAATCCGGTTGTCAATAAACTAAAATATCAGGATGTCCTCTAAGGCTAAAATACTTTTAATTTATACCGGAGGAACAATCGGTATGAGCAAGGATTTTGAGACAGGAGCGCTCAAAGCCTTCAATTTTAGCAAACTGCTGCAAAAAATTCCAGAATTAAAACAACTGGATTGTGAAATCGAAACGGTTTCATTTGAGAACCCAATAGATTCCTCGAATATGAATCCGGAGATGTGGGCCAAAATGGCCACGATTATCGAGGAAAATTATTTGGCTTTTGACGGTTTTGTAGTTTTACATGGTTCCGATACCATGTCTTATTCGGCTTCTGCATTGAGTTTTATGCTCGAAAATTTAGCCAAACCCGTAATCTTTACCGGATCGCAGCTGCCAATAGGGGACTTGCGTACCGATGCTAAGGAAAACCTGATTACAGCTATTCAGATTGCTTCATTACAGGAAAATGACAAACCCGTAATCCATGAAGTTTGTTTGTATTTTGAGTATAAATTATACCGCGGAAACCGCACTTCCAAAGTAAACGCAGAGCACTTCAGGGCTTTTACGGCACCCAATTATCCTGAATTGGTAGAATCGGGCGTTCATCTTAAATTAAATTCCCATTTGTTCCTTCCCGTAAAAACCGATGCGAAATTATTGGTGCACAAGAATTTGGACAATCATGTGGCCATTGTAAAAATGTTTCCGGGTATGAGCGAAATTGTTTTGGGATCGATCCTGTCAACGCCCAACTTAAAGGGAATTGTTCTGGAAACCTACGGTTCGGGAAATGCCCCAACCGAAGAATGGTTTTTAAACCTCATTCAAAAAGCAATTCAATCCGGCCTGCATATCGTAAATGTGACGCAGTGTTCCGGCGGAAGCGTCAATATGGGACAATACGAGACCAGCACGGCACTTAAAGAATTGGGGGTAATTTCAGGTAAAGACATCACCACCGAAGCGGCTATTACAAAACTAATGTACCTTTTAGGTCATGAAATAGAAGCAAAAAACTTCAAAACTATTTTTGAAACTTCTTTACGCGGGGAGATTTCATTATAAAAAAACAATATTTTAAATTCCAAATTCCAAAACTGATCACTCAAAGTTTGTCATTTCGAGGAACGAGAAATCTTCGTTAGAATCGCTACACCGTTTTGCATCTTCGGAAATGGAGATGGTTGCGGAGATTTACCTCATCTGTTTGTTATCAATCAGGTTTCAAAATGAAAGTTTCCGAATAATTGGAATTTGGAATTTATTTAGATAGCTACAAGAATTGGAATTTATCAATCCTTATAAGGTACTGGGCAAGTTTCTAAATCTTCTTCAACAGCCTTTTGGTTTTTATAATACACATACACAATCACCGAAAGAAGGCAGATAATCCCCTGAATTGCCACCGTAGTTCGCACACCAAGAGAGTGAGAAAGATACCCAATAATCAGACTTCCCACAGGAATCATTCCCTGATACGCCATCAGATAATAACTAATACTTCTCGAACGCATATTGACGGCACTTTGTGTCTGAATATAAATGTTGATCGATGAGGTTTGTCCCATCATTCCGAGACCGCTCAGCGTCATGCAGATCAGCGCAATGGTCAGACTGTTTGAAACCGCCAGTATAATAATGCTGAAACCGAGCAGTAAACTGGAAGCAATCATTATTTTATTCATGTTTTTGGATGATTTCAGGTTGGCAAGATAAATCGCGGAGAGCACAGAACCAATCCCTGCGGCACTTTCGAACCAGCTAAAAGTCTGGGCATTTCCACTAAAGATATCTTTAGCAAAAACCGGCATAAGCGTGTTGAAAGAAATGACAAATAAACTACTGCACATTAACATCAGCAGCATTCGTGCCATTTCGGTTTCTTTTTTAACGTAATCAAGGCCTTCTATCAGATCGTCCAGCATTTTAAGTTTGTGCTCTGCTTTGATATGGGGTGTGATTTTCATCAGTAGCAATGAAATCAAAACCGGAATATAACTAATGAAATTTCCAATAAAACAAATGTCTTCCCCATACTGGTGCAGAATAATTCCGGCCAGGGCTGGACCGGCAATTCGGGCGAAGTTGTTCAGCGTAGAATTAAGTGCCACAGCATTGGGTAAATCTTCTTTGTCATTGACAATATCAATCATCATGGTTTGGCGGCAGGTCATGTCAAAAGCATTGATAATCCCCTGAATAAGGCTAAGAGCCAGAATAAAGTTGATGTTGTATATTTTCAGGTAAATAAGCAGAGCCAATGCGCCCGCCTGAAGCATGGCCAGCGATTGTAAAATCATCATGGAGCGGTGCCTGTCGTAACGGCCAATAATACTTCCGGCCACAGGTGCTAAAAACAGAGAGGGAATCATACTCAGAAAAGTAGCCAGCCCCAGTAAGAAAACAGATCCGGTGATGCTGTACACCATCCAGCTGACCGCAGTTTTCTGCATCCAGGTCCCAATAACCGAAACCGACTGACCGTAAAAGAATAATTTGAAGTTTCTTGATTTTAACGCCTTAAACATAACCCTTGCTATTTTTTTACAAAGTTCGGGATTATGATTTCATTAGAAAAATTAATAATTTTACTGATACTAAGTAGTTAAACTTATCAATATGGAAATCTATCAACTACAGTATTTCATTAAGACGGCTGAGGTACTTCATTTTACAAAAGCCGCCGAGCTTTGTTTTGTCACGCAATCCGGATTATCGCAACAGATCAAAAAACTCGAGGAAGAACTCGGAATGCCTTTGTTTATCCGGATCGGAAAAAAAGTACAGCTTACCGAAGCCGGTTCCGTTTTCCTGATTCATGCCAAGCAGGTCATCGAAAAGGTACAAAACGGAAAGCAGGCCATCGACGATTTAAACGAAATGATTGGCGGTGAACTTCGGGTAGGGGTAACCTATATTTTCGGACTTTTGATTTTGCCGGTCATCAATTCCTTTGCAAAAAGGTATCAAAATCTCAAAATTGTGGTCGAATATGGCACAACAGAAGCCCTGGAACAAAAACTAATGAACAACGAACTGGATTTGGTGCTGGTGATTTCGTCACACGAGATTGAACTTCCGATCCAGAAAGTGCCTTTGTTTACTTCGCACATGGTGATGGCAGTGTCAAAATCGCATCCTTTGGCGGTTCTGGATAAAATTGCCTTTAAGAAAATAGAAGAAATTCAGCTTATTTTACCGGGAAAAGGATCCAATTCCAGGGAATTCGTAGAAGGGCTGTTTCTAAAACACAACATGAAACCCAAAATCGCCATAGAGTTAAATTCCATTCATGCTTTACTGCAAATGGTAGAGAACAGTGACTGGGCGACGATAGTGGCAGAAAAAGCCTTAAAAGGCTGGGATAACCTCAAATCGATTCAGATTACGGGAGTTCCGACCAAAAGAGATTCGTTTATGCTGACGATTGGCGGTTACCAGAAAAAGGCCGTAAAACTGTTTATGGAAGAGTTTCGAAAAAGCATCTAAAGAATATTGGATTTTACTTTTGTAAGTCATTTTTTTTTGTGTTATTTGCAAACCGAAATAGAGAGGTGTCCGAGTGGTTGAAGGAGCTAGCCTGGAAAGCTAGTATATGGGTAACTGTATCGAGGGTTCGAATCCCTTCCTCTCTGCAAAATTAAAAACCCTTGTGAAGTTTAGTTCACAAGGGTTTTTTTATGGAATGATTTTTTTTGCTTAAATCACATGTAAATTTTTTTCAGTACCAGACACTATTTTGGACTGTTACTTAAATTTAATCTTCTTCAATTTTGTAATCAAAAAAACTATATTTTGTTTCCTTGTCTCCCATTACATCGACCCCGGTAAACTTTATGCTGTTATCGATAACCTCGTAATCATACACATCAGCCACACCATCATAGTTATGCAGTTCATGAAATTTTCCATTTTCTACCCACCATTTTCCATTTTCAGTCATTTGTGTTACTTTTCCTTTTTTGTCAATAGCTATAAATAACAAAGTGCTTTTGCCATCTTCAAACCTGCAAGCAACCCAATATTTAGTCGTGCCTTTTTGTTGTTGATCAGCTTCCGAGCCACGCCAACAACCCACAAGTTTTGAATCAAATGTCTTTGTTTCCTGGCTAAATCCCATACTTGAGATTAATAATGTTAACACGAATAGTACTTTTTTCATAACTTACTGTTTTTATTATTTTTTGTTTCTCGTTTTTAGCAAAATTAATTATTCTGAATTATTATAAGGTTTTGTTTTTGCGCCATTTTAAACAAATATAATTAAAACAGAAATCTCCTAAAGTCTTTGACTTTAAAACTAATTTTCTTATAATGTTATTTGCTATATTATGTTAGTATTCATTAACCAAACTTAAAAAGTCGGGAGATTTTTATCAGGTTTTAATTTTCAAGAGAACAAAAAAAAATTGCGCAAAGTCAGAGTAGACTTCCCACAAATATTGTCTAATTTTTTGGGGGCAGTCTAGAGATATTTGCGCAGCTTTTCATAAGGAACTCTTCGGAGAGCAGGAGGCTTTTTCTATAATTTATTATTATTTAAATTGAATATTGTTGCATTTATTTTCTTCATACCACTTTAACCAACCTTCTTTATCTTTGTAAAATACAATCGAATTGGTATATTCATTTGCGTAGTTCATTAATTCTTCTTCTGATACATAGCAGTATTTTGATAAAAATTTAATTCCGTCGTTAAATTTTTTTTTGTCAAATTCTTTTTGTGTAGTATAATTTTCTACGTTAGAAATATGTGACATAAAAGTATTTTTAAATTCAACATTTTCTATACAATCTTTTTTCTCAATTTTTTTTAAACTCGAGCACTGTGAATTTAAAATTGAAAATATTATAAAAACTACTAAGATTTGTTTTTTCATATTTTTTATTTGCTAGTTTCTTTAGTTACAGTATTTCGACCACTACTTAAATTAGGTGTTATAGTCTGTCTTGTCAATTTGTTATTCTTTTCTATGAAAGATTACCATCAGCTACTCTTCTATTTCCATTAACCTTATCTTCTGAGTTTGATGCTTTATTATACGCAACCGTAAATCTTCTAGTGAACCTGTCTGATCTTGTTTTAGTCCCATTTATACTTTATCATGTTGCTCCACAGTTTCATGAATAATTGCTTCAGCACTCGTAGTTCCGTCTTTGACTGCGCCATCAAATGCTTTTACATCTGCCATGTGGCAAAACTTCCTACATTAGTATTGACACTTCCTTCCATTACAGTTTGGGTTACTATGTAGGGGCTCTATCTACAACAGCACTATATTCATTGTAAAATGCTTGTTGTTGTTCTGTCGTAACAACCTGAACTCCTGTTGAGGCTATCGATACACTTCCAATCTCCTAATGCTTTATTTACTGTATTTTCATAAGCTGTTTTAGCTGTATCATTTTGAAAAGTCAAAATTATAACATCTGCCTGCATTCCATCTGGGTCAGTAGATCTATATTTCCCCATCTTTTACCCACTCTTTTGCTCTCGCTGCTTTCATACCATTAGGATCAATAAAATAAATAGGATTATTAAAAGCATAACTATATGGACTATGACGTCTCATTTGTTCAGCCAACGGGTGTTGCGCTACCAAGTGTTGCAATTATTGATTTTGCTTGCGTTCACGAGCTGGACGCTCGCCAGCACAGACAGCTAACTTGAATTCTATTTTAACAGTTTGATACACTTTAAAGTGCTATAAAATCTATTTTTTAAATTTTACTCTATCTCTTCTTTTTTCCATTTGTTAATAAAATAAAAATCTAATCCTATTACAAATATAGAGGTAACACTTAGCGCTATATAATCGCTTGTATTTAGGTATCCCTTCTTGCTATATAGCAAGTGTATTGAATAGAAAATGCCAATGACAGAAGCAATAACTAGAATCAATATTTTATTTCTTGTTTTCATTTATTCTATTTTATTTATGTTTAAGTTTTCGAATTCTTTGATAATATCATATATAGTCTCTTGCTTCCAACCATCAAAACCTCTTCCTATTCCAGTTATTTTCTTTCCATTAATGTAAAATCTCAATTCGTCAACCTCACTTCCTCTGGCTCCTATTTCAGGTTTGTATGAGAAACTAAGTTGTTCTTTCTTCACTTTTTCAGAATAACTATTTATCAAAAATTTTTTATAACAGAAACAGATTGAATTTTCAAGTATAATGATTTTGTGTAAAAATGGTTTTAAGAAGAATATCAAAACTTCAAATCCAATAATAATTATAAAAGAAATTAAATAAACTACATAATTAAAATTTTTAGTAGCTAAATAAAACAAACTGTTGAATGCTATCCCAATTAGTAAAAGCTTTAATAATACTGTTGCTAAACTTAATTTATAAATCATTAAATATCGTTTTTTATATGTTTGTACCCAGCTCCATGAAGTCTTCATCGACGCTCCGAAAATGTCTCTGACTTTGCGTCATTTTAAGCAAATATAATTAAACCAGAAATCTCATAAAGTCTCTGACTTTAAAACTAATTTTTTTAGAATGTTATCTGCTGTATCAAATCAGTATTAATCAATAACCAAACTTAAAAAGTCGGAAGATTTTTATCAGGTTTTAATTTTTACGAGAACAAAAAAATTGTGCAAAGTCAGAGTGACATTTGCGCAGCTTTTCATAAAGGAACACATCGAGGAACGGGGCACAGTTTTTCATAAGAACACTTCGAGGAGCGGGATGGCTTTTTTTATTTTGGACAACTGGAAGGTTGTTTTAATTTTTATGCAATTTTACTATGAATCTCTAATTATCTGTAACTGTTAGGTGGAATTATTAACTACCAACACATCTGAAACATTATCCATATTATTTACCAAATAATGCTCCAATATATTAAAGTCTTACTCTTTTTGCTACTTGCTATTCCTTTTGAATATCCATTTTGCCATTCAGGAGGCATTTGTAGATTAGGTAGTAAATCGAAATTTTCAAAGCGATTTCCTGATTTAGCATCTAATACATAAATATTAAAACTTTCATCTAGTTTTATGTTACTATCATCTGTAGGATTATAAACCTTAAAATTTGGTACTGGGTACTTCATTTTATAGCAATCTCTATTTACTAGTAGTGAATCTAATATTTCAACCTTTTTTCTATTTTCATAAGTATCTTTTGTTTCGAATCTATTAATTAAAAAAAGACATGAATCTCGATATGTATATTTAGCAACAAAATGATATTTATTTATTACTGAATCAATTTTTACTGAATCTACATTATGCTCGTATAGCATGAAACAGATATCGTGTTTAGCTTTATTTTTATTGTTGATAATTGTATATGGATATGCAACAAGCTTATTTGGAAAATGAGAGGTCAAAATTTTGTCAAACTCACCTTTACTATTAATATATGTGTTAATATCTTCTTTATTTATTACTTGACCATTACAACTGGTAAATAGAATAGTAATAAATAATAATCTTAAAAATATTGTTTTTTTCATAATTTAATTAAATTTAAACTTCTAATAGTATCTGTCATATGGTCTGTAAAAAGAGTATATAAAATTTTGAATGATTCCCAGCTACCCGAAGTCTTCATCGACGCTTCGCAAATGTCTCTGACTTTGCGCCGTTTTAAACTAATATAATTAAAACAGAAATCTCATAAAGTCTCTGACTTTAAAACTAATTTTCTTAGAATGTTATCTGCTATATCAAATCAGTATTCATTAACCAAACTTAAAAAGTCGGGAGACTTTTATCAGATTTTAATTTTCATGAGAACAAAAAAAAATTGCGCAAAGTCAGAGTAGACTGTCCACAAATAGTGTCTAATTTTTTTGGGGTAGTCTATAATGAAGTGGCTTTTTTTGTTTCATGGATGTAAAGTCAGAGACATTCGCACAGCACCTTATAAGAACTCTTCGCAGAGCTGGTGAGCATTACTACTCATCTTTAAATTATTTTTTGCTGATATTTATTCTATTTCAATACGTTAGAAATGTTAAATCTCATATTACTAACTTTGAAACACTACCGATAAATCTATAGGGTAGGTTTAGGCGCAGGTCTATTTATTACAACCACTTTTTTAGTAACCCGTTCTTCTTGTTCTATAAATCTTGATAAATCATCTCCAGCTTTATCTTTTTTATCTAAGTCTATTAAAACAATATCATTAATAATACCGTCCAAATAATAAACTCCAGATTTTGAAAATGTAATCCTGTAAAATGTAATTTTTCTATTATTTATAGCTCCAAAAGTATCTCTTACAGTTTCCTTTAGATGTTTAAAGTCATAATTTGGATTTTTAGTTGTCGTTAGAATAAAACGGGTGTATCTATTTTTTTTTCTATCGCCAAAAGTTGTAATAATAGTATCTAACTTACTTTTATATTTAATAATGCCATCGTTTAACTCATTAACAACAACAGTATCTGGAAATTCGATAGCATATTCAATTGGTTTTTGAGCAACTTTTTTCATATCATCTTGCCTTATTTTTTTTTCTTCTTTACAAGAAACAAATAATTGAATAGTTGTTACAATAATAAGAATTACGGGTTTTATTCTTTTTCTAAACATATTAATATTTTATAGGTAATTTATTTTTAGCTTCTGTTTGCTGTACTGCTCTGACTGAGTCTCTGGTGTTCATTGCAGGAACCATACTTCTACCTTTTGTTTTAACAACTGTATCTTTAGGTGTAGGCGTATGTACCTGAGAAGCATTTCCTCTCACGACATCAGTGGAAGAATAATTTATTCTTTGCGCTTGTAACTGTACCTTCTTTAGAATTAGTACTTAGTACTTGTCGAATTTGAATTAGAATCTGCAGTATTAGCGCCTTCTATTGGATTACCAAAAGTTTGTACTAAATTAGAAAATATATTTGCTCCATCCATAACTTTATTTCCTCCTAAATCTGTTGAATAAGCATCTGCAAGCCCTACAATTAACATCTCCCATCAAGGTTAGCACTGATTTAGCACCTTTTGCCTCAGAAAAAAAACAGTAGTATCAGAAATACCTTTTTTATTACCAATAACACTATAGCCATCTACTTTATTTATTCCAAGACTTGATATTGCGCTCGATACAGCTTGTACTGCTTTTGCTGCTGTAGTTTGAACACTACTTAAAGCTGAGTGCATTTATCAATAAATATGCTGACTCCAAATAAAGCACATTTACAAAATCAAGTCAAACTAAACAGTTGGAAAAAAATAAATCGGAACAAAAATAATTCTGTTCCGATTTAACTATTTTTATATTACTAATCCAGTCAACTTTTTTCAGGAAAAGTCACTTTTAATTCTATTACATTGTACTTTTTAATCGACTACAAAAACCTCTTTCGAAAATAAGCAGTCCTGTCTCCTCAAGATTATTTTATCTGCTGGTGTATTTTTTTGAGGTTTTAAAAATTTATTATCTCTTATAACTACATTTAGCATTTGCTTACCCTTTTTTTCAAAAACAGCTTTAAATTCAAACGTACCCGTGTTTAGTGAATCAACATAAGATAATAAAACATTTTTCTCAATTTCATTATAATTGGCTAGTTCTTTGTTTATACTTGTTGATAATAGAAGCTCCAAAAACCTGCTACTAGTTATTTTAGAATCGACATTACTGACGTCATATTGAATCTTACCGTCAATGACTTTATTTATTTTTACAGTATCAGGAAAACTACAATACAAAATTTTACTCTTATTTAACTCTTCTTTTGAACTTTCCTCTTTTTTATTATTACATGAAATAATTATCAATGCAATAAATACACATTTAGTTATCTTAAAAATCTGTTCCATATTTTTTGTTAAAATTTTCTATACGTTTTTGCTGTTTCTTTTGAGCTTCATTAGTTACTCTTGCAGAATCTTTTTTACTAACAACAGTATCTTTAGTATGTAAATTAGCTGATTTTGAATTAGCACTTTCATCAAATGTCACTTCTGGTACTGATATTTGAATTTCATTATTATCAGTTTTACTCATTGTTGATTCAGATTTTACTTCATCACCTCCGTCTGCGCTTTTCACAAAAGGATTACTGCCATCAGGAGCTACACCAGGTACTGTTGTTGGCACGCCATAAACTTCTGTTAATCCAACAACGACACTTATATCAACTTGTTTTGTTTCTCTGCCTCCTTGGTCTGTTGTCATCCCGCCTTGCTTTCCTCCTTCAGTTGCAAAACTAACACCAGAACCAGAACCTTTTTGAGCTTTTTCAGCCTTTCCTATTTTAACATCAGGAGTTATTTTATCTAAGATGGCAACAGATTTTTGATGAACATAACTTTTAGCCGCAGAAACAACTTGACTTACTTTATTTGCAACGTAATTTCTCACTGCAGATTTAGCTCTATCAATTAATCCAGTAAAAGGATTATCTGGCCACATTCCATCAGGGTCTATAAAGTAAACAGGATTATCCACTGCATAATTGTATGGAGACCATCTTCGACCTTTTTCAGCCATAGGATCAATGTTCATCCAACGCGCTACAGCAGGGTCATAATTTCTTGCTCCATAGTCATATAAATTCAACTGAAAGCCACCAATATTTTCGTCTTGGAACTCTTTTCCATTGTACTTATACTTATTCTCGACACCAGTTTTAATATTATTATACCCTTCTTGTTTTAAACCAAACGGATAGAAATTACTCTCTTCTTTAATAGCGAGAGTTTTATCATAACTCAAACGAATGTTACCCAAATGATCTTTGTACTGATAAATATATTTATACGAACTTCCCGAAGGTTCAACGTAGCCTTCGGCTGTTGAGAAAAATTTTAGTGCTGTGATATTGTTTTGAGTTTCATATTGGTAACCATCCAAATAATCAATTGTTACGTCAGGTTTTCCAGTTTCTTTTACAATTTTCTGCACTTTTTCTCCTACAGCATTGTAAATGTAACCAATATTCCCTGTGGTTGCAAAAGTTATCTTAGTGGACAGGTTCAATTGATTATAGGTAATAGCCGTTATATTTTTATTGATGTCTTTGATCATATTACCATTGGCATCATAACTGTAATCATCAACACTGTTTGAAGGACTGTCTTTGAACTCATTTATAAAGGAGGCATTATTCACCACTGCGTCAGTAACCTTCATCAATTGGTTAGCCTTGTTACTATCTTTATAGCTATAGGTCAAATTGTCGATGAGGGTCTGGGAATTATCATTAGTACTTCCGTATCGGGTCAGGTTTGTGATATTCCCATTTTTGTCGTACCAAATACTTTCATTGTAGTTGTTTAGTACGGCTCCTTTTTTATAAACAGCTTCTCTAAGTCGGTTTAAGTTATCGTACTTATAACCATACGTTCTTAGAATTCCATTGTCATAGTTGGTTGCCCACTGGGTTTCTGAGATGTTTCCATTGTAGAGTGGTTTGACATTAGCAATCCCAGAAGGATTTGTATTATAATTAATCTTAAAAGCAAACAAATCTTTTGGGTCTCCGGCTTTGGTTAAAGCCGTAATATCGTTAATACCCGTCATCCATCCGCGAATGTTATAGGTATAATCTACTTTTTGGGTTGGAGCCGCAATCGTATTTCCAACTTTTTTAGAAATCAGCTGTCCCAACTCATCATAAGAATTATTGGCAATTACCTCGATTGTACCTCCGTTAATCTGGTGGGTCTGAGTTTTTAACCTGTCCTGATCAGAATAGGTAAAAGCGTCTTTGGTCAGGATTTCAAGATCAGAGGCCAAAGGTGATCTTTTATGTCGGGTAATGCTGTACTGCAATTGTCCGGAAAAGCTGTCCAGTTTACTGTCAGTGTAGGTATACCCTCCCAGAAAGTTTTTGGTATAGGAACGAACAGGTCTTGCTTTTTCATCATAAAAGGTATAGGTCTGTTCGTTTTTATAGTCGGTACTGGCATCAGGAACCCTGGTCCAGGTTGCCGTCGCAAGTCCTTTAGGTTTTTGGGTTGTATTGTTGTAATACACAAGCTGGTCACCATTTGCAACGCTTGTTTCCATTACAGGTGTATTGGGAAAATTATAATCGTCATAATAATTTACCGTCAGGACATGATAATCTGCAGTTGGCCAGGCAACATTACTGTAACGGAAATCGACTCCTTTTATAGTAGTATTGGTTGCCGTTGCCGTTTTGGTTTCGCTAAAGTTAGCGCTATTGTTATTTTGGTTTGTCTGTACTGTATTTCTGGTAGCATTAGTTACGGTGGCCGGTAACCATGCCGTCAGTATAGGGCGGTTGAAAGCATCGTATTTGGTAATGAGCCATCCCACCGAAGTAAGATCCGAAAAAGGGGAATTGGCAGGTCCTATGGCTACGGGTCTGTCGAGTTTGTCATACACGATAAACTCCCATTGTTTACCCGGTAGTTTTTTCTCTACCATGCGGTTTCGGTAGTCGTATTTGTACTGGTAACATAAATTGTCGAGAATCGTTTGATTACCATTGTCAATAACAGCACTAAAAGTACTTCCTGCCTGCGCCTTAAATTGAAATCCGGGTAATAATCGAATCGAATTAGAAGCTATTAAGGGTAAAGAAGTCCCCGCAGGCACTTGAGATGATGAGGTCACGTCAGCTTGCAGGCCTGTGGGAGCCCCAATAAGATCGGTTGCTTTTGGCGGGACCACATAGGTTAAGTTACCATAAGCATCATAGACATAATAGGTATCGTGTTTTTCATTTGTGGTTCCGGTTCCTACAGTACCATAGGTTCTTTTTAGTACTACCTGACCCTCTTTATTTTTAAATTCTACTGTCGAACCATTTAGCTCTGATAGCGGAGCTGCCGTATTCTCGTCATAAGTGACTGTTTTGTACAGTTGTCCGGCGGCATAGGTGCCAGTGTTTGAAAAAGAGATGGCATACAGTCCTATAGCAGGATCCCAGGCAGCGTTAGCCGTAAAGAGTCTGACCTCATTGTCAACATTGGTCTGGTAGTCCATTTTGATCTCATGCCCCAATCCAAGGCTCCAGTCGTTTCCGGGAGCGGCCTGTTTCAGGACACGGTTCAGAGGAGAAGCTTCTAATTGTTTCTCACTACAGGGGTTGGCATTGATAGTCCCATAATTCGTTTTGTATTGCGCAACTAAATCCGAAACCAGGGTTGTTGGATTGATATAAGCCGAAGTGGTTTGGGACGAAGCAAACGGAAGGTATTCCTTTACCTGCCTGCCGAAACCATCGTACTCAATCGGGGTTACAATGTCATTACCTGAATTAGACTGCTGCACGGCAATTTGCTGTACAGGTCTTCCGAGTCCGTCAAAATAGGTTACATTTTGGGAGGCCTGAGCAGGGGTGGGGGTTATGATTTTCTGGGTAACAGCTGTTTTGTAAGTTACCGTCTTGATATAATTTTGAGTGTTTGTCTGGCCAATGACCATAACAGGAAACAAAACCAAAAGAAGTTTTATAAAGTTTTTCATGCTGTTTTTGGTTTAGGGTTTGTAATTGTATTGGTTCTCAGAAAGGATATTTCCGTTTTTATCTTTTACGAATTCCAGCCTTCCGAAAGTATCATAGGTAAAAGTGGTAGTATCTCCTTTAGGATCGGTTCTGGTACTGATGCCTACCCCGGGAATAAAGGTGTAGGTGGTGATCATAGCATTAACAAAAGTGCTATTATTTCGTAAGTTGTTGATAGCGGTAAGATTCGTTTCGTTTAAAGCACTAAGGTCTGAAACACCTAATGCTGTGGTAATTTGCGGGATGGTGGCATTTTCTATTTTGGCAATCGGCTGTGTTTTGGTATAACCCCAGATAATGCTCACCGGAACACCGCTCTCTAAAGTATATTGAAGAATGTTTCCGTTTGTATCGTATTGATTAAAAGTAATTTTTTTATCCAGATTTACATTTATAGCAGCTAATCCTTTGTTGGCATATACTGATTTGGGAAGCAATAAAGCGCTGGTAGCAGTACTTTTATCGTAAACTGTTTTTTGCTCCGATAATTTTACTCCCGCTTTAAAGGTTTGTACGACCAGAGGGGTACTAACAATATTGGCTGTTTTTAATTCGTTGATGAAGGGTTCCGTACTCATTTCGGCATCAGGAGCATAATAGTATTTCGTTTCTGTTTCTTCATTTGTAAGAGACGTTCTTTCTTTTTGTGATTTTAATAAATCGGTCTCAGTCTTATATTGGTAATTGGTCAGTTGCTCAACGGGTCCGTTGATAAGGTACTTTGTATTTAATGACCAGGTCATTTTATGTCTTCCTGTAAAAAGATAATAAAATTCATACATATAAAAGTTAGCACCTGCATTAGCTCCTCCTCCAGGACTGCTAGGATACTGCCCTCTATGTTCAAAAAGCACTCCAAAGTCCTGAATGCTTTTTTGATCTAAAATTTCATAATTATTGATAGTTTCTTCTATTAAATTATAGGTATTATTATCATAGGAATATGTTTTCTCATGGAGGAGTTTTCCTTCCAGCCATCCAATATTTTTTTCTGTTTTATTAACACTAATGGTATTAGATTGACTATAGATTAGCAAAGAAGAAAAACCAGTAGCATATTCGTATTCAACTTTACCGTTTAATTTTGAATCTTTAGCAGAAGGCATTAGAACTGTTGCATATTGATACGAAACAGGCGTATTTGCCGTTAAGGATGTTTGCGCGACACTACTCGAAGTTGCATTAAAAGAGTTACCATTACCTTTACCATTGTAGTCCTTTTCAAAAAATATAGGATACTGATACATTCTGCCACTGGTCACACCAAGTCCAGGGTTAATGTATTTAAATTCCTTAACGATATCAGGCTGATTGGCTTCTTTCAGGGTTACTTTTGCGATACGTAGCCCTCCAACCCGTTCTCCTCCTTCCGGACTTAACATTTTCTCGTTCCAAAATAAAGACGAGGTAAAGGCATAGTTAGAAACAGGAGAACCATTTTTGGTTGCTTCAACATAATATTCGCCATCAGGCAGGTTTAAAGTAAATTGGCCACTATAAATATTCTGCGTATACCCCGGATTTGTGATTCCTTTAATTTTTAGGAAAAAATGACAATCCAAAGAGGGGACAGGACTATTAGAGCAGCCTTCAATATTTACGGTTAGCGCCACCGGACCGGCTATATTCTGAATGGTAAAATTTTGGCGGTAATAATTGTCAAAATTTAAATTGCCGTTTCCTTCCGGACCCGGATCCGGAACCAGTGGCGTAAAATAAAGTGCTTTACTTTCTTTTTGATCAAAATTTTCAGGATAGGATTTGTTCTCAATAAAACCCGCCCGGTTCGATTCGTACTCATATTCGACAGTTCCTCCTGTTGGAAGTTTCATGCTTTTAAGTATAAAAGCTTTGGATAAGTCCTCATCAATATTCCTATTGGCTAAAAAGCTTCTGTTGATTTTGGTTATCTGTGCAAGATCCGGAATTAAGGTTACATTTGATTTTCCATTGTAAAAGCCCCAGGCATCTTGTGCATTTGAATTTCTGTTGGGAAGAAAATTGTTTTCGTAAGTAAAACTGGTCGTTTTAATGGCAGTATTTACAGTATTGAGTTCGTTTAAAGACAAAAGTTTTAAACGATATTTATATTGCTCCGGATTTGAAATTCGGGTTTCATTGGTGTTTTCCAAAGAAGAAAAATACCCATAATTGAATTTGAATTTTTTAATCTGGCTGCCTTTGTTATTGAGTACGGCGATAAATTCCAGACTTTTGGCATTCGTTGCGTCTAATCTCGACTGGCTGCTTTGCGCAATAAGAATTTGCTCATTTTTTGTTTCAATTTTAGAAACAGACGTATTTTTTATCGTTCGGTGTAAAAAACCATAAGAGAGTTCCTGTTCAGCAAAACGGTCTCCCTTATATAGAAAACTTTCACCTGTCTTAATCCTGTCAGGATATTCAGCAGTTTCAGTGTAAAAGAAACTTATTTTATTAGAAGCTACCGTTTTTACTTCCGTAAGGTACCATGTAATAATATGGTCTGCTATATTGGACTCGCCGCCAACAATTCCCGTCTCTGTATATGAAATTGACTTTGTTGAACTGCTTCTCTCAATCTGTGTTCTTGAAAGGTCTTCTGTTTGCCCGAAAAAATATTGATTTCCTTTATCGTCCGTCAAAACCCATGAAATTATCTGTCCGGCAGAATTTCTATTGTACGTGATTTTCGCATCTGTTTTAGGGACCTGTATAAACTCATTCTGCGCTTTATCAAAATAAAACTTTCCGCTAAAACTCAAACAACTAATGGTAAAAACATCCGGTTCAAAATCTCTTTGATCAAGGTACTGTAATTCACTTATGTAATCCACATCCTCCATTCCTGCTCTTGCCTGCGCAACGGTATAGGGAGTTTCCATATATCCAATTCCGCTTAAATCATCCGGATTACCTCTCACCGCCCTTGAGATACTTCCTCCTAAATTCAGAGTCCAGCCCAGGCCAACTTCTGAGGCCATTTCGTTAACCCTGATGCCTCCGGTAAAATAATCTAAATTTAGGGGTAGCTGTAAGCCGTCTAAACTAATGGTATAGAGGGGTATTGAAACATTAGCCAGTCCTGTGTTTAAAGAAACAGGCTGCTCCAGAAACTTATTCATAAGCTGAACATTGGGATCAGGAGGGAAAATTTTAGGTTCGTACGTATTTTGTGAACAAATAACTGAAATCTTAAAAAATAATGAAAAGGTTAAAAACGTTAATTTTAATTTTGTGTTTTTAGTCATTTTAGAATTATAGTTTTAATTGTTTTTATAAAATAGAGTGTTATAGTAAGGGCAGTGAAGTACTATTTATGTTCATAATTAGTAAAATGAACAGATCCCGTTTGCATCCGGTATTTTTCCCAAAGAAGTGTTGAGCGCACTTAAACAAGACGATAAGAGAAGTAGCAAGCACAGTTTTTTCATAAATAAGGATCATTAATCGGAGTGTTAATTCCGAATGCGAATCTAGTTAACTCATGGGTAATATTTTTACGTTTTCTCACATTTTTTGATTTTTATTTTGCAAATAAAATAGTCTCAAAAACCTTCATAATTTTAAAAAAAAAACAGACCTGCTGCCAATATAGCCATTCCCCTTCTTTAAACATATTTTTGGTTGTTCTTGAAATTAGATACTGCAAACGTATAGAATAAAGTGATTTACACAAAAAGCGATTGATAAGTGTTGGGTTTCATTTGATATTCGTAGTAAAATCGTTTCAAAAGAGGATCAAAAACGAAAAAAGCTGTTCATTTTAAAAGAAACTATACTTTTAAGAAAGTAAAAAAAGATACGATTGGTATTTGATTTTGAGGACCATGAACTGCTCTTTTAGTACATGAGAAGAACAAAGAAACGCAAAAACAACCACCAAAATCCCTGACAATATGACAAAAAAGGACCAAATCTACCAAAAATCTACTATAAAGTTCATGTATAGGAGTGACGGAGCGGTGACGGTAACGTGACGGGAAAATTACATTCAAAAAAGCCATGTCACAACTGTCAGGACAAGTGTAAAAGGAAAGGCAAAATTCCTTCTAAAAAGTTTCTACTTATAAAAGAGAACTGCTTATTATTGCTTAACTAAAACAGAAAAAAAATGTATCAGTATTATTTTCGGCCGGGATACCAGTCAGAGGAACTTTTGATCGATGTTTTTGGCGGGGCCGAAAAGGAAAGCTTTTTCCCGGATTTTATGGAGGCAATCAAAGAAATAAACCCAAAAATGATTGATATTCTGGATCTGTGGATGAACGATGAGGTGCTGATGACCATAGACTCCGAAGCAGGAAAATTTACAGTCTCCAGAGATATCTGGGGATTTGCCTTTATTATGGCCGATAATAATCAGGACGGCCTGCACCGTATCAATTCGATTTTAGAAAAGGCGGAACAGTTTGAAAAAGTCGAGGTTGATTTTGAAAATTATAAATAATAGCGCATCATTATGAAAAAACAAAGCCCCTGTGAAAATTCCGCAAGGGCTTTGTTTTTAAAGCTTAATCTCAAACAAACTAAAAGAGCCTTCTTTATAATGTTCCGGTAATTCCGGTGTCCATTCTATAGTGCTGATTCCTTTGTAATCGAAACCGCAGCTTGTGTAATATTGGTTTATTCTTTCGTTGCCGCTATGGGTATCCAGTCGGATATATTCTTTACCGTTTTCCCTGGCATAGGCCTTAACCCATTCTACGATTTTTTTGACATACGATTGTCCCCGGAATTTTGGATTTGTGGCAATACGGTGAAGGTAGACGGCAGGATCTGCAGCAGCTTCTTTCCAGATAATCAAATCGTTGAAAGTGAGCACAAAAGTACAGGCAATTTCGCCTTCTTCCCGGATTATAAAATGCCGGTGCTCTTCAATCTCCTTTTCGATCAGTGTTTTTTCAAAGCCTCTCCAGCTTTTTGTGTTGACGGTTTTTTGATAAGCGGTAGCTTGCTGATAGATATCGAAAACGGCATCGATATCCTGATTTGTTGTGTTAAAAAATTCCATTAGTTGTAAGTATGCTGTAGATGAATCTACACCAAAGATAAATTTTTAAGAGTTGAAATGCTTTGCGATTGGTGGTTTTAACTCTTTTTTTCTTCAGTGCTAAGCCATGCTACATTTTGTTCAGCTATATGATCCTGACCAATAATGTCTTTATATAAATCGGGTCTTCGGGCTTTTATATAACGATTTCCTCCGGCCTGAAGGCATTTTTCGGGAGTAAGGATCGCTGTTGCAAAAGAGTCGTCAAAAGAGCGGCATTCGGTAATGATATCGCCAAAAGGATCAAGAATCATGGAACATCCGTTTTTCAGCTGGTCGTCGTCCATACCGATGGGGTTTGAAAAGACCGCATAAATGGCATTGTCATACGCTCTTGCCGGCAGCCATTTCAGCAGCCAGTCACGGCCTTTCATTCCGTCAAATTCTATTCGCAGGGAAGTGGGGTCGGTTTCACGGTTCTTCCAAAGTTCGGGAGCCACAAAGCCGGCGCCCGGCCTCGTAGAAGGGGTACACATGGTCACGTGTGGCATGAAGATAATCTGAGCTCCCAGAAGAGCGGTGGCGCGCACATTTTCGATGATATTATTGTCGTAACAAATCAGGATGCCGCATTTCCAGCCGCCGATTTCAAAAATGCAATAAGCGTCTCCCGGAGTGAGATACGGATTGATAAACGGATGCAGTTTTCTGTATTTGGCCACTAAACCATTTTTGTCGACACAGACATAAGCTTTGAATAAATTGTTATTTTCATCTTTTTCAAAAAGCCCCGCCAATACAATAATGTTATTCTTTTTTGCTATTGCTGTAAGCTTTAGAATGCTGTTGCCCTCAGGGATGATTTCTGCTGCCTCAAGCAGTTGTTCCTTTGATAAATGACGGGCAAACGTATATCCTGTGACAGAACATTCGTGAAATGCGATTACATCACAATCTTCATGGGATGCTTTCTCTGAAAGTTTTTCAATTACAGATAAATTGTACTCTTTGTCGCCGCTCCTGTTTTCAAACTGGGCAGTAGCTATTTTTAGATTTTTCATTTGGTAAACAATTAAGATAGACCAAAAATAGCACGACAGGTACTTTAGAAATTGTACAAAACCGACATTTAAAGGGTATTTTTCGGAAAGGTTTCAATGAAATTATTGGTTAGCTTTTCGGTATGATACAGGTACTCCCGTGGTGTTATTCCCGTGTGTTTTTTGAATTCCCGTATTAAATGGGACTGGTCCGAAAAACCGGCTTCGTAAGAAAGTGAGGTGAGCGAGGTATTCTCCGTTTTGTTTTTCAAAAGCCCTAAAAAATGATGCAGTTTGATAATGTTAGCAAATTGTTTCGGATTTAATCCAACGCCCTCGGTAAATTTTCTTTCGATATGTCTTTCCGTATAACCTGTATAAGTCACTAATTGACTGATCGTAAGCTGCCCGTTGTTTTTGAGAATAAAATCCAGTGAGGCATTTGTGATTAATTGGCTGGTTTTGGTTTTTTTTGCTTCAATCAGTTTAAAAAATTGATTTAACAGTCGTAATCGCCCCTGAATTGTTACCTGTTCCGCTAATTTTTCCTCAAGTTCCAAGCCTTTCCTCCCCAATACAGCATCAATAGTAATAATAGCATCCCGAAATGCACTGCCGGAAATTCCCAATAACTGGTTAATGCCATTAGGCTGAAAAACAACAATAACAATCAGCATTCCGTTGTCCGAATAAATATTTTTAAAACCGTCTGGCTGTCCGTATAAAAAAGAACCGGGCAGGTAATTTTGTGTTTCGGAATTGCTTAATCCGGAGATCAGTTTGCTCTTTTGTGAAAATACGATACCGGTATTGCCATCAGAAAAAAAGCGGAGTTGCCGGGCAGTGCTGTTTTTGTTCTCTAAAAAAAGATAATGTTTTATATAAGCTGATAATTCCTTAGGAGGCAAAACTTGCATAGTCTGTATTGGTATTACCCTATGTTGTTAACAGCACGGGAAAGTAAAATTAACTATATTTTCTGAGAATTCTTTTTGGTGATCAGATTTGATAGGGTGGGGCGCTTTATAAAAGCTATTATTTTTTTATAAAGTTCAATAGTTGTCTTATTTTGACAGACTTATGACTTTTATGGACTATTTGCTTTTTTGTGTTGCTTTATTTTTGCGGTATAAATCAACAATATGGAAGATCTGAATAAAATGGAAATTATTCGCGACAATCGCGTTTCAAGATTGTTATGGTTTGTTCTTGGAGCTATTTCGTCTTTTTTGATAAGTTTGCTGGTTTAAGCTACTTTGAAAAAACAAATAGCAGAACACTATTAATTTTGAAGTACTGCTTTTACCTTCGGCAATAGTCTCTCTGTGAATAATTTATAAGCACTTTCGGATGGATGCAGGCCATCTCCGGCTACCAGGCCGGGATTTACAAGCCCCTGACGCGTAATATCAGTAATGGAAACAAATACAACATTATTAGTCACGCAATAATTCTCTGCAAACATATTGTATTTGTTTATTTCTGCTGATATTTTTTCGCCCTGGCCTTCCATCTGGACTTTGCCAAACGGAGTATAGGCGTAATCCGGAATAGAAATAACAATTACATTTTTTTTATTGCCTTTGGCCAGCGCAATTGCTTTGGTAACCAATTCCGGAAACTCTTTTTCATAAATCGAAAAATTTCTGCCCTGATATTGATTGTTTACGCCTATTAACAAAGTGACCAGATCGTAGTTCGATTTTGGATTTTGTGTTTTTATTTCGGAAATTAAATTAGTAGTAGTCCAGCCGGTTTTGGCAATGATGTCCAGTGAAATGCTTTTTTGAGGATAAAGGGCTTTAAGGCTTGCTTTGAGCTGTTCAGGATATCTGCAGGTTTCGCACACACTCTGGCCAATGGTGTAACTGTCTCCTAAAGCCATATAATTAATTGTATTGACAACAGGAGTGACGGGAATTGTTGCAGGAGGTACAACGACAAAGTTGTTTTGAGAAGACATTTCATCAGAACTGCAGCTCGTAAGGAAAATTGAAAATAAAACAATAACTATTTGTTTGAACTCTGTTGTCATAATTTGGTTAAATTAAGTTGGAGATGCTAAACAAATAGTTACGTTAAAAAGGCACTTTTGGTTTTACACCATTTCTGCTTTCATCAGGATTTCTTCTTCAATGGCATTCCAGAGACCAATTCTTTTTTCTAATGCTAAAATTGAAATTTCCTCAACCTCTTTCCATTTTTGGGCATCTTCTTCGCAAAGATCCGTAATCATTTGCATCGCCATTGGTCCGTGTTCGTCTGCATCAAGTTCGATATGTCTTTCAAAATAATAAAGCAATTTGCTTAAATCGGTTTCAGGCAGGTTTTTCTGGAAATTTTTCAGGATTTCAGTAAACATTCCCGGAATCAGGTCTTCTCTTCCGAAAGTAAAGGCAGCAGCAATTTCGTGTGGCTTCCCTTGTTCGATAACCCTGAAGGTAAAATCTAAAAAGGATTTTACATCAGCGTGAAGCGCACTTTGTTTGATGGCAACAAAAATATTGTGAAGCGAATGTACTTCAGATAAAAAGGTATTGATTCCCTTTGTATCTGCTCCGCAATCCTCCATAGCTTCAAGATACATCTCGTAATGGCTTTGTCTCCTTCCATCGATCGTTAAATCGGTTTCTTCGGCCAGGACAATTTCGTTGATTAAATATCTCGTCTCCGGATTTTTTGTTGCAAACCAGGGGGTTGTAGTACAGGTAAGTTTAGCTTGCAATGCCTTTAATAATGACATAAAATCCCAAACAGCAAAAACATGGTTTTCCAGGAAACTATGTAAGTCCTCTATACTTTGTATTTTATTATATAGTGAATGTTGTAAAAGCTGATCTTTTTGGGGTTGAATGCTATTATTTATACTTTCAATATTCATTTTTGTAAATTTTGACGCAAAGATAAAAAGCTTCCCGGTAAGAAGAAGCTTTTTTATATTGATTTTGTATATATTTTAATAGTTGATTACGATTTAAATGCTGGAATTCCAGTAACATCCATTCCCGTAATTAATAAATGTATATCGTGTGTGCCTTCATAAGTAATCACACTTTCGAGATTCATCATGTGACGCATAATAGAATATTCGCCTGTAATTCCCATTCCGCCAAGCATTTGTCTGGCTTCACGGGCGATATGAATAGCCATGTCTACATTATTTCTTTTGGCCATCGAAATCTGTGCAGTCGTTGCTTTTCCTTCATTTCTTAAAACGCCTAAACGCCAGGTTAGCAATTGTGCTTTTGTGATCTCGGTAATCATTTCGGCTAATTTTTTTTGCTGTAACTGAGTACCTGCAATTGGTTTTCCAAACTGAATACGTTCTTTAGCATAACGAAGTGCTGTATCGTAACAGTCCATTGCAGCTCCGATTGCTCCCCAGGCGATTCCGTATCTCGCTGAATCTAAACAGCCAAGGGGTGCACCCAAACCAGATTTATTCGGTAAAAGGTTTTCTTTGGGAACTTTTACATTGTCAAAAATCAATTCTCCTGTTGAGGAGGCACGAAGAGACCACTTGTTATGTGTTTCCGGAGTAGAAAAACCTTCCATACCGCGTTCTACAATTAAACCATGGATTCTGCCGGTTTCATCTTTGGCCCATACTACTGCAATATCAGCAAATGGCGCATTCGAAATCCACATTTTGGCACCATTTAGAAGGTAATGGTCACCCATATCTTTAAAATTGGTAATCATACTTCCCGGATCAGAACCATGGTCAGGTTCTGTAAGGCCAAAACATCCCATAAATTCACCGGTTGCCAGTTTTGGCAGGTATTTCATTCTTTGTTCTTCGTTTCCGTATTTCCAGATTGGGTACATTACTAAGGAAGACTGCACAGACGAAGTAGATCGCACACCGGAATCACCACGCTCGATTTCCTGCATGATTAATCCGTACGAAATCTGGTCTAATCCTGCACCGCCATATTCTTCAGGAATATAAGGTCCGAAACCACCAATTTCCCCAAGCCCTTTAATAATTTGTTTAGGAAATTCTGCTTTTTGAGCATATTCTTCTATAATAGGAGAAACTTCTCTTTTTACCCATGCACGTGCTGAATCACGAACCAATTTGTGCTCGTCTGTCAATAAATCGTCAAGGTTGTAATAATCCGGGGCCTGAAATAAGTCTGGTTTCATCTTTAGTTAGTTTTACAAAACAAATTTACGCAATAAAAATATAACAAAACAAAGGTAATTTGTTATATTTTAGCATCATCAAATAAAAATAAATAAGAATAAGACGAATTAATTTTAGTTTATTGGTTATTTATAAACTATTTTTGAGTTCCAAAAACAAAATAAATGAGGCTGATCATCTCTTTTTTACTTTTTTTTGTCCTGAATAATTCTTTTGCCCAACAGAAGAAAGAGTTAACAGAACAAGAATATTTGCTCTTGCAGGATAAAATACGTTTAAATCTTAACGCAAATAGAGATAGTGCTGAAGTATACGCTTATAAAATGGCCAAATCGGACAATTATAAGCATATGGCCTTTGCAAATGTTGCATTGGCTTATTTATTTCAATTAAAAGACAAGACCGCAAAATCCACAGAAAAATACAAACTCGCATTTCAGTATTTAGATAAAATGCCGGAATCCAGAGATAAAATTCAGCTTAAATCTTATTTGTACAATTATGGCGGATTAATAGATGCCGCTAAAGGCGATTATAGTGCTGCCCTTGAGAATTACCAGAAAGGGATGAAAATTTCTGTTCAGATAGAAGATATTATCCAGATTGTGAAATTCAAAAGCAATATCGCTTTTATTAACGATGCGATTGGTAACTATCAGCTTGCGATAAAAAACTTAAAACAGATCAATGAGTTCATAGACAAAAATGAAAGCTTTTATACCAAAGACCAGTTTCATACGATAAAGAGTAATAATAATCTTACCCTGGCAGGGTCTTATGAAAGTTGGTATATGAAAAACCAGAATCAAATACGATTACTTGATTCGGCAGCTTATTTTTATCAGAAAACAGTTTCCTATTCCCAAAATTTACCCATGAATAATATTTCCGCTAAAATAAGTTTAGGGAATGTTTATTATATGAAAAATGATTTTAAGAATGCGGAAAAAACGTATTACAATATTATATTTTTTGCGCAGCAGAATAATTTTAAAAGAGAGTATAAAATTGCCACCTATAATTTGGGGAATCTGTATTATGAAATAAAAAAGTATGATAAAGCACTGGTTTTTTTCAAAAAGGTAGATTCTGTTTCGACACTGGATAACAGGAAAGATGAAAGTTTTTTAAAGTCCAATTATTATCAGGCAAAAATTTATAATATAAAGAAAGAGCCTGAACTGGCTTTCAAACATTCCAAAATCTACCTGGATAATTATGAGAAATCGGAAGCAAAATTAAACAATGAGGCTTTAGAGGTCAATTATAAATTGGGAACGGGTGATTTGAGTAATGAGATGGTCAGTATTCAGAAAAAATATGAAAATGATGTTTTATTGAACAAAGCACTCAAAGTTTTCTATGTTTTACTGGTTATTGGAATTGTCTTTTTACTGATTAAAAATATCAGGGATAAAAATAAGGCGCATAAAAAAATGAATGCACTTATTGAAGAATTTAAAGCTAATCTGGAGAAAAAAGAAAATCCCCAGGTCCAGATTGCTGCAGTGGAGCAGGAGGAAGATGTATTACTGAAGAAAGAAAATGCGAATCTGAGTATTGACGAGGCTAAAGAGAATAAAATCGTTGAAAAGCTACTGGCATTAGAAAACAAACTGGAATACTTAAATGCTGATTTTACCTTGTCTTATGTAGCCAAAAAGATAAAAACGAACACGACGTATTTGTCGTATGTAGTAAATAAGAGATTTGGAAAATCGTTTGGCGAATATTCTAATGAGCTTAAAATTAATTACGTAATCAATGAGATGATTACGAATCATATGTATCGCAAATACTCTACCCAGGCTATTGCAGAAAGTGTAGGGTTTAAAAATGCAGTATCTTTTGCGAAATCATTTCGCAAAAGAACTGGAGTATCTCCAGCTCAGTTTGCGAATAATATTTAATTATTTTTCAATAATTCTTTCAGGAGACCTTAGCCGTTTCCATTTCCGTTGCCGGTACCTCCTCCTCCTCTGATAGGATCTTTTCCGTCTATTGGATCTTCTCCGCCAGTCGGATCACCGCCCCGTACCATTTTTTGTTGGTCTTTATTTATTTTTTCAGTTTTGAAATCTTCGAATTTTAACTTTTTAATTTTCATAATATTCATTTATTAAAGTTATTCATTTTATCGGTTTAATTTTAATTTATCCATTTCCATTTCCATTACCTCCCGGACCCCGAACCGGATCTTTTTCTTCCTCAGGAATATTTCCCCCAAGTACATTTTTTTGCTGATTTTCAGATAATTTTTCTACTTCAAAATCTTCGAATTTTAATTTTTTTTTTGTCATGTTTTTGAGTGTTATGGTTTAACTTTTTCAAAACTAGACAAAAAGCAAAACCCTTAATCGAGAATGGGCTTTTTGAGATTTTATGACATGTAAATTTAGTTTAATTTATTGTAATACAGTTGTTTAAGTGTTTTATTCAGACTGGTATAATTTATAAATTGTATGTGCTATAATTAATAAAAAGTACATACAAAGGCATTTTTTTCAAATAAAAACTACAATATTTGCATCGTAGTTATGATTTAAATGCCACCAAAAGATGTTAAAACTGGTTCAGAAATTTCTTCTAATTAACAAGTACTCGGAGATCAAAAATGAGTTCAAAGATTTGTTTCTTTCTCACCCAAATTATCCAAGCTTGTTTGCGATAACAGATTCGTTGGATTTGTTGTCCGTGGAGAATGCTGCAGTACGTGTTTCGAAAGAACAGATCGAGAATTTACCATCTAATTTTTTGGCTTATTTTAAAGAAGAGCTGACTTTGGTTCAAAGAACAAAAGATTATGTTCGTATCGAAACTATAAAAAACGGAAACCAGAAAATATCGTATGATAGTTTTCTTTTAGACTGGAACGGTGTTATTGTAGCGATTGAGCCAAACAACATAGTAGGAAGAGACGGATTGCAGGATCAATATAAAAACGTAAAGTATTACGTTCCTTTATTTCTTTTAGTTGGATTTTCCTTTTTCTATAATAATTATAATTTTTTCAGTGCTGTATTTTTAATTACATCGCTTTTAGGATTAATCGTAAGTATTTTAATTGTTCAGGAAAAATTGGGTTTAAAAAATAGTCTTATTTCAAAGATTTGTAATCTTACTCCTAATACTTCTTGTAATTCCGTTCTTAATTTTGATGGTTCAAATAGAAAATGGGTTGGCTTTTCAGATTTGCCTTTGCTGTTTTTCAGTTCAGCTTTTTTGGCAATCCTGCTTAAGCCCGCAGAATCAGCCATTTTTATTGGTTTTCTAAGTTTACTTGCAATTCCGGTTGTTGTTACATCAATATGGATACAGAAATTTGAAATTCAAAAATGGTGTGTGATGTGCCTTGCGGTTTCATCTCTGATTTTGTTACAAAGTGTTATTTGGTTTGCATCCGATTTTTTTACACTGAGTTTTAGTGTAGGTAATGTTTTTCCGTTCTTATTCTCATTAGTCTTTTTAGTAACATTATGGATGGCTTTAAAACCCATTATTAAGAATATACTAAATGTGGATAGCGATTTGAAAGAGTTGAAAAAGTTTAAAAGAAATTTCTCTTTGTTGAATTTTTTATCCAAAAAAGTGCCATACACTGCAGGATTTGAGGATTTAAGAGGATTGAATTTTGGAAACAGAAACGCAGCAATAAAGTTATCTGTGATTATAAGTCCAAGTTGCGGACATTGTCACAAAACATTTCAGGAAGCATTTGATCTGGTATTAAGATTTCCGGACAAGATATTTCTAAATGTATTGTTTAATGTTAATCCGGAAAATATAGATAATCCTTATAAGATTGTTGTGGAGCGGCTTTTAACCATAAACAGGGCAACGCCGGGGAAAACCGTAGAAGCAATCTCAGATTGGCATATTAAAAAAACAGGGCTTAAAAAATGGTTGAAAAAATGGCATACAGAACCTGTAAGCATGTTGATAAACCAGGAAATACAAAAACAATATGAATGGTGTTCTAAAAATAATTTTAATTATACACCTGTTAAGATTGTCAATGAGAAAATATTTCCCAATGAATATGAGCTAAGCGAATTGAAATATTTTTTAAATGATTTTGTAGAAGAAAAAGAAATAGAAGTTTTAGAAAAAATAGCATAAATAAAGTAATAAAAATACAGACATGAGCTTCGATGTCTCTAAGTAGCTGAAGTATAACTCACAAAAACTTAAGTTATGTTAAAAAAAATATTAAACCTTGAAGGAGCTAAAGAGCTTACTAAGGAAGAGAAAAAAGTAATAAAAGGAGGTCTTGCCTGTTACGAAGACGCAACGTGTCCTAAGGGATCGATTTGTGAATACGATTCGTGGCGTTGCATACGTCCATAATTTGATTTTCCAGTTTTAGAAACTAGAATAAAAATAAAGCCTTATTTAAAATTTAGTCATGTTTTTTTTGAATTTGTAGGCGCTCGATCGTGGAACATTGGGCAAATATCCCCACATTGATGATTGGTGTTGGGATTCTCAGGATAATTGGTCACTTGGTTGGTTTTATTTGGTTAGGACTAACCAGTGTACCATCTCCTAGAGAAATTAGTTACTAAAATTATTATTATAAAGATCTGACAGAGGGAAGTTAATTCCCTCTGTTTTTTTTTATACAAATATGAACCGGGTTAAATGTGAACCTTGTAGATTTGGATACTATTGAACTAAAATAGTAAAAACTTCAATTAGCTTTGTTACTTGCAGTAAAAACAGAACGTAGTAAATCTTAATTAATTGATATATAGCCAGTTGATTTATTTTTGTCACATCCTTAAAAAATTATTGAATTAAATTTTTAATCTGATATATTCAGGTTATAATGTTCTTTTTTTAAGAATTTTTGTATAATATTGTTATTACATAAAATCAATTCAGAATTGAAAAAATTCACCAATTACAAACAAGCAGATTTTAAAGATTGTGGTCCGACATGTTTAAAGATTATTGCAAAACATTACGGCAAAACAATCCATATTCAGGAGTTGAGAGATCATAGTGAAACAACTCGTGAAGGAAGTAATTTGCTTTTTCTAAGCGATGCAGCTGAGAAAATTGGTTTTAGGACCTTGGGTGTTAAGTTAAGCCCGGAAAGGCTGGAAGAAGCCCCTTTACCGTGTGTCTTACATTGGAATCAGAATCATTATGTAGTGCTTTACAAAATAAAGCGGGGTATTTATTATATTTCTGATCCCGCTTTTGGTTTAATTGAATATAATAAAGAAGATTTTATTAAATTCTGGATAGGGAACAATGCCGACGAATCTACTCCCGAAGGAATTGCACTGCTGATAGAAGCAACTCCGAAATTCTTCCAGACCGATTTTGATAAAGAGGAAAATAATAGTTTCGGATTCGGATTATTATCACAATATGTTTTACGCTATAAATCATTTTTGATTCAGTTAAGTGTAGGCCTACTGGCGAGCAGTTTGCTGCAATTGATTTTTCCTTTTCTAACCCAGAGTATTGTTGATATTGGAATTCAAAATCAAAACATTCATTTTATATATCTTATTCTTTTTGCGCAATTGTTTCTTTTTGCCGGAAGAATAGGTTTAGAACTCATCCGGAGCTGGATATTACTCCATCTTTCGACGCGGATAAATATTTCGTTGATTTCAGACTTCTTTATCAAACTAATGAACCTGCCGATTTCCTTTTTTGATGTTCGTATGACCGGAGATATAATGCAGCGTATAAACGATCACCGAAGAATAGAGCGAATCCTGACTACTTCGTCATTAAATGTATTGTTTTCCGTAATCAATATGTTTGTTATGGGGGGAGTTCTGGCTTACTTTAATCTCAAGATCTTTTTTGTGTTTTTTGCGGGAAGTGTTCTTTATTTTGTGTGGATCACTTTATTCCTAAAACGAAGAGAAATTCTGGATTACAAACGTTTTGCCGAAGTATCGCAGGAACAAAGTAAAGTAATGGAGCTCATTAACGGTATGCAGGAAATAAAACTTCATAATGCCGAGAAGCAAAAGCGCTGGGGTTGGGAGTATGTGCAGGCCAGATTATTCAGGGTTTCCATAAAAGGACTGGTTTTAGAACAAACGCAGACGATTGGCTCCTCTGTAATAAATGAGCTTAAAAATATTTTTATCATCTTCTTATCCGCAAAATTGGTTATTGACGGTTCTATTACACTGGGTATGATGCTTGCGATAAGTTCAATTGTAGGCAGTTTAAACGGTCCGATTACACAGCTTATCGAGTTTGTCCGTGAACTTCAGGATGCTAAAATTTCACTGGCAAGATTATCTGAAATCCATAACAAGGAAGATGAAACCCAGCAGGAAGCACAGCAGACTACTGAAGTTCCTTTTAATGCTGATCTGGAGATAAAAAACGTATCGTACCGCTATTTGGGATCTGATATCCCCGTATTGGATGATCTTAGCTTAGTAATTCCGGCCAATAAGGTTACAGCCATTGTCGGTGTTAGCGGAAGCGGGAAAACAACCCTGATGAAATTACTGCTGAAATTTTATGAACCTGAAAAAGGAGAGGTAACAATTGGCAGCCTGCAGCTGAAAAATATTTCTCAAAAAGCCTGGAGAGCTAATATTGGTGCTGTTATGCAGGAAGGTTTTATTTTTAGTGACACTATTGCAAATAATATTGCCATTGGCGTTGACAGGGTTAATAAGGAACGATTGGTTTATGCAGCCGATGTGGCTAATATAAAGGAATACATAAGCAGTTTGCCACTGGGCTACAACACAAAAATAGGGGCTGAAGGATTAGGGATGAGCACAGGCCAGAAACAACGGCTCCTCATTGCAAGGGCCGTTTACAAAAATCCGGAAATTCTGTTTTTTGACGAAGCCACTTCTGCCCTGGATGCTAACAATGAAAAAGAAATTATGCGGAAGCTGGATATCTTTTTCAAAGATAAAACAGTAGTTGTAATTGCCCACCGGTTAAGTACCGTAATGAATGCGGATCAGATTGTGGTTTTAGATAAAGGAAAAATTATTGAAATTGGAAGTCATTCGGCTTTAGTAGAACAAAAAGGGAATTATTTTGAATTGGTTCGAAATCAATTGCAATTAGGGAATTAATCATGGCAGAAGATCATAATACATTCGAATTAAGAAGTGAAGAAGTTCAGGATATCCTCACCAAAGTACCACATTGGATGATACGTTGGGGGACGGTCCTGATATTTGCCATCCTTTTTCTACTGTTTTTCGTGTCCTGGTTTATTAAATACCCGGATGTTGTAAATACCGAAATTGTTATTACAACCAATATTCCTCCGGAGAAAATAGTTTCTAAAACATCCGGGCGTATAGAAGCAATACTGGTTAAAGATAAATCGGTTATTAAAAAAAATACGACCCTGGCTATTATAGAAAATACCGCGAGTTATAAAGATGTCTTTTTATTGAAAAGTATAGTGGAAGGTTATAGTATTAATGATTCAAAAAAAGATTTTCCATTTGGTTTACTGAAAAATGCGCAGTTGGGAGAAATTGAAAGTGCTTATGCTGTTTTTCAAAAAGATTACCAGGCACAGGAATTAAATAAAAATCTGCAGCCCTTTGAAGTGGAAAACAGGGCGCAGAGTTCAGAAAACATTCAGATTAAGGAGCGTTTGGAAATTTTGCAGCAGCAAAAAGTCATTAATGAAAGCGAATTACAGCTTCAGAAGAATGAAGTTTCCCGTTTTGAAACATTGTTTAATAAAGGAATCGTTTCCACTCAGGAAATGGAAGCAAAAAAACTAAATTACCTGCAGGCGCAGAAGAACTACAGAAGTCTGTTGTCGTCTATTTCCCAATTAAGGTCATCATTGATCGATAATACGAAATCAAGTCAGAATTCTCATATAAACAGCACTAAGGAAGAGGTTAATTTGGGAAGAAATATGGCGCAGTCTTTTTATCAGTTAAAAAAGGTGATAAAAGACTGGGAACTGACCTATGCCTTAAAATCATCGATTAGTGGTGTTGTTACTTTCTTGCAGGTCTGGACAGAAAATCAAACCATCAATTCGGGAGACAATGTTTTTTCAATAATCCCCGATGCTAAAAATGGATTTATTGGTAAAGTAAAAGCACCGGCGCTGAATTCCGGAAAAATAAAAGTAGGGCAGAGAGTAAATATCAGACTGGCTAATTTTCCCGATCGTGAATTCGGGGTTTTATACGGTAAAATTCAGAACATTTCTCTGGTTCCCGATAAAGACGGCAATTTATTGCTGGACGTTGCCTTGCCAAACGGATTGGAGACTTCTTATAAAAAACAAATCATATTCCAGCAGGAAATGAAAGGCAGTGCCGAAATCGTAACCGAGGATTTGCGATTGCTCGAAAGAATTTTATATCAGTTTAAAAATATTTTTGAGCAGGTTTAATACCACAAAGGTTTGCATCTTACAGTGTTTATTAGGAATGCCTCACGCTTTGCTAAAGTACTGCCTGTTAGGTTTTAATTTCACAAAATAGTGCGAAAATGTTTTTAATTAACCTTTTATTTCCTTCATTTTCACAGATCAATATTTATCTTTATAAGGTTAGTTTTACATAATCATCTCTTTAGATTGATTAGGTCGCAACTTATTTATATATATTCCTGTGTTCAGATTTTACAAACGGTTAGAATCAGTTATTCGGTATATTAAATATGTATGTCATTTAGATTTTCAACTCCCCCGTTGAATGGCTCTTTTTTATATAATTCTAAATGAATTAAAATATTCTTGCGCAAGAGTAGGCATAAGGCTCAAGTGTCTTAAAATGATTGAGTTATTAACAAATCTATAAATTTTTAAATTATGTTAAAAAAAGTTTTAAACTTAAACGGGGTTAAAGAGTTAACTGAAAAAGAACAGAAATTAATAAAAGGAGGAGACTGGAGCTATTCTGAAAAAACAGGCTATTGTGTGAATCCAAGTCCAACTTGTGGAGGAGTCTATCCGGTGCAATATCCCGGAAGCTGGTGTTGTCAAAAATAATCACATCATAAGTATAGAGAGGGAGCTTGGCTTTCTCTCTATCACAATTAAAATTTTAAATAAAAATCCTTAGTCAGTTCCTTATATTCAGAAGTGTAATCGTGTCTTTCGATTTCGATAATTAATTCATCGGTTTCAATTGCTGCTTTTTCGTTTCTGCTAAAAGCCAGTAAACTACGTTTGATATTTGAGGTCGGAGTTCCTTTTACGCGTGTAATTTTTAAAGGGTACAACTCTGATTCTTTAGCCAGGGCGATAAAATTTTCTTCTTCTTTGTAGGGAAGAATTAAGGCGAAAATTCCATTTTCAGAAAGCAGCAGATCTGCAGCTTCTACTAATTCTTCAAAAGGCATAGCGTCCTGAAAACGGGCCAGATCACGCTGTTCATTTTCAGATTTATAATCTTCAGAATAGAAAGGAGGGTTCGAAACGATTAAGTCGTATTCATCTTCAGGTTCTTCAATAAATTCATCCAAACCTGCATGATAGCAGAATAGACGATCGCCCCAGGGAGAACTTTCAAAATTTTCGACAGCTTGTTCGTAAGCATCTTCATCAATTTCCAAAGCATCAATTTGCTCCGCATGGGTTCGCTGAGCAAGCATCAGAGCAATGATTCCCGTTCCGGCACCAATATCTAAAACGCTAAAAGGATTGTGGTCTATTGGAGCCCAGGCACCTAATAAAACACCATCGGTTCCGACCTTCATAGCGGTTTTATCTTGTTGGATAGCGAATTGCTTGAATTTAAACATCAGGTTTGAGATTTAATGGTAATGATTTAGGTAGAAACTTAATAATAGAGACAAAGACTGTTTTGAGAGTAAATCTAAAAATCCAACAATCTAAGAAGTCTGAATAAATCTAATTAAAGGTACATCTCAACCAATCCTTCCGGAAGGTTCATGATAACCTTTTTATTATCACGATCAATTTTCACTAAAAAGTGATCAATCATCGGAATCAGCATTTCAACCTCGCCGTTTAAAACTTCAAAAAGGGGCTGTGCAGTAGTATCGTTTACGGCAGCAATTTTTCCAAATACGCCTAAACGCTGGTCTTCGATTTCAAAACCGATTACTTCGTGGAAATAAAATTTGTTGCCTGTAAGTTTTGGCAGCATATTTAAAGGAAGATAGATGGCATTTCCCATGATGGCATCTGCATCTTCTTCGGTGTTCATGTCTTCAAAACGGATTCTGAGAAAATCGTTTTTATGCAAGGAACTTTTTTCAATAAAAAAAGGAACCAGATGTTTGTTGCATTCAACAAACACTGATTCCAGATTTTCGTATAACTCAGGTTCGTCCGTGTCTAAATAAGCCAGAACTTCTCCTTTGAAACTAAATTTTTTAGCGATTTTACCTAAATAAAAACAATCTTCTTTACGCATTATCGCTAACTAAAATTATGCTTCAGTTGTTTCGTTATTTTCTTCAGCAGCAGGAGCTTCTTCAGTAGCAGCTTCTGCTTCTACTTCAGCAACTTCTTCTTCTTCAACTGCAGGAGTTGCAGCAGCGATAGCATCAGCTTCAGCCTGAGCTGCAGCAGCTAAACGTTTAGCGTTAACTTCTTGTTCTGCTTTAAAAGCTTTAGCTTTAGCATCAGCTTGCGCTTTTGTTAAACCGTCTTTTTTAGCATCAACTTTTCCAGCTTTAGCATCTAACCAGGCAGCTAATTTAGTATCAGCTTGCTCTTGAGTTAAAGCACCTTTACGAATACCTCCATCAAGGTGGTGTTTCAATAAAGCACCTTTGTAAGAAAGAATTGCTCTGGCAGTATCAGTTGGTTGTGCACCATTGTGTAACCATTTAACTGCACTATCAAGGTTTAAGTCGATAGTTGCCGGGTTTGTGTTTGGATTGTAAGTACCGATTTTCTCTAAATATTTACCGTCTCTTTTTGAGCGTGCATCTGCAGCTACAACCCAGTAAAAAGGTTTTCCTTTTTTACCGTGTCTTTGTAATCTAATTTTTACTGACATAATCGTATGATTAAATTTTGAGGTACTCGACCTCTGTTAATTAAGGGCGCAAAGATATAATTTTTTTCTGAATTGTACGTTCAAAATGGTATTAAATGTCCTTAGAGTAAATTATTCCTGATTTTTATTGTTTTTCCGATTTGTTTTTTAATTATTTCTCTCAAATGAAATACTTTTGCGCTAAATTTATTTTACATGAAAAAATGTTTCTGTTTTCTTTCATTAATTTTTTTGCTTGTCACTTCTTGTACAGAAGATGTGAAATTTAATAATCCGGCATTTCAAAGCTTAAAAGACAATGTTTTTTGGCGGGCGCAAATTTATGAAGCTCAAATTGCCCCGGATGATAAAGTAACAATTAAAGGAACGATGGGTTCTGAGCAGGTACAACTTAATTTGCCTTCTTCAGAGGAAAGGACCTACTTCCTAGGATCTGATAATGTTACAAGAGCCTCTTATTATTATGAGATTGGCTCAGATGTTTTTTTATTTAGTACCGGACCAAATATTGGAGAAGGCGAGATAACAATTACAGAATACAATCTCGAAAATAAAACTATTTCAGGAACATTTAAATTTAAGGCTGTAAATTCAAATGCAGCCGAAAATGAAAAAAAGAATATAAGTTTTACCGAAGGCGTGTTTTACAAGGTTCCGGTCACTCCCGGCACAAGTTTCGAAAATTAATTCAATTTTAATTATTAAATTTTTCTAAAATAAGGGTTTTAAAATTAAAATAAAAACATAAATAAACTAATATATAGTAGATTAGAGAAAAATAAGATTACATTTGCTACATTATTATAAATAAGTACATATGAACATTTTTGTTGGAAGCCTTCCATTCAGTATTGAGGAAGCAGATTTAAGAGAGTCTTTCGAGGCTTACGGAGCAGTAGATTCAGTTAAGATCATTACTGATAAATTTACAGGAAGAAGCAAAGGTTTTGGTTTCGTAGAGATGCCAAACGATGCAGAAGCTCAAAAAGCAATTGATGAATTGAACGGAGCTACTGTTCAAGGTCGTGCAATTGTGGTTAATAAATCTGAACCGAAACCAGAAGGCGAAAGAAGAAGCTTCAACAATAACAGTCGCGGTGGAGATTCACGCGGAGGTTATGGTGGAGGAAACAGCCGTGGTGGAAATGACCGTGGTGGTAACAGAGGAGGATATTAATATTTTTTTCTAAATATATAAAAGGGATCAACGAAAGTTGATCCCTTTTTTTTTGTTTCAGGTTTTTTTTGTTTCAAGTTTCAAGTTGGAAAATCTGAAACTTTTGTTTGTCACTTTTTCACAGAGATGCACAGCAGGGGATTAAAGCGAAGACGCATTTCTATGCCTCGCTACATGAAATAAAATTAACTATAAGTCTCAGGTTTCACGTTCCAACAATAACTTGAAACTTGAAACCTGAAACAAAAAAAAACTATAAGTTCGCTACAAGCCAGTCTCCAACTTCGCTGGTTTTGTAGGTTTTTGATCCTTTCGGTGCTAAATCTTCCGTTACAACTCCTTGTTCTAACGATTTGTTTACAACCGCTCTGATGGCTTCAGCTTCGGCTTTTAATCCAAAAGCATCTTCGAACATCATGGCGGCAGATAAAATAGTGGCTAACGGATTTGCAATATTTAATCCGGTTGCCTGTGGATAAGAGCCGTGAATTGGCTCGTATAAGGAAGTATGTTCCCCAACAGAAGCCGAAGGCATTAATCCCATAGAACCTGAAATTACAGAAGCTTCGTCCGTTAGAATATCTCCGAATAAGTTTTCAGTAATCAATACGTCATAAGAGTTTGGCCATTGCACCAAACGCATGGCAACAGCATCAACAAATTCATAAGAAACCGTAACTTCAGGATAATCTTTCTCCATTGCCTGAACGGTTTCTCTCCATAAACGTGAAGTTTCCAAAACGTTTGCTTTGTCTACACAACATAGTTTTTTGCTTCGTGTCATGGCTAATTCAAATCCTTTTTTGGCTAAACGCTGCACTTCGGCTCTGGTATACACACAGTTATCGAAAGCAGTTTCTCCGTCGTCTCTTCTTCCTTTTTCACCAAAGTAGATTCCGCCTGTTAATTCTCTTAAGAAAACCAAATCAGTTCCTTCAATTCGCTCTCTTTTTAAAGGAGAATTGTCAATTAAAGAAGGGAATGTAAAAGTTGGACGCACATTTGCAAATAACCCTAATTTTTTGCGCATCAACAATAATCCCTGCTCCGGACGAACTGGTGCGCTAGGATCATTATCATATTTTGGGTGACCGATTGCGCCAAACAAAACAGCATCAGCTTTCATACAAATTTCGTGAGTTTCATCAGGATAAGGAACCCCAACGGCATCAATGGCACAAGCTCCTGTAAGAGCTGGTGTCCAGGTTATTTCATGATTGAATTTTTTTGCAATAGCATCAGATACTTTTACAGCTTCATTTATTACCTCAGGACCAATTCCGTCTCCTGCTAAAAGGGCTATGTTAAATTTCATTTTTTATGTTTGTTATGTTATTTGTTAGGTTCTAAGTTTCTGAGATGCTAAGTTCCTAAGTTTTCTTAGTGTCTTAGAAACTTAGCACCTTAGTAGCTTTACGGAATCACATTCAGCATTTTTTGTGTTGCAATAATCGCCGCAACGGTCTGATCTGAGTCTAATCCTCTGGTTTTAAATTCTTTTCCGTTGTTTACCCAGGTGATAATCGTTTCGCATAAGGCATCAGAGCTGCTGCCTGGCGGAATTCTCACGGCGTAATCGATCAGTTTTGGTAATGTTAATTTCTTTTGTTTATAAATTTTAGACAATGCATTCATGAAAGCATCAAATTGTCCGTCCCCCTGCGCATTTTCTTCGATAACTTCGCCATCAATTTTCAATAGCAAAGTGGTTGACGGTCGCATTCCTTTGGAGTGTACTAATATATAGGACTCGATCGTGATTTTATCCTGATAGGTATGACTGTCCAGAACGTCTGAAATGATATAGGGAAGATCTTCTTTGGTGACAGTTTCTTTTTTGTCTCCCAATTCAATGATTCTCTGTGTAACTAATTTTAAGTCTTCCTGGTTGAGTTTTAAACCCAGCTCCTGAAGGTTTTTTTCAATATTAGCTTTTCCTGAGGTTTTCCCAAGAGCGTATTTTCTTTTTCTTCCAAAACGTTCCGGAAGCAAATCGTTAAAATACAAGTTGTTTTTATTGTCGCCGTCGGCATGAATTCCGGCAGTCTGTGTAAAAACGTTATCGCCTACAATGGGTTTGTTGGCAGGAATCCTGTACCCTGTAAAAGTTTCCACCAGTTTGCTTACCGAATACAAGGAAGTCTCTTTTATATTGATGCTTACTTCCGGCATGTAATCGTTTATTACGGCCACGGTGCTTTCCAAAGGGGCATTTCCGGCGCGTTCTCCCATTCCGTTTACGGTTACGTGCAAGCCGTTAATCCCGGCTTTTACAGCTTCCATAACATTGGCCACACTTAAATCGTAATCATTGTGAGCGTGAAAATCAAAATGGGTTTTTGGATATCTCGCTGTAATTTTTGAAATAAATTCAAAAGCCTGCGACGGAATTAATACGCCAAGGGTATCCGGAAGTAAAATCCTTTTTACGGGCTGCTGCGTTAAAAAATCCAAATACTGAAAAACGTATTCAGGAGAATTACGCATTCCGTTGCTCCAGTCTTCCAGATATACATTAGTTTCTATATTATTTTCTTTCGCTAAAGTGATAGCTTGTGCAATTTCGGAAAAATGCTGTTCAGGTGTTTTTTTTAATTGATGGGTGAGGTGATTTAAAGAACCTTTCGTTAATAAATTCTGGACTTTTGCACCCGATTTTTTCATCCATTCAATAGATAATCCTCCGTCTACAAAGGTAAGAACTTCGATCCGGTTGGCGTATCCTTTTTCTTCAGCCCAGGACATAATGCCTTTTACGCCCTGAAATTCGCCTTCGCTCACCCTTGCAGAAGCAATTTCGATTCTATCAATATTTAATTCTTCCAATAATAATTGTGCAATGGTCAGTTTTTCTGCAGCAGAAAAAGATACTCCGGAGGTTTGTTCACCATCACGAAGCGTCGTATCCATTATTTCAATTTTTCTTTTTTCCATATTGATATGCTATATTTCTAAAAATGAAATTATAGTTGTTTTATGTTTTTCTCTCTTTAATTTAGAAAGACCCGACAGGTTTTTGGAATCTGTCGGGTCTAAATAGAATGAACAAGATTTTTTTAGTAAGGAAGTTTATCGGCGAAAGCCACAATGTCTTCTTTAATATTTTGCAGATAATCAATGTCATCAAAACCATTGATCATATTGTTCTTTTTGTATCCGTTGATGGCGAAAGACTCTTGTTGTCCTGTCGCTAATAAAGTAATCGTCTGGTTGGGTAAGTTGATTTCTAACTCGGTTTTCGGATCTGCTTCGATGGCTTTGAAAATGGTATCGGCAAACTCAGGGCTAACCTGAACCGGTAAAACGCCAATATTCAGACAGTTTCCTTTAAAGATATCGGCAAAGAAACTTGAAACCACAGCTCTGAAACCGTAATCATAAACGGCCCACGCAGCATGTTCTCTGGAAGAACCTGAACCAAAGTTTTTTCCTCCCACCAGAATTTTTCCGCTGTAAGTGGAGTCGTTTAAAACGAAATCCGCTTTTGGGGTATCATCGCCGTTGTATCTCCAGTCTCTAAAAAGATTGTCTCCAAAACCTTCACGTTTTGTAGCTTTCAGGAAACGCGCCGGGATGATTTGATCTGTATCTACGTTCTCAATTGGTAGTGGCACAGCACTACTGGTAAGTATATTAAATTTATCGTATGCCATTTTAATTTTAGATTTTTGGATTTTAGATTTTAGATTTCTCTCGTCGGGATGAATTCTAAAGGCTAAAATTTTTTGTATTAAATAATGTAAATCAGTTTTTTGTTTGAAAATATTTAGACAGAAGACTACACAAAGTGAAAATCTAAAATCTAAACTCTCCAATCTAAAATAATTCTCTAGGGTCTGTTAGTTTTCCGGTAACAGCAGCAGCAGCAGCCATAATCGGGCTGGCTAATAATGTTCTTGAACCGGGGCCCTGACGGCCTTCAAAATTTCGGTTTGAAGTACTTACTGCATATTTTCCGGCTGGAACCTTATCATCGTTCATGGCCAGACATGCGGAGCATCCAGGCTGACGTAATACAAAACCGGCTTCTGTCAGGATGTCCAATAAACCTTCTTCTTTAATCTGAGCTTCCACAACGTGGGAACCCGGAACTAACCAGGCGGTAACGTTTTCTGCTTTTTTTCTTCCTTTCACAATTTCTGTAAAAGCCCTGAAATCTTCAATACGGCCATTTGTGCAGCTTCCAAGGAAAACGTAATCAATTGGTTTTCCAATCATCACGTCGTCTTCTTCAAAGCCCATATAGGCTAAGGATTTTTTATATGTTTCCTCACCGCCTTCAACCTGATTGGCGTTCGGAATATGTTTAGAGATACCAATTCCCATTCCAGGGTTCGTACCATAAGTAATCATTGGTTCAATGTCTGAAGCTTTGATGTTTAGTTCCGCATCAAAAACAGCATCATCATCCGTTTTTAAAGTTTTCCAGTATTCAACTGCTTTGGTCCATGCTTCACCTTTTGGAGCGTATAATCTTCCTTCAAGGAAATCAAAAGTAGTCTGGTCAGGAGCGATCATTCCGCCGCGGGCACCCATTTCAATACTTAGGTTACAAACCGTCATACGACCTTCCATAGTCATATTTTCAAAAACATCTCCGGCGTATTCAACAAAATATCCTGTACCTCCGGAAGTGGTCAGTTGCGCAATAATATAAAGTGCAACGTCTTTTGGACCAACACCTTTGCTCAGTTCGCCATTTACGTTGATACGCATTTTCTTTGGTTTTGGCTGCATGATACACTGCGTAGAAAGTACCATCTCCACCTCAGAAGTTCCGATACCAAAAGCAATCGCTCCGAAGGCACCGTGAGTAGACGTGTGGGAATCTCCACAAACAATAGTGGCACCCGGCAAAGTAATTCCGTTTTCAGGACCCACTACGTGCACAATTCCATTTTTAATGTGACCTAATCCCCAGTGCGAAATTCCGTATTCGGCAGCATTATCTTCAAGAGCTTTAAGCTGATTGGCAGATAAAGCATCCTCCACTGGTAAATGTTGGTTTATGGTTGGTGTATTGTGATCGGCAGTTGCAAAAGTACGTTCCGGGTATAAAACCTTTACGTCTCTGGCTTTTAATCCTAAAAAAGCAACGGGACTTGTAACCTCATGAATGAAATGACGGTCAATAAAAAACACATCCGGTCCATCTTCAATTTTACGCACTACATGTGAATCCCATACTTTGTCAAATAATGTCTTACTCATTTTTTATTTTTTTTAATTGTAATTTCTAACCACAGCAATTTCCTGCTCATTATAATAGGAAAACAAAAGTAAAAAAAGATACAAGGGCGTCAATTTCAATATTTCATTATATACGATACCCAAACCGGAATACAAATTGCAATTGGCATTTATACGCTTGGATTTTATCGAAAAAGGAATAGAAAATTGAATTTATTTTTCTTTTTCTGCTTAAATTATTTCTTATTGTTTTTTGTTTTGATAGTTTGCAAAATTATCTTAAAATAGCTACTAAACAGTGTGTTTTGGCTAAAAAAATGTAACAAATTGAATAAAAGTAGTAATAATTATCAGTTTTGATTTGTTTTTTAAATCTGTTGCCTGTAGGGATTTGAAGGCTTAAAACAGCAATTTTTAAAGATTTTCATTATTCTGAAATTTACCAAAATACTACGACATCCAAGAAGTATATTTTTTATGAAAATTATGATTTTTGAGGCAAAAAAATGATTTGTGGGTGCAGATAATCCTGAAGGCTAATTCAGTGAATTTTTAAACTCTAATGGGGTCAGGCTGGTTTTCTTTTTGAAAAGTTTACTGAAGGACTGAGGGTATTCAAAACCCAGTTCATAAGCTATTTCCGCTACCGAAAGATTGGTGCTAATGAGAAAATCCTTTGATTTTTCTATTAGTTTGGAATGGATATGCTGTTGTGCATTTTGCCCGGTTAGATTCCGAAGCATATCACTCAGGTAATGACTCGAAACGTTAATTTGTGAAGCGAGGAAATCTACTGTAGGCAGCCCTCTTTTTAGTGTTTCAGCGTTATTGAGATAATTATCCAGTGTTTCTTCGACTTTGAGTAATAAATCGTGGCTGATTGTTTTTCGCGTAATGAACTGGCGTTTGTAAAAACGATTGCTGTAATTAAGCAACACGTCAAGATAAGAGACAATCACATCCTGGCTCATTTCGTCGATAGCGGTTTGAAGCTCCTTATCAATGCTGGTTAATAATCCGATAATGGTTGTTTTTTCGCTATCGGAAAGATGCAGTGCTTCATTGGTATCATACGCGAAGAAGCCGTATTTTTTAATCGTTTTTCCTAAAGGATAATTTCGGATAAAGTCCGGATGAAAAAAAAGCGTATAGCCAAAATATTCAGCCCCTTCTTCATTATCGGTAAAAATCAATTGGTTGGGTGAGGTAAACATTAATCCTCCTTCATTAAAATCATAATATCCCTGACCGTAACCCATTTTTCCAGTAGTAGAATATTTATATGATATTTTATAGAAATCAAGCAGGAAATGATTATTGGTCAGATCGGCATTTATGACCAGTTTGGTGTTATCCACCAAAGTTATGAGTGGATGAACCGGTTTAGGTAACCTGAACAAACTATGAAATTGTGATATTGAGGAAATTTTGGTTGGATTATTGTTTTTCTTTTCCATGATATAAATGTATAAAAAATCAAGAATACTACCGCACAGGATTTGATACACTGTGCGGTAGTATTAAATTTAAGCTCCCAAAAATTGTTTGCCAAAGGCAGCGCGAAAAACCTCGTCACCTTGTTCCTGTCTTTGTTTGTAAAGTGCTTTAGCATCTTCTCCGGCTACATATCTCAATTGGATTTTTCCGTCTGTCGCAGCTTCGTAAACTACGTCGGCAATTTGTTCTGCAGTAGATGCCATTTCAAACATCGTGTCAACACTTGCAAACAAGCTTTGTGTCATTGCTTCGTATTCGGGTTTAGTTGCTGAATCAAGTGAGCCGTGCAGGAATTCGGTTTTGATCCCGCCCGGAGAAACCGTTTTAATATGTACGCCAAACGGATTCAATTCATACGCCATGCTTTCACTCCATCCTTCCAGTCCCCATTTGGTGGCGTGGTATACAGAGCCCAGAGGAAAAGAAATCAATCCGCCGATAGAAGTAGTTGAGATAAATAATCCGCTTTTTCTTTCTCTGAAATACGGAATAAAAGCATTGGTCACGCGAATCACTCCAAGCAAATTGGTGTTGAGCTGTTTGGTAATCTGGTCGTCATTGAAGCTCTCCAATGGACCTATTAAACCATAACCGGCATTGTTAAAAACGACATCAATATCGCTTAATGCCAGCGCTTTTTGAACCGTGCTTTGTATCTGGCCATAATTCGTAACATCCAAAGGCAATAGGGTTACATTGTTTAAATTAGAAAGTTCTGTTTCCTTCTCAGGATTTCTCATTGTTGCGATTACATTCCATCCTTTTGCGTGGAATAATTTTGCTGTAGCTTTTCCTAATCCGGAAGAAGCGCCCGTGATAAAAATTGTTTTCATAACTAATTGTTTTAATTTGATAAGGCAAAGTTCAGGATAGGCTACAGTTTAAAAGTGTTCATTTTGGTGCAATGAGTATCCAAAATGGATAATCGAATTTTTGAGGATCAAATAATCGAATTTTTATCATTTTTATTGGTTTTTAACAGTTTCTAATCATGATCCTGATTAATGCTTTTTGTTTAATTCTTTATTTCCTTAAGCGAAAAAAAAGCGTAAATTTGAACTTCCTCCATATTTTACCTGTCGTTTTTCATCGTCCATATAATCAATGATTTACAAGGGTAATAATTGGAATTTGGAATTTATAAAATTGTCTTTTTACAAAACTTATGTATTTAATATTCGATACCGAAACCACCGGATTACCCAAACGCTGGGATGCCCCGATAACCGATTCTGACAACTGGCCCCGCTGTATACAGATCGCATGGCAGCTGCATGACGAAATGGGACAATTGATCGAACATCAGGATTACTTGGTTAAACCAGACGGATTTAATATTCCGTATGATGCAGAACGTATTCACGGAATCTCCACAGAGTTGGCTGAAGCAGATGGAATCACCCTGGCCGAAGTTTTAGAGAAATTCAACATCGCTTTAAGCAAAACCAAATTTATCGTCGGTCAGAATTTAGGTTTTGACGTTAACATCATGGGGGCCGAATTTCATAGAATGGGAGTGGATTCTCCGATGAGTGCTATGCCGGTTTTAGATACCTGTACGGAAGTAACCGCGTCTTTATTACAGCTTCCGGGAGGTCGTGGAGGTAAATTTAAATTACCGACCTTAACAGAATTACACAGTTATCTTTTTAATAAACCGTTTGCAGAAGCCCACAACGCAACTGCCGACGTTGAGGCCACTACGCGTTGTTTTCTGGAACTAATCAGAAGAGAGGTTTTTACCAAAGAAGAATTAGATGTCCCGCAGGATTATTTCAGGGAATTTCAAAATAGAAATCCGCAGGAATTTCCGCTCATTGGTCTGAAACATATCAACTTAAAAGCAGCCTCTGATAAAATCAGGGAGCAATTAAGAGCTTTAGAAGGAAATGCAAGACAGACAACGGTTTCAGATTCTGACAGAGAAGATTTTAAAGCGGCAAAATACGCGCACTTACACAATCATACCCAGTTTTCGGTTTTACAATCCACCATAGGAATTGGCAATATCGTTGCGGCTACAGCCAAAAACGGAATGCCGGCCGTTGCCATGACCGATACCGGAAACATGATGGGGGCTTTCCACTTTGTGAGCGCCGTTATGAATCACAACAAAGCAGCATCAGCTAAAAACAAAGCTTTGGCTGAGGCTGGTGAAGAGCCAACAGAAACCGAAATCAAACCAATCGTGGGCTGTGAATTTAATGTTTGCGACAACCACCTGGATAAAAGCAAAAAAGACAACGGTAATCAGGTTGTATTGCTGGCCAAAAATAAAAAAGGCTATCACAATCTGGCCAAAATGTCGTCGATTGCCTTTACCGACGGGTTTTATTATGTTCCCAGGGTCGATCGAAAAATTATCGAACAATACAAGGAAGATATCATGGTATTGTCCGGAAATTTATACGGAGAAATCCAGAGTAAAATTCTGAACATAGGTGAAAACCAGGCCGAAGAAGCCCTGATTTGGTGGAAAGAACAATTTGGGGATGACTTTTATCTGGAAGTCATGCGCCACAACCAGGAAGATGAGAATCGTGTCAACAAAACCCTGATTGAGTTTTCCCAAAAGCACAATGTCAAATTAATTGCCACCAACAATACCTATTATTTAAATAAAGAAGATGCCAATGCACACGATATTTTATTGTGTGTAAAAGACGGAGAAAAACAAGCGACACCAATTGGCCGTGGCCGCGGGTATCGCTACGGATTACCCAATCAGGAATACTATTACAAGTCGCAGGAAGAGATGAAAAAACTCTTTGCCGATTTGCCGGATGCCATTATCAATATTCAGGAAATTGTAGACAAGGTCGAGATTTACTCGCTTTACAGGGACGTATTGCTTCCGAAATTTGATATTCCCGAAGAATTTATAGTGGCTGAGGATGAAGCCGATGGCGGAGTAAGAGGAGAAAATAAATATTTGCGACACCTGACGATGGTGGGTGCCAAAAAGAGATATGGAGAAATTACGGAATCAATTCAGGAACGTCTGGATTTCGAATTATTAACGATTTCGAATTCCGGATATCCGGGGTACTTTCTGATTGTTCAGGATTTTATCGCCGAAGCCCGGAACATGGACGTTTCGGTAGGTCCGGGCCGTGGATCTGCGGCGGGTTCTGCCGTTGCTTATTGCCTGGGAATTACGAATATTGACCCGATTAAGTACGACTTGCTTTTTGAGCGTTTCCTGAATCCGGATCGTGTATCCATGCCCGATATTGATATCGATTTTGATGACGAGGGCCGTGGACGTGTTATGGATTATGTAATCAATAAGTACGGTAAAAATCAGGTAGCGCAAATTATTACCTATGGTAAAATGGCCACCAAGTCGGCGATTCGTGATACGGCCCGTGTATTGGATTTGCCGTTGTTTGAAGCTGACAGAATTGCAAAACTGATTCCGGCCATGATGCCGTCGAAATGGAATTTAGCGCGTTTTATTTCTGAAAACGAAGACGAGGTTAAAAAAGCACTTCGTTCGGATGAATTTGACAATGTAAAAGAACTGATCGCGATTGCCAATGAAGACGATTTGGCAGGAGAAACCATCCAGCAGGCCAAAATCCTGGAGGGATCAATGCGAAATACCGGTATTCACGCCTGTGGGGTAATTATTACGCCATCGGATATTACGAATTTCGTTCCGGTTACCACTGCTAAAGATTCTGATTTATATGTAACCCAGTTTGATAACTCGGTGGCCGAAAGTGCAGGATTGCTAAAAATGGACTTCCTGGGTCTGAAGACCCTTACCCTGATAAAAGATACCGTTAAACTGGTAAAATACAGAACCGGAATTGATTTGGATCCGGATGTTTTCCCAATAGATGATCAGGAAACGTACGCACTTTTCCAAAGAGGAGAAACGGTTGGAATCTTCCAGTACGAGTCACCCGGAATGCAGAAATACATGAAGGATCTGAAACCAACGGTCTTCGGGGATTTAATTGCCATGAACGCCTTGTATCGACCTGGACCTTTGGAATATATCCCTTCTTTCGTTCGAAGAAAAAATGGCGAAGAAGAAATCAAATACGATTTAGATGCCTGTGAGGAATATTTAGGAGAGACCTACGGAATTACGGTTTACCAGGAGCAGGTAATGCTTTTGTCGCAATCGCTGGCTGATTTTACCAAAGGTGAAGCCGACGTTTTGCGTAAGGCGATGGGTAAGAAACAAAAAGACGTTCTGGATAAAATGAAGCCTAAATTTGTAGAGCAGGCGGCAAAAAAAGGGCATGATGCCAAAATTCTCGAGAAGATCTGGAAAGACTGGGAAGCTTTTGCGAGTTATGCCTTCAACAAATCCCACTCCACTTGTTATGCCTGGATCGCTTATCAGACCGCTTATTTAAAAGCACACTACCCTGCGGAATATATGGCGGCGGTGCTTTCGAATAATATGAATGATATCAAGCAGGTATCCTTTTTTATGGAAGAATGCAAACGTATGGGATTAGAGGTGTTAGGCCCTGATGTGAATGAGTCGTACTATAAATTTACGGTAAATGATAATTATGCTGTCCGTTTCGGGATGGGAGCCATCAAAGGAGTAGGTTCAGGAGCCGTTGCAACAATTGTCGAGAACAGAAAAGACGGAAGATATAAATCTATTTTTGACTTGGCGAAGCGTATTGATTTACGTGCGGCCAATAAAAAAGCAATCGAGAACCTGGCTTTGGCCGGAGGATTTGATTCGTTTGAAGGAACAACAAGAGCCCAGTATTTTCATGACGATGGTGACGGAATAACTTTTTATGAAAAAGCGATGCGTTATGGGGCAAAGTTTCAGGAAAATGAAAACTCATCTCAGGTAAGTTTGTTCGGAGAAGCAAGTGAAGTCCAGATTGCCGAACCTGTTGTGCCTCCTTGTGAAGACTGGAGTACCATGGAAAAACTGGCCAAAGAAAAAGAAGTGGTGGGAATTTATATCTCCGGACATCCGCTGGATGATTTTAGGTTTGAAATGAAATACTTTTGTAATGCCCGACTCGAAGCCCTGAAAAGCATGGAGTTATATGTGGGTAAAAACCTGAATTTTGCCGGAATCATAAATAATGTACAGCACCGTGTCGCTAAAAACGGAAAAGGCTGGGCAGTATTCAATTTAGAAGGCTATGATGAAAGTTACGAGTTTAAGATTTTTGGTGAAGAATACTTAAAGTTTCGCCATTTCCTCATTCAGAATAATTTTGCTTTCCTGAAAATATTAATAAAAGACGGCTGGGTCAATCACGATACCGGTAAAAAATCAGAACCGAGAATGCAGTTTGTTGAGATCAGGCAATTGCAGGATATTCTGGAAGCTTTTGCCAAAAAATTGGTTTTATTGCTAAATATAAAAGACCTGCAAACCGAATTTATTCATAAACTGAGTCATTTATTTAATGAAAACAAAGGGGACAATACGGTTACTTTTGAAATCATGGAATTAGAAAAGATAAAACGACTGGTAGCAGTAGAAACACCAACTGATTTCGAAGAAACAGAGGATGCTGTTTTTGCAGAGGAAAATGAAAATGAAGATGCACCGCTCGAAGAAACTAAAATTCAGGAAGTAAATGAGGTTGAGGAAATTAAGGTAGTAACTAAATTAACGATGCCAAGCAGAAGATTAAAGATTAAAATTTCGACCGAATTACTGCAGGAATTAGAAAAAATGCAGGTTAATTTTAAGCTGAACTAAATTTTAACAGTTAAAATTTGAAAGGATGCATTTTTTTTTAGTTAAAAATATGCATGCATAATAGTTTTTTAGTAATATTGCTCAAAATTACAACGATTTCGCTATAAGTCTAACGAAGCAAACTGTAAGATTGTGTTAAAATAATCTAAGTTTGTATAAATTAATTAAATCAGAATTATGAAAAAGAACCTATTTTTATTAGGATTATTAGTTTGCTCTATGGCCACAATGGCGCAAACAGAAAAAGCAGACAAACCAGAAAGCTGGTATTTTAAATTGGGAGGGTCATACTTTAATCAAACAGCTTCAACTGAGTTTCCGGTTGTTGGAGGTCAATTGCCAAACAGAGATGTTTATGTAGGTACTTTAGCAAATAATAAATTAGCTTCAAGAGAAAGTGTTACAGGATCTTTCGGACAGGGTTTCAGAAGTGGGATTACTGCAGGTTATAGATTTTCTGCACGTTTAGGGGTTGAGATGGCTGCAAACTATTACGTTAGTAACGAAAAAACGATGTCTCAAACAACGAATAGACTTATTTCATATAATCCAGCTAACAGTCCGGCAGCTACATACGTAAGCTTTACTGCGGAAGGAGAAATTAAAGCTTTTGATTTAGCTCCTGCAATTGTAATGTTTTTAGGTGAATCTCATGGTTTTGAGCCATATACTAAAGTTGGAATCATTGTTCCTATCCATGGTACATTAGATATTAAAACGGATAGACAATATACAACGTTCGTAGGTGCTAATCAGGTTGCTTTAACAGATGCATATTCAAAAGATGTAGTGAAACCAAATCCAACTCTTGGATTCATGGCATCTTTAGGTACTTCTTATAAATTAGGAAAACATATTTCTGCTTTCGCAGAATTAGAATACCGTAACTTTACTGTACACGGAAAAACGAAAGAAACAGAAGTATACACTGAAAACGGAGTAGATAAATTAAATACTACAACTTCATTTAGAGCAGCATCATATTCTGCTAATCATACTAAATATGTAGATCATTTAGATGGAAGCTCTAACAATAAAGATTATAATCCAGCTGGATATGATTCTACTAAACCAATGAACGAATTAAGTTCTTATGTTGGAATTTCAGGTTTAGGTTTGACTTTAGGTCTTAAATACAGCCTTTAATTTTATAAAGTTTTATAGTTTTTAGAAAAGAGGATATTCGAAATGGATATCCTCTTTTTTTGGTTTTGTGTCATTTCATTTCTCTACTAAAATTAAATCTTTTTAGGAGCTAATCCCGCTATTCGTTTCAATCTTTTGTGGCGAACCCCCACAAAAGGATTTGCACTGCTATCGGGGCTATGGCAATCATTTTCATAAAAGCTTTTAGTTTACACCAAATCCGACACGTTTTTAAAACCTGTCGGGTTTCCGGGATTGTGTGATCTAAATTTTGAAGGATAAAAAGGCTTTAGCCAAAAGCTCAGGTCTTTTGGCTAAAGCCTTTTCATATTTGATTCTTCAACCTCCGGCTAAAGCTGGAGGCAATTCAAAATTGTAATGATTATTTCGAATTTCTAAATTCTTTCAATACTTCATCGATAACCCAGGTTGTTCTCGCTGCTGAGGTTCCTTTTGACGGAGAAATTCCTTCATTGCCCAAAAGTTCGGCAACAACGGTTTCGATAAAAGGCTGCTGAATATGAAGCGGGTTTTCGATTGTAATAGTTTCTTTTTCCCCGTTTGCATATTGAATATGAATCGGGTCATTTCCGAAAGTAGAGAAAGATATTTTTCCTTTATCACCTACAATTTCAGTATTGTCATAACGCTCAAAACTGGCAAAATTCCATAAACCGGTTCCATGTATTCCGTTTTCGAATAAAAAGGACATCGAAACCGAATCTTCGGCAGGATAAGCGAGAAGTTGCGAAGTCGCATGTCCGCGAACCGATTTGATCGGACCAAAGACAAAGTCCAGAAAATCTAACGTGTGGCAAGCCAAATCAACAAAAATACCACCTCCGGAAATATGGGGTAAAACCGTCCAGGGTAAATTAATATCATCGTCGTATCTTTTTTCAAACGGATGATATAAAACACAATTTACGTGTCTGATCTTGCCTAATTTATTTTGATCTATGAGTTCTTTTATTTTTAAAAATCTTGGCAGACTTCTTCTGTAATAGGCAACAAATAAAGGTACATTATGTTCTTTGCACGCACTTATCATTTCGTTGCATTCTTCAAATGTGAGTGCCATCGGTTTTTCTACATACACCGGCTTTCCGGCTTTGGCACACAAAATAGTATATTCTTTATGGGAAGAAGGCGGTGTTGCAATATATACGGCGTCGACTTCCGTATCGTTAATTAAATCAATTGCATTCGAATACCATTTCGGAACATTATGGCGTTTGGCGTAATCTTCGGCAAGGGCAGCATCCCGACGCATTACAGCTACTAAAGCTGAATTTGGAGCCTTTTGGAAAGCAGGTCCGCTTTTAACTTCGGTTACATTCCCACAACCTATTATTCCCCATTTTACAATTTTCATTTTTCTGGTTTTTTAGTTATTTCAAATTTAAAAAAGGTTTGCCACTAATGGCACGAATTTTCGCGAATTATTTATTTTGTAGCGGAGTAAAAAGAATCTGTTGCTAATTCATGAATTATTTTTTCTCGCAGATCTTGCAGATTTAGCGGATTTTTTTCTAACAGAATCTGCTAAATCTGCAAGATCTGCAGGAGTAAATTATAATAAAAATTCAAAAAGAATAGCCAGGATTTACACATTCCCATGGAATTTAAATTCGTGAAAATTGGTGTAATTCGTGGCTAAAAACAACTTAAGCTTTATTTACTTTTCGGCAAAGCCTTAAACCCCATATTGTAAAGTGTGAACGCCTGATTGTCTACATTTTCCTGAATCATGGCAGCAACAGATTTCAAATTTAAGTATTGTCTGAAAAAGTTTTGCCACGAATTGCACGAATTTGCACGAATTATTTTCACGCAGATTTAAGCAGATGTATACAGATTTTATTTTACCGCAAAGCACGCAAAGTTTTTGCATCAGCTTGGTTTGGTAAAAACACAAAGTTCGCAAAGCTGGTTCAATACAAAGCTTTGCGAACTTTGCATTTTCTGAAGATACTTTTGTAGGTAAAACTTTGCGTGCTTTGCGGTAAAATCAAAGTAGTCCATCGCAAAAAAATAATGCAAAAAATAACCACGAACTCACAAAAATAATTCGTGGCTAATAACATTAAAAGAATAAAGTTTTACTTTTCGGCAAAGTCTTAAACCCAATATTGTAAGTGTGAACGCCTGATTGTCTACATTTTCCTGAATCTTGGCAGCAACAGATTTCAAATTTAAGTATTGTTTGAAAAGGTTTGCCACGAATTACACTAATATCCACGAATTATTTATTTTGTAGCTGAATAAAAAAATTCAATTGCTAATGCATGTATTGTTTTGTCTCGCAGATCTTGCAGATTTAGCAGATTCTGGTGGAAAAAAAATCCGCTAAATCTGCAAAATCAGCGGGAGTAAATTATAATAAAAATTCAAAAAGAATAGCCACGAATTACACTAATATCCACGAATTAGATTCGCGATAATTCGTGCAATTCGTGGCAAAAAAAATCATTTTAATCCTTAAATCTGTGGCAAAAAAAAACAGACTTAGTTTTACTTTTTAGGTAAAGCCGTAAATCCCATATTGTAAAGTGAACGCCTGAATGTCTACATTTTCCTGAATAGTGGCAGCAACAGATTTCAAATTTAAGTATTGTTTGAAAAAGGTTTGTCACGAATTACACTAATATCCACGAATTATTTATTTTGTAGCTGAATAAAAAAATTCAATTGCTAATGCATGTATTGTTTTGTCTCGCAGATCTTGCAGATTTAGCAGATTCTGGTGGAAAAAAAATCCGCTAAATCTGCAAAATCAGCGGGAGTAAATTATAATAAAAATTCAAAAAGAATAGCCACGAATTACACTAATATCCACGAATTAGATTCGCGATAATTCGTGCAATTCGTGGCAAAAAAATCATTTTAATCCTTAAATCTGTGGCTAAAAAAAACAGACTTAGTTTTATTTTTTCGGTAAAGCCGTAAATCCCATATTGTAAAGCGTGAACGCCTGAATATCAACATTTTCCTGAATGGTAGCAGCAACAGATTTTCCTGCACCGTGTCCGGCTTTTACATCAATGCGGATTAAAACAGGATTGTCTCCGGTTTGTTTTTCCTGTAATTCGGCAGCAAATTTAAAACTGTGCGCAGGAACAACACGATCATCATGATCTCCTGTCGTCACCATAGTTGCCGGATAATGTACGCCTTTTTTAACGTTCTGAACCGGTGAATATCCTTTTAGGTATTCGAACATTTCTTTGCTGTCCTGTGCAGTTCCGTAATCAAAAGCCCAACCCGCTCCGGCAGTAAAAGCATTGTAACGCAACATGTCCATAACTCCAACAGCCGGTAAAGCTACTTTCATCAAATCAGGACGCTGCGTCATCGTGGCACCTACTAATAAACCTCCGTTTGAGCCTCCGCGAATGGCTAAGAAATCAGATGAAGTATATTTTTGGGCAATCAGATATTCGGCAGCAGCAATGAAATCATCAAATACATTTTGCTTTTTCAGTTTGGTTCCTGCATCATGCCATTTTTTTCCGTATTCGCCTCCGCCTCTTAAATTGGCAACAGCGTATACACCGTCGTTTTCCATCCAGACTGCATTGGCAATACTGAAGCCCGGCGTCAGGCTAATATTGAATCCGCCATATCCATAAAGGATGGTCGGGTTTTTACCGTTTAATTTCAATCCTTTTTTATACGTGATGATCATTGGGATTTTTGTTCCGTCTTTTGAAGTATAGAAAACCTGTTTTGATTCGTAATCCTCACTTTTGAAATCCACCACTGGCTTTTGATAAATTTCTGATTTCCCTGATTTAGGATCGAAAGAAAAGACAGTTCCTGGAGTCGTATAGTTTGTAAAGCTGTAATACAGAATTTTTTCTTCCTTTTTTCCGCCAAATCCTCCTGCAGTTCCAACGGCCGGAAGTTTAATTTCACGAACTAATTTTCCATTGTAATCGTACTGCAATACTAATGAAACCGCATCTTTGGTATAATTCGCAAAGAAATATCCTGAACCCGTTGAAGGGGCTAAAACATTCTCGGTTTCTTTGATGAAATCTTTCCAGTTTTCCGGTTTTGGATTGCTGACATCTACAGTTACAATACGCTTGTTCGGTGCACCTAAATCAGTATCTATAAACAGTTTACTTCCTTCATTTTCGATAATCTGGTTGTCGCTGTTAAAATTGTCCACAATGGTAATAATCGGGCTGTCCGGTTTGGATAAATCCTTAATGTATAATTCATTTCCGTATGTAGAATTGGCTGCGGAGATTACCAGATAGCGATCATCTTCTGTAACATAACCACCCACATATCTTCTTTTCTGATCGGCTCCAAAAATTATTTTATCGTCTTTTTGAGAAGTGCCTAATTTGTGGAAATACAATTTATGCTGATCTGTTTTGGCAGATAATTCGCTTCCTTTTGGTTTATCATAACTGGAGTAATAAAAACCTTTATTTCCCAACCAGGAAACACCGCTAAATTTGACATCCACTATAGTATCTTCTAAAACTTTTTTAGAAACAGCATCAATGATAATCACTTTTCTCCAGTCGCTTCCACCTTCAGAAATGGAATAAGCTGCTTTTGATCCGTCTTTAGAGAAATTTAAACCACCCAGTGAAGTCGTTCCGTCTTTCGAAAAAGTATTGGGATCGAGAAAGATTTCATCTTTACCTTTTTCTCCTTTTCTATAAATTACGGATTGGTTCTGAAGTCCGTTGTTTTTCGAATAATACGTGAATTTTCCTTCTGTAAAAGGGGCGCCTATTTTTTCGAAATTCCAAAGCTTTTCCATCCGTTTTTTAAGTTCTTCGCGAAATGGAATTTTGTCTAAATAACCGTACGTTACTTCATTTTCAGCCTTTACCCAGGCGCCGGTTTCTGATGATTTGTCATCTTCAAGCCAACGGTACGGATCATTTACTTTCGTATCAAAGTAAGTATCAATTGTTTCTCCTTTTTTGGTTTCGGGGTACTGAATTTTATTTTGTCCAAATGAAATTCCTGCGGTTGTAATAGCCATTATAAGAATTGTTTTTTTCATAGTTAAAGTTTATGGTTGTAACAAAAATAGCACTTTTTGTGGGATGATTAAAAAATTAACCGCAAAGTGCGCCAGGGAATATTGCAAGGTTCGCAAAGCTTTATTTTAAACTTTGCGAACCTTGCGGAAGACACCTTGCGTACTTTGCGGTTAAGACAAAAATTACAAATTGAAATTCACTCCCAGAACAATGTTTCTTCCAATATTCGGAATCCCGTCTGTTTTTAATCTGGAGAGATGTGCAATGTATTTTTTATCGAATAAATTATTTCCATTCAGGTTAATATCGAAGGCCGTTTTACCAAGTTTAACCGTTCCTCCAAAGCCTAAATTTACCAGCGTATACCCTTTTGAAGCGGTTTCGAAACCACTCACATTATCCTGATCAAAAGTAGACGAAACGTTTAGGGATGCAAATCCTTCCTCTAACCAATTTTTGATTTTGAATTCCGTTCTAAGCGTGTTATTCCAGTTATTAGCCGGAATTAAAGGTAAATAATCGTTATTGTCTTTTTTACCTGTCACGGTTTCAAAGCTGGTTTCAAAATGCAGCCAGTCCAGCGGGTGCGGGTGAAAGTGAAAACCAACTTCACCACCGTATAGTTTGGCATTATCCTGAACATAAGCAAAAACATCATTGTCCTCTAAGGTTTGTCCCGTTGGGGAAGTGTAGATGTAATTGTTGATGTGATTGTAAAATCCGTTAACAAAAAATTCAAAATGCGAATTTTTGTATTCCAGGTTCAAATCGGTCTGAACGTTTTGCTCGGTTTTTAAGGCAGCGTTTCCAATTTCGTATCTGTTGGTTCCTTCGTGAACACCATTTGACGTTAATTCAGCTAAGTTGGGTGCCCGGAATCCGGTAGCAACATTCAGGCGAAGGGTTAGTGGTTCAGCCAGTTTGGTTTTGTAGCCTAATGAAGCATTAAAACTGTCAAAAGAGCGGTCTAAAGGCTGAAAATAACCTTCTTCGTCTACAATTCCATGCGCCTCAGAGCTCACGTTTCGGTTGTCAAAACGCAGTCCGGCCTGAATAACATTACTGTTCCATTCGTAATTTGCAGTTCCAAAAACCCCAAAATCATTGGTAGTCGCATCCGGAATCAAATATTCTTCTCCCGAATTGGTATTGGTCTGATGCATTCCCTGTACACCAAGAATGGTTTCAATTTTACCAAATTTCGGAAAATGGTATTTTGCATTATAATTCAAAGTGTTCAGCTTCATGTGCAAAGACGCTGTATTGCTGTCTTCAAATTCACTTCGGTCATTAGAAATGTAACCTAAATCAACATCTAATTTCGAATTTTCAAAAAAGATTACGTTGTTTAAACTCAACAAGTGATTAAAAATTCCCTGTCTTGGAAACTGTGTGTCTTTACTTGAAGACTGTTCCGCAATACCGTCTTCGGGAATCCCGATATCCAATTTATTGTAATTGTATCGTAACACACTTGAAAAAGTCGAGTTGCTGTATCCGATTCCGGTTTTAAAATCCGTTTCGTTGTAACGTGAATTGGTTACACGGTCTCCGTCGGCAATTTTGTAATCGGAGTGGGTGTTGAAACTTCCGCGGGCTAAAAATTTCCAGTTGTCCGTAGACGTTTTCAGTCCAATCGAGGAATTGCTTCCTTGCGTATTAGTAAAGTATTTTTGACTGAAATTGGCTTTGAAAGTATTCGCGTCGGCAAATTTTTCAGGATTAAAGTATAAAACCCCACCCAAAGCATCCGATCCGTACAACAAAGAAGCAGGGCCTTTAATGACTTCAACGCTTTCGATTCCGGCATCATTTAATCCTAATCCGTGTTCGTCTCCAAACTGTTGATTTTCGATACGCACACCTTGCGAATACACCAAAACACGATTCCCGCTAAGTCCCCTGATTACGGGCTTCCCGATAGAAGTTCCTGTTGAAATCTGAGAAACCCCCGGAATGGTTGCCAAACCTTCTATTAAAGTTGAGGTTCCTTTTTGCTGTAATGTTTTGATACTTTCATGTTCTACTTTCATCACGTTTTGCGATTGCAGTTTGTTGAAAGGCGTAGAGACAATTACTTCATCCATTTCGAAAATAGATTCAAGCAATGTAATGTCGAGCGTATTCTCTTTTACCGGTTTGGCAATTGTTTTATTTTGCGTGGTGTAACCGACAAAAGTAAAAGAAAGGCGCAAGTTTCCGTTTGGAAGATTGGTGATTTCATATTTTCCGTTGGCATCAGTTGTGGTGCCTTTATGTAATTCCGGAGCATACACAGAAACTCCCGGCATAGGTTGATTTTGAAGATCGGATACGGTTCCGGAAACGGAATTTTGAGCTGAAAGCAGCCCTGAAAACCCTAAAATAAGGGCTAATAGTAATTTTTTCATTTGAAAATGATGCTATAGTTAAATGGATTTTTCTTTTAAAATAAAACACCAAAATAATAGTAAAGTCTGCCGATCCTGAGACTGTCAGGATGGGGAAACCCAATGCTTTTTTGAAATGTAACTTAAAAGATTTTTAATTTTATTTCGATGTTTCGAAATTAAGCAACTATAGCGGCCGGGGGACCACGAAGTAAGTAAGCGCTTTCTGAAAACGGAAATATTTTTTCTGAAAGAGCAAAGAAATAAGGTATTTCTTTATGGGAAGTATGAAAGTCAAATGAAAATTCCTCCGGAACCAAATAGCTTCCAAAAGAAAAATGACATACATAACAAAGATCATAATTATGATGCTGATGTGTGATTTCTCCGCTTGGATCACTATAATCGTGATGGCATTGTTTCTCTGAAAGTTGCTTTACAATATGCTCATAACTGTGTATCGACTGAAACAATATTGAGAACAATACTGTCAGGGCCAGAGAGACACTTAATATGAGCTGTTTTTTCTTCATGCCAGACAAAGGTATAAAAGAGCAGTCGAAAATGGATCGTTTTTTTTAAATTCTGTTGTTGATTTATTAAAATTAATTCGGCAAATCGGTTTATTTTTACAGAAAAAGAGAATAATTGCTTTCTAATCTTCTCCTGAGCCGGCATTATATTATATTTGTAAGTGAAATAAATCATCTCCAAAAAACGTTTACTTGAAAAACTCTTTAAAATCAAAATACGATATGAGATTACTTTTTAGCTGTTTATTTTTAGTCTCGTTTTTTACTGTTTTTTCGCAGGAAGAAACAAAACCTAAAATAGAGCCAATCGTTAAAATCGATTCGTTGTACCGTGAAGATCAGTTTTACTTTTCTGTAACCTATAATCTTTTTGTGAATATTCCTCCGGGACTGAAGCAGGATAAATTTTCTGTGGGACTGTCGGGCGGTTTTTTGCGTGATATGCCCATTAACAAAAAAAGAACCCTTGCCGTTGCTACAGGTCTTGGTTTAAGTTATCAGAATTTCTTTCAGAATTTTACGATTTCCAAAGATGGGCAGGGAAAGCTGGTATATGGTGTAAATGATTATAATGAAATTGTTTCCAATCGATACAGACAATATTTAATAGATCTTCCGATTGAATTCCGCTGGAGAAATTCAACTTATGAAAGTTATAAGTTCTGGAGAGTTTACGGAGGACTTAAAGTCAGTTATGCATTCTCTACCAAATCTGCTGTAGATGATGGGGAGACGACGTATAAGGTCAGCAATAATCCCGATATCAATAAACTGCAATACGGTACTTATCTTGCAGCAGGTTATAATACCTGGAATGTTTATATCTATTACGGATTAAATCCTTTATTTAAATCATCAGTCAAAACGATTTCAGGTCAGAATGTAAACATTCAGACCATCAATGCCGGTTTGATTTTCTACATTCTATAGCCACAAAGACAGGAATAAAATCTGAGGAAGACTTCCGGCTAAAAGACCAATAAGCAATTCTGTATTGGTATGAGCTTCCATTTCCAGACGTGACGATGCTACTATACCTGTTAATACTACTGCCAGAGCCGTCCAATAAGGATTTTGCATTTGCAGGTGAATGTTTAAGCCTATAATAAAAACAGTTAGTCCGCTAATCGCCAGCATATGAAGGCTTGCTTTTATCTTAAACAGGGAAAGCACCAGTGCTAAAATGGTACTGAACAAGGCGCCAAGAAAAAAGAAATGAAGTTCCGGATAACGGGTGATGACAATACTTCTCTTAACCAGTAAAATGTATAAAAAACATTGTAAAATAAGCGGAATTTTGCGCTGTGAAGTGTCAGGCACCATCACGGATTTTACATGTCCGGTGGAGCGAAGTAACAGGAAAAACAATACGGGTACCAAAACGGTTATAATCAGGATTTGAAATAAAACATAATATTTTTCCCTGTTCGTAAAAACATCCTCTTTGCAGTACAGATAAAACAAAGTGGCATAGACCGATATAAAAACCGGATGCAGAATATAAGAGAATAGGGGCAGTATTTTTTTCAAAACCGGGTAATTTGAGGTGTTAAACAAATATAATAAAATAAAGTTTTTTGCTGCGAATTTGATACGTTTTCACAAATCAAATTATTTTAGTGCAGTTTTTTGCTGCAATTCACCCCGGTATTTTTAAGAAAATCACAACTCTTTTCTGTCTTTAATGTTTTAAATTTGACAAAAAGATTTTTAAATGAGCATAGACTTAAAAAACCTCATTCCTGTTCTTCAGGCCGAATGGATTGGTTTCAATACAGATACTTTTGTAGATCACGTTTCGATCGACAGCCGTTCTTTACAAAACGGATCAAAAACTTTGTTTATTGCCCTGTCCGGCATAAACAATGATGCTCATTTGTATATTCGGGAACTTATTGAAAAAGGCGTTCAGAATTTCGTGGTGCAGTATATTCCTGAAGAGGCAAAGGGAAAAGCCAATTTCCTGCTGGTCGAAAATAGCCTGACTGCACTACAGCAATTTGCGGCGTATTACAGGGATTTATTTCATTTTCCTGTTATCGGACTAACTGGAAGTAACGGCAAAACGATCGTAAAAGAATGGCTTAATTTTTTACTGAGTCCTGATTACAATATTATTAGAAGCCCTAAAAGTTACAACTCTCAGGTGGGAGTTCCCTTATCGGTAATTGCCATTAATGAAAAACACAACCTTGGTATTTTTGAAGCCGGAATTTCGATGGTTAACGAAATGACCCATCTGGAGCAGATCATCAAGCCAAATATTGGCGTTTTAACCAATATTGGATCCGCCCACGATGAAGGGTTTGAGAGTTTGGAACAGAAAATAAACGAGAAACTCCAGCTTTTCAAAAGAGCCACAGTAATTATCTATCAGAAAAATGAACTTGTTGACGCATGTCTGGCTTCTTTTTCGAAAGAAAACCAATTAAAAGGCAGGGTACTTTTTTCGTGGAGTTTCACGGATAAAACCGCGGATGTTTTAATTCTTAAAAAAGAAAGTAAAGACGATACCACCCTTATTCAGTATCAATATCAAAACGGGATTTTTGATTTAGAAATTCCTTTTCAGGATTCTGCTTCAATAGAAAATGTGGTTTCCTGTTTGTTGGTTTTGCTGTATTTCAAATACGACTCCGCAACGATTCAAAACCGAATGCAGCTGCTGTATCCGGTAGAAATGCGCCTTGAAGTAAAAAACGGAATTAATAATTGCAGTATTATTGACGATAGTTACAGTTCCGATTTTCAATCCCTCAAAATTGCTTTGGACTTTCTGGAAAGCCAGAAAAAGAACGCTTCGAAAACGGTAATCTTATCGGATATTTTTCAGAGCGGATTTTCAAATGAAGAATTATATTCCAAAGTTGCGCAATTGATCGCAGACAATAAAGTAAACCGTATTATAGGTATAGGAAAGACGATTTCGTCCTTCGCAGATAAATTTTCAAATGCTATAATGTTTGAGACCACAGCCGATTTTATCTCCGGTTTTGAAAGCCTGAACTTTGCCAATGAAACCATTCTGATAAAAGGGGCAAGGTCTTTTCAGTTTGAAGAGATTGTAACTTTACTCGAAGAGAAAACACACGAAACAATTCTCGAAATCAATCTCAATTCCATCAGTCATAACCTGAATTTCTTTAAAGCCAAATTAGCGTCAAATGTAAAAATGATGGTAATGGTGAAGGCTTTTGGCTATGGGAACGGAGGTTTGGAAATTGCAAAATTATTAGAATATCACAAAGTAGATTACTTGGGTGTAGCTTTCGCCGATGAAGGAATTTCGCTCAAAAGTGGCGGCATCCAATTGCCGATTATGGTTTTGAACCCGGAATCGACAAGCTTCCCGTCCATTATTCAATACCAGCTGGAACCGGAAATTTACAGTGTAAAAGGATTAAATGCTTTTCTGAAGATTGCCCGCGAAAAGAATCTGAAAGATTATCCGATTCATATAAAACTTGATACAGGAATGCACCGTTTGGGTTTTGAAGAAAATACTATTGGGGAATTAATTGCCACTTTAAAAGGAAATACAACCGTCAAAGTTCAGAGTGTTTTATCACATCTGGCAACAAGCGATGATATGAATCATTATGATTTTGTAATTTCCCAGATCAATTTATTTGAAAAATTATCTTCTGAATTAATAAAAGAATTAGGCATCAATCCGATCCGTCATATCCTCAATACATCCGGAATCAGCAATTTTCCGGAAGCGCAATATAATATGGTACGTCTTGGAATTGGTTTATACGGTGTTTCAAATGATCCTCTGGAGCAGAAATACCTCGAAAATGTGGGAACTTTAAAATCAATTATTTCACAGGTTCGTACCATCCCGGCAGGAGACAGCGTGGGCTACGGCCGTCGTTTTATGGCAGAGAAAGAAACAAAAATTGCAACGATCCCGATTGGTTATGCCGATGGCATTTCGAGATTGTGGGGAAATCAGGTGGGCTACATCAATATTAAAAACCAAAAAGCACCCATCGTCGGCAGTATCTGCATGGATATGCTGATGGTTGATGTAAGTGAAATAGATTGTAAAGAAGGAGATTCCGTTGTTATCTTTGGCGAAAATCCAACTGTAACAGAGATTGCAGACGCTTTAAAAACCATACCGTATGAGATTCTGACGAGTATTTCGCAACGGGTAAAGCGCGTTTTTTTCAGGTAGATTTCAGGAACTTTAGAGAAAATTACGTATTTTCGATATCAATTAATTATTAAACTAAAGAGAGAATCATGGGAATATTTTCAGAATTTAAGGAATTTGCAATGAAAGGCAACGTAGTCGATTTGGCTGTCGGGGTTATAATTGGAGCTGCTTTTGGAAAAATTGTAAGCTCATTAATTGAGAATGTTATTACACCATTGTTACTAAAACCGGCATTAGATGCGGCTCATTTGTCTACTATCGAAGAGCTGACGGCATTTGGAGGAGTCAAATATGGTTTGTTTCTTTCGGCAGTCATTAACTTTGTTATTGTTGCCTTTGTTTTATTCTTAATTATTAAAGGAATAAATAATCTTAAAAAGAAAGACGTTCCGCCACCGCCACCGGCTGGCCCGACTCAGGAAGAGTTACTGATCCAGATCAGAGATCTTTTGAAAAATAAACAATAATTACCATATACCGCTACACTAAGTCTAACTTAACCGCTTCTTGATTGAGGCGGTTTTTTTGCTTTTGTTTTTTTTGTAACATTTTGTTATTTTTTGTGAATCGCCTTGTTTTGATTTTTATTATGTATACTTTTGCGTTGTAATTTAGATTAATTCATACTAAAAATATAAAAATGAGAATAGCGGTTGTAGGTGCCACTGGTATGGTTGGCGAAGTAATGCTGAAAGTTTTAGCGGAAAGAAATTTTCCCGTTACAGAATTGATTCCCGTTGCTTCTGAGAGGTCAGTTGGAAAAGAAATTGAATATAAAGGTCAAAAATATAAAGTTGTAGGATTGCAAACTGCTGTTGACATGAAAGCCGATATTGCGGTTTTTTCTGCAGGAGGGGACACTTCATTAGAATGGGCACCAAAATTTGCAGCTGCGGGAACTACAGTAATCGATAATTCTTCTGCCTGGAGAATGGATCCGACCAAAAAACTGATTGTTCCTGAAATCAATGCATCAATATTAACAAAGGAAGATAAAATTATTGCCAATCCCAACTGTTCTACGATTCAGATGGTGCTGGCATTAGCGCCTTTGCATAAAAAATACAACATCAGAAGAATTATTGTTTCTACGTACCAGTCGATCACCGGAACAGGCGTAAAAGCGGTAAGACAATTAGAAAATGAGTATGCAGGAATTCAGGGAGAAATGGCGTATAAATATCCAATTCACAGAAATGCGATTCCACATTGCGACAGTTTTGAAGATAACGGATACACGAAAGAAGAAATGAAATTAGTTCGTGAGACTCAAAAAATCCTTGGGGACAATACGATCAGGGTTACGGCCACTGCGGTGCGTGTTCCGGTGGTTGGCGGTCACAGTGAGGCTGTAAACGTTGAGTTCACCAATGATTTTGATGTAAACGAAGTACGTGAAATTTTACACCATACCGATGGCGTAACCGTTCAGGATAATTTAGATACTTTTACATATCCAATGCCTCTGTATGCTGAAGGAAAAAATGATGTTTTTGTTGGAAGAATCCGTCGTGACGAAAGCCAGGAAAACACCCTAAACATGTGGATTGTTGCCGATAACCTTAGAAAAGGTGCCGCGACAAACACGATTCAAATCGCTGAATATTTAATAGCAGCAGGTTTGGTGTAAAACCGGAGATTAAAGAAAATTGTTATAAAGAGAAAACCGTAATTGCAGTAATGTAATTGCGGTTTTTTTGTAAAATAAATTGAAGAATGAAACCCGACAGGTTTTTAAAACCTGTCGGGTTTAAATGCATAAAAAATTCCAAATTCCAATAGCACACCCGGTACTATTGGAATTTGGAATTTTAAAATATTGTAATTTAGTATTTAATATTCCGGTGCCAGTTCTAATTCCAGCCCTTCTAATTCTGTTGTAATTGGGATCTGACAGCCTAGGCGGCTATTAGATTTAACATAAAACGCTTCCGACAGCATGGCTTCTTCTTCATCTCCCATTTCCGGCAATGCAACATCATTCAGAACATAACACTGGCAGGAAGCACACATTGCCATTCCTCCGCAGGTTCCTTCAACAGGAAGTTCGTATGCTTTGCATAACTCCATTATATTCATTGCCATATCAGTTGGAGCCTGTAATTCGTGTATAACTCCTTCTCGATCTTTGATCTTTATTAATACATCCATTTTAATTGTTGGAATTTTTTTGAGGATTTGAAAACGTGAACAAACCCTTTGTCTTTAATTAACTGTTAGGTTTTAAACTAAAAGCATATTCTCTTCTGTCGTTATCTTTTAAATGCATTTTTACACCCAGCATCGTTCCTTCTTTTTCTAACAAGGTCACTACCGCAATTACGGAGTAATAATCTCTGTCAGACTGAAAAATTAAAGTCCCTTCATAAGTTGAATTGACAACTCCTTGTTTATCTGTTGTTACAGAAAGTTTTCTTGGGTGTGCAAATTCAGCTGCGCTATAGGTTGCTTTATTCGCAAATTTAGCTTTTCCCTCGCAGAAATCATATAAAAAATCGTAATTACCAATTCTCAATGATCCTTCTTCTGCACTTGGATTTGTCGAAAATACAATTTGTCCTGCATAAGTAAAATCAGACCATTCTTCAGACTCATTTACCCAGGCTTTATCAACCACTAGGGTTTTGGAACTTTGTTGCGCATAGTTCGCGGAAACAAAAAATAATAATAAAATTAAAGTGTAAAAATTTCTCATAGATCATGGCTTAAGGGTTCGTCACAAATTTAAGTTAATTCTGTAATAATAAAGCAATATAATCTCTTAAAACTTTATATTATTTTTTGTTAAAATCGCAAAAACAAGTATTTTTATGAATGTTTTTTTTGATTTTACCACTAAAAACACCTTAAGGCCTATTATTCTTGTTAATTATACTACGCAGAAACATGCACAAAAATATCTTTTTTATTACATGATATTTACTACAGTTTCAATCTGCGGTGCATATTTTTTTATCGTGGTTTCAACGCCTGCTTTTAGAGTCATCTGGTTTACACTACAGCTAATGCATGCCCCTTCAAGACGAACTTTAACATGTTTGTCATCGTCAATAGAAATGAGTGTAATGTCTCCTCCGTCAGAATTTAAAAAAGGCCTGATTTCGTCCAGAGCCAGTAATACGTTGCTTGTTAATTCTTCTGTTGTCATAATATTTTGATGTGTCAATTAGAGAATTAGAGAATTAGAAAATGTGTTATCTGTGAAATTTAAATTTTCAAAACAGCATTATCTAATTATCCAATTATCTCATTATCTAATTTTTTTTAACTGCTGAACAACCTGCCATAGTTGTAATTTTAATGGCTTCGGTAGCGGGTAAGCTATCATTTCTGTTTACTACTTCCTGTACCACATTTCGGGTAATTTCTTCAAAAACAGTTTCGATTACCGAAGCTGTCTGCAAAGCTGCCGGGCGGCCATAATCTCCCGCTTCACGGATAGACTGTACAATTGGCACTTCTCCAAGAAAAGGAACATCTAAATCTTCTGCCAGGTTTTTGGCCCCTTCTTGTCCAAAAATGTAATATTTATTATCAGGTAATTCTTCCGGTGTAAAGTACGCCATATTTTCTATGATCCCCAAAACAGGAACATTGATGTTGTCCTGCATAAACATGGCAACCCCTTTTTTGGCATCAGCAAGGGCAACAGCCTGAGGCGTACTTACGACTACTGCTCCTGTAATTGGTAACGATTGCATGATCGAAAGGTGTATGTCTCCTGTCCCCGGAGGTAAATCGATTAACATAAAATCCAATTCTCCCCAGTCTGCATCAAAAATCATTTGGTTTAGTGCTTTTGAAGCCATTGGACCTCTCCAGATAACGGCCTGACTCGGAGCGGTAAAGAATCCGATAGAAAGTATTTTTATTTCGTAGCTTTCAACCGGTTTCATTTTCGATTTTCCGTCAACGGTAATAGAAATTGGTTTTTCATTCTCAACATCAAACATAATTGGCATCGACGGACCGTAAATATCAGCATCAAGAATACCCACTGCAAATCCCATTTTTGCCAGTGTTACCGCAAGATTGGCCGTAACAGTAGATTTTCCTACACCACCTTTACCGGATGCAACGGCGATTATATTTTTGATTCCCGGAATTGCACGACCTTTAATTTCGTTTTTCTCCGGAGTTTCCACTTTAATATTTACTTTAATTTTTGCTTCAGGAGACACCAGTTCGTGAATGGTTTTCCTGATATCGTCTTCTGCTCTTTTTTTAATGTGCATAGCAGGAGTGTGAAGTACTAAATCTACCACAACTTCATCACCAAAAGTAATTACATTGGCAACAGCGCCACTTTCAACCATATTTTTTCCTTCTCCGGCTATAGTGATTGTTTCTAGAGCTTTAAGAATTTCTTTTCTGTCTAATTTCATTTTAACGTCGTATTTTTCAATTGATTGAAATTAATTTAAAAACTGTTTTTATTTAAACTCATTTCAGACTGCAAAGATAACGGATTATGTTCGGATTTTAACTTTTTTACATTGGATTTGTTGATATTGAGATTATTCAAAATTATAGGGTCTAAAGTTCTGTTTCATTGTGTTTGATGAAAAAAAGATTTATTTGCTTTTCTGGCTGATGAGTAATTTGTAGGAAAAATATATTAATTTTAAGACAATTTCACCCTCGCGCCAGGAATAAATTTCAGGAATGTTGCTTATCTTTGAATTACCTCAAATTTAAATTTTTCATCGTTTAAAAAACAGGCAAAAGCGTATTATGGCTCAGCCAAAGGCCTGTTAATTTTATGTGAGTTTATTTATCAATCCAAATAAATAAAATTATGCGAAATTCTATACCCTTTAAATTCATGATTGCCATTGGCATTTGTTGTTTTTGTTTGGCTTCAGCAGAAGCTGTTGAAAGTAAATCAAATAAAACGTTTGAAAATTCATTTACCATTACCAATAGTGCCACAACAGTTACATTGGATAGTGTTTCGGTAAATCAGTTTTTTAAAAAATATTCCAAACTAAAGAAATATAAAAGTGATGTTTTGGATATTTATAAAAACCGGGGCTTCAAATCCATCTGGTACAATCAAAAAAATATCACGGAATTTGGTCATTTGCTGTATCAAAAGGTAAATGTTTTGAAAGAGCAGGGAATTGAAAAGGAAATGCCTTATAAAGACGATATAGATGAAGTTTTTAATGAAAGTTCGGCTGAAAAACCTTCTCAGACCGAAACAGAATTGCTGCTTACCAACATGTATGTTTTTTATGCCAGCAATGTGTATTCGGGCGTTGATCCGGCAACTTTAAAGAAAATCGGATGGTTTTTGCCGGCCAAAACAATTTCGTATGCCAAAATATTAGATTCGCTTATAGTAGATTCAAACCGGTTAGATGAAGATGATAATCTGTTATTCAGTCAGTATTACAAACTTCAGTCAGCCTTAAAAAAATACCGAAAAATGGAGACTGATAATTTGTGGCAGCCCATTACAATTGACCCTGCAACTTACAAAGACCTAAAACCTTTTGATATATCGAATACGATTAAGGATATAAGACAGCGTTTATTTGTAACAGGTGATCTGGCACAGGATTCTAAAAGTGATGTTTATGACGAAGAACTCATGGCAGGCGTTCTGAATTACAAGAAAAGATATGGCCTGAAGCTGAATTATACCTTAACAAAAGAACATATCGATCAGCTGAATGAGCCGATTTCAAAAAGGATAAAAACCATCATGCTCAATATGGAGCGCTGCAGATGGATACCGGCGAAACTCGCAAAAGCAGATGAATACATTATGGTCAATATTCCTTCGTTCCGGCTGATTTATGTCAAAGACGGGAAATATGATTTTACATCAGATATTTTTGTGGGTACAAGAATGACCGAAACGGTTATTTTTAGCGGCAATATGGATCGAATTGTTTTTAGTCCGTATTGGTATGTGCCGAAAAGTATCATTCAAAACGAATTAAAACTGCAGATGGCCAGTGACAAAAATTACCTCGCAGACCATAATATGGAATGGAACGGGGGACGTGTACGACAAAAACCGGGACCGAAAAATTCTCTCGGCCTGGTTAAGTTTATGTTTCCGAATCCCAATGATATTTACCTGCATGATACACCCGCAAAAAGTTTGTTCGATTTCGAAAAACGTACTTTTAGCCATGGCTGTATCAATGTAAAAGAGGCAAAAGGACTGGCACTTGCGATTTTGAAAAATGATCCCGACTGGCCGGCCAATAAAATTGATCAGGCAATGAGCGGCGAAAAAGAAACTACCTGTATGCTTAAAAAGAAAATCCCGATTTATATCGGCTACTTTACTTCCTGGGTAAATGATCAGGGTGAAATTAGTTTTTTTCCGGACGTTTATGAACGCGATGAAAGCCTTGATCAGTTACTGTATTCAGATTCAGGTGCTGTGAAGTAAAAGTCGCAGTCGCAGTATTCAGTCACAGTTCTAACGGAACACTGCGACTGAATACTGCGACTGAAAACTTAAAACTACTCGTATTTCAAATACCTCAGGATGTCTATTTTAGTGACCTGATAGGCTTTGGTTAAAACAATTATCAGCGTCAAAACCAACAAAGAAACTAATGCAATACTGAACGGAACAATGGAAACACCGATTCTGAAAGCAAAATCTTCTAGCCATTTCTGCAATAAAATGTAGGCCGGAACAATTCCGAGAACAAACCCCATCAGGCAGAAAATGACATATTGTTTTGATAATTCTTTCAGTAAAATATCGGTCTCCGCACCCAGTGTTTTCCGGATCGCAATTTCTTTCAGTCTTCTTTCCATCGAAAAGGACGCCAAAGCAAACAATCCAAAAATGGCGATGATGATCACGACAAGATTTAAAATGAAAAACAAATCCTTTTGTTTTACCTGTTCCTCATAGGTTTTGGCAAATCCTTTATCTACAAATTCATATTTAAAAGGATAATCAGAATTTATATTTTTCTGCATGTAAACCTCCAGTTTGGCTAAAGTCTCCGCTAAATTATTGGGCGAAACTTTGACGTAGATATTGTTGAAATTGTTCCATTCTATAGTTTTCATGTTGATAAAAACCATAGGAGGAATTTTGTCCTGTAATCCCGTAATGTTGAAATCCTTTACAACGCCTACAATTTTAAATTTCATATTTTCACCTTCCTCAGTACCCCAGCCTGAAGTAATGATAGTGTTGATGGGATTTTTAAGGTTTAACGTCTTCACCAGCGTTTCATTCATCAGCATATTATCGATCGTATCCGAAGCAAATTGCGGAGACAAATCGCGTCCCTGTACGATTTTGATTTTCATCATTTCCAGAAAACCAAAATCCATTTCAACATTTCTCGGCTGTACAAAAATGCCATTATGGGTAAAACCTGAACTTGAATTCGTACTGTTCCCGAAAGTTCCGGCAAAAGTAGAAACGTTTTCTACTCCCGGTATTTTTAGGATTTCCTGCTTTGAAGACAGGTATTTGTCTGTTCTTTTACCTCGATCCTGATAATTAAAAGGAATTCGGATGATCTGACTGCCGCTAAAACCAAGATCTTTATTCATCATGTAACTTACCTGTGAATTCACGATTAAGGCACCCACAATAAAAAAGGCAGCGATTCCAAACTGAAAAATAAGCATCGAATTTCTGATCCAGATACCGCTTTTGCTTCTGGAGAAATTTCCTTTTAAGACTTTAAGTGTTTCAAAATTTGAAATATAAACGGCTGGAAAAATACCCGCAAGAATAATTACTAATCCAAAAATGAAAATAAGCTGCAGGTAAAATTCACCACCATTCATCGTTAAGGTTTTGTTCAGAAAGGTGTTGTAATAAGGTAATGAAAGTTCCACGATCGCCAAGGCAAAAAGAATCGCCAGAATAACAATAATGGTAGTTTCGAATATAAACTGAACAATTACCTGATTTTTAGTAGCACCGACAACTTTGCGGACTCCGACTTCTTTAGCACGCTTGATAGCCGATGCCGTTGCCAGATTGATATAGTTTACCAACGATAAAACCAAAATCAAAAGCGACAGGCCAATCATGATATAAAGTAATTGCAGGTTGCCTCGTCCTTCCGGATAGTTGCGTCCATTGCTTGATTTTGTGCCGTGCAGGCGGGACGTTTTCAACTGGTCAAGTATGACGGTCGTCTGTCCGTTTTCTTTGATATATTGTGCTACTGTCTGCCCGCTCGATTTAGCGTCTTTCAGCGTTCTGTTGACATAATCAATATTTTGCATTTTTTTCAAAACAGCAGCAGGGTCGCTTCCTTTTTTAGTTTTGATTAATAAACCATAATTAAAATTTCCCCAGCTGTTTTTATCCTGATCTCTCAGAATTCCCCCAAACACATAATTAGGCTCTATAGAAGACGGACTGATCAGGTGATAAACCGATTTTACAATGTAATTATTATTGTCATAATTAATTGACTTGCCAATCGGATCCTCGTTTTTGAAAATTAATTGTGCCGTTTCTTCTGAAATTGCAACGCTGTTCTTTTCTTTCAGGATATTTGTTTTGGCTCCCTTTACAATTGGGAAAGGAAAAATATCAAAAAAACCATTGTCAGAGACCGTAATTTTGGTACCAATGATTTTTTTAGTCCCATATTTTACAGGCGCATCGTTATACCAGGTATTATTCAGGAAACAAATCGATTCAATTTCAGAAATCGTGGCTTTGCAGGTCTCTCCAAAAGGGATCGAGTTCGAAGCCCAGATATCTCCGGTCATTCCGATTTTATTCAGGACCTGAAAGGAATTTTCCTTTTCGGGATTCCACTGATCGTAGGCATTTTCGTTATTCCAGTATAAAATGGCAAAAATTACACCGGCAATGCCGATACTTAATCCCAGAACATTTAAAAATGAAAACAGTTTGTTTTGCTTTAAATGATAAATAAATATTTTAAACCAGTTGCGGATCATCTTTTTATTTCTTTAAAATTACTTCGGTCAAAGTCGAAACAGAAACCTCATTTTTACTTTCGATAGTCATTATTTTGCAAACAAATCCTACCAGAATTAAGATTGCAGTTACAATAAATTTGATCATTTTAATTGTTATTTAGTGTCCATAAAAACATCCACATTTCTCTGGTTGAAGCGTTCAGAGAAGATCACGCCGTCTTTCATATGAATCGTTTTTTGCGAAAACGAAGCATCATAATCAGAGTGCGTCACCATCAGGATTGTTGCGCCTTTAGCGTGTAAATCTGTTAAAAGTTCCATTACTTCATTACCGTTTTTACTGTCCAGGTTTCCCGTTGGCTCATCGGCAAGAATAATTTTGGGATCGTTGACCAAGGCTCTTGCTACCGCAACCCTTTGTTGTTGTCCTCCCGAAAGTTGTTGTGGGAAGTGTTTTAAACGGTGTGAGATATTTAATTTTTCGGCAATCGCTTCAATTTTTTGTTTTCGCTCCGATGATTTGACATTGTTGTACAGCAACGGCAATTCGATATTATCATACACCGAAAGCTCATCGATAAGATTGAAATTCTGAAAAATGAACCCAATGTTTTCTTTACGGACACGTGCTCTTCCTTTCTCCTTTAAGCCAATCATTTCCTCATCCAGCAGTTTATAACTTCCGTCGGTTGCACTGTCCAATAGCCCGATTATATTCAGTAAAGTCGATTTTCCACAGCCCGAAGGTCCCATAATAGTTAAAAAATCACCTTTTTTAATTTCTAAGTTAATTCCGCTTAAGGCAGCTGTTTCTACTTCTTCGGTTCTGAAAACTTTGGTTAAATTTTGAATGGTTATCATATTTTTAAAGTATTAGGTGTTGTTGATTTATTTTTTGATTGATTGATGATTGAAACTTTTATTAATTGTGAATTGTAAATGGTAAACTGAGACTGCGACTGAGACCTGTGACTGCAAACTGTCACTGCGAACTTATAGAAAGCTCTTCAATATCCTTATAATCGGAGTAAGAAGATGTTATTACCGATTCGCCTTCTTTTAATCCTTCGAGTACTTCATAGTACGAAGGGTTTTCGCGGCCTAATTTGATGGTTCTTCTTTCGGCTTTATTTCCTTTTACTACGAAAATCCATTTTCCGGCGGTGTCCTGATTGAAACTTCCTTTCTGAACAACAAGGGTTTTGTTTTTCTCTGATAAGATCAGTTTTACCCCAAAGCTTAATCCGTCCTGTAAAAGGATAGTTTCTTTAGACGTAAAAGCCAGTTCAACCGTAAAATGGCCGTTTTTTACTTCCGGAATTACTTTGGTTACCAAAACTTCAAGCGTCTGGCCTTTAAATTCTACCTGACCTTTCAGCCCTTCGCGTAATTTCTCCAGATAAAACTCATCTACTTCGGCAATAAGTTTGTAGCCTTTTTTGGAATCGATTTTTCCGATGCTTTCCCCGGCCTGAAATGTTTTTCCCAATACCGGTTCAAAAGAAGTCAGTCTTCCGGATTCCGGAGCCGTGATCAAAAAGTTATTTTTGTTGTTTCTCAGAATTTCAAGACTCTTTTCCATGGTTTGTATAGAGCGGTTGATTTGCGAAATCTGAACCTGATTGCTTTGTTTTTCTTTCTGAATACTTTGGTGAATCGTTCTTTTTCGCTCTTCCTGAAAACGCAGTCCTTCCTTAAACGTATTCCAGTCATTTTTCGAAATCACATCTTTGTCAAACAATTTCGAGTTCATGTCGTACAATCTTTTGGCATCGTTATAATCATGCTCAATCAGCACCAGATCCTTGTTCAGGTTTAATTCCTGATTTCTAATGTTCAGTTTGCCTGAATTCAGATTGTTGATTTGCTCGATAATGGCCGTTTCCTGTGTCAGGTAATTAAGTTCAGTGTTCGGATTGTACAAACGGGCCAACGATTGTCCCTTGGTTACCATCGCACCATTTTCTACAAAAATCTCTTTTACCGATCCGCCTTCGGTTACGTTGACAAGCATTACGTTCAGAGGTTCTACTTTGGCCTGAAAAACCACGAAGTCTTCAAAAAACGCTCTTTCGACTTTTTGAACCGTCAGTTCATCTGCTTTTACATTCAGCGTTCGTTTAGTACTGAAAGAAAAAAAGACAATTACTGCCAAAGCTAAAAAAACACCAATTAGTATTGTGAGATTTCTAAATTTTCTATTTTTACGAGGAATTACCTTGTCCATTTTTTAAATAATTTACTGATAATCAATAGGTAAATATTGTGCCATAAAAAGTATTATTGGTAAAGCATTGATTTTAAAGAGACTTTAAAAACCATCAAAAAAAGGAGTGTCCGATAATGAACAGTTGACCGTTCGAAATCGAACAAAAACAAATGACATGCGAAAAAAACTAGCCCAAATATTAGTTGTTGATGATCAGGAAGAAATTCTTTTTTCGGCAAAAATGATTCTGAAAAAGCATTTTGAAACCATTTTTACGGCAAACAGTCCCAAAAAAATCATTTCAATTCTCAATGAAAATGAAATTAATGTGGTTTTACTGGACATGAATTACCGGATAGGTTTTGAAGACGGACGCGAAGGAATTCACTGGCTGAAAGAAATCAAAACACTTTCGCCGCAAACCGTTGTGATTTTAATGACTGCTTTCGGAAAAATTGATACCGCTGTTGAAGGCATCAAAATAGGCGCTTTCGATTATGTACTGAAACCCTGGCACAACGAAAAATTACTCGAAACGATTGATAAAGCAGTTACCGAAAGCCGAAAAAACAGCAAAAAAACACCAGCTGAAAAAGAAGATAAAAAATATTTTGTAGGGACTTCGGCTAAAATAAAACAAGCCTATCTGATGGCTGAAAAAGTAGCCCGAACAGAGGCCAATGTTTTGATTTTGGGAGAAAACGGAACCGGAAAATATGTATTTGCCGAGTTTATCCATTTAAATTCAGCGCGAAAGAAACAGCCGTTTGTACATGTAGATTTAGGTTCACTGAGCGATAGTTTATTCGAAAGTGAGCTTTTTGGCTACGCAAAAGGAGCTTTTACAGATGCCAAAACCGATACGCCCGGAAGATTCGAAATGGCTGCTGAAGGAACCATTTTTCTGGATGAAATTGGAAATATACCGCTTCATCTGCAGGTTAAATTGTTGCATGTTTTACAGACCAAGACCGTTACGCGTCTGGGAGAAAGCAAGCCACGACCGCTGAATGTACGGATTATTGCAGCCACAAACAGCGACATTAAGGCTGAGGTAAAAAACAAAACCTTCAGGGAAGATTTACTGTACCGAATCAATACGATGGAAATCAGCCTGCCGTCACTTCGCGAGCGAAAGGATGATATTGTCCCGATGGCGGATTTTATTTTAGATCAGATTGCGGCCAAATACAATCAGGAAAACTGGCATTTTGAAGCCAATGTGGGCCCTTATTTAGAGAAGTATCCCTGGAAAGGAAATATCCGTGAAATGGAAAACAAAATCGAGCGTGCCTTGATTCTGGCCGATAACCAGACCATTTCGGTAACCGATCTTGATATTCTTGATTTCGAGGATTTTCAGGAAAATGATGATAACCCTTTATCCGAACTGGAGAAAAATGCGATCGAAAAAGCTTTATTCAAACACAACGGAAACATTAGCAAAACAGCGGAGGAACTGGGGTTGTCACGAGCGGCTTTGTACCGCAGAATTGAAAAATACGATTTGAAAAATACATAGATGTAGCGTGATGAATAGTTTTTTCTCTCGCAGATTTTGGAGATTTGGCGGATTTTTTTTTAATATATTTTATCTGCTTAATCTGCCAAATCTGCGAGAGCTAATATTTAAGAAATAATTTAAAAGATATATTGATGAACAGTTTTTTTTCTCGCAGATTTTGGAGGTTTAGCAGATAAATTAGCTTTAGAAACTTTAAACTTTTAATCAGTGAGAATCTGCTTAATCTGCCAAATCTGCGGGAGCCAATATTTAGGAAATAATTTAAAGATTATATTGATGAACAGTTTTTTTTCTCGCAGATTTTGGAGGTTTAGCAGATAAATTAGCTTTAGAAACTTTAAACTTTTAATCAGTGAGAATCTGCTTAATCTGCCAAATCTGCGAGAGCCAATATTAAGAACCAATTTAAAAGATTATATTGATGAACAGTTTTTTCTCTCGCAGATTTTGGAGATTTAGCAGATAAATTAGCTTTAGAAACTTTAAACTTTTAATCAGTGAGAATCTGCACAATCTGCTAAATCTGCGGGAGCCAATAAAAAAATAAACAATGAAAAACCTGAAATTCTACAATGCTTTGTTTTTAAGAATACTGTGTATTATGGTATTGTTTTTCTTTTGCGGTTTTCTGATTTATAAAGGCCTTTATTACAATGCCATTTTGGTTGGTTTTTTTGCGGTTATACTGATTTCTGAAATGTATGTTGCCATAAAAAACCGATTGCTGTTTTACGATAAAACCCTGCTTTCGATACTACAGAATGATTTTTCGACCAATTTCCCGGAAGAGTATAGAAAAGAAAACTTTAAGACGTTGTATCTGTTGTACAATACATTAAAGTTTAAGGAACAAGAGCAGATCTCGAAAGAACTTATTTATCAATCGATTCTGGACAATATTGATACCGCCACTTTAATTTTGGAAAAAGAAAATGACGAATGGCACATTTTCCTGATGAATGATTGTTTTTCGAACCTTTTTAAAGTACCAAAAGTCAGTCATTGGAAATACCTTAAAAATTATCTGCCTTCGCTTTGTAATGAAATCGAGAAACTGGGTTTTACCGAATTAAAATCAGCTATTTCGATAAAAATTGAAGAACAGGATCTGCAGACTTTTGTGTTGCAGACTTCCCATACCAAAACATACGACAAAGAATATTTCATCATTTTATTAGACAGCATACAGCGCGTCATTGAGAAAAAAGAGAAGGAAGCCTGGATCAATCTGATGAAGATTATTTCACACGAATTAATGAATTCCCTGACGCCAATTCGGGCACTTTCGCAAAATTTACTGCACATTGTAGATCAGGAACAACTGGAAGAAGAAGATTTTGAAGATATCAAAAGCAGTATTTCGACCATCATAAACAGAAGCGATCACTTGCAGGTTTTTGTCGAGAATTACCGAAAACTGGCCATGCTTCCGACACCGACTAAAGTAATGACACCAATCAATGCGCTTTTTGAAGATTGTATGCGAATCATGAGCCCGATTCTGAAAGCGGAAAATATCGAATTGATAAACGAAATTAATAGTTCACGATCGATTCTGATTGACAAAAACCAGATGGAACAGGTGATTATCAATTTAATTACCAATAGCGTGTATGCTTTGAAAGAGAAGAGCGAAAAGAAAATGTTTTTGTCCAGTTATACCGAAAACAACCGCTTTTTCATCACCATTTCAGACAACGGAAAAGGAATCGACAACGAGATCAGGGACAAAGTTTTCCTTCCGTTTTTCACCACCAGAAAAGACGGCGCAGGAATTGGGTTAACGCTTTCTAAAAACATCATAGAAGCACACGGCGGTTACCTAAGCTACCAGACCGATGAAGACCGGACGAGTTTTGTGATTTGTTTGATTTAGGGCTTCGACTCCGCTCAGCCTGACAAATTTTGGCTTTCACTCACAGTCACAGTCGCAGTCGCAGTTTTGGTGTCACCCTGAGCGAAGTCGAACGCTTTATTACGAAAAAGGGCTTCGACTCCGCTCAGCCTGACAATGGTTATGGTAAGTTGTCATTTTAATTTTAATAGAGTGTCACCCTGAGCGAAGTCGAAGGCTTTATAACGAAAAGGGCTTCGACTCCGCTCAGCCGGACAATTACAATTGAATTTCCGGTGTCCAAAAGTGTTTTTCGAGATCGATAATCTGATTGTTTTCTATAGCAATACCTTCGCTTTCCAGAAGCTGCTGCATTAGATTGGTTCCGTCAAAATGATGTTTTCCGGTCAGGAGTCCTTTTCGGTTAACGACCCGATGGGCGGGAACATCTTCCATGTTATGACAGGCATTCATGGCCCAGCCTACCATTCTTGCCGAACGGGCTGTCCCCAATGCCTTTGCGATAGCGCCATACGAAGTTACTTTCCCATACGGGATTTGTCTGGCAATCGCATAAACTCTTTCGAAAAAATTATCTTCAGCCATAGTTGATTTTTTTTATCACTCCCAGTAGCTATTCGGGATAAAAAGATTAAGATTTCTAACTAAATAATCGGCTAAATCTCCAAAATCTGCGTGAAAAATATTCCTCACAACAAGAATCATTTTTAATCTGCGGCAAATATATTTTTACCCAAAATAGTAATTCAGAATATTAAAAAGCGTCACCACAGCAATCAAACCGGTAATGCTTCCAATGATCGTATTCATATTTCGCATGATATAATCGGTTTTCTTTTCGATTCTTCCAAAGAAACCAATGTAGCTGTACAAAGCAGCAAATGAACCTACAACTGATCCAAATACAAAAGTAAAAATGACATTGTTTTCAAAAGCAAAAAGATGGTAAGAAGCCAAAGTGACACTCACCACAACATAGTACGGAATCGGGAAGAAATTCAGCCCCGAAAGCAACATGCCCAGAAAGAAACGGCTTTTTTTACTACTTTTTTTAATCTTCGATTTTTTGGCTTTCGGTTCTTTGGCGATAAACAAAAAGTAAATCGTCAGGATCGAAAAGATCGCAAAACCAACTTCACGCAATAAAGTAACCACATCCGGCCTATTGTCGATGACCTGAGCGAATAAAACGGCTAAAGAAACCTGAAAAAAAATGACCAGAACCGCACCAATGACAAACCATAAAGCATTCTTTTTTCCCTCTTTCAGATTTATTTTGGCTGCCGTCATGTTGATTAGACCAGGTGGAATAATTCCGATGAAAGCGGCAATGAAACCTGAAAGTAATGGAGTAAGTAATGCCATTCAGTTAAATGATGGGTTAGTATTTGTTTTTAAAACTAAATTAATCTTTAATTTTAAAACGAATATACGTAATTGCCTTGTTAATCTCTAAATATTGTTTCTCATAAAAAGTCTGGAAAGCAGTTACTTCTTCCGGACTTCCTTCGTTTGTATACACATTATGGTTGGCGTATAAAACTTCGTGTCCTTCTCCGTGCAGTAAGCCTAAGGTATAACCGTGCATAAATTCACTGTCGGTTTTCAGGTTTACCACACCGTCTTTTTTGAGGATTGTTTTGTATAATTTCAGGAACTCAGAATTTGTCATTCTGTGTTTGGTTCTTTTGTATTTGATTTGCGGATCCGGAAAAGTAATCCAGATTTCATCCACTTCATTTTCAGCGAAAATATGATTGATCAATTCGATTTGAGTTCGGATAAACGCAACATTATGCAGGCCTGTTTCAACAGCAGTTTTCGCACCTCTCCAGAAACGCGCGCCTTTAATATCAATTCCAATAAAATTTTTGTCGGGGTATTTTTCGGCTAATCCAACAGAATATTCTCCTTTTCCACAGCCTAATTCTAAAACTAACGGATTGTCATTTTTAAAGAAATCAGTATTCCATTTTCCTCTTAAAGGCATTAAATTGCCCACCACTTCTTCTCTGGTTGGTTGAAAAACGTTTTCAAATGTTTCGTTTTCCCTGAATCTTTTAAGTTTATTTTTACTTCCCACTTTTACAAAAATTTTCAGCAAAATTAAGGAATATAAACGAATGAATCGGAGTGGTTTTGTTTTTTGCCACGAATTACACGAATTTTTACGAATTAATTAAGCAGCATACTCGAAAAAATCAAGTTTAAAGTTTTTAGTTGTCAATTTTTATAATGTTTTTTGCCACGAATTACACGAATTTTCACGAATTAATTTAAGCAGCATACGCAAAGAAAAATTAGTGGAAATTAGTGTAATTCGTGGCAAACCATCTCTTTATTTAATTATAATTCGTAGCAAACCAAATATCTTAATGGTATTGCGTTTCCGGTACGGCCAGCATTTTAGGGTCAAGGGTTTCGTCGTGTTGGGATAAATCCAGTCCGATATGTTCGGATTCTTCGGAAACACGAAGCGGAATAATAAAGTTGGTTACTTTGAATAAGAAATAAGCCCCGAAGAAAGTAAAGATCGAAACCAGTACCAAAGCAATCATATGATGCATAAATACGTTCCAGCCGCCGTGCAGTAAACTAGCTTTTTCGCCATGCGCAAAAATCGCGGTTAGGATCATTCCCATGATTCCGCCCACACCATGACAGGCAAAAACGTCAAGCGTATCATCAAATCTTCTGGAGAAACTACAATTCACAACTGAATTAGAAACCAAAGCCGTTACAAATCCGAAAAACATACTTTCCGGAACCGAAACATAACCTGCTGCGGGAGTTATGGCAACCAAACCTACCACAGCTCCGATACAGGCGCCGAGAGCCGAAACTTTTCTTCCGTTCATTCGGTCAAAGAAAACCCACGTCAGCATGGCTGCCGCCGATGAGGTTGTAGTCGTTGCAAAAGCCATCGCAGCAGTTCCGTTGGCAGCAAGAGCAGACCCGGCGTTAAACCCGAACCAGCCAAACCATAACATTCCGGTTCCTAATAAGACAAACGGAATATTGGTCGGGATATGTAAACTGTTTTTTCTTTTTCCTAAAACCAGCACTCCGGCCAAAGCAGCAAAACCGGAACTCATGTGTACCACGGTTCCCCCTGCAAAATCTTTCACACCAAAATAACTGCCCAAAACACCGGTTGGATACCAAACGGCATGGCATAAAGGTGCATAGATGAAAATCGTAAACAAACTGATGAAAATTAAATACGATATAAAACGAACGCGTTCTGCAAATGAACCTGTAATAATCGCCGGAGCAATAATCGCAAATTTCATCTGAAACAAAGCGAATAACATAAACGGAATCGTGCTCGCTAATTTTTTATGCGGAAGAACGCCCACATAATCCATAAAAGCAAAAGTCGTCGGGTTGCCAAAGAAACTGTAAAAATGTGCTCCTGTGCCAAAACCTACCGGATCTCCAAAAGCTAAACTGAAACCCACGGTAACCCATAAAAGCGTTACCACACCCAGACAGATAAAACTCTGCAGCATCGTCGAGATTACATTTTTTTTGCCGACCATTCCGCCGTAAAAAAAGGATAATCCGGGTGTCATAATCAAAACCAGACAGCAGGAGGTAAGCATCCAGGCAACATCGGCAGGAACAATATGATCTGTAGTTCCAAATTCAGACAGTACGTAATTGTTTTCGGTAACCGTTGGCCAAAATGCGCCTGTAATACAAACAATACTTATAATAATAAAGGAAATGATCCAGCGTTTTTCTATTTTCATTTTTCAGATACTTTATTTAAACCCTATTTTTTTTGGGGTCAAAGTTAAAAAAAAATAAATATTCAGCTTTTTAGGGCTCATAAAATAGAGGGCGCGGCTTTATTTTAGTCAATTTTGTAAAATTCAATACCTTTTTTTGACAGTATGCTATTTTCAGGATTAAAAAAACAGGCTTACTTGATAAATATGTTATAATTAAATCGATATTCGGTTTTGTAAAGCACTCAAAAAGTTAGGATTATAATAACAATCCCTTAATTTGTTTATTTTTTCTGAAGCTTTGCAATCAGGGCATCTTCAATGGGCGCTTTTATTTTGGTCACAGCGTCAACCTCATCGTTCGGAACGGTCATCGATAAAACGTAGTGCTGAATTTTCCATTCTTTTCCCACTTTCACCAAAACACCCGATCCGCGGCAGATTTTCATTTGGGTACTGAGCAATTCATCAAACCAGGCGATTTTTCCAGTTTTGTCAAAAAAGATATGGCGTTCCAAAGCCTTAAAATTCCATGTAGTTCCTTTGTCGAAAAAAGGTTTAGCCCAGGCTTTGAAATCCGGTTTGGTCCAGTTTTCGGTGGCATCGGTTCCGATATAAATTGCATCATCAGCCATGGCATTAAAGTAGGCCTCAAACCTTACTTCGGCAGCTGCTTTGTGCCAGTGGTCTAAAGTATTGTTGATGTTTTCTTTTTCAGCATTTTGTGCATGGACAAAAGTCGCAACGAATAATAAAAGGAGAAGTGATTTTTTCATAATGGGTTTGTTTTTGGTTTTAAAGTTAGTAAATATATTTAACCGAAAAGGGCGCAATATGAAAAGCGCGAAGCACGCAAAGTTTTATTTTTTTTTCTTTGCGACTTCGCGTCTTTGCGTGCAATTCTCAACGCTTCGGGAGGCAGGTGGATATAGTTTAATCACGCAAAGACGCAAAGGCGCAAAGTTTTTTTTTAAGTTTTTCTTTGCGACTTCGCGACTTTGCGTGCAATTTCTCAACGCTTCGGGAGGCAGGTATACATAGTTTAATCACGCAAAGGCGCAAAAGCGCAAAGTCTTTTTTAAAAATCCTTGCGTGCTTTGCGTAAATCTTAGCGCTCCTTGCGGTTAAAAACACACAGTAATCAAAACTTAAATGAACTTATATCCCTTATATGGTTTATTTAGTATATTTGAATGCTCTAAAAATACTACCGTTATGAATTCAAAAATCATTATAAGCTCTATAGTCCTTTCTTCTTTGGTTTTGGTATCCTGCAAGAAGGAACTCGAGCCACAGGAAAACACGCCAACCTCAGAATTGGTAAAACTGGGACTAATGAAAGACACAACCAAAGTCAATACAGCAGCGGCTGCACCTGCGCCAACTGCCAACCCGAATACCGTTATGAACGCCACCGGCGGAATAAATCCGGCACACGGACAACCCGGCCACCGTTGTGATATTGCGGTTGGAGCACCGTTAAATTCGGCTCCGACACAAACACAAACGCAGACCACCACAACTCAAACGGCACAAACCATGCAGGTCAATCCGGGTAAACAGGTGGTGACTACGACCACAACAACGGCAGCTCCCGTAAAAGTGGCCAAAGGAATGAATCCGTCGCACGGGCAACCGGGACATAGATGTGATATTCCTGTTGGAGCACCGCTGAATTCTCCGAAAGCGAGTACAACCGCTACAGCTTCGGCTCCTTCGCAAGGCGGGTCTTTTTCGCAAAAAATAACCGTAACACCACCGCCTGCCAAAAGTAACTTACCGGCATTGCTGAGTACAGAAACTACGAATCAGGTAGCAGAAGGCATGAATCCTGCACATGGACAACCGGGACATCGTTGCGATATTCCTGTTGGGCAGCCGTTACCAAAATCATAAACACAAAAAAACCGAATACAAATCGTATTCGGTTTTTTGTTTCTATTCGTTAGCGATATCTCTATTGGTAGATTGATCTATATAAATTAATACTCTTTCATTTTTTCGAAAGTCGTAGTAAGTGATTTTTTTGCTTTGGCCATCGCACCGCTGAAGGCTTTTTCAAGCGTATCGGAGTGGTCTGTTACAGTTAAGGGTTGTAAATTGGCGACACGAACTTCGATCACGCATTTTTTATCGTTTACGCTGAATTTCTCTCCGTTTTCATCTCCGAAATGTACTTCAACGCGGGTAATTTTTTCTTCAAAACGGTTTAGGCCTTTTTCTAATTCTTCAGAAAAGTAAGTAGCTAATCTTTCGTGTCCTTCGATGTTCTTGTCTGTATTGATTTGAATTTTCATATGGTTTATATTTAATGATTGTTTCTCAAAGCTATCTTAATTAGAATGAAAAGCCAAGTGAGTTAATAAAACATTATGAAAATATTTACCCCATTTTGTCATTTCGACGAAGGAGAAATCACATCACAAACTGCACACCAATAGGAAAATATAAATTGTAAGAATTTATCTTGTATTTTTTTGTACTGACTTGCAGAAGTTCCCATCTTTTGTGTATCTTCGCAGTCCTAAAACTTTCAGATTATGACTTTAAAAAGATTTTCCCGTGTGGTATGCTGGCGGTATTGGAAACAACCGCAACGTTCTGAAAGGCGTAGGACAGCTAACCTACGCGGGTTTTATATTACCTAACCTTTCAGATTATGAGTACCAACACCTTTTCAAAAGAAACCGAATTGAGGTTAAATGATTTCTTCACCCAATCAATTGATCCGGAGAGCATGGCCAAAACCATCAGACACGTCAATTATCTGCTTGCGCTCGGCGTCATGCGCGATCACGAACCGCTGCATTCAGATAAAAGGAGTCTCGAAGTTTGCTTTTATTGGATGAACGAATTAGCCGAAATCCTAAATCCTTATCTGGATGTTGACTGATTAAAAAATTGGAAAAGCCACTGTTAGCAGTGGCTTTTTTTTGTTTAAAGCCGGTTTATTTTGAAAAAAATCTGTTGTAAAATTTCTGTTGTAAAAAAAAGTACAACAAAATATTTACAACGGTTTTGTTGTAAAAGCTTTGTTGGAGAAAAAAGTACAACAGAATATTTACAACAAATTTGTTGTAGAAATGAAATCAAAAAGTAAAAATACAACAAAGGAACTCCTGACTTTATAAATGAAAAAACCAGTCTAACTAGTGACTGGTTGATTTGGGTTTTTGATTGTTTTGCATGCACTTATTAAAAGTTAGTCTATTGACATTTTTGCAGATTCTTTCCAAAGGTAATTCGGAAGTGGTTCATTTAGCTCCCATTTAATATTCATTGGTTTTTCATTTTCATATTCTTTGAAATTTCCTTCTCCAATAAAAACATAGCCCATTGTATTTCCTTTCTCATCATTTGCTTTTTCTCTGATAAAAAGTAAAATTTTCTTATCATTTTCTTGTTGCTTAATATAAGATAAGCCTTTGCCAGTATCTGGTCTCGAGGAGTTTTGACTTTGCCAATGAAATAGAGTTTCACTTATAGCATAATCATCATACATAGTTGTTGGCGAAAAGTTCTCTTCAGTTTTAATTAAATTAATAAAAAGTATTTCTGTATTTAAATTTTTATTTTCTGCAGCGCCTTCTCGATTAGATGATTTTTTATCAAATGTACTCAAACGGAAAGCTGCTAATATTTGATCTCTCGTATATCGAGCATGTAATTTTAAGGGTTGTTGATAAGGTAATTGAATGTCAATTTCTTTAAAACCAATTTTATCGATTAATATTTCTAAAACTTCTATAATCTCATTAACAAGAGTTTTATTTTTTCCTATTTGAATTATACTTTCCTCTAAAGAATCGAATCCTCCAGCATTTTGCCATACATCATAATGTAACATTAACAACATGGTTTTTTGGTTTTCCTCGAAATCATCAATTCTAATATTAAAACCTTTTTTTGCAATTCCTAAAATGAAATTAAAATAACTTGTTGAATTTGTAGAAAGCCATTTATTACTTATAGCAGAATAAATTTGGTTTTCATTTATGTTTTCTAAATCATCAATTATTCCTGCTCGTTGACATAACCTTGACCAGCTATCTTTTTTGTAAATTGTTTCAATTGAGATATGATACAATTCAATGAAATTATTTAAGGTCAAAGGCAAATCAGTTTGATGTTGAAAATTTATGATTTTAGTTATCAATTGATTTACATTTAATGATGTAGCTTTTTTAATGTTTTCAAGAATTGTTTCTTTTGCTTTTTTCTCTAAGACAATTGAACAACCTAAGGGTAAATGGGGAAAATCATCTTCAATTTCTTTTTGAACTGAAGTTGTTGTTTTTCCTATTAAAGCTCTAAACTTACTTTCAAAATCATATTCTGATCTTGAATTTCCAACAAAATCCAAAACAGTTAAGCAATCTTTTCCTTCTGCTAAGCGCAAGCCACGACCTAACTGCTGAAGAAAAACAGTCAAACTTTCTGTTGGTCTTAAAAACAAAACGGTATCAATTTCAGGAATATCAACACCTTCATTGAAAATGTCAACTACAAATAAATAATTGAATTCTTTTTTCTTGAATTTCGCTCTGATTTGGTCTCTTTCACTTGCATTTTTAGCTGTCAAATAACTTGCTTTTAATCCTGCTAAATTAAATTTTTCTGCCATGAAGACCGCATGTTCAATGGTTACGCAAAAGCCAATCGCACGAATGTCACTTATATCATTAATGTATTTATTAAGATTGGTAATTATTTCTCCAACACGAATATCATTTTTAGTATATAATGATGTCAATTCGCTTGCAACATATTTACCTTTTTCCCATTTTACATTTGTTAAATCAATACTATCAGTAATTCCAAAATATTGAAAAGGGCTTAACAGTTTTTTGTTTAATGCTTCAGGAAGTCTAATTTCTGCTGCGATACGGTTACAGAAATCATCTAGGATATTTTCATTATCCATTCTTTCTGGAGTTGCAGTTAATCCTAATAAGATTTTAGGTTTAAAATAGTTTAGAAAAGGTCTATAACTTGAAGCTGATCCATGATGTGCTTCATCAAGAATTATAAAGTCATAGTAATCTGGAGAAAGGTTTAAATCTTTTAATCTATTATTTAAAGTTTGAACAGAAACAAAAAGGTATTCATTAGAATTGGGCTCAATTCCATCAACCCATAAATCACCAAAGTTATTATCTTTTAAAACTCCTTGAAAAGTTGCTTTAGCTTGTTGCAAAATTTCCTTTCTATGTGCTACGAAAAGTAATTTCGATGATTTATTATTATTTCTGAAATTTTTGTAATCAAATGCAGATATTACAGTTTTACCAGTTCCTGTCGCTGCTACTAAAAGATTTCTATATCTATTGTGAACCGTTCTTTCAACTTCTAACTTTTCGAGAATCTCATTTTGGTAGGGAAAGGGTTTAATATCAAAATAAGTTGTTGTGAATGAATATTCTTTTGAAAATCTACCTTGTTTAAGAGCATCAACTAATTTCTCAGAATGAATATTTTTATCGTATAATTCAAAGTCTGCATTTTGCCAATATGCCTCAAATGTTTTTTTAAATTTATCAATTATATGTCCAACTTCTTTAGTGGTAACTTTTAAATTCCACTCTAAGCCATCAGTTAAAGCTGAGCGAGAAAAATTAGAAGAGCCAATATAACCCGTATGAAATCCTGTATTTCTTTGAAACAAATAAGCTTTTGCATGTAAGCGTTCATTTCCTGTATTATAGGAAACCTTAACTTCTGTGTTTTCTAATGACGCCAAAAATTCAACAGCTTTTGAATCCGTTGCACCAATATATGTAGTTGTAATTACTCTTAGTTTTCCTCCTCTTTCGGTAAATTCTCTTAATTCACGCTCAAGAATTCGAATACCTTTCCATTTGATAAACGAAACTAATAAATCGATTTTATCTGAAGATAATATTTCTTTTCGCAATTCACTTTCTAAAGTTGTTCCTGCATTTCCTCCAGTAAAAAGCTCGCTATGAATTAGTCTAGTGTAAGGCGTAATTTGTTTTAAATGTAAATCTAAGTCGGTAAAATGAGCATCGACTTTTGTAAAAACAGCGTTCAATATTTTTCCTTCTGTTTCAATTAAATCACCTTCAAACTCTTCGTTTTTTAATTCATCTCTTAAAAGTTGAATTATTTTATTTGAAATTTTTATTTGATTATCTATTAAATCAATCTCTTTTTGTTTAGGTAAATTTTCTAAAGCATATTTGATGACTTTGCCAATATGTTGTGATAATAATTGAGATGCTTCAGCTTTGTCTATTGAAGTTTTTTTTATTTGAAATGTATCTTTATCTAATTCGTTTATTTTGTGGTTTATCAGCTTAGTAACTAATTCTTCATATAATCCTTGGTTCATATTTCAAGTTTTAAAAATTCTTCAACGATTGGTAAATCTGCATCTGCCCAATCAAGGTTTAATAATTCAGATTTTTCTACTAGTTTATAGTCTTTATGTTCTGCTAACTTAACTTCACCTGAAATGTAATGAGTTAAAAAAGGAATTAAATTAATTTTAAAAGAGCCATAGTCATGAATGTTATTTGATAATTTTTGCAGTACTTCAATATTTATATTTATTTCTTCTTTAACTTCTCTTTTGATACAATCTATTTCACTTTCATTAAATTCTAACTTACCGCCAGGAAATTCCCATTTTAAAGGCAATTTCATTTTTTCATTTCTTTGCGCAACGAGAATTTTTTCATCTTTTAAGATGATTGCACAGGTGACATTTATGATTTTAGACATTTATGATAATTTATAAATAGAAGAGTTGATAATGAAGTTTAATATTAGTGAAATATAATCATATTAGCTATAGTTCTGCTTTTTATAAATATATAAATGAAAACAAAAAAAGAAAATCTTTGTCGAATTACGAGTGTGATTTCTCCCTTCGTTCGAAATGACAAGATTGGGTGGAAGTGTTATAAATAAATCTACTTCCCCTTCTTCCCCCACTTAATTTTCATTTTCCCTTCATCATCAACAGCATTTAAATGCAGGACAAGACCACGTTCGCGAACCGCATCGCGTTCGGCCTGGGTGGCTAGATTGATGTCGTTTTTGGAGTTTCGGAGTGGGATGGTGAGGGCGAGATTGGTGCCACGGCCAAAGGAATAAATACCTTCGGCATCGAGGTTTAGGACGCTCGAACTGATGGTGAAATCCTTGACATCAATCTGCTCTCCGCGCAATTTAAGAATGCCCGATAAATCACTAAACGTAATGTTTTTGACATCGCGAAACGGGAAAGCAAACTTTCCGATTTTTACAATAGGCTCGAAGTTTAACAAAGCGCCCTGTTTGACGTTGAATGTCAGATTGCCGTGCATCGAATTCGTAATCAGCGAGCCATTACCGTTGATAAAACCTGTTACATTGGCCTGGCTGCTGAGTTTTCCCTTGATGTTCCCGGGGTTAAAAGACGTAACGCCGAAGTTGTTAAACGAGCGTAAAAAACTCGCAATATCTACCCGCTTGACCTGTGCGTCAGCGCTAAAGGCAAAGTTTTTTCCGCTGGGCTGTACTTCGCTGTTAAAGGTGATGCTTCCGCCGGAGGTTTGCAGCGAACCGTTTTTGATGACTAATTTCGAGTCGATCATCTGAACCGTTGCCGTGGTATGAGTCGCCGTTAGTTTATTATAATTGATTTTGTCGGCTTTGATGTCGATTACGACCAAACATTTGTCGATTACGGTTCTGAGATGGTTCGAGATAGTAGTTCTTTTGCCTGCTTTTGCAACCGCTTTCGTTTTTTTGGAAGTAGCCAAAACGCCCAGAAATTGTTTAAGGTCGATATTCGGGCAATAGATTTTCCAGTTGACGATCATTTTCTCCGGAGCGTCGTAATAGAGGTTCAGGAAATTGTCAATTTTTCCTTCTATGAAAACAGTGTTGTTTTGGTGTTTATAGGCAATTTGTTTGATCAGCAGCGCCTTTTCGGTAAAGTCCAGATGAATGTTGGTTTTTACGGCACGCACATTTTTTGGGATGTAATGAAAGGAAGCATCATCCACATCTATTTTGCCAATAAAACGCGGTTTTGTAATGTACAAATCGACAATATCAAACTGGAATTTCAGGTTGGCTTTGGCGTGACCGGATGTAAACTGAATCCATTTGTCGTTGCTGATTTCGTTGAGTTTTTCTACTTCAAAATCAGAACTTACGTTTCCGGTAGCCACAGGTTTATTGAGATTGTTAATCGACAATTGTGGAATCGTAAGCGGAATATTTTCATAATCCCCCGCAAATTGGGTCAGGATAATTGCCGAATTGGCGTCGTTGTAACCGTCTTTGGGTTTGAAATTATTGGTGAAAATTCCCTTGAAATTACAGTTTTTGATCAACCCGTCGGGAATACTCAGTTCGTTGTCTTTTATGATCGCCTGAACGACAATTTTGGGATCGCCCTCGGCATTAAAATCGCCTTTGATGTCGCAATTTACGTCTATGGGTTGGCTCAAATTGAATCGGTTTAACTTCGAACTGATGTTGGCAGATAAGACATTCGAAGCATTTTGCCATAAAATGGTAGTCCCGATATTGATTCCGAACAGGGCATTGCCTTTGGCGAGATTAAAAAAAGCGATGATGTCAAAAGAGTCCGTTCCGATTTTTAGATTTCGGGTGACGACATTTATTTTTTCTTTTTCGGAAGAATACGCAACATTAAAAGTTCCCCTGAGTTCTTTCTCTTTGGCAAAACTGCCATGTTTGGTATTAAAAGCCAGACTTTTGATTTGCGTGTCCAGAAATACATCGGTTTGCCAGTCGTCTCCGTCGTATTCTACTTTGGTTTTCAGGCTGGAAACATCAAAATCAAACAGTTTATGTCCCAAACGATTGTCCAGAATAAAATGTACGTCGTTGAGGTCGACCTGATCGATTGTCGTTCCGGTATTGGATTGATCTGCGGGTGATTTTTTCTTTTTGGGTTTAAAGATATCCGCGTTCGAATAACCGTTTTCGGCTTTGTAGACGTAAATATCCGCATCGTTAATGAGGATTTTATGAATGTTGACTTCGTTTTGCAGCAGGCTCCAGATGTTCAGACGCGCTTCGATTTCTTTGGCTTTTAGTAAAGTGTGCTGATGGGTTTTCCATTGGTTATCCTTAAGTTCAACCTCTTTTAAAGCCAGGGTAAAATTAGGGAAGCCGGTTAGGAACTTATACTGAAAATCGCCCACATGAAACTGTCCGTTGATGTTTTCGTTGATGGTGGTGTTGATCTTCGCGATGATTTCAGTCTTGTTCCGGTTGAAATAAAAAGACAGGCTTCCGGCCAGAATAAGAACCATTACAATGCAGCCTGCAACGAAATAGCCAAAACGTCTGGCGTATTTTTTAAAACCCGCGTATTGCAAGAAGTTTTTGATCTGAAGTAAAGCTGTTTTCATCTGAACGGTTTTTCCGGATTACTAAAGGTACACTAAAAATGGGTGAAATTCCTAAAAACGTGCCTTCTCAATCGGGTATAGGACAAAACTTACAAATAAGAATTTTAGTACTAATATAATTAATGACAATACGTTTATAATGAAAACTAATTTGGTTATGGCGTTTGATTGATTTAAAATTTCTAAATTTGTACTCAGTTAAGGAACAAATTAAAAATTGCTCCCCTGAGAGAAATTCAAGGGATAAACTTTAAATAAAAATTATTATGGCATTAGCAATAACAGATGCTACTTTTGACGAAGTAGTTTTGAAATCAGATAAACCAGTAATGGTAGATTTTTGGGCAGCATGGTGCGGTCCTTGTAGAATGGTTGGTCCGATCATTGATCAGATTAGCGAAGAATACGCAGGTAAAGTAGTTGTTGGTAAGGTAGATGTAGATGCTAACCAGGAATTCGCTGCAAAATATGGTGTGCGTAACATACCTACCGTTTTGGTTTTTCATAACGGTGAAGTAGTAGGAAAACAAGTAGGAGTTGCTCCGAAACAAACCTACGCAGATAGTTTAGACGCTTTGTTGTAATCGTAAGATTATGATTTATATAAAGAAGGTTTGGCGAAAGTCAGACCTTTTTTATTTATAAAAAAATGCCAGACCCGACAGGTTTTTAAAACCTGTCGGGTCTAATCGTTACAGGTTAAAAGGTTTTTTTTGCCACGAATGTCACGAATTTCCGCGAATTAATTATTTTGATTTTGCTTAAAAAAGGTTGCCAGAGATTAAAGTGATTTAAAAGGATTTTTTTTGCCACGAATTACACGAATTATCACGAATTATTTATTACGTTTATTGAAAAAGCTTGCTGCAGATTAAAGGAATTTAAAAGATTTTTCTAATCTGTGAAAATCCCTTAATCTGTGGCATAAAAACACACACATTTTAATTCGTGAAAATTCGTGAAATTTGTGGCAACTTATTATTTAAATTCGTGGCAAACTCTATTTTAAGAATTTAATTGTAAAGGTCGTTCCTGAATCGGGTTTTGAAGTTACTTCGATTTTACAATTAATGGCGGTTGCCAAATCCCGAATTAAGTGTAATCCCAATCCGGATTTGATTCCGATGACTTCGGAGTCGTCGTATAAGGCTTTAAACTGTTCCTGAGTTCCGCCGGGGCCATTGTCGGTAATGGAAAGACAGGTTTGGTTGTTTTCTTTGCGGGCTTTCCAGATTATTTTTCCATCGGGAGTTTTATCCAGTGCTTTTATGGCGTTTCCGGTCAGGTTTCGGATAATGGTTTTCAGGTAATTTTCGTCGGTATCCAAAATGATATTTTGCGGATCTTCAAATGAAATTTGGATGTTTTCAATTCCGGAGAAATGCTTTTGGATTTCATCAAATAAAACGGCAACCGGCGTTTTCTGAAGATGAGGTTTAAAGTTTTCCATCTGCCCTTTACTCCACAACAGAATATCTTCCATGGAGGAGAGTAAATTCTCGGCCCCACTAATGACTTTGGTCTGCATTCGTAAAGCGGTGGCTTCGTCAATGAGTTCCGGACTTTCTTTCTGAAGGTGCAGGAAGTGAATTAAATTCGAAACCGGGCTTCGTAAATCGTGGTTCAGGATACTAAAGAAACGTGCTTTTATTTTGTTGGCTTCATCTAATTCCTGATTCAAAACCTGTAATTTCTGATTGGTTTTCTTTCTGTTCTGACTTTGTTTGAATAATAATAATCCGATAATGGCGACTAATGCCAGTCCGAAAACTAAAAATAAAAGCTGTTTTTTAGTTTCTTTAATCTGAATGTTTTTAATCGTATTTTGTGCTGAAAGGCTTTTTATTTCCTGCTTTTTGGTTTTGTTCTGATAACTTGCTTCGGCATTGGCAATGCTTTGTTTGGCCGATTCCTGCATTATCTCGTCATTGTATTTGCTGTAGATTTCGTTGTAATGGTACGCTTCTTTCCACAGCCCCAATGCGGCATAACTCTGGGAAAGTTTTTTATTGATATTTACATAGGATTCCTTATCGTAGGTCAATGCATTTTCTGAAGCTTTTTTTAAGGTTTCGATGGCCTTTTTGTATTCTCCTTTTTCATATAGAACCCTTCCCATTATGGCGTTTGCTTCCATAATGATATCCTCATCATTTGATTTTTTTCCTAATACAACTGCTTTTTTAGCATAACTAAAGGCGGTATTTATTTGGCCTTCATTAGCGTAATATTCCGATACGCTTCTATTGGCAAAACTTAAATTAAGAAATAACGAATCTTTTTTAGAAGGAAAAGTATATACTAAGCGGTAATATTTCTGAATGCTGTCGAGGTTTTTTAAAGGAACAAAACACTGTAGGTAATAGTTGCAGGAAAAAGCACTGACATAAGGAGAAGTCTGTATGTAGGGCTGGGCATAATTTAAATATTCAATGGCTTTATTGTATTGTTTCATTTTGGTGTACGCAGCTGCAATCTGGCTATAAGAAACGCCGATGGTCTCATCGTTGGCCACGGTTTCTCTAAGCAGTTTTTTGTAATTAATCGCTTTGAGCTGGTAACTGATAAAGGTTTCATATTCGGCATTATCAAGATAATATTCGCCAAGGCTTCCGTAAAGAACAGATTTGGTATAGGTGTTTTTTGTCGTGTCCAGAACTTGTTTGATATGGGCTATTAATTGTTTTCGTTTTGAAGTTTCATTAAGGGCGTAATAGGCATAACTGAGGCGCATTAAAATTGAGGTTTCGTTTTTAAGATGGCGGGCCTTTTGTGCAAATTTTAAGGCAAGCTCATAATTAACGCATGCTTGTTTGTTCTGATTGTTGTTGAATTCGTAAGCGTTTCCTTTTAAGAAATAAAACCTTGATTTGTAAGCGAGATGATCTTTAGAAAGTGCAATCCCTTTTTGTGCGGCGATCAGCAGTTTAGGATAATCTTCGGAATCTAAAACTTCGTAGGTGTATTTCAGCCAGACTTTTAGTTTTTCGTTGTTAGTTTTATAGCGGGACAAATTCGGTTCTTGTTGTGCAAAAACAGAAAGCGTTATAAAAAACAGAAATAAAGAAAGGCCCTTTCTCATCTAGATCAGATTTAGGTTTTCCTTATAACTTCTTCCCACCGGAATTGAAATATTATTGTTTAGAATAATTTCCGTCGAATTCATTTTATGGATAAACTGTTTCTGCACCGCAAAACTTCTGTGAATCCGTATGAAGGACTGAAAATGATCTTCTTTGAGAAGATTGCCGATGCTCGACAAAACGCAATGTCTCTTTTTTTCGGTAATCACCAGCGTGTAATCTTTAAGGGCTTCGAGATATAAAATTTCATGCAGTTTGACTTTGGTCTGTTCGTGGCCTTCTTTGATATAAATGGTATCGCCACCGATGCTGGCTTCAAAAAGTAAGGCTTTGAGTTTAATTTCCATAAACTCTTCGACGCGGCTCATAGTCTGAGTGAAGCGATCGAGCTTTAAGGGTTTTACAATAAAATCGAGTGTTTCTATTTCAAAACTTTCTACGGCATGTTCCGGATGTGCGGTGATAAAAATACAAACCGGAATTTCCATAGCCTTTTTTCTAAACTCTATTCCGTTTAGGCCCGGCATATCGATATCCAGAAATAAGATATCGACTTTTTGTTCTTCGATAAACGGAAGCGCTTCATCGGCCGATTCAAAAACACCTAAGATATCCAGGACCGGAAATTTTTTGGCAAACGATAACACCGTAAGTCTGTCTATTTCGTCATCGTCAATAATAATACAAGTATATTTTTTGGTCATTTAATTCGATTTTACGTCGTCTGTCTATTTAAAATGTCGTCTGTCTATTAGCTGTTTTTCCGCCGATTTTAATGCTGCAAATTTGTCTCGTAATAAAGCACAAGATAGAAAGAAACGTTCTTTTAATCGTCTTTGGCTTTTACAAAAATAACGCTATTGAATTAAATACGAATCATTTAATAAATTTTAAAACCAAAATTATTATGAAAATTTCAAAAACCATTTTTACGCTTTTTTTAGTCGCCATTTCTACCATGTCCTGCAGCAGCGATGACGGAACTGACGGAAAAGACGGAATCGATGGACAAGCAGGAGCAACCGGAACCGCCAACGTTATTTACAGTGCATGGCTAACAGCGCCAACAGCAGTTGCAGAAACTATTGATGGGACTTCAGGGATGTCTACCAGCATTGTTGCGCCCCAGTTATCAGAAGATATTCTTGCCAAGGGAACCGTATTGGTCTATATGTCTTTTGGAGCAGGAAACTATCCATTACCTTATACCTCAACAGCAGGAGGATTTGTTAACACCATTACAGCTATCTCTACGGTAAAGAAAATCAAATTGTTCCGATTCAGACATGACGCAGGAGGAACTGTAAATCTTCCAACATCCCTTAGCTGGCGTTATATCCTGATTCCGGGTGGCGTTGCCGCTGCAACAGCTAAAACTGCAAAACCGGATTATTCTAAAATGAGTTATCAGGAAGTTTGTGCACGTTTTAATATTCAGCCTTAATTTTTAGAAAAATAAATAAATATTTAGAATTTAAAAGACCAGATAAATAACCAGTTAAAATAATTTTTATGAAAACTTTAAAAACAATTTTGTCCATTTTTTCGCTTGCTGTGTTTGCTATTTCCTGCAGCAGTGACAACGATAACGGACCAGAACCGATTAAATACGCAGAAGAAAATCCTTTAGATGCTTATATGGCAGGTTCAGGATTCAGCCAAAAAGCGGTTGATGTAAAAAACTCAGGAATCTACGAATATGGTTTTAGCTTTAAACCAACAGTAACGGGAAAAATAAACGCTTTAGTGGTAAAAATTCCGGATGTAAACCCAACTTTAAGAATTACAATATGGGATGCAGCAACCAAAACAGTTATAAAATCTGAAGTTATAAATGTAGCAACAGCCAATGTTACCGTTGAAAAAGCGATCACTCCGATTGCATTGACAAAAGATAAAGAATATTTCTTCACGGTAAACAGTGACGACTGGATCAACAGAACCAAAACAGACGGATCAGCAGCGACTTATCCGATTGTAGCCGGAAATATAACCATTACAGGATATGCGTATATCTCAAGTACAGCAGCAGAAACACTGTTCCCGACAAACGCTCGTAATACCTACTATGCAGGAGATATGAGCTTTAAATTTCAACGAACTGAATAATTTTTATTTTGGATGATTTGAATTAGTTAAAAAGGTTTGGCGTCAGTCAGGCCTTTTTTTATTTTTAAATGATTTAATCTTTTAATACATTTGAAAGATGAAGATCGAATCGGAAATAGAGAAAGTATCCAGCTTTCAGCACCTCGAAATGCTGGCGAATCAGGTAGTGGAAGGATTTATATCGGGAATGCACAAGAGTCCGTTTCATGGGTTCTCGGCTGAATTTGCGGAGCATAAAGTGTATAATGCCGGAGAAAGCACCAAACATATCGACTGGAAATTGTTTGCTAAAACCGATCGCCTGTACACCAAACGTTTTGAGGAAGAAACCAATTTGCGCTGTCACCTGATTGTCGATAACTCGTCGTCGATGCATTATCCGGAACTCAAATCAAATCAGCCCTTTTACGAAAAAAAGATTGGTTTTGCTGTCCTGGCTTCGGCAGTTTTAATGAATATCCTGAAGAAACAGCGTGATGCCGTTGGTCTGAGCGTTTTCTCGGATACGTACGAATATTACGCTCCCGAAAAAGGAAGTGACCGTCACCACCGAATGCTGCTCAATAAATTAGAACAGTTATTAGAACAGCCAAAAGTTAAAAAAAGCACCGATACGATTACTTATCTGCACCAGATTGCCGAAAAAATGCACCGCCGCTCGATGATCATTTTATTTACGGATATGCTGCAATCGGAAGAGGATGAAAAGTTGTTTAACGCCTTGCAGCATTTAAAACACAACAAGCATAAAGTGGTACTGTTTCATGTTATTGACAACAAAACAGAGTTGAAATTCGATTTTGACAATACCCCCAGAAAGTTTATCGACTTAGAATCAGGAGAAGAAGTGTCGATTTTTGCCGATAATGTAAAAGCAGAATATGAAAAAAGAGCAGAGGAGTACTTTAAAACACTGGCGCTGACCTGTGCAAAGAACCAGATTAAGTACGTTCCGGTGAACGTGGGAGATAATTTTGAAAAAATATTGACTACATATTTAGTTGAAAAACAAAACTTTGGCTAACGAATTAAAAATATATTTAATTTTTTTTAGCAAAACGCTTGCAGAAATGAAATTCTGTACTATCTTTGCAACCGCAATAACGCAGAGGTTTGGTAGTTCAGTTGGTTAGAATACATGCCTGTCACGCATGGGGTCGCGGGTTCGAGTCCCGTCCAGACCGCAATATTGGGAGAAGCCTTTCTTAACGGAAAGGCTTTTTTGCCCAAATACGGTATCTAAGATTAGTTGTGTTGTTTGCTACGAATTTGTAACTCGTAGCTGGTTTAGTAGTTAGACCAATGAAAAGCTTTCCACTTTTGTGGATGGCTTTTTTGATTTAGGACCTATCAGAATTAACCGCAAAGAGCGCTAAGATTTACGCAAAGGTTCGCAAAGTTATTTATAGCTTTGCGAACCTTTGCGATTTAAACCTTGCGTACTTTGCGGTTAAATTAGGATTAATTCCTAAATTTTACTTCAAATAAACGAACAGTTAGTTCTGGTCATCATCCTTTACACATCTTGGAAGATTTCTTGGATTTGGACAATAATACGGTCCGGTAATGCAAGTGTCTGTAACATCTGCTGCCGGGCATGTTGGGTTAACGCCCCCATTAATAGATTTTAATTCGTTAACGGTTAATTTTTCGGCACCTTTTAAATTCTTTAACATAGATCTATGGTTTTAATATTGGTTAATATTCCAATCATTTAAGACACTTGGAATTTGTGTCTGCAACACTAAAAAAACAGTGATGCATATCCTTACAAATATTAAGTTTTTATTCAACATAAATACTTTTAGATTGCAGTTTTAAAATTCTGACACAGATAATTTATAAATTGTAGAAGAGGGTAAAAAATAAAAAATTTTCATCCTTCAAGGATTATGATGATACACTTAACACAGTTTAATGTTTTTATCTTACCTAATAAGGGTTAAATCCGGCTCTTTTTGTTTTTGTACTTCAATAGAAATCAATTGGTTAAAATTTTAACTATTTTATTTGTTTAAAAAACGAAAAAAACCTTGCAAAACCCAACTTCTATTGTATTTTTGCACTCACAATAACGCAGTTGGTTTGGTAGTTCAGTTGGTTAGAATACATGCCTGTCACGCATGGGGTCGCGGGTTCGAGTCCCGTCCAGACCGCAATATTGGAAGAAGCCTTTCTTAACGGAAAGGCTTTTTTATTTTTATATTTAACCGCAAAGTTCGCAAGGAGAAAAACGCAAGGTTCGCAAAGTTTATTTATCACTTTGCGAACCTTTGCGTAAATCATAGCGCTCTTTGCGGTTAAATCTTTACTACCCAGCTTTGGAATTTGGCATTTTTAAAACATTTGAAATTTAATTCCAGATTTCATTCATGGCCGTTAGTATAATCGGTTTGCCGTCGGTAACTACAATTGTGTGTTCGTGTTGTGCCATAAAACCGCCTTTGTTCCCGACCATCGTCCAGCCGTCCTGCAGCGTTTCGGCATAGGTTGAGGTGGTGGCAATGAAAGTCTCTATCGCAACCACCGAATTTTTCTTAAATCGGGTCAGGTTAAATTTGTCCCTGTAATTCGCTATTTCGTGCGGGGCTTCGTGAAGGCTTCTTCCGATACCGTGGCCGGTTAGGTTTTTAATCACCTTGTAGCCTCTTTTTTTGGCTTCGGTTTCCATGATAAAACCGATGTCCGAAATGCGGACACCGCCTTTTATATTGTGTATGGCTTTGTGTAAAATTTGTTTCGAAGCCTCAATCAGTTTTTCGTGCTGGTTGACATCGGCACCAATCACAAACGAGCCTCCGTTATCGGACCAAAATCCGCCCAATTCTGCCGAAACATCAATATTAATCAGATCCCCTTCGGCCAATATTTTTTTTTCGGATGGAATGCCGTGACAAAATTCATTGTTCACACTGATGCACGTCCATCCCGGAAAACCGTACGTTAAATATGGAGCCGATTTAGCGCCCATTTCATTAAGGATTTGTCCGCCATAATCGTCTAATTCTTTGGTAGACATTCCCAGTTTGGCAAATTCTCTCATTTTTTTTAAAGTGAAAGCAACAGCGTCACTGGCTTTTTGCATTCCAACTAATTCTGATTCTGTTGTAATTGACATGATTCCTTTTTTTAAAATAAAGTATGCAAAGATAAAAGTTCTATTGCTCTTCTACCAATTCAATATCCATTGTATTGATGAGGTTGTCTTCGAAAGTATAAATATGCTTAACGCTTCCGTCAAACATAAGTTTATCTTCCAGATCTTTTACAATTTGATGCACCACAACTTCAAGGCTTCCGTTTGGTCTTTCGTTAAATTCAGTTGGATATACTTTCGGATTAATTTCTTTCCATTGTCTGGTCCAGTAGGCGTTTATTTCGTCATGACCGCTAATGTAGCCGCCTTCCCAGGCCTTTGACCATTGTACATTAGGCTGCATGGTTTCAAGAGCGGCCTGTATGTTCCTGTCGTTAAAAGCTCCGTAAGCCTTTTCGATTACTTTTTGAAATTCTGTTGCCATAATTTTTGATTAAGAGTTTTTATTTCCCGAAGAATCCTGATAAAAGTTTAAAGATATTTATAATAAATGAATTGCCTCCAGTTTTAACTGGAGGTTATGTATGCTCGAAAAGAAAGGCTTTAGCCGAAATTTATTTATTTTTAATCTTCAAAAACACTTCCTTTCTAAACCAATTTTCATCTTCTTGAGTTTCAAAAACTCGTTTTGGAAAATAGAAACATTGACTTTTTGAAATATATAAAAGATAAAGACCTTTTAGTTCTAAAGCTTTTATGAAGCTCCCTATGGCAATTGTACCTTCAGAGACTTCTCCCATGTTAGAAATAATTTTGTCCGTGAAAATTTCATATTGTGTTTCTTTAAAAAAAATCTCGTTTTCCTTTGAATTTGCAAATCTCCAATATTGAAATAATGTTACTAGCGGTAAAAGAAACCCAAAGGCAATCATAAAAATATCGGAAGAATCTTTCTGATCCTTAAATAAGATTGCCACAGAAAGGAACAATATAAAAGAATACAGCCACCATCGTTTTTTTAATAAAATTCTAATAAGAAAAGATAAATATTCTTTTTTCGTGAGATGGAATTTTTTGGTTTTAATCATTTGATGTTAGTGAAAATTAGATTTAGGGTTTTATAACTAAAGAAAAAAATAAGAAAAACTACCGCCGCTAATACAATATTGATAACTCTATTTTTGAGACTTTGACATTTGCATTATCTGAGGATAATTTGTTATTTATAAACAAATCTAATAATAAATGTATAGCCTCCAGTTTTAACTGGAGGTTTTTTGTGTTTGAAAGTGAAAGGCTTTAGCCGAAATCAATTTTGCATACGAAAAAAATAATTAGAGTTGCACTCATATATGCGTCCAAATGAAAGAAAATTCTCTTGATTTTTGCAATGATTTAAATTGTAAAATTATGACTACAGAAAACCTTTCAAAAGAAGTTGACAAACGACTAACTGAATTTTTTAGCAACACGATTGATCCGAAAGATATGGCAAAAACCATACGGCAAGTCAATTATACGCTTTCTCTATGTACAATGAGTGGATGCGAAACCGTACAACCTGAACTAAACCATCTTGAAAGTAATTTTTACTGGCTGCATAGATTAGCGGAAGTTTTAGATCCTTATCTGGAGGTGGAGTGAGCAAGGTCTGAAGGATACGGAAAACCGTAAAACAAAATCATCGTTATAAATTAGTTTTGGATTATTAATCAAAACCACAACTAAGATGAAATGCAGCAACTGCGGAAAAAAGACATCGTTTATTGGTAAAGTCTGCCACTGGTGCAATAACGACAAATCAAAAGATCAGAAAACCAACTGCGTCATGCTGATTATATCCATAATTATAGTTGTTATTATCTGGACGTGGTTTTGAAAATCGCTTGTCATTCCGAGGAACGAAGGAATCTCATCCAGTATTCGACAACAGTGTGTGCTCAGCGCATGCGATTCCTTCGTTCCTCGGAATGACAAACTGTGTTAAAACAAAAAAGCTTCTGATTTCTCAGAAGCTTTTTTTCAGTGCACCTTATAGTACAAAACTCGAGCCATTTGCTAGAAGATTTGAGGCTTTTGAGTGAGATGCTTTAGAAAAGAGCCGATTAAAGGTATCTAAAATTGATAAGCATTGCTCATAAATTAGTTTTGAGTCTATCTAAAAAGTATGTTTGATGATGTAAGATTTCATTATTATCGAGTGTAATATTTTTCGTTTTAAAATCAAATAATATGGGATTTCTCCCATACATATAAAAGATTTATTAGCAAAAAATGAGAGAATAATCTATTTTTCTTGTATCGGTTGGATCATTGAATAAATTGTAAATGAAACCTTGAATTTCTTCAGGGAAAACCAACTAATGAAATAAAGATTGAACTAAGTATGTTTGATTGCAGTTCAAAATCATTGCTGTATTCCAAGAAGTTCATACTTTCTGCTTTCCATATAATGTCTTTTGGTTAATCAAAAAGTTTTTCACGTTTAATTTCTTGAAATGAATAAATTGGAATTTCTATGTCATGTAAATATTTCACTGGCAATTGATATGATGAAATTACAATTGGAGAAACAGTATATCCTTTTAAATCTATATTTACTTTTTCAGAAAGTTGCTCTAAATTATTAGATATAAATTCACCTCTTTTAATATGCTTTGGCAATTGCTTTTCAAGATAGTTTTTAGAATCAAAATGAAAATCATACATAACTTTAGCCTGCTTGGTATTTTTGCATTCAATCAAATAAACCATTTTTTTGTTGCTATCAATAGTTAAAATATCAATGTCGCCATAGTCTCTGTCAGCATTAGGGAAAACACTTCTTCTGATTCTAATTTCATTTTCTATAACTTGCAGTGGGGTGTTTTTAAACCACTTTAAAACTTTATTTCTAAATTCCTTTGATTTTATATTTAATCGCTCATTTATGAGTGTTGCTATATTTGGGTGTCTAACTTCATCAACCTTTAATGTTCCATTATAAAATATTGCCTTTAAGTTATCTGAAGCCATTATCAAGTGTCTTGCACTCCATATAAGGACCTCAGAATCTCCTTGTTTTAATCTTATTATTGGTCTCCGAATGTAGGATAGTTTTCTGTTAAATCGCCAAATCCACGTTTCTTTAGCATGAAGTCCTTCTGGCACATTTTCTATCTTACCTCTAGATTCTAATTGAGTAAAAGATAGAAATGCTTGTATTTCTGCCTTTGAAAGATTTGAATTTGACATTACTAAATCTATGAATTCATTTTCGGTACAATACCACCAAGAACTTTCCTTCGAAAAGCAGTAACCTGCCATGAACTCTGCAATCATGCCAATTTGATAAAAGTCTATTCCTAAATCTGTTTGAAACACATTTGTAATTTTGTCGTAGTAAGCTTCTTTTTCTATATCAATTTCGGAATTTTGGTCATCATTTTGAAAATGACTATCGAAATCTTCGTTAATACCTTGAATCTCATCTAAGATTATTGAATCTTTGTAACCTGCCAAAATTGTGTCGTGAAAATCATGATTCATCCCTAATCGCCCTGATGGAAGCAATCCCATTTCGGGATTATCTATCCCTAACGCAATACTATCTCTGGTAGTTCCATAAAAGATGATCTCATTAATTAAAGCCAATAAAAAATCAACATCATCAATATTTACTTTTTTGTTGCCTGCAGGAGATTCTGCTACGACATATTCTATTAAACTTCTTAAAGAATGTGAAGCTTTTACCACATTGTTGTAATCTTCGCTATATTCCTTAATTACATCTTGATACTTTTCAAAGCATTTTATTCTCGCTGGCAAATCTAAGTCCCAGTTACTAGAGCTTTGGATAATAGCTTCATGTCTTAACATTAAATCGACAAGAAGTTCTTTTGCATTATAATTATTTAAACATTCCTTTAACTTATTCGTCAATGTATTTATCAATTCACTTAAGAAAGGAACTTTATCGACAGCATTAATTTTTTCAGGAACTTGATATGAAAGATTCATCCATTTAATTTGACTCTCAAGCACAACCGAGACATCAGCATCTTGTATATATCTTGGTTTAGGAATATATCTATCATATCTTTTGAAGTCATTTGCTTTATGAGAAGTTAGCAGCATTTTTTTACTGTTGAGAGGCATTTGAGAAGCTAAGAATCTCTCTCTTTCTTCTTGACTAAATTCTCTCAGTCCATAACCATGCTGTAAAACAATGAATGATTTTAAAATAGTATCCATTAAAATTTGTTCCCCATAATTATCCTTTCGATGTAAAGCGGAAAATATTTCAATAGGTATTTTTAGTTTTATTTTTCTTAAGTACGTATCAGCTTCATATTTTACATTAATCTTTACGCCCTTTTCAATCTCAAATCCTGATATCAGAAAAGATTTTAGTCTTTCATCAAATGACAATATAAATTCAATTGGTAGATTGCCCAGATTTGCCAAGTATGGACTCAAAGTCTCGGCAAATTCATTTAGCCAATAAATCATAGATTCAATAAAATTGCTGCCTACTATCCCAACACTCTCATCATAGCTAAACCAAATCGGAAAAGAATAAACTTCTAAAACTTTGCGTAATTTTCTGTTGAATATTTCTTCAGACGTATAAATTGGCGCATAATCTTTTGTTTTAATCACTGGTAGGTGCCTAAGTTTAACTTCCGAATTATCTCCGATTTTATTTTCAACTTGCATTACAAAATGCTTATCACTTTTTTGTGCAGATTCGGCAATTATTTTCGCTTGAGTACTAAAATCAAAACTCACCATGTTAGGGGCTGGATCATCTGTTGGAAAAAATGAGTCATGATTTCTTTTATACCATTGAAAATATGCTAATATCGAAAATATAGGCATCATTTTTAGATTAGCTTTATCTGCTCTTTCTTCAGCTTTGGCATATTTCCATAAAGTTAATTCGTCTGGTTTCCAATGATTGTAAATGCGCTCAAAGTCAAAAAAACTAAATGCAATTTGGTACTTGGTTTCTTTTAGATACTCAATGGGATAAGTATGGATTTCATCTATTTCATAATGTGCGAATATAGTTACTGAAAGAAATTCGGTTTCTTCGTTATTGATCCTCTTTTTAGCTAAAGCTATAGTTGAATCTGCCCTTTTTTTTATATCATCATCCTGATGTTTTGAAATAAATCTAACGTAGGCATATTTGTTGGCATCCATCTGCCACAATGATTCATAGTTTTTCAATTCCACACCCAAATCAACACTTTCCCACATAACATTGAGATATTTATGCGACTCATTTAAAACCATTTTTTCATAGCATGAATTTAAAACTTCAATCTGGTCTTTCGATTCTATTTGCTTTCTAATAAAAAGGTTTAGACTGTACATTTGCGCAGAAGGCAATGCTAAATAAAATTTATCTTCAAACTTAAAAAAGGGCTTTTTTACTAATACTGTATCTTCCCCTTTGTTTTTAATCAGTTCCTGTTGGGTGGTTACAAAATGCTGTATGACATCTTCCTCAATATGCAGTCTTTTATAAATTTCCTCAATATCTTCTCTTGTAAACTCAAACAAACCTTTATGAATATTAACGAAGCTACTTTCTGGAAAATAAATTTCACCTCTCCAATCATCTTCAAATAGATATCTTTTAAGCCCTATCCGCTCAGCAATCATGTTGTGAATAAACAGCATAAAATATGCTCCGTCACGAATTGTTAGTTTCAATTCTTCAGATAAATCATTTTCCCAAGCAAATATTGAATTTAAGAGTAATTGGTTAATTGGTGTGCTATCTTTAGCTATTCCGGGAAATACAATATTATTGCCATTGAAAAACATAAAATTTTCCGTCCCACATGATTCAGCAGGGTCTTCTCTATAATCATCAGGATAGTCTTTGCCAATTAATCGCTTTACAGAATTATAATCTATTTCTTTACCACCTGTTTCAAAGTTTGAGCAAATTAAATCTTGAATGCTTTCCAATCTGATGAGTTTGGATTGGTTTATCGGTAATAACTGAATTAAAGAAATCATCTTCAATAATTCAGAAGCATCATGTGTTTTGAGGTAGTTTTGAAAAGTATCTGTCGAAAATGTCGTATCTGAATTTATACAACACTTTTTATATTTTTGACCACTTCCACATGGACATAAATCATTTCTTCCAATCTTCATTTTGATTGTATTAGTTAGCTCATAAATTTACAATAAAAATGATGTTGCTAACTGAAAACAATTAAGATTCAATTACATTACAAATTGTTTAGAAATTGGAAATAGGGTAAAATGGGCATTTTACTAAAACAAAAAAAAGCTTATTCGCTTTTAAATAAAGTAAATAAGCTCTTAGAGTTGTACACCAGATATTGCAAAACTCAAACCATTTGCTGGAAGATTTGAAGCTTTTGAGCGAGATAACTATATAATATTTAAAAGTAAGGTCGGAAAGGTAAATACTGGATTTTTTGCGGAAGATTTGTAAAAAAATAGATGTTGGGGGGCATCATTTTTAATTTGGCTAGCATTATTAATCCTTAGTGCTATATTTTACTTATACTCAATAGCTTCAAAATAAAGCTCAGGTAAAATTATTTTGATTTCGTGCGAAGTTCCTTCCTTAAGCCAGTACAATATGAAATTCACATTCGCACTTCTCAATTTATAATGTTTTGACTCCATTTCCTCAATTTTCTTAATGAGTAGCTTTGAAAATTTCAACACAGATTGCCCATTTGAATTTAAGCACTCATCACCCTTAATATATAATATTTCTCCACAGACCAGTTGGGAAACTAAAACCTGTTTGTTGATGAAATAGTCTAACCAGATATCTTTCAGGGTTGCATGTATAGCAATTTTATCAGGTGTATTGTAAGTTTCAAAATCGTCGATTTGTTCAAGATTTTCCGCTGCTAAATGATTGAGATAGTCTGCGTTTAGATGCACATATAGATTGCGTTTTGCTCTTGTCATTGCTACATACAGTTGTCGCTTAGCTTCATCTGTAGCTATATTAAAGTGCTCAAGTAAAAGGAATATATTGTCAAACTCTTTACCCTTGGCTTTATGAATAGTCGACACAAAAATTGTTTCGCCATTTTCATTATAAAAATCCTCCAGTTTAGATTCTCGGATCAAAACTTCTAAATCAGATTTATACTTTTTGTAAGGATTAGTGGTTTCAAAATCTTTGATGATGTTCAGGCAGATTTCTAATTTATTGCTGTTACGGAAGGTGTTGAGTAGCTCTCGTTTAGCATTGTCCCAAACCTCATCACTGATTGTGTAAATATCAGCTCCCAAATCTACTTTATCCAGTAAAAACCGGACTTCAACAAGATTATACAAACTAAAACCGTCATTAGATTGTATCAGTTTTGCCTTAATGCCATTCTTTAAAAGCAGTCCAGCAACTTTGATAGCCTCCTCGTTCGTTTTTGTGAGTACACACGTGGTTCCAGAAAGATCTGCGTTAGCTATATCAGTTACAAGAGGCGTAATCAGATTATTGCTTTGATGCCTAACAACCTTGATCTTTCCATTATCAGTTTGATTAGCAATAATCGGTGTTTCTTTTAACCTGTGATGAATTTGTCGGACAAATTGATTTGAAAATGTAACCAGATTGCTTTTACTACGGTAATTTTCAACCAATTCATGTTTTATGGCCTTGTTGTCATAAATGAACTGTTCAAGATATTTAGAACTCGCGCCCCTAAATTCATAAATATTTTGATCATCATCTCCCACAGCAATAACCCTCATTTCTTCATTCTGCTCCATTAATGCGTTAATAAGAGCGAACTCGTCTGCATTCATATCCTGGGCTTCGTCAATAACTAAAACGGTCTTTGTAATTTTACTGGTCTCAACATCGCCATTTTTAATTCTTTCAACCGTAGTGTTTAAAATATCTGTCGATTTTTCTAAAGTGCCGACCTTACCCAAAAGATCAAAACAGTAAGAATGAAATGTCTTAATCTCAATAAAGTTTGCGGCATTGCCAATCAGTTTTAATAAACGCTTTTTAAATTCGGTAGCAGCCAACCTTGAAAATGTCAGCATTAATAGCTGCTCATGCTTAACATCCTCCATTAACAGGAGCGAAGCCAGTTTATGGACTAACACCTTTGTTTTTCCACTGCCTGGACCGGCAGCAACAACTATATGCTGTGTTTCGTTATCATTAATAATTTTCAACTGTGTAGGGGACAGTTCCCCAAACAGTTGTCTGAATTTTGAAGGGGTAATATTTCGCTTAATCTCATTTTGTCTGCTACCTTTAAAATATTTGTTTAAGAAAGAACTATAATTGAGTTGGAAATAATCTTCCACAAACTGAAGTGCATTCCTGTAATCGGTAATCATTCTTTGGGCATATTCGCCTACTATGTGAATTTGCTGGACTTTGCTTTCGTAAAACTGGTTGAGCTTTTGATAATCTTCTTTAGTGTATTGCTTTTTATTATTTTGTTCGGTTCGCTCAATGGTTAAGCGGTTATACACGACAAGAAAACCACCTTCTATCTTTATTGCCTCAATTCGTGAAAGATAGAACAACGTATCTTCAATATCATCAATGCTTATTTCTTTTTTGAAAAGGCTGAAACTATTATCATAAGCAGCTTTTAGCTCATGTACTGAAAACTCCACCAAAATCTCATCTTTATCTTCCTGATCTTTTATAGCTTCAGTGATAGTTTTATCATAAAAAAATTCAACGATAAATTTTGCAAGCTCATGCCGTTTTTCAAGCTTATCTTTTAGTTGCTCTTTACTTTGAAGGTAGTATACAGCAATGTGATTTTTAGAATGTTCTAAGTTTTTCCTCTTAATCCAGTTTTTAATAGACCAAAAGTTAATTACTGTTTTCAGCCTATTGGTATTTACACCTTCACAACCATTTTTTTCTGCCTCCTCGTTCAATTCTTTCAAATGAAAAATACTTTCTTCTTCTTTGAAAATCGGAAGTAAAAAGTTTTCAATTTTACTGTATGTCTCTACAATGGAAAGTGAACGATTTTTATTGTCTACTTTCTTTATAAATGCGGTCAGATCCTTTGCATCTGCCAGAATATTCTCCTCACGCAGCAAGTTTATCACATTAATGACCTCTTCTTTTACAATACCCAAATGATCGCTAATATAATCTACCCTTGATTCGGCAGTTTCGTTATTGGTCTGCTTTCTGCTTTTACTTGAAAAGAGTTTTTTTATAATACGTACGCCTTGTTCTTTTTGCTTTTCTTCAAACTTTTCGGAAGTGCTTATCTTATCAATAGCTTCCTGGGCATTTTTAGATAAAATACTGTTAGCAAATACCCTGGGCATATTCTGTCCACGTTTTAAATACCCTGCGTCTTCAAGGGCTGCAATTGCGGTAGTTACACGCGTTTCTATTTCTATAACATTGTCATCCCATCCTGCCTTACGGGCGATTTCTAATGCAGAGTTGGATACTTTAGAACGAAATCGTGTAATGTCCTTTATCGCTTTCCACACCTGCTGGATTTCCTTAATGGAAAGCTTAGTCTGGTTCAGGAGAATAAAATGTTTACTTAGGTCTTCTTCGTTAAATAGTACAAAACAATCAGCTGAAATATTTTCATCCCTGCCTGCACGCCCTGCTTCCTGCACATAGTTTTCAAGTGAATCTGAGATTTCGTAATGAAGGACCAAGCCCACATCTTTCTTGTCAACCCCCATACCAAAAGCAGAGGTCGCCACCATAATTTGCGTTTCACCATTTAAAAAGGCATCCTGGTTTTCGGTCTTTTCCTGCTTATCCATTTTGCCATGGTATGGTTTTGCACTAAAACCATCATTTGCTAACCTTTCAGCAAGCAGATAAGCCTTTCTCGTTCGGGACACATAGATAATCGTTGGACAGTTTTTCTCTTCAATTAAATCCCGCGCAGTCAAATATTTTTCTTCTTCATTTTGCTTTTCAAACACCTTGTACTGAAGGTTAGTCCTTGACGCTTTTGAAGTGAAAACTTCAAGATCCAGCGATAACTTTTCACTAAAATAATCCCGTATGTCCTCAATTACCTTTTGTTTTGCCGTTGCAGTAAAGCAGGACACGGGTATGGTATCTTCAAGGCTTTTCTTTTCCTGAATTAATTTTATAAAATCACCAATATATAGATAGTCGACCCTGAAATCTTGTCCCCATGATGAAAAACAGTGTGCTTCATCAATTACAAAACGGACAACTTTCCGCCCTAAAATTAGCTTTTCGATAGTCTTTGAGCGAAGCGACTCAGGAGAAATGTATAAAATAGAAGCAGAACCATCTTCAATCCTCTCAAACGATTTGGCTCTTTCAATCGGATCTAATAGTCCGTTAATAGTAACAGCTTCAGTTATTCCGTTCTTTTCAAGGTTATCAACCTGGTCTTTCATTAGTGACTGAAGCGGAGAAATTATTATGGTCAATCCTTTTGAATTTTCAGCGCTCATAAGTGCCGGAACCTGAAATGTAATTGATTTTCCACCACCTGTTGGAAAAACAGCCAGTACCGACTTGTTATTCACAGCTGCCTTTACAGCTTTTTCCTGAAGCGGTTCACCATCATAAGTCCGGTATGAATCGAAACCAAAGAATCTTTTTAATCCTTTGTAGATGTCAAGGGCATTATTACAGTAATTACAACCGGTTATACAAGGTTTACTTCGTAACCATAGCATTATGCGCTCTACCTCAGGGAAGTTCTTTAGAACCCATGGAGGTGTAATGGAGTGAACCGTTTTATGGGTTATAAATGAATTAATCAATGCCAGGCAATAGGCCAATTCAATAGGATGTTCAGCTATCATTTTGGTTAGATCTACATATTCACAAATTTCGTTACGGAACTTTAATCTAACCAGAGCTTCTGTATTAGGGTTGATACTCCTGTAATTTACAAACTTAAAAAATGCACCAAACTCCTTTGTGGAATTTAAAAGAAGGTAAAAGATTTCTTTAAGGGGTTCATCCGCTTGCCAAAAAGCGGCAACCTCACTATAGAATAAATCTCGTGCCTTGATAGAATCGTTTAACGGGTTGTTTGTGTCTTCCGTCTGAAGTTTGTCATCCTTCAATAATGCATGGTAGGGCTTTGTGGGGAATAGTAAGGGGGATAGGTATAGAGTATCAATTATGTTTTGAGAGTTAATACCAACATCATAAATTGCCTTACCTATATATTTTATATCGTGATTTAAAATGTTATGCCCGCACACATAATCGTCGCCTTTGAGGAACTGGACAAAATCCCCTAAAGATGCTTTATGGAATTGACTGCCGTTTTGTTTAATTGCACCTATATCAAGTATTTTACCTTTGTTTGGTTCAATTTCGGTGTCAATGAATGTAATTAAACGGGTATTATTTTGTTCATCTATTAGCATTAAGCTCAACAAGATTATGGTTTTGTTTATCTATCTGGCTATAAAGTTCACAAATATTTAATAGCGAGCATGATAGTAAGCTAATTTAGCGTAATTTCTTAGTTTATTACAGTGTCTTTCAATAAATTTAATCTGACGCGATTTAATATAAAATATTGCGATAATATTTAATAAATTTCCATTTTGATGCTGGCATTTTTTCTACTCTAAAAAATAACTCAAGGTACCTATTTTGGCTAATACATCTTTTAAGTGATGAGATTTATTCCCCATATCCTCTTCATAGGTGATAGTCATCCCAACATTCAATCTTAACTGTTCTGTTTCTATATCGTCAATAGTTACTTTGATATCCTCTCTTAAAAAATAATATTGGTACGCTATCTGTTCTACTTCTGCAAGTGTTATTTCACTTATAATAGACCTATGAATAACACGGTTACGATCTTCATATAAATTAAACAACAATTTATAAACCGTGTCTGTAATAACTTCGAGGGACAATGCTGTTTTATAAATGTCTTTTTCAGATTTTTTCTTATCGTTGGATCCTTGATATATCCATTCTCGTTCAATTAGGTCATTACTATTCAGGATTTGCTTTTTTAGAATAATTCCAATGCGCAACAATGAATCAATTTGATTACCAAAAAGACAGGTTGCTTCAAAGAAAGCTTTGTTTTCGATAGCTTTGCGGATCAATAAGTCTGTTGCCCCAATACCTTGTAAAAACATTTCAAATCGATAAGACGTCAGTATCCTTTCGCGTTCGCTGTCCTCAATTAGATAAATTGACGCAATGGAACTATACACCACTTTCAATTTCTCAGATAATAAGCCTTCATCGAATCCATCTTCAGGATTTGTCGAGTAGGTATAGGTAAAATAAATATGGTCTGTACCATAGATTGTAGACCAGGATTTACTAACATATCCATCTTTAATCGTATCATTATAATTGCGACAGTCAAAGTCACCCATTTGAGTCGGCGGGAGATACCCCAATAAATCTACTAATTTTTTCTTTTCATCTTCTATTAAGGGGCTGATAGAAAATTGAAAGCAGTCTGAATCTCCTACATTATCATTTTCTTCAAAGCTGTGTACGTCTTTCTCCATTACCCAATATTTCCAGGTAGGAGGAATAGAAATTTGAAATGTACCTTTATAGTCAATTACTTTTTTCATTCAAATATTTCTGTTTGATAATCAGGCTCCCTACACTATTGATAGTTTCGCATTGACTTAATTTATAAATTCAAAAATTGAAAACGATATGGGTTTAGGCTCTTTTTTTAGTTCGTGGATATGATTTGACTACGTTTCGCGTGTATGCGAAGTTGCGGAAAAAGAGCAGAGTATTTTCAGCTAATAAAGACAAACTTAGGAAAAATAATGTTTCTGTTGCCTGAAAATCAGCAATTCATATAAATGTTGTTGAGTGAAGTTTTATGCCAAATAAGTTTCAATTTTTGTACTTATTCCTTCTAGATTTTGAATGTAGCTCTCTATTGTTGAAAAATGTTTTTCGGTAATATATTCCATATCATTAAATGCATTGTGAGCTTCATTTGCTACATCATTAATTTCGATGGCATCAATATCTTCAGGAATATACTTAAATGTTATCTCATTAATTAATGGAACTAGAAATCTTTCGTTTAAAAGGCCACGATCTTTCAAACCGCTTTCGTCCATTATTTCTTTATCTAACAATATGTTTGCTCTAAGAGTGGAATATTCTCTCATAAAAATATCAGTGTCTTCAAATCGCCATTTTTTTGTATTGTTTTCAATTATGAAATCTTTTCCCCGGCGATTACAAAGTTTGAAGTATTTAGAATATAGTACTTGCCTATAACTATAAAACCGTAATTCGAAAAAACCATATTTTTCAAGATACGCACGCACTTCGCTTCTCAAGGATTGTCTGAAATCGTACAAGCGATATAAATTAGACATTAAATCGTTTATATTTGATATAGCCTCTTCATTGCCAAATCCAACTTTTTCATACAAAGATTTTACATCAATAAATTGTAAAAAATCTACCTGAACATCTGGGTGAAAAGTCAACTTAAAATTTTTCTCTTTGTGATATTCTTCTAAGCTAATTTTTTGAGCTTTTATAGCTGCATTAAGTTGATTCAGATTATTTTTAAAAAGCTGAAAAGTTGATTTTACTAACGTTTCATTTTCCTTTTTTTTATCCCTTTTCTCTTTGCTGTAAATCCATTTCGCTATATAATATGCAAGAAAAATACTCGCTGTGCTGACAAACAATGAAAGCCAATCAAACCAGCTAGGAGAACTTTCTGAAAAACTTCCAAACTGGAAATTGAAAATTGATGCCATAGATTATCGTTTTTTAGAAATTACCGCCAATTTATATATACCCGCTACTGAATAGCGCATATCTACCTCTTGATAGATGTATATGCTCTAGTTGATCAAGCGTAAGGTTTTACAATACTACACAAAAAGAACAATATGATTGACATTTTTTAGTCAATCAAAATTTATTTTTTGAAATAGTAAAAACTAGGCTAGCAATTGTGAAATGCATTAGGAAATTAAAGTGATTGTCTTCTAGTGGTTGTACTTGTCTTTCTGTGGAATGTCAGGGAAGGCAATCGAACACCTCATACCGGTTTTGACATTTTTAGAGAGGTTGATATTGTCTGAAATATATATGTTTGTACGTTATTATCTTCGCGTACTTTTGTAGTTCTTATACTTTTAATAAAATGTACACAACAAATAAAATCTCACATGAGATTTCCGATGAGCAAACATTTCAAATTTTAAATTTAGTGGCGCAAGACGCTAATTTAATCAGCGTAAATGTTTTTCAACGACAGAGCCCCATATTTGAATATCTAATGATGCGTGAAATTATGAAAACAAGAACGTACTTAGTACGTTTAGGGGATTTTGGAGCACGAGCAACGCATCTTTTAACCACAGAATATAATGGAATAATTGTCGGCTATATTTTATATCACAGAAGTCTAACGAGTGCTAAAGATATTGCCATTATCAGTACGATAGTTGACCGTCGATATCGCAAGCAGGGCATTCTTAAAAACATGATGAATATTTTAAAAGGAGAAAATGACAGTATATCCTTGACCTGTTTTGCCAATCGAGTACCAGTTTATGAAAAATTAGGTTTTGTGGTTTTTATGCAACAAGAAACACAAATCTGTATGTACTATGGTTATACGGATGATGGAGATATAATTTCTGTCGATGATGAATATATTGACCAAATTGACGTGGTTATAAATGCAAGGAAGAAATTTCAAGATGATAACCCTGGAACATGGCAAACATTATGGAAACAACAGAGCCAAGACAATAGTGCAGAGATTCGAAATGCGGAATTATTCCTTCATAGCAGAACTAATTAAGATCGAAAATTCAAAGTAGAATCCTGTATAATCAATTATATTCCGACTGTTTAAATAATTTAATAATTGTTCGTCGTCAAGAGGAAGCGTAAATATAGGCTCTATTACATCTTTAAGAATTTTCACTATCCGATAAGATTCGTTGAATTCATTTAAAGTAAATCTTGCCGGTGTTTCCCAATTGTCAGTTACACCCAGGTAAAACCTTGGTTTTTTATTTCATTAGCGTTATCCAGCCAACTGAGAAGAAGTTTACAATCATCATCGCTTAGCGAAATCTGTTGAAAAACTTTGTTCATGTAATACCCATCAACTGAAAATTTTGTCAGTGGATCAATATTATTCACAAATCTATCAAAAAATCCAGCCTCAAAATCTTCTGCCGCTGAATCTGTTATTGACTTAAATAATTCTGCAATGTTTTTATGTTTGAATTTGTGATTTTTGAAAAGTTCTTCTTTTTCCTTGGCATCAAGAAAATTATCGTCACCGCTTAGATTTAAAAGTATCAAGGATTTTATATATTCTTCGCTTGATAATATCAATAGTGAAATTGCAATACCGTGTAAGTTTTGGTTACTTAATGTTTCCGCCGCCAGAAAGTGATTTTTTGCATTTTCTAAGGTTAGGCATGCACCATCTATGTAATCTGCTCCGCTGAACTTGAGGAAAGTGTCTTTCATTGATTACAATATTTTCAAATGTTTTTGATTTATTCGCTTAACGATTCTTTTATGGTTTTAAAATTCAAAAGTGCGCTTTCAAGGTCATTTACAATTTCATCAATTAAATCGTCAGGATCGGGCAAGTTATCTAAATCGATTAAATTTTCGTCTTTCAACCAAAAAATATCGAGATTGGTTTTTTCATTTTGCACAATTTCATCGTACTTGTACTTTCTCCAACGTCCTTCTGGATTTTCCGAACCCCAAGTTTCATTCCTTTTAATTATATCCGAAGCATTGTAGCAGTTTATAAAATCTTTTAAACTCTCAAAAGTCAAAGGATTTTTGCGCGGTGTATGATGAATGTTAGTTCGATAATCATAGAACCAAACATCGTTAGTTCCATTTTTTGCAGACGCTTTTTTCTTATCAAAAAATAACACATTAGCCTTAACTCCTTGGGCATAAAAAATGCCTGTTGGCAATCTAAGAATCGTGTGTAAATTTAATTCTTGAAGCATCTTTTGCCTGATCACTTCACCAGCACCGCCTTCAAATAAAACATTGTCTGGTAATACTACTGCGGCTCTGCCATCTTCATCTAACATCGTAACAATATGCTGCAAGAATGCAAGTTGTTTATTACTTGTCGTCACCCAAAAATCCTTTCTTAAAAAATATCCTTCTTTTTCGGCCAGCTTTTCATCTACTGTTGGCACGTCACTACTACTTTTACCAAATGGTGGATTGGCTAGAACAATTTTCACTTTATCAGACAATGTACTTTTTAGACTGTCCGTAACTTCAATTTCCGGAGTTTTCTGCAAATCGCCAATGCCGTGAAGAAACAAATTCATTAAACACAATCTTGCTGTTGAAGGAACTATTTCCCATCCGTGAAACGTCTTAAACCTTAAAAAATCAATTTCACTTTCAGTTAATTTTGAGTTGTTTTCATGGATATAGTTTAGTGCCCCTAGGAAAAATCCTCCTGTACCGCAAGATGGGTCAGCTATTTTTTCTTTAGGTAACGGTTGAATACAATTTACCATTGCTTCAATAACGGGACGTGGTGTAAAATACTGTCCTGCGCCACTACTTTCAGCATTTTTCTGCAATAAAGATTCATATATCTCACCTTTAATGTCTACCGATTCACTTATCCATTTCTCCTCGTTAATCAGATCAATTAATTTTCGTAATTTATATCTGTCGTTGATTTTATTTTGAGCACCACTAAATATTTTGGACAACATTCCGCCCGATTCGCTAAGCTTTTTTAAATTATCACTATACACACTAATTAGTAAATCATCAGCAGTGTTAAGTAAGATTTGCCAATTACAATCTTCAGGAATTTTAAAATTTTTCTTATACTGTGGATCATCATATTCATCAGCCATTTTTAAGAATAACAAGTATGTAATCTGTTCCAAGTAATCACCATAACTAACACCATCATCTCTTAAGGTGTCACAAAATGACCAAATTTTCGCAACTAATGTATTTGTAGACATAATTTAATTTTTTAAGCGGCTATTCTCATTGCCCAAATGAATCCAGAAGTAATGCAGCAAGATTGTGCGGTTGCAGAATATTCAGCATCTTTCTGAACATACTTCTCTAATTCTTTCATCTTATCTTCGATTTCTTGTTCTCTAGAAATGCTTATTATAGTTTGATTTTCCTTTAATAGCTCTGCGATTTTATTAATTAATGTTGCGCAGTCATGCCAAATTTTCTTTCTAGCATCTAATAACCCACCATCATTTAATTTTAGCGACTTAACTGTGTAATCTGCTCTTCGATAATCCCAGTCAGCTTTATTGTTTGATAAAGATTTTGCTTTACCTTCCTCATCAAAAGTCAGCTTCTGAACATCTTTTAATTTTAAGGGATCTAAAAAAAGATGCAACTCATCATTTATAGGATCTGTATTGCAATTTGCTTTATTCTTTTCAACTGCAAATTTATCACTTTTATTAACGTTACTAATACTTCCACAATATCTGAAATTAGTCCATTCAAAAGCTAACCACCAATAACCGCCATAATCTTTTTTGTCTATACCCATTGCACGCTTTTTAGGCCGGAAATGATCAACGTGCATATAGGAGTTATCATCTTTAGATTCTGAGTACCAACACTTCCCATAATTTAGGTCACGAAGAAATTGCTTAATTTCTTTCCACACATTCTCGTTCCCTTCAATTAGTAAAAATCGCTCGGCGTCAGTCGTTGCAGCTAATAATTTTCCCGTGAGACCATTGGCTTTAGTTAGCCAAGCAGCCTCTGGTTTATTGTCTTCAATTGCTATATATCTCATTGCTTGCTTTCTTTATAAATCTTATCCAATATCTTCAATGCAATCTCATTTTGTTGCTTTAATTGTTCAGGTGTTGTGTCATAGTCTATTTTAAATTGTTCCATGCCTCCCACAATTTGAATGAATTTTTGATATAATGGATCCCTATATGTCATATTAATACCCTTGTCGTGATTTAATATCTGGAAAATCTCTTGTAGTTTCAGTTGTTCTTCACTAGAGAGTTCAGAAACAAACTGTTTAGAAACTAATTCATTACGTTGATTTAAAAGTTCTTGTGTTGGTAAATCTAATGTAGTCGGTAACTTAAATATCTCGCTTGTTAAAATTCCTGCTACACCTAATCCACGCGGATCAACTTCAGATTCTTCAACAATAGTTTTACCTTCACTATCTGTTGCAAAAATTCTAACCTGCTCTTTTCGTAAACTACCTATGACTAAAGGGTCATGAGTGCAAAAAATTATTTGAGTAGTTTCTGGACGCTTAACAACTTGATCGATATAATCTAAATATTTCCACTTCCACATTGGATTAAGGTGAGTATCGGGTTCATCTAATAAGATTAATGATTCTTCATCTTTTGTGAATTTTAATAGTCCGAGCACGGTTAAAAGTTGTTTTTCACCTTCGCTTAGCTCGCCCATTGCAAGTTCGCCGTCAACGTTTTCCTTCCATACCTTAATTTTCACATCATGTAATAGATCCGAGATGTGTATGCTCTCTAGGGCATTAAAAAGTTGTATTTTGTCGGAATATTTTAAATCGACTAAGCTTTGGAAGCTTTCTTTATCACTCAAAAAAAGGTAAAGCAAATTGAGCTTTTCTGCCTTTTTATAGTTTGTGCTAATTCTTTCTTCATGATAAATTGGTGCTAACGAGAAAAGCCATAGATCCTCTATAAATCTTCTAACTAATCCTTTAGCATTCCAAAATTGATCAGTTTCTTTTTTGACTTTAGACCAAGCTGGTTGTTTTAAGACAAATAATGCAGAGCCAAAATCGTGAATTTTCAATTCGTCCTTTAAAAATTGTATAGTTTCACTTTCCCGTTCTTTAAACATATAAAATGCGATTAAAGCGAAACTAGCGTGAATATTTTGTGATAGAAAAATTCTTCTGATTCTGTCAAACTTTTCATACTTAGCATCAGCCTTAATTATCTCAGAATAGTATCTTTTTTCATGTTCCGAATAAAGATTCTTTAACCTGTCACTTGTTCCTGAATAATATATAAATACATGTCGTGGCAGGTAATCATCTTTGCTTTTAAAAAATTCATTTTTAGAGCGTAATTTCACATTATCTACAATAAATGAATATCCTGTAGTTGTGGAGAAAGAAACCTCAATATCATAAGTTTTACATTTATATTTTATAAAATAAGTAAATGCTGGCTCGGGGTCTCGTTCTAAATCTAAATCACGAAAAATTATTACTAATGCTTCGAAAAAATTTGACTTGCCGGTAGCATTTAGTCCAATCAAAACAGTTTCCATTGAAGTTTCATCAAAATCAATTTCGAAATTGTCAAGATTTTTAAATGTTGATTTTATATGGACTTTATCTATTCTCATGTTTTAAGGATAAAAGTGATTGAGAACCTTTTTTTACTGCAATTATATCATTTTGAATTAGCTTTAAGGCAGCATAAAAGTTTTCGATCTTGTCCTTATGCTCTGATTGTAACCATACTTCCTCAGCCGAAATAGGAGATTGGGAACTTTTCAATATTTCAATTATTGTCTTTTTTTCTACCATTATTTTCCTTTTTACTGGTTTTTGCTTCTCAATCAGTTTTTGCTTCTTAAAATATTCGGTTTTTTCTAAAGCAATTTTCTGTAACAATAGTTCTGCGCTTTCTCCATTTGGATCAGAAGTAATTAGCTGACCGGAAAAAGCATTCTGCAATATTTTTTTTCTAAAAGTTGAAATCCTTTTCTGGTTTAATAAAATTATTTCTTCCAGCTTTTCTGCAATTGTAAACCTATATTCAATTTCATGTATAATCTGTTGCTGTTCCTCTGGAGGAGGAACATTTAATCTGAACTCACGAATGTCTTTTTGAAAAAGGTGTGGAATTGCACTTCCCGAAATCCGTTCATTAACAAGCGCCTGCAATTGTGGGCCAAGAAATAAATAATATAGGTAGTCCGGTAAAAAAGCTTCTTTTCCGCGTATTATCGCTAAAGATGAATTTATCGTAGCTTTTTCGTTTAATTGCTTTACAATTCCTATTTTTCCAATGCCTGCCCCATCTTTGCATAATAGAACATCGTTGACAGCTAATTTTATTTCTGGGCTTTCCTCATAACGCTTTTCTGTGATATTGTATGCATCTTTAAACTCAACATACTTTCCATAATTTAAGCAATGTACGGAAAGGAATAATGGGCCTTCTTTTGTGTATTCTTCTTTTTTAAGACCTTTCCAGCCAACTCTAGCATTGATTGAAATTAACTTGTCAAGCTTAGCAATTGCCCACCGTGAGATATTAGGATTGTAGTCAAATTCGAAATCGAAATCTTTCTTTAATTTTTTACCAGTTTTTTGCGCTTGATCATATTTATCTTTTCTGTTTTTTGCAATTTCTGTTAGGTAATCGAAAGCGGAAGTTGATAAGCTTGCGTCTCTTTCTTTTTGAGTTAATTCTCCATTAAAAGCCGTTCGTAATATAACTTGTTTATAAATTTTAATCTTCTTTTGAATTTTTAAAAACATTTTTTCAGCCAAATCCAATTCATTAAAAAGTTCTTCTATCTTTTCAACAATTTCATGTTGTTCTGAAAGGGGTGGTACTACGACCAACAAATCTTCTAAATTTTTCTTTGATATTGCTTGGAAAGTTGATCCTGTCCCAAGATTTACTAAATCCTTTTCAATATATCTTAGATAATATAAGATAAACCGATTTGGTATACCACCATATCCGTTGATACTTGCTAATCCGCGACCTATGCATGACTTTTCAGGTGCAATATTAGTAGGGCCAATAGGCGCTCTAACAGAAATTAAAATATTATCTTTTTCCGCAATTTTTAAGGGCTCTGAGCAATATTTATTTATATTCGGGTAAAAGCTGCCGAATTCCGTCTTTCCTTGAAAAAATGGCAACCCGATTTGTTGAGTATTATATGTACTTGATGGAGGTGATTGTCCCATATTAATATGTGAAATATCAACTAATTTTGCTGAAGTCCAGAGTGTAGGTAAAGTAGTTTCTTTATTCATCTTAAATTTTCTCCAATAATTCTTTTTTTATAACTTCATAAGCTGCAACATTATCATACTCTACACCAGGGCGAAGGATCGTATAAATATCCTGCATGAATTCGTCGTCTTTCATCTTCAAATCCATATTGGCGATATACATCTTCTGTGTTGGTGGTTCACCGTCAGAAAACTTCATGTATTCTTTGTAACAATGAATGAGCTTATCACCATCAATTTTCACATTTGCCAATGCATGTTCTAAATCGAATAGATCACGTCCTTTTCGGCGTTGGTATAACGCCCGCATTTTTGTGCCGAGTAATTCCTCTAACTGGTAAGTATTGATTTCACACTGACCCGAAAACCAACCGCTTTTTACCTCGAACGGCACTTTTTGCAATCCTAATACCGTGAAATGCTCTTTGCAATTGATTTCAATTTTTAAGCGCATCGTAATAATCGGAGCAATTTCTGTTTCGAATTTGTAAACGACCGTGTTGTTGTGCGCCCGCGGCTTTGTTGTTCTTTTCATTCCCAAAAATGCCAGTGCTTTCCCCAGTTCTTCCAGTATCGGCTTAATAGGGCCAGCCTTGATTTGTACCAGGTCTATATCTTCTGAATACCTGACCTGTGGCTTTAAGAATATCTTATGCAAAGCCGTACCACCGCGAAATGCAAGATGCTCACTTAAAAAGGGATCGGAAAATATTTCGACTAAAGCCCTCTCTATTACCAAATCTTGCTCTACCTGAGAATCATCCGGCCAAGGCGCATTTGCTTTCCATTCTTGTATATATCGCCTTGGTATCATAGGTCACTTTCGATTTCAACGTTCCTGATAATCTTCCATCTGGGATTTGTTTCGCCAATTTTATCTTTCCCTGGCATAAGCGGAATATTTACGCCTATTCTATCTGCAATTATTCTATATAATATTTCGGCTAATTTTTCATTTTCTAATTCGACCTCCAAAAGATATCCAAGTCTTTGTATTGCAGCAGTTTGGGAGTAGTATTTTGCGGTCTTTTTTAAGCTGGTAGGTCTTATTGCCTCTACTAATTCTTCAAGAATAGTCAATATCCTATTCATACCAATACTTTCAGCATAGTATAATAAATCTAAAGCCGTCAGCTCAGGAGATGAAACATTCATATAACCTGCCTCAGTTTTGATTTCGTTGACATCTTCTTTATTCCATTCATTTTTGATGAAGAAATTCAGCTTCAGCTTCTTGTTTTTAATATCCCGGAGTGCCGGTCTTTCGGTAATTATAAACGTTTCCATTGGCTGCTGATGTCCAGCACCATGAAGTGCGGCGGCAGAAACCAGCCCAACGTAATAATTTTTCCCCAATGCCTTCATCATGTCATCGATGAACATATTTACCGGGATTATTCCCTGATGTGAGTATTCGGCAGGAAGTAATGTATAAAAACCTTTTCTGACCTGAACAATCTTCTTCTTCTTTTTTAATCGGTACAGGTTTTGATTAAGTGCCTTATCAGATACAGGAAATCTTTCTTTAGCTTCGTCTAATGTAAATGCATATCTTCCTTTAGACCTTAATTCATCTAAATATTCATCAAGATAATTATATGTAACAACAGCTTCAGACATGTATATATTTTGTTTGCTATTTACTACACAATGTGTAGTGTTACGCAAATATAATATTTCTCTATTAATATCAGCATTTTGTGTTCGTAAATATTCATATACACCACCGTCATTAGTTATAGCAAGTAAAGTATTTATTATACTTCATGAATTTGTTCATCAACTTGAAGTTTTATTTATTCTATAACTGTCTGAAAGATATTCTTTAGAACTTCTTCAATTACAGCCTATATGGTTAAGCAAAAGGCATTGATTGACGCTCTTATATCTTAGGAGTAGCAACAGTGAATCTATGGGCAATGGCAAAGCAGATTAGATGTCAATCACTTATAGGTAAAAGAGACGAAATCCTTGATATATGAAACCATAGTTTAGCTTTTAAATGTCTGTGAATAATCGTTACCTTTACCAAGGAAATTATGCCAAATGAAAAAAACAGGAAATAGTTCGCGTTGACCATGTGAATAGGACTGTAGTCTATAAAGACCAGTTCCATATCGCGTACCATCCCGAAAAGTACCCTGTTACGAGTGAACCGCATCGCCACAATTATTACGAAATCCTATGGTTCCCGAAAGCCGAAGGTACGCATTGCATCGATGATGTTTGCTTTAAAATGAAAGGGAATGACCTTTTTTTACTTTCTGAAGGCCAATGCACTATTTTCAGAATGTCAATAGTATAATGAATGATATACCTTCGAGATATAATAAACTTTTTCGAGTAGTTCAAATAGTGTAGTTTGAGTTAGCGGAAATTCCTGCTACGTTTGGATGAGTAGGGATTTCATTAACTCAACTATTTTCCAAAGAAATCAGGAAAGCTTATCCATGTTTTTTGTTTAGAGTAAAATGCATAAGGACTGTTAGGTATATCTGTTGGAATTATTCCTAATGCACATAATTCCCTGAAATGCTTTGCGGAAGTAATCCGTAGAGGTTTAAGAAACGTTTTTGCTTCTTCATAACTACGGTATTTTTTATTCTGGTTGGCAATCCTACCGGTACCCAAAAATACACCCCAGCCTTCAAATTCAAAATAAACTTTATTTGGGTCGGGAGGCATCGTATCGGGACGCTGGTCCGTTTTCCTCCATGCAAAGAATTCATGCTGTGTTTTAATTCCGACTGCTTGGATATATGTCTTGGCTTGGTCATAGGTCATTCTTTTCTTTCGTTGCCTTCCTGTGTTGCCGGTACCCAGCCAATCGCCAAGATCAATCCACCCTGTGCGCTTATATTCCTTTTCAGGAGAATAGGGAATTGTGCTTGGTCTTTTGTCACTTCGCAGCCATGCCCAATATTCATCGCGATTCTTTAAACCTAATCTTCTCATATAAGTCCTGGCCTTTTCAAATGGGAGGAATTTGAAGCCAAGCCAGTCGTGCCAGTCGGTCCATCCAGTCTTTTTATAGGTTGAATTGGGCGATGCGGGTATAAAAATCGGCCGCTTTCCTGATTTTATCCATTCATTCCATTGTCCCTTCCGGGTAAATTTTAACCGGCGGACATATAACCGGGCTTGGAGAAATGGCAAAAAAGGAGGCAAATAATCTGGCGGGACATTCTCCCAAAGACCCGCCTTGTGACGTAAAAGGTCAAGAAACGGAATGTTTCTATACCGACATGTCTGGGCAAGGCTAAGCATCTTAAGGTATTCGATGAGCTTTCCTTCACGAATCCTGCCATTCACATTATGTCTGTGCTGTGCAAATGCCTTGATTGCGGCCTCAGCATTATTGTTATTCCATGGGATATCGTCATGTTTGAGGAAGACCCATAATTCATCCCAATGCTTTTTCAAGCGCTTAGAGTATTTTAGGGAGAGCTCACCTCTGTATTCGATGGAAAGATAGGTCTTGTAAAAATCCTCGGTATTTCTCAGATGCTTTTGAAGGTGCTTGTGACTGAGGCCGAATTTGTCTATCGTAGCAATTATCTTAACTAACAGCTCGCTGAAGGCATCCATAAGATTTTTGTATCCTTCGTCAAATGGATTCTTATGGAGGTCATCATTCAAATCCCTGATAAGGTGTATCAGGCACTTTTGCCGCTGAAGCTTCAGCGCATCGTATCCAGGGAAGAAATCGGTGATAATAATGCCATTGTAATCCTTTAGCCATTGTTTTAGAAATTCCGTTTCGCGGGTTAATGTAAAATGATAAAATACGGTATGCGATGTTGCAAATACCCAAACATAGCCCGTGTCTTTTGTCAGCTTTACTGTAGTTTCGTCAATATGGATTACAGGGCTCTTTAATATAATTTTCCATAAGTAATCTACTTCGGGCTGCCACTGGAGCCACCATTTATATTTTCTGCTCACTACATACATGGGGCTTATCCAGATATGGTATTGATCCATTATCATTTTCGCAATCATGTTGCTGCTTATATGGTAGCTTATATACATTTGAGTTATTAATGCCAAAAGGTTGTTTCCATATCGCATTCGTTTGAGGATGGCATTATTGTATTTTATTCCACATTTGCCACACTTACCTTGAGTTGATTTATATTCGACAACATGACGGCGTACACCTGATGAGGTAAATTTTATATCGGTCTGTTTGAAAGACCGCATCGTGTTTTTGAGATAATAAACTTTAGAAGACCCACATCCGGGACAGTTTTGCAGTGGCTTTGCAATTATAACTTCATTCGCCTTTCCGGGCTGCCAGCCCATAACGCCTTTGCCGGGATGTATGCTTGATTCCTTTTCAGAAGTATTAGATATAAAGGGAGCTGTTTTCTTATTGCGCCAATAGATCTTTGTCTGCTGGTAGTCAAAATAAGCGGCCTTGCTGATCATATCATAATCTTCTCCAAAATTCAGATTTGCCTGGAATTTATAAGGGCTTAGCTTTTTCATGGAAGCCACTGCAAGTACATTGTCAGGATTTGCATTAATTGTAAGATCATGAAGCCAGCCGCACACTATTTCCAATGCCTGGCAGTCTTCAAGATTATAATGGGTCAACTTTTCCCTTATACCGGGATCTTTAGTTTCTTCCCATTGCTTTCGTAAGACGATGCTTTGCAGTCCATCGATATTTTCTGTCCAGCCGTAACCGAGAAAATGCGCCAGTTCTTTCAACCCATTGCTGTAGATTGGCGGATATACGGAAGTTCTCAGGTAGGAAAGCAGGTTTGCCATCCTTTTTTGGAGACCGATAAATTCCTGCTTAAAAGGTGTGCCGTACCTTTGCACAATAGCATTTAACGATTTGGTTTCATAGCTTCCATAATGGTAGATAGGAAGGTCAGGATATTGGTTCAAAAGCCGAAACAGGTTTCGGAATATCTCCTTTTCGTTTTCCCTGCTATCAGCCCAGAAAGAAAATGTTTCATCAGGCTTATCCGCGAAATGGACTATTCCTCCAATCAGATAAATAAATCTTTCATCAGGCAGGCCTTCAAAATCTAAATATATGGCTTCTGATATATCTTCAATATCGGGCGTATACATAACATAGGTCTTCTGTTCACGTATCGCCAGTGCCTTAAGCTCCCATAGGTAATTGGAAGCAATTTTCGGCTTGCGTCGGCTGCGCCTTCTTGGACGGAACAGATGGGATAATTGCAGGACTGTAAAGATACCTTTCTTGTGGTATCGTTCGATAATTTTAGGGGAGATGCTCCCTAGAAGACTGATGCAGTCTTTCTCTTTTAGCTTCTGATGGCAGGTTTTCCAGAATTGGCATTCGGGACAGTGCTTGTTTTTATAAAAGGCAGGTGCATCGCTGTCAAGAATCCTTTTTGTATCGGCAAGCAGCTTTTCTGCTTTTATTGAAGGTTTAATTTGGATTAAAAGGTTTTCTTTTCCTTTCAATATATTTAAATGGCTCACTTTTTCACCTGTATCCTCGGATAAAAAGAAAGCATCTGCTGTCAATGCAATTTTATCTATGGCTGAAATTTTTGCAGAGGATAGCTGCGGTGTCTCCAATTCAGAATCAGGATCCCTGTTTATCTGCCATGCTTTGTATGGACAATACTGCATGGCCTGTAATATTTTCCAGTTCGGTTTCATACCGCTTATTCATAAATATGGAGTAAAATAAAAAGTTTCTGAACCTTTATTACGACCATTAAAGTTAAATAAAATATTGCCATTTTTTTTATGATTGAATTGTTTTCTAGTCTAAGATGAAGGAAAGATGACGTACCGCACTGTTTGCTGTTTTAGTATTTTATTGTAAATTTGACTATTGAAAATCAATACTTTATAGGTTATATGATGTTTGAAAATCAATTGTATTTTCTTCTTCATACTGGCTCAGAATTAGCAAGTAAATAATTCCAATCATACAGATAATCTTAAAATCACCTTCCACAATATGCTGTTCAAGTGGTAGTGTGGGACTAGCTACTAAAAGCCTAGCTTTTGATTGGGCAGTGAAGTATACTAAAATTTAAATTATTCCGTGCCTTGCAATAACAACATGAAAATTCTCATCTACGCCTGTAAGATTTAGATTTTAAAAAGCAAGCTGTATTCAAATTATCACAAGTATAGTTGTAAAAATGAATAATCTTTAAAAAAAGGTGTCTGCCCTTAGGAGGAATTTATGATGTTAAATTTAAAAATCAAGGTATGTATGATCAGACTAAATCGGCCTATTTATATATCCGGGTCAGTACAGACGAGCAAAAAAGGAAAGGATATTCCCTGCCCGAACAGGAAGACCGGTTATTAAAATATTGTGCATTCAACAATATAGAGGTAAAAGGTATTTATCGCGAGGACTTCTCAGCCAAAAACTTCAACAGGCCTGAATGGAAAAAGTTAATAACAGTAATTAAAAACAAGTCAAAGGAAGGCAAGAGTATACTTTTCATAAAATGGGATCGGTTTAGCCGAAATATTGAACTTGCCTATGAGATGATAGGAATACTTCGAAAACACAGGACCACAGCAATGGCTATTGATCAACCTATAGATTTTTCTGTTCCTGAAAGTACGGTCATGCTTGCCGTTTACCTATCTGTACCGGAAGCAGAAAACAGCAGGAGGGCTCTAAATACGGCAAATGGTATTCGTCGGGCAAAACTAATGGGCAGGTACCCTAATAAAGCTCCTATAGGATATATCAATATGACGCTTGTTGACGGCAGAAAAATTATTGCTCCTAAACAGCCCGATGCAGAAATTATAAGCTGGGCTTTCCATCAGCTTGCAAAAAATATCCATAAAATAGAGAAAATCCGCAATATGGCCTATGATAAAGGCTTGAAATGTTCCCGATCGCATTTTTTCAGGATCATACATAATCCCGTTTACTGTGGACTTATCCCGGTAAAATTCAATTCAGAAGAACAGCAAATGGTAAAAGGAACCCACGATCCATTGATATCGGAAACATTGTTTTATGAAGTCCAGCATATCATTAATACAAAAAGAAAAGTTACTGCTAAAACTGATATTCTCAAATCGACATTTTTTCTAAGGGGATTTTTAACATGCCCTCTTTGCGGAAGGAAACTAAGCGGAAGCTTTTCCCAAGGATCTACAAAAAAGTATTCATACTATCATTGTCAGGGAAGATGTAAAACAAGAATTAGCGCCCCTTTCCTCAATGATTGTTACCAACGCAAGCTGCAACAGATTGTGCTTTCAAATGGAGCAATTGGGTTATTAAAAATTATTTTAGAAGACTGTAATACAAATTCACAAAAAGCAAAGTACTTACATGACCGAAATATGGTGACAATAAAGCTAAATGAGGAGAATTCAATCCTTTCCAAAGCCCGGAAGTTATTTGTAGTGGATACACTGAAATATGATGATTATAGCGAGTTAAAAAAAGAGAGCCTGGCCAATTCTAAATGCTTGAAAAGTGAGCTGCAGGACATCAATATCAAATTAAAGAGTATTGAAGAGCAAAGCCAATTGGCAAGCAAACCATTTGTAGATATCTTTAAAGGTTTCTCAAGTTTGGATACAGCAAATAAAAAATATCTTGTCAATCTAATTCCACCTGTTAAGGTTGATTTCCAAACAGGAAACATTTCCTTGGAATTGAACGGTGCACTATCAAAAATATTAACATCAAAAAAAAACAAAAAAAACAGTGAATATGAATTTTATAGATAGAAGGATTTCAGTTAACAGGGCAATAGCGATGTTAGCGAAAAATGGCATCGAGGTGGATGATGGTGAAGCGGCTGTTATATTAGACTTTCTTTATCTGATATCGAAAAATCGCAATAAGCCTGAAGATGCGAAAAACGCCGGAACTCTAAAGAGAAATCGAACTTTGGAAAAATGCCATAAAACCACCATAAACAAAGGTTTTTAAATAGTTCTTACGACTGTAAGGATTTTAAACAGTAAAAAAAATCGAACTAAAATGACTAAACAGTAACTGTTTGTGTCATAGATTTTTATTGTCAAAAAAAAAGGAGATACTGTTTAATAGTATCTCCTTAAGTGCGGATAATAGGACTCGAACCTACACGCCTTGCGGCACCAGATCCTAAGTCTGGCATGTCTACCAATTTCACCATATCCGCTCAATTGTGGGTGCAAAGATAAACATAACTTCTAAATTTCAAAGCATTTTTGCAAAAAAATATTAATTCTATTTTTTGTATTTTTGAATTTCTGTAAAAATTAAATAAATGGAAAATATAAAATCTTACGTTCAACAACATAAAGATCGCTTTATCAATGAGTTGATCGAATTATTAAAAATTCCGTCGGTAAGTGCCGACACCGCATATTCGCAAGATGTTATTGACACGGCCGAAGCTGTAAAGGAAAGTTTATCGAAAGCAGGCTGCGATTTTGTCGAAATTTGCGATACTCCGGGGTATCCAATCATCTACGGAGAGAAAATAATCGACCCTAATCTGCCTACCGTTCTCGTATACGGACATTATGATGTACAACCACCGGATCCAATCGAATTATGGACATCGCCACCATTTGAACCCGTAATCAAAAACACGGAAATTCATCCGGAAGGCGCTATTTTTGCCCGTGGTGCCTGTGATGACAAAGGACAAATGTACATGCACGTAAAAGCTTTAGAGCTAATGGTGCAAACCAATACATTGCCTTGTAACGTAAAATTCATGATTGAAGGCGAAGAAGAAGTAGGTTCGGCAAGTTTGGCCTGGTTCGTAGAACGCAATCAGGAAAAACTGAAAAACGACGTGATTCTAATTTCAGATACCGGAATGATTTCGAACCAACAGCCGTCAATCACGACAGGTTTACGTGGTTTGAGTTATGTTGAGGTAGAAGTTACGGGGCCGAATCGTGATTTACATTCCGGTTTATACGGTGGAGCAGTAGCGAATCCGATTAACGTTCTGGCAAAAATGATCGCTTCACTTCATGATGAAGACAATCATATTACGATTCCGGGTTTCTACGATAACGTTCAGGAATTATCTACTGAAGAAAGAGCTGAAATGGCAAAAGCGCCTTTCAGTTTGGAAAAATATAAAAATGCCTTGGCGCTAAACGATGTTTATGGTGAAAAAGGATACGTAACCAACGAACGCAACTCGATTCGTCCAACGTTAGACGTAAACGGAATCTGGGGCGGATATCAGGGTGAAGGTGCCAAAACGGTTATTGCAAGCAAAGCTTTCGCTAAAATCTCGATGCGTTTGGTTCCAAATCAGGACTGGCATGAAATCACAGAACTTTTCACAAAACATTTTACAAGCATTGCACCGTCAGGAGTTACTGTAAAGGTGACGCCTCACCACGGAGGACAGGGCTATGTAACGCCAATTGACAGTATTGGGTACAAAGCGGCAAACATGGCGTATACGGAAACTTTCGGAGTTCCGGCAATTCCGGTTCGTTCCGGTGGAAGTATTCCAATTGTAGCTTTGTTCGAAAAAGAATTAAAAAGCAAAACCATCCTTATGGGCTTCGGATTGGACAGTGACGCGATTCACTCGCCAAACGAGCATTTCGGAATCTTTAATTACCTGAAAGGAATTGAAACGATTCCGTTGTTTTATAAGTATTTTGTAGAGCTTTCGAAATAGGTTTTTGGAAAAAGGTGCAAAGGAACATAGGAGCAAAGGTGCAAAGGTTTTGGCACCGTATGTGTTTTAAATTATAGAGACTCCGGCTTTTAGCCGGAGTTTTTTTTTGCTTTAATCGAAATTTTTAATCTTCGGGTTAATTATTTGGCTAAAGCCATTTTCTTCTGCACTATTGTAAACCCCCAGCTAAAGCTGGGGGCTATTGAAAAAACCTTTGTACCTCTGCATCTATGCACCTTTGCCTCTCAAAAAAGCCTTTGTTCCTTTGAGCCTCTGCCTCTTTGCACCTGCCTACTGAACCTCAAAAGAAAACCTCAGGACCTAAGAAAAAACCTTAGCACCTTTGCCTCTTTGTACCTTAAAAAAACCTTTTTTCTAAAATTCTCTTGCACATTAAAAATTAATCTCTACATTTGTAGAGCAACAACTATAAGTGTAGAGTAAAAAAAATAAAACATACATTAAATCATTGAAATCAATTAATCTGTGGCAAAATAAAAATTCGCGAAAATTCGTGTAATTAGTGGCAAAAAAAACTCAAAAACTTAGTAAATCAGAACCTTAGAACCTCAAAAAATGCAATTATCAAACTCAGAAGAACAATTAATGGAGCATCTGTGGAAGCTTGAAAAGGCTTTTATGAAAGATTTGCTTGAAGCGTATCCCGATCCAAAACCGGCAACGACTACAGTCGCGACTTTGCTGAAACGAATGATCGACAAGAAATTCGTAGCTTATAATGAATTCGGGAATTCAAGGGAATATTATCCTTTGGTCGAAAAGACGGTTTATTTTTCCAAACACGTCAACGGACTGATTAGCAATTTCTTTAATAATTCGGCCTCGCAGTTTGCTTCGTTTTTTACGACCGAAACCAATCTTAGCACTTCTGAATTGGAAGAACTTAGAAAAATAATCGATTCGCAAATTCAAAAAAAGAAAAAATGATCACCTATCTTTTAAAATCCGGAATACTGCTTTTTGTTTTTTATGCGGTATATAAATTGTGGCTGGAAAACGAAAAAATGCTTCGTTTCAACAGGGCGTATTTACTTTTGAGCCTGTTTTTTAGTTTGGTTATTCCCCTTCAGCTTGTTTCATTTCAATCGGTTATTTCGAATGAAACCGGAATTGTTCAGCTGAATGAACTGGTGATTCAAAAAGGTACTGAAAACCTAAGCTCCATCTCAGTAAATGATTTTATAATCGGTTTAATCCTTTCGATTTATGTTTTCATAGTCAGCTTATTCGCTATTCGTTTTTTTGTAAATCTCTATTCATTTTATAAAAAAACCAGGAGAAGTAAAGTACTGGTAATAAATGATGAAAAAATAGTGTTGCTACAGGAAACTGTTTTGCCACACTCCTTTTTGAATACGATTTTCATCAATAAAGAGGAATTCGAAAAAGGTAAAATTCCATCAGAATTAATAGCGCATGAAAAAGCGCATTTACAGCAAAAACACACTTTGGATCTTCTTTTTATCGAGATGCTGCAAATCGTCTTTTGGTTTAATCCATTGCTTGTCTTCTATAAAAAAGCCATCAAACTCAATCATGAATTTTTGGCTGATGAAGCGGTAAATGTTCAGTTCAAATCAGTTGAAAATTATCAAAAGCTATTGCTTGATTTTGCTTTGAATAAAAATACGGTTGCTCTGGCGAGTAACATCAATTATCTAATAACTAAAAAACGTTTACTTATGATGACCAAAAAAGAATCTCCGATTAAAGTAGTATTGAAAATATGTACCGTAAGCATTGTGGGTACTTTGTTGTTGCTTGTTTTTAGCAGCAGAACAATCGCTCAGACAGAAAAAAGTTCCCCAAAATTGAAGGAAGGATTTGCTATTAGCTACGATACTACTAGTGTAAAAGGCCCCGAATTCCCGGGTGGAATGGTCGAATTCTACAAATTTATTGGTAAAAATTTCAAAATGCCGGCAGAAGCATCCAAAAACAAAATAGAGGGAAAAGTATTAATGGAGTTTATGGTTGAAAAAGACGGAAGTTTGTCTGAAATAAAAATTATAAAAGATTTAGGAAATGGCTTAGGTGATGAAGCAACAAGAGTTTTAAAACTTTCCCCAAAATGGAATCCGGCGACGCAGGAAGGTAAGCCTGTGCGGGTAACATATGCTTTACCAATAACAATTAAAAACGATAAGTAAAAAATAAAAAAATCCGCTTCTAAAAACTTTAGAAGCGGATAAAATTAAAAACTAAAAAAATTCTCAAAAAAAATAAATAAATCCGGACTAAAACAAGTCCGGATTATATCCAAAGTAAGGCATGGTCTGTTCGTTGAAAACAACACCATACTCTTCTAATTCTTTTAAAATAGGCAGATACACTTCTTTGTTTATCGGAAGCTGAACGCCGGGGGTTGTGATTTTTCCATTCAAAATCAATAAAGTAGCCATGGCAACCGGTAGACCGACTGTTTTTGCCATCGCGGTATAGGTCTGATCGTCTCCGATGCAAACCATTTTAGAATCGATTTGCTTTTTCTCGCCGTTGATTTCGTATCCGAATTTGTGGTACATGACAATCATATCTTTGTCGTCTGGCTCTAATGTCCAGCTGTCGGAAAGTATTTTTTCTAAAATCTGAGCCGGAGTGGCATTTGATAAATTTACTTTTTTATGCGGATTGAACAAATCCAGTTCCAGAAGTTTGTCCCACATAATATCGTCCTGATCAATTTTTAAGATTAATCGGGTCTTGATTTCAACAGAATCGGTGGGATGATACGGTAAAAAAGAATTTACAAACTGGCGATAGCTCATGTTTTCGGAATCTTCCATGATATAACTGTCATCCGTCATTCCAAGCTGCACAAACATATTCCAGGCTTTCGAATAACCCACTCTTCTGATGGTTCCTCTGTATAACGTCAGGATATCATCTAATCCGTAAATAGAGCGGTATTTTAGCGAATCCCGATTCGAGTACGCTTCAAATTTTCCGTAACCTTCCACCTCAAGGAATTCAGTTCTTCGGAATAAATTGCAATACGGAATGTATTTGTAAGTACCTTCCTGAACAAACTTGGCGGCGCCTCCCTGTCCTGCTAAGACTACGTTTCGGGGTGCCCATGTAAATTTATAATTCCATAAATTATTGTCGGATTCAGGAGCGACCAATCCGCCGCAAAAAGATTCAAAAAGCAGCATTTTTCCGCCTTTTACCCTGATTTCATCAATGACCTTCATGGCACTCATATGGTCTATTCCGGGGTCAAGACCAATTTCGTTCATGAAAATCAGGTTGTTTTCTTTGGCTTCTTCATTTAAGGCCTGCATGGCATCACTTATATAAGAAGCGGTGACAAGGTGTTTTCCGAATTGGATACAGTCTTTGGCAATCTCAATATGTAAATGTGCGGGAAGCATTGATATGACAATAGACGCTTTTTCTATTGCTTCTTTTCTTTCGGTAATATTAAATATGTCTAAAGCTATTGGGGTGGCATTCGGATGTTGCTGCGTCTTTTTTTCTGCCAGGGCTAACGATAAGTCGGCTACAACAAGGTGTAGATTTTCACTCTCTGATTTGGAAAGTAAATAACGGATCAGCGAAGAGGCAGAACGACCAGCTCCAATAATTAAAATGCTTCTCATGTTTTATATTTATAACACAAATATATTAAAATGTTATAAATATAACAATCGGATTGTTCAAAAAAAATCATTTATTTTTAATTTTAAGAATAAAACGAACAAATTCCCGTTACTGCAAAAGATTTTCGAAAAGAGAAAACTTTTTTAAATGGTTTTGAAGTATTTTTGTCTTAATATTGAAAAACATAGAAAACATGAAAAGAAAAATTGTTTTAACAGGTGCTTTTATCGGGATGTTAGCTATTATTTTGGGCGCTTTCGGAGCCCATTTACTTAAAAAATGGCTATCGGTTGAACAATTAAATACTTTTGAAGTTGGCGTCCGTTATCAGATGTACCACGCTTTTTTTCTGTTTTTTCTATCGACCCGAAAAGATATTGCTGAAAAAACCTTAAAGACCATCTATACTCTTGCAGTTGCCGGTGTGGTGCTGTTTAGCGGATCTATCTATTTATTAGTGACCAAAGAGTACACTGTTTTTGACTCAAAAATTATCGTATTCGCAACACCTTTAGGAGGATTTTTATTAATTCTTGCATGGTTGGTGTTATTTGCTACTATTTTGAAGAAAAAATCATAAAATCCCGAATAAAAAATTCTATCTAAAAATTAATCTTTAATTTTGTCTCATAAATAACATATAAGATTACTTATGTGAATTTTTATTGGTTTTTATCTGTATTGATAAAAAATATAACAATTCATGTTTTGAGTATAAAAGCTTAGAATCAAAGTAATTATGTTTGTTCACTAAAAAAAGAAACACACACAACAACAAAATTTATGGACACTAACACACTTTTCACGCAATCGATTTCGTTGAAAGAACTAGGAATTGAAAATGCAACAGTTCGCTATCAATTATCAGCAGATGAATTGCATGCGATTACTTTGCAGGCAGGCCAGGGTGTTGAGAACTCTACGGGAGCGTTGGCAATTAATACGGGCGAATTTACAGGACGTTCTCCACAGGACCGTTTTATCGTAAAAGACAGCATTACAGAAGATAAAGTTTGGTGGGGAAATGTAAATATTCCATTTTCACCGGAAGCTTTTGAAAAGTTATACAATAAAGTAACTCAGTTTTTATCTCATAAAGAAGTATTTGTCAGAGATTCTTACGTTTGCTCTGATGCCAATTACAGATTAAATGTTCGTGTAGTAACCGAAACGGCATGGTCTAATTTGTTTTGTTATAATATGTTTTTAAGACCTGAAGATTCAGAATTAGCCAACTTTACTCCGGAATGGACGGTAATTTGTGCTCCGAGTTTTATGGCAGATCCTGCTGTAGACGGAACACGCCAGTCTAATTTTGCGATTCTGGATTTTACCAAAAAAATTGCCCTTATCGGTGGAACGGGGTATACGGGAGAAATGAAAAAAGGAATTTTTTCTGCTTTGAATTTCATTTTACCGGTTTTCAAAAATACATTACCAATGCACTGCAGCGCCAATGTGGGTGAAGCAGGAGATACGGCGATTTTCTTCGGATTGTCAGGGACAGGAAAAACAACTTTATCGGCAGATCCTGCCCGTAAGTTAATTGGTGATGATGAACACGGATGGACTGCTGAAAATACCGTTTTTAATTTTGAAGGTGGCTGTTATGCTAAAGTTATTAATTTAACGGAAGAAAACGAGCCGGACATTTTTAGAGCGATCAAAAAAGGGGCGCTTTTAGAAAATGTGGTTTTCAAAGCGGGAACAAACGAAGTGGATTACGATGATGTTTCGATCACTCAAAATACACGTGTAAGTTACCCAATCACACATATCGACAATATTCAGCCGGGTTCTATCGGACATAACCCTAAAAATATATTTTTCCTAACGGCAGATTCTTTCGGAATTTTGCCTCCAATCTCAAAACTGACTCCGGGTCAGGCCGCTTACCATTTTATCTCAGGATATACGGCTAAAGTTGCCGGAACTGAAGCAGGAGTTACAGAACCACAACCTAATTTCTCCGCTTGTTTTGGAGCACCATTCATGCCTTTGCACCCAACACGTTATGCAGAAATGCTGACTAAAAAGATGAAAGATGCAGATGTAAAAGTATGGTTGATTAATACCGGTTGGACTGGTGGTGCATACGGAATCGGAACGCGTATGAAATTGAAATATACCCGTGCGATGATTACTGCTGCACTAAACGGTGAACTGGACAATGTAGAATTTAAAAACCATGCCGTTTTTGGAATTGCAAAACCACAAAGCTGTCCGAATGTTCCAAGCGAGATTCTGAATCCAAGAAACACCTGGGAAGACAAAGATTTATACGACAAAAAAGCAATTGAACTGGCTCAGAAATTCAAAGCGAATTTTGCCAAATTTGAAGAGTTTGCCAATGCCGAAATTTTGGCCGGCGCACCGATTACAGAATAAGGAAATTACTAATTCAAACTTGAAAAAGCTGTTCGTTATGAACAGCTTTTTTTTTGTCTCAGTCTCAGTCTCAGTCTCGGTCTCAGTTTTCAGTCTCTGTCTCGATGTCACCCTGAGCGAAGTCGAAGGGCTTTCGTTGCGGGGCTTCGACTTCGCTCAGCCTGACAGATTTTGGGTTTTCGGTCTCAGTTTTCAGTCTCTGTCTCGATGTCACCCTGAGCGAAGTCGAAGGGCTTTACGTTGCGGGGCTTCGACTTCGCTCAGCCTGACAGATTTTGGGTTTTCGGTCTCAGTTTTTAGTCTCTGTCTCGATGTCACCCTGAGCGAAGTTGAAGGGCTTTTGTTGTGGGGCTTCGACTTCGCTCAGCCTGACAGATTTTGGGTTTTCGGTCTCAGTTTTCGGTCTCAGTTTTCAGTCTCTGTTTCGATGTCACCCTGAGCGAAGTCGAAGGGCTTTACGTTGTGGGGGCTTCGACTTCGCTCAGCCTGATAGATTTTGGGTTTTCAGTCGCAGTATGCAGTTTTCGGTCTCAGTTAAAAAACTGAAAACTGAATACCGCGACTGCGACTGAACTCTGCGACTGCGACTAAAAACTGCGACTAAAAACTACTCCTTATCGATACGTGCCTGAATCAAATCCCAGGCGTAATACTGAAAAACCATTCCGTTGCTCATGGCTACGAAAAGGCCGTCTTTATATTTCCCGCCTAAATTAAGGCTGGTTACATCCGCTCCGTCACATTCGATTGTGGATGTTGGGATTTCTGCCAGTAACGGATAATTGTTCGGATTCCCTTTTGCCCCTTCTCTCGGATATACCATAAAAGTATTGGCTTGTTGGTTCGATACTAAAATATAACCTGTAGAATCGGTCTTTTTGTAAATCGCGATTCCTTCATTATCGGCTTTGAAACCTGTTTTTCCGAAAAGAGCTATTTCTTTATTATCGTTTAAAGCAGGATCAGCTTTGTATTTCCTGATTCCAAATTGTTCGTCGCAATATAAAACGGTTCCCAATTCGTTGTCCACTGCAATCGCTTCGATTTCTTTTTTTGCGCTGTAGGCTCCAAATTTTCGAACCACTTTTGCAGTGGCCCCTTTTCCGGTACCTGAAAGTTCGTATTGCCATAAATAACTTCCTGAAGGCCCTGATTTTCTGCCCACAATAGCGAAAATCTTTTTATCACTTGGTCTTGTGTATAATGCGATTCCCATCGGGTCGCGTAATGCTTCGCCTTCAAAAACAGCAATTCCTCCATTGTCAATTGGTTCTAAATCCGGCAGGCTGAAAATTCTGATTTTGTTGCTTTCGCGCTCTGTAGTAACGGCAATGTCTGTTTTTTTTCCGTCAATTACTAAGCCGTAAGCGATATCAACATTGTTCGGTCTTTTTAACGCAATTGATTTTTTTAGAATTTTTCCGTTCAGATCAAAAGCGTACAAACCACCGTCAGTGTCTTTGTCAGTCCCTACAATTATACTTTTTGAAGGATCTGTCGGGTGAATCCAGATGGAGGGATCATCAGTATCGTGAGGTAAAGTTTGTGTAACGACAGTTGGTTTTACGGCATTTTTTGCAATGGGAGCTAACTTGTCTTCTTTGCAGGAAACGAATAAAACACCTAAAAGTAAAAATGACAGTTTTGATTTATTTTTCATTTGGTTCATTATTTTAATGCAATTAGACAGAGCGGTTAAGCCCTGTCTAATTTAAGAATTATATAAATTGATTATTACAAGTCGAATTTCAATCCAAAATTATATCTGGCCTGATAGTATTCTGCTTGTTTGGTATGCGCTTCGATACCTTGATAGTAGCGCAACGGTTGGTTGGTTAAATTATTGGCTTCTGCAAAAAGACGCAATTTCGGTGTGATTTTGAAAGAAGCATTGGCATCAACAAAAAGCTGTTTGTCATAGTAGCTGTCTTTGTAAGACTCTGAACCTAATTCATCTAAATAATCAGAAGTAAAGTTGGTCGAAACTCTGGCAGAGAATCTTTTGTTTTCCCACGATAACGATCCGTTAAACATATGAGGAGTGGTACCCGGAAGGCTGATGTTGTTTCTTTCGTTTCCGTCTTCATCGGCGATTCCTTTTGCTTTAGATTTGGTGTAGGTGTAGTTCAGGTAGATTCCAAAACCTTTCAGGAATTTTCCCGGAAGGAAATCCAACTGACGCTGAAATGCCACTTCAAAACCATACACATCAACAGTATCCCCGTTTCTGGATTGTACAAATGACCAGTTTTCACCCGCCGGAATTGGATTGGCCTGATTTGGAAAATCATTGGCAAATTTTGCATCCGTATATTGATTGTCGCTGTAGTTGTAAATGAAGTCATTTAATTTTTTGTAGAAAACACCTCCTGAAATTAATCCGACAGATTTGAAATAATTTTCTGCCATGAAATCATAATTATAGGAATACGTTACGTCAAGGTCCGGATTTCCGGCAGTAATTTCTTTATCGGCAGCAATATTGTTAACGTAAGGAGCCAGGGCGTAATAGTTTGGTCTTGCTAAAGCGGTTGTAGCCGCCGCTCTTAAAACTAAATCTTTCGTAGCATTATATTGGAACGAGATGCTTGGTAATACGTTAGTATATGAATTGGTCGTGTTGATTGTACTTTCTAATTCTTCTTCGTCTAAGACACGATTTCCGGTATAGTCAATATGCGTATTTTCAACACGGAAACCCAATACCATTGATAATTTATCATTAAAATCCTGATCCCATCTTACATAAGCCGCATAAATGTTTTCTTTGGCATTATAGTTTACCGCCAAATATTCAGCAGCATCAGCTTCTTTATCAAATAAAGTTGCGTTATTCAAATCAAGACTTCCTAAAAAACTTGCAGAAGCAAAGGTCCCCGGAACATATTTGCTGCCCGGATTAAAGTTTTTACCATCAAAATAACTTGTTGGAACTTCTGATAACAATTCCATTCCATCACCCGTTGGTTCGTAGGAAAAGAAAATATTATCTCTCTTTTTTTCTTTTAAACGAAGTCTAAGTCCTGTTCTTAGCCTTCCTTTCTGAGAAGGAATAATCGTAAACGGAAAACGGATGTTTACTTTGGCTCCAAATTCACTTTCGCTCGTATCATCTGTATTTTCTGTTACGGAATCAAATTTGAAATCCTCGACAGATTCTCCGGTTGTCGTTAATAAAGGAAATCTTAAATCAGATAAGTTTTCGTTGATTTCCAAACCTTTCTGACGGTATTCGATATAACGTTCACCCGGACGGTATTCTCTAGCTTTGGCGTAATTTGCCGACCAGTCCAGATCTAATTTCGAGTTGATTAAATGCTCTCCGCGAATAGAATAATTCTGCACACGCTGATCTTCCAGTCTTCTGTTTTTGTTTCTGCTGTTGTCAACTCCGCCTTTTGTCTGGCGTTTTACACGACCTTCAAAACCGGTAATGGTTTCACCATTGTAAATCGGTTCGATATCATCATAAGTTGTTCTGAAGCGATTTTCCCGGTCATCTCTCCAGTTATAAATAGCATTGGCAAAAATGGTGTTGTTTTCATCAAATTTATAATCTAAAGCAACAGATCCGCTGCGGCGAATACGCTGTACATCGTATTTTCTAACTTCTGAAGCTTGTAAATATTCATTTCCAAATTCATCTTTTACCCATTCGTTTTCGACGTTGTCTGAACCGTAATCTACATTATTATAAGATCCGCTGAAAACAGCCCCTAATTTGTTGTCAAAAAAACGGTTTCCGTATACTAAACCTGCGGTGTAGCTTGCGTTTTCGCGTATAGGTAAATAACCTCCGGCAAGAGTAGCAGAAATTCTTTCGCCGTTCGGAGTGGCTCTGGTAATTAAATTTACAGAACCCCCGATAGCATCCGCATCCATATCTGAAGTCAGGGTTTTGTTCACTTCGATAGTCGAAATCATATCAGACGGAATTAAATCCATTTGTACATTTCTGTTGTCTCCTTCAGCAGATGGAATTCTGTCGCCATTTAAAGTAACCGAGTTCAGAGAAGGTGCTAAACCTCTTATGATGATATTACGCGCTTCACCCTGATCATTTTGCATCGTTATCCCCGGAACACGTTTTAAGGCATCTCCGACATTGGCATCAGGAAAACGGCCTACCTGATCAGAAGAAATTACGTTTCCGATATTTTTATTGTTTTTTTGTTGGTTTAAGGCTTTGGCCTGACCTTTTAAGATGTCTCCGACAATCACTTCATTCAATTCAGTTCCTGAAGCTTTAAGGACAAAGTCAAGTACATTATTTTTTCCTTGTTCAACTGTTATTTCATGTGTTATTGACGTATAACCAATATATTTTACTAAAACCTGGTAGGTGCCGACATTTATGTTAAGCAATTCAAAACGACCATTGTAATCGGAAACCGTGTATTTGTTTTCCCCTACAATCTGAATCATTGCTCCCGGCAAGGGAAGTTTATCATCAGCATCTAATACCTTTCCTGATATTATGGCCTTTTGAGCATAACCGGCAAGGGTCAAAAGCATGAATGTTACTACTAAATAATTTTTTTTCATTGTGTGTTTAGTTTCTTTTTTGCGAAACTAGAACCTTAATGTTACTAAAGTCATTAAAGAAAATTAACATAGTGTTATGATTCCTGGCCAACATTAGAAATAGATTAATGTTAAAATAACATTTAATAAAAAATGAATTTTACACTCTCAAGTAAAAACAAATCAAGTATTTACGTCAGAATTAAATTTTTGGCGCTAAATTTGCCCTATCACACGAGCCCGAAGGGCGAACTGACGAAATAATCATCAATCAAAAATCATCAATCATGTTAAAACAATTTTTTATCCTTTGTTCAGGAGTCGACCGAGACCTGCTGGACGGCTGTTCAGAAGGGGAACAAACCAAATATGTAGGTATTGGCGCCACTGTTTTTTTTACTGCGGTTATGGCTTTCTTAGCCAGTGCTTATGCGCTTTTTACTGTTTTTGACTCTATTTATCCGGCCTTGATTTTCGGATTTGTATGGAGTTTATTAATCTTCAATTTAGATCGCTTTATCGTTTCGACGATTAAAAAAAGAGATCGTTTTTTTGATGAATTTCTTCAGGCTACGCCGCGTATTATGCTGGCGGTTATTATTGCCATCGTTATTTCGAAGCCATTGGAAATTAAAATTTTCGAAAAAGAAATCAATACGGTTTTACTGAAAGAAAAAAATGAAATGGAACTGGCCAACAAAAAACAGGTGGGTAATTATTTCAAATCAGACTTAGACAAGAATAAAGCGGAGATCGCAGCTTTGAAAAGTGATATCCTGAAAAAAGAGAAGGAAGTAAATGCTTTATACTCCACTTATATCACAGAAGCGGAAGGTACTGCAGGAACTAAAAAATTAGGAAAAGGTCCCGTTTATAAAGAAAAACGCGAAAAGCACGACGCTTCCCTAAAAGAATTTGCAGCGCTAAAGGCGGCTAACGAAGCAAAAATAGCTGAGAAAGAAAAAACAGGAAAACAGCTTCAGGCCGATTTAGATAAAAAAGTATCGCAGACACAGCCCATCATAGAAGGTTTCGATGGTTTAATGGCAAGAATTAATGCGTTGGACAAATTGCCTTGGCTTCCATCCTTCTTTATTATGTTATTGTTTCTGGCGATTGAGACTTCTCCGATTATTGCGAAACTATTAGCTCCGAAAGGCGAATTTGATTTCAAACAGGAAGAAGCCGAAACAGCAGTAAAAGCTACTTTAGCACAGAATAAATACCAACGTGATTTATTGGTTAAAACCAGCGCTGAAATGCACGACAGGGTTTACGCAGATATCGCAGAAGATAAGAACCTGTATGATTTGCAGCGTAAAAACGCAGCAGATTTATTAGAACTCCAGTCCAATAGTTTTGTAGAAAAACAGAAGGCTACTTTATAGAATTAACCGCAAGGGACGCAAGGTTTTACGCAGTGTTCGCAAAAGTTTATATAAAAAAACATCCTAATTAATAGGATGTTTTTTATGGTTTTTTCTTGCGTGCTTTGCGTAAAACCTTGCGTCCCTTGCGGTTAAATGCTACATATAGCTTAAAATTTCTTTTTTGAATGTATCGTATTCGCCCTGCATAATCAAACCGTTATCCAGTAGCTTTTTGTAATTCTGTAATTTATCAAAAAGTTCTTCTTTCGATAATTCGCTTAATTTACGATCTCCGGTTGGAGCCTGAGGCTGAATCGGCTCAAAAGTTTCCGTGTAAGATGGAGTAGTAGCCGGCATAATTTCTGCAAAACTGGTTACTTCTTCTGTTTCCACTTCTTCGATTTCGTCTTCCGTTTCCACTTCTTCTGTCTGAACAGCTTCCACAACGGGAGTTGCGACAGTTGGGTTTTTTAAGATATCCAGTTGTTCTTTAGCATACGTAAAAATTTTACGGGCCTGAATCTTAGGGATATAATCTATAGAAGCCTGAATATCTGTTTTCGTAGAAAAAGAGAACTCTGAACCTAAAATGTTTTCTTTTACAAAAGTACCTACGATTTCATCCCAGGTATAATCTGTAAAGTCCATTGAAAGACCTAAATTTTTAGGTTTACAAATAATAATTCTTTTGTTTGTTAATACAATACTATCAGGAAAAACAGTTATTGCCGGTTTTTTCTGAACCGCGATATATCCGACTTCTTCACCTTTCATCAATAAATCATTGAGTTTTGAAGTGATTTTTTCAATCGCTTTAGGATCTTGTTCTTCGTTTAAAAACTTTTTAAATTGTTCTTTCATGGGGTATAATTTGCTAAGTTACAATCGCGACAGCTATCGGGACTGAGTGGCTAAGTTTTTTTTCTAACGATGCAAATGTAATGCCTAATTTTCTAATTCAATAATTTCATTTTGAATTTTCTTCGTCAAACTTTTGAAAACCAGTTCGTACGAATGGTCTATTAATTCTTTTACAAATTTTGCCGGCAGATTTCCGTTTAGCGCTATCGTATTCCAGTGCACTTTACTCATATGAAAACCCGGTTTTATCTCTTCATATTCGGCTCTTAGCTCCTGTGCACGATCCGGGTCGCATTTTAAATTTACCGAAGGTTCGTTCTTTTCCCATTGCGATAGAGATGATAGAGCAAACATTTTTCCGCCCACTTTAAAAACCAGCGTGTCTTCATCAAACGGGAAATGTTCGGTCGTTCCTTTTTTCGAAAGACAATATTCGTAAAACGTTTCTAAATTCATACTGTATTGTTTTTACCAATTTTACCTAAATGTGTATCCTGAAATCCGGTTACTAATTTTAATCCATAACCAAACATACGATCCATGGCGGAGTGTGAAAATAAAATAATTCCGGCCAATTTCAAAATTTCAGTTTGGAAATAAATTCCAGACAAATAAACTAAAACAGCAATTCCCCTATGGTGAAAAAAGTTATAGAAAAAGGCACCGCTTTTATTTCCAAAGAGATAGCCCAGCATTGACAAATCGGGAGCCAAGATCAGAACTAAAAACCACCACCATTGATAATTTAAGAGACTGAATAAATAAATTCCCAAAATAAATAAACCTAATTCTTCCAGTTTGATTATTGTTTTCATAGTAATTTTTTTTCCATCATTTTTTCAGGATGTTCTAATAATTTAAAGCCAAATTTCTCATATAAAAAATGCGCATCTGTGGTGGCCAGTCTCCAGATTTTAAGGTCTTTTAAAATGGGTTCGTTCATCATATTTTCGATTAGGACAGACGAATACCCTTTGCCACGATGTTCTTCGCTAATAAAAACATCCATCACATATCCGAAAACCACATAATCGGTAATCACACGCGCAAAGCCAATCTGTTTATCGTTCCGGTAAATTCCAAAACAAACCGAAGCATTAATTGCAGTCTGAACTTCTTCGATCGTTCTTGGCGCTGCCCAGTAAATATCTTTTAAAAAGTTTTGTATAAACGGAACATCAAGTTTGTTTTTATCGGTCGAAACGGTAATCTGATTCATGATTTTTTGCATTACAATAGCTAAACAAACTTTAAGGCTTTTTAGTATTTATTACATTTTAATTTTGCCGTCAATTTTTTCAATTGGTTTTCTAACAAAATCGGGCGCATCAAAACGATAGCCAAAATACAATAATCCGTAGACTTTGTCATTAGAAATACGGGTAGATTTATCTTCGTTATACGAACTGCTGCTAAAGTTTAAACTTGCTCCGCAAAGTATACGACTGCTGTTATAGCCTATTTTGATGCCACCGTCAAGATTTCTGGTGAAGTACGTATTTTTCTCAATAGTTGTAACACCGGCAGTTGTACTCTTGTCCCTGGAGAATTTCACACCAAGCGATGGGGATAAATTGGGTGCAATATAAAATCGATCCCAGATGATGAAATTATAATAATAGCCCGCAGCCAGTCGAAGGTCAAATTCTTTTTGTTTGCCGTCAAGATCATTTATTTTTGATTTGATGGTATTGTAGTTGTAAATTAAGGACGGAACAAAACTTCCCGCACTCTTCTTTTGCCATTCGGTAAGCGACGTAATACTTTTAAGCGAAAACTTAGGATTAAAAATATAAGATGTTGACATTCCGAACTGTATTGTTTTAAAATCCGGAAACTGAAGATAAGGATCTTTCCCTTCGACCCAGTCAGGTGAAAAATCAGACATATTAGAGACGTAATAGCCTTTTGTTTTACTGTATTGAACTGTCTGAAGCCATCTTCCTAAAAAGAACCGAAAATTGTAATCTGAAAATGAAGATTTCCCTTTTAAATTTTCGTCTTTGTTTCCTCCAAAAAATTTCGGGTAAAATCCGTAGCTGAACCCTATAAATTTATAATCGATATTGAGGAATAGTTTGTAACTGTTGTTCGTTTCCAGATTTAAATTGGGTCCTTTTTTGTCATTTAACAAATAACTGTCACTTTGCGTGCTTAAGTTTGCCCGAATCATTATTTTATCCGGATAATAAATAAAGTTTGCTGTGTCTTTTTCCGTCTTTTTCTGGCTGTAAGATTTTGTAAAAGGGAGACAAAAAAAGAGCAGGAACAAACTGACGGCAATAGTTTTTCGCTGAATCTGGCCAAAGTTTTGTCTCTTCTTCATTTTCAAAATATTTTATTGGTAAGTGTAAAAAAAATACAAATTAAATAAAATAATCAGTAATCGTCAAAAAAATACTACAGAATATAAAATCGGCTTGCTTGGACTTGCATCATTTTCAAACGAAGCAATTTGTAAATTTAAGATATAATCCCCATCCTGTGTTTCATCGGGAACATAAATCATTTCGGTAATCGTTGCATTTAAACGTGCATCAGAATTTAGATGCAAGGTGTCTTTTACATTCCAGAATGCTTTATGGGCCAGTAATTTTCCTTCGTCATGCTCTTTATCAACACTTGGCAAATCGATTAGTAAATGCTGAATTCCGTTTTCACGAATGAAAATTGCCGCTTCTTCCGACAAATAAGGCGGATTCGTATTCGAATATTTTCTGGATTTTTTTTCTTTTTGATTCGGAAGTGTTCGGATTATTAAAGCTTCGGTTTTTCCATTGAGTGAAGCTGAGTTTTTTGTCGCATTAAGCGAAGTAGAAATCTGTTCCCTGGTAATCACGAAATCATCTCCGATTTTTTCAGGTGCAATAGTAATGAGTTTTGCGGAAAAGAAAAACTGTTTCAGGGATTCATTAATACTGTAAAAATCATTGGTAATATGCCCCAGACATTCCGTGTGTGTTCCGTGCCCGTGTGGATTGAAAAAGATATTATTAAAGTTCGTTGAAGATTTTCCTTCGGAGACTTTTCCGATCCATTCACCAAAAACTACAGGTTCAATAACCGGTTTTTCAATGTACCAGGCTATCGGATTCTCGTCTGTATTCGTTAAAGGAATCGAGATATCGATTGGTTTTGATAAGTCGATTTCGAAGTTGTTTATTTTTGCTATCATGATTTCTAACCGGAAGGTTCGCCAGGGCTTACGCAAAGGGCGCTACGTTTTTGTTAAAGATTGTTTACAATTCTTCTAATACCATTTTTTATTAAAGCAACATTGAAATTGATTAATAAACCTAACTTGCAATTTGTTAGTTTTAAGTAGGTCAATAACTGGGCAAAATGAATTTCATTTAAAGCATCAACAGCTTTTATTTCCAAAATTAATTTATTTTCAATGATAATGTCTAATCGATATCCAATATCTAACCTTACTTCTTCGTAAATTAAAGGTAAAGGTTTTTGCTTTTCAATTTCTAATCCGGTTTTTTTTAGTTCATAATATAAACATTCTTCGTACGCACTTTCTAATAAACCGGGTCCTAAAGTCTGATGGACTTTTAAAGAACAATTAAAGACAACTTTTGATAATTCATTCTCTGTCATTTTATTTTTTTTCAAATCTAATAAAACAGCAGTAGAATTTAATATCTTTTGAAAGATTTAACTTACTTGTTGTAGTCGCAAAGTTCGCAAGGATTTACGCAGAGTTCGCAAAGGCTTATTTAAAATTTCCTTGTGTCCCTTGCGTAAAACTTTGCGTTCCTTGCGGTTAAACGTAGCTATTCCAAATTTAGATAAAATAAATCTGAAGCAATTCCATCCGTTAAAAATTTTCCTTTTGCGGTTGGTTTAAGGATATTATTTTCAATAAAAAGTAAATCGTCATCAAGAAATTTCCGAGTTTGTTTATTCAGATAAATCAGATAGTCAGGTCCGAATTCAGTTTCAATTCTTTCGAGAGAAACGCCCCAGATAGTTCGTAGTCCTGTCATGATATATTCGTTATAGCGATCTGATTTTGATAGCGTTTCAGTTTCAATAGGCAATACGTTTTCCTGAATTGATTTTATATAAAGTGAATTATTGGCGATATTCCAGCCTCTTTTTAGACCATCATAACTATGTGCCGAAGGCCCGATTCCGATGTATTTTTTTCCCAGCCAATAAGCGGAATTGTTTTTGGAGAAGTAATTCTCTTTTCCGAAATTCGATAATTCGTAATGAATAAAACCACTTTTCTCAAGCGTTTCCACCAAAATCATAAAATGATTAGAAGCCACATCATCTTGTGGTTCGGCAATCTTTCCGGTATCGATAAGTTTTCTTAAAGCCGTTTTTGGTTCCACCGTCAAGGCATAACTCGAAATATGCGGAATGCCGAAACTCAATGCTGTTTCAATATTCTGTTCCCACATTTCATCGCTCATTCCCGGAATTCCATAAATTAAATCCAGTGAAATATTGTCAAAATATTTTGTCGCTTCTGTCAGGCAATTTATTGCTTCTGTGGCATCATGAGCACGATTCATCATCTTTAAATCCTCTTCATAAAAAGACTGAATTCCAATGCTTAAACGATTTATCGGGCTTTTCGATAATTCAAGAATTCGTTCTGCCGACAAATCATCGGGATTGGCTTCAAGCGTAATCTCCGGATTTTCGGAGACGTTGTAATTTTTATAAACTTCTGAAATTAAAAAATTGATTTCTTCATTTGTCAATACAGAAGGTGTTCCACCGCCGAAATAAATGGTTTCAATGGTGTTGTCACTTTGGGCGGAGTCGGGAAGCTCAAACTCGCTTTTGCGCATCCCGATTTCTTTGGCGAGAGCCAAAACCATTTCCTCTTTTTTCTTCATGGAAGTCGAAAAATGAAAATCGCAATAATGGCAAGCCTGTTTGCAGAAGGGTATGTGGATGTAGATTCCGCTCATTTTTTAGTTTTCAGTCTCGGTTTTCAGTCTCAGTCTCAGTCTCAGTCTCAGTAAAACTGCCAACTGCGACTGCGACTGAAAACTATTTTTTCACTCGTTCTTCATTCTGTTTCACAAAAGCATCCCAGCCGGTGTAACTTTTTCCCGCAACGATTTTTCCGGAGTTAAAGAAATGACAGACTGCTGCTGCAAGACCATCGGTGGAATCGAGATTCTTCGGTAGTTCTTTTAATCCTAAAAGCTGTTGCAGCATTTTGGCAACCTGTTCTTTGCTGGCGTTTCCGTTTCCGGTAATGGCCATTTTGATCTTTTTAGGTTCGTATTCCGTAATCGGAATATCTCTGGAAAGTCCCGCTGCCATGGCGACACCTTGCGCACGGCCTAACTTTAGCATCGATTGCACGTTTTTACCAAAGAAAGGGGCTTCGATGGCAATCTCGTCGGGATGATGCGTTTCGATTAATTCTATGGTACGTTCAAAAATAATTTTAAGCTTCTGGTAATGATTGTCATATTTAGAAAGCTGCAATTCGTTCAGCTGAAGGAATTCCATTTTTTTATTGATGACTTTAATCAGTCCGAAACCCATAATTGTTGTTCCGGGGTCAATGCCTAATATGATGCGTTCTTTTGTCATTTTTTATTAGAGGGTTACACAAAGTTTCACCAAATAGTCACAGAGATTCACTAAGTTTGTTTTAATCTTTCTGTGTAACTTTGAGGTTACTTTGTGAATCTTTGTGAAATAGCTTTTTCGCAATAGTTTGCTTTACTTTGCAGCATGATTTCAATTCCCCACAAAGCTAAACAATTCCTTGTTCTTCTGGTCAAACTTTTGATTGTTGGCGGTGCATTTTATTTTATTTACAATCAGCTGGCACACAACGATAAACTCGACTGGCAGAAATTTATCACTTTATTTCGTAAAAACCAGTCTGTTTCAGGAATTGCCTTTATTCTGCTTTTGAGTGTTTTAAACCGGTATTTTGAAATTTTGAAATGGCAGAATCTGGTCAGGGTAATTCACGAAATTTCAATAGGAGAAGCCACCAGACAGGTTCTGGCAGCTTTAACCGCCGGAATTTTTACACCAAACGGAGTCGGAGAGTACGCCGGAAAAGCATTGTTTTATCCCAAAGCAGAAGCAAAGAAAGTGGTTTTTCTCAATCTGATCTGTAACGGAATCCAGATGATCCTAACGGTGATTTTTGGTGTTTTCGGTTTGCTGTATTTTAATGCCAAATACAATGTAATTACACCTCAAACCGTTGCCATTTTATTTGTCGTTTTCTTTTTGTTCTTCGGCATTTTGTTCTCTTTGAAAAAGATTAAAATCAAGGTATATTCGATAGAAAAACTGCTTCATAAAATCAATGAAATTCCAAAGCCGGTTCATCAGAAAAATATAGTTTTAGGCACTTGCCGTTACTTGGTTTTTTCACATCAATATTACTTTTTGTTTTTGGCTTTTGATGTTGAACTACCCTATTTTACGCTAATCGCAACGATTGCAGTAGTATATTTTTTGGCTTCATCGCTGCCCACTTTTCAGTTTCTGGATTTTGCAGTTAAAGGAAGTGTTGCGGTCTATTTCTTTGGAATTCTAGGCGTTAATGAATGGATTGTCGTTTTTATTTCGACTTTGATGTGGTTTTTAAATGTCGTTTTACCGGTGATTTTAGGCAGTTATTATGTGCTGAATTTTAAAGCGAAAACTGTAAAATGAATCTGGCCTTATTCCTCATATTAGCCGTTTACATCATTACGATTGGCGTACTGATTTATGGTTTTTTCAAAGTAAAAAAATATGCAAATACGAATCTGGAGCCACAAACGAGTTTCACCATTATTGTTCCTTTCAGAAATGAAGCGGAGAATTTGCCCCACCTTTTAAAAAGTTTTTCAAAACTGAATTATCCGGCTGATTTATTTGAAGTCATTTTAGTGGATGATGAATCTGCGGAAAAATTCCAAATTCCAAATTCTAAATTCCAAGTTAGGATCATTGATACTATCAGGGTTTCGAAATCTCCTAAAAAAGATGCCATCTCCACGGCAATGAAACACGTAAAAACAGATTGGGTGATTACCACCGACGCAGATTGTACCGTTCATTCAAATTGGTTGTTAACTTTTGATAATTACATTCAGGAAAACGAAGTTTCTATGCTTGCCGGTGCTGTTACTTATGAGGCCAACAATTCGTTTTTGCATCATTTTCAGCAATTAGATTTAACGAGCCTGCAGGGCGCAACCATTGGGAGCTTTGGAATAAAAAAAGCTTTTATGTGCAATGGGGCAAATTTTGCTTATACCAAATCATTATTTGAAAAAATGAATGGTTTTGAAGGAAACAATGCTATTGCAAGCGGAGATGACGTTTTTTTACTCCAAAAAGTTGCAAATTCAGACCAAAACCTGATGCATTATTTAAAATCAGAAGAAACGATTGTAAAAACAAAACCAACCCAGGACTGGGAATCACTATTTTACCAAAGGGTACGGTGGGCGGCGAAAACAAGTTCCTATCAAAGCATCTTTGGAAAAGTGTTGGGACTGATAGTTTTCTTTGCAAATTTGAGTTTCGTAATCGGAACTGTATTTGCGATTTTTGGGATCTGGTCATGGCAACTTTTGATTTTATATGCCGTTTCAAAATTCATAATTGATTTTGGCTTGTTGTATGTCACCAATCAATTTTTAACACGCAGACCAATTAAGAGCTTGGTTTTAAATAGTTTGTTTTACCCTTTCTTCAGTTCGGCTGTTGCTTTGTACAGTTTGTTTGGTTCTTACAAATGGAAGGGGCGAAACTTTAGAGTATAGCTTTTTATCTAAGAAGAAATGCTTCAAAGGTTGCGTAAAGAAAACCGAATACTCTTAAAAACTTCAAACTTAAAAGTTTTCAGAAATTTACTTCGTACTTTTTTCTTTGATAATTACCGGAAGAATAAACTGGGTTTTTACCGGAACTCCGCGTTTGATAGCAGGATTTACTTTTGGAAAATCAACCAGGCGTGCATGAAGGATGCTGTCGATTTTAATAGTGTCATAAGCAACGGAATCTTTTGGGAATTGTGGCTCGAATTTCATTGTAGCGTTAGGAAATACGGTTACTTTTACCTCAATAGTATCCAGTTCAGGATAAAGAATAGACAAGGAATCTACATCCAGTTTTTCCTGAATAAGCTGTGCCATTTTTTCAAAAAAACAGTGCTGACGCAGTTTTTTGTCTGCTATTTTTTCGCAATCGGCGACAGACGGAAATTCATCTACTTCTTTCCAGTTAATCGATTTCAGTTCTTTTTGTAATAATTCTTTTTCAGACGGAACCTGCTTCTCAAAATATTGACAAGAATTTAAAAGTAATACGACTAAAAAAAGAGGGAACTGCTTCAAGATTATGATGTTGAATTGAACTAAATTAATTATGGTATAAAAATACAATTATTTTTTTTGAGAACCTTTGTATTACAGATATTCTTCGTAGCTTTCTGAAAGACATTATTGTTTTAAACAGCAATTTTGTTTTGTCTTATAAAAAAATATTTTTTTCGTATGGATTCAGTATTGCTAGTACTTGGTTTTGTTTGCATGATTGTTGGTGTATTCGGCAGTTTTATGCCGGTTTTACCGGGATTATCCAGTTGTTGGGTAGGTTTATTATTGTTGTATTTAACAAAAGCAGTTGAAAATAATTATTGGGTTTTAGGGATTACACTTTTAATAACAGTAGTTATTACGATTCTGGATTATGTGATTCCGGCAAAAGGGACTAAGAAGTTCGGAGGCAGTTCTTACGGAGTCTGGGGCACCAATATTGGTCTAATAGTTGGGATTCTTTCTCCGATTCCTTTTGGTGTAATTATTGGTCCATTTGTCGGGGCTTTTATAGGAGAACTTATCTATGATTCTCAAAATCATCGCAGGGCACTAAAAGCTGCAACGGGATCCTTACTCGGATTTTTGGCTTCCAGTTTTATTAATTTCCTCTTTTGTATCATTTTTGTCGGTATTTTTATCAGTATAGTGTGGCAAAACCGAAGTGTATTGTTTTAAAATTTCACTTTAGGTTTAAGCTTTTTCTTATTTTTTTATTTTTTTTGAAAAATATTTTAAATTTCTTTTAATTTTTTTTATTTGTTTTTGATTACGAAAGGGTTATGTTCATTGAGACTTTTAGAATTTGATGTTAAATACGTCATAAATGCTTAAGGAAATTTTTAACTGATCTTTTGGAAATGTTAAAATATTTTATATTTTTATCCTGATAAACGATTAAAAGCCCCACTTTGTCGATTATTTTGAATGGATTTAAATAATTTCTAAAAATTAAATATCATGACTCCAAACCTACAAATTGAACTTAGACGTTTTATATCTTCCAATGTTGTTTCAAAGCTGAATAAATTTTATTTTGAAAATGATGCCCTTCTAATAAAAGGAATTGATGTTTCAATAGGAACAGTGCTGATGGGATTGTATAATAAATCAGAGGAGTCGGGTTTTTATAAAGAAATTATTTCACTGATTGGCGACAATTCAACATTTTATGGCGAAGTTGATTTTGCTTCCGGAAGAATTCTTTCCGTAGATGATTGTTATCGAGTAGAAGGGAATGATTTGCTAAAAGAAATTTTCACCAACAAAAAAGGAAGAATTTCAGAAATGATTTCAAATGAAGTCGGAATCAAAAGCGAAACAGCAAGGGAAATTTTAAATTTTTCAGCACTATTAGTCGTTTCGTATCTGAAAAACAATATCCAGCTTTTAGACAGTTTAAAACTACTACTGGAAGAACAAAAAAGAGATATCCTGAATAGTATTCATCCCGGAATTAAAATTATACTTGGTTTTTCGTGTTACGAATCAGTAGATGATAAAAATCAGGCCAACTTGGGAAGATCAATCTTTACACTTTTCGGACACAACTTCTTTTAGTATTTTCAACAAATATTCTTAAATAAAAAATCCCATTTTACAGCAGTAAAACAGGATTTGTATGATTGATTTGAATCGTTTATTAAACGTTTTTCAAATTAATAACTTCTTGGTCCGTCAGAAAACGCCAGTTACCACGTGGTAAATTCTTTTTGGTAAGACCGGCAAAAGAAACACGATCTATACGTAAAACATCATACTCAAAGTTTTCGAAAATTGCACGTACGACCTTTACATTAGATGAACGTAATTTAAGACCCACTTCACTTTTCGCTTCTTTTTCAATATAACTGATTTCTTCAACAAAAACACGGTGTCCGTCAAGAACAAGACCTTTGCTGATTTTTTCCAAATCTTCAAATTTTAGATTTTTATCTAAAGAAACCTGATAAATTTTAGATGATTTCTGATTCGGTAATGTGAACTTACGAATCATATCCGTATCATTGGTAAACAGCAACAAACCGGTTGTGTTTTTATCCATTCTGCCAATAGGGGCAATTTTAGCGGTAGTTGAACCACGAACTAATTCCAGCACATTACGGTATTCCTGACCTTCGTCTAAGGCAGTTGTAAAGTTTTTAGGTTTGTTCAATAAGATGTATTCTTTCTTTTCAGGAGTCAGAACAACACCGTCAAAGTTTACAACATCATTTAATTTCACTAAATATCCCATTTCAGTAACCGGGACACCATTCACTTTAACGTTACCGGACTGAATGTATATATCGGCATCACGACGCGAGCATACACCAGAATTTGAGATGTACTTGTTCAGACGAATTTCGTCTGCAGCTTTTTGTCTTTTTGGCGCCTGATTTTGTTTCTTAATTTTTTGTGCCGCTTCTTCTTCAGCTGCTTTCACAGCAGGTTTCACTTTTTTCGGCCCTTGAGCACGCTTTTGCATGGCAGGTTTTGGCTTGTTAGAGTTTGATCTGGAGCTATTTGGTCTCGATCCGCCTCTGTTATTATTGCCTTCCTTATTGTTCATATAATTCTGTAATTTGTGCAAAGATAGTTTATTCTTGCTAAATAATCCTAAGTTCATTGTTCTTAGATTAGTAGCTATTGTTTTTTGGGTATAGTTACACAGAGATTCATAAAGATATGTAGCGAACCTTATGCAGTTTTGTGTGAATTTGAAAATCTCTGTCGATACTAAATTAAGATCTCAACAGCAGACTCTTGCCATGCCACAAAACACTCGGATTGATTAAAACAATGCAGAAAACCCCGGAAACGATCAGGAATTTCAATACATTGTGAAGTAGTAAATATTGTTCTTTTGAGTTTGATTTCCAGAGATATAAAAGAAAAAAAAGCATTACAACAAAACAGACATAAAAATAGATATCCATAAAGCCCACATCGTAAATATTAATCAGGATATAAACCGGAAAAATCGTCAAAAAGGTTAAAACCGTAATGATTTGTTTTGAAGTTGTTTCATTGTATAATATCGGAATGGTCTTGTAATTGTTTGCAAGGTCGCCTTTCAGGTTTTCAAGATCTTTTATCATTTCGCGAATCAAAAGCAATAAAAACAAGAACATTGCATGTGCTGAAATCACTGCAAAATGGCTCATGTGATCTTCAATTTCTTCAAAGGATATTTTGTTGTAAAAATAGAGTAAGATGGCAAAAAACGGAATTACAGCCAGTAAAGCCGCAGTTAAATTACCAATAATCGGGTATTTTTTTATTTTATGTGAGTAAAACCAAATTAAGAAAATATAAACGGAAAAGAATAAAAAAGCACGCCAGGAAACAATAAGGGCCATTAATACAGCCATGAAATTCAAAGTGAAGTATACCGATAATTTAGTTTTCTGACTCACCAGCCTGTCCAGCATTGATTTGTTGGGCCTGTTGATCAGGTCTTTCTGACTGTCATAAAAATTATTGATAATGTATCCGGAAGCAATTGTAATTGCTGAGGCAAAGACAATCAGAAATAATTTGAAATCAAGTAAAATGTCTAAAGCTCTTTTGTCGGGAGCCAAGATAAAAATAGCCGATAAATACTGTGCTAAAACAATAATGGGAATGTTATAACCTCTCACTACAGAGAATAAACTAATAACTTTCATCGCTAAAATTTTATTCTTTCTGCTTAACATTTTGGGTTAACGGGTTATTTTTTAATAAAAAAAATCAGACAAAGTAGCAAATTAAAAAGGAAAATCAGTAGTAATACTATTTACAGTAACGGCTAATTAGAAGAAAAATTACAATTTAAAACTGGTAAACAACTTCAAGTTTGTAATCTTTAAGGGAAACTTTAGCACGTTCCAGGTCTTCTGTAAAACCAAGAATATAACCGCCTCCTCCTGAGCCGCAAAGTTTTAAGTAATAATCATTAGTATCAATACCATGCTGCCAGATTCCGTGAAATTGCTCCGGGATCATTGGTTTGAAATTGTTTAAAACAACTTTGGAAAGTTTTTTGGTATTGGTAAACAACGACTTCATGTCACCATGCAAAAAGTTTTCTACGCAGGCATCTGTATATTTTACAAATTGGTTTTTAAGCATCGTACGGAAACCTTTGTCTTTCAGGTTTTCCATAAAAATGTTTACCATCGGAGCCGTTTCACCAACAATTCCTGAATCTAATAAAAACACAGCACCCTTTCCGTCAAAACTCTGAGTCGGAATTCCGGTTGCTTCAATATTATCTTTAGAGTTGATTAAAATCGGAATACTTAAATAACTGTTTAAAGGATCTAAACCAGAACTTTTTCCGTGGAAAAAACTCTCCATCTGAGAAAATATATTTTTTAACTGTAATAGTTTTTCGCGGGTTAAGTTCTCTAAAACCGTAATTTTATTAGCCGCATATTTATCATAAATTGCAGCAACAAGTGCACCGCTGCTTCCAACCCCATATCCTTGCGGGATACTTGAATCGAAATACATGCCTGTTTCAACATCATTTTTTAGGGAAGACAAATCAAAAGTAACCAGTTCGGGCTGTTCTGTTTGTAACGTCTCAAGATAAATTACAAAACGTTGTAAACTTGCGTTTGATGCGATTGCTTCAGCCGAAGGATTTTCGGTTTTCTTCAAAGCACCATTATAAAAATTATAAGGGATAGAAAGTCCTTTAGAGTCGCGGATGATTCCGTATTCTCCAAAGAGTAATATTTTTGAGTAAAATAAGGGTCCTTTCATAATTGAAAATGAATAATTAACAATGGATAATTATATGTTTTTAGAAGTTTTTATGATACTCGTAAGCAATCTTAATAATTCTATGATTTTAGGTTTAATATTTTGAAATTCGACATCAGAAAGATATTTTGTTTCGTATAACAAATCTAGCCAATATTCTGTTTCGTTTGCTTCTTTTAATGAAATTGATAATTTATGGATAAAATCTGCTTTACTTTGAGCATGCTCAGACTCTCTTACATTTGCACCAATTGATGTTCCTGAACGTAAAAACTGTTTGGACAAAACAAATTCTTTTTTGTCAATCAAGACTTTATAAAGGTTCACAATGTCAATTGCAAAAGCAAAAGATTTTTCTTTAATAATGTTTTTCTTTTCCATAAAGTTACTAATTATTAATTGACAATTGTTAATTATCAATTAATAAAGATCCGTCTCCAATTTCATCGCAAATGTACTGACCATTCTGGCAAAATACAACTAATTCGTCCTGAATAAATTGAAGTACTTTTTCGCTAACGTTTTCGGGATATAAAACGTGGACATTGGCACCGGCATCCAGCGTAAAGCAAACCGGAATCTGCGTTTCGGTTCTGAATTTCCAAATGGCATTTATGATCTGCAATGTGTTTGGTTTCATTAAAATATAATACGGCATCGAAGTCATCATCATGGCGTGTAAAGTCAAAGCTTCGCTTTCGACCACTTTTATGAATTCGTCAACATTGCCACTTTCAAAAATCGAAATTAAAAGGTCCACATTTTCGTGTGCCTGGGCGAAACGTCTTTCGGCATACGGATGGTTGTGCATTAAATCATGTCCAACGGTACTTGAAACCTGTTTTTCGCCTTTATCGACCAATAAAATAGTATCCTGGTAATTCCTGAAATTATCGTGAATGGTATACGGAAATTCAACGCCAAATAAATCCGAACTTCCTTCAATATTAGCCTGATTTCCCCAAACCACTACATTTCCTTTTACGCTTCTGCAGGCACTTCCCGAACCTAAACGAGCCAAAAATGACGCTTTTTGGTAAAAATATTCTGCTGTCATTTCAGGATTCAGCTCTTTTTCCAAACTCATAAAATTCATGGCCAAAGCAGCCATTCCCGACGCCGAAGAAGCAATTCCGGAACTATGTGGAAACGTATTTTGGGTATCAATCGTAAAATGATATTCTTTGAGGAACGGAAGGTAAACTTCAATTCGTTCTAAAAACTTCTGGATTTTAGGTTTGAAATCTTCTTTTGTTTTTCCTTCAAAAAGTAAATCAAACGAAAAAACGGCTGTTGTCCCACTCAGCGGAGCAGAAGTATATCGCTTTGCAAAACCTAACTTCGTAATGGTTTTGCAATTGCTTAAAGTAAAACTCACCGATGGATTGGCCGGAATCTGGTTGTCTTTTTTCCCCCAGTATTTCACTAATGCAATATTGCTGGGAGCACTCCATTCAAAGTTTCCGGTTTCGATAGTCGAAGTATATTTTTTTGGAATAAAATCAGTTGCTGTAAACATGAAATATAAAATTTTGGCAAAGATAGTTTTTAAAATATTTCACCATAGAAGTTATATAAGAAAATGTAACATCAAACTCAAACCAATTGCTAATATGAACTTCAATAACTTATATGGTTTAACTCTTATTTTTGATTATTTTTGACTAAAAATTAAATAAATGAACAAAATAGCCAAAATTGCAATAACGCTAATAGTGTGTCTGATGGTAGGATATTCGTCAAGTCTTGTGACGAGACCAAGTGTCGAAACCTGGTACCCAACCATTCTAAAGCCATCTTTTAATCCGCCCAATTGGATTTTCATGCCGGTCTGGACGTTGCTGTATGTTTTGATGGCAGTTGCTGCAGGATTGGTGTGGGATAAAATAAAAGAGCAAAATGAAGAAGTAAAAAAAGCATTAGGCTTCTTTGTAGTTCAGCTGATATTGAATGCCATCTGGTCATACCTTTTCTTTGGATTAAAAAACCCAATGCTGGCTTTAATAGAAATTGCACTGCTATGGCTTATGATTTATGAAACCTATTTAAAGTTCGTCAAAATCAATAAAACGGCCGGTTATTTACTGATTCCTTATATGGCCTGGGTAAGTTTTGCGGGAATTTTGAATGCCAGTATATGGTGGCTGAACAGGTAATTTTTTAGTTTCAGTCTTTAGTCTCAGTTTTAAGTTTTTTAAATGTTTCATTTTTAGCATATAAGAAATCCATTGTGGTTAGTATATTATTGTTCTCTATAAGTTTTGCAGATCTTGCGTCAGCATCACAGAATTCAATAAATAAATCTACCTCTTCCGGTTTTAATTTTAAATCTTTTATGAAAAAATCATGAGGTATTGAAGCGGCTATGAGTTTTTTGAAAACAGTTTCAGAAGATTTCTTTTTGAGTTCGTCTTTGTCTTTTTTAAATAAATTTAAAAGTCCTGTTCCCATTCGCGCAAAGTCCATACCATTTGTAATAGTTCCGTCATATACGCCGGTATATTTTTGCAGCGAACCGACATCTTTGGTAAATTTTATGGTATCTATATCGTGTTGGGAGATGTTTATTTTGTCAAATTTTATAGCTGTAACGACTACTTCATCCAGTTCCTCAGGTTTTATAATCATATTGACAAGAATATTGTTGTAATCAATATTTTGCTGAGTTATTTTTAGCCTTGTAAAAAAATAATCTTTAGAAAAAAATAAGATACTGTCTTTCTCTTTTACCGGAATCGAAAATTGTCCCAGCTCATTCGTTCTGGTACTTGTTTTGGCTGTTTTATTAATAACCTCTACCTTGTTAAGCGGATTGTTATTGGAAACTACTTTTCCGTGAAGTAATTTTTCGGTTTGAGAAACAGAAAGCTGATAAGAAAAAAGTGAAATTGTGGTAAGTAAGCTTACTTTCATTGACTGGTATTTAGTTGAAAGTAAAATTATTAGAATAGTCTTAATGAAAACTTATTGAATCTGTAAAGTCTTGTTAATTTAGTCTCAGTCTCAGTTAACAGTTTACAGTTGTCCAGATTGTGACTGCGACTGCGACTGAATACTGGAAAACTTCCTAAACTAACTGAATCAAATCAGAAGGAACGTTCAATACCCATTTTGCACCGCTTGCGATCAGTTCTTCTTTGGTTCGATACCCCCACGAAACCCCTACGGGAAACATATTGGAGTTGATTGCGGTCTGCATGTCTATATCAGAATCTCCGACAAAAAGAATCTCTTCGGGTTTTAAGTTCCATTTTTTGCTTATTTCTATGGCTTCAAACGGATTCGGTTTTTTGAGTGCTTCTGTACTCAGGCCAATTGCAGCATCAAAATAATCAGGAAATATTTCAGTCGCTATTTTTTTGGTCAGTTCATCGGCTTTGTTGGAGAACACAGCCAATTTAATATTTCGGGAGGACAAATGATCCAATAATTCAACAATGCCCTGATAAGGTTTTGTTTTAAGCGTGCAAGTTGTACGATATTCATTGATCATGGCCTGAAAACAAGTTTCGATTTGAGCTTCACTATTATTGAATGCAGGTAAAGCCTTGCTTACTAAATTTCGTAAACCACTACCGATGAAATATTGATAAGTGTCGTACGTATGAGTAGGATGATTCAGGCTTTGAAGTACTGTATTCATGGCATCTGAAATGTCTTCCAATGAATTTACGAGCGTTCCGTCTAAATCAAAAATAATTCCTTTAAATGTCATTCTGTTAAATGTTATTGGCTAAAATAAATCCGCTTGTCCACGCGTTCTGGAAGTTAAACCCGCCCGTGATGGCATCAATATTGACGATTTCGCCGGCAAAATAAAGGTTTTGATGTAATTTGCTTTCCATGGTTTTAAAGTTGATTTCCTTTAAGTCGATACCACCGGCAGTTACAAATTCCTCCTTGAAGGTACTTTTTCCGTTGACCTGAAATGTTGCTTTTGTCAATTGCGAAGCTAAATGCTGCAATTGAATTTTAGATAAGTCAGCCCATTTTGTTTCTGCTTCAATTTCAGAAGCCAGAACTAAGCTTTCCCACAAACGATTCGGAAAGTCGAAAGGCGATTTTTTGGAAACGGCTTTTTTGGCGTGTTCCTGTTTTAGTTCTTTCAGGATTTTTTCTGCATCTTCGGTATCAACATCATTCAGCCAGTTGACAAAGATGGTAAACTGGTAATTTTTGTCGTGTAAAATACGTGCACCCCAGGCAGAAAGTTTTAAAATTGCGGGACCGCTCATTCCCCAGTGCGTAATTAACAAAGGCCCTGTTGATTCAAGTTTGGTATCTTTTACGTTTACGGTCACCTGTGCCGCAACGCCCGGTAATTCTTTGATGCGGGAATCTTTGATGTTGAATGTAAAAAGAGAAGGAACAGGGCTTACAATAGCATGCCCCTGCGTCTGCAGCATTTCCCATATTTTCGGGTTGCTTCCTGTGGCCAGCACTAATTTTTCAGTCGCATAATTTTCATCCTGGGTATCAATTTTCCAGTGATTTTCGGCTTTAAAAATCGATTGTACACTTTGTCCTGTCAGGACTTTAATGCCTAGTTTTCCGGTTGCTTCCAGAAAACAGTCAATGATGGTTTGCGAAGAATTGGAAACCGGAAACATTCGGCCATCGTCTTCGATTTTTAATTCCACACCGTGTTTTTCGAACCATTCAATCGTATCGCCCGAACAAAACTGATGAAAAGGCCCGCGAAGTTCTTTTTCGCCACGCGGATAAAATTTAACCAGTTCATCCGGTTCAAAACAGGCATGTGTTACGTTGCATCTTCCGCCGCCGGAAACACGGACTTTAGAAAGTACTTCTTTTCCTCTTTCCAGAATGGCAATTTTGAGTTTCGGATTTTTCTCTGCAATATTAATGGCTGTAAAAAAGCCTGCAGCACCTCCGCCAACGATGATTATGTCGAAATTTTTGATCATATTTTTTTGGTTGCCATTGATTACAAGAATTGGCACTAATTTTTTATTTGCCACAGATTAAAATGATTTCCGCAGATTTTAAAATCCTTTTAATCTGTGAAATCGGTGGCTGTTTTTTCTATACTTTATCCGGAAAATCAGTTATGATTCCGTCGACGTTGAATTTTTTTATTTTTTGAATGTCTTCCCCGATATTTACTGTCCAGGGCAAAACTAAAAATCCCTGTTTCTGCATTTTTGCTGTGTTTTCCTGATTCAATAAATGATAATAGGGATGAACCGCTTTTGCTTTTATGGTTTCGGCAAAAGCCACAGCTAAATCAAGATCAGTTTCTGTCAAAACGCCAATCGGAATTTTTGAATCTAAATTATGAACTTCCAGCAAAGCATTCCAGTCAAAACTTGAAACAATAAAGTGTTCATATTTCCAGTTTTTCCCGGAAACATATTCATCGATTAAAGCGACAACTTTTGTTAAAGTATCTGCATTCTTTAATTCGATATTGATCAGGCATTTTTTGTTTACCAGATCAAAAACTTCTTTTAAAGTCGGAATTTCATATAGATCTTCAATTAAAAACGATTTCAATTCGGGCAAAGATAGTGTATTTACAAAGCCTTTTCCGTTGGTCATTTTGTCGATGGTTTCGTCGTGAATCACGATCACATGTCCGTCGGAGCTTAGGTGAACGTCGAGTTCGATTCCGTCAGCATTTAGATCTAATGCTTTTTGAAAGGCTTTTAAAGTGTTCTCGGGTTCGTAGGCTTTGGCACCGCGATGTGCTATTTTTAGCATGTCTGAAAAGTTTAACCGCAAAGGTCGCAAAGTTTTACGCAAGGTTCGCAAGGATTTTGTAAAAAAGTTTGCCAATCACGATAGCTATCGGGATAAGAATTAAAATGTTTTTTGTTTCACGCAGATTTTGCAGATAAGGCAGATAAAAAAAAATAATTCATACGCAGATTATTAAATGCATTCTAAAAGATCTGCGTTATCTGCAAAATCTGCGAGCGAAAAATTCCAGCAATAAATTTAAGAAAACGTTTTGATAACGACCTTGCGGTTAAGCAAGTTCCAACAATACAAGCCCAAATTCAGAATCGATGATTGCTTTTCCGTTTTGAACTGTTGTTTCTTTTCCGGAAAAGGCATCTTTTAGTTTTGTACCGCCTTTGAAAATGGAGTCAACAGGAAGTTCTTTAGCGCCAATTCCTAAATCTAAACCAATTATAACTTCATCAACGTAACTTCCATTAGCATAACTTCTGGAGAAAACATAGGGTTTTGCTGAAATCTGCTGGTGGATTCCTGCGCCCACTGCCGGATGATTTTTGCGGAATTGCCCCAGTTTCTGCCAATGCCAAAGGATTCTTTGTGTTTCGGAATTATTTTGAATATCATCCCAGTTCATAAAAGAACGTAAGGTTGCATCTCCTTCTGTACCTTCAATAACCAGTGCGCGGCCCGATTCATCACCATAGTACACCTGAGACATTCCGGGAGAAAGCAATAATTTGGTTCCGGATTCAAAAGTTCGGTTCCGATGTGCGTCAAATGGGTTAGGATCGTCGTGAGAGGATATATAATTAAGAACACTGTATCCTTTTAAGTCCTTCTGAAGTTTCTCTGAATACTTGGAAAATATCAATTCATAATCGTTTTGGGCATCCACTTTAAACTCAAAATTAATCAGGCTGTTAAAACCATGCTCAAAATAATTTACTTTCCGGTCTCCAAAATCATAATCCTCCCCACCACTGATTTCATAACCGTAGACTTCGGCAATGGTATAAAATGGGTTTTGGTCTAAAACTTCTAATGGATGATGTTTTTTCCAGGTTTCAAAAGCATATTCGCATTCTTTTTTAAAATCGACCCAGACAATTTCTTCGGTATGTTTTACGGTGTCGGCCCTGTAGCCGTCAATTCCGAACTCCAGGATATAATCCGTCAGCCACTTTATAATGTAATATTTAGGGGTTCTCGGATAGCCGGTTCTTTTGAAAAAGGAATTCAATGAATCCATTTCTTTCTCGTAACGGCCTTCGTTTTTCCATTTTTCGATTAAAAAAGAGGGGAGTGCAACTTCCTGATTACTTTCGGTTCTAACATCCGGAAGATTATCGACCAAAGTACACATGGTGGTATTTTCGAATGATTTGTAATCGCAGACAATTCCCGTTCTGACCCAGTCTTCCGGCCAGATCGGATCTTCTGGAGTTACGGGGCCGGTATGATTGATCACGCCATCCAGTACAATTCGGATGCCTTTTGCGTGAGCTTTCTTAACCAGATTAGCCAAATCTTCTTTGGTTCCGAAATTAGGATCTAAAGCCGTCCAGTCTCTCGCCCAGTAACCGTGAAATCCGTAACTCAGTCCGGTGCCTTCGTCAACGCCATCGTGAATTTGCTCTACAATCGGCGTAAGCCAGATGGCATTTATTCCTAACAGATCAAAATAACCTTCGTCGATTTTCTTAGTAATTCCGATGATATCCCCGCCTTCAAAACCACGCAGTTTTCCGGGAGTTTTGGTTCGGTTGAAATTTAAATCGTTAGCAGGGTTTCCGTTATAAAAACGATCGGTAAGTAAAAAGTAAACATTTGCTCCTTCCCATACGAAAGGTGTTTTTGCAGTATTGTCTTTATTCATTAAAACTGATTTTAAGCCAGAATATTAAAGATACAGAAAGGAAAGTATAAAATTTAAAAAAATGCCACAGATTATAAGATTAACTCAGATTTTAAAAAATCATTTTAATCTTGTAATCTGTGGCAGAAAATATTGCGAACCTTGCAATTGCCCTTGCGGACTTTGCGGTTAAGTTTTTATTCCAATTCTAAAACAACAGCCGATTTTGGTTCTAAGGTAATCTCGGTAGCTAAATCGAATGTTTTTCCGGTAAGGATATCTTTTCCTGATTTAAAGTTTTTGATGTTTTCCTTAAAGCGATTTGTTTTAACGGTTTGCTCTTTTGCATTGTTATTGAAAACGACCATTACAGTTTTGGCATCCGTGTATCTGAAATAAACATACGTATTGTTTTCCGGGATATAATGCGTCATTTTTCCGAAATGAACGGCTTCATTTGTTTTTCTCCAAGTGAATAATTTGGAGGTAAAATCGAAAAATTTAGCCTGTTCAGCGGTTCTTCCTGCTGCGGTTAAGGCATTATTTTTATCGCCGGCCCATCCGCCCGGGAAATCCTGACGAATGTCTGCGTCGCCACTTTTGCCTTTATCACCGCCCATTCCAATTTCTGAACCGTAATACAATTGCGGAATTCCACGAACAGTAGCCAGTAAAGTCATGACCAGTTTGTATTTCGTAAAATCATATTTATACGTATGATTGATGCGGTCTGTGTCGTGATTTTCGGCAAAAACCAGAATATTATTGGTATTTGGATACAAATAATCTAAAGCGAAATTATTGTAGAATTTAATCATACCGTTATCCCAGTTTGCATTATCGTCATTAAAAGCCGAACCAATCTGATCCTGCAGGGTAAAGTCCATTACGCTTGGCAAATTCGAATTGTAGTTTTCAATGGCCCCAATTTTACTGTCTTTTTGCCAGTACGCTAAATTCGCCTGATTGTGCATCCAGATTTCACCTACGATGTTAAAGTTGGGGTATTCAGTTGTAATTGCTTTAGCCCAATTGGCCATTGCAGTCGCATCAGAATAATTGTAAGTGTCTACTCTGAATCCGTCAAGATTGGCAAATTCGATCCACCAAATGGCGTTTTGTGTGAGGTATTTTGCCACCAGCGGATTTCTTAGGTTTAAATCCGGCATTGAAGGGACAAACCATCCGTCAACACAAATTTCCTGATCTGATTTTGAAGCATGAATATCGGTAAGCACTTCACGTCTGTGGTGCGTTTGCGTGTAATTTTCAAATTGATTGATCCAGGATTTTGTGGGCAGGTCTTTGATCATCCAATGGGTAATTCCCCAGTGGTTGGTAACATAATCCATCACCAGTTTCATGTCTTTTTTATGCATTTCTGCTGAAAGACGGGCATAATCGTCATTGGTTCCGTAACGCGGATCAATTTTGTAAACATCAGATTGTCCGTACGTATGATACGAATGCTGTTTGTCATTGTCTTCGCATAAAGGCGTACTCCAGATTGTTGTGGCGCCTAAAGACGAAATATAATCTAAGTTTTTGATGATTCCTTCGATATCGCCTCCGTGGCGTCCGCCCGGTTCTGCGCGGTTTGCTTTTTCGGTCAATACAGCATCACTGTCGTTCTTAGGGTTTCCATTGGCAAAACGATCCGGCATGATCAGGTAAATCATATCTGATGCATCGTAACTTTTTCGGTCTGCCGAATTGGCTCTTCTTTCCTTAAGCGAATATTTTTGTGTGAAAGCGACTTTATTTTTCAATTTAAACGAAAAAACCAATTCAGAAGCTTTTAGGTTTTGTGTATCGATGGTAACGAAAAGGTAATTTGGATTTTCTGTTTTCTCTACATTTTTGATTGTCACATTGTTCGAAACCGAGGCTTCGTACTGTGCGATATTTTTTCCGTAGAACATAATTTGTACTTCCGGATTTTTCATGCCGGCGTACCAAAATGGTGGTTCGACTTTTTGGATTTGTGCTTTCGCGGAAGCAGCAAATAATAAAATAAAAAGGATTATTTTGTAGAATGAATGATTGTGTGTTGTTTTTTGGGTATTCATAGTTTTTAGATATAAGTATCATCATTGTCAGTTCGAGCGGAGTCGGGATGCCGCAAAGGTTCGCGACTCCGCCCGAACTGACAAAAAAGATATAGTTAAAAAAAAGACAAGTAATCTTGGGGAGGATTACTTGCCTTTGAAAAAATTATTTAGTTTCGATTACACTGATTGCGTAACCTCCGCCCGGGGCAGATAACTGAGATAATTTTGATTTATTGGTTACAGCAATTTTTCTGATGGTGTAAGCCTGCGGATTTGTTTTGTAATGCGCATCTTTTGCATCAGCATAGATTGTTGCGGTGTATTTTTTGCCTTTTTCAAGGAAACTGAAATCGATGTTTGAAGTACGTGGAGTTTCTCCGTTTACGTTTCCAACGAACCAGTTGTTGGTTCCTTTGGCTTTACGGGCAACCGTGATAAAATCGCCTGGTTCAGCTTCGATATACTTACTTTCAGACCAGTCTACCGCGACATCTTTAATGAACTGGAATGCATCAGGAAAACGGTTGTAATTATCAGGAGTATCAGCTGCCATTTGCAACGGGCTGTACATGGTAACATATAATGCCAATTGGTTTGCAATGGTACTGTTTACGTGCGATTTGTTGTCAGGATTCATTTTGCTGATATCCATTTCGAAGATTCCCGGCGTATAATCCATTGGACCTCCAATCAAACGTGTAAAAGGTAAAACCGTCACGTGATTTGGTTTAGAACCTCCAAAAGCCTGGTATTCTGTTCCTCTTGCAGCTTCGTTTCCAATTAAGTTCGGGTACGTTCTGCAAATTCCGGTTGGACGCACTGCTTCGTGAGCGTTCACCATAATTTTATAATCAGCTGCTTTTTCGATGGCATATTGATAGTGGTTTACAATCCACTGGTCGTAATGGTTTTCGCCACGAGGTAAAATGTCTCCAACGTAACCGCTTTTTACAGCATCGTATCCGTTGTCTTTCATGAACTGGTACGCTTTGTCCATATGGCGTTCGTAGTTACGAACAGAGCCTGAAGTTTCGTGGTGCATGATAATTTTAATTCCTTTCGATTTTGCGTATTCGTGCAAGCCTTTCACATCAAAATCAGGGTAAGGCGTTACGAAATCAAAAACATAATCTTTGGAGTGACCAAACCAGTCTTCCCAGCCTTCGTTCCAGCCTTCTACCAAAACGGCATCGAAACCATTTGCAGCAGCAAAATCAATGTATTTTTTTACGTTGGCATTATTGGCTCCGTGTGTTCCGCTTGGTTTTGCTTTTGAGAAATCAGAAACGCCCAATTGTACGGTTGGAAAATCGTTAGTATACGACCACGAGCTTTTTCCTGTAATCATTTCCCACCAGACACCCACATATTTTACGGGTTTAATCCATGAAGTATCGTCAATTTTAGACGGATCGTTCAGGTTTAAAGTCATTTTTGAAGAAAGGATTTCTGTAGCATTATCGCTTACCATAATCGTTCTCCAGGGAGAGTGGCTTGGCGCCTGCATATAACCTTTGTCACCTTTTGCATCCGGCGTTAACCAGGATTCGAAAATCATGTTTTTATCATCCAGATTCAGGTGCATGCAGGAATAGTTGATTAAAGCCGCTTCGTGTAAATTGATGTAGATTCCGTCATTGGTTTTCAGCATCAAAGAAGTCTGAACTCCGGTTGGCGAAAAGTTTTTTTGCGAAACATTTGCTGTATATGCTTTTTCAGATAATCCTCTGATTTCAGATAATTTAGATTTGGTGTAATCGTATTCCTGAGTGTCATAATCTCCCGGAATCCAAAAAGCCGTGTGGTCGCCCGCCATGGCAAATTGAGTTCTTTCTTCTTTGATGACAAAATAAGTAAGGTTCTTTTGTGCCGGAAATTCATATCGAAATCCTAAACCGTCATCAAACAAACGGAAACGGATTACGATTTGTCTGTCGGTTCCTTTTTGGTTTAAAGTAACGGCCAATTCGTTGTAATGATTTCTGATATTGTCCACTTCTCCCCAAACCGGTTTCCAGGTTTCATCAAAAGTCGAAGTTTTGGTATCAACAACCGTAAAATCATTCAGTAAAGATTTTTTGTCATCTTTAAGTTCAAGACCCAATTTACTGGTTTTTACAACTTCTTTATTTTTGTATTTTAAATTATAAGTGGGAGTTCCGTCATTCTGAAGCGAAAATTCCATTACGAACTTGCCTTCGGGTGATTTTAATTGCTGTGCATTTGCAAGGGAGCTAAATGCAAACAAGATTAAACTTGCGAAAAATAAGTTTTTCATGTTTTTTAGTTTTTAAAGTATTGTAATTTAATTAATCTGAACAAGTTGTTTATGGGCCACTATTGGTTTTCCATTTACTACAATTGTTAAATCCTGGTCTCCGTCTACTGTAAAAGTCGTTTCATTATGATTGACAGCCACTTTCAGAATTTGATTCCTGAAATTAATTTTAAAGGAATACCCTTCCCATTCTTTTGGGATTTTCGGAGAAAAATGAAGCTGGTCGTTTTTAACACGCATTCCTCCAAAACCTTCTACTATACTCATCCAGGTTCCGGCCATGGAGGTAATGTGGCAGCCTTCTTCTACTTCTTTGTTGTAATCATCTAAGTCTAAACGGGAAGTTCTTAAATAGAATGTATACGCCATATCCATTTTGTCTAAAGCGGCAGCCTGAATCGAATGCACGCAAGGCGAAAGCGAACTTTCATGAACGGTAAAGGATTCGTAAAACTCAAAGTTACGTTTTAATTCTTCTTTAGTGAAATGGCTTTCAAAGAAATAAAAACACTGTAAAACGTCTGCCTGTTTGATATATGGTGAACGTAAAACGCGGTCCCAGGACCATTTCTGGTTGATTGGACGCTGTGCTTTATCCAGATCTTTTACTGGAACCAAATCTTTGTCTAAGAAACCGTCCTGCTGTAAATAAATCCCCAATTCCTCAGAAGTTGGGAAATACATATCGTCGGCCACTTTTTTCCATTCCTGGATTTCAGCAGCTGAAAGATTTACTTTTTCTATAATGCGTTTGTGGTCGGAAGGATATTCTGAAGCCACCTTTTTAATTTGTTCCGCAGCATAATCAATACACCATTTTGCGATATAATTGGTATAGAAATTATTGTTAATGTTATTCTCGTATTCGTTCGGACCTGTCACTCCAAGAATCACATATTGGTTTTTGTCTTTCGAAAAAGAAGCTCTCTGGTGCCAGAAACGGGCAATTCCGATTAAGACTTCTAATCCTTTTTCAGGAATATACGAGTAATCTCCGGTGTAACGGTAATAATTGAAAATCGCAAAAGCAATCGCTCCATTTCTGTGGATTTCTTCGTGTGTGATTTCCCATTCGTTATGGCATTCTTCGCCATTCATGGTTACCATCGGGTAAAGTGCGGCGCCGTTTTTGAAACCTAAATTATCTTTGGCATTTTCAATCGCCTTATCTAATTGGTTGAAACGGTACGTCAATAAATTACGGGCTACCTGCTGATCTTTGGTTGCCATGTAAAACGGAATGCAATACGCTTCCGTGTCCCAGTAAGTAGATCCGCCGTATTTTTCTCCGGTAAACCCTTTTGGTCCAATGTTCAATCGGCTGTCTTTTCCTAAATAAGTCTGGTTTAACTGGAAGATATTAAAACGGATCCCCTGTTGCGCTTTTACATCGCCCTCGATCGTAATATCCGACATCTCCCAGATTTTACCCCAGGCCTCAATCTGGTTCTGAAGTAATGTATCGTATCCTAAATGTAAAGCTGCTTTAATGGCTTTTTCGGCAGCGGTTAAAGTATTTTCATGATTTAAGGAAACCGTATACCCACCAATTTTCTGAATGGATGAGGTTTGTCCTTTGGCAATAATCGTTCCGTATGTATACTGAACCCTGTCTGCTGTTGAATCGATTGTTGAAGGGGAAATGTTTACATTTTCTCCGTTTGCAAAAATCGTATTGTGCATGAAAGTGGTTACTTTGAAATGCGTTTTAAAAGTCTGTGCGGTTACAAAAGCTTCATTGGTCCCTTTTTTTACTTCAAGGGGTTCCCAAAATTTTTCTTCCCAGTTGGCATCTTCGTTGGTAACGCCGGCATCTACATAAGGTCTGTAAACAATTTTGGCATCTTTGTTTAAAGGCGTAATATCAAATTTAATGACACCCGTTTCATCCAGGTCTAAAGAAAGAAAACGACGCACGTTTACGGCGATTTCAGTTCCGTTTTTCAGGACAGCTTCGAAAGAACGATGGTACCATCCTTCTTTCATATTCAGTTCCCTGCGGAAATTTCTAACTTCTGTACACGTATTCAAATCAAGATTTTCTTCATTGATTTCAACGTCAATTCCAATCCAGTTGGGTGCATTTAATACTTTGGCAAAATATTTCGGATAACCGTTTTTCCACCAGCCCACTTTGGTTTTGTCCGGGTAATAAATTCCGGCGATGTAACTTCCCTGAAAAGTTTCACCGGAATACGTTTCTTCAAAATTGGCGCGTTGTCCCATAGCACCGTTTCCGATACTAAAAAGACTCTCCGACGATTTTACTCTTTCATGGTCAAATCCTTCTTCGATGATGGACCAGTTGTCTGGTTTTATATAATCTTGATTCATTTTTTCAAATTAGATAATATGGCAATTTGATAATTAGATAATTGCCTTGGTTTTTAATAACTTTTTCACATTAGATAAAACAGAAATAATAAGCTAATTAGAGAATTTGTCGATAAGATCATTATCTCATTGACACATTTTCTAATTATCCCATTAACTGCTCTATAAAGCTTGAGTCGATTTCGGTGAAATCTTTAAAAATATAATCAGCTTCATGTAAAATTGTTTCCTCACCAATTCCTACACTCACCATTTCTCCTATGTTTGCTGCCTGAATTCCGGCAACTGAATCTTCGAATACTATTGCATTTTTGGGTTCAATGTTTAATAATTGAGCCGCTTTTAAGAAAACTTCCGGATCCGGCTTGGCATTGGTGACGTCATTCCCGTCTACAATAACATCGAAATACGAAAGGATTCCGGTTTTTTCAAGGATTGGTCTGGCATTTTTACTCGCAGAGCCTAACGCAATTCCCTGATTTTTTTCTTTCAATAGTTGCAGAATTTTAAAAACTCCGGGAAGAATCTCGCTTTCGTCCATGTCAACTAAATAAGATAAGTAATCTTCATTTTTCTGAATCAGCCATTTGTCTTTGTCTTCCTGCGAAGCCTGAACATTTCCTAATTCAAGAATTATATCTAACGAACGAACGCGGCTTACACCTTTTAGCAATTCGTTATTTTCGTGTGTAAAATTTATGTTTAATGCCTTAGCTATTTTCTGCCAGGCCAAAAAGTGGTATTTAGCGGTATCAACGATTACGCCATCAAGATCGAATATGAATGCTTTTTTGTTCATTATAAGGGGGGATTCTTAATTTATGATTTTTGTACAGTATCATCTACATCTTTTACTTTGTAGACTAAAAGAGCGGCAATTAAAAAACTAATTCCACTTGTAATTAAAGCATAGATTGCATCGCCATTATAAAGGTATTTTACAATTGGACCTCCAATAAGTGCATTTACAATTTGTGGAATAACGACAAAGAAGTTGAAGATTCCCATGTAAACTCCCATCTTTTTTGGCGCAATTGATCCTGCAAGAATAGCGTATGGCATGGCCAGAATACTAGCCCATGCGACTCCAATTAAAATCATTGGTAATACAACCCAGTCTTCATTTGGCATGAAATAAATAGAGATTAATCCAATTCCTCCAATAACTAAAGAAAGTGCATGAGTAGATTTTCTTCCAATTTTTTTAGCGATGTAAGGCAGGAAAAACAGTGCGATAATAGCAGAAACTAAGTTGTAAACTCCAAATAAAATCCCAACCCAATCTCCGGCGTCCTGATATTGCTGACTTGAAGTATCATCCAAAGATAATCCGTAAATATGATGTGCAATAGCGGGAGTTGTAAAAACCCACATTCCAAATAATCCAAACCAGGAAAAAAATTGTACCCAGCTCAACTGACGCATTGTTGTTGGCATTTTTGCAAAGTCTGTAAAAATATCTGTAAGTTTTGATTTTTCTTCAGAAGGAACATCAACTTCACTTTGAGGATCTTCAAAATTGGCTAATTCTTCCGGAGTGTATTCTTTTGTGGTAAAAAGTGTCACCAGAATAGAACCTATTAAAACGGCTGCTCCAATAATAAAAGATAATTTCAGATTTAAAGGAATGCTTCCAGGAGCGGCATTGTTCGAAATATGAAAATATTTTGTTAAAACATAAGGCAAAGCCGACCCAATTACGGCTCCAAAGCCAATTAATGAAGTTTGAATACTAAAACCTGCAGTACGCTGATCTGTTCTTAAATTATCACCAACTAAAGCGCGAAACGGCTCCATGGCAATGTTGAAAGAAGCATCCATAATCATTAACATTCCGGCTCCAACCCATAAGGCAGGCAGGACAGAAATGAAGATATTAGCCTGAGGCATTAAAATTAATCCAACTGAAGCTAAAACAGCACCAACAAGAAAAAATGGTTTTCGTCTTCCGAAACGTCCCCAGGTTTTATCGCTGTAATGACCAATAACAGGCTGCACTATTAATCCCATTAGGGGAGCAATAATCCAGAACCATGAAAGTTCATGTACGTCGGCACCAAAAATTTGAAGAATTCTGCTGGCATTTGCATTCTGAAGTGCAAACCCCATTTGTATTCCTAAGAATCCGAAACTCATGTTCCAAATTTCCCAGAAACTTAATTTACGCTTTTCCATTATCGTAATTAAGAAATTAATTAGACGATAAGCGCTTTGCTTATCAAAACTTACTTATTTTTTCGAAGTAAAAGTAAAAGCTTTGAGCAGGCGTAAAAGTATTAATTATTTTTTAAAACAGCCTAACAAAAAAGCCACAAATATTATTCATGGCTTTAGAAAAGGTTGATTTTAAGATTTTTAGTCAGTAGATTCTCTTTTTATCAAATGGGTTTCGATAACTTCGGTGGTATAATTTTCATTTTCTTCCTCCTCATCATTATGTTCGGCTTCCAGTCTTTCGATCAGCATTTTAGCCGCTTTGTTTCCCATTTTTTCCCCACTCTGGCTTACGGTTGTAATACTTGGCGTGGAGTATTTCGAGATAATTCCGTCCGTAAAAGCAATTACGGCCAGGTCTTCGGGAACTTTAAGTCCCATTTTGCTTGCAGTTTTTATAATAGTAACGGCAAAAAGCTCATTTACAGCAAAAACAGCATCAAATGCCCTGTCGTGTAAAAGCTGGCTGATTGTGATTTCGCAGGTATCGACATCTTCAATTTTTATGATTAAATCTTCGTTAAAAGGCAATCCGTTGTCTAATAAGGCTTTTTCGTATCCGTCAGTACGTAATTTCCCGACACTTACATAATCAACAGTGGTCACAAGGGCGATCTTTTTTCGGCCATTATCGATTAAGCTCTGGACCGCTTCGTAAGCGGCAGCTTTATCGTCGATGATCACTTTGTCGCATAAAATATCGTTGGTGACGCGATCGAACATGACTACGGGCATTCCCTGATTGATGACTTCGGTAATGTGGTGAAAATCACCTTTGTACTGGGTTTCTTTTGAAAGGGACATAATAAAACCATCAATGCTTCCGTTGGCCAGCATTTCCATATTTAAGACTTCTTTATCGAAAGAATCGTCCGATAAACATATCACAACACTGTAGCCGTTTTCGTTGGCCACCTGTTCAATTCCGTTGATTACGGTAGAGAAAAAATAATGTACAATTTCCGGAATGATAATACCAATACTTTTGGTTTTTCGATTTTTTAAACTAAGGGCGATGTTGTTGGGCTTGTAGTTGTAAAACTTTGCAAAAGCCTGCACTTTTAATCGTGTTTCTTCACCGATTTCAAGACTGTTTCGCAGTGATTTCGAGACAGTTGAAATCGATACGTCAAGTTCCTTTGCAATCTGTTTTAAGGTTATTTTACGTTTCATATACTAATTTGAAAAAAATCTAATTGTTAATAAAGGTATCCAATATTTTTATAATTGATAATTTTTGACTTAAAAGATTACAAAAAATAGAAAGTTTTCAACACTATCACGTTTTCGTAACCCTATTAAAATTGTAAGTCGTTGAGCATGTTAATAAATTCCTAATTTTGAAATTCGAAGTAAAATTAAAAACTAAACTAACAATCAAAAACTCAAACTAATTTAAACAAAAAGTATGAAAACAATTTACAAAAAGTTGTTATTTTTATTCTTACTGTTGCCGTTTACTGTACTAGCTCAAAGTACTTTAAAAGGAACAGTTGCCGATCTGGCAACGGGACAACCAATTCCGGGAGTAAATGTAAATGTACAAGGTGCTCCGGGCGGAACATCAACAGATTTTGACGGTAAATTTCAGTTATCTAATGTAAAAAACGGAGACAAAATTATTGTTTCGTTTATTGGGTATAAAACGTCAACTGTAACTTATAATGGCCAACAAACCTTAAGTGTTTCCTTAGAAGAAGATACCAATCAGCTGAAAGAAGTTGTGGTACAAGTAGGTTACGGTACTGTTAAGAAAAAAGACGCAACAGGATCTGTATCACAAATTTCTGCTAAAGAATTTAATAAAGGAATTAACGTGACTCCGGAAAGTTTGATCAGCGGTCGTATTGCTGGTGTAAATGTTGTTGGAGGAGGAGCTCCGGGAGCCAAAGCAGATATTAGAATTCGTGGAGGATCTTCATTAAATGCTTCTAATGAGCCTTTAATCGTTTTAGACGGACTTCCTTTGAGCAATGCGGTTCCTAGTGGGGCTACAAGTATCCTTTCTACAATTGACCCGAATGATATTGAATCATTTACGGTTCTTAAAGATGCTTCTGCTGCTGCAATCTACGGATCAAGAGCTGCAAATGGTGTAATTGTTATTACGACTAAAAAAGGAACAAAAGGAGCTGTAAAAGTGAATTTCAGTTCTCAGATTGGTGTGAATACAGTAGCCAATACGGTTGACGTAATGAGTGCAGATCAATACCGTGAACTGGTAAAAACAAAAGGTTCTGCGGCACAACAAGCTTTATTGGGTACTGCCAATACAAACTGGCAGGATGAAATTTTCCATACAGCTTTAACAACCAACAACAATATCTCTGTAAGTGGTTCTTTATTCAATAAATTACCGGTACGTTTATCTGTTGGAAATGTTGATAATCCAGGAATCCTGAGAAACACTTCTTTTGAAAGAACTACGACATCGTTATCGTTAAATCCGGTTCTTTTCGACAATCACTTAAAAATTGATATTAGCGGAAATTTATCTTTTGGTAAAAACCAATTTCAGGATGAAGGTGCTGTAATCGGAAGTGCTATCGGATTTGATCCAACGCAGCCCGTTTACCAGGCAGGTTCCCGTTACGGAGGTTACTTCGAATGGTTGGAGCCTACAGGAAACTTACCATTATTGCCGGCAAGAAATCCTGTGGCAAGATTAAACCAGGATAACAGAAGAGCAACTTCAACAAGAAAATGGGGTAATGTAAGATTAGATTACAAACTGCATTTCTTTGAAGACTTAAGAGTTGTTGTGGAAGCAGGGATTGACAGATTTGACAGTAGCGGATTTACTGAGGTAAGTACTCAAAGTGCTTTAGGATATCAGCCAAAAGCGTTTAGTGATCCTGCTTACGTAAATTTAGGAAACTATTCCAGCTATACGGATGCACTTCAAAACAAAAACTTAAATGCTTATTTTAATTATACTAAAGATTTAGGAAAAATTAAAATTGATGCAACTGCTGGTTATAACTACCAATTGTTTCAAAAAGAAAAATATTCTTCCGGTGAAACCAGACAGCCAAATCCGAATGAGGATGTTGCGACTGATCCGGACGTTAACTTACAATCGTTCTTCGGACGTTTGAATTTAGGATACGACAGCAGATATTTACTGACTTTAAATTACAGAAGAGACGGAACTTCGCGTTTTTCTGAAGACAACAGATGGGGTAATTTCGCAGGGGGTGCTTTTGCATGGAACCTTTCTGAGGAAGCTTTCTTAAAAGATAATGCTACTTTTTCAACTGTAAAATTAAGAGTTGGTTACGGTACAACAGGTCAGCAGGATATTTCTGCTCAATACGATTATTTACGAAGAGTAACTTTGGGAACTATTAATTCGCAGTATATTTTTGGTAATACCGTTTATTCTACGGCAAGACCTGAAGGATATAATGAAAATATCAAATGGGAAGAATTGGCGGAGATGAACTTAGGTATCGATTACGGATTCTTCAACGACAGAGTTACAGGATCTATTAACTATTTCGATAAAAAATCAACCGATTTATTAGCAGATATTGCTGTTCCTGATGGTGCCAACCTAAGAAATCAGGGTTTCTTTAATATTGGTAGTGTAAGAACAAAAGGGGTTGAGTTTAGTATTGCTTCTGATATTGTTAAAACGGATAATCTGACCTGGAATGTAGCTTTTAATACGACTTACATTGATCAGAATATTTCTGAATTAGGAATTACGGTTCCGGGTTTTCAGGGGTATTTAGCAGGAGATAACATTGCCGGTGGAAACGGAAATAAAATCCTGATTAACTCCGTAGGATATGCGCCAAATTCATTCTTTGTATACGAGCAGCTATATGATGCCAATAAGAGACCAATTGCAGGAGCTTATGTGGATAGAAACGCGGATGGTAAAATTGATGCGGGTGACCGTTACAGAGCTGGTAAAACAGCACCGGATTATACTTTTGGTTTGTTCTCTACTTTAAACTACAAAAAGTTTGATTTTACAATGAACTGGAGAGCAAGTGTAGGAAACAAAATTTTTGATAACGTAAGTTCTAACTTAGGGTATTCTGATGCGGGATTAAGAAGACAAACCGATTTATCTAACGTAAGCTCCGATTACTACAATACCGGATTTACTTTTGAAGATAACGGAACATCACGTTATTTGTCTGATTATTTTGTAAAAGATGCTTCTTTTATCAAATTAGATAACGTTACACTTGGATATACTTTTGACAAAACAATCATCAAAAGTGCTTCTTTAAGATTTACAGCGGGTGTTCAGAATGTTTTCATTCTAACGAAATATAACGGTTTAGATCCTGAAAGATTCAACGGAATTGATAATAATGTTTACCCAAGAGCGAGAACTTTCCTGTTTGGAGTAAATGCCAATTTCTAATAGTAGCGTGAAAATCAAAAATTTAAAAACAAACAAAATGAAAATATCATTTAAATATATATCTTATTTTTTCCTATTCGTTTTAGGATTAAGTATGACGCTTACCTCCTGTACGGACGACTTAAATGTGACGCCAAAGGATGATGATGAATTTTTATCTGAAACCTTTTTTCAGGATCCCGGATCTTACAAACAAGTACTGGCAAAATTATACGCAGGTTTGTATGTGGGAGGAAATGACGGTGACGGGACTGTTGGAGATCCATTAAAGAGCCCTGATATCGCAGGACTTGGAGGAGACTTTAGTAGTTATTTAAGATTACTTTTTGTAACACAGGAGTTTACAACAGATGAGGCAATTATTGCCTGGGCCGATGGTACTTTGCCAACTTTGAATTCTCAGACATGGGCTCCGGCCAATGAATTTTTGGAAGGAACATTTTCAAGAGCATTTTATCACATTAGTGTTGCCAATGAGTTTTTAAGACAAACCAGCGATGAAAAATTAACTGCAAGGGGCGTTGATGCAAATCTAAAAGCTGATATCGCTAAATTTAGAGCTGAAGCCCGTTTTTTAAGAGCGTTCTCTTATTATAACTTAATGGATTTGTTCGGAAATGTGCCAATTACTACAGAAAATGACCCTGTTGGATTCTTTTATCCGGTACAAAAATCAAGAGCAGAAGTTTTTGCTTTTATCGAATCTGAATTGAAAGACCTGGACAATAGTTTAGTGGCTTCAAAACAAAATGAATATGGTAGAGTTGATAAAACAGCTGCTAAATTTTTATTGGCGCAAATTTATTTAAATTCTAAAGTTTATACAGGAGTAGAAAGAAATAACGAAGCTGCAACATTACTAAGCGAAATCATTACTGGTTCAGGATATACTTTTGCAGATGTTCCTTATCGTTATTTATTCTCTGCGGATAATAACAGAAATGGTGCTCAAAGTGAATTTATTTTTCCAATTGTTGGAGATGGTAATGCTATCAGAGCAACTGGTGGAGGAATGAGTTTTATCATGCACGCTTCTATTGGAGGTAGTATGAATGCGGCTTCAAGAGGTATGGACGGTGGATGGCAAGGGATTAGAACTCGTAGAGAGTTTGTAAATCTTTTTCCAGACGAAACCGGAACCGGAGATAAAAGAGGTACATTTTATACAGATGGTCAGTCAAAAGATATTAATAATGTTGGAACTTTTACAGATGGTTATGCTGTAACAAAATATATCAATAAAAATGCTGATGGTTCTGCTGCCCAAAGAAATGATATCCCTGATATCGATTTCCCAATGTTCAGATTAACAGATGCTTATTTAATGTATGCTGAAGCAACTGTAAGAGGTGCTAGTACCGGAAACATTAATACCGCTTTAGGGTATGTAAACCAAATTAGAACAAGAGCTGGTGCACAAACTATTACAATTCCTCAGTTAACACTTGATTTCCTTTTGGATGAAAGAGGAAGAGAGTTGTTTTGGGAATGTCACAGAAGAACGGATTTGATTCGTTTTGGAAAATTCACAGGCGGATCTAAAATCTGGCAGTGGAAAGGTGGTTCTGTAAATGGGAATGCTACTGAGTCGTACAGAGATTTAATGCCAATTCCTGCAAGAAACATTCAGGCAAATCCAACATTAAAGCAAAATCCTCAATACTAACATCTTATAAAATATTAAAATGAAAAATAGTTATAAAATTTTAATCGCATTTATTGGTGTATTGCTGGTTTCATGTAACGCTGATGATGTAGAAAACAGACCAATTGTAGAAGGTACTTCTATACCGGAAATTACTTCTCCTGCTGCTGGAAAAGAGTTTATTCTGGATGCAGACAAACCTGCAGAGGAGGCTGGCAAATTTGAATGGTCAGCTGCGAAATATTCAAGAAGTGTTGTTGTTGAATATACTTTGTTAATTGATAAAAAAGGAGGAGATTTTACGGCTGCAAAAACGCTTGCAACTTCTAAAAATACTACTTCTGCGTCAATACTTGCCAGAGATTTAAATCAGGCAGCAATTGATCTTGGGGGACCAACAGAAGTAGCAACGTTATTTGATGTGAAAGTTCGTTCAAGTGTTTCCGGAGGAGTTCCTCAATTAGCTAAAACGGCAGTTACAATTAGTGTAACTCCTTATACTGGAAAAGTTAATTATAATTTTAACGAATGGTATCTAGTTGGGGATGCGACAGTTTCAGGCTGGGATAACAATAAAGGAAATCAGATCTTATTTAGAAGCGGAAAAAATGCTAATGAATATACTTTTACAGGATTTTTTAAAGCAGGAGCTTTCAAAACAATTAAAAACCTTGGTAATTGGGCTCCAATGTACGGAGGTGCTAGTGGTACATTAGCGTATAGAGGAACAGAATCTGATCCTGATCCGGCTAGTTTTGTTATTCCTGCAGATGGATATTACAAATTTACAATGGATGTTCAAAAATTGACTTACAAACTAGAAGCTTATGATGCTTCTGCTGCAAACACATTTGCAACAGTTGGTATTATTGGTAGTAGTACAGCAGGCGGTTGGGATGCATCTACGGCAATGACAAAATCAGCTTTTAATGATCATATTTGGAGTTTAGGCGTAACTTCTTTAAAAGATGGAGAGCTTAAATTTAGAGCAAATAATGCATGGGATGTTTCATGGGGAGGTAATACTGCTTTCTCAGGAGGCGGAACAGGTGATAATATACCAGTGGCAAAATCTAAATATGTAATTTATTTCAATGATTTAGACGGAAGCTACTTAATGATTCCAAATCAGGAATAATTTATTATTGAAATATAAAGGGCTATCTATAAGGTAGCCCTTTTTTAATCCAACTAACCAATCAGCCACATTATGAAAAAAACTTTACTCTTATTTTTCCTTTTGCTGTCGACGGCTATTTTTGCACAACAGCAAACAGTGACATACGCCATAAATCCGTCACCTTTTGAAGATACCACTTCTATTACCATAACAATTAATGGTTCAAGTATTAATGAAGGTACCTGGGGTGTTGCCGGCAATGCCTTATATCTTTGGTCATGGTCGTATAATGTAAACGATGCCGCTCAAATGGATTCCCCTTCAAACGGTTCCTGGACGGCTTCAAACGAAGCCAGTAAATTCACGTATAATGCTGGAACAGATACCTATACAAAAACGTTTGTCCCGTCAGTATATTTTAATAGAAGCGGAATCGGCAGGATGGGATTTCTGGTTAAGGCAAAAGACGGATCAGGAGGAAAACAATCTCAGGATATTGTTGTTGAAGTAGGTTCTTTTCAGGCCACTTTAACTGCTCCGGCCGAAAATAGCGCAAGTATTATTGCTTCAGGTTCCAATTTTACTGTTTCAGCGACCAATACAAATGGTGCTGCAAGCTATACCCTGAAAGCAAACGGAACGACAATCAATACCAATGCAGCTGCATCATCTTATTCCTATTCTCACACGAACATCACGAGCAATCAAAGCTATGAATTAACTATCGTCCAGGGAGCAACAACTATTCTTAAAAAGTTCTCTGTAATTGTAAATCCAAATACGGTTTCAGCAGCAATGCCAGCCGGTTTAGTGGATGGAATTAACTATAATGCTGGTGATGCTACAAAAGCCACATTGGTTCTGGATGCACCATTCAAAGACTTTGTTTACGTTGCAGGAAGTTTTAACAACTGGCAGCCTTCATCGGCATACGCCATGAAAAAAGATCCCACTTCCGGGAAATTCTGGCTCGAAATTACAGGTTTGGTTTCCGGAGTAAACAATACCTATCAATATTGGGTAGTTGATGCAACACCGCTTGCTAATTCACCTTCCCTGGTAAAAACGGCTGATCCGTATTCTACTTTGGTGTTATCTCCTTATGATGATGCCGGAATTCCATCGGCTTCTTATCCGAATATGCCGGTTTATCCGACAGGTCAAAATTTTGAAGTTACCGTACTTAAAACAGGTCAGGCGCCTTACAATTGGCAGGTGACTAATTTTACAAAACCGGAGAAAGATAAATTGGTCGTGTATGAAGTTTTGGTTCGCGATTTTGATGCTGCCAGAAATTATCAAAGTTTGATTGATAAAATAGATTATTTTAAAAATCTTAAAATAAATGCGATCGAATTAATGCCGGTAATGGAATTTGAAGGCAATGAAAGCTGGGGGTATAATACTTCATTTCATATGGCCTTGGATAAATTTTACGGAACATCAGATAAATTAAAAGAGCTGATCGATTTATGTCACCAAAACGGAATTGCAGTTATTCTCGATGTAGCTTTAAATCATGCCTTCGGAAGAAATCCGATGGTGAGAATGTGGATGAATGATCCTGACGGAGATGGTTTTGGTTCGCCAACAGCCGAAAATCCGTATTTTAATATGGTTGCCAAACATACTTACAGCGTTGGGGAAGATTTTAACCATCAATCGCTAAAAACGCAGAATTATGTAGACCGTGTGATCAAACAATGGATTCAGGAATACAAAATAGATGGATTCCGTTGGGATTTGACCAAAGGATTTACACAAGCCTGTACAGCCAGTGATGAGCCCTGTACTAATGGTTACCAACAGGACAGAGTTGATGTTTTGAGAAAATATGCCGATTATTCCTGGAGCCTGGATCCTACGCATTATACGATTTTCGAACATTTAGGTTCAGATTCGGAAGAGCAGCAATGGGCCAATTACAGAGTGAATGAAACTCCAAGCAAGGGAGTTATGATGTGGGGAAAAATGACAGATCCCTATAATGAATTGTCAATGGGCTATGTGAGCAATATTTCAAGAATGACCAGCGGCAGTCGTGGTTTTACGGCTAATCGATTAATGGGTTATGCAGAAAGTCATGATGAAGAACGCCTGATGTATAAAAATATACAATACGGAGCTTCAAACGGAACGTACAATGTGAAGACATTAAATACAGCCTTATCAAGAATGTCTGCTATTGGAGCAGTTTCTTTATTGGTGCCGGGCCCGAAAATGATCTGGCATTTTGGAGAATTAGGATGGGATGATTCAATTTTTACCTGTAATAATGGTACGGTAAATGATGCTTCTGCAACCATTTCGGGAGATTGTAAATTAGATACAAAACCGCAACCGCAATGGGTGGAGAACTGGCTGGGGAATTCAAACAGAAATAAAATCTACAATGACTGGGCTAAAATGATTACGCTAAAAACTACAGAACCGGTATTTTTGGGAACACCGACAATTGCTAATGCAAGTTCGTTAAGTGTCAACATAAAAATCACCAATGCAAATTTAGCGTCAACACAACTGAAAGATGTGTTGATTCTGGCCAACTTTGGACTGACGGCTCAAAATGTCGCAACAGGTTTTCAGTACACAGGAACCTGGTATAATCTAATGGATAATACCACCATAAATGTTACTGATGCTGCAGCACCGATAAATATTCCGGCAGGAGAATACCGAATTTACGGTAACAAACAGGCAAGTCTGGCAATAGCTGATTTTGAAAAAGGAAATATGGTAAATCTGTATCCAAACCCGGTTTCAGATTATTTTACCTTAAATGTAACCACATCAAAAGTGCAGATATATTCTGTTTCAGGGCAATTGGTAAAAAGTTTTGTAACGAATGGAAATGCAGATTTTCAGTTTTCGGTAACAGACCTCACAACAGGATTGTATCTTGTGAAAGCTGTTGATGAAAACAATAAAACACAAGTGATGAAATTCATCAAGAAATAATGGTTTGTTAGTTAGGTAAAAGGGCTGTCTGTAAATAGGCAGCCTTTTTCTTTTAATGTTTTTTCTAATTTATTTCTTTTCGTTGTATTCCCCAATAACGGCGAAATAACCAAAAGTTCCCAAACCCAGCACAATTAAGGGAGTGAGAATAAATAGGATTATAATCCCAAAGACAAGATCATCCTGTTTGTCTGACAGTAGTTTTGGTAAGCCAAATTCAAAAACGCAAAAATAGGCAGCTGCAATTGCCAGTATCACCCATAGAACACCTAACGCCTGTTTGATTGTATTCATTTTTTTAAATTTAAAGGTGATTAATTTTGTTTTTATTATCAATGTAAATCATTCCAATTATAAAGCTTACCGAAGCAATAATAATAGGGTACCATAATCCGTCCAGATAAAAATCAGTTTTTGCTGTTTCTTTGGCATGTGTTACGAAATAAGTGGATATGGCGGGAAGCAATCCTCCAAAAATTCCGTTTCCAACATGATAAGGCAAAGACATCGACGTATATCTGATTTTGGCTGGAAACATTTCCACCAAAAATGCTGCAATTGGACCGTATACCATCGTGACAAATAAAACCTGAATGAACACCAGTAAAATCAAGGTCCATTCATCATTGGAATTAATAAGGATGGAGACGGTAGTCTGGGGTTCTTTCTTCGTATTATATGCCGTTCGTTTTTCTACATACGAAGTTCCGTCACTATAGGTTTTTGAAATTGTGGTGATTACGTCATTATTTTTTGCTATTGCTGTGTTTTGACTTCTTTTTTCTACAATTTCAGTTTTGGTACTAACATCTGTAGTTGTATACATGGTTTTGTAAATGGGTCTGTAGCATAAAATGGCAAGCAGCATTCCGCCCATCATAATGTATTTTCGTCCTATTTTGTCGCTTAACCATCCAAAGACAATAAAAAAAGGTGTTCCCAGTAATAATGCAATTCCCAGTAATCCATCGACTTGCGAGGAGTCAATATTCATTACCGTTTTCATAAAACTCATGGCATAAAATTGTCCGGTGTACCAGACAACCCCTTGTCCCATTGTCGCGCCAAATAAGGCCAGTAAAACAAATTTTAAATTATACCGGTTACCAAAGCTTTCTTTTAGCGGATTTGTACTGGTAGTGCCTTCTTTTTTAGCTTTAGCAAAAACAGGGGATTCATCCATGTTTTTTCGAATCAGATAAGAGACGCCAACCATAACAATAGAAACCCAAAACGGTACACGCCATCCCCAGGAGTCAAAGTCTTCGGCAGAGAGTACATTTTTTGTGGCTAAGATGACCATCAAAGAGATAAATAAACCAACAGTTGCAGTAGTCTGAATCCAGGAAGTCCAATAGCCTTTCTGCCCTTTAGGAGCATGCTCGGCAACATAAGTGGCTGCGCCTCCATATTCTCCGCCAAGAGCAAGTCCTTGCAGTAAACGCAGGATCAACACCAATAAAGGCGCTAAAAAACCGATTGTCTCATAACTGGGAATACAGCCGATTAAAAAGGTCGAACCGCCCATTAATAATAAGGTAGCCATAAACGTATATTTACGGCCAATGATATCTCCGAGTCTTCCAAAAAATAAAGCACCAAAAGGGCGCACTACAAATCCGGCGGCAAAAGTGGCTAAAGTGGATAAAAAAGCTGCAGTCGGATTATCAGTCGGAAAGAATTTGGTTGAGATTACAACAGCCAGACTTCCGAAAATATAGAAGTCATACCATTCTATCATAGTTCCCATTGAGGAGGCTGAAATTACTTTCCAAATGCCTTTTGTAGAATTTTTACTCATAAAATATTTTGTGGTTTTAATAACAAATGAAATCATAAGGTATCATTTCACGAATATATGAGATATTTTTTTATTTAGTTAATACTTTTTTAACAAAAGCGCATTATTTTAAAACAAGTGTGTTTTTAACAGTAATAAACCTTGTTAAAATTATAATTTAAACGCAAAGACACAAAGAAAAAACGCAGTACACGCAAAGTTTATTTAAGTTTTCTTTGCGACTCCGCGACTTTGCGTGAAAAAAAGATGTTAGAAAGAAGGAATTGAAATTTTAAAAGCAAAGACACAAAGAAAAAAACGCAGGGCATGCAAAGTTTATTTTAAGTTTTCTTTGCGACTCCGCGACTTTGCGTGAAAAAACGATGTTTGAAAGAAGGAATTGAAATTTAATTTAAACGCAAAGGCACAAAGAAAAAAACGCAGTGCACGCAAAGTTTATTTAAGTTTTCTTTGCGACTCCGCGACTTTGCGTGAAAAAAAGATGTTCGAAAGAAGGAATTGAAATTTAATTTAAAAGCAAAGACACAAAGAAAAAAGTGCAGGGCGCGCAAAGTTTATTTAAGTTTTCCTTGCGACTCCGCGACTTTGCGTGAAAAAAATGATGTTCGAAAGAAGGAATTGAAGTTTAATTTAAACGCAAAGACACAAAGAAAAAAACGCAGGGCACGCAAAGTTTATTTAAGTTTTCTTTGCGACTCTGCGACTTTGCGTGAAAAAAAGATGTTCGAAAGAAGGAATTGAAATTTAATTTAAACGCAAAGGCACAAAGAAAAAAACGCAAGGCACGCAAAGTTTATTTAAGTTTTCTTTGCGCCTCTGTATGAAGCGATTTCCCGATAGAGAGAAACAAAAAGCTGGTCTTCCCAAGCGTCTGGAATTGCACGCAAAGTCGCAAAGGCGCAAAGTTATTTAAGTTTTTTTTCTTTGCGCTTTTGCGCCTTTGCGTGAAAACTATGTTCAAATAAAGGAAGTGAATTTATTTAATGAAAAGACACAAAGAAAAAAATGCAATCCCGATAGCTATTGGGAGCAAAGCTTAAACTAGACTTTGCGAACCATTGCGTAAACCTTAGTGCACCTTGCGGTTAAATACTTAAGGAAAGTATTAAAAACAAAAAACCCGAATATTTCTATTCGGGTTTTAACGGTGGTGCCTCCAGGGATCGAACCAGGGACACATGGATTTTCAGTCCATTGCTCTACCATCTGAGCTAAGGCACCGTGCTGATTGCGGGTGCAAAGATAGAATCATTTTTCGTTTATCCAAAACATTTTTTAAAAAAAATCAATTCGTATCTTTGCATTTATAAAAAAGCAAACATGATTTTAACTGTTGATGTTGGGAATACCAGAATTAAAGCTGCTGTCTTTGAGGGAAGTACTGTTGTTGAAAATTTTGTTTTTGAGAAAAATGAGCTTGAAAAAAAAATTAAAAAAATTTTAAAAAAATTTCAAAATTGCTCCGATTTGGTCGTTGCTTCGGTCGGAAATATAGAAAAACAGTCTTTTTTGGCTTTCGAAAAGGAACTCAATATTCATTTTTTAACACATGAGGATATTTTTCCTTTTACGAATCAATATTCCACCCCAAAAACTTTGGGAATTGACAGAATGGTTTTGGCGGCGGGCGCCACTTTGCAGTTTCCAAAACAAAACAGATTAGTAATCGATGCGGGAACTTGTATTACCTACGATTTTATCGACGAAAAGGACAATTATCTGGGCGGGGCCATTTCTCCTGGCTTAAGATTGCGATATGAGGCTTTGCATAATTTCACGGCCAGACTGCCTTTACTAACTTTGGAAGTTCCGGAACACTATATAGGAAATTCTACAAAAGAGGCGATTCACTCTGGTGTTGTGAATGGGTTCGTCTATGAGATTGATGGTTTTATCGATGAATATCGGGCAAACTTTTCAAATTTTATAATAATTTTAACGGGTGGCGATGCAGATTTTTTGGCTAAACGATTAAAAAATACCATATTTGCCAATTCAAATTTCCTTTTGGAAAGTTTGAACCAAACATTTCAATATAAAATCGACAATGATTAAAAAAATTATAATAAGTACCTGTTTACTTATATCGTTCGTTTCATTCGCGCAACAAGGTACTGCTTCCCCATATTCTTTCTACGGAATTGGAGATGTAAAGTTCAAAGGAACTCTTGAATTCAGGTCTATGGCAGGTGTTGCGGTAGAACAGGATAGTATACATTTGAATATTGAAAATCCGGCAAGTTATGCCAGTTTGGGACAAACCACTTTTTCTGTGGGGGGAACTTTTGGAACTTCCAAGATCAAAACAGAAGGCGAAACTTCAAAAGCACAAAGAACAACTTTTGATTATCTGGCAGTAGGAATTCCTATGGGAAAATTTGGTGCAGCATTTGGTCTGGTTCCTTTGTCGGCTGTAGGATATAGAATTGCAAATGATAATACGGATACTCCCGGAGCTGTAAGCAGTCAGTTAGAAGGAAAAGGCGGCGTTAATAAAGTGTTCTTTGGTTTAGGATATAAAATTACGCCTAAATGGAACATCGGAGCTGATGTACAATATAATTTTGGTAAAATTACGACCACTAGTATAGAACTTGTAACAGATGTTCAAAATGCCACAAGAGAAGAGAATATTTCTAAAATATCGGGTGCTACTTTCAACATTGGTACCATGTATCAAACCAAAATTTATAAGAAAACGAATTTATATACCAGCTTAAGTTATAACTTTTCAGGTAATTTAAATTCTGATAATACGAGAACAGCTCAGGTTGACGGTGATGCAGATTCCTATACGTACCCTGTTGCTGCAACCGAGTTGAAATTGCCTGGTAAATTTACCATTGGCGCAGGTATTGGAGAAGCAAGAAAATGGCTGATTGGTACTACGCTGGCTTTTCAGGGAGAAGGAAAACTGAATAATCACTACAATACAGTAAGTAATGTGCGTTATGAAAATTATGCAAAATATGCTATTGGAGGTTATTACATTCCGAACTATACCTCTTTCTCAAGTTACTTTAGCAGAATCACCTACAGAGCAGGTCTTAAATACGAAAAAATTGGTTTAGTAATAAAAAACGAATCAGTTAATGATGTAGGGATGAGTTTAGGGGCAGGTTTACCGATTACCGGGTCTTTTTCAAATGTAAATTTTGGAATTGAGTTTGGTAAAAGAGGAACCACTAATTCAGGTTTAGTTCAGGAAAATTATCTAAACTTTAGTGTAGGTTTTTCTTTCAACGACAAATGGTTCGTGAAAAGTAAATACAACTAAGCAGAACTTAATATTTTTTTAAGCTCATTACAATTTACTACATTTGGCAAATGAATTTACCAAAGAAATATATAATTACCATTGTCACAGTGCTAGCTGTGACAATGTTTTTTGGATGCGAAAGTAATTTTAAAGAAGTTCAGAAAATCAACTTTTCAGAGTTTGTTCCCGGAAGTGATGCCGATACGGTTAATATAAAATATACAGATTCCGGACGCATAACCGGAGTACTGATCAGTTCAAAAATGCTGGATTATTCTAATCTTGAATTCCCGTTTACAGAATTTCCGAAAGGCATCGATGTTACCTTATATGATAAAAAACAAAAGCGTACTTTTATAAGGTCCAATTATGCGGTTTCATACAAACAAACCGGAATTATTGATTTGCAGGGAAAAGTAAAAATTACTTCTGAAACAGGTCAGATGCTTGAAACAGAGCAATTGTATTTTGATCAGAAAAACGAATGGTTTTATACCGAAAGAAAATTCAAGCTTACCGATGCAAAGGGAGTTTCTTACGGGCAGGGAATAGATTTTAGTAAAGACTTTAAAGTCATCAATTCACAACGAATAACAGGCGAATTAGAAGCCGAAGAATAAATACAGATTTATGGGCATATTAAAATATACACAATACGTTTACATATTGTTTGCGGTTTTCTTTATTTACGATGGAATTATAAAAGTGAATGAAGGAAATGACACTTCTACATTAAGCTTTATAATCGCCGGCTTAGCGGTTTTTATGTTTTTCTTCAGAAGGAAATATGCTAAGAAATTTGACGATCGTAACAAAAAACAATAAAAAATGGAGATTAGTATTATAATACTATGTTTAATACTATCAGCCTTTTTTTCAGGAATGGAAATAGCTTTTATTTCCTCAAACAAAATTTATCTTGAAATAGAAAAAAAACAAGACAATTTTGTTTCCCAGATCCTGACCAGACTTACAGAGAATCCTTCCAAGTTTATTGCTGCAATGCTTATTGGTAACAACGTGGCACTTGTAGTTTATGGTTTTTATATGGGGGATCTTATTCTGGCTCAGATTGCGAAATTTGGGTTCCATTTTTCTAGCCTTACCAGTTTGCTGGTTCAGACCGCCCTTTCTACTTTTATCGTTTTAATAACGGCAGAGTTTTTTCCGAAAGTCTTTTTTCAGATTTATGCCAATTCATTAATTCGCATTTTTGCCATTCCGGCCTATCTGTTTTATAGGTTGTTTTACTATATCTCGACCTTCTTTATCTGGATTTCAGACTTTATTTTAAGAAAGTTTTTCAAAACAGAAGGAGATCAGGTGCAATTGTACTTCAGTAAAATAGAGCTGGGCAATTATATCACCGAGCAAATGAGTTCTGTTGAGGATAATGAAGAAGTCGATTCCGAGATTCAGATTTTTCAGAATGCTTTAGAGTTTTCAGGTGTAAAAGCACGTGATATTATGACACCGCGCACAGAAATTGTCGATATAGATTTATTTGACAGCGTTGAGGAGCTTAAGGATTTGTTTGTAGAAACCGGTTATTCTAAAATTGTAGTGAGCCAAAACTCACTGGATGATATTGTGGGTTATGTACACTCTTTCGACTTGTTTAAAAAGCCCAAAACCATTAAATCTGTTTTGATGACCGTTGAGTTTGTACCGGAAACCATTTCGATAAAAGATGCCCTGAACCTGCTGATCAAAAAAAGGAGAAATGTAGCTGTGGTGCTGGATGAACACGGAGGTACTTCAGGTATCATAACCATCGAGGATATCGTAGAAGAGCTTTTTGGGGAAATAGAAGATGAGCATGACTTAGACGAAGAACTGATAGAACAGGAGCTGGGAGAAGGTAAATATTTGTTTTCGACACGCCTGGATGTGGAGTATCTGAATGAAGTTTATAAACTGGCTATTCCGGAAGAAGATTCTTACGGAACTTTAGGAGGTTTTATTGTGAATTCGACGAAGGAGATTCCGCAAAAAGGAGTAGAAATCGTTATTGGGCGCTATTATTTTGTGATAGAGGAAGCGTCAAACAAGAAAATTGAATTAGTAAAAATGACTATAAAAGAGTAATTTTTTTAGTAATTAAAAAAAAATGTGCAAAATAAAACACTAGTTGTATTGTTATTAACTAGATAATTGTATTTTCGCAAACTGAATATAAAAATTAACGATAATAAAAATGGCAGTTTTAGCAAAAATTAGACAGCGTTCCGCTTTATTGATAGGAGTTATTGCACTTGCATTATTTGCATTTATAATACAAGATCTGTTCACAAGAGGGACTTTCGGTCAAAGTTCAAAAGATGTGGGAAGCATCGATGGAAAAGATATTTCATTTGAAGACTTTAGAGTTAAAGTTAGTAATGTTGAAAAAAGTGGGCAAGGGATTTCTTCCACTGAAGCTGCAAACAGAGTTTGGGATCAAGAGGTTTCAATCGCTTTATTGTCATCTCAGTTTGATAAATTAGGATTGAGAGTAGGTGAAAAACACCTTTTGGAAGTTTTAAAAGCAGATCCGAATATTGGTAAAAACCCAATGTTCCTGAATGCAGCCGGTATGTTTGATATTGCTAAATTCAAAGAATACATTAAAACAAACCCGGAAGCAGCACAATATATTTCTGAGAAAGAAAAAGATGCTACTTTAAATGCAAAATTTCAAATCTACAATACATTAGTAAAATCAGGACTTTACACAACTGCTAGTGAAGGAAAACTGAAATATGAAATGGAAGCGAACAAAGTAAACTTTGCTTATGCTGCCGGATTATATTCTTCTATTAAAGACAGCGAAGTGAAAATTTCTGATTCTGACATTGTTGATTATATGAAGAAAAACGAGAAAAAATTCAAAGCAGATGAAACTCGTGAAATTCAATACGTTTTAATTGAAGATAAAGCTTCAAAAGAAGACGAAGCTGAAATCAAAGCGAAAATCACTTCATTATTATCAGGAAGCGTTGTTTACAATGCAAAAACAGCTAAGAATGATACTTTGCCAGGTTTCAGAAATGCAACTAACATTGCTGAATTTGTAAACGCAAACTCTGATATTCCTTACGATTCGACTTATGTGGCTAAAAACAATTTACCTGCAGTTGATGCTGATAAATTATTCAGTCTGGCTCCGGGTGAAATCTACGGACCTTATGTTTACGGTAAATACTACTGTATTTCTAAATCTCAGGGATTTAAAGCAGGAGTTAATGCAAAAGCAAGTCATATCTTAATAGGATATACAGGATCTCAGACTCCAAATACAAAAGAAAAAAGAACGAAAGAAGAAGCTAAAGCCAAAGCAGAAGAAATTCTGGCTCAGGTTCAGGCAAATCCGGATAGTTTCATGATGCTGGCTTTTACAAGCTCTGATGATTCATCTGCACAACAAGGTGGTGATTTAGGATATTTTGGTCCAAACCAGATGGTAAAACCATTCAATGACTTTGTATTCAGTAACGGAATTGGTAAAGTTGGTTTAGTTGAAACTCCTTTCGGATTTCATATTATCAAAATTACAGACAAACAGGACGGAATTCGTTTAGCTACAATTGCTCAGAAAATTGAGCCTTCTGAAGCTACTTCTGATAAAGTATTTACTTTAGCTACCAAATTTGAAATGGAAGCTGCTGATAAAGATTTTAATGCTACGGCAAAAGAATTAGGATTGAAAGTTGCTCCTCCTGTAACTGCAAAAGCAATGGATGAAGCGTTTGGATCTTTAGGAAACCAACGTAACATTATAAGATGGGCATTTGATAAAGAAACTAATACAGGTGATGTAAAAAGATTTGAATTAGCAAATATCGGGCACGTAATTGCACAATACAAAAGCGAAAACAAATCAGGTTTAGTATCTGTAAGTTTAGCAAGACCTTATGTTGAGCCAATCTTAAAAAACAAGAAAAAAGCTGAAATGCTAAAAGCTAAAATGACAGGTTCAAGCCTTGAGGCAATTGCTAAAAGTGCAGGTGTTGCTGTTCAGCAGGCTACCAATGTAACTATGGACAACCCGGTTCTTCCTGGAGGAGTTGGACAAGAGCCAAAAGTGGTAGGAAATGCATTTGCTTTAACAGCTAATAAAATTTCTGCTCCAATTGAAGGAAATACAGGTGTTTATGTTGTTAAAAACATTAGTGTAGTAAAAGCTCCGGCTATTACTAACCACGCTGAGTATGTAGCAAAAGTAAAAGCACAAAGCGCATCTGATGCAAGCAGAATTTTACCAGCGTTAAAAAACAATGCCAAAATTGAAGACAACAGATTGCAATTTAACTACTAGTTTTTAGTGTAGTATTTAAATAAAAAATAGATAGCCCGAAATGTTCTTTTGAATGTTTCGGGCTTTTTTATTTTTGATTTATTTGTAATAATAACCCCTCAAATTTTGCTTAATTATATAGAAATAATATAAATACGATCTAAAAAATTTGGGTTATTGAAAATATTAATGTTAATTTGTCTGATTTTTTGTTTTAGCAAATGGTCTAAATCATTAAACAGGTTTAATAAATAAAAGAGACTATGATGAACAAATACTTTAATAATCAAGTGTTTAATGCTTTTTATGTTTAAGTTGTTTAAAAAGAAACCCAGAGTTTATTCCAAAATTGAAAATCATATTTTCGGAATCATCACAGAACTATTAAAAGTGGGTAGTACCGACATCAATTGTGATGAATTGGGAGGGAAGTATTACTTAAGTAACGAGGAACAACACTTTAAAGTTACTATATTAGGAAACGATAATGTGATCAGGCTGACTAACACCCGGGATTCCGTTGCAGAAAAATACGATAAGATTTTTGTTGAGGATGTTTTAAGAGCTGTAAAGGAAGAAAAGCACCGAAGAATGGAGGTTGTTTACGATTCTATAACCAACAGTATCGAAAAGATGGCAGAGCGCTTGCACAACACGCTTATCGAGTCTAATTCTGTTGTGGATTTAGGTGAACAGGAAAATCAAATAGTCCGGCTACTTGAGACGAAACATGTGAAAAATAAAAAAGTAAATTATTAAAAAGGCTTTTTGTTTAAAATAAAAATGATTTACCTACAAGATCATTTCATCATACGAAAGAATAGTTTCATAGCCCCTTGAAACGAAATAGTCCCTCGGATTTTCTTTCGAAATTGCCATTACAAAATCGCCTCCCCAGGCTCCAAGACTTTTAACAACACCATTAAAATCAGGAAAAGCAATCTCTTTTATAGTTTGTATTTCTAAGATGTTACTTAAATGAATTTCATGTTTCTCTACAGCGGAAGCAAATTCTTTTAGCGTTTTAGCGTTTATAACAGCGGCGGTAATTTTATTATTGTGTGCAATATTTTGTGCTAAATGTTCATTCCTGTTATTATAATACGAACTGATGGCTGCTTTACTGCTTTGCTTTTTATTAAGGTAAACAAAGTGAATATTTTCCCTAAATTCAGGATGGAAATCAATTTTATCTACAACAGGGGAGTTCTGATCTAAACGGTACATAATTGGAGTATTGTTTTGCGCGCAGGCAATATCGTAGCCACTGCCGCCAAAACTGTTTTTAAGCAGTGTAAAGGCATCAATTTTGGCCCATTGTGCAATATTGTTCAATAAAGTGGAAGAAGTCCCCAATCCCCAGTTTTTGGGAAATGTAAGGTGCGTACTTGCTTTATAGCCTTCCGAAGAGTCAATAAAAGCAGGATTAAGAAGATAGGCCTCGTGTAAAATATTGATTAATGTCGTTTTTACATTTTCGATTTTAGATTCCGTATTGTTTCTGATTTCAGAAAAAGTAATCGTGTCTTCAAACCAGAGGTGATTATCAAAGTCAAAACTTTTCCATTTAATTTCGGGATCAGAATCGTTTTCAATGATTAAGTTCTGACCAAATTTGGTTGGCAAAGCAAGTGCCTCGGCGCCGTCCAAAACTAAATATTCGCCTGTAATTAGGAGTTTTCCGTTACTATAATAGGTTGTTTTCATGCTTCAATTTAAAATAAATTCCAATTCCGAAGCCTCAGGATAAATTCCAAATTTCAACAATTGGGATTTGCAATTTATTCAGAAGCTATAATACTTGGAATTTTTATTTATTTTATTTTCTTAGATTTTCGATAAATTCGACTACGGCGCTGTGAGAAATCGCATTTTTCTTAAAATGAGCTTTAATTAAATGACGTTCTTCTTCGTTTGCTTCAAATTGATTGATGATGTTGTTCAGGTGCATTTTCATATGCCCTTCCTGGATTCCGGTTGTAGTCAGCGAACGCAAAGCGGCAAAGTTTTGAGCCAGTCCGGCAACCGCAACAATTTGCATTAATTCTTCCGCTGAAGGTTTTTCGAGTATGTCTAAACATAATTTTACCAAAGGATGTAAGGAAGTTAATCCGCCGACAGTACCTAAAGCCAGTGGGATTTCAAGCCAGAAGGTGAAAATTCCGTTTTCGATTTTAGCATGCGATAAACTTGCATACTGACCATTTTTTGCTGCGTAGGCGTGCACGCCGGCTTCTACAGCCCTAAAGTCATTTCCGGTAGCCAGAATGACTGCGTCAACACCATTCATAATACCCTTGTTGTGCGTGACTGCTCTGAAAGGTTCCACTTCGGCAATCTGAACGGCTTGTACAAATCGTTCCGCAAAATCCTGTGGATTTGCAATATGTTTCTCAGTTAAATCTTCAACAGGGCAGGAAACTTCAGCCCTAACGATGCAGTTGGGTACATAATTGGACAGAATACTCATGATGACATTAATGTTTTCATTTTCATCAAACGCATCAGAATTCTGAAATTCCTCTTTCAGGGTCGACGCAAATTGCTCGAGACAGGAATTGATAAAGTTGGCCCCCATGCTGTCTTTGGTTTTGAAAGTAGCATGCAGCTGAAAGTAATGTTCCAGCAGGTTACGTTTGTCTTTGAGCTGGATGTCGAGAATTCCGCCGCCGCGTTGTTGCATGTTTTTTGTAATGCCCTGTGTGCCGGAGAAAAACAGCGGTTTTATTTTATCAAAGAAAGATTGTAATTTTTGTGCATCTCCATTAAAAGTAAAATGAACCTGACCAATTTTTTGCGTATCTAAAACAGTTGCTTTAAATCCGCCGCGTGTTGCCCAGTATTTTGCCGATTTTGAAGCCGCTGCCACCACGGAACTTTCTTCAATTGCCATTGGAATTGTTTTGTACTTCCCGTTAATTAAAAAATTAGGGGCAACTCCGAGTGGTATATATAAATTGGTAATGGTGTTTTCAATGAATTCATCGTGCAGTTGCTGGAGCTTGTCGTCTGAATTCCAGTAATTTCCTATTATTTTAAGGGCCTCCTCAGGCGTTGAAAAATAGGTTTCTGCAATCCAGTTTACTTTTTCTTTTTTGGATAATTTCGAAAATCCGGCAACGGCGTTGTTCATTCTCAGTATATTAAATAGTAATGTTGCCGCAAATATACCAATTCTGGGGTTTTGTTTGCAATCTATTTGAAAATTGAAAAGTACGCAATCGTTATTTTTTTTAACATTTAACACTTGAAATGTGTATTATGTTTATTTTTTTTACTAAAATTGGGCTCTTTTTTATATTTAAAATAATTCTAATGAATGCAAGTAAAATTACTGTAATATTTTTGTTATTAGTTGGTACCGTTTTCGGACAACAAAAAATCACTGTTGAGAATATTTATGGCGGGACTTTCCGCGCCAAGGGGATGGATGAACTGCAATCCCTGAAAAATACAGATCAGTATACGGTGTTGAATGTTGATCAGGCCAGCCGGAGTATGCAGATTGACTTATATGATTTTGCAACGCTGAAAAAAGTATCCAATTTAATTGATACCAAAAATCATAAGGAACTTGCAGACGGTATCGACAGCTATACCTTTGATGCTTCAGAAAAAAAGATTTTAATTGCCTGCAACTCCAATAAAATTTTCCGCCACTCTTTTACCGCAGATTATTTTTTATACGATATCACTTCGAAGTCACTAACCAAATTGTTTGACTTTCAAATTCAGGAGCCTACTTTTTCTCCTGATGGAACCAAAATAGCTTACGCCAGAGAAAACAACTTATACATTTACGACGTAGCTTCAAAAAAAGCAACCGCTGTTACAACTGACGGTAAGAAAAATGCAGTCATTAATGGTATTACCGACTGGGTTTATGAAGAAGAGTTTGCTTTTGTACGAGCATTTGACTGGAGTAAAGACAGTAAAAAATTAGCGTATATCCGTTTTGACGAAAGTGCCGTTCCGGAATTCTCGATGTCCATGTTTCATAAAGATTTATATCCGACAATTGAGACTTTTAAATATCCGAAAGCAGGAGAGAAAAATTCACTGGTTTCATTGCATATTTATGATGCTGCAGCAAATACAGGTAAAAAAGTTGATTTAGGAAACTACAATGATTTTTATATTGCCAGATTACAGTGGACAAATGATGCTAATGTATTATCGGCTCAGGTTTTAAACCGCCATCAGGACAATTTAGATTTGTTGTTTGTAGATGGAACAACGGCTGCCGCAAAAGTAGTTTTGAATGAAAAAGACAAAGCTTATGTAGATGTTACGGATAATTTGACTTTCCTGAAAGACAATAGTTTTATCTGGACAAGCGAAAAAGACGGTTTTAATCATATCTATGTGTATGATAAAGCCGGAAAATTAAAAAATCAGGTTACAAAAGGAAACTGGGAAGTAACTTCCTACTACGGTTTCGACGAAAAGTCAAAAACTGTTTTCTATCAGTCTACGGAGAATGGTTCCATTAACAGAGATATTTACAGAATTGGTTTAGATGGAAAAAACAAAGTACGTTTAACTTCAAAAGTGGGAACAAGTGTTGCGACTTTTAGTCCAAATTTCCAATATTTCATTACTACTTTTTCCAGTAATTTAGTACCAACGACTTATACTTTAAATGAGTCAAAAACAGGAAAAGAAATTCAGGTTATCGAAAACAATCAGGCACTTGCTGACAAATTGAAAGGGTATAATCTTCCTGCCAAAGAATTCTTAGTTCTAAAAACCGCTAAAGGAAACGAACTTAATGCATGGATTTTAAAACCAAAAGATTTTGATGCCTCGAAAAAATATCCTGTTTTCATGTACCAATATTCTGGTCCGGGATCTCAACAGGTAAACAATGACTGGAACAATACAGATGATTACTGGTTTTTATCACTTACACAACAAGGTTATATTGTAGTTTGTGTGGATGGAAGAGGAACTGGTTTTAAAGGTGCTGATTTCAAAAAAGTAACACAATTACAATTAGGAAAATACGAAGTGGAAGATCAGATTGATGCTGCCAAAGTAATTGGTGCTTATCCGTATGTGGATCCTTCAAGAATTGGAATCTTCGGATGGAGTTATGGAGGTTTTATGGCTTCAAACTGTATTTTTCAGGGGAATGATGTTTTCAAAATGGCCATCGCTGTTGCACCGGTAACCAACTGGCGTTTTTATGACAGTGTTTACACGGAAAGATACATGCAGACGCCTCAGGAAAATGCAGGCGGATATGATCAAAATTCTCCTATCAATCATGTTGATAAGTTAAAAGGTAAATTTCTATTGATTCACGGATCCGGTGATGATAACGTTCATGTGCAAAATTCAATGCAAATGATGGAAGCTTTAATTCAGGCAAACAAACAGTTTGATTCTCAGATATATCCGGATAAAAATCATGGTATTTATGGTGGAAAGACCAGAATTCAGCTTTATAATAAAATGACTAACTTTATCAAAGAAAATTTATAATCTAAATCTTATTAACCTTTAAAAATAATGAATAATATGGGAGAAACTCAAGTAAAAACTGGGCATCCAAAAGGACTTTGGGTATTGTTTGGAACGGAGATGTGGGAGCGATTCAACTTTTATGGAATGCGAGCTTTATTAACTTTATTTCTTGTGAATTCATTATTGATGAAGGAAGAAGAAGCGTCTTTAATTTATGGAGGTTTCCTTGGACTTTGTTACCTGACGCCAATGTTGGGTGGTTTTGTGGCCGATCGTTTTTTAGGGAATAGAAATTGTATCCTTTTAGGCGGATTATTGATGGCAACAGGACAAATGTTATTGTTTACCAGCGGTAGTTTGTTTGAGGGTAATTTACCTCTGGCTAAAATTATCATGTACTGTGGTTTGGGGGTTATTGTTTTTGGTAACGGATTCTTTAAGCCGAACATTTCAAGTATGGTGGGAAGTTTGTACCCAAAACAGGAAAAAACAAAACTGGATACTGCTTTTACTATTTTCTACATGGGAATTAATATTGGAGCTTTCTTAGGGCAATCTATTTGTCCTTTGTTGGGAGACGTTAAGGATTCTGGTGGAATTAGAGATATACACGCTTTCAGATGGGGATTTATGGCAGCTTCCGGAGCTATGCTTATCGGAACAGTTCTTTTCTATTTCCTGAAAAATAAATATGTGGTTTCTCCGGAAGGAAGACCGTTAGGAGGTCTTCCATCTAAAAATGTGGCGGAAGATTTTGAAGAAGGAGAAGCTCAAAAAGCTAATTTTTCCGGTAAAGCACTGACTATTGCGGGAATTGCCTTTATAGCATTAGGATTCTTTTTTCATTATGCGGTAGGTCAGAATTTAATTTATACGTTGATTTACTCCAGTGGATTGTCATTGGCAGGATTAATTATATCCGATACTTCGTTGACAAAGATCGAAAGAGACAGAATTATTGTAATTTATATTGTTTCGTTCTTTATTATTTTCTTTTGGGCTGCATTTGAGCAGGCTGGTTCTTCATTGACTTTTATTGCCGATAATCAGACAGACAGACATTTCTTCGGCTGGCAAATGCCTCCGTCGATGGTGCAGATTTTTAATGGTTTGTTCGTGGTAGTAATGGCCGTGCCGTTTAGTATTTTATGGGATTCTTTGAGAGCTAATAACAGAGAGCCGATTTCACCGGTTAAGCTGGCCGTTGGTCTGGTTATTATTTCCGTGAGTTTCTTTATGATTGCAACACAGGTTTCCTATATCGGAACTTCTGGTTTGTTATTGGTAAAATGGCTTATTTTATTGTATTTCTTAAATACATGTGCAGAATTGTGCTTGTCTCCAATTGGTTTATCATTGGTAGGTAAATTATCTCCAAAGCGTTTTGCCTCATTGTTATACGGGGTTTTCTTCCTGTCTAATGCGTCAGGGTATGCCTTAGGAGGAACTTTAGGATCTATTTTGCCAGCAACAGGCGATAAATTTGAAAAAGCAAAGGAATTAGGAATTGACCTTCAGGCAGTTTTAGATAATAAAATAACACCAACTGCAGAGCAACTGGCTTTGTTGGATCAACATCAGATTAGTGCACACAATCACTTTTTTGCCGGTTTTGAAATTCATAACTTATATGAGTTTTTTATGGTATTTGTTGTTCTTACAGGTATCGCGGCACTTGTATTGTTTGCATTGACTCCGTTCCTGAAAAAAATGATGCATGGAGTCAGATAAAATGGAGAAAACAATTACGTTAGAAGAAATTCAGAATTTTAAGGGCAATTATCCAAAACAATTGTGGTATTTGTTTTTTGTTGAAATGTGGGAACGTTTCTGTTTTTACGGAATGCGCGGAGTGCTTACATTTTTTATGGTAGATCAGCTTTTACTGAAAGATGAACATGCTAATTTACAATATGGGGCTATTCAGGCTTTTGTATATGCTTTTACTTTTATCGGAGGTATTTTTGCCGATAAAGTATTAGGGTTCAAAAAATCATTATTCTTCGGTGGAATCGTCATGATTCTAGGAAATCTTTTGATTGCTTTTTCACCACAGGTGCTGTTTTACTACGGGATTGCATTTTCTATTATTGGAACAGGTTTTTTTAAACCGAATGTTTCTTCAATGGTAGGGGAATTATATCACGAAGATGATCACAGACGGGACGCAGGTTACGGAATGTTTTATGCCGGGATCAATGTAGGAGGTCTTTTAGGAGGTGCCTTATGTATTTATCTCGGGAAATATTATTCCTGGCAATTGTGCTTTTTGTCTGCAGCAATAGTCATGTTTTTAGGTTTGGTTACGTTTTTATTTACCAAAAAATATTTAGGCCCGATTGGAGATTCTCCATTATTAAATTTAGAGCCCGGTAAAAGAAGAATTCGCGAGATAGCAGTTTATGCCGTATCAATTTTAAGCTTGCCGTTTATTTTTATAATGGTAAAAAATACAGATTATACAGATTATTTCATGTATACAATCGGTATCATTGCTGTTCTTTATTTTACATATGAACTAATTAAGTTAGGGGATGTGAAACTGCAGAAAAAGCTCTTTGCAGCCTTTTTGTTTGTATTCTTCTATTTGTTGTTTAATGCAATCTATGAGCAAAGTGGTGGTTCGTTATCTCTTTTTGCTAAAGATAACTTAAGTAATAAACTGTTGTTTTTTAACATTGATCCCAATGTTGTAAATAATAGTTCGAACACCTTCTTTGTGGTCGTGTTAAGTCCGCTTATTGGTCTCTTATGGATCTGGCTTGGAAAGAAAAGAATTGAACCTAATACTTTAATTAAATTCGGAATTGGATTCTTGTTTTTGGGAGCTTCTTTTTATATTTTTTATCTCACGAAATTCTTCGCAAATTCTGAAGGTATTGCCTCTTTAAATGTGTTTACTTTTGCTTATCTGGTAACTACTATTGGAGAACTTTGTTTAGGACCAATCGGAATGTCCATTATTACGAAGTTATCGCCAAAAAGATTATTTGGTATGATGATGGGGCTTTGGTTTCTGGCCAGTGCGTTTGGACAACTATTCGCCGGAAAATTAGGTGCTGAAATATCCAGGTCAAATACGGGTGTTACCTTGCTTTCTAAGCTGCAGTCTTACACGGAAGGATATTATCAGCTGGCTATTTATTCTGTTGTTGCCGGAGTTATTTTAATTGCAATTTCGCCAATTATTAGAAAATTAATGCAAGAAGTAAAATAGACGACATTTTGCAATTCAAATTTTGTTTAGATTTGTAAAAAATTAAAACGATCATGAAAAAAATATTTTTAGTTGCCCTGTTTATAGTGGGTGCTTTTACTTCACAGGCACAGGAATTAAAATGGTACACTGATGTCAAAGAAGCCATTACAATAAGCAATAAGGAAAACAAGCCTATGCTGTTGTTTTTTACAGGAAGCGACTGGTGTGGCTGGTGTATCCGATTGCAAAATGAAGTTTTGAAAACACCTGAATTTACAAAATGGGCAAGTCAGAATGTTGTTTTAGTTGAATTGGATTATCCAAGAAGAACGCCTCAGACTCCTGAATTAAAAAATCAGAATAACGAATTGCAGCAGGCTTTCGGAATACAGGGTTTCCCGACCATTTATTTCACAAGTGCTGAAGCCAAAGACGGAAAAGTTAATTTTAAAGGCCTTGGTCAGACAGGATATGTTGCCGGAGGACCATCTGCATGGTTAGCAGTTGCTGACGGAATTGTACATCCAAATAAATCTTAAAAGAATAAATCCTTATAATTTTTTAAAAAACTCCTTACGGTAACGTAAGGAGTTTTTTTGTTTAGTAAGAAAAAGTATCCACTTGTGTTTTGTGTAATTATTAGTTTAATATTTAATTATAGTAAAAAAAACAAATAGTGTATTTTTTGTATTAATAAAAGTTGGAAAATTAAAATATTATGTTAATTTCGTTATGCTAATCTAACCAAAACCTATCGATATGACCAAAAAATTACTTATCCTACTGTTCTTTTTAGGTTCATTTTTAATGCAGTCTCAAAATTTAGTCTGGAGAACTAATATGACCGATGCCATTGCAATAAGTAATGAACAAAGAAAACCAATGTTGATATTATTCACCGCCGCAGGTGTGCCGGATAATCTTCAAAATGAAATATTTAAGACACCGGATTTTGCTGTCTGGTCAAGAGACAATGTTGTTCTTGTAAAATTGGATTTATCAGACATTAATGCATCTGATAGTGATAAAGAGCAAAATCTTAGATTAAAAAATGCTTTTGGGGTTGTAGATTTACCGGAAGTATGTTATGCAAGTGCTTCGATCAGGAAAAACAAAACTACTTTTAGTGCATTAGGGAAAATTGCATACAAGCCTGGAGGTGCACGATCCTGGATTTCAGAATCAGATGCTATTTTGCATCCAAGCGAATGAATAAAATTTAAATTAAGTTTCTTAGTTTAATTTGTAGAATCCCTTTTTGCCGCAAAGCAAAAAGGGATATTTTTTTACATTTTAGAAACAGCACATGAAGTATTGTTATTTAAAGTCCTTATTTTTTTTATTATATAAAATATTTAACGTTTTAATAATAAATATCATTTTACTTCATGTTTAGTTCGTTTTTAGTGATAATATTTATTGTTTTTTATGTCCATTATGTTAATTTAGTTTTTATTTGTTAACTTAATTGACTGAATTCCATGAATAGAAAACTACTTATCCTACTATTTTTTTTAGTTACATTTTTGACAAAGGCACAGAATGTAGTTTGGACCACAAACGTGACTGATGCAATTGCACTGAGTAATGAACAAAGAAAACCCCTGCTAATTTTATTTACCGGAACAGGTGCCTCTGAAAGTATCCAGAGAGAGGTTTTTAATACGATCGAATTTCAGAACTGGTCCCGCAAAAAAGTGATATTAGTAAAACTGGATTTATCTGCTGAGACTTCAAGCGAGATAAAAGAGCAAAGTATTAAATTAAAAAATGCTTTTAATATTATCGAGTTACCGGAAGTGTGTTTTGCCTTTGCTAACACCAGGAATGGAAAGACAATGTTTCAGGCACTTGGAAAATTATCCTATAAAAATGAAGGCGCAAAAAGCTGGATATCTCAATCGGAAATGATTTTAAATCCATCAGAATAAACCAGTAGTAATTTCCTGGTTTAATTTATAGAATCCCATTTCGCCGGTTGAGTGAAATGGGATTCTTTTTTTTGCACAGCTCATCTTCCAGTGTTTTTGAATTGAGTACGAGTTTGATGCATCAGCAATTATTAGTTTGGGTTTTAAATCAAGTAACAGGCGATCTAAATTAATCTTTGGCGATTGGGTAAGAATCAAAATATCGGGACAGCTATTTTTTTTGTAAACACCGCTACTATCAATCAACAGGATTTTGTGGTGGTTAAAAAAGAAGGTATTTTTAATTTTGCTTAGGGATTTTATGGAATCGGAATTTTCAATTATAGCAGGATTCAGTCGATACTTTTCAGAACTTTTATTCCCGACATTCTCATTCGAAAAAAGAAAGATGTCTTTTCCGTTTCTTTCTGTAATAACCGTCTTTCCCTTGACATGATATACGATTAGTTCCTGCCTTTGTTCAAGATCTTTTTTGGTCATAATAAAGGTGATCTGTACAAAAATTACAGAAATAAAAATGGCGATCAATTTAGGGTAACTTGGTTTTTTGAACCAAAAGACAGTAGTAACGGTCAGTGCATAAAAAGCAAGGAGATAATAAGAATTGAAGCCAATGTCACGAATTACGAAGGATTCCAGCGAAGCTACACCATGTGTAATGAGGTTTAGAATGTAAATACTCTTTTCGAAAATTTTAATTAATAAAACAGGACAGCTGTAAAACGCGGAAATTATCATTACCACAATTCCTGTAATCATTATAAAAGACAAAATCGGAAGAATAAGAATGTTGGTCACAAAAAACAGACAGGGAAATTGATGAAAATAGTACAAACAAATCGGAAAAGTTCCAATCTGAGCGGCAAATGAAACCACTAAAGCTTCCCAAATGTAATTGTAAATTTTGTTTTTCGGTTTCCAAAGCTCTTTTAGTAAGGGCTGTATCCAGAGAATAGAAAATAAGGCAATGTAACTCAGCTGAAAACCAACATCAAATAAAAAATAAGGCTCGAATAATAAGATCAGCAAAACAGAAACCAGTAAAGTATGGTAAATATTACTGCCTCTTCTCAGATGATTTCCGATTGCAAGAAAAGAGAACATGATAACCGAACGTAAAACCGGAGGCGAAAGTCCTGAAATAATCCCGAAAAGACTTAAGGAAACTAATATGGCGATTAATTTTATAAAGGAACCTTTTCTTGTATTGGGTATTGGCTTTAAAATAAATAATATAAATAACATTATAAAACCAACATGAAGCCCCGAAACAGACAAAATATGTGTTGCTCCGGAATACTGATAATCCTTGATGATATCGGATGATATTTCCTGGCGCTGCCCTAAAATCAATGCCATTGCGACATTCATTTCCGTTTTATTGAAATGTGCTTTCTCAAGATTATGAATTATTCTTGAATGTATTCCTGCAGCATAAAACCAAATGTCTTTTTTGATCTTTTTACTGACCTTTATTTCGGATCTTGAAATATATAGCTGCGCATAAATGTTCTTGTTAGAAAGATATTTGGCATAATCAAATTGATTGGGATTTTTTGGGGATTTTGCATGCTGTAAAATAGCGTCAGTCTGAATCGTATTCCCGATAAGCAGTGTATTCCGGGTATTGTCTTTTTTGATATTCACAATAATTTTTCCAGTGTAAGTAATGCTGTTAATATAGTTTAAAGAAGCAACATATCGATCATTATAGGTATTGCTTTTTAATTGTTCCGTTAAAGTGAAAGAAATAGGTTGTTCGTTTTCGAAAGCTTTTTTATAATGGATATAATTGGATGGCTTTAAAGAATCTTTATGCAGTAATAAGGTAATAATGCCAAACCAAAAGGAAACAAGGCAGCTACTTATTCCGAAAAAAAGGAGTAGTCTTTTGCTTTTCCCGGACAAGAAATACAGAACAGAAAAAACAAGTCCTGTAATTATTAAAATACAGCCGGCCATAAAAATTGTTGGTTGCCAATAATAACAAGCCAATATGCCTAATATAAAACTGATGGTAACTTTAGCCAACGGGAAATCTAATACTTTCATGGTCTAAAAGTATTAAAATTTTGTAAGAAAAATAATATTATATCGAAAAATAATTATTCAATAACCCTGTTGATCTGAACAAAGGAATTTTGATAATACGGTTCTTTGGTTGATGAAATTATAACGCCTTTTGAGGTTGAAGAATGTACAAATTTTATTTCAGCGCCTGTCCTTTCCGTAATAAGGCCAACGTGATTGATTTGTTTGCTTTTGTTGGTTTTAAAGAAAATCAAATCTCCTTTTCGGGCATCATCAAAAGATATTATTTTTCCAATTTTTGATTGCTCGTAGGAACTTCGGGGCATTGTAATGTTTTCACTTTGAAACGTAGTAAAAACTAAGCCCGAGCAGTCATAGCCACTTTTAGTTGTACCTCCTGCTTTGTACCGCACACCAATATTATCGGTGGCGGTATCAATTAAATGCTTCACCGTACTTTTGTTTTCCCGTTTCGGTTCATTTCTGTCTACGGTTGCCGAACCTGATTTGCAGGAAGCAAATATGATAGATAATAGAGCTAAAACGAGTAATTTTTTCAAAACAAAAATTTTAAAGTTGTTTTAAATCAGCAACAATAAGTTTTGCTGTTTTTTTACTGGCACCGATTCCGCCTAATTTCTGCTCTAAAATGTCATAATTTTTCAGCAGTTTTTCGCGATAGGCAGGCTCCAGTAATTTTTGTAATTCTTCTTTAATGCGTTTGGTAGTACACTCACTCTGAATTAATTCCGTTACCACTTCCTGATCCATAATTAAGTTGACAAGAGAAATGTATTTTAAGGTAATAATACGTTTTGCAATCTGATAGGAAATGTTGCTTCCTTTGTAACAAACTACTTCCGGAACTTTAAATAAAGCTGTTTCCAACGTTGCCGTACCTGATGTCACCAAGGCCGCTGTTGAAGACCGAAGTAAATCGTAGGTCTTATTGGAAATAAATTTGATGTTTTTGTTGGTGATAAATTGCTGGTAAAATTCAAAATCCTGACTTGGGGCACCTGCAATTACAAATTCATACTCCTGAAAATCATCTACAACACTCAGCATTACGCTCAGCATCTTGATAATTTCCTGCTGACGGCTTCCCGGTAAAACGGCTATAATTGGTTTGTTGCTTAAATGATTTTCTCTTCTAAAAACAGCTTCATCAAAAGGAGGCTGGTTCTGAATAGCATCAATTAAAGGATGTCCCACAAAATCAACGGGAAAATGATGTTTATCTTCATAGAAACTTTTCTCAAAAGGTAAGATGACAAACATTTTGTCAACATCTTGCTTGATAGCCTTAATCCTGTTTTCTTTCCAGGCCCATATTTGCGGGGAAATATAATAATGCGTTTTGTAATTAAGCGCTTTGGCCCATTTTGCAATACGCATATTAAAACCCGGATAATCAATAAAAACAATCACATCGGGCTTAAAGGCCGTAATGTCTTTTTTGCAGAAAGTAATGTTCGATAAAATGGTTTTTAAATTGAAAACAACTTCAATAAAACCCATAAAAGCCAATTCCCGGTAGTGTTTTACTAAAGTTCCTCCTGCTTTCTGCATCAAATCACCGCCCCAGAATCTAATTTCAGCCTGGGGATCTTCCTCATAAAGGGCTTTCATTAAATTAGAACCATGCAGGTCTCCCGAAGCTTCACCGGCTATTATATAGTATTTCATATTCGTATTTTTGAGGATGTGTTCTGCTTTTTTTAAAACTAACTTTTGCAACGCAAAGATAAGATTTAAATAAACATAGTAGAAATTGCCAGTACAATCACCGCTAAGATAACGCCACGAGCCATAAATTCCTTGTCTTTTTTTAAAAGAATGGCAAAAACGGCAAGGTCTAAAATAGTTCCCAAAGTGATAATTTTTCCTAAATAACCATGATCTTTAATAGTCTTGAATCCTGTTGCCAGATCAAACTGAGTGAAGAACGTAATAAATAAATAACTTCCTAAAAGAGAAGTAAAAATTCCAACGATAAAACCGATGAGCAGTTCTTTTTTATTCATTTAAATTCCAGGTGTTAAGTTGTTGTATAGAATGGTGGGCCGTTAAGTCAAATTGAACAGGAACGACCGAAATGTATCCGTTTTCCAGTGCCCATTCGTCGGTGTCTTCCCCTTTGTCTTCGTTTACAAATTTCCCTGTCAGCCAGTAATAGTCTTTGCCGAAGGGCGTTTGTCTTTTGTCGAATTTTTGGGCATAATACGCTTTCGCCTGACGGCAGATTTTTATTCCTTTGATTTCATTTTCCTTTAATTTCGGAAAATTGACATTTAAAACGATTCCTTTGGGAAGTTTATTCTCAAGAGTTTCGAGAGTTATTCTTTTTATAAAGGACTTTATAGGTTCAAAATCCGCATTCCAGTCATAATCTAATAAAGAAAATCCGATGGCCGGGATTCCTTCGATTCCTGCCTCAACCGCGGCACTCATGGTTCCGGAATAAATTACATTTATAGAAGAGTTTGAACCGTGATTCACTCCGGAAACACAAAGATCCGGTTTTCTTTTCAGGATTTCATTAACGGCCAGTTTTACGCAGTCGACCGGGGTTCCGGAACAGCTATATTCTGCAATAGGGTCATTTTCTCCTGAAATTTTATCGAGGTACAGCGTATTGTTGATGGTGATGGCATGCCCCATGGCACTTTGCGGTTTGTCCGGTGCAACAACCAGCACTTCTCCAATGGTTTCCATAACACTTATCAAAGCTCTGATTCCCGGAGCGAGAATACCATCATCGTTGGTGACTAATATAAGTGGTTTTTCTTGTTTCATGGTGGCAAATATTTGTCAGTTTAAACGATAAGAAAAGCAAATGTAGTGACAGAATTTCTTAGAATAGTAACAAATAAAATAAAATTTGTCAACTAAATAAAAGTTAACTTTGGGAAGTAAAACATTTTTATATCTTTAACAAAAAATTATAGTGAACTTGGCTTAACTGGCATAGTTTTTACCGTAACTTAGATTAAAAAATTGATGAATGCTATTATTAAATTTATGAAAAGAAATTATAAAATACTTATAGCCGTATTATGCTTGTCGTTGACCTTATTTGCTTTTAAAATAAATGCCGATAAGACAGTTGATCCGGATCCAAACAGAGATAAAACCCTGTTAGAATTACTTGCCTTTGTTATTGAAAAAGGACATTACAGTCCTGCAGAAATTAACGATGAGTTTTCTAAGGGAATTTTTAAAGATTATATAGACGCGCTGGATCCCTCAAAAAGATTCTTCCTTCAGTCTGATATTGATGAATTCAAGCAATATGAGCTGATGCTGGACGATCAGTTCCTAAATAAGGACCTTACTTTTTTCAATCTTACCTATACAAGATTGATGAAACGTATGGAAGAAAGCAAAAAACGTTATAAGACTATTTTAGCACAGCCCTTCAACTACAATGTTGATGAGACTTTTAATGCTGATTATGAGCATTTGCCTTATGCTAAAAATGCAGTTGAAATCAACGAAAGATGGAGAAAGCAAATTAAACTTTCAACGCTTTCTTCTCTTGTGACAAAGCAAAAATTAGAAGAGGATAAAAAGAAAACAGATCCTGCTTATAAAGCAAAATCTTTTGAAACTTTAGAAAAAGAAACCCGTGAGAGTTCTTTGAAATCCCTCGATGATAATTTCAGCCTGATCAAGGATTTGAATAAGGAAGATTGGTTTTCTGTGTATGTAAATTCTATCATGACACGTTTTGATCCGCATACAAGTTATTTTGCACCGGAAGAAAAGGACCGTTTTGATGTGAATATCAGTGGAAAACTGGAAGGGATCGGAGCGAGACTGACAAAGAAAAATGACTTTACCCAGATTGATGAATTGATTTCAGGCGGACCTGCCTGGAAAGGAAAACAACTGGAAGCCGGTGATTTAATTTTGAAAGTAGCACAAGGAAATGAAGAGCCTGTAGATGTTGTAGGTATGCGTCTGGATGATGTTGTGAAGAAAATTAAAGGGCATAAAGGTACTGAGGTTAAACTTACCGTTAAAAAAGTAGACGGAAGCATCAAGGTTATTTCTATTATAAGAGACGTAGTCGAAATAGAGGAAACCTACGCTAAATCCAGTATTGTAGAGAAAAACGGATTGAAATACGGGGTGATTTATTTGCCTAAATTTTATATCGATTTTGAAAATAAAGATGGCCGTGATGCCGGAAAAGATATTGCTCTTGAAGTAGAAAGACTTAAAAAAGAAGATATCAACGGAATCGTACTTGATGTTCGTGATGATGGAGGAGGGTCTTTATCTACAGTAGTTGATATTGCCGGTTTATTTATCGAGGAAGGACCAATTGTTCAGGTAAAATCTGCCGGTAAAAAGAAAGAAGTGCTATACGATAAAGATAAAAAAATCGAGTGGGATGGACCGTTGGTAATTATGGTAAACAGTTTCTCTGCTTCTGCATCGGAAATTTTGGCTGCCGCAATTCAGGATTACAAACGTGGCGTTATTATTGGAAGTAAACAAACGTACGGAAAAGGAACGGTACAAAATGTACTTGATCTGAACCAGTTTGTTCGTAATGCCAATTACGGAGACTTAGGTGCTTTGAAAATTACAGGACAAAAGTTTTACAGAATCAACGGAGGTTCAACACAATTAGAAGGTGTTCATAGTGACGTTGTTATGCCAGATCGTTATGCTTACCTGAAAATGGGAGAACGTGATATTGATAATGCAATGCCATGGGATAAAATAGATCCGGCTGATTACAGTACCTGGACTTCAAATGAAAAATTCAATCAGGCTATCGCAAACAGTACCAGCAGAATTGCTCAGAATTCTCAATTTAAATTAATTGAAGATAATGCAAAATGGATTGATATTAAAAGTAAAGAGAATACGTATAGCTTAAATATTACAAGCTTTAAGGCAACTCAGGAGCAGGTTGAAAATGAAGGTAAAAAATACAAACCAATTTCAGAGTATAAAAATAATTTAGTGTTTAAGTCTTTACCTTATGAAGAGCTTGAAATTAAAAACGATGCTACCTTAAAAGAGAAAAGAGAGGCCTGGCACCAGGCATTATCAAAAGATGTTTATGTAGAAGAAGCCTTAAATGTTTTAGATGATTTACAGACTAATAAATCCTCTATGGTTAAAAATAATTCTTCGAAATTAAAAAAAGATAAATTAGTAAAATCTTAATTTTTACAGAAGATTAATTTGTTATTAAAACGCTCCGAAAGTTTATATTTACGGAGCGTTTTTTTTATGGATTTTAAGTATAAGAATATGAGAAAATTTCTTGTTTTGGTTTTGATGAATTTTGTGTTTTTTTCCTGTAAAAATGAAGTGGAAATCAAGAAGGCAGTGGTAGAAAAGCAGCCCCATTTTACGTCTGATCAAAGTAGTTCTGATTCATTGTACACAGTGGCTTATTTGCCAACATCTACAACGAAACAGATTGTGAATCATAAATATTACACACTTTCTTATAACGAAAAGTTCGAGCAGGCGGAATGGGTTGCTTATGAATTAAAAAAAGAATATTTAAAAAACGGGAATTATAAGCGTCCGTATTTTATTGCAGACCCTAAGGTAACGACAGGTTCTGCCGATTGGAGAAATTATAAAAAATCAGGATATGACAAAGGCCATCTTTGTCCGGCGGGCGATATGGAGTTTGATGTTAATGCCTATACTGACACTTTTTATACCTCAAATATTTCACCCCAAAAGCATGATTTTAATAGTGGTATCTGGAATAGAATAGAGCAGAAAACACGTTATTGGGCAGAAAAATATAATGATATTTACATCGTAACGGGAGGAGTTTTGAAAGATTCAGATAAAAAAATAGGAACAGAAGAGGTTGCTGTTCCTAAGTATTTTTATAAAATCATTCTGGCTAAATCAGGCAATAAACACAAAGCCATTGCATTTTTAGTGCCAAATGAAGACAGTGATAATTCGCTTTACGATTTTGTAGTTCCTGTTGAAACTATCGAAAACAAAACAGGAATTGATTTTTTCCCGAATTTGAAAAATTTAAAAAGCAGTCAGGACTTTTAAATCAGCAATAGTTGCTGTGGGGTTTTCGGCTTTAAAAACAAAGCTTCCGGCAACCAAAACATCTGCTCCGGCTTCTACTAGTTGTTTTGCATTTTTATTGGTTACACCACCATCAATTTCAATAATTGTAGAAGCATTTTTGCGGGTAATCAGTTCTTTTAGTTTTTTTACTTTGGCATAGGTATTTTCAATAAAGGATTGTCCGCCAAATCCGGGATTGACACTCATCACGCAGACAAGATCAATGTCATTGATAACGTCTTCTAATAAATCAATATTGGTATGAGGGTTAATCGCTACTCCGGCTTTCATTCCTTCGGCTTTTATAGCCTGTAATGTTCTGTGCAGGTGTGGGCAGGCTTCGTAATGAACGGTTAATCCATTTGCTCCTAAATCAGCAAAAGTTTTGATGTAACGATCCGGATCGATAATCATTAAATGTACATCAATATATTTTTTAGTATGTTTCGAAATAGCTTCCAAAACAGGCATTCCAAAAGAAATGTTGGGAACAAAAACACCGTCCATAATATCGATATGAAACCAGTCAGCCTCGCTGTTATTGATCATTTCGATATCACGTTGTAAATTGGCAAAATCAGCTGCTAAAACAGAAGGTGCAATAAGTGTATTTTTCATTGTGTAGTGGTGTGTTGTTTTTTTACAAAGATAAATTTTTTATGATTTGCAGTAAAATTTAACCGCAAAGCACGCAAAGATTTTTGGCTTATAAGATTTTGTGAAAAATGCAAAGTTCGCAAAGCTTGTGCTTTTCATATATTTTTAAAATAAACAGCAAAAAAATCTGGCGAACTTTGCGTAAACCCCTTGTGTGCTTTTCGGTTAAAAAATAAAATAAAAAACTCCGGTAATCAGCCGGAGTTTCAATCATCAATCAAAAAACGAACAGTCAATCAAACTGTTGTTTGCGTTAAAATTGTTTCAAGTTTAAGGTTTCAAGTTGTTTTGATCAACCTGAAACTTTAAACCTGAAACAAATATATGTTATCCTAAGTAAGTTTTAAGGATTTTACTTCTTGAAGTATGTTTTAATCTGCGGATCGCTTTTTCCTTAATCTGGCGTACACGTTCACGGGTTAAGTCAAAAGTTTCTCCAATTTCTTCTAATGTCATTGGATGCTGATCGCCAAGTCCAAAATACAAACGAACTACATCTGCCTCTCTTGGAGTTAATGTTTCTAACGAACGTTCAATTTCAGTACGAAGGGATTCGTGGATTAATTCTCTGTCAGGATTTGGAGATTCTCCGGAACGTAAAACGTCATAAAGGTTAGAATCTTCACCTTCAACAAGAGGTGCATCCATAGATAAGTGACGGCCAGAGTTTTTCATGGACTCTTTTACATCATTTACGGTCATGTCAAGTTCTTTTGCAATTTCCTCAGCAGAAGGCGGACGCTCGTTAGATTGCTCTAATAAAGCGTACATTTTGTTGATTTTATTGATAGAACCAATTTTGTTTAATGGTAAACGTACAATACGTGATTGTTCTGCCAAAGCCTGAAGGATCGATTGACGAATCCACCAAACTGCGTAAGAGATAAATTTGAAACCACGTGTTTCATCAAAACGCTGAGCCGCTTTAATCAGACCTAAGTTTCCTTCGTTAATTAAATCAGGAAGTGTTAATCCTTGATTTTGATATTGTTTTGCCACAGATACTACGAAACGTAGGTTGGCTTTTGTTAATTTTTCTAAAGCTCTTTGATCACCGGCCTTTATTCTTTGTGCTAATTCTACCTCTTCATCAGCGGTAATCAGGTCAACTTTTCCGATTTCTTGTAGATATTTATCTAACGATGCAGTTTCACGATTGGTTACCTGCTTGGTGATTTTAAGTTGTCTCATGTTGTTGTCTCCCTATTTTTTAAAGTGTACAAATAGTTATACGTAAGAAGTGGAGAAAAAGTTACAACGAATTGAAAAATATTTTTAAAATTTATAACTAACGCCGGATTGAAGTGAGAAACTATACGGTTTAGCGTCGCCGCTTTCTTTGAAAGTACTTAAATAATATTTGAAGAGAGGATTGATGTCCAGATTAAATTTTGAATTTAATTTATAGCTGATTCCTATTCCTAAATTGTATGAAAAATTGATGCCTGAAATATTTTTTGCTTCCCCGATATTTTGCATAGCAACTTTTTCAGATTGTAGGGAAAGCTGGTTTTTGTCTGAAATTAAGAAGCTGCATCCCGTAAAAGCTTCCATTCCGATTTTACTTTCCTCTTTTTTGAAAGCATATACAAATTCTATTGGAAGTTCATAGTAGGATAGCTTTTGTACTAAGTCCACTTCATTTGAACCGGCAAAGGTTTGTTTTATATTAATTTCAGACTTTAATGCGATATTGTTATAATTTGCTATTAATTCATCTTTATCTAATCGGGTTGAATTTTTTAAGTTTATTTTAGAAAATCCCGCCCTAAAACCGATTCTGTCGTACATGGTTTTTACATAGATACCATAATGCGAAGTGATTGGGTGTTTTTTAGCCAAGTTATCCATAGATGGATCGATCATTGAGGCACTGTTTAAAGATCCTGAAATGGCGGGACCGTAAAAAATGGATATACTCACTTCCGGATCTGATTCTTTGCTTTCAGTAGTATAAACGGTTTTTTTATAGGCTCTTTTCGGAAGTGTGCCTTTGTTTAATTTGAGACTGTCAATTTTTGCAATGGTATCGGTTTTTACTTCAATTATTCGTGGAATGTTTTCCGTTTTTGTTGGTGTTGCAGCGTCTTTTTCCGTAGCGTTCTTTTTAGGAATTTCGTTGACTAGGGGTTTATAGACAGTTTTTTCGGCTTTTGTACTATGATTTTTGGTCTTTTTTTTAGACTTTGGGTCTGTAGTTTTGTTTTTTTTTACCAGTAGTTTATTTTCCTGAGCTTTTGGCTGAATCGTTTTTTTTACGGTTCCCGACTTTAATAGTTTCGTGGTTACCTGTTCTTTTTTAAGTATGACTTTGTATTTTTTTACGACTTCGTATTCTTCGTACTCATTTGTAGAAGTCACCAGTTTGCTCGATTCCTTAACTAGTTTTACACTTTTGGTTTTTTTAACTCGGGTAACGATATCAGATCCTGATTTTTGCAGTTTTGGATTTGATCCCTGATTTTGTTTTTGATCTGATACAAGATCTGATTTTGCTGTAGAAGTTTTAGTTTCTTGTTTTGCATGAGCTGCCGTTTTTTGAGTTTTGTCCTGAAAATCTGAATTAAAATAGAATATTGCAGCAATAAACGCAATAGCAATTGCGCCTGAAAATATCCAGGATAAAATTCTTTTGTTCCTTTTTTTATTAAGATCGGTTTCAATCTTGGACCAGACAAATTCACTTGGATTTTTATCCAAATCAGCTAACTTGCCTTTGATTTTCTTTCCTATTTCAGTTCTATTTTCCATTTTTCCGTTTAGAATAATAAAATGTGCTTTTTGATTTGATTTTTTCTTTCAAAATCTGTTTTGCCCTGTGTAAGTTTGATTTTGAGGTACTTTCGGATATTGATAACATTGCTGCGATTTCCTGATGGGAGTAATCATCCAGTTCGTATAAATTGAAAACCAGACGATATTGGTGAGGCAGCTCCTGAACAAAAGATAAAATAGTTTCCAGAGGCAAATCAATTTCAGTTTCATTGATAGTATGGTCCTCAGGATAATCGTCTTTGATAGCAGTGAGCGTATACGATTGCTTGTACCGGGTTATTGCCTTGTTGATGGTGATTCTTTTAATCCAGCCCTCAAAACTTCCATCTCCTTTATATTTTTTTATATTGGTAAAAATTTCAATAAAAGAGTCGTGAAGATTGTCTTCTGCTTCTGCAGCATTGGGGCAATATTTGAGACTTAACACAAAAAGAGTCTTTTTATACATTTCGTATAACGCTTCTTGTGCTTTTCTGTTTTGCCTGCAACAGTCCTTGATGAGTTGGTCTAAATTCAAATTTTATTTTTTATTCTAACTTACGTTTTATAATCAATAGTATTAAAATGATAAAAAGGTTGCGTGGTGAAATTGAAAATAAATGAAAAACCCTTGTTTCCAGATTTAGAAACAAGGGTTTTTTTCGGAGAAAAACATTGCTTTATTTTTTAATTTACCGTTGAATCTTTTACTTCAAAAGTTTCTTTTAAGGAAACAGGAGTTCCTTCATTTGTAAATCCTTCCAGGTTTACTTCGTATTTTCCTGAAACATCAGAAGTAAAAAAGGAGATTATGTTTTCTTTGTTTTCTAAAGTTAATTCCGGCTGCCAAAGCAATTGATATCTGAAATCCGGAATTCTTTCGTATTTGCTTTTATCGGTGTAATCTTCTTTGAAAGCGATGATTTTATTCTGAGGTCTTTGAATCTCCGTTTTCAAAATATAACTGCCACTTGCCGATGTTACATAATCAGTGTTTTTAGTAGTGAAATTGATTACGCCATTAAAAGCTTTTGGACCATAAAAATAGACGCCCGGAACAATGCTTACTTTATAGATGTTTTCTGTTTTGTAAGTAAATAATTCATTTACATTCTGAATTAAAAGCCCGTCCACCAATACCAAAGCCGGTTCCGAAAAATATTCCAGGTCGTAATTGATATCTCTTAGATTTAAAGAATAATTATTGTCCTTTTCGCGATAATACATCTCTTTTACAACTTCTGTGATAGTTTCTTTTAGGGTAGGGAATTTTGTATAGTCAGCCAGTACATATTCTTTTTCCAGCGGATGATAAAACGGAAAAGTACTCTGATTTGCCGCTATACTGTCTTTTTTTAGCGGGTAATACGAATTCTCTATCTGGTTGGCAACGGATCTTTGTTCGATAGCTTCTTTGTAATCTGCAGTCAGGGATAGCTCATCGTTCGTTTTTAAATCGGAAAAACTGTAGCCTGTCTTTTTATCGATTTCTATTTTATAGTCGTTCTTATCATTTTCCAATACCTGAACCACAACGTTAGAATAATTTGGATTTTTATCCAGAACAAAGTTGAATCTTCCGGATTGATTGGTTTGAACTATTTTAAAGGCAAATTCCTTACCGGGAATAGATAATGCTACGTTTTTATAGCTTACCTGTTTAGGGTCTTTGCTATTTGTAATAGTGCCGGAAATAATTTCTCCTCTAAGCTCAGGAAGAAACTGGATCGAATCATTTATTCGGTTTGTGATTTCATTAGTAGAATTTAATTTTACAAACTCTGAAGCGTTTATTTGTCTTTTCGCAGGCAAATTGTCAATTTTCTTTACCGAAAGAGAAAAACTTCCTTTTTTGATTTCAGGAGTTAAAGAGTTTATTTTTAACTGAACCAGTTCTCTTTCCTGAAATGTATTTTTATCTAATGTTATTGCGAAATTTTTATCCTTAATTTGATTTTCTGCAACAGATGCACTCTCTAATGCTTTTGTTTCCTGGCTCTGGGAGTTATAATTTTTATTTGGGTTAGATTTTTTAGCAGCTAAATAAGGATTTATTACTAAAAGATCCGTTTTAGAAGTTTTAAAATCATTTTTATTCAACATCCATTTGGTGTAGGCAATAAGTCTATAGTTGCCTGTTTCAATTGTGGCCGGAATGAAAAATTCGCCCTGTCCTTTTCCGTTATCCAGATAAATTTTATTGGTAAAAACAACCTGATTGTCACTGTTGATAAGATCAACATAAGCAATTTTGCTGATTTTGCTCAAAGCATTATTGGCCGGATTGGTACAATACAATTTGCAATGCAGTGTCTCTCCGGTAATTAATGTTGTGTTGTTTAAATGAACAAATATATTTTCAGTCGTAGCTGTACTAATAGTTTCATTTTTGTTTAATGAACTATTTTGAGCAATAGCAAAAGTATTTATTGCTATTAGCATTATTGTGCTGGTTATTCGTTTTAATCTATCCAAAATAAAGGTTTAATGTTAGATGAAATTTTAGTACAGTCACCACAAGGTGCAGGAGTAAAAACATAGGTAGTGTTATTATTAAGAGCGGCAAAAAACACATACTCTGTTCCGGCCCCTGTAACTATCGAATATATTTGCGGCCCTCTGCAGAATTTGTCTGTAAAACAGTTAGCCAATGATATTGTCTGACTGCAATCTGCAATAAAAGGCGGGTAAGGATCGTCTTTAAAGATATCCCTGAAATTAAAAAAGATTCTTTTTGATGAAACGGACGATACTTCAAAATAGCCAATTATTTTGTCGTCGGAATTATCATTTGATTTTAAATTACCATAATTAAAACCCGGCTGAACTTGTGATAAAAGACTTGAGGAGGTGGAAAGGTTTTTTAAAGTTTTATAATAGGTATATGAGGCCAGATTCTGAACATATTCACGGACTACAATGCTGTATCGCTCGTACAGGATCGGACTTTTTACATCTATAAAACGGATTGGCAGATTGATTCGGTCCTCACCAAGGCCTACGTTGCTGATTAACAGCAAATCATCTGATTTTTTAGTGGTATAACAAACTCTTGATTCTCCATTATCTCTGGGCACCGTCAGATACGTAAAATCAGGACCCGGATTGCTTGGGTCTAAGATTAGTTTATTGGGTTTCCAGTCGGGAGATACTATTTTATAAGTTTCGTCATATTCGAATCTGTAAAATTGTGATTTTGAAGCCGGGTCATAACTGGTCACTACTATCTGTACCCCTTTTTGGCCATCGATTGTTTCGATTTTAGGTTCCACCTGTACTTCAGTAATAGGAGTTAAGGTTTCTGGTTCAGACGAGTACGATTTTCCGTCAGGGGTTGTTATATTCAGTTGGTATGATTTTCCGGGAACCGCCTGAAAAGCAGTGTTTGAAACATAAAGACCAGAGAATTCTTCAAATTCAAATTCATACGTATTATTATCGCTATCGGTGATGAAGACAGTTGCTCCTTTTTCAGGAGTTGGGCCATTTTCCTCCAGACGATAGGATCGGGTGATTTTTACTTCCTGTTTTTTTAATTCATTGGTAAGGATTGCCTGAACAACCGGTATGCTTTCAAAGGTGTTGGTTTGAAAAGCATATTGCTCGGTACAACTGCTCATAAAAAGGCAAAAAAGTACTAAAGCAATTGTCCTGCCTAAAAAGTTGATATGTTGAATTATAAATTTCATAAGTAGGTAATTTGTATTCTCTTTTTTTATTCTTACCGACATATTTGGTATAGTAACTAAATGTGTCAGGTACTGCTAATTATTTTATTTGTTATTTTTTAGTCTATCCAGAATAAAGGCCTGATGTTAGATGAAATTTGTGTACAATCACCACAAGGTGACGGAACAAATATAATTCTTTCCATATAGTCCTGAGATCCGTAAAATATAAACTCTCGCCCTAATCCCGTAACTATGGAATATATTTTTGGTCCGCCGCAACCCAAACCCCAGCAATTTAATAATTCAAGTGGAGCACAACTGAAAAAAAATGAAGGATGCTGTTCCGTTATAAAGATATCCCTGAAATTGAAAAATATTCTTTTTGATGAAATTGATGATACCTCAAAGAGGCCAATTATTTTCTCATTCGGATCATCATTTGATTTTAAATTGCCATAATTAAACCCTGGTTGTACTTGTGAAAGCAGACTGGCAGAAGTAGAAAGATTTTTTAAGGTTTTGTAATACGTATAAGAAGCTAAATTCTGAACATATTGGCGGACTATAATGCTGTAACGCTGCATAATAACGGGATCCTTGATGTTTATGAAACGGATGGGCAGATTGATACGGTCTTCACTAAGGCCTACATTGCTTATTAACATTAAATCATCTGATTTTTTTGTGGTGTAGCATATTCTTGATTCGCCATTATTTCTGGGAACAGTCAGGAAAGTGTATTCCGGACCCGGGTTGCTTGGGTCTACAATAAGTTTATTAGGTTTCCAGTCGGGCGCTACTATTTTATATGTTTCGTCATATTCGAATCTGTAAAATTGTGATTTTGAGCTGGGATCAAAACTGGTTACCCTTATTTGTACCCCTTTTTCTCCGTCAATGGTTTCGATTTTTGGCTCTACTTCAATTTCACTAACAGGAGTCAGGGTTTCCATTTCGGACGAATATGATTTCCCGTCTTTGGTGGAGAAATTCAACTGGTAGGATCTCCCGGCGACTGCCTGAAAAGGATTGCTGGAAACATACAGACCGGAGAAGTCTTCAAATTCAAATTCGTAGCTGTTGTTTTCGCTGTCGGTTACGTAAACGATAGCTCCTTTTTCGGGAGTTGGTAAGTTTTCCTCCAGACGATAGGATCTCGTAATCTTAATTTCCTGTTTTTTTAACTCATTGGTAATGCTTGCCTGAACAACAAGTATGTTTTCAAATGTATTGGTCTGAAAAGCGTATTGCTCCGTACAACTGCCCGTAGAAAGGCAAAAAAGTACTAAAACAAGTGCTTTACAAAGAAAACGAATATGTCGAATCATGAACTTCATTGTAATGAGTATTAAAATTTGACATTGTAAGTTATGGTAGGAATAGGCACCGAAAATATAGACGTTTTATATGCTTTTATCTCGCCATTAGTTGTTACAAAAAAGATAGAATACGGATTGTTTCTTCCTAAAACATTATAAATCGATATGTTCCAGAAACTATGCGACAGCTTTTTGATTTTATGGTTTCCTTCAATGTTAAATCCAAGATCTAATCGGTAGTAATCAGGGATTCTAAATTTATTCCTGTCACTATACAAGGTATATTCCAAACCATTATAGACATAGCTTCCTATCGGATAGGTAATTGGTCTTCCGGATTGGTATACAAAATTACCGGAAAGACTGTATCTTTTTGTGAATTTATAATTTAATACAGCACTTACTTCGTGTGGTTTGTCAAAGTTTGTCGGGAAATAATGGCCATTGTTTACCTTTTCTTCTGCAAACTGACTGTCTGATTTAATAAAAGTTCGGGCATAGGTATAGCCTAACCAGCCATTAAGGCTGCCTGTATTTTTTTTGATTAACAACTCTACTCCGTAAGCTTTTCCTTCTCCCTGAAGCAGCTGCGTTTCAGGATTTTTATTCAATAGCAATTCAGCGCCAACCTTGTAGTCTAATAAGTTATCAGATTTTTTATAATATCCTTCTAAACTAAGTTCTAATTTGTCATCGTCTAGGTTTTTATAAAAACCTAATGAAAATTGCTGTGCTTTTTGAGGCGCTATATTTAAATCAGACAACTTCCAGGCATCGGTAGGCGATTGTGTTGTATTGCTGGTTAACAGGTGAATGTATTGATATGTTTTGTCATAGCTGGCTTTTACAGAGAAATCATCTGTAAATAAATAACGGGCTGCAATTCGGGGTTCAAATCCACCGTATGTTTTAATCGCTTCATTTTTCTTGTAATATTGGGTTCCAATTACCGTGTTGTCATTAATGGGGGCATTACTTTGGTAAATTCTTTCCGTGGCTTCCCCCAGTGCAGAATAACTCGAATAGCGTAAACCCATAGTGATCAGTAATTTTTCAGTAACATTATAATTGTCTGAAAAATAAACCGCTGATTCTAATGCTTTTTCCCCGTCTATATTTACGGGAATTAAAGTGGCATCTTCCGGTTTTTTAGGATGCAGGTATCCCGGATCAACATTGTAAAGTTTGCTTGAAACACCATAGTTAAAAGCGTGCTTTTTATTTAAGGTATAATTTCCATTTAGGATACCCTGGGTTTCATTTAGTTTATATCCGTAATCAAACGAATTGATTCCTCCGTTGTCATAGTCAATATTGAATTTGTATTCACTATTCGTAAATATCAGATCCGCCTTACTTTTCGCGTTAAAAGAGTGATTCCATTTTAATGAAACCAATGCATTACTGTATTTATAGACAGAATCCGAAGAAATGCTAAAACGATCTTTACTGTAATATAAAGTTGTCTCAATATTATTGTTGTCGCTTATTTTGTGATTGTATTTTAGAATTCCATCAAAAAATGAGGCTTCACTGTTTTTTAAAGATTCATCTTTTAAACGTTTTAGAATCCATTCTGAATAGGTTCCTCTGACACCGACTAATAAGCTAGATTTGTTTTTTATTATAGGCGTGCTTATCGAAAGGTTACTTGTTACAGATCCGATTCCTCCTTCACCTGAGAATTTTTCAGGATTGCCATTTTTTGTGGTAATATCAAAAACAGAAGATAATCTTCCGCCAAATCTTGCGGGAATACTTCCTTTATAAATATCTACTTTACTGGTGGTGTATGGATTAACAGCAGAGAAAAATCCAAGGAAATGCGAGGTATTGTATAAAACAGCATTGTCTAAAAGTATCAGGTTCTGATCGTCTTTTCCTCCACGCACATTAAATCCTGCAGAGCCTTCACCAGTAGTTTTAATCCCGGGTAAGGTAGTGGCAACCCTAAAAATATCACGTTCTCCCAGGACCAGCGGAATGTTTTTTATTCCTTCGACATCTATACTGGAAACCCCGGCTACGGCAGTTTTTACATTTCGATTGGCGTTCTTATTAATGACTACTTCGTCCAGCTCATTGATGCTTTCGTAAAGCGTTACGTCCAGCTTGCCATCGTCATAAACCATAATCGGTTGTGTGTCTTTTCTATGGTTGATAGATTCTATCTCTATATAATTGAGGCCGTAAGGAACATCAATTTTATAATAACCCTGTTCGTCAGTTGTGGTACTGATGTTTTTATCACGCACTTTAATGGTTACGTTAGAAAGAGGTTTTTTAGTTTTCTCATTCTTTATGGTGCCGGATAAGGTGTATGATTTTAATTCTTCTTCTTTTTTCTCTTTCCCAATATAGGTTATGCCGTTACTGGTAGTATTTTGTTTTTTGCTATCGAGTTGTTGGTGAAACAAAGGTTTTGCTTTTTCCTTGTTTTCGGTAATTATTTGCGCAGTAGTGGCAGGTTCAAAATAATTATCGGGCAGGGAACTGTGGATGATAGTATTTTTTGTCAGTATTATTTTTTTATTGGTAATGAAGTAATTCAGGTTTGTTTTTTCGAAAATGACATTAAGCACTTCATCAATGGAAGTATCTGTGAAAGTCCCGTTTATTACAACAGTTTCAGATTTGATCCAGTTTTCATCAAAATAAAATTTGTAACCTGCCGCTTTTTCGAGACTTTCTATAGCTGTTTTTAAGTCGGCATTTTTAAATTCAATTGATATGTTGTTCTTTTTTTCCTGACTAAACGATAACGTATGAAAAGCTAATAAAAACAGGGCTAATATAATTTTTCTCATTTCTTTAATTGACTTCATTAGGGATAAGGCTGTTGATTTCTTTTATTAAATTTTCAATAAAAACTTTCTTATCGTATTCTTCTAATTGAGTATTAGAGTTATAGTATCTTTTTATTTCGCTTTTTTGCTCCGGAAAAATTTCAATAACGTCACTTTTTGAACTTATTTTGTAGTAGGCATCTTTGTATTTTAAGACATATTCATTTTTTTCTTTGAATTCATCAGAGCTATTCTGATTGGTTCCGTCAGAAATAGCCTTGGTATCAATAACTTTTGTTCTGTTTTTATGATGTTTGATATAAAGTGTAATGTTTTTTGAAAAAAGGATTTCCTGGTAATAACCACTCATGTAAGCCGGACTTGCAGGGTTATTGAAATTTATATTAATAAATTTTTTGTTGTTCAGGGTAAACCAGGCTGTTTTCTCTTTAATCAGATTAATGCCCAGATAATCATATTCGCCAGTAGCCTTCAAAACTATGATGTCATTATTGATATCATATTTAAGATCCAGATTGTAATAATTCTGATCCTGATATTTAAGATCTCCTTTGCTGTAGTTATTGGAGAAATAGTAACTATGACTTTTATCCAGCGTCCTGTAGAGATTAACATGACGCGGGCCATTATACAGTTCTAAATTTTGTTTCCCCACTGATTTATCAAACCAGCTGTGTAAGGATGTAGTATTGTTTGTCTGACTGTGTATGGCTTGAATATGTAAGAATAATCCAAATAAGATAAGGAAAATAGATTTATTTTGATAATTTTTCAAAATATTGTGTGATTTTAAGGATTTGATTTGATGATTTCAAAAGTATTAAAAAATGTGATAAAAATCACACAGTAACTGTTAAAACATACTATTTTCTTTTAATTTTTTAGTATAATAGTTTGTTTTATTCAAAGAAAGGTTTCCAAAAGGCCGATTTAGTAATTAGAACAGTTTATTATCCGGATATTCTAAAGATTAATTGGAATTGGATTTTTTCACTTCGATAATTTCCCTTATATAAACAGGCTTTCCACTTGCTGAAAATCCTTCTAACAATACCTCAAATTTTCCGGATATATCGGATGTGTAAAATTTAATACTGGAAACACTTAAATCGGCATTGGGTACCCATAAAAGCTGATGCCTGTAATCTGGGATTCTGGTATTTTTATTGTCTGAATAATCCGGTTGAAAGTGTTGTTTTTTACCCTGAGGCCTCAAAAGTTCCGGTGTTATTATAAAATTACCTTTTAGTTTAGTTTTATAATCTCCATTTTTTGTAGTAAACGCCACCACTCCGTTAAATGATTTTGAACCATAATAATAAAGTCCTTTTACCACATTGACTTTATAAATATTCTTAGGGTTGTAGGTGAAAAATTCGTTTAAATCGTCAAGAATAAGCCCGTCAACAACAACTAATGGTTGCGATGAGGATTCGTAATTTTCATCATAATCATATACATGCAAAGAATAGTTTTGATTGTTTTTTCTGAAAACCACTCCACTTATCACTTCTGTAATGGTTTCTTCCATGGTTGGAAATCTTGTAAAATCATCAAGTTTATATTCTTTAGACAAAGAACCATAAAACGGAGTAAAATTAGCAGGAGAAAGCAAACTGTCTTTTTTGATGTTGTAATAGGCGTTTTCTACCTGACTTGAAACCAGTCTTTCGGTTATATTTTTGTCGGAGTCGGGGTTGAATTTCAAATCAGGAAATTTTAGGTTAGAAAGATCCGCTTCCTTCTGTTTGTCCATTTCGATGCTATAACTTTCTTTGTTATATTCCAGTACCTGAACGATAATATTAGGGTTTGGATTTGCTTTTTCTATATTAAAGATAAATCTCCCTTGCTCGTCTGTTTTGCTAATTTTCGCATCATAATTCTTCCCTACAAGCGAAAGGCCAATTTGTTTATTTTTAATTTCTTCTGTTGCAGATGTTATTCTGCCGGAGATTATCTCTCCTCTCAATTCAGGCAAAACTAAATTTGAGTTATTAACGATATTACTGTAAGAAGTACTCTGATGTGTTGCCTGATAATCGCTAAAAATTATTTTGTTTTGCGCTAAAAAACCATCCGTTTTTCTAACCGAAATCATATAATTTCCTTTTAAAAAATCATCAGAACCGGCATTGACTTTTAGCTCGACTTGCTCCCGATTATTAAATATTTTGTTCTTTAAATCAAAAGAAATATTGTCATTAGTTGTACTTGACAGCACGATCTCTTGTGGATCGGTAACCGGATCAGGAGTAGAAACTGCCTTTTCCCTATAAGGATTTACAATATAGATATCAGTATTGAAAAATTCTTCAGCGCCATTATTTGACAACATCCAGTTTGTATACCCAATAATTTTATAAGTTCCGGTTTCTAAGGTAGTTGGAATAAAAAAATCGCCATTCCCGCTACCGTTTTCCAGAAATAGTTTATGAGTGACAACGGGTTTTTTATTATTGTCAATGAGTTCAAAATAAGCGACTTTGGTGTATTTTGTGGGTGCATTTGTGGTTTTGTCAACACAAAATATTTTATAGTACAACGTCTCACCTGTTAAGAAAGAGTTCGTGTTGGTGCTGATGAAAACCGACTCGTTTAAATTTTTGTCGATAGTTTTAAGTTCCGCTAAAGCATTATTTTTCTGAGCAAATACAATTTGCTGATAACTTAGTAGTAAAGTTAAACCCAATAAATATCTTAATCTATCCAAAATGATGGTTTTATGTTTGAGGAAAAGGAGGTACAATCTCCGCATTGTATAGTATATAATATAATTTTTTGAGAGTCGTCGGTTGGGAAAAACACTCTTGCCCGGGTTTTGATTAATTCTACTATAGTTGGGCCCTGACAAGTTGAATTTGGGCTTGTACTGTAGCAATTATTAAAGTAAAAATTGGCAGCTTCACCTTCGGGAATTACTATTGGGCAGTAATATTGGTATTCCGGAGATGATGTTTTGGGAAAAAGATCATTAAAATTAAAAAATATTCTTTTTTCGGAATAAGACGACACTTCAAAAAAACCAATTACTTTTTCACGCGAATCATCAACAGATTTGATATTTCCACGAAAGAAACCGGGTTGGGTCTGGGACAAAATGCTTCCGTTATCTGATATTTCTTTTAGCGTTTCATAATACGTATGGGCAGCAAGAGTTTGTACATATTGTTTTACCAGAATACTATATCTGTTTCTAATGATGGGGTCTTTGCTGCTGATGAACTTAACAGGGAAATTGCTCACCCGGTCTTCAGATAAGTCGTTGGTGCTTGTTAGTATTATTTCATTCGATTTTTGATCTGAATAGCAAGTTCGTGCTTCTGTGGTTCTTGGACTAAGAGTGACCACATTGCCAGCAGGAACAGCTTCCTGGGAAAACCACATAGGCGCTACAACTTTATAGGTTTCGTCATATTTATACCTGTAATATCTGGATGTACCCGTGGGGTCCGAACTGTTTACTTCAATTTCTACTCCGCGTATTCCATTTTTGGTTATTACATTTGGTACTACACTTCCAATCTGCGTCTGAGTGGTCAGTTTTTCTGTACCCGAAACATATGTTCTTCCGTTTTTGGTTATAATATGTAATTGGTATTGCCGCTCCGGGACTGCCTGAAATTTATCGACAGATACGTAGGAAGAACCAGTCTCGGCAAAATCGTATTTGTTTCCTAAATCATCGGTTACATTTACAATAGCCTGAGATTCAAATTGCGGAAAGCTTTCTTCCAGAGAATACGTTCTGGAAATTTTTACTTCGTGGTTTTTATATTCGTTTGTTAAGGTAGCTTCTACTATTATAACATCTTCAAAGTCATTGTTTTGGTAATTATAGGGCGTAGTGCAGCCGAAAATTGATGCTAAGAGTGCAATTCCGGGAAAGCTATACAGAAAGATCTTTTTCATCATCTTTAAAATTTAAAATTATAAGTAATAGTAGGTATCGGCATTCCAAAAATAGAAGTTTGGTACGCCTTTACCTGTCCTTCTTTCGTTACAAAAAAGATGGAATACGGATTGTTTCTTCCCAATACATTGTATACTGAAATGTTCCAAAAACTATGTGCCAGTTTCTTTATCTTATGATTTCCCTCAATATTTAACCCGATATCGAGTCTGTAATAATCAGGAATTCTAAATTTATTTCGGTCACTGTAAAGCGTATATTCTGCTCCTTCATAGGTGTATTTTCCAATAGGATAGGTAACTGGCCTCCCGGTTTGATAAACAAAATTAGAAGAAAAGCTGTAACGATGTGTAAATTTGTAATTCATCACAATACTTACATCATGAGGTTTGTCAAAATTGGCAGGGAAATAATTTCCGCCATTCACCTTTTCATCATTAAACTGACTGTCCAGTTTTATAAAAGCTCTAGAGTAGGTGTAGCCAATCCATCCGTTAAGTCTTCCGTATGGTTTTTTTAATAAAAATTCTACCCCGTAGGCTTTTCCTTCCCCCTGAAGTAATTCGGTTTCCAGATTTTGATTTAAAAGTATGTTGGCTCCAACTTTGTAGTCTAAAATGTTCTTGGAAGTTTTATAATACCCTTCAAGGCTTAGTTCTAAATGTTCGTAATCTAATGTTTTAAAAAGACCTAATGAATACTGTAATCCGCTTTGCGGTTTAACATTCAGATCCGATAATTTCCAGGTATCTGTTGGCGATTGTGTGGTATTGTTGGATAGTAAATGAATGTATTGAAAATTTTTGTCGAAGCCGGCTTTTATAAAGAAACTGTCATCAACAATATAGCGTAATCCAATTCTGGGTTCAAAACCTCCGGAGGAATTAATAACCTCATTAGTACCATATTTTTTTTCCTCTATTACTGTTGATGGTGTTTTTGGCACCCCATCCTGATAAATCTTTTGGGTTGCTGCTCCCAAAGGGGCATAAAACGAATATCTTGCGCCAATATCGAGCAATAATTGATCTGTAATTTCAAACTTATCCGAGAAAAATAATGCTGATTCCCAGCCTTTTTCGTCATCAATCCGTATCGGAGCTATTAATGAAGATTCGCCATTTGGGTTTAATTGTCCGGGATTAATTTTATAAAGTTTGCTCGAAAGTCCGTAAGTAAATTTATGTTTATCAGTATACAGCGTATTAAATTTTACATTGACCTGAGTTTCGTCAATTTTATATTTAAATAAAAATGATTCAGGAGTAGTGGATTCATAATCAATACTGAATTTATATTCGCTGTTGGTTACGTTAAATTCGCTGCTTGTTTTTTCATTAAAAGCATGTTTCCATTTCAGAGAAACCAGCCTGTTACTGTACTTATATAAAGAGTCAGGCGTTATTGTGTAAGCGTCTTTGCTATAGTATACAGTTCCTTCAACAGTATTGTTTTTGTTTATTTTATGACTGTATTTCGCAATTAAATCATAAAAAGAGGCATGGCTGTTTTTTAGGTTTTCATCGTCCAGGGTTTTTAAAATCCAGTCAGAATAAGTGGCTCTTCCTCCAACCAATAAGCTGGCTTTTCCTTTTACAACAGGAATTGAAGCAGTAAGATTGCTTGTTACGGGACCTAAACCTCCTTCACCGGAAAATTTTTCTGTGTTTCCATTTTTAGAAACAATATCAAAAACAGAGGATAATCTGCCGCCATATTCGGAAGGAATTCCTCCTTTATAAATGTCTACTTTGTTAATGGTATAAGGGTTGAGAGAAGAGAAGAACCCGAATAGGTGAGTGGGATTGTATAGCGTTGCATTGTCTAATAATACAAGATTCTGATCTTCTTTTCCTCCACGCACATTAAAACCGGACGAACCTTCACCTGCCGTTTTTACTCCGGGAATTGTCAGCGCAACTTTAAGAATGTCCCTTTCTCCAAGAACCAAAGGAATCGTTTTTACTCCTTCTGCTTCAATAGTGGTAACGCCTGTTATAGCAGTCCTGACATTCTGATTGCCTTTTCCTTTTACGACAACTTCATCCAGTTGGTTTATTTTTTCAGTGGTCGAAAAGTCAAGATTACCATTGCTGTAAATCATTATTTTTCGTGAGGCAGATCGGTAAAAAACAGATTCAATTTCGATAGTACTTATTCCGGTTGGAAGCTTTAAGCTGTAAAACCCCTCTGCATTTGTAATGGTACTGATAGAAGTGTTTTTTGCTTTTACCGTAATATCTGCCAGAGGTTTATTGTCTTTTAAGTCCGTAATATGTCCTGAAAGCGTATAGAAATCAATTTCAGAAGCTACGGCTTCTTTTCCAATTAAGGCAATTGGAGCGGTGGTATCTGTCTTGTCTTTTTTAACCGAATCATATTGTTGGAAAAAGATTGGAGTTTTGGATTTTTCAGTGCCTTTTGCGGTTTTTCCTTTGTATTTGTCGTAAATAATACTGTTTTTCGTTAGTATGATTTTAGTATCATCAATAAAAAAATTAAGCTCTGTATCTTCAAAAACTTTTGACAATACTTCCCCGATGGTTTCATTGGAATAATTTCCTGATATCAGAACGGTTTTATCAAACCAGTCCTCCTGAAAATAAAACGTATAATGGGTTGAAGCTTCTATTTTTTTTAAAACCTCGACCCTGTTAACATTACTGTAACTGATGCTTATTTTTGTTTGTTGACCCTGCGCATACATGAATTGATTTAAACCAAAAAATAATAAAATAATAGTAAATATTCTCATTGGGATAATTTCTACAGATTTAAATTGTTAATGTATCTCATTAGATTTTTGATAAATAATGAGGGGTCTTCCTTTTTTAAGTTTCGGTTCTTAAAATAAAAATCATTTATTTTTCTTTTGTCTTCAGGATATAATTTTATGATTTCTTTCTTATCATTTATTAAATGGAAGTCGTTGTCCTTAAAAAGAATATAATCATATTTAAGAAGATACCCGATGTAAAAAGCGTTCTCTCCCACGACATTGTTTCTCTCCTTGTAATATTTGATGTAAAGAATGGTGTTGTTAGCAAGAATCACTTCTTCGTAATAGCCTTTTTTGAGATTCGGCGAACTTAGTTCTTTTAGGTTGGTAAATTTTTGATTGCCAATTTTAAAAGAACTGACATAATCCTTAATGATATTTATTTTTGTAGTGTTAGATTCGGCATACGGCCTTAATACTAATTCATCGGCATAGATGTCATACTTTAAGTATAAATCGAAATAGTGCTGGCCATTGTACATAATACTGCCGTTTTTAAAATCATCAATATAATAGCGATTCTGATTATTGGCTGTTTTATCAAAGTTTAAATGGGCGGGTCCGTTTTTGAAGTCTAAAGATTCTATTCCAAGATTTTTATCAAACCAGTTATAAGTAGAAACTTCATTGTTGGTTTGGCTGTGAATATTATAAATGTTTAGGAATAATCCAAATAAAATTAAAAAATACAGGTTTTTTTGAAGTCTTTTCAAAGGATTTTTGGTTTTTGTGTTTTTGGTTTGGGTGTTTCCAAAAGTATCAAAAAAATATTATAAAACCATTTTTATTTATTCTTTCAAACGAAAAACCCCAATTCAAATAAATGAATTGGGGTTTTCTATGAATAAACCTTTAGTAAACTAAGATCTGATTACTCTTTTTTGTCCTCACGCGGAGGTCTTTGTAAAAGCGCTTTTCTGGACACTTTTTCTTTTCTTGTTTTAGGATCAAGACCTAAATATTTTACTTCAAAAACATCTCCCATGTTTACAACATCGGTAACATTTTCAGTACGTTCCCAGGCTAGCTCGGATACGTGCAGTAAAACTTCATTTCCTGGTGCAGCAGTATATTCTACTACAGCTCCAAAGTCAAGCATTTTGATTACTTTAACTTCGTAAGCTTCTCCCATTTGCGGTTTGAAAGTGATCGACTTAATTTTAGCCAATACTGCCTCAATTCCTGCAGGGTCTGTACCTAAGATTTCAATAACACCTTCTTCGTTTACTTCGTTGATCACGATAGTTGTTCCGGTAGCTTTTTGTAATTCCTGAATTACTTTTCCACCAGGTCCGATCAACGCTCCGATAAAGCTTCCAGGAATAGTTCTGGTGATGATTTTAGGAGAGTGTGCTTTAACATCTGCATTTGGTTTTGCAAGAGTTTCAAGTAATTTTCCTAAAATATGCAAACGTCCTTCACGGGCCTGAGCCAAAGCCTGCTCCATGATTTCGTATTTCAATCCGTCAATTTTGATGTCCATCTGACAAGCTGTAATACCTTCAGAAGTTCCGGTTACTTTGAAATCCATATCCCCTAAGTGATCTTCATCACCTAAAATATCAGATAAAACAGCAAAACGCTCTCCGTCTGTAATCAATCCCATTGCAATTCCTGAAACCGGACGAATCATTTGAATACCGGCATCCATTAAAGCTAATGTTCCCGCACAAACGGTAGCCATAGAAGAGGAACCATTTGATTCCAGTACTTCAGAAACAACTCTGATAGTATATGGATTTTCAGCAGGAATCATGTTTTTCAACGCTCTTTGTGCCAGATTTCCGTGTCCAACTTCTCTTCTTGAAGTTCCTCTTAACGGACGAGCTTCACCTGTAGAAAAGGGTGGGAAGTTATAATGTAAATAGAATTTTTCTTCTCCTTGTTCAGAAGGTGAATCGATTTGGTTTGCTTCTCTGGATGTTCCTAAAGTTGCTGTTGCCAAAGCCTGGGTTTCTCCACGTGTAAACAATGCAGAACCGTGAACAGATGGTAAGTAATCTACTTCACACCAGATTGGTCTGATTTCTGTAGTTTTTCTTCCGTCAAGACGGGTTCCTAAATCTAAAGTTACATTACGAACCGCTTCTTTATTGGTTTTGTAGAAATATTTAGCAACTAAATCTCCATTTTCTGCCAATTCTTCTTCAGTAAATAAGGCTTTTACTTCTTCTTTTACGGCATCAAATGCAGCAGAACGTTCGTGTTTCGCCGAACCTTTGCTTGCAATGGCGTAAATTTTATCGTAAGCTGCTGCTTTTACTTTTGCGTAAATAGCATCGTCTGTTTTTTCAGTTTCATAAGTACGAACTTCTTTTTTTCCAAAAGCAGCTGCCAGTCTTTCCTGAGCAGCAATTTGTACTTTAATATGCTCGTGTGCAAATTTAATCGCTTCTAACATTTCAGCTTCTGAGATTTCTTTCATCTCTCCTTCTACCATTGCGATAGAATCAGTCGAAGCTCCAATCATCATATCAATATCAGATAATTCTAATTGTGCGCGGGATGGATTGATGATAAATTTACCGTCAATTCTTCCAACTCTGGCTTCAGAAATTAAAGTTTCAAAAGGAATATCAGACAAAGCAAGTGCTGCCGAAGCGGCTAATCCTGCTAATGCATCCGGCATAACTTCATCGTCATGAGACATAAGCTGAATCATAACCTGAACTTCTGCGTGATAATCACTTGGGAAAAGCGGACGTAAAACACGGTCAACTAATCTCATTGTTAATACTTCGCTATCACTAGGACGAGCTTCTCTTTTGAAGAAACCACCAGGGAAACGACCTGCTGCTGCAAATTTTTCACGGTAATCTACCGTTAATGGTAAAAAGTCAATACCAGGACTTGCTTTTCTTGATGATACAACTGTTCCTAAAATAACAGTTTTACCAATTCTTACTACTACAGAACCATCCGCTTGTTTTGCTAAACGGCCTGTCTCGATTGTGATGCTTCTGCCATCACCTAAATCGATACTTTCTACAAATAATTGTGGAATCATAAATTTTTTCCTTATTGGTTATACAATGGGTTTTAGTTGTGTTGTAGTTGTTGTGTGTAGTTGTTGTTTATTCTAAAACCCAATGAAAAACCAAACTTTTTTTCTTATAAAATGCTTGTAATAAATATATTCCGTAAAAAACAAAAAGAGGCACTTTCGCACCTCTTTTCTATATTGATTATTTTCTGATATTCAATACTTTGATAATCTCACGATATCTGTTGATCTCTTTCTTTTTCAAGTAATCCAACAAAGATCTTCTTTTACCTACTAACAGTACAAGAGAACGCTCAGTGTTGTAATCGTGACGATTTTTTTTCAAGTGCTCAGTTAAGTGTGAAATTCTGTAAGTGAACAATGCAATTTGAGCTTCTGCTTTTCCAGTGTTTGTTGCTTCACCGTGTTGTGCAAAAATCTCTTCTTTTTTTTCTTTAGTTAAATACATTCCAATATTATTTAATGATTTTTATGTAGTCGTACATCTTTTGTAAGACGGTGCAAAATTACATTTTTTTTTCGAAAAAATAAATTTAAAGACTGAAAAATTTAAAGTTCCAATAATTTAGGCAAAAAAATGCCTTTCTGGTAATTCTTTACTATGTTGTTTTTTAAAATAATTTAGCAACTTCCTGGTTTACAAATTCTAAAAACCTTTCGTCGGCTTCTGTAAACGGATCGATAACGTGACTGTCAATGTCAATCTGACCAATGTTTTGTCCGTTAACAAATAAAGGAACAACGATTTCTGACTTCACCGTAAAACTGCAGGCAATATAATTGTCCTGTGCAGCAACATCCGGTACTACAAAGTTGGCATTGCTTTCCGCAACCTGGCCACAGATTCCTTTCCCAAAAGGAATCACGGTGTGATCAGTTTCTGCCCCGACATAAGGACCTAAATGAAGAGTTTTGTTTTCGTGATTCGCAAAATAAAATCCAACCCAATTGTAATATTCAACGTGTTCATTTAACAATTGGCAGACAGCTAATAATTTTTCGTCCCTAACAGTATTGGTGTCAGCAATAATAGCGCTTATTTTTGGTTGTAATTCCTGAAATGTCATAATGCAAAATTTTATGCAAAAGTATTTAATACTGAATTTAAAAAATACATAAATTTGTTAAAAATTTCACTTGAAAAAATATTTACTTCAATTTAAACCTTTTCTGATTTTTATGGGCACTTTTTTTGCTGCTTATATCGGATTGACGGTGATTTATAAACTTTACTTAAACAGTTTTGTAGCAAATGATATTGATGGAATAACCACAATCATTAGTCGTAATGTAGAGCAGTTGATGCACTTGTTCACTGCTGATATTAAAGTTATTAAGAGTGTCTCAGGTCCCTACACGGAGGTTTGGTATAATAACAGGTTTACAATTCGAATTGTAGAAGGGTGTAATGCTGTAAGTGTTATTATTCTGTTTGTTTCTTTTGTGTTAGCATTTTCCGGAAAGTTTAAAACGACTTTGCTCTTTATTCTGTTTGGTATTGCGCTGATTTATGTTATGAATGTCATCCGAATTGGGTTATTGACAGTATTGCTGTATCATTTTCATCAGCAGGAACATCTTCTCCACGGAGTCCTTTTTCCATTAATAATCTACGGACTGGTTTTTAGTTTGTGGGTTTTTTGGGTCAACAAATTTTCTAAGTATGCTAAATAAAGTAAGGGATAATAAGGGAAAAATCACCATTGCGGTTCTTATAGTACTGTGCTTTGGACTTATAAGAGCTTTTGAAGAGGCATTGTTCTATGATCCTTTTTTGGTTTATTTTGATTCCGATTTTAAGGGGCTGCCTTTTCCTGAAGTTGATGTGTCTAAACTTTTTTTCGGACTTTTAGTGCGCTATTTTCTAAACTCCGGTTTGTCGCTTCTGCTTATTTATGTACTGTTTCAGGATTTGGAAATTGTGAAGTTCAGTGCATTGCTCTATAGTTGTTTTCTGGTGATCCTTTTCGCGGCGTTTTTTGTAATTCTCCACTATTATCGTGACGGGAGCTGGCTGCTTTTTTACGTCAGGAGGTTTATTATTCAGCCCATTTTTGTTTTGCTTTTTATTCCTGCCTTTTATTATCAGATGCAGGGTTTTAAAAAATAACATTTTATTTGTTCTTTTCTAAGGTCTTTTGAATATTTTTGCAGCTATGAATGTAAAGAAGTGCACCGGATTATTTTTAGCGTTCCTGCTGTTGGTTTCCAACATAGGGTTTGCTTTTGATGTGCATTATTGCGGAGGTAAAATCGCTTCCGTTTCTTTAAATACTACAGTTTCTGCTGCTCCTGAAAAGAAATGCTGTGGAGCATCCGAGAAAAAATCATCCTGTTGTAAAGATAAAGTAGTTCATTTCGAAAAAAAATCGGATAACGCAACTTTTAAAATATTCTTTTTTCAGGTTCCTTTTCCTGCTGTAATTCAGGATTTCCAGCCGATTACTTTTCTGGCTGTACCAAATTTTAAAAGCCATCAGATTATTTCCTATTATTCTGATGCAAATGCACCACCTTTATATCAGTTATACAGACAATATATTTTTTACGCCTGATTTTACTATTTAGAATCAAGTCTCTCAAGGCTTGTATTGAACTGTTTTTGTGTTTCCCAAAACTTCAGAAATAGCATTTTCTAAATAATTAAAATCATTTTTATGCAAAAAAATATCATGCTTTTTGTGATGCTTTTGCTTTCCGTTTCTGTGTTTTCACAAGAAGACCTCGAAGAAGTAAAAATCACAAAAAAGCAAAAAGGGATTAAAAAATCCTATACTGTTACCGCCAACACGACGCTCATTACAAGCAAAGAATTACTAAAAGCCGCTTGTTGTAACCTTGCCGAAAGTTTCGAGACAAATCCGTCGATTGATGTCAATTTTTCGGATGCTCTGACCGGAACCAAACAAATAAAAATGCTGGGATTAACGAGTCCATATTTAATGATCACGGAAGAAAATATTCCTTCTGTCCGCGGTGCTTCCCAGGCTTACGGGCTATCATTTACACCGGGAACCTGGATCGAAAGCGTACAGATTACCAAAGGAGCCGGAAGTGTTATTAATGGTTACGAAAGTATTTCGGGACAAATAAATACAGAGCTTTTAAAACCGTTAAGTGACATTCCGTTTTTTCTGAATGCTTACGGATCTACTGATTCCCGTTTTGAACTGAATACGCATTTCAATAAAAAATTATCCGACAAATGGGCAACGAGCCTCTTCCTTCATGGCAATACACGTGTGGCAAAGAACGACATGAATAATGATGGTTTTCTCGACAATCCTTTAGGAAAACAAATCAATATTCTGAATCGCTATCAGTATTACGATGCCGAAAGTGGTCTGGTGAGTTTTATCAATTTCAGGTATATGAATGATAAAAAACAAACAGGTGAGGTCAATTTTGATAAAGACCGGGATAAAGGAACCACTAATTACTGGGGCTCGGAAATCAATACAGAACGCTTTGATGTTTCCACAAAAATAGGCTATGTTTTTCCGGATATGCCCTATCAGAGTATTGGTTTTCAGAATGCTTTCAACAGTCATAATCAACAGTCTTACTTCGGCCTAAATCAGTATAACATCAAACAAAACAGTTATTATTCGAATTTGATTTTCAATTCAATTATCAATAATACGATGCATAAATTCACAACAGGCCTGAATTTTTCGTACGATCAGTATCAGGAGTTTGTAAATGTAAATGATTACAGCAGAATTGATAATTCGGTGGGAGCATTTTTTGAATACACCTATGATAATACGGATAATTTCAGTTTGATTTTAGGCGGAAGGGTAGATAATCATAACCGCTTAGGCTTTTTTGTAACACCGCGTTTGCACATGCGATACAATCCGTGGAAGGATGGGGTGCTTCGTTTTTCAGCAGGAAGAGGAAAGCGTTCGGCTAATATCTTTGCCGAAAACCAGCAGCTTTTTGCAAGTGCAAGAACGTTTTCAATTTTAGATAATAATGGAAAACTTTATGGACTGAATCCTGAAATAGCCTGGAATTATGGTGTGAGTTTTTCCCAGAAGTTCAAACTGTTTGGGAAAAACGCCGATGCCGGATTTGATTTATATCGTACGGATTTTCAGAATCAGGCTGTTGTCGATCTGATGCAGAGCCCTCAGGAAGTTTTGTTTTATAATCTTAAAGGAAATTCATTTGCGAACAGCCTGCAGGTAGAGTTTAATTATGAGTTGATTCATAATCTGAATCTGAGAACGGCTTATAAATATTACGATATCCAGACCGATTATCTAAGAGGAACTTTTCAGCGACCGTTGCAGGCAAAACACCGTTTTTTAGGAAATCTTGAATATGAAACCAATCTCAATGATGACAGGCAATGGAAGTTTGATTATACCTTTAACTGGTCAGGAAAACAGCAATTACCGTATACGGAATCAAATCCTGCTGTAGATCAGTTTCCTGATTTTTCGCCTTCTTATGCAGTGATGAATATGCAGGTTACCAGAGTTTTCTCTTCGGTATTTGAGGTTTATATCGGCGGGGAAAACATAGGGAATTATAAACAGGAAAAAGCAATTTTAGGAGCCAATGATCCTTTCGGGCCTAACTTTGATGCTTCTGTAGCATATGCGCCAATATTTGGGCAAATGTATTACGCGGGATTACGATTTAAAATAAAATAATAACTTTATAAACTTTAATATTGAATAAAATGAAACATATAATTTTAATTGCCCTGATTGCTGTTTTTGGATTTTCAGCGCAGGCACAGACTAAGAAAAACAAGAATTTAAAATATGCCACCGAAGTAAATGGCAATTGTGAACAATGTAAGAAACGTATCGAAAAAGCAGCTTTTGGCGTGCCGGGTGTAAAGACAGCCAGCTGGGATATGAGTTCGCACCAGCTTACCGTTATTCTGAATGAAGAAAAATCCTCTCCGGCAGATCTGAATAAGGCAATTGCAAAAGTCGGTCATGATACCAAAGAGGTAAAAGCAGCTCAGGCAGATTACGATAATTTACATTCTTGCTGTAAGTACGAAAGACAATAATTTGAAGAGCCCGGGTTCGAATCCGGGCTTTTTTGAATCGTTAATTTATCTTTAAAATACCGCATTTTATTGTGGTTGAATTAAATTATTGTTACTTTCACGAACTTATAAATATAACCAAACGCATTTATGAATAATTTCGACTGGACCCAATTAATTAACCCTGAATTTTATATTACGTTAAGTGTCGGAGGATTTCAGATTGGATTATATATTGTTTTGTTTATAGTATTTGCTGAGACAGGACTTTTTGCAGGTTTTTTTCTGCCGGGAGACAGCCTGCTTTTTCTAGCGGGTATTTACAGTCGTGATTTGATTCAGAATGTGGTATATATTCCAAGCGATTTTATTAACGTCTTTTTGCTTTCAACGTTGGTTGCGGTGATGGGAGTTTTGGGTAATATGACGGGATATTGGTTTGGAGCCAAAAGCGGCTATTACCTCTTTAAAAAAGAAGATTCCTTCTGGTTTAAAAAGAAATACCTGCTGCAGTCAAAAGATTTCTTTGAGAAATATGGAGGCAAGGCCATTATTTATGCCCGTTTTCTTCCGATCTTCAGGACTTTCGCTCCAATCATTGCAGGGATAGTTTCCATGGATAAAAAGAAATTCATGTTTTATAATATTCTGAGTTCATTCCTCTGGTCATTCTTATTGATCTTTTCAGGGCATTATTTATATGGTGTTTTTCTAAAAGAAGGAATAGATTTAAAGGAACATATTGAATACATTATTATTATCATTGTAATCATCTCTACATTTCCGGTTTTACTTAAATTATTAAAGAAAAGGCCAAGCGAAAAAATATAAACATCAAAATATACACATAAAAAAGTCCGAAGTTTTAAGCTTCGGACTTTTTTATGTGATACAGTCAGTGATAAAAATACGGATCAGCTACTATATTATTTTGATACTATTTAAGTGTTAATTGGAATTTGGAATTCAGTATTGGAATTTAAAATTTACACCCAAGTTTCAGTATTGGAATTTGGAATTTATGCCCATGCTACGGAATTGGAATTTAACTTTTAAAGTTTACCATTCATTAACCTTATTGGCATCCATTTTTAAGAAGATAAACAATAAAATAGTGAATCCCCAAAGTCCGGAACCTCCATAAGAAAAGAAAGGCAACGGCACTCCAATAGTCGGAAAAATCCCGGCAACCATGGCAATATTTACAAAAAAGTGTGTGAATAAAATTCCGGCCACACAATAGCCATACACCCGACTGAATTTTGTCTTCTGCCTTTCAGCTAAATAAATGACTCTCAGTAATAATCCAACGAAAAGGGAAATGACCACTAAGGATCCCAGAAAACCCCATTCCTCACCAACAGTTGTAAAGATGTAATCGGTATGTTGTTCCGGCACAAATCCGCCTTTGGTCTGAGTTCCTTCCAGGAAACCTTTTCCCATCCAGCCACCGGATCCAATGGCGATTTCAGATTGATTGGTGTTGTATCCGATACCTTTCATATCGACACTTTTTCCTAAAAGGATATTGAAGCGGTCTCTATGGTGTTGTTTGAAAACATTGTCAAATACATAATCAACAGAAAGAACAAAACCTGAAATTATGGCCAGTAAGATTGCACTTAAAAGAAGGTTTCGATCGACGACTCTTCCCTTGAAATAGATGATGGTTAATACTGCCAGGGAGATTAAAATTACGACATAGGGTTCCAGGACAAGCGTTAAAACAAATAGTAATATCGCTAAAAAGCCGGTCCATACGTACCATGCCGGTAATCCTTCCCTGAACAAAACAACGATAAAAATACTGTAAATCAGCGCACTTCCCGGGTCGGGTTGTGGTAATATCAGAAGGACCGGTAAAAACACAATGGCTAAAGCCTGAATTTGCCTGTTGGTTTCTTTTAAGTTAATCTGACTGTCACTCAGGTATTTTGCCAATGCCAGTGAAGTTGCCGCTTTGGCAAACTCCGAAGGCTGTATCGTAAAACTTCCTATAGCATACCAGCATCTCTGGCCGGCTATTGTTTTTCCAAAAAGAAACAAACCAGCCAACGATAATAAGGAGACACCAAAAATAATACTGGCATACTTTTCATAAAATTTACCATCCACAAAAAGAACAATAAAAATTAATGGAATTGTACAGGCAATAAAAATTAATTGTTTTTCATAAGTACCATCAGTAGATAATAATGAAGAAGAATAGATGTTTAGCCACCCCAATACTACAAGTACAGCGTAGATAATAACACTTATCCAGTCAATATTATTTTTTACACTTTGATTTCTCATTTGAAATGATCTTTTAGTTTTCTTTTGTTGTGTCTACCGGAATTTTTTTAATTTCTGTTTTTGGAGTTCCTGCTTTTGGAACAATAATCTTAGCTTTCAAAACAGAATCTTTAGGTGTAGATTCAATTAAGCTTGCAGGATTTATTCCTCCAACTTTTGCATATTCGCTAACTAAGCTTTTGTTTAAAACCCGAATTTCCAAATCGGTTCTCGAGATTTTTTTTCTAAGGTATTTTTCAACCATCAAACTGGCAATTGGACCTGCAACAGTGGCTCCAAAACCTCCATTTTCAATCATAATAGCAATTGCGATTTTAGGATTGTCTTTTGGGGCAAAAGCCACAAAAATAGAGTGATCCTTTAGTTTTGTTCTGACACCATCGATTTTTGCATAGTTTTCGGCAGTTCCCGTTTTTCCGCAAATATCGATTCCTTCCACTCTTAAGGCGTAAGCGGTTCCCTTGTTGTATACGTCGAATAAACCACTGATAACCGGAGGAAAATACTTTTTGTCAATTGTAGTCTCATGTTTCGTGGTGAATTTTGCATCAATTTTTTTGCCTTCAATTTTTTTAATAATATGAGGCGTATAATAATAACCCTGATTGGCAACGGTAGCCATCATGTTGGCTAATTGAATTGGAGTCATTAAAACTTCTCCCTGTCCGATTGCGTTTGATACAATAGTAGTACTTCTCCAGCCGCCGTTAGGATATATTTTTTTATATGTTTTTGAAGTCGGAATGTTTCCTTTTTTACCCGTTGGTAAATCGTATCCCATAAATTGGCCTAAACCGAAACTTTTTACGTGATTGCTCCATACATCCACCGCTTCTGCCGGATTTTTGTATTTATTAATGGTCAGCATATACGACTGGGCAAAATAAGTATTACACGAATTGTAAATTCCATTGTGTAACTGGTGCGGGCCAAAACCGTGGCATTTCATAAAACGGCCTCTACCATAACTGAAACCGTGATGGCACATAAAAGTAGTTTGTTCGTTAATGACACCTTCCTGAAGGGCAACCAGTCCGGTTAAGATTTTAAATGGAGATCCCGGAGGATATTCTGCCAGAAGTCCCCTGTCGTACAATGGTTTCGCAATAGAATCATGATACAAAAGCGTATAGTTTTTAGATCTTTGTCTTCCAACCAAAATACCGGGATCATAAGATGGAGCCGTAACCAATGCAAGGATTTCCCCTGATTTCGGTTCAATCGCAACAATTCCGCCTCGTTTGTTGATCATTAATTCTTCACCATACTTTTGAAGTTCAGCATCTATCGTTAAATTAATATCTTCTCCGGCAACGGCAATCGTATCGTATTTTCCTTCTTTATAGGAACCAATTTCCCGGTTATATTTGTCTTTCTGAATGTATTTTACACCTTTTATACCGCGTAAAATTTCTTCGTAGCTTTCTTCAACACCTTGTTTTCCAATTAAATCACCACTATTGTAGTACGGATTTTTGGCAATTAATCTTTCGTTTACCTGAGTGATAAAACCAAAAATATTGGCACCATAGTCTACTTCGTAATCACGAAGTGATCTTTTTTGGAAATAGAAGCCTTCATATTTTCGGATTTTCTCCTGAAAGGCAGCAAATTCGGCCTTGTTTAATTGTGACAGGAAAACAGAAGGCAATCTTGGGCTGTATACTCTGGCCTTTGCGATTCTTTTTTGGTATTCGTCTTTTGTGATATTCAGTAAAGTACAGAACTCATCGACGTTCAGGTCTTCCTTGATTTCGCGGGGAATCACCATGATGTCATAAGAGGCCTGGTTGGCTACCAGTAATTTACCATTTCGATCGTATATGTATCCTCTTTCCGGATAGTCATATACTTTCTTAATTGCATTATTTTCTGATTTTAATTTGAAGGAATCATCAATAATCTGCAAATAAAATACCCTGATCACTAGCAAAGATGCTGCAATAATAATTAAAGAGGGCAGCAGGACTTTTCTCATCTTTTATTGGGCTTAATAAGATATATTATTATAATTGAAACGATTATGGTAAATATGGAACTAAATAAAGTTCGGAGTAAAATGTCACCAATAAACTTAAACTGAAAAGCTTCCAGTGTAAATAGTATGATATGATGTAATATCACTGACACTAAAATAAAGGAGAACCTTTCCGGTGTTAGGGATTCATTCAGTTTTATAGTTTGGTACTCATAACTTAATCCAAATGAAAATTTAAAAATATAAGGCCTGTAATAGGCTAGAATAACACAGGCTGTCGCATGAATTCCGCCTGAATTACAAAACATGTCCATCGTTAATCCAAGCAGGAAACTTGAAATAATTAAACCGGATCTATTACTGTTTACAGGATAAAGAATAATATACAACAGGTACGGAAAAGGACTTATGTATCCAAGGAAATTCATATTATTGAAAATAACAACCTGAATTGCCAGTAACATAATAAATCGAAAAATATTGACTAACAATGCGCTATTCATCTTTCTCCTTTTTTTCTAAATTAATAAGTTCTTCTCGGTCTTTACTTTTAATAATATAAACATGTCCAAGGTTGGTCATGTCGTTAAACAGTTTTACGTTGATCACATAAAAACTGGTTTTGTCCTTAGTGTATATTTTGTCCACCGTTCCGATGTTAATTCCTTCGGGGAAAATTACAGATTGTCCACCGGTCACAATCGTATCTCCTTTTCGGATTGAAGCCAATCTTGGAACGTCTTCCAGCTGCACAAATCCTGTACTTTTGCCATTCCAGGTCAAAGAACCAAAGTGATTTGATTTCTTGATTTTGGCATTGATCTGCGATTTCATATTCAGAATACTAACTACAGTAGAATAGTTTTTTGATGTATTGTCTACAACACCAATAATTCCTAAACTATTGATAACTCCCATATCCTGTTTCACTCCTTCTTTTGTACCGGAGTTTAAGGTGATATAGTTTTCATGTGTATTGTAGGAGTTGTGAATAACCTTTGAAACAATAATATCCGCAGGTTTAACACCTTTTATGCTGTCTGCTAAAGGTACCTTTGTGGTGTCTTCCTTATTGAATAAAAGACTTTTTAATCTTGCGTTTTCAAGTACCAGTTCGTCGTTTTGTGTTCTTAGATTCAAATATTCGTTTACGCGATTAATTCTTTCATAAACACCTCCGCTTAAAAAATTTGCCGAACTGATTACTCTGCTTCTATGGTACGAATGAGATTGAATTGTGAGAGCCAACGAAATACCTAAAAGCAGCAAAAACAGCAATCGATTACTGTTTCTTATAATGAAATTAAAAATTTGCTGCATTTCTTGTTCGGTTATTTTGTTTCAGGATATGCTATTAGGTTCAAATTTTATTAGAGTCAAATGATTCAATCTGACTCTAATAAAAATATAGGAATTGTTTATTTTGAATCTTATTTTATTAAGATGCTTTTGAATTTTGCAATGTTTTTAAGTGCCATTCCGGTCCCGCGAACAACAGCTCTTAATGGATCTTCGGCAATGTAAACCGGTAAATCTGTTTTTTGTGAAATACGTTTGTCAAGACCTCTTAACATCGATCCGCCACCTGCTAAATAAATACCTGTGTTGTAAATGTCGGCGGCTAATTCCGGAGGAGTTTGTGATAAAGTCTCCATTACGGCATCTTCTATACGCTGAATTGATTTGTCTAATGCTTTGGCGATTTCACGGTACGAAACGTCAACTTGTTTAGGTTTACCGGTAAGTAAATCTCTACCCTGAACTGACATATCTTCCGGTGGGCCGTCTAAATCTTCAATAGCAGCTCCAATCTGAATTTTTATTTTCTCAGCAGTGCTTTCTCCAACAAAAAGGTTGTGTTGCGTACGCATGTAGTACACAATATCATTTGTGAAAACGTCACCTGCAATTTTTACAGATTTGTCACATACAATTCCGCCTAATGCAATAACCGCAATTTCAGTTGTTCCACCACCAATATCAACAATCATGTTTCCTTTTGGCTGCATGATATCGATACCGATACCAATTGCAGCTGCCATTGGCTCATGAATCAGATACACTTCTTTTCCGTTTACTCGTTCACAAGATTCTTTTACGGCACGCATTTCAACCTCAGTAATTCCGGAAGGAATACATACTACCATTCTTAAAGCGGGAGTAAACATTCTCTTTTTCAATGCCGGAATACTTTTAATGAACATATTGATCATTTTTTCCGAAGCATCAAAATCGGCAATTACACCGTCCTTCAAAGGCCTTATGGTCTTGATGTTTTCATGCGTTTTACCTTGCATCATGTTGGCTTCCTTACCAACTGCAATGATTTTGCCTGATATTCTGTCACGTGCAACGATTGACGGACTATCAATAACAACTTTATCATTATGTATGATTAAAGTGTTTGCGGTACCAAGGTCTATCGCAATATCCTCGGTCATGAAATCAAAAAATCCCATAAGTTTTTTAGGGGTTTAAAATGTTATAAATTATTTTGAACAAAGTTAAACAAATTAATGTTTAAAATGACGTGTTCCTGTAAATACCATTGCAAGATTATTTTCGTTGCAATAATTTATGCTTAATTCGTCTTTTATTGATCCTCCCGGCTGAATAACAGCGGTTATTCCGGCTTTTTTGGCTAATTCTACACAATCCGGAAAAGGGAAAAATGCATCACTTGCCATTGAAGCTCCTGTCAGGTCGAAACCGAAAGCTTTAGCCTTGTCAATAGCCTGCATTAAAGCATCAACTCTTGAGGTCTGACCCGTTCCTGACGAGATTAATGTTCCGTTTTTAGCAAAAACAATCGTATTCGATTTGGTGTTCTTGCAGATTTTCGAAGCAAATATCAAATCTTCTACTTCCTGAGCGGTCGGCGCTGTAGTAGTAACGGTTTTTAAATGCTCTTTAGTATCCGTAATGTTATTTCTGTCCTGAATTAACAAACCGTTAAGACATGTTCTCACTTGTCTTGAAGGCAATTCAACTTCATTCTGAACTAATATGATTCTGTTTTTCTTTTCCTGTAAAACCGTAATAGCTTCGTCGTCATAACTTGGAGCGATTACCACTTCACAGAATAATTTATTGATTTCCTGAGCAGTAGCCAGATCAATTTTAGTATTTGCAATCAAAACTCCGCCAAACGCAGAGGTAGGATCACAAGCCAAAGCGGCTAAGTAAGCCTCGCTGATCGTTTTTCTTGAAGCTAAACCGCAAGCATTGTTATGTTTTAAAATAGCGAAAGTAGGCCCGTCAGTTTTAAACTCATTAATTAAGTTTACGGCAGCATCTACATCCAGCAGGTTGTTGTATGATAATTCTTTTCCGTGCACTTTTTTGAACATCGCGTCAAAATCTCCGAAGAAGAAGCCTTTTTGGTGTGGATTTTCCCCATAACGTAAAATCTGGCCGTTATCAATACTTTCTTTATAGATGGTTTCATCTGTATTGAAGTAATTAAAAATAGCACCGTCATAATGAGAGGAAACGTGGAACGCTTTTGTAGCAAACAATCTTCTGTTTTCAAGGGTTGTTGCTCCGTTTTGTTCTGTAATCAAATCCAGAAGCAGACTGTATTCATTTACCGAAGCTACAATTACAGTGTCTTTGAAATTTTTGGCACCGGCACGGATTAATGAAATTCCGCCAATATCAATCTTTTCAATAATATCCTGTTCGCTGGCACCTGAAGCAACTGTTTTTTCAAACGGATACAAATCAACTATCACTAAATCAATCTGAGGAATATCAAACTCCTTCATTTGCTGAACGTCACTTTCGTTATCCTGACGGTTCAGGATTCCTCCAAAAATTTTCGGGTGCAGGGTTTTTACTCTTCCGCCAAGAATTTCAGGAAAAGAAGTGATGTCCTCAACCGGAACTACAGGAATACCTAAATTTTTGATAAAATCTTCAGTTCCTCCGGTTGAATAAAGTGTTACATTCTGTTCGTGTAATTTTCTAACGATTGGCTCCAGTCCATCTTTCGAAAAAACAGATATTAACGCCGATTGTATTGTTTTAGTTGTGCTCATTGTGTAGTTATGATTTTCAGACTGCAAAAGTAGTTTTTTTAAATATTATTTTAAAGAAAATTAATGTAACATTATGGTAAAAAAATCTACTGATGAGTAACTTAACTTTTGTTAGGTTTTTGTTTTTAAATTATTGAATTTTACTTTATTGAAAAATACAAAAATATGATTGTTTATCTAAGGTTGCTAAAAGAAAGTTTAAGCTTTGCCATAAATGCTTTACGGAATAACAAATTGCGTACGTTATTGTCATTACTTGGTGTAACAATCGGTATTTTTTCGATTATTGCGGTACTTGCTGCAGTAGATTCTTTAGACCGTAAAATTTCTAAAGACCTGAGCAGTTTAGATAAAAATACAATTTATTTGATGAAATATTGTTTTGGGCCTTCCGAAATTCCGCAATGGAAAAGAGAACAGTTCCCAAACGTAAAATATGACGAGTACATTGCCTTAAAAAATTCGCTTAACAACACACAACAGGTCGGTTATCAGCTTTTTGTCAATCATGAAAGTTTAAAATACGATTCCAAGACCGTTGCCGATGTCAATATTGTGCCTTCTTCCTTTGAGATGGTTGATATTGACGGACTAAGTTTTGATAAAGGAAGGTTTTACAACGAATCAGAATCAAATTCAGGAACCGCGGTTATTGTTTTGGGATATGAAATTGCACAGGGTCTTTTTGGGACGATGGATCCCATTGGGAAAAATATCAGGCTTTACGGGCAACGTTTTACCGTAATTGGCGTGATAACCAAACAGGGTGCAGGTCTGTTTGGCGATAGTAATGATACTTCCGTTTATTTACCGGCCAATTTTTTACGCCGAATGTATGGCGACAACGATTCAATGACACCCGTAATTGTTCTGAAACCGGTAAAAGGGGTTGATATGGATGCCTACAAAGCCGAAGTAGCCCAAAAAATAAGAGGAATCCGTGGAATGAAAGCGGGTGAAATGGATAATTTTTTTGTTAATGTACTTTCAGGGTTTACCGATTTTATTGACGGGATTTTAGGCCAGATGAATGTGGTGGGCTGGATTATCAGTGGCTTTTCGCTTTTGGTTGGCGGTTTCGGTATTGCCAATATCATGTTTGTATCTGTAAAAGAACGTACCAATCTTATCGGAATCCAGAAGTCGTTAGGGGCTAAAAACAGGTTTATTTTATTTCAGTTTTTGTTCGAAGCCATTATTTTATCGGTGATCGGAGGAATCATCGGATTGCTGATGGTTTGGGGGATTTCGGTTATATTGACCAAAGTATTGGATTTTGAATTCGTCTTAAGTTTCGGAAACATAATTTTAGGAACCAGCCTGGCTGCACTTATCGGATTGATTTCGGGAATTCTGCCGGCAATTTCGGCTGCAAATTTAGATCCGGTGGAAGCCATCAGGACCGGAATGTAAATTCAGACCCTAAAAAAAATCATCTTTTTTTACCACTTCAAATTTTATTTTGATGGAGAATTTATTGTAATTTTAATAGCTTAATTAAAATATAATAACATGATACCAGTAAAAGCTTATGCAGCATATGATGCAGAAAATCCGTTAAAACCCTATACGTTTGAAAGAAAAGAAGTTGGTGCTCATCAGGTTCAGATAGAAATCCTGTATAGCGGTGTTTGCCATTCTGATATTCATACGGCAAAAGGAGAATGGGGACCGGTGAATTACCCGTTAGTTCCGGGACACGAAATTGTCGGCCGTATTGTTGCTGTTGGAAGTGAGGTTTCGAAATTTAAAGTGGGAGAATTAGCCGGAATAGGCTGTTTTGTGGATTCCTGCAGAACTTGTCCGAGCTGCCAGGCAGGTGAGGAGCAGTTTTGTGACGAAGGAATGACGCAAACTTACAACAGCGTCGAAAGAGGAACCGATATTCCAACCAGAGGCGGTTATTCGACCAGTATTATCGTCGATGAAAATTATACCCTTCACGTTTCTGAAAAATTAGATTTAAAAGGAGTAGCGCCTTTATTATGTGCCGGAATCACTACGTATTCTCCGTTGCGCTATTTAAAAGTAGGCAAGGGACATAAAGTAGGCGTTTTAGGTTTAGGGGGTTTGGGACATATGGCCGTAAAATTTGCGGTTTCCTTTGGGGCTGAAGTGACCATGTTAAGTCATTCCCCGTCTAAAGAAGCAGATGCCAAAAAATTAGGGGCACATCATTTCGCTCTGACTTCAAATCCGGAGACCATGGAATCATTAGCGAACAGCTTCGATTTTATTTTAAATACCGTTTCGGCCAAACACGATCACAATGCGTATCTGAATTTACTAAAAACAAACGGAACGATGATTGTCGTGGGAGCACCTCCGGCACCGGCAGAAATTCCTGTTTTTACGTTAATCATGAAAAGAAGAAGCATTATTGGAAGTTTGATTGGCGGAATCAAAGAGACGCAGGAAATGCTTGATTACTGCGCCGAACACAATATTACGTCAGATGTAGAAATCATCGATATGTCGTACATTAATGAAGCTTACGAGCGTATGAATAAAAGTGATGTAAAATATCGTTTTGTGATTGATATGGCTTCGCTTAAATAAAAGGTTCTAAGGTGCTGAGTGGCTAAGGTTCTAAGGTTTTTTGCCTCTTTACGCGATTTAATTTCAGAACTATATCGCAAGAACCGGAGAATATTTCTTCGGTTTTTTTGATTTAAATGGTCTGGTTCTGAAATATAAGGACTGGAAAACTTGATGCTTTTGAATGTAAGAGTTGACCCTCTTGAAGCTATTTGGCAGGAAGATCGTCTGTTTTTCTTTTGTGCTATTTTAATGTGAATGTTATGGATAGGAAATAATTAGATAATTTTGAGAAACGGACAATTTAAATTGGGAAAAAAATGAGCTTTATACTAAAACCTGTCGATGTTGTTGAGTCTATTTCCAGACAAGATTTTAAGAAGAACTATTTAGATAAAAAAAAGCCTTTGATCCTAAAAGGGTTAACAAAAGACTGGCCGGCAAGAGAAAAATGGACCACCGATTATTTTAAGGAAATTGCAGGCGATATTGAGGTAAAACTCGTTGACAACTCCAAGGCAGATCCCAAAAAAGTAATTAATGCTTCGATTGCCACGATGAAATTTGGCGATTATCTTGATTTAATAAAAAGGGAGCCCACACAACTGCGTATTTTTTTCTTCAATCTTTTCAAGCACAAACCTGAATTGGTTCAGGATGTAAAAGTGCCAAAAGAATTAATGGGAGGGTTTATAGAAAGTATGCCTGCCATGTTTTTCGGAGGCTCTGAGGCCATCACATTTTTACATTATGATATCGATTTGCCCCATCTTTTTCACACCCATTTTGGAGGAAGAAAACAGGTTATATTGTTTGACTATAAATGGAAAAAAAGGCTCTATTGTGTTCCCAATACAACGTATGCTTTAGAAGAATATGATGTTTCCAACCCTGATTTTGAAAAATTCCCAGCCCTGAAAGGCGTCGAAGGTTATGAAGTTTTCCTGGAACACGGAGACACCTTATTCATGCCCACCGGTATGTGGCACTGGATGCGGTATATTGACGGCTCTTTTTCACTGAGTCTTCGGGCGTGGGACAGTTCCATAACCCGCAAAATGGCCAGCGTCTGGAGTTTGTTCCTGCATGGCGCGGTAGATAGCGCTGTAAAAATAGTTTTCAGGGAACGTTATGCGATATGGCGTGAGAAACTAGCCTTCACCATAGCCGAAAAAGAATTAAAAAAAGGCAGACCTAAAAAATAAGTACAGCTTTAGCGATATCATTTTTGGACAGGCCAAAGTAAAAAATCCCGGGGAAAAATTTCCTCGGGATTTTTTATTAAAATTCATGGGTTTCGAAAAAGCTTATTTTACTTTTAGCAGTTTTTCCAGATATTCATTCTTTTCTTTTTCTGACTGTATCAAACGTTCGTACAATTTTCTGTTTTCATCTGCCATTTCCATTATTTTATCTAATGCGTTGAATGTGCAGTGACTTGGGTTAGCGATAAAGCTATTGACAGCACTACTGTTGTCATAAAAATTATTGAAATAACTGATCATATTTTCTTCTGTAAAGTTTTTTACCGCTGCAACACTTACGCCAAGCGCTTTTGCTACTTGTTTAAGTTTTTCCTCGTCTATAGTTTCGCTGTTCTCGATAATCGAAATTGCCTTTTGGTCGGTTCCTAAAGCTTTAGCAAGGGCTTCCTGTTTCATTTCTTTCCGTTCACGAATACGGCTGATTTTTTGCCCGATATGATTTGGTTTTATTGCTGTGTTCATAATCCAAAGATATTTATATTGCTTTAGAAAAAAATGCCTTTGGTAAAAAACAGCTTTGCTTTTGTAAGTTACTTTTTTGGGTTCTTTTCGGGTGAAATGATTACTTACGGTGTATAAAGCAAAAATGTAATTATTCGCACAATTACTGATTGACGGAGAAAAATTTAAGATATCCCAGAATCTTAAGAATTTAATTTGAAAAATTCACTTTTGGTTTTATGAATGGAAAGGCAATTCTATTTTTGTCCCATTTAATATCCTCCGAATAATAATACTCGTTGTTACGCTTATATTTCAAAACAGTATCTTCTTCTTGTGTTGTTCTTCGTATAAATAAACGGTCCCGAAATTTCGTAAAAGAGTTCAAAGATTTGCGTAAGTCAAAAAATGCTTTAGAATTTACTGTGTCGGAGTTTGAGGCAATACAAGTTATGTTACGGAAATTATCATTATAATTCAATTTGATAAAATCGTAAATATTTTTATTTGAAAGTAAAATTAAGCCTCTGGGTTGTAAATTAATAAAGTATGGAATTGTATCCGCTGTTGGAGTTCCGCAGATCATCCCTATTTCATTCCTTTGAAAATAGTATATTGTGGTGTCTGAATCTATAATAAAAGTATCTGTTCCATAAACAAGCCAGCCGGGAATGGGAGGCATAGGTGGAATAGTGTCTTTACCAATGATTTTTTCGCGATTCTCCTGAGAAATTATATAGGGAATATTTTTTTCAACAATCTTTTCTTCTTTTTTAGCACAGTTCAAAAGAGCTAAACAAAATAATAAAGCAACAAATACTCTTTTCATAAACACTAAGATTTAAAATAAAGATATAAAAAAAGATGAATTATTCAATTTCGTGCTGGCGTTGTCAAGGTTGACCATTATGCATCTTTTTGTTCTATTAGTTGATAAATGGAATCGTTTTTATAGCTTTCTTTAATACAAGCGAAAAAAATATTGTCCTTATAGGCAGTTATCCATGGATTATTACTTTTGGTATAACTAAACTTTTCATATGAGTTTTTGCTGCAAGAGCAGAAACATATCAATATTAAAATGTATTTCATATAGCTTAAATAATTTATTTTATTTGTCACTCATACACGGGACAAAAATCTAATAAATAGACTCTGTAAAGAATGATTTTCCTTTTCTTCTTTTCGGTGTAATCTATTATATAAAGTACTTTCGGAGCACGTAGCAGCTTGCATGCAATGTATTCTCTATCTAAGTCTGTAAAAAAATCAATTCCAATAATATCCTTTTTATGTTTTCGTAAAAAAGATTGATTTTTAATTTTTGTATAGCTTTTGGAATCACCTTCATTAGTTAAAGAATCTTTTATGTCAGGTTTCTCAAATACAATTTGTTTAGTTTTGCCATCTTCTGTTTTTAACAAAAAACTATAGCGTCTGAAGTTCGCAGCGTAAACCTCTTTTTTTTCATTTTCATGTTTTTTAAATGCAATATAAATAGTGTCTAGCTGTTTAACATGGTCAATATTCTGGCTGAATCCAATATTTGTAATAAACAGTAAAATAATTAGCTTTTTCATCTGTTTTATTTTATCGATCAATTTCATTATGCTAATAGGCTATAAAAAACTCCATAGATTATTCAATTGATATAAGACTGCTTCTGTCAACCATTTTTACTTCTACTATTTTGATTTTAGAACGGCAAATATTATCATGATCAATTAAGTATATTTTCTTCTTTTCTAAAAGGAGTATTTCACTTTCACGAAACCCTAATTTTTTAAGAAAATTATAATTGAGGGTAATGTCCCTTCTTTTCTTTAGAAATGATTTTTTTTCAAACTTTACTTCCGGTGTAATCCTATAATTATTCACCAGAGTTAAATCTTGCCTTATTTTTGTATTCTCGACATCAAAATAAAAGTAATAATTGTAATTGTCTCTGTTTACAATGTTGTTTAAACCCTTCATTTGATTTAAATTATCGTTTTTGAAATAGAAATATACGGTATCAGATTCTTTTATCTTTTTAATATCCTGTCCATTTGATTTAACGGACAGACAGAATAAAATACTTAAAACGAAATAAAAGAAGTTTCTATTTTGAAAGGTAGAGTCTAACATAAGTTTGATATTGATTATAATAATTCATTTTGACTTGGTCAATTATATTTGTAGGGATGTTTTCTCCTGTTTGAGGATTATGTACTAAAGTCCCTATTTCAGACTTAAAAAAAGCGCAATCTTGTAATCCAGAAAGTGATATGTTTTTATAAAAATCATCCCAATTGAAATAAACGTCCTGAGTCGGAGACACTGGATGAAAAACTAATTCTTGCAATGATTTACTTTCTGAATTTGAAACCAAAATATTTTTTATCTCTGCAAGCACAGTTTTCATCGTGGGAATCATATTATTATATATAAAATCGTGTTGATTTTGTGTAGCTGTGAAACCATTGTACTTCTGGTTAACAATATTATAAAATTCCATATTATTAATATTAGGTATTGCCATGCCACTTCCAGCGTCACAGAGTTTTACATTCAAAAATGCATGTATGCATTCGTGTAAAATGGTTTTTGCAACAATTAATTTACTGTTATTTTTTATAAAATTGGGATCAATAGTTATAATGTTGGTTGTTGGATTTAATAAATTAGTATCTGTAGTGCCTCCTGCTCCGCTGCTAATACTTCCAATCTGGAATTTCACATTAAATCGCTTACTTTCCGCAAACGTATCAATAAATAGTTTTTTAAACTCCGGAGATTTCGTCAAAGCATCATAAACTTCAATAAACTTTTTCCCTTCAGTAGTCGCGTTTGTAATAGCCAATATATCAATATTCATTGGTGAATTTACAGAGGCGGTAAAATTAATCTTTAAACCGGGATTCGCTACCATGGCCCCTATTATTTGAGTCGTAAGCGCTTTCGCCGCAGCATTAGTATTCTGATCCAGGTAATTTTTTACTTCATTAGCAATATTATCATTGTTGAATAAAAAGGTTAATTGCTCAAAATTAAGTGTATTTCCTAATAATACGTTGATGTCATTGGCCAGTATCGGCACCTCACAATCTACAGACTGACAAGAAGGAGGCAACGATATTCCGGTATCTACCGGGGCACCGCCACCGCTGCCCGGAGTGCTGCCGCCGCCGCCGCCGCCGGCACCACTTTGGTCTCCGCCCATACCACCGCCTCCCATGCTTTCTCCGCAAGAGGCAATTTGGTAGGCTACAACCTGATACGTCGAGTACGGCAAAGAACCTTTGCCCTCGCAATTGGCTGCTTCGGAAGATCCGGAATGGGCTCCGCTGTAGCACTTATGTGCAGTTTCGATTACAGTATACTCGTATGTATTTTCACAGGCCGACTTAGAAGTCAAATTGTTAAAAGAAAAGGTTTCACTATTTACGGCTTTAAACCCCGTTACTTTAAAGTTTTTATGCTCACTCGCGATCCCATCAGGAAAGAAATAAGTGATGATGTAGGCTTTGTATTCCTCCTCGTTAAATCGTTTGGTCAGGATGAGGTTCTCAATCGTGTTGCTGGCAGGGGAATAATTATTTCGCTCAATGTAAAACGTAAACGATTCTTTGGCTTGTTCGTCATTTTTTACATAGGTCAGCCTCTCGGTAAAGATTTTAAAATCCAAAGCCTGAACGGTTCTTTTGGAAGTTGATTTTTGAGTTTCTGAGTTGGTGATCACCTTAAAAAGCGATTCCCTAGATCTAAGGAATTCATAATTTTTATGAAGCATTACTGCACCTTTTTGATCGGTATTTTCTGTTAGTCCTGACTCGCTGCTGCAGCCTGAAAGACATAATACAATGGCAAACACCACTGTTTTAATAAACGGGATGATTTTTTTGGTTGGCATATAAATGGTTTTATAAATTACAAATTTGGCTTATAGGGGGTATATAGGCAGCTAATTTATAAAAAAAAAGCTACAAACAAAATGCGGCTCTAATTTTTTTAATAAAAAAGAAACCCGACAGTTTTAAGGCTGTCGGGTTTGATATTTTAGAAGTTTATAGAAACTATCTGATGTTATTATTCTGAATTAAATCAATATACAAGTTGATCTTATCCTTTAAATCTTTTCTTGGCGTAATAAAATCAAGGAAACCGTGTTCTAAAAGAAATTCGGCAGTCTGGAAACCTTCCGGTAAATCTTTTCCTGTCGTATCACGAACCACACGCGGACCTGCAAAACCAATTAAAGCACCCGGCTCAGAAATATTAATATCTCCCAACATGGCGTAAGAGGCAGTCGTTCCTCCGGTGGTAGGATCTGTGCATAAAGAAATGTACGGTAATCCTGCTTCTGCAAGCTGTGCCAGTTTTACAGAGGTTTTAGCCAGCTGCATTAACGAATAAGCCGCTTCCATCATACGGGCTCCGCCTGATTTTGAAATCATTACAAAAGGCATGTTGTTTTTGATCGCGTGATCAATTCCTCTTGCAATTTTTTCCCCTACAACAGCTCCCATAGACCCGCCAATAAAGGCAAAATCCATACAGCAGATCACAAGTTCTTTTCCTTTCGATTTTCCCACTCCGGTACGCACAGCGTCTTTAAGGTGGGTTTTCTCCATCACATCTTTCAGTCTTTCCGCATATTTTTTTGTATCCACAAAATGCAGGGGATCTTTAGAAGTCATGTTTTTATCTAATTCAACAAACTCATTGTTGTCGAATAAAATCTCAAAATAGGTTGCGCTTCCAATTCTTACGTGAAAATCATCTTCCGGACTCACAAATAGGTTTCTGGCCAATTCGTCAGCATCAATAATTTTTCCCGTTGGAGATTTGTACCACAATCCTTTCGGAACGTCCATCTTATCTTCTGTAGCGGTCGTAATCCCTTTTTCCTGTCTTTTAAACCAAGCCATATTTATTGTTTTTGTTGTTTCAGGTTTAAAGTTTAAAGTTGCGAAACCTGAAACCTGAAACTTTAAACTTTTACTTATAGTGTATTCACATTGTTTAAGTCTGCAAAAGCCTGCTCCAGTCTTGTATTGAATGTTACTTCGCTTTCACGTACCCATCTTCTTGGGTCATAATATTTTTTGTTAGGAGCTTCAGCACCTTCAGGGTTACCGATTTGTGTTTTTAAATAGTCAATGTTTTTAACCATATAATCACGAATTCCCTCTGTATAGGCAAATTGTAAATCGGTATCGATATTCATTTTGATCACTCCGTAGCTAATTCCTTCTCTGATTTCTTCAAGTGTAGAACCTGAACCTCCGTGGAAAACGAAATCTACCGGATTATGACCCGTGTTGAATTTGTTCTGAACGAAATCCTGAGAATTTTTTAAGATTTTCGGAGTTAATTTTACGTTTCCTGGTTTGTAAACACCGTGAACGTTTCCAAAAGCGGCTGCAATAGTAAATTTAGGGCTTACTTTAGATAATTCTTCGTAAGCATAAGCTACTTCTTCCGGTTGTGTATATAATTTTGAGCTGTCTACATCAGAGTTGTCAACACCATCTTCTTCACCACCTGTAATTCCAAGCTCGATTTCCAGTGTCATTCCCATTTTGCTCATTCTTGCCAAATATTCTTTACAGATCTCAATATTTTCTTCGATTGGCTCCTCAGACAAATCGATCATGTGAGAACTGAATAATGGTTTTCCTGTTTCTGCAAAATGTTTTTCAGATGCATCCAATAAACCATCAATCCAGGGTAACAGTTTTTTTGCACAGTGGTCAGTGTGTAAAATTACAGTTGCACCGTAAGCTTCTGCTAAAGTATGAATGTGTTTTGCGCCTGCGATTCCACCAGCGATAGCTGCTTTTTCACCTGCATTAGATAATCCTTTACCAGCGTTAAACTGAGCTCCACCGTTTGAAAACTGAATGATAACCGGAGCGTTTAGTTTAGCTGCAGTTTCAAGAACTCCATTGATTGTACTTGAACCCGTAACATTTACTGCCGGAAGTGCAAATCCTTTTTCTTTCGCATAATTAAAAATCTCCTGAACCTGATCTCCTGTAGCTACTCCTGGTTTAATATTGTGTGCCATTGTAATTTTTTTTATAGTTGTTTTTAGTTTTTAGGTTGCAAAAATAAGAATTAATTAGCATTAGAACGGATAATTTATTCCAAAATTTAAAACCGAGTGGCCAAAATTGTATTCTTTGAACCAACGATTTCCTTCGTCATGCGCCGGATTATAGGTCTTGAAGCCTAAATCTAAACGAATAACAAAGAAGCTTAAATCGTAACGTAATCCAAATCCTGAACCTAAAGCAATTTCAGCTAAATCGTTTACGCCAGAGAATTTCGCTTTCTCATCGATGACATTATCGAGCACATTCCAGATATTTCCGGCATCTGCAAAGATAGCTCCTTTCACGTCTCCAAAAACTTTAAAGCGGAATTCGGCGCTAAGGGCAATTTTCATATTCGCCTCATTAAAGTCATTGGAAGCATTTGTAGTTCCCGGGCCTAATGAGTACGGCTGCCAGGCACGGTTATCATTTGATCCCCCGGAATAATAACTTCGGGAGAACGGAATATAATTTGAATTTCCAAACGGAATTGCGATTCCAAAGAAACTTCTTACGGCCAATACTTTTTCTTTCCCAAAATCCCAGTGCTTGATATAATCAAATTCGGTCTTTATGTATTCGGAATATTCCAGGTTGAATATTTCGTAATTGCCACTGGTGTTTTTCGGTAAATTGGCAACGTTTGAAATGGCGGTCAGTAAAGTACCGGCAGACTCCAGTTTTGTTTTAAACTGATAAAAAGTATTGTCAGCCAAATCTTTTTTGGTCGTTTTGGTGAACGTATAACTGGTGGCCAGAATAAAATCATTCTCCGTTAGACGAACTCTTCGTTCTTCAATGCTCTCGACCTGTTTGTAGTCTGAATTCCCGGGTGTTAAAGCAGTTCGTCCGTTTATAACATCATCGGTAAAACCGGCGGTTCCTTTTGTTATGATCAGATTATTATCGTCATTCAGATTGTCAGGGTTTATGTTATAGGTGCTGGCAATATTATTCAGTTCATTATACGAGGATGTATAAACGTTAAAATAGTTGCCCGGATTTAAATTGCGTACAAACTGAACGTTCAGCAATTCCAGTTTTGCAGTATTGTTTCGTTTAGGTGACCAGTTGTAGGCAAGTCCTCCTGTGAAATTTTCTTTGTCGAGACCAATGTTCCTTTGTTTGGAAAAACCGCTCGAAATACTTGTGGACGGAATCATTCTTTTCGGAATAATTTTTTCGGTTCCGAAAGGCAATAGAATCCTCGGGAAATTTAATTTCATGTCAAGACCATATTCCGAAACATTAAAGAAATTATTATTCGGATTGGCCATGTCTTTTGATGATCCCACATTTACACGTGCTGAAATCTCTAAGGTTTCCGCCCTGTTAAAAACGTTTCGGATCGTTTCCGAAATACTGGCACCGATTCCAAAATCCTGAATATTGGAATGCGTTAAATCTAAACTGGCACCAAAACTGTATTTTTTTCTCGGGGTTAAAAAAACATTCGCAATCAGCGATTCTCCCAGTGGGTCCCGTTTGTCTACTTCATATTGTATCGACGGATAATTGAAAATCTTCAGATTGTTTAAATAGCGTGAAGAAAGCGTTGTTCTGGTGTCGGAGAAAGTGCTTCCTTTCGAAATAAAAACGGCATCTGTAATAGCTCGCGGTTTGTATTTTAATTTTTTATAACTGTACAAATTAAAGTTGTTGTAAGTCGTACTGTCTTTGATCGGAGTTTTCGAATTGGCCGGTGAATAGTCAGTGTAGATATTTACATCGCTTATTTTGTATAATTTAAAGGGTTCTGTTCTGCTGGAATCCCTTTCCTGAATAGTATTGTTGTTGATGATTAAATTGACATCGGCTTTGTTTTTTTTGCCAATGGTATCAATGTCATAAGTCACATAAGTAGGCTGGAAGAAATACGCACCGTGATTTCTGAAATAAGTGGTGATACGGTTTTTCTCGTCTTCAAAATCGGTGGTTTTGTATTGGTTTCCTGATTTTAATAAGGAAGGTTCCTTATTGGTTTTGTATAATGAATCCAAAGCCGGAGTCATAATACTGGTTCTTATGGAATCCAGAAGAAAAGCCGGGCCTGTAGTGATATTGTAATTTATTTTGGCTTTTTTATGGCCTGTACTGTCGATATCATAATTAGTTTTTACATTAAAATAACCATTGTTGAAATAATAAAATTTCAGACGCAATAAAGATTTTTTTGTTTTCGTGGTATCAATGATAACCGGTGGCTCTCCCGTATTTTTCAAAAATTCATGAATCCCCTTGTATAGAAAAGACTGTCCAAGACGGTCTACCTGCTTGGCAGATAATATTTTTGCCTGGCGCTCATATAAGCCCGGATTATTTTTGAATTTTGCCTGGTAGGTAGAATCCGGATTTAAGTTGGCTAAGTTGTATAAATTCAGACGTAATTTGTATCCCAGCAAAGTACCATTTGGTTTTTGGTACATCTGATTGGATGCCGTTTCATCATTTGTAGACTTTCCATTTACAAGAATAGTGTTTTTCGTAAGAAGGCTTTTTCCGTCCGGAACTCTTTTTACAGCATTACAAGCGCAAATAAGTATTGCTATTAGAATAAATGCTAGTATTTTTGTGGAATTCTTTTTCAAGTGATATTAAATATTTAATTCAAAAGTACATTATTTTATGGTTAGTAAAAACCAAATAAAGCTTATATCAGGTTTACATCAAAAAAAGCAACGTTTTGCAAATCAATTATTTTTTGCAGAAGGAGTAAAAGTAATTCAGGAACTTTTACAATCCAACTTTGAATTAGAACATTTATACACCACCCAAAATGATTTTGAGGCCGTTCAGTCTTCAAAACGTACGCTTATTAATGAGCAGGAACTTAAAAAAATAAGTGCGTTATCAACTCCGAATTCGTGTTTAGCGGTTTTCAAAATGCCTTCCGAAAATAAAATTACCGATACCGGCTTAATTCTGGCACTGGACGATATTCGTGATCCCGGAAATTTAGGGACCATTTTACGTCTTTGCGACTGGTTTGGTATTAAGCAGATTATCTGCTCTAAGGAAACCGTTGATATTTACAATCCAAAAGTAGTACAGGCCACAATGGGCTCTATCACCAGGGTAAATGTAAATTATGTCGATTTGAAAACGTTTATGACAAAAACAAAGTTGCCTGTTTTTGGAACCTTTATGGACGGAGAAAACATTTATCAGTCTAATCTGCCACAAAACGGAATCATTATTATGGGTAATGAAGCCAATGGCATTTCTGAAGAGATTGAAAAAATGGTGACGAGCCGACTCACAATTCCAAGGTTCGGCGAACTACAAAAAACCGAAAGTTTGAACGTAGCTACCGCAACAGCAATTATTCTTAGTGAATTTAAACGAAATAGTTAGGCTTTTGTTTTAATGAAAAGTAAAATTTATTAAAATCGCCCTTGATTTCATGGAATCGATGTTATCTGTCCATTGACTCGGGCCGTTAGCCGGATTGTCGCGAATTAATTCGTCTGTTATACCAAACATTCCTCTGATAGACGGTGAGAAAATAAAATATTCCGAGAAAATATCAATTCCAAAGCCAAGTTCGTAAGCCGCAGTCCATGGTTTAACCCTGAATTTTCCTTCAAAGTTATCGTCTTTAGATTTTGAATTACTGGATAAATTTAGCGTAGTCGACATGCCTCCAACTAAATACGGACGAATATTTCCGGTACGTAAGGACGAGAATTTTAATAATAAGGGAAAATGAATATAAGTACTGCTTACTTCTCGTAAATATTCGTTTTTCAACTCTATATTTGGGAAATATAAATCACGCTTTGTGTAATACAATCCTGGTTCAAATCGCAAATTGATATATTCCTGCAATCTTAAATCAGCAACAACACCAACATTAAAACCGGTAGTTTTCTTGACCTGAATATCCGCACCTGGAGGAACAGGAACGGGATTTTTATAATCAAATTTAAAGTCGAAACTATTAAAGCCCAGATAATAACCGAAGTAAAGGCGTTGTTTTTGCCAGTTTTCGAGATTAATAATAGGGTCTTTGCTAAACATGTTTTTAGCAAATTGCGAATATCCTTTTGTCGTTAAGACTAATAAAATTAAGATTACTGTTTTTTTCATACTATTTTTTAGAAGCAGAATAAATGGTTGCAACTCCAAAAGTTTGAGGCATAGCCACAACATCTATAAACCCAATTTTTCGTAAAATATTGTTCAGGGCTTCTCCATAAGGAAAAGCTGCAGCAGATTCGGATAAATATCCGTAAGCCGAATTGTCTTTTGAAAACAGTTTTCCTATTAACGGAAGTATGTTTTTGGTATAAAAGTTATATCCTTGTTTATAAGGTGTTTTGTCCGGAACCGAAGTTTCAAGAATTACAAAGACGCCATTTGGCTTCAGAACTCTTAAGATTTCGGCAAAGCCTTTCTCAAGTGTTTCAAAATTGCGAACTCCAAAACTCACTGTTATGGCATCAAAATAATTGTCCCCAAAAGGCATGTTTTCCGAATCGCCTAAAACTAATTCAATAACATTCGATAATTTCTTTTCTTCTACTTTCTTTTTTCCAACTTCAAGCATTCCTGCCGAAATATCAAGACCTATAATTTTTTCGGCATTCGTCTGTGCCATCAAAATAGCAAGGTCACCGGTTCCAGTCGCAATATCAAGTATGATTTTCGGTTTTTTGTCAGAAACTATTTTTAATACCTTTTTTCGCCACTTAATATCAATACCAAATGAAATTACGCGGTTTAAATTATCATAGTTCCCGGAGATCGTATCAAACATTTGGGCAACTTGTTCTTTTTTGCCTAATGAAGAATTTTTATACGGAGTTATTTTTTCAGACATTTTTTTTATTTACGCAAATATAATACAAATCTTCTTTAACTGTAATTCAGTTTTTTAATTTGTAAATCAAATGTTTTGGAAAAAGATATTTCTGAAGGGGATTCTTTTTTTTTGGGCTATCACGGAAATCCGGTATTTAAAAAAAATCACGGTAAGTGGGTATTGCCGATGTAAGAATTTATGATCAATTTTGTAATGTAATAATAGTTTAATGATTATATGATTGCCGGTTATTTAGTGACTTAAACCAAATGAATGCTGCTGCACTGGTTGTAATTTGTTCTTGAGTAGTTTTTCAAATATTGTTGTGGTTAACAATATTTTATTTTAAAGTGCAAACACGTTCTTAGGATTAAATTTGTTTTTGGAAATTTTAATTTTCTTGTCTTTACGCCTTCGTGGTATTTGGTAGTAAAGACCTTTTGAGATCAGATCTCAAAAGAATTAGTATATGTTGTAACAATCACGCCAGTTGATTTTTATTTTTTACCCAATTCTACTCTTGAAAAGTCCAAACCGGAAATCACTTTAACTAAAAACATCCTCAACTGAGGATGTTTTTTTTTATTTCTTAATGTAAGTTTCGTAAGTATAATCGTATTGATGTTTTTCATCTTTGAAATTCGTTTCGGCTTCAACCAGTTCCCACTCGTTTTTATTGATTTTCGGAAAAAAAGTATCAGCCTCAAAAGTATGATGCACTTTAGTTATTTCAATAATATCTGCATATGGCAGGGCCAGGTTATAGATCTCGCCTCCGCCAATTATATACGAATCTTCGTTATCAGGGCATACTGCAATTGCTTTTTCTATACTATCCACAACAATGCAGCCTTCGGGATTATAGTCTTTTTGACGCGTTACAATCACGTGGGTCCTGTTGGGTAATGGTTTTGGGAAACTCTCAAAAGTCTTTCTGCCCATTATAATATAATGGTTGGTCGTTAATGCTTTGAATCTTTTAAAGTCATTTGGCAGGTGCCAGACCAATTCATTGTTTTTTCCAAGGGCATTGTTTTCGGCAACAGCCGCTATCATTATAATCATGGTATGCTGAACTAAATTTTGTTTTCGTTATCCTCGTTTATTTTTGATGCTAATTGGCTGATCCTTTTTTGCTGTAAGGCAACAAGCCGGTCAATTTGCTCTCTTTCCCAGCCTTTATTCATAAATCTGTCCGTAATATAGACTTTTATAAAATGCAGGATAAAAATGAAAAACCATATTGTTATGGCCCAGATACACCAATTTTGAGTATTATTGGTAGCATTAGCGGTAACAGTCGTATTGGTGCCAAATCCAAAAAACCGATTCGCAATAAATAAAAATAAGCTGCCTAAAAGAAATAAAACAAAATGGAAATAGAGTATTTTCTTTTGTCTCATTCTCCTTCTGGCATATTCATATTGCTCGTGCACTTCTTTTTCCATAAGATCTAAAAAATAATAAGATTATAAAGTTAGAATTTATTTTGAAATCACAATATTTTAAGCCGGGAATATTTACTTTAAATGGAGCTAAGAATCTGAAATCCAAAATTTAAGGCAGTATTAATTAGGAATACGGCTAAAAAAATAACGCCTTTTTGATATTATCACAAATCGCATATGTGTGTATGGAATGTTCTTGTTAATTTGTGTAATTTAGGTGTATCAATCTAAAAATTAAATAGTTATGTCGTTAAAGAAACAATTTGTAAAAACAAAGCCAGTTTGTAAAGTTACATTTTCAATTGATGCCAAAGATGCCAGTGCGGCAGCTGTCGTGGGAGATTTTAACAACTGGAACGCGGAAGAAGGGACTTTAAGTAAATTGAAAAACGGAACTTTTAAAGCCACCTATGATCTGGTTAAGGATGCCATTTACGAGTTCAAATACGTAATCGACGGGACTTACGTTAATGAACCGGAAGCAGATTCCTATAAATGGAATGATTTTGCAGGAAGTGAAAACAGTGTATTAGTAGTATAAAAAAATCCGCTAAAAAGCGGATTTTATATCTTATACGGCAACACTTCCTTTTATGCCGGCGTGCGGCTCGTACTCTAAAAGTGTAAAATCATTATAGTCAAAATCAAAAATATTCCTGATCTCCGGATTTAAAATCATTTTTGGTAATGGTTTCGGTTCACGCGTCAATTGCAATTCCAATTGTTCAAAATGATTGTTATAGATATGCGCATCTCCAAAAGTGTGAATGAATTCACCATACTCTAAATCGCAAACCTGTGCAATCATCATGGTTAAAAGCGCATAAGAAGCAATGTTGAACGGAACTCCCAAAAATATATCAGCACTTCGCTGGTATAGCTGGCACGATAATTTTCCTTTCGTTTCTCCTTTTTCAATATCGGGGCTCGTCACATAAAACTGAAAAAAAGCATGGCACGGAGGCAATGCAGCTTTGTTGTTGGCTACATTTTCTTCAAATGATTTTTTTGTATCGGGTAAAACTGAAGGATTCCATGCGGAAACAAGCATTCTCCTGCTGTTCGGATTTGTTTTTAATTCCGTAATTAATTCCGAAATCTGATCGATTTCCTCACTGTTCCAGTTACGCCACTGATGTCCGTAAACAGGTCCCAGATCTCCGTTTGAATCGGCCCAGGCATCCCAGATTTTAACTCCGTTTTCCTGTAGATATTTAATATTGGTATCGCCTTTTAAAAACCAGAGCAATTCGTAAATGATCGATTTTAAGTGTAATTTTTTGGTCGTAACCATTGGGAAACCTTCACTTAAATCAAAACGCATCTGGTATCCAAAAACACTTTTTGTTCCGGTTCCTGTACGGTCTCCTTTTTGGTTGCCGTTTTCTAAAACATGTTTTACTAAATCTAAGTATTGCTTCATGATTGCTTTATGATTTATGCTGTAGGCTTTAAGCTTTAAGCTTGCTGCTTACAGTTTGATCTTTAATCTCGTTTGCTTTTGCTTTATGCTGTAGGCTTTAAGCTTTAAGCTTGCTGCTTACATTGATCTTTAATCTCCTTTGCTTACTGCCTAAAGCTTATAGCGTAATGCATTCTATAATGTAATGCGTTAACGTTTCGAGATTTCGTCTCTGATTTTTGCTGCTTTTTCATAATCTTCCTGAGAAACTGCCTGATCTAAAAGATCGTTTAATTCCTGCAGGCTGTGTTTTGCATACACATCACCGGATTGGTTGCTTTCTTCCTCACGTCCAAAAGTCTCCGGATTTGATAACACATCATCTATTTCCTGAGCGCCCTGATCTGTCTCTGCAGAATTTGATTTCAGATAAATTCCAGCCTTATCCAGGATGTTTTTATACGTAAAAATAGGAGCATTAAAACGCAATGCCAAAGCTATGGCATCAGATGTTCTGGCATCGATGATTTCTTCGATTTTATCCCTTTCACAGATTAAGCTGGAGTAAAAAACACCGTCGACAAGTTTATGGATAATAACTTGTTTCACTACAATATCAAATCTTTCAGCGAAGTTTTTGAATAAATCGTGTGTCAGCGGGCGTGGAGGTTTTATTTCTTTTTCTAAGGCAATAGCGATCGACTGGGCTTCAAAAGCACCAATTACGATCGGAAGTTTTCTTTCGCCATCAACTTCATTCAAAATAAGGGCATAAGCGCCATTTTGAGTTTGACTGTACGATATTCCTTTTATGGATAGTTTTACTAGACTCATATATGTGGGTAAAAAAGGGCAATTAATGCCTCATTTTAATACTTTTTTTGATTGAAAAATAAAGGTGCAATTTTAATCAAAAAATATGGAACAAAAAAGCTACCTAAAACAAAGATACGATTATCTTGTTTTTAGGCAGCTATATTTTTATAGAGAATTTTATTTCTAAGAGTGTTGTGCTTTAAAGGCTTTTAATTTCTCAATCAATTTTGGTACAATTTCAAAAGCATCACCTACAACACCATAGTCAGCTACTTTAAAGAAAGGAGCCTCAGGATCATTATTGATTACTACTTTTACTTTTGAGGAGTTAATACCCGCAATATGCTGGATTGCTCCCGAAATACCGATTGCGATATAAAGATTGGTTGCAACTGGTTTTCCTGTTTGGCCAACGTGTTCGCTGTGAGGTCTCCATCCTAAATCAGAAACTGGTTTAGAACAGGCAGTTGCAGCGCCCAAAACAGCCGCTAAATCTTCCACTAATCCCCAGTTCTCAGGACCTTTCAATCCACGGCCTCCTGAAACTACTACATCAGCATCAGCGATAGAAACTTTTCCGGTTACTTTTTCTACAGATTCTACTTTTACGCCAAAATCGTTATCACCGATCGTAGGATTAAAATCTTCTTCTGTTGCAGATCCTGCGCTTTCGAAAATTCCGTACGAGTTTTTAGCCAGACCAAGAACTTTTACATCCGTGTCGATTTGTGTAATATTGAAAGCTTTGTTCGAGAACGCATTTCTTTTCACCTGAAATGGTGAAGTGCTCACTGGTAAACCAACCACATTGGAAGCAAAACCAGCTTCCAGAGATACAGCCACAAGTGAAGAAAGGTAGATACTGTCTGTTGTAGAAGATAGTAAAACTAATTTTGTTCCTTCTTTCTGAGCCGCTTGTTTGATTACATCAGCGTAAGCTTTAGCCGTAAAACCAGCTAATTTGTCATTGTTTACTTTCAATACTTTATCAACTCCGTATTTTGATAATTCGCTTACATCACTAGTGTTTATAGTTAAAGCGGTTACGGTTGTTCCTAAAGATTCAGCTACCTTTTTAGCATAAGAAGCTAATTCAAAAGCAACTTTTTTAAATTTTCCTTCTGCAGATTCTGCATATATTAATATTGACATAATAATTTTAGATTTTAGATTTTAGATTTCAGATTTTAAAAATTGAAATCTAAAATGATTATTGATTTTAGATTTGAAGTGAATCAAATGTTGAGTTTTAGATTTTGCATTGCTATCAGCAATCTAAAATCTATATTCTACAATCTTAAATCACCTTAGCCTCGTTGTGTAATAAATTAACTAACTCATCCAGATTATCAGGAGAAACTAATTTCACTGCTGATTTAGGAGCTGGTTTTTCAAATTTCACTGCTTTTGTATTTACGGGAGCGTCAACCGGCTCAAGAATAGTCAGGGCTTTGGTTCTTGCTGTCATAATTCCTCTCATGTTCGGGATACGTAAATCTTTTTCTTCAACAAGACCTTTCTGACCTCCGATAATCAAAGGCAAAGTAGTGCTTACGGTTTCTTTTCCACCATCAATTTCACGAACCGCTTTCACGTTATTTCCTTCAACAGTTACACTTGTACAAGAGTTTAGGAAGTTAGAACCTAAAATTCCTGCAATCATTCCCGGAACCATTCCGCCATTATAATCTAAAGATTCTTTTCCTGCGATTACTAAATCGTAACCACCGGTTTTAATTACTTCAGCCAATTGCTTTGCAACAAAAAAACCATCAGTTGGGTTTGCATTTACGCGAATAGCTTCATTTGCACCAATAGCAAGCGCTTTACGTAAAGTTGGTTCAGTATCAGGACCTCCAACATTTACGACAGTTACAGTAGCGCCTTGTTGCTCCTGAAACCAGATCGCACGTGTTAAACCAAACTCGTCATTAGGATTAATCACATATTGTACACCATTGGTATCGAATTCTGAGTCACCATTTGAGAAGTTAATTTTTGAAGTAGTATCAGGCACATGGCTGATGCAAACTAATATTTTCATAAGTATATAATTTATATTTATAATATTCTTTTACAAATTTAGAAATTAAAATTGGAATAATATACTATGCATGCATAATATTTTTTAAAAACTATTACGTTTTCGAAGATTCCGGATTTTTGACGGCTTTTCATCGAAAAACAAAAATGAAAATGTACTGATTATGACTGATTCTTAGGAATTTTGCAAAGCAGAGCAGGTTTGCAGTGGCTGAATTACCGCAATTATTCCTGTTTAATTTAGGAGAATCAATGCGGGTACCATTTAAAAGAAACAAATACACCAAAGTTTGTGTAAAAGGACAGCGGAATAAAAAAAACGGGAATTACATCGATTTCGTAAACAGCATAATATATTTTTAAAAGTTAAAACCTAAATCGATAGGGAAGTTAGTGTGATTTTAAATTCAATTTATGCTTTTAAGTTATTTAAAATATTTATTTTTGCTCTTCAGAAAATTCAACATACAATATAAATATGAGAACAATACAATTTAGAGAGGCCATTTGTGAAGCGATGAGCGAAGAAATGCGTCACGATGAATCCATATATTTAATGGGCGAAGAAGTTGCAGAATACAACGGAGCTTACAAAGCTTCAAAAGGAATGCTTGCTGAGTTTGGCGAAAAAAGAGTAATTGATACTCCGATTGCAGAGCTTGGTTTTACAGGAATCGCAGTAGGATCAGCAATGAATGGCTGTCGTCCGATCGTAGAATATATGACTTTCAACTTCTGTTTAGTTGGTATTGATCAGATTATAAATAACGCTGCTAAAATGCGTCAGATGACTGGTGGGCAATTTAATGTGCCTATCGTTTTCCGCGGACCAACTGCTTCTGCAGGACAGTTAGGAGCAACTCACTCTCAGGCTTTAGAAAACTGGTTTGCCAATACTCCGGGTCTTAAAGTAGTCGTGCCTTCTACTCCTTATGATGCAAAAGGGCTTTTAAAATCGGCTATTCGTGATAATGATCCTGTAATTTTTATGGAATCTGAGCAAATGTATGGTGACAAAGGTGAAGTGCCGGACGGAGAATACACAATTCCATTGGGAGTTGCTGATGTGAAACGTGAAGGAAAAGATGTTACTATTGTTTCTTTCGGAAAAATTATCAAAGAAGCTTTTATCGCTGCTGATGAATTGGCAAAAGAAGGGATTTCATGTGAAATTATCGATTTAAGAACAGTACGTCCAATGGATAAAGATGCTATTCTTACTTCTGTTAAAAAGACAAACCGTTTGGTAATTTTAGAAGAAGCATGGCCATTTGCAAGTATTTCTTCTGAAATCACTTATATCGTTCAGGAACAGGCTTTCGATTTCCTTGATGCGCCAATTCAGCGTATTACAACGGCAGATACTCCTGCACCTTACTCTCCTGTTTTACTAAAAGACTGGTTGCCAAACGCAGCTGATGTAGTAAAAGCAGTAAAAAAAGTAATGTACAAATAGTTCAATAAACAATACTTATAAAACTTCATCAGTCATAATTAATTGATGAAGTTTTTTTTTTGCCGGATTATGAAAAGATTAATTTTACTTAGCCTCTTTTTTGTATTTGCATTTGCAAATATGGCTACTGCACAAACTAAAGTGAGTGGAATTGTTTTGGATAAATCCAATCAGCCGATCCCGTTTGCTAATGTGGTTTTTAAAGGCTCCAATACAGGAATTGTTTCGAATGAGGATGGGCGTTTTTATCTGGAATCACCTGTTACTTATACCGCTTTACTGGTTACGTCTGCAGGATTTTCAGATAAGGAAGTTCCTTTGGAAAAAGCGGTGAATTATGATTTTAAAATTGTTTTGGGCGAAGCCGAGGCACTTAATGAAGTTGTAATTTTTACCGGAAAAACATCAAAGAAAAACAATCCGGCCTTAGATATCCTGAGAAAAATCTGGGAACGAAAGCGTAAAAACGGGTTGTACCAGTTCAATCAGTATCAAATGCAGAAGTACGAAAAAGTCGAATTCGATATGAATACGATTGACAGTGCTTTCATGAAAAACAAACTTTTCAAAGGAATGGAGTTTGTTTTTAATCATGTGGATACTTCTGATGTTACCGGAAAAACGTATCTGCCGATTTTCATCAACGAATCGGTGTATGATGTGTATGGCGACAATAAACTTAAAAAAACCAAAGAGAATATTACCGGAAGCAAAACATCCGGATTTAATGGAAATCAGCAAATTCTGGCTTTTGTAAAAGACCTTTATTCAGATTATAATATTTACGACAATCACCTTAAATTTTTTGATAAAAGCTTTACAAGCCCGCTCTCAAGAACAGGAATTGATGTTTACAATTATGTGTTGAAAGACAGTGCTTTTATTGATAAAAAATGGTGCTATAACATTGTTTTTTATCCGAGACGTAAAAACGAACTGACCTTTAAAGGAGATTTCTGGGTCAACGATACGACTTTTGCCATCAAGAAAATCAATATGGGCGTTACTAAAAGCGCTAATATCAACTGGGTAAAAGATATTTATATTGAGCAGGAATTTGAGGTAGAAAATGATTCTGTTTTTCTATTGACCCGTGATTATATGATGTCTGATTTTGCCCTGAATAAAAAGGAAAAATCAAAAGGAGTTTACGGTAAGCGAACCACCCTGTTCCGAAATCATAAATTTAATATCCCGAAACCGGAAAAGTTTTATAAAGAAGAAGTCAATTTTATTGATAATGCCGTCTATGACCGACCGCCTGAATTTTGGGAAGAGAATCGTTTCGAAAAACTAAACAAAGATGAAGCGGGCATTTATAAAATGCTGGATACCCTGCAAACCGTTAAAAGATTCAAGCAGCTATATAGTTTGGTCTCCATTTTAGGAAGTGGTTACGTCGAATTTAAAAACTTTGATTACGGACCAATTTTCTCCACATTTGGTTATAATGAGGTCGAAGGTCTGCGTGTACGGGTAGGTGGACGAACCTATTTCGGACCAAATGATCCCTGGCGTGTGCAGGCTTATACAGCTTATGGATTTGATGATCATAAATTCAAATACGGAGCATCCGGAAAATGGATGGTCGATAAGCAAAAACGCGTTATTATCTCCGGAGGAAACAGGCGTGACATCGAACAGATCGGTGCCAGCTTAACGACAACAAATGATATTTTAGGGCGAAGTTTTGCTTCTTCTGCCTTGTTTACAACGGGAAGTAACGGAAAACTGACCAATATTAATCTGAGCAATGTTTCGGTAGAAATGGAACCGATTAAAAACTTTGTAGTTCAGGCCGGTATTTCATACAGGACCTTAGCATCGGCATCACCAACATTTAGTTTAGATTATTATACCACACTGCCTACTGCCGCAAATCCTGCCGGAGTTGTTGCAAGCGAAGTAAAACAGTTTGAAGCCAATGTTCAGTTTGAACTGATGCCAAAACGAAAAACAATTGGTTTTGGAGTAGAACGTGATTTGGTAGACAGTCCTTTCAGTCATTTCTTTGTTAATTTCAGCTATGGACTTAAAGGGGTGATGCAAAGTGATTTCGCTTACGAAAAAATACAGTTGTTTTATAAACAGCCTATTATTATAGGGCCGTTAGGAAGATCGAATATTATTCTGGAAACAGGAAAAACTTTTGGGACTATTCCGTTAGGGTTAATGAGCGTAATTCCGGGTAACCAGACTTATTTTACGATAGAAAATACCTTTAGTAATTTAAATTTCTACGAATTCATCACAGATCAGTATACAACACTACAATGGAATCATGATTTTGGCGGAAGATTATTTGCCAGAATTCCGTTTATGAGAAAACTAAACTGGAGAGAGTTTGTGGGGGTAAAAGGAGTTTACGGAACCATATCTAATGCCAACAGAGCGATAAATGCTTCCGACCAGCCTTATGTGGCACCGGAAAATGTATACTGGGAATATAACGCAGGAATCGGAAATATCTTCAAGGTATTCCGTATTGATTTCTCCTGGAGGGGCAGTTATTTAAATAATCCTGATGCTAATAAATTTGCTGTAAAAGGATCATTTGGATTCTATTTTTAATATTTAGATTAAAATAATCTCACAAAAAAACGTCAGGTTGCCAGATTTTATTTCTTGCAGCCTGGCGTTTTTTCTTGATTTCTAATTAACGATAGGAGTTTAGATTGTTTTACACGGATTTGACAAATTACACGGATTAACGCAGGTTATATAGTTAAAAATAGAATCCGTTAAATCTGCATAAAAAAACTTGGCGACTCTGCGTCCTTGCGTGATTAATTTTAAGAGAGCTTAATTTCCCGCAGATTGAGCAGATTGGACGGATTTTTATTGCTGTTTCTTTTTCTATTATTTGTATTTTTAAGCATTAAGTAATTAAAAATCTGCGTACAAAAAACTTTGCGCCTTTGCGTCTTTGCGTGATTAATTTTAAAACAGCTTAATCTGCCAAATCTGCGAGCAAAAAAACTTTCCGTCTCTGCATGATTTTTATTTAATTTTGGGAAAGACTTACACAACTTATGCAGGAAGCAATCGATTTTCTTTCCGGTAAAAATCCAATATTTCAGGAAATCATAACGAAATACGGATTACCACAAATTCCAAAACGTCCACAGGGTTTTGAAACTTTGGTGTTGCTAATACTCGAGCAGCAGGTTTCCATTGATTCTGCGAAAGCCACATTCTTAAAAATAAAAGCATACACAACTTGTAATCCCGAAACAATGTCGGTTTTACCAGACGAGGAATTTAGAAGTCTTGGCGTGAGCCGTCAAAAAACAAAATATATTAAAATCCTGGCTGATGCCGTTCTGAACAAAGAATTGGATATTGAAAGTTTAGCCACAAAATCAGCACAACAGGTCAGGGAAGAACTCATTAAATTAAAAGGAATAGGAAACTGGACAATAGACATCTATTTAATGTTTTGTTTACAAGAACCGGATTTAATTCCGCTTGGAGATATTGCAGTGATCAATACCATCAAAGAATTATTGAATATTCATGACAAAGTTGAAATGGAAATTCATGCACAGCAGTGGAGTCCTTATCGCTCTTATGCAACCTATTTGCTATGGCATTATTACTTAAATAAGCGAAATCGGAAAATTACCTATTAAATGATTGTTTTTTAAAAGGTAAAGCAGACATTTAACCTGTTTTTTTATTGTAAAAAAGGATTCTTTAGTTACTTTTGCAACCGAAATTAAAGATATAATAAAAAACAAAAATGACCGCAGACAAACTAACAACTTTCGATGTATTAATCGAAATACCAAGAGGAAGCAGAAATAAATACGAGTACGATTTTGAAATTAAAAGAATGCGTTTTGACAGAATGTTATTCTCTTCCATGATGTACCCGGCTGATTACGGATTTATTCCTGAAACTTTAGCTCTTGACGGTGATCCTCTTGATGTATTGGTTTTAATAAACGAACCAACTTTTCCAGGATGTGTTATAGAAGTAAAACCAATTGGTGTTTTCCATATGGCAGATGACAAAGGACCAGACGAAAAAATTATCTGTGTACCGGTTTCAGATCCAATCTGGAATTCACTAAATGATCTTTCAGATATAAACGCACACTTATTGAAAGAAATCGAGCATTTCTTCCAGGTTTATAAAGATCTTGAAAACAAAAAAGTTGATGTTGAAGGTTGGGGAGATGTAAACGAAGCATTTGCAATTATTGCCGAGTGTACAAAGCGTTTTAACGATATCGAAAACAAACCAGAGGGATTATTTAGTATTAAATAATTTTAAGCCTCTTATTTTGTAAAAAAAGCAATACTCCGTCAGGAGTATTGCTTTTTTGTTTAAATTCGTTTTGTTAGTTTGTTGACTATTAACCAAAAACCATTAATATATTATGAATGCATTTATGATTTATTTGCCAATCGTTATGGCAATTTTAGGATTACTTTTCATGGGAATAAAAAGGAGTTGGGTTTTAAAACAAGATGCCGGCGATGGCAAAATGAAAGAGATTTCAGATCACATTTACGAAGGTGCACTTGCCTTTTTAAAAGCAGAATACCGATTGCTGACTTTCTTCGTAATTGCGGCCAGTTTAGTTTTGGCGGGAATTTCATTTATTGTTCCCACCACACATATATTAATAGTAGTAGCGTTTATTTTTGGCGCTTTTTTTTCGGCTTTAGCAGGAAATATGGGAATGAAAATTGCCACGAAAACAAATGTCAGAACAACACAGGCAGCCCGTACCAGTTTACCGCAGGCTTTAAAAGTTTCTTTTGGTGGCGGTACCGTCATGGGACTTGGCGTTGCTGGTTTAGCAGTTTTAGGACTGACAGGTTTCTTTATTGTTTTCTTTCAGATATTCATGAATGGTGTCTGGACTTCGTCTGAAGATATGACAAAAGTTCTGGAAACATTGGCAGGATTTTCACTTGGCGCTGAATCTATCGCATTGTTTGCGAGAGTTGGCGGCGGAATTTATACGAAAGCGGCCGATGTAGGTGCGGATTTAGTAGGTAAAGTTGAGGCAGGAATTCCGGAAGATGATCCGCGTAACCCGGCAACAATCGCAGATAACGTAGGAGATAATGTAGGAGATGTAGCAGGTATGGGAGCCGATTTGTTTGGTTCGTATGTAGCAACAGTTTTAGCGGCTATGGTTTTAGGAAACTATGTCATCAAAGATATGGGCGGAAATATCCAGGATGCCTTTGGAGGAATTGGCCCAATTTTATTGCCAATGGCGATTGCCGGTTTCGGAATTTTATTTTCGATTATCGGAACAACATTGGTAAAAATATCAGATGACAATGCCAAAGAAGCACAAGTACAAAAAGCATTAAATATAGGAAACTGGGTTTCGATTGTCTTAACGGCAATTGCCTGTTTCTTTTTGGTCAGCTATATGTTACCCGAAGTAATGACCATGGAATTCTTCGGAGAAGGAGCACAGCAAATTTCTTCCATGCGTGTTTTCTATGCCACTTTAGTTGGTCTGGTAGTGGGTGGAGCCATTTCATCCGTTACGGAATATTATACAGGATTGGGTACAAAACCGGTAATGGCTATTGTTCAGAAATCCTCAACCGGAGCAGGTACCAATGTTATTGCAGGTTTGGCAACCGGAATGATTTCAACCTTTCCAACCGTATTGTTATTCGCAGCAGCCATCTGGATTTCGTATGCTTTAGCAGGTTTCTATGGCGTGGCATTGGCAGCTTCGGCCATGATGGCAACGACGGCCATGCAATTGGCAATTGATGCTTTCGGGCCAATTTCAGATAATGCCGGAGGAATCGCAGAAATGAGTGAATTGCCAAAAGAAGTTCGTACAAGAACCGATATTCTCGATTCAGTAGGAAATACAACAGCAGCAACCGGAAAAGGGTTTGCGATTGCTTCTGCCGCTTTAACTTCCTTAGCCTTATTTGCCGCCTATGTAACCTTTACGGGAATTGACGGAATCAATATCTTTAAAGCGCCTGTTTTAGCGATGTTATTTGTGGGTGGAATGATACCTGTAGTGTTCTCTGCTTTGGCTATGAATTCTGTTGGAAAAGCCGCTATGGACATGGTGTACGAAGTTCGTCGTCAGTTTAAGGAAATTCCCGGAATCATGGAAGGAACCGGAAAACCGGAATACGGAAAATGTGTTGAAATTTCAACAAAAGCAGCTTTACGCGAAATGATGCTGCCGGGAATTTTGACCATTGGTTTCCCAATTGCCATTGTGCTGTTAGGAAAATTGGTTTACGCAGACAACAATCAGTTAATTGCTGAAATGTTAGGTGGATATATGGCAGGTGTTACTGTTTCCGGTGTACTTTGGGCTGTTTTTCAAAACAATGCCGGAGGAGCCTGGGACAATGCTAAAAAATCTTTTGAAGCAGGAGTTCTCATCAACGGTGAAATGACCTACAAAGGTTCCGATGCGCATAAAGCAGCTGTAACGGGTGATACGGTTGGAGATCCGTTTAAAGATACTTCCGGTCCGTCAATGAATATTTTAATCAAATTAACTTGTCTGATTGGTTTGGTAATCGCACCTATTTTAGGGGAAGGCCATACTGCTTCGGCTATGGCTGGAAAAACTTCTTGTTGTGCCAAAACTGAAATGCATGCCGGAGGTGTTTTCAAATGTGGAGATTTGTCCGGAATGACCAAAGAAGAATGCATTAAAATGTGCAAAGAAAAAGGCTGTACCGCTGAAGAAACAGCAAAATGCCTGGCGCATTACGATGCAAACGGTAAATATGTACACCAAAAAACAGATTGTTTTGATACTACAAAATATGAAAAAAACCGTCTGGAAGTAAATCTCTCTACCGTAAATGGCGTTACTGTCGGAACCGTAACTAAAACGGAGAATGGTAAAACAACAACGGAGGTTTATGAAGGTACTGAAGCTGAAGTAAAAGCAAAAATTGAAGCAGCGAAATAAAATTGCTGCTAATTATCCATAAAAAAATGCCTCTAAGTTTTTAGAGGCATTTTTTATTGATTTTGATTGGGTTCCGGAATCGGATAATGAATTCCCTCATATTTTTCGATTAGAGCTATTAATTCTTCTAATTCCCTGAATTCATTAGTCTCAGGTTTGGCCTCGAAAAGAGCATTCACTCTTTCTAATGCCAGATCATAATCTTTTTCTGTTCTAATGGCGTTGATCTTCATTTTATCAATTTTTAAAATTAGGAAAACTATTTTGCCTGTGTAAAAATAGGAAATTAATTACATTTTAAAAACATTTGCCAAATTAAAATATGTTAGCAAATTTCTTAAAACAAAAATGCCTCTAATTATATTTAGAGGCATTCTTTATTTCGTATAAATCCGTGTTTCTAAAACAATCCGTTTAGTTCAGCATCAATTCGATTGATGATGTTTCCTAAATCTTCCGGATTATCCACGAAATTGATATTGTCTACGTCAATTATCAATAATTTTCCTTTGGTATACGTCTGAATCCAGGCTTCGTATCTTTCGTTCAGGCGGCTCAGATATTCGATTGAGATAGAATTTTCATACTCACGGCCACGTTTGTGAATCTGGCCTACGAGATTGGGAATAGAACTTCTTAAGTAAATTAATAAATCAGGGGCTTTTACCAAAGATTCCATTAATTCGAACAAGGAAGTGTAATTTTCGAAATCACGACTTGTCATTAATCCCATCGAATATAAGTTGGGCGCAAAAATATGGGCGTCTTCGTAAATAGTTCTGTCCTGAACAATTTTTTTCCCGCTTTCACGAATCTGCAGTACCTGACGGAAACGGCTATTGAGGAAATAAATCTGTAAATTAAAGGACCAGCGTTCCATCTGATGATAGAAATCATCCAGATAGGGATTGTCTACCACATCTTCATAATGAGGCTCCCACTTAAAATGCTTGGCTAATAATTTAGTTAAAGTTGTTTTTCCTGCCCCTATATTTCCTGCTATTGCTATGTGCATTACGGTGTTACGATTTTATAATTTGTGATTTCTTTAGCTGTAAAAATAGATAAAATTTGGTCTTTGTAGCAGAATTTATCAAAGGTTTTTTCTAAAATTTCTATTTCAGAAATTGTTTTCGAATTTGTATCAGAAATGTCTTTAAAAAACAAAAAACCACCCTTGCTGAAAATGTATTGATGCGTATTCATAATTTCTATTTTATCAAAATCGGGTATTTTTCCTAACGCGGTCGTTTTTCCAAAAATGTCGCACGAAAACCAATTGTTTTTCTTGTCGATCCAGTAAAAAGTATTAAAATCGGTTTGATAATATTTAATGGTTTCCGTCAGGGGAGTAGAGACCGTTTTATATTCATTTTTCAGATAATCAAAAAGTCCAATCTGCTGGTTTAAGGAATTATAAACCCAAAGCTGATTTTGTGTCGACATACCAATAAACGGAACTACGATCGGGATATTGTTTTGGGAAAAATTAATCTCCGTAATTTTATTCAATTGATTGTCGAGTAGGACAACGCTATTGAAATCTTCATAAAACAATACGATTTTAAGCGGGTTTTGCAAATCGACTTTCGTGATGTTTCCAAGTGAAACGCTTTTGTATTCAAAGGTTTCATTTCCTTTTACTTTTTGGAAAACATTGTTTTTGATGAGGTAGCAATATCCAAATGAGTCATATCCTGAAAATTCATCTGCATCTGTCTTAAAACGGGAAATAGCATCAGGTTTTGATTTTTGATTTTGTGCAAAAGTAACTGGTGAGCAACAGCCAATAAAAAGTATAAATAAAAAATGGCGCACTGTTCTGCTCATGATGTTTGGGTTTGTGAACAGCCAAATTACAAAAACTATCACAGAAACCGGTAAAGGAGACCGTATTTTGACTTTTAAACCTTTATCATTTCTAATAGTCTAATTAATAGTTCATTCTGTCGATAGCCTTAAGGTGTTTATATATTTAATTTTTACCTTTTTAAAATTAATGATACATTTGAAGGTAACTTTATCAAATTACCTAACTTTATAAAAAAACCAATGAAAAATATATACTATTGTTTGTTTTTGATGTTTGCTTTTACCCAACTGCACGCACAGAAGGATTTTCAGGGAATGGCTGTTTATGAGTCCAAAACCCAGGCTCCTAAAATTGAAGGAATGAGAGGAGGCAACCGGGATATTACACCCGAAATGCAGAAAAACATAGAAGAGCGAATGAAAAAAATGCTCGAGAAAACCTTTATCCTGAACTTTGACAAATCGGCTTCTGTTTATAAAGAGGAAGAGAAACTGGAAGCTCCGGGACAACAAGGCGGCGGAATGCGTGTCATGATGAACTCCTTCATGGGCGGCGGCGGAACTTTCTACAAAGATGTAAAGACAAAATCCTATACCGTTGATAAAGAATTTATGGGAAAAGAATTTCTCGTAATAGATTCTTTGCCAAAACTAAACTGGAAACTGGAACCCGAAACCAAACAAATTGGCGGGTATACCTGTTACAGAGCAACGGCTGTAAAAGAAGCCAGTAAAACAGATTTTAGAAATTTCAGACCTAAAAATAACGACGAAAAAAAACCTGAAGATAAAAAGGACGATCCGAAAAAGACCTCCGGAGAAACGAAAACCAATTTTGAGGATAATTTCGAAATGCCAAAAGAAATTATAGTAACAGCCTGGTATTCGCCGGAAATTCCGGTAAATCAGGGTCCTGAAAATTATTGGGGATTACCGGGTTTAATTCTGGAAGTAAACGACGGAAGAACCACTATTTTATGCTCTAAAATTGTTTTGAACGCTAAAGATAAAGTAACCATAAAAGCATCCACAAAAGGGAAAGTAGTTTCACAAAAGGAATACGATGAAACAGTAATGAAAAAAATGGAGGAATTCAGAGAGATGAACCGCGGACGCACCTCAGGACCTACAATCATGGGAGGAAGATAAAAAAGCTTTCCCGTAAATTACTTATTCTAATTCTATCTTCATGAACAAAATACTTTGTTTCTGCGCCTTTCTGTTTACCTGTATTTCATTTTCGCAAAGCGTCCGTTTTGATGGTTTTATTCAGGACGATCAGAAAAATCCGTTGGAAATGGCCAATATTATGGCTGTAAATTCTGCCACAAAAGCAATGGATTCGTATGGCATTACCAATGACAAAGGCAAGTTTCAGTTAACCCTGAAGCCTAACAGTTCTTATGTCATTAAGGTGAGTTACCTCGGAATGAAATCCAAGGAAATTACAATTGCGACGCAAACCGCAAATATGGTTCAGAATATTGTAATGGACGGATCCGGAATTGAACTAGATGATGTTGAAATTGTACGCGAAATGCCTGTTTCGATAAAAGGCGATACCATTGTGTATAATGCCGATTCGTTTAAATCCGGAACGGAAAAGAAACTCGAAGATATTCTTAAAAAACTGCCCGGTGTTGAGGTAAATGCCGACGGAGAAATAGAAGTTGAAGGAAAAAAAGTCTCGAAATTGATGGTGGAAGGCAAAGATTTTTTTGACGGGGATACCAAATTAGGCGTCAAAAATATTCCGGCGGATGCCATCGACAAAGTTCAGGTTTTGCGAAATTATAACGAAGTCGGCGCTTTGAAAGGGCTGGAAAATGATCAGGATAATGTGGCGATGAACATTAAGCTGAAAGAAGGGAAAAAGAACTTCTGGTTTGGAGACATGACAGCCGGAACCGGAGTCGGGGAACTGGACAGCCGGTATATTATAAATCCCAAGTTATTTTATTACAGTCCGAAATACAGCATTAACCTAATCAGCAATTTTAATAATATCGGCGAACTGCCACTGACGGCTCAGGATTATTTTAAGTTCAGCGGAGGGTTTAAGAATATGATGAAAAAAGGCGGCAGTAATTTTAATGTGTCATCAAACGATTTGGGGATTTCGATTTTAAGAAACAATCGCGCGAAGGAAATTGAAACCAAATTCGGTGCGACCAACTTTGCCTATTCGGTGACCAAAGAATGGAATATTAGCGGTTTCGGAATCCTTTCATCCTCAAAGACAGATTTGGAGACCAAATCACAAACCACTATTTTAGAATCCGGAGACCAGCAAAAAAGAGACGAGGTAACGCATCAGAAGAACGATTTGGGACTGTTTAAACTAAGCTCCAGCTACAAGCCAAACGAAAAATTTCAGTTTGATTATGATATCCTGACCAAATTATCGAAACAGGATGAAGATACTGATTTACTCCGTGAGTCGGTTGTAAATACTATTGCGGCAACAGAAACAATCTTTACCCATAAAAAACAGGATCCAACTTCCATCAATCAGAATTTGAGTTTGTATTATACGCAAAGCGATAAAAATATTTTTGCCTTTGAAATGCAGCATTTGTATCAGGAGGAGAACCCGTTTTATAATGCGAATCTGCAATCCAGACCATTTGTTTTGTCCGGTTACGACCTAAATCAGGCCAGAAATGACCTGAACCAGGATCGCTTTGTGAAAACCAACAAAATAGATGCTAAGCTGGATTATTACTATATGGTTACGCCAAAAAGTAATGTCAATATTACTTTGGGCAATACCTATTCGTATCAGGATTTTAACTCCCATATTTTTCAGATGTTAGATAACGGAGCTAAAAATGACCTGAATGATTCCAAAAATAACAATCAGGTAAATTATAATTTTAATGATTCGTTTTTAGGCTTTCATTATAAAATACTGGCAGGGAAATTCACTTTGACTCCCGGAATTAGTCTGCATTCGTACGGAATGAAAAATACCCAGCTGGAAACCGGTTATTCACAGAATTTCACAAAAGTACTGCCGGACTTTTTTGCCTTATACCAAATCAAAAAATCAGAATCGTTAACGTATAATTTTTCGCTTTCCAATGATTTTACCGATATTAACCAATTGGCTGCGGGTTATGTAATATCAGATTACAGCAGTTTGTTTCGCGGAGATCGTTCTTTGGAAAATGCGACTTCTCAGGTCCATTCGCTGCGCTATTTTAAATACAATATGTTCAATTTTGAGAATATTTTTGCAAACGCTACCTATACTAAAAAAGTAGATGCCATAAAAACAGAAGCAGATTTTACCGGAATCAACCAGTCTTCTGTGCCTTATAATTCTAACCTTGCCGATGAAACTTTTTCGGGGATGGGAAATTACGGGCGATCCTTTCTCAAAAACTATAAAGCTTCTGTAAACGCCACTTTAAATTGGTCTAAATTCAATAATATTCAAAATAATAAATCGGCCACAACGGAAAGTTTTAGTCAAAGTTATACCATAAAAGCTTCCACAAATTATAAGAACCTGCCGAACATCGAATTTGGTTATAATGCTCTGATCAATCAATACAGCGGTTCTACATTTTATACCGATAAGCCTTTTGCGCGATTGGATTATTACTTTTTAGAAAGTTTTGCATTTGTTTCAGAGTATGAATTTTATCATTACTACAATTCAGGCAAAACAGTGGACAATGAATATGATTTTTTAAGCGCCAGCTTAATTTACCAAAAAAAAGACAGCAAGTGGGAATATAAAATTGCCGCGACAAACCTTTTAAATACAAGGTATCTTAACGATGAAAACTTTTCCCAGTTTTCTACAAGAGTGTCACAATACACCGTTCAGCCACGCTACATCATCTTTTCGATGAAATATAACTTATAGTATTTTGATTACTAAAAATTAAATATTTGTTGGGTCATTTGTGATCAGAATAAAATATCTTTGTGTTTAGTATTAACAACCAAAAAAGCTAAGCATGCGCAATTTTATATGGAGTTTCTCCGCGTTTTTTTGTTTACTATCGGTTTCTTTTTCTCAGACAAAAAGTATTGAAAAAGGAACTTATATCTCAACAAACAAAGGACAAAAAATCAAATTAAATTTATTAGATGACGGTAAATACGAGCTCGTATTTTATTCCGGCGATTACAAGATCAAAGGCGATTCATTATTATTTTCTCAAAATAAAAAAACAGATAATACCTTCGATTTAACTTTTGCAAGTGATAAAAAAGCAAAAAAAATTAAAATTAAATTCTTAGATCCATCTTATAATGCATTTTATATAGGTACCCAAAAAGGATCTGAAGCAGTACAGTATCAAAAACTGTCAGATATAAAAACCAAGGAAGATCCCGATTGGAAAAATATAGACGTAGCATTCGAAATTGACCGCGCAGATTACCTGTATCTGGTTTTGGAAGGATATGAAACAGACTCTAAGCTTTATAAATATGCTTTGCCAAAAGATGTTTCAGAAATAACTATTAAATACGAGTTGGACGTTTTAGGGGATCTAAATATTTCAGGCGTATACGATCAGAAAACAAATAACCTCAAAATTTTTGGACCCGGAGGAAAAGACCCGATTCTTTTTTTAAGTGATAAAGAAACCCAGCCTGTAACGACTTCCAATGTGACTGCGATTGAAAAACAAACTATTTCAAACTGGACATATCCCGGGAAAGATGTTGCGGGGACTGACGATTACAGCGTAGCTGTCGACAGCACGGTAGTTACTGTTGATAGTGCTTATACTTCTCCTAAAATTAATTTTAAATTGAAGATTGAAAACACCTTAAAAGAGGCAATTGCAGCAACTAAAAAGGCAAATACAAAATTTCTGGTAGTGTATGCGGACAGTAAAAATGCAACTGCAAAAGCTGATTTTGATGCTTTTGTAAAAGAACAGGAAGTTCAGGTGGGTTACAATATGTATGATGTTTATGATCCACAATATGATATCTTTAATTATTATCTGGCGACTGCCGACGATAAAAAATGGCTGAAGGCCAACAAAATTAATGATAACCCAGGTGTCATTATTTTAAATGGGGACGGAGACGTTCTGACCACTGCGAAGTCAACGTTAAATGATCAAAAATCCAAATTCAATTACTATGATGATTTTTGTAAAAAAGTACAGCGTGTCAATGCTTTCAGTTCTTTTAATAAAATAGTAAAAAATAAAAAAACTACAGATGCAGAGCTAATTGCCACTTTTAACAGGGCGGCGGTACTCGAATTGCCTTACGATTATGAAGCGGATTATGATGTCGCTGTTGTTGCAGAAAACAATGCAGCAGATTTTAAACTGCCAAAAGTGGCCTTAGATAAAAAAGAGGTGATGCAGACCTGGAAAAAATTAATAGAAGCCCATCAAAAAGATACGAAACCCAATATGCTTTTGGTAGAAACCATTTTGAAAGAAATTAAAAACCAGGGCTTTTCTAAACAGTTTTTCAAAGAAGACCGTGTTTTGAATGATACGGATTTTCTTTCTATAGATTATTTAATCAAACATTACGACGCTATTGAAAAGGCAAAAACAGAAGCTGTTGATCCGGCTGTACCGGCTACGAATGTTACTAGCTTAAGCGCTGATATTTCATCTGCTTTGCAAATAAACAGCTATGTTTCGCAGGAAGGTGTTGAAGGAACGGCAAATAAAAATAAGATAATCTCAATCTATAAAAAATTAATTGCGATTGGAAAAGGCGGTTTTGAATGTTATAAAAATTATTTTGCCTATCTGAGTCAGGATACAGAGGAAAGTGCCGATAATACTGCCTTTCTCAAAGAATTCAGTACCTACTTTAATACCTATTTAGCTCCGGAGAAAGGAAATGTAATTGAGACCTTAGATCAATTGTTTGCGACAATCGACGCTAATTCCGAGTATTCTTATGATGGATGGAATTCATTTAAGGAATACCACTCTAATTTAGCCAATACAGCAGCATGGTCTGTGGTAGAGAAACCTGCAAATGCGGCTTTTATTAAATCAGCAATTGTATGGTCGGAATACAGCCTGGTGGTGACGAAAAACAATCCGTATTATTTAGATACGCTGGCACAGCTGTATTACAAAGACGGCCAAAAAGAGAAAGCAATCGAATTACAGAAAAAAGCATTGCAATATTCCGCTACTGTTTATGAACCGGATACATTAAATGATATGAAAGAAGTACTGGAAAAAATGCAAAACGGAACGTACTAAAAACAAAACTGATTAAAATTAGAAAGCCTTTGAAACTATATCAAAGGCTTTTTTTTAGTGCTTATATTTTGCAATTTCAGTATGCGGAGTTCTTTTTTGGCTTTAAATTAGTAAGTTTGAAAGAGTAAATGAAACCATATGAAAAACAAAATGATCTTAGGTTTGATAATTTGTGGAGGAATTGCTTTCTCCCAGACCATCAAAAAACCTTTAGTTACGGCAATTACTGAAAAAGACCTTAGGACCGATATGTACCAGATGGCCGGTGACCACTTTAACGGACGTGAAGCCGGAACACTAGATGAATTAAAAGTATCGATGTGGCTGGCCAATAAAGCGAAAGAAGCCGGAATGTCTCCTGTGGGTGACGACGGGACCTATTTTCAGTTTTTTGATATGTACAGGCATCAGGTGACGGCAAATACGAAATTTAAAATAGGACAAAAAGAATTTAAACTGTGGAAAGAAGTCCTGGTAGCAGAAACCACAAATACCAAAGTTGAGGCGCCATTAGTATATTTAGGAGCAGCAACAAAAGAAGACATTGAAAAAGCGGACCTTAAAGGAAAAGCCGTTATTCTGTTAGCTTCGAAAGAAGGAATTGCAGACGATATTTCGCTTTTTGACAGACGTTATCCGGGTCTTGTACGAACAAAATATTATGATGTATTGGTTAAAAAAGGAGCCGCAGCCGTCATTTTTGTAGCCGATGAATTAGCAGAACAAAGCTGGTCACAGGTAGAACCGCAAATGACAAGAGGTATTTACGGAATAGAAGGTTTTCGTGATAAAATTGGCACTACAATGCCTGTTTTCTGGGTACATGGCGATCAGCTGGAATACCTGAAAAGTACAAAAGACCTTTTGTCAGCAGAAGTAGTTTCGGAGACGTATAAATATCCTTCGGTAAATGTTGTAGGGAAAATAGAAGGGACAGATCCTAAACTGAAAAACGAATACGTTCTTTTTAGCGGACATCAGGATCATGACGGGATACGACAAAAATACGGTCAGGATTCGATTTACAATGGAGCCGACGATAACGCCAGTACCTGTGTGGCGATGCTGGCGATTGCAAGAGCGTATAAAAAACAACCCGGAAAAAGAACCGCCTTGTTTGTATTTCACGGTTCTGAAGAGCGTGGTTTGTTAGGATCCAGATGGTACGCCGCACATGCAACCGTTCCCGAGAAAGACATTGTTGCGGTATTAAACGGAGATATGATTGGAAGAAACAACGTCAATCAGGCGGCTTTATTAGGATCCAGTTCGCCTCACGAAAACTCCTCAGACTTAGTGGCTATTGCTAAAAGAGCCAACGATGAAGGTCCAAAATTTGATCTGGATAAACTCTGGGACAGGCCGGAGCATCCGGAATATTTTTACTTCCGTTCCGACCATTTGCCCTATGCGCGCAGGGGAATTCCGTCTGTGTTCTTTACCAGTGTGCTGCACAGCCAGTACCACACCCCAATGGATGAATCGGAGAATATCGATTACGTAAAACTGCATAAAATGACCGAGTGGATGTACCGCACAGGCTGGATTTTATCGAACGATGTCGCTCGTCCTAAAACATTACCGAACGTGAAACTGGAAAGATAAAGTCGCTTTCAATTCATAAAATAAAAGCCCGATTTCTAAAAATTAGAAATCAGGCTTTTTATGTTTAAGAGTAAAGATTTTCAAAAAATCTAACAATCTAAAAATCTAAGACAGTCTAAGAATCTAAGACAGTCTAAGAATCTAAATTTACAATCCAAATTCAGCTTTTACTTTATCTACGAAATCAAGTTTTTCCCAGGTAAATAACTCAACAGTAACGGTTTTTACATGTCCTCCCGGAGCAGAAAAAGTTTTCGTTACCACTTCCGGCGTACGTCCCATGTGTCCGTAAGCAGCCGTTTCGCTGTAAATAGGGTTTCTTAATTTCAAACGTTGTTCGATGAAGTAAGGACGCATATCAAAGATCGCTTCTACTTTTTTAGCGATTTCGCCGTTTGTTAAGTTCACTTTAGAAGTTCCGTAAGTATCGATAAAGATACCCATTGGTTCAGCTACTCCAATTGCGTAAGAAACCTGTACTAAGATTTCGTCAGCAACACCTGCAGCCACTAAGTTTTTAGCGATATGACGGGTAGCGTAGGCCGCACTTCTGTCTACTTTACTCGGGTCTTTTCCGGAGAAAGCCCCACCACCGTGAGCACCTTTTCCACCGTAAGTATCCACGATAATTTTTCTTCCTGTTAAACCAGTATCTCCGTGAGGTCCTCCGATAACGAATTTTCCTGTTGGGTTAATGTGATATTGAATTTTATCATTGAATAAATGAGCGTGAGCCGGGTTTTTAGCAATGATTCTAGGAATCAAAATCTCGATAATGTCTTTTTTGATTTTAGCCAGCATAGTAGCTTCTTCCTCAAAATCATCGTGTTGAGTCGAAATTACGATCGCATCAATACGTGTTGGCTTATTGTCATCACTATATTCTAAAGTAACCTGCGATTTTGCATCAGGACGCAAATACGTGATTTCTTTGTTTTCGCGTCTTAAGATCGCTAATTCCTGTAATAGTTTATGAGATAAATCAAGTGCCAGTGGCATGTAGTTTTCGGTTTCGTTAGTGGCGTAACCAAACATCATTCCCTGATCTCCTGCACCTTGTTCTTCTGGTTTGGCTCTGTCAACACCCTGATTAATATCGGCAGACTGTTCGTGAATAGCCGAAAGAATTCCACAAGAATTCGCTTCAAACATATATTCACTTTTAGTGTAACCGATTTTACGGATTACCTCACGAGCAATTTGCTGAACATCCAGATAGGTATTTGATTTTACTTCACCGGCCAAAATTACCTGACCCGTTGTAACTAAAGTTTCACATGCTACTTTTGAGTTAGCATCAAATGCCAGAAAGTTGTCGATTAATGCATCCGAAATTTGATCTGCAACTTTGTCTGGATGCCCTTCACTAACAGATTCTGACGTAAATAAATAAGCCATAATAATTTATTAAATTAAAATTAAGCGAGGTAAAAAAATTGCTAAAAAAGGCTAAAGGAGAATGTCTGCTTTAGCATTTTTTACTACCGAAACAAAAACGTTTCAGTATTCATAACGAACCATTTCATTATGAAGAGGTTGCAATCAGTTCAAATTTTTCCTCTGTATTCGCGTGCAAAGGTATAAAACCATTTTGATTTGCAAATTAAACTGATGGTTTTTTTATTTTAATACAGATAAATTTAACATAACATACTACTTTGATAGGGTAATAGAAATATTTTTAAGTTTTCTTTGGCGGTTTCAAAAAAAGTTCTCAAATTTGCCGGAAGAAAATGTAAGAAAAAATGAAATCAATCTCTAAGAATATGTCTTGTATGATGCCGGAAACTTCCGCAGAGAGACTATTGTAGATTATTTTTTAAACTATAAACAAAGAACCTCTGCCAGCTGCAGAGGTTTTTTTTTGCCCGAAAGTGTAAGAAAGAAATAAGTAAAACTAATTATAAACCTGAATAATAATATCCAATTAAATAAGATGAAAAATAAATTAATAGTGCTTTTTGGCTTAGCTGCATTCTCCGGATTGTATGCGCAAGACAATAAAACAGAAAAGGACAGTTTACAAAACAACGAATTGTCTGAAGTGACCATCGTAGGTTCCAGAAGTAAAAACAGGGTAAAAACAGATGTGCCCGTTCCTGTTGATGTATTTAATATTTCAGAAATAACCAAAGGCGCTCCGCAAACAAGCGTAACGCAAATCTTAAATTATGTAGCACCGTCTTTTACCAGTAATCCAACCTCTACCGCAGACGGGACAGACCACGTTGATCCGGCACAACTAAGAGGGTTGGGACCCGATCAGGTTTTAATTCTGGTCAACGGAAAAAGAAGACACACCAGTGCTCTGGTAAATATAAACGGATCTCCGGGAAGGGGTTCTGTGGGTACCGATTTAAACGCGATTCCGTCTTATGCGATTGAACGAATTGAAGTTTTAAGAGACGGAGCTGCCGCGCAATATGGTTCTGATGCTATTGCCGGAGTCATTAATATTGTACTGAAAAAGAATGCCAAATATGTTTCAGGCGATATCCAGTATGGAGCGAATTTATCCTCCGGTTCGAATAATTTTGAAGGCGGAAGTGACGGGCAATCGCTGCAGGTAGATTTAAACTACGGAACCTCTTTGGGCAAAGCAGGAAGTTACCTGAATTTTACGGGAAGCGCTGTTACCAGGCAGGCCACAAGCCGAGCCGGTATCAGGAATAATGCTATTTTTAATGCCTACAATGCGGTAGAAAACAGGGCGGCTCAAAATGGAGTGCAGGTGAATTCTTTGTTCACCAACATTAACACAACACCCAATTCGGCTCAGATTATAAGCACTCTGCAGCAGTACGCCCCTCAGGTGAGTTATTTTACGCCGGCACAGCAGACCGCTATTGCTTCCGCATCTACAATTGCCCAGATTCAGACGGCATTAAATTTTGATGTGACCAATAACGAACTGAACTATAGAGGCCAGCAAAGAAGCGACTATAATATGAGCGTTGGCCAGTCAGAACTGGCTGCGGGACAATTGTATTATAATGCGAAATATCCTTTAACAGCGCTTACATCACTGTATTCTTTTGGGGGCGTTTCATACAGAAACGGAAAATCGTATGCTTTCAACAGGCTTCCAAACGGTTCCGGAACTTTCACGCAAGTGTATTCTAACGGATTTTTACCGGAAATAGAATCAGACATTCTGGATGCTTCCGCGGCAGTAGGAGTGACCACGCAGTTGTTCGGATTTGATACCGATATCAGTTCAAATCTTGGAACGAACTCTTTTAAATATGGAGTCAACAACACGATCAATGCCACTTTGGGAACCGCATCACCCACTAGTTTTGATGCCGGTAAAGTTTCATTTTTACAGAGTACCACCAACCTGGATTTCACAAAGAAATTAGATGTTTTAGAAGGTCTGAACGTTGCCTTTGGCGGGGAATTCAGATATGAAAATTACCAGATCAAAGCAGGAGAACAAGCCTCTTACGGATTATATGATGTAAACGGGAATTTCGTTCCCGGTACACTGCCAACAACCTCACCATTAATTGTGACGGATTTCTTCGGTAACAAGCGTGGAGCGGGAGCGCAGGGATTTTCAGGTTTTCAGCCTGCAGATGCTAAAGAAAAAGACAGAAAAAGCGTTGCGGCTTATGTCGATTTAGAACTTAACCCGACAGAAAACTGGCTTTTAAACGGAGCAGCACGCTTTGAGAACTATTCAGATTTTGGAAATACAGTGATTTTTAAACTGGCTTCTCTTTTAAAATTAAATGACTTCATCAATTGGAGAGTTTCCGGACAAACCGGATTCAGGGCGCCATCGTTGCAGCAAAAATATTTCGAAGCCAGTTCTACTCAGTTTATTAACGGATCGCCTTATCAGGTAGGTTATTTTACAAACGACTCCGATGCGGCAAAAAGTATTGGCGTAGAAAATTTGAAACCGGAGAAATCTAAAAGTATAAGTACAGGTTTTACATTCAAAATTCCCGATGCCAATATTACGATTGCTACAGATGCCTATTTTACAAGAATCGATGACAGGATTGTTTTAACGGGGCAATATTCAAGACCGACAGATGCGCAAATTGGCGGGGCAACATCTCCGGAACAGGCAGAAGCCTTGACCTTATTCCAGGAAGCCTTTGATTTGAAAGGGGTGGAAAGAGCCTCTTTCTGGACCAACGGAATCAACTCGGAGACAAAAGGAGTAGATGTGGTCATTTCCCAGAAATATGATGTGATCCGGGATTTCACCATCAGAAATGATTTTGCCATCAGTTATAATGAAACGAAAAGAGTAGGCGATTTAAATGTGCCGCAGTCTATTCTTGATGCCGGCGGAGAACCTTTTAAATATTCCTTTTTTCCGGAATCCAGCAGGGTTTATTTAGAAGAAGCCATTCCGAAACTGAAAGCTAATTTAACAACGACTTTCAATATCAAAAAACTGGATATTTATTTAAGAAACAGTTATTTCGGAAAAGTGACCGATCCCGGAGCAACAGATGTAAACTTAGACGGATTCTCTTCCGTGTACGAGCATCCGGAATACAGCGCCAAAATTGTAACCGATTTATCTTTTGGATATCAGATCAGTGAAAAATTCAGGGTAACGCTTGGGGTTAATAATATAGGAGATGTTTATCCGGATCGAAATAATCCGTCTACTCCGGCCTTTACAAACACAACGCCGACATTGTCACCCGCTCCAAGCGCAGATTTAACGAATGCCAATCAGTTTGCGTATTCGAGAGCGGTTTCCCAATTCGGATTAAACGGAAGATTTGGTTTTGCACGTCTGAGTTTTAAATTTTAAGCAAAAAAAATCTCTTTCCCGTCAAAATAGTGCAAAGCCTTATTTGAAAGGGGTTTACAAAGGATTTCAAAAGAATTTTCAATGCTGAATTCTTTTTTAAATGTTAAATTATACATTTCTGTTTGGTGGTTAGGAAATAGTTATTATATTTACTCTATCAAATTAGTAGAATTAAAGAATGACTGATTATAAATTAATACAATTTCTAAAATGAAAACAATTGCAGATAAAATGATGATATGTTGTATGATGCGTAAATGCGCCCCGATCTGCTGTTGCCAAAAGTGAAAGATAAATCTTTGTTATAGTTAAAACTATAAACCCTTTTGGTCAGCCAGCTAAAAGGGTTTTTTTATTTCAACATTTAAAAAAAAATATATACTCATGAAAACAACCAATAGAAATTCAGCAACAATACAGTGGTTATCGGATACCGATTCACAAAACATCAATTCAGTAAAAAATACACAAACAGTAAAAACGCCACGCCGTGAAGAGTCTTCTTTAAGAAACCAGAAGTCAGTACTGTTTCAAATTTATGAACTGGGAGGAAAATCTTCGAATTAAAATAAACCAATCACAAGTCAACATACGATTTAACAATATAAAAATACGAAATCATGAGCACACAAAAATTTGCAACAAACGCACTGCACGCAGGACACGATGTTACTAAAAATGGCGGAACCAGAGCAGTGCCTATCTATCAGACCTCCTCTTATGTATTTAATAATTCAGATCATGCCGCCAATTTATTTGGTCTTGCCGAAGCCGGATTTATCTACACCCGCTTAAACAATCCGACAAATGATATTTTAGAGCAACGACTGGCAGCGCTTGAGGGCGGAATTGCAGCGGTTGTTACTGCTTCCGGAGCCTCAGCAATTGCAACCACTTTTCTCACTTTGCTAAAAGCAGGCGATCATATTGTAGCATCAAATAGTTTGTATGGAGGAACCTATAATTTATTAAAAGTGACTCTGCCGAGACTAGGAATCACAACAACATTTGTTGATCCGTCCGATGCCAAAAACTTCACCAAAGCGGCAAAAGAAAATACCAGGGCCTTCTTTGTAGAATCCTTAGGGAATCCAAAATTGGATGTACTGGATCTGAAAGCGATATCAGCAGAAGCCAAAGCTTTCAAAGTACCTTTTATTGTAGACAATACCGTGGCCACTCCTTATTTGCTGAAACCAATCGAATACGGGGCAAACATCGTTATTCATTCTTTGACTAAATATATTTCAGGAAACGGAACCTCATTAGGAGGTGTCATTATTGATGCCGGAACTTTTGACTGGTCTAACGGAAAATTCCCTGAATTTACAGAACCTTCAGCAGGATATCACGGGCTGGTGTACCACGAAGCGTTAGGAAATGCGGCTTTTATTGCAAAAGCACGAATAGAAGGGCTGCGTGATTTTGGTTCGGCTTTGAGTCCGTTTAATGCCTTCCAGATCATTCAGGGATTAGAAACATTGCCCATCCGCATTAAGAAACACAGCGAAAATGCCCTGGCTTTGGCCGAATGGTTAGAGAAACAGGACGAAGTGGTCTGGGTTAACTATCCGGGACTGAAATCCAACAAATATTTTGATCTGGCCCAGGAATATCTTCCCGAAGGACAAAGCGGAATTATCACTTTCGGATTAAAAGGGGGTTTTGATGCTGCTAAAAAAGTAGTGGACGAAACTAAAATTTTCTCTCTTTTGGCCAATATCGGTGATACCAAATCACTCATTATTCATCCGGCAAGCACTACACATCAGCAATTGACAGATGCGGAACAATTAGAGACGGGAGTTTCTAAAGATTTGGTTCGTCTTTCTGTCGGAATCGAGGACATCGAGGATTTAATTGCCGATCTGCAGACTGTTTTTGCAAGCGTTACGCAATCGCAATACAGTATTAAAAATTAGGTTTTTTTGTTTTTTGTTTGAAAAATTGCCTTTAGCAATGTGAGTTTTGCTAGAGGTGATTTTTTATAAAAAACGTTCATCATAAAGGTTTGAAAAATAAAATTTTAAACCCTGTAAGTATGATAAGTTCATTTAAAACTGGGCTTGCTTTACTTAACTGAACTTATCATACGTATTGGTTTACTTAACCTAAAATGGTTTTTAAAAATTAAAATTATGTCAAAGCTTAGAATAAATATCATCCTTTTCGGAATCGGTAATATCGGAAGCACTTTAATCAATCAGATTATCGAAAGTCAGGAGTTTTTTCTTCAGAACAAAAACATTGATTTTCATTTTCCGATTATCACGAATTCAACCGTGGCTTTTTTTGAGAAAGAAGGCGTGGGATATGCCTGGGAAACCAATTTTGTTCAACTGGCAGTGCCTTTTAGGGTAGAGGACATTGTTGAATTTGCCAAAGAAAATGAATTTGAAAATCTAATTGCGGTAGATGCCACGGCGAGCGATCAGCTGATCAGTCATTACAATACCTTAATTCAGAACGGTTTTAATATTGTTGCGGTAAATAAAAAAGCCAATACCTTACCCATTGGACTTTATAAAGAAATAAGGGAGAATCTTAAAAAGTACGATAAAGAGTTTTTATACGAAACTTCGGTTGATACAGGGTTTCCGATTTTACAGACATTGAGGGATTTGTATTATTCGGGAGAAAAAATCACTAAAATAAGAGGTGTTTTTTCAGATAATCTCAGTTATGTTTTCAATCGTTTTTCCTCAGATGAAACTACTTTTTCTGCTGTTTTGAAAGATGCCAGTCTTCTGGGCTTCATGCGTTCTACCTTCAGGGAGGATTTATCGGGAAATGATACGGCGCGAAAATTACTGATTCTGACAAGGGAAATTGGGAAAGATTTCGAGCTTTCGGACATAAAAATCACTTCATTACTAAAAGAAGAGCATCTGGAGAAAAACGGGACACTTAATAAGGATGCCATTGACAGGTCCTTCAAGATCGCCAAAATCACCCAGGCCGATAACCACGTGCTTCGATATGTAGGTGAATTTGATGTTCAGAAAAACACACTGGAAGTAAAGTTAGTTTCAGAACCGGCAACATCGGCAATTGGACAATTGAAAGGATCGGATACGATTTTTGAAATTTTTACACAGTCGTATGCAGATGTCCCGATTGTAATCAAAAGTGCTTCAGCTTGTAAGCAGGCCATCTCCCGCGGAATTATCACGGATATTTTAAAAGTAGCCGAGAAAATTAAAAATAAAGAAGCGGTTTGGTTGTAAAATGCTCATAATGAGTAAATAATTTAAAAATGTTCTTTGATAAACTGATTTGAGAGGATAAATTAGAAAGAGAAAAGTATTTAATTGTAGGTTTTAACTTATTTATAGTGAAAATTGTTATTTGTAGGATGATTTTTAACGTTAAAAGAATGTTTTTTAACGATTTTTGTAATTAAATTCTTCATTATTATTTGTGTATTTAAAATAATATTTGCATATTTGTTAAACCCAAAAGCTACTAAATCAAATGGATTTAAATTTAAATGTCTACAAAATGTTTTGTGCCATTTCGGTTAAAACCGTTGGGATGCTTATTGCTTAAAATTGTAAAAACAATAAAAATATAGCAAAGCCTCCCAAAATTTTTGAGAGGCTTTTTAAATTTATACAAATGCAGAAATTTTTTAAAATAACAAATAATTCACAGATGAACAAGTCCCTACAGATGAACAAGATGTTTAACGTCGCACGTATTTGTGCATGCGTCTGTTGATACTAAAAGAATATATAAGTTGTAAAAAACTTAAACCCTTTTGGTATTTCGATCCAAAAGGGTTTTTTTATTCCTTTTGGTCGGGTAACAATTAAATAAACAAATAATAAAGATAAAATACGATAACTTACTTAAACTTAAATATCATGAGCACATTTAACTTCCTTACAAAGAAATTTTCTGCATTGAAAAGCCTTAGAGCAAAAAGAAACAATCCGCCGCCGCCATTAAATGAATTGGCTCATCCAAGCTTTGGAATCACGGAAACAGATAAAAACGCAGAAAAAAAAGCACCAAATTCATTATTGTTTTTGATGTATTCTAAAGAAAATGAGACACTTTTCATTTAAATCGGAAAGTACCATCAGATAGGGGGAATCCCGCTTAATTTTACTGGGCGTACTGTTCGGTGATTTTTTGCGTACAGTAGTTTTGAATTGAATTATATTCAGGAAATTGAAGAATCAATTCAGATAAATTTGCTTGTTTAAGAAAATAGTAGTTAATTTGCACCGTTAAGTTCAGAAACGTATTGAAATGTTATAAAGAAAGGACGAGGGATTAGACCCGATGAATCCTTAGCAACCCTTCGTTAATTCGAAGAAGGTGCTGCATTCTACCACGCCCAAACGTGGAAAGATAACAACAAGAATTTGTCTGGTTCCGTCCGGGCTTTCTTTCTAATATTTCCTCATACAAATCAATAATACAACAGATTTGAAATTGGAAAATATACCAAACCCTATAAACATTCAGAATTTCACCACAGAAAATGGTGCGGTTTACCCTTCGTTACCCTTAAGTTTTACCATTGCCGGCCAGCCATTATATAGCGCACCCGTGGTTCTGGTTAATCATGCCCTGACAGGAAATGCTGAGGTTACCGGTGAAAACGGATGGTGGAATGACTTAATCGGACCGGATAAAACGATAGATACCACTATTTATACCGTGCTGGCCTTTAATGTTCCGGGTAACGGAACGGATTCTTTTATCATTGAAAACTATCAGGATTTTACCACCAGGGATATTGCCCGGATTTTTATACAAGGACTTGAACTTCTACAAACCGAACAGGTTCATACCATCATCGGTGGTTCTGTCGGAGGCGGAATTGCGTGGGAAATGCTGGCACTGCAACCTGACATTACACAAAATTTAATACCGATTGCAACAGACTGGAAATCTACAGACTGGATGATTGCAAACTGTTATTTACAGGAACAAATCCTGAATAATTCTTCACGTCCCATAGAAGACGCCCGAATTCATGCGATGTTGTGTTACAGATCCCCGGAATCATTCAAAGAAAAATTCCAGCGTACGGTCAATAATAACCTTGCGATTTTTAACATAGAAAGCTGGCTGGCACATCACGGGGAAAAATTACAAAAGAGGTATCAATTATCATCATACAAACTGATGAATCAATTGCTTAAAACCATAGATATTACCAGAAACACTGCCGATTTCGAAACATTGCTGTCCAAAACAACTGCTGCCATTCATATTATAGGAATCAATTCAGACTTGTTTTTTACACCAAAGGAAAACCGCGAAACGTATCAGGAATTAAAAAAAATCAAAGACAATGTATATTACAGCGAAATAGATTCCGTACACGGACATGACGCTTTTTTAATCGAGTACAAACAACTAGACCATTTACTTGCCGATATTTTTAAGGCAGAAACAATAAAAAGATAAAATGAAAGTATTAAAATTTGGAGGCAGATCGTTATCAAACGGAGAAGGACTTAACAAAGTTGTTTCGATTATTACAGAAAAAATAAATCAGGGCGAGAAAATTGCCGTTGTCGTTTCTGCCCGCGGAAATGCTACTGATGAATTGGAAGATATTTTAAAAATTGCCTCTAAAAACGGAAATTACAAACCCTTATTGGAAAGTTTTAAAACCTATCAGATTTCAGATTATCCACAGGTTGATTTATCGGAAGAATTTAATATTCTGGACAAACTTTTTGAAGGAGTCAGCTTAATTGGAGATTACAGTAACAAAATCAAAGATCAGATTTTATCCAAAGGCGAATTGCTATCGGCTAAATTACTGACCGCCATTTTACTTGAAAAAGGGATTCCTGCCAATTTCGTAGACACCCGGGAATTGCTGAAAACCGATTCAAAATTTGGTGATGCACAGCCTTTAGAACAGCTTTCCAAAAAAAATGTTGTCAATTATTTTAAAGAGCATAATGGAGAAACTGTAAACATTGTTACTGGTTTCATTGGTTCCAATAACAACAACGACACTACTACTTTAGGCAGAAACGGAAGTAATTATACCGCTTCGCTAATTGCCAATTATTTAAATGCAGAAGAGCTTCAGAACTTCACGCACGTTGACGGAATTTACACAGCAAACCCTGATTTGGTGGCCGATGCAAAAAAAATCGAATATTTGTCTTTTAATGAAGCCAATGAGCTGGCCAATTTCGGAGCCACCATTCTGCATGCAAAAACGATAATTCCGTTACTGGAGAAAAATATTCCGTTGCGAATTTTAAATACGTTCAATCACGAAAACAGAGGGACATTAATTACTTCTGATGCGACGAAAGAAGGAATTAAAACACTTTCTGTACTTGAAAATGTTTCGCTGGTAAATCTGGAAGGCCGCGGGTTATTAGGAAAAGCAGGTGTTGATGCCCGTATTTTTAAAGTAATGGGGGATCATAATATCAGTGTAAGTATCATTTCGCAGGGTTCTTCCGAAAGAGGAATCGGGCTGGTGGTGGCCACTGACAAAGCGACCACTGCTATGGTAGAATTAGAAAAAGAGTTCGAAAATGACTTTTATTCCAAAGATGTAAATCAGATTACGGTAACAGACCATGTTTCGGTGATTTCGATTATCGGACAGGATCTGAGTACGTTTCATAAACCCTACACCGCATTAATTAAAAATAAAATTGTTCCGATACTCTTCAACAACACCGTTACCGGTAAAAACGTGAGTTTGGTGGTTAAGAAATCAGAACTGAACAGAGCGCTAAGTGTAATTCACGGAGAAATCTTCGGAGTTTCCAAAAAGATAAACATTGCGATTTTTGGTCATGGATTAGTGGGGGGAACTTTAATCAATCAGATATTAGAATCCACTACAGCTATTGAAAAACGTAAAGGAATTAAACTGAATGTTTTTGCTATTGCGAATTCCAAAAAAGTAATTTTAAACAAAAAAGGCGTAACTTCAGATTGGAAAAATGAAATTCAGAATAACGGAATTGCCTATACGATAGACGATGTGATCGCCTACGCGAACGAGCACCACCTTGAAAACTTAATTGCAATTGATAATACGGCAAGTGCCACTTTTGTAGAAAATTATATTTCACTGATTGAAAGCAGTTTCGACCTGATTTCATCCAATAAAGTAGCCAATACTTTAAGTTATGGTTTTTATAAGGAACTGAGAAAATCATTGGCGGAGAACCAGAAGAATTACCTGTACGAAACCAATGTTGGTGCGGGATTGCCTTTAATTGATACGATAAAACTATTACATCTTTCCGGTGAAAACATCACCAAAATAAAAGGCGTTTTCTCCGGAACCCTGAGTTACTTGTTCAATAATTTCTCTGCAAAAGATGCTCCTTTTAGCCAGATTTTACAGGAAGCAATTGATAATGGCTATACAGAACCTGACCCGCGCGAAGATTTAGGCGGAAATGACGTGGGAAGAAAATTATTGATTCTGGCCAGGGAACTGGATCTGCAAAATGAGTTTGAAGAAATTTCAATTCAAAACCTGATTCCGGAACATTTAAGAGACGGAAATGTTTCTGATTTCCTGACTAAATTAAAAGAATTTGATCCGGTTTATGAAAAGATAAAAGCCGATCAAAAACCAAATCACGTATTGCGATACATAGGCGAATTGTCCGGTGATTTGCAAAACGACAAAGGAATTCTGGAAGTCAAATTAGTTTCTGTTCCTTCAGACACTGCTTTAGGCGGACTGAAAGGTTCTGATTCTTTCTTTGAAATTTACACAGAATCTTACGGAGACCGACCAATCGTAATTCAGGGAGCCGGTGCAGGTTCAGCGGTTACGGCGAGAGGTGTTTTCGGGGATATTTTGAGATTGTCAGATAAAGAATAGCAATTTTAGATTTTCGAATTCAAAAACAAACAACACAACAAAAAACAAAAAAATGAAAGTAACCTTAAACAGAGTAAATGACGCATTTCATTTTAAACTCAAAAATGAACGCGGTCATGTAGTCGATGTGGACAGCAGAGCCGAATTTGGAGGAAGCGATTTAGGCGCAAGTCCAATGGAGCTTGTTTTAATGGGCGTTGCAGGATGCAGTGCTATCGATATGATTTCGATTTTAAAAAAACAACGTCAGGAAATTACCTCTTTTAATGCTGAGGTAGAAGGACTTCGCGTTCAGATTGACGAAGCAAAACCTTTTAAGGAAATCAATGTGGTTTTCTATTTAGAAGGAGATATCAATCCGGAAAAGGCACATCGTGCTGCACAGCTTTCTTTCGAGAAATATTGTTCAGTAGCCAAAACGGTTGAACCGACAGCTACAATAAAATACAAGGTTGTGCTGAACAATATCGAATTAGAGAATTAGTCAATTAGAGAATTAGTTAATTAGATAATTCTTTGGGTGATTCCTAAATAATAAAAATTTGCATCAAATTCCTTAGTGAATCTTTTGTGAAATTTAAAAAAGTGATGATTTGTGCTACTTGGCGCAATTCGTGTTAAACAAAAAAAAAAATGAGAGAACAAGAATTTGGTTTTGAAACACAGGCCATAAGAACACAATTAGAAAGATCTCAGTATTTAGAGCATTCGGTGCCATTATACTTATCGTCAAGCTTTGTATTTGAAGATGCGGAAGATATGAGAGCTTCTTTTACAGAAGAAAAAGAAAGAAATATTTACAGTCGTTTCAGCAACCCGAATACGACTGAATTTGTAGATAAAATATGCAAAATGGAAGGCGCTGAAGCCGGATATGCCTTTGCTACCGGAATGGCAGCCGTTTACTCCACTTTTGCAGCCCTCTTAAATGCAGGAGATCACATTGTATCCGCGAGCAGCGTTTTCGGTTCGACACATGCGTTGTTTATGACCTATTTTCCAAAATGGAATATCGAGACTTCGTATTTTGAGATTAACAAACCGGAAACCATTGAGAGTTTCATCAAGCCTAATACTAAGATATTATATGCGGAGTCGCCTACAAATCCCGGTGTTGACGTAATTGACCTGCAATTTTTGGGAGATATTGCCAAAAAACACAATCTGATTTTAATTATTGATAACTGTTTTGCAACCCCTTATTTGCAGCAGCCAATTAAGTTTGGGGCGCATCTGGTAGTGCATTCAGCGACCAAATTAATTGACGGTCAGGGCCGTGTTTTAGGAGGAGTGACCGTAGGAAGCGAAGATTTGATCCGACAGATCTATTTGTTTTCAAGGAATACAGGTCCGGCTTTGTCTCCGTTTAATGCCTGGATTTTATCAAAAAGTTTGGAAACGCTTGCCATTCGTGTGGAGAAACACTGCGAGAACGCTTTAAAAGTAGCGGAGTTTTTAGAAGCACATCCGAATGTGAACAGCGTAAAATACCCGTTTTTGAAATCGCACCCTCAATATGAAATTGCCAAAAAACAAATGCTTTTAGGTGGAAATATCATTGCGTTTGAAATCAAAGGTGGCATAGAAGCCGGACGAAAATTTTTAGATAAAATAAAACTCTGCTCGCTTTCTGCTAATATTGGAGATACCCGATCCATTGTTACGCATCCGGCGTCAACAACGCACAGCAAGCTGTCTGAAGAAGATCAGTTGGCAGTGGGTATTACACAAGGTTTGGTGCGTGTATCTGTAGGTTTGGAAACCGTAAAAGATGTAATTGCCGATTTGGAGCAGGCGCTTTCTTAAATAAATTTTAGAGTTTAGATTTCTGATTTTAGATTGTTAGAAATCTATAATGCAGGTTATAAATAACGATTTTTGGCTGTAATTTAATTACGGTTAAAAATCGTTATTCTTTTTATTGCGGTTTGGCTAAAAAGTATACTTTTGTCCGGACTAAGATTAAAATACGATTACTAATCATAAACTTAAAACCAAACCAAACATGAGCAACTCTACTTACATTCTTGATGACAAATTATTAGTTTCAGGGGGACAGAGATTTCTTAATTATCTTCTGGATACTATCTTTATTCTGGCATTCATCTTTCTTTTAGCTATTTTTTTAGGATTTCTTGGGGCTCTTTTAGGGTTGAACGGATTAGCGAACTGGATGGATAATATTGGTGACTTAGAAGGAAGAATACTTTTTATTCTTTTCACGATTATTTATTATACCGTGACCGAAGGTTTCTTTGGAAGATCTTTGGCTAAACTAATCACAGGTACAATTGTAGTGGATGAGAATGGCGAAAAACCTGATTTTGGAACTATTTTTAAAAGAAGCTTATGCAGAGTAATTCCTTTTGACGGACTTTCGTTTCTGAGAAGTTCAGGAAGAGGATGGCATGATTCAATGTCTGATACTTATGTCGTGAATAAAAAAGCTTTAGATGAAGAAGTGAAAATATTTCATGAATTTAACTTAATTGGTGTTCAGGAAACAGAATCATAAAAAAAATGAAAACGATTAGATTAAAGAATAAAGATCAAAATGGGAATCCCTTTATAGATGTTCCTGAAAAGAAATTACTAACTTCTGATCGTGATCGTTTCTTTAACTGTATTATTGATTTTGCCTTTATTCTTATTTCGATATTTATTGTTTCACTACTTATTGTACTTACGGGAAATATTTTACAATGGGATATCTATAGAATGTGGGAAGAAATTTTGATTTATCTTGGATTCACAGGAACGTATTTATCTTTTGCTATGATTTACTATTTTATTTTTGAGAGTCTTTCGGGCAGAACTTTAGGTAAGATCATGACAGGTAGCATTATAATTAATGAATATGGAGTAAAACCTGGTGTTGCTGTTATTTTCAAAAGAACATTATGTCGTTTTATTCCTTTTGAGGCTTTATCTTTTTTAGGAGAATCAGGAAGAATGTGGCATGATTCTCTTTCTAATACCTATGTAGTTGAAAAAAATGTCTTAGAGGATGAAATGAAACTGCAAGAATTGAATTTAATTGGAGCCAAAGAAGTAATTTGATAGGTAAAGTAGAATTTAAATTTCATCTTGTTAGTATTCTCATATAAAAAGCATATTTTTGTTATTTAAAAATATAAGTTTGCGGATTTAGATAAAAATCTAAAATCAACACTCTAAAATCTAAAATATTCAAAAGTGCTTTCAAAGAAAACAAAATACGGAATCAAAGCTTTAACTTATTTAGCAAGACGCGAGAATAACGAACCTGTACAAATTGCTGAAATTGCAAAGAGCGAACATATTTCAATTAAATTCCTGGAAAGTATTTTGTTGCTGTTAAGAAACTCCGGTTTCCTTGGTGCTAAAAAAGGAAAGGGCGGCGGGTATTACTTAATTAAAGATCCGAAAGACATCAGTATGGCCAAAGTGTACCGTATTCTGGAAGGTCCGATTGCATTGCTGCCTTGTGCAAGTCATAATTTTTATGAGCGATGCGATGATTGTGATGACGAGTCCACCTGCGCCGCAAGACGTTTAATGACGGAGGTTAGGGACAATACACTTAAAATACTGGAAAGCAATTCGTTAGCAGATATTGCTTTTTAAGAATTAGCAAACGATAGGAATTTATTGAAAAATTATAATTTAAAGATCATTTCACAGGAGGAAACTTGCTGAAATGGTTTTTTTTTACAGCGTAATATTTTTTATTTTCTAAAGTAAAGGTTTAAAAAATCAATTTATAGCCTACCATAAACAACATTACGGCAATAGCGTTTCTTAAAAGTAAATCAGGAACTTTTCCGCTTAACATACTTCCGATGTAAATTCCGGGTAAGGATCCCAATAACAATTGTCCGAGTAAAACCAAATCCAGATTTCCCATTGAAGCATGTCCAATTCCTGCTACAAGAGTTAAGGGTACCGCATGTGCGATTTCAGTTCCTACTAATTTCGGAGTGGGCAGCAACGGATAGAGGAAAAATAAAGTTACTGTTCCCAATGCACCCGCACCAATCGAGGTCAGTGTTACAGTAGCGCCCAATAACACACCAATAGCAACAGTCAGTACATTCTGAGTCGTACTCTCTTTGTGAAAGCGGTCGCCGGCATGTTTTTTAGAAAACTTCATAATCCTGTTTTTAAACAAAATCGCCACAGAAGTAAAAAGCAATGCCCAGCCTAAACTGTATTTAATCAATGCATTCAGGGTGGTAATATCGGTTTTGATACTTTCTAATATCCACAAAGTGATCAGGGCAGCCGGCACACTTCCGAGAGAAAGCCAGCCCGTAATCTTCCAGTTGATATTACTTTTTTTATTATGCACATATACACCGCCCATTTTGGTAAAAGCGGCGTACAATAAATCAGTTCCAACAGCGGTTGTAGGAGGAATGTTGAACCACAATAAAATCGGAGTCATCAAAGAACCGCCGCCAACTCCGGTCATTCCTACGATAAAACCAACGACTAAGCCCGCAATTACTATTCCTATCTGAAAATCCATACCTAAAAAATTTTGCCAAAAATAATAACTAATTAACTACAATCCTATCGATTTTATAGACGTTATGTGTAGTGGTTTCTAATTATTGCTAAGTTATTGTTTTTTAGTTTGTTATTGTTAGGGCTAATTCTCAAAGTAGTATCAATTTAGATAGAAAACGTAAGTTTTATTTTAAATGTTTGGTGTTCAGTTGTTTTTTCAATTAAAAAATCCGGATATTGTTTTGATATTTACAAATAAATACTAATTTTGCATAGTAATCTACTAAGCCTATAGGATAATGGATTTAAATAAAGATGGTTCAAAAATTATGGAGAAAGGATTGGAAATAAACGCAGTTGAAGTAAAGTCTGAAGTTTCTTTAAAAGAGAGATTATGGATTATCATACCGGTTGTCTTGTTAATTGGTTTATTAGCAACACTTGGTTATAACCATTATGCTGAATTTACCTGGGATGGATTCGTAGGCGGTTTTAATCAGGAACTTTTGGTTTTCTTCTTAATTGGGGTTTTCGCCCAGTTGGTAGACGGAACTTTAGGAATGGGTTACGGAGCAACTTCCACTTCATTTTTACTGGCATACGGAGTACCTCCGGTGGTGAGCAGTACTGCGGTGCACGTGTCAGAAATGTTTACAACAGGAGCATCGGCACTTTCACATCACCGATTTGGAAATATCAATAAAAAACTCGTAAAACATTTATTGATTCCGGGAGTTTTAGGTTCCATAACAGGTGCTTATTTATTGTCAGATGTGATTAATGGAGATGTTATCAAGCCCTTTATTGCCGTTTACATGATTATTCTGGCTATTATCATTATCAAAAAGGCCCTGAAAAAAAACATTGTAAAAAAGAAAACTAAAAAATTAAGTGTTTTAGCTGTTTTTGGAGGTTTTATGGATTCTGTCGGTGGCGGCGGCTGGGGACCCATTGTGACTTCAACATTATTAGGAAGAGGAAGAAACCCGAGATATACAATCGGTTCCGTAAATGCAGCTGAGTTTGCGATTTCATTTGCAAGTGGTATCACCTTCATGCTTTTTGGAGGAATTCACGGATGGCAGGTGATTATCGGTTTGATTTTAGGAGGCGTAATTTCGGCACCATTAGCCGCATTTTTAGTAAATAAAATAAAAAGAAAACCAATGATGATTGCGGTTGGAATACTAATCATCTTATTGAGTTTAAAAACATTATCTAAATTATTATAAGATAAATTTAGAAGGAGAAAGAGAATATGAGCGCGACAGTTACAGAATTATTATTAGAAAAAACAAAAGACTTTACACTGGAACAAACATTGGCTTTTTTGGCTGATGAGTATCCCGGGAAAGTAATTTTTTCAACTTCATTTGGACAGGAAGATCAGGTAATTACTGATTTTATCTTTAAAAATGATTTGGCCATCACGGTGTTTACGTTAGATACCGGAAGATTATTTCAGGAAACCTATGATGTTTTTCACAGAACATTAAAAAAGTATAAAAAACAGATTGAGGTTTATTTTCCGGAAGCAGCAGCGGTAGAAAACTTACTTCAGACCAAAGGCCCGAACAGCTTTTACGATTCGGTTGAAAACAGAAAAGAATGCTGTTTTATCCGAAAAGTAGTGCCGCTACGAAAAGCTTTATCCGGAAATGCCGTCTGGATTACGGGTCTAAGAGCCGAACAATCCGAAAACAGGCACGATTTAAACCTTTTTGAATATGATGGCGGTTTTGAAATCATAAAATTCAATCCGTTACTAAAATGGAGTTTAGAAGAAGTAGAAAATCACCTGAAAGAATTTAATGTTCCGCAGAATGCCCTGCACAAAGAAGGTTTCGTAAGCATTGGCTGTGCGCCTTGTACCAGAGCCATTTTCCCCGGAGAGGATATCAGAGCCGGAAGATGGTGGTGGGAATCGAGTCATAAGGAGTGTGGTTTGCATGGGGCTAGGAAAGACTAGTTGGAAGCAAGAAGCCAGAGACAAGACTTGGTTCTGGAGAATAGAAAATAGAGAATAGAATAAAGAGTAAAGAATTAAGATTGGAGCAACGGATTTAATCTGTTGAACAAAAAGAAACAAAAAAACAGAATAACGATAGTTTAAGATTTCAGACAAGGTAAAACAACCTAAACCTGAAACCTGAAACCTGAAACAAAAAAACACAATGAGTTCAGTATTAAAAACAAACGCTTTAGAGAGTGAAGCCATATACATTTTCAGAGAAGTAATTTCACAGTTTGACAAACCGGTTTTACTTTTTTCGGGAGGAAAAGATTCTATAACATTAGTTCGTTTGGCCCAAAAAGCTTTTTTTCCTGCAAAGATTCCGTTTCCTCTTTTACACGTTGATACGGGACACAATTTTCCTGAAACAATCGCTTTCAGGGATAAACTGGTAGAAGAATTAGGTTTAGAGCTGATCGTTCGTAATGTTCAGGATGCCATTGATGAAGGAAAAGTAGTGGAGGAAACCGGAAAATATTCCAGTAGAAACAGCTTACAGACGATCACGCTTTTAGATGCCATCGAAGAATTTAAGTTTGATGCCTGTATTGGTGGTGCACGTCGTGATGAAGAAAAAGCAAGAGCAAAAGAGCGTATTTTTTCAGTTCGTGATGATTTCGGTCAGTGGGACGAAAAAAATCAACGCCCGGAGTTATTTGATATTTTGAATGGAAAAATAGAAAATGGTCAGAACGTTCGTGTTTTCCCAATTTCAAACTGGACAGAGTTAGATGTCTGGAGCTATATTGAGAAAGAGCACATCGAAATTCCGTCGATCTATTTTTCACATAAAAGAAAGGTTTTTTTGAGAGACGGTTTAATCTGGTCACATTCTCCTTTTGTGTACCAGGAAGAAGACGAACAAATCGAAGAACGAATTGTTCGCTTCAGAACCGTTGGCGATATGACTTGTACAGCCGCAGTTGATTCTTATGCTGCAACCATTCAGGAAGTAGTAGGGGAAATCAGAACTTCAACGATTTCTGAAAGAGGTGCCAGAATTGATGACAAACGTTCTGAAGCCGCAATGGAAAAGAGAAAACAACAAGGATACTTTTAATAATTATGAGTTATGAATTGTGAATTATTAATGCAATTCGGAACGTAATTAAAAACGAAATCAGAAAAACAAAAACATACAGTTTTAAATTTTAATTCAAAGGGAGCAACCTGAAACCTGAAACTAAAATTTTAAACCTGAAACAAAATACAAGAATGGAAGTTTTAAAAATAGCAACAGCAGGAAGTGTAGATGACGGAAAAAGTACTTTGATCGGAAGATTATTGTACGATACAAAATCATTGACGACAGATAAAATCGAAGCAATCGAAAAAAGCAGTAAACAAAAAGGATACGATTATCTTGATTTTTCACTGGCAACTGATGGTTTGGTAGCCGAAAGAGAGCAGGGAATCACGATTGATGTGGCGCACATTTATTTTTCGACAGCAAAGAAAAGTTATATCATTGCCGATACTCCGGGTCACGTAGAATATACGAGAAACATGGTAACAGGCGCTTCGACTTCCCAGGTTTCTATCATTTTGATTGATGCCAGAAAAGGCGTAATTGAGCAAACCTACCGTCACTTTTTTATCAATAATTTATTACGTGTAAAAGAGGTAATTGTAGCGATCAACAAAATGGATTTGGTAGATTATTCCGAAGAAGTTTACAATAAAATTAAAGCTGATTTTCAGGCATTGAATGCTAAAAGCACATTCAAAGAACAAAATGTAAGCTACATTCCATTAAGCGCCATCAACGGCGGAAACGTGGTGGATCAGTCTAAAGATATGCCTTGGTACACAGGTCAAACCGTTTTAGAGCATTTAGAAGGACTGCATTCTTCGGATGTTTTTGAAGCCGGAAAAGCCCGTTTTCCGGTTCAGACCGTAATTCGTCCTAAGACACAGGAATACCATGACTTTAGGGGATATGCCGGAAAATTATACGGAAATTCAATAAAAGTAGGAGATGCGGTTACCGTTTTGCCTTCTTTAACAGAATCAAAAGTATCTAAAATTCACTTTTTCGATAAAACATTTGATGAAGCCGCTGCAGGTTCATCCATTACTATCGAATTAGAAAACGATATCAATGTGACAAGAGGCGATATGATCGTAAAATCATCAGAGCTTCCAAAAATTGAAAAAGAAATCAGTACAACGGTCTGTTGGATGGACAGTAAAAAACTGGTTGCCGGTACCAAATATATTGTACAGCACAATACCAACTCCGTTTTGGCCAAAGTAGAAAGTGTCAAGAATACGATCTCGACGGACTATTCCGGAACCAAAGAAGCCACACAATTAGCAATCAACGAAATTGGAGAAGTAACGATCAAATTAAGCAAGCCTTTATATTTTGATGCCTACAACGACAATAAATCAAACGGAGCATTTATCCTGATTGATACAGCGACAAACACCACAGCAGGAGTAGGATTCATTAGATAGTTTCACTGCTGTAAGCAATACGCTTTAGGCGGTAAGCTTTAAGCAAAAAATGTATAACACGGTACGCAAGAAAGCCTACAGCTTATTGCTTAAAGCCTAAAGCATTAAAAAGAAATGGAAAGTTTTAGAACAGAAATAGAAAATCCGATAGTTCAGAAAGAGATTATCGATCTTGAAAAAAAGATTCACTTATTCCGTGGCGGAAAAATTGATGATGAGCGTTTTCGCAGTCTTCGTTTAGCACGTGGAATCTACGGACAACGTCAGGAAGGCGTACAAATGATTCGTATTAAATTGCCTTACGGTAAAGTAACGAGCGAACAATTGGTGCGAATTACCAAAGTTTCTGATGAATATTCAACAGGACGTTTGCATATAACAACACGTCAGGACATTCAGATTCACTACGTAAGTTTAGACAGAACTCCGGAACTGTGGGCAAACCTGGCGAAAGACGATATCACCTTACGTGAAGCTTGTGGTAACACGGTTAGAAATATTACCGGAAGCGAACTCGCCGGTGTAGACGTAAACGAACCATTTGACGTTTCGCCTTATGCACATGGTTTATTTCAATATTTATTAAGAAATCCAATTTGTCAGGAAATGGGACGTAAATTTAAAATTTCGTTCTCATCCTCTGAAGAAGATACCGCTTTGAGTTATTTACATGATTTAGGATTTATACCTAAAATTGTAAATGGTGAAAAAGGATTTAAAATCATGTTTGGGGGAGGTTTAGGTTCCCAGCCTGCACATGCCGAATTGCTTTCAGAGTTTGTTCCCGTAAACCAGATTATTCCAACAGCAGAAGGTATCATCCGTATTTTCGACCGATACGGCGAGCGTGCCAAAAGAATGAAAGCCCGTATGAAATTTTTGATCAAAGAAATGGGAAGAGATGTTTTCCTTGATTTGGTTGAAAAAGAAAAAAAAGCAATCGCTTTTGAAACTTACGAAATTGACACAACAGCTTTTGATGGCCCGATTCCGGAACCATTATTAGAAGTGCCGCAGGTTACAATCGAAGATACAGCCGCTTATGAAGCGTGGAAAGAATCGAATGTAATTGCACAGAAACAAGCGGGCTATTATGCGATCGGAATCAAAGTTTTATTAGGAGATTTTTACACTGATAAAGCAAGGTTGTTAGCTGACTTAATTAAAAATTACGCTGCGAATGAATTGCGTTTTTCATTGCGTCAAAATATTGTAATCCGTCACGTAAAAGAAGAGAATCTTTCTTTCTTTTATCAGGAATTAGCCAAGCTGGACTTTGTTCATTTAGGCTATAATTCAACGGCGGATATTACAGCTTGTCCGGGTACTGATACTTGTAATTTGGGGATTGCAAGTAGTACCGGTATAGCTGAAGAATTAGAAAAGGTAATCAATGCCGAATACCCGCAGTACCGAAATAACCGTGAAATTGAAATCAAAATCAGTGGCTGTATGAATGCCTGCGGACAGCACAATATGTCAGCAATTGGTTTTCAGGGAATGTCGATCAACTCCGGAAAATTGGTAGCGCCGGCCCTACAGGTTTTATTGGGCGGAGGAAGATTAGGAAACGGAGCAGGACGCTTTGCTGACAAAGTTATTAAAATTCCAAGCCGAAGAGGTCCAGATGCATTGCGTACCATTTTAAATGATTTTGATGCAAATGCCAACGGAGAAAAATTCCTGAATTATTACGATCTGAAAGGGGAGAAATATTTCTATGAAATTTTAAAACCATTTGCAGATGTAACCAATCTGACGGAAGCTGATTTCATCGATTGGGGGAATGCAGACAACTACGTAAAAGCAGTCGGAGTAGGAGAATGTGCCGGAGTTGTAATAGATTTGGTTGCGACTTTATTATTAGAAGCCAAAGATAAACTGACTTTCGCCCAGGAATCATTCGACGAAGGAAAATGGTCAGATGCAATCTATCATGCTTATGCGGGATTTGTAAATGGCGCGAAAGCGTTGTTGCTTTCAGAAAACGAAAAAACAAACCATCACGCAGGAATTGTAGATTTGTTTGATACCGTTTTTATAGCAACAGGAAAAATAGGATTGCCAACAACTTTCAGGGAATTGGTATATCAAATCAATCAAAATGAACCTTCAGAAGCATTTGCAAAACAATACATTCAGGAAGGAATTGCATTTTTTGCAATTATAGAAAAATACAGAGCTCAAGAATTAGCAAATGCTTAAGACCATAAAACCCAAAGTTACTTTAGTCGGTGCAGGTCCCGGCGATCCGGATTTACTTACGCTAAAAGCTGTAAAAGCGTTGGCTGAAGCGAATGTGGTTTTGTACGATGCATTGGCCAATGATGAAATATTAGCACACGCTCCCAAAAATGCGATCCGGATTTTTGTCGGGAAAAAAATAGGAAACCATGCTTATACACAGGATGAGATCAATCAATTGATTGTTGATAATGCCTTAACGTATGGAAATGTGGTCCGGTTAAAAGGCGGAGACCCTTTTATTTTCGGGCGTGGAAGCGAAGAAATAGAATTTGTTGAAAGTTTCGGAATCCCGACCGTTGTAGTTCCCGGAATTTCTTCAGTAGTTGCCGTTCAGGCGAGTCAGGGGATTTCGATTACAAAAAGAGGTGTTTCAGAGAGTTTCTGGGCCATTACAGGAACAACTTCCGACAGGAAATTATCTTCAGACGTAGCCTTGGCAGCACAATCCTCTGCGACAGTAGTAATTTTGATGGGGATGCATAAATTGAGCCAGATTATAGAGCTGTTTCAAAAAGAAGACAAAGGAAATTTACCTGTAGCGATTATTCAAAACGGAACAACTGCCAAAGAAAAAGTAGGCGTTGGAACAGTAGATTCTATTCTAGAAATTGTAAAAGAACAACAATTAAGTTCACCGGCCATTATTGTTTTGGGAGAAGTAGTTCGCGAAAGCAATAAACTGAAAGGATTTTACGAAGAATTTCTATCAAAAGAAATCGTTCGGTAAAATATAAATCATCTAATTTTGGTAAGATGAAAATAAATTAAAATGGAACAGAACGAATTATATCCCATATTCTTAAAACTTCATAATCTGAATGTGTTAATTGTGGGCGGGGGAAACGTTGGATTAGAAAAACTTTCTTTTTTGCTGAAGTCGAGTCCAAATGCCAATGTTGAGGTTGTAGCACCGGACTTTCATTTAGAGATTAAAGTCTTAGCCGAAAAGCATCCTTCTATTAAATTGACGGAAGCAAAGTTCAAAAAAAGAATGCTCAAAAAGCGTCACATGGTAATCGCCTGTACCGATGACCTGAAAGTCAATAAAAGAGTATACGATTTGTCCCGAAAGCGTTATCTGATTTGCAATATCGCTGATACGCCTGATTTATGTGATTATTATCTAGGCGGAATAGTCACCAAAGGAAATGTCAAAATTGCTATTTCGACCAACGGAAAATCGCCAACAACCGCCAAAAGACTGCGGGAGTTTTTCGAAGAAGTAATTCCGGAAGATATCAATCAGATGGTTGAAAACCTCAATGAATACAGGAAAACACTGAAAGGCAATTTTGAAGACAAGGTAAAAAAGATGAACGAAATCACCGCTTCATTAAAAAATAAAGAGTAAAAAATTTCGCAAAGAAATCAATGACAAAAATCATTGGCAGAAGAATAAATTATTCGTTCCTTTGCATTATTAAGAATGATTATAAACAACAAGCATAATGATTAAAACAGATATACTTATAATTGGAGCAGGACCAACAGGTTTATTTGCCGTTTTTGAGGCAGGATTATTAAAATTAAAATGTCATATTTTGGATGCTTTGCCACAAGCAGGCGGACAACTTTCAGAATTATATCCAAAAAAACCTATTTATGATATTCCCGGATTCCCGGAAGTTTTGGCAGGAGATTTAATTGATAACCTACAGGAACAAATCAAACAATTTGAGCCGGGTTATACTTTAGGAGAGCGCGCTGAAACTATCGAAAAACAAGAAGACGGAAGTTTTATCGTAACCTCAAATAAAGGAACTAAATTTCACGCACCGGTGATTGCTATCGCAGGAGGTTTGGGAAGTTTTGAGCCACGCAAGCCACTTATAGAAGATATCGAGTTTTATGAAGATAAAGGGGTAAAATATTTCATCAAAAACCCGGAGAAATTCAGGGACAAGAGAGTAGTGATTGCCGGAGGAGGAGATTCAGCTTTAGACTGGAGTATTTTCCTTTCTAACGTAGCTTCAGAGGTAACTTTAATTCACCGAAGAAACGAATTTAGAGGAGCTTTAGATTCTGTTGAAAAAGTACAGGAATTAAAAACAGCCGGAAAAATTAAACTAATCACCCCTGCAGAAGTAATCGGAATCAATGGTGCTGAGCATGTGGAGTCTCTGGATATAGAAGAAAACGGAGCACACCGTAAAATCGAAACTGATTTCTTTATTCCCCTTTTCGGATTAACGCCTAAATTAGGACCAATCGGAGACTGGGGACTGGACATCGAGAAAAACGCGATTAAAGTAAACAATGCCTTAGATTACCAAACCAATATTCCGGGAATCTTTGCTATCGGAGACGTTAATACATATCCCGGCAAATTAAAACTGATCCTTTGTGGTTTCCACGAAGCCACTTTGATGTGTCAGGCAGCTTACCAGATCATCAATCCGGGTAAAAAATACGTTTTAAAATATACCACAGTTTCCGGTGTAGACGGTTTCGACGGAACTCGTAAAGAAGCGCCGAAAGCGGTCGTGAAAGCGATTGTTTAAGTTGCTAAGACGATAAGATACTAAGGTTCTAAGATTTTTATATAGAAAGCTCAAACGTATGGTTTGGGCTTTTTCGTTTTTAAAAACATTGATGCTTTTGTGAAGCATAAACGTAGCCAGTGGTTTCAACCACTGGAGCTTATGGTTTGAGCTTTTCGTTTTTTAAAACATTGATGCTTTTGGGAAGAGCATAAACATAGCCAGTGGTTTCAACCACTGGAGCGTAATGCATATCAAATGCATTGTCACGGTGTACAATCGCGATCCGTCTTCCACGGTTGAAGCCGTGGGCTGTATTTGAAAAACATAGGTGAAACTGTAACCTTGGAACCTTAATATCTCAGAATTTCACCACCTTTAAAAAAACCTTAGAATCTTAGTCACTTAGCATCTCAGCATCTTCAAAAAAAAAACTTGCAAGTAGCAATGCTATTTCATACCTTTGCACTGTTCTTAAAATTATTGAAAGTTATCACGAAAGGCGGAGGGAAAGACCCAATGAAACCTTAGCAACCCTTTATCATAAAGAAGGTGCTACATTCTACTTTATACTATTCTTAGTATTAAAGATAGATAACACAAAATACATAAACGTATTTCTCAAAACTCTTCCTGACAACCATACAATATTATTTTACTGAATTCAGTATCATGAGCGAAGCATTGGCACATTTTTGCCGTCAATTTAAACCAGACCGGTTTTCAAAACCCGTCTGGTTTAAATTCGAAATTATAATTTAATAAGAAACTTAGCTTCTCAGAACCTTACAGTCTTAGCAGCTAAAAGATAAAAAAAACATGTCAATAACAATTCAGGAAGCCATTAAAAAAAATATCCTAATCCTTGACGGAGCGATGGGAACGATGCTGCAGCGCTATAACTTCTCCGAAGAAGATTTTCGTGGCGAGCGTTTCAAGGATTTTCCACATCCGTTAAAAGGAAACAACGATTTACTATCCATAACACAACCACAAGCTATTCGCGATGTCCACGCCGCTTATTATGAAGCGGGTGCAGACATCGTAGAAACCAACACTTTTTCAGGAACGACGATTGGTATGGCCGATTATTTCCTGGAAGATCTGGTTTATGAATTAAACTATGAATCAGCTAAACTTGCCCGTCAGGTAGCAGATGAATTCACCGCTAAAAATCCGGACAAACCGCGTTTCGTAGCCGGATCCATCGGACCGACCAACAGAACGGCAAGTATGTCGCCAGACGTAAACGATCCGGGTTACAGGGCCGTAACGTTTGATGATTTGCGAATTGCCTACAAACAACAAGTAGAAGCCTTAATGGATGGCGGCTGCGATTTACTTTTAGTAGAAACGATTTTCGATACGTTAAATGCTAAAGCAGCACTTTTCGCCATCGAAGAAGTAAAAGACGAACGCAACCTGGATATTCCAATCATGGTCTCAGGAACGATTACCGATGCTTCCGGAAGAACACTTTCCGGGCAAACGGTAGAAGCGTTTTTGATTTCTGTATCGCATATTCCGTTATTAAGTGTAGGTTTCAATTGCGCTCTTGGAGCCGATTTATTGAAGCCATATTTAAAAACATTATCACAGCATACACAGTTCAACGTTTCGGCACACCCAAACGCGGGTTTACCCAACGCATTCGGACAATATGATGAAACACCGGAACAAACCCAGGCTTTAATCAAAGAATATTTAGATGACAATTTAATCAACATTATAGGCGGTTGTTGCGGAACAACTCCGGATCATATTCGATTAATTGCAGAAGTGGCAAAGGATTATAAGCCTAGAGTAGCGCCAATATTGGTATAAAACAAACCGCTAAGTTTTTGCCACAGATTTCACGGATTAAAAGGATTTTACCGGAAATGCATAAAAAAAAATCCGCAATAATCCTGTAATCAGTGGCAAGAAAAAATTAGAGGGAATTAGAGGAATTCGTGGCAAACCTTTATGATACGTGAATAAAACAAACCGTTAAGTTTTTGGCACAAATTTCACGGATTAAACGGATTTTACCGGAAACACATAAAAAAAATCTGCAATAATCCTTTAATCAGTGGCAAGAAAAAATTAGAGGGAATTAGAGGAATTCGTGGCAAACCTTTTATGATACGTGAATAAAACAAACCGTTAAGTTTTTGACACAGATTTCACGGATTGAACGGGTTTTATTGGACATGCACAAGAAAAAAACACCTACAACGTTTTGAAAACCTTGCAGGAAAGAAAATAAAGAATAAAAAAAACTTAGACCCTAAGCACCTTAGGACCTTAGTAACTTAGAAAAAATGGCAGAAAACAGAAGAGACCTTGTATTAGCAGGATTAGAACCCTTAATCATTACGCCAACCAGTGTTTTTGTAAACATTGGCGAGCGTACGAACGTAACCGGTTCGCGAAAATTCCTTCGATTAATCAAGGAAGAGAAATATGACGAGGCGCTTGATATTGCAAGACAGCAGGTAGAAGGAGGAGCACAGATCATCGATATTAATATGGATGAAGGAATGCTGGATGGCGTTCAGGCAATGACAAAATTCCTGAATTTAATTGCATCCGAACCTGATATTTCGAGAGTGCCGATTATGATTGACAGCTCGAAATGGGAAATCATCGAAGCAGGTCTAAAAGTAGTACAAGGAAAAAGCGTTGTCAACTCGATCTCTTTGAAAGAAGGCGAAGAAGCCTTTATACACCACGCCAAATTAATCAAACGTTACGGAGCGGCGGCGATTATCATGGCTTTTGATGAAGTGGGCCAGGCCGATAATTTCGAACGAAGAGTGGAGATTTGTCAGCGTTCGTATGATATTCTGGTTAATAAAGTTGGTTTTCCTCCGCAGGATATTATTTTCGATTTGAATATTTTTCCCGTTGCCACCGGAATGGAAGAACATCGCTTAAACGCTTTGGACTTTTTCAGAGGTACAAAATGGGTTCGCGAAAACCTGCCACATGCCCATATTAGTGGAGGAGTAAGTAACGTTTCGTTTTCTTTCAGAGGAAATGATACCGTTCGTGAAGCCATGCACTCGGTATTTTTATACCACGCCATTCAGAACGGAATGACGATGGGAATTGTAAATCCGGAAATGCTTTCGATTTACGATGATATTCCAAAAGACTTACTGGAGCATGTTGAAGATGTAATTCTGAACAGACGCGACGACGCAACGGAACGACTTTTAGATTTTGCTGAAAACGTAAAAGGCGAAGTAAAATCAGATGAAAAAGCGATTCAGGAATGGCGTTTAGGAACGGTTCAGGAACGTATCACGCATTCCCTGGTAAAAGGAGTTGATGCTTTTATAGAAATTGATGTCGAAGAGGCACGTTTAGCTGCAACAAAACCAATTGAAGTGATCGAAATCAATTTGATGACGGGAATGAATGTGGTTGGAGATTTATTCGGAAGCGGAAAAATGTTCCTGCCTCAGGTAGTGAAATCGGCACGTGTAATGAAAAAAGCCGTGGCGTATTTATTGCCGTATATTGAAGCCAGCAAACAAGCCGGCGACAAACAAGGAAACGGAAAAATCCTGATGGCAACCGTAAAAGGGGACGTTCACGATATTGGTAAAAACATCGTTTCGGTGGTTTTGGCCTGTAACAATTACGAGATTGTAGATCTTGGGGTTATGGTGCCTCCGGAAAAAATTATTGCTGCAGCGATTGAACACAATGTAGACATTATCGGATTAAGCGGACTGATCACCCCTTCGCTTGACGAAATGGTGTACCTGGCCAAAGAATTAGACAAACAGGGAATTAAAATTCCCATTATGATTGGCGGGGCAACCACTTCGCGCGCGCATACCGCCGTGAAAATCGCTCCGCAATACAGGGAAACCGTAATCCACGTCAACGATGCTTCGAGAGCCGTTACCGTTGCAGGAAATCTGTTAGATCATAACCGTAAAATATATGCAAGCGATATTCGGGCAGAATATGATGCGTTTAGGGAAACATTTTTAAATCGTTCGAGAGATAAAAACTTCCTGACGATTGAACAGGCCCGTAAAAACAAACTCCAACTGGATTGGGACGAATATACGCCAGTTAAACCAAAAGTAATTGGCAAACAAATTATTGAAGTCGAACTGGATGTTTTGGTTCCGTATATCGACTGGACCCCATTTTTCAGAACCTGGGAATTGTTCGGGAAATATCCGGCGATTTTAACCGATGAGGTGGTGGGAACAGAAGCAACTTCTCTTTTTGCAGATGCTCAGGCCATGTTAAAAGTGATTCTGGCAGAGAAAAAACTATCCGCCAAAGGAATTTACGGTATTTTCCCTGCGAACCAGATTGATGACGATGATATCGAATTGCGTGATGAAAACGGAAAAGTACTGGAGAAATTCCTGACCCTTCGTCAACAGTCACAAAAGACAAAAGGAGCGCCAAACATCGCTTTGTCTGATTTTATTCTGCCAAAAGATTCCGGAATTACAGATTATATCGGCGCATTTTGTGTTACAACCGGTTTTGGCGTAGACGAATGGGCAGCCGAATTTGAAAAGGACCTGGACGATTACAATTCGATTATGGTCAAAGCATTAGCGGATCGTTTTGCTGAAGCTTTCGCGGAATATTTACACGAAAAAGTACGTCAGGATTTCTGGGGTTATGATGCAGAAGAATCACTTTCGACAGAAGATCTAATCGAGGAAAATTATAAAGGAATCCGTCCGGCACCGGGCTATCCGGCATGTCCCGATCACCTGGAGAAACCAACAATCTGGAAACTTCTGAATGTAGCTGAAGAAATTGGTGTAACCTTAACGGAAAGTATGGCCATGTGGCCGGCATCATCCGTATCGGGTTATTATTTCGGAAATCCAAAAAGCAAATACTTCGGACTCGGAAAAATAAAAGAAGATCAGGTGGTCGATTATGCCAAACGACGAAATGTTCCCACAGATTACGCGATGAAGTGGTTGAACCCTAATATAGCAGATTAAAATAGTTTCAGGTTTATTTAGTTTCAGGTTTCAGGATATCCAAAGTAACCTGAAACCTGAAACCTGAAACAAAAAAGATATTTGATTTACGTTTTTTGATTCAGATTTTTTACACAATTCAAACTCAAAATTCATAACTCATAACTCATAATTTAAAAATGAAAGTAACAGAACATATAGAAAACGCCAAAGGAAATACATTATTTTCATTTGAAATTATTCCGCCTCAGAAGGGGAAAAGCATTCAGGAATTATACGATAATATCGATCCGTTGATGGAGTTTAAACCACCGTTTATTGATGTAACCACTTCACGCGAAGAATACATCTACATCGACAAAGGCAACGGACTATTAGACAAAAAACTGACCCGTATGCGCCCTGGAACGCTTGGAATCTGCGCTTCTATAAAACATAAGTACAATGTAGATACCGTACCTCACGTACTCTGCGGAGGTTTTACCAAAGAAGAAACAGAATATCTTCTGGTGGATTGTAATTACTTAGGAATTGATAACATCATGGCTTTGCGGGGCGATGCCATGAAAGACGAACAATATTTTATTCCAAAAGCAGGAGGGAATGATTACGCGATCGATCTGGTAAAACAAATCAGTTTGCTGAATCAGGGAAAATACCTGCATGAAGTAATGGATATCGATAACAAAGCTGATTTCTGTATTGGAGTTGCCGGTTATCCGGAGAAACATTTAGAATCGCCATCGCTTCAGTCGGATTTGAAAAGACTTAAAGAAAAGGTAGATGCCGGAGCTGATTACGTAGTAACGCAAATGTTTTTCGACAACACTAAATATTTCGAATTTGTGGCAAAAGCCAGAGAAATGGGAATTACCGTGCCGATCATTCCGGGGATCAAACCTATCGCTGTGAAAAGACATTTACAGATTCTGCCACAGATTTTCCGAATAGATTTACCGGAAGATTTAATTCATGAAGTGGATAAATGCAAAGATAATGCAGAGATAAAACAAGTCGGAATTGAATGGGCGATTCAGCAGTCGCTAGAATTAAAAGCGGCAGGAGTTCCGGTACTGCATTATTATTCCATGGGAAAATCAGAGAATATCCGCCAAATTGCGAGCCGTATTTTTTAAGGTCCTTGCTAGGAACGAAGCAATCTCATAAAAGCATCTCCGTAGTGCTTATTTTAGTGCGGTTGCTTCGTTCCCTGCAATGACCAAACAGATTGGAATTTGGGCACGAGCGATAGCGAATTGGCGAAGCAATTTTTTATTTGGAATTTAAATTAAGTTTATGAAAAAAGAAGAATTACAAGCAATCGCGGCACAACTCAAACACCCCAACGGAGAAAAAGGAATTGAGATGGCGAACATGATGCATGAAACCAACATCAACATGACCCGTCATTCGATTCAGAACTTAAATATTGCAGCAGAAAACAAAATTCTGGAACTGGGTCACGGAAATGCCGGCCATGTAGAATTTGTAATGCAGCAAGCTGAAAAATTAACCTATTACGGACTCGAAATGTCTGAATTAATGTTTCAGGAGGCGCGCCGGATCAATAGAAATTTGGTCTCTCAAAAACAGGCTTTCTTTTCGCTTTATGATGGAAATGCAATTCCGTTTCAGAATTCGTTTTTTGATAAAATTTTCACCGTAAACACTATTTATTTTTGGCAGGAACCTGAAAAATTTCTCATGGAAATCTACAGGATTTTAAAGGCAGCTGGAAATTTCTGCTTAACATTTGCGGAGGAAAGTTTCATGAAGCAGCTACCGTTTACAGCATACGAATTTACCCTTTACAGCACAGAAACAGCAAAGCAGTTAATCGAAAAAACAGCATTTAAAATTGTTTACACCGAAACCTTAACCGAAAAAGTAAAAAGCAAAACCGGCGAATTTATGGACAGGGCTTTTACCACTATCGTTTTGGAAAAATAAGAAAAAAACGACTTATTCGTTTTAGTGCTCTTTTTTTAAGTAATTTAATTGATTTTTTAGTTCACGTTTCTAATCCTGAATCCAATACTCTTTTAAAATTATGGAAGTTAAAAAAATCAATTTTCTAAAAAGCTACAGCAGCATTTTATTACTTCTGGGAGGTATTATAATCGGAAGCATTCTCGGGTTAATTTTTAAAGACAAAGTTGAGGTTATAAAACCTCTTGGAGATATCTTCCTAAACCTGCTCTTTACGGCTATTATTCCGCTTATTTTCTTTACCATTGCTTCTTCTGTAGCCAATTTGGAGCAGACAGAAAAACTGGGAAAGCTTTTCATGATTATGATTGCGGTTTTTTTAAGCACCATTCTGATTTCAGCACTTGTTATGATTGTGGCAGTTTATCTTTTTCCTATTCATCAGAGTATTATTATTTCTAAAGTTCCGCTGGAAAATATTCAATCCGGAAGTATTGGGGAGCAAATTGCACAATTGCTTACGGTAAATGATTTCTTTGAGTTACTGTCCCGTAAAAGCATGCTGGCATTGATTATTTTTTCTTTTCTGATCGGATTTGCAAGCTTACAGTCGGGAGAAAAAGGAAGTGCTTTCAGAGGTTTTCTCGATTCGGGAAATGAAGTCATGAAACAGCTTCTGACTATGATTATGAAATTGGCTCCAATAGGGTTAGGGGCTTATTTTGCCTATCAGGTTGGGGTTTTCGGGCCACAATTATTCGGACTTTATGCTAAACCACTGGGTGTTTATTACGCAGCCTGCGTTTTTTATTTCTTTGTGTTTTTTAGTTTGTATGCTTTGGTTGCCGGAGGAAAAAGAGCTTTTATCGTTTTCTGGAGCAATAATATTACGCCTTCTTTAACAGCGGTAGGAACCTGCAGCAGCATTGCAACAATTCCGGCAAATCTTGAGGCAGCCGAAAAAATGAGCATACCAAAACATATCAGAAACCTCGTTATTCCGCTGGGAGGGCCTTTGCATAAAGACGGTTCGAGTATGTCCTCTATTTTAAAAATAACCTTCCTTTTTGCCATGTTTGGAAAAGATTTTACTTCACCATCCACCATACTTCTGGCATTAGGAATTACTGTAATCGTTTCGATTGTAGAAGGCGGAATCCCAAATGGGGGCTATATAGGAGAAGTTCTGGCTATTACAGTCTACGGACTGCCAATGGAACAGGCTTTGCCCGTCGCCATGATTTTAGGGACTCTGGTTGACCCCATTGCCACTTTATTAAATGCCAATGGCGATGTAATTTCTTCTATGATGGTTGCCCGATTTTCTGAAAAAACGAAATGGTAGCATAAAGTTATTCTTTCCGGTAAATAAAAAAAATCAGCTTTATCTGCAAAATCTGCATAAAACAAAATTAAAAATACAGCTAACAAAATAAAAATGAATGCCATACTTCAACAAGATCTAAACGACTTCGAAAATATCTTAGAAAAAACAAAACAGCAGGGAATTGGTTTTTTGAATAATTTGGAAAACATTCCGACATCAAATAAAAATACAATTGATCCAACACGCGATTTAAACGAGTTAGGTCTTGGTTCAATAGAAGCCTTAAGAGAATTTAACGAGCGAATGGCACCCTTAATGGTTGCTTCTCCAGGGTCAAGATATCTGGGATTTGTGACCGGCGGATCAACACCGGCATCCATTGTCGGAGATTGGCTGGCTTCGGTTTATGACCAGAATACGCAGGCGATAAAAGCACAAGGCGGAGTTTCAGCACTGATTGAATTTGAAACGATTCATCTGTTGCTGCAATTGTTTGATCTGCCCAAAACATTTTTAGGCGGATTTGTAACAGGAGCCACAATGTCTAATTTTACCTGCCTCGGAATTGCAAGACAATGGTTTGGAGCTCAGTCTGGAAAAGATTTTGCTAAGAACGGAATTTCTGAAACCCTGAATATTTTGACGGCTACACCACATTCTTCGGCTGTAAAATCATTAGCGATGCTGGGAATCGGAAGCCAGAATTACAGTGTCATTAAGACCATCGAAGGAAATCGGGAGGCTATCGATACTATTGATTTAGAAGAAAAAATAAAAGCCTTAAACGGAAAACCTTTTATTTTAATTTCAAGCGCAGGGACAGTAAATACAGCCGATTTCGATGATTTTAAAGCGATTTCAACGCTAAAGGAAAAGTATAATTTCTGGTGGCATATTGATGCTGCTTTTGGAGGCTTTGCAGCGGTGTCTGATAAATTTAAACATTTAGTGGAAGGCTGGGAAAATGCAGACAGCATCACAATAGATTGTCATAAATGGCTGAACGTGCCGTATGAAAGTGCTTTTTATCTGGTAAAAAAGGATCATGTGAATTTGCAAATCGAAACGTTCCAGAACTCGAATGCGCCTTATTTGGGCAATCCGCTGGAGAATTTCAATTATTTGAATGTATTGCCGGAAAATTCAAGACGTCTGAGGGCGCTGCCGGTTTGGTTTTCTTTACTGGCCTATGGAAAAGAAGGTTTTTGTGATATTGTAGAAAACAGCGTTCATATGGCCTTGCATTTTGGAAATGCACTCATTGAAGCGGATCATTTTGAGCTCCTCGCGCCAATTCGCCTTAATAATGTTTGTTTTACTTTGAAAGGCGATCACAATCAGGAGAAAGTCGCTTCGTTTCTGACGCTGCTAAATGATAGTGGAAAAGTGTTTATGACACCAACAGTTTATCAAAACAGAAAAGGAATAAGAGCTTCTTTTGTCAACTGGAGAACTTCAGAGAAAGATATTAAAATTATAATCGAAGAAATGAAACAAGCTATTTTGGCTATAAATTAATGCATAAAGGAGGAGCTGAATAGTTTTTTGCAATACTAAAATTTGATGATTTTTATATGATGAATTTTCCAATTATAATGGGTATCACTTCAGGAGCTGCATTTTTGTTGGGCTTTTTGCTTATTGCTCATTTCGGAAAAGTAAATGTAACCGCAAACAGATACCTTGGCTTATTTGTCATAACCCTTGGTTTGGCTATGATTGAAGTGCCATTATTTTATCAAAAAATTCATTTAAAACATCCCGCGCTTTTTGAAATGATAGGCCTGATACGATTCCTTACTGCGCCCTTTTTGTACATCAGCATTCTGTGTTTTACATCATTCGAAAAAAAAATAAAAAAGAAATATGTATGGCATTTTTTACCGTTTCTGATTTTTTGCGTTTTTAGATTTCCTTTTTTTGTAACAGGTGAAAATTTTGAATTTAGTGATGGAACAGCAAAAGTGGTCTTTTTTATTCTGAAAATTGCATTGCCGCTTCAGACCATAATTTATTGGTGTTTGTCGTTCACAAGACTGCAGCATCACTTAAAAAACATACATACATTCACATCTTCAACTGAAGGGATTAATCTATTTTGGCTAAAGTCCTTTTTATTGGTTTTATTGTTTATCCTGATAGCCTGGTTTAATCTTGTGTTTTTCAATTTAGACGACTTCATTCAGTTTACACCTTTCATTTATCTCTTTAGCGTTTTTTTTCTGGCTTATTTTTCATTGCAGCAAAAAGAGGTCTTCGATTTTAGTAAAAGTGAATTAAATGACTTGTCTGGTATCAAAACAGATAAAAAAGAGCCTCCCAAAAGAGTTTCCGAGGACCGATTGAATGAACTGAACCAAAAGCTGCAAATACTTATAGAGGAAAAAAAAATATATTTAGACAATGATTTAAGTCTGCCAAAACTTGCAGGAAATTTGAATGCCAGTTGTAATGAAACCTCTTTTGTTATTAACGAATTGTATGGCGACAATTTTTATAATTTTATAAATAAATACCGGATTGAGAAAGCTAAAAATCTGCTGCTTTCTGAAAAATACAATCAGTTAAATATTTTAGGCATTGCTTACGAATCGGGATTTAACTCGAAAACTACCTTTAACACCACATTTAAAAAAAACACCGGATTTTCTCCAACTGAATTTGTGAAGTTACATTCCGGAGCAGCAGAAAAAGAACTTTAATACGTTCGTCTGCATACACCGGAACGTTTGCTGTTTAATTAATATTCAAATTTGCTCCATATTAACTTAAACAGAAACACAATGTCAGAACAATCACTTTTAGAGATTTCAAATTCATTTGGAAAAAAAATCAGCACATCTTTAATTTTAGCCCTGGAGTTTTCCGCTTTGTTATTATTACTTGGTAACGGAGGAAATATTCCATGGCTGCCACCGGTCTTAGTTTTTTCAATGATTGGTATTTCCTTAGTAAGCGCTTTGCTTTTTCCGCTTTTATGGCATTTTTCAGAGCGAAAGAAAACACAGAACTCCATAAAGATTTACGGATTTATGTACGCTGCCATTAGATATTGCATTGCTTTTAGTATTATCGCCTTTGGCTGGAAAAAGTTTTACGGCCTTCAGTTTATCGTCCCTGCAGAAATTTCGAATAGGCCAATGAATCAGCAAAGTGGAGAATGGCTGACCTGGTTTTATTTTGGATATTCGCACGCGTATGGAATCCTAATAGCCAGTATTCAGATTATTGGCGGTTGTTTGCTGCTATTCAAAAGAACAGTGTTACCGGGAGCTGTCATTTTGTTTTCAGTGCTTTTTAATTTGACTTTAATTAATGTTTTTTATCAAATGAATGCCGGAGCGTTGTTAGAATCGCTATTATTAACAATTGGTGTTTTATATTTAATGCTGCTGGATTATAAAAAAATAATTATTTTTTTTCTTAAAACAAATTCTGAATTGCCTTCAGTAAATCTCAAGAGTGTTGTTGTTAAAAATATAATCAGATTTTCAGTAATAGTCTTGTCGTTATTGTACACGATATATCTTAAAAATTTGATAAAATAAAAAGAAGCCCGTTTAAAATTTTAAACGGGCTTCTTTTATTTTATTTGTAAACCGGGACTGAGACTGTAAACTTATTTAGTAATCTCCCTAAACACCGCTTCCAGGTTTTTATTTTTCTGATTCAGTTGTAGTGTCTTTAATCCGTTGGCGTTTGCAAAATCAAAAATCATCGGACGCATATCCTTTTCAGTAACGAAAGTTAGCTCCCAGGTCATATCATGAATGTTTTTATAAGAACTGATGTTTTCCAGTCGGGCCAGTAATTGTTCTTCTATCTGGTAATCGAATTCTACTTCGATAACTTGTTCTTTGTTTTCAGAAATTAACTTATCTAATTTTTTATCGGCCACAATTTGTCCTTTGTCAATAATTATGACACGGTCGCAGATGGCTTCCACTTCCTGCATGATGTGGGTTGACAGGAAAACGGTTTTATCTTTCCCCACATTTTTAATTACATTTCGAATTTCCATTAACTGGTTCGGATCCAGACCTGTAGTCGGTTCGTCCAGAATCAAAACATCGGGATTGTGCAGCAAAGCGTTGGCCAATCCCACACGCTGACGGTATCCTTTAGACAGTTGTCCGATCTTTTTATCACTTTCAGCTGACAGTCCTGTCAGTTGAATTACTTCTTCAATTCTTGATTTTTCAACATGGTAAACATCGGCATTAAATGCCAAATACTCACGAACATACAAATCCAGATATAGCGGATTATGCTCCGGTAAATACCCTATTGAAAGTTGTACCGCTTTAGTGTCTGTCATGACATCATGACCATTTACAAGGGCTGAGCCGCCATCAGCAAGTAAGTAAGTAGTCAAAATTTTCATCAAAGTTGATTTTCCGGCACCATTCGGACCCAGAAATCCGACGATTTCACCTTTCTCAATTTTAAATGAAATTTCATTAAGGGCTTTTTGTGCTCCGTAACTTTTTGATATACTGTTTACTTCTATCGACATAACTTTTTATTTACTGCAAAAGTAAACAGAAATAGCTTTGATTGCTAAAAATAGTCTTTCAAAGAACTCTTAAATAAAATATAAATTCTCCCGTAGCACGGCATTGTTATTGTTAAAGCATTGCTAAAATTAAAATAAAACAAAATGAAAAAAATTCTAGTGATGGCTGCATTGGCTATCTGCAGTTTTGCAAATGCTCAAAAAGGAACAATCTTAGTAGGTGGTAGTATCGGATATACTTCTGAGAAGGCAGAATACCAATTTAACGAAGATAAAACAAGTACTTTTAGTTTTTCTCCAAAAGTAGGTTACCAATTCCATGATAACTGGACTGTTGGGGGTGAATTCACAGTTTCTTCTGCTAATGATGACAACGGTGCAAGAGAAATAAAAGATAATGGTTTCAGAGCAGGTGCATTTGTGCGTTACTCAGTGCCATTAAGCCAGACTTTCTCTATTTTTGCAGATATGGGTGCTGGTTTTCAAAATATTAAATCTAAAGTTTACGGACCTGGAAATGATTTCGCAAAATCTAAAGCAGATGGTATGTATGTTGGTGTAACTCCGGCTCTTTTCATTAACATGAAAAAAGGTTTTGGCTTAAACTTCAGCATTGGTGGTTTAGAATACGAAACATTAAGCTACGATAATAACGGTCCTGATGTTAGTAGTTTTAATTTCAACTTTGGAAAAACATTTAACATTGGAGTTTCTAAAAACTTCTAATCTTAAATTAATTGTTATTCAGAATAAAAGCACTCCATTGGAGTGCTTTTTTGTGTTTTAAGGTTAGAATATTTTGAAAATAAGGTTTTCCAGGGTAGCCCCGATAGAAGCGGCATCCTGTTGTGGCGGCGTTCGCCACAACAGATACAGCGGATAGCGGGACTGAGGTTATTTTGAATACTGCAATTTTCTGCTTCAAAAAAAAACTAACAGGTGTGAGTTCGCTCTTGAAAATAATTTGGTAAAAAAAAATGCCAACATAGTGAAGTCGAAACAAATCATAACTACAAGATTTTCGACTCCACCGTTGGCACTAAAAAAACAAAAATTATCTAAATAATAAGGTATTGATTAAACAGCACTTTCTACGGCAGTTCTCATTTCCTGAGCAGCAGCTACCATTTCGATAAGTGCTTTTTTGGTTTCATCCCAGTGACGTGTTTTTAAACCACAATCAGGGTTTACCCAAAGCTGGTCTGCCGGAATAACATCGGCCGCTTTTTCAAGCAGTTTTACCATTTCCTCACTAGACGGAACACGCGGAGAGTGAATGTCATAAACTCCCGGTCCGATCTCGTTTGGATATTTAAAATCGGCAAAGGCATCTAAAAGCTCCATCTGGGAGCGTGAACATTCGATGGTGATCACGTCAGCATCCATGTCGGCAATGTTCTGAATGATATCGTTGAATTCGCTGTAGCACATATGAGTGTGAATCTGCGTGTCATCCTTTACACCGCTGGCAGAGATCCGGAAAGCTTTTACCGCCCAGTCCAGATAAGCGGCCCATTCTTCTTTTCGTAAAGGCAGGCCTTCGCGAATGGCAGGCTCGTCAATCTGAATAATCTTGATTCCGGCTTTTTCTAAGTCCACCACCTCATCACGAATCGCCAGAGCAATCTGCGTACAGGTTTCAGAACGCGGCTGATCGTTACGGACAAAGGACCATTGTAAGATGGTTACAGGTCCGGTAAGCATTCCTTTTACCCATTTTGGCGTCAGGAATTGTGCATATTTAGACCATTTTACCGTCATTGGCGTGGGTCTCGATACATCACCATAAATAACCGGAGGTTTTACGCAACGGCTGCCGTAACTCTGTACCCATCCGTTTTTTGTAAAAGTAAAACCGGCCAGTTGTTCTCCGAAATATTCCACCATGTCATTGCGTTCAAACTCACCATGAACCAGGACATCGATACCGGTTTCTTCCTGAAAACGAATAGTCGCTTCGGTTTCTTTTTCGATTAAGTCGTTGTATTGTTCCGCTGTTAATTCTCCCTTTTTGAATTTAGCTCTCCAGCTTCGTACTTCTGCAGTCTGTGGAAAGGAACCAATTGTTGTCGTTGGGAACAACGGAAGGTTTAAAGCCTCAATCTGGCTTTTTCTTCTCGTTGCAAAAGTGCTATTACGTTTGTCGTCGGAAGCTGAAATACTGGCAACGCGGTTTTTTACACTGTTATTATGAATTAATTTTGAAGTTTTGCGATTTTCATTAGCAACGGTATTTTCTTCAAATGCAGCCGAAGTTTTAATATCTGTTTCATTAGAAGCAAATTGTTTCAACAGTACAATTTCCAGGATTTTTTGTTTGGCGAAAGCCAGCCATTGTTTGATTTCGGGAGTCAGGGTTGCATCGTTCGTTTCCAGATCCAGGTCACACGGACTGTGGATTAAAGAACAGGACGGCCCAATCAATACTCTTTTTTCTCCCAATGCATCCGTTGCTTTTTGGATAAGGCTTAAGGAATTTTTGAAATCATTTTTCCAGATATTTCTTCCGTCCACAACTCCCAGGGAAAGATTTACCTTCGGATCCAGCTGGCCGGATTCTAAAATATCATCTAATTGCGATGGACAGCGCACTAAATCCAAATGGAAAGTGTCCACCGGCAAGGCTAAAGCCGTTGCCAGATTTTCTCCGAAACAATCAAAGTAATTCGCCAGGATGATTTTAATTTTTGGAAAACGGATATTGATTTCATGATACACTTCCGTGAACGTCTTACGCTCTTTATCCGTTAAATTCAAAGCCAGAAAAGGTTCGTCTAATTGAATGTATTCGACATTTTCGGCTTGTAACTTTTCGAAAATTTCAAAATAAACAGGCAGTAATGCATCGATCAGATCAATCCGGTGAAAGCCCTCCTCTTTTTCTTTCCCTAAAAGCAAATAAGAAACAGGTCCGATTAAAACCGGTTTTGTGGCAATTCCCAAAGCATTGGCCTCTTTGAATTCGGTAATTATTTTTTCTGAAAACAATGTAAACTTTTGGTTTTTTGTAAATTCAGGAACAATATAATGATAGTTGGTGTCAAACCATTTGGTCATTTCCATCGCTACCACATCCTGTCCGTTTTTTTGTGCACCTCTCGCCATGGCGAAATACAAATCTATCGAAGAATTTGATTTGGCAAAATCAGCGTAACGATCCGGAATTGCTCCCAAAGTCAACGTTAAATCAAGCACCTGATCATAAAAGGAGAAATCATTAGACGGAATTAAATCTACGCCCGCTTCAGCCTGTAATTGCCAGTTGGTGCGGCGAATGTCTTTTCCGGTCCGGATCAGTTCGTCAACCGAAATTTTTCCTCCCCAATATAATTCACTGGCTTTTTTTAATTCCCTGTTACTGCCAATTCTTGGATAACCTAAGTTGTTTGTTTTCATTTTGATTCAGTATTTTTTACTGAACAAATGTATTGTATTAGATTATAATACTTAAATTTGGCTTTTATTTCAGTGAATTGTGTTTAAAAAGAATGATTTAAAAGATTATATTACTGACGAATGGTTTAAAAAGAACTTTTAGCCGTAAAAATTACTATGGAAAACCTGGACAAAACCGATTTGCAAATCCTGAAGTACCTTCAGGAGAACTCCAATATCAACACAAAAGACCTTGCTGCCAAATTATTCCTGACCGTTACGCCGGTTTATGAACGTATCAAAAGACTGGAACGCGACGGCTACATTACCAAATACGTGGCACTTTTGGACAAGAAAAAAATGAACCGCGGTATGACCGTTTTTTGTAATGTCCGTTTAAAAGAGCATGCAAAAAATGTCGGAAGCAATTTTGTAAAAGATATTGTGGCACTTCCCGAAATTATTGAATGTTATAATATTGCCGGGGATTATGATTTTATGCTGAAGATTTTAGTGCAGGATATGACTAGTTATCAGGATTTTGTCATGAATAAATTATCGACCATCGAAAATATCGGAAACACCAACAGTATTTTTGTAATGGGCGAAATCAAACATAGTACAGCATTAGAGTTTTAATATTTTTTGCCACAGATTACGCAGATTATAATGATTTTTTATAATTGGTGTTTCGGTTTTATCGCCACGAATTTCGCTAATTACCGAAAATCAATGTGTTTAATTAATTCGTGAAATTCGTGGCGACAAAAGCATTTAATTTTTTAAATCAAATTAATCGGTGGCCTATTTTTATTCAGCATTGTCCTAAAATAAAACGTATTTTTGGTGTTTAGATCAAAAATCTAAACTCAATAATCTGAAATCTAAAATTGAAAATGAACTGGGAACAACTTTTATCTCTTAAAAAGCAAGGCGACACCGGCAAAAGATTACGTATAGAGCAAGACGATACCCGATTGGGTTTTGAGGTAGATTATGACCGTATTATCTTTTCGTCCGCCTTTAGATCATTGCAGGATAAAACGCAGGTCATTCCGCTTTCCAAAACAGATTTTGTGCATACAAGACTGACCCACAGTTTAGAAGTGTCGGTGGTTGGGCGTTCCCTGGGGCGTCTGGTTGGGAAAAAAATCATCGAAAAATATCCGTACCTCAAAGAAGTTCATGGGTATCATATGAATGATTTTGGAGCCATCGTAGCCGCTGCATCTTTGGCGCATGATATCGGAAACCCGCCTTTCGGACATTCAGGCGAGAAAGCGATCGGAGAATATTTTTCGATAGGAAACGGAAAGCAGTATAAAAAAGAACTGACCGACAAACAGTGGCAGGATTTAATCGATTTTGAAGGAAACGCCAACGGATTTTCAGTCCTTACAGCGAGCCGTCCGGGAATTGAAGGCGGTTTAAGGATTTCGTATGCAACTCTGGGCGCTTTTATGAAATATCCGAAAGAAAGTTTACCTAAAAAGCCCACTCAGAATATTGCCGATAAAAAATATGGTTTCTTCCAGACGGATAAAGCCTTTTTTGAAGAAGTAGCGAAAGACATGGGAATGATCGCCAATAAATCCGGAGATGATATCGGTTTTGAAAGACATCCTTTGGCCTATCTGGTAGAAGCAGCCGATGATATCTGCTACACGATCATAGATTTTGAAGACGGAATCAATCTGGGTCTGGTGTCAGAAGATTATGCCTTGGAATATTTAATAAAACTCGTAAAAGACAATATTGGTGTAGCCAAATATAAATTGCTGGAAACCAAAGAAGACCGAATCAGCTATTTGCGTGCCTTAGCAATTGGTGCCTTAATTAATGATGCTGTTGATGTTTTTATCGAAAACGAAGAAGCAATCCTGGCCGGAAAATTTCCCTTTGCTTTAACAGATAAAAGCAAATACAAAGCCCAAATGGATGATATTATCAAATTAAGTGTTGAAAAAATCTACCAGAGCCGTGAAGTGATCGAGAAAGAAATTGTCGGTTACCAGATCATCCAGACTTTACTGGATAAATTCATTACCGCTTTCAATAACAAATATGAAGGAAAAGCATCCAATTATGATAAATTGCTTCTAAAAATGCTGCCGGAAAAGCACCATTTGGAGAAAACAAATTTATACGAGCGTTTGCTTCATATCTGTCATTATGTTTCCCTTCTGACAGATGGGAATGCGTTGGAATTATTCGAAATGATTAACGGCAGAAAACCGAATTAATTTATTGAAAAGCATACACAAGACCCACACCTAAAACTTGTCTCAGCTGCGCTCTTGGCCCGTCGTTTACCTGGCTGGTTGCTCCGGTTGTCGGGTCAACGACATCTTTTTTAGTCTTAATGTCATCGTCGTACACCAAATGAATTCCAATATTTGCTTTGACATACGCATTGACAACAAGATCAAGACGTGTGTCGTAATCTACATCGACGTTTCCAAACCGGTTCAGGTAATCGGTATATAAACTCAGTCTGTTTTCGTAGAAAATGTTTTTGAAAATTTCATTTTTCATATAAGCGGTAAGCAAAATACCAAACTCCGCTTTTACTTTTTGTCCCTGCTCGATTAAAATATTGTTCGCAGGATCAAGAGGATCCGGAGCGTAAACGGCTTTTTTAACACCAAATGCTCCCTGGTCTGCTAAATACTGGTCTAAAACCAAAGTAGTCTTTAAAGTGATTGGAGAGAAATAGAAAGTCCTGTTTTTGGCTTTATTTGAATTCTCAGCTCCGGCTCCTAAAAAGATATATGCCGGTGCAAAGGGTCTCGATATGGCAATATCCCTGTTCGGATAATTGTAACCGTCCGTAAACTGAGTGCTGAAATTATATTTGGCAGAATAATACCAGTTGGATGTCGTGTCTTTTCTGAAACCGTAAGTGGAGTTGAAAATAAGGGCGTCGTCTGTTTTTCTAAGTTCCGTACCATCTTGCTTATTCAAGCCGTACTTAACAATTAATTCGTTAAACCATTTGTGATTTCCTTTTACATACGTCCTTGCGAATTCTCCTTTAAACAAACCTGAAATAGAACTTGTTCCCCCCGCACTCCAGTTGACAAAAGCAATTTCGGAGATGTCAAAACCAAGCTGATTTTTTTTGGTCCAGTTCGAAGGCGCCTCAGGCTCCTGATTGGGTTCTAAAGTGGTTTTAATAATACTTTGAGCAGAAATAGTGGTGGCAAAAGTAAAAAGGAATAGTAAAAGGGTAAATCGAAATAATTTCATTAGGCTTGAATTTTTATTTTTTTTTGGCTTTGCAAAATAATTCTTTTCAATGGTTTGAAAAAAGTTTTGATAAATTTTTAACGTCAATTTTGCACAATTGTTGTAACTGCAGGACAGTTCCATGCTCAATAAACGTGTCAGGAACGCCTAAAATTTTCACCGGATTGCTGAAGTTATTTGAAGCTGCAAATTCTAAAATGGAGCTTCCAAAACCGCCGTTTATGGTTCCGTCTTCGATAGTAAAAATGGTGTCGAAAGTGGTGAATATTTCTTTTAATAAATTGATATCCAGTGGTTTGATAAACGGAAAATCGTAATGGGCAATGGCATCGGCATTCGAACATTCGTTTAAGGCATCGATCACATTATTTCCAATAGTTCCGGTAGATAAAACAGCTGTTTTTGTTCCTTTTTTCAGGCAATTTGCCTGTCCAATTTTAACATTTTCATATTGTCCGAAATTTTCTACTTCCCACCCTGGAAGCACCCCTCTTCCTCTCGGATATCGGATCGCAATCGGATGATCTAAGCCTGATTGTGCGGTATAAAGTATATTTTGCAATGCAATTTCATTGATCGGAGCGTAAATTATCAGGTTCGGGATGCATCGCAAATACGCAATGTCATAAACACCGTGATGGGTTGCCCCGTCTTCGCCCACCAGACCCGCACGGTCGAGGCAGAAAATTACGGGTAAGTTCTGCAATGCCACATCATGAATGACCTGATCATAAGCACGCTGTAAAAACGTGGAATAAATGTTGCAATAAACGATCATGCCCTGAGTCGCCATTCCGGCCGCAAGCGTTACCGCATGCTGTTCAGCAATTCCAACGTCAAAAGCGCGTTCCGGAATTTCGTCCATCATAAACTTCAGGGAACTTCCTGATGGCATAGCGGGGGTGATTCCGATGATTTTTTCATTCTTTCTGGCTAAATCTAAAATCGTTAAACCAAAAACATCCTGATATTTAGGCGGTAAATTTTCTTCAGATTTCAAATGGATTTCTCCTGTCGAAGCATCAAATTTTCCTGGTGCATGATATTTTACCTGATTTTCTTCCGCCTGTTGCAGTCCCTTTCCTTTTGTGGTGACAATATGAAGAAATTTAGGGCCTTTTATATTTTTTAAACGATTTAATTCTTTAATTAAAGTTGGAAGATCATGACCATCAATAGGACCTGAATAATCAAAATTCAAAGATTTGATCATGTTGTTCTTCTTCGGATTCTTTCCTTCTTTTACAGCGGTAAGGTATTTTTTTAGCGCACCCACACTCGGATCAATACCAATGGCATTATCGTTAAGGATGACCAGCAAATTCGCATCGGTAACTCCGGCATGATTCAGGCCTTCAAAAGCCATTCCGGAGGCGATAGAAGCATCGCCTATAACGGCAATATGCTGTTTATTGGTTTCGCCTTTTAGCTGAGAGGCAATCGCCATTCCCAAAGCGGCAGAAATAGAAGTAGAGGAGTGCCCGACGCCAAAAGTATCATACACACTTTCGCTTCTTTTCGGGAAACCGGAAATACCGCCGAGTTGCCGGTTCGTATCGAAATTTTCTCGCCTTTCGGTCAGGATTTTGTGGCCGTAAGCCTGATGACCGACGTCCCAAACCAGTAAATCATCGGGGGTATCAAAAACATAATGCAAAGCAATTGTGAGTTCTACAACTCCTAAACTCGCGCCCAAATGTCCTTCTTTTACCGAAACAATAGCAATGATAAAATCGCGTAATTCTTTTGCCAATTGTGGTAGCTGCGTTTCGTCAAGTAAACGTAAATCGGCCGGATTGCTTATGTTGGAGAGTAAATTGCTTTTCATTTTTTTATAAAAAACAAATTTACGGTTTTAAATTTAATTTTAGAGCCCGGCTATTTAGCAGAATGTTTATTGCAGCGTTATTGGTAAAGAATATTGCATTTTTATTTTTTTTCCATTTGATTCTCCCGGCTGCCATTTTGGACATAATTTTAAAACCCGGATCACTTCCTTTTCTATAGTTTGGTCAATACCGGGTGTGGATTCAAGATAACTTAAAGAGCCATCTTTTTCAACGGCAAAAGAAATCCTGAATTTGTTGTTTGCAGCATTTACGTTTTCTGGATTTTTAAATTCTTTTCCGAAAAAATTATAAAATTGTTCAATACCCCCAGGGAATTCCGCATTGGTTTGCATTACCGCACCAGTTACAAATGCAGATTCCTCTTCCTGACCTTCATTTGAGGATTTTACTTTATTTTTAACCGGTTTGGTACAATCTTTAGTTACTGGTTTTACAAATTTTACCTGATCTGCTTTTGGCGGTGGTGGCGGAAGAGTTTGTTCTGAAGAGCCCTTGGGAGGTAATGTTATTCCAACCGTTACATGGTTTTCGGGAGTTTCTTCTTTATCAACGACTTCTACCTTGTTGATTTTTTTCTTATTGCCGTCTTTATCGGCACAACTAAACAAAGTAGTTCCCATCGAAATAAACAAGGCGAGTACAAACATTTTATAATAGGATGTCTGAGTATATAAAACACGACTTGGAATCTGAATCGATATTGTGTCTAATTGCGTGTTTTTAAATCTGCCACAAATACTTTTGTTTGAGTTTGAAATAAAATAATGCTGAATTTCATCCGGAAGCATTTTTGTAAAATCAACAACAGTTTTTGCGCAGCTCAAACAAAATCTCCCATTGTCTTTTGGAGTCATTTTATCCCAGTTTTCGTTGCAGGGTTCCGGAATGGTGATTGTATGTTTTGTATCCATTATTTGAAATATCAGTGTTTAAATGTAATAAAAAATATAAATTAAAAATGAACTTTTCAACGATATAGATTCTTTCGTAGATTTCATAAATAGCAGTTTACATAAAATGAGGCGATTATTTCGGTTAATTGCCTCAAAAAAGCTCAATATTTGAGGCGATTAAATTTAAAAAATGCCGCACGAAGTAAAATTGGCAGTTGTGAGTGTAGAAACAATTCGTGTGTTCTCGTATGTTTAGCTAATGAAAATTATTTCAAAAACCTTATTTTTGCAACTATGATAAATCCTTTCACCGACGAATACTTTATGAAAAAAGCTTTGCAGGAAGCTGAAATGGCTTTTGATAAAGGCGAAATTCCTGTTGGAGCCATAATTGTCGTTGCCGATAAAGTGATTGCCAGAAGTCACAATCTCACCGAGTTATTAAATGATGTTACGGCCCATGCCGAAATGCAGGCGATTACTGCAGCAGCAAATTTCTTAGGCGGAAAATACCTTAAGGATTGTACGTTATATGTCACACTCGAACCTTGCCAGATGTGTGCCGGAGCTTTGTACTGGAGCCAGATTTCGAAAATTGTATTTGGTGCCCGCGATGAACAACGCGGTTTCATGACAATGGGAACCAAATTACACCCCAAGACTACCGTAGTTTCCGGAATTATGGCCAATGAAGCGGCCGATTTGATGAAACGTTTTTTTGTGGAGCGACGTAAATAAATCACATTGAATAGTATGGCAGATTTTTCAATAATAAAAAAACTATTTCATATTACAGAAAGTAATGGTTTTAGTAATGATGAAATTCAAACGGTTAAAAACATCTTTGGGAAACTTCCCGGGATATTAGTTGATTACTATGCTGAATTAGGAAAAGTTCAAAATTTAAATCATACGCAAGATTTATTAATTATACCGGAACGTCTTCAATATTATAAGCATACGGATTACTTAATATTCTATTCTGAAAATCAAAAAGCTTGTGTTTGGGGAATCCACAAAGATGATTTACTAAAAGACAATCCGCCAGTTTACATGACCTATGATGAAAAACAATGGTATCTGGAAACAGAATCTTTAACTGATTTTTTTACTGCAATGGCTTTTCTTCAGGCAGGTTTCGGATTGGAATTTCCAAAAAACACATTTTATGAATTAGAAAAGCATGAATTAAAATTTATTAGTGAAAACTTCAAAAATAAAGGATATTCCTTTAAGAAGTGGCTTGAAGGAATATGTTTTTATGGTAATTATGACGATGATGTGATTGTATTGCAGGCTACTAATCAATTATTTTATGCAGCAAATACAAAAGAACATTTTGTCGAATTGGATAGCGTATTATCAAGCCTTGGGACAGAATTATAAAAAATTTGTATTTTCTATAAGACCCTTTAAGACTAAATTTATTTTTTAGATTAAGAAAATATTCATGAATATTAAATAATTCTATCCACTGAATTTTCCTCTTAAAATATTTCAAAAAATATTCTACATTTACTACAATATATTAAACATTCCGATAGTTATGCTCTGTAACTGCCAAATGTTAAAACGTTCTGTCATTTTCTATAATTTGTAACCTTATAACTCTAAATAAAAGTGAAAGCAAAAGGATTAGTTCTCGTGTTTTGTGTGTTTTTTATTTTTCAATCTTGTGGCAGAAAATCAGCTGCCGATTTCAATTCCGATTTTTCATTATTCAAAGAGTACATAAGTAGTTTTACAGGCGGAATCGTTCCTTCACAGTCAGACATACGCGTAGTTTTGGCTTTCGAAAAAAAAGAATGGAAAATCAATGAGGTTTTAGATGACGATCTGTTTGATATTTCGCCAAGTGTGAATGGAAAAGTAGTTGCACTATCGGGTAATACCCTTGCTTTTATTCCGGAGAAAAAATTAAAGCCGGGAACGGAATATCAGGTGACACTGCACTTAGACAAACTGATTACGCTTCCAAAAGAAAAAGAAAAGGAACTTTCTGAATTTAATTTTACGGTTAAAACCATAAAACAGGATTTTACTATAAATACACTTGATATTCAGTCCCACAGTAAAGAATATCAGTACCTGAACTGCGTGTTGAAAACAGCAGACGATATTGATTCCGAAACGGCTCAAAAATTAATTTTAGCCAGCCAAAAAGGAAATACCCTTAAAATTAAATTTGATAAAAACGTAAAGTCAGGAAAAGAATTCAAATTTACCATTGACAGTATCCAGCGTTTTTCCGAGCCAAGTGAACTTGAAATCGCGTATGACGGAACTGATTTTGATATTGACCAAAAAGGAAAAATTGACTTCCCGATCACATCCATAAATGAATTTAAAGTTATAAAAGTCGATGTTCCCGACGAAAACAATCAGTCGGTTTTAATCAATTTTTCAGAACCTTTAGAGAAAGGCCAGGATTTTAAAGGTCTGGTTGCCATTCAAAACACCAATAATTTAAAATTTTCAACTCAGGGAAATGTACTGAAAGTCTATTTCAGTAATGAAAAACCGGCACCTGAAGTAGTTCACGAAGTGGTAGTCGAAGAACCGGCTGCCACCGTGATGGTAGATTCGGCAAGCGTTGCTGTTGATAGCGCAGCGACGGCAACACCGGAAGCAACCGTCGAAGCAGAACCGGAAGTTGTAGAGGAAGAAGAAGAAGCCGCACCGGAACAAAATATAACCGGCGAATTGCTGCTTGAAGTTTTTCAGGGGATCGAAAGCCAGTATGGCAAGAAAATGATAGCGAGTTATTCTCAGAAAATTTCTTTCGACCAGATAAAACCAAATGTACGATTTGTAAAAAACGGGACGATCCTGCCAAGTTCCAATAATCTGAAACTGAATTTTGAAGCTGCAAATCTGAGTGCCGTAGACGTAAAAGTGTACAAAATCTACAAAAACAACATCCTGCAGTTTCTTCAGAATAATGAATTAAAAGGATCGCAAAACCTGAAGCGTGTTTCTCAGCCCGTGGCCAAAACGACCATTAACCTTAAAGAAAACACTCTGGTTAATTTAAGCAAATGGAACACTTTTGCCCTGGATTTATCCAAAATTATTAAGCCGGAACCGGGCGCGATCTACAGGGTAGAGTTCTCTTATAAAAAGAAATATTCTCTATACAAATGCGAAACATCAGAAGAGGATTCCGATCAGAATGAAGAGGAAGAAGAGATAGATGAAAACGATGTGAATTACAGTGAGAATCCGTATGACGACTACTATTATGACGATTATCAGTGGAGAGAAAGCCAGGATCCGTGTACAGGTTCCTACTATTACAATGCCCGCATCGCGACCAATATTTTAGCATCAGACTTAGGGGTAATTGCAAAAAGGGGAGAAAATAAATCGTATTTGTTTGCCGTCAATAATATCCTTACCACCGAGCCGGTTTCGAACGCGCGTGTTGATTTATACACCTACCAGCAGCAAAAAATTGCTACTGCATCGACCAGCAGCGAAGGTATTGCTACTTTCCAGATCAATAAATTCGCGTATTTTGCCATCGTTACATTAGGAGATCAGTCGACCTATGTAAAACTGGATGATGGGAATTCATTGTCCGTAAGTAATTTTGATGTAGCCGGAGAAACACTTCAGAAAGGGCTGAAAGGATTTATCTATGGAGAACGTGGCGTCTGGCGCCCGGGCGATAATTTGTATTTGTCTTTTATTCTGAATGATGTTTCGAATAAACTTCCAAAAGCACACCCGATAAAATTCAGGCTAACTGATCCAAACGGAAAAGTATCGTATCAGACCGTTCAGAAATCGAATGAATTAAATCATTATGCTTTTATCGTACCGACAGATCCGGATGCGCCAACGGGAAGCTGGGAAGCCATGGTGAGCGTTGGAGGAGCCAAATTTTATAAAAACATAAAAATTGAAACGATAAAACCCAATCGTCTGAAAATCAAGAATAGTTTTCAGAGAGCGATTTTGTCTTCTTCCTATCCGAACACCAGCAATCTTGAAGTGACCTGGCTACATGGTGCGATTGCTAAAAACCTGAATGTAGAAATGCAGGCTAAATTCTCCGAACAGAAAACGACTTTCAAAGGTTATGACAAATATACTTTTGATGACTTAGTTCGCAGATTCAGTACCGAAGAAGTGAATATTTTCTCCGGAAAATTAGACGCGAACGGAAGGGCAGCGGTCAATATTAATCCAAAGTTACAGGGACAGGCACCCGGAATGCTGAGAGCTTCCTTCATTACAAAAGTATACGAAGAAGGCGGGGATTTCAGTATGGATGCCATGGCCACGACCTATTCGCCATACAAAACCTATGTGGGCGTAAAAGCACCGGAAGTCAACAAATACGGAATGCTTGAAACCAGAACCAACAATCGTTTTGATATTGTGACCGTTGATGAAAACGGAAGACCAAAATCGGTAAGGGATCTGGAAGTAAAAGTATATAAAGTAGAATGGCGCTGGTGGTGGGATGCTTCCAGTGATAATTTATCCAATTATAATTCATCTGAAGCTACAACTTCTTACAAAACATTTAAAGTTAACACCGATTCAAGCGGAAAAGGCAGCGTTCAGTTTGCCTTAACCGATGAAGAATGGGGACGTTATATGATTCGCGTTTCAGATGAAACCGGCGGACATGCAACAGCCTTAACCGTAAATATTGACTGGCCGATCTGGTCCGGAAAAACCCGAAATACAGATGCTTCAACCGCGAATATGCTTGTTTTTTCTACCGATAAAAGAGATTATGCAGTAGGCGAGAAAGCACAGATTTCTTTCCCTTCAAGTGAAGGCGGACGCGCTTTGGTTTCTATCGAAAACGGATCAAAAGTAGTACAGACCCTTTGGGTAGAAACGAAAAAAGGAGAAACAAAAGTCGAAATTCCGATTACGGCGGCAATGGCACCGAATGTCTATTTTAATATTACGCTTTTACAACCGCACGCCTCGACTAAAAATGATTCCCCGATTCGTATGTACGGAATTGTTCCGATTGGAGTAGTAGATAAAAACACAAAACTGGAACCAATGATTACGATGTCGGATGTTTTAAGGCCTGAAAAATCTTTCCCTGTAAAAGTGAGCGAGAAATCAGGTAAGGAAATGACCTATACCATTGCCATAGTTGATGAAGGATTATTGGATCTAACCCGATTTAAAACACCAAATGCCTGGGATAGTTTCTACGTTCGTGAAGCCCTGGGGGTAAAAACCTGGGACGTATACGATGATGTGATTGGCGCTTACGGCGGAAAAGTAAACCAGATTTTCAGTATTGGTGGAGATCAGGATTTAGGTGGAGGAAAGGCCAAGAAAGCCAATCGTTTTAAACCGGTGGTCATTTATCTGGGACCCTTCAAACTCGAAAAAGGACAAACCAAAACACATCAGGTTACTTTGCCAAAATATATCGGGTCAGTACGAACTATGGTGGTGGCGGGTGATGCGGCAACAAGTGCTTACGGAAGCGTGGAAAAAGCAACTCCGGTCCGCAGTCCGTTAATGGTGCTGGCTTCCTTGCCAAGAAAAATTTCACCATCCGAAAAAGTGACTATTCCGGTTACGGTTTTTGCAACGGAGAAAAATATTAAAAATGTAAAACTTCAGATAAAAACCAGCAAAGGGCTACAGGTAATCGGAAGTACAACTCAGAATGTAAACTTTGCGCAGCCGGATGAGAAAATGGCGTATTTTAATCTTGCCGTAGGAAACCAGACAGGAATTGCTAAAGTGCAGATTATTGCCACCTCCGGAAAGGAAAAATCATCTTATGATGTCGAGATTGATATGACCAATCCGAATCCGGTGACGAATACGTATACAGATGTGATTTTATCTCCCGGCAGCACTAAAACCATTTCCTGGAAAACCTTCGGTGTTTCGGGAAGTAATAAAGCGAAGCTGGAGGTTTCTTCCATGCCGACCATTAATCTGAATGGAAGATTGCAATACCTGATTCAGTATCCGCATGGTTGTGTAGAGCAGACCACTTCCTCTGTTTTTCCACAGTTGTTTTTAAGTGATGTAGCCGATATTGATGCTACACGCCAACAGCTTATTCAAAAAAATGTGACGACAGGAATTACCAGATTAGGAGGTTTTCAGTTACCAAACGGAGGACTTTCGTACTGGCAGGGAAATACCATTGCAGACGATTGGGGAACTTCTTATGCCGGGCATTTTATAATAGAAGCAGAGAAAAAAGGATATGTGTTGCCGATTAACTTTAAATCAAAATGGATTTCCTACCAGCAAAAAGAAGCCAAAAAATGGCGTTTTGAACCACGTTATGGAAATGACATGGCGCAGGCCTACCGTTTATATACCCTGGCTTTGGCAGGCTCTCCCGATTTGTCTTCCATGAACAGATTGCGCGAAACAACCGGAATCTCAAACGAAAGTAAACTACGTCTTGCAGCGGCTTATGTGCTGGCAGGACAGAAAAGCGCCGGATTGACGTTGCTGTTGCACAGTAAAATCGATGATACTTCAAGTGATTATAATTATTATTACTATGGTTCGGGTGACAGAAACAGAGCCATGGCTTTGGAAACATTATTGTTGTTAAACCAAAAAGAAAATTCATTCCTGATGGCTGCAAAACTGGCCAAAAACATGGCAAGTGATCAATGGATGAGTACGCAGACCACTGCTTATTGTTTGTATGCGATCTCGAAATTCTCACTCCATAACGGCCCTAAAGGAATTGATCTTCAGTTTAGCAAGGACGGAAAAGCACAGACTATAAAAACGGCTAAAACTGTTGCAGACCGGAATCTGGTGGTGAAATCAGGAGCGAACAGTATCACTTTAAAAAACAATAAAAAGAATACGATTTATGTTCGTGTGTTAAATACCGGAATTCTTCCTATTGGTCAGGAAAATGCGGTAGAAAATAATCTTTCGGCCGGAATTGTTTTCCGAAATAGAAAAGGCAGTGTAATTGAGGTGTCGAAAATTGCTCAGGGAACGGAGTTCGTTGCTGAGGTAACTATTAAAAATCTGAAGAATGAATACGTTCAAAATGTAGCTTTGTCGCAGATTTTACCATCCGGTTTCGAAATTGTAAACACCCGTTTTACCGATTACGGTGAAGCGACGAATAATACAGCCGATTATATTGATATCCGCGATGACAGAACAAATTTCTATTTTGGACTAAAAGCCGGAGAAACCAAAACATTCAAAATTTTACTGAATGCCTCGTATCTGGGAACTTATTATTTACCGGGACTGCAATGTGAAGCGATGTACGATCATACTTTCCTGGCCAGAACCAAAGGATTTTGGGTTCAGGTGGTGAAATAAAGTTTTACGCAGATTTTGGAGATCTGGCAGATAAAAAAATCTGCAAAATCTGCAAAATCTGCGTGAAAAAAACTTTATAAACTTTGCAAATAACCTCGCGTTCCTTGCGGTTAAATTACGATTAAACTTTGAAAAATAAATTAATTGCGTTCTCACAACGCCTTATAAACTGGATAAAAAAGAATAAAATAAAATCAGCAATTGCATTTCTGCTCTTGCTGATTTATTATTTCTCCCTACCCCGAACTTTATTTCAGGAGCCTTATTCTACGGTGATTGAAAGTAAAGAAGGGGAATTATTAGGAGCAAAAATTGCCAGGGACGGGCAATGGCGTTTCCCGGCGCAGGACAGTGTTCCGGATAAGTTCAAAAAATGTATTGTTTATTTTGAAGACGAATATTTCTATAAACATCCCGGTTTTAATCCGGTTGCAATGGTCAATGCGATCCGGCAGAACAGAAAAGCCGGAAAAGTAGTTCGCGGAGGAAGTACATTGACACAACAAGTGATACGTTTATCCAGAAAAGGAAAGGGAAGGACTTATTTTGAAAAAATAATAGAACTTATTCTTGCAACACGATTGGAATTAGGCTATTCTAAAAATGAAATTTTGGAATTATATGCCGCTCATGCTCCTTTTGGTGGAAATGTTGTCGGACTCGAAATGGCTGCATGGCGGTATTTTGGCGTACAATCCAATCAGTTGTCATGGGCGGAAAGTGCGACTTTGGCCGTTTTGCCCAATGCACCGAGTTTGATTTATCCGGGAAAAAATCAAATAAGATTATTACAAAAACGCAATCGTCTTTTATTAAAGCTGAATCAGGAAGGGATTATTGATAAGCAGACCTATGAACTTTCCGTAGATGAACCATTGCCGCAAAAGCCGTATAATTTGCCGCAAATCGCACCTCACTTATTAGAACGTGTGGCAAAAAATGAAGAAGGAACGCGGGTGAAAACAACATTGGATTTTACACTGCAAAACAGGGTCAATCAGATTGCAAAATATTATTACAATCAATACCGGCAAAATGAAGTCAGCAATCTGGCGATTCTGGTCATAGATGTTCAGAATAGAAATGTCATCAGTTATGTCGGAAATGCTCCGACAGATGGTGATCACCAGAAAGATGTTGACATTATTGACGCGCCAAGAAGTACCGGAAGTATTCTTAAACCGCTGTTGTATGCAGCGATGCTGGATGACGGCGAATTGCTGCCCAACACTTTAGTAGCCGATGTCCCTACGCAGATTGCGGGTTATACCCCCCAGAATTTTAATCTCACTTTTGATGGCGCTGTTCCGGCACATCGGGCACTGTCACGTTCCTTAAATATTCCGGCCGTTTTGATGCTGCAGGATTTTGGAGTGAATAAGTTTTATGAAGAATTGCAGAAATTTCAGTTGAGTGACATTGACAAATCGCCGGACCACTATGGATTATCGCTTATTTTAGGAGGTGCCGAAAGTAATTTATGGGATTTGTGCAGAACGTATTCCAATTTATCTTCAACGGTCAATTATTTTAATAAAAGCCACGGAAAATACAGAACGAAAGAGTTTACAGAACTTAATTATAAGAATGACTTTCAGCCTGATTTTGGATCAGAAAGCGAACAGAAGAACATTTTAGGTGCCGGATCAATCTGGCTTACGTATAACGCAATGGAAGAAGTAAACCGTCCGGAAGGAGATGAAGCCTGGAAATTTTACGACAGTTCGCTTAAAATTGCCTGGAAAACAGGAACCAGTTTCGGGAATCGTGATGCCTGGGCTATTGGAACAAATTCGAGATATGTAGTAGGAATCTGGGTGGGAAATGCAACCGGTGAGGGAAGGCCGACACTGACAGGAGTGACGAGCGCAGCACCGATTTTATTTGATGTGTTTAATTTATTGCCAAGGCAAAGATGGTTCGGGATTCCCTATGAAGATTTAAATGAAGTTGAGGTTTGCAGCCTAAGCGGACATCTGGCAAAAGAAGGCTGCCCCAAAATTAAACAATGGGTGACCAAAAAAGGAAAAACAACAACAGTCTGCCCGTATCATAAAACCGTTCATTTGGATCAGACCGGACAATTTCAGGTAAACAGCAGTTGTGAAAGTGTAGAAAATATAGTGACCAAAAACTGGTTTATATTGCCTCCGGTGATGGCCTGGTACTACAAAAGCAAACATATTGAATATTTGCCTTTACCTCCTTTTAAAGAAGATTGTGTCGGAACACAGACCGTTGCAATGGATTTTATTTATCCGAAAACGAACAGTAAAATTTATCTAACGAAGGATTTTAATAGTGAAGTGCAGCCGGTAATTTTTAAAATTGCTTATGCACAAAGAGAAAAACAATTGTTCTGGTATGTAGATCATGTGTACAAAGGCGTCACAAAAGTGTTTCATGAAAAACCAATAATCATGAGTGCAGGCTTTCATCATATTACTGTTGTGGATGAATCGGGTAATGAAATCAGCAGAAAAGTAGAAATCATTAGGGAATAATATACAGTTGTCAGGCTGAGCGTAGTCGAAGCCCCCTGTTAGCTGGTGAGCCTTCGACTACGCTCAGGGTGACAATATGATGAAAAGTTATGTAACTGTTGTAGATGAATCGGGTAATGAAATCAGCAGAAAAGTAGAAATCATTAGGGAATAATATACAGTTGTCAGGCTGAGCGTAGTCGAAGCCCCCTGTTAGCTGGCGATCCTTCGACTACGCTCAGGGTGACAATATGATGAAAAGACGTTATGTAACTGTTGTGGATGAATCGGGTAATGAAATCAGCAGAAAAGTAGAAATCATTAGGGAATAATATACAGTTGTCAGGCTGCGCGTAGTCGAAGCCACTTTCAGGATAACAACAATAGTACATAAAGTTCCACAAAATAATTCGTGTTCATTCGTGCAATTCGTTGCAAAAAAAACAAAAAATAAGACATAAAAAAACCGCTACTCTTTCGAGAAGCGGTTTTTTATTTATTCTGAAATAACATTTCCTTTTTTATCATAGAAATGGTATTCTAAGTACGTGTAAGCGTCACGAGGTATGATTTTCACCCATTTTTTATGCTCAAAAAACCATTTTGAACGTAATGATGGAAAACCTTTACTGAGGTATGCAGCCACAAACGGATGTACATTAAGCACAACACTTTTGTGGATTTTTAAAATTCTTTCCAGATCGGAGTTGATTCTGTCAATGATTAAAATAGGCGCTTCAATTTCGCCATGTTCATTGTTGGGATCTTCTTCTCTGGTTTTTATATTAACTTCTGGTCTTACGCGTTGTCTTGTAATCTGGACTAAACCAAATTTACTCGGCGGTAAGATTTTATGCTTTGCTTTATCGTCGCTCATTTCTTCTCGCAAGAAGTCGAACAGGACTTTCCTGTTTTCAGGATTAGACATATCGATAAAATCAACTACGATTATTCCACCCATATCACGCAGACGAAGTTGTCTGGCAATTTCAGCGGCAGCAATCATATTCACTTCCATGGCAGTATCTTCCTGATTCGTGGCCTTATTCGAACGGTTTCCGCTGTTTACGTCAATAACGTGAAGCGCTTCGGTGTGTTCGATTATAAGATAAGCGCCTTTGCTCATCGAAACTGTTCTTCCAAATGAAGTTTTGATTTGTCTCTCTATATTGTATTTCTCGAAAATCGGAGTATCATTTGATTGATAAAACTTCACAATCGATTGTTTTGAAGGTGCAATTTCCTGCAGGTATTCCTTCGTTTGATGGAACAACTCTTCATCATCTATCTGAATACCGCTAAAGGTATCATTAAATACATCTCTTAGTATTGAAGAAGCTCTGTTAAGCTCTCCTAATACTTTTGACGGATGATGAGCAGTTGGTAATTTTTTACACATTGCAGTCCATCTGCTAAGCAGGTTCTGCAAATCTTTTTCTAATTCGGCTACGTTTTTGCCTTCGGCTACTGTGCGAACAATAACACCAAATCCTTTAGGTTTGATCGATAGAACAAGTTTTTTTAGACGATCCTTTTCCTTTTTGTCTTCTATTTTTTGAGAAATAGAAACACGGTCAGAAAACGGAACGAGAACAATAAATCTTCCAGCCAGGGAAAGCTCAGCGCTTATCCTTGGACCTTTGGTCGATATAGGTTCTTTTACAACTTGAACTAAAACAGATTGATTGGCACTTAAAATATCAGTAATGATGCCATCTTTGTCAATCTCTTTTTCAAACTGAAAGGTTTTTAGGGAGAAATCTTTTATTTTACCTGCGCTTACAAGTTTTATGAATTTCAGTTGGGAAGCTAAGTTAGGTCCTAAATCGTGATAATGTAAAAAGGCATCTTTTTCGAAGCCTACATTTACAAAAGCAGCATTAAGTCCGGCAACTGGTTTTCTTATTTTGGCGATAAAAATATCACCAACCTGAAAGTTGCTTTTCTCTTCTTCCTTGTGTAATTCAATTAGTTTTCCATCTTTTAATAAGGCAAAATCTACGGCTTCAGAACTAGATCTAATGATTAATTCTTTATTCACACTGTAAATTTTTATCTGTTTTTTCAGAAAATAGAATATAGAAAAAAGAAGATAGATTATAAAAATCTAAAATCTAAAATCCAAAATCTAAAATCTTATCTACAGATGGATTAAACAATATTTTTTAACAGGTATTGAACCCGGGGGATTTTAGTTAGCAGTTTTCAGTATCAGCTGGCAGTTTTTACGCTGCAAACTGTGACTGGTCACTGAGACTAAATTCCAATTTCAATGAACGTTTAAAAAGAAAAAAGTAGTTTAAAACTACTTTTTCTTTTTGTGACGGTTAGCTCTCGCTCTTTTCTTTCTTTTGTGAGTAGCTACCTTATGTCTCTTTCTTTTTTTACCACTTGGCATATCGTGTCGATTTTATGATTAATTAATAGTATTATTTTGCTTCGTTGTTTGTTTTAACTCCCTCTACAAATACTTTTGCAGGTTTAAAAGCAGGAATGTTGTGTGCTGGAATTTTGATAGTGGTGTTTTTAGAAATGTTTCTACCTGTTTTTTCAGCTCTTGTTTTTACGATGAAACTTCCAAAACCTCTTAGGTAAACATTGTCTCCAGTTTCTAATGAAGTTTTAACTTCTTCCATAAAAGTTTCTACTGTTGCTTGAACATCTCCTTTTTCAAGACCTAGTTTCTCTGAAATTTTCGCTACGATATCTGCTTTCGTCATTTTCTTTCCTATTTAATTTTATAAATGGTGTACTATTTTTTTGAGTTTGCAAATATAGGAATTAAAAAAATAATTAATCAAGCTAATTCGTTAAATTTTAATTACATAAACATTTACTTTTGTATTCTAAGTATTTTGCGATGAATTTTCATAACATATTGATAAATTGGTATTTACAAAACAAACGTGATTTGCCATGGCGAAAAACGACTAATCCTTACCTAATTTGGCTCTCAGAAATTATGCTGCAACAGACAAGAGTTGCGCAGGGAATGCCTTATTTTTTTTCATTTACCAAGGAATTTCCTACTGTATTTGATTTGGCAAATGCTGACGAAGAGCAGGTTTTGAAACTTTGGCAGGGATTAGGGTACTATTCGAGGGCCAGAAATTTGCATAAAACGGCTCAATATGTAGCAAATGAGTTGAATGGTGTTTTTCCGCCTTCTTATAAGGAGTTATTAAAATTAAAAGGTGTTGGTGAATATACAGCAGCTGCAATTGCTTCTTTTTCTTATAACGAAGCAGTTCCTGTTGTGGATGGAAATGTATTTCGGGTGCTTTCCCGTTATTTCGATATAGAATCGGATATTGCATCGCCGGCAGCTAAAAAAGAGTTTACCGAACTTGCCACGGAATTAATGCCAAAAGACAACCCGGCAATTTTTAATCAGGCCATTATGGAGTTTGGCGCTTTGCAATGCGTGCCTAAAAGTCCTAATTGTACTATTTGTGTTTTTAATGACAGTTGCCTGGCACTGCAAAAGAAAAAAGTAGATGTCCTGCCGGTAAAATCCAAAAAGACAAAAATCACCAATCGGTTTTTTAATTATTTGATTCTGGAAGATGTTTTGGGGAATACCTTAATTCAAAAAAGAACAGCAAAAGGAATCTGGCATAATTTATATGAATTTCCCCTTTTAGAGACTCAGGAGATTGCGGACTTTGATTTTGTTTCTAAAGCGGTTGAAAACGAGCTGTTTTCCGCCTATACAATTATAGGTATAGAAGAATGCAGCCATGCGACGGTTATTCATAAACTGTCCCATCAGCATTTGCATATTCAGTTTTGGAAAATTAAAATTGAAGAAATAATTGAAAAGGGGATCGATGCTAACAATTTGAAAACGTTTCCTTTTCCAATTGTAATATATAATTTTATTGAAAAGCAGGAAATAAATTGCTAAAAAAATGTATCTTTGGGATAAATACCACAAAAAAACCATGAACGGAACATTAAATAAAGTGATGCTCATTGGCCATTTGGGCGATGATGTTAAGATGCATTATTTTGATGGAGGAAACTGCATCGGACGTTTTCAGTTGGCTACAAATGAGGTTTATATCAATAAAACTACAAACGAAAAGATAACGTCAACAGAATGGCATAACCTGGTTGTACGCAATAAAGCAGCTGAAATTTGCGAAAAGTACCTTTCTAAAGGGGATAAGATTTTTATCGAAGGACGTATAAAATCCCGTCAGTGGCAAGCCGAAGACGGTACGACAAAATATACTACAGAAATTCAGGTTACAGAATTTACTTTCCTGACAACCAAAAAAGAAACTACATTACATAAACCAAATACCGATTCAGAATCCGTAAAAAACACTAACTTTGACACGACTAACGAGGACTTGCCTATAAATGACCTGCCTTTTTGATTGTTTAACTAATTTTTTTCAGTTTGGACCCGGAGCCCAGTTTACTTTTTAGTACAAATTTTGACATCAATTTAATAATTGGTTTTGTCGGAATATTTATTTTGCTGTTTTTATCGGCAATTGTCTCAGGTGCCGAAGTGGCACTTTTTTCTTTATCCCAAAAAGATATTGACGACACTCTTCAGGAAGACCTTTCAAAAGGTAAAATCATTTCCAGTCTTTTAGATAAACCCAAAAAACTTTTAGCAACACTATTAGTCGCTAATAACTTTCTTAATATAGGTGTGGTTATTTTGTTCTCCTTTATAGGACAAAATATTTTCTCCGGCGTAGAATCTCCTGCTTTTAAATTTATGTTAGAAGTAATTCTGGTGACTTTTTTAATTTTGTTGTTCGGAGAAGTTTTGCCCAAAGTGTATGCCAGCCGAAACAATATAAAATTTGCGAAGTGGTCGGCCTATCCCGTTGCTGTCCTTGATAAATTACTTTCACCTGTCAGCTTGCCCATGCGAAGCCTTACCTTATATTTGCAAAATAAATTAGGGAAACAAAAAAACAATTTTTCGATCAATCAGTTATCGCAGGCGCTGGAGCTTACGGATTCTGAAGGAACGTCAAGCGAAGAACAAAAAATACTGGAAGGAATCGTTTCTTTTGGAAATACAGATACCAAGCAGGTGATGAGTCCGAGGATTGATATTTTTGCTTTGGAAATTTCAGAAGCCTTTGAAGCGATTTGCCCGAAGATCATTGAAAAAGGATTTTCAAGAATTCCGGTTTACAAAGACAATATCGATCAGATTGAAGGTGTACTGTTTGTAAAGGATTTATTGCCTCATATCGATAAAAAAGAATTCGACTGGACCTCCCTGGTACGAGATGCTTTTTTTGTCCCTGAGAATAAAAAACTGGATAATTTGCTAAAAGATTTTCAGAGCCTCAAAAGCCATCTGGCCATTGTGGTGGACGAATACGGAGGTACATCCGGACTGGTTTCTTTAGAAGACGTTATTGAAGAAATTGTCGGGGATATCAGTGATGAGTTTGACGATGAAAATTTAAATTTTTCACAAATTGATGAAAAGAACTTTCTGTTTGAAGGAAAGATCAATATGAAAGATTTTTACAGGATTGTTGAAGTCGATGAAGATGTTTTTGAATCCCAAAAAGGCGAAGCGGAAACCTTAGCAGGCTTTATTTTGGAAATCCTGGGTAACTTCCCTAAAAAAGATCAGAAAGTAACGTTTGAAAACTGTGTCTTTACAATTGAAGCAGTTGATAAAAAACGGGTAAAACAAATAAAAGTAACATTAGAATAAAATGCTTAAAAAAATAATTTCAACACTGACAATTTTGCTGATTTTTACAATTATAAGTTGTAAAAATGAAGTCTTACCTAAGCCATCAAGCTATTTGAGGTTAGATTACCCGGAAGCAAAATATGTAAATTTTGAAAACAATTGTCCGTTTACTTTCGAAATGAATGAAGGTGCTGTAATCAAAGGAGAAAAAAATTGTGGGTTTGCAATTACTTATCCCAAAATGAAAGCCACCATATATCTCACATATAAACCGGTAAATAATAATATTGAGAAATTGTTAAAAGATGCCCAGAAGCTAACTTACGAGCATGTCATAAAAGCGGATGATATTTTAGAACAGCCGTATTTAAACCCTGAAAAAAAAGTATACGGAATGTTTTACCAGGTGGATGGAAACGCGGCTACAAATTCACAATTTTATGTGACAGACAGTACAAAACATTTCATAACCGGATCGGTTTATTTTTATGCAAAGCCCAACTTTGATTCTATTATGCCGGCGGCCAGTTATATTAAAAATGATATGCGACAGCTTATGGAAACACTGAAGTGGAAATAATATTTTAAAAAAAGCATTCATCTTGTGGTGAATGCTTTTTTTTTGATTAAAAGAAATTATTCTTTAATTATCTTCATTGTGTAAGATCCTTTTTCTGTCTGTATCTTAATTACGTAAATTCCTTTCGGCAAAGATTCAATATTATAAGTTTCACTTTCCAGGAATGATTTATAAACGGATTTCCCTAATAAATCAAATATTTCTAATCCAAGAACAGTTTCTTCTCCCGAAACAGAAAATGAATTTCGGACAGGATTTGGGAATAAATTAATTTTTTGCGAAGGTGATTTTGTTGGTGTACTTGTGCTAAGGGTATTTGAGGCACCAAAATACTTTGCATAAATACTGTTGCTGCTGTCATTGTTGTCGTTATTGCTGCAGTAAATAACTATTGGAACATTTTTGTTGTTGATTAAGATCAGGGGTCTGTATATTGGATTTTGGGAAAACTCAGCTGCTCCTACCAATTCCCAGGATGTCCCGTTAAATTTTCGAACGGTACTTTTTTTACTGTTATTCATCTGATCACAATAGAATATATAGGGAACATTATTGTGGTCTATGGCTATAGATTTTTCTTCGCCCTTGCAAAAACCTGCACTTCCAACTATTTCCCAGGAAGTTCCATTAAATTTCTGGATCGTATTCCATTCGCTCAAAGAGCTGGAAGCATTTAACACATACGGAATATTATTAGAATCGATTGCAATGTATCCGGGAAAAGAATAGTTTTTTCCGGTTCCCAATGTTTCCCACGAATTGTTTTTAAATCTTTTAATGGTACCACGATCCTCAAAATTCTGACTGTCTAAAAAGCATACATAAGGTATATTGTTGTTGTCGATAGCAATAGAACTTACAAATGTTTCGGAAAAGGCTCCTGATGAATAGCCCAAAGTTCCCACCGGTATCCAGGTTGAACCATTAAACTTTTGAACCACCGCATCATAAACACCTGCGCTTATAAATTGCGTGTAAGCAACATAAGGTATGTTATTATGGTCAATAGCGATATTTAAATTTCCTGCAAGCTCTGGTGAGAATCCCTTAATTCCTAATAATTCCCATGACGTTCCGTTAAATTTCTGAACCGTACATTTTCCGTTTGAATACGATGTACCTTCTTTGTAAGCAACATACGGTACGTTATTATTATCAATGGCTATAGAAATAAGATTAACCTGTCCGATAGAAAAACCGACTTTTCCAACAATTTCCCAGGTTTTTCCATTGTATTTCTGAACCGTACATTTCTCTAAATTTTTTGGATCTGAATAAGCGACATAAGTAACATTATTGTGGTCTATCGCGCTTGAAATAATTTCTACCAGAGGTCCTTCTTCAGAAATTCCTCTCGGGCCAACTTCCTCCCAGTTTGTACCATTAAATTTCGTTACGACAGTGTTGTTATTCTTTCCTGCATCTTTATATACGACATAAGGTAAGTCGCTATCATCGATTGCAATAGAGACATAGTTTACCGCCCCGGCTGAAAGCCCGGGCGTACCTATGGGATTCCAGTCAGTTCCGTTAAATTTTTCGATCCTGATTTTTGAAGCGTTTGCTTCGTCTCTGTAAGCTATATAGGGCAAATTATTTTTATCAATTGCAATGACAGGTTCTGTTGCCTGTCCTGCAGAAAATCCTGCTTTCCCTACTAATTCCCATGCTGTACCATTGAATTTCTGGACGGTGCTGCCATATGAATTTTCAACATCCAGATAGGAGACATAAGGAACATTATTGTGGTCCAGAGCCAAAGAGACCGTACCGACGAAGCCTTCTGAGAATCCGGGGCTTCCTAATGTTTCCCACCCAGTTCCGTTAAATTTCTGAACAATGCTTTTATATCCGCCGGCTTCTCCGCTATTTTTATATGCTATGAAAGGGATATTGTTATTGTCTATGGCAATTGAACTGCTATACGTATCGCTGCTTCCTTCAGAAAATCGGGTTAAACCTACCAATTCCCAATCGGTACCATTGTATTTTTGTACCGTAAGTTTGTTGGTATAATCGGTTGTTTTCCGGCCACTATATGCCACGTAGGGTATATTATTTTTGTCTATAATGATAGAAATGTATTCCGCAGAGCCTATAGAAAAACCTTCATTACCAACTTTTGTCCAGGTGGTGCCGTTAAATTTCTGAACAATAATTTTAGAATTTAAATTGTTTTTGTACGCAACGTATGGAATATTGTTCTGATCTACAGCAATGGAAACATCATCTACAGTTCCCGGGGAAAATCCTTGTACTCCAACCAGTTCCCAGGATACTCCGTTAAATTTCTGCACCGTACCTTTTCCATCAGCCCAATCATCTTTATAGGCTACGTAAGGCAGTTTGTTTTTGCCTATTGCCAAGTGTGTTTTTGAAGCTTTTAAAAAAGCATTGCGATTCAGGTCATTGGTGTTCATCGGTTGCCAGCTGTCCTGAGCATACGTGAAATTTAAGAAGAAAATACAAAAGATAAAAAGTAGAAGTCTTTTCATAGAGAAGGTTTGATTTTAAAACAAATATAGAAACAATCTGATGTGATTGTGTCGTTTTTTATGATGAAAATTCAGTTTAAAGTATAATCTTCAGTTTTTTTAATTCATCCGGATATTCTTTCTTTAAAAACGAATCATAAAAAAAGCGTCCCGATTAGGACGCTTTTTTTTATGTAAAATGTTTTTGCTTATGATTTCATATTCGAAACTTTATAGGTTTTTCCGTCTCCGGTAGCCTGAACTGTTTTTGTTAGGTTTTCAGGGTTTTGAATGGTTTTGTCAAAAGTGACAGTGGCTGTTTTTTTGTCAAAATCAACGGCAGCTTTTTCAACTCCTTCCAGACTGGATAATTCTTCTTCTATTGTTTTTGCACATCCCACTGCACAGGTCATTCCTTCTATAGTGAAGCTTGCTGTCTGCACATTTTCAGGCGCGATTACTACGGGTTCTTTTGTTTTTTTTACTTCAGCTGTCTGTGGAATTATTTTTTCGCTTTCTGTTTTTTTGCATCCCACTAATACTAAACCTGCAATTGCCGCAACAGCTATGATTCTTGTAAATTTCATTATATATGATTTTTAAATTGCTAATACCCTTTCGTGCAAAATTAATAAAAAACCGAAGGTCAGTTCATAAAAATAGTACAAATTTGCAGTAAAATACAATTTATGGATGCAAAACAGTTAAAGTGGATTTACTTATTTGTGCTTTCGCTCATTTGGGGAAGTTCTTTTATTTTAATCAAAAGAGGATTGGTGGGCTTAACCGCAATTCAGGTGGGTTCCTTCCGTATTATTTTTGCAGCACTTTTTTTGCTTATCGTTGGATTTAAGAGTCTAAAGAAGATTTCCCGCCATCAGTGGAAATTTATTGCTTTAACATCCCTTTTCGGAACCTTTATGCCGGCCTATCTTTTTGCTATTGCAGAAACGGAAGTAGATAGTTCTATCGTGGCGATTTTAAATTCGCTTACGCCCTTAAATACATTGGTTCTTGGGACAATTGCTTTTGGAATCCAATTTCAAAAACGACAAATTCTGGGAGTTTTTATCGGATTAATTGGGTGTTTGCTTTTGGTTTTGAGTGGTGCTTCTTCACATCCCGGACAAAATTACTATTATGTGATTCTGGTGGTTATTGCAACAATTTGTTATGCTTTGAATGTCAATCTGATTAAGAAATATTTGTCCGATTTAAATTCGTTAAGTATTACAACAGGAAATTTCGCTATTTTACTTCTACCTGCTTTACTTATTTTAAGTACAACAGATATTACGCACAGTATAAATCTGGAAGTCACACAAAATTCTATTTTATTTGTGATGATCCTTGGGGTTTTAGGAACAGGAATCGCAAATGTTATTTTCTTCAAACTGATACAAATGTCGTCGCCTGTTTTTGCAACATCGGTAACCTATCTGATTCCGATAGTAGCTTTCTTCTGGGGATTGTTAGACAATGAAATGCTGACACCGGTACAGTTTTTCGGAGCCTTTATTATCTTGATCGGAGTCTATTTGTCAGCAAAAAAATAAAGGTTTTGTGAATATCACTCCGACAGAAGTCGAAGCGCACATCAATTGCAACGGCACTTCGATTTCGCTCAGCATGACAAAAAATAATATTAAAAAAGCCCTGTAAAAGTTTTAAACTTTTACAGGGCTTTTTTAAAAATCTCAGCACCTTAGAAACTCAGAACCTCAGAACCTTTTCTGAAGTACCTTGTTCTAAAGAAAATCTGCTGCCGAAACACCTTCATTGATTTTGATATCAGACATTTTGATGTCCAATTCAAAGCCTGCATTCTGAATGATATTGAAAGGAACTTTTACTCCTTTTACCTCTTTATAATCATTGAAATAAGTCGTTTGCGTAGTCGATTGTCCGCTTTGCTCTTTCACTTTAAGTTTGGCAACCTTCAGGCCTGATTGTACATCATAATAGTAAACGGTTTTGCCGTCTTTTATGGAATAAGCATCATGGCCGTTTATTGGTTCTATGGCATCAACTTTCAGATCTGTTCTTTTGCTCAGGCGTAATTCTTCAAAAGGAGTTGCGCTTGCTTTCATTTCGGCTAAATCATCACCTTCTAAGTTTTTACGTTGTCCCTGCTGTTCTACATAAGCGCCTTTTTCGTTTACCACCTGTTTCATTAAAGGCATACTTCCCATATTAAGCGAAACCATCATTTTTCCATTAGAATCTAATTTTGAAGTAAAACTCAACGGAGAAGGAGCTTGTGGGATTGTTGTCGTACCAGTCATAGCCAGTGTTTTAACTGCCAAAACTGCTTTTTCACCGCCAATTGCCTTGATATAATTGTCGAAAACAGTTTTTGCTGTAATTCCTGCAGGAGCTTCTTTTTTGGTAACTGGTTTCTCCACCGGGTTTCCGTATTTATCAAAATAGAAAATTGGAATCTGAAGTTTTTCCAAACCTGAAATTACCTCCGAACCTTTACCAACAATCACGATACGCATGTTATCTACCGGAAAATATTTATTGGCTACGCGGTAAATATCGTCGGCAGTTACATTATTGATCGTCTGGATGTATTTTTCATAAAAATCAGCCGGAAGTTTTTCTGTCTCAATGTTAAGGGCATATCGGGCAACAGTTTGCGGCTTTTCAACCTGCATTACAAATCTTCCGATATAACCTGCTTTTACATTTTTTAAAACATCTTCAGAAACTTTTTCGGTTCTGATTCTCTTTATTTCTTTTACAAATTCAGCTACGGCACTATCTGTAACGGCATTTCTTACCGCAGACGAAGCTTTGAATTTAGTCGTGTATTTTCCGGTTCCGATACTTGAGCTCGCCCCATAGGTCCAGGCGTGTTGCTCGCGTAAATTCATGTTCAGGTAACTGTTAAAATCACCTCCAAGAATTTGATTTGCAATTACGGCAGCAAAAAAATCAGGATCGCTCATTTTTAAGTTCACGGTATTTACCAATGAAATCTCTGACTGAACGGCATTTGGAACATCAACAAAATCAATTTGAAGTTTCGAAACGTCTGTCGGATTTGGATACGTAGTTTTTGGGGCAGCTTGTTTTTTCCATCCTCCAAAAAGTTTTTCGACAGCTGCTTTTGTTTCTTTGAATTTAACATCACCAATTATAACTAAATAGGCGTTTTCAGGAACAAAATACGTAGCATAATTCGCCTGAACATCGGCAAGGGTTACATTTTTTAAGGTCTCTTCCGAAATATATTCTCCCGCAGGATGATTTTTTCCAAAGACTAAAACATCTACCACACGGTTTGCAATAGCAGGAACACTTTTTTCCTCTGCTTTAAGGCCTTCCGATAATTTTGCTTTTTCCTTATCAAATTCTGTTTGTGTAAAATTAGGCTGTAATGCACCTTCGGCCAAAAGTTCTAAAACACGCCCTGAATATTTTGACAGGGAGCTGGCATAAGCGCCGCTGGAAGTAAAGTTGATGTTAGCGCCATAAAAATCAATCTCTTCGTTGAAGGCTTGTTTGGTGGTTTTTTTAGTGCCATTTCCAATTAAGCTGCTGGTCAGTTCATCAACACCTTTTTTGTTTCCTTCCGTGAAAGGAGCATTGTCCAGGCTAAGGTTGAAACTGACTCTTGGTAATTTATGGTTTTCAACTACCAAAACTTTCATACCGTTGGCCAGCACAAAAGTTTGCGGTTTTTTGATATTGACTACTGGTGAGGTTCCGGGTTTTGGCTGTGGACGATCTTGTGCTTGCATAATTCCAGTCAGGAATAAAAGGATTAAAACGGTATGTATTTTTTTCATGATTCGATTTTCTTAGTTTTGAACTTTTTTTGAAGGAACATAATCTAAAATTAAACGCTGATTAGGGTTTAAATACTTTTTGGCAACTTCTCTGATTTCTTCTCTGGTAATAGAGTGGTAGAGGTCGATTTCGGTATTAATAAGATTTACGTCTCCATAAAGTAAATAAAAGGAAGCTAAATTTTCAGCAATTCCTTCAACGCTGGCATTCGCATTGACAAAATTATTATCGAATTTATTTTGCAGTTTTTCATAATCTTTTTCAGAAATCAAATCGGTTTGGATTTTTACGATCTCCTCATCCATTTCTTTTAAGATGTCAGCTGTTGTATGAGTTCCCATTGGTAAACCATACAAAATGTACATTCCGTAATCTTCCTGGCTAAAACCTACAGCACCAATCTGCAGTGCCATTTTTTTATCATCAACAATTTTTTTGTATAGTTTTGAACTTTTTCCATCACTTAAATACGAAGAGATTAAGTCTAAGACTCTGGCGTCTCTTGTTTTCATTGATGGTGTTCTGTAAGCGGCAACCACCATAGGAATCTGGATATTCGGATCCTCATAAGTTGCTTTTATGGTTTCGGTAATAGGCGCTTCTGTAAAAGTTTGTTTTTTTACTTCTTCCCCTTTTGGAATCGGACCGAAATATTTCTGAATCCATTCTTTGGTTTTGTTTTTGTCAAAATCTCCCGCAACTACCAGAACGGCATTGTTTGGTGTATAGAATTTTTTATTAAATGCCTGAAACTCTTCAAGGGTTGCAGCATCTAAGTCTTTCATGGATCCGATCGTGGTCCAGCGGTACGGATGGTTTTTAAACATGTTTTTCTTAACCTCCGGAAGAATATTTCCGTAAGGCTGATTGTCGTAACGCATTCTTTTTTCTTCTTTCACAACTTCATTTTGCGTGTCAACACCAATTTTATTTATGATAGGGTGCATTAATCGTTCTGATTCGAGCCATAAACCCAATTCCAGGCTGTTGGAAGGAAAAACTTCGTAATAATAAGTCCTGTCATCGGAAGTGTTGGCATTGTTGACTCCGCCATTTGCGGTAACGATTTTCATCCATTCGCCACGTTTTATATTTTCAGTTCCTTCGAATAATAAATGTTCAAAGAAATGCGCAAAACCAGTTCGGTCAGGGCGTTCGTCTTTTGAACCAACATGATACATAACAGAAGTGATAACCACCGGAGCAGAAGGGTCATTGTGCAGAATAACGTGCATGCCGTTATCTAAATTGTATTCTTCAAAAGCTACTTTTTGAGCATGAGCTACTCCGCCGAGCATTAGTGCAGCGCTTAACATCATTATCGAATTTTTCATAAAGATTAATAATTTTAGTTACCTAATATGTAAATAGGTAGCTAAGAGTTAATATTAGTTACATCAAAAATAACTTTTTTTTAATTACTAAATAACAATTGTTTTTAATTTAATACTATTTAACTTATAAAAAATTTTTGTCTTGAACTAAAATGGCCTGAAAGACAGCCTTTAAATAGATTAAAATATTTTTGAAATAAGAGATTGCACAGTAAATTATTAATTGTATATTTGCAACCTTAAAAATCAATAAATCAATTTGGTATGTATGCAATCGTAGAGATAGCAGGGCAACAATTTAAAGTAAGCAAAGACTTAAAGGTTTATGTTAACCGTTTGGCTAACGAAGAAGGTTCAAGTATTTCATTTGACAAAGTTCTTTTATTAGACGATAACGGAAGCGTAACTTTAGGCGCCCCAGCTATAGAAGGTGCTTCAGTAGAAGCTAAAGTGTTACAACACTTAAAAGGAGATAAAGTAATCGTTTTCAAAAAGAAAAGAAGAAAAGGTTACAAAAAGAGAAATGGTCACAGACAATATCTTACTCAAATTGTAATTGAAGGTATTACTGCAGTAGGAGGAACTAAAAAAGCAGCAGCTAAAAAAGCGGTTGTAGCAGAAGATGCTCCGGCAACTGAAGTTGAAGCAGCTCCAAAAGTAAAAAAAGCAGCAGCTCCAAAAGCAAAAAAAGAAGCTACTAAAGAATAATAACAATATTTAAACTCATACGTCATGGCTCACAAGAAAGGTGTCGGTAGTTCGAAGAATGGTAGAGAATCAGAATCAAAACGTCTAGGCGTTAAGATTTTTGGTGGACAAGCTGCTATTGCTGGGAACATCATCGTTAGACAAAGAGGTTCAAAACATAATCCAGGTGAAAACGTTTACATCAGTAAAGATCACACACTACACGCAAGAGTAGCTGGAGTTGTTAAGTTCCAAAAGAAAAGAGATAACAAATCTTATGTATCTATCCTTCCATTCGAAGCATAATCATTAGATTACTTATTACAAAACCCGTTCGCATTGCGAGCGGGTTTTTTGTTTATAATTAATTCAAGAGTTGTAAATATTAATTGAATAAGCCTTTAATGGTAGATTTAGTATGAATTAATATCTAAAGCCGTTGGAGCGAAAAAAGATATTACCGCAAAGAACGCTAGGATTTTTATCTAAAATACATTAGAAAGTAAAAAGTTCGCAAAGCTATGTATTGACTTAGCTTTGCGAACTTTGCCTTTTATAAATCAGGAATAAAAAATCTTAGCGTTCCTTGCGGTAAAAATAACGAGTGTCTATGTTTTTTTATCTTTTTCCATAACATGTAGTGTTGATCCTTTATTATCAGTATTTTTGGCTGGATTAATCTATTCCAATTTTGAAAAAAATACTTATCCTTTTATTTCTTTTCTGCTCAGGCTTATTTGCAAAAGAAATTAACCCTACGGAACAAATCGTATCACTAAACGATAGTCAGAAAAAGATTTTATATGAATTTGCCGTTTTACAGAAAGGCGGTGCTGATGCTAACTCGTATTGGCAACAGCATAAAAATCAGTTTTCAGTACTTAATGATAACGTAAGAAATCAGCTGGCGAACGAAATCTATACTAATTCGCATGTTGTTTATATTCCTGCAAAAGATTCCGCGGTTCAATTATGGATACAAACGCAATCCCTGACCAAATGGATGTTGTATCTGGCGGCATTTATCGCAATATGTGCCATAATAGGTTTATTGCGTAATTATTGGGGTATGCTTCTAAATATACTTATAAAACAATTCGCACCCTTATTCAGGTTTTTATTTTCAGCAGTAATTTTGACTTATGAATTACTATTAATAGGTATTGTCTGTGTTGTTGGGGGCTGTTTTATAGACGAAATGACATTACGTACTGTTGTAATCCATACAGGTTTCTTTTTATTGTGGAGTCAGTCCACGGCACTTTTTACCCGGAAATATTTAGTGAGTAAGTATCTTTTTGAAATAAAAAATAATTTCTGGGCAACTGATAAGTGGGAAACGGTAAAAACGATTTGTCTTCCTGCCTTAATTGTTACCGGTGCTCTTATATTTGTATTGTATAAAGTTCCGGATGATGTTTTGTATAATTATGAGATTGTTGTCTCTGTTATGGCTGCCATCTGTGCTTTGCCGTTTTGGCGTACCCTGGAAAAATACATTTCCCCAATCCTGATCCCTTTTAAGGATACGTATGTGGAAAGAAGTGTTTACTCACTCGCTGCTTGTATTCTTATAGCTTTATTTATTGATGGTTTTCTGATTGGTCAGCAGAATCCGGTTTTTTACTATGTGATAACTGCCCTGACCAGTTTGCTGATTATTTCATTTTTGATTTTATCGCTTAAACATAATTTCAAATACAATTATAAGAATTACTATTATTTGCAATTGATTACATTTCTTTTTCTTTCGGCTTCTTTGTTATATAGCTTTTATGCACATTCAACCGAAATGATCTGGGCCTCTTTACTTGGAATGAGCATCTATATTGTGATCAAATATTGGGAGATCCCCACCTTTTTTATGAGCTGGAAAAGAAGTAAAACAGTGACCTGGGGATTTTTAGGAATGGCAGTCTTGCTGTGGATATTGGCAAAGGGAATTTTGTACGTGAGTGAAATGTTGTATGTGGGTTAAGGTATTTGTTTTACTTTCATTTTGGAGTATGTACTGTCATTTCGACGAAGGAGAAATCGCATCCAGTATTCGCCAACCTGCATGTTCACATCTTTAGTGCTAAACTAGTGTGATTTACTTCGTCTGTTCGCTAGTGGTGGAGTCTCATTCGTCGAAATGACAAAGGGGACTTCGAATTTCGATTCAATTGATCAGAAAACCCCAGATAATTGGAATTTTGAATTTTTGCTATTGGAATTTTACTATTCAATATCCTTAGTTTCCTCAAGATCCTCTGTTTTTCTTCCCAGTTTTACTTTAGGACTATTCTGTGTTCCGGTAATGGTTAACGGAATTCCGAAGATCCCAAGCGGAGGAAGTCCTAAGCGCATTTTTAAGTTTAGTTTTCCGTCTAAACTTGTTGTGCCTTCAATTCTGGGTCTGAAGCCGGCAAACTTAAATTTAAAGCGTTCTACCGTCATGATATTATTTTTGATGGTCGTTTTAATATCAACTTTCGATACATCCGGATTTTTCATTGCTTCAGAACTGGTCTGTTTGCTTACGGCATTGAACATTTTCAGGCCTCTTACCTTAACGTCTTTTACAGAAAGCGTTCCGCCGCCCACAAGCGAAGGGTAAACAGGTTCCATATTTCCGGTTAATCTTCCTTTAAGCTGATAATCCAACGAAACAATTCCTTGTGCTTTTTCTGCGGCACTGGCCATTTTTCGGAACACTTCAATTTCATTATAGGCTCTCTTAATGTCGAAATCGGTTGCTTTAATTCCGTAGTCGAAGTTGGCTTTTTGAGGAGTTACAGCCTGATAATTGGCATTCATGGTTACCTTGCAGCCGATTAAGTTAAAACCGGTATTTTGCATAGTCAATTTCCCTTTTTTCATCTTTAAATGCCCGGTTGCATTTTGAAGATTCAGTTTGTCAAAATTTACTTTTTGTGCATTCGCTAATAATTGCAGATCCAGATTAGCCGGAATTATAATAACACCCGTTTCTTTTGCCCCGGTTTTTGGCGCTTCGGTTTTTGTTGGTGCTGCTGTTACGGTTGTATTACCGTCAGTATTGGACATAAATTCGTCCACATTGATGTAGCGTGCGGAAACTTTAAAAGAACCTCTTAAAACGCCCGTGTTGGTAGTTGCGAAGTTAAAAACGTTCTGCATATACCCATTCATCGTAAAATCAGATTGCCCGTAAGCCGCCAAAAAGTTATTGAACGACATCTTATCCTGATTGATTTTAAAGATACCTTCTTTGATCACAAACTTTTTAGGCAAATATTCGGAAGCAATCCCGATATTTCTGAGTTCAAGCGTTCCCTTGTTGTATAGTTTGCTGTAATTGCCTTTTTCAGCATCACTTTGTTTGCCTTTCAAAACCAGATCAGCTTTTACAAAACCATCCAGATCAAGTCCTTTCTGCGAAAAGACTTTGTATATTTTATTGACATCCAGTTCTCCGTTTGCTTTGATATCATAATTCAAATCATCAAAATCACTCAGGTCCGCCTGTACAAAAACAGGTTTTCCTTCAAAAGTAAACCGGGCAGGTTTTAGATTGACTTTTAAATCCCGGAAAGTTCCTTTTTGATTTTCAATTTTCGATTTTACAACAATATTGGTAATGGGATTGGGATAATATTTTGTTTTTAAATAACCGTTTGTCAAATCGATTGCGCCCTTTGTGACAGGGAAAAGTTTGTTCTTCTGATCAAATTTACCGTTGGCTTTAACATCCCCAATTAAATTTCCTTTTAGTGTCAAATTCGGTATTCCGAGTGCTTTGTTAAGTTTCTCAAGATCAATTTTGGCTTTAAATTCGGCATTGATGTCGGGCGTATTAAGGCCTTTCATGTAGAACTTCGACTTTAGGTAATCTTTATTGATGTTTAGGGAAAAGTTTTTAGCCTCAACAATCAAAAGGTCCGGATTTAAGGATGGGACTTTTGTTTTGATGTCTAAATTCAGGTTCGAAACAGGGAAAGCACTCTTGTTATAATTCACAAATCCGTTGTCCAATTTTAAATCTAAATTCAGATCAGGGGCAATATTTTGTGAAGCAATGTAATTTCCTTTTACCGTTAAAAGTAAATTGGTATTCCCTCTTAATTCCGTTTTGGAAAGCCAGGTGATGTACTTGGGCGGGAAAGCGGTAAAAACATCATATAGTTTACTATTGTCGGATTTTAGGACAAGATCCATATTGTAGCCGTCTTTCAGGAAATCGAATTTCCCTTTAAAATCGACCAGAAGCTGATTGATTTTCAGGTTGTTTTGCTCAAAAACGAACGATAATGAGTTTACGTTTACTTTGGTAATCAGATCCGCATCGATCTGTTTGTTCATCAAATAAGGTTCGTTGTCATAAACGATATTTAATTTTTCAATTTTCGCTTTCGAATACAAATCAAAAACAGCTTTGTCCAGATTTCCTTTTCCTAAGTAATTAAAGTTTAAAGCATCAAAATGAACCCTGGTAGACTGATCGTCATAAATAATTTTGCTGTTCAGAATCTCGATTCGTTCCAGTTTCAATGCCGTGTCCGTACTGTCTTTCGAAGCAGAAGCCTGTGCTGTGGATTTGTAGATATTGTAATTCGCTTCCCCGTTCGGATTTACTTTTACATTAATAAACGAATCAGATAAATAAATCTGGTCTATTTTTACTGATTTGCTAAAAATTAAACTCGCAACATCTATTCCGAAGGAAACTTCTTTGGCCGTGATAAATTTTTCGTTTTTGTATGGTGCCGATCCGTTTAACTTTAAGTCGTTTAAAGTCAAGGTCAGGGAAGGGAAATGGCGAAAAAAGGATACGGAAACATCTGAATAATTCAATTCGGCACTCAGTCGCTCATTTGCCGTTTTTTTGATCTGTTCTTTGATCTGATCGGCAAAAAGTATTGGGGTTAAAAACAATAATCCTAAAATAACAACAAAGGTTATTCCGACGTATTTCAATATTTTGAATACGATCGATCTGGACTTATTTTTTTGCATAACAAAAATTGTTAGGATTAAATTTTATAAAAAAGAATAGTAAAAACGAATGAATTATCCGTGAACGGTCTCACTCTTGCCGTAATTGGTAATAATGGAACCTTCGAACTCAATCCATTCTTTCCAGCGCTTGTCAATATCTATATTGTCTTTATATTTTCGGGCGAATCCTAAAAAAGTAGTGTAGTGGCCCGCTTCGGAAATCATCAGGTCACGATAAAAAGTAGCCAGTTCTTCGTCTTTTATGTTTTCAGAAAGAACTTTAAAACGCTCACAGCTTCTGGCTTCGATCATGGCTGAAAACAGGAGGCGGTCACAAAGGGCATCTTTGCGGCTTCCGTCTTTTTTCATGAATTTAAAAAGCTCATTTACATAATGATCTTTTCTTTCGCGCCCTAATGTCAGTCCTCTTTTTTTGATTAGGTCGTGTACCATTTGCAAATGCTCTAACTCTTCTCTGGCAATAACCAGCATTTCGGTTACTAATTCCTCTAATTCAGAGTTGTACGTAACTAAACTTATGGCATTCGAAGCTGCTTTTTGCTCACACCAGGCATGATCGGTCAGGATCTCTTCGATATTCGACTCGACTATATTTACCCAACGAGGGTCTGTGGCTAATTTTAATCCTAACATAATTTTATTGAAAAATTGAATACTGCAAAATTAGTCTTTTTTACGACCGAAAATCAGGAAATAACGTGTTATTGCGCTCAAAAAAGCATTATTTTGCAGGTTCAAAGAATTAAAATGAGTCGAATAAAAAAACTTTTAATTATAGGTTTTGTATGGCCGGAACCCAATTCGTCTGCGGCGGGTGGCAGAATGATGCAGCTGATTTCTATTTTTAAACAAAATGGATTTGAAATTACATTTGCCAGTGCGGCTATGGACAGCGATTTTATGGTTGATCTGGCCTCTTTTGGAATTGTAAAAAAATCTATTGCACTCAATAATTCCAGTTTTGATGATTTTGTTATCGAATTAAATCCGGACGTGGTTTTATTTGACCGTTTTATGATTGAAGAACAATTTGGCTGGAGGGTTGCTGAAAATTGCCCGAACGCCCTACGATTACTGGACACCGAAGATTTGCATTGTCTGAGAGCAGCAAGGCAAAAGGCTTTTAAGGAAAACAGAACTTTTGAGCTGAATGATCTTTTGTCCGAAGAGGTGGCAAAACGCGAAATTGCCAGTATTCTGAGATGTGATTTATCGTTTATTATTTCTGAATTCGAAATGAAAATTTTGAACGAGGTGTTTAAAATTGACCCGAAAATATTGTTCTATCTTCCTTTTCTGGTGGATGAAATGACCCAAAAGGAACTTATGAATTTACCTTTATTTGAAGATCGGGAGCATTTTGTTTTTATTGGGAATTTCCTCCACGAACCCAACTGGAATACGGTTCAGTATCTGAAAGAAACCATTTGGCCTTTAGTAAAAAAAGATTTTCCGGAAGCCGTTTTGCAAGTGTACGGTGCATATCCGTCGCAAAAAGTATTGCAGCTGCATCAGCCTAGAGATGGTTTTTTTATAATGGGAAGGGCTGCTGACGCTAATGAAGTGGTACGAAAGGCCAGAGTAGTGCTGGCGCCAATTCGTTTTGGAGCGGGTTTAAAAGGAAAGTTACTGGAAGCCATGCAATGCGGAACGCCAAGTATAACTACAGAAGCAGGAGCAGAGGCCATGCATTCCGATTTGCCATGGAACGGATTTATAGCCAATGATACGGCACTTTTTGCAAAACAAGCGATCGAATTATATAACGATGAAACGCTTTGGAAACAGGCACAGCAAAACGGTGTCACCATTATAAATCAATGCTATCAGAAGAATCAGTTTGATACGACATTAATTACTGAAATCAATGCCCTGATGAGTGATTCAGCAAACCACCGCCTTCATAATTTTATGGGAAGCCTGCTGCAGCATCATACTTTAAAAAGTACCAAATACATGGCAAAGTGGATTGAAGCAAAGAATAAAAACTAAACCATTCTTCCAAAACCTACTGTTTCCCGATACAATTGAGGCGAAACATCGGCATTCGTTTTAAAGAACCGACTGAAATAATGTTCGTCATCATAACCTAACTGGTATGCAATCTCTTTTACCGTTTTATTGGTCATATACAATTCTCTTTTGGCTTCAATGATGATTCTTTCGGCGATAAGATCTGTAAGTGTTTTGTTGAAATAATTTTTAGACAATTTAGCTAAAGCTTTGGGTGAAATATTAAGCATTTCAGCATAATGCCCGGCTGAATGTTTGGTTTTGAAATGGTCTTCAATTGCATCTTTAAGATTTTGAAGAATAAAAGGTTCTTTGGAATCCGGTGTTGTTTTTAATTCTTCCAGTTGCTCTCTTTTCAGTCGGGAAGCGATAATAAGAAATATTTTCAGGTAGGAAATCAGTAATTCATATTGGGCTAATTTTTCATTTTGAATCTCCGTTTTCATTTGATCAATAACCATTTGGAAGGTTATTTTGGCCTGATCGGTTATACGTGTAAAAGGAGGCTGATACACATTATTGAACAACACGCCGTTGCAGGAAACTTCTTTTTGATGCATGTGAATGCAATAAAAATCAGGGTGGAAATGTATGGCGATTCCCTGAATGTCTTCCTTCGTGCAAATCATAAACGGCTGATAAGGCGAAAAAGCAAGCAGTGAATCTTCTTCAAAATGATGTTCGGCAAAGTCAGCTTTTACTTTGCCGTTACCTTTGGTAATCCAGATTAAGGAGAAATAATTATTGCGTTGTAAATGATCAAAATGGCTGTTGTCCTCAAACGAAAGTAATTTGAAGGCCAGATTGCCATTTTGAGGATTTATTAATGTAAAAACATTCTGATGGATCATGAAATCGATGTTTATAGTGTACGGTCTGATTCTTCTATAGCCAGATCGTTAATGCTGGCATATCGTTTTTGCATGTAGCCATTTTCGTCAAACTCCCAAAGTTCATTTCCATAACTTCGAAACCACTGCCCGGAATGATCCTGCCATTCGTATTCAAATCGGACAGCCATGCGGTTTTCCTTAAAGCCCCACAGTTCTTTTTTGAGTTTGTAGTTTAATTCTTTTTGCCATTTTTTGGTTAAAAATTCTTTTACTTCCTCACGGCCATTGATGAAGTCGGTCCTGTTTCGCCATTCCGTATCGATCGTATAGGCTAAGGCTACTTTTTCCGGGTCTTTTGTGTTCCATGCATCTTCTGCAATTTGTACTTTTTGCAATGCGGTTTCCATTGTAAACGGAGGTAAAGGATGTCTTGGTGTTTCCATGATTTTTTTTATACTAATATAGTCATGAAATGAATCATGACTATATTTAGGGATTATTATTATTATTACTATTTGAAATTAGTTTTGCAATTCTAAAGACTGAACTGCCGGGAAATCAATTTCTGTATTGGCCGTATTGTTGAAATAGTTGGTCAGGATATTCAAAGCGACATGTGCGACAGTTTCAGCTAATTCAGTATCAGAAACGCCTGCATTTTTTACTTTGTTTACATCTTCATCATTTACCAAACCATTTTTGCTGACCAAAGTTTTGGCAAATTGTAAAATTGCTTCCGTTTTTACATCTGTTGAGTTTCCTGTTCTTGCAGCGTGTAAAACGGCCGGATCAGCTTTTACCAATTTTTCTCCGATAAAAGTATGAGCTGCCAGACAGTAATCACAAGCGTTTTCTTCTGAAATGGCCAGCGCTAAAAGTTCACCTGTTTTTGCATTTAATTTACCGTGGCTCAAAGCGCCGCTTAAATTCAAATAACCTTCCAGTACTGCCGGAGAATTTCCCATTGTACGCATCATGTTAGGTACAACTCCTAGTTTAGCCTGTACGGCATTGAATAAATCTTTTGTTTTACCTGTAACTTCTTCCGGGTTTAATGCTGTTAATCGTGTCATCTTATTTTGTTTTAATGTTATTATGAGTTGTTGTCTTTTGACATTACAAAGATGCGACGATTGCAGTTTTCAGAACATGGAGAATGTACGCTATGTGATGGACAATTTTCCCCTCAGGCATTTGTTATAAAAAAATCCCCGATTACGAGGTGTAACCGGGGATTTTAGTGTTCAGTCTCGGTCTCAGTCTCAGTTTTCAGTCTCAGTGTTCAGTGAAACTGCAAACTGTGACCGCGACTGTAAGCTGTGACTGAATACTGAGACTGAAAACTATTTCAAAACGCCTTCAACCGCCTGAACAGTGGTGGCGTGATAACCTGATTTTGCTTTTTCGAAAATCTTTTTCGCCCAGTCTTTGCCCGGAGAGGTTTTTACTAATTCTTTATACAATGTCATTAAAGATCCTGTTCGGCTCGTTCCGATCATAAATTGTTCGATTGCAGGATAAGCAACGGTGTAATGACTGCGGATGGACGGAACAAACCACTGACGTCTGATGACGAAGTTGCCGCCTTTGGTGAAGTTGAATTCGGCATCAATTTCCGCCATTTCTTTCGGAGTGACATCTTCTGGCAAATAATCTATGAAATGCTGTTTTTCAGTTGTTGATTTTATTTTCTGGCTTAAGCCTTTCACTCCGGTTGTTCTCCAGCTTTTCTGGATAGCGTCGATTGCTGCAAAATCTTCCGAAACGGATGGGGTAATGTTAGAAGGAATTCCCGGTTTGTAAATCCATTCGTCGGCTTTTATTTTATCAGCAAGAGCTTTGTCGCCTTTGATAAGGTTTTCATTCAGGTACTTGATAAAATCTTCTGTCGTGATGGATTTGAACGCATGTGCATTAAAATAATTTTTAATAAACGGATCAAATTTTTCACGCCCTACGGCAGCTTCTATTACTTTTAAGAAGTTGTATCCCTTCACATAAGGAATCTGGCTGATTCCATCGTCCGGATTTCTGTTGGTAAGGCTTACTTTTAAACGCGTATCCGGATTTGTAGCGCCGTATTCTTCTATGTTGTCATCCAGGTCTTTACGAGTAAGGACATCCTGCATTTTAGCCTCTTTTACACCAAAAATTTCTTCTCCGATACGGTGTTCCACATAGGTGGTAAAACCTTCGTTTAACCAAATATCATCCCAGGTGGCATTAGTCACTAAGTTACCACTCCAGCTGTGCCCTAATTCGTGCGCCAGTAAGCTTGTTAAAGAGCGATCGCCTGCAATAACACCGGGAGTTAAAAATGTCAGGTTTGGATTTTCCATTCCGCCATAAGGAAAACTTGGAGGTAAAACCAATACATCATAGCGTCCCCAACGGTAAGGTCCGTATAGTTTTTCAGCAGCGCCAACCATTTTTCCCAGTTCAGCAAATTCCCATGCCGCCTTCTTCAGTAAAGAAGGTTCAGCATACACTCCGGTTCTGTTGTCTATGGATTGAAATTCAATGTCACCAACGGCAATTGCCATTAGATAAGACGGGATTGCCTTGTCTTGTTTGAACGTGTAAACGCCTGTATCATTCTTTTTCTGCGGATTGACAGAAGCGCTCATGACAGCCAGTAAATCTTTTGGAACCGTAACTTTTGCGTTATACGTAAAACGAATGCCCGGAGAATCCTGACACGGAATCCAGGTACGGGACCATATGCTTTCTCCCTGGGAAAAAAGAAACGGTTTCTTTTTGTCTGCAGTTTGCTGCGGATTTAGCCATTGCAATGCCACCGCATCTTTGGTCGTGCTATAGTAAATGTTGACTTTGGTTGTATTGGGTTCGATTGTGATATGAAGTGGTTTTCCGTGAAATTCAACTTCAGATCCAAGTTCAAATTTGGTTTCTTTCTCATCATCACCCAAAGTTACTTTTGTAATGTTAAGTGTATTTTCGTCAAAAATGATTTCATTTCCTTTGCTGATATTGTCAATCAGCCAGGATGCTTTTCCGGAAATGGTCTGCGTGCCAAAATCAACTTTGATGTCGAGATCTAAATGTTTTACAACCGCTAAATCCGGTTTAGAGAAAGTATGTTCGTCTGTAACGATTGCCGCTTCTTTATTTGTTTCTTTGGTAGTTTCTTTTTTCTGACAGGCGAGTGCCGCCATAAATAAAGTGAGGAGAAATATTTTTTTCATAGGTTAAAAAGTTGAATGATGAATCTAAATTAAATAAAAAATCCCGTTTTGAAAGTTCAAAACGGGATTTTAATATAAATAACCTTCGGCTTCGCTCAGGGTGACATCATAAATAATTATGCCAACATAGTTACCGGGCTTTCGATGTATTGTTTTAGTGTCTGTAAAAATTGAGCTCCGGTTGCACCATCAATTGTTCTGTGGTCACACGCTAATGATAACATCATGGTGTTTCCTACTACAATCTGACCGTTTTTAACCACTGGTTTTTCTACAATTGCCCCTACAGAAAGGATAGCAGAATTCGGCTGGTTGATAATTGAATTGAATTCAGTAATACCAAACATTCCAAGGTTAGAAACTGTAAAAGTGCTTCCTTCCATTTCCTGCGGTCCTAATTTTTTGTTTTTAGCTCTTCCGGCCAAATCTCTTACGGAAGCACCAATCTGAGATAAACTCATAGCATCTGTAAATTTCAGTACAGGTACTACCAATCCGTCTTCAACAGCAACAGCAACTCCAATATTTACGTGGTGGTTGATGATAATAGCATCTTCTTTCCACTGAGAGTTGATTTTTGGATGTTTTTTCAAGGCTAAAGCACAAGCTTTAATAACCATATCGTTGAAAGATACTTTTGTATCCGGAACCGTATTGATTGTCGCTCTTGCCGCCATTGCGTCATCCATGCTTACTTCGATCACTAAGTTGTAGTGAGGTGCTGTAAATAAAGATTCTGCCAGACGTTTTGCGATGATTTTACGCATTTGGGAGTTTTTGATCTCTTCGGTGAAAACTTCACCGGCAGGAACAAATACTTTTGGAGCAGCAGGCGCAGCAGTTTCAGTTTTTGGTGCAGTAGCAGTTGCGTTTGCAGCAGGTTGTCCCTGAGCAGCAGGAGTGAAGTTTTCGATATCGCTTTTTACGATACGTCCGTTTTCTCCTGAACCTTTCACCTGAGTTAACTGGATTCCTTTGTCAGAAGCGATTTTCTTTGCCAGTGGCGAAGCTAAAATTCTTCCGCCATTTGATGAAGTATCGGCTACAGCTTCCGTTGCTTTTTCAGCAGCAGGAGCCGCTTTTTCTTCAGCAGCAGGAGTACTTGCAGTTGCAGTTCCTCCGGCAGTATAATTATCGGCAATTCCTGAAATGTCAGTTCCGGCAGGTCCGATGATCGCTAATAAGCTGTCAACAGGAGCTGTGTTCCCTTCCTGAATTCCGATGTATAATAATGTTCCGGCATTGAAAGACTCAAATTCCATAGTGGCTTTGTCTGTTTCAATTTCAGCTAAGATATCACCTTCAGCTACGGCATCACCTTCTTTTTTCAACCAGGTTGCTACAGTTCCTTCGGTCATTGTATCACTCAAGCGTGGCATAGTTACGACTACAACACCTTTAGGTAATTCAGTCGCCGCTTTTGCAGCCGGAGCAGGAGTTTCAGTTTTAGTTTCTTCTGATTTTGCTTCAGCAGCCGGAGCAGCATCCGCTTTTGGAGCTTCCGCAGCAGGAGCATCACCACCGGCTAAAAGAGCAGAAATATCTTCTCCTTCGTTCCCAATGATTGCCAATAAGGAATCAACCGGAGCAGTTTCTCCAGCCTGAATTCCAATATGTAAAAGAGTTCCTTCGTTAAAAGATTCGAACTCCATTGTAGCTTTATCTGTTTCAATTTCAGCAAGGATATCACCTTCACTGATTTTGTCGCCTACTTTTTTTAACCAGGTCGCTACCGTTCCTTCCGTCATAGTATCGCTCAAACGAGGCATTGTTACTTTTATCGCCATAATATGTTATAGTTTATGAGGTGTGAATGGATAGTCTTCTTGTGCGTATACTACATCGTATAATTGTTGCAATTCAGGATATGGAGATTCTTCAGCGAATTTCACACATTCTTCAACCAGATCTTTAACCCTTTGGTCAATTGCTTCAATTTCTTCTTCCGTAGCATATTTTTGATCCATAATTACATCTAAAACCTGAGTAATCGGGTCAATTTTTTTGTATTCTTCCACCTCTTCTTTCGAACGGTATAATTGTGCATCAGACATAGAATGTCCTCTGTAACGGTACGTTTTCATTTCAAGGAAAGTTGGTCCGTCTCCACGACGCGCTCTGTCAATTGCTTCAGTCATTGCTTCAGCTACTTTTACAGGGTTCATTCCGTCAACTGGTCCGCAAGGCATTTCGTATCCTAAACCAAGTTTCCAGATGTCAGTGTGATTGGCTGTTCTTTCCACAGAAGTTCCCATCGCATAACCGTTGTTTTCAACGATAAATACAACTGGCAATTTCCATAACATAGCCATGTTGAAAGCTTCGTGTAATGAACCTTGTCTTGCTGCTCCGTCACCAAAATAAGTCATGGTAACACCACCGGTTTCAAAATATTTATCAGCAAAAGCCAAACCGGCTCCTACCGGAATTTGTCCACCTACAATTCCGTGTCCTCCGTAAAAACGGTGCTCTTTAGAGAAAATGTGCATAGAACCTCCCATACCTTTAGAAGTTCCTGTTGCTTTTCCTAAAAGCTCAGCCATTACACGTCTTGGATCAACTCCCATACCAATTGGCTGAACGTGGTTTCTGTAAGCAGTAATCATTTTATCTTTAGTCAGGTCCATAACGTGCAAAGCACCCGCTAATACGGCTTCCTGTCCATTATATAAGTGTAGAAAACCTCTAACTTTTTGTTGAATGTATAATGCTGCAAGTTTGTCTTCAAACTTTCTCCAAAGCAGCATGTCTTCGTACCACTTTAAATATACTTCTTTTGTAACTTCTTTCATCTGAATTCTTTCTTTTGCTAAAGTTGTTTGTGTTATCAATTGTTGCCTATAACGCAAAATAGTTTCCTCCCACAAATTTGCGCCCGAAAGGTCGGGATGCAAAAATAAGACATTCCGTTTAAGAACTAAAATTTAAAAGCTACTTTTTGGTCTTTTTTTACAAGAACTTTTTATCGAACATAAAAGGAAGGAGATTTTTTAGGGATGCAGATTTGTAAATGTCACCAATTTCACCCATAAAATAAATTTCTATAGGAGTGTCCTGTTTTATTTCATATTCTGCAATTGATTGTCTACAGGACCCGCAGGGCGGAATTGGCGCTGTGGTCTGGTTGGTATCGGAAGCTGCGGTAATGGCCATTTTCAGAATTTTGGCTTCAGGGTACTTGCTTCCTGCGTAAAAAATGGCAGTTCTTTCTGCGCACAATCCTGATGGATAAGCGGCATTTTCCTGATTTGAACCTGAAATTATTTCCCCGTTATCTAAAAGTAAAGCTGCTCCAACCTTAAATTGTGAATAGGGAGCATAAGCTTTTTTGCGAATTTCGACTGCTTCATTCATTAAATCCTGAACATCTTTCGGTAGTTCGTTCAGGGAATCGTATGCCGTAAATGATGATGTAACACTAATTTCTTTCATTCTGTTTAAGGGAAAAAAAATCCAAATTCCTAAAAAGTAGAAATTTGGATTATAATTATTCGTTATTAATTTTATTTAGTAAACTTCGTATTTGTCGCCAAAGTTAAAGGTTAAAGAAAAACGAAGTGTGTTTTCCAGTGGATTTTTAACTTTCGATGATGAAAATAAGTAAGAAACGTCAACTTTTACTACATTGTATTTGAATCCGGCTCCCAGAGAGAAAAACTGACGGGCTCCTTTTTCAGGGCTTTCGTGGAAATAACCTGCTCGTACCGCAAAGGAATCCTGATACATATATTCTGCTCCTAAACTATAGGTAATTTCTTTTAGCTCTTCACTAAAACCGCCCGGTGCATCTCCAAAAGATTTAAAAATTCCTGATGCCCATCCTGTTTCGTTGTATTTATTGTAGCTTATCGAATTTGCTTCTTCCTGAGTAACGTCTTCAGGATCCGTAAAATCGCCATCACCATTGGTGTCAACAGCAGTTCCCGGTCCCGGAGGAGTCGGTACTAAAAGTTTTGTAAATTCAAGACTTACGCCAACTTTGTTGTAATCGTCAAGAATAAAGTCAAAACCACCACCCAGTCTTAAGTTGGCCGGTAAAAAGTTTGCACTTAAATCGTCATTGTCATAACTGATTTTAGGTCCAATATTCTGAATGTTAAAACCACCTCTCCATCTTCCGTTGAAGCTGTTGTAGGCAATTTCTTCTGATTGGTAAAATCCGGCAACGTCTACGGCAAAAGAACCCGCAGCTGATGCGTCAGTATCCTCGGAAGCCACTTTTAGATTGGAACGGATATATCTCGCAGCAACTGCCATCGAGAATTCGTCGCTAAGCTTCAAAGAGTAAGAACCGTCTAAGGCAAATTCATTCGGAGATACGACATTTGGAATATCGTTAGGATCTCTCCTTAATTCAATATCACCAAAACCAAAATAACGAATGCTACCCGCGAAGGCGCTTCGTTCGTTGATCTTATTGTAATAGGTTACTTGTCCAAGCGAAATATCGTTGGCCAAGTCTGTTAAATAAGGAGTGTAACTTACTGAGAAACCTTGCTTGTCTACTGAAAAAGCATATTTAGCAGGATTCCATTGTTGCGAGTACGCATCGGCTGCAGTCGCAACACCCTGATCCGCCAAACCGGCTGCTCTGGCATCTGCTGCTACTAATAAAAAAGGAACTCCGGTAGTAATTGGTACTATGTTCTGTGCTTTTGCGTATGAAATAACGAGGAAACAAATTAAGAAGAGTGATATTTTTTTCATTTATGGACTAAATATGTTTATGGTACAAATATATATATTTTTATAAGATGACAAGCTTTTCGTACTTTTCTGCCTTTTTATTTGTTAAATTAGATCTTACGGTAAGTTTATAGATATAAACTCCCTTTCCGATCCGGTCTCCAAAATCATCTTTTCCGTCCCAGGTTATTTCTCTTGATAAGAATCCTTCTGTTGTAATGACCTGGTTTTTAGTCCATACGACTTTTCCTGTAATGGTCATTACCTGAACCTGTACATCCAGCGGTTCATAAGGTCTGTTGTGTGAAAACCAAAATTGGGTATAGGTGGAAAACGGGTTTGGATAATTAAGAACGTGTGAAAGGGTCAGAGATTCATCTCCTACGACTATAAATTGTATTTCGCTTGTCACAGGGTTGTTGTAAACATCCCATGCCGTAAAACTTATAGTGTGTATTCCTGCTGTTAAATTTCTTAAAGGGAAACGCAAATTTCCGTTCGTATAATCGTCTAATTTAGTTTGATAATAATCATTTAAAACATACGGATTACTAACATCTCCATCTAAAATCGCTACAATATCATGACCAATTCCACTAGCGGTATTTATACCATTTTCATCTTCTAAAAAAGCCAATAAGAAGGGGGAACTATTTGTAATTCCACCCGAAACAAATGTTTCGTCGTTCATATATAACTTCACTTTCGGACTTATATTGTCCTGAGGTGCATTTTCATTTATTCCGCCAATTTTAATTGTGGTATTGTAACCGGTTTGATTTTCGAGAAGGCCGTCTTTCTTTGCGTAAAAACTAATGCGGCCATTATCAAGCGGGATTCTGATATCCCTTGGTACGATAAAGCTGAACTCGAATTGTCCGTTTTTTACAGAGGCATTTCCTCTGAAAATGGTCTCTCCCAAAGTTTTAAACGACATCGCAGGGCTCAGACCATCATTGTTTAACGTTGAGGAAGTAATTGATTTGTCGAAGATAGCGGTGAATAATTCTCCATTATAATTGGTTAACAGCGTATTGTTTTCATCGGTTATTTCGCCTGTAATTTTAATTTTGGAAAGCGATTTAAAATCAGAAATCGGTTGTGAAACAACAACATCGTTTACTTTTGTTAAATTAATTCGGGGTTTTGGAATGGCTAACATTAAAGCAGGGTCTCCCAGGTAAAAGATAACATTACTGGATGAACTTGGTTTTTCATTTTTTGAAATCCGAAGTGTTTCTGCAATCGTAGTATATTGATTCGATCCGTAGGCCAGTAAATTTTTGCTTAGGCTGTCATTAAAGTTTTCTGCGTTGTATTGTCCGATAGAACGAATAGTAGTCAGCATTGAGATGGCACCACCTTTCGGGTTCCAGAACGTGTATTCGCCTGCGGTTGGCCTTGTGGGGTCGTCAAATCGGGAAAATTCACAGGTAATGGTGATAAATAGGGGGTATTTATATTGATTATTCAGGTTTTGCCCGTCGGTTTTTTCCCAAATTCGTTCGCTGGCTAATCCGTCTTCTCCTCCGTGGCCTAAATAATTAAAAACTAAAGCTCCTTTTTCAAAAGCATTAAATAAGTCTGTTCTCGCTTTCGGGTACCGGGAACCGCCGGATGAAGCTTCCTGTGTATAAGAGTCAAGGATAATTTTATAGATATTAAAGAATGGTTTTTCTGTGGCTATCACATCGGCCAGAGTGTTTTGCCTGGACTGTAAGGTGGCATCTGAATCTTTGTCGGAATCATCACTGATCAGAACAAAGTTGTTTCTCCAGTTTCCGTAAGATTTCACATTGTGATATTCTAAAACTTTATTGACCATTTCCTGGGCCTGAGTATTGCCTGAAACCAGCATTCTTCCCACGGCTATATCAATCCCTTTGGCAAAAGAAGTCAGGTTTCCTTCGTCGGAATCCATTAGTCCAAAAAAATCATCTGAAGCAAAAGATGCTTCTCCAATAGTATTACTTACTAAAGACTGATATATAGGTACAATGTTGTTGTTGTTTTGTGTTCGGTTTTTATAGTCAAATGAGGCGTCGCCAAATAAATTCAGGTATTTTATTCTTTTGTCTGTAGCAGAAGCATTGTCATAAATGTATTTAATGCAATTTCTAATGGCTGCAACATCCTGTTTTCCGGAAGAGAATTCCTGATAGATGTTTTCTAAGGCAATTACTTTTACATTCAAATTCGAATAGTTACGATGAAAGTTTGCCAGATTTTCAGCCTGGGAAGCTAAAAATTTTGGTGTAACGATTACGTAATCAATATCCTGAAATGTATTTTGCGAGTTTTTAAAAAGAGTTCCTTTTAAATTCTGGTTGGCAACTTTGGACTGGTTTTCTTTTAAAGGACTGTAATAATCTGCCGGATCAATTGCGATATATTTTCGGATTTCTCCTAAAGAAGCTTTGAAGCTGAAATTGGCCTGGGCGGTATTTTCGATTTTAAAGACATTATATAGGTCAGTAATATCCCAGATTTGAGTAATGCCTGCTGCATTGCCAATAGTGTAATTTACGATTCCCGGCGTTGAAGCGGCCAAATCATATTGAAATTTAAATTGTTTGCCGATACCTAATAGTTTTCTTTTGGCAATTAAATTGATATAATCCAGATATCCTTTTGATCCCGGAACACTATTATTATTGTATGCAAGTTTGATTTTTATATTTTCAGCACCTTGAAATGTGGTATTTGAAGGAAGTTTGTTATCACTGAATTTAACTTCCGAATTTGTTTCTAAAGGAGTAAAATTAAGAGTGCTGATATTCTGTCCGTTTGCCGAGATGGTAAATGAAGTGGTTGTGTACGCAGCTGAAACTGCATTTAATTGTATTTTTACAGGAGTTGCAGTATCAAGGTTGGGAAAACTAAAATCGAATTCCTGCTCCGTATCAATATCAAAGGCTTCTCCGAACCATTGTCTTCCGCTATGGGCAATGTTTATTTTGTCGATTTCGTGATATTGATAGTCGTCGTAAGTATTTAGCTCCAGTGTGCTGTTGTTTGTGGGTTGGTTTAGGGTCGAAATCCTTTTTCCTTCTCCTCCTGCGATGGTTATATAGTAGTACGATTTTGAATCGAATATGTTAATGTTCGTCTGGCTTTCAGCGTTCCAGTTGTCAACACCTTCACCATAAAAAAGAATATAATCTTCATTGTTAAAAACACCGTCATTTTCTCCGATAACCTGAATGGCATTTTCAGTTAAATCATTGGGATAGTAACTATTGTTGTCAAGGGGAAGCATCCTGCCGCCATTTCCGTAAATTTTGATTCTTTTTGGGTCAGCTTTGTCGGCATCAAACCCTAAACTTTGTAAAAAAGACTTTGAGATTTTATAAACACCTGATTTTTCGATATAAAACCGATACCAGTCCCCGGATGATAAAACCGAATTCTGAATTTCATTTGCTTTTTGAAAAGAAGCTGCGTTATTGCTTTTTGATGTTGTGTTATTTATGGAATAGGAGAATGATCTTACACGTTTGAATCCGTTTCCATCTCGAATAATTGGATTAAGAGAGATAAAAGCTTGTGTTTTATCTCTTGCTGAAGCGATTTCCAGCGTTTCATCTAATTTGGAGGGTATGTTTTTTAGTGTTAAATCTCCCAGGTCGGCAGTTGAAATCATTTCGTATGTGATGTTGGTAATTTGAAGAGAACTGCCGTTTGAGTAGCCCGATTCGGCCAGATTAAGCAACAATGTTATGCTTTTTTTAGTAGTATCCAGTCGAAAAGCGTCTCCGGAAAAGTAGGGGATAACAATTCTGTTGTCGCCGAAACCTGTCCCTTTTTTACTTTGCCAATCTAGCGTAAAGCTCCCGTTTATCTGGGAAAATGAAGCAAATGAGATGAAAAACAGGTATAGAAAAAAGGTTTGTTTCATAGACTTAAAAATGGAAATTATTTTTAAAATATTTTAGTAAGTAAAAATATAGTATTTCATGTTATAGTAAATAATAAAAAGTATATTTTTGCGTTCGTAACTATAGGTTATTTTCTGGTAAAAAACAGCTAAATAAAATTATGAGAACAGATGTTGCTAATTAAATGTTAATTATTATATTGCAGCACCTAAATTTATCACCTAAGAATGAGTATGAAAGTAAACAAAATTGTAGTCTTGCAATTAATGATGTCAATGGTATTGATGTTGGGCACGGCTAGTTGTAGCAAAAAATCGAGTTCCAGTCACGCTTCCAGAGCAACTGGTTGGGATGTAGACAGTCAGAATGGAACTTCTGCCAGAAATGCAGGAAAAAAACAACAGGCTGGTCCTGGTTTAGTTTTTGTTGAAGGAGGTACGTTTACTATGGGTAAAGTACAGGATGATGTTATGCATGATTGGAATAACACACCAACTCAACAACACGTTCAATCATTCTACATGGACGAAACTGAAGTTACTAACGGTATGTATTTAGAATACCTGGAGTGGCTTAAAAAAGTTTTTCCTCCAACAGAAGAAAATTACAAAAATATTTATGAAGGAGCATCTCCTGATACTTTAGTATGGAGAAATCGTTTAGGATACAACGAAACGATGACAAACAACTATTTAAGACACCCTTCTTATGCTAACTACCCTGTGGTTGGTGTGAACTGGATTCAGGCAGTTGAATTTAGTAAATGGAGAACAGACCGTGTAAACGAAGCTGTTTTAGAGAAAAACGGATATCTTAAAAAAGGTGCTAAAACTACAGATGTTAGTGCAGAAAGTTTGTTTAATACTGAAGCGTATGTTGCATCTCCATCTACTACTTATGGTGGTAATGAAGAATTGGTATTAAAGAAAAATCCTAACGGAAAAAGACCAAAAGCGAATAAGGATGGTGTTGTAGAAGAGAAAAATGTGTACGCACAACGTTCTTCAGGTGTTATTTTACCGGAATACAGACTTCCTACTGAAGCAGAATGGGAGTACGCTGCTGCTGCTGATGTTGGACAAAGAGAATACAACATATATAAAGGACAAAAGAAATATCCTTGGTCCGGAGATTATACACGTTCAGCTAAACGTAAAAACAAAGGAGATCAATTGGCTAACTTTAAGCAAGGTAACGGTGATTACGGTGGAATTGCTGGCTGGTCAGATGATGGAGCAGATATTACAAACGCTGTAAAAAGTTACGCACCAAATGATTTTGGTCTATACGACATGGCAGGTAACGTTGCAGAATGGGTAGCTGACGTTTACAGACCTATTATTGATAATGAAGCAAATGATTTTAACTACTATAGAGGAAATCAATATGCTAAAAACAAAATTGGTAAAGACGGTAAACTTGAAATTATTACTAAAGAAAACATCAAATACGATACTTTAAGTAATGGTAAAGTGGTAGCAAGAAACCTTCCGGGAGAAATTGCTCAGGTGCCGGTTGACGAAAACGAAACATATTTGAGAACAAACTTCAGTACAAGCGACAATATCAATTATAGAGATGGTGACAAACAATCATCTAAATATTTTGACTTTGGAGATTCTGAAGCGGGAGCAAAAGCAGATCAAAATATGTACAATTCTCCTAAACATAATATCACAACAGATAGTTTAGGTAAAATGGTAAGAAAATATGACAACTCCAGTAAACGTACTACTTTAATCGATGATAAAGTTAGAGTTTACAAAGGTGGATCATGGAGAGACAGAGCTTATTGGTTAGATCCGGCTCAAAGAAGATATTTTCCTCAGGATATGGCAACAGATTACATCGGATTCAGATGTGCGATGTCAAGAGTAGGTTCAAAAGCTGAAAGAAGAAAATCACCTAGAAACTAGGTTTTAGAAAATTTCAATAAAAAAATTCCAAATTCCAAAAGCTGATTCTTCAGTACGGAATTTGGAATTTTTTTATTCTTTTTTTTCTATTTTTATCCTAATAAAAAATTTTACAAATGAATATTCAGGACATTCATAATTTATTCTTGCAATGTAAATCGGTTTCAATAGATACCAGAAAAATCGAAGCGAAATCTATGTTTTTTGCCATCAAAGGAGAAAACTTTGATGCAAACACTTTTGCAAAACAGGCACTTGATTTAGGCGCTTTATTTGTTGTTATTGACAATGCGTCTTATTTTATTGATGAAAGAACAATACTGGTTCAGGACAGTTTGGAAACGTTGCAGGAACTGGCAAAATTTCACCGTGCTTATTTAGGTCTGCCCGTTATTGCGCTAACCGGAAGTAATGGTAAAACGACAACTAAAGAACTTATAAATGTAGTGTTGTCAAAAAAGTTTAAGACAAAAGCTACCGTTGGTAATTTAAATAATCATATTGGTGTTCCGTTGACTTTATTGTCTTTTACAAAAGATACCGAGATTGGAATTGTTGAAATGGGCGCTAATCATAAAAAGGAAATTGAGTTTTTGTGCGAAATAGCGCAACCCGATTACGGCTACATTACAAACTTTGGTAAGGCACATTTAGAAGGCTTTGGTGGTGTTGAAGGAGTGATACAAGGTAAAAGTGAAATGTATAAGTATCTTGCTGTAAATAATAAAACCGCTTTTATTAATCTTGAAGATCCGATTCAGGTGGAGAAGTCTAAAGAGATCAAACATTTTACTTTCGGGCTGAATAAGGCTGAAGCCGATGTCAGAATCAATGCTATAGAAGCAAATCCTTTTGTGGTTATTAATTATGATGCGTTTGGTGTAAATTCTAATTTAATAGGGCTTTATAATGCAAATAATATAAATGCGGCAGTTGCTATTGCTATTTATTTTAAAGTTGAAAATAACGCTATTAAGGCAGCAATTGAGAGTTATACGCCTGACAATAACAGGTCTCAATTACTAAAAAAAGGAACGAACCAGATTATTTTAGATGCTTACAACGCCAATCCGAGCAGTATGGCTGTTGCTATTGCGAATTTTGTACAATTGGACAATTCGAATAAAATAATGATACTGGGTGATATGTTTGAGCTTGGAAGTGAAAGCAGTCAGGAGCATAAAATTATTGTGGATGCCGTAGTCAGTCAGAATCAATCTCTTTGTTATTTGATTGGAAAAGATTTCTACGCACACCGGATTGCTAATGACAATGTTTCTTTCTTTGAAACTTTCGATACTTTTGCAGACCATTTAAAAACGATTACGTTAACTGATAATACCATTCTGATAAAAGGTTCGCGGGGAATGGCCTTAGAGCGTACATTAGAGTACATTTAAGTGAAACAATAAAGAAACGCCATCAATTGATGGCGTTTTTTATTTATATGCTCATTAAAAAACCAATCAGGTTTTCTTTTTTGTTCAGGCCGAGTTTTTTTCTTAGGCGGTATCTGGCTAATTCTACCCCTCCTGTTGAAATGTTCATGATTTCAGCGATTTCCTTTGTCGACATATTCATCAACAGATAAGTAGATAAATCCAGTTCGCGGGGTGAAATGGTTGGGTATTTTTCTTTTAGTCTTTTCAGGAACTCGAAGTGCACGTTTTTAATGTGCTTTTCCAGGTCTTTCCAGCTTTTATCGGTATTGACTTCTTTTACGATGCTTTTGTGCAGCTTGTTAAATTCAAATTTAGTCGTATCGTCTAAAGTATTGGTGTCGATGTCTTTAATCTTTTGAATAATACCGTTCAGTACCTTGTTTTTCTTTACTACCTGAAGGGAATTGCTTACCAGTTCCTTGTCTTTCGCCAGGATTTTTATTTGAAGTTTATCACTTTTTAATCTTTCAATTTCTTTTTCCAGCTCGTGTTGATCGGATCGGATTTTGGATTCCTTTTCCAGATACAGCCTTCTTTGTTCTATGGTTTCGTAATATTTGTTTTTTCTGATTTTGAGTTTTATCCTGTTAGAAGTAATATAAACTCCGGCAAGAATTAAGAGAAAATAAGCGAGGTACGCTAATAAATGTCTGTACCAGGGCGGCGAAATAGTAAAGTTAATTTCTGAAACCTCAGACTCTACACCGTAGCTGTTTTTTGCCTTGATTTGCATTTTATAATTTCCTTCTCTTAAGTTCGTGTACTCTTTTATCGAAATAGTGGACCAGTTACGCCAGTTCTCTTCAAAGGGCTCCAGTTTATACGAATACGTTACGTTTTCCTGATTTTCGTAAGTTGGAGATGAAAAAGTGAATTTTACGTGGTTGGAGTGGTATGGAATTGTAAGATCGGTTAATGGTTTTTCAAGATTGCCAGCTGTAATCGTATCAGTTGACGACGAAAAGCTTTCAAAAAACACTTTGGGTTTGGTTATGAAATTATTCGATATTTTGGAATCATAATGTGCAAGTCCGTCTGTCAGTCCAATGAAAATATTGTTAGCGTCAATTGTATTGACAGATATGTAATTATTTACCAGATTGCCTGTCAGGTTAGAAAACGGAGCCTCCTGACGATCATAAGTTCCGTTTTTCATTTTCAATAAGACGCCAATAGATTCGTTATACGAATACCACAAATTATGAGCACTGTCTTCTATTAGTGTGTTTATCGGTGGTATTTTCCGGAACAAAGCGCTTAATTTTTTGTCTTCAAAAAAGTTTTCCTGTTCATTGCTGTACCTGTAAAAATGGTTTTTAGTTTGAAAGTACACTTTCTCATTTACATATTGCAGGCTCCCGATTCCCTTGTAGGAAGGCGAAATTTGCAGGTGTTTTTTTATGTAGTCAAATCTTTTAAGATCATCTGATAATTTCATCTGATACAAGTAAGGATCTTTTTTTAACCACAAAAAATTGTTGTCCAGCTCGATTTCAAAAGTATTTGTTGTTTCGTCAAATCCCGTTACCTGATTGATAAAATTGATTCCTCTGGAGGAATTTTTAAAAACGGAGAATCCATTATAACTTTCCCCAATAATATAACCGGGATGACTGGGAATTGTTTTGAAACCAAAATATCCCCTGCTGTCTAAAATTTTGGAAACCTTATTTTGATCTATTACCAGTGCCCCGCTATTACTTGCGCAAAGGAGCGTGTTGTTTATTACCTGAATGTTCCAGGCTTGCGCAATTGTTCCTTCAACGCGATTAAATGGTTCATCTTTAAAAGGAATGGTCCAGGAATGGTAAAACAAACCCTGATTGGTGGCTACGTATAAATTTTTGTTGAAAATTACGGAAGCATAAACAGTACCTATATTATAGCTATAGTCGAAAAAGGTAAAGGGTGAATTTTGATTTATAAAGGTAATCCCGTTATCGAGACCCAGCCATAAATTGTTCTTGTTGTCTACAAATGAGGTTAAGATGGTATTGTTCTGTAAGCCTTTTTGCCGGTTTAGGTGCTGGATTATTTTTCCGTTTAAATCACAAATAATGACACCATTAAGAACAGAGTTTAAAACAATAAATTTGTTTTTTATGATAGATCCGCCGAGAGAGGTGTTTTTTTTGATAAAAAAATTGGCTTCTGTTTCCCAGGGTTTTACGCTGTTGTAGTCGTAAATAAATAGTCCTTTTTCTAATGTTGCAAAAAGTATTTTATTGTTAGGCAGCGGAAACATGGCCCATATTTCCTTGTCGTTTAAAGAAGTAGTTCCTTTTAGGGCAACCAATTTGTGGTCCTTATACTCTAAAATTCCGAGTACTTTATCCTGAAAGTACAAATGGTTATCTACAAGGAAAGAAAATTGAAATTTTCTGGGTGCATTTAAGACATGGAGCTTTTCATTTTTGTAAAAGAAGACTTTTGTAAAGGACTGAAAAATTACTTCACCTTTATAGATATGTATTCTCCAGATCAGGTTGATATTTCTGCTGTCTTTTGAACTGACTAACTTGGAAAGGGAGTGATATATTAGCTTTCCTTTCTCATCACTTTTAAAAAAACCAAATTCATTATTTCCGCCGACGTAAATCTTTCCCGAACCATCTATTTTCAGACTTCGGATTGCGGTATTATTTGGAAGGGAATATTTCTTCCAGGTCGAACCGTCAAATTGTATTAATCCGCTATTGTTTGCAAAATAAACATTGCCATTTTTATCCTGATCAATATTCCAGTTTTGCGTCCCGCCTTTATAATCCGATCGCTTATAGTTCTTAATCCCCGGCAATCCGATGTTTTTTACCTGTGAAGAAACACCAAAAGGCATCATAAACAAGAGAAAAATTGAAATATATGTATTTATGAATTTCATAATTTTAAATCAGTATTTTTATTAGTAATGTTTTATAATCTGCTTTTTTTCTGATTATTGCAGATGCTTTATTGTGTTTTATTTGAAAATTTTCTCATAATAGCGAAAATAATTCATTTTCATTAAATGTAGTGTTTATTTTATTTAGTTAACAATTCTATAACAATATAAAATTATTATTAATTAACTAAAAATCAATTGATTAAAAATATATTGATGTGTTTTTGTAATGTGTAAATTTATCTTTTGATGTGTTTTTGTAATGAATTTTAATTATAAATAGTAAAAATTTAACTTTATTATTGCATCAAATTACTAATTAATTAACCAAAATTTTTAGAAAAATGAAATTAACAAAATTACTTATTTTTTGTTTTTCATCTCTATTGTTTTCAGTTATCGCAATGGCACAGGATGTTACGGTAAATGGAATTATAAATGATGAAAGTGGATTACCCGTCCCAGGGGCAACAATCTTAATTAAAGGTACAAACAAGGCAACTGCCTCTGATTTTGATGGAAAATTTCAAATCAATGTTCCGTCAAATGGTACGCTAACAGTTAGTTTTGTAGGTTATAATACAGTACAGGAAGCTGTAAACGGAAGAACTAAAATTGAAATCAGATTAAAAGCTGAATCTCAAAGTTTAAATGAAGTAGTAGTAGTAGGATACGGTACACAAAAGAAAAGTGTAGTAACGGGTTCTATTTCAAGTGTTAAAGCGAAAGCTTTGGAGAATCTTCCTGTAACCAGAATCGAGCAGTCTTTGCAAGGTAGAGTTTCGGGGGTTTCGATTGCAGCAAATGCAGGACAGCCGGGATCTGCTTCGACGATCCGTATTCGTGGATTTACTACCTTAAACAATAACGATCCTTTATGGGTAGTGGATGGTGTTATCGTTGATAACGGAGGTATAGGATACCTGAACCAGTCTGATATCGAATCTATCGAGGTGTTAAAAGATGGTGCTTCAGGAGCAATCTATGGTTCTCGTGCAGCTGCAGGGGTGATCTTAGTAACTACTAAAAAAGGTAAATCTGGTGGAATCTCAGTGAATTACAGTGGCTATGCAGGTACTTCGCAAGCTTCTAACAAAATTGATTTACTGAATGCATCTCAGTATGTAACTATCATGAATGAGGCATATACAAATGGAGGTAAACCGGCACCTTATTCAACTGCAACAAATTACGGAAAAGGGACAAACTGGCAGGATGCTATTTTCAACAATAGTGCGCAACGTTACTCTCACGAATTAAGTTTCAGTGGAGGAAATGACACTTCTACATTCTACATGTCATTTGGTTTGTTAGATCAGGAAGGTATTGTAACAACTGATATTTCTCACTACACCAGAAAAAATATTCGTTTAAACTCGAATCATAAATTAGGGAAGTATATTAAAATTGGTCAGACTTTAGGGTACTCTAACGAAAAAACAATTGGTATTGGTAATACGAATGACGAATTCGGTGGTCCATTGGCATCTGCGATCAATTTAGATCCATTGACACCAATCATTGAGACCAATCCAAATCAGCCAATTTATCAAAATAATCCGAATGCACTTAGAGATGCTAATGGAAACTATTATGGTATTTCAACTATCGTAACTCAGGAAAATACAAACCCGTTGGCTTACACGCAAACCAGATTGGGCAATAATGATTTCTCTGATAATTTTGTAGGTAACATTTTTGTTGAAGCAGAAATCTTACCTGGATTGAAATTTAAATCGACGGCTGGTGGTAAATTAGCATACTACGGATCAGATAATTTTACTCCGGTATTTTTCCTTAACGGAGCTACAAAAAGAGATAAAAATGAATTATTCAGATCATACAAAAAGTCATTCAGCTGGAACTGGGAGAATACTTTAAACTACACTAAAAAATTTGGTGATCATAATTTCAGTGTGTTAGTAGGAAAAGGTACGTATGTGGATAACATTACTTCTGGTAATGATGTTACGTATCAGGGAGTTCCTGCAACAACTCATGCGGAAGCTTCTTTTAATGTTGAAGTTCCTATTACAGATAAAATTGCCAATGCATATGATTCTCAGGCATACGAGCACAGAGTAGAGTCTTTATTCGGAAGATTAAACTATGATTACAAAGAAAAGTACATTTTTACAGGTATTATTCGTCGTGATGGTTCTACAAGATTTGGACCAAATCATAAATACGGAACTTTCCCTTCAGTATCTTTAGGATGGGTACCATCAAAAGAAGGTTTCTGGAAAGAAAATAACGTTATAAGCAACTTAAAAATCAGAGGAGGTTACGGGGTAACAGGTAATGACTCTTCACCGGAATTCTTGTTTATCTCAACAGTAGGTATTAAAAGAAATTATACAATTGGAGGAATACCTACACCAGGGCAAAGTCCAAATGCTATTCCTAACCCTGATTTGAAATGGGAAGAAACAAAACAAGCGAACGTTGGTTTTGAAACAACATTATTTCAGGATTTTAATTTAAGTGTAGATTTATTCAACAAAAAGACTGAGGGTATTATCATGGCAGTTCCTAACCCGGGTTATGTTGGATCAACAGGAGATACTTACGCTAACTTAGCAAGTATGCAAAACAAAGGTCTTGACATAGAGTTGGGGTACAGAAAAAAAATCGGAGCTTTAAATCTTTCGGTAAATGGTAATTTCTCTTATATCAAAAATGAAATCACTTATATCGCTGAAGGAACCGGATTTATTGCAGGAGATGAGACAGTGCAATCAAGTTCTTATGAAATTAACAGAACTCAGATTGGACAGGCATACAATTCATTTTACGGATTCAGAACAAATGGTATTTTTCAGTCTCAGGCAGAAGTTAATGCTTACACAAGTTCAGGAGGTACTGTAATACAACCTAATGCTAAACCAGGAGATTTCCGTTGGAAAGATTTAAATGATGATGGTGTTATTGATGGAAATGATAGAGATTTCTTAGGAACTTCTTTACCTAAATTCACTTATGGATTTACTTTAAACTTAGACTACAAAGGATTTGACTTATTAGTTTTCGGTCAGGGCGCTGGTGGAAACAAGATCTATCAAGGTCTAAGAAGATTAGATATCATAAATGCAAATTACTCAACAGATGTTTTAGGACGCTGGACAGGACCGGGATCTACAAACACTTATCCTAGAGTTACGACAGACGATACCAATAAAAACTTTAGTAATCCATCTGATTTTAATTTGGAAAAAGGAGATTTCTTCAGATTTAAAACAATTCAACTTGGATATTCATTGCCAAAAGAATGGATACAAAGTATTGCATTGCAAAGAGTTAGATTGTACCTGACAGGAGAAAATTTGTTCACTATCACTAAATATAGTGGTTTTGATCCAGAAATTGGAGGCCCAACTGCGGCTGGTATGGACAATGTACAAGGTGTTGACAGAGGATATTACCCTCAGGCAAAATCGTACATGTTAGGAGTTAATTTGCAATTTTAATTAAAAAATAAAATATTATGAAACTTATAAGTTTTAAACAGTCGTTCATCGCGTTAGGAGTGTTAGTGACACTTGGATCGTGTGATACCGATGAAAAATTAGATGTAAAAGGAAATGGAGTTGTATTTGAACAGGATTTTTACAGAAATGAAACAGAAGCCTATTCAGGTTTAGTTGCTGCTTATGATAAAGTAGGAAAGTTTGCAGGATCCATGGAAACTGCACCCTTATTATTTTTAAATTCAGCTTCAGATGATTTTTATGCCGGAGGTGGAAATTCAGGTGACCAGCCAGGTCTTCAGGTGGCATCAAATTACACTATAACTCCAAGTAACATTCCGCCTGCAATCTGGGCAAATTATTTTCAGGGTGTTTTCAGATGTAATGTTATGATTCAAAAACTTCCTGCCGTTCCTATGGATGCTGCGAAAAAAGCAAGATTTATGAGTGAAGTAAAAGCATTACGTGCTTATTACTATTTTGATCTTGTGAGAATGTTTAAAAATGTTCCTTTAATCCTGACTCCACTTACTAAAGAGGAAGTTCCAAATGTTTTGCAGGCAAAACCTCAGGATGTGTATTTACAAATCGAAAAGGATTTAAACGATGCCATCGCAGATTTACCTGTTACGGTGCCAGCAAATGAGTCAGGACGTTTAACAAAAGGTGCAGCAACAGCACTTTTAGGAAAAGTGTACTTATATGATAACAAAAAAGCTGAAGCCGCTGTTCAATTAGAAAAAGTAAATGGTACTCCTGGTGGTACAAGTAGTTTTGGTTATAAATTGATGCCAACTTTTGCTTCGCTATGGGATCACAGTAATAAATTTAACACAGAATCTATTTTTGAAATTGCTTACTCGGACAAATCAAATGCGGACTGGGGTAATTTTGAAACAGGAAATGATGAAGGAAATGTTGCTGCTCAGTTAATGGGAATGAGAGATTATTCCAGAACTGCAGCAGGAAAGGCAGCAGGTTTACCTGATTACATTAACGGATGGGGTTTCATGGTGGTTACGACAGATTTGGCAAATGCACTAAAAACAGACCCTCGTTTTGCCTCTACAATATTTGATGCTAATGCTGAAAAAGCTGCAGGGCGTATCACTTTTACAGATAGTTATAATGAAACTGGATACCATTTTATAAAGTATGCAGCCTTAAATAAGGATATTACAGCAACAAATCCTTTCTTAAATTTTGCTATCAATACTTATGTGATTCGTTTGGCTGATACGTATTTGTTAGAAGCAGAAGCTTTAGGAGGAACCGGAGCAAGAGCTCAGGCACTTCTTGATGCTGTAAGAGCAAGAGTTGGATTAGGATCTGTTCCGGTTTCTTTAAATGCTATTTACGCAGAAAGAAGACTGGAACTTGCAGGAGAAGGGCACCGTTGGTATGATTTAGTAAGAACAGGTCAGGCAGCTGCCAAACTTGCTTTTAAAGGATTTATACCTAATAAAAATGAAGCTTTCCCAATTCCATATACTGAATTCAACAACACTAAGATGGATCAGAATGATGGATATATTCAAAATTAATACAGAGGTAAAAAACAAAAAACAGGTGTTTAGCGCAGTTTTTTAAAACCATCTCAGAAATAAGTTAAGTTTAAGTTTGGTTGTAAATAGCCCATAATCATTATGAGTATGGGCTATTTTTTAATCAGAACGGTACTGATTTTACTAATAAATTCAAAAGCTATTAAATTATTAAAACATATTCAATGAAAAAATTTGGCTTTATTATTACTTGTTTATGTTTTTCACTAGCTGTTTTTTCACAACAGAAAAACCAAAAACAACAACAAAAATTTACCACTAAAAATAAAAAAATTACTGTTTATACTACGGCAGCTAATACAAAATTAAGGTTAACCCCTACAGATAATTTAGATTTTACAGCATCAAAACAGCCAGTTGAGACAGAGATATCCGTCTTTGTAGAACCGGCAAAACATTTTCAGAGTTTTCTGGGAATCGGAGGAGCAATTACGGATGCAAGTGCCGAGATTTTCGCCAAATTATCAAAAGAAAAACAAACGGAATTTTTAAATGCCTATTACGATACACAAAAAGGAATCGGATATTCATTGCTAAGAACAACTATCCAAAGTTCTGATTTTAGCAGTGGAAATTATTCCTATATCGAAGAGGGCGATAAAGAGCTAAAAACGTTTTCAATTGATCATGACCGCAAATATCGTATTCCGATGATTAAAGAAGCCATTAAAACGGCTGGTGGAAAATTAGTCACCTATGCAACACCCTGGTCACCAAACGCTTTCATGAAAAGCAATAAAAATGTATTAAAAGGAGGAAAGCTACTGCCTGAATATTTTCAGTCCTGGGCTAATTTCTATTCCAAATTTATAAAAGCATACAATAAAGAAGGAATTCCAATTTGGGCAACATCGGTTCAGAACGAACCAATGGCTACGCAAACCTGGGAATCTTGTTTATATACCGCTGAGGAAGAAAGAGACTTCCTGAAGAATTTTCTGGGACCAACATTAAAAAAGGACGGACTTGGTAATGTAAAAATAATTGCATGGGACCATAACCGTGATTTAATGGTGCAGAGGGCAAACGTTATTTTCTCTGATCCGGAAGCTTCCAAATATGTTTGGGGAATAGGCTTTCACTGGTACGAAACCTGGACAGGTGCCCAGCCGATGTTTGACAACGTGGCAAGAGTACATGAAGCTTATCCCGACAAAAAACTATTATTTACAGAAGGCTGCGTGGAAAAGTTTGATGCGGCAAAATACCAGTTCTGGCCAAATGCGGAAAGATACGGGACTTCTATGATTAATGATTTTAATAACGGAACTGTAGGCTGGACAGACTGGAACATACTGCTGGATCAATTTGGAGGACCAAACCACGTAGGTAATTTTTGTTTTGCGCCCATACACGCAGACACCACTACCGGTGAGTTAATCTATACGCCATCGTATTATTACATTGGTCATTTTTCGAAATTTATCCGCCCGGATGCAGTTAGGGTCAGTACCTCTGTAAGCCGCAGTTATTTGTCCAGTACTTCTTTCCTGAATAAGGATGGAAAGATGGCAACTGTAATAATGAATAATACCGATAATGAAATTACATACAATTTTATAATTGCCACTGAGCAGGCCATTGTAAAAATTCCTGCACATGCGATACAAACGCTTGTGTATTAATATTTTTTGAGTTAGTTAGAGGGTTAATGTGATCATCCATTTTAACCCTCATTTTTTTAATTAAAATTAAATCGTTTCTAAACTACAATGAAACCTATAAACAGAATTTTAATAGCACCAATACTCCTTCTGCAATTAAGCTGTTCTTCATCAAAAAATGTGGACACCTCTGCTGGCTCTGCATCAAAATCAAACAAAAAGATAGAAGTTTATACGACAGCTGAAAACACAAATTTACGATTGTCATCATCCGGTAATTTCATATTAAATCCAACCGCACAACAAGCAAAAACATCAGGTTCAATTACAGTTGACAGTAAAAAAGCCGATCAGACTTTTCTGGGGATAGGCGGAGCAATAACAGATGCCAGTGCTGAAGTTTTCGCTAAGTTATCACCCAAAAAACAACAGGAATTCCTAACCGCTTACTATGATAAAAGTAAAGGAATTGGGTATTCTTTAGCCAGAACCAATATTCATAGTTGCGATTTTAGCAGCGAAAGTTATACGTACATCGAAGAAGGTGACAAAGACCTGAAAACCTTCAGTATCGATCACGATAAGAAATACAGAATCCCATTACTTAAAAGAGCAATTGAAACTGCCGGCGGTAACTTAACTTTATTTGTTAGTCCGTGGAGTCCCCCAGCTTTCATGAAAGACAATAATGATATTTTGCACGGCGGCGTTTTATTGCCTGAATTTGCACAATCGTGGGCAAATTATTATTCCAAATTTATAAAAGCCTACGAAAAAGAAGGCATCCCGGTTTGGGGACTAACCATTCAGAATGAACCTATGGCGAGCCAGAGATGGGAATCCTGTATTTATACTCCTGAAGCCGAAAGGGACTTTCTGAAAAACTTTCTGGGACCAACATTACAAAAGGACGGACTGGGTTCCAAAAAGATTATTATCTGGGATCACAACCGTGGAGACATGCTGGAAAAAAGAGCCAATCTTGTTTTCTCAGATCCCGAAGTTTCAAAATATGCCTGGGGAATCGGATTTCACTGGTATGAAACATGGAACGGCGGAACTCCGAAATTTGAATCAGTAGGAAAGGTTCACGAAGCTTTTCCAAATAAGAATTTACTTTTTACGGAAGGCTGTATCGAAAAATTTGATGCGTCAAAGTTTCAGTTTTGGGGAAATGCCGAACGCTACGGAATCAATATGATCAATGATTTCAATAACGGAACCACAGGCTGGACAGACTGGAATATTCTTCTTGACCAGAACGGAGGCCCAAACCATGTAGGCAATTTTTGTTTTGCACCCATTCATGCAGATACCACAAAAGACGAACTGATTTATACGCCGATGTATTATTATATTGGTCACCTGTCAAAATTTATCCAGCCGGGAGCCAAAAGAGTAAGCAATACCACAAGTGATAAAACTTTATTAAGCACTTCTTTCCTGAATACAAATGGAAAAATTGCAACCATTGTTATGAATACATCTGACAATGAAGTGGTCTATGAAATCAGAATAGATTCTTCTGCAAACACAATTACAATACCAGCACATGCCATGCAGACTCTGGTGTATTAGGTTTTTTAATACGATATTAATATAAAAAGATAAAATGAAAAATACAAAGTTTCTAGTGATTGCCTTCCTGTTTTGCGGAGCAATATGGGGCCAGGAAGTCAAAAAGACAAAAGCAGAAATCGACGCTAAAGTTTCTGAGTTATTATCCAAAATGACACTTGAAGAAAAAGTGGGTCAGATGACTCAGATTACGGTTACTATTTTTGAAGACCCTAAAAAACCGGGTTATTTTGATGCCGCGAAATTAAAACAGGGAATTCAGGAATATCATATTGGTTCTATTCTGAATGTACCCAATCCGGGAGCACCGACTTTACAAAGATGGCAGGAAACCATGACGGCTATTACCAATGAAGCGAATAAATCAAGACTTAAAATTCCAATATTGTACGGTATTGACGCCATACATGGAGCAAGTTATACGGCGGGAGCAACATTATTTCCACAGCAAATTGGTTTAGCAGCAACTTTTAATACCGATTTAGTAAAACGCGGCGCAGAAATTTCGGCTTACGAAACTAGGGCGTCCTCCATTCCATGGGTTTTCTCGCCCGATCTGGATTTTCCACGAAACCCGGCCTGGTCCAGAATGTGGGAATCCTTTGGTGAAGATGCTTATTTGTCTTCCAGAATGGCTGTTGCCTTAGTAGATGGTTTTGAAGGAAGCAATGTAGGTTCAAAATATAGCGTAGCTGCCTGTATGAAACATTACATCGGTTACGGAAGCACAACCACCGGAAAAGACAGAACACCAAGCATAATCCCGGAACGCACTTTAAGACAATATGATTTAACCATTTATCAGGCTGCCATAAAAGCAGGAGCCAAAAGTGTAATGGTAAGTTCCGGTGAAATCAACGGAACTCCGGTACACGCCAGTAAACATTTAATTACAGATATCCTTAAAAACGAATTAGGTTTTGACGGAGTGGTCGTAACAGACTGGAAAGATATTATTTACCTGAACACCCGACATAAAGTGGCAGAAACCAAAAGAGATGCTGTCCGTATCGCTGTTATGGCCGGAATCGACATGAGTATGGTACCGGAAGAATTTACTTTTTATACCGATCTGGTAGATTTGGTTAAAAAAGGAGAAGTTCCAATGTCCCGTATTGATGACGCTGTAACCAGAATTCTGAGAATGAAATTCGAATTGAATTTATTCCAGAATACAGTAGCAAACTTAAAAGACTATCCAAAATTTGGTTCAGCAGAACATATTCAGGAAGCCTATAAAACAGCTGCCGAATCGATTACTTTACTGAAAAATAAAGAGGCGGTTTTACCCTTAAACAAAAGCGAAAAAATCCTTGTAACAGGAGCAACGGCCAACAGTATGAAAAATCTCAACGGAGGCTGGTCTTATACCTGGCAGGGTGAAAATGCAGACACGTATGCTGCTGAAAAATTAACAATTTTAGAAGCTTTTCAGGCTAAACTGGGCAAAGAAAATGTCTTGTATACTCCGGGCGCTGATATTGAAAAAGAAGATGATGCCGAAATCCAAAAAGCAGTGGAACTTGCCAAAACCGCTTCCAAAATTGTACTGTGCCTTGGTGAAAAAAATTACACGGAAACTCCGGGAGACATCAGCAATATTTTTATGAGTAAATCACAGGTAAAATTAGGCATGGCGTTAGCGCAGCTAAACAAGCCCGTTATCCTGGTGCTGAATGAAGGAAGACCAAGACTGATCAGTGATTTTGAAGATAAAATGAGTGCCGTTGTACAATGTTATTTGCCGGGTAATGAAGGCGCAAGAGCATTGGTTGATATTTTATACGGAGACGTGAATCCTAGCGGAAGACTGCCTTACAACTACCCAAGATATCCTAATTCATTAGAAAAATACAACAGAAAATACACAGAGAGTTTAGCCGACGAAGAGCAGAATAATGATGCGAAATACGAAAAAAGCTATTCCCCTCAGTTTGAATTCGGAAGTGGATTATCCTACACGACTTTCAACTATTCCAATTTAAAAATCGACAAAACAGAAATTAACAATACCGATGAAGTAAATGTTACTGTCGATGTAACCAACGCAGGAAAAAGAGCCGGAAAAGAAGCTGTTTTATTATACCTGTCTGATAATTTCGCTTCCATAACACCCGAAGTTAAGGCATTAAAAAGATTTGATAAAATTAGTTTAGAGCCAAACGAAACCAAAACAGTGAAGTTTACTTTAAATCAAAAAGACCTGCAATTTGTAAATGAGGACCTCAAATGGATTTCTGAAAAAGGAACTTTTACTGTTCAGATAGCCAACCTTAAAAAGGACTTTTTACTGAAATAAAAAAGGACTGAATTGGATTAAATAATAAAACATCTTTCTGAAAGGGAAGATGTTTTTATACGAAAATCAAAAACGAAATAAGCCTTCATATTAAGCAATAATGAAAAAAACAATTGTAATAGTACAGCTCTTATGGGCGATGGCAACCTTCGGGCAGGGTTTCCTGCACAGGGAAGGACAGAAAATTGCAGACGGAACCGGAAAGAATATAATCCTGAGAGGTTTAGGAACAGGAGGCTGGATGGTACAGGAGGGATATATGCTGCAGACACAGCCTTTTGCCAGTCCGCAATACATGATCAGGCAAAAAATTCAGGACGTTATTGGAGAGCAGGGCACAAAAGAATTTTATGCCGCCTACAAGGCAAACGGAATCACCAAAAGAGATGTTGATTCTTTAGCGGCCTGGGGATTCAATTCGATTCGTTTGCCGATGCACTACAATTTATATACGCCTGCCATCGAAGCAGAGAAAAACGGAGAAATAACCTGGATCGAAGAAGGTTTTACCATGACAGATAATTTACTGAAATGGTGCGCCGAAAATAAAATGTACCTGATTTTAGATTTACATGCAGCACCCGGCGGACAGGGAAATGACGCAGCCATATCAGATTTTGACACTACAAAACCATCTCTTTGGCAAAGCCAGGAGAATCAGAAAAAAATGATTGCCCTATGGAAAAAACTGGCTTCCCGTTACAGGGATAATCCGTGGATTGGCGCTTACGACATCATCAATGAACCCAACTGGAATTTTACCGGAACCAATAAAAACGGCTGCGATGAAAACTCAAACGGACCCTTAAGGGATTTAATGGTAGCTGTTACCAAAGCAATTCGGGAAGTCGATACCAATCATTTAATTTTTATTGAAGGAAATTGCTGGGGGAATAATTACAACGGAATTTTTCCTTTATGGGATGAAAACATGGCATTGAGTTTTCATAAATACTGGAATTACAACACGACCGCATCGATTCAGAAAATGCTGGATTACAGGACACAATACAACGTTCCGATCTGGCTCGGAGAAAGCGGTGAAAATTCGAATGTCTGGTTTAAAGACGCTCTTTCACTGGTGGAAAGCAATAATATTGGCTGGGCGTTCTGGCCCATGAAAAAAATCGAAAATATTGCCGGAGTAACTTCGGTGACCAAAATTCCGGAGTACGATGTTTTATTGGAATACTGGAAAGACGGCGGAGAAAAACCTTCCGCAGATTTTGCCAAAAAGACGCTCCTGAAAATAGCGGACAATTACAAAATGGAAAATGTGACCGTTAAACCTGATGTAATCGACGCCATGTTCAGACAAGTACAAACGAACAATACCAAACCCTACAAAAGACATTTGATTCCGGGAAAAATTGCGGCAACGGAATATGATTTAGGAACAAACGAATATGCATATTCCGATAAGGATTTTATCAATTACAGAGTAGAAACCGGAAAGTTTGAGGAATGGAACAAAGGCAATACGATGCGAAATGACGGAGTTGATATTTTGCCCTGCAAAGATCCCGGTTCCAATGGTTATCAGGTGTCTTTTATCGAAGACGGTGAGTGGCTGCAATACACAGTAGAAGTTGCCAAACAAGGCAGATACAATCTGGCGATTCGATATTCAGCTGAAAAAACAGAAGGAAAGCTTCACGTAGAAATAGAGAACGGAAATAAGTCCAATGCTATTTTGCTCCCGTCAACCGGAGGAAACGACAACTGGAAAACCATTGTTTTGTCCGCAGTAGAATTAAAAGCGGGAACACAAAAAATTAAGGTTGTGTTTGATAAAGGCGGTTTTAATTTGAACTATCTGGATTTTTCGAAGAATAAAAAATAATTTTTAGTAAAGAAACTGTGATCCTGTTGCAGTATGATTTATTGGCTAAAAAGGTGTTTTGTAATGGTTTACAAATAATAGAATTGATTTTTAATACATTTAACATTGTATTTGTTATAATTTGTAGGATTTTATCTTTAATTATAACTTATAAATAGCTAATATTGTAGTATTATTACGCTAAAATGTTAATTAATAAATTATTAAAATGAAATTTACAAAATCACTTATTTTTTGTATTTCGTCTTTGTTGTTTACTCTTGTGGCTGTGGCTCAGGATGTTACCGTAAACGGAATAATAAGGGACGAAAAAGGGATACCGGTTCCACATGCTACTGTGCTATTAAAAGGCACCGCTAAAGCAGCAGTATCAGACATCGATGGAAATTTTCAATTAAAAGCACCTTCAAACGGAGTTCTGATTGTTAGTTATGTAGGATATGTTACCGTTACGGAAATGGTAAACGGACGAACGAAAATAGACATTCAGCTGGAGCCTGAATTGCAATCCTTAAAAGAGGTTGTAATCAATGTAGGATATGGTTCCCAAAAGAAAAGCAAACTTACCACAGCTGTTTCTACAGTGAAGGCAGAAGTGTTTGCAGACCGGCCGATATATTCTGTGGCACAGGCCTTACAGGGAAATGCGGCGGGGATTTCGGTAACTCAGCCTTCGGGTAAGCCCGGATCAGGATTAGATGTAAGAATCAGGGGTTTAAATTCGATTAATTCAGGAAATAACCCATTGTATGTTATTGACGGAATACAAACAACAAATATTGACGGCATAAATACCGACGATATCGTAGATATGCAAATACTTAAAGATGCTTCAGCAACAGCTATTTATGGTGTAAATGGAGCTTCGGGAGTAATAATTATTACCACCAAAAGAGGAAAAGCAAATAAAAACATATTTGAGTTTAACTCTTTTGTCGGTATTTCAAATGTGGTAAAAAATATTGACGTATTAAATTTAGGACAATACAAGACAATGTTAGCAGAGATCAATCCATCTTATCTATCCAATGCAAATAATCCCCGATATGAAGGGATCAATACCAATTGGGCAGATAAGGTTCTGGATACCGGAGTAGATCAGAATTATAATTTTTCATATGCAGGAGGAACAGATAACCTGAGAATATACGGAGCTTTAGGATACCAGAACACCAAAGGGGTGATTAGTCCGTCGGAATACAAAAGGCTTTCAGGAAAATTAAATGTAGATGCTAACCTTACTAATTGGCTGAAACTTAATGCCAGTCTTAATGTTATCAATTCCGATTTAAGTAATATTGGAGATAATAATAGCGTAGGTCAGGGCGGAGCCGTAATGAGTCTGTTTGTTACTCCCGGTTTTATGCCGGCTTATGGTTCGGAGTTGAAAGTAAGGGACAAAGACGCCTTAGGCAACTATACAGATGGCTACAAAGAGGGGCAATTTGCTAAAAATCCCTATCAGTCAGCCTGGGAAAATCCGGTTTCGCTATTAGCGAGACAAAACATTTCTAATGTCAACAGGGTTTTGAGCAATTTAGGATTCGAAGCTACTCTTGTAAAAGATCTGGTTTGGAAAACGAATTTATCAACAGATATAAAAGTTCAGGAAGATAAATATTTTGTAGATGCCTATCGTTCTTCAGCGGGTCGTGTAAACGATAACGATCCTACGGTCGACAAAGGGTATGGAAACGTAACCAATAGTCAAAACGTTAATATCAATTTTGAAAACACACTGGGATATAAAATCTCACACGATAAAAACGATATAAACCTGCTTTTCGGAAACTCGTTACAAAAAAATAAAGAAGACTGGGCCAGGATTTCAGGAAGGGGATTTGCCACTGATGTAAGAAGTTTTGAAACCCGGGAAGCAAAAATAATAACTGAAAATCAGGTTCGCGAAAAAGAAATAACAAATGCTTCTTTTTTCGGACGTGCGATTTACACCTTTGATAATAAATATATTCTATCCGGGGTTTTTAGGGCCAGCGGCGTTTCACAATTGAGTAGAGACAACAAATGGGGTTATTTTCCCGGAGTCTCGGGAGCATGGATTATTTCTAATGAAAATTTCCTGAAAGAAAATAAGGTTGTAAATCAATTAAAAATCCGTGGAGGATGGGGTCAGACGGGAAATGTATCCGGAATTCCGGCTTACTCCTCGTACGATTTAAATTATACAGACCCTATTAATGGTGGTACTTCGCTCGATCAGATTGGAAACAGCGATTTACGCTGGGAGACAAATACCGATATCAATATTGGACTTGATTTAGCCGTTTTAAATAACCGAATCAAATTTACGACTGACGTCTACAAAAAAAACACCAAAAATTTACTTCAGGTAATTTACTTTCCGGGATTCAGCCAGCCCTATTATTATAATGTTGGGGAAATCGAAAACAAAGGAGTAGAGTTTTCTATTGATACACAAAATTTTAAAGGAGATTTTAAATGGAATACCAATTTTAATATTTCTTTTAACAGCAATGTAATAAACAAATTAGGACTTCAGAAAACACTTGATTTACAAACGCTGACTTCAGTAGGGGAAAAAGTGGTGCGACTTGAAGAAGGAAAATCGCTGGGAACTTTTTACGGTTACAAAGTAGATAAAGTAGATCCTGCTACGGGATCATTATTATACAAAGATACCAATGGCGACGGTCAGGTAACCCCTGATGACCGAACAGAAATAGGCAGTGCAATGCCACACTATGTTTTCGGATTTACCAATAATTTTTCTTATAAAGGAGCTTATTTAGATGTCCTGGTTACAGGTTCACAGGGAAATGATGTTTACAACGCATCCAGAATGGACTTAACCCTGATGAGTGATTTTAAAAATCAATCAACAGAAGTCCTAAACAGATGGACGGCTCCGGGACAGGTAACCAATACGCCCAGGGCAAATGATCCCGACGCGCTTCATGTATCCGACAGATTTGTAGAAGACGGCTCCTATGTGCGTATCAAAGCCGTGACCATAGGATATAAATTTACGAAACCAATTTTAGGACTTAATACTCTTAGTATATATGCGACGGCACAAAACCTGTACACTTTTACAAAATACAAGGGTTTTGATCCCGAAGTAGGTGCTTTCAATGACAACAAAGGAGTTACGCCGGGTATCGATTTAGGAACATACCCCCAGGTAAAAACTTTTGTTTTTGGTATAAAAGCAAGCTTCTAGCCGATTGTTAATTATAAAAAGAAATTAAGATGAAAACTACAATAAAAAATATAATGCTTATGATTAGTGCTTTTACGGTGCTAAGTGTAAGTTCATGCTCTAATTATCTGGATACAGAGCCGATTACCGAAACAACGGTGGAGAGTACAGGAAAAGTAATTGCTACTGCAGCCGAAGGGGAAAGCAGGATGACCTCTATTTATGCAAGTTTTGGTGGTGAATACTGGCAGCTGGATTATTTTTTCAACGGAGATGCCCAGACAGATAATTCCTATGCGGGATCAGATAACACACAAAATTTTCAACAGGACGAGTATCGTATTTTATCAACCAATACCAATGTCAGCAGAGATTGGGGATATATTTATGACAACATCAATAAATGTAATTTTATTTTGAATTATATCGATGAGGCAAAAGATTTGCCTGCAGCCAGAAAAGAAGAAATGATAGGAGAAGCGTCATTGGTGAGGGCTCTGAATCTCTTTCATGCCGTTCAGTTGTGGGGAGATGTACCAATCGCGACAAAAGCAGTTGTCAACGTAAATCAGGATAATTTTGATGAGGTATATCCGCAATTGTATCCTACCCGCAAGCCAAAGGCCGAAGTTTACGCAGCCATTATTGCAGATTGCGAAACAGCCATACAAAAGGCACCTGCTTCAACGTATAAATTCAGGGCAAATAAAGGCGCTGCAAATGCGCTTTTAGCCAAAGTCTATGCAACGAAGGACAATCCGGATTGGGGAAAAGTAAAACAATATAGTGACGCTGTACTAGCAGGAGGATACACGCTTCTGGCGAATTACGATAATCTTTTCGATACGGCACACGAAGGAAATTCTGAGTCAATTTGGGAAGCCAACGGAGAAGGTTGGGGATCTCCTATCGGAGCATGGGGAACCTCTATGTTTTATGGAACAGACTGGAAAAAATTCATGACACCATCGAATGATTTAATCGAAACCTTTGCAAATGAAGGAGATGTTGTTAGGGAAAAATCATCAATAATCCGAAAAGAGGTAAGCTGGACCGATAACTATTGGACTTCTGCTGACTATCCGTTTGCATACAAAATGCGAATTACTGATGGCAAGCAAAATTTTTACCTTTTTAGATTGGCGGATATTATGCTCCTCAAGGCTGAAGCACTGGCACAGACGGAGGATATTGAAGGAGCAATGACCTTAGTAAATAAGATAAGAGCAAGGGTTGGATTAGCAAAAGTTAGTGCAGCCAATAAAGAAAATGCATTAGATTTAATCCTTAAAGAAAGAAAAATGGAACTTGCTTTCGAGGGACATCGCTGGTTTGATTTAAAAAGGACAGGTAAGGCAATTGAAATTCTTTCGAAACAAAAAGATGGGAAAGGTGTCATTTTACCATATGCAGGAAACCTGAATCAGAACAGATTGTTGTGGCCAGTTCCACAAACAAAAAAAGATGCAAATCCTAATTTAACCCAAAATCCGGGCTATTAAAAAAGGAATAAAAAAACAGCTTACAATCATTTTAGAGAGTAAGCTGTTTTTAGTGTCTCAGAAAGAATAAGGGGAATTTAAATTTAAATAAAAATAAAAGAAAGGCAAAAACTTTCGAAAAGGATGACATAAGAAGAGTTAATTAACATAAATTTTAAACATTGTTTTTTTATTAAGGTCAATGAAATGGTAGCTTTACAGGACTAAAAAAATTTTAACATGAAAAAGATAAACAAAGTTGTTATAGTACTGGTATTGCTTTTGGTAAGTAGCTCATTTTATGGTCAGAACTTAAAAATTATGACCTATAATATCCGTTTGGATGTTGCCTCGGACGGAGAAAATGCCTGGCATAACCGAAAGGATTTTTTTGCTTCTCAGATACAATTTTACAGTCCTGATATTTTTGGAGTCCAGGAAGCAATGCCCAATCAGGTAGCTGAGATAGCTTCAGCATTGCCGGAGTATAACAAATTTGGTATCGGAAGAGAAATGGAAGGAAAAGGAGAAGCCTGTACGATTTATTATAAAAAAGACCGCTTTCAGCTACAGGAATCGAATACATTCTGGTTGTCAGAAACGCCGGCTGTAGTATCAAGAGGCTGGGATGCAGCATGTAACAGGGTTTGTACGTACGGCCTTTTTAAAGACAAAAACAGCAAAACAACATTTTGGGTTTTTAATGTACACCTCGATCACATGGGTAATGAAGCAAGGGTCAAAGGCGTACAGCTCATTCTATCCAAAATAAAGGAAATTAATACCAGGAAATATCCCGTTTTTTTAATGGGAGATTTTAATTCAGAACCCGATACGCCGCAGATTGCTGAAATAAAAAAAGAAATGGATGATACCAGGAATGTCTCAAAAGAAAAACCGTTCGGGCCTTCAGGGACCTTCAATGGATTTAAGCATGGTGAACCGGTAACACTATTAATAGATTACATTTTTGTTTCTAAAAATAGTGGACTTAAAATTAAAAAACATGCAGTTTTAAGTGATTCTAAAGATTTAAAATATCCATCGGATCATTTACCTGTTTTAATAGAAGTAGATTAAAATGAAAAACATCAACAAAAAACTACAGATTTTACTTTTACTGCCGCTTATGGCAGTTCAGGTAAAATGTGGAATTTCAAAACCAGCAGTTACCGGTTCCGGTAAGGCTGAGTACTGGATTACAAATACTGATGAATCCTCTAAATTGCAAAAGCAAAATGATTTGGTTTTTAATACCGAAATCAATTCCAACCAGACAATTGAAGTCAATCCGGCTCAAAAATTTCAGACTATAGAAGGTTTTGGGTTTTCACTAACAGGAGGAAGTGCACAGGCTATTTTAAAGCTGGATAAAGCCAAAAGAGAAGCCTTGCTTCAGGAATTATTTTCCGGAAAAAAGGAAGCGATTGGATTGAGTTATTTGCGTATTAGTATTGGAGCTTCTGATTTGAATGAAAAAGTTTTTTCGTATGATGATATGCCGGAAGGCCAAACCGATTTAAAACTGGAACACTTTAATCTGGGCCCGGATCTACAAGATGTGGTGCCGCTTTTAAAAGAAATTTTGGCTATAAATCCAAAGATAAAAATTATGGGCTCCCCGTGGTCGCCACCCGTCTGGATGAAAGACAACGGAAGCTCAAAAGGCGGAAGTTTACAGCCACAATATTATCAGGTGTATGCGGAATATTTTGTAAAATACATTCAGGCAATGAAATCGCACGGAATAGTGATTGACGCCATTACGCCTCAAAACGAACCCTTGCATCCCGGGAATAACCCAAGTATGTATATGACCGCTTTGCAGCAGGCCGAATTCATTAAATCGAATCTGGGTCCCGCTTTTGCCAAAGCAAAAATCAAAACCAAAATCGTAGTGTACGATCATAATTGCAACAAACCCGAATATCCTTTAACGATTTTAAATGACCCGGAAGCACTTCCTTTCGTTGCCGGTTCTGCTTTTCATTTGTATGAAGGCGATATCAGTGCGCTCTCAAAAGTTCATGATGCTTTTCCGGATAAAGACATCTATTTTACAGAACAATATACAGGATCCGGAAGCAGTTTCGAATCGGATTTAAAATGGAGTGTGAAAAATGTGGTAATCGGTTCTATGCGTAACTGGAGTGTCAATGCACTTTCATGGGGACTGGCCAATGATGAATATTACAAACCTTTTACACCGGGAGGCTGTTCTACCTGTAAAGGGGCTTTAATGATCGATCAAAACCAGAACATTAAAAGAGAAGTCGGCTACTATATTATTGCCCATGCATCCAAATTTGTTCCGGAAGGATCGGTTAGAATCGCAAGTAATAATACTGGTAATTTATACAATGTCGCTTTCAGAACACCATCGGGGCAAATCGTTCTGCTGGTAGAAAATGATGGAAATGAAGCTGAAACATTCAATATCAAATATAACCAAAAACAAATTTCCACTACTTTAAACGCTGGTGCAGTCGCTACTTACGTTTGGTAACTAAAATTAAATTCATGAAAAAAAATGCCACATTCCTCTTGCTGATGGTTTCGCTCTTTGCGACAGCCCAACAGGAAACAATAGACCAGAAAGTAAATGTATTATTGAAAAAAATGACCATTGAAGAAAAAATAGGCCAGCTTAATCAGTATACTGGGGATAACTCTGCAACAGGTCCAATTACCATCAACCCTAATAAGCAAGCTGAGATAAAAGCAGGTTTGGTAGGTTCTATGCTGAATATCATCGGAACAAAATATACACGGCAATATCAGGAATTGGCGATGCAGTCACGCCTTAAAATTCCGTTGTTATTTGGTCAGGATGTTATTCACGGATACAAAACCACTTTCCCGATTCCGTTAGCCGAAGCGGCAAGCTGGGATTTGGCGGCAATAGAATTAGCGGCAAGGGTTGCAGCCTCAGAAGCTGCTGCCAGTGGAATTCACTGGACATTTGCGCCAATGGTTGATATTGGTCGTGATCCGCGTTGGGGAAGAGTGATGGAAGGGGCAGGAGAAGATACCTACTTAGGTTCTAAAATTGCTTATGCAAGGGTAAAAGGTTTTCAGGGAAATAAACTGGGCGATTTAAATTCGGTTATGGCCTGTGTAAAACACTTTGCAGCTTATGGAGCCGCTACCGGAGGAAGAGATTATAATTCTGTGGACATGAGTGAAAGAATGCTGTTTGAGACCTATTTGCCTCCTTTCAAAGCGGCTTTAGATGCAGGAGCAGCAACATTTATGAATTCATTTAATGATGTTAACGGAATTCCTGCGACAGGAAATGCTCATTTGCAGCGTGACATCTTAAAAGGGAAATGGAACTTTCAGGGATTTGTAGTATCAGATTGGGGTTCTATCGGAGAAATGGTAGCGCATGGTTATTCAAAAGACCTGAAAGCTGCAGCTCTTTCTGCCATCACAGCAGGAAGCGATATGGATATGGAAAGTAATGCTTACCGTTACAATTTAGCCGAATTGGTAAAGGAAGGAAAAGTTTCCGTTGATCTGATTGATGATGCCGTAAAACGTATTCTTCGTAAAAAGTTCGAATTGGGATTATTTGAAGATCCCTACCGATATTCAGATGAAAAAAGAGCTGAAAAAGTACTGAATAATCCTGAAAACAGAAAAGCAGCCCGAGAAGTAGCGGAAAAAAGTATTGTTTTATTAAAGAATGATAATGAAACATTACCACTTTCTAAAAATCTTAAAACAATTGCATTCATCGGACCAATGGTGAAAGAATACAAAGCCAATATGGGGTTTTGGTCTGTTGAGTTACCGGATGTAAATTATGAAAAATGGGTAGTTTCACAATGGGACGGTTTGCAGAATAAAGTAGGTAAAAACACAAAATTGCTTTACGCTAAAGGCTGTGAGGTTGACGGAGACAATAAAGAGGGTTTTGCAGAAGCCGTTGCAACAGCAAAACAGGCAGATGTGGTTATCCTGAGTATTGGTGAAAGACGCGATATGAGCGGAGAAGCCAAAAGTAGAAGTGATCTTCATATACCAGGCGTTCAGGAAGATTTAGTAAAAGCAATTCAGGCTACGGGAAAACCTGTAATCGTTCTGGTAAACGCGGGACGACCACTTATTTTTAACTGGACAGCCGATAATGTACCGGCAATTGTATACACCTGGTGGCTGGGAACAGAGGCGGGTAATGCTATCGCCGATGTTTTATTCGGGGATTACAACCCTTCCGGAAAATTGCCGATGACTTTTCCAAGAGAAGTAGGGCAGATTCCAATTTATTACAATCATTTTAGCACCGGAAGACCACCTGCAGATGAAAATTCAAAAGGATACGTTTCTTCTTATATTGATCTGAAAAACTCGCCTAAATTTCCTTTTGGATATGGATTGAGTTATACAAAATTCAATTATTCAGATTTGAAATTATCTTCGACTAAAATAAAAAGCAATGAAACCCTAAAAGTTTCTTTTCAGTTATCGAATACTGGAAAAGTGGCAGGTGAGGAAGTGGTTCAGTTGTATTTAAAAGATAAATTCGGATCTGTAGTGAGACCGGTTTTGGAACTGAGAGATTTTCAGAAAGTAAAACTGAATGCGGGAGAATCAAAAACAATCGAATTTACAATTGACAAAGAGAAGCTTTCTTTCTACAATGACAAATTAGAATGGATTGCTGAACCCGGAGATTTTGAAGTGATGATTGGAGCTTCATCAGCAGATATTAAACTTACATCAGGTTTTGAATTAAATTAAGAAGCGAAATTTCCAAAGATGATATAATTTAAAAAGCGGAGTAGTAACACTCCGCTTTTTGTTTAAAAAGAATTTCATTCTTAGTTAAAATGCTTTTTGAAATTGAATTTCAATTTATTGATAAAGCCATCTTCTATGATATCAACTCCGATTCCAAAATTACTGTCCGCAACTTCATGATGTGCAGTCCTGAAATCTTCAAATTCTTTTTCCGGAATTTCTAAATTGACCAAAGGTTTATAGTCAACAGAGATGGTTCCTCCGTTTTTACTGATTTTTTTACGGCTTACAAAATCAAAATATGCATTGTTGATCGTGCTTTCCTGAATCGTATATTTTTCAGTTACATCTATTTTCTGATCCGTAAAAAGGGATATTTCATATCTTTCATTGTCGAAATTGTGCCAGAAAGTGATGTCTTTGTGGATAAAATCCCTGGCAGTGTTCTTCACAATATTACGATCGAAATACATTAAAAAACGGTTGTTTTTAGCATCTGTAAAATAAGGATTTTCGACCGTTGTTTTGTACTCAATCTTAAATTCATTGCTTTTTTTGTCGTCACTAACAATTTCGATTACAGCATCTTTGAATATATTTCTAAGATCAGTTCCGTTACGGTCATTATTGTAGTTCAGTGTATAAAAGAAAAAATTATTCCAGCTGTCTATGATTTCTCTTTTGTTTGTGTTTTTAAAGTACTTACGCATATTATTGGCGCGGTTTCCTTTGTAGATGGTCGTTAATTTGAGTTTGCCAATATTATTTTCAACAAAAAGCTCCGATTTTTCATCAACGGCATAATAAGAAAAACGATGCGGTGGTTTAATTTGTAATTCCAGATTAGGTTTAACCTCCAGATAATGCAAAAAATAGATGAAGCCGCGGTTTTCGATCAATCCAAATTCATCGCGGGTCGTTGCGTCAACAAAATAACTTTCGCCTTTATAATTGATTTTTACAATTACGTGGTTAAAAGTAAGTAAAGAAGGCAAATAATATTTCATGTAGAAGTCAGTATTAAAATTGACCAGAACAATAGAAGAATCAATGCCAAGATAATCTAAAACAACTTTCAGTAAAACCGATTTTGCTTTGCAATCTCCCTGTTTGTTTTCGTAAGTAACTGCTGGTTCCTGCGGTTTGTGACCGTTCATTTCATCTGCATTATAGATGTAATTAATGTGGTTTTGCACATATTCTATGGCAAATTGCAGCTGTTCGTCCTTATCGCTGATGGCATCCAGTTTCTCAATCAGTTTGGGAGCAAATTCAGTTAATGACGATTTGGTAAAAATATCCTCGTAGATAGGAGAGATATAATTTGAAAATTCTTTCCAGTTGCCTTCTGTGGCAAAATCTATGAATGGGGAAACTTCCCGGTTTGAATCAACAAAATTGATATAATTGTCTTCTTCAATTACAAATTGCTCTCCCTTTTTTAGGTAGTTAATTTCCGGTTCCAGCACATTTCCGTCCTCATCTCTGAAAAAGGTTTTTTTGTAAGCAATTGTTTTTTCACGATCATTCTTAAAAGTGAATTTATACTTTCCGTAAGCCCAGTAACTATCCGGACCAACCCAGACATATTTGGAGAATTCTTTGCGTAAAAAATCACGTTCCGTAAAAATTTTAATTCTCGAATCTTCCATAATCAAAATATCATACAGACGAAGATCTTTTATGGTAAGATTGATTTTTTTGTTGCTGCTCAAAACGCCTCCGCCACTTTGATTTTCGCTGTCAAGTATTTTAATTTTGGTATCCGCAATTTTATCTACTAAAACACCATCTCTCAAAACGCTGATTCGGTGTATCACATAAGTTTCGTTTTCCTCCAGGACGACATCTACAACAGAAGCTCTTTCTAAATTGGAAGGTTCGTTTAAGGTATAGGCTAAACACGCATATTCGCTGTTTTCGTTGTCAGTGGTGTAATAGATTTTATCTAAAAAATAGCAGTAATCACGTCCTTCATCTGCCTGTTTCTGAGAGAATTCAGATTCTTTGATATAATCAATAAGCTGAGCATCATCGATATTACTTGCCCATTGTTCCGGCTTTTGAATTTTGTAAATTTCTGTTTGAATGGCTTGTTCCATATTGTAAGGCTTTTATTGAATACATAAATTTTTCGTATCTAACAAAAATATAGAATTTTGATAATATCTGACAGAGCCCAATTAACTATTGAGATAAGTTTTATTTTCTTACAATAAATAAGTTGTAATTTGAATTTAAGGAAATTTCTTCTTCGATAATTTAAAGAAAAACGGAAAGAATTGAGAAAATTGCAAAGAGCATTACTGCTAAAAACGCGATAATTTAATCTTGAGGCAACGATTTTGCTGAAAAGGGAGAATTGTTTTAGGAATAGTAAAATTGAATCTTAAAAATTATTTCAGGACAGTATGCACAAAATCCATAACTCCGATTCCTTTATAAGAAGCATACAGAGCTTTGTCAAAAGCTTCACGTTTTGCTTTTTTATCTTTGGCTTCAGTTTCAATAATCATCTCATTGAAAATTCTTTCCTGCTCTTCGCTATATTTTATAGAAGCCTCTAAAAGATATGTTTTTGAAACAAATCCGAAAGAGGTCCAGATTTTTGTTGTAATTTTTTTATTTAAATTTTTTAGCGTACTTGTAATCATATCTCTTGCATTAACTTTTTATAGTCTTCAATTTTATAAGAAAATACAAACGCAACTACATCTGTAAAAACTATTCCTTTTTTAGTAAAAATAATACAACATTTAGGATGTGTGTTATTTTGACGCAATGTAATTCTTTTTTCAATTCGATTTTAATTTTAAGTAAAAATTGTGATTTACACACTTTTTGTTTTAAGAAAATAGGTACTGAAAGAGAGTGATTTGTAAAAAAATATTTTCTTTTATAAAAATGACTTAAATTGCAGGTTTGTTTGAAGGAGCGAATAGTGAATTAATAAAAAAGGAATGTTGAAAGGAATAGTATTGAATAACGAAAATTACCAGCCAGGCCTTTCTATCGACTGTGTTATTTTTGGGTTTCATGACAATCAGCTTAAAGTGCTGCTGATTAAAGCCCCATATGAAGATAAATGGTCTTTGCCCGGCGGATTCGTGCCACTCCATCTGGATATTGATACCGCGGCTGTTACTGTTCTAAACGAACGAACGGGAATGCAGGGGATTTTTTTAAGACAATTTGCTGCTTTTGGAAGGGTAAAACGAAACGACCAGCATTTTGGGAAGGCAGTATTAGACCATTTTAAAATTCCCGAAGAAGCAGGAAAATGGTTTACACAGCGATTCGTTACCATTGGGTATTATGCTTTGGTGGATTTTCTAAAGGCTGTGCCGCAAAAGGGAAATACTCAGGAAATCATAGAATGGATTGATCATAACGAGGTTCCTGAATTGATCCTGGATCATAAAGAAATTCTCGATAAAGCGCTGGATACCCTTCGAATTGAACTTAATCTGATGCCGGTCGGATATAATTTGTTGCCCGAAAAATTTACGATTCCGGAATTGCAGAAGCTGTACGAAACCATTTTAGGTAAAAAACTGGACAGAAGAAATTTTCTTCGAAAAATCACCAACATCGGAATCCTCAATAAACTGGACGAAAAGAAAAGTAACGTAGCACACAAAGCACCCAATCTGTATACGTTTGACAAAGAAAAATACGAAGAAGTCCTTAAAAATGGTTTGAATCAGGGCTGGTGAGGCTAAAAGTTTAATTTAAACGAAGCGATTATGGTAACTGTTGAAACATTCAAAACACTAGCTTTATCTCTTCCGGAAGCAACAGAAGAACCTCATTTTGAAAAAACTTCCTTCAGGATAAAGAAAAAAATATTTGCCACGATTGAAGAGAAAAACAACAGGGGTGTTTTTAAATTTAACGAAATCGATCAGTCTGTATTTTGTGCATCGCACGAAATGATTTTTTATCCGATTCCGAACAAATGGGGCAAACAAGGCTGGACATTTGTAGATTTAGCCAAAGTTCCGGTTGAAATGTTTCAGGATGCATTATTACTGTCCTACAATACGGCAGCATTCGGTAAAAAATAACTTCCGGACTATTTACCAATTAAGATTTACTTCGTTTTTATACAACAATAGTTCTGAAAGTAAGGTTTACCCGTGGTTTTAAAGTTGTTTTAGTTGGTGGTAAACGATGCAGCCAATGCGTTTGCGTGGTGTCTTTCATAACCAGTAAACTGCCGTGTTCGAGAATTAGAGAAACGACTTCCTTGGTTTCTTTATGTTTGAAAGCAAATTTGCGTTCAGCGCCAAAACTTAGGGAAGCAATAGCTCCGTTTTTTTTTAAATCCTTTTCAGCATCACTGTGCCATGCCATGCCTTCATCGCCGCTATGGTATAAATTAAGCAGACAGGAATTAAATGTTTCGCCTGTTTTTTCTTCAATTGCGGCTTTAAGCGTGAGCAATTCATTGGTCCACGGCAGGGCTTTTTTTGTGGTTTTAGAATACGTGTATTCAAATTCCTGATCGCCGTACCAGGCTACTTTTCTCTTAGTTAAGATTAATTTTCCAAAGATAATCGCTTCATCATTTTTCCATTCTATCGTGTTTAATAAAGAATCCCGATAGGAATTGGCTTTTTCTCGCCCAAACAGTTTTCCGTAATAATTTACGGTTCCGTCTTTGGGTAGCAAATTGGTATTTTCGTTTATTTCAGGATTAAATAAGTCCATTTTTCCATTTTTGATATTCGGTTTTCATGCAATGTCCGCAAGGTCTGAAACCATTTTTTTCGGCTTCTTCTTGAGAACAAAAGAAAACCCGGTTTTCACGTTTCATTCTTTTGCCGGAAGCACATTTCAGTGTCCCGTAAATTTTTAGCTTTTGGTTTCCACCAAGGCAAATCTCGGCATTTTTGATTTTAATTCGCAATTGGAAATCAGTAATTTTAGCATGTTCAATCATTTTTTTTAAGTTGAAAAGGTTCAAAGTAGCAAAGGTTCAGAGGTTTTGGAATGTTGAAAGCTTTGGACTTCTGAGCATATGTGTTATAACGTTTTTTATCGTAGAGGCGCACAGCAGTGCGTCTTTCGCAAAGATTGTCGACGATGGGAAACCTCTGCACCTTGTAACTCTACCTCTCTGCACCTGTGTTATAACGTTTTTTATCGTAGAGGCGCACAGCAGTGCGTCTTTCGCAAAGATTGTCGACGATGGGAAACCTCTGCACCTTTGTAACTCTGCCTCTCTGAACCTGTGTTATAAAGTTTTTTATCGTAGAGTCGCACAGCAGTGCGTCTTTTCGCAAAGATTGTCGACAATGGGAAACCTCTGCATCTTTGTAACTCTGCCTCTCTGCACCTGTGTTATAACGTTTTTTATCGTAGAGGCGCACAGCAGTGCGTCTTTTCGCAAAGATTGTCGACAATGGGAAACCTCTGCACCTTTGTAACGCTGCCTCTCTGAACCTGTGTCATAACGTTTTTTATCGTAGAGACGCACAGCAGTGCGTCTTTTCGCAAAGATTGTCGACGATGGGAAACCTCTGCACCTTTGTAACTCTGCCTCTCTGAACCTGTGTTATAACGTTTTTTATCGTAGAGGCGCACAGCAGTGCGTCTTTCGCAAAGATTGTCGACGATGGGAAACCTCTGCACCTTTGTAACTCTGCCTCTCTGCACCTTAAAATCAAGACAACGCGTCATGAAAAATAATTCCCAACGTATGCCGCTCACCACTATGGATTTCGCTCACACCATGCCTCATATTCACACGATAATAGCCTTTCGTACCTTTTACAGGACGGAAATTTGTCGTAAAAACCAAAACAGCTCCTTTTTTAGGTTTTAGCACAATTGCTTTAGATTGTGCTCTGGGCGTTTGTTGTGTTAATACAAATTCGCCACCCGTAAAATCTTCGTCAGGTTCATTTAGGAAAATAACAATTTGAATCGGAAAATAAATAGCACCGTATAAATCCTGATGGAGCGTATTAAAACCAGTTTTGCCGTATTTTAATAGTAAAACGGTTGCCTTTAACTGATTATTGGCGTGACATTGTTCGAGCAATTTTTCGTGTGTTTCAGGAAAAAAAGTGTCAATATTCAGTGCTTTCATCCACGCATTAGCAATTGGCGTAAGTTTGGGATACATAGTAGTCCGAATGGTCTGAATTAAATCAGGCAGCGGATAATTAAAATATTTGTATTCGCCCAAACCGAAACGATAACGCTCCATTATAACCGTTTTTCGATATAAATTAGGATTATCATAATCGAATTTTAAATCTTCACATTGTTCGTTATCAAGTACATTCGGAATAATGGCGAACCCATTTTCGTGCATAGATTCGGTGATGCTGTCCCAATTAAGGGAAGCAATTTTAGATTGTATATTTTGCATTTTTAGAATGTTGCTATTTCACATAAGAGGGCAGACAGTTCTTCCGGTTGACTAAAAAAAGGAGAATGACTGGTAGGAATACTGTACACTTTTTCGCAAATAGTTTCTGTGTACATTTTTCTTTGAATAAAAGGTGTTACAGCTTTATCTTCGGTACATTCTATGTAAAATCGAGGAACACTGCCGTATTTTTCTTCCGATAATGCTAAAGGCGTAATCCCTGAGGCGACAGGTTCATGGCTTAATAATAATTTTGCCAGCTGCGTTATGGAATTATCACAATCATGATAAAGGCCCTCTTTGTATATTTCCGGTTGTAAAGTATGCGCATTTAACTCTGGGTAGCGCGTTACATAAGGTTTTAATACACCATTTGCATCCTGAGCCGAATATTCGCTTTGCGTTTTGCCGTCCGGAATTAAATAAGCAGCCAGATAAATTAGTTTTTCTATTTTTTCAGACCGATATTCTGCAGCTTGCGAAATCATAATTCCATTTTTGCTGTGTCCTACAAGAATTACTTTTTCCTCTAAGGTATCAATTAAATTGCAAATTTTATCTACTGCAGTTTTTAATGTAACCTCTTGAATCGGTGTTTTGTCTCTTCCCATTCCCGGCAGATCTATGGCAATTGCTTTATGTCCTCTGCTTTCTAAAACCGGAATTACTCTGTGCCAATTCCATGCGCTATGCCACGAGCCATGAATTAAAATAAATGTTTTCATCTCTATACTTTTTGTTATTGATGAAACAAAATTAGCTTTGAAAGCACGAAGATAAAATCTGTTTCTTGCTCTGTTACAAATTAATTTGCGCGCCTTCCCAACCAATAATAGCCGTTTTTCGCGTATTTCCCCACATATAACCGCCAAAGGTGCCTGAAGATTGAATAACGCGATGACAGGGGATTAAAAAGGCTACCGGATTGCTGCCAATAGCAGTTCCGACTGCTCTTGAAGCATTTGGTTTTTCGATTTGCTGTGCAATGGTACCGTACGTAGAAAGCTGTCCCATTGGGATCTTAAGCAATGTTTCCCAGACTTTCAACTGAAAATCGGTTCCTTTTAAATGCAGTTTTATTTCAGACAATTTACTCCAGTCATTTTGAAAAATAAACAGGGCATTTTGTTGTGCTAAATCAAGTTTTCTGGAAAATGTGGCGTTTGGAAATTTATGTTTTAAATCTTCAAACCCGATTGCTTCACTTTCGGCGAAAGCCATAAAACAAACTCCTTTTTCTGTTGAAGCTACAATGATATTCCCAAACGGACTTTCGGCAAAGCTATAATTGATAAAAAGGTTTTTGCCGCCATTTTTATATTCAGCCGGTGTCATTCCTTCGATGTTTACAAATAAATCATGTAAACGACTGGTTCCGGAAAGTCCTGTTTCATAGGCGGTGTCAGACAAAGTCGCCTGATTGTTTTCCTTTAGGATTTTCTTGGCATGTTCGACACTGATGTATTGCAAAAATTTCTTCGGACTTGTCCCTGCCCATTCTGTAAACAAACGCTGAAAGTGAAAAGGGCTTAAGTGTACTTTTTCGGCAACGGCATCAAGATTAGGCTGGTCGCGAAAATTAGCTTTGATATAATCGATGGCATCTGCAATACGATTGTAATTGATATTTTCCTGTGTATTCATTTTTGTTCCATTTTATAGTACAAATATCGACTGGTTTTTGCAGGTATAAAATCCGAAACTTGCTGAAGTTTGATGTTTGGTTTTTCTGTTTCAGGTTTCAGCAAAACCTGAAACCTGAAACAATTTACCAACGAATCATCTAAGTTTTGTCAAGGGTTTTAATTATTTCAGCGTCCTGTCTCTTAATGAAACACTAATTAACTTATAGCCTTTTTCGGTTCTTAAAAACTCAAAATGATCTTGCCCTGAATCTGTTTTCTTCTTTGGGGAGATTACGATATTTTTCACCGGATATATCCAGTCTTTAGGTTCATTGCAATTATTAAAATAAGTTTCGAATTCGCTTGTTTTGAAAATAAACTTATTTAAGCCATCAGTTGAAACAAAGTAGTCACAATCTGAGGAGGTAAGTTCCTGAAGTTTAAGTTTTATAAATTTATAATTTTCATCAATAAATGTAGTGTTCGACTGCTTTATCCAGCCATTCGGCTCTTTCCAGTAGGTTATAGTGGAAAATGAATGTTTTAGTAAATTCTCTCTGGATAAATCAGAAAGTAAAATGTTTTTCAGCCACAATTTGAACTCCTTATCAAAGTTGACAAATGAATAATATTCGCCATCAACGCCGCGAAAATTTTCTCTTATCGGATCTTTATCCGGATCTTTAGATTTTTCTACAGAATAAAAGTCCAGTTCACTATTGTATCCGAAATTTTCAATTAAAATTTTATTGTTACTATCAATTAGGAATTCTTTTCCTCCAGACCAGAAAAAATGTTCTCCATCTATTTCTTTTTTAGCATCTTTTAATGCGATGAACATTCCGTTTTTTAATTTGGTTACATCACTATAGTCGGGTGGAATTGCAATTTTTCCGTCACCATTAAAGAAACCCGTTTTATCTGTTTTAGGATCTCTAAAACGGATAAAACCTTCATTTTCACAATCAGGGCCATTGTCAAAAATGTATAAGCTGTCCCGGCCAACAATTTTTCCGGTTTTGGTTAAATAATAGCTTTTCCATGTTTCATTTTCTTCGCTTACAGCAATGATGTTTTCGAATTGATTAGCAATCGTCATACCTGTAAATTTAGGTTCTATTTTGATGTTGCCGTTTTTATCTTTAAAACCAATATGTGTAGTGTCTTTATCCCAAAATGAAATCCAGGCATCATTTTTTTGTGCGAATAACGAACAGTTTATAAAAAGAATTATATATAAAAGAATAAGTCGCTTCATGAAAAGTATTTCCAGTAAATATAAGGCAAGCTTTTGAAAAAGAAAAACCTTCGCCTTCAAACTAAATTTATTTCAGTTTTTGGCAAAGGTTTATTATGTTGTTGTGTAGGTGAGATTAATTTTTGGCTTCTTTTTTCTCTTTCTCTTCTTCTTTTGCTTTCTTTTCGGCCGCTTGTTTTTTTTCCAGTTCTGCTTTTTCTGACTTAGATGTTTCTACTTGTTTTTTGAAATCTTCCACTTTTTTAGAACTCGCTTCTAGTTTTGTTTTAGATTTATCTAATTTCTCTTGAGACCTGACCGTCTTTTTTTCAGATTTTTCAATATTCTTTTGAAGATCGGGATTGTTATTTTTCTCTGATTCGCTTTTAAGATTGGCTAATTCTTCCTGGTTTGTTTTTAAATCAGCACTTAATTTCTGCGTTTTTTCTTCCAGTTTCTTTTTATTTTTTTTCTTCTTTGGCTAATTTATTTTCTGCAGTCTGAATTTTATTGGTGTGCTGAGACATCATGCTTCTCATTTGCCATTGCTGGTCTGATGCTCTGCGCTCACTTGCCCATTTTTGATTCTGGTTGTTCATTTGCTGATGCATAGTCCTAACTTGTTGCATTTGCATTTGGTGGTTGTTAAATTGTGCAGAAGCAAGAATAGGAAGCATTAGTAACATCATTAAAATAAAGCGAATTTTCATAATTTGGATTTAGGGTTTGTTTTGTGAATCCAAATGTATACTTATATTTTAAAAAGGCTAATAAACATCGAATTAATTTAAGGCCTTTGATGACCGTTCGCGTGAGGGATAGGAGAAAGCTACCGAAGTAGCACGGATAGCCCGACAGCATTTAAGAAAAGGCCTAATGACCGCAACAGCACATTAGGCCTTTTCTTAAATGGTGGCACGCCCGGATAATTTTAGATTTGTGAGTTTAGATTTAATTGTAATCAAAAACAAAACCCGACAGGTTTTTAAAGCCTGTCGGGTTTGATATAAATAATTGAAGAAATCTAAAATCTAAAATCAGAAATCTTCAATCTGAAATTTACTAGTATCTGTAGTATTCCGGTTTGAACGGACCTTCAACAGGAACACCAATATAAGCAGCCTGATCGTCACGTAAAGTTTCAAGTTCAACGCCTAATTTAGCTAAGTGCAAAGCAGCCACTTTTTCATCTAAATGTTTTGGTAACATATACACGTCATTGTTGTAAGCAGCACTGTTTTTCCATAATTCGATTTGAGCCAAAGTCTGGTTTGTGAATGAGTTACTCATTACAAAGCTTGGGTGACCTGTAGCGCAACCAAGGTTTACCAAACGACCTTCAGCCAAAATGATGATATCTTTTCCGGCGATAGTATATTTGTCCACCTGAGGTTTGATTTCGATTTTAGACGCACCGTGGTTTTTGTTTAACCAGGCCATGTCAATTTCATTATCAAAGTGCCCGATGTTACAAACAACAGTTTTGTCTTTCATTTGCTCGAAGTGCTCTCCAAGAACGATATCTTTATTTCCTGTAGTGGTAATGATGATATCAGCAGTAGCAATTACAGTATTTAATTTTTTAACTTCATAACCGTCCATTGCAGCTTGTAAAGCACAAATTGGATCGATTTCAGTAACCGTTACAATAGATCCTGCACCTCTGAAAGAAGCAGCAGTTCCTTTTCCAACATCACCGTATCCGCAAACAATTACTCTTTTTCCGGCTAACATTAAGTCAGTTGCACGACGTACAGCATCTACAGCAGATTCTTTACAACCGTATTTGTTATCAAATTTAGATTTAGTAACAGAGTCGTTAATGTTAATGGCAGGCATTGGTAAAGTTCCGGCTTTTACTCTTTCGTAAAGTCTGTGAACACCAGTTGTAGTTTCTTCAGACAATCCTTTGATTCCAGGAACCAATTCCGGGAAACGGTCGATAACCATGTTTGTTAAATCTCCACCATCATCAAGGATCATGTTCAATGGTTTTCTGTCTTCACCAAAGAATAAAGTTTGCTCAATACACCAGTCAAATGACTCTTCGTCAAGACCTTTCCAGGCGTACACCTGAATTCCTGCAGCAGCAATAGCAGCAGCAGCCTGATCCTGAGTAGAGAAGATGTTGCAGGAAGACCATGTAACTTCAGCACCAAGCGCAATTAAAGTTTCGATCAAAACTGCAGTCTGAATCGTCATGTGCAAACATCCGGCGATACGGGCACCTGCAAGAGGTTGTTCGTCTTTATATTCAGCACGAAGCGCCATTAAACCTGGCATTTCAGCTTCAGCCAGTTCAATTTCTTTTCTTCCCCAAGCCGCTAGAGAAATGTCTTTTACTTTGAAAGCCACAAAAGGCGTAGTTGTAGTACTCATTTATAGTATATTTGTATATTGTAAAATTTTTGCAAATTTACGGAATACCTTTGGAATTTTTACTATTTCTGTAAGATTTGTGAAATGTTTAATTTCTTAATCTTTAGAACATTAGTTTGTAAATTGTTTTTTACCATATAAGTAATATAAGTTCATTTAAAAAAGATTCTTTATAATGTACTTTCTTTACTATTTGCTTAAATTTACTAAACTCATTTTTTAGACCCTAAAATTATATGTACTTGTATGACTTATATGGTTTAGAAAATTAAACCGCATAAAACATAAGAGAACGAATGCCTTTATATAAAACAATACAATTCAACGAAACAACCAAAATCTTAATTTGGGAAATAACCGAATCCTTTGACGAGTTATTGAGCAAAGTAGTATTGAAAGAGAAGACGAAGCTGCGATTGAACGGAATGAAATCCCAAATGCACCAGCGTGCCTTTCTGAGCGTTCGGATGCTGATTCAGGAAATGGGTTTCACGGATCATGATTTGCATTATGACGAGTTTGGAAAACCTTATTTCGATTGTCATAATTACATTTCCATAACACATTCGTATCATTTTGCAGCAATCATCGTCAGCCATGAAACGGTTGGAATTGATATGGAATTACAACGGCAGAAAATTACTCGCATTGCCGATAAATTTACGGATTTCGAATGTGATTATTTAAAACCGGACCCTATTGAGGAATATGTAAAAAAACTCACTGTAATCTGGGGAGCTAAGGAAGCTATTTTTAAAATCAGGAACGAAAAAGGTATCAGTTTTAAAGACCATATTAAAGTTGAAGATTTTTCTTTAAACAAAAACCAGGCAGAAGCGAGCCTTCATTTTGATGATCTGGTCAAAGATTTTGAGGTATATTATAAGGAAATCAAGTCAGATAATTTTGAAGGACAGTTTACTTTGGTCTATGCTTTTGAGAAACAGGATTGAATGAAATTCCAAATTTTTGGCTTCAGGAATAAGCACAATCTTGTCATTCCGGGGAACGAGGAATCTCCCCAAGAAACTCCGCAAAGAGAGAGCGACTAAATTTTAGTTTCTGTCTTACGATGCTCAAACATACTTACAAGCAGGAAAGTTCCCATTTTTCGGGCACGTCTCTTTAGTGTTTCTGCATTTTCGCCTTCAAAGTGTTCTTCTAAGGTCTGAAACCAATAGTTCAGCCAGATTCCAAATTCGTTTGAAGTGATTTTTCCATCAAAACGGGCATCGACTTCATTGTGTACCGCATGTGGATTGCCTTTGTATTTTTTAACCGCAAATAAGTTGGTCTCCCAAAAATCGGTTAGTTTTTCCAGATGTGCCTCCCAGTCTTTTATGATTGTATTAAAATAAAAGCCGATTTCCTGATCGGCTCTTATTTTAGCATAGAACTGATGAACTAAAAAAGAAATATCAGTTCTGTTTTCGATTTGTTTTTTCACAGAATGAAATTATTTAAAATGATAAGAGATACACTTAAAACGGCGCTTAGAATCAAAAGATTAAAAACGATTTTGTGTTTCATCTGTGCCAGTATTGAAGTGTTTACAAAAATACAGGCTAGTACAATAATGGCCAGCTGAATCATTTGGGGAACAGAAGTTCCATTTGCTAAAACGTACATGGCAGCGGCACCACCTAAACAGCTCTGACCAATTACCGCCATTGCAGCAGAACCCATGTAACTTTTATTGAAATTTTCGAATGTTGTTTGATATAGTGTCATGATATTGAGATTTTTATACCGCAAAGATACGCTCACAATACCGCTGCGTTTTATGACTTAAATCATAAAACGGGAACTTTTTTATCGGTATACTTTTCTGTTTATAATCTTCAAAACACCTTTTTTTTCCAATGTTTTAATAGTCCGAATAACGGTTTCTACACGCAAACCGGTTAAATCTCCAATCTGCTGCCTTGTAAAATTGATGAGGTAGCCGTTTGGATCTTTCTTAAAATTAAAATACGCTATTCCGTGATCAATAAGTTTCAAAACACGATGTTCGGGTTCCTGAGTAGACATTTCGGCTGCCATAACCGATTTATAATAGAGCCGCTGTGCTAAATTTTCAATTATTCGAATGCTTACTACCGGATTTTCCTCCAGTAACTTCATAAAATCGGATTTTGGAAGACAAAGAACCTGGGTTTCTTCAACGGCAACTGCGCTTGCGGGATATTTTTGATTTAAAAATAAAGGCGGTTCTCCAAAAGACTGATCTTTATAGAAAATTCCCTGAATAAATTCGCGACCGTCATCATTGTAATTGTTCATTTTTATTTCACCCGAGACAATCTGATAATAATGGGTAGGTAATTTTCCTTCTTCAAATACAGTTGAGGCTTTCTCGTAAAATTTCTTTGAGGCTCCATATTTTTCTAAAAGATCGGCAGCAATCATAATTTGTTTCTTAGGTTGTCAAAAGCGTTACACAAATATAATTCATTCAAAATAGTTCTTGTGCATTAAAAAACTTTTACTTTTACGCCCGATTATGAGACAAAAAATACCCAATATTTACCAGCAAATTATTCAGGCCAAGACAGACGGGCAAAAACTGCTTGCTATTCTTCTGGATCCGGATAAAATTGTCTGGGAAAATTTAGAGGATCTTTTGTTTAAAATAAACCAATCACCGGCAACTCATATTTTTGTGGGGGGAAGTATCGTCACGACTACCATTTTGGAAGAATTAATGACGGAATTAAAACAAAAAACGAACTTGCCCGTTGTTATATTTCCGGGAGATCCGTCACAGATTTCACCGCAGGCCGATGCTATTTTGTTTTTGTCTTTATTGTCCGGTCGAAATGCGGATTATTTAATAGAATATCAGGTGCAGGCAGCACCAATCCTGAAAAAAACAAATCTGGAAGTCCTGTCGACAGGATATATTTTAATAGAAAGCGGCAACGAAACTGCCGTAGCAAGAGTGAGTAAAACACAACCGCTGGATCGTAAGGATCTTGATCTGGTTTTAGCAACAGCACAGGCTGGCGAAATGTTAGGGAATAAATTGGTCTATCTTGAAGCCGGAAGCGGAGCAAAAAAAGCTGTACCGCTGGAAATGATAGCGTTAATTGCTCAAAATATTGAAATTCCCATAATTGTTGGCGGAGGAATTGTAGATTTGCAGGGAATTCAGGAAGCCTACAATGCAGGTGCAGATTTAGTAGTGATTGGAACTGCTTTTGAGAATAACAGTCATTTTTTTGATTAAAAGAACTTAAAAAAATATAAATGTTTGAATATTTTTTTGCTCAATACAGAGATTACCCAACATTAGATATAATCTTGGAAATTGTTGCTGTAATTTTCGGTTTACTAAGTGTTTGGTACGCTAAAAAAGATAATATCCTTGTTTTTCATACTGGAATTGTCAGTACATTAATTTATGTGTATCTACTCTGGAAATGGACTTTATGGGGCGATATGATGATTAATGGTTATTATTTTATAATGAGCATTTATGGATTGTATCATTGGACAAGAAAAAAAGGAGATGTAGTAGAATTTCCTATTTCCAGAGCAACAAAAAAGGAAATTATAACGGGTATTGTTATTTTTATTGCAACTTTTATATTTGTGTCCCTGGTGTATCATTTTTTCAATAAGTTTACCAATTGGTATTCGTATGTTGATACGTTCTTAACGGGTGTTTTCTTCGTAGGAATGTGGCTTATGGCTAAAAGAAAAATTGAAAATTGGATATTATGGATTATAGGAGATATTATATCTATTCCGCTATATTTTGCTAAAGGAGTTACTTTTACCAGTTTTCAATATTTAGTATTTACAATTATTGCCATTTTTGGCTATTTAGAATGGAGAAAAATCTTAGACAGCAAAAAACAGCTATCCTGAAAATTGCTTTGTTTGGCCCTGAAAGTACAGGGAAAACCACATTGGCAAAACAGCTTGCGGAGTATTACGAAACCGAATGGGTTCCGGAATTTGCGCGTGATTATTTGCAGGAAAAATGGGAAGAGAACCAGCATATATGCACAGCAGATGATATGATGCCTATTGCTTACGGGCAGGTTGCATTAGAAAATGAAAAACTTTCTTCCGCAAATAAATATTTGTTCTGCGACACCAATCTTATGGTTACCAAAGTTTTTTCAGAAATGTATTATGGGTTTTGTGATCCGCTCCTGAACGAAGCTGCACTTGAACATGATTATGATTTGTTTTTTCTTACCGATATAGATGTGCCCTGGGAAAAAGATGACATCAGAGATACGCCTGACGGAAGAGAAACGGTGTTTTCTGTTTTTAAACAAACCTTAATCAAAACCAAAAAGCCATTTATTACCCTTTCTGGCGATAAAGAAAATCGTCTGGCAAAAGCTACCGCTATTATTAATACGCTTACAATTGCCAAAGGAAAAGGTTTTTCATCTGCTGATTTTGTTGAGATTTATGAACATGGAATTCCTTTTGAAAAAATAATAAAACAACTGGAGATTTTTAAAAACGGAATTGCAAAAAGCAATTTAATAAGTCCTGCAACCATAAATAATGGAATTTTAAGCCTGACAGAAAAAGATTTTGAGGAAAAAGCTGCTTTTTTTGATCTTCGGAAGGAGAGATTGAAATTGAAAAAATTTGTTCCGGCATCCGGAGCCGCAAGCAGGATGTTTAAGTTTTTAACTTCTTTTCTGAACGATTTTGATATTCAGACAGAAACTATAAATGCCTATATCAATAGAAAAAAAGACAGCAATCTGTCTATTTTTATTGTAGCGATGGACAAGTTTCCGTTTTTTGAAGCTTTGGATAAAAAGCTGAGAGAAGTATACCCTGATTTTGAAACGCTGGATAGAGATTATAAAAATTATTATTTTATAAAATTACTTTTATCGCCTGATTATTTTGACTTTGCAAACAAGCCGAAAGCAGTTTTGCCCTTTCATCAGTATAACACACATATTGCAATTCCGATCGAAGAACATTTAAATGAATGTGTGCATTACGCTACGGCAAATCAGATTTCCAATTTGCATTTTACAGTGTCGGAAGCGCATCAGAATCAGTTTGAAAAAGCTGTTGAAAGTGTTAAAGAAAAAATAGAAAAAGATTCGGTCACACAAATAAATATCGGTTACTCCTACCAAAACAGGAGTACAGATTCCATCACGGTTGACGCTAAAAATAAAATTGTAAGAGATAAAAACGAATCATTAATTTTCAGACCTGGCGGACATGGCGCATTAATTGAAAATTTAAATGAACTGGATGCAGATATTATCTTTATCAAAAATATTGACAATGTAATTCAGAACCATATTGATAAAATCACACTCTACAAAAAAGCTTTAGCCGGAATTTTAATCGAAATTCAGGAAAGCGTTTTTAGTTATCTGAATATTATAGAAAGGCAGGAAATCGACGAAGAACATATTGATGATGTTGTTCGTTTTTTAACTAAGAAACTTAATATCCAGATGACCAGGGATTTTAACAAGTTTACTTTTGAGAATAAAATAAATAAGATTAAACGATTATTAAACAGACCCATCAGAGTTTGCGGGATGGTTAAAAATGAAGGAGAACCGGGCGGAGGGCCTTTTTGGGTGATGAATGAGAAGGGGAAAATCTCTCTTCAGATTGTAGAGACATCACAGGTAGATTTAACCAATAAAAAGCAACTCGAAATCTTATCGGCAGCCACACATTTTAATCCGGTAGATTTAGTTTGTGGGATAAAGAATTATAAAAATGAAAAATTTAATCTGAACGAATTTGTGGATTCGAAAACAGGTTTTATCGTAGAAAAAAGTGTTGACGGAAAAACAGTAAAGAGTTACGAATTACCCGGTTTGTGGAATGGAGCAATGGCCAATTGGTTAACGATTTTTGTTGCGGTTCCGTTAATCACTTTTAATCCTGTAAAGACAGTAAACGATTTATTGAAACCAGCACATCAGCCCCAATAATGGATACGGAAAAAATCATATCAGAATTAAGTTTTAAAGCTGTCAGAAGCAGTGGAGCAGGAGGGCAAAATGTAAACAAAGTGTCTTCAAAAGTTGTCCTGACTTTTGATCTGAATACTTCGCAGGCTTTATCTGAGGAAGAAAAAGAGCTTTTACGAACCAATATTTCAGCACGCCTGACTTCTGAAAATATATTAATTTTAAATTGTGACGAAGACAGAAGTCAAATTAAAAACAAAGATATTGTTGTAAAACGTTTTTTAGAAATTATCAAAAAAGGATTATTCGTTCCTAAAATCCGCAAGGCGACTAAGATTCCAAAGTCTGTAATTAAGAAGAGAATTAAGGACAAAAAGAATATTTCTGAGATAAAACAATCCCGCAGAAAACCGAATTTGGATTAAATTTCAATTTATAAGTTCCAAATTCCAATGAAATTCATGCAAAATGATTTTTGGAATTTGGAATTTCAGTTCTTGGAATTTCATTTTTAAAGTTTACATTTGCACTGTCTCAAAGGGGTGCTCTAAATAACGAGCTGAGATCATACCCAAGGAACCTGAGCGAGTAATGTCGCTAAGGGAAAAAACGACAAATTTAGCGTATATACTACATTTTGTCGTGAAACAATTTTATTAATTTAACAAAAGAATAATTCCCCCTTTTATTCGTAATTTTTTACGGATGAAAACTATTATTAAAAGTGCTGAGGTACTAAGTTACAAAGGTTTTAAGGTTCAAAATGTAACCGGAACCAAATCTATTTTCTTTCTTTTATTTTCTATTTTCTCAACTCTTTTTTCTTTTGCTCAGGAGCGGGATTCAACAAAAGTGAATCAGCTTGACGATGTATTGGTTTCAGCGGTTCGTGTTACGACAAAAACACCGGTTTCCTTTAGCAATATGGATAAGAAGGAAATTAAATTCAGAAATCTGGGTCAGGATATTCCAATTCTTATGAATTATTTACCATCTGTAGTGACAACTTCAGATGCCGGAAACGGAATGGGATATACCGGAATACGCGTACGTGGAAGCGATGCGACAAGGGTCAATGTTACGATTAATGGAATTCCGTATAACGATGGAGAAAGTCAGGGAACGTTTTGGGTAAACATGCCTGATTTTGCTTCTTCAGTGGAGAGCCTGCAATTACAGCGTGGTGTTGGGACTTCAACTAACGGATCGGGAGCTTTTGGGGCAAGTTTAAATATGCTGACCGATAATTACGCTTCTAAACCGACCGGTGAAATTTCAAATTCTTTTGGGAGTTTCAATTCCCGTAAACATACGGTAAAATTCAGTACAGGTTTATTAAACGATCATTTTGAAATTGCCGGACGTTTGTCGGCTTTAAAATCTGATGGATATGTTGACAGGGCAAGTTCTGATTTAAAGTCTTATTTCCTTCAGGCGACATATGTAGGTAAAACTACTTTGATCAAAGCCCTGGTTTTTGGCGGAACAGAGAAAACCTACCAGTCCTGGAACGGAATTGATGGCGAAACTTTAAACACGAACCGCACCTACAATTCCGCGGGAAAATTTACAGATGAGGCCGGTAATATTCGGTTTTATGACAATGAAACGGATAATTACAAACAAGACCATTATCAATTGCACTGGAGCGAATCGGTTTCGGATAAATGGAGTACCAATCTCGCGCTTCATTATACAAAAGGGCTGGGCTACTATGAAAATTATAAATTTAATGAACCAGTGGAGGGTTATGGAGCAATCCAGCCCACTAAAATGGTGGAAAATGATAATGGTGATTTAGTTCCGGGAACGGATTTAATTCGTCAGAAATGGCTGGACAATGATTTTTACGGAACGACTTTCTCTGTAAAATATAAAGATGAAAAACTCGATATTATTTTTGGCGGAGGCTGGAATAAATATGAAGGGGATCATTTCGGAAAAGTAATCTGGGCAAGAAATGCTTCAATAACAGAATTGGGAGATCATTACTATGACGATTTTTCAGCCAAAACCGATGGTAATATTTTTGCAAAGGCCAATTATCAGTTCACCGAAAAATTAAGTTTCTACGGAGATTTACAATACAGAAGGGTAACCTATAAAGCAAACAGTTACGAAACGGGTGTAGTGGATGATGAGTTTAATTTCTTTAATCCGAAAGCAGGATTAAATTATGAAATCAATGCAAAAAACACCTTGTACTTCTCTTATGCACGAGCCAATCGGGAACCAAACCGAACAGATTACGAAGGAGGGAATGTAAAGCCGGAGAAACTAAACGATTTTGAATTAGGCTGGCGATTTAATAGTGAGAAATTCCAATTGAATTCCAACTTCTATTACATGGGGTACAAAGATCAGTTAATCCTGACAGGAAGACTGGACGATGTTGGATCTCCGATTCGGTCTAATAGTGAAAAAAGCTATCGTTTAGGCCTTGAAGTTGATGCTACGATTGTACTTTCGGAGAAATTCATCCTGCGTCCCAACTTTACCTTAAGCAATAATAAAAATGTAGATCTTGCCGTTGAAGGACAGAATTACGGAACAAAAGATATTGCATATTCTCCCTCAGTTATTGCCGGAAATATTATTGTTTACAGCCCGATGGAGAATTTGCATCTTTCCTTATTGCAGAAATTTGTCGGAGAACAATACATGAATAATATCGAATTACCGGAAGCCAAACTGGCTGATTATTTTGTAAATGATCTGAATGTTTCTTATGAGATAAAACCAAAAACAGTTTTCAAATCCATTATGGTGACAGGTTTGGTCAATAACTTTTTAGACAAACAATATGTTTCAAACGGAGCGATGTACGATATATATCCGTACTATTATCCTCAGGCAGGAATCAATTTCCTCGTTGGACTGACGTTGAAATTCTAATCTATTCACAGAATAAAAAAGCCTGAAAATTTAAAACTTTCAGGCTTTTTTATTTTTAGTTATAAACGTGAAGTACCATTCCGGCAACGTCTACTTTATATTGTTTTAGCGGATATTCCTTTCCACCCAGACCCGTAAACAGATTGTATTCTGCTTTATCACAGGAACACACAGCATTAATGCCTTTAATCGTCATTGCGACGCAGGAAGACAATTCCTGATTCGGGCATGCTGCATCGAAAGCAGTATAACCGCTGCCGGTATTAAAAATAATAATCCCCTTTGCTCCAAAACCGGATACAATAACACCACTGCTTGGATATTTAAGATCTGAATAAGCAGGTAAACTCATATTTACAGATAAATTAACAGAATAATTCGGAATGTAAGGATTATTATTACTGCGTTCTTTATCGCTACAAGATAAAAACAGCGAAGTCAATACAATGAATAGACAGATTTTTTTCATTATTTTAATATCAATTAGTGAAACAAAATTAAATTATTTAGATTTGAATTCTATATGATTAACATATAATTATGTACTATAAAAAATAATAGTATATTTGTAATAAGAAATCCCGTCCTGATGGGATTTTTTGTATTTATATAAACGATGAAGTTATGAGTAAAGTATCTTATTATACAGCAGAAGGATTAAAAAAATTAAAAGATGAATTGGAGCATTTAAAAAGTGTAATGCGTCCAAAGGCATCTCAGGATATAGCGGAAGCAAGAGACAAAGGTGATTTATCTGAAAATGCAGAATACGATGCAGCTAAGGAAGCCCAGGGATTATTAGAAATGAGAATTGCTAAGCTGGAAGAAGTATATTCTAATGCGAGATTAATAGACGAATCACAATTAGATGTTTCTAAAGCATTGGTGCTTTCAAATGTAAAAATCAAGAACCAAAGCAATGGGATGGAAATGAAATATACATTGGTTGCAGAGAGTGAAGCAGATCTTAAAACCGGAAAAATCTCGGTAACTTCTCCTATTGGAAAAGGCTTACTTGGGAAATCGGTTGGAGAAGTAGCTGAAATCACAGTTCCAAACGGAGTTTTGAAATTCGAAATCCTTGAAATCTCAAGGGACTAAATTATAAATGTTTATTCGTTAAATCGTTTATTTGTTTAATCGATTTAACGAATAAACGGTTTAACAAATAAACAATGTCAACAATATTTACCAAAATAGTCAACGGAGAAATTCCGGCTTATAAAATCGCTGAAGACGATCATTATCTTTCTTTTTTAGATGTAAATCCAAATGCAAAAGGCCACACGCTTTGTATTCCAAAACAGGAAATCAATAAGATTTTTGATATGGATGACGAACTGTATTTAGGGCTGATGAAGTTTTCTAAGAAAATAGCAATTGCTTTAGAAAAAACAGTTCCCTGCAAAAGAGTCGGAATGGCAGTTGTAGGTCTGGAAGTGCCTCATGCACACGTGCATTTGATTCCGTTGAACGAAATGGATGAAATGCGTTTTCAAAACAAAGTATCGTTTTCTAAAGAAGAATTTGAGGCTCTTGCCAAAAGTATTCAGGCGAATTTGTAAAACATAAGAGGCTTCGACTTCGCTCAGCCTGACAGTTTCGACTTCGCTAAGCGTGACATTCAAACATAAATAAAAAAGTGCAGTAAATTTACTTTTGCTGCACTTTTTTATTGAACTGAATCTGAAAAGTAGTTCCTTTTCCGATTTCAGAGTTCAAAACCTTGATCTTTCCGTTATGGTATTCCTCTACAATTCTTTTTGTTAAGGAAAGTCCCAATCCCCAACCGCGTTTTTTGGTCGTAAAACCAGGCTCAAAGATCGTTTTAAACTGATTTTTCGGAATTCCTGTACCGGAATCTTTTACAATTATTTTCACATGATGATTATCCTGCTCAATCTGGAGGTCTAAAGTCCCTTTTCCCTTCATGGCATCAATGGCATTTTTTACCAGATTTTCGATGGTCCAGCTATGTAGTATTGGATTGATCATAATAAAAATGGGATCTTTCGGAATATGGTGCGAAAAAGTAACCTGTTTAGAAAAACGGGATTGTAAATACTCATAACTATTTAAAGTCTCGGTAACGATATCATGAAGCTCCAGAACCGGAACAGATCCGATTTTTGAAAAACGATCGGTAATAGTCTGGAGGCGGTCCACGTCTTTTTCAATTTCTACCGTAATTGACTGATCTATTTCTTCCGTTTTTAAAATTTCAATCCAGCCGATCAGGGAAGAAAGCGGTGTTCCGATCTGGTGGGCCGTTTCTTTTGCCATTCCCGCCCAGAGCTTATTTTGAATAGCCATTTTGGTGCTTTTGTAAAAATTATAAATCAGGGCACCAAACAAAAAGATAATCAGCAATAAAGCAATCGGATAATATTTGAGTTTATTAAGCAAAGCCGAATTCCCATAATAGAGTTTCTGATATTTTCCGGGCGCATATTCAAAAACGATTGGTTCGTTTTCGTTTTGCAGGTTATTCAGAAAAGACATTGATTTTTTTTCATCCTGTAAGACCGTTTCGGGGACATTTCTGGTCGTCAGGATTTTGTCGTACATCGTCAGGATTACGGGAATAGAAGTGTTATTGCTGGAAATCTGAAGCGGAAGTTCCAGATCGGTATTCTCATCAGCGTTGATTAATGCAATCTGTGCGTTCGCCAGGAGTTTCATTTTTATCCTTTCCTCATTTTTGAAAATTTGAAAAAACGTATACGTATTCCAGAGAATCAGGGAAATGATTAAAAAGGAGATGCTGATGATAACCCAACGGGTAGTATTTCTTCTGTCCGAAAAAAACATATCTTAAATTTTGAGGTATAAATATAACGAAATAAACACATTTAATATTTTGCGGACCGCGAAAGATTTTTGTTTTTTAAGTCTAAAACTATTTCTTAGTCAGTAACGATTTCTATACTTTTGTAGTACCGGAAAGAGATTCGGTTAAAAAGGAAAAATATGATCAGTATTAACCCAAAAGAAATTCCGACTGCAAAATTGCACGGCTATCTGCAGAGCGCCATTGGACCGAGACCTATTGCTTTTGCCAGTACAATTAGCGAAAAAGGAATTCCGAACTTATCACCGTTCAGTTTCTTTAATGTGTTTAGTGCCAATCCGCCGATCCTGATTTTTTCACCTGCACGACGTGTTCGTGACAATACGGTCAAACATACCTTAATCAATGCCGAAGCAACCCGTGAAGTAGTGATCAATGTGGTCAATTATGATTTGGTGCAACAAACCTCTTTAGCCAGTACCGAGTATGGAGAAGGCGTAAACGAATTTATCAAGGCCGGTTTAACACAAATTCCTTCAGATCTGGTAAAACCGTATCGCGTAAAAGAATCCCCGGTGCAATTTGAGTGTAAAATCACGCAGATTATTCCATTGGGAACCGAAGGCGGAGCAGGTAACCTGATTCTGTGCGAAGTGGTAAAAATTCATATTCACGAAGCTGTTCTGGATGAAAACGGAGCGATCGACCAGCACAAGATTGATTTGGTTTCAAGATTGGGAAGTAATTGGTACTCAAGGTCAAACCAGGGACTTTTTGAAGTACCCAAACCACTTACAACTTTAGGGGTCGGAGTAGACGTGATTCCGAATTTTATCAGGGAAAGCGCCGTTTTTGACGGAAATGACCTTGGGAAACTGGGAAATATTGAAGCCTTGCCTACAAAGGAAGAAGTTAGTATATTTGTGAAAGAAAACTTTTCAGTGAAAGGAGTCCTAAGCTCCGATGATCAGGAAAAAATACATTTAGAGGCCAAAAAATACCTCAATAATGATGATGTCGTATCGGCCTGGAAAGTGCTTTTAGCAAAGAAATAAGAAAAGAATCAATAATTAATATAAACGAAGATGGAAGTTACAGGAAAAGTAAAAGTGGTTAACCCGGAGCAACAAGTTAGTGCCTCATTCAAAAAAAGAGAATTAGTTGTTACTACTGATGAGCAATATCCACAACATATTTTAATCGAATTTACACAAGATAAATGCGATTTGTTAAGTAGCTATAAGCAAGGAGAGGCAGTAAAAGTTTCTATCAATTTAAGAGGAAGAGAATGGGTTAATCCACAAGGAGAAACCAGATATTTCAATAGTATTCAGGGTTGGAGAATCGAAAGAGCAGGTGCTGAGTCTCCTTCACAAGCTCCGCCAATGCCTGCTGCAGAAACTTTTGCTCCGGCTACAAATGTAAATAACGACGAACCGGACGATTTGCCGTTCTAAAAATTTAAATTACAAAAATTATAAATTCCAAATCCCAAATCAGTAACGTATTTGGAATTTGGAATTTTGTTTTTGCAAATATTTTGTGTCATTTCGACCGAAGGCAGAAATGACATAAAAGTTGGAATTTGTAATTTCAATATTGGAATTTCCCTTTTAATTTTATTGGAGTTTTTTAAAAATGTATTATTTATCCGAAGAGTTCTTTTTTCCTCCCGTTTCAGAAGCCGATGAAGAAGGAATTCTTGCCATTGGTGGTGATCTGAATCCGGAACGTTTGCAATTAGCCTATAAAAGCGGTGTTTTTCCGTGGTTTAACGAAGGAGAACCCATCCTTTGGTGGTCGCCGGATCCAAGAATGGTTTTGTTTTTAGATGAATTAATAGTGTCTAAAAGCATGCGGAATATTTTGAATAGAAATATATTTAAGGTTACTTTTAATCAAAATTTTAAAGAAGTCATTTCAAATTGTCAAAACATAAAAAGAGAAGGCCAGGACGGAACCTGGATTTCTAATGAAATGATTGATGCCTATTGTCAATTACATGCAGGGGGAATTGCAAAATCAGTTGAGGTCTGGCAGGATGAAGTTTTAGTTGGAGGCTTGTACGGAATTGATCTGGGACATGTTTTCTGTGGGGAAAGTATGTTCTCAAAAGTATCCAATGCATCAAAAGTTGCTTTTATTGCGTTAGTTGAATATTTAAGGAATAATAATTATAAACTTTTGGACTGTCAGGTTTATAATCCGCATTTAGAAAGTTTAGGCTGTTGCGAAATTGACCGCAAAGTATTTATGTCTATTTTAAAAAGTGAATAAAATGAGCGCGATTCATATTGTAAAAGAAATTTATATCTATCCAATAAAAAGTCTGGCAGGAATAAGTTGTAAAAATGCGCTGGCAGAAGAAATGGGTTTCGAAAACGATCGAAGATGGATGTTAGTTGATGCAGAAAATCAGATGATAACACAGCGGGAACACCGGATCATGAGTCAGTTTTATCCGCAGATTTCAGATGGAAAAATCAGTATTACTTTTCAGGATAAAAAGCATGAATTTTCTATTGATGAACATTTGGAAAACCCGCTGGAAGTGAATGTCTGGGAGGATAAAAGCGAAGTTGTTGAAGTAAGTAAAGCAACTTCAAAATGGTTCAGTGAGCATTTGGGTTTTGAATGTAAATTGGTCAAAATTATCAAAATTGGAAATCGCAAACATGAAAGTTCAAAATTAAAAGAAACATTCAACGTAAGCCTTGCGGATGGTTATCCGTATTTGTTGGTAGGAACGGAAAGCATGGATTTTTTAAATGAAAAATTAAAAGATAAAATCACTGTTTTAAGATTTCGCCCAAACATTGTTATAAGTTCAAAAAAACCTCATGAGGAAGATGATTTTGACACTTTTAAAATTGGCGAAGTACAATTTAAAAACGTAAAACCCTGTGGGAGATGCATCATGGTCAATAACGATCCACAGAATGGAGCCCTGAAAAAAGAGCCTCTTAAAACTTTAAGTACCTACAGAAAAGCTGAAAATTTAGTTTTTTTCGGGACTAATATTGTGAGTTTAAACACTGGAATTATAAACGTCGGAGATGAGATTGTCTTCTAAAAATTAAGTTTTGTAAAATGCCAGTCCAGCGTGTTAAAAAGGACTAATTCATTTCTTAAAGTGGGCAAATCTAAAATCAATTTAAGCGTTTCGTGCGCCATCATAGTGCCAATAATTCCCGGTAAAGTGCCCAGAACACCATTCAGATTACAATTCGGCACCTCTTTCGGATCTGGCATTTCAGGAAATAAATCGCGCAAGTTTTTACTTCCGTTATGATTGAAAACTGCAATTTGCCCTTCAAATTTTAAAATGCTTCCGTAGACCAGAGGTTTGTGAAATTGTACGCAAGTGTCGTTTATCAAATAACGTGTTGAAAAATTATCAGACCCATCAACAATAACATCGTATTGCTGAATGATTGTTGCTGCGTTTTCAACTGTCAACTTCAAATTAATAGCTTCAGCCTCAATTAACGGATTTAATTTAGAGACAACTTCTTTCGCAACAACTGCTTTCTCTCTTCCGATTTCGTTTTCAGTATATAAAATCTGTCGGTGAAGGTTGTGAATCTCAATCGTATCAAAATCCATGATTCCAATAAATCCGACGCCAGCCGTTGCAATATATTGTAAAACAGGACAGCCTAAACCTCCGGCTCCAATAACCAGAACTTTGGCTTTTTTGAGTTTTTCCTGACCTTCATCACCAATTTCAGGAAGAATGGTTTGTCGGTTATACCGCAGAAATTCTTGTATAATGCTCATTTTAGATTGTAGAATTTAGATTGTAGATTTTAGAATTTAGATTGTAGATTTTAGAATTTAGAATTTAGATTTTGGAATTTGGAATTTGGATTTTGGAATTTGAAATTTGGAATTTGAGATTTGGATTTTGAGATTTGGATTTTGAGATTTTAAATATTTCTAATGATAACTTTTATCCCAATCTTTCCAGACAGGTTCATAGCCCGACTCTTTGATCACCTGAGCGATTTCTTTGGCGGAACGCTCATCACTGATTTCAAATTGTTCCAGGGATTGCGGGTCCACAACATAACCACCCGGATTCGTTTTGGAACCGGCACTCATGCTCGTTGTCCCGATCTGAATAATATTATTTCTGAATTTTTCGTTTTCACGGGTTGAAATTGAAATCTCCAAATCCTCATTCCACAAACGATACGCACAGATGAGCTGTGTCAGGTCTTTATCATCCATAATAAAATTAGGTTCAATAATGCCTTCGGCAGGACGTAATCTCGGAAAGGAAACGGAATACTTGGTTTGCCAGTATTTCTTCTGGAGATAGTCGATATGCAAGGCATTAAAAAAACTATCCGTCCGCCAGTCTTCCAATCCCAGTAAAACGCCCAAACCCATTTTGTGAATCCCTGCAGTTCCTATTCTGTCCGGAGTTTCCAGACGAAAATCGAAGTTTGATTTTTTGCCTTTGGTATGGTATTTTTTATACACTTCCTGATGATACGTTTCCTGATAAACCAGAATCGAATAAACACCAGCCTGATGCAAGCGCTCATATTCTTCCGTGGAAAGCGGCTGAACTTCTGCCGAAATAATCGAAAATTGCTCTTTTAGCTGCGCAATTGCATTCAGGAAATAATTAATATTTACGGTATAATTGGCTTCACCCGTAACCAGTAAAACATGGTCGAATCCTGCTTCTTTTAACGCCTCGGTTTCCAGTTTAATTTCGGCAGTTGAAAGTGTTTTTCGCTTGATTTTATTATCGAGGCTAAAACCGCAGTAAGTACAGATATTTTGGCATTCATTGCTTAAATACAAAGGCGCATACATCTGAATTGTTTTGCCAAAGCGTTTTTTGGTCAGCTCATGGCACTCCAGGGCCATTTGCTCCAGATAAGGTTGCGCGGCGGGTGAGATTAAGGCTAAAAAATCATCCAGATTTCGTTTGGTTTTTGCCAAAGAACGTTCTGCCTCTTTTGAGGAGGTTTGATATATTTTAGATTGAATGGAATCCCAGTCATACTGATCAAAAACCGATTTAAATGTTTTCATTGGATTTTTTTTTACCGCAAAGGGCACTAAGATTTACGCGAAGTTCGCTAAGCTTTGTGTTGTTTAGGTCTGATTAAAAGTTCGCTAAGCGTTGCGGACTTTGCGAAATAACCTTGCGAACTTTGCGGTTAAGCAAACTAGTCATATAAAAAAGAGGTCAAAGGGCTGGAAGCAACTGCATGGTTTTGTTGACTGGCAATTTTGGCTTCGAATGCTTTTCGGCCGGCGATTACAGCTTCCTTAAAAGCCTCGGCCATTAACTTCGGGTTTCCGGCGACGGCAATTGCAGTATTGACTAAAACAGCATCGGCACCAATTTCCATTGCTTTTGCAGCATCAGACGGAGCGCCGATTCCTGCATCAATAATCACAGGGACATTGCTTTGCTCTATGATGATCTCGAGGAAATCGATAGTTTTCAGTCCTTTGTTACTGCCAATCGGGGACCCTAAAGGCATTACGGCTGCGGTTCCCGCATTTTCCAAATGTTTGCACAAAACAGGATCGGCATGAATGTACGGAAGAACAATAAAACCCAGTTTAGCTAATTCTTCTGTCGCTTTTAGAGTTTCAATGGCATCCGGCATAAGGTATTTGGGATCCGGATGTATTTCGAGCTTCAGCCAGTTCGTTTCCAGGGCCTCGCGGGCTAACTGTGCAGCAAAAATGGCTTCTTTGGCATTTCTTGCGCCCGATGTATTGGGTAATAAATGAATTCCGGGATGTTTCAAATGTGTTAGAATAGCATCTGTTTCAGTCTCTAAATCAATTCGTTTTAAGGCAACCGTTACCAATTCGCTTTGGGATGCCAGAATAGCTTCTTCCATTTCGAAATTGGAACCAAACTTTCCGGTTCCCAGAAACAGGCGCGAGGTTAAGGTTTTATCACCAATTTTAAACAAAGATGTTTGCATATAATTTTTCGTTTAATTGTTGAATCAGTTTTTCTTTTTGATTACTATTTGTAATGAGTCCGGAAACGGCAATACCATGAACTCCGGTTTCCATCAGTGTATCGATATCGTCAGCGATAATTCCGCCAATAGCATAAACCGGAATCTCAAGATTGTTTTCTTTTAATTTCTGAAGAATGGTACGATAGCCTTCAAAACCTAAAATCGGACTTAATTGTTCCTTTGTTGTTGTGAATCGAAGAGGCCCTAACCCAATATAATCACAGCCATTTTCGATATGATTCTGAATATCGTCGAATGTATTGGCGGTTGCCCCAATGATTTTGGTGTTACCGAGAATGGCGCGGGCTTCTTCAATTTTGGTATCAAGGAGACCTAAATGCACACCATCTGCGGCAATTTGTTGTGCCAGGTATACGTTGTCGTTTACAATGAAATTCGCCAGATACTCTTCGCATAAAAACTTTACCGCTTCTGCCAAAACAAAACAGTTTTTTGTACTTTGATTTTTGAAACGCAGCTGAACCCAGTCACAGCCGTTATCGAGCGCGTTATGAATATTGTACAATTGCTTTTCGATTGTATTTCCCTGCGAGATGTATTGTAGTTTATGGTACATAATGATAGCCTATTAAAGTTGATGTTGAACTCAGGTATTTTTCTATGTAGATTTTAGCATTTTTACAAGCCTCTTTTTTAGTCTGGTTCAATGCAAGATTTGAGGTGATCGCAGCCGATAATACACAGCCGGAACCGTGTTTTTCGAAACATTTTTGTTCAGAAGGCAATAGTGTCACCATTTCGTTCTTCAGAAGCAAATAATCAGTTCCGGGTTTACCAGTGTTATGTCCTCCTTTTACTAAAACAGCGGTTGGTATTTTATTTTTTTTCCAAAGTTCCCGGGATAAAAAACCGGGAAATAAAATTTCTGCTTCATTATAATTAGGCGTAATCAGATCAATTTGTGATAAAACATCGTGGAGATCCAAATCAGCTGTGATTTTTAGGAACTCAAATTGTGTTGTTGATTTTAAAACCGGATCCCAGACAATTTTTGTGGCTGGCGAGGCGAGTTTTATAGTCGAGAGAATTCGGTTTAAATAATGTAAATCCGGCGTAATTCCGATTTTTACAGCTTTGATGTTATAGTTTTGAAATAAAGTTTCGACAGACCGAATAACAAAACTTAAATCAGTCCATTGAATGTCATAGAACTGATTTTCGGTCTGCAGTGTATTGGCAGTCGAAATGGCAAAACCACGAACCTGATGCTGCTCGAAAGTTTTAATATCCGCTAAAACTCCTGCGCCGCCGGTCGGGTCAAAACCCGCTATAGAGAGTGCGAATGGACGATTTTCTGGCATACTTTAAATTGATTTACAGGATTTTCATGATGCCACACTGCTCCTAAAAGCGCAATGTCATCAAAGCCGTTTTCAAGTGTTTTTTGAATGTTTTCAGGTTCAATTCCACCTAAGGCAATTACTTTTGTTTTGAAATTTGTTCTTGATTTTAAAGCTTCAAAAAGATCAGTTTCGGATTGATAATTTTCTTTTGAAATACTTTTAAAAACAGGACTTACAAAGGCATATTCAAAATTTGGGTGCAAGGCATTAAAAGTTTCGATTGAATGCACAGACGTTGAAATTATTTTGTTTTCTCGTGAAATTTCAAACTCTTCCTTTCTTTGTTTCTCTGAAAAATGGATTCTGTTAATTCCAAAATCCTGTGCTAATTCATGATGACTGTGCAAAACCAGATTTGCTCTGAATCTCAGTTTTATCTGGTGAATAAACAGCGCCATTTCAAGCTCAGAAAAATCAGGTTTCCGAATGTGAAGCAAAGACAATCCTTCTTCAAATAGAGAATCGATAATGCTGATTTCATTTGCAATAGCAGAAGGATTGGTAATAACAATCATAGCCTGATTTATTTCTTTACTCTTTATTCTATTTTCTTTTCTCTATTCTCTCCTCAGATATAAATTTCTTTCCCCTGCTCTATAAACTCCTCTGATTTTTCCTGCATGCCTTTTTCGGCAGCCGCAACGTCACGGATTTCCTGAGAGATTTTCATCGAGCAGAATTTCGGACCGCACATTGAACAAAAGTGTGCAATTTTAGCACCCTCCGCCGGAAGGGTTTCATCGTGAAATTCTCTTGCCGTGTCCGGATCCAGTGATAAATTAAACTGATCTTCCCAGCGGAATTCAAAACGGGCCTTGCTTAAAGCATTGTCACGATACTGAGCACCTGGATGTCCTTTGGCAAGATCAGCGGCATGTGCCGAAATTTTATAGGTGATAACACCGTCTTTAACATCTTTTTTATTGGGCAGGCCTAAATGTTCTTTAGGAGTCACGTAACAAAGCATCGCACAGCCGTACCATCCAATCATAGCGGCACCAATTGCAGAAGTGATATGATCATAGCCCGGCGCAATATCGGTTGTTAAGGGGCCAAGTGTGTAAAACGGTGCTTCATTGCAGTGTTCTAACTGTTTGTCCATATTTTCTTTAATCATATGCATGGGCACGTGACCAGGGCCTTCAATAAATACCTGCACATCATGTTTCCAGGCAATCTTAGCTAGTTCTCCGAGCGTTTCCAGTTCGGCAAATTGTGCGGCATCATTGGCATCGGCAATAGAACCCGGACGCAAACCGTCACCCAGTGAAAAAGCAACATCGTACTGTTTCATGATTTCGCAGATTTCCTCAAAATGGGTGTACAAAAAGTTTTCCTTATGATGAAACAAACACCATTTTGCCATAATCGATCCGCCACGGGAAACAATTCCGGTAACACGGTCAGCAGTTAAGTGAATGTAGCGCAATAATACACCCGCATGAATCGTGAAATAGGAAACGCCTTGTTCTGCCTGTTCGATTAGGGTATCGCGGAAAACTTCCCAGGTTAAATCTTCGGCGATGCCTTTTACTTTTTCCAAAGCCTGATAAATCGGCACCGTTCCGATGGGTACAGGGGAGTTGCGAATGATCCATTCTCTCGTTTCGTGAATGTTTTTTCCGGTTGATAAATCCATGATGGTGTCTGCTCCCCAACGGCAGGCCCACACGGCTTTTTCGACTTCTTCCTCAATACTCGAGGTCACGGCACTATTACCAATATTGGCATTTATTTTTACAAGGAAATTGCGGCCAACAATCATAGGTTCGCTTTCAGGATGATTGATATTATTTGGAATAATAGCACGGCCAATGGCCACTTCACTACGGACAAATTCAGGTGTAATTTTGCTTTTTGGTGTATTTGCTCCAAAACTATGACCGGCGTGCTGGCATTGCATGGCCTTGGTTTGTTCATTTAAAAGTTCAATCCGCTGATTTTCACGAATGGCGATATATTCCATTTCAGGAGTTATGATGCCTTGTTTTGCGTAGTACAGTTGCGTAACATTTGCTCCTTTTTTGGCACGTTTCGGCTGATGCAAATATTCAAAACGAAGATGCTTTAAACTTTCGTCTTTTAGGCGTGTCTGTCCGTAATCAGAGGTGATTTCGTTTAGGATTTCGACATCATTTCTGTTTAAAATCCATTCTTCTCTTAGGCGAGGCAGGCCTTTTCGAATGTCGATTGTGATATCCGGATCGGTATAAGCACCCGATGTGTCATAAATGGTTACAGGAGGATTTTTTTCAGTCCCGCCGTTTGAAAGCCTGGTATCGCTTAAAATCACTTCGCGCATGGCCACTTTGATCGGATGTATTTCTCCGCTGACGTATATCTTTTTAGAATTAGGAAAAGGTGTTCTGGATATTTTCTCTTCGTTAGTCATATTTTTTTGTTTTTTTGTTTCAGGTTTCAGGTTTCAGGTTTCAGGTTTCATGTTGACCCTGATCATAGATTTTACGTAGAGACGCACAGCAGTGCGTCTACGCGTTGTATGAAATTGGAATTTGGATGTCTTTCTATTGGAATTTTAAAACAATTATCCGCCCTGCGTTGCAGAAATAATTAGAATTTCGTCTGTTTCCTGAATAAGGTGTGAATTCCAGTGTAGTTTTGGAATTATGGTGCTGTTGACAGCCACGGCAATTCCGTTTTGTTTGTTTGGAATTTCGAGATCGAGCAATGACTGAACGCTAAGGGTCTCAGCATTGAATGTTTTGATTTTTTGGTTGATTTTTAGTTCCATTCCTTTTGGGTTTAGTATATAGTAATACTTTAGGAATGGCTACAATTGCGCACAAAAATGCGCGAAGAAGTCATCTTACTTTTCCCTACGCTAGTATGAACTAGATCAGGTTCAGAGGGTAAAATCTCAGCCTGCGATATTGCAGACACCCCTAAAGTGTGAAGCAAATGTAAGGAAAAAAAGTTTTCAGTCGCAGTTTTTAGTCACAGTTTTCAGATTTGTATAAAACTGAATGCTGCAAACCAGCTAAGACACTGAAAACTGCGACTGAGAAGAGGACTAGCAGAGAGACTGAAAACTGCGACTGAAAACTGAAAACTACTTCAATCTTGTCCAGCAATCTTCAACATGATCGTTAACCATACCGGTAGCCTGCATGTGAGCGTAAATAACAGTTGATCCGACAAATTTGAACCCTCTCTTTTTTAAATCTTTACTGATTTCGTCTGAAAGTGGAGTGGTAGCGGGAACGTCTTTTGATGTTTTCGGATTATTGTTAATCGGTTTTCCATTGGTGAATTTCCAGATGTACTCAGAGAAACTTCCAAATTCTTCCTGGATGTCCATAAAAGCCTGTGCGTTCGTAACTGCCGAACGAATTTTTAGTTTATTTCGAATAATTCCGGTATCTTCCAGAAGGGATTCGATTTTATCTTCGGTATAATTGGCTATTTTTTTATAATCAAAATGATCGAAAGCAGTTCTGAAATTTTCTCTTTTATTTAAAATGGTAATCCAGCTCAAACCCGCCTGAAAAGTTTCCAGCATTAAAAATTCAAATAACGAGGCATCGTCATACACGGGAACGCCCCATTCTTCATCATGGTATTTTTTGTATAAATCGCTGGCGGAACACCAGCTGCATCGTATTGGCTCTATTGCCTCATTCTTCGTCATGCTGTTTTTTGTTTAAATTCAAGTCTGGAGGATCAGGTCTTTATTCTATTATCTCCCAATTTGCCATTTGTATCCTTTTACGCCCGGAATATAAGCAGAACGGCCAATGATGACCAGTTCATTATAAATCTTCTTATCGTATTTGATGCCGATAGCAGTTCCTGAAGTGTATAGTTTATTGGCTTTAAAGGTGATTTTCATCAGGCCGTCTTTAAATTTAGCATCGGAGATCTTTTCTACAAGCCAGGTCGAACGCCATTTTACAGCAATTTCGTCATCGTCAGTTTTAGTAATGCTTTTGACAAGTTTAACCGCTTCTTCCGGTATTTCAAATCTTTCAGTAAGCTGTTCCTGAGTCAGAGTCTGCCCAATTTTGCTTCCGTAAAGTATTTTGCGTAAGTTAACAAAGGTCAGTAAAGTTTTATTTGCCTCAGGACTCAGGTCTAATTTAGGATTATCTGTTAGAACCTCTTTATGTTGAATTTGAGAACCTGGTTCATTTCCTTCTTTTACAGAGAAGATATTCTTTTTTTCGACAATAAGTTTTTTTCCGGAATTTAAAATAATTGTAGCTTGCGGCACTCTTTTTCTAAATATTTTTGGCTTAGCAGGTTTTAATTTATTAACAGGATAGACTGTTTTTTGTTTAGACTCTTTTTTTGCATCGTTACCGCAGCCAGTAAAAAAATAGGCTATGGAAAGCAGCAGGATGGCAATTGTCTTTTTCATAACTACAAGATACGCTTAATCTTTAACAGAAGAATCCTCTTCCAGATATTTCTTAATTAAATAATGTCCAAGGTAAATCAACGGAGTTAATAAAACGGCAACAGAAAGTTTAAAAATATAACCTGTTAAGGCCGAGGTTATAAAAGTATCAAAATTGATTTTTCCGGGCAGCCAAAAAGCAATTCCGAGAACAATAAAAGAATCAAATAATTGTGATATGACGGTAGATCCGGTCGTTCTCAGCCATATTTTCTTTTCTCCCGTTCGTCTTTTAAAAAACCAGAAAATCCAGACGTCTATAAGTTGGGAGGCCATAAAAGCGATAAGACTCCCGACGATAATCCACATACTTTGTCCGAAAACGGCAAGAAATTGTTCGTCATTCACCGGGCTAATGCCTTTTGCTGCGGGAATTACAATGGCCATAAATAAGACCAGAAAAGCATAAGCGATTAAACAGGCGGTGATGAAAGAAAGTTTTTTCACTCCCTTTTCGCCAAAATATTCATTGATTAAATCTGTGGTAAGAAAAACGATGGGCCAGGGCAGAATTCCGATACTCATTACAAATGGTCCGATTTGAATTAATTTCCCCCCGATTAATTCCGCTACTACGGCATTAGTGATAAAAATTCCTGCAAGAATAACAAAGACAATTTCTTTTTTGGTTTTGAACATATCTTTTTTGTGATTGAAATTTCAAATTTAAGATATTTCTTTATAAACATCACATGGTTTGAATCAAAATTAATTGGCGGATATTAAAGAATACGAACCGTTAAATTTTCTTTTCAATGGTGTTTTTTCGTTATTTTTGAATACTAACAAAATTCATTTATATCAAGTAAATTAATGATAATGAAAAAAATAATAGGAATTTTTCTTATGGGTACAACTTTTTTTGCGTCAAACGCACAAACCAATTCTGAGAATCCGCTGCTTAAAAAATGGATCGGCCCGTATGGTGGCGTCCCTGCATTTAATGAGTACAAAGTATCAGATTTTAAACCGGCGATTGAGTTCGCAATTCAGGAAAAGCTTAATGAAGTAGATGCCATCGCCAATAATCCGAAAGCTCCGACTTTTGACAATACGATAGCGGCTTTAGAGCTTTCCGGAAAAACAATCACTAGAATTTCAGCGGTTTACGGAATTTACAGATCAAATTTAAGCAGTCCGGAGTTTAATGCCGTCGATACGGAAATGTCTCCGAAATTTTCTGAATTCAGTGATAAGATCAATCAGAATAAAAAGCTTTTCGAAAGGATCGAAACTTTATACAATTCAAAAGAAAGTAAAAAACTAACAAGCGAACAGCAACGCTTAATTTGGCTCTATTACACGGAATTTGTTCGTGAAGGAGCGAAATTAAACAATGCAGATAAAGAAAAGGTAGCCGAAATCAATAAACAGCTGGCAACACTTTTTACAAAATTCAGTCAAAATTTGCTGGCAGAAGAACACGATCAGTTTGTGGCATTAAAAACGGAAGCAGATTTCGACGGCCTTCCTGCTGAAGTGAAAAATGCAGCTATGGCAGAAGCAAAGGATCGAAAATTGGACGTGATGGGATGTGTTGCGAATACGCGTTCTTCAATTGAACCCTTTTTGACTTTCTCCAATCGCAGGGATTTACGCGAAAAGGCTTTTAATATTTTCGTAAAACGTGGTGATAACGGGAATGCAAATGATAATAATGCGACTTTAGTTTCTATTTTGCAATTGCGTACAGAAAAAGCTAAAATATTGGGTTTCCCTTCTTTTGCGCATTGGAGTTTGTCTAATAAAATGGCAAAAGATCCACAGAAAACACTGGCACTAATGGAATCTGTATGGGAGCCAGCGGTTGAAAAAGTACATCAGGATGTTGCCGAAATGCAAAAAATTGCAGATGCTGAGGGAGGGAAATTTAAAATCCAGCCCTGGGATTATCGTTTCTATGCTGAAAAAGTAAGGAAAGCAAAATATGACCTGGACCAAAATGAAGTTAAGCCTTATTTGCAATTAGAAAACCTTCGTGAAGGCATGTTTTGGGTTGCGGGTGAATTATTCAACTTAAGTTTTAAACAAATTACAAATGTTCCGGTCTATCATCCGGATGTACGTGTATGGGAGGTAAGCAGTAAGGTTACCGGTAAAGTTGTGGGATTGTGGTATTTTGATCCTTACGCACGCACAGGAAAGCGTTCGGGAGCCTGGATGAATTCTTATAGAGATCAGCAAAAACTGGAAGGAGATGTGCAGACTATTGTCTCTAATAATTGCAATTTTATTAAAGGTGATACAAATGAGCCCATTTTAATTTCGTGGGAAGACGCTTCGACACTATTTCATGAATTCGGACATGCACTTCATGGTTTGTGTTCAAACGTAACGTATCCGAGCTTGTCCGGTACTTCGGTAGCCAGGGATTATGTTGAGTTTCCTTCTCAGTTGCTGGAGCATTGGCTGGCTACTCCGGAAGTATTGAATAAATTTGCCCTGCACTATAAAACAAATCAGCCCTTGCCGCAGGCGTTGGTGGAAAGAATTGAAAAAGCAGCCAACTTTGGTGAAGGATTTGCTACTGTTGAAACAATTTCAAGCTCATTAATAGATATGAAGCTCCATTTAACTACAACAACAATCAATCCGCGTGAATTTGAAAAAGTGACATTAGATGCGCTTCATATGCCTTCTGAAATTGTAATGCGTCACAGGATTCCGCAGTTTGGGCACATTTTTTCAAGTGACGGCTATGCAGCCGGGTATTACAGTTACTTATGGGCGGATGTTATAAACGCAGATGCCTACGAGGCTTTCCTTGAAGGTAAAGGTCCTTATGACAAAGAAGTGGCCAAACGACTTTATGATACTGTTTTTAGTGTCGGAAATACGATTGATCAGGAAAAAGCATATGAGAATTTTAGAGGAAGAGCACCTAAATCTGATGCTTTGATGCGAGCGAGAAATTTTCCGATTGCAGGGAAGAAAAAATAAGATACTGAAGTAAGCAAATAAAAAAAAGCCCGAATAAATTAATATTCGGGCTTTTTATATTGAAAAAATAATATATTAACCTAAAGTAACTCTTTTGAAACCTGTGATTACAACATTGAATCCTTTAACATAATCACCAACTTTTTTACTATCATCTTTGATAAAGTTTTGATCTAATAAAGCTTTCTCCTGATCTAGAGTAGTATTGTCAGAGATGAAACGCTGCACTTTTCCAGGAATAATTTTATCCCAGATTTGTTCTGGTTTACCTTCAGCTTTTAATTCAGCTTTAGCATCTTCTTCAGCTTGTTTTAAAACTTCTTCAGTTAATTGAGAGTAAGAAATATATTTAGGAACATTTTTTAAAGTTTTTCCTAAACGTTTAGCTTCTTCATTATCCTTTTCGATTACAGCAATACGGGCAGCAAGTTCAGATTCAACGAAAGCAGGATCAAAATCTTTGTAAGATAATGTATCAGCTCCCATAGAAGCAACTTGCATAGAAACATCTTTAGTTAAAACGTCAGCGTTAGGAATTGCAGCAGAAATTGCAGTTAATGCAGCAATTTTGTTAACGTGAACGTAAGATCCAACGAAAGCGCCTTCTAAGATTTCGAAACCACCGATTTCGATTTTTTCACCGATAACACCAGTTTGCTCAATTAATTTTTCAGCAACAGTAATTCCGTTGAAATCTGAAGCTAAAAATTCTTCTTTAGAAGAGAAGTTAATAGCTCTTTCTACTAATTCTTTAGCTAAAGTTACGAAAGCCTCATTTTTACCTACGAAATCTGTTTCGCAGTTTAAAGTGATGATAGCTCCTTTAGTTTTGTCAGCATTAACAAAAGAAACAGCAGCTCCTTCAGAAGACTCACGGTCAGAACGGTTAGCAGCAACTTTTTGTCCTTTTTCTCTAAGGTTTTGTATCGCTTTATCGAAATCTCCATCAGCTTCAACTAAAGCTTTTTTACAGTCCATCATTCCGGCACCTGTAGTTTGTCTTAATTTATTTACGTCTGCAGCAGTAATTGTTGCCATAATATTTTGAATTTTAATGTTAAAAGTAAAAATTCCATCTTTTAAATCCCAAACTCCAATTTTAATAAATTATCAACATTATGTTTTTAATTATTCTTTGGATTTTGGAATTTAAAATTTGGAATTTAAATTGTTTATTTATTCTTCAGTTGCAGGAGCAGCAGCTTCAACAGCCGGTGCAGCCTCTGCGGCAGGAGCAGATTCAACAGCTTCAGTAGCCGGAGCTTCTTCTGTAAAAACGTCAGCTTCTTTGTCAGAACCTCTGTCAGAAAGACCTTCGATTACGGCAGCAGTTACTAAAGATAAAATTTTGTCAATTGATTTAGAAGCATCATCATTTGCAGGAATAACGTAATCAACCTCTCTTGGGTCAGAATTCGTATCAACCATTGCGAAAACTGGAATGTTTAATTTTTGTGCTTCTTTTATTGCGATATGTTCCGCTTTGATATCTACTACGAACAATGCTGCAGGTAGTCTTGACATATCAGCGATTGAACCTAAGTTTTTCTCTAATTTAGCACGTAGACGATCCACTTGCAAACGCTCTTTTTTAGAAAGAGTCATGAAAGTACCATCTTTCTTCATTTTATCAATAGAAGACATTTTTTTAACTGCCTTTCTGATAGTTACGAAGTTAGTTAGCATTCCACCAGGCCATCTTTCAGTGATGTAAGGCATGTTGGCAGCTTTTGCTTTTTCAGCAACGATGTCTTTTGCTTGTTTTTTGGTAGCTACGAATAAAATTTTTCTACCTGATGCAGCGATTTTTTTCAAAGCTTCATTAGCTTCTTCAATTTTAGCTGCAGTTTTATATAGATTGATAATGTGAATACCATTACGCTCCATATAAATGTAAGGGGCCATGTTTGGATCCCATTTTCTAGTCATGTGTCCGAAGTGAACACCTGCTTCTAGTAAGTCTTTTACTTCTATTTTGTTTGCCATTTTTGTACTAGTTTACGTTCTGTTGATTAGCAATGCATAAATGGCGGTTTCCCAGGCTTTATACATTTAGATGCTAAACTATTTCCTGCCTCGACAGGAGAGCAACAACAACTGTGTTTTTTAATTTCAATAAATAATTGATCATGTCTTGTCCCAAATGAACAAGACAGGTAATATTAACGTTTAGAGAATTGGAATCTCTTACGAGCTTTCTTCTGACCGAATTTCTTACGTTCAACCATTCTTGGATCTCTTGTTAATAAACCTTCTGGTTTAAGGATAGCTCTGTTTTCAGCATTTACTTCACACATAACACGTGCTAATGCCATTCTTACAGCTTCTGCCTGACCAGTTGAACCACCTCCGTAAACGTTTACTTTTACATCAAAGTTGTTTACATTTTCTGTCATAGACATTGGTTGTAAAACTTTGTATTGTAAAGTTGCAGTTGGAAAGTAAGTTGCGAATTCTTTTTTGTTTACAGTGATTTTTCCTGTTCCTTCAGAAACATATACACGTGCAACAGCGGTTTTTCTTCTACCGATTTTGTGAATAACTCCCATTACTTAAGATCGTTTAGGTTAACAGTTCTAGGTTTTTGAGCTCCGTGAGTATGCTCAGCACCTACAACAACATTTAGATTTCTAAAAAGTTCAGCACCTAGTTTGTTTTTAGGTAACATTCCTTTTACAGCTTTCTCTACTAGTAATGCAGGGTTTTTAGATTGCAATACTTTAGCAGTTAAAGTTCTTTGTCCTCCTGGGTAACCTGTATGACGCATGTAAATTTTGTCATTCATTTTTGTACCTGTAAGGTTAATTTTTTCTGAGTTGATAACAATTACGTTATCTCCACAGTCAACGTGCGGTGTGTAACTTGGCTTGTACTTACCTCTTAAGATCATTGCAACCTTTGAAGCAAGACGACCTAAGTTATGACCTTCAGCGTCAACAACAATCCACTCTTTCGTTACAGTGGCTTTGCTAGCTGAAATTGTCTTGTAGCTTAATGCGTCCATAATATTATTTTAATTAAACATTCCATCCCCAATAAAGGGGATGCAAAAGTACAATTAATTATTTTAAAACCAAATACCTTAAAAGATTATTTTAACTGCTGATTTTCAGGAGTTATTTTTTCTTTGAAAACAACAAAAAAACCATCTTTACAAAATGAAGCAAAGATGGTTTCTAGCCAGGCTAAAAAAAAAATTAATTATACTATAAATATGTTGGCTATGTTTACAACTTGTTGTGTAGTAAGCGGTTCGTCATAAGCTTCAGATCCGGCTGCAGCTCCGAATAAAGTTGCAGTATTATATCCTGCCTGCATGGTAAGTCCTTCGCCATCATATACGGCTTGTGTGGCCGCTGGCATTCCGGCACCTCTGTCGCTATTAGAAATCCATCCTTTTAAACCACGCAGTCGTCTTACTTCAGAGGCATGACGTGCTTCAACAGAATGTATTTGTAGTGCGGCTGTGAGTAATTCCGGAGTTGAAATCAGGTTTGCGGCCTGACCTTTATAAGCTCTTACGCCTGTGTCTTCAAATGCCTGGGCCAATGCTAAAAATGTCGGATAATCTCCGAAAGGATCGAAAGCACCGCCAACCGTAAAATCGAAAGTCGGTTTCGGAACAAAATTAGCACTTGAGCTGCCTCCTAGTCCGGCAATCAGGAATTTTACGTGATCTGCTTCATGATCCGCTATTTGCTGAAAAACCTTTAAATCACGTCCCCCGTTTTCTGATGCCGGAATAACACCCGAATCTAATGCCATCGCATAAAATTCATTTTCCAGATATTCTAAGGTCAGTGCAAATTGCAAAGCTCCGATAGGTGTTGCCGGAGTGGCGGTTATATCTTGTGCCATTGCTTTATTCGCTAGTGCCGATAAACCGAACGGAATGGATGCAAATGCTAAATTTTTTCCAAGATTTCCAAATTGTGTAAAACTGTCTCTTCTGGAACCTGTGCTGGTCATAATACCCTCATTAGTAAATGACTCTATAAATTTTAATATATTCATAATTTCTAGTTTTTAAAGTGCATTAATATTAAGGTAAAAATTTAGCTGTAAATTGTGTTGTAATAAATCCGCCTGCAATAGCTAGTATTTTAGAAGGGTCTTTTGCATCATCCAGTCCGGTAGTCATATTTACAATATCGTCTCCTGCAAAATCTTTCGAATTAGGATTAATTAAGCTTCTGATGGCAGAGGCATGCCGGGCTTCTACCGAAACAATTTTTCCTGCTAACAATAAATAGTCGGGACTTTTGATCAGTTTGCCTGCACCATTATAGGCCGCTACTCCCGTATCTTCAAGAGCTTTGGCAGTGGCCAGAACATCAGTACGGCTGTTAAAGTTTAAGGCACCATAATTAAAGGCCAGTGTTGGCAGCAGCTGAGAAGCTGGGTCTGGTAGTCCGCCACTCAAAGCAGCCTTAAAAAAATCTCTGTGCACAACTTCGTGATGGTACAAGTCGGTAAGGACCTGTTTCTCTATTTCGTTAAAAGTGGCATTGAAATTTGAGGCATTTACGACTTTAGTATAAAAGTCAGCTTCCAATTGCTCTAAAGCATATGCATAGGTTAGAACGCCAAAATCTCCGGCGCCTAAGTCAAATTTTCCATTTCTGATTCCCGGTAACATATTATCTACAACTGGATCGTCATTATCATTATCACTGCATCCGGCCATAAGTAATCCCGCACTAACGACGGTCAGCCCGCTAAGTTTGAGAAAATTCCTTCTGTTGTTCAGGGCCGTGTCAACCTCCTGAATCCTTACTTCGTTTTTCATAATTAATACTTTTAAATGGTTATTAATAGGAATTACATTTTACATGTATTAAGTTAGTTACGGCCTTTTGTAGGAAGTGGTTTTGAAAATTGGCTTTATTTTGTATTTATTTTACAATTCCCTTAAGACACAGCAGCAAGACGGTAAAATTTAATGTAGTCTGATGTGTTTTTTGTTGTAATTTCACTAATTCTACTATATTTGTACTAATTCCATAAATTATGATAGAATGAAAGCTAAAGCAACTTTAAAACAAATCGCGAAAGAACTTAATGTTTCTGTATCAACAGTTTCTAAAGCGCTTAATGATAGCCCCGAAATTAGTGAGCAAACTAAAATTAAAATTAAAGAGTACGCTAAACTAAAAAATTACAAACCGAATGTTATTGGTCTGAATTTAAAAAATCGTAAAACAAAAACAATTGGAGTTATTATACCGAATATACTAAACTCTTTTTTCGCAAAGGTTTTTAGCGGTATTGAGAAAGTAGCAGACAAAAAAGGATATAACGTTATTACCTGTATTTCCAATGAATCTCTGGAAAAAGAAATTCATACGCTTGAAATGCTTAGCAACGGAACTATAGACGGTTTCATCTTGTCCGTTTCTGAAGAAGCGCAAAAATTACAGGAATACAATCATTTTTCAGCGATTATAAATGACGGAACTCCTATTGTGATGTTTGACAGAATTGCCGATGAAGTAGAATGTGACAAAGTGGTGGTTGATGACTTTGATTCAGCTTTGAATTCCACTCAGCATTTAATAAATTTAGGATGCAAAAATATCGCCCTGATTTCTTCTGTAGATAATTTAAGTGTCGGAAAACTAAGAGCTGATGGCTATTTGAAAGCTTTAAAAGACAACAACATTCCGGTAAATGAAAAAATCATTCTTCGTACCGATTCTGAAGACGACATGAAAGCTAAAATTGATGCCATTTTTGATAATAAAATTGACGCCATTTTTGCTTTGGATGAAAATGACTCAGTAGCTGCTTTAAGAGTGAGCCTGAAAAAGGGTTTCAGAGTTCCGGAAGATATCTCCATTATAGGTTTTGCAGATGGAATCCTGGCTTCAAGACGCCTGTCACCAAGTTTAACCACAGTAAGTCAGCACGGAATTGAAATTGGAGAAGTTGCAGCCAAAAGGTTAATCAAAAGACTGGAAGAAACCGAAGAAGAAACTTCAGATTACGAAACAATCGTTATTAAAACAGTACTAAAAGAACGGGAGTCAACTCGTAAAGTATAGTTCAAAAAAAAAATAAATAAAAAAAAGACTGTCCCAAAAAGGACGGTCTTTTTTCATTTGTGTAATTTCGACGAAGGAGAAATCACACAAAGTGAAGACATATAGTGTGTCTCCCTTTGGATATGATTTCTCCTTCGTCGAAATGACAAGATTGTGTTTCTCTCGATCCGAAAATCTAAAATCTACAATCTGCACTCTAAAATAAATTAATGCGCTTCCAGCCAGTCTTTACCCAAACCTAATTCAACTTCTAACGGAACGGCCATTTTAAAAGCATTTTCCATTTCGTGTTTGATCATGGGCTGGATTTTTTCGAGTTCATCATTGTGGACATCGAACACAAGTTCATCATGTACCTGAAGCAGCATTTTAGATTTCCAGTTTTCTTCTTTTAATTTTTTATGAATGTTGATCATGGCAATTTTAATGACATCGGCAGCACTTCCCTGAATAGGCGCGTTTACCGCATTTCGTTCAGCGGCGCTTCTCACCACTGCATTTGCCGAATTGATATCTTTCAGATAACGACGACGTCCCAAAATGGTTTGAACGTATCCTTTTTCGCGGGCAAACTCAATTTGATCCGAAATATAGGATTTCAGTCTCGGGTACGTTTTATAATACGCTTCGATGAGAGCAGCACTTTCACTTCGCGACAATGAAGTCTGGTTGCTCAGTCCAAAAGCCGAAACACCATAGATAATTCCGAAATTTACGGTTTTGGCATTGCTTCTTTGTTCGCGGGAAACTTCTTCTAAGGGAACATCAAACACTTTTGCAGCAGTTGCTTTGTGGATGTCTTCTCCGTTTTGGAAAGCGGCAATCATATTTTCTTCTCCGCTTAGGGCAGCAATAATCCTTAATTCAATTTGAGAGTAATCGGCAGAAATCAGCGTATGGTTTTCATCTCGTGCGACAAACGCTTTACGAATCTGACGGCCTCTTTCGGTACGAATCGGAATATTCTGCAGGTTCGGATTATTAGAACTCAAACGTCCCGTTGCGGCAACGGTCTGCATATAATCGGTATGAACGCGTAATGTTTTTTTGTCGACCTGTTCGGGTAAAGCCATAATGTAAGTGCTTTGCAATTTTACCATTTGTCGCCAGTCCAGAATTTCCTTTATAATCGGATTATCATTGGCTAAATAGGTTAAAACATCTTCACCAGTCGCATATTGGCCTGTTTTGGTTTTCTTTTGTTTTACGCCGCCAATTTTCATTTTGTCAAATAAAACATCTCCTAATTGTTTCGGAGAAGCAAGGTTGAATTTCTCACCGGCAGTTTCGTATATTTTTTGTTCTAAAGATTTAATCTCAACGTCCATTTCTTTAGACATGACACTTAAGAATTCCACATCCAGACGAATTCCTTCGGTTTCCATGGCAGCCAGAACACTTACTAACGGAATTTCGATTTCGTCAAATAACTTTTTAGTTTCTGTTTTATCTAATTCTGTTGTAAAAATTTCTTTTAACTGCAAAGTTACATCAGCATCTTCAGCAGCATATTCTTTGATTTCTTCCAACGCAACATCGCGCATGGAAATTTGATTTTTACCTTTTTTACCAATTAAGGTTTCAATTGATTTTGGTGAATACTTCAAATACGTTTCCGCTAAAATATCCATATTATGACGCATATCCGGGTTAATCAGATAATGTGCAATCATGGTATCAAAAAGTTTTCCTTTTACAGTAACACCGTAATTAGAAAGGATTTTTAAATCGTATTTTAAATTCTGGCCAATTTTTTCGATGTTTTCGTTTTCAAAAAAGGGTCTGAATTTATCAATCAACACCTGGGCTTCTTCCTGACTTTCCGGAAACGGAACATAAAATGCCTTTCCCTTTTCATACGAAAAAGAAATTCCAACCAGCTCCGCATGCAAAGCATCTAATCCCGTAGTTTCGGTGTCGAAACAAACGGAAGTCTGTTTTTGCAGATTTTGCAAAAGCAATTTAATTCCCAAATCGCCTTCAACAGCCTGATAGGAATGCGCTGTATTTTCTAAAGTACTGTAAAATGAAGTTCTTTCTTCTGTTTCATCTATGGTTGCACCGCCTCCGAATAAATCAAACTGATCTTCGTTTTTCGGTTGTGGTTTTTTGTATAATTTGGCTTCATCGCCTTTATTTGCTAGTTCGTTTCCGCCGCCAATTTTAAACAAATTGTCAAATTGTTCTGCCATTCTTCTAAATTCCAGTTCCTGAAAAATAGCATCGGTTTTTTCAATATCAGGGCGCGAAAGTTCATAATCGTTTTCATTAAAAACAACATCGCAATCGCAAATAATAGTCGCCAGTTTTTTAGATAAAATTCCTTTGTCTTTATTCGCTTCGATATTTTCCTTCATTTTACCTTTCAGTAAATGCGTGTTCTCCAGCAGATTTTCCATCGAACCATATTCTTTCAGGAATTTTTTGGCTGTAACTTCACCAACTCCGGGTAATCCCGGAATGTTATCTACAGCATCGCCCATCATTCCAAGAAAATCAATAACCTGTTCCGGTCTTTCAATTTCAAACTTGGCCAAAACTTCGGGAACACCCCAAATTTCTATGCCATTTCCCATACGGGCCGGTTTGTACATGAAGATATTTTCAGAAACCAATTGTGCAAAATCCTTATCAGGCGTAACCATGTAGACTTTGTAGTTTTCTTTTTCAGCTTGTTTGGCAATGGTACCAATTAAATCATCAGCTTCGCAACCTGCCATTTCTATAATAGGAATGTGCATTGCTCTTAGTAAATCCTGAATGTACGGAATCGCAATTTTAATCGCTTCAGGCGTAGCATCACGATTGGCTTTGTAATCAGAATACATTTCTGTTCGTACCTGGCTTCCTTCTTTATCAAAAGCAACGGCCAAATGATCCGGTTTTTCTCTTTTGATAACATCCAGCAGCGAATTCATAAAGCCCATAATGGCAGAGGTATCCATTCCTTTGGAGTTAATCCTTGGGTTTTTTATAAAAGCATAATAACCACGGAATATGAGTGCATACGCATCAAGAAGAAAAAGACGTTTTTGAGTTGACATAAAAAAAATATTAGTCTGTAAAAATAATCAATTGGGTTCTCAAAAATTAGCCTGACAGGATTTTTTTTTAACCATGTAAGTAATATAAGTTCATTTAAGTAAATGCGTAATACAGCATGCTTAAAACAGTATCCTATTCACAAGCTTAAATGAACTTATATAACTTACAGGGCAGAAAACGGTACCAATAATCACTGATAAGTTAATCTGAAGTTAAAATTTCTGAACCGGGTGGTTTCTTCATTTGGTCTTCATTTTACAGGGGTAAATTTGATCTGTAATTAAAAGGTTATTAATTTAAATTGTAGAAATCATGAGAAATTTTTTAATGTTACTCGTAGCAGTTTTAGGAACTACAGCAATGGTAAATGCCTTTCCGGCTGTAAAAGTTGGCCCTGTTAAAGAAGTTAAAGCAACTCCGGTAAAAGAGGTTAAAGCTACAAAACATCCCAGAAAAAAATCTGATAAAAAAGCAAAATCTGATAAAAAAGAAGCTGCAAAATCAGAAACACCTACCATGAAAAAATAAGAGTTGTTTTTGTTTTGCTTTTGAAGAATTGTAAGGAGGGCAAAACAGAAATGATAATTATGGAGAAAGCTGATAAAGAAATTTATCAGCTTTTTTTTGATTCGTTAATTTTGTAATAATAGGCAACATAGCTTTTTAGAATTGCTTAATTTTAGTTGCACTTAGAATCTGTAAATATGAATATTTTAATTGTTGAGGATAATAAAGAACTGGCTGCAGAAGTGTTTGATTTTTTGTCGAACACAGGTTATGTGTGCAGGATTGTGCATAATTGCAGTGATGCTTTAGAAGAAGTGAATAGTAATGACTATGATGCCATGCTGCTCGATCTTGGATTGCCGGATGGGGATGGTTTTGAGGTTTTAAAGGCCGTTCGGAAAACCAAATCAAAAATGGCTGTGATTGTCATTACGGCACGTGGCGAATTAGACGACAGGATCAATGGCTTGCATCTTGGGGCAGATGATTATCTGACAAAACCTTTTGCCTTAACAGAACTGAGTGCCAGATTGTTCGCTGTTATTCGCAGAATGCACGGCTTTACTTTGAATGATTTAGTGGTTCATGGTTTCTCGTTACAATTGCAGGATTATAAAGTAAGTTACAGCGATATCCCCATTAATCTGACCAAAAAAGAGTTTGATATTTTTCAATATTTAGTATTGAACAAAAACCGGGTCATTACCAGATTGCAATTAACGGAACATATCTGGGGAGACATTCTTGAAGTTAATTCAGATTCTAATTTTATCGATGTTCATGTCCGGAATCTTCGAAAAAAATTAGACAAACATACCGATATCAGCTGGTTTGAAACAGTCCGAAATGTCGGGTATCGAATTAATGAGTAAATAAAGTACTGTGAAGATAAAACACCAATTAGCAATTTTCAACGCGCTGACAAGACTGTTGGTCATTTTGGTTTTATGGTTAATGCTGCCCATTCTGGTTGAAAATGTAGTGTACAGCCATATCAATAATGGATTGCTGGAGAAAAAGAAAAAGTTCATTGACCATTTAAATCAGGATGAGATTAATGATTTTATCGAAAATTCCGGTGATTCGACTGAAACGTATTCGCAATTTTCGACACTGCACAGTGAATTCCTTGTGCTTTCAAAAGTTCCTGTAAAACCCCGTCAAAAAGAAACCACTTTTAGCAATGACTATCGGGTTATTGAAGGGGAAGAGAATGAATACCGAATTCTGCAATATCATTTTACCTATGAAAAAGAAGGATATCAGCTGGAAATAGGCAGTGACCTTAGCGAAGTAAATGACCTTACGTTTATCATCCGGTTGTTTATTATTATTGTTCTTGTGATTATTCTTCTCGTTACATTTCTGGCAGATACGTTCTATATTGAATATCTGCTGAAACCTTTTTATAAAATTATTGATACTAAAATCCGGCGCGTTAATGAACCTGAAACCTTCGATCACACACCAATAAAAGCAAAATCAAGTGATTTCATGGAACTGGATCTGGTTTTAAATCAGATGATGGATCGTATCGGAGAGCTCTTTAAAAAAGAAAAACAATTTATCTCGAATGTTTCGCACGAGCTTCTGACGCCAATTGCTTTGCTCAAAAATAAACTGGAAAATTTATTGCAGAATGATTCTTTAGATGACAATGCGGTAGATAAGATCGCGAGTTCTTTGAAAACATTAGACATGCTGAAGAAAATCATCAATAATCTGCTGTTGATTTCCAGAATCGAAAACAATCAGTATACAACCGAAGAAGATATTTATTTCCATGAAATCATAACAGACATACAGGAAGATCTGCAGGACAGGATTGAGGATAAAGAGATTGAATTTTCGAATACAATGAAACATGATGTTAGTTTTAAGGGGAATAAAACACTGATTCATATTCTCATTTATAATCTGATCACGAATGCAATTAAATACAATACCCCAAACGGAAAAATCACAATCGCTGACGGGTTTTTAGAGAAACACTATTTCATTTCTATTGCCGATTCAGGAATTGGGATGGATCCTTTTCAAATCGAAAAAATATTTAACCGTTTTGCGCGAATCAATTCCGATCAGGACGGACAAGGCCTGGGGCTGGCGATTGCTGACAGTATTGCTAATTTTCATCGTATAGAAATCAAAGTGACCTCAGAAATTAAAAAAGGAACGACATTCCTGCTTTTGTCCGGAAACGGCAAAAACCTAATTTAAAGTTAATTTTTTTTAACACAACAAATCTTCATTTAAACTTCATTTAGTGATTCTATCTTTGGCTTATAAATAATCAAATAATAATAATTTATAAAATTCAAAGTCATGAAAAAATTAGTAATGTTAGCAGTAGCAATTTTAGGAACAACAGCAATGGTAAACGCTCAGACTACTCCGGCACAAACAACTCCGGTAAAAGAAGCTAAGGCTCCTAAAAAAGAGAAAAAAGCAGAGAAAAAAGCTAAAAAAGCAGAGGTTAAAGCAGAAGCAGCTAAAGCAGAAGCAAAAAAATAAAGCATCATTTTTATTTGGTTGCATAGCATTTGGTTTGGCTGTGAATAGAATAAAAATAATTTTAAACAGAGGAAAAGGCTGGTAAAGAAATTTATCAGCCTTTTGATTTATATTTGAGTTAAATTTTTGATAATAAAAAGCAATAAAAAATTCATTCTTTGTTACTTTGCTTAAAACTATACCTAAATGATCATTCGTTTTATAATTCTTTGTGCTCTTTTTTTATTTATTGAGTTCTATTCTTATCAGGCCTTCCGTACTTTAATCAAACTAAGATGGATTCTGGTGAGCTATCAAATTATAAGTTTACTGCTTTTAATTTTTATAATTTATTCTTTTTCACAGGTGGATCGCTCCGTTGGGCAAACGAGACAGTTTATGTTTACTACCGGTCTGATGCTGTTAGTGTATGTGCCTAAAATTTTGCTGACACTAATTATGTTTGGCGAAGATATTTTTAGGGTAGGAGCAGGAATAGTGAATTATTTTGTTTACAATACAAGCGGGTCACAAGCGATTCCTTCGAGACGAAAATTCATCAGTCAGATAGGTTTAGGACTGGCAGCAGTGCCTTTTTTGTCTTTAATCTATGGGATTTTTGAAGGGAAATATAATTTTAAAGTCATTAAGCAGACGATATTTTTCCCGGATCTTCCGGATGCTTTTGATGGTTTTAAAATCACTCAGATTTCGGATGTGCACAGCGGAAGTTTTGATAATCCGGAGAAGATCAGTTATGCGATTGACCTGATCAATCAGCAGGAAGCAGACATGATCTTGTTTACAGGAGATATCGTAAATACACATGCAAAAGAAATGCATCCGTGGTTAGAAACTTTCAGCAGAATAAAAGACTATAAATACGGCAAGTTTTCAGTTTTAGGAAACCATGACTACGGTGAATATGTAACCTGGCCCACTGAAGCGGAAAAAGAAGAAAATTTTGAAGCTATTAAAAAATTATACGGTCAGATTGGCTTTAAATTGCTGCTAAATGAGCACACTTACATCCAAAAAGGCGATGATAAAATTGCATTAATCGGAGTAGAGAACTGGGGGCAGAATTTTAAAAAAGCCGGAGACCTGAACAAAGCATCGCAAAATGTGGCCCAGGACGATTTTAAGGTCTTAATGAGTCATGATCCAAGCCATTGGGAATACGAAATAAAAAATCATCCTAAAAACTTTCATCTGACATTGGCGGGACACACCCATGGGATGCAGTTTGGTATTGAAATACCGGGCTATTTTAAATGGAGTATTGCGCAGTATATTTACAAACAATGGGCGGGATTGTATGAAGAGTTAGGACGATATGTGTATGTAAACCGCGGTTTTGGTTTTCATGCATATCCTGGACGAGTGGGTATTATGCCTGAAATAACAGTCATTGAACTAAAAAAAGGCAAGAATGTGGCTTAATTCGTTAAAAATGCTACATTTGTATTAAACTATCTCTTTTTAATAGATTAAAAGAATTAAATTTTTGGTTTTATGTCAAAATTTGGAGAACTTATAAATGCTCAGGTTCCTGTATTAATTGATTTTTATACGGATTGGAACGAATCATCTGTGTCAATGCATCCTGTTATTAAGGATGTGGCTGCTGCACTTGGCGATAAGGCCAAAGTCATTAAAATTGATGTAGATAAAAACCAGGAACTTGCTGAGGCGTTACGTATAAAGGGACTTCCTACTTTAATGATCTACAAAGAAGGACAAATGATCTGGAGACAGTCAGGGGAGCTTGATGCCAATACGATAATCGGAATTGTTCAGGATCAATTCAACGTATAATACAGGGATTTCCGGATGTTATTTAATGGATAATATCAAAAGCAAATCCGTTTTCTTTTAGGAAATGCAGTGTCTTAGGTAAGGCAAATTTTAAATTTTGTGAAGCTTTTACACTGTCATGAAAAACAATAACACTTCCTGACTTTACATTTTTTGTAACGTTTTCAAGGCATTTTTCGGGTGTAATAGTCTGATCAAAGTCGGCACTTAAAACATCCCACATTACTATTTTATAGCCTAAGTTTCTTAAAATCTTAGATTGCTCTTTTTTTATCTTTCCGTAAGGAGGGCGAAATATTAACGGGTTTAAGTTTTTCTCTTCTGAAAGAACGGTGGCGCAATTTTTTACATTTTCAATATAATCATTGGTTTTGCTTTTCCATCCATTAATATGGTTCATGGTATGGTTTCCTATGGAATGTCCTTCCGCGATCAGTTTTTCAAATAAGGAGGAATTTGCTTTGATGTTTTTTCCGATACAAAAAAAGGTAGCTTTGGCATCAAATTTTTTCAATTCAGACAAAACCCAGTCGGTAACTTCAGGAGTTGGGCCATCATCAAAAGTGAGGTATATTTTCTTTTCATTGTTTGGAATATCCCAACAATATTTAGAAAACACCCTTTTGATAAATGTATTTGTTTTTACCCAATAGAAGCTCATTTTTATAAATGATTTAGTGATATGTAAAAATAAAAAATGTAGCGCTATTTTTCTAACAGCGCTACATTTTTTTAATTGCTAATATTTCCGTATATTATTCTTTTTCTCTTCCAAAACGTTCAAAAACATTTACATAAGTATTAAAAGTTACTTTGTGTTTTTCATAGAACGCATTGTCATTATTGTCTTTCATTACTTCCAGTAAGCTTCTGTAGCGCTCAATTTCGGTAATAATATCAATTGCCAGGTCGGTTTGGTCAGAAGGGCTTAATGTCGCGTAATAATTCAGCTCTTCTTTGTATTTCTGAACCAGTTTAGTGAGCAGATCCTGTGCTTTCGCCTTTTCTCCAACTTTATAATATCCTCCTGCAAAAGGTTCAACTAATGAATAATAGCCAAACTTATCCAAAGGCATTTTTGTCATGGCCAAGTTGATAACATTTTTGGCTTTATCAATTTTTCCTTCTTCAATAAGCTGATTCATTAAGCGAGACAGATTAGTACGGTAGGTGATGCTGTTTCTTCTTGTTTCAGGATCGTGATAAATTGTAGAACTCTCACTGTTGCCCCAGTCCCATTTCATTACAATATTGTACATTTTATCGGCATCAATTTGCCCCATATCCATTGGTCCGCCTTCTTTGGAAGGGGTGTTTTTGACAGGGACTAATTTATAAACCATTCCGTCTAATTGTAAATAATCTTTCAGCCACAAATAATCTTCATCATCAAAAGCACCTCCGCTAAAGTAGATTGGTCTTTTCCAGTTGTTGTTGGCTAAAATATCCAGCATCATTAAGCGGTTTTTGTATAACGCACTTCCTTTGATGTTAATGTCCATATAAGGAACAATAGAGTCGTTGTATTTAGGATTGACAATTTTGTTTTTAATAATTAAATCTTTGTCAACAGGGACCCTGATTTTATTCGTTGGATAAAAATGAATCGTTTGTCCGTTTTGCAACCCTACAGTTGATTTTGGGTTTTTAATAAAACTTATAAAGTCATTGATGTTCCAACGCGTTTCTATTTTTTGAATATAAGCCACATAATCCAGTTTGTCACCTACATATTCATCATGTTTAAATGATATCGGCAGCGGGTTGGATTCATACGATTTTGCTTTCATCTGATCAATGTACCAGTCGGTCATGAAAAGGCTCGTATTTACGATTTTCACGTCTGTTCGGATACCTTCGATTTCCTGGGCATACCAGAGCGGGAAAGTATCATTATCTCCAATGGTAAACAGGATAGCATCTTTATCACACGAAGTTAAATATGCTTTTGCCATTGCTACAGCCGTATATTTTCCTGATCTGTCATGGTCATCCCAGTTTTGAGAAGCCATTAAAACAGGGGCTGCCAGTAAACTTCCGGCAATAATAATCGGTCCGGCAAGCTTTGGTGCAATGTATTTCTGGATACTTTCGTATAGAGAATAGACTCCAAATCCTATCCAGATGGCAAAGACATAAAAGGATCCTACAAGTGCATAATCTCTTTCACGGGGTTCAAAAGGCCTTTCGTTCAGATAAATTTTAAGGGCAATTCCGGTGAACAGGAATAGAGCCAAAAGCACATAAAAACTTTTAAGGTCTTTATTGGCATGATACATAAGTCCGATGAGTCCTAAAATAAAAGGCAGGAAGAAATAAACGTTTCTTCCTTTGTTGTTTAGTACATCAGAAGGTAAATTATCCTGAGATCCAAGATGTAAGGAGTCAAGTTGTTTGATTCCGCTAATCCAGTTTCCGTCTAAGTTGTCGTATTTCCCCTGAATGTCGTTTTGACGTCCCACAAAGTTCCACATCAGGTATCTCCAGTACATATATCCGAATTGGTACTCGAACATAAAACTAAAATTGTCTACAGTGGATGGTTTTTCGATAATTAAGTAATCTCCGTAACTTTTCAGGAATTTGGTATAGCCTTCGTTGTCAATTTGTTTTTGAGCATACGCTTTTCTGAATTCAGAAACCGTTTTCTCTACTTCATTGCGCAATTGAGCGGTAGCCTTATTATATTCCTCTTCGCTTAGCTGACTGGCGTCAATTCCGTATTTAGCCAAATCATCTTCGTAAGGGTAATCCGGATTTATTTTGAAACTTGGAGGAGCAGTAAAACTTATATAGTTCTGAATGTGACTTGTTTCAGTACTCCACATTCTTGGCAGAATCGTTTTTTGATTATCATCTGTATTCTGTTCCGCGTTTTTATAATTATTGGTAATAATGTATTTACCAGTTTTATAATCTCTTTCGTAGTTTGGATTTTTGTCCAGATAAGGTGTTTTGGCATCCAGACCTGCAAAAACCTCGGTATACTGAGGTCCGTAAAACAATGGATTTACACCATATTGCTCACGATTGTAATACGCTAAAACTTCTATCGCATCAGATGGTTTGTTTTCGTTAATTACAGTATTGGCGTTAGCACGAACCGGCAGCATCATCCACGTGGAGAAACCTATTAAGATAAATAAGACGCAAAGAATGATAGTGTTATAGAAAACAAGTCCTTTTTGTTTGGTGTATTTTAAACCAAAATAAAAGAAAGCAATAAAAAGTAAGGCAACAAATATGGTCCCTGAGTTAAAAGGCAATCCCATGCTGTTTACCATGAAAATTTCCGTTTTTCCAAAGAAAGCCATTGTTAAGGGCAGAAGTAATTTGAAGATAAACAGCAAAATACCGATCACCACAACATTGGCAATCAGAAAGTTCTTGATTGTAACTTTTTCGTAGTGTTTAAAATAGTATAAAAATCCTATTGAAGGAATCGTAAGTAATGCCATGAAGTGAACTCCAAAGGAAAGACCAATAACAAGCGAAATAACCAATAACCATTTATTCCCTTTTGGTTGATCCATGTCCTGCTCCCAGCGAAGTCCAAGCCAGAAAAGCAATGCAATTAATAAAGAAGCCATTGCATACACTTCGGCTTCAACGGCATTAAACCAGAAACTGTCCGAAAAAGTATAGGCCAAAGCGCCCACAAAAGAACTTCCTAAAATAACAATTGAATTATTTTGATTGATCTCGGCAAAACGAGCTATAATTTTTTTCAAAATCATAGAAGAAGACCAGAACAAAAACAGAATAGTAAAGGCACTTGAGAAAACAGACATCATATTTACCATTACGGCTACGTGCTGATTGTCTATAGCAAACATGGCAAAGAAAGCGCCCATCATCTGAAATAAAGGGGCTCCGGGTGGGTGGCCCACTTCTAATTTGGCTGCTGTAGCAATATATTCGCCACAATCCCAAAAGCTCATTGTAGGTTCAACAGTTAGTGTATAAGTAATTAAAGCGATTGCAAATGCAAACCAACCAATAATTGTATTCCATTTATTGAAATTGAATTGTGCCATATTTAGGTGTTAAAATTTTGTTTGTTTTCTATCCTACAAAGAAAATGTTTTTTTGCGTAAAGAATAGAGCATTAACAAAAAATTCTACAAAAGTATTTCCTAAGAGTAATATATTGTTTGTGAAATACTTGCATGAATATTGTAGATTTTGAAGAAAGAAAAATGAAAAAAAATGATTTTTTTTCATCAAAAAGTTTGTGCAAACTAAAAAAAGCTTTAAATTTGCACTCGCTTAACAGCATTGCTGGTCTATGGTGTAATGGTAACACAACTGTTTTTGGTGCAGTCTTTCAAGGTTCGAGTCCTTGTAGACCAACATAAAAGCCTCTCATTCGAGAGGCTTTTTTTATGCGTAAAAAATTTGCGCAAACTAAAAAAAAGATTTAAGTTTGCACTCGCTTAACAGCACTGCTGGTCTATGGTGTAATGGTAACACAACTGTTTTTGGTGCAGTCTTTCAAGGTTCGAGTCCTTGTAGACCAACATAAAAAGCCTCTCAATCGGGAGGCTTTTTTTATGTCTAAAGTTTAGTGGGTTATTAACCGCAAAGGGCACAAAGATTTACGCAAGGTTCGCAGAGTTTTGGATATAGCTTTGCGAACCTTGCGTTTTTTTCACTGCGCCCTTTGCGGTTGAATCTACACTTAAAGAATATTATTTAAGAAGCAAAGAAGAAGGGACTTCTCCGAATTTCTTTTTGAATGAAAAGGAGAAATGAGACAAATCTTCAAAACCAACATTCAGATACACTTCAGTTGGTGTTTTTCCTTTTTCCTTAATAAGATAATACGCTTCCTGAAGTCTTTTGTTCAGCAGCCATTTTCCCGGTGTTTCCTGAAAAACTTTCTGGAAATCTCTTTTAAAGGTCGCTAAACTTCTTCCGGTCAGGTAGGCAAAGCGGGTAAGGTGGACGTTAAAGTGAAAATTCTTATTCATGAAGGCTTCCAGGTCAATTTTCCCGGGTTCGTTAAAGTCAAATAAGATGTCTTTGAGTTCAGGGTTTATTTTTAGTAAAAGATGAACGGCTTCTTTAATCTTTAAATTAAATAAAACTTCATTATTTTCCTGTTCAACTGCCAGATAAGAAAGGAGTGAAGTCATAAAAGACTGGTAAAGCGGATGTGGATTTAAGGGTATTATTGCGGCTTCGTCAGGTTTCTTCTCAATTTTAAATTGATATTCCTGATAGATTTCACGCAGGATTTCCTGATCCAAAAACAGTGATATTACTTTAAATTCGCCTCCTTCCGGCGGGATTTTTACAAACTTGGCCAGATGGTTTCTTTTGCTGATCCGAAAATCACCCGCTTTGGAATGGTAGGTTTTTTTGCCGTCAGAAGCAATCATTTCTCCGGATATCTGGTAGCTGAACACATGCTCGGGTATAAAATGTTCTCCTTCGCGGCTGCGCGCATAATAGCAAGAGTACAATATCCTGGGTTTTGTATTTGTTTTGATTGATGACATACTGTAAAGTTACTAAAAAGACACAGAAAATTGGGTTTGCAAAATTTTCTGTGCCTGAAAGTTGTTATTTTCTAATCAGTGTTCTTGGTTCTAAATAAGCTTCTAGCCCGAGAATCCCGAATTCCCTGCCAATTCCGGATTGTTTGAATCCCCCAAAAGGCGCCATAGAATCATGGCCGAGTACATTAACCTGAACACGTCCCGCATTTATTTGTGACGCAACGCTGTAAGCTCTCTCTTCGTTTTCGGAACTTACATAAGCTTGTAATCCATAAGTAGTGTCATTGGCGATTTCGATAGCTTCTTCTTCTGTTTTATAAGTAATAATAGATAAAACCGGCCCGAAAATTTCTTCTCTTGCAATTCTCATCTGATTATTTACGTTTACAAAAACGGTTGGTTTTACAAAGTTTCCGCTTTCCAGTCCTTCGGGTTTTCCTAAACCGCCGATTAGTACTTTAGCACCTTCATCAATTCCGATCTGGATGTAATTTTGCACACGGTCGTATTGTTTTTGACTCACCATTGGTCCAACCGCAGTAGTTTCGTTTTTCGGATCGCCAACGATGGTTTTAGCTACTACCGTTTTTACTAAGTTTTTCACATCTTCTAATTTATGTTCAGGCACTAATAAACGTGTTCCTGCAATACAGGCCTGTCCGCTATTCATGAACGCCGCGGCGATTGCCATCGGAATTGCTTTTGATAAATCGGCGTCGTCAAGAATGATATTCGGTGATTTTCCGCCCAATTCCAAAGTGATGCGTTTCATAGTATTCACTGCTTCTTTGGCGATCATTTTGCCCACCACAGTGGAGCCGGTAAACGAAATTTTTGCAATATCCGGATTACGGCTAATTTCCGCGCCAACAACTTCGCCCAGGCCATTCACGATATTAAACACGCCTTTTGGCAATCCGGCTTCATGAAAACATTCCAGTATCAACTGGGTTTGCTGAGCACTCATTTCACTTGGTTTGATTACAGCCGTACAGCCTGCCGCAATTGCAGTAGCTAATTTTCCGCAAATAAAACCGTTACTCGAATTCCACGGAATAATAATTCCGACAACTCCGACCGCTGCCATCTGTACTTCAGATTCCCCCATTGTTTTATGGAAAGAATAGGTGTTTAGTAATTTGATCGCTGAAGCGAAGCTATTTAGCATGTAACCGTAGCTGATTGTAGCAAATTGAAAAGTCCCTCCGTACTCTTCAGTTGTAATGTCAATAAATTCCTGTTTTCTTTTTTCGATGGAAGCCTGCATTTTTTCTAAATACATGATTCTTTCTTCCGTAGTGGTTTTGGAAAACGTTTTGAAAGCATTCTTTGCTGCGGCTATTGCGTCCAGTGTGTCTTCGATGTTTCCTAAAACTACTTCGCCTAATTTTTTATTGGTAGTAGGGCTGATAAGGTCAAAACGATCTTTTCCTTTTGGAGTTACGAATTCTCCATTAATATAAATCTTGTCAATTGTTCTCATGTTTTTTTATTTATGATTTTATTTGACAAAGGTCGGCAGGAATATAAGGTTCGACTTTGTTGGAAAGCTCAAAGTGACTTTGTTGAAAAGCTCATTTTTGCCAGGTTGAAAATAAAAAAAAAGCCTCTCACAGGAGAAGCTTTATGGCTTGGAACAGAAAATTTAATTAAATTTTAAAAGTAACAACCGGCTTTATAGCGTGATTAACTAAGCCTTCGCTAATGCTTCCATTGAAAAAATGAGCAAATCCTGTTCTTCCGTGCGTGCACATTCCGATAATATCAGCATTTATAGCGTTAGAAAAGTTAATAATCCCTTTTTCGATATTGGTGTCATTATAAATATGGGTCGAGTAGTTGGTCAGGCTGAATTCCGCGACAAATTCATTCATGGCTTTTTCGATGGTGTGTGTCGGTTTGAAACTATTGGGTGTACAAATCGTAACTAAAAGTATTTTTGAGTCGAAAAATTTAGTGAAGCCAAGGAATTTTTCGAATGGTTTTCTGGTTTCATCTGAAAAATCTGACGCAAAAACTATGGTGTCCGGATTGAAATCGGAAATATCTTTTTTGATCACTAAAACAGGAATCTCTGAATTTCGAACTACTTTTTCGGTATTGGATCCGATTAATAATTCTTCTATACCCGAAGCGCCGTGCGATCCCATTATGATTAAATCTATTTCGTAATCCTGGCTTACTTGTGAGATACCGTGTACGGGCTTGTCCATCTTTACGATTTCCGTAACGGGAATTCCGTCCAGATAGGGTCTCGCGGAGACTTCGTCAAGCATTTCGTTGGCTTTTTTCATGAAGAGCATTGTTTCGGGAATGCTTGCGCCTCCTGTAATAGCGTCACTCATTTGATGCGGCAGTTCGAGCATATGTAAAATTACGATTTCAGAATCATTTTTTTTGGCAATTTGAGAAGCAACTTTTAAGGCGTTTTCTGCATGTTCTGAAAAGTCAGTAGGTACTAGAATTCGTTTCATAATTTTTGGGATTAAATAATGTGAATTTCCTTTATTTTAATGCTTACATAAAGATAAGAAATATTTTCTTCGCCATCTATTTATTTTGATTTATAAAAAAAACACTATATTTGCACCGTTATTTATTAAAATCTAAATAATGAGGGGACTAAGTGTCCCCTCTTTTTATAAAATTATGACATTTAAAGAAAAAGTAAACGCATTAATTACAGAAGCTCTTCTGGAAAAGCCATCAATCTTTCTGATTGATTTATCTATTTCTGATTCTTTTAAGATTAGTGTGGGTTTAGACGGAGATAACGGAGTGGCATTGCAGGATTGTATTGATATTAGTCGTGCAATCGAGAATAATCTGGATCGTGAAGAGCAGGATTTTTCGCTGGAAGTAGCATCAGTTGGAGTAGGATCTCCTTTGAAAATGACAAGGCAATACAAGAAAAATATTGGTAGAACGTTGATTGTTACTACAAATACTGAAAAAATTGAGGCAGAATTAGTGGAAGCTAACGATGTTTTTATAATTTTGTCTTGGGAAGCAAGAGAACCGAAAAAAGTAGGAAAAGGAAAAGAAACAGTTCAAAAAGAGCAACAAATACCTTATACAGAAATTAAAGAGGCAATTGTTACAGTAACATTTTAATTAAAGAATTCGCATGGAAAATTTAGCATTAATCGATTCATTCTCAGAGTTTAAAGATAATAAACTTATTGATCGTGTAACGCTTATGGCAATTTTAGAGGATGTGTTTAGAAATGCATTGAAGAAAAAATACGGTTCTGATGATAACTTCGATATTATCATAAATCCTGATAAGGGAGATATGGAGATCTGGAGAAGAAGAGTAATCGTTGCTGATGAAGATTTGGATTTTGAAAACGAAGAAATTACCTTGACTGAAGCCAGAATGATCGAAGCGGATTTTGAAATTGGTGAAGAAGTTTCCGAAGAAGTTAAATTGATTGATTTAGGAAGAAGAGCTATTTTGGCCTTGCGTCAAAACCTGATTTCTAAAATTCATGAACACGATAATACGAATCTTTATAAGCAATTTAAAGATATTATTGGCGATATTTACACCGCAGAAGTACATCACGTACGTCCAAGAGTTGTAATTCTTGTTGATGATGAAGGAAATGAGATTGTGCTTCCGAAGGAAAAACAAATTCCATCTGACTTTTTCCGTAAAGGAGATAATGTTCGTGGAATTATTGAAAGCGTTGAATTAAAAGGAAACAAACCTCAAATTATTATGTCAAGAACTTCCGAGAAGTTCTTAGAGAAATTGTTTGAACAGGAAATTCCTGAAGTATTTGACGGTTTGATTACCGTTAAAAATGTAGTTCGTATTCCGGGTGAAAAAGCAAAAGTAGCGGTAGATTCTTATGATGACAGAATTGACCCTGTTGGAGCTTGTGTGGGTATGAAAGGATCCCGTATTCACGGAATTGTTCGTGAGTTAGGAAACGAAAATATCGATGTAATCAACTATACAAGTAATATTCAGTTGTTTATTACAAGAGCATTAAGCCCTGCAAAAGTTTCTTCTATCAAAATTGATGAGGAAAATAAAAGAGCCGAAGTGTTCTTAAAACTGGAAGAAGTTTCTAAAGCCATTGGTAGAGGTGGTCATAATATAAAATTGGCTGGTCAGCTGACGGGTTACGAATTAGACGTTATTCGTGAAGGAGACGTTGCGGGTGCAACTGCAGATGAAGACGATGTTGAATTAACAGAGTTTTCAGATGAAATCGAAGACTGGGTAATAGAAGAATTTGCTAAAATAGGCTTAGATACTGCAAAAAGTATTTTAAAACAAGAAGTAGAAGACTTAGTAAGAAGAACAGATTTAGAAGAGGAAACTATTCTTGATGTGATGAAAATACTAAAAGAAGAGTTTGATAGCTAGTTATCTGCTCTAACAACACAACGAAAAAGGTAATAATAAAAAGGTTATATGTCTGAAGAGAGAGTAATAAGAATAAACAAGGTTTTAAGGGAATTAAATATTTCGTTAGAAAGAGCTGTTGATTATCTAAAAGATAAGGGAATTGCTATTGACGCAAATCCGAATGCAAAAATTTCTGATAGCGAATTTAATATCCTACAAAGCCAATTTGCGGGCGATAAGGGGAATAAGGAAGCTTCGAAAGAGGTAGGAGAAGAGAAAAGAAAAGAGAAAGAAGCATTACGTGTAGAGCGTGAGAAAGAAATTGAGGACAAACGCAGACAAGACGAAGAACGCCAGAAACAACAAGAGGTTATAAAAGCCAAAGCTGTTGTGACAGGACCAGTTCAGGTTGGTAAAATAGATTTAAACCCAAAGAAACCTGAGAAGCCTGCAGCTGTTTCTGCTCCTGCAGAGGAGCCGGTAAAAGCGGAAGAACCTAAAGTTGTTGTTGCTGCTCCATCTCAAGAGGAAAAACCTGTTCAAAAAGAAGTAGTGCAGCCTGAGCCAACAGCTCCTGTAGTTGCTGAGAACAAAGTTGAAAAACCTATTATTACAGAGAAAAAAGAAGTAAAAGTGAATGCCGAAACTTCGGCGCCAAAAGTGGCCCAGGAACCGGTTGTATCAACTGATCCTGCAACTGCAGAGGAAACGATCACTACTCAATATCAAAAGTTATCAGGAACGACACTTACAGGTCAGACAATTGATTTATCTCAATTTAACAAGCCTAAGAAAAAGAAAGAAGATCCGAAGATAACTCCAAATAAACCGGGAGCTCCGGGGGCAGGAAATAATGCTAACAAAAATAAGCGTAAAAGAATTGCTCCTAAACCAGGAACACCGGGTGCGCCAAAACCTGCAACAGGAAATGCGCCGGGAACACCGAATCCTAATAAGATTACACCAAATACAGGTGGAGGAGGCTTTAATGCTAACAGAAGTGCAAGACCAGGTTTTGTAAAAGGAAACCGTCCTGCAATTGTTGCTAAAGTTGAGCCTACTGAAGAGGAAGTAAAAAACCAAATTAGAGAAACTCTTGAAAAACTTCAGGGGAAAGGTGGAAAATCAAAAGCAGCTAAATACAGAAGAGACAAAAGAGATACGCACCGTCAGAAATCTGATGAAGAGCAAAGAGCAATTGACGAAGGAAGTAAAACAATTAAAGTTACCGAGTTCGTTACTGTTGGTGAAATTGCGATCATGATGGATGTGCCGATTACTAAAGTAATTGGAACTTGTATGTCACTTGGAATCATGGTTACCATGAACCAGCGTTTAGATGCTGAAACTTTGACCATTGTAGCCGATGAATTTGGTTATGAAGTTGAGTTTATTACAGTTGATATCGAAGATGCCATTGAGGTAATTGAAGATAAAGAAGAAGATTTAGTAGTAAGAGCACCGATTGTAACTGTAATGGGTCACGTCGATCACGGTAAAACATCTTTACTGGATTATATCCGTAAAGAAAATGTTATCGCTGGTGAGTCCGGAGGTATTACACAGCACATTGGAGCTTACGGGGTAACTTTAGATAATGGTCAGAAGATCGCATTCTTAGATACACCGGGTCACGAGGCGTTTACCGCGATGCGTGCACGTGGAGCGCAGGTTACGGATATTGCTATTATCGTAGTTGCGGCGGATGATGATATCATGCCACAAACAAAAGAGGCTATTTCTCACGCACAGGCTGCGGGAGTGCCAATTATATTTGCAATCAATAAAATTGATAAACCAAACGCGAATGTTGAGAAAATCAAAGAACGTCTGGCTGGTATGAATTTACTTGTTGAAGATTGGGGTGGAAAAATTCAGTCACATGATATTTCTGCAAAAGTTGGAACAGGAGTAAAAGAATTACTGGAAAAAGTTTTATTGGAAGCTGAAATTTTAGATTTAAAATCAAATCCAAATAAAGCTGCACAGGGAACTGTTGTTGAGGCTTTCCTAGATAAAGGAAAAGGATATGTATCAACAATTTTAGTTCAACACGGAACTTTAAAAGTTGGGGATTATATGTTAGCTGGTAAGCACCATGGTAAAATTAAAGCCATGCATGACGAACGCGGGCATATTGTTAAAGAAGCAGGTCCTTCGACTCCGGTATCAGTATTAGGTTTAGATGGTGCAGCTACTGCAGGTGATAAGTTCAATGTGTTTGAAGATGAAAAAGAAGCAAAACAAATTGCCTCTAAACGTTCTCAGTTAATGCGTGAACAATCTGTACGTACGCAACGTCATATTACGCTTGATGAAATCGGTCGTCGTATTGCACTTGGTCAGTTTAAAGAATTGAACGTAATCCTTAAAGGAGACGTTGATGGATCTGTTGAAGCATTATCAGATTCGTTCTCTAAACTTTCTACAGAAGAAGTTCAGATTAATATCATCCATAAAGGTGTTGGAGCAATTACCGAAACTGACGTTATGTTGGCTTCTGCTTCTGATGCGATTATCATTGGATTTAACGTTCGTCCTGCCGGAAATGCGAGACAACTTGCAGATAAAGAAGAAATCGATATCCGTTACTATTCTATTATCTACGCAGCTATCGATGACTTGAAAGATGCGATGGAAGGAATGTTGGCTCCTGAGATGAAAGAAGAAATTTTAGGAACTGCTGAAATCCGTGAGATTTTCAAAATTTCTAAAGTAGGTTCTATTGCCGGATGTATGGTGATGGATGGTAAAATCATGAGAACTTCTAAAATTAGAGTGATCAGAGAAGGAGTAGTAGTGCATACAGGTGAGCTTGTAGCATTGAAACGTTTCAAAGATGATGTAAGAGAAGTTTCAAAAGGTTACGATTGTGGTATCCAGATTAAAGGTTACAATGATATCGAAGAAAGAGATGTTATTGAAGCATACCATGAAGTGGCTATCAAAAAGAAATTGAAATAAGATTCAATCTTAATATTATAAAGTCCCAATTTATGTTGGGACTTTTTTTTGTGCTTGTCTTTTCGAAAGAGTATTGTTTTTAAGTGAGGGGGAATTTTTATTTATTTCAGATTTTAATGTTATTTTTGATTAAAATTATTTGACTATGAGACGATTTATATATTCAGGACTTCTTTTTTTAAGTATTTCTACTTTATCTTTTTCACAAGAAGCTGTAGAGAAGAAATCTCCACCGGCAGGAAATGCATTAGTGGGGGATTATTACGGTTCCGATGTTTCTAAAGCATCTGAAAACAAAGCAATCTCGGTTGAGAAACTGGAAAGCGGATTGAAAAATTCGAAAAAAGTAGAAAATGTTGCTGTAAAAGGATTGGTAACTGATGTTTGCGAAAAAAGAGGATGCTGGCTGACTCTTAAAACAGAAGACGGCTCTCCTTTCTTTGTTAAGATGAAAGATTATGCCTTTTTTGTACCAACGGCTTTAAAAGGAAAAAATATTGTTTTGGAAGGGGTTGCCGAGAAAAAAATCACTTCTGTTGAAGAGCTGAAGCATTACGCAAAAGATGCTAAAAAAACGCAATCAGAAATTGATGCTATTATAGCACCAAAAGAAGAAATACGCTTTATGGCTGATGGAATTAAGGTGGTGAACTAAACCTTTCTTTAATTTCAAATGAATAACTACTTATGAAGTCTCAACGAAAGTTGAGGCTTTTTTATTTAACAATACTCTAATTTTTATTTTAGGGCTTAAAATATATAAGTTTATTTTTATAAGTTTTTTCTTTTATTTTTAAAATTAACATATGAAAAATCTTATTTTTTGTAAAAATATTTATATTTACAAAAAATAAGATTTTAGATGAAGATGAAAAAGTCAGTCAGACCATTTTTAAAAATTAGTTTTATCTTAGTGATAACATTTTTAATGCTTAATTGTAGTGATGAATCTCATGACAGTACCGCTGCAAGAACCGAATTAGACTTTCAGTCAGCCCAACTGGAAACAGTTCCTCTGAAAAAATCGTTTGATTTTTTTAATGAATTAAATAATGAGCAAATAAACAAAAAAGCTGTAGATGTTAATATTGATCTAAAAATTGATTTATCCTCTTTAGAACAAGTGGCCATCACAGATACAGATGCTAAATTAAATATTGCGACTGCTACGACCGGATTGGAAGGAGTAGAGACGCAAATTTTGCAAATTAAAATAAATGGAGAAGTGCAGACAGTTTTGTTTCATCGCATCCCTGAAAACAGAAAAGCTTCTGTGACTGCCAGAGCGCCCGATGACAATGCAGAATTTACGGGCCGTATCTATTCTACTAATTTAAGAGGTGAAGTACTTAGTGGTTTTAAATTCGAGAAGGGAATTGTTACGAATGTGAATATTCCTTCGGCTTATATTAAAGATCCTGTTCCGTTAAAAGAAGTTGTTGTTAAAAACACCTACATAGCACCCGTAACAAATGATGCCTATACAAGGATGAATTATCAGTTTGTGCGAACGCAAAACAATGGTTCTGCAATGGGTATCGCTTATGCTGCTTATTACAGCAGGTTAAATATAAAAAATTTTGATGATGGAATTAATGATTCTCAACTAGCGCCTTGTTTGCAAAAAATTCTTGATGATTTAAAAAAAACGGGTGCCAGTCCGGGTAACATGATTACTAATTTTACTAATGATCCCTGGAATTCAACCAGATTTAACTGGACAGTGAAAAGTGGAACAATAAAAGGGGTTCAGTCTACTACGGGTCAAACCTTAGCTTCTTATAATCTGGCTACTGGTGTTACGACTACGTTTAATTCTGATGCTTGGCCGAATGCGACAGATTTGTCTTGGGCCAGAACCATGTTACATGAATCAATTCACGCTTATTTAGTTGTGTATTATAATGTAAATGAGCCAAGCTGGAAAGCTACTTATCCTGAAATGCTTAAAGATTGGGAAATTAGAGGTCTGAATATAGCGCATCATGAAGAAATTGCCAAGACTTTAGTCGTACAGGTTGGTAATGCTTTAGAAGCGTATGGTTTAAGTAAAGGTTATAAGCTGGATAAGCAATTTTATCAGGATATGGCGTGGGGAGGTTTACATGAAACAAATGCCTTTAAAGCATTATCGAAAAGTGATCAAAAAAGGATTTCAAATACTGTCACTGTGGAGTTGAAGGGAACAGATGTCGATGGAGATGTAAAAAGTCAAAAAGGTAAAAAGACGGGATGTTAATACTAATTTATCATGAAAAGGAATAATTATATTTTATCATTAGCTTTTTTATTTATTTTGGGCGGATGTTCGATGTTTAAAAATGAACTGATCTCAACAAGTAACAAAGGAGGCTATAAAATAGCAGTGATCAAAAAAAAAATTAAACAGAATCCTAATGAACTTATGATCAAGGGAAGAGTGTTTGATGTTAAAACGGGTAGTATATTAAATTCTGAAACACGATTAGATATAGTGTGTTCTAAAATTCTGGCCTCCTCGAAAGGGGAATACACTTATAAACTTACAGTAGTAAAAGGAAATAAATTTAAACTTTCTAAAGAAGATTATTTTTTCATAGAAGCAATTTCTTTAGGTTATAAAACCATCCGAACAGATTATTTAGAATTTGATGATGTAAATGAGGTGCAGATTGATTTTTATCTGGAGGAAGAGGATAGGCCACTTATTAATTGTGAAGGAGTATTAGATCCTTATAAATAATTGTAGTTTCTGTCAATTGTATATTTCTGTAGTATAAATGTATGTGATTTATTTGATATGAATAAAAGAAGTTAGGATTTATTGGTATTGATTTCCTTTTTGTTTGTCCAGGGATGTTCTTCTTTGAAAAAGGAGGATGCTGGCTAACTATTAAAACAGAAGACGGCTCTCCTTTCTTTGTTAAGATGAAAGATTATGCCTTTTTTGTACCAATGGCTTTGAAAGGAAAAAATGTTATTTTAGAGGGTGTTGCTGAGAAAAAAATACCTTCTGTTGAGGAGCTGAATCGATGCTATTACAGCACCAAAAGAAGAAATTCGATTTGTAGCAGATTGAATTAAGGTGGTAGAGTAAGGGAGTTGTCAAATTATAGCTCCATGAATATTTTAAGGTCTCAACGAAAGTTGGGACTTTTTTTGTTTTGCTGAGATAAGAATACGGACTGTGAAGATTTGGAATTTGAGTAAGGAAGTTTTACAGGTTCGTATGGTATTTCTGTTTGTAAGGGAGGTCTTGTATTTTATCCCTGTAGAATGTTCTCTGATGCTGTAAAAGGTTTTATTCGACTTTGAATATATTGTTTCAATTTGTAAAGTGAAACGAAAATTGAGAATAGGTAATAGTTTTATTAAGTGTATATTGATTAATTTGTAAGATTTTTGTTTATTTTTGGAATAAATAAAAATCTAAGGGATGAAGATTTTATATGAGATTAAAGCTATTTCATATTGTCAGGACACTTGTTGGTGAAAAATTCGGGTCTAAAAGTGCTGTTCAAAAGTTTACAAACGTTGAGGAACTGAGAACAGTAATGCCGGATTTGTTGCATGGTTATCTGTCTGATGAAGAAATGCCAAATAGTTTGATTTTGTTGGCTCCACCACCAAAACCCGCTTCTGAAACATTCAAATTTGACCTGGAGTATGCTAAGAAAGTTTCGAAATCTAGAGATCAGATTCGTTTTTTGCAAGCTGTTAGCGATGCTAATTTGTCTTTTCCCTATGCGGTGAAATCCTTCCAGGCGACTTTGGGAATTGAGATCAGTGAAACACTAACACCAAAATTGTATCATCTTATGCGGCGAGTAATGACTGATGCGGGCTTGTCTACTTATACGGCCAAGAATTTTTACAATCGAGAACGTCCGTTCGTAGTTAACAAAGTCAAAACATGCACACCTGAACAAGAAGAAGTATTGCGTAAGGTGGGGTCTTTTCCTTCGGGGCATGCAGCAGTAGGCTGGGCATGGGCATTAGTGTTTGGTGAAATTTTTCCTGATAAAGAAGAGGTAATTCGTAAACGCGGACATGATTTTGGAGAGAGCCGGATTATTTGTAATGCGCACTGGCATAGTGATGTTGAGAAAGGAAGAGAAATGGGTAAGGCTACCGTAGATTGTCTTTGGGAAAATGAGGCTTTTCAGACTGATCTGGCACTGGTTAAAGAAGAAGTATTTCAGATTCTCCATTCGTCGAAATAGGAGAGATTAGTGTTATGTACAGAAAAAAGAAAGTCCCAGTCTCGGTTACAGGAATCAGTTTGAAACTGAAAACCGTGACCGAGACTGAGACTTTTTGATGAATTTGTCCCGTTGGTGATTACTTGCCGGGTTTCAATAAAAAAACACTTTTATATCTCTTCTTTATTTCGACTAAGTTTCTCTCCGCTTCGATTCTGGTTTTAAAATTCCCAACAATAACTTTATAGTTCGGTGTGTTAAAAATAATCGTTCCGTCAACTGTATAAAACTCTCTTTTGAAATCGGTTAGCGTTTTTTTTGCTTCCTCGCTTTTTCCGCTAAAAATTTGAATTCGGTAAGTGTCATTTGTACTTATTGATGTGTTAATTTTGCGTTTGTCGTTTAGTAACTGCTCAAATTTTGGGTCCTGATTTAGTGTTAAATTTTGGTCTTGAGCATGAATATTATAAGCTAAAGTTAGCATTGTTAATGTTAAGAAAACTCTTGTGGACGGGGTTAAAATTCTCATAATGTGATGGTTTTTATGCAAAAATAGTATTTAAAGTTTATATTGAAAATTTCAATATTATTTAGAATTGATATAAATTGATATTTAAGAGTATTTTAAGGTTTTGAGAATAGTTCATAAGTCGTATTTTTGTGCAAGTTTTAAAAGAAGGTGTTCGGTTTTTACTGTTTTAATACAGAAAAAACCATACCAAAAATTAGTAGATAATTTTATACTATATGAAAAAGGTGGGTAACCATAATTCGATCTCAAGAAAATTACTTCTTAGCTTATCGCTAACGTTAATTTTCTCCCTAACTTCATTTGCTCAAGAAGCTGCTGCTCCGGCGGCGCCTGCTGCTGCTGCTCCGGCTGCAACTGCGGGTGGTGATCCAGTAAAAGGGAAGGAACTTTTTAATGCAAATTGCGCTGCATGTCACAAATTAGATGCAAAATCAACAGGTCCTGCTTTAAGGGGAGTTGCTGCTAAGCATGATATGGCTTGGATTTACAAGTGGGTGCACAACAGTTCTGAAGTAATTAAGTCAGGTGATGCTGTTGCAGTTAAGCTTTTTGAAGAAAACAACAAGTCTGTAATGACTGCTTTTCCTCAATTATCTGAAGGTGATATTGATAATATTATCGCTTATACTTCTGAAGTAAAAGCTGAGCCTGCTCCGGGTGCTGTGACGACATTGCCAACAGGTCCTCAGGAAGGCGGAAGCGGAATTTCTAATAACATTATTTTGGGAGCTCTTGCTCTTGTAATGGCTATTTTGGTGGTTATGTTGTTCATGGTGAACAAAGTACTTACTAAGGTGGCAAGTAATAATGGTATTGTAGTTGCTCCGAAAGAGGCCAGAACGCCAATTTGGAAAGCTTTTGCCAGAAATCAGTTTTTAGTATTAGTTACTTCTATATTCCTGCTTTTGGCTAGTGGTTATTTTGTGTATGGATTTTTGATGCAAGTTGGTGTAGATCAAAACTATGAGCCAATTCAGCCGATCCATTATTCTCATAAAATTCACGCCGGTGACAACGAGATCAATTGTAAATATTGTCACTCTGCTGCCCGTGTGAGTAAAAATGCTGGTATTCCTTCTTTGAATGTTTGTATGAATTGTCATAAAAACATCTCTGAAGTTGCCGAGACTACTGCTACTCCTGAGTACAGCAAGGCGTTTTATGATGCTCAAATCCAAAAGCTGTATGATGCAGTTGGATGGGATAAAGCAAAACAAGCTTATACCGGAAAAACACAGCCTGTAAAATGGGTTCGTATTCATAATCTTCCTGATTTTGTTTACTTTAATCACTCACAACACGTTTCTGTTGCAGGTGTTGAATGTCAGACTTGTCACGGACCGGTACAGGAATTTGAAATCATGAAGCAATATTCTAAATTAACAATGGGATGGTGTATTGATTGCCATAGAAAAACTGATGTTAAGATGGAAGGAAATGCATATTATGATAAAATTCATGCTGAACTTTCTAAAAAATACGGTGTAGAAAAATTGACTGCAGCGCAAATGGGAGGTTTAGAATGCGGTAAATGCCACTATTAATCGAATTATTAAGATTTTAATATTTATATACAATGTCATCAAACAAAAAATACTGGAAAAGTGTTGAGGAACTAGAAAATAGTTCTATTGTTGAGGCGCTTAGAAATAACGAATTTGTTGAAGAGATTCCTACTGATGAATTTTTAGGAAACGCAGATGCATTAGCTTCATCTGGAACTTCACGTCGTGACTTTTTAAAGTACGTAGGGTTTAGTACTGCAGCCGTAACGCTAGCAGCTTGCGAGGGCCCTGTTCACAAGTCTATACCTTATGTGTTACAACCGGAACAAATCATTCCTGGTGTTGCTGATTATTATGCAACAACTGTTTTTGATGGTTTTGATTTTGCTAACCTTTTAGTAAAAACCCGTGAAGGTCGTCCAATTAAAATTGAAAACAATACTATTTCCGGAGCTAAGTTTTCAGCCAATGCGAGAATTCATGCGTCTATCCTGTCGTTATATGACAGTATGCGTCTGAAAGAACCTAAATTGGATGGAAAAAATAGTAGCTGGTCTGCTGTTGATTTGAAAATTAAATCAAGTATTGCTGATGCAAAAGCAAAAGGTGGACAAGTTGTATTGTTGACTAATACTTTAGCAAGTCCGTCTACTGAAAAGCTTATTGGTGAATTTATTGCTAAAAACCCGAATGCGAAGCATGTGGTTTATGATGCAGTATCTTCTTCAGAAGCCTTAGATGCATTTCAGACCGTGTATGGTGAAAGAGCTTTAGTTGATTATGATTTTTCAAAAGCTTCTTTAATTGTTTCTGTGGGAGCTGATTTCTTAGGAGACTGGCAAGGTGGAGGATACGATTCAGGATATGCAAAAGGACGTATTCCTCAAAATGGAAAAATGTCCCGTCATTTTCAGTTTGAATCAAACATGACTTTATCCGGAGCTGCTGCTGATAAGCGTATTCCTATGACAGGGGCTGATCAGAAACAAGCTTTGGTTCAAATATATAATATAGTTGCAGGTGCTTCTGTTCCGGTTTCTTTGGAAGCTAAATTTAAAGCAGAAGCTGTTAAAGCTGCTCAGCAGTTAAAAGCTGCTGGTTCAAAAGGAGTTTTAGTATCTGGAATTGAAGATAAAAACGCTCAGTTGTTAGTTTTGGCTATCAATCAGGCATTAGCTAGTGAGGCTTTTACTACTGTTGGAACAAGACAGATTAGAAAAGGTTCAAATGCGGTTGTTGCTCAATTATTAAAAGATATGAATGCAGGTAGTGTTCATACTTTAATCATGAGTGGAGTTAACCCTGTTTATACACTGGCAGATTCTGCTTCTTTTGAAGCCGGATTGAAAAAAGTAAAAACATCAGTGGCTTTCTCTTTGAAAGAAGATGAAACGGCATCTGTTACTACAATTGCTGCTCCTGTTGCTCATTATCTTGAAGCTTGGGGTGATGTTGAGATCACAAAAGGAACTTATAGTTTAACACAACCAACTATTCGTCCTATATTTAATACAAAACAATTTCAAGACGTTTTATTATCATTAAACGGAATTCCCGGAACTTTTTACGATTATATCAAAGCTAATTCTGCTGGTATTACCGTTGGTTCTTCATGGAATAAAGTTTTACATGATGGTGTTTTTGTAGTTGGATCAGCTGCTTTAGCAGGTGGTGCTGTTGATTATGCTGCTGCTGCAAATGCAGTTTCAAAATCAAAACCAGCTGGTGATTTCGAATTAGTGTTATATACTAAAACAGGTTTAGGTGACGGACAACAGGCAAACAACCCTTGGTTGCAGGAGTTCCCGGATCCAATCACAAGAGTTTCATGGGATAACTATGTTACTGTTTCGAATGCTGATGCTAAGAAACTTGGTTTAACAAATGAAATTGTGGCTAACGGAGGTCTAAATGGTAGTTATGCTACTATTACGCTGACTGACGGAGCTAAGTTAGAAAACGTTCCTGTAATTGTTCAGCCAGGACAAGCTGTTGGTACACTTGGTTTAGCTGTTGGTTACGGTCGTAAAGCGGCTTTGAAAGAAGAAATGCAGGTAGGTTTAAATGCTTACGCTTTATATAAAAACTTTAATAGTGTTCAGGCTGTTTCTTCTATTGTGAAAGCAAACGGAGTACACGAGTTTGCTTGTGTTCAGGGTCAGAAAACTTTAATGGGTAGAGGAGATATTATTAAGGAAACTACTCTTGAAGTATTTAACACTAAAGATGCCGAACATTGGAATCAACAACCAATGGTATCTTTGGATCACCAGGAAGTAGAGGCTACAACAGTAGATTTATGGGAATCATTTGATCGTTCAACAGGACATCACTTTAACCTTTCAATCGACTTAAATGCTTGTACAGGATGTGGGGCATGTGTTATTGCCTGTCATGCTGAAAACAATGTACCTGTTGTAGGAAAAGCTGAAGTAAGAAGAAGCCGTGATATGCACTGGTTGCGTATTGACAGGTATTATTCTTCTGAAAGTACTTTTGAAGGTGATAATGAAAGAAAAGAGAATATTGCCGGTTTATCCAGCTCGTTGTCTACCTTTAATGAAATGGAAAAAGCAGGAGATAATCCTCAGGTTGCTTTCCAGCCAGTAATGTGTCAGCACTGTAATCACGCACCTTGTGAAACAGTTTGTCCGGTTGCTGCAACTTCTCACGGTCGTGAGGGTCAAAATCATATGGCATACAACAGATGTGTTGGTACTCGTTACTGTGCAAATAACTGTCCGTATAAAGTACGTCGTTTTAACTGGTTCTTGTACAACAAAAACAGTGAGTTCGATTATCACATGAATGATGATTTAGGTCGTATGGTATTAAACCCAGACGTAAATGTTCGTTCTCGTGGAGTTATGGAAAAATGTTCTATGTGTATTCAAATGACACAAGCTACAAAATTGAAAGCGAAAAATGAAGGACGTCCGGTTGTTGATGGTGAATTCCAGACAGCTTGTTCAAGCGCTTGTTCTTCTGGAGCAATGATCTTTGGAGATGTTAATGATAAAGAAAGTAAAGTTGCTAAATTGGCAGCTGATGAAAGATCATACCATTTATTGGAGCATGTTGGAACAAAACCTAATGTGGTTTACCATGTTAAAGTTAGAAATACTTAGAATAATTATTAATTAAGAAACATATAAAGGATTATGTCGTCTCACTACGAAGCACCCATTAGAAAACCTTTAGTTATAGGTGATAAATCTTATCACGATGTAACTGTAGATGTAGCTGCGCCTGTTGAAGGTCCTGCAAATAAGCATTGGTGGATTGTATTTTCAATCGCATTAACAGCCTTCCTTTGGGGATTAGGTTGTATAATTTACACCGTATCTACCGGTATTGGAACATGGGGATTAAATAAAACAGTTGGTTGGGCCTGGGATATCACGAACTTCGTTTGGTGGGTTGGTATTGGTCACGCCGGAACATTAATTTCTGCGGTATTATTACTTTTCCGTCAACGTTGGAGAATGGCGATTAACCGTTCTGCAGAAGCAATGACTATCTTTTCAGTAGTTCAGGCAGGTTTATTTCCAATTATTCACATGGGTCGTCCATGGTTAGCATACTGGGTTTTACCTATTCCGAATCAGTTTGGTTCTCTGTGGGTAAACTTTAACTCACCATTGCTTTGGGACGTATTCGCAATTTCAACGTATCTTTCGGTATCATTAGTTTTCTGGTGGACTGGTTTATTGCCTGATTTTGCAATGCTGCGTGACAGAGCGGTTACTCCTTTTACTAAAAGAGTTTATTCTATCCTAAGTTTCGGATGGAGCGGTAGAGCAAAAGACTGGCAGCGTTTTGAAGAAGTATCATTAGTATTAGCTGGTTTGGCTACTCCTCTTGTACTTTCTGTACACACGATTGTATCGATGGACTTTGCTACTTCTGTAATTCCCGGATGGCATACTACAATTTTCCCTCCTTACTTCGTTGCAGGAGCGGTATTCTCAGGATTTGCGATGGTAAATACATTGTTGATTATCATGAGAAAAGTTTCTAACCTTGAAGCTTATATTACACTTCAGCATATCGAATTAATGAACATCGTAATTATGATTACTGGTTCTATCGTTGGTGTTGCTTACATCACTGAGTTATTTGTGGCCTGGTATTCAGGTGTAGAATATGAGCAGTATGCATTCTTGAACAGAGCTACCGGACCTTACTGGTGGGCCTATTGGTCAATGATGACTTGTAATGTTTTCTCTCCGCAATTTATGTGGTTTAAGAAATTAAGAACAAGTATCATGTTCTCATTTATTATTTCCATTGTAGTAAACATCGGAATGTGGTTTGAAAGATTCGTAATTATCGTTACTTCTTTACATAGAGATTATCTTCCGTCTTCATGGACAATGTTCTCACCAACATTTGTTGACATTGGAATTTTCATCGGAACAATTGGTTTCTTTTTCGTATTGTTTTTATTATACTCCAGAACATTCCCTGTAATTGCTCAGGCGGAGGTTAAAACAATTTTGAAAGGAACAGGAGATAATTACATTAGAGAAAGAGCAAATAAAGATTCACATCATGAGTAATAAAGTAATATACGCCATTTATAATGACGATGATATTTTGATGGATGCAGTAAAGAAAACCAGAGCTGCACATCATCATATTGAAGAAGTTTTTACTCCATTCCCAGTTCACGGATTGGATAAAGCTATGGGATTAGCACCAACAAGATTAGCAATTTGTGCTTTTTTATACGGATGTGTTGGTATCTCTGTTGCAACAACAATGATGAGTTATATTATGATTCATGACTGGCCACAGGATATTGGTGGAAAACCAAGTTTTAGTTTTATTCAGAATATGCCCTCTTTTGTGCCTATTATGTTTGAGATGACTGTATTTTTTGCTGCCCACTTAATGGTAATCACTTTTTATATGAGAAGCAGATTATGGCCATTTAAAGAAGCTGAAAATCCTGATGTAAGAACAACAGATGACCATTTTTTAATGGAAGTTGCTGTAAACGATAACGAAGCAGAACTAGTTTCTTTCTTTGAAGGTACAGGAGCAGTTGAAGTTAAAGTAATTGAAAAGAATTAATTGTAGCTATGAAAAGGATATATAAAATAACACTTTTAGTTGGTATAACTATTTTAGTTTCATCTTGCCACAATAATTCGGCACCAAACTATCAGTATTTCCCTAATATGTATGAGTCTGTAGGTTATGAAACTTATTCAGAAGCAAAAATATTTAAAGGAGGAAAAGAAGGACAGCTTCCTGTAGAAGGAACTATTAATAGAGGTTTTGAGCCTTATGAATATGAAAATTCAACTGCTGGTTATGAATTGGCTAAAGCTAATTTAAAGTCACCTTTGGATTCTATCGAGAGAAACTCAGGAAAAGGAAAAGAACTTTTCGAAATTTATTGTATCAGTTGCCATGGTGCAGCAGGAAACGGTAAAGGTAAATTGGTTGAAAGAGAAAAATTTCTTGGAGTACCTAGCTATAAAGACAGAGAAATCACTGAAGGAAGTATCTTTCACGTTGAAACTTATGGTTTAAATGCAATGGGTTCACATGCAAATCAATTAAGTGCCCACGAACGTTGGTTAGTTGCTGACTATGTTCTAAAACTAAAAAGCCAATTATAATTGTTGAACAAACTGATCGTAATAGATATGTATACATTTTCAAGTAAATTAAAAACTTTTTCTATCATCCTAATGGTTCTTGGCCTATTGGGAATTGGGTATGGTTTTTTAAGTGCGCCTAAAGATATTCAAGAAGTTGAAAAAATACTAGCTGCAGATGCGCATGGTTCTCATGGTGCAGCACATGAAGCTACTGCTGAGGCTTCTCACAAAGAAGCAGGTCATCATGAAGCTGCAGAAGCTTCTCATGAATCGCACAAAGGTGGGGAGCATGAAAAAGTGAATGCTGGTGATGAGCATGAAAAACATTTGGAACATGTATTGCACCAATTGCAAAACAAGCCTTGGTCTGCTTTATATGTTGCCTGTATTTTCTTCTTACTGCTTTCTATGGGTACTTTAGCATTTTATGCTATTCAACAAGTTGCCCAGGCAGGATGGTCTCCGGTTTTGTTTAGAGTTATGCAGGGAATAACAGCTTATTTGCCTGTAGGTTCTATCATTTTCTTTATCATACTAGTACTTTGCGGACTGCATTTTAATCACATTTTTGTATGGCTGGATAAAGGAATTACAGATCCTGCAAGCGCAAATTATGATGAAATTATTGCTGGTAAGGCAGGTTATTTAAATTTTTATTTCTGGATTATCAGAGCTGCTATCTTTTTAATAGGATGGAATTTATATCGTTACCAATCCCGAAAAAATTGTTTGGCTCAGGATGATGCTAATGATGATTTGAACTACAAAAAGAACTTTAAGTTAACCGCTGGTTTCTTGGTATTCTTTATTGTATCTGAGTCTATAATGTCTTGGGACTGGATTATGTCGATTGATCCACACTGGTTCAGTACATTATTCGGATGGTATGTATTCGCTTCATTCTTTGTAAGTGGTATCACTACTATTGCATTAGTGACAGTATACTTAAAGTCAAAAGGATATTTAGAGTATGTAAATACAAGCCACATACACGATTTAGCTAAATTTATGTTTGGTATTAGTGTTTTCTGGACGTACTTATGGTTCTCTCAATTTATGTTGATCTGGTATGCTAATATTCCTGAAGAGGTTACTTATTTTATAACAAGAATTCAATTGTACAACTTACCGTTCTTCGGAGCTGTAGTTATGAACTTTGTTTTCCCATTATTAATTTTGATCAACACAGACTTTAAACGTCTTAGCTGGGTTATTGTAATGGCTGGTATTGTTATATTGCTAGGTCACTATGTAGATTTCTTTAATATGATTATGCCTGGTACAGTTGGAGATAAATGGTTTATTGGAGTTCCTGAAATTGCATCTATACTTTTCTTCTTAGGTTTATTTATTTTTGTAGTGTTTACTGCATTAACTAAAGCTCCTTTGTTAGCAAAAAGAAATCCTTTCATTGAAGAAAGTAAACATTTTCATTATTAATATTTAAAGAAGTAAACAGATGACAAGTTTGTTGGTAATTATAGTTTTAGTTTTATTAGCAGTTGCATTATGGCAATTGACCAAGATATTTGATCTTACTCAAGTGGGATCCTCTTCGGACGATTCTCAGGTTGCATCGGATAATGATAATAATATTCAGGGATATGTTATGTTTGGCTTTTTAGCTTTCATTTACATATTTACAATCTACGGTTTACTAAAATGGGGTCATTTAGCACTTCATACTCCTGCTTCAGAGCACGGTCTTTTAGTAGATAACTTGATGAATATTACCTGGGTTTTAATTTTTATTGTTCAGTTTATTACGCAAGGTTTATTATACTGGTTTTCTTTTAAAAACAGAGGACATAAAGACAGAAAGGCTTTGTTCTTTGCTGACAGCAGCAAATTAGAAGCGATTTGGAGTATTATTCCATCTGTTGTTTTGGCTTGTTTAATTCTTTACGGATTGTATGCATGGAACAATATTATGTTCGTTGATAAAGATGAAGATGTTATTGAAATAGAATTATATGCACAACAATTTAAATGGACAGCAAGATATGCCGGACAAGACAATGTTCTTGGAAAAGCGAATGTTCGTTTAATAGAAGGTGTTAATACTTTAGGAGTTGACATGTCAGACCCTAATGCGCAGGATGATATCGTAGTTTCGGAATTACATATTCCTAAAGGTAAAAAAATACATTTCAAGATGCGTTCTCAGGACGTATTGCACTCCGCTTACATGCCTCACTTTAGAGCGCAAATGAACTGTGTTCCGGGTATGGTTACTGAATTTGCTTTCATTCCGACTTATACAACTGCTGAATACAGAGAGTTGCCTTTTATGATTGAAAAAGTAGCAAATATCAACAAACTTAGAGCTGAGAAAAGTGTAGAGTTGGTTGCTAAAGGAGGAACAGCTTTAGATCCTTATACATTTGATTATTTATTATTATGTAATAAAATCTGTGGAGCTTCTCATTACAACATGCAAATGAAAGTAGTAGTTGACACTCCGGAAGATTATAAAAAATGGTTAAGCGAAAAAACTACGCTAACTCAGGATATTAAGGCTGCTGCCGCTGCTGAAAAACCTGCTGAAGCAGTAAAAGCGCCAACTACAGATAGTACGGCTAAAGATACAGTAAAAGCAGTTATTGATACTGTTAAAGCTGTTGTAGCTAAAGTGGCTATGAAATAATATTTATTAAGAAAATTTAAAGTATACATATATGTCAGCAGAAGCACACGATCACGGACACGAACACGATCACGAGCACGAACATCACCATAAAGACACTTTCATTACCAAATACATATTTAGTATTGATCACAAAATGATTGCTAAGCAGTACCTGATTACTGGTATCATCATGGGGATTATTGGTATTGTAATGTCATTACTTTTTAGAATGCAGTTAGCATGGCCGGAAGAGTCTTTTAAAATATTTAATGTTTTATTAGGGGATAAATTTGCACCGGACGGTGTGATGGCTAATGATATTTATCTGGCTTTAGTTACAATTCACGGTACCATAATGGTATTCTTTGTACTGACAGCCGGTTTGAGTGGAACTTTTAGTAACTTACTTATTCCGCTTCAGATTGGAGCGCGAGATATGGCTTCCGGATTCATGAATATGATTTCATACTGGTTGTTTTTCTTATCTGCTGTAATTATGTTGTCTTCTTTATTTGTTGAAGCTGGACCAGCATCTGCAGGTTGGACAATTTATCCGCCTTTAAGTGCATTGCCACAAGCAATTCCAGGATCAGGAACAGGTATGACTTTATGGCTGGTTTCAATGGCGATATTTATTGCATCTTCTTTAATGGGATCATTAAACTACATTGTAACTGTTATCAATTTAAGAACTAAAGGAATGTCTATGACAAGACTTCCATTAACAATCTGGACATTTTTCGTAACAGCTATCATTGGTGTTATTTCGTTCCCGGTTTTATTATCAGCTGCATTATTATTGATTTTCGATAGAAGTTTTGGTACTTCATTCTTCTTGTCTGATATTTATATCGCAGGAGAGGTTTTACATTACCAAGGAGGTTCTCCGGTTTTGTTTGAGCACTTGTTCTGGTTCTTAGGACACCCTGAGGTTTATATCGTAATCTTGCCGGCAATGGGTCTTGTTTCTGAAATTATGGCTACGAATTCACGTAAACCAATCTTCGGATACAGAGCGATGATTATGTCAGTTCTTGCAATTGCATTTTTATCTACAATTGTTTGGGGTCACCATATGTTTATCTCTGGTATGAATCCATTCTTAGGATCGGTATTTACTTTTACAACCTTATTGATTGCGATTCCATCTGCCGTAAAAGCATTTAACTGGATTACAACTTTATGGAAAGGTAACCTGCAATTCAACCCTGCAATGTTATTCTCTATCGGAATGGTTTCTACTTTCATCACTGGAGGTTTAACCGGAATCATTTTAGGAGATAGTACTTTAGATATTAACGTTCACGATACATACTTCGTTATTGCTCACTTTCACTTAGTAATGGGTATCTCTGCACTTTACGGAATGTTTGCCGGTATTTACCACTGGTTCCCTAAAATGTACGGAAGAATGTTAAACAAAAACTTAGGTTATATTCACTTTTGGGTAACAGCAGTTTGTGCTTATGGAGTTTTCTTCCCAATGCACTTTATCGGATTAGCTGGTTTGCCAAGACGTTACTATACAAATACAAACTTCCCATTATTTGATGATTTGCAAAATGTGAATGTTTTAATTACAACATTTGCTCTTGTTGGAGGTGCTTTCCAGTTAGTATTCCTTTACAATTTCTTTAGTAGTATTTTCTACGGTAAGAAAGCTGTACAGAATCCATGGAGATCTACAACATTAGAATGGACAACTCCTGTAGAGCATATTCACGGTAACTGGCCAGGTGAAATTCCTCATGTATACCGTTGGCCGTATGACTACAGTAACCCTAATCATGATGTAGATTTTGTTCCTCAAAATGTACCGATGAAAGAAGGTGAAGAAGTTTTACACCACTAAATATTAAATAAAAAAGACCATCTTCTAAGATGGTTTTTTTTATTTAATATAAATTCCAATATTTTAAATTCCAAATTCCAGTAAAGTCTAACCTTGTATTGGAATTTGGAATTTGAAACATTGGAATTTGGTTCTTTTATTTAGAATTTAACTATTTTCCAGACTGATTACTTTGCCTATCTTTGTAAAATGAATGAGAACCTAGATCCCACTACAAACGGATATAATCCAGAAGAATTAGATCTTGAAAAAAGATTGCGTCCGCTGTCATTTGATGATTTTGCCGGACAAGATCAAGTTTTAGAGAATTTAAAAGTTTTTGTGGCTGCGGCTAATCAGCGTGGTGAAGCACTTGATCATACACTTTTTCACGGGCCTCCCGGATTAGGAAAAACTACTTTGGCTAATATTTTAGCAAACGAACTTGAAGTTGGAATTAAAATTACTTCAGGTCCGGTTTTGGATAAGCCCGGTGATTTGGCTGGCTTATTGACTAATCTGGACGAAAGAGATGTGCTGTTTATAGATGAAATTCATCGTTTGAGTCCTATTGTTGAAGAGTATTTGTACTCGGCGATGGAAGATTTCAAAATTGATATCATGATCGAATCTGGTCCAAATGCCAGAACGGTTCAGATCAATTTAAATCCTTTTACTTTAATCGGGGCAACAACAAGATCCGGATTACTGACTGCGCCAATGCGCGCCCGTTTCGGAATTTCATCCAGATTACAATATTACACTACTGAGCTTTTGACCACTATTGTTGAGAGAAGCTCTTCTATACTTAAAATGCCAATCTCATTAGATGCAGCAATTGAAATAGCGGGCAGAAGTCGTGGAACGCCGCGTATTGCTAATGCATTGTTGCGAAGAGTACGTGATTTTGCACAGATAAAAGGAAATGGAACGATTGATCTTGAAATTGCACGTTATGCCTTAAAAGCGCTTAATGTTGATGCACATGGGCTTGATGAAATGGACAATAAAATCCTGCTGACTATTATAAATAAATTCAAGGGCGGACCTGTTGGATTGTCAACTCTGGCAACCGCTGTATCCGAAAGTAGTGAAACGATAGAAGAAGTATATGAGCCTTTCCTGATTCAGGAAGGTTTTATCATGCGTACTCCGCGTGGTCGTGAAGTGACAGACAAGGCTTATAAACACTTAGGTAAAATAAATACTAATATTCAGGGCGGATTGTTTTAAATTCTTTTCAAAATGTCTGAGAATAATAAATATAACTATCCTGCAAAACTTTCAATCTCCAGATTTTTTTTGGATTCGGAGGGAGTTCGTAAAAACCCTATTCCATTTCACAGAAGGTATTTTGATAAGTTTGGAGATTCTTTTTCTATTAGAATTGGAAGATCAAAACACATCATTTTGTCAAGAGACAATGAGGTGGCCCAGTATATATTACAAAAAAATCAAAAGAATTACCATAAGTCGAAGTTTCAGTCCGTTTATCTTTCAAAATATTTAGGGAAGGGACTTTTAACGGTTGATGGTGATTTTTGGTTGAAGCAAAGAAGACTTATTCAGCCTGCTTTTCATAAACAAAAGATGAATCAGCTCGTTGAAAATATGCAGCAGACAATTGTTTCAGAACTCGAAGGTTTGGAACAGGATAGCGTTGTTAATCTTTTTCCGGTAATGAGTGAATTGGCGTTTAATGTTGTTGCAAAATCATTATTCCAGTTTTCCATTGCGGAGGAGAAGCTGAATCGTATTAAATTTATTATTGAAGCAGTACAGCACTTTTTAATCAAGGAAATCAGGCTTCCTCATAAAGCCTGGTGGTTCTCACTAAGTGGTCAGGTAAAAAAACACCTTGAGCTTGCCGAGGAGAATAACAGCATAATTCGGGAAATTATTGAAGAAAGAATGACTTCCAAGAATGAAGTTAATGATTTGCTGAATATGCTTCTTGAAACGCGATATGAAGATAGTGGAGAAGGAATGTCTGTTGGTCAGTTAATTGATGAGATAAAAATCCTATTTATTGCAGGACATGAGACGACCGCTAATGCACTAACCTTTACACTGCATCTTTTAGGAAATGATCCCGTTGTTCAGCAAAAAGTACTTGATGAAATTCTGAAAATTAAGTCAGAGACGGATGATGTAGTGGAACAGCTTCAGAAAATGACGTATACAAATGCCGTTTTAAACGAGTCTATGCGTCTCTATCCGCCTGCCTGGATTACAGATCGGCAAAATGTAGCAGATGATAAACTTGGACAATTCAATATAAAAAAAGGAACCTTAATCGGAGTTTCTTTTTATGAGCTGCACAGAAATCCAAAGTATTGGGACAAGCCTGATGAGTTTAATCCCGACCGCTTTCTTGGCGAACAAAGAAAACACTCGATGCAGTATTTTTATCCGTTTGGTGCTGGGCCGAGAATGTGCATAGGAGCTGGATTTGCTGTTTACGAGATGTGTCTGGCAATTTCCCATATTGTTGAAAAATACAAAATTATTTCAGTTGAAAAGACAGTTCTTTTTAACCCGTTAATCACTTTAAAACCTGTAGGTGTTAAAGTCAGTTTTTCACAGCGGTAATGATTAATTCGAGAGAGACATATTCTAAATTTATAAAAGAAGAGGCAAAGAGGCTTGGTTTTTTGTCCTGCGGTATATCGAAAGCAGGATTTCTGGAAACAGAAGCCCCAAGACTTGAAAATTGGTTAAAAAATAACCAAAATGGTCAAATGGCTTACATGGAGAACCATTTTGATAAACGATTAGATCCGACATTATTAGTAGATGATGCCAAAAGTGTCGTATCGCTTTTGCTTAATTATTATCCAGGGGAAACTCAAAATCAGGAGAGTTTTAAAATTTCAAAATATGCCTACGGGCAGGATTACCACACGGTTATAAAAGAGAAATTAAAAGAATTTCTTTTCTCTATACAGGAAAATATTGGCGAAGTTTCCGGTCGTGCATTTGTGGACTCAGCGCCTGTTCTTGATAAAGCGTGGGCAGCAAAAAGCGGTTTGGGATGGATTGGTAAAAACAGTAATCTACTGACCCAAAGAGTAGGTTCATTTTACTTTATAGCCGAACTTATCCTAGATCTGGATTTAGAATACGATCATGCCACAACAGACCATTGCGGTTCCTGTACGGCTTGCATTGATGCCTGTCCGACACAGGCAATCGTTGCTCCTTATGTGGTAGACGGAAGCAAATGTATTTCCTATTATACAATTGAACTCAAGGAAAATATTCCAGTCGAAATGAAGGGTAAATTTGATGAGTGGGCTTTCGGCTGTGATACTTGTCAGGATGTTTGTCCCTGGAACCGGTTCTCAAAACCTCATGCAGAACCATTATTTAACCCCAATCCTGAATTGCTTTCGTTCTCAAAGAAAGACTGGATTGAAATTACGGAAGAAACCTTTCGGGCGGTTTTTAAGAATTCCCCTATCAAAAGAACAAAGTTTGATGGCCTAAAACGCAATATTAAATTTCTGCAATTAGAGTAATTAATTGTTTTGCTCCCTTTGGAAATTTTAAATTTTAAATTTCAATTTTATAAGAATTTCAATTTTTTTTTCTTAGTGAGAATCTTATTTCGTTAAGTAGGTTTTTGTTTACGTTTAATTAATTAATGTGCTGGTATTTAGTTATTTGTGATTTTGTTTCAGTTTTGTCTTTTCATGCTTTTTTTGCGTTTTTGTCTGTAAAATATGTAAGAATGGTTAAAATCATCAATATTTTAATAACTTTTTAACCTTTGGTTATCAAATCATTACTTTTTCGCTAATTAAATGTGAATATCTACTCACAAAAGGTGTATTTCAACGACTTTCTGCGTAGTTTATCGACGAATGTATTTAGTATTGAGGACTTTACATATTTTCGCCGCACCAAAAACTACTAATTTAATCCTGGACAGTATTATTTAGTCTTGAAACTATTAACCTTATGGCCCACATGCGATGTTATTCTTTTAAAAATTCTGAAACGACTTTTGTTGAATTTCTAAAAACCAATCTTTCCCTTTTATCGTATCTGTCCTATATTCTAAAAACCAGGTTATGTTATTTGGTTTCTGATATTTCTATTTCAAAAACAATAGTTGTCTATGTGTAACTTTACTTTTAAAAAGATTAATTTATTTAAATTAGTCTCATTTTTAATTTTTTTCCTTCTTATAAATTTTACTGCTTCTGCCCAGTTTTATACGAAACATTATATCGCTCCGGCACCCTGGCAGTATTTTAGTAAAGCCAATGAAATTGTAATAGCGACAAATTCTGTTGCAGAAGTAAATATAACGGTAAGCAAAAGCGACGGTACTTTTATAACTTCCCTGAAGGCAAAAAAAGGAACACCGGCTGTTTACAGATTCCCGCTTTTGGCAAAAAATCTTCCAATGAACGCTTTAGATACGGTACTTACAGGTGCCGGATTAATTGTGACAAGCGATGGACCAGTAGCGATAAATCTTCGAAACATTGCTTCTGATGATTATTCAAATGGTGATAATGTCGATGCTAATATTAAAGGAAATGCAGCACTTACAAGTTTTGGAGATGCCGGGATTGGAGTGCGTTTTAGAATAGGATATTACAGAGATGGTTCCTTGGGCACTTTTAGCACTTTTGGAGATCAAAGGCCGATTTATAGTATTATGGCAACTGTTGATAATACCAGTATAACGATCGATAACGTCGTTAAAGCGACATTAAATGCAGGGCAAAGTTACATGTTTAAGGCTCCGATGGGAGCTTTAGTGGAATCCTCAAATCCAGCAGTGATGAATACCTCGGCTGCTATTGATGTACCGGGTGGTTGTGGAGATGGCGCTTTTAATCAGATTCCTCCAGAATCCGTTTTGGGAACAGAATATTTTCTGGAAAGAGGAACGGGAAATAATACGGCAGAACAGACTACTGTAGTAGCTACAAAAGATAATACAAAGGTAACAATAGAAGGTTATTCGGCTACCGGAGCACTTGTGTCTACAACTACTCAGACTCTGGCACAGGCAGGTAAGTTTTATACTTTTATAAATGGTGTTCCGGGCGCAAGTTTTACGGCATCCCACATCGTTGCAGATAAGAGAGTTGCTGTGTATTCAGGTACTGCACAAAATTGTGAAGTTGACATTTCAACAATTGCACCAGTATCAGAATGTGGCGGATCTAATTTTATAGAAACAACCAAATTTAAAAATTATGCTTCAAATAATTTAGATTATTTTGGTTATATCCTTTTACGAAGTGCTACAGAAATTGTAACGGTAAATGGGACTAATATTGCAAGTATTGCCGGCGTTTCAGCCCGTTATCAGATAGGTTCAACAGGCTGGTATCTGATAAACTTTAATAGTGTTCAAATTGGAAGTCCGGAAGTACTTTCTATTGCAAGTAATGCTAAACTGACCGTTTCGATAGTACAGCAGGCAGGAGGATTCTCAATGGCAGGATTTTTCTCGAGTTTTGCAGCGTTGCCTGACGATCCGACTATGGCCTATGTTTCAGGAGGAGGATGTACTAATAATACCGCAACGCTAAACACGCCTTCGGGTTTTGCTCCTTATCAATGGTATTATAATGGCACGGCAATTTCTGGTGCAAATTCAAATACTTATGTAGCTACGAAAACAGGTTCTTATGCTGTAGCTTCAACTTTAGCGTGTGGTGTTCAGACGCAATCTAAACCAGTTTCAGTTACTTTATGTACAGATTTAGGTGTCACAAAAATGGTTGATAATGCAACCCCATGTGTAGGATCTAATGTACTATTTACAGTTATCTTAAGTAATTTAGGAGTTAATAATGCTACAGGAGTTTCAATAAACGATTTGCTTCCTACGGGATATACTTATGTAAGTTCAGTAGCCTCAATTGGGAATTATGATTCAGCAACCGGAGTGTGGAGTATTGGAGATGTTGATGGAGGAGTTAGCCGGACATTAAAAATTACAGCAAAAGTAAATCCTACAGGAGTTTATAATAATACGGCAGCGTTGCCCAATTCTACAGTAGATAGTAATTTGGCCAATAATTCAGCAAGTGTTTCAACAACACCTAAAGCATTACCGGTAGCCCTTTCGTTAACAGGAAGCACTATATGTATTCCTGCGTCAGGAGGGACAATCACTTCCACAACGTCAGTCAATACTGTAAATTATCAATTATACAATTCGGCTAATACTGCTGTTCAGGCAGTAAAAGCAGGAACAGGATCTGGTCTTACCTGGTCAGGTCTTTCTGCAGGTACAGGTTATTATGTGATTGCAACTAATGCAGGAATGTGTACAATTACCAGTAATGCTGTTGCTGTCGTAGCTGATACCCAAAAACCAACGATTACGTGTCCTTCGAATGTTACAAAAACTACGGATGCCAATTCATGTACCGCAACAGGAGTTGTTTTGGGCACCCCAACAACAGCCGATAATTGCGGCGTGGCTTCGGTAACGAATAATGCACCGACTACTTATCCAATCGGAGTAACCACCGTAACGTGGACCGTGACGGACAATTCAGGAAATAAAGAAACTTGTACCCAAACCGTAACGATAAGCGATACCCAAAAACCAACCATTACCTGTCCTTCGAACGTTACAAAAACTACGGATGCCAATTCATGTACCGCAACAGGAGTTGTTTTGGGAACTCCAACAACAGCCGACAATTGTGGTGTTGCTTCGGTAACGAATAATGCACCGACTACCTACCCAATTGGAGTAACCACTGTAACATGGACCGTTACCGATAATTCAGGAAATAAAGAAACTTGTACCCAAACCGTAACGATAAGCGATACCCAAAAACCAACAATTACCTGTCCTTCGAACGTTACAAAAACTACGGATGCCAATTCATGTACTGCAACAGGAGTTGCTTTGGGCACCCCAACAACAGCCGATAATTGCGGCGTGGCTTCGGTAACGAATAATGCACCGACTACTTATCCAATTGGAGTAACCACCGTAACGTGGACCGTGACGGACAACTCAGGAAATACGCAAACTTGTACCCAAACCGTAACGATATCCGATACCCAAAAACCAACGATTACCTGTCCTTCGAATGTTACAAAAACTACGGATGCCAATTCATGTACCGCAACAGGAGTTGTTCTTGGAACCCCAACAACAGCTGACAATTGTGGCGTGGCTTCGGTAACGAATAATGCACCGACTACTTATCCAATCGGAGTCACAACCGTAACATGGACAGTTACCGATAACTCAGGAAATACACAGACTTGTACCCAAACCATAACGGTAAGCGATACCGAAAAACCAACGATTACCTGTCCTTCGAATGTTACAAAAACTACGGATGCCAATTCATGTACCGCAACAGGAGTTGTGTTGGGTACCCCAACAACAGCCGATAATTGTGGCGTGGCTTCGGTTACGAATAATGCACCAAGCTCATATCCAATCGGAGTAACCAT